>NZ_CP080406.1:0-4800000 GCF_023704055.1 Rhodococcus sp. 11-3 | reverse complement strand
TGACGGTGTCGAGGGGGCCGGCCCGGGCGCCGGCGCGCCCGCCTACCTGGTGTTCACCTCCGGTACCAGTGGAAACCCCAAGGGCGTCACCATCACCCACCGGGGGGTGAGCGCCCTCGCCGAGGACCTCGCCGAGCGGTTCGCCGCCGCGCCCGGCGACCGGATGTTGCACGTCGCGTCGCCGAGCTTCGACGCGGCGATGCTCGAGCTGCTCGTCGCGGGCACCGCCGGCGCGACCCTCGTCGTCGCCGGGCCCGACGCGTACGGCGGCGACGCCCTCGCCGACCTGCTCGCCGGCGAGCGCATCACGCACGCGTGCGTCACCCCGTCGGCGCTGGCGACCGTGCCGCCGCGGGCGCTGCCCGACCTGCGGGTGCTCATGCTGGGCGGCGAGGCCGTGAGCGACGAGCTCGTCGCCCGGTGGGGTGCGGGCCGTCGCCTCTACAACGGATACGGCCCCGCCGAGGCCACCGTCTTCGCCACCTGTTCGTCGCCGCTGGCGCCCGGCGCGGACGTCGTGATCGGCACCCCCGTGCGCGGGGTCCAGGCCGTCGTGCTCGACGAACGGCTGCGGCCCGTGCCCACCGGCGTGGCCGGGGAGCTGTACCTGGCGGGGGAGCGGCTCGCCGACGGGTACCGCGACGACCCGGGCCGCACCGCGACGCGGTTCGTCGCCGCCGACGGCGGTCGTCGCCGGTACCGCACGGGCGACCTGGCCCGCTGGGCCCGTGCGCGTTTCCGGTCGTCGGAGCTACCAGAAACGCGCACGGGCGGCGGGGTCGCGTTGCGGTTCGTGGGGCGCAGCGACGATCAGGTCAAGCTGCGGGGCGTGCGCATCGAACCGGGCGAGGTCGACGCCGCGCTGCGGACCGTGCCCGGCGTCGAGCAGGCCGCGACCGTCGTGCGCGACGGGGCGCTCGTCTCCTACGTCGTGCCCGCCGGCGTCGACGCCGAGGACGCGCGCGGGCGGCTGCGGCAGAGCCTGCCCGCCCACCTCGTGCCCGTCGTCGTCGTGCCGCTCGACGCGGTGCCGCGCACCGCGCACGGCAAGCTCGACGTCGCGCGGCTGCCCGCCCCCGACCTCGGCGGGCGCGACGAGCCCGGCACCGGGACCGAGGCGCTCGTCGCGCGGGTCTACGGCGAACTGCTCGACTCCCCGGTCGGCAGGACCGACGACTTCTTCGCCGTCGGCGGCAACTCGCTGCTCGCGACCGTGCTCGTCGGCCGGCTGCGCGAGGAGACCGGCGTCGCCGTGCCGCTGCGGCTGATCTTCGAGAACCCCACCGTCGAAGGGCTCGCCGCCGCGCTCGACGCCGGCGGACTCGACGTCGAGGCCGGGCCGGTGCCCGTCCACCCGCGCCCCGCCCGGATCCCGCTCAGCCGCGCGCAACGTCGCCTGTGGGGGCTCAGCCGCCTCGACCCCGACGCCTACCTGCTGCGCGCCGACGTGCGCCTGACCGGCCCGCTCGACGTGCCCGCCCTCGAGACCGCGCTCGGCGACGTCGTGGCGCGGCACGAGATCCTGCGCACCCGCATCGTCGTCGACGAGCAGGGTCCGCATCAGGTCCTGGCGGACCGTGGTGTCCATTGGGACCTCGAGGGGACCGAAACGACACCACGGCGCCTGCGCCTGACCGTGGACCACGCCGCGGCGGACGGGGCGTCGCTCGCGCCGCTGCTGCGCGACCTCGCCGTCGCCTACGCCGCCCGCGCGGCCGGGCAGGCGCCGCGGTGGGAGCCGCTGCCGCTGCAGTACGCCGACTACGCCCTGTGGGAACAGGCGCGCGGGATCCCGGAGGCGGACGCCGCGCACTGGCGGCGCGCCCTCGACGGGCTCGATCCGGTCGAATTACCCACGCAGGCAGGGTGTTCGGAGACGGAGTCGTCGGAGCAGGAGGCCGGGACCGTCGCGTTCGAGGTGCCCGCCGACGTGCGCGCCGGGATCGCAGAGCTCGCGCGGGCCCACGGCGCCACCGAGTTCATGGTGCTGCACGCCGCGCTGTCGGTGCTGCTCGCCCGCGTCGGCGCCGGACACGACGTCGCCGTCGCCGCCGTGGTCTCCGCCCGCCGCTGGGCGCAGGTCGAGGACCTCGTCGGCCCGTTCCTCGAGACCCTCGTGCTGCGCGCCCGCGTGGAACCCGACATGCCGTTCGCCGGGCTCCTCGCGCAGGTCCGCGACTTCGACGTCGCCGCCCTCGACCACGCCGGGGTGCCCTACGAGCAGATCCTCGCCGGCCTGCCCGGCCGCGCCCCGCAGGTCGCGCTCGCCCTGCAGGACTTCACCCTCGCCCCCACCCGGATCGGGGACCTCACCGTCGAGGCCGAGGAGATCGTCCGCGGCGCAACGAAATTCGATCTGCAGTTCGCGTTCGCGCCCGCCGCGGACGGCTACGCCGGCACCCTCGTGCACGACGCGTCGCGGTTCGCCGGACCCACCGCGCGGCGGCTCGCGGACCGGTTCGTCGCCGTCCTGCGGCACCTCGTCGCCGCGCCCGACACCACCGTCGGCGACCTGCCTGTCGACCGTCCCGCCGCGCCGCTGACCGGCGCCGCCCCCGCCCCGGCCCGACCCCTGCCGGACCTGCTGCGCGCCACCGCCGCCGCGCACCCCGACCGGGAAGCCCTGCGCGAGGGCGACACCGCGCTGACCTACCGCGAACTCGACGCCCGCTCCGACGCGCTCGCCGACGAACTGCGCGCCGCCGGCGCCGGCCCCGGCACCGTCGTGCCCATCGACCGGCCCCGCGGCCTCGAGTACGTGCTGCGGCTGTGGGCGATCACCAAGACCGGCGCCGCGTTCACCGGCGCCCCCGACGCGGCCGGCCCGGCGCCGGCGAACGTCGCGTACGTCGTGTCGACCTCGGGCTCGACCGGGGCGCCCAAGCGCGTCGCCGTCACCCACGCCGGCCTCGCCCCGCTTGCCGCCGAGGCCGTCCGCCGCTACCGCGTGGGACCCGGCGACCGCGTGCTGCAGGGCTACCATCCGGCGTTCGACGCGGCCCTGCTCGAGATCCTGCTCGCCCACACCACCGGCGCGACCCTCGTCGTCGCCCCGCCGGAGGTGTACGCGGGGGAGGACCTGCAGCGGCTGCTGCGCGCGCAGCGCATCACCCACTACCTGTCCACCCCGGCGGTGCTCGGCACCCTCGACCCGCACGAGCTGCCCGACCTGCGGGTCGTCGCGTCCGGCGGCGAAACCCTGCCGCCGGCGCTCGCCGCCCGCTGGACCGACGGCCGGCACATGCTCGACGCGTACGGACCCACCGAGGCCACCATCGTCGCGACCCTCACCGACGTCGACGGCCGCGGCGGCATCGGCCGGCCCGTCCCCGGCACCGTCGCGCACGTGCTCGACGCCCGCCTGCGCCCGGTGCCCGACGACGCCGTCGGCGAGCTGTACCTGGCCGGGGCGTCCGTCGCGCTCGGCTACCTCGGCGCCCCCGCGCTCACCGCGCAGCGGTTCGTCGCCGCCCCCGGCGGCACCCGCCGCTACCGCACCGGCGACCTGGTGCACCGCCGTCCCGACGGCACCCTCGCCTTCCGGGGCCGCACCGACCGGCAGCTCAAGGTCCGCGGCGTGCGCATCGAACCCGGGGAACTCGAGGCCGCCCTGCTCGCGCAGCCCGGCATCCGGCACGCCGTCGCGCTGGCCGCGGGCGGTGCGCTCGTCGCCTTCGCCGCCGCCGATCCGGGTGTCGAGCCGAGCCGCGTGCTCGTCGGGCTCGCCGACGTGGTGCCGCCGCACCGCATGCCGACGCGGCTGCGGCTGCTGCCGGAACTGCCCACCACCGTCAACGGCAAACTCGACACCGCAGCCCTGCGCGACCTCGACACCGCCGGGGACGCGCCCGCCGACGACCGGCCGCTCACCGACGTCGAGGACCTCGTCGTCACCGTCGCCGAGAGCGTGCTCGGCGCCCGGCCCGACATCCACGCCGGGTTCTTCGCCGCCGGCGGTGACTCGCTGTCCGCCGTCGTCCTCGCCGCCCGCCTCGCCGACGCCTTCGGCACCGACGTGCCCGCCCGCGCCGTGCTGCAGGCACCGACCCTCGCGGCACTCGCCGCCCACATCCGCGACGGCGACCGCACCCGGATCCCGTTGCGCCGCTACGACGACGACGCCCCCACCCCGCTTGCACCCGCGCAGCAGCGACTGTGGCTCCTCGGCCGCGCCGAGCCCGGCAGCGCCGCCTACACCGTGCCCGTCGCGCTGCACCTGACCGGCGACCTCGACACCGCCGCGCTGGCCGCGGCCGTCGCCGACGTCGCCGCCCGGCACGAGATCCTGCGCACCGCCTACCCCGACGGCGTCGCGGTCGAGGTCGATCCGCCTGTGCTCGAAGCGGTTCCGGGCACCGACCCGGCCGCCGCCGTCGCCGAGGTGATCACCGCGCCGTTCGACCTCACCGCCGACGCGCCGCTGCGGATCCGGCTGATCGAACTCGGCGCCCACGAATGGGTGCTCGCCGCCGCGGTCCACCACATCGCGTTCGACGGCGGCTCCGTCGCGCCGCTGCTGACGGACCTGCAGCACGCCTACGCCGCCCGCCTCGCCGGGGCGGAACCGATCTGGTGGCCGCTGCCCGTGCGCTACCGCGACTACGCCCGCTGGCAACGCGACCTGCTCGGCGACCCCGCGGACCCGGACAGCCTCGCCGCCCGCCAACTCGACCACTGGGCAACGACTCTCGCGGGCCTGCCCGACACACCGCTGCCGCTGCCCACCGACCGGCCCCGGCCCGCGCGGCCCAGCCACCGCGGCGGCGCCGTCACCGCCCACCTCGACGCCGGCACCCACCGCCGCCTCCGCGACGTCGCGCGGGCCCACGACGCGACCGGCTTCATGGTGCTGCACGCGGCGCTCGCCGCGCTGCTCGCCCGCCGCAGCGGCCGCGCCGACATCGCCGTCGGCACCGCTGTCGCCGGGCGCGCCGACCCGCGCCTGCACGCCCTCGTCGGCATGTTCGTCGGCACCCTCACCCTGCGCACGACCGTCGCCGGGAACGAGCCGTTCGGGGACCTGCTGCGTCGCATCCGCACCACCGACCTCGACGCCCTCGCGCACGCGGACGTCCCGTTCGACCGGGTCGTCGCGCGGGTCGCGCCGGCCCGCGGCACCCACCATCCGCTGTTCCAGGTGCTGCTCGCCCACCGCACGGTGCCCGCGGGGGAGGACCTGCCGCAGCTGCCCGGCCTGCGCGTGCGCGAATTCGACGCCGGCACCCCGGCCGCGCAGTTCGACCTCACCTGGGACGTCACCGAACACGACGGCGACGGCGGCATCGACGTGCGTCTCGTGTACGCCACCGACCTGTTCGACCCCGCCACCGCCGGCGCGCTGCTCGACGACTACGTCGCGCTGCTCGGCGCCGCGCTCGCCGACCCCGGCACCGCCGTCGGCGACCTCGCCGCCTCCGCGCCGGCGCCGTTGTCCGCGCCCGCCGCGGCGCCGCGCACGCTGCCGCAGCTCCTCGCCGCCACCGCCCGCACGCACCCCGGCGCCATCGCCGTGCGGGCCGGGGCCGTCGCCTGGACCTACGCCGGGCTCGCCGCCCGCGCCGACGTCGTCGCCGGGGAACTGCGCGCCCGCGGCGTGACCCGCGGCGACGTGGTCGCCGTGGCCGTGCCGCGCGGGGAATGCTGGCCGCTCGCGGTGTGGGCCGTCGCCCGGACCGGCGCGGCGTGGGTGTCCGTCGACCCGGCGCAGCCGCCCGCCCGCGTCGAGACCGTCCTGCGCGACAGCGGCGCCACCGTCGGGTTGACCGTGGCAGGTGCCGAACCGGTGGGGGAGGGCATCGACTGGGTGGACCTGACCGGCGAGTGGGAGGCGCGGGAAATCCCTGCGCCGCAACCGCATCCGGACGACACTGCGGCGGAGCCGCATCCGGACGACACTGCGGCGGAGCCGCATCCGGACGACACTGCGGCGGAGCCGCATCCGGACGACACCGCGTATCTGATCTACACGTCCGGGAGCACCGGCACCCCCAAGGGTGTCGCCGTGCCGCACCGCGGCCTGACCGCCGTCGTCGACGCGCAGCGGCACGTCCTCGGCGTCGCGCCGGGCAGTCGGGTGCTGCACGCGGCGTCGCACACCTTCGACGCGTCGGTGTTCGAACTGCTCGCCGCCCACGCGCACGGCGCGACCCTCGTCGTCGCCCCCGACCACGTCTATGCCGGAGCGGCGCTGCAGCGGCTGATCGTCGACGAGCACGTCACCCACGTGGTCGCCACCCCCACCGTGCTGGCCACCCTCGACCCGGACGCGCTGGGGCGCCCGGTCACCGTCCTGTCCGAGGGCGAGGCGCTCACCGCGCCCGTCGTCGAACGCTGGCGGCGGCACCGCCTGCTCAACGGGTACGGGCCCACCGAGTTCACGATCGCCGTGTCGTTCGGCGGGCCGTTCGACCCCGGCGCCCGGCCCACCGTCGGCGCCCCCGTCGCCGGCGCCACCGCCCACGTCCTCGACGCGCGCCTGCACCCCGTCCCGGCCGGGGTGATCGGTGAGCTGTACGTGACCGGGGCGGGCCTGGCCCGCGGCTACCACGGCCGAAGCGGGCTCACCGCAACACGATTCGTCGCCGACCCGCACGGCGAGCCGGGCACGCGCCTGTACCGCACCGGCGACCTCGCGCGCGTCACCGCCGACGGCGAGCTCGACGTCCTCGGCCGCGTCGACGAGCAGATCCAGCTGCACGGCATCCGCGTCGAACCCGCCGAGATCGACGCGGTGCTCACCGCCGCCGACGGCGTCGAAGCCGCCGTCACCGTCGCCGTGCCCGGCCCCGCGGGCGGAACCGTCCTCGCCTCCTACGCGCAGGGCAGCGCCGACGCCGCCGCGCTGCGCACCCGCGTGGCCGCGCACCTGCCGCGCGCGCTGCGGCCCGCCGCGATCACCGTCGTGGACGCGCTGCCGCTGCTGCCGTCCGGCAAGGTCGACCGCGCCGCGCTGCCCCGGCCCGACTTCGCCTCGCCCGCAGACGGATTCGTGCCACCCGACGGGGCGACGGCCGAGACGGTCGCCGCCGTGTTCGCCCGGCACCTCGGCCGGCCCCCCGGATCGGTGTCCGCCGACCTCGGGTTCTTCGACCTCGGTGGCACGTCGCTCGGGGCCGTCGCCGTCGCCGCCGACCTGCGGGCCGAACTCGGCCGCGACGTCCCGCTCGAATGGCTGCTCACCGCACCCACCGTCGCCGACCTCGCCGACCGGATCGACCACGGCGGCGACGACACCGACCCGCTCGCCACGCTGGTGCCGCTCGCGGGGCGCCCCGGCGGCACCGCGCTGTTCTGCGTCCACCCGATCAGCGGAATGTCGTGGTGCTACACGGGACTCGCGCCGCACCTGCCCGGAGTCGCGCTGTACGGGCTGCAGGCCACCCGGCTCGCGCCGCTGCCGCGCACCGTCGCCGAGTTCGCCGCCCGCTACGTCGACCGGATCCGCACCGTCCAGCCGGAGGGCCCCTACCACCTGCTGGGCTGGTCCCTCGGCGGCACCATCGCGCACGAGATGGCCGTGCAACTGCACGAGGCGGGGCAGCAGGTGGCGTCGCTGATCCTGCTCGACACGCTCACCCCCGACACCCTCCCGGACGTCGCGGCGCTGCCCGACGAGCCCGTCGTCGAGCTCGAGGTGCCCGGCCTGCCGCCGACGTTCGTCGCCGAGATCCGGGAGCGGGCTCTGGCCGCGGGCGCCGCGCTGGAGGAGGCCGTCACCGCGCACACCCCCCGCGTCCTCGACGGCGACGCGCTGCTGTTCCGGGCCCGGCCCGGCGGGCAGACCGGACCCGACCTCGCGGCGAGCTGGCGGCGCCACGTCCGCCGCGTCGCCGAGCACGACGTGCCCTACCCGCACTCCGACCTGACCACCCCCGGCGCGCTGGCCCTGATCGGCCCCACGCTCGCCCGGCACCTGACCGAACGACAGATTTCCGCGCCCGTAGGGTGCACCGACAGTGTCACAGCAACGAGGGAGACACCGTAATGGAAGTACACGACTACCTACGCATCCTGCAGGCGCGATGGAAGATCGTCGCCGTGACGACCGTGGTGGCGGTACTCGGTGCGCTCGGAGCCTCCCTGCTCACCACCCCGATCTACCAGGCGAGCACCCGGCTGTTCGTCTCCACCTCCTCCGGGGCCTCAGTCAACGAGATCTACCAGGGCAACCTGTTCTCGCAGCAGCGCGTCGCCTCCTACACCAAGTTGCTCACCGGCACCACGCTGGCGCAGCGCACCCTCGACCGGCTCGGCCTGTCCGACGTCACGCCGTCGCAGCTCGCCGGAAAGGTCACCGCGTCGTCCGCCCCGGACACCGTCCTCGTCGACGTCAAGGTCGACGACGAGTCGCCGGAGCGGGCCCGGGACCTCGCCAACGCCCTCTCCGACGAGTTCGTCGTCATGGCGCGCGAGCTCGAGACCCCCGAGAACGGCGGTGAGCCCACCGCGCGGGTCGTCGTCGAGCAGCACGCCGACACCCCGGTGACCCCGGTGTCGCCGAAGACGAAGCGCAACCTCGCGCTCGGCCTCGCCGTCGGCGTGCTCCTCGGCATCGCCCTCGCGGTGCTGCGCGACCGGCTCGACAACACCGTCAAGGACCGCAAGACGGTCGAGGAGCTCGCCGGGACGGGCCTGGTGGGCACCATCCCCCTCGACAAGGAGCGGCAGGAGCATGCGGCGATCGACTTCCAGGAGTCGAACTCCGGCAGCGCGGAGGCGTACCGGGAGATGCGCACCAACCTCAAGTTCCTCGACGTCGACAACCCGCCGCGCGTCATCGTCGTCACCAGCGCCCTGCCGGCCGAGGGCAAGACCACCACGGCCATCAACACCGCGCTGGTGCTCGCGGAGGCCGGCCATTCCGTGGTGCTCGTCGAGGGTGACCTGCGCCGGCCGCGGGTGTCGAAGTACCTCGGGGTCGTCGGCGACGTCGGGTTCAGCACCGTGCTGTCGGGCCAGGCCGGTCTGGAGGACGTGCTGCAGCCCAGCCAGTACGAGGGCCTGTGGGTGCTGGCCTCCGGGGCGCTGCCGCCCAACCCCAGCGAGCTGCTCGGCTCCGAAACCGCCAAGCACGTCATCGACCACCTGCGGGCGCGCTTCGAGTACGTGATCATCGACGGCTCGCCGGTCCTGCCCGTCACCGACTCGGTCGTGCTCGCCGCGGCCACCGACGGCGCGCTGCTCATCGCTCGCCACGGCAAGACCACCCGCGAGCAGCTCAGCCGCGCGGTCGGCAACCTGGGCAGCGCCGGCGCGCACCTGCTCGGCACCATCATCACGATGACGCCGAACAAGGGCCGCGGCGCCTACGAGTACCGGTACTACTACGAGTCCGACGAGTCGGCGAAGAAGGCCACGGCCGCTGCGTCGACGCCCGCCCCGGCCGGGTCGGCTCCCGTGGAGCCGGGTCCTGTTGCACAGACCACCGGCGGACGCCGCTACCGCGAGGAGCAGAACCGGCCGGAACCGTACCGGCCGGAGCAGCCGCACCGGGGCGGGACGGACCACGACGACGCGCAGCCGGGACAGCACTACCGGGCCCCGCAGGCGTACACCGCCGACCCCGCCTACCGCGAGCAGGCGGTGCCGACGGCGGTGTCGCGGCCCGTCGCGCCGTCGCCCATGCAGGGCCCGCGCAACGGGTCAGTCGTGGATCCGGGCGAGCAGCGGTAGCAGCAGATCGGCGATCTCGGTCCCGACGGCGACGAACGTGTCCTCGTCCAGACCGATCGGATCTGTGACGTCCTCCGGTCCGGGCGCGGGGAACTGCGCCCGGGCCGCGGCGAGCTCGGCGACGGTCTCGGCGCCGCTGAGCTGCTGCAGCCGCGCGGCCTCGCGCAGCGTGAACGTCCGCTTGAGCATCCGCGGCGCCGCCTGCAGCACGGCCCCCCGATGCGACTCGGCCATCGTGAGCACCAGGTCGGCGTCCTGGGCGATGTGCGGCGACAGGCGCCGGGCGACGAAACCGTCGGGCTCGCCGCCGAGCTGGCGCAGGACGAGCGCGGCTGTCGGCTCCATGGGCCGCCCGACCATGCCGCGGGTGCCGGCGCTGTGCGCGGACAGCTCACTCCGGCCGGTTTCCGTCGCGTATGCGGTGGTCAACAGCTCGGCGGTGGGCGATCGGCAGATGTTCCCGGTACAGACGTACAGAACCCGCATCGCTCGATCCTAGGCAGCACACGGGTCGCTCGTCCGATTGTGACGGCGTGTGTCCGATTCGCCGGGTGGGCGTGTCCGGACCGTTCGGTAGCATCGGGCGGTCGGGATGCGCCGGGGGTGGATGTGCGGCGCAAAACACAATCAGAAGGCGGCTGATGAGTTCGGTTCTCGGGGTGACCGCAGGGACGAGTGCCGTCCGGATCGTTCGTCCGATCGATCCGGCCGCGCCCGCCGCGGGCTACCAGTTCCAGGTGGTGGAGACCAGGCAGGACGATCCGGCACGGCTCGCGGCGCAGACCGTGGGCGTGCTCGTGCAGGCCGGCATCGCGGGCGACACCGTCGAGCGGGTGGGCCTGGTGTACCGCGACGCCGCCGACGCCGAGCGGCTCCGCGCCGCGATGGCCGAGCAGGGACTCGACCGCTACACCCTCGTCGGCGAGTCCGAGGCGGCCCTGGCCTACCTGCGGGCCACCGGCGAGCTCCCCGGTGACGTCGCGGTGCTCTACGACCTGGGTGCCTCCGGGCTCACCGTCACCGTCGTCGACCGCACCACCGGTGCCGTGCACACCGAACGCACCAGGACCGTCTCCGGCCGCCTGTTCGACGACGCGGTGCGCCTGCACCAGCTCGGCGCGGATGGGGTGTGGCGACCCGACGACCCGGAGGACGAGGAGTTCGTCGCCCAGTGCCGCACGGCCAAGGAACAGCTGTCCGGCAGCGACGCCGTCGCCGTGCCGGGCACCGCCGGCGTGATCCTCATGTCCCTCGAGACCTTCGACCCGCTGATCACCCCGCTCGTGGAGGGTTCCGCGCGGTTCCTGCGCGACGTCGTGCACCGGTCCGGCGCCCGGCCCGAGACGATCGTGCTGCTCGGCGGCGGCGCCCACGTCCGGCTGGTGCGCCGGGTGCTCGAGACGTGGATGAAGCTGCCCGTCGTGGTGCCGCACGAACCCGAACTCGTCCTGGCCAAGGGCGGCGCCCTGCGCGCCGTCGCCGCGGGCCCCACCGCGTCGGCGGTCACCGAACTGATCGTCCCGCCGGGGGCGACCGAACGCATCGTCCCGCCGCGCGGAGTGGCGCCGCAGCGCACCGAGCGGCTCGCGCGGACCCAGACACCCGCGGTGGACAGCGCCGGGCCGCCGGAGCGGACGCCGGCGTGGAAGCGGGCGGCGACCGCGCCCGGCCCGCACGTGTCGGGTCGCCAGATCAGCGGGGCCGGGCTGGCCGGCACCGCCCTGGGTGTGGTGGCCATGATCGGGCTGGCGCTGGGCGCACAGAACACCTTCGCCGGCGACGACGAGTCGGAGCCCCGGCCGACCGAGGTGATCGTGACGACGCCGCCGCGGACCCCGCAGCCGGCGCCTGCCGTCGCGCCGGCGCCGGCGCCGACGACGACCACCGTGCCGCCGATCGAGGAGTCCACGACGGAGCGGGTGGTGCCGCCCCCGCCGGTGGCCACCGCCCCGCCGCCGCCGCTGATCCCCGGGCTCAACATCCCGGTACCGACACTGCCGCCGCTGCCGCCCCTGCCCACGATCGAAGTGCCGCCGGAGCTGCGGCTACCGATCTGACGGACCCCTCCGCCGCCGGGGACCCTCGTGGCCGATGGCGCCCGGCGCGACGGGTTAGAGTACAGACGATGTTTTCGCCGCAGAACACCCCGCTGTGCGACTCGGTCACGCTGGCCTATCGGCGCGTGCGCGCCGAGCCCGGTCAGCTGACCGTGCTGCGGCGGGCCCTGGAGCGCTGGCTCGACGCGGTGCACGTGCGCCCCGAGCTGACCCGCGACGTGCTGCTGGCCAGCTACGAGGCCCTCGCCAACGCCGTCGAGCACGCCTACCGCGACGGTGCGTCGGGCACCCTCGACCTCGAGGCGACGCTGATCCCGGGCGACCGTCAGGTCGAGGTCGCCATCATCGACCGCGGCAGCTGGCGCGCGAACGACACCGACCCGGGCACCAGCTCGCGCGGGCACGGTCTCACGCTGATCAAGTCCCTGGCCGACACGGCGACCGTGGCCCCGGCCGACACCGGGACCGTCGTCACCATGCGCTGGAGTATCTAGCGGCGACCGTAGTTGTCGGCGACCGTAGTTGCCGGCATCGCTAGTTTCGGCGGCGGGGCAGCCGCACCACCTGGACGAAGAATTCGTCGATCTGCCGGACCGCCCCGATGAACTGGTCGAGGTCCACCGGCTTGGTGACGTACGCGTTGGCGTGCAGCCGGTAGCTGCGCAGGATGTCCTCCTCGGCGGCCGAGGTGGTCAGCACCACGACCGGGATGTCGGACAGGTCCGGGTCGGACTTGATCTTCTCGAGGACCTGGCGCCCGTCGTACTTGGGCAGGTTGAGGTCGAGCAGGATCAGGTCGGGACGCGGCGCTCCGACGTGCTCGCCGCGCTGGTACAGGAAGTCCAGCGCCTCCTCGCCGTCGCGGACGACGTGCAGCTCGTTGCCGATCTTGTTGTCCTCGAAGGCCTCACGGGTCATCAGCTCGTCGCCCGGGTCGTCCTCGACCAGGAGGACGTCGATGGGTTCTGCGGGGGTCATGCGGGGGCTCCTTCGAGATCGGTGTCGGCCGGGGCGTGCTCTTCGGGTTCTTCGTCGGGCAGGGCGGGCAGGGTGAAGCAGAACCGGGTGCCGCCGGTGTGCTCGGTGTCGATCCAGATCCTGCCACCGTGGTACTCGACGATCTTCTTGCACACCGCCAGGCCGATGCCGGTGCCGGTGTAGACGTCGCGGCCGTGGAGGCGCTGGAAGATGACGAATACCTTCTCGGCGAACTCCTCGTCGATGCCGATGCCGTTGTCCGTGACGCACAGCTGCCAGCGGCCGGCGCCCGCCCGGTCACCGTCGTCCTCACCGTCGACCCGGTCGCACGTGATCCGCACGACGGGTGCGCGGTCGGGGTGGCGGAACTTGATCGCGTTGCCCAGCAGATTCTGCCAGAGCATCGTCAGCAGGGTCGGATCGCCCGTGATCTCGGGGAGCTGCTCGGGCCGCTCGATGCGCGCCCCGGACTCGTCGACGGCGGCGGCGAGGTTGGCCACTGCCTTGTCCAGCGGCTGATCCAGATCGACGCGCACGTGGGCGTCGTTGACCCGGCCGACGCGGGAGAACGCCAGCAGGTCGTTGATGAGGACCTGCATGCGCTTGGCGCCGTCGACGGCGAACGCGATGTACTGGGTGCCCCGTTCGTCGAGCTTGTCGCCGTAACGCTTCTCGAGCAGCTGGCAGAAGGAGGCGACCTTGCGCAGCGGCTCCTGCAGGTCGTGGGAAGCGACGTAGGCGAACTGCTCGAGTTCGGCGTTGGAGCGGCGCAGTTCCTCGGCCTGGGCGTCGAGGTCCGCCTTCTGGCTGGCGAGGCGCTGGTGCTGGGTGTGGGCGGCCGCGAGCGCGAACACGATGCGCCCGCGCATGGCTTCGACGTCCTGGGCCAGGGCCCGGATGTCCTTCGGGCCCTGGGGGCGGATGTGCTGGTCGAAGTTGCCGTCCGCGACGACGCGCCGCGTCGCCGCGCGCAGGCTGACCAGCGGCATGGCGACGAGGTTGTGCACGAGGATCACCATGAGCAGGCCGGTGAGCAGGAATCCCGCCACCATCGCCACGAGCACGGAGTTGCGGATCGTCCGGGCGTGGATGAGGTCGTCGTAGCCCTCTGCGCGGGCCTGGACGAGTTCGGCGTTCTGCGCCTCGAAGAGGGTGCGCATGGCGTCGAACGTGGTCCGGCCCCGCTCGGTGCTCGCGGGATCCACGGGCTGGGGGACGCCGGGGACGACGCTCGCGACGAGCGGGTCGGCGTAGTCGGCGCGCCACGCCGCCGCCGCCGCCTCGATCTCGTCGACGGCGGCGAGCAGTTCCGGATGGCCGGCGGTGAACTCCCGCATCCGGTCCGCGGCATCCTGCTCGATCCGCTTGCCCGTCAGGTACGGCTCGAGGAATTCGACGTCGGCGGTGGCGGCGTAGCCGCGGGCGCCGGTCTCCTGATCCAGCAGCGCCGCCTGCAGGCGGTACGCCTCGGCGCGGGCCGGCTGGATCTGGTCGACCAGTTCGTCCGTGATCTGGACCGTGCGCTGGATGAAGTAGCCGCCCACGATGGTGCCGAGAACGACGAACACGGCAAGGACCGCGAAGGCGACCTGGAACCAGCTCTGGACCGTCAGCCGCGAGCGCACCCGCTCGACCTTGGGTTCGGGCATCGACGGGTCTCTCATGACTGCTTCGTCACCTTCTCGCTCCAGCGCACGTGTACCACGGCCACGTCGTCGGCGAGTCCTCCGTGACTCTCCGCCAGCGCCTCGGCCCGGTCGATCAGGGTGTCGACGAACGCCTCGGGCGCCAGGTGGCCCTCCTCGCGGGCCAGCCGCAGCAGGCCCTCCTCGCCGAGGCGTTCGCCGCCGTCGCCGATCCGGCCTTCGAACAGCCCGTCGGTGAACATCACGATGCCGCCGCCTTCCGGCAGTTCCAGCTCGTGCACGGGCCACGTCGAGACGCCGGGCAGCAGTCCGAGGGCGGGTCCGCCGGGCGCCTCGACCCAGTCCACCCCCTGGGAACTGTGCAGCAGCAGGCCCGGATGCCCGGCGCGCATCACCTGCACCCGGCGCCGGTCCGGCGACATGGCGAGGCTGGTGAGGGTGGCGAAGTGCCGCTCGTTCGCCCGTTCGGCGACCATGATCTGCTCGAGCTTCTGCAACTGCGCGACCCCGGTGACGCCGGTGACCACGAGGGTGCGCCAGGCGATCCGAAGGCTCACCCCGAGTGCGGCCTCGTCGGGGCCGTGCCCGCTGACGTCGCCGATGAGCACGTGCACCGTGCCGTCCTCGGTCTGCACGACGTCGTAGAAGTCGCCGCCGAGCAGGGACTGCTCGCGCCCGGGCCGGTAGCGGGCCACGACGTCCACGTCGCCCGTGCCGCGCAGCATCGGCGACGGCAGCAGGCCGCGTTCGAGGCGGGCGTTCTCCCGCGCCTGCAGCCGGCTGGCCTGCAGCGCGACGGCGGCATGCTCGGCCTGCTTGCGCTGGATCGCGTAGCGCACGGTCCGGCCGAACATGTCCGGCTCCACCCGACCCTTGACGAGATAGTCCTGCGCGCCGGCGGTCACCGCCGCCAGCCCCGTCTGCTCCTCGGCGAGGCCGGTGAGCACCACGACCGGAACGCCGGCGGCGTACTGCTGCACCCGGGCCAGCGCGTCCATGCCCTGCGCGTCGGGCAGATGCAGGTCCAGCAGGATGCAGTCGGGCAGTCCGTCGGCCAGCTCCGCGCGGGCCGCGGCCATCGTCTGGACCCATTCCAGGCGCATGCCCTGCGCGCTGTCCGCCACCAGTTCCTCGACGATGAGTGCGTCGCCGGCGTCGTCCTCGATCAGGAGGACCGACGGCTCCTCCCGGTCCCAGTCGGTCTCCAGAGCGACCGATGTACCTTTGCTGCTACTTCCTGGTGGTGCGCCGGCAGGCCCGTGCTGCTCGGAGAACATGGCCCCTGCCCTTCGATCTCGCGTGCCGTGATCCCGGATCCCTCGCTCCGGACGACAACAGAGGAAGAATACCTATCGTTCACCCGCCCGCCGTCGCCCGCGGACGACGAACCGGTCACCGGGCATGGCGGCCCTTGCGTGCGACGGGCTCGGGGGCGCCGGGCCGGGCCAGCAGCGCGGCGATGCCGGTGGTGAGCGGAACGGACAGAGCGAGCGCGATGCCGCCCACACACGCCCGCACCACCTCGATGGCGACGGCGTCGCCGGTGAGGACGTCCGAGATGGACCGGCCGGCGACGCTGAACAGCAGCAGCAGGGGCAGGGCGCCACCGGCGTACGCCAGCACCAGGGTGTAGACGGTGCTGGCGATGTGGTCGCGGCCGACCCGCATCGCGGAGGAGAACACCTTCCGGCGCGAGGCCGTGGGATCGAGCGCCGCCAGCTCGAACGCCGACGCCGCCTGGGTGATGGTCACGTCGTTGAGGACGCCGAGCGAACCGATGATGAAGCCGGCGAGGAGCAGGCCGGTGATGCTGACCTGCTCGAGATACAGCTGCACGTCGGTGTTCTGTTCCTCGGACAGCCCGGTCAGGTGTGTCATCCAGATCGCGAGGTACGAGAGCAGGGCGGCGAGCAGCATCGACGCAAGGGTGCCCAGCAGGGCCGAGCTGGTGCGCAGATTCACCCCGTGCGCGAGATAGAGCACCGCGTAGAGGATGATCGCGCCGCCGACCAGCGCGACGGGTACGGCGGGTTTGCCGTCGAGCAGCGCGGGGAGCATGAACACCACGAGCACCCCGAACGCGATCAGCAGGCCGATCAGGGCGCGCAGGCCACGCCACCGGGCCACGGCCACGATGACCACGGCGAACGCGGTGATGATCAGCGCGAGGGGGAGCCCGCGGGAGTAGTCGTAGAACGAGTACTGGGTGGCGCCGGACGGGTCGACCTGCCGCACCAGCCGGATCTCCTCGCCGACGCGCAGGTCCGGCTGCCCCGGGCCGGGCCCGATCTCGAGCAGGGTGCGGGTGCCCTCGTTGGGGCCCGAATCGATGGTGACGATGCTGCGCTGGCACTGGTAGGCGTCGGTCGCAGGGGGGACGGGGTCGCCGGTGAACGGGCGGCCGGCCGAACTGCTCCCGCACGGGCCGATGTCCTGCTCGACGACGGTGCCGGCCTCGGTGACGACGGCTCCGCCGCCGGTGGTCTGGAACGGGGCCGGAATGTCGACCGCCTGCCCGCTGGGCCACAGCGCGACGGCGCCGGCGAACACGGCGACGCCGATCGCGACGAGGAGTCCGACGACGACCTTCGCGGCGGTGGGTCCGACCGGGATCGGCCCGGAGAAGTGGCCGTGGCCGTGTCCGTGTCCGTGGCCGGGGGGCTCTGAGCGAGTCACCGCATCAGGGTAACGACGAGATCGCGGCGAGGTCGCATCGCGGAAGCCCGGCCGCATCCGGGGGACAAGGGCTGGTGGTGGCGGGGAGCAGGGGGGGTGTCCCCGCCACCGTCGACCTGATCTCGCACAGGGGGGATGGCGTGATCAGGGAGCCCAGCACGCTGAGGTGCCGTAGACAAACGTACTGGCTCTGTCGGCCCCCGGGGTAGTACCTACAGTGTGTCGGTCCTCACCGGGGTCCGGCCGCACGCTCGTTTTCGGGGGGAGTCGACGGCTCTGCCTGCGGTGACGCCGTTCGTTCGTCGCAACATATACTTTCGACAACGGTCGGCGTGTCGTGCATCCCGGGCGTGTCGCGAGCAGGTCACCGCGGTCACTGCTTGTAGCTGGACAGGAAGTTGCCGAAGCGTTCGATGGCCACCGCCAGGTCACGGGCCCACGGCAGCGTCACGATCCGCAGATGGTCCGGATCCGGCCAGTTGAAGCCGGTGCCCTGCACCATCAGGATCTTCTCCTGCAGCAGCAGGTCCTGGACCAGCTTCTCGTCGTCGTGGATCTCGTACACCTCCGGGTCGAGGCGCGGGAAGGCGTACAGGGCGCCGCGCGGCTTGACGCAGCTGACGCCGGGAATCGAGTTCAGGCGTTCCCACGCGACGTCGCGCTGCTCGAGCAGCCGGCCACCGGGCAGGATCAGGTCCTCGATGCTCTGATGCCCGCCGAGCGCCACCTGGATCGCGTGCTGGGCCGGCACGTTGGGGCACAGACGGGTCGAGGCGAGCAGGTCGATGCCCTCGAGGAACCCGCCGGCGTGGTCCTTCGGGCCGGTGATCGTCATCCAGCCCGACCGGTACCCGGCGACCCGGTAGGCCTTCGACAGGCCGTTGTAGGTCAGGCACAGCAGGTCGGGCGCGAGGGTGGCCAGGGAGATGTGCTTGGCGTCGTCGTAGAGGATCTTGTCGTAGATCTCGTCGGCGAGCAGCAGCAGCTGGTACTTGCGGGCCAGCTGCACCAGCTGCTCGAGCACCTCGAGCGAGTACACGGCACCCGTCGGGTTGTTCGGGTTGATGACCAGCAGGGCCTTGGTCTTCTCCGTGATCTTCGACTCGATGTCCTCGATGTCGGGATTCCAGTCGTTGGACTCGTCGCACAGGTAGTGCACCGGCGTACCGCCGGCCAGGGACGTCATCGCCGTCCACAGCGGGTAGTCCGGCGCCGGGATCAGCACCTCGTCGCCGTCGTCGAGCAGGGCCTGCATCGTCATCGTGATCAGCTCGGAGACGCCGTTGCCGAGGTAGACGTCGTTGATGTCGAGCTTCGGGAAGCCCGGCACGAGCTCGTAACGGGTGACGATGGCCCGGCGCGCCGACGCGATGCCCTTCGACTCCGAGTAGCCCTGGGCGTTGGGCAGGGCCGCGATCATGTCCTGCACGATCGTCTCGGGTGCCTCGAACCCGAACGGCGCCGGGTTGCCGATGTTGAGCTTCAGGATGCGGTGCCCCTCCGCCTCGAGCCGCGCGGCATGCGCGTGCACCGGCCCCCGGATCTCGTACAGCACGTTCTGCAGCTTCGCGGACTGCTCGAGCTTGCGGGTGATGCGGTGATGAAGGTGGCCCTGTTCTCCTGTACTCACGGCGTCCATGGTGCCACCCGGCCGCAACCGGGTTTCAGCCGGATTTCGCCTGCATCGCCGCGTCCACCGCGACGATCGGCCCGAAAAGTGCAATCATGACCACTTGTGACCGTTGCGTCGGGGTGACGCGCGGGTGGATTGAGGAGTCGCACGGTATGGCACAGGGAACTGTGAAGTGGTTCAACGCCGAAAAGGGTTTCGGCTTCATCGAGCAGGACGGCGGTGGACCCGACGTGTTCGTCCACTACTCGGAGATTCAGGGCTCCGGCTTCAAGTCGCTGGACGAAGGTGCCCGGGTCGAGTTCGAGATCGGGCAGGGACAGAAGGGCCCGCAGGCCCAGGGAGTCCGTCCCATCTGAGCGGGTCGTCCCGACGGTTCGACGGCGCTGCACCTACGGTGCGGCGCCGTCGCTGTATTCGGACCGGTCACAACTTCGTGGGTGGTTCGTCTCGTTTGTCCTACTATTCGGTAACATCCCGGCGCGTTGCGGACATATGGGATGTAAGAACCGTGATGTTCGGGGGACGGGCGAGACAACCAGGGGGTTGGTGTACATGGTGGGGGACGGGAGCGCGGGGGCGCGCTGGAAGGACCGGAAACGGTACCTGTGGCTGTGCGGGCTCGCCGTCCCGCTGAGCCCGTTCGTCGCGTGGCTGCTCGTCGAGTACCTGCACCTCGGTGTCTTCTGGGCGTTCGGTGCGCTGCTGATCGCGGTGATCGTCCCGCTCGTCGACCGGTTCACCGGCGTCGACAAGGCCAACCCGCCGGAAGAGGTCGTGCGCGACCTCGAGGAGGACCGGTACTACCGCTGGTGCACCTACCTGTACCTGCCGCTGCAGTACGCGGGGCTCGTCTTCGCCTGCTGGGTGTGGACCGTCGCGCCGATGGGCTGGCCCGAGCGGTTCGCGATGGCCGCCACCGTCGGCGTGGTCGGCGGCGTCGGCATCAACGCCGCGCACGAACTCGGGCACAAACGCACCGACCTCGAACGCCGGCTCGCCAAGATCGCCCTCGCCCAGTCGGGCTACGGGCATTTCTTCGTCGAACACAACCACGGTCACCATCTGCGCGTCGCCACCCCGGAGGACGCCGCGACGGCGCGGTTCGGCGAGACCTACTGGGAGTTCCTGCCGCGCTCGGTGTTCGGCGGCCTCCGGTCGGGCTGGCGGTACGAGCGTGAGCGCCTGGCCCGTCGCGGGCTGCCCTGGTGGAGCCCGCGCAACAACGTCCTGAACGCCTGGGCGCTGACCGTCGTGCTGTACGCCGGGCTGATCGCGGTCTTCGGATGGTCCGTCGCGCCCTGGCTGGTGGTGCAGGCCGTGCTGGCCGTGATGTTCCTCGAGGCCGCGAACTACCTCGAGCACTACGGTCTGCTGCGCGGCACGCATCCGAACGGCACGTACGAGCGCGTCGCGCCGCGGCACAGCTGGAACAGCGACCACAGCTGCAGCAACCTGTTCCTCTACCACCTGCAGCGGCACAGCGACCACCACGCGAATCCGCTGCGGCGCTACCAGACGCTGCGCACGATGGACGAGGCGCCGCAGCTGCCCGCCGGCTACGCCGTCATGATCCTGCTGTCGTTCGTTCCGCCGTTGTGGCGCAAGGTGATGGACCCGCGCCTGCTCGACCACTACGACGGTGACATCTCGCGCGTGAACCTCGATCCCAAGCGCCGCGAGGAGCTGCTCGCCCGGCACGGCTGACCCGCGTGCTCGCACCCGGTGGGGCAGTCGAATCCGGTTGTCGGGACGCGGCTTCGGGTGCACGCCCGGCTGTCCACAGCCGGGCGGTTCGTCCACAGATCGGGCCGCCTCCTGCGTTTGTTGCGGTGTGCGCCCGCCCGGATACGGCACCGTGACCGTCATGGGCGACGAACACGACATCATCCGGCGCGCCGCCGCACGCGAGCGCGGCGTCACCGATCGCGAGATCCGGCGGCTGTGCGGCCGCGGGCACTGGCACCGCATCCACCGCGGCGCCTATCTGCCGGCCGAGAGCTACGCACAGCTCGACGAATACGGCCGTCACCACCGGCGAGCCGTCGCCGTTGCCGGTGGGCTCCGCTCCGACGCCGCGCTCAGCCACGTCTCTGCCGCCGTCCTGCACGGCCTCGCCCTCTGGAACACCCCGCTCGGGGAGGTCCACCTGACCCGTAACCGCATCGGCGGAGCGAAGCGCACGCCGGGGCGGAACCTGCACGCGTCGCCCTTCGCTCCCGACGAGGTCACCGACGTCGGCGGGGCGCGCGTGCTCACCGTCGCCCGCACGGTCGCCGACCTCGCCCGCACCCTGCCGTTCGAGCAGGCCGTCGTCGCAGGGGATCACGCGCTGCGGCTGTGCGGGCTCACCACCGCCGACATGATCAGCGCACTGGCTCGCAACACCCGCCATCCCGGCCACGCGAAGGGCCTGCGCGCGGCGCGGTTCCTGGACGGGCGTAGCGAGAGCGTGGGCGAGTCCCGCAGTCGCGTGCTGTTTGTCCGCGACGGGCTACCGATGCCGATGACCCAGGCGGTGATCCACGATGACCGCGGTCGGTGGCTGGCCCGGGTCGATTTCCTGCTCCCGGAACACGGGGTGATCGGCGAGTTCGACGGTCGCGTGAAGTATCGGGGCGACGACATCACCCCGGAGGAGACGGTGTGGCGGGAAAAGCAGCGCGAGGATCGTCTGCGCGACGCCGGCTGGACCGTGGTGCGCTGGGTGTGGGACGAGCTGGCTACACCCTCGGTGGTCGCCGACCGCATCCGGGAGGCGATCGCCCGGGCCGGACGTGGGCCGGGGCCCACCGGGACGTTCAGGGCCTGACGGCGAGCTTGCACCCGTCGTTTCGTGCTTGCCTCCGTTGCAGGCGTAGGCAGGAGGTGCAAGGACGGTGCAAGGGATGTCTGCTCCGGGAAACGGCGACGCCCCCCACCCGAGCGGGTGAGGGGCGTCGCCGTGGGTGCTACCCGCGCCGGCCGGGGGCCTTGGCGCCGGACCTGAAGCCCAGCGCTCCCGGCTTGGCCTGCGGCGGGGCCGGTGCCTCGGCGCCGTTGGTCGGCGAGGCCTCGGTGCCATTGGTCGGCGAGGCCTCGGTGCCGTTGGTCGACGGCGCCTCGGGGGCCGGTGCCTTCTCCGGCGGTGCATCCGGATCGGGCGCCTCACCCGGGGGTGCGTGCGCCGGTTCCGGTGCCTTCGCGGGAGCCTCGGGCTTCTCCGTCGGAGGCTCGGGCCTCTCTGCCGGAGGCTTCGGCGCGGCGGCCTTGCGGGCGCCGGGAGCCTTCGCTCCGCCCTTGAACGCCAGGCCACCCGGCTTCGCCTTCGGCGGCTCGGGAGCCGCCGGAGCCTCCGTGACGGGTGCCTCGGCGGCGGGTGCCTTCGCGGGGGCCTCGGCCGCCGGTGCCGGGGCGGGTGCCTCGGCGGCCGGTGCCGGCGCGGCCTTCTTCGCGCCCGGAGCCTTGAGCCCGCCCTTCATCTGCAGTCCGCCCGGCTTGGCCTTCGGAACCGACGGCGCGGCGGGGGCCTCGGCAGCCGGTGCCTGCGCAGCCGGGGCCTCGGCCGGGGCGGCCGCGGCCGGAGCCGTCTTCTTGGCGCCCGGGGCCTTGAGCCCGCCCTTCATCTGCAGTCCGCCCGGCTTGGCCTTCGGGGCCGCTGGGGCCTCGGCCGGAGCGGATTCGGCAGCGGGAGAGGCGGCGGGAGCGGCGGCGGCCGGAGCGGCCTTCTTGGCGCCCGGGGCCTTGAGCCCGCCCTTCATCTGCAGTCCGCCCGGCTTGGCGGCCGGGGCCGCGGGAGCCTCGGCCGCGGCACCGTCGCCGGCCGCGGCACCGTCGCCGGCTGCGGGAGCCTTCGCGCCCGGGGCCTTCAGGCCGCCCTTCATCTGCAGCCCGCCCGGCTTCGAGCCGGGAGCCTTGGCGGCACCCTTCATCTGCAGGCCGCCGGACGGGGCCGTCTTGGGGGCCGCCGGGGTCGCGGCCGCCTCCTCGATCTCCTCGACGCGCTCCTTCTCCACCGTCTCGGCGGTCGCCTCCGAGGCCACGGCGGCTCCCTGGGTGCCGGCGGTCGCCACCGGTTCCGCGACGGGCCGCTCACGCGGGATCACCTTGATGTTCTCGCTGAGCGTCGCGGGCTCGAGACGGGTGATGGAGTCGAGCATGAGCTGGGCGACGTCGACGACCTCGACGCCCTCGCCTTCGCCCTTCTCCTGACGCGCGGTGACACCGTCGTTGAGCATGACGCGGCAGAAGGGGCAGCCGGTGGCGATCTTCGACGGATTCGTCGACAGTGCCTCGTCGACGCGGTCGATGTTGATCCGCTTGCCGATCTTCTCTTCCATCCACATGCGGGCACCACCGGCACCACAGCACATGGACCGTTCGCCGTGCCGCGGCATCTCGGTGAGCTTCGCGCCGGACGCCGCCATCAGCTCACGCGGTGCGTCGTACACCTTGTTGTGGCGGCCGAGGAAGCACGGGTCGTGATAGGTCACGTCCTGGCTCACCGACGCCACCGGCACCAGCTTCTTCTGCCGCACCAGGCGGTTCAGGAGCTGGGTGTGGTGCACGACCTCGTAGTTCCCGCCGACCTGGGGGTACTCGTTGTTGAGCGCGTTGAAGCAGTGCGCGCAGGTGACGACGATCTTGCGCCTGGAGTCCTCGACGCCCTCGAACACCGAGTTCAGGGTCTCGATGTTCTGCATCGCGAGCTGCTGGAACAGGAACTCGTTGCCCGCGCGACGGGCCGAGTCACCGGTGCAGGTCTCCTCGGCACCGAGAACCATGAACTTCACGCCGGCGGTCGCGAGCAGCTCGGCGACGGCCTTGGTGGTCTTCTTGGCCCGGTCCTCGTAGGCGCCGGCGCAGCCGACCCAGAACAGGTACTCGTAGTCGGCGAAGCTGTCCGCGTCCTGGCCGAACACCGGAACGTCGAAGTCCAGCTCGGAGATCCAGTTGAGCCGGTCCTTGGCGTTCTGGCCCCAGGGGTTGCCCTTGTTCTCGAGGTTCTTGAACAGACCCGCGAGCTCGGACGGGAAGTCGGACTCGATGAGCACCTGGTAGCGGCGCATGTCGATGATGTGGTCGACGTGCTCGATGTCCACCGGGCACTGCTCGACGCAGGCGCCGCAGTTGGTGCAGCTCCACAGCGTCTCCGTGTCGATGACGGGCGCGAGCTCGCCCTCGACGGTCTCGCCGACCAGCTTGCGATCGGCCTCGGCCAGGGCTGCCGCCGGGATCTTCCCGAGCTTGGCTTCGTCCGCGTTGCCCTCGGCGTCGACCAGGCCGACCTCGTCGCCGCCGAGGTCCTTGCGGCCACCGGCGAGCAGGTAGGGCGCCTTGGCGTAGCCGTGGTCGCGCAGCGAGGTGATGACCAGCTTGGGCGACAGCGGCTTACCGGTGTTCCAGGCCGGGCACTGCGACTGGCAGCGACCGCACTCGGTGCACGTGGTGAAGTCGAGCCAGCCCTTCCAGGAGAAGTCCTCGATCTGGCCGGCACCGAAGGTGTCGGTGTCCGGATCGGCCGTCTCCATGTCGATGGCCTTGCCCTTCGACGTCATCGGCTTCGCGGCGCCGAGGGCGACGCCACCGTCGTCCTCGCGCTTGAAGTAGATGTTGAAGAACGCGGCGAAGCGGTGCCAGGCGACACCCCACGTGATGTTGCGGCCGACGACGTACAGCCAGACCATGCCGGACATCAGCTTGACGAACGCGAAGATCGACACCATCACGGCGCTCGCCGGCAGCAGCTTGGCGAGGTTCATCGTGAAGAAGTCGGTCCACGGGTTGGCGTGGCCGTAGGTCGCGATCTTGCCGGCCTTGACGAAGATCATGCCGAGGCCCTCGATGAGGACGACGGTCTCGACGAAGTACGCGGCCCGGAAGTCGGAGCCGGCGAAGCGCGAGAGCCGCGCGGGCTTCCGCGGGTGGTTCAGCTGCCGGATGATGATCAGCGCCGTGATTCCGATCACGGTTCCGAGGCCGAGCAGTTCGTCGATCAGGTGATAGACGGCGGTGTTGCCGATCAGCGGCCAGTGGAACGCCGGGTCGAAGGTCTGGCCGTATGCCTCGAACCAGACGATCGCGCCGAGCATGAAGCCGACCATCACCAGCCAGTGGGCCCAGCCCACGGTGCGGAACTTGCTCATCCGGGTGTGTGCGACGAACTCGACGAGCATCTGCTTGAAGCGCGGGAAGAACGGCCGCCACCGATCCGGAGCCGGCTGGCCGATCCGGACGACGTTGACCATCTTCATCGCGCCACCGATGAACGAGTACCAGCACACCAGACTGAGCAGCACGCCGATCGTGCCCAACGTGATCGTCAGGGCATTCATAGGTGGCCTTTCGTGTCGGGGGCGGCAGCGCGCCGCCTGGTATAAGCCCACGCATCCTAACCCGAACTAAGTTACCAGCCGGTAGCTATAGGAAGTTACCGGCCGGTAGTCTAGTCTCGCGGTGCTGCGGCGCGGTGCTGAGCAGAGGTCGACCGCGTGGGGGGCGGCCGAATTGCCGCATCGCGCCGTAGCGTGAGTGTCCGCTCACGTTAAGCGTTAAACCTTTCGACTCATTGAGTCAGGCAAACCTAACGTGCGGTAGCTGGTCACGCTTCGGCATAGGTACTCGTGAGTCCGGCAACGGAGTGGCAACGGATTAGGTACATTCCGGACGCGAGGATCCGTGTGATGTCGGTTATGATGCTGCGCGAGATGTGCTTCGCGCACCCGCGATCAGGGCCTACGGTGCGCAGGGGCACATTGGTGTCAGAACTTGGGGGGCGTCCGTCGGGGGCGTGCGCCGAAGTCACAGAACGGAATCGAATGAAGTTCAGGAAGCTCGCCGCTGTCGCGGCGATGACCATCGCCGCCGTCGGCGTCACCGCCGGCACGTCCTACGCCGCACCGGCGGTCACGGCACCGGAGAAGATCAACTACGAGACCAAGGCGGAGGGCGACTCCGTCGTCACCGTCATCGACGCCGGTTCGTTCGCCGTGTCCGGCGACGGCAAGAGCGTCGAGCTGCAGGACGGCGACGGCAACGCGGTCGTGAGCCTGCCGCTGGCCATCCAGCTCGGCGACCTGCAGCTGCCCTTCGAGCGGGAGATCAGCGAGGACGGCAAGACCCTCACCCTGACGCCGGTCACCGACCCGTCGAAGGCCACCCCGGTCGAGCCCGAGGACAAGGTCGCTCCGGGCCTCAACCCGGTCAGCCTCAAGCTGAGCGACGTCGCGTCGCCCGAGGAGAACCTCAAGGCGCAGCAGAACTTCGCGTCCCAGCTCGGCATCGCCACCGCCGTCGGCGGCCTGACCGGCACCATCATCGGCGCCATCGTGGGCACCTTCGTCATGCCTGCCATCGGCACGGTCGCCGGTGCGGGTATCGGTGGCGTCATCGGCACCATCGTTGTCGGTGGTCCCACCCTGATCGTCGCCGGCATCGGCCTGATCAACACCCTCGCGGCGCCTCCGGGCACCACGGAGTGGGCCGAGAAGTAACCCTCGCCCTCAGCCCACTGCGGCCCCGCCACCGATCCGGTGGCGGGGCCGCAGTCGTTCTCCGGGCCAGTCAGGACTGGAGCGTGATCAGCCGGAAAAGGTGCACCACGATCTCGACGGCGTAGACCACTACGTCGACGCCAACCGTTGCTAGGTCTGCTGACAACAGTCACTCACCTTCTCGTCGAACCGCCGTCAACGGACGCCGGGATATGCGACGGTCCGGCCGCGGAGCACACTCCGCGGCCGGACCTCGGGACCTCAGGATCCTAAACCGGCCGGCTGGTTTCCCGTCGTCTCGCTCGGCGCGACACGCCGCACAGCACGAGGGCCCGCCTCCGGCCGGAGGCGGGCCCTCGTGGAGCTCTCAGGGAGCGGCGATCACCAGGTGCGCACGCGCAGCCCGGGGTTCTCGGCGAGGACCGCGGAGATCGGCGTCGCGAACAACTCCGGCGACTCGCCCAGCAGGCCGCTGACCACGCCGGCAATCTCGCACATGCCGTACTGACCGACGTTGGAGGCGCTGGAGATGCCCAGGGCCAAGGTGCCGGTGACGATCGTGCCGCCGCTGTCGCCCTGCAGGGCGCACAGGTTGGTGGAGAAGCCGTTCTCCAGCACGCGGTGGCCGACCTCGACGGTCTGGCCCGAGGCGGTCACGACACCGCAGCTGTAGCCCGAGCGGACGCCGGACTTGCACGCGGGCGCACCGACGACGGGCTCGGCGACGCCGGTGATCGGCAGCGGCGCCGCCAGCGGCACCCGCACACCGTTGTTCTCGAACCGGCCCTGGGCCTCGGTGGTCGGCCGGATCACGGCGTAGTCGCGGCCGTCCAGGCTGGTCTTCTCGAAGGTGCCGAGCTGCTGGCCGAGCTCCTCACCGAGCAGCTGGTACACCTTCGACGCGAACTGGGTGCCGGCGGACGGCCGGTTCGGGTCGCAGTGCCCGGCGGTGATGTTGACCGGGCGGTCCGAGCTGTCGACGGCGTTGAAGCCGAGCGAACAGCGCAGGCCCTCGCCGGCGCCGAGCGCGGCGTAGGCGTCCCCGCCGAACAGGGCCGTCGGGGCGGCGAGGTCGGCGACGGGCCGCAGGTCGCCGGCGGCCGGCTCCGGAACGAGCGGCGCGGGCGCGAACAGCACCCGGGCACCCTGCAGGAAGTCGGGCAGCCGAATCCCGGCGACGTTCTCGGTGCGCAGCACGACGTCGTTGTTCACGACGTCGATGGCGACGCCGCGCACCAGGTCGGCGACGGCGGGCGGCTGGGTGGCCAGCCAGTCGTTCAGCGCCTTCAGTTCGTCGCGCAGCTGCGTCTCGGTGCGGTCGGTGTCCTCGACGGTGAATCCGGCGTCCTCGGCGGCCTCGCGGGCCGCGTCGTAACCCTCGCCCTCGGTCAGCCCCACCTTCGGCGTGCCGTCCCGCTCGAGCCACACGCCGGAGAACACGGCAGCGAACTCCTCCCGCGCCGATTCGGCGAAGCGGGCCAGCTCCTGGCTGCGGGCAGCATCCGTCAGGTACCGCTCGGGGCTCATCTGCAGGTCCCGGGCCAGCGCCTCCACGAGTTCGTTCGGCAGCGCCGTCGCCTCGATCGGGGCCGGGTCGGCCTGTGCGATGGCGGCGGCAGGGCCGAGCAGCATGAGCGCTGCCGAACCGTAAACCGCTGCTCGACGGGCGAAGGAGCGTCGCATGGATGCCTTCCTCGTTGATCTCCGCGACGGTGCGCGAAGATGCCGGCCCCGGGCGGGCCGGTGCTGGACGGGACGATCATATGGGGTCGGCCGCGCGAACACCCAGCCGCGCGGCGTGGCGCGGGACCGGTCAGGCTGCAGCGCCGGTGCGCACCCGCGCGCCGGTCTCGGCCTCGATGTCCTGGATCGAGATGCCCAGGCTGGAGGTGCCACCCTGCGGTGCGAGGACGAGGTTGGCCTCCACACAGTCGGGGGCGCCGGAGCTGTTGGAACCGCTGATCACGCCGAGCGCGAGGGTGCCGGTGACGATGGCGCCGCCGCTGTCGCCGGAGAGGGTGCAGGCGGTGGTCGCGAAGCCGCGGATCGTGGTGCTCGTGCCGTCGGCACGGACCAGCTGGGTCTCGATCCGGTCGGCGGCGACGATGCCGCACGTGAAGTACGACGACTGTCCGGACTTGCACACCGGGGCGCCGGCGACGGGCGCGGCGGTGCCGGTGACGGTCAGCGTCGAGCCGTTGCCGCCGCGGATGACGGGCCGGTTCAGGCCGACGTCCTCGCCCGCCTGGTCGAGGCCGATGATGCCGTAGTCCAGGGTGCTGCCCTCGCCGACGGTCGAGCGGGTGAACGCGCCGATCTTCAGGCTCTCGTCGATGTTCTCCCGGTTGGGCAGGTAGACGGTGGAGCCGCCGTCCTCGCGGGCGACCGCGTCGCAGTGGCCGGCGGTGATGTTGGCGGCCGATCCGTCGGCGTCGACGGCGTTGAAGCCGAACGAGCAGACACCGATGCGGTCGAGCGGCGTCGAGCGGACGTCCCCGTCGGCGGTGATGTAGGTGTCGCCACCGAGCGGGCCGGGCTCGTTCGGCGGCTGGCCCGGGGTGAGCATGACCTGGACGTTGGCGATGAGCGTCGGCAGGTTCAGGGCGCGGCCGGCCGGGCTGTTGGCGATGTCGACGATCAGGCGGTTGTTGAACACGTCGATCGACGTCGCGTTCACCTGGGAGGACAGTTCGCGGGGGAGCGCGGCGACCCAGCGGTTCAGCTCGGCGAGGGACTGCTCGAGCCCGTCCGCGGACACCGGCGCGACGGTGACGTGGTAGCCGTCGTTCTCGGCCTGCCGGGCGGCGTCGGGGTTGGTGACCGCGACGACGGGCCGGCCGTCGGTGCCCAGCCATGCCCCCGCGAAGTCCTCCGGCCGTTCGGCACGGAAGCTGCGCGCGTAGTCCGCGAGTTCCTGCGCGCGTTCGGATCGCGCGAGGTACTCGTCGGCGCTGATCTTCAGGTCGCGGCTGATGGCCTCGACGAGTTCGGCGGGCAGTTGATCCGCGGGCAGCTGATCGGCCGGGGCGGCGTGGGCGGTCGCAGCGAGCGGCCCGGCCAGCAGCAGTGCCGACGCCGCCGCGACGACGACACGGCGAACGGTGGTACGAGCAGCGGCGCGCGACGCCGACGAGTGACGCATGGGGGCCCTTCGAGAATGGGTTGACGGGTTTCGTGCGCGGTCGTGCCGCGGAAGCGGACACAACCGTGTGACAGCGTACGGGACGGGGAGGGTCACCCTGCCGCCTCGGAACCGGTCGTGTCCGTTGGGTCCGGTTCCGTGGTTTCGGGGGGCGTCGACGTTGACGTCCCGGTCGGCGCGACGGTCGTGGGGGTCGTCGTCCGGGCGGGCCGGTCCCGTTCGCGGGTGGCCTCGCTCGTGGTCGGTGCGACCGTGGTCGACCGCGTGGTGGTGGACGGGGCCGGCCGGGACATCGTGGCCCGGGCCGATGTGCTCGGCGGCGCGGCCTCGACGGCGGTGCCGGGGGCGGGGGTGAGCGCCACGAGCCCGGAGTCGACGGTGGCCGGCGCCGCGTCCGGGGCGGTCGTCGTGGTGGTGGTGGCGGTACCGGTCGGGGTGCCGGTGCTCGGGGGCACCTGCACCGCGCTCGACAGCGACTCGTAGGCGGCGCCCGCCTCCCGCACGGGTGTGTCCGCGGGGGTGTCCCGCAGCGAGAACACCAGGGCGCCCATCCCGACGAGCAGCGCGACGGCCGCCGCGACGGCGCCGCCGACGACCAGCCGGTTGTGCGGGGCCCGGTCCGGGCCCCCGGGCACCGCGTCCGCCTCGGTGCCGGCCGCTGCGACAGTGCCGGCCGCTGTGACAGTGCCGGCCGCTGTGACAGTGCCGGCCGCCGCGACGGGGGCCGTGGCCGCGACGGGCGGCTCGACGGGGGCGACGGGGTCGAGCTGGGTGCGCGCCGCGGCGCCGGTGCGGACCGCCGGCATGATCCGGGTGGCGCCGAGCATGTCCGCGGAACCGGCCGCGGCGGCGAGCGCCGCGCCCCGCACCACCGCGTGCTGCGGCTGCGGCGGCAGCACGCACCGCACGCCCATACCGGCCTTCACTGTCTGCGCGACGAGTTGCGCCGCCGACGGGTCCACCGGCTCCTCGGTGCTGATCACGACGGCGTCGAGGTTGCTGACGAGCCAGCCGAACGCGCCGAGCGCGGCCGATAGCTGCGCGGGTACCGACGGGGCGTCCCCCTCGGGGTAACGGAACGAGCGGCCCGCGGCGACACCGGACCGCACGAGCGTCACCGTCGATCCGCCGGCGTCGAGGTGATAGACGGCGACGAGCCGGCCGCTCTGCTGTGCGACCCGGGACTCGAACCAGGCCGCGACGGCCTCGGCGTCGGAGATCAGGGTGACGTGCCGCAGCCCGACGTAGTCGAGAGCGTTGCGCAGCACCGCCACGGTCGCCGGCGACCATGCGGTGGGATGTGCGGCGGCGACGGTCGCCGGGGCGTCGCCGACCAGGGGTGCGGCGTCGGCGAGCAGGCATTCCATCGCGGTCGCGACGAGGTCCTCCGCGCGGGAGAGGGCGCCGTCCTCGGCGCGCACCCCGGCCGGTTCGCCCACTCGGTCGACGAAGCCGGAGAAGGAGCTGCACTCGTCGGCGGCGCCGGGGTCACGGACGCCGAGCGTTGCCGTGCCGTCGGAGTGCAGGTGCAGACGGGTGAGGCGTTCGACCGGCTCGGGGTCGGGACGGATGCCCTCGGCGGAGGTGACGGCCACGGCGGACACGATGGTGCCGACTCTCAGGCCCACGCCTACGGACATGCAGAAATCCCCCCGTTCCCACTGGTTGCCGGTTGCCGAACCTCGGCGCCGTGGCCGAGCGCACGGAGCATCGAGATGAGCTCCGATCGCGAGCCGGCGCCGAGCCGCCGCCGGATGCGCGCGACGTGATGCTCGACAGTCTTCGCGGAAATGTACAGGCGCGACCCTACTTCGCGGTAGGTCAGGCCGGCGACGACGAGGTCGGCGACCTCCGCCTCCCGATCCGACAGGGGGCTCGGCGCCGCCGGCGCGTCGGCCGCGGGCGTGGGCGTGGGCGCGGCGGTGCGCGGCGCGGCCGACGGGTGCCGCACGGCCCGTGCGACCTGGAGCAATGCCGTCGCCGTCGCCGTGTCGTCGACGCGCAGCGCGGCCTCGCCGGCCAACCGCGCCCCGTCCCACGGCAGGCCGATCGCGGCGAGCGATTCCGCGGCCGCCTGCACGCGCGCGGGGTCGGCATCGCCCTGCAGCACCCGCAGCCAGGCCTGCCCGGCCCGGGCCAGGGCGGCCGCGTAGGCGGTGGTCTCCGCCGCCGCCCCGAGGGCCCGGGCGTGCGGCAGCAGCTCCGCGGGCCGGTCCGCGGCGATGGCCGCCTGCACCCCGTACCAGTGCAGCGTCGCGCCCCACAGCGGCGGTTCGTCGAGGGTCGTCAGAAGATCCTGGGCCTGGCCGACCAGGTGGGCGATGCGGTCGGCCTCGCCGAGCCGGACCGCGGCGAGCCACAACTCGCCGAGCGGCAGCAGGCTCAGCAGGTCCACCGAGTACTCGGCCACCACGCCCTGCGCCGCGGTCCAGGCGGCGGTCAGCGCGCCGACGTCGCCGCCTCGGCGGGCCAGGCCCACCCGCAGCCCGTGCAGGAACAGCAGGTCCCGCTGCTCGGCGGCGTGGGGGGTGAACTCGTCGGCGGCGGCCGTCGCGGCCGGCAGGTCGCCGCCGATCAGCGCCGTCCACGCCGCGAGCAGGCGGTGCCGCACGGACGGCGCCGCGGTGGCGCGGCCGAGCACGGCGCCGGCGTGGGCGAGTTCGCCGGAGTGCAGGCACAGCAGCGCGGTGATCGCCTCCGGGGTGTCGGGCAGCAGCCGCGTCCGGTCGGCCGCCCCGTGCACCGAGAGGGCCCGCGTGAGGGTGTTCATCGCGACGCGCCCGTCGCCGCCGACGGACTCGCGCAGGCCCGCGGCCAGCAGCTGCGCGGCCGCCGCGGACGACGTCGGCGCCGCGGCCTCTGTGCCGAACCGGGCGGCGGTGCCCGGGCGGCCCGCGGCGAGCAGCACCGTCGCGGCGACGGGCGCGTCGGCGCCGGCCCGTTCGGGGCCGAGCCACTCGTACAGATCCGCGCTGCGCCCCAGCATGCCGCGGCGCGCGGCCACGGTCGCGGCGATGCGGGTGGCGGCGGCCAGCTCGCCGGCGGGCAGTGCACCGGCCCGGTCGAGCAGACGGTCGGTGAGCTGTCCGGCGGTGGCGAGGTCGCCGGCGAGCCCGGCGGCCTCGGCGCGGCGCACGTCCAGCGCATCGGCGTCGGCGCCGGCACGGATCGCCGCGTCGTACAGCGTGCGGGCCTGCGCGGGCTCGGCCGCGTCGGCGAGCGTCACGAGAAGGGCGGCGAGGCGGGCGTCGGCCACCCCGGCCTCGGCGAGAGCCCGGGCGGCGTCCGCGGTCAGCAGCCCCGCGTCGAGGCGCAGCGCCGCCAGCCGGTGCGCCAGCGTGCGGACGGCGTGGGTCCCGAGGACGGCGGCGGGCACCGCGGCGGCCGCGGGGATCGGGACGTCGCCGTCGACGGTGAGCAGGCCGCTGGCCCGCGCGGCGTCGACGAGCTCGCGGGCGCGGTCCGCGTCGACGCCGAGGACGGTGGCGACCTCGAGCGGGTCGAGGGTGCCGCCGAGGCCGGCGAGGACCAGGACCCGGGGCAGGTCGGGGTCGCCGCCGCCGAGGCGGTCGCGAACGCGGGCCGCGGCGGCCCGCCGGGGATCGGTGCCGTCGCGCAACGCCGCGAGGGCCGCGTCGACGACGTCGCGGGCGCCGCCGGTCAGCCGGTGCACCGAGCGGATCGGTTCCGGGCGCGGGGTGAGACCGAGAGTTGCTGCGCGACCGGCAATTTCGCGCGGGCTGAGGGGGTGCAGTTCGACGAGCGCCGAGTGCGCGCCGAACGCGGACAGCAGCGCCCGCAGATCGCTGCGGTGCGGCCGCGGCTCCGTCGCGACGACCACCGGCCGCTCGCCGCGCCGCACCTGCTCGGCGAGCGCGAGGACCGATTCGGCGGGCAGGGTGTGCGCGTCGTCGACCACCAGCGCCGCCGGCGCGGGGGAACGCGGATCGGTTCCGACGGTGAGGCCCCGGCCGGCGAGCGTCTGCCGCACCGAGGACAGCAATGCGGACTTGCCGCTGCCGGCGGGACCGGTGAGCAGCAGCCGCGGCGGGGTCGCGGCGACGGCGTGCGCGACGTCGCGCGGCAGGGGGGTGGGCTGCGGCATCGGTCAGTTGCCGAGGAGTCCGCCGACACCGTCGACGACGCCACCGACGGCACCACCGACCCCGTCGACGACGCCGCCGACCGCGTTGCCGGTGCCGTCGAGGACCGCGCCGGCACCCTGACCGGCGCCGCCGAGCGCGTCACCGACCTGCGAGCCGTAGTTCGGGGACGGCGCGGGCGCCGGGGCGGGAGCGGGAGCCGGCGCGGGGGCGGGGACGACCGTGGTCGTGGGTGCCGGGGCGACGGTGCCGGGGGCGGGGGTGCCGGGCGCGGGGGTACCGGGGGCCGGCGCTCCCGGCGCCGCACCGGGCGCGGGGGTGCCGGCGGGAATGCTCCCGGCGGGGGCGACGGCGCCCGGCGCCCCGGGTGTCGCCGCCGTGGCCGCGGCCTGGGTGCCCGGTGCCGCACCCGGGGTGGTGCCGCTCGTGCCGGCCCCGGTGGTCGCGGTCGTCGCCGGGCCCCCCGCCGAGGCCGGGGTCGCGCCCGGGACGGTCTCGGAGGTGGCGACGCCCGCACCGGTCTCCGACGCGTCGGAGGTGCCGAGCGTGCCCATCGCGAGACCACCCGCGCCGAGCATGACGAGCGCAGCGGCCGCGGCCCCGGCGAGCACGTAGCGCCGCGAACGGGAAGGCGCCGGAGCCGCCGCGGCGGCCGGGGCCGGGACGATCGCCGGGCGAACCGGCGAGACCGTCTCGGCCGGCCGGTCGTGCAGGGTCGTCACGGGCAGCGCGGTGGTGGGCACATCGTCGTCCGCCGGCGGGGTGACGGTCGCGGAGCTCACCATCGGCGGCTGGGCCGCCGCGGAGCTCACCGGCGGCTGGGCCGTCGCAGAGCTCACCGTCGGCGGCTGGGCCGCCCCGAGGGCGGCGGTGTGGGCGGGCCGCGGGCCGGCGACCACCGGAATGCCCAGCTCCGCCGAGAGCAGCTCGGCGACCAGGGGGATCGCGCCGCCGCCACCGGTGAGCAGCACCCGCCCCACGTCGGACGGCTCGACCCCGGCGCCGCGCAGCGCCTCGTGCACCAGCGCGATCGACGCCTGCAGCGGGCCGCGGGCGAGTTCCTCGAACTCGTCGCGGACGAGACGCACGTCCCGCCGCACGCCGGGCAGGTCGATCGCGACGACCGTCTCGGTGTCGGTCGACAGCTGTTCCTTCGCGGCCGTCGCGCGGGCACGCAGCTCGGCCAGCGCCGCCGTCATGGGGGCGGCGAACGGATCGAAGTCGGGGACGTCGTCGCGCACGGTGTCCAGCAGATGGGTGGTGACCAGGTGGTCGAGGTGACCGCCGCACACGTCCTCGCTGCCGATCGGGCGACCGAGGAGCACCGGCTCGGCGCCGGTGCGCAGCACCGAGACGTCGAGAGTGCGGGCGCCGAGGTCGTAGACGACGACCACGCCGTCGCCGAGGGGGCCCTGGGCGGCGTCGAGCCAGCGCACCGCGGCGACGGGTTCGGGCATCAGCGTCACGTCGGGCAGACCGGCCCGCGACAGCGCATCGCGCAACGCATCGACGGTGTAGCCGGCCCACGGCGCCGGATGCGCCACCGTGATCGTGGGCGCCTCCGGCAGGTCACGCGACGCCTCGTGCACCAGGCAGCCGATCGCCGTGGCGGTGAGGTCCTCCCCGGAGTACGAGGCCCCGTTGTCGGCGAGCACCCCCACCGGATCCCCGACCCGGCTCACGAAGTCGGTGAACACCAGCGAACCCGGCGCGGCCGGACGACGACCGAGGTGCGGCGCGTCGTCGGCGGGAAGGTGCAGCTCGCTGGCGCGGGACAGGACGACCGGGCGGTACGTGTCGGCGCGATCGAACGCGGTGGCCGCCACCGAGTCCGCCGAACCGATCGTGACTCCGAGTCCTGTTGCCATGTCGTTTCGCTCCCCTGGTCGGGGCGGACGGATCCGCCGTGTCGCGTTGGATGTCGTAATCGGACACGATGTCGTTAGCCCGATTCGAGACCTTCGGCCCCGGCGCGGGGGCGATCCCCCTATCCGTCCCGATCCCCTAACCCCCGCCCCCGTACGGGCCCCGGACCGATGGGGGACTCCGCCCCCTTGGGCGGGGGACGGGCCGTTCGTAGCGTGAATCGCAGAACACCGACCTCAGGAGATGCGATGTCCACCAACGCTGTGCTCGACTTCATCCTCAGCCTGCTGCGCGACGAAGAGGCCCTCGCCCGCTACTGCGCGAACCCCGACGCCGCCCTGGCCCAGGCCGGTCTCGCCGACGTGTGCCACGCCGACATCGTCGCCGTCGCGCCCCTGGTCGCCGACAGCGGACTGTTCGCGGGGACGGCCGCCGAGCTGACCGCGGCGCTCGGTGGGGCGGCGGGTGCGGCCGGCGCGATCGGTGCCGGTGCGGCCGGTGGTCTCGCCGGTGGCCTGGCCGGCGGCGCGGGCCTCGGTCTCGCCGGCGGGGCGGGGCTCGGCCTGGCGGGTGCCGTCGGCGGCGGTCTCGGCGGCGGTCTCGGCCTCGACACCGACTTCGCGGCCGAGCTGGCCGCCGATCTCGCCGGCACGCTGGGCGCGGCCCTGGAACTCGGCGGCGATCTCGGTGCCGCGCTCGGTGCGGCGTTCGGAGCGGCCCTCGGCGCGGGCGGCGCGCTCGGCGGCATCGGTTCCGGCGCGCTCGACCTGGCGGGCGACCTGGACCTGGGCGCGGCGCTCGCCGGCGCCCTCGCCGGCGGCCTCGGGCTCGACGCCGCGACCGGCGTCGTTGCGGACCTCGGTGCAGCGCTCGACGCGGCGCTCGGCGCGACGGCCGGGACCGCCCTGGACCTGTCGGGTGCGCTCGAGGCCGCCTTCGGCGTCGGCGGTGAGCTCGGCGGCCAGCTCGGTGGGGCCCTGGGCGGTCTGCTCGACACCGCGCTCGCCGCGGGCGGCGGCTTCTCCACCGCGGTCGAGGCGGCCCTCGCCGGTGGCGCGGACCTCGCGACGGCCGTCGGCGCGACCCTCGGCGGCACGCTGGGCCTGGGCACCGACCTCGCCGGACATCTCGGCGGCGCCCTCGAATCCGTCCTCGAGGTCGGTACCGGGCTCGCCGGTGGCCTGGACCTCGGCGGTGGCCTCGACGCCCTCACCGGCGTGACCGCGGGACTCGGAGCCTCCCTGTCCGCGCTGCTCGAGGCGGGCGGCTCCGTCGCCGGTGATCTCGGTGGCACCCTCGGCGCCGTACTCGAGGGCAGTGCCGACGGCGGGCTCGTCGGCGGCATCGACCTCGGCGCCCTCCTCGGCGGCGACGCCTCCGGCGGCGTGGACCTCGGCACCGCGGTCGGCGGCCTCCTCGGCGGCGCGCTCGGTCTCGAGAACTCCGCGACCCTGGAGCTCGGCAACGCCCTCAACGTCGCGCTCGACCTGTCGACGACCGTCGAATCGAGCGCCGACGGCACCCTCTCCGCGGTGCTCGGCTCCGCGTTCTCCGTCGGCGGGGAAGCCGGCGCGAACCTCGGTTCCGCGCTGGGTGGGGTGTTCGAGGCCGGCCTCGGCGGAACGCTCGACTCCACCGTGGACCTGAGCTCCCAGCTGGCCACCACCCTCGGCGGCGGTCTCGGCGCCGACGCGGACCTGACCGGCCAGCTCGGCTACGCCCTCGACGGCGCGCTCGACCTCGGCGGGCAGCTCGCCGGCGGCGGCGAGGCGGTCGGCGGCCTCACCGGCGGCGTGTCCGGGGGACTGGATACCGTCGCTGACCTCGGCGCCGGACTCGGCAGCGGCCTGAGCGGTGGGTTGACGGGCGGGCTCGACGGGGCAGCGGACCTGGGCGGGGACCTGGCCGGTGGATTGACCGGCGGGCTCGACGGGGCAGCGGACCTGGGCGGCGGGCTGGCCGGTGGACTGTCGGGCGGGCTCGACGGGGCAGCGGACCTGGGCGGGGACCTGGCCGGTGGATTGACCGGCGGGCTCGACGGGGCAGCGGACCTGGGCGGCGGGCTGGCCGGTGGATTGACCGGCGGGCTCGGGAGCGCCGCGGATCTCGGGGCGGGGCTCGGCGGCGGCCTGACCGGTGGCCTGGAGGGTGCCGCGGACCTCGGCGGCGAGCTGACCGGTGGCCTGGCGGGCGGCCTGGGCAGCGCGACCGACCTGGGCGGCAGCCTGAGCGGCGGCCTCGACGGCGCCGCGGGCGGCGCGTCGCAGGTCGGCGGCGCCGTCACGGGCGGGCTCGAGGGAGCCACGGACGCCGGCGGTGCGCTCGGTGCGGGCCTCGGCGGCGCGGCCGAGGGCACCTCGCAGCTCGGCGGCCAGCTCTCGGGAGCCCTCGACGGCACGACGGACGCGTGGTCGTCCATCGACGCCGGCGACGTCTTCGGCAGCGCGGGCGGCACCGGTGGCCTGTTCGGTTCCGCCGACACCGGTGCCGACGCCGATCTGCACGGCGGGATCGACGCCGGCGCCGGTGCCGGCACCGATTCCGACTTCGACACCTTCCTCGGCTGACCCACCGCACGGACCCGGCGCCGGCCCCGCGTGCACCACGCGGGGCCGGCGTTCGTCGCGGAGGACATAATCTCGGTGCAGCCCGCACTCCGACAGAAGGCGAGTCGAAGCGATCACCATGCACACGTCGTCCGCAGATGCCGCCGCTCGCCGCGCGGCCCTCGTCGAACTGATCGACGCGGCCGCCGAACACATCCGCGCCGCCGAGCGCGGTGACCTCGCCGCCAGGCTCGAGGCGGCGCGCGCTCGCGTCGTCGACCCCCGGCTGCGGGTCGTCGTCGTCGGCCAGCTCAAACAGGGCAAGAGCCAGTTCGTGAACTCGCTCCTCAACCTCGAGGTGTGCTCGGTCGGCGACGACGAGACCACCGCGGTGCCCACCGTCGTGCAGAACGCCGACCGCACCTTCGCCGAACTCGTGCTCGCCGAGCCCGGCCGCGATCCCGTCCGGGTGGACCTGCCCATCGACGAGTTGCAGCACGTCACGCCCGGCACGCCGCGCGCGGGCGGCCGGGACGTGCTGCGGCTCGAGGTGAACGTGCCGAGCCCGCTGCTCGCCGACGGTCTCGTCCTCGTCGACACCCCCGGTGTCGGCGGGCACGGAAACCCGCACGCCGCAGCAACATTGGGTCTGCTTCCGGCGGCCGACGCGGTGTTCGTCGTCTCCGACGCCAGCCAGGAGTTCACCGAGCCGGAGCTGAGCTTCCTGCGGCAGGTGCTGCAGCTGTGCCCGGCCGCAGCGGTGCTGATCACCAAGACGGACCTGTACCCGCACTGGCGCGAGATCGTCGCCGCCGACCGCGGGCACCTGCAGCGCGCCGGCCTCGACGTGCCCCTGCTGCCCGTCTCGTCGCTGCTGCGCAGTCACGCCCTGCGCCTCGACGACGCGTCGCTGCACGAGGAGTCGGGCTTCGAATCGGTGTACGGGTTCCTCCGTGAGCGGGTCGTCGCGCGCGGCGCCGACGCCGCCCGGCGGTCCGTCGCGCTGGACGTGAAGTCGGTCGTCGAACACGTCGCGCTCGGCCTGGGCAGCGAGCTCGCGGCGCTGCGCGACCCCGAGACCGGTGCGGCGGCCGTCGCAGAACTGCAGCGCGCCAAGACCGCCGCGGAGGCGCTGCGCACCAGGGCCGCCCAGTGGCAGCAGACCCTGGCCGACGGCATCGCAGACCTCGCCGCCGACATCGACCACGACCTGCGGGACCGGCTGCGCCGGGTCACCCGCGAGGCGGAGGCCACCGTCGACGAATGCGACCCCGGTGAGGAATGGCCGCGGATCGGGGAATGGCTGGGCGAGCAGGTCGCCGAATCCGTGGGCGACAACTTCGTGTGGGCCCACGAACGTTCGGTGTGGCTCGCGGAGGTCGTCGCCCGGCACTTCGCCGACTGCGGTGCGGTGGACCTGCCGGATCTGCGCCTCGGCGACCTCGAGGGGCTGCTCGAGCCCGTCTCCCGGCTCTCGGACCTCGAGTCGGGGCGCATCGGCGTCGGCCAGAAGATGCTCGTGGGAATGAAGGGCTCCTACGGCGGCGTGCTCATGTTCGGGCTCATCACCACGCTCATGGGCATGGCGCTGGTCAACCCGATCTCCGTCGGGGCGGGAGTCGTGCTCGGCACCAAGGCCTATCGCGACGACAAGCAGGCGCGCATCGCCAAGCGCCGCGCCGACGCCAAGGTCGCCGTCCGCAAGTTCACCGACGACGTCGGCTTCCAGGTGGGCAAGGAGTCGAAGGACCGGCTCCGGCTGATCCAGCGCCAGCTGCGCGACCACTTCACCGAGCTGGCCGAGCAGACGCTGCGGTCGCTGTCCGAGTCGCTGCGCGCCGCGCAGGAGGCCGCGACGGTCGAGGAGGCGCAGCGGCAGCGCCGCATCGCCGAACTCGAGACGCACGTGCGTGCGCTGACGACCCTCCGCGAGCGGGCCGCGCAGCTGGCCGGGGCCGGCGCGTGAGCGTCGAGCAGGCCCGCGAGCTCGTCGCCCACGCGCGTGCCCGGTACGGCGGCGACCCGCGCGCCGCCGAGCAGCTCGCGCTGTGTGCGGCGCGGCTCGAGCAGCCGCTGCGCGTCGCACTCGCCGGCTCTCTCAAGGCCGGCAAGTCGACGCTGCTCAACGCCCTGGTCGGGCAGGACATCGCCCCCACCGACGCCACCGAGTGCACGCGCGTCGTCACGTGGTACCGCAGCGGCTCGACCCCCTCGGTCACCGCCCGCTACGACGGCGACCGGATCCTCTCGGTGCCGGTGCAGCGCCGCGACGGCCGGCTCACCTTCGACCTCGGCGAGCTGACCGCGGACCGGGTGGACCGCATCGACGTCGAGTGGCCCGCCAGTGCGCTCGCCCAGACCACGATCATCGACACTCCGGGCACGTCGTCGCTGTCACAGGACGTCTCGGCCCGGACGTTCGAGCTGCTGACCCCCGACGACGAAGCGTCCGGCGCCGACGCCGTCGTCTACCTGATGCGCACCCTCGGTGCCGCCGACGTGCAGTTCCTCGGCCGGATCGGCCAGCACGTGGGCGGCGAGTCCGGTCCGCTCGGCGTGATCGGCGTGGTTTCCCGCGCCGACGAGGTCGGCGCCGGCCGCATGGACGCGATGATGTCCGCCAAGGAGGTCGCGGCCCGGTTCGCGGGCGAGCTCGAGCGCACCGGACTGTGCCAGGCCGTCGTGCCGGTCGCGGGGCTGCTCGCGCTGGGCGCGCGGACGTTGCGGCAGAGCGAGTTCGCCGCGTTCGAGGCGCTCGCGCAGGTGCCGTCGCAGGATCTTCAGGTGGCGATGCTGTCGGCGGATCGGTTCGCGCGCCCCGACATTGCGCTGCCTGTCGATCCAGGGACGCGGGCGCACCTGGTCGACCGGTTCGGCCTGTTCGGGATCCGCATGGCCGTCACGCTGATCCATCTCGGGGTACGGGACTCGCCGACGCTGGCCGCGGAACTGGTGGCGCGCAGCGGGCTGGACGAACTGCGTCAGGTGATCGACGTGCAGTTCGGCCAGCGCGCCGATCAGCTCAAGGCGCATTCGGCGCTGATGTCGCTCGAACGGGTCCTGCGCGCCCACCGCGACGGCCCGCTGCTCGCCTCGGTGCAGCGGCTGCTCGCCGACGTCCACGGCTTCACCGAGCTGCGCCTGCTCGGCCGCCTGCGCTCGACCCGGGTCGCGCTGAGCGAGAACGACCTGCTCGAACTGCAGCGGCTGATCGGCGGTTTCGGTATCGGCCCTGCCCAGCGGCTGGGTCTCGGGCCGGACGCGACCGCCGCGGAGATCCATGCCGCCGGCGTCGCCGCCGTCCGCACCTGGCGTGCCCGCGCCGAGCATCCCCTGCTCGACCGGTTCACCGCGAACGCGTGCAGCGTGGCGGCGCGCAGCGGGGAAGGCATCCTCGCCGACGTCGCAGGCTGACAGGTCTCGGACTTCGACAACGGTCGCGACGGTTGTCGAAGTCCGAGACGCATGTGGACACATTTGTCCACAGTCGGAGCACTCATCCACAGATTCGCGGTTGCCGGTTCCGTGTCGCCTCGACCGGGCCGGATCGATCTCAGACTCGACGCCATGGTCGATCCGATCCTCCGCTCCGCCGCCCTCGCCTCCGGGACCACGGAGGCAGAACTTCGCCAGGCGCTACGCACGGGCGAACTCCAGCGCATCGCTCCCGGTGCCTACCTTTCCCGCACCGTCCTTGAAACGCTCGACGCGACCGAGCTGCACCGTGCCCGGATTCGCGCCGTCCGGTGTGCGCTCGGATCGAGAGCCGCGATCAGCCATGTTTCGGCGGCGATCGTCCACGGGTTCGACGTCTGGGACGCCGACCTTTCCCGGGTCCACCTCACGCACAACCGTCCCACGGGTGCGCGTCGCACCACGCATCTGCACTCGCACGCGGCACTGTTGGCCGTCGATGACGTCGAGATCGTCGACGGTGTGCCCGTCACCTCCGCAGCCCGGACCGTCGTCGACCTCGCACGTACCCTGCCGCCCGAGCAGGCGGTGGTGATCGGGGATTCGGCGATGCGTATGCACCCGGCACTCGACCTCCGGGCCGCGCTCGACGCGGCCGGGAGCAGGGCGGGAATCGCCGCGGCGCGCCGGATCGCCGGTCTCCTCGACGGGCGTAGCGAGAGCCCTGGCGAGTCGCTCAGCCGCCTGCGGATGCGTGAGGCAGGTACCCGCCCGCCGGAACTGCAGCACGAGCTGCGCACGCCCGCGGGCCTTTTCGTCGCCCGGGTCGACTTCTTCTGGGAGGACCCCGGCATCGTCGGCGAGTTCGACGGCATGGGCAAGTACGGAAGCGGGGCACCGGGTCGGGCCGCCGACGTAGTACTGCGGGAGAAGCTGCGGGAGGATGCGATCCGGGAGCTGGGTCTCGAAGTGGTGCGCTGGACGTGGGCCGAACTGTTCCGGTTCGACGTCGTGCTGGAGCGGCTGGCTCGGGCTGCCGAACGTGCCCGACGGTAGACACAACTCCCGGACATCGACAGCGGTTGCGACGGTTGTCGATGTCCGACAGCTGTGTGGCTGGCTCCGGCGTCAGCGACGCCGGGCCGCGACGGCGCCGACGACGGTGAGCCCGGCCCAGAGCAGGGGAGCCCACAGCAGGACGCCGGCGGTGGCGTCGCCGGCGTCGGCGAGGACGCTGCGGGCGGCGACGGCCGTGACGACGGTGGCGGCGGAGACGACGGCGAGCGCGAGGGGTGCCCGGGGGTGGCCGCGGCGCAGGAGTTCGAGGGAGATGACGGCGAGCAGGACGAGGAGCAGGCCGGCGGCGGCGAAACCGGCGAGGGTGAGGGCGACGGTGTCGGCGATGCTCTCGGCGGTGGTGCCGGGGTTGGCGCTGCGCAGCGAGTGCTCGAGGGCGTCCCGGACGGGTTCGCGGTCGAGGAGGACGGCGCCGAGCAGTCCGGCGAAGACGACGAACGACAGGACCCAGGCCGAGACCGCGGCGCCGACGGGCGGTGCGGGGGAGGCGGTGGGGTGCAGCGGGGTGACGGAGAACTCCGGGCGGGGCGGCTGCGGGCGCGTGCTCACCCCGGGATCGTAGCCTCCCGCAATTCTTGTGATCCGAGTCACAAAGGGAACATCGCGGGGCGGTCTGCCGTTGGAGGAGGCAGACAACTTGAGCGTCACAGGCTCAACTTTGACTTGACTCGGGATTCCGGGCGGGTGCAAGCTTGAGTCGACTGCGCTCAGCTGAGCCGATCCGGCTCAGGTTGTGCAAGGACACCTATGCGGCACACCGGTGTGCCGCAGCGAAGAATGGAGAAACACTATGGCTCGTGCGGTCGGTATCGACCTCGGAACCACCAACTCCGTCGTTTCCGTTCTGGAGGGCGGCGAGCCCGTAGTGGTCGCCAACTCCGAGGGATCGCGCACCACCCCGTCGGTCGTCGCCTTCGCCAAGAACGGCGAGGTGCTGGTCGGCCAGCCCGCCAAGAACCAGGCGGTCACCAACGTCGACCGCACCATCCGCTCGGTCAAGCGTCACATCGGCACCGACTGGACCGTGGAGATCGACGGCAAGAAGTACACCTCGCAGGAGATCAGCGCGCGCACGCTCATGAAGCTGAAGCGGGACGCGGAGGCCTACCTCGGTGAGGAGATCACCGACGCCGTCATCACCGTCCCCGCCTACTTCGAGGACGCACAGCGGCAGGCCACCAAGGAGGCCGGGCAGATCGCCGGCCTGAACGTGCTGCGCATCGTCAACGAGCCGACTGCCGCGGCGCTGGCCTACGGCCTGGACAAGGGCGAGAAGGAACAGACCATCCTGGTCTTCGACCTCGGTGGCGGCACCTTCGACGTGTCCCTGCTCGAGATCGGCGACGGCGTCGTCGAGGTCCGCGCGACCTCCGGCGACAACCACCTCGGTGGCGACGACTGGGATCAGCGCGTCGTCGACTGGCTGGTCGAGAAGTTCAAGGCACAGCACGGCGTCGACCTGACCAAGGACAAGATGGCCCTGCAGCGTCTGCGCGAGGCCGCGGAGAAGGCGAAGATCGAGCTGTCGAGCTCGCAGTCGACGTCCATCAACCTGCCGTACATCACGGTCGACGCGGACAAGAACCCGCTGTTCCTCGACGAGCAGCTCTCGCGCAGCGAGTTCCAGAAGATCACCTCGGATCTGCTCGACCGCACCCGCGCGCCGTTCCAGCAGGTCATCAAGGACGCCGGCATCTCCGTCAAGGACATCGACCACGTCGTCCTGGTCGGCGGCTCGACCCGCATGCCCGCCGTGACCGACCTGGTGCGCGAGCTGACCGGTGGCCGTGAGCCCAACAAGGGCGTGAACCCGGACGAGGTCGTCGCCGTCGGCGCCGCCCTGCAGGCCGGCGTCCTCAAGGGCGAGGTCAAGGACGTGCTGCTGCTCGACGTCACCCCGCTGTCCCTCGGCATCGAGACCAAGGGTGGCGTGATGACCAAGCTCATCGAGCGCAACACCACCATCCCGACGAAGCGCTCCGAGACCTTCACCACGGCCGACGACAACCAGCCGTCGGTGCAGATCCAGGTCTTCCAGGGTGAGCGTGAGATCGCGGCGCACAACAAGCTGCTCGGCTCGTTCGAGCTCGGTGGCATCGCCCCGGCTCCGCGCGGCGTCCCGCAGATCGAGGTGACCTTCGACATCGACGCCAACGGCATCGTGCACGTCACCGCGAAGGACAAGGGCACCGGCAAGGAGAACACGATCAAGATCCAGGAGGGCTCCGGCCTCTCCAAGGAGGAGATCGACCGGATGATCAAGGACGCCGAGGCGCACGCCGAGGAGGACCGCAAGCGTCGCGAGGAGGCCGAGGTCCGCAACCAGGCCGAGTCGCTCGTGCACCAGACCGAGAAGTTCCTCCAGGAGAACGGGGACAAGGTCGCCGCCGACGCCAAGAGCAAGGTCGAGGCCGCGATCAAGGAGACCAAGGACGCCCTCGCCGGCACGGACATCGCCGCGGTGAAGACCGCCGTCGAGAAGCTCGCGACGGAGTCGCAGGCCCTCGGCCAGTCCCTGTACGAGTCGCAGGCTGCCGACGCGGGTGCTGCCGCCGGTGACGGCGCGGCTGCCGGCTCGGACAACGTCGTCGACGCCGAGGTCGTCGACGAGCCGACCGACTCGGAGAAGAAGTGACGGCGGAGAAGCCCGAGCAGGAGCCGGTGACCGTCACCGACAAGCGTCGGATCGACCCCGACACTTTCGAGGTTCGCGACCCGGAAACCGGGTCGCAGCCCGTCGGCGGTGCGGACACCGAGGCTCCGGCTGCGGGAGAACACGAGGAGGCCGCGCTCGCGGCCGAACCGTCGCCCGAGTCGGCTCAGCTGGCCGAGCGTACGGCGGACCTGCAGCGCCTCACCGCGGAGTACGCCAACTACCGGCGTCGCGTGGAGCGCGAGCGGGTGGTCACGACCGAGGCGGCCAAGGCTTCGGTGGTCACCCAGCTGCTCGACGTCGTGGACGACCTCGACCGGGCCCGCGCCCACGGCGACCTCGAGCAGGGGCCGTTGAAGTCGGTGGCGGACAAGCTGAACGGCGTCCTGTCGGGCCTGGGGCTCCAGCCCTTCGGCGACGAGGGCGACGCCTTCGACCCGGAGATCCACGAGGCTGTGCACATGGAGGGCGACGGCGCGAACCCGGTGCTCGACACGGTGCTGCGCAAGGGATACCGGCTCGGTGAGCGGATCCTGCGGCACGCGATGGTGACCGTGACGGACGCGGGCGACGCACCGGCGGAAAAGCCGGCGTCCGGTGCGGACAACGAGTAAGTACAGGGAAACAGCGAGAGGAGGAGACGCCCGGTGAGCCAGAGGGAGTGGATCGAGAAGGACTTCTACAAGGAGCTGGGTGTCTCCTCCGACGCGTCGGCCGACGACATCAAGAAGGCCTACCGCAAGCTGGCGCGGGATCTGCATCCTGACGCCAACCCCGGCGACACCCGGACGGAGGAGCGCTTCAAGGCGGTCAGCGAGGCGTACGCCGTGCTGTCCGATCCGGCCAGGCGCAAGGAGTACGACGAGACCCGGCAGATGTTCGCCTCCGGCGGCTTCGGCGGTGGGTTCCGTCCCGGCGCCGGCAGCGGCGGGTTCTCCGGCGGCACCACCACCTTCGATCTCGGTGACCTGTTCGGTGGCGGCGGCGGTGGGGCCGGTGACGCCGGTCTCGGCGACCTGTTCGGCGGCCTGTTCAACCGGACCGGCGGCGGTGACGCGCGCACCACGTCGCGGCCCCGGCGCGGGTCCGACGTGGACGCCGAGACCACGCTCGACTTCCGCGACGCGGCCCTCGGCGTCACCGTCCCGCTGCGGCTGACCAGCCCTGCGCCGTGCACCACCTGCCACGGCAGTGGCGCCCGACCCGGCACCAGCCCGCGGGTGTGCCCGCGCTGCAACGGAAGTGGCATCGTCTCGCGCAACCAGGGTGCGTTCGGGTTCTCCGAGCCGTGCGACGACTGCCGGGGCACCGGGTCGATCATCGACGAGCCCTGCACGGACTGTCGCGGCAGCGGCATCCAGAACCGCACCCGCACCATCACGGTGCGGATCCCACCCGGGGTCCGGGACGGCCAGCGCATCCGGCTGGCCGGTCAGGGCGAGGCGGGACTGCGCGGCGCCCCGCCCGGTGACCTGTTCGTCACGGTGCACGTGCGCGCCGACAGGGTGTTCGGCCGCGACGGCGACGACCTGACGCTGGTGCTGCCGGTCAGCTACGGCGAGCTGGTGCTCGGCACCACCGTCTCGGTCCCCACCCTGGAGGGCCGGGTCGGGTTGAAGATCCCGGCCGGTACGGCCGACGGGCGCGTGCTGCGGGTACGCGGGCGCGGCGTCCCCAAGCGCGGGGGCGGCGCCGGCGACCTGCTGGTGACCGTCAAGGTGGCCGTGCCCCAGAACCTCGACGACCAGGCGATCGACGCACTGCGGATCTACATGCACGCGGAGCAGGCGAGCGGCTTCGATCCGCGGGCGGGCTGGGCAGGTGCATGATGAGCGAGAACCGCAACCGGCACGATTCGCCGATGGACCCGGACGCCCGGGTCTATGTGATCTCGGTGGCGGCGGAACTGGCCGGCATGCACGCGCAGACGCTGCGCAACTACGACCGGCTCGGCCTCGTCACCCCGCACCGCACGCGGGGCGGCGGGCGCCGCTACTCCCCGCGCGACGTCGCGCTGCTGCGTGAGGTCCAGCGCCTGTCGCAGGACGAGGGCGTGAACCTCGCGGGCATCAAGCGGATCATCGAGCTGACCAATCAGGTCGAGGCCCTGCAGCAGCGGCTGTCCGAGATGGCAGCCGAGATCGCGCAACTGCACGCGTCGCGCCGCGCGCTGGTGCCGGTGCCGCGCAGCAACGCGCTGGTGGTCTGGAAGCCGAAGCACCAGCGCGACAGGTAGGTGCTCGGCCCCTCCGGCCTCGATCACCCAATACCGTTGTGGCCGAATGTCACATCGCGTCGATCAGATCGACACGATGTGACATTCGGCCGTTCAGGACGGTCACGGGCGGTCACGGGCCGTTCAGGCCGGGACGAGCCCGCTGACGTCGGCGAGCAGTTCGAGCGAACGCAGCCACGCCTTGCGCCCGGGCGCCGACGACACCACGATCAACTCGTCGGCCTGCGCGAGCTCGGTGAAGCGGTCGAGGTAGGCACGCGCCTCGGCCGGGGTGCCGACGGCGGTGTACCGCAGCATCTGCAGCACCTGCTGCCCGGCGGGGGCGTCGAGCAGCATCTCGACCTCGTCGTCGGTGAAGGTGCGGCCGCGGCCGAGCATCTGCCGGATGCGCTGTCGCTTGGTGGCCTCGAACAGTGCATTCGCCTCGTCGGTGGTGTCCGCGGCGATCACGCCGACGCCTGCGATGACGTACGGCTCGGCGAGCTGCTCGGACGGCTGGAACTCGCGCCGGTACAGCGCGACGGCGTCCTCGAGCGCCTGCGGCGCGAAGTGCGACGCGAACGCGTACGGAAGGCCGAGCAGCGCGGCGAGTTTCGCCCCGAACAGCGACGAGCCGAGGATGTACAGCGGCACGTCGGTGCCCTTGCCGGGGACGGCGTCGACGCCCGGAATGCGCGACGTGCCGCGCAGGTAGCCCTGCAGCTCGAGCACGTCCTGCGGGAAGCTGTCGGCCGACGACGGGTCGCGGCGCAGCGCCCGCAGGGTGTTCTGGTCACTGCCGGGGGCGCGGCCGAGACCGAGGTCGATGCGGCCGGGATGCAGCGTCTCGAGGGTGCCGAACTGCTCGGCGATGGTCAGCGGCGAGTGGTTGGGCAGCATGATGCCCCCGGCGCCGAGCCGGATCGTGGACGTGTGGGCGGCGACGTGCGCGATCAGCACGCTGGTGGCCGACGAGGCGATGGTCGGCATGTTGTGGTGTTCGGCGTACCAGATGCGGCGGTAGCCCCACCGCTCGGCGCGCTGCGCCATGTCCACGCTCGCGGCGAAGCTGTCGCGCGCGGTTTCGCCGCGGCCGATGTGAGCCAGGTCGAGAATCGATAGTGGTGTGGTCACCTGGATCCTTCGCGTGTCCGGGGCCCGGGTTCGGGATCCGGGCACACGATCGGTCCAACCACACCGGCCGGTCCACTATTCCGTGACGTGCGCCTCGCCGCTCACCGCACCGGGTTCACGTCGGTGGCGGTGCGGGGATCGAGGAGCGTCTCGCCCGCATACCTGCCGAAGCCGCCGCGGTAGAACAACAGCGGTCCGTCGTCGTGCAGCGCGGTCAGCCCCGTCACACGCGCGACGACGATGGTGTGGTCGCCGGCGTCGTGCTCGGCCTCGACGGTGGCCTCGATGCGGGCCAGCGCGCCCGCGATGGCGGGCGCGCCGTTGTCGCCGCGCGTCCAGTCCACGCCGGTGAACTTGTCGCCGCCGCTGACGGCGAACGCCATGCACGTGTCGCGCTGGTCGTGGGCCAGGACGTTGATCGCGAGGGTGCCGATCTCACGGATCTTCGGCCAGGTCCGCGACGTGCGGGCGGGGCAGAACGACACGAGCGGCGGATCCAGGGACACCGACGCGAACGACTGGCACGCGAAACCCAGCGGTTCGCGGCCGTCGTGGCCGGTCACGACGGTGACGCCGGTGCAGAAGTTGCCCAGCACGTCGCGCATCGTCCGGGGATCGAGCACCGTGTGTTCCGCGCTCATAAGGTTCCTCTCGCCGTTCGGTATCTCTCCAGTGTCCGTCATTCCGGCGGCGGGTTGCGACCGGCGTCCGGCGGACCGTGCCGGGGCTTTCAGCGCTGCCGCATGTCCGACGGCGCCCAGTAGGCGCGCATGCTCGTGATCCGGGCCTGGTCGTCGAAGGTCATCACGTCGATCGGCTCGACCTCGTGCACCCGGCCCCCGGTCTCGGTGACGACCCGGAAGTGGAACGCCGCGCACGACCCGGTCACCCGCAGCGCCAGCAGTTCGGTCGCGCGCCGGGAGCCCTCGAGTGCGCGGTAGAACTCGGCGATCGCCGCCCGTCCGGTCCTCGGCGCGGAGCCGACCGGGTCCTCGAGGGTGGCGTCCTCCGCATACAGCGCAGCGATGTCGGCGCCGCTGCCGTCGGCGACGGCCGCCAGATACTCGACGACGGTGGCGCGGATGCGTTCGGCGTGCGTGACGGTGCCGGACGTGGTCATGGCTGCTCCTGTGGGATCGACGGTTCGTCGCGAGACGAGTCGACGCTAGCGGCACCGTGGACCCGGCCGGGGTCGTCGTCCCACGCATCGGGAGGTTGCGGGATCGCGTTTGCGCGCGCTGCGGTGAGCCGGTGGCGACCGCGCCCACGGACGTCCCGGTGGCCGGGAACCCGCCCGCCGGCGTGGTGGAACTGTCCTAGCGTCGTCGGGCATGCGTGCAGTGGGTCGCCTCGGGTCCGAGGCGCGACCCGACCAGGCAGCGACGATGTGAAGGAGAATTCGAATGGCGACGAGTCCCGTACCGGCCGTGACCCCCGCCCACGACACCACCGTGGATCTGCTGGTGATCGGGTCCGGCACCGGTATGGCCGCCGCGCTCACCGCGCGCGAGCTCGGCCTGTCGGCGCTGATCGTGGAAAAGACCCGGTACGTGGGTGGCTCCACCGCCCGCTCCGGCGGCGCGTTCTGGGTGCCCGCCAACCCGGTGCTGCGCGAGGCCGGTTCGGGCGACACCCCCGAGCGGGGCCACACCTACGTGCGGTCGGTGGTCGACGGCTCGGCGCCGGCCGAGCGCGGCGAGGCGTTCGTCGATCACGGCGCCGCGACCGTCGAGATGCTCCGGCGCACCACGCCGATGAAGTTCTTCTGGGCCAAGGGCTACGCCGACTACCACCCGGAGCAGCCGGGCGGCGCCGCCGTCGGACGTACCTGTGAGTGCCGGCCGTTCGACACGTCGGTGCTCGGCGACGAGCGCGGCCGGTTGCGCCCCGGCCTGATGGAGGCGGGGCTGCCGATGCCCACCACCGGTGCCGACTACAAGTGGCTGAACCTCATGATGCGGGTCCCCCTCAAGGGATTCCCGCGCATCTTCCGGCGGCTGGCGCAGGGTGTGGGCGGCCTCGCGCTCGGCCGGCAGTACGTCGCCGGCGGGCAGGCGATCGCCGCGGGCCTGTTCGCGGGGGTGCTGCGGGCCGGGATCCCCGTCTGGACCGAGACGTCGCTGGTGCGGCTGGTCACCGAGGGCGAGCGGGTGACCGGTGCCGTCCTCGAACAGAACGGCCGTGAGGTGACCGTGACCGCCCGTCGCGGTGTGGTCCTCGCGGCCGGCGGGTTCGACCACGACATGGCCATGCGACGGAAGTTCCAGTCCGACAGGCTCGCCGACAACGAAAGCCTCGGCGCCGAAGGCAACACCGGCGACGCGATCAAGGTCGCCCAGGAGGTGGGCGCCGGCCTCGACCTGATGGACCAGGCATGGTGGTTCCCCGCCGTCGCGCCGACGGCCCCGGGCAAGCCGCCGCTGGTGATGCTGGCGGAACGGTCCCTGCCGGGGTCGTTCATCGTGGACCACACGGGCCGCCGGTTCACCAACGAGTCCTCGGACTACATGTCGTTCGGTCAGGTCGTCCTCGAGCGCGAGCGGGCCGGCGACCCGGTCGAATCGATGTGGATCGTCTTCGACCAGAAGTACCGCAACAGTTACCTGTTCGCGGCGGGGCTGTTCCCGCGCCAGCCCATCCCGGGCTCCTGGTACAAGGCGGGCATCGCGCACCGGGCCACGGATCCGGTCGAGCTGGCGCGCTCGATGGGGATACCCGAGGACGCGTTCGCCGAGACCTTCCGCCGGTTCAACGACGACGCCGCGTCGGGAACGGACTCCGAATTCGGTCGTGGGGGAAGCGCATACGACCGCTACTACGGCGATCCGACGGTCGAGCCGAACCCGAACCTGCGGCCGCTGACCGAAGGGCCGCTCTACGCGGTGAAGATGACGCTGAGCGACCTCGGCACGTGCGGTGGCGTGAAGGCCGACGAGCGGGCGCGGGTGCTGCGCGAGGACGGCAGTGTGATCGACGGTCTCTATGCGATCGGCAACACCGCCGCAAACGCGTTCGGCAACACGTACCCGGGTGCGGGGGCGACGATCGGTCAGGGCCTGGTGTTCGGGTACATCGCCGCGCAGGACGCCGCGAAGGCAGCCGTTCCCGCGAACGGATGACTCGGCAATGGCCTTACCGCTCGCATTCGTCGATCACTGCCCGCACCACGGCGGGCAGTGCCGCGGCGGTGGCGGGCGTCAGGCCGACGCCGTAACCGACCTCCGTCACCTCGAGGGTGTAGACCACGACCCGACCCGGGTCGACGCCCAGGATCCGGCTCAGCGCCCACGCCTCGGCGGGGCCGAGGCTGTGCGAGCCGGCGTGTCGCGAGCGGCGGGCGAGACTCGCCTCCCCGATCTCGTGACGCCGGATCGCGCCGGGCGGACCGGTGCCGACGGTGGCGTCGACGACGACCGCCAACCGCGTCCCGGCCCACGCGTCCAGCATTGCCGTCGGCTCGCCGTCGGAGATCAGGACCCGCCATCCGGGCCGGGACCGGCCGACCTCCCGGGCCGCCGCGGGCCCGACGCCGTCGTCGCGGCGGTACTCGTTGCCGACGCCGATCACCACGAAGTTCGTCGCGATCACCCGCGGTCGATCGTGAGGTCGAGGAAGTGTGTGGCACACGAGATGCACGGGTCGTAGTTGCGGATCACCCGTTCGCACAGCGACGTCAGATCGGCATCGGACAGCTCCAGGTGGCCGGCGATCAGCGTGCGCAGATCGTGTTCGACGGCAGCCTGGTTCTGGGAGGTCGGGGGGACGATCACGGCCGAGCGGATCAGTCCGTCGTCGCCGAGCTCGTAACGGTGGTACAGCAGTCCCCGCGGTGCCTCGCTGACACCGTGCCCGGTCGCGGCGCGGGCGGCGACCTCGGTGCCGGGCCGGCCCGGACGCTCGTACCCGGCGATCAGGCGGAGCGCCTCCTCCACCGCATAGACGGTTTCGACGGCGCGAACAACGATGCTGCGAAATGGGTTACGGCACTGCGTCCCCAGTCCCGCCGCGTGTGCCGACTGTTGTGCGGTCTCCGACAGCTGCGCGGAGTTCAGGGTGTATCGGGCCAGGGGTCCGGTCAGGTACCGGCGCCCGTCGAGCCGCGCGTACAGGGCCGTCGAGTGCGGGACCTGGTGTTCGACCACATGGTCCGGGAACTGTGCTGCGGCGAAGGAGGATCCGGTCGACGACCGGATCTGCCCGTCCTCGATGGCGTAGCGGTCGGGCCGGTGCAGGGCGAGCAGGTCGTGATCGAGATCGACCTCGGGAAAGTCGAACCCGGACACCCAGCGGACCGTGTCGAGCGCGTCGTCGAGGGCGCGGCGCAGCCGCTCGGCGAGCGGGGCGAGTTCCGTGCGGGTCGGTGCGCGATAGAAGCCGCCGATCCGCACGTTGACCGGGTGGATGGGCCGTCCGCCGACCTGCTCGAGGATCGCGTTGCCGGTCTTCTTCAGGGCCAGCCCGCGTTCGAGCGCGCTCCGATGACGCTCGGCGAGGGCGATCGCGTCGGGAAGGCCGAGGAAGTCGGGGGCGTGCAGGAAGTAGATGTGCAGCACGTGGCTGGCGATCCACTCGCCGCAGTAGAGCAGGCGGCGCAGGTTCAGCACCGGCTCGTCGAGCTCGACCCCGCAGGCCTGCTCCAGCGCATTGCAGGCGCTGACCTGGTAGGCGACGGGGCAGATCCCGCAGATCCGGGAGGTGATGTCCGGAGGCTCGCGGAAATCCCTTCCCCGCAGGAACGACTCGAAGAACCGGGGCGGCTCGTAGATGTTCAGCTCCGCGCGCTGCACCCGCCCGTCGCGCACCGACACGTTCAGTCTGCCCTCGCCCTCGACGCGGGCGAGAGCACGGACCGTCAGCTCTCTACGGCTCCCGCTCACGGCGGTGCCTCTCGGCGAGCACGGGGGCGCCGACGTTGAACGTCGCGAAGGCGCGGTCGATGTCGTCGTCGCTCATGCCGCACGTGCGCAGCCACCCGGCCAGCGACGCGATGTTGGGGTCGGTCGTCGGCCCGAAACAGCCGTAGCAGCCGCGCGACTGCGCCGGGCACAGGGCGCCGCAGCCGGAGTGGGTCACCGGGCCGAGGCAGGGCGTGCCGTCGGCGACCATCACGCAGGTCAATCCCCGGCGCTTGCATTCGGTGCACACACTGGTGTTCGGGATGTTCGGCCGGCGGCCGGCCAGGAACGCGGTGATCACCTCGAGCAACTGGCGCCGGTCGATCGGGCAGCCGCGCAACTCGAAGTCGACCGGCACGTGCGCCGCGATCGCCGTCGAGGTCGCGAGGGTCTCGATGTACTCCGGGTGGGCGTAGACCATCGAGGTGAACTCGGCGACGTCGGCGAAGTTGCGCAACGCCTGGATGCCGCCGGCGGTTGCGCACGCGCCGATCGTGACGAGGGTCCGGGACCGCTCCCGGACCCGGTGGATGCGCGCGATGTCCGCGGCGGTGGTGATCGAGCCCTCGACCAGCGACAGGTCGTACGGACCGTCGTCGACGGCGCTCGACAGTTCGAGGAAATGGGCGATCTGCACCGCCCCCGACAGCGCGAGCAGTTCGTCCTCGCAGTCCAGCACGGACAGCTGACATCCGTCGCACGACGCGAACTTCCACACCGCGAGCTTCGGCCTGTCCATCACAGCTCCCGTACGTGCAGCAGCGGTCCGGCCACCGCGTAATCCAGCACCGGGCCGTCCCGGCAGAGCAGGATCTCGCCGAGCTGGCAGTGCCCGCACAGCCCGATCCCGCACTGCATGTTCCGTTCCAGCGAGACCCGGATATCCGGGGGCCGTATCCCCTTGCCCAGCAGCACCCGGGCCGAGAACCGCATCATCGCCTCCGGCCCGCACAGCAGGGCCGTCGTCCGCGCGGGATCGAGGTCGAGCCGGCTCAGCGGCTCGGTGACGAATCCGACGGACCCGGACCAGCCCTGGACCGGCTGGTCGATCGTCAGCCGGACCTCCACGCCGCCGTCGGCCCAGTCCTGTAGCTCGCGCCGATACAGGATCTCGGCCGGCCGGCGCGCTCCGACCACGAGCACGACGCGCCGGAAGTCGCCGCGCGCGGCCACCGCGCCGAGAACGGCGGCCCGCACCGCGGCCAACCCCACCCCGCCGGCGACGATCACCAGGTCCCGGCCGGTGCACGACTCGAGGTCCCAGCCCACCCCGAACGGGCCGCGCACGCCGACGATCGCGCCGGGCTCGGCGTCGTGCAGGGCCCGGCTCACCGCACCCACCTTCCGCACGGTGTGGACCAGTTCCCCGGTCGTGTCGGTGGGATCCCCGCTGACCGAGAGCGCGATCTCGCCGACCCCGGGGGCGTAGAGCATCATGAACTGCCCGGGCCGGAACCGCGGTCGCGGCGCCCCCAGCGGGGCCAGCGACAGCGTCACCGCATCGGCGGTCTCGACGGTCCGCGAGCGAACCCGGTGGGCGCTGGGCAGCATCGGCGCGCCCGGCGCCGCTGCGGTGTCGTGCGCGAGGTCACCGAACATCGGGACCCGCATACAGGTCCAGCAGTCGCGCCCGGGTGGCCTGCAACCGCTCCAGGAGGGCCCCGAACAGGGTCCGCATCACCGTGTATCCGAACTCGGCGTCGGCCTCGCTCAGCGCCTGCAGCGCCGCGGCGTCCACCTCCAGAGCCGAGGTCGCAGCGGCCGCGACGGCCCCGTAATGCCAGCGGTAGGGCGGCGTCAGCCACGACCATCCCAGGACGTCACCGTCGACGAACGTGTCGAGGGTGACCTGGCCGCGGCCGGGCACCACCGTGTACAGATCCACCCGGCCCTCCTGGAGCAGCCAGCAACTGCGCGCCTCCCCGCCCTCGTGGAAGACGTGCTCCCCGGCGGCGAAGCGGACCGGGTGGGCGAGCGCGGCGATCCGATCCCGCGCCTCCGGGCCCAGCCCCGCCAGAGCCCGGATGCCGTCGAGCGGTGGGGTCGTCATCGGTGCCCGTCCGGTTCGTCGTCGTGGGTGGCGAGCGCGCCGGTGAGGCGGGCCGCCTCCGCGGTGATGTCGATGCCGACCGGGCACCAGTCGATGCAGCGGCCGCAGCCGACACATCCCGAGCTGCCGAACTGGTCGTGCCAGGTGCCGAGCTTGTGCGAGATCCACTGCCGGTACCGGCTCCGGCCGGACGCCCGGACGTCACCGCCGTGGATGTAGGAGAAGTCCGGTTCGAAACAGGACGCCCAGTGCTGCCACCTGCCGGCGTGCCCGTCGGCGAGGTCGGTGACGTCCTCCGTCGACGTACAGAAGCAGGTGGGGCACACCATCGTGCAGTTTCCGCACGTCAGGCAGCGATCGGCGACATCCTCCCAGACGTCCGCCTCGCGGGCGTCGCGGAGCATCGCCCGCAGGTCGACCTCGGGCATGCTCCGTCCCATCCGGTCGCCGGCCGCCGCCACCGCGTTGCGGGCCCCGGTGGTCTCGTCCGCGGTGGCGTCGCGGTGGGGGAGCAGGTCCAGGATGCGGGCGCCCTCGTCGGTCCCGACGTCCACGAGAAAACGGTGTCCCTGCTCGTCGACGCGTTCGGTCAGGCCCAGGTCGTACCCCGGGCCCGCGGCGGGACCGGTGGCCATCGAGGCGCAGAAGCAGACCTCGCCGGGTTCGGTGCAGTTGACCGCGACGACGAACAGCCCGCGGAACCGTCGCGCGGTGGCCCCGTCGGGATGGGCGCCGCGGGTCAGCACCGTGCCCAGGATGCCGATCGCGGCCAGGTCGCAGCCGCGGACGCCGAGGAACGCGTACCGGGTCTCGTCCGCGGGTGGGGGCCGGTAACTGCCGTCCGGCGCGGTCGACCACAGTTGCTGTCGTGCGGGGTGCAGGAACTGCTTCCACGACTGCGGACCCGCGGAATGGCCGAACACGGCGGTGTCGTCGCGTCGCCGGAGCCGATACCGCCCTGGTGCGGTCGACACGCCCCACCCGTCGGGCAGCTCTCGTCCCGACCCGAGCTCGTCGAGCACGATGGCGTCGTCGCGGACGGTGGGGCCGACGACGCGATATCCCTCGGCCTGCAGCACCTCGATCAGCCGGTCGAGGTGGGCGCGGGACAGGATTGCCGGCGTCGGGGGGTCGGCGTGCGAATCCGCAATACCCATGGCAGCTCCCGTGATTCGAACGGTCACGACCCGGCGCAGCCCTCACTCGTCGCGCTGGTGGCCCCCTCGAGTATCGTCGCGGGCGTACCGCCCGGTCAACCGGCCGGCCGTCGCGGCCCGGTCAGTACGGGTCGAACCGGACGTTCTCGGCGGGGGTCCCGGTCTCGACGAGCGTGTGCAGGGTCGCGCGGACCATCGCCGCGGACCCGCACACGAGCACCTGGTGGTCGCCGAACGCCCCGTAGGAGGTGACCACCTCGTCGAGGCTGCCCTCGAGCAGCTCGTCGGGGTGGAACCCGGGATCGCCGACGTGGGCGACGATGCGGTCGTACCACTCGTCGGGGATCCCGGGGTCGTCGACCGACTCGACCACCGGCACCACGGTCAGCCACGGCAGCGTCTCGGCGAGCAGGATCAGCATGTCGGCGGCGTACAGGTCGCGGGGCGTGCGGCCGCCGACGAACAGGAAGGTCTGGGGCGGGTCCGGCCGGCGCGCGACGTCGAGGATCAGCGCCCTCAGCGGGGCCAGGCCGGTGCCGCCGGCCACCATGATCACGATGCGGCCGGAGTCGTCGACGTGCAGGTTGCCGCCCTGCGGCGCGCCGATCGTCCACACGTCGCCGGGCCGGGTGGCGGTGACGATGCTGCCGCTGACCCAGCCGCCGGGGACGGTACGGACGTGGAACTCGAGCTTGCCGTCGAGCGACGGGGGCAGTGCGGGGGAGAGGCGGCGCGGCAGCCGGGGATGCTGCGGCACGGTGACGTCGACGTACTGCCCGGGCGCGAACGGCACCATCGCGTCGTCGCATTCGAGGCGTACCACCGCGACGTCGTGGCGGAGCCGGTGGTGCTCGACGACGGTCGCCGACCACACCGTGTCGGGGGTGTGCAGGGTCTGTCCGGCCGGCTGCATGGTGTGACTCCCGGTGCTCGAGCGTGAAGGTGGCCCCACTCTAGGTCAGGGCCGCAGCCCCGTCCCGAAATGAAACATGTTCCAATTCTGCCGCCGGAGCGGTTATGGTGACGAAGGGGTGATCCCCGCCACGTCGAGCCGTCACCACGCTGACCATCGAGGAGAAGGACTCTCAATGACCGAGGAGTACGCCGACCTGCATCGGCCCGTGTTCACCGCGGACCTGCTCATCACCGCCCTCGAGCGCAGCGCCGAGAAGCCGGCCCTGTACCTCGGCGACGTGGTGCTCACCGGCGGGGAGATGCGCGACGAGATCAGCCGGTTCGGGCAGGCACTCGCCTCGGTCGGGGTGGGGCAGGGATCGTCGGTGGCGATGCTGTCGAAGAACCGCCCCGAGGTTCTCATCTCGATGGGCGCGACGATGGTCGCCGGCTGCCGCAACAGCGCGCTCAATCCCATGGGTTCGCTGTCGGACCACCTCTACATCGTCGACGACGCCGCCATCGATACCCTCATCTTCGATCCGAACCACTTCGAGGAACGCGCCGCCGAACTGAGGGCACAGGTGCCGACGCTGAAGAACGTCTTCTCCCTCGGCCCGTCGGAGGTCGGCACCGACATCCTCGTCCTGGCCGCACAGTTCACGCCGCAGCGGCTCGTCGCCGCGCCGGTGGCGGCCGAGGACACGTCGAGCATCGTCTACACCGGCGGCACCACCGGCAAACCCAAGGGCGTCATGGGCTCGTTCCGCTCCGGCGCGACGCTCACCCAGATCCAGATGGCCGAATGGCAGTGGCCCGACGAGCCGCGCTTCCTGATCTGCACGCCGCTCTCGCACGCCGGCGCCGCGTTCTTCGTCCCGACGCTGCTGCGCGGCGGATCCCTCTACGTGCTGCCGTATTTCGAGCCGGGCCTGGTGCTCGAGACGATCGAGAAGCACCGCATCAACGCCACCATGCTGGTGCCCACGATGATCTACCTGCTGCTCGACCACCCCGATTTCGACCGCCGCGACCTGTCCAGCCTCGAGACCCTGTTCTACGGCGCGTCGGCGATGTCCCCGGCGCGGCTGCGGGAGGGCATCGAGCGGCTGGGCCCGGTGTTCTTCCAGTTCTACGGGCAGAGCGAATGCGGCATGACCATCTCCGTGCTGCGCAAGGAGGACCACCTCGCCGACGATCCGGAACGCCTCGCCACGTGCGGGCGGCCGGTCCCGTGGCTCGACGTGCGACTGCTCGACGACGACCTGAACGAGGTGCCGCGCGGGGAACTGGGGGAGATCTGCGTACGCGGGCCGCTGGTGATGAAGGGATACCTCGGCAAGCCCGCAGAGACCGCCGAGGCGCTGCGGGGCGGCTGGCTGCACACCGGCGACGTCGCCCGGGCCGACAAGAACGGCTTCCTCACCATCGTCGACCGCAAGAAGGACATGATCGTCACCGGCGGATTCAACGTCTTCCCCCGCGAGATCGAGGACGTCATCTCCGCGCATCCGGCGGTCGCGTCCGTCGCGGTCGTCGGCGTGCCCGACGCCAAGTGGGGCGAGGCCGTCAAGGCCTGCGTGGTGCTGCGCGACGGCCGGTCGGTCCGCGCGGAGGAGCTGATCGAGAGAGTCCGCGCCGCAAAGGGTTCGGTGCACGCACCGAAGTCGGTGGACTTCCTCGACGCGCTGCCGCTCACCCCGTTGGGCAAGCTGGACAAGAAGACTCTGCGTGCGTCGTACAGATAGGCGGAACATTCGTTTCGCAACCGAGGCAGGTTGTGCGGCGGGTAGAAACCGACGTCGGATCCTCACGAACACGGACGTCGAGGCTCTACAACTCGCGGCATCCGTAAGTGTTCCGTCCCTCGGAGCTGCAATGAGTTCGGAAATCGGCCCACCGAACACTGGCGTTCGGTTTCGTTCGGGAGGATATTCGAACGGTGGGGATTGCAGTCCGGTGCCAGGGGTGGATCCGAAATGCCAACGTCGGAAATTTTGAGGGCAAAACTTCGAGTGCCCGCTCAACGTGGGTTGCGGCGAGAAAGGTTGTTGAAACAATGCTATGACGAGTTGACCCCCGTGGTCGTCGTCGTCGGTCCGGCGGGATCAGGGAAATCGACATTGTTGTCCCAGGTCGCCGCGTCGACTGACTCCCCGGTCGGGTGGTATCGGGTGACCGAGGACGACTCGACCGAACATGCCTTCGGTAAATATCTCTGCGCTGCTGCTCGGGAAATGGGCGTTGCTCTCGACCCGGAAACGAATTCGATCGACGCTGTTCTCGGCGAATTGGACAAAATCGGCGACGTCGATGCATTGTTGATCATCGACGATGCTCACGAGATCGCCGATAGTGGCGCCGAAACGGCACTGGGTCGTTTCGTCGCATTGCGCCCTCCTCGTCTACGCATCATCCTCGGAACGCGGCGCACCCTGGAAATCAACTTACCCCGACTCGTTGTGTCGGGCGAGGCTCGCGTGATCGATCAGGACCAGTTGCGATTCCGGTCGTGGGAAGTGGAAGAGCTGTTCGCAACCTTCTACGGCGAGCCACTCTCGCCTGAGCCGGCAGCCAGACTGACGCGCCGGACAGGAGGATGGGCAGCAGGCTTGCAGCTGTTTCATCTCGCCACGTCCAAACTCGCGGACTGCGACCGGCAGCGTGCCGTCGGCCACCTCACGGGGCACTCCAGACTCGTCCGGGCGTACCTCGCCCGTAACGTTCTGGCGGAACTGCCGGCCGATCAGCGATGGTTCATGACGCACACCGCCTCGCTCGAGCTCATGACACCTGCCCTCTGCGACACTCTGCTGGGAATCAGCGACAGCGGACGCATTCTTCAGCAGTTGACCGAACATCAGCTGTTCACCGAGTGCGACGACGTCGGTCGGACCTTCCGGTATCACGAGGTGCTCCGGACATACCTCGAGCTCGCATTGCTGGAAGCCAACGGGGAGAGGGAAACCAAGGCGTGGTACCTACGGACAGCCCGGGTGTTGGAGGAGGCCGGCGAGCACCGACATGCCGCCCACGCCTATGCCAAGGCATCGGACTGGGCGGCGGTCTCGCGACTGGTCCGACACGCAGCCAGCTGCACCGTGCCGATAGGGAACGACGATCCCCTTATTACATGCAGCGAGTGGCAGACCGATCCGTGGCTGGCACTCGCGTTGGCGCGCTTGCGCGTGCGGGAGGGGGCCATCGCCGAAGCCGAACAAGTCTATCGAGCGGCGCGCGAGTTGCTCGACGACCCGGAGTTCGTCGCACGGTGCGAATCCGAGCGGCGCGAACTGCTGGCATGGCTGCCGGGAGCGTCGGTCGACGCGCGACTCCTGCAACACTGGCTCGGGCCCCTGCGGGCCGCATTGCGGGCCCCTAACACTGGGCGCGCCGCAACCGAACCAGGAGCGCCGAAGGCGCGATTCGTAGAGGGGATGTGCGCCCTCAGCGCGGGCGACATCGCCTCGGCCAGAGAGGCAATGGTCGAGGCGCAAGCCGCGGACGAGCCGATTGCCGCGATCTCGTCACGGTTGGTGGTCACGATCGTCGATGCGCTTCGCGGAGCGATGCCAGATCCTGCGGTAGTGAACGATCTGGCGTCGAGATGCTATCGGGAGGGCCTGCTGTGGCTCGAGAGAGTTTGCCGCGGCCTGCAGGAATTGGTGCTCATGCGGGACCTTCCCGCCGAGTGGCGCGCCGACATCTGCGAGGAAATGCTGGTCGAGTGCGAGAAGGTCGACGATCACTGGGGCGCTGGACTGCTGACATTCGGGCTTGCGCTCGTCGCGCTGCACCGACGTGACCCGACGGCGTTCGATCGGTTCGAGGATGCGGCACGCCGCTTCGAGCGCCTGAATGCGCCGGTTCTCGTGGTGTGGAGTCGTGTCCTGGGGCTGAACCCGGCCGCCCCCGACATCGTCGCCCGGTCGAAACAGGCAGCCGCCGCCGCACACGGCGTCGGACTGCACCGAGCCGAGATGATGGCATTGTCGTACGCAACAGGCTACGACAAGAGTCGCTCTCCCACTCTCAAAGAACTTGCGCCAATGACGGCCCATCAGCCGGATCCGATCCGCGGTGCCGTGCTTCCCGCGATCGGGATCTTCTGCTTCGGCGGATACCGACTGGAGGCCTTCGGACAAATCGTCGACCTCACAGGTCTCCGGCCCCAGGCACGGATACTGCTGCATCTCCTGTCGATGACCCCGAACCTCGATTACCACCGGGAGGTGCTCGAAGATGCGCTGTGGCCCGGTGCCGCGCACGAGGTGGCATGCCACCGACTGCAGGTCGCAGTCTCGAGCGTGCGAGGTCTGCTCGGTGAGTACGGGATGACGCTGCAGCGCAGCGACGAGTCGTATCGATTGGCGACGCCCGGGTACGTCTTCTCGGACGTGGTCGAATTCGAACGCGCGTTGTCGAATGCCGCCGCCCGAACCGACCCGGAGGCGGCACGTGACCGGGTGGCATCCCTCGAATACGCGCTCACTCTCTACACCGGCGACCTCCTCCAGGAGGATGGTCCCGCGGAGTTCGTGGCCTCCGAGCGACATCGGCTGCGCAGTGCCGCTGCGAGCGCAGCCGTGGGACTCGCCGAGGACTATGTGGCGCTCGGTGACAGCGTGAAAGCCGACATCGCTGCCCACCGTGCGGTGGACCTGAACCCATATCAGGATCGGCCCTGGTGGATCATGGTCGATATCCGCGAGAAGGCCGGCGACATGAGCGCCGCCGAACATGTACGACTCGACCATCGACGGGTGCAGGAAGAACTCGGTCTCGTCGAGAGTTGATCAAACGGCGCCTCCGGAAATCTCGACTCGGTGCGGAATATGTGCAGGCTTGACCGCCTCGACCAAGGCGTCGAATCGGCGTTCGTCGACCATCCTCGGGTCGGTGACGGTCAGGCGGACGACAAGATGGGGATGGGGACTTCCCGGTGGTGCGACACCGGCCGTCGTGGAACCCACGGTCCCTCCGGACTCCTCGATCTCGGGCTCGAGGTCGAACACGGACGCTACGGCCTCCCTGATCCCGTGCACGGTTCCGAGAACCGCCATCGTCCGGACTCCTGCGGCGATGAGGTCGCGTCGGCGGGATTCGGATTCGTGGCTGTCGAAGGCGAGTCCGATCCAGCCGGCGAGCCAGCCGAGCATGTCCTCCGGCGTGGTGTGTGGGTCCAGGTAGGCACAGAACGAATCGAGGGTCGCCAGTATCGGCGCGAGGACCTCGTCGAATGCGTCGCAGAGCTGTTGTGTGCGCGCATCCTGTCGATACACCGCGGGCATTGTCTCGACGAGTGGTCGCGGGGACGACAGCGCTGCGAGGGTGCCTCTCATGCCGTCATCACCACCTGGTGGTCGTACGAGTAAACGAGCGTGTCCGCGGCCAGCGGCAGGACCGATGCGCGTTCCCCGCGACTGCCCGTGACGGGATCCGCGGGGTACAACCGGATCGACGTGCTGCTCGACATCTCGAAGCCGGGCACCGCACTGATCGCCGCCGCGATCTCACCGTCGCGCACCGCGCGGCCCAGCGGCCAGCCTCGGCCGTCCCGTCCGCCACGCACGGGGTCGAGATAGCGGTACAGGACATCGAGCAGGCCCGATTCGACCTGGGCGGCAGTGAATCCGGGTCCCGGACGCACGTTCACAACGACGACCGTCACGGCCCGATAGACCGGTGGTTCGATGATCAGACGGGTGCCCACGAGCCGGCGTTCGTCGAGATACCGCCGGATTCGCTGGACGGTGTCGTCCGGGGGTTCGAGATCGGCCAGGGCGATGTGTCCCGCATCGTCCGGACGGACGTGGGGAACCAGGAGGACCCGGACCACGCCCGCCTCGGACGCGTCGTTGGACGGAAGACAGTGCACACGCGCGGTCTCCGGCGCGACCTCGCGTGTCAACTCCTCGAAGTCGCGGGCGGTCACCGCGCGCCCGCGGGAGCGCAACAGCAACGGTCCGCGGATCTTGAGTTCCTCCAGGGTTTCCGGGGGTGCACCGCCGATCGCCGGGCCGCGATTCTCGATTCGGGAGATATAGGGCACGCTCGTCTTCAGCACCCGGATCCGTCCGGTCGCGACATTCCCTTCGGCGCCGCCGCCCGTCCGATATGCGGCCATGCGTATCGCCGACGATTTCGCCGGCACCGCACCGTACCGCCGCAGGGTCCCGTCGGCCTGACGCAGGGCGGGACCGAAGGACACCTCGCCGGTGACGGCGTCGACGTGGAACACCTTGTCCTGCGCGGTCGACTCGGCGAAGTGTTCCACGTGATGCCACCGCGACTCCTGACCGGCGTCGACGACCACCATGCTGCATCCCGGCCACCGCAGGACCGGCGTGTGCCGCACCCGAAGGTGCTGGTCGGCAGCGCCGTCGGAGACCCCGAGGAACTCGTCGTGCACCACACGGGCGTGGATGACCGGAGTGGTGCCGCCGATCGTCCGGGCGGTGATCTTCCGGATGCGGGGAGGTTCGGAGTAGGTGCGTTCGCCGCTCTCGGTTTCCCGCAGCCGACAGCGGATCCACGCCCGGCGCACGCCGGCGAACACCGATTCCGTGTGCTCCGGGGGGATGTGCAGGACCACGTCGCCGGGCTTGTTCAGGCCTCCCGTCTGGTCGCGGTCGACTTCGCAGCGCTGCCAGCCGGTGGGGGTCCTGGCCTCCCAGACCCGCGGTGGTCGTCGTGGATCGACACCGATGCCGGAGACCTCGCAGTCGATCCGGAGCAGTACCGCGCAGCGCGGAACGGCATTCGACAAGCCGATCACCAGGGAGTCCCCGGGGCGGGGGACCGGTGAGAAGCATGTGAACCCGGCCGAGCCGCGCATCTCGTTGGTGCGTTCGACCGGTTCCGAGCCGACCAGCTGGACGCCCACCCAGGCGGCGCTGCAGGGAACGATGTCGAGGCGCTCTACCGTCGAGAACACGACCGGTTCGGTGACGTCCGTGCGATCCGTCGCCACCTCGGTCTCCGCGCGCACGACGACCGTCTGCGGTTGCGGTGCGGAGAGCCAGAAGGTGACCGCTCCCTGAGCAACTCCCGGTGGTCGCTGCTCCACGCCGATCAGTTCCAGGAACTTGAGGTAGTTCCGGTCGGGGACGCGATTGAGCCGGTAGATGAGTTGATCGACCATCATCGCGAACGTCTCGATGAGCGTGATGCCGGGATCGGAAATGTTGTGGTCGCTCCATTCGGGGCATCTGTCCTGAACCAGTCGACGTGCATCGTCCACCAGTTGCTGGAAGGTTCGGTCGTCGAGGTTCGGGGCGGGGAGCACGGTGTCACTTCCTCTGCGGTGGTTCGACGGCCGTGAACGACTCGACGGGTTCGTCGACGATCAGATAGAACGGGAAGACGAGATTGCGGATGTGGTTGCGCTCGCGGAGCGAGTAGGAGATGTCGATGTAGCAGGTCGTCGGTATTTCCGGATCGAACCGGACCGCCACGTCGACCACGTCGATGCGGGGCTCCCAGCGGGTGAGGGCGTCGTGGACGTCGGCCGCGATCGCGGCGGCGGTCCCGTCGTCGGCGGGTGAGAAGACGTGATCCTGTACGCGGCAGCCGAATTCGGGTCGCATCGGCCGCTCACCCGGTGTGGTTCGCAGGATCAGCTCGATCGCCTGCTCGATGTCGCGGGGCCCCGACGCCAGTGCCACCGCGCCCGCGGCGTCGAAGCCGACGGGATAGTTCCAGCCGCGCCCGACGAAATCGGTGGACATGGGTCAACCTCCGATCAGGACAGTGAGGGCGCCGGAGACGATCGGAGCTCCGCAGGCGGACATATCTCCTATCCGTGCGGCAGGCATCCCGCCGATGAGGACGGTGGCCGAGCCGGGTCCGACGATCGCCGAGGGTGGGTGCGGTGGGGGAGGTGGGAAGCTGCAGATGTGCGGGGTTCCCACCGTCGCCGCCGGTTGACCGGCGATGAGGACGGTGGGGACTCCCGGAGGGCCGATGACTCCGGGATGGCCTGTGGGATCACCGACGCGCGCGGCAGGGGGCACGACCACCTCCTCAGTTGATCTTGACGAGTGCACCGGAGACGATTGCCGGTCCGCCGGACTTGAACTCGGCGGTCGCACTCGCCGTCACCTTCACGCTCGGGCCGCCGACCTTCACGCCGGTCGTGTCCGCCTCGACCGTTCCCCGGGCGCCCGCGATCTTGACCGAACGCTTGCCCTTCAGGACGATCTCACCCGACGTGAGCTCGATCTTCGAGTCTGCGCCGTCGATCACCACGCCCTGAGTTCCCTCGACGAGAATCCGTCCGTCACTGTGTATCTCGATCTTGGTGCCGATCTTGTCCAGCGACAGACGCAGTCGTCCGTCACCGGTCTCGGCCAGGATGCCTTCGGTCTTCCCGTCCTCGTCGAGCAGATCGATCCGGTGTCCGTTGCGGGAGACGAACGAACGACGATTGACCGCTCCCGATCCGGCGTCGACGAGATCCGGTCCCTTCGTGTCCGGTGTGTCGATTCCGTTGTGCAGCCCGGCGAGGACATAGGGTCGATTCGGGTCGTTCTGTTCGAAAGCGACGAGCACTTCGTCTCCGACCTCGGGGACGACGAGTGCGCCGCGATCCTTCCCGGCGCCCGGCTGCACGACGCGCGCCCAGTCGCTGACGTAGTCCTCGGACAACCACGGGAAGGTCAGACGGACCCGGCCGAGCTGTTCCGGGTCGCGGGCGTCGCTGACGACGGCCACGACCACTCCGTAGTCCGCCTCGCCACCGGTGCCGGACGACAGCCCGAACAGGCTGCGTTCCTCCCTGCCGGTGACGGACAGCGACGTGGTGTAGCCCCCGGCGCCGGGCACGTACCGATGGCGGGCTGCGGTCACGAGGTACTTCCCGTCGAACGGTTCACCCATGTTCGCCAGGCAGATCGGGGTGTCCGCCCGCAGTTTCGGGTTCCCGCGGACGAGGGCCTCGACCTGAGCGAACGACCCGCCGATCACCTCGGCGAGAGCGGTCGCCGCCGAGTCGGCTTCGGGCTGGGTGCGGTAGGCGACGTCGGAGGCGACGTAGGTGGGGTCCCCGAAGGTCGCCGCGACCTCCGCCGGGGTGATCGTCGGCAGCACCGCGCTCTTCGTCTCCGCGGGCGCTTCGGCCACGATCGCCTGCTTCTGCGCGATGTCCCACCCCCGTACCTGAACCTTGGCGACCTGCTCGGCGGCGGTCACCACCGAACGCACCCGCAGCAGATCGGTTCCGAAGGTCAGCACGAGCGGATCCCGGCTGGAGGTGCCCTCGGCCTGCGGGGCCTCCTCGGCGGGTTTCCGGGGACCGAAGTCGAGTTTGTTCTCGCGCACGGCGACCTCGAAACCGACCCGTCGCGCGAGGCCGACGAGGAATTCCCAGTCGGTTCGGCCGCACTGGGACAAGTGATCGAAGACGGTTCCGGTGGACGTGATGTTGCCCAGTTCGATGCCGGCGTCACGTGCAACGCCGACCGCCGCGTCCGACGCCGTCGTCTGGGTGAAGGCCCGGGTGTGCCGGCCGCGGAAGAGCCGGTGGGACGCGTCGTAGCCGCGCACGGTCGTGAACGTTCCCGTACCGTCGAATTCGAGTTCGACGGCGGTGACCTCGCCTGTCACCAACGGTTCCGGAACGGCGACCGCGTCGGTGACGACGGCGATCCTCAGCTCGGAGCCGATCTTGATCTTCGATTTGGCGAGCAGGGTCCGGTCGGTGTCGCGGAAGCGCAGGGCAAACATGTCGGGCACCTGCAGGCTCGAATCCACGAATGCCGTTGCGAGCACGGCCACGAGATCGTCGGCCAGACGATCGCCGTCGACCTCGATCTCCAGTCCGGATGCCGATGTCATCGCAGCGATCCGATCTTCGTGAGCAGGTCCGTCACATTCGGCAGCACGAGCGATCGGCCGGGCGGGAGGCGCGTCGGGTCGTCGATTCCGTTGTAGGCGGCCACCGCTCGCCACATGGCTGGATCTCCGTATTCGCGATAGGCCAGCAGGTGCAGCGTGTCGCCCTCGATCACCTCGTGGACCCGGGAGTGGGTGACCGAACCCGACGACGGATTCTGCCGGCTCGTCTCGCCCGGCATCTCCTCCAGGCTCACGCTGCACACAGCGCGGATCGGTTTGCCGGACGCCGAGAAGAGGGTGTACTTCGCGCTCACCTGGGTGACGAAGGCATTGAAACTCGTGGTTCCACCCCACTTCAGCACCACCAGCGGCGGCATGGGCTTCTTGTCCTTCTCGTCGACCGGGACGCAACACGAGAAGAGCTTGTCGACGCACTTCGCGACGTCGGTGTCCTGTTTGAAGGTCGCGTCGAAGAACATCTCCAGGGTGAGCTTGCACGGCTCGGGCCCGGAGTATTCCGGTGGGCCTGCCTTCTTCGTTCCTTTGGCCGGGCTCCGGTCCCACTTCGCGGACTTGGAGATGGTGATCTCCTTGGGATTGAACTGGAACGCGATCGTCCCCAACGAACTGCCTCGCTTGCTTCCACCCACGGCCTTCTCCGCCTTGTAGAGGAGCAGCTCCGCGTGGCTCTGCGCCTCGGGTGGTGGCGACGGTTTCTTCGCGGCAGCCTTTCCGGCCTTCTTTGCCGGGGCCGTGCCGGGGGTATTGGCCAGTGCGATCGGATCGGACATTCGTCGGCCTTCACTTCGTAGGTCCCGGCAGGATGCCGTGGTGTGCGATCTCAAGGGTCTCGGTGGCGACCTTCGCGGTGTCGACGTTCAGGCTCGGGCCGGTCCACCGGACCGGCACGACGCCGCGCAACGACCAGCCGGCGATGACCGTTCCGTCCGCCGTACGAGCAGTGATGCCAGCCGTGGTGGGTTGGAGATCCTCGAGGGCCTGGCTGAGCCATTCGGTCAGTTTGCGGCTGTTCGGGCCGACCGGTCGAGTGAGTTTGACGTTGGTGAACTTCATGCGAGTGGGAAGCTGCCACACCATGGTGTTGTTGCCGCCCTCCTCACGCTGCTCCATGACGATCTCCACCCCGAGTCCTTCGCAGCTGTTGAAGGAGCCCAGGTCCGTGCCGTCCACCTCCACCGTGAAACACACGCTCACGGCAGGGTCGTCGTCGGAGGTCGACATCGATTGCTCCTTCGGCTCAGATTTGTGGATCGGCGAGCAGACCGGCGCGTTCCCGGTCGAGCCACAGTTCCGTCTTGATGCGGGTGACGATCGGTTCGTAGAGGCGGTTGGCGAGATCGTCGATGTTCATGCCCGCGAGGGGGCCGGCCGGGGACGCGGTACCGGCGATCGGAGTTGCCGTGGTCGGAGGGTGTGGTTCCGTGGTCGAAGCCGGCTCGGATGGAGGGGAAGGCTCCTCCAGGCGCTGAGCGACGGGGGCTTGCCGTGTCGGCTCGGCGTCGTCGTCGTCGACCTCACGTGCGACGTGGGCGAACATCTCCCGAAGCGACACCGGTCGGTCGATTCCGCCGGAGATCGGTCCCGGCGCCGGAGCCGTGATCGGCGATCCGATACCTGCGGGTTGCGAAGTGCCGGTGTGTCGCTGGACTGTGATCGGTGGGTTCGGTGCACCGCGAAGGGTGACCATGGGTGCGGAGGGGCTTGAGTCTACGTCATGGCCCGCGTTGCGGTGGGGTGGGGGCGGGGCGCCGGGCGTCCCGGGCGGATCGGCACGAACGGCCGCTACTCGCATGAGCGGAACCGGCTCATCCTGCACCGCTGTGTGAGGAGGATCCGGGACGAATTGCACCGACGTAGTCGGGTGGGGTTGCGGCGCAGCAGGAGCGGTGACGGTTTCAGATGTGAGGTTCCGCTGCAACGGGATCCGATGCGGTGGGACGAGTGGTTCTCTTCGGTCGGTAGAGCTGGAGCGGACCGTCTCCGGTGTCGGTGTCGGTGTCGGTGGTAGGGGATGTGTCGGAACCACCGGCCGGGACGCGACATCGTCCGGCACCGGCGTCATGTCATCAGCGATGCTCGACGTATCGGCCGGGTTCTCGGATGCCTCGATCGACTCGATCTCGTCTGTCAAAATCGGCTGCACAGGAGAGCTTGTAGGGCTGGTTGCGTCGATCGGCGTCTCGGAATTTCTCGAGACGGTGGGGACGGTCCGGGTAGGCGAGGGATCGACGTCCGGTGCTCGGTTCGGAACCGGATCAGGCGTTCGCGATCGACTCGACGCTCCGTTCGTGGGAGCGTCGTCGACCCGTTGGACGCTCGGGGCGACCTGCAGCGGAGCTTCTTCGCCGCGAGATCGATGTTCGACCGGGTCGGGAGCGGCGGTGTGACGAGCGACCACGGGGACAATCGGGGCGGGTTCACTCGCCTCGAGGACCGGGCCCGTGACGGTCGGACTCGGCTCGGGATCCGGACTGTCTCCGGGATCCGGAACCGGAACAACGTCGCGCTGCACTATCGGAGGTGCAGGGACCGAGGACGACGACGGGGACGTCCTCTCCGGGACTACGCGGGGCGCAGAGACGAGGTCGTGCGGGATGACGGTCTCGTGTGAAGTGACGGCTTCGGGTGACGGGATGACCCGTTGGACAACGCGCTCTTCGAAGGGCAGGGACGTGGGCGCCGAACGAGGTGCACGCAGCGGTTCGGGGATCGGTGTGCTCGCAGGGCGAGGTTCTTCAGGCGGGGGTGTCTGCACCGACGGTAGGTCGAGTATGGGCTGCACCGTCTCGACCGCGGTGTCATCGGCTCGGATGTCGAGGCGAATGGGGCGACGGTGGGGTTCGGGTGTGGCGGGATGCTCGGTCGAGTCCGGAGCCGGAGCCGGAGCCGGTTCCGGCCCCGGGGTCGGAGGCGATGACGAACGTTCGAGGCACGGCGCCGATACTTCTGCCGCCGATCGCTGGACGGGACGGCGGAGTGGCTGCTCGCGCGGGGGAGGAAGCCGATCGATGCTCTGCCGTTCCACGTGCGGCGATTCGTGATGCGGGGGACGCGCCCGCGTCCGTTGCGGTTGCGGTTGCGGTTCGAGCTGGGGCTGCGGGCGTGGCTCGATGGATACTCGCTGTGCGACCTCGGGCTGCAGCACCGACGGTGGATCCACGGGCCGGTCCTGCACAACCTCCGCGGGGTCCGAATCCTGGTGGCCCGCGTGAGCAGAGAGAGGCAGGATCCGTCCCACCGGAAGCTCGTCGACCGGGAACGTCGAAACAGTAGGGAGTGCCCGTTCGTCGTCCGGTGGCGACGCAGTGACCATCTCGTCGATCTCGGTATGTGCACCGGGTACCTCGTTCGATACGGGCGACGAGTCGAGGTGGCGAACGGGAGCAGGCGGCGGAGCCGTGTCGGTGGGGGTGGACGGCACGGCACCGACCCTTGCTCGCTGGAGGGAGCCCGGGGGCCGGTGGTGCCGCTGTGCGACGGTGTGGGGGGTTGGACCGTCGTGCCGGGACACCGGCGTAGACGTAGGGGCCGCGGTCAGCGACAACCACGGCACACCGGCGCCGACCGTCGGGAGCGGTTCGACGAGAGCCGGCGATCGGGAGGTTGTGAGCGTTCGAGTGAATCCGTCGAACTGTGTGGTCGACTCGATCGGTTCGACCACCCGCTGCACCGGGGGCAACGACAGCCGTTCGCGAGAGGTCCGCGAGGGGCGAACGTCCGGACGTTCGGGCGGTGTCCGGGCGGGTTCGGCCGACCGGCGCTGCCACGGCCATCGGATGGTCATCGCTCACCTCCTCGCGGATTCCGGCGCCAAGTTCCGGCTCAAGCGCACATACCGTTGCCGATCTGCGTGTTCGAGGTCGAGGATCGTGTCGAACGACCAATGCAGGTGATAGGCGATGTACGCGACCTCGGCGTGCAGACGTTCGGTCCCGTACGTCACGATTCCCCCAGGCGGCCCCCGGCGATGTCGACGGCGAAGTCGCATCCGCACTCCGGACAGGTGACGCCCGCCCGGGTGTGCCCGTCCTGATTGATCCGCCGATACAGATCCTGGAGGAAGGCGAGGTCGGACGCGAACATGTTCTCCACGATTCCGGCGTGCACGTCCTCGATGCCGCCGAGCCGGGACACGACCCGACTGATCAGCACCACCGTCAGATACGACGGATCCTCCCGCACCCGGTCGTCGCGTTGGGAGACGAGTTCGTCGCGGGCCGTCGCGAGGCGCATGACACCGTCGCGGTGGACGGTGCCTGCCGAATCGATGTAGCCACGGGGCAACAGGAAACCGAATTCCGTGCGCAGCGCTTCTCGGGTACCCGAAGTTTCTGCCGAACGGTCCGGCTCGTGCTCCACTGTCAGGGTGGAGGTGCTGGTTCTACGCACCGTCCACCTCGACGCGTTCGAAGGTCAGTACCAGTTTCTCCGTCATGACGCTGGTGTCGCCGGCCTTCATAGAGCTGACCTCAAGGCTCTTCGGCCAGGCATTGGTGAGTGTGTATCGCTTGACGGGCTGTCCTTCGTAGTCGTACACCACGATGGCGCCGCCCTTGCGAACGTCCTTCATCTTTCCCAGCTGAGAGTCCTTGATCCACTTGTCGAATCCGTGGTCCTCGGTGAGCGGCCGGGTGAGAGTGACCTCACCGGCCTTCCAACGTCCGGGAAGCTTCTTGACGAGGTACTTTCCGTCCTTCGCTTCGTTGGACTTGTACTCGATGACGTCCTGTTCCATTTTCAGGCCGGTCACCTCGGTGATGGCCTTGATCTGAAGCCCGTCGAACTCGAGTCCGAACGAGTGGCCTACCGAGCTGTCGAATTCCGGTAGAGGCATTGCGGTTCCTCACTGTTCGATACGTCGATCACTCGGCGACCAGGCTGGTGCCGCCGGAGAACTGGGACAGTCGGAAGATCACGAACTCGGCTGGCTTCACCGGGGCCACGCCGATCAGGCAGACCACTTCACCCGCATCGATTCCCTCGGCGGGGTTCGTCTCCTCGTCGCACTTGACGTAGAACGCCTCGTCGGGAGTGCTGCCGAACAGTGCGCCCTTACGCCACTCGTTGACGAGGAAGGCGCTGATCGTCCGGCGCAGCTTCGCCCACAACGCTTGATCGTTCGGCTCGAAGACGACCCAGTCCGTGCCGTTGAGGATGGATTCCTCGAGGTAGTTGAAGAGCCTGCGGATGTTGAGATAGCGCCAGGCCGGATCGGAGGACAGCGTGCGGGCTCCCCACACGCGGATCCCACGGCCGGGGAACGAGCGGATGCAGTTGATGCCTACAGGATTGAGCAGGTCGTGTTCGTTACGGGTGATCTGCGTCTGCAGGGAGACGACACCGCGCAGCACCTCGTTCGCGGGGGCCTTGTGTACACCTCGCGTGTCGTCGTTGCGCGCCCAGACGCCGGCGACGAAACCGGAAGGCGGGAGGTAAGTTCCACCGTCCGTGCTCACCCACGGCCAGTACAGGGTTGCGTACTTGGAGTCGTAGTTTGCCTTGTCGCTCTTCCACTCCTTGATCTGTTGCGCATTGAGGCCGGGCGGCGGGTCGAGGATCGCCATCCGGTCACCCATCAGCTCGCAGTGCGCGATCATGGCCTGCTGGACGGAGATGACGGTGTCGAGGTCGATCGCGCTGCGCTGGTAGGCGGTGACCAGATCAGGAACGCAGATCATGGTGATCTCGTCGATCGCCTCGAGACCGGAAAAACCGGTGCGTTCCGAGACGTCACCGACGTAGTCGTCGGTCGTGAGTTGAGCGGACGGCAGCAGCGCTGGTTGTGCGGGTGCCGCCAGCGTCACCTTCTTGCCGACGGCGAGTTCGTCGGAGGCCTGGGCGTTGGGGATCTGTTCGAGCTTGATCGTCCGGGATTGGCCGTTGACGACGGTCGCGGCATTCGTCTTGCCCCGTCCGGGCGTGACACCCGAATGCTCCTCGACGGTTTCACCGCCCCTGCGGACGACGAGCTTGAAGGTCCCGTCCGCGGGCTCTGCGTCACTCGGCACGACTTCTACTTCGATGCCGGATTCGGCTGCGGCCGGGTCGATCGCGAGCACACGGAAGTTGCCGAGAATGCCCTGCGGGGCAGCCTCGACGGGCTTGGGAGCTGACTTCGAACCGCTGTTGCCGTTGCTGTCGCCGATGCGAACGATGTACGCGTTGCCGCCACCGTTCTGGAAGTACGCATAGACCGACCGCGCGAGGCATGCGCCATCGACGAAACCGCCGAAGAGACCGGTGAACTGGGTCCAGTTGCTGACGAGGGTCGGTTCATTGAACGGCCCTTTCTCCGACAAACCGACAAAGGCAGCGACGGCGGTCCCGACGCCTTCGATCGGCCGGGACCCGGAGTCAACTTCCTCGACGTAGACCCCGGGCGACAGGTAGGTCGGCATGGCGCCTCCTCGGATGGCGTGCGGTGAGATGGTTTGATAGTGCACCGTTTCGGTGCATCGACGCAGACACGCTGGGACGGTCGGTCGGGTAGGGAGTGATGCGCGAAAGGGCACCTTCCGATTTCCGTGTTGGGTGACAACCGGGACCCGTGTGAGACTGCTAGATCATGCTCTGTGGTCAACTGGGTCGGATGTGGTTACTTGAAGTCGGCTTCAGCCACCAACTTTCCGATTGCCTGCCCAATTACCTGCTTCTGAGAATCGAAGCACGACTGCAATTCTGAATCCGATGGTCTAGGTGTGGCGTCCTTCCCTCTCCTATCGCCGATAGCTTCTTGTTCCGCTTTGACGTACCTCATGGTTCGTTCGAGCCAAGTTTTTTCTATGCGGGTGATCTGCGGTTCAATCCTTCGGTTGAATTGATCCTTCAGGACGGCGCGCCAGTCTCCTTTGAACTTGACCTTTTTTGAGGACTTTACCTTCCGGAATCTTTTTCCGGATCCTCCAATCTTGTCTCTAATCATACCCATAATATTCCTTATCGAGCGTATGAGCTTCAGGTCTCCGCGGCCGTCAAGGGTGGATCCGAACGTCTTGGTCTTAGCGGCTCCCGCATATATAAGTATCGTCGGCTGAAGTTTGTACCCGGTGTCCTCCTGCGTCACCTCCCCCGACTTCTTCAGGCCCATCATCGCGCGCCGGATAAAGGCGTCGGGAATGATGTGTTCAGCCTCCATCTTCCATTCCAAGACGGGATTTTTGCCTCGCAGGCTACTAATTTTCGCCCCGTAGGGTGCGATGGTACCTATTCCCGGTGCGTGAGCCCCGGGGCCTTCCAGTGGGTCTTTCATGTTTTCTCGGGCAAACGCCCGTATATCTTTCTGGACTTTCTCTGCACGCGCGGCCGAGGACTTCGCCTTATCGAATTGTTTACGTGTGGCTTTATCGAGTTTCAGGCGATTCACCTCGCTATCCTTGAATATTTCGTTAATTATCTGGATGTAATTATCCATTTCATTCTGAAACTGCTTTTCGAGTGTTCTTAGATCCGATCTCTTTGTGGCGTCTAGATGCTTGAATGCATGAGAGATCGGTTTGGGTGATGACGCCACGTAGAGATTTTTGGGCGCTCCGCTCTGGGTGTATAGAGTGTGTGTATTCCCATTCGACTTGGTCTGGAATTCGGAATGAAACTTGATACCTAGAAGATTCTTGCACTTTTCTCGAATTCGGTCCCCGATGGACTGTGTAGCGGATTTGATTCGACGTCGGGCTTTCCGGTATGTGCGCTTCGCCCATGTCTTGCCCGCTTCGTACTTCTTCTTCACCCATGCCTTGCCGGCCTCGTACTTCTTCTTCGCCCAAGCCTTGCCCTTGGCGTAGGCGGCCTTCGCCTTCGCCTTGACGCTCGCGGCCGCCTTCCCGAACTTGGACTTCTTCAGCCTGTCGAGGAACTTCTTGCCGTACTTGACCGCCTTGGCGATCAGCCAGTCCACCGCCTTGCCGACAGGGGTTTGGACCTTCTCGAGGATGCTCTTGATCTTGTCGGCGATTCCACCCAGACCGAGGAGGCTGGCCAGGCCGCTGATCAGCATCGGGACGGTTTTCGACAGCGTGCCCTCGATCAGAGCCGCCACCTTGCCGACTCCGCCGGCGGCAATCGACTCGACCGAGTCGAGGACGGAGTCGACGAAGTCCTTCAATCGCTGTGCATTGTCCACGAACCACATCACGGCGTCGTAGATCATCTTGCAGGCCTTGATGAACGCCGCCGCAGGATTGAGAAGCGAGATCAGCCACGTCACGCCGGCCATGATCACCTTGGTGATGACGAAGTCGCGGATGCGACTCATCACCTGTTCCTTCAGGTCCGAGATCTTCTGCGCGATGAACTTCCACAATCCCGGGACGCCCTCGGTGAGGATCATCTTGACGAAATCGACACCCTTCTCGATCGCGCTCATCGCCTTCTCGCCGACCACGTTGACGATCCGGGTTCTGATCGACGTCCACGTGAGGCCGAGAAGGGACAGCAGCAGACCGATGATGCCCTTCAGGTCGAACTTCTCGGGGATCTCGATGCCGGCTTCGGCGAGGGTACCGAACAACCAGCCCTGCAGACCCTTCTTCAAGTGCGTGAGTATGTTCGACATGAAGTTCTGGATGCCGGTCTTGACCGCGTTGACGAACTTCCCGAGGAAGTCCATCGGGTCCTTGATGATCTTCTCGACGGCGTTTGCGGCTCGGGTGAAGACGCCGAGCAGCATGTCCTTGAGTTTCTTCACCGTGTCGATAGCGCCGCCGATCGCCTCGGCGGCCTGGCCTGCGAATCCCTTGTTCTCCGCCTGAAGCTTCTTGATCTCCTCGTCGACCGCATTGCGTGCCTCGATGTACTTGTCCGCCAGATCGTCGACGAGCGACTCCTGCTTCTCGTCGACGGACTTCTCCAAATCTTCGAATTGCGAACCAATTTCCTTGGCGGCATCACCGGCCAGCTTCTGAAGGTTCTTGGGTTGCTCCGCGACGAGCTTCTGGACCTGTGCGCGCCCCTCGGACACCCGGGCCTTCGCACGTGCGAGTTCGGAGCCCACGAGATCGGCGATGCCGCCGATGACGTCCTCCATCCGCGACTCGTACAGCTTCTTCGATTCCAGGAACAGCGCGTTCGCCTCGGGCGGCATGTCCAGGAGCAGGTCCTTCAACCACAACGCGGACCCACCAGGACCGCCGTATCGCTTCGCCTTGTACGCAGCCATGCGGGCCTGGTGGTCGGCGACGAACGCTTCCTTGGCCTTCCTTTCACCTTCCTCGAACCGCTCGGACACGGTCTTGTCGAGACCGGTCAAGATCCCCTCGACGTCGGCCTTTGTCTTGTCGAAGATCTTCTTGATCTCGCCGGTGATCCGGCTTCGTTCCCCTTCGTCGGCGGACTTTGTGGCCTGTTTGCCCGCACCGGCGGCTTGCAGCGCACTGCCTTTCGAGGCGGTAATCGAACTCAATCCGGTCTTCGCCGTGGCATCGGCATCCGCAGTGGCGCCGGCGATGACCTGAGCTTCCTTCTCGCGCACAGCAGCGGGCGCATTCGCGTCGTGCTCCTCGGCAGTCTTCTTCGCCTCGAGTGCACCGGTGAACTCGGGCTCGTTCGATTTGGCGAGTTGTTCCTTGGTGACCCCGGCTTCCGCCATCTTGTGGTCGGTGGCGCAGCTGTCCGCACCCAGTCTCGTCTGGTCGTCGGGTGCAGGTTTCGGTGCCAACAGTTTCGGATCCGGTGGTGGAGGCGCGGACGGTGACGGGGGTGGCTGAAGCGGTGTGACCGGCTTGTCCTTCGCAGTGGAGGTATCCGGTGTCGCCTCGGTCGAATCCTTGATTTCTCGGGCGGACGCCTGCTTCCCTCCGGTGACCTTGCTCATCACCTCGTTCTTGACCTGATCCGCCTTGCCGGATTGCGCGAACTTGTCCGCCTCGTCCAGGTTCTTCGGAGCCTTCGCCGCGATCGCGGCCTTCACCGCGGCGATGAAGCCCGCCTTGTCGAAGCCTCCTGGCTTCGCGGCGTCCATCTTGCCGGTGTGAGCGGCCTTGGCCTGGGCTTCCTTGTCGTCGGGTGGCGCGACGGCCGCGTTCTGTGCCTCGCCCACTTCCTTCGAGGCAGGGGGATGCGCTTTGGTTGCATCGGCTTTGGTCTCGATCTCATGTTTCGCGTGGGCCCATTGCGGATCCTTCTGCGGATCAGCCGGTGTCGGTTCTACGGGTGGCGCAACGCAACCGCTCTGGACGGGTCCGGCGTCGAGACGCTGGGTGACGAGAGACGCAACGGCGTGGTTGCCCGCGGCGGACTGCAAGCGGCGTAGTGAGTTGGAATCCGACCGCACAGCAGCAGCCGATCGCGCAGGAGTGCGTTCCGGGGCAACGGATCTCGTGACTCGAGTGGGTGCAGTCATGGCATCACGCCGATTCTTCCTCGGACTCCTCCTCCTGACGCTGCACGAAGGTCTGGGCGGTTTCGTCTTCCTTTTCCTCCGCGGCCTCCTCACGCTGCACGGCAGCGGATCCCTCTTCCGTGGTTCGCTGGAGTGCGCCGGAGGGCGCGGTCGTGGGAGCGGGTGCGGCCATGACGTGGTCGGCATTCGCGACGGCGTCGCGTTCGAACCGATCCGAGGGATCGCTGATCCGTACCCCACCGCCGGCGTCGGTGCCGTCGACAGGGCCATTGCGCTGCTGCACGACATGCGTCAGTTCGTGAGCGATCATGTGCTTGCCGGTGTCCGATCCGGGGTCGTACCTGTCGTTCTGGAAGACGATGTCCGAACCCACCGTGTACGCCTGTGCATTGACGGATTTCGCGGATTCGTGCGCTGTTCCGTCGCTGTGGACGCGCACGTCTCCGAAGTCCTGACCGAACCGGCCCTCCATATCAGTGCGCAGGTCGGTGGGCAGCGGTGTTCCCGCAGAGGCGACGACGTCGTGCACGGGCGAACGGTCCTCGTCGAGGAGTGCCGACGCTCCGGCATTGCCGACGACACGCTGCAACCCGGCCATGCCTTCGGGTCCGGCGACGTCCAGACGTCCGGACAACGCCGCTCTCAGAGCGAGAGCCGAGTTCGGTTCGTCGAGTCGCGAAGCCTTGGGACGCAGCTCCGCATCGCCGTCGTGATCTGTCTCGTGCGTGCGCATGGTCTCTCGCTTCCGTCGGTACGCACCGAACATCCACCGTTCTCCAGCTGTACGAAAGATGCGAAGGCGTGGCCGTTCGGGCAACGATGACTGCCCGAACGTGCATCTGATCGGGCAGGATTCTCAGCTGGTGAGGACTGCATGCATGTCCGGGTCGAGCACAGTACTCAGTTCCTCCCACGGCACGGTGAGTTCCACAAGATCGGAGTAGGTCGGTGCGACGGATCCCTCGGCGAAGTAGATCCGCATCCCGTCGGGGGTCGCAAGCCAGCGAGAGAACAATGCCGGGTCGGCGCTGACGGCATTCAGGTCGAACGAGGCGCCCGCGTCGGTGCTCGGGCCGAGTTCGCGGGAGACGGCAACAAGACGATCGAGGCCGTCAGCGGTGTCGGTGAAAATCTCGTCGAGCGTGAGCACGTCACCGGAGTCAATGCCGACCACGACGGTGTCTGCGAAGTCCTCTGCGGACTCCTCGTATTCGGCTGTCACCAGTAGCACGCCACTAGTGACGCGTTCGCCGATATGGGCGACCTCGCCGTCCGAGCCGGTCAATCGACCACCTGCCCGTACCTCCGCGATGCGGTCGTCCAGAGCGGCGCGCATCGCTGCATTGAAGGTATCGGTGACGGCGGGGTCGCCCCCGGTGATCTGGGGGAGGACGACATCGACAGGTACGGGATTCGGCGTGACGACTTCGGTCGAGGCGTCGGTGTAGGGCTCCGGGGTGGCGGTGCCGGAGCCACCTCCGCCGCCTCCGCCAGCGCCACCTCCGCCTGCGCCGCCGTTCCCGTACGGTCCCGGTACGGTGCTGGGCTCCGGTGCTGGTGCGGAGTCGGGCGCTCCGCCTCCCTCAGGTGGGTGGTCGGGGCCACCCGTCGCTGCGCTGGAGTCGGCTTCACCCGGCGGTGCGTTCGCGGCGATGGACGTGTCGGAGACTGCCGAAGGTGTAGTAGGGCCGGTAAGGAGACCGTGGCCGACGAAGATCACTGCCACCACGAGAGCGACCACACCGACCGCAGCGGTGAAGATCCGTCCGCCGTTCTCGAGCATGCCGGGATCCCATCTCTACAGGAAGATCAGAACTGCAGCGACGTCAGCCGCCATCCGTCGTCACCTCTGGTCGCAATCGCCCATGCGACGTGTTCGTTCTCGTCGATGAGCAGGTCGTTCGGTGTCGTTGCCGATTGTCTGATCGAGACGACACGGTGGACGGTGTCGTCGCTGTCGGGGGGATGCTCGTCGGCGAGGAAGGCGGCGTCCGCGCGGACGGTCGCCTGGTCGCGTTTCCACTGCTCCCACTGTGATCCGGGTCCTGGTTGAGAGACGACGGTTTGGGACCCGAGTTCGGGACCGAGGTACGGTGCGGCCCGCTCCAGTGCGGCTGCTCCCGATTCGTCCTCTGCCGGCCTCCATGTGAACATCGTCTCCAGTGCGGTCTCGATGACGACGAGCGGATCCTCCCGGTCGATGTCCGGAGTGGCCGTTCCCTGGACACTCTCCCCGCATCCGGACGCGATGAGCACCACTGCGCACGACGCGAGCAGCGATCCGGAGCACTTCCCGAGGTTCATGTCACTCGCCGCCCCTCCGACTCGGGGTCGAAGTTCGAGACGGTCACGCCACTGTCGGTCGACGCGTGCACCATCTTGCCGCCGCCAACCGCGATCCCGACGTGGGTGGGAATGTCGAACTCGTTCCACCCTGAGAAGACCAGGTCCCCGGGGTCGAGTTCGTTGACCGGAATGGGGTCGCCGATCTCCCACTGTTCCTGAGTCGAACGTGGCAACACGACCTTGCCGTCCGTTGCCTGCGCCACCGCATGCCGGGTGAGGCCGGGACTGTCGATACCACCCCTGGTCGGGCCGTCGATGTTGCCGCCGCCCCAGACCCACGATGTCCCCTCGAGGGTCCGGGCCACCTCGACGATCCGGTCGCCGACATCGGGCTGCGGCGCCTCGGTCGGCGGCGGTGGGGTCGTCCCCGTCGCCCAGGGCGCGGCCGCGAACGCCATGGCGCGCTCGAGGATCTTCTTCACGTAGGGCTGTGTCTGGGTGGTGTACTCCCCACCGAAGGGCATGCCTCCCGCCTCCAGCACCGCACCGAATCCGGCGTTGTAGGCGGCGAGCGCCAGGGCCACCGGATCGCCGACCACACGGCCCGTGGAGATGGCGTCGGCGCTTGATCGGTGGTTCTCGCACATCAGCGCGCCCTGGGCCATCACAGCGTCAGCGATGCTGTTGACGTCCGGGGGAGGTCCGCTGCCGTCGTAGTCCTTGCCCCAGGTCGTCCACGTGGCAGGCATGAACTGTGCCGGGCCGCGGGCTCCCGTCGACGAGACGGGGGCCGAAGGGCCGTGCCGGAATCCGTTCTCCGCCTCCAGTTGCGCCGCCAGGAGCGGTGCGGTAATACCCGAACACATCACGCCGGCCTTCAGCAGCCACGGTACGAACTCGGGCGGGACGAGTCCGGGGGTGAGAACACCGACGGAGCAGTCGGTGGTGGCGGCCACCAGTTCCACCACGGAGGAACCCGACGATGCGCCCTCGTCGAGCAGGGGAGCGGGGTCGACGGCTCGACCGTTGAAGCGCCCGCCCTCCCACAGTTCGAAGTGCAGGTGCGGTCCGCTGGATTGGCCGTTGGATCCGATGTCGGCGATGTGCTGCCCGGTCCTCACCGGATCACCGGTGCGCACCAGCACGCCGTCGGGGTACATGTGCCCGTAGACGGTGGAGACGACCCCGGTACGTGTCGGTGTGTCGATCACGATCCATTGCCCGAAGCCACTGGCAGGCCCGGCCGCCGAGACGGTGCCGTCGAGAGCTGCGTAGATGTCGGTTCCGGCATCCCCGGCCATGTCGACGCCCTGGTGGAAACCCCCACTTCGGGCACCAAACGGGGACGAGACGACGAACGTGCCGTCCGCGACCGGTTTCCGGTTCATGGGGCACGGGACACCCGCCCCGGTGTCGGCGAACGCCGGTCCCGGTTGACCCAATGCAACTGTCAGGACGACCACGAGCAGGCCCGCGAGCCGTCCGAGTGCACGACGCATTCTCATGGCATGGATCCCGCCGGCATTTCGTGGACTCGATCGCATCCGTTGTACGGCTTCAACTATCACCAGACCTGTTCTACAACGGCAGGGTTGCCGGCCGGTTCGGCCCTTTCGTCGAGGATCCGTGCCCCCGCTGTCCGGTATGCCTGCTCGAACGTTCCGACTGCCGTTCCCGATCGGGCATTCTGTTGCTTGCCAGCGCTCTTCGACCATGGAGCGTGCGACGATCGACTCCCAGGAGGGTTGATGAGATCGCTGCGCTTCCTCTCGGCATTCGTAGCGCTGATCGCAGCGCTGGGGTTCGTCGTGGCGTGCGGAGGCGGAGAACCGGATCCGCAGTCGGCATGGACGGGGACCGACGAAGACTCACTTCCGGACGGAGCCCGAGACGCCATCGAAGGTGCCCTCGAAACCATGTTCACGTGGTATCCGACGACGGACGCCTCGACACGCGACGCCTACGAGCGGGCATCGAAGTATCTGACTCCCGAGCTCGCGGCAGCGAATCACTCCAGTGAACGCGGAACCAGCGTGTGGTGGGACGAATGGAAAGCCGCGGATGCTTCGGTGATCGCCGATGCCCTGGTGATCTTCGGAGAGCACCCGAAGGACTCCGAAAACGCCGTCGAGCGTGCGGTGATGCTGAACCAGAAGGTGACGGCGTCGGACGGGGCGGTTCTCGAGGAGAGCGACATGCGCGTGGACCGTGTCGCTGCTGTCAAACAAGGGAACGACTGGCGCGTCAGCCTCATCTCCTTCTTCCCAGGAATTCCGACCCAGGCGCCACCACCGCCGGAATGCGCTGAGGGAGAGCAGCGTCTGCAGCACCCGACCGGCCCATGCGTCCCGATTCCGCAGGTACCGCCGGGGTCGGGGACTCAGCCTCACAAGCCGGGAAGCCCCGGACCAAGCCCCGGACCGGGAACACCGAATCCCGGAACTACAGGAACCACGTGCCCGGATGGAACTACGGTGCAGGCGGGGCAGACCTGTCCGCCGATTGTGGATCCTCCGGAGCCGTGTCCGGATGGTAGTCCTCGGTTGCCGGATGGGACGTGTTACGAGCCTCCGGAGCCGTGTCCGGATGGTAGTCCTCGGTTGCCGGATGGGACGTGTTACGAGCCTCCGGAGCCGTGTCCGGATGGTAGTCCTCGGTTGCCGGATGGGACGTGTTACGAGCCTCCTGACTGCCCTCCGGGAAGCTATCCCCTAGCGGACGGAACATGTTACGAGCCTCCCGACTGCCCGCTGGGAAGCATTCCCTTGCCTGATGGGACCTGCTATACGCCCGAGGACGATGATTCCTCCTATATTTGTCCCCCTGGAACGATTGATCGGGAACGCTGTAGACGGCCTAAGCCAGACCGAAGGCGGACCAGGTCGAAGATGATCGCCGCAGATCGATGTGTGTAGGGGGACGGGTAGGTCGAGTAAGAAGCCGGCTGACATGGACGATTCAGGACGGATCTCGAACGCGGATGTCGCACCCATCTGCGGCAACTGCGGCACCGTCAACGCGGCGAATGCCGAATTCTGTGTTCGCTGCGGACGGTTCGTCGGGTTCGAGTCGGGATCGGGCACCCATGAGGGGCGCACACTTACGTCCCAGATCCCGGTGGTGACGTCCTGGAGTCCACCGGATCGGGCTACCGGTTCGGACGTTCGAAGTGCTGCCCCCTCCGCCCCGAGCCGGAGCTCCGCCGGCGGTCACGGTGAGGCGCGTCCTCCCCGCGTCGAGATCGTCACTCCGGAGCTGACGATCGATCCGGAAGGGGGTGGCACGTTCGATCTGCGGGTGCACAATACCTCCACGATCGTCGATCGCTTCCGGGCGGTGCCGCTCGATGCTCCGGGCTGGTTGAAGCTGACGCATCCCGCGATCGCCCTCTATCCCGACGAGGAGAAGCCGGCCACGATCAGCGTCGTGATCGATGCACCCAGATGGCCTGCCGCTCAGAGGTTCACGCTGCCGATCCGAGTACGTTCGGACGAGGATCCTGACGCCGCCATCGACGTCGCTCTGGCGTTGACGGTGCCACCGATCGGCGACCCCGCTCAGCTCCACGTCGAACCGGAGCGGGTCAGGCTCCGGGACGGGACATCGGCGAAGGTCGAGCTGAAGGTCGACAATCGAAGCAGCAACTATCCTCAACGTTTCGAGTTGAGCGGTTCGGACGCCGAGGATCTCCTCGAATTCGAGTTCTCCGCCGACGTCATCGAAGTTCCTCCGGGGGAGACGGTTCCGATCGGACTCGCCGTCCTCGTGCCACCACCGGAGGCCGGTTCGGCACGGTCGTATCGCGCCACGATCCGCGGTGCGAACGATCAGGCCGAGATCGAGACGCATCTGACGATCGAACAAGAGGTGTCGGCACTGCAGCTGCGGCTCGAACCGAGCACCCTCAAGGCCGCCGACGCGCCCTACGGGCAGGGATGGCTGATCATCGACAACCGCAAAGGTGGCGTCGACCGACATGTCCGGCTCTCCGGTCGAGACCCGGAAGGATCGGTCCGGGTTTTGTTCTATGTAGCAAAGATCGATGTCCGCGCCGGATCCGAGAGCCGGGTCGGCATCCGCGCCCAACTCGTTGCTCCCCGGAAGGAAGCCGAAACCAGCAAACCCTTCACGGTCGTCGCGACCGACGGCACCAGTGAGGCAACCGTAGACGGAACCCTGATACACACGACCTCGCCGAATCCGATCGCCACAGCCGAAATCCGACTCGAACCCGAGCAGATCACGGTCAAGGACCGCACACACGGTCGCTGCCGTGTAGCGGTGGACAACACCCGTGGATCGCAACCACTGAAAGTGCGGCTGAACGGTTCCGATCCGGAACGCGCCGTCGGATTCGAATTCGAGGCGTGGGCACTCGAAGTGCCGCCGGGCGGGGTGTCGCGGGTCGCGATGACGGTCTCCGCTCCACCACCGCCGGGCGGAGAGACGGTCTCCCGGGAGATCCGGGTCGTGGCAAGCAACGAGGACGGTTCCGTCAAGACCCAGGGCGCCTTCGTGCAGACAGCGTCCCCGGCGCCGATCACCCTCGCTCGGATACGGCTCGAGCCGGAACAGTTCACCGTGCACAACAGTTCGCGTGGACAGCTGCGTGTCGTGGTCGACAACAGGAGCAGGGCCTTGCCTCTCCGGGCGCGACTGGTGGGCCGCGACCCCGAAAACGCCGTCCAGTTCTCCTTCGACCCGCCGACGTTGAACATTCCCCCGGGGCAAGCCGGTTGGGCGAAGGTCACCGTCCGGGCGCCGCGTCCGCGAATGGGGCACGCCAAGGTCCGAAACCTCGAGGTGGGTGCCGAGGACGGCGGAATCGTCGTGGATGCCGGCGCCGTGCTCACCCAGACCTCGGACGACCTGCTTCCGCTGATCCGGATCGCCGCGACCCTCCTCGGAGGCCTGATCGCGCTGATCGGCGCGTTTCTCCCGTGGACGGGTGATGCACAGCAGGTTCCGCTGCTGACCGTGCGGCGGTTCCCCGGTATCGGCGACATCATGAGCGTCGCTACCGGAGACGACTACACCTACGTGACTCAACCCATCGCTCGGGCGGTCGTGATCGTGCTCATCGCGCTCATGCTGATCGGCATCCTGCGTCCGAAGGGTGGCATGACCATCATTGCCGGCCTCGCTGCCATCGCTGTCACGATCGGATTCGCGGTCTACGCGGATGCGCAGTTCTCTGCGGCGCCCGGAGGAACCGGTTTGCCGCTCGTGGTGGTGGGGTGCCTCCTCGGATGCGTCGGCGGATTGTGCATCCGAAGTAGCGAATCGTGACGATCGGATCACCCGGCGGCGACGGATTCCGGCACGAGTCGGCCGAGCTTGCGGTATTCCTGACGCACCGCGGGTATGACATGTTCCATGCCGATCGCGCTGTTGCTCGCCGCCGCCAGGTAGGCGGCGGTGATGGCTGCGGAACGAATGTTGCCGCCCGACAACGTGAACGATCGGGCCAAGTAGTCCATATCGAGATCGTCGCTGCACGGTACCGGTGAGTCGAAACAATGCCGCCACAACGCCCGCCGTGCGTCCTCGTCGGGCGTCGGAAAGTCCACGATGGCGTCGAGCCGGCGGACGAATGCCTCGTCGAGGTTGGCGCGCAGATTGGTTGCGAGAACGGCGAGTCCGTCGAAGTTCTCCATGCGTTGCAGCAGATAAGCACTCTCGATGTTCGCGTAGCGATCGTGCGCGTCGCGTACTTCGCTCCTCTTGCCGAAGACGGCATCGGCCTCGTCGAACAGCAGCACGGCATTGACGCCACTCGCTTCCGCGAAGATGCGTTCGAGGTTCTTCTCCGTTTCGCCCACATACTTGTCCACCACCGCGGCCAGGTCCACCGAGTACAGGTCGAGACCGAGATCCCCGGCTATGACCTCGGCGGCCATGGTCTTGCCGGTGCCCGATTCACCTGCGAGGAGGGCGGTGACTCCACGCCCTCGTCCGCCACCGGGCCGCATCCGCCAGTCGGTGAGGACTCGTTCCCGATAGCGAGCACGAGCGGTGAGCTCGTGCAACTGGTCGACGACGCGGTGGGGGAGTACGAGATCATCCCAGCCGACCGAGGGTTCGATGCGCCGGGCGAGTCGCTCCAGCCCAGCCGCGTTCTGCGCCCGCGCTCCCTGGCACAGGTCTCGTCCGGTGAGGGTGCTGCCGGTCAGGCTCGCCGATATACGCGCCGAACGAACCGCACGTTCGATCTGTGCCGGACCCAGCACGAACTGGTTCGCGACCTCGGTGAGGGAGCCGTCGACGACGCTGTCCCCGGCTGCGACGGCCCAGAGGTGTGCTCGGTCCTCGGTCGACAGGCGCTCCGCATCGACCTGGAGCGGCACGCTGTCCGACCAGCGCGGATCCCAGGTGACGGTTCCGATCGCAACGACGGGTGCTGTCAGTTCGCACAACGCCCGGATGATCGCCGTGTGTGTGGCCAGCGCGTCCATGGGTGTCACGACTATCCCGGCTCCGCGTAGCATCGCTTCTCGGCCCAGCCCAACCACCGCGCGGGCCGGGTCGGGGTGCTCGAGCAGCCGGCTGGCGTCCACACACAGGGCGGAGCGACCTGCTGCCTCCAGGGCTGCAACGGCAACAGCAGGAGCGCCGGACCCGATGGACTCCCGGATGTAGGTGCAGTGCTGGCCTGTTCGTATCGTCCGCGCGATCCGGCCGGACACGGGAGACTCGAAATGCCCTGCATCGAAAGGCAGATCGGCGATCTCCGGGTCGCAGCGATCGTCGCCGAGCAGATGCTGGGTCACACGATCCGGAACTCGCAGGCCCCGGGTGAGAAACGGGCGCTCCTCGTCCTCCACCAGTACGAGGCCGGTTTCGATCAGCGGCGCCCCTGCCGCCAATCGTGCGCGGTGCTCGGCTGTCATGGGGGACAGCTCGAGTAGTTCGAGGACCAGGCCGATCGTCGCCCTCCGCCGCGTGACGTCGTCGTTGAGGTAGCCGTAGAGACGTTCGAACCGCGAATTCAAGTCCGGCAGCATGCACATCAGCAACGCGTCGACATCGATGTCGGACAGCCCGGCGGACCGGGCAAGCCGACGCAGCCGCAGGTCGCCGCCCGCCGCTTCTGCCGCGTCGGCCCGGCGATCCAGTGCGATGCGAGCCACGCGGTCGGACTCCGGCGGGGGTGGAACCACGTCGAGCAACGCCACTGCGGATTCGTCGCTCAGATACAGGCCTCGGAAGGGGTCGTCGGGGGTTGGATCGTAACTGCGCCGATGGGTCACGACCATGCGGACGCGTGCCTCGATCAGGGCGCACCGGTCGAGCAGATCCCGCAGGTTGGCGTCCGAGTTCATTCGTTGCGTCCCTGCTTGCGGCGAGCCTTGCGCATGGTGATCGACGGACTCTCGCCGTCCGCCGGAGGTGCGTCCTCCGGCAAGGTCTCGAGGCCGGACGGGACGGGATTGGAGCCGTCCGGCGCCGGCGTGCGTCTGCGCTTCTGCTCACCAGGAACCGAGCCGTGTTTCCCTTCAGCGGACAGGCGCGGAGTGCGAAGGGCAGGTGAAGCGGCCGGGTGCACACGACCGGTAGGTGTGGGCATGCTGACGACGAGGTCGAGGGACGGTTTGAGTTCACCGCCGAGCGCTGTCCAGACGTCCGCGAACGATCGGTCTTCGGGCGGTGGCAGCGCGACGGCGACCGGAACAGGCATCCCGAGGTCGGCCAGCGAACCGGACAACAGGCTCCCCGGCAGTGCATCGTGCCGCAGGAAGCAGGTCAGCAACCGACCCAACAGGTGATGTTCGTCCTCGGGACGTTGGGTCCAGGCGGCCACGAGATAGGAGAGCTTGAAGTAGCGGGGAGGTAGATGCCGGGCGCGCACGAGCCCGTTGTCGTATTCGTTCACGAGGCCACGCTGGCGTCGGCGCAGGTCTTCCCTGATGTCGTACAGGTAGACGTCGACCGTCGGACCGGTGCGGCGGGCCGCCCAGTCCTTGGTCGGTGCGTCGAAGACGACATCAACCTCCGCGTCATCGATCGCCTCGTGCTCGATCAGCTGGCGGAGAGCTGCATCGACATCGGATATCACGGCGACCACCGGCCTCAGATCAGTCCCTCGCGGACGGCATATGCCACGGCGTGCGATCTGTTGCGGAGCTGCAGCCGGGTGGTGATGTCGTGCAGGACGTTCTTGACCGTGCGCTGGCTGTAGCAGAGCTTCTGCGCGATCTCAGAGGTGTCGTGTCCGTCGGCCACCAGACGCAGAACCTGGACCTCGCGTTCGGAGAGTCCCGAGAATCGCAATCCGCGCGGCGTCAGTACCTGTCGCTGCAGGGCACCGACCTGGCCGAGCAGGCGGCCGAGAAGGTCAGGAGGAACGACCCCGTCCCCGGCGATGACGCGCTGGACGGTGCGGACCAGCAGGTCGGGTGTCGCGTCACTACGGCGGAGCAGGCCGCTGATACCGCCCTCTGCCGCGGCGACGAGCGTGGAGTCGTCGATGACACGCAGGACGAGGATCACTCGCGGCGAGAAGCCGCGCTGGAGGGCGTGGAGGGTCCGCATGGCGGCGTCGTCGAGAACGTCAGCGGCGAGGATGGCGACCTCCGCGGATTCCGGATCGGTGTCGACGACGGCCACCTCGCTCCGCATGCGCAGCTGACTGACTACTCCGGCCCGGAGTATCGAGTCGTCGGCGTATACGTAAACAGGCACTCGGGGTTGCATCTCTTGCTCCCGGGGGAGGTGTGAATGGGCAACAACAAGTGTCCGGACGGCGCTCAACATCGGCTCAACGGGCGAATCGGAACGCTCAACACGGTGGACGTCCATTGCCCGGACCGAACGAGATCCCCAGGAATCGCTTCGGAGGTCGAATTACCCGTGAGGCGGCTCGAAGGGGAACGAATTGCGGTCACCGCCGGTGCGGTGCGTAGGCTCACCGGCACACAATGTGCGGCAGATGCGGATCTACAGGGGGTCGAAGCTGATGTTCTGCCGCGGCGTGCCGCCGGCGGACAGTGCGTAGAGGGTGGTCTTGATCATCGACGGGGACCCGGCGATCTGGATCTGCCGATCGGCCCAGGAGCCGAACTGTGAGACCACCTTTCCCAGCTTGCCGTGCAGGGTCCGGTGCAGGCCCGGCGGCGGATCTTCCACGGGAACCGGGTGCCACCACGGGTTCTCGGTCTCCTCCACGACGGGCACGACCGTGAGCCACGGATTGGTGGTGGCCAGCTGCCACAGCGTCTGCAGGTCGTAGAGGTCGCAGGGGTACTTGCCGCCGAAGAACAGGTGCACGCGCGGGTTGTCGCCCCGCATGCCCATCTCCATCAGTTGCGCCCGCAGCGGCGCGAGGCCTGTGCCGGAGGCGATCATCAGCACGTCCTCACCGCTGTCGCGGTCGACGTGCAGGCCGCCGAGCGGCGGCCCGATCACCCAGCGGTCCCCGACGGAGGTGTCGCCGACCAGTGCCGGGCTGACCCAGCCGCCGGACACGCGACGGACGTGGAACTCGATCTGGCCGTACGGGTTCGGGGGGATTGCCGCCGACAGGTACCGCCACATGTGCGGCCGCTGCGGGATCTGCACGCTCATGTACTGCCCGGCGTGGTACGGGATGGGCGAGTCCGTCTCGAGCCGGATGATCGCCAGGTCGGGCAGCACCCGTTCGTGGCCGACGACGGTGGCGCCCCACGCGGCGGGCAGGTCGTCCTCGGCGGCGGCGGCGGCCATGGTGTCGACGACGTGGGTGATGACCCCGGACCACGTGCGGTCGAGGGCGTCGGTCCACAGGATGGGCGGGGTGCACTCGCGCACGGCGGTGTGCAGGGCCCGGCCGGCGGCATGGAAGTGGTCGGGCCGGACGCCGTACTTGCGGTGGTCGCGGCCGAGCTGGGTGAGGAAGGCGGTGACGGTGTCGGGGTCGCCGAGCCGGTTGATCGCCCAGCCGACGGCGGTCGCGAACCGCTGCCGCATCGTCTCCATTCCCGCGGGGAACAGCTCGCGGATGCCGACGGTGTCGCTCCACAGGGCGGTGTAGAAGGCCGTGGCGAAGCGCTCGGCGCCGCCGGGGGTCGCGACGATCGACGCGAAGCTGAGCTGGACACGGGCGACGGCGAAGGCCTCCACGCACCCTCCTGCTCGCCGTCTCTGCTGGTCGGCCGCCACTGTAGTCCCGCGGCGGTGTTTCGGCCACAATCGACGTCGAGCGGCTCGATGACCCCCGCGATGTGCCGCAGGTCACACGACTCGATAAAGTTGAGCGGAACAAACTCAACTTTGGGGCCGTTGAAGCATGCGAACGCCCGCGGCGGGAGGCTGGCGGGTGCAGAATTGATACCGGCTCGCTCAATGAAGGGAAGGGGTTCGCAGTGGACTCGTTCAATCCCACCACCAAGACCCAGGCGGCGATGACGGCTGCCATGCAGTCCGCGTCCGCTGCGGGCAATCCGGAGATCCGTCCGGCCCACCTGCTCGTCGCGCTGCTCGACCAGACCGACGGCATCGCCGCGCCGCTGCTCAAGGCCATCGGCGTGGACCCGACCGTCGTGCACCGGGAGGCGCAGACACTCGTCGACCGGCTGCCCAGCGCCACCGGCGCCACCACCACGCCGCAGCTCGGCCGGGAGGCCGTCGCCGCCCTGACCGCCGCGCAGCACCTCGCCACCGAACTCGACGACGAGTACGTCTCGACCGAGCACGTGCTCGTCGGCCTGGCCGGCGGCGATTCCGACGTCGCCAAGCTCCTCGTCGGGCACGGCGCCACCCCCGCCGCGCTGCGCGACGCGTTCACCACCGTCCGCGGCAGCGCCCGCGTGACCAGCCCGGACCCCGAGGGCACCTACCAGGCGCTCGAGAAGTACTCGACCGACCTCACCGCCCGCGCCCGGGAGGGCAAGCTCGACCCGGTCATCGGCCGCGACAACGAGATCCGTCGCGTCGTCCAGGTGCTGAGCCGGCGTACCAAGAACAACCCCGTGCTCATCGGCGAGCCCGGCGTCGGCAAGACCGCCATCGTCGAGGGCCTCGCCCAGCGCATCGTCGCCGGCGACGTCCCCGAGTCCCTGCGCGGCAAGACCGTCATCGCGCTCGACCTCGGGTCGATGGTCGCCGGCGCCAAGTACCGCGGCGAGTTCGAGGAACGCCTCAAGGCCGTGCTCGACGAGATCAAGGAATCGGCCGGGCAGATCATCACCTTCATCGACGAGCTGCACACCATCGTCGGCGCCGGCGCGACCGGCGAATCGGCGATGGACGCCGGCAACATGATCAAGCCCATGCTCGCCCGCGGCGAGCTGCGCCTCGTCGGCGCCACCACCCTCGACGAGTACCGCAAGTACATCGAGAAGGACGCCGCCCTCGAACGCCGCTTCCAGCAGGTGCTCGTCGGCGAGCCGAGCGTGGAGGACACCGTCGGCATCCTGCGCGGGCTCAAGGAGCGGTACGAGGTGCACCACGGCGTGCGCATCACCGACTCCGCGCTCGTCGCCGCCGCCACCCTCTCCGACCGGTACATCACCTCCCGGTTCCTGCCGGACAAGGCCATCGACCTCGTCGACGAGGCCGCGTCCCGGCTGCGCATGGAGATCGACTCGCGCCCCGAGGAGATCGACTCGGTCGAGCGCATCGTCCGTCGCCTCGAGATCGAGGAGATGGCGCTGCAGAAGGAGACCGACGAGGCCTCCAAGGACCGGCTCGAGAAGCTGCGCGCCGAACTCGCCGACGAACGCGAGAAGCTGAACCAGCTCACCACCCGCTGGCAGAACGAAAAGACCGCCATCGATTCGGTGCGGGGAATCAAGGAACAACTCGAGGCGCTGCGCGGCGAGGAGGAACGCGCCGAACGCGACGGTGACCTCGGCAAGGCCGCGGAGCTGCGCTACGGCCGCATCCCGCAGCTGGAGAAGGAACTGGAGAAGGCCGCCGCCGCGTCCGGAGCCGCCTCCGACGGCGACGTCATGCTCAAGGAGGAGGTCGGCCCGGACGACGTCGCCGACGTCGTCGCCGCCTGGACCGGCATCCCCGCCGGCCGCATGATGGAGGGCGAGACCGCCAAGCTGCTGCGCATGGAGTCCGAGCTCGGCAAGCGGGTCGTCGGCCAGGACGAGGCCGTACAGGCCGTGTCGGACGCGGTGCGCCGCTCGCGGGCGGGCGTCGCCGACCCGAACCGGCCCACCGGCTCGTTCCTGTTCCTCGGCCCTACCGGCGTCGGCAAGACCGAGCTGGCGAAGGCGCTGGCGGACTTCCTGTTCGACGACGAACGCGCCATGGTGCGGATCGACATGTCCGAGTACAGCGAGAAGCACTCCGTCGCGCGGCTCGTCGGCGCCCCTCCGGGCTACGTCGGTTACGAGTCGGGTGGCCAGCTCACCGAGGCGGTGCGTCGCCGCCCCTACTCGGTGGTGCTGTTCGACGAGGTCGAAAAGGCCCACCCGGACGTGTTCGACACGCTGCTGCAGGTGCTCGACGACGGTCGGCTCACCGACGGGCAGGGCCGCACCGTCGACTTCCGCAACACGATCCTGATCCTCACCTCGAACCTCGGTGCGGGTGGCGACCGGGAGCACATCATGGCGGCGGTGCGGGCGGCGTTCAAGCCGGAGTTCATCAACCGGCTCGACGACGTGGTGATCTTCCACTCGCTGACCGAGGAGCAGCTCGAGCAGATCGTCGACATCCAGCTCGAGCAGCTGGCCGGGCGTCTAGCGGCCCGGCGGCTCGCGCTCGACGTGTCGACCTCGGCCCGGTTCTGGCTCGCCGTGCGGGGCTACGACCCGCAGTACGGTGCGCGTCCGCTGCGCCGGCTCATCCAGCAGTCGATCGGCGATCAGCTCGCCAAGAAGCTGCTGGCCGGGGACATCAAGGACGGCGACACCGTCTCGGTGGGCGTCAGCGACGACGGCGACCACCTCGTGATAGGCGCCTGACGGCGCCGGTGCGTCCTTTGGGCTGCTGTGCCAGCCCGAAGGACGCACCGGCGCGCAGCGCCTAACCTGGAGGGACCATGACGAACCCGCACGATCCGCGCACCCCCCAGGAGCGCGCCTACTCGCTCGACGAGGGGCGTGCGGACGACGCGCGCGCGACGGGCACCGGCCGCACCGACCCGGACGCCGACGACACCCGGGTCCTGCACACCGCCGACCCGACCGAGGCGTACGGCCGTCCGCCCGCCAACCCCACCCTGGTCTACCCGGCGTACGACCCCCGGTTCGATCCGACGGCGGCGCCGCCCAACCCGACGCAGGCGTTCGAGCAGCCCGGCTCCTACGGGCCCCAGCCGCAGTACGCGCCGACCCAGCAGTACGCGCCGACCCAGCAGTACACGTCGGCGCAGCAGTACCCGCACACCCAGCAGTACGGGGCGGCGCCACCCACCCCGCCGCACACCGGCGAGTACCCGGCTCTCGACGCGAAGCCGCCCCGGCGGCGCCGTTGGGGCCTGATCCTGCTCGCCGCGGTGGCGCTGATCGTGCTGGCCGGCTTCGGCGGCTATCTGCTCAGCGGCGGCAGCGGCGACGACCCGCAGCAGCGCAGCGCGGCGGCCCCGACCACCACGACCACGGTGCCCCGGCCCGCGCCCACGACGCCCGCGCCCACCACCGACCCGGCCGTGCCCGGCCTGCCGTTCGAGCAGCTGCCCGGCGGGCTCGGCGACGTCATCGGCGCGGCCGGCACCGTCGTCGGCACGATCACCGCCAACGACGGCACCTCCCTCACGCTCAGCGGCATGGGCGGCTCGAGCGTCACCGTGCGGCTCACGCCCGAGACGCAGATCATGTCGCTCGCGGGCTCCGATCCGTCGGCGCTGCGGGTCGGCGACTCGGTCGTCGCGCAGGGCTCGCCGTTGCGGGACGGGGAGATGATCGCCGACACTGTGGTCAGCGCGTCCCTGCCGTCCTTCGGCGGTCCGGGCAACTAGAACGCGATAGGCTGACCCTCGATGACGGTTATGTGGTTCGGACTGGCGGCGATCGCACTCGCGGGTGCGCTGGTGCTGCTCTACATCGACCGCACGCGCCGCGAACAGTCCGGCCGCGTGCGCGAGATCTGGGCGCGCGCCCAGGGCTACAAGTACAGCGCCGCCGACGACACCCTGCCCGGGCACTGGCACCGGGCGGCCCTGGCCAAGCAGGAGTATCTCGGCGCGGTGGACGTGGTCCACGGCATCCGCCGCGGCGAGGAGTTCATCCTCTTCGACATCGAGGAGACCGCGACGATCGTCGCGGTGCGCCGCAAGGTCGGCTCCGACGTCGACATCGACCTGCGCCTGAAGTCGACGCCGCCGCCGAAGGACTCGGACATGAACCTGCTCGGCGCCATCGGTCCGCGCATCGTGTTCGCCACCGACCTCGAGATCGCCCGCCGCATCTGTGACCAGCGCATGGTCGCCTACACCGAGTCGATCCCGCCGCACGTGCAGATGCTGTGGAGCGAGGGCGAATGGACCCTCGGCTCGATCCCCGTGGGCAGCACCGGCCGGGAATGGGACTCGGCCATCGAGACCGTCGCCCGGCTCTCCGGGATCCTGCACGTGCTGCCCCCGATCGTGGAGCCGCAGGAACTCGACCGGGTCGCGCACGACCCCGGCCGCCCCTCCGCGCGGCACTGAGCCCACCGCGTCACCGGAAGCGGCCGGCGCGCTGCGCTAGCTTTAGCCCATGACTTCCGCTGCCACCCGGCCCGTCGCCCTGATCACCGGCCCCACGTCCGGCATCGGCGCAGGCTTCGCGCGCGCGCTCGCCGGCAAGGGGTACGACCTCGTGCTCGTCGCCCGTCGCGAGGAGAGCCTGCGGTCCCTCGCCGACGAACTGACGTCGCGTTTCGGCACCACCTCGGAGATCCTCGCCGCAGACCTGGCCACCGAGGACGGCCGCGTCTCCGTCGCGCGGCGCCTCGCCGAGGGCGTGGAGATGCTCGTCAACAACGCCGGGTTCGGTACGTCCGGCGAATTCTGGACCGCCGACCCCGCTCTGCTGCAGTCGCAGCTCGACGTCAACGTCACCGCCGTGATGCAGCTGACCCGGGCCGCGCTGCCGCCGATGATCGCGGCAGGCAGGGGCAGCATCGTCAACGTCGCCAGCGTCGCCGGATTGCTCTCCGGGCGTGGTTCGACGTACTCGGCGAGCAAGGCCTACGTCGTCTCGTTCACCGAGGGACTGGCCGGCGGCCTTGCCGGCACCGGGGTGCGGGTGCAGGCGCTGTGCCCCGGCTTCGTGCACACCGAGTTCCACGAGCGGGCCGGGATCGAGATGAGCTCGATCCCGGAACTGATGTGGCTCGACGTGGACACGGTGGTGCGCACGTCCCTCGCCGACCTCGAGGCCGGCAAGGTGATCAGCATTCCGGGCCTGCAGTACAAGGTGCTCACGACGGTGGGCCGGCTCGTCCCGAAGAACCTGGTGCGCAGGGCGACCAACCTGGTCGGCCGCGGCCGGGGACGGACGTAGGCCCAGCGCAGGTAACGGTCCGGACACGGCGCGCCGACACGGCGCGTCGCGACTCGGGCGTCCCCTCGGCCCCGCGGTAGATTCCGCCCTGTGACGTCTGTGGCTCTTGTGATTGTCGTTGCGGTCGTGGTGGTACTGCTGCTGTGGACGCGCGTCGCCGTCCGCCGCCTCCGGGTGCTGAAGTCGCGCCACCGTGACAGCCTGCGCCTGCTGACCAACGAACTCGACGACCGCTACGACCAGGTGCCCGCCCTCGTCGCGGCCTCCGCCGGCGCCGGCATGGACCGCAGCCGGCTCAGCCCCGTCGTCGGAGCCCGCTCCCTGGCAATCGCCATGCGCGACCAGCGGCTGCCCCTGGGCGAGCGGGCCGCGGCCGAGAACACCCTGTCGGCGGCCCTGCACGACCTGATCGGCGTCCTCGACGGCGTCAACCACTGGCCGTTCATCCGCGTCGCCCGCGAGTTGCAGACCCGCGAGCAGCGCATCGCCGGGGCCGCCCGCGTCCACAACGACCTCGGCCGCGCCATCAACACCGCGACCATCACCTTCCCGGCCTCGGTGTTCGCGCGCCTCGCCGCGGTCGGACCCGTCCCGCTGTTCGAGGTCGCCGCCCCGCCCGCCCCCACCGCCGTGGCCCCGCCGGAGCCCGTCGCGACGGCTCCCGCCTCCGCCCCCGGAGGCGACGCGCCGACCGGCGGATCGGACGCGCCGACCGGCGGATCGGACACCGTCGCGGCCTGACCGTCGGACCCCGACTAGGCTCGTCGTCGCCGGCGCCCTCGGGGCGCGGCGTGGAACGAGAGACGGTGAGGGGTTGCGATGAGTGATCGCGAGGAGTTGGCTGCGCTGGTTCGCGAACTGGCGGTGGTGCACGGCAAGGTGACCTTGTCGTCCGGCAAAGAGGCCGACTACTACGTGGATCTCCGCCGCGCCACCCTGCACCACCGGGCCGGCCCGCTGATCGGCAAGCTCATCCGGGAACTGGTCGCCGACTGGGACTTCGACGCCGTGGGCGGCCTCACCATGGGTGCCGATCCGGTGGCGCTCGCGGTCATGCACGCCGCCGGCCGCCCGATCGACGCGTTCGTCGTCCGCAAGGCCGCCAAGGCGCACGGCATGCAGCGGCAGATCGAGGGTCCCGACGTGCTCGGCAAGCGCGTCCTGGTGGTCGAGGACACGACCACCACGGGCAACTCTCCGCTCACCGCGGTCAAGGCCCTGCGCGACGCCGGCGCGACGGTCGTGGGTGTCGCCACCGTCGTCGACCGGGCCACCGGTGCCGGCGAGGTGATCGCCGCGGAGGGCGTCGAGTACCGCTACCTGCTGGGTCTGCAGGACCTGGGACTGCAGGACGCCTAGGTTCTCCGTGGCCGGGCGGGTGCGACGGACCGCGACGCGCCTCGCGGACGGCCGGGAACTGTTCTATTTCGACGACACCGAGCCGTACGTCGGTGGTGGCGCGGTGCGGGAGCGGCACGACACGCGGCGGCTACCGTCGGCCGGGGCCGCGTCCGAACTCCGCTTCGACCCGCTGACGGGGGAGTGGGTGGTCTCCGCGTCGCACCGCATGGACCGCACCTTCCTGCCGGACCCCGCGGACTGCCCGCTGTGCCCCACCCGTCCGGGCCGGGCCGCCACCGAGATCCCCGCCGACGACTATGACGTGGTGGTGTTCGAGAACCGTTTCCCGGCCCTCGGGCCGGGTGGCGCCGTCGCCGGTCCGGTGGACGGCGACCCGCTGTGGCCGCGACGACCCGCGACGGGCCGCTGCGAGGTGGTCGCGTTCACCGCCGACCACGACGCCCGGTTCGCCGACCTGAGCGTCGCGCGGGCCCGCACGGTGTTCGATGCGCTGGCCGACCGCACCGCCGAGCTCTCGGCCGCCCCCGACGTGCGGCAGGTGTTCTGCTTCGAGAACCGCGGTGCGGAAATCGGTGTGACGCTTCAACATCCGCACGGGCAGATCTATGCCTACCCGTTCCTGCCGGCGCGCTCGCAGGTACTGGTGCAGCGCGCCCGCGCGCACCACGCCGCGACGGGCCGGCTGCTGCAACGCGACGTGCTCGAGGCCGAACGCCGGGCGGGCACGCGCATCGTGTGGTCCGGGCGGCGGTGGACCGCCTACGTGCCGGCCGCGGCGCGGTGGCCGATCGAGGTGCACCTCGCCCCGCATCGCGACGTGCCGGACCTCACCGCCCTCGACGACGCCGAGCGCGACGAGCTGGCGGTGGCCTACCGGGAGTTGCTGCGCCGCGTGGACCTGTTCTTCGACGGCGTGGACCGCGTCCCCTACATCGCGGCCTGGCACCAGGCGCCGGTCGGCGACGAGCGACCGTACGGTCGTCTGTTCTGCCAGATCTTCTCGCTGCGCCGCGCCGCCGACAAGCTCAAGTACCTGGCCGGCTCGGAGTCCGCGATGGGTGTATGGATCAGCGACACCTCCGCCGAACGCATCGCGGCGCGACTTCGGGAGCTCGCCGGATGAAGGTGTGCGCGGCCGCGGCGGCCGAGTTCGCCCGGGAGTTCGGTGGGATACCGGAGGGGGTGTGGTGCGCGCCGGGCCGGGTCAACCTGATCGGTGAGCACGTCGACTACGCCGGCGGGCTGTGCCTGCCCCTGGCGCTGCCGCAGGTCACGGCGGCGGCGGTGCGTCGCCGCGACGACGGGACGGTGCGGCTCGTCAGCGAGGGCTTCGCCGGTGCGTCCTTTGGGCTGCTCCAGCCGCCCAAAGGACGCACCGGCGGCTGGGCCGCCTACGTCGCCGGGGTGATTCATACGCTCGACCCGCCCGGGTTCGCGGGCGTCGACGTCGCGATCGCCTCCGACGTGCCGGTGGGGGCGGGCCTGTCCAGCTCGGCGGCGCTCGAGGCGGCCGTCGCCCTCGCCCTGGCCGAGCTGTACGGGCTGCCGGTCGACGATGCCGGCCGGGCCGCCCTCGCCGCCGCCTGCACGCGGGCCGAGAACGACTGTGTCGGCGCCCCCACCGGCGGCATGGACCAGCAGGTCGCGCTGCGCGGCCGGGCCGGTCGTGCACTGCTGCTGGACTGCGCGACCGGAGCGGTCGAGCACATCCCGATCGACCTGGAATCGCACGGCCTGGCGCTGCTCGTCGTCGACACGGACGCGCCGCACCGCCTCGTCGACGGGCCGTACGGGCAGCGGCGCCGCGACGTCGAGGAGGCCGCGCGCCGGCTCGGCGTGACGAGTCTGCGCGAGGTCGACACCGTGGCTGCGCTCGACGCGCTGACCGATCCGGTGCTGCGGCGCCGGGCCGGGCACGTCGTCACGGAGATCGCCCGGGTGCGTGCCGCCGTCGCCGCGCTGCGGGACGACGCCCCGGACCGGCTCGGGCCGCTGCTCGACGCCGCGCACCGGTCGCTGCGCGACGACTTCGAGGTCAGCTCCGTCGAACTCGACAGCGCCGTCGACGCCGCCCGCGCCGCCGGGGCGCTCGGGGCCCGGATGGTCGGCGGCGGATTCGGCGGATCCGCGATCGCGCTGTGCCGGGCGACGGACGTCGCCGCGGTGGCGGAGGCTGTGACGGCGGCCGCCCGCGAGCGGGACCTGCCGCGGCCGAAGTTCCTGCGTGCGGTGGCGGCGGCGGGCGCCCGGCGTTGCTCCTGAGGGAAAGGCGGCCGGGTGACGTCGTGCGGGTCGGTACGCTGCCGGCCATGGGATGGTTCAGCCGGGACAAGTGGAACGCCGAGCATGTGGTGTTCGCCGCGGCCGCGGCGGCGACGGTCGTGGGCGGGGTGCTCGGCAACGAGCGGTTGCAGCGGGTGGCCAAGCCGCTGATCGGCCCGTCGCTGGCGGTGCGGGTGCTGCGGCACGCCCCGCACACCGACCGGCTCGACACCGCCCTGCTGCTGCTCGGGCTGACCGGCGCGACCGTCGGCGACGTGTTCATGATCGACCCGGACGACGACGCCCGGCTGCTGCGCGGTGCGTCGTCGTTCGCCGTGATGCAGGCCTGCTACTCAGCCCTGCTGGTGCGTCGCGGTGCCCGTCCGACGCGGTCGGCGGCGGTGCCGCGGGCGGTCGCGGCGCTCGGGGCCGCCGGTCTGCTCGGCGCACGGTCCCCGGAGGTGGCGGCGCCGCTGACCGGGTACGGCGCCCTGCTGGGCACCACCGCGACGCTCGCCGCCGATCCGGCGCTCGCGCCCGGGGCCCGGCGGGTGGCCGGACTGCCGATCCCGAACGAGGACCGGCGCAGCTGGCTGGGCGCCGGCGGCCTGGTCTTCACCCTGTCCGACGGCACCATCGTCGTGCGGCGGGTGCTGCTGCGGTCGCAGCGGACCCGGGCCGCGGCGGAGGGATTCGTGCTCGCGACGTACGCGCTCGCGCAGTTGCTCCTCGTCGAGGGCAAGCTCGCCCTCGGCCGGGACGACACTCGCGCGCGCCGGGGCTACCTGCGCGGGTAACGACGGGCGCGGCAGGCACTTTCGTGCGCGCGTCGCCTACGGGCAGAGGACGATCCGGTCGCGGTCGCGGGGGTCGACCCGGATGCCGACGACCCGGCCGGGCTCGAACCGGGCGAGATCCTCGCGGGCGACCTCGTAGAGCACCCGTCCGTGGTACGGCTCGGAGCCCGGCACCGTCAGGTCGAGGTCCAGTTCGGTCAGCTCGCCGTTGTCGACGGTGTGGCCGAGTTGCCGGGCCGAGGTGATGGTGGCCCAGCCCTCGAGGCCGCGGCGGGCGAGGCGGCGGTCGGCGCGCGGCGGCCGCCCGGCGAGGATCATGGCGATGCCCAGCGCCGAGCCGTACGCGGCCAGCAGGAACATGATCTGGTAGGGGACGGTGCCCTCGGGGGAGTTGCCGACGAACAGGCCCAGCCACAGCGCCAGGACGACGATGTACCCGGCGGTGACGAATGCGACGGCACGAACGACTCGAACGTGGTTCATTGCTCCTCCGATGCCAGGATAGTCCGTGACCTGCGCCACGTCCGTCGTCGCTACGCTGCATCCATGAATTCACCCAGTGTGTTCGTCACCGGCGCCGCCTCGGGGATCGGCCGCGCCACCGCACTGCTCTTCGCCCGCCGCGGTTACCGGGTCGCGGCCGTCGACGTCGACGCGGCGGGCCTCGAGGTGCTCGCCGCGGAGCAGCCCGGCATCGTCACCGGCGTTCTCGACGTCACCGACGCGCCGGGCTGGGAGCGGGCGCTGAAGGGGTTCTGCACCGACGGCACCCTCGACCTGCTCGTCAACAACGCCGGCCTCCTGGCGTCGGGACCGTTCGAGACGACCGCGCTCGCACGGCACCGGCAGATGGTCGACGTCAACGTCACCGGCACGATCACGGGCTGCCACAGCGTGTTCGAGTACCTGCGCCGCACGCCCGGCGCCCAGGTGGTCAACCTCTGCTCGGCGTCGGCGCTCTACGGCCAGCCGGAGCTCGCGACCTACAGCGCCACCAAGTTCGCCGTGCGCGGGCTGACCGAGGCGCTCGATCTGGAATGGGCCCCGCACGGCGTCCGGGTGATCGCGTTGTGGCCGCTGTTCGTCGAGACGGCGATGACCCGGGACCTGAACGTCGGCGCCGCGCGGCGGCTCGGGATCCGGCTCACCGCCGACGACGTCGCCCGGGATCTCTACGACCTGACCCGCCCCGGGCGGCGGCCGTCGGGTGTGCACCACGCGGTGGGCTGGCAGGCCAAGGCGTTCGCCGCCCTCGCGCAGGTTACGCCCACCCGGCTCAATCGCCTGGTCAACCGGTGGGTGACCGGCAGCTGAGGCGGTCTCGCTAGAGTGGCGGACGGATCAGCGACGGAAGGAGTCGGGTGAACGTGCGTCGGATGTCGTCGATCGGTGCGGCCGCGGTGGCGGTGCTGGCACTGGCCGGGTGCGGAGGGACCGCGGACGGCGGGGAGCAGCCGGCCGCCGCGTCGTCGGCGAGCGCGGCCGCCACGACCACCACCACGACCGCGGCACCCGCGCCGACGGCCCCCGGGACCACGACGACCACCGGGACCACGACGACCACGCCGCCGGCACCGGCCCCCGACAGCGCGCCGACGACGCTGGCGGACGTGCAGTACGAGCGCAACGAGTCGTACTACTTCACCAGCCCCGACGGCGGGTTCCGCTGCGGCATCGTCAAACTCCCCTCGCGCACCGAGGCCGGCTGCGAGGGCGCCACCGATCCGGTCCCCCCGCGTCCCGAGAATTGTATGGTCAACTGGGGCAACGGTATTCGCGTACAGGACGCGGGCCCGGCGGAGTTCATGTGCTCGGGCGGCTCGGTCTACACCTCCGGCGGCGACGACCCGGTGCTGCCGAGCGGATCGCGGCTGAGCAAGCTCGGCTACACGTGCGAGACCACCGACGCCGACGTCACCTGCGCCAACGACGCCACCGGTCACGGCTTCACGATCGCCGCCGGCTCCAACACGACCTTCTGACCGTGCAACTCGACGACGCTCCCGGCCCCACCGAGTGGGGCGAGCACCCGCACGGGTGCGGCCCGTGGGCCGAGGAGTTCGGCACCGAACCGCCGCAGGATCCGCGCTACGATCCGGAGCTGCTCGCCCGCGGCGACCGCCGCAACGTCGTCGACGCCTACCGCTACTGGACGCGCGAGGCGATCGTCGCCGACATCGACAACCGCCGTCATCCGCTGCACGTGGCGATCGAGAACTTCGGGCACGACGCGAACATCGGCACGGTGGTGCGCACCGCCAACGCGTTCGCGGCGGCCGCCGTGCACATCGTCGGCCGTCGGCGCTGGAACCGTCGCGGGGCCATGGTGACCGACCGGTACCAGCATCTCGTGCACCACCCCGACGTCGACTCCCTGATCGACTGGGCAGCCGGACGGGGACTGACGATCGTCGCGGTGGACAACACACCCGGATCGGTGCCGCTCGAGACCGCGCAGCTGCCCCGCGCGTGCATGCTGCTGTTCGGCCAGGAAGGGCCCGGTGTCACGGCGCGGGCGCGGGAGGTCGCGGCGACGACCGTGTCCATCGCCCAGTTCGGCTCGACCCGCAGCATCAACGCCGGCGTCGCCGCCGGGATCGCGATGCACGCCTGGATCCGGCAGCACGCCGATCTCGACCGGGCCTGGTGAAGAAACGTTCGACGGGGAGCGGCCGATAGGGGAAAGCTGGTATCGGTAGCGACGGTGAGACGAGGTTGGCGACGACATGTCGGATGTGTGGGCCGAGCGGGCGGATCTCGCGGAGGCTGCAGTCATGTCGCGGCACGTGCGGCGGCTGTGGGCGCTGCCCGGCACCGCGCTCGGGGTCGTCGGCTGGCCGGCGGTGCGCCGCGAACGGCTCTTCCTCACCTGGCACTACTGGTGGCAGGCCCACCTGATCGATCTCGCGGTCGACGCCGCCGAGCGGGAGGCGACGCCGCGGCGCCGGCGCCGGGTGCTGCGGCTGACGCGCTCGCACCGGATCCGCAACCTCGCCGGCTGGACCAACAACTACTTCGACGACATGGCCTGGCTCGGCCTGGCGCTCGAGCGGGCGCAGCGGCACCTCTACGTCGACCGCCGCGACGCCATCGCCGTCCTCGAGAACGAGTTGTTCGCGGCGTGGGCGCCCGAGCGGGGCGGCGGCATCCCCTGGCGGCGCCGCGACGACTTCTACAACACCCCGGCCAACGGCCCGGCGGGCCTGCTGCTCGCCCGCACCGGAAAGCTGCTGCGGGCCCAGGAGATGGCGGACTGGATCCACGAGACGCTGCACGACGCGGAGACCGGCCTGATCTTCGACGGGATCCGGCGCGACCGGGTCGAGCGCGCCGTCTACACGTACTGCCAGGGCGTCGTGCTCGGACTGGAAACGGAGCTGGCGGTGCGGATGGGCGATCCGCGGCACCGGGAGCGGGTGCACGCCCTCGTCGAGGCCGTCGACAACCAGCTGACCGAACGGGGGGTGATCACCGGCGGCGGCGGTGGGGACGGTGGGTTGTTCAACGGCATCCTCGTCCGGTACCTGGCGATGGTCGCGACGACGCTGCCGGTGGTCGATCCCGAGGACGAACGGGCGCGCCGGGTCGCGGCGCGGATCGTGCTCGCGTCCGCGCAGGCCGCGTGGGCGAACCGCCTGCAGATCGAGGGGCTGCCCCTGTTCGGGCGGGACTGGTCCGTCCAGGCCCGGCTGCCGGGAACGGCCCCTGGGATCGCGCGCTTCTCCGGCGGCACGGTGCGCAGCTCGGGGGTGGCCGAGCGGGATCTGTCGGTGCAGCTGAGCGGGTGGATGCTGATGGAGTCGGCCTACGCCGTGGCCGCCGAGCGGGCGCCCGGGCCGAGCGCCGCGCGGCCCGACCGCACCCGTTTTGAAAACGGTTATCGATAACGGCTATCGTCGACGGCATGACCGTCGCGACGCCCCTGCCCGTCACCGTGCTCTCCGGCTTCCTCGGCGCGGGCAAGACCACACTGCTCAACCACATCCTCGCCAACCGCGACGGTGCGCGCGTCGCGGTCGTCGTCAACGACATGAGCGAGATCAACATCGACGCCGCGCTCGTCGCCGGCCAGGGCAGCCTCGACCGCACCACCGAGAAGCTCGTCGAGCTCACCAACGGCTGCATCTGCTGCACGCTGCGCGAGGACCTGATCGAGACGGTCGCGCGGCTCGCCCGGGAGAACCGGTTCGACCATCTCGTGATCGAGTCGACCGGCATCTCCGAGCCGATGCCCGTCGCCGCGACGTTCGACTGGGAGTTCGACGACGGCTTCCGCCTCAGCCGGCTCGCGCGCCTCGACACGATGGTCACCGTCGTCGACGCCGCCACATTCCTCGCCGAGCTCGCGCGCGGCGACCGCCTCGACGACCGCGCGCTCGAGGCCGGCGCAGGCGACGAGCGCAGCATCTCCGACCTGCTCGTCGAGCAGGTCGAGTTCGCCGACGTGCTGCTGGTCAACAAGACCGATCTGGTGAGCGACGCCGTCGCCGGGGCCGTCGAGGCCACGCTGCGCCGGCTCAACCCGACGGCGCGGCTGCTGCGCACCGTCCACGGCGCCGTCCCGATCGACGAGGTCCTCGGCACCGGCCGCTACGACCCGGAGGCGGCCGCGCTCGCCCCGGGCTGGGCCGAGGAGCTCGCCGGCGGTCACACCCCGGAGACCGAGGAGTACGGCATCCGCAGCGTCGTCTACCGCGCCGACCGCCCCTTCGACCGGGCCCGGCTCGAGGCGGCGGTGGAGAACCTGCACGGGGTGCTGCGCAGCAAGGGCTTCTGCTGGTTCGCCGACGACCCGGACACCGCGGCGATCTGGTCGCAGGCCGGCCCCAACCTGATGCTCGAACCGGCGCAGCCGTGGTCTCTGACCGGCGAGACGCCGGGCCAGGAGATCGTCTTCATCGGGGTGCGCCTGGACCCGGACACCCCGCGCCGCCTCCTGGATCCGGCTCTCGCGGCCGGGCACTCCTAGTCGGGGTCGACGTCCGCGATCTCCACGTCCACCGCGGGCCGCGCCATCTCGATCCGGTACTGCCGGACGCCGAGCACGGTGCCCACCACGAGGACGGCGGCCATCACGGCGAGGACCGTCGGCAGCAGCCACGAGACCCGCTCGAGGTATTCGCCGAAGTAGAACCCGACGAGCAGCAGGACGGGCGCCCACAGGATCGCGCCGATCGTGGACGCGATCGTGTACCGGGTGTGGTTCATCCGGGCGGCCCCGGCCACCAGCGGCGACAGCGTGCGCACCCACGGGATCCAGCGGGCGATCAGCACCGCCCAGAACCCGTACCGGTCGAGCAGAACATTGACCTTCCGCAGGTTGGCCGCGTTGAGGTATCGGCCGTTGCGGCGGGCGATGAGGTGGTGGCCGCGACGGTGGCCGATCACGTACCCCACCTGGTTCCCGGCGATCGCGGCCACCATCGCGCCGACCGCCAGGGCCCACACCTGCGCCGCACCGGAATGGTGGGCGGCCAGCACGACGCCGGCGGTCAGCAGCATGGAGTCCCCGGGCAGGAACAGTCCGAGGATGATCGCGCACTCGACGAACACGAACGTCACGACGACGAGCCACACCAGGGCGGGCCCGGCGGTTTCGAGAGGACCGAAGGTTTCCGCGGCGAGAATCATGGAGGACGCGTTCGCGCGCGTGCTCAGGGCGTGGTGTCGCGACGGGTCGTCGGCACCGGCACCGTGTCGGCCGTGGCCTCGGCCTCCGTGACGGCCGCGGCCCTGCGCTTGGCGATCAGGTGCTTGCCGATCTCGAGCAGGATCGGGACGACGGAGACGAACACGATGAGCAGGAAGATGATGTCGATGTTGTCGCGGATGAAGGCGATCTGACCGAGCAGGTAGCCCAGCAGCGTCACGCCGGCGCCCCACAGCACACCACCGACGATGTTGTAGGTGAGGAACACCGGATACCGCATGCGGGAGGCGCCCGCGACGACCGGCGCGAAGGTGCGCACGATGGGCACGAACCGGGCGAGGACGATCGTGATCGGACCGTGCCGCTGGAAGAAGTCCTCGGACTGGTCGATGTACTGCTTGTTGAGGATCTTCGCGTCGTAGCTCTTGAACAGGCGGGTGCCGCCCTTGGCGCCGATCCAGTAGCCCACCTGGTCGCCCAGGATCGCCGCGATCGGGATCGTCACCATCAGCACCCACAGCGGCGCGAACGGCGGGATCTCCTCGGACTTCGAGGCGGCGATCAGGCCCGCCGTGAAGAGCAGCGAGTCGCCCGGCAGCAGGGGGAACAGCAGACCCGACTCGATGAACACCACGAGCAGCAGGCCGATGAGCACCCAGGTGCCGAAGGAGTTGAGCAGGTTCACCGGGTCCAGGAATCCCGGCAGCAACGCCAGATTCGTCACGCTCTCCGGGACGACGGTCACGGACTCCAGGCCTCCGAGCACACTCACGGCCACCAGAGTACCGGTGGGAGGCCGGTGGCCCGAATCACGGCGGGCACCCGACTGTGTCCCCGCGCCGGCAGTTGACATACTGCAGGGACAACCCTGGCGCCTCCCGCACCCCCGGGGAGGCACCCATCGACTCTCATCTGGAGGACAGCCGCCGTGCCAATCGCGACTCCCGAGGTCTACGCCGAGATGATCGCCCGCGCCAAGGATCACTCCTTCGCGTTCCCGGCCATCAACTGCACCTCGTCCGAAACCATCAACGCCGCCATCAAGGGCTTCGCGGACGCCGGCAGCGACGGCATCATCCAGTTCTCGACGGGTGGCGCCGAGTTCGGCTCCGGCCTCGGTGTCAAGGACATGGTGACCGGCGCCGTCGCGCTCGCCGAGTTCGCGCACGTCATCGCCGCGAAGTACGACGTCACCATCGCGCTGCACACCGACCACTGCCCGAAGGACAAGCTGGACGGCTTCGTGCGCCCGCTGCTCGCCATCTCGCAGGAGCGGGTGAAGAACGGCGAGAACCCGCTGTTCCAGTCGCACATGTGGGACGGCTCGGCCATCCCGATCGACGAGAACCTGCAGATCGCCCAGGAGCTGCTGGCCCTGTCGAAGGACGCGAACATCATCCTCGAGGTCGAGATCGGCGTCGTCGGCGGTGAAGAGGACGGCGTCGAGAACGCCATCAACGAGAAGCTCTACACCTCGATCGAGGACTTCGAGAAGACGGTCGACGCGCTCGGCGCCGGTGAGAAGGGCAAGTACCTGCTCGCCGCGACGTTCGGCAACGTCCACGGCGTCTACAAGCCGGGCAACGTCAAGCTCGAGCCGTCCGTGCTAGCCGACGGCCAGGCCGCCGCTTCGAAGAAGCTGGGCCTGCCCGCCGGCTCGAAGCCGTTCGACCTGGTCTTCCACGGCGGTTCCGGCTCGCTGAAGTCGGAGATCGACGAGGCGCTGAGCTACGGCGTGGTGAAGATGAACGTCGACACCGACACCCAGTACGCGTTCACCCGCCCGATCGCCGGCCACATGTTCGCCAACTACGACGGTGTGCTGAAGATCGACGGCGAGGTCGGCAACAAGAAGACCTACGACCCGCGCAGCTACCTGAAGAAGGCCGAGGCGTCGATGACCGCTCGGGTCGTCGAGGCCTGCAACGACCTCAAGTCCGCGGGCCGCTCGGTGTCCGCCGGCTGATCCGTCCCTGCGCGGTCATCCCACACGAGCGGTGGCGCGGGCCCGGCCCGCGTCACCGCTCGCGTCGTTTCACTCCCCGCAGACCTTCCAGTCCTCGCCCTCCTGGGCCAGGTCGAAGGTGCGCTGGGTGACGTCGGTCGGGGTGCCGGCCGGGTGCGCCGTCACCTGCGCGATGGCCTGGCCGTCGGTGATCTGCACCTTGTCGATGCCCGTGACGACGGGCACGGTGCCCTGGTCGACGGCGGTGCGGTGGATGTCGGCGAACTGCTCGGGCGGCACCGAGGCGTAGAACTCCTGCAGGCCGCCGCACGTCGTGGTGCGCAGCGTCGTCAGGTCGCCGGCGGCGAGCGCCCGGACGAAGGTCTCGACGGTGGTCCGGATCCGAGCCTCCGGCGAGTTCGCCGCCCGGTCGTCCAGGTAGACCTTCACGGCCGCGGCCGCCACCGCGGCGACGACGAGCAGGCCCGCGACGAGGGCCGCGATCGCCCAGCCCCGGCGGCCGCGCCGGGCGGGTGCGACCGGGTCGATGCGCTGCGGCCCCGGGACCGGCTGGACGCGCTGGGGTTCGATGCGCTGGGGTTCGATGCGCTGGGGTTCGATGCGCTGGGGTTCGACACGCCGCGCCTCCGGCCGGGGCGGCGGGACCCGCGTCGGCTGGACGCGCGGCGGTTCGGCGCGCTGGGGGGCGACCCGCTGCGGCTCCGCGCGTCCGGCCGCCCGATCGGGCTCGATCCGCTGCGGCGCCTGCTTGGGGGTGTGCGTGGTGACGGGGATGCGTGCGGTGGGTGCGTCGGCGGGGGAGGGCGCGGGCTCGGCGCGGCGCGTGGCCGGGATGGCCACGGTCGCCGCCTCGCTCGCCGCGGCCGGCCCGGGCTGTGCGGCCGGCGTGTCCGGGGCGGCGGCGGGATCCGCGGCACCGGCCGGGGCCGGCGCGTCGTCGCCGGGGGTGTCGCGCTCCGAGCCCGCGCGCGGTGCCGGGTCCTCGGCGTCGTCGTGCTCCGCGGAGGACCCGGGGGTGTCCGTCGCCGGACGGGGGGACGTGGTGGTGTCTTCGTTCTTCGGATCCGGCACGCGATCCCCCTTGCTGGACGGACGGCTGTTCTCCCGGGCAGCCTATCGACCGTCTTCGGGCGGTGGGCACAATGGTGGCCATGACGTCTTTCGGTGACCTTCTCGGACCCCAACCCACCCTGCTGCCCGGCGACGACGAGGCGGAGTCGGCGCTGCTGAACCACGAGGACCCGGCGAAGGTGGCCGCCGATCACCCGACCGCGTCGATCGCCTGGGCATACCTGGCCGAAGCCGCCCTTGGGCGCGGCGAGACGATCGCGGCCTACGCCTACGCCCGCACCGGCTACCACCGCGGTCTCGACCAGTTGCGCCGCAACGGCTGGAAGGGCTTCGGTCCCGTGCCGTTCGACCACGAACCGAACCGGGGCTTCCTGCGGTGCGTCGCGACGCTGGCCCGTGCGGCGAAGGAGATCGGCGAGGCCGACGAGCATGCCCGCTGCCTCGACCTGCTCGAGGACTGCGACCCGCGCGCCGCCGAAGCACTTGGCGTCGATTAGTCCCCGGTTACCCACCAGGGTGGGCACGCGCCGGCGGCTGCGCACGTCGGGGCTCCGCCTGCGTTCCTCGGCGCTGCCGATCCTGCAGTGCGCGCTGGCAGCGGGCATCGCCTGGTGGGTCGCCACGGGGCCGGTCGGGCACGAGCAGCCGTTCTTCGCGCCCATCGCGGCGGTGGTGTCGCTCGGGCTGTCACTGGGTGCGCGGATGCGACGGTCGGTCGAACTCGTCTGCGGTGTCACCGTGGGCATCGGTGTCGGCGACCTGATCATCTCGTTCATCGGTAGCGGCCCGTGGCAGATCGCGCTAGTCGTCGCGATGGCGATGGGCACGGCGGTCGCGCTCAACAGCGGCCCGATCTTCTCCATGCAGGCCGGGAACTCGGCGGTGCTGGTGGCGACCCTGATCCCGCCCGGCGGGTCCGGGGGTATCGACCGAATGGTCGACGCCCTCATCGGCGGGCTGGTCGGCATCGCCGTCGTCGCCGTCATCCCCACCCACCCGGTGCGCCGGGCGCGGCGGGAGGCGGCGAACGTGCTGTCCACCACGGCGGACGTGCTGCGCAAGGTCGAGGCCGGCCTGGTCGAGAACAACCCGAAACCCATCGAGGCGGCCCTCAGGGAGGCCCGGGCCACGCAGTCGGCGATCGACGCGATGCGCGCCAACATCTCCGGCGGCAAGGAGGTGAGCCGCATCTCGCCGCTGTACTGGAACAGCCGGCCCCGGCTCGAGCGCCTCATGGCCGCGGCGGACCCGATCGACAACGCCATGCGCAACACGCGGGTGCTGGCGCGCCGGTCGCTCTCGCTCGTGCGCGACGACGAGATCCTCGACCCGCGGCTGGTGCGGCGCATCGAGGAGCTGGCCGGGGCGGTGGACGTGCTGCGGCTGATGGTCCTCGCCGAGCCGGGGGAGCAGCCCGATCAGGCGGAGGCGGCCCGGGTGCTGCGCAGCGTGGCCCGGGAGATGAAGCCGGACCTCGTGGCGGGGGCGGGCCTGTCCTCGACGGTGGTGTTCGCGCAGATTCGTTCGCTGATCGTGGACCTGCTGCAGGTGGCCGGCCTCGAGCGGGTCTCGGCGATCGCCACGCTGCCCCCGACGGTGGAGCATCCGGCGTATCCCCCCGAGTCCTGAACGGCTCCCCTCTCCGTTGAACATATGCGTATGTCTGCATATGATTGCCGAAACTTCGGAGGGAGGACCATGGGCGTCGGACACGGCCACTCGCACGGCCATTCCGGGACGAGCACTCCCGGCGGGGCCGGCCCGTCGAAGGGACGGCTGTGGCGGATGGCGATCGCCCTCGTCGTCCTGGTCGCGTTCCTGATCCTCGAGACGGGCGTCGCCCTGTGGATCGACTCGCTGGCCCTGCTCGCCGACGCCGGCCACATGCTCACCGACGTGGTGGGCATGTCCATGGGCATGGTCGCGTTGATCCTGGCCCGGCGGGGCAGCACGGCGGCCGCGCGCACCTTCGGGTGGCACCGCGCCGAGGTGCTCGCCGCCATGGCGAACGCCGCGCTGCTGCTCGCGGTGGCGGTGTGGGTGTTCTACGAGGCGATCCGCCGCATCGGTGACGCCCCGGAGATCCCCGGGACGGCGCTGGTGGTCACCGCGGCGGCCGGCCTGGCCGCCAACCTCGTCGTCATGCTGCTCCTGCGGGCCGACGCCAAGGACAGCCTCGCCGTGCGCGGCGCCTACCTCGAGGTGCTCGCCGACGCGGTCGGCAGCGTCGGGGTGCTCGTCGCCGGTGCCCTCGTGCTGCTGTTCGACTGGAGCCTCGCCGACGTCGTCGTCGGCGTCCTCATCTCCCTGTGGGTGGTGCCGCGGGCGGTGCGCCTGGCCGCGGCGTCGCTGCGCATCCTCACCCAGGCTTCGCCGGCCCACCTCGACGTCGACGGGGTGCGCGCCGACCTGTCCGCCCTGCCCGGCGTCACCGGCGTCCACGACCTGCACGTGTGGACCCTGACCACCGGCATGGACGTCGCCACCGTGCACCTGATCAGCGACCACGACGGGCAGTGGGTGCTCGAGTCGGCCCGCGCCGTCCTCACCTCCCACGGGCTCGAGCACGCCACCGTCCAGGTGGAGACGACCGTCAACGGGCGGCGCTGCGAGGAGAACGTCACCTGGTAGGGCGGCTCAACCCAGCCGCAGCGACCACCGGCCCCCGCGTCCGTGCAGCCGGACCTGTGCGAGCGGGCGCACGTCGATCCGCCAGAATCCTGCCGGGGGCGCGCCGAGGGCGTGCACCGTCGCGGCGCGGATCACGGCCGGGTGGGTCACCGCGACGACCCGGCCCGGCGCCAGCTCGTCGAGCCACCGCGCCACCCGTTCGGTCAGCTCCGCGATCGACTCGCCGCCGTGCGGCGCCGCGTGCGGGTCGGTGAGCCACTGCTGCAGGCTCTCGGCCGGCACCTCGTCCATCGCCCGCCCCGCCCAGTTGCCGTAGTCCAGGTCCCGCAGCGCCCGATCGACCACGGCCGTCGTGCCCAGCGCGGCCGCAGTCTCGACGGCCCGTCGCTCCGGCGCCGCGACGACGCGGTCGGCCACCGGCGCGACCGCCCGCTCCAGTTCTCGTCGGCCGCGTTGCGACAGCGGCTCGTCGGCGGGGAACCGGACGGCGCGCTGCGCCTCCGTCGAGGCATGGGCCAGAAGGACGAGGCGAACCACGGCGGTCATCGAATCACAACCGCCGGGGGTGTCGCCCCTATTGCCTCATGTCAAGATGCGCGCGAGGTGCGCTTCGTTGACTCATTCAAGGATGCGCGCGTGGAGGAGGGCTCGACGATGGGGCTACGCCCCGGGCCGGCCTTGGCGGTGGTGAGCGTGAGCAGCTCGGCGGTCAGGGCCTGAATCTGCCGCTGGATCGCTGCCGGGTTGAGCGTGACGTAGGTGCCGGCGAGGATCGCCTTGTCCTCGGCCGCGACGGCATCGTGCCGCTCGACGCGACGATGCGGAGTGGTCGCGGTGTCGTACTTCTTGGTCACCTTCGCCCCGTCACGGACCTTCGAGATCAGCTTCTGCTGCGGGCAGAAGAAGTTCGACAGACTCGACTGCAGAACCCAAATACTGTTGAGCAACAACAACTCTGCCGATGTGTCGTAGCGGTGGTAGCCGACCACGGTCCGTACGATCGCCCAGTTCTTCTGCTCGACGTGCGCGCCGTCGTTGGAGTTGCCGGGCCGGGACCGTGTGAAGGTGATCTGCCGCTGCGCGCACCAGGCGAGCAGGTGATGGTTGATGAACTCACTGCCGTTGTCGGAGTCGACCCCGCGGATCGGGAACGGCAGGATGCCGGCGATCTCCTCGAGGGCGGCGAGCACCCACTTGCGCGCCTTGTTCGGCACGCTCCGGTTCTCCGTCCACCCGGTGGCGATGTCGGTGACCGTCAACGTGTAGGCATGGTCGCCGACCGCGTTGCCGCCCTCGTGCCCGACCAGGTCGATCTCCACGAACCCGGGCACCGCGTCGTCCCACTGCGCCCACGTGCGGATCGGGATCTGCGACTTGAGCAGCGACCCCGGCTTGGTGTGCGCTCTGCCCTTCGGATCGAGCCTGCGCCGGTCCTCGGCCAGCCGACGGTCGATGGTCGCCGCCGACATCGACACCAACAACGCTGCGGTGGCGTCGTCGATGCTCAACTCGCCGAACCGACGCAGGATCGGCACCAGGTCCGGCAGCACCGCCGCGAGGCGTTTACCCGCCGGCGCACCGAGCACCGCCCAGCAGAACCGCAGCGCCGCAACCACCTCCGAGCCGTACTTCGGCGATCTCGGGGTGCGTCCCCTGACCGTCGTGGGGTGCAACGCCTGCGTCAACGCCTTGCGGGCGTGGTTGCGGTGCCAGCCGGTCGTCGCACACAACTCGTCGAGGATCACACCCTTGGTGGCCTTGTCGGCCCGGGCGTACCGCGTCGCAATCGTCTTGGTCACGGCCTTGCGTTGACTCATCGACAGCCCCATCGTCCGGGCCTACAGCCCGGCCCAGGCCGGACACGGCAGGCGCTCCGTACGCGCGCATTCTCATTTGAGGCAACGACTACCTCTACGCGCGCATTTTGGATGAGTCAACGCGTCGCCTTGACAGGGGCGGGCTCACGGTGCGACTGTTCCTGCGTCACACGTGCCGAGGTGCAGGCAATCCGGTGCAAGTCCGGAGCGGTCGCGCCACTGTGACCGGGCGACCCGCCCGGGAGTCAGAAAACTGTCTCGGCGCATGGATTTTCGACGGGACGCGTTATCCCAGGAGGATGCCATGGCTACTGTCCACACCCCCGAGTCCACGATGGGCTCCGCGGCGCTGGCCGCCGCGATCACCGCCGTCGTGCTGCTCGCCTTCGTCACCCTCTACCTGGTCGGCTTCGATCAGGGCGCGATCTCGCGCACCGGCATGTTCATGCATGAGCTGATGCACGACGGCCGGCACCTGCTCGGCCTGCCGTGCCACTGAGGCCGGGGGCCGGCGTGTCACCGAGTCCGGGGGCCGGCGTGTCACCGAGTCCGGGGGCCGGCATGTCACCGAGGCCGGGGGCCGGCGTCTCGTCGCACCCGGACGCTGCCGTGTCGGCAGGCGTCCCGCTGACCGGCCCCTACACCCGGATCCTGCTGCGCGGCCTGCTGGCCGGCCTGATTGCCGGCCTGCTCGCCGGCGCCGTCGCCTTCGTGGTCGGCGAGCCGCACATCGAGGCCGCGATCGCGCTGGAGGAGGCCGCCGCGACGCACGCGGCCACCGAGGCGCACTCCCACACGCACGAGGCCGCGTCCGCCGGTCACAGCCACGGCGAGGACGCCCTCGTCAGCCGCACCGGGCAGAAGGTGGGCCTGATCCTCGCCACCACCCTCGCCGGTCTGGCGCTCGGCGCGCTGTTCGCGTCGGTGCTGCACTTCGCCCGGCGCCACACCACGCTGTCGGGTCCCGCTCTCGGACTGCTCGGCGCCGGAGCGGGATGGCTCGCGATCGAAGCGGTGCCGTTCCTGAAGTACCCGGCCAACCCGCCGGCGGTGGGGGACCCGGACACCATCGACCAGCGCACCCTCCTGTGGGTCGCGGCGGTCGTGCTCGGCCTCGTCGCGCTCGCGGTGGCGGTGGCCGCCGCGAAGGCGCTCGCCCGTCAGGAGCTGCGTACCGTCCGGCTCGCCGGACCGGTCCTGGCGTTCCTCGTCGTGGTCGGTCTCGGGTATGCGGTGCTGCCGACGATCGACGAGGTCGGCACGGACTTTCCGGCCACGCTGCTGTGGGACTTCCGCGTTGCGTCGGTGATCGTTCAGACCACCCTGTGGTTCGCCCTGGGCGTGGCGTTCGCGTTTCTCACCGAACGCGCCGATCGTCGCGTGCCCGTCCGCGTGGCGTAGCCGTCGTGGGACAGGGCCTGCTCGTCGCCGGAACCACCTCGGACGCCGGGAAATCCGTGGTGACCACCGGGATCTGCCGGGCCCTGGCCCGCCGTGGGCTGTCGGTCGCGCCGTTCAAGGCGCAGAACATGTCCAACAACTCCATGGTGGCCGTCGACCCGGTCACCGGCGACGGCGTGGAAATCGGCCGCGCGCAGTGGATCCAGGCGGTGGCGGCGCGCGCCGTACCCGAGGCCGCGATGAATCCGGTGCTGCTCAAACCCGGCAGCGACCGCCGCAGTCACGTCGTCGTGCTCGGCCGGCCCGCCGGTCACCTCGAGGCCGGCGAGTTCGCCGGCGGCCGAAAGCACCTCGCCGAGGCCGCCTTCGGTGCGCTCGACGACCTGCGGGACCGGTTCGACGTGGTGGTCTGCGAGGGTGCCGGCAGCGCCGCCGAGATCAACCTGCGGGCCCACGACTACGTGAACATGGGCCTGGCCCGGCACGGCGACCTGCCGACCGTGCTCGTCGGCGACATCGATCGCGGCGGGGTGTTCGCCGCCATGTACGGTACGCTCGCCCTGCTGGATGCGTCCGATCAGGCCCTCGTCCGCGGCTTCGTGATCAACAAGTTCCGTGGAGACCTCGGGCTGTTGCGTCCCGGTCTCGAGTCGCTCGAAAAGCTCACGGGCCGGCCCGTGCTCGGCGTCCTGCCCTGGCAGCGCGGCCTGTGGCTCGACTCGGAGGACTCGCTCGCCCTGTCGTCGCGCCCGGCCCACGACGGCGCCGGGTCGCTCACCGTCGCGGTGGTGATGCTGCCGCGGATCAGCAACTTCACCGACGTCGACGCGCTGTGCCTCGAACCGGACGTGCGGCTGCGGTTCGTCGACGATCCGCGCGCCCTCGCCGGCGCCGACGTGGTGATCCTGCCCGGCACCCGCGCCACCCTCGCGGACCTCGCGTGGCTGCGCGGCCGTGGCCTCGACACCGCCGTCGCCGACCACGCCCGTCGCGGGGGCGTGGTGCTCGGGATCTGCGGCGGCTTCCAGATGCTCGGCCGGCGGATCTCCGATCCGCACGGCGTCGAGGGCACCCCCGGGGCGTGCGTGGACGGGCTCGGACTGCTGGACGTGCACACCCGTTTCGAACCGGAGAAGGTGCTGCGGCTGCCGGCCGGGTCGGCGCTCGGGGTGCCGGCCTCCGGGTACGAGATCCACCACGGCCGCATCTCCCGCGGCGGCGACGAGGAGTTCCTCGGCGGCGCCCGGGCGGGAACGGTGTTCGGCACCATGTGGCACGGCAGCCTCGAGGGCGACGCCCTGCGCACGGCGTGGCTCCGCGAGGCGGCCGCCCTCACCGGGCGCGACCTCGCCACCGGCACCGTCGGCTTCCACGCCGCCCGCGAGGCGCGCCTCGAGGTGCTCGCGGACATGGTCGAGGAGCACCTCGACGTCGGCGCCCTGCTCGGGATGCTCGGGGCTCGGCCGGTGCTGCCCACACTGACGGGCGGCCTGGCGTGACCGTCCTCATCCTCGGCGGCACCGGCGAGGCGCGGGCGCTCGCCGCCGGCCTGGACACCGCGGGGGTGGCGTACGTGTCGTCGCTTGCGGGACGGGTGCGCAACCCGCGCCTGCCGGTCGGCGACGTGCGGATCGGCGGTTTCGGCGGCATCGACGGACTGCGGGAGTATCTGCGCGGCAACGGTATCCGCAGGGTGGTCGACGCCACCCACCCGTTCGCCGCGCGGATCAGCGGTAACGCCGCGGCCGCCTGCGCGGCGGCCGGGATGCCGCTGCTGCGCCTGGCGCGGCCGGGCTGGACCGGCACCGGCGACTGGACGTGGGTCGACGACCACGATGCGGCCGCCGCGGTGGCCGCCCGGGGGGCGAGCGTGTTCCTGAGCACTGGCCGCCAGACCCTCGATCGCTTCCTCGGGCCGCTCGCGCGGCACCGCGTCCTGGTGCGGGTGGTCGAGCCGCTGGACCTCGACGTGCCGGACTCCTGGACGGTGCTGCTGGCCCGCGGCCCCTACACCGTCGACGGCGAGCGTGCGCTGCTCGCCGGCCACGGGGTGGACGTGCTCGTCACCAAGGACTCCGGCGGGGACCTCACGCGCGCCAAGCTCGACGCGGCGGCCGAACTCGGGGTGCGGGTGGTCGTCGTGCGCCGCCCGCCCTCGCCGGCGGGCGTGCCGACGGTGGCGACGGTCGCGGACGCCGTCGCGTGGGCGACGGATTCCTGCGCGGATTAGTCGTCCGTGCACGCAATGTCGTGTGCAGACGACCGGGAACCGCGCGGGTCCGCGATCTCAGACCTGCGGGCCCTCGGTGCGCAGGTCGTCGACCTTGCGCATCGCCTCGCGGAGCTCGGCGAGCCACTGCTCGCTGTGCTGCCCCACGAGCTGGACGCACCAGGCGAGCGCGTCGGAGCGCGAGCGGGCGACGCCGGCGTCGACGAGGGTGTCGAGGACCTTGCGCTCGGGCTGGCGCAACCGGGTCATCACCGGAACGGCCAAGTGGGTGAACAGCACTCGACGCTCGCCGAGCGTGACACCCCACGCGACCTTCCGTCCGTAGCGGGCCTCGGCCTCGTCGGCGATGCGCATGCGGTCCGGCCGGGTGGTCTCCCGGAACCGCGCGATGCGCCCGTCGACGGACGCCGGGCCGGTGTCCTCGGGCGGGGGCAGTTCCCCGACGACCACGATCTCCTCGCGGTCGACCTCGATGTCGGCGGGGCCGGTGAACCAGTCGTCGGGCAGGCGTCCGGCGAACCACTCGGCGGCGTCGCTCGCATCGGGGACGTCGGCCTGTTGCCAGCCGCCCGGGCGTCCGAAGCGGGGTCCGTGCATGTGCGGATGGTGTCGCATGTCGTCCTCCTCGGGACGAAGTGCCAATATCACTGATTACAGTGTTACACCGCTTACGTGATTCGCGCCACAACGGTGCTTGCGGACGCGACGACCGCGGACACCGCGAGCGCGCCCGCGCCGACCCGGGCCGCGAGCCGCACGCCCCGCGCGATGTCCCCGGGTTCCGGGGCCGGGCCGTCGCCGAGGGTGCCGCGGTCCTCCACCACGCCGTGGTAGACGTTCACCCCGCCCAGAGTGACCCCGAGCGCACCCGCGAACGCCGCCTCGACCGGCCCGGCGTTCGGGCTCGGATGCCGGTGGGCGTCGCGGCGCCAGGCCGTCAGGGCCGCGCCGGGCCGCTCGCCCAGGCCCGCCGCGAGCAGCGCGGACAGCCGCGCCGGCGCCAGGTTGAGCAGGTCGTCGAACCGGGCGGACGCCCAGCCGAACCGCTCGTGCCGCGGCGTGCGGTGGCCGACGCGGGCGTCGAGGGTGTTCGCGGCCCGGTAGCCGAGCAGGCCCGCCGGCCCCGCCACCGCACCCCACAGCAGTGGGGCGACGACGGCGTCGGAGGTGTTCTCCGCGAGGGACTCGAGGGTGGCGCGGGCGACGCCGGCGGCGTCGAGGCGCGACGGGTCGCGCCCGACGAGGTGGGTGACCTGACGGCGCGCGGCGGGCAGATCCGCGCGGCGCAGCTGGCAGTCGATCGTCGTCGCCTCCCGCGCCAGCGACCGGCCGCCGAGCACGGTCCACGTCGCGGCCGCGGTCACCGCCGTGCGCACCAGCGGACGACGCCGGGTGAGCCGGTCCACCCCGTAGCCGAGGCCGGCCGCGCCGCCGACCAGCACCGCGGTGAACAGCGTCCCGGCCGCCCGGTGGTCCGCGTACAGCGCGCGCTCGGTGGTCCGGGCGATCCGGCCGAAGCCGCTCACCGGGTGGCCGCGACGGGGATCGCCGAACGCCTGATCGGCGAGGTAGCCGAGGACGAGGCCGGCGGCGCGCGGGTTCACGTCAGGTCCCGCCATGCCCCGAGCAACGCCTCGGTGGTCTGCGCATCGCGCACCGCGATGCGCACCCAGTCGGCGCCGAGGCCGGGGAAGCTGTCCCCACGACGCACCGCGAAGCCCTTGCCCCGCAGTCGCTCCCGCGTCCCCACGGGGACGTGCGCCAGCACGAACGGTGCCGCCGACGGGCCGGTCACCTCGATGCCGAGCGCGGTCAGGCCGTCGACGAGGACGGCGCGGTCGGCCGCGACCTGCACGGCGATGCGCTCCGCCTCGACCGTGGCCGCCGGCGACGCGCACGCGATCATCGCCGCCGCCGCCGGTGTGGACACCGACCACGGTGGCTGGTGCGCGGCGAGCTCGGCGACGATCGACTCGTCGCCGAGCACGTACCCGGCGCGGATACCGGGTATCGCCCACGTCTTGGTGAGAGAGCGGACCACCACGACACCCGGAAGCGACACGCCGGCAAGCGATTCCGTTTCCCCCGGTACCGCATCCATGAACGCCTCGTCCACCACCAGCACCCGGCCGGGCCGCGCCAGGGCCCGCAGCGCGGCACCCGGGTGCAGCACGCCGGTCGGGTTCGTGGGGTTGCCGACGATCACGAGGTCGGCGTCGTCGGGCACCAGCGCCGGGTCGAGGACGAAGCCGTCCTCGCGGCGCAGCAGCACCCGGGTCACCTCGTGCCCGGCGGCGCGCAGCGCCGCCTCCGGCTCGGTGAACTGCGGGTGCACCACCGCCGGTCGCGCCCAGCGACGGGCACGGGCGACGAGGGTGAACGCCTCCGCGCCGCCGGCGGTGGGTAGCACCTCGAGCGGGTCGCGTCCGTGCCGGGCGGCCAGGGCGGCCCGCGCCGCGCGCGGGTCCGGATACCGATCCAGCTCGGCCAGCGACCCGGCCAGCGCGGCGTCGAGCCACTCCGGGCGCGGCCGGCGCGAGACGTTGACGGCCAGATCCACCAGTCCCGGCGTGGCCTCCCGGTCGCCGTGGTGCTGCAGGTCCGGTGCGGCGGCCCGGGTCGTGCGCGGCGGCGGGGGGACCGGCGTCGCGGCCCGCACCGCGTCGGCGAACCGCTGCGCCAGCGCCGGATGCCCGGCCCAGTGGGTGTGCAGGTAGGAGGCGTGCACGGTGGCGGACGCGAAGCCGTCGGGCCGTCCGCCCAGCAGCCACGCCGGCTCGTCGGTGGAATCGACCGTGGTGCGGTGGAATTCGTGTCCGGTCACCCGCGTGCCCGCCGGCGCGAGCAGGGTCTCGCGCGGCGCGACGGCCGTGCGGTAGCCGAGGGTCAGGCGCGGCGTCATCCGGGCGGCCGCGTCGATCGCGCCGATCATCGGCGCCCCGTCCACCTCGCGGCACAGGTACAACAGTCCGGCGCACTCGGCGACGGTGGGTGTGCCGGCCGTGATGGCGGCCCGGAGATGTTCGCGCAGAGCGGTGTTGGCGGCCAGATCGGCCGCGTGCACCTCGGGGAAGCCGCCGCCGAGATAGATCCCGGCCGTGCCGCCGGGCAGTCGTTCGTCGCGCAGCGGATCGAACACCACGGTGCGGCACCCGGCGGCGCGCAGCATCTCCTCGGTCTCGGCGTAACGGAACGTGAAGGCGCGGCCGCCGGCGATCGCGACGACCGGGCCGTCGTCGGCCGGCGCCCCCGGATCCCACGGGCTCGCAGGAAGATCCGGTGCGGCGCACGCGATCCGCATCACCTCGGCGAGATCGACCCGCGCGGCGATCTGTGCGGCCAGGCGATCGAGCTGGGCGGCGGCCTCGGCCCGCTCCTGTGCCGGCACCAGCCCGAGATGCCGCGACGGCGCCGAGATCCCGTCGTCGCGCTGCAGGACGCCGAGCACCGGGACGCCCGTCGCGGCCAGGGCCTCGGCCACCTCGTCGGAATGCCGCACCGAGCCGGCCTTGTTCAGGATCACCCCGGCGATGCGGACGCTGCGGTCGAACGTGGCCATCCCGTGCACCACGGCCGCGACGGAGCGGGAGGCGTGGGAGACGTCCACGACGAGGATCACCGGGGCACCGAGGACGGCGGCCGTGTGGGCGGTGGAGGCGAACCCGTCGGTGCCGAGCATCCCGTCGTACAGGCCCATCACGCCCTCGACGATCGCGACGTCGGCACCGCGGGCGCCGTGCGCGAGCAGCGGTGCGAGCAGGTCGGTGCCGACGAGATGGGCGTCCAGGTTGCGGCCGGGCCGGCCCGTCGCGAGGGCGTGGTAGCCCGGGTCGATGTAGTCCGGGCCGACCTTGTGTCCCGACACGGTGTGCCCGGCCGCCCGCAGGGCCGCCATGAGGCCCGTCGCGACCGTGGTCTTCCCGTGTCCGGAGGCCGGTGCGGCCACCACCAGCCGGGGCAGCGGTGTCATGCGGTCACCACGCCGTCACCCCCGAGTGTCACCACGCCGTCACCCGCGAGTGTCACCACGCCGTCACCCGCGAGTGTCACCACGCCGTCACCCGCGAGTGTCACCACTCGATGCCCCTCTGGCCCTTCTGGCCCGCATCCATCGGGTGCTTGATCTTCGTCATCTCGGTGACGAGATCCGCGGCCTCGATCAGCGCCGGATGTGCCCGGCGGCCGGTGATCACGACGTGCTGGTGGCCGGGGCGCGTCCGCAGGGTCTGCACCACCTCGTCGGCGTCGATCCATCCCCAGCCGATGGGGTAGGTGAACTCGTCGAGCACGTACAGCCCGTGCTGCTCGGCGGCGAGCCGGCGCTGGATCTCCCGCCACCCGGCGAGCGCCGCGGCGGCATGGTCCTCCTCGGTGCCGTCCTTGCGCGACCACGACCACCCGGAGCCCATCTTGTGCCACTCGATCGGGCCCCCGGTGCCGCGTTCGGTGTGCAGGTCGCCGAGGGTCTCGAAGGCGGTCTGCTCGCCGAGGCGCCACTTGGCGGACTTGACGAATTGGAACACCGCGACGGACCAGCCCTGGTTCCAGCCGCGCAGTGCGAGACCGAACGCGGCGGTCGACTTGCCCTTGCCGTCGCCGGTGTGGACCATCAGCAGCGGCCGGTTGCGGCGCTGGCGGGTGGTGAGGCCGTCGTCCGGCACGGCGGTCGGTTGTCCCTTCGGCATCAGGCGGCCCTTCCTCGCACGACGGTGGTGAGCGCGTCGGCGTGGACCTCACCGACGGGGACGTGTTCGGCGCCGAGCCGCTCGGCGAGCCGGGCCGCGAGGCCCATGCGGAACCGGCCGGTCTCGGAGTCCACGACGACCGCGTCGATCCCGGCGGCGGCGAGCCGGTCGGCGGCCGCGAGGGACCGGGCCACCGCGTCCGGCCCGGCGGTGGCGCGGCCGTCGGTGACGACGACGAGCAGGGCCCGCCGGTCGGGTTCGCGCAGCCGGTGCCGCCGGATCGTCTCGGCCGCCTCGAGCAGTCCCTCGGCGAGCGGGGTGCGCCCACCCGCCGGCAGCTCCCGCAGCCGCGTCGCGGCCACGTCCACCGAGTTGGTCGGCGGCAGCACGAGCGTGGCGCGATCCCCGCGGAAGGTCACCAGGCCCACCGTGTCGCGACGCCGGTAGGCGTCGAGCAGCAGCGACAGGATCGCCGTCTTCACCTGCGTCATCCGCTGCCGCGCCGCCATCGAGCCGGAGGCGTCGACGCACAGCAGCACCAGGTTGGCCTCGCGGCCCTCGACGACCTTCCGCCGCACCTGCCACCCGTGCGTGGTTTCGGTAGTCCCCGCTACCGGAACCACGCACGGGTGGGTGGCGGTGGCGCGGATGGTGGCGGGCAGATGGATCGGGCCGGTGTCGCCGCGACGCTCGCCGACGGTCCGGCCGACCGTGGTGCGGGCGCGGGAGCGGCGGCCCGCGGCACCGCGGCCGGTGCGGTCGGCCGTGAACAGGCGGGTCCGGTAGGGCTCGGCGGGGGCCGCGACGGACGTCGCCGCACCGGAGCCCTGCCCCCGGTCGTCCCGGCCCGGCGTCGCCTCGCCGGCGCCGGGGCCGTCCGGACCGGAATCGTCGGGACCGGAATCGTCGGGGCCGTCCGGATCGGGCTCGGGCGGCTGCTCGCCGAGCAGCTCGTCGAGCAGCGACTCGTCCATGCCGGGCTCGTCGAACGGATTGCGGCGACGACGGTGCGGCAACGCCAGCCGCGCCGCCACCGCGATGTCCGCCCGCGTCACCTCGTCGCGGCCCACCCACGCCGCATGCGCGACGGCGGTCTTCGCGGTGACCAGGTCGGCGCGCATCCCGTCGACGTCGAACGCCGCGCACACCTCCGCGATCGCGACGAGCGCGTCGTCGTCGAGCCGCACCTGCGGCAGCCGGTCGCGGGCCTGCGCCAACCGCCGCGTCAGCGCCGCCTCGGCGTCGGCCCACCGCGCGACGAACGCGTCCGGGTCGGCGTCGAACGCCAGGCGCCGCCGCACGATCTCCGCCCGCACCTGCGGATCGCGGGGCGCGGCCACCTCGACGGTGAGGCCGAAGCGGTCGAGCAGCTGCGGCCGCAGCTCACCCTCCTCCGGGTTCATCGTGCCGACCAGCACGAACCGGGCGGCGTGCGAGACCGACACCCCGTCGCGCTCGACGGAGCAGCGGCCCATCGCGGCGGCGTCGAGCAACAGGTCCACGAGGTGGTCGTGCAGCAGATTGACCTCGTCGACGTAGAGCACCCCGCGGTGCGCCCGGGCGAGCAGGCCGGGCTCGTACTCGGCGGTGCCCGCCGACAGCGCCTTCTGCAGGTGCAGGGAGCCGGTGACGCGGTCCTCGGTGGCACCGACCGGCAGTTCCACCAGCCGCGCCGGACGGGTCTGCGCCGCCGCACCGCCCGGGTGCGGCCCGTCGGGGCACGCCGGGTCGGGGGCGGCGGGATCGCACGCGAAGCGGCAGCCGGTGACCTCGGTGACCTGCGGCAACAGCGCGGCCTGGGCGCGCACGGTGGTCGACTTGGCGGTGCCCTTCTCGCCGCGCACGAGCACCCCGCCGATCGACGGCGAGACCGCGCACAGGGACAGGGCCAGCGCCAGGTCGTCGGAGCCGACGACGGCACTGAACGGATACACGTGCACTCGAACCTCCACAGGCTCCCGCTGGGATGTCTTCTCGGCAGCTGAATCGAGGCCGGTATTCGGACTTCCCGGTCGAACGCCGTGCGATCGCCTTCCCGGACCGGTCGGTCCAGTGGCTGCGCGTGTTGCGCGTGATCGACAGCTCCCGGGTCACCGCAGCGGGCCTGTGCCGGATTCGCACCGGCTTCCCGATTATCCCCGTGAGGGGCACCTCGATTGTCTTGCCGCCGCCGAGTCTAACCGCACCGGCTAGGGTTCGACGCCATGGGTTCACAGATCACCGTCGTCGGCATGGGCGCCGACGGCTGGGACGGCCTGCCGCCGCCCGCTCGCGACGCGGTGCTCGGCGCGCAGGTCCTGCTGGGCGGGCGCCGTCACCTGGCGCTGCTGCCCGAGACCGGCGCCGTCCGGGAGCCGTGGCCCTCCCCGCTGCGCGACGGGCTCGGCGCGCTGCTCGAGCGCCATCGTGACCGGCGGATCGTCGCGGTCGCCTCGGGTGACCCCCTCGTCTCCGGCATCGGCTCCACGCTGATCGCCCACCTCGGCGCTGCCGCGGTGACGGTGCTGCCCGCGGTGTCGTCGGTGGCCCTGGCCCGCGCGCGGATGGGGTGGAGCGCCGAGTCGGTGGACGTGGTGACGCTGGTGGGCCGCGACGTGCACGCCGTCCGCCGCGCATTCGGGCGGGGCCGGCGGCTGATCGTGCTCTCCTCCGACGGCGGCACGCCCGCGCAGGTCGCGGACCTGCTGCGCCGCGACGGCTTCGGGGCGAGTGTGCTGACGGTGCTCTCCGACCTCGGTGCCCCCGCCGAGGCCCGCCGCAGCGCCACCGCCGACGAGTGGTCCGGCGACGCCCCCGCCCTCAACGTTGTCTGCGTCGAATGCCGGGGCGCGGAGGGCTATTCCACCGCGCCGGGCCTGCCCGACGACGCGTTCGAGCACGACGGGCAGATCTCCAAGCGCCCGATCCGGCTCGCCGCGGTGTGCGCGCTCGCGCCCCGGCCGGGGCAGTTGCTGTGGGACGTCGGCGCCGGCGCCGGTTCGGTGGGGATCGAATGGGCGCGCACCGATCCGCGCTGCCGCGCCGTCGCGATCGAGCGCGACGAGGGGCGTGCGGAGCGGATCGTGCGCAACGCCGCGCGGCTCGGCGTCCCGTCGGTCGCGGTGGTGCGCGGCCCCGCCCCGGCGGCGCTCGACGGCCTCGACACCCCCGACGCCGTCTTCGTCGGCGGCGGCGGATCGATTCCCGGTGTGCTCGAAAAGTGCTGGGAGGAACTGCGTCCGGGAGGGCGGCTGGTCGCGCACGCGGTGACGCTCGAGACCGAGGCGACGCTGGTGCAGTGGTGGAAGACCCACGGCGGGGAGCTGACCCGGCTGACCGTGGAGCAGGCCGCACCCCTCGGCGGGTTCAGTGGCTGGCAGGCGCTGCGCCCGGTGGTGCAGTGGCAGGTGACGAAAGGCGAGAAATGACAGTGCACTTCGTGGGATCCGGGCCGGGTGCGGCCGACCTGCTGACGCTGCGGGCGGCGCGGCTGCTGAGCAAGGCACCGGTGGTGCTCTATGCCGGCACCTACCTCGACGCCGAGGTGCTCGCGCACTGCCGGCCCGACACGGAACTCGTCGACACCCAGCACCTGGACCTCGACGAGATCACCGCGCACCTGGTGGACGCGCACCGGCGCGGCCTCGACGTCGTCCGGTTGTGTTCCGGTGACCCGTCGCTGTATTCGGCCCTGACCGAGCAGACGCGCCGGCTCGACGCGGCCGGGGTGCCCTGGGACGTGACCCCTGGCGTGCCGGCCTACGCGGCCGCCGCCGCGACCCTCGGCGCGGAGCTGACCGTGCCCGAACTGGTGCAGACCGTGGTCCTCACCCGTACCCGGGCACGATCCACGGCGATGCCCGACACCGAGTCCCTGGCGCGCGTCGCGGGACTGCGCGCCAGCCTGGTGCTGCACCTGGCGATCACCCGCATCCGCGCCCTCGCCGAGGAACTGAGCGGCGAGTACGGCGCCGACTGCCCGGCCGCGGTGGTGGCGTTCGCGTCCCGCCCGAACGAGCTGGTGCTGCGCGGCACCCTCGCCGACATCGCAGACCGGGCCGAGGCGGCGGGACTGAAGCACACCGCGGTGATCGTCGTCGGCCGGGCCCTGGGCGTGCGGGCGCAGCCGGACGTCGCGTGCTCGCATCTCTACGACCCGGCGCGGGATCGCACGGAATTCACGCGCTGACCCGGAATCCGCGCCCGCCGCGGCGGGCGCGGATTCCGGGTCAGCGCACGGATGTCAGGAGTCGGTGCGTACTGACCGCGCCGTCCACACCGCGCCGGCGTCGGTGACCGTGGTCCCGGACGATCCCACGATGAGCAGGCACTTCATGTCGATCGTGGCCGGGTCGAGCTTCTCGAGCGTGGTCACCTCGAGCGACTCGCCGGAGCGGCCGACGTCGCGGCCGACCACGACGACGGTGTCGGCCGGCCGGTGCCGCAGCAGCACGGCCTGGGCCTGCGCGACCTGCGTGGTCCGCGACCGCGACGCCGGGTTGTACAGACCCAGCACCAGGTCCGCCTGCGCGACGGCCGCGAGCCGCCGCTCGATCACCTCCCACGGCTTGAGCCGGTCGGACAGGCTCATCACGGCGAAGTCCCCGCCGATCGGGGCGCCCGCCCGCGCGGCCACCGCCTGGATCGCCGACACCCCGGGTAGCACGCGCACCGGCAGCTCGGCGAACCGCGGATCCTGCGCGGCCTCGAACACGGCCGACGCCATCCCGAACACCCCGGCGTCGCCGCCCGAGACGACGGCCACCCGTTCTCCGGACAGCGCCAGCTCGAGCGCGAACCGGGCCCGGTCCACCTCGACGGTGTTCCCGCTCGCGTGCCGCCGCTGGCCCGGGCGGACCGGCACGCGGTCGACGTAGGGCCCGTAGCCGACGATGTGGTCGGCGGACGCCAGCGCGGCGGCGGCCTCGGGGGTGAGCCACTTCTCGTCCGCGGGGCCGAGACCGACGACGAGGAGCTCCCGGGCAGCGACCGCCTCGGGAGCATCGGCGACGACGGGCCGGGACCGGTCGGTGATGTCCCGGTTGCGCGGCGCCCGGTCGCCGGGGGTGAGGATCACCGAGAAGTACGGCACCGCGTCGGCGTCGACCTCGGCGACGGGGACGATGCGCTGCCCGCCCATCGACGCGCGCTCGACGTACACCGCGTCGTCGAGCCGGCCCGCCTGGGCGAGCGCGCTGCGGACCGCGGGGAAGGTACGGCCCAGCTTCATGATCGCGGCGCCGTCCGTGTCGGCGAGACGGCGCGCCAGCTCCGGCTCGGGCAGCGTGCCGGGCAGCACCGTGAGCACGTCGGTGCGCCGCACCAGCGGTTCCGCCGCGGCCGCGGCGGCCGCGGACACCGACGTCACGCCCGGAACCACCTCGGTCGCATAGCGATCCGCGAGCCGGTCGTGCAGATACATGTAGGAGCCGTAGAACAGCGGATCGCCCTCGCACAGCACGACGACGGTGCGGCCGGCGTCGAGGTGGGCGGCCAGGCGCGCCGCGCACTCGTCGTAGAAGTCGGCGATGGCGCCGTCGTAGCCGCCGGGATGGTCGGTGGTGCCGGTGGTGACCGGGTAGATCAACGCCTCCTCGATCACCCCCTCCCGGATCAGCTCGGCCGCAATGCCCCTCGCGATGGAGCGGCCGTGGGTGCCCGAGTGGTAGGCGATCACGTCGGCCTGCTCGATCAGCCGAGCCGCCTTGCGGGTGATCAGCTCGGGATCGCCGGGGCCGAGCCCCACGCCGTAGAACCGTCCGGTGTCGTTCACTCCGCCTCCTGGGCCAGGGCATTGATCGCGGACGACGCCATCGCCGAACCCCCGCGGCGCCCCCGCACCACCAGGTAGGGGAGCTGCAGCGGATGCGCGGCGAGCGCCTCCTTGGACTCGGCGGCGCCGATGAACCCGACCGGCACCCCGACGATCGCGGCGGGCCGGGGGCCGCCGGCGTCGATCAGCTCGAGCAGGTGGAACAGCGCGGTGGGGGCGTTGCCGATCGCGACGACCGCGCCGTCGAGCCGGTCCTCCCACAGCGAGACCGCCGCGGCCGAGCGGGTGGTGCCCCACGCCGCCGCGAGGTCCGGCACCCGCGGGTCGCGCAGAAGGCACAGCACCTCGTTGTCCGCGGGTAGCCGCGTGCGCGTCACCCCGGACGCGACCATGTGGGCGTCGGTGAGGATCGGCGCGCCCGCCCGCAGCGCCCCGCGCGCCGCCGACACCAGGTCCGGATGGATCGCGAGGTCGCGGGTCAGGTCGGTCTGGCCGCACGCGTGCACCATCCGCACCGCCACCTTCTCGGCGTCGGCGGGGATCGCGGACAGGTCCGTCTCGGCACGGATCGTCGCGAACGACCGGACGTAGATGTCGGCGCCGTCGGTGACGTAGTCGTAGCGCCGGGGTGGGGGAGTGGGCGTCATGGGCGGGTCCTCGCGAACAGGAGGGTATGTGGGAAATTCGGGGCGCCACAGGATCGTTCGCATCCCACGACGTGGAGGTGCCCGGCCGGGGGCGCGCCGGCGACGGCACGCCGGGCCGCGGAACGGGTGTCGCCCTCGGCGAGGCTACACCCCGGCGCGCCGGCGCACGCGGTGGTGCGGGTCCACGGCGACGCACCGTCGAGCACGAACCCGGCGTCGCGCAGCGGCTGCGGATCGGGTTCGCCGGCGAGGACGAGGCCGCGCCACGGCGTGACGATCACCTCCGACTCGGGCAGCGCCGCCACCATCGCCGGCGAGAGGATGCCCAGCGGGACCAGCGCCGAGACCGCTCCCGGCAGGGGGCCGTACGGCATCGTGTACCGGGCGGCCGGCGGCAGCGGCGCGCCGCCCCCGAGCTCGGCCCCCGCCTCGGGCAGCTGGTGCACGTGCCAGCGGGTGCCGCGCACCGCCGCGAACCGTCGCGCCAGGTCGATCAGCGTGTCGACGACCCGGTCGGCCGGGACCACCGGACCGCAGAGCCGGCCGATCGCGATCTCGAACGACCCCGAGTCGGCGGCCACCGCGGCGAGGTCGCAGCGCAGGGCCGCGACGTCGCCGCGACCGTCGTCGAGGCCGAACAGGAACCGGCCCGGCAGCTGCGCGAGCACGGGTTCGGCGCACAGGGCGGCGTCGAGCGCGCCGATCAGCGGACGGAGGTCGGCGCGTCCTCCGACGATCCCGGACAGCGGCGAGGCGACGACGTTGCGGACCCGTTCGTGCGACGGTGCCGGCAGGAACCCGGCCGCCGCCACCGCGTCGACGAGGCCGGCCGGCACACCGCCGCACTCGTCCACCGTGACGCCCCTGAGCTGCAGGTTTCCGCGCGAGGTGAGGTGGATATCGCCGTCCGCGAAGGCGGTCGACGCCGCCGACAGCGCCCGCAGTCCACCGTCCGGGAGCCTGCCGCCGGGCGCGCGCAGCCGCACCAGCGCGCCGTCGGCGGCGAGGTGGGGGCGCAGCAGACCGGGGCACCGGTCCGGGGGAAGGTCGGCCATGGGGGCACATGGTTGCACACGACGAGGAAGCGGTGCGTTACGCTCCACCTGCCGTGGTGCTCGGGAAGCCGGTGTGAGACCGGCGCGGCCCTCGCCACTGTGAGCGGGTAGGTGCTCGCCCTCGTCCGGACCGGTCCGCCGGTCCGGAGACCACTGGACGGAAGTCCGGGAAGGTCGGCGCGGCAGCGATGATCCGTCAGCCAGGAGACCGGCCACGGCGCGGGAAGTCCACGAGGGTTTGGAGACTGAACATGGCTGATTTCGTGCTGCGCAGGGGCGATCGGGAACTGCGCGGGGCCCGGTCGTGACGCGGCTCGCGCTGCTGTCCACGTCGGACACCGACCTGCTGTCGGCGCTGAGCTCGGACGCCGAGTACGCGCTGGGCAACCCGTCGCGCCTCGACGTCGAGACCGAGCTTCCCCGCCTCCTCGACGGCGCCGACCTGGTGATCGTCCGCATCCTGGGCTCCGTCCGGTCCTGGCAGAACGGTATCGACGCGGTCCTGGCGCACGGCGCACCCGTCGTCGTGCTCGGCGGCGAGCAGCTGCCCGACGCCGAGCTGATGAGCCACTCGACCGTCCCCGTCGGTATCGCCACCGAGGCGCACGCCTACCTCGCGCAGGGCGGGCCCGCGAACCTCGCCCAGCTGCATGCCTTCCTGTCCGACACCGTCCTGCTCACCGGCGAGGGCTTCGAGCCGCCGGCCGCGCTGCCCGCGTGGGGCAGCCACGCGCCCGCCGCGACCGATCCCGGCCTGCCGCGGGTGGGCATCCTCTACTACCGCGCCCACGAGACCAGCGGAAACACCCGTTTCGTCCGCGATCTCGCGCAGGCGGTCGACGCCACCGGCCGCGCCGTGGCCGTGCCGATCTTCTGCTCCACGCTGCGCGGTGCCCCCGCGGACCTGCTGGCCGAGCTCGGCACCCTCGACGCCCTGATCGTCACGGTCCTCGCCGCCGGCGGCACCCGCCCCGCCACCGTCTCCGCCGGCGGCGACGACGATGCCTGGGACGTCGAAGCGCTCGCCGCCCTGGATGTCCCGATCCTGCAGGCGCTGTGCCTGACCTGGGGACGCGACGCGTGGGCCGACTCCGACGAGGGTGTCTCCCCGCTCGATTCCGCGACGCAGATCGCCGTCCCCGAGTTCGACGGCCGCATCATCACCGTGCCGTTCTCGTTCAAGGAATTCGGCGCCGACGGCCTGCCCCGCTACGTCACCGACCCCGAACGCTGCCGCCGCGTCGCCGGCATCGCCGTCGCGCACGCCCGCCTGCGGCGCATCCCGCCCGCACGGCGGCGCCTGGCGATCATGCTCTCGGCGTATCCGACGAAGCACTCCCGGGTCGGCAACGCGGTCGGCCTGGACACCCCGGTGTCCGCGATCCGGCTGCTGCGCGCGCTGCGGGAGCGCGGCTACGACCTCGGCGACGGCTTCCCGGGCCTCGACACCGCGGACGACGCCGAGGCGGGCAACGCGCTGATCCATGCCCTGATCGCCGCGGGCGGGCAGGACGAGGAATGGCTCAGCGCCGAGCAGATGGCGGGCAACCCGGTCCGGGTGAGCGCGGCGCAGTACCGCGAGTGGACGGCGGACCTGCCCGCGGAACTGACCGACGCGATGACCGAGGCGTGGGGCGCGGCCCCCGGCGAGCTGTTCGTGGACCGGCAGTCCGCTCCCGAGGGCGAGATCGTCCTGGCCACCCTGCAGGCCGGCAACGTGGTGCTGATGATCCAGCCGCCCCGGGGGTTCGGGGAGAACCCCGTGGCGATCTACCACGATCCGGACATGGCGCCGTCGCACCACTACCTCGCCGCGTACCGGTGGGTGGAGAACGGCTTCGGCGCCGACGCCGTCGTCCACCTCGGCAAGCACGGCTCGATGGAGTGGCTGCCCGGCAAGAACGCCGGCCTGTCCGCGGCCTGCGCGACCGACGCCGCCATCGGCAATCTCCCGCTGATCTACCCGTTCCTGGTCAACGACCCGGGCGAGGGGGCCCAGGCGAAGCGCCGCGCCCACGCCACCATCGTCGACCACCTCATCCCGCCGATGGCGCGCGCCGAGTCGTACGGCGACATCGCCCGTCTCGAGCAGTTGCTCGACGAGTACTCGAACATCGCGGCGATGGACCCGGCCAAGCTGCCGGCGATCCGCGCCCAGATCTGGACGCTGATCCAGGCCGCCAAGCTCGACCACGACCTCGGGCTCGAGGACCGCCCGCACGACGCCGAGTTCGACGACTTCCTGCTGCACGTCGACGGCTGGCTGTGCGAGGTGAAGGACGCGCAGATCCGCGACGGCCTGCACGTGCTCGGCACGGCACCCGTCGGCGAGGCCCGCGTGAACCTGGTGCTGTCGGTGCTGCGGGCCGCCCAGGTGTGGGGCGGGCGGGCCCACGCCGTGCCCGGTCTGCGCACCGCCCTCGGCCTGAAGCCGGACGCGCCGCTCACCGAGACCGACGCGGTCGAGGCGCAGGCCCGGGCACTGGTGCAGGGCATGGAGGACGCCGGCTGGCAGGCGGATAGCGCCGCCACGGTCGTGCAGTCCGTGCTGGGCGGGGCGGACCCGGAGGTCGAGCGGGTGCTCGCCTTCGCCGCCGAGCAGGTCGTGCCGCGCCTGGCACGCACCACCGACGAGCTCGACGCGGTGCTGCACGCCCTCGACGGCGGCTACGTGCCCGCCGGCCCGTCCGGATCGCCGCTGCGCGGCCTGGTCAACGTGCTGCCCACCGGCCGCAACTTCTACACCGTCGACCCGAAGGCGGTGCCGAGCCGGCTCGCCTACGACACCGGCGTGGCGCTCGCGAACAACCTGCTCGACCGGTACCGCGCCGACACCGGCGGCTATCCGCCCTCGGTCGGCCTGTCGGTGTGGGGGACCTCCGCGATGCGCACCTCCGGCGACGACATCGCCGAGGTCCTCGCCCTGATCGGCATGCGCCCGGAATGGGACGCCGAGTCCCGGCGGGTGCGCGAGCTGACCGTGATCCCGCTCGACGAGCTCGGCCGGCCGCGCATCGACGTCACCGTCCGCATCTCCGGGTTCTTCCGCGACGCCTTCCCGCACGTCGTCGCGATGCTCGACGACGCGATCCGCACCGTCGCGGCCCTCGACGAACCCGACGAGCTGAACTACGTGCGCGCGCACGCCCGCCGCGACGAGGCCGAGCACGGCGACCCCGAGCGCGCGGTGCGCCGCATCTTCGGGTCCAGGCCCGGCTCCTACGGCGCCGGCATCCTGCCGCTCATCGACTCCGGAAACTGGCGCAGCGACGCGGATCTCGCCGAGGTGTACACCGCGTGGGGCGGCTTCGCGTACGGGCGGCACCTGCACGGCGTCCCGGCCGCGGACGACATGCGCGCCAACTACCGGCGGATCGCGGTGGCGGCGAAGAACACCGACACCCGCGAGCACGACATCGCCGACTCGGACGACTACTTCCAGTACCACGGCGGCATGGTCGCCACCGTCCGGGCGCTCACCGGTGCGGATCCGAAGGCCTACATCGGCGACTCGACCACCCCCGACCAGGTCCGCACCCGCTCGCTGGCGGAGGAGACCGCCCGTGTGTTCCGGGCCCGGGTCGTCAACCCGCGCTGGCTCGCGGCGATGCGCCGGCACGGCTACAAGGGCGCGTTCGAGCTCGCCGCCACCGTCGACTACCTGTTCGGCTACGACGCCACCGCCGGGGTCGTCGCCGACTGGATGTACGAAACCCTCGCCCGCACCTACGCCCTCGACTCCGAGAACCAGCGGTTTCTGCGCGAGGCCAACCCGTGGGCGCTGCGCGGCATCGTCGAACGGCTCACCGAGGCCGCCGACCGCGGCCTGTGGGCCGAACCGGATCCGGCGACGCTCGCGGAACTGCAGCAGGCCTACCTCGATGTGGAGGGCGACCTCGAGGACCGCGCGTGAGGAGGCGGCTGCGGCTGATCGGGATCGGGCCGGGCGGGCCCGACGACCTCACCGTGGCCGCGGTCCGGGCGCTGAACGACGTCGACGTCTTCCTCGTCGCCGACAAGCAGCGCGGCGTCGACGACCTCGTCGCGGTGCGGGAGGAGATCTGCCGTCGCCACATCGCCGGCGACTACCGGACGATCCCGGTGCCGGACCCGCCGCGGGACCGCGCCCCGTCCGCCTACGGCACCGAGGTGCGGGACTGGCACGCCGCCCGGGCCGCCGCCTACGAGACGGTGCTGCGCGAGCAGGTTGCCGAGCACGAGACCGCCGGATTCCTCGTGTGGGGCGATCCGAGCCTGTACGACAGCACGATTCGCGTCGTCGAGCGCATCCGTGACCGGGGCGTGCTCGACGTCGACTACGACGTGATCCCCGGGGTGAGCAGCGTGTCGCTGCTCGCGGCGCGGCACCGGCTGGTGCTCAACCGGATCGGCGGCCCGATCGTCGTCACCACGGGCCGCCGGCTCGCGCAGGAGGTGGCGGCCGGCGGTGACAACCTCGTCGTCATGCTCGACGGTGCGCTGGAATGCGCCCGGCTCGAAGGTGATTGGCGCATCTGGTGGGGCGCCGACCTCGGCACGTCCGACGAGGAACTCGTCGCCGGCCCGCTGCGGGAGGTGCTGCCGGACATCGAGCGGGCCCGCGCCCGCGCGAAGGCCGCGCGCGGCTGGGTGATGGACACCTACCTGCTACGTCGCGCGGACGGCGACGGCGTCGTCTCCTGACCGCACGCCGAGGAATGCGCCGACCCGGTGCGGCCGATTCGGCGGGGAAATGTACGCCGCGTCCCCCCGGCGCGCAGGGGATCCGTGCACACGGGACATCCGCGCGCCGAGGAACGGCGCGCGGATGCCCCGTCAGAGCACGGGCGTGGTCACCGGATGCGGGTGCCGGTCCGTGGGGGAGCGGCTGAGCACGACGGGCAGCCACTGCGAGGTCAGCGCCACCATGCCGAGCCAGGACAGCACCATCCCGGCGCCGGGGGCGTGCGGGGTCTCGACCGGCATGCCGTTCTGCGACCAGTAGCCGAGCAGCCCGAACAGGGACGCCAGTCCGGAGCCGAGCATCGACGCCGACGCGAGCCGCCAGCGGTGCGTGCACAGCGCCGCGGTGGACGACACCACGCCGAACACCAGGGCGAGGCTCACGAAGATCCGCATCGGCACCGTCGTCGTGGCGTCGTGCCCGAACCACGTGCCGAGCACCGTCCACGACCATTCCGTATCCGACTGCGGCAGAAGCAGACCCAGCACCACCGCGACGATGCAGGCGACGAGGACACGGTGCCGCCGACCGGCGTCGAACTCGCCGGCGACCTTTCGTTCGATGCGGGCGAACTCCTTACGGTACGCGGACAGATCGTCGCTCACCGGCACTCCTCGTCGATCGGCACACGAGGGACCATTATGCGCGCCCCCGCATGCGCCACCCGACGGCGGTGTCGACGACGAGGAACGCCAGCAGGCTCAGCCCGAGCACCGGGGCGAACCAGCCCACGACCGCGGCCGCGACGCCGATCGCGACCGCCGGACCTGCGCCGATGCGGCGCAGCGCGCCGCGTGCCGGGGCCCGGCCGACGGCCCACGCCGACCCTCGCGTGGGCCGTCGCCGCCACCACATCACGTAGCCGCGCAGCACGACCGTGATCAACGCCACCGCCAGCAGCGCCAGGGCGACCTGCGTGACGAGCCCGAACATGATGCCCATGTGGAGAGTGATCGACCACCACGTCAGCTGCGCGGCGAGCGGCCAGTCCGCGAACCGCGACACGTCGACGACCTCGCCGGTCGCGCCGTCGACGGCGACCGAGTCGATGCCGTACACCCAGGGCTGGCGGGTTTCGGCGACGGTGAACGCGGTGCCGGGGCGCGCCGGGATCGAGGCCTCGACGACCCCGGTCAGTCCCGCGGCGGCGGCCGTGTCCAGCACCGAGTCGATCCGGGCGATGTTCGCGTCGAGCAGTCCCGGGTCGGCGGCGTGCCCGGCGTGGCCGCCGTGCCCCTCGTGGCCCGTCGCGGCCGCGGCGCCGCCCCCGGTCAGGGTCGCGTCGACGGTCGGCGTCTTCCAGTGCAGCGCGGCCCGCAGCTCGGCGATGTTGTCGCCGGCGAACCGGGACCAGGTCAGGCCGGTCGCGGACAGGAACACCAGGCCCACCGCGATCCACACGCCCACCACGCCGTGCCAGCCGAGGGTGCGGGACCGGCCGGTGGCGGTGCGGTCGACGGTGAGCAGGCGTGCCTGGGCGTGGCGGGCACGCACCGTGCGGTAGCGGCGCACCCACAGGTACACGCCGCCGAGCGCGATCACCCACATCCAGGACGCGGCCAGCTCGCTGTAGAGGCGGCCGGGCTCGCCGAGATGCAGGTGCCGGTGCAGCTGCGAGATCCAGGTCCGGACCGGCAGCGCGCTGCTGCTGCCGTAGACGGCCAGCTCACCGAGCGGCCGCGCGGTGACCGGGTCGACGAAGACGGCGAGCCGCTGCGACTCGCCGAGGCTCGGGTCGGCGAACAGGACCCGGGTGGTCTCGCCGGGGGCCGCGGCCGGCCGCACCGCGGTGACGGTGAGATCGGGGCGCTGTCCGGCGGCCACCCGGATCTGCTCCGCCACCGGCACGGCCGGACCGGTGGCGTCGGTGTGCAGCTGGTCGCGGTAGACGAGCTGCTCGATCGTCGGGGCCAGGGCGTAGAGGCCGCCGCTGACCGCGGCGATCAGGATGAACGGGGCGACGAGGATGCCGGCGTAGAAGTGCAGCCGCAGCATCAGCGGGCGCAGCGCGGGCGCCGCGGAACGGTCCGGGCCGGAACGGGGTGGGACGGGACGATCCGTCCCGAGGTCGGTCGTGGACATGCGAATGCTCGTTTCGATCGTCGGTGGCGACGGCAGCGCGCAGCGCCGTATCGAGGGGCGGCGCACCGCGCCGGGCGTCGGCACACGGGGAAGGCCGCCGCGGCGTACGGGCCACGGCGGAACGGGATCGGGTCAGGCGGTGCGGGGCGGACCCCGGGTGCCGGCCTGCGCGGAAACGAGCACCCGCAGCACGAGACGTGCCCGGTGCGACGGCGTGGCCACCCACAGCGGCGCATGCGCCGGGGGCGGGGTGAGCACCGCGGCGACGATGCGCCGCAACACGCCGAGCGCCGCGGCACAGCCCTGCTCGGCCGCCCGGATCAGGGCGGCGGAGACGACGAGGGCCGCGGCGTGGGCGCCGAGCATCGCGGGCGAGAGCCCGGGGCCGTGGGCGTGCTCGGCGGTGAGGGTGAGGACGGTATGACCGACGATCTGTCCCGCCCCCAGGGTGAGCACCAGGGCGGGCAGCAGCCGGGACGGCCGGATGGCGGACACCGCGGCGCCGAACGCGGCGCAGGCGGCGATCAGCAGCACCACCGACGACTGGGACGGAATTTCGCCGCCCGCCAGGCCGTGGGCCGCGACGGAGACCGCGGCGGAGGTCGAACCCACGAACGCGCCACGCATCGGCGCGGACGTCTGCGGGCGTGGATTCACGGTTGGGCACACTACCCGTCGTGACGACGGACCGGGCCGGCCCGGGGTGCGCAGCCGCAGCACCCCGGGCCGGGCGGGCCGGTGGGCGTCAGTGACCGCGCGGCTCGCGCAGGCTCGTTCCCTCGACGTCGCGGACCCGCTTGCGCTCCAGCATGACCAGCACGGCGCCCACCGCGAAGGACACGATGCATGCCGGGCCGGCGATCCACGCCCAGCCCTCGAATCCGTACCCGGCGGCCACCAGCGTCAGCCCGAGCAGGAGCAGCCCGAGGCCCAGGAAGAAGTAGCCGGGCCAGCCCTTGGAGTCGGTCAGGGCCTCGCCGGCGTGGCTGCGCATCGTGCGGGCGTCGTCGGCCGGGAAGTCGCTGTCGGTCGTCAGATCCCTGTTGTACGTCTGCCTGCCGTGCACCGGATCGGCACCCGCCCGCGTCTCGTCGCTTCTCCGAAACTCGTTCTCGTGTTCCGTCACAGCCGCATCCTTTCCAGAAGTCGGGCCGGGAGAGCGCTGCGGCGCTCGGATTCGCCGACCGTGTCCCCCGTGTACCCGCTCCCGGGTCCGGGTATGCACCGGCCGGACCCGGCGGTCCCCGTCCGGGGCCGCCGGCACTCGCCCGCAGACCTCGAGGGAGGAACCATGACCGACCAGCACCGGCCCCGCAATCCGGTCGACCAGTACCCGGCACCGGATCGCGAGCGGCAACCCGAGCTCGAATATCCGGGCCTCACGTCCGACATGGTGTCGGCACCCGACCACGGCGAGCAGACCTATCGCGGCAGCGGCAGGCTCGAGGGCCGGCGGGCGCTGATCACCGGTGCCGACTCCGGGATCGGCCGGGCCGTCGCAATCGCCTTCGCCCGTGAGGGCGCCGACGTCGTCCTCAGCTATCTCGAGTCCGAGGAGGACGACGCCCGCGACACCGTGCGGTGGATCGAGGACGCGGGCCGGCGCGCCGTCGCGGTGCCGGGTGACATCCGCGCCGAGGAACACTGCCGGCACCTGGTCGACACGGCGGTGCGCGAACTCGGCGGCCTGGACATCCTGGTGAACAACGCGGCGTTCCAGATGGTGCAGATGAACGGGATCGCCGACATCACGACCGAGCAGTTCGATCGCGTGCTGAAGACGAACCTGTACGCGTTGTTCTGGTTGTGCAAGTTCGGGGTCGGGGTGATGGAGCCGGGCTCGACGATCATCAACACGTCGTCGATCCAGGGGACGAGCCCCTCGCCGGAACTGCTCGACTATGCCACGACCAAGGCCGGCATCGTCGACTTCACCAAGGGGCTGGCGGCGGACGTCGCGAAGCGGGGAATCCGGGTCAATGCCGTTGCCCCGGGCCCGATCTGGACGCCGCTGATCCCGGCCACCATGCCGCGGGAGAAGTTCGAGTCCTTCGGTGACGACGTCCCGCTCGGCCGCCCCGGGCAACCGGCCGAACTGGCGCCGGCGTACGTCTTCCTCGCCTCGCAGGAGTCGAGCTACATCACCGGCGAGGTCATCGCCGTCACCGGCGGCAAGCCCTTCTCCTGACACGCCCGTGGTGGCCGAATGTCACACGCGTTCAATCCAATCGAAGCGGTGTGACATTCGGCCACCATCCCAGGCGGGGGACGCGCGGGGGGTCAGGCCTGGGCCCGCTCCCACACGCGGTGGGCGCCGAGCAGGTCGACGATCCCGGTGACCACCGCTTCCGGATCGTCGGCGGTGACCACACCCGGGGCTTCGGGGTGGACGGCCGCGTGCTCGAGCGCCTCGGTGCCGGCGCCCCACGTGCCGAGCGCCTTGCAGTGCCGGAACGTCTCGTCGACCAGGACGCGCACGCGCGGATCGGCCGGGGCGCTCGCGAGCAGCAGCGCGTCGTACTCGACGGACCGGGCCGTGGCGAAGGTCCGCGAGATCGGCACCTCCTTGCGGCCGCCGTCGAGCTTGCCGCCGTGCGGGCCGATCACCAGCGGCACGGCCTTCGCGGCGGCCACCGCGGCGACGGCCTTGGCGACCTCGGCGACGTCGGCGCTGTCGTCCGCGACGATGCCGACCATCCGGCCCTCGATCGGCCAGGTCGCACCGACCTGGGACAGCGCCTCGCTGCGCAGCGGCTCACCGGCGAGGGCCACCGTCGGCTCCGGTGCCGGCAGCCCCAGGCCGGCCGCGACGGTGGCGCACAGTCCGGCATCGATGTTCGCGAGCACGCGCAGGGCCCGCTCCTTGATCGCCTGCTCGAAGCACTTGCCGAGTTCGAAGCTGTAGGCGTCGGCCACGTGCTGCTTCTCGACCTCGGACAGGCTGATGTAGAACAGTCGCGCCTGCGAGAAGTGGTCGTCGTACGAACTCGGCTGTGCGCGTTCCTTGACCGCGGCGGCGATGGGTGCCGGCACGTCGATGAACGCGGCCTCCTCGGCGCCGGCCAGGAACGGGCAGCCGGCCCCGAGCGAGTTGGGCCGGTACGGGGCCGCCCCGGGATGAATACCGGTCTGGTGCATGCCGTCGCGCAGCATGTCGTTGACGGGCGCATGCGGCCGGTTGATGGGCAGCTGACCGAAGTTGGGCCCGCCGAGCCGGCTGATCTGGGTGTCGAGGTAGGAGAACAGCCGGCCCTGCAGCAGCGGGTCGTCGGTGACGTCGATACCCGGCACGAGGTGCCCGGGGTGGAAGGCCACCTGTTCGGTCTCGGCGAAGAAGTTGGTCGGGTTGGCGTTGAGCTGCATCGTCCCGATCAGCTGGACCGGCGCGAGCTCCTCGGGGACGATCTTGGTGGGATCGAGCAGGTCGATGCCCTCGAACGTCTGCTCCGGGGTGTCGGGGAAGACCTGCACGCCCAGATCCCACTCCGGGTAGGCCCCGGCCTCGATCGCGTCGGCGAGGTCGCGGCGGTGGAAGTCCGGGTCGATGCCGCCGAGCAGCTGCGCCTCCTCCCACACCAGCGAGTGCACCCCCAGGCGCGGCTTCCAGTGGAACTTCACCAGCGACGTCTCACCGTCGGCGTTGACCATGCGGAAGGTGTGGACGCCGAAGCCCTCCATCATCCGGTAGGAGCGGGGGATGCCGCGGTCGGACATGTTCCACAGGGTGTGGGCGGTGGCCTCGGTGTGGAGCGAGACGAAGTCCCAGAACGTGTCGTGTGCGCTCTGCGCCTGCGGGATCTCCCGGTCCGGGTGCGGCTTGGCCGCGTGGACGACGTCGGGGAACTTGATCGCGTCCTGGATGAAGAACACCGGGATGTTGTTCCCGACCAGGTCGAACGTGCCCTCCTCGGTGTAGAACTTCGTCGCGAAGCCGCGTGTGTCGCGGACGGTGTCGGCGGAGCCGCGCGAGCCGAGCACGGTCGAGAAGCGGACGAACACGGGCGTCTCGGCGCCCTTCTGCAGGAACCCGGCACGGGTGATCTTCGAGGCGGCGCCGTTGGCCCGGAAGACGCCGTGGGCCGCGGCGCCGCGGGCGTGCACCGCCCGCTCGGGGATGCGCTCGTGGTCGAAGTGGGTGATCTTCTCGCGGAAGTGGTGGTCCTGCAGCAGGGTGGGGCCGCGCCGACCGGCCTTGAGGGAGTGGTCGGTGTCCGTCAGCCGCGCGCCCTGCGCGGTGGTGAGGTACCGGCCCTGGGGCCCGCGCGCGCCGTCGGGCAGGTCTTCGGGGGTGCCGGTGGCAGTGACCGGGATGGGTTCACGCTGGTCGGGCTTGGCCGGTGGCGGGTCCGTCGGGGTGGTGGGTTCCTCGACCGGGACCTCGAAACCGGCGGGTGAGCCGGGAACCGGCGGATTCTTCTCGAACACTGCGATGCTCCGTTCGGTCGAGACGGGTGACGTTCACGTCTCGGCCGAGTTGCCCCGCACGCCCGTTTCCAAACATCGGCCGGCGCGTCGGGTCTCGGCGTGCGCCGGGGTGGCGACCCACCCCGCCCGTGACAACGTCTGCGGCCGGCCACGCGCGGTGGCCGGCCACCACGGGCGGGTACCCCTTCGGCGGGGATCCCACACTTCGCCCGACGGGGCGACGAGAACGGATGCCCGGCGGGCGGACGTATTCGGGGCCGGAGGTTTCGACCGCGCGTCAGTGGGCACAACGGTTCAGGGCCGTCTCGTAGTCCGGATGCGGGCCGGCCAAGGTGCCCCGGGTTGAACTCGACAGCCCGGGGCGCCGAACTCCCTCGGCATGCCGGGCCGACCGGCGGGTCGAACGGCAGTTCCGGCCGGTCAGCGGGTGAAGCGCTCGACCGCGGCACCGGGCCGCCACAGGTCCACGTACAGGTGCTCCCCGTCCACCGACGTGAGCACCGCCTCGGCCAGGCCGAGTTCGAACACGTGCATCGGTCCCGGCGGCACCTCCTCCGGGTAGGCGGCGAGCACGGCTGCCTTCTCCTCGTCGTGCAGCTCCCGGGCCCGGCCGGCGACCTTCGCGTCGCCCCCTGTCATCGAGTGGTGCCCGGGATTCGAATGCAGGGCGTAGCGCGGATCGCGCTGCAGATCGCGCGCTTTCCGCGCGCCGGGCATCGAGCCGAGCACCAGCCGGCCGCCGACGATCTCGACCTCCGTCCCGCTGACGCGGGGCGACCCGTCCCGTCGCACCGTCGCCAGGACGTGATGCTTGTGCGCCTGCAGTCGTGCGGCGATCGCCTTCGCCAGATCCGGTGCCTGCTCGGAGAACTCGTCCCATGTGGTCATGGACCCAGCATGCCCCCGTATCACTGACATCCGATGTCAGTGTTTTCCGCGTAGGCTGCGGACATGCGATCGGCACGTCTGCTCGCGATGATGCTCCGGCTCCAGGGCAGCGCGGGCCTGACCGCGCGGCAACTCGCGGACGACCTCGGCGTGTCGGTGCGCACCGTGTACCGCGACGTCGGTGCCCTGTCCGCCGCGGGGGTCCCGGTGTGGACCGAGAGCGGACCGGGTGGCGGCATCCGCCTGCTCGACGGGTGGCAGTCCCGGCTGAGCGGGCTCACCAGCGACGAGAGCGCCGCGCTGATGCTGCTGGGGGTGCCCACCCTCGCCGCCGACCTCGGGGTGGAGCTCGAGGCGGCACGCGGCAAGCTGCTCGGATCCATGCCGGTCACCCTGCGCAGCGCCGCCCAGGCGTGGCGCGACCGGGTACACGTCGACGTCCCAGGCTGGTTCGCCGCACCGGGCGACAACACGCACCTGCCGGCGGTCGCGTCCGCCGTGTTCGACGAGCGCCGCCTGCACATCCGCTACCGGCGCGGCGCCCGGACCGTGGCCCGCACCCTCGACCCGCTCGGGCTCGTCGCCAAGGCCGGGGTCTGGTACCTCGTCGCCGCCCACACCGGTCACGTCCGCACCTACCGCGTCGGGCGCATCGCGTCCGCCGACGTGCTCGACGCTCCCGCGCACCGCCCCGGCGGATTCGACCTGCCCGCCTACTGGGCGGCGTCCGCGGCGGAGTTCGACCGGGCCCTGCGCACGTTCGCCTGCACGGTCCGCCTCACCCCGGCCGCGTGGCGGCGCCTGCCCCGCGTGGTGGGCGCCGACGCCGCCGCCGTCGAGCCGGGCCCGCCGGACGCGGACGGGCGGGTTCGGGTGGACCTGCTGCTCGAGGCCGAGGAGGTGGCGCTCGACCAGCTCCTCGCCCTCGGCGGCGGGGTCGAGGTCGTGGCCCCGCGGTCGTTGCGGGCCGCCCTCCGCGGCGCCGGCGAGACGCTGGCCCGGTGCAACTCGTGACGTCGGATCGAAAGCGACAGTCGTTCTGCGCGAACGGCTCTCGTGGTGCAGCGGTGTGAGCGGACGGCTCAGCGCACCAGCTTCCACTTGTGCTCGTGCCGGTAGAACGTGGACCGCTTCACCGCCCGGGGATTGGCCACCCCGTCGCGGGTGAGCAGGGCGCCGGGCGAGCCGAGCTGGACGGCGCGTCCGGTCACCCAGCGGTAGCCGCCGAACCAGCGCGGCCGGTCGATCGCGGCCCGCAGTCCCGGCATGTCGGGGATCGGCTCGATCCGCACGCCCGGGGCGACCCCGCTGAACAGGCGGGTGTCGTCCACATACGCCTCGCCGACGAGCTCGCCGACCTCACCCTCGACGAGGGCACGCCCGACGAGGGCGATGCCGGCGTCGTCGCGGATGAGCGGCACCGGCCGGGCCACGCCCTGCAGGGCGACGGTCGCGGCCTTGGACCCGAACCGCAGCCCGTAGGCCTCGGCGGCCGGGGTGCGCCGCTCGGGCACGTAGGCCAGTTCGATGCCGAGCCGCTCCGTGCGCATCATCCGGGTCAGCGCCGCGGCGAAGGCGGCATCCCCGCCCACCACCACGAGCCGGGGATCCTCGACCGACTCGAGATGCGCGAACACGTCCTCGAAGTCGTCCTTGCCGGGAAGCACGGGGGCGGTCAACGTGGTCAGGGACGTCAATGTCAACGGCAGCGGGGCGTCACCGCACTTGAGCACAACGGGGGTCAAGAGCACTCCTCTCGCGGCCGACGATGCTCCGTTCACTCTAGTCACGACGGGCCCCGCCGCCGGGCGCCCGAACGTGGCACGGTGAGTCGGGCGGATTCTCGGTCCCCGCCACAGGCGGGGCGGCGACCGGCGGACGCCGGAGGCAGCGCCGCGGACGTGGTCCGCTAGACTGTCCCCCCGGCTTCTGTTCTGTGACGGCAGAACCCTGCAGGCGGAGGGCGCCCGCACGTCGACACCCTAGGAGACAGCGAAATGCCGGCAATCGTCCTGATCGGCGCCCAGTGGGGCGACGAGGGCAAGGGCAAGGCCACCGATCTGCTCGGTGGCCGGGTGCAGTGGGTGGTGCGCTACCAGGGGGGCAACAACGCCGGCCATACCGTCGTCCTCCCCAACGGGGAGAATTTCGCGCTGCACCTGATCCCTTCCGGCATCCTCACTCCCGGCGTCACCAACGTGATCGGCAACGGAGTGGTCGTGGACCCGGGCGTGCTGCTCGACGAGCTGGCCGGTCTCGAGAACCGCGGGGTCGACACCACGAACCTGCTGCTCAGCGCCGACGCGCACCTGATCATGCCGTACCACGTGGCCATCGACAAGGTCACCGAACGCTTCCTCGGCGCCAAGAAGATCGGCACCACCGGCCGCGGCATCGGCCCGTGCTACCAGGACAAGATCGCCCGCGTGGGCGTCCGCGTCGCCGACGTCCTCGACGAGAAGATCCTCACCCACAAGGTCGAGGCCGCCCTGGAGTTCAAGAACCAGGTGCTGTCGAAGATCTACAACCGCAAGGCCCTCGACCCGCAGCAGGTCGTCGACGAGGTGCTCGGCCAGGCGGAGGGCTTCAAGCATCGCATCGCCGACACCCGGCTGCGCCTGAACCTGGCCCTCGAGGCCGGCGAGACGGTCCTGCTCGAGGGCTCGCAGGGTACTCTGCTCGACGTCGACCACGGCACCTACCCGTACGTGACGTCGTCGAACCCCACGGCCGGCGGCGCGGCGGTCGGGTCGGGCATCGGCCCCAACCGGATCGGTACGGTGCTCGGCATTCTCAAGGCCTACACCACCCGCGTCGGTTCGGGCCCGTTCCCGACCGAACTGTTCGACGAGCACGGCGCCTACCTGGCCAAGACCGGCGGCGAGGTCGGCGTCACCACCGGCCGGGCCCGGCGCTGCGGCTGGTTCGACGCCGTGATCGCCCGCTACGCGACCCGCGTCAACGGCATCACCGACTTCTTCCTCACCAAGCTCGACGTGCTGTCGAGCCTCGAGACCGTGCCGATCTGCGTCGGCTACGAGGTGGACGGGGTCCGCGTCGACGAAATGCCGATGACGCAGACCGACATCCACCACGCCACGCCGATCTACGAGGAGATGCCCGGCTGGTGGGAGGACATCTCCGACGCCCGCACCTTCGAGGACCTGCCGAAGAACGCACAGAACTACGTGCTGCGGCTCGAGGAGCTTTCGGGCGCGCGCATGTCGTGCATCGGCGTCGGCCCGGGCCGCGACCAGACGATCGTGCGGCGCGACATCCTGGGCTGAAACCCGCTGCGGCTGCCCGTCAGAACAGGGTCGGATCGTCGAAGCCGGGGGCGTGCTCGAGCGCGAGCAGCTCCCGCTTCGTGACGGTGCTTCCGGGTGCGGAGAAGCCGCCGATGCCGCCGCCCGCGGCGAGGATCCGGTGGCACGGCACGACGAGCGGAACGGGGTTGCGTCCCAAGGCCTGTCCGACGGCCTGCGCTCCGGCCGGCCGGCCGATCCGGGTGGCGACCTCGCCGTAGGTCGCCACCGTCCCGGGGCCGATCGTGCGCGCGAACTCGTAGACCGCGGTGTCGAATTCGGACACGTTCTGGTAGTCGACCGGAACCCAGCGCAGGTCGTCCGGGGCGCCGGCGAGATGCGCGGTGACGGCCTCGATCACGGGCTGCACCGCGGCCGGGGCCGGGCGCTCGACCGCGTCCGGGAACCGCTCGAGCAGTTCGTCGCGCGTCGGCTCGGGTGCGGTCTCGGGCAGTTGCAGGCCGACGATGCCGGCTGCGGACCACACGAGCCCGCACGTGCCGACGGCGGTGTCGAAGAGGGTGTAGCCGAGGGTGGTCACGTCGCCAGTATGGACTGGACCGGGGACAGGCGACCACTTCACCGACTGGACTGCGATACTGGACCGGTGATCACGCGTGCGATCGGCGCCGGCTCCCTGGCCCGCGACCTCGGCAACTGGCAGGACACCGCCGATCGGCGGCCCGCGTACCGGGCCCTCGCGGACGGAATCCGCCTGCTGGTGCACGACGGCCGCGTCCCCCTGGGGGTGGCGCTGCCCAGCGAACGCGAGCTCGCCGCCGCGCTGGCCCTGAGCCGCACCACCATCACCTCCGCGTACACGGCGCTGCGCGAGGCCGGCTACCTGCGCAGCCGGCAGGGCGCGCGCAGCACCGTCGCGCTGCCGTCGGGCCGGACCGCCGCCCCGGCGCGGGCGGGCGGTCCCGGTCCCGCCCGGGCGCCCGAGACCGTGGATCTGAGCTACGCGTCCATGCCCGCGCCCGCCGCCGAGATCGAGTCCGCCTACGCGGCCGCGTTGCGCTCGGTGCCGGCCTACCTCGACTCGCACGGCATGGAGCCGATCGGCGTGGCCCCGCTGCGCGAGGTCATCGCGCGGCGCTACCGGGAGCGGGGGCTGCCCACGGACGCCGACCAGATCATGGTCACCTCCGGCGCGCAGCACGCGCTGCGCCTGCTGCTCGGCGTGCTCACCGACGCCGGCGACCGCGTGATCGTCGACCATCCCACGTATCCCAATGCGCTCGAGGCGATCCGGCGGCACGGGGCGCGGCCGGTCGTGGTGCCGGTGCGGCCCGAGGGCGGCGCCGACGCCGGCTGGGACCTCGAGGGCCTGCGCAGCGCCGCGCGGCAGACGGCGGCGCGAATGGCGTTCCTGATCCCGGACTTCCACAGCCCCACCGGGCTGTGCATGGGCGCACAGGGCCGGGCCGAACTCGTCCGGATCGCCCAGGAGACCCGCATGACGCTCGTCGTGGACGAGACGATGGTGGACCTGTGGCTGGACACCCCACCGCCCCCCGCGGTCGCCTCGTACGGCGCGGACCGGTCCGTCGTGACGGTGGGATCCACCGGGAAGTCCCTGTGGGGCGGGCTCCGGGTGGGCTGGATCCGTGCCGACCGGTCCCTGATCACGCGGCTCGTGGGGGCACGCTCCGCCGTCGACCTCGGCACGCCGGTGATGGAGCAGCTCGCCGCGGCGCACCTGCTCGGCGACGTCGAAGACCTGCTCGAGCGGCGGCGCGGACAGCTGCGCCGCCGCCGGGCGGCGATGCTCGGCGCGCTCGACGAGCACCTGCCCGACTGGAAGTACACGGTGGGGCCGGGCGGGATGTCGCTGTGGGTGCGGATGCCCACGCCGGTGTCGACGGCCCTCGCGGCGACCGCCCCGAATCACGGTGTGGTCCTCGCCGCCGGACCGAGGTTCGGCGTGGAAGGCGCGTTCGAGCGCTTCCTCCGGCTGCCGTACGCGCGGGAGGTCGACGAGGTGCGCCGGGCGGTGGCGTCCGTGGCGTCGGCGTACGACGCGCTCGCCCGCGGCCGGGACCTCGCGGAACCACACCTCGTGGTCTGATTCGGAGGTGGCCGGACGGGGCCCGGGAACCGGTCCGCGGCGTTATGCTCGAGGGGTACGCACGGGCGGTCACGCCGTTGTGGCCGTCCGCGAGCCGCCACTTCGGACGGATGCGAGAACGACTGTGGCCGAAAAGGATCCGTACGCGACGCAGCGCGACATCGGGTTCGACCTCGCTGCCGAACTCGCCGCCGCCGGGTTCGACGACGCGCGGGAGATCGGGCGCGGCGGATTCGGTGTCGTCTACCGCTGCTACGAGACCGCACTCGATCGCCCGGTCGCGGTGAAGGTCCTCACCTCCCACATGGACACAGACAACCTCGAGCGTTTCCTGCGTGAGCAGCGCGCCATGGGACGGCTGTCCGGGCATCCCAACATCGTCAACGTCCTGCAGGTCGGCACCACCGAATCCGGGCGCCCGTACCTCGTGATGCAGTACCACCCGCGCGACTCGCTCGACGCGCAACTGCGCCGCTCCGGGCCCATCCCGTGGGCCGAGGTGGTGCGGATCGGCATCAAGCTGGCCGGCGCCCTCGAGACCGGCCACCGCGTCGGCATCCTGCACCGCGACGTCAAGCCGGCCAACATCCTGCTCACCGAGTTCGGCGAGCCGCAGCTCACGGACTTCGGGATCGCCCGCATCAGCGGGGGCTTCGAGACGGTGGCGGGTGAGGTGACCGGGTCGCCGGCGTTCACGGCCCCGGAGGTGCTCAGCGGCCGCGTGCCCACCCCCGCATCGGACGTCTACAGCCTCGGCGCCACGCTGTTCTGCGCGCTGACCGGGCACGCGGCATTCGAACGGCGCAGCGGCGAGCGGGTCGTGGCGCAGTTCGTGCGGGTGACCACCCAGCCCGTTCCGGACCTGCGCGAGCAGGGCGTCCCGGACGGATTGTCCTCGGCGATCGAGCGTTCCATGTCGGTGGACCCGCAGGCCCGGCCCGCGACCGCCGCCGAGTTCGGGGAGCTGCTGCGCGAGGTGCAGGCCGACGAGGGTCTGCCGGTGGACGAGCTGCCGGTAGCCGGGGAACTCGAGCCGGGCTCGGAGCCCGGTCACCCTCCGTCGCCGTCCGTGTCGGAGCGGCGGAGCACCTACCGGTCCGGCGTGCGCGCCACCACCCCGCCGGTGCCGGCGACCCGGTTCCGTCCGCCGTCGACCACACGCCGGCTCGTGCCGCGACGGCGCCTGCTCGCCGTCCTCGACACGGAGCAGCGCCGGAAACTGACCGTCATCCACTCCCCGCCGGGATTCGGCAAGACCATGCTGGCCCTGCAGTGGCGCTACGCGCTCACCGAGAGGAACGTGCCCGTCGCCTGGCTCAACGTCGACCACGACGACAACAACGTGGTGTGGTTCCTGGCCCACCTCGTCGAGTCGATCCGGCAGGTGCGGCCCTCGCTGGCCCGCGAGCTCGGCCAGGTGCTCGACGAACACGGCGACGAGGCCGAACGTTACGTGCTCACCTCACTCATCGACGAGATCCACAGGGCCGGTGAACGACTCGTCGTCATCATCGACGACTGGCATCGGGTCGACGACCCCGCGACGATCGCCGCGATGGCCTTCCTGCTCGACAACGGCTGCCACCACATGCAGCTCGTGGTGGTCGGCCGGACCCGCGCGGGACTGCCGACGAGCCGGATGCGGGTGCGCGACGAACTCGTCGAAATAGACTACGAGGCATTGCGATTCGACGAGTCCGAGGCGCGGACCTTCCTCGTCGACCTCGCCGGGCTGGACCTCGACGACGACGAGGTCGCCGACCTGACCGCCGCCACCGACGGGTGGGCGGCCGCGTTGCAGCTCGCGGCGGTGTCGCTGCGCGGACGCGAGGACCCCGGGGAACTGATCTCCCACCTGTCCGGCCGGCACCGGGCGATCGGCGACTTCCTCGCCGAGAACGTGCTCGAGTCGCTGCCCCCGGACGACGTCGAGTTCCTGCTCACCACCGCGGTGACCGAACGCATCTGCGGCAGCCTCGCCACCGCGCTCACCGGGCACGAACGTGGTCAGGCCCTGCTCGAAGACCTCGAGGACCGGGACCTGTTCCTTCACCGGATCGACGAGGACGGCCGCTGGTTCGGATATCAGCCGTTGTTCGCCGAGTTCCTCCGGCAGCGGCTCGAACGCGAGCACCCGGAGCGCGTCCCGGCCCTGCACCGGACCGCGTCCGAGTGGTACGAGGGCCATGCGATGGTCGGCGAGGCGGTCGACCACGCCCTCGCCGCGGGCGACGAGGACCGCGCCGTCGACCTCGTCGAGAAGAACGGGCGCCGGATGATCGAGCACGGGCACGCCACCACGCTGCTCGGGCTCGTCGCCAAGCTGCCGCGCCGCGCCGTGGCGGGCCGGATCCGCCTGCAGCTGTCGATCGCCTGGGGGAACATCCTGCTGCACCGCTCGGCGCCGGCGCTGCACGCGCTGGACGTGGTCGAGGCGGCGGTCGCGGCCGACGGTGTGAACGCCGAGGAGGCGGCCGACATCGCCGTCGAGGTGGAGGTCGTGCGCAGCATCGTCGCCCTGCGCTGCGACCGCCTGGAACGCGCCGACGATCTCGTCGAGCACTGCCTGGCCCGCGCCGCCACCCTGCCGCCGCTGGTGATCTCGTCCGGGCTCAACGTCGCCACGTTCGCCGCGGTCTACCGGGCCGACTACGACGAGGTGGTTCGGCTGCAGCAGGTGGCGCAGCCGTACCACGAACTCAACGAGGGCCCCTACAACACCATGCACGCCCGCGCCCTGCTGGGGCTGGCCGCGGTCGAACAGCTCGACGTCGCCGGGGCCGAGGAGCATTTCCGCGCGGGACTGCGCGCGGCGCGGCGCGGCAGCGGCCGGCACTCGTCGGCCGCGGTGCTGGCCGGGTCGATCCTCGGTGAGCTGCTCTACGAGCGGGGCGAGCTCGACGAGGCCGAGCGGCTGCTCGACGACGGCTTCGCCCTCGGCTCGGAGGGCGGGGTCGTGGATTTCAAGATCTCGCGGTACGTCGTCGGTGCCCGGCTCAAGGCCGTGCGCGGCGACCGCGAGGCGGTGGTGTCGCGACTGGCGGACGGCGCCCGTGCGGCCGCCGCCATGAACCTGGAGCGGCTCGCGGCGGCCGTCGAGAACGAACGCGTCCGGCTCGGTCTCGGGCCGCTGCCGTCGGCGCCGCGGCAGCAGCCGGTCGCCTACGGGACGCGGCCGCGCCCCGACCACGGCACGGCGGCGTGGACCGCGCAGCTCGAGGAGGCCACGGCCATCCGGGGGCTGCTCGCCGATCCCACGCCGGAGAACACCGAGCTGGCGTGCCGGTGGGCCGGCGAGTGGGTGCAACTGCTGCGCGGCAGCCGCCGGGCGCGCAGGCTGCTGCGCGCGGAGCGGCTCGAGGTGGCCTGCCTGGCCGCGGCCGGGCACGACGAGGAAGCGGCGACCCTGCTGGCCTCCGTCGCCGCGCGGTGCGAACAGGCAGGTCTGCTCCGGTTCCTGCCCGACGGCGGCCCGCTCGTGCTCGACGTCGCGCGCCGGCTCGCGGACGAGCTCACCGCGGGCAGGGGCCGCGCCGGTCGCCCGGACGTGTCCCCGGCGTTCCTGCTGGACGCGGTCGACACGGGCGCCGTGCACCTCCTGTAGGCGCCTGCGGCGCCGGTGTGTCCTTCGGGTCGCCAGGGCAGCCCAAAGGACACACCGGCAGCTCCGCTGCCTAGCGCCAGACGGAGTCGACGTCGGTGGCCTCACCGGCCGGCGGGGCCGGCGGGCCCGCCGGGGTACGGGAGAACCGGGGCGCGGGGGCGTGCTGGGTGACGCCGTCGAGCTCGATCAGCGAGCCGCGGGCCGCGATGTGCGGGTTGGCCGGGGCCTCGCCGAACGTGAGCACGGGGGAGACGCATGCGTCGGTGCCGTCGAAGATCGCGGCCCATTCGTCGCGGGTCTTGGACAGGAACTTCTCGGTGAACAGCTTCTTCATCTGCGGCCACGCCGAGGTGTCGAGCTGCTGCGGCAGCTCGGCCGGATCGAGCTCGAGGCCCTGCAGCAGCAGCGCGTAGAACTGCGGCTCGATGGAACCGACGGCCATGTACCTGCCGTCGGCGGTCTCGTACACGTCGTAGAACGGCGCGCCGGTGTCGAGGAGGTTCACACCGCGCTCGTCCGACCACACGCCGCGGCCGCGGAACGCCCACATCATGTGCGAGAGCGCCAGCGCGCCGTCGACCATCGCGGCGTCGACGACCTGCCCCTTGCCGGAACTCTGGCGCTCGACGAGGGCGGAGAGGATGCCGAAGATCAGGAACATCGAGCCGCCGCCGAAGTCGCCGACCATGTTCAGCGGCGGCACCGGCCGCTCACCCTTGCGCCCGATGGCGTGCAGCACGCCCGTCAGGGAGATGTAGTTGATGTCGTGGCCGGCGGCGTGGGCGAGCGGGCCCTCCTGGCCCCAGCCGGTCATCCGCCCGTAGACCAGGCGCGGGTTGCGGGCCAGCGCGACGTCCGGGCCGAGCCCCATGCGCTCGGTCACGCCCGGGCGGAAGCCCTCGATGAGGACGTCGGCGCGCTCGATCAGCCCGAGAACCTTCTCGACCTGCTCGGGATCCTTCAGGTTGGCCTCGACGACGCGGCGGCCGCGCTGGATCTGGTCGCGGTGACCGGCGGGCGGGATCAGGCCCGGCCGCTGCACGCACACGACGTCGGCGCCGAGATCGGCGAGCAGGGTGGCGGCGTGCGGGCCGGGGCCGAGTCCCGCGAACTCGACGACGCGGATACCCGCGAGCGGACCCTTCTTCTCAACAGCTTCAGCGGACACTCGTCGAACCTCACTCGGGGTGCGTTGGGACCATTCCACGAGGAGGCTACCTTAGCGATCGCTAGAATGTGCCGGGGGTCACGGCACGTCGCCTATCCCTCGTAGAGATCCCCCTCGTTCAGCCGGGTGGCCTCGAACGCCTCCTCGAGGGTGTCGTGCCGGTACACCGAGACGACATGGTCGCCCACCACCCGGAATGCGATCGCCTCACTGCGCGGGTGCTCCGGATCGGCCGCCCACGTGGCGGTCTCCTCGACCACGACGATCCCCTCGTGCACGAACATCCGGCCGGGCCGGAACGTCACGCCCGCCGTCGTCGCCCACTCCCGCAGTTCGTCGAGGCCCTGATCCTCGTCGTCGTCCCCGGTGGGGAGCACGATGTCGTCGCTCGACAACGCCAGCAGGGTCTCGATGTCGTTGGAATTGACAGCGTCGTGCCAGGCCAGGACGGTCGCGATCTCGGAGGTGCTCATACGAGCAGATGCTAGTACCCCGGACCCGCCACGCACGGGTTGCCGCAACCTTGCCTGGCCGCGGGGTGAGGCGCACAGTGGTTCCCATGACGATCCGCGGTCAGCTCGTGAGCTTCCTGCCCAGTACCGATCTCGACATCTCGGAGATGTTCTACGTCGACACCCTCGGCTTCGAGAAGCTGTCCCGGGACCACTTCACGCTGATTCTGGACGCGGGCGGCGGCTCGCCCGTGCGGGTGACGCTGGTGCAGTCCCGCGCCGATACCGGTTACACCGCCCTGGGGTGGCGGGTACCGAACCTGAACGAGACCGTCGAAGCGCTGCGCGCCAAGGGCGTCGAATTCATCCGGTACAACGGCATGGCCCAGGACGAACACGACGCGTGGACGTCGCCCGAGGGCATGCGGGTCGCGTGGTTCCGCGACCCCCACGGAAACGTGCTGTCGCTGATGGAGGCCACCGGCTAGGGCCGACGTGGCCGCGAGGGGGCGGTTCTCGTCGACGCCACTCGCGTGATGCCGCGACCACGTCCCCCTCGGCGCAACCGCGACCGCGTCAGCTGCACCCGCTGGTGCTGCCGCACGACGGACAGGCGTGGCAGGAACCCGAGCGCTGCATCTGCACCCCGCACTGCATGCAGTACGGCGCGTCGCTTCGGCGCGCACGACCCTGCCGGGTGTCGGCCACCGCGTCGTCGAAGACGGGCGCGCTGCGCTCGGCACCGGTGCGGATGCCGAGTTCGGCCCGCTCGTCCGCGTCGAGGTACTCCACTGCCAGGCGCCGGAAGATGTAGTCCAGGATCGACGTCGCGATCCGGAGGTCCGGATCGTCGGTGATGCCCGCCGGCTCGAACCGCGTGCTGGTGAACGCGTTGACGAACGTGCGCAACGGAACCCCGTACTGCAGGCCGTAACTGACCGCCATCGAGAACGCGTCCATGATTCCGGCCAGGGTCGAGCCCTGCTTGGCCACCCGCAGGAACATCTCGCCCGGACGGCCGTCGTCGTACTGGCCGACGGTGACGAAGCCCTTGCAGTCCGCGACGCGGAACTCGAAGGTGCGCGACCGGCGCAGCCGGGGCAGCCGTTCCCGCCGCGGCGCCGGGGCCGTCGCGGCCGGGGCCGCCGTGGCCGACAACGGTTGTCCCAGTTTGCAGTTGTCGCGGTACACCGCGATCGCCTTGAGCCCGAGCCGCCACGCGTCGAGAAACAGTTCCTCGATGTCGGCCGCCGTCGCCGACTCCGGCAGGTTGACCGTCTTCGAGATCGCGCCGGACAGGAACGGCTGCACCGCGGCCATCATCAGGACGTGGCCGCGCGGCTCGATCACGTTGTCTCCCATCGACGTCGCGAACACCGGCAGATGCTCGGGCCGCAACTGCGGCGCGCCGACGACGGTGCGGTGCGTGTCGATGTGGGTGATCAGCTCGGCCACCTTGTCCGGGGGATAACCGAGCCGCGACAATGCCCGGGGCACCGTGCGATTGACGATGGACAGCGTCCCGCCGCCCACCAGCTTCTTCGTCTTCACCAGCGCCAGATCGGGTTCGATGCCGGTGGTGTCGCAGTCCATGGCCAGGCCGATCGTGCCGGTCGGCGCGAGGACCGTCACCTGGCTGTTGCGTACCCCGTGTTCGGCGGCGAGGGCGCACGCGGTGTCCCAGTCCTCCCGCGCCGCGGCGAGAACGTCGGCGGGCGCGACCTGTTCGTCGATGTCGTCGACGGCACCGCGATGACGGGCCAGCACCGCGAGGGTGTGCTCCCGGTTCTCGGCGAATCCGTCGAACGGCCCGAGCCGGCGCGCGAGCCGTGCCGACACCGCGTACGCGTGCCCGGTCATGAGCGCGGTGAGCGCCGCGGCGTACGCCCGTCCGGCGTCGCTGTCGTACGGCAGCCCCAGGGCCATCAGCAACGCCCCGAGATTGGCGTAGCCGAGGCCGAGTTGCCGGAACCGGCGCGAGGTCCGCGCGATGCGGTCGGTGGGATAGTCGGCGCGGCCGACGAGGATCTCCTGGCCGGTGAGCACGACCGCGACGGCGTGCCGGAACCCGGCGACGTCGAACGTGCCGTCGTCGCGCAGGAACGTCAGCAGGTTCAAGCTCGCCAGGTTGCACGCCGAGTCGTCCAGATGCATGTACTCCGAGCACGGATTCGAGCCGTTGATCCGGCCCGTCGCGGCCGCGGTGTGCCAGCGGTTGATGGTGGTGTCGAACTGCAGGCCCGGATCGGCGCACTCCCACGCCGCGGCCGCGATGCGGTGCAGCAGTTCGCGGGCCGGCACCGTGCGCACCGTCGCCCCGGTGGCCACCGCGCGCAGCGGCCACTCGGCGCCGTCGGCGACGGCCTGCATGAACTCGTCGGTCACCCGCACCGAGTTGTTGGCGTTCTGGTACTGCACCGAATGGATGTCGCGACCGTCGAGTCCCATGTCGAAGCCGGCCGCGGCCAGCACCCGCGCCTTGCGTTCCTCGATCGCCTTGCAGTCGACGAACTCCTCGATATCGGGATGGTCGACGTCGAGGATCACCATCTTCGCGGCCCGGCGCGTCTTGCCGCCGGACTTGATGGTGCCCGCCGACGCGTCCGCGCCGCGCATGAAACTCACCGGACCCGACGCGGTACCCCCGCCCGCCAGCGGTTCGGCCGACGACCGGATGCGCGACAGGTTCACGCCCGCCCCGGACCCGCCCTTGAAGATCACCGCCTCCTGGCGGTACCACTCGAGGATCGAGTCGATGCTGTCCTCGACCGACAGGATGAAGCACGCGCTGGCCTGCTGCGGGGTGCCGGGCACCCCGATGTTGAACCACACGGGGCTGTTGAACGACGCCCGCTGCGTGAGGATCAGGTACGTCAGCTCGGCGGCGAACGCCTCCGGGTCGTCGAGATGACCGTCGGCCGCACCCCACGCGGTGACGGTGTCCACGATGCGGGCGACGACGTCGCGCAGCGAGCGTTCCCGCGCCTCGGTGCCGAGGGTGCCGCGGAAGTACTTCTGCGTGACGATGTCGGTGGCGATCTGCGACCAGGCGGCGGGAAACTCGACGTCGCGCTGCTCGAACACGACCGCGCCGGTGCCGTGGTGGACGATGCGGGCGTCGCGCCGCTGCCAGTCCACCTCGTCGGCCGGGTCGACGCCGGCCGTGGTGAAGAACCGTCCGGTGTCCGACTCGAGGTTCGGTTCTGCGACGTCCATCGCGTCCTCCAGGTGCGACCTGCGGGGCACATATAGTCCCCTCATGGTCTCACCCCGAATCGGCACCCCGCTCACTCCCGGCGCCCTGCGCGTCATGCTGCTCGGCGCAGGTGAGCTCGGCAAGGAGGTGGTCGTCGCGCTGCAACGGCTCGGTGTCGAGGTGATCGCGGTGGACCGGTACCCGAACGCGCCGGGGCACCAGGTGGCGCACCGCGCGCACACCGTCGACATGAGCGACCCGCAGGCCCTGCTCGCGCTCGTCGAGGCCGAACGACCCCACCTGGTCGTGCCCGAGATCGAGGCGATCGCCACCGACGCGCTCGCGATCGTCGAGGAACGCGGTCTCGCCGAGGTGATCCCGACCGCGCGCGCCACCCGGCTGACCATGAACCGGGAGGGCATCCGCCGCCTCGCCGCCGAGGAACTCGGGTTGCCCACCTCCCCGTACCGCTTCGCCGAATCCCTCGACGAGGTCCGCGCCGCCGCGGCCGAGGTCGGCTTTCCGTGCGTGATCAAGCCGGTGATGTCCTCGTCCGGCAAGGGCCAGTCCACGGTCCGCACCCCCGACGAGATCGCCGCCGCCTGGGACTATGCGCTCGCCGGCGGGCGCGTCGACCTCGGCCGGGTCATCGTCGAGGGCTTCGTCGACTTCGAGTACGAGATCACCCAGCTCACCGTCCGCGCCGTCGGGCCGTCCGGGGAGGTCGAGACGTTCTTCTGCGAACCGATCGGGCACCTGCAGCGCGCCGGCGACTACGTCGAGTCCTGGCAGCCCCAGCCGATGAGCGAGCGGGCCCTGGCCCGGTCCCGGGAGATCGCGGCGACGGTGACCGGCGCGCTCGGCGGCCGCGGCGTCTTCGGCGTCGAACTGTTCGTCGCGGGCGACGACGTGTTCTTCTCCGAGGTGAGCCCCCGCCCGCACGACACCGGCCTGGTGACCCTGCGCTCGCAGCGCTACTCCGAATTCGAGCTGCACGCCCGCGCGATCCTGGGCCTGCCCGTCGACACCGCGCTCCTCGCCCCCGGGGCGTCGGCGGTGATCTACGGCGGCATCGACGCCGCCGGCATCGCGTTCGAGGGCGTCGCCGACGCGCTGTCGGTGCCCGAAACCGACCTGCGGCTGTTCGGCAAGCCCGAGTCGTTCGTCCGTCGTCGCATGGGTGTGGCGGTGTCGACCGGCCCGGACGTCGAGACCGCGCGGGCCCGCGCGGTCGAGGCGGCGTCGCGCGTGCGGCCGGTGGCGCCGTGACCGCCGGCGCGGAGGTCCTCGTCGGGCTCGCGATCCTCGTCGGCCTCGTCGGCATCGTCGTGCCGATCCTGCCGGGCACCCTGCTGATCTTCGGGGCGATCGCGGTGTGGGCCGTCCTCACCGGCGGCACCGTCGCGTGGACGGTCTTCGCCGTCGCGACGACGGCCCTGCTGGTCACCGGCATCGTGAAGTACACGTGGCCGGGAGGACGGATGCGCCGCGCCGGGGTGCCGACCCGCTCGATCGTCGCCGGCGGTCTGCTCGGCATCGTCGGCTTCTTCGTCGTCCCGGTGATCGGTCTGCTGCTCGGTTTCCTGCTCGGCACGTACCTGTCCGAGGTGCAGCGGCACCGCACCCACCGCGACGCCTGGCTCTCGACCGTGCACGCGACGAAGGCGGTGGCGCTGTCGATCCTCGTCGAGCTGCTCGGCGGTCTCGTCGCCGCCGGTGTGTGGCTCGGCGCGGTGCTGCTCACCTGAACGTCGCAGCCTCCGGATACGGCTGTGGCCGAATGTCACATCGTGTCGATCCAAACGACGCGATGTGACATTCGGCCACGGCGGGGGAGCGGGTGGCGTCAGGCCTTGTGCGGCTCCGAGGCGCGGAACATGTCCTCGCGCTCGACGACCTTGACGCGCTCGCGGCCCTCGGCCTCGCCGAGGCTGCGCTCGTGCGCGTCGAGGCGGTACCAGCCCTGCCAGGTGGTGTAGGGCAGCTGCTTGTCCTCGAGGAAGGCGACGATCGCGTCCTCGGACGGGTCCTCGGGGGTATTGAGCAGCCCCTGCGCCCGGTCGGCGAGCAGGTTCGCGACGGTCTCGTTCGCATCGCCCTTGGTGTGGCCGATCAGGCCGACGGGGCCGCGCTTGATCCAGCCGGTGACGTAGGTCGCCTGCAGGTAGCGGGCGGTGCCCTCGGCGGCGTCGTCCGCGACGACGCGTCCGGCCTCGTTGGGCACGGTGCCGGCCTGCTCGTCGAACGGCAGCTTGGCGATGTTCTGCGACAGGTAGCCCACGGCCCGGTACACGGCCTGGACCTCCCAGTCACGGAACTTGCCGGTGCCGCGGACGTTGCCGGTGCCGTCGAGCTCGGTGCGCTCGGTGCGCAGGCCCACGACCTTGCCGTCCTCGCCGAGGATCTCGGCGGGGGACTCGAAGAAGTGCAGGAACAGCTTGTGCGGGCGGTCGCCGACGTCGCGGATGGCCCAGTCCTGCAGGGTGTTGGCCACCATGTCGACCTGCTTGGAATTGCGGCGCGCCGCCTCCGAGCCCTCGTCGTAGTCGATGTCCTCGGGGTCGACGATGACCTCGATGGTGGGCGAGTGGTCGAGCTCACGCAGCTCGAGCGGGGTGAACTTGGCCTGGGCGGGACCGCGGCGGCCGAACACGTGCACCTCGACGGCCTTGTTGTTCTTCAGGCCCTCGTAGACGTTGGCGGGGATCTCCGTCGGCAGCAGCTCGTCGCCGGTCTTGGCCAGCACCCGGGCGATGTCGAGGGCGACGTTGCCGACGCCGAGCACGGCGACCTTCTCGGCCTCGAGCGGCCAGTCGCGGGGCACGTCCGGGTGGCCGTCGTACCAGGAGACGAAGTCGGCGGCGCCGTAGCTGCCGTCGAGTTCGATGCCGGGGATGTTCAGGGCGCGGTCGGCGTTGGCGCCGGTGGAGAAGATCACCGCGTCGTAGAAGCGGCGCAGGTCCTCGAGGGTGATGTCGGTGCCGTAGTCGAGGTTGCCGAGCAGCCGGACCTGGGGCTTGTCGAGCACCTTGTGCAGCGCGGTGATGATGCCCTTGATGCGCGGATGGTCCGGGGCCACGCCGTAACGGATGAGACCGAACGGGGCGGGCATCCGCTCGAACAGGTCGATGCTGACCTCGGTGTCGGACTTCATGAGCGCATCGGCGGCGTAGATACCGGCGGGGCCGGCACCGACGATCGCGACGCGAAGGGGACGAGTCTGATCGGTCATCAGGGGTCAACTACCTCTTCGGTGTGCGGACGGACGTGGTTCAGCTTAATTGAGGAAGGGAGCCGGCAGGGGTGGCTGCCATGGGCACGCGGGAGCGGCAGGAACTGCGCGACGAACCGGGCGTGACGAGAAATCGCTTCAGCGACAACACATGTGGGCGCTCACTCGACACAGGTCGACGGCGAGACGTCGAACGAGGTGCGTAGAGGCCATGGGCAATTCCTACCTCGAGAGGGTTTATTGGGGCAAATGCGCCCGCGGGGGGCCGTGCCCGCGCGGCCTAGGATCGCCCCATGGCAGCCGAACGCGCACCCGAACCCGACCCGGACGAAACGGACCGCAGCAGCGCGACGCCGTTCCTCGCGGCGCTCGCGATCATCGTGGTGCTCGTCGTCGGGGTGTTCGTCGCCCAGCTGGTGTCGCCGTCGGACAGCAGCACCTCCGGGACCGAGCTCGTCGTGCGAACGGTCGACGACTACGTCCGCGCGCACAACGCCGGCGACGCCCCCGCGCAGGACCGCTTGCGCTGCGACGGGCTCCCTGCCGACCGGGCCCCGCTGGCCGGCGTGGCCGGCGAGGTGCAGCTCGAGGGCGTCGAGAACGTCGAGACGGACGGCGACCGGGGAACCGCCGACGTGCGCGCCCGGTTCGACGGGAACGAGCAGACCGCCACGTGGCAGTTCGTCCGGATCGACGACGTCTGGCGGGTCTGCACCTTCTGATCGGGGACCGGCGCCACCCGCCCGCCTGGTCGGCTCGCCGCGAACTGTGAAAAGCTGGTGCGGTGAGCTACGCAGGTGATATAACGCCGCAGCAAGCGTGGGAGCTGCTGCGCGAGAACCCGGACGCCGTGCTCGTCGATGTGCGTACCGACGCCGAATGGAAATACGTGGGGGTCCCCGAGACCTCCCCCATCGGGCGCCGCACCGTTTTCGTCGAGTGGGTGCGCTACCCGGACGGTGCCCGCAACGCGGGGTTCGTCGAGCAGCTGAAGGACGCCGGCGTGACCGGCGGGCCGGTCGTGTTCCTGTGTCGCTCGGGACAGCGGTCCATCGCGGCCGCGGAAGCGGCCACCGCGGCGGGCCTGGCCCCGTCGTACAACATCGTCGAAGGATTCGAAGGCGGCCTCGATGCCGAGAGGCATCGCGGAGCCGAGGGCTGGCGGGCCGCGGGCCTGCCATGGAGGCAGTCGTGAGCGCAATTCCCAGGGGCGGCGCCTTCGAGCGGCCGCTGCCGGCATCGGTGCGTCCCGCCACGCTCGGCGTGCGCGGCGGCACCATGCGGTCCGGATTCGAGGAGACCTCCGAGGCGATCTACCTCAATTCCGGTTTCGTCTACGAATCGGCCGAGGCCGCGGAGCAGGCGTTCACGGGCGACGTGGACCACTTCGTCTACTCCCGGTACGGCAACCCGACCGTGAAGATGTTCGAGGAGCGGCTGCGGCTGCTCGAGGGCGCCGAGGGCTGCTACGCCACCGCCTCCGGCATGTCGGCGGTGTTCACCTCCCTCGCCGCGCTGCTCGGCAAGGGCGATCGCCTGGTCGCGGCCCGGAGCCTGTTCGGCTCCTGCTTCGTGGTGTGCAACGAGATCCTGCCCCGCTGGGGCGTGGAGACGGTGTTCGTCGACGGCGAGGACCTCGACCAGTGGGAACAGGCGCTGTCCGTGCCCACGACCGCGGTCTTCTTCGAGACGCCGTCGAACCCGATGCAGACCCTCGTCGACGTGCGCCGGGTCTCCGAGATGGCCCACGCCGCCGGTGCCAAGGTGGTGCTCGACAACGTCTTCGCCACGCCGCTGCTGCAGCGCAGCCTGGATCTCGGCGCCGACATCGTCGTGTACTCGGGCACCAAGCACATCGACGGCCAGGGCCGCGTGCTCGGCGGGGCGATCCTCGGCCCGCAGGACTACATCGACGGCCCGGTGCAGCAGCTCATCCGGCACACCGGCCCGGCGCTGAGCCCGTTCAACGCCCACACCCTGCTCAAGGGCCTCGAGACACTGCCGCTGCGGATCCGGCACTCGGTGGAGTCGTCCGGGCGGATCGCCCGCTTCCTCCAGGACCACGCCGCGATCAAGTGGGTCAAGTACCCGTTCCTCGAGTCGCACCCGCAGTACGACCTGGCGCGGTCCCAGATGAGCGGCGGCGGCACGGTCGTGACCTTCGAGCTGGACGCCCCGGAGGGCGAGGGCAAGAAGCGCGCGTTCGAACTGCTCGACGGGCTGCGCATCGTCGACATCTCCAACAACCTCGGCGACGCCAAGTCGCTGATCACCCACCCCGCGACGACGACGCACCGGGCGATGGGTCCGGAGGGCCGGGCGGCAATCGGCCTGTCCGACGGTGTGGTCCGGTTGTCGGTGGGGCTCGAGGATCCGGAGGACCTGCTCGAGGACTTCGAGCAGGCGCTGAAGTAGCTCGCTGCCACGTCGGAGGCGACAGCCACGTCGAGGCCGTACCGGCATCGCGGACTCCGACCCCCTGGGCCTGCCGAGTCGATGACACCGGCCGTACCGGACACCGAAGGAGAGCCGGCTCGGCGGTCGGGTGTGCTTCGGTAACGTACAAGTCGACCCGCAACTGCGTGTCGTTCGATCGGCTCTGCACAGCCGAACTGTGGGAGGTTCCCGTGGCTGGTGGTCTCGTCGCCCTGTTGGACGACGTCGCGGCACTGACGAAGGCGGCCGCGGCGTCCATCGACGATATCGGCGCCGCGGCCGGCAAGGCCGGGGTCAAGGCGGCCGGTGTCGTCGTCGACGACACCGCCGTCACCCCGCGCTATGTGCACGGGTTCACCCCCGATCGAGAACTGCCGATCATCCGCAAGATCGCGACCGGGTCGATCCGCAACAAGCTCCTGATCATCCTGCCGGTGGCGATGCTCCTGAGCCAGTTCCTGCCCCAGGCGCTGCCCTACCTGTTGATCGCCGGTGGTCTGTACCTGTGCTACGAGGGGGCCGAGAAGGTCTACGAAGCACTCACCGGTGGTCACCACGACGAGGACGCGACCGCGGGGCAGAGCGGGCCGGAGTTCGAGAAGTCGATGGTCAGCGGCGCGATCCGCACCGACCTCATCCTGTCGGCCGAGATCATGGTGATCTCACTGGCGTCGGTCGAGGACGAACCGTTCCTCACCCGGCTGTTGGTGCTCGTCGTCGTCGCGATCCTCATCACCGCCCTGGTGTACGGCGCGGTCGCGCTGATCGTGAAGATGGACGACGTGGGCCTGTCGCTCGCCCGACGCCGATCGTCGTTCAGCCGACGATTCGGGCGGGGGCTCGTGGCCGCGATGCCGAAGGTGATGACGGTGCTCACCGTGGTCGGGATCGCCGCGATGCTGTGGGTCGGTGGCCACATCCTGCTCGTCAACGTCGGCGAGGCAGGATTCCATTGGCCGGCCGATCGCCTCCACGATCTCGAACACTGGTTCGGCGATCTCGTGCACGGCGGCTTCGGCGGTGTGCTGTCCTGGACTGCCGGGACCGTGGCGTCCGCACTCGTCGGGCTCGTCGTGGGTGCGATCATCGTCCTGATCGCGCACCTGATTCCGAAACGGAAGAAGCGCGGCGCGGCGCACTGACGGTGTCGACGTCCTCCGATGGGTCACCGGGGTGGGGAACCGGTCGAAGACGGCGTCGGGCCGCCGTCCCCGGACCCGGCGTCCTGCGATACGCTGCGGTGACCCCGCTTGCCGGCGGGGTGCCGCAGCGTATCGGTGAAGTCCGGTGTAATCCGGCACTGTCCCGCAACTGTGAGGCCGGCAGCGCGCTGCCGGACGAGTCAGGTCGGCCGGCGCGGCGGTCACGTACTGGTCCTCGGACGAAGGACGGTGTCGTGCCGCAACGGTGATCCGTTGCAGCCGTGCTGTTTTCGTCCTCCGCCTCACGGAGGATGGCTGTGCCTGCCCCCACTGCGCCCGCCCGCCGGCTGTTCGCTACCGGACTCGCCGCGCTCGCCCTGCTCGCCGCCTCGTGCGGCTCGAGCGGCGGATCCGACCCGGCCTCCGCGTCGTCCGGCGACGGCACCTTCCCGGTCACCGTGGGCTCCGGCGACGGCGCGATCACCCTCGACGCGGTCCCCGGATCGATCGTCTCCCTCAGCCCCACCGCCACCGAGATGCTCTACGCCGTCGGCGCCGGCGACCAGGTCGTCGCGGTCGACGACCAGTCCGATTTCCCCGCGGAGGCGCCCGTCACCGCCCTGTCCGGATACTCGCCGAACGTCGAGGCCGTGCTCGGCTACGAACCGGACCTCGTGGTCGCCATGGACGACGTCGGCGACCTCGTCTCCGGCCTCGAGGCGGCCGGCGTCCCCACGCTGCTGCTGCCCGCCGCCACCACCCTCGACGAGGCGTACACGCAGATGGAGCAGCTCGGCGCCGCCACCGGGCACGTCGGCGACGCGGCCGAACTCGTCGCCTCGATGCGTAGCGACATCGACGAGGTCGTCGCCGGGCTGCCCCCGCGCCCGGCCCCGCTGACCTACTACCACGAGCTCGACGACACCTACTACAGCGTCACCGGCGGCACCTTCATCGGCGGCATCTACTCGATGCTCGGCCTGCGTTCGATCGGCGACGCCGCCGGAGCCGACGCCTACCCGCAGCTGTCCGCCGAGTACGTCCTCGACGCCGACCCCGACCTGATCTTCCTCGCCGACGGGCAGTGCTGCGGTGTCACCCCGGACACCGTGGCCGCCCGCGCCGGCTGGGGCGAGCTGACGGCCGTCCGGTCCGGCCAGGTCCACGTGCTCGACGAGGACGTCGCCAGCCGCTGGGGACCCCGGGTCGTGGACCTCGTGCGGCACCTCGGGACGATCGTGGCCGCCGCGCCCGCGTCCGAACCCGCCGCGCAGCCCACCCGGTGACCCGCGCCGCGCGCCACCCGGCCCTGGTGCTCGGCGCGGCAGCCCTCGTCCTGGTGGTCGCGCTGCACGTCGGGGTGCTCGTCGGCCCCGCCGGGCTCACCGTGCGCGGCGTGTTCCTCGAGCTGATCGACGCCCTGCCGTTCGTCGACGTCGACTCCGGACTGACGACGCGGCAGCAGGCCATCCTGTGGAACATCCGGATGCCGCGGGTGGCGCTCGGCGCGCTGGTCGGTGCGATGCTCGCCATCGCGGGCGCCACCTACCAGGGGGTGTTCCGCAACCCGCTGGCCGACCCCTACCTGCTCGGCGTGTCGAGCGGGGCGGGCCTGGGCGCCACCCTCGCGATCGCGCTCGGCGGGGCGCTCGGCGCCGCCGGGGTGCCGGTCGCCGCGTTCGCCGGCGGCCTGGTGGCCGTCGCCGCCACGTACGCGCTCGGGCGCAGCGTCGGCGGGATGCGTTCGGAGGTCGTCATCATCCTGGCCGGCGTCGCGGTCGCGGCGTTCGCCAATGCGGCGCAGACGTTCGTCCAGCAGCTCTACGACGACACCCTGCGGCAGGTGTACACGTGGCTGCTCGGCCGCCTCAGCACCGACGGCTGGTCCGACGTGGTCGTCGTGCTGCCGTACGTCGTGGTGTCCGCCGCGGTCATCCTGCTGCACCGCCGGATGCTCGACGTGATGGCGGTCGGCGACGTGGAGGCCGCGAGCCTCGGCGTGAGCCCGGCCCGGGTCCGGCTGGTCCTGGTGTGCGTGGCCACCCTCGGCACCGCCGCCGTGGTCGGCGCCAGCGGGCTCATCGGCTTCGTCGGAATCGTGGTGCCGCACGCGATCCGGCTGATCGTCGGCCCGGGGCACCGGCTGCTGCTGCCGCTGTCGCTGATGATCGGGGCTGCCTTCCTCGTCCTGGCGGACGTGCTGGCCCGGACCGTGATGTCCCCGGCCGAACTGCCCATCGGCGTGGTGACCGCGGCCGTCGGCGCCCCGTTCTTCCTCGTCGTGCTGCGCCGGCATCGGGGGGTGTCGTGAACGCCGTCGACTGCCACGGCCTGAGCGTCGCCCGCGGCGGCAAGACCGTCCTGCACGGGGTGGACCTGCTTGTCGGACAGGGGGAGTGGGTCGCGCTCGTCGGGCCCAACGGCGGTGGGAAGACCACGCTGCTGCACGCGCTCGCGGGCCTGGTGCCCGCGACCGGCCGGATCCGCGTCGGCGGCCTGGACCCCGCTCACGCCGGACGCCGGGCGATGGCCCGGACGGTGGCGCTCATGCCGCAGCGGCCGGTGGTGCCCGAGGGCATGACCGTCGCCGACCTGATCCGGCTCGGCCGTACCCCGCACATGCCGCGGTTCGCGACCGAGTCGGCGCACGACCGCGAGGTGGTCGAGTCGGTGCTCGACCGCCTCGACCTGCGCGGGCTGGCCGCGCGGCCGGCGACCGAGCTGTCCGGCGGTGAGCTGCAACGGGTGGTGCTCGGGCGCGCACTCGCGCAGGAACCGAAGGTGCTGCTGCTGGACGAGCCCACCAGCGCCCTCGACATCGGCCACCAGCAGCACGTGCTGGACCTGGTGGAGTCGATGCGCGCGGAGAACGGGCTCACCGTCCTCGCGGCCATGCACGACCTGACGTCGGCGGCGCTGTACGGCGGACGGCTGGTGCTGCTCGCCGACGGCCGCGTCGTCGCCGACGGCACGCCCCGGCAGGTGCTGACGGCCCGGCGGATCGCCGACGTGTACGGCGCGCGCGTCGAGGTGCTGGACCGACCCGGTTCCGGACCGGCCATCGTTCCGGTTCGCGGGAGCTGTTCCGGCCGAACCGAATCGGAGGGTTCGTGATGGAGGTCCTGCTGCTGGGTACGGGTGCGGCCGACGGCTGGCCGAATCCGTTCTGTACGTGCGCATCGTGCTCGGACGCGGCCGCCCGCGGCGAGATACGCGGGCAGACGGCGGCACTGGTGGACGACGTCCTCATGCTCGACTGCGGGCCCGAGGCGCCGCGCGCGGCCCTGCGCCACGGCCGCACCCTCGCCGGGGTGCGGCACATCCTGCTCACCCATTCGCATCCCGACCATCTCGGCCCGCAGGCGCTGCTGTTCCGTGCCTGGGCGACAGTGGATTTCGAGATCGAGGTGATCGGACCCCCCGACACGCTGGACCAGTGCCGGGACTGGGTGGGTCCCACCGACGCGGTGCGGTTCGTGCCCGTCGCGGCGGGGGACGTGCTGACGGTGGGCGAGTACCGGGTGCGGGTCCTGCCCGCCGCCCACCGGGTCCTGAGCGAGGGAGACTCGGTGCTCTACGACGTGCAGGGCCCGGGCGGCGACCGGTTGCTGTGGGCGTGCGACACCGGCCCGCTGCCCGCGGACTGGTTCGAGCGGGTCGCCGGCGCGCGGTACGACGCGGTCTTCCTGGAGGAGACGTTCGGTGACCGCATCGATCTGGGGGACGCGCACCACACGCTGCCCGCGTTCGGCGAGACGGTGGGGGCGCTGCGTGCGTGCGGGGCGGTGACCGAGCGGACCGATGTGGTGGCCGTGCATCTGGGGCACCACAACCCGCCGGTCGCGCAGTTGCGGATCCGCCTGGCGGCCTGCGGGGCGCGACCGGGCGACGACGGTGAGGTGACGACGGTGGGACAAACGACCGGCAAAGCCGCTGCGCCGCAGCGCACCCTGGTACTCGGCGGTGTCCGCTCCGGCAAGTCGCGGCACGCCGAGGAGTTGCTCGAATCGTTCCCGGCGGTGACGTACGTGGCGACCGGCGGCACGCGCGACGGCGACGCGGAGTGGGCCGAGCGGGTGGCGCTGCACCGCGCCCGTCGGCCGCGGTCGTGGACGACGGTGGAGACCGACGACGTGGCATCCGTACTGCGCGGGTCGCGCGAGCCGTTGCTGATCGACTGCCTGGGAACCTGGCTCACCGCCCGCCTGGACCGTCACGACGTGTGGTCGGGCGGCGACGTCGCCGCGGTCGAGGCGGACGTCGAGGAGTTGCTCGAGGCGTGGCGTTCGTGTGCCGTGCCGGTGGTGGCGGTCAGCAACGAGGTCGGCAGCGGCGTGGTGCCGCCGACGGCGTCGGGCCGGCTGTTCCGCGACCTGCTCGGGCGGCTCAACGCGCGGGTGGCCGCCGAGTCGGAGGCGGTGACGTTGGTCGTGGCGGGCATTCCGATGCGGTTGCGCTAGAGCATCGAACTTCGTTCTGTGCAAGTCGGATTCCCGGTCACACATAAACCTCCGATCGCACACGATTGTGTGCAGATGTGATCTGGAACACAGCCGTAACTGTTTAGTGACCCTTCGCATCGGGCGTGTTATCGTTCCGAAACGAACTGGGGTCCGAGCGGGGGTGTCGGTCCACAGTGCCCTTCGGGGCAGCACGCCAACGACACCTGAATCCGCCTGTGCGAGAAACCGACCGGTATCTCGCCCGACCTGACCAGAAGGCACATCCGAATCGACCGCGGCGGCCGCCCGCGGCCGTGATCAGCCGTGCCCGGGGGCGCCCGGGTAACCGCACACCTGAGTAGGGGAATGAATTGAGCATCAAGCACACGTCCGGCCTCCGCCGCGGCGCACGCATCGGTGGTGTCGCAGCTGCTGCTGCGATCGCCCTGGGCTTCCTGTCCGCGGGTGCGGCTAACGCCGACACCTTCGTGCCGCTGCCCGACGGCGAGATCGTCGCCGCGAACGGCAATGCCATGATCAAGCGCACCGCGGAGAGCGCCCTCATCTCGCCCTCCTTGGCTGCTAACGGCGCTGGTCGCGTGGCGTGGGTGTCCGGAACGATCGAGGTCGACGTCAAGGGCCTTCCCGCCGATCTCAAGGCCGGCCCGACCAATGGCGGCATCGCCACCGGTGATCCCACCGGTACGCAGGGCACCAACGGCACCTCGACGAACGAGGTTCCGCACCTGACGACCGGATACATCATTGGTTGCCAGATGGACATCACGGGCCTGAAGGGCAATCTCGGTGCCGGATTCGACATGGGCCCCTCGTCGGGTGGCGGAAGCCTCAGCGGCTCGATCAGTGTTCCGATCTCTGCAGGTCAGGTGAAGTTCGCGCGCATCGACGGCAAGGACATCCTCAAGGACGGCAAGTACAGCTACCGGTACCAGGACGCCCAGATCGAGGTTCAGGGCTGCGGTGGCTACGCACAGGCCCGCGCGTACACGGTCCTCGAGGTCACCGGAGCCAACTACTCCAAGACCACCCTGTACGGCCAGCCGTTCAGCATCGGCTGATCGCCACCGCCCTTCCCTCCGGCTTTTCGCTCCCGCGAACATCGAACCCTCGAGAGAGAGAACATGAAGACCAGCATCGCCAACGGCCTGCGCCGTGGTCTGAAGGCGGCCGGCATCGGCGCCACCGTCGCCGTCGCCATCGGATTCGCTTCTGCCGGTGCGGCAAACGCCGACACCTTCGTCCCGCTGCCGGACGGCAGCATCACCGAGACGCTGAACGGCACCACGGTGACCGTCAGCCGCGTCGGTGAGACCGCGAATATCTCCCCGTCGATGGGCGCGACGGCGCTGCACCGCAACGTGTGGGTCTCGGGCACCGCCAAGGTCGAGATCAGCGGCCAGGGTGCCGAGAAGGCCACCACCAAGTTCCAGCCGGGCTACATCGTCGCCTGCCAGATCAACCTGGGTGGCACCGCTGGCGGCGGCGCCGGCGTCAAGGCCGGCTACGCGGGTGAGAGCGCCTCGATCACCCCGTCGATCAACGGTAACGGCACGGTCACGCTCGGCCCGGGCCAGGCCCAGGACTTCAAGATCCTCGACCGCACCATCGCGAACGCCTTCGACGAAGAGCAGCATGTTCCGTTCAACGTCGTGAAGGGCCCGAACGGCAGCGTCACGTGGACCGATTCGACCCTCGCCGTGTCCGGTTGCGCCGGCTACGCGCAGGCTCGCAACTACATCAAGGTCACCGTCGACACCGGGACCAATGTCCAGCAGGTCACCCTCTGGGGCCAGCCCTTCAGCATCGGCTGAGCGAGGCGCCTTCAGAGGTGAGCAGCCCCGCCGACGAGAACCTCATCCTCTCGTCGGCGGGGCGTCGTCGCTGCCCGGTCCGGTGGGGGCCGGGCAGTGGCGTCATGGATGAACGGTGACGGGGAGGTTGTTGCGGCATCGCCCGAGTGGCATGCGCGACAACCTCCCCTTCGGCGTCGAAACCGCCCGCTCGATGCCGCTCAGAACGGATTCGCGGTGCGCCCCACCAGTTCCGCGATCGATTCGATGACGCGGGTGGGCCGGTAGGGGAACATCTCCACGGACTCGCGGGTGGAGATGCCGGTGAGGACCAGCAGTGTCTGCAGGCCCGCCTCGAGGCCGCAGACGATATCGGTGTCCATGCGGTCGCCGATCATGAGCGTGTGCTCCGAGTGCGCGCCGATCGCGCGCAGGGCGGACCGCATCATCAGGGCATTCGGCTTGCCCACGAAGTACGGTTCGCGGCCCGTCGCGCGGGTGATCAGGGCCGCGACGGCCCCGGTGGCGGGGAGCGAGCCCTCCCGCGACGGTCCGGTCGGATCCGGATTGGTCGCGATGAACCGGGCACCCCGCTCGACGAGCCGGATCGCCGTGGTGATCGCCTCGAACGAGTACGTGCGGGTTTCCCCCAGGACGACGTAGTCCGGATCGCTGTCGGTGAGGACGTAGCCGATGTCGTGCAGGGCCGTGGTCAGCCCCGACTCGCCCACCACGTAGGCGCTGCCACCGGGGCGCTGATTCGCCAGGAACGTCGCCGTCGCCAGCGCCGACGTCCAGATCGACTTCTCCGGGACGTCGAGCCCGGTGCGCAGCAGCCGGGCCCGCAGATCCCGCGGAGTGCGGATCGAGTTGTTGGTGAGCACCATGAACGGTGTGCCGTTCTCGCGCAGCTCGGTCAGGAACGCGTCGGCGCCGGGAATCAGGTGTTCCTCGTGGACCAGGACGCCGTCCATGTCCATCAGGTAGTTCCAGACCGGCGCGGGTGTGGGTTCGTCGCTCACCGTTCGAGTGTGTCACCGACCGCTCAGGCCAGCAGCCGGTACAAGCCGATCAACCCGACCACGACGATGACGGCACGCAGCGCCGTGGGCGAGAGCCGGCGGCCGTACCGGGAGCCGAGGGCGCCGCCGATCAGCGAGCCCACGGCGATCAGCGCCGCCACCGTCCAGTCGATCCGGTCGAACGCGACCAGCGTGTAGGCGGTGGCGGCCACGACGTTCACCAGCAGCGAGAGCAGATTCTTCGCGGCGTTCTGCCGCTGGATGTGATCGTGCAGCAGCGCGCCGAACAGGCCCATCAGCAGGATGCCCTGCGCGGCTGTGAAGTAGCCGCCGTACACGCCCACTGCGAAGGTGCCGACGATCAGCGCCGTCATCCGGGCGGGGCCGATCTGCTCCTCCGGGCCGCCGGAGCGGCGCAGCACCCACTGCTGCAGCTTCGGCTGGAACACGACGAGGAGCAGCGCCAGCACGAGCAGGACGGGCACGATCGTCTCGAAGGCCGACTCGGGCAGGTTCAGCAGCAGCCACGATCCGAGGACCGCGCCGGAGACCGACGCGGGGATCTGCCACCGTAGCCGGGGCCACTGTCCGCGCAGCTCCCGCCGGTACCCCCACGTGCTCGACACCCCACCCGCGACGAGTCCGACCGCGTTGGACATCGTGGCGGTCACCGGCGGCAGGCCGAAGGCGACGAGGGTCGGGAAGGTGATGAGGGTCCCGGAGCCGACCAGCGCGTTGATCGCGCCGGCGCCCAGCCCGGCCAGGGCGACGAGGAACAGTTCGAGCGGTGTCACCGAGCCGACCTTACGGTAGGCGCCGCCGTGGCCTGTCGTCGCCACCCCGGAGCGTCGGGTGCCACCGAATATGCTGTCTCGACAAGGCTTTCGCGTGGATCGACGGCGGACGGCACCGACCGCCGCGGGTGCCGGTGTCCCGCCGTCGTGGCCCGCCGGTGCACCGTCCCAATTCCGGACACTCCCCGTCCGCGGGGGTCGCCCACCCCTCCCGCCGGTTCGGGGGCCGAACGGCCCCGTTCCGGCGACGCGCGCTCGAATCCGCAGGTCGAGGGGCGTCCGAGGGCGGGAGATGAGCCACGTCATAGCGGGTGTCCGAAAGTGGCACACTTCACATCCTCGGGTCCGGACGCATGCTCTTCCTCATTCGAACCGCATCACCGCAACCCGAAACGGGGGACACCCGATGGACAGACTCATCAACATCGACAACGGTGGCACGCTCACCGACATCTGCGCCTGGGACGGCCACGAATTCAGCTTCACCAAGACCCTCACCACACCGTTCGATCTGTCGCAGTGCCTGTTCGACGGATTGACGAAGGTGTCGAAGGAGATCTACGGAGCCGAGGACCTGCCTGCACTGCTGCACTCGACGGCGCACATCCGTTACTCGACCACGCAGGGGACGAACGCGCTCGTCGAGCGCAAGGGTCCCCGCATCGGCATCATCACCGACTCGGCCGCCCTCGTCGACGAGCTGCGCCGCACCCCCGAGCAGCAGGCGCTGTTCGACGACCTCGTCGGGGCCCGGGTGGCCGTCGTCGACGCCGAGGCCGCGGACCTCGAGGGGGAGCTGGTCGCCCGGGTCAACCGTCTCACCACCGACGGTGCCGCCCGCATCGTCGTCGCCGTCGGGGACACCGACGACGGACGCGAGCGGAAGCTGCGCGGCATCCTGCTGCGCAAGTTCCCGCGCCACCTGCTCGGCTCGGTTCCGTTCCTGTACTCGTGGGACTTCACCACCGACCGCACGCCGGCCCGGCGGGTCTGGTCGGCCGTGATCAACACGTTCCTGCACCCGACGATGGAACGGTTCCTCTACAACGCCGAGCACCGGCTGCGCGACCACCGCGTCAAGAACCCGCTGCTGATCTACCGCAACGACGGCGCCTCCTCGCGCGTCGCGAAGTCCGTGGCCCTCAAGACGTACTCGTCCGGCCCGCGCGGCGGCCTCGAAGGCACCCGGGCGCTCGCCGAGATCTACGGCCTCAAGCACGTTCTCATGATCGACGTCGGCGGCACCACGACCGACATCGGCACGGTGGCCGGGCGGGAGATCCTCACCGACCGCCGCGGCTCGATCGCCGGCATCCCGATCTCCTTCCCGATGTCGAACGTCGAGTCGGCCGGCATCGGCGGCAGCTCCATCATCACCGTCACCGACGGGGCGATCACCGTCGGACCGGAAAGCGTCGGTGCGGCACCCGGACCGGCCTGCTTCGGCTTCGGCGGCACGTCCGCCACCATCACCGACGTCAACCTCCTCCTCGGCGTCCTCGACCCCACCACCTACCTCGACGGCGACTTCACCCTCGACGCGGACCGGGCCCGCGCCGTCGTCACCGCCACGGTGGCCGAACCTCTCGGCCTCACACTCGACGAGGCGCTGCTCGCGATGGAGCAGGCGTACTTCACCGCGATGGGCAACGCCGTCGCGCCCGCGGTGTCGGAGGCCGACGAGACCACCATCGCCGCGTTCGGCGGCGCCGGCCCGATGAGTGCGTGTGGCGCGGCGCGGGTCGCGGGCGTGCGCAGCGTGCTCGTCCCCAAGCTCGCGGCGGTGTTCTCCGCCTTCGGGATCGGGTTCTCCGACATCGGGCAGAGCTACGAGGCCGACGTCGCGGACACGGCGGAGGCGACGCTCGCCGCGGCCGTGGCCGACCTGCTGGCCAAGGCCGAACGGGACATGTTCCAGGAGGGGCACGCCCTCACCGACTGCGAACTGTCCTGGACCCTGACCACCGAGGATGCGCACGGGGCCACGGTCGACGAGGCGTCGTACGAACCCGGCGAGTGCGTCGAGCTCCTGCCCGGCGCGTCCACCGCGCTGACCCTGGTGGCCACCCGCCGGATGAACCGGATCGAGCTCCCGCACGGCTCCTTCGCCGAGGCCCGCGATCCCCGGGCGGCCGGGGAGCGCACCGTGCTCGGAGCCGGCGGCCGACGGGCGGTGCCGGTGTTCGCGCTGGCCGACCAGGAGCCCGGCGCCACCGCCGAGGGCCCGGCCATCGTCGAAGGCCCCTTCTTCACCGCCCGCGTGCAGGAGGGCTGGAAGTTCGACGTCACCGCCGGCGGCGACCTGCTGCTCACCGACACCCACTGACCGACAGAGCCCGAAGCCTGTTCGACCGCAGGCTCGTTCGAAGGATGCACGACATGCAGATCCCCATGACCGAATACCTGGTCATCGACCTCGACAGCGAACTGTGGGTGTGCCGGGTGTGCCGGCACGAACTCGGCAGCGCCCGCGGCAATTACAAGGAAGGCACCCTGGTCTACGACCGCGACCCGCGCGAGATCCACCAGCCGATCATCGATCCCGACCGCTACGAGTTCACCTTCTCGCCGGACCCGGCCTACTGCCGCATCCTCGAGTACTACTGCCCCGGCTGCGGCACCCAGATCGAGACCGAGTACATCCCGCCGGGACACCCCCCGACCGTCGACATGGAATGGGACGTCGACGCCTTGCGCGCCCAGTGGCTCGAACGCGGCACCGATCCCGGACAGGTCGTCACGTACGGCCCCGGCCAGGACGCCGAGGGCGAGTTCGAAGGCCGGCGCCACAACCACCACTAGTCACCGCGACCCGCAAGGAACCTCGTCACCATGAAACGAATCTCCGTCGACATCGGCGGCACCTTCACCGACTGCTTCTTCGCCTGGGACGACAAGTACGTCGAGGCCAAGGCCCTCACCACCCACCACAACCTGGCGCAGGGATTCAACGAGGCACTCGACCTCGCCTGCCGCCGAGCCGAACTGGACCGGGACGACGTCCTGTCCCAGGTGGATTCGGTCCGCTACGCGACCACGCTCGGCACCAACGCCCTCATCGAGCGCAAGGGCCCGCGCGTCGGTGCCATCGTCACCCACGGCTTCGAGGACACCATCCCGCTCTCCCGCGGCCGCGGATACGGCGAGGGACTCGATCCGTCGATGCAGCAGAACCTGCCGGCCGCGGAGCGGCCCGAACCGCTGGTCCACCGGAGCCTGATCCGGTCGGTCCAGGAGCGGGTCAACTCCGCCGGCGAGATCGTCGTCCCGCTCGTCGAGCAGAACGTGCGCACGATGGTGCGCGAACTCGTCGACGCCGGTGCGCAGGCGCTCGTGGTGTCGCTGGTGAACGCCACCGAGAATCCCACCCACGAGCTGCGGATCATGGAGATCATCCAGGAGGAGTACCCGGAGCATCAGCTCGGCGCGATCCCGGTGCTGCTCGGCCACCAGGTCTCCGGGCGCAAGGGCGAGTACGTCCGCGCGACGTCCACCATCGTCGACGGCTTCCTGCACGGCATCATGTTCCACGCCATGAGCCAGCTCGCGAACAACCTGCGCGACTCGGGCTACGACAAGCCGATGCTCATCATCCACAACTCCGGCGGCATGGCCCAGATGAACTCGACCGATGCCCTGCAGACCATCCACTCGGGTCCCGTCGCGGGTGTCAGTGCCGCCGAGCATCTGTCGGAGTCCTCGGGGATCGGCAACATCATCACCACCGACATGGGCGGCACGTCCTTCGACATCGGACTGGTACCCGCGGGCGGCGTGAAGCACTACGACTTCCAGCCCACGATCGACCGCTGGCTGGTCTCGGTCCCGATGATCCACCTCGAAACCCTCGGCGCCGGTGGTGGTTCCATCGCAAGCTACGACCGGATCCACCACTCGGTCCGGCTCGGGCCCGAGTCCGCCGGCTCGGACCCCGGTCCGGCCTGCTACGACCGCGGCGGGCTGCGCCCCACGGTGACCGACGCCGACCTGCTGCTCGGCTACCTCGATCCGGACAACTACGCCAACGGCTTCATCAAGCTCAACCGCAAGCGGGCGGTGTTCGCCGTCGAGGAACAGCTGTGCGACGAGCTCGACCTCGACGTCATCGACGTCGCCAAGGTCATCAAGCGGTCCGTCGACGAGCAGATGGCGATCGGCATCGCCAAGGAGTTGCGGGTGCGCGGCTACTTGCCGGAGGACTTCACCATGCTCGCGTACGGCGGCAACGGCCCGCTGCACGCGTGCGGGATCGCCGACCAGGCCGGCATCCGCAAGATCCTCGCCCCGCCGTTCTCCTCGGTGTTCTCCGCCTGCGGCGCCGGCAACATGAAGCAGCTGCACATCCACGAGCGCGGCGTCCACGTGGTGCTCTACAACGCCACCACCCGCGGGCTCTACGACAGCTACGACGAATTCAACGACATCGTCGCCGCGCTCGAGGCCCGGGGCGCGGAGGATCTGCGACGCCAGGGTGTCGGCGACGGGGCGATCGAGCACCGCCTCGAGATGGACCTGCGCTACGGCAACCAGCTCGTGACGACGGCAGTGGCCTTCGACATCAACCGGATCCACGGCGTCGGTGACGTGCTCCACCTGATCCGTACGTTCTCCGACATCTACTCCAAGCGCTACGGCGAGGGGTCGGCCGCACCCGAGGCCGGCATCCGCGTCCAGACCATCAGGGTCGCGTCCTACGTCAACGGTGAGACCGTCGAGTTCGATTCCCTGCACCACGACGGGGAGCGGACGCTGCCGACGCCGGTCGGGCACCGCGACGTCCATTTCGTCGCGCATCCCCGGGCGATCACCACCGCGATCTACGACGCCGACGCGCTGAGTCACCACCACGTGATTCCCGGTCCGGCGATCGTCACCACCGAGAACACGACCTACCTCGTCGAGCCGGGCTGGCGCCTCGAACCCTCACCGCAGGGCGCCGTCTGGTTCCTCAAGGACTAGCGCAGAAACACAGGAGACACAGCCATGACCGCACTTCACGACGACCTCACAGCCGCTGCGGAGCAGCGCCTTGCAACCGCTTCGCTGAACGAGCAGGAGCAGCAGTGGGTCGACGACTTCATGGACGAGACGACGCTGTTCCTCGGGCCGGACCGGGAGATCATGCGTTCGCACCACATCACCTCCCGAAGCGAGTTCGAGCAGGAATGCCTCGCCGACGGGGTCGACCCCCTCCAGGTGGACCGCATCCGCAAGCGCCTCGCGGGCGCCCTCGACGAGGGCTTCGAGATGTGCGAGGCGATGGGCGCGGCGCCGGGCGCCAAGTGGGGCGACCTCACCACGGCCATCTACACGGCGGCCGGGGACGTCACCTACCTGTCCTGCCACGGCGTGATCGCCTTCTCCGCGATCCTGCACCACCCCATCCGGTACATCATGAAGTACTGGAAGGACGAGCCGACCGTCGGAATCCACCCCGGCGACGGGTTCATCCACAACGACGCCCGCTTCGGCAACGTCCACAACACCGACCAGTCGATGATCATGCCGATCATCCGGGACGACCGCATCATCGCCTGGGTGGCCGCCACGATCCACGAGGGCGAGAACGGCGCCTGCGAACCGGGCGGCATGCCCTCCGGCTCGGAGACCCCGTTCGACGACGGCCTGCGGATGAGCCCGTTCAAGATCGTCGAGCGCGGCGAGCTGCGCCGCGACCTGCTCACCTTCCTGCAGCACTCGGTCCGCGACCCGAAGCTCCAGCTGGCCGACCTGAAGGTGAAGATCGGTGCGGTCCAGCGCATCCAGGAACGCGTCGACAAGATCATCGACGAGGTCGGCGTGGAGACGTTCGTCGCGGCGCTGCGGATCACCGTCGAGGACGTCGAGGCCGAGGTGCGCCGGCGCATCCGGGAACTGCCCGACGGCACGGTCCGGTTCAACCAGTTCATGGACTCCACCCTCAAGGAGAACATCCTCATCAAGCTCGCCTGCTCCATCACGGTCCGGGGCGACAAGATGACCATCGACCTGCGGGGCAGCGGACCGGAGATCCTGAACCGGGCCATCAACTCGCCGCTGTGCTCGGTCAAGTCGATGATGATGCAGGCCATCCTCGCGTTCTGGTGGCCGGACCTGCCGCGCTGCACCTCCGCGATGAGCCCGATCGAGATCATCTCCGACGAGCACACGTGGTCCGACGCCGGCTACGACGCCCCCATGGGCCAGTCGCTGCAGGCCTCCTTCCGCGGCTTCTCGGCGCTCCAGAATCCCTGGGCCAAGCTGCAGTTCTCCAACCCGGAGAAGTTCTCCAACGTCATCGCGCCCTGGTTCAACCAGATCAACACCTTCCTGTGGGGCGGGGTCACCCAGCACGGCGACCAGGTCGGCAACCTGTGCGCCGACCTGAACGGCATGGGCGGCGGCGCCAAGGCGTTCCGGGACGGCGAGGACGCGGTCTCCCCGCTCTTCTGCGCGATGGCCGACACGGCCGAGCAGGAGGTCATGGAGGAGGAGGTGCCCTTCATGCAGCTGGTGAGCAAGCGGATCGTCCGCGACAACCAGGGCTTCGGCAAGTACCGCGGCGGCATGGGCTACGAGATGATCGTGGCGGCCGAGGGCACCCCGCTGTGGGGCTTCATGACGGTGACCTCCGGTGCCAAGTTCTCCTCCATCAGCGGACAGTTCGGCGGGTACGGCTGCAACACCTACCCGCTCGCGACGGTCAAGGGCGTCAACGTCTACGACGAGCTGCGCCGCAACCCGGAACGGTTCGACCTGTCCATCGAGAAGGTGATGAACGAACAGCCCTTCGAGGGCGCCGAGTACAGCACCAGCCACATGGGTCTGCAGTTCGACGTCGCCAAGGACGGTGAGCTGTACATGATTTCGCAGGGCACGGGCGGAGGGTACGGAGATCCGCTCGAACGCGCCCCGGAGGACGTGGTCGCGGATCTCGAGATCGACCGGATCTCCGCGAAGGTGGCGCACGACATCTACGGCGTCGTGTACGCGCCGGACACGTTCGTCGTGGACGTCGACGCCACGGAGACGCTACGCGCGTCGATGCGGCGCGACCGGCTCTCCCGCGGTGTGCCCTACGGCGAGTTCGTCGAGAAGTTCGTGACGCCCGAACCGCCGCAGGACCTGCTGTACTACGGATCCTGGGGCGACACCGAGGAACTGACCGCCACGCACTTCACCGTGCACGGCGCCGAGCGGGTCACCACGACGATCGACAAGATGCCGATCATCATGATGCCCGACCGGCGGGAGCTGAAGATCGCCGAGCTCACGGCCCGGGTGAAGGAACTCGAGTCCAAGCACGGCGAGATCGTCCACCGCAAGTCCTGAAACCGGTCCGGCCGGAGCCGGTTCCGGCCGGCTCCGGCCACCGGATCCACCCAAGCCGGGTGCCCGCACGTGTGCTCCCCTCACCGTGCGGGCACCCACTCCCTGGAGTCAGAAACATGACCATCTCGTTTCCCGCCGTACTCGACGCGCCGGTCTCCGGGCGCCGGGTCCCGCTCGTCGTCGACCATCTCGACTACAGCCGCCGGGTCCTGCTCCGCGGCAACCCGGTGCCCTGGGAGGATCCCACCGCGCTGTCGAACTTCCTCAACCAGGCCCACGGGCTGCTGCGACCGGACGTCACGCTGCTCGATCTCGGCGAGTACTACCGCCTCGCGGCGGACGACCCGCGCCTGCGCGAGGCGATGGCCGCACGGTCCCGGACCGGGTACGCGTTGCGGGCACTGCTGGCGGACGCCGCGACCGCCCGCGCCGTGGCGACGCTCGCCGCCACCGTGGCCGGCACGACCCGGCTGCCGCTGGTGCTGCAGATCCCCTCGCCGCGGGCCTGGCTGGCGGCGACCCACCCCGGAGACGTCGCGGACCTGGACGCGGACCGCGTCGAGGCCGCGGCGATGTACGTCGCGGACTGGCTGCGCGGCTTCGCCGAGGTGCCGGTCTCGGCGGTCCTGCTCGACGAGCGGATCGCGCCCGGCGCCGACGCCGCCGCGCTACCGCCGGTCGATCCGCAGTCGTACGTGCCGGTGACGAACGTGGCCGCGCACTACCGGTGGGAGATCGGACTGCGCGGCGAGGACACCGTCTCGGTCGGCGCGCACGAGGGTGACGTCCTCGGCTCCGGTTACTGGCTCGCCGACGACGCTGCCGTACCGGACGCCCGCGGAGCGTTCCGGCTCGCGCACCTGCCGGCGGATGCGGTCCCGGAGACGGTGCTCGCCCGGCTGGCCCGGCTCGACGGCCACGGTGCCTGAACGTGGACGACCTGCACACCGGTGCCGCGGGGAGCGGCACCGGCCCAGGGGCGGACGCTACCCTGGAGGCGTGACGTGCATCACGAGAGTGCCGGGGCGAGGCGCCCGATGAAGAGCGCGGACCGACGGCTGCGGGTGGCGGTCGCCCGGGCCGGATTCCTCGACTCCGGCGAACCGGACGATTCGCTGGTCTCCTCTGTCGTGTCCGCGTCGTGGCGGCGCTCCGCCGCGGCGGGCGTGCGACCGTCCGGTGGGGAGGTCCGGTTCGCGGGGGAGGTGGACCGGACCTCTCGGCTGGTCCAGTGCTCGCTGCCGGTCCTGGACCGCCTCGCGGAGGAGACCGTCGACGTCCCGGTGAGCATCGCCCTGACCGACGCCAAGGCACAGGTGCTGATGCGCCTCGACGGGGCCCGCGCCATCGGACGGTTGCTCGACCATGTCTCCCTCGCGCCGGGATTCGACTACTGCGAGGGGCAGATCGGCACCAACGGCGTCGGCACCGTGCTGGAATCCGGGCGCCCGGTGCAGATCGAGGGCGCCGAGCACTTCCACGAACGGTTCCAGCCGTTCGCCTGCTCCGGGGCGCCGATCCGGGACCCGTTCAGCGGACGCGTCGCCGGCGTCATCGACATCAGCTGCCTCACCGAGCATTCCTCGCCGCTGCTCACGACCGTCGTGCGGACCGCGGCGGCGGAGATCGAACAGAATCTGTTCCGGGACCGGAGCGCCCGCCAGCACGCGCTGTTCGACGCGTTCGTGCGGGCCGACGCTCGCGGCGGCACGGCCCTCATGGCGATCGGGAGCGCGATGTCGCTCGCGAATCCGCTCGCCCACACCCTCCTCGCGCCGGAGGACCAACGCCGTGTCGGTGAACACGTCGACTACGTCATCGGGCACCGCGCGCGCATCGACGAACTGGTCGAGCTGGGCACCGGCCTGTCCGTCCGGGTTCGCGCGACCCGGATCCTGGCGGGCGAGGACACCGCCGGATACCTCGTCGAGGTCTCCGAGGCGGCCGCGGCCGCGGCACCGCTTCCGTCCGTTCCGAACCGGGTCCGCGAGCACCGGCTGCACTCCGGGCGGGTCGGGCTGGCCGCTGCCGGCACCGATCGTCTCCGCTCGAGCGGTTCCTCTGCGCTGTGGATGCGCGCCTGCAACGAGATCGAGGAGGCCCTGTCCGCCGGGGCAAAGTTGCTCCTCACCGGCGAACCGGGCACGGGGAAGGCGTCTCTCGCGTCGGAGATCTTCCACTCCCTGTACGCCGGGGGCCGGAGCATCCTCGTGGACGGGAGCGAGACCGACCTGTCCGGGCTCACGGTGTCCTCCACCAACCCCACCCTGTACGTGCTGCGCAACATCCAGGCCATGCCCGCCCCGCTCACGACGACCTTGGCCGAGACCCTGGCGGAACCCGTCCCCGAGCACATCTTCGTCGTGGCCACCATGGAGGAGTCGGAGGAGCCGCCGTCCGAGACCCTGGCACCGCTGCTGGCGGCGCTCGACCGGACCGTGCACGTTCCTGCGCTGCGGCACCGCACCGACGACATCGCCGGGGTCGTGGCGCAGGTGCTCCGCAAGATCAGCGGATCGCAGAGCCGAGCGGTCGCTCCCGACGCCATGCGGGTGCTGGCGCGCTATCCGTGGCCGCGCAACATCCACGAGGTCGAGGCGGCCCTGCGGAGCGCCGTCGCACAACGGCCTGCGGGCGCCATCACCGTCGAGGACCTGCCCGAATGGTGCCGGCACGGTCCGCGCAGGCAACTCAACGCGGTCGAGTCCGCCGAACGGGATCTCATCGCCAAGATCCTGCGGGAAACCGGAGGCAACCGTGTGCACGCTGCGCGCGCGCTGGGAATCTCGCGGTCGTCGCTGTACCGGAAGCTGACTCTGTTCGGATTCACCGGCGAGTAGTCACCTACGGGCGATCGTCGCGCCGCGCCGGTTGCCGCGACGAGGATCCCTGTCCGGATCTGGGACAGTTCGCGACCGCTCCTCCCGCCGAAGATGGAGATAGCACATCTCGTCGACTGCGTGAAGGAGGAACGAGAGTCGTGAACACCACAGACGAGCCGTTCTTCAGCTGGAACACGAGGCGAATGGTCCTGCGCACCAATGGATGTCCGTTCCACGATCAGTCGGGGATCGACTCGGGCGGTCCCGAGCTCGTATCGGACGTGCCGCTGACGGTCGGCACCCGGAGAGGGCGTCTGCTCACCGTCGTGGACGACGACGAAGAGCACGTGGCGCTGGTGGTGGGCGACGTGCAGCAGCGGCATGATGTGCCGGTTCGCTGGGTGGTCGCGGAGGGCCTGCTGATCGAGGGGAGCCGCAGCCGGCTCGACGCGGAGATCCTGTTGCCCGTGTCGGAGGCCCCCGCGGTTCCGGTACCGAATGTGCGGCGCCTCGCGGACCATCGGAGCCGGTACAGCGGGGCGGTGCATGCCCTCCTCGTGCATTCCGGTGCCGTGTCCGTCACCGTCGAATTCGGCCCGGCGTCGCTCCGGGCTGCGCCGCAGCTGGACCGCTCCGCGTGAACCGCCCGATCGACCCTCGGACGGGCCGATCGCGAACCACGTGCATTTCGGGCGCCGGAGGGCTTTGATGTCGGTATGAACGGCAGGACCGGCCCCGACCCGGTACGCGTGGCGGTCGGTGCCGCCGCGACCGTGGGCGACGGGATTCGTCGCATGCTCCTGTTCGGTGTCGACGCGGCACGTCGTCTACCGGGTGTGGACCCCGCGCTCGTCGCGCTCGAGGCGCGCGGCGCCGAGACCCTGCGCGCCGGGGACGAGATCGCGGACCGGTTGCTGCGCGCTGTGGTGCGCCGGGTGGTGAGCGCCGCGCTGGACGAGGTCGACATCACCGCCGTCGTGCGGGACCACGTCGACCTCGATGCCGTCGCCGAGGGCGTCGACGTCGAGCGGATCGTCGGTCGGGTGGACCTGGACGCGATCGCGGCGCGCGTGGACATCGCACCGATCCTGGACCGCGTGGACATCGACGCGGTGGCGGAACGGGTGGACGTGGGCGCGATCATCGATCGGGTGGACCTGGATGCGGTTGCGGCGACGATCGACGTGGGCGCGATCATCGATCGGGTCGACCTGGACGCCGTCGCCGCGACGATCGACGTGGATGCGATCATCGGGCGAGTCGACCTCATCGGCCTGGCGAACGCGGTGATCGAAGGCGTCGACCTGCCGACCATCATCCGCGAATCGACCGGGTCCATGTCCACCGAGGCGATGCGCGGCGTGCGCAGCCAGGGTATGCACGCCGACGACGCGGTATCCGGGTTCGTCGGCCGGTTGTTCGGGCGCGCCGAGATCCCGGAAGAACCGGCATGAGCAACCGGGAACCATCCCACCGACCCGCCGGAATCGTCACGAGGGGCATCGCCGCAGCCATCGACCTCGGCGTGGTCCTGACCGTGATGGGCGGGATCTATCTCGCCGTGGTACTCGTGCGGTTGCTGTTCTCGCCGCAGGAGTTCTCCTTCCCCGACGCACACGTTCTGCTGTCCGTCGGTGTGTTCGTCGGTGTCGCGTCGCTGTACCTGACGGTGTCCTGGGCCACCACCGGTCGCACGGTCGGCGCGGTGGTGATGGGGCTGCGGATGGTGAGCCGCAACGGCGACCTCGTCGGATGGGTCCGGGCGGGGCTGCGCGCCGGGCTGTGCGTGATGTTCGGGTTCGGGCTGCTGTGGGTGGCGGTGGATCGCCGCCGCCGGTCCCTGCAGGACATCCTGCTGCGCACCAGCGTCGTCTACGACTGGAAACCCGACCTGCATCTGGCCGAGGCCGAGAGGTGACGTCGCGTCCGTCACAGGTGTCTGGGCATACTCGAACCCGGCCGGATTCGTAGACGGGTAGGAGTTCGTGGTGTCGCAGGGTCTGAAGTTGGGGTACAAGGCGTCGGCGGAGCAGTTCGGGCCGCGGGAGCTGGTGGAGCTGGCGGTGCTGGCGGAGGAACACGGGATGGATTCGGCGACGGTGTCGGATCATTTCCAGCCGTGGCGGCACAACGGGGGGCATGCGCCGTTCTCGTTGGCGTGGATGACCGCGGTGGGTGAGCGTACCTCGCGGTTGCAGTTGGGGACCTCGGTGCTGACCCCGACGTTCCGGTACAACCCGGCGGTGATCGCGCAGGCGTTCGCGACGATGGGGTGCCTGTATCCGGGACGGGTGATGCTCGGGGTCGGCACCGGGGAGGCGCTCAACGAGATCGCCACCGGGTATGCGGGGGTGTGGCCGGAGTTCAAGGAGCGGTTCGCGCGGTTGCGGGAGTCGGTGGCCCTGATGCGCGAGTTGTGGACCGGGGAGCGGGTCGACTTCGACGGGGAGTACTACACCACGAAGGGGGCGTCGATCTACGACGTGCCCGCCGGCGGGATCCCGGTGTACATCGCGGCGGGGGGTCCGGTGGTGGCGCGGTATGCGGGCCGGGCGGGGGACGGGTTCATCTGCACCTCGGGTAAGGGGATGGAGCTCTACACCGGGAAGTTGTTGCCGGCGGTGGCCGAGGGTGCGGGCAAGGCCGGGCGGGACGCCGGGGCGATCGACAAGATGATCGAGATCAAGATCTCCTACGACACCGATCCGGAGCGGGCGCTGGAGAACACCCGGTTCTGGGCGCCGTTGTCGCTGACGGCGGAGCAGAAGCACAGCATCGACGATCCGGTGCAGATGGAGGCGGCGGCCGATGCGTTGCCGATCGAACAGGTGGCCAGGCGGTGGATCGTGGCGTCGGATCCGGACGAGGCGGTGGAGAAGGTCGCGGCGTATGTCGACGCGGGGCTGAACCATCTGGTGTTCCACGCGCCGGGGCACGATCAGCGGCGCTTCCTCGACCTGTTCGAGCGCGACCTCGCGCCGCGCCTGCGCGCGCTGGCCTGACGCGGCTGCGCCGCCGGTGCGTCCTTTGGGCTGTTCCAGCCGCCCGAAGGACACACCGGCGACGACGTCGCCTGTAGGTCAGGCGGTCCCGCCGCGCAGCGTCTCGGACGGGCTGGCGCCGAACTTGCGCCGGTACGCGGCGGCGAACCGCCCGGTGTGCATGATGCCCCAGCGGACGGTGATATCGGATACCGTTGCACTGGAATCGCTTCGGGACAGATCGGTGTGCACCCGCTCGAGCCGGACGTCGGCGAGATACTCCATCGGCGTCATGCCGACGCACTCGCGGAAGCCCTGCTGGATGCGGCGGACGCTGACGCCGACGAGCTCGGCCATCTCCGCGGCGGTCCACGGGCGCGCCGGATCCTGCTGGACCGCGTCCATCACCCGTTTGACGATCCGTGGCCGCACCCCGGTCGGGCCGTCACCGTCGTCCGGTGCGGCGGCGAGCACGAGCGCGGTCGTGACGGCGCGGCAAAGTTGTTCGGCCACCTGGCCGCTGCGCAGCAGGACGTTGTCCCGCAGCGACTCGTCGGCGACCGCTCGGACGAGGCGCAGCCAGTCGGCCCCCGCTCCCGCCCGCAGATCCAGCTGCGCGGGCAGCTGCCTACCCGGACGGGGGAGCAGGCGGTCCATCTCGCGCTGCATGTAGTCGCGGTCGACCTTGAACCCGATGATCTCGCACGAACTGCTCCACCGGGTGATGACGGTGGGGGTGTCGGGTGGGCAGACCGTCGCCAGCCCGGGAGCCGACACGACCTCGTCGCGGCCGACGGCGGTGACCAGATGCCCGGTCAGGGGGATGTTGATGCCGTACGCGCCGGGATGCTCGGAACGGATCGACACGTCCACGCCGAAGCCGATCCGCGCCAGCCGCGCGGCGCCGAGCTGGGTCGATTCCAGCGACGTGCGGGCGGCGGGCCCGCGGCTGAGGAGCGTCAGCTGGTGCGGGAAGTACGCCTGGGACACCACGTCGTGCACTTCGTCCCAGTCCGTGAAGCCGCGGCTTTCCGGTGCTCGCATTCGCCCTTCCAACCCTCCCAACTGGTGCCGTGCCGGTATGTGGGCAGCTCCCCACGCTAGCACCGTACTGTGACGACGGTCACGTGCCGCCCGGATGATCCGGTGCGTTCCGAGCCCGCTTCGCAATGCGGATCGCACCTTCGCAATGCGGATCGACGGAGTGTGATCCGGGTCATACGTTGGTTCTCGTTCCGGATCGACCTGCGATCGCACATCGTGCAGAAAGGCGGTCTCCTCATGGACCAGCGAGCACTTCGCAACATCTTCGGTCAGTTCGCCAGCGGGGTCACTGTGGTCACGTGCGCCAACGCCGAGGGCACCCCGCACGGGGCCACGGTCACGGCCTTCACCGCCATCTCGCTGGAGCCGAGGTTGTGCCAGGTGACGCTGACGCGAACGTCGAAGGCGTGCGGCTACTTCGACGACGCGCCGTTCGCCGTGAACATCCTGGCGGCCGACCAGCTCTCCACCGCACTGCATTTCGCCGGCAGACCGCAGGCCGTCGCGCCGACATGGGACGACACCGGAATCGCACCCGCCCTCCTCGGCAACGCGGCCACCCTGATCTGCCGCCCGTGGGCCGAATATGACGGCGGCGACCACGTCATCTTCGTCGGCGAGATCGTCGACGCCTCCGTCGACGCCGAGAAGGACCCGCTCCTGTTCTTCCGCAGCACCTTCCACGACCTCGGGGACCGGTCCGGCTCGACCGCGTGGAACGGGTGCCTCGACGATCCGCACAGCGGATGGTTCGACGCCACCACCACATTCACCCCACTGCCCTCGCAGCTCGCCCGCACTGCCTCCTGACCCCGCTCCCACCTCTTTCGAAGGGAAGACCATGACCACCACCGAAGCAGCCCCCGCTACCGGCACCGTCGACCGGTCGAAGGTGAACGTCGCCGCGGACCACCCGGCCAATCAGCAGCAGACCTTCGCCTCGCGGCCGATGACCGGCGACGAGTACATCGCGTCGATCGACGACGGTCGCGAAATCTACCTGCACGGCGAGCGGGTCGAGGACTTCACCAACCATCCGGCGTTCCGCAACTCCATCCGCATGACGGCGCGCCTCTACGATGCGCTGCACACCGGCGAGCACGTCGGCACCCTCACCGCCCCGACCGACACCGGCAACGGCGGGGTGACCATGCCGTTCTTCCGCACCCCGAAGTCCGCCGACGACCTGCGAGCCGACCGCGACGCCATCGCCACCTGGGCGCGGATGACCTACGGCTGGATGGGCCGGTCCCCCGACTACAAGGCCTCCTTCCTCGGCACCCTCGGCGCCAACGACGAGTTCTACTCGCCGTTCCAGGACAACGCCAAGCGCTGGTACCGCGAGTCGCAGGAGAAGGTCCTGTACTGGAACCACGCCATCATCAACCCGCCGGTGGACCGGTCGCTGCCGCCGGACGAGGTGGGCGACGTGTTCATGAAGGTGGAGAAGGAGACCGACGCGGGCCTGGTCGTCTCCGGCGCCAAGGTCGTCGCCACCGGCTCGGCGATCACCAACTACAACTTCATCGCCCACTACGGCCTGCCGATCAAGAAGAAGGAATTCGCCCTGATCTGCACGGTGCCGATGGACGCGCCCGGCATCAAGCTGATCTCGCGGGCCTCCTACAGCCAGAACGCCGCCGTGGTCGGCTCGCCGTTCGACTACCCGCTGTCCTCGCGCATGGACGAGAACGACGCGATCTTCATCTTCGACAAGGTGCTCGTGCCGTGGGAGAACGTGTTCATGTACGGGGACGTGGAGAAGATCAACAACTTCCTCGGCGGCTCGGGCTTCCTCCAGCGCTTCACGCTGCAGGGTTGCACGCGCCTTGCGGTCAAGCTCGACTTCATCGCGGGCCTGCTGATGAAGGCCCTCGACGCGACCGGCGCCGGCGGTTTCCGCGGGGTGCAGACCCGTGTCGGGGAGGTCATCGGCTGGCGCAACCTGTTCTGGTCGCTCACCGACGCGATGGTCAACAACCCGGAACCGTGGATCGGCGACACCGTCATCCCGAAGCTCGAGTACGGCCTGACCTACCGGATGTTCGCGATGCAGGGCTACCCGCGCATCAAGGAGATCATCGAGCAGGACGTCGCGTCCGGCCTGATCTACCTGCCCTCGTCGGCGGCGGACTTCAAGAGCCCTGAGGTGCGCCCCTACCTGGACAAGTACGTCCGCGGCTCCGACGGCATCACCGCCGTGGACCGGGTCAAGGTCATGAAGGCCCTGTGGGACTCGATCGGCTCCGAGTTCGGCGGCCGCCACGAACTGTACGAGCGGAACTACGCCGGCAACCACGAGAACGTCAAGGCCGAGCTGCTGTTCGCCGCAGAAGGCCGTGGGGACGTGTCCGCCATGAAGGGCCTGGCCGAGCAGTTCATGAGCGAGTACGACCTCGACGGCTGGACCGTGCCCGACCTCGTCGGCAACGACGACGTGTCCCATTTCCGCCGTGCCTGACCACTTCCCGGGAGACACCATGACCATCACCGAAAACCCCACCGCTGCCGCATCCGGCACCGCCGCCACCGACAAGTTCAAGGGCGAACGCTGCACCGCCGACACCTCACCGGAGCGTCTGTCCGCCATCGCGACCGAAGCCCTCGCGGGATTCGGCGCGCTGATCCGGAAACATGCCGTCACCTACGACGAGTACCGCGTGCTCAAGCAGTGGCTCATCGACGTGGGCGAGGGCGGCGAGTGGCCGCTGCTGCTGGACGTGTTCGTCGAGCACGAGATCGAGGACGTCAACTCCCGGAGGTTCCGCGGCACCAAGGGCAGCATCGAGGGGCCGTACTACGTTCCGGACGCACCGGAACTACCGGCGCGGTGCACACTCCCGATGCGCGACGAGGATCGCGTCCACCCCCCGCTGGTCCTGCGCGGACAGGTCACCGACCTCGACGGCCGGGGCCTCGGTGGGGCCCGGATCGAGATCTGGCACGCCGACGACGAAGGCTACTACTCCCAGTTCGCCCCGCACCTTCCGCAATGGAATCTGCGCGGCACCGTCGTCGCCGACGCCGAGGGCCGCTACGACATCACCACCATCGAGCCGGCTCCGTATCAGATCCCCACCGACGGGCCCACCGGACAGTTCATCGAGGCAGCCGGATGGCACCCGTGGCGCCCGGCGCACCTGCACCTGCGGGTGACCGCACCCGGCAGGCAGCCGATCATCACCCAGCTGTACTTCGCCGGTGGTGAGTGGCTCGACGACGACGTCGCGACCGCGACGAAACCGGAACTTGTCCTCGAACCACAGGTCGACGACGCCGGCCGCAAGGTGGCCACGTACGACTTCGCGCTCGACCCGCTCGCGGACTGACGCGGCTGCGCCGCCGGTGCGTCTTTTGGGTTGCTCCCACCGCCCAAAGGACGCACCGGCGCAGCGTTAGGGTGTGAGCCATGAGCGCCGCCGCCGAGTCCGTGTCGAGTATCTACATCGCTGCGCCGGAGGGCGACACCGGCAAGTCCACCGTCGCGCTCGGCCTGCTCCAGGCGCTGTGTGCCTCCGCCGCCCGGGTCGGCGTCTTCCGCCCCATCGCCCGCTCCGACGGCGACACCGACTACATCCTCGAACTGCTCCTCGAGCGCATCACCGTCGACCTCGAATACGACGAGTGCGTCGGCGCCACCTACGACGACGTGCATGCCGATCCCGAGGCCGCCCTCAGCGAGATCGTCGTCAAGTACCACGCCGTCGCGGACCGGTGCGACGCCGTCGTCATCGTCGGCAGCGACTACACCGAGATCGCCAACCCCAGCGAGCTCGGCTACAACGCGCGCATCGCCGCGAATCTCGACGCGCCCGTTCTGCTCGTGTTGCGCGGCTCCCGGCGCACCCCCGACGAGGTGGCGCAACTGACCAGCGTGTGCACGGCCGAACTCGCCGCCCAGCACGCCCACCTGACCGGAATCGTCGTCAACCGCTGTCCCTCCGACCGGCTCGACGAGATCGCCGCGGCCGTCGGGGACCGGGGTGTGCCGCTGTGGACGCTGCCGGAGGTGCCGATCCTCGTCGCGCCGACCATGGGCGAACTGCTGACCGCGATCGACGGCGAACTCTACAGCGGCGATCCCGAGCTGCTGCACCGCGAGGCGCTGCGCGTCATGGTCGGCGGCATGACCGCCGAACACATCCTCGAACGCATCACCGAGGGGGTCGTGGTGATCGCCCCCGCCGACCGCTCCGACGTGCTCCTCGCCCTTGTGAATGCCAATGCCGCCGAAGGATTTCCGTCGCTGGCCGGCATCATCATGAACGGTGGGCTCCTGCCGCACCCGGCGATGGCGCAACTCGTCGCCGGACTCAGGCCCAGCCTGCCGATCCTGACGACCACCCTGGGGACGTTCGACACCGCGTCGGCCGCCGACCGGACGCGCGGCCGCATGGCGCTCGGCGCGCACCGCAAGATCGACACCGCCGTCGCGCTGATGGAACAGCACGTGGACACGGATCGGTTGCTGAGCCGCCTCGACGTGCCCCGGCCGTCCGTCACGACCCCGCAGATGTTCGAGTACCAGCTCATCGACTGGGCCCGCCGCCAGCGCCGGCACATCGTGCTGCCCGAAGGCGACGACGACCGGATCCTGCGCGCGGCGGGCCGCGTCCTGCAACGCAAGATCGCCGACCTGACGATCCTCGGCGACGAGACGCAGGTGCGGCGCCGGGCGGCCGAACTCGGGGTGGACCTGAGTGCGGCGACCGTGCTGGATCCCAGGTCGTCCGAACACGCCGAGCCGTTCGCCGAGGAGTATGCCCGGCTGCGTGCCCACAAGGGGATGACGATCGAACGCGCCCGCGAGATCATGAGCGACATTTCGTACTTCGGCACGATGATGGTGCACCTCGGCGTCGCCGACGGCATGGTCTCCGGTGCCGCGCACACCACCGCGCACACCATCCGGCCGTCCTTCGAGATCATCAAGACCGAACCCGGCGTGTCCACGGTGTCGAGCATCTTCCTCATGTGCCTGTCGGACCGGGTGCTCGCCTACGGTGACTGCGCGGTGGTGCCCGATCCCACCAGCGATCAGCTCGCCGACATCGCGATCTCCTCCGCCGCCACCGCCGCCCGCTTCGGCATCGAACCGCGCGTCGCGATGCTGTCCTACTCGACCGGCGAGTCCGGTTCGGGCGTCGACGTCGACAAGGTCCGCGCCGCCACCGCCCTGGTGCGCGAGCGCCGGCCGGACCTGCCGGTGGAGGGACCGATCCAGTACGACGCCGCGATCGAACCGTCGGTGGCCAGCGCCAAGCTTCCCGACTCGGAGGTCGCCGGCCGGGCGACCGTGTTCATCTTCCCGGACCTCAACACCGGCAACAACACCTACAAGGCCGTGCAGCGCAGCGCCGGAGCCGTGGCCGTCGGTCCGGTCCTGCAGGGCCTGCGCAAGCCCGTCAACGACCTGTCGCGTGGGGCGCTGATCCAGGACATCGTGAACACGGTGGCGATCACCGCCATCCAGGCGCAGGAGGCCGGCGAATGAGCTCCCAGACGGACGGCACCGTGCTGGTGCTCAACTCCGGCTCGTCGTCGATCAAGTTCCAGCTCGTCCACCCCGAGACCGGAGACTCGGTGGCGCACGGGCTCATCGAGCGGATCGGTGAGCCCGAGGGCAGGGTCGTGTTCCACCACACCACCGGCACCGAGGAACACGTCGGTCCCATCGAGAACCACCGCGCCGGACTGCGGATCGTCCTCGACTGGGTGGAGGCGCTGGGCCGCCCCCTGCGCGAGGCCGGCATCATCGCCGTCGGCCATCGCCTCGTACACGGCGGCGAGGTGTTCCACGAGCCGACCCTCGTCGACGACGACGTGGTGCGCACCGTGAAGGAACTGGCCGTTCTTGCGCCGCTGCACAATCCGGCGAACGTCATCGGCATGGAGGTCGCGCGGGAGGAGCTGCCCGGCATTCCGCACGTCGGGGTGTTCGACACCGCGTTCTTCCACGCCCTGCCCGCCGCGGCCGCCACCTACGCGATCGACCGGGACGTCGCCCGGGCGCACGGCATCCGGCGGTACGGCTTCCACGGGACGTCGCACCAATACGTGTCCGAGCGCGCCGCCCGGTTCCTCGGACGTGAACTGTCGGAACTGAACCAGATCGTGCTGCACCTCGGCAACGGTGCGTCGGCCTCCGCGATCGCCGGCGGCCGGCCCGTCGACACGTCCATGGGGTTGACCCCGCTCGAAGGACTCGTCATGGGAACCCGGTGCGGCGACATCGATCCCGGCGTGCTGCTGCACCTGAACCGCAGCGCCGGGATGGACGTCGATTCCATCGACGATCTGCTCAACCGGCGCTCCGGGCTCAAGGGCCTCTCAGGGGTCAACGACTTCCGCGCCCTGCTGCGGCTCGTCGCCGAGGGCTCCGAGGACGCGAAGCTCGCCTACGACGTCTACGTGCACCGCCTGCGCAAGTACCTCGGCGCGTATCTCGTCGAACTGGGCGGCGTCGACGTCGTCGTGTTCACCGGCGGGGTGGGAGAGAACAACGTCGACGTCCGCCGGGACGCCCTCGCCGGCCTCGAGCGTCTCGGCATCGCCGTCGACGAGACCCGCAACGCCGCCTCCGCACGCGGCGAGCGGCGCATCTCGGCGGACACGTCGCAGGTGGAGATCCTCGTGATCCCGACCAACGAGGAGCTCGCCATCGCGCGCGCGGCCGCGGCGCTGGTGTAGGCCGAAGGGGGCGAGGGCGCGACATCGTACAGGTGCCACTCCCGAAGGCCGCCCCCTCGAGGTGGTACCTGTGGACAGCTCCGAGTTGTCCACAGAGTGGCGTGAGCGGGCTTTCCCGGCCGCGGCGCGACCAGCATGCTGCGCGCATGACTTTCTCCGGTCGACCCTTCCTCGGCACGGAAGCTGTGGCTTCGGGCCGGGTCACTGCTCACGATCTGCGCTGCCGGTTCGATCGCATCCATCGCAATGTGTACGTATCGAAGGGCACCGTGCTCGACGCGGTCGGCCGTGCGCACGCGGCGTGGCTGTGGTCGGGACGGAAAGGCGTACTTGCCGGCATGTCGGCCGCGGCGGTGCACGGCACCAGATGGATCGACGACGAAGTGCCCCCAGAGTTGGCGTTCGGTGCTCATGTGCGGGCGCCCAAGGCAATCCTCGTGCGGAAGGCCGACCTGGCCGCACACGAGGTGTGCACGATCGGCGGCTTGATTGTCACGACCCCGGCACGCACCGCGTTCGATCTCGGTCGCGCGCTCGGCTTCGACCACGCCGTGGAAACCCTGGACGCCCTGTGCAACGCCACGGGGTTGCCGGTGACGGACGTATTCGACGTGGCGGCAAGGCGCGGAGCCGCCAGGGGCGTGGCACAGCTCCGGCGCGTGCTGGCCGTCGTCGACGGTGGAGCCGAGTCTCCACCCGAAACGCGAACTCGCCTCCTGCTCGTTCGACACGGGCTGCCTGCGCCCGAAACGCAGCTGATCATCCGAGACGGCTCCGGACGATTCCTGGCGAGAGCGGACATGGGATGGGGACGGTGGAAGGTGATCGTCGAATACGACGGTGAGCACCACTGGACCGACCGGCGGCAGCGAGCGCGGGACATCGATCGATATGCGGTCCTCGAGGAGAACGGTTGGAGAGTTGTGCGGGTGGGCGCCGTGCTCCTCAGGGAACGGCCGCACATCGTTGTCGAACGTGTCCGCCGAGCTTTGGACGCGGCTGGTGCCCGTTGGTGACGCGCGAAGGGGCGGTTGTCGGGAGTGCTACTCGCCCGATGTCTTCATAACGACCCCTTCAACGTTCGGCGCGGAGACGGGCTACAGGATGCTGCGGGGGCGGATGGCGTTGGCCAGGTCGACGAGGGTGTAGCGGTGGGTGCGGGCGGGGGCGTTGCGGGCGAGGGCGCGCAGGCCGGACTCGGTGCCGGCGCGAAGTCCCTTCTCGGTGAAGGGGACGTCGAGGATCGGGTCGAGTTCGCGGCGGGCGGAGTGGCCGGCGCGCACCCAGTCGAGTGCCGTCGACAACACTAGGGTGCGCATCTGCAGGAACCGGCTCTCGTCGGGCGACAACGTCCCCACCCGGCGCGCGGCCTCGCGCAGGTCGGCTTCCTCGAGTTCGTCGATCGGCCTGTCGTGCAACAGGATCAGCACCGTGGTCATGCGGGCGACGGCGTGGTGCCGGGAACTCGCGGGTACCTGGTCGAGCGCCGCGATCGCACCGGCCCGGTCGCCGCGGCGGGTGAGCTGCCGGGCGAGGCCGAACGCCGCGCTGACCACGTTGTGGTCGGTGCGCCACACGGTGCGGTAGTAGTTCTCGCAGAATCGGCGCCAGGCCTCGGGATCGTCGCTCTCCCAGTGCTGCAGGATGAGTTCCGCGGTTGCGGCGAGCGCCAGCTTGGGTGCGGTCTCGCCGGGCATCGCCGCGAGTACCTTCTCGAATCTGCCGAAGGAGGACTCGAATTCGCCGTTGACGAGTTCGGCCAGTCCGGCATACCAGTCGATGCGCCAGTCCGCGCCGAGGTCGCGTTCGAGCTTGCGCAGGATCTCCGCGGCGCGGGTGCCGTGGCCCAGGTCGAGATGGGCGCGCACCTCCGCGAGGGTGATCTCGCGGGAGAACGAGACGTCCGCGGTGCCGACGACGCGTTCGAGCCCGTTGTCGCGCGCGTGCCGCAGCGAGTCGAGGGTCTGCTGGGGCTCGCTGTGCACCGCGGCGGCGAGCAGCGCGGCGCTCGGATCGTTGGGGTCGAGCAGCGGCACCGGCAGCGCCGCCGCCACGTCGCGGGCCGAGAGGTTCTCGTCCCGCGCGACGCCGTCGACGATCGAATCCGTGCGTCCGACGGCCTCGTCCGTCCCGAACGTCGTCCGCTGGCGGCTGAAGACCGACGACAGGCCGGGATGCTCCTCGCCGGTCTGCTGCGACAGGATCTCCCGCAGGACCCCCGTCAGCTGGCTCGCCATCTCGTCGGCCGACCGGAACCGCTGCTGCGGATCGGCGTCGGTCGCCCGCAGCAGCAGCCGGTGGTACGACTCGTACTCCGCCAGCAGCGGTGCCTTCTCGGGGGTGGGCAGGCCGTCGGCCAGGCGGCCCTGCTGCCACGGCATGTCGAGGGTGAGCACGGCCAGGGTCCGGCCGACGGTGTAGATGTCGGTGGCGACGGTCGGGCCCGTGCGCACGATCTCCGGGGCCTGGTAGCCGGGCGTGCCGTACAGGTAGCCGTAGTCCTCGACGCCGGTGACGGCCCCGAGGTCGATGAGCTTGAGCTGCTCCTCGGTGACCATGATGTTCTCGGGCTTGAGGTCGTTGTAGACGAGTCCGATCGAGTGCAGGTAGCTCAGCGCCGGCATGATCTCGAGGACGTACGCGATGGCCTGTTCGACGGGCATCCGGGCCGGCTCGGGACAGCTGTCGAGCACCTCGCGCAGCGAATGCCCGCCCACGTATTCCATGACGATGTAGCCCATCGGGGTGCCGTCCGGGCGCGGGTGCTCGATGAAGTTGAAGATCTTCACGATGCTCGGGTGCGTCACCTCGGCGAGGAACTGCTTCTCGGCGACGGCGACGGCCTGCGCCTCGGCGTCGCCCGAGTGCAGCAGGCCCTTGAGCACGACCCACCGGTCGCTGACGTTCCGGTCGACGGCGAGGTAGATCCAGCCCAGCCCGCCGTGCGCGAGGCAGCCCTGCACCTCGTACTGCCCGCCGACGATGGCGCCGGGCGGCAGCATCGGGACGAACTCGAACGGGGTGCCGCACGAGGGGCAGCGCCCGGAGGTGGGGCCCGGCCCGTTCGGCGTGCTGCGGCCGACCGGCTTGCCGCACTTCCAGCAGAACCGCTTGCCCTCGGCCACGTGCGGATCCGGGAGCACGACGGAGGCCGGGTCGACGGGTGCGGGGACCGGGATGTCCACGAGCCCGGCGAGGCGCCGCCGCGAGGGCACGCGCGGCCGGGACCGCCGCGACGACCGCTGCGACGGGACGCTGCCCCGGGAGGGGGCGCCGCGCTGGGCGGCGGGTGCGGTTTCCGGCGGGGCGCTGCGCTGCGTCGCGGGTCCCGTCTCCGGCGCGGCGCTGCGCTCGGTGGCGGGCCCGCCGTCCGGCGAGGCGCTGCGCTGCGTCGCCGCGCCCGGGTCGTGTTCGGTGTCGGACATGCGGCCTCTCAGTCCACGTACGTCGGGGTCGGCGGCGCCGGGGCGGGTCCGAGGACGAGGAGCCAGCGGTTGTAGAGCTGCGTCCACGTCCCGTCGCGACGGATCCGCTCGAGGGTGCCGTTGACGAACCGCACCAGGTCCTCGCGGCCCTTGGCGATGCCGATGCCGTACGGCTCGCTGCCGATCGACGTCCCGACCAGCTCGAGGTACGGATCCTGCGAGGCGAGGCCGGCGAGGATCGTGTCGTCGGTGCTCACCGCGTCCACCTGACGCTGCTGCAGTACCACGAGGCAGTCCGCCCACGTCGGGACGGTGAGGATCGCCGCGGACGGCTGCAGCCGCCGGAGGCGGTCGAGCGACGTGGTTCCCTGCACGACACACACCCGCCGGCCCGCCAGGTCGGCGACGTCGCGGACGTCGGACCCCTTGACCACCAGGACGCGCTGCTGGGCCCGGAAGTAGACGGTGGAGAAGTCGACCCGTTCGCGGCGGGCACACGTGATCGTCATCGTCTTGGCGACGATGTCGACGGTGGAGTCCTGCAGGGCCTGCTCGCGGTCCGCGGAACTGAGGATCCGGAAGTCGAGCAGGTCCGGGCTGCCGAGCAGGTCCCGCGCGATCTCCCGCGCGACGTCCACGTCGAATCCGGTGATCCGCCCGGTCGCCGGATCTCGGAAGCTCATCAGGTTGCTGCCGGTGTCGAGCCCGACGACGAGCCGGCCGCGCGCCCGGATCGCGTCGAGGGTCGGTCCGGTCGTCGCGCCGTCGGGACGCAGGCCGGCGGTGGGGTCGCCGCAGTCCGGTTCCGGGAGGACGGGCGCCGCACTGGGCGCGACGGTGGCGCGTTCCGGCAGGGGCGGCTCGGTGTAGGACGGGTCCGGGTCGGCGAGGATCTCCGGCGGTGAGGTCGCGCAGCCGCCCGTGAATGCGGCGACGGCGACGACCGTCGCGGCGACGAGACGACGCACGTTCACCGGTACTCCCGCAGGCGCGGCCACAGCCCGACGACGATGCCGAGCAGCGCCAGCCCCGTCAACGCCGTCGTGGCGGGGGCGAGCGCGGACAGGGTCTGCGCGGCGCGGTCCTCGTTGCCGCGCAGTTCGGCGCGGGCGAGGTCGATGCCGCGTTCGAGGGCGCGGTCGAGGGTGGCGAACTGGGCGACGGCCTCGTCGGGACCGGGACCGGTCGCGAGGATCGCGGCGGCCGGGAAGTCCCCGCGGTCGAGCGCGGCCTGCATGCGGTTGTGCGACGCCAGCCATGCGGTGCGTGCCTCGGCGGCACGCACGGCGGGATCGGTGACGATCTCCACCTCCTCGCCGGACGCATACCCGGCGAGCAGCTCGCCGAGCCGGGACATGCTCTGGTCGAACGTCGCGTCGTACTCGCCGGTGGCGTCGCGGCGCACGAGCTGCAGGGTCTCCGCGGTGCGTGCCTGCTGCGCGAGGATGCGGCTGTCGGTGAACACCCCGAGCGGTTCGGCCCCGTGCACGATCGCCCGCTCGGTCGCGCTCGACGAGATCAGTCCGGCCACGAGCAACCAGCACAGCAGGATTCCCGTCGCCGCGATCGACAGCAGCAGACCGGGATTGAGGGTGCGACGGCTGATCCGGGAGATGATGACGTGCACCGCGGTGAGCGCGACGACCGTCACCAGCAGCAGACCGATCGACGTCCACGGTGGCTGCACCGACGCGCGCTGCGTCGACGAGACCGCCGAGACGCTCTGCGTGTACAGCTCCTGCGCCATCGGCAGCAGCGCCGACTGCATCAGGTTCGACGCCTCGCCGAGATAGGCGGCACCCACCGGGTTGCCGACGCGGTTGTTCGCCCGCGCCGTCTCGACCAGGCCCGTGTACACGGTGAGGCGTTCGGCGATGCCGGACAGCAGCCGGGTGCCCGCACGGTCGCCGGTGGGAATCCCGCCGGCGGCGGCGACGAGCTGGGCGGACGCCTCGCCGACGGCCTGGGCGTAGCGGTCGCGGACCTCCTTCGGCTCGATGCCGCCGGAGATGAAGCCGGTGGCGGCCGCCGCGTCCGCGACCGACAGTGCGCTGTAGAGGTTCTGTGCGGCATCGGCGAGCGGTTCGGTGGTGGCGAGCAACCGATCGTGGGTGGCCTTGCGGCCGGTGACCGTCTGGCCCGCCGCGACCCCGGAGACGAGGAGGAGCACGGCGAGCAGCACACCGAGGGTGACGAGCTTGGCGGGGGTGGAGCGCAGCAGGTCGCGCACCTCGTCGGAGGGGCCGGCGTGGGCGGTCGCGGCGGCCGGCACGTCGTTACGCTGGAGGCGACTCCCCACCGCACCGAGCGTGGGGGTCACGCGCACGTCCACGAGAGCACCCCTTCCGATGTGGCACTGTGTGTGGCGAGCATATAAGCAGTAACGGGATGTTGTTGCCGTCCGAGGACGGTGGACGCCCGGCTCGCGGTCGGCGGTCGGGCGGCAGGGAGGCGGACGCGATGCGAGGTGACGGGGACGGCTGGGCCGTGGGACCCGACGGTGATCGCCGGTGGGGCAGATTCGGCGCGGCCGGACTGCTGCTGCGCGCGCCGCTGCCCGACGGCACGCCGGCCGTGTTGCTGCAGCACCGCGCGGCGTGGAGCCATCAGGGCGGCACGTGGGCGCTACCCGGCGGCGCCCGCGACAGCGACGAGAGTCCCGTCGCCGCGGCCGTGCGGGAAGCGAACGAGGAGACCGGGATCGACCCGGCGGCGCTGAGCGTGCGCACCGAGCGGGTCACCTCCGGGGTGGCCGGGGGGTGGACGTACACGACGGTCGTCGCGGACACCCCGAGCCCGATGGAGACGACCCTCAACGGGGAGAGCACCGAACTGCGCTGGGTGCCGGAGGCCGACGTCGAGACCATGCCGCTGCACACCGGGTTCGCGGCGGCCTGGCCGGACCTGCGGACCCGTGCGGTGCGGATGCTGCTCGACACCGCCAACGTCCTCGGGTCGCGGCCGACAGGCTGGTGGCGTGACCGCCCGGGCGCCACCGCACGACTGCTCGCGGAGCTGGCGGAGGCGTTGCCCCGCACCGTCGAGCTGCCCGACGGGTGCTTCGGCTGGGTGAGCCGCATCGAAGCGGTCCTCGAGGGGCAGGCCCGCGCGGCGGTGATCCACGACGACCGGACCCCGGTGCACACCGCCGTCGGCAGCGGGGACGACGAGCTGGCCTCCCTGGCGACGGGCACGTCGGCCGTGCTGGACCAGGTGCTCACCGTGGTGGTGACGGCCGACCGGGGACTGCGCGCCCGGCTGCCCGGGGACGTGCCGACCCTGTCGCCGTCGACGGTCCTGGGCTGGCTCTAGCGGACTGCCGGCCGGCGGGCCGGCTCCAGCGGACTGCCGGCCGGCGGGCCGGCTCCAGCGGACGGTCAGCCGGGCAGCGCGGCTTTCAGCGCCGCCGCCGCGGCCCGCGGATTCGGTGCCGCGGTGATGGCCCGGACCACCGCGATGCGGGTGGCGCCGGCGGCGAGCACCTCGGGCAGCCGCTCGGCGTCGATGCCGCCGATCGCGAACCACGGCCGCTGCGGCTGCGACCGGGCCACCTCCCGCAGTACCTCGAGTCCCGCCGGGGTGCGCCCCGGCTTGGTGGGGGTGGACCACACCGGCCCGTGGGCGAAGTAGTCGACGCCCTCCTCGATGTCGGACAGGCTCGCCTGCGCGCGGCTGCCGGTGGACCGGCCGATCACGATCTCCTCGCCGAGGATCTGCCGGGCGTACCGCACCGGCAGGTCGCCCTGACCCAGGTGCAGGATGTCGGCGCCCGCGGCGAGCGCGATGTCGGCACGGTCGTTGACGGCCAGCAGCGCACCGTGCCGGCGGCACGCCGCCGCCAGCACCTCGAGTGCCGCGAGTTCCTCGCGGGCCTCGAGCGGGCCGAACTTCTTCTCGCCCGCCGAACCCTTGTCGCGGAGCTGGACGATGTCGACTCCGCCCGCGAGGGCCTCCTCCGCGAATCGGGCCAGGTCTCCGGTGTCGCGACGGGCGTCGGTGCACAGGTAGAGCCGGGCCTGCGCGAGGCGTTCCCGGGGGGCGGGATGGTTGCCGCGGTAGGTAGTCACGGCGAAGACGGTAGTCTCTGCACTGAACGAATCGACACGGGAGTCCCGGGGATCGCGGGGCTGAGAGGGGGCCTGCCGGCCCCGACCGTCAGCACCTGAACCGGATCATGCCGGCGCAGGGAGTGAGGTGGACGAACTGTGGGAACCGTATCCGTCGTCGGCGGAGGCGTGATCGGGCTGTCGATCGCGTGGCGCGCGGCCCGTGCCGGCTGGACCGTGACCGTGCACGACCCGTCCCCGGGGGCGGGGGCGTCGTGGGTGGCCGGCGGGATGCTGGCACCGTTGTCGGAGGGCTGGCCGGGGGAGGAACACGTCCTCGAACTGGGCGCGGCGTCGCTGGCCCGCTGGCCGGAGTTCGGCGCCGAGCTGTTGCGGGAGACCGGACTGGACCTGTTCACCGCCGACGCGTCGCTGACCGTCGCGCTGGACGCGGCCGACGCGGCCGATCTGCGCACGATCGCCGAGTGGGTCTCGGCTCAGGGGCACGAGATGCGCGTGCTCGGTCGCGCCGAGGTGCGCGAGCTCGAGCCGTCGCTGGGGCCGCGCATCCGCCTGGGCCTGCTGGCCCCGGACGAGCTGGCCGTGGACAACCGGATCCTCGTCGATGCGCTGCGGCGGGCCGTCGCCGAGGCCGGTGTGGCCTTCGTCGATGTGCCGGTGCGCGACGTCGCGGACCTGGACGCCGACCGGGTGGTGCTCGCGGCGGGCGCGGCGTCGGCCCGCCTGTGGCCGGGCTTGCCGGTGCGGCCGGTCAAGGGGGAGATCCTGCGGTTGCGGACCCGCCCGGGTGCGGCGCCCGCCCCGCACCGGACGGTCCGCGGCAGTGTGCACGGCCGGCCGGCATACCTGGTGCCGCGCGCGGACGGCCTCGTCGTGGGCGCGACCCAGTACGAGGCCGACGACACGCAGGTCACCGTCGCGGGGGTGCGGGACCTGATCGCCGACGCCGAGGCGCTGTTCCCGGCGATCGGCGAGTACGAACTGCACGAGGCGAGCGCCGGGCTGCGGCCCATGAGCCCGGACAATCTGCCGCTCATCGGCCGGCTGTCCGAACGGGTGATCGCCGCGACCGGGCATGGCCGCAACGGGGTGCTGCTGACCCCGGTCACCGCGGACGCGGTGGTCGCGGAGCTCGCGGACGAACCCCTCGCTGTCTCGAAACATGCTGATCCACAACGATTCTCGAAGGGGAAAAGGTCATGAACGGTGCGCCGACGGTGGGTGTCACGGTCAACGGGGAGGAGCGCTGGTTCGCGCAGGCGCCGACGATGGCCGAACTGCTCAGTGAACTCGGTCTGCCCGACAAGGGCGTCGCCGTCGCCGTGGACGGTGCCGTGTTCCCGCGGGGGCGCTGGTCCGAACGCGTCGAAAAGGGCTGGCAGATCGAGGTTCTCACGGCGGTGCAGGGTGGCTGAGCACAACACCGGCCGCGACCCCGGCCACGACCTGCCGCCGCTGACGATCGCCGGGCGGACCTTCTCGTCGCGGCTCATCACCGGCACCGGTGGGGCCGCCAACCTCGCGGTGCTCGAGGAGGCGCTCGTCGCCTCCGGCACCGAGCTGACCACCGTGGCGATGCGCCGCGTGGACGCGGCGTCCGGGACCGGCGTGCTCGATCTGCTGCGCCGCCTCGGCATCGCGCCGCTGCCCAACACCGCCGGCTGCCGCGGCGCCGCCGAGGCGGTGCTCACCGCCCGACTCGGGCGCGAGGCCCTCGGGACGGACTGGGTCAAGCTCGAGGTCATCGCCGACGAACGCACCCTGCTGCCCGACGCGATCGAACTCGTCTCCGCCGCCGAGCAGCTCGTCGACGACGGGTTCGTCGTGCTGCCCTACACCACGGACGATCCGGTGCTGGCGCGACGGCTCGAGGACGTCGGCTGCGCCGCCGTGATGCCGCTCGGCTCGCCGATCGGGACCGGACTGGGCATCGCCAACCCGCACCACATCGAGATGATCGTCGAGGCCGCCGGGGTGCCGGTGATCCTCGACGCCGGCATCGGCACCGCCTCGGACGCCGCGCTCGCGATGGAACTCGGGTGCGACGCGGTGCTGCTGGCGACCGCGGTGACGCGGGCGAAGGACCCGGCGCTCATGGCGTCGGCGATGCGGCACGCCGTCGAGGCGGGCTTCCGGGCCCGGCACGCGGGCCGCATCCCGAAGCGGTTCTGGGCGCAGGCCTCCTCGCCGCTCGAACCGTAGGGCGACCCGAGGGAACGGTGACCGGGTGGTCGCTCGACGTGCGTGTGGTGCCGCACGGGCCGCGGCACCACACGCGCCGTCAGGCGGCGGAGAGCAGCCGTGCGAGGGTGGCTCTTCCCTCGGGTTCGAGGGGCAGCAGCGGCGCTCGGGGATCCCCGACGTCCGAGCCGAGGATGCCGAGGCCCGCCTTGATCGTGGTGGGGAGGCCGCCGGCGACGATGAACTCGAGCAGGGGCCGCAGTTCGGCGTACAGGGCCTGAGCGCGGGCGAGGTCGCCGTCCTCGACGGCCGTGTACAGCGCGAGACACGGCTCGGGCCGCAGGCACGGCGCGGCGGTGCACCAGCCGGACGCCCCGGCCCTCAGCGCCTCGAGCACGAGCGGGTTGCTGCCGTTGTAGAACGGCAGGCGGCCCTCGCTGAGCTCGGCGATGCGCTGCATCCGGGACAGATCGCCGGTGGACTCCTTGACCATGGTGAGGTTGTCGATGGTGTCGAACATCGACACCAGCAGTTCCGGGCTCATGTCGATGCCGCTGGTGGCGGGGTTGTTGTACGCCATGACGGGAATGTCGATCGCCGCACCGACGGCGGCGTAGTGGCAGGCGATCTCGCGATCGGTGAGCTTCCAGTACGACACGGGGAGCACCATGACGGCCGAGGCGCCCGCCGTCTGCGCGCGACGGGCCCGGCGGACGGTGTTCGCCGTCGTCAGGTCGGACACTCCGACGACGACGGGGACGCGGCCGGCGACGGCGGCGATCGTGGTGTCGAGAACGGTGTCGAACTCCTTCTCGGTGAGATAGGCGCTCTCGCCGGTACTGCCGAGTGGGGCGACGGCGTGCACACCGTCCCCGACGAGACGGTCGACGAGCGCGGTGAGCGCGCCGGTGTCGACCGTCGCATCGGCGCCGGAGGTGAACGGGGTGATCGGGTAGGCGATGATGCCTTCCAGTGTGGTCAAGGCAGAGAATCCTTTTCGTCTCGTGAAAGCGGGGGCGAGCAACCTCGCCGGGGGCCGGGGGCCGGTGGGCGCTCAGCCGGCGATCGCGTCCGGGTGCCGGGCCAGGGCGCGACGCGCGTAGTAGGCGAAGTTGGCCTGGCTGCGTTTCGGGGTGAGGGTCCAGTCGTGCGCCTCCCGCGCGAGCCGGTCCGGAAGTTCGGCGATCGTGCCGGCCGCCATGGCGGCGAGTTGCAGCTCGGCGCCGCGTTCGATCAGCACGGCGAGCGAGCACGCCTCCTCGATGCCGGCCCCGGCGACGACGTGGCCGTGGTGGGCCAGGAGGATCGCCTTCTTCGAGCCGAGCGCGGCCGTGATGATCTCGCCTTCCTCGTTGCCGACCGGCACGCCGGGCCAGGCGGGGAGGAAGGCACAGTCGTCGTAGAGCGGCGCGATGTCCATCTGGGACACCACGAGCGGGACTTCGAGCATGGACAGTGCGGCGACATGGAACGGATGGGTGTGGACGATGCACTGCACGTCGGGGCGCGCGCGGTAGATCCAGCTGTGGAACCGGTTGGCGGGATTGGCCATCCCGGAGCCGTCGAGAACCTGGAGATCCTCGTCGACCAACAGCAGGTTGTCCTCGGTGATCTCGTCGAACCCGAGGCCCAGCTGCTGGGTGTAGTAGGTCCCCGGTTCTTCGGCGCGGGCGGTGATCTGGCCCGCCAGGCCGGAGTCGTGCCCGGCGTCGAACAGGATTCGGCAGGTCAGGGCGAGCTTCTGGCGCGTCGTCCAGCCGGACTCCGCAAGGTGGGTCCGCATGCGGGCCTGGGCCTGGTGCATCAACTCCGCTTTCGTAGCGGTGAACGTCCCGGACATCGATCGGCCTCCTCGATCTCGACTGCGGTGGACACGAGGGAGACTATAGGACACTTTGTGTCATGTACAGCTACTTTCGTCGGGAGAGCCCTCGACAGGACACTTTGTAGACTCGCCGTGTGAGGGGTGACGACGGAAGGACGGGGCCGTGACCGCGCTGGTGCGAGCGTTACGCAAGGAGCGGGGGCTCACGCTCGAGGCCCTCGCGGCGCAGACCGGGTTGACCAAGAGCTACCTGTCCAAGATCGAGCGCGAGCGCAGCACACCGTCGATCGCGGTGGCGATGAGGATCGCCCGCGCCCTCGACGTCGACGTCGGGCAGCTGTTCGCGGACGACGCGTCGCGTTCGCGGATGACGATCGAGCGCGCCCCCGCCCGGGCCGGGGCGGACCGCTACCACCCCGTCGCCGCGGGAATGCTGGGGAAAGCGATGTCCCCGTTCGTCGTCCGGCCCGGACGCGACTTCGCCGACGACCCGCACCCCGAGCACAGCGGCCAGGAGTTCGTGTTCGTCGTCTCCGGATCGATCGAACTCGACCACGGGGGGACGATCGTCACCCTGGACTCCGGCGACTGCGCCTATTTCGACGCCTCCCTCGATCATCGGCTCCGCAGCACCGGCCCGGTGGACGCCGAGGTCCTCGTCGTCGCATGCAACGACAGCCACTGATCGAGACGCCTGCAGGACCGTAGGGCGACCCCGCGCGGCGCGATCCGCCCGAATCGGGCAGGCTGTGGGTCATGATCGAAGTGACCGGACTGACGAAGACCTTCGGTTCCACCGTCGCCGTCGACGACGTGACGTTCACGGTCCGGCCGGGGATCGTCACCGGATTCCTCGGCCCCAACGGCGCCGGGAAATCCACGACGATGCGGATGATTCTCGGCCTCGACCGGCCCACCGCCGGGACCGCGCTGATCGACGGCGTCCCCTACCGGCAGCTGAAGCGGCCGCTGCGGACCGTCGGTGCGCTGCTCGACGCGCGCTGGGTACACCCGAACCGGTCGGCGCGGGCACACCTGCGCTGGCTCGCCGCGTCCAACGGCCTGCCGAACTCTCGGGTCGAGGAGGTGCTCGCGCTCGTCGGCCTGACCGAGGTGGCCGACAAGCGCGCGGGCGGTTTCTCGCTCGGCATGTCGCAGCGGCTCGGACTGGCCGGTGCCCTGCTCGGCGACCCGAAGGTGCTGCTGTTCGACGAGCCCGTCAACGGCCTCGACCCCGAGGGCATCGTGTGGATCCGGCGGTTCATGCAGGCCCTCGCAACGGAGGGCCGCACCGTCCTCGTGTCGAGCCACCTGCTGTCGGAGATGGCGCAGACCGCCGACCACCTGCTGGTGATCGGCCGGGGCCGGCTCATCGCGGACACGTCCGTCGCGGAGTTCGTCGAGCGGGCGTCGGAGGCGACGGTGCGGGTGCGCAGCCCACAGCTCGACACGCTGCGGACGGCACTGACCGGGCAGGGCCACACCGTCCGGGACGACGAGGGCGCGCTGATCGTCAGCGGCGTCACCACCGCGCAGGTGGGTGAGGTCGCAGCTGCGCACTCGGTGGTGCTGCACGAACTGGCGGGCCAGAACGCGTCGCTCGAGGAGGCGTTCATGAAACTGACCGGAGACGACGTGCAGTACCAGGGAGCCGTGGCCGGGGGCCCGGCTGTGCAGCCGATGAAGGGGGAGCTGCGATGAGCGTGGCCGTGGACAACGCCGGCACGACGAGCGTGGTCGTGGACACCGTCAAGGCGGAACGGATCAAACTGACCTCCACCCAGTCGCCGTGGTGGTGCACCGTCGTGATCGTCGCGCTGGGCCTCGGCCTCGCGGCGATCCTCGGCGCCGCGTCCAAGGCGAGCATGTCCGTCGACGAGGAGGTCGGCCGGTTCTACCCGACCGTCGACGTCGCGGTCAGCGGCGTCGCCGGCTTCGGCGTGCTCGTGCTGATGATCCTCGCGGCGCTGTCGGTGACCAGCGAGTACCGGTTCGGGGTCATCCGTACCACGTTCCAGGCCATGCCGAACCGCAGCGCCGTCCTCGTCGTCAAGGCGCTGCTGATCGGGGTGTTCGGCGCGGTACTGACCGGCGTGCTGGCCCTCGCCTCGTTCTATCTCGCCAAGGCCCTCGCCGGCCCGGAGGCCGGGCGGGACCTGGTGCTCGAGGGCGACGATGCGTGGCGGTCGATCTACGGCGTCGCGATCTACGCGCTGCTGTGCGCGGTGCTCGCCGTCGCGGTGGGGGCGCTGTTGCGCCAGTCCGCCGGCACCATCGCGCTGCTGCTGCTGTGGCCGCTGCTGATCGAGTCGCTGTTCGCGCTGTTCGGTTCGTTCGGCCGGCAGGTGCAGCCCTTCCTGCCGTTCGCCAATGCCAACCACTTCCTCGGCAGCGAGCAGGGCATCGACTTCCACTGGGGGCCGTGGGGTTCGCTGGTGTACTTCGCGGTGTTCGTCGCCGTGGTGTTCGCGGCCGCGCTGGTCGTGGTGAATCGGCGCGACGCGTGAGTATTCTCGGCGGATGAACCGGGGAGCGCGGGTACGGGCCGGGGGCGCCGTCGCGGCGATCGTGCTGCTGGTGGCGGCATGCTCGGAGGAGCCGCCGGCGCCGGCGCCGGTGGACCCGGCCGTGCTGGCGGGGGCCGTGGGAATCGACGCGGTGGTCGGCCACCTCACGGAACTCGAACGCATCGCCACCGAGCACGACGGCAACCGCGCCGTGGGCACCGCCGGCTACGACGCGAGCGTCGACTACGTCGCCGGCCGGTTGCGCGACGCGGGATTCGACGTGCAGACCCCGGAGTTCGACGTCCGCAGTTTCGACGTCGAGACCGAGACCCTGACCGTCGCCGGCGCGCCGGTGCCGGTCCGGGCCCTCGAGTTCTCGCCGTCCACCGGCCCGGACGGACTCACCGCCCGGCTCGTGCCGGTGCCCGCCGACGACACGCCCGGGTGCGAGGCCTCCGACTACGACGGGCTCGACGTCTCCGGCGCCGTCGTGCTCGTCACGCGCGGGGTGTGCCCGTTCTTCGTCAAGCAGCAGGTCGCGGCCGAACGCGGTGCGGCGGCGCTCCTCGTCGCCAACAACGAGGACGGTGCGCTCGCCGGCGCCACCCTCGGCGAGGAGGGCAACGACCTCGTGCCCGCCGCGGGGATCAGCGGCGCCGACGGCCGCGCGCTCGCCGCCGCACCCACCACGGTGACCCTCGTCCTCGACACCCGCGTGGACAGCGTGCGCTCGCGCAACGTGCTCGCGCAGACCGCCACGGGCTCGACCGACGACGTGGTCGTCGTCGGCGCCCACCTCGACAGCGTCCCGGAGGGACCGGGCATCAACGACAACGGCACCGGCGTCGCCGCGGTGCTCGAGACGGCCCTGCAGCTCGGCAGCGACCCGGGTGTCACCAACGCGGTGCGGTTCGCGTTCTGGGGTGCCGAGGAGGTCGGGCTGGTCGGCTCCACCGACTATGTGGCCTCCCTGGACGACGCCGCCCGCGAGGACATCGCCCTGTACCTGAACTTCGACATGCTCGGGTCGCCGAATCCGGGCTACCTCGTCTACGACGGCGACGACTCCGACGCGGTGGGCGCCGGACCGGGACCGGAAGGCTCGGCCGGCATCGAGCGCACTTTCCTGGGCTACCTGACGTCGCGGGGCGTCGCCGCGGACGGCACCGACTTCGACGGCCGCTCCGACTACGGGCCGTTCGTCGACGCGGGCATCCCCTCCGGGGGCGTGTTCTCCGGTGCCGACGACCGCAAGACCCCGGAGCAGGCGGGCAAGTGGGGCGGCACCGGCGACGCGCCGTTCGACCCGAACTACCACAGCCCGCAGGACACGCTCGCCAACATCGACCGGGCCGCGCTCGCCGTCGCCGCGTCGGCCGTCGGGTACGGGGTGGGCACGTATGCGCGGACCGTCGCGGGACCGGACGGGGTTCCCGTCGGGCCGCAGCGCGCCGAGGTCCGCTCCGATGGATGAGACGCCGGCCCCGGGCTTCGGTCGTCGCCTCGCGGACCGGTTCTCGGCCGTGGACCGGCGGCCCGAGCTGGTCCGGCTGGCCCGGCGGCTGCGGCGCGCGCTCCCCGGCGATCCCGGGTTCGGCGATCCGCTGTCCACCGCCGGGACCAGCGGGCCGCAGGCCGTCGCCCGGCTGGCCGGACGGTGGCGCGACGTCGACGACCCGAGCGCGGTGCACGAACTCGGATTCGGCGTGCTGCAGGCCTGGCAGGCGCTGCTCGAACGCGCCGGCGCCGGCCGCGGCGACCGGGAGGTCACCGTGGTCTTCACCGACCTCGTGGGGTTCTCGACGTGGTCCCTCGCCGCGGGCGACGTCGCCACCCTCGACCTGCTGCGGCGCGTCGCCCGGGCGCTGGAGCCGGCGTTCACGGACCGCGGCGGCACCGTCGTCAAGCGGCTCGGCGACGGTCTGATGGTGGTGTTCGACCGGCCGGAACGGGCGCTGGACGCGATCTTCGCGGCCCGCGCCGCCCTGACGGCGGTGACCGCGGACGGCTACCGGCCGCGGATCCGGGTCGGCGCGCACACCGGTCGGCCCCGGCGGATCGGCAGCGACTGGCTGGGAGTCGACGTCACCGTCGCGGCCCGCATGATGGAGCTCGCCGGGAACGGGCACGTGGTGGTGTCCTCCGCGACGCTCGACGCACTGCCGGCCGGTGCCGTCGACACGCTCGGCCTCGAGGTGCGCCCGCACCGGCGCAGGCTGTTCGCGTCGGCCCCCAAGGGTGTACCGCCCGAACTCGGGATCTGGCGGATCAGGACTGCAGTCGCCACAGGGGGTTGACCGGGCCGTGCCCGGCGCCGAGGTCGTACGACCACTCCAGGCACCGGGTGACCCACTCCTTGCCGAACTCCACGGCCTCGGGCACCGACCACCCGTGGGCGAGGGCCGACGCGATCGCCGCGGCGAGCGTGTCGCCGCCGCCGTGATCGTTGCCGGTGTCGATGCGGGGGCTGGTGAACTCGAGGAACCGGTCCCCGTCGAACAGCAGGTCGGTGCTGACGTCGGAGGTGCGCAGGTGCCCGCCCTTGACGATCGCCCACTGCGCGCCGAGGCCGTGCAGCGCCTCGGCGGCGCGTCGCGCGGAGGCGTCGTCGACGACCTCGATGCCGGTGATCAGCCGCACCTCGTCGAGGTTCGGCGTGACCACCGTGGCCTGCGGTATCAGGGTGTGCCGCACCGCGTCGAGAGCCTCCGCGTGCAGCAGGGGATCGCCGTGCATCGACGCGCACACCGGGTCGACCACGAGCGGCACCGGCCGATCGCGGCCGATGCCGACCTCCGCGCACACCGCGGCGACCGCCTCGATGATCCCGGTGGAGGCGAGCATGCCGGTCTTGGCGCCCGAGACCCCGATGTCCTCCACCACGCACCGCACCTGCGCGGCCACCGTCTCGGGCGGGATCTCGTGAAAGCCGCTGACGCCCACGGAGTTCTGCACGGTCACGGCCGCGACGGCGACGCAGGCGTGCACGCCGCACATCGCCATGGTGCGCGAGTCGGCCTGGATGCCGGCCCCGCCACCCGAGTCGGTTCCGGCGATGGTGAGGGCTCGGACCGGGGTTCGGCCCTTCGGGGCCAGGGGCAGCAGCTTCACGGCTGCGACCCTACCGATTCGATCGGGACGTAGACCTGGCCGCCCGCGCCGGCGAATTCGGCGGCCTTGCCGGCCAGCCCGGCCCGCACGTCCGCGGAGATCCGCATCGAGCAGAACTTCGGGCCGCACATCGAGCAGAAGTGGGCCTTCTTGGCCGGCTCCGCCGGCAGCGTCTCGTCGTGGAACGCGCGGGCGGTGTCCGGGTCGAGGGACAACGCGAACTGGTCGTGCCACCGGAATTCGAACCGGGCGCGGGAGAGCGCGTCGTCGCGTTCCCGGGCGCGCGGGTGGCCCTTGGCGAGGTCTGCCGCGTGGGCGGCGATCCTGTACGCGATCACCCCGGTCTTGACGTCGTCCCGATCGGGCAGGCCCAGGTGCTCCTTCGGCGTGACGTAGCAGAGCATCGCGGTGCCGGCCCGGGCGATCATCGCGGCGCCGATCGCCGAGGTGATGTGGTCGTAGGCGGGAGCGATGTCGGTGGTGAGCGGCCCGAGGGTGTAGAAGGGGGCCTCCTCGCACAGCTCCTCCTCGAGCCGCACGTTCTCCTCGATCAGGTGCATCGGCACGTGTCCGGGACCCTCGATCAGCACCTGGACGCCGTGCGACTTCGCGACGCGGGTGAGTTCCCCGAGCGTGCGCAGCTCGGCGAACTGGGCGGCGTCGTTGGCGTCGGCGACGGAGCCGGGACGCAGGCCGTCGCCGAGGGAGATCGTCACGTCGTAGCGCTGCAGGATCTCGCACAGCTCGGCGAAGTGTGTGTACAGGAACGACTCCCGATGGTGCGCCAGGCACCATGCGGCCATGATGGCGCCGCCGCGCGAGACGATGCCGGTCACCCGGTGCGCGGTGAGCGGGATGTGCCGCAGCAGCACCCCGGCGTGGACGGTCATGTAGTCGACGCCCTGCTCGCACTGTTCGATCACGGTGTCGCGGTACATCTCCCAGGTCAGCGCGGCCGGATCCCCACCGGCCTGCTCGACGGCCTGGTAGATCGGCACCGTGCCGACGGGCACCGGCGAGTTGCGCAGGATCCACTCGCGGGTCTCGTGGATGCGCGGGCCGGTGGACAGGTCCATGACGGTGTCGGCCCCCCACCGGGTCGCCCACACCATCTTGTCGACCTCCTCGGCGATCGAGGAGGTCACCGCGCTGTTGCCGATGTTCGCGTTGACCTTCACCCCGAACGCCTTGCCGATGACCATCGGCTCGAGCTCGGGGTGGCGGTGGTTCGCCGGGATCACGGCCCGGCCGGCGGCGACCTCGGCGCGGACCGTCTCGGCGGGTACGCCCTCGCGGGCGGCGCAATAGCGCATCTCCGGGGTGACGACGCCCGCGCGGGCGGCGGCGAGCTGCGTGCCCGGGTGCCGCGGCCACCCGGCCCGCAGTGCCGGCAGGCCCGCGGCCAGGTCGACCACGACGTCGGACTCGGTGTACGGCCCGGACGTGTCGTACAGGTCGTGGTGCTCGCCGGTGGTCAGGTGGACCCGGCGTACCGGGACCGACATCCCCGGTTCCCCGGGCACGGCGACGTAGTGCTTGGTGCTGCCCTCGATGGGGCCGGTGGTGACGGCGCCCGCGCCGGACGCGGACGAGCCGGATACAGCTGTGCTCACGAGATGATCTCCCTACGCCGGAATTACCCGGTCAGGTTCTACGGTCGACGGCCCCGAGCCGTCCTCTCAGCCCGCTGGTGCGAGCTCCCGTGTGGTTGCGATGTGCGGTGCCACCATAGCGCAGCACCGTGCCGGGGGCAGGACGGCACCGCGCGGGGGGTGGCAGGGCAGCACCGTGTCGGGGGCAGGACAGATATTTGCCGCCTACGTCTCGGCGGATACACCCTGCATGCTCTATAGTGGCGTAGGTCACAGTTCGGTTACGGCACCACGGAGGGGATCATGCTCGTCAACTCGCCGCGTACCGAGGTGACCGACAACAAGGATCAGAACCGCTTCGAGCTACGCCTCAACGGGGATCTTGTCGGGATCCTCGGGTATTTCGACACGGATCGTCCCTCGGGCGTGCCCGGGCGCAACCATCCCGTCGTCGATTTCCTGCACACCGTCATCGTCGAGGACTTCGGGCACCGTGGGCTCGCGGGGGTGCTCGTGGGCCACTCCCTGGATCTCGCGCGTCAGCGTGGCTGGCGGGTCCGGCCCGTGTGCACCTACGTGCAACGGTTCCTCACCGCCCACCCCGAGTACCGGGACGTCGTCCTGCCGCTCGAGCCGACCGCCGGCCGTCGCTGACGCGCGGATTCCGCCCCGCCGCGGCCGGGTCGCCTCAGTCGGCGAGGTCGACGACGACGGGCGCGTGGTCGCTCGCGCCCTTGCCCTTGCGCTCGTTGCGGTCGATCTCCGCGCCGGAGACCCGCGCCGCGAGCGCGGGGGAGCCGAGGACGAAGTCGATGCGCATGCCCTGGCGCTTCGGGAAGCGCAGCTGGGTGTAGTCCCAGTAGGTGTACACACCCGGGCCCGGGGCGTGCGGGCGCACCACGTCGGTGAAGCCGCCGTCGAGGAAGGCGCGGAACGCCTCCCGCTCCGGCTCCGACGTGTGCGTCCGACCCTCGAAGAACGCCGGATCCCACACGTCCTCGTCGGTGGGAGCGATGTTCCAGTCACCGACGAGCGCGATCTGCTTCTGCGGGTCGGCGGCGAGCCAGGCCTGTGCGTCGGCCCGCAGCTTCGCCAGCCACTCGAGCTTGTAGACGTAGTGGGGATCGGCCAGCTCACGGCCGTTGGGCACGTACAGGCTCCACACCCGCACGCCGCCGCACGTCGCGCCGATCGCCCGGGCCTCCTGAGCCGGGTCGGCGTCCGGGTCCTTGGTGAACCCGGGCTGGTCCTCGAACCCGACCTGCACGTCGTCGAGACCGATGCGGGAGGCGATGGCGACGCCGTTCCACTGGGAGAGCCCCACGTGCGCCACCCGGTAGCCGAGTTCTTCGAACCGCTCGTACGGGAACTGCTCGTCCTTGCACTTGGTCTCCTGCATGGCGAGCACATCGGTGCCCGTCCGCTGCAGCCAGTCGAGGATCCGGTCGGTACGGGCACGGACGGAGTTCACGTTCCAGGTAGCAAGACGCACGTCCCCACTCTAGGCGAGCGGACCGACAGGTTCCGTGGCGTACCGGTAGCGGTGGTGCTCGACGAATCCGAGCGCCCGGTACAGGCCCCGAGCGGCGGTGTTCCCCGCCGCGACCTGCAGGTATGCGTGGGTGGCGCCGTGGTCGCGACCCCACTGCAGCAGGGCCCCGCACACGAGCGTGCCGAGGCCGTTCCGGCGGTGCGCGGCGGCCACCTCGACCGCGGTCAGGCCTACCCAGCGGCGGCCGTCGGGGGCGTCGGTGACCGCGGCCCGGGCGATCGCCAGGGTCTCCGTGTCGCCGCCGATGCGGCCGAAGCCCAGGACGCCGCCCAGGACGGACTCGACGACCGCCCGGCCATCGGCAGGCATCGGCGCGCCGCGGTAGCGGTACAGCGACAGCCACCCGGGGTCCGGGCCGGCGCTCACGGTCACGGGGGTGGCGACGCCGGGCAGCGGCACGTTGTCGAGGTCGGCGGCCAGCACCTGCACCTCGTCGCTCGGTGCCCACCCGTGCGGGAGCCGGGCGAGCCGGTCCGGCAGCAGGAGCCGCAGCGGCAGGCCGCGGACCGCGAACCACTCGCGCATCCGGGCGTGCGCGTCCGGATCGAGGGGGTCGGCGACCGTGCCCGGGTCGCCGAGCGGGGTGGCGGAATTCGCGCGGCCGGTGAAGCCGGCGCCGGCCCGCAGGAGCCAGCCGTCGATCCAGCCCTGTTCCAGCCCGGGCCAGGCGGCAGCCGCGGCGTTCTCGAGGGCGCGGATCTCACCGGTGCGGATCGGCCGGGCACCGAGGGCCTTGAGCGCGACCACGGCCTCGGGCGCGACCTGCACGAGGCGGCCGCCGGCGGTGCGCACCACCACGGCCGGTTCGAGGGAGACCAGCTCGCCGATCACGTCGGTCATCGGGTGGCTGTAGCCGGCGGGCAGCCGGTAGCGCAGCACCACCCGGGTGCCGACGGGTACGGACTGCTCGGTCGTCACCGGCGCGTCAGTCCTCGTCGTCGTCGTGGCCGAACGGGTCCTCGACCGTCCCGGGCACCCAGCTGAGGCCGGGCACGCCCCACCCCGCCCGCTTGATCGTCTTCTTGGCGGCGCGGGCGTTGCGTCCGATGAGCTTGTCGACGTACAGGTAGCCGTCGAGGTGGCCGACCTCGTGCTGCAGCATCCGGGCGAAGAAGCCGTGGCCCTCGATCTCGATCGGGTTGCCCTCGGCGTCGGTGCCGGTGACCTTCGCCCACTCGGCGCGCCCGGTGGGGAACTGCTCGCCGGGGACCGACAGGCACCCCTCGACGTCGTCGTCGGGGTCGGGCATCGTCTCCGGGATCTCCGACGTCTCGAGCACCGGGTTGATCACCTCGCCGCGGCGGCGGACCACGTTGCCGGCCTCGTCCAGGTCGGGGCAGTCGTAGACGAACAGCCGCAGGTCGACACCGACCTGGTTGGCGGCGAGACCGACGCCGTTCGCCGCATCCATCGTCTCGTACATGTCGGCGATCAGCTGGGCCAGTTCGGCCGGCGACTGGGTGACCGGTTTCGTCGGGTGATGCAGGACGGGGTCACCGACGATCCGGATCGGAAGTATTGCCATGGTGCAAGAGGATAGTGGGCAGGACTCGCCTGTCCGTTGAGCCGGTACCTGTCGTACCACCGTGGTTGAATTGCCCTCGGAAACACCCGGGTCCGATCGGACCTCGGCGTGATTCGAGGCAGTCGAGGAGTGAGATGGACGGCGCAGCAGCGCAAATCGGTAACGAATCCGAGCAGGTTTCCGACCGGAGCAACCACGCCGAGAACAACCACGCCGAGAACAACCACCCCGCGGCCGGCCCGGACGAGGCCGGCACGGACGGTCTCTCTCGCCGGGAGCGCGACATCCTCGCCTTCGAGCGGCAGTGGTGGAAGTACGCCGGTGCCAAGGAAGAGGCGATCAAGGAACTCTTCGGTCTGTCCGCGACCCGCTACTACCAGGTCCTCAACGCGCTGGTGGACCGGCCGGAGGCGCTGGCGGCCGACCCCATGCTCGTCAAGCGGTTGCGCCGGCTGCGGGCCAGCCGGCAGAAGGCCCGCGCCGCGCGCCGGCTCGGCTTCGAGATCACCAAGTAGTACGAGTACGACGGTGATCCGGCGGGCGCGGCAACTAAGGTCGAGAGCGTGAGCACAACCTCGGAATCGTCGGGTCCGCCGCTGCGAGCGCTCGCGATGGTGCTGATCTCTCTCGCCATCCTGTTCGCCGGCCTCGGTCTCGCCTCGCTCGGAGGCTCCGATTCCGAGAGCCCGGCTCCCGAGCCGACGACCGAGCCCGCGGCCGCGCCGGCGACCACGTCCGCGACGTCGGCGCCGCTCGCCGCGACGTCGGCGAGGACGACCGCCCCCGGTGCGGCTCCGTCGGCCACGACGACGGTCTCCGCCACCACGTCGGCGGGGGCCGCCGCCCCCGTGCGGGTGCTCAACAACAGCAACGTCTCGGGCCTGGCCGCCCAGACGGCCGGCCTGCTCGAGGACGAGGGATTCACCGTTGCGGAGACGGGCAACTACAGCGACGGCGTGATCGAAACCACGTCCGTGTACTACGGCACGGGCCCGGGGGAGCGGCAGACCGCGGAGGCGGTGGCCGAGGCACTGGGGGTGACGGCCCAGCCGCGCTTCGCCGGGATCCAGGACTCGTCGCCGGGCGTCATCGTCATCGTCACCTCGCCGTGAGGGCTTCCGCCCCCCGGCTATGATCAGGTGACTTTTCGCCACTTCGAAGGAGCGGTTTGATGGCCTCGAGTTCCACCCGTCGCATGTCCTGGCGTGCCCTGGCCCCGATCGTCGCGATCGCTGCGGTGGGCCTGAGCGCGTGCTCGAACAGCGAGGAGCCGAGCGACACCCCCGGCACCACCCCGCCGGTGTGGACGGGTTCCGCGGCGCCGGAGGGCGCCGACGAGGCCCACGGCGGCAGCGCTGTCCCGGGGGAGGCCACGACGGGCGCGGCGGGCGGCACCGGCGGCGCGGAGCACTCCGCCGAGCTGCGGACCCCGGCCGGTGCGGCCGCCGGCACGGTCACCTTCACCGAGGTCGACGGAGGCGTCGAGGCGACCGTCGAGCTCGAGGGCATGCCGGTCGGCTACCGCGGCGTCCACGTCCACGAGGTCGGCAAGTGCGAGACCAACTCCACCGCCCCGACCGGCGGCGAGCCCGGCAACTTCCTGTCCGCGGGCGGGCACCTGCAGGCCGGCGGCAACACCAGCATCCCCGAGAGCGGTGACCTCGGTGCGGTCGTGGTGCGCGAGGGCGGCTCCGGATCGCTGACCGTCACCACCGAGGCGTTCACCCTCGACGACCTGCAGGGCGGGGACGGCACGTCCGTCGTCGTCCACCAGGAAACCGCCGGCGGCGAGCGTCTCGCCTGCGGCGTCGTCTCCTGACGGCCACCTCCCGAAACTCTACTTGCAGGGCCCCGGCGACCGGCGACGGTCGCCGGGGCCCTGTGGTTGGATCGATTCGTGCCTGTACCGTTTCCCGGTTCACCCCGCCCGACTCTCGGCGTCGAGTGGGAGATCGCGCTGGTGGACAAGAAGACGCGCGACCTGTCGAACACCGCCGCAGTCGTCTTCGACGCGGTCGAGCAGCGCGCCGGGCAGACCCCGCGGCTCACCAAGGAGTTCCTCCGCAACACCGTCGAACTCGTCACCGACGTGCACGACACCGTCGCCGAGGCCGTCGACGACCTGGCCGAATCCCTCGACCTGCTGCGCACCGCCGCCGATCCCGCGGGGGTGGATCTGATCTGCGCCGGCACCCATCCGTTCGGACAGTGGACCGACCAGGTCGTCACCCGGTCCCCGGACTACGACGAGATGATCGAGCGCACCCGCTGGTGGGGCCGGCAGATGCTCATCTGGGGCGTGCACGTCCACGTCGGTGTCTCGTCCGCGGAGAAGGTCATCCCGATCCTCAACGCGTTGCTGGTGAAGTACCCGCACATGCTGGCGCTGTCGGCCTCCTCACCGATCTGGGCGGGCGTGGACACCGGCTACGCGAGCAACCGTGCCCTGATGTTCCAGCAGCTGCCGACGGCCGGACTGCCGTACCACTTCGAGAGCTGGGCCCAGTACGAGAGCTTCATCGAGGACCAGCTCAAGTCCGGGGTCATCACGAAGCCGGGCGGCATGCACTGGGACATCCGCCCGTCGCCGCGGTGGGGCACCATCGAGGTCCGGGTCTTCGACGGCATCACCAACAAGGCCGAGCTGGCCGCCCTCGTCGCCCTCGTGCACTCGCTCGTCGTGTACTACGACGAGCGACTCGAGCGGGGCGAGCAGCTGCCCACCCTGCAGCCGTGGCACGTCAAGGAGAACAAGTGGCGCGCCGCCCGCTACGGCCTCGAGGCCGAGGTGATCCTCGACCCGGTGTGCCACGAGCGCCTCGTCACCGACGACCTGAACGATCTGCTCGAGCAGCTCACTCCCACGGCGGCGCGGCTCGGCTGTGCGGACGAACTCGCCCAGGTGGCGCAGATCCCCGTGCGGGGAGCCTCCTACCAGCGGCAGCGCCGGATCGCGGAGCAGACCGGCGGCGACCTCGTCGCGGTGGTGGACTCGCTGGTGGAGGAACTGCGCGCCTGAACGATCGGCCGCGTTCCCGCACAGTTCACACGCTGTTTACCATGTATCGGTGTCGATCCGAGGGGTGGAGCGCCCGAAGGCGCAGCCGGCGCATGTGCCGCAACTGTTCGTTCCCCTCGCTCTGACCGGCGCGATCCTGGGTGTCCTCGTGGCCGAGGCGGTCGCGCGGTACAGCGGGTTCCCCGGGCCGCTCCCCGGACTCGTCGGCGACGTCGTCGCGATCCCGAAGTCGGCGTCCGTGCCGTGGGCCGGTCTCGCGCTGGCGATGGTGGGCCTGACCGCGCGCCTGCGGTACGTGGCGGTCGGTGCCGCGGTGCTGCTCGACGGGGCGTTCGCGGCCGAGCGGTACCTCACCGGCGGCCCCCTGACGGTGGGGAACGGGCCGACGATCGTGCTCGTGCTGCTGGCCGGATACGCCGCGGTCGCGTTGCAGGGCGGCCCGCGCCGCGGTGCGCTGCGCGGCATCGCGCTCGGGGTGCTGCTGGTGCTCTCGGTCAAGATCGGCGACACGTGGCTCGAACTGACCGCACGGACCCGGCCGGACGTGCTCGACGAGTACGTCCAGCTCGCCGACCACGCCCTGGGCAATCCGTCGTGGCTGGCGGGCCGGGCTCTCGAATGGCTCGGGCCCGGCGTGTACGCGGTGCTGCACTGGGTGTACATCGAGCTGCCCGTCGCGGCGATCGTCGTCGCCGTGTACCAGCTCCGCAACGTCGGCGGCGGCCGCCCCTGGCCCGCACACCACCTGGTGCGCACCTTCCTGCTCATCGGCCTGGTGGGGCCGCTGGTCTACATGCTGTTCCCGGTGGTGGGCCCGATCTTCGCGTTCGGCGACCACGGCGCGGGCTGGCAGGTGGGGACCTTCTGGCCGGCTGCGGTGCCGTGGAATCCCGACCCGCAGCCGATCCCGTTCGACGCGGTCACCCCGCGCAACTGCATGCCGAGCCTGCACACCGCGTGGGCGCTGGCGCTGTTCCTGCACACCCGGGGCGGCCCCGGTTGGCTGCGGCTGCTCGGCACCGGGTGGCTCGGCTGCACCCTCGCCGCCACGCTGGGCTTCGGCTACCACTACGGCGTGGACCTCGTCTCCGGCGCGGTGCTGTGCCTGACGCTCGAGGCCGCGCTGCGCGACCCGGACCGCGGCTGGGGCTGGTTCCGCATCCGCCTCGTCGCGGGCGGCACGGCGGTGCTGGCCGCGCAGCTGGCGGCCTACCGGTACCTGCCGGGTCTCATGGCGGAGCACGCTCCGCTCGCCGGGCCCCTCCTGCTCGGTTCGCTGGTGGTGGTGGCGGTGGCCTTCCACGTCACGTTCCATGCGGCCGACGGCGATCGCCGGCCGGATGCGGTCAGCTCCCGTCCGGCGACTGCTCGTCGCCGCTGAGCAGACCGTCGCGGCCGAGCTGCTCCCGGTAGGCGAGCCGGCCCACCCGGTGGGCGATGACGGGAGCGGTCAGCACCATGAACATGCCCGCCAGCGCCAGCATCCAGATGTCGACGTTGCCCCGCAGGATGAGCATCGCGCCGCCGAGCACGAACAGCAGGCCGACCACCTGCGGTTTCGTTGCCGGATGCATGCGCGAGAGGGTGTCGCGGAAGCGCACGATGCCGACCGCTGCGGTGAGGGAGATGACCGAGCCGATCAGGATGAGGACGTGGCCGACGAGTTCCAGCACGGTGGTCACTGGTCGTCACGCACCCGGAATCGTGCCACCGACACCGAGCCGATGAATCCGACGAGGGCCAGAGCGACGACGGCCGGCACGATCGTCGTATCCCGGCTGTGCACCGCCCACGCGGCGAGCCCGCACATCGCGATGGCCAGCAGTGCGTCGAGGGCGATCAGCCGGTCCAGCGAGGTGGGGCCGGCCAGCACCCGGTAGGTGATGAGCGCGGCCGCGACCACCAGCAGAGCGCCCGAGAGCGCCAGTATCACCGTCATCACGCCTCCTCCCGGACGACCCAGGGGCTGGGCTGCCATTCGTTGTTGCGTTCGAACGTCGAGATCAGCAGGCGTTCGATGCGCCGCGCGGAGCGGTAGAAGTCCGCGACCTTCCGGTCGGTGCCCACGTCCAGGACGTGGACGTGGACGATCCGGCGGGCCTGGTCGATCTCGAGGACCATCGTGCCGGGGATGTTGTTCATGATGTCCGCCCACAGAGTGAGCACCAGGTCGGACTTGATGGTGAGCCGGCACCGCAGCACACCGGTCACCGGCGGCGGCGCCGGCCGGATCGCGAGCCACCCGACCGAGACCGTGGACTTCATCGTATCCACGAAGATCACGGCGGCCAGGCGCACGGCGGACAGCACGTGCAGGCGGCCCTCGACGGGCACCCGCGGCAGCGGCAGCATCACTGTGACGATCACCGCGACGGCGATCCCGCCGAGCAGGTTCGCGGCGCTGAAGGTGCCCCACAACAGCACCCACACCAGCGTCATCCAGCCCAGGACGAACAGGCGGAGCAGATTCGACCGGCTCGTCACGGCTGACCTCCCAGCACGGCTTCGATGTAGACGGACCGATCCCGCAGGTTCTCGGCGGCACGGTCGCTGATGTCGACGAGCGGGCCGGCGAACACGGTCAGGGCCAGGCCGACGACGACGAGACCGATCGTCGGAACCAGCATTGCCGGGGGCATGCGCCCGACGTCGGCCCGGTCCGAGAAGGCGACCTCCATCCCGGATTCGTCGATCAGCGCGGACGGGGCGGCGTCGGCGAGGCCGCCCTCGGGGGCGTCGGCGCGGGCCCGCCAGAAGGCCTTGGTCCACACCCGGGCGACGACGTACAGGGTGAGGAGGCTCGTGACGGTGCCGCCCGCAACCAGCACCCACGCCAGGACGGATCCGTCGGCGGCGCCGGCCTGCAGCAGGGCCACCTTCCCGATGAACCCGGAGAACGGGGGGATGCCCCCGAGGTTCAGCGCCGGGACGAGGAACGCGATCGCGAGGACCGGGCTGGCGAGGGCGAGTCCGCCGAGCCGCCGCAGCGACGCCGAGCCGGCCTGCCGCTCGATCAGGCCGACCACGAGGAACAGCGTCGTCTGGACCAGGATGTGATGGGCGACGTAGTACACGGCGCCGGACAACCCCGCCTGCGTCGAGAGGGCGATCCCGAACACCATGTAGCCGATGTGGCTGACGAGGGTGAACGACAGCAGGCGCTTGATGTCGTTCTGGGCGATGGCGCCGAGGATGCCGATCACCATCGTCAGCAGGCCGGCCACCAGGAGCACGTTGTCGAGCTCGCCGCCCGGGAACAGCAGCGTGTGCGCCCGGATGATGGCATAGACGCCGACCTTCGTGAGCAGGCCGGCGAACACGGCGGTGACCGGCGCCGGGGCGGTGGGGTACGAGTCCGGCAGCCACGTCGACAGCGGGAACACCGCCGCCTTGATGCCGAACGCGACGAGGAGCACGCCGAAGATCGCGGCGCGGGTGCCCTCCGGCACGTCGTCCATCCGCACCGCCATCTGCGCCAGGTTCAGGGTGCCGGTGGCGGCGTACGCGAACCCCATGCCGGCCAGGAAGATCAGCGACGAGACCATCGAGACCATCACGTAGGAGACGCCGGCGCGGACCCGGTCCGCGCTCGCCCCCAGGGTGAGCAGCACGAACGACGCCGCGAGCAGCACCTCGAACCCGACGAAGAGGTTGAACAGGTCGCCGGCGAGGAATGCGTTGCACACGCCCGCGGTCAGTGCCAGGTACGTCGGCAGGAAGATCGACACGGGCTGCTGGTCGTTGCCGTCGTGGATGCCCTGTCCGACCGCGTACAGCATGACGGCGAGCAGCACGATCGCCGACACCACCAGCATCAGCGCCGCGAGCCGGTCGACCACCAGGGAGATCCCGATGGGGGAGTCCCATCCGCCGACCTGCACGACCGCGATGCCGTCCCGGTCGGCGAGGTACAGCAGCAGGCCCGAGACCACCAGCACGGCGACGAGCGCAACGAGGGTCACGGCCCGCTGAGCGCGGGGCCGGCGCCCGAGGATCAGCGTCGCGGCCGCCGCCAGCATCGGGATGAGGACGGGCAGCGGGGTCAGCGCCGTCGCGGACAGGATCATCGGGTCCTTCCTCCCCGGGACGGTGCGTCGTCCCCGCGGGCCGTCTCACCGTCGCTGTAGGCCGAATCCGTCTCGTCGTCGAAGTCGCCGTCGTGCAGGTCCTCGTAGGATTCGAGGTCCTCCAGGTTGACGAGTTCCTCCAGGGGGATCGGGTTGCCGGCCGCGTCGAACGCGTCGCCGCTGCGGCTCGGCAGGCCGGTGAGCGGATCGTCCGAACGGTCGCGGTCGGGGGCCTCGGCGGGCGAGCGCCGCTGCGACACCTTGGTGTCCTCGGGGTCGTTCTCGACCTCGTCGCGGGCACTGAGCGTGAACGACCGGTACGTGAGCGCCAGCACGAAGCCGGCCACGCCCATGGTGATGACGATCGCCGTGAGGATCATCGCCTGTGCCAGCGGGTCGGCCATGTTCTCGTGCAGGTCGTTGCGGGCACCGACCACGGGCGGGCCGCCGGCCGGCCCGGCGAGGGTGAGGATCAGCAGGTTGATGCCGTTGCCGATCAGCAGCAACCCCAGCAGCATCTTGATGATGCTGCGCTCGAGCAGCAGGTACACCCCGGAGGCGACCAGCACCCCGACCAGAGCGAGCATGGTCAGATTCGCGCTCATCGCTTCTCACCCACGATCTCCGCATCGAGACGCGCGCCGAGACTGCGGAGCACGTCGAGTACCAGGCCGACGACGATCAGATACACCCCCAGGTCGAAGAACAGTGCGGTGACGAGCTTGATGTCGCCGAGCAGCGGCAGAGTCATCTCGACGGTCGCCGACGACAGCGGCGGCGCACCGAGGAACAGGGAGACCAGGGCGGTCCCCGCCGAGAACGTCAGACCCAGGCCGAGGATCTTGCCCGCGTCGATGGGCACCGCCTCGCCGAGCTCGTAACGGCCACCGGCCAGATACCGCAGCACCAGCGCAAGCCCCGCGATCAGGCCGCCGGCGAAGCCGCCGCCGGGCGCGTTGTGCCCGGCGAAGAAGAAGTAGACCGACAGCACCATCATCGTCGGGAACACCAGGCGGGTCGTGACCTCGAGGACCAGCGAGCGGTGCCGCGGGTCGATGAGGTCCCCGCCGCGCAGCCACGTCGTCTCGGTGCTCGACGACATCGCGTCGAGCTGCGCCGCGGGGGCGTCCGAGACGCGCGGCGCCGAACCGAAGCGGCGGGTGCGGAACACCAGGCTCGCCACGCCCGTCGCCGCGACGAGCAGCACGGAGATCTCCCCGAGGGTGTCCCACGCCCGGATGTCGACGAGCAGCACGTTGACCACGTTCTTGCCGTTGCCGAGTTCGTAGGCCGCCTCCGGCAGCAGCAGCGCGATCGGGTCGGCGGTGCGGGCGTTCGTGGCGAACACCCCGATCGTCGTGACCGCGACGCCGACGGCGATGCCGAGCAGGGCACGCGGCAGCTTCCGGCCCACCACGTGTTCGGGACGGGACTCGGCGGGGAGCTTGCGCAGCACCAGCACGAAGATGACGAGGGTCAGCGTTTCGACGAGGAACTGCGTGAGCGCGAGGTCCGGGGCGCCCTGCAGGGCGAACAGGAATCCGCACCCGTAGCCGGTCAGGCCCACGAGCAGCACGCCGGCGAGGCGGTTGCGCATCACCGTCGCGGCCAGGGCGCCGCACATGATGATGGCCGCCGCCGCGAACTGGACGGACGAGTCCCACCACCGCACCGCCATGTCCCGCTCGGGGCCGAACACCAGCAGCAGCGTGGTGGGCAGCACCACCAGGGTGACCAGGATGATGCCCTGGGTCAGCGGCAGCGAGCCCCGCTGGGTGGAACCGGTCAGCCGTATCGACACGGTGTCCATGAAGCGCAGCGTCGCGTCGTACATGCGGTCGGCGTTGCCGAACAGCTGACGCTCGAACTTCACGCGGGAGATCGCGCGGTGGGCGAAGTACAGCGCGGTGCCACCGGCCACGACGACGGCGGTCAGCACGAGGGGGAGGCCGACGCCGTGCCACAGCGCGAGGTGGTAGGGCTTGTCCAGGGTGCTGGGCAGCGTGTCCGCGTAGGGGGACAGCAGCGTGTCGAGCCACGGCGCCGCGAGTCCGGCGGCCAACCCGCCGAAGGCCAGGACGGTCGGGGAGAACAGCAGCAGCGGGCCGGCGGCGTGGAAGTTCTGCACGGCCGGACTCGGGCGCTTGAGCTGCTTGCGTCCGAAGGCGCCCCACACGAACCGGATGCTGTACGCCAGGGTGAGGATCGACCCGGCGACGATCGCGGTGAGTACCGCGATCCGGGCCCACGGGCTCAGCAGGGTCGTCACCTGCACGGCCTCGAGGGCGGCCTCCTTGCCGACGAACCCGATGAACACGGGCAGGCCGCCCATGCTCATCGCGGCGACGGCCGCGACGGCCGCGAGGAACGGCGCCCGCTTCCCGAGGTGCGCGAGCTTGCGGATGTCGCGGGTGCCGGCGCCGTGGTCGACGATGCCGACCACCATGAACAGGCAGGCCTTGAACATCGCATGGGCCACGACCATGGCCATGCCGGCCAGCGCCGCCTCCCGGCTGCCGATCCCCACCAGGGCGATGAGGAAACCGAGCTGGCTGACGGTGCCGAACGCCAGGATCAGCTTCAGGTCGAAGGCCCGGAACGCGCGCCAGCCGGCGAGCAGCATCGACGCCAGGCCGAGGGTGACGACGATGGGCCGCCACGGCGCCGCATCGGCGAACGCCGGAGCCAGCCGCGCCACCAGATAGATGCCCGCCTTCACCATCGCGGCGGCGTGCAGGTACGCGGAGACGGGGGTCGGGGCTGCCATCGCGCCGGGCAGCCAGAAGTGCAGCGGCACCACCGCGGACTTCGACAGGGCGCCGACCAGCACCAGGGCGACGCCCACCCCGGCCAGCCAGCCGCTCGGGGCGGCCGCGATCACGTCGGAGAGGTTGTAGCTGCCCACCAGCTGCCCGAGCACGATGATGCCGACGAGCATCGCGAGGCCACCCGCGGTGGTGACGAGCAGGGCCTGGGTGGCGGCGCGGCGGCTCGACGCCCGCTCCGCGTAGTGGCCGACCAGCAGGAACGACAGCACGGTGGTCAGTTCCCAGAACGTGTAGAGGACCAGCATGTTGTCGCTGGTCACCAGGCCGAACATGGCGCCGGCGAAGGCGACCATCTCGGCGGCGAAGATCCCCAGGCGGGGCTCGTCGTCGGTGAAGTACCGGGCGCAGTAGAGCAGGATGAGCGCGCCGATGCCCAGCACCAGCGCCGACATGATCGCCGCGAGGGAGTCGAAGCGCATGTCGATGTTCATCGACAGGCCCGGCGCCCACGCGATGTGCAGCGTGCGTTCCGTGCCCCAGTTGCCGATCACCCAGCCGAGGCTCGCCAGTGGCACGAGCGCCAGCGGTAGGAACGCATTTCTCCCCATGACTCTGACCAGAGGCGGCGCAACGAGAGCGGCGACCGCGTGGGCGATGAGTATGGCGAGCAAAGGCACTCCGTCGGGGTCGGGCCTGGCGGCGGGGTGTAACAGGCTTGCAAGTGTTGTGCAGCACCCACAGGGGGCGATGCCCGAGCCGCGCGGACCCGGGAAATCCCGATGCACGTGCTGCTCTGCAAATGGACAAATCGGATTCGGTGTCAGCTTACCGGCAGCATTCGCACGGTTGCGAATCGGCCGCCGACGCTCCGATGTCCGATTCCCATCGTAGAGTGCCCCCATGCCCGAGACCGGACCGATCCGTACCGCCGCGCTCGCGTACGTCCGCGACGGACGCCTGTTGCAGACCCGTTCCGCCGGCAAGACCGCCTTCTACATGGCGGGCGGCAAGATCGATCCCGGCGAGACCCCCGAGCAGGCCCTGCACCGGGAGATCCGCGAGGAACTCGGCGTCGGCCTCGTCGACGGCACCGTCGCCGAGGTCGGGATCTTCGAGGCCGAGGCCTTCGGCCATCCGGTCGGCACTCGCCTGCACATGACCTGCTTCACGGCCGAGCTGGCCGGGGAACCGCGCCCGGCGGCGGAGATCGCCGAACTCGGCTGGTTCACCGTCGCCGAGTACGCTGCCCTGCCCGAGGTCGCGCCGGGTTCGATGCTGGTGTTCGAGCACCTGCACGCCCTCGGTCTCGTCCGGGCCGAGTGAGACCGGCCACGTCAGCTCCGGCAGCGCCACGCGCATACCGCGCCCGTCGCCGCCAGCGCACCGGTGAGCAGCCGCGGGTCGGCGGGTAGCGCCCAGACCGTGGCCACCGTGGCGGCCGCGACCGGCAGCACCAGGCCCATCGCGGCGATCGGTGCCGCACCCGGCAGCGCCGCCCCCAGCGCCAGGCCGGTGCCCGCGGCGACCAGCGCCACGCGCACCAGCAACTGCGGGCCGTCCGCCGCGGTGTCGGGCCACAGCGCCGCGGTCAGCGTGACGACCAGGGCCACCCCCAGGCCCAGCTCGACCCGCGGGACCCGCCACGCGAGCGCGGCTCCCGCCGCGACCGCCAGCACCCCGGCCGCGGGCACCCACGCGGACACCTCCCTCCCGGCCAGGTCGTCGACCAGCGGGTACGCCGCGGCCGTCGCCCCGATCGCGGCGACGGGGAACCGGCCGTCTGCGAAGGGCAGGAAACGGCCGACGGCCTCCGCACCGAGCACCGTCGCGGCGAGCACGGCCGCGGCGGCCAGCCACATCCACGCCGCAGCCGAGGTGGCCTGCTCGCCCACCCAGCCGGCGAGCACGTGCATGCCGACGGTCAGCGCCGCCGTCGCCCCGACCGCGACGATCGGCAGCCGCGCCTCCGGCTGCTGCACCCGGGCCCCGGCCCCCGCGACGAATGCGGCGAGCACCACGGCCCCGGCTGCGACGGCGAGCGGCCACTGCAGCGGCGACGGCAGCGCCGACGACTGCAGGGACGTCCCCATCGGGCCGGCGAGCAGGAACACCGCCCACGCCCCGACGACCACCGCCCACTGCCCGATCGGTTCGCCCCACGCCGCGGCGACCGCCGCCCCGAGCAGGATCCCGGCGGCTCCCGCACTGATCAGGGGCAGCACGGTGAGGGTGTCGGGGTCGGCGGCAGGTACCGCGAACCGCACCGTCCCCAGCACCACCGTGCAGCCGGCCGCCAGCAACCACGCCGTACGGCGCGACCCCGAGCGTTGCAGGCCCGCGACCGCCAGCACCGCCGCCACCGCGAACACGATCGGCCCGGTGGCGCTGCCCGTCGCGGCGGGGAGCGCCACCCCGTCCACCGCTACGGCGAAGCCGGCGAGGGCGCCCGCGCACAATGCCGCGAGACCCGCGACCGGCTCGTCCAACCGCACTGTCGCCGCCGGCATCGTCAGCGCCCCTCGGCGTAGGCCCGCAGGTGTTCGACCTGCGCGGCCTCCAGCGACGGGCGCACCGCCTTCCGCGCCGCCGCGACGTCGTCGGCGGTGACGGCCGCGGCGTCGACGCTGCGGCGCATCGCCGCGAGCGCGGCCTCCCTCAGGAGCGCCGAGCAGTCCGCCGCGGAGTAGCCGTCGAGGTCCGCGGCGAGGGCGCCGAGGTCCACGTCGTCGGCCAGCGGCACCGACTTGCCCGCGGTGCGCAGGATCGCGGCGCGCGCCTCGGCGTCCGGCGGCGGCACGAACACCAGCCGCTCGAGCCGGCCGGGGCGCAGCAGGGCCGGATCGATCAGGTCGGGCCGGTTGGTGGCGCCGAGCACCACGACGTCGCGCAGCGGTTCGACCCCGTCGAGTTCGGTGAGCAGGGCGGCCACCACCCGGTCGGTGACGCCGGAGTCGGAGCTCTGCCCGCGGCGCGGGGCGAGCGCGTCGATCTCGTCGAGGAACACCAGCGCCGGTGCGGAGTTGCGGGCCCGCTGGAACAGCTCCCGCACAGCCTTCTCCGAGGCGCCCACCCATTTGTCCATCAGCTCGGCGCCCTTGACGGCGTGCACGCTCAGCTGTCCCGAGCTGGCCAGCGCGCGCACCAGGAAGGTCTTGCCGCAACCCGGTGGCCCGTAGAGCAGTACACCGCGCGGCGGCTCGACGCCGAGGCGGGCGAACGAGTCGGGGTGGTGCAACGGCCACAGCACCGCCTCCGTGAGCGACTGTTTGGTGTCGACCATGTCGCCGACGTCGTCGAGGGTGACGCTGCCGATGGCCAGCTCCTCGGTGCCCGATCGCGACAGCGGGCGGATCACCTCGAGCGCACCGAGCAGGTCATCCTGAGTGAGCCTCGGCTCGGTGTCGTCGCGGCTCGCCCGCGCCGCCGCCCGCAGCGCCGCCTCCCGGCACAGGGCGGCCAGGTCGGCGACGACGAAGCCGGGCGCGCGGGCGGCGACGGCGTCGAGCGAGAGGGTGTCGGTGGGCACCCGGCGCAGCAGCACGTCGAGCAGGGCGCGACGGGTGGCGCCGTCGGGCAGGGGCAGGGCCAGTTCCCGGTCGCAGATCTCGGGGGAGCGGACCCGCGAGTCCACCTCGGTGGGGTGCGCCGTGGTCGCGACGAGCGCGACCCCGACGGTGTCGACGGCGCGGCGCAGCTGGTCGAGGATCAGCGCCGACACCGGTTCGGGGTCGGCGGGCAGCAGGGCGTCGATGTCGGTGACGAGCAGGACCCCGCCGGGGGCCAGGTCGGCGACGGCGGTGGTCACGCGGCGCAGCCGATCGTCGGCGGCAGTGGCGCCCACGCTCGGCCCGTCGAGCTCGACGACGCGACGGCCGGCGAGGACTGCGCGGGCGAGGGTGGCCTTGCCGACGCCGGCGGGCCCGGTGATCAGCACTCCGAGGTGGGGGGAGGCGCCGAGGGTGCGCAGCAGTTCGGGCTCGTCGAGGGCCAGCTTCAGCCACTCGGTGAGCCTGCCGGCCTGGGTCTGCACGCCGACCAGGTCCTCCACCGGTGGTGGCGGCGGTGCGGGGATCGCGGGCCGGGCCGACGGGGCGGCGGCCGGGCGGGGGCCGGCGACGGCCCGCCCGGCCGGGGTGGTGCCCCAGCTCACCGCGGTGTTCGGTTGCACGCTCACCGGTGCGGCGGGGTCGACGGCGGTGACGGTGAGCAGTTCCGTGGTCCAGGCGATCCCGAACGTGCGGGACAGGGTGCGCGTGGTGGGGGCGGTGCTCGTGCCCGGTCCGAGATCGCGGGGCAGCAGCGACACCGCGTCGCCGACGGTGAGGACCTTGCCCAGCAGTGCCTGGCGCAGGGTGACGTCGTCGATCGTGTGGGTGGCGAGTGCCGATCCGGTGACCGCGACCGTGCGGGCGCCGTGGACGACGACCGGGCCGACGAGGACGGTGGCGTCCTCGCGCAGCCCCACGTTGGAGAGCGTCACGTCGTCGAGCAGGATCGTGCCGGTCGGCGTGCCGGCGGGGGCGAGGCCGGCGACGGCCGCGGTGCGGCGCCCCCCGATCAGCGCGATCGCGTCCCATTCGCGCAGGCCCAGCGCGGTGAGCACCTCCGGGTGCACGCGGACGACGCCGCGGCGCGCATCGGCCGCGGAGGTGTTGAGGCGGACGGTCAACGCGAGTTCGGGGCTGCTCACCCCGCCGAGCCTAGAGCGTCGTCAGCGTCCGCGGGGGCGGCGCAGACCGAGTCGCGCGGCGGACTGCCGGGGCTGCGGGGCGCGCCGGATCGCGACCCGCCGTGGCCTCAGGGCGCGGTGCTCGGCGCGCAGGGCGCGCCGCTCGGACGGCTTGATGTTCCATGTCTCCGGCCGCGCCGCCACCCAGCGCTTGGAGCGGATCGCGAACGGGATGTGCGCCAGGTACAGGCCGATGAGGACGAGCATGAGCACGTACGGGTAGGTGACCAGCGCGGCCGCCGCGACCGCCACGAGTACCAGGAGGATCACCGCGTAGCGGGGCGGCACGGACACCGACTTCATCGCCAGGGTCGGTATCTGACTGACGACGAGGGCGGCGGTGAGCAGCGTCCAGGCGGCCACGACGGGGTAGGAGTCCCACCAGCCCTCACCCCACTGGATGTGCGCGGCGACCGGCGCCAGGGCGACGAGGGCGCCGGCGGGGGACGGCACGCCGACGAAGTACTCGCGGGCGTACGCGGGCACCGTGTCGTCCTCGAGCAGGGTGTTGAACCGGGCGAGGCGCAGGACGATGCTGACCGCGTACAGCAGGGAGATGATCCAGCCGAACGGGCTGCCGTCCAGCAGCGTCACGTACAGCACGAGGGCCGGGGCCACGCCGAACGCCACCGCGTCGGACAGCGAGTCGAGCTCGGCGCCGATCTTGGTCGTGGCGTCCAGCAGGCGGGCGATGCGCCCGTCGAGGGAGTCCAGCACCGCTGCCGCGCCGATCATGCCGAGGGCGGTGCCCAGCTGGCCGTCGAGGGCGAACTTCACCGCGGACAGGCCGGCGGAGAGCGCGAGGATCGTGATGACACTCGGCAGCAGCCGCACGGCCTGCGGGCGACCGCGGCGTTTGCGTTCCGGGGCTGCCGGGGAGGCGGCGGACGGGCTCACGGCAGCTGGGCGATGACGGTCTCGGCGCCGATCGTCTTCTGCCCGCGTTCGACGAGGAGGGTGCTGCCCGGGGGCAGGTAGGTGTCGACACGGGAACCGAAGCGGATCAGGCCGTAGGTGTCGCCGATCGGCAGCGTGTCGCCCGCCTTCGCGTCGCACACGATGCGGCGGGCGAGCAGCCCGGCGATCTGGACGACGGCCACGTCGGCGCCGTCGCGGGTCTCGAGGAGCATGCTGTTGCGTTCGTTGACCTCGCTGGCATCGGCGAGGTCGGCCGAGAGGAACTGCCCGGGGCGGTGCACGACCTTGGTGACGGTGCCGCCGACGGGGCTGCGCTGGACGTGCACGTCGAGCACGGACAGGAAGATGCTCACCCGCGGCCGCGGCTCGGTGCCCATCTCGAGTTCGGCGGGCGGCACCGCGGTGTCGACGAGGGCCACCTCGCCGTCCGCCGGGGCCACGACGACGCCGACCCGGTTGGGCGGCACCCGGTGGGGGTGGCGGAAGAATCCTGCGGTGGCGGCGGCCGAGACGAGGCCGGCGCGACGGACCCACTTGCGGTTGCGGCCGAGCGCCGCGACGGCGAGCGGGGCGGCGACGAAGGGGATGCCTGCCGGGTGGAGCGGTGGAATCGTCTTGCGGACCAGTTCGAGAACGTGCTCGACGCTGGTGGGCGGTGGGGTTCCGGGGGGTGTGGGCTTTCGGGCCACGGCTCCTCTTAGTGTCGCGCGGTGTGACCCGCGGGCGTGCGGCCCGCGGGCTAACACAGCCTACGCGAGGAGGGTCACCGTGCGAGGGCCGCGCCCTCGGCCTCGTTCCTGATGCGCGCGAGGGTGGCGTTCATGCCGACCACCATGTCGTCGTCGAAGGCGGTCGCACCGCCGAGGACCTTGTCGATGAGGAACTGCGAGACCTTGCTGGTCCCGGTGGGCGCCTCCCGTCGCTGGATCACCCGGGTGCCGGTGTCGGTGGGCTCGAGGGTGAACGACCAGACGGTGCGGTTCTCGTTGACCCGGAAGCGGAGCAGGCGCCCCGGCTCGAAGGCGAGCACCTTGGCGGTGGTGGGCCACACGAGCAGGCCCTTGCGGTTGACATTGATCGTCTTGGTCCCGACTCCGACGGGTCCGCCCAGCACGGCCATCTTCCGGCACTGCGGGCTCCACTCGCCCATCCGCTTCAGGTCGGAGATCACATGCCACACCTGCTGTGGCGATGCGGCGATCTCGACGGTGGCTTCGAGGGTCTTCGACACGGGGCCTCCCTGATTCTTCGCGTAACCGTGAGTTACAAATACTGCCCGTCGATCATAGCCGAGTCTGTGACGCCCGCCACCCGGATGTGCACCACCCGCCGGCGGGGAGGGCCCGCGACGAGCCGCGGCCGGGGTGTGCCCGGTGGCCGGCGCCTTCCCGTCCGGCGAGGGTCCGGCCGAGCAGTACCAGGCCCCACGGCCCGATCACCCAGACCGGCCACGGGTACACGGCCGCGCCGACGGCGATCGACACGATCGCCCAGATCACGAGGTTGATCGTCCCGGCTGCGGCCCAGGCTCCCCACTCGATCCGCTGATGCAGGGGGAGCCGGCGGTCCGCGGTGCGGGCCGGGGCGGGCGGGGGTGCGGGTGAGGCCGGGGGTGCCGCCGGAAGGTCGCTCAGTACCCGGTGCGCCTCGTCGGTGGTGACGGACCGGTACACCTCGCCGACCCGCTGGTCGAACTCGCCGATCGTGAGCCGGCCGGCGGTGAGATGCCGGCCCAGCTCGTCGACGAGCCGCTCGCGTTCGGGGTCGGAGATCCGGACACCGTTGACGTATTCCATCGCTGCCTCCTGCGGAGGGTCGAGACCACTGAGGTTCCACAGTGGAATGTCGATACCACTATGGTGGATATGCCACAGTGGAATGTCAAGCCCCCGGGAAAGGTGTCCGCCATGGTCGACCGTCCGCTCGATGCCCCCGCGGCTCGTCCGCTCAACGCCACCGCGGCGTCGCTGCTGGGATTCCTGCACGAGGGTCCGAAGACCGGGTGGGATCTGGTGGTGACCGCGCAGGAGCGGATCGGGAAATTCTGGTCGATCACGACCAGTCAGGTGTATCGCGAACTCGCCGCCATGGAACGGGCCGGTCTCGTCGAGGCGGGCGAGGTGGGCCCGCGCGACCGCAAGCCCTTCGCGCTCACCGCCTCCGGCCGCGCCGCATTCGCCGAGTGGATCGAACGCGAACCCGGACCGGAGAACATCCGCTACCCGCTGCTGCTCACCGTCGCGTTCGGCAGGCACCTGCCGCCCGGCAGGCTGGCCGAGATGCTCGCCGTCCACCGCGCCGCCCACGAACGCCGGCTCGCCGACTACGAGCGCGCCGCCGCCGAGCACTGCGCGGACCCGTACTCGTCGGCGACCCTGGACTTCGGCATCGTCTACGAACGGGCCGTGCTCGAGTGGTTCGGCCGGGTGGCGGACACGCTGGGGCCGGCCTCGTGAACCGGAGGCGTGGGACCGTGCCCACCTGACGATCGACACGGCTGTGGCCGGTCCCGACGATGCGGTCACCACGATCCGGCGCGAAGCCGGCCTTCTCGACCCTGATTCGGCGGCGCGCCGGCCGGTGCCGGGGACACAATCCGGATAGCGCGTATCGATCGGGAGGTGGCCGTGGCCGAGGAGGTCGTCGTCGGGGTCGGTCCCGTCTCGACGGACGAGGTCCTGCGGGTGGCGCGGTCCGGCGCGCCGGTCCGGCTCTCCGCGGACGCGCTCGCCCTCATCGGCGCGGCCCGTGCCGTGGTCGACGCGCTCGCCCGCGACCCCCGGCCCGCGTACGGCATCACCACCGGGTTCGGGGCGCTCGCCACCCGCCACATTCCCCCGGAATCGCGAATCGATCTGCAGCGCAGCGTGATCCGCTCTCACGCCGCCGGGACCGGTCCCGAGGTGGAACGGGAGGTGGTCCGCGCGATGATGCTGCTGCGCCTGTCCACCTTCGCCACCGGGCACACCGGGGTCCGCCCCGGGACCGCCACGGCCTACGCCGCGATGCTGAGCGCGGGAATCACGCCGGTGGTGCCCGAGCACGGCAGCCTCGGCTGTTCCGGGGATCTCGCGCCGCTCGCCCACGTGGCCCTCGTCCTCACCGGCGAGGGCGAGACCCGCGACGCCGCCGGCACGCTCGTGCCGGCCGCGCAGGCTCTCGCCGCGGCGGGCCTCGCGCCCGTCGTGCTCGCCGAGAAGGAAGGGCTCGCCCTCATCAACGGCACCGACGGGATGCTGGGCATGCTGGTCCTTGCCTGCCACGACCTGCGCGCCCTGCTGCGGCTCGCCGACGTCACGGCCGCGATGAGCGTCGAGGCCCTGCTCGGCACCGACCGGGTCTTCGCCGCCGACCTGCACGCCCTGCGGCCGCACCCCGGCCAGGCCGTGGCCGCCGCCAACATGACCCGGCTCCTCGCCGGCTCCGCCGTCGTGGCCAGCCACCGGACCCCGGACTGCCCGGTGGTGCAGGATGCCTACTCGCTGCGGTGTGCCCCGCAGGTCGCGGGCGCCGCGCGCGACACCCTGACCCACGCCGAGCAGGTCGCCGGACGCGAACTCGCGGCCGCGATCGACAACCCGGTCGTCACCCGCGACGGCCGGATCGAGTCGAACGGCAACTTCCACGGCGCCCCGCTGGCGTACGTCCTCGACTTCCTCGCCGTCGTCGTCGCCGACGTCGCGAACATCAGCGAGCGCCGCACCGACCGGCTGCTCGACGTGGCCCGCAGCCACGGCCTGCCGCCGTTCCTCGCCCACGATCCCGGCGTCGACAGCGGGCACATGATCGCCCAGTACACCCAGGCCGCGCTCGTCGCCGACCTCAAGCGCCTCGCCGTGCCCGCCGCCGTCGACTCGATCCCGTCGTCGGCCATGCAGGAGGACCACGTCTCGATGGGCTGGTCCGCCGCCCGCAAGCTGCGCCGCGGCCTCGCCGCGCTGACCCGTGTCCTGGCCATCGAGGCACTCACCGCGGCACGCGCACTGGACCTGCGCGCCCCGCTCACCCCGGCCCCCGGCACCGGCGCGGTGGTCGCCGCGCTCCGCCGGCACGTGGCCGGGCCCGGCCCGGACCGGCATCTCGCCCCGGAGATCGACGCCGCGGCCCGGCTCGCCGCGAGCGGAGAACTCGTCGCCGCGGCGGAATCCGCGATCGGGGCCCTGGACTGATCGTCAGCGGAGCGGGTCGAACTGCCGCGGCACCGCCGCCCGCGCACCGGTCATCGCGCCGGCCAGCAGGCGGCCGGTCAGCGGGCCCAGCGCCACGCCCCACATGCCGTGACCGCCGGCGACGAACACGCGCGCGGAGCGGGTGCCGCCGACCAGCGGCAGACCGTCCGGGGTGCAGGGACGCGAGCCCACCCACTCCTCCGCCCGGGCGGCCCAGTCGACGCCGGTCAGCAGCGGCCGCGCCGCGTCGACGATGGCCTGGATCCGCCGCGGGTCGAGCGGGGCGTCGGGCCGGCGGAACTCCATCATCCCGGCGATGCGGAACCGATCGTGCAGCGGCGTGCACGCGACCCGCTGGGCCGGGAAGTAGATCGGGTTCTTCGGCAGGTGCGCCGGGCGCACGCTGAAGCTGTAGCCGCGACCGGCCTGCACCGGCATCCGGACCCCGAACGGCCGGGCCAGGTCGTTCAGCCGGGCCCCGGTGGCCAGCACCACCGCATCCGCCGCCCGGTCCCCGCCGCCGGTGCCCACCACGCGCACGTCCCGCGGGCCGTCCCGGACCGCCTGCACCTCGAACCCGGTGACGATCTCACCGCCACGGTCGCGTACCGACTCCGCCAGCGCGGCGACGAACCGCGGCGGGTCGACGAACCGCTGCCCCCGCAGCCGGATCCCGGCCCGCACCCCGTCGCCGAGCAGCGGCTCCAGGGTGCGGATCGTGTCCCCGTCGAGCAGGTCGAAATCCACCTCGCCGCCCGCCGCGACCACCTGCCGGAACTCCTCGACGAGCACGCGACGGTCGTCCTCGGACGCGAACGCTGCCAGGAACGGATCCGCCGGGCGGGTCTGTTCGACGACACCGCCGCGGGCCAGATCGTCGTAGGCGCCCAGCGCCATCCGGTTCACCTCGGCGAACACCGCCATCGCCGCGCGCCACCGGCGGGCGGTGCAGTGCCGCGCGAATCCCGCCAGGAACCGCCACAACCGCAGGTCGACCGCGGGCGGCACGTACACCGGGGACGACGGCGTGAGCATCGAACGGATCCCGTACCGCAGCACCGCCGGCTCCGGCAGTGGCAGGGTCAGCGCGGGGGCCAGCCAGCCCGCATTGCCCCACGACGCATCGGCGGCCACCCCGGTGCGGTCGAGCACCGTGACCTCGACGCCGCGCTCCTGCAGGAACCAGGCCGCCGACAACCCGACGAAGCCCGCCCCGACGACGACCACCCGACGAATCGCCATGACGCACTCCCGATCTCGAGGTACCCCATCACCTCCATCATGGACCGTCGCCGGGCTCGGTGCCCGCGAACCGGGGGTGGTCGCCCGCCGGCCGCCCCGTGACGATCCGGTGGATCAGCCGGGCCGCCGCCCGGGCCGTGCGCCCGTCGACGTCGACGGCCGGCGCCAGCTCGGCGACGTCGACGAGCGCGAGCCTGCCGCTGCGCGCCACGACGTCGCACACGTGCTGCACCACCTCGAACGCGACGCCGCAGGCCGCCGGGGCGCTCACCCCGGGCGCCACCCAGCCGGGCAGCACATCGAGGTCGATCGTCAGGTGCACCGCGTCCACCGCGCGGACGAACTCCTCGACGAACGTCTCCACGACGGGCAGGTTCGTCGCGCGGCACTCGTCGTCCAGCAGGTACCGCACCCCGAACTCGTCCGCGGCGGCGAACAGCGCGGCCGTGTTGCTCGGCTGCGCGATGCCCACCACCGCGTAGCGCAGCGACCTGCCCTGTTCGCGTTCGCGTTCGGCCATCTGCCGGAACGGGGTGCCCGACGTGGCGACGGGCGCCGCCCGCAGGTCGAAGTGCGCGTCCAGGTTCAGCACGCCCCAGCGGGTCCCGGCCCGCGCGGCCGCGGACCCGGCCCAGCCCAGGTAGCTGCCGAAGGCCACCTCGTGCCCGCCGCCGAGCACCACCACCGCATGCCCCGCGTCGAGCAGCGCGGTGACCGCCGCGCCGAGGCGGCGCTGCCCGTCCTCGAGGGCGCCGCCGCGCACCGCGACGTCGCCGGCGTCGTGGATCGTCGCCGGCGCCGGCAGCGCCAGCGACGCCAGGGCGTGCCGCAACGCGACCGGCCCGTCCGCCGCGCCGGGCCGCCCCTGGTTGCGGCGCACGCCCTCGTCGCTGCGGAATCCGATCAGGACCTGCGCCCGCGCGGCGTCCGCGGGCAGCGGCGCCACCACGTCGTGCCAGCGCAGGTGCTCGGGACCGGGGCCGTCGTCGCGGCCTGTCCACGGCGCAGGCGGCACGTCGACCGGAATCCTCACATCCGCAGTCCTTCCTGCCAGACCTCCCGGACCAGCTGCACTCCCGGCCGGTACGCCAGGTGCAGGTACGACGGCGCGTCCAACGCGATCAGATCTGCCCGTGCGCCCTCCCGGACGACGCCGACGTCGTCCCGGCGCAACGCCGCGGCGCCCCCGGCGGTCGCCGCGTGGACCGCCTCCTCCGGGCTCATGTGCATCTCGCGCACCGCCAGCGCGATGCAGAACGGCATGCTCGTGGTGTAAGAGGTGCCGGGGTTGCAGTCGGTGGCCAGCGCGACGGTGACATCCGCGTCCAGCAGTGCCCGCGCGTCCGGATACCGGTTGCGCGTGCAGAAGTCGGCGCCCGGCAGCAGCGTCGCCACCGTGCCCGAGCCGGCGAGCGCCGCCACGTCCGCCGCCGTGGTGTAGGTGACGTGGTCCACCGATGCCGCACCGACCTCCACCGCCAGCTGCACGCCCGGCCCGGGACCGAGCTGATTGCCGTGCACCCGCGGGGTGAGGCCGTGCGCCATCCCTGCCTGCAGCACGGCCCGGCACTGGTCGGCGTCGAACGCGCCCCGCTCACAGAACACGTCGATCCACTTCGCGTGCGGCGCGCACACGGGGACCATCTCCTCGCACATCAGCCGGACGTAGTCGTCGGGGCGGCCCGCGAACTCCGGCGGCACGGCGTGCGCGGCGAGCAGCGTCGTCTCCGGCGTGAACACCTCGGCCACCCGCAGGCAACGCAGCTCGTCGGCGACGGACTGGCCGTACCCGGACTTGCACTCGACCGTGGTCGTCCCGGACTGCCACCCCTCGGCGACGAGCCGCGACACCGTCGCCCCCAGCGCGCGATCGGTCGCCGCGCGGGTCGCCGCGATCGTCGTGGCGATGCCGCCGGCGGTGTAGGGGGCACCGGCCATGCGGGCGGCGAATTCCTCGGCGCGCTCCCCGGCGAACACGAGATGCGTATGACTGTCGACGAATCCGGGCAGCACGGCGCGGCCCTGCAGGTCGTGCCGGTCCGCGGCGGCCCCCTCGGGGACCCGGTCGCGCGGCCCCACCCACCGGATCAGACCCTCGCCGACGACCACCGCGGCGTCCACGAGCACCCCCAGCGGGCCCCGGTCGAGTTCCGGGTCGTTCGTGACGAGGCAGCCGATGTTGTCGAGCAGTGTCCAGTTCCGCCCGGGCGACACGGCGTCAGCCCTCCCGCATCGGGATGCGCAGTCCGCGGCGCGCGGCGACCTCGGCGGCACGGGGGTAGCCGGCGTCGACGTGCCGGAGGACGCCGGTGCCGGGGTCGTTCGTCAGCACCCGCTCGAGCTTGCGCGCGGCGAGGTCGGTGCCGTCGGCGATGCACACCTGCCCGGCGTGTAGCGACCGGCCGATGCCGACCCCGCCACCGTGGTGGATCGACACCCACGACGCGCCGGACGCCGTGTTGACCAGGGCGTTGAGCAGCGGCCAGTCGGCGATCGCGTCCGAACCGTCGGCCATCGCCTCGGTCTCGCGGTACGGCGAGGCCACCGACCCGGCGTCGAGGTGGTCGCGGCCGATGGCGATCGGAGCGGCGACCTCTCCGGCGGCGACCATCTCGTTGAACCTCAGCCCGGCCCGGTCCCGTTCGCCGTAGCCGAGCCAGCAGATGCGGGCCGGCAGCCCCTGGAACGGCACCGCGCGCCCGGCCAGGGTGAGCCATCGGGCGAGATGCTCGTTCTCGGGGAACAGCTCAAGGACGGCACGGTCGGTGGCCGCGATGTCCGCGGGATCTCCCGACAGCGCGACCCAGCGGAACGGCCCGCGGCCCTCCTCGAACAGCGGACGGATGTAGGCGGGTACGAAGCCGGGGAACGCGAACGCCCGGTCGAAGCCGCCCTTGCGGGCCTCGTCGCGGATGGAGTTGCCGTAGTCGAACACCTCGGCGCCGCGATCGAGGAACCCGACCATGGCCTTCACGTGCCGGGCCATCGACCGGCGGGCCTGCTCGGTGAACCACACGGGGTCCTTCGCCGCGAGGGTGTGCCACTCCTCGACCGTCACCCCGAGCGGCAGGTAGGACAGCGGGTCGTGGGCGGAGGTCTGGTCGGTGACGATGTCGATGGGGGCCTGCAGCGCGAGCAGCGCCGGCACGACGTCGGCGGCGTTGCCGACCACCCCGATCGAGCGGGGCTCGCGCGCATCCCGTGCCGCGAGCGCCGAGGCCAGCGCCGCCTCGACGCTGTCGGCCTTGGCGTCGAGGAAACCCTGCGCGAGCCGGCGGTCGACCCGGGCCTCGTCGACCTCGACGCAGATCGCGACGCCCTCGTTCATCGTGATCGCCAGGGGCTGCGCCCCGCCCATGCCGCCCAGGCCCGCGGTCAGGGTGACGGTGCCGGCGAGGCTGCCGCCGAACCGCTTGCGGGCGACGGCCCCGAACGTCTCGTAGGTGCCCTGCAGGATGCCCTGCGAGCCGATGTAGATCCAGGATCCGGCGGTCATCTGCCCGTACATCGTCAGCCCCAGCGCCTCCAGGCGGCGGAACTCCTCCCAGTTCGCCCAGTCGCCGACCAGATTCGAGTTGGCCAGCAGCACGCGCGGTGCCCACTCGTGGGTGCGCAGCACCCCGACGGGCTTGCCGGACTGCACGAGCAGCGTCTCGTCGCCGCCGAGGGTCTCGAGGGTCCGCACGATCGCGTCGAATGCGGCCCAGTTGCGGGCCGCCCGGCCGGTGCCGCCGTAGACCACCAGGTCGTCCGGCCGTTCGGCGACGTCGGGATCGAGGTTGTTCATCAACAGGCGCAACGCGCCCTCCTGTTGCCAGCCCCGGCACCGCAGCCCGGGACCGCGCGGGGCGCGCACGGGCCGCGGGCCCGGGAGGGCGGAGGGGGTCGTTCCGGTGGCCATGGGGCCTCCTCTCGAAACCGGCGAGGCGCGCCGGCGCCGCGACTCCATCCCATGACACTGCGGCGGACCGCCCCGCGACAACCGGTCCGGGCGGATGTGTCGGATCCGAGACCGAGCGGCCGGCCGCGGCCCGCCCCGGCGGCCCCTTGGAACAGCGGGGCGGCGCGGTCGTACGATTTCGTCGAACGTTCTGCTGTCGAAGGGAACCATCCATGACCACGGGTATCGAACAGCTCGAGTTTCAGGCGGAGACGCGTCAGCTGCTGGATCTGCTGATCCATTCGGTGTATTCGAACAAGGACACCTTCCTCCGGGAACTCGTCTCCAACTCGTCGGACGCGCTGGACAAGCTCAAGCTCGAGGCGTTCCGCAACAAGGACCTGCAGGTCGACACCTCGGATCTGCACATCGAGATCGAGGTCGACAAGGAGCAGCGCACCCTCACCGTCCGCGACAACGGCATCGGCATGTCCCGGGACGAGGTGGTCGACCTGATCGGCACCCTCGCGAAGTCGGGTACCGCGGAACTGCGGCGCAAGCTGCGCGAGGCGCAGGAGTCGGCCGCGCCGGAGGAACTCATCGGCCAGTTCGGGGTCGGCTTCTACTCGACCTTCATGGTGGCCGACAAGGTGACCCTGCTGACCCGCAAGGCCGGCGAGCACGACGGCACCCGGTGGGAGTCGAGCGGCGAGTCGACCTACACGATCGAGACGGTCGAGGGCGCACCCCAGGGCACGTCGGTGACGCTGCACCTCAAGCCGGAGGACACCGAGGATCACCTGTTCGACTACACGGCCGAGTGGAAGATCAAGGAGATCGTCAAGCGCTACTCGGATTTCATCGCCTGGCCGATCCGGATGCAGGTCGAACGCACCAAGCCCGCCGAGGGGGAGGGGTCCGTCGCCGAAGTGGTCCGCGAGACGGAGACCCTGAACTCGATGAAGGCGCTGTGGGCGCGCTCGAAGGACGACGTCTCCGCGGAGGAGTACAGCGAGTTCTACAAGCACGTCAGCCACGCGTGGGACGAGCCGCTCGAGGTCGTCCCGATGAAGGCCGAGGGCACATTCGAATACCAGGCGCTGCTGTTCATCCCGTCGCAGGCGCCGTTCGACCTGTTCATGCGCGAGCGCAAGACCGGGATCCACCTCTACGTCAAGCGCGTGTTCATCATGGACGACTGCGAGGAGCTGATCCCGGAGTACCTGCGGTTCGTCAAGGGCGTGGTCGACGCCCAGGACCTGTCGCTCAACGTCTCGCGCGAGATCCTGCAGCAGGACAGGCAGATCCGCGCGATCCGCCGGCGGCTCACCAAGAAGGTGCTGTCCACGATCCAGGACATGGCGACCACCGAGAAGGAGAAGTACCGGACCTTCTGGTCGCAGTTCGGCCGGGTCCTCAAGGAGGGTCTGCTCTCGGATTTCGACAACCGCGACACCCTGCTCGCCGTGTCCTCCTTCGAGTCCACGCACAGCGAGGACTCGACGACGACGCTCGCCGAGTACGTCTCGCGGATGAAGGAAGGCCAGGACGAGATCTTCTACATGACCGGCGAGTCCCGGCAGCAGATCGAGAGCTCCCCGCACATGGAGGCCTTCCGCGCCAAGGGCTTCGAGGTGCTGCTGCTCACCGACCCGGTCGACGAGATGTGGGTGGGGTCCGTGCCCGAGTTCGAGGGCAAGCCGTTCCAGTCGATCGCCAAGGGCGAGGTGGATCTCGGTACCGAGGACGAGAAGAAGGCCGCCGAGGCCGAGCGTGAGGAGCGGGAGAAGGAGTACGCCGACCTGCTGTCGTGGCTCGGCGAGACGCTCGACGAGCACGTGAAGCAGGTGCGGCTGTCGTCGCGGCTGACCACGTCGCCCGCGTGCCTCGTCGGCGACACGTTCGCGATGTCGCCCGCCCTCGAACGGATGTACCGGGCGTCGGGCCAGCCCGTCCCGCACACCAAGCGCATCCTCGAGCTCAACCCGGACCACCCGTTGGTCACGGCGCTGCGCGACGCGCACGCCCGGCACGCCGACGACCCGACGCTCGGCGAGACCGCCGAGTTGCTGTACGGCACCGCGCTGCTCGCCGAGGGCGGCGAACTCGAGGACCCGGCGGCGTTCGCCCGTCTGCTCGCCGATCGCCTCGCGCGCACGCTGTAACCGCTCACCCCTTCCGGCCGAATGTCACATCGCGTCGATCGAATCGACGTGGTGTGACATTCGGTCCGTGCGTGGTGGGGGTGCGGCGACCCGATAGGCTCACACCATGGCCGGCGTGGACGGGGTGTTGTTCGATATCGAGGGCGTGATCGTGACGTCGTGGGAACCCGTGCCGGGCGCCGCCGAGGTGCTTGCCGGGCTCCGCGAGCGCGGGGTGCATCGGGCCTTCCTGACCAACACCACGTCGCGGACCTGCGCGCAGATCGCCGAGAGCCTCACCGGGCTGGGCATGCCGGTCGAGCCCGCCGAGATCGTGACGGCCGCGTCCCTCACCGCCGAGTACCTGCGCCAGACCTACCCGGACCGGCGCTGCTGGGTGCTCAACCACGGCGACGTGGAGGCGGACCTCGAGGGCATCGTGCGCGACGAGGACGATCCCGAGGTGGTCGTGCTCGGCGGGGCCGGGCCGGAGTTCAGCCACCGCGCCCTCAGCCGCGTCGCCGAGCTCATGCTCGACGGGGTGCCGGTGGTCGCGATGCACCGCGGCTCCACGTGGCAGTCCGCGGACGGCCTGCGCATCGACACCGGCGTGTACCTGCCCGGTCTCGAGGAACTCACCGGGCAGACCGTCGTCGCGGTCGGCAAGCCGTCGATGCGGGGCTTCCTCGCCGCGGCCGAGCTGATGGGCACCGAACCGGACCGGATGGCCGTGGTGGGCGACGATCTCCACGCGGAGGTCATCCCCGGCCAGCGCCTCGGCATGACGGGAATCCTGGTGCGCACCGGCAAGTTTCGGCAGTCGGTGCTCGACCTCGCGGTCGAGCGTCCCGATCGGGTGATCGATTCGGTCGCCGCCCTGCCGGAGCTCCTCGACACGCTGTGACGCCGTCTCGCCCCGGGCGGGTGTGACCGGTACCCTCGCCGCCGGGGGAGTCGCCCCCGTCCGGGCATCCGAGCCCAGCGAGTCCCGGCCCAGCGCAGAGGAGACCTTGTTGTCCATCCGATCCATCCGTGCCGTCTTAGTCCCCCGCCGCCTCCTCCGGGCCGGTGTCGTCGCCGCTCTCGGCGTCGCGTCGGCCGCCCTGCTCGGCGTGGGTACCGCGACGGCGGCGCCGGTGACGTGCGTGTCGCCGCCGTCGGCCAACGAGATCCTGGTCTCCGACGCCGCCAGCTGCGGCGCGACGGCCGCCGAGGGCGGCACGGCCCACTCCTTCGCCTCCGAGAGCGGCACCGCGGTGTCGGCGGCGCAGACGGCCGGCGCGGCCGAGGCCCACGCGACGGGGTTCGGGACCGCCCTGAGCGGCGCCCAGAACGGTGGCCGCTCCTACGCGTACGCCCTCGGCGGCGGACTGAGCCATTCCTCGGCGCAGGGCCCGGTGACGACGGTGTCGGTCGCGGGCTGGGGGTCGGGGGCGACGGCCGATCCGACCGGGGTGACCTGCGTCGGCCCGCAGTCGTTCGCCGTCAACACGGCCACCGGTCAGTGGTGCGCCGTCGGCGTCGGTTCCACGCGTCGCTGAGAACACACCGCAGCGGTCTTGCGCGACGGGGGTGGCGGGTGCTCCAGACCTTGCACTCGCCACCCTCGAGTGCTAAGAATGCTCTTGGCACTCGCAACACGTGAGTGCCAGGTCGGGACGGTGAGGCCGGGAATATCGACACCCCTGGTCGTCCGTCGCGGGCACTGCTTCCGGCCGAAGGCGTACATGGGGCGACCCGACGAGCGGTCGCCCTGCGTGTCACCCCCATATCCGGAGGATCACTTCGCAATGGCCAAGATCATCGCGTTCGACGAAGAGGCCCGTCGCGGCCTCGAGCGGGGCCTGAACAGCCTCGCCGACGCTGTCAAGGTGACGTTGGGGCCCAAGGGTCGCAACGTCGTGCTCGAGAAGAAGTGGGGCGCCCCCACGATCACCAACGATGGTGTGTCCATCGCCAAGGAGATCGAGCTCGAGGACCCGTACGAGAAGATCGGCGCCGAGCTGGTCAAGGAAGTTGCCAAGAAGACGGACGACGTCGCGGGTGACGGCACCACCACCGCCACCGTGCTCGCCCAGGCGCTGGTGCGCGAGGGTCTGCGCAACGTCGCCGCCGGTGCGAACCCCCTCGGCCTCAAGCGCGGCATCGAGAAGGCCGTCGAGGCCGTCACTGCCAAGCTGCTCGACACCGCCAAGGAGGTCGAGACCAAGGAGCAGATCGGCGCCACCGCCGGCATCTCCGCGGGCGACCCCGCGATCGGTGAGCTGATCGCCGAGGCCATCGACAAGGTGGGCAAGGAAGGCGTCATCACCGTCGAGGAGTCCAACACCTTCGGCCTGCAGCTCGAGCTGACCGAGGGCATGCGCTTCGACAAGGGCTACATCTCGCTGTACTTCGCCACCGACGCCGAGCGTCAGGAGGCCGTGCTCGAGGACGCCTACATCCTGCTCGTGTCGGGCAAGATCTCGACCGTCAAGGACCTGCTGCCGCTGCTGGAGAAGGTCATCCAGTCCGGCAAGCCGCTGGCGATCATCGCCGAGGACGTCGAGGGTGAGGCTCTGTCCACCCTGGTCGTCAACAAGATCCGTGGCACCTTCAAGTCGGTCGCCATCAAGGCCCCCGGCTTCGGTGACCGCCGCAAGGCCCAGCTCGCCGATATCGCCATCCTCACCGGTGGCGAGGTCATCAGCGAAGAGGTCGGTCTCTCCCTCGAGACCGCCGGTCTCGAGCTGCTCGGCCGTGCGCGCAAGGTCGTCGTCACCAAGGACGAGACCACCATCGTCGACGGTGCCGGCGACGCCGACGCCATCGCCGGTCGCGTGAACCAGATCCGCGCCGAGATCGAGGCGTCGGACTCGGACTACGACCGCGAGAAGCTGCAGGAGCGTCTGGCCAAGCTGGCCGGCGGCGTTGCGGTCATCAAGGCCGGTGCCGCCACCGAGGTCGAGCTCAAGGAGCGCAAGCACCGCATCGAGGATGCCGTCCGCAACGCCAAGGCTGCGGTCGAGGAGGGCATCGTCGCCGGTGGTGGCGTCGCGCTGCTGCAGGCCGCGCCGGTTCTGGACGACCTGAAGCTCGAGGGTGACGAGGCCACCGGTGCCAACATCGTCAAGGTTGCCCTCGAGGCCCCGCTGAAGCAGATCGCCTTCAACGCCGGCCTCGAGCCCGGCGTCGTCGCCGAGAAGGTCCGCAACCTGCCCGCCGGCCACGGCCTCAACGCTGCCACCGGCGAGTACGAGGACCTGCTGGCTGCCGGCATCAACGACCCGGTCAAGGTCACCCGCTCGGCGCTGCAGAACGCGGCGTCCATCGCGGCCCTGTTCCTGACCACCGAGGCTGTCGTCGCCGACAAGCCGGAGAAGGCCGCCGCTCCCGCCGGCGACCCGACCGGCGGCATGGGTGGCATGGACTTCTGATCCACGCCCGACCGTCTTCGAGGCCCGGTTCCACTTCGGTGGGGCCGGGCCTCGTGGCGTCGAGGGCTCGGCCCGGGCCGAGCGGCGGGGAGCGCAGGCCCCGGCGTGCGCGAAGTTCCGACGGGTGCAGGAATGCCTGCCGCCGCCGGGAAATCGGGGAAATGTTCCGCCGCGCCGAGTGCTGAAGTGCAGTTCGGGGCGGCCGCGCGGCGCTTCCCGGGCGGCCGGGGACGCAATTCTTTTCGTTAAACATTCCGTTTTTCCGCACTCACAATGCGGAAATCTTCGCGTTCCGGAATTTTCCGCTCTGCACCTGCATAAATGCCGCGGAAATGCATCGAGAACAAGGCCGCATTTCCGGGGTGTGAATTGTCTCACGCCCTGAATTCGCCGGCTCGCAGCGCACAATTCGCGGGGCCCGTGCCACACTCGGAATTGTGATCGGGAACGATCCGGTCGCGTGCAGAAGCGGCGGGCCGGAAATTCCGGCCGGTCGAGAAACACGAGACAAAGGAGTCGGACAATGCTCGGATCCGTTCAGGACATTCTCAACCTCCTGCTGGAGACCTTCGGTGACTTCGCCGACATCCTCGGCACGGGCAGCGCGGAGGCCGGTGAGACCACCCAGCAGGCCGTGAGCTGATCGTCGGCCCGAGAGGGAGTCGGAGGGTTTCCCTTCTCGAGCTGCCTCGATCCACAGCACTCGGCCGCAGCGGCACACGTCGTCGCTGCGGCCGAGTGCTGTCCGGGGTTTCCGGTGTGACCGGCCCGTTCCCATCGAGGGGTGATTTTTCCGATTTCTGCGTTCTCGACTCGTGACATGTTGTAACAATGGCGTCGCGGTCGCAGTTCCAGGCCGCGCATCCGTGACACCGACGAAATCAAGGAGGAGTCGCCATGGGGTCTCTCGCGGACATCATCGGTTGGGTACTCGAGAATTTCGATCTGCTGGAGGTCCTGGACTCGCTGAGCGCCGGCGACGACTAGCAGCCACCCACCACCTGGACGGAGAAGATCATGATCGGCAGCCTGCTCGACCTCATCACGCCCATCCTCGAACTGATCGCCGACCTCGGCTCCGGCAGCACGGACTAGTCCCGGGCCCGAGACCGGAGTCGAATCGCAGCCGCAGCCGCAGGATCTCCTGCCGCTGTGGCTGCGGTCGTGAGGTGTTCGGCCGGTTCACACCGCCACGGCCGCGGCGACCGCACGCTTCGCCAGCCGCGCCGCGATCGCGGCACACACCAGCAGCTGGATCTGGTGGAACAACATGAGCGGCAGGACGATCAGCCCGATCGGCTGGCCCGGGAACAGCACCGTCGCCATCGGCAGGCCCGTGGCGAGCGACTTCGTCGAGCCGCAGAACAGGATCGTCGCGCGGTCCTCGTAGGAGAAGCCCAGGCGCGGTGCGCCGAACCACGTGATCGCCAGGACCAGCGCGAGCAGCACGACGCACACGCCCACGAGGGCGAGCAGCCGCGCGGGCGACAGGCTCGACCAGATGCCCTCGTTCATGCCGCGGCTGAACGCGACGTACACGACGAGCAGGATCGAACCGCGGTCGACGATCTTCAGCGGCCTGCCGTGGGCCTTGACCCACCCGCCGATCCAGCGGCGCACGAGCTGGCCCGCGAGGAACGGAACCAGCAGCATGAGCACGATGTCGAGCACCGCAGAGGCGCTGAACGTCACGCCCTGCGTGGTCATCGTCAGCGCGACGAGCAGCGGCGTGACGAAGATGCCGAGCAGGCTCGACGCGCTGGCGGAGACGACCGCCCCCGGGATGTTGCCCCGGGCCACCGAGACCAGCGCGATCGACGACTGCACCGTCGAGGGCAGCAGGCACAGGTAGAGGACGCCGAGATACAACGGCTCGGTCAGGACCGCCGGCACGAGGACCTTCGTCGCCAGACCGAGCAGCGGGAACACCGCGAACGTGGTGGCGAGGATCGTCAGGTGCAGGCGCCAGTGCTTGAGGCCTTCGAGGGCCTCGTGCGTGGACAGGCGAGCTCCGTAGAGGAAGAACAGCAGGCCGATGGCGATCTTCGAGGCCCACGTGACGGCGGTCAGGGCCGTGCCCTCGGCCGGCAGCAGCGCCGCGATCGCGACGGTGGCGAGGATGCCGACGAGGAAGGGGTCGAGGCGTCCGAGCACGGGGATCCTGGAGAACATGAGTCGACGCTAGGCCACCGCACGCCCATCCAGGAAACCGATCACCGCGATTACTGTCATCACAAATCGTGATTGAATACCGTGGTGTTCGATCCCGTCCACCTGCGCAGCTTCCTGGCCGTGGAACGCGCCCGCAGCTTCACGCTCGCAGCGCGACGGCTCGGCCTGCGCCAGTCCACGGTCAGTCAGCACGTCGGCAAGCTCGAGCAGGCCGCCGGCCGCCGGCTGTTCCTGCGGGACACGCACGCGGTCGATCTCACCGCCGACGGCGCAGCCATGCTGGGCTTCGCCCGGGACATCCTCGATCGGCACGACGCGGCCCGGCGGTACTTCTCGGAGTCGCCGATCAGCGGGCGGCTGCGCTTCGGGGCCTCGGAGGACCTGGTGCTGCACGAACTGCCCGCCATCCTCGCGGAGTTCCGGCGCAGTCATCCGCGGGTGGATTTCGAGCTCACCGTCGCGCTGAGCGAGGACCTGCATCGGCGCCTCGACGACGGGGACCTCGACCTGGTCTTCGGCAAGCGCCGGCCGGGGGAGCGACACGGGGAGCTGATCTTCCGGGACCGGCTGGTGTTCCACGCCGCACCGGACTTCGTGGTCGAGCCCGACGGGCCGATCCCGCTGGTGACGTATCCGCCGCCGGCGTTGACCCGCGAGATCGCCCTCGACACGCTCCGGCGCGCCGGACTCGGGGCGCGCATCACCTGCACCACCGACAGCCTCAACGGCCTGCGCGCAGCCGTCCTCGCCGGGCTCGGCGTCGTGCTCCACGCTGCCCGGCTGCCGCCGGCGGGGCTCGTTCCCGTGCGCGCGGGACGACTGCCCGACGCGGGGGAGGTCGAGTTCGTGCTGCTGTCGCGGCGTTCGGTCCTCAACGAACCCGAGCGGGCACTGCGTGCCGTGATCCTCGCGAACGCCGACCGGCTCGGCCGGGACGGCTGACCGTCGTTGCGCGCGGCGTGCGCCCGTTCCGGCCGGCGGAGCGGGCGCACGCCGCGGGGGAGAGCGGTGAGCTCGTCCCTCTCACTCGGGCAGCAGCATCCACAGCGCCAGGTAGACCAGCGCCGCACCGCCTCCGGTGACGAACGCGGCGACCACCACACCGGCGCGGACGAGGTTGACGTCGATGCCGAAGTATTCGGCGAGACCGCCGCACACGCCACCGAGCATGCGCTGCGAGCGGGAACGGGCGAAGGGACGGGGACCGGGGGTGCTGTTCTCGAATGTCATGCGACAAGCGTGCCGCCGCGGGCCTGCCGGCCACATCGGGTGACGCCCCGATTCCTACCCTGATCTTTCGTCTCGGGGTTCGTCCTCAGCGGCGCTTGGCGAGCGTCTTCTTGAAGATCACCAGGGGCAGCAGCATCCGGGCGATCAGCGCGACGGCCCACACGATCACCGTCGCGAGGATCCAGGTCGCCGCGCCCCGGATCTGCAGGCCGTCGCTGACGAGCGAGGTGACGATCAGCGCCACCAGCGTCGAGATGAGCGCGCTGCTGCCCAGGAGCGCAGGGGTCTTGGTCACCGCCAGCTGACGCAGCAGGGGGTCGACGAGCATCGCGGCCACGGTGAACAGGACGACGGCGATGACGAAGGCGACGCCGTCGAGCGTCATGCCGGGCAGGACCCAGGCACCGACGAGCAGCGCCAGAGCGTTGGCGAGCAGTGCGACGACCGCGGACGCGAGCAGACGGACCATGCCAGGAGACTAGCCCCCACCGGCCGGGAGGGTGAACCGACAAGCCGACGAGGCGGGCCGGAATCCCGGCCCGCCTCGAGACGCCGGATCGCCGGCGCGGCGCGAGAACTCGTCAGATGCAGACCACCGCCAGGCCCACGCCCCGCCAGACCTGCGTCTCGACGCGCTCGAACTCGTCCTTGTCGTGGTTGTACCGCATGTCGATCTCGGTGCGGTAGCCCCTGTCGCGCTGTTCGGTGACGTGGCAGTCGCCGGATGCCGTGCCGGCGCGGTTGACCACGACGTACGGCACGCCCTGCGCCTCGAGCGCGGCCCGGGCGCTGTGTTCGCTCATTCCGACCACGTTCGGAGCCGGCTGGGCCGCCGCCGCGGTCCCGGCGCCCAGCAACACCGCGGTCCCGGCGCCCAGCAACACCGACGCGGCCGCCGCGCACACGGCCGCGGTGACGGAGGTGCGCAGCAAACCCCTTCCACGGCGGGATCTTTCGGGAACGGAGTGGGAACTGCTCGTGGTGGATGTCATGCCTTTCAGCGTGCCGACCGGCGGGCCGGCTCCACATCGGGTGACGCCCCGATCCCTACCCTGATCTTTCGTCTCGGGGTTCGCGCGCCGTGTGCTCCGTAGGATCTGTGCATGGCCGGACCGACGCGTGTGGCGCTCGCCCTGGGCAGCGGGGGTGCCCGCGGCTACGCCCACATCGGCGTGATCGAGGTGCTCGAGGAACGCGGCTTCGACATCACCGGGGTGGCGGGCTCGTCCATGGGCGCGCTCGTCGGCGGGCTGTACGCGGCGGGCAAGCTCGACGACTACACCCGCTGGGCGACGTCGTTGACCCAGCTCGACGTGCTGCGCCTGCTCGACGTGTCACTGTCCGCGCCGGGCGCCATCCACGCCGAGAAGATCCTCGACAAGGTGCGCGAGATCCTCGGCGACACCCCCATCGAGGGGCTGCGGATCCCGTATACGGCGGTCGCGACGGACCTGGCCGCCGGCCGGTCCGTGTGGTTCCAGCGCGGCCCCGTCGACGTGGCGATCCGCGCCTCCATCGCGATCCCCGGCGTGATCACCCCGTACGTGCTCAACGGGCGGGTGCTCGCGGACGGCGGAATCCTCGATCCGCTGCCACTCGCCCCGATCCTCGCCGCCGGTGCCGACGTCACCATCGGTGTCAGCCTCGGGGCGGAGGAGCGCGACGTCGAGGGCGGCGCCCCGGCCCACGCGAGTGCAGAGCCGCGACCGGTCGACGAGTGGATCGGCCGCTTCCGCCGCAGCGCCGCGCAACTGCTCGAGCGCGACGTCGTCCGCTCGGTGGTCGGTCGCTTCGGCAGCGGGCAGGTGGCACGCAGCGATGCCGTGGAGGACGTGGCGCCCGAGGAGACCGAGGTCGTCGACGATCCGGTACCGGTCCCGAAGCTCAGCCGCTTCGAGGTGATGAACCGTTCGCTCGACCTGATGCAGTCGGCCCTCGCCCGGTATCAGCTCGCCGGGTACCCGCCGGACGTGCTCATCCGCGTCCCTCGCAAGTCGGGACGCAGCCTCGACTTCCACCGTGCGGCCGAGATGATCGCGCTCGGCCGCAGCCTCACGGAGTCCGCCCTCGACGCCGCGGGGCTCGGCGTCGCGCCGGTCGCCGAACCGGCTGACCCGGACACCGGAACCGCCTAGGCTGAGCCGGTGGAGACCGTACCGATCCAGCTGCCGGGCGGCACGACGACGCCGGTCCGCCTGTTTCCCGGTCCGGAACACCCGGCCCGCATCGACGCGCCACGGCCCGTGGTGGTGATCCTGCCCGGCCTCGGCATCCCGGCGGGCTACTACGAGCCCGTCGCCGAGGCGCTCACCGGGCACGGGTTCGACGCCGCGCTCTGCGAGCTGCCCGGGCAGGGCGACAGCCGCCCCCGTCCCGGACCCGACAGCGACTACGGCTACCAGGAACTGGTGGCCGTCGACCTGCCGGCGATGTTCGAGGTGGTGCACGAACGGTTCCTCGACTCCACCCCGTACCTCCTGGGGCATTCGATGGGCGGTCAGCTCGGGGTGCTCTATGCCTCCCGCAATCCCGGACGCCTCGGCGGGCTGATCCTCGTCGCCGCGGGCACCCCCTACTACCGTCACCACGCGGGCATCCGCGGGCCGGGTCTGCTCCTCGGGTCCGCGGCGATGTCGATCACCGCGAGCGTGGCCGGGTTCTGGCCCGGCGATCGGCTCGACGTCGCCGGTTTCGGCCGCCAGTCCCGGCTGCTCATCTCGGACTGGGCGCGCCTGGCCCGCAGCGGACGTTTCGAGCCCCGCGGCGCCGACGTCGACTACGAGCAGCGGCTGGCCGAGCTGAGCCTGCCGGTCCTGTCGGTCACCGTCGAGGGCGACGACATGACGCCCGTCCCCGCCGCCCGGCACCTGCTCGAGAAGATGCCCGCCGCGGACGTGACGACGTGGCACCAGTCCCGGCCGCTGGGGCACAACGGGTGGATCCGCGACAACGCGGACACCGTCGACCGCATCGCCGCCTGGTTGAAGGACCGGTGAGCGCGGCCTCCTACCGGGACAGCATGCGCTCGAGGAACGTGAACGTCAGTGCCGCCTTGAACGCGGCCTGGGCGTTGTCCGCGGCACCGCCGTGCCCGCCCTCGATGTTCTCGTAGTACCAGACCTCGTGCCCCTGTTCCTCGAGCCGGGCCACCATCTTCCGGGCGTGACCGGGATGCACCCGGTCGTCCCGGGTCGAGGTGGTGATCAGGATCGGCGGGTACGCCGCGTCCGGATCGGTGTTCTGGTACGGCGAGTACTCGCGCAGGAAGGCCCACTCGTCGGGGTCGTCGGGGTCGCCGTACTCGGCCATCCACGACGCCCCGGCGAGCAGCAGGTGATACCGCTTCATGTCCAGCAGCGGCACCTGGCACACGATCGTCCCGAACAGTTCGGGGTAGCGGGTGAGCATCACGCCCATGAGCAGACCGCCGTTGCTGCCACCCTGGATGCCGAGCCGGTCGGCGGTGGTGATGCCGCGCGCGACCAGATCCCGCGCCACCGCGGCGAAGTCCTCGAACACCCGGGGCCGGTTCTCCTTCAGCGCCTGGGTGTGCCACTGCGGCCCGTACTCTCCGCCGCCGCGGATGTTGGCGATCACGTAGGTGTACCCGCGTTCGAGCCACGCCAGGCCCACGCCGCCGCTGTACGCCGGCACCATCGAGTTCTCGAATCCGCCGTAGCCGTACAGCAGGGTCGGCGCCGGGGACGAGGTGTTGCGGCCCACCACGAAGTACGGAACCTGGGTTCCGTCGTCCGAGGTGGCGAAATACTGTGTGACGGTCACGTTCTCGGCGTCGAAGAACGCCGGGGCCTGCTTGATCGGCTCCAGCGGGCTGCCGACCGTGCCGGACAGCAGCGTCGCGGGCACGGTGAAACCGCTGGAGTTGAGGAAGAATTCATCGCTCTCGAGCGGGTCGACGTCGATCACGGAGGTGGAGGTCGCGGCCGGCACGTCCTCGAGGGGCCGATCGGTCCACCCGTCCGCTCCCGGGGTGAGCATCCGCACCTCGGTCTGCACGTCGCGCAGCGCGACCACCAGCAGGTGGTTCCGCGTCCAGGCGTACTGTTCCAGCGAGGTGTGCGCGTCCGGGGCGAACAGCACCGTCATCTCGCGCGACCCGGCCAGGAACTCGGGGTAGTTCGCGGCCAGCAGGGTGCCCGCCGGATGTCCGAGCCACGGCGACCGGGTCCTGATCAGCAGGTGGTCGCGGTACACGGAGACCTTCGCGTCGTCCGGGGCCTCGATCCGGACGAGCTCCCCGTCGGGCCGCAACTCGAAACGGTGCGACGTGTAGAAGTCGATCGCGCGCTCGACGAAACTGCGCTCGAAGCCGGGGGTGCGGTCGTACCAGGCGGAGACGGCGACGTCGGACTTGTCGCCCTCGTACACCGTTTCGGCCGCGGACAGCGGGGTACCGCGGCGCCAGCGCTTGGCCAGGCGCGGATATCCGGAGTCGGTGAGCGAGCCGTCGCCGAAATCGGTGCCGACGTACACGGTGTCCGCATCGATCCAGCCGATGTCGGTCTTCGCCTCCGGCACCGTGAAACTGTCCGGCCCGTCGACGAACTTCCTTGACTCCACATCGAACTCGCGGATCACGGTGGCGTCGGCGCCGCCGCGCGACAGGCCGATCAGGGCCCGGGACTGGTCGGGCCGCAGCACCTGCGCGCCCGACCACACCCAGTTCTCGCCCTCCGCCTCGGCGACCGCATCGAGGTCGACCAGCACGTCCCAGTCCGGGGCGTCGCGCAGGTACTGCTCCATGGTGGTGCGCCGCCACAGACCGCGCACGTGCCGAGCGTCGCGCCAGTAGTTGTACAGGTACTCGCCGCGACGCCGCGCGTACGGAATGCGCGCGTCGGTGTCGAGGACCTCCCGGATCCGGGACTGCAGCGTCTCGAACGCCTCGGTGCGGGTGTACTCGTCGACGGTGCGGTCGTTGTGCGCGCGCACCCACCCGAGTTGCTCGTCGCCGGTGACGTCCTCGAGCCAGAGGTACGGGTCGTTCGTGTCGTCGGTCATCTGGTGTTCGGCGCGGATACTCCCTCGTGCACGGGGGAGAGAAAGCGCCGTCCTCCTCTCGAGGGGTGTGAGGGTGTCGGGGAAACCTGTCGGTGGGTCCGGTTGGCGTGCCCGGTATGGGGGTCGAGGTGGTGCGCTACCACTACCGGTTGCGGCCGGGCAGTATCGCCGAACATGCACTGATGCAGGAGTGGCATCGTTGCCGATTCCTGTGGAACGAGGCGGTGCACCAACACAAGGCCGGTGGCAGGCCTACGCTCGGGAAGCAGGCCACGCAGTTGACCGAAGCGCGGAAACGCTCGTCGTGGTTGCGGGACGGTTCCCAGGTGGCGCAGCAGCAGACGCTGCGAACCTACGCACAAGCGTTGGAGGCATCCTTCACGGTGCAAGGGCGTGGCCGCCCCAGAGGCAAGTCGCGGAAGACGACGTCGCCGTCGCTCGAGTACACCCGGCGCGGCTTCCGGATCCGGGACGGGCGGTTGGTGCTCGCCAAGGGTGTCAGCATCCCGGTGGTGTGGTCGCGGGAGTTGCCGTCGGAGCCGTCGAGTGTGCACATCACCCGCGATTCGCCGGGGCACTGATACGCCTCGTTCGTGGTGACCCGCGAGGTGGAACCGGCACCGGGAGCCCCGGGCGGTTCCGGGATCGGTGTGGATTGGGGTGTGGCCCGGACCGCGACGACCACCGACGAGAGATTCGACCTGTCCTACGGTGGGCATCGGAAACGCTGCGCGGCGGAGCCGGCGAAAGCCCAACGGAAGACGGCGCGCCGCCGCGGGAAGGGCCACCCGCCGTCGAAGGGCTACCGGCGCGCCCGCACACACGCGGCGAAGATCGTGACGAAGGCCGCGCGCCGGAGCCGGCACGAGGCGCGGGTGTGGGCGAAACGTGTGGTCGACAACCATGAGTTGATTGCGGTGGAGGATTTCCGGCCGCGGTTTCTGGCGAGGTCGACGATGGCTCGTCAGGCCGCGGACGCGGCGATCGGGTCGGCGAAACGGGAGTTGATCGGGCGGGGCAGGCGGGCCGGCCGGAAGGTGGTGATGGTGCGGCCCGCGTACACGACCATGACGTGTTCGAGGTGTTTCGCGAGAACCAAGCAGCGTCTCGAACTCGCAGAACGGATCTTCCGGTGCCAGGGCTGCGGCTATATCGCATGCCGGGACCGGAACGCTGCCAGAGTGGTTCCGGCTGTGGCGGAGCGTGGCCACACCGGTGTCGACGACGTCGGTCAATCGGATCACCTCCTTCGAGTCGGTGCTGCGGTTGCGGTCTGAGCTGGGAATCTCCTGCCTTCAGGCAGGAGAGGCGTTGAGGGCAATTGTTACCCATCCGGCCCCGGGCGACCCGGTGGGGACCGCGGCGCGCGACGCAAACGCCGCACCCGCCACACTGGCGGCATGCAGCTCCACCCCTCCGACGCCCAGCGGGACTGGCTCGACGACCGCGTCCGCAGCGACCAGTTCCTGCTGTTCTGCTTCGAGGGGCCGGCCGGCGACCCCGACCGTCTGGTAGCGGAGCTGCGGCGACGGGCGTCGGCCGTCGCCGAGCTGCGGCTGCACGCCGTGGCGGTGCCGGGCGATCTGGACTATCCGTACTGGGCGACCGGGCCCGTCGGCGCCGACCGGTTCGTCGTGCACCGGCTGCCGGATCCCTCCTGGCCGGGCGTGCAGGAGGCCCTCGGTGAGCTGCTCACCGACCGGCTCGACATCCGGGCCTCGCCGTGGCGGCTGCACCTGGTGCCCGGCGTGACGGGGGCACCGCGTTGCGCCGCGGCCGCAACCGTTGTCGTGCTGCAGGTTTCGCACGCCTTCGCGGACGGGACCCGCGCGTCCGCCCTGGCCCGGGCGTTGCTGTCCGGCACCGCCCCCGCCGGCGACGGGGCCCCGGCCGGGCCGGAGGCGCCGGCGGTGCCGGTGATGCTGCTGCGGGCCGCGGCCCGGGTGCCGCTCCAGCTGGGCTCGCTGCTGGTGACGGGGGCACGCGCGGGTCGCGCCGAACGGGAACTGGCCGATCCGGCCGTCCCGCCGCCGACCCCGGGCTGCCCGCCGAGCGCCGTGAACACCGATCCCGGCCCGCGGCGTGCCGTGCGGACGATCGTGTGCCCGGCGACGGACCTGCGCACGGTGGGGACCGTGACCGTCGGTGCGCTGACCGCGATCGGGTCCGCGCTCGCCGAGTTCCTCGGCGATTTCCCGGCCGACCGGCTCGGCGCGGAGGTGCCCGTCTCCCTCGCCGGAAACGGGTTGTCGCGCAATGCCTACCGCAGCACCGGCGTCCGGCTGTTCGCGCACGTGCGCGATCCCCGTGAACGCGCCGCGGCCATCGCGGACGACCTGGCGCAGCGGCGGCGACGGATCACGCATCCGGCCATGGATCTGCGGGATCGTCCGCTCGCGCACGTCCCGGCCCCGCTGCTGCGGTTCGGGCTCGCCCGCGCCGACTTCGGCGCGGTGCCGCGGACCGTCACCGGCACTACGGTCGTGTCGAGCGTGTACCGCGGCGCGGGCGATCTGGTGCTCGGTGGCGCCGTCGTGCGCTTCACCGCCGGGTTCCCGGGCCTGTCGCCCGTCATGGGACTGACCCACGGCGTGCACGGGATCGGCGACGTGGTCACGCTGTCGGTCACGACCAGTCCGCAGGTGCTCGAGCCCGGGGAACTGGACCGGTACGAGACCGTGCTGCGTGCCGCCGTCGCGCAGGTGGCGCGCGCGTAGGGAAGGTGTGCCCGAACCGCCCCGGGCGCTGTCGAGCAACTGCTTGGTTCGGGACGGTTGCGACTGTAGCGTGCCGGTCGGAACCGGATCGACGAGGGAGTGACGATGGGTGTGTATGCGGTGACCGGTGCGGCGTCGGGGATGGGCCGGGCCGCCGCGGATCGGCTGCGGGCAGCCGGTCACACGGTGATCGGGATCGACCTGAAGGAGGGCGACGTCGTCGCCGACCTCTCGACCCCGGCGGGACGTTCCGACGCGGTGCGGCAGACCCTCGAGCGGGCCGGGAACCGGCTCGACGGTGCGGTCCTCGCCGCGGGCCTCGGTCCGGTGCCCGGCATGGAACAGGCCATCGCCCAGGTCAACGTCCGGGGCGTGATCGAGCTGCTCGAGGGGTGGCGGCCGGCGCTCGCCGCGACCGGCAACAGCAAGGTCGTCGTGTTCGGGTCGAATTCGACGACCACCACCCCGGCCGTCCCGATGTCGGCGGTGCGGGCGTTTCTCGCGGGCGACCTGGAGAAGGGCGTGCGGCGGGCGGGCCGGATCCGGCCGGCGGCCGCCCCGTTCACCTACGCCGCGTCGAAGATCGCCGTCACCCACTGGGCACGCCGGAACGCGGTGATCCCGGACTGGGCGGGGTCGGGGATCCGGCTGAACGTCCTCGCGCCGGGCGCGGTGGCGACGCCGTTGCTCGAGACTCAGCTCGCGAGCCCGGAAGGTAAGCGGGTCAGGAGTTTTCCGGTTCCGATCGGCGGGTTCGGTGATCCGGACCGGATCGCCGAGTGGGTGGAGTTCATGCTCTCGCCGGCCGCGGACTTCCTCGTGGGCTCCGTCGTGGTGGTCGACGGCGGCAGCGAGGCGTGGTTCCGTGCCGTCGACTGGCCGCGACCGGTGCCGGTGCGGAAGGTGCTGCGGTACGTGCGGCGGATGCGGAGCTTCCGCCGCTGAGGAAGTGCTTGCGCCCGAGGGGGCGGTTGTCGCGGGCGGCTCTCGATGTTCGTCGCGGCAGCGCCCCCCTCGCCCGCGGCAGCGTCCCCGCCCGCGGCAGCGTCCCCTCGGCCGCGCGATCACCCGCTCGACGCCGTGCGTCTGCCCGATTCGTGCCTCTTGTCGGGGCTACCGGCAAGTAACCGGACCATCCGCAGACACGCCGGAGCGGCAGGTCTACCCTGTTTGTTCGTGACCTCACACTATGACGTCGTTGTCCTCGGAGCCGGTCCCGGTGGGTACGTCGCTGCTATCCGCGCGGCACAGCTGGGACTGAGTACCGCCATCATCGAGAAGAAGTACTGGGGTGGTGTCTGCCTGAACGTGGGCTGCATTCCCTCCAAGGCGCTTCTCCGCAATGCCGAACTGGCGCATCTCTTCACGAAAGAGGCCAAGACGTTCGGCATGTCCGGGGACGTGTCCTTCGACTTCGGCGCCGCCGTGGACCGCAGCCGCAAGGTCGCGGACGGCCGCGTCAAGGGAGTGCACTTCCTGATGAAGAAGAACAAGATCACCGAATACGACGGTGCGGGTTCCTTCGTCGATGCCAACACCATCTCCGTCGAGCTCAACAAGGGCGGGACCGAGACGGTGACCTTCGACAACGCGATCATCGCGACCGGTTCGGTCACCAAGCTGCTGCCCGGCACCGAGCTGAGCAAGAACGTGGTCACCTACGAGGAGCAGATCCTCACCCGTGAGCTGCCGGGCTCGATTCTCATCGTCGGTGCCGGCGCCATCGGTATGGAGTTCGGCTACGTGCTGGCCAACTACGGCGTGGACGTCACCATCGTCGAGTTCCTCGACCGTGCGCTGCCCAACGAGGACGCCGACATCTCCAAGGAGATCGCGAAGGCGTACAAGAAGCTCGGCGTGAAGATCATGACCGGTGCCGCGGTGCAGTCCATCGACGACGACGGCAACAAGGTGACCGTCGCGATCAAGGACAACAAGTCCGGCAACGTCGAGTCCGTCGTCGTCGACAAGGTCATGCAGTCGGTCGGGTTCGCCCCGCGCGTGGAGGGCTTCGGCCTCGAGAACACCGGTGTCGCCCTCACCGACCGCGGCGCCATCGCCATCGACGACGTGATGCGCACGAACGTGCCGCACATCTACGCCATCGGTGACGTCACCGCCAAGCTCATGCTGGCGCACGTCGCCGAGGCGATGGGCGTGGTCGCGGCCGAGACCATCGGCGGCGCCGAGACCCTCACCTTCGACGACTACCGGATGATGCCGCGCGCGACGTTCTGCCAGCCGCAGGTCGCCAGCTTCGGCCTGACCGAGGAGCAGGCGCGCGACGAGGGTTACGACGTCAAGGTCGCGACCTTCCCCTTCACCGCGAACGGCAAGGCCCACGGCCTCGGCGACCCCAACGGCTTCGTCAAGCTGATCGCCGACAACAAGCACGGGGAACTGCTCGGCGGCCACCTGATCGGCCCCGACGTCTCCGAACTTCTGCCCGAGCTGACCCTCGCGCAGAAGTGGGACCTGACGGTCAACGAACTGGCCCGCAACGTCCACACCCACCCGACGCTGAGCGAGGCGCTGCAGGAGGCCATCCACGGCCTCGCAGGGCACATGATCAACTTCTGATCCCAGCGCGTCGAAGATCCTCCGCACGGGCAGATCCCCGTTCGGATGTACCGGCCTCAGCCCGTGGCGACCGAAACGTCGCCGCGGGCTGTCGTCGTCTTCGGAGACGAAACCTGATTCGATACCCGTGACGCGGGGTACCTTCCCCCCATGGCGGAACGCGGCGCGCGACCCGAGGTACATCCGATTCGCAGGATGATGTTGCGTGCCGTGCGCCACCTGTTCACCCCCCTTCGTCCCGACGACTACCTCGAGATGATCAATCCCCTGTGGACCACCAGGGAGCTGCGGGGCCGGGTCGAGCGGGTGGTGCCCGAAGGTTCCCGTGCGGCGTCCGTGCTGATCCGTCCCGCGTACGAGTGGCGGGGGCACCGTCCCGGCCAGTACGTGCGGCTGGGGGTGATCATCGACGGCGTCTACCACTGGCGCGCCTATTCGCTGACCTCCGATCCCGACCCCGAGGACGGGCTGATCAGCGTCACCCCGAAGGTCGTCGAGTCCGGCGTGGTCTCGCCGCACCTGGTGCGCCGGATCCGGCCCGGCGACGTGGTGCGGCTCGGCGAGGTCGAGGGTGTGTTCACCCTGCCCGATCCGCTGCCGGGGAAGATGCTGTTCGTCAGTGCCGGTAGCGGTATCACGCCGATCATGAGCATGCTGCGCAGCCTGGACCACCGCGACGCCCTCGACGACGTCGTCCTGGTGCACTCGGCCCGTACCGCCGACGAGGTCATCTTCGCGTCCGTGCTGCGTGACCTCGATGCGCGTCGTCCCGGGTTCCGCCTGGTGCTGCGGCTCACCGCGGAGCAGGGCCGCATGACGCCGGCCGATCTGGACGAGCTGTGCCCCGACTGGCGGGAGCGGGAGGCGTTCTGCTCCGGACCCGGCGAGATGCTCGATGCGTTCGTCGAGCACTGGAACGACCACGGGGATCCGAAAAAACTCCACATGGAGCGTTTCCAGCCGATCATCGGCGGGAATGCGGGGTCGGGTGAGGGCGGCACGGTTCACTTCCTCGACAGCGAGGCCGACGTCGAATGCGACGGCGGCACGCCGATCCTGGTGGCGGGCGAGAAGGCCGGCCTGCAGCTTCCGTACGGATGCCGGATCGGAATCTGCCATACCTGCGTGGGCACCCTGCGGTCGGGCAGGGTGCGGGACCTGCGCACGGACGAGGTCGCCGAACCCGTCGGCGCCGCGGTCCGCACATGCATCCACACCGCCGAAGGCGACATCGAAATCGAGCTGTGAACGAAAGGAACGCGAGATGACGACGGAGATCGAAAGTCCGCTCGCGCATCTGAGCCAGGAAACGCTCGAGGCATTGGCGAAGGAGTTCGACGCCATCCACGACCGGGTCTACGCCGACCTGGGGGAGCGCGACCGCCGCTACATCAAGACGGTGATCGCGACGCAGCGACAGCTCGCCGTCGCCGGCCGTGCCCTGCTGCTCGGCTCGGCGTCCAAGCCGGCGTGGGTCGCGGGCACCGCATGCCTCGGCATGGCCAAGATCCTCGAGAACATGGAGATCGGCCACAACGTCATGCACGGGCAGTGGGACTGGATGAACGATCCGGACATCCACTCGTCGGTGTGGGACTGGGACACCGCGTCGACCGCGGCGGGCTGGAAACACTCGCACAACTACATTCACCACACCTTCACCAACATCCGCGGCAAGGACAAGGATCTCGGGTACGAGATCATGCGGATCGACCCGCACCAGAAGTGGCATCCGGTCTACCTTGCGCAGCCGTTCTACAACGTGCTGCTCATGGCGTTCTTCGAGTGGGGCGTAGCGCTGCACGACCTCGATCTCGATGCGCTGTGGGCGGGGGAGAAGACCCCGGCGCAGGTGCTCGGCGAACTGAAGGGCATCGCAGGCAAGGCGCGGCGGCAATTCGTCAAGGACTACGTGGGCTGGCCTCTGGTCTCCGCCGGCGCGTTCGCCGCCGTGCAGCTGCTGTCGGGCGGACGGATTCCGCAGCCGGCCACCTCCCGGATCGGGCGCCGCCTGCGCGGACTCGGCCGCCTCGGGGGTGGCCGCGCGGCCGGCCGCCGGGCCGACCTCGTCGCCGACGTGCTCGACAAGGTCCTGCCGGGCGTGGAGAAGACGTTCCTCGCCACCCTGGCGGCGGACTTCACCGCCAACATCATCCGCAACGTGTGGTCGCACGCGATCATCTTCTGCGGCCACTTCCCGGACCAGACGTACACCTTCAGCCGGAAGGAGGTCGAGAACGAGAGCCGCGGCGGATGGTACGTCCGCCAGCTGGTCGGTGCGGCCAACATCGAGGGCAGTCCGCTGTTCCACGTGATCAGCGGGAACCTCGGCTACCAGGTCGAACACCACCTCTACCCCGACATGCCGAGCACCCGGTACTCCGAGGTGGCGCCCGAGGTGAAGGACATCTGCGAGCGGTACGGACTGCCGTACAACACCGGGCCCCTGTCCAGGCAGTGGGGCACCGTGCACCGGACGATCCTGCGCCTCGCGTTCCCCGGCGGCAAGCCGCGGCCGAAGCCCGGTCCGTATCGCAGCGCGGACGATCCGTCGTCACGGAAGCCGGCGACGAGCGAGGCCGCCCGGTTCCGCAGCCGACTGCCCGCGGACCATCCCGCAGCAGGCCCGGAGCACGAGCACGGTGGTGTGGAGGTCGAACCGCCGCCGCGCTGACGATCGTTGCTACGGCCGATGGGTTCGGTCGTACTCCGCTTGTGCCGCAAGCACTTCCGGCATGCTCGACTCGAGTAGCCCGATGAGGGCGCGCAGGTGCTCGGCGACCTGCGCGCCGAGCGGCGTGAGGCTGTACTCGACCTTGGGCGGAATGGTCGTTTCCACCCGCCGGTGGACGAGGCCGTCGCGCTCGAGCTGCTGCAGCGTCTGGGACAGCATGCGCTCGCTCACCCCGTCGACGTGGCGGCGCAGTTCACCGAACCGGTGCGGGCCCTCGCCCAGGGCGGCCAGGGCGAGCACGCCCCAGCGGCCGGTCGCGTTCTGCAGGACCTGCCGGGACGTGCACGCGCGGGCGAACACGTTCGCTTCGAGTGCGGGATCCGTCGTCACGCCCCCCAGCGTACATGTGCGAACACTTCGTGGCGTACTTACTTGATGGGTTGCACTTACGATTAGTAAGTGATTTGATGGCAGTGTTCCCGACTTCCGTTCTCGAGGAGATCTCATGACCATCGCCGTCACCGGTGCCACCGGCCACCTCGGCCACCACGTCGTCACCGCTCTGCTCGACCGCGGTGCCGAGCCGTCCGACGTCGTCGCGATCGTCCGCGACGCCGCGAAGGCTGCCGACCTCGCCGCCCGGGGCGTGCAGGTGCGCGTCGCCGACTATGGCGACCGGGACGCACTCGTCGCCGCTCTGGCCGGCGTCGACAAGCTCCTGCTGATCTCCGGAAGCGAGGTCGGCCGGCGGATTGCGCAGCACACCAACGTCATCGAGGCCGCGAAGGCCGCAGGGGCCGGCCTCGTGGCCTACACCAGCGTCCTCGACGCGCAGCGCAGCCCCCTGGCCCTGGCCGCCGAGCACAAGACCACCGAGGACCTGCTCGCCGCCTCCGGCCTGGACGTCGTGCTGCTGCGCAACGGCTGGTACTGGGAGAACTATGCCGCCGCTGTCGACACGGCGAAGGCGACCGGCGCCCTGTTCGGCGCCGCCGGCACCGGCCGCGTCGCCGGTGCCGCCCGCAAGGACTACGCGGAGGCCGCCGCCGCCGTGCTGCTCGCCGACGACCAGGCCGGCCGGATCTACGAACTCGGCGGCGACGAGCGCCTCACCTACGTGGAACTCGCCGACGTCCTGTCCGGGATCGTCGGCGCGCCCGTCGCCTACAAGGACCTGCCCCGGGACGAGTACACGAAGGTCCTCGAGAGCGCCGGGGTGCCCGCTCCGATGGCCGCTGTCCTCGCGGACTCCGACGCGGGCATCGCCGTCGGCGCCCTCGACACCGACAGCGGCGACCTGCAGCGACTCAGCGGACGCCCGAGCACGCCGGTGGCCACGGCGCTGAGCCGGTAATCCACGCGGCGAACCGGAATCCGCCCACGACACAGCATGGGCAGATTCCGGCTCCGCGAGCGGATCCAGGTTGTCCACAGGCGGCCGCTTCATCCCCAGATGTGCCGGTGCGTCCCGATCTGCGCCGGCTCGGCGCGGCGCATGCGCCACGCTCGGTCCATGACCGATCCCACAGCCCTGACCAGACGGGATCTGCTGGCGCAGGGTGTCACCGACGACCGGCTCCGCGCCGCGCTGCGGACAGGCGACCTCGTCGCGCTGAAACGGGGCGTGTATCTGCGGCGGGCGGAAGACGGCCCGCTCGACGACACCGGCCGGCACCGGATCCTGGCACGGCACGTCGGCTCGGGTCTCCGCCCGGGGGATGCGCTCAGCCACGTGTCCGCCGCCGTCCTGCTGGGCCTGGACGTGTGGAACGCGGATCTGCGCCGCGTACACGTCTCGCGGACGTCCGCGAGTGGGCGCAGGGTCACGTACCTCCACGTCCATGCAACCGACTGGTGCGACGGCGATGTCGTCACGCTCGACGGTGTCCGCGTCACCTCGGTGGCGCGCACCATCGTCGACCTCGGCCGGTCGCTGCCACTCGAGGAGGCGGTCGTCGCCGGGGACTCCGGACTGCGTGCCGATGCGTCCGCCCGCGACCGGTTGCCCGCAGTTCTCGCCGCGGCCCGTCACCGCACCGGGGTGTCCCGGGCCGCCGCCGTCGTGGACCTGCTCGACGGACGGAGCGAGAGTGTCGGGGAGTCGGTGTCGCGCCTGCGCATGGCGCGATTCGGCCTGCCGGTACCTGCCCTGCAACACGAGGTCGTGGCTCGGGACGGGCGCCGATACCGCGTCGACTTCTTCTGGGAATCGCAGGGCGTCGTCGGCGAATTCGACGGTGCCGGGAAGTACGCGGACCGCCGCGACCTCGTCGCCGAGAAGCACCGCGAGGACGCTCTGCGTGACCTCGGCTTCGAGGTTGTGCGGTGGACATGGGCCGACCTGGATCGGTTCGAGGTCGTCGCCCGGAGGTTCGCCCGGGCCGTCGCTCGAAGATCCACGCGCTGAACCGGAATCCGCCCACGACACAGCCTGAGCGGATTCCGGTTCAGCGCGGGAATTCAGCGAGTCCGGTAGGCCACCCAGCCGCCGAACTCGGTGATGTCGACGGCGTCCGCCGCGGCGTCGTGCGTGCAACCGAATCCGACGACCCACCGCCCGTCCGAGAGTTCGACGCTGGTCAGCGTCATCGGCGCGGGCAGCGCGGCCAGGAACCGGCCCAGGCCGGCCTCCGAGACCCGGAACACCTCGCCGGCGATCGGCGCGCCCCGGCCGGCGCCGTGGCGGACGAGACCGGGCTTCGGGGGAGTGGTGTTCAGCGCCGTCAGGCGGTACGCGTCGGACGTGTGGACCTCCTCGACGAACCGGGCACCGATCTCCTCGAGCTGGAAGTGCAACGGCTGGTCGCGCAGGTGCGCCCCGAACACCGCCAGCTCGACCCCGCCGGAGGCGAATCCCGGCGCGGCGACGCCCGTCAACCGCGCCGCGAGGTCCACGGCGACCTGGTCGGCGAAGGCCGGCACCACGACCATCACCCCGAAGGGATGGCCCTCGGCGGTCGAGGCACCCGGTACCGCGACCGCGGCCATGTCGAGCAGATTGCAGAAGTTCGTGAATGTGCCCATCCGCCGGTTGATCCCGATCGGGTCGGACTGTACCGCCGCGATCGTGGGATGCTCGGTGGTGGTGGGCAGCAGCAGCCCGGCGAATCCGTCGAGGAGGTCCGCCGCGAACGCCTTGGCCTGGGTCAGGGTGTCGAGATCGGCCACCAGTTCGTGCGCCGCGGGGCGCTCCGCGGCCGCGACGATCGCCGCGACCGTCGGATCCGCCCCGGCGGGGTTCGTCGCCAGGAACTCTCCGACGGCCGCGTACCGCTGCGCGACGACGGCACCGTCGTAGAGCAGTGTCGCCGCGTCCAGCAGCGGCGAGACGTCGACCTCGGTCACGTCGAGTCCCGCCGCACGCCCTGCGGCGACGGTGCGCGCGAACGCCTCTCGATACTCGTCGCACAACTCGACGAGGTCCTCCGCGCGCGGCACCGCCACACGCGGCGTGGACGGCGCGGCGAACGGCACGTCCGACGGCCACCTCCGGGAGCGCGGGTCGCGCGGTTCCGGCCCGGCCATCACCTTCGCCGCCGTCACGGCCAGGTCGAGCGACGTGGCGAACACGGTGAGGCAGTCGTAGTCCACGCACGCCGGCACCACGCCGTGGGCCGGGATCACGCCGAGCGTGGCCTTGATGCCCACCAGTCCCTGCAGCGCGGCCGGGACCCGGCCGGATCCCGCGGTGTCCGTGCCGATCCCGATGTCCGCGATGCCCAGCGCGACCGCGGTCGCCGAGCCCGAACTCGATCCGCCCGATACGCGTTCGGGATCCCAGGAACAGCGCACCGCCCCGTACGGGCTGCGGGTGCCGACGAGTCCGGTGGCGAACTGGTCGAGGTTGGTCTTGCCCAGGATCACCGCACCGGCAGCGACGAGGCGCGCGACGCCCGACGCGGTGTCCGTGGGGGTGTAGGCGAACTCGGGGCAGCCGGCCGTGGTGGGTAGTCCGGCGACGTCCACGTTGTCCTTCACCGCCACGAGCAGACCCGCGAGCGGCAGGTCCTCGCCCGCCGCGACGCGCGCGTCCACGGCGTCGGCGTCGGCGAGCACATCCGCGGCCGGCCGCAGCGCGATCCACACCTCGGGCCGGTCCACCTCGCCGAGGCGGCGCAGCGTCGCCTCCGCCCGGGCCCTGCTCGACGACGGCGCAGCCGAAAGTCCATTTTCCACAACGATGCTCATGCTGCTCCGATCACGAGAAGGGGGGTGCCGGGGGCGACTTTCGCGCCCGGCCCGACGAGGACCTTCAGGACGGTCCCCTCGACGGCTGCCGGCACGGGCATTTCCAGCTTCATGGCCTCGAGGATGACGGCGGTGTCGTCGGCGGCGACCCGTTCGCCCTCTGCCACCTCGACCCGCCACACGTTGCCGACCATGGGGGCCTCGACGACGACCGATCCCGCCGGCATCCCGGCGAGCGGGTCGACGGGCTCGACCACCTCGATCGGCGCCGGCTCGGTGCGGTCGAACTCACCGGCCGCGTGCCACGCCTGCTTCTCGGTTTCGAACGCCGCGGACTGACGCTCGTGGAACGCGTCGATGGACTCGGCGTTCTCCGCCAGGAACCGCAGGTGGTCGGCGAGGGCGAACGTGCCCTCGGAGACCTCGGCGTCGAACCGGCCCGCCAGGGACGCGGCGCGGTACTCGAGCAGTTGCTCGGGGCTCACCGGTTCCCACACGATCCGGTCGAAGAAGCGGAACAGCCACGGCTTGCCGTCCTCGAACGGGCCGGCCTGCCGGTACCCCGACCAGATCGGCACCGTCCGCCCGATCAGCTGGTAGCCGCCGGGGGACTCCATGCCGTAGACGCACAGGTACTTCCCGCCGATGCCCACGGCGTCCGACGGGGTCCACGTACGCGCCGGGTTGTACTTCGTCGTCACGAGCCGGTGCCGGGGATCGAGCGGAACAGCCAGGGGCGCACCGAGATACACGTCGCCGAGGCCGAGGACGAGGTACTCGGCGTCGAACACCGTGTCGCGGACCTGCTCGACCGAGTCGAGTCCGTTGATGCGCCGGATGAACTCGGTGTTCGACGGCAGCCACGGCGCCGAGTCGCGCACACCGCTGTGGTAGCGGGAGATCGCCTCGGAGATCGACGGGTCGTCGAACGAGAGCGGCAGCCGGACGGTGCGGCTGGGCACCACCAGATCGTGGGTGGCCGGCAGTTCCGTCTCGAGGTCCTGCAGGGTCCCGAGCAGCCGGTGCTGGGGCAGCACCTCCGGGTCGAAGTGCACGTGCAGCGACCGCACCCCCGGCGTGACGTCGAGGATCCCCGGCAGGCGCACGGCCGCGAGCGCCTCGGACAGGGCGTGCACCCGCATCCGCAACCCCAGGTCGAGCACCATGTCGCCGTACTCGACGAGGATGTTGTCGTCGCCGCCGCGCAGGTACACCACCTCGGGACGGTCCAGGAACGCCGGGGTACCGGCCAGCCGGCCGCCGTCGAGCGCGGCGGGCCGCGCCACGGGCGGGACGTCGCGGGCGCGGGCCGCCGCGCCGCGCAGCTCGACCGCCGCCTCGTCGGTCACGGGAACGAACCGCACCGAATCCCCGGGCCGGATCTGCCCCATCTTCCAGCGGTGACCGGAGACGACCGTGAGCGGGCACGCGAACCCGCCCAGGCTCGGGCCGTCCGGACCGAGCAGGATCGGGGTGTCGCCGGAGACGTTGAGTGCGCCCACCGAGTAGGGGTTGTCGTGCAGGTTCGACGGGTGCAGCCCGGCCTCGCCGCCGTCCGTCCGCGACCAGGTGGGCTTGGGGCCGTCCAGGCGGATGCCGGTGCGGTTCGCGTGGGACTGCACCGTCCACGTGGTGTCGTAGAACTGGGCCAGGTCGTCCTCGGTGAAGTAGGCCGGGGCGGGCTGCGGACCCTCGGTGACGGCGAGATGCCACGTGTGGGTGAACTCCGGGCGACGGTCCACGGGTACGGGTGCCGGGCCGGCAGGGGCGGGCGACTCCGCCACGCCGAGCACATCACCCGTGGCCACGGCTCTACCGGTGACGCCGCCGAAGCCGCCGAGGGTGAACGTCGCGGCGCTGCCGTGGTAGAGCGGGGCGTCGAGCCCGCCCCGCACCGCGACGTAGGTGCGCAGGCCCTGCTCGGCCGGGGCGCCGACGTCGAGCACGCCGCCGGCCGGCACCTCCACGGGCTCCCACATCGGCACGGGCACCCCGTCAACGGTGGCGACGACCGGGGCGCCGGTGACGCACACGAGCGTCGGGTCGGAGAACTTCAGGCGCGGGCCCTGCAGCGTGCATTCCAGCGCCGGTGCCCCCTCCGGGTTGCCGACGGCGCCGTTGGCCGCGCGCATCGACAGGTCGTCCATCGGGCCCGACGGCGGAATGCCGACCTCCCACAGGCCGATCCGGCCGGGGAAGTCCTGCACCGTGGTCATGGTGCCCGCGCGCAGCACGTCGATGCGGTGGCCCGTCGCCCGCACGTCCCGCAGCGTCGCGGTGGTGTGTGCGGCCTCGAGCACCGGCTCGGCGGTGCAGATGCGCCGCAGCTGCGGCAGGTTCGTCTGCACGCCGTACAGGTGGGTGTCGTCGAGCGCCTCGGCGAGCGCCGCGAACGCGGTGCGCCGGGACTCGCCGCGCACGATGATCTTGGCGAGCATCGGATCGTAGAACGAGCTCACCTCCGTGCCGGTGTCCACCCACGTCTCGACGCGGGTGTGGGCCGGGAACTCCACGGCGGTGAGCAGTCCGGCGCTGGGCCGGTAGTCGTGCCCCGGGTCCTCCGCGTACACGCGCGCCTCCACGGCGTGACCGGTGATCCGCGGTCCGCCGTCGGGCAGCGCGTCGAGCATCTCGGTCTCGCCCCGGCCCAGCCGCAGCATCCACTCGACCAGGTCCACACCGGTGACCTCCTCGGTGACCGGGTGCTCGACCTGCAGGCGGGTGTTCATCTCGAGGAACGACGCCTCGCCGCGTTCGACGTCGTAGACGAATTCGACGGTCCCGGCGGAGCGGTAGCTCACCGACGAGGCGAGCCGGCGCGACGCCGCGAGCAGTTCCTCGACGACCGCGTCGGGCAGGTTCGGGGCGGGCGCCTCCTCGACGACCTTCTGGTTGCGACGCTGCAGCGAGCAGTCGCGCGTGCCGAGGCTGATCGTGCGGCCGCAGCCGTCGCCGAACACCTGCACCTCGATGTGGCGGGCGTGGGCGACGAACCGTTCGAGGAACACGCCCGACGAGGAGAAGTTCGCGGACGCGAGGCGCTGCACCCGCTCGTACGCGTCCCGCAGCTCGTCGGGGGTGTGACAGGCCTGCATGCCGATGCCGCCCCCGCCGCCGACGGCCTTGAGCATCACGGGGTATCCGACGGTTTCGGCCGCGGCGACGGCGGCGTCGACGGACGCGAGCAGGCCGCTGCCCTCGACGAGCGGGACGCCGACGGCGCGCGCCGCCTCGCGAGCGGTGTGCTTGTCGCCGAAGACCCGCAGCTGCTCGGGCGTGGGCCCGATGAACGCGATGCCGGCCGCCTCGCAGGCGGCCGCGAATTCCGCGTTCTCCGAGAGGAACCCGTACCCGGGGTGGACCGCGCCGGCACCGGTCGCGAGGGCGGCCTCGATCACCAGATCCGCCCGCAGGTACGACTCCGCGGCCGGGGCGGGACCGAGGCGCACGGCCATGTCCGCCATTTCGACGTGGGCGGCGGACGCGTCCGCATCCGAGTACACGGCGACGGTCTTCAGCCCCAGTGTGTGCGCAGAACGCATGATCCGGCAGGCGATCTCGCCACGGTTGGCGACGAGCAGGGTGTCGAAAGCGAACGTCACGACAGGCTCCTTCGGTGACGGGGAAGAGGAAGGTATGGGGGCGGAACCGGATGTCAGCGCGCGAACGACATCGCGGTGACGGCGCGGGTCACCCGGTCGAGCACCACCGCGAGGGATTCACCGATGTGCCGGTGCAGCAACCGGTGGGCACGCTCGAGCTCGTCGCCGAGCACGGCGTCGACGATGGCGAGGTGCTCGGCGATCGACGTCTCGATCCGGCTGTTGACCATGAAGTCGTACATCCGCACGTGCCGGATCCGGGAGTTGACCGACTCGAGCGAGCCCGCCAGTTCCGCGTTGCCCGATGCGGCGAGCAGTGCGACGTGGAACTCCTCGTCGAGCACCACGAAGCCCGGTTCCTGCTGCGGCGGGTCGGCGGACAGGCGCAACCACCGTTCGCGTTCGGCGGTGAGGGCGGCGCGGTCGTGCCGCACATCGGGATTGTCGATCGCCCGCGCAATGCCCTGCAGTTCCAGGGTGATCCGCAGCTCGTAGAGGTCGCGGATGCGGGGGATGCTCGGCGGCACCGGCGAGAATCCGTACTCCTCGCGGCGCAGCAGGCCGTCCGCGCACAGCATCGCGAGGGCTTCCCGGACCGGGGTGCGGGAGATGCCGAAGCGCGCGGACAGTTTCGGCTCGGTCAGCCGCTCACCGACCGGGATCGAGCCGTTCATCAGCTCGGTGCGCAGTTCCCGGTACACCCGCGTCCGGAGCGGTTGCGCCGTGGCTGTATCCGTACGTGTCGACATAGCTGTATACGCTATGGACGTCGTGTTTCGCCGAGATTGCCCGCGGTAAAGCGGCGGTTAGGAAGAACTCTCAGAAGTCCCGCTCGATGCGCAGCACGCCGATGGTGGTGGCAAGTCCGTCGTATTGCGCTACCAGCAGGCAGAATTCGACCATTCGCCGGTCGTCGAGGTGAGCGGCCAGCGCCTTCCACGTCCCGTCGGCGAGGTCCCTGGTGGTGACCAGCTCGTCGACGGCCGCGAGCATCGCCCGGTGCCGCGGGCTCCAGCCGGGGGCCCCGGGCCCGTCGAGGATGCGCTGCAGGATCTCCGGCGTGATCCCGGCGCGGCGGCCGAGCCGGGTGTGGTGGTCCAGCTCGTAGCCGCACTCGCGCAGGTGCGCCACGCGGAGGATGACCAGTTCGGATTCGAACCGGGGCAACCGCCCGAACGGCATGAGCTTCCCGGAGTAGTACAGCCAGCCGCGGAACAGGCCACCGGTGCGGCCCAGGGTGCTGAACAGGTGCGCGTCCTTCGTGCCGGCCACCGTCGAGAGCACGCGCCAGGCCGCCCAGTTGAGAGGGCCGAGCTCCCTGAACCGTCCGGGCCGGATGCGAGGTGACATGCCGGTCAGTCTCGCACGGCGCGCGCCAATCGGGCCATCGTCCGGGCCTGCTCGGCGCGCTGCACCACCACCGCCCGGGACGTGTCGATGTGGGCGAGGAGCTGGGCGTGGGCGTCCTCGAGACGGCCCGCGAGCACCGACTCCGCCACGCAGATGTGCTCGTCGACGGTCGCCGTGATCCGGTCGTGCGTCAGGTAGTCGAACATGCGCACGGGCCGCACCTTCGCGTTCACGGTGGCCAGCGCGTCGCACAGGGCCGGGTTGCCGGCGGAGGCCAGCAACGCCAGGTGGAACTGTTCGTCGAGGCCGACGAAGCCCGCATCCGGCTCGGGCAGGTCACGGCGCAGCGCATACCACCGGTCGAGCTCGGCGCCGAGCACGTGGGGATCGTGCCGGATCGACGGATCGGCCAGCGCGCGACGGATCCCGCGCAGCTCCAACGTGGTCCGCAGCTCGTACAGATCGGCGAGGTCGTCGAAGCGCGGCCGGTAGGGGAACAGGCCCTGCTCGCGCCGCTCGACCAGCCCGTCGGACACCAGCCGCGCCAGCGCCTCCCGCACCGGCGTGCGGGAGACCCCGTACTGCTCGGCGAGGCGTTCCTCGCCGAGCCGTGCGTCCGGCGGCAGGACGCCCGTCATCAGGTCCGAACGCAGCGCCCGGTAGACCCGGTCGCGCCGCGTGCCACCGGTGCTCATCAGATCGCCATGGCCGCGCGGACGGTGCCGGCGGCATCCGTGCCGCCGTCGCCGGTGGCGGTGATGCGACCGGATTCGAGGACGTAGTACCGCTGGGCGGCGTGCAGGGCGAAGCCGATGTGCTGCTCGACGAGCAGCACCCCGAGGTCGCCGCGCCGGCTGAGTTCGACGACGGTGTTCTCGATCTCGGCGACGACCGACGGTTGGATGCCCTCGGTGGGTTCGTCGAGGATGAGCATGCGGGGCTCGGTGATCAGGGCGCGGGCGATCGCCAGCTGCTGGCGCTGGCCGCCGGAGAGCAGGCCGGCGCGTCGGTCCAGCAGCGGCACGAGGGCGGGGAACAGGTCGAGCATCTCGGCGACGAGCTGCTTGCCGCGTCTGCGCCCGTCGGCGACGACCTGCAGGTTCTCGGCGCAGGTGAGCTGGCCGAAGGATTGTTGTCCCTGGGGGACGTAGGCCAGGCCGCGGGCGACGCGCGCGGACGGCCGCAGCGCGGTGACGTCCTCGCCGTCGAACACGATCCGGCCGAAGGTGGTGGGCAGCAGGCCGACCGCGGCGCGCAGCAGGGTGGTCTTGCCGGCCCCGTTGTGGCCCATGACGGCGACGACCCCGTCGGCGGGGACGGTGAGTGTGGCCCCGTGGATGATCTCGGTGCGGCCGTAGCCGGTGCGCACGTCGACGAGCTCGAGCATGTCAGGCCTCCTGCGCGGCGGTCGCGGTGCCCAGGTAGACCTCCTGGACCTGGGGGTTGTTCTGCACCTCTTCGACGGTGCCGTCGGCGATGACCCGGCCCCGGGCCAGGACGGTGACGGAGGTGGCGAAGGCGCGCATGAAGTCCATGTCGTGTTCGACGACGACGACGGTGCGCTGCGCCCCGATCCGGCGCAGCAGCTGGCCGGTCTCATCGCGTTCGTCGTGGCTCATCCCGGCGACCGGCTCGTCGAGCAGCAGCACGTCGGAGTTCTGCACGAGCAGCATGCCGATCTCGAGCCACTGCTTCTGCCCGTGCGCGAGGATGCCGGCGGGCACGTCGCGCAGGTCGGTCAGGCCGATCGTCTCGAGGGCTTCCTCGATCTGCGGCAGCACCGTCGTGCGGCGGCGCAGCAGCGACCACGGGGAGCGGCCGGAGCCGGCGGCGATGTCGAGGTTCTGCAGCACGGTGAGTTGTTCGAACACCGACGCGGTCTGGAAGGTGCGGCCCACACCGAGGCGGGCGATCTTGTGCACCTTCTTGCCGAGCAGTTCGATGCCGGACTTGGTGACCGACCCGGTGGCCGGCACCAGGCCGGTGACGGCGTCGACGAGGGTGGTCTTGCCGGCGCCGTTGGGGCCGATGAGGAAGCGCAGGTCGCCCTGCAGCAGGGTCAGGTCCACCCCGTCGACGGCGGTGAAGCCGTCGAAGCTGACCCGCAGGTCGCGGATCTCGAGGTACTCACTGGACATGCCGGCGTTGCCGCCGTAGTGGGGTTCGGTCATCTCACCGGCTCCATCGTCGTGGTCGGTTCGGGAATCGGCTGCGCCGGGCCGGTGCGGGTGCGTCGCCGGCGCAACGTCGCCAGGCCGGCCAGGCCGGCGGGGAAGAACCCGATGACGACGATGAACAGCAGGCCCTGGGCGTAGGTCCACGCGGAGGGGAAGTTCTCCGACAGGGCGGTCTGGGCCCACGCGACGCCGATGGCGCCGAGGACCGGGCCGAGCAGGGTCGTGCGTCCGCCGATGGCGACGCCGATGAGGAATGCGATGGAGGGGACGATGCCGACATCGGCGGGGGAGATGATGCCGACGATGGGCACGAACAGCGCCCCGGCGATGCCGGCGAAGAAGGCCGCCGCGGCGTAGGCGACGACCTTGACGTTGGCGGGGTCGTAGCCGAGGAAGCGGACCCGCTCCTCCTGGTCGCGCACGGCCACGAGCAGCTCCCCGTAGCGGGAGAACATCAGCTGCCGGGTGAGCGCGACGACGGATAGCAGGACGCCCGCGGCGACGAAGAACAGCATCCGCTTGTTGGCCGGGTCGGCGAGGGACAGGCCGAAGAAGCTGCGGAAGCGGTTGAGCCCGTTCGATCCTCCGATCGACTGCTGGCCGATCAGCAGGATCGCGAAGGCGGCGGTCAGGGCCTGGGACAGGATCGCGAAGTAGGCGCCCTTGACGCGGCGTTTGAACACGCCGAGCCCGAGCAGCACCGCCACCAGGGCGGGCAGCACCAGGATCGCGACGATCGTCACCAGCGGAGAGGCGAACGGCGCCCAGTAGCCGGGCAATTCGCGGATGCCGGCGATCTGCATGAAGTCCGGGACGGTGTCGCCGCGCAGCCCGGCGTCGGCGATCTTCAGGTGCATCGCCATGAGGTAGGCGCCGAGGCCGAAGAAGACGCCCTGGCCGAGGGTGAGCATGCCGCCGCGGCCCCACGCGAGACCGATGCCGACGGCGACGATCGCGAAGCACAGGAACTTCGCGAGCAGGTTCAGGCGGAAGTCCGACAGCACGGCGGGGGCGAGGGCGAACAGAACGAGTGCGGCGAGGGCGAACCCGGCCCACGTGCGGGCCGGTCCGGGTCGGGTGAGCGCCGGCAGACGTGTCGGGGCAGGCATCAGACCAGGCTCCTTGTCTTGACCGCGAACAGGCCCTGCGGCCGGACCTGCAGGAAGATCACGATGAGCACGAAGACGATCACCTTCGCGATCGATGCGGTGGTGGAGTATTCGATGAACGAGTTGAGCAGGCCGAGCGCGACGGCCGCGATGACGGCGCCCTCGATCCGTCCGAGGCCGCCGATGACGACCACCAGGAACGCGTCGATCAGGTAGGACTGGCCGATGGTGGGACTCGTGGAGCCGATCAGGGTCAGCGCCACTCCGGCCAGGCCGGCCAGGCCGGAGCCGAGGAAGAAGGTGGTGATGTCGGTGCGCCGCGACGAGATGCCCACGGTCTCGGCGAGATCGCGGTTCTGCACGACGGCCCGGATGCGCCGGCCCATCGGGGTGAACTTCATCGCCGCGATCAGGATCACCACACACACCACGGCCAGCGCGAGGATGAACAGCCGGGTCCTGGGCACCACCGCCCCGAGGATCTCCACGCCACCGGAGAGCCACTGCGGCGCAACCACGTTGACGGCGGGTGCGCCGAAGATGTCGCGGGCGGCCTGTTGCAGCAGCAGGCCCACGCCGAAGGTCACCAGCAGGGTGTCGAGCGGGCGGTGGTACATGCGGCGGATGAGGGTGACCTCGAGCAGCACCCCCATCACGCCGCCGACCAGGAAACCGACGAGCAGCGACACCAGCAGGGACACCCCGGCGGCCGAGACCACCTGCTGCACCACGTACGCGGTGTAGGAGCCGGCCATGATGAACTCGCCGTGGGCCATGTTGATCACGCCCATCTGCCCGAACGTCAGCGACAGGCCCAGCGCCGCCAGCAGCAGGATCGAACCGATGCTCAGGCCCGTGAACAACTGTCCTACAACGACATCCATGTCGCCTCCCTTCTCGTCGGCTTCCCGGTCACGGTGGTCAGCTGCCGGACAGGCCGGCGGCCCAGTCGTAGCTCTCGAGGTACGGGTCCGGCTCGATCGCCCCGTTCGACTCCCACACCGTGTAGATCAGTCCGTCGCCCCGGATCTCGCCGATGCGAGCCGTCTTGGTGATGTGGTGGTTGTCCCCGTCGATCGTGACGGTGCCCTCCGGTGCGTCGAACGAGACGCCGTCGGCCGCGGCCTGCACGTCGGCGACGGCGAACGAGTCCGCCTTCTCGACGGTGTTCTTCCACAGGTACACCGACGCGTACGCGGCCTCCATCGGGTCGGAGGTGGGTTTGTTCGCACCGTACTTCGCCTTGTACGCGTCGACGAACGCCGTGTTCTCGGGGCCGTCCACGGTCTGGTAGTAGTTCCAGGCGGTGAGCTGGCCGGTGATGTTCTGCGCGCCGATTCCGACCACTTCCTCCTCGGCGATCGACACCGAGATCACCGGCATGTCGGCGGCGGTGAGGCCGACGTTGGAGTACTCGCGGAAGAAGGCGACGTTCGAGTCGCCGTTGAGGGTGTTGAACACCGCGTCCGCGTCGGCGGTGCGGACCTTGTTGACGATCGTGGAGAAGTCGGTGGACCCGAGCGGGGTGTAGTCCTCACCCTTGATCTCGATGCCGTTGGCCTCGGCGTACGCGCGGATGATGCGGTTCGCGGTCTGCGGGAAGACGTAGTCGCTGCCGACGAGGTAGAGGGACTTGACGCCCTTCTCCTTCAGGTAGTCCAGCGCCGGCACGATCTGCTGGTTGGTGGTCGCGCCGGTGTAGAAGATGTTCGGCGACGACTCGAGGCCCTCGTACTGCACGGGGTAGTACAGCAGCGCGTTGTTGTCCTCGAACACCGGCAGCATCGCCTTGCGGCTCGACGACGTCCACCCACCGAACACCGCGGCCACACAGTCGGAGCTGATCAGCTTCTCGGCCTTCTCGGCGAACACCGTCGGCTCCGACGCGCCGTCCTCGGCCACGATCCGGATCTGCTTGCCGAGAACGCCGCCGTTCGCATTGATCTCCTCGACGGCCAGTGCGATCGAGTCACGCACCGTGACCTCGGAGATTGCCATGGTGCCGGACAGCGAGTTCAGCGAACCGACCTTGATCGTGTCGCCGGAGGTGTCGACGCACGAGGCGGACCCGGCAGCGTCGGTACTGTCGGTGGCCTTGCTGCCGCAGGCGCTGAGCACGAGGCCGACGGCGGCCAGCGCGGCCGGCGCGGCGACGGCGCGCTTGGCGAACTTGGACGTGGCAACTGGCATGGAGGTGCCCTTCTTCGAAGGTGGGAGCCGGACGGGGCCCGGTGTATCCGGGCTGCGTATACAGCGCTGTATCCGTGGACCGAAGAGTAGGCGGCCGGTGTTGCATGGGAATGTCCTGCGGTGACGAGTTCGTGACCCGTGTTACGGCTCGATTTCCGAACGCGCACACGCCGAGGTCCGGATGTATCCGCGCCTCCGCAGGACAGCGGCGCGCTCCTTTCATCGCGCGGCTGTCCTGCCGCCGTGCGGGTTTCCGGACGACCTACCGCCAGCGACGACGAGCTGCGGCGTCGATTCGCGCACGAACGTCGTCGAAGTGGAAGAGTTCCGACCACGTCCAGCGCACCACTTCGTATCCCTGTGCCCGGATCGCGTCTTCACGAAGCTTCTCGCGACGCACCGTCTCGGCGCTTGCGCCGGGGTCCGCAGACCGGCACTTGCCCATGCCGTCGAACTCGCCGACGACGCCGAACTCCTCCCGGAAGAAGTCGGTGCGCGCGACGAATGCGCCACCGGCTGTCCATATCTCGAATTGCAGGACCGGGCCGGGCAGACCTGCCGCCCGAATGCGGAGGCGGCTGATCGACTCGCCCGGGCTCTCGCCTCGTCCGTCCAGGAATGCGCACATTCGTCGAGCCGCCGCAATTCCGGTTCGCGTGTCGGCTGCTGTCAAGGCGGCCGGGAGTGCGGCGTGGGCCGCAGGCCGCAGCCTCAGTGCAGAGTCGCTCAGCACCACTGCACGGTCGGCATCCAGGCGGCGTGCCGTGTCGACGATCGTCCGCGCCGCCGAGGTCACCCGTATCCCGTCCACGATCTCCACATCGCTTGGTGCGAAAGATGTTGCGTGCCCGTGTAGTTGGGAGGTGCGACGGCCGCCGGAGGGTCGATTCCGACTGACGTGGACCAGCGTGAGGTCCGGACGCCACAGAGCGAACCCGTGCACGACGGCGGCGGAGGTGTGGCTCATCACGGCCGCGGGGCCGAGCTTGGCGGCGGCCGCGCGTACGCGCACCAGGCGCCGGCCGGCGTCGTCGAGGTCGGCTGCGATCTCCCTGGGCAGGTGGACGCCTGCGTCGAGACGCTCGAGGGCGCCGGTGCGCAGTGCTCGGCGGATCTCGTCCTCGGTGAGCCCGGAGCGGACAGCGTCGCGCCGCATGATCGGGTGTGGTCGGTCATGGCGAACACGGTGCCCCGACGGAGGGGCCCTTCGACGTGAACTCCGCGCTCCGGACCGGATCTGGGGAGCGATCGTCCGGTTGTGGAGAAAATCGATGACGCACTGCCGCGCCGTCTCACGACCATCCTGGCAATCAGCGGGGTCGGGCGCGCGGCTGTCCGGCCGTCGCGCGGGTGTCACTTGATGAGGTAGGGGGACACCGAGCTCTGGTGCTCGTTGATGACGAGCTCCTTCCCGAGGGGCGGGAACGCGCGCTGGGGGCAGTTCAGCCGCTCGCACACACGGCAGCCGGAGCCGATGGGGGTACCGGGGTTGCTGTCGTCGAGGTCGAGGCCGTCGGCGTAGACGAGGCGGTGCGCGTGGCGCAGCTCGCAGCCGAGGCCGATCGCGAACGTCTTCGACGGCTGGCCGTAGCGGGCGGCGCGGCGCTCGACCGTGCGGGCGACCCACAGGTAGCGACGCCCGTCGGGCATCTGCGCGAGCTGGGTCATGATCTTGCCCGGGTACGCGAAGGTCTCGTACACGTTCCACAGGGGACAGGTACCGCCGCTGGTGGAGAAGTGGAAGCCGGTGGCGGACTGGCGCTTGGACATGTTGCCCGCCCGGTCGACGCGCACGAACGAGAACGGCACGCCGCGCAGCTTCGGCCGCTGCAGGGTCGACATCCGGTGGGCGATGGTCTCGTAGCTGACGGCGTAGAAGGCGGAGAGCCGCTCGACGTCGTATCGGAAGTCCTCGGCCATCTCGTGGAACTGCGCGTAGGGCAGCATGATCGCCGCGGCGAAGTAGTTGGCGAGGCCGTGGCGGGCCAGGGCGAGGGAGGCCTCGCTGGTGAACGCGCCCTCGGCGACCAGCTTCTCGATCAGCTCCCCGCACTCGAGGTAGGCGAGCTCGGTGGCGAGCTTGAAGACCTGCTGGCCGCCCGACAGCCGCGCGGAGATCTCGAGGACGCGCGTGGCGGGGTCGAACCGGTGCAGGACGTTCTCGCCGAGGTCGACGCGACGGACGAGCTGTACGTCGTGCACCGTCTCCATGCGCTTGATGATGCCGCCGGAGATGTCGCCGCGGTGGAAGCGGATCCGGGTGGCGAGTTCCTCGGCGGCGGTGTCGAGGTCGTGCAGGTAGTTCTGCCGCTGGTAGAAGTAGTCGCGGACCTCTTCGTGCGGCATGGTGATGGTGCCGCTGCCGCTGCCGTCGCTGTAGCGGTCCTCGGTGGCGGCGGCGAGCTGGGCGGTGGTGTTGCGGAACCGCCGGTGCATGTTGACCATGGCCCGCGCCAGCCCGGGGTGCGCCGACACCATCGCGGCGATCTCCTGGGCGTCGGCGTCGATGCCCATCTCCTGATCGAGGGCCACCTCCCGCATCTCGGCGATGAGCCGGGTGTCGTCCTGGGACGAGAAGAACGTGGTGTCGACACCGAAGACCTCGCTGATGCGCAGCAGGACCGGTACGGTGAGCGGCCGCACATCGTGCTCGATCTGGTTGAGGTAGCTGGCCGAGATCTCCAGGGTCTTGGCCAGCGCCGCTTGGCTGAGTCCCCGCTCGGTGCGCAGCTGGCGCAGGCGGGCGCCGACGAACGTCTTTGGCATCAGCCCAGCGTACGAGCGTCTACACAGCTTCGCAACGACAGGTTCGCAACGTTAGCGCTCTACTCGAGTCCCAGCCAGGACCCCGGCGCGAAGGCCTCGTAGTGGACGGCGTCGGGCGAGACTCCCGCTCCGAGCAACGTCTGCCGGATCGACCGCATGAACGGGACGGGGCCGCACACGTACACCTGCGGATCCTTCGGCAGCTCGACGCCGTCGAGCGGGGTGTGGCCGTCCTCGCGGAGCTCTTCGAACTCGGAGTAGCGGGTCAGCATGCGGGCCCGCGGCAGACGGTCGACCAGGGCCTGCGTCTCGGCGCGCCGCGCATGGTCGTAGCTGGACCGGTCGACGTGCACGACCAGGACCTCGCGCTCGGAGCGGTGCGCCGCCAGGTGCTGCAGCGCCGCGAGCGTCGGGGTGACGCCGATGCCGGCGGAGATCAGCACCAGGGGAGCGTCGGCGTCCTCGACGACGAGGCTGCCGAACGGATGCGAGACGACGAGTTCGGTGCCGATGCCGACGCCGCCGACGAGGAGCTGGGAGACGATCCCGCCCGGGACCCGCTTGACGGTGACGGCCCACTCCCCCGGGACGTGGCTGCGCACGAGGGTGTACTGGCGGATCTGCCGGGTGCCGTCTCCCAGGGTGGTCGCGACGGAGATGTACTGTCCGGGAAGGAAATCCGGAAGCGGGCTGCCGTCGAGGGAGCGCAGGGTCAGGGTCGCGACCTCCGCGCCGTCGAACTGGACGTCGGTGACCACGACGACGCGCCAGATCTGGCCGGGCCGGACACCGGCCTTGTCGTAGAGTGCCGACTCCTGCTCGATGAGCGAGTTGGCCATCAGCGTGTAGACCTCGCGCCAGGCCGCGGCGACGTCGGGGGTGACCGCGTCGCCGAGCACCTCGCCGATCGCGGCGAACAGCTGGTGCCGGACCACGTCGTAGTGGGGGGCCTGGACGCCGAGCGAGGCGTGCTTGGCGGCGATCCGGGCCATGATCGCGTCGATGTCGGCGGCGTCCTCGGTGACGAGCAGCGTCGCGAAGGCGGCGACCGAGCTCGCGAGCGCCTTCTGCTGCTCCCGGTTCTCCTGGTTGGTGCGGTTGAACAGGTCGGTCCGCAGCGACGGCGCGGCCGCGAAGAGCTTTTCGTAGAACAGTTCGGAGATCTGGCCGATGTGGGCGCCGACGACCGGGAGGGTGGCCTCGATCACCGGCTTCGACGTGGCGGAAAGGATGGCGCCCTCCTCGACTCGTGTGCGAGTGGGGAGTGGGCACGCCCGAGCGGCGTGACCGGCCCCGACTGGTCAACGCGCACATGGTAGTCGAGCGATCCTGGCCGACCCCCGATTCGACCGGGGCGACTTCCCGATTTGCCGGACCTCCGGGTGTGAAACTCGTCACAATCTTCGTGGTGATCCGCGGCTCCGTCGCTGGTGGGCCGCGGGTGCGGGGCAGTGGCGTCGGCTGCCGGGCGGCGCGCCCGCCGCGGGACAATGCCGAGGTGATTGCTACCGGCGGGTAGCTATCGGGGTCCGGGTCGGGTTCGTTGGACGCGCCAAAGGTTTACAACCTTTGCAAAGCCTGGGGAAAAACTAGCGAAGATTGGCACTAGCAACAGGTAGACGGCACTTTCCGGGTGTGTCATTGTCGAGTGGTACATCCGAAAGGTTCGCGAAGGATGTGAAGTAGTACGCACGTACTGCAGAGCGTCCGGCGCGGATCCGATCTAGAGAGTGGAGCTTAGATGTCGACCACCGGCACCCCGAGGACCGCTGAGGAAATCCAGAAGGATTGGGACACCAACCCGCGCTGGAAGGGGATCACCCGCAACTACACGGCCGAGCAGGTCGTCAAGCTGCAGGGCACCGTCGTCGAGGAAGCCACCCTCGCCCGCCGCGGCTCGGAGATTCTGTGGGACCTCGTGAACAACGAGGACTACATCAACTCGCTGGGCGCCCTCACCGGCAACCAGGCCGTGCAGCAGGTCCGCGCCGGCCTCAAGGCCATCTACCTGTCCGGCTGGCAGGTCGCCGGTGACGCGAACCTGTCCGGCCACACCTACCCGGACCAGTCGCTGTACCCGGCGAACTCGGTGCCGCAGGTCGTCCGCCGCATCAACAACGCGCTGCTGCGCGCCGACGAGATCGCCAAGATCGAGGGCGACACCTCGGTCGACAACTGGCTCGCCCCGATCGTCGCCGACGGTGAGGCCGGCTTCGGTGGCGCGCTCAACGTCTACGAGCTGCAGAAGGCCATGATCGCGGCCGGTGTCGCCGGCTCGCACTGGGAGGACCAGCTCGCGTCGGAGAAGAAGTGCGGTCACCTCGGTGGCAAGGTGCTCATCCCGACCCAGCAGCACATCCGCACCCTGACCTCGGCTCGCCTCGCGGCCGACGTCGCCGACGTCCCGACGGTCGTCATCGCCCGCACCGACGCCGAGGCGGCGACGCTGCTGACCTCCGACGTCGACGAGCGTGACCGTGAGTTCCTCGACGGCACCCGTACCGCCGAGGGCTTCTACGGCGTCAAGAACGGCATCGAGCCCTGCATCGCGCGTGCCAAGGCCTACGCGCCGTACTCCGATCTGATCTGGATGGAGACCGGCGTGCCGGACCTCGAGGTCGCCAAGAAGTTCGCCGAGGCCGTCCGCAGCGAGTTCCCGGACCAGCTGCTCGCCTACAACTGCTCGCCGTCCTTCAACTGGAAGGCGCACCTGGACGACGCGACCATCGCGAAGTTCCAGAAGGAGCTCGGCGCGATGGGCTTCAAGTTCCAGTTCATCACCCTCGCCGGCTTCCACTCGCTCAACTACGGCATGTTCGACCTGGCCCACGGCTACGCCCGCCAGGGGATGACCGCATTCGTCGACCTGCAGGAGCGCGAGTTCAAGGCTGCCGCGGAGCGTGGCTTCACCGCCGTCAAGCACCAGCGTGAGGTCGGCGCCGGCTACTTCGACGCCATCGCCACCACCGTCGACCCGAACACCTCCACGGCAGCCCTCAAGGGCTCCACCGAGGAGGGCCAGTTCCACTAGGAACCGGCAACCGGATGTAGGTGCGCGGCGGGATCTCGGACGACCAGGTCCCGCCGCCGCCGTATCCACCCCCTGTCAGAACCCCTTTCACGACCCCCCCACATGACGAGTAGGAGCTGACGTGACCAGCGAAAAGATTCAGCGCGTCGGCGTGATCGGCGCCGGGATCATGGGCGCAGGTATCGCCGAGGTGTGCGCACGCGCTCATGTCGACGTACTTGTGTACGAGCAGACCCGCGAACTCGCGGCTGCCGGGCGTGCCCGCATCCTCCGGTCCCTCGACCGCGGTGTCAGCAGCGGCAAGATCACCGAACGGGAGCGTGAGCAGGCCGCCTGGCGGCTGCGCTTCACCTCCGACCTCGGCGACTTCGCCGATCGCCAGCTCGTCGTGGAGGCGGTCGTCGAGGACGAGAAGGTCAAGGCCGAGATCTTCGCGGAACTCGACAAGATCGTCACGGATCCGAACGCGGTGCTGGCGTCCAACACCTCGTCGATCCCGATCATGAAGCTGGGCATCGCCACCACCCGGCCCGAGCGGGTCATCGGCATGCACTTCTTCAATCCGGTTCCGGTGCTGCCGCTGGTCGAGCTGGTCACCACGCTCAAGACCGGCCCCGCGGTCTCCCAGCGCGCGGAGGCCTTCGCCTCCGAGGTGCTCGGCAAGCAGGTCGTCCGGTCCTCCGACCGGGCCGGCTTCATCGCCAACGCGCTTCTCGTGCCCTACCTGCTGTCGGCTATCCGGATGGTCGAGTCCGGCTTTGCCACCAAGGAGGACATCGACAAGGCGATGGTCCTCGGGTGTGCCCACCCGATGGGTCCGCTCGCGCTCACCGATCTGGTGGGCCTGGACACGGTCAAGTCGATCGCCGACTCGATGTACGGGGAGTTCAAGGAGCCGCTGTACTCGGCTCCGCCGCTCCTGCTGCGTATGGTCGAGGCCGGCCTCGTCGGCAAGAAGTCGGGCGCCGGCTTCTACGAATATGCCGACAACGGTCGTGCCGCCAAGAAAGTCAGCTAGGTAGGTAGCACCACACCGCACCTCGGCGCCCGTGTGCCGACAGCACAGCCGTCGCGCTGACTGTCGGGACACGGGCGCGAGGTGCATCGAGGGAAAGGTCGACCCCGAATGGCCAGCACTGCAGACGGATACGGCTCGAGCATCCTCGGGTATCCGCGCATCGGACCCCGTCGTGAACTCAAGCGTGCCCTCGAGGCCTACTGGCACGGCACCGGGACCCGCGACGAGCTCGTCGCGGTGGCCCGCGAGATCCAGGAGTCCACCTGGAGCGAGCTCGCCGCCACCGGGCTCACCCAGGTGCCCGGTAACACGTTCTCCTACTACGATCACGTGCTCGACAACGCGCTGCTGTTCGGTGCGATCCCCGAGCGGTTCCGCCCGCTCGTCGGCGAGCTCGACCCGCTCGACTTCTACTTCACGCTGTGCCGGGGCCGCGAGGACTTCCCGCCGCTCGAGCTGGTCCGCTGGTTCGGCAGCAACTACCACTACCGGCAGCCCGAGCTCGACGAGAACACCACCTTCGCGCTGAACTCGGCGGCGGTGCTCGACGAGTTCGAGCGCGCCAAGGCCCGCGGTATCGACCTGCGCCCGGTCGTACTCGGTCCGGTGTCGCTGCTGCTGCTGTCCAAGGTCTCGCAGACGTCGGAGCAGGACGGGTTCTCCACCCTCGAGCTGCTCGACCGGCTGCTGCCCGAGTACGAGAAGCTGTTCGCGGAGCTCGCGCGCGCCGGCGCCTGGTGCGTGCAGCTCGACGAGCCCTCCTTCACCGAGGACCGCACCCCGGAGGAGCTCGCGGCCTTCGCGCGCGCCTACGACACGCTCTCCCACGCGCCGCTGCGTCCGCGCCTCCTCGTCACCGGCCCCTACGGTCACCTCGGCGAGGCGTTGCCCATCCTGGCCGCCACCAAGGTCGAGGCCATCGGTCTCGACCTGGTCAACGGCCGGATGAGCGCGGAGGAGCTGGCCGCGGTGCCGGGCCTCAAGCGCAAGCGCATCTACGCGGGGGTCGTCGACGGCCGCAACGTGTGGAAGGCCGACCGGCACCGCACGCTCGAGTACCTGAGCAGCCTCGCGGCCGTGACGCCCGACCTGGTGGTCTCCACGTCGTGCTCGCTGCTGCACGTGCCCTACGACGTGCTCGCCGAGTACGACATCCCCGGCGACGTGGCGGACCGGCTGGCCTTCGCCAAGCAGAAGGTGGGCGAGGTGGTCTCGCTCGCCAAGGCGCTGACCACCGGCGCGGAGGAGCGGTGGCGCAAGCCGCCGACGTCGGTGCACTTCAAGCAGAAGCACGCGATCCGCGCCCGCGTCAACGCCCTGCGGCCCGAGCACCGGCGCCGCGTCCCGTACGAGGAGCGGCGCGCCGCGCAGCAGGAGCGGCTGAAGCTGCCGCCGGTGCCGGCGACCACGCTGGGGTCGTTCCCGCAGACGGACGAGATCCGCAAGGCCCGCTACGAGCTGGGCGAGGGCCGCATGTCGTGGGACGACTACGTCAAGCGCATCCAGGAGGAGATCGAGTCCACCGTCCGGCTGCAGGAGGACATCGGCCTCGACGTGCTCGTCCACGGTGAGCACGAGCGCAACGACATGATCCAGTACTTCGCCGAGCTGCTCGAGGGCTTCGCCACGACGCACTTCGGCTGGGTGCAGGCGTACGGGTCGCGGTGCACGCGCCCGCCGATCCTCTACGGCGACATCGTGCGGCCGAAGCCGATGACGGTGGAGTGGATCGCGTTCGCGCAGTCGCTGACCGACAAGCCGGTCAAGGGCATGCTCACGGGCCCGGTCACGATGCTGGCGCGGTCGTATGTGCGTCAGGACCAGCCCCTGCACGAGACGGCCGACCAGTTGGCGCTCGCCATCCGCGACGAGATCGCCGACCTCGAGCGGGCGGGCATCGCCATCATCCAGGTCGACGAGCCCGCCATCCGGGAACTGCTGCCGTTGCGGCAGGACGGCCGGGCCGAGTACCTGGACTGGGCGGTCGACGCGTTCCGGCTCGCGACCGGGGGCGCCAAGCCCGAGACGCAGATCCACACGCACCTGACCTACTCCGGTCAGGCGTCGGTGGTCGACGCGATCGAACGGCTCGACGCGGACGTCACGGCGATCGTCGCGACCCGCTCGATCCGCTGGGTGCTCGAGGCCATCAAGGACAAGGCCCTCACGCACGGTGTCGGCCCCGGCGTCTACGAGAGCCGATCGGCGCGCATCCCCGACATCGACGAACTCGACGAACTGCTCAGCACCGCAGCGGAATCCGTCGAACTCGACCGCTTGTGGGCGAATCCGGACGGCGGGCTCAAGACCCGGCACTACTGGCAGCTCGAGCCGTCGCTGCGCAACCTCGTCGCCGCCGCACGTCGTCTGCGGCGACGCGCGGCCGGGCAGTAGACCGGCAGGCCGCGCCCGTCGACGCGCACCCGCGGACAGCCCCCGCGGGTGCGCGTCGTGTCGCCGGCCGGTAGGCATGTCTGCATGACTACCGTTGCCGCGTACGCCGCCACCGCGGCGGACATTCCCCTCGTCAAGACCACCATCGAGCGGCGTGAGCTCGGTCCGCTCGACGTGCTCATCGAGATCAGGTACGCCGGGATCTGCCATTCCGACATCCACACCGCCCGCAACGAGTGGGGCGGCACCCGCTACCCCGTCGTTCCCGGGCACGAGATCGTCGGGGTGGTGAGCGCCGTCGGCGCCGAGGTGACCAGGCATGCCGTCGGCGATCGCGTCGGCGTCGGCTGCTTCGTCGACTCGTGCCTCGCGTGTGAGGCCTGCACCAGCGGCGACGAGCAGTACTGCACCAGCCGGGTCACCGGCACCTACAACGCCGTCGGCCGCGACGGCGAGGTGACCCAGGGCGGCTACTCCACCCACATCGTCGTCACCGAGCACTTCGTCCTGAAGATCCCCGACGGTCTTGCGCTCGACGCCGCGGCGCCGCTGCTCTGCGCGGGCATCACCCTGTTCTCCCCGCTCCGGCACTGGGGCGCCGGACCGGGCAGGAAGGTCGCCGTGATCGGGATGGGCGGGCTCGGCCACGTCGGCGTGAAGATCGCCGCGGCGATGGGTGCCGAGGTGACCGTGCTGGGGCACTCGCCGGCCAAGCGGGAGGACGGGCTGCGCTTCGGTGCCGTCGACTACCGCGTAACGACCGATCCGCAGACCTTCAAGGATCTGCGGGGCACGTTCGACCTGATCGTCAACACCGTTTCGGTGAACCTCGACCTGGATGCCTACCTGTCGCTGCTCGCCCGCAACGGCACCCTCGTCGAGCTGGGCCTGCCCGAACACCCTCTCACGGTCCGGGCGTTCTCGCTCGCGCAGAACCGGCGCAGCCTCGCCGGTTCCATGGTCGGCGGCATCCCGCAGACGCAGGAGATGCTCGACTTCTGCGCCGAGCACGGCATCGGCGCGGAGATCGAGGTCGTCTCGGCCGACCGGATCAACGAGGCGTACGACCGCGTCGTCGCGAGCGACGTGCGCTATCGGTTCGTGATCGACGCCGCCACCATCTGAGCCGGGCGGGCAGGTGTGAGACCGCGGCGGCCGGGTACTCCCGCCACGTATCTCGAGACGTGGAGGAAATGTGAAGAAGGCGTTGTACCGGCCCGTGAGCCTCGTGGTGAGTTCCCTGGCGGGCGTTGCCGCCGGCATGGTGTTCCGGAAGGTGTGGGCGCTCGGCGCCGGCCAGGACGATCCGCCGGAGGCCATGGACAGCCGCTTCGGGTGGCGGGAGGTGCTGGTCTCCGCCGCCGTGCAGGGAGCGATCTTCGGTGCGGTGAGCGCGGCGGCGAACCGCGCGAGCGCGGTGGGCTTCCGCCGCGTCACCGGCACCTGGCCCGGGAAGGAATGACGACGCCCGGGGCCTGCGGGTCCTAGAAACCCTCGCCCAGTTGTTCGCGCAGCTGGGCGAGGGTTTTCGTCAGCAGCCGGGACACGTGCATCTGGGACACGCCGACACGTTCGGCGATCTGGGTCTGGGTCATGTTCCCGAAGAACCGCAGCAGCACGACCGTGCGCTCACGTTCCGGCAGCGCAGCCAGCAACGGGCGCAGTGCCTCGTGGTTCTCCACGTGCGCGAGCGCGGCGTCGTAGTCGCCGAGAGTGTCCGCCAGGGTGACGCCGTCGTCCCCGGCCGGGGCCGGACGGTCGACAGAGACCGCCTGGTACGCGTTGCCGGCGACGAGGCCCTCCGCCACCTCCTCCGGATCGAGGCCCAGCTCGGCGGCGAGTTCGGCAGCCGTGGGGGCGCGGCCCAGGCGCTGTGACAGTTCCCCGGTCGCCTTGCTCAGCGCCAGATGCATCTCCTTCATCCGGCGCGGCACCCGCACCGCCCAACCGGCGTCGCGGAAGTGCCGGCGCACCTCGCCCATGATGGTCGGAACCGCGAAGGACACGAAGTCCGAGCCCCGCTCGGGGTCGAAACGGTCCACGGCGTTGACCAGGCCGAGGCGGGCGACCTGCAGGAGGTCGTCGAATGCCTCGCCGCGGCCGTCGAACCGGCGGGCGATGTGTTCCGCGAGGGGCAGGCATCGTTCGACCAGGCTGTCCCGCAAGACTCCGCGCGCGGGATCGTCCTCGTCGAACGTCACCATTTCCTCGAAGAGGGGGATGACGTCGGCGTATTCGTCGGCGGCTCGGCCGCTGCGCCGTTGGGCGCCGGTCCCCGTCACAGAACAGCGCTGCTGTCGGTCAGGGACACGTCGATCGTGGTGACGGAGCCCTCGTCGGATTCGTCCACGTTCACCTCGACCGAGTCGGCGAGTGCGTTGAGCACATGCCAGCCGAAGGTCCGCGAGTCCGCCGTCAGTCCGCCGTCCACCGTCGGAGCGGACGCGCTGATCCGCAGTGCCGGCGGCATGGCCTGGAACCGGCACGACAACGTTGCGCCCTGCGGGGCCCGGGTGATCAGCCGGGTGCCCGCCTCGTCGATCGCGAGCTTGACGTCGGCCACCGCGTCGAGGTCGAAGCCCTGCTGCAGAGCGATGGCGGCAGCGACCGCGCGCAGGACGGGGAGCTGGCCTGGTTCCGCCCGTACCCGCAACTCCACTACGGGGTGGGTGCGTTCGAGGGCCGAGTCGATCGATGCCGTGTTCGCCATGTGTGTCGTTTCTCCGTTGCGGCAGGTGGGGGCCCGGGCGAGCGGGTGTTCCTGGCGAGACTACCCGCGGCGCGGGGTTCTCAATCATGCGGAAACGCGCGCCGCCGGGGCGGCGCCGCGTCAGGTCGATCCGCCCTTTGCGGTGCCGCAGGGGCTGCCGTAGGGTATGGGTGAGGTTGAGCACACAGCCTGACTCGGAGGCGCCGCACATCCGCGGTGACCGGTGTCGGTGCGGTCCCCGCTCTGTCGACGCTTCCATCCTCTTTCCACGATGGGAAGCTCATGTCTGTCGTTTCTCAGCGCAAAGTCACGTCGCTGTGGGTCACCCGATCGGATCGCTCACCGGTCTCCTTCCATACGTCCGCCGGGGCCGATTTCTCCACGGAGAGAATCAGTTCCGGCCTCGTCCGGGTCGCCGTGGCGGGCGAGCTCGACATGCGCAACGCCTCGGCGTTGCGCAGCTACGCCGGCGGCCAGATGCACCCGTCGTCGCGCCTGGTGCTCGATCTTTCCGACGTGGAGTTCTTCGGGTCGGCGGGCCTGACCGTGTTCGACGAGCTCGACACCTTGGCCCGGCGCCGAAGTTCCCGGTGGGCCCTCGTGGGCGGACGGCCGGTACACCGGCTGTTGCGGGTGCTCGGCGACCCCGTCCACGCGCACGCCTCGCTCGAGAGTGCGATCCACGCCCTGCGGGTTCCGGCCTGACCCGGCTCTCCCGAAGCGAACCCCCCGTCGGGGCGCGGGTCACACCGGCTTCGGCAGCTTCGGCGGGCGGTTGCCGCGGGGATCGACCGCCAGGACGAGCAGCAGCACACCCAGCACCAGGTGCAGCCAGTTGTCGGCCGCGTTGACCGGCACCACGTTGGCGTGGCTGTCGTGGCCGAGGACCATGCCGAAGGCCGACAACGCGAGGTACCCGGCGCCGCCCGCGATCAGGTAGATCCGCGACGCGCGGATCCCCCGGGCGGCGAGGATCCCCGCCGCCCCGTAGGCGAGGTGCAGCACGTTGTGGGCGATCGAGACCCGGAACAGGCCCAGCAGATGCGCATTCGACTCCTGCCCCGCGAGGGCCATCGAGCCGTACCCGCTGGTCAGTCCGGGCACGAATCCGAGCACCCCGATGAGGAGGAACACGATGCCGATCGCGAAGGCGTAACCCTGGATCCGGGTGCGCTGCACCCTGGGATACGGGCTGGATCGGATCATCGTTCCTCCATCGGGGTGCGCGGGGCACCGCGCCCCGGGACGCAGGGATAGCCCGGGCGGGTCGCCCCGAAACCCCCGGGCGGGTCGCCCCGAAACCCCCGGGCGGGTCGCCCTCGAAATCCCGTCCGGTCGTCGTCTGAGCGGTTCAGCCCCCGACGAGGACGCCGGACGAGATCGACCCGTACACCAGGGTCAGAACCATCAGCCCCCAGCCCGTGCCGTGCCAGATCGGCCACGTCCCGCCCGAGCGCCACACCCGGTAGGTCTGCACGAATGCACCGACGGCCCCGAGGAGCAGGATCGCCGTGGGGCCGACGGCCAGGACGAGCCGCGCAGGGTCGGTGCACACGAGGAATTCCTCGTCGGCGCATCGGTCACCGCTCGCGGCGGCCCAGATCACGACCGCCGCCATCAGCAGCAGGGCGGCGGCGACGATCACGGCCGCGTACCGCACCGCTGCGCGGGCGGCGCGCGGGTCCCGCCATCGCTTCTCCACATCCTGCGTCACAGCACCTCCCTACGCCCGGTCGGCGCGGTCGGTGAGCGCTGCCTGACCCGATTGCCGGGCGCAGTGCGCGCAGCAATACATGGTGCCGTCGGCCTCGACCCCGTGCCCGAGAATGCGGCAACCGCAGTGGGCGCACTGCGGGGCCATCGCCTGTGCGGCACACTCGAAACTGTCGAACGTGCCCGAGACGTCGCCGCGGGTGACGGTGAAGGTCTTGTCGTAGTCGTTGCCACAGGTGTCGCACGTGGTCATCACGGTCCTCCTCTCCGATATCTGTCCTCCGGATCGGGTGCCCCACCCTCGGTTACGTCAAACGGCGCACACCGTCGTCGCCGGCCGGATCCGCCGGGCCGGCGACGATCAGGTACCAGCGCGCCAGATCTGCGCGACGTCGAGCCCGGCGGGGGTGTGGCACCGGGCCCGACACCGGCTCGGGCTCCGTCTCCGGTCTGCCGGCCCCGAGCCGCGGACGCGGAACCGATTCCCGCCCACGGGGATTCTGACGATCGGTGCGATCGTGCTGATCGTCGTCCTCTTTCTCGTGGTGATCGTGGGGATTCTGATGTAGGTGGCGCAGTCCTGCACGATTTGCCGGGGTGCCGGCGGGGTACCCATGGTTCGCAAGTGAGGAACGCCGACTGAGGGAGAGTCGCATGGCAGAGAACACGAGCGGTCCGAGCGAAGGCGTCAAGGGCGTCGTCGAAGACGTCAAGGGAAAGGCCAAGGAGGCGACCGGCGCCGTCGTCGGCAGCGACGAACTCACCCGCGAGGGACGGGCCCAGCAGGACAAGGCCGACAGCCAGCGCGAGGCCGCGAAGAAGGAAGCCGAGGCGGAGAAGGCACGCGCCGACGCCGAGGTCGACGAGGCGCGCCAGCGCTCGCATCAGCAGTGAATCCGCATCAGCAGTGAATCGGTGACCGGCCGCGCAGGCGGTCGCGCCGTCGTTCGTCCACGACCCGGGGGCCGTTCGGCTCCCGGGTCTTCGCCCCGGAGGAGGAGCGATGCGTATCCTGACGTTCGTTGTGCTGGTGTGGCTGGTGATCGGTGCGATCGCCGCCGGGCAGCGGGGGTACTTCACGGAAGCCGAGCAGAGCTGCGCCGACTTCGCCACCGTCGCGGTGACGGTGATCGCGGGGCCCCTCAACTACGCCGGAGTCAATCCGAAGGTGGAGTGCGAGCTTCCCCAGCCGAGTCCGTGACCGGACCCGCGGGCTGCCGCGGCGACGGGATCCGCTCGTGCGCGGTCATGAGCAGATGGTCGAAGGCGGTGCGAAGCGTTGCCGGTGCGTCGAGTCCGGTGGTGACGTCCCGGACGAGTTGCTCGGCGAGCGTGCGGAGCTTGACATTCGACTCCTGGGACCGCCAGGCGAGGATCTCGAAGGCGCGGTCCGCCGGAATCCCGTAGACCGCCATGAGCATGCCCTTGGCCTGTTCGATGACCGCACGGTGGTGCGCGAGCGCCGAGACCGCCTCGTCGACGCTGTGCCGGACCTCGTCGTCGTACGCGTCGGACAGGTCCAGGTAGAACCCGGCCGTGCCGATCACCCGCCCTCGCTCGTCGAGCAGGCGGTCGCCGATCACGACGACGGGCCGGACCGTGCCGTGCGTGTCGATGATGCGGTGCCGGCTGCTGAACGGCTCGCCGTTGCGCTGCAGGGCGCCCAGCATGGCCGCGACGTGGGCCTTGTCCTCGGGATGCTTGTGCTTGAGCAGCAGGTCGGTGGTCGGCCGTACGGTCCCCGGGGCGTACCCGTGCATCCGCGCCACTTCGTCCGACCATTCCCACCTGTCGTCGTCGATCAGGTAGCGGAAACTCCCGACCCGCTGCGGCTTCCCGCTCGCGAAGACCCGTTCGAAGGCGTCGTCCACCGGCGTGTCGCCGGCGTCCACGATCGGTTCCCTCATGCAACGATTATGCCTCCGGTGACGGGCCCTACCGCTGCGGGATCGCGTGAGGTGAGGTGATCTAGCCGGCGTGTTGCTCGGCGTTCGCGAACACTTCGACGAGGGTGGCGCAGAAGGCGGGCAGATCCCTCGGATTGCGGCTCGACACCAGGTTCCCGTCGACGACCACTTCCTCGTCGACCACGTTCCCGGCCGCGTTGCGGATGTCCGTGCGGACGCTGGGGTAGGACGTCAGCGTCCGACCCCGGACCACGTCGGCCTCGACCAGTGTCCAGGGGCCGTGACAGATCACCCCGACGGGCCGGCCCGACTCGACGAAGTCCCGCACGAACGCCACGGCGGCGGGATCCTGGCGCAGATGATCGGGGTTCGTGGTACCGCCGGGCAGGATCAGCGCGTCGAAGTCCGACACCGACGCTTCCGACACCACCTGGTCGACCGGGTGCCGGCCGGCCGCGTGCACGTCGGACTTCATGGCCTGGATCTCGCCGGGTTCGAGCGACAGCAGGCGCACCGTGCCGCCCGCCTCCTCGACTGCCCGGCGCGGCTCCACCAGCTCGACCTCCTCGACGCCGTTCGTGGCGAGGACGGCGACCGTGCGTCCCGCCAGCCGGCCGTTCCCTGAAGCGCTCATCGCGAAGTCGTCCTTTCGTCGTGGGAAGGTTCCTCGATCGCGTACCCGAGGCCGGCAATCGGGAAACGTCACTCCGGTGCCAGATCCCGGGTGGCGGGGCCTTCGAGCAGGCGCCCGTCCGCGGCGAAGCGGGAGCCGTGCAGCGGGCAGTCCCAGGAGGCTTCCGCGTCGTTCCATCGCAGCACGCCACCGAGGTGGGGACACACTGCGGACACCCGGTGCGTGGTGCCGTCGACGGTGCACACCCCGACCGGGCGGAGCTTCTCCCGGCGTACCGTGCCGCGGCCCTCCGGCGGGGACGCGCCGTCGCCGGACAACTCGGGCCGCACCCATCCGCGCGTCATCTCCACCGCGACCGCGGCATTGAGCCGGGTTGCTGCCGGAAGATCGAAAAGCTGTGTGGGACTCCAGGCCTGGAACGCCGACTCCCATTCCGGAGCCGTCTCGCCGAGAATGCGGGCCGACAGCAACCGCGCCGCCGCCACCGCGTTCGTCATGCCCCACTTGCCGTAGCCGGTGCCCACGAGCAGCCGATCGTTGCCGGGAAGCAGCGGGCCCACGTACGGCAGGTGATCGAGCGTCGCATAGTCCTGCGCCGACCAGCGCGCCACGGTCTTCGCACCCGGGAAGTGACGGCCCGTCCACGCCACGAGATCGTCCGCGGCGCCCCGATGGTCGTGTGCCCGCCCGACGGTGTGGCCGTTGCCGCCGACGAGGAAGTACCGCCCCCCGTAGGCCGTGCGCAGCGAGCGCGTCGGCGAATCCACCGACAGATACATCCCGCTCGGAATGTCGCCCGGTACCTCGAACGCGGCCGCGTACGACCGCTGGGGCTCGAGCCGGGCGAAGAACCCGCCGCGGTCGAGGATCGGCGTCCCCGTCGCCAGCACGATGTGCCCGGCCCGCACCTCGCCGTGATCGGTGACCGCGACGCATCCGTTCCGGTCCGAGCGGACCTTCCGGACCCGGCAGCCGGTGAACAGGGCGCCGTCGCGCTCCCGCAGTTCGCGGGCCAGTTCGTGCAGCAACGGCATCGGATCGATCTGCGCCTGATCCGGCAGCGTCACCGCCGCGGCCACGGGGTACGGCAGTTCCGTCTCCGTCGTCATGCGGGCGTCGAGACCGGCCGCGCGGCAGGCCTCGTGCTCGGCGCGCACCGTGGCCACGCCCTCCTCGCCGGCGCTGTAGGTGAAGGCGGCCGCGGATTCGATCGGCAGGCCCCGCTCCCGGCACAGCTGCACCACCCACCGTTGCGCCTCGAGGTTGCCGGCCACGTAGTTTCGCAGGACGTCGCGGGAATGGCCTCGGGCGATGCTGGAGAGGGTGCTGCCCTGCAGCAGGCTGATCTTGCCGGTGGTGTTGCCGGTGGTGACGGCGCCGACCGTGCGGGCCTCGAGGACGGCCACGCGGTGGCCGGCGCGCGCGAGCAGGAGGGCGGTGGCCATGCCGGTGAGGCCGGCGCCGACCACCACGGTGTCGAAGCGGGCCGGGCCCTCGGGCCACGGCGTGTCGTCGGTGCGGGCGGTGTCGGGGCGGGAGAGCCACAGTGAGGTCACCTGTGAGGGATGCCCCGTGCCGCGCCCGGGAAACCCGCGCTGGTCACCGGTCCTGCGCCGGGCCGGTCGAGGTTTGCGCCCCGTCGTGCGGGGTAGGCCGTGCAGAGCCGGCAGTGCGTCATGGTGCCGGTCCGGCAGTGCGTCATGGTGCCGGTCCGGCAGTGCGCCGCGCAGTCCACGACGAGAGGTGCCCGGACCACCGGGCGGGAGGATCGGCGATGAAAGCAGTGACATGGCAGGGCAAGCGGAAGGTGAGTGTCGATACGGTCCCCGACCCGAGGATCGAGCAGCCCACCGATGCGATCATCCGCGTCACCACCACCAACATCTGCGGTTCGGATCTGCACCTGTACGAAGTGCTCGGACCGTTCATGTCGCCGGGGGAGATCCTCGGCCACGAGCCCATGGGGATCGTGGAGGAGGTCGGTTCCGAGGTCACCTCGATCAAACCCGGCGACCGCGTGGTCATTCCGTTCCAGATCTCGTGCGGCAGTTGTTTCATGTGCGGGGACGGCCTGTTCTCCCAGTGCGAGACCACCCAGGTCACCGAGCAGGGCACCGGCGCGGCGCTGTTCGGGTATTCGAAGCTGTACGGGAGCGTGCCCGGTGGCCAGGCGCAGTATCTGCGTGTGCCGCATGCGGATTCGACCCACATTTCGGTTCCGGAGGGGCCGCCGGACTCGCGGTTCGTCTACCTGTCCGACGTGCTGCCCACCGCCTGGCAGGCCGTGGAGTACGCGCATGTGCCCGACGGGGGTTCGGTGACGGTGCTCGGCCTCGGGCCCATCGGCGAGATGGCCGGACGGATCGCCGTGCACCGCGGCCACCGGGTGATCGGTGTCGACATGGTGCCCGAGCGGCTCGCGCGCGCCGCCACCCGCGGCATCGAGACCATCGACCTGAAGGAGGCCGGGAACTCGCTGGGCGAGATGATCCGCGACCGCACCGGCGGCCGCGGCACCGACTCGGTGATCGACGCGGTCGGCATGGAAGCGCACGGGTCACCCGTCGCCACCGCCCTGCAGACCGCGACGGGGCTGCTGCCGTCCGCGTTGTCCGCGCCGCTGATGACCCACGTCGGTATCGACCGGCTGCACGCCCTCTACACCGCGATCGACGTGGTGCGCCGGGGCGGCACCCTCTCGCTCAGCGGCGTGTACGGCGGCATGACCGACCCGATGCCGATGATGACCCTGTTCGACAAGCAGATCCGGCTGCGGATGGGTCAGGCGAACGTCAACCACTGGGTGCCGCAGATCATGCCGCTGCTCACCGACGACGATCCGCTCGGAGTGGACACCTTCGCCACGCACCGGTTGCCGCTGTCGGACGCCCCGCACGCGTACGAGATCTTCCAGCGCAAGCAGGAGGGCGCGATCAAGATCCAGCTCGAGCCCTGACCGGTGCCGCCGGCGTCACACCAGGTCGGCCGCGGTACGCGGCAGATCCGCGGTGTCGACGTCGGCGGCCTCGAATGGGGAGCGCAACGCCGTCGCGGTCGCCCAGCCCTGGGCGAGCAGGCCCGCGTCGGTGTCCTCGGCCTCGTCGGCCCGGATGTCGCTGAAGGTCACGGTGACGTACTGGCGCTCCCCGTCGTCCGGGTCCTGGTCGGTTTCGCCGATGTCGGCCTGCACGGCGCCGAACGCCGCGAGCGGTGCCGTGCGCAGGCCGCGCAGTTCGCTCAGCGGGATGTCGGGCACGTTGACGTTGAGCACCGTGCCGGGCGTGCCCTGCGTCAGCACCCACTGCAGGGCGTGCCGGGCGACGACCTCGGCACCCTCCCAGTGCTCGTGGACCGAACCGGACAGCGAGACCGCCAGGGCCAGGCTGCCGTGGTTGGCTCCGGTGAGCGCCGCGCCGACCGTGCCGGAGTGCAGGATCGCGTGGCCGGTGTTGGGGCCGTGGTTGATTCCCGACAGGACGATGTCGGGTTTGGGGCCGAACGCCCCGTACATCGAGACGAAGGCGATCAAGGCCGGCGACGCCTCGACGGCGAGCACCGTCGTGTCCGGCAGGTCCGGGAACGCCCGCGGCGCGACGACGAGCCGGCCGTCCTCCTCGAGTGCGCTGAGCGACGCGCTGGCGCCGCTGCGCTCGGCATGGGGGGCGGCCACCACCACGTCGAGACCGGCGTCCACCGCCACCCGGGCGAGCACCGAGATGCCGTGGCTGTCCACCCCGTCGTCGTTGACGATCAGCGCTCTCACGTTCCTACCTCCCGCTCTTCCCCTTCGCGAACGGCCGGACCTCGACGCTCTCGGCGACCTTGTCGACGAGTTCTCGCTGCCCCGTGGCCAACCCGTGCCGCGTGACGTTGACGGCGCCCGCCGCGGCACCGAGCTGCAGGGCTTCGACCATCGTGGCTCCGGCGGCCAGCGCGGCGCCCATCCCGGCGGTCATGGAGTCGCCGGCGCCGCGGTGGTCGGCGATGTTCAGCGGCGGCGCGACGACTTCCCACAGCTCGCCGTCGACGAGGGCGAGGGCGGGGTCGCCGGCGCGAGACAGCACCACGTTGCGGGCGCCCTGCGAGACGAGTTCCTTCATGGCCGCGGTGAGGTCGTCGATGTCGTCGGACTTCGCCCTGCCGTCCTCGAGGAGATCCTCGTGACTGACCTTGAGCACGGCGAGACCGCCCTCGAGCGCCGCGGTCATGGTGGGGCCGGACAGGTCGGCGACGACGGGAACACCCAGGGCGGTCAGGTCGGCCGCCAGCCGGGTGTAGACGTCGTGCGGCACCGCCCGGTCGGAATGCGGGCCACCGAGCAGCGCCACGTCCGCCTCGAGGCCCTCGGCCAGCGCCGCGCCGAACAGGTCGTCGGCCTCGTGCCGGTTGAGCGTCGGCGGCGGAACCTCCACGATCTCCTCACGCTCACCCCCGCGGCGGTCGTGCACGTACGAGCCGTTCTGGCCGGCGGTGAACACCGATCGCACCGATACGCCTTCCCGTGCGATGAGATCGCTGACGACGGGGCCGGTCTCGCCGCCGAAGGTGCCGCACAGCCGCACCTTCAGGCCGAGTGTGACCGCCATGCGGGCGATCCAGAAGCCCTGCCCGCCGGCGTGGACGTGCAGTTCCGGGACATCCGACGGCGACGACTCGATGGTGACGGTGAGCAGGGGAGTGGGTGCGAAGACGAAGGCGGAGGGCGCGCTGTCGTCGTTGCCGTCTCGGGGAGCGGGGTTCATGCATGTCCTTCGAAATGGGGAGGAGACGGCGCCCGCGGTGGCGGACGCGCGGTTCGCGTTGCGGTGCGGCCTCGCTCAGGCCGTATCGCCGGGGGAGTCGGCGAGGACGGGATCGTAGACGGGGGCGTTCGGCACCTCGGGCGGGCGCACATTGGCGCCGAGCGAGTACGCGAGGTGCCCGCCCAGCAGGCCGCCCAGCCCGATCAGTACGGTGCCGGCGGCGCTCAGCGTCACCGCGCCGGCGGCGCTACGCGTCACCGCGCCGGCGGCGCTACGCGTCACCGCGCCGGGACCGGAACTGCGGCGGCGCTGGCGGTAGGACAGGGCCATGAGGGCTGCTCCGGCGCCGTTGACGGCCGCGTGGATCAACCCCACCCGGCGCTGCACGGTGTCGGTGTGCACCCAGTCGACCCAGCCGGCCAGAACCGTCGGCGGCGTCGCCAGCAGACCGAGCCCGATCAGCCGCCGCGCGGTCTCGGGTTGTCGCAGGGCGTCGAAGACGCCGGCCGCGGTCCACGCCCCGATGGGGACGGCCACCAGCGCCGGGTGCAGCGGGTGGCCCACGGGAGCGCCGTGCAGCACGGCCCCGATCGGGCTGTCCGCCAGCCGCCCGACCTGCTTCCGCAGCACCTCGGCGGGACCGTCCAGCCACGCCGCCGACTCCGTCCCGGAATACAGGATCTCCATCTGCGAGTCCGTCATGCCCACGGGCATACCCCGCCCCGACCGGGTGAAACCTGCCAGACGGGTGTACGACGCAGATCGGCGGGGTATCTCCTGCGATCATGAGACAGCGCATCGTGATCACCGGCGCCAGCGGCAACGTCGGCACCGCCCTGCTGCGGCGCCTCGCCCGGCGATCGGAGCCGCCGGAGATCGTGGCCGTCGCCCGGCGCGTGCCACCGCCCACCGATCCCTACGACGGCGTGACCTGGCACAGCGTCGACCTCGCCGCACCCGGCGCCGAGACCGGGCTGCGCCCCCTCCTCGAAGGGGCCGACGCCGTCGTGCACCTGGCCTGGGGTTTCCAGCCCTCGCACCGGCGGGACTATCTGCGCCGGACCGGAGTGGACGGCACCGCCGCCGTGATCGGGGCGACCCTCGCCGCCGGCGTCGGACACCTGGTGCACATGTCCTCCGCCGCGGTGTACGCGGCCGGGGCCTACGGCCGGGCGGTCGACGAGTCGTGGCCCGCGACCGGCATCGAATCGTGCGCGTACAGCGTCGACAAGGTCGCGGCGGAGCGGCTGCTCGACGAGCGGATCGCGGGCGCGGCCGCGGCGCCGATCGTCACCCGTTTCCGGCCGGGCTTCATCGGCCAGTACGCGGGCGGCAGCGCGCTGCGCCGCTACGCGGTGCCGGGATACGTGCCCGACGTCGTGCTCCGTCACCTGCCGTTGCTGCCCGTGGACCCCGGAACTGCGATCCCCGCCGTGCACGCCGACGACGTGGCCGCCGCGCTCGATGCCGCCCTGGAGCGGCGGGTGCCGGGCGTGTTCAACCTCGCGACCCCCGAACCGCTGCGTGCGGGCGACATCGCCGGGGCGTTCGGGGCCCGTGCGATCCCCGTACCGCGGCAGGTGCTGCGGGCCGTCGTCGAGGCGACCTGGCAGGTCCACCTGCAACCGATCGCCGGCGGATGGATCGACCTGGCCTACAACACCCCGATGCTCGACTGCGACCGGGCCCGCCGAGACCTGGACTGGGCACCGACCGTTCCGGGCCCCCAGGTGTGGCGCGAGGCCATCGCGGGTATGCAGGCCGAGGCCGGCACCGACAGCCCGGTCCTGCGCAGTCGCGGGCCGCTCGAGACGATGAGCGTCCTCCTCGGCCGCGGGACCGTCGGGCGCCGCGTGCCGCCGTGACCACTCGCGGCGGAGCGACGAGAGAGGGTATCGGGATGAGCGAAACAGCGCAGCGCGACACCACGGCGACGCCGCAACAGGTGTGGGATGTCCTCGCCGACGGCTGGTCGTACGCGGGCTGGGTGGTGGGCGCCTCCCGCATCCGGGCCGTGGACGACGCGTGGCCGGCGGTGGGCAGCCGCATCCACCACTCGGTGGGGGTGTGGCCCGCCCTGCTGAACGACCATACCGAGGTGGTGGAATCGATCCCCGGCAGGGAGCTGAAGCTGCGTGCGCGGGCGTGGCCGGCCGGGCAGGCCGAGATCACCATGCGCCTGCACGAGCGGCCCGGGGGGTGCCGGATCGAGATGGCCGAGAAGGCCGCCGCCGGCCCGGCTCAGTTCGTACCCGGTGCGATCCAGGCCCGGCTGGTGCTGCCGCGCAACGTCGAGTGCCTGCGCCGGCTCATGCTCATGGCCGAACACGCCACGGAGCCGAAGGGCGTCGGAGAGTGAGCACCGAGACCGTCGACGCCGTCGTCGTCGGCGCCGGCCAGAACGGCCTGACCGCGGCGGCCGTGCTCGCCGACGCCGGCTGGGACGTCCTGGTGCTCGAGGAGCAGCACGAGATCGGCGGCGCCGTCCGCACGGCGGAACTGCATCCGGGCTTCCGTATGGACCTGTTCAGCGCCTTCTACCCCCTCGCGGCGGCGTCCCCGGCGTTCCGCGCGCTCGACCTCGCGTCGCACGGGCTGCGGCTGCGGCGGGCGCCGCGGGTGTACGGGCACGCCGCCGGGCCGGACGACGAGGACGCCGCGGTGGTCTACCCGGACGTCACCGAGACCGCGGCGGAACTCGAACGGCGCCACCCCGGCGACGGGACCACCTGGATCCGCCTGGCCGAGCAGTGGAAGGGCATCCGTGAGCCCTTCCTGAGCACCCTTTTCGAGCCGTTCCCACCGGTGCGCGGCCCGGCGGGGCTGATCCGCCGGCTCGGCACCGCGGACGCACTGCGCTTCATGCGGATGCTGGCGCTGCCCGCCCGCCGGATGGCCCAGGAACTGTTCGGCGGTGAGCACGCGCGGCTGCTGCTGCTGGGCAACGCCATGCACGCCGACACCCCCGTGGACTCGGCGGGCAGCGGAATCATGGGATACGTCCTGACCATGCTCGCCCAGGACGTCGGCTATCCGGTGCCCGAGGGCGGCGCCGGGGAGCTCGCGGCGGCCCTGGCGCGGCGCGGCGAACGCAGCGGGGCCCGGATCCTGTGCGGCCGGAAGGTCACCGGCATCGAGGTCGGCGGCGGTGTGGCGACCGAGGTCCGCACCGAGCAGGGGGAACGGTTCCGGGTACGGCGCGCGGTACTGGCCGACGTGTCCGCGCCGGCACTGTTCGGTTCGCTCCTGCCCGCGGACGCCGTGCCCGCCGCGGTCCGCGACGACCTGCGGCGCTTCGAGTGGGACACGCCCGTGGTGAAGGTGAACTACGCGTTCGACCGGCCGATTCCGTGGCGCTCGCCGGCGCTCGCGACGGCCGGGACCGTCCACCTCGGCGCCGACGCCGACGGTCTCGTGCACTGGTCGGCCGACCTCGCGACCGGCCGCGTCCCGGAGCATCCCTTCATCATCTTCGGCCAGATGACCACCACAGATCCCGCCCGCTCGCCGGAGGGAACGGAAAGCGCCTGGGCGTACACGCATCTGCCGCGCGGTGTCGCCGACGACGCCTCCGCGGAGGAACTCGCCCGGCGCGTCGACGCCGAACTCGAGGCGCACGCGCCGGGGGTGCTGAGCTCGGTCGTGCACCGCAGCGTGCAACGCCCGCGCGACCTCGAGGCCGCCAACGCGAACCTCGTCGGGGGGGCGGTCAACGGCGGCACCGCCCAGATCCATCAGCAGCTCGTGTTCCGGCCGTTGCCCGGCTTCGGTGGTCCCCGCACGCCGGTCGAGGGTGTGTACCTGGCCGGCTCGTCCACCCATCCCGGCGGTGGCGTCCACGGGATGTGCGGGTGGAACGCGGCCCGGGCGGCCCTGCGCGACCACGGCGTGGGCGGCAGGGTTCGGCGGCGGCTGAACGGGGCGATCTCGGACGTGCTGATGCGCAGCTGAATTCCCGGTGCCCTTGCCGAACGCGGAGATTCACACGTTTCGGGGTTGAGCGATTCGCCGACGGGGTATCAGAAGTCATGGGAACGCCAGTGGGAACACCGATCCGGCAGGTGTACAACCCTTCCCTCGTGCCGCGGGCGCTGCGCGAGGTGGAAGGCGGAGTCGCCGCAATCGCCGCGGGCATCTGCGTGATCGCCGCCGTCGGCGTGGGTGTGCTCTCCGCTTCCGCCGTCACGGGCATCGGGGCCGGACTCGCCGTGGCGGCGGGACTGTCGTTCATGCTCGGTTCGCTGGCTCCGACCGGGGCGGCGCCGGCCGGCGCGCGCCGGGAGCCCGACCGTGCCGGGCCCTCGTTGTTCCGCAACCGTCCGGACGGCGCCGCGGCTCCCGCATCGCGGCGCACCGCCGTCACCGCCTTCCGCCCGCACCACGTTTCGGGCGGCCGCTTGGAGGGGTACTCCCACGTATGACAACGACGTCTCGCCCGGAGTCCAACGTGTCCCTCGCCCGGTCCACCCACGGGGGTCGTGCCGTCGCAGCCGGGGTCCGGTAACGTGCCGGCGCCCAGGAGGGTGTGGCGACTGCCCGGTGTGTACCGCCCGCAGGAGGATTCGCATCTGCTCGCCGGCGCACTCGATCGTGCGGCGGCACCCCCCGGCGCCAAGGTGCTCGACTTCTGCACCGGCACAGGGTTCATCGCCGTGTCGGCGGCCATGTCCGGTGCCGGGTCCGTGACGGCACTGGACATCGCTCCCCGGGCGGTCCTCGCGGCGCGTATAAACGCGCGGTCGCGGCAGCTTCCCATCCGGGTCCTGCGCGGCGGACTGGACGAAGCCGACCGGCACGGACCGTTCGACGTGGTGCTGTCCAATCCGCCCTACGTACCGCACGCAGCCGGGGACGGTGACGCCCGCTGGGATGCCGGTGCCGACGGGCGGGCGGTGCTGGACCCCCTGTGCCGGAGCCTGCCGAACCTGTTGTCTCCCGGCGGTTTCGCTCTCGTCGTGCATTCGGAGTTCTCCGGGGTGGACGAGACGCTCGTCCGGTTGCGCGACGGCGGTCTCAAGGCCTCCGTCGTGGCGCGTCGCCGGATCCCGTTCGGGCCCGTGATGCGCAGCCGCGCCGGGTATCTGCGGGCGCGTTACGAACTGCCCGCGGGCGTCGACACCGAGGAAGTGGTGGTGATCCGTGCCGATCGAACACACTGCCCGTGAAGTAGCCACGGACGGCAGCCCCCGGGACACGTCTTCCGGGGGCGTCGCTGTGCCCGGCCTGTGCCCGGGACTGCGGGTGGAGGGTCCCGCGGGGGCGGAGCCCAGGGTCGTCCGCCTGGTCCGCGGCGGTCCCGTCCTGGTCGAGGGCCCGGTGCGCATCGTGACCGAGGACGGCGACGAGGTGGAATCGGACCGGTTCGTCGTCGCGATCTGCCGGTGCCGGCGCAGCGAGCGGTACCCGCTGTGCGACACCAGTCACCGCCGGTCCCGGCGCGATCCACGCTGAGACCCGCCGGTTCCGGCGGGGTGCCGGTCGTGCCGGGTGCGCACGACGCCGGTGGACAACGCGGGGCGGGCGGTTCCCGAGAGGAACCGCCCGCCCCGCAACGCGTTTACGCGTCGTCACGCGTCATGCGTCAATACCAGTACTTCCGGCCGCCGACAGCCCGGCCCGTCGCTCCGAGGATCGCCAGGATTGCGCCTACCACCAGGAGAATGATCCCGAGCGTCCACAGGATAGAGATGTTGGTGAGGAAACCCACCACGAGCAGAATCAAACCCAGAATGATCATGAGTGTCACCTCGCTGTCGGTGCCCGTTGCCGGTCGGATCCGGGCCGTGCACAGGGGATACCCGCATCGGATGTGCCGAAACCTCGCGAACCGCTCGTGGTGGGAAGGATGTGCACTTCGCGTCGATCCGTGGCGCGCGGACGGCGCCGGTGGCATTGTCGGGTGCATGCCTACTTCGGAGAACCCCGGGGACAGCGTCCCCGGCGAGTACAGCGTCGACGACGAGGACCAGTTGCAGCCGGAGGATTCCCTGATCGACCGCGGTGTCGACGACGTCCTCGACGAGGGATTCTCACCGATGGAACGGCCCGTCGGCCTCGAACGCCACGAGACCTTGGACGAACGGCTCCGCGAGGAGGAGCCCGAACGCGAGGACGACGAGGGGGAGAACGAGTTCCGCAGCTCCGTCGCCGAGGCGGGCCGGGCGCGCGCGGGACGCCTCGTCGCGCCGGACGAGGGCACCGCGGAGGACGTGGATTCCGAGCTGTTCGGCACGGACGTAGGGATCGACGGGGGCGCGGCCTCCGCCGAGGAAGCGGCCGTCCACCTGATCGAGGAGGAGGAGCCCGACCGGCAGGACTGAACGGCGGCCGCCCGGCACCCGAGGACTCGGATGCCGGGCGGCGATCGGCCGGAGGGACGCTCAGACGGCTCCGGCGCCGAGCAGGGACGACTCGTCGTCGTTCCACCGCTCGAGCACGTAGGCGGCGAGCCGGCCCTCGAGGTATTCCATCGCCTCCGCGCCGAACGCGATGTCGCCCGCGCAGCGCGGATCCCGTTCCACCAGATCGCCCACCACGTCGTAGCGCAGCACCTGCTCGTGCACCGCGTCCGCCTCGATGTGCTCGGTGTAGAAGTGGATGCAGGCGCTCGGCGCGCCGAGGCGTTCGAGGCCGCGTGCCATGCGGCGCGCCATCGGGGAGGAGGTGATCTCCGCGGAGGCGAACAACCCCACGAGCTTCGGGGTGTGTGCGCGGTGCAGCCCGCACAGGGACATGAAGTTCACCGTCGCGAGCGTCTCCGCCGGCACCCGGTCCAGATACGCCAGGTATCCCGGGTCGAGTCCGGCCGCGGCGAGCAGGTCGAAGTAGAGGGTCGAGTGCATGCGGTCGGCCCGGCCGCCGCCGAACTCGTCGAACTCCACCGCGACGAGCGCCGCTTTCGCCCGGCCCGTGAGCCGGGGGATGGCGAACGAGTGCGGGTCGGCCTCCTTGAGGTGGTAGACGGACCGGTGCACGAAGAACTCGCTCACCTGCTCCCAGGTGCCGCGTTCGCAGATGTGGTGGGACACGCCCCACGCGTCCTCGGGTTCGCGGCACAGGTCGTCGAGCACCCGCTGGGGATCGTTGCCCGAGGGCACGTCGGCGTGCAGCCGGTCCAGGAACAACCCCTCGAGGCCGGCCCGGACGGTCAGCGGGCCCGGCGCCCATTCCCAGCCCGCGTCGACTCCGTCGAACCCGCGGTAGGACAGTTCGTACAGCACCGTCAGGGCCAGCTGGGCGTCCTCGCCGTAGGGGTCGATCCCGGCCACCTCGATCGGCCAGATCGCGGTATCGGCCGGACGCGCGAGCCGCTCGATCACCTCTCGGGAGACAGGGCCCCGGGCCCGCGGAAGGGCGGAGGACTGCATCACGACGGTCGGCGAATTCGCAGGCATGTGCGCGGATACCCGCACCCGATTCGTGCGAAACGCCCTGCGGCGCGCGGGTGTGGGACGGGTTCGCGCGGGTATCCGCCCGGGCATGAACGGTGACAACAGCGACAACGAGAACACGGCGCCCGGGGGCGAGGACGTCGAGCGCCCGCCCCACACGATCGACTATCCCGGTGCGACGGCCGACATGGCCGAGCGGCCCCGCGACGAGATGCGGGACTACCGGGGCCGTGACCTGCTCGCCGGACGCAAGGCCCTGATCACCGGCGGCGACTCCGGCATCGGGCGCGCGGTGGCGGTGGCCTTCGCGAAGGAGGGAGCCGACGTCGCGATCGCCTACCTGGAGGAGCACGACGACGCCGAGCACACCGCGGAACTGGTGCGGCGTGCAGGCCGTGCATGCCATCTGCTCCCGGGCGATCTCGCCGCCGCGGAGCACTGTCGCGCGGTGGTCGCCGACGCGGCCGCGGCGCTCGGCGGCCTGGATCTGCTGGTGAACAACGTCGCGTACCAGGAGCCGGTGGACGACCTCACCGAGCTCGACGACGCCCAGTGGCGGCGGACGTTCGCGGTGAACATCGACAGCTACTTCCACGTGACGAAGGCGGCGCTCGCTCACCTGCCCCGCGGCTCCGCGGTGATCAACACCGCGTCCATCAACGGTCTGCGGGGCAACAAGTCGCTGATCGACTATTCGGCGACGAAGGGCGCGGTGCTCGCGCTGACGTACTCGCTGGCGCAGTCCTTCCAGGATCGGGGAATCCGCATCAACTGCGTGGCGCCGGGGCCGGTATGGACGCCGCTGATCCCCGCCACCATGGATGCGGAGAAGGTCGCGACGTTCGGGCAGCAGGCCCCGTTCGGCCGGGCCGCGCAGCCCGACGAGATCGCGCCCTCGTACGTCTTCTTCGCCTCCGAGACGATGTCGTCGTACTACAGCGGTGAGGTGCTCGCACCGATCGGTGGCGAGACGCTGCCCGGCTGAGCCCGGTCACCGCCGCCGGTAGCGCCAGGGGTAGGCGACCCACAGGGTCAGGAACAGCACGACCGTGACGACGCCCGCGGCGATGCCGGCGGCGGTATTGACCACCAGTCCGACGACGAGCACGACGACGCCGGTCATCGCGACGCCCAGCAGGAGCAGGCCCGCCATGGCGAAGCGGTGCGCGGTGTTCACCAGCTCGGGGAGCCGGCGCTGCCGGAAGAGCAGGCGGTGCATGCCCACGGGAGCGACGAGGAGGATGGTGGCCGCGATCGACGCGAGCACGGTGACGAGGTAGACGCCGCGCTGGAAGTCGGTGAGTGCGTCGAACCGGCTCTGGAACGGCAGGGTGAGCAGGAAGCCTGTGAGGAGCTGGACGCCGGTCTGCACTACGCGCAGCTCCTGCAGCAGGCTCGACCAGTTCCGGTCCAGCCGCTGCACGGGGGTCTCGTGCCGGACCTGCCTGTTCCACTCCTCGTTCGGCACCGCTGCGGGCTGCACGGTTGTGACATGCCCCGTACGGCGCCCGTCAAACCTCCGCGGCGACGACGGCAGCCCACTTGTGACCTGTGTCACTGTGGGGGTACTGTCGGCTCCACCAGGGACAACGGCGCTCTGAGGAAGGAGAGCGGTCATGAAGCTCAATCTGTTCGTCGCATGGACCGGGTACATGCTCGCGTTGCTCTCGATCGTGAGTCTTGCGGCCTTCCTCTACGCCGCGGGTTCCGGCAACGGCGGGTGGGCGCTTGTCGCCGGCATAGTATGCGTCGTCGCGGTCGCGTCGGCGATCGCGATGATCGGCACGACCGTCCATCACGACCACCGTCTGCATCGCGAGACGCCGCACCTGTTCTGACGGTCCGGTCCCGCCGCCGCCTCACGCCTCGGCCAGGCGCCGCTTCTCGAGTTCCACGTCGAACCCGGCGAGCGGCCAGTCCAGGTCGAGGCCTTCGAACGCGTCGATGAGCAGTTCCATGACGGCGATGCGGCTGTACCACTTGCGGTCGCAGGGCACGACGTACCAGGGGGCGTGATCCGTCGACGTTCTGTCGAGCATCGCCTGGTACGCCTCCTGGTAGGCCGGCCACAGCTTGCGTTCGGAGACGTCGCCCGGGTTGTACTTCCAGTGCTTGTCCCGCCGCTCGAGCCGTTCTGCCAGGCGCCGCTTCTGCTCCTCGAGCGAGACGAACATCGCGACCTTGATCAGCGTGGTCCCGTTGTCGACGAGCTCACGCTCGAACTGGTTGATCTCGTCGTACCGGGCGCTCCACACGCTCTCCGGTACGAGGTTGTGGACCCGTACGATGAGGACGTCTTCGTAGTGTGAGCGGTCGAACACGCCGAGCTGCCCGGCCCGCGGCAGTGCCTTGTTGATGCGCCACAGGTAGTGGTGGCGCCTCTCGTCGGGGGTGGGCACGCCGAACGAGGTGTGGTCGACGCCCTGCGGATCCACGTGGCCGATCACGTTGCGGACCATGCCGCCCTTGCCGGCCGTGTCCATGCCCTGCAGGATCAGCAGGATCGACCGGCGGTCGCCCGAGCGCCCGTTGGCGAAGAGCATCTCCTGTAGCCGCGAGAGCACCGCGCCGCGTTCCTCGATGAGCAGTTCGCCGGTGGCCTTGTCGCCGGAGAAGCCCGGGGTGCCGTTGGTGTCGATCTCGGCGACCCTGGTCCCGGCGTGGGCGCGCAGCACCTCGACGGCCGGCGTCTGCCACGGGTCGGTGCTCTTGACGGTCATGATGCCGAGGGTGCCACATCCGGCGACCGGATCAGCCGGGTTCGAGCTCGGTGTCGTCGGGGCGGGTGGGATAGGGCGGGGCCGAGACGCCGTCGACCATGTGGCTGCCCCACAGGTCCGTCTCGCTGATCCGGACGGTCGCCGGCGCGGGGCCGCCGGGCCCGGGCACGGTCAGGTGGAGGTCGGTGCCGGGGGAGAGGTCGGTGCCCGGCGGCAGGGCTGCCGCGAGGCCGCGGATCCGGCCGCGCCAGCGGTAGCGGCCGCTGATGGGGTCGAACGCTCCGGCCAGCTGCACCTCCGTGGTGGCGTGCTGCTCGCCGACGGTGACCTCGGCGGGGCCGCGGTAGCCGTCGGGTTCGTCGTCGTGTGGGTCGGACATGCCCGCGACTTTACATGTAAACGCCAGTTACATAAATCTGGTCACGGCGTGCCGGCCTCCGGGAGCAGCGGGTGCGGCCGGCTCTTGAACCGGGCCGGCGAGCCGCCGACGGCGGCGATCCCGGAGATCCCGCCCCAGGTCATCATGGTGAGGTAGTCGGTCAGGTCCTCCGCCGACATCGACTTGTTGGAGATCCACCAGTGGGTGGCGAGCTGGATCGCGCCCACGATCGCGTACGCCCACGGCACGGAACCGCCCGAGTCCATCTCCAGATTCCGGAGCCGCTCGCCGATCACCGTCGCGACGAGTTCGGCGATCATCCGCTCCGAGTTCGCCACGACATCGCGCCCGGCCGCGGCGCTGTTGGTCATCACGTACAGGTACACCTCGGGATCCGAGGCGACGGTCTCGACGTACGTGGCGATCGCGACCCGGGTCAGGTCGTACTCGTCGAGATCCTCCGCCACCGCCGCGTAGATGCGCGGAGCGAGGATCGTCTCCACGTACCGGAGCATCGTCGCCGTGGTCAGGTCGTTCTTGTCGGTGAAGTACCGGTAGAGAACCGTCTTGGACACGCCGATCTCGGCGGCGATCTCGTCCATCCCGACGTCGCGCCCGCGGGACCGGATCGCCTTGATCGTGCCGTCGACCAGTTCCTCGCGCCGGGCGATCTTGTGCTCGTGCCAGCGGCGCTTGCGCCCGTCCTGCTTGGTCGGCGCGGCGGCTGTCGGGACCGGCGTGTCGGTCGGGGGCAGGGGCTGGGGAACTCGGTGGTTCGGCACTGGGTGGCACATCCGTTCGCTGTCGATCGTCCGCCCAGTTTATAAGGGGGTGTGCCGCACCCCGTGCGGATGTCCCGTTCCCAGGGGGGACGGTGTGCCGAACCTGCGTCCCGCCCCTGCGGGTGGCGGGTTCGGCACAATGGTGGAGGTGCAGCTGATGAGCATCGACGATGACGCCAAGCGCAGGGATCTGCGGCGGATGAAGGCGGTCGCCACCGGCTTTCTGCTCGCGGCGACCGCGGTCTACCTGTTCTGCCGCTGGCAGGAGTCGCGCGGTGCCGGCGAATGGGTGGGGTACGTGCGGGCGGCCGCCGAGGCCGGGATGGTCGGCGCGCTCGCGGACTGGTTCGCCGTCACCGCGCTGTTCCGGCATCCGCTCGGGATCCCCATTCCGCACACGGCCATCATCAAGCGGAAGAAGGATCAGCTCGGGGCGAGCCTGAGTTCGTTCGTCGGCGCCAACTTCCTCGCCCCCGAGGTGGTGTCGGAGAAGGTCGAGAACGCCCGGATCCCGCTGCGGCTGGGCACCTGGATGGCCGAGCCCGACCACGCCGAGCGGATCGCGCAGGAGACGTCGACGGTGCTGCGGGGCCTCGTGACGGTCCTGCGCGAGGAGGACATCCAGCAGATCATCGACAACACCATCGTCAAGCGCATCGCCGAGCCGGAGTGGGGGCCGCCCATCGGCCGGGTGCTGTCCGAGCTCCTCGCCGAGAACCGGCAGATGCCGCTGATCGACATGCTGGCCGAGCGGGCCCATCAATGGGCCCTCGGCAGCCAGGAGACGATCGACCGCATCATCAGCCGCGACTCGCCGTCGTGGTCGCCGAAGTTCGTGGACCTGCTGCTCGGGGAGCGGATCCATCGCGAGCTCGTCGAGTTCACCTGGAAGGTGCGCTCCAACCCCGACCACGAGGTGCGCGTGGCCGCGAACCGGTTCCTCGCCGACTATGCGCGGGACCTGCAGCACGACCCGGTCACCATCGCCAAGGCGGAGAAGGTCAAGGCGGAGATCATGGGCCGCGAGGAGGTCACGCAGCTGGCTTCCGCGACGTGGCGGGCGGCCAAGCGGATGATCCTCGAGTCGGTCGACGATCCGCACAGCACGCTGCGGACGAAGGTCACCGAGAACGTCATCCACTTCGGCGTGCGGCTGATGGAGGACCACGAGCTACGCGGCAAGTTCGACCGCTGGCTGCTGGATGGGGCCCGGTACATCGCCGCCAACTACGCCGACGAGATCACCGCGGTGATCCGGGAGACGGTCGAGCGCTGGGACGCCGAGGAGGCGAGCCGCAAGATCGAGCTGCAGGTGGGACGCGATCTGCAGTTCATCCGCATCAACGGCACGGTGGTCGGATCGCTCGCCGGCCTGGCCATCTACACCCTGTCGAACCTGCTGTTCGCGTGACGTGCCACACCTGCTAGCAGAGTGCTTGCTACAGCTAGCACTTGCGCGTACGCTGAGGTTGTGTCCACGAAGGAATCGGGTGAACCCGCCGACGGGGGGGACGGTGACAAGGACGACGCGTCCGGCGCCACCGAGATCGCTACCCGGGTAGTCAGCACTGCCGCCCAGGACATCGGCAGTTTCATCCGCTCGCAACGCGAGGCGGCGCAGGTGTCCCTGCGTCAGCTGTCCCAGCTCGCCGGCGTCAGCAATCCCTACCTGAGCCAGATCGAGCGAGGGCTGCGCAAGCCCTCGGCCGAGGTGCTCGGTCAGATTGCCAAGGGTCTCCGGATGTCCGCGGAGGTCCTCTACGTCCGGGCCGGGATCCTGGAGCAACGTCCGCAGAGCGCGGTGCGCGACGCGCTGCTCGCCGACGCCGTCCTCACCGAACGGCAGAAGCAGGTCCTGCTCGACATCTACGAATCGTTCTGCCGCGAGAACGGTTCCCGCCCGTCCGGGGCGGCATCCGCACCGGGGACATCTGCCCCCGAGGCATCCGCATCCGAGACGTCCGCATCCGAGGCCGCCGCCCCGAAGGGCGCGACCGACCCCGACCAACAGGAGAACTGACATGACCGATCCGAAGACCTTCGCCACCCCGCTGTATGCCGCCGTCGGCGCCGGCGACGCCGTGGTCCAGGCCGTGGCCGACGTGGTGGCCCGGACCCGCCGTCGCGCCGAGACCACCCAGACCGACGTCACCGACCGGGTCGACAGCGCCCGGGGCCGTCTCGCCGACTTCCAGGAGGACCTGACCGAGAACGTCGAGTCCCTGCGCGAGCGTCTCGCGGGCCTGCCGGCCGAGCTGCCCGAGGATCTCGCCGAGCTGCGCGAGAAGTTCACTGCCGAGGAGCTGCGCAAGGTGGCCGAGGCATACCTGAAGGTGGCCTCCGACATCTACACCGCGCTCGCCGAGCGCGGCGAGGAGACCATCGAGCGGCTGCGCAAGCAGCCGGTCGTCGAGGAGAGCATCGGCCGCGCCGAGGCCGCGTTCGGTGACGCCGTCGAGCTCACCGAGGATGCTCTCGGCACCGTGGCGCGGCAGACCCGCGCCGTGGGCGAGCAGGCCGCCAAGCTCGCCGGTCGCGCCGCCGGCCGGATCGAGGAGACCGCCGGCGATGTCGGCGAGGCCATCTCCGGTGCCGGTGAGGAGGCCGGTATGCGGGTGCTCGATCTCGGTGGCCAGGCCCAGGAGGCCGCCGAGGAGGCCGCCGACCGGGTCGAGACCGCCGCGCTCGAGCTCGACGAGGCCGCCACCAAGGTCGAGGAGGCCGCGGAGAAGGCCGCCGCGCCGAAGACCCCGGCCAAGGCGCCCGCCCCGGCTGCGGCCAAGGCTCCGGCCAAGACTCCGGCCAAGGCGCCCGCCAAGAAGGCCGCGCCGCGCAAGACCACCGGCGCCTGATCTCGACCGGTCGGTAGAACCGCCGACGGCCCCCACGCGACCTCCGCGTGGGGGCCGTTGCTCGTACCATGGGGACGTGCCCAACGTCGATTCTCTCGCCGCCCTGATCATCTTCGCTCTGCAGATCGTCGCGCTCGCCGGGGCGGGCTTCGCGCTGCTGCATGCCGTGCGGCAGCCGGCCGAGGCGTTCCCCGCGGTCGACAAGCTCACCAAGCCGGTGTGGCTCGGCATCCTCGCCGCCTCGCTGCTGGTGATCTTCGTCTTCTGGGGCACCTTCATGATGCTCGGGATCATCGCGGTCATCGCCGTGTGCGTGTACCTCGTCGACGTGCGGCCGCGGGTGGACGAGGTGCAACGGCGCCGGTGGTAGCTCTCCCCGGGAGCCTTGACAAGCGCCGACAGGTTGGTGACACTTCGAGTAACGGGTAACAACCGAGACGAGGTGATCGACGATGGCGCTCACCCGGACCTTCCGCACCGCCGACCGTCAGGACACCGCCGAACGCCTGCTGGCGTCCGCGGCGCGCTCCTCCTACGACCCGGCCCTCGAGATCGACTGGGACGCCCCCGTCCCTGCCGACAAGTACGGCATGACCCCCGAGTGGAGCAGCCTCTACGGCACCGCCCTGTGGGAGTCGATGACCGAGCGGCAGCGGATCGTACTGACCCAGCACGAGGCCGCCAGCATCGCCGGCACCGGCATCTGGTTCGAGATGATCCTGATGCAGATGCTCGTGCGCGACCTCTACCGCCGCGACCCCGCCACCCCCTACGTCCAGTTCGGGCTCACCGAGATCGCCGACGAGTGCCGGCACTCGACGATGTTCGCGCGCGCGGCACAGCACTTCGGGATCCCGTCCTACCGGCCGAAGCGCTGGATCCGGGAGAGCGGCCGGCTGTTCAAGGCCACCGCGAGCGGAGCGCTCGCCTTCGGCGGCACCCTGTTCGCCGAGGAGATCCTCGACATGATGCAGCGCGACTTCATGCGCGACGAGCGGGTCCAGCCCGTCACCCGCACCGTCAGCCGCATCCATGTGATCGAGGAGTCCCGCCACATCCGGTACGCGCGTGAGGAGATCATCCGCCGCACGCGCCACCTCTCCCGCGTCGACCGCGCACGCGTCCGGCTGCAGCTGGGCATCTCCGCGTACTTCGTCGTCACGAGCCTGGTCCACGACGACGTCTACGCCGCCGCGGGACTCGACGTCGCCGAGGCCACCGCCGCGGTCCGCACCAACACCCACTACCACGACCGGCTCCGCGAGGGCGCACGACGGACGATCGAGTTCCTCGACGACGTCGGCCTGATCGGGGGACCGTCCACCCTGCTGCTCCGCCGCGCCCACGTCCTGTGACCGCGCGACCGTCCCCCGGCCGCCGCACGTCGCGACGGCCGTCGTTCCAGCAACCAGGAGAACAACACAGGTGAAGAAGCCGTCCCGCAGGACCACCCTGGCGATCGCCGGGGTGGCCGGCGCCGCTGCCGTTGCCGGCCTCGTGGCCTACCGCGCCCGCCGACGCCGCGCCGTGGTGCGCGCCGCCGACCGGCCACCGCACGCGCTGCTCGCGCCGCCGACGGTGGAACCCGACGTCATCGACCTCACCACCGACGACGGTGCCCATCTCAACGTCCGAGCCTACGGCGACCCGGACGCCGACCCGATCGTGCTCAGCCACGGATGGACCTGCAACGCCGACTACTGGATCCCGCAGATCAACGCCCTCGCCGGCCGCTACCGGGTGATCACCTACGACCAGCGCGGACACGGCCGCAGCGACCTCGGTACCCGGACCTTCGGCCCCGACGTCCTCGCCGACGACCTCGCCGCGGTCCTCGAGGCGACGGTGCCGGCCGGCCGCAAGGCAGTCCTCGCCGGTCACAGCATGGGCGGCATGAGCATCATCGCGTGGGCCGGCCGCCACCCCGATCAGGTGCGGGAGAAGGCCTCCGGGGTGCTGCTCGCGAGCACCGGCACCGACAGCCTGCTCGCCGAGGCCGCGCTGCTGCCGTCCCGGCTGGGGCGGGTGCAGGAGCCCGTCGCGCGCCGGCTCCTCGGCGCCGCCCTTCCGCTCGTCGCCTCACCCGTCACCACCCGGGCCCTGAAGTACGTCGCGCTCGCGCCCGGTTCGAGCACCGCCGAGGTCGCCTTCTGCGAGAAGATCGTGCTCGGCTGCACGCCGCGGGCCCGCGGCAACTGGGGCACCGCGCTGAGCGCCTTCGACATCCGCGACGGGCTCGACCACCTCACGGTGCCGACGACCGTGCTCGTCGGCACCGCGGACCGGCTCACACCGCCGGTGCACGCCCGCAAGCTCGCCGAGACCCTGAAGACCTGCGGGCACCTCGAGCGGCTCGTGGTGCTCGACGGGATCGGGCACATGAGCTCGGTCGAGGCGATCGACGCCTTCGACGACGAACTGCTGCACCTGGCCGAACGCGATCGCATGCCGGCCGGCGCCTGAGGGTCCCATCCGCGGCGGGCGCGGCGCCGAACCCTCGGTGTAGTCCACCGGGAGGAGACCCATGACAGTGGCGCGCCACCGCGCGGCCCGCGCCCTCGCCGGCCTCATCGCGTTCGGAGTGGTCCTCGGCGTCGGAGAACTGCTGGCCGTGCTGATCGGGCCCGCGTCGTCGCCGTTCTACGCCGTCGGCGCCACCACGGTCGACCGAGCCCCGGCGTGGGCCCGCGAGTTCGCGATCGACACCTTCGGCACGTCCGACAAGCCGGCGCTGTTCATCGGCATGTCGGTGATCCTGGCCGTACTCGCCGTGGGGGCGGGGCTGCTCGAGCAGCCCGGCCGCCCGCGCGGTGGCCTCGTGATCCTCGCCCTGGCCGCGGTGGGCGTGTACGCGGCGCTGAGCCGGCCGGGCGCCACGGCCGTCGCCGCGCTGCCGACGGTCGTCGGCGCCCTCGCGGGCGCGGCGCTGCTGCAGTACTCCATCCGGCTGCTCGCCCGATCCGACGTCCGCGACGGCGTGCCGGAGACCCCGGCGTCGGGGTGGCCGCGCCGGCGGTTCCTCACGGTGGTCGGCTCCGCGGCCGCCGTGGCCGTGGCCGCCGGCGCGACCGGCCGATACCTCACCGACCGGCTGACGCGGGCCGTCGAGGACCGCGCCCGGTTCCTGATCCCGCGGCCCGCCCGGCCCGCCGCATCCGTGCCGGCCGGCACCGAGGTGACGGTCCCCGGGGCCACCCCTTTCCTCACCTCACCGGCGGAGTTCTACCGCATCGACACCGCGCTCCGGGTGCCGCGGTTGCGCACCGCCGACTGGCGCCTGCGCATCCACGGGATGGTGGAACGGGAGGTGACGCTCACCTGGGACGATCTGGCCGCGTTCGAACCCGTCGAACGGATCCTCACGCTCACCTGCGTGTCCAACGAGGTGGGCGGCGACCTGGCCGGCAACGCCCGCTGGATCGGATACCGGATGAGCGACCTGCTCGCGCGCGCCGGGGTCCGCCCCGACGCCGACATGCTCCTGTCCACCAGCGTCGACGGCTTCACCTGCGGCACCCCCGTCGACGCGGTCCTCGACGGCCGCGATGCCCTGCTCGCCGTCGCGATGAACGGCGAGCCGCTGCCGTTCGAACACGGATACCCGGCCCGGCAGGTGGTGCCGGGCCTGTACGGGTACGTCTCCGCCACCAAGTGGGTCGTCGACTGGGAACTGACCCGCTTCGACCGGGCCGAGGCCTACTGGACGCGGCGCGGCTGGGCGGAGAAGGCCCCCGTCCGGACGGCCTCGCGCATCGACGTCCCCGCCGCGTTCGGCCGGCTCGAACCCGGGCCCGTGATCGTCGCCGGTACCGCGTGGGCGCAGCACCGCGGCATCGACCGCGTCGAGGTCCGGGTCGACGGCGGCCCCTGGAACGACGCCGTGCTCGCCGAGGAGTACTCCCTCGACACGTGGCGGCAGTGGACGTGGCGGTGGGACGCGACGCCCGGTACGCACGTGCTCGAGGTGCGCGCGACGGACGGCGAGGGCCGGGTGCAGGACGAGCAGCGTCGCCCGCCCGTCCCCGACGGCGCCACCGGCTGGCACAGCCGCACCGTCACGGTCGGGTGACGGGCGAGCCCCGGAACGGGACGTCAGCTGAAGACGACGGTCTTGCTGCCGTGCACCAGCACCCGGTCCTCGAGGTGCCAGCGCAGACCGCGGGCCAGCACCAGCTTCTCGACGTCGCGGCCGAGGCGCACCATGTCGCCGACCGTGTCGGCGTGACCGACGCGCACCACGTCCTGCTCGATGATCGGGCCGGCGTCCAGCTCGGGGGTCACGTAGTGGCACGTCGCGCCGATCAGCTTCACGCCGCGCGCGAAGGCCTGATGGTAGGGGCGTGCGCCGATGAACGACGGCAGGAAGCTGTGGTGGATGTTGATCGCCCGGCCCGCCCAGTGCTCGCACAGCTCGGGCGGCAGGATCTGCATGAACCGCGCCAACACGACGGCGTGCGGATCGTGCACGTCGACGAGCTTGCGCACCTGCTCGAACGCGGGCCCGCGCTGTTCCGGGTCCTTGGGGAAGGACACGTAGTGGAAGTCGATGCCGTGCCGGCGGGTCACCCGCTCGAGGTCGGGGTGGTTCCCCACGACCGCGCAGATCTCCGCGTTCAGCTCGCCGGCGGCCACCCGGCCGAGGATGTCGTGCAGGCAGTGGCCCTCCTTGCTGACGAGGAGCACCACCCGCTTGGTCTCGCCGGTGTCCTGCAGCGTCCACTCGGTCTCCGGGCCCAGCTCCGCCGCGACGGTCGCGAACCGCTCACGCAGTTCGTCGAGGCCGAGCGGGATGGAGGAGGCGCGCACCGCCTGACGAGTGAAGAACCAGCCGCTGTCGGGGTCCGCGTGGTAGCCGGCTTCGACGATCGAGCCGCCCACGTCCGCGAGGAAGGTCGAGATGCGGGCGACGATGCCGGTGGCGTCGGGGCAGCCCAGTGACAGTACATACCGACGGTCGTCGGACGAGGCAGCGGAGGTCATGCCGTCCAGTGTCTCAGGTGTGCATCCGGGTCGTTCCGGCCGGTCACACCGTCGCCGGGGGCCGCCGGACGGTGGCGGTCCCGACGAGGGTGGTCGCGTCGATCGTGTGGATGCCGCGCTCGGTGACGGCCGCCAGGAACTCGGCGCGCACCGCGGCGACCGCGTCGGCGTCGAGCCCGGCCAGGGCTGCCCGCAGGCCCGTCGCGGTCACCAACGTCCAGCACAGTTCCTCGGTGGCGGGCAGCAGATTCGACAGGGTGCGTACCTCCACCGAGTGGGTGCCGGCGGCCGCGAGCCACGCCTCGAGGGTGCGCGGCAGATCGATCGCGTGCAGCGGTGTCCGGTCGCGCAGCGACGGCCGGCCCGCCACCGCCGGGTTGCGGCGGCCGACGACGTCGAACAGCGTCGCGCTGATCTCCTCCATCGCCCCGGCCCGCCACACGGTGACGCCGATCCGGCCGCCGTGCCGGACCAGGCCGACCAGGCGGTCGAATGTGGCGTCCATGTGGGGCAGCAGGAACACGCCGTAGGAGATGGCGAGCGCGTCGTACCCGGCCTCCGGGACCGCGGACGGCGGTTCCCACGTGGTGGCGTCGGCGCACACGAAGTCGATGTTCTGCAGCGCCCGCTCGGCGGCGACGAGCCGGCCGAGCTCGAGCAGTTCGTCGGCGACGTCGATCGCGTGGACCCGGCCGGTCGGTCCCACCGCCGCGGCGGCGGGCAGCGCCGAGGCGCCGGCGCCGCAGCACACGTCCAGCACCGTCGCGCCGGGACCGGGCCCGAGCTGGAAGACCAGCGCCTGCCCCGCCGGGCCCCACACCGTCGGGGTGAGCCGGTCGAAGTCGCCGCTCGCGTCGTCGAAGGTGCTCGCGAGCCGTGCCGTCTCGTCCACTGCGTCGGTCATGCCTCGTCCTCGGGTTCTCGAATCCGAGGACGGAACCTCGGATGCCCAGCGGGAGTGCAGCCGATACCCTATTGCAGTTCCGAACGTTTCAGTTCCGAATGCTGAATGGCGAGCACCCGGGACGTCGAGCGGGTACATCCCGCGTCGAGCGGTGGATTTCGCGGCGAACCGCGAGGGGAGGGCTCAGGAACCGCCCGCTCGCCACCACAACAGCCCGCTCGCGCCCGTGCGACGAGCGCGGCGCGGCGGCCTTCACGTGCTCGCCGGAGGGGACGGGCACCCTGCGGATTGCTCACACCCCGATTCGATGAGGGTGGGTGTAGATGTTCATGGTGTCCTCGCGCAGGAAACCGACCAGGGTCAGCCCGGATTCGTCAGCCAGGTCGATGGCGAGTGAGGACGGTGCGGAGACGGCGGCGAGGACGGGGATGCCGGCCATGACCGTCTTCTGGGCGAGTTCGAAGGAGGCGCGGCCGCTGACGAGCAGGACCGTTCCCCGGGCGGGGATGCGGTGGTTTTCGGTGGCCCAGCCGACGATCTTGTCCACGGCGTTGTGCCGGCCGACGTCCTCGCGCAGGGCGAGCAGGTCACCGGTGGCAGTGAACAGGCCGGCGGCGTGCAGGCCGCCGGTGCGGTCGAACACCTTCTGCGCCTCGCGCAGGGTGTGCGGCATGCCCGACAGGGCGGTGGGGTCGACGACGACGGGGTCGTCGGCGGGGGCGTGGCGGGTGCGTTGGCGGATCGCGTCGAGGGAGGCCTTGCCGCACACTCCGCAGGAGGAGGTGGTGTAGAAGTTGCGCTCGATGCCGGTCTCGGGCAGTGCGACGCCGGGGGCGAGGTCGATGTCGAGGACGTTGTAGGTGTTGCGGCCGTTCTCGTCGGTGCTGTGGCAGTAGCGGATCGCGGCGATGTCGCCGCGGTCGCCGACGATGCCTTCGGTGAGCAGGAAGCCTTGGGCGAGTTCGATGTCGGAGCCGGGGGTGCGCATGGTCACCGCCAGCGCGGTGCCGTTCACCCTGAGTTCGAGGGGCTCTTCGACGACCACGGTATCCGGGCGTGTCGACTGTCGGTTCGCGTGGATGCGGGTGATGCGGGTGCGGGTGGTTACTCGTCCCATGCGACGCTCCGGTGCACCAGTTCGCCTCGCCCGGGTGATCCGGGGGAAGGCCGGCCGGGCGCCGTGCCCGGTGCCGCGGCGCCCTCGCGCCGAGGGGTGTGGGCTTCGAGGCGGATGGTGACGGCCTTGGACACGGGGGTGTTGGACTTGCGGGCGACGTGGTCGAGCGGGATCAGGGGGTTGGTTTCGGGGTAGTAGGCGGCGACGTTGCCGACCGGGGTGGGGTAGGGGACGAGCCGGAAGTCGTCGGCGCGGCGCGCTTCGACGGTGCCGTCGGGGCGGGGCCATTCGGAGATCAGGTCCACCCGGTCGCCCGCTGCGAAGCCGAACGACTCGAGGTCGCGGTCGTTGACGAACAGCACCCGCCGGCCGCCCTTGACGCCGCGGTAGCGGTCGTCGAGGCCGTAGATGGTGGTGTTGTACTGATCGTGGGAGCGCAGGGTCTGCAGGATCAGCCGGCCCTCGGGCACCGGTACCCAGTCGAGGTCGTTGACGACGAAGTTCGCCTTTCCGGTGGCGGTGTGGAAGCGGCGCTCGTCGCGGGGTGGGTGCGGCAGGACGAACCCGTCCGGTCGGCGGACCCGGGTGTTGAAGTCGTCGAACCCGGGCACGACGCGGGCGATGGCGTCGCGGATGGCGTCGTAGTCGTCGGCGAACGCGCGCCACGGCACCGGGTGATCCGGCCCGAACAACGCCTGCGCGAGCTCGCAGACGATGGCGACCTCGCTGCGCAACTGTTCGCCGGCCGGCGTCAGGCCACCGCGGGACAGATGCACCACCGACATCGAATCCTCCACCGACACCAGTTGTTTGCGGCCGTTGCGGACGTCCTTGTCGGTGCGGCCGAGCGAGGGCAGGATGATCCCGGTGCGCCCGTGCACGAGGTGGCTGCGGTTGAGTTTGGTCGAGATCTGCACCGTCAGCGCGCAGTTGCGCAGCGCGGCGGCGGTCACATCGGTGTCCGGGGTCGCGGAGAGGAAGTTGCCACCCATCGCCATGAACACGTGCGCGGCGCCGTCGCGCATGGCGCGGATCGAATCGACCGCGTCGAGGCCGTGCCTGCGGGGACTGCGGATGCCGAACTCGTCGTCCAGAGCCTGCAGGAAGGACTCGGGCATCTTCTCCCAGATCCCCATCGTCCGGTCGCCTTGGACGTTGGAGTGCCCGCGCACCGGGCACACCCCCGCTCCGGGTTTGCCGATCATCCCCCGCATGAGCAACAAGGCCACGGCGTCCTGGATGGTGGCCACACCGTGGGTCTGCTGGGTCAGGCCCATCGCCCAGCACACGATGGTGGCGTTCGAGGCGATCAGGGCGCGGGCGGTCTGTTCGATCTGCTCGCGCGTCAGGCCGGTCGCCTCGAGCACCGTGGCGAGGTCGACGGCCCGGATGTGCTCGGCCCACTGCTCGAACCCGGCACACCGGCTGTCGAGGAACTCGCGGTCGAGCACGGTGCCCGGCCGACGGTCCTCCTCCTCGAGCAGCAGCTTGGCCAGCCCTTGGAACAGGGCCTGATCCCCGCCGATGCGGATCTGCAGGAACTCGTCCGCGATCTGTGCGCCGTCACCGAGCACGCCGTTCACCTTCTGCGGGTCCTTGAACCGCAGCAACCCGGCCTCGGGCAGGGGGTTGATCGCGATCACCGTGGCGCCGTTGGCCTTGGCCTTCTCGAGCACGGAGAGCATGCGGGGATGGTTGGTGCCGGGATTCTGGCCGGCGATGAGGATCAGGTCGGCGTCTTCGAGGTCGGTGACCGACACCGAGCCCTTGCCGATGCCGATGGTCTCGGTCAGGGCGGTGCCGGAGGATTCGTGGCACATGTTCGAACAGTCCGGCATGTTGTTGGTGCCGAAGGACCGGATCATCAGCTGGTAGACGAATGCCGCCTCGTTGGAGGTGCGGCCGGAGGTGTAGAAGATCGCCTCGTCCGGATTCGGCAGGGCACGCAGGTGCTCGGCAATCACCGCATAGGCTTCGTCCCAGCCGATCGGCTCGTAGTGCGCCCTGCCCGGTCGGATGATCATCGGATGCGTCAGCCGGCCCTGCTGCCCGAGCCAGAAGTCCGTCTGCGCGAGCAACTCCGGAATCGAATGGGCGGCGAAGAACTCCGGGCCGACTTTCCGGGTGGTGGCCTCCTCGGCGACGGCCTTGGCGCCGTTCTCGCAGAACTCCGCGGCCTTGCGATGCCCCGGGGTCTCCGGCCAGGCGCACCCCGGGCAGTCGAAGCCGTGCCGCTGGTTCAGCCGGGCCAGGGTGCGGGCGGTGCGAAGCGGGCCCATCTGCTCGAGACCACGACGCAGCGACACCAGCACCGCGGGCACCCCGGCCGCGTAGGACTTGGGGTCGGTGATCTGGATGTCGTTCTCGTCGAAGACGTGCCGGTCCGTGGTGTTCGTCATGCGCTGTGTCGCACCCATCGATCGGTCGACGAGAACGCCTCGCCGAGAAGGAAACTGTCGCCGTGGCCGGGGTGAACTCGGGTGTCGGCCGGTAACGCCGACAGTGGCCCGGGCGCCGTGCTCGGCGTCGGGGTGTGTCCGGGCGCTTCACACCCGTGCCGGAGGACGTCGCCGGTGAACACCACGCCCAGGTGCGGAAGATGCAACGACACCGACCCGGGCGTGGCGACCGGAGTGTGCAGCACCCGGATCTCGTCACCGGCGACGGCGATGCGCTGCCCGTCGTCGAGTCGCCAATAGCGACGCTGCCCGTGCACCGCCTGCCACAACGCGTGGTCGGCCGGATGCAGCAGGATCGGAGCACACAGTCCCACGCCCACGTCGACCGCGGCCGAGACGTGGGCCCGGCCACCCTGGGTGCAGATCACCGCGGTGACACATCGGTCACCGACCGCGTCGGCGATGTCGGTGGCTCGACCACCCGCATCGACGACCACCACGTCCCGGTCGTCGCCGACCAGCCAGACGTTCGTTTCTCCGGGATCGGCGAAGAACGGCCCCGGGGGCCGTGCTCGTCGAACGCAGACGCGGTCGATCCGAAAACCCTCACTCACGTCAGGCTCGTACCGTCGGTCGGCTCACTGCACGTGTCCCCGACCCGAATACCCCTGGGCGTGAGCCTGCACCACAGGAACGCGCACCGCGGTAGGCCTTCCGATCGCACACGTGGTCCCTCGCATCTTCATCGAACACAGCTGGTCCTGCCCGACCGTCAACGGTCGTTGCCGGATCCACCGTAAAGTCCGCCGACTTGCCGACGAACTGGCCGAACGATCAGATCGGCCTCTCCCGATGGGCAGTGCGCCCAGGCCCTCGCGTTCCCCACCGCCAGTGAATTTCTGCGGGTGGCGCCTAGAATCGGAAGCAATCCGAGGTGGCGTCATGATCAAGTCCGCAGAGCACCGGCCGGCAGAACCGGCTCCCGGGAGTGCCGTGGTGCACCTACTGCCGTGCCGGACTCGGTCCGAAGACCGGGTGCACGGTGTCCGGTGACGCCGCCGAACGTCCCGCTGATCCGCCTCCGAGGGAGCTTGCGGACGAGTTGAGCGCGGCCGGTTTCGTCGAGCCGCGGGTGGCAGGGCAGGGAGGTTTCGGCATCGTCTACCGCTGTCGTCAGCCCGCCCTCGACCGGGTGGTCGCGGTCAAGGTGATGAGCCCCAGTCCGGACGAGACCGACCGGGTGCGGTTTCTGCGCGAGCAGCAGGCGATGGGCCGGCTGTCGGGGCATCCGAACATCGTGCACGTGCTCGAGGCCGGCGTCACCCGTACCGGGCGTCCCTACATCGTGATGCCGTTCCACCGCCGGGACTCCCTCGAGGCCTGGATCAACCGGCGCGGGGCCCGCACGGTTGCCGAAGTTCTCGACATCGGCATCAAGATGGCCGGGGCGCTCGAGACGGCACACCGGGCGGGTGTCCTGCACCGCGACGTCAAACCGGCGAACATCCTGATCTCCGAGTACGGCGAACCGCAACTGACCGATTTCGGGATCGCCCGGCTGTCGGATCGGCAGGACACCACGCGAGGCTTGGTGGTGGGCTCTCCCGCCTACACCGCGCCGGAGCTGCTGCACGGGCAGTCTCCGTCGGTCGCCTCGGACGTCTACGGACTCGGCGCCACCTTGTTCACCGCGCTGGCCGGCCGGCCGGCCTACGCGCGGCGCCGCGGGGAGGAACTGGTGGCGCAGCTGCTGCGGATCAGCACCGAACCGATCCCGGATCTGCGCGAGCGGGATGTTCCGGAGGGTGTGTGTGCGGTGATCGAGCAGGCGATGGCCCGTGAGCCCGCCCACCGCTTCGGCACGGCGGCGGGGTTGGGGGAGGCGCTGCGCAGCGCCGGGGCGGACCTCGGTTACACCGTTGCCGACCTGCCGTTGCCGTTGGTCTGGGACGAGGAGAGCCCACCGCAGCCGGAAAGTCGCGAATCCCCCGCGACCGCGGCGTATCTGCGCCTCGACCCTTCGGCCGGTGCGTCCGTGCCTGCTCGCCCGCCCGCCGTGGCGACCAAGTACCGCCCCCCGGTCGCGGCTCACGCGATGGTGCAGCGCACCCGGCTGCTCGACCGGCTCAGTACCGCGACCCGGGCACGGCTGATCTTGATCCACGGCCCGGCCGGATACGGCAAGACCACCGTGGCCACCCAGTACGTGCGGATGCTCGAGCACGACGGCGGCAAGACCGCTTGGTTGTCGATCGACGAAGACGACAACACCCCCGCCTGGTTTCTCGCGCATCTCGTCGATGCGGTCACGGTGACCCTGCCCCGGCTCGGCAGAGAGCTGACCCGTGTCCTGGAGGCACACGGGGAGGGCGCCGAGCGGTTCGTGCTGACCACCCTCATCAACCGGACACACACGGGCGGGCAGCACATCGCGGTGGTCCTCGACGACTGGCACCGGGTGACCAACCCTGCCAGCCGGGCCATCGCCCGGTTCCTGCTCGAGCAAGGGTGCCACCACCTGCAGCTGGTCGTCACCAGCCGGGCCCGGCAGGGTCTGCCGCTGAGCGGCCTGCGCGTGCACAACGAGTTGATCGAGATCGACGCCGCCGCACTGCGCTTCGACGTCGACGAGTCCCGCCAGCTGCTCACCGGTACCACCGGATTGACCATGGAGGACAAGGACGTTGCCGAGCTCGAGGAAACAACCGACGGGTGGGCGGCGGCCCTGCAGCTGGCCTCGCTGGCAATACGCGAACACCGTGACCCCCGGACGGTCATCCGCCAGCTGTCGGGCCGGCATCGCGCTCTCGGCGAGTACCTCGCCGAGAACGTCCTCGACAGCCTCGAACCGGACCTGCTCGACTTCCTGCTGGCCACCGCGGTCAGCGAACGCACGTGCGCAGCCCTGGCCACCGCCCTGACCGGCCGCCGGGACGCCCAGGCCGTGCTCGAAGACATCGAAGAACGGGACCTGTTCCTCACCCGGCTCGACGAGGAGGGACAGTGGTTCCGCTACCACCACCTGTTCACCGACTATCTACGCCGCCGGCTCGAACGAGGCGACCCGGAACGCCTGCACGAACTGCACCGGACCGCGGCCCGATGGTTCGCCGATCAACACCTGTTGAGCGCGGCGGTCGATCATTTCCACGCCGCCGGCGACGACGACGCGGCGATCGACGTGGTCGAGCGGGAAGCAATCCCACTGCTCGAACAATCCCGGATGAACACTCTGCTCGGGTTGGAGACCAAGCTACCGACGACCGCCGGCGCGATGCGGCCACGCCTGCAGCTGGCGGTGGCCTGGGCACACGCGCTGCTGCACCACCGCGCTGCGGCCAACGACGCCCTCAGCCGCCTAGAGGCAGTGCTGCCGACCGTGCCCGGCGACGAAGAGGCTGACGCCCGAGCCGAGGCCGATCTCATCCGGGCCACCATCACCGTCTTCGACGACCGTCTCGACCACCTCGACGAGGCACTCGAGGCGTGTATCGCCCGCGCCGACAGACTCCGCCCGTGGATTCTGTGCGGTGTCGCGGATGTGGCCTCGTTCCGCGAGATCCAGCGGTTCGACTTCGACGAGGCCCGGCGCTGGCAGCAATGGGCACGCCCGCATCACCGCCGCGCCTCCGGGCCGTTCAGTGTCATCTACGGCTATTGCCTCGATGCAGTGGCCGCACGGGAACAACTCGATCTCGACGGCGCCGAGACGAGCCTGCGCCACGCCATGCACCTGGCCACCGCTTCCGACGAAGACAATTCCTACAGCTCCCGGCTCACCGGTGCCCTCCTCGGGGAATTGCTGTACGAACAGGGAAACCTCGCCGAGGCCGAAGGCCTGCTCGACGAGAGCTACAGCCTCGGCGCCGAAGGCGGAACCGTCGAGTTCATGCTCGCCACGTACGTCATCGGCGCTCGCCTGAAGCATCGCCTGGGGCAGCACGAACAGGCCGCCGAGCGACTGGCTGAAGGGGAACGGCTGGCGCTGTCACTGCAACTGCCCCGCCTGGCGGTGTACATCACCAACGAGCGCATCCGGACGGGCATCGGGATATCGCAGGTCTCCCCGGACACCTTTCCTCCCGGGCTTCCGAGCGACGTTCCTGACGGGATCGCCCAGGTCACGGCCGAGACCACGGAAGAGGCGGCAATCCGGCTGCTGCTCGCCGCCGGCTCCGACAGTGACCGGACACACGCGTGCCGGCGCGCCCGAATCCTCACCGAGTCGATCAGCGCCACCGACCGGCCCAGAGCATCCCTCTATGTCCGCTTGTTGCTGACCGAGTGCCTTGTCACGGTCGGCTCACTCCCGGAAGCGGAACGGGTGTTACTGCCCGTCCTCGAGCAGTGTGCACGGTCGGGTTTGGTTCAGCCGGTGCTCGATACCGGACCCGTTGTGCGAGAACTCGTTCGGCGGGTCGGTTCGGAACGACACGGCCGCAGCATCAGCCCCGCCCTCGCCCACTTCCTCGATCGGCTGCACACAGCACCACAGCCGTCCGCAACACCGGAGAACACGTGAGTCCTCCCACCCCGGGCAGCGCCGAATCGAGCGCATCGCGACACCGCGATTGCCGCCCCGACGGCCCGCTCGGGCTAGCCGATCTCGTAGAACGGAGGCGCGTAGCGGAAGACCCCGCGCAGCTGCGGCCGATGGGCGGTGAGCGCGCGGGCCTGCAGGTGTGACGCCCATTCGGGCACATCGGGTTCGACACCGAGCTCGGCGGCCGGGACGAACCCGAAACGGGGGTAGTAGTCCAGGTGCCCGAGCAGCACCACGAGCGGTTCGTCGAGGGCGTCCGCCGCGCCGAGCACCGCGTGCATCAGAGCGCCCCCGACGCCGGCGCGCTGCAACTCCGGCAGCACCCCGATCGGCCCGAGGGCCAGCGCCGGCTCGCCGTCGACCGTGCCGCGGGTGACGCACACGTGCCCGACGACCGTGCCCTCGGCGTCCGTTGCGACCAGTGACAGCCGGGGCAGCCACGCCGGGCCGGCGCGCAGCGCCTCGACCAGGCCGGGCTCGACCGGCTCCGCGCCGGCGGGGGTGAGCGGCGCGAATGCGGCGCGGTGCACGTCGCCGATCGCGGGGACGTCGGCGGGAAGTTCTCGTCGGATGAACACGAGAGCAGTGTGGACACCGGCGTCGGGCCGGGCAACGGAATATCGCTGTGGAAAGCTGACGGGTATGCCGGAGACCACCCTCACCCGTGCCCGGGTCGCCGCGATGGTCGACCACACCCTGCTCAAGCCCGAGGCGTCGGGGGCCGACGTGCGCGCGCTCGTCGACGAGGCCCGCGAGCTCGGCGTCTGGTCGGTGTGCGTGTCGCCGTCGATGCTGCCGCTGCGGGCGGACGGACTCGTCGTCGCCACCGTGGCGGGCTTCCCGTCGGGCAAGCACCATTCGCTGATCAAGGGCGCCGAGGCCCGGCTCGCCGTGGATCAGGGCGCCGCCGAGATCGACATGGTGATCGACATCGGAGCGGCCGTCGCCGGGGACTTCAACGCCGTGCTCGCCGACATCCTCACCGTCCGGGAGGCGATCGGGTTCGAGCCCGTGCTCAAGGTGATCATCGAGTCGGCGGCGCTGTCGGACGAGGCGATCGTCGAGGCGTGCCGGTCCGCCGAGCGGGCCGGCGCGAACTTCGTCAAGACGTCCACCGGGTTCCATCCCGCCGGGGGTGCGTCGGTGCACGCGGTGCGGCTGATGGCCGAGACGGTGGGCGGCCGGCTCGGCGTCAAGGCCAGCGGCGGCATCCGCACGGCCGAGGCGGCGCTGGCCATGATCGAGGCCGGCGCCACCCGGCTCGGCCTGTCCGGCACCCGCGCGGTGCTCGACGACCTGCCGGAGTGAGCACCGGGCCGCGGCCTCAGCGAGTATCGGGCCGCGGCCTCAGCAGTCGAGCTGGTTCTGCGACTGCTGTCCGGCCGGGGCCTCCGGCATCGTGTAGGCGCCGCCCTCGAGCGTCACCGCGATACCGGAGTCGGTGACCGACACCGCCGTCGCCTGCATGTCCAGCGGGTACTGCTGCAGGCTCTCGGTGAGGATCTGGACGATGCCGTCGACCAGTGCCGTGGGCAACCCGATGCCGAACAGCGACGCGTCCACCGTCTCGACGGCGATCGCCCCGTTCCGGGCCTCCGGCCGCACGGTCAGCTCCACCAGGTCCGCGCCGCCCACGGTGAAGCGGAGGGTGCCGGCGTTCGCGTCCGGGGTGACGTCGGTGATCAGCGAGCCGAGCGGCAGGGTCTGCACCGTCGCGAGGATGCCCGACGACGGCCACACCACGTCGGCGCTCGAGCTGCCGATGGTCCCGGCCCCGGCGGCGCTCTCCCGCAGATCCACGTCGCGGACCACGGCGTGCACCTGCATCTCCTGGGCGGGGCCGAACGCCGTGTCGTCGCTGTCGAGCGTGACGGACGAGACCTGCTTGTCCACGAGCGAGAGCAGCACCGGCTTCCACCCGAGATCCACGTCGACGTTCGTGCCGAGTTCGCTCTCGAACGACTGCGCGAGGCAGTTGGTGGCACGGTTGCGGACGTACACCTCGGCGCCGACGAGCACCGCGACCAGCGCGACGGCGAGGGCGATGCCGATGGCGGCGAAGGGGATGCGCTTCCGGTTCGTCATGGTTCGGGATTGTTCCGAAGAACTCTGAGGAAGGTCTGTGAAGATGCGGTCCCACTACCAGAAAGTGTGAGGTGGGACACAGTTGTTCGGGTACTGTGGCGGCATGACGGGCTGGACGGAACCTGAACACGACGCCTCCGGCCGGGTGGATCCGGACGAGGCCCTGCGACATACCGCGCTCGCGCAGGCGGGCTTCTTCACCGCGCGCCAGGCCATTGCCCACGGCATCGCCACGATCGACTTCGTCGGCCGGATCGCGGCCGGGCACTGGGTCCGGATCGAATCGGACCTGTTCCGGCTCGGCGACAGCCCGCACACGAAGTTCGACGAGTTCGCGCAGTGGTGCGCCTGGTACGAGGGCGCGGCGGTGGTCTCGCACCAGAGCGCCGCCGACCTGCACGGCATGGGGCACCTGCAACCCCGCTTCCTGCACCTGTCGACGGCCGACCAGAGAACCGTGCCGAGCAACCGGCTCGCCCTGCACCACCGGCAGCTGCGCGCACAGGACTGCGAGCAGGTCGGGTGCTTCCGCATCACCACCCCCGCGCGGACCGCCGTCGACCTCGCCGCGGGTGGGGTCTCCCAGGAGGTCCTCGACGAACTCGTCGGCGACGCCATCGCCATCGGGCGGGTGACCTCGGCGCAGCTGCACGCCGCGGTCGCCGATCAGCCCGCGGCCGTCGCGGACCGCATCGAGCTGGCACTGCTCGCGGCCGGCTGAGCCTGCGTCGGGGCGACGAAGTCCCACGGCACGGTCAGCACGCAGTCCCGCAGCCGCCGGCGTTGCGATGCCGCCGGCACGCCCTGGGCGCGCAACAGGTCCAGCGTCGCGCGCCAGCGCACGCGCGGTCCGAACGCCGCGTGCGGTGCCGCCGACGCCCAGGCCCGATCCGCCGCCTGCAGCAGCTCGTGGATCCGTTCCCCCGGCACGTTGCGGTGGATCAGCGCCTTCGGCAGACGCTCGGCCAGGTCCGACGGGGTGTCCGAGTGGAACGGGCTCCACGCCAGCGTGAGCGTGCGCGGGCCGTGCTCGTCGAGCAGCACCCACGCGCACCGCCGGCCCAGTTCGTCGCACGTGCCGTCGAGCAGCAACCCGCCGGGCGCGAGCCCGGACCGCAGCCGATCCCACGCCGGCGCCACCGCCTCCTCCGGGTACTGGCGCAGCACGTTGAACGCGCGGATCAGCACCGGCCGGAGCCCGGCCAGCTCGAAGCCCCCGCGGGCGAACTCCACGCCGTCCCGCCCCGGCACCACCCGGTCGGGATCGATCTCGAGACCCACCACCCGCAGGCGGCGATGCACCGTGCGCAGCCGCGCGGCCAGCTCGAGGGTGGTCACCGGCATCGCGCCGTAGCCGAGGTCGACGACGAGCGCGTCGTCCCGGGAGTGCAGGACGCGGGCGACGTCGGGGTGGTGCATCAGCCAGCGGTCGCTGCGGCGCAGGCGGTTGATGCCCGTGGTGCCGCGGGTGACGACACCTTCCGGGCGCGGGGCGCGCACAGGGGACTACCCGAACCGGCGCGCGAGCCAGCCGGCGGTGATCTCCGCCTCGGTGCGGAACAGGTCGACGAGGTTGACGAGCATGAGCTGCTCGAGCTTGCCGCCGATGAACGGCAGGAAGACCTTGGCCTCCGAGGTGGTGCGCAGGGTGCTGCCGCCGCCCGAGGCGAACAGTTCCATCGTGCCGGTGAGGCTGCCGGGACCTGCGGGGACCGAGGCCTGGTAGCTGCCGGTGATGGTGTCGCCGAAGGGGGTGTACGTCTCCTTACGGGTGATGACCATGTCCTTCTTCATCACCGTCTGGGCGATCTCGGGCAGTTCCGTGCGCGGCAGGACGTGGTGCAGTACCAGGTCGATGCCGTCGTCCGACACCTCGAACTCCGCGAGGTGGTTCTCGGAGTACTTGCGCATCTCGACGATGCGCGCCTCCCAGTGCGCGCGGTCCGAGAGCGCCTCGTACACCTGCTCCGGGCTGTACGGATAGCGGGCGGAGTAGTCGATTCGCCGGGCCATGACATGCGAGGTTACCGGTTCGTTACCGAACGACGGAAATCGTCACCGTCCCGCAACGGCCTCGTCAGTGCGGCTCGGACAGCCACTTCGCGGTGAAGGTGCGCTCCACGTCGAACAGTTCGACGATCTGCTCGACGATGATGCCCTCGATCTTGCCGCCGAGGAACGGGATCCGCACCTCGGCCTCGCCGTCGATCTCGACGATGGTGCCCGCGCCGTCCGGCGCCATCGTGGAGGTGCCGTCCACCTTTCCCGGCAGCCCGTCCACGTGCGCGGAGAAGCGGCCCGTCGCGCGGTCCCCGGTCACCGGTTGCCACGACTCGTGCCGATGGATGACCAGGTCGCCGGGATGGAAGTTGGTGACGAAGCTCGGCAGGTGCTCGGCCGGGATGGACTGGGTCATGTGCAGGTCGATCGTCCCGTCACCGGTGCGCACGTCCTCGAGCGTCGCGCCCGGCCCGCCGATCTCCGCCAGGCGGCTCCGCCAGTAGTTCTCGTCGACGAGCGCCGCGTGCACCGTGGCGACGGGGAACGCGTAGTGCGAGTAATGGTCGATGCGGCTGCCCATGGTCGGCACGCTACCGTTTGCGGGTGTCTGATCCGCGTATTGGGGCCCAACTCGTCGAGGCGGGCGCCGCCGTGTCCGAGGACGTGCCGCTGTCGACGCTGACCACGCTGCGGCTCGGCGGTCCGGCCCGGCTGCTCGCCGAGTGCACCACCACCGACACCCTCGTCGAGGTCGTCCGCCTGCTCGACGCGGCACGCGTCCCCACCCTCGTCCTGGCCGGCGGCTCCAACCTGGTGATCGGCGACGCCGGGTTCGACGGTGTGGTCGTGCGCATCGCGACCACCGGGATCGAGCCGGGGGAGGACACCGTGCGCGCCGAGGCCGGCGCCGGGTGGGACGACGTCGTCGCCCTGACCGTGAAGGCGGGCCTCGGCGGGCTCGAATGCCTGTCCGGCATCCCCGGCTCCACGGGTGCGACCCCGGTACAGAACGTCGGCGCCTACGGCGTCGAGGTCGGGTCGATTCTGAGGGCCGTGCGGCTGCTCGACCGCACCAGCGGCGACGTCCGGTGGATCGGCCCCGAGGACCTCGGGCTCGGGTACCGCACCAGTGTCCTCAAGCACTCCGACGACGCCCTGGTCCTCGAGGTCGACCTGGCCGTGCGGCCGGACGGGGCCAGCGCCCCCATCGGCTACCGGGAGCTGGCGTCGGCCCTGCACGCCGAGGAGGGCGAGCGACGCCCGGCCGCGGAGGTCCGCGAGCAGGTGCTCGCCCTGCGCCGGGGCAAGGGCATGGTGCTCGACCCGGACGACCCCGACACCTGGAGCGCCGGATCGTTCTTCACCAATCCCGTGCTCGCCGACGACGAGCTGCCCCGCGTGCTCGCGGCCGTCGAGGAACGCGTCGGGCCCGACGTGCGGATCCCGCGGTTCCCCGCCGGTGGCGGCACCAAGCTCTCCGCGGGATGGCTGATCGAGCGGGCCGGGTTCGGCAAGGGCTTCCCCGGCCCCGGCGCGCCGGTGCGGCTGTCCACCAAGCACACCCTCGCGCTCACCAACCGCGGCACCGCGACCACCGCCGATCTGGTGGCCCTCGCGCGGGAGGTGCGCGACGGCGTGCAGGACGCGTTCGGTGTGCGGCTCGAGCCGGAGCCGGTCACCGTGGGTTGCTTCATCTGAGAGCCGGTCTGCCGGACCTGCCGCCGCGCTGCGACGCGACCGCGCGGCGGGCGTACCCTCGTCGGAGTGCTCCACCTGGGTGAACGAAGTCGTCGGTTGTTGTGGTTCGGGCTGCTCGCACTCGTCGCGGTGCTCGCGGCGTGCTCGTCGGGCCCCGGCGGGAGTGCGGTTCCCACCGGCACCGCGCCCGTCGTGTCGATCGTCACCGACCCCGCCGACGGCGCCACCGACGTGAACCCCACCACCCCGATCCGCGTCTCGGTCACCGACGGCGAGCTCACCGACGTCGCCCTCACGAACGTCGGAACGAGCACCGTCGTGCGTGGCGCCCTCGCCGCCGACCGCCGCAGCTACACCGTCGCCGAACCGCTCGGCTACGGCGCGACCTACCGCTGGTCCGGCACGGCCGTCGGCTCCGACGGCGCGGCCGTGGCCGTCGAGGGCAGCTTCGACACCGTCGACCCCGACCGGGTCGTCTCCGCGAACCTGAACATCGCCGACGCGCAGCCGGTCGGGATCGCCGCCCCGATCATCGTCCAGTTCGACGGCCCGATCACCGACAAGGCCGCCGTCGAGGAGGCCATGGTGGTCGGCACCGACCCGCCGACCGTCGGCAGCTGGGCGTGGCTGCCCGACGACAACGGCGGTGCCCGCGCGCACTGGCGCCCGCAGCAGTACTGGACGCCGGGCACGGCGGTGCACCTCGACGCGCGGCTCTACGGCCTCGACTACGGCGACGGCGCCTACGGGGCGGAGGACCTCACCCTCGACTTCACCGTCGGCCGGAGCCAGGTCGTCGTGGCCGACGCCACGTCGCACCGCATGCAGGTGGTGCGTGACGGGGTGACGATCATGGACATCCCGGTGAGCTACGGGCAGGGCAACGAAGCCCGCAACGTCACCCGCAGCGGCGTCCACGTGGTCACCGAGAAGCACGAGGACTTCCTGATGTCCAACCCGCCGTACTACGAGAACGTGCGGGAACGCTGGGCGGTGCGGATCTCCAACAACGGCGAGTTCATCCACGCCAACCCCGCGACCCTCGGCCAGCAGGGGGCGACCAACGTCACCAACGGCTGCATCAACCTCTCGCTCGGGGACGCCCAGGAGTACTTCGCGACGGCGATGTACGGCGACCCGGTCGAGGTGTCCGGAACGTCGATCGAGCTGTCCGCCGCGGACGGCGACCTGTACGACTGGGCGATCGACTGGCCCACCTGGCAGTCGATGTCCGCGCTGTAGGCAAGGCGCACTACCAGCGGTTGCGCACCTTCTCGGCGAATCCGAGAAGCTCGCGCACCTCGAGCCGGGCACCGTCGTCGAGCGTGACGTGGCCGGTGAACCGGCCGAAGACCTGATGCTGCGTCGAGCGCAGGACGAGGGCGTTCACGTCGGCGGCGCGGTCGAGGATCGGCTCGAACCCCATCTCGAACCGGCCGTCGTTGCTCGAGAACCGCCACGGCGCGCCGTCGTAGGTGCCGTGAGGCAGATGGAACCGCACCCGTTCCAGCTTGTGCGCCATGCCGTCGAGCAGGAGCATGTTCTCGCTTCCGGCGGCGGTGTCGCCGAAGCCGTGGCCGACGGTGAACCCGAAGGGACGCCCCTCGTGCCGTCCCGATGCGGACGCCCAGAACCAGGTGTTGTCGTAGGTCCACACGCCCCGGCCCCAGTCGAACACCCCGAACGCGGAGGCGGGGTCGAAGGTGTGCTCGCGGCCGCCGACCGTGATGGTGCCGGCGGCGGTGAGGCCGGGGATCTTCTGGTTGTAGTAGAACGCCCGCTCGTCGCCGGGGAACGGGATCGCGACGACCATCCGCTCGGCACCGGGCGGGGTGAGCACCACCTCGCCCGACAGGCCCCGCCCGCCCGCGAATCCGGGATGCCGGACGATCAGCCGCCGGGCGCCGCGCTCGTGCCGGAACTCGAGGCGCATTCCACGCCGGTCGACCACCACATCGCCCGCGTCCGCGGAGGCGGGCAACCGCAACCGTCCGAGCGGAAACGGGATCATCGCGTTCTCGGTGGTGTCCGCACGGCCGGCCAGGTCGAGCCAGCTCACGCCGAGCAGGCCCATGTAGCCGTTGTCGGCGACGGTCAGCGCGAGACCGAACGGGCCGTCGTCGCCGTCGGCGAGCACGCAGTAGTAGTCCCACTCCTTGATCCGCCACCGCGGTGCCGCGACCCGGGACCGGTCGTAGGCCCGGACCTCGGTGCCGGCCCAGCCGGCCTCGGCGAGACGGCCCCGCACGTCGAGCAACGGCCCCGGGGAGAGGCGGCGTTGCCCGGCGTCCCTCTCGATGCCCACCGGTTCCTACTCGGCGGTGCGGTGGAAGCGCATGGGGCCGGCCTGGTCGCGCGGCTGCACGATGATCTGGTCCAGGTTCACGTGCGGCGGGCGCGACGCGACGAAACCGACGATCTCCGCGATGTCCTCGGCCACCAGCGGTGTGATGCCCTCGTACACCTTGGCGGCGCGCTCGGCGTCCCCCTCGAACCGCACGAGGGAGAACTCGGTCTCCACCGCACCCGGCGCGATCTCGGTCAGGCGCACCGGCTTGCCGAGCAGCTCACCGCGCAGCGTGCGGTGCAGCACCGCCTGGGCATGCTTGGCGGAGGTGTAGCCCGCGCCGTTGTCGTAGGCATGGAACGCCGCCACCGACGTGATCGTGACGATCAGGCCGTCGCCGGAGTCGACGAGCTTCGGCAGCAGGGCCTTCGTCATCCGCAGGGTGCCGAGGACGTTGGTCTCCCACATCCAGCGCCAGTCGTCGAGGTCCGCCTCGGCGACCGGGGCCATGCCCTTGGCGCCGCCCGCGTTGTTGACCAGCACGTCCACCCGGGGGAGCACCGTCGTGAAGGCGGTCACCGAGTCCTCGTCCGTGACGTCCAGCTCGAGGGCCGTGCCCCCGATCTCGTCCGCGAGCTTCTCGATCCGGTCGACGCGGCGAGCGCCGACGACGACGTGGAAGCCCTGGGCTGCGAGGGTTCGGGCGGTGGCCTCGCCGATGCCGGAGGAGGCACCGGTGACGACGGCCACGCGGGAATCGGGAGAAATCGTCATGCAGGCGATCCTAGGGTGCCCCGGATACGGTCGCGCGGGGGTCCGCGCGACCGCGGCGCCCGTCACGACGCGAGCGGGCGGGGCACCTCGACGACCGAGTAGGCGCTCGCGTCGCCGGCGACGGACCGGCTCGCCTCGCCGTGCACGCTCACCGGGACGTCCCCGGCGAGGGTGATGCGATTCAGGCGACGGTGCAGGCCGTCGTAGTCGGCGACGGCGTAGTGCTGGGTGGCGCGGTTGTCCCACACCGCCACGTCCCCGGCGGCCCAGTTCCAGCGGGTGGTGTACTCCAGCCGGGTCTGGTGGTCCTGCAGCAGCCGGAACAGCGCCTGCGACTGCCGGCCGCTCAGCCCGACGAAGCCCTTGACGAAGTGGCCGAGCAGCAGCGACCGCTCCCCGGTCTCGGGGTGCACGCGCACCACCGGGTGCTCGGTCTCGAAGTACTCGGACCGGAACTCGGCGCGGTACTCGGCGACCCGCTCGTCGGCGCCGTCGCGGAGCTGCTCCGCGCTCTCGGCGGCGTAGTCGTACAGGTTGGTGTGGGTGGCCCACAGGTTCTCCGCCAGGGTCTTCAGCGGGGCGGGCAGGCCCTCGTAGGCCGCCACCCCGGAAGCCCACGTGGTCGAACCGCCGTAGGCGGGCAGTTCCACCGCGCGCAGGATCGACGCCTTCGGGATGCGGTCGACGAACGAGACGTCGGTGTGCCAGCTGTTCGCCTTGCCGTAGTCGGAGTCGATCGGCAGCACGTGCGCCCCGCGCGAGGTGACCGTCGGGTGCGCGGTGGTCGGCGTGCCGAGCAACTCGGCGAACGCGTACTGCGACGCGTCGTCGAGGTGGTGCTGTTCCCGGAAGAAGATCACCTTGTGCTCGGCCAGGGCGCGCCGGATCGCTTCGACGGTGGCCTCGTCGAGATCGCCGCCGAGCCGCACGCCGTCGACGCGGGCCCCGATGTGCCCGCCCAGACGGACCACGGACACGTCGCGAGCGGAGGCGGTGCGGGTATCGAAATCCACGGACATGGAGGACCTTTCGTAGATCGAACGTTGGTGCCGTCGACCTCATCACCGGCGGCGGGCCGGCGTAAGGGTTTCCGTCACCGTGATCGGGACCGTTGCCGCCGCGTCGCCGTGCGGATCGGACGCCGTGCGGATTGGACACAGTGGCGCGCGGCGGCTAGGTTGCGGATATGCCAGCTCGCCGTCTCCGTGCTCCGCGGGTCACCTACGTGACCGCCGCGCTGGGCTCGCGGCTGCCGCTGGCGCGCGAACTGTGTTGTCGCTGACACCGCCCTTCGCGCCCCGCTTCGTTTTCCCCGGCCGTCGGCCGGTGGGTCTCTGCCTCACGATCGAGCGGATCGGCGCCTCCCTGCCACGCCCCGGGTCTGCGGACCCGATCTCGAGGAAGAGCCGCAGTGACTGCAGTAGCTACGTCAAATGTCCTGTCCACCAATGTTATTCGCCCGACCTTCGGATCGGGCGTCCGTTCCCGTAGTGCCACCGCCCGGGTGCGATCGACGACGCGCGTGCAGATCGTGCCGCCCGAGCTGAAGGTCGCCGACGGCACCGCCGCCGCGGTGTTCCGGGTCGCCGCGGCGCGCGGGCCGATCTGCCGCGACCAGGCGGCGACGGCGACGGGCGCGAGCATCGCCACCGTGAACCGGCAGGTCTCGGCGCTGCTCGCCGCGGGCCTGCTCCGGGAGCGGCCGGATCTGACCGCGTCCGGTGCCGTGGGCCGGCCCCGGGTGCCGTTCGAGACCGACCACGAGCGCTACCTGACCGTCGGCATCCACATCGGTGCGGCCGTCACCGGCATCGTCGCGAGCGACCTGCGCGGGCGTGTGATCGGCGCGGTGGAGATCCCCACTCCGCGCGGCGGCCAGGAGGCGGCGCTCGGGGCGATCACCAGCAGCGCCAGGGCCTTCGCGTCGCGCTGGCACCGGCGCACGCCGCTGTGGGCGGGCGTCGCGCTCGGCGGCCGCGTCGATTCGGTCACCGGAACCGTGGACCACCCGCGGCTCGGCTGGGAGGATGCGCCCGTCGGGGCCATGGTGAGCCGGGGCCTGGGCCTGCCGGTTTCCGTCGCCGCGCACGTCGAGGCGATGGCCGCCTCCGAGTTGCTGCTCACCCCCGACCGCGACACCGCCGATGTCGAGGGCGCCACCCTGTACTTCTACGCTCGCGAAACCGTCGGTATCGCAATCGCATTCGACGGCCGGGTGCACACACCGCGCGGCGGCCCGGGCTCGGTGTCGCACCTGCCCACCGGATCGTCCGTGCCGTGCGCCTGCGGTGCCCGCGGATGCCTCGAGGCCACCGTCGCCGACCGTGCGGTGCTGACCCGGGCGCGGGCCGCCGGCCTGCTCGACGCGGGCGCCACGTCCGTCTCCGCGTTGTACGCGCTGGCCCGCAACGGTTCTCACGAGGCCCACGAGATCCTCGTGGAGCGGGCACAGGTGCTGGGGCGGTCCGTCGCGATGCTCCGGGACCTGTTCAACCCGGACCGGGTGATCCTCGGCGGCCAGGCGTTCACCGCGTACCCGGAGGCCGCACCGCACGTCGCGCGCGCGCTCGCGTCGCCGTCGGGCGCCGACGTCCGGGTCACCGGATTCGGCGACCGAGTGCAGGCGCACGCCGCGAGCGTGGTGTCCTTGAGTTCGCTGTACTCCGATCCGCTGGGCGCGATGCGCCGGGCGCTGGTCTGATACGCGCACGGAATGGCTATCCGCGCAGACGATTCGATTTCACGCGCGGACGACCGGGAGGCGCGCGGATGCGGGGCCGCCGGTCAGCCGCCGTGCAGTGGCGGGCCGTCCGTCGCGTCCGCCGGCGCACCCCGCCGGTCCAGTTCGGCCCGCGCGCGGGCCAGACCGCCGTGCTCGAGCGCCGCGAGGGGCGACTCGTCCGCCCAGACCAGCGTGCCGCGGTCGCGGACGGTCACGCTCAGCGAGCCCGCGAGGTGCTCGAGGGCGCCGGGCACGTTGCGGCGCTCGAGGGGCAGCGGAACCGGCAGGACGTGCGCGGCGCTCAGCGGGGCGGTCGCCTCGATCTCGACGGTCCACCGCGGCCCGCGCCCGAACAGCGACCACCGCTCGTCGGCGACGTGGGCCCGCACCGGGGAGACCACGGGGTTGCCCAGCCGGATCACGGGTCCGTCCGGCAGGGCGACCACCACCGCCGTCACCTCGGTCCGCAGCGGTCCGGCGTGGACCTGCCCACCGGCGAAGGCGACGCACGCGGCGGAGTCGGTGAAGCCGTGCGCCTGGCCCCACCACCACGACTCCGGGAATCCGCCTCGGCCCCAGTTCTTCTCCGCGTACACCTGGGCGCCGTCCAGGTTCCACGTCTCGCCCCCGAGCACGGCCTCGCCCTCGGCTCGCCCGTCGAGCAGCCACGGGTGCCAGTACTGGTTGAGCGCGGGGACCGCGTGGAAGACGCTGGATCCGCCGAACCGGCGGCGGGGCCACGGCCGGGGCGCCGTCACCCGCACATCGAGGCGTGCGTCGTCGCCGAGGTCCACGCGCAGCCGGTCGGGCTCCCCGCGGAACGCCGTGCCCGCCGACGCGCCGAGCCGCCGCGGGTCGGCGAACCCCTCCGGATGCGCCGTCGTACGCAGGAATCCGCCCGGGTGCGCCGCCACGCCGAGGGTCGCCCACGACCCGTCGGCGGCCCGGTTGACGCCGCACAGCGCGATCACCACCCGTCCGGTCCCGGGCTGGGTGAACCGCCAGAAGTACCCCTCCATCGCGACGTCGTGCGCCGCCAGCGGATCACCGAAGGGCAGGTCGGCGCCGGTGGCGCGGTAGCTCGAGCACAGCGACACGACGCTCAGATCCCGGCCCGGGCCGCGGCCGCGATGTCGTCGAGGTCCTGGTGCAGCGCCTTACGCGTCGCCCGCAGGGCCAGGGGAGCGACGAGCGCCGTCAGCGCCCGCCGGATCCGTCCCGGACGGCCGGCGTCGGCCGAGAACCGCACGGTCAGCGTCGTGCCGGCCTGCTCGGGGGCCACGTCGAACTCGGTGCGGTAGCGCACACCGCCGGATTCGGCCTCGACGGCCGTGTGCCGCCCCGGCTCCACGGCCGTCACGGTCATCTCCTCGGTCGCGGCCCTGCCGAACATCGTGCGGGTCTCGCGCCAGCGGGTGCCGACCTCGTAGCCGACGCCCGCGAGCCGTTCGACACCCTGCACCCCGCTCAGGATCTGCGGGGCCGAGTCGACGGAGGTCAGCACCCGCCACACCCGGTCGGGTGGTGCGTCGACGAAACGGCTCAGCTCGACGTGGTGGCCCATTCGCGCTCCTCTTCGGTCGGGTCGATCACAGGGGCAGGGCGTTCTCCTGCAGCGTCGGCTCCGCGCCGCGCCGGCGGAACCATTCGAGGCCGAAGGCGCTCGCGAGCTGTTCCGGCGTCATCGCCAGCATCGGCCCGAAGTCACCGACCTGCGAGGCGTGCGCGAGCATCGCCGCCCGTTTCGCGGGGATCGTCGCGGACACGTCGATCGTGGTGGTGATCTCGGCCTCCGGCAGGCCGAACGTGTCCAGGTCCGGGGGCGACGCGTCCGGGCTCACGTCCGGGTTGGCGGCGAGCAGGCGACGGATGTGGTCCCGGTTCATCGCCGCCTCGTACACCGACGGGTGCGCGGTCAGCTCCTGGGCCCGGGCGCCGACGCGGTGCACCTGCACGTGGTCGGGGTGCCCGTATCCGCCGTTGGGGTCGTAGATGGTGACGACGTCGGCGCTCTCCTCCGCGAGCACGGCCGCGAGCCGGGCCGCGGCCGAGTCCACGTCGACGTTGCAGAACGCGGCCGGGTCCGCGTTCTGCGGCGCCCCGGCCATGCCCGAATCGGCGTAGCCCAGCGGCACCAGGCGGGCGACTCCCAGCGTCTCCGCCGACGCCTCGAGCTCGGCGCGGCGACGCTGCACCAGGGACTCGCCGGGACCGAGCAGCCCGTCGGGGACCTCGCCCGCGGCGCCGTCCGTCGCCACGACCAGCACCACCCGATGCCCCGCGTCCGCGGCGAGGCGCATCACCCCGCCGGTGGTGAACACCTCGTCGTCGGGATGGGCATGGAAACACACCAGCACGCTCACGTACTGCATGCTGGCACGAATGCGCTCCTACCGTGCACTGTTCACCGCGCCGGGCGCCGCCGCCTTCTGCCTGGCGGGGTTCGTCGCGCGGTTGCCGATCGCGATGGTCGGCATCGGCATCGTGACGATGTTCTCGCAGTTGCGGGGTGATTACGGCCTCGGTGGCGCCCTGGCCGCGGTGTTCGCGCTGTCGTACGCGGCGCTCACCCCGCTGGTCTCGCGGGCCGCGGACCGGCACGGGCAGTCCCGGGTCCTGCCGGTCGCCGCGGCGATCAGCGCGGCCGCGACCACCGCGATGCTGGCGGGGGTGCGGTGGGAGGCGCCCGAGGCGCTGCTGTTCGCGTGCGCGGTCCCGGCGGGACTGATGCCCACGATCGGCGCCATGGTCCGCGCCCGGTGGACCGAGCTGCTCCGCGGCACCGACGGGTTGCGTACCGCGTTCGCGCTCGAGGCGGTGATCGACGAGCTGTGCTTCATCGTCGGGCCGGTGCTGTCGGTGGGGCTGAGCGTCGCCGCGTTCCCGGAGGCGGGCGCGTTGCTCGGGGCGGTGCTGCTGGTGATCGGCACCGTCGCGCTCGCCGCCCAGCGCGGCACCGAACCCCCGGCACGCCCGGTCGTCGCGGGGGCACCCGGCGCGAGCGTGCTGCGGATCCCGGTGCTCGTCGTGCTGGTGGTGGCGATGACGGCGATGGGCACGATCTTCGGCGTCGTCGACGTGGTCGGGGTCGCCTTCACCGCCGAGCGGGGCGCGCCCGGCGCCGCGACCGTGGTGCTGGCGATGTTCGCGACCGGGTCCGCGCTCGGCGGCCTCGTCTTCGGGGCGGTGCGGCTGCGGGCGCCGCTGACGCGGCAGCTGCTCGGCGCGACGGCGGCCGTCGCGGTCCTGCTGTGGCCGCTGCTGCTCGCCGACACGGTGCCGGCCCTCGCGGTGCTCTACCTGTCGGCCGGGGTGGCCGTCGCCCCCACCATGATCGTCGCGACCTCCCTGACCGAGCGGATCGTGCCGCCGGGCCGGCTCACCGAGGGCATCACCTGGACGGTCACGGGACTCGGGGTCGGTGTCGCGGTCGGCTCCGCCGTCGTCGGTCAGGTCATCGACCGGTCCGGGCCGAGCGCGGGCATCGGGGTCGCGGTGGTGGCCGCGCTCGTCGGATGCGCGTGCGCGGTGGGAGTGGCCCGGCTCGCCCGGCTAGGGTGACCCGCATGACAATCCGCGAGGTCGAGAGCTCCGACGGCACCCCCATCGTCTACCGCGTCACCGGCGATCCCGCCCACCGCCCGCTGGTCCTGCTGCACGGCTGGGCCCAGTCGTCGCGGTGCTGGGGCGAGGCCGTGCTCGACGAGCTGGCCCGCACCCACCGGGTGATCGCCGTCGACCTGCGCGGACACGGGTACTCCGGGGCCCCGGAGACCGGATACGACGAGTCGAAGCTGTGGGCCGCGGACGTGCGGGCCGTGCTCGACGCCGAAGGCGCCCACGGGGCGGTGCTGCTCGGCTGGTCCTACGGCGGCCTGGTGATCTGCGACTACCTCGCGACCCACGGCACCGACCGCGTCGCCGGGATCGTGCTGGTCGGCGCGATCACCAGCATCGGCCGGGGCGAGAAGGGCGGCAAGGTCGGGGCGGCCATGCGCGCGGCCGTCCCCGACGCGATGTCCGAGGACGCGGCGACGGCGATCCGCGCCCTGGGCGCCTTCGGCACGGCCCTCACCGGGCCCGGGGAGGGCAAGGGCGTCGCGGCACAGGCGCTGTTCGGCACCAGCCTGTGCACCCCGCCCCGCGTGCGGGCGGCGATGTTCGCGCGGACGGTGCGCAACGACGAGCTGCTGCGGGGCCTCGACACGCCCGTGCTCGTCCTGCACGGCACGGCCGACTCGGTCGTCGACGTCTCGGCCGCCGAGCACGCGGCGTCGCTGCTGCCGAACGCGACGACCTCGTTCTGGGAGGGCACCGACCACGGCCCGTTCGTCGAGGACCCGCAGCGGTTCGCCGCGGAGGTCACGCGCTTCGCGGGATCGCTGTAGCCGCTGCCGACCCGAGCGCCTGCGCCCCGGCGAGCAGCAGTGTCTCCTCCGGCGTGAGCGGGTGGAACTTGACCCCGCGCACGTCGCGGTAGCACTGCTCGAGCGGGCTCGACCGGTAGAAGCCGCGGCCCCCGGCGACGTCGAGGGCCAGGTCGCACACCTCGATCGCGGTCCGCGCGATCTCGGCCTTGGCGGTCATCACCGCGGCGACCGTGGTCATCGACGGCACCGGGTCGTCGCCGACGACGTCGAGGGCACCGTCGAGGGCCCACGACGCGACCTGCAGGCGGGTGGCCGCGACGCCGAGCTGGCGTCGCACGCTCGGGTCGCCGGCCCGCGGCGTCCCGGCGACGAGCGCGGTCGCGTGCGCGTGCGCGGCCTCCGCAACCCCGAGGTACACGGCCGCGACGACGGGCATGGCGACGCTGAGCACCAGCTGGAACGGCGGGTCGATCACCCCGTACGGGCGGCGGGCGACCACGGCCGCGTCCGGGACGAACACGTCGGTCAGCTCGACGTCGTGGCTGCCGGTCCCGCGCATGCCGAGCGAGTCCCAGTTGTCGAGGACCCGCACCCCGTCGGCCTTCATCGGGACCATCATGTTGAGCACGATGCGGCCCTCGTCGGGGTCGTCGTACGGGAACATGGTGGCGAGCACGTCGCCGACCGGGGCCTGGCTGCAGAACACCTTGCGGCCGTCGACGCGGTAGCCACCGGGCACCTTCCGGGCGGTCCCGCGCGGCCGGGTCTGGTCGGCGCCGCCGGTGGAGACGAGCACGAGTCCCTCCCCGGCGACGCGGCGCAGCATCCGGTCCGCGCCGGGCGCGCCGTGCCGGTACCGCCACGCGGCGGCGAGCACGACGTGGTGGTGCATGGACGAGGCGAGGGCGGTGGCCGCGCAGTGGTGCGCCAGGGTGCGTTGCACGGTGGCGACGTCGCGCACGGTCGCGCCGTCGCCGCCGAGCTCGCGCGGGACGGCGAGCGCGAGGCGGCCCTCGGAGCGCAGGATCTCGTAGGCCTCGGCGACGAACGTGCCGTCGCGGTCGTGGGCGCGGGCGTACGGGGCGATCCGCCGGCCCAGTTCGTCGGCGCGGGCGGCGAGTTCCTCGCGGGGGCGGGAGCGGGGGGACTGGGTGATGTCTACGGTGGTCATGTCTCGACGGTAGGGGCGCAGATCGATGCCGCCCAGTGCACGTTCTGGACCTACTCTGGAGATGTGCGCGAGTACGGGCAGTACTGTCCGGTCTCGATCGGCAGCGAAGTGCTCGCCGACCGGTGGACCCCGCTGATCCTGCGCGAAATGGTCTACGGCAGTACCCGTTTCAACGAGATCGAGCGCGGCCTCCCCGGCATCTCCCGCACCCTGCTGGCCACCCGGCTGCGGCACCTCGAACGCAAGGGCGTGCTGGAGCGGGTCCCGCAGGCCCGCGGCTGCGAGTACCGACTGACCCCGGCCGGCCGCGAACTCGCCCCGATCCTCGTCGCGATCGGGGAGTGGGCGGTGAAGTGGTTGTTCGCCGAACCGGTGCCCGCCGAGGTCGACCCGGTGACGCTGACGTGGTGGATGCACCGCCGGGTGGACCGCGACCGGGTGCCGCAGCGGCGGGTGGTGATCGAGTTCGACTACACCGGTCCCGCCCCGATTCGCCTGTGGATCGTCCTGGACCGGGGCGAGCCGTCGGTGTGCCGCAAGCCGCCGGGGTTCGACGTCGACCTGTACGTGACCGGGGAACCGGTGGCCCTGATGCGCGTCTTCGCCGGCACCCGGACCCTCGCCGAGGCGATCGACGACGGCAGCGTGCAGGTGCACGGGCCGTCCGCGCTGGTGCGCGAGTTCGGGACCTGGTTCCTGTGGAGCCCCTTCCACGCGGCGGTGCGCCGCGCTGTCGCGGGTTTCGAGGCCGGCGAGCATTCCTGAACGGCCGGGGTGCCGCGTCGAGCAGCCGCAGCGCGCCGGAGCGCAGGGGAGGGCGGAGCCGGGCGGGGATGTGCGGCAGGGCAGTATGGAGAAGTGACGTCGAAGTCGAACAGCCGTCCCCGCCGCGTGGCCGTCCTGTCGGTCCACACCTCGCCGCTCGCGCAGCCCGGCACCGGGGACGCCGGCGGGATGAACGTCTACGTTCTGCAGACCGCCGTGCAGCTCGCGCGCCGCGGGGTCGAGGTGGAGATCTTCACCCGGGCGACGTCGTCGGCCGACCCCGTGGTGCAGGAGGCGGCACCCGGCGTGCTCGTGCGCAACGTCGCGGCCGGTCCGTACGAGGGGCTCGACAAGCACGACCTGCCCACGCAGCTGTGCGCGTTCGCGGCCGGGGTGCTGCGGGAGGAGGCCCGTCACCCGCAGGGCTACTACGACCTCGTGCACTCGCACTACTGGCTGTCCGGCCAGGTGGGCTGGCTCGCCCGGGACCGGTGGGGAGTCCCGCTGGTGCACACCGCGCACACGCTCGCCGCCGTGAAGAACGCCTCGCTCGCCGACGGTGACGTGCCCGAGCCGGCGGCCCGGCAGATCGGCGAGCAGCAGGTGGTCGCCGAGTCCGACCGGCTCGTCGCCAACACGGTCGACGAGGCGGCGCAGCTCGAACGCAGCTACGGCGCCGACCCGTCGCGGGTGGACGTGGTGGCGCCGGGTGCGGACCTGTCCCGTTACCGGCCGGGGGACCGGGCGGCCGCCCGGGCGGGCCTCGGCCTCGACCCCCGCGAGACGATCGTGACCTTCGTCGGGCGCATCCAGCCGCTCAAGGCACCGGACGTGCTGCTGCGGGCCGCTGCGGCGGCGATGTCCGCCGACCCGGAGGTACCCCTGCGCGTGCTGGTGGTCGGCGGGCCCTCCGGCACGGGACTCGAGCGGCCGCACTCGCTGATCGAACTGGCCGCCGAGCTCGGAATCGCCGCCCGGGTGACGTTCCTGCCCCCGCAGCCACCCGAGCGGCTGGTGCAGGTCTACCGTGCCTCGGACGTGGTGGCGGTGCCGAGCTACTCCGAGTCGTTCGGCCTGGTGGCGATCGAGGCGCAGGCGTGCGGGACCCCCGTGCTGGCCGCGAACGTCGGTGGCCTCGGCGTCGCGGTGCGCGACGGCGAGACCGGGCTGCTCGTCGACGGCCATCGCACCGACGACTGGGCCGCCGCGCTGCGCGCGCTGGTCACGGACCCGGGACGGCGGGCTGCGCTCGCGGCGGCCGCGCCCCTGCACGCGGAGAACTTCTCCTGGGAGCACACCGCGGAGGGTCTGCTCGCCAGTTACCGTAAGGCCGGTGCGCTGCGGAACCGTTCGCTCGGGACCGGCGAGTTCCCGCTGCGCCGGCAACGCGGAGTGTGGAAGATCCGGCGGACGACGGGGGTACGGGCGTGAGCGAGCGACTGAGCGAGACGATCGAGGCGACGCTGCGCGATCGCGGCCTCGAGTTCTCCCGCAAGGAGGGTGGGCACTTCGTCGTCGACCTGCCGGGGGAGAACAAGCTCAAGACGACGACGCTGCTCAGTCCCGGCAACCACGGCCTGCGCATCGAGGCGTTCGTGTGCCGCAAGCCCGACGAGAACTTCGAGGGCGTCTACCGGTACCTGCTCCGCCGCAATCGGCGGCTGTACGGGGTCGCGTACACCCTCGACAAGATCGGGGACATCTACCTCGTCGGCCGGATGTCGGAGGCCTCGGTCACTCCGGACGAACTGGACACGGTGCTCGGCCAGGTGCTCGAGGCCGCCGACCACGATTTCAACGTCATTCTCGGACTCGGATTCCTCACCTCCATCAAGCGGGAGTGGGAGTGGCGGGTCTCGCGGGGCGAGTCGCTCCGCAATCTCGAACCCTTCCGGCACCTGATCGAGGACGGCCGGCCCTTCGTGGTGGAGGACGCGCAGCCGTAACGCCGCGATATCGGTGACCCGAGCCACAATATTACTGTGAGCATGGTCACATAACGGCCGTGTAACTACACGGTTTCGAAACGGCGATTACTCGGACGTCACCTGGGAAAACGCTACCGCCCGATCTTGGAATGTGAGACGGGCGTGCCGGAAAACAGCGCGTGACCGATCCGTGATGAGTCTCTAGCGTCGTAATCAGCCCGATACCACCGGGCAAGCAACACCGGCCCGTCGCCGCTGACTCTGCCCCGCGGGACCGGAACTCGATACCTGATCGAGGGGCAGGGACGAGGCACAGCTCCGAATCCGGGCAGCGGGATCGACATCGTCGGCCGCCGCAGTGCCTCGCCAGCAGACGCGAGAGGAATTCAACCGCATCATGGCAAACTTCACCTTCAAGCGCGCCCTCGGCACCGTCGCCGCCACCGCGGCCCTGGCCGTCACCCCGTTCGCACTCGGCACCGGCACCGCCAACGCCGCCTCCGGCAACTGGGACGCCGTCGCGCAGTGCGAGAGCAGTGGGAACTGGGCCATCAACAACGGCAACGGCTACCACGGTGGCCTGCAGTTCTCGCCGAGCACCTGGAACGCCTACGGCGGCCAGCAGTACGCCCCCACCGCCGACCAGGCGACCCGGGAGCAGCAGATCGCCATCGCCGAGAACGTCCTCGCCGGCCAGGGCGTCGGTGCGTGGCCGGTGTGCGGTCAGTACCTCTGACCCCACCGCCCGGGCTCACGCCCGTAGCAGCCGAACGAACCCCGCGTGCACCGCACGCGGGGTTCGTCGGGTTCTCACCGGATCCGCGACGCGGCCGACCGGCGGTAGGCGGCGGCCTCGAAGTCGAGGTATCCCCCGAACGAGACGGCGTCGGCGAAGGGCAGGATCTGGGTGGCCCAGAAACCGGCGATGCCGTTCTGGCGGTCGATCCAGTAGTACAGGTTCGCCAGGCCGGCCCAGCCGAGCGCCCCGGCGGGCCGACCCGTCGGCGCCGGCTCCTCGTTGACCATGAACGTGTATGCCCAGTTCTTGGGTAGCCCGGGGAAGAACTCCGCATCGTTCGACAGCGCGGGGATCACGCCCGGCAGGGCGGTGATCTGCTGCCCGTCCAAACCGCCGCGCACCGCGTCGGCGACCGTTCCGGCCGCCAGCACCCGGCCGCCGGGCGCGTCCCCGTCGCGCAGCCACATCCGGAGGAACCTCAGGTAGTCCGGGACGGTCGTGTACAGACCGTGGCCCCCCATGTGGACCTCCGGATCCTGGGGGAGCACCATCTCGGGCATCGGTACGACGGTCCCGTCCTCGCCGCGCTGGTGGACGACGGCGAGCCGGTCGCGCATGTCGGCGGTGAGGGTGAACGCCGTGTCCGCCATCCCGAGGGGCTCGAAGATCCGTTCGCGCATCACCTCCCCGAGGCGCCGGCCCCGCACGGCCTCGACCACCAGCCCGCACCAGTCGATGTTCGAGCCGTACATCCACCGCTCGCCCGGATCGAACAGCAGCGGGGTCCGCAGCGCGGCCTTCGACGCCGTGATGACGCTGGGCTGACCGTGCTCCTCGGCGAGACGCCGGTAGTTCTCGTCGAAGAAGTCGTACCCGAGGCCGGCCGTGTGGAGCAGCAGCATGCGGGTGGTGATGTCCCGTTTCGGCGCGCGCAGCAGGGGCTCGCCGTCCGTTCCGAAGCCCTCGAGAACCTGGAGTTCGCCGATCTCCGGCACATACCGGGCGGCGGGGGCGTCGAGGTCGAGCAGGCCCTCCTCGACGCACTGGAGTGCCGCGGTGCCGGTGATCGCCTTCGTCGTGGAGAAGGCGGCGAACACGGTATCGGCGGTCATGGCCGTGCCGGACCCGGCAGCCCGTTCCCCGGCCACCCCCGAATACACCACGTCGTCCCGGTCGGTGAGCATGGCCACCACGCCCGGCAGGCCCCCCGGGCTGTGGGTGAGTTCCCGTAGGGCTGCATCCATGGTGCTCGCGAAGTCGTCTGTCACGGTTCCTCCTGTGCGCGGGTCCGCCGCCGGTGGGCTCACCGGCGTCGGATGCGGACGCTACGGACAGGGGTGTGACGTGGGCCACCTCCGATCGGCACGCGCTGTCGGATTTCGGCACTCACCGTCCGCGGGCCCGGGCGAGGGTCCGCGACGGGTTCTCGCCGAATCGGCGACGGTAGGCGGCGGCGAAGACGCCCATGTTGACGTAGCCCCATCGGGCCGCCACCGCGGAGACGGTGCACTCGGCCGACGCCGCGGCGAGTTCGTCGCGGATGTGCTGCAATCGCACGTCGCTCAGGTACCGGTTCGGCGTCGTGTCCAGGTGGCGGCGGAACCCGCCCGACAGTGCGCGCACGCTGACGCCCACGGCGGCGGCGATCTCGGAGACCGTGGGCAGATCCGCGGCGTGCTCGCGGATGTACTGTTCCGCGCGGCGTACGTCCGCTGCGGCGGCCCATTCGGTGACGAGGTGACCGAGGAGCAGCTCCTGCAGGTGAGCGCCCGGCGGGCCCTGCGCGATGCGCACCGGATCGGCGCGGATCGCGCGGACCGCATACGCGAGCAGCGCGTTCCAGCCCGACGATCCGGCCCCGACGACGCACTTGTGCTGCCACAGACGGTCGTCGGGAACGACGCCGAACCAGCGGTCGGCGAGGTCGGCGACGAGCCGGTGCGGCACCGTCAGGTTGAGCTGGAGATGCTCGTCGTCGAAGTCGACGCGGTGCTCGATCCGGCTGCAGTCGGCCACGAAGGTGGCGCCGGAGTCGATCTCCACCTCGCCCGCTGCGACCCGGTGCCGGGCGTGACCGCGGATCGTCGTCAGCACCAGGATGTTGCCGGCCTCGGCCGAGAGCTGGTCGACGGTCACCGGGATCCCGTACCGGAACCGGGTGAGCACGATGTCGCCGATCGCGGCGGAGAACATGCTCGATCGCGGGCGCAGCAGGCGCCCGCTCGGCCGCACGCGATAGGGCATGTACACCTGGTCCGACCACGCCCGGATCTCGTCCCAGTCCGTCGAGACCGTCGCCGGCGAGGGGGCGCAGCCGGAGAACGGGTCCAGTGAATGCACGACGTCCGTCATCCGGCCGAGCCTAGAGCGCCGGGGCGGGCGCCGACACTGCCCGATCGGCTGGGTCCGGGCGCGCGCGACCGGGCACGCGACGGCCCCCGACGCGGTAATGTCCGGCGTGCGTGTGACTGCCTTCACAGCGGTCAGGTACCGTACTCCCGGCACGTCTGGCACGGCGTGCCACAGAGTCCTGCTCCCGAGGAGAACCCATGAGCTTTCGCAGCCCGTTTCCCGACGTCGAAATCCCGGCACTGAGTGTCTACGACTTCCTGTTCGGTTCGATCGCGGAGGCGGACCTCGGTCGCCCGGCGCTGATCGAGGGCGCGTCGGGGGCCGTCACCGACTACCGCGCCCTGATCGGGCAGATCGACGCGATCGCCGGGGCCCTCGCGGCGCGCGGCGTGGGGGTCGGCGACGTCGTCGGCCTGCTCTCGCCGAACGTGCCCGCCTTCGCGTCCGTCTTCCACGGCATCCTGCGGGCGGGCGCGACCGCCACCACGATCAATGCCCTCTACACCGCCGAGGACATCGCCAAGCAGCTCGAGGATTCCAAGGCGACGTTCCTGTTCACCGTCTCCCCGCTGCTGCCGCACGCGAAGGAGGCCGCGGCCAAGGTGGGCATCGCCGACGACCGCCTCGTCGTGCTCGACGGCGCCGAGGGGCACCCGACCCTGCGCGACCTGCTCGCCGAGAACGCGCCCGCCCCCGAGGTGTCGTTCGATCCGGCCACCCATCTGGCGGTGCTGCCGTACTCGTCGGGCACCACGGGCCGCCCGAAGGGTGTGATGCTCACGCACACCAACCTGGTCGCCAACGTGTGCCAGATCAACCCGCGCATGGGCATCGGCGCCGCCGACAAGGTCCTCGCCGTGCTGCCGTTCTTCCACATCTACGGCATGACCGTGCTGCTCAACGCGGCCCTGTACAACCGGGCGTCGCTGGTGACGATGCCGAAGTTCGACCTGCCGGAGTTCCTGCGGATCGTCGCCGAGCAGAAGTGCACGTACGTGTTCATCGCGCCGCCCGTCGCGGTGGCCCTCGCCAAGCACCCCCTCGTCGACCAGTTCGACCTGTCCAGCGTGCACACCGTGTTCTCGGGTGCCGCGCCCCTGGACAAGGAACTCGGCGGTGCGGTGTCCGCGCGGCTCGGCTGCAAGATCCGCCAGGGCTACGGCATGTCGGAGATGAGCCCGGTCAGCCACGCCATCCCGTTCGACGGCGACGACGTGCCGCTCGACTCGGTCGGCCCGACGATCGCCAACATGGAGTGCAAGCTGGTCGACCCGGGCACGCTCGAGGAGGTCGCGTACCCGACCGGCGAGGGTGTCTCCGAGCCGGGTGAGCTGTGGTGCAAGGGCCCGAACGTGATGGTCGGCTACCTCGGCAACCCGCAGGCCACCGCGGAGACCCTCGACGCCGACGGGTTCCTGCACACCGGCGACATCGCCACGGTGGACGCGGCCGGCAACGTCACGATCGTCGACCGGCTCAAGGAACTGATCAAGTACAAGGGCTACCAGGTGCCGCCGGCCGAGCTCGAGGCGCTGCTGCTGACCCACCCGCAGATCGCCGACGCCGCGGTCGTGGGCGTGCTCGACGACGAGGGCGAGGAGGTGCCGAAGGCGTTCGTCGTGCGCCAGCCGAACGCGGAGCTGACCGAGGACGAGGTCATCGAGTTCGTCGCCGAGCGCGTCTCGCCGCACAAGAAGGTGCGCCGGGTGCAGTTCATCGACATCGTTCCGAAGTCCGCCGCGGGCAAGATCCTGCGCAAGGATCTGCGCACGCCGACGGCGTAGCCGGTTACCGTCCGGGCCGCAGGATCCGGCCGAGATGCGCCGCGAGCGCCTCGATCGTCGGATCCTGCGCCCGGAACCCGACGTAGCCGTCCGGCCGCACCACCACGGCCGCGGCGGCACCGCCGAACCCGTACGCCTGCGCGGCGCGGCCCGCGTCGTCACGCAGCACCCTGCCGTCGGCCGGCGTCCCGGCGGGTCCCGCCACGAGCACGTACGCCCGCAGCGCGTCGCCGAAACGGTCCGCCGCCCGCTCGGCCAGCTCCCGCTGGGACGCCAGCGCCTGCACCGTCGGCGCCCACAGCAGCACCGTGTGACCGGGGTGGCGCAGCAGCTCGTGCAGCCGGAGCGGCGACGCGACGGCGTCCTGTCGCAGTCCCGTCGCGTCCGGGGCGCGATCACCCGGGGCCGGACCGCCGCCGTCCGGCACGTCGCCGCCCACGAGCGGGCTGCCGGGGTAGCCGAGCAGCAACTGGGCCTCGCGCGCGATCGCGGTCGCCGCGTCCGTCTCGCCGGCCCCGATGCCCTGCCGGGCGTGCCGCACGGTGCGGCCCACCACCTCCTCCCCGATGGGCCGGCGCTCGGCGTCGTAGCTGTCGAGCAGGCCGTCGGCGGCGCGGCCCTGCACCGCCAGCGCGAGCTTCCAGCCGAGGTTGTAGGCGTCCTGGATGCCGGTGTTCATGCCCTGCGCCCCGGTGGGCGGATGGATGTGCGCGGCGTCCCCGGCCAGGAACACCCGGTTCCCACCGTAGTTCCCGGCGAGGCGGTGGCTGATCCGGAACACCGACGACCAGCGCAGGGCACTCGCCCGCGTCGGTTCCGGCGCCAGCCGGTCGAGCACCGCCTGGATGTGACCGAGGGTGGGCCGGCGCCCGCCCTCGAGTCCGTGCGCGACGGTTCCGACGCCGGGCGCGGACGTCGCCAGGTCCGGCGCGACGAACGTCGACAGGCGGTAGCGGCCGTCGCCGGGCAGCGGGATGCACACCATCATGTCCGTCGTCGTGCCGTCGGTCCGCGTCGACGCGCGGATGCCGTAACCGGCCGGCATCGACCAGTCCAGTTCGACGTCGGCGAGCATGTACTCCTCGGGGAACGCGTCGCCGTCGAAGGACACCCCGAGGCCCTTGCGCACGGCGCTGTGCGCGCCGTCGCAGCCGACCAGATAGCGGGCGGCCAGCCGCGTCGTGTCCTCGCCGTCGCGCAGGGCGGCGACCACGCCGTCCGCGGTCCGGTCGAAGCCGGTCAGTTCGACGCCGCGGCGCACGACGGTGCCGTGCTCGGCCAGGGCCTGCGTCAGCACCCGTTCGGTGGCGTACTGGGGCATGCAGACGAATCGGTACGGCACGTCCTCGGGCAGTGCGAGTTCGAGGCGCATCACCTCCTGCCCGTCGACGTACACGAGCTGCCCGTGCATCGGCGCGGACACGTCGAGCGACGGCCGGAGCACGCCCATCGCGTCCCACACCTCGAGCGTGCGCGGCTGGATACCGACCGCCTTGGCGTACTGCGGCGGCTCCGGGAGCCGATCGACGATCACGACGTCGACGCCGCGCCGGCGCAGTTCCAGCGCGGCGGTCAGTCCGACCGGGCCGGCGCCGACCACCAGGACCGAGGTCTCGCCCATCGGGCATACCCTTTCGTCGCGTTCGAGGGAAGTATGTCCGAATCCGCCTCCGGCGCGTGCCCGTTCGCCGCATCCTGCTTCCGTGCCGACGGGACCACGCTCCGGACCCTCTCGCCGCCGGGCAGCGCGCGCCCGACGTCACACGTCGAGGATGTGCGGCAGCCCGGCGCGGTAGCGGTCGGCGTCGATCCGCCGCATCGGCTCGAGCTCGGGCGGCTCGTGCAGGCGGTACCGCGCCGGCGGTGCGGCGGGCGAGTCGGCGGCCTCGAGCAGCGCGGCGACGGCCGCCCGCGCCGATTCGCCGGCCGATTCCATGGTCGCGAGATCGATGTCGGTGCGGACGTAGTCGCCGGCGAGGAAGAGGTTCGGGATCGCGGTGCGCGCGTCCGGACGGTCGGCCCACGAGCCGACGGTGTTGACGAGCAGGGGAGTGTCGTTCGTGTTGCGGGCCTGCGCGGCGTCCCACCGGACGCCGGGATCGAGGAACCACGAGACGACGTCGTTCTCGTCGAGGACGCCGGTGCCGGTGTCGTCGAGGCACGCCGACATCTGCGCCCACGTCTCCCGGGCGATCTCCTCGGCGGTGCACTCCTTCGCGGTCTTCCCGTGGAGGATGCCGGGGGTGTCCCAGTCGGAGATGTCCACCGACAGGCAGTCGTGGGCACTGCCGTCGCCGTAGCGGGCGGCGAAGTCCCCGCGCCAGAACTGGCCCTGGCTGATGGAGGTCAGGGCCCACGGCGAGCCGAGGTAGGCGACGTGCCCGTCGGCGATCGGGGTGGGCCGGCGCAGGAAGTACTGGATGCCCACCATCCAGTCCGTCTGCAGGTTCCGCATGGCTCCGAGCCGCGGATCGGCGGCGACGATCCGCGGTGACCACAGCGGCACGGCCCGCTCCACGGGCATCGCCGCGACGTACCAGTCGGCCTCGGCGACGGCGCGGGTGCCGCCGCCGTCCACCAGCCGTACTCCGGTGATCGAGCCCGAGGAGATGTCGAGAGCCTCGGCCGCCCAGCCCATTTCGAATCGAACGCCGAGGGCGCGCAGGTGCGCGGCCCACGGGTCGATCCAGGCCTCGTTCGTGGGGGCGGCGAGGAGCCGGTCCAGGTGACCGTACTCGGGGACGGTGCCCATCGCGTTCCACACGAACGCCTGGCCCATGATGCCGATGGTGCGGGTGGACGCGACGGTGGGCCGGGCGGCCACCAGTTGCCGGGTCAGCGCCGAGACGAGGATGTTGCGGTAGGCCGGCGACTTGCCGTCGGCCTCGAGCGTCTGCGACCACGTCTGGTGCTCCCACTGGCCGTGGCGGCGTTCGAGGCTGCTGGTCAGGAACATCACCAGCTTGCGGGTGAAGACGGCCAGCTCGTGCGGGGGGATCGCGCCGCCGAGGGAGAAGGCGGCGGCCAGGGACTCCTGCAGCGAGGCGGGGTCGAGGACGTCGGGGCGCAGCGGCGCGATCGACGCGGGGGCGGTCAGGTCGGGCCCGCCGGGGATCGCCATCCGGAAGGCGGATCCGGCGACGAGGTTGTCGAACACGCCGTTCGGGTTGCCCTGGAAGGGGATCCGCCGCATCGTGTCGGGGATGTGCCGGTAGAAGCCCGGGAAGAAGCGGAAGCCGTGCTCGCCGGGCAGGTCGGCGCGTCCACCGGACCCGGTGCCCGGCGACGGGATGCTGCGGGCCTTGCCGCCGAGGGCGGTCGGTTCGAAGACGGTGACCTCGAAGCCGCGTTCGATCAGTTCGTGGGCGGCCGTCAGGCCCGCTATCCCGCCGCCGAGCACGGCGACGCGCCGGCCCCCCGAGCGCAGCGCGGGCGAGCGCGGTGCGGCGTGAGCGGTCGTGGGCGCGACCGCGACCGCGCCCAGGGCGGTGAGGAAGGTGCGGCGGGAAAGCCGGGTGTCGAACACGAGAATCCCCCGATCCGGACGTCGTTCTGAAAACAACCGTTGTCACATATATCCGATGTGTGCGGCCCGCGGGGCGGATTCGCCGAACGGTGCGGACGTGGCACCGCCGCCCGGGCGTGCCAGGATTGGCCCATGACCAACGGAACACTTGTGTTGCTCCGCCACGGCGAGAGCGAATGGAACGCGATGAACCTCTTCACGGGGTGGGTGGACGTGCACCTGACCGACAAGGGGATCGCCGAGGGCAAGCGTGCCGGCGAGCTGCTCGCGGAGCACGGTCTCCTGCCGGACGTGCTGTACACGTCGCTGCTGCGCCGCGCGATCAGCACCGCCAACTACGCGCTCGACGCCGCGGATCGGCACTGGATCCCGGTCGTGCGTGACTGGCGCCTGAACGAGCGGCACTACGGTGCGCTGCAGGGCAAGAACAAGGCGGAGATCAAGGCGGAGTTCGGCGAGGAGCAGTTCATGCTGTGGCGCCGCAGCTACGACACCCCGCCGCCCCCGATCGAGCCCGGCAGCAAGTACAGCCAGGACAGCGACGTCCGGTACGCGGACGTCGACGAGGTGCCGCTCACCGAGTGCCTGAAGGACGTCGTCGAGCGCCTGATCCCGTACTGGGAGGAGACCATTTCCCAGGACCTGCGGGCCGGCCGGACCGTTCTGATCACGGCCCACGGCAACTCGTTGCGCGCCCTCGTCAAGCACCTCGACGGGATCTCCGACGAGGAGATCGCCGGGCTGAACATCCCCACCGGCATCCCGCTGCGCTACGACCTCGACGAGAACCTGCGCCCGCTGAACCCGGGCGGCACGTACCTCGATCCCGAGGCGGCCGCGGCCGGTGCCGCCGCCGTCGCCGGCCAGGGCGGACGGTAGTCCCTCCGGGGGCCGCGGGCAGCCGTCCCGCGGCCCCCGGGAAACGGCCGGTGAACACGCGGCAAATGCCGCGAACATGCGGCGTGACGTGCGGCGGAATGCCCCGACCCGCTGTCACCGTCCCGCCGTGCCTACGTACGATTCGAGACGTGACTGTTGTGCAGGCCGTGCTGCTCGCCGGGGCCGCCGTCCTCGGTGCCGTGTTCGCGATCGTGCTGATGCGGCTCCTCCGGGGGCGGGCCACCGACCGCACGGACGCCGACCTGACCATGGCCCAGGTGCTCGACCGCGTCGTCTACGGCGCGGACACGGGCATCGCCGTCGTCGACCGGTTCCACGACGTCATCCTGTTCAACCCGCGCGCCGAGGAACTCGGCCTCGTCCGCAACCGGCTCGTCGAGGACTCGGCCTGGGCGGCCGCCACCCGGGTCCTCGAGACCGGTGAGCCCGCCGAGCTCGACCTCACCGCGAAGAGCCCGCGCGGTCGCGAGCGCGTCGCGGTGCGCTGCGTCGCGCGGCGCCTGCTCGACGACGACGCACGCTTCGTCGCGCTCTACGCCTACGACGACTCCGAGCAGGTCCGGATGGAGGCCACGCGCCGGGACTTCGTCGCCAACGTCAGCCACGAACTCAAGACGCCGGTGGGCGCGATGGCCTTGCTCGCCGAGGCCCTGCTCGAATCCGCCGACGACCCGGAATCCGTGCGGCACTTCGGAACCCGGCTGCAGAGCGAGGCCAACCGGCTCGGCAACATGGTGACCGAACTGATCGCGCTCTCGCGTCTGCAGGGGGCCGAGAAGCTCCCGAACCTCGAGGTGGTCGAGGTCGACGACGTCGTCGAGGAGGCGCTGCGCCGCACCCGCCTGACCGCCGAGAACGCGCAGATCACCGTCACCACCGACGCCCCCAGCGGCTACGAGGTCCTCGGCGATCAGACGCTGCTCGTCACCGCCCTGGCCAATCTCATCGAGAACGCGGTCGCCTACTCGTCCCCAGGCTCGCCGGTCTCGGTCAGCCGGTCCCTGCGCGCGGGCAAGGTGGCGATCGCGGTGACCGACCGCGGCATCGGGATCGAGAAGGAGGACCAGGAGCGCGTCTTCGAACGGTTCTTCCGGGTCGACAAGGCCCGTTCCCGCGCCACCGGCGGCACCGGTCTCGGCCTGGCGATCGTCAAGCACGTCGCCGCCAACCACAACGGGGAGATCCGGTTGTGGAGCCAGCCGGGAACCGGATCGACGTTCACGCTCCTCATCCCCGCCCACTCGGCCGACCCCCGCGAGTCACAGGTCGCCTCCCCTCGCCGCGAGGGCGGGGCGGCGCTGACGGCGGAGCGGTGACGACCACGCCGACATCCACGACGAGAAACGGAAGCGAGCCGGATGCACCAGGTAACGGAAGGTACGGAGGACCAGCAGTGACGCGTGTGCTGATCGTGGAGGACGAGGAATCGCTGGCGGATCCGCTCGCGTTCCTGCTGCGCAAGGAGGGCTTCGACACCACCGTCGTCGGCGACGGACCGTCGGCGCTCGCGGAGTTCGACCGGGCCGGCGCGGACATCGTCCTGCTCGACCTGATGCTGCCCGGCATGAGCGGCACCGACGTGTGCAAGCAGCTGCGCAGCCGGTCCGGCGTGCCGGTGATCATGGTGACCGCTCGCGACAGCGAGATCGACAAGGTCGTCGGCCTCGAGCTGGGAGCGGACGACTACGTCACCAAGCCGTACTCGGCGCGTGAACTCATCGCCCGCATCCGCGCGGTGCTGCGCCGCGGCGGGGAGAGCGACGCCGAGTCCGCACAGGACGACGGGATCCTCGAGGCCGGGCCGGTGCGGATGGACGTGGACCGGCACGTCGTGCACGTGGGCGGGAAACCGGTCACCCTGCCGCTCAAGGAGTTCGACCTGCTCGAGTACCTCCTGCGCAACTCCGGCCGGGTGCTCACGCGCGGCCAGCTCATCGACCGGGTCTGGGGTGCCGACTACGTCGGCGACACCAAGACCCTCGACGTGCACGTCAAGCGGCTGCGTTCGAAGATCGAGGCCGATCCCGCCAAGCCGCAGCACCTGGTCACCGTCCGCGGCCTCGGCTACAAGCTCGAGGGGTAGGGGGCGGGCTCCGGCGTCCGCTCGGCGGCGGCCGTCGTCGCGGGGTGCACGGCGATCAGGCCCAGCCCCTCGCGGCGGCGGCACAGCCGCGCGAGCTCCTCGTAGGCGGCATCGCCGATCAGCTCGCGCAGTTCCGGCGCGTACGACTGCCACACCGGCGAGGCGCCCACGTGGGCGTCCGGCGATCCGGAGCAGTACCAGTCCAGGTCGTGGCCGCCCTCGCCCCAGCCGCGCCGGTCGTATTCGGTGACGACGGTGCGCAGCACCTCGGTGCCGTCGGGGCGCTCGACCCAGTCCTGGGTCCGGCGGATCGGCAGCTGCCAGCACACGTCCGGCTTCACCTCGAGGGGTTCGATGCCGCGCCGCAGCGCCATCTTGTGCAGCGAGCAGCCGATACCACCGGCGAAACCGGGCCGGTTGAGGAAGATGCAGGCACCCTTGTAGCGGCGGGTGCGCAGGGCCGGCTCGTCCTCGAGGTCGTCCTCCTCGAGGTAGCCCTTCTTGCCGAGTCCCTTCTCCATGAACTGCCAGTCCTCGGGAGTGAGATGTCTCACGGCGGCGTCCAGCTTGGCGCGATCGTCGTCGTCCGACAGGAACGCCCCGTGGGAGCAGCATCCGTCGTCCGGGCGGTCGGCGATGATGCCCTGGCACGCGGGCGTGCCGAACACGCAGGTCCAGCGGGAGAGCAGCCACGTCAGGTCGGCGGCGACGACGTGCTCGCTGTTGTCCGGGTCGGTGAACTCGACCCATTCGCGCGGGAAGTCGAGGGGAACTTCGGGGGCCGGGACCTGCTTGTGTGCGGCGCCGGGCATACCTGCTGTCACAGGACCCGACGGTAGACCCAGTACCGTATGTATGTGCGCCTAGGGGTACTCGACGTCGGAAGCAACACCGTCCATCTGCTCGTGGTGGACGCTCATCGCGGTGGCCATCCCACCCCCATGAGTTCGACGAAGGCCACCCTGCGCCTGTCCGAGAACACGGACGACCGCGGCGACATCACCCCGCAGGGCGCCGACCGGCTGGTCGAGACGGTCGCCGACTTCGCGGGCATCGCCCGCACCTCCGGGTGCGAGGAGCTGATGGCCTTCGCGACCTCCGCGGTGCGCGACGCCAACAACTCCGAAGCGGTTCTCCGTCGCGTCCGCGCCGAGACCGGCGTCGCACTCGAGGTGCTCTCCGGCGTGGACGAGGCCCGGCTGACGTTCCTGGCGGTCCGGCGCTGGTACGGCTGGAGCGCGGGACGCATCCTGTGCCTCGACATCGGCGGAGGCTCCCTCGAGCTGACCTTCGGCGGCGACGAGGACCCGGACTGCGCGTTCTCGCTGCAGCTCGGCGCCGGTCGCCTCACCCGGGACTGGCTGAGCGAGGACCCGCCCGGCAAGCGGCGCGTCGCGGTGCTGCGGGACTGGCTCGACGCCGAGCTCGTCCGGCCCGCCCAGGAGCTTCGTGCGGCCGGCGTTCCCGACCTGTGCGTCGGAAGCTCGAAGACCTTCCGCACCCTGGCGCGGCTGACCGGTGCCGCCCCGTCGTCGGCGGGCCCGCGCGTGCGGCGCACCCTGACCGCCGCCGGGCTGCGTCAGCTCATCGCGTTCATCTCCCGCATGACGACCGCGGACCGTGCCGAGCTCGAGGGCGTGAGCTCCGACCGGTCGCAGCAGATCGTCGCCGGTGCGCTGGTCGCGGAGGCCGCCATGCGCGCGCTGGGAGTGGAGACGCTCGACATCTGTCCCTGGGCCCTGCGAGAGGGGCTCATCCTCCGCAAACTCGACACCGAGATGGGGGGCGAATTGATGGTGGTTTCGCAATGACGGACGGTCACAGCACCGACACCGGGCAGATCTCCGTCGCGGAGCTGCTGGCCCGGAACGGCCAGAAGGTGAATTCCCGCGCCGGCGGACGTCGCCGCCGCGGCGTCAGTGGGGGAATCTCGGTCGCGGAACTGACCGGAGAGATTCCCGTCAGTATTCCGGAGCCCGAGCCGACCGAGCCTCCGGAGACGAAGGCCCCGGAGGCCCCGGAGGCCGAGGCTCCGGTGGCCGAGCCGGCCGTGTCCGCCCCGCCTGCGGCGCCGAAGGCGGAGTCCCTCGTGCCGGCGAAGGCGGAGCCCGTGGTGCCGGCGAAGCCGAAGGTGGGGCCCGTGGTGCCGGCACAGGCGCAGCCCGTCGTGCCGGCGAAGGCGGGGCCCGTGGTGCCGGCGACGCCGAAGGTCGAGCCCCTCGCACTCGAGGCGCCGAAGGTCGAGCCGGAGACCCAGGTCCCGCCGTCGCCGCCCCGGACGCGCGAGGAGCCGGCAGCCGCCGAGCGGGTGCAGCCGGTGAAGGTCGAGTCGCCGACCGAGATCATCCGCCCGGCCGTCCTGCCGCGGCGGGCGCGGGCCCACGCCGAGGTGACCGCGAGCGCGCCGGCGCGGCCCGCCGACGCCCCCGAGCCGAGGCTGCTGTCCGGGCCCGCGAGCGACCTGCGGGGCAACGGTGACGACACCGCCGACGGCGACACCGAGACGATCGGCGAGCCCGTCGCCGCGGACGAGCCGGACGAGGAGAAGCCGGAGGAGCGGTCCGCGCGGTCACGCCGTCGCCGCGGCACTGCCGCCCCGGCGGAGACCCCGGCCGCGGCGGAGCCGGACGAGGCCCCGTCCGACACCGGTGAGCCGCGCGGCGCGATCGGTCAGTGGGTGCGGCTGATCGGCGAGGGCGTCGTCGCGATCATCGCGGGCGCGCTGCTGTTCAAGGGCTTCGAACAGTTGTGGGACGCGTTGCCGTGGGTGGCGTTCGCGCTCGCACTTCTGGTCATTGTCGGCCTGGTGGCGATGGTGCGCATCCTCCGCCGCACCGACGACATCACGAGCCAGCTCATCGCTCTCGCCGTGGGCGCCTTCGTGACGTTCGGTCCGCTGTTGTTCCTGCTGCCCACCGGCTGATCCGCACGTCGTCATGAGCGTCCTTTCGCGAGAGATCCTGGTCGGGTTGTCGACCGCCTCGGTGTATCCGGAGAACACCGAGGCGGCCTTCCGCTATGCGGCCGAACTCGGCTACGACGGCGTGGAGCTGATGATCTGGGCCGAGTCGGTGAGCCAGGACGTGCGGGCGGTGCAGGCGCTGGTGCGCAAGTACGGCGTACCGGTGCTGGCGGTGCACGTGCCGTGCCTGCTGATCTCGCAACGCGTGTGGGGCTCGGACCCGGCCGCGAAGCTCGAGCGGTCGGTGCGGGCGGCGGAATCGTTCGGTGCCACGTCGGTGGTGGTGCATCCGCCGTTCCGGTGGCAGCGCCGCTACGCGGACGGCTTCGCGGATCAGGTGGCGGACCTCGAGGACCGCAGTCACGTGGTCGTCGCGGTGGAGAACATGTACCCGATGCGCGCCGACGTGTTTTTCGGCGGCCGCGACCGGACCGCCCAGCGCATGCGCAAGCGGGGCGGGCCGGGCCGGGCGGTGTCGGCCTACAGCCCGTCGATCGATCCCACCGACACCGGCTTCGCGCACTACACGCTGGACCTCTCGCACACCGCCACGGCGGGGATGGACGCGGTGGCGCTCGCCGAGCGCATGGGCGGTGGTCTGGCCCATCTGCACCTCGCGGACGGCCACGGTGCTTCGACGGACGAACATCTGCTCCCGGGCGAGGGGGGCCAGCCGTGTGAGCAGGTGTGCCGGCTCCTCGCCGAGAGCGACTTCTCCGGGCACGTCGTCCTGGAGGTCAGCACCCAGGGGGCGCGTACCCGGTCCGCGCGGGCACGGGCGCTGGCCCAGGCGCTGGCCTTCGCGCGCGAGCATCTGCACCGCGCCCCCCGACTGGCGATCACCACCGGGCCCGAGCATCCGCGTTCGACGGCGATCGAGCAGGTTCGCGCGTCAGGCCAGGGCGCCGATCCCGGCGCCGAGAACCACGACGCCTGAGATCGTCACCCCGGCGACGAGGGCGGCGGCGCCGAGCCACACCGAGGCGATCATCGCGCCCGGCCGCCGGGGGTCGGGGCCGAGCACGGACAGGAAGAATCCGGCCGGGATCAGGATCGCCGAGCCGAGCACGGCGAGCGCGCCGGCCGCGGCCCATCCGGGTGAGGCGCCGACCGCGTCGGTGAGCACCGCCACGAGCAATCCCAGGGTGACGAGGACGCCGGCGTGGGCGTGACCGGCCCGGAAGAAGGCCTTCTGCAGCTCGTTGGCCGGCACCCGCCCGCCGGTGACGCGCAGCAGGAACGTGCCGCCGAAGGCGATCCCGGCGACGGTGAGCAGGGTGGCGCCGAGGGCGATGACGAGTACGGGATGCACGAGGTCCTCCTCGCAGACAATTGGATAGTTGCAATATCCAATACTGGATAGTTGTACTATCCGATGTCAAGAGGAGGTGGCAATGCGGATCTCGGAACTGGTGGCCCGCACCGGCGTCCCGTTGGCGACCGTGAAGTACTACCTGCGCGAGGGCCTGCTGATGCCGGGCGAGGCGACCAGCGCCACGCAGGCCCGGTACGACGAGCGGCACGTCCGCCGCCTCGCCCTGATCCGTGCGCTCGCCGCCCAGGGGCTGCCGCTGCCGCGCATCCGCGAGATCGTCCGTCTCCTCGACGGCACCGACGAGTCGCTGTTCGTCGCCCTCGGCCGGGCCATCGCCGCGCTGCCGCCCTACCCGCCCGACGACGACGCGCCCGAACCCCGCGACTATCCGCGTGCCCGGCGCGTCCTCGAGCGGCTCGGCCAGCTCTACGACCCGCGGTTCGCGGCCGTCGCGCAGCTCGAGCGAGCCCTGGCCGCCCTCGAATCCGCCGGCCTTGCGATGAGCGACGAGCGCATCGACGTCTACGGACGGCACGTGCTGGGCATCGCCGAGCTCGACCTCGACCTGCTGCCCACCCGGTCCCGGGATGCGACGGTCGAGGCGGCGGTCCTCGGCACGGCCCTGTACGAACCCGTCCTCACCGCGATGCGCCGCCTCGCGCACCAGCACCTTGCCGCCCGCCGCTTCACCGAGTTCTTCCCACCCGGTTCCCCCGACAGCCCCGTCGCCGATTCCCAGGAGCAGCAGTGACCGACGCCGTGCCCGATCCCGAGAACCACCCGTTCCGCGACCTGACGACACTCGACGCCGCCGGCGACGATCGCTGGCTCGCCCACATCGCCCCGGTCTGGACGATCGGCCCCAAGGTGCACGGCGGTTGCATGCTCGCCGTGTGCGCCGCGGCGGCCCGGTCGGCGCTGCAGGCCGCCGGGTCCGATCCGGCCGTGCAGCCCCTCGCGGTGAGTGCCGGGTTCGTCGCCGCCCCCGACCCCGGCGACGTGCAGCTGACCACCACCGTCCGCAAGCTGGGCAAGCAGGTCGGTCTGGTCGACGTGGAGCTGGCTCAGGGCGACCGCATCGCGGTCCGTGCCTCGGTGACGCTCGGGCAGCCCGACGCGGGCGAGCCGCGATACACCGCGCCGCACCCGGTCACCGGGCTGCCGGTGCAGCCGCCCGCCGGCGCGCCCCTCATCGGTCCCGGCCATCCCATGGCGCAGGTGGTGAACCTGTGCGGCGGGGCCGACCTCGTCGTGGACGAGACCAGTGCCCGCTTCCTCGCGGGAGAGCAGGGTGAACCGGTGGTGCGGATGTGGGCGCGGCCGTGGCCGGTGGACGAGGCCGACGTCGACACCGCCGTGCTGTTCGCGCTGATGGCCGGGGACATCTCGGCCCCGGTCACGATGAACCGCGGCCTGTTCGGCTGGGCTCCGACCGTGCAGCTCACCGCCTACCTGCGGCGACTGCCGGCGCCCGGCTGGCTGCGGATCATGGCCGACAGCACGGTCCTGGGCAACGCCTGGTTCGAGGAGGACCACACCGTCGTCGACGCCACCGGCGCCGTCGTCGTGCAGAGCCGCCAGCTCGCGATGATCCCGCGCTGATCGTCGGGGCGATGCGGGGCACGACAACGGTCGTGGCAGGCTGTTGCCCATGACGAGAATTGCGGTGATCGGTGGCGGCAGGATCGGCGAGGCGCTGGTCTCGGGGCTGCTGCAGAGTGGATTCGCGACCAAGGATCTGGTGGTTGTCGAGAAGTTCCCGGCCCGGACCGAGGAGCTGGCCACCGAGTACTCGATCCGCGTCACCGACTCGATCGCCGACGCGGCCGAAGGCGCCGACGTGCTGGTGATCGCGGTCAAGCCGGGCGACGTGGACGTGGTGCTCGCGGACCTGGGCAAGGCCGACCTGGACAGCGACCGCGAGAAGCTGCTGATGTCGCTGGTGGCCGGCGTGCCCACGTCGCGGTACGAGAACAAGCTGCCCGCCGGATCGCCGGTCGTGCGCGTCATGCCCAACACCCCGATGCTGGTGGGGGAGGGTGCGAGCGTGATCGCCGCCGGCCGGCACGTCAAGCCCGACCATCTGGCGCTGGCGCGCGAGATCCTGGAGTCCGTGGGTACCGTGACGGTGGTTCCCGAGTCCCAGATCGACGCGGTCACCGCCGTGTCCGGTTCCGGCCCGGCGTACTTCTTCCTCGTCGCCGAGGCGATGATCGATGCGGGCGTCGCTCTGGGCCTGACGCGGGCGACCACCACCGAGCTGGTGGTGCAGACGATGACCGGTTCGGCGGCCATGCTCGCCCGGTCGGGGGAGAACGCCGCCGACCTGCGTGCAGCGGTGACATCGCCGGGCGGAACCACCGCGGCGGCGATCCGGGAACTCGAGCGCGGCGGCGTTCGGACGGCGTTCTACGAGGCGCTCGCGGCGGCCCGGGACCGCTCCGCGGCCCTCGGTTCGTCCGGGGATTGAGGAAATTCGTCGCGCGCATCGTCGCACGGGAACCATTGGTCACGCTAAGCTCGATCGAGCACGTGCGTGTCTGTTCCGCCGGAGGGGAAGCCGGCGGCGCGGGACGTGCCGGAGGTGTGTAATGGTATCTGGAAGCAAACCGTCGAAGGGTCAACCCGAGGACGGTCAGTCGGTTCTCTCCGGCACCCAGTTCCTCACCGTCGCCGAGGTGGCGGCGCTGATGCGGGTGTCGAAGATGACCGTGTACAGGCTGGTGCACAGCGGGGAACTGCCCGCCGTGCGAGTGGGGCGTTCGTTCCGGGTGCACGCCAAGGCTGTGCACGACTATCTGGAAACGTCCTACTTCGACGTCGGCTGAGCGGTCGACGACCGCAATCGAACCCGGAGCGGACCTCGGTTTCACCGATCGAAACCCGCCCCGGTAGGATTGCTTGTCGTCGTACCGGCCACCCGGTGTCGTGAGGCGCTGAGCTCGTCACCACGAGGCCCAGCGTCGACAACAGGCGTACGTCACCGGCGTGCGCGCAGGAACGCTAGAGAGAACGTGAGGGAAAACCCAGATGGGTTCTGTGATCAAGAAGCGCCGCAAGCGCATGTCGAAGAAGAAGCACCGCAAGCTGCTCCGCCGCACCCGAGTGCAGCGTCGTAAACTCGGCAAGTAGATCGATCTCCCGATGCCCGTCACCCCGCGGTGGCGGGCATCGAGCGTTTCCGCCGGCTCGTCGGCGGCCGGCGAGCGGAATGTCCGGTTCGGCCGGAATGCGGAGTGTGCGCCCGAGGGGCCGAAGGTCCCGCACAGGGGCCATTCCGGTGATCGGTTACTCCGGTGTAATGCTTTGTTGCGAAAGTCACCGTATCGTGAGAGACCGGAGTGACGGCAGGGGGTATGTGGGTGAGTTCGGAGATCGACGGTATCGACCCGCCGAGGGTGGCCCTGGTGACCGGAGCGAGCCGATTCCTCGGTGGCTACCTGGTCACCCGGCTGGCGCAGCATCCGGCGGTCGAGCGCGTCATCGCGGTCGACACCCAGTCGCCCACCAAGGACATGCTGCGGCGCATGGGCCGCGCCGAGTTCGTGCTCGCCGACATCCGCAACCCCCTCATCGGCAAGGTCATCCGGAACATGGACGTCGACACCGTCGTCCACGCGTCGACCCTCACCAAGGCTCCCAAGTCCGGTAGCCGCGCCGCGATGAAGGACATGAACGTCCTCGGCGCGATGCAGTTGTTCGCCGTGTGCCAGAAGACCCCGTCCGTGCGGCGCGTCGTGCTGCGCTCGTCGTCGGTGGTGTACGGCTCGAGCGCGAAGGACCCCGCGAAGTTCACCGAGGAGATGAGCGCGCGCCGGCGGCCGACCGGCGCCTTCGCCCGCGACATGATCGAGGTCGAGGGCTACCTGCGCGGAATGGCGCGCCGGCGGCCCGACATCGCCGCGACGATCCTGCGTCTCGCCCCGACGGTGGGCAACCATATGCCCGGCTCGGTCTCGCGGTACCTCACCTCGCCGATCGTGCCCACCATCCTCGGTCGCGACGCCCGGTTGCAGTTGCTGCACGAGGAGGACGCCCTCTCGGCGCTCGAACGGGCCACCGTCGCGGGGCCGCCCGGGACCTACAACGTCGCCGGCGACGGCATCGTGATGATGTCGCAGGCCGTGCGGCGGGCCGGCGGACTGACCGTGCCGATGCCCTACGGGTTGTTCCGCACCGTCGGGCAGGCACTGATGGGGCCGGTGATGAAATCGTTCAACAAGGAAGAACTCGACTACTTCCACTTCGGGCGCGGCCTGGACACCACGCGGATGCGCACCGAACTCGGCTTCGAGCCGAGGTGGACCACCAAGCAGGCACTCGACGACTTCGCCCGCAACGTCGGACTGCGGCGGGTCGTCCGGACGGAATGGGTCGATCGAACCGAGTCGGTCCTGCTCTCGGCGCTCGGAGAGCGGATGGAGGCGCGATGACAGAAGTTGCCAAGGTGATCCCGCTCCACGGTGGGACTGGGTCGGCGCGGCGGGCGGCCGCACGTCCGGGTGCCGGTTCCGGTCATCCGTCGACGTACGGCCTCGGCTCGCCGACCCCACCCGAGCGCCCCGAGCTGCCCGTGCAGGAGACGGCGGCCGACGGATTCCTCGACGATCTGCGGCACAAGCTGGTCGGGCAGATCACCGGTACCGCCGAGTTCCTCCGGCGCCGCATCACGGGCGACTACGAGGTGGACGACTTCGGGTTCGATCCGCATTTCACCGACAACGTCCTGCTGCCCGCGCTGCGGCCGCTGTTCGAGAAGTGGTTCCGCGTCGAGGTGCGGGGCATCGAGAACATTCCGGCCGACGGCCGCGCGCTGATCGTCGCCAACCATGCCGGCACGTTGCCGGTGGACGCGCTGATGACCTCCGTCGCGGTGCACGACCTCGCCCACCGTCCGCTGCGGATGCTCGCGGCCGACCTCGCCTTCGGGATGCCGGTCGTCGGCAGCGTCACCCGCAAGGCCGGGCACACCCTCGCGTGCCATCCCGACGCCGAGCGGCTCCTCCGCGAGGATCAGGTCGTCGCGGTGTTCCCCGAGGGGTACAAGGGGCTCGGCAAGCCGTTCAGCGAACGCTACAAGCTACAGCGGTTCGGGCGCGGGGGCTTCGTCTCGGCCGCGCTCCAGACCAAGGCACCGATCGTGCCCTGTTCGATCGTGGGCTCGGAGGAGATCTACCCGAAGATCGCCGACCTCACGTCCATCGCCCGGCTTCTCGGCCTTCCGTACTTCCCGATCACCCCGCTCTTCCCGGCTCTCGGCCCGCTGGGCATCGTTCCGCTGCCCTCGAAGTGGTACATCGAGTTCGGCACACCGATCGCCACCGACGTCTACGACGACGCCGCGGTGGAGGATCCGATGGTGCTGTTCGAGGTCACCGACCACGTGCGGGAGACCATCCAGCAGACGCTGTACCGGTTGCTCACCAAGCGGCGCAACGTCTTTCTCGGCTAGGGCACCGGCCCCGCGTCACGCGGCGGGGTCGCGGCGCCGGCCGAGGGCGGCGGCGAGCGCTCCGCCGGCCGCGCCGAGCGCCAACGCCGTCGGCACCCCGATGCGCGCCGCCTTGCGGGCCGTGCGGAAATCCCGGATCTCCCAGCCCCGGGTCTTCGCCAGCTCCCGCAGGTCGGCGTCCGGGTTGACGGCGACCGGCGTGCCGACGAGCGAGAGCATGGGCACGTCGTTGTGGCTGTCGGAGTACGCCGTGCAGCGCTTGAGGTTCAGGCCCTCGCGGATCGCCAGGGCCCGCACCGCGTGGGCCTTGCCCAGGCCGTGCAGGATGTCCCCGACGAGGCGGCCGGTGAACACGCCGTCCTCCGATTCGGCGACGGTGCCGAGGGCGCCGGTCAGGCCGAGCCGCTCGGCGATGACGTTCGCCAGTTCGACCGGGGTGGCCGTCACCAGCCACACCTGCTGCCCCGCGTCGAGGTGCATCTGCGCCAGCGCCCGGGTGCCGGGCCAGATCTTGTCCGCGATGATCTCGTCGTAGATCTCCTCGCCGAGGCGGGCCAGCTCCGCCGTGGACCGGCCGGCGACGAACGACAGCGCCTTCTCGCGGCCGCTGGCGACGTCGTCCGAGTTCTCCTTGCCGGTGACCCGGAACTTGACCTGCTGCCAGGCGAATTCGGCCAGGTCGGACTTGGTGAAGTAGTCGCGGGCGGCGAGTCCGCGCGCGAAGTGGATGATCGACGCGCCCTGCACCATCGTGTTGTCGACGTCGAAGAACGCGGCCGCGGTCAGGTCCTGCGGAACGGCGGTGGTCGAGGTGTCGGCGGGCTCGGCCTCGGTGCGGGCCTCCTGCAGCGCGAGAGCGGCGTCGGCGCTCGCCTGGCCGGCGAGGTTCGCGCGTACCTCGGCCTCGCTGGGGCCGAACTTGCTCAGCAGCCGGCGCCGGCCGGGCCGGATCAGACCCGCCAGGGTCTCGCTGACGCGGCCGGCCAGGTTCTCGCCGAATCCCCAGCCGTGTGGCACTGGACGTTCCGGCACCTGCACCTCCCTGTTGCGCGACGGCCGCGCCGTCGAGTGCTGCCGGCCGGTTCGTCGGCGGCCGGCCGTCGTGTGTGGCAGACCGCCCCAGCCTAGCCCGCGACACGGCCCCCTCCGCGCGTTGCCGCATGTGGCCGGTGGGTGTGACGTTCGTCTCGGCGGGGTATGACGCACAGTTGACCCCATGAGCGAACATCTGCCCGGACCCGCCGCCACATCCGGCACCCGCCACGAGATCACCCTCCTCGTCCGAGCCGGCTGCGGTGCCTGCGCGCCGGCACTGACTCTGCTCGAGCAACTGTGCGACGAGTTCGGAGCCGGGCTGACGTGCATCGACGTCGATCGGGCTGCCTCAACGGATCCCGACCTGCGCGCCGAATTCGGCGATCGTCTGCCGGTGGTGCTGCTCGACGGCCGTGAGCACAGCTACTGGGAGGTCGACGAGCCGCGGTTGCGGGCCGATCTCGCCGGTTGAGCGCCCCTGGGCGGAACCGTCGTGCAGGTGAGAAGCACATTCGGGGCCGTTCGAGCAACTTTGTGCAGGGCTTCACAAGCGGTTACCGTGGTGTGAACGAATCCCCCGGATCACCGTGAGGACCGACGTGTACCCGTCGGCCGGACGAGGAGCCACGAACGTGACAGAGCTGCACCCCCCGCAGGGCGACGCTGCCCGCGGCGGCGTCGCCGAAGTCGGCGGGGGTGCGTCTCCCGGTGTCCCTGTGCGGGACATCCCCCAGGCTACTGTGACGCGTCTCGCGACGTATCTGCGGGTCCTCGGAATGCTCGCCGACGAGGGCACGCTCATCGTCTCGAGCGAGGAACTCGCCACCGCGTCCGGGGTCGGTTCCGCGAAGCTTCGCAAGGATCTGTCCTTTCTCGGGCCCAACGGGGTGCGCGGCGTCGGCTACGACGTGCTGCGCCTGCAGGCCCGCATCGAGAACGCACTCGGCCTCGACCGGGGGCACCGCGTGGTGCTCGTCGGCGTCGGCAATCTCGGCCGTGCCCTGGCCGGGTACGCCGGCTTCGACCGCCGAGGGTTCACGATGGCCGGACTGTTCGACGCCGACCCGGCGCGGGTGGGGACGCGGGTGGGGAACCTGACCATCCGCCACGTCGACGGGCTCGAAGCGGCGGCCCGCGAACTCGGTGCCACGATCGGCGTCATCGCCACCCCGGACGACGCCGCCCAGGGTGTGTGCGACCTGCTGGTGCGCTCCGGTGTCCGGTCCGTGCTGAGCTTCGCCTCGGCGCCCCTCGCGGTGCCCGACCATGTCGAGGTCCGGCGGGTCGACCTGTCCGTGGAAATGCAGGTCCTCTCGTTCCACAGCGCCCGCAACGACGCACTCGCCCAGGTGGCGGGCGGCAGTCACGCGGGCCTGACCGACACCCGGCGCGCCGCGTCGGGGCTCACCGCGCCGAGCGCGAACGGGCACACCGCATCAGGAACGCCGAGCCCAGTGGCCTCGGCAGCGACAAGAAACGGATCGGTGATTGCGCCGTGAGTGTTCTCCTCGTCGGGGTCTCGCACAGGACCGCGCCCGTCTCGGTCCTCGAGAAGGTCGCCGTCACCGACACCGATCGACCCAAGCTGACCGACAAGATGATGGCCTCCGACCACATCTCGGAGGCGATGATCGTCTCCACCTGCAACCGGGTGGAGATCTACGCGGTGGTCGACGCGTTCCACGGTGCGCTGGCCGACGTCAGCGAGCTCATGGCCGAGCACTCGGGCCTGACCCTCGTCGATCTGCACAAGCACGCGTACGTGCGCTACAGCGAGGCGGCCGCCGAGCATCTGTTCGCCGTGGCCAGCGGGCTGGACTCCATGGTGGTCGGCGAGCAGCAGATCCTCGGCCAGATCCGTACCGCCTACGCGAGCGCCGACGCCCAGCAGGCCGCCGGCCGGGCCCTGCACGAGCTGGCCCAGCAGGCGCTGCGCGTGGGCAAGCGGGTGCACACCGAGACCGGCATCGACGCGGCGGGTGCCTCCGTCGTGTCGGTGGCGCTGGACAAGGCCGCGACATCGCTCGACGGTCTCGCCGGCCGCACCGCCGCCGTGATCGGCGCGGGCGCGATGGGCGGGCTCGCCGTCGCGCACCTCACCCGCGCCGGAATCGGGCGCATCGTGGTGGTCAACCGGACCCGCGAGCGCGCCGAGCGGCTCGCCGAGACCGCACGCGGCAACGGCGTCGAGGCCGACGTCATGCCGTTCGAGCGGCTCGCCGCCGCGTTGTCGCAGGCCGATGTGGCCGTCACCTGCACGGGGGCCGTCGGTACGGTCGTCACCCTCGCCGACGCGCACCGGGCCCTCGCCCAGCCCGAGCGCAGCACCCGCCCGCTGGTGATCTGCGATCTCGGCCTGCCGCGCGACGTGGAGCCTGCCGTCTCGGGTCTGCCCGGCGTCACCGTCTTCGACATGGAGTCGCTGCAACGCGATCCCGCGGCCGGGGCCGCCGCCTCCGACACCGAGGCCGCCCGCTCGATCGTCGCCGGCGAACTCGCCGACTACCTCGCGTCCCAGCGCCTCGCCGAGGTCACCCCCACCGTCACCGCCCTGCGCCAGCGTGCCGCCGAGGTCGTCGAGGGCGAGCTGCTGCGGCTCGAGTCCCGGTTGCCGGGGCTCGACGACGGCCAGCGCGGGGAGGTCGCCCGCACGGTGCGCCGCGTCGTGGACAAGCTGCTGCACGCGCCGACGGTGCGCGTCAAGCAACTGGCGTCCACCCCCGGCGGCGACCAGTACGCCGAGGCGCTGCGCGAGCTGTTCGAACTGCGTCCGGGTGCCGCCGAGGCCGTCGCCACCCCGGTGGCGAAGGAGCTCGGCGCGCTGCCCGACGTGACCGGCGCGACCGATCTCTCGGCCGCGCTGGATCCGGCCGTCACCACGGAGCTGCAGGCTCCCCGGAAGCAGTTTCCCGGGCCGCTGGGGGCTCCCCGAGAGGAAAGGCAGGCATGAGCGCCGAGGTCGCATCGGACACCCGGATCGAAGCCGGGACCGGCAGCCGCACGCTGCGGATCGGAACGCGCGGCAGCCTGCTGGCGACCACGCAGGCGGGCACCGTCCGGGACGCGCTGATCGCCGCCGGCCATCCCGCCGAGCTGGTCGTCATCACCACCAAGGGCGACGTGACCGCCGGTCCGGTCGAGCGGATCGGCGTCGGCGTCTTCACCGCCGAGCTGCGCGAGGCGCTGCTCGCCGGCGACGTCGACCTGGCGGTGCACTCGTACAAGGATCTGCCGACCGCGCAGGATCCGCGTCTGGTGATCGCGGCCGTGCCGCCGCGTGAGGATCCGCGTGACGCGCTCGTCGCCCGCGACGGCCTGGTGCTCGGCGAACTGCCGCCCGGCTCCCGCGTGGGCACCTCCGCGCCGCGGCGGCGTGCCCAGCTCGCCGCCATGGGCCTGGGCCTCGACATCCAGCCGCTGCGCGGGAACATCGACACCCGGCTCGGGAAGGTCGCGTCCGGCGAACTGGACGCCATCGTCATCGCCCGGGCGGGGCTCTCGCGCATCGGCCGCCTCGACCGGATCACCGAGTCGCTCGAGCCGGTGCAGATGCTGCCGGCGCCCTCCCAGGGGGCCCTCGCGGTCGAATGCCGCGCCGGGGACACCGCACTGATCGAGATCCTCGCCGGCCTCGACGACCGCGCCAGCCGCGTCGCGGTCGTCGCCGAACGGGCCCTGCTCGCCGAGCTCGAGGCCGGCTGCACCGCCCCGGTCGGGGCCGTTGCCGAGGTCGTCGAATCCCTCGACGACGACGGCCGCGTGATCGAGGAACTGTCCGTGCGCGGCTGCGCCGCCGCCCTGGACGGCTCGGACGTGCTGCGCGCGAGCGCCGTCGGCGATCCCGACCGCGCGGAGGAGCTGGGCCGGGCGGTGGCCCGCGAGTTGCTCGATCTCGGTGCGCGCGAGCTGATGACCAGCCGTGCGGACGACGCGCCGGAACAGGGCACCGCAGATGTTTGACGCCCTCCGTCCACACCCCAGGTTTCCCCTTACCGCAGATTTGACCGCACTGGAGAATGACCGATGAGCCGAGTCCGTAAGCACAATCCCGGACGGATCCTGTTCGTGGGAGCTGGGCCGGGCGACCCGGCTCTGCTGACCGTGCGAGCCCGCGACGTGCTCGCGGGCGCGACGATCGCCTTCACCGACCCCGACGTCGACAAGGGGGTGGTCGCGCTCGTCGGTACCACCGCCGGCCGGGACCCGGAGACCGGGGAGCCCGTCGCCGAGGTGCGTCCCGCGCTGGGCGAGCCCACCGAGGTCGCCAAGACCCTCGTCGCGGAGGCGAAGAACGGCCACGACGTCGTGCGCCTCGTCGCCGGTGACCCGCTGACCACCGACTCGGTGATCGCCGAGGTCAACGCCGTCGCCCGCACCCAGGTGGTGTTCGAGGTCCTGCCGGGCCTGACCCCCGGCTCGGCCGTGCCGAGCTACGCGGGCATGGCCCTGGGCTCGTGCCACACCGAGGTCGACGTGCGCGGCGAGGTGGACTGGGCGGCGCTCGCCGCCGCGCCCGGCCCGCTGGTGCTGCACGCCACGTCCGGTCACCTCGCGGAGACCGCCAGCGCCCTCGTCGAGCACGGGCTGGCGCCGCAGACCCCCGCGGCGATCACCGTCCGGGGCACGACCCGTCAACAGCGCACCGTCGAGGCCACCCTCGCCACGCTCAACGATGCCGGCTCCGAGTTGGTGGGGCCGCTCATCGTCACCGTCGGCAAGATCGTCTCGCAGCGCGGCAAGCTCTCGTGGTGGGAGTCCCGCGCGCTGTACGGCTGGACGGTGCTGGTGCCGCGCACCAAGGAGCAGGCCGGGGAGATGAGCGAGCGGCTCGTCGCGCACGGCGCCATCCCGATCGAGGTGCCGACCATCGCCGTCGAGCCGCCCCGCAGCCCGGCCCAGATGGAGAGGGCCGTCAAGGGTCTCGTGGACGGCCGCTACCAGTGGGTGGTGTTCACCTCCACCAACGCGGTGCGCGCGGTGTGGGAGAAGTTCGAGGCGTTCGGCCTCGACGCCCGCGCCTTCTCGGGCGTGAAGATCGCGTGTGTCGGGCAGGCGACGGCGGACAAGGTGCGCTCGTTCGGGATCACCCCCGAGCTGGTGCCCTCCGGTGAGCAGTCCAGCGAGGGCCTGCTGGCCGAGTTCGCCCCGTACGACGACGTTTTCGACCCGGTCAACCGGGTGCTGCTGCCGCGCGCCGACATCGCCACCGAGACCCTCGCCGAGGGCCTGCGCGAGCGGGGCTGGGAGATCGACGACGTGACGGCCTACCGCACGGTGCGGGCAGCGCCGCCGCCGGCCGAGACCCGCGAGATGATCAAGACCGGTGGGTTCGACGCGGTGTGCTTCACCTCGTCCTCGACGGTCCGCAACCTCGTGGGTATCGCCGGTAAGCCGCACGCGCGCACCATCGTCGCGTGCATCGGGCCGAAGACCGCGGAGACCGCGATCGAGTTCGGCCTGCGGGTGGATGTGCAGCCGGAGACCGCCCAGATCGGTCCTCTGGTGGAGGCGCTCGCCGAGCACGCCGCCCGGCTGCGGGCCGAGGGCGCGCTGCCGCCGCCCCGCAAGAAGTCCCGCGCCCGCCGCTGACCCACCGTGCGCGGTTCCGGTGGCTGCCGCTACCGAAACCGCGCACGGCTTGCATGGAAGGTGAGTCCGCCGATGTATCCCGATGTCCGTCCCCGCAGGCTGCGCACCACCCCGGCCATGCGCCGGCTGGTCGCCGAAACCTCCCTCGAGCCGCGGCATCTGGTGCTGCCGATGTTCGTCGCCGACGGGCTCGACGCGCCGCGCGAGATTCCCTCGATGCCCGGCGTGTACCAGCACACCCCCGACTCGCTGCCGGCCGCGGCGACCGCCGCGGTCGAGGCCGGTGTCGGCGGGCTGATGCTCTTCGGCGTGCCGCGGGCCGAGGACAAGGACGCCCGCGGATCCGGCGGCACCGACCCGGAGGGCGTGCTCAACCGCGCGCTGCGCGACCTGCGCGCCGAACTCGGCGACGCGACGGTCCTGATGGCCGACACGTGCCTCGACGAGTTCACCGACCACGGTCACTGCGGCGTCCTGGGCGCTTCGGGTGAGGTGGACAACGACGCGACGCTCGAGCGGTACGCGGAGATGGCCGTCGCGCAGGCCGAGGCGGGCGCGCACCTGCTCGGGCCGAGCGGGATGATGGACGGCCAGGTCGCGTCGATCCGGGCGGCGCTCGACGCCGCGGGGCATCAGGACGTGGGGCAGATCGCGTACTCCGCGAAGTACGCGTCGGCGTTCTACGGGCCGTTCCGCGACGCGGTGGGTTCCTCGCTCGAGGGCGATCGGCGCACCTACCAGCAGGATCCGGCGAACCGTCGGGAGGCGCTGCGCGAAGTCGATCTCGATCTCGCCGAGGGCGCCGACCTGGTGATGGTCAAGCCCGCGATGTCGTACCTCGACGTGCTGCGCGAGGTCGCGGACCGCTCGGACGTGCCCGTCGCGGCGTATCAGATCTCCGGCGAGTACGCGATGATCACCGCCGCCGCGCAGAACGGCTGGATCGACCGGGACGCGGCAATTCTGGAGTCGCTGACGAGTATCCGCCGCGCCGGCGCCGACATCGTGCTCACCTACTGGGCGGCCGAGGTCGCGGGCCGGCTCACGTGAGCACGCCCGAACCGTCGCAGTGGCCCGGGCCGCCGGCCACGCCGCCCGGGGCGGCGCCGGGGGAGCGGCGCCCCACCCCCGTGGACGTGGAGACCGCGTTCCAGCTGTGGTGTGCGGTCGCGGTCCTGGGCCTGGTGTACCTCGGTGCGAGCGTGGCGCTGATGTGGGAGCGCAGGGACGAGTTCGTCGACCAGATGACGGCCGAGCTGGCCCGGCAGACGCCCCCGGTGGAGATGCCCCGGGAATCGGTGGAGTCGTTGCTGCCGTTGGGTTTCGGGATCACCGCCGTCCTGGGCCTGGCCTTCACCGGCCTGTTCCTGCTGGTCGTCTTCGCGATGCGCCGCGGCCGGAACTGGGCGCGCATGCTGCTCACGATGATCGGCGTCTTCCTGACCTTCACGGCGCTCCCCACGGTGTTCGGCGTCGGTGCGCTGGGCGGTGGGGCCGGACTCGTGATCGGCCTCGTGAGCATCCTGCAGGGTGTGTGCTCGGTCGGGGCGATCGTGCTCATGCACCGCCGCGAGCCGAACCTGTACTTCCTTCGGTTGCCCCCGAGCTGACCCCCCGGGCGCGCGGAGTACGGTGTCTGACGACCCACGGCCCGCGCGGTCGTTCCCGACGAGCGAAGAGGACTTTCATGCAGGTGGAGCCCCGGCCCTACGGTCGTCGTCGTGAGCTGGTTCTGATCGGCCTCATCGCCGTCCTGGGTGTGGTGACCCTGGTGCTGGTCGTCGTTCCGGGCATGCTCAGCGCCTGATCGCGACGTGAGCGAGCCGGCCGAGCCCCGATTCCACGAGCCCGGTGCGCGTTGGCGCACCGTGGCGCTCGGCCCGGTGCTCTGCGTCGTCGTGCTCGCGGTGGAGCTGCTGACCGGGCCGGTGGTCCACTGGGTCTCCCTGCCGGTGATCGCTCTCGTCCTCAGCGGTTTCGCGTACGTGACGGTCGTCGCGGCCCGGCGGCACGTGAGCGTGGAGCTGACCGCGGCGACGCTGCGCCTCGGCACCGAGGAGCTGCCGCTCGAGGAGATCGACGCGGTGCTGCCGCCGGCCGATCCCCGGGCCCGCGAACCCGAGCGCTGGGAGACGGCCCGGCCGCTGGGGGAGCTGTCGAACGTGCCGCGGGGTCGCACGGCCGTCGGCCTGCGGTTGCGCGGCGGCGCCCTGGTGCGGGCCTGGGCCAGGGACCACGAGCGGCTGCGGTCCGAACTCGGGACGGTGCTGGCCGAGCGCGCCGATCCACCCTTGCTTTAATACCCCCTAGGGGTACGATGCGGGTATGGCCGGATACACCCCGCACCAGGAGGACCTGCTCAAGCGCCTGCGCCGGATCGAGGGACAGGTTGCGGGCATTGCCCGGATGATCGAGGACGACCGCTACTGCATCGACGTCCTGACCCAGGTTTCCGCCGTCACCAAGGCCCTGCAGACGGTCTCGCTCAAGCTGCTGGACGCGCACCTGGCCGGCTGCGTCGTCGACGCCGCCCGGCAGGGCGGACCGGAGGCCGACGCCAAGATCCAGGAGGCCTCGGACGCGATCGCCCGCCTCGTTCTCAAACCCTGATCGCCCGAGGAGCCCGATCGGCATGCGGATCGCCCACGGACTGTGCGCTGCGGGACTGGCGTGCGTCCTGACGGCGTGTGCGCCGGAGGAGCCCGCGCGGACGGTGCTCTCGGGTACGCCGAGCGCGGTCCCCGAGTCGCCGGCCGCGCCGCGGGTCACCGTCACCACCCTCGTCGACGGTCTCGACCATCCGTGGGACGTGGTGCAGGCCCCCGACGGGACGCTGCTGACCGGGGAACGGTCGGGCCGGTTCGTCGTCCGGCGGCCCGACGGGCGCGTCGAGGAACTGCGCGCCGACCTGCCGGACCTGTACGCGGTGGGGGAGACCGGGCTCATGGGCGTGGCGCTCGGCCACGACTTCGAGTCCAGCCGCACCGTCTACGCGTGCCAGGGGCACCGCGACCCCGACGACGTCCGCGTCTACGCCTGGACCGTCGATCCCGGCTGGACCACGATGACGCGGCAGCGCACCGTCGTCGAGGGCCTGCCCGTCGCCCGCGGCGGGCGCCACGGCGGCTGCCGGATCCTCGCGCACCCCGACGGCACCCTGTACATCGGCACGGGCGACGCCACCCGCCCGACGGCGCCGCAGGATCCGGCCGGCCTCGGCGGCAAGGTGCTGCACCTGAACCCCGACGGGTCGCCGGCGCCCGGCAACCCGGATCCGGGCAGCGTCGTGTTCACCCTCGGCCACCGCAACGTGCAGGGGCTGGCGCTGCAGCCCGGCACCGGCCGGCTCTACTCGGTGGAGCAGGGCAGCAGCCGCGACGACGAGGTCAACCTGCTCGTGCCGGGCGGCAACTACGGCTGGCGTCCCGACCGCGAACCCGGCACGTACGACGAATCGGTGCCGATGACCGATCCCGAGCGCGTGCCCGGCGCGATCCCGGCGGTGTGGAGTTCCGGCTCGCCCACCATCGCCACCCCGGGGCTGGCGTTCGCGGCCGGGCCGGCGTGGGGCCCGTGGTCCGGTGCGCTCGTCGTCAGCAGCCAGCAGGACGAGAAGCTCCTGCTGCTGCGCCTGTCCGGTGACGGCCGCAGCGTCACCGAGTCGGCGACGCTGCTCGAGGGGGAGTACGGCCGCCTGCGGTCGCTCACCTCGCTGCCCGACGGCTCGCTCCTCGTCACCACCGACAACGGCTCCGGCGACAAGATTCTGCAGGTCGCCCCCGTCTAGCGTGCCCCTGGGTCGACGCGCCGCGCGCCCGCGCCGTCCTCGCCCAGCCGATCGCCCGGATTGAACAGTGTGCACGCCTGCAGCGACAGGCAGCCGCAGCCGATGCACCCCGCCAGTTCGCGCTGCATCCGGTCGATCGCCTGCTTGCGTTCCGCGAGGCGCTCGTGCCATGCCCGCGAGATGCGCATCCAGTCCCGTCGGGTCGGGGGCCTGTCGGCCGGCAGCGCCGAGAACACCTCGGCCACCTCGGCGAGCGGAATGCCGAACCGGGTCGCCAACTGGATGATGGAGATGCGCCGGATCGTGTGCCGGGGGAAGCGGCGCGTGCCGCCTGCGGTGCGGTGTGCCGTCACAAGTCCCAGCGACTCGTAGTAGCGAATCGCAGACACGGCGGCGCCCGTGCGCCGGGAGACTTCACCGATCGCCAGCAGTTCTTCGCTCGTGCGGCTCATCACGACTCCGTTCCCCGCGCTTGATCTCAAGTGCACTCGAGACTCTACAGTCACCGGCATGCACGGATCCACGACTCGCGCCGGCTCCTGGCCGGAACTTCTCGGGCGCGAATACCTCGGTACAGCATCGGTTCTCGCCGGCGGAGTTGCCCTCTACGCCACCAACGTGTACCTCACCACGAGCCTGCTGCCGACCGCGGTCGAGGAGATCGGCGGCCACGCCTACTACGCGTGGACGGCGACGGTGTTCCTCATCGCGTCGGTGATCTCCTCGACGGCCGTGGCCCGCCTCCTCGCCGCCCGCGGACCCCGGGGCGCCTACCTCGTGGCGCTCGGGACCTTCGCGGCCGGCACCCTCGTGTGTGCGCTCGCCCCGTCCATGGAGACGCTGCTGGCGGGCCGGGCGGTCCAGGGACTCGGCGGCGGCCTGCTCGCCGGGCTCGGCTACGCCGTTCTGAACAGTGCACTGCCCGAACGCCTCTGGAGCCGCGGCGCGGCGCTCGTATCGGCGATGTGGGGCGTGGGGACCTTTGCGGGACCCGCCGTCGGCGGCGTGTTCGCCCAGTTCCACGCCTGGCGATGGGCGTTCGGCGCGCTAGTGGTCTGCACGCTCGCGGTCGCCGCCGCGGTGCCCTTCACCCTGCCGGCGCACGCCCGCGGATCGCGGGATGCCGGCAGGATTCCGCTCGGTTCGCTCGCCCTGCTCACCGCCGCGGCCCTGACGGTCAGCGTGGCCGCCGTCGTGACCGGCAGTGCGCCCACGATCGCCCTCATCGCGGTCGCGTCCGCTGCCGTGGTCGCGTTCGTCGCCGTCGACCGCCGCAGCCCGCACGGCATCCTGCCCGCGGCGACGTTCACCACCGCCCGGCTGCGCTGGGTGTACCTGACGATCGCAGTGCTGGCGGTCGCCTCGACCGCCGAGACGTTCGTCCCGTTGTTCGGGCAGCGCCTCGCCGGCCTCGCGCCGCTGGCCGCCGGCTTCCTCGGCGCCGCGCTCGCGGTGGGGTGGACGCTCGGCGAGATCCCGAGCGCCTCGGCGTCCGCGCCACGGACCGTGCACCGCATCGTGGTGAGCGCTCCGGTGCTCGTCGGCCTCGGTCTCGCGCTCATGGCGACCGTCGTGCGTGACGAGGCCGGACCGGCTGCGGTCGCGGCGTGGGTCACGGGACTGGTCGTCGCGGGCGCGGGCATCGGCATCGCGTGGCCGCACCTCGCGGTCGGCGCGATGAACGCCGTCGCCGACCCGCGCGAAAGCGGCAGGGCGTCCGCCGCGATCAACACCGTCCAGTTGATCGCGAACGCGTTCGGCGCAGCACTGGCCGGGGTCCTCGTCAACGCGGGACAACCGTCCGACGTGCGCTCGGCGCGGCTCCTGCTGTTCGGGTTCGCGGCCGTGGCGGTGCTCGGCGTGCTCGCCGCGCGCCGCGCGGTTCCGGCCCGCGCGCACCGGCTCCGGTCGGTCCCGGCGGACTCCTCCGCAGCGGAACCCGAACGAATCTGACGCCGCCGCGCGTGTCGTCGCCGTCCGGCGCATCGCCTTCCGTAACATCGCCGGGATCCGGCGAGGAGGAGATGCGCGTGCGAATCCCGGGGAGGTGCGCGGCGGCGATCGCAGCGGGCGTGCTCGCGGCAGGGGCGCCGAGCGCCCACGCGGCGCCACCCGAGGCGGGCGCGCTGCCGGCGCTGACCGTGACGCCACTGATGGAGGGGCTGAGCAAGCCCTGGGACGTCGTCGCCGCGCCGGACGGGACGATCCTCACCGGAGAACGCAGGGGCCGCTTCGTGGCCCGTGGCCCGGACGGTGACGTCCGCGACGTGCGCGCCGACCTGTCCGACCTGTACGCCGAGGGCGAGACCGGTCTGATGGGACTGGCGCTGGCGCCCGATTTCGGGACGAGCCGGACCCTCTACAGCTGCCAGGGTCATCGCGGCCCGGACGGCACCGACATCCGCGTGCAGTCGTGGACGGTCGATGCCGGATGGACGGAATTGACCCGTGGTGCCACCGTGCTCGCCGGCATTCCGGCCGGGCAGGGCGGCCGTCACGGCGGCTGCCGGCTGCTCGCCCACCCCGACGGATCGCTGTACGTCGGCACGGGCGACACCGCCGACCCCCAGGTTCCTCAGGACCGGAACAGCCTGGGCGGCAAGGTGCTCCACATCGATCCCGACGGCACTCCCGCGGCGGGCACCCCCGATCCGAACAGCCCGGTGTTCACTCTCGGCCACCGCAACGTGCAGGGACTGGCGCAGCGTCCCGGCACCGGCGAACTCTATGCGGTCGAGCAGGGCACCGGCCGCGACGACGAGGTGAATCTGCTGCTGCCGGGTGGCAACTACGGCTACCGGCCCGACCGCTTCCCGTTCGTCTACGACGAGTCGGTGCCCATGACCGACCCGGCCCGCGTTCCGGGGGCGATCGGGGCCGTGTGGAGTTCCGGCGCCCCCACCCTCGCGACTCCCGGCGGCACGTTCGTCGCCGGTGCCGGCTGGAACGGGTGGGACGGCGCACTGGTGATCACGAGCCAACAGCAGGAGAAGCTGCTGTTCCTCGAACTCACCGCCGACGGCCGCGCGGTGGACGAGACCGCGACCGCGCTCGAGGGCCGATTCGGCCGGCTGCGGTCGGTGACCGCGCGGCCCGACGGGGCACTGCTCGTCACGACGGACAACGGAAGCGGCGACCGCGTCCTGCTGGTGGAACCTGCCGCCGACTGAGAGGGCGAGACGATGTGCTCACCGACGGTGCTCGACCGGGTGTATCGCGAGATCCAGGACAGCCGAAGCCGATTCGGCCGCCGGTCCTTCCTCGCCGCAGTGGGCGTGACCGCCGCGGGCCTCGCCGCGACGCCCGCCGCACGGGCCGGCGGGAACACCACCCCCGTGCGGGCCGACGCGGTGATCGACCTGACCCACACGCTGACCCCGCAGTTCCCGGTCTGGCCCGGCAACGAGCAGTTCACGATGCGTCCCGTCGCAACGCTCGACACCGGGCGGTTCGCCGTCAACGAGATGTCGCTGTGGGAGCACACCGGCACCCATCTCGATGCCCCGGCCCACATCGTGCGCGGCGGCGCCACCGTCGAGGCGCTGCCGGTGCGCGACTTCGTGGCCCCGCTCGCCGTCGTCGACATCGCCGGCAAGGCCGCGCAGGACGACGACTCCGTGGTCACCGTCGCCGACGTGGCGGCCTGGGAACAGCAGCACGGCCCGATCCCGCCGGGCGCGTTCGTCGCGATGCACTCGGGCTGGGAGGCCCGCCTCGCCGACCCCGCCCGCTTCGTCAACGCCGACGCGCTGCGCATCCCGCACGCGCCGGGATTCGACCGCGACGCCGTGCGGATGCTCGTGCACGAACGGAACGTCGTGGGGCTCGGCGTCGACACCCTCAGCCTCGACCGGGCGAGCAGCAGCGACTTCGGCGCCCACGTGGAGCTGCTCGGCGCGGGCCGCTACGGCATCGAGGCGATGGCGAACCTCGCGGCCGTGCCGCCGCGCGGCGCGACCGTCGTCGTCGGCGCGCCCAAGCACGTCGGCGGCACCGGCGGACCGTGCCGGGTGCTGGCACTGGTCTGATCCGCGCACCCGGCCCGGCGGGTCAGCCGAGGCGACCGGCGTCCGTGCCCGGACCGTCGAGCATCGCCGACCCCAGCAGGTGCTCCGGCACGCCGAGACCCTCGACGAGCGTCGTCACGTGCGGGCGCAGGGTCCGGCAGCGTTCGTTGATGCCGCGTGACACGGCCTTCGCCCGCTCCACCGACAGCTGCCGGTGCTCCATGTACCAGGCCTTGTCCTCGTCGATGACACTCAGCGCGTACAGGTCGCACAGGTCCGACAGCAGCTCGCGGCCCGCCTCGTCGGGACACGAGTCGATGCCCGCGACGAACGCCTCGAGCACGACCCGGTCGATGTGGGCCTGCGCGGCGTGCAGCACGTGGTCCTGCACGAAGTTGAATGCGTCGAACATGTTCTCCTCGCGCTTCGACGCGGCCTGCAGCCGCCGCGCCGCCGTCGAGAGCAGGTACTGCTCCCGGGACTCGAACATCGCCATCTGCGTGCCCCGGTCGAAGAGGCTGCCGTCCTCCTCGTTGTCCTTCCGGGTGTCGACGAGGGTCTGGAGGATCTGCTGCGCGGCGGTGCGCTTCTTGACGATGTCCGACACCGTGACGGCGGCGAACTTCATCCACTCCACCGGGCTCATCCCGCGGACCTCGTCCGCGTAGGCGGTGAGCAGTTCCTTGGCGACGAGCTGGGTCAGCACGTGGTTGTCGCCCTCGAAGGTGGTGAACACGTCGGTGTCCGCCTTCAACGCCGTCAGCCGGTTCTCGGCCATGTATCCGGCGCCGCCGCAGGCCTCGCGGCACTCCTGGATGGCGCGCGTCGCGTGGGCGGTGTTGGCGACCTTCAGTCCGGCGGCGCGGCTCTCGAGCTCACGCTGCTCCTGGGGGTCGACGTCGTCGACGGGCGTGGTCTGGATCCGGTCCATGGTCGAGACCAGCTCGTTCTGCGCGAAGGTCAGCGCGTACGACCTCGCGATGAGCGGCAGCAGGCGGCGCTGATGCACCAGGTAGTCCATCAGCAGCACCTCGTTCTCGTCGCCCGGGGCGCTGAATTGGCGGCGCTGCAACGCGTACCGCGTCGCGATCGACAGCGCGACGCGGGCCGCGGCACCCGCCGAGCCGCCGACGGTGACCCGGCCCCGCACGAGCGTGCCCACCATGGTGAAGAAGCGGCGGTTCGGGTTCTCGATCGCCGAGACGTAGGTCCCGTCGGGCTCGACGTCGGCGTACCGGTTGAGCAGGTTCTCCCGCGGGATCCGCACGTGGTCGAACATGATCCGCCCGTTGTCCACGCCCGGCAGGCCGCCCTTGTGGCCGCAGTCGGAGGTGGTGACGCCGGGCAGGTCGTCGCCGTTCTCGTCGCGGATCGGCACGACGAAGCAGTGCACGCCCTGGGACTTGCCCCCGGTGATCAGTTGCGCGAACACCGCGGCGACCGTCGCGTGCTGCGCCGCGCCGCCGATGTAGTCCTTGCGTGAGGACGGGGTGGGGGAGTGGATCACGAACTCCTCGGTGCCCGGGTCGTACGACGCCGTCGTCTCGAGCGACTGGACGTCGGAGCCGTGACCGGTCTCGGTCATCGCGAAGCAGCCGAGCAGATCGAGGTCGATGAGCGGGCCGAGGTAGCGCTCGTGGTGACGGGTCGTGCCGAGATTCTCGATCGCGCCGCCGAACAGGCCCCACTGCACCCCGGCCTTGACCATCAGCGACAGGTCCGACATGGCGAGCATCTCGATCGACGCCACCGCACCACCGGCGTCGCCGCCCCCGCCCACCGCCTTGGAGAAGCCCGCCCGGGCATAGCCGGATTCGGCGAGCATCCGCATCTGCTTCAGCGTGATCGCCCGGGCCACGTCCAGGTCCGGCGTGTAGTGCGGGGCGAACTCGGGCCGGTCCAGATCCGCGCGGGCCCGCTCGCGCGCCTGCCGCCACGCGCCGTCCAGGGTGATGCGGATGTGCTCAGCTGTGGTCGTCATGGACTCGACACTAGGACGATTCGGGCCCCTCGTGTGGGTATGTGAGAACGCCGGTATCGGCTGCAGGATGCGCCCAGTCCGTCGGGACGTCCGCGCCGCCTTCCGGACTGACCCGTGTCCCGACGCGGGCCAGCAGGGGGGTCGGAGCGATCGGTCCCGCGAAGAGGGCCTGGCCCAGCCCGAACGTCGTGGCGCGGTGCAGCATCGCCGGCGGGACGTGCGAGAACAGGTGTGCGAGCTCCTCGATGTCGGTGCTGCCGTTCATGCGCATCAGCAACAGGTTGTCGCACTGGGACACGACGTTCGGATGCACCTTCCCGGGGCGCTGCGTGGCGACGAACAGGTGCAGCCCGAACTTGCGGCCCTCGCCGGCGATGAGCACCCCCAGATCCGCGGTGCTCGACGACAACGGGTCCGCCGTGGCCGACGGCAGGATGTTGTGCGCCTCGTCCACCACCAGGAGCATCGGCAGGCGGCGCCGCCGCAGCATCCACAGCCGGCCCAGCAGGCCGAGCGCCACCGCGGCCCGCTCGCCGGGGGAGTTCAGGCTGCCGAGATCGATCACGAAGCACCGGCCCGCCGTCATGTCGAGTTCGGCGGCCGAGCGTTCGTCCCCCCGGCGCCACAGCTCCCACGCCGCGATCCCCAGGTTGTCGATGCGGGTCGCGAGACGCGCGGTCGCGGGGTCGGCCGCCGCCGCGGACCGCACGTCCGCGACCGAGTAGGGGACGGCGAGGGAGGCGGTGACGCGGCGCAACGCCGAGTACTCGTCGAGGTCGTGCACCGGGTCCAGGCGCAGCAGCAGCGCCTGCGCGACGAGGGGAAGGTCGCTGAGATCCAGGCACAGCAGGTGGTCGGAGTCGGCGCCGCGGGCCCGTACCACCCGCACTCCGGTCGCGGCCTCGCGATGCCGGCGCGCGGCGGGGGAGTCGTCCCCCGGATCCCGCAGCCGGCCGAGCTGCACGTGGTCGGAGTTGGGGTCGAGCACCACGATCGGCAGGGTCGTCGCGACGAGCAGCCGTTCGAGGACCGCGCCGGTCGTGTACGTCTTGCCGGAGCCGGACTGGCCGCACATGAAGGTGTGCCGGGCGAAGCCCGCCGGGTGCAGCCGCGCCGGCACCGCCGGGGCGTGCAGCATGGTGCCCACGTCGAGGGTGCCGGCGAGCGCGGCGGCGATCGTCGCGGTCTCGGCCTCGGTGGCCGGACGCACATGCCGCTCGGGAAACGGCTCCGTCTCCGGCGTGGCGACGAACCGGCCGTCGCCGAACACCCCCAGGACGGTCGCGGAACCCGCCAGCGTCCGCACCATCGCCCGGCCCCGCACCGACCGCACCGGCAGACCCGGTTCGTCGACGGTGACGTCGACGTCGGCGCCCTCGCGTTCGACGATGCGCACGCTGCGGACCTGCACGGCGAGGCGGCGCCCGTCGTCGAGTTCGACGACCGCGAACCCGCCGACGTCGACACCGACGTCCACCGGTCCGGTGAGAAGTACCTCACGGCCGTCGGCGGACAACGCGGCGGTGACCACCCGGAAGCGGTCCGCGAGGGCGATCCGGACGTCGTCGAACGAGACCATGGTCACATTCCTACCGGAACGACCGCCGTTGCAGGGTCCACGCCTTTTGGCAAATCCCGCGAAACTGGGACACTGGAGGTCGTGACTGCGACCCCCGATGCATCTCGCGCCCGCGACTCCGTTTCCACCGCACTGTTCGACCGGGCGTCGAAGGTGATTCCCGGGGGTGTGAACTCTCCGGTCCGCGCATTCGGATCGGTCGGCGGTACCCCGCGCTTCGTCGCGTCCGCCTCGGGCTACACGCTGACCGACGTGGACGGCAATTCCTATGTCGACCTGGTGTGTTCGTGGGGGCCGATGATCCTCGGCCACGCGCACCCGGCGGTCGTCGACGCGGTGTGCAGCGCCGCCACGACGGGCCTGTCGTTCGGCGCGCCGACGGCCGGTGAGGTGGAACTCGCCGAGGAGATCGTGGGGCGCATCGAGCCCGTCGAGCAGGTCCGGCTCGTCAACTCGGGCACCGAGGCGACGATGAGCGCGGTGCGGCTGGCACGCGGATTCACCGGCCGAACCAAGATCGTCAAGTTTGCGGGCTGTTATCACGGTCACGTCGACGCCCTGCTCGCCGACGCCGGCTCCGGCGTCGCCACCTTCGGGCTGCCGACGTCGCCGGGTGTGACCGGTGCGCAGGCCGAGGACACCATAGTCGTGCCGTACAACGACCTCGAGGCGGTGCGCGCGGCGTTCGTCGCCAACCCGGGGAAGATCGCCGCGGTGATCACCGAGGCCGCCGCCGGCAACATGGGCACCGTCCCGCCGCTGCCGGGCTTCAACGCCGGCCTGCGCGAGCTGACCCGCGAGCACGGCGCGCTGCTGATCATGGACGAGGTGATGACCGGGTTCCGGGCGGGACCGGCCGGCTGGTACGGCATCGACGGTGTCGCCGGCGACCTCATGACGTTCGGCAAGGTGATGAGCGGCGGCCTGCCCGCGGCCGCGTTCGGCGGCCGCGCCGACGTCATGGCCCACCTCGCGCCGGCGGGGCCCGTCTACCAGGCCGGCACCCTGTCGGGTAATCCGGTCGCCGTCGCCGCCGGGCTGGCCAGCCTGCGCGCCGCCGACAGCGCCGCCTACGCCGCGCTCGACCGGAACGCCACCACCCTCGGACGGATGATCGGCGAGGCACTCACGGCCGAGGGCGTCGCGCACCGGGTCCAGTTCGCCGGCACGATGCTCAGCGTCTTCTTCACCGAGGATCCGGTGACCGACTACGCGCAGGCCAAGGCCGCGCAGACGTGGCGGTTCCCGGCGTTCTTCCACGCCCTGCTCGACCACGGCGTCTACGCCCCGCCCAGCGCGTTCGAGACGTGGTTCGTCTCCTCCGTGCTCGACGACGACGCGTTCTCCCGCATCGCCGACGCGCTGCCGCACGCAGCGAAGGCCGCGGCGGCCGCCACGGCCTGAGCGGGCCCTCCCACGCCACCACACCCGACGCACACCCGAGGAATTCCCACGTGACCGAACCTGCCCCGTCCGAGTCCCGCACCATCGTGCACGTGCTCCGGCACGGCGAGGTGCACAACCCCAGCGGCATCCTCTACGGCCGTCTGCCCGGCTTCCGGCTGTCCGTGACCGGGGAGGCACAGGCCCGGTCGGTGGCCTCGGCGCTCGCCGACCACGACGTCGCGCACATCGTCGCCTCTCCGCTCGAGCGGGCCCAGCAGACCGCCCAGCCGATCGCGGACAAGCACGGCCTGCCGGTGGCGACGGACGACAACCTCATCGAGGCGGGCAACCAGTTCGAGGGCCTGCGGGTCGCCGTCGGCGACGGGGCGTTGAGCCGGCCGCGGCACTGGTGGAAGCTGCGCGACCCCTTCACCCCGTCGTGGGGAGAGCCCTACCTGCAGATCGCGCACCGCATGCTCGCCGCCGTCAACGCCGCCCGCATCGCCGCGGTCGGCCGGGAGGCGGTGTGCGTCAGCCACCAGCTGCCGGTGTGGACGCTGCGCCGCTTCCTCGAGGGCGAGCGGCTGTGGCACAACCCGCAGCACCGTCAGTGCAGCCTCGCATCGATGACCTCGCTGGTGTACCAGGGCGACACCCTCGTCGACATCGTCTACTCCGAACCGGCCGGGGCTTCGGACCCGACCGTCCACGGCGCATGAGGCGCCGGGCCACGCGACGGGCGGCGCTGGCGGCGGCGCTGGCCTGCGGCCTCACTCTCACGTCGTGCGCCACCGGTGACGACGCCGTCGCCACCGGCGGCACCTTCGACTTCGTCTCGCCCGGGGGCCAGACCCGGATCTTCTACGACCCGCCCACGGACCGCGGCACCCTCGGTGCACTGTCGGGTGAGGACCTGATGAACGAGGGGCAGACCCTCTCGCTCGACGACTACGCCGGCCAGGTGGTGGTGCTCAACGTGTGGGGCCAGTGGTGCGCCCCGTGCCGCAGCGAGGCCGACGACCTCGAGCAGGTCTACGAGGCCACCAAGGATCAGGGCGTGCAGTTCCTCGGCATCAACGTCCGCGACAACCAGCGCGACAAGGCCCAGGATTTCGTCGTCGACAACCGGGTGGGCTACCCGTCGATCTACGACCCGTCGATGCGCTCGCTGCTCGCCCTGGGGGCGAACTACCCGACCTCGGTCGTACCGACCACGGTCGTCCTCGACCGTGACCACCGCGTCGCCGCCGTGTTCCTGACCGAACTGCTCGCGAGCGATCTGCAGCCGGTCGTCGAGCGCGTGGCCGCGGAAAGTCCGTCCGAGCAGTGACATGGGTGGTGCAGTGACATGGGTGGTGCAGTGGCATGGGTGGTGCAGTGGTGAGCAGTGATCCGCTGGTGAGCGAGGCCGTCCTCGCCGCGGGCATCGGGGACACCTTCCAGTCGGTCGCCTCGTCCGGCCCGCTGCTGCTGGCCCTCGGGGCGTGCCTGCTGGCCGGACTCGTGTCCTTCGCATCGCCCTGCGTGGTGCCGCTCGTGCCCGGTTACCTGTCCTATCTGGCCGGTGTCGTGGGTGCCGAGGCCCCCGCGGTGACCGCCGCCGAGGCGCGCGGGCGCACCACCACCGTCCGCGACGACGGGCGCCTGCGCGTCGCCGGGGCCGCCGCGCTGTTCGTCGCCGGATTCACGGTCGTGTTCGTCCTCGCCACCGCGTCGGTGTTCGGCGCGATCTCCGTGCTCTCCGTCAACCGCGAGGTGCTGATGCGGATCGGCGGGGTGGTCACCATCGTGATGGGCCTGGTGTTCGTCGGGCTGATCCCGGCGTTGCAGCGCGACACCCGCCCCGAACCCCGGCGCATCTCCGGACTGGCAGGCGCGCCGCTGCTCGGCGGCGTCTTCGCCCTCGGGTGGACGCCGTGCCTCGGTCCCACGCTCGCCGGGGTGATCTCCCTGGCCGCGGGGACCGAGGGCACCACCGCCGCGCGGGGCGTCGCGTTGATCGTGGCGTACTGCCTCGGCCTCGGGCTGCCCTTCGTCGTTCTCGCGCTGGGCTCGGCGCGGGCCCTGCGCGGGGTGGGCTGGCTGCGTGCCCACGCCCGCACCGTCCAACTCGTCGGCGGCTTCATGCTCGTGGCCGTCGGAATCGCCCTCGTCACCGGCGCCTGGGACGTGTTCGTCTCCTGGATCCGGGACGCCTTTATTTCCGAGGTCACGATGCCAATATGACGGCCACCGACACCCCCACCGCCCCACCGTCGCCGACCCCGCCGCCGCGGCAGGGCCCGGCCGGTCGCACCGCGGCGTTCGTCCGCAACACCTGGCGCGGCCTGACGTCGATGCGCACCGCGCTGGTGCTGCTGTTCCTGCTCGCGCTGGCCGCGATCCCCGGCGCGCTGCTGCCGCAGCGCAGCCTCAATTCCGGCAAGGTCGACGAGTACATCGCCGCGCGCCCGACCCTCGGGCCGCTCCTGGACCGGCTCGAGTTGTTCGACGTGTTCGGCAGCTTCTGGTTCACCGCGATCTACGTGCTGCTGTTCGTCTCCCTGATCGGCTGCATCCTGCCGCGCTGCACGGAGTACTACCGGGCGCTGCGCACCCGGCCCGTGCCGGCGCCGCGCAACCTGTCGCGGCTGCCGCACCACCTCGAGACCACGGTCGACGCCTCGCCCGAGGAGGTGCTCGCCCGGGTGCGCGGTCAGCTGCGGGGCTGGCGCATCGCCGAGCGCGGCGTGGAGACGACCGCGGGGCGCGGCGCGCGCGACGGCGAGCTCACGCTCTCCGCGGAGAAGGGGTACCTGCGCGAGGCCGGCAACCTGCTGTTCCACCTCGCGCTGGTGGGTCTGCTCGCCGCGGTCGCGGTGGGCAAGCTGTTCGGCTACGAGGGCCAGCGCATCCTGGTCGCCAACGGTGAGGAGTTCTGCACGAGCTCGCCGGCGGCGTTCGACTCGTTCCGCGCGGGCAACACCCTCGACGGCACGGGCCTGACTCCGATGTGCATCCGCGTGAAGGACTTCTCCGCGGACTATCTCGACAACGGGCAGGCCGAGATGTTCACCTCGAACATCGACTACCAGGCGGGGGCCGACCTGGCGACGAACACCTGGCGCGACGCGCAGCTGCGGGTCAACCACCCGCTGCGGGTCGGTAGCGACCGCGTCTACCTGCAGGGCCACGGCTTCGCGCCGTCCTTCACGGTGACGTGGCCCGACGGCGAGACCCGCACCGAGACGCTGCAGTGGCGGCCCGACGACGCGACCACCTTCCTCAGCAGCGGCGCGATGCGGTTCGACCCGCCGGGCGGGATGTACCCGGATCCCGACGAGCGGCGGCGCAACCAGATCGCGATAGAGGGCCTGTTCGCGCCCACCGCGGTGTTCCACGGCAACCTGTTGTCCTCCGGTTACCCGGCGCTGACCGATCCCGCCGTCGCGATCGACATCTACAAGGGCGACACGGGTCTCGACACCGGCACCCCGCAGTCGCTGTTCTCCCTCAACGGTGAGCTGATCAACCAGGGCCGGCTGGTCAAGCAGGACCGGGTGAACCTGTTCGCGGGGGAGAGCGTGACGCTCCCCGACGGGACACAGATCCGCTTCGACGGCGCGACCGATTTCGTGAACCTGCAGGTCTCGCACGACCCGGCGCAGACCTGGGTGCTGGTTTCGGCGATCACGATGATGGTGGGGCTACTGGTGTCGTTGCTGATCAAGCGCCGCCGGATCTGGGTGCGGGCCTACCCGGCCGGTACAGTGGCCGACGGGGAACGACGTACCGTAGTAGAACTCGGTGGTCTCGCCCGGACCGACCAGGCCGGATGGGGTGACGAGTTCGAGCGTCTGACCGGCCGATTGCTCGGCGACGACACGACCGCACGTGCGAAGGCAGCACAGGAGAAGAAGGCATGACCCTCAACGAGACCCTCGCGCAGTACAGCGACTGGGCATTCGAATCGGCGTTCGCGGTGCTGGTGCTCGCGCTGGTGTTGCTGATCGCCGAGTACGCCTCGCACCGGGCCGATCTCGTCGCCGAGCGTGAGCGCACGCTCGTCGCCGTCGGCGCGGCCGGCGAGCCGCCCTCGGCGCCGGACGGTCCGGGCCGGGTGGAGGAGCCGCGGGGCCGGACGCTGTCCGAGCGTCTCGGCAACATGGGGCGCGCGCTCGTCGTCGTGGTGGCCGCCCTGCAGGTCACGTCGATCGTGCTGCGCGGGCTGTCCACCGAGCGCTTCCCGCTCGGCAACATGTACGAGTTCGTGTCGATGGCGTGCGCCGCGGCGGTGCTGTTCGGCCTGGTGGTGCTGCGCCGGCCGGCCTACCGGATCATGTGGGTCTACCTTCTCGTGCCGGTGCTGATCCTGATGTTCCTCGCGGCGACCGTGCTGTACGCCGACGCCGCGCCCGTCGTGCCCGCCCTGCAGTCGTTCTGGCTGCCCATCCATGTGACCATCATCAGCGTCGGCAGCGGCATCTTCCTGGTCTCCGGCGTCGCCAGCCTGCTGTTCCTGCTGCGCATCCGGTTCCCGAAGGGCGAGGAGGGTCGCGGCGTGTTCGGCCGGATCGCCGAGCGCCTGCCGGACGCGCAGACCCTGGACCGTCTCGCGTACCGCACCACCATCATCGGGTTCCCGCTGTTCGGTGCCGGCATCATCCTCGGCGCGATCTGGGCCGAGGCCGCCTGGGGCCGGTTCTGGGGCTGGGATCCCAAGGAGACCGTCTCGTTCATCACCTGGGTGATGTACGCGGCGTACCTGCACGCCCGCGCGACGTCGGGCTGGCGCAACACGCGCGCGGCCGGGATCAACGTCGCCGGCTTCGTCGCCATGCTGTTCAACCTCTTCATCATCAACATGGTCGTCTCCGGTCTGCACTCGTACGCCGGCCTGACCTGATCTGTTATCGTCCGCGTCGGCCGGGCCGTGGGGGACCGGGGACGGGGGACGACGTGGTGCCGGAGGACGGCGAGCGGACGGGGACGGCGCAGCCGTCGGCGCGGGATCTGGACGCATCGCTTCTCGTGAGCCGGGTGCAGCCGGCGCCCGCGCGGGGGTGGCGCCGGGCCGTGTACCGCGGCACCGGCGGGCGCATCGATCCCGGCGACAGCCGGCGGGGCCGGCAGCGCCGCGAACTGGTCGAGCAGGTGCGCGGACCGCTGCACGGCTGCTACCGGATCGCGCTGCTGAGCCTGAAGGGTGGGGTCGGCAAGACCACCACTACGGTCACGCTCGGGTCGACGTTCGCGTCGTTGCGGGGCGACCGGGTGGTTGCGGTGGACGCCAACCCCGACCGGGGGACACTGAGCCAGAAGGTCGCCGACCGAGCGTCCGGCACGGTGCGCACGCTGCTGCGCGACGAGGCGCACATCCACCGTTACGGCGACGTCCGGGCCCACACCTCACAGAACCGGCATCGCCTCGAGGTGCTGGCCTCGGACAGCGACCCGGCCGTCTCGGAGGCGTTCAGCGCGCGGGACTACGAGCGGGCACTGGCACTCCTCGAACGGTTCCACAACATCGTGCTCACCGACTGCGGCACGGGACTGATGCACTCGGCGATGCGCGCGATTCTCGAGAACGCGGACACGCTGGTGGTCGTCAGCTCCGGATCGGTGGACGGCGCGCGGAGCGCCTCGGCGACGCTGGACTGGCTCGACGCCCACGGTTACCGGGACCTGGTGGCCCGCTCGGTGGCGGTGGTCAACGCCGTGCGGCCCCGGTCCGGCAAGGTGGACGTGGAGCGGCTGGTCGAGCACTTCGCGCGGCGCTGCCGCGCCGTCCACGTGCTTCCGTTCGATCCGCACCTCGAGGAGGGTGCGGAGGTGGACCTGGCCCGGCTGCAGCCACGCACCCGGCGAGCCCTGCTGGAACTCGCGGCGGGGGTCGCCGCGGACTTCCCCCGTCGCGGTCACCGGGGCGAGCGCAGCGACGGGACAGGCCACCGGGGCGAGCGCAGCGACGGGACAGGTCACCGGGGCGAGCGCAGCGACGGGACAGGTCACTCGGCCGGAGATCAGTCTCCGGGGTCCTGATCGGGTCCGGGGTTGCCGTCGGCGGACCTGCGCCGGAACTCCCGGTCGACCTTCCACAGGAAGTCCGGGTCGTCGTCGGGTCCGATCACGCGGCTCGGCCGGGAGCGAAGGTCGGGACCGAACGCCTTCCACAGCAGCACCGCAATCGTGAGGGCACCGACTATGGCCAACAGGTAGAGCACCACGCACCTCCTCGCCGCGAGCAGTCCGCCGGCGTTTCCGCAGCCGGCCGGGCCTGCTCCTTCAGTCTATTCGTAGTGGCGGGAGTGCAGATGTGGCCTGGGTCCCCGACGATGCCTCCGTCTCCTCGGATCAGCGGGTGGCTTCGGTGGTGAGGGAGCGCAGCAGCGCGAGTACCTCGGACTCCCGGAAGCGGCGGTGACCGCCGGGGGTGCGCAGCGAGCCGAGCCGGCCGGCGTGGGCCCAGCGGGTGACCGTCTTCGGGTCCACGTGGAACAGGGCCGCGACCTGGCCGGGGGTCAGCAGCGATTCCTTCGCGCCGTTGAATGCGGGTGCGCTCATCGATGGTCCTTCCGGGTGTTTCGTCTCGTTCGGATCGACGTGGCCATGTTGACACCGAATACCCCGGTTGCTCGAACGGTCTACGGTTGGTAAAGCGGAAGTAATAGACAAAACGGACGGTCGACCAGCAGGGTGCCCGCGCGCGGCGGTTACCCTGGACGGGTGAGTGAAGCATCGCAGAACCGTCCTGGCCAGCCCGGCAACACCGGCACCGGCAAGGGCACCCTGGCCCGGGACGTCGCCCTCTACTCGCTGGCCCGGCTGGCTCTCGTCCTCGTGCTCGCTGTGGTGATCCTCTACGTGCCCCGCCTGTTCGGAGTGGAGATCCCCCTGCTGGTCGCCGCGCTCTTCGCGGTGCTGATCGCGCTGCCGCTCTCGCTCGTCGTGTTCGCGCCGCTGCGCCGCCGGGTGAACGAGAGTATCGCGTCCGTCGACGCGCGCCGCCGCGCCGACCGGGCCGACCTGCAGGCCCGCCTGCGCGGCGAGGATCGTAGGTGAGCGACGGCGTCGTCGATCGCAGCGCGTCGCGGGACTGGGTGGACCGTGCCGTCCAGCTGATCGAGGCCGACGCCCAACGCAGCGCCGACACGCACCTGCTGCGCTATCCGCTGCCTCCCGGGTGGGGTGTCCAGCTGTACCTGAAGGACGAGTCCACGCACATCACCGGCAGCCTGAAGCACCGGCTCGCGCGGTCGCTGTTCCTCTATGCCATTTGCAACGGCTGGGTGCGCGAGGACACCCCGATCGTCGAGGCGTCGTCCGGTTCGACCGCCGTCAGCGAGGCATACTTCGCGAAGCTGCTCGGCCTCGACTTCGTCGCGGTGATGCCGCGCAACACCAGCCCCGCCAAGGTTGCGCTCATCGAGGCGCAGGGCGGGCGGTGCCACTACATCGACCGGCCGCCGGAGATCTACGCCGAGGCACGCCGGCTCGCCGTCGAGCTGGGCGGTCACTTCATGGACCAGTTCACCCACGCCGAGCGGGCCACCGACTGGCGCGGCAACAACAACATCGCCGAATCGATCTTCACCCAGTTGCAGCTCGAGGAGCATCCGATCCCGGAGTGGATCGTCGTCGGCGCGGGTACCGGCGGCACCAGCGCGACCGTCGGGCGGTACATCCGGTACCGCCGCCACCGCACCCGGCTGGCCGTCGTCGACCCCGAGAACTCCGCGTTCTACGGCGGGTACGAGACGGGCTCGGTGGACTACACCACCGGCATGCCGTCGCGGATCGAGGGCATCGGCAGGCCCCGGGTGGAGCCGTCGTTCGTCGGCCAGGTGGTGGACCGGATGATCCGGGTGCCCGATGCCGCGTCGATCGCCGCCATGCGGCACGCGAGCGAGAGCCTGGGCCGCCGCGTCGGGGGCTCGACCGGGACCAACCTGTGGGGTGCGTTCGGCCTGATCGCCGAGATGATCGCCGACGGCCGGCGCGGCAGCGTCGTCACCCTCCTGTGCGACGGCGGGGAACGCTACGCGGGCACCTACTTCGACGACGGCTGGGTGGCCGGTGAGGGCATGGATCTGGCCGGCCCGACCGCGACACTCGAGAAGTTCGCGGACACCGGCAGGTGGGAGGCCTGAGCCGTCGCGGCCCGCCGCACCCGACCCTACGAGGCCGTAGCCTACGGTGTCGTAGGTTGAGTATCGTGGGGGCATGGAACGCCCCGTCGTGGCCCTGGACAACTACGAAGCCGTCTACGACTTCTACCTCGAGCACCGGCAGAGCCGGCCCGTCGCCCGGGCGGCCTACGCCCTACTCGCCGCCCGGTACCGCCCCCGGGTGTGCTGCGACGACGGGGTCCGCGATCGCCTCCGCGAACTCATCCGGGCTCGCACGCCCCTCCTGATCGTCGCCAACCACCTCACCCACAGCGATCAGTACGTCCTCGCGGCGACGGCGTGGCGTTCCCCGCTGCGCCCGGTGATCGGCAGCACGCGGGTGCTGGCGAAGGACGAGCTGTTCGCCGACGAGTCGCAGCGTCGCAAGATCGACATGATGGGCGGGATCCCGGTCTTCCGGGCCAAGAACCACGGCCTGCGGGCGGTCTCCGATGCCGGGCGCCGGATGATGGACGTCTCCGCCGCGCGGCTGCATCACGGCGACAGCGTCGCGATCTTCCCCGAGGGCACCTGCAACGAGGGGGACCCGACCCGGTTGCAGCCGCTCGGGACCGGCATCGGGCACATCGTCCGCCGCTCGCGCGATCTGGGGGCGCGGCCCGCGCTGGTGTGCGTCGGCATCGGCTACGGGCCCGGCAAGGACCCGTCACGCCCGGCGAGCGTGTTCCTCACCGAGCCGGTCACCGACCTCGACGGTAAGGTCCGCGACGTCACGCGCCTGGTGCAGGACGAGCTGCAGCGTGCGGTGGACGGCGCCGTCGCGCGGTACTGAACCGGTCGCGCCCCGGCCCGGCGCGTCAACTTTTCTTGACGCCCGCCCGCTTGTCAACGTAAATTGACGGTATGACCGAGGCCACCACACTCGCCGCCGCCGCCGGAAGCCCCGACCCCGCAGAGGGATTGCGGGCCGTGCGGGCCCTGCGACGGTTGCTCGAACGACTCGAGGCGATCCAGGTCGACAACGCCCGCCGGCAGGGCTGGTCGTGGCAGGCGATCGCCGATGCGCTCGAGGTGAGCAGGCAGGCCGTCCACCAGAAGTACAACCGGAAGCGTGGGTGATCCGCCGTGTTCGAACGATTCACCGCCGGCGCACGAGCCGCCGTCGTCACCGCGCAGGCGGAGGCCCGGGAGCTGAACGCTCCCCGCATCGAGCCGGCCCACCTGCTGCTCGGCCTCCTCGTCACCGCGGACGTGACGCTGCGGCACCTGCTCGCCGACGTCGGCCTCACGGCCGAGACCGTGCGCAGCGAACTCGCCCGGGACACCGGGGTGCTCGGCGACGAGGACGCCGCCGCGCTCGGGGCCATCGGCATCGACCTCGATTCCGTCCGGGCCCGGCTCGAGGAGACCTTCGGGGAGGGCGTCCTCGACCGCGGACTCGGCCGGAACCGGCGGGGGCCGTTTGCCGGCCACCTTCCGTTCGATCCTGCCGCGAAGAAGTCCCTGCAGCTCGCCCTGCGGGAAGCCCTCGCGCGCCGCGACCGCGTCATCGGCTGCGAGCACCTCCTGCTCGGGATACTGCGCTCCGACGACGACCGCGCCTGCACGCTCGTCGAGTCCCACGTGTCCCGCAGGGCGCTCCGCGACCGCCTGCGCGACTACCCGGGTCGCGCCGCCTGACCGACCGGTTCCCGACCGCGCGCCGGGGCCGGAATGTGCGACAGTGGCGGCATGATCAACTTCCTGGTCCGGCTGGTCCTCAACGCCGTCGCCATCTGGCTGGCGGCCCAGTGGGTCTCCGGCATCGACTTCACCGGCTCCGGCACCGGCGCCGCCAACGAGATCATCTCCCTGCTGGTGATCGCCCTCGTCTTCACCGTCGTCAACGCCTTCGTCAAGCCGCTCGTGCAGCTGCTGTCGCTGCCGCTGCTGATCCTGACGCTGGGGCTGTTCACCCTCGTCGTGAACGCCCTGATGCTCCTGCTCACCGCGTGGCTGAGCGAGTTCACCGACTACGGCCTGACCGTCGAGGGCTTCTGGACCGCGTTCTGGGGCGCGCTGATCATCTCGATCGTCAACTGGGTGCTCGGCGTGCTGGTGCCCGACCGGGACTGAAGTTCCGGGCGCGGGACGCCTCAGGCCAGGAACAGGGCGGCTGCGGTCGCAACGGCCCACACCAGCATCGCCAGGCCCGAATCCCGCAGCGCGGGGATCAGGCTCAACCCCAGGCTGCCGGACCGCACGGGTGCGTGGGCGCGCACCGCGAACGGCAGCGCCAGCAGGCCCGCCAGCGCCCACGGCGTGCGCGCCACCAGTGCCAGCGACGCCGCGAACGGCACGGCCAGCAGCATCAGATGCAGCGTCCGGGTCCGCGGGTCGCCCAGCCGCACCGCGAGCGTGCGCTTGCCCGAGACGGTGTCGGTGGGGATGTCGCGCAGGTTGTTCGCCACCAGCACCGCGCTCGAGAACGAGCCCACCGCCACCGCACACGCCAGCCCGACCCAGTCGGCCCGGCCGGCCTGCACGAACTGCGTGCCCAGCACGGCGACGAGCCCGAAGAACACGAACACGGCGATCTCGCCGAACCCGCTGTAGCCGTAGGGGTTGCGGCCACCCGTGTAGTACCAGGCGCCGGCGATGCACACCGCGCCCACCAGGAGCAGCCACCACGCGCTCGTGATCGCCAGGGCGATCCCGGCCACCGCGCCCACTCCGAAACACGCGAACGCGGCCCGCTTGACCGACGCCGGCGACGCCGCCCCGGATCCCACCAGCCGCAGCGGCCCGACGCGGTCGTCGTCGGTCCCGCGGATGCCGTCGGAGTAGTCGTTGGCGAGGTTGACCCCGATGATCAGCGCCAGGGCGACCACCAACGCCAGGAGAGCCTTTCCCCACACCACGCCGTCGAGCGCGGCCGCCGCCCCCGTGCCGGCGACGACGGGCGCGATCGCGTTGGGAAGGGTGCGCGGACGGGCGCCTTCGAGCCATTGACCAGCGGTTGCCATGCGTCGATCCTGCCATCGAGCGAATGTGCCATGCCGTCGGCCCGAGGAGATGAGCGATACATTCGCTCGCCCGAACCCGGTCGGCCTACGAGAACCGAGCGACCAGTGCCCGCCGGTCCACCTTGCCGGGGCCGCGTAACGGCAGGGCCGGCACGACGTGCAGCGCCCGCGGCGCCGCCGTGACGTCCAGCGTCGCGCTGGTCCAGGCTCGCAGGTCGTCGAGGGTGGGGGAAGCGCCGCCCTCCGGGACGACGACGGCCGCCACCCGTTGACCGAGCCGGGGGTCGGGCAGCCCGATCACGGCGCATTCGCGTACCGCGGGGTGCTCGAGCAGGACGGCCTCGACGACCTGCGGCACGACGGTGAGGCCGCCCGTGGAGATGGCCTCGTCCAGGCGCCCCAGGATGCGGAGGACGCCGTCGGCGAGCTCGCCCGCGTCGTCGGTGCGGAACCAGCCGGGTTCGGCGAACGCCGGATGATCGGGCAGACCGCGATAGCCGCGCGCGAGTGTGGCCCCGCCGAGCCACACCCGCGACTGCGCGTCGACCCGGACCGTGGTCCCGGCCAGTGGGACCCCGTCGTACACGCACCCGCCGCACGTCTCGCTCATCCCGTAGGTGCGGACGACGGTGATCCCGGCGTCCTGCGCACGGCGCAGGATCGGGGCGGGCGTGGCGGCCCCGCCCAGCAGGACCGCGTCCAGGTCGGCGAGGGCCGCGACGGCACCCGGGTGGTCCAGGGCCTTGATCAGCTGCGTGGGCACCAGCGACGTGTAGCGCCGCCCACCGGGCATGGCGGCGACCGCCGCCGGCAGCCGATCCGGATCGAAGCCGCCGGCGACGTCGATCACGACGGGCCCGGCTCCCGCGAGCAGGCCCCGCAGCAGCACCTGCATCCCGGCGATGTGGTGGGCCGGCAGCGCCAGCAGCCACGAGCCGGGTCCGCCGAGGCGCTCGTGGGTGGCGTCACCGCTGGCCCGCAGCGCCCCGGCGGTCAGCTGGGCGCCCTTCGGGGTGCCCGTGGTGCCCGAGGTGGCGACGACCAGGCCGATGCCGTCGTCGACGGGTTCGCCCGGGCGCAGCGCTTCGGTCAGTCTCCGGATTTCCCGGTCGTCGGCGACCGGCACGGGGAGCAGGGCCGGTCCGTCGCCGTCGAGCATGCGCCGTAGTGCGGGCAGCACCTCCCGCACGGCGTCGCCGGGGGGGACGGGCAGCACCTCGAGATTCATGTGGCGGGGCCGGTGAGCGGCCACCCTCCGGTCTCGAGGTGCCGGCGCACCCGATCGATGTCCTGTTCGAGCGGCATCTCGTTGGTGATCTTCGTGATCAGCACGGCGATGTCCGTCTTCGAGATGGGCAGGTCCCCGTCGTCGACGAGGGTGTGCGCCACCTGGTCGACCTCGTCCTCCGACAACCGCCGGCTGAGCAGCGCGAACAGGGGCACGTAGTCCTGTTCCGGCACGCCCTCCGGGTAGCCGGCCCGCAGCCACTCGATGATCGAGGTGAGGAACGGCGGAAGCGTCACGGGGGCACCTCCTCAGTCCGTCCCGTCGTCGCCGGTCACCACGGTCCCGTCCTCGGCGACCACCGGCCAGCCTCCCGCGGCGAGGCGCCCGGCGACCCGTTCGAGGTCCTCCTCCGCCGGTTCCTCGTTCAGCACCCCGGCGATGATCTGCTCGAGCGTGTCGTAGTCGACACAGCGCTCCGGGTGCTCGTGCGCCGTGGCGATCGACATCTCGCACACCTCGGCGATCTCCTCGTCCGTCAGGCGCCGCCGCAGCACGGCAAGCAGCGCGAAGTGATCCTTGGCCGGGATGCCTTCCGGATAACCGGCGCGCAGCCAGTCGAGGACCGAACGGAGCGAGTACTTGGGCAATGCGGTTCTTTCGTGGGTCGGACGGCGGGACAGCGGTGGCTCAGAAGACGTCGATGCCGAAGGTGCTCGACAGGAAGTCCGAAGCCAGCAACAGTATCCCCGCGACGATTGCGATCAGCACGACGGCGAAGCAGACGACGGCGCCGGCGATGCCGAGCGGGTTCGGCCGGGACTGCTCTCCGGCGCGCCCCGCGACGAGCGACCGCATGCCGAGCGCGAAGACGGCCGGCAGGCCCGCTCCGAAGAAGAGGCCGACGAGGACGACCTGCCACAGCGAGCTCAGGGTGTTCGTCAACAGGTTCACGGGCGTCCCTCCGTGGGAGTGGTCGGTGCGGCCGGCACGTCCTCGGGGGCCGGCGCCGGGGTCGGGGCCGGGGCCGGGGCCGGAGCCGGAGCCGGAGCCGGAGCCAGCTTGCCGTCCCATTCCGCGGTGACGTTGGAGGCGTCGATCGGCTGCCGGCGTGACCGCAGGTACATCAGCAGCGACAGCGCGCACAGCACCGCGAACACCACGATCACGCCCGGCAGGCCGCCGATCAGGTGGGCCAGACCCCAGCACACCGCGCCGACGAGCGCCGCGGACGGCAGCGTGATCAGCCAGGCGACGGCCATGCGGCCGGCGACGCCCCAGCGCACGTTCGCGGAGCGGGTGCCGAGTCCGGACCCCAGGATCGAACCGGTCGCCACGTGGGTGGTCGACAGGGGCAGACCGAAGTGGCTCGAGGTGAGGATGATCGCGGCCGACGACGACTCCGCCGCCATGCCCTGCGGCGGTGCGATCTCGACCAGTCCCTTGCCGAGGGTGCGGATGATGCGCCAGCCACCGAGGTAGGTGCCCAGGGCGATCGCGACGGCGCAGGAGAGCTTCACCCAGAACGGCATCTCCGCGTCGGCGGTGAGGCTGCCGTGCGCGACGAGCGCCAGGAAGATCACGCCCATCGTCTTCTGCGCGTCGTTGGTGCCGTGCGCCAGCGACACCAGGGAGGCGGAACCGATCTGGCCGATGCGGAAGCCGTGACCGCGGGTCTCGTCGGGCACCGTGCGGGTGATGCGGTGCACCGACCAGGTGCCGACCGTGGCGACGAGTGCCGCCACCACCGGCGCCAGCAGCGCCGGGATGATCACCTTGCCGATCACTCCGTCCCACACCACGCCGTCGATCCCGAGGGAGGCGAGGGCGGCGCCGATGAGGCCGCCGAACAGTGCGTGCGACGAGCTCGACGGCAGGCCGAACAGCCACGTCGCCAGGTTCCACAGGATGCCGCCGACGAGACCGGCGAACACGATGAGCAGCAGTGCCTCGCCGCCGGTGCTGCCCAGGTTGACCACCCCCTTGGCGACCGTCGCGGCGACCTCGACGGACAGGAACGCGCCGACGAGGTTGAGCGAGGCGGAGAGGGCGACCGCCACCTTCGGTTTCAGGGCACCGGTGGCGATCGATGTCGCCATCGCGTTCCCGGTGTCGTGGAAGCCGTTGGTGAAGTCGAATGCGAGGGCAGTGACTACCACCACCAGGAGGACGACAAGCTCTGCGGTCACATCTGCCGATTGTGAGGTAGCCGGTGGGTAAAAGTACAGCGACGGCGAGGTGAACGCGGACACCCCGGCTCCTTCCGGTGGTGGCAGCCCGCGTGCGCCGGTTCCCCGCTGTGTGGAGTTTCACTCGGCGCGGAGCGTGTGACCGGCTTCACGGCAGGTCTCACTGAACGGGAATCTCTCGTCCCGCCCTTCCCGGCCCTGGCTAGCTTTCGCCGCAGTACACCGCCCCGGAGCTTCCGCCGGACGGAGCCCCGCGACGAAGGAGACACCCGACCTTGAACAAGCACACACTCGCCAGGACCGTGCTGGCGCTGACGGCGTCCGCGGCGCTGCTCTCGGCCTGTGCCGGCGAACGCGGCGCCGACCCGTCGGGCGGGGCCGGCGCGACCGGGACCGGGGCCGCCGCGGCCGATACCGTCGCGGTGGACAAATTCGGCACCCTGGACTCACCGTGCGGGGAGGGGGACGCCGCGGGCGCCACCGACCAGGGCGTGACCGACACCGAGATCCGCATCGGCTACGGCGACGACCGCGGCTACGCCAAGAGCCCGGGCCTGAACAAGGAGATGTCGGACGCCGTCTCCGCGATGATCGACTGGTGCAACGCCCAGGGCGGCATCAATGGGCGCACGATCGTCGGCACCGACTACGACGCAGCGATGACCCAGGCCAACTCCGTCATGCAGGACGCGTGCCGCTCCGAGTTCATGATGGTCGGTCACGGCTTCGCGATGGACCAGACCGCCGAGCAGACCCGCGTGGCCTGCAACCTCGCCGCGGTGCCCGGCTTCACGGTGTCGCCGGAGGCGGCCAACGGCCCCATGACCTATCAGGGGGTGCCGTTCCCGGTGGACTACGCCAACGGCTCGGCATGGTTCCAGATGGCGCAGCTGCGGCCGGACCTGAAGGACAAGTTCGACCTGGTCGGCAGCACGATGCCGACCATCATCACGTCGCTGACCAAGGTGCGCTCGATCGCCGAGGCCGCCGGGTTCGAGCTGAAGAACTGCGGCGTCACCATCAACTACGACGGCGAGGCCAGCTACGTCCCGTTCGCCGAGAAGTTCAAGGAGTGCGGCGTCGAGGGCCTGTGGACCTCCCGGTCGCCCGTGCCGAACGAGCTGAACTTCTTCAAGGCGCTCGACCAGGTGGGCATCGATCCCGTCCTGATGGGTGAGGCGACCTGGTACGGCCAGACCGTCGAGGAGGCGAACGCCGGCGGTCTGCTCGACAACCTGCACGCGGGCATGACCTTCCAGATGCTCGAGAACGCGGACAAGGTGCCGGCGGTGCAGCAGTACCTCGACCTCGTCGGGGAGAAGGGCGGCAAGACCGCGCTGCTCGGCATGCAGGCCACCTCGTCGTTCCTGCTGTGGGCGACCGCGGCGAAGGAGTGCGGCTCCGACCTGACCCGGCAGTGCATGATCGACGAGCTGTCGCAGATCCACGAGTGGGACGGCGGCGGACTGCACGCCGTGACCGACCCGGGTGCCAACATGCCGGCCAGCTGCGGTCTGACGGTCACGCTGACGGGCGAGACCTACACGCAGGCGTTCCCGCAGACCGCCGCCGAGTTCGAGTGCAACGACGCGTACCTCGTCAAGACCGCCCCGGAGACGTGGGGCACCGAACTCGGACCCGACCGGATCGCCACCAAGTTCATGAACCCGAACGTGATCAAGCCGCAGGACTGACCGGCCTGCACCGACCGGCGGGGCGGTGCCCGCACGGCACTGCCCCGCCTCCCCACGACCGGTTCTCTACCGACAGGGCTTCACCATGGACACATTCGTGACGTTCACGATCCTGGGCCTCGTGCTCGGGTCCGTGTACGCGATCGCGGCCTCCGGGCTCGTTCTGACCTACAACACCTCCGGAATCTTCAACTTCGCGCACGGCGCCCAGGCCATGCTCGGTGCGTTCCTCTACTGGCAGCTCACGGCCGGCTGGGGACTGCCCGTCCCGTTGGCCCTGCTCGTGGTGCTGTTCCTCGCGGGGCCGCTCATGGGCCTGGCGCTGTACGTCGTGATCATGCGGGGCCTGCGGGACACCGCCGAGGTCACCAAGATCGTCGTGACCGTCTCGGTCATGCTGGGGATGCTGTTCCTGTCCCAGTGGTTCTGGCATCCCGAGAAGCCCCGCTCGCTCGGCATGTTCTTCGGCGACGACGCCGGGATCAGCGTGCTCGGCGCGTTCGTCCGCGTCCACGAGATCCTGTGCGTGGTCGCGGCCATCGGGATCGCGGTCGGCCTGCGCATGCTCTTCCAGCGCACCCGGATGGGCGCCACCATGCGCGGCGTCGTCGACGACCCCGACCTGCTGCGGCTCAACGGCCACAACCCCGAACGGATCGCCGCGTTCTCGTGGGCGCTCGGCTCCACCCTCGCCGTCCTCGCCGGGGTGCTGATCACCCCGATCAGTGGCGGCAGCCTCGAGGCGAACATGCTCACCCTGCTCGTCATCGACGCGTTCGCGGCCGCGATGTTCGGCCGGCTCAGCTCGATCCCGCGCACGTTCGTCGGCGCCCTCGTGCTCGGCCTCGCCGGCGCCTACCTGATCGGCTACGCACCCTCGTCCTGGGCCTGGACGTCGAACCTGCGGGTCTCGCTGCCGATGGTGGCGCTGTTCGTGGTGCTGATCGTCCTGCCCCAGGACCGGCTGCGCGGCGCGGCGATGCGTACCCGCGAGCGTTACCACGTGCCGAGCGTGCGCAAGGCCGTCGTGTGGGCGGTTGCGCTCGTCGCCGTCGTCTATCTCGTCCGCCTGCTCATGGTGGAATCCGCGATCACCACGTTCACGCTGGGCATGACCTTCGCGATCGTCGCGCTGTCGCTGACCCTGCTCACCGGGTACGCGGGCGAGATGAACCTCGCACCCCTGTCGTTCGGGGCCATCGCCACGATCGTCGTGTTCCACTTCGGGATCACCGGCACCGGTCTCGACCAGCGTCTGACCGTGTGGGGGGTGCTGCTGGCCGTGGCCGTCACCGCGCTCGTCGGCGGGCTCGTCGCGCTTCCGGCCCTGCGGCTGCGCGGTCTCTACCTCGCGCTCGCCACCATGGCGTTCGGCGTCTTCGTTTCCAACATGGTGCTGCGCGACACCACCGAGCACGAACTGTTCGGCGTGAAGTTCTCGATCTTCACCGGGGGCTCACTCGTGATCCCGCCGCTGCGGATCGGGCCGCTGGACCTGCAGGACGAGACGACGTTCCTCATGACCGCGACGGTCCTGTTCGCGCTGCTCGGTGTCGGCGTCGTCGCCCTGCGCAACGGCGGCTACGGACGTCGCCTGGCGGCGATGAAGGACAGCCCCGCCGCGTCGGCCATGCTCGGACAGAACCTGGTGACCCTGAAGCTGAGCGTCTTCATGCTCTCGGCCGCCATCGCCGGTCTCGGCGGCGTCCTCATGTCCAGTGCCACCGGGGCGGTCGCGGGCGAGAACTTCAGCATCATCGTGGGCCTCACCCTGCTCATGCTCACCGTGGTGGCCGGCATCGGCTACGTCAGCGGGGCCTTGTTCGGCGGCCTCATGGCCGGCGTCGGGTTCGCGGTCATCATGGTCTCGTTCAACAACCTCGCGAAGACGCAGCCCGAGCTCGAGGGCCTGTACCTGCTGCTCGGCAACATCGCCGCGGTCAGCCCCGCGCTCATCGGCATCGGGGTGGGTCACAACCCGTCGGGCAGCGTGCACCAGATGGTGGAGGGCTACCGCCGTCTGCTGTCCGCCCGGCCGGTCCTCTACGGCGGCGGTGCCGTGATCGCGGTGCTCTACGTCCTGGCGCTGACGGGCGTCCTGGGCAACTGGTGGTTCGCGGCGCTGACCATCACGATCGTGTTCCTGCTCCCGGTGATCGGCGAATGGCTGATGCCCGGCGCGGTCCTGGACCCCGAGGAGCTGGCCCGCCGGCGAACCACCCCGCCGGAACTCGTCGGCCTCGACGAGCCGTACACCGCCGAGGGCCGCTACCGCCTCGACCGCGAACTGGGGCTGCCCGCGGCACGGCCCACCCATCCGGCGGCCGAACCGCCCGCGACCGTCGCGAAGGAGCTGAGCGCGCATGTCTGACACCCTGCTCGAGACCCGGGGCGTCACCGTCCGGTTCGGTGGTCACACCGCCGTCGACGACGTGAGCATCGCCGTCACCGCAGGCGCCGTGACCGGCCTGATCGGGCCCAACGGCGCCGGCAAGACCACCCTGTTCAACACCGTCACCGGGCTGCAGAAACCGACCTCCGGGCAGGTGTTCCTCGACGGTGTCGACGTCACCCGCGCGGCGCCCTACAAGCGTGCCCGGCGCGGGCTGGCCCGCACCTTCCAGCGGCTCGAGCTGTTCCTGTCGCTGTCGGTGCGCGACAACCTGCGGGTCGCGGGCGACATGCACCGCACCGCGACCCGCGCCCGCCACGACATCGACGCCGAGACCGACCGGCTGCTCGAGCTGACCGGGCTCACGGACGTCGCCGACCGGGACGTCTCCGACATCCCCACCGGCCGCGCCCGCGTCGTCGAGGTCGCGCGGGCGCTGATGACCCGGCCGCGCGTGCTGTTGCTCGACGAACCCGCGTCCGGGCAGACGGAGCGGGAGACCGACGATTTCGCGGACCTGCTGTGCCGGCTCGCGGGCGACGGTCTCGGGATCTGCCTCGTCGAGCACGACCTGCCGCTCGTGATGCGGGTGTGCTCGCGCATCCACGTCCTCGACTACGGCGCCCTCATCGCCTCGGGCAGCCCCGAGCAGATCCGCAACGACCCAGCGGTGATCGCCGCGTACATCGGAACCGAGGAGGTCGCATGAACGCACCGGTCACCGATCTCGTCGACGTCCCCGGCGACGAACCGGCCCCGCTGCTCGAACTGGTCGACGTGCGGGCGAGCTACGGACCCATCGAGGTGCTGCACGGGGTGAACCTGGCGCTGCAGCCGGGCTCGGTGGTCGCCCTGCTCGGGCCCAACGGCGGCGGCAAGACCACGACGCTGCGGGTGTGCTCGGGCGTGCTGCCCGTCGAGCACGGCGAGCTGCGCGTTGCCGGCCGCGTCGTCAACGGTGTCGACGCCGCGGCGCTCGCCCGGCTCGGCGTCTGCACCATTCCGGAGGGGCGGGGCATCTTCCCCAACCTCACCGTCCGGGAGAACCTGTGGGTCGCCACCGGAACCGGCGTGTCGCTGAAGGATCTCGAGGCCGTCGCCTACGAGCGCTTCCCGATCCTCGGGAAGCGACGGGGCCAGCTCGCGGGCTCGATGTCGGGCGGCGAGCAGCAGATGCTCGCCCTGTCCCGGGCCCTCGGCACCGACCCCACGGTGCTTTTGCTCGACGAACTGTCCATGGGGCTCGCCCCCCGGATCGTCACCGAGATGTACGACATCGTCGGCCGGCTCGTCGACGACGGGCTGTCGATCCTCGTCGCCGAGCAGTTCGCGCGGGCGGTGCTGCCCATCGCGACGTCGGCCGCGCTGATGCTGCAGGGCCGCGTCGTGCGGGTCGGGGATCCCGCAGACATCGAACACGAACTTTCGACCAGCTACCTAGGAGGATGACCATGACCGCACTCACCGAGGAGCGGCGCGCCAAGTTCCGGCAGGACGCGGCAGACCTGAAGCTCGACACCGGAGCGGCGAAGGGCGACGGTCCCGCGCGCATCGGCGGGCTCGTGTTGATGATCGGCGGTGCCGTCGCGGCGTTCGTCGTCTACTTCGCCTCGCTCACCCAGGCGGACCTGCGCAACATCGCGTCGTACCAGATCCTCGCCACGGCGCTGCTGATCGTCGCGATCCTCGGCGCCGCGCTGTTTCTGGCGGGCGCGATCGCGCGGGTGCTGCGGCTGTGGCTGCTGCGCCAGCTCTACGAGTCGCAGGCGCACACCGAGCAGATCGCGGCCGCGCTGACGGGCCGCTGACGCGGCCGGTGCGTCCTTTGGGCTGTCCCAGCAGCCCGAAGGACGCACCGGTCAGCGGGTGTCGCGGCGCAGCGGATGGTCCGGCGGGATCTGCACCAGCACGATGGGGATGCCGTCGGGATCGGCGATCCACAGCTCGTGCAGGCCCCACGGCTCCTGCCGGGCGCCCCGCACGATCGGGACCCCCCTCGTCACCAGCTCGGCCTCGACGTCGTAGACGTCGCGCACCTGCAGCCACAGCGCACCCTCGAAGTGCTGGGGCCGCCCGGTGTTGCCGTGCGCGGCCACCTCGATCAGTGACTGCCCGGCGAAGAACACCGTCCCGCCGGGATATTCGCGGTAGATCGCCAGGCCCAGGACGTCACCGTAGAACCGCAGGGCGGCGTCGTAGTCGCCCGGCCGCAGGATCGTCCGGCTGCCGAGGATCTCCATCTCAGCCCTCCTCGGCCGGGCGCGCCTCGTGCCCCCGTCGCCCGTGGGTGCGGCGCTGCTCCTTCATCTCGGCCTCGAACAGATGCCGGCGGCCGCGGACCAGTTCGTCGCGCACCTGTCGCTCGAGCTCACGGAACTCCGTCCAGTACCCGTCGTCGAAGTCCTCCACGATCTGGAACGTCCACCGTCCCTCGAGGACGTTGCGTCCGACGATCTCCGTCTGCACCCGGTCGGCGAGTTCGCGGTGACCGGCCTCGGCGAGCTTGTCCACAGCGTCGCCGAGCAGCAGGTCGGCGCGGCCCATCAGCTGGTGGAAGGCGTACAGGTTCCCGCGGGCCTGCTCCACCGTTTCGAGCGCTTCGGAGAGTTTGCCGGCCGCCGCCACCGTCTCGTCGGACACGCCTTCGGGCCGGATGTGGTCGGGAAGTGGTTGCTCGCGATCCGTCATGATCAGGAGTGTGCCCGATTCGGGCCGTTTCAATCGGGAGGTTGTGGCGCCGAGGGGGAGGTTGTCGCGGGAGCTACTCGCGCGATGTCGCGACAACCTCCCCCTCGGCGCGAGAAGGCCCTAGTAGTACCAGGGGTAGGGCGACCAGTCCGGGTCCCGCTTCTGCAGGAACGCGTCGCGGCCCTCGACCGCCTCGTCGGTCATGTACGCGAGCCGCGTCGCCTCGCCCGCGAACAGCTGCTGGCCGACGAGCCCGTCGTCGGCGAGGTTGAAGGCGTACTTGAGCATCCGCTGGGCCTGCGGCGACTTGCCGTTGATCTTCGCGGCCCACTCCAGCGCGACGTTCTCGAGCTCGGCGTGGTCGACGACGCGGTTGACCGCACCCATGTGGTGCATCTCCTCGGCGGTGTAGGTGTCGCCGAGGAAGAAGATCTCGCGGGCGAACTTCTGGCCCACCATCTTCGCCAGGTAGGCGCTGCCGTAGCCGCCGTCGAAGCTGCCCACGTCGGCGTCGGTCTGCTTGAACCGGGCGTGCTCGCGGGAGGCGAGGGTCAGATCGCACGTGACGTGCAGGCTGTGCCCGCCGCCGGCGGCCCAGCCGTTGACGAGGGCGATCACGACCTTCGGCATGAACCGGATCAGCCGCTGCACCTCGAGGATGTGCAGCCGGCCCGCGCGGGCCCTGTCCACCGTGTCGGCGGTTTCGCCACTCGCGTACTGGTAGCCGCTGCGCCCACGGATCCGCTGGTCGCCGCCCGAGCAGAAGGCCCAGCCGCCGTCCTTCGGACTGGGGCCGTTGCCGGTGAGGAGCACCGCGCCGACGTCGGACGTCATGCGGGCGTGGTCCAGCGCGCGGTACAACTCGTCGACGGTGTGCGGCCGGAACGCGTTGCGCACCTCCGGCCGGTCGAACGCCACGCGGACGGTGCCCTGCGTGACGTGCCGGTGGTAGGTGATGTCGGTGAGGTTCTCGAACCCGGGTACGGGCCGCCACAGCTCAGGATTGAAAGTCACCCGTCGACCATAGAACTCCGGTCGCGGCCCTCTGCGCCGACGCGACGGTCGCCGGGCGATACCGTGCAGCTATGAGCGAGCAGACAGACCGTACGGTCGACGCGGACTACGAGCACCACGGCGGGTTTCCGGTGTACACGCCGGTGAAGGCGGGACCGAACTACGGTCGCTTCGTCGAGGCGCTGCGGCGGCTGCAGGATCTCGCCGTCTCCACCCACATCCCCGACGACGTCGTCGACCGGGCCATCGAGCAGGCCGAGGCCCTCGGGGACCTGCTCGAGCCGCACGTCGTGCCCGAGGGCAGGTCGCCGGCCGGCTTCAACATCGACCTGCCCGGTCGCGGCAGCCTGCTGATGCCGCCGTGGATGATCGAGAAGTTCGACGCGGAGTCGGTCCGCTCGCGCGGCACGTTCCGGCTCTACCACCGCGGCGGCAACAGCGCGGCGCACGGTGGCACCCTGCCACTGCTGTTCGACGACCTGTTCGGCATGGTGGTCCACGCGGCCGGCCATCCCATCGCCCGCACCGGCTACCTGCATGTGAACTACCGCAAGATCACCCCGCTCGAGACCGAGCTCGTCGTGGAGGGGCGGGTCGACCGGGTCGAGGGGCGCAAGCTCTTCTGCTCGGCCGAGCTGCACGACCTCGACGGCACGCTGCTCGCCGACTGCGAGGCCCTGATGATCCAGCTGCTGCCCGGCCAGCCGTGACCGCCGCGGCCCTGCCCGCCGTCGACGAGATCCTCGCCGCGGCCGTCGTGGTGTCGCTGCCCATGCGGGTGCGGTTCCGCGGCATCACCGAACGTGAACTCGTGCTCGTGCGCGGTCCCGCCGGGTGGGGAGAATTCGGGCCGTTCCCCGAGTACGCCGACGACGAGGCGGCGCACTGGCTGCGTTCGGCCCTCGAATCCGCGTGGCTCGGGCACCCGGCGCCGCGCCGGGACACCGTGCCCGTCAACGCCACCGTCCCGGCCGTCGGCCCCGGCGACGTGCCGGCCGTCCTCGCCCGGTTCCCGGGGGCCCGCACCGCCAAGGTCAAGGTCGCCGAACCCGGGCAGGACCTGGCGCAGGACGTCGCGCGGGTGCGGGCGGTGCGCGAACTCGTCCCGCACGTGCGGATCGATGCGAACGGCGGGTGGAGCGCGGACGAGGCCGTCGCTGCGCTGACGGCGCTCGTCGCCGACGGCCCGCTCGAGTACGCCGAGCAGCCCTGCGCGACGGTGCCGGAACTGGTCGAGGTGCGCCGCCGGATGCCCGACGTGCCGGTGGCGGCGGACGAGAGCATCCGGCGCGCCGAGGATCCCTTGCGGGTGGTGCGGGCCGGCGGCGCCGACGTGGCGGTGGTCAAGGTGGCCCCGCTCGGCGGGGTGCGACGGCTGCTGGCGCTGGCCGACGAGTTGGCCGGCCACGGCGTGCCGGTGGTGGTGTCGAGCGCGCTCGACTCGGCCGTGGGCATGGGTGCCGGACTGGCCGCGGCGGCCGCGCTGCCCGAGCTGCCGTACGCGTGCGGACTGGGCACGGGCGGGTTCTTCACCGTCGACGTGGGGGCGCCGCGGACGATGGCCGGCGGGGCGCTCCCGGTGGGGGAGGTGACGCCGGATCCGGCGCTCCTCGAGGCCGTGCGGGCCGACCCGGAACGGGTGCGCTGGTGGTTCGACCGGGTCCGGCGCTGCCGCGCCGCGCTCGACTAGGTGCGGCTCGGGTCGTCGTATATCGTTCCGGGCGTTCGTACTCACGAGTCACATTACGGAGGCAGTGGAAGTGGTTGCAGCTCTGGATGATGCCCTGCTCGGCGCCGACAAGGTCCCGGCGGTTGTCGCCGATGTCGAGGCGCTGATCGACGCCGAGGTGTCGGACAAGAAGGGCGCGTCGGGTCTCGCGCTCAAGGCCGGCTACGCGGCGGTGACGAAGCTCGGCCCGTCGATCGTGCCCAGCGCCGTCGAGGGGCTGCTGCCGGAGTTCGTCGCCAAGATCCAGCCGTTCTGGCAGGACTACGCGGGCAACGGTGCGTTCGCCGACTACCTCACCGCCCGCGGTGAGACGGTGGCGGACGCGCTGCTCGGTGTGACGGACGCGCGCATCGAGGCCTCGTCGCGCACGGCGATCAAGAAGGTCTACGAGAAGCTGCGCCCGTCGGCGCAGAAGCACGTCGTCGAGGCCCTGCCGCGCGTGGGCGCGCTGGTGCAGAAGCACGCCGGCTGAGACACCCGGTGTCTTTCCGGACCGGTCGCGGTCCGGAAAGACACCACCCTCAATAACTGGCGGCGCCGAACTTCCAGTAGCCGGTGAAGGTCACGGCGGACTTCGCGAGGCCCCGCTCCCGCACCAGGTGCCGGCGCAGCGACGTCACGAGTCCCGATTCGCCCGCCAGGAACGCGTATCCCGGCCCGTCGGGCAGCGCGCCGGCCCGCACGGCCTCGAGCACGTGCGGCCCGGGCGGCGCGTGCCGCCCGGGCCGCACCACCGTGTGCAGCCGGACGCCCGGGCCGGGGACGATCTCCTGGGCGGCGACGTCGCCGGCATCGTCCACCTCCACGAACACCTCGGTGGGCACCGCGTGGTGCCGCCCGGCGGACGACGCGAGGATCCCCGCGATCGCGGGCAGCGCGCTCTCGTCGGCGACGAGGATTTGCCAGCGCGCCTCGGTGGGGCGGTGGTACATGATGCCCTCGTCCAGCAGCGCCAGTTCGGCGCCCGGCTGCGCGGTGCGCGCCCACTGCGATGCCGGTCCCGTGTCGCCGTGGGTGGCGAAGTCGATGTCCAGTTCGGCCGTGTCGCCGTACCGGCCCGCGCCCGCCTCCCGGTAGCGACGGATCGTGTAGTTGCGCAGGATCGGCTGGACGGCCTCGGGCATGGCTCGCATCTCGGGCCACCACTGCGGGCCCGCCGTGGCCGGCAGTGTCAGCGACCGTTGGCCGGGGGCCGGGAAGAACAGCCGGAACCACTGGTCGAACCCCATGGGTGCGATCCGCCCGACGTTCGCGCCGCCCACGGTCACCCGCACGAAGCTCGGCCCGATTCGTTCGGTGGCGAGCACCCGGCCGGTGACGATCTCGCGGCTCGCCGGGGCAATGCGGGTGGTCTTGGTGCGCACGGCCATACGAACCTCCGTTGAAATTAGCGGAGGCTAACCTATCATTCGGGGCGGTCGAGGTGGCGCACCGCGGGGGTGAGGCCCCATTCGTTGCGACCCAGCCGGCTCGCCGGCGCCAGAGCAGCGAAGTCCGGCATCCCGTCCTCGGCCAGCACGTCGGTCCGAACCGACACGGCCACCACGTCGCCCATCACCACGAAGCAGTCCCCGACTTCGATCACCCGGTGCAGGGTGCACTCGATCGCCGCCGGCGCTTCCGCGACCCGGGGCGGATGGACCCGTTCGCTGCGCTCGGGCCGCAAGCCCACCGCCGCGAACTCGTCCACGTCGTGCGCGAAGCCCGCCGACGTCGCGTTGACCCGTTCCATCAGCGGCACGGTTGCGACGTTGATCACGAACTCGCCGGTCTCCTCGATGTTGCGGAGGCTGTCCTTGCGCCCGACCGAGGTGAACTGCACCACCGGCGGCGTGACCGCGGCGACGGTGAAGAAGCTGTACGGCGCGACGTTGGGCACTCCATCCGCCGACACGGTGGACACCCATGCGATCGGCCGCGGCACGATCGTGGCGGTCATCAGTCGGTAGAAGCGGCCGGTGCCCAGCTCGGTGGGATCGAAGACGGTGCGCATCGCCCCATTCTTGCTGTGACCCTCGTCCCGCACCGCCCGGGGCATCGGGGGCGTACCGCCCGGGGCATCGGGGGCGTACCGCCCGGGGCATCGGGGGCGTACCGCCCGGGGCATCGGGGGCGTACCGCCCGGGGCATCGGGGGCGTACCGCCCGGGGCATCGGGGGCGTACCGCCCGGGGCACTACTCTGGGTGCCGTGAACCCGTCCACCGCCCAGGCGACCGCCGTCGTCGACGAACTCGCCCGAGGCGGCGTCCGCGACGTCGTGCTGTGCCCCGGCTCGCGCAACGCGCCGCTGGCCTTCGCGCTGCAGGCCGCCGACAATGCGGGCCGGCTGCGGCTGCACATGCGCATCGACGAACGCACCGCCGGCTTCCTCGCGATCGGGCTGTCCGTCGCCTCCGGCCGGCCGGTGCCCGTCGTGATGACCTCCGGCACCGCCGTCGCCAACCTCGCGCCGGCCGTGCTCGAGGCCAACTACGCTCGGGTGCCGCTCGTGGTGCTCAGCGCCAACCGCCCCTACGAGCTCCTCGGCACCGGCGCCAACCAGACCGTCGAACAGCTCGGCATGTTCGGCACCCAGGTCCGCGCCACCATCAGCCTCGGCCTGGCCGAAGGGATCGAGCAGAACAGCGAGTGGCGCTCCGCGGTCAGCCGCGTCCTCGCCGCCGCCCGCGGCACCCGCTCCGGCAACGCCGGGCCCGTCCACTTCGACATCCCGCTACGCGAGCCGCTCGTCCCGGACGTCCACCCCCAGGGCCCGGTCCCCGAGGGCCGCCCCGACGGCAGCGCCTGGACCACCACCGTGCACGCCACCCTCGACGTGCCGATGGAGCTCGACATCACCGCCGACACCGTGGTGATCTCCGGCCACGGCTCCGCCTACCGGCCCGAGCTGTCGGAATTGCCCACCGTGGCCGAACCCACCGCGCCGCTCCACGGTGTCCCCCTGCACCCGATGGCGCTGCCGCAGCTGAAGCCGCGGCAGGCGATCATCACCGGCCGGCCCACCCTGCACCGGCCGGTGTCCAAGCTGCTCGCCGACCCGGCGGTGGCCGTGTACGCGCTCACCACCGGCCCCCGCTGGCCCGACGTGTCCGGCAACGTCCTCGCCACCGGCACGCGCGCCGTCGTCACCGGCAGTCCCGACCCGGCCTGGCTGGACCGCTGCCGGAACCTGTCCGCCCACACCGACAAGGCGGTGCGCGCCCAGCTCGACGCCCACCCGAAGCCGACCGGACTGCACGTCGCGGCGGCGGTCACCGACGCGCTGCGCGACGGGGACCAGCTGCTGCTCGGCGCCTCCAACCCGGTGCGCGACGCGGCGCTGGTGAGCTACCCCCGCGACGGGGTGAAGGTGCTCTCCAACCGCGGCGTCGCCGGCATCGACGGCACCGTGTCGACCGCCGTCGGCGCCGCCCTGGCCTACCAGCAGGGCCGCACCGTCGCCCTGATGGGCGACCTGACGTTCCTGCACGACGCGTCCGGCCTGCTGATCGGCACCGCCGAACCGCGCCCGCAGAACCTGACCGTCGTCGTCGCCAACGACGACGGCGGCGGCATCTTCGAGCTGCTCGAGCAGGGCGACCCGCAGTACGCCGGCGTGTTCGAGCGCGTGTTCGGCACTCCGCACGGCATGGATCTCGCCGCGCTGTGCGCCGCCTACCGGGTGCCGCACGAGCGGGTGGACCTGTCCGCGCTGACGGCCGCGCTGGCCGACCGGACCGCGCCCACCGGCGGCATCCGGGTGCTCGAGGTGATCACCGACCGCTCCGGCCTGCGGGAACTGCACGCGGCCGTGCGTGCCCAGCTGTGACGGACGCATGAGCGGGATCGACAAGGCACGTCGTGCGGTACTCGCCGTCGCCGTCGGCATCTCGGTGCTCACCGCGATCCTAGTGCTCGGCGCGTGGCGCAACGATCACCTCATCGGCTCCGACATGGGCACCGCCACCGCCGAGGTGCTCTCCGCGGGCTCGCTGCGCTCGGCGATCAGCTTCGTCACCCCCGACGGCGTCACCCACAACCCCGAACTCGGCGTGCTGTACCCCACGGGTCTGACCGCGGGCCAGCGGATCGCCGTCGAATACTCCCGCGCCGACCCGGACCTCGTGCGGGTCACCGGCCGTGACGTGCGCGTCGCACTCGTACCCGCGGCCTCGGTGATCGTGGTGACCTGGCTGATCGCGACCCCCGTGCTGACCTATCTCCGCCGGCGCAGCGCCGCCGCGGCCTAGAAGATTCGCCGGAACTTCGCCCGGCGGACACCTCGGCCACTTCCCACCGACCGGCCGCGCCGCGATGCTGGACCGGTGCGAGTAGCCATCGTCGCGGAATCCTTCCTCCCGAACGTCAACGGCGTCACCAACTCGGTGTTGCGCGTGCTCGAGCACCTCGACCGCCACGGCCACGAGGCCCTGGTCGTCGCTCCCGACACCGTCGCCGGACAGCCCCCGGCCCCCACCCAGCACGACGGGATCCCGGTGCACCGCGTGCCGGCGGTGCACGTCCCGAAGGTCAGCTCCCTGCCCGTGGGCCTGCCGCAGCCGGCGCTCACCGGCATCCTGCGCGGCTTCGCCCCCGACGTCGTGCACCTGGCGTCGCCGTTCCTGCTCGGCGCCGGCGGCCTCGGCGCCGCTCGCCGGCTCGACCTGCCCACCGTCGCGGTCTACCAGACCGACGTCGCCGGATTCGCGTCCAGCTACGGGCTCGGGCTCGCGGCCCGCGCCGCCTGGCAGTGGACGCGCCGAATCCACCGCGCGTGCGACCGCACCCTCGCACCCTCGACGGCGGCCGCCGCGGACCTCGCCGCACACGGCGTCCCGCGGGTACACCGCTGGGCGCGGGGCGTCGACACCGCGCGTTTCACCCCGGCCCGGCGCAGTGCCGCCCTGCGCCGGACATGGTCGCCCGACGGCCGGCTCCTGGTGGGCTTCGTGGGGCGGCTCGCCCCGGAGAAGCACGTCGAACGACTCGCAGGCCTCGCAGCCGACCCCCGCTACCGGCTCGTCGTCGTCGGCGACGGCCCGGAGCGCGCCCGTCTCGAACCGCTCCTGCCCGGGGCGGTGTTCACCGGTCACCTCGGCGGCGACGCGCTGGCCGACGCCTACGCGAGCCTCGACGTGTTCGTCCACCCGGGCGAGCACGAGACGTTCTGCCAGGCCGTGCAGGAGGCGCTCGCCAGCGGCGTCCCGGTGATCGCACCCGACGCGGGCGGCCCGCGCGATCTCGTCGCCCACTGCCGCAACGGGTACCGGCTGCCGGTCGACGGGTTCGCCGAGCTGCTGCCGGGCGCGGTGGGCGCGCTCGCCGATCCGATGCTGCGGGACCGGTTCGGCGCGGCCGCGCGGCGCAGCGTCCTCGGCCGCACCTGGCCCGCGGTGTGCCACGAACTGCTCGGGCACTACGAACAGGTCTGCTCGGTCCGGCCGGGCACGCTGCGGCGCAGCGCGTAGCGGTAACGTTTCGACCGTGGCAACTACTCACGGGTCGCGGGCCTCGCTCGCGAAGGATCCGCGCGAGGTCGCGTCGATGTTCGACGGCGTCGCCCAGCGATACGACATCACCAACACCGTGCTGTCCTTCGGGCAGGACCGCAGCTGGCGGCGCGCCACCCGGGCGGCACTGGACCTGCAGCCGGGGGAGCGGGTCCTCGACCTCGCCGCCGGCACCGGGGTGTCGACGGTGGAGCTCGGCCGGTCCGGCGCCTGGGTGGTGGCCACCGACTTCTCCAAGGGCATGCTGCAGGCGGGCGCGTTCCGGCAGGTGCCGATGGTCGCGGGCGACGCGATGCGCCTGCCCTTCGCCGACGCGGTGTTCGACGCCGCCACGATCTCGTTCGGCCTGCGCAACGTCTCCGACTTCGACGCCGGCCTGCGGGAGATCGCGCGGGTGACCAAGCCCGGAGGCCGCCTCGTGGTGAGCGAGTTCGCCACGCCCGTCTCGGCCCCGCTGCGCGTGCTCTATCTCGAGTACCTGATGCGGGCACTGCCGCGGGTCGCGCGGACCGTCAGCAGCAACCCCGACGCCTACGTCTACCTCGCCGAGTCGATCCGCGCGTGGCCCACGCAGGCCGAGCTCGCCGAGCGGATCCAGACCGCCGGCTGGCGGTCGGTGCAATGGCGCAACCTCACCGGCGGGATCGTGGCCCTGCACCGGGCGGTGCGCTGACCGCACCGTTCGGCCGGCGGGGTCAGGCGAAGAGCGGCCGGCGGTCCCACCGCAGCGACGCGCCGCCCCCGGCCCGCCACGCGCGCGCGACGAGATCCTCGTCGCGCTCGGTGACCAGGTTGCCCATGACCCGGACGGCCACCGTCATCAGCGCCGTCGAGCCCATCCCGACGGGCCCGGTGGCCGGCAGGAACCGCGGCAGCGTCAGCAGGCCGGCCAGCCGCCGGGCCGCGGAGAACGCCCGGCCGTAGCGTTCGCGCAGCAGAGCCGGCCACAGCTGCGTGAGGTCGTCCGCGTCGAGGACGCCGGCGACGAGCCGCCCACCCTCGAGGCCGTAATCGATGCCCTCGCCGTTGAGCGGGTTCACGCACGCCGCGGCATCACCGATCAGGGCCCAGTTCCGGCCCGCCACCCCGGACACCGCACCGCCCATCGGCAGCAGCGCCGACGCCACGCGGGTGGTCTCGCCGAGGCCCCACTCGCCGCGGCGCCGCGACGCGTACAGCTCGATCAGCGGCCGCAGCGATCCGGCGGCCGGTCGCTTCGCGGTCGCGAGGGTGCCCACGCCGATGTTGACCTCGCCGGTACCCAGTGGGAACACCCAGCCGTAGCCCGGGTGCAGCGCGCCTGCGTCGTCGCGTAACTCCAGGTGCGACGTGATCCACGGGTCGTCGCTGCGGGGGGAGGTGGCGTAGGCGCGGGCCGCGACCCCGTACGCCGTGTCGCGGTGCCACTGCCGGCCGAGCAGCTTGCCCAGCGGGGACCGGACCCCGTCCGCCACGACGAGCCGCTCGCACGCGACGGTGCGCCGACCGCCCGCGGTCGCGAAGGTCACACCGGTCACCCGCGACTCGTCGCGCTCGACGGCGACGGCCTTGGCGCCCTCGGCCATACCGGCGCCCGACTCGACGGCGGCCCGGCGGATCCGGTCGTCGAGTTCGGTGCGCGGCACGGCGCTGCCCTGCGCCGGGAAGGAACCCGACGGCCACGGCAGCTCGAGGCTGCGGCCGAAACCCTCGAGCCGCAGGCCGCGGTTGACGGTGCGCGTGCGCACCCAGTCGCCGAGGCCGAGCCGGTCGAGCTCGGCCACCGCCCGCGGCGTCAGGCCGTCGCCGCACGTCTTGTCCCGGGGGAAGGTCGCGGCGTCGACGAGCAGCACGTCGCGCCCGGCGCGGGCCGCCCAGGCGGCGGCTGCCGACCCTGCGGGACCTGCGCCGACGACGAGCACGTCGGTACGGTCGGGGATCTCGGAAAGGTTGTGCCGCGGTTCGGACGCAGCGTGTTCTGCCACCACGGCTCCATCTTTCCAGGCACGGCTTCGGTGCCTCGGGGAGGTAGCCGCCCGGCGGAGCGGCTAGGTTCACTACCGTGGAGCCGATTCGACAGCGGACAGCAACAGCCGGGTCGACAGAACAGGATGGGTATCTCATCGTGAGCACTGAAGGGGCGGCGCAGTCCGCCGGTCCGTCCGGCGCGACGTCGGACACGGTGGTGGCCGGGGTGGACCTCGGCGATCCGGTCCTGGCGGCCGCCGTCCGGGACGGCCTCGCCCGGGTCGAGGAACTGCTGATCTCGGAGCTGTCCGACGGCGAGGACTTCCTGACCGAGGTCGCGCTGCATCTCGCCAAGGCCGGCGGCAAGCGGTTCCGTCCGCTGTTCACGCTCCTCACCGCCCAGCTCGGGCCGGAGCCCGACGATGCGGCGGTCGTCACAGCGGCGACCGCGGTCGAACTGGTGCACCTGGCCACGCTGTACCACGACGACGTGATGGACGAGGCCACCATGCGCCGGGGGGCGCCCAGCGCCAACGCGCGGTGGAGCAACAGCGTCGCCATCCTCGCCGGGGACTTCCTGTTCGCCCACGCGTCGCGGCTGGTGTCGACCCTCGGCCCCGACGCCGTGCGGACCATCGCCGAGACGTTCGCCGAACTAGTGACCGGGCAGATGCGAGAGACCATCGGCACCGGGAAGGAACGCGACCCGGTCGAGCACTACCTCAAGGTGGTGTGGGAGAAGACCGGCTCGTTGATCGCGACGAGCGGGCGGTTCGGCGGGACGTTCTCCGGCGCGGATGCGAAACAGATCGCACAACTGGAACGGCTCGGCGACGCCGTCGGCACCGCGTTCCAGATCGCCGACGACATCATCGACATCTCGTCGGCCTCGGTGGAGTCCGGCAAGACTCCGGGAACGGACCTGCGTGAGGGGGTCCACACCCTTCCGGTGCTCTACGCCTTCCGCGAGTCCGGACCCGAGGCCGACCGGCTGCGGGAACTGCTGGCCGGGCCGGTGGAGGACGAGGCCGCCGTCGACGAGGCCCTGATGCTGCTGGCACGGTCGCCGGGGATGGCCGCCGCGAAGCGGACGCTGGGCGAGTACGCGGACAAGGCCCGCGCGGAGCTGGCGTCGCTGCCGTCGGGACCGGCGAACGAGGCCCTGCGACGGCTCGTCGACTACACGATTGCGCGCGTGGGGTAGACCCGGAAGCCGGGACGGCCGTTGCGGGGAGTGACGGTGGGGAACCCGCTCCCCGCCCTGTTTCGTTGAACATTCGAGCAAGATCGACGAATCGGGAAGAGGCGTGACGTGCACGGGTATGCGAACCGGCTGAAGACGGCGGGGCTCCTCATCGGGATGTCCGCCCTCATCGTGTTCATCGGCGCCCTGTTCCGGAACCCGACGATCCTGATCGGCTCGATCGTTCTCGCCGTCGGGATGAACGCCTACGCGTACTTCAACAGCGACAAGCTGGCGCTGCGTGCGATGCACGCCCAACCGATCACCGAGGTGGAGGCGCCGGTGGTGTACCGGATCGTGCGCGAGCTCGCGACCACGGCCCATCAGCCGATGCCCCGGCTGTACATCAGCCCGACCAATGCGCCCAACGCGTTCGCGACGGGCCGCGATCCCCGCCACGCGGCGGTGTGCTGCACCACCGGAATCCTGCAGATCCTGAACGAGCGGGAGCTGCGCGCCGTGCTCGGGCACGAGCTGTCGCACGTCTACAACCGGGACATCCTGATCTCGTCGGTGGCCGGGGCGATGGCGGCGGTGATCTCGGGGCTGGCGAATCTCGCACTGTTCGCGAACATGTTCGGCAACCGCGACCAGGGCACCAATCCGCTGGCTCTGCTGCTGGTGTCGCTGCTCGGGCCCATCGCGGCCACGGTCGTCCGGCTCGCCGTGTCGCGCTCGCGCGAGTATCAGGCGGATCAGTCCGGCGCCGAACTCACCGGCGATCCGCTGGCGCTGGCGTCGGCGCTGCGCAAGCTCGAGCGGGGCACCCAGGCGGCGCCGCTGCCGCCCGAACCCCGGATCGCCGCGCAGTCGCACATGATGATCGCCAACCCGTTCCGGGCGGGGGAGCGGGTGAGCCGGTTGTTCTCGACCCACCCGCCCATGGCCGAGCGCATCGACCGGCTCGAGCGCATGGCCCGCGGCGGGTAGCGCCCCGGGGGCCTACCGGTAGTTGACGAACTGCAGCGCGATGTCGAGGTCGGCGTTCTTGAGCAGTGCGATCACGGCCTGCAGGTCGTCGCGCTTCTTGCTGCTCACGCGCAGCTCCTCGCCCTGGATCTGCGCCTTGACACCCTTCGGGCCCTCGTCGCGGATCAGCTTGGAGATCTTCTTGGCGTTCTCGGTGCTGATGCCCTGCACCAGGGATCCGCTGATCTTGTAGACCTTGCCGGACTGGGTGGGCTCGCCGGCGTCGAATGACTTGAGGGAGAGATTGCGGCGGATCAGCTTCTCCTTGAACACCTCGAGGGCGGCATTGACGCGCTCCTCCGTGTCGGCGGTCAGGGTGACGGACTCCTCGCCGCTCCACTCGATGCTCGCCCCGGTGTTGCGGAAGTCGAAGCGGGTGCCGAGTTCCTTGGCGGCCTGGTTCAGCGCGTTGTCCACCTCCTGCCGGTCGACCTTGCTCACCACATCGAACGACGAATCAGCCACGAGCACTCCACTTCGGATCGGTTCTGTACGGGTTGCCGCCCCGACGCTATCGGGTGGCGCAGTGCCGCTGTCCACCCGGTTTGCACAACAGGGGGGTGTGCGTTGTATTGTTTCAAACGCGCCAGGGACACGGTCCCGATCGCGCCCGGCAGGTTGCCCGAGCGGCCAATGGGAGCGGACTGTAAATCCGTCGGCTTACGCCTACGTAGGTTCGAATCCTACACCTGCCACCAGAACGGCCCCGATCCGAACGGATCGGGGCCGTTCTGCATTGCAGCCGTTCGGGTACCGGGACGTCGTCCGTGCCGGGTCCCGCCGGCGCTCGAGGGCAGGGCCCGTGCCGGGGCGGGGCAGGGGAGCACCTCGCCGGATGCGCGCGGAAGCCGCCGGAAAGCCGATTTATGGCCCCTGAGCTGCTGATTTTGTTCCTGCAGAGGAGTGTGTGTAATCTTTTGGAGGCCGCAGCGAGCAGAGATGCTCACGGTGGTCGCGCCCCCTTAGCTCAGTCGGCAGAGCGTTTCCATGGTAAGGAAAAGGTCGACGGTTCGATTCCGTCAGGGGGCTCGCTGGATTGTGGTGCCGCCGTTGTTCGCGACACTCGACACCGAGGCGGTGTAGCTCAGTTGGTAGAGCAAACGACTCATAATCGTTGCGTCGCCGGTTCAAGTCCGGTCACCGCTACCAAAGTTGAATGAACCACCCTGATCGTCGTTGATCAGATTGACGCGAAAGAAGGCATCCCGTGGCCTCCTCAACCGACGTTCGGCCGAAGATCACCCTGGCCTGCGAGGTGTGCAAGCACCGCAACTACATCACGAAGAAGAACCGTCGCAACGACCCCGACCGGTTGGAGCTGAAGAAGTTCTGCCCCAACTGCGGCACTCATCGCGCCCACCGCGAGTCGAAGTAGTCGTACAGGGTCGACGTCGACGCGTGAGCTCTCCGCAAACTCGCCCACGCCGGCCGGCGTCCGGGCGAATTTGCGGGAGTTTTGCGTATGACGGGCATATCCGTGAGTGAAGAATCGGTCGTGGACGGCACCGAACAGGCCGGGATCCAGTTCGATGCAGCGGCACATGCGGCCTCGATGGTCGGCCATCACTATCGTGTCGAGGACTTCTACGAGGTCGGGCGAGAGAAGGTCCGCGAGTACGCGCGTGCCGTGCTGGACAACAATCCGGCGCACCACGACGAGGAAGCGGCCAAGGGCCTCGGCTACGACGGCCTCGTCGCTCCGCTGACCTTCGTCTCCATCGTCGGCATGATCGCCCAGCGCAAGCTGTTCGACGAGGTCGTCACCGGATACGACCTCAGCCAGATCATGCAGACGGACCAGCGGCTGGTGTTCCACCGGCCCATCCAGGTGGGCGATCGACTGTTCTGCGACGTGTACCTCGACGACTTCCGTCAGGCCGCCGGCAGCGACATCATCACCACCAAGAACATCATCACGGATCAGCACGACAACGTCGTGATGACCACGTGGACCACCCTGGTGGGCCGCACCGGTGGCGAGGTGGACGAGAACATCGCCCACGCAGTCAAGGATGTGATGATGCATGTCGCTCCGTAGGTTCGAGGACGTCTCGGTCGGGGAGGAGCTGCCCGCGCGGGTCGTCACGCTCACCCGCGGCAACCTCGTGAACTACGCGGGTGTGTCGGGTGATCCCAACCCGATCCACTGGAGCGACGAGGTCGCCAAGCTCGCCGGCTTGCGCGATGTGGTCGGCCACGGCATGCTCTCCATGGGCATCGCGGCCGGCTTCGTCACCGACTGGCTCGGTGACCCAGGAGCGGTGACCGAGTACAACGTTCGGTTCACCAGTCCGGTCTACGTCGAGGCCCATCGGGCCGCCGAGGTGGAGTTCTCCGGCAAGGTCAAGTCGGTGGACGCGGACAGCAAGACAGCAGTGGTCGCGATCGTGGCAAAGTCCGAAGGGCGTAAGATCTTCGGGCGGGCCACGGCAACGGTCCGTCTGGCCTGACCGGCCGGGCGGATTGGGTTTGTCCCGGGGCTATGAAGTACACTAAGACTTCTGGGATCGCATAGCGCAGCGCGCTGCTCTCGAGGACCTCCACGGTCCGCGGGGTGGCGCGCATGTCATGTGGTCGCAGATGGGTCGATCGAAACGCCGGTTCCCGGCGGAGGCATCGACCAAAGGGGCGTAGCTCAATTGGCAGAGCAGCGGTCTCCAAAACCGCAGGTTGCAGGTTCAAGTCCTGTCGCCCCTGCCCCCGGACGGCCAGCGACCGAGAGGAACGATGTGAGCGAGGAGCGCGGTAAGCGCGACGGCGGTACTGCAGGGACTTCCAACCCTGTCGACGCCGGATCGGCGACCGACGCGACCCCCGACGCTTCCTCCGCGTCCGCTGCTCCCACCGGCAAGAGGTCCCAGCAGCGTTCGGCCGCTCCCGCGTCGACCGCGGTGGCTGCCACCCGGCGGCCCGATTCGAAGGCGCCAGCCAAGTCCGCCTCCCGCTCCGGTGCCCAGGGCACGGAGAACATCTTCAAGCGCCTGCGGCGCTTCTTCCGTGAGGTCCTCGCCGAGCTCCGCAAGGTGATCTGGCCGAATCGCAAGCAGCTGGTCACGTACACGACCGTCGTCGTGGTCTTCGTGGCGGTCATGACCGCGCTCATCTTTGGATTGGATCTGGCGTTCGTGAAGGGCGTCAGCTGGTTGTTCGGTTAGCGCGTCAGCGTGCCGGCGAATGTGATCGACGAGAGGAAAGTGCCCGGTGAGCACCCCCGAGAACGACTCCTACGAGCCCTCGGCCGAAGAGCGCGTTTCGGACGAGGTCTTTGTTGACGACTCCGTGACCGCGGACGCGGCCGACGAGTCGGCAGAGGCGGGCATCGAAACCGACGAGACGTCCGGCGACGAGCCCGAAGCGCCCGTGGAGGCACAGGCCGAAGAGGCACAGGCCGAAGAGGCACCGGCCGAGGAGGTCGATCCGGCGGAGGCCCTCGAGAAGCAGCTGCGGCTCGAGCCCGGCGACTGGTACGTCGTGCACTCCTACGCCGGCTACGAGAACAAGGTCAAGGCCAACCTCGAGACCCGCGTGCAGAACCTGGACCTGAGCGAGTACATCTTCCAGGTCGAGGTGCCCACCGAAGAGGTCACCGAGATCAAGAACGGCCAGCGCAAGCAGGTCAACCGCAAGGTCCTGCCGGGCTACATCCTGGTGCGCATGGAGCTGAACGACGAGTCGTGGGGCGCGGTGCGCAACACCCCCGGCGTCACCGGGTTCGTGGGTGCCACCTCGCGCCCGTCGCCGCTGACGATCAAAGAGGTCGTGAAGTTCCTGCTGCCGCAGCAGGCGAAGAAGAAGCCTGCCGCAGCCGCCGCCACGACCGCCGAGGGCGCCGCGACCGCCGTCAAGCCCGCCATCGAGGTGGACTTCGAGGTCGGCGAGTCCGTCACCGTGATGGACGGACCGTTCGCGACGCTGCCGGCTTCGATCAGCGAGGTCAACGCCGAGCAGCAGAAGCTCAAGGTCCTGGTGTCGATCTTCGGTCGTGAGACCCCGGTGGAGCTGTCCTTCAACCAGGTGTCGAAGATCTGAGGGTCCGACCCACTCAAGCTTGCGATAGCAGTACGCAAGAACCACACCGAGCAAGAAACTAGGAATAGAGATGCCCCCGAAGAAGAAGAAGATTGCCGGGCTCATCAAGCTCCAGATCCAGGCAGGTCAGGCCAACCCGGCTCCGCCGGTCGGCCCCGCCCTGGGTCAGCACGGCGTCAACATCATGGAGTTCTGCAAGGCGTACAACGCCGCGACCGAGTCGCAGCGCGGCAACGTCGTGCCGGTCGAGATCACGGTCTACGAGGACCGCTCGTTCGACTTCAAGCTGAAGACCCCGCCGGCCGCCAAGCTGCTGCTGAAGGCCGCGGGCGTGCAGAAGGGCTCCGGCGAGCCGCACAAGACCAAGGTCGCCAAGGTCACCATGGACCAGGTGCGCGAGATCGCCAAGACCAAGCAGGAAGACCTGAACGCCAACGACGTCGAGGCTGCCGCGAAGATCATCGCCGGCACCGCGCGTTCGATGGGCATCACGGTCGAGGGCTGAGCGCCGCGACGCGTTGTGACACCGCAGGGCTGACGAAGCCCCGGAGCAGGAACCCGTGGGAGGGCCGGCCAGGCTCGACAACCACGACCGAACCATTCACCTTCCGGTGACAAGTTAGGACAGAACAATGGCAAAGCGCAGCAAGGCATACCTCGCCGCCGCTGAGAAGATCGACGCCTCGACGCTCTACAGCCCCCTCGCGGCCGCTCGGCTCGCGAAGGAGACCTCGTCGAAGAACTACGACGCCACCGTCGAGGTCGCCATGCGCCTCGGTGTGGACCCCCGCAAGGCGGACCAGATGGTCCGCGGCACGGTCAACCTGCCGCACGGCACCGGTAAGACCGCCCGCGTCATCGTGTTCGCGGTCGGCGAGAAGGCCGCCGAGGCCGAGGCCGCGGGTGCGGACGCCGTCGGCGCGGAGGACCTGATCGAGCGGATCCAGGGCGGTTGGCTGGACTTCGACGCCGCGATCGCGACCCCGGACCAGATGGCCAAGGTCGGCCGCATCGCGCGTGTCCTCGGTCCGCGCGGCCTGATGCCGAACCCGAAGACGGGTACGGTCACCCCGGCTGTCGCCAAGGCTGTCGCCGACATCAAGGGCGGCAAGATCAACTTCCGCGTCGACAAGAACTCGAACCTGCACTTCGTGATCGGCAAGGCGTCGTTCGACGACGCGAAGCTGGTGGAGAACTACGGTGCCGCCCTGGACGAGGTCCTGCGCGCGAAGCCGTCCACCGCGAAGGGGCGTTACGTCAAGAAGGTGACGATCGCGACCACCACCGGACCGGGCATCCCGGTGGACCCGTCGCGCACTCGCAACCTCCTGGAGGACGCCGAGTAGGAGGCTGGTCTCCAGTCTTCGCGGTCAGCGCACGAAACGGCCGGCACGGAACTGCTCCGTGCCGGCCGTTTTGCGTCCGCACATCCGGTCGGGTACGCTTGCCTGCGGAGTTCGGCGCGTGCCGATCTTCACCCCGATCATGTTCTACCCAAGACCGTTGGTCACCGGATCCGCTCGCGGACTCGGTTGAAGGTCCGGGATTGCCCGGCGGCCCACGCAGGAGGACGAGGTAGGGGAGATACGACATCGGTTGCGATGCCGTCTTTCTCTCTGTACGCCCCGTGTGCCCTGCACCGGGGCGTTTTGCATTTTGCGGATTTCGAGTGGAACTTCCCGAGCGGGAAAACGACTGTTACTGAGAGGAGGCGAAGTATGGCAAAGCCTGAGAAGGTTTCTGCGGTTGCGGAGATCACCGAGCAGTTCAAGGACTCGACGGCCGCCGTGATCACGGAGTTCCGTGGTCTGTCGGTGACCAGTCTGACGCAGCTGCGACGCGCTCTCGGAGAGGGTGCCACCTACTCCGTCGCCAAGAACACCCTGGTCAAGCGCGCCGCCGCAGAGGCGGGCGTCGAGGGCCTTGACGACCTGTTCGTCGGACCGACCGCCATTGCGTTCATCAAGGGCGAGCCGGTCGACGCTGCGAAGGCCCTGAAGACCTTCGCGAAGGACAACAAGGCGCTCGTCATCAAGGGCGGCTACATGGACGGCGCTGCGCTGTCCGTGGATCAGGTCAACCAGATCGCGGACCTCGAGTCCCGCGAGGTGCTGTTGGCCAAGCTCGCCGGCGCGATGAAGGGCAACTTGGCAAAGGCCGCCGGCCTGTTCAACGCTCCTGCCTCGCAGGTGGCCCGTCTGGCGGCCGCTCTGCAGGAGAAGATGGCGGACCAGGAGTCTGCCGCAAGCTGATCCGCACCATCGCGAATCACTGACCCACCCACCCCGCGCGCCCCGGCGCGCATCCCATCCGGTCGCGGATCAGCGACATGGGATCCACAAGGAAGGACCGCCACCATGGCGAAGCTCACCACCGAAGAGCTGCTCGACGCGTTCAAGGAACTGACCCTCCTCGAGCTCTCGGAGTTCGTGAAGGCCTTCGAGGAGACCTTCGAGGTCACCGCTGCCGCTCCGGTCGCCGTCGCCGCTGCCGGTGCCCCGGCCGCCGCCGCCGAGGCCGAGTCCGAGCAGGACGAGTTCGACGTCATCCTCGAGGGTGCCGGCGACAAGAAGATCCAGGTCATCAAGGTCGTCCGTGAGATCGTCTCGGGCCTCGGCCTGAAGGAGGCCAAGGACCTCGTCGAGGGTGCTCCGAAGCCGATCCTGGAGAAGGTCGCCAAGGATGCCGCCGAGGCTGCCAAGGCGAAGCTCGAAGAGGCCGGCGCCAAGGTCGCCGTCAAGTAAGACGAACCCGGCTGCCCGACCGCACCGCGGTCGAGCGCTTCGGCAAGGCCGCTGCCCACGGACGTGAGTCCGTGGGCAGCGGCCTTTTCGCGCATTCGTGACCGGTTTGCCGAGCGCGCGGAAACCATCCGCGCTAAGTTGACGTCGGTGCCGCACGGGGACGGCATAAGCGCAGGTCATACCCCTGATCGAAGGGGGTTATGCCCGAGTTGACCTGTGTTCTTACTCGCTAGTAGGATCCCGTGTCACAGGTAACACTTCGATGCGCTACAGTGACGCAATCCACAGTGGGGAACAGCATCGAGCCGTGCGGAGGTAATGGTGGGAGTCGAAGTAGCTGTCGAGGGGTTGACGAAGTCCTTCGGGTCTCAGCGGATCTGGCAGGACGTGACGTTGACGCTGCCGGCGGGTGAGGTGTCGGCGCTGCTGGGCCCGTCGGGTACGGGCAAGTCGGTGTTCCTCAAGTCGCTGATCGGTCTGCTGCGGCCGGAGCGGGGCTCGATCGTCATCGACGGCACCGACATCCTGCAGTGCTCCTCGAAGGAGCTCTACGAGATCCGCAAGCTGTTCGGGGTGCTGTTCCAGGACGGTGCGCTGTTCGGGTCGATGAACCTCTACGACAACGTGGCGTTCCCGCTGCGCGAGCACACGAAGAAGTCCGAGTCCGAGATCCGCAAGATCGTGATGGAGAAGCTCGAGCTCGTCGGTCTGCTCGGCGCCGAGGACAAGCTGCCGGGCGAGATCTCCGGCGGCATGCGCAAGCGGGCCGGGCTGGCGCGGGCGCTGGTGCTCGATCCGCAGATCATCCTGGTCGACGAGCCGGACTCGGGGCTGGATCCGGTGCGCACCACCTACATCAGCCAGACCCTGATCGACATCAACGCCGAGATCGACGCGACGATCCTGATCGTCTCGCACAACATCAACCTGGCGCGGACGGTGCCGGACAACATCGGGATGCTGTTCCGCCGGGAGCTGGTGATGTTCGGTCCGCGCGAGGTGCTGCTCACCAGCGACGAGCCGGTGGTCAAGCAGTTCCTCAATGGCACGATGATCGGGCCGATCGGGATGTCGGAGGAGAAGGACGAGGCGACGATGGCACAGGAGCAGGCCCTCGTCGACGCCGGGCACCACGCCGGTGGGGTGGAGGACGTCGAGGGCATCGTGCCGCAGATGAAGGCCACCCCGGGGATGCCCGAGCGGCAGGCCGTCGCCCGCCGGCAGGAGCGGGTGCGGCACATCCTGCACACCCTGCCCGAGGCCGCCCAGCAGGCCATCCTCGAGTCCTTCGAGGAGACCGGCGGGACGCACGCCGCGCCGGCCTACCCCGAGCATTCCTTCCGCGACGACGACACGCAGGTCATCCCGGCGTACCCCGGTCACGGGTACGACGAGTCCGCCCGCCACAGAAGCTAGGAGCACACATGGGGGTCGGATCGGGCACCAGCTCGTTCGTGCGTCCGATACACGGTGCACTCACCCAGGCCGGAAACATCGTCGAGTTGTTCGTCGACGTCGTGCGGAACACCTTCCGCCGGCCGTTCCAGTTCCGCGAGTTCATCGAGCAGGCGTGGTTCATCGCGAGCGTCACGATCCTGCCCACCGCCCTCGTGGCAATCCCGTTCGGCGCTGTGGTCTCGCTGCAGACCGGGTCGCTGATCAAGCAGCTCGGCGCGGAGTCGTTCACCGGCGCCGCCAGCGTGCTGGCCGTGATCCAGCAGGGCAGTCCCATCGTGACCGCGCTGCTGATCGCCGGCGCGGCCGGCTCCGCGGTCACCGCCGATCTCGGATCGCGCACCATCCGCGAGGAGATCGATGCCATGGAGGTGCTCGGCATCAACCCCGTGCAACGCCTGGTGGTCCCGCGCGTGCTCGCGATGGTTCTCATCGCGCTGCTGCTCAACGGACTCGTCTCCGTCGTCGGCATCGCCGGCGGCTACTTCTTCAACGTGATCCTGCAGGGCGGTACCCCGGGCGCCTACCTGGCGTCCTTCTCGGCCCTCGCCCAGTTGCCCGACCTCTACGTGGCCGAGATCAAGGCGGCGATCTTCGGTGTCATCGCCGGCGTCGTCGCGGCCTACAAGGGCCTGCACCCCGGTGCCGGACCGAAGGGGGTCGGCGAGGCCGTCAACCAGACCGTCGTCATCACCTTCCTTCTGTTGTTCTTCGCGAACCTGATCCTGACGATGGTGTACCTGCAGATCGTTCCGGCGAAGGGATCCTGACTCGATGACAATCGCAAAGGGCCGCGGAGACGTCATCTGGCTCCGCGGGCGCAGAATCGTGCGCGCTCCTCTCGACATGCTGGATCGGGCAGGCGACCAGATGTCGTTCTACGCGCGGGCCATCGCGTGGACCCCGCGCACCCTCGTCCACTACCGCAAGGAGGTGCTGCGGCTGCTCGCCGAGGTCACCTTCGGCAGCGGCGCGCTCGCCGTCATCGGCGGCACCATCGGTGTCATCGCCATGATGTCCGGTTTCACCGGCGTCGTCGTGGGTCTGCAGGGCTACGCCGCCCTCGAGCAGCTCGGCTCCTCGGTGCTCACCGGCTTCCTGTCGGCGTACGTCAACACGCGTGAACTCGCCCCGATCGTCGCGGCCCTGGCGCTGTCGGCGACGGTGGGCTGTGGCTTCACCGCCCAGCTCGGTGCGATGCGGATCAGCGAGGAGATCGACGCGCTCGAGGTGATGGCGGTGCCGTCGGTGCCGTTCCTCGTCACCTCCCGGATGATCGCCGGTTTCGTCGCCGTCATCCCGCTGTACATCATCGGCCTGCTCGCCGCGTACCTCGCGACACGCGTGATCAGCACCCTGTTCAACGGGCAGTCGTCGGGTTCGTACGACCACTACTTCAATCTGTTCCTGCCGCCCGAGGACGTGCTGTACTCCTTCGGGAAGGTCCTCGTCTTCGCCTTCTTCCTGATCCTCATCCACTGCTACTACGGCTTCAACGCCAGCGGGGGACCCGCGGGCGTCGGCGTGGCCGTCGGCCGTGCGGTGCGCACCGCGATCGTCACGATCGCCGTGCTCGACTTCTTCCTCAGCCTCGCCATCTGGGGCACCACCACGACCGTGAGGGTGGCCGGATGAACCCGACTCCCTCGACCCTCAAGCGGAGGGTTCTCGGCCTGCTGTTCTTCGTCGTGCTGGGTCTGTTCCTGTTCGTCACCATCGCGATGTACAACAAGACGTTCAAGAAGGTCGTCGAGGTGGACCTCGTGACCGACGAGGTCGGCAACGCGCTGCCGATGAACGCGGACGTGAAGGTGCGCGGACTGATCGTCGGCGAGGTCCGCGGCACGTCGGCCGAGAGCGGGACGGTGACCGCACATCTCGCGCTCGAACCGGACAAGGCCGGCCTGATCCCCGCGAACGCGACCGCACAGCTGCTGCCGAAGACGTTGTTCGGGGAGCGTTACGTCTCGCTGATTCTCCCGGACCGGCCGGCGCGCCCGATCCAGGCGGGGGACACCCTGATGCAGGACACGAGCGCCGAGACCGTCGAACTCGGCGAGGTGCTCGACGGGCTGCTGCCCCTGCTCGAGGCCATCCCACCGCAGGATCTCGCGAACACCCTCGGCGCCCTGGCCCAGGGCCTGAGCGGCCGCGGCGAGACCCTCGGGCAGACCGTGGACCGGCTCGAGCAGGTGTTCCGCGAGGTGAACGTGGAGCTCCCGGCCGTGCAGGAGGACCTGCGCGGGCTCGCGGACTTCTCCCAGACCTACTCCGACGCCGCGCCCGATCTGATCAGCGCCCTCGACAACCTGCGCACCACCGGCAACACCGTGGTGGAACAGGAGAACCAGCTCGAGACTCTGCTGGTCACGGCGACGGGGGCGTCGTCGGCGACCGCCGGGCTGCTCGAGCAGAACGCCGGCTCGATCATCAGCATCGCCGCCGACTCCAAGCAGGCCCTGCAGTTGCTGGCCCGGTACTCGCCGTCGTACCCGTGCATGCTGAAGGGCTTCGCCGACGCGGCACCCGCGGCTGCGGGGGTGCTCGCGGCCGACGACCCGTTCCCCGGCGTGCGGGCGAGCGTCCAGTTCGTCAATCCGAAGGGCCGGTACCTGCCGAACCAGGACGAGCCGCGCCTGCTCGACGTCCGCGGCCCCACCTGCTACGACAACGTCACGGCCCCGGGCCGGTTCTTCCCGCAGTACCCCGGCGGTTCGATCAACGACGGCTCCTACCAGGTGCCGTCCCGCAACCCGGGCCCGGAGACCATGTCGTACTTCCCGGCCCCCGAGGGGTCCGGGGTGCCGGACGACGTCGGCGAGCTGATCGGGACGACCCCGGCGACGACGCAGGTCTCGTACACCGGGTCGCGGGCCGAGCAGGACGCCCTCGGCGTCGTGTACGCGGAGGCGGCGGGCATCGCGCCCGAGGACGTGCCGACCTGGACGACGCGCCTGGGCGCGCCCGCACTGCGTGGAACGGAGGTGAGCTTCCGATGAGAGGCCTGGCAGCACCGCTGATCAAGCTGATCGTCTTCGCCGTGGTCACGATCCTCGCCACCGGAATGCTCGCGGCGACCATCGCGAGCCTCGGCGGCGGCGGAGGCACGAAATTCCACGCGATCTTCACGGACGTGACGTCGCTCAACGAGGGCGACGACATCCGAATCGCCGGCGTCCGCGTCGGCCAGGTCGAGAAGATCGAGATCGTCGACCGGCGCGAGGCGCGCGTGACGTTCTCGATGTCCGACCGGGACTGGCTGCCCGCCGCGACGACCGCGACGATCCGCTACCGGACGCTCGTCGGCCAGCGCTACATCGCCCTCGACCAGGGCGAGGGCATGCAGGGGATGAAGCTGACCGGCGGCGACACCATCCCGCTGGAGCGCACCAAGCCGGCCGTGAACCTGACCACCCTGTTCAACGGGTTCCGGCCCCTGTTCCAGACCCTGAGCGCCGAGGACGTCAACACGCTGTCGTCGCAGATAGTCCAGGTGTTCCAGGGCGAGGCCGGAACCATCGACGACCTGGTGCGCACGACGGCGAGCCTGACCAACACGATCGCCGACAAGGACCGGGTCATCGGTGCGGTCATCGACAACCTGAACTCGGTGCTCACCAACATCAACGAGCGGGACGATCAGCTCGACTCGTTGCTCGTCAACACGCAGGCGCTGGTCAGCGGGCTGGCCGCCGACCGCGACACGGTGGGTGCGGCCGTGCAGTCGCTGGCCGGGCTGACGGACGCGACGGCCGATCTGCTCGAGCCGACCCGGCCGGCCATCGCCGGCTCCGTCACGGCGGTGCAGCAGCTCGGGGCGAACCTGAACAGCAACCGCGACGCGGTCGACGAGGTCCTCGCCACCCTTCCGGTCAAGCTCGAGAAGCTGGGCCGGGTCGCGAGCTACGGGTCGTGGTTCCAGTTCTACCTGTGCGGCATCGACGTGATCGCCGGCCCGGGTTCGGTTCCGTACCTGAACCTGCCGACCGGCCTGCCCACGGTGAACCAGCCGATCTACACCAACGCCGCCAAGCGGTGCACGCAGGACGGGATGCAGGAGTTGCAGGGACGATGAGCAGACGTCGCAGTCCGGCCGTGTCCGGCGCCCTCGGGATTCTCGTGGTCCTGCTGGCCACCCTGTCGGCGTTCTTCCTGGATTCGCTGCCGATCATCGGGGCCGGCGCCACCTACCGCGCGGAGTTCACCGAGGCGGCCGGCCTCAAGCCCACCAACGAGGTGCGCATCGCCGGAGTCAAGGTCGGTCAGGTCACCGACATCGAGCTCGACGGGGACCGGGTGCTCGTGTCGTTCAAGGTCAAGGACGCCTGGCTCGGCAACGACACCTCGGCCTCGATCCAGATCAAGACGATCCTCGGCCAGAAGTACCTCGCCCTCGAGCCGCGGGGCACCGAGGTGCTCGACCCGGATGATCGGATCCCGTTGTCGCGCACCGTAGCCCCGTACGACGTGATCGAGGCGTTCTCGTCCGCGGCCACCACTCTGGGCGAGATCGACTCGGAACAGCTGGCCACGAGCTTCGACACGCTCTCGGAGGCGTTCTCGCAGACACCGGACGACATCCGGGCCTCGCTCGACGGAGTCACCCGGCTCTCGCAGACCGTTGCGAGCCGGGACCAGGAGCTCAAACGGCTGCTCGAGGCGACCGGCCGGACCTCGCAGATCCTCGCCGACCGCAACGCGGAGTTCAACCGGCTGATCAGCGACGGCGCCCTGCTGATCGCAGAACTCAACAACCGGCAGCAGGCCATCTCGCAGCTGCTGACGGGCACGCAGCGGCTGTCTGCCGAGCTGACCGGTCTGGTCCGCGACAACGAGGCGACGATCGGCCCGGCGCTCGACCAGCTCCGGGGAGTGGTGCAGATCCTGCAGGACCGCAACGACGATCTCGACCGCGCGATGAAGCTGTACGAGCCGTTCGTCCGGCTGTACTCGAATGTCGTCGGCAACGGCCGCTGGTTCGACCAGGTCGTCGTGAACCTCATTCCGCCCGGATTGCCGGAGATCCCCGGATACCGCGATCCGGTTCGCACGTTGGGAGAGAACTGATGTCGCATGCCGAGTCCGGTGGCGGCTCACGGCGCGGCCCGATGGTGCTGCTGATCGCCGCGATCACCGCGGCCGTGGTACTGATCGCCGGTGTGCTGTGGTGGGTCTTCAACCGCATGGGAACCACCGAGATCACGGCCTACTTCGACAAGGCCGTCGGGGTGTACGAGGGGTCCGGTGTCCGGGTCCTCGGCGTCGAGGTCGGCAAGGTCACCGCGGTCGTCCCCGAAGGGGACCAGGTGCGGGTGGACATGCGGGTCGACCGCGGCGTCGACATCCCCGCCGACGCCAAGGCCGTGCAGATCACCCCGTCGGTCGTCGCGGACCGCTACGTGCAGCTCGCCCCGGTGTACACCGGCGGCGAGACGATGGCCGACGGCGCCGTCATCCCGCGGGAACGGACCGCCACCCCGGTGGAGGTGGACCAGCTGTACGCCAGCGTCGACGAGCTGTCGCGGGCGCTCGGTCCCGAGGGCGCCAACAAGGACGGCGCACTGACGCGCTTCGTGGAGACCGGCGCCGAGAATCTCGAAGGCAACGGTGCCGCGCTCGGCCAGACCATCGAGCAGCTCTCCGCCGCGTCGCGCACGCTCAACGAGTCGCGCGGCGACCTGTTCGGCACCATCGAGAACCTGCAGATCTTCGTGTCCGCGCTGGCGGCCAACGATCAGCAGGTGCGCGAGTTCAACGCGCAGCTGTCGGACCTGTCGGGCTATCTGGCCGGCGAGCGGGAGAATCTCGGGCTCGCGCTGAACCAGCTGTCGGAGTCGCTCGGGGTGGTCGCGCAGTTCGTCAACGACAATCAGGCGGCGTTGAAGGACAACGTGGACGCTCTGGTCCCGGTGACGAACAACCTTGCCGCCAACCGGGATTCGCTGGTGAACTCGCTGACCCTGCTGCCCCTGGCGGTGAGCAACCTCGTCAACTCCTACGACGCGGAGTCCGGGTCGCTCGCCTCCCGTCTGGTGGTGACCGATCTGCAGGATCCGGCGGGCGTGATGTGCAAGCTCATCGACCTCGGTCGGCTCGTGCCGGGTGACCCGAGGTTCGAGCAGCTCGGCCGGCAGATGCAGCCGCTGATCGATCAGTGTTCCGGCCTCGCCGAGCAGATCACCAACGACGTCCGGACGCCGGATCTGATCCTGCCGTTCGGCGTCCTGAGCGGCGAGAACATCCAGCGCCGGGTGGTTCCCGGCACGGTGCCCGGTGTCGAGTCGCCGCGCCTGGACCTGGAGAGGGGCGGACAGTGAGACGCTCGGCGATTCTCGGTGCCGGGGCCTGCGTGACGGCCCTGGCGGTGTCGGGGTGCGGCGGGGCCGCGAGCCTCCCCCTGCCCGGTGGTGCGGACGTCGGGTCCGACCCGATCCACGTGACCGTGCAGTTCGACGACGTGCTCGACCTCGTGCCGCAGTCCACAGTCAAGGTGGACGGCGTGCCCGTCGGCCGGGTGGAGACGGTCTCCGTCGGTCCCGACGGGTGGACCGCCGACGTCGGGATCGTGGTCGACTCGGCAGTGGAGCTGCCGGCCAACGCGTATGCCGCGGTGGAACAGACCAGTCTGCTGGGCGAGAAGTTCGTCCAGCTCAGTCCGCCGCCGAGCGACCCGTCGCGCGAACTGCTCGCCGACGGCGACGTCATTCCGCTGGACCGGACCCGGCACGCCACGGAACTCGAGCCCGTGCTCGGCGCCCTCTCGCTGCTGCTCAACGGCGGCGGCGTCGGCCAGCTGCAGCCGGTGGTCGAGGAGCTGTCCACCGCGTTCGAGGGCCGGGAAGGCACCACGAAGAGCCTTCTGCAACAGGCGGATCGGCTCATCGACGGTCTCAACCAGCAGCGCGACGACATCACCCGCGCCCTCGACGGCCTCGATGTGCTCACCGTCCGGGTCGCGGAACAGAACGACCGCATCGCGGCGATCCTCGACGACCTGCCGGTGGCCACCGCGGTGCTCGAACAGCAGCGGCCCCAGCTGACCGAACTGCTCGGTCAGCTCGACCGCCTGGGGACGGTGGGCACCGACGTGCTCGACCAGTCCAAGGAGGACCTCATCGCCGACCTGCTGGCCCTGCGCCCCACCCTGCAGCAGCTCGCCGCTTCCGGCGACGATCTGGTGAAGGCGCTGCCGTTCATCCCGACGGTGCCGTTCCCCGACGGGGTCGAGAAGATCGCCCTCGGTGGCTCGGTCAACCTGTTCCTCGCCGTGGACCTGCAGATCGGGGACGCGCTGGCCTCGCTCGGCGTCGGTCAGGGCGAGCCGGTCTACCGGCAGCCGAAGTTCGGCGAGCCCAAGCCCGTCGTGGATCCGTCGAACCCGTACTACAACGGCAACGGGCCGAGGCCGGGCTGGCCGACGGTCTCGCTGCTGCCGGTGCTGCCGGCGCCGAAGCTGCCCGTGGGACTCGAACTGCCTCCGGGGGTGACGCTGCCCGGTCAGCCGGCCGCGGCGGCGGACACCGGCGACGACCCGGCGCCGGCCAATCCGCTGGAGGGCCTGTTGAACCAGCTCGGAGTCGGGGGAGGGCGATGATGAGATCGCGAATGCTGCGGATACAGCTGGTCGCGTTCGTGGTGATCGCGCTGCTCGGGGTGGTGTTCGTCGGCGCGCGGTACGTCCGCCTCGACAACCTGCTCGGGTTCGGGCAGTACACCGTCCACGCACGGTTCGCCGATTCGGGCGGCATCTTCACCAACGCCGAGGTCACCTACCGGGGCGTGCCGGTGGGGCGGGTCGGCGAGCTCGGCCTGACCGAGGACGGCATCGACGTCACGCTGCTCCTCGACAACGGCGGGCCGCAGATCCCCGCGTCCACCCGTGCCGTGGTGGCGAACCGGTCGGCGATCGGCGAGCAGTACGTCGATCTGCAACCGGATACCGACGAGGGCCCCTACCTCGAAGCGGGATCGGTCATCGGCCAGGACGCCACCGACGTGCCCGTGCCCGTGCAGGACCTGCTGGTGAGCACGAACGCGCTCGTCCGGTCGGTGCCGGTGGACTCGCTGCGCACGGTGGTGACCGAGCTGGGGGCGGCGTTCGACGGCCGCGGTGGCCAGCTGCAGACCCTCGTGGACTCCCTGGCCCAGCTCAGCGACGCCGGAGTGCAGTACCTGCCGCAGACGGTGTCGCTGATCCGCGACAGCCAAACGGTGCTCGACACCCAGTCGGTGCAGGCGTCGGCGATCCGGCAGTTCAGCGCGGATCTGGACCTGGTGACCGCGCAGCTGCGCGACAGCGACCCGGACGTCCGTCGCCTCCTCGAGACCGGGACGGCGGCGAGCGAGGAGCTCACGCAGCTGGTCGCGGACTCGGGCCCCGGCCTGACGGCGAACCTGACGAACCTGGCGCTGCTCGGCGACAAGCTCGGCCCGCAGGCGGTCGCGTTGCAGCCGCTGCTCGCGTTCCTGCCGGCCGTGGCGGCCAGCGCCGGGACGGTGGCGCCCGGCGACGGCACGGTCCGGCAGGGCATCCTGCTCGAGACGAACAACCCGCCGTCGTGCACCCTCGGGTACGAGGGCACTCAGGCGATCCTCGACGAGATGCAGCGCCGGGATCCCAACTTCGACGACACCCAACAGGACTTTCCGTTCAACACGGAGGCGTCCTGTGAGGCCCCGCAGGGCAGCGTCACCGGCGTGCGGAGCGCGAACCGGATCGTGTTCGCCGACCCGGCGACGATCCAGCCGTGGGACTTCACGCCGAAGCAGGATCCGGACAAGCTCAATCTGAATCCGATCGCGACGCAGCTCGCGCCGTTGCTCGGAGTCACCCCGAAGTAGGTAAGTAGGTTGGTGCAGTGACCGCAGACACGACGTCCCGTCCCCCGCAGACGGCGGGGGCGGGCGGCGACAAGATACGCAGGATCGTCCTGGCAGTGGTGAGCGTGCTGGCGGTGATCGCCCTCGTGGCGGCCGCCTGGTTCGGCTTCGGATGGGGGCGGGCCCTGCTCGCCGACCGCCCGACGGCCGATGCGCGGGACGCCGCCCTGTCCGGGGCGATGCAGGCCGCGATCAACCTCAACAGCGTCGACGCCGCCGACGTCGACCGGTCGATCGAGAACATGCGTTCGTCGATCACCGGTGAGGCCCTGAACAACGACCTGGCCGCGACGGAGCAGCAGATCCGTCAGCAGGTGGCACAGACGGGCACGGGCATGTCGGCGAACGTGCTGTTCGGCTCCCTGACGGCGCTGGACACGGACGCGAACACGGCGAACGCCCTGATCGTCCTGGCGGTGAAGACCACCTGGCCCGACAACTTCGTCGAGAACAAGGTCACCGTGAACGTGGCGATGCGCAAGGACGGCGACATCTGGAAGGCGGAGACGATCCAGCCGCTGGACTCGGTGCAGCTCGGCGGCGGGCCCGTGGAAGGAGCGCAGCAACCCGCGCCGCCGGCCGATCCCGCGCCCGCCCCGGGCGCTCCTGCGCCTGCACCGGCCGATCCCGGATCCGCCGGAGGCGAGTGAGCCATGAAGGAGAGTGTGTAGTGCCCCCGCAGCGTCGCAAGCCCAATCCGATGGGTCCCCCGAGGGGCCGGCGGCCCAAGATCGCGGGAACGGGCCGGACCCCGGCCCCGGGCGGTGCCGCCCGCCCCGAGACCCCCGAGCCCGCGACGACCGAGCCCGCGACCACCGGGTCCTCGGTGACCGGGCCCGCGACGACCGGGCCCGCGACCACCGGGCCCGCGGCGACCGGGTCCGAGCCGTCCGCGACCACCGCGCCGCAGGCGCCCACACCGGCCCCGGTGGAGCCGGCCGGGAAAGCCCCCACGGCTTCCGGGTCCGAGACGGCCCGCAAGAGCGCTCCCGGCCTGCGCACGCCGGCACCGGTCGAGGACGCCGGAGCGGAGCGGGAGCCGGGGGAGCAGCCCGGCGGCACCGTCGCGCGCGGCAGCTGGCGCCCGGTGGCGATCCTCGGCGGTGCCGCGGTCGCACTCGGTGCGTTCGCCGCGGTCGCTGCCGCCCGTCCCGGTGCGACGGTGAGCAACGAGGCGTGGGTCGACAGCGCCGCGACGGCGGAGGTCACCGCTGCCGCCGGCCATGCGATCGAGACGATGCACGGCTACAACCACGAGACGATCGACCAGGACTTCGCCGAGATCCGCGAGGTCCTCACCCCGCCGATGCGGGAGGAGTTCGACCTGACCGCGGAGGTCACCAAGCAGGCCGCGGTGCAGACGCACACCGCGACGGAGGTGCGGATCGACCACATCGGTGCGTCGATGCTCGACGACGACCGCGCCGAGGTCGCGGCGTTCATCAGCGTCAGCGCGACGGGCGACGCGGTCGCCCAGGGCAGTGCGTCGGCGCCGCTGCTGGTGCGGATGGAGAGGATCGACGGCAAGTGGCTGGTCTCCGAGATCCGGGACCGGTGACGGACGTTCCGACGGGACAATCGGCCTGGTTGCTCTTGACGCGGGCGGCGTGAGCGGTCACTCTATCGGTACGCACGCACGAATACGCGTCCTGGGCGCCCGGGGTCGGGCGCTTCTTTTCGTGCCGTCGCTCGACATCTGCGACTTTTGGGTGTAAGTTCGGACTTTGCGCTGGCTGCCTCCTGTCCATCCTTCGACCGCATCGCCGGGAGCGTTGCCCTTCGGGGCTCGTTCCGCCGACTTCGTGGTGGGGTTGTCGTTCGGGTTGCGACCAGCGATAACGCCCCACATGAAGAAGCAGGTACAGCGGCGGTCGCACCGGTTGGAGCGGCCCGCGTGAGGTGCTGGAAGGACGCATCTTGGCAGTCTCTAGCCAGACCAAGGCAGTTGCCGGAATCCCCGGAGCCCCGAAGAGGGTGTCGTTCGCGAAGATTCGCGAACCTCTCGAAGTCCCTGGGCTCCTCGATCTACAGACAGATTCCTTCGAATGGCTGATCGGCTCGGAGCGCTGGCGCGCGCTCGCTGCCGAGCGCGGTGACGGCCCCGTCGTCGGTGGCCTCGAGGAGATCCTGGCGGAGCTCTCTCCGATCGAGGACTTCTCCGGGTCGATGTCCCTGTCCTTCTCCGATCCGCGCTTCGACGAGGTCAAGGCCTCGGTCGAGGAGTGCAAGGACAAGGACATGACGTACGCGGCGCCGCTGTTCGTCACTGCCGAGTTCATCAACAACAACACCGGCGAGATCAAGAGCCAGACGGTCTTCATGGGTGACTTCCCGATGATGACCGACAAGGGCACCTTCATCATCAACGGCACCGAGCGTGTCGTCGTCTCGCAGCTGGTGCGCTCCCCGGGCGTGTACTTCGACCGCGCGGTCGACAAGAGCACCGAGAAGGACCTGCACAGCGTCAAGGTGATCCCGGGCCGCGGCGCGTGGCTCGAGTTCGACGTCGACAAGCGCGACACCGTCGGCGTGCGGATCGACCGCAAGCGCCGCCAGCCGGTCACCGTGCTGCTCAAGGCCCTCGGCTGGACCAACGAGCAGATCGTCGAGCGCTTCGGCTTCTCCGAGATCATGATGTCCACCCTCGAGAAGGACAACACGGCCGGCACCGACGAGGCGCTGCTCGACATCTACCGCAAGCTGCGCCCGGGCGAGCCGCCCACCAAGGAGAGCGCGCAGACCCTGCTGGAGAACCTCTTCTTCAAGGACAAGCGCTACGACCTGGCGCGCGTGGGACGTTACAAGATCAACAAGAAGCTGGGCCTGAACGCCGGCCAGCCGATCGAGGCGTCGACCCTCACCGAGGAAGACATCGTCGCCACGATCGAGTACCTGGTGCGCCTGCACGCGAGCGAGACCACCATGACGGCGCCCGGCGGCGTCGAGGTTCCCGTCGAGGTCGACGACATCGACCACTTCGGCAACCGTCGCCTGCGCACCGTCGGCGAGCTCATCCAGAACCAGATCCGCGTCGGCCTGTCCCGCATGGAGCGCGTCGTCCGCGAGCGGATGACCACCCAGGACGTCGAGGCCATCACGCCGCAGACGCTGATCAACATCCGTCCCGTCGTGGCCGCGATCAAGGAGTTCTTCGGAACCTCCCAGCTGTCGCAGTTCATGGACCAGAACAACCCGCTGTCGGGCCTGACCCACAAGCGCCGCCTCTCGGCGCTCGGCCCCGGTGGTCTGTCCCGTGAGCGGGCCGGCCTCGAGGTCCGCGACGTCCACCACTCGCACTACGGCCGCATGTGCCCGATCGAGACGCCGGAAGGCCCGAACATCGGCCTGATCGGCTCCCTGTCGGTGTACGCGCGGGTCAACCCGTTCGGTTTCATCGAGACGCCGTACCGCAAGGTCGAGGGCGGCATCGTCACCGACCAGGTCGACTACCTGACCGCCGACGAGGAGGACCGCCACGTCGTGGCGCAGGCCAACTCGCCGGTCGACGCCGACGGCCGCTTCACCGAGGAGCGCGTCCTCGTCCGCAAGAAGGGCGGCGAGGTCGAGTTCGTCGCGGCGACCGAGGTCGACTACATGGACGTCTCGCCGCGGCAGATGGTGTCCGTGGCCACGGCCATGATCCCGTTCCTCGAGCACGACGACGCCAACCGTGCCCTCATGGGTGCGAACATGCAGCGTCAGGCCGTGCCGCTGGTGCGCAACGAGGCCCCGGTCGTCGGTACCGGCATGGAGCTGCGTGCCGCCGTCGATGCCGGCGACGTCGTCGTCACCGAGAAGTCGGGCGTGATCGAGGAGGTCTCGGCCGACTTCATCACCGTGATGGCCGACGACGGCACCCGTCGCACCTACCGGCTGCGCAAGTTCGACCGCTCGAACCAGGGCACCTGCTCGAACCAGCGGCCGATCGTGGACGAGGGCCAGCGCGTCGAGTCCGGCCAGGTCCTCGCCGACGGCCCCTGCACCGAGAACGGTGAGATGGCGCTCGGCAAGAACCTGCTCGTGGCGATCATGCCGTGGGAAGGCCACAACTACGAGGACGCGATCATCCTGTCGCAGCGCCTCGTGGAGGAGGACGTGCTCACCTCGATCCACATCGAGGAGCACGAGATCGACGCCCGCGACACCAAGCTCGGTGCCGAGGAGATCACCCGCGACATCCCCAACGTCTCCGACGAGGTCCTCGCGGACCTCGACGAGCGCGGCATCGTGCGCATCGGTGCCGAGGTGCGCGACGGCGACATCCTCGTCGGCAAGGTCACCCCGAAGGGCGAGACCGAGCTGACCCCCGAGGAGCGGCTGCTGCGCGCGATCTTCGGCGAGAAGGCCCGCGAGGTGCGCGACACGTCGCTGAAGGTGCCGCACGGCGAGACCGGCAAGGTCATCGGCGTCCGCGTGTTCTCGCGCGAGGACGACGACGATCTGCCCCCGGGTGTCAACGAGCTGGTCCGCGTGTACGTGGCGCAGAAGCGCAAGATCCAGGACGGCGACAAGCTCGCCGGCCGGCACGGCAACAAGGGCGTCATCGGCAAGATCCTCCCGCAGGAGGACATGCCGTTCCTGCCCGACGGCACCCCGGTCGACATCATCCTCAACACCCACGGTGTTCCGCGTCGTATGAACATCGGCCAGATCCTCGAGACGCATCTCGGCTGGATCGGCAAGGCCGGCTGGAACGTCCAGGTGGCCGGGGACGGTGAGCGTCCGGAGTGGGCGAAGAACCTGTCCGACGACATGCTCGCCGCCGAGCCGAACACCAACATCGCCACCCCGGTGTTCGACGGTGCCCGCGAGGACGAGCTGACGGGCCTGCTGGGCTCCACGCTGCCGAACCGCGACGGCGAGGTCATGGTCGGCCCCGACGGCAAGGCGACGCTGTTCGACGGTCGCTCCGGCGAGCCGTTCCCGTACCCGGTGTCGGTCGGCTACATGTACATCATCAAGCTGCACCACCTGGTCGACGACAAGATCCACGCGCGTTCGACCGGCCCGTACTCGATGATCACCCAGCAGCCGCTCGGTGGTAAGGCGCAGTTCGGTGGCCAGCGCTTCGGTGAGATGGAGTGCTGGGCCATGCAGGCCTACGGTGCGGCGTACACGCTGCAGGAGCTGCTCACCATCAAGTCGGACGACGTGGTGGGCCGCGTGAAGGTCTACGAGGCCATCGTGAAGGGCGAGAACATCCCGGAGCCGGGCATCCCCGAGTCCTTCAAGGTGCTCCTCAAGGAGCTCCAGTCGCTGTGCCTGAACGTGGAGGTGCTGTCCAGCGACGGCGCGGCCATCGCGATGGCCGACGGCGACGACGAGGACCTCGAGCGGGCGGCGGCCAACCTGGGCATCAACCTTTCCCGCAACGAGTCGGCCACGGTCGACGACCTCGCGAACTAGGAGCCGACCCGATGAGATACGCCCCGCTCAGCCGGCGCGTATCTCATCGGGCCCCGGCAGCGATAGCGACAACTAGCAGCAACAAAACCCGTAAAGGGGAAAGGAAGTTACGTGCTCGACGTCAACTTCTTCGATGAACTCCGCATCGGCCTGGCCACTGCGGAGGACATCCGCAACTGGTCGTACGGCGAGGTCAAGAAGCCGGAGACCATCAACTACCGCACGCTCAAGCCCGAGAAGGACGGCCTCTTCTGCGAGAAGATCTTCGGCCCCACCCGGGACTGGGAGTGCTACTGCGGCAAGTACAAGCGTGTCCGCTTCAAGGGCATCATCTGTGAGCGCTGCGGCGTCGAGGTCACTCGAGCCAAGGTGCGTCGTGAGCGCATGGGCCACATCGAGCTCGCCGCGCCGGTCACGCACATCTGGTACTTCAAGGGTGTGCCGAGCCGCCTCGGCTACCTGCTCGACCTGGCGCCGAAGGATCTCGAGAAGATCATCTACTTCGCCGCGTACGTCATCACGGCGGTGGACGACGAGCTGCGCCACAACGAGCTCTCGACCCTCGAGGCCGAGATGGAGGTCGAGAAGAAGTCCGTCGCCGATCAGCGCGACGCCGACCTCGAGGCCCGCGCGCAGAAGCTCGAGGCCGACCTGGCCGAGCTCGAGGCGGAGGGTGCCAAGTCCGACGTCCGCCGCAAGGTCAAGGACGGCGGCGAGCGCGAGATGCGTCAGCTGCGCGACCGCGCCCAGCGTGAGCTGGACCGGCTCGAGGAGATCTGGAACACCTTCACCAAGCTCAAGCCGAAGGACCTGATCGTCGACGAGCTGCTCTACCGTGAGCTGCAGGACCGCTACGGCGAGTACTTCACCGGCGCGATGGGTGCCGAGTCGATCCAGAAGCTCATCGAGAACTTCGATATCGACGCCGAGGCCGAGTCGCTGCGCGAGACCATCCGCAGCGGCAAGGGCCAGAAGAAGCTGCGCGCCCTGAAGCGACTGAAGGTCGTCGCGGCGTTCCAGCAGTCCGGTAACTCGCCCATGGGCATGGTTCTCGATGCGGTGCCGGTGATCCCGCCGGAGCTGCGTCCGATGGTGCAGCTCGACGGTGGCCGCTTCGCGACCTCCGACCTGAACGACCTGTACCGCCGCGTCATCAACCGCAACAACCGCCTCAAGCGACTGATCGACCTCGGCGCCCCCGAGATCATCGTCAACAACGAGAAGCGGATGCTGCAGGAGTCCGTGGACGCGCTGTTCGACAACGGCCGTCGTGGCCGGCCGGTCACCGGCCCGGGCAACCGTCCGCTGAAGTCGCTGTCCGACCTCCTCAAGGGCAAGCAGGGCCGGTTCCGTCAGAACCTGCTCGGCAAGCGCGTCGACTACTCCGGCCGTTCGGTCATCGTCGTCGGCCCGCAGCTCAAGCTGCACCAGTGCGGTCTGCCGAAGCTGATGGCGCTCGAGCTGTTCAAGCCGTTCGTGATGAAGCGCCTGGTCGACCTGAACCACGCGCAGAACATCAAGTCCGCGAAGCGCATGGTCGAGCGGCAGCGCCCGCAGGTGTGGGACGTCCTCGAAGAGGTCATCAACGAGCACCCCGTGCTGCTCAACCGTGCTCCTACGCTGCACCGCCTCGGTATCCAGGCGTTCGAGCCGCAGCTCGTCGAGGGCAAGGCCATCCAGCTGCACCCGCTCGTGTGTGAGGCGTTCAACGCCGACTTCGACGGCGACCAGATGGCCGTGCACCTGCCGCTGTCCGCGGAGGCGCAGGCCGAGGCCCGCGTCCTGATGCTGTCGTCGAACAACATCCTGTCGCCGGCGTCGGGTCGTCCGCTCGCCATGCCGCGTCTGGACATGGTGACCGGTCTGTTCCACCTGACCCGCCTGGTCGAGGACGCGCCGGGCGCGTACCGGCCGGCCACCGACGACGAGCCGGAGCAGGGCGTGTACTCGTCCCCGGCCGAGGCCATCATGGCCGTCGACCGCGGCGTGCTCTCGGTGCAGGCCCCGATCAAGGTGCGCCTGACGCGGCAGCGCCCGCCGAAGGACGTCGAGGCCGAGCTGTTCCCCGACGGCTGGAACTACGGTGACGGCTGGACCGTGCAGACCACGCTCGGTCGCGTGCTGTTCAACGAGCTGCTGCCGGTGAACTACGGCTTCGTCAACGATGTCATGCCGAAGAAGCGTCAGGCCGCGATCATCAACGATCTGGCCGAGCGTTACCCGATGATCGTCGTCGCGCAGACCGTCGACAAGCTCAAGGACGCCGGCTTCTACTGGGCCACCCGTTCGGGTGTCACCGTGTCGATGGCCGACGTGCTGGTGCCGCCGGAGAAGAAGGAGATCCTCGAGCGCTACGAGGCGTCCGCGGATCAGCTCGAGCGCAAGTTCGCTCGTGGTGCCCTCTCGAAGGAGGAGCGGCGCGACTCGCTCGTCAAGCTGTGGCAGGAGGCGACCGAAGAGGTCGGTCAGGCCATGGAGGCGCACTACCCGGACGACAACCCGATCCCGACGATCGTGAAGTCCGGCGCCGCGGGCAACATGACCCAGATCCGCTCGCTCGCGGGCATGAAGGGTCTGGTGACGAACCCGAAGGGTGAGTTCATCCCGCGCCCGATCAAGTCCTCGTTCCGTGAGGGCCTGACCGTGCTCGAGTACTTCATCAACACCCACGGTGCCCGTAAGGGTCTGGCCGACACCGCGCTCCGTACCGCCGACTCGGGTTACCTGACCCGTCGTCTGGTCGACGTGTCGCAGGACGTCATCGTCCGCGAGACCGACTGCGGCACCCCGCGCGGTATCGAGATGGTCATCGCCGAGCCCGAGCGCGACGGCGCGGGCAACGAGACCGGCCGCCTGGTGCGCGACGCCCACATCGAGACCAGCACGTACGCCCGTACGCTGGCCACCGATGCGGTCGACGCGGACGGCAACGTCGTCGTCACCCGGGGCAGCGACCTCGGCGACCCGGCGATCGAGGCCCTGCTGGCCGCCGGCATCCGGAAGGTCAAGGTCCGCTCCGTGCTGACCTGCGACACCGGCACCGGCGTGTGCGCCACCTGCTACGGCCGCTCGATGGCGACCGGCAAGCTCGTCGACATCGGCGAGGCCGTCGGTATCGTCGCCGCGCAGTCGATCGGTGAGCCCGGTACGCAGCTGACGATGCGTACGTTCCACCAGGGTGGCGTCGGTGAGGACATCACCGGCGGTCTGCCGCGAGTGCAGGAGCTGTTCGAGGCCCGCGTCCCGAAGGGCAAGGCGCCCATCGCCGACGTCTCCGGCCGCGTGCGCCTCGAGGACGACGACCGCTTCTACAAGATCACCATCGTCCCGGACGACGGCGGCGAGGAGGTCGTGTACGACAAGCTGTCGAAGCGTCAGCGTCTGCACGTGATCCGGAAGGCGAACGGCACCGAGGGCATCCTCGCCGACGGCGACCACGTGGAGGTCGGTCAGCAGCTCCTCGAGGGTGCTGCCGATCCGCACGAGGTGCTGCGTGTCATGGGTCCGCGTCAGGTGCAGGTCCACCTCGTGAACGAGGTTCAGGAGGTGTACCGCAGCCAGGGTGTGTCGATCCACGACAAGCACATCGAGGTCATCGTGCGCCAGATGCTGCGTCGCGTCACGATCATCGACTCGGGTTCGACGGAGTTCCTGCCCGGTTCGCTGGTCGAGCGCAGCGAGTTCGAGGCCTCCAACCGGCGGGTCGTCGCCGAGGGCGGCGAGCCAGCTGCCGGTCGTCCCGTGCTCATGGGTATCACCAAGGCGTCGCTGGCCACCGATTCGTGGCTGTCGGCGGCGTCGTTCCAGGAGACCACTCGCGTGCTGACCGACGCGGCGATCAACTGCCGCTCGGACAAGCTGATCGGTCTGAAGGAGAACGTGATCATCGGCAAGCTGATCCCGGCCGGCACCGGCATCAACCGGTACCGGAACATCCAGGTGCAGCCGACCGAGGAGGCCCGCGCGGCCGCGTACGCAATCCCGTCGTACGAGGATCAGTACTACTCGCCGGAGGGCTTCGGCCAGAACACCGGCGCTGCGGTTCCGCTCGACGATTACGGTTACTCCAGCGACTACCGGTAGATCCGTCGCCGCGGCCGGGAAACCGGCTGCGGCCCGGCTCTCTGCCGTGGCCACGAAGGTCCCGCCCTCTTCTCTTCGGGGGCGGGGCCTTCCTGGTTTCCGGGGTGGGCGTCACGGCCGCGCCGGTCGTCGGCTAGTTTGGGTAGGCACTCCTAACAATCCGAAGGGAACGCCTGTGCCGTCGACCCGAATCCCGAGGCTGCTCGCCGCAGCCGGATTCACTCTCACGTTCGTCCTGACCGCGTGCTCGTCGGGGAGCGACGAGGCCGGCGAGTCGTCGCCCGCGGCCGGAGGCGCGTTCCCGGTCACGATCGAACACGCCCTCGGCAGCACGACGCTCGACGGCGAACCCGAGCGGGTGGTCACGTGGGGCTTCGGCAGCACCGACGCCGCGCTCGCGCTCGGCGTCGTGCCCGTTGCCATCCCGGCCCAGTCCTACGGCGGCGACGCGCAGGGGGTGCTGCCGTGGATCGGGGACCGGCTCGCCGAGCTGGGCGCCGAGACACCGGCCGTCCTGCCGAACGACGGCACGGACGTGCCGGTGGAGCAGATCGCGGCGGCGCGGCCGGACGTCATTCTCGCCAACTACTCCGGGCTCACCCGGGAGCAGTACGAGACGCTGAGCCGGATCGCGCCGACCGTCGCGTACCCGGACGAGCCGTGGGCCACCCCGTGGCGCGACGTCGTCGCCACCGTCGGGCAGGCGCTCGGCAGATCCGGCGAGGCGGCCCGGCTGATCGCCGACACCGAGGCCACCATCGCGGAGAAGGCGGCAGCCTATCCGCAGCTGCGGGGCAGGACCGTCGCCGCGGTCTGGGGCACCGGCGACACCTTCTACGTCTACAAGCCGGCCGACTCGCGCGTGGAGTTCCTCACCGACCTCGGTCTGGTGAGCGCACCCAGCGTGGCCGAGCTGAGCACCGACGAGTCCAGCTTCTACTTCACCCTCAGCTTCGAGGAGGCCGGCAAGCTCACCAGCGACATCCTGCTCTCCTACGCCGACGACGCCGCGGCCCAGGAGCGCACGCTCGCCCAGCCGTGGGCGCGGACCATGGGGCAGGTGACCGACGGTCGGGTCGCGAAGGTCAACGGCACCGAGCTCATCGCCGCTGTGTCGCCGCCGACCGTGCTGTCGCTGACGTGGGGCATCGACGCCTATCTCGAGGCGCTCGCCGCCGCGGCCGAGTAGGGCGATTCCCGGTCGGCGTCCCGGTCAGCGCGGGATGTGGAAGTCGACCAGGGCCGCACCACGCGGGCCCAGGTCGTGCCACGGCCCCCGCACCGCCAGCACCGCCACCGCGGAGGTCGGGAACTTCTCGATGATCTGACGGGCGGCATCCGAGTCGTGGTCGTCCGAGAGCAGCAGCGTCGTCGCGGACAGGACGGGCTCGTGGCCCACCACGAGCAGGGTCGACACGTCGTCCGGGACCTGGCGGATCGCGTCGACGATCTTCCCCGGCGTGGCCTCGTAGAGGTCGTCGAGGATCTCCGTGGGGACCTCGACGGCGGCCTCCGCCAGGGTCTTGCGGGCGCGCGTCGCGCTCGAGCACAGCACGGCGTCGATCGGGGGCTGGTGGGCCCGCAGCCAGCGTCCGGCGAGGCCGGCCTCGCGTCGTCCCCGTGGGGCAAGGGGGCGCTCGTGATCGGCGACGCCGTCCGGGTACGCGGACTTCCCGTGCCGCAACAGGATCAGGGTGCGGGTCATGGGTTCACCCTAGGTGGTCAGGGTCACCGGCGGCCGACGCGTGCCACCGCGCGCACCTCGTCGCCGACCGTGAACCACAGGGTCAGCGCGTCGGTCTCGTGACGGGCGCGCAGGACCAGCGCGTCGCCGGCGACGACCGGTCGAAGGTGCTCGATCACCGCACGGTACGGCGCGGTCTGCAGCTCCGGCCGGCCGGCCAGGTGCTCCTCGATGCCGTGCCAGTAGGCGGCGTTGTTGACGTGGTCGAACGGGTCGATGTCGGTGGCCCGTAGCGGGAAGGCCGTGCCGGCGTCGGCGTCGTCGGACGGCGTGGGCGGCAGCCATGCCCGCCATCGCAGCCGGGTGTCCTCCGCATGGCGGGCCATGTGCTCCCAGAGCCGGTCGCTGATCCGGGCCGGCATCCCGTTGGTGGGCCCGATGTTGATCCAGAACGCCGAGGTGTCGATGAGGGCGTCGCCGGTGCCGTCGAGCCGCACGCGGACGTTGGCCCATCGCGTGGACAAGGCGTCGCACCACCGGCGCAGTTCGAGTTGTTCGCGGAAGCGGGCCGGCCGGTGCACGTCGACGACGGTGCGGCGCACGATCCACAGCGGGTCGGTGGCGGTGGCGTCGACGGCGTCGAGGTTGTCGGTGCCGATGTCCTGCAGGTAGCGGGCCACGCCGTCGAGACGGAGCCGTTCCCGGTTGTCGACGTCGCCGGTGCGCACCGTGCGCGTGGACCGGAACGCGTCGTCGGGCGGGGGCGCGGCCCCGAGGGGCTGCGCCAGCGCGTCCTCCGCCGCGGACTTCTCCGGTGCCGGTTTCGCGGCCGTGTCCGAACCCATTCGTCCCCCTGCTCGTCGTCGGCCCCTGCCGATTCTGACAGCTGCGGGGCAGGGCTGCAGCGAATCTTGCGAGGGGCGAGACATCGAGGCTACAGTGGAGTTAACTGTTACCGGATGTAACATGAAATCCGGTCCCGGCTCTTCGAGGACACGACATGGCCTATGTGATCACCCAGACGTGCTGCAACGACGCGAGCTGCGTCGCCGTGTGCCCGGTGAACTGCATCCATCCCACGCCCGAGGAGCGGGAGTTCGCGCAGACCGAGATGCTGCACATCGACCCGCAGGCCTGCATCGACTGCGGCGCGTGCGCGGACGCCTGCCCGGTCGAGGCGATCTTCCCGGAGGACCGGCTCACCGAGGCTCAGGCCCGGTTCAAGGACATCAACGCCGACTACTACACGGCGCACCCGATGCCCGAGAACTGGATCCCGCTGACACCCGTCCCGGCCCCGCCGCGGGGGCAGGGCACCCTGCGCGTGGCGGTCGTCGGTGCCGGTCCGGCGGCCTGTTACGCCGCGCAGGAACTGCTCGAGCGCTCGAACGTCGAGGTGGACATGTTCGACCGGCTCCCCACCCCCTGGGGACTCGTCCGCAGCGGTGTCGCACCCGACCACCCCGGTACCAAGGCCGTCACCGAGTCGTTCGAATGGTCGTTCCGCCGCGACGCGTTCGCCCTGCACCTCGACGTCGAGGTCGGCCGCGACATCGACCACGCCGAGCTGCTCGCCCATCACCACGCCGTCGTCTACGCGACCGGGGCGTCCGCCGACCGCAACCTCGGCATCGCCGGCGAGGACCTTCCCGGCAGCCACGCCGCCACCGAGTTCGTCGCCTGGTACAACGGCCACCCCGACTACGCCGACCGGGTCTTCGACCTCTCCGGCGAACGCGCGGTCGTGGTCGGCAACGGCAACGTCGCCCTCGACGTCGCCCGCATCCTCACCATGGACGTCGACGAGCTGGCCCGCACCGACATCGCCGATCACGCCCTCGAGGCGCTGCGCCGGAGCAACATCCGCGAGGTCGTCCTGCTGGGCCGCCGCGGTCCGGCCCAGGCGGCCTACAGCAACCCCGAGTTCCTCGCCCTCGGCGATCTGAACGGCGTCGACGTCGTCGTCGACGAGACCGAGCTCGAGCTCGATCCCGCCAGCGCGGCGCTCGCCGCCGCCGACCCGGCGGTCGCGATGCGCATGCGGCTCGCGCGCGAGTACGCGCGCCGCGAGCCCCGGCCGGGGAACAAGCGCATCGTGTTCCGCTATCTCGTGTCGCCCACCGAGATCGAGGGCACCGAACGGGTCACCGGACTGCGCGCGGTACGCAACGACCTGATCGCCGGCGACGACGGTGCGCTCGTCGCCCGGCCCGCCGGGCAGGCCCTGCACCTCGACGCGCAGCTGGTGCTGCGCTCGATCGGCTACCGCGGGGTCCCCCTCCCGGGAGTGCCGTTCGACGAGCGACGGGGGATCGTCCCCAACGAGGGCGGGCGGGTCACCGCCGCCGGACCCGGCGTGTACGTCACCGGGTGGATCAAGCGCGGTCCGAGCGGCGTGATCGGAACCAACAAGGCGTGCGCCAAGGAGACGGTCGCGGCCCTGCTCGCCGACTTCGACGCCGGCCGGCTCGCGCGTCCGGCCGGTGGCCGGCGGGAACTCGATCGCCTGCTCGGGCAGCGGCGGCCCACCCGGGTGGGCCTGAGCGGATGGCACGAGATCGACGGGGCCGAGCGGGCGGCCGGCCGCGCCGCCGGCCGGCCGCGCGTCAAGCTGACCGACCGCGCCCGCCTCACGGACACCGCGGCCGGGCGCCCGCGGCCGGGGCGAAGCCTGCTGCGTCTGGTGCGCCGATAATCGGTTGGGGCTCCGCCTGCGTCGGGACTAGTATCTTTCGGCGGTGCCCGGCACCGCCCGCGGCGACGTCCGCCGGGGGAGCGCAGGCCGGGATGTCGATCCGCCGCGCTGTCGGGGCGCGCGCTGGTCGCCGGGCACGTCGAGGGTGACACGCGGCTCGCGCCGAGATCGTCGTCGCCGCACGGTACGACGTGGTGCCCGGCCCCCTCGATCCCATCCTGGCAGGTCTGCCTGCCATCGCGCCTCGAGAGGACCGACCCATGACAGCCCCCCATGCGGGCCCGGCCGCCGCGCCGGCGAGCGACAAGCTCGACGCGGCAGTTCTGAAGATCGCGTCGGTGGTGGTGCTCGGCGCCATCATGTCGATCCTCGACGTGACGGTCGTCTCCGTCGCCGTGCCGACGTTCATGGAGGACTTCGACTCCAGCTACGCGACCGTCGCGTGGACGATGACCGCCTACACGCTGGCGCTGGCCAGCGTGATTCCGCTCACGGGCTGGGCCGCGGACCGGTTCGGCACCAAACGGCTGTACCTCGCCGCCCTCGTCCTGTTCGTCGCCGGGTCCGTGCTGTGCAGCATGGCGTGGGACATCACGTCGCTCATCGGGTTCCGCGTGGTGCAGGGCCTGGGCGGCGGCATGCTCATGCCGCTGGGCATGACGATCATGACCCACGCCGCGGGACCGCACCGGGTCGGCCGCGTGATGGCGGTGCTCGGCATCCCGATGCTGCTGGGCCCGATCGGGGGCCCGATCCTCGGCGGCTGGCTGATCGACACCGCCAGCTGGCACTGGATCTTCCTGATCAACCTGCCCATCGGCGTCGTGGCCCTCGTCGCCTCCGTGCTGATCCTGCCGAAGGACCGTCCCAGCCGGTCCGAGTCCTTCGACTTCGTCGGCATGGCGCTCCTGTCGCCGGGCCTGGCGCTGTTCCTGTTCGGCGTCTCGTCCATCCCGGAGGTCGGCACCGTCGCCGCGACGCGGGTCCTCGTGCCGGGCGCGATCGGCGCCGCGCTGATCGTCGCGTTCGTGTTCCACGCCCTGCGTGCCCGGAACCCGCTCATCGACCTGTACCTGTTCCGCAACCGCCAACTGACGTTCGCGGTGCTCACCATGTCGGTGTTCGCGATCGCGTTCTTCGGCGCAGGACTGCTGTTCCCCAGCTACTTCCTCCAGGTGCGGGGCGAGTCGACCCTGGCGGCGGGCATCCTGCTCGCGCCGCAGGGCCTCGGCGCCATGCTCACCATGCCGGTCGCCGGCCGGCTCGTCGACCGGATCGGACCCGGGAAGATCGTGCTCGTCGGCCTGACCCTCGTCACGCTCGGCATGGCCGTCTTCACGCAGGTGGGCACGGACACGTCGTACGTGCTGCTGCTCGGTGCGCTGTTCGTCATGGGCATGGGCATGGGTGCCACGATGATGCCGACGATGACGGCCGCGCTGCAGACGCTGACCCATCAGAGCGTGGCCCGCGGGTCGACGCTGATGAACATCGTCCAGCAGGCCGCCGGCTCCGTGGGCACCGCGACCATGTCGGTGATCCTGAGCAGCCGCCTGGCGACCCCGGCGGGGGCGCCCGAGGGCGGCGGGCAGATGGACCCGGCAGCTCTGGAACAGCTGCCCGCACCGGTGCAGGAGTCGATCCTCACCTCGCTCGCGGACGCGTTCGCGACCACGTTCCTCGTCGCGACCGTCCTCATGGCCCTCGCGGTGATCCCGGCGCTGTTCCTGCCGCGCACGCGCGTCAAGCATCCGGCCGGGGAGGGACTGCAGCCGGTGGCCGTCCACTAGCCGGCCGTCCGGAGGGGGCCGTGACGTACGTCGCGGCCCCCTCTCCGTGTCTGCGGCTAACCTCGTTCCGGCAGCACGACGGCGACCCGAACGGACGACCCAATGAGCATCGAACCCACCCACCGAGGCCCCGCCGCGACGGACGAGGCACCCGGACAGCCGCGTCTGTGCCGGCGCGCCCTCTTCGGCGGTGCCGGTGCGGTCGCGGCCGCCGCCGTCCTGTCCGCGTGCGGTGCCGAGGCCGATCAGGGTGGCGCCGACGGCACCTCCGCCGCACCGACCACGCCGCCGGAGCCCGGTCCGGACGCCGCGGTCGTGGCTGCCGCGGCCGACATCCCGGTGGGCAGCGGCGTCCTGTTCGCCGACAAGCGTCTCGTGGTGACGCAACCCGTCGCCGGGGACTACCGGGCGTTCGTCGCGCTGTGCACCCACTCGGGCTGCAACATCACCGGCGTCGAGGCCGACGAGATCGTCTGCGACTGTCACGGCAGCCGGTTCCGTCTGGACGGGACCGTGAGCAAGGGGCCCGCCCGCAAGCCGCTCAAGGCGCGTCCGGCCGCGGCCCGCGGTGCGGACGTCGTCGTCGACTGATGCGGGCGATTCGCTGAGCGGGCGGGCGGCGGCGGAGTAGATTCGACCGCGACATCATCATTGAAGTGCGGACCGGCGAGGGGACCCGATGGTGCGCAGGGGGCCGTTGATCACGTTGGCGGCGGTGGTGGTGCTCGCCGCGGTCCTGCTCGCGGTCAACGTCTCCAAGGAGGACGGCGGCCCCACGCCCGCCCCCGGCCCGGCCGCCACGTCCGCGCCGGCCCCCACCACGACGGCTGCGCCCTCGACCGCCGTGGCCTTCCCCGCGCAGGCCACCTACGTCGCGCAGATCCCCGTCGCCACCGGAACCCTCACGCTCGCGATCGCCGTCGAGGGCGAGGACGCCGTCGCGTACGCGTGCGACGGCAGTGCAGTCGAGTCCTGGCTGTCCGGCGATGCCGAGGACGGCAGGCTCGAGCTCGAGGGCCGAGACGGTGCCCGCCTCGACGGCGAGTTCGACGGCACGACGGTGCGCGGCACCCTGTGGCTCGGTGACCGGAGCTGGACCTTCGACGCCGCGCCGGCCGAACCCCCGGCCGGCCTCTACCTCGCGAACGTGGGCGACGTCCGGGCCAGCTGGATCGTCACGCAGGACGGGACGGTCACCGGTGTGCGCCGCGCCGGCGACGGCGGCACCGCGCCCGCCCCGGCCCTGGCGCCGGACGGGACGGCGGTCGTCGACGGGGTGGTCGTGACCGCCGACCCGGTGTCCGGCAGTGACACATTCTGACGGTGCCACCGCGCGGTGACACCGGGAGGAGGACGGATGAGCACACCGCAGGTCCATCCCGTCGCACCGCCGCGAACGGCCCCCGTCGTGGTCGCGTTCCTGGTGGGTGCCCTCGTCGCGGTCGGGCTCGGTGTGTACGGCAGTGTGCACGAGCCGACCTTCTTCTCGATCAACGTCGCCGGGTTCTCCAGTCCGACCGCCGTCAAGGCCTGGCTGGCGACCCTCGCCGGCGTGCTCGCACTGGTTCAGCTCGCCTCGGCGGCCGTGATGTACGGACGGATGCCGGGACTGCGGGCGCCGAGCTGGATCGGGACCCTGCACGTGTGGTCGGGCCGCCTCGCGGTGCTGGCCACCGTCCCCGTCGCGGTGCACTGCCTGTACGCGCTCGGTTTTCGCACCGGCGAGCCGCGGGTGCTGTGGCACTCGCTGGCCGGATGCCTCCTCTACGGGGCGTTCGTGGCCAAGATGCTGCTGCTGAGCCGGCGAGGCCTGCCGGGATGGGCGGTTCCGGTGGCCGGCGGCGCCCTGTTCACGGCGATCGTGGTCGTGTGGTCGACCTCGGCGCTGTACTTCTTCCGCACGACGGGCCTCACGTTCTGACGGCCCACCCCTACTGTCTTTCCCACCCCTACTGTCCCTCCCACGATCGGAGCCGGAAAATGGATCTCGAGCAGTCTCCCGTCAGCCGCCGTTCGGTGCTCCTGGGTGCCGGGATGGCCGCCGTCGCCGCCACGGCGGCCTGCAGCACCTACGGCGACGAGCCGGCCTCCGGGCAGACCTCCGCGGCGGAGGACGCCGGCACCGACGCGGCCGCGGGACAGCCCCTCGCGGCCGTCGCCGACATTCCCGTGGGCGGGGGACGGATCTTCCCCGATCAGAAGGTCGTGGTGACCCAGCCGGCCGCGGGCGAGGTGCTCGCGTTCAGCGCGATCTGCACCCATCAGGGCTGCACCGTCGCGGCCGTGCAGGACGGCACGATCAACTGTCCCTGCCACGGCAGCCGGTTCAACCTCGACGGCACCGTCGCGAACGGGCCCGCCGCGCGTCCCCTCGAGAGCAGGGCCGTCACCGTCGAGAACGGCGAGATCACCCTCGCCTGACCGGGTTCGCCGTCCCACCTCGACGGTCTCATCGGGCGGCACCGGGATAGGGTCGACGGCGTGACCAGACCTCTGCGCGACTGGCGGCCGCGGGCGTTGCGTGAAGGCGCCGAACCCGACGCCCGCTTCACCCTCGCGAACGAACGCACGTTCCTCGCGTGGATCCGCACCGCGCTCGGCGTCATCGCGGCGGCCGTCGCGCTCGAGACCTTCGCCGGCGACGTCGTGGGGCCGGTGGTGCGGACCACGCTGTCGTGCACGCTGCTGGTGTTCTCCGCGCTCCTGGTGATCGCCGCCCTGCGGCGCTGGCTGCAGATCGAGGCCGCGATGCGCACCGAACGTCCCCTGCCGCCGCCGCGGATCGCCTTCCTGCTCGCGGCGATGCTGGCGGTCGGGGCCGTGGCCCTCGCCGCGGCCCTCCTGATATGACCGCGCCGTCGCGTTCGGGCCCACGATGAGACACGACGACCCGGGCCTGCAGCCCGAGCGCACCACGCTCGCGTGGCTGCGCACGGCGACCGGGCTGGGAGCGGTGGTCCTGCTGTTCCTGCGCCTGGCGCCCGGCCCGGCGCCCGTGGTGGTGGTGATCGGCCTGCTGTGCCTGGTGCCGGCGCTCGTGCTGCTCGTGACGAGCGGGCGCGAGCACCGGGCGCGCGTGAGGCGCTTCATCGAGGGCCGCGCGAGGCATCACTGGTGGCGCAACATCGTCCTGACCGTCACGGTCGTCGTTCTGGCCCTCGCCGCCGCCACGCTCATCGTCACGTCGCAGGCGTGACCGCCGCACCGTCGCCGTTCCAGCCGGGCTGGACGATCTACTCCCGTGTCAATCGGGCACGGAGCCGTGGAAGGCCCACGCCCGGGCGGTCAGCGCGATCCGACCGGCTCGGTCGCGGCGCAGTCGGGCATCGAGTACCGTCCGCAGTTCGGCTCGGCGCCGTGCCGGCAGCGACATGCAATATCCGGGGGCGGGTCCCTGACCGCCGAGGAACGGCGCCCAGAAATCGTCGAAGTCGGCGAACACGGTGGGAACCTCGAGCGGCTGGATCCGCACCCCGGTGAGACCTGCAGACGCGAGCAGGTCGTGGAGGGGATCGGGCCGGCAGAGCGGGAAGCGGACACCCTCGTCCCGGTCCCGCGCCGCCTCGTCCAGTTCGACGGCCGCATCCCAGAAGGCGCGAATCATTCCCATGCCCTCGGCGTAGTCCCACACGTAGCCGCCGATCGTCCCGCCCGCTCGGGTGACGCGGCGCATCTCGACAAGACCCTCGATCGGATCGGGAAGAAAGTTGAGGACCAATCCGGATACGACGCGGTCGAACTCGCCGTCCACGGCCGGTATCGCCGCAGCGGTACCCGGCCGGACCTCGAAGCGGGGATCGTCGACCGTGGTGCGGGCCGCCGCGGCGAAGCCCTCGGACGGTTCGACCCCGACGACCCGGGACGGTTCCTCGGCGACAAGGACGGCGTGTGCGAGAGCGCCGGTCCCGCACCCCACATCGCACCACGCGGCGCCCGCCCCGGCAGGGGGCAGCCATTGCAGGAACTTCGAGGCGACCGGGCGGCTCCAGCGACCTACATAGCGCTCGTACGCCGCGGCGATCTCCCAGGCGTCGGCGGTGTGATCCGTCATCGCGGTCTTCCTCTCTCCGGTCCCCGGTCAGTCGACCTGTCCGGGCCGGCGCCGTTGCCTACGAACCGGATCCGGGCTCACGGCCGGAACGGCGGTCGAGGTCGATCACCCGGGCCCCGCCCTGCGCCGCGGCCACCCGTGTCTCGGTGCCGTCCTCGGTCACGGCGACGATCTCGCACCGGCACAGCGCCTGTCGCCGGCTCGAGTCGACGACCGTCGCCGCGGCCCGCAGCAGCGTGCCGCGGCCCGGGCGCAGGTAGTCGATCGTGAACCCGGTGGTCACGATCGACGATCCGAGCACGGTTCCCGCCGCGAAGGTCAGGGAGTTGTCCGCGGCGTAGGCCAGCACGCCGCCGTGCACGAACCCGAACTGCTGCAGCAACTCCGGACGCAGCGGGATCTCGAGCACCGCGCGGCCCGGCTCGTACGCGGCGACCCGGGCGCCGACCAGCACGCTGAACGGTTGGGCCGCGAGCACCGCCGCCGCGTCGTCCACCCCTCGAAGTTCCACGGCCTGCAGTCTGCCCCACACCGCCGGGTCGTGGGCGGACATATCATTCGTGCATGACGCGGTCACCTCATTCACCGACGGTTCGCTGGCCGGACCTCGCCGCTCTGGAGCTGCTCGTCGGCATCGACGACCACGGCGGCCTCGGCGCGGCCGCCCGGGCCGCCGGCGTCGCGCAGCCCAATGCCAGCCGGGCGGTGCGCCGCCTCGAGAAGCAGCTGGGGACCGTGCTCGTGCGCCGGGGGCGGGCCGGTTCCGCGCTCACCCCGGAGGGCACCGTGGTCGCGCACTGGGCGCGGCAGACCCTCGCCGACGCCCGTCGCCTGCTCGACGCCGCCGCGGCGTTGAGTGCCGACCGGCAGGCCGAGCTGACCGTGGCAGCCAGCATGACGGTCGCCGAACACCTCATCCCGCGCTGGCTGGGCCGCTTCCGCGGGCTCCGGGACGACGTGCAGATCCAGCTGCAGGTCCACAACTCGCGGCAGGTCTGCGACGCGGTCGCGGAGGGCCGGTGCCACGTCGGGTTCGTCGAGGCTCCCACCGTCCCACCGGGACTGCACAGCACCCCGGTGGCGCGGGACCGGCTGGTGGTGGTCGTCACGCCGGCGCACCCGTGGGCGCGGCGCCGGCGTCCACTCACCGTCGCCGAACTGGCGGCGACGCCGCTCGTCGTGCGCGAGGAGGGCTCCGGGACGCGGCACACGCTGGATCTGGCCCTCCGGGAGTTCGCGCGGCCGTCGCCGCTGCTCGAGCTCGGCAGCGGCGCCGCGGTGCGCACCGCGGCCCTCGGCGGCGTCGGCCCGGCCGTGCTCAGCACCCTCGCCGTGGCCGATCACCTCGCGTCCGGCGAATTGCGGACCGTCGAGGTCGAGGGCCTGGATCTGGCCCGCACGTTGCGCGCGGTGTGGCGCCCACCCCGCAAGCTCGCCGGCCCGGCCGGGGACCTGGTGCGGATGATCGTCCGCGGCGCCTGATCGCGTACCGATCGTCGCAATCGGCCCGAATCCGGCGCCCGGTGCGTCATCATGATCGTCGAGGACGCTGCTCGCCGGGGGTACGAGCGAACGCGGCGTGGCGCCGAGCCGGCACCGGGAGTGGGACATGGACGCATCGCGGTACGACGGGTCGCGGCCGTGACGGCCGTCGAGGTCGATCGCAGCCCCCGGCGATCCGGGGCCGTCCTCGCGACGTTGATCCTGGTCGCCGCCGTCGCGAACCTCAATCTCTCGGTTGCCAACATCGCGCTGCCGGCGATCGGCCGGGCCTTCGACGCGAGCCAGACGGAACTGAACCTGGTCGCCGTCGGGTATTCGCTGGGCCTGGCCGCGTCGGTGCTGTACCTGGGGGCGATCGGCGACCGCTACGGGCGCAAGCAGCTGCTCGTGCTCGGCGTCGCGCTGTCGATACCCGCGTGTCTGGTGGCGGCCTTCGCACCGAGCGTCGAGGTGCTGTTCGCGGCCCGGCTGGCCGGTGGTCTCGCCGCGGGGCTGGCGTATCCCACCACGCTGGCGCTGATCACCGCGCTGTGGTCGGGAGCCTCGCGGACCCGCGCGATCGCGTTGTGGTCGGCGACCGGCGGTGCGGTCGCTGCGCTCGGACCGCTGCTGTCCGGCCTGCTCCTGGAGTACTTCTACTGGGGCTCGGCCTTTCTGATCACCGTGCCGCTCGCCGCCGTCGCCCTCGTGGCGGCGGCCGTGCTGATTCCCGCGCACGTCAACGAGACCTCCGGGCCGGTCGATCATGTCGGCGGTGTCGTGTCGGTGCTGTTCGTGGCGGCGCTCGTCCTGACGGTCAACCTCGCACCCGAGAGCGGCCGAGGCACGGCGGCGCTCGTCTGCGCCGCCGTCACCGCCGTGGCGGGCGCGGTATTCGTGTGGCGGCAGCGGCGGGTGCCCGAGCCGCTGTTCGACCTGAAGGTGGCCGCGCGGCCGACGTTCTGGGTGGCAGCGGTGGCGGGCATCATCGTGTTCGGCACCCTGATGGGGACGATGTTCGTCGGTCAGCAGTTCCTGCAGAACGTGCTGGGCTACTCCACGCTCGCCGCCGGGTCGACGATCCTTCCGGCCGCCGCGTGCATGCTCGTGGTGGCTCCGTACTCGGCCCGGATGGTGGAGAGCCGGGGTGCGCGCACCACCCTGCTGCTCGGCTACGCGTTCATCCTCCTCGGGCTCGCGGTCGCGCTGACGATGTGGGACGAGACCTCCAGTTACTGGCAGATCGCGCTCGCGTACGGCCTCGTGGGGATCGGGGTCGGTTTCGCCGGCACGCCCGCCTCCCGCTCGCTGACCGGCTCGGTCCCGGTGACCCGGGCCGGGATGGCGTCGGCAACGGCCGACCTGCAACGCGATCTGGGCGGGGCCGTGATGCAGTCCATCCTCGGGGCGTTGCTCACCGCCGGATACGTTTCGTCGATCTCGGCGGCGATCGCCTCGTCGCCGGAGGCGGACGAGATCAGCGACCAGACGCAGGCCGCGCTGACCAAGTCGTTCGCGAGCGCCGCCGACCTCGCCGAGCGGTACCCGCAGTACGCCGACGCCATCATGTCCGCCGCGCGCACGGCGTTCCTGGACGGGGACACGAAGGCGTATGCCGCCGCCATTCTCGTCGTCGCCGCCGGTGCGGTCCTGGTGTTCTTCGCCTTCCCGAAGCGCGACGCCGAAAGACGGCTCCTCGCGTCGTACCGTGCGCAGGACGAACGCGCCGAGCCGGCGGGGGACGAGCGGCAGGGGGCCGCGCCCGGGGACGCGGACGGCTAGCGTTGGTCGCCGCTGCCGCGCAGGGCGCCGACGCCGGCGACGATCACCAGCGCGATGCCTACCGCCGCGACGGGCTGGACCCACTGGCCGAGCACCAGCGCGCCCGCCAGGGCCGCCGCCGCCGGTTCGAGAGCGATGAGGATCGCGAACACGTTCTTCGGCAGCTCCCGCAGCGCCCGCATCTCCAGGCTGTAGGGGACCACGGAGGACAGCAGGGCCACCGCCGCTCCGGCGGCCAGGATCGCGGGATCGGCCAGGCCGGCGCCGGCGGTCCCGAGGCCGAGGGGCAGCACGAGCGCCGCGGCGACGGTGGTGGCGACGGTCAGGCCCGCCGCGCCGGAGACGGTGGTGGCCACGTGCGAGCCCGCGACGATGTACCAGGCCCAGCCGGCGGCGGCGAGCAGCGCGAAACCGACCCCGGCCGGGTCGAGGGCGCCGCCGTCCCCGCCGAGGCCGCGTGCCCCGAGGAGCACCACCCCGGCCAGGGCGAGCGCCACCCACAGCGCGTCCCGCGGGCGGCGGGAGAGGACCGCGGCGAGGGCGAGCGGTCCGAGGAACTCGATCGTGACCGCCGCCGCGAGCGGCAGCCGGGCGATCGCCACATAGAAGAAGCCGTTCATCGCGGCCAGGCTCGCCCCGAGCGCGACCACGCCGCGCCACTGCGCCGGGCGCCAGTGCCGCACCGACGGCCGCACCACCGCCCACAGGATCACCGCGGCGAGCGTCAGCCGCAGCGTGACCGTGCCGAGGGCACCGACGTCGTCGAACAGGGTGCTGGCGAAGGCCGCGCCGAACTGCAGGGAGAGCACCGAGCCGAGCACGGCCGCGACGGGCACGGTCCGGCTACCGCCCCGTGGCGCCGGTGCTGTACCGCTCATCCGTCCTCCGTGGCCTGGGGGATCCGCCGTCCCGCGTGCGACGAATGTTGCCGCACGGGAGCACGATCGGCAGCACGCGCCACCTCAACCAGAAAAACAATCACGAGTGCTTGATTTTTTGCGCCCCGGGTGTGACTCTGGTCGCATGACGGAGCTACAACCGCTTCTCGACGACCTGCGTGCCGAGGGCGAGTCCCTCGACGCCCTCGTCGCGGACCTCCCGGACGAGCGCTGGGCGACCCCGACCCCCGCCGAAGACTGGACCATCGCCCACCAGATCGGACACCTGCTGTGGACCGATCGCGCCGCCCTCACCGCCGTCGAAGACCCGGAGGCGTTCGTCGCCGGGCTCGGCGAGATCACCGATCCGGACGGGTTCGTCGACGACGGGGCGCGGGCACAGGCCCGCCGCCCCCCGGCCGAGTTGCTCGCCGACTGGCGTGCCGCCCGCCGCGCCCTCGCCGACGCCCTCGCGGCCGTCCCCGCCGGAACCAAGATCGTCTGGTACGGCCCGCCGATGAGTGCGGCCTCCATGGCGACGGCACGGCTGATGGAGACCTGGGCCCACGGCGGCGACGTGGCCGACGCGCTCGGCGTCACCCGCCCGCCCACGCACCGGCTGCGCCACATCGCCCATCTCGGCGTCCGCACCCGCGACTTCGCCTTCGCCGTGCACGGCCGCACCCCGCCGGCCGAGCCGTTCCGCGTCCGTCTCACCGCCCCCGACGGGCAGGAGTGGACCTGGGGGCCCGACGCCGCCACCCAGACCGTCACCGGATCCGCCCTCGACTTCTGCCGGCTGGTGACCCAGCGGATCCACCGGGCCGACACCGACCTCGTCGCCACCGGACCCGACGCCGAGGCGTGGCTCGGCCTCGCGCAGGCGTTCGCCGGACCGCCCGGCGGCGGCCGCGCCCCGGAAGGAGCCACCGCGTGAGCGCCCCCACGGCCGGACGGGCGGTGCGCATCGGGAACTGCTCCGGCTTCTACGGCGACCGGCTCGCGGCCATGCGCGAGATGCTCGAGGGCGGGGAACTCGACTACCTGACCGGTGACTATCTCGCCGAGCTGACCATGCTGATCCTCGGCCGGGACCGGATGAAGGACCCGGCGCTCGGCTACGCCAAGACGTTCCTGCGCCAGCTCGAGGACTGCCTCGGGCTCGCTGTCGACAAGGGCGTGCGGATCGTCGCCAACGCCGGCGGACTCAATCCCGCCGGGCTGGCGACGGCCGTGCGCGAGCTTGCCGGCCGGCTCGGACTCGACGTCACCGTCGCGTACGTCGAGGGCGACGACCTCATCGCCCGCGCCGCCGAACTCGGCCTGGCCGCCGATCCGCCGCCGCTGACCGCGAACGCCTACCTCGGGGCGTGGGGCATCGCCGAGTGTCTCACCGCCGGCGCCGACATCGTCGTCACCGGCCGTGTCACCGACGCCTCCGTGATCGCCGGCCCGGCCGCCGCCCACTTCGGCTGGGCCCGGGACGATTTCGATGCCCTGGCCGGTGCGGTCGCGGCGGGACACGTGATCGAGTGCGGCACCCAGGCCACCGGCGGCAACTACGCGTTCTTCACCGAGATCGCCGACCTCGACCGGCCCGGCTTCCCGATCGCCGAGATCGATGCCGACGGCAGCTCCACCATCACCAAGCACCCCGGCACCGGCGGCGCGGTCACCGTCGGCACCGTGACCGCCCAGCTGCTGTACGAGGTGACCGGTGGCCGCTACGCCGGACCCGACGTGACGACGCGCCTCGACTCCGTCCGGCTCACCCAGGACGGACCGGACCGGGTCCGCATCACCGGGGTCCGCGGTGAGGCGCCCCCGCCGACGCTGAAGGTCTCCCTCAACGCTCTCGCCGGATTCCGGAACGAAGCGGTGTTCGTCCTCACCGGACTCGACATCGAGGCCAAGGCGGCGCTGGTGCGCCGGCAGATGGAGGCGAGCCTGCCCGCGCGTCCGGCCGAGCTCGAGTGGACCCTCGCCCGCACCGACCATCCGGACGCCGACACGGAGGAGGCGGCCAGCGCCCTGCTGCGCTGCACCGTCCGCGACCGCGACCCGCAGGTCGTCGGCCGCGCCTTCTCCGCGGTCGCCGTCGAGTACGCGCTTGCCAGCTACCCCGGCTTCTCGCTGACCGCTCCGCCCGGCAACGGCCAGCCGTACGCCGTGTTCACGCCCGGCTACGTCGACGCCGCCGAGGTGCCGCACACGGCGGTCCTGCCCGACGGCAGCCGCGTCCCGATCCCGCCCGTCACCCCGACGCGCCCACTCGAACCCGTCGCCGAGCCCGAGCTGCCCGCGCCGCTACCCGCGGGGCCCACCCGGCACGCGCCGCTCGGGCTCGTCGCCGGCGCCCGCAGCGGCGACAAGGGCGGCGACGCGAATGTGGGGGTGTGGGTGCGCACCGACGACCAGTGGCGCTGGCTGGTGCACACCCTCACCGTCGACGCGCTGAAAACCCTTCTGCCCGAGTCGAAGAACCTCATCGTGACCCGCCATGTGCTGCCGAACCTGCGGGCGGTGAACTTTGTGATCGAGGGCATCCTCGGCCGCGGCGTCGCCTCACAGGCCCGCTTCGACCCGCAGGCCAAGGGCCTCGGCGAGTGGCTGCGCAGCAGATACCTCTACATCCCCGAGACCCTCCTGGAGGACCCCGAGATGGAGAACCCCGAGATGGAGAACCCCGAGTGAGCATCTGGGACACCCCCGAACGCCGCGACCTGCGCTCGACCGTCCACTCCTTCGTCCAGCGCGAGGTCCTGCCGCACCTCGCCGCGTGGGAGCGCGACGGCGAACTGCCCCGCGAACTGCACAAGAAGGCCGCCGCCCTCGGGCTTCTCGGCGCCGGATTCCCCGAGGCCGTCGGGGGGTCCGGCGGCGACGCGGCGGACACTCTCACCGTGTGCGAGGCATTCCACGAGGCCGGCGCCTCCGGTGGCGCCTTCGCCTCCCTGTTCACCTGCGGCATCGCCCTGCCGCACCTCGTCGCCGCCGGCGACGAGGTGCAGATCGCGAAGTGGGTCGAGCCGACCCTCGCGGGCGAGCTCATCGGCTCCCTCGCGATCACCGAACCCGGCGGCGGCTCCGACGTGGGGCACCTGACCACCACCGCCGTCCGCGACGGCGACCACTACGTCGTCAACGGCGCCAAGACCTACATCACCTCCGGCTGCCGCGCAGACTTCGTGGTGACCGCCGTGCGCACCGGCGGCAGCGAACGTCCCGGCGCTGCCGGGATCTCGCTGCTGGTGATCGAGAAGGGCGCCGAAGGATTCACCGTCTCGCGCAAGCTCGACAAGATGGGCTGGCGTGCCTCCGACACCGCCGAACTGTCCTTCGTCGACGTGCGCGTGCCCGTCGAGAATCTCGTCGGCACCGAGAACAGCGGCTTCGCGCAGATCGCCCAGGCCTTCGTCTCGGAGCGGATTGCCCTTGCGGCCCAAGCCTATTCGAGCGCACAGCGGTGTCTGGACCTCACCGTGGCGTGGTGCCGCGACCGCGAGACGTTCGGCCGGCCGCTGATCTCCCGGCAGTCGGTGCAGCGCACCCTCGCCGAGATGGCCCGGCGCGTCGACGTCGCGCGCGTGTACGGCCGGCGGGTCGTCGAGCGAGCCCTCGTCGGCGACGGCGACCTCGTCGCCGAGGTGTGCTTCGCCAAGAACACCGCCGTCGAGGCCGGCGAATGGGTCGCGAACCAGGCCGTGCAGCTGTTCGGCGGACTCGGCTACATGGCCGAGTCCGAGGTCGAACGGCAGTACCGCGACATGCGCATCCTCGGCATCGGCGGCGGCACCACCGAGATTCTCACCGAGCTCGCGGCGAAACGATTGGGGTACACCGCGTGAGCATCCTGCAGACGACCCTCGACCCGGCCTCGGCAGAGTACGCCGCCGCGGCCTCGGCGATGACCGCCGAACTGGCCGCACTCGAGACCGAGCACGCCAAGGCCCTCGCCGGCGGCGGGGAGAAGTACGTCCGGCGCCACCACGAACGCGGCAAGCTGCTCCCGCGCGAACGCATCGAACTGCTGCTCGACCCGGATTCCCCGTTCCTCGAGCTGTCCCCGCTCGCGGCGTGGGGCACCGAGTTCCCGGTCGGCGGCAGCACCGTCACCGGGATCGGCGTCGTCGAGGGCGTCGAATGCCTGATCGTCGCCAACGACCCCACCGTCCGCGGCGGCACCAGCAACCCGTGGACCCTGCGGAAGGGGTTCCGCGCCAACGACATCGCGATGCAGAACCGGCTGCCGGTGATCTCCCTCGTCGAGTCGGGCGGCGCCGACCTGCCCACCCAGAAGGAGGTGTTCATCCCCGGCGGACGCATGTTCCGCGACCTGACGCAGCTGTCCGCCGCCGGCATCCCCACCATCGCGCTGGTGTTCGGCAACTCCACCGCGGGCGGCGCCTACATTCCCGGCATGTCGGATCACGTGGTGATGATCGAGAAGCGCTCGAAGGTGTTCCTCGCCGGACCGCCGCTGGTGAAGATGGCCACGGGCGAGGAATCCGACGACGAATCCCTCGGCGGCGCGGAGATGCACGCCCGCACCTCCGGGCTGGCCGACTACTACGCGGTCGACGAGCCCGACGCGATCCGGATCGGCCGGGGCATCGTCCGTCGCCTGAACTGGCGCAAGCAGGGCCCCGAACCCCACCCCGACGTGCGCGAACCGCGTTACGACCCCGAGGAACTGCTCGGAATCGTGCCCGCCGACCTCAAGGTGCCGTTCGACCCCCGCGAGGTGATCGCCCGCATCGTCGACGATTCCGACTTCGACGAGTTCAAGCCGCTCTACGGGTCGTCGCTCGTCACCGGCTGGGCCCGTCTGCACGGGTACCCGGTGGGCATCCTCGCCAACGCCCGCGGCGTGCTGTTCAGCGAGGAATCCCAGAAGGCCACCCAGTTCATCCAGCTCGCCAACCGCGCGAACACGCCACTGCTGTTCCTGCACAACACCACCGGCTACATGGTCGGCCGCGAGTACGAGGAACGCGGCATGATCAAGCACGGCTCGATGATGATCAATGCCGTCTCCAACTCGACGGTGCCCCACATCTCGATCCTGCTCGGCGCCTCCTACGGGGCCGGCCACTACGGCATGTGCGGCCGAGCCTTCGACCCGCGGTTCCTGTTCGCCTGGCCCAGCGCCAAATCCGCGGTGATGGGCGGCGCCCAGCTCGCCGGTGTCATCTCCATCGTCGGACGCGCCGCCGCCCAGGCGCGCGGCCAGGCCTTCGACGAGGCCGCCGACGAGGCGATGCGTGCGGCGATCGAGAACCAGATCGAGGCGGAGTCGCTGCCGATGTTCCTGTCCGGCCGGCTCTACGACGACGGGGTCATCGACCCGCGCGACACCCGCACCGTGGTGGGGATGTGCCTGTCGGCCATCGCCAACGCGCCGATCGAGGGCACCGACAGCTTCGGTGTCTTCCGGATGTGAGGCAGCAGTGAACCACACCGATACCGTCACCACCGTGCTCGTCGCCAACCGCGGCGAGATCGCCCGCCGGGTGTTCGCCTCCTGCCGGCGCGCCGGCCTCGGCACCGTCGCGGTGTTCTCCGACGCGGACGCCGGCAGCCCCCACATCGCCGAGGCCGACGCCGCGGTGCGCCTGCCCGGCACCGCTCCCGCCGACACCTACCTGCGCGGCGAGGCGATCATCGCCGCCGCCCGCGCGGCGGGGGCCGACGCGATCCACCCGGGTTACGGGTTCCTCTCGGAGAACGCCGAATTCGCGCGGGCGGTCCTCGACGCGGGGTTGACCTGGATCGGGCCGGGCCCGGACTCGATCGCCCGGATGGGTTCGAAGGTCGAGGCCAAGAAGATCATGGCCGACGCCGGTGTGCCGGTGCTGGCCGAGCTGGACCCTGCCGCGGTGACCGAGGCCGACCTGCCCGTGCTGATCAAGGCGTCCGCCGGGGGCGGCGGCCGCGGCATGCGGGTGGTCCGCGACCTGGCCGAGCTGCCCGACCAGCTCGCCGCGGCCCGGCGCGAGGCGCAGTCCGCGTTCGGCGATCCGACGGTGTTCTGCGAGCGCTTCCTCGAAACGGGCCGGCACATCGAGGTGCAGGTCCTCGCGGACCGGCACGGGACCGTGTGGGCGGTGGGGGAGCGGGAGTGCTCGATCCAGCGCCGCCACCAGAAGGTGGTCGAGGAGGCGCCGTCGCCGCTCGTCGAGGCCACGCCCGGGATGCGGGAGCGGCTGTTCGCGGCGGCCCGGCGCGCCGCGCAGGCCATCGACTACGAGGGCGCGGGCACCGTCGAGTTCCTCGCGACCGGGGCGAGCGAAGCGACGGGGAATGTCACCGGGGCGAGCGGAGCGACGGGGAATGTCACCGGGGCGAGCGAAGCGACGGGGAATGTCACCGGGGCGAGCGAAGCGACGGGGAATGTCACCGGGGCGAGCGAAGCGACGGGGAATGTCACCGGGGCGAGCGAAGCGACGGGGAGCTCGGCGGACGGCGAGTTCTTCTTCCTCGAGATGAACACCCGCCTGCAGGTCGAGCACCCGGTCACCGAGTGCACCACCGGCCTCGACCTCGTCGATCTGCAGTTGCAGGTCGCCGCCGGCGCCCGCCTCGACCCCGAACCCCCGCCGGCGAGCGGACATTCGATCGAGGTGCGGCTCTACGCGGAGGACCCGGCGCAGGACTGGCGGCCGCAGTCCGGCACGGTGCACCGTCTCGCGCTGCCCGGCCGCGTCGCCGCGTTCGAGGTGCTGCGCGAGCCCGGGCTGCGCCTGGACTCCGGCGTCGAGGACGGCTCGGCGGTGGGCGTGCACTACGACCCGATGCTCGCCAAGGTGATCTCGTACGCCCCGACCCGGGGCCGCGCGGCGCGGATGCTCGCGACGTCGCTGGCCCGCGCCGAGGTGCACGGCCTGCGCACCAACCGGGACCTGCTGGTGAACGTGCTGCGGCATCCCGAATTCCTCGCCGGCAACACCGACACCGCCTTCTTCGACACCCACGGGCTCGACACGCTCGCCGCGCCGCTCGCCGACGCCGGGGCCGAATCGCTGTCCGCGCTCGCCGCGGCCCTGGCGGACGCCGCCGCCCACCGCGCGGCCGCGACGGTCGCCCGCGGCCTGCCGAGCGGCTGGCGCAACCTGCCGTCGCAGCCGCAGGTCAAACGGTACGAGGGCGACCGCGGTGCACACGAGGTGCGGTACCGGCTCACCCGGTCCGGGCTGATCGCCGATGACCATCCCGGCGTCGTCCTCGTCGCGCACACCGAGCGCCGGGTGGTGCTCGCGATCGACGGCGTGCACCGCCAGTTCGACGTAGCGCGCTACGGCGACGCGGTGCATGTGGACTCGTCGCTCGGCCCGGTACGGCTGCGCGCGATCCCCCGGTTCGTCGAACCCTCCGCCCACGTCGCCGCGGGTTCGCTGCTCGCCCCGATGCCCGGCTCGGTGATCCGGATCGGGGCCGCGGTCGGCGATGCGGTCACCGCCGGGCAACCGGTCCTCTGGCTCGAGGCGATGAAGATGGAACACATCGTCAAGGCCCCCACCGCGGGCGTGCTCACCGAGCTGCCCGTCGCCGTCGGCACCCAGGTCGAACTGGGCGCCGTGCTGGCCGTCGTCACCCCCGCCGAGTCCGGCGAACCGTCCGCCCCGGCCGACATCGAGGAGTAACCATGAGCGTCATCGAAACCGACGAGCAGAAGCAGCTGCGCGCCGCGGTCGCGGGCCTGGCCAAGCGCTACAACTACGTCGACTACGTGCTGCCGAAGGCCCGCAAGGGCGAACCGCTGACCGAGCTGTGGCGCGAGGCCGCCCAGCTCGGCTTCCTGGGCGTGAACCTGCCCGAGGAGTACGGCGGCGGCGGGGCCGGCATCTACGAACTCGCCCTGGTCCAGGAGGAACTCGCCGCGCAGGGCTGCGGGCTGCTGCTGGTGGTGGTCTCGCCGGCCATCTGCGGCACCATCATCGCCAAGTTCGGCACCGACGAGCAGAAGCAACGCTGGCTGCCCGCGCTCGCCGACGGCTCGAAGATCATGGCGTTCGGCATCACCGAGCCCGACGCCGGCTCGAACTCGCACGAGATCACCACCGTCGCGCGGCGCGACGGGGAGGACTGGATACTGCGCGGCAGCAAGATCTACATCTCCGGTGTGGATCAGGCCGACGCGGTGCTCATCGTGGCCCGCACCGAGGACGCGAAGAGCGGCAAGCTGCGGCCGGCGCTGTTCATCGTCCCCACCGACGCGGACAATTTCGTCAAGACGCCGATGGAGATGGACATCGTCGAACCGGACCGCCAGTTCACCCTGTTCCTCGACGACGTGCGCCTGCCGGCGGACGCGCTGGTGGGGGAGCCGGACGCCGCGCTGATGCAGCTGTTCGCCGGCCTGAACCCCGAGCGGATCCTCGGCGCGGCGATGGCCGTGGGCATGGGCCGCTACGCGCTGGACGCGGCGGTGCGGTACGCCAACGAACGGACCGTGTGGAAGTCGCCGATCGGGGCGCACCAGGGCATCGCGCATCCGCTCGCGCAGTGCAAGATCGAGCTCGAACTGGCCAAGCTGATGATGCAGAAGGCCGCGGTGCTGTACGACAGCGGCGACGACTTCGGCGCCGCCGAGGCCGCGAACATGGCCAAGTACGCCGCGGCCGAGGCCAGCATCAAGTCGCTCGACCAGGCGATCCAGACGCACGGCGGCGGTGGGCTCACCCGCGAGTACGGGCTTGCCGCGATGCTCGGCGCGGCGCGGATCGCGCGGGTGGCGCCGGTGAGCCGGGAGATGATCCTCAACTTCGTGTCCCAGCACTCGCTGGGCCTGCCCCGGTCGTACTGAGGGGAGCGCCGGTGTCCGAGACGTTCGTCCGGTACGACGTGAGCGAGGGATTCGCCACCCTGACTCTCGACTCGCCGCACAACCGCAACGCGATCTCCGCCAGGCTCGTGGCGCAGCTCCGGCAGGGCCTCGCCGACGCGGCCGCCGACGACGGGGTCCGCGCGGTCGTGCTCACCCATGAGGGCGGCACCTTCTGTGCCGGCGCCGACCTGAGCGAGGCGAGCACCGCGGAGGGCGGCGCCGCGGCGGCGGCTGCCGCCCGGACGCGGGAGATGACGGCGGTGCTGCGGTCGATCCTGGAGCTGCCCAAGCCGGTGATCGGGCGGGTCGACGGGCACGTGCGCGCCGGCGGCATGGGGTTGGTCGGCGCATGCGACCTCGCCGTCGCCGGGCCCCGGTCGACGTTCGCGTTGACCGAGGCCCGGCTGGGGCTGGCGGCGTCGATCATCTCGCTGACGGTGCTGCCACGGCTCACCTCCCGTGCCGCGAGCCGCTACTTCCTCACCGGTGAGCGGTTCGGGCCGGAGGTGGCAGCGGCGATCGGCCTGGTCACCGTCGAGACCGACGATCCGCAGGCGTCGGTGGGGGAGATCCTCGCCCAGCTGCGGGAATGCTCGCCGCAGGGGCTCGGCGAATCCAAGCGGCTCACCACGATGCGGATGCTCGCCGACTTCGACCGGTACGGTGACGAGCTGGCGGAGCAGTCGGCGCGGCTGTTCGGCTCCGCGGAGGCGGTCGAGGGGATGACCGCGTTCCTGCAGAAGCGGCCGCCGTCGTGGAGCCGGTCGTGACACGGTCCGTAAAACGGTCAGGGTTGACTGGATAGTGGTGGGTGTACGACAGTGGCTGTCATGAAACTCGGCATCCAGCCCGACTACGCGGGTGACTTCCGGCAGGTCGTCGACGAGATCGTCGAACTCGAATCGGTGGGGCTCGACATCGCATTCGTCGCCGAGGCCTACAGCTTCGACGCCTTCAGCCAGCTCGGCTACCTGGCCGCGCGCACCTCGACGGTGCAGCTCGGCACGGGCGTGGTGCCGATCTACACCCGCACGCCGTCGCTGCTCGCGATGACGGCCGCCGGCATGGACTACGTCTCCGGCGGCCGCTTCGTGCTCGGCCTCGGGGCGTCCGGCCCGCAGGTGATCGAGGGCTTCCACGGCGTGCCGTACGACGCGCCCCTGCAGCGGACCCGCGAGGTCGTCGACATCTGCCGGGCCGTGTGGCGGCGCGAGAAGCTCGAATACGCCGGCCGCAAGTACACGATCCCGCTGCCGACCGACCGCGGCACCGGGCTCGGCAAGCCCCTCAAGCTCATCAATCAGCCGGTTCGCGAACGCATTCCGATCATGATCGCCGCGCTCGGCCCGAAGAACGTCGCCCTCGCCGCCGAGATCGCCGAGGCCTGGGAGCCGGTGTTCTTCTTCCCCGAGCACGCGCACCGGGTATGGGGCGACGCGCTCGCCGAGGGCAAGGCGAAGCGGGACCCGGCGCTCGGGGAGCTCGGGGTGGTGGTCAACGTCCAGGTCGGGATCGGGGACAACGTCGCCGAGCTGCGCGACCGCGCCCGGCCCCACCTGGCGCTGTACCTGGGCGGAATGGGCGCCAAGGGCAAGAACTTCTACAACCAGCTCGCCCGCACCTACGGCTTCGAGCGCGAGGCCGAGACCGTTCAGGACCTCTACCTGGCCGGGCGGAAGAAGGAGGCCGAGGCGGCGATCCCCGACGAGTTGATCGACGGCGTGTGCCTCGTCGGCCCGCGCAGTCACGTCGCCGAGCGCCTCGCCGCGTTCGAGGCCGCCGGAGTCACCACGATCAACATCATGGCCCTCGAGGACACCCGGGCCGGGCGCCTCGCCTCGACGGTCACCCTCCGCGAGCTGACGCGCCGGCCTGCCTAGTCTGATCGCCATGAGCAGCCCGTCCCCGGATGTCCGCCGTCGCGGCGAGCAGGAGCGCAGCCGTGCCACCCGCAAGCGGATCCTCGACGCGGCGGTGGCCGTGCTCGTCGAGCACGGTTACTCCAACGCCACCACCGTGCGCATCCAGGAGGCGGCCGGCGTGTCCCGCGGGCGGCTGCTGCACCACTACCCGTCGCGGGACGCCCTGCTCGTCGCCGCCGTGCACCACCTCGCCGCCCAGGGGGTCCAGGGCCTCGACGGCGACCATCCCTGGCCCGCCGACCCGGTCGAACGTATCGCCGCCGCGGTCGACCGGATGTGGTGGAACTTCCGGCAGCCGTACTTCTGGGCGTCGATGGAGCTGTGGCTCGCCGCGCGCGGCCACGAGGAACTTCGGGCCGAGCTGCTGCCGCTCGAACGCCTCCTGGGCCGGATGATCAAGGAGCAGACGACCGCGAACTTCGGTCCGGAGATCGCGAACCGCCCCCGGTTCGCCGAGGTGCGCGACCTGATCTATCAGGCGATGCGCGGGGCGGCCCTCGGTTACGCCATCGACCCCCGCGACCCGCTGACCGAACCCCAGCTGGCGGTGTGGCGTCGCCAGATGGAACGGGTCCTGGTGGACGACGAACCCGGGGATCCCGCCGCCGGGGGCGCGCTGCGATGACCCGGCAGCCCAAGCAGGATCGGAGCCGGGTCACGCGCCGCCGGCTGCTCGAGGCGAGCATCGACTGCCTCGCGGAGCTGGGGTGGGGCGCGACCACGGTGGGGGTGGTCGCCGAGCGGGCGGGCGTGTCCCGCGGCGCGGCCCAGCACCACTTCCCGACCCGGGAGGACCTCATCACCGCGGCGCTCGAGTTCATGTTCGACAGCCGTATGGATCTCGCCCGCCGCGACACTGTGGACCTGCCCCTGGGGGCCGCCCGTACCGAGGCCGTGGTGCGCCGGCTCGTCGACTACTACACCGGCACCCTGTTCAAGGCGGCGCTGCAGGTGTGGACGGCCGCGGCGGCCGATCCGGAACTGCGGGCCCGCATCGTCCCCCTCGAGGAACACTTCGGCCGCGTCGCCCACCGCGTCGCCGTCGAGCAACTCGGCGTGGACGAGTCCGACGCGACGGTGCACCGCATGGTGCAGGCCACCCTCGACCTCGCGCGCGGCCTCGGCCTCGCCGACGTCCTCACCGACGATTCGCGGCGCCGGGCCGAGATCGTCCGGCACTGGGCCGCGCAGCTCGACACGGTGCTCGACGCGGCCCGGCAGCGTTCGGCGGCGCAGCACCCGGCCGGTTAGGTTTGTGGCATGCCTCCCAAGCTGGCCACGGTCGCGGTCCTCGGACTCGTCGGTGCCGTCGTCGCCGGGTGCGGCTCGGACCCGGCCGAGGGCCCGGCCGGCGCGTCGCCCACCCTGCAGGTGACCGAGCCGGGCCCGTTCTTCGGCGCGTGCGGGTCGGTCACCGACGACGAGGTGGCCCGGGCCTTCGGGCTGGGGTCGTTCGTGCAGGTCACCCGCAACTCGGTGGGATGCGAGTGGGAACTCGTCGGGGCGGGCGGCCCGAGCGTGACGTTCTCCTGGTACCGCGGCAGCCCGATCGGCCGCGAACGCGCCGGTTCCGACCTGATCGGCCGGCCCGCGATCGACGTGGAGATCGACGGCAACCCGGGCTTCCAGGGCTCGGCGCAGAACGACTTCGGGCAGACCGTGCTGTGCGAGATCGGCGTGCAGTTCGGGGGCGACTTCGTGCACTGGTCCGTCACGTACGGGCTCTTCACGCCGGCCGCGGACGCGTGCGTGGTGGCCCGCGACCTGGCCGAGCTCAGCGCGGAAAGGGCACAGCGGTGAAGCGGACGACGCGGACGACGCGGGTGGCGACGCTGCCGTCGCTGCTGGCCCTGGCCGCGGTGCTCGCCGGGTGCGGCAGCACGATCGAGGGGCAGGCCGTGCCGGAGGGGGCAGGAGCGGGCGGCGCCTCCGCCGAGTTCACGCGCCTGCTCACCGAGTGCGATGCCGTCACCGACGAGCAGATCGCGGAGGCGGTCGGCGTCGAGGCGATCGAGCGCGGGTTCTTCGGGGCGATCTGCCGGTGGGACACCGCAGGTGCGGGCGCGACGGCGAAGGTCACCTTCAACTGGTTCGAGACCGGGTCCCTCGACACCGAGCGGGGGACGGCGCAACGGCTGGGATACGCGGTGGAGAACACGACCGTGGAGGGCCGGCGGGCCGTGCTGATGCGCCCGCCCGACGACCCGGCGTCCTGCGGGATCTCCGCCGGAGCGTCCACGACGGGGATCTTCGGCTGGTGGGTGCAGTACGCGCCCGGTTCGGCGCCTCCCGATCCGTGTGCGGCGGCCGTCACGCTGGCCCGACTGACCCTCGACCTCAGCAGTTGAGCCACGAGCGGACCCCCGCAGCTCGCTTTGACCTTGCGCCGCGCCGCCGGGTATCGTTGTGGGTCGTGTCCGGCATGCCCGGGCCGATCTGTGTGCCTATGCGAGGTAGTGCCGTGCGCGCGGTCTGTGGAATCACCGCAGGAGCGAGCCCCCGGCTGCCTGTGTGGGGGTACGCGACACGCCCGACCTCGTGTGCACACGAGGGGTGGGTGCGGGGCAGCGGCTCTCTTGCCCCAACCGATGGATCCCTAATTTCAGAACAGCCAAGGTTGCTCGTGCGAGCAGTCTTCAGACAACGAGAAAGCCGGTAGATGCCAACCATCAATCAGCTGGTCCGTAAGGGCCGCCGCGACAAGGCCGCCAAGGTCAAGACCGCGGCCCTCAAGGGCAGCCCGCAGCGCCGCGGTGTGTGCACTCGCGTGTACACCACCACCCCGAAGAAGCCGAACTCGGCGCTCCGGAAGGTCGCCCGCGTGCGTCTGACCAGCTCCGTCGAGGTCACCGCCTACATCCCGGGTGAGGGTCACAACCTGCAGGAGCACTCGATGGTGCTCGTGCGCGGTGGTCGTGTGAAGGACCTCCCCGGTGTCCGCTACAAGATCATCCGCGGTTCGCTCGACACCCAGGGTGTCAAGAACCGCAAGCAGGCGCGCAGCCGCTACGGCGCGAAGAAGGAGAAGGGCTGATGCCACGTAAGGGTCCCGCTCCGAAGCGTCCCCTGATCGCCGACCCGGTCTACGGGTCGCCGCTCGTCACCCAGCTGGTCAACAAGATCCTGCTGGACGGCAAGAAGTCCACCGCCGAGCGCATCGTCTACGAGGCACTCGAGCGCGCGCGCGAGAAGACCGGCACCGATCCGGTCGTCACCCTCAAGCGCGCTCTGGACAACGTCAAGCCTGCCCTCGAGGTGCGCAGCCGCCGTGTCGGTGGCGCCACCTACCAGGTGCCGGTCGAGGTTCGTCCCGGTCGTTCGACCACCCTCGCCCTGCGGTGGCTGGTCACCTTCTCGCGTCAGCGTCGTGAGAAGACCATGGTCGAGCGCCTCGCGAACGAGCTCCTCGACGCCAGCAACGGTCTGGGTGCGTCCGTGAAGCGTCGCGAGGACACCCACAAGATGGCCGAGGCCAACAAGGCGTTCGCGCACTACCGCTGGTGAGTCGATGCCGGTCGGGAGGAACCGGTATTCCCGAAATCCTCCCGGCCGGCCGTTCGCACAACTGTGTCGGTCCCTGAAGGCCGGCTGAACATCCGAGAACACTGGTCCGCACCCTAGGACCGACACGAGCTACGAGCGGGGTTACCTGTGGCACAGGAAGTGCTGACCGACCTGAACAAGGTCCGCAACATCGGCATCATGGCGCACATCGATGCCGGCAAGACCACGACGACCGAGCGCATCCTCTTCTACACCGGTGTGAACTACAAGATCGGTGAGACCCACGACGGTGCCTCGACCACCGACTGGATGGAGCAGGAGAAGGAGCGGGGTATCACCATCACCTCCGCCGCCGTGACCTGCTTCTGGAACAAGAACCAGATCAACATCATCGACACCCCCGGCCACGTCGACTTCACGGTCGAGGTCGAGCGGTCGCTGCGCGTCCTCGACGGCGCGGTCGCCGTGTTCGACGGCAAGGAGGGCGTCGAGCCGCAGTCCGAGCAGGTCTGGCGGCAGGCCGCCAAGTACGACGTTCCGCGCATCTGCTTCGTCAACAAGATGGACAAGATGGGCGCGGACTTCTACTTCACGGTCCAGACCATCATCGACCGCCTCGGCGCCAAGCCGCTGGTCCTGCAGCTCCCGATCGGCGCGGAGGACGCGTTCGACGGCGTCGTCGACCTGGTCGAGATGAAGGCCATCACCTGGCGTGGCACCGTCGAGATCGGCGCCGAGCCGACCATCGAGGAGATCCCCGCGGAGCTGGCCGACAAGGTCGCCGAGTACCGCGAGAAGCTGCTCGAGACGGTCGCCGAGAGCGACGAAGAGCTCATGGAGAAGTACTTCGGTGGCGAGGAACTCACCGTCGCCGAGATCAAGGGCGCCATCCGGAAGCTGACCGTCTCCTCCGAGCTGTACCCGGTGCTGTGCGGTTCCGCGTTCAAGAACAAGGGCATCCAGCCCATGCTCGACGCGGTCATCGACTACCTGCCGAACCCGCTCGACATCGGCGAGGTCGAGGGCCACAAGCTCGGCGACGAGGAAGAGACCCTCACCCGCAAGCCGAGCAAGGAAGAGCCCTTCTCCGCGCTGGCGTTCAAGATCGCCGCGCACCCGTTCTTCGGCAAGCTGACCTTCGTGCGCGTCTACTCCGGCCGCATCGAGCCGGGTGCCCAGGTGCTCAACGCCACCAAGGGCAAGAAGGAGCGCATCGGCAAGCTGTTCCAGATGCACGCCAACAAGGAGAACCCGGTCGACGAGGCGGTGGCCGGCCACATCTACGCGATGATCGGCCTGAAGGACACCACGACCGGTGACACCCTGTGCGCGCAGGACGCCCCGATCGTGCTCGAGTCCATGACCTTCCCGGATCCGGTCATCCAGGTCTCCATCGAGCCGAAGACCAAGTCCGACCAGGAGAAGCTGGGCACCGCGATCCAGAAGCTGGCCGAGGAGGATCCCACCTTCTCCGTCGAGCTGGACGAGGAGACCGGCCAGACCGTCATCGGCGGCATGGGCGAGCTCCACCTCGACATCCTCGTCGACCGCATGCGTCGTGAGTTCAAGGTCGAGGCCAACGTCGGCAAGCCGCAGGTGGCGTACCGCGAGACCATCACCAAGAAGGTCGAGAAGCTCGAGTTCACGCACAAGAAGCAGACCGGTGGTTCCGGCCAGTTCGCGAAGGTCATCATCGCCCTCGAGCCCTTCGTGGGCGAGGACGGCGCGACCTACGAGTTCGAGAACAAGGTCACCGGCGGCCGCGTGCCCCGCGAGTACATCCCCTCGGTCGACGCCGGTGCGCAGGACGCGATGCAGTACGGCGTGCTCGCCGGGTACCCGCTGGTGAACGTCAAGGTCACCCTGCTCGACGGCGCGTACCACGACGTCGACTCGTCGGAAATGGCGTTCAAGATCGCCGGTTCGCAGGCCCTGAAGGAGGCCGCGCGCAAGGCTGCGCCGGTCATCCTCGAGCCGCTCATGGCTGTCGAGGTCACCACCCCCGAGGACTACATGGGTGAAGTGATCGGCGACCTCAACTCCCGCCGTGGCCAGATTCAGGCCATGGAGGAACGCAGTGGTGCCCGTGTCGTGAAGGCGCTGGTTCCGCTCTCGGAGATGTTCGGTTACATCGGTGACCTGCGGTCGAAGACCCAGGGTCGCGCGAACTTCTCCATGGTGTTCGATTCCTACGCTGAGGTTCCCGCGAACGTCTCGAAGGAAATCATCGCCAAGGCGACCGGCGAGTAACCTCGGTTCCGACCCGGTCGGCTGCACGACCAAGTAAGTAACAACCGCACTGCTGCATACTGCAAGCAACAACAGTCCAGGAGGACCCTCAAGTGGCGAAGGCGAAGTTCGAGCGGACCAAGCCGCACGTGAACATCGGCACCATCGGTCACGTCGACCACGGCAAGACCACTCTGACGGCGGCGATCACCAAGGTGCTGGCCGACAAGTACCCCGAGCTGAACCAGAGCTTCGCGTTCGACCAGATCGACAAGGCTCCGGAGGAGAAGGCTCGTGGTATCACGATCAACATCTCCCACGTCGAGTACCAGACCGAGAAGCGCCACTACGCGCACGTCGACGCTCCGGGTCACGCCGACTACATCAAGAACATGATCACCGGTGCGGCTCAGATGGACGGTGCGATCCTGGTCGTGGCCGCCACCGACGGCCCGATGCCGCAGACGCGTGAGCACGTGCTGCTCGCCCGTCAGGTCGGCGTGCCCTACATCCTCGTCGCGCTCAACAAGTCCGACATGGTCGACGACGAGGAAATCCTCGAGCTCGTCGAGATGGAGGTCCGTGAGCTCCTCGCTGCGCAGGACTTCGACGAGGAGGCTCCTGTCGTCAAGGTTTCGGCCCTGAAGGCACTCGAGGGTGACCCGAAGTGGACCGAGAGCATCCTCGAGCTCATGAGCGCCGTCGACGAGTCGATCCCGGACCCGGTCCGTGAGACCGAGAAGCCGTTCCTCATGCCCGTCGAGGACGTCTTCACCATCACCGGTCGTGGCACGGTCGTCACCGGCCGCATCGAGCGCGGTGTCATCAACGTGAACGAGGAAGTCGAGATCGTCGGTATCAAGCCGACCTCGACCAAGACCACGGTCACGGGCATCGAGATGTTCCGCAAGCTGCTCGACCAGGGCCAGGCCGGCGACAACGTCGGTCTGCTGGTCCGCGGCATCAAGCGCGAGGACGTCGAGCGTGGCCAGGTCGTCGTGAAGCCGGGCACCACCACCCCGCACACGGAGTTCGAGGGCCAGGCCTACATCCTCAACAAGGAGGAGGGTGGCCGCCACACCCCGTTCTTCAACAACTACCGTCCGCAGTTCTACTTCCGTACCACGGACGTGACGGGCGTTGTGACCCTCCCCGAGGGCACCGAGATGGTCATGCCGGGCGACAACACCGAGATGTCCGTCAAGCTGATCCAGCCGGTCGCCATGGACGAGGGCCTGCGCTTCGCGATCCGCGAGGGTGGCCGCACCGTCGGCGCCGGTCGCGTCACGAAGATCATCAAGTGAGCTAGTTCTCGCTGACGTCGAACGGCGTCCACCCTTCGGGGTGGGCGCCGTTCGGCGTTTCCGTCGCCGGGGAACGAGCGAATGTATCGTTCATCTCCGTACGCCGACGAAATGCCACGTTCGCTCGGCGGCCTACCCCTGTCCGCCGGATTCGGGGTGGGCCGGATCCAGGTGCAGCAGTACCTGCGTCGCCACGCGGGCCCCGCCCAGCGCCCGGGCGGCCCGCTCGGCGGTCTCCTCGGCGCGGGCGGTGAAGTCGGCGACGTCGATGTTCGGGTCCGCGTACACCGTGACCGACAGGGTCGGCAGATGGCGTTCCACCACGGCCCGGCTGCGCGTGGCCCGCACACCGGGCAGGGCCGCGAGCTCACCGGCGACGCCGTCGGCCACCGGTCCGAGCTCCACGGCCAGGGTGGCCTCGGTGACCTCGTCGTAGAGCTGCACCCGCGACGTCCGGCGCCGGGAGAAGTTGACCGCCAGGAGCACGATCCCGATCGTCACCCCCACCGCGACGGCGGTCCACAACGCGCCCTCCCACCAGGACTGGTCCGGGATGTCGATGATGCGCGGCCGGTCCAGGCGGGCCAGCCATTCCCGGGCGAAGCGCACCTGCCACACCCAGGCCAGTGCGAAGGCCCCGGCGCCGAGGAGCGCGGCGCCCACGGCGAACGTGAGCATCCGGTTGACCAGGACGGTGCGCAGCTTCATCGCGCCGTCCTCGGCCGGTGCACCTGCACCACGAGAGCGATCGGCTCCGCGAGCAGAGCCAGATTCGGCGCCACCGCACCCCGGACCGCGGCGACCAGATCGGCGGTCGACTCCTCACCCGAGCCCACGACGCTGACGAGCGCGCGACGGCGATCGACGACGGTGCGGGCCGCGTACACACTGGGCAGTGTGGACGCGTGCGCGCTGCACATCCGGGCCAGGTCGGTCCGGCGCATCCACACCGTCGGGACCGGACCGGACACCTGCAGGGGCACGTGGGTGCGGCGCCGCGGCTTGACCGCCACCACTACGAGCACGACCCCCAGCAGCACGAGGACCGCAGCGACGGGTGCGATCCAGCTCTGCCAGTGCAGCCGGCCGAACCACTCGAAGGAGTTCCGCAGCCACGGCGCGCCCGCGTAGGTGCCGCGGACGATGAGCAGTTCCCGGGCGGCGGCGAACGCGAGCGCCAGAGCGCCCACGGCGATGAGCGCGGCCGCCGGGGCCGCGGCCGGGTGGGCCAGGGGCGGCAGCGGCGAAACGACCGGTACGGGGGCCCGGTACTCCGTCCGGGCGACGATGTCGGCCTCGGTGTACTCGACCGGCACCGCCGGCTCGCTGCGCTCGGCCGGCCCGGCGACGGACGTGGCCGCGACGAGCACGTTGAGTTCGTGCACCGGCAGGCCGGTCAGCTCGTGGAGCTGCCGGTCCACCGCGTCGTGCACACGCCGGGTCAGGGCCGCGGCGTCGTAGGGCCATTCCGCGGCGATGTACAGGTTGATCGCGACGGCGCCGCCGCCGGTGGTGACGTCGGCGCGGGGCAGGTCCCGCCCGGTGAACAGGCTCAGGCCACCGCGTTGACGAACCACACCGGGCACCTGGAGGGCGGCGGCCGCGGCGATCCGTTCGACGGCGCGGTCCTTGATGACCAGTTGGCCGCGGTGCCCGACGGGGTCGACCGTCTCGGTGGCGACCGCGTCGGCGCCGGCCTGGGCCGGCAGGGTCCTCGGGCCGGTGGGCGTGGGGTCAGCCACGGCCCCGGCTCCGCAGCAGAGCGCCCAGGTCGAGAAGCCCGTCCCGGTGGGCGCCGATCGCCATGCCGAGGGCGCCGAGCAGGATGCCGAACAGCAGGCCGCTGAAGCCCCCGAGGATGCCCGCGAGGGCCAGCAGCAGTCCCGCGAGGAGTCCGACGGCGGTGTTGCTGACAGGGGTGTGGTTCACTGGGTCACCTCACTGGTCGGGTGCTCGCCGTCGGGTGACGGGATCCGTATGTCTTCGATGGTCACATCCACGGGGACGCCCAGCAGCGGCTCGAGCCGGGCGCGGACGGCGGCCGCCACGGCGTACAGGTCGGCCGGGTACTCGACGACGATGTGCACCGCGCACGTGTCGGAGCCGAGGCGGATCCCGGTGACGCGCCGGCCCGGCAGATAGGTCGCGACCTCGCCGAACGCTCCGCCGTGGAGGTCGGCGACGCCGGGCACGGTCCGGGCGGCGGCCGCGGCGAGTTCTGCGGGCTCGGCGGGGGTGGTCATTGGACGCGGGGTTTCAGGTCGTCGGCGACACCGGTGGTCTCGTCGAACAGCACGACGTCGAAGACGGTGATATTGACCTCGGTGACCTCGAGGCCGGTCATCCGTTCGACGGCCGCGATCACGTTGTGGCGGATCGCGACGGCGAGTTCGTGCAGGGCCACGCCGTATTCGGCGACGATGCCGATGTCGATCGCGGCCTGTTTCTCCCCGACTTCCACCGCGACGCCCTGCCCGTGGTTGATCCGCGCGCCGGGAATGCGGTCCCGCAGGGCCCCGACCACGCGTGCGGTGCCCGCGCCGACGTCGTAGACGCCGCTGATCTCGCGGGTCGCGATTCCGGCGATCTTCGCCACGACCGCGTCGGCGATGATGGTGCGCCCCTGGGTGTCGACCGGTCCCGGCGCGATTCCGTTGCCGAACTGCACGCGGCTGACGCCTGCGCCGCTGTCGCTGGTCATGGGGGCTCCTCGTCGGCCTGCCGGATGAAGGTCTGTCCCCTCCGACTGTAGTAACTCCAGGCCGCCCCGGGTGCGGGGCACGCGGCTCGCATGAACGGCGCCCTGTCCGGAGGTCCCTGTATTTGGTAAAACAGTTGCACGGATTACGGTGGCGTGGGTCACTGCTGGCGGAGAGGGTGGAGCGGGTGGGTGAGACGGGAACACAGCGGATCGTCGTGGTCGGGGCGGGGCTGGCGGGGGTGCGTGCCGCAGAGGAACTGCGCCACGGTGGATTCGACGGCGAGCTCGTCCTGATCGGCGACGAGCCGCATCTGCCCTACGACCGGCCCCCGCTGTCGAAGGACGTCGTCCGTGGCGGGACCGACGACACCACCCTGCGGCCGCGGGAGTTCTTCGACGACCAGCGCATCGAGCTGCGCCTGGGTGTGCGGGTGCAGGCGCTGGACGCGGCGGCCCGCACCGTCGCGCTGTCCGACGGGCAGAGCGTCGGGTTCGACGAGTTGATCGTCGCGACCGGGTTGCGGCCGAGGCGGTTGCCCGGCACGGCCGGGCTCGCCGGGGTGCACGTGCTGCGCTCCGTGGACGACAGCCGGGCCCTGCGCGCGGCGGTCGTCCCGGGCGGGCGGGCGCTGATCGTCGGCGCCGGGTTCATCGGCTGCGAGGTCGCGGCGAGCCTGCGGGCGCGGGGCATGGACGTGGTGCTGGTCGAGCCGCAGCCGACGCCGCTGGCGTCGGTGCTCGGCGAGCGGGTCGGCGCGCTGGTGGCCCGGTTGCACACCGACGAAGGTGTCGACGTGCGGGCCGGCGTGGGGGTGCGCGCCCTGCGCGGCGACGGGCGGGTCACCGGCGCGGTCCTGAGCGACGGCACCGACCTCGACGTGGACCTGGTGGTGGTGGGGATCGGCTCGGTGCCGGTCACCGACTGGCTCGACGGTTCGGGGGTGCGGGTGGACAACGGTGTGGTGTGCGACGGCGTGGGCCGCACCTCGGCCCCGCACGTGTGGGCGGTCGGGGACGTCGCGGCCTGGGAGGTCTCGGACGGTCGGTGCGCGCGTCTCGAGCACTGGACGAACGCGGGGGAGCAGGCGAAGGTGCTCGCCGGCGCGCTGCTCGGGTCCACCGTCGCCGACGCCGCGCGGGTGCCGTACTTCTGGAGCGACCAGTACGAAGTGAAGATCCAGGCCCTCGGTGCGGTCCGCGCCGACGACACCGTGCACGTGGTGCGTGACGACGGCCGCAAGTTCCTCGCCTACTACGAGCGCGACGGTCGTCTCACCGGTGTGGTCGGCGCGGGACTGGCCGGGCCGGTGATGAAAATGCGAGGCAAGATCGCCGAGGGCGCGCCGATCACGGAGATCCTCGCGCCCACGTCCTAGCCGCCGGGACGGCGAGCGCTAGATTCGTGTGGTGATCGTTGCGCTCATCGACTCGGGTCTCGGCCTCCTGCCGACGTCTGCATGGCTGCGCCGATTGCGTCCCGAACTGGATCTGATGCTCTCGATGGACCCGGACGGCGCCCCGTGGGGACCGAAGCCCGGGGACTGGGTGATCGAGCGGGTCGTGAGCACCGCGGAGCGGGCCGTGACCCGGGGCGCCGAGGTGGTCGTGCTGCCGTGCAACACGGCGTCCGTGACCGCGCTCGAGCACGTGCGCGAGACGCTCGGTGACGAGATCCCGGTGATCGGAACGGTGCCGGCGATCAAGCCGGCCGCCGCGGCGTGCGAATCGGTGGCGATCTGGGCCACCGCCGCGACCACCGCCAGCCGCTACCAGGCCGATCTGGTCGCCCGGTTCGCCGGGGACCGCGACGTGGTGGGGGTGGCCTGCCACGGGCTCGCCGATGCCATCGACCGCGGCGACACGACCGCCGCGGCCGCGGCGATCGCGGCTGCGGCGCAGCGGACCCCGCCCGACGTGGGTGGCGTCGTCCTCGGCTGTACCCACTACCCGCTGGTGGCCGACACCATCGCCGCGCACCTGCCGCCCGGTGTGCGCCTGTTCGACAGCGCCGAGGCGGTGGCGGCCCAGACCCTGCGCCGCATCGACGCCCTCGGCCGGCCGTGGGCGGGCAGCGGGCGGGTCGAGGTGTTCCTCAGCGGGAGGCCGGGCGAGCTGCCCCCCGGCGCCCTCAGCTTCCCGGCGGGCCGGCAGCTCGTCGACGGCATCGGCGACCCGACCGCCGGTCTGCCCGGCGACGAGGCTCCCCGGGCCGAGACGCGCTGATCCGCCGCCCTGCTCAGCCCATCCCGGTCATGCCCGCGGCGACGAGCCGCGCGATGCCGCCGAGTTCGTCGGGGGAAGGCCCGTCGAGGCCGAACAGCCGGTCGACCGTGGCGGCGGAGAACATCGCCGACACCCACGTCGTCGCGCAGGTGCGCAGGGTGCCCGGCTGTATCGGGCCGGGCACGCTGGCCTGCAGCACCCGCATGGTGGCCTCCTGCAGGGACGTCCGCAGCCGGCGCAGCGGGGTGCGCAGGCCCGGATGCGTCTCCGCCTCACGCCAGATCACCCGGAGCAGCGAGGAGTGGTGGGTGCGCAGGTCGAGGGCGGCGTCGAGGTTGACGAGGCTGGCCGCCGGGTCGCCGGGGGAGACGAGGCCGGTGACGTCCTGGATCGGTTCGGCCGGCAGCCGCTCGGCGACGAGCGTCTCGAGGATCGACTCCTTGGTCGGGAAGTAGTAGAAGATCAGTCCCTTGGGCACGTCCGCGGCGGCGGCGATCGCGGTCGTCGAGGTGGCGTCGAAGCCGTGGGCGGCGAAGAGGGTCTCGGCGGCGTCGAGGATGTGGACACGCGCGGCGTTGTCCCGCCGCGCGCGACGGCGCGGCGGTGTCGAGCCCGGGGTGCTCATGGCGCTCACTTCCGGGTGCACCGGCAAGGGTGCGAAGGCGCCGGGTTGTGGGACGGAGGGCGGTGTGGACGGAGGGCGAGGGCCTCGGCTCCCGCCCTCCGCGTGCGGAAGGCCGCTGTCGCGGCCTTCCGCACCGTGATCAGTGGTGCGTGGCCAGTCCGCCGTGTCCGTGCATCCGGGCACTCATCACGGGCAGTGCCGCCACCGCGACGACCACGGTGAGCACGCCCACCACCCAGGCCGTCCAGGATGCACCGCTGTACTCGGTGAAGCCCATGACCCAGGGGGAGAGGAACAGCAGCACGCCGAAGACGCCCATCGCGTAGTCGATCGCGGCCATGGTGGGCCGGACGATCTGCGCCAGTCCGGTCAGCGCGATCAGCACGCCGAGGACGATCAGGGTCCACATCGTCGTGTTGTCGTTGGCGACCCACAGCGGGGAGAGGGCGGTGAAGACGCCCAGGATCACGGCCACGTAGTCCTGTAGCCGGCTGTCGGAGAACATGTCGAGCCTCCTAGTGGGGATTGTGTCCTGACTTCGGTATAGACCTGATCGACCGGTCGGTCAATGGTGTGGGGGATTGCACTGCGGTAACGCTCCGGTGCAGTTGGGAGGGGTTTTTTGCGGATCGGTGACAGAGGGGGGAATGATCTCCGCGGCGCGGGTGTTCCACTAGATCGTTGCCTTGGCCAACGAACTGTCGGCCTTCCCGCACGAGTTCTCAGGAGGTCCGATGCCGGAGCCGACGCCGGGCCGCACCCTGCCACGCCGTTGCGGTTTCGCGGCGGTGGGCACGGCCAGCTTTCTACTCACCGCGTCCTCGTCCGCCCCCTCCCCGCTCTATCCGCTGTACCAGCAGCAGTGGGGTTTCTCCGCGGGAATGCTGACCGCCGTCTTCGCCGTCTACGCGCTTGCCCTGCTCGCCACGCTGCTGACGATCGGCTCGATCTCCGATCACGTCGGCCGCCGGCCGGTCCTGATCGGGGCGCTGCTGCTGCTCGTGGTGAGCATGGGCGTGTTCGTCCTCGCCGACGACGTGGGCTGGCTCGTGCTGGCCCGCGTGCTGCAGGGTCTCGCGGTCGGCGCGGCGACCGGCGCCGTCAGCGCCGCCGTGATCGATCTGCAACCGAACCCGCGCCTCGGATCCTTCGTCAACAGCGTGGCGCCGTCGCTCGGGCTCGCCCTCGGCGCCGCGGGGGCGGGCCTGCTCGTGCAGTTCGCGCCCCTTCCCACCGTCCTCGTCTATGCCCTCGTCGTCGTGATCGCGCTGGCGCTGGCCCTCGTGCTCGTCTTCGTCCCCGACCGGGCACCCGCGCCGGGCTTCGCGTCCCGCCGGGCCGCGCTGCGCAGCCTGCTGCCGAGCGCGTCGGTGCCGGCGGACGTGCGGGGCCCTTACCTGGTGATCCTGCCCGGTCTGCTGTCGGCGTGGTCGCTCGGCGGCCTCTACATGTCCCTCGGCCCGTCGATCGTGGCCACGGTCTTCGGTATCGGCAACCGCCTCGTCGCGGGGCTGGCGATCTTCACGCTCTTCGCCTCCGGTTCGGTTGCCGCGACGGTGCTGCGCGGCTCCGACCCGCGGCGCGTCGTCGTCGCGGGGACCGCGATCCTCGCCACCGGCGTCGGCGTCGTCGTGACCGCCGTGCTCGGTGGCTGGGCCGTCGCGTACTTCGCCGGTACCGCCGTCGCGGGCTTCGGCTGGGGGGCGGCGTTCCTGGGCGCGATGAACGTCATCGGCGCCCTGGCGGCGCCGCACGAGCGCGGGCGCCTGTTCGCCACCACGTTCGTCGTCTGCTACCTCGCGTTCTCCGTGCCCGCGGTGCTCGCGGGCCTGGCGACGGGCGCGTTCGGGCTGACCGCGACGACGCTGGGCTACGGCTGTGCCGTGATCGTGCTCGCCCTCGGGGCCGGGGCGGGCGTGGCGCTGCGCGGCCCGCGGCAGCCGGTCGCACAACTCGCGGAGGTACCGGTTCTCGTCCGCTGAGGCGGGGATTGCCGGCGCGTACACGCAGGGGCCCTCCGTCCGGACGAGCCGGACGGAGGGCCCCTGCGCCGTCTCAGAAGACGATCTTGACCGTGTCCGTCACCGGGTGGGCCTGGCAGCCGAGCACGTAGCCGGCCTCGATGTCCTCGGGGTCGAGGATCTCGCAGTTGTCCATCTCGACCTTGCCCTCGAGGACGGTGCAGGCGCACGAGCCGCACTCGCCCTCCTGGCAGGAGTAGGGCACGTCGATGCCCTTGGCGAGCATGATGTCGACCAGGGTCTGGGAGCGCGGCCACGGGATCGTGTGGGTCTCGCCGTCGAGCTCGACCTCCACGGTCGCGGCGTCGGCCGCCTCCTCGTCGCTCACCTCGACGGGGGTGTGGTCGGCGAACGGGTCTCCCGCGAGGGAGTTGAACACCTCCGCGTGCACCTGGGAGCGCGGCATGCCTGCGGCCTGCAGCGCCCGGTGCACGGCGTCCATGAACGGACCGGGTCCGCACATGAACGCCTCGTGGCTCGTGTACGGGGTCACCAGGGTGGCGAGCTGGTCGGCGGACGGCAGGCCCTGCACGGACTCGAGCCAGTGCACGACGGTGAGCCGGGTGGGGTACTTCTCCGCCAGCGCCCGCAGCTCGTCCGCGAAGATGATCGACGCCTCGTCGCGGTTGGCGTAGACCAGCACGACCGTGCCCGAGCCCTGGGTCAGTGCCGACTTGAGGATCGAGATGACGGGAGTGATCCCGCTGCCGGCGCCGAACAGCAGGAAGTCGTGGTCGAGGGACTTCGGGGTGAACACTCCCGACGGCGGCAGGACCTCGAGTCGGTCGCCGGCGGAGATCCGGTCGCACAGCCAGTTGGACCCGTAACCGTCGACGGTCCGCTTGACCGTGACCTTGGGGGCGTCGTCGGTGTACGGGGAGCTGGCCAGCGAGTAACAGCGGGCCACGGAGCCGGTCTGCTCGCTCGGGATGCGCAGGGTCAGGAACTGTCCGGGCTTGTACGCGAACTTGTCCTGGAACTCGGCCGGCACGTCGAAGACGATCGAGCGCGAGTCCGGCGTCTCCTCGATGACTGCGGAGACGGTCAGGATCGCGGATCGCGAGCCGTGCGGCACCTCGACTGTCGTCATGGCCAGGTCGGTCCTTCCGTGGAGCGGGCGAAGCAATCTAGAACGCGTTCTAGTTTCAGGGTATCAGCAAGACGACGCTACCGGGACGGGGTGCGCCGGGGTCCGGTCGGCTCCCGATCAGCGGGAACCGCACCTGCCCGATCGGGTAGGCCCGCGCGCTCGACCGGACGGCTTCGGTCCCGCGACCGGACGGTTCGGGCTCGAACCCCTTTCCGGGAGCGTGATCGGGCCCGAGAGTGGGGAAGGGAAGAGACGCCGGTCACACCGGCCGCCCCCTTCGAACCACCACTTCCGGCCGACACACCAGGAGAAACGCGATGGCCATCGAACTCAACCAGATCTGGGACTTTCCCATCAAGGAGTTCCACCCCTTCCCCCGGGCGCTGATGGGTGTCGGCGCCCACGACATCATCGGTGTCGAGGCGAAGAACCTGGGCTTCAAGCGCACCCTGCTGATGACGACCGGCCTGCGCGGCTCGGGCATCATCGAGGAGCTCATCGGCAAGATCGAGTACCAGGGTGTCGAGGTCGTCCTGTACGACAAGGTCGAGTCCAACCCCAAGGACTACAACGTCATGGAGGCCGCCGCCCTCTACCAGCAGGAGAAGTGCGACTCCATCATCTCCGTCGGCGGCGGCTCGAGCCACGACGCCGCGAAGGGCGCCCGCGTGGTCATCGCCCACGACGGCCGCAACATCAACGAGTTCGAGGGCTTCGCCAAGTCCACCAACAAGGAGAACCCGCCGCACATCGCCGTCTCCACCACGGCCGGCACCGGCTCGGAGACCTCCTGGGCGTACGTCATCACCGACACCTCGGACATGGAGCACCCGCACAAGTGGGTCGGCTTCGACGAGGCCACGATCGTCACCCTCGCCATCGACGACCCGCTGCTGTACTACACCTGCCCGCAGCACTTCACCGCCTACTGCGGCTTCGACGTCCTCGCCCACGGCTCCGAGCCGTTCGTCTCGCGGCTGGACTTCGCGCCGTCGCTCGGCAACGCCCTGTACTCGATCGAACTCGTCGCCAAGCACCTGCGCGAGGCCACCTTCGAGCCGCGCAACCTCAAGGCGCGCGAGGGCATGATGAACGCCCAGTACATCGCCGCGCAGGCCTTCAACTCGGGCGGCCTGGGCATCGTGCACTCCATCTCGCACGCCGTGTCCGCCTTCTTCGACAGCCACCACGGCCTCAACAACGCCATCGCCCTGCCGCGCGTGTGGGAGTACAACCTGCCCTCGCGCTACGAGCACTACGCCCGCATCGCCACCGCGATGGGCGTCGACACCCGCAACATGACCACCGTCCAGGCCGCGGACGCCGCGGTCGAGGCCGCCATCCGGCTCGCCAAGGACGTCGGGATCCCCGACAACTTCGGTCAGGTGCGCGTCGACTCGTACGAGAAGAACCGCATGAACACCGGCAAGTACGCCGGCCGCGGCGACGTCATCAAGGGCGACGAGAAGACCGTGCGGGCCATCTCCGAGCACATCCAGGGCGACTGGTGCACCCCGGGCAACCCGCGTGAGGTGACGGTCGAGTCGATGATCCCGGTCGTCGACCACTGCATCAACCGGTCCTACTGACCCACCTGCTCGACCGATCCCGTGCCCGGGGCGGGGCGACCCGCCCCGGGCACACCCACCTCCCCCGAGTGCCGACGACACAGGAGCACCGATGACCAGCTTCGCCAGCGGACCGGAACTCGCCGACGCGCTGCGCCGCCACGACTACATCGCCGACGACGAGTTCGCGGTCGTCGTCCACCTCGCCACCGCGCTCCAGCGGCCCCTGCTGCTCGAGGGCCCGGCCGGCGTCGGCAAGACCGAGCTGGCCAAGGCGCTCGCCGCCGCCGGCGGGCGCAGGCTGGTGCGGTTGCAGTGCTACGAGGGCCTCGACGACAGCCGCGCGCTGTACGAGTGGGACTACGCCAAGCAGCTGCTGCACGTGCAGATGCTGCGCGACCGCATCGGCGAGCAGCTCGCCGCGTACCCCGACGTCGCCGAGGCGTCCCGGTTCCTCGCCGCGCAGGACTTCGGCCTGTACTCCGAGAAGTTCCTCGCCGTGCGCCCCCTGCTCGAGGCGATCCTCTCCCCGGAACCGGTGGTGCTCCTCGTCGACGAGGTGGACCGCACCGAGGAGTCCATGGAGGCGCTGTTGCTCGAGGTCCTCGCCGAGGGGCAGGTCACCATTCCCGAGGTGGGCACCTTCACGGCCCGGTCCTCGCCGTGGGTGATCCTGACCTCCAACGACACCCGCGAACTCTCGCCCGCCCTCAAGCGCCGCTGCCTGCACTACCACGTCGGTTATCCCACCCCCGAACGTGAGCGCGAGATCGTCACCGCCCGGGCCCCCGAGGTCGACACGGTGACTGCCGCCGAGGTGGTGGACCTGGCCCGCACCCTCCGGGACCTGCCGTTGCGCAAGAGCCCGTCCATCTCGGAGGTGATCGACGCCGCGCGCGCCGCGACCGTCCTGCGGCGAGGCGGCGGCGACCACACCTCCCTCCGGCAGATCCGCGACATCCTGCTCGCGACGCTCCTCAAGTACACCGGCGACGCCGACCTGGTCCGCGCACGTCTCGACGGGAGTCCGGCCGAGGCCGTCCCGGCCCCGGCCGAACCGGCGGGGGAGCGGCCCGAGCGGGCCACCGTCGCGTCCCGGCCGGCCAACACGACCACCGCGGTGTTCCGGGGGCGCGGCGGTGGCGGCGGCCGCGGCGGCGTCGGCATCGGCGCGCGGCGGTGACGCGATGCCCGTGACGCCGCTGGCGACGATGCGCACCTCGTATCCCCTCGACGTGGTCGCCGCCGTGTTCGGGCGCCTGCTGCGCCGGCACGGGGTGTCGGCCTCGCCCGCCGAGACCATCGAGGTGCGCCGCGTGCTCGGCCTGGTCGGGGCCCGCGACCGCGACGTCCTGCGGGCCTGCCTGCGTGCGGTGTGCGCGAAGTACCCGCACGAGCAGCCCGGCTTCGACCGGGCCTTCGACGCGCTGTTCGCGGCGACGGATGCGGCCGGGGCCGCGGGCGAGAAGTCCACGCCCCGGGCGCAGTTCGCCGAGGCCCTGCCCACCGCGCTCGAACTCGACGACGATCCGGAGATCGCCCGCTACGCCGAATACAACGATCGTGCCGCGGAGGTCGGCGACCACTTCGACACCCCCGAGGCGGACAAGGGTTTCAATCCGCACAAGGACGACGACGATGTCTCCATGACGTCGTCGGACGCCGCCCTGTCCGTGGACACCGGAGCCGACTCGGGGCGGCGCGGGGTCACCTACACCGTCGACGTGGATCGGGCCGGCGCCGCCGCCGTCGGCGAGCTGGCCGCGAATCCCGGGGCCGCCGTGGTCGGCTCGCTGTCCTGGGACGATCCGGAATCCATCCTCGCGTGGCTCGACGCCTACGATCCGCGTCGTGCCTACGGCGACGACGAGGCCGACGAACCGCTCACCGCGGCGCAGCTGAACCGGCTCGTCGAGGCCGTCGAGGCGTTCGTCGCGGCACTGTCCCAGGCCGGACTCGGCGGCCCGCTGCCGGACGGCGAACCCGACGCCCCCGACACCGCCGGTGACGTCGCGTCCCGAGCCGAGATCGAGCTGGCGTGCCACGAGGTGCTGCGGCGGATGCGCGGACCGGCCCGGCCGGTGCCGCGCGAGTTCAGCCGCGGCCGCCTCGACATGCGCCGCACGGCCCGCGCCGGGATGCGCACCGACGGCGTACCGTTCCACCTGATCGTCCGCGCCCCGCGTCCGGACCGGGTCCGGCTGCTGATCCTGGCCGACGTGTCCCTGTCGGTGCGCCCGATCACCGCGTTCACGCTGCGCCTGGCCCAGGCCATGCACGGCCGGGCCCACCGCTGCCGGGTCCTGGCCTTCGTCGACCGGCCCGTCGACGTGACGCGGGAGCTGCTGGCGAGCACCGGTGACGGCGCCCTCGCCGCGGTCCTGGCGCACCCCGGCCTCGACCTCGAGGCGAGCAGCGACTACGGCCGGGTCCTCGACGAGCTGCTCACCGAGCACGCCGGGATCGTCGACTCGCGCACCAGCGTGCTCGTCGTCGGCGACGGCCGCTGCAACGGCCTGCCCTCCCGCGCCGACCGTCTCGCGGACCTGCGCCGTCGCGTGCACCGGCTCGCCTGGGTCACCCCGGAACCGCAGCGCTACTGGGCCCAGGCAACGTGCGCGATGCCCGAGTACGCGCCGGAATGCGATCGCGTCGTCGTCGCCCGGGACGCCGCCCAGTTGCTCTCCCGCGCGGCGGAGCTCGGGCACGCACTGCGTTGAGTGCGCGCCCCGTGCCGGCCGCCTCCGGCCCCGCTCCGGCGGGGGAACGGCCGATGGTTACCATGGACCGGTAAATACCCCCCGGGGTGTGTGTGCGCCGTCCGCCCACGCCACCGCCGGCGGACCGGCCGGCTTACGGGAGAGTGCTCCGGCACATCGGAATCCCGGGCACAGTTGAGGAAGACGACGATGCAGTTCGCGAAGAAGCACTATTCGATCCGTGAGGCCTACTGGATCTTCTACCGGGGCGTTCGATCGATGAAGCACCTGATCGGTGCCAGGAAGCGCGCCGAGCTGAGCCCCGAGTTCGTCGAACGGATCATGCTGGCGGTGACCGAGGTGAACGGCTGCGGCGCCTGCTCCTACGCCCACACGAAGATGGCCCTCGAGGCCGGAATGAGCAGCGCCGAGATCCGGAACATCCTGTCGGGGGTCCTCGACGACGTTCCCGACTCCGAGGTCGCCGCGGTCCTGTTCGCCCAGCACTATGCCGACACCCGGGGCAACCCCACGCCCGAGTCGTGGCACCGTCTCGTGGATGTCTACGGGAAGTCCGCCGCCGAGGGGATACTCGGGGCGGTGCGGGCGATCATGGTCGGCAACGCCCATGGAATCGCATGGACCGCGCTCCGCGGCCGGTTGAAGGGCAATCCGGATCCGCGCAGCAGCGTGGCGTACGAGGTCGTCATGTTGCTGATCGTCCTTGCGTTCCTGCCGATGTCCGTCGTGCACGCCTCGATCTCCGGCGTGCGCCGCGCGCCGATCGTGGAGTTCGCCAGGTAGGCCGGCGGGGGATCAGTGGTCGCGCTTCGTGAGCCGGACCCGGTCGGGGCGGAAGTGCTCGAGGGCCTCGTCGTAGTTCGCCCGTGCGAGCCGCTCCGACGTCCACCCCTGCGAGATCCACCGGTCCACGCCGAGCGGGTACCGGATCTCGACCCGGTGGGTGCCGCGGATCGCCAGGCGGCCCTCCGCGTCCTCCCGCGCCCTGACGTACGCGGCGAATTCACTGCCCAGCACCAGGGTGCGGTTGGGGCGTTCGATGATCGGATCCCCGACCCGCCGATCGGAGTGGAGCGCCCGGTACGCCGAGTCGAGCGCCGCGGTCTCGGTGTCGTGGACGTGCCATGTGACGCCGTCCACCTCGTGCCACCACACGATCCATCGGCCGTCGATGATGCTCTCCCAGGGTTGTTTCCGCCGGTGCGCAGCCCGTTTCCTGCGTATCCGGTCCACCCCTGCGACGTGCATCCTATATGTCCCGTTCCGGCGTGGTACGCGGTGGTGGCATTCACTTCGTATTCACCCCGCGGCCGGCGTCCGGAGGCTCCCGGGCACACTCGGGCGTACCTACCCGATCGGGCAGGTACCGCACCTGCCGTTCGGCCCGGTGCCGCCCCGTCGTGGAGGGGCTAGGCTCGAAGCCACGTAAGCTGGATCACAGCAATCGGGATCGTCAGGAGTGCGTAGTGGCCGTCGCATCGGAGCACACCGCGACGACGCTGGCCAAGTTCCACGCCCCGGAGATCGTGTTCGGGATCGGTTCACTGGTCGAGGCGGCGCACGCGGCGGTGCGGCTCGGCGCGGTCCGGCCCCTGCTGGTCACCGACCCGGGCCTGATCGAGGCCGGCTGGGCCGACGAGCTTCGCGGCCACCTCGTCGAGCAGGGACTCACCCCGATCGTGTGGGGTGACCTCACCCCCAATCCCAAGGACCACGAGGTCACGGCCGGGCACGAGACGTACCGGGCCCACGGTTGCGACGTGCTCGTCGCGCTCGGCGGCGGCTCGGTGATCGACGCCGCCAAGGGCATCGCGGTGCTCGCCGCCAACGGCGGCAGCATCCTCGACTACGAGGGCGTGGACCGGGCGGCGGCCCCGATCCCGCCGATGGTGGTGGTGCCGTCGACCTCGGGCACGGGCGCCGATGTCTCCCAGTTCTGCGTCGTCACCGACACCGTCCGCGGCACCAAGATCACCATCATCGGTCGTTCGCTGGTCCCGGACCTGACCGTGATCGACCCGCGGCTGCTCACGACCATGCCGGACGACCTGAACGCCGCCACCGGGCTGGACGCCCTGACCCACGGCGTGGAGGCCTTCGTCTCCCGCGCCCACAACCCGCTCACCGACCACCACGCCCTGCGTGCCGTCGGGCTCGTCACCGACACGCTGGTACGCACGATCGAGGACCCGCAGGAGATGGCGGCCCGGTCGATCATGGCGCAGGCCAGCCTCGAGGCCGGCCTGGCCTTCACCAACGCGATCCTCGGCGCCGCGCACGCGATGAGCCACCAGGTCGGGGGCCTGCTCGACCTGCCGCACGGCGTCATCAACGGGGTGCTGCTCCCGCACGTCATCCGGTTCAACGCCGCGTCCGATCCCGAGCCGTTCGTCGCGATCGCCGCCGCTCTCGGACTCGAGGAGCACCGCGGCCCGGCCGTCGAAGCGGCACTCGCCGTCGCGGACCGGGTCGAACGGCTCGCCCGGGAGGTCGGGGTGCCGCGGGGGCTGCGGGAACTCGGGGTGCAGGCGACCGACCTCGAACGCCTGGCCGCCGGCGCGCTGCGCGACGCGTGCATGTCCACCAACCCGCGCGAGGCCACCCACGAGCAGATGGTGGCGCTGTTCCGGGCGGCGCTGTGACCGGGGCGGGCGGTGCCCGGTGACCGCGCCCGACCTGTCCCGGCTGACCGGCCTGCGCTCCGGCAAGCCCACGTTCTATCCCCAGTACCGCGGGGCTGCCGAACGCCTCGAGCGGGTCGTGCATGCGCTCGAGCTGATCTCGCGTGCCCTGGTGCGCACCGTCGAGGGCCCCGAGACCCTGATCTGCGCCGTGGCGGAGGCGGCACGCGCCCACCTGAGCGCCCGATGGGTGGTCTTCGCCCTCACCGACGGCACCCTGCCCGACGCGGGGCCGCGCCGCCTGGTCCTCGGCCCCGACGCCACCCCGTTCCTCGTCGACAACGTCGAAGGTCCGCCCCTGCCGGACGACGTCGTGCGCTGCCTCGAGGACATCCGGTCGGGGTCGATCGGCCGGGACGCGGCCGTCGACACCCATCACGCGTTCGTGCCCATCGTCCTCGGCGGCGGAGTGGCCGGCGCGATCGCCGCGTGGACCCCGGAGCACCGCACGCTCGACGGCACCGATCACGCCGTGCTGTCGATCCTCGCCAGCCAGACCGCGGTGGCGCTGCAGAATTCCGCGCTCTATCAGCGTGGCCAGTTGTTGCTCGAGCGCGCGGAGCAGGCCTACCAGGAGGCGAACCGGGCGGCGGCGGACCTGCAGGCCCGTAACGCCGAACTCGAGGCCACGCTCCGGCAGTTGGAGCTGACCCAACGGCAGCTGGGCGCCGCCCACCGGCACCAGGCGCTCGACGAGGAACGCCACCGCATCGCGCGGGAGTTGCACGACAGCGTCACCCAGGCCGTGCTGTCCGCCGGCATGCAGATCGAGGTGTGCCGCAGCGACATTCCCGATACCGAGCGCGGCGAGCGCCTCGACCTGGCGAAGGAGCTCACGCGCCGCGCGGTCGAGCAGCTGCGGTCGGCGATCTACGCGCTCAACCACCCGTCCGACTCGGATCGCACGTCGCTGCCCGAGATGCTCGAGCAGCTCTGCGTCGCGCACACGCCGGGCGAACTCGACATCACGGTCCGGGTGGGCGGCACGCCGGTCGAACTGCCGGGCGAGGCCGAACACTCGCTGCTGCGCATTGCGGGGGAGGCGCTGTTCAACGCCGCGGTGCACGCCAACGCCCGGCGCGTGGTGCTGCGGCTGACCTACCGGCCCGACTCGGTGCTGTTGGCGGTCGCCGACGACGGCAACGGGGACCCGGCCCGGATGCGGCTGATGCTGCGCCTGGCCGCGGACAACGACTGGGACGGCCGGCATCGCGGTCTGGCCAACATGCAGGCCCGCGCGCACGAGCTCGGCGGCACTCTCGAGGTGCGCCGCGCCCGCCTCGGCGGGGTACGGGTGGCGGTGCGCATCCCGGTGCCCGAACCGGCCGTCGATGCGGAGCGGGGCGCCGACGAGGCGACCGGAAACAACGGGAACAGTGCGGCGTCGGCACACGCGGCGCGGACAGGAGCACAGCGATGAACGTGGCAACCCCTCCCGGGACGGTGAACCGCACGGTCCGCATCGTTCTCGTCGACGACCACGCGATCCTGCGCCAGGGGCTGCGCTCGATTCTCGAACGGGAGCCGGACCTGGCGGTGGTGGGCGAGGCGTCGCACGAGGCCGAGGCGGTCGCGCTGGTGGACCGGGTCCGGCCCGACATCGTGCTGATGGACCTGAAGCTCTCGGCCGGCTCCGACTACGAGGGGCTGGCGTTGTGCGGGCAGCTGTCGGCGGCCCGCCCCGGCCTCGGGTTGCTGGTGCTCACCACGTTCCTCGATGAGCAGCTGGTCGTGCGGGCCGTGCACGCCGGGGCGCGCGGCTACGTCGTCAAGGACGTCGACACCACCGAACTCGTGCGCGCCATCCGCGCGGTGTCGCGCGGCGAGAGCGCCTTCGACTCGCGCAGTGCCGCGGCGGTGGTGCGGTCCCTCAACGGGCAGACCACGCCGCAGGAACAGCTCACCGATCGCGAGCTCGAGGTGCTGCGTCTGCTGGCCGCGGGCCTGTCGAACTCGAAGATCGGTGAGCGCCTTTTCATTTCGGGCACCACCGTGAAGTTCCACGTGAGCAACATCATGCGCAAGCTCGGGGTGAGCCGTCGCGCCGAGGCCGTGTACGCCGCCAGCAAGCGCGGGCTCATCTGACCGGTCCCTTCCGGGCGTGCCGGCGCACGGGCAGCGCGGGCGGGCGTGGACGCAGCGTGCGGTGCCCGGCCGGACGAGTCCGCGGCCTGCACCGGTGATCGGTGCAGGCCGCGGGTCGGGGCGAGTGGTCAGCTGCTGCCGAAGATCGGCGGGGTGCTGGGAACGGTGACGACGGGCGAGGCCTCCTGGACGATGTAGGCAGTGACGGGCAGGGGTGCCAGGTGTGGCAACCCCGCCGGGAGCACGCGGCATGGGATGCGGTGACTCGGTTCAGTCGAGGACTGCGGTGGCTTCGACCTCGACCAGGTGCTCGGGAGAGGACAGTGCTGCGACACCGATCAGCGTGCCCGGCGCTACGGGGGTGACGCCCAGCTTCGCGGCTGCCCGGGCGACGCCGTCGACGAACCCACTCATCTTGTCCGGAGTCCAGTCGACGACGTAGACGGTCAGCTTCGTCACGTCGGCGAAGGTGGCACCGACCGCGGCCAGGGCGGCTCCGACGTTGAGGTAGCTCTGCTCGACCTGGGTGGCGAGGTCGCCTGCGCCGATCGTGTTGCCGTCGGCGTCCCAGGCGACCTGCCCGGCGACGAAGACCAGCTTCGAGCCGGTGGCGACGGATACCTGGCGGTAGGCGTCGATCTTCGGCAGTTCGTTCGGGTTCACCAGGGTGATGGACATGCTGCCCACTTTCTCTCGGTCACTTGTGGTTACTCGGTAACCGTAGGAGAGTGTTCCCTGACGTGGAAGAACGCACTTTTCAGTGACTGGGGAACTCGATGGTGACCAAGCAGCTCAGCGGCCTGCCAGAAGATGCGGACTTGACGCGAGCAGACTCGCTGGCGCGGGAGATCTTCTCCGACGTCGCCAACAAGTGGGCGCTGTTGATCATCGAAACGATCGGTGACGGCACCCTGCGCTTCAGCGAGTTGCGCAAGGGCATCGACGGCATCAGCCACAAGATGCTCACCCAGAACCTGCGCATGATGGAGCGCAACGGCCTGGTCGAGCGGACGGTGTATCCCACGGTGCCGCCGCGGGTCGAGTACTGCCTCACCGAGCCGGGTAGGGCGCTCCGTGCGACGGTCGACGGAATGTGCGACTGGACGCAGCGATACCTCCGCGACATCGAAGAATCCCGCCGGCGCTTCGACGCCTGACCCGCCCGCGGGGGTGGCCCCGACCGTTGCGTCGGGCGGGGGTGGGAAGCCCGGTGCGTAGTTCAGCAGGTCCCGGTGACGGCCACCCCGTCGAACCGCTCGCCGAGGAACTCGAACGCGTCCGGCAGGCCGAGCACCGCCGCCGACATGTGGTCGGGGCTCGGTGTCTCGACACGGCGTACCGGCGCACCCGCGGCGCAGTAGCGGTCGAGCGTGGCGTCGATGGCGCCCACCGGGATGAGTGCGTCGGTGGGGCTGTGCCATTCGAACACCGGCACGGTCGGCACGCCCGGATACAGCTCGAGGCTGTTCTCCTCCGCGACGGCGACCGCGTCGGCGTCGTCGGCCAGGCGGGCGTTGGTGCTCACCTGCCGCAGGCTGCCCCCGGCGCCGCGCGCGAGGATGTCGTTGGTGCAGGCATTGGCCAGCGCGTCACGCATCTCCACGCCCGCCGGGGTCAGGTCGGCGCTGATCCGCATCCGTTCGGGATACTCACGTTCCAGACCCAGCGCGGCGGCGAACGCGAGACCGAAGGCGGGGTGCGGGTTCTCGCCGAGAGCCTCGGCCATCTTGCGGATGTTCATCGGCACGCCGCCCATCGCCGCACCTACCAGGTTCAGCTCGGGGGCGTAGGTCGGGGCCAGCGCCGCGGCCCACCCGGTGGCCATCCCACCGCCGGAGTAGCCGGCCAGCGCGACAGGGCTGTGGGCGAGCTGCAGTTCGGGGACCCGCTGCACGGCGCGGATGCCGTCGAGGGTGATCTGCCCGCCGAGGCGCGCCGCGCCGTAGGCGCTGTTCGGCCCGAGATGGTCCGGGATCGCGACCGTCCAGCCCCGCCGGAGCACGAGGTTGAGGGCGGGGGCTTCCCGGACGGCGAGGTTCGGGTCGCTCGCCCACAGCGTCTGCGACGGTGCGCAGTGCGTGCCGAGGGCGTTGATGACGTGCTGGAACGACAGCAGCGGGCCGTCCGGGGCCTTGCCGACGGGGGCGAGGACCGTCGTCACCGCGGGGATCGGGTGACCGGCCGAATCCGTCGACCGGAAACGCACCTGCCACGCCTCGACGTCGACGATGCCCGGCGGCGCGGGCACGCGCCGCACCTCGAGCGCATCGCCGGCGGGGGCGACGGCGATGTCGGCGGCCGCGCGGTAGAACGGGTCGGCCGGTGGCGCCGGGTAGACGGGTGTGGCCACGGCGGTTCCGGCACCGGCGACCGCGGCGCACGCCGCCACCGCGCCCGCCACCGCATTGCGGATTCCCCGACCGAGCCGTCCGGCCACGTCCCCCCACCTTTCCAGCGCACCGACCGGTGCCGTTCCTCGAAACCAGTGATCCCGGCGAAGCCTAGGCGACCGATTTGCGAAGGTTCACCCGACCCCGCCCTCTCCGCGATTCGTCGCCACACCGACGCCGGTAGGGGCGTAGCCTCGGCAGCATGTCGGCGGCGATCTCCGTGGAACAGCTCGTCAAGTCGTTCGGAACCACCCGCGCTCTCGACGGCCTCGACCTCGAGGTCCGCCGGGGCGAGGTACACGGGTTCCTCGGCCCGAACGGCTCCGGGAAATCCACCACCATCCGCGTCCTGCTCGGGCTGCTGCGCGCGGATTCCGGCCGGGCCGAACTGCTCGGCGGCGACCCGTGGCGCAACGCGGTGGACCTGCACCGGCGGCTCGCCTACGTGCCCGGCGAAGTCAATCTGTGGCCCAATCTCACCGGTGGCGAGGCGATCGATCTGCTCGCCGGCCTGCGCGGCGGCATCGACGAACGCCGCCGTGCCGAACTGCTCGAACGCTTCGAGCTCGACCCCACCAAGAAGGCCCGCACGTACTCGAAGGGCAACCGGCAGAAGGTCGCGATCGTCGCCGCGCTCGCCTCGGACGTGGAGTTGTTCCTGTTCGACGAGCCCACCTCGGGCCTGGACCCGCTCAAGGACGAGGTCTTCCGGGACTGCGTCCGCGAGGCCGTCGCCGACGGGTGTTCGGTGCTGCTGTCGAGCCACGTCCTCGCGGAGGTCGAGGCGCTGTGCGACCGGGTCACCATCATCCGGCAGGGCCGCACGGTCGAATCCGGCACGCTGACCGAACTGCGGCACCTGACCCGCACCTCGGTGGTGGCCGACACCGTGCGCCCGGTGGCCGGGCTGGACACGATGCCCGGGGTGCACGACCTGCAGGTGGACGGATTGCGGGTGCGGTGCGAGGTGGACACGGCGTACATGGACCCGGTGCTGCGCGAGCTGCTCGGCTTCGGCATCACGTCGCTCACCAGTACCCCGCCCACCCTGGAGGAGCTGTTCCTGCGGCACTACGGCGACGAACTGCCGGGCGAGCACATCCACCTGCCCGGCGAGCGGCTCGCGCACGGCCGGCCGGCCGCCGGCGAGGGAGCCGGCGCATGAGTGCCGCCTTCGTCGGCACCGGCCGGCTGGTACGCCTGGCGGTGCGCCGCGACCGCGTGCAGCTGCCGGTGTGGCTGGCCGCGATCACGATCGTCTACGCGATCTCGGTGTCGAGCCTGAAGGGGCTCTATCCGGCGCAGGAAGACCTGCACCTCATCGCCGTCAGCTCCGCCGTGTCCCCGGTGGTGCTGGCCACCAACGGCCTGGTCTCCGGCGACAGCCTCGGAGCGGTCGTCGCGGCCCAGACGCTGCTGTTCCTGGCGCTGGCGGCGGGCCTGATGAGCACCATGGCCGTGGTGCGGCACACCCGGCAGAACGAGGAGACCGGCCGCGCCGAACTGGTCGGGGCCAATGTGGTCGGTCGGCGGGCCCTGCTCACCGCCGCCCTGATCGTTGTCGCCGCGGCGAATGTCGCGCTCGCGTTGCTGCTCACGGTCGTCTCTCTCGGTTTCGGACTGCCGCTGTCCGGATCTCTGGCGCTCGGAGCGGCCACCGGGGCGGCCGGTGTCGCGTTCGCGGCCGTCGCGGCCGTGACCGCGCAGGTCGCCGAGGGCGCCCGGGCCGCGAACGGGCTGGCAGGCGCGGCGCTGGGGGTCGCGTTCCTGCTCCGCGCCGTCGGCGACAGCGCGGGCACCGTCGACCCGGGCGGGGTCAGCGTCACGAGCATGTGGCTGTCGTGGCTGTCACCGATCGGGTGGGCGCAGCAGATCCGGCCGTACGACGTGGACGCGTGGTGGATCCTGCTGCTGTTCGCCGCATTCACCGCCGCGACGACGTGGACCGCGTACGTGCTGACCGGCAGGCGGGATCACGGAGCCGGGTTGGTGCAGCCGCGGCCGGGGCCGGACCGGGCGGCGACGTGGCTGCCCACCGCCGCGGGCTTCGCGTGGCGGGTGCAGCGCACGACGCTGATGTGGTGGGCGCTCGGCATTGCGGTCCTCGCCGCCACCTACGGCAGTGTCGCGAACGAGATGGACAACTTCCTCGACGAGGAGGGTGCCGTCGCCGACATGATGAAGCAGCTCGGCGGCGGGGCCGAGGCGATCACCGACGCGTACTTCGCGATGATCTTCCTGATGATGGCGTTGTTCGCCAGCGGATACGCGGTGCAGGCGGTGCTGCGGATGCACGGGGAGGAGACGTCCGGCCGGGTCGAGCCGGTGCTGTCGACGGCCCTCGGGCGGGTGCCGTGGATGCTCGCGCACATCGCCGTGGTGACGGTGGGAGTGATTGTGCTGCAGGTCGTCACGGGCGTCGCGTTGGCCGTCTCCTACGGAATGACGATCGGCGACATCACCGGTCCGCTCGGCAATCTGCTGCCCGCCGCGCTGGCGTTCGTGCCGGCCGTGCTCCTGGTCGGCGCGATGGCGGTGCTGTGCGTCGGGGTGGCGCCGCGCCGGGCGTCGAGCGTCGCATGGGGTGTCTTCGCCGTGTGGTTGATCATCGGGCAGCTCGGCGCCCTGCTGGACCTGCCCCAGGCGGTGCTGGACCTGTCGCCGTTCGTCCACGTCCCCGCCCTGCCGGCCGCGGACATGCGCCCGCTGCCGCTGCTGGTGCTTCTGCTCGTCGCCGTGGCGACCGCGACGGCGGGTGTGAGCGCGATGCGCCGCCGCGACCTCGTCGTCCAGTGACCGCCCGCGGCGGCGACCGAATGTCACATCGCGGCGATCCGGGCGGTTTCAGGCGGCCGATGCGACAAGCTCGGTGAACGCTTCGGTTGGCGTGCGCCAGCGTAGCGTCTGCCGGGGGCGGCCGTTGAACTCGTCCTGGACCTGCTGCAGGTCCTCGGGCGTGTACACCGACAGGTCGGTGCCCTTGGGGAAGTACTGCCGGAGCAGACCGTTGGTGTTCTCGTTGGTGCCGCGCTGCCACGGCGAGTGCGGATCGCAGAAGTAGACAGCGACGTCGGTGGCCATGGTGATCTGGGCATGAGCACGCATCTCGTGGCCCTGATCCCAGGTCACCGACCGCTGCATCACCTCCGGCAACGACCGCATCGCGGCGATCATCGCATCGCGGACGCCGGACACGTCGCGGACCTTCGGCAGGTGCAGCAACACCACGTACCGGGTGGTGCGCTCGACCAGGGTGCCGATCGCCGAGCGGTTGCGCGCCCCCATGATCAGATCTCCCTCCCAGTGCCCGGGCACCGCCCGGTCCTCGACCTCGGCGGGCCGCTGGGAGATGAGGATCTTGTCGGGAATATGGCGGGCACTGCTCGGCACTCGCCCCTGCGGCACCCGACGGGTGTGCCGGCGCCGCAGATACTCCGAAAGCTCTTTTCGCAGTTCGCCTTTCAGTTGCACATACACGGCCTGGTAGATGGTTTCGTGGGACACCCGCATCTCCGCTCGGTCGGGGAAGTCGACCACCAGCCTGGCCGAGATCTGCTGCGGGGACCAGCGCAGCTTCAGCCTGGCGACGACATACGCGCGCAACTCGGGTGCGGCCATCAGCTTGGCGACTTTCGGTCGCAGTGCTCGGGTCCAGGCCCGCGCGTGGGCCGACACGGCGCGGTAGCTACCGTCGCGGTTGCTGTTGCGTTCGATCTCCCGGTAGATCACCGACCGGTGCCGGCCCAGGTGCGCGGCGATCGTCTGGACCGACTCGTTGCGGGCGAGTCCGAGGGCGACAAGCTCCCGCTCGCCCAGGGACAACGACCGTCCGCCGTGCTCCCAGTGCGGGGCACGGCGGACGGTGCCGTTGGCCTCGTCCTCCCACCGGTAGCCGGTTTGTCGGCTGACACCGACCGCGGCTGCGGCCTTGGCGATCGACACCTTCGTCATGCGCATGGCGAAGAACCTAGCCTTCTTCGCCTCTCGTGCTGCTCGACCCACTGACATCTCCCCTGGTCAGGGAGCGTGTCGCATGGACCACCTGAGTCAGCCCCGACTGCCGCGATGTGACATTCGGTCACTGCGGAGGAGGCCGACTCGGGATCAGCGCGCGTCGAGCACCAGCCAGCCGCCGTGGTGCTCGAACGCCTCGAACGCGAGACCCGTGGATTCGCCGAGTGTGCGCAGGGCGGGCAGGTCGAAGGTGCGCACGTGGCCGTGGCAGGCGGTGGCCTCGTCCTCGAACGGCACCGCGATCACCACGCGCTCCCGGGCGATGCGCAGCGCCTCCGCGACGACGGCCGCACCGGTCGCGGCGTCGACGTGTTCGAGCAGATGGATTGCGGTGACGGTGTCGGCGCTGTCGTCGGGAACGGGCACGTGGGCCGCGTCGCACACGACGGTGTCCACCTCGAGGCCCAGCCGCGGCGCGACGGCCTCGAGCAGGGTCATGGTGCCGGGCAGGATGTCGGTGGCGGTCACGGCGATCCCGGCGCGCGCCAGGCGCAGGGGGAGGAATCCGAAGCAGGAGCCGAGATCCAGCACGCGGCCGCGGACGAGTTCGGCGGCCTTGTCGTGGATCGGGGCGAACCCGGCGGTGCCGTCCAGCAGTTCGGTGAGCGAGTTGCGGTAGTAGGTGACCCACGCGTCGAGGGCGTCGGGCAGGGTGGAGCGCACCAGCCCGACCATCGTCAACTCGAACTCCTCCTGTCCGAGGTCGCTGTCGGCGATCGACGCGGTGACCCCGGCGACAAGACGTTCACTCAGGTCGTCGGGCCCGAGCGAGTGGGTCACGTGCAGCCGGTCGCCCTCGCGGCGCAGGGCGATCGGGCCCGAGCTCACCTTCTCGACGGTGACGTGGGCGTGGGACCACCGGCCGGGCGGGCAGGGGGCGAGTGAGTCGAGCACAGTCATTGCAGCGCAGCCTTTTTCGAGGAGGGGGAGGCGTCAGGACCGTCGAGGGACGGGACGGCCGCGTCGAGGCCACTGTAGAGGGCGCGCATGCCGGCGGACAAGAGTTCCGGCAGCGCGAGCGAGTCGTCGGCGAGCCACTGCTCGTACGCCGCCATCGCCACGCCGAGCACGAGATAGCCGACGGTGCGCGGGAAGTGGTCGTCGGCGGCGGCGCCGACGCGACGCGCGACGTACTCGGCGATCACCCGGCGCCAGCCCTCGTACATCACCACCGAGTACGCCTGCAGCGCCGGTACCCGCAGGATCAGGTCCATGCGGTCGCGGTGCAGCGCCGCCTCGGACTCGGGGAAGGTGTTGAAGTCGAGCAGCGCCGAGGTCAGCGCCTCGGCGAGGGGGACGTGGCCCGGCAGCGCGTCGAGGTGGGCGCGCATCTGTTCGAGGTGGCCGTCGAAGTCGCCCCACGGCACCGCGTTCTTGGACGGGAAGTACCGGAAGAAGGTGCGGCGGGCGATTCCGGCGGCTTCGGCGATCTGGTCGACGCTGGTCTCGTCGAATCCCCGGGCGCGGAACAGTTCGATCCCGATCGCGCTCAGCCCCTCTCTCGTGGTGGAGGGGCGGCGACCTATCCGAGCGGACGGTTTCCGGCGGCTACGCATGGTGTGAGCCTTCCATGGGTGACATTGTGCACTCGATGCCATTACAGTGGTGAACCGAGTCACAGCGCAACGGGTCTGTGACGCCGGGCTCCGCTCGTGGAGTCCCCATCCGAGGAGGTAGTTGATGTCCGATCGTGACAACACCGTCGTCGAGTCCGACCTGGTCGAGGAGTCCCTCGTGGAAGAGGTGTCCATCGACGGCATGTGCGGCGTGTACTGATCGTGTCCGCCGACGCCGCCACCACAGTGTTCGACTCGCAGAAGGTCGACTCGGCAGGGTTCGATCCGGATACGACGTGGAGGCTGCACCCGCAGGTAGCGCTTCGCCCCGAGCCGTTCGGGGCGTTGCTCTACCACTTCGGGACCCGCAAGCTCTCGTTCCTGAAGAACACCACGATCGTCGAGATCGTCGAATCCCTGCACCAGCATCCGTCCGTGCGGGCCGCGCTCGCCGCGCACGGAATCGACGAGTCGGCTGCACGTCCGTACCTGCGGGCGCTGGCCACCCTGGCCGACTCCCACATGATCGTGCCGGCCTAGACCCCGCCGGTCCCCCTCCCGCCCGCCCCACCGACGAGGACGCAGCCCATGACCTCTGTGCTCGAATCCGCCGCAGTACGAGAAGCTTCCGGCCCGCCCAAGGTCGGCCGCCTGGTCGACCAGTTCGAGAAGGGTCTCGACGCCCCGATCTGCCTGACCTGGGAGCTGACCTACGCCTGCAACCTGTCGTGCGTGCACTGTCTGTCCTCGTCCGGCCGGCGTGATCCGCGCGAGCTGACCACCGAACAATGCAAGGCGATCATCGACGAACTGCAGCGTATGCAGGTGTTCTACGTCAACATCGGCGGCGGAGAGCCGACCGTGCGCTCGGACTTCTGGGAGCTGGTCGACTACGCCACCGAGCACCAGGTGGGCGTGAAGTTCTCCACCAACGGCGTCAAGATCGACAAGAAGGTTGCCGCGCGTCTCGCGGCCTCCGACTACGTCGACGTGCAGATCTCCCTCGACGGCGCCACCGCCGAGGTCAACGACGCCGTGCGCGGCCCCGGCTCGTTCGCGATGGCCGTGCGTGCCCTCGAGAACCTCGCCGAGGCCGGATTCCGCGACGCGAAGATCTCCGTCGTCGTGACCCGGCACAACGTCGACCAGCTCGACGAGTTCAAGGCCCTGGCCGACCAGTACGGCGCGACGCTGCGCATCACCCGCCTGCGTCCCTCCGGCCGTGCCGTCGACGTGTGGGACGACCTGCACCCCACCCACGAGCAGCAGCGGCAGCTCTACAACTGGCTCGTCGCACACGGCGAGGGTGTGCTGACCGGCGATTCGTTCTTCCACCTGTCCGCCTTCGGTGGCAGCGACGGCGCCGGTGCGCTGCCGGGGCTGAACCTGTGCGGCGCGGGCCGGGTGGTGTGCCTGATCGACCCCGTGGGCGACGTGTACGCCTGCCCCTTCGCCATCCACGACAAGTTCCTTGCCGGGAACATCCTGTCCGACGGCGGTTTCCAGCAGGTGTGGCAGCACTCCGAGCTTTTCACCGAACTCCGGTCACCGCAGACCGGCGGGGCCTGCAGCAAGTGCACCTTCTACGATTCGTGCCGCGGCGGCTGCATGGCCGCGAAGTTCTTCACCGGTCTGCCGATGGACGGGCCGGATCCCGAATGCGTCCAGGGCTACGGCGAATCCGCGCTCAGCGCCGACCGCACCGTGCCCAAGTCCAGCGTCGACCACTCGCGCACCGGTGAGCGCCGCACCCCGCGCGCGCCCGTCCCGTTGCAGCTGATGGTGCGCCCGCCGTCGCGGGCCTGCGACGAAAACCCGCTCGCCGGAATGCAATAGCCGGCCCCGTTCGTGCAAGTAGGAGAGGCAGATCCATGTCCAAGGAATGGTTCGAAACCGTTGCGGTCGCGCAGCAACGGGCGAAGAAGAAGCTCCCCAGGTCCGTCTACGGCGCCCTCGTGGCCGGCTCCGAGAAGGGCATCACCGTCGAGGACAACCTGACGGCATTCGGCGAGCTCGGCTTCGCCCCGCACGTGGCGGGGTTGTCCGACAAGCGGGAGATGGGCACCCACGTGATGGGTCAGGACATCGCCCTGCCGGTGGTGATCTCCCCGACCGGCGTGCAGGCGGTGCATCCGGACGGCGAGGTCGCCGTCGCCCGTGCCGCCGCGGCCCGCGGTACCGCGATGGGGCTGAGCTCGTTCGCGAGCAAGTCCATCGAGGAGGTCGCCGCGGCCAACGACAAGACCTTCTTCCAGATGTACTGGGTGGGCAGCCGCGACGTGCTGGTCCAGCGGATGGAGCGGGCCCGCGCCGCCGGCGCGAAGGGCCTGATCATGACCCTGGACTGGTCGTTCTCCAGCGGCCGCGACTGGGGCAGCCCCGCCATTCCGGAGAAGATGGACCTCAAGGCCATGTTCCGGTTCGCCCCCGAGGGCATCCTGCGGCCGAGCTGGCTGCTCGACTGGGCGAAGACCGGCAAGGTGCCGGACCTGACCACCCCGAACCTGACCCCGCCCGGCGGCAGCGCCCCGACGTTCTTCGGCGCCTACGGCGAGTGGATGGGCACCCCGCTGCCTACCTGGGAGGACGTGGCGTGGCTGCGGGAGCAGTGGGGCGACGCGCCGTTCATGCTCAAGGGCGTCATGCGGGTCGACGACGCCAAGCGCGCCGTCGACGCGGGCGTCACCGCGATCTCGGTGTCCAACCACGGCGGCAACAACCTCGACGGCACGCCGGCCCCGATCCGGGCGCTGCCGGCGATCGCCGAGGCGGTCGGCAAGGACATCGAGGTGCTGCTCGACGGCGGCATCCGCCGCGGCAGCGACGTCGTCAAGGCCCTCGCCCTCGGCGCCAAGGCCGTGATGATCGGCCGCGCCTACCTGTGGGGCCTCGCCGCGAACGGGCAGGCGGGCGTGGAGAACGTCCTCGACATCTTCGCCGGCGGCATCGGGTCCGCGCTCATCGGCCTCGGCAAGACGTCGATCCACGAGCTGACCCCCGACGACATCGTCGTCCCGCCGGGCTTCCGGCGCGACCTCGGAATCTGAGCGGTCCACCTGCCGATGGGCACCCTCACCGAACCGATCACCCTGGCCGGACGCCACGCGCCGGCCAGGGTGCTCTTCGGGCCGCACGAAACCAATCTCGGTGTGGGGAGGACCTTTTCGTCCGAACACGTGGCGTACTACGAGCGCCGAGCGCGCGGTGGCGCGGGGGTGCTCGTGACCGAGGTCGCCTCCGTGCACCCGCACGACCAGCCCTACGAGCGGGCGCCCCTGGCCGCGGAGTGCGGTCCCGGATGGGCCGCCGTCGTCGCCGCCTGCCGGCCGCACGGCACCCTGGTGCTGGCCGGCCTCGGCCACGCCGGGCTGCAGGGCTCGAGCGCGTGGACCCAGGCACCGCTGTGGGCCCCGTCGCGGGTGGCGGACCCCGCGGTCCGGGAACTGCCCATGGAACTCGGCGACGACGAGATCGATGCGGTGATCGAGGGATTCCGCGCCGCCGCCGCGGTCGCGGTCGCCGCCGATGTCGACGGGATCGAACTGGACGCCGGGCCGACCGCGCTGCTGCGCCAGTTCCTCTCGGGCCTGACCAATCGGCGCACCGACCGCTACGGCGCCGACCGGTCGTTGCTGTTGCGGCGGGTGGTCGCGGCCGTGCGCGCCGAACTCGGCCCCGGGCGGATCCTGGCGCTGCGCCTGAGCTGCGACGAGGAGGCGCCCTGGGCCGGCATCACCCCGGAGCACGCCGCCGCCCACGCCCGCGACCTCGCGCCGGACCTGGATCTGCTCACCGTCGTGCGAGGCGGCCTCTACGCCCCCGGCGCGTACCGGCCCGACGCGCACACGCCGGCCGGGTTCAACGCCGGACTGTGCCGCGCCGTCCGCGACGCGGTGGCGGGCGTCGTCCCCGTCGTCCTGCAGGGCAGCGTCGTCGACCCCGCCGCCGCGCAGCGCGCCCTCGCCGAGGGGGTGGGCGACCTCGTCGAGATGACCCGCGCGCAGATCGCCGATCCGGACCTCGTCACCGCCGTGCGCGAGGGCCGCTCGCCCCGGCCGTGCGTGCTGTGCAACCAGGCCTGCCTGGTGCGCGACTTCCGCAATCCCCGGGTCGGCTGCATCGGCAACGCGGAGGCCGGGCACGAGACGCGCGCGCCGCAGCCTCCGGCCACCGCCGCGCGGGACGTCCTCGTGGTCGGTGGGGGTCCGGCCGGGCTCGAGGCCGCCCGGGTCCTCGCGGAGCGCGGTCACCGGGTCCGCCTCGTCGAGCGCGCCGGACGCGTCGGCGGGATGCTGCGCACCGCGGCGGTGGGCACGGGACGCGACACGCTCTCCGCGCTCGTCGACTGGCTCGAGGCCCGCTGCCGCGCGCTCGGCGTGCGGATCGACACCCGTCGTGCCGTCACCGCCGGCGAACTCGAGGACGCCGTGGCCGCGGGCGAGGCCGTCGTGCTCGCCACCGGCAGCCGGGACCGGCCCCCCGAGTACCCGGCCGAGGAGGGCCACTACGTCACCGCAGCCGGCCTGCTGGCCGGTGGCCCGATCGCCGTGCGGCCGGTCGTGGTGTGGGATCCCGTCGGGGGTCCCGTCGCGGTGGGCATCGCGGAACAGCTTGCCGCCCAGGGCTATACCGTCTCGTACGCCACGACGGACCCGATCGCCGGGTCGCGGCTCGCGCCGACGGGCGACCTGGTCGCGGCGAACACCCGGCTGCAGCGGGCCGGGGTCGCCCGGCACCTCGGGGTCACGGTGCGACGGGTCGGCGCCGACGCGGTCGAACTCGAGCACCGGCTGACCGGACGGCGCACCGACGTCGCCGGCGCGCTGCTCGTCGACTGCGCCCCGGGGCTGCCGGAGGACACCCTGTACCGCACCGGGCTGACACGGATCGGCGACTGCCTGGCGCCGCGAAGTGTCCACCAGGCGGTACGGGAGGGTCACACGCTCGGATCCGAACTGTAACCTGTTGCAGACTGCTACGGATCGGAAGGATCGACGAATGGGCGAGTTCGACGGCAAGGTCGTGTTCATCACCGGCATTGCGCGCGGTCAGGGACGCAACCACGCGATCAGGTTCGCGCGGGAGGGCGCGTCGATCATCGGCGTCGACATTGCCGGTCCCGTCTCGGAGTACAACTCCTACGCCCCGGTCACCGAAGCCGACTTCCACGAGACCGTCCAGCTCGTCGAGGCCGAGGGGGCGAAGATCCACGCGCGCATCGCCGACGTGCGCGACAGCGCCGCCCTGAAGTCCGTCGTCGACGACGGCGTCGCCCAGTTCGGCCGCCTCGACGTCGTCGTCGCCAACGCGGGCATCTGCAACTGGAACCGCTTCTGGGAGATGCCCGACGAGCAGTTCGAGGAACTGATCGACATCAACCTCACCGGCGTCTTCAAGACCCTCAAGGCCGCCACGCCCGCCATGATCGAGGCCGGCAACGGAGGGTCGATCATCGTCGTGAGTTCCGTCGCCGGGCTGAAGGCCATGCCCGGCCAGGCCAACTACGCCGCCGCGAAGTTCGGCCTCGTCGGCCTGACCCAGAGCGCCGCCAAGGAGCTCGGCGAGTACCGCATCCGGGTCAACTCCATCCACCCCTACGGCGTGAACACCCCGATGGGTACCGACCAAGGCGCGCTGACGCTGTTCGAGAAGTACCCGCACTGGCTGCCGAGCTTCGCCCCGATCCTCACCGAGAAGCCGATCGCCGACGTCGACGACATCACCGAGGCCGTGCTGTATCTCGCGAGCGACCGCGCCCGGACCGTCACCGGCAGCCAGATGGCCCTCGACCAGGGGAACTCGAAGGTGTGAGCGAAACCTGCTCCGCCGGACCGCACCCACGGCTGGCCGCCCCGCTGCGGCTCGGCCCGGTCACGCTGCGCAACCGGGTGGTGTTCTCCGCGCACCTGACCAACTTCGCCGAGGACGGGCTGCCCACCGCGCAGCACGCCGCGTACTACGCGGCGCGGGCCGGCGGTGGAGCCGGGCTGATCGTCTCGGAGGAGCACACCGTGCACCCGACGGACCGGCCCTACGAGAAGCTGATCCGCGGGTACGACCCCGCGGTGGTGCCCGGGTACCGGCGGATCACCGACGCCGTGCACGCCCGCGGCGGGCGAATCTTCGCCCAGCTCAACCACAACGGCGCCCAGGGCTGCGGCATGTACACCGGCCTGCCGCTGTGGGCGCCCAGCGCCGTGCCCGACCCGCTGTTCCGGGAGGTGCCCAAGGCGCTCGAGGAGCACGAGATCCGCGACCTCGTCGAGGGGTACGCCCGCGTCGCCGAGCACTGCCGTGCCGGCGGATTCGACGGGGTCGAACTGCAGTGCTCGCAGGCGTCGATCGTGCGGCAGTTCCTGTCCCCGGGCACCAACCTGCGCACCGACCGGTACGGCGGACCGCTCCGGAACAGGGCGCGGTTCCTGCTCGAGGTCGTCGGGGCACTGCGCGCGGCGGTCGGGTCCGACCTGGTCGTGGGGGTCCGCCTCAGCGGGCACGACGGCACCGACGGCGGGATCACCCTCGACGACGCCGTCGCCGTCGCCGCCATGATCGAAGACAGCGGGCACGTCGACTACCTGAACACCTCGATCGGCGTGGCCACCGAGACGCTGCACCTGATCGAGGCGTCCATGGCCACGCCCCACGGCTACGCGTTGTTCGTGCCCGACGCGATCCGGCGGCGGGTGCGGCTGCCGGTCGTCGGCGTCGGACGCTTCACCACCCCCGCCCAGGCCGAGGCGGCCCTCGCCGAGGGGCGCTGCGACCTCGTCGGCGTCGTCCGCGGCCAGATCGCCGACCCCGACTTCGCCGCCAAGGCTCTCGCCGGCGACGACGAGGCCGTGCGTCCGTGCCTGGCCTGCAACCAGGAGTGCATCGGCCGGGTAGGGCTCGGCCGGTGGATCGGTTGCGTGGAGAACCCCCGCGCCGGCCGCGAGGCGCAGCTGCTACCCGATCCGGCGGTCCCCGGCCGGCGCGTGCTGGTCGTCGGTGGCGGACCGGCCGGCCTGCGCGCCGCCGCGACCGCCGCGCAGCGCGGGCACCGGGTCACCCTGTGCGAGCGCACCCCCGCCCTGGGTGGTCAGATCCGCACGGCCGCCACCGCTCCGGGCCGCGGCGAACTCGCCGGCATGGTGGACAGCCTCGAGGTCGAATGCCGCCGCGCGGGCGTCGATGTGCGTATCGGCGTGCACGTCGACGCCGCCTTCGTGCAGGAGCACCGACCGGACGCGGTCGTCGTCGCCACCGGGGCGCGCCCGCGGCGCCCGGACTGGGCCGGCGACACCGCGCTCGTCGTCGACGTCCGCGACGTGCTCGACGGCCGCGTGTCCCCGCAGGGCGACGTCCTCGTCGTCGACGACCTCGGCTTCCACCAGGCGACGTCGGTGGCCGCACTGCTCGCCGGCCGCGGCGCCGCGGTCACGGTCTGCACGGCCGGGATGATCGTCGGACAGGACCTCGGCCTGACCCTCGACATGGAGAGCTGGACCCGCCGGGCACACGCCGAGGGCATCGCGCAGCTCACCGACACGCTCGTCACCGCCGTCACCGAGACCGGCGGCAGGCTCGACGTCGCGCTGTGGCACCACCCGACCGCCGTCGCGCACACCCGCACGGTGGACGCGGTGGTCGTGGCCACCCATCAGGACCCCGTGGACGATCTTTGGGTAGCGCTGCGCGACAGCGCCTTCCACGTCGTGCGGATCGGCGACGCGGTCACGCCGCGACGGGCACACGCCGCGATCGTCGAGGGGGAGCGGGCGGCGGTGGGGCTGTAGCCCGGTGCGTCCTTTGGGCGGCAGGAGCAACCCAAAGGACGCACCGGCCGCGCAGCGGCCTATCGGCTCGCTCGCTTGGTGGCGTCGGCCCACGACTCCACCGCCGCGTACCCGTCGCCCACACCCTGGGTGAATGCGACCAGCGCCCCGTACATCCGGGAGCCCTCCACGGCCAGTTCCGTCCTCGCCACCCAGTCCGCGGCGCGGGCCATGACGTGGGCCGAGATGTCGGCACCGTCCTGGGTGCCGCGCGAGGCGTGCAGGAACGACTCGTCGGCGATCTGAAAGGTCTGCACCACGGCGCGCCAGTAGTACTCCGCATCCATCGCCGCGCGGACCTCGTAGTAGTCCGTGGCGTTCTGCCGCGCCACCGACTCCTGCAGCGTCGCCGCCGCCTCGGAGATGCTGCGCAGCGGAACGTACACAGGGTCCTCGGACGCCCCCCGCGTGGTTCGTCTACCCGTCACCGGCACGATGCTTTCAGACAATGGCACCCCCTCGATGGTCCACAAGATCATCGCACGCGCAAGTGCCGGCACGGGTCAGCAGGTGAGCGCACCGCCCGGGGACGCCGGCGCGTGCCGCAGCGGATCGAACGGCTCGAACCAGGCATCGACGGTCGCGAACAGGGCGCGCTGAGGAATCCGGAAATCGCCGAGCCGCTCCTGTTCGGGCAGCGGCCCGTCGGCGCCGAGGTCGACGCCGCCCACCACCGCGGCGAGGGTGCGGGCGGACCACAACCGGCGCGGTGCGGCGCGGAACCACTGTCCGTTCGGCACGTCGCCGGTGAGCCGGATCCGGCCGGCGCCCAGGACCGGGCCGGCGACGCGCGCCACGGCGGCCAGGACCGCGGGGTTGTGCCACGCCCCACCCGGCAGCAGCCGGCCGGCCAGGGTCGCCAGGGTGGTGGCCGGCGACGAGGACACCCGCACGTCCCAGACGACGTCGTCGCCCGCCGTGATGTGCAACCGGGACGGGCCGGTCCACTCGGCGGCGACGTCGGTGCGCACCGTCCGGGTGAGGGCGGCGCCGAGGTAGCGGGCGCATCCGTGCTCCGGCGCGGCATCGCTGTAGACGGTCCAGTGGCCCTGCGGGTCGCGGTGCCAGACCGCGGTGAAGGCGGGGCCCACCGACCCGGCGGTGAACCGGCGCAGCGCCAGACAGTGCCCGCTGGCGAACGGCGCCCCGATCACGGCATACCCGGTGAACCGCTCGCCGGCGACCCGGGGCAGGGCGCGGGGCTCCTCGGCGGCTTCCTGCGGTGTGGTCTTCATCTCGTCCTCCCTCGGCGTACGAATACGGTCCTCCCGATCGTGCGCCGCGTCGTGACCGGAAGCATGGGGCCGATGCCTCATCTTCGGCATCCGTCCGGCAGGGCGCCCCGGCTCAGGCGGCGGAGGACAATGGGGCCGTGCAGCGCAGGAGCGAGTCGTCTCCGGGCCCGCGGGACGGGCCGCGGCGCGCCGAGCTGCTCGCGGCGCTGTCCCTGGCGATCGACCTGGGCCTGGGGCAGCCGATGGAGCACATGCTGCGGTCCGCCGTGCTGGCCGGACGGATCGCCGAGCGCATGGGCCTGGACGCACGGCAGCAGGCCGTCGTCTACTACGCGAACCTCGTCGCCTGGATCGGTTGCCACGCGGACTCGCACGAGTTGGCGCAGCTGTTCGGCGACGACATCGCACTCCGCGCCGATACCTACGGGGTCGACATGAGGGGGCTGCCGTTCCTGCGGATGCTGACCAGCCACGTCGGGCGCGGGCTCGACGGCGCGCGTCGCGGGGTCGAGGTCGTCGCGTTCCTGCTGACCGCCCGCCGTCGCATGGCCGAGCTGATCGGTTCGCACTGCGCCTCGGCGGGGACGCTGTCCGACCGGGTCGGGCTCGACCGGCAGGTCGGCGCGGCCCTGGCCTACGCGTTCGAACGGTGGGACGGCGCCGGGCTGCCCGCGGGTGTGCGCGGCGACGACATCCCCCTCGAGATGCACATCGTGCACCTCGCGGAGGTCTCCGAGGTCCATCTGCGGGCCGGCGGGCCGGGGCGGGCCGTCGAGGTCGCGCGGGCGCGCAGCGGGACCCAGTTCTGTCCGCGGGTGGCGCGGGTGTTCCAGGAGGCCGCGGGCGAACTCACCGACGGTCTGCTCGAGCAGGACGCGTGGGCGGCGGCGCTGGATCGGGCGCCCGACCGTGCGCGCGTCCTCGCCGGCGACGAACTCGACACGCTGCTTCGTGCGATGGCAGACTTCGTCGATCTGAAAGTTCCCTGCCTGCTCGGGCATTCGCGGGCGGTGGCCGAGCTGACCGCGGCCGCGGGCCGCCTGCGCGGCCTGCCGGCGACGGACGTCGAGGTGCTCTACCGGGCCGGGCTCGTGCACGGTCTCGGCCGGATGGGGGTGTCCAACCGGATCTGGGAGAAGCCCGGTCCGCTCACCGGCGCCGAATGGGAGCGGGTCCGGCTGTACCCCTACCTGACCGGGCGGATCCTCAGCCGCGTCACCGGCATGGAGGACGTCGTCGCCGTCGCAACCACGCACCGCGAACGCCTCGACGGCTCCGGGTATCCCAACGGCGTGCGCGGACGCGACCTGAGTGTCGCCGATCGTCTCCTCGCCGCGGCGGAGACGTACCAGCGCTTCGGGGAACCCCGGCCGCATCGCGGTGCGCTCACCCCCGAACACGCAGCGGGTCGCCTGCGGCAGGAGGCCCACCGCGGGCGCCTCGACGCCGAGGCGGTCGAGGCGGTGCTGACGGCGGCCGGGCACCGGCGGGTGCGGCGCGCGCCATGGCCGGCCGGGCTGACCGCCCGCGAGGTGGAGGTGCTGCGGCTCGTCGCCCGGGGCCGGTCCAACCGGCAGATCGCCGACGAGCTGTGCATCGCGGAGAAGACGGCCCGCAACCACGTCGAGCGCGTCTACGCCAAGCTCGGGGTGGACAACCGCACGCGGGCCGGCCTGGCCGCCGTCGATCTCGGGCTGGCCTGGTGACCCGCCGGCCCGCGGCGGGCGACGGGAGCACCGCACCGCGGCCGGACCGGTCGCCATCGAACCCGGTTCGCTCGTCGAGGTTTTCCCGGCCGGCCCGTAGCCTCTGCGCACGGTTCAGCGGGTCGGGCGGGCCGGTACGCGCCGTTCACCCGGCAACTCGGTCACCAACACCGGCAGGTGGATTGGTGGACGCCACTGCTTGTGATGATCCGCCACCCCGTCGGATTGCCTGATGTGGTGCTGCCGCAAAGGTTTTCGAGGCTGGCGCGGAGACGGGTCGACGCACTGATCATCGTCGAGGACAGGCGAATGGATCAACTCGCATTTCCGCCGCCCTGTGCTACCACTCGGAGGGTCTCCGGCGGCAGCGGTTTCATGGTGCAGTGCTCACTTCGCAGAAGGTTCGGCCTCGTAGGTGACCCAGCTCGTTCGCGTGGCGAGGGTGTTGTAGAGCGCCTGGGCTTGGTGGTTGTCTTCGGCGGTCACCCACTGCACCACGGCGCGACCCTCGGCGGTGGCCATCTCGGTGAGACGGCCGATCAGTGCACGTCCGACACCCCGGCCTCGGGCTGCGGGGTCGGTGAACAGGTCGTCGAGGAAGAGGCCGGTGGTGCCGGTGTAGGGCGAGGAGAACCGGCGATGGTGTGCAAACCCGAGGATCTCGCCGTCCGCTTCCGCAACGAGAGCCTTGCATTCGTGTCGGGGATCCATGAACCATCCCCATGCGCGGGAGACGATGTCCTCGGACTCGGGCAGCTTGTAGAACTCGCGGTACTCGCGGAAGAGGACACGCCAGCGGCACTCGTCGGCAGGGGCGAGCGGCCGGATCGTCGGAATGGTGGTCGTTGCCATGGGTGGCTCCTATCGGTGGTTGAAGGTCTCGGCAGAGCGGTACTGCCAGGTACTGTCCGAGCGTTCTCCGCCCGCGAGGATCGAATATCCGATGCGGGATGCGCCGCGCTCAGGCTTCGGTCACGTCATCACTGCGTTCTCCTTTCTTTCCTTGCCTGTTCGGGTTCCCGGCTGGCGTGGGGCCAGCAGGAGGTACGCGGCGCTGCCCGCGACGAGGCCCCAGAACGCGGCACCGACGCTGAAGAACACGACGCCCGACATGGTGACCGCGAGCGTGGTCAGGGCCGCGATCCCGGTGCGGGTATCGCCGCCCATCGCCCCCTTCAGTGCGGTGAGGGCAGAGCCCAGCAGGGCGACGGCAGCAAGAACCGAAACCGTTTCGCTCGGGATCGCCCGGAACCCGGCCACGAGCACGCCCCCGAACGAGCCGACGAGCAGATAGGTGAGGCCGCCCGAGAGGCCCGCGATGTAACGCTGTGCGCGATCCGGATGCGACTCGGGGCCGAGCGCGATCGCCGCCGTGATCGCGCCGAGGTTGATGCCGTGGCAGCCGAAGGGCGCGAGGATCGCCGAGACCGTCGAGATGGCACCGACGAGCAGGCGGTCGTTCGGCTCGTACCCCTGCGAGTGGAGCAGTGCGAGCCCGGGTGCGTTCTGCGAGGCCATCGTGACAATGAACAGCGGCAGCGCGATGCTCACGAGCGCGGCCGGGGTGAATGCCGGCATCGTGAACACAGGGCCGCCGAGCGCGAGCGACGGCGCGACCTCGCGGAAGGATCCGGTCGCCCCGGTCGCCGCGAGCCCGGCGACGAGTCCGGCGAGCACTGCGTATCGGTCGAAGAAGCGCTTGCCGAGGAAAAAGGCGACGACGATGCTCCCCGCGATCAGCGGCGCGCTCGTGAAGGCGCCCGCTGCGGTCACGACGAAGGGCAGCAGGATCCCGGCGAGCAGAGCCTGTAGCACCGGGCCGGGCACCCTGGCGAGTAGCCGGCCGAACCAGCCCGTGTACCCGACCACTGCGGCGGCGACCGAGGCGACGAGGAACGCGCCGACGGCCTCGGTGAACGAGAAGCCGCCGAGCGAGGCGATCAGCAGCGCCGCTCCGGGCGTCGACCAAGCGACGATCACCGGGATACGGGTGAACAGGCTCAGCGCGATGCTGCACACGCCGTTGCCGATCGCCACCGCCCAGACCCACGACGCGGTCTGCGCCTCGTTCAGACCCGCTGCGCGAGTGGCTTCGAGCACGATCAGGAACGGGCCTGCGAAGTTGATGAGCGCCGAGAGGAAGCCCGCGACGACCGCGGAGACTGAGACATCCCGCAGCACAGAGGAACCCCGGCTCATCGGTGCGCCGCCGAGACTGCCGACGTCACGCCCGCTCGATGGCGTAACAATCTTGCAGAAACTTGAGTAACGTTATTCACTAGCGTCATGTCGAATGATAACAGAGCGTCGGAAATCGCGGCACGCCTCCGCCAGCGGATCGCGACGATGCATATCGGGGAGAAACTGCCGGGTGTCCGCGAACTCTCCGGAGAGTTCGCGGCGAGTGCAGCCACCGTCTCGGCAGCTCTCTCGGAACTGAGCGCATTCGGGCTGGTCCGGGCTGAGCCCGGGCGGGGAACGTTCGTGGCGGGCCGCGAACGACTACCGGAACCGGACTTCTCCTGGCAGTCTCAGGCGCTCGGCCGCGCCAGAGTGGACGCCGACCGGGCCGCTCGCCTGGGCGGCTACGGTACTCCCGACCACATCCCGCTCTCCTGGGGATACCTCGCCCCCGAACTACAGCCGAACGAGGAACTGCATCGCATCGGCTCGCGTGCGGCGAAGAGCGGTCGTGCCTGGATGATGACGCCGCCAGCGGGATCGCCGGAACTGCGGCGGATCCTCGCCTCCGAATACCGCGCCGACCCGAACGACGTGCTTGTGGTCTCCGGCGGGCAGCAGGGCCTCGTCTTCACGATGCGCACACTCGCCGAGCCGGGGTCGGCGGTCATCACCGAGAGCCCGAGCTATCCGGGCGCGATCCTCGCTGCGCAGAGCGCGGGCCTGAACCTCTCGTCGGTACCCGCCGACGCCGACGGGATCCTGGTCGACCGTCTCGCCGACGAACTCGAACGCACGCGAGCGCGAGTGGTCTACCTCCAGCCGAACTACGCGAACCCCACCGGCGCGGTCCTCGGTGCAGAGCGCCGGAAGCAGGTGCTCGAACTCGCCGCCCGACACGGCGCGTTCATCATCGAGGACGACTGGGCCAGACACCTCGGAATCGACGGACAGGCCCCACCCTCCCTCTTCACCGAAGACCCCCACGGACACGTCGTATCGATCCTCACCCTTTCGAAGCCTGCCTCCCCAGGTCTAAGGCTCGGCGCGGTCATCGCGCGCGGCCCGGCAGGTGAACGGCTCCGGGCCTCTCGCACCGCCGACGACCTCTGCGTCGCGCCGCTGGTGCAGGAAATCGCCTGCGGTCTCCTGACCTCGAATGCGTGGCCCCGGCACCTGAAACGCCTGCGCGCAGAGCTCGCGACGCGACGCGACGCACTTGCCTCCGCGATCCACGCCACGACGCCCGGCATCCGCATCCCGTGCGTCCCGCGCGGTGGCCTTCACCTGTGGGCCAGGCTGCCCCAGGGCGCAGATACCCGCGAGATCTGCACCGCCGCGTACGCGGCCGGGGTACTCATCGGAGACGGGAGTCACTTCTTCGTGGACGAACCACCCGCACCGTTCCTGCGCTTCTCCTACGGGGCCGCAACCGAAGCCCAGATCGCCGAAGGCATCAGGCGGCTCTCCGAAATCCTCCAGCGGTGAGGTTCGGTGGTGCGAAGCAGCGTCCCGCGCCGGGAATTGCGCCCGGTTGGTTGTTGATGTGTTGTGCAGCTCGGATCGCTCAACGTGGTGGCCGGCGGATGATCGACGGTGCCGGACTCTCCGCCGCCCGCAGGTGAGATGTTCCACGGGAATCTACTGGGGGTGCCTCGGTCCTGTCTCGACGAGGGCGTTGACGAGGCCGGCGGCGGTCGCGGCATCGTCGACCACGACCAGGGTGCGTGCGCCGTCGCGCCGGTGGAGCACCAGCGCGGGGCCGCCGCGCAGGACGAACCCTCGGGCGCCGCGCAGCGGGCCCAGTACCGCCATGCGGTATCCGTAGCCCCCGAAGTGCTTCAGCGGTGCCACGTCGGTGACGGAGGCGGAGGCGATGGCACCGAGCGGGGTGTGCAGGTGCGGCCACCCGAACAGGCCCGCGACGGTGACTCCGCGGACGTCGACGGTGACGCGGATCGAGCAGGTCAGCGCGACCAGCACGGCGAGCAGCACGGCCAGGCCCAGCAGGATCCACAGGCGTGTGAGCACGCCGAGGGCGGCGACGATACCGATCGCCGCGACGAGCACGATCGTTGTGACGTTGCCGGTGGCCACCGATCGGGTCCACGCGACGAGTTCGTCTGCGCCGAGGGGAATTCGCGGTGCATCGGCGGCCGGGGGAGAGGCAGGTCCGCGCGACCACCGGGGCACCGCCGCGGCGGCAACGGCCCCGAGGGCGACGCCGATGCCGAGTGCTGCGAGGAGAGACGCCCCCGGCAGCGAGGCTGCGGCGGCGTCCGCGAGTCCCCGCTGAGAGCCGGTGACCAGCACGATCAGGGCGGTCACGAAAGCGACCGTTCCCGTGACGGTCGCGGCGACCGCGCGGGTGAGGGCAGGGTCGGTGTCGGCGACCCGGGCGAGACCGAAACCGAGGGCGGCGAACAGGACACCGAACCCGAGCAACAGTGCGATCGTCGCCGGGAGGCCGGCGAATCCGTCCGCGGTGCCGTCGAGGTTCCAATGTGTTGCGATCGGATTCGGTAGCTGCGCATGCCAGCTCCGGAGCACGAGTGCGCCCGCGGCGGCGACGGCCAGGGGTGCGGCCGTGGAGCTGAGGAGGATGCGGCCGGTGGGGCGCCGGTCGGTGCAGGGATCGTCTGTCATCGGTACTCCGTTCTGATCAGGTCGACGAGATCGTCGGCGCTCAGGCCGACGCGCTTGGCGTGCGCGACGGCCTGAGCGACGGCGGAATGCAAAGCGGCATGCCCGGTTTCGGCGCGGTCGGTGACGACCGCGCCGCGTCCGCGGCGCAGCTCCACCAGGCCTTCGTCGCGCAGTTGCTGGTACCCCCGCAACACGGTGTGGACGTTGAGGCCGAGCGATGCGGCGAGGTCGCGCGCGCCGGGGAGGCGCTCGCCCGCCCGGACCTCGCCCCGGGCTACCGCGCCGCGCACGGCCGCGGCCAGTTGCACGAACAACGGGTCCGGCGAGTTCGGGTCCAGTCTGATGAGCACGGGACAAGCATATTGTTCTATTTGAAATAGAACAAGTCGGCTAACGGCGGCATCGGGCCGGTGCGGTCACCGGCGACCCGGCGGCGACGGGGACGACGGGTCCTGTCCCTGGATCCCGGCCGAGTCGCCGGCCTGCCAGCCCCGGTGGAGCACGTCGACGGCCTCGTGCAACAGGCCGTCGCGGTCGCCGGGGACCGACGCGGGGATCTGGTGCAGGGTGGTCAGCCGGGCGATGCCGTAGACGGTGCCCCACGTGGCAGCGCACCGCCGCAGCACCTCGGCCTCCTCGACACCCTCGGGCTGGCAGGCCGCCACGGTGTCGCGCAGCAGACGCCAGTAGTCGGCGGCCGCCTGTTGCAGGCGCGGGTGATCGGCCTTGTCGACCGTGGGCCCGTAGGCCAGGTCGTGCACGTGCGGGCGCTCCCGGACGAACCGCAGGTAGGCGTCGGTGAGCGCGTGCAGCCGGCACCGTGGATCGGATCCGGCTGCCTCGACGGCGGCGGCCGCCTCTGCCGCGGCGCCCTGCAGCCCGGTGCCCGCCACGGCCGCGAGAAACCGGCGCTTGTTCCCGAAGTGCACGTAGGGCGCCTGGTGGCTCACGTCCAGCTGCTGCGCCACCCGGCGGAGGCTGAGGCGTTCGGCCGGCTGCTCCCTCAGCAGTTCGAGCGCGGCTCGGAGCAGCCGTTCGTCGAGCGTGTCGGTCATCCGTCCACCAGCCCTTCCCGGCGTGCGCGGCTCCGCGCATTGACAGTGTCAACCTACCGCGGGACCATAGCAATTGACGGTGTCAACCCGAGTCGCACCGGAGGTGGTGGCGGTCATGACACGGATGCAGAAGATCTCGACCGAGGTGGGTCCACTCGCCGTCCGCGTGCACGGGGAGGGCCGGCCCGCGGTGCTCTGGCACAGCCTGTTCGTCGACGAAAGATCATGGAGCAGAGTCGAAGACGCGCTGGGAGTCGACCGGCGCCTCGTCGTGGTCACCGGTCCCGGGCACGGGGCGAGCGGTGACCCCGGCCGGCGCTACACCACCGGGGAATGCGCCGCGGCGGCCGTCACCGTGCTCGACGCCCTCGGTGTCGACGAACCCGTCGACTGGGTCGGCAACGCCTGGGGCGGCCACGTCGGCATCGTCTTCGCGACCGACGCGGCGTCGAGGTGCCGGACGCTGGTGACGCTGGGGACGCCCGTCCAGGCGCTGAACCGGCCGGAGCGCGCGCGCACGCTGTTCCTCCTCGCCGCCTACCGGACGCTCGGCGCCGCCGGGTTCATCCGGTCCGGCGTGACGAACGTATTGCTCTCCGCCGCAACGAGGGAGCGCGACCCGGAGGCGGTCGCACTCGTCGAGGACTGTTTCGTCCGCGCGGACCGGGCCGCGCTGCGCAACGCCGTCGTCTCCATCTCGCTGCACCGGCCCGACCTCACCGAGCGGCTCCCACGGGTGTCGGTCCCGACCCTGTTCGTCACCGGCAGCGATCACAAGGGCTGGACGCCCGAGCAGGCACGCGCGGCGAGCCTGCTGCTACCCGACGGGTCCTGCGCCGTCGTCGACGGCGCCGCGTACCTCGTACCGCTCGAGGCGCCGGCCGAGACGACGGACCTGGTGCGGCGATTCTGGGCCGCCGCGGTACCGCGCCGCACGTGAGACGTCTTGCAGAACTTCAGAGTTCGCGTCGCATGGCCGCGCGGGGCCACCGGTCCATACCCCCGGCGGCCTCGTCGCGTCGGATCTGCCGCAGCCCCGGGCCGAGTTCGTCGTCGCGCAGGTACCGGAAGCCGAGCCGCCGGTAGTACGGCCCGTTCCACGGGACGTCGGCGAAGGTGGTCAGCGTCAGGGCGGGCAGTTCGCGGACACGCGCCCAGCCGGCGAGATGGTCGATCAGGGCCCGGCCGAGCCCGCGGCGCGCATGGTCCGGATGCACCGACACCTGCTCGATGTGGGCGGTGCCGTCGACGACATCGGCGAGCAGGTATGCCACCGGGCGGTCGTGGCCGTCGAGGCACACCCAGGCGCGCCCGCCGGTCACATACTCGTGCAGCTCCTCGAGCGTGGGCGGCGGGTCGGCGGCGACGGCGTCCATTCCGAGGTCCGCGAACGCGCGGCCGGCCGCGCGCTCGATGTCCTGAAGAACCGGCAGCTCCGCCGCGAGTGCGGGACGGACGCGAGGCGCGTCGTCGCCGGGCAACGCGAGGTCCTTGAAGAAGTACAGCGACGATGCGGAGTACGCGTACTTGCCGAACCGTTCGGGCAGCGGCTCGTATCCGGCGGCGGCATACATGGCGAGAGCCTCGGGCTGCTCGGTGCCGGTCTCGAGCACCATCCGACGCCGGCCCGCCTCGACGGCGGTGCGTTCGAGTTCGGCCAGGATCCGTCGGGCCACGCCCCGGCGGCGGGCGCCTTCCCGCACGTACATGCGCTTGATCTCGGCGTCGCCGTCGCGCAGTCCCGGATGCGCCGAGTCGCGGGCCCGCCAGCCACCGATCCCCGCCGGCGCACCGCCGCCGCGGGCGAGCAGGAAGACGCCGTGCGGCGGGGTGAACTCCTCCGGATGCAGCGACGTGTGGTCCGGTCCGCCGTAGCGACGGACGTACTCGAGCTGCACCTCGTCGATCAGGGACTGCACCTCGGCGTCGTCGATGGGACGCGGTTCGATCTGCACGGCCGGAGGGTACCGCGCGTTCGCGGCGCCATACTGGGAAGGTGGGTTCTGTCGCCGGAACGGACTGTGGTGATTTCGCGGCCGCCCCCTGGCTCTATCCCGGGACGGCCGCGCCGGGCAGTGGCCTGCTCCGGGGGGACGGCTATCACCGGGCACGTCCCCTGCCGGGAGCCGGCCTCGGTGCGGCACGGCTGGACGGGCGCGAGGACTCGACGCTCGACGAGGCGCTGCGCCGGGCCGGCGTCGCCGGCGTCGGCGACCGGCACCTCGTCGTCGCGGTGGGCTCGAACGCGTGCCCGGCGGTCGTGCGACGCAAGTTCACGGCCGGAAACGTCGACACCACCGTGCCGTTCCTGCGCGCGACGGTCGTGGGCATCGCCGTCGGGCACAGCGCCCACGTCAGCGTGGCCGGCTACGTCGCGGCGACCGCGTTCCGGCGGCCGGGGACCCGCACCCCGGTGTTCGCGTCGCTGCTCGACCGAGACCAGCTCGCGTGCCTCGACGCGACGGAGCGGAACTACACGCGACGCACCGTGACCGCCGACGAGTGCCGGCTGGAGATCGACGGCGGACAGCGGCCGGCGTCCTTCGGCGTGTACGTCTCGAAGTGGGGCGCACTCGCGCCGCCGGGGGCGCCGCCGCTGCCGCTGCAGTCCCAGGAGGCGCTGTTCGCCGCGCTCCTGCGCCACTGTGCCGGGTTCGCCGCACTCGTCGGCCGGCGCCCGCACGAGTACCGGTCCGCGATGAAAGCCCTTGCGGGTGAAGCGGACCTGCGCGCCGCCCTGCGACAGTCGTTCGCCGCGTCGGGCTGGGCCGCCCGCAGCGGCTTCGACGGCTAGCGGCAGGAGCAACGACTTCCACGACAGCCGGGTCGACAACGGTGCGAACCCGGCGTTGACTGGAGAGATACATACTCCCCTGGCCATGGAGGCCGTCATGCTCATCATCTTCGGACTCGTCGTTCTCCTCGCCGCCGTGATCATCGGTGTGGCCGGGGTGTTGGGCAACACCGGCGCCGCCCATGCACTGACCGACGACAGCTTCGTCGTCTTCGGGTACCACGTCACCGGTTCGACCGGGGCACTGTTCCTCTACGGCATCGTCGTCGGTGCGATCGGAGCGGTCGGGCTGAGTCTCCTGCTCGCCGGTGCGCAGCGGACCTCGCGTCGAGGTCGGCTCGCTCGCCGCGAACTGAAAGAATCCCGCCTCGAGACCACCGCCGCGAGGCACGAGTACGACCGGTCCTCCGCACCGCAGCCCTCCGCACCGCAGCCCGGCAGCGCCGTCCCGCCGCCGCCCGGGGGCTCGCCGTCCAACTCACCCGATTGGCGCCATCCGTTCGGCAATCGATCCGGTGGGTCGACCGCCGCCCCCCACTGACCGTCCTCCCCGGCCCCCGAGGCGATCGGGGGCCGACCGCCGGCACCAGCGCCGGTTCGATGCTCGGGCTGCGATGTTCGGCCGGCAGCCGGCCGAGGTCACTGCACCGGCGGTGCCGGTGCGGGCGGTGTCGGCGCCCGAAGGTGGGTGGGGGTGCTGAACCGGGCTGCGCGCCGGTGGATCCGGTGTTCGTGACCGCGCCACCGCACTGCCGGCAGATACCGCATCGGTTCGGCGTAGAACACGCGCTTGGCATACTCGATCAGCACCAGGTAGCCGATCACCAGCACGACCAGGGTGAGGAAGAACCCGATCGGCAGGGGCGTGAACCCCAGGTCCGCGCCGAGCGGGGAGACCGTGATCGCGATACCGACCGCAAGCACCCCGGCGACGGTGAGCACCAGTCCCAGGCTGGGCCGGCTGCGCAGGAACGGGACGCGGCGGGTGCGGATCGCGAACACGATCAGGGTCTGGGTGGCCAGGGATTCGACGAACCAACCGGTGTGGAACAGCTCCGGCCCGGCAGCGAACACCCCGAGCATGATCCCGAAGGTGATGAAGTCGAACAGCGAGCTGATCGGGCCGAAGAACAGCATGAACCGGCGGATGAACGCGATGTCCCAATGCGAGGGTGCGTGCAGTTGTTCCTCGTCGACGCGATCACCGGGAATCGCGAGCTGGCTGGTGTCGTAGAGCAGGTTGTTGAGCAGGATCTGGCTCGGCAGCATCGGCAGGAAATCCAGCACCGCCGAGGCCGCCGCGGCGCTGAACATGTTGCCGAAATTGCTCGACGTGCTCATCAGCACGTACTTGATCGTGTTGGTGAAGGTACGCCGCCCTTCCGTGACGCCGTCCGCCAACACTCCGAGATCCTTCTCGAGCAGCACCACATCCGCGGCGTCCTTGGCCACATCGGTGGCGGAATCGACGGAGATGCCGACGTCCGCGGTGTGCAGGGCCAGCGCGTCGTTGACGCCGTCGCCGAGAAATCCGACAGACCGGCCGTGGGTGCGCAGGGTCTCGACCAGTCGCGCCTTCTGCTCCGGGGAGACCCGGGCAAAGATGGTGGCCCGCAATGCTGCCTCGCTGAACTGCGCGTCGTCGAGACCTGCGAGGTCGGAGCCGGTCAGGCTGCCGCCGGAGACGAGCCCGAGGTCGGCGCAGACCTTCTCGGCGACCTGCGGGTTGTCGCCGGTGGCCACCTTGACGGTGATGCCGAGGGCGGCGAGCCGGGTCAGCGAAGCGGCCGCGGAGGTCTTCGGCCGGTCGAGGAATACGAGGAAGCCGGTCAGGATCAGGCCGTGTTCGTCGTCGGGGACGAGCCGATCGGCGTGGCCGGGCGCGGGTTTGGAGGCCACGGCGACGACGCGGCTGCCTTGGGCGAACAGGCCGTTCAGCACCGTGTGCGCGGCGGTACCGACGTCAGCGCAGCGATCGAGCACGATCTCGGGCGCGCCCTTGACCACGATCAAGGACTCGCCGTCGGGACCGCGCACCAGCGTCGAGGACATGCGTCGCTCGTGGTCGAACGGCAGGGTGGCCAGCCGGGTGTACCCGTCCGCGACCGGGCCGGTGGGACCTGCCGCCGCCCACAGGGCGGTGTCCAGCGCGTTCGAACCGAGACGGACACCGCCGGCGGTGTCGGTGTCCGTCTCGGTGGCGAGCAGGCCGTGCAACAGCGCCGCCGAGCTGGGAGCACCGGAGGGGGCCAGCGCCTCGCGGAAACCGATCCGTCCGTCGGTGAGGGTGCCGGTCTTGTCGGTGAGGAGGATGTCGATGTCACCGAGGTCCTCGATACACACCAGACGTTTGACCAGAACCTTGCGGCGGGCCAGGCGTCGGGAACCTTCGGCGAGGGAGGTGCTCACCACCGCCGGCAGCAGCTGCGGAGTGATGCCCACCGCGATGGCGAAGGCGAACAGCAGCGACTCGATCAGCGGACGGTGCAGCACCAGGTTGGTGACCACGATCGTCGCGGTCAGAGCGACGGCGACCTGCAGCAGCAGCACCGAGAAGCGCCGCAGCCCGATCTGGAACTCGGTCTCCGGCTCGCGTTCACCGAGCCCGACCGCGATGCGCCCGAACTCGGCGTCCGCGCCGGTGGCGACGACCACCCCCGTCCCGGTGCCGGCATGGACGACGGTGCCCATGAATGCGCACCCGGCCAGATCTGCCAGGGCCGTTCCCGGCGACACCGGGTCCACGGACTTGGCGGCCGGCTCCGATTCGCCGGTCAGGACACTCTCGTCGCATTCGAGCCCGGTCGCGCTGAGCAGGCGCAGGTCGGCGGGCACGAGCTCGCCCAGGACGAGGTGCACCACATCGCCGGGCACCAGTTCGGTGACGTCGATCGTGGCAGCGGCGCCGTCGCGCAGCACCACCACGGTGTGCCGTTGCCTCGAGTGCAGTGCGGCGCTGGCGCGTTCGGCGCGGTACTCGTTGACGAAGCCCAACCCGATGCTCGCCAGCAGGATGACCCCGATGATGACGGCGTCGTTGCGGTCGCCGAGAAAGAACGATGCGACCGCGGTCGCGGACAGCAGCAGCAACAGCGCGCTGCGCAGTTGCCGCCCCAACACCGCCAGGGCACTCACGCCGTGGCTGCGCACCGCATTCGGTCCGGCCACCGCCAGCCGGGCGGCCGCGTCTGCGCTGCTCAGACCGGTGGACGAACTCTGCAGACGGGACAGCACGTCGGTGCTCTCACCGGCTGCGGCGTCGGCCGCGGCGATGTGCAGGACCGGGAGGCCGGTCATCCGGCCATACCGATCGATGCCGCAACTCGCCCGTGCAGTGCGACGACAACGGACATCCTGCCCCTGCTCAACCGCGCAGGCACGTCACCCGCACCGCCGCACCCTGTCCGGCACAGCATCCGCCTCGCCGCTGCCTGCATGGCCGCAAACTTAACCGGTCCCGGCTACGTTCGGAGCGGTCCGCGTACAGACGCGGGCAACCACGGGTTCGTCCCGGTCACGACCTGCCGGTCTCGTCCAGCCGCCGGCGCAGGTGCTCCCGTTCGGGTTCGGTTCCGGCCTGCTCGAGCGCCCGCCGGTAGGCGACGGCGGCCTCGTCGTCGCGGCCGAGCCGGTGCAGCAGTTCGCCGCGCGCGGTGGAATACGGGTGGTAGCCGCGCAGCCGGGGCTCGTCGGCGAGTGCGTCGAGCAGCGCCAGGCCGGCCTCGGGACCGTCGCGCATCGCCACCGCCACGGCGCGGTTCGCCGCGACGACCGGCGACGGTGCCAGGGCGGACAGGACGTCGTAGAGCGCGACGATCTGCGGCCAGTCGGTGGATGCGGCGTCGGGGGCCTCGTCGTGCAGCGCCGCGATCGCGGCCTGCACTCCGTACGGACCCGGCGGGCCGCCGGTCAGCGCCACGGGCACGAGGGCGGTGCCCTCGGCGATCAGGGCGTGGTCCCACCGTGCGCGATCCTGATCCGCGAGCAGAACGATCTCGCCGTCCGGGCCGGTCCGGGCGGCGCGTCGCGCATGGATCAGCAGCATCAAAGCGAGCAGCCCGGTCACCTCCCGCTCGCCGGGCAGCAGTCGGCGCAGGATCCGGACCAGCCGGATCGACTCCTCGGCGAGGTCGAGACGTTGCAGGTCCGGCCCCGAGCTGGCTACGTATCCCTCGGTGAAGACCGAGTAGAGCACCTGTAGCACGCCCGGCAGTCGCTCCGGCAACTCGTCCGGATCCGGCACCCGGAACGGGATGCGGGCCTGCCGGATCTTCTTCTTCGCCCGTACGATCCGCTGGGCCATCGTCGCGGTCGGGACGAGAAAGGCGCGCGCCACCTCGGGTGTCTCGAGCCCGGCCAGGCATCGCAGGGTCAGTGCCACCCGGTCCTCGGCCGGCAGCGCCGGGTGGGCACAGGTGAAGAACAACTGCAGGCGTTCGTCGGGCATCTCACTGCCGGCGTCCGGGGTGCGGGAGGGGGCGGCCCGTTCCGAATCCACCTGCAGAACGGCGAGCCGGGCGGCGTACACCTGATCCCGCCGGAGCCGGTCCACGGCCTTGCGCCGCGCCGTCGTCAGCAGCCAGGCCCCCGGCTTGGCCGGTACGCCCCGGACGGGCCAGTGCACCAGCGCCGCCTCGATCGCCTCGGCGGCGACGTCCTCGGCCAGGTCGAGGTCGCCGAAGCGGTGGACGAGCGCGGCGAGCAGCCGACCGCGCTCCTCCCGGAACACCGCTTCCACGGCGGCGTCGACCCGGGCGCCGGCGCCCGGCCCGTCCGTCGCGGTCACTGCCCGAAGTCGGCGATCGGCCGCACCACCACGGATCCGCCGCCGCGCGCCCCGGGACAGCGGGCCGCCCAGTCCAGCGCGACGTCGAGGTCGGGCACGTCGACGACGTAGAAGCCCCCGAGGACCTCGCGCGTCTCGGCGAACGGCCCGTCGGTGGTGACGGCACGCGCACCGTCGGGGCCGACCCGCACGGTCGTCGCGGTGGTCAGGTCCGCGAGCGACTCCGAGGCAACGACGATTCCGGTCTCCTGGATCTGCTTGTCGTAGACCATCCACTCCTCGACGCTGCACTGGTCGCCTGCGTCGGCCGATGCGGCGTTGATCAGCAGCATGTACTTCATGGTGAGCACCTCTCGTTGGGTGAGTGTCCTGTGCGGCAGGGTTGCCGTACGACATGACGACGAACGGGACGGCGTCGGATCGACAGGGGTACCGGTTCATTGTCGACGGCGACCCCGACATCCGGTGGCACGTCCGGGCGCGGTCGCCGGATCGTCAGCCGGCATACCCCACGGTCGCGCCGGTGCGCTCCCGGGCGCGGGCCAGTCGCTGTGCCTCGGCCTCGAGTTCGTCCCGCGTCCGCACGGACAGCGGCTCGAACGGCTCGACCAACACCGCGAGCGTGTCCCGGGGCGTGGCCCTCGCCCGCCAGATCCCTCGTATCTCCCCGTCGACGAGGACGACACCGGGGCTGCCGATCGGGCGCCAGATCGCCTTCCGGCGCGCTCGGTCCGGGACCAGGAACTCTCTGTCCCGGGCCTGCAGCCACGGATCGCCGGGCGGCAGCAGGCGGGTCGCTCGCACGTCGGCGGCCCCGTCCAGGTCAGCGACCGCCGAGGCCGGCACCAGGCCCTTCCCGGCCGGGCCGTTCACCGGAACCAGATCGTCGGGCAGGACCGCGCGAATCGTTGCGATGTCGGTGCCCAGGAAGGCCGCCAGCCCGGCCGGTGTGACCGGCGCCAGCACGTCGGCGTACCGGTGCAGGGCGGCAGCGGTGCTCTCGGCGCGCTCGGGCACCGCATCGGGTCCGATCCCTGCGGGCAGGACGTCGAGGTGGGTGCTGCGGCCCTGTGGGCAGACCCGCACGCGTGCCGCGAGGCCGACCTGCTGGAACAGCGCACCGGAGATGTGTCGGGTTCTGCACGAGGGGCAGTGATAGGTGAGGTCGGCGGGAACCGCCGCGCTGACCGCCGCACTCAGCTCTCCCTTGGTCATCGGGCCGGTGAGCGCGGCGCCCATGGCCTCGGCCGCCTCGGTGAATGCGCGCAGGCCGCGCTGGGCGCCCTCGCGGATCTGCCCGGTCCCGATACGTGTCGTGGCGTCGGTGTCGTTCACCGGCCAGAGGGCCGCGGCGAGAAACGCGAGATCCCCGGGCCGATGCAGGTGCGGCGCCCCGCGCCACGACCATACGAGGACGAGTGAATCATGTTCTGCCGCGGCGTCGTCCGATCGTGCGGCGAGCGCGTCGCGGGCCGATCCGTACGGGGTGTCCTGGACCCCGAGCGCAAGCACCCGATCTCGCCCGGCGGAGGTCCGGTCGAGTCCCTGGGCCGCGGCCCGGTAGCCGAGGATCCGACGTCGGCCGAGTGTCGTGACAACCACTTCCGGCCCTCCGATCCTGTCGTCGCCGTGGTGTCCCCGGACGCGCCGGTGCGGGCGATCCCGGCAACGACGATCCCGACAACGACATTGTCGGCGACATCGGCCCGCCCGTGCTGCCGCGCGGACTACCGGCGTGTCCAGGGTCCGCCCAGAACATGCGGGCTCCGTTCCTCTGCGACAGCCCCGCTGCCTGCTCTATCGTTGTGACGGGTGACAGGGCGGGCGGTCGCCGACTCCGGGATGTGTTGCAGGGCTATGTGCCAGGCCGTTCCTGGCAGGGGACCGGGACCGGAGGGTTGCGATGGTGCTGCTGTATTCGCGCACGAGCAGTTCGATACGGCGGTGGATCGACGAATCGGGCGGCCTCCGCCGATCCACGTGTGCGGCGACATCGGTACCGCCACCTCTCCGGTCTTGAACTCGGTCTTGCCCCAGCAGTTTCCGGGTGGCAACGGGGTGGCCGGCTTACCTCGGATCGGCTTCCCGGGACAGGGGGATCGATCGCGGTTGCGGGGTGAGGCGACGGCGCTGAGAAGGGGCGGGGGCTCGCGGTTCACAGGGGGACAGGGCGAGGAGCGGTCGAATGCAGGGGAAAGCTGTCGGTGACGAGGACGCGCTGGTGCTGCAGCCGTTGTCGATCGCGGTGCTCGACGGCCTGTGGGTGGGCAGCGGGATCACCGTCGGCATATGGGTGTTCGGATCACTGCTGTGGACGGTGGTCGTAGTGCTGGTCTGCGCCGGCACACACGCCGTCGGTTGCCGTACCCGCGGCGGTGGCGGCGCCGACAGGGTAGAGGCGACCGGTCCGTAGGAATTCGTCGCGGCCTCCGAATCGAATCTCGGCACTCGTCGAACAAGGGAGAGAAAGCATGGTCCGAGCAGTGATCTTCGCCGCCGGGACGGCCGTAGGCTTCGTCCTCGGTACCCGTGCCGGGCGGCAGACCTACGAGAAGATGAGGGATCAGTCCCTCGGCCTCTGGCACAACCCCGCGGTGCACGAGAAGGTGAGCGGTGCGACGCAGACCGCGAAAGACAAGGTGCCACAGGTGCAGCACAGGGTCGAGGCGCTGGCGAAGAAGGCGGCCCACCGCGGTTCGGGCACGGACACTGCCACCGGTGTACCGCTGACCGAGGCTGCGGCATCCGCTCCGGCGGCCATGGAACCGACTGTTCCTCCGACGACGGACGACCGGCCGAGCCTCGGTCCGAACAACTGAGCCCGCCGATGAGGCCCTCGGCGACGCGGCCCCCGCGCGCCGGAATCACGGACGCGGGTGTGTTCGGGGCGCGGACGTCGCTGCGCACTCCCGCCCCGGAGGGAGGCCCGCGATACTGAGGATCTCCGGCGGAACGCCGGCTTTGCCCGGTCACGGTGCCGGCGGGTGTCCCGGATCGGGGTCGGCAACTCGGCGCGGTTGCGGCATGCGAGGTTGTGATGATGGTGAGCGAAGCAGATCGCGAACGCCGCCGGGCGCGCCGGACCGCGGCCGAACGGCTGCATCCGGACGTCGGTGGGGACGCGGAGGCGTTGGCCACCGCGCTCGAGGCGATAGATCGTGCGCGTGCGGTCCCTGACTCGGAATCGGTCCCTGCCTCGGAGCCGCCGCCCGCGGTGGTGGTGCAGGGTCGCCGAGCCTTGTGGCGGCGGCACCTGCTGCGGGTACGGCCCCGCCGCAGAATCCGGCCCAACCGTCACGCCGGATGGTGAGGCCGCCGCCGGCGCGACGGATCGCCGTCCTCTTCGCGGTCGTCACGACGGCGTCAGGGCTCACCGCGCTCATGGCCTTCGCGTCGGACGTGGAGAACAACGCCGTGATCGCATGGGCGTCGCTGGGTCCGTACCTGCTGCTCGGGACGGTGGCGGGCGCGATCGCCGCCGCGCTCGCCCGGCGACCGGTACTGCTGGCGTCGGCACTCGTCGTCGTCGCGGCCGGCGCATGGACCCTGGGACCGCTGTACCTGCCCGGCGTCCCGGGCGACGGGCCGGACGCCGCATCCGGTCCCACCATCCGCGTGATGCAGGCCAATCTCATGGTCGGGCAGGCCGACTCCGATGCGCTGGTCCGGACGGTGCGCGAGCGACAGATCGACGTCCTCACCGTGCAGGAGCTGACCGACGGCGCGGTGGCCGCGCTGCAGGTCGCGGGGCTCGACGACCTGCTACCGCATCGCTTCCTGGCCCCGACGCCGACCGGCGGTGCGGGCGCCGGGATCTACAGCAGGTTTCCCGTCTCGGCCGGCCGGAAGCTCGACGGGTTCGGGCCGACGAACCTGACCGCGACTCTGGACACCGGTCCCGGACGCCCGCTGATCCTGTACGCGGTGCATCCCGCGCCGCCGTACCTGACACCCGCTCCGGCGTGGGCGGCCGAGCTGGAACGACTGGACGCGGAGCTCGAGTCGGTGTCCGGCACGGCCCCGGTCGTGGTCAGCGGGGACTTCAACGCGACGTACTCGCACACCCGCTTCCGCGACCTGCTCGACGACGGGTACGTGCACGCCGCGGACCGGGTCGGCGGCGGGCTCGTGCCGACGTATCCGGCGGACCGCCGCTACCCGGCCCTCGTCGGGATCGATCACATCCTCACGCGGGGCGCCACGGCGACCGCCCTCGAACGGATCGAGCTGCCCGGCTCCGATCATCACGGCCTCGTCGCCGGGATCCGGCTCCCTCCGCCGTCCGGCGACGAGAGTCCTGTCGAAGGTGGATAGCGGCCTCACCGCACGACCCGCAGCCGGATGTCGGTCGCAACGGGCCCCTGGGTCGCGACGAGACGTTCCAGCGCGAGCGGGGTTCCGCCCGGGCGGTCGAACAGTCGGACGCCGTCGCCGAGCAGGACCGGCGCGATGCAGACGAAGATCTCGTCGAGCAGGCCGGCCTCGAGGCACTGCCGGGCGACGTCGGCGCCGAGCACGTTGACGTATTTCCCGCCCGCGGCCGTGGTGGCCGCGGCCACGGCCGCGTGGAGGTCACCGACGAACGTCACGCCCGGGACCGGCTCGGCCGGAAGGTGGTGGGTGAGCACGAACTGCGGTCCGCTCCAGCCGCCACCGAACGCCTCGCCCTCGGCGGGTGTGCCCTTGTGCGGGTCGTCGCCGCGGAAGGTGCGGTTGCCGACGAGGAGCGCGCCGATCTCGCCGACGAGGTCGTCGATCGCCGGATCCGGTCCGAGGTACGGCACCAGCCACGACATGTCGCCGCCGGGACCGGCGATGAATCCGTCGACCGACGTCGTCGCCGAGTACAGCAGCTTGCTCATCGGCCTGCCTTCCGCTCGCGGTGTCTCGATTCTGTCCGTACCGACTGCCGGACGGACGGAAACTCGTCGCAATGGATGTGTAACTGGTTAATGTGGTTACGTGAGTCGGGTCGACATGCGCTCCGCCGAGGGCATCGAGTTCGTCGTCGACACCGGAGCGCCGTGCCTGGATCTGCTCTACACCGGCGGCGAGGGGGATCGGGCCCGGTGGGAGACGCTGCACGCCGCGGGCGACCTCGCGCGCTGGGTCGCGACGCACCTGCTCGGGCGGGCCGTCGCCGCGGCAGCGGTCGACGTCACCGCCGAGGATCTGATCCGCGCCAAGGAACTACGCGAGGTGTTGTGGCGCACCGCGAACCGGTCTGCGGACGGAGACGGGCCGGCGGCCGCCGACAGCGCCGCCCTCGACGCGGCCGCCGCCCGGCCGGACATCGCCCCACAGCTGCGCCCGCCCGGCGTGGTCACTCCCGTCACCGGCAGTCAGGTGCTGTCGACGCTGGCCCGCGACGCGATCGGCCTGCTGACCGGTCCGTACGCCGAGCGCATCAAGCGGTGCGCCGCCGACGACTGCGCCATCGTCTTCGCCGACACCTCCCGCGCGGGAACGCGGCGCTGGTGCTCGATGGCGCGGTGCGGCAACCGTGACAAGGTTCGTGCCCATCGGGAGAAGGAGAAGTGATGCCGGTCGGACAGACGAAGGACGCCGGATGGCAGATCGGGGTGTCGAAGACCCTGCCGCATCCGATCGACGCGGTGTGGCGGCTGCTCGTCGGCACACCCGAGCTGTGGCTCGGCCGCGGCGCGACGGTCCCGCGCGCCCCGGGTGCCGAGTGGCGCAGCGGCGACGGTGTCACGGGGGAGCTGCGCAGCCGCCACGAGGGGGACCGGGTGCGCCTGACCTGGCGGCCCGCAGGCTGGAACCACGACAGTACCGTGCAGGTGGCCGTCTCGGCCGCGCCCCGCGGCACCGTGCTCCGCTTCCATCAGGAGCGCCTCGCCGGCCCGGACGAACGCGCTGCTCAGCGCGCCCACTGGCAGGGGGCGCTGGCCCGGGTCGAGCGCGCTCTCGCCACCGCCGACGGCGACCAGGAGGGTGCACCCCTACCATCGGACCGGTGACCCGCGAACTCGCCACCGCCTACTGGCCCGACCTCGAACCGGGCCGGGCCACGGTCGCGGTTCCCGTCGGCGCGCTCGAGCAGCACGGGCCGCACCTGCCGCTCGACACCGACACCCGCATCGCCCGCGCGTTGACGGCCGCCCTGCCGGGCGTGCTCGTCGCGCCGGCCCTCGAGTACGGGTCCAGCGGCGAGCACGAGGGCTTCCCCGGCACCGTCTCGCTCGGCGCGGAGGCGATGGAGACCGTCCTCGTCGAATACGGTCGTTCGGTGTGCCGGTGGGCCGCGCGCCTGCTGTTCGTCAACTGGCACGGCGGCAACGTGCACCCGCTGACCAGGGCGGTGTCCCTGCTGCGCTACGAGGGCCGCGACGTGGCGTGGCTGCCGTTCGCCGTGCCCGGCGGCGACGCCCACGCCGGGGTCACCGAGACCAGCCTGCTGCTGCACCTCGACCCGCGCGTGGTGGACACCGCCCGCGCCGAGATGGGCAACACCGGCACCCTCGCCGACTTGATGCCACGGATGCGCGAGGGCGGTATCGTCGCCGTGTCCGCGAACGGCGTGCTGGGGGATCCGACGCCCGCGAGCGCGGCGCAGGGGGCACGATGGTTCGCCGAACTCGTCGATCGAGCAACGGCACAGGTAACCCGGTGGGAGCCGGATGGGAAAGGAAGACTCCGTTGACGAGCACGGCCCGACTGCCCGACGGATTCGGCGTCCGTATCGACCCGCGGGTGCGCGCCTACTCCGACGGCCGCGTGCTCATCGGCGGCTCGCCCACCCGCATGCTCAAGCTCGCCCCGGCGGCCGCGGCGATGATCGGCGACGGCTACGTGAAGGTCGTCGACTCGCAGACCGCCGTCGTGGCGCGGCGGCTGCTCGACTCCGGAGTCGGAAACCCCCGTCCCACGGCCCTGCCTGCCACGTCCGACGTCACCGTCGTGATTCCCGTCAAGAACAACACGGCCGGGCTCGAGCGGTTGCTGGCGGCCGTCGAGGGACTGACGGTGATCGTCGTCGACGACGGCTCCGACGTCCCGGTGCCCGCCCCGGCCAGGGCGTCGGTCCGGGTGCTGCGGCACGAGCGATCCCGTGGTCCGGCCGCGGCACGCAACACCGGACTGCGCGCCGCCACAACGCCGTTCGTCGCATTCCTCGACTCGGACGTGGTGCCGCGGAAGGGATGGCTCGAGGTGATGCTCGGGCACTTCTCCGACCCTGCGGTGGCCCTGGTGGCCCCGCGCGTCGTCGCGCTCGAGCCCGACAAGGGCGCCCTGGGGCGCTACGAACACGCGCGCTCGTCGCTGGATCTCGGCCGCCGCGAGGCCGCCGTCAAGTCCGGCAGCCCGGTCTCGTACGTACCGAGCGCCGCGATCATCGTCCGCCGCGACGTGCTCACCGCGACCGGCGGCTTCGACGAGGCCATGCACGTCGCCGAGGACGTGGACCTGTGCTGGCGGCTGCAGGAGGCCGGCTGGCGGCTGCGCTACGAACCGGTGGCGCACGTGGCCCACGACCACCGCGTCGGATTCCGGAAGTGGTTCACCCGCAAGGCCTTCTACGGCACGGGTGCGGCGCCCCTCGCGAGCCGGCACCCCGGCTCGGTGCCCACCATGTCGATGTCGGGGTCGATGCTGTTCGCGTGTGTGGCCGCCGCGAGCCGCACCCGCCTCGGCGTCGTCGGTTCGGTCGCGTCGCTGTCGGTGACGATGCTCCGGCTGCGGCGGATGTTCACCGAACTCGACCAGCCGACCCGCATCGCGGCGGTGCTCACCGCGCAGGGGTTCGTCGGCGGGATGTGGCAGGTCGCCTCCGCGCTGTGCCGGCACTACTGGCCGGTCACGCTCGTCGCCGCCGTGGTCTCGCCGAAGGTGCGTCGCGCGGTCCTCGGCTTCGCCGTCGCCGAGGGGCTGTGGGACTGGTACGGCCACCGTGAGGAGGGCGGCCTCGACCCCCTGCGCTACGTGTTCTACAAGCGCCTCGACGACATCGCCTACGGCGCCGGACTGTGGTGGGGCGCGGTCGAGGCCCGGGATCCGGCGGCGCTCACGCCCCGCATCCGGGGCTGAGCCGGGGTACCCCATCCATGGCCGATCCGGTGCACGCCGACGTGGTCGTGGTCGGCGGCGGCAGTTGCGGCTGCGTGCTGGCCGCCCGGCTCAGCGAGGACCCCGACCGGACGGTCCTGCTGCTCGAGGCCGGCCCCGGCTACCGCACGACCGCCGACACCCCGCCCGCGGTGCTCGACGCGACCGTCCTGCCCGTCGGTCCGGACAGCCCGTGGACCTGCGCCTACCCGGCCCGGCTGACCGGACGTCGTCGCTCCGTCGTCGCCCGCGGCCGGTTGCTGGGCGGCTCCGGCGCAGTGAACGGCGCGTATTTCGTGCGGGCCCGCCCGGACGACTTCGAGGCATGGCCGCCGTCCTGGTCGTTCGATCGGGTGGTGCCGCACTTCCGCGCCACCGAGACCGACGCCGACGCGGCGGACGCCGTGGAGACCGGAGTGAGCCGGCGATGGCACGGCGCGGCCGGCCCCGTGCCCGTCGCCCGCACGCCCCGGGAGCGGCTGCACCCGGCCAGCGCCGCGTTCCACGACGCGGCGCTCGCCGCCGGCCATCGCCGTGTGGACGACCTCAACGCGCCCGGCCCGGACGGGGTGGGCCCCGTCCCGCTCAACATCCGAGACGGGATGCGCGTCGGTCCCGCCCACGCGTACCTGTTGCCGGCGCTGGCCCGGCCGAACCTGACCGTGCGCACGGGAACGCGCGTGCGGCGGGTCGTGCTCTCGGGCGCGCGCGCAGTCGGTGTCGAGACCGAGGACGGCGAGACCGTCGGTGCCGGCCACGTCGTGCTCGCCGCCGGTGCGATCGGCTCCCCGCAGCTGCTCATGCTCTCCGGCATCGGCGACGGCGCCGAGCTCACCCGTCACGGCATCACCCCCCGGATCGAGATCCCCGGTGTGGGCACGGGTTACACCGACCATCCGGAGGTCGCCGTCCCCTACCGGTACCGCGCACCGCTGCCCGGGCCGGCCCCCGTGCTGCAGGTCGTCCTGCACGCCGGCAACCTCGAGCTGCGCCCCTACACCGCACCGTTCGCCGCGTCCGTCCCCGGTAGCGGCGTCGCCGACCCGGTCCTGGGGGTGGTGCTCACGAGGCCCCGCAGCCGCGGCGCGATCCGGCTCGACCCGGCCGACCCGTTCCGGCCGCCGCTGCTGGACTACCGCTATCTCGACGACCCGGCCGACCGTGCCGACCTGCGCGAGGGGGTGGCGCGCGCCGCGCACCTGCTCGCGGCGATGCCGGACGTCGTCGACCGCACCGGCCTCGACCCGGACGCATTCGACCCCGGCGACGCGTGGCTCGAGCGGCACCTCGGGACGTCGCTGCACCTGTCCGGAAGCTGCCGGATGGGCGGCGACGCCTCGGCCGTCGTCGACGAGCGGTGCCGGGTGCACGCCGCCGAGGGGCTGAGCGTCGTGGACACGTCCGTGTTCCCGCAGGTGCCCAGCCGTGGGCCGCACGCGACGGCCGTGATGCTGGCCGAACGGGTGGGCACCCGGACGTGCTTGTGACTCGGGTTACAGTTGTTCGGAGGAGGAACCGGCAGATGAGCAGCAGCGCATGACCGACGAACGATCCGGCGCGGCCAACCCCTGGGTGGCGCTGCGGCCCGGCGACGACCCGTCGCAGCTGGCGCAACGCGCGTCCTCGGCGCACAGCTCGTTCCTCGACGCGGCCGACACGTCGGTCGTACCTGCCTCCGTGCGCTCGGTGGTCCGCGAATCCTGGCTGCGCAGCCGCAGGAACGGCATCAGTCCCGACGCCGTCGAACAGCCGAGCCTGCTCACGGGCCTGGACCTCGAGCGGTACCGGGCCGGGCACCCGATGGCGCTGATCCGCCCCGTCGTGCGCAAGCTGCTGGTGGAGGACGCCGCCGACAGCGGGCTGCTCGTCGCGATCAGCGACGAACAGGGCCGGCTGCTGTGGGTCGAGGGTGATCACGCCGCCCGTGACCGGGCGCTGTCGATGAGCTTCGTCGAGGGCGCCGACTGGAGTGAGGAGCGGGTGGGCACCAACGCGCCCGGCACCGCTCTCGCTGTCGACCACTCGGTCCAGATCGTCGCCGCCGAGCACTTCAACCGCACCGTGCACGAATGGAGCTGCTCGGCCGCGCCGGTGCACGACCCGAGCACCGGCCGGATCCTCGGCGCCATCGACATCACCGGTGGGCTCCGCGTCGCCGCGCCGGAGGTGTTGCAGCTCGTGCGGGCCACGGTCGCCGCCGCGGAGTCGGAACTGCGGCTGCACCTGCTCAGCTCGCCGCGGCTGTTGTCGGCTGCCCGGACGAGCCTCGACACGTTCGGGTCGGGCCGGCCCACTCTGCACCGCGACGGCGAACGGATCCCGCTCTCCCAGCGCCACGCCGAGATCCTGCTGCTGCTCGCCGAACACCCCGAGGGCCTGAGCTCGGACCGGCTTGCGGTGCTGCTCGACGAGGCCGAGCTCGACTCCGTCACCATCCGTGCCGAGATGTCGCGCCTGCGAAAGGTTTTCGGACCCGAGGGGCTCGGCTCGCGCCCATACCGGCTCCTGGGCGAACTCGTCACCGACGTCGCGGAGGTCCGCGGCGCACTCGACCGCGGCGATGTGGCGACGGCGGTGCGTCTGTATGCCGGACCGGTGCTGCCCGGATCGGCCGCGCCCGGCATCGAGGAGATCCGGGACGAGCTGCGCGCCCGGGTGCAGGCCGCGCTGCTCCGGGCCGGCGACGCCCAGTTGCTCGCGCGGTGGACCGCGTCGGTGCACGGGCGCGACGACATCGCCGCGTGGGAGGCGTACCTGACCACCCTCGATCCGCATTCGACGCTGTTCGCCCAGGTCAAGGCCCGGATCGAGCTGCTGGACCGTCAGCTCGGGATCTGAGGTTCGGAGCTACGCAACGTAGTTGCAACCCACACGTTCGTAGTGTTCCGGATCACACGCCCCGCATGGGGGGTGCCAGACCATCCGAGGAGTGAACACCGATGACCGTGTACGCCCGTCCCGGCTCGCCCGACGCCCTGATGTCCTTCCAGTCCCGCTACGACAACTGGATCGGCGGCCAGTGGGTACCGCCTGTGAAGGGTCAGTACTTCGAGAACGTCACCCCGGTCACCGGTCAGCCGTTCACCGAGGTGGCCCGGTCCACCGAGGAAGACATCGAGCTGGCCCTCGACGCCGCCCACGCCGCCGCGCCGGCCTGGGGCAAGACGTCCGTCGCCGAGCGTTCCATCCTGCTCAACAAGATCGCCGACCGCCTCGAGGAGAACCTCGAGTCGATCGCCCTCGCCGAGACCTGGGACAACGGCAAGCCGATCCGCGAGACCCTCAACGCCGACATCCCGCTGGCGATCGACCACTTCCGCTACTTCGCGGGCGCGATCCGGGCGCAGGAGGGCTCGATCTCCGAGATCGACGCCGAGACCGTGGCCTACCACTTCCACGAGCCGCTCGGCGTCGTCGGCCAGATCATCCCGTGGAACTTCCCGATCCTGATGGCCGTGTGGAAGCTCGCCCCCGCCCTGGCCGCCGGCAACGCCGTCGTCCTCAAGCCGGCCGAGCAGACGCCCGCCTCGATCCTGTACCTGATCTCCGTCATCGGCGACCTGCTGCCCCCGGGCGTGGTGAACATCGTCAACGGCTTCGGCGTCGAGGCCGGCAAGCCGCTGGCCTCGAGCCCGCGCATCCGCAAGATCGCGTTCACCGGCGAGACCACCACCGGCCGCCTGATCATGCAGTACGCCTCGCAGAACCTGATCCCGGTCACCCTCGAGCTCGGCGGCAAGAGCCCGAACATCTTCTTCTCCGACGTGCTCTCGGTCAACGACGACTACCAGGACAAGGCGCTCGAGGGCTTCACGATGTTCGCCCTCAACCAGGGCGAGGTGTGCACCTGCCCGTCGCGCGCCCTGGTCCAGCAGGACATCTTCGACGACTTCCTGTCGCTGGCCGCGGTGCGCACGAAGGCCGTGCGCCAGGGCGACCCGCTCGACACCGACACGATGATCGGTGCCCAGGCGTCGAACGATCAGCTCGAGAAGATCCTGTCCTACATCGAGATCGGCAAGAGCGAAGGCGCGCAGGTGATCACCGGCGGCGAGCGCGCCGACCTCGGCGGCGATCTGTCCGGCGGCTTCTACGTCCAGCCGACGGTGTTCAGCGGCCACAACAAGATGCGCATCTTCCAGGAGGAGATCTTCGGACCGGTGGTCTCCGTGACGTCCTTCCAGGACTTCGACGACGCCATCTCCATCGCCAACGACACCCTCTACGGCCTCGGAGCCGGCGTCTGGTCCCGCGACGGCGGGGTCGCCTACCGGGCCGGCCGCGCCATCCAGGCCGGCCGGGTGTGGACCAACACCTACCACCAGTACCCGGCGCACGCGGCGTTCGGTGGCTACAAGCAGTCCGGCATCGGCCGCGAGAACCACCACATGATGCTCGACCACTACCAGCAGACGAAGAACCTCCTGGTGTCCTATGCGCCGAAGGCCCAGGGCTTCTTCTGATCCGAAGACCCGGCGCCTGTCACGTCATCCCCCCTGCGACGTGGCAGGCGCCGTTCCCATTCCGCCCTGCCCCGAGTCGAGCGAATGTATCGCCCACTCGATCAGTCGAGGTGAGCGATACATTCGCTCGGGGGAGGCGCAAGCCGACAACCGGAAGGCACCCCATGTCCGTCCCGCTCCGCCTCGTCGCCACCGCCGACGCGGTTGCTCTCCTGCGCCGTCTCGCCGAGCGGCACGGGCCGCTGATGATGCACCAGTCCGGCGGCTGCTGCGACGGGTCGGCGCCGATGTGCTACCCGGACGGCGACTTCGTCGTCGGCGACCTGGACGTGCTGCTGGGGGTGCTGGACCTGCGGCTGCAGGTGGGGACGACGGCCGGTGACCTGCCCGCGGGCGCCGACGCCGTCCCGGTGTGGATCTCCGGGTCCCAGTTCGAGGCGTGGAAGCACACGCAGCTCGTTCTCGACGTGGTGCCCGGCCGCGGCTCCGGGTTCAGCCTGGAATCGCCCGAGGGGCTGCGCTTCCTCAGCCGCGGCCGCGCCTTCACCGCCGACGAGAACGACGCCCTCGCCCGCGACACACCCCTGCTCGGCAAGCGGTGGGCCGCCGGTGCCCGTCCGGAGCCGGCCGCCGAGCCGACCGTCGTGGCCGAGGCCGCCGACGCGTGCCCGGTGCCGACGCCCCGGGGCGCCTCCTCGTAACACTTCCGTGACCGCGTACTGACGCGGTGTGTACCTACCGCTCGTACCGTGAGTACGCGCGGTGTCCTCGACGTGCCCGCTCGACACGTCGCCATCCTCCGTCGAGAAGAGAGATCATGTCGTTGACCGACCCGCCCAGGACCGGGGCCGAGACCCCGGCCCACCACGACGGCGCGGACTTCCACGCCGAGAGTCGTGCGTATCTCGAAAAGCGCACTCTGAGAAAGGGTTCGGCGGGCTGGGTGCTGCTCGCGGGCCTCGGTGTCAGCTACGTGATCTCCGGTGACTACGCCGGCTGGAACAACGGCCTGGCCGAGGGCGGATTCGGTGGTCTGCTCGTCGCCTCGGTGGTCATCGCGGCCATGTACTTCGCGATGGTGCTCGGCATGGCCGAGCTGTCCTCCGCGCTGCCCGCCGCCGGCGGCGGCTACACCTTCGCGCGCCGCGCCCTCGGACCGTGGGGTGGATTCGCCACCGGCACAGCAATTCTCATCGAGTACTCGATCGCCCCGGCCGCGATCGCCACGTTCATCGGCGGGTACGTCGAGTCGCTGAACCTGTTCGGCATCACCGACGGATGGTGGATCTATCTCGCCGTGTACGCGGTGTTCATCGGCATCCACCTCACCGGCGCCGGCGAAGCGCTCAAGGCGATGTTCGTGATCACGGCGATCGCTCTCGTCGGGCTCGTGGTGTTCGCCGTCTCCGCCGTCGGGCTGTTCGACACCGCGAACCTGACCGACATCGCCGTCGACGAGACCGCCGCCGGAGCGTCGTCGTTCCTTCCCTTCGGCCTGTTCGGCATCTGGGCGGCCGTGCCGTTCGCGATCTGGTTCTTCCTCGCCGTCGAGGGTGTGCCCCTGGCCGCCGAGGAGGCAACCGAGCCGGAGAAGAACGTGCCCAAGGGCATCATCGTGTCCATGCTGGTGCTGCTCGTCACCGGTGCGACCGTGCTGTTCCTGGCCACCGGCGCGCTCGGCGCCGACGCCCTGTCCACATCCGGTAACCCGCTCGTCGAGGCCCTCGGCGACACCGGCGCAGCGAAGGTGGTCAACTACATCGGGCTCGCCGGCCTGATCGCGAGCTTCTTCTCGATCATGTACGCGTACTCGCGGCAGACGTTCGCGCTCTCCCGCGCCGGGTACCTCCCCACGAGCCTGTCGCTGACCAACAAGCGCAAGGCGCCCATGCTGGCGCTGATCGTCCCCGGCGTGATCGGGTTCGCGCTCTCGCTCACCGGCGAGGGAGCGATGCTGCTCAACATGGCCGTCTTCGGCGCCGCGGTGAGCTATGTGCTGATGATGGTCAGCCACATCGTGCTGCGCCGGCGCGAACCGCACATGCCGCGGCCCTACCGCACCCCCGGCGGCGTCGTCACCACCTCCTTCGCGCTGGTCGTCGCCGCGGCCGCCGTCGTGGCCACCTTCCTGGTCGATCCCGTCGCCGCCCTGTGGACCCTCGGTGCCTTCGCCGCGTTCATGGCCTACTTCGGGCTCTACAGCCGGCACCGGCTGGTGGCGAACTCGCCCGACGAGGAGTTCGCCGCGCTCGCCGAGGCGGAGGCCGAGCTGAAGTGAGCGTCTACACCCAGCATCTCGCCGGCACCACCTACACCTTCGACGGCCTCGTCGACCTGCTCGCCAAGGCCACCCCGCGCCGCTCCGGCGACGAACTCGCCGGCTGCGCGGCCGAATCCGACGCCGAGCGTGCGGCCGCGCAGTGGGTCCTCGCCGACATCCCGCTCGACGTGTTCCTCGCCGAGCCGGTGGTGCCGTACGAGACCGACGAGGTCACCCGGCTGATCCTCGACGATCACGACCGCGACGCCTACAGGTCCGTGCAGCACCTGACGGTCGGGGGACTGCGCGACCTGCTTCTCGACACCGTCACGAAAACCGATGCGGCCGCGGCGTTCGCCGCCATGTCGCCCGGCCTGACCCCCGAGATGGTCGCCGCCGTCAGCAAGCTCATGCGCAACCAGGACCTGATCGCGGTGGCCCGCGCGATCGAGGTCACCTCGGCGTTCCGCACCACCGTCGGACTGCCCGGCCGGCTCGGCACCCGGCTGCAGCCCAACCACCCCACCGACGATCCACGCGGCATCGCCGCCGCGACCCTCGACGGGCTGCTGATGGGCTGCGGCGACGCCGTCATCGGCATCAACCCGGCCACGGACTCGCCACAGGCCACCGCCGACCTGCTGCACCTGCTCGACGAGATGCGGCTGCGCTTCGACATCCCGGTGCAGTCCTGCGTCCTGTCCCACGTGACGACCACGCTCGGCCTCATCGAGGCCGGTGCCCCGGTGGACCTGGTGTTCCAGTCCATTGCCGGCACCGAGGGGGCGAACGCCGGCTTCGGCGTGAACCTGGCTCTGCTGCGGGAGGCGAACGAGGCCGGTCGCGCTCTGGGGCGCGGCACCGTCGGCGACAACGTCATGTACCTCGAGACGGGGCAGGGCTCGGCGCTGTCGGCCGGCGCGCACCTCGGCACGGGCGGACGCCCCGTCGACCAGCAGACCCTCGAGACCCGCGCGTACGCCGTCGCCCGGGCGCTCGACCCGCTGCTGATCAACACGGTGGTCGGGTTCATCGGCCCCGAATATCTCTACGACGGCAAGCAGATCGTCCGGGCCGGCCTCGAGGACCACTTCTGCGGCAAGCTGCTGGGCCTGCCGATGGGCGTGGACGTCTGCTACACCAACCACGCCGAGGCCGACCAGGACGACATGGACACCCTCCTGACCCTGCTCGGGGTGGCCGGCGCCGCGTTCGTCATCGCGGTGCCCGGAGCCGACGACGTCATGCTCGGCTACCAGAGCCTGTCGTTCCACGACGCGCTGTACGTGCGTCGCGCGCTGGGCCTGCGCGCCGCCCCCGAGTTCGAGCGATGGCTCTCCGGTCTCGGCATGGTGGACGGAGCCGGGCACATCCTGCCGGTGGACGCGGCGGCCTCCCCGCTGCGCGCCCTCGCGGGAGGTGCGGCGTGAGCGGGTCCGTCGACCGTGACTTCTGGGCACCGCTGCGGTCGGCGACCCAGGCCCGCATCGGGCTCGGCCGGGCCGGCGACGGCCTCCCGACCGCTCGGGTGCTCGAGTTCCGGGCCGCGCACGCCGCGGCCCGCGACGCGGTGCACCAGCCCCTCGACGTGCCGGCGCTGGCCACCGACGTCGAACGCCTCGGACTCGGCGCGCCGATCGTCGTCACCAGCCGGGTGAGCGATCGCGGCGAGTACCTGCGCCGCCCGGACCTGGGCCGCCTGCCCGAGGATCTGTCCGCGGTCCCCGGCACCGGCGCCGACGTCGGGGTGGTCCTCGCCGACGGGCTCTCGCCGCGAGCCCTGGCCGAGCACGGCGTCGCCCTGCTCGAGGCCGTCGTGGCGGCCCTGCCGCGGCACCTGTCCGTGGCACCGCCGGTGATCGCGACGTCGGCACGGGTGGCGCTGGGCGACCACATCGGCGCCGCCCTGGGGGTGCGCACGCTGCTGGTGCTGATCGGGGAGCGGCCCGGGTTGTCGGTCGCCGACAGCCTCGGGGTGTACCTGACCCACGAGCCGCGGCCCGGTCGGGCCGACGCCGAGCGGAACTGCGTGTCCAACATCCACCCCCCGGAGGGGCTCGGGTACGCCGCGGCCGCGCGTGTCGTCGCGGGGCTGGTCGACGGGGCGCGCCGGCTCGGGCGTTCCGGTGTGGACCTGAAGGACACGACGCGGGCGGACCGGCTCGATTCCGCGACGGTGGGGGAGTTGTAGAGGCGAGAGTGTGACGTACCCGCGTGGGCGGTTGACATCGCGACCGGAAGCGCCAAATCATGTACTCCGCCCGACCGGGTGACACGTACCGCCCGCGACCGGGCGACGAGGAGAAGACACGATGGCGTTCGCTGGCAATGTCGACGAGCTGGCTCTGCTGCAGACGGTGCGGTTGAAGGAGACCGTCACCGCCGAGATGATCGCGGCGCATCTGGGGGTGTCGGTCGCGTCCGGGCGGGCGGCGTACGACGCGCTGGTCACGCAGGGCAAGGCGAAGGAGACCGGCAACGGCATCTCCCTGACCGACGCAGGGGTCGCGGAACTGACCGATCAGCTCGACGCGGAGCGCGTCTCGATCGACGAGGATTCTCTCGCGGAGCTGTTCGAGCAGTTCGGCCCGCTCGACGAAGAGCTCTCCGCGCTGCTCGCCGACCCGGAATCCGCCAACTTCCTCGACGAACTGATCGAGCTGGATCGCAAGGCGCAGAACCTCTTCGACGACGTGTCGGCGTTCGTTCCGCGCCTGTCGCGGTATCAGGACCTGTTCGCCGAGGCGCTCGGGAAGATCAAGTCCGGCGCGCTGGCGTGGGCGACGGCGCCGAACATCGACTCGTACGCGACTGTGTGGAGCGAGATGCGCGCCGAACTCACCGGCGCCGCCGGTCGCTGACCGGCGCCGCCGGTCACCGGAACGCAGCGACGAAGCGCCGCTGCCACGGCGTCTCCACCGCTCGGTGCGAATAGTGTTCGCGCACATAGGCGACGGCCTCGCCGGGCGGTACGCCGTCGAGGATCGCGAGGCAGGCCAGGGCGGTGCCCGTGCGCCCCCGGCCACCGCCGCAGGCGACCTCGACGCGTTCGGTCGCGCACCGCTGCCACGCCTCGTGCAGTATCCGGCGGGCAGCGCCGGGGTCGGTGGGGAGGCGGAAGTCGGGCCACCGGATCCACCGGGCGTCCCACGGGACCGCCGGCGGCGTCCGGCCCGCGAGGTACACCCCGAGGGTGGGCAGCGGTCCGGCCGGAAGGGGACGTCGGACGCCACGGCCCCGGACGTACCGGCCCGACGGTAGTGCCAGGATCCCCGGGGCGTGCGGGTCCCAGGTCGTCGTCGCCATGAACGGAGCGTAGACGGCGCGAAAGTTGTTCGGCCACCGGGTGTCCCGGAATCCGAGCGGACGACCGCGCGTGGTGAGGGGTGGACGCCCCGCGACGATCAAGTCCTTCGTTCGGCAAACTACGTGATCCGGCTCACAGCCACCCCCCTTTCGGGGGTAGTGGGGGAGTGAGACGGATCACTACCTTTCCTTCCATCGCGCGGCGCAGGGCCGCCGCGGCTCGGACGGAAATACGGAGGACAGACGTGACCACAGTGTCGACACCGGGGGCCGAACCCCCCGTGGTACCGGCGGGACAGAAGCCCGCCGCGCCGACCGCCCCCGCCCCGGGCGGACCCGGCATCCGACGCGTCGCCATCGCCAGCTGCATCGGCACCACCATCGAGTTCTACGACTTCTTCATCTACGGAACCGCCGCAGCCCTGGTCTTTCCGACGGTGTTCTTCCCGGCTCTCGGCGCCACCGCCGGCACGGTCGCCTCGTTCGCGACCTTCGCCGTCGCGTTCATCGCCCGCCCGGTCGGCGCCATGCTGTTCGGGCACTTCGGCGACCGCATCGGCCGCAAGAAGACCCTCGTCTCCACGCTGCTGCTGATGGGCATCTCGACCCTGCTCATCGGGCTGCTGCCGGGCGCCGAGACGATCGGCGTCGCCGCCCCGATCATCCTCGTGCTGCTGCGATTCGCGCAGGGCTTCGCCGTCGGCGGGGAATGGGCCGGCGCGACGCTGCTCACCGCCGAGTACGCGCCACCGGGCAAACGCGGCCTGTACGCGATGTTCCCGCAGCTCGGCCCCGCCATCGCCTTCGCCCTGTCGAGCGCCACCTTCCTGTTCACCGGCCTGGCCCTCGGCGACACCAACGAGGCCTTCCTCAACTACGGCTGGCGTATCCCGTTCCTGTTCAGCATCGTTCTCGTGGCCATCGGTCTCTACATGCGCCTCGCCATCGAGGAGACCCCCGTGTTCCGGGCCGAGAGCGAGGCCCGCGCCGCCGCCCCGGCCGAGAAGCGCACCCTGCCGTTCCTCGACGCCCTGCGCTACCAGACCAAGGAGATCCTCCTCTCGGCCGGCGCACTGGCGATCATGTTCGCCTTCTTCTACATGGGCACCGCGTACCTGACCAGCTACGCGACCAAGACCCTCGGCTTCTCCCGGCCGTTCGTCCTCACCGTCGGCATCGTCGCCTCGTTCGTCTTCGGCGCCGCGATCGTGCTCTCCGCCCTCTACTCCGACCGGGTCGGCCGCCGGCGCGTCATCATGATCTCCTGCGGCTTCTCCGTCGTGTGGGCGCTGGCGCTGTTCCCGCTGCTCGACACCGGCTCGCCGGTCGCGTTCGTCGTCGGCATGATGGTCACCCTGGCCATCTTCGGCATCGCCTACGGACCATGCGGGGCGCTGCTGCCGGAGATGTTCCACACCCGGTACCGGTACACCGGCGCCGGACTCGGCTACAACCTCGCCGGCGTCCTGGGTGGCGCGATTCCGCCCATGCTGGCCGCGCCCCTCGCGGCGTCCTACGGCGGCATCGCCATCGGCATCATGCTCTCCGTGCTCGGCGTGCTGAGCTTCGTGTGCACCAAGGCCCTCGTCGAGACCCGCGACCGAGCGCTCTGATCCCACCGGCGCCCTCCCCGACACCCCGGGGAGGGCGCCTCGTGCTGCCACCGCACCGCCAACTGTCCAGAATCCGAACACCTGCGGCGCCGGATCGGCGAGCATGGTGGACGAGTCCACGAGATCCCCTCGCTCGCCCCGGGCCGCGCACACTGCAGGAGCACCCATGACCGGTTTCGCCACACCCGAATTGCCCAGCTACACCTCGGGGGCGTGGAACACCCCGCTGCTGGGGGACACGATCGGCGACAACTTCGACCGCACCGTCGCCCGCCACGGCGACCGCGACGCGCTCGTCGACCGCGCCGCCGGCCGGCGCTGGACCTACACCGAACTCGCCGCGGAGGTCGACGCCCTCGCGCTCGGTCTGCTGCGCGCCGGCATCGGCAAGGGCGACCGGGTGGGCATCTGGGCGCCGAACCGGGCGGAGTGGGTGTTCGTCCAGTACGCCACCGCGAAGATCGGCGCGATCCTGGTCAACATCAACCCCGCCTACCGCTCGCACGAACTGCAGTACGTGCTCACCCAGGCCGGGATCCGGATGCTGATCTCCGCGCCGAGTTTCAAGACGTCCGACTACGCCGCAATGATCTCCGAGGTGCGCGGCGACTGCCCGGACCTCGAGCAGGTGGTGCTGCTCGGATACCCCGAATGGAACGAACTCGCCGAGTCCGGACGCGCCGCACTCGCCGACGACCGCACCCGGCTCGACGCCGCCCAGCGTGACCTGTCGGCCGACGATCCGATCAACATCCAGTACACGTCCGGCACCACCGGATTCCCCAAGGGCGCCACCCTCAGCCACCACAACATCCTCAACAACGGATTCTTCGTCGGCGAGCTGTGCCACTACACCGAGAACGACAAGGTGTGCATCCCGGTGCCCTTCTACCACTGCTTCGGCATGGTCATGGGCAACCTGGCCTGCACCAGCCACGGCGCGACGATGGTCATCCCGGGACCCGCCTTCGACCCGGCCCAGACCCTGGCCGCCGTCGCCGAGGAGCGCTGCACCTCCCTGTACGGGGTGCCGACGATGTTCATCGCCGAACTCGCCGACCCCTCCTTCGAGACCCACGACCTGTCGAGCCTGCGGACCGGCATCATGGCCGGCTCCCCGTGCCCGGTCGAGGTGATGAAGCAGGTCATCGAGCGGATGGGCATGACCGAGGTCTCCATCTGCTACGGCATGACCGAGACCTCGCCGGTGTCCCTGCAGACCCGCAGCGACGACACCATCGACCAGCGCGTGTCCACCGTCGGCCGCGTCGGCCCGCACCTCGAGGTCAAGATCGTCGACCCGGCCACGGGCCTGACCGTCCCGCGTGGTGAACCGGGCGAGCTGTGCACCCGCGGCTACTCGGTGATGCTCGGCTACTGGAACCAGCCCGACAAGACCGCCGAGGCCATCGACAAGGCCCGGTGGATGCACACCGGCGACATCGGCGTCATGGACGCCGACGGGTACGTCTCGGTCACCGGCCGCATCAAGGACATGGTCATCCGTGGTGGCGAGAACATCTACCCGCGGGAGATCGAGGAGTTCCTCTACACCCACCCGGACATTCTCGACGCGCAGGTCGTCGGCGTGCCCGACGAGAAGTACGGGGAGGAGCTCATGGTGTGGATCCGGATGCGGGAGGGGGCGGCGCCGCTCGACGCGCAGTCGCTGCGCGAGTACTGCACGGGCAAGCTCGCGCACTACAAGATCCCCCGCTACGTGCACATCGTCGACGAGTTTCCGATGACGGTCACCGGCAAGATCCGCAAGGTCGAGATGCGGGAGCTGTCCACGGCCCTGCTCGGGGAGGCCGAGCGGGGGTGAACGGTCTGCGGCCGGAGATCGCGCTGTCCTGGAAACGCTCGCAGTTGAGCGGGATCGACCCGGGACGGCTCCCCGAGCCGACCCTGCTGGGCCCCTCGGACGCGGCCGGGCGGCTGCTCGACGCCGCCCGGCCGGTGCTCGACGAGCTGCGCACGCAGCTCGCCGGCACGGGCTGCTGCATCCTCCTCGTGGACCGGGACTGCCGGATCGTGGCCCGGCTGTTCGACGCGGCACCCATGCAGCGCGCCATGGAGGAGATCGGCGTGGTCCCCGGCGCGACCCTGAGCGAGGACACCTACGGCACCAACGCTCTCGGCACCCCGTTCGAGGTGCGGCAGAGCCTCGTGGTGCACGGCGAGGAGCACTACCTCGAGTCCCTCAAGGACTTCAGCTGCTACGGGCACCCCCTCGTGCATCCCGTCACCCGCCGCATCGAAGGCATCCTCGACATCACCGCCGCCGGCAAGATCGCCAATCCGCTGTTCGTGCCGTTCCTCGCCCGCGCGGCCCGCGACATCGAGGCGCGGTTGCTCGAGGGGGCCCGCGAATCGGACCGGCGGGTGGTCGATGCGTTCCAGCGGGCCGCGCAGCAGCGCGGCGTCGCGGTCGCGGCCATGGGTGAGGACATCATGCTCACCAACAAGGCCGCCGTGGAACTGCTCGTGCCCGCCGACCACGCGGCGCTGCGCGCGATCGCGGTCGACCTGCCGGCGGGGGAGTCCCGCACGATGGACTTCGCGCTGTCCGCCGGCGGGCGCACCCGGTTGCGGATCGACCGCATCCCGGGCATCGGCAGCGGGGCGCTGTTCCTGCTCGACGCCGCCGCCGCGCGGGAACCCGTGCCCCGCAGCGACGTCGCGCAGGACGCGACGACGCGGCTGCGGCAGCGGCTCGGACGGCTGCGCGAGCGCACCGGTGGCGTGGCGATCCTCGGCGAGCCCGGGAGTGGACGGACCTGGGCCGCAAGGGAACTCGTACGTGACACCGTCACCTTCCTCGACGCCGCCCGGATCGTCGGCGAGGGCGAACACGAGTGGGCGGCCGGGCTGCTGTCGGTCGCCGCTGCGGCGGACGGCGGCGTCGTGGTCGTCGAACACGTGCACCTGGCGCCGGATCCGGTGCTGGCGCTGCTCTCGTCGATGCTCTCCGACCCGGCCGCGGCCCGCCTCGTGCTCACCGCGGACCCCCTGGACGACGTCCGCCCGACGGTGCGAGAACTGTTGGCGCGCTGCCCCGGTCAGGTCCGGGTGCCCGCGCTGCGGCAACGGATCCGGGAACTCGGCGACCTGGCCTCCGCGCTGGCCCGGGAACTCGACCGGCCGGACCTGCGCCTGGGCCCCAGTGCCCTGACGGCGCTGTCGGAACGCTCGTGGCCCGGCAACCTCGCCGAGCTGCGGGCGGTGCTGGCCGCCATCCCGGAGCGGGAGTCCCCGCTGCCGGTGCGGGTGGAGGATCTGCCGGTCGAGTACCGCGCGACGAGCCGGGTCTCGCGTCTGGGCGGGCGCGAGCGCGCCGAGCGGGAGGCCATCATCGAGGCGCTGCGCGAGAGCGGCGGCAACAAGGTGCACGCCGCGGCGCGGCTCGGCATCAGCCGCACCACCCTCTACAGCAGGATCCGCGCACTCGGCATCGCCGGCTGACCGTCGTATGCGCATGTGCGCACTGTCCAATCCTTGAACAGTTCCCGCGGGCCTGCCCGAAGCAGTATGACCCGTGTCACACTACTTCAGGAGGTTGGGCATGACAGCTGTTGCCGAGCACACCGTCGCTCCGCGGGTTCGGGAGTTTCTCTCCGGGACCAGGCAGCTCTACATCGGCGGCGAATGGGTCGACGCCGCCTCGGGCCGCGTCTTCGCGACCTACGATCCCGCGACCGGGGACAAGCTCACCGACGTCGCCCACGGTGCCGCCGAGGACGTCGACCGGGCCGTGCGGGCCGCCCGCAAGGCGTTCGACGAGGGCCCCTGGCCGACGATGAAGGCCGCCGAGCGCGAGCGCATGATCTGGCGGGTCGGTGATCTGCTCACCGAACGCGCCGAGGAGTTCGGCCAGCTCGAGGCCCTCGACAACGGCAAGTCCGCCGTGATCGCCGCGGCCGTGGACACGGCGTGGTCGGCGGACATCTTCCGCTACTACGCCGGGTGGGCCACCAAGATCGAGGGCAGCACGGTCAACGTCACGATGCCGTTCGTGCCCGGCGGTGAGTTCCACGCCTACACGCTGCGCGAGCCGGTGGGCGTGTGCGGGCTCATCGTGCCCTGGAACTTCCCGCTGCTGATGGCCGCGTTCAAGCTCGCGCCGGCCCTGGCCGCCGGCAACACGGTCATCCTCAAGCCCGCAGAGCAGACCCCGCTCACGGCGCTGCTGCTCGCCGAGATCTTCGAGGAGGCCGGCTTCCCGCCCGGCGTGGTGAACATCGTGCCCGGCTTCGGCGACGCCGGCGCCGCGCTCGCCGCCCACGACGACGTCGACAAGATCGCCTTCACCGGGTCCACCGAGGTGGGCAAGAAGGTCGTCGACGCCGCCAAGGGAAACCTGAAGAAGGTCTCTCTCGAACTCGGCGGCAAGAGCCCGAACATCGTCTTCGCCGACGCCGATTTCGACGCCGCCGTCGCCGGATCGCTCGATGCGTGGCTGTTCAACCACGGCCAGTGCTGCGTCGCCGGCACCCGGTTGTTCGTCGAGCGTCCCATCTTCGAGAAGTTCACCGAGGCCGTCGCGGAGGCGGCGAGCAAGGTGAAGATCGGCCCCGGTCTCGACCCGGCCACCCAGCTCGGCCCGCTGGTCTCCCAGGAGCAGCTGGACCGGGTCACCGGCTACCTGCGCCAGGGCCTGACCGACGGGGCACGCGCCCTCACCGGCGGAAAGCGCTGGGGCGACAAGGGCTTCTTCGTCGAACCGACCGTGCTGGTGGACGTGCAGCCCGACTTCAGCGTGGTGCGCGAGGAGATCTTCGGTCCCGTCGTCGCCGCCATGCCGTTCGACGCCGACGAGGGCATCACCGCCGCGGCCAACGACTCGATCTACGGGCTGGCCGCCGGCATCTGGACCCGGGACCTGTCGAAGGCGCACCGCACCGCGCGGCGGCTCAAGGCCGGTTCGGTGTGGATCAACCAGTACAACGGCTTCGACACCGCGATGCCGTTCGGCGGGTTCAAGCAGTCCGGGTGGGGACGCGAGCTCGGCGCGGGAGCGCTGGACCTCTACACCCAGACCAAGGCCGTGAACATCGCCCTCTGACCCCCGTCACCCGCCACCCTCAAGGAGAACAACGATGAAGACCAAAGCCGCAGTCCTGCTCGAGACCGGCAAGCCGTTCGAGATCATGGAACTCGACCTCGACGGCCCGGGCCCCGGCGAGGTGCTGATCAAGTACACCGCGGCGGGCCTGTGCCACTCGGACCTGCACCTGACCGACGGGGACCTGCCCCCGCGCTTCCCGATCGTCGGTGGCCACGAGGGTTCCGGCATCATCGAGGAGGTCGGCCCTGGCGTCACCAAGGTCAAGCCCGGTGACCACGTGGTGTGCAGCTTCATCCCGAACTGCGGCACCTGCCGGTACTGCTCGACGGGCCGGCAGAACCTGTGCGACATGGGCGCCACCATCCTCGAGGGCTGCATGCCGGACGGCTCGTTCCGGTTCCACTCCGGCAGCACCGACTTCGGCGCGATGTGCATGCTCGGCACGTTCGCCGAACGCGCCACCATCTCGCAGCACTCGGTGGTCAAGGTCGACGACTGGCTCCCGCTCGAGACCGCCGTGCTCGTCGGCTGCGGTGTGCCGTCCGGTTGGGGCACCGCGGTGTACGCCGGGGACGTCCGTGCCGGGGACATCGTCGTGATCTACGGCATCGGCGGCCTCGGTGTCAATGCCGTCCAGGGTGCCGTGCACGCGGGCGCCAAGTACGTGGTGGTCGTCGACCCGGTGGAGTTCAAGCGCGAGACCGCCCTGAAGTTCGGTGCCACGCACGCCTTCGCGAGCGCCGCCGAGGCGGCCGAGAAGGTCAACGAGCTGAGCTGGGGCCAGGGCGCCGACGCCGCCCTGATCCTCGTCGGCACCGTCGACGAGGAGGTCGTCTCGGCGGCCACCTCGATCGTGGGCAAGGGCGGCACCGTCGTCATCACCGGCCTGGCCAATCCCGAGAAGCTGACCGTGCACGTGTCCGGAACGGAACTGACCCTGTTCCAGAAGACCATCAAGGGCTCGCTGTTCGGCTCGGCGAACCCGCAGTACGACATCGTGCGGCTGCTGCGGCTCTACGATGCCGGCCAGCTGAAGCTCGACGAGCTGGTCACCCATCGCTACAGCCTGGAGGAGGTCAACCAGGGCTACCAGGACCTGCGGGACGGCAAGAACATCCGCGGCGTCATCGTCCACGACGCCTGATCGTGGGGTGCGCCTCGCCCGCCGGGCGGGGCGCACCTCCGGGACCGCGCAACTTTTTGCAGAAGATTCACCGGAATTCACCCGAAGTGCGCATATTCCGCGCACCCTGTGGCATACCGTCCCCACGGTTCGATGTTCCGAGAGAGGAGCCCGTGATGGGAGAAATCATCGGCACGATCATCTTCGGCGCGGTCATCGGTGTGCTCGCACGCCTGGTGATACCGGGGAAGCAGGCGATGGGATGGCTCATCACCATCGTCATCGGCATCATCGGTGCCCTGCTCGGCTACTGGATCTGGGGCATGATCAGCGACCAGGGCGACACCGAAGGTATCGACTGGATCCGCTGGATCATCAGTATCGCCGTGGCCGCGGTGCTGACGCTGGCCTACACCTCCATGACGAGGAGCAGGGTCCGGTAACAGCGGCGAAACGGGACCCCGTCCGGAGATCCGGACGGGGTCCCCGTGCCTGTTCAGGTCCCGGCGTCCTCGGTGCCCGGCCGATCGGCGCCGAGCGCGGCCAGGGTCATGCGCCGCAGGACCGCCCGGGTCGCCGCGGGAGAGGACCGGTCGGCGCTGTGCGGCGTCGAGTTGATGAGCCCGAACGCCGCGTGGGCCATGGTCCGAGCGTCGGACTCCCCCAGGGCGGGGTCGAGCCGGCGCAGCACGCCCACCCACAGCTCGACGTACCGCCGCTGGGTCTGGCGCACCTCCCGGCGGGCGTCCTCCGGGAGGGACTGCAGCTCCCGGTCCTGGACGCGGATCAGGTCCGGCTCCCCGAGCGCGAAGTCGAGGTGGAAGTCCACGAGCCGGTCGAGTGCGCGCCGGGGCTCGTCGGTGTGGTCGATCACGTCGGTACCGCCCGCCAGCAGGCGGCGGCTGATGTCGACCAGGAGCTCGACGAGCAGCGCGTCCTTGTTGGGGAAGTGCCGGTAGACGGCGGGACCGCTGATGCCCACCGCCGCGCCGAGATCCTCGAGGCGCACGCCGTTGAAGCCGCGCTCGGCGACGAGCCGTGCCGCGGCCTGCAGCAGTTGCCGCCGCCGGTCGGCCTTGGCCCGGCCGCGCGCGGTGAGCAGCTGCTCGTCGGTGTCCGGCTTCAGCTCGGTCATCGGCCGCACCCTTCCTTCCTGATGTGGTCTGGACAACTCAGTTAATCACAGCTAACCTTATTTTCAGTTATCGAGTATTAACTCAGGCGTTCACCCCCATGGCGAGGACGGTACTGTGACAACCCCCCCAACGACCGCTCCGCGGACCTACCGCGACCAGCACGTCCAGCTGGTCGCCGAGCTGCGCGACAAGCTCGCGACCGCCGCCCTCGGCGGCAGTGAGAAGGCGCGGGATCGGCACGTCGCCCGCGGCAAGCTGCTGCCCCGGGACCGCGTCGACGCCCTGCTCGACCCCGGCAGCGCGTTTCTCGAGATCGCGCCGCTGGCCGCGAACGGCATGTACGACGACGAGTGCCCGGGCGCGGGCATCATCGCCGGCATCGGCCGGGTGTCCGGCCGCGAGTGCGTGATCGTCGCCAACGACGCCACCGTCAAGGGCGGCACCTACTACCCGATCACGGTCAAGAAGCACCTGCGGGCGCAGGAGATCGCGCTGCAGAACCAGCTGCCCTGCCTCTACCTGGTCGACTCCGGCGGGGCGTTCCTGCCGCGGCAGGACGAGGTGTTCCCCGACCGCGAGCACTTCGGCCGCATCTTCTACAACCAGGCCACCATGAGCGCCAAGGGGATCCCGCAGATCGCCGCGGTGCTGGGCTCGTGCACCGCCGGCGGCGCCTACGTGCCCGCGATGAGCGACGAGGCCGTCATCGTCCGCAACCAGGGCACCATCTTCCTCGGCGGCCCGCCGCTGGTGAAGGCCGCCACCGGCGAGGTCGTCACCGCGGAGGAACTCGGCGGCGGCGACCTGCACTCGAAGGTCTCCGGTGTCACCGACCATCTCGCCGAGGACGACCGCGACGCGCTGAACAGGGTGCGCGACATCGTCGCCACGTTCGGGCCCCGCAACCCCCGGCCGTGGGACGTGGCGCCGACCTTCGCGCCCGCCGCGGATCCGGCCGAGCTGTACGACGTGGTGCCCACCGACCCGCGCACCCCCTACGACGTGCACGAGGTCATCGAGCGCATCGTCGACGGCGACCCCGCCGGGCCCGGCTCGAGCTTTTCCGAGTTCAAGGCCGAGTACGGCAAGACCCTGGTCACCGGCTTCGCCCGGATCCACGGCCACCCGGTCGGCATCGTCGCCAACAACGGCGTGCTGTTCGGTGAATCCGCCCAGAAGGGCGCCCATTTCATCGAGCTGTGCGACAAGCGCTCGATCCCGCTGCTGTTCCTGCAGAACATCTCCGGCTTCATGGTCGGCCGGGACTACGAGGCCGGCGGCATCGCCAAGCACGGCGCCAAGATGGTCACCGCCGTCGCGTGCGCGCGGGTGCCGAAGCTGACCGTCGTCGTCGGCGGCTCCTACGGCGCCGGCAACTACTCGATGTGCGGGCGGGCGTACTCGCCGCGCTTCCTGTGGATGTGGCCCAACGCCCGCATCTCGGTGATGGGCGGCGAGCAGGCCGCCTCCGTCCTGGCGACGGTGCGTTCGGAACAGCTCGACGCGTCCGGCACCCCGTGGACCGCCGAGCAGGAGGAGGCGTTCAAGGCGCCGATCCGCGCCCAGTACGAGCACCAGGGCAACCCCTACTACTCGACCGCGCGGCTGTGGGACGACGGCATCATCGATCCCGCCGACACGCGGGAAGTTCTCGGCCTGGCCCTGTCGGCGTGCGCGAACGCACCCCTCGAGCCGGTCTCCTACGGCGTCTTCCGGATGTGAGGCACATGAACATGTTCGATACCACCGGCCGAGCCGGGATGTTCCATACCGTACTGGTGGCCAACCGCGGGGAGATCGCGGTCCGGGTGATCCGGACCCTGCGCCGCATGGGCATCCGGTCCGTCGCCGTGTACAGCGACGCCGACGTCGGCGCCCGGCACGTGCGTGAGGCCGACACCGCGGTGCGCCTCGGCCCCGCCGCCGCGCGCGAGAGCTACCTCGACATCGCCAAGGTGATCGACGCGGCCCGGCGCACCGGTGCGCAGGCGATCCACCCCGGTTACGGCTTCCTGTCCGAGAACTCGGGCTTCGCGCAGGCCTGCGCCGACGCCGGGATCGTGTTCCTCGGCCCGCCCGCCAAGGCCATCGAGGTCATGGGCGACAAGATCACCGCCAAGAACGCCGTCGCCGCGTTCGACGTCCCGGTCGTGCCGGGCATCTCCCGGCCCGGCCTGACCGACGACGAGCTGATCGCCGCGGCCGGCGACATCGGGTACCCGGTGCTGATCAAGCCGTCCGCCGGCGGCGGCGGCAAGGGCATGCGCCTGGTCACCGAATCCGGTCAGCTCGCCGAGGCGCTCGCCTCCGCGCGGCGCGAGGCGGCCTCCGCGTTCGGTGACGACACCCTGTTCCTCGAACGGTTCGTGCAGCGCCCGCGGCACATCGAGGTGCAGATCCTCGCCGACACCCACGGCAACGTCGTCCATCTCGGCGAGCGTGAGTGCAGCCTGCAGCGCCGCCACCAGAAGGTGATCGAGGAGGCCCCGTCGCCGCTGCTCGACGAGGCCACTCGCGCCCGGATCGGGCAGGCCGCGTGCAACACCGCCCGCAGCGTCGACTACACCGGCGCCGGCACGGTGGAGTTCATCGTCTCCGCGGACGCGCCGGACGAGTTCTTCTTCATGGAGATGAACACCCGCCTGCAGGTCGAGCACCCCGTCACCGAACTGGTCACCGGACTGGACCTGGTGGAGTGGCAGGTGCGCGTCGCCGCCGGCGAGGCGCTCGGCTTCGAACAGGACGACATCACCCTGACCGGGCACGCGATCGAGGCCCGCGTCTACGCCGAGGACCCCGCCCGCGGATTCCTGCCCACCGGCGGCACCGTCGTCGGGCTCGACGAACCCGCCAACCAGGCCGGCACCGGGGTGGGCATCCGCGTCGACTCCGGGCTCGAGGTGGGCACGGTCGTCGGCAGCGACTACGACCCGATGCTGTCGAAGGTGATCGCGCACGGACCCGACCGCGCCGCCGCGCTGCGCCGGCTCGACCGGGCCCTGGCCGAGATCGCGGTCCTCGGGGTGGTCACCAACATCGACTTCGCCCGCTTCCTGCTCGCCGATCCCGACGTGCAGGCCGGCAACCTCGACACCGGGCTGCTCGATCGCCGCCTCGACGACTACACCGCCCCGGACACCCCCGACGCGGTGCTCGTCGCCGCGGCCGCGCACCGCTGGCTGCGCCGCTGGCCCGCGACGTCCACGACGTCGGCAGTGGACCCGTGGGACCGGCCCACCGGCTGGCGGGTCGGAGGACCCGCGCCGACCACCGTGCGGCTGCAGACCCCCACCCGCACCGATCACGTGCACCTCACCGGCACCCCGGAGGCCGCCACCGCCCGGGTCGAGGACGGCCCCGAGCGGGCACTCACCGCCCGGCTCGACGCCGGCCGCCTCGCCGTCACCCTCGACGGGGTGCGCTCGGAGTTCCTCGTCGCCGAGGGCGACGGGCAGCTGTGGCTCGCCGGTGACGGCGGCACCTGGCCGGTGCGCGAGGCCCGCGAACCGAACATCCGCGACGCCGACGCCCACGCCGGCGAGGCCGAGCTGACCAGCCCGATGCCCGGCACCGTCATCGCCGTCCCCGTCGAGAACGGCGCCACCGTCACCGCCGGCAGCACCGTCGTCGTCGTCGAGGCGATGAAGATGGAACACGCCCTGACCACGCCCGTCGACGGCACCGTCGAACTCCTCGTCGCCCCCGGCGACCAGGTCAAGGTCGACCAGCTCCTCGCCCGCGTCGTCCCCGGCAGCGGAGTTCCCACCCACTCCGTTCCCGCCCCCACCGACACCACCGACAGCTAGGACACCCCGATGACCGACTACCTCTCCACCGGACAGCTTCCCGAGGACTACCGGGACCTGAAGAACACCGTCGCCGACTTCGCGCAGACCGTCGTCGCACCCGTCGCCGCCGAGCACGACGCCAACCACACGTTCCCGTACGAGGTCGTCGCGGGCATGGCCGAACTCGGCCTGTTCGGGCTGCCGTTCCCCGAGGAGTACGGCGGGCAGGGCGGAGACTACTTCGCGCTGTGCCTCGCGCTCGAGGAACTCGGCAAGGTCGACCAGTCCGTGGCCATCACCCTCGAGGCCGGCGTCTCGCTCGGCGCGATGCCGATCTACCGCTTCGGCACCGAGGAGCAGAAGCAGAAGTGGCTGCCGCAGCTCGCCGCGGGACGGGCGCTGGGCGCGTTCGGCCTGACCGAGCCCGGCGCCGGCAGCGACGCCGGCGGCACCAAGACCACCGCCAAGCTCGACGGTGACCAGTGGATCATCAACGGCAGCAAGCAGTTCATCACCAACTCCGGCACCGACATCACCGAGATCGTGACCGTCACCGCCGTCACCGGCGAACGCGACGGCAAGAAGGAGATCTCCACGATCGTCGTGCCCACCGACACGCCCGGCTTCGTCGCCGAGCCCGCCTACAACAAGGTCGGCTGGAACGCCTCGGACACCCACCCGCTGAGCTTCACCGACGTGCGGGTGCCGGCGGAGAACCTGCTCGGCGAGCGCGGCCGCGGCTACGCGAACTTCCTGCGCATCCTCGACGAGGGCCGCATCGCGATCGCCGCCCTGTCCACCGGCGCGGCGCAGGGCTGCGTCGACGAGTCCGTCAAGTACGCGAAGGAGCGCGAGGCGTTCGGCCGTCCCATCGGCCGGAACCAGGCGATCGCCTTCAAGATCGCCCGGATGGAGGCACGGGCCCATGCCGCCCGCGCCGCCTACTACGACGCCGCGGCCCTCATGCTGGCGGGCAAGCCGTTCAAGAAGCAGGCTGCCATCGCCAAGCTGGTCGCGTCGGAAGCGGCGATGGACAACGCGCGCGACGCGACGCAGATCCACGGCGGCTACGGCTTCATGAACGAGTACGCGGTGGCCCGGCACTACCGGGACAGCAAGATCCTCGAGATCGGCGAGGGCACCACCGAGGTCCAGCTCATGCTCGTGGCGCGGGAGCTCGGCCTGTGAGCGCTCAGCGACGCGTCACCCAGCGGGGACTGTGGTTCGAGGAGTTCGAGGTCGGCACTGTCTACGAGCACCGCCCCGGGCGCACCGTCACCGAGGCCGACAACGTCGCGTTCACCACGATGACGATGAACACGCAGGCGCTGCACCTCGACGCCGCCTACAGTGAGGGCACCGAATTCGGTGAGCGCCTGGTGAATTCGATGTTCACCCTGTCCACCCTCGTCGGATTGTCGGTGGCGCAGCTGACCCAGGGCACGATCGTCGCCAACCTCGGCTTCTCGGAGATCAAGTTCCCCGCGCCGGTCCGCCACGGCGACACCCTGTACGCCGAGACCCTGGTCACCGACAAGCGCGAGTCCAAGTCCCGTCCGGGGCAGGGGATCGTCACGCTCGAGCACACGGCCCGCAACCAGCACGGCGACGTCGTCGCGGTCGCGGTGCGCCAGACACTCGTGCAATGCCGGCCCGCCGACGACACGCAGAAGGGATAGGGGACAAGCATGGGTTCCGTCGACTCCGTGGGTGGTCCGGCGTGGTTGTTCTGTCCGGCCGATCGTCCGGAGCGGTTCGGTAAGGCGGCCGCGACGGCGGATGTGGTGATCCTCGATCTCGAGGACGGGGTGGCGCCGGGGGACAAGGACTACGCGCGCCGGTGCCTGCAGGACACCCCGCTCGATCCGGCCCGGACGGTGGTGCGGCTCAACCCGGCCGGCACGGCCGACCACCTCGCCGATCTCGAGTCCCTCGCGAAGACCCCCTATTCCCGCGTGATGCTGGCCAAGTGCGAGTCGGCGCAGCAGGTGACGTCGCTGGCGCCGCGGGAGGTGATCGCGCTGATCGAGTCCCCGCTGGGGGCGTTGAAGGTCGACGAGATCGCCCTGGCGGCGGGCACGGTCGGTCTGATGTGGGGTGCGGAGGATCTCGTGGTCGGCCTGGGTGGGCAGTCGTCCCGCCGGGGCGACGGGACGTATCGGGACGTGGCGCGGCACGTGCGGTCGCAGGCGTTGCTGGCGGCGAAGGCGTACGGGCGGTTCGCCCTGGACTCGGTGTATCTGAACATCAGGGACCACGACGGGTTGCGGGCGGAGGCGCTGGACGCGGTGGCGGTCGGGTTCGATGCGAAGGTGGCGATCCACCCCGGTCAGGTGGCGGTGATCCGGTCCGCATACGCGCCGAGCGCGGAGGATGTGGCGTGGGCGCGGCGGGTGCTGGCGGCGGTGCCGGAGGAGCGGGGGGTGTTCCAGTTCGAGGGCCGGATGGTCGACGCGCCGGTGCTGCGACACGCGGAGCAGATCCTGCACCGCTCCGGGCAGTCGGAGGCAGCGCCCGGGCAGTCGGAGGCAGCGGCCGGGCAGTCGGAGGCAGCGGCCGGCGCCTGACGGATCCGCGCTCTTGCCGGTCGTCCGCGCGGAATTCCCGCGCGGACGACCACCCGTCCCGCGCTCGGGTCACGATTGTGCTGACAGTGCGGTGCCCGGGCCGCATCATCGAAGAGATCACCCGATCGAGGAGGTCTCTATGTACAGCGTCGGCGGCCCGGCGTGGTTGTTCTGTCCGGCCGATCGTCCGGAGCGGTTCGGTAAGGCGGCCGCGACGGCGGATGTGGTGATCCTCGATCTCGAGGACGGGGTGGCGCCGGGGGACAAGGACTACGCGCGCCGGTGCCTGCAGGACACCCCGCTCGATCCGGCCCGGACGGTGGTGCGGGTCAACCCCGTCGGCACCGACGATCACGAGGCGGACCTGAAGGCGCTGGCGGCCACCGACTACATGCGGGTGATGCCGGCCAAGTGCGAGTCGGCGCAGCAGGTGACGTCGCTGGCGCCGCGGGAGGTGATCGCGCTGATCGAGTCCCCGCTGGGGGCGTTGAAGGTCGACGAGATCGCCCTGGCGGCGGGCACGGTCGGTCTGATGTGGGGTGCGGAGGATCTCGTGGTCGGCCTGGGTGGGCAGTCGTCCCGCCGGGGCGACGGGACGTATCGGGACGTGGCGCGGCACGTGCGGTCGCAGGCGTTGCTGGCGGCGAAGGCGTACGGGCGGTTCGCCCTGGACTCGGTGTATCTGAACATCAGGGACCACGACGGGTTGCGGGCGGAGGCGCTGGACGCGGTGGCGGTCGGGTTCGATGCGAAGGTGGCGATCCACCCCGGTCAGGTGGCGGTGATCCGGTCCGCATACGCGCCGAGCGCGGAGGATGTGGCGTGGGCGCGGCGGGTGCTGGCGGCGGTGCCGGAGGAGCGGGGGGTGTTCCAGTTCGAGGGCCGGATGGTCGACGCGCCGGTGCTGCGACACGCGGAGCAGATCCTGCACCGCTCCGTCGAGGCCCGCTCGGGCGATCACCGAGGGGGTGCGACGGCATGACCGACACCCCGGTGCCGCCGCAGTGGACCCCCACCGAACAGGACGTCGCCGACGCCCGCATCACCGCCTTCACCCGGTGGGTCGAGCAGCGCCACGGCCTCTCTCTTCCCGACTACTACGCTCTGTGGCGGTGGTCCGTCCACGATCTCGGGCGGTTCTGGCAGGACGTGTGGGACTGGTTCGACGTGCGGTCGCGCACCGATCCGGGACCGGCGCTGGCCGACGCCTCGATGCCCGGCGCGGTCTGGTTCCCCGGGGCGCGACTGAACTACGTGGAGCAGGCCCTGCGACACGCGCGCGACGACCGCCCGGCAATCGTGTACGTCGGCGAGGACGGGGAACGCACCGAGCTGGGCTGGGCCGAACTGCGCAGGCAGGCGGCCGCGCTGGCCGCCACGCTGCGCGAGCACGGCATCGGCGTCGGTGACCGCGTCGTCGGCTACCTGCCGAACATCCCGGAGGCCGTGGTCGCGCTGCTCGCCACCGCGAGCATCGGCGCCGTGTGGGCGGCCTGCGGCCAGGACTACTCGGCTCCCGCAGCCCTGGACCGGCTCGGGCAACTCGACCCCGCTGCCCTCATCACCGCCGACGGCTACCGGTTCGCCGGCCGCACCCACCCCCGCGCCGAGGCGGTCGCCCGGCTGCGGGAGGGGTTGCCGTCGCTGGCGCTGACCGTCGTGGTGCCCCGGCTCGGTGGTCCGCGGCAGGACCTCGAAGGCGCGCTCACCTGGGAGGCGGCGACCCTCGGGGACCATCCCCTCGACCCCGAGCCGGTGCCGTTCGACCATCCGCTGTGGGTCGTGTTCTCCTCCGGGACCACCGGCCTGCCGAAGGGCATCGTGCACGGGCACGGCGGGGTGGTGCTCGAGCATCTCAAGGCGGTCTCGCTGCACACCGACCTCGGGCCCGACGACACCTTCCTCTGGTACACCAGCCCGAGCTGGATGATGTGGAACTTCCAGGCGGCCGGGCTGCTCGTCGGGGCCACGATCGTCTGCTACGACGGCAGCCCGTCACACCCGCGGGTCGACCGGCTGTGGCGGATCGCCGCGGAGGAACGGGTCACCGTCCTCGGCACGAGTCCCGGCTACGTGCTCGCCTGTATCAAGGCGGGCGTCGTACCCCGGCGGGACCACGACCTGTCCGCGTTGCGGGCCGTCGGGGTCACCGGGTCCACGCTGCCCGCGTCCTCGTCGCGGTGGCTGGCGGAGAACGTCGGCGAACACGTCCCGGTGATGTCCATCACCGGCGGCACCGACGTGGTGTCGGCCTTCGTCGGCGCGGTACGCACTGTCCCGGTGTGGCCGGGCGAGCTGTCGGTGCCGTACCTCGGCGTCGCACTCGACGCGTACGACGAACACGGTCGCCCGGTCCGCGACGACGTCGGGGAGCTCGTGGTGACCGCACCCATGCCGTCGATGCCGGTCCGCTTCTGGAACGACCCGGACGGGCACCGCTACCGCGAGGCGTACTTCTCCGTCTATCCCGGGGTGTGGCGGCACGGCGACTGGATCACGATCACCGGGCGCGGGACCGTGGAGATGCACGGGCGCTCCGACTCGACGCTCAACCGGCACGGCGTCCGGATGGGCAGCGCCGACATCTATCAGGCCGTCGAGAAACTCCCGGAGGTCGTCGAGGCGCTCATGATCGGCGCCGAGCAGCCGGACGGCGGCTACTGGATGCCGCTGTTCGTGGTGCTCGCCGACGGGGTCGAGCTCGACGACGAGCTGCGGGAGAAGATCCGCGCGGCAATCCGGGAGCAGGCCTCGCCGCGGCACGTCCCCGACGACATCGTCGCCGCCCCCGGTGTGCCGCACACCCGCACCGGCAAGAAGCTCGAGGTGCCGATCAAGCGGCTCTTCCAGGGCGCCGACGCGGCACGCACGGTGGATCGCAGCGCGGTCGACGCGCCGGAGCTGCTCGACTGGTACGCGGGGCAGCGGAAGGAGCCGCGGTGACCCGCGTCACCGGACGGCACATCCGGTGGGGTGAGCCTGATTGGACATCCGTCCTGCTCGGGTGATCCGATGGCCGCATGGACGTCGCGATCAAGATCTTCCTCATCCTGCACTTCATCGGCCTCGCCGGGATCATCGGCTCCTGGCTCGCCGTGATCAAGGAACCGCGCGTGGTGGCCGGCATGCTGCACGGCGCGATCCTGCAGGTGGTGACCGGTCTCGCACTGGTCGGGCTCAACGAGGCGAACGACGCCGACCTGAACCACATGAAGATCGGTATCAAGCTCGTCGTCGCCGTCGTCATCCTCGTCCTCGCGATCGTCGGCATGAAGAAGGAACGGCAGAACCCGGGCTCGACCGCCGCCCTCGCACACGCGGCCGGTGCTCTCGGTGTCCTCAACGTCGTCATCGCCGTGCTGTGGTGACGGCTCCGACACCCCCGGCGGCGAAGATGAAGCCGACCTTACCGACCCTGTAGATTGGTCCGGTGCGCAAGTCACGCGGCCGGAAGGCGACCGGCGAGTAACCTGCTCGGGCAGCTCCGCGCCGACAGGCGGGGGGATCGTTGTCCCGGCGGGTCTCGCGGCGTTCGCGCCGTTGTCCGCCGTGTAACGCTCCTCCCCTGAACTGCAGATATACCTGAGCACGGTGCTCGCCCGGGCCACCGGGCGCGACGGTCGGGCCTGCGTCCGACGGTGAGAGAGAGGTTGGGGTTTGGACTCGCTGGGTGTCGGCGGATCGGGTGCGACGAACACGAACGCGGCGAACGTGCCGGACGGCGCCTTCCCCCTCTCCCCGGCGCAGCTCGGGATGTGGTTCGCGCAACACGTCGATCCTTCCGTGCCCGCGAACATCGCCCAGTACGTCGAGCTCGTCGGCGACCTCGATGTCGACCTGCTCCGGGAGTCCAGCGCCCGCGCCGCCCTCGAGATGGGGTCCGGCTTCCTGCGCTTCCTCGAGGTCGACGCGCAGCCCTATCAGCTGGTCGATCCCAGCCTCGAGGCGCCGCTCGGGTTCGTCGACCTGCGGGCGGCGGAGAACCCTCGCGAGGCCGCGCTCGAATGGATGCGCGCCGACCGCAGCACGCCGGTCGACGTGCTCAAGGACCGGCTCATCGTGGCCACCGTCCTGCAGATCGGCGAGCGGCGCTACTTCTGGTACAACCGCGTCCACCACCTCGCCCTGGACGGTTTCGGTGCCGCCACCTTCATGACGCGCATCGCGGAGCTCTACACCGCCGCCGTCGAAGGCGCCGAGCCCAGCCCCAACAAGGCCTCGGACGTGCGCACCGTGTACGAGGCCGAGATCGCGTACCGGAACTCACCCCGGTTCCACACCGACCGCGAGTACTGGTCGACGGTCATCGAGGGCATCGAGGAACCCACCAGCCTGGCCGGCCGCACCGCCCCGCCGGCCCCCGTCAGCCGGATCGACAGCGCCGCCCTCGGCGACCGCGTCGAGCGGCTCGTCGACAGCTTCACCGAACGCGAGAACACCAGTCTCGCGACCGCGGTCATCGCCGCCTTCGCCGCCTACATGGCCCAGATGACCGGCCGCACCGACGTCGTGCTCAGCCTGCCCGTCGCCGCGCGGACCACCGCGGTGCTGCGCCGGTCCGGGAGCATGGTCTCCAACGTGGTGCCGTTGCGGCTCGACGTGGACTCCGGCACCACCGTGCGGCAGCTCGTGGAGGCGGCCACCGCCGCGGTCTCCGGTGCGCTGCGGCACCAGCGGTACCGCCACGAGGACATCGTCCGCGACGCCGGCAACGCGGCCGGCGGCCGCTCGACGTTCTTCGGGCCGTGGATCAACATCATGCTGTTCGACAACGAGGTCCGCCTCGGCGACATGGTGGGACGGATCAACATCCTGTCCACCGGTCTCATCGAGGACCTCGGCGTCAACGTCTACAAGAGCGGCGGCACGCACACCCACATCGACTTCGAGTCCAACCCCAACCTCTACGGCGCGCAGGAGTCCCGTGCGCACCACTCCCGGTTCGTGGAGTTCTTCGACCGGTTCGTCACCTCCGAGCCCGACCGGCGCGTCTGGGACCTGCCCCTCGGAACGGGCACCGAGACCGCCCAGGTGCTCACCGAGTGGAACCGCACCGAGCACCCCCTCGACCACCGCACGCTGCTGGAGGCGTTCGAGGAGCAGGTGGCGCGCACACCGGACGCCCCGGCCCTCGTGTACGAGGGCGAGAGCCTGACGTACGCCGAGTTCGACGCCCGCGCGAACGCGCTCGCGCGGCTGCTCGTCGCCCGCGGCGTGGGACCCGAGTCCCTGGTCGGGCTGTCGGTGCGGCGCTCCCTGGAACTGCTCGTCGGCATGTACGCGATCGTCAAGGCCGGCGGCGCCTGGGTGCCGATCGACCCGGACCATCCCGCGGACCGGACCGCCTACATCCTCGAGACGGCCCGGCCCGTCTGCGTGGTCACGACCGCGCGCGACGAGGTGGACCTGCCTGCCGGCCTCGACGTGGTCGAGATCGACCGCCTCGACCTCACCGGCCTGGACACGCGCCCGCTCGCCGACGCCGACCGGCTCGCGCCGGTGCGCCTCGACACCACCGCCTACGTCATCTTCACCTCCGGCTCCACGGGGCGGCCCAAGGGCGTCGCCGTCACCCACCGGGCGATCGACAATCAGATCCGGTGGATGAACGACCAGTACGCGCTGTCGGCGTCCGACGTGTACCTGCAGAAGACCGCGACGACGTTCGACGTGTCGCTGTGGGGCTTCTTCATGCCGCTGCGCGTCGGTGCGACCCTGGTCGTCGCCACCCCGGACGGCCACCGCGACCCGATGTACGTGGCCGACAAGATCGCCGCGCACGGCGTCACCGTCACCGACTTCGTCCCGTCGATGCTCACCGTGTTCGTCGCCAATGCCCGCCCCGGCTCGTGCGACACGCTGCGGCACGTGTTCGTGATCGGCGAGGCCCTGCCGGCGGAGACGGCCGCGGCGTTCGCCCAGTTGTGCAACGCGCAGCTGCACAACCTCTACGGACCCACCGAGGCCGCGGTCTCGATCACCTACCACCGCGCCGGACCCGAGGACGTGACCACCGTCCCGATCGGCGTGCCGCAGTGGAACAGCCGCGCCTACGTCCTCGACCACCGGCTGCGCCCTGTGCCGCCCGGCCGGCCCGGCGAGCTGTATCTCGCCGGTGTCCAGCTCGCGCGCGGTTACCTGAGCCGCCCCGACCTCACCGCCGACCGGTTCCTCGCCGATCCGTTCGGTGCGCCCGGCGACCGGATGTACCGCACCGGCGACCTCGTGCTGTGGCGCCTCGGCGCGGACGGTGGCGGATACCTCGACTACATCGGCCGCACCGACTTCCAGGTCAAGTTCCGCGGCCAGCGGATCGAGCTGGGCGAGATCGAGACGGTCCTGCTCGCCGCCCCGGAGGTGTCGCAGGCCGTCGTGCTCGTGGTGCCCACGGCGACGGGCGACCAGCTCGTCGGCTACCTCGTCGCCGCCCCCGGGCACGCGATCGACACCGAGGCGCTGACCGAGGCGCTCGGGCGGGCGCTCCCGTCGTACATGGTGCCGGCCTCGCTGATGGTGCTCGAGGCGTTCCCGCTCAACACCAGCGGCAAGCTCGACCGCAAGGCCCTGCCCGAGCCGGTGTTCAACAGCGCCCGCATGTTCCGGGCGCCGCGCACCGCCGCCGAACGGATCGTGGCCGAGACGTTCTCCGAGGTCCTCGGGGTCGCCGAGGTGGGCCTCGACGACGACTTCTTCGAACTCGGTGGCAACTCGCTCGTCGCCACTCAGCTGGTGTCCCGGATCGGCTCCGCACTCGACACCCAGGTGCCGGTGCGGGTGCTGTTCGAGTCGTCCACCGTCGTGGGTCTCGCCGCCCGGGTGGCGCGCCAGTCCGGGTCCGGGGCCCGCCGGCCGCTCGTGGCGGGCTCGCGGCCGGACGTGCTGCCGCTCTCGACGGCGCAGCAGCGGATCTGGTTCCTCAACCGGTTCGACGTCGGCACCGCCGCCTACAACCTGCCCTTCACGGTGCGGCTGACCGGTCCGCTCGATCCCGCTGCCCTCGACGCCGCCTTCGGCGACGTCGTCGCCCGGCACGAGACGCTGCGCACCGTCTACCCGGCGGTCGACGGCGAACCGCAGCAGGTGATCCTGCCGGTCGAACACGTCGACAGCCGTGTGCCCGTCCTCGACGTCGCCGCGTCCGATCTGCTCGCCCGGGTCGTGGCGCTGGCCGAGCGCGGATTCGACGTCACCGTCGACCTGCCGTTCCGGATCGCGCTGTATCGCCTGGCGGACGACGAGTTCGTCCTGGCGATGGTGCTGCACCACATCGCCGCGGACGGATCGTCCTTCGAGCCGCTCGTGCGCGACATCGTGGCCGCGTACGCGGCGCGGGCCGCCGGCTCCGAACCGGCCTGGTCCCCGCTGCCGGTGCAGTACGCCGACTACGCGCTGTGGCAGCGCGATGTGCTCGGTCTCGAATCCGACCCGGACTCGATCTCTGCGCAGCAGATCGCCTACTGGACCCGCGAACTCGAGGGCATCCCGGATCAGCTCGACCTGCCCGCGGACCGGCCCCGCCCGGCGGTCGCCTCCTACCGGGGCGGCAAGCGCCGCTTCGGGATCTCGCCCGAGACCCACCGGGGGCTGGCCGAGGTGGCCCGCTCGCATCAGGCGTCGCTGTTCATGGTGATGCACTCCGCCTACGCCGTGCTCCTGTCGAGGCTGAGCGGATCCGACGACATCACCGTCGGCAGCGTCGTCGCCGGCCGCGGCGATCGTCTCCTCGACGACCTGATCGGCATGTTCGTCAACACGCTGGTGCTGCGCACCCGGGTCGATCCGGGGGCGCGCTTCGAGGAACTCCTCGACCGGGTCCGCGACTCCGACCTGAGCGCCTTCTCCAACGCGGACGTCCCGTTCGAGCGGCTCGTGGAGGTCCTCAAGCCGCCCCGTTCCACGGCCCGTCACCCGCTGTTCCAGGCCGCGCTCGCCGTGGAATCTCCGGGCACGCGCGACATCTCGTTCTCCGGCGTGCGCGCCACCGCGGCCGAGCTGGACGTACCGATCGCGAAGTTCGACCTGCAGCTGTGGCTCGTCGAGCGCACCGACGACGCGGGCCGCCCGGCCGGTGTCGACGCCGTGTTCGAGTACGCGACCGACCTGTTCGACGCCGACACCGTCGACGTCTTCGGGCAGCGTTTCGTGCGGATCCTCGAGGCGATCGTCGCCGACGCCGCCACGCCCGTCGGTGACATCGACATCCTTGCGCCCGAGGAGTCGGCGCGGCTCGCCTCGGTCCGTGGCCCCGGGCTCCACCGCAGCGAGCGGCCGCTCGTCGAGTTGCTCACGGCCGGTGCGGATCTCGCTCCCGACACGGTCGCCGTCCGGTGCGGCGACTCCGCTCTCACCTACCGCGAGCTCGACGAGTGGTCCAATCGTCTCGCGCGGGTCCTCATCGACAGTGGCGTCGGTCCCGAAACAATTGTGGCACTGGCATTCCCGCGTTCGGCGGAGATGGTGCACTGCGTGTGGGCCGTAGCCAAGACCGGCGCCGCGTACGTGCCGATCGATCCCGCGCACCCGATCGAGCGCATCCGGCACATCGTCGGGGACTCCGGCGCCGTGCTCGGCCTGACCACCGCCGGGCACCGGCCGGGGCTGCCCGCGGACTTCGACTGGAACGCCCTGGACGACGCCGAGACCGTCGCGGCGATCGCGCGGGCGTCCGCCGCGCCCGTCCGCGACGCGGACCGGCTCGCCTCGCTGCGCCTGGACCACGTCGCGTACATGATCTACACCTCGGGCTCGACGGGCCTGCCGAAGGGCGTCGCCGTGACCCACCACGGGCTCGCCGCGCTGGTCCAGGAGAGCGTCGAACTCTACGGCGTCACCGACCGGTCCCGGGTGCTGCACGTGTGCGCGCCCAGCTTCGACCCGTCGGTGCTCGAGTGGCTGATGGCCGGCGCCTCCGGCGCCGAGCTCGTGGTGACCCCCGCGAACGTGCTGGGCGGCACCGAACTGCACGACCTGATCAAGGCGCACGGGGTGACCCACGCCGTCATCACTCCCGCCGTGCTCGGTTCGGTCGACCCCCGCGACCTCGACACGTTGCGCGTCCTCAACGTCGGCGGCGACGTCTCCACCGGCGACCTGGTCGCCCGCTGGTCTCCGGGCCGCCGCTACTTCAATGCGTACGGCCCCACCGAGACCACGATCGTCACCACCCGTGGCGAACTGCGCCCCGGGGAGCCCATCACCATCGGCACGCCCGTCGCCGGGGTCGGTGCCCTGGTGCTCGACCCGCGTCTGCACCCCGTCCCGGTCGGCGTGTCCGGCGAGCTGTACCTGACCGGGGACGCCCTCGCCCGTGGCTACCACCGGCGACCGGCGCTGACGGCGGACCGCTTCGTCGCCTCCCCGTTCGGCGCGCCGGGCGAGCGCATGTACCGCACCGGGGACGTCGTGCGGTGGGACGACGAGGGCCGGCTGGTGTACGCCGGACGGACCGACTTCCAGGTCAAGGTCCGCGGTTACCGCATCGAGCTCGGTGAGATCGACGCCGCCTTCCTGTCCCACCCCGCCGTCGACTTCGCCACCACGATCGGGCACGAGACGCCCTCGGGCCAGACCACTCTCGTCACCTATGTCCACGGCGAGGCCGGCCTCGACAGCGACGAACTCACCGAGTACGTCGCCGGATTCCTGCCGTCCTACATGGTCCCCTCGGTGTGCGTCGTCCTCGACATCGTCCCCCTCACCCCGAACGGGAAGGTGGACCGCAAGGCACTGCCCGAGCCGGTGTTCGAGGCGCGGACCTTCCGCGCCCCCACCACGCCGATCGAGGAGATCGTCGCGGGCACGTTCGAGGACGTCCTCGGTATCGACCGCGTCGGACTGGACGACGACTTCTTCGAACTCGGCGGCAACTCGCTCGTCGCGACACAACTCGTGTCCCGGCTCGGCGCGGCCCTCGACACCCAGGTGCCCGTGCGCCTGCTGTTCGAGGCGTCGACCGTCGTCGCGCTGGCCGCGCGGGTCGAACACCGGGCCGGCGCCGGTCGGCGCATCCCTCTCGTGGCCCGGCCGCGCCCCGACCGGATCCCGCTGTCCCTGGCCCAGCAGCGCATGTGGTTCCTCAACCGATTCGAGCCCGAGTCGGCCACCTACAACCTGCCCTTCGCCCTGCGGCTGTCCGGTGAGCTCGACATCACCGCGCTGCAGGTCGCGATCATGGACGTCATCGACCGGCACGAGTCGCTTCGCACCGTCTACCCGGAAGGGCCGGACGGGCCGATGCAGGTCGTCACGGACGCCGCCACGGCGGTGCCCAACCTGACGCCCACGTTGATCACGGAAGAGGATCTGCAGCAGGAGATCTCGGCGCTGGCATCCACCGGGTTCGACGTGACCCGCGAGGTGCCCATCCGGGCCCACCTGTTCGAGATCGGCCCGACCGAGCACGTGCTCGCGATCGTCATGCACCACATCTCCGCCGACGGCTGGTCGATGGGACCCGTCGCGCGCGACGTCATGGCCGCCTACGCCGCGCGCATCGAGTGGGAGCGCCCCGCGTGGCCGCCGCTGCCGGTGCAGTACGCGGACTACACGCTGTGGCAGCACGAACTGCTCGGCTCCGAGGGCGACCCGGAGTCGCTGATCGCCGATCAGCTCGCGTACTGGCGCAACACCCTCGCCGGGCTGCCCGACCAGCTCGACCTGCCGTCGGACCGGCCCCGGCCGGCACGGCAGTCGTTCCGCGGCGGGACCGAACGATTCGTCGTGTCCTCCGAGATCCACTCCGCGCTCGACGAGGTCGCGCGCCGGCAGGGCACCACCCTGTTCATGGTGGTGCACGCGGCGCTGTCGGTGCTGCTGGCGCGGTTGTCGGGCACCGACGACATCGCCATCGGCACCCCGGTGGCCGGCCGCGGCGAGCAGGAACTCGACAACGTGGTCGGCATGTTCGTCAACACCCTGGTGCTGCGCACCCAGGTGGACCCGAACCGGCCGTTCACCGAGCAGCTCGCCCGGGCCCGCGAGGCGGCGCTCGGGGCGTTCGCGCACGCGGACGTGCCGTTCGAGCGGCTGGTGGAGGTGCTCAATCCCGCCCGGTCGACGGCGCGGCATCCGCTGTTCCAGGTCATGCTGGCCTTCCAGAATCTCGGATCGACCCACGTGGAGCTGCCCCGTCTCGTCCTGGAGACGCAGGCCATCGATACCTCGGTGGCGAAGTTCGACCTGCAGCTGACGCTGTCCGAGTCCTCGGACGACGGCCGCGCCGACGGGCTCGTCGCCGAGATCACCTATGCGACGGATTTGTTCGATGCGTCGACGGTGGCGGGGTTCGCGGCGCGGTTCGTGCGGGTGCTCGAGGAGGTGGTGGCGGATCCGTCGGTGGCGGTGGGCGACCTGGAGATCCTCGAGCCGGTGGAGCGGTCGCGGGTGCTCGAGGTGTGGAACGACACGGCACATCCGGTGCCGTCGGTGACGTTGGTGGGGTTGTTCGAGGAGCGGGTGCGCCGGTCGCCGGAGGCGGTGGCGGTGGTGTTCGGGGACGAGTCGTTGACGTACGGCGAGTTCGCCGGGCGGGTGCGCCGGTTGGCGCGGCATCTGGTGTCGGTGGGGGTGGGGCCGGAGTCGCTGGTGGGGTTGGCGATGCGCCGGTCGGTGGATCTGCTGGTGGGGATGTACGCGGTCGTGGAGGCCGGGGGCGGGTATGTGCCGGTGGATCCGGATCAGCCGGCCGAGCGCAACGGCTACATCCTCGAGGTGGCGGAACCGGTGGTGGTGCTGACCACGACGCGGGACGGGTTCGAGGCGCCGGCGGAGTCGGCGGTGCGTGTGCTGGCGGTCGACGCGGTGGACGTCGCGGCGCTGTCGGATGCGCCGTTGACCGATGCGGACCGGACGGCGCCGTTGCGGCCGTCGAACACGGCGTATGTGATCTTCACGTCGGGGTCGACGGGCCGGCCGAAGGGTGTGGGCGTCTCGCATGCGGCGATCGTCAATCGTCTGGTGTGGATGCAGGGGCGGTACGGGCTGACCGCCGAGGATGTGGTGTTGCAGAAGACGCCGTTCACGTTCGATGTGTCGGTGTGGGAGTTCTTCTGGCCGTTGCAGGTCGGGGCGCGGCTGGTGGTGGCGGCGCCGGACGGCCATCGTGACCCGGGGTATCTCGCTGCGGTCATGCGCGCACGGTCGGTGACGGTCGCGCACTTCGTGCCGTCGATGCTGGCGGTGTTCGTCGCCGAACCGGCCGTGGCCGGCCTCTCCGCGCTCCGCTACGTCTTCGCATCGGGTGAGGCGTTGCCGGGCGCGGTCGCGGCGCGTATGCGGACGCTGGTCCCGGGTGTGAGCGTGCACAACCTGTACGGGCCGACCGAGGCCGCGGTGGACGTGACGTTCCACGAGGTGACCGACGCGGACGTGGTGTCGGTGCCGATCGGTGCGCCGGTGTGGAACACGCGGGTGTACGTGCTCGACGCCCGGCTGCGCCCGGTCCCGGTGGGGGTGGCCGGGGAGCTGTACCTGGCCGGGGTGCAGCTGGCCCGCGGCTACGTCCGTCGGGCGGACCTGACGGCCGACCGGTTCGTCGCGTCGCCGTTCGGCGCGCCCGGGGAGCGGTTGTACCGCACGGGCGACCTGGTGACGTGGACCGAGGGCGGGGAACTCGAGTACATCGGGCGCACGGACTTCCAGGTCAAGCTGCGCGGCCTGCGCATCGAGCTGGGCGAGATCGAGGCGGCGCTGCTGCACGTGCCGGCGGTGGAGCAGGCAGTGGTACTGGTCCGGTCGGATCAGCTGGTGGGGTACGTCGTGCCGGCCGCCGGTGCCGTGTTCGACGAGGGCGCGGCCCGGTCGGCGGTGGGGCAGATGCTCCCGTCGTACATGGTGCCGTCGGCGTTCGTGGAACTGGACGCGCTGCCGCTGAACGCGTCGGGCAAGCTGGACCGTAAGGCGTTGCCGGAGCCGGTGTTCGAGGTCAAGGCGTTCCGGGCCGCGACGACTCCGGTGGAGGAGATCGTGGCGGGTGTGTTCGCCGAGGTGCTCGGTCTCGACCGGGTGGGCCTCGACGACGACTTCTTCGCCCTCGGCGGCAACTCGCTGATCGCCACGCAGGTGGTCTCGCGGATCGGTGCGGCGCTCGATGCGTCGGTGCCGCTGCGGCTGCTGTTCGAGAACTCGACCGTCGAGACGTTGGCCGCCCGGATCGACGGTCACGACGGCCCGGCGCGACGGGCCCCGCTGGTGCCGCAGCCCCGGCCCGAGCGGGTGCCGCTGTCGCTGGCCCAGCAGCGCATGTGGTTCCTCAACCGGTTCGATCCCGACTCGACGGCGAACAACATCCCCGTCGCCGTCCGCATGTCCGGCCGGCTCGAAGTCCCGGCGCTCGAGGAAGCGGTGTGCGACGTCCTCGCCCGCCACGAGTCGCTGCGCACCGTCTACCCCGACCTCGACGGGTACGGCTACCAGAAGGTGCTCGCCCCGTCCGAGGTCCGCGTCTCGCTCGAGCCCGTGCGGATCGAGCCGGCGCAGCTCCCCGGCGAGCTGCGGGCGCTGGCGGCCACCCACTTCGACGTGTCCACCGACGTCCCGATCGTCGTGCGCCTGCTGTGCCTGAGTCCCGAGGAGCACGTGCTCGTCGCGGTCATGCACCATATCGCCGGCGACGGCTTCTCGATGGGGCCGCTCACCCGCGACATCATGGTCGCCTACGCGGCCCGGTCGCTCGGCAACGAGCCCGCCTGGGAGCCGCTGGAGATCCAGTACGCCGACTACACCCTGTGGCAGCGCGACGTGCTCGGCTCCGAGGGCGACCCGGACTCCGTCGTCACCCGTCAGCTCGAGTACTGGAAGCAGGCGCTCGACGGATTGCCGGACGGGCTCGACCTGCCGACCGACCGGCCGCGGCCCGCGGTCGCGACGAATCGTGGTGCGACACATCGCCTCACCATCGACGAGTCGCTGCACGCCGCGCTCGGCCGGCTCGCCGGGGAACAGCGCGCGACGGTGTTCATGGTGGTCCACGCGACCCTGGCGCTGCTGCTGGCCCGCCTCGGCACGTCCCGGGACATCGCCGTCGGCACCCCGGTGGCCGGCCGCGGGGAACGCTCGCTCGACAATCTGATCGGCATGTTCGTCAACACCCTGGTGCTGCGCACCGAGGTGGACACGGCCGACACCTTCGCCGAACTGCTCGCCCGGGTGCGCGAGGTCGACCTCGGGGCCTTCGCGCACGCCGAGGTGCCGTTCGAGCGTCTCGTGGACGTGCTCGCGCCGGAACGCACCCAGGCCCGGACTCCGCTGTTCCAGGTCATGCTGGCGTTCCAGAACATCGGCGACGTGGCCCTGGAACTGCCGGGGCTGTCCGTCGCGCAGCTGCCCCTCGACGCGGGCGTGTCGAAGTTCGACCTCATGGTCACGATCCTCGAGGGTCAGGCGGCCGGCACCGACGCGGGCGACCTCGCCGTCGAGATCTCCTACGCCACCGACCTGTTCGACGCCCCGACCGTGGCCGCCGTCGGCGACCGGTTCGTCCGGCTGCTGCGGCTGGTGACCGAGCAGCCCGACGTGCCGGTCGGCGACCTGCCGATGCTGCCGGGCGCGGAACTCGACGCGGTCGAGCAGCTCGCGCGGGGGCCCCGCCGCACGCTCGACTGCGGGGCCACGCTGGTCGATCTCCTCGCCCAGCAGGCGGCCCGCACCCCCGACGCCGTGGCGATCGAGTCGGGTGAGTCGGCGCTGACCTACCGCGAGTTCGGCTCCCGGGTCAACGCGCTGGCGCGGTATCTCGTCGCGCGCGGCGCGGGACCGGACACGGTGGTCGCGGTGGCCGCCGGCCGCTCCACGGAGACGCTCGTGGCGATCCACGCGGTCCTCGCCGCAGGGGCCGCTTACGTCCCGCTCGACCCGGACCAGCCGGCGGACCGGATCGCGTACGTCCTCGAATCCGCCTCGCCCGTCCTGGTTCTCACCCGGTCCGGGCGGGACCGCCTGCCCGGTGCCGACGCGGTGCCGGTCGTGGCGCTCGACGAGGCCGACACCGCACCGTACGGCGACGCGCCGCTGACCGACGCCGACCGGCTCGCGCCGCTGCGGCCGCAGCATCTCGCGTACGTGCTCTACACGTCCGGCTCCACCGGTCGGCCGAAGGGCGTGGCCGTGCCGCACGCCGCCGTGGTCAACCAGTTGCTGTGGATGCGGGACCGGTTCGGCCCGACGGCCGGCGACGTCCTGCTGCTCAAGACCCCCGCCACCTTCGACGCCTCGGTGTGGGAGATCTTCCTGCCCCCGCTGGTGGGGGCGCGGATCGTGGTGGGTGCGCCCGACCTGCACCGCGACCCCGCCGGAATGGCGGCGGCGATCGCGCGTCACGCCGTCACGGTGGCCCAGTTCGTGCCCGCCGTCTTCGACGCGGTCCTCGAACACCTCGACCGGACGACCGCCGCGTCCCTGACCCAGGTCTTCTGCGGCGGCGAGAGCCTTCCGGCCGAAACCGTCGCACGGTTCCGCGCACTGAACGACGCGCCCGTCCACAACCTGTACGGACCCACCGAGACGACGATCCAGACCGTCCACCGCACGGCGGGTGCCGACGACGCCGGGGCGGTGCCGATCGGTACGCCGGTGTGGAACACCGACGCGCTCGTGCTCGACGAACGGTTGCACCCCGTGCCCGTCGGCGTCGCCGGCGAGCTCTATCTCACCGGTGTCCAGCTGGCCCGCGGCTATCACGGCCGCGCGGATCTGACGGCCGAGCGGTTCGTCGCGAACCCCTGGGCCGCCGGCGAGCGGATGTACCGCACCGGCGACCTCGCGCGGTGGACCGCCGCGGGCGAGCTCGACTACCTGGGCCGCACGGACCTGCAGGTCAAGCTACGCGGGCTGCGCATCGAACTCGGGGAGGTCGAGTCGCAGCTCGCCGCCCTCGACGAGGTGCGCCAGGCCGTCGCCGTGGTGCGCGAGGACCCGCGCTTCGGGCCGCAGCTGGTCGGCTACGTCGTCCCCGAGCCGGGTGCGGAGTTCGATCCCGCGAAGGCGAAGGACGCGCTCGCGGCCACGCTGCCGTCGTACATGGTGCCCTCCGCGTTCGTCGCACTGGACGCTTTCCCGCTGAACGCCAGCGGCAAGATCGACCGGCGCGCGCTGCCGGCCCCCACCTTCGAGGTGCGCACCTTCACCCCGCCGCGGACCCCGGTCGAGGAGATCGTCGCGGGCGTGTTCGCCCAGGTACTGGGCGTGCCGCGGGTCGGCCGCGACGACGACTTCTTCGACCTCGGCGGCAACTCGCTCGTCGCGACGCAGGTCGCGGCCCGCCTCAGCGAGGCGCTCGACGCGTCGATCCCGGTGCGGGCCCTGTTCGATGCCCCGACCGTCGAGGCCCTCGCGGTGCGGGCCGAGCAGGAGGCCGGCGCCGGCCGCCGCACGCCGCTGGTCCCGTACGAGCGGCCCGAGCGCATCCCGCTCTCGCCGGCGCAGCAGCGCATGTGGTTCCTCAACCGCTTCGACCCCGAGTCGGCGGTGAACAACGTGCCGATCGGCGTGCGCTTCACCGGCGCCCTCGACGTGCCCGCGCTGCGCGGGGCGATACGGGACCTGACCGAGCGCCACGAGGTGCTGCGCACCGTCTACCCCGACGTGGACGGCACCGGCTACCAGCAGATCCTGCCGGAGTCCCCGGTGCGGCTCGTGATCGAACGCATCGACGCGCAGGCCCTGCCGGACCGCGCCCGCGAACTGGTGACGCGCGGATTCGACGTCACCACCGAGGTGCCCTTCCGCGCGGTGGTCTTCGAGCTGAGCCGGACCGAGCATGTGCTGCTGTTCGTCGCCCATCACATCGCCACGGACGGGTTCTCGGTGCGTCCGCTCGCCCGCGACGTGATGGTCGCCTACGCGGCCCGCACCCGCGGTGAGCTGCCCGGCTGGGCACCGCTCGAGATCCAGTACGCGGACTACGCCCTGTGGCAGCGCGACGTGCTCGGCTCCGAGGACGAACCGGGATCCGTGGCCGCCGAGCAGGTGGAGTTCTGGAAGCGCACCCTCGCCGCCCTGCCCGACCAGCTCGACCTGCCCTCCGATCGTGTCCGTCCCGAGCGGGCCTCCGGGCACGGCCGCACCAGCCGCTTCCGCGTCGAGGAGGCGCTCCACGACCGCCTGCAGAACCTCGCGCACGAGAAGAACACGTCGCTGTTCATGGTCGTGCACGCGGCGCTCGCGGTGCTGCTGGCCCGGTTGTCCGCGACCGAGGACATCGCGATCGGCACGCCGGTCGCCGGTCGCGGCGAGGCCGCCCTCGACGACCTCGTCGGCATGTTCGTCAACACCCTCGTCCTGCGCACCGACGTGCGGGGCGGGCAGTCCTTCGCGGACCTGCTGAGCGCGGTGCGCGAGAACGACCTCGATGCCTTCGCGCACGCGGACGTGCCGTTCGAACGGCTGGTGGAGATCCTCGATCCGGAACGCTCCCAGGCCCGGCACCCGCTGTTCCAGGTGGCGCTGACCTTCCAGAACATCGGACAGGCCGAGTTCGAACTCGACGGCCTCGCTCTGGAGGCGCTCGACTACGACCCGCCCACGGCGAAGTTCGATCTGCAGTTCACCTTCTCGGAGCAGGTGGCCCCGGACGGCTCGGCCGCCGGCATCGATGCCGCCGTGACCTACGCCACCGACCTGTTCGACGAGCTGCGGGTCGCCGCGTTCGCCGAGCAGCTGCTGCGGATCCTGCGGGCCGTGGCGGCCGACGCGTCGGTCGCGGTCGGTGACATCGAGATCGTCGACGAGTTCGAGCGCGAGCTCGTGGTCTCCCGGTGGAACTCGCTGGGCGACGACGTCGCCCCGGCGGACGTGACGCTGGTGGACATGTTCGAGGCGCGCGTCGCCGCCGCACCCGGCGACATCGCGGTGCGGTTCGGCGACGAGGCGCTCACCTACGCCGAGTTCGCCTCCCGGGCGCGGCGACTGGCCCGGCACCTGATCTCCGTGGGTGTGGGTCCGGAGTCGCTCGTGGCGGTCGCGCTGCCGCGGTCGCTGGATCTGGTGGTCGCGCTCGTCGCGGTGCTCGAGGCCGGCGGCGGGTATCTGCCGGTGGACCCGAACTACCCGGCCGACCGGATCGAGTTCATGCTCACCGACGCCGCGCCGGCCGCGGTGCTCACCCTCTCCGGCACGGGGGTCGACGTGCCCACCGCGGTGCCGGTGGTCGAGCTCGACACCGTCGACCTGTCGGGGGTGGACGACGCGCCGATCCGCGACGAGGAGCGCACCGCGCCGCTGGGCGCCACGAACCTCGCGTACGTCATCTACACCTCCGGGTCCACGGGCCGGCCGAAGGGCGTGCTGATCCCGCACCGGAACGTGGTGCGGCTGATGGTCAACACCGAGTCGGTCTACGGTTTCGGCCCGTCGGACGTGTGGACGATGTTCCACTCGTACGCGTTCGACTTCTCGGTGTGGGAGCTGTGGGGTCCGCTGCTGTACGGCGGCACCCTCGTCGTCGTGGACTGGTTCACCTCGCGCTCGCCGGAGGCGTTCCGCGAGTTGCTCGTTCGCGAGGGTGTGACGGTGCTGAATCAGACGCCGTCGGCGTTCTACCAGCTCGCCGAGGCGGACCGCACGGCCGGCGGGACCGGTGGCGAGCTGGCCCTGCGGTACGTGATCTTCGGTGGTGAGGCGCTCGAGCCGCGCCGCCTGGAGGGCTGGTTCGCCCGGCACGGGGACACCTCGCCGCGGCTGGTGAACATGTACGGCATCACCGAGACCACGGTGCACGTGTCGTACCGGGAGATCGGTGCGGACCTGGCCGAGGCCGGTTCGGCGAGCATCGTGGGCGTGCCGATCGCGGGCCTGCGGGTCTACGTCCTCGACACCCGTCTCAACCCCGTCCCGGTGGGCGTGGCCGGTGAGATGTACGTCGGCGGCGGGCAGCTGGCCCGCGGATACCTGGGCCGTCCGGACCTGTCCGCGGCCCGGTTCGTGGCCGATCCGTTCTCCGCCGACGGCGGATTGCTCTATCGCACCGGCGATGTGGCGCGCTGGGCGGTCTCGGGTGACCTCGAGTACCTCGGCCGCGCGGACGACCAGGTCAAGATCCGTGGCTTCCGGATCGAGCTCGGCGAGGTCGAGTCGGCCGTGCTGGCCCAGCAGCCGGTCGGGCAGGCCGCGGTGATCGTGCGCGAGGACGCCCCCGGGGCGGCGCGGATCGTCGCGTACGTGGTGCCGGCGGACGGCGCGACCGTCGACGTCGAGGAACTGCGCGCCGGGGTGGGCGCGCTGGTGCCGGAGTACATGGTGCCGTCGGCGTTCGTGGTGATCGACGCGATTCCGTTGACGGTCAACGGCAAGCTCGACCGCCGGGCGCTGCCGGAACCGGTGTTCGAGACCCGGGTCTTCCGGGCGCCGTCGACCCCGGTCGAGGAGATCGTCGCCGGCACGTTCGCCGAGGTGCTCGGCGTCGAGCGGGTGGGTGCGGACGACGACTTCTTCGAGCTCGGCGGCAACTCGCTGATCGCCACGCAGGTCGTCTCGCGGCTCGGGGCGGCGCTCGACACGCAGGTTCCGGTGCGGACCCTGTTCGAGGCGTCGACCGTCGCCGCGCTCGCGGCGCGGGTCGAGCAGGACGCCACCGGCGGCGGCCGGGTGCCGCTGACGGCGCGGACGCGTCCGGAACGCATCCCGCTCTCGCCGGCGCAGCAGCGCATGTGGTTCCTCAACCGCTTCGACCCGGAGTCGACGGCCTACAACATCCCGATGGCCCTGCGGCTGACCGGTGACCTCGACGTCGCCGCGCTGCGCGCCGCCGTGGCCGACCTGGTGGCCCGCCACGAGACGCTGCGGACCGTGTACCCGGAGACGAACTCCGGTCCGGTGCAGGAGATCCGGCCCGCCACCGCGGTGCCGATCGGTCTCGAGCCGGTCGACGTCCCGGCGGCCGAGCTGGAGTCGCGGCTGCGCGCACTCGCGTCGACCGGCTTCGACGTCACCCGCGAGATCCCGCTGCGGATCGCGCTGCTGCGCCTCGGGCCCGCCGAATACGTCCTGGTCACCGTGGTGCACCACATCGCCGCCGACGGCTCGTCGATGGTCCCGATGGTCCGCGACGTGATGACCGCGTACGCCGCCCGGGCCGCCGGCACCGAACCGGCGTGGGCGCCGCTCGAGCTGCAGTACGCGGACTACGCGCTGTGGCAGCGGGAACTGCTCGGCTCCGAGGACGACCCCGAGTCGCTCGCCGCCCGGCAGCTCGACCACTGGCGGACCGCGCTCGCCGACCTGCCGGACCAGCTCGACCTGCCCACCGACCGGCCGCGTCCGGCGCAGCAGTCGTTCCGCGGCGACCGGGTCGAGTTCACCGTGGACGCGGACGTGCACGCCGCGTTGCGCGATCTCGCCCGCGCCCGCAACGCGACCGTGTTCATGGCGATGCACGCCGCGTTCGCCACGCTGCTCGCCCGCCTGTCCGGATCCGCCGACATCGCGGTGGGCACGCCCATCGCCGGCCGCGGCGAGGCCGCCGTCGAGAACCTGATCGGCATGTTCGTCAACACGCTGGTCTTCCGGCTCTCCGTCGACGGCGGCCGCTCGTTCGACGAACTGCTCGCGGCGGCCCGCGAAACCGACCTGCAGGCGTTCGCGCATGCGGACGTGCCGTTCGAGCGGCTCGTGGAGGTGCTCAACCCGGCTCGCTCGACCGCGCGGCACCCGCTGTTCCAGGTGGGCTTCTCGTTCCAGAACCAGCAGCGCACCGCACTGGAACTGGCGGGCCTGACCGTCGCGCCGATCGACCTCGAGGGCGGCACGTCGCAGTTCGACCTGCACCTGATCGTCAGCGACCGGTACGACGAGCAGGGCGCCCCGTCGGGGATGGACGCGATCCTGACGTTCGCCACCGACCTGTTCGACGAGTCCACCGCCCGTGCCGTGGCCGAGCGCTTCCAGCAGTTGCTCCGTGCGCTCGTGCAGGCGCCGGACGTGCCGGTGGGTGACCACCCGTTGCTGCTCGCGCGCGAACAGCACGACGTCCTGACGGCGTGGAACGACACCGTCCACGAGACCGGCACGGCCGCAACGCTCGTCGACCTGTTCGACGAGCAGGTGCGCCGGGATCCCGGCGCGGTCGCACTGGTGTACGAGGGCGTTGCCGTCACGTACGGCGAGTTCGGCGCCCGAGTCCACCGCCTCGCCCGGCACCTGATCGCCCTGGGCGTGGGCCCGGAGGATCGGGTGGCGCTCGTCGCGCGACGCTCGCCGGAACTCGTAGTCGGCATGTACGCGATCGCCACGGCCGGCGCCGCGTATGTGCCCCTCGATCCGGATCAGCCGGCCGAGCGCAACGCCTACATCCTCGACACCGCCGCCCCCACCTGTGTGGTCACGGTCGCGGCGGACCGGTTCGACGTGCCCGGCGTGCCGGTGGTCGAACTCGACCGCGTGGACCTGTCCGGGCTGCCGGACGCGCCGGTGACGGCGGCGGAGCGCCGCGCGCCGCTGCGCGCCGCGAACACCGCGTACGTGATCTTCACGTCCGGGTCGACGGGCCGGCCCAAGGGGGTGGCGGTTCCGCACTCCGCCGTCGTCAACCAGATGCTGTGGAAGCGGGACGCGTTCGACCTCGGACCGGACGACGCGGTGCTGCTCAAGACCGTCGCCACGTTCGACCTGTCGGTGTGGGAGTTCTGGTCGGCGCTCACCTCCGGCGCGCGCCTGGTGATCGCCACCGCCGACGGGCACCGCGATCCCGACTACCTGCTGCGGCTGCTGCGCGACGAGCGCGTCACCACGCTGCACTCGGTGCCGTCGATGCTCTCGATGCTCATGACCGCCGCCGGCGGGGAGGTCGCATCGTCGCTGCGCCGCGTGCTCGCCATCGGCGAGGCGCTGCCGGCGGCCACCGCGCAGCAGTTCCGCGCGGACAACGCGGCGGTCCTGTTCAACCTGTACGGGCCGACCGAGGCCGCCGTGTCCGTCACCGTGCACGAGACCGACGACGCCGACACCACGGTCGTGCCGATCGGTGTGCCCGAGTGGAACACCCGGGTCCACGTGCTCGACGCGCGCCTGCGTCCGGTGCCGGTCGGGGTCGCCGGCGAGCTGTACCTGGCCGGTGCCCAGCTGGCGCGCGGCTACCACGGCCGTCCCGACCTGACCGCCGACCGGTTCGTCGCCGACCCGTTCGGCGGGGGCCGGATGTACCGCACGGGCGACATCGTGCACTGGAACCGCGGCGGCGAACTGGTCTACCGCGACCGCGCCGACTTCCAGGTCAAGGTGCGCGGCTACCGCATCGAACTCGGTGAGATCGAGTCGGTGCTGCGCGCCCGCGCCGAGGTGCGGGACGTCGCCGTCCTCGTCCGCAACGACCCGCACGTCGGAGATCGGCTGGTGGCCTACGTGGTTCCGGCCGGTGGTGCCGAACTCGACGCCGCCGCGACGAAGACCGCGCTGGCGCAGGCGCTTCCGTCGTACATGGTGCCGTCGGTGTTCGTCGTCCTCGAGGCACTGCCGCTGAACACCAACGGCAAGCTCGACCGCAGGGCACTGCCCGAACCGGAGTTCGAGGCCGGGCAGTTCCGTGCCCCCACCACCCCGGTGGAGGAGATCGTCGCCGGCATCCTCGCCGAGGTTCTCGGCATCGAACGCGCCGGCCTCGACGACGACTTCTTCGAGCTCGGCGGCAACTCCCTGCTCGCGACGCAGCTGGCCTCCCGGCTCGGCGCCGCGCTCGACACCCGGGTGTCGGTGCGGACCGTGTTCGAGGCGTCGACCGTCGCGGCGCTGGCGGGGCGGATCCAGCCGTCCGTCGGCCGCGGCGCCCGGCCGCCGCTGGTGCCGGAGCCGCGGCCCGACCGGGTTCCGCTCTCGCTCGCGCAGCAGCGGATGTGGACCCTCAACCAGGTGGATCCGGGATCGGGGGCCTACAACATCCCCGTCGCGGTGCGGCTCAGCGGCTCCCTCGACGTCGACGCGTTGCGCGCCGCCGTCGCCGACGTGATCGCCCGGCACGAGGTGCTGCGCACGGTGTACCCGGACACGGAGGACGGCCCGGTCCAGGTGGTGCTCCCGACGGCGCAGGCGCTGCCGGACCTGTCCCCGGTGCCCGTGCCCGAGAGCGAGATCGTCGACCGGCTCACCGGCGTCCTCGGCGCCGGCTTCGACGTGACGGCACCGACCCCGCCGGTGCGGGCGCGATTGTTCCGCGTCGCCGACGACGAGCACGTGCTCGCCCTGGTGGCCCACCACATCAGCGCCGACGGCTACTCGATGCGGCCGCTCGTGCGCGACGTGATGGTCGCGTACGCCGCCCGCGCCGAGGCCCAGGTGCCCGGATGGGCGGAGCTGCCGGTCCAGTACGCCGACTACACGCTGTGGCAGCAGCGGGTGCTCGGCGACCCGGACGACCCGGACAGCGAGCTGTCCCGCCAGCTCGGGTACTGGACCGCCGAGCTGGCCGGCAGCCCCGAGCTGCTCGCGCTGCCGACCGATCGGCCGCGGCCGGCGCGGCAGTCGACCCAGGGCGACGCGGTGGCGTTCACCATCGGTGAGGCGCTCGCGCAGCGCATCGAGAAGACCGCCCGCGAACACAACGCGACGGTGTTCATGGTCGTGCACGCCGCCCTCGCGGTGCTCCTGTCGCGGCTCGCGTCCGCCGAGGACGTCGCGGTCGGTACCCCGACCGCCGGCCGCGCCGAGGAAGCTCTCGACGACCTGGTGGGCATGTTCGTCAACACGCTGGTGCTGCGCACCCGCGTGGCCGGCGGGGACACGTTCGCCGACCTGCTCGCCCAGGCGAAGGAGAAGGACCTGGCGGCGTTCGGCAACGCCGACGTGCCGTTCGAGCGGCTCGTCGACGCCGTCGGCCGTAAGCGGTCGAGCTCGTACACGCCGCTGTTCCAGGTGATGCTCACGTTCCAGAACATCGAGACCGGAACGCTGGAGCTGCCCGGACTGGCGGTCACCCCGCTCGAGGCGGGTGCCCATCAGGCGAAGTTCGACCTGCAGTGCACCTTCGTCGAGCAGTTCGCGCCCGGCGGTGGCCTCGGCGGCCTCGACGTGATCTTCACCTACGCGACCGCGCTGTTCGACCGGGAGACGGTCGAGCTGTTCGCCGAGCGGTTCACCCGCGTCCTGGACGCGGTGACGTCGGACCCCCAGGTGCGGCTGCGCGCGATCGACATCCTCACCGAGGCCGAACGGGCCCGCGTGGCCGCGCCGCGCAAGCCCCGGACCGTGGCGGACCTGCCGGACCTGGTCGCCGCCGCCGCCGAGACCGCCCCCGACACGGTGGCGCTCAGCCACGGCGGCCGGGACGTCACCTTCGGGGAGTTCGCGCAGAAACTGGCCGCGACGGCGACCGCGACGGGCGGGGCACTCACCGCGGAGGCGCTCGTGCCCGTGGTGTTGAACACCCTCATCCCCGGCGTCCTGCCCGCGCTGGGCGCCGACGGGTTCGCCGAACTGGTCCGATCCGTGCTCGCGGCGGCCGACGAGATCACCGGTAGGGGGCTCTGACCTGGGCGCTTCGTTTGCTGTCGGTCCGACCGGGATAATCGAACATCGACTGTCGTCCGACCCCGTGGGCACCGAGGTGGCCGCGGGGTCGACGGAGCGCGCACGACTGTGTGCGACACGCAGAGGTATCGGAGGATGAAGTAGATGGCTGAAGGCACGTCGGGCAAGCAGGCGCTGACGATCGCAGACCTGCCCCGGTTGCTGGCCGGAGTCGTGGACCGCGAGCCCGACCGCGTCGCCCTCGCCCACGGTGACACGCAGCTGACCTACAGCCGGCTCCAGCAGGAGATCGCCACCCTCGACGCCGCGATGGGGGGCGTGCTCGGTATCGAAGCGCTGGTCCCGGTCGTGCTGTCCAACCTCGCGCCCGCGCTTCTCGCCGACGGTGGGCTGCCCGCCGTGCTCGACCGGCTCCTCGCCGACGCCGCGTCCGTCCTCGGCGACGCGGCGGCCGCCCCCGCCGGCCCCGACCTCGGCACCCTCGCGGGCCGCTTCGACGCCCAGGTCGAGGCGACCCCGGACGCGGTCGCCCTCGAGTTCGACGGCGAGACCCTGACCTACGCGGAGTTCGACGCCCGCGTCAACCGGCTCGCGCGGCACCTGATCGGGCTCGGCGTGGGCCCGGACGCGCGCGTCGGCCTGTCGATGCGGCGGTCCTTCGACCTGCTCGTCGGCATGTACGCGATCGTCAAGGCCGGCGGGGCCTACGTGCCGCTGGACCCGGATCACCCCGCCGACCGCATCGCCTACGTCCTCGACACCGCGGAACCCGTCGCGGTGGTCACCACCGCCCGCGACCGGGTGGATCTGCCCGGGTCGGTGCCCGTGGTGCTCGTCGACACCCTCGACCTCGCGGACGTATCCGCGGACCCGGTGCGCGACGACGAGCGGCTCGGCCCCCTGACCGCCGACAGTCTCGCGTACGTCATCTTCACCTCCGGCTCCACCGGCCGCCCGAAGGGCGTCGCGGTCGAGCACCGGGCCATCGTCGCGAACATCGCCTGGCGACAGGCCGAGTACGGGCTGCGCGGCGACGACGTCGTGCTGCAGAAGACGCCGTTCACGTTCGACGTGTCGGTGTGGGAGTTCTTCTGGCCGCTGCAGGTAGGGGCGCGCCTGTCGATCGCGAGGCCCGACGGCCACCGCGACCCCGCCTACCTCGCGCAGACCATGATCGAGCGCCGGGTCACGGTCGCCCACTTCGTCCCGTCCATGCTCGCGGTCTACCTCGCCGAGCCCACCGCCGCGGCCGTCACCTCGCTGCGGTATGTCTTCGCCTCGGGCGAGGCGCTGCCCGCGCAGACCGTCGCCCGATTCCACCGGATCTCCACGGCCGGGCTGCACAACCTGTACGGCCCGACCGAGGCCGCGGTCGACGTCACCTACTACGCGACCCACGGCGACGACGCGGTCGTCCCCATCGGTGCGGCCGTCGCCGACACCGACCTCTACGTCCTCGACGAGGGCCTGCGACCCGTTCCGCAGGGTGTCGAGGGAGAGCTGTACCTCGCGGGCATCCAGCTCGCGCGCGGCTACCTGCGCCGACCCGACCTGACCGCGGACCGCTTCGTCGCCGACCCGTTCGGTGCGCCCGGCGACCGCATGTACCGCACCGGTGACCTGGTCAGGTGGAACGCCGAGGGCCTGATCGAGTACGTCGGCCGCACCGACTTCCAGGTCAAGCTGCGCGGCCTGCGCATCGAGCTCGGCGAGATCGAATCCGCCCTGCTCGACCATCCCGGGGTCCGGCAGGCGGTCGTCGTCGTGCACTCCGACGAGACGCTCGGCGACCACCTCGTCGGCTACCTCGTCACCGACGGCGAACCGATCGACCGCACCGAACTGGCCGCGGCCGTGCGCCGGCGGCTGCCGGACTACATGGTGCCGTCGCTGTTCGTCGAGATGACCGAGTTCCCTCTCAACGCGTCGGGCAAGCTCGAGCGCAGGGCCCTGCCCGAGCCCGACTTCAGTTCTCTGGCAACCGAATACCGCGCACCGAGCACTCCCACCGAGGAGACGGTCGTCGCGGCCTTCGAGAGCGTGCTCGGCGTCGAGCGTCTCGGCGTCGACGACGACTTCTTCGCCCTGGGCGGCAACTCGCTGAGTGCGACGCGCGTCGTGGCACGTATCAACGCCGACCACAAGGTCCGCATCGACGTGCGGGAGTTCTTCGACGCCCCGACCGCCGCGCAGCTCGCCACGCTCGTCGACACGGCGATGGCCGCCGGCGACTCCCACCGGCCTCCGCTGGTGCCGCAGGTGCGGCCGGAGCGGGTGCCGCTGTCGCTGGCGCAGCGGCGGATGTGGTTCCTCAACCGCCTCGATCCCGGCTCGGCGGTCAACAACATCACGGTCGCACTGCGGCTGTCCGGGACGCTCGACGTCGACGCGCTCCGGGCGGCCGTGTCGGACGTGGTCGCGCGGCACGAGGTGCTGCGCACCGTCTACCCGGAGACGGAGGGGGTCGGCTACCAGCAGGTGCTGCCGGCCTCCGGCGTGGAACTGGACCTCACGCCGGCGAGGGTGACCGAGTCCGAGATCGTGTCGACGGTGGCGGGCACCGTCGCGGCCGGGTTCGACGTCACGACCGAGGTGCCCGTTCGCGTCCGTCTGCTGCAGGTCTCGGACACCGAGCACGTGCTGGTGCTCGTGGTGCACCACATCGCAGCGGACGGCTTCTCGATGGGTCCGCTCACGCGGGACGTGATGGTCGCCTACGACGCCCGTACCCGGCACGAGGCACCCGCCTGGGAGCCGTTGGCCGTGCAGTACGCCGACTACGCCATCTGGCAGCGGCAGGCCCTCGGTTCGGAGGACGATCCGCAGTCGGTCGTCACGCAGCAGATCGAGTACTGGGCGCGCCGTCTCGACGGTGTGCCCGAGCGGCTGGACCTGCCGGCCGACCGGCCCCGGCCCGTCGTCGCCACCAACCGTGCCTCGGTGCACGCCTTCACCGTCGACGAATCGGTGCACCGGGGTCTCGTCCGGCTGGCGCAGGACACCCGGACGACGCCGTTCATGGTGGTGCACGCCGCCCTGGCGGCCGTCCTCAGCCGCCTGTCGGGCTCGGCGGACGTCACCATCGGCACGCCGATCGCCGGTCGCGGTGAGCAGGAACTCGACGACCTGATCGGCATGTTCGTCAACACCCTGGTGCTGCGCACCGAGGTCGCGCCGGGCGAGCCGTTCACCCGGCTCCTGGCGCGCGTGCGCGAGTCCGACCTCGCGGCGTTCGGGCACGCGGACGTCCCGTTCGAGCGGCTCGTGGAGGTGCTCGATCCGGTCCGGTCGCAGTCCCATCACCCGCTGTTCCAGGTGATGCTCGCGTTCCAGAATCTCGAACAGACCACCCTCGAGCTCGGCGACCTCGCGATCAGCCCGGTCACCGCGAATCTCGAACAGTCCCAGTACGATCTGTCGTTCATCTTCGTCGAAACGGTCGACGAGGACGGCGAGCCGGGTGGCCTCGCCTGCGACCTGCGGTACGCCACCGATCTGTTCGACGAGGCGACGATCGCCTCGTTCGTGCGGCGGTTGCTGCGGGTGCTCGGGACCGTCGCGGCCGAGCCGGCGCGGGCGGTGGGCGACGTCGAGTTCCTGTCGGAGCCCGAGCGGCGGGCGCTGACGTCGGTGCACGGCGCACCGGCCGAGCCCGCCGGCACGCTGGACGAGATCCTGTCCGCCGCCGCCCGGCGCGATCCCGGCGCCGTGGCCCTGCGGTTCGACGGCCGGTCCGTGTCGTACGGGGAGCTGGATGCGGCGTCGTCGCGCCTGGCGCGGCTGCTGATCTCCCGCGGCATCGGACCGGAAGACCGTGTGGCGCTCGCCGTCCCGCGGTCGATCGAGTCGGTGGTCGCGCTGTGGGCGGTCGTCCGGTCCGGAGCGGCGTTCGTCCCCGTGGACCCGACGTACCCGATCGAGCGGATCGCGTACATGCTGTCGGATTCCGGTGCGGCGCTGGGTATCACATCGGCCGAATCAGCCGGCGCGCTGCCGGGCACGGTGTCCTGGCTCGTGCTCGAGGAGGCGGTCGAGGCCGGCGCCGGGCTGCCGTCGGAACCGGTGTCCGACGCCGAGCGCGTACGCTCGCTGCTTCCGGCGCATCCGGCGTACGTCATCTACACCTCCGGCACGACGGGCACGCCGAAGGGTGTGGTCGTCGCGCATGCCGGCGTGGTGAACTTCTGTGCCGAACAGGTGGAACGGTATTCCGTCACCGCCGACTCCCGGACGTTGCACTTCGCGTCGCCGAGCTTCGATGCGTCGGTTCTCGAACTGCTGCTGGCGTTCGGCGCGGGCGCGACGATGGTCGTCGCGCCGACCTCCGTGTACGGCGGCGCCGAACTCGCCGGCCTGCTGGCGGACGAAGCGGTCACCCATGCCTTCGTGACCCCCGCTGCCCTCGGCTCGGTGGACCCTGCGGGCCTCGACTGCGTCCGCGTGGTGATCACGGGCGGCGAGGCGTGCTCCCCGGGCCTGGTGTCGCGCTGGGCGACGATCCTGCCCGACGGATCGCGCCGCGCGTTCTTCAACGCCTACGGTCCCACCGAGTCGACGGTGGCGTCGAACATCAGCGACGCGTTGCTGCCCGGTGATCCGGTGGTGATGGGCGGCCCCGTCCGCGGCATGCGGGTGCTCGTTCTCGACGACCGGTTGCGGCCGGTGCCGGTCGGCGTCCCCGGCGAGCTGTATCTGGCGGGAATCCAGGTGGCCCGCGGGTATCTGGGTCGGGCCGGGCTGACGGCCGAGCGGTTCGTGGCAGACCCGTACGCCACCGACGGCAGCCGGATGTACCGCACCGGTGACGTGGTGCGGTGGTTCGGCTCTCCCGGCGACGAGGCGGCCGGTGTGGTCGAGTACGTCGGCCGGGCCGACGACCAGGTGAAGATCCGCGGCTTCCGGATCGAACTCGGTGAGATCGAGGCGGCCCTCGCGCGGTGCGCCGGTGTCGCCCAGTCGGTCGCGACGGTGCGCCGGGACGGGCAGCGTGGTGAGCAGCTCGTCGGGTACGTCGTCCCCGAACCGGGCACCGAACTCGACGGCGCCGCCGTCAGGGATTCCGTGGCGCAGTTCCTGACGAGCTACATGGTGCCGCATGCGGTGGTGGTCCTGGACTCGATCCCGCTGACGCCCGGCGGCAAGCTCGACCGGCGTGCACTGCCGGAACCGGAGCAGGAGGCCCGCGTCTTCCGGGCGCCGACCACCCCGGTCGAGGAGATCGTCGCGCGGGTCTTCGCCGACGTCCTCGGCGTGGACCGCGTCGGGCTGGACGACGACTTCTTCGAACTGGGCGGCAACTCGCTCGTCGCCACGCAGGTCATCTCCCGTCTCGGCGCGGCGCTCGGCGCCACGATTCCGGTGCGGACGCTGTTCGAGGCGTCCGGGGTCGCCGCCCTGGCCGCGCGCCTCGAGCAGGCCGACGCCTCCGGCAGCCGAGCGCCGTTGGTGGCGCGGACCCGACCGGAGCGGGTCCCGCTGTCGTTGGCGCAGCGCCGGATGTGGTTCCTCAACCGGTTCGAACCGGACTCCGCGGTGAACAACATCCCGCTGGCCATCCGGCTGTCCGGACTGCTGGACCGGCACGCGCTGCAGGTGGCGGTCGCCGACGTGCTGGCCCGTCACGAGTCCCTGCGGACGGTGTACCCGGACGCCGACGGGGTGGCGTACCAGCAGGTGCTGCCGACCTCGCGGGTGATTCCCGATCTGTCGCCGATCCCGGTGTCCGAGGCCGAGCTGCTCGGCGAGGTCCTGACGATGGCCTCGGCCGGCTTCGACGTGTCGACACAGGTGCCGTTCCGGGCGCGGTTGTTCGAGGTGTCCGCGACCGAGCATGTTCTCGTCCTCGTCGTGCACCACATCGCGGCCGACGGCTTCTCCATGGGGCCGCTCACGCGTGACGTGGTGGTGGCGTACTCGGCGCGCGCCACCGGTGGGGAGCCGGAGTGGGAGCCCCTGCCGGTGCAGTACGCCGACTACGCGTTGTGGCAGCGGGAGGTTCTCGGATCGGAGGACGATCCGGACTCGGTGATCGCGAGCCAGGAAGCGTACTGGACCGGCGCGCTCGCCGGGCTGCCCGAGCAGCTCGACCTGCCGTCGGACCGGCCCCGGCCGGCGTTCGCATCCAATTCGGGTGCGGTGCACGAGTTCTCGCTCGGACCGGAACTCCATGCCGCGATCGGACGGGTGGCGCGGGAGCGTAACGTCACCCCGTTCATGGTGGTGCACGCGACGCTGTCGGTGCTGCTGGCGCGGTTGTCGGGCACCGACGACATCGCCATCGGCACCCCGGTGGCCGGCCGCGGCGAGCAGGAACTCGACGACCTGGTCGGCATGTTCGTCAACACCCTGGTGCTGCGCACCCGGGTCGAGGGTGGGGAGTCCTTCGCGGACCTGCTCGCGCGGGTACGCGGGACCGACCTCGACGCGTTCGCGCACGCGGACGTGCCGTTCGAGCGGCTGGTGGAGGTGCTCAATCCCGCCCGGTCGACGGCGCGGCACCCGCTGTTCCAGGTGATGCTGTCCTTCCAGAACCAGGCGATGGGGTCCCTCGAGCTGCCGGGCCTGAGCGTCTCGGGCCTCGACTTCGACGCCGCGACCGCCCGGTTCGACCTGCAGTTCTCCCTCGCCGAAACGGCTGCCGAGACAGCCGATTCCGCCGGATACGCGGTCGGGATCACCTATGCGACGGATCTTTTCGATGCGGCGACGGTGGCGGGGTTCGCGGCGCGGTTCGTGCGGGTGCTCGAGGAGGTGGTGGCGGATCCGTCGGTGGCGGTGGGCGACCTGGAGATCCTCGAGCCGGTGGAGCGGTCGCGGGTGCTCGAGGTGTGGAACGACACGGCACATCCGGTGCCGTCGGTGACGTTGGTGGGGTTGTTCGAGGAGCGGGTGCGCCGGTCGCCGGAGGCGGTGGCGGTGGTGTTCGGGGACGAGTCGTTGACGTACGGCGAGTTCGCCGGGCGGGTGCGCCGGTTGGCGCGGCATCTGGTGTCGGTGGGGGTGGGGCCGGAGTCGCTGGTGGGGTTGGCGATGCGCCGGTCGGTGGATCTGCTGGTGGGGATGTACGCGGTCGTGGAGGCCGGGGGCGGGTATGTGCCGGTGGATCCGGATCAGCCGGCCGAGCGCAACGGCTACATCCTCGAGGTGGCGGAACCGGTGGTGGTGCTGACCACGACGCGGGACGGGTTCGAGGCGCCGGGGGAGACGACTGTCCTGTGCGTCGACGCGGTGGACCTGTCGGGGTATTCCGATACGCCGCTCGCGGACGCGGACCGGACGGCGCCGTTGCGGCCGTCGAACACGGCGTATGTGATCTTCACGTCGGGGTCGACGGGCCGGCCGAAGGGTGTGGGCGTCTCGCATGCGGCGATCGTCAATCGTCTGGTGTGGATGCAGGGTCGGTACGGGCTGACCGCCGAGGATGTGGTGTTGCAGAAGACGCCGTTCACGTTCGATGTGTCGGTGTGGGAGTTCTTCTGGCCGTTGCAGGTCGGGGCGCGGCTGGTGGTGGCGGCGCCGGACGGCCATCGTGACCCGGGGTATCTCGCTGCGGTCATGCGCGCACGGTCGGTGACGGTCGCGCACTTCGTGCCGTCGATGCTGGCGGTGTTCGTCGCGGAGTCCGCGGTCGGCGGGATCTCGTCGCTGCGGTACGTCTTCGCGTCGGGTGAGGCCCTCGCCGCAGCCGTCGCCGCCCGGGTGCGGTCGGTGCTGCCGGGTGTGAGCGTGCACAACCTGTACGGGCCGACCGAGGCCGCGGTGGACGTGACGTTCCACGAGGTGACCGACGCGGACGTGGTGTCGGTGCCGATCGGTGCGCCGGTGTGGAACACGCGGGTGTACGTGCTCGACGCCCGGCTGCGCCCGGTCCCGGTGGGGGTGGCCGGGGAGCTGTACCTGGCCGGGGTGCAGCTGGCCCGCGGCTACGTCGGTCGGGCGGACCTGACGGCCGACCGGTTCGTCGCGTCGCCGTTCGGCGCGCCCGGGGAGCGGTTGTACCGCACGGGCGACCTGGTGACGTGGACCGAGGGCGGGGAACTCGAGTACATCGGGCGCACGGACTTCCAGGTCAAGCTGCGCGGCCTGCGCATCGAGCTGGGCGAGATCGAGGCCGCGCTCGTCGAACACACCGAGGCGGCCCAGGCGGTCGCGATGGTCCGCAACGAGCAGCTGGTGGCGTACGTCGTCCCCGCGGCCGGGACGTTCGACCACACCCTCGCCCGCCGTGCCCTCGAGGCGCACCTGCCGTCGTACATGGTGCCGTCGGCGTTCGTGGAACTGGACGCGCTGCCGCTGAACGCGTCGGGCAAGCTGGACCGTAAGGCGTTGCCGGAGCCGGTGTTCGAGGTCAAGGCGTTCCGGGCCGCGACGACTCCGGTGGAGGAGATCGTGGCGGGTGTGTTCGCCGAGGTGCTCGGTCTCGACCGGGTGGGCCTCGACGACGACTTCTTCGCCCTCGGCGGCAACTCGCTGATCGCCACGCAGGTGGTCTCGCGGATCGGTGCGGCGCTCGATGCGTCGGTGCCGCTGCGGCTGCTGTTCGAAACCTCCACCGTCGAAGCGTTCGCCGCGGAGGTCGGCCGCCAGATCGGTACCGGCGCCCGGCGCCCGCTCGAGGCGGCACCGCGTCCCGAGCGGCTGCCGCTGTCGCTGGCCCAGCAGCGTTACTGGTTCCTCAACCAGTTCGACACCTCCTCCGCGGTGGACAACATCCCCTTCGCGGTGCGGCTCCAGGGTGAGCTCGACCTGGCCGCGATGCAGGCGGCGGTCCGCGACGTGATCGGCCGGCACGAGATGCTGCGCACCTACTACCCGGACCCGGACGGCGAGCCGCACCAGATCGTGCTCCCCGTGGACGACGCGCTGCCCGACCTGACGCCGTACGACGTCACCGAGGACGACCTCACCGGCGAGATCGTCGCATTCATGTCCACGACCTTCGACGTGACACGGCAGGTGCCGGTGGCGTCGCGGATCTTCCGGATCACCGACTCCGACTACGTCCTGGCGTTCGTCGTGCACCACGTCTCCGCCGACGGCGCCTCCATGGCGCCCCTCGCGCGCGACGTCACGATCGCCTACGAGGCACGTTCCCGCGGCGAGGCGCCCGGCTGGGAGCCGCTGCCCGTGCAGTACGCGGACTACGCGTTGTGGCAGCGTGACGTCATCGGTTCGGAGGACGACCCCGACTCCGTCGCCGCCGGGCAGGTCGAGTACTGGAAGCGGACCCTGGCCGGTCTGCCCGACCAGATCGATCTCCCGGCCGACCGGCCGCGGCCCCCTCGCCAGAGCTTCCGCGGCGAATCGCTGCACTTCACCGTCGACGCCGACGTCCACCGGGGCCTGCAGGAGCTGGCGCGCCGGCACAACGCCACGCTGTTCATGGTGATCCACGCCGCCCTGGCGACCCTGATGGGCCGGCTGTCGGGCACCGACGACGTCGCGATCGGCACGCCGATCGCGGGCCGGGGCGAGCGGGTGCTCGACGATCTGATCGGCATGTTCGTCAACACGCTGGTCTTCCGCACCCGAGTGCAGTCCGACGTCGCGTTCGACGAGTTCCTGGCCCAGGTGCGCGAGACGGACCTGGGGGCGTTCGCGAACGCCGACGTGCCGTTCGAGCGCCTGGTCGAGGTGCTCAACCCCGTGCGCTCGACGGCCCGCAACCCGCTGTTCCAGGTGGGCCTGTCCTTCCAGAACCTCGCGCAGACGAAGCTGGAGCTGCCGGGGCTGACCGTCTCGCCGACGAACTTCGAACTCGAGCTCGCCAAGACCGACCTGCAGCTGACGGTCTTCGACCGCTACGACGAGGACGGGACGCCCGCCCGCATCGACGCGACGTTCACATGTGCGACGGACCTGTTCGACAAGGGCACCGTGGCCGGTTTCGCGGAGCGGTTCGTGCGGGTGCTCGAGGCGGTCGTGGCGGATCCGTCGGTGGCTCTGGGGGATATCGAGATTCTCGAGGTGGCCGAGCGGGTGCGGGTGCTCGAGGCGTGGAACGAGACCGCTCGTGCGGTCGGGGGTTCGGCGACGCTGGTGGATCTGTTCGACGAGCAGGTGCGGCGCGCTCCCGACGCGCCGGCGTTGGTGTTCGAGGGTGTGACGCTCACCTACGGCGAGTTCGATGCCCGGGTCAATCGTCTTGCGCGGCAGCTTGTTGCGCTGGGTGTGGGGCCGGAGTCGACGGTGGCGCTGGCAATGCGCCGGTCGGTCGAGTTGCTGGTGGGCATGTATGCGGTGGCCAAGGCCGGTGGTGCGTATGTGCCGGTGGATCCGGATCAGCCGGCGGAGCGGACCGGGTACATTCTCGAGGTCGCGGCTCCGGTGGTGGTGCTGACCACCGGGCGGGACGCGTTCGAGGTGCCGGGGGAGAGGTCTGTCCGCACTCTGGAACTCGATGCGGCGGATCTGTCGGTGTTCGCGGACGGCCCGGTCGGCGATGCGGAGCGGTTGGCGCCGTTGCGGGCGTCGAACACGGCGTATGTGATCTTCACGTCGGGTTCGACGGGTCGGCCGAAGGGTGTGGCGGTGCCGCACGGGGCGATCGTGAACCAGTTGGTGTGGAAGCGGGCGGAGTACGAGCTCGGTGCCGACGATGCGGTGTTGCTCAAGACGGCGGCGACGTTCGATCTGTCGGTGTGGGAGTTCTGGTCGGCGCTGGTCTCCGGTGGCCGGTTGGTGATCGCCGCGCCGGACGGGCACCGCGACCCGGGCTATCTGAACGCGCTGGCGGCCGAGCAGGGGGTCACCACCCTGCACGTGGTGCCCTCGATGCTCGAGGCGTTGCTCGTCGAGTCCGGCGGCACGCTGACGAACTCGCTCCGGCAGGTGCTCGCGATCGGTGAGGCATTGCCGGCGGCGACGGCGCGACGGTTCCTGGCGCACAACACGGCCCGGTTGGACAACCTGTACGGTCCGACCGAGGCCGCGGTGTCGGTGACCTTCCACGAGGTCGACGACGCCACCGGGGTGTCGGTGCCGATCGGTGTGCCGGAGTGGAATTCGCGGGTGTACGTGCTCGACGCGCGGCTGCGGCCGGTCCCGGCCGGCGTCACGGGTGAGCTGTACCTGGCGGGTGCGCAGCTGGCGCGCGGCTACCACGGCCGGGCGGATCTGACGGCGGAGCGGTTCGTCGCCTCGCCGTTCGGGGACGGCGAGCGGCTCTACCGCACCGGCGATCTCGTCCGGTGGATCGGGACGGGCGACGGGGGCGGCGAGCTCGACTACGTGGGCCGCGGCGACTTCCAGGTGAAGGTGCGCGGATTCCGCATCGAGCTCGGCGAGATCGAGGCCGCGCTGCGCGGCATCGACGAGGTGCGCGACGTGACGGTGATCGCGCGGGACGACGAGCGTGGGGGCGCGCAGCTCGTGGCGTACGTGGTTCCGGCCGCCGGTGCGGAATTCGATGCGGCGGAGCTCAAGTCGGCCCTGTCGCAGCAGCTGCCGTCGTACATGGTGCCGGCGGCGTTCGTGGTGCTCGAGGCGCTGCCGCTGAACGTCAACGGCAAGCTCGACCGCAGGGCGCTGCCGGCGCCGGTGTTCGAGGCGCGGGAGTTCCGGGCGCCGACCACCGTCACGGAGGAGGCCGTGGCGCGGGTGTTCGCCGAGGTGCTCGGTCTCGAACAGGTCGGTCTCGACGACGACTTCTTCGAGCTCGGCGGCAACTCCCTGCTCGCCACCCAGGTGGCATCCCGGCTCGGTGCCGCGCTCGATGTCCGGGTGCCGATCCGCGCGCTGTTCGAGTCGCCCACCGTCGAGGCGCTCGCCGTGTCCGTCCAGCACCAGAGCGCCGACGCCCGGCGGCCGCTCGAGGCGCGGCAGCGTCCCGAGCGGATCCCGCTGTCGCTGGCCCAGCAGCGGATGTGGTTCCTCAACCGCTTCGACACGGACACCGCCGCGTACAACGTGCCGATGGCGATCCGGCTGACCGGAACGCTCGACGTCGCGGCGCTGCAGGCGGCGGTCGGTGACCTCGTCACCCGGCACGAGATCCTGCGGACCTACTACCCGGAGACGGCCGAGGGCCCGATCCAGGTCGTCGTGCCCGCCGCCCAGGCCGAACAGGATCTCACCCCGATCGCGGTCGGCGAGAACGACATCGTCGCGGCCGTCCGGGAACTCGGCGCCACGACCTTCGACGTCACCATCGAGGTGCCGTTGCGGGTGCGGCTGTTCCGGCTCGCCGCGAACGACCACGTGCTCGCCCTGGTCGTCCACCACATCTCGGCCGACGGTTCGTCGGCGGGCCCGCTCACCCGGGACCTGATGCAGGCCTACATCGCGCGTTCGCAGGGCGAGTTCCCCGCGTGGGCGCCACTGCCGGTGCAGTACGCGGATTACGCGCTGTGGCAGCGGGAGGTCCTCGGGTCCGAGGACGATCCGGACTCGGTTGCGGCGAAGCAGGTGGCGTACTGGAAGAACGCGCTGGCCGGTCTGCCCGACCAGCTGGACCTGCCCACCGACCGGCCGCGCCCGGCGGTGCAGTCCTTCGCCGGCGCCCGGACCGGATTCGCCGTGGATCCGGAGCTGCACGCCCGGCTGATCGACCTCGCCCGTCGCAGCAACACGACGCTGTTCATGGTGATGCACACCGCCCTCGCGGTGTTCCTCGCGCGGATGTCCGACACGGACGACATCGCGATCGGCACGCCCATCGCGGGGCGTGACGAGCGGGCGCTGGACGATCTGATCGGCATGTTCGTCAACACCCTTGTCTTCCGCACGCAGGTCCAGCCGGATGCGGCGTTCGAGGACCTGCTGGCACAGGCCCGCGAGGCCGACCTGGGGGCGTTCGCCAATGCGGACGTGCCGTTCGAGCGGCTCGTGGAGGTGCTCAACCCCGTCCGCTCCACCGCGCGGCACCCGTTGTTCCAGGTGGGCCTGTCGTTCCAGAACGTCGCCCAGTCCCGGCTCGAGCTGCCGGGTCTGACCATCGCGAACGTCGACGCGGACATGCAGATCTCCCAGTTCGACCTGCATCTGATCGTCACCGACCGGCACGCCGAGGACGGTGCCGCGGCCGGGGTGACCGGCTTCTTCACCTATGCCACGGACCTGTTCGACGAGTCCACGGTGGCCGGTTTCGCCCGCCGCTTCCTGCGGTTGCTCGAAGCGGTGGTGGCGGACCCGTCGCTCCCGGTGGGCGATGTGCCGCTGCTCGACGACGCCGAGCGGCTCCGGGTGCTCGAGGGCTGGAACGACACCGATCACGCCGTGGACGCGTCGGTGACCCTGCCCGACCTGTTCGACGCGCAGGTGCGCCGGACTCCGGACGCCACGGCCCTGTTCTTCGAGGGTGAGACGCTCACCTACGGCGAGTTCGACATCCGCGTCAACCGGCTTGCCCGTCGCCTGATCTCGGCGGGGGTCGGCCCGGAGTCGACGGTGGCGCTGGCGATGCGCCGGTCGATCGAGCTCCTCGTCGGCATGTACGCCGTCGCCAAGGCCGGTGGCGTGTACGTGCCGCTCGACCCGGATCAGCCGGCCGAGCGGACCGGGTACATCCTGGATGCCGCGGCTCCGGTGGTGGTGCTGACCGCCGACGCGGTCGAGATCCCGGGGGACAGGTCTGTCCCGCGCCTGGCGATCGACACGGCCGACCTGTCGACCTACGCCGGTGCTCCGGTCACCGACGCCGAGCGGCGGGCGCCGCTGCGGGCGTCGAACACCGCGTACGTGATCTTCACCTCCGGTTCGACGGGCAAGCCGAAGGGTGTGGCGGTGCCGCACGGCGCGATCGTGAACCAGTTGCTGTGGAAGCGCGAGCACTTCGGCCTCGGATCGCAGGACGCGGCGCTGCTCAAGACCGCGGCGACGTTCGACCTGTCGGTGTGGGAGTTCTGGTCGGCGCTGGTCTCCGGGGGCCGGCTGGTGATCGCCGCGCCGGAGGGTCACCGCGATCCCGGCTACCTGAACGCCCTGATGGCCGAGCAGGAGGTCACCACCCTGCATGTGGTGCCGTCGATGCTCGAGGCGCTGCTCGTCGACTCCGACGGGATGCTGCCGAGGTCGCTGCGCCGGGTGCTCGCGATCGGTGAGGCGCTGCCGGCGGCGACGGCGCAGCGGTTCCTGCGACACAACAGCGCGCAGCTGGTCAATCTCTACGGCCCGACCGAGGCCGCGGTGTCGATCACCGCGGGCGACGTGGTGGGCGACGCAGGCGCCTCGGTGTCCATCGGTGTGCCGGAATGGAACTCGCGGGTCTACGTGCTGGACGGGCGCCTGCATCCGGTGCCGGTCGGCGTGTCCGGCGAGCTGTACCTCGCCGGTGCACAGCTGGCGCGCGGCTACCACGGCCGGGCGGATCTGACGGCGGAGCGGTTCGTCGCCTCCCCGTTCGGCGACGGCGAGCGGCTCTACCGCACCGGCGACCTCGTCCGGTGGGACACCACCGGCCGCCTGGAGTACCTCGGCCGCAGCGACTTCCAGGTGAAGGTGCGCGGATTCCGCATCGAGCTCGGCGAGATCGAGGCCGCGCTGCGCGGCGCCGACGAGGTGCGCGACGTGGCGGTGATCGCCCGGGAGGACGACCGGGCGGGCACGCAGCTCGTGGCGTACCTGGTTCCGGAGACGGGCGCGGTGCTCGACATCGCGCACGTGAAGTCCGGGCTCGCCGGCGCGTTGCCGTCGTACATGGTGCCGGCGGCGTTCGTGGTGCTCGAGGCGCTGCCGCTGAACGTCAACGGCAAGCTCGACCGCAAGGCGCTGCCGGAACCGGTGTTCGAGGCGCGGCAGTTCCGCGCTCCGAGCACCCCCGTCGAGGAGATCGTCGCGGGCGTGTTCGCCGAGGTGCTCGGCCTCGCCCGGGTCGGCGTCGACGACGACTTCTTCGAGCTCGGCGGCAACTCGCTGCTCGCCACCCAGGTGGTCTCCCGCATGGGGGCCGCGCTCGACGCGAAGATCCCCGTCCGGGTCGTCTTCGAGGCGCCCACGGTCGAGGCCCTGGCCGTCGCGGTCGAGCAGCACGCCGGCGGGGGCGGTCGTCCGCCGCTGGTGCCGCAGCCGCGGCCGGACCGGATCCCGCTGTCGCTGGCGCAGCAGCGCATGTGGTTCCTCAACCGCTTCGACACCGGGTCGGCGGTCAACAACATCCCGGTGGCGGTCCGGCTGACCGGAACGCTCGACGTGGACGCCATGCGGGCCGCGGTGCGCGACGTCGTCGCCCGGCACGAGGTGCTGCGCACCGTCTACCCGGAGTCCGACGGGCACGCCTTCCAGGTGGTCCTCCCGGTCGCCGAGGCCGCACCCGATCTCACGCCCGAACCGGTCTCCGAGGCCGACCTCGTCGCCCGGGTCACCGAGGTGGTCTCCGCCGGCTTCGACGTCACCGAAGAGATCCCCCTGCGCGCCAAGCTCTTCCGGATCGCCGGCGACGACCATGTGCTGGTGTTCGTCGCGCACCACATCAGTGCCGACGGCTGGTCCATGGCACCGCTGACGCGGGACGTGATGATCGCCTACGTCGCGCGCGCGGCGGGGCACGAACCGGACCGGGCGCCGCTGCCGGTGCAGTACGCGGACTTCGCGTTGTGGCAGCGGCAGGTCCTGGGATCGGAGGACGATCCGGACAGCCTCGTCTCCGCGCAGGCCGACTACTGGAAGCGGACGCTCGCCGGCCTGCCCGACGAGCTGAACCTGCCCACCGACCGGCCGCGGCCGTCGGTGCAGGCCTTCGAGGGCGGCACGGTCGAGTTCCGCATCGACGCGGCCACCCACCGGCAGGCCGCCGACCTCGCCCGGCGCAGCGGCACGACGCTGTTCATGGTCATGCACACCGCCCTCGCGGTGTTCCTCGCGCGCATGTCCGCCGCCGACGACATCGCGATCGGCACGCCGATCGCCGGCCGCGGTGAGGCCGAACTCGACGAGATGATCGGCATGTTCGTCAACACCCTGGTGCTGCGCAGCCACATCGACGCCGACGCCGGGTTCGCCGAGCATCTCGGGCACATCCGCGAGAGCGATCTCGAGGCGTTCGCCCACGCGGATCTTCCGTTCGAGCGGCTCGTCGAGATCCTCAACCCCGAGCGGTCCACGGCCCGGCACCCGCTGTTCCAGGTCGCCATGTCGTTCGAGAACCTCCCCGAGACCGGACTCGAGCTGCCCGAGCTGAGTGTGTCCACGGTGCCGTTCGACGTGGACAGCGCCAAGTTCGACCTCGCACTGACCCTGCGGGAGCACACCACCACCGAGGGCGGACCGGACGGGATCTCCGCCGAGTTCTCCTACGCGCGGTCCCTGTTCGACGCCGGCACCGTCGAGGGGTTCGCCGCCCGCTTCGCGCACCTCCTCGACGCGGCGTTGGCCGACCCGGCCCTGCCCGTCGGTGACCTGCCGCTGCTCGCGCCGCACGAGCTCGAGCGGCTGACCCACGTCCGCGGCACCGACGTCGTCAGCGGCGGAACCCTCGCCGACCTCCTCACGGCCGGCGCGTCCCTGGACCCGGACGCCACCGCCGTGCGGTACGAGGGACGGTCGATCACCTACCGCGAGCTCGACGAGGACTCGTCCCGGCTCGCGCGGCTGCTGGTCGAGCGCGGCGTAGGCCCCGAGAACATCGTCGCCGTGGCGTTCCCGCGCTCCTACGACATGGTCCGTGCGGTGTGGGCGGTGGCGAAGGCCGGCGCCGCACACGTGCCGGTCGATCCGTCGTACCCGCCGGAGCGCGTGCGCTACATGCTCTCCGATTCCCGTGCGGCCCTGGGTATCACGGGAACCGCACACCGGGCCGGCCTGCCCGACGACGCCGAGTGGCTGGTCGTCGACGATCCCGGTCTCGCACCGGACGTCGCGGCCCGCTCGTCGGCACCGATCACCGACGCCGACCGTGTCCGGCCGCTGCGCCCGCAGCACCCTGCCTACCTGATCTACACGTCGGGTTCGACGGGCCGGCCCAAGGGCGTCGTGGTCACCCACACCGGCCTCGGTGGGCTGCTGGACACGATCATCGACCTGTACGGCCTGACGTCCCGCTCGCGGTTCCTGCACATCATGTCGCCGAGCTTCGACCCGTCGGTGATGGAGTGGATCGCGGCGTTCTCCCAGGGCGCGACGCTGGTCGTCGTGCCGTCGACGATCATCGGCGGCCCCGACCTCGCGGAACTGTTCCGCACCGAACGCCCCACCCACACGATCATCACCCCCGCGGTGATCGGCACCGTCGACCCCGAGGGCCTCGACAGCCTCGAGGTGGTCGTGGTCGGTGGTGAGGCCCTGCCGCCGGAGCTGGTGAACCGGTGGGCGCCCGGCCGCACGCTGCTCAACGGCTACGGTCCGACCGAGGCGACGGTCATCTCCACCTATGCGCACGTGCGGCCCGGGGATCCGATCACGATCGGCGGCCCCGTGCGCGGCACGACCGCCCTCGTCCTCGACTCGCGGCTGCGGCCCGTCCCCGTGGGTGTCGCGGGTGAGCTGTACCTGTCGGGTGCCGCCCTCGCCCGCGGCTACCACCGGCGCACGGTGCTCACCTCGGAACGGTTCGTCGCCGATCCGTTCACGGCGGACGGCGGGCGGATGTACCGCACCGGCGACATGGTGCGCTGGCGCGTCATGGACGACGACCGGCTCGAACTCGAGTTCGTCGGGCGCAGCGACTTCCAGGTCAAGGTGCGCGGTTTCCGCATCGAACTCGGCGAGATCGACTCGGCGCTGACGTCCCACGAGACCGTGGAGTTCGCGGCCACGCTGGGCCGCACGACGCCCTCCGGCGGAACCGTGCTCGTCTCCTACGTGCTGCCGAAGGCGGGCGCGACGATCGACACCGCCGCGCTGACCGAGTTCGTCGGCCGCTCGCTGCCGGCGCACATGGTGCCCTCCGCGCTCGTCGTGCTCGACAAGATCCCGCTGACCCCTGTCGGCAAGCTCGATCGCGACGCGCTGCCCGAACCGGAGCTCGAGGAGCGCGAATTCCGGGCCGCGAGCAATGATCTCGAGGAGATCATCGCCGAGGTGTTCGCCGAGGTGCTGCGCCTCGACCGGGTCGGCGTCGACGAGTCGTTCTTTGCGCTCGGGGGCGACAGCATCGTCTCCATCCAGCTGGTCTCGCGCGCCAAGGCCCGCGGCGTCGTGTTCACGCCGCGTGACGTGTTCGAGCGCCGGTCGGTCGCCGGTCTCGCCGAGGTCGCGACCCGCACCACCGCGGGCGAGGGCCCCGGCGGGCTGAAGGAACTGCCCGGCGGCGGCGTCGGCGAGGTGCCGCTCACGCCGATCATGCGCGAGGTGCTCGGCTGGGGTGGCGGGTTCGACCGCTTCTCCCAGTCCGTGGCGGTGACGCTGCCTAAGGACATCGACCGGGACGTGCTGGTGCGCACCATCGGCGCCGTCGTCGACCACCACGACGCGCTGCGGTCGATCCTCGAGCACGACGCCGACGGCGCCCCCGTGCTGCGGGTGCGTGCCGCGGGCACGGTCGACGCCGACGAACTCGTCACCCGCGTCGAGGTGCCCGCCGACATCGACGCCGCCGCGCTCACCGCGGTCGCGTCGCGCGAGCTCGACGCCGCGCTCGACCGGCTCGCGCCCACCGAGGGACGGGTGCTGCGGTTCGTGTGGTTCGACTTCGGACCCGGCGAACGCCCCGGCGTGCTGCTCGTCGTCGCCCACCATCTCGTGGTCGACGGCGTCTCCTGGCGAATCCTGCTGCCCGACCTCGCCGTCGCGTGGGGCCAGGTGGCGGCGGGACAGGACGTCGCGCTGCCGCCGGTCGGCACGTCGCTGCGCCGCTGGGCCCACGGTCTGGTGGACGCCGCGCGCGCGCTCGAACGCCGGGCGGAGCTGGAGCTGTGGCGGTCGGTGCTCGACGGGTCGGACCCGCTGCTCGGCGGCCGCGCGTTCGACCCGGCGGTCGACGTCGCGTCGACCGTGCAGCGTCTCGACGTGAACATCCCCGCGGCCGACACCGAGGCGCTGCTGACCGCGGTGCCCGCGCTGTTCCACGGCAGCGTCAACGACGGGCTCATCGCCGCGCTCGGCCTGGCGCTGACCCGGTGGCGGCGCGACCGCGGCGTCGACGCGACGTCCGCGCTGCTGAAGTTCGAGGGTCACGGCCGCGAGGAGTCGGTCGTGCCGGGTGCGGACCTGTCCCGCACCGTCGGCTGGTTCACCAGCGCGCATCCCGTGCGGGTGGACCTGACCGGCATCGACGTCGACGACGCCTTCGCCGGCGGCACCGCCATGGGATCCGCCGTCAAGGCCGTCAAGGAACAGCTCCTGGCGATCCCGGACAAGGGCATGGGCTACGGCCTGCTGCGCCACCTCGATCCGGTCGGCTCGCAGATCCTGTCCGCATACACCACCCAGCCGCAGGTGAGCTTCAACTACCTCGGCCGGGTGTCCGCCGCGGACGTGCCCGAGGAACTCGCCGCGATCGGCTGGGTTCCGACGGACGCGCTCGGTGGGGTCGACGCCGCCCTCGACGCGGACATGCCCGCCAACGCCGTCGTCGACATCAACGCGATCGTGTCCGACGGTGCGGACGGACCGCAGCTCGCGGCCGGATTCGCCTTCCCGACCGGCCTTCTCGGCCCGGACGAGATCGAGTCCCTCGCCGCCTACTGGGTGGACGCGCTCGCGGCGCTGGCCCGGTACGCGAGCGAGCCCGGCGCCGGCGGCCTGACCCCGTCGGACGTGCCGCTCGTGTCGGTGACCCAGCAGGACCTCGAGGCGTGGGAGGCGCGCTTCCCGTCGGCGACCGACGTATGGCCGCTGTCCCCGCTGCAGTCGGGCCTGCTGTTCCACGCCCTCATGGACGAATCCAGCGTGGACGTCTACACGATCCAGGCCGTGCTCGACCTCGACGGCGTGGTCGATCCGCAGCGGCTGCGCGGTGCGGCGCAGGCGCTGCTCGACCGGTACCCGAACCTGCGGACGGTGTTCGTCACCGACGCCGCCGGTGCCCCGGTGCAGGTGGTGCTCTCCGACGTGCGGGTGCCGTGGCGTGAGGCCGACCTGTCGCAGCTCGTCGCCGCCGAGGGCGTGCGCGCGACGGTCCCGTTCTGGCGGGAGGAGCAGGCGCGCCGGTTCGCGATGGACGAGGCGCCGCTGATCCGGTTCGTCCTCGCGTCGCTCGGCGACGGCCGCTACCAGCTCGGCGTGACCGTGCATCACATCCTCATCGACGGCTGGTCGATGCCGCTGCTGATGCAGGACATGATGATGCTGTACGCCACCCGCGGGGATGCGTCGCCGCTGCCGCGGGCCCGCTCCTACCGGTCGTTCCTGGCGTGGGTCGCCGAGCGTGACCTCGACGCCTCCCGCGCCACGTGGGCCCGGGTGCTCGACGGGTTCGAGGAGCCGACGCTGCTCGCCCCGGCGACCGACCGGCACCCCGGCGCCGAGGGCGCCGACCGCGTGCGGCTGCTGCTCGACGACGCCCGCACGGCCGAGATCGCCTCGGCCGCGGCCCGGCTCGGCGTCACCGTCAACACCCTCGTCCAGGCGGCGTGGGGCGTGCTGCTCGGCCGGTCGACCGGACGCGACGACGTCGTCTTCGGCGCCACCGTGTCGGGCCGGCCGGCGGACCTGCCCGGCGTGGAGTCGATGGTGGGCCTGTTCATCAACACCCTGCCGGTGCGGGTGACGTTCGATCCGCAGGAGCCGATCGAGCGGTTCCTGCAGCGCCTGCAGCAGGAGCAGGCCGAGTTGCTCGAACACCATCATCTGGGTCTCACCGAGATCCAGCGGGTCGCCGGGCCGACCGTGGCGTTCGACACCCTCACGGTGTTCGAGTCCTACCCGCTCGACGAGAAGGGCCTGGCCGACCAGGCGGCGTCGATCGACGGCATGTCGGTCACCGGCGTCGGCACGAACGACGCCACCCACTACCCGCTGAGCCTGTTCATCCATGTCGGATCCGGCATGGAACTCGACCTGCGCTACCAGCGCAGGCTGTTCGACGTGCAGCAGGTCGAGACGCTGCTGTCGCGGTTCGTGCGGGTCCTCGAAGCGATCGCACAGCAGCCGGCGCTGCCCGTCGGCGACGTCGATCTGCTCGACGCGGCCGAACTCGAGCAGATCCTGCACGGGTGGAACGACTCGGACCACGCCCTCGACGGCACCGAACTGCTCCTGTCCCGGTTCGAGGCGCAGGCCCGGCGCACCCCGGATGCGGTGGCGCTGGCCTACGAGGGTGCCGAGCTGACGTACGCCGAATTCGGCGCCCGCGTCAATCGCCTCGCGCGGCACCTGATCTCGCAGGGGGTGGGGCCGGAGTCCCTGGTGGGCCTGGCGATCCGGCGGTCGTTCGACCTGCTGGTGGGCATGTACGCGATCGTCGAGGCCGGCGGCGCATGGGTGCCGATCGATCCGGATCACCCGGTCGACCGTGTCCGGCACATCCTCGACACGGCCGACCCGGTGTGCATCGTCACGACCGCCCGCGACGAGTTCACCGTTCCCGACGGGCTCACCGTCGACGCCGTCCTCGTCGACGAGCTGGATCTGTCGGCGGTCTCGGACGCGCCCGTCACCGACCGGGACCGGCGTGCGCCGCTGCGCCCGGACAACACGGCCTACGCCATCTTCACGTCCGGCTCGACCGGCCGGCCCAAGGGCGTCGCCGTCACGCACCGCGCCATCGTCAACCAGACGGCGTGGATGCTCGACGAGTTCGAGATGACGGCGCAGGACGTCTACCTGCAGAAGACGGCCACGACGTTCGACGTGTCGCTGTGGGGCTTCTTCATGCCGCTGAGCGTGGGGGCGAAGCTGGTCGTGGCGACACCCGACGGCCACCGCGACCCGGTGTACGTCGCGGACGTCATCGCCCGCGAGAAGGTGACGATCACCGACTTCGTACCGTCCATGCTCACGGTGTTCGCCGCCCACGTCGACCGGGAGTCGTGCGCCACGCTGCGGCACATCTTCGTGATCGGCGAGGCCCTGCCGCCGGAGACGATCGAGGGCGTGCGGCGCATCAGCACGGCCGCGATCGACAACCTCTACGGCCCGACCGAAGCGGCGGTGTCGGCCACCTTCTGGCAGGCGCCGGCCACCGGACCGGTCGACGTGGTGCCGATCGGCGTCCCGGAGTGGAACGTGCGGGTGCTGGTCCTCGACGGCCGGCTGCGGCCGGTGCCGGTCGGGGTCCCGGGTGAGCTGTATCTGGCGGGCGTGCAGCTGGCCCGCGGCTACGTCCGCCGCCCGGACCTGACCTCCGACCGGTTCGTCGCGAACCCGTTCGGGGCGCCGGGGGAGCGGATGTATCGCACCGGCGACCTGGTCACCTGGAACGAAACCGGGGAACTCGAGTACATCGGCCGCACCGACTTCCAGGTGAAGTTCCGCGGTCAGCGCATCGAGCTCGGCGAGATCGAGACGGCGTTGCTGGCGCACGAGTCGGTGAACCAGGCCGCGGTGCTGGTGGTGCCGACCCCGACCGGCGACCAGCTCGCCGGCTATGTCGTTCCCGCGCCGGGCCACGAGGTGGACGCGGGCGAGGTGATCGCGTTCGTGACGCGGACGCTGCCGTCGTACATGGTGCCCGCGGCGATCGTGGTGCTCGCGGAGTTCCCGCTGAACACCTCGGGCAAGCTCGATCGCAAGGCGCTGCCCGCGCCGACGTTCGCCGCGCGGGAGTTCCGGGCCCCGACGACTCCGATCGAGGAGATCGTCGCGGGCATCTTCGCCGAGGTCCTCGGCGTGGACCGGGTCGGTCTCGACGACGACTTCTTCGCGCTCGGCGGTAACTCGCTGATCGCCACGCAGCTGGTGGCGCGCCTGGGTGCGGCGCTGGATTCGCGGGTGCCGGTGCGGGTGCTGTTCGACGCCTCGACGGTCGAGGCGCTCGCGGCGCACGTCGAGCAGCACGCCGGATCCGGCGGGTCCGTGCCACTGGTGGCCGGGCCGCGGCCGGAACGGGTGCCGCTCTCGCTCGCCCAGCAGCGCATGTGGTTCCTCAACCGCTTCGACCCGGAGTCGGCGGCCTACAACCTGCCGGTGGCGCTGCGGCTCTCGGGCCGGTTGAACGTCGCGGCGCTGCAGGACGCGATCCGGGACGTGTTCACCCGGCACGAAGTGCTGCGCACGGCGTACCCGGAGACCGACGACGGCGCGGTCCAGGTCGTGCTGCCGGTGACGGCGGTGGTCCCGGACCTGACACCGGTCGTCACCACCTGGGACGAGGTCGCCGATCGGATCCGCGAGCTGGCCTACACCGGCTTCGACGTGACGTCGGAGGCCCCGATCCGGGTGCGGTTGTTCGCCGTCGGCGAGGACGAGATGATCGTCGCCTTCGTCGTCCACCACATCTCGGCGGACGGCTCCTCGATGGGGCCGCTCACCCGCGATCTCGTGGCGGCGTACGTCGCCCGGTCGACCGGGAACGCTCCGGACTGGGCACCGCTGCCGGTGCAGTTCGCCGACTACGCCCTGTGGCAGCGGCGGGTGCTCGGCGACGAGAACGACCCGGCGTCGGTGGCCGCGAAGCAGGTGACGTACTGGAAGCAGGCCCTGGCGGATCTGCCGGACCAGCTGGATCTGCCGACCGACCGGCCGCGACCGGCCGTGCAGTCCTTCGCGGGCGGGAAGATCGACTTCACGATCGACGCCGACCTGCACCGGCGGCTGGTCGAGCTGGCGCGGGGCCGGGGGGCGACGCTGTTCATGGCCGTCCACGCCGCGTTCGCGGTGCTGCTCGCGCGGCTGTCGGGCACCGACGACATCGCGATCGGCACGCCGATCGCCGGCCGCGGTCAGCGTGAACTCGACGATCTGATCGGCATGTTCGTCAACACGCTGGTCTTCCGCACCCGGGTCGAGCCCGGCGAGTCCTTCGCCGACCTGCTCGACCAGGCGCGGGAGCGGGACCTGCAGGCCTTCGCGAACGCCGACGTGCCGTTCGAGCGGCTCGTGGAGGTGCTCAATCCGGAGCGGTCGACGGCGCGGCATCCGCTGTTCCAGGTGGGCCTGTCGTTCCAGAACCTCGCGACGACGAGCCTCGAGCTGCCGGGACTGACCGTCTCCGGTGTGGACGCGGACCTGCAGACCTCGCAGTTCGACCTGCATCTCGTGGTCACCGACCGGTACGCCGACGACGGCGCCCCCGAGGGGATCACGAGCGTGCTCACGTACGCCACGGATCTGTTCGACGAGCCGACCGTCGTGGTGTTCGCGGAGCGGTTCGTGCGGGTGCTCGAGGCGGTCGTGGCGGATCCGTCGGTGGCTCTGGGGGATATCGAGATTCTCGAGGTGGCCGAGCGGGTGCGGGTGCTCGAGGCGTGGAACGAGACCGCTCGTGCGGTCGGGGGGCCGGCGACGCTGGTGGATCTGTTCGACGAGCAGGTGCGGCGCGCTCCCGACGCGCCGGCGTTGGTGTTCGAGGGTGTGACGCTCACCTACGGCGAGTTCGATGCCCGGGTCAATCGTCTTGCGCGGCAGCTTGTTGCGCTGGGTGTGGGGCCGGAGTCGACGGTGGCGCTGGCGATGCGCCGGTCGGTCGAGTTGCTGGTGGGCATGTACGCCGTGGCCAAGGCCGGTGGTGCGTATGTGCCACTGGACCCGGATCAGCCGGCGGAGCGGACCGGGTACATTCTCGAGGTCGCGGCTCCGGTGGTGGTGCTGACCACCGAGCGCGACGGCTTCGTGGTACCGGGACAGACGATCCCGACGCTCACTCTCGACACCCTCGACCTCGACGAACTGTCGGACGCTCCGGTCCCCGATGCGGAGCGGTTGGCGCCGTTGCGGGCGTCGAACACGGCGTATGTGATCTTCACGTCGGGTTCGACGGGTCGGCCGAAGGGTGTGGCGGTGCCGCACGGGGCGATCGTGAACCAGTTGGTGTGGAAGCGGGCGGAGTACGCGCTCGGTGCCGACGATGCGGTGTTGCTCAAGACGGCGGCGACGTTCGATCTGTCGGTGTGGGAGTTCTGGTCGGCGCTGGTCTCCGGTGGCCGGTTGGTGATCGCCGCGCCGGACGGGCACCGCGACCCCCGCTACCTCGCCGCGCTCATGGCCGAGCGGTCCGTGACCACCCTGCACGTGGTGCCGTCGATGCTCGAGACGCTCCTCGTCGACGGCGAGGACCGGCTCCCGGCGTCGGTGCGACGGGTGCTCGCGATCGGTGAGGCGTTGCCGGCGGCGACGGCGCGACGGTTCCTGGCGCACAACACGGCCCGGTTGGACAACCTGTACGGTCCGACCGAGGCCGCGGTGTCGGTGACCTTCCACGAGGTCGACGACGCCACCGGGGTGTCGGTGCCGATCGGTGTCCCGGAGTGGAATTCGCGGGTGTACGTGCTCGACGCGCGGCTGAATCCGGTCCCGGCCGGCGTGCCCGGCGAGCTGTACCTGGCGGGTGCGCAGCTGGCGCGCGGCTACCACGGCCGGGCGGATCTGACGGCGGAGCGGTTCGTCGCCTCGCCGTTCGGGGACGGCGAACGGCTCTACCGCACCGGTGACCTGGTGCGGTGGGATCCGGCGGGTCGCCTGGAGTACGTCGGACGCACGGACTTCCAGGTCAAGATTCGCGGTTTCCGCATCGAGCTCGGCGAGATCGAGGCCGCGCTGCGCGGCGTCGACGGTATCCGGGACGTGGCGGTGATCGTCCGCGAGGACGACCGGGTCGGACCGCAGGCGATCGCCTACGTGGTGCCGCAGCCCGGCGTCGTGCTCGACGTCGCCGACGTGAGCACGCAACTCGGGCGGGACCTGCCGTCGTACATGGTGCCGGCGGCGTTCGTGGTGCTCGAGGCGCTGCCCCTGAACGTCAACGGCAAGCTCGACCGCAGGGCGCTGCCGGCGCCGGTGTTCGAGGCCCGGGAGTTCCGGGCCCCGACCACCGTCACGGAGGAGGCCGTGGCGCGGGTGTTCGCCGAGGTGCTCGGTCTCGAACAGGTCGGTCTCGACGACGACTTCTTCGCCCTCGGCGGCGACAGCATCGTCTCGATCCAGCTGGTCTCGCGCGCGAAGGCCCGCGGCGTGGTGTTCACCCCGCGGGACGTGTTCGAACGCAAGACCGTCGCGGGTCTGGCGGAGGTCGCCACCCTCACCGGCGGTGGGGCGGGTGCACCCGCGGAACTGCCCGGCGGCGGTGTCGGCGACGTCCCGCTGACGCCGGCGATGCGTGACGCGCTCGACGCCGCCGACCACGTCGAACGACTCGCCGTGGCCACGGCGGTGATCCTGCCCTCCGGCGTCGACCACGATGCCCTGGCCGGGGCGATCGGCGTGCTCGTCGACCATCACGACGCGCTGCGTGCGATCGTCGAGCACGACGCCGACGGCGCCGTCGCCCTGCGGGTGCGTGCCACCGGCACCGTCGACCCGGAAACCCTGCTGGCGCAGGCGGAACCGGCAACGGACGCGGCCGACGACGTGCGGGCCCGCGCCGAGCGGGCCCTCGGGGCGGCCGTCGAGCGACTCGACCCCGCCACGGGCCGGATGGTGCAGTTCGTCCGCATCGACGACGGGCGCGGCGAGACGCTGCTGATCGTCGCCCACCGTTTCGTGGCCGACGACGCGTCCTGGCGCATCCTGGTCGACGATCTGGCCGCCGCGTACGACGCCCTCGCGGCCGGACGCCCGGTGGTGCTGCCCCCGGTCGGTACCTCCCTGCGCCGCTGGGCGCACGGGCTGGTCGAGGCGGCCGGCCGGCCCGAGCGCCGCACGGAACTCGCACTGTGGCGCTCGATCCTCGACGGACCGGACTTCCCGATCGGGAACCGCCCGCTCGACCCGGCCGTCGATCTCGGCGCCACGGTCGAGCACGTGCGCGGCACCGTCCCCGCCGCGGACACGGAGGCGCTGCTCACCGCGGTGCCCGAGCGGTTCCACGGCACCGTCCGCGACGGTCTGGTCACCGCGCTCGGCCTCGCGCTGGTGCGGTGGCGCCGGGACCGGGGCATCGACGAGACGTCCACGCTGCTCGCGGTGGACGGGGACGGACGCGACGCGGCCGTGGTCCCCGGTGCCGACCTGTCCCGGACCGTCGGATGGTTCACCACCGTATTCCCGTTCCGTGCCGGGTTCGAGGGAATCGACCTCGACGACGCGTTCGCCGGGGGACCGGCGATGGGCGCCGCCGTCAAGGCGGTCAAGGAACAGCTGCGGGCCCTGCCCGACGGTGGTGCCGGCTTCGGTCTGCTGCGGCACCTCGACCCCGATTCCGCCGGGGAGCTCGGCGCTCCGCGGCCGCAGGTTGCGTTCCACTACGGCGAGCCGGTCCCGGGCGGCGCGTGGGCGCCGGCCGATGCGTTCGGCGACCTCACGGTCCGCCCCGCCGGCCTGCCCGTCACCGCGACGATCGACGTCGCGGCGACCGTGTCGTACCGCCCGGAGGGCCCGCAGCTCGAGGCGCGCTTCGGTTTCCCCGCCGGGGTGGTCGAGCGCTCGGAGATCGAGGAGCTGGCACAGCACTGGCATGAGGCCCTGGCTGCGCTGGCCCGCCACGTCCGCGAGCCGGGCGCCGGGGGCCTGACCCCGTCGGACGTGCCGCTCGTGTCGGTCGCCCAGCACGACCTCGACGTGTGGCAGTCGCGGTACCCGTCGGTGACCGACGCGTGGCCGCTGTCGCCGCTGCAGGCGGGTCTGCACTTCCACGCGCTCATGACCGAGGCGAGCGTGGACGTCTACACGATGCAGGCGGTGCTCGAACTCGGCGGTGCGGTCGATCCGGAGCGGCTGCGCGCCGCGGCGCAGGCGCTGCTGGACCGGTACCCGAACCTGCGGACGGTGTTCGTCACCGACAGCGGCGATCCCGTGCAGCTGGTGCTGGGTGACGTCGACGTGCAGTGGCGGCACGAGCACCTCGGCGGCCTCGCCGAGGACGCCCGCGACGCCGAGCTGGCCCGCATCCTGCGCGACGAGCAGGTCCGGCGCTTCGACCTCGGCACCGCCCCGCTGATCCGGTTCCTGTTCGTCGACGTGGCCGAGGGCCGCTCGCTGCTCGCGGTGACGGTCCACCACATCCTGCTCGACGGCTGGTCCATGCCGGTCCTCATGCAGGACCTCATGGCGCTGTACGTCACGCACGGGGACACCACCGCGCTCCCGGCCGTCCGCTCCTACCGGGAGTTCCTCGAGTGGCTGGCGGAGCAGGACCGGGAGGCGTCGCTCGAGGTGTGGGCGAAGGCACTCGCCGGCGTCGAGGAGCCGACCGTCCTCGCCCCGTCGGTGCGGCATCCCGACGCGGACGCCATCTCCTCGGTGCACGTGGTGTTCGACGAGGAACGCGCCGGGGCGGTGACCGCCCTGGCCGCGAGCCTCGGGGTCACCGTGAACACCCTGGTGCAGGCGGCCTGGGCGGTGCTGCTCGGCCGGATCGTGGGACGCTCCGACGTGACCTTCGGCGCCACCGTGTCCGGCCGGCCGGCCGAGCTGCCCGGCGTCGAGTCGATGGTCGGCCTGTTCATCAACACTCTGCCGGTGCGGGTGGACACCGATGACGACGAGACCGTCGCGCAGCTGCTGCGCCGCGTGCAGGCACAGCAGGCGGAACTGCTCGGCCACCACTACCTGGGTCTGACCGAGATCCAGCAGCGGGCGGGCGGGCGGATCGGATTCGACACGCTGCTCGTGTTCGAGTCGTACCCGATCGACCGGGCCGCGCTGTCCTCCGCCGCCACGGACCTCGACGGCATGACCGTCACGGACGTCCGGCTCGACGACGCGACCCACTACCCGCTGACGCTGCTCACCCTCGCGCAGTCGGAGATCGTGTTCACCTTCAAGTACCTGGAGCGGTACTTCGACGAGACGGAGGTGACCGTGCTCTCGCAGCGGTTCGTGCGGGTCCTCGACGCCTTCGTGGCCGACGCCCAGGCGGCGGTGGGGGACATCGACCTCATGGACGCCGCGGAGCGGGCACACCTCGTCGCCGAGGCCGAGCCGGCGCAGGCTCCGGCCGCGAGCACCGGCCGCACGCTCGCCGCCGTGCTGGCCCACGTGGTCGAGGAGGATCCGGAAGCCCCGGCCGTGGCCGTCGACGGCACCGAGGTGCCGTACCGCGAGCTGGACGCGCGGTCGTCGCGGCTGGCGCGGCTGCTCATCGCGCGCGGCATCGGCACCGGCGACGTCGTCGCCGTCGCCGTCCCGCGGTCGGTGCAGTCGGTGGTGGCGCAGTGGGCGGTCGCCAAGACCGGCGCGGCCCTGCTGATGGTCGATCCCGGCGGCCCGTTCGTCGGGGCGCCGGGCGCCGCAGGGGTGACGCTGGGCTTGACCGTGGCGGAACTCACCGCCGGCCTGCCCGGCACCGTCACGTGGCTGCCGCTCGACGACGAGCAGCTGCGCGCCGAGCAGGCGGCGCAGGCCGCACACCCCGTCTCGTACGCGGACCGGCTCCGGGTCGTCGGGTCCGAGAGCCCGGCCCTGGTCACCGCGACCCGCACGTTCACCCAGGCCGAGCTGATCGACCGGATCGGCGAGCTGCGCGAGCAGTACGGCCTGACCTACGAGTCGCGCAGCGCCGCGGTCGGGTCGACCGCGGCGGAGGCCGGTGCGCTCGAGCCGCTGCTGGTCACGGCCACCGGCGCGACGGTCGTCGTGGTGCCCGAGGGCGCCGACTCGGGGGAGGCACTCGACGCCGCCCTGTACGACGAGTGGGTCACCCACGCCCACCTGACCGCCGACGCGCTCGACACCCTCGAACCCGGGGGGCTCGAGGATCTGGCGGTGGTGGTCGTGGTCGATCGGGCGCCGGAGGACCTGCTCGAGCGGTGGCGCACGGCCCATCGGGTCGTCGTCGCCTGAGGTCCGGCCCGCCGCGGTGAGGCTCCCCTTTTCGTCGGGGGAGCCTCACCGCGTCCGGTCCCGGCGGGGGCCCGAGGGTAACGTCGCGGGCGCATCGGTGGATGAACGAGTGGCGGCTACCGGCCGGTACGGTCCCGCCGAGGGCGCCGGGCGCAGTGACTATGCTTGCTCGTTCGCGCGCGAGCAACGGAACCGAAGCGAAGGATGTGGGCATCTACATGCGGTCTTCTCGACACGACGGCAGCCTGGGCGGGAGCGATCCGGCGATCGCTCCCCAGTCGCCGGCCGTCGAGCGCCGCGAACGCCCCGCCCGCAGCCGCCGTCCCGCCCCCACCCGCCCCCAGCGGGGCTCCCGCACCCGCACCCAGGCGACGTTGCTGCCGCAACTGCTGGTATCGGCCGTGGAGGAACGCGGCGATCACCCGGCGGTCGTCGCGGCGGGCGGGGCGACGCTCACGTACCGGGAGCTGGACGAGAAGTCGTCGCAGCTGGCGCGGCTGCTGATCGAGCGGGGCATCGGCCCGGGCGACGTGGTGGCGGTCGCCGTGCCCCGCTCGGCGGAGTCCGTCCTGTCCGTGTGGGCGGTGGCGAAGTCGGGGGCGACGTTCCTGCCCGTCGACCCGAAGTACCCGGCCGAGCGGGTCCTGCACATGGTGTCCGACTCCGGCGCGGCCGTCGGCCTGACCCTCACGGCCTTCGCCGCGGACCTGCCGGGCTCGGTGCGGTGGACCGCGCTCGACGATCCCGGCGTGGCCGGTGACATCGCCGCCCGCCCCGGCCACCCGGTGTCGTACGCCGATCGGATCCGGCCGCTGTCCGAGCTGCACCCGGCCTGGATGATCTACACCTCCGGGTCGACGGGCCTGCCGAAGGGCGTGTCCGTCCCGCACACCGGCATCGCCGGCCTGATCACCGCCGAACGCGAGCACTACCGGGTCACCGCCGAGGCGCGGGTGCTGCACATCTGCTCGCCCAGCTTCGACGTGTCGATGCTCGAGCTGCTGAGCGCCTTCACCGCCGGCGCGACCCTGGTGGTCTCGCCGCCGACGATCGTCGGCGGCGCGGACCTGGCGGAGCTGCTCGCGGCCGAGCGCGTCACCCACACCTTCATCACCCCGGCGGCGCTGGGGTCCGTCGACCCGCAGGGCCTGGACGACCTGCGCGTGGTCGTGGTGGCGGGGGAGAGCTTCGGTCCCGATCTCGTCGAGCGCTGGGCCGCGCCCGGCCGCGACTTCTTCAACGGATACGGGCCGACCGAGGCGACCGTCCTGGCGGTGAGCAGTGCCCCCTTGCACCCGGGCGAGCCGATCCGCATCGGTACCCCGATCCCCGGCGTGGGGGCATACGTGCTCGACACGCACCTGCGCCCGGTCCCCGCCGGTGTCACCGGTGAGCTGTACCTGGCGGGCGCACAGCTCGCGCTGGGGTATCACGCCCGTCCGGGCCTGACCGCCGACCGGTTCGTCGCCAACCCGTTCGCGGACGGCGGGGCGCGCATGTACCGCACCGGCGACCTCGTGCGCCGGGACGACAGCGGTGTGATCGAGTACCTCGGCCGCTCCGACTTCCAGGTCAAGATCCGCGGCTACCGCATCGAACTCACCGAGATCGACGCGGTCCTCGTCCGGCACCCGGACGTCGAGTTCGCCACCACCGTGGGCCGCGCCCTGCCCTCCGGGGAGACCGCGCTCGTCTCCTACGTCGTGCCGGCCGCCGGGGGCGCGGACCTCGACACCGGCGCTCTCGTCGAGTTCGCGGCCGGCTTCCTGCCCGACTACATGCTCCCGGCGGCGGTCGTCCCCATCGCCGAGGTGCCGCTCAATCCCGTCGGCAAGCTCGACCGCGCGGCCCTTCCCGCCCCGGTGTTCGCGGTCCGGGAGTACCGGGCGCCGCAGACCCCGGCCCAGCAGGCCGTCGCCGACGTCTTCGCCGACGTCCTCGGCGTCGAGCGGGTCGGTCTCGACGATTCGTTCCTCGACCTCGGCGGCAACTCCCTCGTCGCCACCCGGCTCGTCGCCCGGCTCGGCGCGGCCCTCGACACCCGGGTGCCGGTGCCGCTGGTGTTCGAGGCGCCGACGGTGGAGGCGCTCGCGGCGCGGCTCGAGTCGCAGGCCGGCTCGGGTGCCGTGGCGCTGGTCGCCCGCGACCGCCCCGAGCGGATCCCGTTGTCGCTCGCCCAGCAGCGCATGTGGTTCCTGAACCGGTTCGCGCCCGAGTCGGCGGTGGACAACATCCCCGTCGCGATCCGGCTCGCCGGGCGTCTCGACGTCGACGCCCTGCGCGGCGCGGTCGCCGACCTCGTCGCCCGGCACGAGTCGCTGCGCACCGTCTACCCGGAGACCGACGGCGACGGCTACCAGGTGGTACTGCCGGTGGCCGAGGTACTGCCGGATCTCGCCCCCGTCGAGGTTGCGGCCGAGGACGTTCCCGCTCGCGTCCTCGAGCTGGTCGGCACCGGGTTCGACGTCACCGCCGCCGTGCCGTGGCGCGTCGCGCTGCTGCGGATCTCCGACGAGGAGCACGTGCTCGTCTTCGTCGTGCACCACATCTCCGGCGACGGTTTTTCCATGACGCCGCTGACCCGTGACGTCGTCGCCTCCTATCGGGCGCGCACCCGTGACGAGCCGAATCCGTTGCCGCCGTTGTCGGTTCAGTACGCCGACTATGCGCTCTGGCAGCGCGAGGTGCTCGGCGACGAGGACGATCCGGAATCCGTGCTGTCGCGGCAGCTCGCCTACTGGCGCGCGCAGCTCGCCGACCTGCCCGAGGAACTCACCCTCCCGGTGGACCGGCCCCGTCCCGCCGTTGCGTCCAATCACGGTGCCGCCCTTCGTGTCCCGATCGACGCCGAACTGCACGCGGCGCTCGCCGACCTGGCCCGCACCCACAACGCGAGCGTGTTCATGGTGGTGCACACGGCGCTGGCCGTGCTGCTGGCCCGGCTGTCCGGCACCGACGACATCGCCGTCGGCACCCCCGTCGCGGGCCGCGGCGAGGCCGCCCTGGACGACCTGATCGGCATGTTCGTCAACACGCTGGTGCTGCGCACCGCCGTCGAATCCGGTGAGCCGTTCGCCGACCTGCTCGCCCGGGTGCGCGGCACGGATCTCGAGGCGTTCGCGAACGCCGACATGCCGTTCGAACGGCTCGTCGAGGTGCTCGACCCGCCCCGCTCGCAGGCCCGGCACCCGCTGTTCCAGGTGATGCTCACCTTCCAGAACCTGCCGCAGTCCGCCCTGGAGCTGCCCGACCTGAGCATCTCCGGGGTCGAATTCGACACGGCCATCGCGAAGTTCGACCTGCAGGTCACCGTCGCCGAGCAGCTCTCGGAGCGCGGCGCCCCCGGCGGGATGACCGTCGAACTCGCCTACGCCACCGATCTTTTCGACGCCCCCACCATGCGGTCCCTCGCCGACCGGTTCACCCGGATCCTGCGCGGCGTCACCGTGGACGCCGCCACCCCGGTCGGCGCGCTGCCGTTCCTGGACGACGCCGAGGCCGAGCGGATCCTCACCGAGTGGAGCACGCTCGGGTCCGGGGTCCGGGTGCCCGCAGCGGCGACCCTCGCCGACCGCTTCGACGCCGTCGTCCGCCGCAGCCCCGACGCCCCGGCCGTCACGTTCGCCGGACGCACCCTCTCGTTCGCCGAGCTCGACGCGCGCGCCAACCGCCTCGCCCGCCGGCTCGTCGCGGCCGGGGCGGGCCCGGAGGAGCTCGTGGCCGTCGCGCTGCCCCGGTCGGCCGAGTTGATCGTGGCGCTGCTGGCGGTGCTCAAGTCCGGTGCCGCGTATCTGCCCACCGACACCACGTATCCGGCGGAGCGGCTGCGGTACATGCTCGAGGACGCACGTCCGCGCTGCGTCGTCACCACCACCACCGGTGACGGCGACGCACTGCCGGACGTCGGCCTGCCCCGGGTGTACATCGAGGACGACGACCCGCACGCGCCGTCCGGGCCGCTCACCGACGCCGAGCGGAGCGCGCCGCTGCATGCGGACAACCGCGCCTACGTCATCTACACCTCCGGCTCCACCGGCCGCCCCAAGGGCGTCGCGGTCACCCACCGCAACGTGCTGACCCTGTTCGACAACGCCGAACCGCTGTTCGGGTTCGGTGCCGACGACGTGTGGACGCTGTTCCACTCCTACGCATTCGACTTCACGGTGTGGGAGCTGTGGGGACCGCTGCTGTACGGCGGCCGGCTCGTCGTCGTCGACTACCTGACCTCACGCTCGCCCGAACAGTTCCTCGAGCTGCTGCGGGCAGAGCGGGTCACCGTGCTCAACCAGACCCCCTCGGCGTTCCTTCAGCTCGACGAGGCCGACCGGGTCGCGTCCGTGGAGCGTCCCGACGCCGATCCGCTCGCACTGCGATACGTCGTGTTCGGCGGCGAGGCGCTCGACCTCGGCAAGCTCGACGGCTGGTACGGGCGCCGGCCCGTGGCGCCGACGCTGGTCAACATGTACGGCATCACCGAGACCACGGTTCACGTGTCGTTCCTGGCCCTCGACCGCGGCGCCGCGCGCCCCGGTGCCGCCAGCCGGATCGGCCGCTCCCTGCCGGGGCTGCGGCTGCGGGTGCTCGACCGGCGGCTGCAGCCCGTCCCGGTCGGGGTGCCGGGCGAGGTGTACGTCTCCGGTGACCAGCTCTCCCGCGGCTACCTCGGTCGGCCGGGACTGACCGCCGCGCGGTTCGTCGCCGACCCCTTCGGGGCGGGCCGGCTGTATCGCACCGGCGACGTCGCGCGGTGGAACGCCGACGGCGAGCTCGAGTACGCCGGGCGCAGCGACGCGCAGGTGCAGTTGCGGGGCTTCCGCATCGAGCTGGGCGAGGTCGAGGCGGCGCTGCTGCGTGCCGACGCGGTGGCCCAGGCGGTCGCCGTGGTCCGCGACGACGGTCTCGGCGACCGGCTCGTCGGCTACGTCGTGCCCCGCGCCGGCGCGGACGTCGACGTGGCCCGCGTGCGCGAGCAGCTCGGTGCCTTCCTCACCGGCTACATGATTCCGGACCTCGTGGTCGTCCTCGACGAGCTGCCGCTCACCGTCAACGGCAAGCTCGACCGGCGCGCCCTGCCGGTGCCGCAGGCGACCGCCACCACCGCGGGCGGGCGCCGCGAACCGGCCACCGCCGCCGAACGCGCCGTCGCGCAGGTGTTCGCCGACGTGCTCGGCGTCGAGCGGGCCGGTGCGGACGACTCGTTCTTCGAGCTCGGCGGCAACTCGCTCATCGCGACGCGGGTGATCGCGCGGATCAACGAGTCGCTCGGAACCGCCCTCGCGATCCGCGAACTGTTCGAGGCACCGACCGTCGCCGAACTCGCGGCCCGGGCCGACGCGCACGCGGAATCGGCGCCCCGGCCCGCGCTGACCGCCGGGCCCCGCCCCGATCGGGTGCCGCTCTCGCTCGCCCAGCAACGCATGTGGGTGCTCAACCAGCTCGATCCCGCCTCCGCGAGCTACAACATCCCGCTCGCGATCAGGCTGCGTGGCCGCCTCGACACCGCGGCGCTCACCGCCGCGGTGCGCGACGTGATCGAGCGGCACGAGTCGCTGCGCACCCGGTACCCGCAGGACGAGACGGGGCCCTACCAGCACGTCCTCGACGCCGACGCGGTGGTGCCCGCGGTCGTGCCGGTCGAGGTGGCGTCCGAGCAGGAGGCGTTCGCCGAGGTCGTCGCCCTCGCCGCCGAGGGCTTCGACGTCTCCGCGCAGGTGCCGGTGCGCGGCCGGATCGTCTCGGTCGGCGCCGACGACCACGTGCTCGCTCTCGTCGTCCACCACATCTCCGCCGACGGTGCGTCGCTGGCGCCGCTGGCACGGGATCTGATGACCGCCTACGCGTCGCGGTTGTCGGGCGGCACGCCGGCCTGGGCGCCGCTCGAGGTGCAGTACGCCGACTACGCGCTCTGGCAACGTCGGGTCCTCGGTGACGCCGACGATGCGCAGTCGCCGGCCGGTGCCCAGCTGTCCTACTGGCGTTCGCGCCTGGCCGGGGTGCCCGAACTGCTCGATCTGCCCACGGACCGGCCCCGGCCGCCGCAGCCGTCGCTGCGCGGCGGCACGGTGGCGGTGGAGGTCGACGCGCAGATCCGGCAGCGGCTCGACGCCCTCGCGCTCGAGCATCGGGCGTCGCTGTTCATGGTCGTCCACGCGGCGCTCGCCGTGCTGCTCGCCCGGCTCAGCGGCACCCACGACATCGTCGTCGGCACGCCTGTCGCGGGCCGCGGTGACCGGCGCCTCGACGACCTCGTCGGGATGTTTGTCAACACCCTCGCCCTGCGCACGGATGTGGACCCGGCGGCGACCTTCGCCGAGCTGCTCGACCGGGCCCGCGCCGTCGACCTCGAGGCGTTCGGCCACCCCGACGTGCCGTTCGAGCGGGTGGTCGACGACGTGGTGGCCGTGCGCTCCCCGGCCCGGCATCCCGTGTTCCAGACGGTGCTGTCGTTCCAGAACACCGAGGCCGCGCGCCTCGAACTGCCGGGTCTCACCGTCGAGGCCCTCGACGCCGGTGAACTCGCCGCGAAGTTCGACCTGCAGGTGACCGTCGATCCGCGTGAGCACCCGGGCGGCTCGGCCGCCGGCATGCACGTCGGGTTCACCTACGCCGTGGACCTGTTCGACGCCGGCACCGTCGCGACGTTCGCCGAACGCTTCGTGACCGTCCTGCGCGCCGTCGCGGAAACCTCCGACGCGGTGGTCGGGGACATCGACATCCGCACCGAGACCGAGCGCACGGCGCCCACGGTCATCGAGCCCGAGCCGGTGGCGGTCCCCGACCGCGTCGAGCGGACGGTGCCGCAGGAGTGGCAGGTCGCCGTGGAGTCCGATCCCGAGGCCCCGGCGTTCGTCGCGGACGGCGTCGAGGTCACCTACCTCGACCTCGACCGCCGGTCGTCGCAGTGGGCTCGGTATCTCATCGCCGAGGGCGTCGGGCCCGGCGACGGCGTCGCGGTCGCCGTGCCGGCGGGCCCCGAGCTGATCACCGCGCTCTGGGCGGTGACCAAGGCGGGTGCCGCGATCGTGCCCGCCGTGTCCGGCTCCGCCACGCCTGCGGAGACACCCGGGCTCGGGTTGACGACGACCGGGTCGGACGCCCGTCGGTCCGCCGCCGCGCGCTGGGTGTGCCTCGACGACCCGGCGACGGTGGCCGCCGTGGACACGCTGTCCCACCGGCCGGTCGACTACTCGGAGCGGGTCCGGGTCCTGCAGCCGCAGCACCCCGCGCTGTGGGTGGCCGGCCGCGTGCTCTACCACGGCGAACTGGTCGCCGTGGTCCGCGGCGGTGCGGCCGCGCTGAAGCTGGACTACGAATCGCGGTCGCTGGTGTGCGACCTCACGGCGGAGCAGTGGCGCATCTTCGCGATCCTGGCTGCCGGGATCGCGGGGGCGGTGGTGATCGTGCCCGAGCCCGGCGCCGACCTCGCCGCCGTCGTGGCCGACGAATGGGTAACCCACGCGTTCGTGCCGTCTTCGCTGGTAGACGCGTTGAACGAGGCACCGGGTGACGACCTCGGGGTCGTGGTCGTCACCGACCGCGACGAGGTCCCGCCGGGGTCCGTTGCCGCGGGTGGGCAGTGGACGACAGTGGCCGCCGTCGACCCATGGAGTATGCGGAACTGAATACCGGCCGGTAGATTCCTCCCGGGCGGGACGAGTTCTCCATGCTCTTCCCGCGTGTGGAAGGAGCTGTATCCGTAGTGCAACGCAGGAGCCCGGTCCGGGCAGATCGAGGTCCGGGCGCGTGAGGCGAGAGCCGGGGGTGCGGCGCAGGGAACCGGGCCGGTCGCGTAGCCGGGCCACGCGCGTGGCACTGCTGCCGACTCTGCTGACCTCCGCGGTGGAGGAACGCGGAGACCATCCCGCGGTGGTGGGCGCCGCCGGTGGCCCCGCCCTGTCGTATCGCGAGCTGGACGAGAGGTCGTCGCGGTGGGCGCGGTGGCTGATCGGCCGGGGCGTCGGGCCGGGCGACGTGGTCGCGGTGGCGATACCCCGTTCGGTGGAGTCGGTGCTCGCGTTGTGGGCGGTGGCGAAGTCGGGCGCGACGTTCGTCCCCGTCGACCCGCGCTACCCACTCGAGCGGGTGGAATTCATGCTGGCAGACTCCGGCGCGGCCCTGTGCATGACGGTGCGCGATTTCGCGGCCGCGGTGCCGGCCGGAGTCGAACAGGTGCTGCTCGACGATGCGGCGGTGGCCGGGCAGGTCGGGCAGCTGCCCGGGCATCCCGTCTCGTACGCCGACCGGACGCGCGCGCTCGAAGGGCCGGACCTCGCCTGGATGATCTACACGTCCGGCTCCACGGGCCGCCCGAAGGGGGTGGCGGTCACCCATGCCGGGATCGCCGGCGTGATCTCCGCCGAGCGGGAGCACTACGGGGTCGGTGCGGACGCGCGGGTGTTGCATGTGTGCTCGCCGAGTTTCGACGTCTCGATGCTCGAGTTGCTGATCGGGTTCTCCGCGGGTGCGACGGTGGTGGTGGCGCCGGCGTCGGTGGGCGGCGGTGCCGACCTGGCCGAGGTGCTGGCGGCCGACGCGGTGACCCACGTGTTCATCACGCCGGCGGCATTGAGTTCGGTGGATCCCACGGGCCTGACGGACCTGCGGGTGGTGGTGGCGGCCGGGGAGGCCTTCGGGCCGGAGTTGGTGAGCCGGTGGACCGGTCCCGGCCGGCGGTTCTTCAACGCGTACGGGCCGACCGAGGCGACGATCCTGGCGACGAGCAGCGCGCCGCTGGTGGCGGGCGAGCCGATCACGATCGGCACCCCGATCCCGGGACTGGCGGCGTACGTGCTCGACGGCCGGTTGCGGCCGGTGCCGCCGGGTGTGGTGGGTGAGCTGTATCTGGCGGGCGCCCAGGTGGCGCGCGGCTACCACCGCCGGCCGGGACTGACGGCGGAGCGGTTCGTGGCCGATCCGTTCGGGTCGGATCCGGGAACCCGGATGTACCGGACGGGAGACCTGGTGCGCCGCGCGGCCGACGGCCCGATCGAGTATCTCGGGCGCAGCGATTTCCAGGTCAAGATCCGCGGGTTCCGGGTGGAACTGGGTGAGATCGACGCCGCCCTGACGGCCCGGCCGGACATCGAGTTCGCCGCGACCGTCGGGAAGGTGCTGCCGTCGGGGGAGACGGCACTGGTGTCGTACGTGCTGCCCGCGGCCGGAACCCGGATGGACGCGCCGGCGGTGCTCGCCGGGTTGGCCGAGACGCTGCCCGGCCACATGGTGCCGGCCCTGGTGATGGTGCTCGACGCGGTGCCGCTGACCCCGGTGGGCAAGCTCGATCGGGCGGCGCTGCCCGAACCGGTGTTCGCCGAGCGGGAATACCGGGCGCCGCGCACCCCGGTCGAGGAGACGGTCGCGTCGGTGTTCGCCGAGGTGCTCGGGCGCGAGCGCGTCGGCGTGGACGACTCCTTCCTCGAACTGGGGGGAAATTCGCTTCTCGCGACCCGGTTGGTGGCGCGCCTGGGTGCGGCCCTGGAGACCCGGGTGCCGGTGCCGGTGGTGTTCGAGGCGCCGACCGTGGCGGCATTGGCGGCGCATCTGGAGTCGGGTGGCGCGGCGGCACACGCTGTTCCGCTGGTGGCGCGGGAGCGCCCGGACCGCGTACCGCTGTCGTTCGCGCAGCAGCGGATGTGGTTCCTCAATCGGTTCGATCCGGCCTCCGCGGCCGACAACATCCCGGTGGCGATCCGGCTGACGGGCCGGCTCGACGTCGATGCCCTGCGAAAGTCGGTGTCCGACATCGCGGTCCGGCACGAGATCCTGCGAACCAGGTATCCCGAAACGGACGGGCGCCCGTACCAGACGGTCGTTCCCGCCGCCGGATACACGCCCGACTGGGCGTCGGAATCGGTGCCCGGAACGGAGCTGGCCGACCGGATCGCCGACGTGGTGGCCACCGGATTCGACGTGACCGCCGAGGTGCCGTTCCGGGTGCGGCTGTTCCGGGTCGCGGACGACGAGCACGTGCTCGTGTTCGTGGCACACCACATCAGCGCCGACGGCTGGTCGATGGCGCCGTTGACGCGCGATCTGATGACCGCGTACGCCGCGCGGGCCGCCGGCCGGGAGCCCGGATGGGAGCCGTTGCCGCTGCAGTACGCGGACTTCGCGCTGTGGCAGCGTGAGGTGCTCGGATCGGAGCGGGACGCGGACAGTCCCCTCTCGGCACAGGCGGAGTACTGGCGGCGGGTCCTCGCGGATCTCCCCGCGGAACTGCACCTCCCGACGGATCGGGCCCGCCCGCCGGTGCAGTCCTTCGCCGGCGGCCGGGTCGCGTTCGATATCGATGCCCCGACGCACCGGCGGGCGGGGGAACTGGCACAGCAGTGCGGGTCGACCCTGTTCATGGTCCTGCACACCGCGCTCGCGGTGTTCCTCGCCCGGATGTCGTCGTCGCATGACATCGCCGTGGGTACCGCGGTCGCCGGCCGCGGTGACGCCGCGCTGGACGAGATGGTCGGCATGTTCGTCAACACCTTGGTGCTGCGCACCCGGGTCGATCCCGGTTCCGGGTTCGCGGAGCATCTCGCGCGGGTCCGCGAGAGCGACCTGGAGGCGTTCACCCACGCGGAGATCCCCTTCGAGCGCGTCGTGGAACTGCTCGCTCCGGAGCGTTCGACCGCGCGGCACCCGCTGTTCCAGGTGGCCATCGCCTTCGAGAACCTGCCCCCCGCGGGTCTCGAGCTGCCGGACCTGAGCGTGGCGGCGGTGCCGTTCGATGCGACCACCGCGAAGTTCGATCTGTCGTTGACGCTGCGTGAACACACGGACCCCGGCGGGGGACCGGCGGGAATGTCGGCGGACTTCGTCTTCGCCAGGGACCTGTTCGACGACGAGACGGTGGCCGGATTCGCGCGGCGGTTCGTGCGGCTGCTGGCCGCCGCCGTGGCGGACCCGGCCGTGCCGGTCGGTGACCTGGCGCTCCTTGCCGACGACGAAGCCGACCGGCTCACCCGTGCCCCGGACGACGCACCGAGCGGTGCCCGCACGCTCGCCGAGATCCTGACGGCGGCGGTCTCCCGGGACCCCGAGGCGCCGGCCGTCCGGTACCAGGACCGCACGATCAGCTACCGCGAACTCGACGAGTCGTCGTCCCGGCTCGCGCGGGAACTGGCAGCACGCGGCGTCGGCCCCGAGGACGTGGTGGCGCTGGCGTTCCCGCGTTCCTACGAGATGGTGCTCGGCGTGTGGGCGGTCGCGAAGGCCGGCGCCGCGCACCTTCCGGTGGATCCGTCCTATCCGGCGGAGCGGGTCCGGTACATGCTCGCCGACTCCGGTGCGGCGGTGTGCCTGACCACCACCTCGTACGCCCCCGCGCTGCCCGCGTCCCCGCCCCGGCTGGAACTGGACGATCCCGAGGTCGTGCGGGCCGTCGCGACACGATCCGCCGCCCGGATGTCCGACGCCGAGCGGGTACGGCCGCTGTCGCTGCAGCACGCGGCGTACGTCATCTACACGTCGGGGTCGACCGGGCACCCCAAGGGTGTGGTGGTCACCCACGCGGGTCTCGACCCGCTGCTCGGTGCCGCGGTGACGCTGTACGGCGTGACGTCACGGTCGCGGTTCCTGCACGTGTGCTCGCCCAGCTTCGATCCGTCGGTGCTCGAGTGGATGGCCGCGTTCTCCCAGGGCGCGACCCTGGTCGTGGTGCCCTCGACGATCGTCGGCGGACCCGAACTCGCGGAACTGCTTCGGGCCGAACGGGTCAGCCACACCATCGTCACGCCGGCGGTGCTGGGGACGGTCGATCCGTCAGGACTCGACCGTCTCGAGGTCGTGTCCGTCGGCGGGGACGTGACATCGCCGCAACTGCTGGCGCGGTGGGCGCCGGGACGGAGCTACTTCAACGGCTACGGGCCTACGGAGACGACGATCATCTCGTCGTTCGCGCGGCTGCAGCCCGGGCGCCCGGTCACCGTCGGCCGGCCCGTACCGGGGGTGGCCGCCCTGGTGCTGGACTCCCGGCTGCGGCCGGTGCCGTCCGGCGTGGCCGGCGAGTTGTACCTGGCCGGGGCCGCTCTCGCGCGGGGCTACCACCGGCGCAGCGGGTTGTCGGCGGCACGGTTCGTGGCGGACCCGTTCGGAGCGCCGGGCACGCGGATGTACCGGACCGGCGACATGGTCCGATGGCGCAGCACCGGCGCGGTCGCCGAACTGGAGTACCTCGGGCGCAGCGACTTCCAGGTCAAGCTGCGTGGATTCCGGATCGAACTCGGCGAGATCGACGCCGCACTGGAACGGAACCCCTCCGTCGCGCAGGCCACCACGGTGCTGCACACCGATCCGCGCGGCGGGGACAGGCTCGTCGGCTACGTCGTCGGCGCGGCCGGCGCCGTGCCCGACCCGGCGCACCTGCGCCAGTTCCTCGCCGGGGAACTGCCGAACCACATGGTGCCCGGCCACATCGTCGTGCTCGACGCCCTGCCCCTCACTCCCGGTGGCAAGCTGGACAGGCGGGCACTGCCGGTGCCGCTGCCCGAGTCGGCCGAGTACTGCGCCCCCGCCACGTCCGACGAGCAAACGGTCGCAGACGTGTACGGGGCGGTGCTCGGGGTCGAGCGGGTCGGCCGCGCCGACGACTTCTTCGCGCTCGGCGGCAACTCGCTGCTCGCGATGCAGGTCATCGCGCGGCTCGAGGCCGCCCTCGGCGTCCGGGTCCCGGTGCGGACGTTGTTCGAAGCGCCGACCGTGTCGGCCCTGGCGGCGCGGATGGGGGATCCGGTCGCGGTCCCGTCCCGGATGCCCCTGCGCCCCCGGCCGCGCCCCGAGCGGATTCCGCTGTCGCTCGCGCAGCGGCGGATGTGGTTCTTCAACCGGTTCGACCCGGACTCCGCCGCCTTCAACATCCCGCTCGTGCTGCGATTGACCGGGGCGCTGGATGTGCCGGCGCTGCAGGCCGCCCTGCGCGACCTGCTCGCCCGGCACGAGGCCCTGCGCACCGTCTTCCCCGACTCCGACTCCGGACCGTTCCAGGTGATCGTTCCGCTCGAGGACGTACCGCTCGATCTGGCGGCACAGGACGTGGCCGAGGACGACCTGCACCCGCGGATCGCCGCCCTCGTCTCCCGGGGGTTCGACGTCACCGGTGCGGTACCCGTCCGGGCGGCCCTGTTGCGGCTCACCGACCGGGACCACGTGCTGGTCGTCGTCGTTCACCACATCGCGAGCGACGGCGGATCCCGGGCCCCGATGGCCCGGGATCTGGCCACCGCGTACCTGTCCCGCAGAGCGGGCCGGGCACCGGAGTGGACTCCGCTGCCGGTGCAGTACGCCGACTACGCCCTGTGGCAACAGGACGTGCTGGGCTCCGAGGACGACCCCGAGTCGGTGCTCGCGCGCCAGTTGAACTACTGGACCACGGCGCTGGCGGACCTGCCGGACCTGGTGGAACTGCCCACCGACCGCCCGCGGCCCGCCGTGCAGACCGGGCGCGGCGCGAGCGTCGACTTCACCCTGGACGAGGCGTTGGCCGCCCGGCTCGATCGGCTCGCCCGGGATCACGGCGTGACGTTCTTCATGCTCGCGCACGCCGCGCTCGCGGTCCTGCTGGCCCGCCTGTCCGGTACCGACGACATTCCCGTCGGGGCACAGGTCGCCGGCCGCGGCGAGGAGGCGCTCGACGATCTCGTGGGGATGTTCGGCAACACCCTCGTGCTGCGCACTCGGATCCACCCGGACGCCACCTTCTCCGAGCTTCTCGCCGGCGTGCGGGAGGTCGACCTCGCCGCCTTCGGCAACCCCGACGTTCCGCTCGAACGGCTCGTGGAGATCCTCGATCCCGTCCGGTCCACCGCGCATTCGGCCCTGTTCCAGGTGCTGCTCGTGGTGCACAACTTCACCCGCTCCGAGATCGCATTGCCGGACCTGCACATCGCGCCGGTCGGGACGGCCACGGGCGGCGCCAAACTCGATCTCGAGATCCACCTGACCGAGATGCGCGACGAGCAGGGGCGGCGGGACGGGGTCGCCGGATCCGTCGTCTACGCGTGTGACCTGTTCGACGAGGACACCGTGCGGACGTTCGCCGCGCGACTCGCGTCGATCCTGGAGGCGGCGGCGGACGATCCGGGCGTTCCGGTCGGCGGCATCGACCTGCGCACCGCGGAGGAACGTGCCCGGCTCGACGAGCTGAACCGGACCGCCGCGCCGCTCGGTGACCGGTTGGTGCTGGACGCGTTCACCCGGCAGGCGCGGCGCACCCCCGACGCGACGGCGGTCGTCTTCGAGGACACCGCGCTGACCTACGCGCAGTTCGCCTCTCGGGTGGACCGGCTCGCCCGGCGCCTCGTCGCGTGCGGCGTCGGGCCCGATCGGCTGGTCGGCGTCCACATGAGCCGATCGGTCGAGATGATGGTCGGGATCTATGCGGTTCTCCGGGCCGGTGGCGGGTACGTGCCGCTCGACCCGGAACACCCCGCCGAGCGAACGGCATACGTCCTGGCCACCGCCGAGCCGGTGGTGGTGCTGACCACGACGCGCGATCGGGGCACGCTCCCCGATTCCGTCCCGGCCCTCGTGGTCGACGAATCGGACTTCGCCCCGGCGCCGGTCACCGAGTTCGCCGACCACGAGCGCCTGGCGCCGCTGCATCGGGCGAACATCGCCTACGTGATCTACACCTCCGGGTCGACGGGCCGGCCCAAGGGCGTTGCCGTCACCCACGGCGCCGTCGTCAACCAGATGACGTGGATGCGCGAGCGCTACGAATTCGGCATGGGGGACACGGCGCTGCAGAAGACCCCCATCACGTTCGACGCGTCGGTGTGGGAGCTGTTCTTCCCGCTGCAGGTCGGTGCGCGGCTCGTGGTCGCGGCACCGGGAGGCCATCGCGACCCGGAGTACCTGGCCCGCCTGTCGCGGCAGTGGGCCGTCGGCATCCTCGAGTTCGTTCCGGCGATGCTCGCCGTGTTCCTCGCCGATCCCGCACTCGAGCTGCCGGCGACGCTGAAGTACCTGTCCGTCGGTGGCGAGGCGCTGCCGGGAGAGCTCGCGGCCCGGTTCGCCGAACGCTCGGATGCGCTGCTGGACAACACGTACGGCCCGACCGAGGCGACCGTCACCGCGACCGTGCTGCGCTGTGCCGGACGTCGCACCGATGCCGGCACCGTGCCGATCGGCCGTCCGATCCGCAACACCACCACGCATGTTCTCGACGAGCGGCTGAACCCGGTGCCGATCGGGGTGCCGGGGGAGCTGTATCTCGGTGGGGTGCAACTTGCCCGCGGTTACCATGCCCGCCCGGATCTGACCGCGCAGCGGTTCGTCGCGCACCCCGGCGGGGCGCGGCTGTACCGCACCGGTGACCGGGTCCGGTGGTTGCCGGACGGTACGCTCGAGTTCCTGGGCCGCAACGACTTCCAGGTGAAGGTGCGCGGTCTGCGGATCGAGCTGGGGGAGATCGAGGCGGCACTGCTGGCGCAGCCGCAGGTGGCGCAGGCCGTCGTGACCGTCCACGACGGGCCCCACGGCGCGCAGATCGCCGCGTACGTCGTGTCCGCGGACGGCGCCGAGGCCGACGCGGACGCCGTTCGCGCGGCAGTGGGGCGCCTGCTGCCGCGGTACATGGTGCCCGACGTGGTGACCGTGCTCGGGGAACTCCCGCTCACCACATCCGGAAAGGTGGATCGCCGGGCCCTGCCGGAACCGGTCCCGGCCGTCCGTGAGTTCCGGGGGCCCACCACCGCGATCGAGAAGACCGTCGCCTCGGTGATCGGTGAGGTGCTCGGCGCGGAGCGGCTCGGTCTCGACGACGACTTCTTCGCGCTCGGCGGGAATTCGCTGATCGCCACGCGTGTGGTCGCCCGGATCGGGTCGGCGCTGCGCGCGTCGGTGCCCGTCCGCGTGATCTTCGAGGCGTCGACGATCGAGTCGCTGTCGGCAGCCGTGGAACGGCACGTCGGGTCCGGCGGCCTGCCCGCCCTGGCGGCCCGGCCGCGTCCGGAGCGGATCCCGCTGTCGCCGGCCCAACAGCGGATGTGGTTCCTCAGCCGGTTCGAGGCGACCGCGGCGGCCTACAACATCCCGATGGCCGTGCGGCTGACCGGACGGCTGGATCCGGTCGCGCTGCAGTCGGCGGTCGCCGACGTGGTCGCCCGGCACGAGGTCCTCCGGACCGTCTACCCCGAGGTCGACGGGGTCCCGGTCCAGCAGATTCTGCCCGCGGGCGCCGGTGTGCCGGCCCTGCGCCCGGCGGACGTCGACGAATCGGAGCTCCAGGCCGCCGTCCGGTCGGCGGCGGCGGTCGGATTCGATGTCACCCGGTCCGTTCCGGTTCTCGTGCGGCTGTTCCGGGTGTCCCCGGCCGAACACGTCCTGCTGGTCGTGGTGCACCATATCGCCGCCGACGGCTATTCCGTGGCGCCGCTCGTGCGGGATCTCGCCCTCGCGTACAGCGCGCGACGGGAGGGCCGCGAACCCGCATGGCGGCCGCTGCCGGTGCAGTATGCGGACTACACGCTGTGGCAGCGGGAGGTGCTGGGCAGCGAAGCCGATCCCGCCTCGCGCGTCTCCCGCCAGCTCGCCTACTGGGCCGACGAACTGGCCGGGCTGCCCGACCAGTTGCCCGTGCCCACGACCCGGCCGCGGCCTCCGGTGCAGTCCTACCGGGGAGACCGGGTTCCCGTCACGATCGACGCGGACCTTCACGGCAGGGTGGCCGCGCTCGCGGCGGCCACGAGGACCACTCCCTTCACGGTCGTGCACACGGCCTTCGCGGTGCTGCTGGCCCGGCTGTCCGGCACCGAGGACGTCGCGGTGGGCACCCCGGTGGCCGGTCGGGGTGAGGCGGCCCTCGACGACCTGATCGGGATGTTCGTGAACACCCTCGTGTTCCGCACGCGGGTCGATCCCGCCGTCTCCTTCGCGTCGCTGCTCGCGCAGGTCCGGGAGCAGGACATTCAGGCCCTGGCCCATGCGGACGTCCCGTTCGAACGACTCGTCGAGGCGCTGGCGCCGGCCCGGTCCATGGCGCGGCATCCGCTGTTCCAGGTGGGGTTGTCGTTCCAGAACCTCGGAGCGGTCGCCTTCGAACTCCCGGACCTGGTGGCGGCTCCGGTCGACGTCGCAGGGGAGATCGCCCAGTTCGACCTGCACCTGATCGTCGGCGACAGTTACGGCGCAGACGGGACGCCTGCGGGTATCGGCGGGCATCTGTCCTACGCCACCGATCTCTTCGACGTACGCGCGGCCGCGTCCATCGCGGACCGGTTCGTTCGGATCCTGGGCGAACTCGTCTCGGTTCCCGACCGGGCGGTCGGCGACGCCGATCTGCTCGGCGCCGACGAGCGGCGGGCGCTGCTCGAGGCGACGAACGACACCCGGGTCGAGGTTGCGAGCGGCGGCTGCCTCCCCGAGCTGTTCCAGCACCAGGTGCACGAACGCCCGGGGGCGGTCGCGCTCGTCGGGGACGGCGTGCAGCTGACCTTCGGGGAACTCGGCGCTCGCGTCGCCCGGCTGGCCCGCGCGCTGGTGGCGGCCGGCGTCGGGCCGGAGACCCGGGTCGGTCTGATGATGCCCGGCTCCGTGGACCTCGTCGTCGCCATGTACGCGGTGTCCGCCGCCGGGGGCGCCTACGTTCCGCTCGACCCGTCGCTGCCGATCACCAGGCTGGCCCGCATGGTCGAGGCGGCGCGGCCGGCGACGGTCCTCGCGACGGCGGTGTCCACGCGCGTCGCGAGGGAGGTTGTGCCGGAGCCGATCCCGGTGATCGATACCTCGAGTGTGGACCTGTCGCGGTACTCGGCCGCCCCGGTGACCGACGCCGATCGCAGTGCGCCGCTGCGGCCCTCGAACCTCGCCTACATACTGTTCACGTCGGGATCGACCGGGGTGCCCAAGGGCGTGGCGGTGGCCCACGGCGCAGTGGTCAACCAGTTGCGCTGGATGCATGCGGAGTTCGGGTTCGGTCCGGACGAGGTGACGGTGCAGCGGACGGTGGCGACGTTCGACCTGTCGGTGTGGGAGTTCTGGGGCGCCACGACATGTGGCGGCCGGCTGGTGGTGGCGGATCCCGAGGCTCGCCGCGATCCGCTCCGCCTGCTCGCGCTCGTCGAGCGCGAGTTCGTGACGACGCTGTACCTGGTTCCGTCCCTGCTGAGCGCCCTGATCGCGGGTGCAGACCGAGAATTGCCGACCTCGGTGCGGCGGGTGCTCTCGATCGGGGAGACGCTACCGGGTGCCGTGGCCGGGGCGTGGCGCCGGTCGAGCCGGGCGGAGCTCGTCAATCTGTACGGACCCACCGAGGCGGCCGTGTCGGTGACGGCGCACCGGGTCACGGGCGCGGACACCGACCAGGTGCCGATCGGGGTGCCCGGGTGGAACACCCGCGTGTACGTACTCGACCGGCGGCTGCGGCCCGTGCCGGTGGGAGTGACCGGAGAGCTCTACCTGGCGGGCCGGCAACTCGCGCGGGGCTACAGCGGCAGCCCCGGGGCGACCGCGGACCGGTTCGTTGCCGACCCCTTCGGGGCCGGGGGCCGTCTGTACCGCACCGGTGATCTGGCCCGGTGGACCCCTGCGGGCGTCCTCGAGCACGTGGGCCGCGGAGACTCCCAGGTCAAGCTGCGCGGTTTCCGGATCGAACTCGGAGACATCGAGGCGGCGCTGCTGCGTCTGCCCGCCGTGGCGGCCGCGGTCGCGACGGTGCACCACGACGCCGCGACCGGCGCTCGGATCGTCGCGTATGTCGTTGCCGCGCAGGGTGAGTCGGACCTCGACCTGGGGGCCCTGCGGAGCGCGCTCGCGGACGAGCTGCCGAACTACATGCTGCCGGCCTCGATCATGCGCCTGGACCGGCTCCCCGTCGGAACGACGGGCAAGGTCGATCGCGGCGCGCTGCCCGCGCCGATGCCCGAGCGGGCGTCCTACCGGGCTGCGGCGACGCCCGTCGAGCGTGCGGTTGCGCAGGTGTTCGCGGACGTCCTCGCTGCGGACCGGGTCGGATCCGACGACGACTTCTTCGTCCTCGGCGGATCCTCGCTCGTGGCCGTGGGGGCGACGCGGGAGCTCGCGCGCCGGCTCGGCCGTCCGGTGCCGCTCGAGTGGGTGTTCGCCCATCCGACGGTGGGGGACCTTGCGGCCCGGATCGAGCAGTCGGCGGGGGAGAAGCCGCCGGCGAGCGGGTCCGCCGACTCCTCCCTGGACGTGCTGCTGCCGCTGCGCGAGGGCGACGACGGACGCGATCCGGTGTTCTTCGTCCATCCGGTGATCGGCCTCGCCTGGAGCTTCGCCTCGCTCGCCGGCTACGTCGAGCCGGGCCGTGCGGTCTACGGACTGCAGTCCCCGGCGCTGTCCGGGGAGTCGGACCTACCGGATTCGATCGAGTCCTGGGCGGCGCGGTACGTCTCGGAGGTCCGGCGGGTCCATCCGGACGGTCCCTTCCACCTGGTCGGATGGTCCCTCGGCGGGGTGATCGCCCACGAGATGGCGGTCCAGCTCCAGCGAGCCGGACTCGAGGTCGGTTCGCTCGTGCTGCTCGACGCCTATCTGCCCGACGCCGTGCGCGGCCCGGTGGATCCGGTCGCGGTGGCTGCGGCGGCCTTCGGTGCGAACCGCGCCGGCGGCGGGGAACCGGCGTACGCCCTCGGTGACATCGGGATGCTCGCCGACGAGATCGATCCCACCCTCGCCTCGTCCGTCCTCACGAGCATCGACTGCTCGTTCGAGGCGCTCGAGCGGCACGTGCCGGCCCGGTACGAGGGACGCATTCTCTTCGTCGGCGCCGCGCCGCAGACCGTGCCGGATCCCGAATCGGGCCGGGACTGGTCACCGTACGTCTCCGGCGGCGTGCACCGGCACGACCTGCCGACCTCGCATTGGGAGATGACCGGGCCGAGTGCGTGCGCTCGTCTCGGGCCGCTGCTGGCGCGCTGGACGTCCGGCGGCTCCTGCCCGGAATGCGACGGCGTGGATCGTTGACCCATGGGTGAGTGGCGGCCGTGTTCGAGCTCACATTCGACATCGAACGTCTGCTGTCCAACAGTTGGATGAAACGTGTGCATTGTCTAGGCTTGGCGGGGTTCGTGGTGCGGTCGGAACGGCCGAACGGCCGGAAGGCGGTGCCGAACGGCCCGGAGGCGGTGCCGAGGTCCTTCGCCTCGCGCCACCGGAATCTGCAGGTGGCGAGGCAGATCCGGCGCGAGGTCCGGGATCTCCCCGCCGCCGGTCGCGCGCGGCGCTCCGGGCCGTTCGTCCCGTGCGGGGCGACGCTGTGTCGCGCGGCGAACGTCGCGCCGAGGCTGCGCCGACGCTCTCGCGGGGCCGGCGACTCCTGTCCGGAATGCCGGTCTACCCGTCGGTAACTTAGTTTCCGGACATACGTACAGGTGGCACGGTTTGTTTTCGTGTGGAATGGTGACGAAGTGCTCTAGCGCCGGGAATCGTCGGGGTTCCGGTGCGCGAGGCACAGTGGAGCGGCGACCGCCGGGGGAGGGCGGGCGTCGCCGTAGTTCTTGACACCCCGGCGGTGAACGGAGCCGGAATGCGCACGCGCGCAACGGCTCCGGAATTCGGAGGGGAGAGCCGATGAAGGTGATCGACCGAACCGTCCGCGGAAATCTCCGCGGTTCGCGCCGCCGGACGCCTACGGCACTGCTGCCGCACCTGCTGTCGGCCGCCGTCGAACGCGATCCCGGCGCGCCGGCGCTCACGTCGGAGGGACGCACCCTCACCTACCGCGATGCCGACGCCGAGTCGTCCCGGCTCGCGCGCCTGCTCATCGCTCGGGGAATCGGCCCCGAGGACCGCGTCGCGGTGCTGCTCACCCGCTCGATCCGGTCCGTTCTCGCCGTCTGGGCGGTCGCCAAGGCGGGCGCGGCGTTCGTCCCGGTGGACCCCCGCTACCCGGCCGATCGGGTCCGCTACATGCTGTCGGACTCGAACGCCCGCCTCGCCCTCACGGTGGCCGCGCACCGGCACGTCGTCCCCGAGGGGTTCGGCACCGTCGTCCTGGACGGCGCCGAGATCCGGAAGGAGCTCGACGCCTGCCCGGCCGACCCGCTCGCCTTCGTCGACCGCGTGCGGCCGCTGCGCCCCGACCATCCCGCCTACGTCATCTACACCTCGGGCTCCACGGGACAGCCGAAGGGCGTCGTGGTCACCCAGGCCGGGCTCGCCGCCTTCTGCGCCGAGCAGGTCGAGCGCTACCACCTCACCCCCGGAGCCCGCACCCTGCACTTCGCGTCCCCCAGCTTCGACGCGTCGGTGCTCGAGCTGCTGCTCGCCGTCGGCGCCGGGGCGACGATGGTCGTCGCCCCGCCCTCCGTGTACGGCGGCGACGAGCTGGCCGAACTGCTGCGCAGCGAGCGGGTCACGCACGCCTTCGTGACCCCGGCGGCCCTCGCCTCGGTGGAGCCCGCCGGCCTGGACGACCTCGGGGTGGTGGTGGTCGGCGGCGAGGCGTGCCCGCCGGACCTGGTGGCGCGCTGGGCGCCCGGCCGCCGGTTCCACAACGGGTACGGCCCCACGGAGACCACGATCATGACGAACATCTCCGGGCCGCTTCGGCCCGGCGAACCCGTCACGATCGGCCGCCCGATTCGCGGAGTCGTCGCCGAGGTCCTCGATTCCCGCCTTCGGCCCGTGCCGGCGGGCACGGCCAGCGAACTGTACCTGACCGGGCCCTGCCTCGCCCGCGGCTATCACGATCGTCCCGGACTGACGGCCGCGCGCTTCGTCGCCGCGCCCGGTGGCGCCCGGAGGTACCGCACCGGTGACCTGGTGCGGTCCCCGCGCTCGGCCCGCGAGGGCATCTCGTATCTGGGCCGGAACGACTTCCAGGTGAAGGTCCGTGGCTTCCGCATCGAGCTCGGTGAGATCGATGCGGCATTCGCCGCGCACTCCACGGTCGACTTCGCCGCCACCGTCGGTCACCGGAGTGGGACGGGGGACACCCGTCTCGTCACCTACGTGCACGCCGCCCCCGGTTCCGCGATCGACGCCGCCGCGCTCACGGCCTTCGTCGCCGAACGGCTTCCGTCGCACATGATTCCGTCGTCGGTGATCGCGCTGGAGACCATTCCGCTGACGCCGGTGGGCAAGCTCGATCGCGCGGCCCTGCCCGAGCCCGAGATCGCGTCGGCCCCGTACCGGGCGCCGGCCACCGTCGCGGAGGCGGCCGTCGCGGAGGCGTTCGCCGACGTGCTCGGGGTGCCGCGGGTCTCGGTCGACGACGACTTCTTCGACCTGGGCGGCAACTCGCTGCTCGCCACTCGCGTGATCGGTCGGATCAGGGCGGCGCTCGACGTCACCGTCTCCGCCGCCGACCTGTTCGACGCCACCACGGTCGCGTCGCTCGCGGCCCGGGTCGAGGCCGCGCCGGCGGCCGCCCGCGGCCTGCTGCCGCGGCGCCCGCGACCCGACCGGATCCCGCTCTCTCCCGCGCAGCAGCGCATGTGGTTCCTCAACCGCCTCGATCCGGACTCGGCGGTGTTCAACATCCCGCTCGCCGTGCGGCTGTCCGGCAGGCTCGACGTCGACGCGATGCGCGCGGCCGTGCGGGACGTCGTCGCGCGGCACGAGACGCTCCGGACGGTGTACCCCGAGGTCGACGGCGTCGGCGAGCAGCGCATCCTCGCCGTCGGCGACGTTCCGCTCGACCTCGGGCCGGAGGACGCGACCGACTCCGACGCCCCGGCCCGCCTCGCCGGCCTCGCGGGCAGGCGCTTCGACGTCACCGGCGAGGTTCCCGTCCGCGCCCGGCTCTTCCGGATCGCCGACGACGAGCACGTGCTCGCCGTGGTCCTCCACCACATCGCCGGCGACGGCTCGTCGCTGGGGCCGCTCGTCCGGGACCTCGTCACCGCCTACACCGCACGGTCGGCGGGACGGGAACCGTCGTGGGAGCCCCTGCCCGTCCAGTACGCCGACTACACGCTGTGGCAGCTCGACGCCCTCGGCGACGAGGACGATCCCCGGTCCGGGACGGCCCGGCAGCTGGCCTACTGGCGGCGTGCGCTCGCCGGCATCCCCGAGCACCTCGAGCTCGCCACCGACCGGCCGCGCCCCGCGGTCATCGGCCATGCGGGCGAACGGGTCTCGGCGCAGGTCGACGAGGCCACCCGCGACGCGATCGCGGCTCTCGCGCGCGAGCACGGCGTGACCCCGTTCATGGTGCTGCACGCGGTCCTCGCGGTGCTGCTCGCGCGGGTGTCGAACACCCACGACGTGGTCGTCGGCACCCCCGTCGCGGGACGCACGGCCCCCGAACTCGACGGCCTGATCGGCATGTTCGTCAACATGCTCGCCCTGCGGACGGACGTCGACGTCGCCGCGTCGTTCACGACGCTGCTCGAGCAGGTCCGCGACACCGATCTGCAGGCGTTCGCGCACGCCGACGTGCCCTTCGAACGCCTCGTCGAGGTGCTCGACCCGGTCCGGTCCACCGCGCGCCATCCCCTCTTCCAGGTCGGGTTCTCGTACCAGAACTTCGCCCACGACGCCCTCGAGCTGCCGGAACTGCGGATCGCGCCGGTCGAGAGCGTTTCGTACGCAGCGCGTTTCGATCTCCACGTCACAGTGGTCGACCACGGTGCGGGCGGCGGCCCGGGCGGTTTCGACGTCGAGTTCGGTTACGCCACCGACCTGTTCGACGCGCCGACGATCCAGCGCATGCTCGACCGGTACCTGCGGATTCTGCGGGCGATCGTCGCCGAACCCGACACCGTCGTCGGCGACATCGATCTGCACGACGCCACGGAACTCGCCGGGATGATGCGGGCATGGGAGGCCGAACAGGCCGACCTCACCGCCGGCCGGACCCTCGTCGACCTGTTCGACGAGCAGGTCGCGGCCACCCCGGACGCACCCGCGCTGGTGTTCCGCGGCGGCACCCTCACCTACCGGGAGTTCGACGAGCGCGTCACCCGGCTCGCCCGCCACCTCGTGGCGCAGGGAGTGGGACCGGAATCCACGGTGGCCCTGTGCATCCGGCGTTCGGTCGACCTCGTGGTGGCGATGTACGCCGTCGCCAAGGCCGGCGGCGCCTACCTGCCGCTGGATCCCGACCACCCCGCGGCCCGCAACGAGTACATCCTCGGCGCCGCGGCCCCGCAGTGCGTGCTGTCGACCACCGCCGACCGGGTCGACGCGCTGGCCGGGCGGACGGTGCTCGATGTCGACCGCCTCGACCTGAGCGACGTCGATCCCGCGCCGCTCGGTGACGCGGACCGGCGGACACCGCTGCGCGCCGCGAACACCGCCTACGTCATCTACACCTCCGGATCGACCGGACGCCCGAAGGGCGTGGCCGTGCCGCACGAGGCGATCGTCAACCAGATCGCCTGGAAGCGGGCGCACTACGAGCTCGGCCCCGACGACGCGGTACTGCTCAAGACCGCCGCGACCTTCGACCTGTCGGTGTGGGAGTTCTGGTCCGCGCTCACCTGCGGGGCCCGCCTGGTGATCACCGCCCACGACGGGCACCGCGACCCGTCCTACCTCAACGACCTGATCCGCCGGGAGAAGGTCACGACCCTGCACGTGGTGCCGTCGATGCTCGAGGCGCTGCTCGAGGACTCGGCCGGCGAGCTGCCCGACACCCTGCGCCGCGTCCTCGCCATCGGCGAGGTGCTGCCCACCCCGACGGCGGAGCGCGCGCTCGGCGCCTCGAACGCGGACCTGGTGAACCTGTACGGCCCGACGGAGGCGGCCGTCTCGGTGACCGCGCACGCGGTCACCGCACTCGCGCACACGTCGGTGCCGATCGGCGACCCCATCCCCAACACCCAGACGTTCGTCCTCGACGAGCGGATGCACCCCGTGCCGCCGGGCGTGGCCGGCGAACTGTACCTGGCCGGGGTGCAGCTCGCCCGCGGGTACCTGGGCCGACCCGGCCTGACCGCCGAGCGGTTCGTCGCCAATCCGTTCGGCGTGCCCGGCTCACGCCTCTACCGCACCGGGGACGTGGTGCGCTGGCGCGTCGACGGTGACGACCCCGGCCGCGGCACCCTGGAATACCTCGAGCGCGCCGACTTCCAGGTCAAAGTGCACGGGTTCCGGATCGAACTCGGGGAGATCGAGGCCGCGCTGCGCGCCCTTCCGGCGATCCGCGACGCCGCGGTCACCGTCCACGGCGGGGACCGGCTGGTGGCCTTCCTGGTCCCGGCCGCCGGGCCGGTCGACGTCGCCCGGCTGCGCGCCGCGCTGGCCGAGACCCTGCCCTCCTACATGGTGCCCGCCGGCTTCGTCACCCTCGACGCGTTGCCGCTGAACCCGCACGGCAAGCTCGACCGCGCGGCACTCCCCGAGCCGGTGATCGCCCCGCGGAGCCACCGCCCGCCGCGCACTCCGCTCGAGACGGAGGTCGCCGCCGCATACCGGGAGGTCCTCGCGCCGGCCGGGGGAACCGATACCGGGGCGTTCCCGGTCGGCCTCGACGACGACTTCTTCGACCTCGGGGGGAACTCCCTCAGCGCCGTGCGGGTGATCGCCCGGCTGCGCGAGCGCACGAGCCTGCCGGTGTCGCTGCAGTGGCTGTTCCTCACGCCCACCGTCGAAGCCCTCGCCGCCCGGATCGAGGCATCCGCCGGCGATCCCGGTCCGGCCGATCACACCGCAGGGTTCGACGCGGTGCTGCCCCTGCGCCCGGGCGGTTCCGCCGAACCGGTGTTCTGCATCCACCCGGTGATCGGCCTGTCGTGGAGCTTCGCCGGCCTGGCCCGCCACCTCGACCCCGAGCGTCCCCTCTTCGGACTGCAGTCCCCGGCCCTGCGCGACGACGAACCGCTGCCCGAGAGCATCGACGCGTGGGCGGCCGACTATGCGGCCCGGATCCGGCATGTCCAGCCGGCCGGTCCGTACCACCTGGTCGGCTGGTCGCTCGGCGGCATCCTCGCCCACGCCGTCGCGGTCCGTCTGCGCGCCGACGGCGACGAGGTCGCCACCCTCGCCCTGCTCGACGCGCATCCGCCCACCGCGCCGACCGGGACCGCCCCCTCCGCGGTCACCGTCGCCGACCTGCTCGGCGCGATCGGAACCGACGTCGGGTCCGACGTCGACCTGGCGGAGTTCACCCCCGCGCGGGCACTGGAGCTGGTCGCCGACCTGCCGGCCCCGTTCGACGCGCTGTCCCTGCCCCGGCTCGAACGCCTCTTCGAGGGCGTGCGCCTGTCCTACCGGCTGCTCGGCGAGCACCGGCCCGCCCGATACGACGGTGATCTGCTGTTCTTCGCCGCGGGGGAGGACGGAACCTCGGCCGCCCGCGCCGCGCAGCAGTGGCGGGCCCACGTCACCGGCACCCTGGCGGTCGAATCGGTCCAGGCCACCCACTGGAAGATGACGTCGCAGGAAGCCCTCGCCCGGATCGGTCCGGTGCTGGACCGCTGGATCGGGGGCGCCCGCTGACCCGTATCCTCCGTCGTCCTCCCGGCGACCGCGGCGGGTGATCCGCGGTCGACCGCCCGGTTTCGGCCGTAACGAAGCGCCCGACGCCCCGATGGTCTAATGGGGCTGGCGCGTGCCACCCTGCACTGTCGTGTGCAGAGGGCAGCGGCTGGGACGATGAGGGATACGCGAGGTGGATGATGCCTGGAGTGCACGCGCAGGACGACCGGCGACGGAGCACGCGGGGATGAGTGTCGACGGTTCGGGGGACCGACGACCGGACGAATCACGCAGCCGCCGGCCGGTCCGGCAGCGGCCCACACGCCGGCGCGGACCCCGCGTCGCCCTTCTGCCCCAGCTCCTGGCCGCCGCGGTCGAACGGGACCCCGGCGCACCCGCCGTGGTGTTCGAGGACCGCACCCTGAGCTACGGCGAGCTCGACTCGGCCTCCTCCCGGCTGGCGCGGCTGCTCATCCGGCGGGGGATCGGCCCGGAGGATGTGGTGGCGGTCGCCGTACCCCGCTCGATCGAGTCGGTGCTGTCGGTGTGGGCCGTCGCCAAGACCGGCGCCGCCTTCGTGCCCGTCGACCCGAACTATCCGGACGACCGCGTCCGGCACATGATCGACGACTCGGGCGCCCGGGCCGGCCTGACCCTCGCGGCCTCGGTGCCCGGCCTGCCCGGCTCCGTGCCCTGGATCGCCCTCGATTCCGCCGAGACCCGCACCACCCTCGCCGAGCAGTCCGCAGCGCCCGTCGCGCTCGACGACCGGGTCCGGACGCTGCGGGCGGAGCATCCCGCCTACGTGATCTACACCTCCGGTTCCACGGGCCGGCCCAAGGGCGTGGTCGTCACCCACACCGGCCTCGAGGGTTTCTGCGCCGAGCAGGTCGAGCGGTACACGCTGACCCCGGACTCGCGGACCCTGCACTTCGCTTCGCCCAGCTTCGACGCCTCCGTCCTCGAGCTGCTGCTCGCCGTCGGCGCGGGCGCCACCATGGTGATCGCCCCACCGTCGGTGTACGGCGGCGAGGACCTCGCCGAACTGCTGCGCAGCCGGCAGGTCACCCACGCCTTCGTCACGCCCGCCGCCCTGGCGTCCGTCGACCCGGCCGGGCTGGACACCCTCGGCGTGGTGATCGTGGGCGGTGAGGCGTGCCCACCCGACCTCGTCGCGCGATGGGCGCCCGGTCGCCGCTTCTTCAACGGCTACGGGCCCACCGAGACCACGATCATGACGAACATCTCGCACGCGCTGCAGCCCGGCGAGCAGGTCACCATCGGCCGGGCCGTCCGCGGGATGACCGCGCACGTGCTGGACGAGCGCCTCAACCCCGTCCCGGCCGGTGTCGTGGGGGAGCTGTATCTCGAAGGACCCGGCCTCGCCCGCGGCTACCACCGTCGCGCCGCGCTGACGGCCGAGCGGTTCGTCGCCGGGCCCGGCGGCACCCGCCTGTACCGGACCGGTGACCTCGTCCGATCGGGCGAGACCGGCCTGATCTACGCGGGGCGCAACGACTTCCAGGTCAAGATCCGCGGATTCCGCATCGAACTCGGCGAGATCGACGCCGCGCTGGCCGCACACCCCGATGCCGACTTCGCCGTCACGGTGGGACGGCCGACCCCGTCGGGGGAGGCCCGGCTGGTGTCGTACGTTCACCCCGTGCCGGGGGCGGTCGTCGACCCCGACGCGCTGACCGAGTTCGTCGCCCGCCGGCTGCCCGCGCACATGGTGCCGACCGTGATCGTGCCCCTCGACCGGATCCCCCTGACGCCGGTCGGCAAGCTCGACCGGGCGGCCCTGCCCGAACCGGAGCTGCCCGCCCACGAGTACCGCGCGCCCCGCTCCGCCGCGGAACACGCGGTGGCCGAGGTGTTCACGGAGCTGCTCGGCACCGAGCGGGCCGGGCTCGACGACGACTTCTTCGAGCTCGGCGGCAACTCGCTCGTCGCCACCCGCGCGGCCGCCCGCCTCGGGGAGCGGCTCGCCACCCGGGTCCCCGCGCGGCTGCTGTTCGAGGCGTCCACCGTCGAGGGTCTCGCCGCACTCGTCGAACCCTCCGTCGGGGAAGGAGCGCAGCAACCGCTCGTCGCCGGGCCGCGCCCCGACCCGATCCCGCTGTCGCTGGCACAGCAGCGGATGTGGTTCCTCAACCGGTTCGATCCGGCGTCGGCCGCGAACAACATCCCCGTCGCACTGCGCGTCCGCGGGGGGCTCGACGTCGATGCCCTGCGCCGGGCCCTCGCCGACGTCGTGGCCCGGCACGAGGTGCTGCGCACCGTCTATCCCGATCGCGACGGCGTCGGGTCCCAGCTGGTCCTCCCGCCGGAGCAGGCGGCGCACTCCCTCGACCCGGTGCCGACGCCGCCCGACGAGATCCCCGGAGCGGTCGCCCGGCTCGCGACGGCCGGCTTCGACGTGACCGCCGAGGTGCCGCTGCGGGTCGCACTGCTGCGGTCGGCCGACGACGAGCACGTTCTCGTCGTGGTCGTCCACCACATCGCCGCCGACGGCGCGTCCATCGCCCCCTTCGTGCGGGACCTGGTCACCGCGTACGTCGCCCGCACCGGCGGCGCGGCCCCCGCGTGGGAACCGCTCGCGGTGCAGTACGCCGACTACGCCCTCTGGCAGCGCGCGGTGCTCGGTGACGAGTCCGACCCCGCGTCGCCGGCCGCGCGGGAGATCGAGTTCTGGCGCGGCGCGCTCGCCGACCTCCCGGATCGGCTCGACCTGCCGACCGACCGGCCCCGCCCGGTGGAGGCGTCGGGCCGCGGCGCCACCGTCGACTTCGAGGTCGATGCCGCCCTGCACGAGGCGGTCGAGGCCACCGCCCAGGCGACCGGCACGTCCGCGTTCATGGTCGTCCACGCCGCGCTGGCGGTGCTGCTGTCGCGCCTGTCGGGCACCGCGGACATCGCGATCGGCACGCCCGTCGCCGGCCGCGGCGAGCGTGCGCTCGACGACCTCGTCGGCATGTTCGTCAACACCCTCGTGCTGCGCACCCGCATCGAGCCGGCCGCCACGTTCGCCGAACTGCTCGGCCGGGTCAAGGACACCGACCTCGCCGCGTTCGACAACGCGGAGCTGCCGTTCGAGCGGCTCGTGGAGGTGCTCGATCCGGTGCGGTCGACCGGGCACCACCCGCTGTTCCAGGTGGCGCTGTTCTTCCAGAACCTCGACCGTGCCGAGGTGACCCTGCCGGACGTGGAGATCGAGCCCGTCGACCTCGGCGGGGCCATCGCCAAGTTCGATCTGCAGCTGACCGTCTCGCCGCGGGAGGACGCCGGGAAGCCGGCCGGAATGTCGGCGCAGTTCACCTACGCCACAGACCTTTTCGACGAGTCCACGGTGCGGGATTTCGCCGGCCGCCTGATGCGGATGCTCGCGGCGCTCACCGCCGACGCCGGCCGCGTGGTCGGCGACGTCGACCTCCTCGACACCGCCGAGCGCCGCGCCCTCGCCGTCGGCAACGACCGTGCGGTGCATCCGGTCCGGGCGACCGGGCTCCTCGCCGCGTACCGGGACGCCGTCGCCCGCCACCCGGATGCGGTGGCCGTCGTCTTCGGTGACGAGTCGCTCACCTACGCCGAGTTCGACGCGCGCGTCAACCGGCTCGCCCGGCACCTCATCGGTCTCGGCGTCGGACCCGAAACCCTGGTGACCCTCGCGATCCGGCGATCGATCGAACTCCCGGTCGCGATCTACGCGGTCATCGCGGCCGGCGGCGCCTACGTCCCGCTCGACCCCGACCATCCGGCCGAGCGGATCGGGCACATCCTGGCCACGGCACAGCCGGTGTGCGTCCTGAGCACCCGCGCGGACGCGGCGGACCTGCCCGGCACGGTCGCCCCCGTCCTGGTCGACGACCTCGACCTGCAGTGCTACGCGCCCGACCCGATCCGGGACGGCGAGCCGGCCGGCCCGATCCGCCCGGACACCCCCGCCTACGTGATCTTCACGTCCGGTTCCACGGGACGCCCCAAGGGCGTGTGCGTCTCGCACGAGGCCATCGTCAACCAGCTCGAGTGGATGGCCCACGAGTACGAGATCACCGGCGGCGACGTCTATCTGCAGAAGACCGCCACCACCTTCGACGTGTCGCTGTGGGGCTGGTTCCTGCCCCTGCGCGCCGGCGCCACCCTCGTCGTCGCCACCCACGACGGTCACCGTGACCCCGTGTACGTCGCCGAGACGATTGCCCGGCACGGCGTGACGCTGACCGACTTCGTGCCCTCGATGCTCACCGTGTTCGCCGCCCATGCGCCGGCCGGCACCTGCTCGACGCTGCGGCACGTGTTCGTGATCGGCGAAGCCCTGCCGCCCGAGACCGTCGACGCGTTCCGCCGGGTCTCGGACGCTGCGGTGCACAACCTGTACGGCCCGACCGAGGCGGCAGTCTCGGTGACCTACTGGCCCGCCGGTGACGAGCGGCAGAGCGTGCCCATCGGCGTGCCCGAGTGGAACGTGCGCGTGTACGTTCTCGACGGCCGGCTGCACCCCGTCCCGGTCGGCGTGCCCGGCGAGTTGTACCTTGCCGGAGGGCAACTCGCACGTGGTTACGTGGGCCGCCCGGACCTCACCGCGGATCGCTTCGTCGCCGACCCCGCCGGCGCCCCCGGCGCTCGCATGTACCGCACCGGTGACCTCGTCCGGTGGCGCCGCACCGCCGGCGGCGAGCCCGTCCTCGACTACATCGGCCGCACCGACTTCCAGGTGAAGTTCCGCGGTCAGCGGATCGAGCTGGGGGAGATCGAGACGGCTCTGCTCGCGCAGCCCACGGTCGGTCAGGCCGTGGCGCTCGTCGTGCCCACGGCCACCGGTGAGCAGCTCGTCGGATACGTCGTCCCCGCCCCGGGCGCGGCGGTCGAGAGCGCGCAGCTGCTCGGCGCCGTCAAGGAGATCCTGCCCGCGTACATGGTGCCGTCGGCGCTCGTCGCGCTCGACGCCTTCCCCCTCAACGCGAGCGGCAAGCTGGACCGCAAGGCGTTGCCGGAGCCGGTGTTCGAAACCCGCGGGTTCCGCGGGCCGCGCACGCCTGTCGAGGAGATCGTCGCGGGCATCTTCGCCGACGTGCTCGGCCTCACCCGCGTCGGTCTCGACGACGACTTCTTCACCCTCGGCGGGAACTCGCTCGTCGCGACCCAGGTCGCGGCGCGGCTCGGTGCTGCGCTCGACACCAAGGTGGCCGTCCGCGTGCTGTTCGAGACCCCCGAGGTGGAGGCTCTCGCGGCCCGCCTCGAATCCGAGGTCGGCCGGACCGGGCGCGTCGCCCTGCGCCCCCGGCCGCGACCGGAGGTCGTCCCGCTGTCCCTCGCCCAGCAGCGCATGTGGTTCCTCAACCGCTTCGACCCCGACTCCGCGGTGAACAACCTGCCGCTGGCCATCCGGCTCCGAGGTGACCTCGACGTCGGGGCGCTGCGCGCGGCGATCGACGACGTGGTGTTCCGGCACGAGTCGCTGCGCACGGTCTACCCGGAGGTCGACGGGGTGGCGCGCCAGGTCGTCCTGCCCACCGCGGATCCGGCCGCCGGACTGGAGCCGACGCCGGTGAGCGAGGCCGACCTCGCGGCCGCGGTCGCCGCCGAGATCGGTGCCGGATTCGACGTGACCACCGGAGTCCCACTGCGGCTGAGACTGTTCCGGCTGTCCGAACGGGAGCACGTGCTCGTCGTCGTGCTGCACCACATCAGCGGCGACGGATTCTCGATGGGGCCGCTCACACGCGACGTGATGCTCGCCTACGCCGCACGGGCCGCCGGCCGGGAACCCGACTGGGCGCCGCCGGCGATCCAGTACGCGGACTACGCGCTGTGGCAGCGGGAGGTTCTCGGCGCCGAGGACGATCCCCGGTCGGTGCTCGCGCAGCAACTCGGCTACTGGCGCAGAACGCTGTCCGGGATCCCCGACCAGCTCGACCTGCCGGCGGACCGGCCCCGTCCGCCCGTCGCGTCGAACCGCGGTGCCGTCGCCGGCTTCTCCGTGGACGCCGGCACGCACGCGGCGCTGACGGCCCTCGCCCGGGGGCACGGCGTCACGCTGTTCATGGTCGTCCACGCGGCACTGGCCACTGTGCTGGCGCGGCTGTCCGGCACCGAGGACATCGTGATCGGCACGCCCGTCGCCGGGCGGGGCGAGGCCGAACTCGACGACGTCATCGGCATGTTCGTCAACACCCTGGTGCTGCGCACCCCGGTCGGCCCCGGCGACACGTTCGCCGCCCTCCTCGCTCGCGTCCGCGAGACCGACCTCGAGGCGTTCGGCCATGCCGACGTGCCGTTCGAGCGCATCGTCGAGGTCCTCGATCCGGAACGGTCCCAGGCGCGGCACCCCCTGTTCCAGATCGCGCTCAGCTTCCAGAACCTGGCGCGCACCCGCCTCGAACTTCCGGGCCTGGCCGTCGAACCGGTCGACTTCGCCTTCGACCAGGCGAAGTTCGATCTGCAGGTGACCGTCTCGGACGTGGTCGCCGAGGACGGTGCGCCGGGCGGGCTGTCCGTGGCGCTGACCTATGCGACCGACCTGTTCGACGCCGGCACCATGGAGGCCTTCGCCCAGCGGTTCACCCGGGTGCTCGCGGCGGTCGCCGCCGATCCGGCCACGGTGGTCGGGGACATCCCGCTGCTGCCGGACGAGGAGCGGGCCGTCGTGCTCGAGGCGTGGAACGCGCCGGGCACCCGCGCCGCCGGCGAGACGCTCGTCGACCGGTTCCAGGCGCAGGCCGGCCGGACCCCCGACGCGGTCGCCGTCACCGCCGGCGACCGCAGCCTGACCTACGGGGAGCTGGCGTCGCGCGTGAACCGCCTCGCCCGTACCCTGATCGACCGCGGAGTGCGGCCGGACAGCCTCGTGGCCGTGGCCCTGCCGCGCACCGAGGAACTCGTCGTCGGACTCCTCGCCGTGCTCCAGGCCGGCGGTGCCTACCTGCCGTTGGATCTGACGTATCCGGCGGACCGCCTCGAATTCATGCTCGCGGACGCCGCTCCCGTCTGCGTGCTCGTCTCCGGCACCGATCGGGAGGCGCTGCCGGACACCGCCGTCGAGGTGATCGACGTGTCGGCGCTCGATCTGTCCGCGGTCCCCGGCGCACCGGTCGGCGACGACGAACGACGGGCCCCGCTGCGCGTCGACAACCTCGCGTACGTCATCTACACGTCCGGCTCCACCGGCCGTCCCAAGGGCGTGCAGGTTCCGCACCGGACGGTCCTCGAACTGTTCGAGAACACGTGGCCCGCCTTCGAGTTCGACGAGCGGGACGTGTGGACGATGTTCCACTCCTACGCGTTCGACTTCTCCGTGTGGGAACTGTGGGGACCGCTGCTCTACGGTGGCCGGCTCGTCGTCGTCGACCACTACACCTCGCGCTCGCCCGAGGACTTCCGCGCCCTGCTGGCCAGGGAACGGGTGACGGTGCTCAACCAGACCCCGTCGGCGTTCTACCAGCTCGCCGAGGCGGACCGCGCGGCCGCGGAACACGGCGACGAGACGGGCCTTCCGGCACTACGGTATGTGATCTTCGGTGGTGAGGCGCTCGATCTGCGGCGGCTCGCCGGCTGGTACGCCCGGCACGCCGAGGACGCGCCGCGTCTGGTCAACATGTACGGCATCACCGAGACCACCGTGCACGTCTCGCACCTGCCGCTCGCCGCGGCCGACGCGGGACTCGCCGCGAGCGTGATCGGCCGTGGCATCCCCGGGCTGGGCATCTACGTCCTCGACGCGCGCCTGCAGCCCGTTCCGGTCGGCGTGCCGGGGGAGATGTACGTGCGCGGAGCGCAGCTCACCCGCGGCTACCTGGGACGCGCCGACCTCACCTCCGGCCGGTTCGTCGCCGATCCGTTCGGCGCGCCCGGCACCCGCATGTACCGGACGGGCGACATCGCCCGCTGGAACGCGCGAGGACAGCTCGAGTACGCCGGACGCAGCGACTCCCAGGTCCAGTTGCGCGGCTTCCGCATCGAACTCGGCGAGATCGAGGCCGCTCTCACCGGCGTCGCCGGTGTGGCGCAGGCCGTCGCGGTCGTGCGCACCGACGAACGCACCGGCGACCGCCTCGTCGGCTACGTGGTGCCGCGCGCGGGACACGACCTCGAGCCCGCGACGGTCCTGGACTCGGTGGCCCGGTTCCTTACCGGATACATGGTTCCCGACGCGATCGTGGTGCTCGAGACGCTGCCGCTGACCGCGAACGGCAAGCTCGACCGCAAGGCTCTACCCGCTCCGATATTCAAGGGCGACAAGAGATTCCGTGCTCCCGGCACCCCCACCGAGGTCGCGATCGCCGCGGTCTTCGCGGAGGTCCTGGGCGCGGAGCGGATCGGTGCCGACGACTCGTTCTTCGCGCTCGGCGGCGACAGCATCGTTTCGATCCAGCTGGTGTCGCGGGCGAAGGCCCGCGGTGTGGTCTTCACCCCCCGCGACGTGTTCGAACGCAAGACCGTGGCCGGGCTCGCCGAGGTCGCGCGCGTCGGTGCGGAGGCGGCGGTACCCGCGCTGGCCGAGCTTCCCGGCGGCGGCGTCGGCGACATGCCGTTGACGCCGATCGTCCGGTTCATGGTCGAACGCGGCGGCCGATTCGATCGCTACACCCAGACGCTCGCGCTGGAACTGCCGGCCGGCATCGACCGCGACGGCGTCGTGGGAACCCTCACGGCCGTCGTCGACCGCCACGACATGCTCCGGGCGCGCCTGCGCCGCAACGGCTCCGGCGACTGGGAGCTGTCGACCACGCCGCCGGGCAGCGTCGACGTCGACGCGCTCGTCGCCCGCATCGAGGTCGCGCCCGGGACCGACGAACAGGCGCTCGCAGACCTCGCCGCGCGGGCACTCGACGAGGCCGAGTCGCGGTTGCGGCCGGCCGAGGGCGTCGTGCTGCAGTTCGTGTGGCTCGACCCGGGCGCGGCGCGCACCGGGCGGCTCGTCGTCGTCGCGCACCACCTCGTCGTCGACGGCGTCTCCTGGCGCATCCTCGTTCCGGACCTCGTCACGGCGTGGGCGCAGCTGTCGAACGGCGGACGTCCGGAGCTTCAGCCGGTCGGCACGTCGTTCCGGCGCTGGGCGCACGCCCTCGCCGAGACCGCGGTCCCGGCCCGTGCGGCCGAACTCGGGCTGTGGCGCTCGATCGTCGACGGGCCCGATCCGATGCTCGGCGCGCGCCCCTTCGATCCCACCGTCGACCTCGCCTCCACGGTGGATAAGGTGCGGATCCAGGTCGATCCCGCGACGACCGACGCATTGCTGACGACGTTGCCCGCACGGTTCCACGGGGGCGTCAACGACGCACTGCTCGCCGCGCTGGCACTCGCCGTCGCCCGGTGGCGCCGCGACCGGGGCGTCGCCGAGCCGTCGGCGCTGGTCCGGCTCGAGGGGCACGGCCGCGAGGAGGAGGTCGTCCCCGGCGCGGACCTCGGCCGCACCGTCGGCTGGTTCACCACCATCTACCCGGTCCGGCTCGACCTGTCCGGGGTGGATCTCGACGACGCGTTCGCCGGGGGCCGCGCCGCGGGCGCCGCGATCAAGGCCGTCAAGGAGCACCTGCGCGCCGTTCCGGACAAGGGCATCGGCTACGGGCTGCTGCGCTATCTCGATCCGGCCGCCGGCCCCGTGCTGCGGGCGCTGCCGTCCGGGCAGATCAGCTTCAACTACCTCGGCCGGATCGACGCCGGCGAGATCCCCGAGGGCGCGGCCGGTCTCGGCTGGCTGCCCGCCGGGGACCTCGGCGACCTGTCGGGTCGCGACGACGCCGACGCGCCCGCGATGGCCACGGTCGACATCAACGCCGTCGTGATCGGCGGCCGGCTCGGCGCAAACTTCGGATACGCGAGCGGTCTGCTCGACCGCGGCGACGTCGAGGAACTCGCGCAGCTGTGGGTGCGCGCCCTGGAGGCGCTCGCCGCCCACGCCGCCCGACCCGACGCGGGCGGTCTGACGCCGTCCGACGTCCCCCTCGTGCACGTCGGCCAGAGCGACCTCGACACGTGGGAGACGCGGTACCCCGCCCTGGTCGACGTGTGGCCGCTCGCCCCGCTGCAGTCCGGTCTGCTCTTCCACGCGATGCTCGCCGACGGCTGGCCCGACGTCTACACCACCCAGGTGCTGCTCCACCTCGCGGGCCGGGTCGACGTGGCCCGGTTGCGCCGGGCGGCGGAGGCACTGCTCGAGCGGCATCCCAACCTGCGCACGGCGTTCGTCGCCGGCGAGTCCGGCGAGCCGGTGCAGCTGGTGCTCGACGACGTCTCCCTGCCGTGGCGCGAGGTCGACGCCGTCGGCGCGGACGGCTCCGACCTGGAGGCGATGGTGCGGGCGGACCAGGACGTCCCGTTCGACATGGCCGCCCCGCCACTGATCCGCTTCCTCGTCGTGCGCACCGCCCCGGACGCGTGGACGCTGGCCGTCAGCAGCCACCACATCCTGCTCGACGGGTGGTCGATGCCGCTGCTGCTGAAGGACCTGCTCACCCTCTACGCGACCGACGCCGATGCGACGATCCTGCCGCGGGTGCCCGCGTATCGCACCTACCTGGAGTGGTTGGCCGCGCGCGACCACGACCGGTCCCGCCGGGCCTGGGCGGACGCGCTGGCCGGCCTCGAGGAGCCGGCCATGCTCGCCGAGGTGCTCGGTGACGGCGAGGCGGGAGCCGTGGGCGGCGCGGAGCACCGCGTCGCGATCGACGCCGACACCACCGCCGCGCTGACCGAGTACGCGAGCCGGCTCGGCGTCACCGTCAACACCGTTCTCCAAGCGGCGTGGGCCGTGCTGGTGGCCCGCTCCACCGGCCGCGACGACGTGGTGTTCGGAACCACCGTCTCCGGCCGGCCCGGCGGGCTCGAGGGTGTCGAGTCGATGGTCGGGTTGTTCATCAACACGATTCCGGTGCGCGTCCGCCTCGACCCGGACATGGCGGTCGACGCGGCGCTGCGTGCCCTGCAGGCCGAGCAGGCCGACCTGCTCGACCACCACCACATCGGGCTGGCAGAGATCCAGCAGCTCGCGGGGACCGGCGCGTTGTTCGACACCCTGCTCGTGTACGAGTCCTATCCGATCGACCGGAGCGGCCTCGAGCAGGCCAGCTCGATCGACGGCATGACCGTCGCCGGCGTGAACACCCGGGACGCCACCCACTATCCGCTCACGGTGGTGGCCACGGCCGAGGAGTCGCTGGCCTTCGGGTTCAAGTACCGCCGGGACGCCTTCACGGCCTCCGCCGTGCAGAACCTCGCGCAGCGCTACCTCCGGGTGCTCGGCGGCCTCGTCGCCGGGACGGCCGGCACGACCGGGCAGCTCGAGATCCTGGGCGACGCCGAGCGCGACGATCTCGTCCGACGGACCGGACGCCCGGCGGAACCGGCCGTGCCGCTGGCCGACCTGCTGGCCGCGGCCGCCGCCCGCGACCCGCAGTCCACCGCACTGTCGTACCGGGGTCGCGAGCTGACCTACGCCGACCTCGATGCCCGCTCGTCGCGGCTCGCGCGTCTGCTCATCGCCCGCGGCGTCGGGCCCGAGGACGTCGTGGCCGTGGGACTGACCCGGTCCTTCGAGTCCGTGATCTCGGTGTGGGCGGTCGCGAAGACCGGTGCCGCGTACGTGCCGGTCGATCCCGGCTACCCGGTCGACCGGGTCGTGCACATGGTCACCGACTCGGGGGCGCGGGCGGGAGTGACCGTCGCCGCCGAACGCACCGGCCTGCCCGACACGATCCCGTGGGTGGTGCTCGACGACGAGGAGGTCGAGTCCGAACTCGCCGTGCTGTCGCCCGCGCCGGTGACGGACCGTGACCGGGCGCGTCCGCTGCATGTGGACAACCCCGCCTACGTCATCTACACCTCCGGCTCCACCGGGCTGCCGAAGGGCGTGGTCGTCACCCACACCGGCCTGGCCAACTTCGCTGCCGAACAGCGCGAGCGTTACGGCCTCGGACCGGCCACCCGGGCGCTGCACTTCGCGTCGCCGAGCTTCGACGCCTCGGTGCTCGAACTGCTGCTCGCGGTCGCGCCCGGGGCCACGCTGGTGATCGCACCGCCCACCGTCTACGGCGGCGCGGACCTGGCGGAACTGCTGCGTCACGAACGCGTCACCCACGCGTTCGTGACGCCCGCGGCACTGGCGTCGGTCGATCCCGCGGGCCTCGACGACCTGCGGACCGTCGTGGTCGGCGGCGAGGCGTGCCCACCGGAGCTCGTCGCGCGATGGGCGCCGGGCCGGGCGTTCCACAACGGGTACGGGCCCACCGAGACCACCGTCATGACCAACATCAGCGATCCGCTGACCCCCGGCGGGCCGCTCACGATCGGCGGGCCGCTCCGGGGCACGCGCTCGCTCGTCCTCGACGACCGGCTCCGGCCCGTGCCGGTCGGGGTGGCCGGCGAGCTGTATCTGTCCGGCGTCCAGCTGGCACGGGGGTACCACGCCCGGCCGGCGCTGACCGCGTCCCGGTTCGTCGCCGATCCGTACGGCACCGGCAGCCGCCTCTACCGCACCGGCGACGTCGTGCGATGGACCGGGGCGGGCAAGATCGAGTACGTGGGCCGGTCGGACTTCCAGGTGAAGGTCCGCGGCTTCCGGATCGAACTCGGGGAGATCGACGCCGTGCTCCGCCGTGATCCGGCGGTCGACTTCGCCGTCACCGTCGGACGGACCTCCGAGGCGGGCGTCGTGCGGTTGGTCTCGTACGTGACGGCGCGGCCGTCGGCGACCCTCGACACCGCCGCGTTGCTGGCCTCGGCGGCGAGGGCGCTGCCGGGACACATGGTGCCGTCGGCGATCGTCGCCCTCGACGAGGTCCCGCTCACGCCGGTGGGCAAGCTCGACCGTGATGCGCTGCCGGAACCGGACACGGCCACGCGGCCGTACCGCGCCCCGGAGACCGATGCGCAGCGGGCCGTCGCGAACATGTTCGCCGAGGTGCTCGGCCTCGACCGGGTCGGGCTCGACGACGACTTCTTCGAACTCGGTGGCAACTCCCTGGTGGCGACGCAGGTCGTCGCGCGCCTGCGGGACGCGCTCGAGGTGGAGGTGCGGGTGCCCTGGTTGCTCGCGGCGCCGACGGTGGAGTCGTTCGCCTCACGGATCGGCGGCGACGACGCCGGCGGGGACGCGGCGCTCGCCGTGGTCCTGCCGCTGCGCGCCGGCGAGCCCGACGTGACCCCGCTGTTCTGTATCCATCCGATGATCGGCCTGGCCTGGCCCTATGCGCCCCTGGCGGCGCGGCTCGCTCCCGGCCGGCCGGTCTTCGGGCTGCAGACGCCGGCGCTCACGGACCCGGGATTCGTCCCGGCGTCGATCGAGGCGCTCGCGCAGCGATACGCCGACGAGATCGCGCGGGTCCGTCCCGAGGGGCCGTACCGGTTGGCCGGCTGGTCGCTCGGTGGGGTGCTCGCCCACGCGGTGGCGGTGGAGTTGCAGGCCCGCGGCGCCCGGGTCGAGCACCTCGCGATGCTCGACTGCATCCCGCGGATCGACACGGACCGCTTCGGCGCCGAGTTCGCCGAGAACCTCCGCAGTCTCGGAGTGGACGCGGATCCGGACGCGCTGCGCGACGGTTTGCCGGCGGAGGCGGCGAACGCTGTGGCCGCCGCGGTGCCCCGGGAGCTGATCGAACTCGACGCGCCGCGGGTGCAGCGCATCTTCGCCGCGGCGGTGCTCTCCCCGGAGCTGATCAACCGGCACGAACCGGGGCTCTTCGCCGGCGACGTCGACTTCTTCAGCGCGCGGGACGAGCACCCGACGGAGGCGGATGCGGCGGGCCTGTGGGCCCCGTATGTGTCCGGGCGGGTCCGGAATCGGTTCGTGCCCGGAGCGCACGGCGCGATGATGGATCCCCCCGCCCTCGACGTGATCGTGCCGGCGTTGGATCGTGACGCGATCGATGTGACGGATGTGAACGGTGAGGTTTCTGACGGCCGGTACGCAAGGTAACGTTCACGCCCGTGCTGTCGATTCAGTACATGCTGCGCCGCAGGGCGCACCCCGGTTCGCCGGGGCTTGGGGACGCCCGCCCGCCGGGCCTGAGGAGGTTGACGGAATGAGTGTTGTCGAGTCGCGGAGCCGCGCTCGGAGGCTGGGAACAGCCGCGATCTCGGCGGCGGTACTCGCGCTGCCGCTGTTCACGGGCGCCTCGTTCGCCTCGGCCGACCCGGTGGCCGACACCCTGCAGCCCATCACGGCCGTCACGTCCGAGAACGGGTCGTACATCACCAGGATCGAGAACTACGGAGAGCAGCAGCTGCTCGTCTGGGTCTACTCGGCGTCCATGGACGAGGAGATCCTGCTGGACGTGTGGCGCCCGGCCGACACCAGCAAGCCCGCGCCGACGCTGTACCTGCTCAACGGTGCCGGCGGCGGCGAGGACATGGCCACCTGGCGGGGTCGCACCGATGCGATCGAGTTCTTCAAGGACAAGCACGTCAACGTCGTCTCGCCCGTCGGCGGCATGTTCAGCTACTACACCGACTGGAAGAACCCCGATCCCAAGCTCGGCGTGAACAAGTGGGAGACCTTCCTGACCAAGGAGATCCCGCCGCTGGTCGACGGTGCGCTCGGCACCACCGGCGTCAACGCGATCGCGGGCATCTCCACCTCGGGCACCTCGGTGTTCCAGCTGCCTCTCGCCGCGCCGGGACTGTACCGGGGTGTCGCCGCCTACAGCGGCTGCGCGCAGACCTCCGATCCGATCGGCCAGCAGTTCGTCAAGACCACGGTCGAGACGTGGGGCAGCGGCGACACCGAGAACATGTGGGGACCGACGAACGACCCGACGTGGGCGGAGAAAGATCCCTACGTCAACGCCGAGAAGCTGCGCGGGCTCGAGATGTACATCTCCAACGGCAGCGGTCTGCCCGGTCCGTACGACACGCTGACCGGACCGGAGATCGACGGGGACGCCGGTGTCCTGGCGAACCAGATCGTCGTCGGTGGCGTCATCGAGGCCGCCACCAACTACTGCACCCACAACCTGAAGAACCGGCTCGATACGCTCGGCATCCCCGCCACCTACAACTTCCGCGAGACCGGAACCCACTCGTGGGGCTACTGGCAGGACGACCTGAAGGACTCGTGGCCCGTGCTGCAGCGGGCCCTCGGGGTCTGACACCCGGCGCGGTGAGCATGCGAACGGCCCCTCCCGCCGGGAGGGGCCGTTCGCATGCCGGGGATCTACGGGTGTCAGCCGGCGGGCGGCGCCGTGCAGGGCGCGGGCACGGTCTCGGCGTAGTGCGGATCGAGAGCCGACTTCACCAGGTGCAGCGACTCCGGAAGTTCCAGGAGGGCGAGGTGATCGGCCGGGCTGGTCGGGCACACGTCCTCGACCCACACGTTGTGCACTGCGCTGTCCGCGCCCGGTTGCAGGAACGCATTCTCCGGGGGCGTGGCCACCGTGTCCTGACGGGTGGCGATCGACGTGTAGTCGATCCCCGGCAGGGTCTCGGTTCCGGAGTTGAGCCGGGCCAGCACGCGCGATCCGATCAGCTGCTGACGACCGGCGATACCGAACACCATCTGCGCGACGCGCTCGGTGGCCCATTCCTGGTTGCCCAGCCCCAGGCGGGCGAACAGGGAATACAGCTGCTGCATCCCGTTGAAGGTGGTGCCGTGGTTGGTCGCCCCCAGCATCACCAGCTTGTCGACCTCGTTGCGGGCCGGGTCCGCCGGGTCCGCGCCGCCCTCGAACCGCAGGTACTGACGGGAGACCGGTCCACCCTGCGAGTGGCCCACGAGATCGACCCGATCGGCCCCGGTGTGAGCGCGCACCGCATCGACGAACTCGCCGAGCTGCTTTGCGGATTCCTCGATGCTCCCGACGCCCCAGATCATGAGGCCGGGGTCGACGAGCGAGCGGATGCCCCCGTAGTTCAGGGCGTAGACGCAGTAGCCGAGGTCGGCGAGCTGCGGGGCCGCCACGGCCCACGAGCTGGTCATGTCCATTCTCGTTCCGTGCACGAGAACCACCGGCCGGGGATGTTCGGGGGAGGGCACGCAGTCGAGGTTGTTCGCCCCCGCGGGGCTCGGCCCCATCGATTCGAGCAGCACCGGCAACGAGGCGGCGTCGGTGGTGTCCGCGGCGGCCGTGGGCAGCGCCGGCCCGGCGGCGGTCAGGGCGGCGGCCATCACCGCGACGGTGATCCGGCGGGCATACTTCATCGGCTTTCCTCCGAGGGGCCGCACTGCGGTGACAGTGCCGTGGCTGCAGCAGCCGTTGTGCGGCCGCGGGTCGGCGGACAGGATAACAGCCGGGGACGGCCGTTCGGGGTCGCCGAGGTCAGCCCTCCTCGGCTGCGCGCCGGTAGCCCCGGATCGCCGGAATCGTGAAGACCGCGATCATGAGGGCCGACCACATCAGCGTCTTGATCAGCGGTTCCGCGAGCGGACCGCCCATCGCCAGGGCCTTCATCGTGTCGATCGCACACGACATGGGCTGGTTCTCCACGACCGGCTGCAGCCACCTCGGATAGGCCATGACCGGCACGAACCCGGAGTTGAAGAACATCAGCAGGGTGCACGCGATCGACACCAGTTCCACGAGGGGCAGCTTGCTCGACATGGTGGCCAGGACCGTCACCATCAGGGCGAACCCGATGCCGAAGAGAACGGGGATGACGAGGATCGCGAGTCCGGCGGCGAGACCCTGGGTGAAGCGGAAGCCCAGGCCGACGCCGGCCGCCAGGATGATGAGGGTCGTGGCGAGCACACGGACGGCCTCGGCGAGCATGCGGCCCAGCAGCCCGGCCGCCCGGTGGATCGGCAGGGTGTAGAAGCGGCCGAGCAGGCCGCTCTGCCGCTCCGTGCGCAGGCCGACGGCGCTGACCACCGACCCGAACATGGCACCGACCAGGATGATCATGGGGACCGTGCCGTAGATCGCGGGCTGTCCGGTGGCGGCGGTGACCGTGTTACCCAGGACGACCCGGAACATGAGCAGGGTGAGCGCCGGGTAGACCAGCGCCTGGATCATCGTCGCGGGATCGCGCGCCCAGCGCAGCAGGAGCCGCTGGCACTGGATGCGGCTGTGCTCCCACAGGGCGCCCCACGATCGCTCCGGACGAGCGTGCTCGGGCGGCGGGAAGGTGAAGGCGGCGCCGTTGGCGTCGACGGGACGGATGTCGGGAGGTCCGTTCATCTGCCGCTCACCCCCGCCTCGTGCTGGCCCACACGGCGAGCGGGGCGAACACCAGCGCGAGACCCGCGCACCAGGCCACGGTGGGGAACAGGACCGACCACGTGACGCCGCCCTCGGCCATGTCCTGCATGGCGAACGAGAACTGCGAGATCGGCTGGTTGCGCACGAACGGCCGGATCCACTCGGGGAAGCCCTCCTCCGGGACGAAGCCGCACGAGAGCATGCCGAGAATCAGCTGCGGCAGCGTCAGGGCCTGCGCGGTGGCCTCGGGACTCTTCGACAGCGTGCCGATCGCGTCGGCGCCCAGCGACAGGACGAGGCTGATGGCCAGGGCGGTGACGCAGAACAGGACCGCCTGTGCGAATCCCGCCGAGAACCGGAAGCCGATGGCGTAGCCGAACAGGAGCGCCCCCGCCAGGGACACGACGGACCGCAGCATCGCGCTCGACATCCGTGAGATCAGCGGGACCGCGCTGAACACGGGCATGGTCTGCAACCGCGTCGTCAGTCCCGTCATCGCCTCACCCGAGGACAGCTGCGCCGCGGAGATGGCCGTGAACGCCATCGCCTGCAGGACGATGATCGGCATCAGGTACTGCGCGTAGTCGATGCCCTGCAACGACATCACGAACTTCAGCGGCAGGTAGAAGCCCAGGCCGAACACCACCGGGGTGATCGCCGCGACGACGAGTTCGCCGTACCGCGCCATGGTGCGGACCGTGCGCATCGTGAGCGCGCTCCACTGGTTGAGCACCGTCGGGTCGGCCCGGCGGTGCGAGCCCACCCGCTTCTCCGGCAGCGAGATGTTCGCGTCGTGCCGCACCCGCTGGGCGCTGATGCTCTTCGTGTGGACGGTCACGCGGGCTCTCCCGTCGTCGCGGACGTCGTGTCGGCGCCGGCCGAGTGCCCGGTCAGGCTGAGGAACACATCGTCGAGGGAGGGCCGGCGCAGGCCGATGTCGGCCAGCTCGATCCGGGTGGGGGCGAGCCGGCGCAGCGCCTCGGCGAGCGTCGCCGGGCCGTGCGGCGCTGGAATCGAGACGCGGTCGTTGCTGCCCGCGGTGGCCAGCTCGGCGCGCACGTCGGGCGGGACGAGGTTGCCGAGGGCGTGCACCACCCACGGCAGCGCGTTCGGGTCGACCGGGACGATCTCGCAGTAGCTGCCTCCCGTGGAGGCCTTGAGCTCGTTGGCCGTCCCCTCCGCCACCACGGTGCCCCGGTCGATGACGATGATGTTGTCGCTGAGCAGGTCGGCCTCCTCGAGGTACTGCGTCGTCAGCAGCACCGTGATGCCCTGCTTCTTGAGCGCACCCACCAGGGACCAGACGCCCTGCCGGCTGCGCGGATCGAGGCCGGTGGTCGGCTCGTCGAGGAAGACGACCTCGGGGCGCACGACGAGCCCGCATGCGATGTCGACGCGCCGGCGCATGCCGCCGGAGTAGTGCCGCACCGCCCGCTTACCGGCGTCCACCAGATCGAATTCGCGGAGCAGCTCGTCGGCGCGCTGGCGCGCGGCCGCGCGGTCGAGGCCCATCAGACGGCCGAACAGGATCAGGTTCTCCCGGCCCGACAGCGTCTCGTCGAGGGCGGCGTACTGGCCGGTCATCATGATCGAGCGGCGCACGGCGGCGGGGTCGCCGACCACGTCGTGCCCGGCGATCACCGCGCGCCCGCCGGTCGGGCGCAGCAGTGTGGACAGGATCTTCACCGTCGTCGTCTTGCCGGCGCCGTTGGGCCCGAGAATGCCGAGGACCGAGCCTCGTGGGGCGGAGAACGTGATGCCCTTGAGGGCATGGACGTCCCCGAACGACTTGTGCAGGTCGTCGACGAGGACCGCTTCGTCGTGGTATCTCAGCATCACTCTCCGCCGTGGAACTCTCGGTCGGCCGCTTGCGGACCCGTCGACGAGTAGATCCCGCCGTCACGCCGCGATGTTACCGGCCGGTGCCTGCGGCCCCGGTCTTCCGCGAGCGCCGGGCCGTGCGTCCGTCAGCTCCAGACGCCGATCTCGTCGAGGTGCCGGACCAGCCGGCCGGCCCCGTCGGTGAAGTGCCGGCGGGTCTCCCGGCCTGCGGAATCGCCGTCGCCGCGGCGCAGGGCGTCCACGAGGCGCTTGTGCGACGCCACCGCCGCGGCACCCCAGTCGGGGTCGGACGAGTAGAAGTGCACCGGCGTGTAGCGCGTGGCGTTGAGCAGGAACCAGGACAGCTTGCGCGCGCCGGTCGCGCGGTTGAGTGTGCGGTGGAAGGCGAACTCGAGGTCCTCGATCCGCGCCCCGTCCCCGCTGCGCACCGCTTCGGCCAGGCGTTCGTTGAGGTCGGCCAGCTCGGCCACGGTGTCCGGGGTGATCACCGCGGCCGCCCGTCGCGCCAGCTCCTCCGCGATCTGCCCCTGCAGCCAGAACAGGTCGTCGATGTCGCCCCGGCTCAACGGGGCCACGACATAGCCGCGGTGCGGGACGAGCTCCACGAGTCCCTCGCCGCGCAGTGTGAGCAAGGCCTCACGCACCGGGGTGACGCTCACGCCGAGCTCGGCCGCGGTCTCGTCCAGCCGGATGAAGTCGCCGGGCCGGACCCCACCCGACATGATGAGATTGCGGACGTGCACCGCCACGTCGTCGGACAGCTGGGGCCTGCGGCGCAGCGGCCGGGACCCGGGCGACCGGGACTGGGCAGAGGATGTCATTCGGCGCTCCTTCAGTCCCGCGTTCCGGGGCGCGGGTCGCTTCCGTTCGACGGATTATTCCGCACCGGTCGTGCGCCGTGGGGGAGGGGCGCGGGATGCGCGTGCGCTGCGGCCTCCGCTACCCGCCGTTATGGTCGGACCGGTGAGTTTCGAAACGTCACGACGTCGTTTTCTCGGAACCATGGCCGGTGGCCTCGTCGGGCTCGGCCTGATGCACCCTGCGCGCGCGGGCGCCCGGCCGGCGGCCCGGCTGCCCGATCCGGGGACCGTCCCGGTCATCGATCCGGCCCTGCTGAGCGCGGTCGAAGCGGCGAGCCTGCTGCAGTCCGGGCAGTTGCACCCGCGCGAACTCCTCGATGCCTGCCTGCGCCGTAGCCGGGACCACGACGGCGGCGTCGGCGCATGGATCCACCTCTATCCAGACCTCGCCTATGCCGCCGCCGACGCGGCGGCGACCCGGCTCAGCGCCGCCCGGGCGTCGGGCGAGCCCGTCTCGCCCGTGTGCGGGCTGCCGATCGCGCTCAAGGACCTCTTCGCGGTGGGCGGGCTCCCGCTCACCGCGTCGAGCAACGTGCTGCGGGACAACGTGGCCGCCGGGGATTCGGGGGTGTGGCGCCGGCTGCAGGAGGCCGGGGCGGTCCTGCTCGGTCACGTGCACACCGACGAGTTCGCGATCGGCGTGGTCACCCCGCAGGTGGCCAACCCGTGGAACCCGCAGTACTCCCCGGGCGGCTCGTCGGGCGGCAGCGCCGCCGCGGTGGCGGCCCGGTTCGTCCCCCTGTCGGTCGGCAGCGACACCGGCGGCTCGCTGCGGCTGCCGGCCAGCTCGTGCGGCGTCTCGGCGATCAAGCCCACGTACGGGCGGATCACCTCGCACGGGATGATCCCGCTCACCTGGACCCGGGACCACCCCGGCCCCATCGGGCACAGTCTCGCGGACGCCTCGCTGCTGCTGGGTGTCCTCGCCGGCGCGGAGGCGGACGATCCGGTGACGGCCGCCGGTCCGGGCGTGCCCGAGGGCGGCTATCCGCTGGTGCCGCCCGCCGGGACCGCGCCGCTCGCGGGCGTCCGTATCGGCGTGCCGCACGGGGCGACCGACCGGCTTGCCCCGGAGCTGCGGCGCCTGTTCGACGAGTTCCTCGCGACGGCGCGTGCGCTGGGCGCCGAAACCGTACCGGTGTCGATGCCGCACCCACCGGATTCGCTCCTGGCCGGCGACACGGCGGAGATGGGGGCCTACCACCGGCAGTTCGTGGACCGGCTCGGCGACTATCGCATCGATCTCGCACCGCTCGTGAGCGCGGCGGTGGCGTCGCTCGCGCTGCCGGTGGCCGACTACTTCGGGCTCGAGCGCGACCGGCTGCGCTACCAGCACCAGTACAACGCCATGTTCCGGGACCACGATCTCGACGTGATCGCGTTGCCGGGCGCGCTCGACGACGGCTGTCCCCGCGACGCGTTCGCGGGCCTGAGCGTGCTGTCCGGGGTGGCCGGCGACGTCCAGTGGGCCAATTACACCGGCGCCCCTGCCGTTTCGTTCCCGGTCGGCCGCTCGGCGGTGACCGGGCTGCCGTTCGGTGTCCAGCTGGGCGCGCTGCCCTGGCAGGAGGCCGCGTTGATCTCGGTGGGGCTGGCCCTGCAGGAGGCGTTGCCGGTGTGGCGCGACGTGCCGCCCGTGGCGCCGGCGCCGCGCGAGCTGCCGGTGGCCACGCCGACGGCGCCGGGACCGGGTCCCGATCCGACCAACACGCTCGGGGCGGCGGCGCCCGTGCGGACGCCCGCGACGCTGTCGACCGGAGGGTGGTGACGGTCGCGCGGCCGGGGCGAAGTTGAGAATGCCGACCGGGTCCTGCATACTGGTCGGGTTGCCTTGACCGGGTCACGGTTTTCCGCGGCTCGGAACGAGATCGAGTGACAGTCGCGGATCGAGCCTGACGGCCTGGTCGCGGCCACATGCAAGACGGAAGCAGTACCTCCCTGCACCCGTACGGGTGCATCCGGCAGGTCGATCCGTGGTGTCGAGCGTTGGTTCGACGCCGCGGAGCGAGCAGTAGGGCGACACGCCCGACCGCGTGTGCCGGAGAACAATGACAGATGAACAGCGGCATGCGGATCGGGTGCGCCCGGTCACGAAGTGTGAAGAGTGCTGTTCGCCGTCGCCGTTCGGGTGGAACTGTGCAGACGAGGTGGTTCCCGACTCGTTCGGGTACTACGAAACGCGGCAAGAAAAGGACACTAAGCGTGGCGGGACAAAAGATCCGCATCAGGCTCAAGGCCTATGACCATGAGGCGATCGACGCATCTGCGCGCAAGATCGTCGAGACGGTGACCCGCACGGGCGCCCGCGTGGTCGGCCCGGTGCCGTTGCCCACCGAAAAGAACGTGTACTGCGTCATCCGCTCGCCGCACAAGTACAAGGACTCGCGCGAGCACTTCGAGATGCGGACTCACAAGCGGCTGATCGACATCCTCGACCCGACGCCCAAGACCGTCGACGCGCTCATGCGCATCGACCTCCCGGCGAGCGTCGACGTCAACATTCAGTGACTTTCGAGACCAGCGAGCTTGTAGAAGACGCAGCGGAGACAACACATGACTAACCAGATCAAGGGAATCCTGGGCACCAAGCTCGGCATGACCCAGGTCTTCGACGAGAACAACCGGGTCGTTCCGGTCACCGTCGTCAAGGCCGGACCGAACGTGGTCACCCAGATCCGCACCGAGGAGCGCGACGGCTACAGCGCCGTGCAGCTCGCCTACGGTGCGATCGACCCGCGCAAGGTCACCAAGCCGGTCGCCGGCCAGTTCGCCAAGGCGGGTGTCACCCCTCGCCGCCACATCGTCGAGCTTCGCGTCGACGACACCGAGGGCTTCGAGATCGGCCAGGAACTGACCGCCGAGGTCTTCGAGGACGGCGCATTCGTCGACGTCACCGGCACCTCCAAGGGCAAGGGCTTCGCCGGCACCATGAAGCGCCACGGCTTCGCCGGCCAGGGCGCCTCGCACGGTGCGCAGGCTGTGCACCGTCGCCCGGGCTCCATCGGTGGCTGCGCCACCCCGGGCCGCGTGTTCAAGGGAACCCGCATGTCCGGGCGCATGGGTAGCGACCGCATCACGACGCAGAACCTCTCGGTCCACAAGGTGGACGCCGAGAACGGCCTGCTGCTGATCAAGGGTGCGATCCCGGGCCGCAAGGGCGGCGTCGTGATCGTCAAGACCGCAGTGAAGGGTGGTGCACGGGCATGACCAGCACCGAGACCGCAACCAAGCTGACGCTCGACGTCAAGGCCCCCGGCGGCCAGACCAACGGCACCGTCGATCTCCCCGCCGAGATCTTCGACGCCCCCGCGAACATCGCGCTGCTCCACCAGGTGGTTGTCGCGCAGCTCGCCGCGGCTCGCCAGGGCACGCACGCCACCAAGACCCGCGGCGAGGTCCGCGGCGGTGGCCGGAAGCCGTACCGCCAGAAGGGCACCGGCCGCGCCCGCCAGGGTTCGACCCGCGCGCCGCAGTTCGCCGGCGGTGGCACCGTGCACGGCCCGCAGCCGCGCGACTACAGCCAGCGCACCCCCAAGAAGATGAAGGCCGCCGCCCTCCGCGGTGCCCTCTCCGACCGGGCCCGCAACGAGCGCATCCACGTGATCACCGAGCTCGTGGCCGGACAGACGCCGTCGACCAAGGGCGCGCGCACCTTCCTCGCGGAGCTGACCGATCGCAGGAACCTGCTCCTCGTCGTCGGCCGTGAGGATCTCGCGGCGTGGAAGAGCGTGCAGAACCTGCAGAACGTGCACGCGATCGCTCCGGACCAGCTGAACACCTACGACGTGCTCTACAGCGACGACGTCGTGTTCAGCGTCGAGGCGCTCGACACGTTCATCCACGGGCCGGCCGAGTCCGCCCAGGCAGAGAAGGAGGAGAGCAAGTGAGCACGATCGCGGATCCGCGCGACATCCTGCTGGCTCCGGTCATCTCCGAGAAGTCCTACGGGCTGATGGAGGAAGGCACCTACACCTTCCTGGTGCACCCGGACTCGAACAAGACGCAGATCAAGATTGCCGTCGAGAAGGTCTTCGGCGTCAAGGTGACCAGCGTCAACACCGCCAACCGTCAGGGCAAGCGCAAGCGGACCCGGTTCGGTTACGGCAAGCGCAAGGACACCAAGCGCGCGCTCGTGACCCTGTCGGCCGACAGCAAGCCCATCGAGATCTTCGGAGGGCCGGTCGCGTAGGCGGCCGGGTCTCGAGAGATAGAGGACGAGAAGACTCATGGCAATTCGTAAGTACAAGCCGACAACCCCGGGTCGGCGCGGCGCGAGTGTCTCGGACTTCGCCGAGATCACCCGCTCGACGCCCGAGAAGTCGCTGGTTCGCCCGCTGCACGGCCGCGGTGGTCGCAACGCGCACGGCCGCATCACCACCCGTCACAAGGGTGGCGGACACAAGCGTGCCTACCGCCTGATCGACTTCCGCCGCAACGACAAGGACGGCATCCCGGCCAAGGTCGCTCACATCGAGTACGACCCCAACCGCACCGCCCGCATCGCGCTGCTGCACTACGTGGACGGCGAGAAGCGCTACATCATCGCCCCCAAGGGCCTGGTGCAGGGCGCCCCGGTCGAGTCCGGCCCGCAGGCCGACATCAAGCCCGGCAACAACCTGCCGCTGCGCAACATCCCGACCGGTACCACCATCCACGCGGTGGAACTGCGTCCGGGCGGCGGCGCCAAGATGGCCCGCTCCGCCGGCGCCAGCATCCAGCTGCTCGGTAAGGAAGGCACCTACGCCACCCTGCGTATGCCCTCCGGTGAGATCCGTCGCGTCGACGTGCGCTGCCGCGCCACCGTCGGCGAGGTCGGCAACGCCGAGCAGTCGAACATCAACTGGGGCAAGGCCGGCCGCATGCGCTGGAAGGGCAAGCGCCCGACCGTCCGTGGTGTGGTCATGAACCCGGTCGACCACCCGCACGGCGGTGGTGAGGGCAAGACCTCGGGTGGTCGCCACCCGGTCAGCCCGTGGGGCAAGCCCGAGGGCCGCACCCGCAAGAACAAGGCGTCCGACAAGCTCATCGTCCGTCGTCGCCGTACCGGCAAGAAGCGCTAGTCAAGGAGGGAGTTAGAGAATGCCACGCAGCCTCAAGAAGGGCCCGTTCGTCGACGACCACCTCCTGGCGAAGGTCGATACGCAGAACGAAAAGGGCACCAAGCAGGTCATCAAGACCTGGTCGCGCCGTTCCACCATTCTGCCCGACTTCATCGGTCACACGTTCGCCGTCCACGACGGTCGCAAGCACGTGCCGGTGTTCGTCTCGGAGTCGATGGTCGGCCACAAGCTCGGCGAGTTCGCGCCGACCCGTACGTTCAAGGGCCACATCAAGGACGACCGGAAGAGCAAGCGCCGATGAGCAACGCGAAGAGCTCGGCACAGCTGAGCACCGAAACACCCGCAAACAGCGCTCGGGCTGTTGCGCGCCACGTGCGCGTGACCCCGATGAAGGCGCGCCGCGTCGTCGACATCGTCCGGGGCAAGTCCGTGGACGAGGCTCTGTCGATCCTGAAGTTCGCACCGCAGGCCGCGGCCGAGCCGGTCGCCAAGGTGATCGCGAGCGCCGCCGCGAACGCGCAGAACAACCTCGACCTCGACCCGAGCACGCTTGTCGTCGCGACGGCGTACGTCGACGAGGGCGCGACCCTCAAGCGGTTCCAGCCGCGCGCCCAGGGCCGTGCATTCCGCATCCGCAAGCGGACGAGCCACATCACCGTGATCGTCGAGAGCAAGGCGCCTGCGTCTGCTGGAAACCGTAACCGCCGGAAGGGAGCTCAGTAGTGGGCCAGAAGATCAACCCGCACGGCTTCCGTCTGGGCATCACCACCGACTGGAAGTCGCGCTGGTACGCCGACAAGCAGTACGCGGAGTACGTGAAGGAAGACGTCGCGATCCGCAAGTTCCTGGCCACCGGCCTCGAGCGTGCCGGCATCGCCAAGGTCGAGATCGAGCGCACCCGCGACCGTGTGCGTGTGGACATCCACACCGCGCGTCCGGGCATCGTCATCGGCCGTCGCGGCGCCGAGGCCGATCGCATCCGCGCCGAGCTCGAGAAGCTGACCGGCAAGCAGGTTCAGCTGAACATCCTCGAGGTCAAGAACGCCGAGTCCGAGGCTCAGCTGGTGGCGCAGGGCGTCGCCGAGCAGCTCTCGAACCGCGTCGCGTTCCGTCGCGCCATGCGCAAGGCCATCCAGTCGGCCATGCGCCAGCCCAACGTCAAGGGCATCCGGGTGCAGTGCTCGGGCCGCCTCGGCGGCGCCGAGATGTCCCGCTCGGAGTTCTACCGCGAGGGCCGGGTCCCGCTGCACACGCTGCGCGCGGACATCGACTACGGCCTGTACGAGGCGAAGACCACCTTCGGCCGCATCGGCGTGAAGGTCTGGATCTACAAGGGCGACATCGTCGGTGGCCGTCGTGAGCTGGCCGCTGCGGCCGCCGCCCCGGCCGACCGCCCCCGTCGCGAGCGTCCGAGCCGTCCCCGTCGCTCCGGTGCCTCGGGCACCACCGCGACGAGCACCGACGCCGGCCGCGCCGCCTCCGCCGATGCACCCGCTCCGACCGAGAATCAGGAGGGCTGACGCATGTTGATCCCACGGCGGGTCAAGCACCGCAAGCAGCACCACCCGAGCCGCTCGGGTGCCGCCAAGGGTGGGACCCAGGTGACCTTCGGTGACTACGGCATCCAGGCTCTCGAGCCGGCCTACATCACCAACCGGCAGATCGAGTCCGCTCGTATCGCCATGACCCGGCACATCAAGCGTGGCGGCAAGATCTGGATCAACATCTTCCCGGATCGCCCCCTCACCAAGAAGCCGGCCGAGACCCGCATGGGTTCCGGTAAGGGCTCGCCCGAGTGGTGGGTCGCGAACGTCAAGCCCGGACGGGTGATGTTCGAGATGAGCTACCCGAACGAGGAGATTGCCCGCGAGGCCCTTCGGCGCGCGATGCACAAGCTCCCGTGCAAGTGCAGGATCGTGACGAGGGAGGAGCAGTTCTGATGGCTACCGGAACCCCCGCCACAGAGCTCCGCGAGCTGACCGAGGAAGAGCTGGTCACCAAGCTCCGCGAAGCGAAGGAAGAGCTGTTCAACCTTCGTTTCCAGATGGCCACCGGCCAGCTGGACAACAACCGTCGGCTGCGCGTCGTGCGCAACGAGATCGCTCGCATCTACACGGTGCTGCGTGAGCGCGAGCTCGGCCTGGCCTCCGGCCCGGATGCGGGTGACGCGGCATGAGTGAGGAAAAGGCAGTGACCCAGAAGGAAGAGCGCGCCAGCCGCAAGGTCCGCATCGGCTACGTCGTCTCCGACAAGATGGAGAAGACGATCGTGGTCGAGCTCGAGGACCGGGTGAAGCACCCGCTGTACGGCAAGATCATCCGCCGTACCACCAAGGTGAAGGCGCACGACGAGAACGGCGTGGCCGGCATCGGCGACCGCGTGCAGCTGATGGAGACCCGTCCGCTGTCCGCGACCAAGCGGTGGCGTCTGGTCGAGGTGCTCGAGAAGGCCAAGTAAGGCCTCCTCCACCCCCCGCCGCGGGGGTGACGAAGGGACCCAGTACGATGGTGGGGTTGTCTCGAGCGGCCTGCTTCAGGCAGCGCCGGGACAGCCCCACCTTCGTGGGTACGGACCGTGCACGTCGGGTCGGAAATCCGCCGTGCAGACAGAAAAGGGTGCGCGCACCCGGATCTGTCGAATTCAGCCAGGTCAAGGAGAAGTAAGTGATCCAGCAGGAGTCGCGACTGCGCGTCGCCGACAACACGGGTGCCAAGGAGATTCTCTGCATCCGCGTTCTCGGTGGCTCGTCCCGTCGCTACGCCGGTATCGGTGACATCATCGTCGCCACCGTGAAGGACGCGATCCCCGGTGGCAACGTCAAGCGTGGTGACGTCGTCAAGGCTGTCGTCGTGCGCACCTCCAAGGAGCGCCGCCGGCCGGACGGCTCGTACATCAAGTTCGACGAGAACGCCGCCGTCATCATCAAGGGTGACAACGACCCGCGCGGCACCCGCATCTTCGGCCCCGTCGGCCGTGAGCTGCGCGACAAGCGGTTCATGAAGATCGTCTCGCTCGCTCCGGAGGTGCTGTGATGAAGGTGCACAAGGGCGACACCGTGCTCGTCATCTCGGGCAAGGACAAGGGTGCCAAGGGCAAGGTCATCGCGGCCTACCCGAAGGAGAACCGGGTCCTCGTCGAGGGCGTGAACCGGATCAAGAAGCACACGGCGGTCTCGGCCAACGAGCGCGGCGCCTCTTCCGGGGGCATCGTGACGCAGGAGGCCCCGATCCACGTTTCCAACGTCGCTGTCATCGACTCGGACGGCAACCCCACCCGGGTGGGCTACCGGACCGACGAGGAAACCGGCAAGCGCGTTCGGATTTCCCGGAAGAACGGGAAGGACATCTGACATGACCACCACCGAGAACAAGACCGCACCGCGTCTGAAGACCCGGTACCGCGAGGAGATCCGCGACGCGCTGAACGCGGAGTTCGACTACGCGAACGTCATGCAGATCCCCGGCGTCGTGAAGGTCGTCGTCAACATGGGTGTCGGTGACGCCGCCCGCGACGCGAAGCTGATCAACGGCGCCGTCGCCGACCTGGCCCTGATCACCGGCCAGAAGCCGGAGATCCGCAAGGCCCGCAAGTCGATCGCGCAGTTCAAGCTCCGTGAGGGCATGCCGATCGGTGCGCGCGTCACGCTGCGCGGCGACCGCATGTGGGAGTTCCTGGACCGCCTGGTCTCCATCGCGCTGCCCCGTATCCGGGACTTCCGTGGCCTCAACGGCAACCAGTTCGACGGCAACGGCAACTACACGTTCGGCCTGAACGAGCAGTCGATGTTCCACGAGATCGACGTGGACAAGATCGATCGCCCGCGCGGCATGGACATCACCGTCGTCACGACCGCCACCAACAACGAAGAAGGCCGTGCCCTGCTGAAGCACCTCGGCTTCCCGTTCAAGGAGAACTGAGCCCATGGCTAAGAAGGCACTGGTCAACAAGGCCAACAAGAAGCCGAAGTTCGCGGTGCGCGCCTACACCCGCTGCCAGCGTTGCGGGCGCCCCCACGCGGTGTTCCGCAAGTTCGGTCTCTGCCGCGTCTGCCTCCGTGAGATGGCACACCGCGGTGAGCTTCCCGGAGTTCACAAGAGCTCCTGGTGACGTGAACGGTGGGTGACCGCAGGGTCACCCACCGTCACTACTGTCAGGGGCCGGTCGCATCCGCGTCCGGTCCGCATGAAACCAAGTTCGTCGTAGGCCCACGGCCGGCGCACCGGTGATTCGTCACCACTGCCGGTGTTGCATGGGAACCGCAACGAGAAAGGTGAACAGGTCAGCCATGACCATGACCGACCCCATCGCAGACTTCTTGACGCGTCTGCGCAACGCCAACACGGCGTACCACGACGAGGTGAAGCTTCCCCACTCGAAGATCAAGGCGAACATCGCCGAGATCCTCAAGCGTGAGGGCTACATCGCCGACTTCCGCACCGAGGATGCCGAGGTGGGCAAGACCCTCGTCGTCGACCTCAAGTACGGCCCTTCCCGTGAGCGCAGCCTCGCCGGTGTGCGCCGCGTGTCGAAGCCCGGCCTGCGCGTGTACGCGAAATCCACCAACCTGCCCAAGGTCCTGGGCGGCCTCGGCGTGGCGATCATCTCCACGTCCTCCGGCCTGCTCACCGATCGCCAGGCGGCCAAGCAGGGAGTGGGCGGGGAAGTCCTCGCCTACGTCTGGTAAGGGAGGCCACCACAATGTCGCGTATTGGAAAGCTTCCGGTCACCGTCCCCTCGGGTGTCGAGGTGACCATCGACGGCCAGGACGTCGCAGTGAAGGGCCCCAAGGGCAACCTCTCGCTGACCATCGCCGAGCCGATCACCATCGCCAAGGGTGAGGACGGCGCGCTCAACGTGAGCCGTCCGAACGACGAGCGCCGCAGCCGTGCGCTGCACGGCCTGTCGCGCACCCTCGTGCAGAACCTCATCGACGGTGTCACCCAGGGGTACACCACGAAGATGGAGATCCACGGCGTCGGTTACCGCGTCGCGCTCAAGGGCAAGGACCTCGAGTTCTCGCTCGGCTACAGCCACCCGGTCCCGATCGAGGCCCCCGAGGGCATCACGTTCGCGGTCGAGTCGCCGACGAAGTTCTCGATCTCGGGCATCGACAAGCAGAAGGTCGGCCAGATCGCGGCCAACATCCGCCGGCTGCGCAAGTCCGACCCGTACAAGGGCAAGGGCATCCGCTACGAGGGCGAGCAGGTGCGCCGCAAGGTCGGAAAGACGGGTAAGTGATCATGAGCCAGACCGAGAACCAGAAGGCCAAGCGGATTCCGCTCGGCAAGGACGCGTCCACCCGGCGTCGGCTGTCGAAGCAGCGTCGGCACTTCCGTCTGCGCAAGAAGGTCGCCGGCACCGCCGAGCGTCCCCGTCTCGTCGTGAACCGGTCCTCGCGCCACATCCACGCCCAGCTGGTGGACGACCTGACGGGCACCACCCTGGCGGCGGCCTCGACCGTCGAGCCGGACGTGCGTGCGGTCGAGGGCGACAAGAAGGCGCGCGGCGCCAAGGTCGGTCAGCTGCTCGCCGAGCGTGCCAAGGCTGCCGGCGTGGAGGCCGTGGTCTTCGACCGCGGCGGCCACACCTACAGCGGCCGGATCGCGGCCCTCGCAGACGCGGCTCGCGAAAGCGGGTTGAAGTTCTGATGACCATCTCTTCGAACGGAAGGAACGCCTGATGCCGGGACGTCAGCGGCGTGACGGCGGCAACGGCCCCGCCGGACAGAATGGCCCCAACACCGGGGACCAGCGTGGTGGTCGCGACCGCCGCGATCGTGACTCGCGTGGCGGCGGTGCCGCCGAGAAGTCGAACTACATCGAGCGTGTCGTCTCGATCAACCGTGTGTCGAAGGTCGTCAAGGGCGGCCGTCGCTTCAGCTTCACCGCGCTGGTGATCGTGGGCGACGGCAACGGCCTGGTCGGCGTCGGCTACGGCAAGGCCAAGGAAGTTCCCGCGGCCATCCAGAAGGGTGTCGAGGAAGCGCGCAAGGGCTTCTTCCGCGTCCCGCTCATCGGCTCCACCGTCACCCACCCGGTGCAGGGTGAGGCCGCGGCGGGTGTCGTCATGCTGCGTCCGGCCTCGCCGGGTACCGGTGTGATCGCCGGTGGCGCGGTGCGTGCCGTGCTCGAATGCGCGGGCATCCACGACATCCTGTCGAAGTCGCTCGGTAGCGACAACGCCATCAACGTCGTGCACGCCACCGTGGCCGCCCTCAAGCAGCTGCAGCGCCCCGAGGAAGTCGCGGCTCGCCGCGGTCTGCCCCTCGAGGACGTCGCACCTGCGGGCATGCTGCGCGCCCGGGCACAGGCTGCTGGGAGCGTGAAGTAATGGCAGAGCTGAAGATCACGCAGGTCAAGAGCACCATCGGCGCCAAGTCGAACCAGCGCGACAGCCTGCGCACCCTCGGTCTGCGGAAGATCCGCCAGTCCGTGGTCCGCGAGGACAACGCGCAGAACCGCGGCTTGATCAACGTGGTGCGTCACCTCGTCGTTGTCGAGGAAGTCACTGCTGAGGAGGCCTCCAAGTGACCATCAAGCTGCACCACCTGCGCCCGGCCCCGGGCGCGAAGACGGACAAGACCCGCGTCGGCCGCGGTGAGGGTTCGAAGGGCAAGACCGCCGGTCGCGGTACGAAGGGCACCAAGGCGCGCAAGAACGTCTCGGCGGCCTTCGAGGGTGGCCAGATGCCGCTGCACATGCGGCTGCCGAAGCTCAAGGGCTTCAAGAACGCCTTCCGCACCGAATACCAGGTCGTCAATGTCGGCGACATCGCCCGCCTGTTCCCCGAGGGTGGCCAGGTCGGCGTCGACGAGCTCGTCGCCAAGGGCGCGGTTCGCAAGAACCAGCTCGTGAAGGTCCTCGGCGAGGGCGAGCTCACGGTTGCCGTGCAGGTGACCGCGAACAAGTTCTCCGGTTCCGCCAAGGAGAAGATCGCCGCTGCCGGCGGCACCGCGACCGAACTGGCCTGACCGGTTCGCTCGTGCGTGACGCACAGCTCGAGAACGGCCGCACTGCAGCACGTCCCGCAGTGCGGCCGTTCGGCGTTCGCACCCCACCGCATGCCGCGCGGCGGAGCACATCCGCCGCGCGTGCGAGCCGCCCCGACCCGGCGCCACGGCACCGGTCCGGGGCGCGCTGCTAGAGTTCAAGAGTTGTCGACCGTCGGACCCCGCGCGTCGATCCACAGTCTCCCGTTTCGCCCTGCCAGGAGGATCTTTGCTTTCCGCCTTCGTCTCGGCCCTCAGGACCCCGGACCTGAGGCGGAAGATCCTCGTCGCGCTCGGGTTGGTGGCCCTGTACCGCCTCGGCGCGACGTTGCCGTCTCCGGGCGTCGACTACGGCAATGTGCGCGCCTGCATCGATCAGCTCAGCGGCGGCGACTCCGCCGGGATCTACTCGCTGATCAATCTGTTCTCCGGTGGCGCGCTGCTACAGCTGTCGGTGTTCGCGATCGGCATCATGCCGTTCATCACCGCGAGCATCATCGTCCAGCTGCTGACGGTGGTCATTCCTCGATTCGAGGAACTCCGCAAGGAGGGCCAGGCCGGCCAGGCCAAGATGACGCAGTACACGCGGTACCTCGCGGTGGCGCTCGCCGTGCTGCAGTCCACCGGCATCGTCGCCCTCGCGGCCCGCGGTCAGCTGCTGCAGGGCTGTACCGAACCGATCCTGGCCGACGACAGCATCTTCGGCATGGTCGTGATCGTGCTGGTCATGACGGCCGGTGCGGCACTCGTCATGTGGTTCGGTGAGCTCATCACCGAGCGCGGCGTCGGCAACGGCATGTCGATCCTGATCTTCTCCGGCATCGCCTCGCGGCTGCCGGCCGAGGGCCGCACCATCCTCGAGTCCCGCGGTGGCCTGGTCTTCGCCATCGTCCTCGTCGTCGCGCTGGTGGTCATCACCGGCGTGGTGTTCGTCGAGCAGGGCCAGCGCCGGATCCCGGTGCAGTACGCCAAGCGCATGGTGGGCCGGCGCATGTACGGCGGTTCCTCGACCTACCTGCCCCTGAAGGTCAACCAGGCCGGCATCATCCCGGTGATCTTCGCGTCGTCGTTGCTGTACCTGCCGAACCTCATCGCCCAGCTGACCGGAGCCACCTCGGCCACCGACCCGAGCTGGTGGCAGCGGATCATCAACGAATACCTGGTGAATCCGAACAACCCCGTTTACATCGCGATCTACTTCTCGCTGATCGTCTTCTTCGTCTTCTTCTACGTCGCCATCACCTTCAACCCGGAGGAACGGGCCGACGAGATGAAGAAGTACGGCGGATTCATCCCCGGCATCCGGCCGGGACGCCCCACTGCCGAGTACCTCAGCTACGTCCTCAACCGCATCACGGTTCCAGGTTCGCTGTACCTGGGTCTCATCGCGACGCTGCCCAACTTCTTCCTCTCGGGCAGCCAGACCGCCACCAGCATCTTCGGCGGCGCCGCGGTGCTCATTCTCGTCAGTGTCGCGCTGGACACTGTCAAGCAGATCGAAAGTCAACTCATGCAGCGCAACTACGAAGGGTTCCTCAAGTGAGACTTGTACTCCTCGGTCCGCCCGGTGCCGGCAAGGGCACGCAGGCCGCCATCCTGTCGGAGAAGCTCGGCGTCCCCGCAATCTCCACCGGGGATCTGTTCCGGGCCAACATCGGGCAGGGCACCCCGCTCGGCCTCGAAGCCAAGAAGTACATCGACGCCGGGGAGCTCGTGCCCGCCGAGATCACCAACAACATGGTGCGCGCCCGCCTCGCCGAGCCCGACGCCGCCAACGGCTTCCTGCTCGACGGCTTCCCCCGCAGCGTGGAGCAGGCTCGCGAACTCGAGGCCATCCTGAAGGATCTCGACACCCAACTCGACGGGGTCCTGTCCTTCGACATCGACGAGGACGTGGTGGTGGAGCGGATGCTCGCCCGCGGCCGCGCCGACGACACCGAGGACGTCATCCGCAACCGGCTCCGGGTCTACCGCGAGGAGACCGCGCCGCTGCTCGACTACTACGCCGATTCGCTCGTCACGGTCGACGCCGTCGGCGAGGTCGACGAGATCAACGCGCGCGCCCTCGCGGCCCTCGGCAAGTAAGGACGCAGGAGCAAGAAGATGGGTTTCGGGCGCAAGCGCAAGGTGGTTCCGTTCCGCACCGCCGGCGAACTCGATGCGATGGCGGCGGCGGGTGCCGTCGTCGGCGCCGCTCTCGTGGCGGTACGGAAGGCGGCGAAGCCGGGCGTGAGCACCCTGGAACTGGACCAGGTGGCGGAGGCGGTCATCCGCGACGCGGGGGCCGTCCCCTCCTTCCTGGGCTACCACGGGTTCACCGGCTCGATCTGTTCGTCGGTGAACGACCGCGTGGTGCACGGCATCCCCTCGGCGACGGAGATCCTCGCCGAGGGCGATCTCGTGTCGATCGACTGCGGCGCGATTCTCGACGGCTGGCACGGCGACTCGGCGTGGACCTTCGGAGTCGGTGAGCTCTCCGCCGCCGACGCCGACCTCAGCGATGCGACGCGGCTGTCGATGGAGGCGGGGATAGCGGCGATGCTGCCGGACAACCGGCTCACCGACGTCTCGCACGCCATCGAGCTGGGTACCCGCGCCGCGGAGTCGGCGCACGGCCGGAGCTACGGCATCGTCGACGGCTACGGCGGCCACGCCATCGGCCGCGAGATGCACATGGACCCGTTCCTGCCGAACGAGGGCGCGCCCGGCAAGGGCCCCCGTCTCGTGGTGGGATCGGTGCTCGCCATCGAGCCGATGCTGACCCTCGGCACCTACGAGACCGAGGTGCTCGGCGACAAGTGGACCGTCGTCACGACCGACGGCAGCCGCGCCGCGCACTGGGAGCACACCGTCGCGGTGACCGAGGACGGTCCGCGCATCCTGACCCCGCGCCCGGAGTAGCGGCGGTGGCGGCGAGCGAATGTATCGCTCGCTGCCGTGAAGGAGCTGAACGATACATTCGCTCGGGCCGCGGGCGCCGCCGGTTCACGCCTCGAGCAGGAGGGTGACCGGGCCGTCGTTCACCAGGCTCACCTCCATGTGCTCCCCGAAGACGCCGGTCTGCACGTCGGCGCCCAGGCCGCGCAGCGCCGTCGTGAACTCGTCCACCAGGGGTTCGGCCACCGCGCGTGGCGCGGCCGCCGACCACGACGGACGGCGGCTCCTGCGGGTGTCGGCCATGAGCGTGAACTGGCTGACGACGAGGATCGGTGCGGCCAGATCGGACGCGGACTTCTCGTCCTCGAGGATCCGCAACGTCCACACCTTCCGGGCGAGCGTGGCGGCCTTCGCCGCGTCGTCGTCGTGGGTCACGCCGACGAGCACGAGCAGCCCGTGACCGCCGGCCCGGGGCGAGATGCGGGCGACCTCGCGCCCGTCGACCGCGACCGCGGCACCCGTCACCCGCTGAACCAACGCCCGCACGGCTGTCCTCCTCGCATCTCGGCATTTGGCCCCGGTGGGAAAGTTCCCGTAACATAGATCGATGGTGCGCCCTGCGCGCCGGCCCGCGGTTGTCCGCAGGCCGGTCACGTCGAGCGTCACGGTAACGGAAACCGATGCAACCACACGCCGAACAACACGGATCGCGGAGGATATGGCCAAGAAAGACGGAGCCATCGAGGTCGAGGGTCGCGTGATCGAGCCGCTGCCCAATGCGATGTTTCGCATTGAGCTCGAGAACGGTCACAAGGTCCTGGCTCACATCAGCGGCAAGATGCGTCAGCACTACATTCGCATCCTGCCCGAGGACCGGGTTGTCGTGGAGCTCTCGCCCTACGACCTGTCGCGTGGGCGCATCGTCTACCGCTACAAGTAAGAGCTTCCCCGGCCGCACGGTCGGGGAGAACCATGTCTGCGGCATGCCTCGTGCTCTGCCGCAGGCGTACACACAGGAGATCAGACGCACCGTGAAGGTTCAGCCGAGCGTCAAGAAGATCTGCGAGAAGTGCAAGGTGATCCGCCGTAACGGCCGGGTCATGGTGATCTGCGAGAACCTGCGCCACAAGCAGCGCCAGGGCTAGACCACCCGCTCTTCGAAAGATCGGCTTGGCAACAAGCTAGAGAAGACCTTCCAGCACCAGTCGTTCGGTCACGATTCCCGATTCGTCGGGGAGCCGCGCGATACACCCCCGGTTCGGAGGCCGGGGCCCCACTGTGTTTCGGACTACCGGCGTTCCGGCTTCGGCCGGGCCGCGGGACCACACAGTTTCACGACGCAGGGGACGGGCTGGGAGCAGACCTCCGCACACCGAATAGGAATGCCACATGGCACGTCTCGCAGGTGTCGATCTTCCCCGCGAAAAGCGGATGGAGATCGCACTGACCTACATCTACGGCATCGGCCGTACCCGCTCGAAGGAGATCCTCGAGGCCACCGGCGTGAGCCCGGATCTGCGCAGCAAGGACCTCTCCGACGAGGATCTCGCCAAGCTGCGCGAGTTCATCGAGGAGACCTACAAGGTCGAGGGTGACCTCCGCCGCGAGGTCCAGGCGGACATCCGCCGCAAGATCGAGATCGGCTGCTACCAGGGCCTGCGACACCGTCGTGGTCTGCCCGTGCGTGGACAGCGCACCAAGACCAACGCCCGCACCCGCAAGGGTCCGAAGCGCACCGTCGCAGGAAAGAAGAAGTAATGCCTCCCAAGTCACGCAGCACCGGTCCGAAGAAGACCCAGAAGGCGCGCCGCAGGGACAAGAAGAACGTCCCGCACGGTGCCGCTCACATCAAGAGCACCTTCAACAACACGATCGTGTCCATCACGGACCCGAACGGCAACGTCATCTCCTGGGCGTCCTCCGGCCACGTCGGCTTCAAGGGTTCGCGCAAGTCGACCCCGTTCGCCGCGCAGCTCGCCGCCGAGAACGCTGCCCGCAAGGCGCAGGAGCACGGTGTCAAGAAGGTCGACGTCTTCGTGAAGGGCCCGGGCTCGGGCCGCGAGACGGCGATCCGCTCCCTCCAGGCCGCGGGCCTCGAGGTCGGCACCATCTCCGACGTCACCCCCCAGCCGCACAACGGCTGCCGTCCGCCCAAGCGGCGTCGCGTCTAACGGGAAAGGAAGGTTTGAATCATGGCTCGCTATACCGGTCCCGTTACCCGTAAGTCGCGTCGTCTGCGCGTCGACCTCGTCGGAGGCGACCAGGCGTTCGAGCGTCGCCCCTACCCGCCCGGCCAGCACGGCCGCGCGCGGATCAAGGAGAGCGAATACCTGCTCCAGCTGCAGGAGAAGCAGAAGGCCCGCTTCTCCTACGGCGTGATGGAGAAGCAGTTCCGTCGTTACTACGAGGAGGCCGCCGGCCGGCCCGGCAAGACCGGTGAGGTCCTGCTGGTCATCCTCGAGTCGCGTCTGGACAACGTCGTCTACCGCGCCGGTCTCGCCCGGACCCGCCGTCAGGCCCGCCAGCTGGTGAGCCACGGCCACTTCCTGGTGAACGGCAAGAAGGTCGACATCCCGAGCTACCGCGTCTCGCAGTACGACATCATCGACGTCCGCGAGAAGTCGCTGGGCACGCTGCCCTTCCAGGTGGCCCGTGAGACCCAGGGTGACCGCCCGATCCCGGGTTGGCTGCAGGTCGTCGGCCCGCGTCTGCGGGTGCTGGTCCACCAGCTCCCCGAGCGCGCGCAGATCGACATCCCGCTGCAGGAACAGCTGATCGTCGAGTACTACTCGAAGTAAGGCGCTTCGCGCCGTGGTGTCCTTCCGGTCCTCCCGAGGTCCGGGGGGACACCACACCCCGACCAGGGCGTCATATGGCGGACGCCCACAAGGAGGCACTCCATGCTCATCTCGCAGCGACCCACCCTCAGCGAAGAGGTCATCGCCGACGACCGCTCGAAGTTCGTCATCGAACCCCTCGAGCCCGGTTTCGGGTACACCCTCGGCAACTCGCTTCGTCGCACCCTGCTGTCCTCGATTCCGGGCGCGGCCGTCACCAGCATTCGCATCGACGGCGTGCTCCACGAGTTCACCACGGTCCCCGGGGTCAAGGAGGATGTCACCGACATCATCCTGAACCTCAAGGGCCTCGTGGTCAGCTCGGAAGAGGACGAGCCGGTCACCATGTACGTCCGCAAGCAGGGCCCCGGCACCGTGACCGCGGGCGACATCGTGCCCCCGGCCGGTGTCACCGTCCACAACCCGGACCTGCACATCGCCACCCTGAACGACAAGGGCAAGCTGGAGATCGAGCTCGTCGTCGAGCGCGGCCGCGGCTACGTCCCCGCTGTTCAGAACAAGGCATCCGGCGCCGAGATCGGCCGCATCCCGGTCGACTCGATCTATTCGCCGGTGCTCAAGGTGACCTACAAGGTGGAGGCGACCCGCGTCGAGCAGCGCACCGACTTCGATCGGTTGATTCTCGACGTGGAGACCAAGAACTCGATCACCGCGCGGGACGCGCTCGCCTCGGCGGGCAAGACCCTGGTGGAGCTCTTCGGTCTGGCCCGTGAGCTGAACGTCGAAGCAGAAGGCATCGAGATCGGTCCCTCGCCCGCCGAGGCCGACCACATCGCCTCCTTCGGACTCCCCATCGAGGACCTCGACCTGACGGTCCGGTCCTACAACTGCCTCAAGCGCGAGGGTGTGCACACCGTCGGTGAGCTCGTGGCACGCACGGAGTCCGATCTGCTCGACATCCGCAACTTCGGTCAGAAGTCCATCGACGAGGTGAAGGTCAAGCTGCACTCGCTCGGCCTCTCCCTCAAGGACAGCCCCGCGTCCTTCGACCCGAGCACCGTCGCCGGCTACGACGCCGCGACCGGTACCTGGAGCGACACGGACGCCGGTTCCTTCGGCGACGCCGAGGGGAACGAGGACTACGCCGAGACCGAGCAGCTGTAGCAGCTCACGGTCCGTTACTAGGAGATTCATCATGCCCAAGCCCAAGAAGGGTGCCCGCTTCGGCGGGTCGGCCTCGCACCAGAAGGCGCTGATGGCCAACCTGGCCACCGCGCTCTTCGAGCACGGCCGCATCACCACCACCGAGGCCAAGGCCAAGGCCCTGCGGCCCTACGCCGAGAAGCTCGTCACGCACGCGAAGGCCGGCACGCTGGCCAACCGTCGTGAGGTGCTGAAGGTCATCCGCAACAAGGACGTCGTCCACACGCTGTTCGCGGAGATCGGCCCGTTCTACGAGGACCGCAACGGCGGCTACACCCGCATCGTCAAGACGATGCCGCGCAAGGGTGACAACGCTCCCATGGCGATCATCGAGCTCGTCAAGGAGAAGACGGTCACGTCCGAGGCCGACCGCGCCCGGCGCGTCGCCGCCTCGCAGAGCGCGCCGGCCACCGAGGCCCCGGCCGAGGAGAATGTGGTCGAGGCCGTCGAGGCCGACGCCACCGACGCGCAGGTCGAGAACGCGGACGCCGTCGTCGACGCGATCGAGGACGAGAACGCCACCGCGGCCGACGCCAAGGACGCCGACGAGGCCAAGAAGGACTAGTCCACTTGGTTTCGGCATCCGCTGAAGCGAACGAGCCCGTCGCCCCCCACGGGGGCGGCGGGCCCGTTGCTTTCGAGAACCCTTCCGCCGCCGCCGTGGACACCACCCGGCTGCGGCTCGACATCGCCTACGACGGCACCGACTTCTCCGGCTGGGCGCGTCAGCCCGGACGGCGGACGGTGTGCGGGGAGATCGAGGAGAAGCTCGGTGCGATCGTGCGCGCGCCGGTGCAGCTCACCGTCGCCGGCCGCACCGACGCCGGGGTGCACGCCTCCGGTCAGGTCGCGCACGTCGACGTCCCCACCGCCGCGATTCCGGACGACCTCGTCCGCCTGGTGCGCCGTCTCGCCCGGTTCCTGCCCCGCGACGTCCGCATCACCGGCATCTCCGTCGCCCCGCCGCACTTCGACGCCCGCTTCTCGGCGATCCGCCGGCACTACGAGTACCGGCTCACCACCGCCGTGTACGGGGCGGACCCCCTGCGGGCCCGCGACACCGTCGCCTGGCCCAAGCCGGTGGACGTGGACGCGATGCGCGCGGCGTCGACCTCGCTGCTGGGCCTGCACGACTTCGCGGCCTTCTGCAAGCGGCGCGACGGGGCGACGACGGTCCGCGAACTGCAGCGCTTCGACTGGACGGTGTCCGGCGGTCGCGCGGCGGGCGCCGGTCCGGACGTCGGCGTGATCCTCACCGCGCACGTGAGCGCGGACGCGTTCTGCTGGTCGATGGTGCGCAGCCTCGTCGGCGCGGCGCTGGCCGTGGGGGAGGGGCGGCGCAGTGTCGAATGGATGACCGCACTGCTCGACGAACGGGAGCGTGCCGCGGCGGTGGCCGTGGCCCCGGCGCACGGGCTCAGTCTCGTCGGCGTCGACTATCCCGCCGACGACGACCTCGCGGCGCGCAACGCGGCCACCCGCGAGATGCGCGGGCCCATCAGCCCCGGCTGCTGCTGACCTGCGGCCGGGCCGGCCGGTGATATGTTCCGACGAGCACGTCCCCCGGCCGGCCCGGCCGGGGGATCGGCGTGTGAGAGGGAGGCACCCATTGCTCGACTTGCCCGCGATCCGGCGACGGGGTGCGACGGTGGCGGTGGCACTGCTCGCCGCGACGTCGCTGCTGACGGCACCGGCGCTCGCCCAGCCGGCTGCGGATGCGGACCCGGCCGGTGCCTACGTCGATCACGTGGAGGAGCGGACCGCGCGCGACTGGGTGCTGCACGTGTACTCGCCGTCCATGGACCGGGTGATCCCGGTCGAGGTGATCCGGCCCGCGGACACCTCCGCGGCGCGACCGACGTTCTACCTGCTCAACGGCGCCGGTGGGGGTGAGGACGCCGCCAACTGGCGGGACCAGACGGATGTCCGCGAGTTCTTCGACGGCAAGAACGTCAACGTCGTCACTCCCGTGGGCGGCGCCTTCGCGTACTACACGGACTGGATCCGCGACGACCCGAAGCTCGGCCGGCACCGGTGGGCGACGTTCCTGACGTCGGAGTTGCCGCCGGTCGTCGACGCGGTGCTGGGCGCCGACGGCCGCAACGCCGTCGCGGGGATGTCGATGTCGGGCAGCTCGGTGCTGGCCCTCGCCCAGCAGTCGCCGGGGCTGTACGAGGCGGTGGCGTCCTACAGCGGGTGTGCACAGACGAGCAGCGACCCGGGGCGCAGCTACGTGGAGGCCGTCGTCACCCTCGGCGGCGGCGACGTCGAGAACATGTGGGGGCCGATCGGCGGACCGGGGTGGATCGCCAACGATGCGGCGCTGAACGCGGAGAAGTTGCGCGGCACGACGCTGTACATCTCGTCCGGCGGCGGTCTGCCCGGCCCGCACGAGGCGGCGTTGGGCGGGCAGGTGGATCCGGTCGACCTGGTCGTCCTCGGATCCATCGAGGCGGCCACGGCCCAGTGCACCGAGCGGCTGCGGCGGACCTTCGACGAACTCGGGATCGAGGCGACCTTCAGCACGGGCGCGCAGGGCACGCACTCGTGGGGTTACTGGCAGGACGCGCTGCACGAGTCCTGGCCGATCCTCGCGGAGGCGATCGGCGCGTAGCGCGGCCCGGCACGCGTGACGGAAACAGCAAGGGGGCGAGGTCGGATGACCTCGCCCCCTTCGCTACGCGTCGAGGCGTCTCTCAGATCAGCCAGCTGAGGAAGGAGAGCACGTGGTCGATCAGGGAGCCGAGCGAGCCGAGCAGCATGGGAATTACCTCCGATGTCGATGTACAAATCCTGGACGTACGTCCAACAAGATCTAAGTACAGGCTGTCCGCTTTGCCCAGAAAATGTGACGCAGGATACCGAGGGGAACGGCGAGGGGTCGGAGGTCAGTCCGCGATCATCCGGAGCAGCGCCGCCACCGCGCGGAACGGCAGCGACAGGAGCCGCAGGAACAGGACGCCGAGCTCGGCGAGTGTCGCCACCGTGTCGGCGGCGTCGGCCGCCCACTCCATCCGGTCCGCGGCTCTGCGGCCACGCCTACGGCGTCTGTCCACCCGGCGCACGGTAGCAGGTGGTTCGCAAAATCTGACAGGAGGATGTTTCAGATTCCACGGCAGGAGTTATCCGGGCGGTGTCGGGGTGCGCGAGCCGCCGGGGAGGACGGCCGCGCGCCCCGACGCCGCCGGGAGTGCGCGCCCCGGGGCTGCCGGGAGTTCACACCGTCAGCCGGCCAGGTGCCGCGCGATGACCAGCCGCTGGATCTGGTTCGTGCCCTCGAAGATCTGGGTGATCTTCGCGTCCCGCATGAAACGTTCGACGGGGAAGTCGCGGGTGTAGCCGTAGCCGCCGAGCACCTGCACGGCGTCGGTGGTCACCTTCATCGCCGCATCGGTCGCGACGAGCTTGGCGACCGACGCCTGCCGCGAGTAGGGCAGGCCGGCATCCTTGCGGCGCGCGGCGTCGATGTACGTCGCGCGGGCCGAGTCCACCGCGGCGGCCATGTCGGCGAGGACGAACCCGAGTCCCTGGTGGTCGATGATCTTCTTGCCGAACGCCTTGCGCTCCTTGGCGTATGCGGTGGCCTCGTCGAGCGCGGCCTGCGCGAGACCCACCGCGACGGCCGCGATGCCGAGCCGGCCCGAGTCGAGCGCGCTGAACGCGATCGGCAGGCCCTGGCCCTCGGCGCCGATGCGGCGCTCGCCGGGTACGAACGCGTCGTCGTAGTGGGCGGTGGTGGTCGGGATGGCGTGCAGACCCATCTTCTCCTCGGGCTTACCGAAGCTCAGGCCCTCGGTTCCGGCCGGCACGAGGAAGCAGGAGATGCCCTTCGAGCCGGCGTCGGAGGTCCGGGCGAACAGCGTGTAGAAGTCCGCCTTGCCGCCGTTGGTGATCCACGCCTTCGATCCGGAGATCCGGTAGCCGCCGTCCACGGCCGTCGCGCGGCAGGCCAGGGCCGCGGCATCGGACCCGGCCTGCGGCTCGGAGAGGCTGTAGGCGCCGATCGTGTCGCCGCCGAGCATGTCCGGCAGCCACTTGTTCTTCTGCTCGTCGGTGCCGTGGGTGGCCAGCGCGAAGCACGACAGCCCGTGCACGCTCACCGCGACGGCAACCGCCGCCCAGCGGGCGCCGAGCTCCTCGAGCACCTGCAGGTACACCTCGTACGGCTGGTTGCCGCCGCCGAATTCCTCCGGGTACGGCAGGCTCAGCAACCCCGCCGCGCCGAGGGCCGGGAAGACTCCCTCGGGGAACGTCTCGGTGCGCTCGTGTTCGACGACCCGCGGGGCGAGAACCTTGTCCGCGACGTCGCGGGTCAGTTCGATGAGGTCGTAGGCCTCGGGGGTGGGCAGCAGGCGCTCGACAGGCACGGCAGACTCCTCGATCGGAAATAGTACTGAGAACGATACTGCAGTACTGTATGAAGTATGACAAGAGCGGGGATCCGACGCGGCACGGCACGTCAGGCGCAGCTGTTCGACCAGCTCGTCGCCCTGTTCCTCGCCGCGGGCTTCGCCCACTTCACCCTCGACGACATCGCCGCCCGCCTGCACTGCTCGAAGTCGACGCTCTACACCCTCGCCGAGAGCAAGGACCGCCTCGTCCGCGCAGCCACCGTGCACTTCTTCCGTGGCGCCACCGAACGCGTCGAGGCCGAACTCGACGGCCACACCGGCGCCGCCGACCGCATCCGCGCCTACCTCGAAGCCGTCGGCCGGCAACTCGAACCCGCCTCCGCGCAGTTCATGGAGGACATGGCCGCCGCCCCCACCGCCCGCGAGGTCTACGAACGCAACACCCGCCTCGCCGCCGAACGCGTCCGCGACCTCATCGCCGACGGCGTCGCCGCCGGCGAACTGCGCGACGTGCACGCCGCGTTCGTCGCCGACGTCGTCGCGGCTGTCATGGTCCGCATCCAGCAGCGCCACGTCGCCGAGGCCACCGGCCTGCCGGACGCCCAGGCCTACCGCGAACTCGCCGCCCTCCTGACCCACGGCCTCACCGCCTGAGCCGCCTACCATCGGCCCATGGACGCCGAAGCCCCGATTCGTCTCGAGATCGTCGTCGCCAGCGTGCGCGCCGGACGGATCGCCCCCGTCGTCGCCGACTGGTTCGCCGCCACCGCACGGCAGCGCCCCGAGTTCGACGTCGGCGTGCTCGACCTCGCCGACACCCCGCTGCCGCAGGATCTCTCCGGCGGCCCTGAGGCCGAGGCGTTCACCCGGCGGATCGAGGCGGCCGACGCGTTCGCGGTCGTCACCTCCGAGTACAACCACGGGTACCCGGCCGCCCTCAAGACCGCCATCGACACCGTCAAACGCGAATGGCGCACCAAGCCGATCGGATTCGTCTCCTACGGCGGGCTCTCCGGCGGGTTGCGCGCCGTCGAGCAACTCCGGCAGGTCGTCGTCGAGGTGCACATGGTCCCGGTCCGCGAATCGGTCAGCTTCCACCGCGTCAAGCACGCCTTCGCCGCCGACGGCACCACCACCGACGGCGCCGCGATCGACGCCGCGCAGCGCATGTTGAACCAGCTCGCCTGGTGGGCGCGGACCGTGCGCGCCGGGCGGGCCGCCCAGCCCTACCCCGGCTGAGGGACCCGGCTCAGCGTGCGGGCGCCGGCTGCGCGGCACGCGGACGGCCGATGTACGCGGCCTCGGCGTCGATGCTCACCAACGACAGCGACAGCCGTCGGCCACCCACCGCCAGCACCACCCGATCGCCGGCCGCTCCGGGCTGCAGGATCGACACGTCCGGGCGCTCGCGCGGCCACCGATCCGGGTGTGCGTGCACGTGGATCGCGGTCGTCCCGGCCGGGACCGTCGCCGGCCGCACGCCGTCGTACACGATCGTGTCGAAGTCCCGATCGTCGCCGGCCAACCGCAACCGGTCCGGACCCGCCGCGGCCAGCAGGGGATGCCAGGCCAGGGCGCGATCGGTGTGGATCACCACGCGGGCGCCCGTCGCCACCGCCCGGAACACCACCTGCTGCGCCAGATGTAGCTCCCCGGCGACATACACGGTGCGCACCCCCCGGCCGGTCAGGCGGACGGACACGGCCGCACCGGACTCGTCCGCGCCGAGCAGCTGCCCGCATCCCGTCACCGGCAGCGCCAGGGCGTCGACGTCGGCGAGGTGCATGGTGCGCAGCGGGATCAGATCCTCGAGCCCCACCGCGGCCGTCGGGATCGACGCCAGCAACCCGTCCAGTTCGCGGCTCCACAGCCGTCGGGTGCCCGGCATCCGGATCCTCGGCTCGGGCGTGCGGCTCGTGCCGCGCACCGACGCTCCTATCCGCACGGCTCCCGGCTCGGCGCCGGGGCGCAGCCGAACCGCGATCGTCGCAGACGACAGTGACTCGGACCAGACCCGGGTCATGATCGCCCGGTCGAGGTGCCCCGGCTCCACCACCGCGGCGCGACTGTAGCCGCCGGGAAGCCGTACGGCGCCCCGATCCTCCTCGAGCAACGCCGGATCCGCGCACCCGGCGACGGACTCCACCGCCCCGGCGATCTCTCCCGCGCCGAGGATCCTCGCGGTGTGGTGCTGCTCCGCCAACGCGCGCACGACGCGCCGCGCCGCGGCGGTCACCGCGCGCGCCGCGCCCTCCGAGCCGCCGCCACGGCGGGCCACCGCGGCCGGGCAGGCGACGGAGTCGAACCGCAGCGCGAGCCACACGGTGCACGTCGCGGCGGCGGGCAGCGGCCCGATCAGGCGCTCGTACGCCGCACCGGCGGCGGTCTCGTCGCACACCCGGCTGCCGTGCACGATGACGTCGATTCCGTCGAGGCCGACGTCGTGCGTGGCGAGGCACGCGGCGATCGCGGCCAGCGGAAGCCGGCGCAGCGGTTCGGCCCGATCTCGTGTCAGCCGGGTGAGCTCGCCGGCCGTCGGTACCAGCTCGACCACCGCCACGACGGCGGTGCCGTCCCAGCACACCCCGACCGGTCGATCGTCGCCCGCCGCGACGTCGACGATCACCGGGCCGGACCGCAGCGAACGGCGCCGGAACCGCCACCACAGCCGCCCCCATTCGACGGCGTCGAGTCCGTGGACAGGCACCGCCACCGCCAGCGCGGCCAGTACCGCCACGGTCACCGCAGCGGGAAGCGGAGCGCCCGTCGCCGCCGCCGTCGTCGCGCCGATCACCGCCGCGCACTGCGCCCGCACCACCGTCACCACGCAGCGGCGCCGCGGCCGCCGGAAGATCCCATCCTGCACGACGATTCCCCCGTTCCCACCCGAGCGACGGCCCGGCCCCCCCGACGTTCCCGGGCGGAACTGTACTGTGTTGCGGCGGAGGGGGCGTCGTACGGGGGAGGATCGATGGGAGCGCAGCCGACCACGCGCTGGCAGGTCAACGGCTACCGATTTCTGGTGCGCCGCATGGAACATGCACTGGTGCGGCGAGACGTGCGGATGATCCACGACCCGATGCGGTCGCAGTCGCGTGCCCTGGCGGTGGGCGCCGTCCTCGCCTGTGTCGGCCTCGCCGGCTGTGCCGCGCTCGCTCTGCTCCGCCCGCAGGACAGGATCGGTGACGCGGCGATCGTGGTGGGACGCGATTCCGGCGCGATGCTGGTCGCGATCGACGGCGCCTTCCATCCGGTACTCAACCTGGCCTCCGCCCGTTTGGTGCTCGGGCGGCCCGAGGCCCCCGCCGTCGTCGCCGACGGCGAATTCGAAACCCGGCGCCGGGGGCCCCTCGTCGGTATCCCCGGTGCGCCGTCCGCGCTGGCACACGTCGCGGCACCGCTGCCGTGGACGGTGTGCGACACCGTGACGACCGACGGAAGTCGTTCCGTCACAACGACCGTCACCGGGGGAGAGCCGGCCTACGGCGAGCGCGTGCGGCCTCTCGCCGACGACGAGGCCCTGCTCGTCGCGGCCGACGGCAGGCACCATCTGGTCTACCGAGGCTCCCGCGCCGAGGTGGATCTGGCGGACCAGGCGCTCACCCGCGTCCTCGGCATCGATGCCGGCATGGCACGTCCCGTCGGGCCGGGCCTGCTCGCCGCGATCCCGGAGGTGCCGCGGCTCGAGGCCCCGCGGATCCCCGGTGCTGGCGGCGAACCCGGCTATCCGATCGGATCGCTGACCGTCGGTTCGGTGGTCCGCGTCGCGGTGCCCGACGGGAAGAGGTTCTACGTCGTGCTGCGCGACGGCGTGCAGGAGGTGTCCGAGGCGACAGCGCAGATCGTCCACTTCACCGACTCGCAGGGCGCCGCGGAGATCCCGGCCGTCGCGCCGGATGTGCTGCGCGAGGCTCCGACCGTGCGGGGTCTCGCGGTGGACACCTTTCCCGCTACCGTGCCCACCGTCGTCGATGCCCGCGACCGTCCCGTCGCCTGCCTGACGTGGATCCCGGGGGTCGGCGCGGCCGAACGGTCGCGGTCCGTCGTCGAGGTGTCGGCGGGGTCCGTGCTGCCGCTGCCCGACGGCGCGGTGCCCGTGTCTCTGGCCCAGGCGGACGGCGCCGGGCCCGAGGCCGACAGCGCCTACCTCGCGCCCGGCCGGGGGGCGTTCGTGCAGACCACCTCCGTCGCGCCGGACAGCGCGCGGCGCGGCGCCCTCTTCTACGTGGCCGACACCGGCGTGCGCTACGGGATCGTCGACGCGGAAGCCGCGACCGCCCTGGGATTCTCCGAACCGGTGCCCGCGCCGTGGCAGATCGTCGAACTGTTCGCGCCGGGACCTGCACTCGGGCGGGCGGAGGCACTCGTCGCCCACGACGGTGTCGCGCCGGATCACGACCCGGCGCCGGTCGGCGCCGGCCGCTGACGACGGCGCCGCAGCGGCGCGGTCGCCGACGCCGCCACCCCCAGGACCGCGAGCACCACCGCCGCCACGACGACCGCGACGTCCCTGGGCCGGTGATCCGGCGGCGTCCGCGGTATCGGCGCCGCGACGGCCACCGAGGCCGGCGCCTGCGGACGCCGCTCCCTCGGCGGGGCGGTCACCGCCGCGACGGGGTCGATCACGCCGTGGCCCACCCGCGGATTCCAGCCCTCCGCCGGTGCGTGCGCCGTGGCCTCGATCCGCATCGCCACGGTGCGGGCATCGAGGTGCGGAAACCGCGCCCGTACCAGCGCGACGGTCGCGGCCACCAGCGGCGCGGCGAAGCTCGTGCCGGACACCGGCACCGGGCCCTCGGCTCCCCGGTAGGCGTCGACGAGGCCATCGGCGGTGGGATGCAGGGAAACCACCCCGCTGCCGGGCGCGGCGACGTCCACCCACGGCCCCGGCAGGCTGTAGCTCGACGGTGACCCGTCCGGCTCGACCGAGCCGACCGTGAGTACGTAGTCGTCGTACCAGGCCGGCGAGGCCACGGTCGTGACCGCGCGCCACGGATCGTCTCCCGGCCGGAGAGGATCGAGCCCCTGCGGGTTCGACCCCTGGCAGCGGTCCTCCACGTTGCCGGCTGCGGCCACGACGACGGCGTCCTTCACCTCGGTCGCGTACCGCACCGCCGCCCCGAGTTCGGGGTCGTCGATGCCCTCCGCGGCCGGCGCGCAGGCGACCTCGGAGATGTTGATGACGGTGGCGCCGAGGTCCGCGGCGCGGCGCACCGCCATCGCCATCGTGCGCACGTTGCCGTAGCCGGGCGACGTGCGCGCATCGTGGTCGGCGGGATCCGACCGTCGCGCCGAGAAGTGGCGGCTGGACTGGCGCACGGTGAGGATCCGCGCATCCGGGGCGCCACCGGCGAACCCCGACCCGGGGACCGGCTGCGCCGCGACGAGCCCCGCCACCAGGGTCCCATGGGCGTCGCAGTCCTGCGTCCCATCGCCCGAGGAGACATAGTCGCCCCCCGGTACCAACCCGGGCAGCCGCGCATTGCGGCCCACCCCGGTGTCGATCACCGCCACGAGCTGCCCCGCCCCGCGACTCAGCGGCCACACGGCCGGAAAGTTCAGCACGCGCTGTGGTTCCGGGATCGAGGCGCTGTCGCCGGCGACGTCGACCGTGGTACACGGCGAACGCTGCCCGGTGTCGTCGACGGGCCCGGGTTCCCCGGGCGGGGGCAGGCGCCCGGCATCGACGGGCGGAGGTTCCGCCGCGGCGGACGGGGCCGTTCCGAAGGACGAGGCCGTCAGCACCAGGGCGACGACAACGAGGCGTGCGCCGCGGGCCACGTCAGAACCCGCGGACGGCGGCGTAGAGCCCGGTGACCCAGCAGGCCAACGGCACGATCGTCGCGATCACCGCGTACTCGACCACTTCGGCGGCGCGGCGCTGCACCGGCGTGAACGATCGTCGCGGCGCGACCACGCCGAACACCAGCGCTGCGGTCGCGACGGCAAGGGCGAGGGCGAACACGACGACGGGCGGCGCGGATCCGCCGACCGCGGCCGCGCCGAGCAGGCCCACCGGCACGGTTGCGCCGCCTGCCACCAGCAACGTCGCCTGGCGCGCATCGGTGTAGGTGCGGCCGCGCAGCATGATCACCGCCGCCGCGGCGACGGCGAGGGCGGTGCCGGGCAAGCGGAGACCGTCGCCGGACAGCGGCGCCGCGGCACACCATGCGCCCGCGACGACGAGAACGGCTCCCGCACCGATCAGCCCGGTGAGGTGGTCGCGTGCCCGCGCGGCGGCCGCCGCCAGCTCGCTGGGATCGGGCAGTGACCGGTCCCCGCCGTCCGGGGAGCCCGGTCCGTCCCTGCCGTCTTCGGTCTGCGGCGCGGGGGTCCCGGTCCCGGTCCCGGGACCGGGCACCGGCGGCAACGGCAGGTCGGCGAATTTCATGGCGAGGCGGGGTGCGAATGTCACCGTCAGCAGGGCCGTGACGACGACACCGGCGCCGACCGCGGAGGCGGAGATCCCGGTCGAGGCGGCGACGAGAAATGCGGCCGCGGCGGTCGCGGCGACGGCGGCGACCGCGGTGAAGGGCGCCCTTCCGACGGCGGTCAGCAGCAGGACCAGGGTCGCCACCGCCCCCGACAGGACCGCCCCGAGCATGGGGTGCGCCGGTCCGAAAGAGCCGGGCACCACGAGAATTCCGGTGGCGAAGGCGGCCGGGACTGCGCAGGCGCACAGGAGCGCCGCGGTGCGGTGGTCGTCGCGGGCCCGCCCGAGCAGGATCCCGGCAAGCAGGAGCAGGGCGGCGAGCGCGGCGCAGCCGGCACCGGCGGCCGTCCGGCCGTCCGGGGAGGCAAGTCGCAGCAGGGCCCCCACCCCGACGACCGTCGCGGACAGGGCGACGACCGCCGCGACCGCGGCCGCCGCACGCGGCGACCAGCGGCCCGCGCCGGCCTCGTCCGCCGTCGCGACGCTGTGGGTCACGTCGTCGAACAGCGGGGGTGGCGCAGGTGCCGACGCGTGCTCGAGCACCAGCAGGTCCCCGTCCCGGACGCCGTGCTCGTGCAGGCTCAGCGCGGCGGCGAGACGCGACGATCCGAGACGGGCCAGCGCCCACGCCTCGGGCTCGACCCGCTCGGAGGAGGCGTCGAAGTCGTTGTGGGACCGGTGGGCGGTGATGAGATCGACGACCCCCGGCACGAGCAGTGCGACAGGGACGTCCGCGGGTAACGCGAGGTCGACCTGTGTGTGCTGGGCCAGCACGGTCACGCGGCAGAGTTCGGGCGCGCCGATCCGCCCCGGTTCGGTGTGCGCAGCCGTCATCGTCCATCCCCCCGTCGTCCCCCGACCGTGCTGCGGTCCGGGCCGGGCTCGCCCGCCCGGTGTCGCCCGGACCTCGCGGAGACGATACGACATCGCTTCGCGCAGGCCGTCTTCGCGCCCGCCTGCGTGCCGATGTCGCAGGGGTGCGTTACCCTTCGTCGACCGTGGGGGGACGGCCGTCGTGAGGACGGCCGGCACGGTGCGGGTCGGGGGTGGGGTGTGAGCACGGTGCGGGTCGGGGGTGGGGTGTGAGCACGGTGCGGTTCGTGCGCAGGCCGCGGCGCGAGGTGCCACGCGTGCCGGCGGGCGAGGTGAGAATGCAGGCCCCGCCGGAGATTCCGCGTTCGTCGCCGGGAAATCTCCTGGCGAAGCTGCTGCCCGTCGTGATGGTCGCCGCGATGATCGGCATGGTGGCGCTGATGTTCGGTTCGGGGATGGCGCGAAGTCCGATGTCGCTCGTCTTCCCGCTCATGATGATCGTCTCGATGGTGGGCATGCTCGCCGGCGGCGGCCGCGGAGGCGGGGCGAAAGCGGCCGAGGCCGACGAGGACCGCAAGGACTACCTGCGGTATCTCGATCAGCTCCGGCGGGAGGTCCACGACACCGCAGACCGGCAGCGGAGGGCCCTGGAGTGGACGCACCCCGACCCGGCCGTGCTGTGGACGCTCGCGGGAACGGTGCGCATGTGGGAACGCGACGGAGCCGACGCCGACTTCTGCCACGTGCGGGTCGGGCTCAGCGGCCAGCGCCTCGCAACCCGGCTGATCGCCCCCGACACGGGTCCCGTCGAGGACCTCGAACCGGTGGCGGCCGTGTCGCTGCGCCGGTTCGTGCGCGCGCACTCGGTCGTACCGGCCCTGCCGACCGCGGTGTCGTTGCGGGGGTTCGCGGCGGTGTCGCTCGGCGGCGATCGCCCCGCGGCCCGTGATCTGGTGCGGGCGATGCTGCTGCAACTGTGCACCTTCCACAGCACGGACGTGCTGCGGATCGCCGTGGTGTGCGGTCCGGACACCGCCCCGGAGTGGGAGTGGGTCAAGTGGCTGCCGCACGCCCAGAACCCCGAGATCGCCGACGGTGCGGGCAGCGCCCGCACCGTGTTCGGCTCGGTCCGGGATCTCGAGACCGCGTTCGCCGACCGCCTGACGGGCCGCGGCCGGTTCGTCCGCAACACCCCACCGGTCGACGGTGTGCCCGAACTGGTGATCGTGATCGACGGTGGCGTACCAGGCTCCGGGTCGGGGATCCTCGACGACGGGCTCGACTCCGTCACGGTCCTGGACCTGTCCGCGTCGATGCCCCGGCTGTCGGCCACCCGCGGGCTCGAACTCGTCGTCGGTGAGGGCCGATTGGGTGCGCGCGCCGGCGAACGCGTGGAGACCTTCGCGGTCCCGGACGGAGCGAGCGTCGCGCAGGCGCAGACGGCGGCGCGGCGCCTGGCACCGTACCGCGCCGCCCAGCGGGTCGCCGAGTCCGGCAACGGGGAGAATCGTTCGGCGCCATGGGAAAACCTGCTCGGTCTCGGTGACGTCGCACAGTTCGATCCGGAGCGGGCGTGGTCGCCGCGACGGGGCCGCGACCGGCTGCGCGTGCCGATCGGAATCGGAACCGACGGTGCACCGGTCGAACTGGATCTGAAGGAGGCTGCCGAGGGCGGGATGGGGCCGCACGGACTCTGTATCGGCGCCACCGGGTCCGGGAAGTCCGAACTGCTGCGGACCCTGGTGCTCGGTCTGATCGCGACGCATCCCCCCGATGCGCTGAATCTCGTCCTCGTCGACTTCAAGGGCGGCGCAACCTTCCTCGGGCTCGAGTCGGCCGCGCACGTCGCGGCGGTGATCACCAACCTCGCCGACGAACTGGCCATGGTCGACCGGATGAAGGACGCCCTCGAGGGCGAGATGAACCGAAGGCAGGAACTGCTGCGCGCGGCAGGGAACTTCGCGAATGTGGGCGACTACGAGCGCGCCCGGGCCGGCGGTGCCGCGCTGGCTCCGTTGCCGGCGTTGTTCGTCGTCGTGGACGAGTTCTCCGAGCTGCTCACGCAACAACCGGAATTCGCGGAACTCTTCGCCGCGATCGGACGGCTGGGACGATCCCTGCACATGCATCTGCTGCTGGCCAGTCAGCGGATCGACGAGGGCCGGCTGCGCGGACTCGACAGTCACCTCTCCTACCGAATCGGCTTGAAGACCTTCTCGGCCAACGAGTCCCGAAGCGTTCTCGGAGTCCCCGACGCCTACCATCTGCCGCCGTCGCCGGGCACCGGATACCTCAAGTGCGACTCGGCGGAGATCGTGCGGTTCGCGGCCGCCTACGTGTCGGGTCCCTACGAGCCCCGCCGCTCGGGCCGGTCGGTGATCAGGCCGGGCACGGCGACCACCCGGCCGCGGCTGTTCACCACGGCCGAAGTACCCCTCGCGCACCTCGAACCGGGTCCCGGGCCGGCCGAGCCCGGCGTGGATCCGGTCCCGGCGGAGGAGAGCCGCTCCGTGCTCGATGTCCTGATCGGTCGGGTGCGGGGTCACGGCACCCCCGCGCACGAGGTCTGGCTGCCGCCCCTCGACGCGGCGCCGAGCCTGGACCGACTGGTCCCGCGGTCTCTGCTCACCGGCGACGTGCTGCCGCGGAGCACCCTGCGCACGCCGATCGGCATCGTGGACCGCCCGTTCGAGCAACGGCGGGATCCGCTGCTGGTGGATCTCGCCGGCTCGGCGGGCAACGTGGTCGTCGTCGGAGGGCCGCGCTCCGGCAAGTCGACGGTGCTCCGCAGCCTCGTCCTGTCGATGGCGATGACGCACACTCCCGAGCAGGTCCAGTTCTACTGCCTGGACTTCGGGGGCGGATCCCTCGCCGGGCTCGCGGGCCTTCCGCACGTCGGGTCGGTCGCCAACCGGCTCGACGCCGACCGGGTGCGCCGGACGATCGCCGAACTGACTGCCCTGCTGCGGCGCCGGGAGGGTCGTTTCGGCGCGCTGGGCCTGGAGTCGATGGCCGAACTGCGCCGCCGCCGGGAGGGCGGCGGTCCGGCCGCGGACGTCGATGCCTTCGGCGACGTGTTCCTCGTGATCGACGGCTGGCCCAGCATCCGGCAGGATTTCGAGGCGCTGGAGCCGCAGGTCGGCGTGCTGGCGGCGCAGGGGTTGTCCTTCGGCATCCACGTGGTGCTCACCGCACCGCGGTGGGGCGACGTGCGGCCGGCGATGCGGGACCATCTCGGGACCCGCCTCGAGCTGCGCCTCGGCGACCCCGCCGATTCCGAGTACGGCCGCAAGAAGGCGGCGGCGGTGCCGGAGGGCCGCCCGGGCCGGGGCATCGACCGCCACGGACTGCACGTGCTGTCCGCGCTGCCGCGTGTGGACGGCAGCTCCGAGGTCGTCGACCTCGCGGCGGGACTGGCCGACGCGGTGGCCGCCGTCGCCGCGGCCGCACCGGGCCGCCCCGCCCCGCCCGTGCGCATGCTTCCCGATCGCGTCGATCGGGCCGGGGTGCTCGCGGCGCTCGCGGACCGATCGGCTGCCGGTGGCGCGCCCGGGGAGCGGCGGTTGTTCGTGCCCGTCGGCATCGACGAAGCCGAACTGGCCCCCGTGGGGATCGACTTCTCCGAGCAGCCTCACCTGCTCGTTTTCGGTGACTCGGGTTGCGGCAAGACGACCGTGCTGCGCGGCATCTGCCGCAGCCTCGTGGAGTCCCACACCGGCGCACAGGCCCGCATCATCGTCGGGGACTATCGGCGCACCCTGCTCGGCGTCGTCGAGGGTGAGCATCTCGGCGGATACGCGCCGTCCGCGGTGACGTTGTCGGCGATGGCCCGCGACCTCGCGGCGGTGTTCGAGCGGCGGATGCCCGGTCCCGACGTCACCCAGCAGCAACTGCGTGAGCGCTCCTGGTGGTCGGGACCCGAGGTGTTCGTCGTCGTCGACGACTACGACCTCGTCTCCGCGGCGAGCCAGTCGCCGCTGACGCCCCTGCTGGAGTATCTGCCCCAGGCCAAGGACGTCGGGCTGCACCTCGTCCTGGCGCGCCGCTCCGGGGGAGCCGGGCGGGCTCTCTTCGAGCCGGTCATCGCGCGGCTGCGGGAATTGTCGGCGGCCGGCCTCGTGATGAGCGGCAATCGAGAGGAGGGAGCGCTCGTGGGCACCGCGCGTCCGCGCCCGATGCCGCCCGGACGGGGCATCCTCGTGCAACGCGACGGGGAGACGCTCGTGCAGACGGCGTGGCTGCCGCCGCAATGAGCGACGTCCACGCGCTGCACCTGCAGGTCGTCCCGGGTCGGGTGTACGCGCGGCGGTCCGATCGGACCGTGACGATTCCCGCATCGGCTCCCGGCCGTGTCCCCACGGACGACGATGCGCCGCTGGCGACCCTGCTCGGGTACGTCGCGGCGACGGCAGGCGCGCCGGCCGGCCTCGACACGGTGGTGGTGGTCCATCCCACCGAGTGGGGCGAACGTCGGCGGGAGGAGTTGCACACGGCCGCCCGGCAGGTCGCGCGAAATGCCGTCCTCCTGACCGCCGCGGTGGCCGCGCGCCGCGCCGCGCCTGTGGGCGACGACGAGCGATGCGCGGTCGCGGAGGTCGACGGCGCCGGCGTGACAATGGCGGTGCTGAGCGCCCCCGACGGCGGCGACGTCGACCGCATCGCGCGGGACCCCGACCTCGACGAGGGACTGCTCGACTCGCCGGCGGGAGCCGAGCGGCTGGACCGGCTGATGCGAAACGTGTGCGGTTCCGTCGATCCGGATGTCGTCCTCGTGACGGGGATTCCGGGCGAGCCGCCCGGAATTCCGCTGTGCGAGCGGATCGCCGAGCGGCTCGGCCGCGGCATCCGGGTGATACCGGTCGCCGCGTCCGAGGTGCTGGCCGCGGTGCCGGAACCCCCGGCCGTCCCGTCGGGGGACACGGAGTCGCTCCCACAGTGGCTGCACACCGTGCCGGCCTCCCGGTCGACCCGGCCCGTCCGCCGGATGCGTTGGGCCGTCGTGGCCGTCGTGGCCGTCGTGGCCGCGACAGCCGGCTGGGTGTGGACTGCAGGACAGGGCGCGGACCTGCCCGCGGTGGGCGCGGAGGTTCCCGTCGCCGGCGACTCGGCCGATGAGTCCTCGGCGACGAGACAGCCCATGCCGCGCCCACCTTCGGTTCGTCACGAACTCGGGCCCGTCCGGCTGGAACTGCCGGGGGACTGGAGGGTCCGCGACCCTGTGCCTGCCGGGGCCGAGCGCGTCGAACTCGTCCCCGCCGGCGGGAGGGATCGGCGAATAGTGCTGGTGCACAGTCTTCTTCGTGAAGATATGGACTTGGCCGGCGTGGGGGAGGTGCTGGCCCGGCGCGCGGACGAACGTTCCCCGGTGATCCGTGACCTCGACCCCGACACCACCTTCGCGGACCGCCCGGTGATCGCCTACGTGGAGGCGCCGGACGAATTCTCGCTCGTGCGTTGGTTCGTCGTGGTCGAGTCCGGCATGCAGGTGGCGGTCGGATGCCAATTCCTCGTCGACGAATGGGCGGGAATCAAGAACGAATGCGAGCAGGCCGTCCACACCGTGACGGTGGAGTAGCGGATCGCCCCGTTCGCCGAGCCGGGGAACCCGGCGGACAGGCGCTGCGTCCAATCGGATGTAGGCGCGAACCGGCTTCGGCCACGGTGGGCCGGAGGGATACGGGACGCGGGACGACGGAGGAGACAGGCGTGACGCAACCAGGGCAGGGCAGTTCGAATCGGGTGGCGACCGACGTCGCGACCATGGAGACGGCGGCGCGGCAGATCGAGGACTCCCACGGAGAACTCGAGCAACTGCTCGGTGCGCTGCGCACCACCGTGTCGTCGTCGCCGGACGTATGGCAGGGCCGGTCGGGGATGGCGTTCACCGACGTGATGTCGCGATGGGACCGCAGCGCCCTCCAGCTCAACGAGGCACTGGCCGCGATCGTCGCCGGCATCCGTACCAACGGCCGGGCGTACGAGGACACCGTCCAGGCCCAGGCGCAGTCGCTGAACGTCCTCGGCGACAGCCTCCACGGCAGCTACTGACGCCGCTGCGGGCGGGCCGGTGCGGAACCGCGCATCGGCCCGTGCGCACAACACGACTCACGACTCGAGGAGAACGAACGAATGAGTGGACCCGATGTGATCCGGCAGGACTTCGGTGGCATCGACGACCTGCACACCCGCGTCGTCGGACTGCAGCGCGGCATGAACGACACGCTCGACCGGATCAGGTCACAGGTCGAGCCGCTGGTGCAGACCTGGGACGGGCAGGCCCGGTCCGAGTACCACGTCACCCAGCAGAAGTGGGATCGGGCATCCGCCGAGCTGAATCTGCTGCTCGACCAGATCGCCGTCGCCGTGGCGCGGGGCAACGACGAGATGCGCAGCGTCGAATCCGAGCTGGCACGGAGGTGGCAGGCCTGAGGCGACACGAGTAGCGAGCGACGTCCCGGTGGTGGAGAGGCCGCCGGGACGTCGTGCTGTTTTGACCGTGCACACACCTCCCCGGTATCGTGTGCCGTTGGCGTGTCGTCCGTCGTCGTTGCCTCGTGCGCGGCGAACGTCGCTTCTCGGGTCCCAACTGGCCGCCGGAAGCGATCATCGGCGGCGCGCGGGCCAGCAGCGAAACGATAGACGAGGAAGATCTGTGTCTACGTACACACCGAAGGCCGGCGACGTGACCCGCCAGTGGCACGTCATCGACGCCACCGACGTGGTGCTCGGCCGCCTCGCGGTGCAGGCGGCGAACCTGCTCCGCGGCAAGCACAAGCCCACTTTTGCCCCCCACGTGGACGGTGGCGACTTCGTCGTCATCATCAACGCGGACAAGGTTGCCATCTCCGGCAACAAGAAGCAGGACAAGCTCCTGTACAACCACTCCGGCTACCCGGGCGGCCTCCGGTCCCGCACCGTCGGTGAGGTTCTGGAGAAGAACCCGGACCGTCTGGTGGAGAAGGCCGTCACCGGCATGCTCCCGAAGAACAAGCTCGGTCGCGCGATCGCGAAGAAGCTGAAGGTCTACGCGGGCCCGAACCACCCGCACACCGCGCAGCAGCCGGTGCCGTTCGAAATCAAGCAGGTGGCGCAGTGACCGAGAACGTGAACGAGAACTACAGCGACGAGTACACCGACGCCGAGAACGTCGAGGTCGCCGCGGACGAGTACGTGGCCGAGGAGGCCGCTCCGGCTCCCGCGCCGATCGTGTTCGACCGCCCGGTGCAGACCGTCGGCCGCCGCAAGGAGGCCGTCGTCCGCGTCCGCCTCGTGCCCGGCACCGGCAACTTCGTGCTCAACGGCCGCACCATCGAGGACTACTTCCCGAACAAGGTGCACCAGCAGCTCGTCAAGTCGCCGCTGGTCACGGTCGAGCGCACCGAGCAGTTCGACGTGCATGCCCGCCTGCACGGCGGCGGCCCGTCGGGTCAGGCCGGCGCCCTGCGCCTGGCCATCGCCCGCGCGCTGATCGAGGTCACCGCCGAGGATCGCCCCGCGCTCAAGCGCGCCGGCTTCCTCACGCGTGACCCGCGTGCCACCGAGCGCAAGAAGTACGGCCTGAAGAAGGCCCGTAAGGCACCGCAGTACTCCAAGCGCTGATGTGCCGCCGACGCTGACCTCGTCAGCCTCGGCTCCTGTTCGACCACGAGAGCAGGCGCCGGTAGAGAATTCCCTACCGGACGCCTGCTCTCGTGCATTGACGTACTTTTTGCGACAGCAGGCGGCGCCCGCGGACGGCGGAGACCGCATTTCTCGACGTGGAGGACTTTGCTCGATGGGTCGGATGTTCGGCACCGATGGCGTGCGAGGCTTGGCGAACGCCGAGCTCACGGTCGAACTGGCGGTACGGCTCGCCGGGGCGGCCGCGACCGTGCTGGCAGGCGGTGCCGAGGGCCGGCGCCCCGTCGCGGTGGTGGGCCGCGACCCCCGTGCCAGCGGGGAGATGCTCGAGGCCGCCGTGACCGCGGGCCTGACCGCGGCCGGCGTCGACGTGTTGTCCGTCGGGGTGCTGCCCACCCCGGCTGTCGCGTTCCTGACCGGGGCCTACGACGCCGACCTCGGCGTGATGATCTCCGCGTCGCACAACCCCATGCCGGACAACGGCATCAAGATCTTCGCGGCCGGCGGTCACAAGCTCGACGACGCCGTCGAGGACCGTATCGAGGCCATGCTGCACGGTGCGGGCGGGGTCGCCCGCCCCACCGGCGCGGGCATCGGCCGGGTGCGGACCGCCGACGACGCCGCCGACCGCTACCTCGCCCACCTCGCGACGGCGGTGCGCATGCCGCTGACGGGCCTGACGGTCGTGGTGGACTGCGCCAACGGCGCTGCGTCGCGCGTCGGGCCGGCCGCGTACGCCGCGGCCGGGGCCACGGTCGTCGCGCTGCACGCCGACCCGGACGGGCTCAACATCAACGACGGCTGCGGTTCGACGCATCTCGACGGCCTCCGGGCCGCGGTCGTCGAGCACGGCGCCGACCTCGGTCTCGCGCACGACGGCGACGCCGACCGGTGCCTCGCGGTCGATGCGACGGGCACCGTGGTGGACGGCGACGCGATCATGGCGATCCTCGCCCTCGGGATGCGCGAGGCCGGCGAGCTGCACGCCGACACGCTCGTCGCCACTGTGATGAGCAACCTCGGCCTGCACCTGGCGATGCGCGAGGCCGGGATCACGGTCGTGACCGCCGGCGTCGGCGACCGATACGTGCTCGAGGAGCTGCGCCGCGGCTCGTTCAGCCTCGGCGGCGAACAGTCCGGCCACATCGTGCTGCCGGCCCTGGGAACCACCGGCGACGGGGTGCTCACCGGCCTGCGCCTCATGGAACGGATGGTCGCGACCGCTTCGCCCCTCGCGGAGCTCGCCGCGGTCATGCGCACCCTGCCGCAGGTGCTGGTGAACGTGCCCGTGTCGGACAAGGCCGCGGTGGCCAAGGCTTCCGTCGTCGCGGACGCCGTTGCCGCCGTGGAGCGGGAACTGGGGGAGACCGGGCGGGTGCTGCTGCGTCCGTCGGGCACCGAACAACTGGTCCGGGTGATGGTCGAGGCCGCCGACGACGCGGTGGCCCGTGCTCTCGCCGATCGTCTCGCGGGAGCGGTCGCCTCCGTCTGACGGCACCGATCCGACGGCCTCCATCTGTCGGCCTCCATCTGTCGGCCTCCATCTGTCGGCTCTGCCCCGCCGGGGAACCGATCCGCCTCCCGCTGCGTCGAACCACCTGGGGGGACGAGGGAGGGGGCGGCGCGGTGCGTGACGGGGTGGGGCTCGACGGTGCGGCGGTCCGGGTGATCGCCGAGGGCCTGGCGGACTCGGCCGCCGAGATCGACTGGCATGCGCGTGCGTGCCGCGCCGTCGGCTTCGGTCCGGACGCGGCCGGCGACCGCTACCGGTCCGAGGCCGAGGTCGTGCGAGCGCGCTACGACGGGCTGCATCGGGCGGTCGCGGAGTGGTCGGCGGCGACGGCCGCCCGCGCGGAGGCGCTGCGGCGCGCGGCCGGGGGGTACGCGTGGCTGGAGCGGGAGTCCGAGTCGGTCCTGCGGGCCGTCGACCTGCCGCCGACGGGGCACCGGTGACCGGAGGAGGCCGGTGACCGGGGGCGGGCAGCGGCTCGACCTGGTGCTCGACGGGGGCCGCGTCGGGTTGCGCTTCTTCGCCGAGCATCTTCCCCGCGCCGAGCGCTGCGCCCCCGGCCTGCCGTCCTGTGCGCAGTTGCGGGAACGCTACGACGAGCAGCGCGGCACGGATCCGGCCGTCCTGCTCGCGGACGCCGACGTGTTCGCCCGGCTCGAGGGTGCCCTGGGTGCCGAGGTCGCGCGGCAGCGCTCCTACGTCGACGCCTTGGCGGCGGCCTGGACCGGAGGCGGGGCGGTGGGTGCGGCCGACGCGCTCGACCGTCATGTGGCGGTCGGCGAGGACCTGCAGGCACGGCTCGGCGCCGCACGTCGCGCGCTGACCGACGCGGCGGCCGCGGTGCTCGCGATCGTCGAGGAGAAGTCCCGGGCGGCCGCCGAGTTCGCCGACACGACCGTCGGCGGGCGCACCGTCGAGGAGATCGACGCGATTCTGGCCGGCGCCGCGGGCGGCGACGGCCCGACGACAGCCCAGCTCGCCGCCTGGGATTCGGCGCTGGGCCCGGCCCCCGAACGCGCGGCTGTCACGCAATGGTGCGGGCGGTGGCGCGACGAGGTGTTCCGGCCCGGGGTGGAGACGGCCGTCGAGTCGTTCCTCGACCTGTGCGACGACACCGACCGAGCGGTGCGGGCGGTACTCGCCGAACTCGCCGCGACGCTGGCGCCGCCGGATCCCGGCCCGCGGAGCGTGGCTCCGGTGACCGATCCGTGGTCGCCGTGTGGGGCGGCGACGGACCTGGTGGCCGCGGGGCTGCGGCTGGCGACGGCCGTGGGCGAACTCACAGGCGCGGTCCTCGGTCTGGCCACGACCGTGGTGGAAGAGGTTTCCGAGGCCGTCGAGCCGGCCGGCCCGCCGCAACCGCAGCCGGAGCGTCCGCTGTCGTCGCCGCCGCCGGATCCGGCACACCCGCCGTCGCGCACACCCGCCCCCGAGACCCCGGCCCCCGCCGCCGGAGGGACGGGAACGGACCCCGACACACCCGGCGCCGGTGTGGGCGACGACACGCCGCCCACACCGCCCGACGAGCCGCGGCGACCGGACGAACCAGGTGACGGCGGAGCGCTCGGTCCCGCGCCGGCCGGGATGCCCGGCACGCGGGCGGACACCCCCGCGCGGCGGCCCGCGTCGGCGGAACCTGCTGGTGAGAGCGTCGAAGCGGGCCCCGAGGAGGAGCCTGCCGACGGCGTGGTCCTGGCGGAGGCGGGGCCGCTGTGACCGGACGGTTCGAACACATCGTCGCCGAGCACCGGGACGCGGTCGAGCGCCGGCTCGAGAACCTGCGGCGCCTCCGGGAACCCCGTGAACTCGCCGCCGGCGCGACGCGCGGGCCGGCGCCGGCCGTCGAAGAGGAGTTCTATCGCCCGAGCAGCTGGTTGATCTGAGTGCCGAGCTCGCGGTCGATCGCGTCGGGCTCGGTGAGCACCTCCGAGCCGGGAAGCTCGGCCTCGGGGTCGGCGAACGGCGCGTAGGTCTTGTCGCCGGCGAGCCGGTACAGCAGATATCCGGTGAGCAGCGCGCGGGTGACCTTCTGGGTGTTGCGCTGGGCGCCGCCGACGCCGAGGAAGGCGAGCAGGCGGCGGCCCTCGATCATGCCGTCGTCGGTGGCCTTGTGGACGGACCGCATCAGCATCTCGCCGCCCCAGGCCTGGGCGACGGCGACGGCATCACTGCCCATCGAGCCGAGGTCCTTCTCGGCGGCGAGCACGAGCCCGGGCGCGTGCACACGCGCGGCCAGGACCGAGGCCGGCGGCGACGTCGGGGCCGGGTAGAGCGCGGCGACGGCGGCCACGTCGCGCCGGGACGCCGCAAGTACCGCAGCTCCCGCGCCCATGCCGTGGCCGATCAGGCCGAGACGGTCGGGGTGCACGCTGATCCGTCCGGTGCCCAGGCGCACGCCCACGCAGATGTCGAGGGTGGTGCCGAGGTCGGCGGCCAGGCCCAGGTGCGACGGGATCGGCCCGCGTTCGGTGCTCGGGGCGGCCACGACGATGCCCCACGAGGCGAGGTGTTCGAACAGCGCCGAGTACTTGTCGAGACCGGTCATCCAGCCGTGGCCGAACGCGACGGCGGGCAGGCCGAAGCCCTCGGCGGGGGTGTAGACGATGCCCGGCTGACCTGCGAGAGCGAGGTTGCCGCGCAGCACCGTGTGCGGTCCGCGCTTCGAGAGCCGCTGGGCCAGGGATTTCGGTTTCGCCGCCACGGCGTGAACGTTAGCCGATGATCAGCTTCGAGCGTGCCACCCGCCGGGACGTGGACGAGTTGTTACCGGCGGGTCGCGGACCAGTACCCTGCTAACCATGTGCGGAATCGTGGGGTACGTCGGGCATCGCCCGGCTCTCGATGTCGTGGTGGAGGCACTGCGGCGGATGGAGTACCGGGGCTACGACTCGGCCGGTGTGGCGGTCCTGGACGGTGCGGGCGGCCTGGCCGTCGAGCGCAAGGCGGGCCGGCTGGCCAATCTCGAGGCCGAGCTCGACGAGGTGGGGGTGGAGCACTTCGCCGGCACCACCGGCATGGGGCACACCCGGTGGGCCACGCACGGTCGTCCCACCGACCGCAATGCGCATCCGCACCGGGACGGGTCGGGGAAGGTGGCGGTGGTGCACAACGGCATCATCGAGAACTTCGCGCCGCTGCGGGTGGAGCTCGAGAAGGCCGGGGTGGAGTTCGCCAGCGACACCGACACCGAGGTGGCGGTGCATCTGGTGGCCCGGGCGTATGCGGACGGGCCGACCGCGGGGGACTTCGAGGCCAGTGCGCTGTCGGTGCTGCGCCGGCTCGAGGGGGCCTTCACGCTGGTGTTCACCCATGCCGACCATCCGGACACGATCGTCGCGGCGCGCCGGTCGACGCCGCTGGTCGTCGGGGTCGGCGACGGCGAGACGTTCGTGGCCTCGGACGTGGCCGCGTTCATCGAGCACACCCGGCACGCGGTGGAGCTGGGCCAGGACCAGGTGGTGGTGATCACCGCCGACGGGTATCAGGTGTCCGATTTCGACGGCGGCACCGACGTGGTGACCCGCCCGTTCGAGATCGACTGGGATCTGGCGGCCGCCGAGAAGGGCGGCCACGACTACTTCATGCTCAAGGAGATCGAGGAGCAGCCCGCCGCGGTGGCCGACACGCTGCTCGGGCACTTCGCCGGGGGCCGCATCGTGCTCGACGAGCAGCGGCTGTCGGATCAGGAGCTGCGCGACGTGGACAAGGTGTTCGTCGTCGCGTGTGGCAGCGCCTACCACTCGGGTCTGGTGGCCAAGTACGCGATCGAGCACTGGACGCGGTTGCCGGTGGAGGTCGAGCTCGCCAGCGAGTTCCGGTACCGGGATCCGGTGCTGGACCGGTCGACGCTGGTGGTGGCGATCTCGCAGTCCGGGGAAACCGCCGACACCCTCGAGGCGGTGCGGCACGCGAAGGATCAGAAGGCACGGGTGCTGGCGGTGTGCAACACCAACGGCGCGCAGATCCCCCGGGAGGCCGACGCGGTGCTCTACACCCGGGCCGGCCCGGAGATCGGGGTGGCCTCGACCAAGGCGTTCCTGGCGCAGGTCGCCGCGAACTACCTGGTGGGGTTGGCGCTGGCGCAGGCCCGCGGCACCAAGTACCCGGACGAGGTGGCCCGCGAGTACGCCGATCTGGCCGCGATGCCGCACCTGATCGCGCGGGTGCTCGAGACGGTCGAGCCGGTGCGGCGCCTGGCGCGGGAGCTGGCGGCGTCGTCGACGGTGCTGTTCCTGGGCCGGCACGTGGGGTATCCGGTGGCGCTCGAGGGTGCGCTCAAGCTCAAGGAGCTGGCGTACATGCACGCCGAGGGCTTCGCCGCCGGCGAGCTCAAGCACGGTCCGATCGCGCTGATCGAGGACGGGCTGCCGGTGATCGTGGTGATGCCGTCGCCGAAGGGCCGGGCGGTGCTGCACTCGAAGCTGCTGAGCAACATCCGGGAGATCCAGGCCCGCGGTGCCCGCACCGTGGTGATCGCGGAGGAGGGCGACGAGGCGGTGCGGCCGTTCGCCGACCACCTCATCGAGATCCCCGCCGCGCCGACGTTGCTGCAGCCGCTGCTGTCGACCGTGCCGCTGCAGGTCTTCGCCGCCGAGGTCGCCCAGGCGCGCGGCTACGACGTCGACAAGCCACGCAACCTCGCCAAGTCCGTGACGGTGGAATAGCGACCCCGGCGGGAGGCCCGATGCGCAGCTACTACCCGTGCGAGCAGGTGCGGGCGGCGGAGGCGCCGCTGCTCGCCGCCCTGCCCGAGGGCACCCTGATGCGCCGCGCCGCGTTCGGGCTCGCCCGGGTCGCGGCGGCGGAACTGCGCTCGCGCACCGGCGCCGTCGCCGGTCGTCGCGTGACCCTGCTCGTCGGATCGGGCGACAACGGCGGCGACGCCCTGTGGGCGGGCGCGTTCCTGCGCCGCCGCGGGGTCGCGGTCACGGCGCTGCTCCTCGACCCCGAGCGGGCGCACCGGGCGGGACTGGCGGCGCTGCGCGCCGCCGGCGGGCGCGCCGTACCGGCGGATCCGGACCGGATCGGTGACCCGGACCTCGTGCTCGACGGCGTTGTCGGCATCTCCGGCCGGGGCCCGCTGCGCCCGGCCGCGGCCGCGGTGGTCGAGCAGATCACCGCCCCGATCGTGGCCGTGGACACCCCGAGCGGCGTCGACCCGGACACCGGCGCCGTCGACGGGCCGGCCGTGACCGCGGCCGTGACCGTCACATTCGGCGCCTACAAGCCGGTCCACGCCCTCGCGCCCACCCGGTGCGGGCGGGTCGAGCTCGTCGACATCGGTCTCGAGCTGCCGCCGCCGTGCATGGTGGCGGCCGAGCCCGCCGAGATCGGAGCAATCTGGCCGGTCCCGGGCGCCGACGACGACAAGTACAGCCAGGGCGTCGTGGGCATCGTCGCGGGCAGCGCCCGGTTCCCGGGCGCCGGCGTGCTCTGCGCCGGCGCAGCGGTGGCCGCGACGTCCGGCATGGTCCGCTACGCCGGCAGCGCCGCCCCCGTCGTGCTGGCCCGGTTCCCCGAGGTGGTGGCCGCGCCGTCGTTCGCCGAGGCGGGCCGCGTCCAGGCATGGGTGATCGGGCCGGGCGGCGGCACCGATCACCAGGCGGCCGACACGTTGCGCGACGTGCTGGCCACCGATCTTCCCGTCCTCGTCGACGCCGACGGGCTGACGCTGCTGTCGCGGCAGCCGGACCTGGTCCGCGGCCGGCGGGCTCCGACCCTGCTGACACCGCATGCCGGGGAGTTCGCGCGGCTCACCGGACGCCGGCCCGAGCCGGACCGGGTGGCGGCGGTGCGGGCACTGGCCGCCGACTGGCGGGTGCACGTACTGCTCAAGGGCCGGTCGACGCTGATCGCGAACCCGGACGGGCACGTGTTCGTCAACGAGGCGGGCGGGTCGTGGGCGGCCACCGCCGGCGCGGGCGACGTGCTGTCCGGGATGATCGGGGCACTGATGTCCGCGGGGATGGCCCCGGATCTCGCGGCCGCGGCGGGCGCGCGCGCCCACTCCACCGCCGCGGATCTCGCCGCGCGCGGCGGTCGCGATCTCGCCGCTCGCGGCGGTGAACCCGGTTGGGCCGCCCCCACTTCGGCGAGCGCGATCCTGGATCGGGTGCCCGCGGCGGTGCGGAGCCTGCGGGGCATGGCCGAATCGTGATCCCGACACCTGCCACCGTGCTGCGGGCCACTTCGTCCGCAGTGGCAGGATCGAGATTCATGACCACGGCCGAACCCCGACCCCGCAACCACCTCCACCACGACCTGCCGCAGGCCGAGGCGCTGATCGACCTCGACGCCGTGGCCGAGAACGTGCGGCGGCTGCGGGAGTACGCAGGGGAGGCGGCGGTGATGGCCGTGGTCAAGGCCGACGCGTACAACCACGGTGCCGTCCCGGTGGCCCGGGCCGCGCTCGCCGCCGGCGCGCGGGAGCTGGGGGTGACGACCCTGACCGAGGCGCTCGAGCTGCGCCGCGCGGGGATCGACGCGCCCGTGCTGTCGTGGCTGCACACCGTCGACGCCGACTTCGCCCCCGCCATCGCCGCCGGCGTCGAGCTGGGGGTGTCGTCGACGCGGCATCTCGCGTCGATCGTCGCCGCGGCTCGGGAGACGGGTGTGACCGCGGTGCTCACCGCGAAGATCGACACCGGCCTCAACCGCAACGGCGTGGCACGGGACGAGTGGCCGGCGTTCCTGCGGGATCTGGGCCGGGCCCGGGCGGAGGGGGCGATCCGGCTGCGCGGCGCCTTCTCCCATCTCGCACACGCGGACGAACTCGACCACCCCGAGATCGACTGCCAGCGGGACCGGCTGCGCGAGGCCGTCGCCGACCTGAGCCGCCACGGCATGAAGCCCGAGGTGGTGCACCTGTCGAACTCGGCAGCGACCGTTACCCGCCCCGACCTGCGTTTTGACATGGTCAGACCGGGTATAGCGATGTACGGGTTGTCCCCGATCCCCGAGGTCGGGGACTTCGGGTTCCGGCCCGCGATGACGTTGCGAACGAGGGTGGCGCTGGTGAAGAAGGTGACTGCAGGGTCCGGAGTGTCCTACGGGCATCGCTGGGTGGCGCCCGCCGACACCACCGTGGCCCTGCTGCCGATGGGATACGCCGACGGAATCCGGCGTAATCTCAGCGGCCGGTTCGAGGTGCAGCTCGGCGGACGCCGCCGACCGCAGCTCGGCCGCGTGTGCATGGACCAGGTCGTGGTCGATCTCGGACCGGACGGGGACGGAGTAAAAGAAGGCGATACCGCGTTCTTCTTCGGTGACGGTAGCCATGGCGAGCCCGCCGCGCAGGACTGGGCCGACCTACTGGACACCATCAATTACGAGGTGGTCACCGGCGTGGGCGGGCGCACCGTCCGCACCTACGTCGGTGGCGGAGGAGGCGAGCAGCGATGACGCTGTTGGGCAGTTTGGGGCTGTTGGGTGCGAGCCTGGCCACGCTCGGCTCGAACGCGGGGCTGTACGCGGTGCGCACCGCGGGCCTGCCCGCGCACGAGATCTACGGCGAGGAAGACTTCGACGCGATGCTCGCGCTGCCCAAGCGCACCGTGCGTACCGAGGACGGCGTCGACCTCGCCGTCCGGGAGGTGGGTTCGGCCCTGGCGCCGCTGACGATCGTGTTCGTGCACGGGTACTGCCTGCGCATGCAGTCCTGGCATCTGCAGATGCGCCACCTGCAGGAGCGGTGGGGCAAGGACGTGCGGATGGTCTTCTACGACCAGCGCGGCCACGGGGAATCCGCCGTGTCGACGTCGAAGTCCTGCACCATCGCTCAGCTCGGCCGCGATCTGGGCACCGTCATCGACACCGTCGTCCCCACCGGCCCGGTGGTCGTGGTCGGGCACTCGATGGGCGGGATGACGACCATCGCCCTGGCCGCCCAGCGCCCGGAGTTGTTCGACGAACGCATCGTCGGGGTGGGCCTGCTCGCCACCACCGCCGCCGGGCTGACCAAGACCGGCATCGGCCGTAACCTCGAGAACCCGGTGATCGACGCGTTCCGGCATCTGGCCCGCACCGCGCCGGGGTTCGTGCAGTACGCCCGTGGGGCCGCCAAGGCGATCATCGCGCCGATCCTGCGCGCCGCGTCCTACGGGACGGTGGTCAGCCCGAAGCTGGTGGAGTTCTCCGACCGGATGCTGGCGGAAACCTCGGTGCTGACCATCGTGAACTTCCTGCGCACCCTCGAACTGCACGACGAGTCGGCGGCGTTGCCGGTGCTCGGACAGGTGCCCGTGCTGGTGCTGTGCGGGGACGCCGACATGATCATCCCGTTCTCCGGCTCCGAAGAGCTCGCGGCGGCGTTGCCGGACGTCGAGCTCAAGCGGGTCCGCGGGGCCGGGCACCTGGTCCAGCTCGAGTTCCCCGAGGTCGTCGTCGGTGCGCTGGACCGGCTCATCCAGCGCGGGTTCGCCCACGACGCCGGCAGGAGGCGCGCCGCAATTGGGTGACGATCGCTCCACCGGCACACGCACCGAGCAGTATGCCGAGCTGCCCACGGTCGAGGACACCGAGGCGTTGGGCCGCCGCCTGGCACGCGAACTGCACGCGGGTGATCTCGTCGTCCTGGACGGTCCGCTCGGTGCCGGGAAGACCGCCCTGACCCGCGGAATCGCCGCGGGCCTGGGGGTGCAGGGCCGGGTCACCTCGCCGACCTTCGTCATCGCGCGCGAGCATCGCCCCGGCGATCGCGCCGGTGGCGAACCCGTGGGGATGATCCACGTCGACGCCTACCGCCTCGGGGACGGTCCGAACGCCCTCGACGAACTCGATGCCCTGGACCTCGACACCGACCTGACCGCCGCCGTGGTCGTCGTGGAATGGGGTGAGGGGCTGGTCGAGACACTGACCGAGCGGCACCTGCGGGTGCGGCTGCGCCGCGAACCGGACTCGGACGTGCGCACCGCCACCTGGTCCTGGGTGGGGTGACCGTCGCGCTCGGCGGTACTCTGGATACTCGTGCTCGTTCTCGCCGTGGATACCGCCACCCCCGCTGTCACCGCAGGTCTCGTCCGGGTAGACGACGGCGGTGAACGCGGGGGCGTCGACATCGAGACGTTGGCCGTGCGGGTCACGGACAATCCACGCGCCCACGCCGAGGTGCTGACTCCGCAGATCCTCGACTGCCTGTCGTCCACCGGCCACACGCCGGCCGACCTCGACGCCGTCGTCGTCGGTGTCGGCCCCGGCCCGTTCACGGGCCTGCGTGTCGGTATGGCGACCGCCGCGGCCTTCGGCGACGCCCTCGGCGTGCCGGTGCACGGCGTGTGCAGCCTCGACGCGATCGCGGCCGACGTCCACGGCACGGACGGCGACGGTGATCTGCTCGTCGTCACCGACGCCCGTCGCCGCGAGGTGTACTGGGCGCGGTACTCCGGTGGCCACCGCGTCGAGGGGCCGGGCGTGTGCAAGCCGGCGGAGCTGAAGGCGGAGCCGTCGCTGCGGATCGCCGGGTCCCGCCCGCACACCGACCTGTTCGCGCTGCCCGCACATCCGGTGGCCACACCGTCTCCGGCGGGCCTGGTCGCCGTCGCCGTCGCGGACCTGCTCGCCGGGGTGGAGCCCGAGCCCCTGGTGCCCCTCTACCTGCGCCGGCCCGATGCGGTGGAGACGGCGGACCGGAAGAAGAAATGAGCCCCCACGACCCGCTTCCCCTCGTCGACGCGCTGCAGCCGTCCGACGTCGCACGGTGCGCCGAGCTGGAACGGATCCTGTTCCCCGGCGACGACCCGTGGAGCGCCGGCGCCTTCCGCGCCGAGCTGGCGGCGCCGCAGAACCACTACGTCGCCGCCCGCGACGACGAAGGCCGGCTGATCGGCTACGCCGGTCTCGCCCGTCTCGGCACCGGAATCCATCCGGAGTCCGAGGTCCACACCATCGGTGTGGACCCGCAGCAGCGGCGCCGCGGCGTCGGTGGCGCGCTGCTCGCCGAGCTGTTGCGGGCGGCCGACGCCTGGGGCGGCCCCGTGTTCCTGGAGGTGCGCACCGACAACGACGCGGCGATCGCGCTGTACCGCCGGGAGGGTTTCGAGATCGTCGGGACCAGAAAGCGGTACTACCAGCCGAGCGGCGCCGACGCGTACACCATGTGCCGGCCGGACCGGCGGAAGGAGTCACAGTCGTGATCGTGATGGGCATCGAGAGCTCGTGCGACGAGACGGGCGTCGGCATCGTCCGGTGGGTCGGCGACGGCACCCTCGAACTGCTCGCCGACGAGGTGGCCTCCAGCGTCGACGAACACGCCCGGTTCGGCGGCGTCGTCCCGGAGATCGCGTCCCGCGCACACCTCGAGGCGATCGTCCCGACCATGCGACGGGCGCTCGCCGCGGCCGGGATCGCCAAGCCCGACGCCGTGTGCGTGACGATCGGTCCCGGCCTCGCCGGTGCGCTGCTCGTCGGTGTCGCCGCAGCCAAGGCCTACGCGGCGGCGTGGGACGTGCCGTTCTACGCGATCAACCACCTCGGCGGGCACGTCGCGGTGGACACGATCGAGCACGGGCCGATGCCGCCGTGCGTGGCGCTGCTGGTCTCCGGCGGGCACACGCACCTGCTACACGTCGAGGACCTCGGCCGCACGCCGATCGTCGAGCTCGGCACCACGGTCGACGACGCGGCCGGGGAGGCCTTCGACAAGGTGGCGCGTTTGCTCGGGCTGGGTTTTCCGGGCGGTCCGGCGCTGGACCGGGCCGCGCAGGACGGCGACCGCACCGCGGTGGTGTTCCCGCGGGGGATGACGGGGCCGCGCGACGCCCGGCACGACTTCTCCTTCTCCGGGCTCAAGACGGCCGTCGCGCGGTTCGTCGAGGCGCGTGAGCGCGCCGGCGAGCCCGTCCCGCTCGCGGACGTGGCGGCCGGTTTCCAGGAGTCGGTGGCCGACGTGCTGACGATGAAGGCGGTGCGGGCCGCGCAGGATGTGGGCGTGGACACCCTGGTCCTCGGGGGTGGGGCCACCGCCAATTCCCGCTTGCGGGAACTCGCCGAGGAGCGCTGCGCCGCCGCGGGGATCACGCTGCGGGTGCCGCGGCCGCGGTTGTGCACCGACAACGGGGTGATGATCGCGGCGCTGGGGGCGCACCTGATCGCCGGAGGTGCGCAGCCGTCCGCGCTCACCGTCGGGACCGACCCCGGGCTGCCGGTCGAGATCGCCCAGGTGCCGGCCTGACCGTCCGCTGCGGGGGATCGGCCGGTGCGGCTCAGCCGACCGGCGACGGTTCGATGCGCAACGGGGACGAACTCGTCGTTCCCTCCGCCGGGGCGGCGGTCGAGGAGGTGTCGGTCGTCGTCTCGGCGGGTGCGGACTCGGTCGTCGGCGCGGACGTCGTCGGGCTCGGTGTCGTGCTCTCGGGCGGTGTCGTACCGGGCGGTGTCGGCAGCGGGACGGTCGGCAACGAAACGCTCGGCAGGGTTCCCGGGAACTGCCACGGCCGGTCGGTGCCCGGGGCCTCCGGGGGCGACTCGGGCCGGTCGGTGGTGGTCGACTCCGGCGTGCTGGGCGGCGTGGTCGTCGCCGAGGTGCTCGTCGGGGGTAGCGACCCGGTGGGGTAGGGGTCCGGCGCGGGCGTGCGTGCGTAACCGTTGTCCGGAGCCGTCGTGGTGACGGTGGCGTGAGGATCCTCGGAGGGGATCTGCGTGTGTCCGGTGTCGGGAACCGCCGCCGCAGGCTGGGTGGTGGCCTGGTCGCTGGTGCCGGCGGGGGAGACGGGCGTGTCGTCGGACGCGATCCGGTCGGTCGCGTAGCCGGCGACGAGCGCACCGACGACCAGCGCCCCGGCGAGTGCGCCGGATACCTTGCCCCCGGGGGTGCTCGGCGTCGGCGCCGAGGCGCCCACCGGCGGATACGACGCGAGGCGTGACGACGCGGCGAGCAGCGCGGCACCGTGGGCCGCTGCCGTGGCCGGTTCCGGCACCGTCACGGCGGTCCCCGCGAACGCGGAGGTCACGGCTCCGGCGAGAGCCGGCATGGCCGCGGCGCCGCCGACGAGGGCGAGCATCTGCGGCCGCGGCTCGGTGCCGCCGCAGATCCGTCGCGTGAACGCCGCGGCGGTGTCGGCGAGATCGGCCACCATCTCGTCGAGTTCGGCGCGGGTCAGGGGCACCGCGGGGCCGGCGTCACCGAGTTCGACCCTGGTGGCCGACGCGGAGCCGAGGGCCTCGAGGGCGCCCTGGCAGCGCACCGTCAACAGGGCGGTGTCGATCGGAATGCGGCCGCGGGTGCGGCCGATCTGGCGGCGCACGTGGTCGTAGACGCGGCCACGGACGGCGTCGCCCCCGACGTCCCCGGTCCGGGCCGAGCGCAGCACCGATCCGGACCGTCGGTCGAAAACGGAGACGGTGAATCCCGATGCCCCGAGGTCGGCGACGGCGAGGGTGTCGGCGGTGTCGACGAGGCCGGTGCCGTGCAGGTAGGCGAAGACGGCGGTCGTCTCCGGAACCAGGTGGACGATGTGGCCGTCGCGCACCGCCGCGGAGCGGATCGCCTCCGCGTGCTCGGGCGTGCGGTAGGCCACCGCCACGGCGTCGGGGACGGCGTGGCCGTCGATCTGGGTGCTCATGAGGGAGAGGGCATCGATGACGAGGTCGCCCAGATCCCCGGCTGCGTCGGGATCGGCGGCGAGAAATCGGTACTCGGTGGTGCGATCCCCGGACCCCTCGACGACGAGGGCTGAGCCCACTCCGGAAGCGCCGGTGGAAATCCCCAGCGACGTGCGCATAGTTCCCCTCCCGTGCGTGACCGGCGGACAGTGACGCGGACGAGGCCGCAATGTCACCGAATGGTCACGCGTTCGGTCTCCGTTATCCGAACGTAACAGACGGGTGGCCGCGAGCGCTCGTCGAAAACCGGCGATCCCCGTCCTTCCGGCCGCGCCGCAGGCCCGGCTACCCCGCCCGTGGACAGGCCGCCGGACGTCGGTGGCGGAGGCGGGCCGAGTCCGGCAGCTCCGCTGTTGTGCCAGCTCGGAGGCGTTCTTCCGGCTCGCAGGGCGAGCACAGTGGCGGGGGAGTGGGCTGTGAGGGGACCGCTGCCCGGCGGGGTGGCCGACCGGGCATCTCCCGGATACGAATGGTCACGATTCGGTCTCCTCGGTTGCGGACGGGCCCGGCTCATGGGCGGACGGGGGCCGGCCTCCGGCCGTCGTTGCCGGGCGGGCGCGGTCGACCGGAGGGCCGCCCGGGGCCGAGGGGCCTTCGATGGCAGCATGGGGCGCCCGGGGCGACACGGGGACATTCAGCACCCGCTGCCCTTGAGCGCTGGCACTCGCGTGTATAGAGTGCTAGTCGACGCCGAGCGAGTTCCGGCACCCGCGACGACGGGACTGCGCGCGGAGTCACCGTGGTGACTGAACAAACCCTGTCCGAGGACGACAAGAGGCCTCGGACCATCGAACCCCTGAAAGTGGAGGGCTCATCGTGGCGAGCGTGAACATCAAGCCGCTCGAGGACAAGATCCTCGTCCAGGCCAACGAGGCCGAGACGACGACTGCCTCCGGCCTGGTCATCCCGGACACGGCGAAGGAGAAGCCCCAGGAGGGCACCGTCGTCGCCGTCGGCCCCGGCCGCTGGGACGACGAGGGTGAGAAGCGCATCCCCCTCGATGTCAAGGAAGGCGACGTCGTCATCTACAGCAAGTACGGCGGAACCGAGATCAAGTACGCCGGCCAGGAGTACCTGATCCTGTCGGCTCGCGACGTGCTGGCCGTCGTCGCCAAGTAAGCCGCACGCATTCCGCCCCGGAGTTCCGTCTCGGACCCGGGGCGGAATCCGTTCCGGATCCTTCGTTCCAGGAGTAGTCGGAGAACATGTCCAAGCAAATCGAGTTCAACGAGACCGCGCGGCGGGCACTCGAGCGTGGCGTCGATCAGCTCGCCGACGCCGTCAAGGTCACCCTCGGCCCGCGTGGGCGGCACGTGGTGCTCGCCAAGGCGTTCGGCGGTCCGACCGTCACCAACGACGGTGTCAGCATCGCCCGGGAGATCGAGCTGGAGGACCCGTTCGAGAACCTCGGCGCCCAGCTGGTCAAGAGCGTTGCCACCAAGACCAACGATGTCGCCGGTGACGGCACCACCACCGCCACGGTGCTCGCTCAGGCCATCATCAAGGCCGGCCTGAAGAACGTCGCGGCCGGCGCCAACCCCATCGCGCTCGGCAGCGGCATCGCCCAGGCCGCCGAGAAGGTGTCGGAGGCGCTCCTCGCCGCCGCCACCCCGGTCGAGGGCAAGGAAGCCATCGCCCAGGTCGCCACCGTCTCCTCGCGCGACGAGGAGATCGGCACCATGGTCGGCGAGGCCCTGAGCACCGTCGGCAAGGACGGCGTCGTCACCGTCGAGGAGTCCTCGACGCTGCAGACCGAGCTTGTCGTCACCGAGGGCGTCCAGTTCGACAAGGGTTTCCTCTCGCCGTACTTCATCACCGACATCGACGCACAGCAGGCGGTGCTCGAGGATGCCGTCATCCTGATCTACCGCGACAAGATCGGCTCCCTGCCCGACTTCCTGCCGCTGCTCGAGAAGATCGCCGAGAACGGCAAGCCGGTCCTGATCATCGCCGAGGACGTCGAGGGCGAGGTGCTGTCCACCCTGGTGGTCAACTCCATCCGCAAGACCCTCAAGGCCGTCGCGGTCAAGGCGCCGTTCTTCGGTGACCGCCGCAAGGCGTTCCTCGACGATCTCGCCGTCGTCACCGCCGGCACCGTCATCAACGCCGACATCGGGTTGACCCTGAAGGATGCCGGTCTCGACCTGCTCGGTTCGGCCCGACGCGTGGTGGTCACCAAGGACAGCACCACCATCGTGGACGGTGCCGGCACGCAGGAGGACATCCAGAACCGCGTCGCGCAGCTGCGCCGCGAGATCGAGGCCACCGATTCCGACTGGGATCGCGAGAAGCTCGAGGAGCGGCTCGCCAAGCTCTCCGGCGGCATCGCGGTGATCAAGGTCGGCGCTGCCACCGAGACCGACCTCAAGGAGCGCAAGTTCCGTGTCGAGGACGCCGTCAACGCGGCCAAGGCAGCGGTCGAGGAGGGCATCGTGCCCGGCGGCGGTTCGGCGCTGGTGCAGGCCGCCCGTGAGCTGGACGCGCTCGAGAACTCGCTCTCGGGCGACGAGGCCACCGGTGTCGCCGTGCTGCGCGCGGCCCTCACGGCCCCGCTGTACTGGATCGCCAGCAACGCCGGCCTCGACGGGGCGGTCGTGGTGAACAAGGTCGGCGAGGCTCCGGCCGGATCCGGCTTCAACGCGGCCACCCTCACCTACGGCGACCTGATCGCCGACGGTGTCGTGGACCCGGTGAAGGTGACCCGGTCCGCGGTCGTCAACGCCTCCTCGGTGGCACGGATGGTGCTGACCACCGAGAGCGCGGTCGTCGAGAAGCCGGAGGAGGAGGCCGAGGCCGGTCACGGCCACGGCCACGCGCACTAGGGATCCGAACGCCCGGGCCGGCCGCGCGTAACGGTGGCCCGGGTGGCACGAAGCCCCGCACGGAACTTCCCGTGCGGGGCTTCGTCGTCCCGGGGGTCGCGGCCGGTCAGACCGCGACCCTCCGTCGTCGGTGCCGCGCGTACATCTCCCGCTCCGTCTCGGACATGCCGCCCCAGATGCCGTACGGCTCGGACACGGCCAGAGCGTGTTCCCGGCACTGCACGATCACCGGGCACTGCCGGCACATCTCCTTGGCCCGGCTCTCGCGCTGCGCCCTGGCCCGGCCACGCTCCCCGTCCGGGTGGAAGAACATCGAGGAGTCCACCCCACGGCACAGTCCGTGCATCTGCCAATCCCAGACGTCCGCGTTGGGTCCGGGCAAGTGGTTCGGTGCAGGCATGGGGCACTCCTTTGCAGCGTGCTCGCCTGGGGCGAGCGGACCGTGGGCGGAAGGTCTTTCCCCCCAAAGCAATTATTCAGGCTTCGTAACCGTAAAGGGGCCGCCGAAATGGAGTCAACAGTTTCGCGGAGTGGCAATTTCCATATCCCGATCCGCGAGAATTAACCACCGAAATATTTACATCGGGGTCGATTCGTGATTGTGTCTTGATGTTGTGCGCCTCGACCGCTCGAGGCTCCGTCCGGTGCCCGGAACAGCCCGGATCAGGGACTATATGCCCTGCAGTCGGCGCGGAAGGGCACCCGTCCGGGCCTCGGGGGCAAGAATGCCGGGGTCGGCGGGCCCGGCGTGCGCGGGTTTGCGTACAGGCGCCATGTCCGCAATTAACAGGCCGTAAACCCAATGTTCAACCGGATGCAGCACAAGTGTCGTGCGGAGTAATTCATGCGCCCCCGGTGCATATTTCCCGGAATGCGGACCACCTCCGCGTCGGGAGGGGGAGATGCGGTGCGATCATGAGCGCGTGCCCGACATCGCCCTTCCGTCCGACGCGTCCGCACTCGCCTCGGCGGCATTCGGCGCCCGGCCCGGCCTGTTCCCCCTGCCCCTCACCGGCGATCCCGTCGCGTCGTGGCACCGGGCCGTCGCGCTGGGCGGGCAGGGCCGCTACAGCGCGGCCCGGGCGGAACTGACCCGGCTCCGCCGCGCCACGGGCCCCGGCGGAGCGCTCGCGTCCCTCGCGACGAGCACCGAGGCGTCGCTGTTGCGTCAGCTCGGCCGGCATCGTGAGGCATCCGTCCTCGACGGCCGGGCGGTCGCGGCGCTCGCCGGCGCGCCGGCGGACTGCCCGTGGGCCGTCGAGGCTCACTGCGACGCCCTCACGGGCCTGGCGGCGGACGCGCTCGGGTGCGGCCGGCTCCGGCTCGCCGCCCGGCTGCTGGACCGCTGCGCCGCACGTCTCGACGAAGCGGGGGGCGTCCACCCCGAGGCGTTCCGGCGCCAGCGCGTGCGCCTGCACTGGGTCACCGCCGAGACCGCGCTCGCCTCCGGGGACTTCGCCACCGCCCGCCGTCATTCCGCTGCCGCAGCGGCAGGTGCCGAGCGCAGCGGTTCGGTCCGGCACCTGATCAAGTCCGACCTGTTGCAGGCCGCCTCGTGGACCGGCGAGTCCGATCCGACCCCCGCCCGCGACCTGTGCCTGGACGTGCTCGATCGCAGCACCGCGCACGGTCTGGTCCCGCTCCGCTGGGCTGCTTCGATGCTGTGGGACGGACTGGGGGGCGGTGATGCGGCCCGGCGCGTGCGCGACGAGTCGGCCGCCCTCATCGTCCGGCGCGGCGGGAGATTCGCAACGATCCGGGCCTAGAAGTCATCCGTGCGTCCGTTCCGTCCGGTCGTGTCGTTAGTCTGGGGGTGTTCCACTGCGAGTGGAAGCACACCCGGCCGGGGGGTCGTGTCACTTTGTAACGCCAGGACTTGCGCAATCGATGACTGTCATGGGTGAGGAGTTGGACTCCGCTGTCGCTGCGGCTGCGCAGGGGGATCGGACGGCTCTCGCTCAGGTTCTGAGGACCATCCGGCCCTTGGTCGTCCGGTACTGCCGGGCGCGGGTCGGATCCGCGGAGCGTGGCCAGCTCTCCGCGGACGACGTAGCGCAGGAGGTGTGCCTGGCCGTGATGACGGCGTTGCCGCGGTATCAGGACCAGGGACGCCCCTTCATGGCATTCGTGTACGGGATCGCGGCACACAAGGTCGCCGACGCGCACCGCAGCGCCGCCCGCAACCGGGCGGACCCGGTCGCGGAGGTACCCGAGTCGATGTCGCTGGACGACAGTCCGGAGGAGCAGGCACTCAACTCGGAGACGAGCCGGCAGATGAAGAAGCTGCTGGGCACGCTTCCGGAGAAGCAGCGGGAGATCTTGATCCTGCGGCTCGTGATGGGCCTGTCCGCGGAAGAAACGGCAGCAGCGGTGGGAAGTACGGCAGGGGCCATTCGAGTGGCGCAGCACCGTGCCATCGCCCGACTGAAGAAGGAAGTGACGAGAGCAGGTGAGAGAAATGGGTAGGAAGCACGGCGCGGATGACGATTTCTTCGCCGATCTCGCCGACGACGGCACCCCCGTGGACATTGCGGCAGTGCGCCGTGACGATGCCCTCATCGACGCGATCTCCGGGGACGGACCGGTGCCCACCGAGACGACCGAGGAATACGAGCTGGCCACGCTCCTCGCGGGCTGGCGTGCCGAGATCCTCGCCGACCCTCTTCCTTCCGAACCGGACCTGGACGAGATCGTCGCCGCGGTCAACCGAGAGATCGGTGCCCGCGACGCGCTCGCCGAGCGCCGGTCCCGCTCCCGCACCCAGCTTCGCCTGATCCGTCCCATCGCCGGTGCCGCCGCCCTGATCGCCATCGCCGTGGGCGGCGCGACCGCCGTCTCCTACCAGGCCGAACCCGGCGACCCGCTGTGGAGCGTCAAGCAGGTCGTCTTCAGCGAGCAGGCAGAGTCGACGGTCGCCCGGATCGACACCGCCTCGACACTGCAGGAGGCCGAGCAGCGGCTCGCCGTCGGCGACACCGAAGGCGCCCAGGAACTGCTCCAGTCGGCACAGGAGCGTTCCGGGTCGGTCACCGACGCCGGCCAGCGGGACCAGCTGGGCGACTGGATGCAGCGGCTCACCACCGAGCTGAGCCAGCTCCTTCCGCCGCCGCCCCCGCCCGTGCTGCCCATCCCCCCGGCCCAGTCGGCGCCGGTGGTTCCCGCGCCGGTGCCGACCACTGCGACCACCCCGTCGACGGTGGATCCCACGATCGCCGGCACGACGCCCGGGACGGGAACCGTGCCGCCGACGTCCACCGAGGAGCCCAGCGTCGATCTCCTGCCGCCGCCGACGTCGTCGCAGCCGGTGCCCACCCAGGAACCGCTGCCGGTCACGACAGAGCCGACAACCGGACCGACGAGCGCTCCGGTGACGACGGAGCCGACCACCGTGCCGACGGCCTCGCCGACGACGACCGCGTCGGCCTCGGCGCCGGCGCCGTCGAGTTCACTCGAACAGCAGTCGATCAGCCAGACGATCACCGTCGTTCCCCCGCCTTCCACGGTCGTTCCCCCGCCCTCCACCGTCGTTCCCCCGCCTTCGCCGTAGGCACGACGGGAAGGGCCCGCCAGGACATTCGTCCCGGCGGGCCCTTCCCGTCGTGCGGAGGCTTCTTCTAGGAGTCGAGGCCGTATGGGTCGACCGGCAGCGCCTCGTTCATCGAGGCGTCCGCGTAGCCGCGGCAGTAGTCCCACGTCACGTAGGCGTCGGGGGAGGGATCGTAGGCCGGCTCGTGCGGCCGGACCGTACCGTCGACGAGCAGCTGCAGCAGGTTCGCCCGCAGCATGTCCCAGTCGTGGTAGTGGTCCTGGTGGCAGTCCTCGCAGCACACCACCAGACCGCGGATGCCGCGCGGCGACAGCAGCGCTTCGTAGACCGCGAGGTCGGCGAGATCCTCCTCGACGGCCAGCCGTTCGGCAGGGTCGAGTGGCTGACCCGGCTCGATCGCGTCCAGTGCGGCGGACGGATCGTCGGGATCTCCAGCGAATGGGTCCGGTGGCAGACCGGGAGGCAACTGATCACGCACGACTCCACGGTACGCAGTCCGACGGGGTCTGCGCCAGCCGTCACACCGTGGACTTCCCGCGGGGCTTCGTGTACGCGGGCGGATCCACGCGTGCGGATGCGCGTGTGTGCCTGTTCCGGTAAACCGATACGATAGTCCACGAGCAGGGCATCGTTGCTCGGAGCGTCCGGGGAATGTGCGCACCGCTCACGCCATTGTCTTTCACGACATTGTGTTCCGTAATCACCGTTGCCGGGCCGGGGCCCACCCGCCCGCACCGTATCGACGCGTCATGGAGGGTCCGAACCGCATGAGTAGTACCGGAGGGCACGTGCATACCGGCGGTGACGACCCCAACAAGGTCGCCATGCTGGGTCTGACCTTCGACGACGTGCTGCTGCTTCCGGCCGCGTCGGACGTGATCCCGAGCCAGGTGGACACGTCGAGCCAGCTGACCCGGGACATCCGCCTCCGCGTTCCGCTGGTCAGTTCCGCGATGGACACCGTCACCGAGTCGCGCATGGCCATCGCCATGGCCCGCGTCGGCGGCATGGGCGTCCTGCACCGCAATCTCTCCGCCGAGGCGCAGGCTGCGCAGGTCGAGACCGTCAAGAGGTCCGAGGCCGGCATGGTCACCGATCCGGTCACCTGCAAGCCGACCGCCACGCTCGCCGAGGTCGACGCCATGTGCGCGCGCTTCCGCATCTCGGGGCTGCCCGTCACCGACGACGACGGCCAGCTCGTCGGCATCATCACCAACCGGGACATGCGCTTCGAGGTCGACCAGAACCGCCCGGTCTCGGAGGTCATGACCAAGGCGCCGCTGGTGACCGCGCAGGAGGGGGTCACCGCCGAGGCCGCCCTCGGGCTGCTGCGCCGCCACAAGATCGAGAAGCTGCCGATCGTCGACGGACAGGGCCGCCTGACCGGCCTGATCACCGTCAAGGACTTCGTCAAGACCGAGCAGCACCCCAACGCCACCAAGGACCGTGACGGTCGCCTGCTCGTCGGCGCCGCGGTCGGCGTGGGCGACGACGCGTGGACCCGTGGCATGACCTTGGCCGACGCCGGGGTGGACGTGCTCGTGGTCGACAGCGCCCACGGTCACTCGGCGGGTGTGCTCGGCATGATCGCCAAGCTCAAGGCCGAGGTCGGCGACCGAGTCCAGATCATCGGCGGCAACGTCGCGACCCGGGCGGGCGCCGCGGCGCTCATCGAGGCCGGCGTGGACGCCGTGAAGGTGGGCGTCGGACCCGGCTCCATCTGCACCACCCGCGTCATCGCGGGTGTCGGCGCCCCGCAGATCACCGCCATCCTCGAGGCCGTCGCGGTCGCCAAGCCCGCGGGCGTCCCGGTCATCGCCGACGGCGGCCTGCAGTTCTCCGGCGACGTCGCCAAGGCTCTCGCCGCCGGCGCCTCCACGGCCATGCTCGGCTCCCTGCTGGCCGGCACCGCCGAGTCGCCCGGCGAGTTGATCCTCGTCAACGGCAAGCAGTTCAAGAGCTACCGCGGGATGGGTTCGCTCGGCGCGATGCAGAGCCGGGGCGCGGCCAAGTCGTACTCGAAGGACCGCTACTTCCAGGACGACGTGCTCTCCGAGGACAAGCTGGTGCCCGAGGGCATCGAGGGCCGCGTGCCGTTCCGCGGTCCGCTGCAGCAGGTGACGCACCAGCTGATCGGTGGTCTGCGCGCCGCGATGGGCTACGCCGGTGCCGCCAGCATCGAACAGCTGCAGGAGGCACAGTTCGTGCAGATCACGGCGGCGGGTCTCAAGGAGAGCCACCCGCACGACATCACGATCACGGCCGAAGCACCGAACTACGTGGTTCGCTAGAGCACCGAGTCCGCGATCGGGCCCCCGCCGGAGTGTCCGGCGGGGGCATCTACCTGAGAAGAAAGGGACGCGCGTGCGCGACCTGGTTGAAATCGGCATGGGGCGGACCGCCCGACGCACCTACGAGCTGGACGACATCAACATCGTGCCGTCCCGCCGGACGCGCTCCTCGAAGGAGGTGTCGACGGCCTGGCAGCTCGACGCGTACCGATTCGACATCCCGCTGCTCGCCCATCCCACCGACGCGCTGGTCTCGCCGTCCTTCGCGGTGCAGCTGGGCAGGGCCGGCGGTCTCGGCGTCATCAACGGTGAGGGCCTGTGGGGCCGGCACGCCGACGTCGACGCCGAGATCGAGAGGCTCGTCGGCATCGCCGAGTCCGACGCGGACCCGGCTGCGGCGATCGCCCACCTGCAGAAGCTCCACGCGGCCCCGCTGCAGCCCGACCTGCTGGCCGCCGCCGTCGCGCAGGTGCGCGACGCGGGCGTGACCGCGGCCGTGCGGGTCAGCCCGCAGAACGCGCGGGCGCTGACCCCGCACCTGGTGAAGGCGGGCATCGACCTGTTGGTCATCCACGGGACCATCATCTCCGCGGAGCACGTCGCCCACGGCGAGAGCGAGCCGCTGAACCTCAAGACGTTCATTTCCGAGCTGGACGTGCCCGTCGTCGCGGGCGGTGTGAGCGACCACCGCACCGCGCTGCACCTGATGCGCACGGGCGCGGCGGGCGTCATCGTCGGCTACGGCTCGACGGCCGGGGCCACCACCACGAGCGAGGTGCTGGGCATCGGCGTGCCCATGGCGACCGCGATCGCCGATGCCGCCGCCGCCCGTCGCGACTACCTGGACGAAACCGGTGGCCGGTACGTGCACGTCATCGCTGACGGCGACATCGAGACCTCGGGCGATCTGGCCAAGGCCATCGCCTGCGGTGCCGACGCCGCCGTGCTCGGGGCCCCGCTCGCGGTCTCGGCCGAGGCGCCGGGCCGCGGCTGGTACTGGCCGTCGGCGAGTGCGCACCCGTCCGTGCCGCGGGGCGCGCTGCTGCAGGTCGCCTACGACGAGCGCCCGGGCCTGGACCGGGTGCTCGCCGGTCCGTCCGACGACCCGTTCGGCTCGCTGAACCTGGTCGGCGGCCTGCGCCGCGCGATGGCGAAGTCGGGCTACTCGGATCTCAAGGAGTTCCAGAAGGTGGGCCTGACCGTCCGCGCGTAGCCGTCCCCCTCTTCCGCTGTGGCCGAATGTCACATCGCTTCGATCCGATCGACGTGATGTGACATTCGGCCACAGCCGTTTTCGGCGCCCACCTGCGGTTTCTAGAACTCGAGGTTACAGTTAGGGCACCCTTGTGGCAGTGGTCACAGCGAGTCTGTGCATACTGGTGAGTAACAACCAGCGTCATGGAGGTGTTTCGGTGGGTGAGCAGCGCGCGACGGACTACGACGTCCTCATCGTCGGATCGGGGTTCGGCGGAAGTGTGACGGCCCTGCGGCTCGTGGAGAAGGGGTACAAGGTCGGCATTCTCGAGGCCGGCCGGCGCTTCGCCGACGCGGACTTCGCCAAGACCAGCTGGGATCTCAAGCGCTTCCTGTGGGCGCCCAAGCTGGGGTGCTTCGGCATCCAGCGGATCCATCTGCTGCACGACGTCCTCATTCTCGCCGGCGCCGGCGTCGGCGGCGGATCCCTCAACTACGCCAACACCCTCTACAAGCCGCCTGCCCCGTTCTTCCAGGACAGCCAGTGGGCGCACATCACCGACTGGAACGACGAGCTCAGCCCGTTCTACGACCAGGCCCGTCGCATGCTCGGCGTGGTGCAGAACCCCCACATGACCCCCGCCGACGAGATCGTCAAGTCCGTCGCCGAGGACATGGGCGTCGGGGACACCTTCATCCAGACCCCGGTGGGCGTGTTCTTCGGTGAGCCCGGCCGCACCGTCGCCGACCCGTACTTCGGTGGTGTCGGCCCCGACCGCACGGGCTGCATCGAATGCGGCGAGTGCATGACCGGTTGCCGGCACGGTGCCAAGAACACGCTGCTGAAGAACTACCTCGGGCTCGCCGAGCGCGCCGGCGCCGAGATCGTCCCCCTCACCACGGTCACCGGCCTGCGCCGGGCCGCCGACGGCACATGGGACGTCGACACCGAGCGCACCGGCGCATGGAAGCGGAAGAACCGTCGCACCTACACCGCCGGGCACGTGGTGCTGGCCGCCGGCACCTGGGGCACCCAGCACCTGCTGCACCACCTCAAGGACACCGGCGGCCTGCCGCAGCTGTCCGACCGGCTCGGGCACCTGACCCGCACCAACTCCGAATCGATCGTCGGTGCCGGCAAGATGCGCGTCGATCCGGAACTCGACCTCACCCGCGGGGTGGCGATCACCTCGTCGTTCCATCCCACCGCGGACACCCACATCGAACCCGTCCGCTACGGCAAGGGCTCCAACGCGATGGGTCTGCTGCAGACCCTGATGACCGACGGCGGCGGCCGTGTCCCGCGGTGGCTGAAGTTCCTCGGCCAGGCCGCGCGGAACCCGGTCCAGATGGGGAGGATGCTCAGCGTCAAGGACTGGAGCGAGCGCACCATCATCGCCCTGGTCATGCAGAACCTGGACAACTCGATCGTCACCTACACCAAGAAGGGCCTGCTCGGCCGCCGTAAGGTCACCAGCCGGCAGGGCCACGGGCACCCCAACCCGACGTGGATTCCCGTCGGCAACGAGGCCACCCGCCGCATCGCCGAGAAGATCGACGGCGTCCCCGGCGGCACCTGGGGGGAGATCTTCAACATCCCGCTCACCGCGCACTTCCTCGGCGGCTGCGTGATCGGGACCGACCCCGAGCACGGCGTCATCGACCCGTACCACCGCGTGTACGGATATCCGACGCTGAGCGTCGTCGACGGAGCCGCGGTCTCGGCGAATCTCGGGGTCAACCCGTCGCTGACGATCGCCGCGCAGGCCGAGCGCGCGGCGGCGCTGTGGCCGAACAAGGGGGAGCAGGACCTGCGCCCCGCCCAGGGCGAGGGCTACCGCCGGCTGGACCCGATCGCCCCGAAGAAGCCGGTGGTGCCCGCGGGCGCTCCGGGCGCGTTGTCGCTGCCGATCGTCGAGGTCCGCAGCGGCTCCACCTCCGGCGTCGCCTGACCCGAACCGCCGTTCGTTGGGCGAGGACCGGGCCTCTAGACTGTTCGGGTGTCGCAAACCCAGCAGTCCAGGCCGGTCCTCGTCGTCGACTTCGGAGCCCAGTACGCGCAGCTGATCGCCCGCCGCGTCCGCGAAGCGAAGGTCTACTCCGAGGTCGTGCCGCACACCACGACGGTGGAGGAGATCGCGGCCCGTGAGCCGCTCGCCGTGGTGCTCTCCGGCGGCCCCTCCAGCGTCTACGCCGACGGGGCGCCGCAACTCGACCCGAAGCTGTTCGATCTGGACGTCCCGGTGTTCGGCATCTGCTACGGCTTCCAGGCCATGGCCCAGGCGCTCGGCGGCACCGTCGCGCACACCGGCAACCGCGAGTACGGGCGCACCGAGATGTCCGTCACCGGCGGTGTCCTGCACGACGGCCTGCCCGCGACGCAGCCGGTGTGGATGAGCCACGGCGACGGGGTCACCGCCGCGCCGGCCGGCTTCGAAGTGACCGCCAGCAGCGCCGGCGCCCCCGTCGCCGCGTTCGAGGACCGCGCGCGCCGTCTCGCCGGCGTCCAGTACCACCCCGAGGTGCTGCATTCCCCGCACGGCCAGCAGGTGCTCAGCCGGTTCCTGCACGACATCGCCGGAATCCCCGCCGCCTGGACGGCCGCGAACATCGCCGAGGCCCTGATCGAGCAGATCCGCGAGCAGGTCGGTGACGGCCGTGCCATCTGCGGCCTGTCCGGCGGGGTGGATTCCGCCGTGGCCGCGGCCCTGGTGCAGCGCGCCATCGGCGACCGCCTGACCTGCGTGTTCGTCGACCACGGCCTGATGCGTGAGGGCGAGCGGCAGCAGGTCGAGAAGGACTTCGTCGCCGCGACGGGGGCCCGGCTCGTCACGGTGGACGCCGCCGAGACCTTCCTGCGGGAATTGGCCGGCGTGACGGATCCGGAGACCAAGCGCAAGATCATCGGCCGCGAGTTCATCCGCAGCTTCGAGGGCGCCGTGTCGGAGGTGCTCGGCGAGAACGCCGCCCACGGCGAGACCGTCGAGTTCCTGGTCCAGGGCACCCTGTACCCGGACGTCGTCGAGTCCGGCGGCGGCACCGGCACCGCCAACATCAAGAGCCACCACAACGTCGGTGGTCTCCCCGAGGATCTGCAGTTCGCGCTGGTCGAGCCGCTGCGCCTGCTGTTCAAGGACGAGGTGCGGGCGGTGGGCCGCGAACTCGGCCTGCCCGAGGAGATCGTCGGCCGCCAGCCCTTCCCCGGACCGGGCCTGGGCATCCGCATCATCGGTGAGGTCACAGGCGAACGCCTCGCGATCCTGCGCCGCGCCGACTCCATCGCCCGCGAGGAACTCACGGCGGCCGGCCTCGACGGACAGATCTGGCAGTGCCCGGTGGTGCTGCTCGCCGACGTGCGCAGCGTGGGCGTGCAGGGCGACGGCCGCACCTACGGCCACCCGATCGTGCTGCGCCCGGTCTCCAGCGAGGACGCGATGACCGCGGACTGGACCCGGCTGCCGTACGAGACCCTCGAGCGGATCTCCACCCGCATCACCAACGAGGTCCCCGACGTCAACCGCGTCGTCCTCGACGTCACGAGCAAGCCGCCGGGCACCATCGAGTGGGAGTGAGACGCGGCTGCGCCCTTCGGATCCGATCCGAAGGGCGCAGTGCGTTCCGGGGTGTCAGCGCTTCTTCTTGCCCGGCGCGAACACCAGGGCCGCGCCGACGACGACGGCGAGCGCGACGAGCAGCCAGCGGAATTCGACGTTCGCGAGCGGCTCGAGGGAGAACGGCCCGATCAGCGCCCACCCGCTGACCGCCAGCGCCGCGATCGCGGACAGCAGCATCAGGATCGACGGGCCCCGCCGGCGGGTGCCGGTCGTGGGGTCGGTGGGGTCGGTGTCGAAGTCAGCCACGGCGCACCTCCGAGTTGCCGAATGCGGTGTCGAGGTTCAGGGTCAGGACCGGTCCGCCGACGCCGTCGTCGCCGCCGTCGAGGCCTTGCATCATGCACGGGTTCGAGGCCCGCTCGGTGCAGACGACGTCGACGTCGAGGTTCTTCGGCAGCATGATCTCGGTGGCACCGAAGCGGGTCTCGACGGTGACGGTCTCGTCCTCGGTGAGTTCGAGCCCGCGCAGGTCCAGTTGCAGGGCACCCATCTGCACCGAGTACGCCGGCTGCAGTTCCGCGGCGGTGCGGGGCGAGTACAGCTGTTCCCCCCACGACGAGGTGTCGATCGGCCCGACGAGCGAGGCCAGCACCACGAACCCGAGCAGCGGGCCCGTCACCACCAGCAGTCCGTAGCCGCGGTGCAGGAACGCCCCGAACAGCAGGCCGAGTCCGATCACCGCGAGCGCGATCGCGCCGATCCGCGCCGGTGTGAGCCAGGCGACCTCACCCGCGGAGGCCACCGCGCCGGCGGCCGCCGCGGCGAGCACCGCCAGGCCCAGCACCGTCGTGGTGAGCCGTGAGCGGGGCTGTTTCGCCGGCACGACCGACGGCGCGGGCGCCGGCTCGGGCAGGTCCCAGGCGAACGGTGCGACGCCGAGCGGATCCCAGGACGGCGGCGTCGGGCGCTGCAGCAACGGATCCTGCGGGGGCTCCGGGTTCGCCTCGGGGGACTCCGCGCCGGCGGCCCGGGGCGAGTCCGGTTCCGGCTTCGTCCAGAAGTTCGGATCCGCCGGCGCGGGCCCGGTGGCGGCGGTGTGCTGCGCGAAGGGCGCCTGCTGGTACTGGCTCTGCTGGAACGGGGCCTGGAAGGGGTTCTGTGGGAACAGCTGCGGCGCCCCGGGCAGCGCCGGGGGTTCGGGCCGGCGCTGGTACAGCAGCCACAGGCCGCCGAGCATCAGCACCATGCTCACGAACCCGGAACCGCCGACCCCGGGGCCCATCGGGCCGAAGGCGCTGGCCGCGACCGCCAGCACCACCAGGAGCACCACGGCCTTGGTGCTCGATTCGGAGCTGTGCCCCCGGCCGACGAGGGACTCGGCGGGGGAGACCTGATCGCCGTAGCGCGGCAGCAGCAGCCAGCACGCCAGATACAGCACCAGGCCGGCGCCGCCGAAGAACGTGGACACCACGAACGCCACGCGGATCAGCACCGGATCCACGTCGTACCGCACGCCGATGCCCGCGCACACCCCGGCGACATGGCCCTGCCGTGGCAGCCGGACCGGACGGGTGCGCCACATGTCCGAGAGCTGCTCGGGGAAGCTTCGCGTGTTCATGCTGCACATCCTTCTCGACCGCCGCCCCGCCGCACATCAGGGACCGACCCTGAATTCTGCCGCTGCGCGCGGCCGCCGGCTCAGGGTTCGTCCCCGATGCCCGGGGCGGGGTGCGCGTGCCAGTATCGAAGGTATGCAGCCGGTTCCCTACCCGCACCTGCCCACCCCCCGCCTCGAGCGCCGGGTCGGCGGCCGGGTCGTGGGCGGCGTGGCCGGTGGTCTCGCCGACCACCTCGGGGTCGACGTGCTCAAGGTGCGGGTGGCGTTCACGGTCCTGGCGGCGCTCGCCGGCCTCGGCATCGTCGCCTACGGGTTGCTGTGGGCGCTCACGCCGCAGGGCTCGGACACCGAACCGCCGTCGCCCACCGAGCGGCGCCGGGCGCTGGGCCTGGCGGTCATCGGACTGGGCCTGGCCGTAGGGCTTTCGTGGCTGCTCAACGGCGGTGTGGGCTCGGTGATCGCGCCTGTCGTCGTGGTGGCGGTGGGCGCCGCGCTGGTCTGGCGCGAGTTCGACGCCGAGGGACCGCGTTCGGTGCTGGGCCTGCCCGCCCGCCCGACGGTGCTGACCTGGGCGCGGGTGGTCGGCGGCGCCTCGCTCATCGTGCTCGGGCTCGGTGTCGTGATCCTCGCCCAGGTCGACGTGGCGGCCCTGCGCTCGTCGGTGCTGGCGGTGCTGGTGACGCTGGTCGGGGCCGGCCTGCTGTCGGTGCCGCTGTGGGTGCGGATGTGGCGCGCGCTCGAGGAGGAACGCGCCGCCCGCGTCCGCAACGAGGAACGCGAGGAGATCGCGTCGCACCTGCACGATTCGGTGCTGCAGACGCTCGCCCTGATCCAGAAGCAGGCCGACAACTCGCAGGAGGTGCTGCGCCTGGCGCGCAGCCAGGAACGCGAGCTGCGCCGCTGGCTGTTCGGCGGCGGCGAGACCCCGCACACCAGCCTGGCCGAGGCGCTGCGCACCATCGCCGGCGAGGTGGAGGACCAGTACGGGGTCTCGGTGGCGCCGGTGATCGTCGGCGACGTGGTGCCCGGCGACGACGAGGACCTGACCGCCGAGTCGTTCACCGCGCTGCTGGGCGCCACCCGGGAGGCACTGGTCAACGCGGCCAAGCACGCGCGGGTGGACAGCGTGGACCTGTTCGTCGAGGTCGAACCCGAACAGGTGAGCGTCTTCGTCCGGGACCGTGGCGTCGGCTTCGACGAATCCGCGGTGCCGGAGGACCGGCAGGGCCTGGCCCGTTCGATCCGGGGTCGCGTGGAGCGTCGCGGCGGCCGGGTCGGTGTGCGCTCGAACCCGGGCAAGGGCACGGAGATCCGCATCCATATGCCCCGTGCCGGTGCCGGACCGGAGCGGACGACGACCCTAGAGTGGGAGGGCACCGACGCCCATCCAGAGGAGCAGCCCACTTGACGTCACTCGACGCCTCCCGCCGTTTCCGTGTGTTCCTGGTCGACGACCATGCCGTGTTCCGGTCGGGGGTGCGCGCCGAACTCGGCCGGGAGAGCGACATGGAGGTCGTCGGCGAGGCCGGCACCGTCGCGGAAGCGGTCGCGGGAATCGATGCCACCCGCCCCGACGTGGTCCTGCTCGACGTCCACATGCCCGACGGGGGCGGGGTGGCGGTGCTCGGGCGGATCACCGAGGGCCCGGTGTGCCTGGCGCTGAGCGTTTCCGACGCCGCCGAGGACGTCATCGCGGTGATCCGGGCCGGCGCCCGCGGCTACGTCACCAAGACCATCTCGGGGGCCGAGCTGGCCGACGCGGTGCGCCGCGTCGCCGGCGGGGACGCGGTGTTCAGCCCGCGCCTGGCCGGGTTCGTCCTGGACTCGTTCACCGGCCGCTCGAGCGTCCCCGAGCCGCCGCTCGACCCCGAACTCGATTCGCTCACCCCCCGGGAGCTCGAGGTGCTGCGCCTGCTGGCGCGCGGCTACACCTACCGCGAGATCGCCGAGGAACTGGTGATCTCGGTCAAGACCGTCGAGACGCACGCGTCGAACGTGCTGCGCAAGACCCAGCAGTCCAACCGCAATGCGCTCACCCGGTGGGCGCACCGGCGGCGGATCGACTGACCGGAGTTCCGTGCGTGGGCAGCCGCTCGGTCGATCCGGCCGCGAGCGCCGCCGCGATCATCGCCCCGGCGACGGCGGTCATGGTCGGGTCGCGGTCACGGGTGTTCTTCTCGGCGGACGGGCATGGCCAGGGTGGTCAGGTCGCCGGCGGCAGCGGAACGGATCACGACGGGCCGGTCGTAGGAGGCGATGTCCAGCAGCACCTCCGGGCCGACGGCAGTGTCGAGGGCGGCTCCCAGCCCGTCCCGGTCGAAGGAGAGATCCAGGTCGGCGCCGGTGATGTCGGCGGGCAGCACGCGGTCGTGCCCCCGGTGGCCGACGGTGAGTGCCGCCGCCCGCACGCACAGGTCGATCGTGCCGGCCGCGGCGTCGCGCACGGCCCCGGCCAGGGCGTCGCGGTGCACGATCACCCGCGTGACCGGTGGGTCGAGGGCGGCGAGCATGCTGCCGTAGTCGGGGAAGGTGCCCCCGACGGCCGGGCAGCGGTGCCGCTCGCCGTCCGCGCCGGTGAGGGTGAGCGCGCCCGAGTCGTCGTCGAGGGCCAGGCCGACGTTCTCGTGTTCCCGCAGCCAGGCGGCGGTCCCGCGGAGCGCGGAGCCGTCGGCGACGGTGCGGAACGGGTTCCCGGTGCGGGCCGCGGCCGTCACGGAGCCGGTGGTCAGCCGGTAACGGTTCGTCGCCGTCAGGACCACCGCCCCGGCGTCGACCTCAACGAGAATGCCTGTCAGGCAAGGGATTTCCGAATCCGTGGCGACGGACGGAAAGACGCGTTCGACGGTGTCGGCGAGGAGCCGGCCCGGTACGACGACCGTCGGCGGCGCCACGAGGCGGGCCTTGACGGCGGAGGCCAGCCGGGTCGCGCGCTCGGCCCGGCGATGCAGCTCGGCGACGTATTCGTCGAGCAGCGCGGCACCGGACTCGGCATCGCCGTCGAGGATCCGGCCGACGTCGTCGAGCGGGACGTCGAGTTCGCGGAGCTGACGGATCGTCACCGCTCGCTCGCGCTGGTCGACCGTGTAGTACCGGTAGCCGGTGACGGGATCGACCACGGCGGGCACGAGCAGCCGGCAGTCGCCGTAGAACCGCAGCGCTCCCGGGGTGAGCCCGCTGAGCCGGGCCATGGTGCCGATCGTGATCAGGTCTGGGGAGGTGGTCACGGCCCCATCATCGAGTTTCGGCCGACCCGAAGGTCAAGCTCAGCTCACGACGACCGCGATGATCAGGGCCACGATCAGCGCGAGAACGAGCACGGCCACCATGATCGCCATCGCCATCGGTGCGAACGCCACGATCTTCTCCTGCGTGGTGCGCGGCGGGGGACCGGTGGGCCGCAGCCGGTGCAGCAGCTCCGCAGGGCGGGGCACGCCCCGCGGTGACATCGAGCGGGGCACGCCCCGCGGTGACATCGAGCGGGGCGCGCTGTGGGGAGCTGCGGGCAACCCGGTGAGGGTGCCCCCGGTGCCCGCGGTGCGCCGGGAACCGACGAGGGTCGTGGCGCGCCGCGCCCACACGGGGACGGTGCCGTCGGCGGACAGGATCGGCCGGCCGCGGAGCAGTGCCGGATCGGCGTCGGGCCCGAAGGCGACCGCGGCGAGACGGTCCCGGGCCTGCTCCATCGTCGGGCGGCGGGCGGGGTCCGGTTCCAGCATCGCGAGGAGGACGTCGGTCAGCGGGCCCGTCCGGGTCGGCGGGATGATCTCGGCGCGGGCGACGCGGTGCAGCAGGGCGATCGAGTCGGGGTCGATGCCGAACGGTGGCTGGCCCTCGATTGCGGTGTAGAGGGTCGCGCCGAGGGAGAAGACGTCGCTGGCCTCGGTGGGATCGCTGCCGCGGGCGACCTCGGGTGCGAAGAAGGCGGGGGTACCGGTGATCACACCGGAACGGTCGTGGTCGCCCTTGGCGCGGGCGATGCCGAAGTCGCTGATCTTCACGGTGCCCAGCTCGCGGCCGCGCTCGGCGACGAGGATGTTGCCCGGCTTGATGTCGCGGTGCACGATCCCGGCGGCGTGGGCGGCGGCGAGCGCGTCGGCGATGTGTGTGCCGATCTGCGCCACCTCGAGCGGCGGCAGGGTGTCGGCGATGTTCATCACCTGGGCGAGGCTGCGGGAGGGCAGATGCTCCATGACGAGCCACGGCTCGCCGGAGTGGAGGGCGACGTCGTACATGGAGATGGCGTGCTCGTGGGTGAGGCGGGCGGCGATCCGGCCCTCGCGCAGCGTACGGCGGCGGATCTCCTCGGCGGCCTCCGTGGGCAGGCCCACGGTCGAGGTGACCTGCTTGACGGCCACGTCCCGGTCGAGCAGGGTGTCGTGCGCGAGCCAGACCGCGCCCATACCACCGCCGCCGAGCTTGGAGACGAGTCGATAACGTCCGGCCACCAGCTGATCCGGGCCGACGACGCTTGCCGCTCGCTCCTGTTCCGCCACCTTGACGAGGGTAGTGGATGCCGCGGTGGGCCATCGCTTGACGGGCGCCCCGCCGTCGGGTCTACTGAACCTGTTCGAATACGTGTTCGAACAATCGCGTCTTCCCCGCGGTTTGTCGGTGGGCCGTGCTATACGCGGCCGGCGCAGGGCGAGGGGAGTTCGTGTGGGTGAGGTGGCCGAGTTTCCGGTCGAGGGCGGGTCGCAGGATCCGGCGGGGCTCCCCCGGCAGGAACGGCTCGAGGCGTTGCGGCGGCAGATCGCCGCGATTCCTGTGAGGGGGGAGAGTGCTCGTCCCCGCCCCGCCGAGCCCGCGACGTCCCCGGTGCCGGTCGACCGGCTGCTTCCGGTACCCGAGCCGCTCGCACGGCTGCTCCCGGACGGTGGCCTGGTCCGCGGATCCGTCGTAAGTTTCTCCGGGGCAATGTCTTTGCTGATCGGTGTGCTGGCCTCGGCCACCGCCGCCGGTGGGCACGCCGCCGTCGTCGGGCATCGCCGCCTCGGCCTGCTCGCCGCCGCCGAGATGGGGGCCGAACTGAGCCGGATCGCGCTGATCCCCGAGCCCGGACCGGATCCGGTGGAGGTGGCCGCCGTCCTGCTCGACGGCATGGACCTCGTCGTCCTCGGCCTCGGGGGCGCCGTGGTGCCGCCGGCGCGGACCCGGGCGGTGGTTGCGCGGGCCCGCAGCAAGGGCGCGGCCCTGATGGTCACCGACGGCCGGTGGGACGGAGCGCACGTGCGGCTCGAGGCCGCGGTGCACGGCTACCGGGGACTGTCGGCCTCGGCTCGGGGCAGGCTGTGCGGCACCGGGCTTTCCGTGCGCGCGCAGGGCCGTGCCTTCCAGCCCCGTGTGGCGCGAATAGACTTGTGTGCCGGTCGAACCGGAGTGGAGTGGCGCCCCGGAGAACCGGCGCGGGTGGGGAGTGTGCCCCGCCCGGCCGAGGTGGCGCGGTGAGCGAATCCGGCTGCCCGGCCCGGGTGGTGGCCCTGTGGTGTCCGGACTGGCCGGCGATCGCCGCCGCCGCGGCTGCCGACCTGCCGCCCACGGCGCCGGTGGCGGTGATCTCGGCCAACCGCGTGGCGGCCTGTTCCGCACCGGCCCGGGCCGCCGGCGTGCGACGGGGCCTGCGGCGACGGGAGGCTCAGGCTCGGTGTCCGGATTTGTATGTCGCCCAGGATGATCCGGGCCGCGATGCGCGGTTGTTCGAGCCGGTGGTGGCGGCGATCGACGCGGCGGCGCCCGGCGTGGAGGTGCTGCGCCCCGGTCTGGTGGTGCTCGCTGCACGCGGCGTCGTGCGCTGGTTCGGTTCCGAGGAGGCGGCGGCCGAGCGGTTGGTCGACGAGGTGGCCGCCACCGGCGTCGAATGCCAGGTCGGCATCGCCGACGAGCTGTTCACCGCGGTGCTCGCCGCCCGCCACGCCCGCCTCGTCCCGCCCGGAGAGGACGAGGAATTCCTTGCACCCCTGAATATTTCGGAGATCTGCGTGGAGCCGTCCCTGACCGCGCCGGACCGCGTCGACCTGGTGGACCTGCTGAAACGGCTCGGTCTGCGCACGATCGGGGCGTTCGCCGCGCTGTCGCCGACCGACGTCGCCTCCCGCTTCGGTGCGGACGCCGTCGCCGCGCACCGCAGCGCACGGGCACGGCCGCAGCGCCCGCCGTCCGGTCGTGCCCTGCCGCCCGATCTGGTGGTGGAGCGCCCCTGCGATCCGCCGCTCGAACGGGTCGACTCGGCCGCTTTCGCCGGCCGGGCGCTCGCCGCGCTGCTGCACACCCGGCTGGCCGCGGCGGGGGTGGCCTGCACCCGGCTGCTGGTGGCCGCCCGCACCGGCAACGGTGAGGAGCTGGCCCGGACGTGGCGCTGCGCCGAACCGCTGACCCCGGACGGCACCGCCGACCGGGTGCGCTGGCAGCTCGACGGCTGGCTCACCGGGCACAGCGCGACCCGCCCCACCGCCGGGATCGTGCTGCTGCGGCTCGAACCGGTGGAGGTGGTGGCGGCGGGGGCGCTGCAGCTGGGCCTGTGGGGCGGGGCCGGCGACGAGGACGAACGGGCCCGGCGCGCCCTGGTGCGGGTGCAGGGACTGCTCGGTGGCGAAGCCGTGCTGGTGGGGGTGCTCAGCGGCGGACGTGGCCCGCTGGAACGGGTGACCCTCGTGCCGCTGGGGGAGGAGCGGGTGCCGGCGACGGATCCGTCGGCGCCGTGGCCGGGTCGGCTGCCCCCGCCCGCCCCGGCGGTGGTGCTCACCACCCTGCCCCCGATCGCGCTCGAGGACGCGTCGGGCACCCCGGTGACGGTGACCGAGCGCGGTCTGCTCAGCGGCGATCCCACCCGGCTGAGCTGGGGCAGCCGCAGCTGGCGGGTGCACGCCTGGGCCGGGCCGTGGCCGGTGGACGAGTACTGGTGGGACCCGGCCGCGGCGCGGGCGGCGGCGCGGCTGCAGGTGCGGCTCGAGGAGTCCCGGGCCCTGCTGGTGATCCACGTCGACGACCGCTGGCATGTGGAGGGCGTCTACGAGTGAGTACCCTCGGTTGACGTGGAGACCAGTGTGCTGACGGCCGCGCCGAACGGTGTGGCGATCGCCTACCGGGATTCGGCTCCCAGGACGGGCCACCACCCGGTGCCGGTGATGCTGGTGCACGGGATGGGCGGCGACGGACGCACGTGGGACCGGTTCGCCCGGTCCCTGCTCGCGGCCGGTCGGCGGGTCGTCGCGGTGGACCTGCGCGGCCACGGGCGCAGCGCCCGCGCCGCGTCCTACCGCTTCGACGAGTTCGGCGCCGACGTGCTCGGGCTCTGCGAACACCTGGGCCTCGAGACGGTCGACCTCGTCGGGCATTCCCTCGGCGGGCACACCGGATCCCTCGTCGCGCAGCAGCGCCCGGGCCTGGTGCGGCGCCTGGTGCTCGAGGAGGCGCCGCTGCCGCTGCGCCCGGGCGATCCGCCGCAGGTGCTCGGCGGGCGCCTGCCGTCGCCGGCCGAGCTGTGGCACGCCTCGACGAGCCTGCTGCGCAATCCGCGCGCGACGTTCGCCTTCGACCGCTCCATGACCAGCTCGGCGCTCACCCAGTTCCGCGCGCCGAATCCGCGGTGGTGGGAACATCTTCCGCGGATCACCGCACCGACGATGATCCTGCGGGGCGGGCCGGGCAGCATGGTCGATCCGGCCCGGCTCGAGGCCGCTGTGGACGTCCTCGGCGACGTCGCGGTCCACGACTTCACCTGCGGCCACAGCATCCACCGCGATCGGCACCGCGAGTTCGAGGCCGCCGTGCTGCCCTTCCTCACCTGAGCACTCGTTCCGCCACGACAGAGCTTCCGGACAGCGACAACCGTCGAGACGGTTGTCGCCGTCCGGAACCTGTTGCCGGTGTACCGACGCTATTCCAGCCAGATGCGGCGATCGAAGCCGCCGCGCTCGGCGCGCTTGGCGGTGGCCGCGGCAGCCACCTCCTCGGCGGCGATCCCGAACGCGGCGAGCAGGGACGTGAACACCTCGTGCACGTCGGCGAGTTCGCCGAGCCGCTCGTCGCCGTTGTGCGCTTCCCGCAGCTCGTGTGCTTCCTCGACCAGCTTGTCGAGCAGGGCGCTGCGGTACTCGTCCCGATCGAGTACACGGGTGCGCGCCACCCGGCCGTCGGCCTCGATGATGTCGGGAATCCGGTCGCGGACCAGCTTGCCCATCATGATTCCTCCCGCTGCGCTACCGTGGCGGGGTGGACGGTACCGGACCACCCACGGACGCCCTCGCGCTCGGTCAGCGCGTCGTCGCCGTCCTCGAGACCGGTGCCCGGACCGCCACTTACAAGCTTGCGACCCTTTCGGCACTTGTCGGCTTCTGCGTCGAACATCTGCCGGCGGACCCGGCTGCGGCACTCGACGTGCCGATCGACGCCCTGGCCGAGCGGGTGATCGACCTGTACTGGCCCCAGGTCCGTCCGTTCGACGGGCACCGGTTGCGCCAGTCCTCGCAGCCGAAGGCTCGGATCCTGACGGCGGTGGAGGTGCTGCGCGGTGCGGCGAACGCCGGCGGGGTGGTCGGCCTGTCCATCGCGAGGCTGCGGATGCCCGACTTGTACCGCGAGGCTGTCGTGGAGGTCGCGCTCACACTGGCGCAGCAACCGCTGTACCGGCTGCAGCGGCTACCGGGCGGACGTGGCGAACCGTTCCTCTACGACGACTCCTGGTTGCACTCCGGAATCACCCGAGCGGCGATTGCCCGGCACGGTGGCGTAATCCGCCTGTTTCCGGGGGGCGCGGCGGCGCTGGCCCGCCTGTCCGGTCTGCTCACCCCGACACTGGAGATCCTGTGGGTTCAGGACGTGCGCCGCTACAACGCCTTTCTCGACGAGGACGTTCCCGACATCGCGGGGCACCTGTTCGGCCGCGACCGCGTCTCGCTCGCGAAGCCGCGCGTGGCGCTGCGCGAGGCCTTCGGAACGCAGTGTTTCTATTGTGCGACAAGCCTTTCCGATGGAAATCCGGTTGACCACGTGCTACCGTGGTCCCGGGTGCCTCTCGACGGGCTGGCCAATCTCGTACTCGCCTGCGGAGGTTGCAACACCGACAAGCGGGATTCGCTGCCCGCGCTGGCGCACACCGAGCGGGCGTTGAGCCGAGATCGCACCGTCCTCGAGCAGCTCGCCGCCGACATCGGTTGGCCGACTCAGTACGACCGCACTCTTGCCGCCGCGCGCGGCCTGTACCGCAGCTCACCCCCGGGCACGCCGACGTGGCAGGGCCGTTCGCGGACCGGAACGTGGGACACGGTATTTCCGCCCGGCTGGGTGGTCTCGACGGTGCCGGAAACCGGGTTCACATGAACACGACCGGTCGTCTACGATTCGACGCCATGCGGTTGGCAGAGGCACTCGCCGAGCGAGGCGAGCTGAAACGGCGGATCGAGCAGCTCGGCACCCGGATCGTGGCCAACGCCCGGTACCAGGAGGGTGAGGAGCCCGCCGAGAATGCCGGCGAGCTCCTCGACCAACTCACCGACGCCATGGATCGGCATGCGCTGCTGATCGCTCGGATCAACAAGACGAACACCGCCACCCGCGTCGGCGACCGCACGCTCACCGACGCGCTGGCCGAACGAGACGCCTTGCAGGCCCGGCACCGTGCGCTGACCGCGGCCGCGGACGCGGCCTCGGGCAGCAGGGACCGATACGGGCGACAACTCCGGTCCGAACTGGCATACGTCTCGGCGCTGTCGGTCCGGGACCTGCGGCGCACCACCGACGACCTGGCCCGCCGGATCCGGCAGGTGGACATGGAGATCCAGCGCGTGAACTGGGAGGTTGATCTGATCGGCGAGTGATCGTGGGCAGCGGGTACCCGAATCGGAAGCGAGCACACGCCGTGGGTCGCGGTGAATCGACCTTTTTGTATCCTCAGGCGCGCGGAGGGCAGCGCCGCGGGTTCGACTCCCGCACACAGGGCAGCCCTGCACGACGCACGAGGGCACGGTGCACGCCGGCACAGTTCATCACCACGTGCTGATCCGGATCGGGGAGGGCGGGAACGGGGCACCCACGAGCCGTCGGCCCGACAGGGCGCTCGCGCTGCGGCGCAGCCGCTAGGATCGCCGCATGACATGGACCGCGTCCGACCGTCGACTGTTGGCCGCCGCCGCGGTATTCGTGGTGTCGCAGGCGAACATCGCCCGCGTGCTCGGCCCCGCCGCGCCGGCGGTGGGACGGATCCAGGCCGCCTTCTCCGCGGCGACATACCGCAACGTTCTCGACGGACTCGACGCGGACACCGCCCCGCGGTATCGCCGGCACTATTACTGGGATCTGGTGCATCCCTTGATCTTTGCCATCGCACTGCAGGCCGGTGCGCGATCGCTCGCCGAGCACCGGCCCGTGCCCGCGCACACCCGCCGGGTCCTCGCCGTCGCTCCGGCGGTGGCCGCGGCGGCGGACTACGTCGAGAACGCCGCGGGCCTGTATCTGCTCGACCACCGTGACCGCATCACCGACACCACCGTCCGGGTGGCGACGACGGTCAGCACCGTCAAGTGGGTGCTCGCGCTCGGCTCTCTCGCCTACCTGTCCCAGGGCTTCCTGGGCCTGGGGACGCGGGCGGGCCTGCGCCGGCTGGGGAGATGATCATGGCCGACGAGCTGCCCGTCGAGTACTTCCCGGACCGGGAGTCCTTCGCCGCCTGGCTGCGTGAGCACCACACGGACTCGCCCGGCATCTGGGTCAAGCTCGCCAAGAAGGGATCGGCGCATCCGTCGGTGACCTACGCCGAGGTGGTCGAGGAACTGCTGTGCCACGGCTGGATCGACAGTCAGGCACGCAGGCTCGACGACGACTTCCGGCTGCAGCGCATCACTCCGCGCCGGGCCCGCAGCCCCTGGTCGCAGCGTAACCGGGCGCTCGCCGAACGGTTCGAGGCAGAGGGCCGGCTCGCGCCGGCCGGGGCCGCCGAGGTCGCCCGCGCCCGCGCCGACGGCCGCTGGGAGCGCGCCTACGCCGGCCAGGCGACCGCGCAGGTGCCGCAGGACTTCCTCGACGCCCTCGCGGGCAATCCCGCGGCGCAGGCCTTCTACGACACGCTCGACGGCCGCAACCGGTACGCGATCGTGTACCGGCTGCAGGCCGCGAAGCGCCCGGAGACCCGGGCACGCCGCATCGAGGCCTTCGTGCAGCAGCTCGCGGAGGGCCGTCGCTTCCACGACTAGCCCGAACGGACACAATGGGCGGGTGAGCCTCGCCTTTCCTCCTGCCTGCTCGGCGGCCTCCGCGCTGGACGAGCCCCTGCCCGGCACCGCGGCGACCGCCCCCGGCTGGGTGTGCCTCGAGATGCCGTCCGGCTGGGGGCGCGACGTCCTCGACGGCACCGCTCTCGGCCCCGGCCTCGCCGGCGAGATCTCGGCCGCGGCCGACGCCGTCGGAGTGCGGTTCCTGTTCGTCCGGCGGCCCGGTCGTGACACCGCCCGCCGCGGCGACGGCCGCACCGTGCTCCTGGCCCGCTCCGATCCGGGCGGCAGCTGGTGCGAGCGGCTGGAGGTCGGGGAGCCGAAGGAACTGCTCGACCTGATCCCGCGCATCGTCGCCGGCCCGGCGCCCGGCCTCGGCCGTGCGCAGGACCGGCCCGTCGCGCTGGTGTGCGCCCACGGCAAACGGGACCGGTGCTGTGCCGTGCTGGGGCGCCCCGTGGCGGCGGCGCTGGCTGCGGAGTTCGGCGACGACGTGTGGGAGTGTTCGCACACCGGCGGGCACCGCTTCGCCCCGTCGCTGATCCTGTTGCCCACGGGCTACACCTACGGCCGGCTCGACGTCGCGCAGAGCCGGGACGCCGTGGCGGCCGCCGCTCGCGGCGAGGTGTATCTGCCGGGGTTGCGGGGGCGCAGCAGCTGGTCCGCGGCCGGGCAGGTCGCCGAGATCGCGGTGCGGGGGCAGGTGCCCGCGGATGCGGACGCGCTCGTCGTCGACGAGGGCGACGCCGGAACGGTGGTGCGGCACCGCGACGGTCGCCGCTGGCGCGTGCAGGTCGAGACCCGGCAGTTGCCGCCGCGTCCGGTCAGCTGCGGCGCCGATCCGAAGCCGGTGCGACCGCTGATGGCGACGGAGACAACTGCGCTCTAGTGCGGTGTGTCCTTCGGGCGGCCGGGACCGCCCGAAGGACACACCGGCGGCGCAGCCGCCTCACCAGTGCACGCCGGGCAGTAGCCGGCCGATCCGGCGCAGCACCGCAGGGTTCGGCAGCACCGGACGGGGCAGCGTCCGCGGCTGCGGGGGTGCGTCGGCGGAGGCGCACTGCTCGCCGCGCGCGGCGGGCGCGTCGGGGTAGGCGTGGTAGTAGAGCGAGAACATCCGGTCCCGCAGGCCCGGCGCGAAGATGCCGCCGAGCTCGCCGAGGGTGCCGATCGGCACGTCGATGCGCTTGGGCCGTTCGACGAGGGCTCGGACCACCATCCGCGCGGCGTCCTCCGGGCTGATCGCCGGACCCGGGTTGTACGCCCCGCTGGGTTCGATCATGGGGGTGCGCACGAGCGGCATGTGAATGGTGGTGAAAGTGATTCCGTCGTCCCGGGTTTCGGAGGCGGCGACGTCGGCGAACCCCTCGAGCGCGGACTTCGAGGCGATGTACGCGGCGTATCGCGGGGTGCGGGCCTGCACCCCGGCGGTGCTGATGTTCACGATGTGCCCGAACCGCCGTGCGCGCATGTGCGGCACCAAGGCCAGGGTCAACCGCACCGCACCGAAGTAGTTGACCGCCATGGTGCGTTCGAAGTCGTGCAGCCGGTCCGTCGAGTGGTACAGCCCGCGCCGGATGGAGCGTCCCGCGTTGTTGACGAGCATGTCGACGTGGTCGTGCTCGGCGAGGACCGCCTGCACGGTGCGCTCCACCGCCGCCGGGTCGGTGAGGTCACACGGATACGCGTACGCGCTGCCGCCGCCCGCCCGGATCACGGCGACGACTGCGTCGAGTGCCTCGGCGCGACGGGCGAGGGCGAAGACCACGGCACCCTCGCGGGCCGCGGCGATCGCGCTCGCCCGTCCGATCCCCGAGGAGGCACCGGTGATCAGCACGTGCCGTCCCACGAGCGGTCCACGCGGATCGTCGCGGCGGGCACGGCCGGGGTCGAGGTGCTCGCGCCAGTAGCGCCACAGCACGGGGGCGTAGCCGGCGAACTCGGGCAGCGTGATGCCGCTGCCGCGCAGGGCTTCCCGGGTGCTGCGGTCGGCGAACCGGCTCGGGAAGGTCAGCTGGCCGAACACGACCGGTGGGATGCCCGTCCGTCGCAGTGCGAGGCGTCGGGCGGTCTTCAGGCCGGGAAGCGCGGTGATCGACAACAGCGGACGTACCAGCGCGCCGGGCACGCCGGCGACGGGAACGGGGGCACCGGCCGCCGCGGCCAGCGCCGCGAACACCTCGCGGACCGGTTGCGGGCGGGAGACGAGGTGGAAGGTGCGCCCGTCCAGTCCGGGACGATGCATCAGTTCGACGATCGCGGCCGCGACGTAGTCGACCGGCACCAGGTTGGTGTCGCCGAGGTCGGGCAGGACCAGCGGCAGCCGCGCCGGCAGCGCCGCCAGCGCGGCCAGGGCGGGAAAGAAGTAGTAGGGGCCGTCGATCTTGTCGATCTCGCCGGTGGTGGAGCTGCCCACGATCGCGGACGGCCGGTAGATGCGCCGGCGCACCCGGCTCGCCCGGACCGCCTTCTCGGCCTCGAACTTGGTGCGGTGGTAGGGCGACGGGAAGTGCTGGCCCAGGTCGAGGTCGTCCTCGGCGAACGTGCCGCGGTGATCACCGGCGACGGCCACGGACGAGACGTGGTGCAGAGTCGCGCCCAGCTTCTCCGCGAGGGCGATCACCGCGCGGGTGCCCGCCACGTTCGTGGCGGCCTGCTCCTCTCCGGCGGTGAGGTCGTAGATGGCGCCGACGTGCAGGACGTGCTCGGCCGGCGGAATCGTCGCGGCCTCGAGTCCGAGTCCCGGCTCGGTGAGATCGCCGAGCAGCGGGTGCAGCCGGGTCCCACCCTCCAGGCGCGCGGAGAGGGCCTCGAACTTCGGCAGCGACGCCGGCCGGACCAGCACATGGACGTCGGCGTCCGGGTGGGTCGCGAGCAGTCGCCCGAGCACGTGCGTGCCGAGGAAGCCGGTGCCGCCCGTGACGAGGTACGTGGCCATGGCCCGAACCTACTGCAAGGTAAGAACGGATTCTAGTGTCCGATGCCGACCTTCGCGTGCACCCGCTTCATCCACGCCGGCGCCCACCAGTTCGCCTCGCCCATCAGCTTGACCAGCGACGGCACCAGCAGCATCCGCACCACCGTCGCGTCGATGATCAGCGCGAGGATCATCCCCACACCCAGGAACCGCATGATCGACAGGCCCGAGATCGTGAAGGCGCCGGTCACCACGATCAGCAGCAGCGCCGCCGAGGTCACCACCCGGCCGGTGCGTTCGGTGCCGAACCGCACCGCCTCCTCCGTGCTCGCCCCGGCGGCCCGTGCCTCCACCATGCGCGACATGAGGAACACCTCGTAGTCGGTGGACAGGCCGAACACCACCGCCAGGATCAGCACCACGAAGCTCGGCTCCAGCGGGCTGGGGGTCACGCCGAGCAACTCCGCTCCGTTCCCGAGCTGGAACACCCAGGTGAGCACGCCGAACGTGGCCGCCAGGCTCAGGCCCGCCATCGCCACCGCCTTGAGCGGCAGCACCACGGACCCGAATGCCAGGAACAGCAGCACGAGGGTCGAGAGCACCATGATCGCGATCATTGCCGGCATCGACCGCGCTATCGCGGCGTTGCTGTCGTCGACCATCGCCCGGCCGCCACCGACGAGCAGGTCGGTGCCCGGCGGGGGCGGCAGATCCCGCAGTTCCCGGACGATCTCGCCGGCCCGCGGCGTCTCCTCCACGCCCTGTGCGTACAGCGCCTGCAGCACCACGACATCGTTCCGCGAGGCGACGGTGACGGTCTGCGCGACGCCGTCCACGTCCGCCGCCGCGCGGGACACCGACGTGACCACGGCCGGGGCGGGCCCGGAGCCCTCGTCACCCCTCAGCACGAGCGTGACGCCGTTGCCGGTGGAGGGGAATTCGTCGAGCAGCGTCTGGGTGGCGGCACGCGCCGGGTCGCCCGCCGGCAAGGCCGTGTACTCGATCTCCCCGAAGGAGGCGCGCAACAGCGGCGTGGCGAGCAGCAGCAGGCCGGCGGTGATGGTCACCGCGACCAGCGCCGGCCGGCGCATCACCTTCGTCACCACCGCCCCCCAGAAGCGCCGGGCCCGGGCCTCGCCCCGCCGCGCCGCGCCCTCCCGCCACGTCAGTGCGTTGATGCGGTGCCCGAGTATCGCCAGCAGCGCGGGGATCGCGGTGAGTGAGAGCACCGCCGCGCTGAGCACCGCGGCGATCGCGCCGAGGCCCAGCGAGCGCAGCAGCGCCTGCGGGAAGACGAGCATTCCGGCGAACGCGCACATCAGCAGCAGCCCCGAGAACAGCACCGTGCGGCCCGCGGTGAGCACGGTGCGACGGGTCGCGGTCGCCGGGTCGGCACCCGAGTCGAGTTCCTCCCGGAAGCGGCTGACGATGAACAGCCCGTAGTCGATCGCCAGGCCCAGCCCGATGAGGGACGTGACGTTCAGCGCGAAGGAGCTCACGTCGGTGTACATCGTGAGCAGGCGCAGCGTGGCGAGGGCACTGAGGACGGCGAGGACCCCGACGAACACCGGGACCGCCGCCGCGACGAGACCGCCGAAGATGAACACCAGCAGCACCAGCGTCACCGGCAGCGCAATCGCCTCCGCGAACAACAGGTCGCGCTCGAGCCGGGTGGTGAATGCGACGCCGACGACCGAGTTCCCCGCGAACTGCGCGTCGACGCCGGGGACCTCGAGCTTCGGCAGCAGGCCCTGGAACGTGGTGACGGTGATCTCCGAGCCGGGCTCGAGGGTGACGGCCGCCGCCGCGCTGCCGCCGTCCTTCGCCAGCAGCAGCTGCTTCGCCGGCGGCGCGGCCGACCAGTAGGAGTCGACCGCATGGGTGGGAACCTCGGCGGCGAACCGGTCGAGCACCGCGGTCACCTCGGGTCCGATGTCGGCGACGGTGCGCCCGGGCGGCGGGGTGTAGATCGCGATGATGTCGGCGGTCTGCGGACCGAAGTTGTCGTCCACGATGCGCTGCACCTCGGCCGATTCGCTGCCGGGGTCGTAGAACCCGCCCTGCGAGAGCCGGCCGAACACCCCGGTGCCCCAGACCCCGGCGAGCACGACGACGAGGACGGCCAAGCCGAGCACCCACCAGCGCCGGTCGACGACGAATGTGGACCAACGGTTCATGTGGTGTGCTCCGTTCGCGGTGACGACCCGATGCTCCGCGACTGTAGTGGCGTCCGGTCCTCAGCCGACGTCCCGGCGCCGGAACCCCGCGAACCCCGCCGCGACGAACAGCGCGGCCACGGCGGTGAGCACGGCGAACCCGAGCCACTGCGGCGGCGCCGCCGTCACCACCGGCACGTGCCGGAACGGACTGATCCCCAGGATCCAGTTCCACAACCGGAACAGCGGCCCCAGGATCGTCAGCGCGAATGCGGCGACCACACCGAGCCAGCCGAGCATCCGCGCCTGGGGCCGGGCGCCGATCACCGCGACCGCCAGCCCGACCAGCACCCACACCGCCGGAATCGTCACGAGCGCCTGCCGGATCAGATCCCCGGCCGGAATCTGTCCACCCCGCGCCGACGAGACGTACGCGAACAGCGTCGCGCCCACGAGCAGCGCCGCCGCGGGGGCGAGCAGCGCGATCCCGGCGTGCGACGCGAAGTACCGGGTCCGGGTCAGCGCCCCGGCCAGCACCGGTTCGACCCGCAGCGCCAGTTCCTCGGCGCGCAGCCGCATCATCACCTGGACCCCGAACACCGCGGCGACGATGCCCATCAGCTGCAGCATCGTCACCACGAAACCGAACACGAGCGAGCCGCGGCCGCTCCCGAGCAACGATCCGAGCGCCGGATTGTCGGCGAAGACATCGGCGAACGTGGTGGACATGAATCCGAACACCACCCCGAGCGCCACGAACACCGTCGCCCACGCTGCGGCTGCACCGCGGTGCAGCCGCAGCGCCAGGCCCCACACGCTCGTCCCCGCGCCGCCCTCCGCAGGCCCGGGTGACGGCGCGATCACGCCGACTCCGAAGTCCCGTCGCGCCTGTACGACGAACGCGACCAGCAGCAGCACCGCCGTCAGCGTCAGGCAGGCCGCCAGCGGCCACCAGTCGTTTCCCGACGCGGGACGGACCTGCTGCATCCAGCCGAGCGGGGTCGTCCAGATCGCCCATCCGTCCGGAGTGGTCACGTCGACGTAGGCGCGGATCAGCAGGCAGGCTCCGAGGATCCCGATCGCGAGGGTATTGGCAGTGGGGGCGTAGGAGCCGAGCTGGGCGGTGACCGCCGCGAGGGCGCCGAACACCAGCCCGGACGCGGTGAACGTCGCGGCCAGCGTGATCGAGTTGGCGACACCGCCGCCGACGAGGATCGTCGCGCCCGCGCAGACGACACCGAGCGCGACGGAGGCCAGCGCCGCCCAGGCGACGGCCGTCGCCAGCCGGGCCTGGCGGCCGACGACGCCGGAGGCGATGAGCTCGGCCTGGCCCGAATCCTCGTGCGCGCGGCTGTTGCGGGTGACGGCCAGGATCGCCATCAGGGCCGCGAAGAACGCGCCGAGCGCCCCGGCCCGCCACGCGTTGAACCCGTCCGCGTACGTCAGGTCGCGAGCCGGACCGAACACGACCCGCAGAGCCGGGTTCGCGCCGAGCGTGGCATCGAGGGTGCGCCGGCTCGCCGCGTCCGGGAACACCCAGCCGTAGGCGAGGACCGACGACACCGACAGCGCCGTGATGAGAACGATCCACGGCGCGACGTTGCCGCGGTCCTGCTCGGCGGTGGCCCGCAGCAGCGGCCGCATCCCCGTCAACGATGCCGTCACGTCGGGGCCTGCCCGTCCCGGCCGTGCCGGTGATAGTGCCGCAGGAACAGCTCCTCGAGCGACGGCGGCGAGACGGTGACGCTGCGGATGTCGTAGCGGCCCAGCGCGGCGAGCACCGGGCCGGCGCGGCCGTGCTCGACCGCGCAGTGCACGCGCGGGCCGTCGATCCGCACGTCGTGGATCCCGGACAGCGCCGTCAGCGCCGTCGGGTCGGCCACGGGCGCGGCGAGGACCGCGTCGATCGTGGACCGCAGGTCCGCGCGCATGTCCTCGAGGGTGCCGGTCTCGACGACCCGGCCGTCGCGGATGATGCTCATCCGGTCGGCGAGCGCCTCGACCTCGCTGAGAATGTGGCTCGACAGCAGGACCGTCCGCCCGCGCTGCTTCTCCCGGGCGATCTCGTCGTGGAACACCGCGGACATGAGCGGATCGAGCCCCGCGGTCGGCTCGTCGAGCAGCAACAACTCCACGTCCGAGGCCAGCGCCGCGACGAGCGCGACCTTCTGCCGGTTGCCCTTCGAATAGGTGCGGCCGCGCTTGGTCGGATCGAGTTCGAACCGGTCGAGCAGGTCCGCGCGGCGGCGCCGGTCGAGCCCGCCGCGTAACCGGCCGAGCAGGTCGACAGCCTCGCCGCCGGTCATGCCGGGCCACAGGCTCACGTCGCCGGGCACGTAGGCGAGCCGCCGGTGCAGGCTCACCACGTCGCGCCAGGGGTCGCCGCCGAGCAGTTCGACGTGTCCGGCGTCCGGGCGGAGCAGTCCCAGCAGGACCCGCAGCGTGGTGGACTTGCCGGCGCCGTTGGGGCCGAGGAAGCCGTGCACCTCGCCGGTGGCGACCTCGAGATCGAGGTCGTCGAGCGCGGTGAATCGTCCGAATCGCTTGACCAGTCCCTCGATCCGGATCGCGGACGTCATGGGACGCACGCTACTCGTGGACTGCGGTGTGGGCGGCCGGTTCGTGCGGCACGTTCGGCTCCTCGCCCGGGGCAACGACGACGAACTGTCCCATCATGCCGTTGTCCTCGTGCCGGAGCAGGTGACAGTGGTACATGTACGGCGTCGCCGGGCCGGGGCGGCCGGCGAACCGCATCAGCAGCCGGACGGTGTGCCCCGGCGCGATGTATACGGTGTCCTTCGGGCCGGACAGCGCGGGATGGCCGTCGCCGAGGACGCGGAAGCTCGTGCCGTGGATGTGGAAGTTGTGGATCGCGCCGCTGCTGTTGCGGACCTCCCACACCTCCGTGGCGCCGGCGGCGACGGTCTGGTCGAGGCGCGCCATGTCCATTTCGCGGCCGTCGATGGTGCCGGAGCCGGTGAGATCGATGCGTCGCGTGACGGTGGGTGTGCCGAGATCCTCGGGGGTGGTCGGTTCCCCGGGCACCGGCGCGCTGGGCGCGAGGGTCCGCGCGGCACGCAGTTCGAGGACGTCGAACTCGTCGTCACCGCCGGAGAACCGGGTCTGCCAGAAGTCCGCGCCCAGGTCCGGCGCCGTGCTGCGGAGCACGGTCGTCGTGCCCGCGGGCAACGCGACGACGATCTCGGCGCGCTCGCCGGGGGAGAGCTGGATGCGGCGCATCGGCGCCGGACGTTCGAGCAGGCCGCCCTCGGTGCCGATGAGCAGGAACGGCAGGCCGGCGTCGAAGGAGAAGTTGTAGACGCGGGCGTTGGAGGCGTTCAGCAGCCGCAGTCGGATCCGCTCGGTGGCGACGTCGAGGTAGGGCCGCGGGGTGCCGTTGACGACGATCTCGTCGCCGAGGAGACCGACGGCGGCGAACATCGGCCCGCCGGTGTCGAGCTGGTCGCCGTCGAACCGCTTGTCCTGCACCACGAGTGGGATGTCGTCGATCCCGTATCGATCGGGGAGGGACGGGCCGCCGGCCGGGTCGTCGAGCAGGAACATCCCGGCGACCCCGCGGTAGACGTGGTCGGCGGTGGCGCCGTGCGGGTGCGGGTGATACCACAGCGTTGCGGCGGGTTGGTCGATCGTCCACTGCGGACTCCACGTCGCCCCCGGGGCGATCGGCTGGTGCGGGCCGCCGTCCATCGCGGCCGGCAGGTGCATGCCGTGCCAGTGCAGGGTGCCGGTCTCGCCGAGATCGTTGGTGACGTTCACCCGCACCTGCTCGCCGCGCCCGGCACGCAGCGTCGGCCCGAGGTACGACCCGTTGACACCCCAGGTCCGGGTACCGGGACCGCGACCGATGTCCGTGGTGCCGCGCTGCATGGTCAGATCGAACACGCGGACCCCGTCGGGCGTGACCGTGCTGTCCGCGAGCGGTGGGATGTTCAGCGGACGGTCGAAGGTGACCTGCCCGGTGGTGTCGACCACCGTCGAGTTCCAGGCGTGCACGACGACGCCGGCAGCAATCGCGGTGACGAGGACGATCACGGCGACGACGGCGCCGGACAGTTGCAGCAGTACCCGCTTCACGAGATCGATACTGCTGGGGCGGGCGCGGCGGCACATCCGGGCGCACACCGGAAATCGGAATGGGGGACAACCCCGAAGGGGACCGGCGCGCCTGGGTACTCGGCGGACCGAACGGGAGGTTCCTGCGACGAGCGGGCGGTTGCCGGGCGTGCTACTCGGCCGATGCCGCGGGAACCGCCTTCTCGTCGCGAGTTCCTCCCGGTTCGAGGCCGAAGGTGCGCACGAGGGACGGGAGAGGCGATGATTTCGGGGTGACGCGATGGTCTGTATCGCTGTACACCCCGTCGAGGAACAGGAGCGAGTCCCGTGCGCATCGTGGTCAGTGAGTTCATGAGCCTGGACGGCGTCGTGCAGGCGCCGGGTGGACCGGAGGAGGACACCGACGGGGGCTTCGCCCACGGCGGCTGGTCGTTCCCGTTCTTCGACGAGGAGGTGATGGGGGCGGCCATCGACGAGGCGATGGGCCGTACCGGGGCACTGCTGTTCGGGCGGCGCACGTGGCAGACGATGGCCGCGGCGTGGCCCGATCGGGCCGGCGACCCGTTCGCGGATCGGATGAACGCCGTCCCGAAGTACGTCGTGTCCCGGACGTTGCGGGACGCGGATCTGACGTGGAACAACACCACGCTGATCCCCGGCGATGAGGTCGTCGCAGCCGTGCGGAAGCTGCACGAGACCGACGGCGGCGACCTGATGGTCATGGGAAGCCCCACTCTCGTCCGGACCCTGCTCCACGAAGGGCTGGTCGACGAGCTGCGGCTCATGATCGAGCCGGTGATCCTCGGCGGCGGAAAGTCCATCTTCCCGGGCGACGGTGTGCAGCGCACGCTCGCGCTGGTCTCCACGGTCACCAGCGGGACGGGCGTGCACGTCTGCACCTACCGCCCCGTCGCCGACGGGTAGGAGAAAAGCGTCAGCGTGCTGTGCGGATCACCGGGATCCGGTCGTGCCGGTCGGCACGGACGATGCCGGGCAGCAACAGCTCCCACATCTGGTCGAGGCGGACCTCGAGGTCCGCGCGGCCGGCGAGGACCATCGACAGGAGATACACCCCGGCGACGGCGGAGACGAGGAACCGGGCGTGCGCTGTCGGGTTCAGTCGGGTGCTCAGCTCGCCTTCGGCTGCGGCGCGTCGGAACAGGCTCTCGAACACTGTGATCCAGCCTCGGTACGCCTCGGGATCGGCGCGTTCGTATTCGCCGGTCAGCCGCAATCCGGCCTGGACGATCAGGTCCTCGGTGAACAACCGGCCCAGCGCATGGGTGAGCGCGACCAGCTGCTCGAGCGCCGGGGCGTCGGTGTGCAGGACCGCGCCGATCGTGGCGAGGGTGCGCTGTTCCTGTTCGGTGATCAACGCCTGGACCAAGGCGTCCTTGGTGGGGAAGTGGAAGGTCAGTGCGCCCTTGGTCACTTCGGCCGAGGCTGCGGCCTCTGCCAGGGCCGTGCCGTGGATGCCGTTGTCGGCGAACAACTGCGCGGCGGCGAGGAGGATCTGTTGTCGTGTCCGGATCGCGCGCTGCTGGGCCGGGCGCCCGGCAGGGGAAGCCGCGGCCGGCTCGTTCGCGTCGGCCGGGGCCGCTGCCGATTCGACGGTCGGTGCACCGACGGAGTCCCGGCGCATCACCACTCCTCGCTTCGTTGTCCGCCCCCACAGCATGCGTGACCTAGGTGCGGACGGGGGTGTTCCGTTCGGGCCGGCCCCCCGAGCCTGCCCGAACGGAACCTCACCCTCCGCTCCCTGCGGTGCAACCAGAGGCCCGTCCGTGCCGCGGCGCACGCCACGTCCCGGAGGTCTGTCCCTGGAGGCGCTCTCAGCGTACCATCGAAAAACCAATCGTCCGGTTTCGTTAGTGCATCTGCGTCGGTGGGCGGTCGACCTCGTGATCGGCGCCCTCGGTGCTGGTCGGTCTCGATCTGTCGGCGCCCGTTGATGTCCGCTTGTGCAGGGTAGTTGTCAAGAGGCGTCTTGCGCTTCCGTGGAGTCCATCACCCGTATTGGATATTATCTGCGTATGAATGCAGATAATGATTCATGTCGGCGGCGGTTGCCGAGCGATCAGGTCGATCTCGTGGTCGAGGTCTTCCGTATGCTGGCCGATTCCACTCGAGTCCAGGTGTTGTGGGCGTTGGTGGATCGAGAGTTGTCGGTCAACGACCTTGCCGAGCATGTGGGGAAGCCCGCCCCGTCGGTGTCGCAACATCTGGCGAAGCTGCGGATGGCGCGGCTGGTGCGCACTCGGAAGGAGGGCACCCAGGTGATTTACCGGTTGGAGAACGATCACGTCCGCCAACTGGTGACCGACGCGGTGTTCAATGCCGAGCATGCCGGGCCCGGCGTTCCCGGTCATCACCGCACCGGCGACGATCTGCGGATTCTGCATGCCGAGCGAGGCGTCGATCCCGCACCGGCACGCACGGAAGGTGGCCGAGCATGAGCCACGCGCCGAAACCGCCAACTCACACCCACAGCCACACCCACGGTCGTGGGCATGGGCACGAACGCGGTGGCCGGTGGGGTGCCGCGGTGCGGGAGGTGTTCGCTCCGCACAGTCACGACGCGGCGGACAGTGTCGACGACGCGCTCGAGTCCAGCGAAATCGGTATCCGGGCGGTCAAGATCAGCCTGGTCGCGCTGGTTGTCACCGCGGTCGCGCAGTTGGCTGTCGTCGCCGTCTCCGGGTCGGTCGCGCTGTTCGCGGACACGGTGCACAACTTCTCCGACGCGTTGACGGCGATTCCGCTGTGGATCGCGTTCGCGCTCGGCCGCCGGGCCGCCACCCGTCGCTACACCTACGGGTTCGGGCGGGCCGAGGACCTGGCCGGGCTGTTCGTGGTCGCGATGATCACCCTGTCCGCGGTGGTCGCCGGGGTCGAGGCGGTGCGTCGGCTGATCAACCCCGTCCCGATCCAGCAACTCGGATGGGTCGCCCTGGCCGGGCTCGTCGGATTCGTCGGCAACGAACTCGTCGCGCTCTACCGCATTCGCGTCGGCCGCCGGATCGGCTCCGCCGCTCTGGTCGCCGACGGGCTGCATGCTCGCACCGACGGTTTCACCTCCCTTGCCGTGTTGCTCGGCGCCGGCGGCGTGGCCCTCGGGTTCCCGCTGGCCGACCCGATCGTCGGACTGGTCATCACCGTCGCGATCCTCGTGGTCCTGCGCACCGCGGTGCGGGATGTGTTCCGGCGGTTGATGGACGGGATCGATCCCGAACTCGTCGATGCCGCCGAAAGATCGTTGTCCGAAGAGCCCGGCGTGCGCAGCGTGCGCAGTGTGCGGATGCGGTGGATCGGGCACCGGTTGCATGCCGACGTCGAACTCGACATCGATGCCGACACGAGCCTGGCCGACGCGCACCGGTTGGCGCACGAGGCCGAACACACCCTCACCCATGCGGTGCCGAAACTGTCCACTGCGCTCGTCCACGCCTATCCGGCGCACAACCCCGTCGCCGCCGGCAAGTCCTCACCGCATCGGCGGTGACGGACCACCCAGGGAACAAGCGGTGGGGTTCGGCGGCTTCCTTCGGCGAGTCCTCGACGGCCTGGCGGCCCTGTCCGGCGCGAACCCGGGCGATGAGGTGCTCGATGGTGTCCTCTTCGCGGTGGTTCGATCGGCTTGCCGCCGGCCGCGTGCATATTCGTCCTCCTCGGTTCGGCCGCCCGCGGCAACGATTTCCGGCTCGGATGTCACATTCGATTCGTGGCCGGTGTCTCCATGCCGAGAGCACATAACCGAAGGAGGAATCATGACCAGCAGCACCAGGATCCCGAAGGCGGAGCTGACCGGCATCTACGGCGCGCTCGTCAAGCGGATGTCCCGAAGGATGCTCGGCGACGTGCCCGAGGCGGTGGGGGTGATGTGGCACAACCGGAAAGTGCTGAACTTCAGCTTCGGGGTCGGTCGCCGGATTCAGAAGTGGGACCGGTGTGACGAGAACCTGAAGTCGTTCGCCCACATGGCGGTGGCCAGCCTGGTCGGATGCAGCTTCTGTCTGGACCTCGGCTACTTCCATGCCCACAACAAGGGGCTGGACGTGGCGAAGGCGCGTGAGGTGCCGCGGTGGCGCGAGTCGGATGTCTTCACGCCGCTGGAGCGCGACGTCATGGAGTACGCCGAGGCGATGACGCAGACCCCGCCGACGGTCACCGACGAGTTGTCGGCCCGGCTGCTGGAGGCGCTCGGTCCGGCCGCGATGGTGGAGCTGACCGCGTACATCGCGCTGACGAACTTCATGACCCGCTCCAACACTGCACTCGGCATCGAGTCGCAGGGGTTTTCCGCCGCCTGCAACCTCGCGCCGCTCGCCGTAGCGTCGAAGGCATGACCGACGACCCGTTCGTCGCCCACCGCAACCTGCTCTTCACCGTCGCCTACGAGATGCTCGGCTCTGCTGCCGACGCCGAGGACGTCGTCCAGGAGACGTGGCTGCGGTGGGCCGACGTGGACCGGACGGAGGTGCGGGACGCACGGGCCTATCTGGTCCGGATCGTCACTCGGCTGGCGCTCAACCGGCTGCGGGCACTGGCGCGGCAACGCGAGGAGTACGTCGGGGAATGGCTGCCCGAGCCGCTGCTCACCAGTCCCGATGTGGCCGAGGACGCCGAGCTCGCCGAGAGCGTCTCGATCGCGATGCTCACCGTGCTGGAGACCCTCGGTCCGGTCGAGCGGGCAGTGTTCGTGCTGCGTGAGGTGTTCGATACGCCGTACGACGAGATCGCCGAGGTGGTGGGGTGGGTAAGACCCCGGCCGCGGTCCGGCAGATCGCGCACCGTGCCCGCCGGCATGTCACGGCGCGGCGGCCGCGGATGCGGGTGGACCCGGCCGAGCAGCTGGCAGTCGTCGAGACGTTCATGACTGCCCTCTCGACGGGGGACATGCAGGCTCTGATGGAGGTGCTCGCCCCGGACGTGGTGGCGATCGCCGACGGCGGCGGGGTGGTGCCGGCTGCCCGGAAGCCGATCGCCGGAGCCGAGAAACTGGCGGCGTTGCTGATCCGCTTGGCCAAGGCCCCGGGCTTCGTGGCGGCCGGCACCTGGCTCAACGGGATGCCGGGCGCACGATTCGAGGTCGAGGGCGCTGCCGCTGCAGTGAGTCTGGTGGTCGAGGGCGGCCGGATCACCCGCCTCTACGCGATCAACAACCCACACAAACTGGGGCGGCTGGAGACGTCGGCGGAACTGCGGCGGTGACCGTCGTCCGCGGGTGGTCGGCCGGCCAATCGAACATATGTACGATGAGCGCAGGAGGTCGACCCGAAGGCGGTGACGGATGGGGTGGGGGAGTGGCCCGCCGACCTGGTCGGAGCTCGAACGCGTGCTGTCGGGCCGGCCCCGGCGCGACGCGGAGTTCCCCGGTGACGGCAGCGACAGTCCCGCCTGGTCGCGCACCCGGGGGGAGTACGAACCGCGTGTCCGGCCGCCCGACGGGCCTACCGTGCCCTACGCCGAACTGCACGCCCACTCGGCGTTCAGCTTCCTCGACGGCGCTTCCGGCCCCGAGGAATTCGTGGAGGAGGCGGTGCGTCTCGGCCTCGAAGCCGTTGCGCTCACCGATCACGACGGCCTCTACGGCGTCGTGCGCTTCGCCGAGGCCGCCCGCGAGCTGGGGATGCGTACCGTGTTCGGTGCCGAGCTCTCCCTCGATGCCGGATCGGCGGACGAGACGCACCTGCTGGTCCTTGCGCGGGGGCAGGAGGGGTATCGGCGGTTGTCCCGCGAGATTGCCGCCGCGCACCTGGCGGGCGGGGAGAAGGGCAGGCCCCGCTACGACTACGACGCGCTCACCGGTGCGGCCGGCGGGCACTGGCAGATTCTCACCGGCTGCCGCCGCGGACACGTCCGCCGGGCACTCGAGGTCGGGGGGCCCGAGGCGGCGGGGACGGCACTGCGCGACCTCGTCGAGCGCTTCGGCGCCGATCGTGTCACGGTCGAGCTCACTCACCACGGCCTCCCCGAGGACGACGAGCGCAACGCGCTGCTCGCGGAACTTGCCGACAATCAAGGCCTTTCGTGTATCGCCAGCACGGCGGCCCACTACGCCACGCCGCACCGCCGGCGTCTGGCGACGGCTCTGGCCGCCATCCACGACCGGCAGAGTCTCGACGAGGCCGCGGGGCGGCTCCTCCCGACCGGTGGCGCCCACCTGCGTTCCGGCGCCGAGATGGCACGACTGTTCGCCGCCCACCCCGGCGCCGTCCGTCGTGCCGCCGAACTCGCCCGCGACTGTGCCTTCGACCTGCGGCTCATCGCCCCGAACCTGCCCCCGTTCGACGTACCCGAGGGGCACACCGAACTCAGCCGGCTGCGCGAACTCGCCCTGAGCGGGGCGCGGCACCGCTACGGCGCCCCCGAGGACAACCCGGCGGCCTACCGGCAGATCGAGCACGAACTCGACGTCATCGGCCGGCTGAACTTCCCCGGCTACTTCCTCGTGGTGCACGACATCGTCACCTTCTGCAAGGACAACGACATCCTCTGCCAGGGGCGAGGTTCGGCCGCCAACTCCGCCGTCTGCTACGCCATCGGCATCACCAACGTCGACCCGGTCCGCAACGAGCTGCTCTTCGAACGATTCCTCTCCCCGGAGCGCGACGGCCCCCCCGACATCGACATCGACATCGAATCCGACCGCCGCGAGGAAGCCATCCAGCACGTCTACGCCAAGTACGGGCGCATGCACGCCGCCCAGGTCGCCAACGTCGTCACCTACCGCGGCAAGTCCGCCGTCCGCGACATGGCGCGGGCCCTCGGCTATGCGCAGGGCCAGCAGGACGCCTGGAGCCGGCAGGTCACCCGGTGGCACGGCGTGGAACAGGAGACCGACACCGACATCCCCCCGCCCGTCCTCGAGCTCGCCGCCCAGGTCGAGGGCCTGCCGCGCCATCTCGGCATCCACTCCGGCGGGATGGTGATCTGCGACCGTCCCGTCGCCGACGTGTGCCCCGTCGAATGGGCCCGCATGGCGGGCCGCACCGTGCTGCAGTGGGACAAGGACGACTGCGCGGCCGCGGGACTGGTCAAGTTCGACCTGCTCGGACTGGGCATGCTCTCCGCGCTGCACTACATGATCGACCTCGTCGCCGAGCACGAGGGGATCACGGTGGATCTCGCTCGTCTCGACCTCGCCGAGGAGGGGGTGTACGAGATGCTGCGCCGTGCCGACGCCGTCGGGGTGTTCCAGGTCGAGTCCCGCGCGCAGATGGCCACCCTCCCGCGCCTGAAGCCGCGCGTCTTCTACGACCTGGTGGTCGAGGTGGCGCTCATCCGGCCCGGTCCCATCCAGGGCGGGTCCGTGCACCCGTACATCCGGCGCCGCAACGGGCTCGAGCCCGTCACCTACGACCACCCCTGCCTCGAGAAGGCCCTGAAACGCACCCTCGGGGTCCCGCTGTTCCAGGAACAGCTGATGCAGATGGCTGTCGACGCCGCCGGGTTCACGGCCGCCGAGGCCGACCGGTTACGGCGCGCGATGGGGGCCAAGCGTTCCACCGCGAAGATGGAACGGCTGCGCGGCCGGCTCTACGACGGCATGCGCGAGCGGCACGGCATCACCGGCGACGTTGCCGACCGCATCTACGAGAAGCTCTATGCCTTCGCAAATTTCGGTTTCCCCGAAAGTCATTCGCAGAGTTTCGCCGCCCTGGTGTTCTATTCCGCATGGTTCAAGCTGCATCATCCGGCGGCGTTCTGCGCGGGCCTGCTGCGCGCGCAGCCGATGGGGTTCTACTCGCCGCAGTCCCTCGTCGCCGACGCCCGCCGTCACGGTGTCGTGGTCCACGGGCCCGACGTGAACGTGGGCCTCGCCCACGCCACCACCGAGAACCGGGGCCGGGAGGTGCGTCTCGGCCTCGGCGCGGTCCGCCACCTCGGTGACGCGCTCGCCGAACGGATCGTCGCCGAGCGCACGGCGCACGGCCCGTACACGTCGTTCCCGGACCTGTCCCGGCGCGTCGAGCTGAGCACCGCCCAGGCCGAGGCCCTCGCCACGGCCGGCGCCCTCGGGTGCTTCGGCATCACCCGCCGGGAGGCGCTGTGGTCGGCGAGCGCCGCAGCGGCGCAGCGGCCCGACCGGCTACCCGGCGTCGGCGCTTCGACGCAGGCCCCCGCGCTGCCCGGCATGAGCGATGTCGAACTGTCCGCCGCGGACGTGTGGGCGACGGGAGTCTCCCCGGACAGCTACCCCACCCAGTTCCTGCGGCCGCAGCTCGACGCGCTCGGCGTCGTGCCGGCGGCGCGGCTGCTGCAGGTCCCCGACGGGGCCCGGGTGCTCGTGGGCGGCGCGGTCACGCACCGGCAGCGTCCCGCGACCGCCGAGGGCGTGACGTTCCTCAATCTCGAGGACGAGACCGGGATGGTGAACGTGGTGTGCTCCGTCGGCTTGTGGGCGCGGTACCGCACGCTCGCGCACACCGCACCGGCGCTGCTCGTGCGCGGGCGGGTGCAGAACGCGGAGGGAGCGGTGACGGTGGTGGCGGACCGGTTGCAGCGCATGGATCTGCGCATCATCGGAAAGTCCCGCGACTTCCGTTAGCATCCTGCGGCATGCGACGCCCCCTGGTGCTCCTGCTCGCCCTGCTCGCGTGGTTCCTGGCCGGATGCGCCGGAGGCGGCGAGGGGCCGGCTGACGGTGGGCCAGGTGACGGGGCGCCGCCGCAGCCCTCCCTGTCCGACGGCACCCGCGAATCCGCGCCCGCGGACGCGCAGGCCACCGCGCGCAAGGAGATCGTCACCGGGCACCTGGTTCTGCGTGCCGACGATCCGATCGCGGCCGGACGACAGGTGGTGACGCTCGTCGAGGCCGCGGGCGGCCGGGTGGATTCGGTCACCGAGCAGCCGGGCGCCGGCAGCATGCTGACCGTCCGGGTGCCGGCGGACCGGCTCACCGGAACGATCGAGGACATCCGCGGTCTCGGCGAGGTGACCAGCCTGACGACCACCCGCGAGGACGTCACGCTCCAGTACACCGATCTCGAGGCGCGGATCGCGGCCCTGCAGTCGTCGGTGGACCGGCTGCGCGCACTGATGGCCTCGGCCGCGAGCACCGCCGACCTCATCGAGGCCGAGAACGCGCTGGCGCAGCGCCAGGGCGAACTCGACGGCCTCGTCGCCCAGCAGCGCTACCTCGCCGACCAGATCGAGCTGTCCACCCTGACCGTGGACATCTCGGCAGAGCGCCGCGCGGACCGGGACAGCTTCTGGGACGGAGTCCTCGCCGGATGGGACGCGTTGCGCTCGGCGCTGGCCGGGTCGGTGGTCGCTTTGGGGGTGGCGCTACCGTGGGTGGGGTTTCTCGCCGTGTGCGCGGCCGTCGTCTACGTGGTAGTCCGGCTCCTCGCACGGCGCGGCAAACCGGAACCAGCCCCGAACCCGGAGAGGAACGACCAGGATGCGTGAGGTCGGCCTGGCCGCATTGGACACCGCGCTCGCCGCCGGTGCACCCGTCATCGACGTCCGTGAGCGCGACGAGTACCTGCAGGTGCGGGTGCCCGGCGTGACGCTCATCCCGCTCAGCGAGTTCGTCGCCCGCGCCGACGAGATCCCGGACGCCGACACCGTCTATGTGATCTGTGCGGTCGGAGGGCGCAGTTCGCAGGCGGCCAGCTATCTCGCCGGACGCGGCATCAACGCCGTGTCGGTGGCCGGCGGCACCGTGGCGTGGCAGCAGTCCGGCCGCGACATCGAAGCCGGGGTCTGACCGGCCGTCGCCCCGGAGGCGGTCACCCGGTCCCGCGCCGAGCGGCGGGGGAGGGGCCGCGTCGCAGGATCGAGCGGGCGCAGCGCACCACGGTCGGACGGTCGTAGGACACGACGTAGTCGAACTCACGGTCCCCGGCGGGATGCCGATGGTGGGTGCTCACCGCGGAGAGCACGCCCGCGAAGTGGGCCCCGAGGACCACGACGTTCCACTCCTCGGCCAGCGGGTCCGCCGGGTCGAGGGGCGTGTGGACGACGCCGGACTCCACACCGGCCTTCATTCCCACTGCATAGGCGCCGGCGTGGGCGACGCCCCCGGCCATGCCCGACCAGCGGGATCGGGTGGAGGCGCAGAAGTGGTCGAGGTGCCGGAACGTGCCGAGCACCAGGGTGTCCGGACCGGCGGTGGCGGCGTGAGCTTCCAGGGTGGCGGTCATCCGGGCCAGCAGATGCTCGGTGCTGCGCACCGGGACGCGGCCGGACGCCACGGTGGCGTAGGGGGTCGGCGTCTCCACGTCGGGTGTGCTCCACGTCGGGCTCGGCGGGAAACGCTCGGCGGGCTCGGCTCGCAGCGCCGGCGGATACAGCCGGCCGAGGCCGTGGGTGGCCCCGAGTTCGAGTGCCCGCCGCCGGTGCCGGAGTGAGTCGACCCCGTCGGCCACCAGGACGGCGCCCGTACGTTCGACGTGCGCGGCCACGGCATGGAGAGTGGGCGCGACGTCGCTGTCCGCCCGCCGCGTCAGCATCCCGGACGCGAGGATCACGATCTCCGGTTCGAGCAGCGCGAGCAGCGCCGAGGCCCGCGGATCGGCCCCCACCTCGTCGACCGCCACGAGCCGCCCGGCGCGGCGGGATTCGGCGGCCGCGCGCACGGCGTGGCCGAGGGCGTCGCGCGCGCCGGAGTCCGGTCCGAGGTGGACGGGGACGAGTACGGAGACGTCGGCGGCCGGAACCGCGCGGTGGGGCGGCCGGCGGCGGGGGGACGGCCCGGACGCGCGTACCAGTGATGCCGCGAGCAGTCCGTCGTCGAGGCGCCGGATCGGTACTTCGACGGCGTCGAGCGTTTCCACCTCGTCGCCGTCAGATCGCGGCGGCGACGACCGCCACCGCACCTGCGACGATGGCCGTGAGGGCGACGGCCAGCAGCGCGGAGCCGGCCACCGCCACGGCGGCGAGCGCACCCACGACCGTGACGCCGCCGGCGAGGATCATGCCTGCGTGCGGGCCGTCGAGCAGCGCCGAGGGGCCCTTCGGGCGGTGGGGGATCCGTGGTGCCGTCATCTCTGTTCTCCGAGTCGTTCGCCCGACAGCCGGTCGGCGAGCGTGTCGCCGGGTGTACCGGAGCGGTGCGAGTCCCGAGCATCCCCGTCGCCGGTGTCGAGCCCGACGCAGGAAGATCACGGAAGTGTAACGATGTATAACGAATTGATACGAAGTCCGATCTTCCTGCAACGCAAGGAAAAACGAACCCGGCGACGGGAGGGTGCGATGTCTACAGTCGTTCGTATGACTGCGACGACGGGCTCGCCGACGCCCCCGAAGCGCGCGCCGGACGCGGGGACCGAGGGGTCCGGCCCGGTCGGGGACGACCGCCTCCGGCCCCTCCTGGTCCGGGTCGCGGGAAAGGACCGTGCCGCCTTCGCGGCGCTCTACGACCTCACCGTCGCACAGGTGCACGGCATCGTCCTCCGAGTCGTGCGCGGCGGCACCGACGCCGAGGACGTCACCCGCGATGTGTTCGAGCAGGTGTGGCACACGGCCGACCGCTATGCCCCACAGGTCGGGTCCCCCCTGGCCTGGCTGTCGGCGCTCGCGCACCGCCGGGCCGCCGACCGGATCCGCTCACGGGCCGGCCGGCCGCACGCCGGGGTCCCGGCCGCGGCCGAGGCGACGCCGCCCGGGTGCGGGCACGGTGAGCCGCTGTATCTCGCCTACTACGAGGGAATGACCTGCGGGCAGATCGCCGAGCGCCTCGATCTGCCCGTCGCGACGGTCCGGGCCCGCATCCGGGCCGGTGTGGCCCGGATGCGGGCCACCGCCACGGACGTGCCCGCCGGCTGACGGCCTATCGGGTCAGCGCCGGCAGCACCGCGCCGAGGACATGCGGCATCCAGGGCGCGAACACCTGCGGGGTCTGTTCCACCTCGCGTACCACCTCGGCCAGGGACTGGAACCGCACCTCGGCCACTTCGCTCGGAACGGGACGAGGAGCCGTGGTGACGCGTCCGACGACCACGTGGTCGAACTCGTGCTCCATCAGCGACGAGTCCGGATCGTGGGCGGAGTAGACGACCGAGGCCACCTCCTGCAGGTCCGACGGGCGCACGCCCAGTTCGTCCCAGCTGCGCCGGGCCGCGGCGTCGAGCACGCTCTCGCCCGGCAGCGGATGTCCGCAGCAGCTGTTGGCCCACAGGCCGGCGAAGTGGTACTTGTCCAGGCTTCTGCGCTGCAGCAGCACGTTGTCGTCGGCATCGAGCAGGAATGCCGAGAATGCGCGATGCAGCGGGGCCGGGGGGCGGTGCGCCGCCACCTTCTCGGCCGTCCCGACTTCCCGACCGTCGCGGTCGACCAGCACGACTAGAGTCACGACGTCTCACCTCCCCGTTCCACGTTCCCACAGTTGCGGCGTTTCCCCACGACGAGGCTCCGCACGCGGCGTCGGTGGGCATTCGGAGCGGCCACCGGAGTGGATGGGTTCGCTGCCGGACCGGCTCAGACCGCGCCCGCGAAGCCGTGCTGGCGCCACGCCTCGTACGTGACCACCGCCGCCGCGTTCGACAGGTTCAGCGAGCGCCGGCCCGGCAGCATCGGAATCCGCACCGTGGCGGTGACGTGCGGGTCGGCGAGCACCTCGTCGGACAGTCCGGTCGGTTCCGGCCCGAAGAGGAACACGTCACCGGGCCGGTACTCGAGCGCGGCGTACGACACGCTCGCGTGCGCGGTGAACGCGTATACCCGCTCCGGCCGCAGCGCGGCCCAGGCGGCCTCGAGGTTCTTGTGCACGGACACCGACGCCAGATCGTGGTAGTCCAGGCCGGCGCGCCGCAACTTGGGTTCGGAGAGATCGAATCCGAGCGGCTCCACCAGATGCAGCTCGCATCCGGTCCCGGCGACCATGCGGATCGCATTGCCTGTGTTGGGCGGGATACACGGCTCGTGGAACATCACTCGGAACACCGATCCAGCTTGCCAGTCGGTGTCTCCGGGTCGTTCGCCGGCAGCCGCTCCCGGGTCGGACCGTCGTGCGCGGCCGTCCGGCCGAGTCGCCGACGCGGCGTGCCCGGCCCGGGGCGGGACCGGCTGTGGTGAGGCTGTCTCCGCCCCGGCTGGACGACCTGAGACAATGGCGGTCGTGACTGCGACGATCCTGGACGGCAAAGCGACCCGCGACGAGATTTTCGAGGACCTGAAGGCCCGCGTGGCCGCGCTGAAGGCGAAGGGCATCACCCCCGGCCTCGGCACCGTTCTCGTCGGCGACGACCCGGGATCCGCGGCGTATGTGCGCGGCAAGCACAACGACTGCGCCAAGGTCGGCATCACCTCCATCCGCCGCGACCTGCCCGCCGCCACGACGCAGGAGGAGCTCGAGGCGGTCATCGACGAGCTGAACGCCGACCCCGCCTGCACCGGCTACATCGTGCAGCTGCCGCTCCCGAAGCACCTCGACGAGAACGCCGCGCTCGAGCGGATCGACCCTGACAAGGACGCCGACGGGCTGCACCCGATCAACCTCGGGCGCCTCGTCCTCGGCAAGGAGGCGGCGCTGCCGTGCACCCCGCGCGGCATCGTGCACCTGCTGCGCCGCTACGAGGTCCCGATCGCGGGTGCCCACGTGGCCGTCGTGGGCCGCGGCGTCACCGTCGGCCGGCCGATCGGGCTGCTGCTCACCCGGCGCAGCGAGAACGCCACCGTGACCCTCTGCCACACCGGCACGAAAAATCTCGCCGCGGAGGTGCGGCGCGCGGACATCGTCGTCGCCGCCGCCGGTGTGCCGGGACTGATCACCGCCGACATGGTCAAGCCGGGTGCGGCGGTCCTGGACGTGGGTGTGAGCCGGACGCCGGAGGGCCTGCGCGGCGACGTCGCCGACGACGTCCGCGAGGTCGCCGGGTTCCTCTCGCCCAATCCCGGCGGCGTCGGCCCCCTGACCCGTGCGTTCCTGCTGGCGAACGTGGTCGAGCGAGCCGAACAGCTCGCCGGCCGCTGACCCGGTGGTGCAACTGGCCGGCGCGGAGCGCTGGGTGCGTCTGGCCCGGCGGAATCTGCCGCTGCTGGCGGTGACGGTCGTCATCGCCGCGGCGGTGATCCTCGTCGTGGCGGATCGGTGGCGCCGCGGTGCGTTCGTCTTCGGCAGCGCCACCCTGCTCGCCGGCCTGCTGCGCCTGTGGGTGCCCGAGGACCTGGTCGGCGTGCTCGCCGTGCGCAGCCGGACCTTCGACGTGTCCGCGCTCCTCGTGGTAGGCGGTCTCATCATCGCCCTGGCGGTCTCGATCGATCCTCTCGGCACCGGCTGAACCGCCGGGCCTCGGCGGCCCGGCGGCACGCGCTTCTCAGCCCCGCGCGAGGGTGACGAGCTCGGACAGGAGCTTGGCGACGGCGTCGGCCTCGGTGAGGAAGCCGTCGTGACCGTCCCGGGACTCGAGGACACGCAGCCCGTCGCAGCCGGGCAGCCCGTCGGCGATCTCCTGCTGCAGCCGCAGCGGGTACAGGCGGTCGGAGTCCACGCCGGCGACGATCGTCGGCACCGGGGTGGATCCGAGCGCGGCGGCCACGCCGCCCCGGCCGTGCCCGACGTCGTGCCGGTTCATCGCCTGGGTGAGCGCCACGTAGGTACCGGGATCGAAGCGGGCGACGAGCTTGTCGGCCTGGTGCTCCAGGTAGCTCTGCACCGCGTATCGGCCACCGTTCCAAGGGTTTTCACTCCCCTGGGGGGAGTTGGCGAAGCGGGTGTCGAGCTCGCCCTCGGTCCGGTACGTCAGGTGCGCGATCCGCCGTGCGATGCCCAGTCCGGCCCGCGGCACCCGTCCGGTTCCGTAGTAGTCCCCGCCTTGCCAGTCCGGGTCGGCGGTGATTGCGGCGATCTGCGTGGTCTGGGTGCCGATCTGGTCGGCGGTGGCGCGGGCGCCCACCGCCAGGACCAGGGCCGCCCGCACCCGTTCCGGATATCCGACGATCCATTCGAGCGTCCGCATGCCGCCCATGGACCCTCCGGTCACGGCGGCGAACCTGTCGATGCCGAGCGCGTCGGCGAGGGCGACCTCGGCGGCGACCTGGTCGCGCACCGTGATGCCGGGGAACCGGGAGCCCCACGCCTTGCCGTCCGGGGCGGTCGAACCGGGCCCGGTGGTGCCGCGGCAGCCGCCCAGCACGTTCGTCGCCACGACGCACCACCGGTCGGTGTCGATCGGCGCACCGGGACCGACCATCCCGGACCACCAGCCCGGCGACGGGTGCTCGGGCCCGGCGGGGCCGGTCACGTGCGAGTCCCCGGTGAGGGCGTGTTCGACGAGGACGACGTTGTCGCGGGTCGGCGACAGCCTGCCCCACCGTTGCACCGCCACCGTCACGTCGGGCAGGGTCGCGCCGCTCTCCAGCGCCAGCGGCCCGATGTCGACCGTGCCCAGACGGCCGTCCTCCGGCGGCAGCTCCACGTGGCGCCGGTCGACGCGCGCCGTCAAGACGCGACCGCCTCGAGGCCGGTGGTGATGTCGGCGAGGATGTCGTCGATGCCTTCGATGCCCACGGCGAGGCGGACCTGGCCGGGGGTGACGCCGGCGGCGAGTTGCTCGGTGGCGGTGAGCTGGGAGTGGGTGGTGGAGGCGGGGTGGATGACCAGCGAGCGGACGTCGCCGATGTTGGCGACGTGGCTGTGCAGGGTCAGTGCGTCGACGAACTTCTTGCCGGCGTCGACGCCGCCGGCGAGTTCGAAGGTGACGATGGCGCCGGTGCCGCGGGGGGCGAGCTGCCGGCCGCGCCGGTACCAGGGGGAGGAGGGCAGGCCGGCGTAGGCGACCGCGGTGACCTCGGGGCGGGTGGTGAGGAATTCGGCGACGCGGGCGGCGTTGGCGACGTGCCGTTCCATGCGCAGCGACAGGGTTTCCAGGCCCTGGGCGATGAGGAAGGCGTTGAACGGGGAGACCGCGGCGCCGAGGTCGCGCAGCAGTTGCACGCGGGCCTTGAGGGCGTAGGCGGGGGCGCCGAGGTCGGCGTAGACCACGCCGTGGTAGCTGGGGTCGGGGGTGACGAACTGGGGGTGCCGCGCGGTGCCGTCGGGGCCGGTGGCGGTCCAGTCGAAGGTGCCGCCGTCGACGAGGACGCCGGCGATGGCGGTGCCGTGGCCGCCGAGGTATTTGGTGGCCGAGTGCACGACGATGTCGGCGCCGTGCTCGAGGGGGCGGATCAGGTAGGGGGTGGCGACGGTGTTGTCGACGATCAGCGGCAGGTGGTGCTCGTGGGCCACCCCGGAGATGCCCGGCAGGTCGAGGAGGTGGTTCTTGGGGTTGGCGATGGTTTCGCCGTAGAAGGCGCGGGTGGTGGGGCGGATCGCGGCGCGCCACTGGTCGAGGTCGTCGGGGTCGTCGACGAAGGTGACCTCGATGCCGAGTCGGGGCAGGGTGTAGTGGAACAGGTTGTAGGTGCCGCCGTAGAGGTAGGGGCTGGAGACGAGGTGGTCGCCGGCGGCGGCGAGGTTGAGCACGGCGAAGGTTTCGGCGGCCTGGCCGGAGGACAGCAGCAGGGCGGCGGCGCCGCCTTCGAGGGCGGCGATGCGTTGTTCGACCGCGTCCTGGGTGGGGTTCATGATGCGGGTGTAGATGTTGCCCGGTTCGGTGAGGCCGAACAGGGCGGCGGCGTGGTCGGTGCTGTCGAAGGTGTAGCTGGTGGTCTGGTAGATCGGCAGGGCGCGGGCGCGGGTGTCGCCGCCGCCGGGCTGGCCCACGTGGATCTGCTTGGTCTCGAAGCTCCAGCCGTCTTCGCGCCGGGTGTTCTCGCTGTCGGTCATGATGTCCTTCTGGCCGTGGTCGGGAGGTCGGGGCGGCTAGGGGCGACAGCTCATGATCACAACCCTCATGACGAATACCTCCATCGGACCGGCTTGTCGTGCGGCGTGGCGCCGGACGACCGGGTCATCACCCGGAGCACCCCACCCTGGCCGGAGGGTTGCCGACCAGCAAGCCGGGGCTTCACGCTGGTACTCATGACCTGGCGCGAGTCTAGCGGCTCGAACGGATGCTTCGGTAGGCGACCCATACCTCCCGGCGGGAGGCGCCTGAGCAGGCGAAAGTTACCCGCCGGTAGCCCGGGGCCCGCTTGGCGGACCGGGTCGATAGCAGTACGCTCGTCTTGTTTGGATCGTGTTCCGCACGTGTGAGCACGCCATAAATGGTTCATTGAGCCGACCACGATCGCACCCACAAAGTGCGATCGACTTGGGACCAGGGACACTTCCTAGGAGGACGCGAAGCGCACATGTCCAAGATCAAGGTTGAAGGAACGGTCGTCGAACTCGACGGCGACGAGATGACCCGCATCATCTGGCAGTTCATCAAAGACAAGCTGATCCATCCCTACCTGGATGTGAATCTCGAGTACTACGACCTCGGCATCGAGCACCGCGATGCAACCGACGACCAGGTCACCGTCGACGCAGCCAACGCCATCAAGAAGCACGGCGTCGGCGTCAAGTGCGCCACAATCACTCCCGACGAGGCCCGGGTCGAGGAGTTCGGCCTGAAGAAGATGTGGCGCTCGCCCAACGGCACGATCCGTAACATCCTGGGCGGCACCATCTTCCGTGCCCCGATCATCATCTCCAACGTGCCCCGCCTGGTGCCCGGCTGGACCAAGCCGGTCATCGTCGGCCGTCACGCCTTCGGTGACCAGTACCGCGCCACCGACTTCAAGGTCGACCGCCCGGGCACCGTCACCATCACCTTCACGCCGGAGGACGGCAGCGAGCCGATCCAGCACGAGGTGTGCCATATCCCCGAGGACGGCGGCGTCGTCATGGGGATGTACAACTACAAGAAGTCCATCCAGGACTTCGCGCGGGCCTCGCTGTCCTACGGTCTGCAGCAGAACTACCCGGTCTACCTCTCCACCAAGAACACGATCCTCAAGGCCTACGACGGCATGTTCAAGGACGAGTTCCAGCGGATCTTCGAGGAAGAGTTCAAGGCCGAGTTCGATGCCGCGGGCCTGACCTACGAGCACCGCCTCATCGACGACATGGTCGCCTCCTCGCTCAAGTGGGAGGGTGGCTACGTCTGGGCCTGCAAGAACTACGACGGCGACGTCCAGTCCGACACCGTCGCGCAGGGCTACGGCTCGCTGGGCCTGATGACGTCCGTGCTCATGACCCCGGACGGCAGGACCGTCGAGGCCGAGGCCGCGCACGGAACCGTCACCCGGCACTTCCGGCAGCATCAGGCGGGCAAGCCGACGTCGACCAACCCGATCGCGTCGATCTTCGCCTGGACCCGTGGCCTCGAGCACCGCGGCAAGCTCGACAACACCCCCGAGGTCATCGACTTCGCGCAGCAGCTCGAGGACGTCGTCATCAAGACCGTCGAAGCGGGACAGATGACCAAGGACCTCGCCCTGCTCATCGGCCCCGAGCAGGCATGGCTGACCACCGAGGAGTTCCTCGCCGCGCTCGACGAGAACCTCCAGAAGGCCCGCGCCTGACGCACGGACCGCACACGACGGGACGCCCCCCACCGGGGCGTCCCGTCGTCGTTTCGGGTCCGGCCCGTCGGCTACCGTGACCGTCGTGCCTCACGTCATCACCACCGTCAACGTCAACGGCGTCCGTGCCGCCGCCGGCAAGGGCCTGCTCGCGTGGCTGGCCACCGCGCAGGCCGACATCGTGTGCCTGCAGGAGGTGCGCGCCACCGAGCAGCAGTTCCACGCGGCGATCGCGCCCGCCCTCGACGCCGGGTGGTACGTGGTGTCCGCCGAATCGGAGGCCAAGGGCCGTGCCGGGGTCGCGATCCTGTCGCGGCGCCCGGCCGACGCCTCGCGCATCGGGTTCGACGAGGACGAGTTCGCGGCCTCCGGCCGGTACGTCGAGGCCGACTTCGGGGAGGTGACCGTCGGCAGCCTGTACCTGCCCACCGGCGAGGCCGGCACCCCGAAGCAGGAGGAGAAGGAGCGGTTCATGGCGTCGTTCGCCACGCACCTGAACCACCGCGCCGCCGAGGCCGGGGCCGCGGCCCGGCACATGGTGGTGTGCGGGGACTGGAACATCGCCCACACCGAACGCGACATCAAGAACTGGAAGGGCAACGTCAAGAAGTCCGGATTCCTGCCGAGCGAGCGCGCGTGGCTCGACACGCTGCTCGCCGACGGCCGCTGGGTCGACGTGGTGCGCGCCCTGCACCCGGACGTCGACGGCCCGTACTCGTGGTGGTCCTACCGGGGCAAGGCGTTCGACACCGACGCCGGCTGGCGGATCGACTACCACCTCGTGACGGCGGAACTGGCCGAGCGGGCGAAGGAGGCCCGCGTCGAGCGTGCCGCCACCTATGCCGAGCGGTGGTCGGACCACGCCCCGGTCACCGTGCAGTTCCGCTGATCCGGGCGGATCCGCCGATCGGAGCCGACCTCCCGCGAGCGGCTCTCCGCGCACGTGAAAGTATCGACAACCATGGCGAGCACTGCAGAACAGAACACCACCGCGCCGACCGCCCGGCCCCGGGTGCTGTCGGGTATCCAGCCGACCTCCGACTCGTTCCACCTCGGGAACTTCCTCGGCGCGCTGCAACAGTGGGTTCCGTTGCAGGACGAGTTCGACGCCTACTACTTCATCCCCGATCTGCACGCGATCACCGTGCCGCAGGATCCGAAGGGGCTGCGCCGGCGCACCCTCCGCGCTGCCGCTCAGCTGCTCGCCGTCGGCATCGACCCGGACCGGTCGGTGCTGTTCGTCCAGAGCCAGGTGCCCGAGCACGCCGAGCTGGCGTGGGTTCTGAGCTGCATCACCGGATTCGGCGAGGCCGGCCGGATGACGCAGTTCAAGGACAAGTCCGCCAAGGAGGGGACCGAGCACGCCAGCGTCGGCCTGTTCACCTATCCGGTGCTGATGGCGGCGGACATCCTGCTGTACCGCCCGCAGCGCGTGCCGGTGGGGGAGGACCAGCGCCAGCACCTCGAGCTGACCCGTGATCTCGCGCAGCGGTTCAACACCCGGTTCGGCAAGACGTTCGTCGTTCCCGAGCCGCAGATCATCAAGGGCACCGCCAAGATCTACGACCTGCAGAACCCCACTGCGAAGATGAGCAAGTCCGCGGCCACCCCGGCCGGTCTGATCAACCTGCTCGACGATCCGAAGGTGTCGGCGAAGAAGATCAAGTCGGCGGTGACGGACAACGAGCGCGAGATCCGTTTCGACCTCGAGAACAAGCCCGGCGTGAGCAACCTGCTCACCATCCAGGCCGCCCTGTCCGGCCGGCCGGTCGACGAACTCGTCGCCGGCTACGCGGGCAAGGGGTACGGCGACCTCAAGGCCGACACCGCGGAGGTGCTCACCGAGTTCGTCGTGCCGCTGCAGGCGAAGGTCGACGAGTACCTCGCCGACGAGGCGGAACTGCTGCGCATCCTGTCGACCGGCGCCGACCAGGCCCGCGAGGTGGCTTCCCGGACACTCGGGCAGGTCTATGACAGGGTGGGATTCCTGCCCCGCAGGTAGCCGGGGGCGTGCCCCGCACACAGCCCGGGGCGACGGAACGCGGAAGGAGTTGCCCACCGATGGCCGACGATTCCACCGAACCGTCGAAACCGGGATTCGTCGACCGGCAACGAGCAGCGCATCCGTCGCTCGACCACCTGGTGCGGGCCGGCCTGCGGTACCAGGAGCAGAAGGGCGACTACTACGCCGCGGGGATCACGTATTTCAGTGTGCTGTCCCTGATTCCCATCCTGATGCTGTCGTTCTCGGTGGCCGGTTTCGTGCTCGCGGGCCGGCCCGAGACCCTCGAGCAGCTGCAGACCGCGATCGCCCAGAACATCCCCGGCGAACTCGGTGCGACGGTGCAGGGTCTGGTGGACTCCGCGATCGCCTCCCGCAGCGCCGTCGGAACACTGGGCCTGCTCACCGCCGCGTATGCGGGGATCGGCTGGATCACCAACCTGCGGGACGCGCTCACGGCGATGTGGGACCATCCGCATGTCAAGGACGGGTTCGTGCGCACCAAGGTCAACGACGCGCTGACCCTCCTCGGCCTGGGCCTCGCCATCGTGGCGTCGCTGGCCCTGTCGGCCGCGAGCAGCGGCCCCGTCATGGACCTCTTCGTCGGGGTGCTGCGGCTCGAGAACGTGCCCGGCATCGGGGTGGCGCTGACGGTGGCGACGATCGCCATCGCCGTGTGCGCCACGTGGTTGCTGTTCACCTGGGTGATCGCCCGGCTGCCCCGGGAGCCCGTCACCTTCCGCAGCGCGATGCGGGCCGGCCTGCTCGCCGCCGTGGCGTTCGAGGTGTTCAAGCAGGTCGGCTCGATCTACCTTTCCCGGGTCACCAGCGGCCCCGCCGGGGTGGCGTTCGGCCCGATCCTCGGCGTGCTGGTCTTCGCGAACCTGACCGCCCGGATGGTGTTGTTCGCCACGGCGTGGGCGGCATCGTCCAAGGAGAATCTGGTCATGGCCCACGTGCCGCCGCCGGAGCTGGCTCGGATCACGCCGCGGGTGGAGGTGCACGAGGGGCCCGGCCTGCGCGGCGGTCTGGCGCTCGTCGGTGCCGGGGCCCTCGGCGGGGTCCTGCTCAGCGAGCGCTCGCGCGCCATTCGTCGAGCTGTGCGATCGCGGCTTCGGCGGTAGCGACCGCCTCGTCGCGGTCGACGCGGGCGAGCAGCAGCGTGCTCAGCGACAGCGACGCCAGCACCCGTACCCGGCGGGCCAGCGCCTCGTCGTCGGCGGCGGGGTCGAGGGCGCGCAGCGCGTGCGTGAACGCGGTGGTCAGTTCGGCGCGGTAGGCGGTGACGACCGCGCGTTGCGTCTCGTCGTGGGCCGCAAGGCCGGCGGTGCTGTTCAGCAGCAGGCAGCCGCGGCGCGGCGAGTCGTCCGGCAGGGCGGCCACGGTGCGGGCCAGTGCCCGGAAGTAGTGTGCCGCGGCATCGGGCGCGGTGGGCTCGTCGGTGAGGACGCGCAGCCGGGGTCGCACCACGCGGTCGAGGTAGTCGCGGACGGCGGCGTCGAACAATCCGCGCTTGCTGGTGAAGGCGTTGTAGAGGCTCGACCGGTTCAGCCCCGTCGCCCGCTCGAGCTCGGGGACGGAGGTGGCCTCGAAGCCTTTGTCCCAGAACAGATCCCGTGCCCGTTCCACGACGTCTGCGGTGTCGAACTCCGGTGGCCGTCCCATGTGCCCTTCCGTTCCCCGTTGTGCAAAGACCGTTCCAGTATATATTGGAACGGTCAGTTCAATACTTCGGAGGCGCCCGGGGACAGCTCCCGGCGGCTCGGCACGTGAGGAAGGTTCACGCCCTGTGACCTCGAGTACCCAGATCCAGCTGGTCCGACGCCCCGTCGGCTGGCCGACACACGACGATTTCCGCACCGTGACGGTCGATCTGCCCGACCTCGGACCCAACCAGGTCCGCGTCGTCAACGAGTTCGTCTCGGTCGATCCCTACATGCGGGGGCGGATGAACGACGTCAAGTCCTACATCCCGCCGTTCGCGCTGGGGGAGACCATGACCGGCGGCGCGGTCGGCCGCGTCGTGGAGTCGACGTCGCCGGCCCACCCGGTCGACTCGGTCGTGCTGCACGACCTCGGCTGGCGCGACGTCGCGCAGGGCGACGCCGCGGCCTTCCGCGTGGTGGACGAGCTTCCGGGCGTCCCGAACTCCGCGTACCTCGGCATCCTCGGCCTGACGGGACTGACCGCCTACGTCGGCCTGATGCACATCGCCCGCATGCAGCCGGGCGACACCGTCTTCGTCTCCGGGGCCGCGGGCGCCGTGGGCACCGCCGTCGGACAGATCGCCCGGCTCGAGGGCGCGACCCGCGTGCTCGGCTCCGCCGGATCCGCGGACAAGGTCGCGATGCTCACCGAGCGCTACGGCTACGACGACGCGTTCGACTACAAGTCGGCGCCCGTGCGGCGCCAGCTCCGCCGTGCGGCACCCGACGGCATCGACGTGTACTTCGACAACGTCGGTGGCGACCACCTCGAAGCCGCGCTCGACGTCCTGCGCGACGGTGGCCGGGCCGCCCTGTGCGGCGCGATCGCCCTGTACAACAACACCGAGCGCACGCCCGGGCCGGACAACATGGCCAACATCATCACCCGCGGCCTGACCCTGCAGGGCTTCACCCTCGGCCACTACACCCACCTCTTCCCCGAATTCGCGGCGAAGATGGGGCCGTGGCTCGCCGCCGGCGACGTGGTGTTCGACGAGACGATCGTCGACGGGATCGACAACTCGGTCGATGCCTTCCTCGACCTGATGCGCGGGCGCAACGTCGGCAAGATGCTCGTCCGTGTCGCCTGACGTCCGGGGCCGGAACGGCCGGCGTCGCGCAGCGGAAGATTCGCTGCAGTATCGGGCGGGCACGCACCCCCGGCCGTAGAGTCGGGCGCATGAAAGCCGTCCAGTACACCGAGATCGGCTCCGAGCCGGTCGTTGTCGACATCCCCACCCCGACGCCCGGGCCGGGTGAGATCCTGCTGAAGGTCACCGCGGCCGGGCTGTGCCACTCGGACATCTTCGTGATGGACATGCCGGCGGCGCAGTACGCCTACGGCCTGCCGCTCACCCTCGGCCACGAGGGTGTCGGCACCGTCGCCGAACTCGGCGAGGGCGTCACGGGATTCGGGGTGGGGGACGCCGTCGCCGTGTACGGGCCGTGGGGCTGCGGTGCGTGCCACGCCTGCGCGCGCGGCCGGGAGAACTACTGCACCCGCGCCGCCGACCTGGGCATCACGCCACCCGGTCTCGGCTCGCCCGGATCGATGGCCGAGTACATGATCGTCGATTCGGCGCGCCACCTCGTCCCGATCGGAGACCTCGACCCGGTCGCCGCGGCGCCGCTCACCGACGCCGGTCTGACGCCGTACCACGCGATCTCCCGGGTCCTGCCGCTGCTGGGGCCGGGCTCGACGGCCGTCGTCATCGGTGTCGGTGGGCTCGGCCACGTCGGCATCCAGATCCTGCGCGCCGTCAGCGCGGCCCGCGTGATCGCCGTCGACCTCGACGACGACCGTCTCGCCCTCGCCCGCGAGGTCGGCGCCGACGCGGCGGTGATGTCGGGCGCCGGTGCGGCGGACGCGATCCGGGAACTGACCGGCGGTCAGGGCGCGACGGCGGTGTTCGACTTCGTCGGCGCCCAGTCGACGATCGACACGGCGCAGCAGGTGGTCGCGGTCGACGGGCACATCTCGGTCGTGGGCATCCACGCCGGCGCACACGCCAAGGTCGGGTTCTTCATGATCCCGTTCGGCGCCTCCGTCGTGACCCCGTACTGGGGCACCCGGGCGGAACTGATGGAGGTCGTCGCGCTGGCCCGCGCCGGCCGGCTGGACATCCACACCGAGACGTTCACCCTCGACGAGGGGCCGGCGGCGTACCGGCGGCTGCGCGAGGGCAGCATCCGCGGCCGCGGCGTGGTGGTTCCCTGAAACGGGTGAAGGTCCCCGTCGCCCGGTGGAACCGGGTGACGGGAACCTTCACCGTGGAGCACAAGCAGATCAGCGGGCGAACAGCAGCGCGCGCTTGACCTCCTGGATCGCCTTCGTCACCTGGATGCCACGGGGGCACGCGTCGGTGCAGTTGAAGGTGGTGCGGCAGCGCCACACGCCCTCGACGTCGTTGAGGATGTCGAGGCGCTCGGCGGCACCCTCGTCACGGCTGTCGAAGATGAACCGGTGCGCGTTGACGATCGCGGCGGGGCCGAAGTAGCTGCCGTCGTTCCAGTACACCGGGCACGAGGTGGTGCAGCACGCGCACAGGATGCACTTGGTGGTGTCGTCGAAGCGGGCCCGGTCGGCCTGCGACTGGATCCGCTCGCGGGTCGGCTCGTTGCCGGTGGCGATGAGGAACGGCTTCACCGCGCGGAACGCGTCGAAGAAGGGTTCCATGTCGACGACGAGGTCCTTCTCGACCGGCAGGCCGCGGATCGGCTCGACGGTGATGGTCACCGGCTTGCCGTCCTTGGGCAGCATGTCCTTCATCAGGATCTTGCAGGCCAGGCGGTTGACGCCGTTGATCCGCATGGCGTCCGAGCCGCACACGCCGTGCGCGCAGCTGCGGCGGAACGTGAGGGTGCCGTCGAGGTAGCCCTTCACGTACAGCAGCAGGTTGAGCATGCGGTCCGACGGCAGCGCCGGAACCTGGAAGCTGTCCCAGTGCTGACCCTTGCCGTCCTCGGGGTTGAACCGCGCGATCTTGAGGGTGACCATGGTGGCACCCTCGGGCACGGGAGGCAGGTTCGAGACGTCGGCTTCGTTCTTCTCGAGGGTTGTCATCAGTACTTCCGCTCCATCGGCTCGTAGCGGGTCTGCACCACCGGCTTGTAGTCCAGGCGGATGGGGGAGATCAGCTCCGTCCCCTCCTTGTAGGCCATGGTGTGCTTGAGGAAGTTCTCGTCGTCGCGCGTCGGGTAGTCCTCGCGGGCATGGCCGCCGCGCGACTCCTTCCGGTTGAGCGCACCGGCGACGGTGACCTCGGCCATTTCGAGCAGGAAGCCCAGCTCGACGGCCTCGAGCAGGTCGCTGTTGTAGCGCTTGCCCTTGTCCTGGACGGTGATGTTCTTGTACCGCTCCTTCAGGGCGTGGATGTCCTCGAGCGCCTTGCTGAGCGTCTCCTCGGTGCGGAACACCGAGGCGTTGTTGTCCATGGACTGCTGCAGCTCGCTGCGGATGTCCGCCACGCGCTCCTTGCCACCGGCACCCAGGATCCGCTCGAGCCACTCCACGACGTTGCGGGCCGGGTCCTCCGGCAGGTCCACGTGGTCGTGGGTGTTCGCGTACTCGGCGGCCGCGATGCCGGCGCGGCGGCCGAACACGTTGATGTCGAGCAGCGAGTTGGTGCCGAGGCGGTTGGCGCCGTGGACGGAGACGCAGGCGCACTCGCCGGCGGCGTAGAGGCCCGGGACCTCGTCCTCGTTGTTGCGCAGCACCTCACCGTTGATCTTGGTGGGGATGCCGCCCATCACGTAGTGGCAGGTCGGGTACACCGGCACGAGCTCGGTGACGGGGTCGACGCCGAGGTAGGTGCGGGCGAACTCGGTGATGTCCGGGAGCTTCTCCTCGAGGACGTCCTCACCGAGGTGGGTCACGTCGATGTAGACGTAGTCCTTGTTCGGGCCGGCGCCGCGGCCCTCGAGCACCTCGAGCACCATCGAACGGGCGACGATGTCGCGGGGCGCGAGGTCCTTGATGGTGGGGGCGTAGCGCTCCATGAAGCGCTCGCCGTCGGCGTTGCGGAGGATGCCGCCCTCGCCGCGCACGGCCTCGGAGATCAGGATGCCCAGGCCCGCGAGTCCCGTCGGATGGAACTGGTGGAACTCCATGTCCTCGAGCGGCAGGCCCTTGCGGAAGATGATGCCCATGCCGTCACCGGTGAGGGTGTGCGCGTTGGACGTCGTCTTGTACATGCGGCCCGAGCCGCCGGTCGCGAACACGATCGACTTGGCATGGAAGACGTGAATCTCGCCGGTGGCGAGCTCGTACGCGATGACGCCGGTCGCGACGGGGCCTTCGGGGGTTTCCGTCAGCGCGATGTCGAGCGCGTAGAACTCGTTGAAGAACTCCACGTCGTGCTTGACGCAGTTCTGGTAGAGCGTCTGCAGGATCATGTGGCCGGTGCGGTCGGCCGCGTAGCAGGCGCGACGCACCGGGGCCTTGCCGTGGTCACGGGTGTGGCCACCGAACCGGCGCTGGTCGATCTTGCCCTCGGGCGTGCGGTTGAACGGAAGCCCCATCTTCTCGAGGTCCAGCACCGCATCGATGGCCTCCTTGGCCATGATCTCCGCCGCGTCCTGGTCGACCAGGTAGTCGCCACCCTTGACGGTGTCGAAGGTGTGCCACTCCCAGTTGTCCTCCTCGACGTTCGCGAGGGCGGCGCACATGCCGCCCTGGGCGGCGCCGGTGTGGCTGCGGGTGGGGTAGAGCTTGGTCAGAACTGCGGTGCGGGCGCGGGGGCCGGCCTCGATGGCCGCACGCATGCCGGCGCCGCCGGCACCGACGATGACCACGTCATAACGATGTTCCTGCATGAAGTCGTAGCTCCCCTAGCTCGCAACGATGTTGGGGTCGAAGGTGAAGATCACATAGGTGCCCAGGCCCATGATCAGGATCATCGACACGACCAGGATCGTGTTGAGCCAGAATCGGGTCGAGTCCTTGCGGGAGTAGTCCGCGATGACCGTGCGCAGGCCGTTGCCGCCGTGCAGCTGGGCGAGCCAGAGCATCGTCAGGTCCCAGAACTGCCAGAACGGGCTGGACCAGCGGCCGGCGACGAACGCGAAGTTGATGCGGTGCACGCCCTCGTCCAGCATCAGCATGATGAACAGGTGGCCGAGCACCAGGATGATCAGTGCAAGGCCGGACAGGCGCATGAACAGCCACGCGTAGAGCTCGAAGTTGTTCTTCGCGGCGCGGCGCGGGGAGCGCGGGTTGTCCAGGCTGGCCGGGCGGTCGTACGCCGTGCCCAGAGTCTTCGCTTCAGTCATGTCAGTGCCCAATTCTTCGTCGCTGCGCTCATGTCAGTGCCCCGCAAACATGTTGTAGAAGATGCGACCGGCGGCGGGGATCATCACCACGAACCAGATCGCCAGGATCGTCCAGAGCATCACCCGCTGGTACTGCGGGCCCTTGGACCAGAAGTCCACGAGCATCACGCGCAGGCCGTTGAGGGCGTGGTAGAGCACCATCGCCACCAACCCGAGCTCCATGAGACCGACGACGGGATTCTTGTAGGTCTCGATGACACTGTCGTAGGTCTCGGGATTGACCCGGACGAGTGCCGTGTCCAGGACGTGAACGAAAAGGAAGAAGAATGTCGCCACGCCTGTGATCCGGTGCAGAACCCAGGACCACATGCCCGGGTCTCCCCGGTAAAGCGACCGTGTGCGCCCCGGTGCGGGAGCGGCTTCAGTCGTGCTGCTCATCGAGTGCTGTGCCTCCAACGTCAATGGTGGACGCGTCGAGCCTCTCCAGCCTCTGGGGGATTCCGCAGCACGGGCTCGACGTGAACCTGAACCGACTTGGACCGACTTTAGTCCTATCCGAAAGTCGGGAACTAATTCGAGTAGCGGTTCGTACGGCCTCCAAATAACAAGTTAGGTTTGCCTTTCCAACTGTGATCTGGCCCGGCCGGGCCGGTGAACCGTGGAATCGGCCACCGTGACAGGATGGACAACCATGCCGGACGTAGACTGGAAAACCTTGCGCGCCAAAGCACATGAGGTGATGGGCCGCGCGTACGCGCCCTACTCCCGATTCCCTGTGGGGGCCGCGGCACTGGTGGACGACGGACGGATCGTCGTCGGATGCAATGTGGAAAATGTCTCACACGGAGTGGGTCTGTGCGCCGAATGTGTACTGGTCGGTAACTTGATTTCCGGTGGTGGCGGGCGGTTGCGGGCCGTCGCCGTCTGCGATGCCCGCGGGGCCGTCCTGAGCCCGTGCGGACGCTGCCGGCAGATCCTCCTCGAACACGGCGGCCCCGAGCTCGAGGTCGACACGCGCCGCGGTCCGCGCCCCATCGCCGAGCTGCTGCCCGACGCGTTCGGCCCCGGTGACCTGGACGCGGTGCGCGAGGCGGGAGGTGCCGACCGTGCCTGACGCCCTGTCCATCATCACCCGCAAACGGGACGGCAAGGAGCTCAGCGGAGCCGAGATCGACTGGATCGTCGAGGCGTTCACGCGTGGTGTCGTCGCCGACGAGCAGATGGCCGCCCTCGCGATGGCCGTCTACTTCCGGGGCATGACGCGCGCCGAGACGGCCCGCTGGACCACCGCCATGATCGACTCGGGCCGGCGGCTGGACTTCACCGGCCTGGGCCTGCCCACCGTCGACAAACACTCCACCGGCGGTGTGGGCGACAAGATCACCCTTCCGCTGGCCCCGCTCGTCGCCGCCTGTGGCGTCGCCGTGCCGCAGCTCTCCGGCCGCGGACTCGGCCACACCGGCGGCACCCTCGACAAGCTCGAATCGATCCCGGGCTGGCGCGCCGAGCTGAGCATCGCCGAGATCGCCGAAATCCTCGCCGACCCGGCGGTCGGCGCCGTCGTCTGCGCGGCCGGCGCCGACCTCGCCCCGGCCGACCGCCGGCTCTACGCCCTGCGCGACGTCACCGGCACCGTCGAGTCCATCCCCCTGATCGCCAGCTCGATCATGAGCAAGAAGATCGCCGAGGGCACCGGCGCCCTCGTCCTCGACGTCAAGGTCGGTTCCGGGGCCTTCATGAAGGACCTCGGCGACGCCCGGGAACTCGCCCGCACCATGGTCGAGCTGGGCGAGGACGAAGGGCTGCACACCGTCGCGCTCCTCACCCGGATGGACGTCCCGCTCGGCCGGACCGCGGGCAACGCCCTCGAGGTGCGGGAGGCCGTCGAGGTGCTCGCCGGCGACGGCCCGCCCGACGTGGTCGAGCTGACCCTCGCCCTCGCCCGCGAGATGCTCGCCGCCGTCGGCCGGGACGACGTCGACCCCGCGGACAAGTTGCGCGACGGCACCGCCATGGACCGGTGGCGCGCGATGATCGCCGCGCAGGGCGGCGACCCCGACGCGCCCCTGCCGGTCGCCCGGCACACCGAGGTGCTGCGCGCACCCGGCGACGGCGTGCTCGCCGAACTCGACGCGATGGCGGTGGGTGTGGCCGCGTGGCGGCTCGGCGCCGGCCGCGAACGGCAGGGCGAACCCGTGCAGGCCGCGGCGGGGATCGAGCTGCACGTCAAGCCGGGGGACCGGGTCCGCGCCGGGGACGTGATCGCCACCCTGCACACCGACACCCCGGCGAAGTTCCCCGCCGCGATGGCGACGCTCGGTGAGGGCGTGCACATCTCCGACTCCACGCCGGCGACACGGCCGCTCGTCGTCGAGCGGATCACCGCCTAGCCGACTACCGTCGGGGCATGACGGAGCCGGCGACGACGACACTGACCGAATCCGCGCTGCGGACCGCGCCGAAAGTGCTTCTGCACGACCACCTCGACGGCGGTCTGCGGCCGGGAACCGTACTCGAGTTGGCCGATGCCTGCGGCTACCGGCTGCCGGCCGGCACGGAACCCGAGCTGGCGCGCTGGTTCCGGGACTCGGCCGACAGCGGCTCGCTCGAGCGGTACCTCGAGACGTTCGCGCACACCGTGGCCGTCATGCAGACCCCGGACGGCCTCGAGCGGGTCGCCCGCGAATGCGTGCTCGACCTCGCCGCCGACGGCGTCGTCTACGCCGAGGTCCGCTTCGCTCCCGAGCAGCATCTCGAGCGGGGGCTGGACCTGGACTCCGTGGTCGAGCACGTGCTCGAGGGGTTCCGGTCGGGGGAGTCCGCGGTGGAGGCCTCCGGCGCCCAGCCGATCCGGGTGCGGCTGCTGCTCACCGCGATGCGGCACGCGGCCCGGTCCCGGGAGATCGCCGAACTCGCGGTGCGGTTCCGCGACCGCGGCGTCGTCGGGTTCGACATCGCCGGTGCCGAGGCCGGCTACCCACCGAGCCGGCATCTCGACGCCTTCGAGTACATGCGCGCCGCCAACGCGCACTTCACGATCCACGCGGGGGAGGCCTTCGGGCTGCCGTCCATCCACGAGGCCATCGCGTTCTGCGGCACCGACCGCCTCGGCCACGGCGTGCGCATCGTCGACGACATCACCGTCGCCGCGGACGGCACCGCCACCCTCGGCCTGCTGGCGAACTACGTGCGCGACAAGCGGATCCCGCTCGAGCTGTGCCCGAGTTCGAACGTGCAGACCGGCGCCGTGGACACCCTCGAGCAGCATCCGTTCGACCTGCTGGCGCGCCTGCGGTTCCGGGTCACCGTCAACACCGACAACCGCCTGATGAGCGACACGACGATGAGCAAGGAGATGATGCGGCTGGTCGAGACGTTCGGGTACGGGTGGTCCGACCTGGAGCGGTTCACGATCAACGCGATGAAGTCCGCGTTCCTGCCGTTCGACCAGCGGCTCGAGCTCATCGACGACGTGATCAAGCCCGGCTACGCCGTCCTGATCGGCTGACAGTCCCCTCGTCGGACAGTACCCTCGGCGGACCTCACCTCGTAGGGTCGAGGTATGGGCGATCGCGTCCCGCCCTCGGCAACTCTCGGCGACGTGCTCGCCGCGCGCCGGCGGCGCCGGTTCGTCGGTCGTTCGGCCGAGCTCGAACTCGTACGTGCCGCCCTCGACTCGCCCCGGCCCCCGTTCTCGGTGCTGTACCTGTACGGGCCCGGAGGGATCGGTAAGACGAGCCTGCTCGACGAGGTGGCCGATCTCGCCGTCGGGGCCGGTTCGGTCCTCGTGCGTCTCGACGGGCGGGACCTCGTTCCCGCCCCGGCCGCCGTGCTCGCCTCGTTGGCGGAGCATCTCGACCTGGACGCGGATCGAATCGCCACCGCCTCCGGGCAACGGCTGGTGATGGTGATCGACACGTACGAGGCACTCGCACCGATCGACGGCTGGATCCGCCGGGATCTGTTGCCGCGGTTGCCGGACAGCGCGGTGACCGTGATCGCGGGGCGGAGTCCGCCGTCGCCGCAGTGGCGCTCGGACCTCGCATGGGGCGATCTGCTGCGGGTGGTGTCGATGCGCAATCTCGCACCCCGGGAGAGCGTCGACTACCTGCGCGCCGTCGGGGTCCGGGACGACCTGCACGACCGCCTCTGCCGCGTGGCACACGGCCATCCGCTGACGCTGTCGTTGCTCGCCGACGCGGTGCTCCGCGGCGGACGTGCCGACGCGGATCCGCTGAGTCCCGACCTCGTGGGGACGCTGCTGCGCCGGTTCGTCGACGAGGAACCGGGCACCGTGCATCGCCGGGCCCTGGAAGTGTGCGCACTCGCACGCGTGACCACCGAATCGCTCCTGCGGGACGCGCTGGGCACCGGCGACGACTGCGCCCACGACGCATTCCGGTGGCTTCGGGGCCTCTCGTTCGTCGAGACCGGGGCCGACGGCCTCCATCCCCACGACCTGGCCCGGGACGTCATCGACGCCGACCTGTGGTGGCGGGACGCCGACAGCTATGCCGACGTCTTCCGCCGGGTGTGGCGGCACATCCACCGAACCCTCGACTCGGCGACCGGCCGACGGCAGCAGCAGGCGATCTTCGACCTGAAGTTCGTGTTCCGTCACCTCGCCGGCGTGCTCTCGCCGGTGCAGTGGGAGAGCTGGGGCCGGTACTATCCGGAACCCGCCACCGCCGCCGAGCACGCGGCGGTCGTCGAGCTGATCCGGACCGCGGAGGGAGCCGAGTCCGCCCGGCTCGCGCAGCGGTGGCTCGACCGGCAACCGGACGGCTTCTTCGTTCTGCGCTGCCCGGACGGAACCGTCCGCGGAGTGATCGGGCTGCTGGACCTCACCCGCGCCTCCGAAGAGGACCGGGACCGCGACCCCGGGGCCGCGGCGGCATGGCGGGCCGCGCGGCGAGGCACGCCGGTGCGCGAGGGCGACGTCGTCACCCAGACCCGATTCGTCGTGGACCGGGAGACGTACCAGGATCCCTCGCCGACGCTCAACGCGGTCCCGATCCTCACGATGCAGCGATACCTCACCACCCGGGGCCTCGCCTACGACGTGCTCGTCCTGGCCGAGCCGGACCGGTGGGACGACTACTTCGCCGTCGCCGACCTCCCACGGGTCGACGGCGGCGACTTCGTCGTCGGTCCCCGCCGATTCGGCCTGTTCGCCCACGATTTCCGGCGCGTCCCGGTCGGCGCCTGGCTCGAACGGGTGACGGAACGGGCGCTGGCCCGCGGTCCGTCGCCGCCGGTGCCCAGCGCACCCGTGCTGCTCGTACTCTCCCAACCCGAGTTCGCGCAGTCGGTCAAGCAGGGCCTGCACGACCTGCGGCAGCACGCTCTGCTCGCCCGCAATCCCCTGCTGCGCACCCGGTTGCTCCACGACCGGGCCGGCGCCGGTGAACCCGACGTCGCGCTGCTCGAGCAGGTGCTGCGCGACGCGGTCGCCACCCTCGCCGACCATCCCCGCGACGACAAACTGCTGCGGGCCGTGGACCGGACGTATCTGCGGCCGGCGGCGACCCAGGAGTCGGCCGCGGCAGCGCTCGGACTGCCGTTCAGCACCTATCGGAGGCACCTGGCCACCGGGGTGGAGCGGATCGTGTCGTGGCTGTGGGACCAGGAGGTGTACGGCCGCCGGCAGTGAGCACAACCGAGCACCGAACGGACTGGTGACCGAGCAGATTCCGGACGCATGCTTCTCGCACTCGAACGAGGAGGTGCCGGAAATGGTGACACGTATCGGTGATCGCGCCGTGGTCCTCGGCGCGGGAACGGCCGGTCTGCTCGCCGCGCGGGTGTTGTCGGATGCGTACTCGGACGTGGTGGTGATCGATCACGACAGACTGCCGGACGGTGCCGCGGCACGGCGCTGCGTACCGCAGGGTCGGCACATCCATGTGCTGGTGGCCGGCGGGATGCGCGCGATGGAGGAACTGCTGCCCGGGCTCACCGCCGATCTCGTCGGCGACGGTGCACCGATGGTGGACCAGTGCGGCGACGTGCGCTGGTATCTGGGTGGCCACCGCCTCCGGCAGGCGGAGAGCGACCTGACGGCGGTGAGCGCGAGCCGGCCGAATCTCGAACATCGGGTGCGGTCCCGCGTCGCCGCACGTCCCGGAGTGCGGATCGTCGATCGTTGCGACGCGCTGGGATTGACCGTGAGCCGGGACGGCCGAAAGGTCACCGGCGTGCGCGTGCTCCGCCGGGCGGACGGCAGCGTCGAGGAGGTTCTCGACGCCGATCTCGTCGTCGACGCCACCGGCCGTGGTTCGCGAACCCCGGCGTGGCTCGAGCGGCTCGGATACCACCCGCCCGAGCGGGAGGAGGTGCGCGTCGACCTCACGTACGTCACGCGCACCTACGCCTCCGATCCGGCACTCATGGGCGGCGACCTGGGGATTCTGCTCGCGCCGTCGCCGCCGTACCCGCGCGGTGCCGCCATCCAGACGATCGAGAACGGTCGCTGCCTCGTGACGGCGGTGGGCATGCTCGGGCACCGGCCCCCGTCCTCGCCGGACGGCTGGGTGGACTTCCTGCGGTCCCTGCCCCGCCCGGACGTGTACGACGCGATCCGGGACGCCGAGCCGCTCGACGCGCCCCGGTCGTACCACTTTCCGGCGAGTCGGCGGCAGCGCTACGAACGGTGCCGGCGGCTGCCGGAGGGACTGCTGGTGACCGGCGACGCCGCATGCAGTTTCAACCCGATCTACGCGCAGGGAATGAGCGTCGCGGCGTTCGAAGCCGGGCTGCTCGCCGAACACCTGAAGGGCGGCCGGGAGCCGGACCCGCATCGATGGTTCCGGGATATGGCGAAGGTCGTCGACGTGCCCTGGGACATGGCCACCGGCGGCGACCTCGCCTGGCCGCAGGTCGAGGGCCGGCGCAGCGCGAAAGTGCGCCTGGCCAACCGCTACCTGCCGCTCGTCCACGCCGCCGCCGCGCAGGATCCCGAGGTGGTCCGCGCATTCTTCCGCGTCGCGGCGATGGTGGATCCGCCCGGGACGCTGTTCGCCGCGCCGGTGGTCGGGCGGGTGCTCCGCCGGACGATCAGTGCTTGTGCAGCCGGGTCTCGAACTCCCGCTCGAGAGCCCGCCACGCCTCGGCCTCCGCGGTGAACGGCGCGCTGGGCGCGAGCCGCGTCGGATCCGGCTCGAGCACGTAGTTGACGAACCAGCCCAGCTCCGTCGACCCGGCCAGCGCGGCGTCGGTGCTGTCGTCCTCGGCGTAGTTCGCGGCGTCGGTGAACAGTTCGACCGCCAGATCCAGCTGATCGGCGTCCACCGCCTCCGTACCGTGCTCGATGTCGTCCGCGATCCCGGGCAGCACGTACACGTTCTCGTCCGTCACCTCGACCTCGAGGGAACCGTCCGTCGCCGCGTGCCGGATGTCGTCGTAGGTGCTGAGCGCCGCCAGATCGTGGTCGTGGTGGTCGGCCAGGTAGCGCGCCAGCGCCCGCTCCGTGGGGAACACGAGGATCGTCCCGTCGCGGCCGAGGAACAGCGCGTCGTCGTCGAGGTAGCAGCGCAGGGTGAACCACGTGCCGTCGGAGGCGATGATCTTGACCGGGTCGATTCCGACCGCCGTCCAGAAGCTCGTGTCCTCGTTCTCGTCCCCGTCGACGAACTCGTATTCCTCGTCCTCCGCCTCCTCGGCGGCGTCCTCGGCCTCGACGATGTTCTCCTCGGCCGCGACGAGTTCCGCCTCGGCCTCGGCGACGAGCCCGGCGTCGACCTCGGGGGACGTCACGACGGCGTCGAGCGCGTCGATCACCCCGTCCCAGTCCTCGGCGACGGCGGAGCCGACCCGGTTCCACAGCTCCCCGCCCTCGCGGCCCTCGAACGCCGCGACACCGTGGCTCAGCAGCGCCTCGATCTCCGCCCGTTCGAAGAACTTCGTCACCGACTCGAGCTCGCACACGTCGCCGAGGACGGAGACGATGTCGAACGTGTTCTGCAATTCGGCGACGGACTCCGGGTCCGCGTCGTCCGCCACCAGTTCCGGCACGCCGATCAGGTCGTACGAATGGCTCTCGTCCGGCTCGAACTCCTCCGCGGAGAGTTTCGCGACCACCGGCCAGGCCGGATGCTCGACGAGGTCGTTGTCGGCGCCGGAGCGGACGAACGCGACGAGCTCGGCCACCGCACCGAACGCGTACAGATCGTCACCGTGGCCGAGGAACGCCTCCCATTCGTCGTCGCCCTCGCGCCACCGCGGCGCCCAGAGGGTCACGACGTCGCCGTCGGTGAGACCGAGCTCGATCGGGACGATGTCTCCAGCCATGGTCGCCAAGCCTAGCCATGTCCCGGCCGAAGACATAGCTGGGCGCCGATGAGACGACCGTCACCCGAGTGCACCGCGGAGTTCCCCGAGCAGACGAGCTCGTTCGGCGGCGGCGGCCCGTGCCGCCTCGTGCGTCGTGGCCAGGATCGATGCCGCCACGTCGCGCGCGTGGAGCCCGCTCAGCGCCTCGTCGAGCCACAGCCGGGTCAGGGCGCCGTTGCCGTCCACCTCGGCCCGCACGAGGCCGTCCGGGCTCGTCGCGGCGCCCGACACCACGCCGAGTGCGGCCACACAGTCCTGCAGGGCCCCGAGCCGCGTGCGCACACCGTCCACGATCTCCGTGATCCGCTGATCGCTCGCCGACATCGCGCTCACCACCCGGTCGCCGACGGAGAGCCGGCCGTCCGCGCGTCGTCGCGGCGTGCGCGCTGCACGTCGTCGTGGGTGGGCAGTCCCAGCCGGTTCAGCAGTCCCTCCGGCATTCCCCTGCCCGCCAGCTCCTCTCGGTGCAGCGCGGCGGCCTCGAGTGTCGCGCGACGGCACAGCGACACGATCTGTTCGGCCAGTTGTGCTGCCCCGTAACGTAGTTCGCTCTTATCGATGTGCAGGTCGACGGGCAGGCCCTGTTCGGTGGTGCGCACCGAGACGGTGCCGGACCGGTTCCGGGCGGTCGCCGTCGTGATGGTCGTCTCCGCGGTGTCCATACCCGGTTGGACGCGACGCCGCGCCCCTCGGTTCCCGGCCTAGCCGGTGGGGCCGGTGGGACGGAAGAAGCCCTGGAACCCCATCCCGCTGTTCGTGGTCCGGATCGGCGACAGCTGCACCGGGTCGCCGGCCTCGACCATGAGGCCGTTTCCGACGATCATCGCGACGTGCCCGTCCCACACCGCGAGGTCGCCGGGCTGCACCGCGCTCGCCTCGACGGGGGTGCCGACGTCCTGCTCCTGCGCAAGGCGCGGAATCTGCACCCCGGCCTGCCCGTACGCCCACTGGGTCAGGCCGCTGCAGTCGAGGCCCTGCCCCGGTGCGGTGCCACCCCACACGTAGGGCGTGCCCTGCTGGGAGAGCGCGTGACGCACCGCCTCGGCCGCCGCCCGATTGGGTGCCACGGCAACGCTGCCGTCGGGCAGCCGCACCTCGGTGCCGTTGCCGCCGAAGGCCCGCAGCTCGCCGGCCGGTGAGGCGGCCGGATCGCCGGCCGTCGGTGCTGCCGGTGCGGGCTCCGAGGGCATCAGCTCCGCCATCCTGGTCGTCTGCTCGGCGAGCGACGAGGTGACCCGGGTAAGCACGTCGAGCCCGGCCGCGATGTGCTCGATCGCCGCGACCAGCAACATCATCTGCCCCTGCGGTAGCGCCGCCAGGGGAGCGGAGCGCTCGGCCAGCGTCGTGAACGATTCGATCAGCCGGGCGATTTCGGCTGCACCGGTCAGGACGGTCGTGGTCGCGTCCGCCGCGACGTCGGCGATGGCCGTCCCGCGGTCGGCGGCGGCGACGAGGTCGGCGAGCGCCCGCTCGCCGCTGCGCACGGCCGTCTCCGCCGCGGCCCCCGCCCAGTCCCACGCGAGTTCGCCCAGCGCAACCCGGCCCACCGAGTGCACGCCGTCGACCAGTTCGGCGCACGACCGCAGCACGGCGGCCGGGTCGGTGCCGACCGCTCCGGCGCCGAACGCCGACAACAGCTCGGCCAGGGGAGCGGTGAGCAGATCCGCCCCCGGCGCCGCGGTCACCGCGGGGCCCCGGCGGCGTTCAGCCGTGCCGCCTGGGCGGCGACGACGCGTTCGTAGGCGGCCGCGGTGGCACCCGCGATGGCGCCCATGGCGTCGAAGGTGTCACCGAGACGGGTCAGTTCCGCTCCGTGGCCGCGGTGGGTGGCCGCGAACGCGGCGAGGAACTCGGCGCCGACCGGGCCGAACACCGTCGCGAGCGGTGCCGGATCGGCCGCGCGTGCGTCGGCGGCGGCGTCGTGCAGCCGCTCGCCCAGGGCCGCGGCGGTGTGCCCGAACGCCGCGATCGTCCCGGGCCGGGCGCGTACCACCTCGTGGTTGCCGTTGCCGGTGCCTGCGTCCATTCGGCCTGCTCCCCTCCGTGGAAACGGATCGTCCTTCCACCGCTTGGACGCAGCGGGCGGCGGCCCGGTTCCCTGCGGCCCCGCGGTACGGACGCCACGGGCGAGCGCGTCCCGCTGTCCCGCCACGCAGAGGGCGAACTTGTTCCCCGTCACGGGGTGTGGGACCGTGGACGCGAGCCTGCCTCACCGGGCTCCCGGACGAGGGGCGCCGTACCCGGTGTGCGACAAGACGGCCCGTCGGAGGCTGTGATGTCGTGGTTGGTTCTGGTGGTGTCCGGGGTGCTGGAGGCGGTGTGGGCCACCGCGTTGGATCGGTCCCGGGGACTCAGCCGGCTCGGCCCGTCGGTGGTGTTCGTCGCGGCGTTGGTCGCGAGCATGGCGGGACTGGCGTATGCCATGCGCCGGCTGCCGGTGGGGACGTCCTACGCGGTGTGGGTGGGGATCGGTGCGGTGCTCACCGTGGCGTTCGCGATGGCCACGGGCGAGGAGGCGGTGTCGGCGTCGAAAGTCGTGTTCCTGGGCATGATCGTCGGGGGCGTGATCGGGCTGAAGCTGGTGCACTGAACCCGTTCCGGAGGGACACCGCAACCGTCGGGGCCGGCCGCGAGGAGCACCGGCCCCGGAACCGGGCGCACGAATCCGCGCACGGCAGTGGCGGATCGGCCGTCACGGCGTGCGCGCGCCGGCGCCGTCGGGTCGTCGCGGCATGAGGAAGAAGACCAGCACCGCGACGACGAGCGGCAGCGCCGAGACGATCAGCATGGTGGTCGCGACGCCCTCGGTGAAGTCGACGCCGAGGGTCAGCCCGTGGGCGAGCTGCACCAGGTTGGGGTCGTACCCGGTGGGGCCGCCGCTGTGGGACATCGTCATCGTGACGGCGTGCTCGGCCTGCTCCGCCTCCTGGACCGAGATGCCGCGAGTTTCGGCGTCCTCGAGCACTTCTCGCCGGTAGAACGCGTCGAGCAGCAGGATGTAGACGGTCGGGCCGAGGGCGTAGCCCATCATTCCGAACGCCGGCTGGACGGCGGCGATCGACCCGGTGTTGCCGGTCTCGGCCTGCGAGAGGATCGTGTCGGCGGTCGCGGTTCCGGCCACGAATCCGCCCAGATTGCTGGTCCACGTCGCCACGACGAGCGCCGCGACCGTCATCGTCGGGGCGACCGTCGCCGCCGTCACGAGGCCGCTCAGCACGATGACCAACAGTCCGGTCACCAGCACCGGGCGCGCGGTGTGCGCGGCGATCATCCGGCCGGCCAGCACGCTCGCCGCGGCGATCACGAGCGTGCCGGGAAGGTACAGCAGTCCGACGGCCTGCGAGGACATGCCCAGCACGTAGTCGCCGAGCTGGCCGAGCACGGTTCCCAGACCGGCCGCGAGCAGGTTCACGGTCAGGACCGCGAGCACCGCGAGGACGAAGGCGCGGCGCCCGAACAGCGACAGGTTCAGGGCCGGCTCCGGCGTCCTGCGTTCGTGCCACACGAACGTCGCGGCGGCGGCGACGCTGACGCTCAGGGGCACCCAGGCGCGCGGTTCGGTGAGCCCGTCGGGCACCGCTCCGATCCCCGCCACCAGGCCGAGCAGCGCCACCCCGAACAGACTCACACCGAGGACGTCGACTCCGCCCGCGGCCCGGCGCGGTGGTTCGTCGACGAGCCGGACGATCAGTGTCAGCGCGATCAGCGCGAGCGGCGGGGTGACGAGGAACAGCGATCGCCAGCCGAACGTCTCCACGACCCACCCGCCGACCGCCGGAGTGATGCCGTACAGGACCGTGTCGACGGCCATGAGGACGCCGAGAGCCGTCGACCGCAGTTCGGCCGGGACGGAGGCGGTGACGAGCGCCAGCGACAGTCCCAGCAGCGCGGTCAGCGCCAGGCCGTCCAGGAAGCGCATCAGCAGCAGCACCGGATAGTTCGGCGCCAGCGACGACAGCAACCCGACGGCGATGTTGGCGACGAGGGCCCACACGAGCATGCGCGCGAGCCCGAACCGGTCGCCGAGAGTCCCGACCGCGAGGACGGATGCGGCCACCATGAGGGTGGAGGCGGCGGCGAGCATCCCGATCCGGTCGGCGGGAACGTCGAGACCGCGGCCCACGGTGGACAGATTGAGGGTCAGCATCAGCGGGTCGACGGCCGCGATCGCGTAGGCGATCGCGGGACCGAGAACGGTCAGGAGGATCCGGCCGGTGAGGCGCGGCGCGGCCTCGGCGCGTTCGGCCATCACGCACACCCCGTCCTACTCGATGAAGCCCTTCTCCACGAGCCAGTCGTAGGCCACCTCGGCCGGCTCCCGTCCGTCGACGTCGATCTGCCCGTTCAGCTCGATGAGGGTCTCGTCGGTCAGCTCCCGGGTGACGGGTGCGAACAGGTCGGCGATCTGCGGATTCTCGGTGAGGGTCTCCTCGCGGACGACGACGGCCACGTTGTAGATGGGGAAGAACGTGCGGTCGTCCTCGAGCACCGCGAGATCGAGCGCCTCGATCCGTCCGTCCGTGGTGAACACCTCCCCGAAGTTGCATTCGCCCCGGGCCGTCGCCTCGTAGATCGCCCCGGTGTCCAGGGTCTTGATGTTCTCCCGCGGGACCCCGGAGCCGAGGGGGATCCCGTACGTCTCGAGCATCGGCTGCAGGCCGTCGTTGCGGTTGGCGAACTCGGATTCCACGCAGAAGGTGCGTTCGGCGACCGGGATGTTCGCGATGTCGGAGAGGGAGTCCACGCCGAGGCGCTGGGCGTTGCGGCTGGTGGCCGCGAAGCCGTAGGTGTTGTTCATGGGGGCGGGCGGCAGCCACGCCAGATCGTTCTCGCGCAGGTCCTCGTCGCGTACGGCCTGGTACTGGGCCTGCTCGTCCGGGATGGCCTCCTCGTGTCCGAGGTAGGCGATCCAGGCCGTTCCGGTGTACTCCCACTGGAGGTCGACCTGTCCCTCGAGCTGCGCCTGGCGGGAACTGGCGCTGCCGGGGATGTTGGTCAGATCCGTGACGTCCGCACCGGCCGAGCGAAGAAGGATCACCGCCATCTTCCCGAGCAGGACTCCTTCCGAGAAGTTCTTCGACCCGACCGCGACGCTCGCCCCGTCGAGCCGTTGGACGGACTGCAGGGGACCGGCGAGCTCGCCGGTGGGGACGAAGCCGCCGGCGGTTCCGAGTCCGCAGGCGGTCAGGGTCGCCGCGACGAGCAGGGATCCGACGATGCGGGGCAGCAGGATCCGGGTCACCGGCGCAGCCCCTTCGGTTGCACCGTGAGTTCGAGGACCCGGCCCGCCCAGTCGATGAGCAGGGCGAGCAGCGCCACGAGCAGGGCCCCGCTGACGAGCACCGGATACCGGAAGAGGGTGATGCCGGTGACGATGAGGGAACCGAGGCCGCCGGCGTTGATGAACGTGGCCAAGGTGGCGGTGCCCACGAGCAGGACGAGGGCGGTGCGCACGCCGGTCATGATCACCGGTACGGCGAGCGGCAGTTCGACGCGCAGCAGCACCCCGGCGCCGGACATGCCGATTCCGCGGCCGGCCTCGACGAGCGTGGGGTCGATGCCCTCGATCCCGGTGATCGTGTTCCGCAGCACCGGAAGGACGGCGTACAGGGTCAGGGCGACGACCGCCGTGCCGAATCCGAAGCCGAGCCAGATCGCGAGCAACACGATCAGGCCGATGGCCGGGGCCGCCTGGCCCGCGTTGGCGATCCCCACCGCCACGGGTGCGAGTGCGCGTGACCTCGGCCGGGTCAGGGCGATGCCGAGCGGGACGGCCACCGCCACGACGAGGATCGCCGAGACCACGGTGAGCCCGACGTGTTGCCAGAGCAGGGTCGTGATCGTGGTCCAGTCGAGTTGCCGGGCCTCGATCGAGTCGAGGTCGGCGTTGCCCCGCCACAGTGCCCACGCGGCGAACACCACTGCCACCAGGACGGGGATGACGACGAGCAGCCCCGTGTTCTCACGCCCCGCGCCGGCGTCGCGCGGGCGTGTCTCGGTTCCCGCGGCGCGCGACGGCGCGGCCGGCTCGGCGTCGAGGCTCATATGCGGCTCCCGGTGTCGTCGGCGCCGGGCCCCGCCGAGCGTGGACCGGTGGGGCGGATCCGGTTGGTGACGGACTCGAAGTTCACCAATCCGAGGAATTCGTCGTGCCGGCCGGTCACGATCGCGGCCCCGTGCGCCGAGGTGAGCATCGCGTCGAGCGCATCGTTCAACGTGGCGTGCCGATCGAGCGTGATCATGCCTTGCGGTTCGCCGGCCGGGACGGACTCGGCGCCGTCGAGCTCGTGCACCCACAGCCACGCCACCGGCCGCCGTCGCTGGTCGAGGACCACGACGGTGTCGTCGTCGTTCGCCGCGGCGCGGGAGACCGCTTCGGCGGCGGGGCTTCCCACGGTGGCAGTGGTGCCGTCGACGAGGTCGAGGTCGTCGACCCGGCTGAGGGACAGCTGCTTGAGGGTGGACCCGGCGCCGACGAACTTCTCGACGAACCGGTTCGCCGGTGCCGAGAGGATCACCTCGGGGGTGTCGTACTGGGCGACGTGCGCGCCCTCCTCCATGATCAGGATGCGGTTGCCCAGCTTCACGGCCTCGTCGATGTCGTGGGTGACGCACACGATCGTCTTGCGCAGTTCCTCGTGGATGCGCAGCAGCTCGTCCTGCAGCCGGTGCCGGGTGATCGGATCGACCGCCCCGAACGGCTCGTCCATCAGCACCACGGGCGGGTCGGCGGCCAGGCCCCGCGCGACGCCGACCCGCTGCTGCTGGCCGCCGGAGAGCTCCCGCGGGTACCGGTCGCAGTACTTGCCGGGATCCAGGTTGACCAGTTCGAGCAGCTCCACGACCCGGTCCGCGGTCCGTCGCTTGTCCCAGCCCAGCAGCCGGGGCACGATCGAGATGTTCTGGGCGACCGTCATGTGCGGGAAGAGGCTGCCGCCCTGGATCACGTACCCGATCCGCCGGCGCAGGTCGTCGACGTCCGCGGAACGGACGTCCTCACCCCCGATCAGGATGGTGCCGGAGGTGGGTTCGACGAGCCGGTTGATCATCTTCAGCGACGTGGTCTTGCCGCAACCGGACGGACCGACGAACATCACGATCTCGCCCGCCGGGATGTGCAGGCTCAGTCCGTCGACGGCGGGCCGGGCCTGACCGGGGAAGGTCTTCACCACGTCGACCAGGTCGATGTCGGTGCCGCTGATGCCCCCGGCGGAATGTGCTGGCGTGTTCATCGGGCTCGGATTCCCTTCGAGACGGTGACCTTGCCGATCGCGAGGAGCAGTGCGTCGAGAGCGAGGGCGAGCACGACCACGCCCACCGTGCCCACGAGCGCGGAATTCAGGGCGTTGGCGCCACCGATCTGGGACAGGCCCGTGAAGATGAACGAGCCCAGGCCGGGGCCGAGGACGTAGGCGGCGATGGCGGCGACCCCCATGGACATCTGGGTGGAGACCCGTACCCCGGCGAGGATGACCGGCCAGGCCAGGGGGAGCCGTACGCGGGTGAGGGTGCCGACCTCGCCCATGCCGAGGCCTCGCGCCGACTCGACGAGCGCCCGGTCGACGCCCTGCAGGCCGACGACCGCATTACGCAGCACGGGCAGCGCCGCGTAGAACGCCACGGCGATGAAAGCCGGGGTGACGCCGATTCCGACGAGCGGGATCAGGATGCCGAGCAGGGCGAACGACGGGATCGTCAGACCGATGGCGCTGAGCGCGTTCGCCACCGGTTCGAGCCGCGGGACGCGCGTGACGATCACCGCGATCACGACGGCGACGATCGTGGCGAGGAGGACGGCCTGCACGACCAGGCTCACGTGCTGGTAGGCGCTGAAGGCGATCTGCGCCTTCCGCTCGTCGACGAATTCCCACATGCGCACCCGTCCCGTCTCCCCGCACGCCCGACTGTCACGATGGCACACCTGCGGTGGGCTTCGCGCCGAGACGGAGAACCGCGACGGAGAACCCGGCAGGCACGGACCGTCGATCGCCGCCCGAGGGCGGGTGGTCCGCGGCCCCACTCGGCGGCAGGCACACGGTGGCCGCGTTCTATCCTTCCGGCATGGATTCGCTCGTCGTCGACCATCCGCTCGCCGCCGCTCTCCTCACGACCCTGCGTGACGAGCGCAGCGACAACGCCGCCTTCCGGTACGCGCTGCGCCGGCTTACCCAGATGCTGATCTACGAGGCGATCCGGGACGCCCCGGTGGAGCAGTTCGAGGTGCGCACGCCCGTCGCGAGCACGACCGGTGTGCGCCTGCAGCAGCCCCCGCTGCTGGTGCCGGTGCTGCGCGCGGGGCTCGGCATGGTGGAGCAGGCGCACGCGCTGATCCCGCAGGCGCGCGTGGGCTTCGTGGGGTTGGCCCGGGACGAGAAGACGTTCGAGCCGGTGCCGTACCTCGAGTCGCTCCCGGACGACCTGTCCGGCCTGCCGGTCTACGTGCTCGACCCGATGCTCGCCACCGGCGGCTCCATGGTCCACACGATCGAGCTGCTGGTCACGCGCGGAGCAACCGACGTCACCGCGGTGTGCGTGGTCGCGGCCCCGGAGGGGGTGGCGGCGCTCGCCGACTCCGGTCATCCGGTCCGGTTGGTGACCGCGACGATCGACGAGGGACTCAACGAGGACAGGTACATCGTCCCGGGACTCGGGGACGCCGGCGACCGCCAGTTCGGACCTCGCTGAGGCGGCTCGCGGATCTGCTTGCGCCGCACCAGCGATCCGCATCGGCGCCGAGATAGTCTTGTATGTCCTCTTTGTCTGTTGTGTGACAGGATTACAATAGAGTTTCTTTTGGGATCTGGTGCGGGTCGGCTCCGCGGCATTGCGCGCCTCGCCGGCATCCGGCCCGGAACCCGCGAAACCGCAGGACAGGAAGAGATTCCGGTCGCGGTGCCGGACGTGAGGGGGTCCGGTCCGGAGCGGCGGTGTGTCCGGCCGATTCCGTCTCGTTTCGGCGAAGATGATCAACTCGCCTTCCGGACGGGGCTTCTGTGGTTACGCTCGCCCAGATCGGTTGGTTCGTCCACTGCCCTCGACCGTCCACGAAAATGAGGTCCGCTCGATGATCAACACCTTCTCCGGCAACAGGTTTCGACAGTGCGCCCGGGCCACCGCACTCGGTGCGGCCGCAGTGCTGGGCATGGTGGTGGGGTCCGGCAGTGCCGGAGCCGCTGTCGACAATGCCCGGACGCTGCCCCTCGGCAACAACAACGCCATCGAAGTGCTCCAGGCCGACACGTCGATCCAGTCCTATCCGCCGCTCGACAGCTCGCCCGTCAGCTTCGAGTTCTTCCACGACGAGGTCGTATCGGTCAACATCACCGGGCCGGACGCGGATTCCTTCCAGGACACCAAACTGACCATCGGATACCAGATCGGCTATCCCGTCGCCCTCAACGGTGCCATCGTGCACATCAACACCCCCAGCCTCGACTGGGAGGTTGGCAACGAGTTCGGCATCGGCGTCGAGCTCGCCCCCGAGTTCGCGCTCGGGCTCGACGCGAGCACCGGCGCGACGATCGGCGGTTCGATCATCCCCTCCCAGGAGATCGAGGTCGATCTTGCGCCCGGCGGCATCACCGACGTGGCATTCGTCCAGGACATGGAGTTCGACGGCAGGGCGGCGACCGTCCGGCTCGCGGGAGTCCACGGCTCGGTCTCGGGAGCGCTCGGCCCGGTCACGATCCGCCCGTACGCCAGGGCTGTCACCTCGAACAACGACACCGTCATCACATACGGGGTGCCGCACCGCCTTTGAGAATCGTCGTCGCTCCGGTGCCGGCTGTGACCGCGACACGCGGGCACCGCCGGCACCGACGTGCGTGGTTACCCGTCGCTCAGCGCGGATGCCCACGCGCGCAACGCCCGTAGGCGCGCCGTCGCGCCGCCGCGGTCACCGTCCGGGGCGACCGCCTCGAGATAGCACTTGAGCTTCGGCTCGGTGCCCGAGGGCCGCACCACGACGCGCACCGACGCCCCCTCGAGTACCACCGCGTCCGTGCGCAGCGGGCCGGCCGCCGTCGCGAGGTCGGTGGCCGTGACCGGCTCCCCGGCGAGTTCGGCCGGCAGCGCGGACCGCAGCCGGCTCATGATCGCCCCGATCCGCGCGAGGTCGGTCACCCGGATCGAGACCTGATCGCCGAGATGCAGCCCGAATTCGCGGTACAGGGCGTCGAGAGCGTCGACGAGCGTGCGCCGCCGGGCCTTCAGCTCCGCGGCGTAGTCCGCGACGACGATCGCCGTGGCGATGCCGTCCTTGTCGCGCACCGCATCCGGGTCGACGCAGTGTCCGAGGGCCTCTTCGTACGCGTACACCAGCCCGTCGCCCGCGCGGGCGAGCCACTTGAAGCCCGTGAGGGTCTGCGCGTAGCGGGCGCCCCGCGCGGCGGCGAGCTTGCCGAGCAGGGACGAGGAGACGATCGTCGTCGCCACCAGTGCACCGCGCGGGGCCCCCGCGAGAATCCGGTCGCCCAGCAGCACCCCGGTCTCGTCGCCACGCAGCATCCGCCAGCCGTCGGGCGTGGGGACGCCCACGGCACACCGGTCGGCATCGGGATCGAGGGCGACGGCGATGTCGGCGCCGACCTCGGCAGCGAGCGCGAGCAGGGCGTCGGCGGACCCCGGCTCCTCCGGGTTGGGGAACTCGACGGTGGGAAAGCGCGGGTCGGGCGCGAACTGTGCGTCGACGACGTGCACGTCGCCGAAGCCGGCCGCGCGCAGGGCTGCCACCGCGGTCTCCCCGCCGACGCCGTGCAGCGGCGTCAGCGCGACGCGGAGTTCCCGCGCCGCGGAGCGCGGCAGCGACGCGACGCGCGCGAGATACCGTGCCACCAGTTCGTCCCCCGCGGGTGCGACGGTGACGCGCGGCACCGACGCCGCGTCGCCGACGGCGTCGATCGCCGCCTCGATCTCCCGGTCGTCCGGCTCGACCAGTTGTGCGCCGCCGCGGGTGTAGACCTTGTAGCCGTTGTCCGTGGCCGGGTTGTGCGACGCGGTGATCTGCACACCCGCGACCGCGTCGAGCGTCCGCACGGCGTACGCCGTCACCGGGGTCGGGAGCGGGCGCGGCAACGCCACGACGTCGAAACCGGCGGCCGCGAGAACCTCTGTGGCGGCGGCGAAGAACTCGGCCGATCCGGTGCGCGCGTCGCGGCCGACGACCACGGTGCCGCCGCCGGAGCCGCGCGCGTCGAGCCAGCGGGCCAGGCCCGCGGTGGTGCGGACGACCACGTCCTCGTTCATGCAGTCCGGGCCGTCGCCGACGGGGCCGCGCAGCCCGGCGGTGCCGAAGCGCAGGGTCACAGCCGGCCCGCCAGCTCACGCAGCAGGTCGCCCATGCGGGTGGCGGCGGCCCGTCCCGCCGCAAGGACCTCGTGGTGGTCGAGGTGCTCGCCGGTGATCCCCGCCGCGGCGTTGGTGACCAGGGAGATGCCGAGGACCCGGGCGCCGGCGGCACGCGCGGCGATGGTCTCGTGGACGGTGGACATGCCCACCAGGTCCGCGCCGAGGGTGCGCAACATGCGGATCTCGGCGGGGGTCTCGTAGTGCGGGCCGGGCAGGCCGGCGTACACGCCCTCGCCGAGGGTGGGGTCGATCTCGCGGGCGAGGGCGCGCAACCTCGGGCAGTAGGCGTCGACGAGGTCGACGAACTGGGCGCCGACGAGCGGCGAGCGTCCGGTGAGGTTGAGGTGGTCCGAGATCAGGACCGGCTGACCGACCGCGTGATCGGGCCGGATGCCGCCGGCGGCGTTGGTGAGCACGACGGTGCGCGCGCCGGCGGCGACGGCGGTGCGCACCGGATGCACGACGCGGCTCAGGTCGTGCCCTTCGTAGGCGTGGGTGCGGCCCGCGAGGAGCAGCACCGGGGTCTCGCCGACCCGCACCGAATGCACGGTGCCCGAATGTCCTTCGGCGGTGGGCGGGGCGAATCCCGGCAGTTCGCTCATCGGAACGTCGGCGACCGCCGTGCCGAAGCGCTCCACCGCGGCGCGCCAGCCGGAGCCGAGCACCACCGCGACGGAGTGCTCGGGCACGCCGGTGCGCTCGGCGAGTGCCGCGGCGGCGCGGGCGGCCTCGGCAGGGGGGTCGGCGATGGCGTCGGGTGCTCCCATGTCGGTCGACCCTAGCGCCAACCGTGTTGTTACTCACCGGTAGGTTCTGGCGCTATCCTCTCCGCATGCCATACCTCGAACGCGACGGCGACGTCTTCGTCCTCCACCTCGGCGACCGCTCCGGCGGCGACACCGAGAACCGCTTCCACCCCGACTGGCTCTCCGCCGTCCACGCGCTGCTCGACGAGGTCGTCGCGCACGACGGCCCCGCGGCGCTCGTCACCGCGGCCACCGGGAAGTTCTGGAGCAACGGCCTCGACACCGACTGGATCTTCGGGAACCTCCCCGGGCTGCCGGGTTACCTCGATTCCGTCCACGAGTTGTACGCGCGGATCCTCACCTTCCCCGCGGCCACCGTCGCGGCGGTGCAGGGCCATGCGTTCGGTGCCGGTGCGATGCTCGCGCTGACCCACGACTTCCGCGTGATGCGGGCCGATCGCGGCTTCTGGTGCCTGCCCGAGGTGTCGCTGAACATGCCGTTCACCGTGGGCATGTCCGCACTGCTGCGCGAGCGGCTGCCGATCCAGGCCGCGGTCGAGGCGACCACGACCGGCCGCCGGTTCGGCGGTGGTGACGCCCTCGCGGCGGGCATCGTCGATCGCGCCGTCGACGGCGACACCGTGCTGGCCGCCGCCGTCGAGCGGGCCGCCGCCCTGACCGGCACCCGGGGCGCCAACCTGGCGGGCATCAAGCGCGGTCTGCACGCGCCGCTGATCGCGGCGCTCGAGACGAAGACGGACGAGTCGAACTTCCGCCTCGGGTGAGGTGCCCTCGTTCCGCCCGTGCCAGACTGAGCGGGTGACGAGCGATGCGGACAGGGCGATCGAGGCTGCGTCGGACGGCCTGATCGCCCTGTCGCATTCGATCCATGCCGAGCCGGAGCTGGCCTTCGACGAACACCGCAGCGCCGCGAAGATCGTCGAACTGCTGCGCGGCGGCGGATTCGAGGTCCGCACCGGGATCGCCGATCTGCCCACCGCGTTCGACGCCCGGTTCGGCAGCGGGGAACTCGTCGTCGGCATCTGCGCCGAATACGACGCCCTGCCCGGAATCGGGCACGCGTGCGGGCACAACATCATCGCCGCCGCCGCCGCCGGCGCGGGCCTGGGTCTCGCCGCGGTCGCCGACGCCCTCGGCATCACCGTCCGCGTCATCGGCACGCCCGCCGAGGAGACCGGCGGCGGCAAGGTGCTCATGCTCGAGCGCGGCGTGTTCGCCGACGTCGGCATGGCCCTGATGGTGCACCCGGGCCCGTTCGACATCACCGGGGCGACGTCGCTGGCCCTCGCCGACATCGCCGTCACCTACACCGGTCGCGAGGCGCACGCCTCCGCCGCCCCCGAATACGGCCGCAACGCCGCCGACGCCGCGACCGTCGCGCAGGTCGCCGTCGGCCTGCTGCGTCAGCATCTGCTGCCCGGCCAGCAGATCCACGGCATCGTCAGCGACGGCGGCACCGCCCCGAACATCGTGCCCGCGCACACCGAACTGCTGTACTACCTGCGGGCGACGACCGCGGACTCCCTCGCCGACCTGTCCGAGCGCGCCGGGAACTGCTTCGCCGCCGGGGCTCTCGCCGCCGGCTGCACGCACGAGATCCGCACCGTGTCGCCGACCTATACCGAACTGACTCCCGACCCGTGGCTGGTCCGGGCTTATCGTGAGGAGATCATCGGTCTCGGGCGCACGCCGCTGCCCGTCGAGGAGGAAGGATCGCGCCCGCTGGGCAGCACGGACATGGGAAACGTGACGAACGTGGTGCCGGGTATCCACCCGGTGATCGGTCTCGACTCGGGTGGGGCGGTGACCCACCAGGCGGCGTTCGCCGCCGCGTGCGTCACCGCCTCGGCGGACCTCGCCGTCCTCGACGGCGCCCGCGCGCTCGCCGCGACGGCGGCCCGGGCGGCGACCGATCCCACGCAGCGTGCACGGCTGCTCGAGAACGTGGCGCGCCGATGAACCCGTACATCGAGAAGTGGCTGGGCGAGCACACCGACGACCTGTCGGCGTGGCGCCGGCACATCCACGCCAATCCCGAACTGGCCCGTCAGGAGTACGCCACCACCGAGTTCGTCGGGAGCACGCTCGCCGCCGCCGGGCTCGAACCGAAGGTGCTGCCGCGCGGCACGGGCCTGATCTGCGATCTCGGCCCCGAGGGCCCGCGGATCGCCCTGCGTGCCGACATGGACGCGTTGCCCATGCAGGAGCTGACGGGCCTGCCGTTCGCCTCCACCGTGCCGGGCGTGACACACGCCTGCGGGCACGACGCCCACACCACCGTCCTGCTCGGCACGGCGCTGGCGCTGCACTCGGTGCCCGAGCTGCCGGTGGGTGTGCGGCTGATCTTCCAGCCGGCCGAAGAGGTGATGCCGGGCGGTGCGCTCGACGTGGTCGCCGCGGGCGCGCTCGAGGGGGTGGCCCGGATCTTCGCGTTGCACTGCGATCCGCGGCTCGAGGCGGGCCGGGTCGGGGTGCGGGTCGGGGCGATCACCTCGGCCGCCGACACGGTCGAGCTGGTCCTCGACTCGCCGGGCGGGCACACCTCCCGCCCGCACCTGACGGGCGATCTGGTGTACGGGCTCGGCACCGTGATCACCGGGCTGCCGGGCATGCTCAGCCGGCGCATCGACCCGCGCACGAGCACGGTGATGGTGTGGGGCGCGGTGACGGCGGGCAAGGCCGCGAATGCGATTCCCCGCACCGGCATGCTGACCGGCACCGTCCGCACCGGCGACCACGAGACCTGGGAGCTGCTCGAGCCGATGGTGCGCGAGATCGTGCACGGTCTGCTCGCGCCGACCGGCCTGAGCTACGAGCTGGACTACCGGCGCGGTGTGCCGCCCGTCGTCAACGACGAGGTGTCGGCCCGGATGGTCGAGGACGCGGTGCGCGCGATCGACCCGGACGCGCTGGCGGACACCCCGCAGTCCGGGGGCGGCGAGGACTTCTCCTGGTACCTCGAGCAGGTTCCGGGGGCGATGGCCCGGCTGGGTGTGTGGCGGGGGACCGGGCCGAAGCTCGACATCCACCAGCCCGACTTCGATCTCGACGAGCGGGCCCTGGCCGTCGGCGTACGGGTGATGACGAACCTGGTCCTGGGATCAGGTTAGGCTTGCACAACCTGTACGTTGCCTGTGAGTCGTCGCTCACGCCAGGAGGTCCGGATGCATTTTCGACGCAGAGCTGTCGCCGTACTGTCGGCCGGGGTCGTCGCCGCCGTGTTGGCCGCGTGCGGCAGCGACTCGGGATCGGGTGAGTCCGAGGGCGGCTCCACCGGTGCGCTCACCCTGTACTCCGGGCGCAGCGAGAACCTGGTCGGGCCGCTGATCGACCAGCTCGAGGGCACCCTCGGCTTCGAGGTCGACGTCGTCTACGGCAGCACCCCCGAGATCACCGGAAAGCTGGTCGAGGAGGGCGGCTCCTCGCCGGCCGACGTGGTGTTCACCCAGGACGCCGGTGCGCTCGGCCTGCTGGACCAGGCGGGGCTGCTCGAGACGCTGCCGGCGTCGGTGACCGAGCTGGTTCCCGCCGACTACCGCGCCGCCGACGGCACCTGGGTGGCGACCTCCGCGCGCGCCCGCGTGCTCGTCTACAACGACGAGAAGGTGCAGCCGCAGGATCTGCCCACCGGCATCGACGGCCTGCTGGACCCGAAGTGGAAGGGCCAGATCGGCTTCGCCCCGACCAACGCGTCGTTCCAGGCGTTCGTCACCGGGCTGCGCGTCGCGCGCGGCGAGGACGGGGCCCGCGCCTGGCTCGAGGCCTTCAAGGCCAACGAGCCGGTGGCCTTCGAGGGCAACGGCCCGCTGATGGAGGGTGTGGACACCGGCCAGGTCACCCTCGGCCTGACCAACCACTACTACTGGTACGGCCTCGCGGACGAGCGCGGTGCCGAGAACCTGAACGTGCAGGTCTACTACTTCCAGGCCGGTGATCCGGGCGCGCTGGTGAACATCGCCGGGGCCGGCGTGCTGAAGACCACGGACCAGAAGGAGCAGGCGGAGCAGTTCGTCGCCGCGCTGCTCTCGCCCGAGGCCCAGGCCTACTTCGCCGACGAGACGGCCGAGTACCCGGTCGTCGAGGGCGTCGAGACCAAGGACCAGCTGCGTCCGCTGTCGGAGATCGGCAACTCCGACATCGAACTCGCCGAACTCGCCTCGCTCGAGCAGACCCAGGCGTTGCTGCAGGAGCTGGGATTCATCTGATCCAGCTCGCCGCTCTCCGTCCCACCCGGCGCAGCCGGCCCGTTCTCACGCTGGCTGCGCTGGGTGTCTCGGTGTTCGCGCTCGCCCCGGTGGCACACCTGGTCATGCGTGCGTTCGCAGACGGCCCCGACCGCGTGTGGTCGCTGGTGTTCCGGCAGCGCACCCTCGATCTGGTGTGGCGCAGCGGCATTCTCGCGCTCACCGTCACCGTCGCCTGCCTCGTGATCGGCGTCACCGCCGCGTGGCTCACGGCACGCACCGACCTGCCCGGCCGGCGGTGGTTCGCCCTGGCGCTGAGTGTTCCGCTCGCCATCCCGTCGTACGTGTCCGGCTTCGTCTACATCGCCCAGTTCCCCGGCCTCGCGGGTTTCGCGGGGGCCGCGCTGGTCCTCACCGCGGCGAGCTTCCCGTACGTGTACCTGCCGGTGTCCGCCGCGCTGGCCTCGGTCGATCCGGGACTCGAGGAGGTGGCCCGCACCCTCGGCCGGTCCCGGCTGCGCACCACGCTCACCGTGACCCTGCGTCAGGTGTGGCCGACCGCGGCGGCCGGCGGCCTGCTGGTGGCGCTGTACACCCTCAGCGACTTCGGCGCCGTCGCGCTGATGCGGTACGAGGCCTTCACCCTCGCCATCTACGGCAGCTACCGGGGGCTGCTCGACCGCACCCCGGCCGCGGTGTTCGGCTTGGTGCTCGTCGTTCTCGCCGTCGCGCTGACGGTCTCCGAGCGCCGGGTGCGCCGCGGGGCCACCGCGCGCGTCGGTTCCGGCGCCCCACGAGCCGCCGCGGCCGTGCCGCTGGGCGGGCAGCGGTGGACGGCCCTGACGTTCCTCGCCGTCGTGCTGGTGGTGAGCGTCGGCGTGCCGCTGGCCGGACTTGCGCGCTGGCTGTGGTTCTCGCAGCAGGCGGCGATCGACTGGGCGGGGATCTGGACGGCGACGACGTACACGCTGTGGGTGGCGGCCCTGGGGGCGTTGCTGACGACGGCGCTGGCCCTGCCGGTGGGCACCCTGGCGGCGCGTTCGACCTCGCCGGTGGCGCGGTTCACCGAGAGCGCCTCCTACGTCGGGTTCGCGCTGCCCGGCATCACCGTGGGTCTGGCTCTGGTCTTCTTCGGTATCCGGCTGCTGCCGCAGTGGTACCAGCACACCCCGATGCTCGTGATCGGCTACGCGGTGTTGTTCCTGCCGCTCGCCGTCGGGTCGATCCGCGCGGCCGTCGCCTCGATCCCGCTCGGCCTCGAGGACGCGTCCGCGACCCTCGGCAGCGGACGGCTGCGGACCGGCGTCCGGGTGATGATCCCGCTGGCCGCGCCCGGTGTCGTGGCGGGCGCGGCGCTGGCGTTCCTCACCATCGCGAAGGAACTGCCCGCGACGTTGTTGCTCGTGCCGATCGGGGAGGACACCCTGGCGTCACGGATGTGGAAGTACACCGAGACCCTCGAATACGGTTCGGCGGCCCCGTACGCCGCGATCCTGGTGCTCATCGCCGCGCTGCCGTCGCTGGTGCTGGGCCGACTGTTGCGGGGCCGGGTCGATGCGGAAAGTGGCGGTGAGGAATGAGCGGGCTCTCCATCGAGGGCGTATGCGCCCGGTACGGGCGGACCGAGGTCGTCAGCGACGTCTCGCTGACGGTGGAGCGAGGCGCGTTGCTGGCCGTACTCGGGCCCTCGGGCGGGGGCAAGACCACGCTGCTGCGCGTCGTCGCGGGTCTGCACCCGGCGAGCGCGGGGCGCGTCGTCGCGGACGGACGCGACCTCACGGCTCTGCCGCCGGAGCGCCGGGGGGTGGGGCTGGTGCCGCAGGAGGGTGCGCTCTTCCCGCATCTGAGCGTGGCGCGCAACGTCGGCTACGGGCTGGTGCAGCCGACGTGGCGATCGATGGTGCGGCAGAAGTCCGTCCGGCACCGCCGCGTGGCGGAACTGCTCGACCTGGTCGGCCTGGCCGGCACCGGTCAGCGCAAGCCGTCGCAGCTGTCCGGCGGCCAGCAGCAGCGCATCGCGCTGGCGCGGGCGCTGGCCCCGAACCCGTCCGTCGTACTGCTCGACGAGCCGTTCAGCGCCCTCGACGCCGGGCTGCGGGCCAGTCTGCGCGCCGAGGTCCGCACCCTGCTGCGGGACCAGGAGGTCGCCTCCGTGCTGGTCACCCACGACCAGGCCGAGGCCCTGGCCATCGCGGACACGGTCGCGGTGATGCTCGGCGGGCGTGTCGCCCAGGTGGGCACCCCGGAGGAGGTCTATCGGTGGCCCGCGACGCTCGAGGTGGGCGCATTCGTGGGGGATTCGGTCGTGCTCGACGCCGATGCGGACGGCGACCGCGCGCACACGGTGATCGGTGCGGTCCCGCTCGCCGCCCCGGCCCACGGCAAGGGTCACGTGCTCGTGCGCCCGGAACAGGTGCAGGTCGCCGCGGCCGACGAGCCGTCGAAGTTCACCGTGCTCGACATCGCCTTCGGCGGGGCACTGACGGAGGTGCGGGTGACCGGAGCCGGGCAGACGATCCGGGCGCAGCGGGCCGCATCGCACGACGTGCAGGCCGGGGATCCGGTGACGCTGCGGGTCGGCGTCCCCGTGCCGTTCTACCCGGACCGCCCGGCCGGGGACTAGAAGCTGTCGGGCCGGCCCGGCCCGACGTTGCGGCTGTTGCGGGTGCGCAGGTCGCGCACGTAGTCGGCGGGGGCTCCCGCGATCTCGGCGGCGTCGGCCATCACGCCCAGGTAGCGGGCCGACGGCAGGCCGCCCTCGTACGCGTCGAGGACGTACAGCCAGGCGAGCACGGGACCGTCGTCGGTGTCCACGCGCAGCCGGATCTTGCGGTGGATGCCGAGTTCGGAGCCCTCCCACCGGTCGAGGCTGCGTTCGTCCTCGTCGGGTACGTCGTACAGCACCACGAACACCTTCGAGTCGGGATCCTCGACGACGGTGGCGAGCGCACCCTCCCAGCCGATGTCGCCGCCGCTGAACGTCAGCCGCCAGCCGTGGAGCCAGCCGGTTCCGGCCATCGGCGAATGCGGGCAGCGCTGCAGCATCTGCTCGGGATGCATGTTGGAGCCGTAGGCGGCGTAGATCGGCACGGGGTACAGGCTAATGGCTGACCGTCCGGCGCAGGACACGGGGCGCTGGCCGCTGCGTGGCCGAGTCCGCGTGCGCAGGACGGGGCCGGTGGCATAGCGTGTCTGCGGACGTTCGGCAACCCCGGCGCCCGCACACCCGGACCGAGGACCATCTCGGAATCGATACAGAGGAGAACAATGACCCGGATCGTGATCATCGGCGGCGGCCCTGCGGGCTACGAGGCGGCGCTGGTGGCGGCTCAGTACGGCGCGACCGTGTCACTGATCGATTCGGACGGGGTCGGCGGTGCCTGCGTGCTCTTCGACTGCGTGCCGTCCAAGACGTTCATCGCGTCCACCGGCATCCGCACCGACATGCGCCGAGCCGCCGACCTCGGCGTCCAGCTCGAAAGCTCCGGGGTGGCGCTGCCCGAGGTCAACGCCCGGGTCAAGAGCCTCGCCCGCGCGCAGTCCGCGGACATCCGCACCAAGCTCGAGGCGGCCGGCGTGCAGTTGCTCAGCGGCCGCGGCGAGCTCATCGACAGCCAGGTCGGGATGGCGGCGCACCAGGTGCGCGCCAACCTCTTCACGGGCGAGGAGCGGATCCTCGACGCCGACGTCGTGCTCATCGCGACCGGCGCGAGCCCGCGGGTGCTGCCCGGCGCGGAGCCGGACGGCGACCGCATCCTCAACTGGCGTCAGCTCTACGACCTCGACGCGCTGCCCGAGCACCTCGTGGTCGTCGGTTCCGGTGTCACCGGCGCCGAGTTCGTCTCCGCCTACACGGAGGTCGGTGTCCAGGTGACGCTGGTCTCGAGCCGCGACCGGGTGCTGCCGCACGAGGACGAGGACGCCGCCCTCGTGCTCGAGGACGCCTTCGCCGAGCGGGGCGTGAACCTGGTCAAGCACGCCCGTGCCGACGCCGTCGAGCGCACCGCGAACGGGATCCGGGTCAAGCTGGCCGACGGGCGCATCGTCGAGGGCAGCCATGCCCTGATGACGGTCGGCTCGGTGCCGAACACCTCCGACCTCGGGCTCGAGAAGGTCGGCCTGCAACTCGACCGGGGCGGTTACCTCCAGGTCGACCGGGTCTCGCGCACGTCCGTCTCGGGTATCTACGCCGCCGGCGACTGCACCGGGCTGCTGCCGCTGGCGTCGGTGGCCGCGATGCAGGGCCGCATCGCGATGTACCACGCCCTCGGCGAGGGGGTGAGCCCGATCCGGCTCAAGACCGTCGCCTCGGCGGTGTTCACGCGGCCCGAGATCGCCACGGTCGGCGTCAGCCAGGCCGCGATCGACAACGGCGAGGTGCCGGCCCGCACCGTGATGCTGCCGCTGCACACCAATCCCCGTGCGAAGATGTCGGGGCTGCGCCGCGGCTTCGTGAAGATCTTCTGCCGTCCCGCCACCGGCGTCGTGATCGGTGGCGTGGTGGTCGCCCCCACCGCCTCGGAGCTGATCCTGCCCATCGCGATCGCGGTGCAGAACAATCTCAGCGTCGACGATCTCGCCCACACCTTCTCGGTGTACCCGTCGCTGACCGGGTCGATCACCGAGGCGGCGCGCCAGCTGATGCGGCACGACGACCACCTGGACTGAGCGGGATGACCGGCGTCGACGTTCTTGACTCTCTCGCTGGGGGAGGGTCGACGGTGGACGCATGCGAACGAACAGCATCTTCCCCGTGGTCCCCGCTCACGACGTCGCCCGCAGCCGCGACTTCTATGCCGGGCTGCTCGGTCTGCGTGTGGTTTTCGACAGCGGCTGGTATGCGCAGCTGCAGGCGGCGACCGACGAGACCGTGCAGCTCGGTCTCGTGGCACGCGGCCACGAGACGATTCCCCGAGCCCACCTCTCCGCTCCCGCCGGCGTGCTGATCTCGGTGGAGGTCGACGACGTGGACGCCGTGTATGCGCGCGCCGGCGACCTCGCACTCCCGGTCGCGTTGGAACTGCGCGACGAGGACTTCGGGCAGCGGCACTTCATGACCGTCGATCCCGACGGCCTGCTCGTCGACGTCATCACGGTGATCCCGTACGCGCCGGAGGTTGCCGGAAGCGGGGCGGTGGTGACCGGGTGAGCCCGGCCGACGGATGGCTGAGCATCGGCGAGTTCGCGCGGATGTCCCGGTTGAGCGTCAGGACGCTGCGCCACTACGACCGCGAACGGCTGCTCGCTCCAGGCCGGGTCGATCCGCGTACCGGATACCGGTACTACTCGCGCGAGCAGCTCGCCTCGGCTCTGCGCATCGCGGTATTGCGCAGAGCCGAGGTATCCGTCCCCGCGATCCGTCTCCTCCTGCAGGACCCCGGACACACCGAGGTCGTCCTCGCCGCGGAGCGGGAACGGATCGAGCGCGAGGCCGCCCGTAAGCACCGGGCGCTCGCCCTCGTCGCCTCCCTCGCCGAGGCCGAAGCCGGCGGCCTCGCCGTGCGCCGGCACTGGATCGAGGATCGAACGGTCTTGTGGCGCAATGGGGAATCGACCGCCGAATCTCTGGATTCGGATGTGACGAACCTCGTGACGGCGCTGCTGGCCGACGCGTCGAGCGCCGGGCTGCCCACCGACGCGCCGGTGGTGGGGCAGTACCCGGCCACCCTCGACGGCGTGGTGCAGTTCGGCGTCGGTCTCGAGTTGCGGTCCCCGCTCGGACGTGCGGAAACTGCCACGACGACGCTGCCGGGCGGGACTTTCGCGGGCGTGGACTTCGTCGGTCCGGTCGCGCTGCTGCCGGTCGCCTACCACGCACTGTTCGGGTGGCTCGACGAGCGCGGTCTCGCGGCCGAGGGGCCGTTCCGGGAGTACTACCTCACCGACCCGCGTGACGTCGCTGCCGATGCGATGCGTACGCGGGTGCTGCACCCCCTGCCGGGGTGAGCACGTTCCGGGATGAGGGTTCCCCGAGGCCGGCGCGCCGCGGCTCCCGCGCCGGCTTCGCCCCACCGGATCAGGGTTCCATAGTGTGGGATCCGCATTCCACGCTATGGGCAGGTGGTGCTACGGTGGGGCGAGGACCGGATCCGGTCCGTCATCGACAGCCTCGCGCCGACCGCGGACCCGGGACGAAAGAGGTCTTCTCTCAACCCGTCCAGGAGTTCCCGTGTCCGTCGACGGCAGTATCCGCACCGCCCGCAGGTTGCGCGGCCTGCGCAGCTCCGCCATCCGTGATCTGCTCGCCCTGACCGCCCGACCGGACGTCCTCAGCCTCGCGGGTGGGCTCCCGGCGCCCGAGCTGCTGCCCACCGCGGAGATCGCCGACGCGGCCGCCACCGTGCTCCGTGACCCGGCTGCCGCCCAGTACGCCGCGACCTCCGGTCGCGGGGACCTGCGCGCCGTGCTCGCCGAGCGGGAGGGCGAGCGGCTCGGCCGCGCCGTCCACCCGGACGAGGTCGTCGTCACCCACGGCTCCCAGCAGGCGCTGAGCCTGCTCGCTCAGGTGCTGCTCGACCCGGGTGACACGGTGATCGTCGAGGAGCCCGCGTACACCGGTGCGCTGCAGGTCTTCCACGCCGCCGAGGCCCGCGTGGTCCCGGTACCGCTCGACGACGACGGCATGGACACGGAGGCGCTCGAACGCCTCCTGGCGGCGGGGGAGCGGCCGGTGCTCGTGCACACCGTCGCCACGTTCCACAACCCGCGCGGGGTCGTGTTGTCCGCGGCTCGGCGCCGGCACCTCGCGGCCCTCGCCGACCGGTACGGATTCCGCGTCGTCGAGGACGATCCGTACGGCGAGCTGTGGTTCGGACAGGCACCTCCGGCGCCCGTCGCGTCCTGGTCGGACCGCGTCGTCCGGCTCTCGAGTGCCTCGAAGACCCTCGCCCCGGCATTACGGGTGGGCTGGCTGCACGGCGACCGGCGGCTGTGCGCGGCCGTGGAGCTGCTGAAACAGGGCGCCGATCTGTGCGGCTCGTCCCTGACCCAGGCGATCGCCGCCGCGCTCCTCGCCGACGGGCCCTGGTACGCCGGGCATCTCGACCGGCTCCGGGGCACCTACGGCGCCCGGGCCACGGCGCTGTCGACCGCCCTCGCCGCGGAGTTCGGCGACGCGGTCGTCTCCTCCGCCGTGCGCGGCGGCATGTTCACCTGGGTGCGGTTCGCCGGTGAGCTCGACACGGCCGAGTTGCTGCCCGTCGCGGCCGAGCACGGTGTCGCGTTCGTGCCGGGGACCGCCTTCGCGGTGTCCGGGGACCACGGTCGCACTGCACGGCTGTGCTTCGCCACCGCCGGGGAGGCCGACCTCGCCGAGGCGGCGCGCCGGCTCGGCCGCGCCGTGCGCGCCCTGCAGCACAGGACGGCCCGTGCGTAACGCGGCTCAGGCCCAGCCGTAGGTCCGCTCGACCGCCTTGTTCCACTCGGCGTAGAGCCGCTCCCGCTCGGCGGCGTCCATCTTCGGTTCCCAGGTGCGGCCGGCCGCCCAGTTGCGCCGGATGTCGTCCTCGCCGTCCCAGAAGCCGACCGCCAGGCCCGCCGCGTAGGCCGCGCCGAGCGCGGTGGTCTCGGCGACCACGGGCCGGACCACCGGGGCGCCGAGGATGTCCGATTGGAACTGCATCAGGGTTTCGTTGACGACCATCCCGCCGTCCACCTTCAGGGTGTGCAACTCGACGCCGGAGTCGGCGTGCATCGCCTCGATCACCTCGCGGGTCTGGTAGGCGGTCGCCTCGAGCGCGGCGCGCGCCAGGTGCCCCCGGTTGACGAAGCGGGTGAGCCCGGCGATCACGCCGCGCGCGTCGGGGCGCCACCGCGGCGCGAACAGGCCGGAGAACGCCGGCACGAAGTACGCGCCGCCGTTGTCGGGGACGGTCGCGGCGAGATCCTCGATCTCCGCGGCCGTGCGGATGAGCCCGAGATTGTCGCGCATCCACTGCACGAGCGACCCCGTGACCGCGATCGAACCCTCGAGGGCATACACCGCCGGGGCGTCGCCGACGCGGTAGCAGACGGTGGTCAGCAGCCCGTGCTCGCTCCGGACCGGCGTCGTCCCGGTGTTGAGGAGCAGGAAGTTCCCGGTCCCGTAGGTGTTCTTCGCCTCGCCCGGCGACAGGCACGCCTGGCCGAACGTCGCGGCCTGCTGGTCGCCGAGGATGCCCGCCACCGGGACGCCGGCGAGCGGCCCGCGTTCGCGGGCGTACCCGTAGATCTCCGACGAGCTGCGGATCTCCGGCAGCATCGACATCGGGATCCCGAAGTCCGCGCAGATGTCCGGATCCCATTGCAGCGTCTCGAGATTCATGAGCATCGTGCGAGAGGCGTTGGTGACGTCGGTGAGATGCACTCCCGGCTGCCGGTTGCCCGCGCCGGTGCCGCCGGTGAGGTTCCACAGGATCCAGCTGTCCACCGTCCCGAACGCGAGCTCGCCGGCCTCCGCCTTCTCCCGGGCGCCCTCGACGTTGTCGAGGATCCACCGCACCTTCGGGCCCGCGAAGTACGTCGACAGCGGCAGGCCCGTGGCCTTGCGATACCGGTCCACGCCCGCGTCGCCGGCGAGCTGCTCGACCAGGCGATCGGTGCGGGTGTCCTGCCACACGATCGCGTTGTGGACGGGCCGGCCGGTGGAGCGTTCCCACACGACCGTCGTCTCGCGCTGGTTGGTGATGCCGATCGCGGCGATGTCGGCGCGTGTCAGATCCGCCTTCGCCAGGGCCAGGGCGGCGACTTCGCGGGTGTTGAGCCACAGCGTTTCCGGATCGTGTTCCACCCAGCCGGCGCGGGGGAGGATCTGCTCGTGCTCGGTCTGGGCCCAGGCCACGATGCGGCCGTCGTGGTCGAAGATGATGCAGCGGCTCGACGTGGTCCCCTGATCGATCGCGGCGATGTATCGGGTCACGGCAACCTCTCCGGGCGTATGGTTCGGGACGGCAGTCTGCGGACGAACCTACTAGCCTGAGTGCGGAAACGTCGGCGACTCACGGGAGCGATGCGGTGACCAACCAACCAGGCGTCCAGATTCTCGGGCCGCAGCAGCGCCGTGACGCGTGGCGACGGCTCGGTTCGGAGCAGTTCGACGTGGTTGTCATCGGCGGCGGCGTCGTCGGCGCCGGTGCCGCCCTGGACGCCGCCACCCGCGGGTTGAAGGTCGCCCTCGTGGAGGCACGGGACTTCGCCTCCGGCACGTCGAGCCGCTCGTCGAAGATGTTCCACGGTGGGCTGCGGTATCTCGAGCAGCTCGAGTTCGGGCTCGTCCGCGAGGCGCTGCGGGAACGCGAGCTGTCGCTCTCGACGCTGGCTCCGCACCTGGTCAAGCCGTTGAAGTTCCTCTTCCCCCTCACCCACCGGGTGTGGGAGCGCCCGTACATTGCCGCGGGCATCTTCCTGTACGACCGGATGGGCGGCGCCAAGTCCGTGCCCGCGCAGAAACACCTGACCCGCTCCGCGGCGTTGCGCATGGCGCCCGGGCTCAAGCGCGACTCGCTCGTGGGCGGGATCCGGTACTACGACACCGTCGTCGACGACGCCCGTCACACCATGACCGTGGCCCGCACGGCCGCGCACTACGGCGCCGTGGTGCGGACCTCGACCCAGGTGGTCGGGTTCCTGCGCGAGGCCGACCGCGTCTCCGGCGTGCGGGTGCGCGACTCGGAGGACGGGTCGGTCACCGAGGTGAAGGGGCACGTGGTGATCAACGCCACGGGGGTGTGGACCGACGAGATCCAGGCCCTGTCCCGGCAGCGCGGCCGGTTCCGGGTGCGCGCCTCGAAAGGCGTGCACATCGTGGTGCCGCGCGACCGGATCGTCAGCGACTCGGCGATCATCCTGCGCACCGAGAAGTCGGTGCTGTTCGTGATCCCGTGGGGCAGCCATTGGATCATCGGCACCACCGACACCGATTGGAACCTCGACCTCGCCCACCCGGCCGCGACGAAGGCCGACATCGACTACATCCTCGACCACGTGAACCGGGTCCTGGTCGTCCCGCTGACCGACGACGACATCGACGGCGTGTACGCGGGCCTGCGGCCGCTGCTGGCCGGGGAGAGCGACGAGACGTCGAAGCTGTCGCGCGAGCATGCCGTCGCCCGGGTCGCACCCGGCCTCGTGGCGATCGCCGGCGGCAAGTACACCACCTACCGCGTGATGGCCGAGGACGCCGTCGACCTGGCGGCCGAGGACATCCCCGCGCGGATCGCCCCGTCCATCACCGAGCGGGTGCCGCTGGTGGGTGCCGACGGCTATTTCGCGCTCGTGAACCAGACGATGCAGCTCGCCGAGCGGTACGGCCTGCACCCGTACCGGGTCAAGCATCTGCTCGACCGGTACGGGTCGCTGATCGACGAGATGCTGGAACTGGCGGCCGACCGTCCCGAGCTGCTCGAGCCGCTCACGGATGCGCCGCAGTACCTGCAGGTGGAGGTCGTGTACGCGGCGGCCGCGGAGGGAGCGCTGCATCTCGAGGACATCCTCGCCCGCCGCACCCGCATCTCCATCGAGTACCCGCACCGCGGCGTGCACTGCGCCGAGCAGACGGCCCGCCTGGTCGCCCCCGTCCTCGGCTGGGATGCCGCGACGGTGGAGCAGGAGATTGCGACCTACCGGGCCCGGGTCGAAGCGGAGATCCGCTCGCAGAGCCGGCCCGACGACGAGTCCGCCGATGCGCTGCGGGCCGCCGCCCCGGAGGCCCGCGCGGAGATCCTCGAGCCGGTCCCGACGGGCGTCTGAGGCGCCACCGGCGCGCGTCCCAGCCCTGTCGGTGGCCGGGAAGGTCAGTGGCCGGGAAGGTCAGTGGGTCAGGATGACCTTGACGAGCACCACGGTCGCGGCAACCGCGGTGAGTGCGACGGCACTCACCAGTGAGGTCCGCCCCGGCCGCTCCCCGTTGAGCCGGCCGATGACGAAGACGATGCCACCGATCCGCAGCAGCACGGCGACCTCGGCGAGCAGCTGGGCCGTGCGCGGCTCGAGCCAGCCCAGCCAGCCGAGTCCCAGGATCACGCACGGCAGGACCGCCGAACTCAGGATCGGCACCGAATTGCGCAGTTCGGCGATCTTCTCCGCCCGGGTCAGCGGGGTCCCCTGGCGCACGGTGTGCCCGACCGCCTCGGCGAATGCGTGGGCGACGAACGTCGACAGCGCCGTACCGAGCACGATCGCGATGCCGACGTACTTCGGGCCGGTGATGATCGGTACCAGCGCCGCGAGCACCAGGACGTTGCCGTAGATGTAGGCGCTGATACGGCTGGCGGCGTTGTCCCGGTCCAGAGGTGTGCGCCGGGAGAACAACGGACCGTGCAGGAGCGCGTGGGCATCGGAGTCCATGCCGACAAGGGTGACAGACGGCGGTCGCACGGAGCCTGCGACCGCACACATCCGCTGCGTCCGGGCCGCGGCGTAGGATCCGACGACGCAGGTGGTCGACGACGGGATCGCGGTGGTGGAGAGGGTGCGACGGCGCTGGGGCGGCACCGACATGGCGGAACGCCGGCGGGCACGCCGCGACGCGCTGCTCTCGGTGGGCATCGATCTGCTCGGCGCGCCCGAGGGGCCGGCGGTCAACGTGCGCGCCGTGTGCCGGGCGGCCGGACTGACGGAACGGTACTTCTACGAAAGCTTCGACGACCGGGACGCGTTCGTGCGCGCCGTGTATGCCGCCGTCGGCGAACGGGTGCGCACGGCGCTGGAGGCCGCGGTCGGTACGGCCCCGCGACCGGGGGATCTTCCCGAGGCGGCGGTCCGGGCCTTCGTCGAGCTGATCGTCGACCGCCCGGCCCTGGGCCGGGTGCTGCTGCTCGGCCCGCTGCGGGAGCCGTCGCTCGGTGGTCAGGGACTCGACCTCGCTCCCACGTTCGTGCTGCTCGTCCAGCAGCAGCTCACGGCGATCGCCGACCGCGAGGAGCGGCACATGGTGGCGGTCGGGCTCGTCGGGGCGCTGACGAGCCTGTTCATCGGCTATCTGGACGGCACCGTCGCGGTGTCGCCGGAGCGGTTGGTGCGGCACTGCGTGGGCCTGCTCGTCCAGGCCGGAAGTGTAGAGCCGCAGGCGGAGGGGTATTCGCGAGACGACGGCACGCTCGACGAAGGGAGGGGCATCATGCCCAGGTCGTCGATCAAGGACGAGAAGCTGTATCAGGAACTGCGCGACGACGGCGCCTCCAAGGAGAAGGCCGCCCGGATCTCGAACGCGGCGGCGAAGCGCGGCCGGTCCTCCGTCGGCCACAAGGGCGGTACGTCGGGGTCCTACGAGGACTGGACCGTCGACGAGTTGAAGAAGAGGGCCAAGGAGCTCGGGATCTCGGGCTACTCGTCCAAGCGCAAGGGCGAGCTCATCGACGCGCTGCGCAACCACTGAGCTGCGCAACCACTGAGCTGCGCAACCACCGAGCTGCGCAACCACCGAGCTGCGGGACGACCGAGCCGGCGGGACGCGCCGGCTCAGCCGCCCCCGTCGCGCGGCTGACAGTGCGGGCACCAGTCGATCTTGCGATCCGGGTCGCTCGCCGACCCCAGCATGCCGGTCCGGATCGTGGTTCCGCACCGGCGGCACGGCTTGCCCGCGCGTCCGTATACCCATGTGCCCCGGCCGGGCCGGCGGTCGCCGGTAGTGATCCGGCTGACGCGGTCCCGGTTGAACACCAGCAGGCGGTGCGCCAGATCGACCCAGGCGGCCGCATCTCCCGCGTCCGCGACCGGTGTCGACGGGTGCACGCCCCGCAGGAAGCACAGCTCGCACCGGTACACGTTGCCCACCCCGGCCATCACCCGTTGATCGAGCAGCGCCAGACCGACGGGTCGGCCCGGATCGCGCATCAGGTTCGCGGCGGCGGCTGCCGGGTCCCAGTCCGGGCCGAGCAGATCGGGTCCCAGGTGTCCCACGGCCTCCTCCTCGCGGTCGCGGTCCAGCACCTCGACGATCCCGAGGTCGAAGCCCACGGCCTCGGCGTCCGCGACCGCGAGCACGATCCTGGCGTGATATCCCTGACGGCGCCAGCGGGTCCCGGGCGCGTGGACGTCCCACACCCCCTCCATCTTCAGGTGGGTGTGGAGGGTGTGCGCACCGACGCGGATCAGAAGATGCTTGCCCCGGGCGAGCACCTCGTCGACCACGGTGCCGGTCAGATCGACCGTCGCGTACCGGGGCACGCGGATGTCGCAGCGCGTCAACGGCTTTCCCGCGAGGGCGCGGCGCAGCCGGGTGGCCGCCTGGAAGACGGTGTCGCCCTCGGGCATCAGGCCCTCAACCGGAAACCGCGGGGGGTGGCCGAGAAGCCGGCCTCGGCGAGGAATTCCGCGAACAGGTGACCGTGAATGGAACTGCCGTCGACCTTCTCGACGACGAGCGTGTCGAGGCCCCCGCCCTTGACCGACCCGGCCAGTGACGCGCACGCACCGCGGAGTGTCCCCGGGTCCTCGGTGAACGTCAGTACCGTGCGGCCGCCGCGTTCGACGAACAGACCCAGCTCGCCGTCGACGAGCACCACCAGCCCCCCGGCCTTGCGGCCGGGGCGGTGCCGCGGCGAGTCCTCGGGCGCCGCCGACTTCGGCCAAGGCAGTGCCGCGCCGTACGGGTTCGCCGGGTCGCACGCGGCCAGCGTCACCGCGGGTGTGCCGGTGTGGCGGCCCTCGAGCGACTCGCCGTAGGACCGCAACCGGTCCACGACCTCCGGGGTGGAGAACTGCGCACCGCCGAGCGTGTCGACGAAGTAGCCGCGGCGGCACCGCCCCGTCTCCTCGAACCGGCTCAGTACCTTGTACATCAGAGCGAAGCCGCCCGGCACGCCCTCGGCGACGACCGCGCCGCGGGTGACCACACCGTAGCGCTCGAGCAGCAGGTCCGCGGCGGCGTGGGCGCGCACCGTCGGATCGGTTTCCCGGTCGGGCAGCAGCGACCACCGCCCACCGACCGTCGGTGGCCCGGTCCGGCTCGGCAGCGCCGGACGGCCGCGGTACATCCGGGCGCGCGGGGCGCGTCGGGGCGTGCGGTGCGCGGGGGTCGCGCGGGAGGTGTCGCCGACGAGGGCGCGCAGCGCGGCCGGCGTGTCCCCCGAGACGAGGCCGGCCCACACGAGATCCCACAGTGCCGAGGCGGTTTCCGTGTCGGTGGTGCCGAGGGCCTCGGTGAGCTGACGGAAGAAGAACGCCCCGCCGCCCGCGAGCGTGTCCATGATGCCGCGGTGGACGTCGGTCTGTTCGATCTCGGCCGCCGGCGCGAGGGTCAGGGGGGCGGTGTCGGTCAGGTGCAGCGACACCCAGCCGTCCTTGCCGGAGATCTGCCCCGACCCCGCCCACAGCACCTCGCCCGTCGTGGTGAGTTCGTCGAGCATCGCGGGGGAGTAGTCCCGCACCCGCGGCGCGAGGATCAGCGGCTCGAGAGCGCTCGCCGGCACCGGCACCCCGGCCAGTTGCTCGACGACCGCGGCCACCCCGTCCACCCCGCGCAGGCCGCCGCCCACGTGCTGCCACGCCGGCAGGAACCGGCCGAGGGTGGCGGTGCCGACCGGCTCCACCTCGTGTCGTGCCGCCGCGAGCGACCGTCGCCGCAGCCGCCGCAGCACCTCGGTGTCGCACCACTCGGCGCCCGTCGTGCCGGGCCGGAATTCACCTGCGCTGACCCGCTTCTCGGCGGCCAGCCGGTGCAGCACGTCCTGCACCACCGCGGTGCCGAGCCCGAACCGGGCCGCCGCCTCCGCCGCGGTGAACGGGCCGTGGGTGCGGGCGTACCGGCCGATCAGGTCGCCCAGCGGATCGGGCACCGGCTCGACGAACGCCGTCGGCACGCCGATCGGCAACGGCACCCCGAGCGCGTCCCGGAGACGCGAGGCGTCCTCGATGGCCGACCACCGCTCGTGGCCGGCGAAGGACACCTTCAGCACCCGTCGCTGCGCATCCAGCTCGTCGAGCCATGCGGCGGGATCGGCCGTGGTGCGCTCGGCGATCTCGGTCTCGGTCAGCGGGCCGAGCAGCCGGAGCAGGTCCGCGACACCTTCGGCGTCGCGGGCCTTGCGGTCCGGGGCCAGGTGCTGCAGCTCCAGTTCGGCCCGGGCAACGACGTCGGCGTCGAGCAGTTCCCGCAGCTCCACACGCCCGAGCAGTTCGGCGAGCAGTGTCGAGTCCAGCGACAGGGCCGCGGCACGCCGTTCTGCCAGGGGGCTGTCGCCCTCGTACATGAACGCGCCGACGTAGTCGAACAGCAGTGAGGTCGCGAACGGTGACGCGGTGGCCGTCTCGACCTCCACGATGCGGACCTGCCGCCGGGCGACGCGGCCGAGCAGGTCCCGCAGGGCGGGCAGGTCGTAGACGTCCTGCAGGCATTCCCGCACCGTCTCGAGCAGGATCGGGAAGGTGGGGTAGCGACGGGCCACGTCGAGCAGCTGCGCCGAGCGCTGCCGCTGCTGCCACAGCGGCGCCCGCTTGCCGGGCGTGCGCCGCGGCAGCAGCAGTGCCCGCGCCGCGCACTCCCGGAAGCGGGAGGCGAACAGCGCCGAGCCGCCCACCTGCTCGGTGACCAGGTCCTCGATCTCGTCGGTGTCGAAGGCGAACACCTCCGCGCCGGGCGGGGCGTCCTCGGTGTCGGGGAGCCGGACGATGATGCCGTCGTCCGAGGCCGTGGGCGCGGCCTCGACGCCGTACCGGTCGAGCAGCCGTGCGCCCACGGCGAGCGCCCACGGCGCGTGCACGCGCATCCCGTACGGGGAGTGCAGCACGAGGCGCCAGTCGCCGAGTTCGTCGCGGAACCGCTCGACCACCAGGGTCCGGTCGGTGGGCAGGTGGCCGGTGGCGTTGCGCTGCTCCTCGAGCAGCCGTGTCAGGTTGGCGGTCGCGTTGTCGTCGAGGCCGCCGCGACGGCACCGGGCGGCGGCGTCCTCCGGATCGGCGTGCCCCAGTTCGCGCACGAACGCCCCCAGGGCGGCGCCGAGTTCGGCCGGGCGGCCGACTCCGTCACCGTGCCAGAACGGCAGCCTGCCGGGCTGCCCGTAGGCGGGGGAGACCAGCACCCGGTCGAAGGTGATCTCCTCGATGCGCCAGCTCGTCGCGCCGAGCGCGAACACGTCGCCCACCCGGGACTCGTACACCATCTCCTCGTCGAGTTCTCCGACCCGGGTGGCCTTCTCGCCGACCATGTACACGGTGAACAGGCCGCGGTCGGGGATCGTGCCGCCCGAGGTGACGGCCAGCCGCTGCGCGCCCGGCCGGCCGGTGAGGGTGCCGGCGGTGCGATCCCACACCACCCGGGGCCGCAGCTCGGCGAACTCGTCCGACGGGTACCGCCCGGCCAGCAGGTCCAGCGTCGACTCGTACGCCGAGCGGGGCAGCGTCGCGAAGGAGCCGCTGCGCCGCACCGTGTCGAACCACTCGTCCACGTCGAGCGGCTCGAGGGCGACCGCGGCGACGGTCTGCTGGGCGAGCACGTCCAGCGGGTTGGCCGGCACCTGCAGGGCCTCGATGTGCCCGCCCACCATCCGTTCGACCGTGACCGCGCAGTGCACCAGGTCGGTGCGGTGCTTGGGGAACAGCACCCCGCGGGAGACCTCGCCCACCTGGTGGCCCGCCCGCCCGACGCGCTGCAGTCCGCTCGCCACCGACGGTGGTGCCGACACCTGGATCACGAGGTCGACCGCACCCATGTCGATGCCGAGTTCGAGGCTCGAGGTGGCGACGACGCAGCGCAGCCGCCCGGACTTCAGGTCGTCCTCGATCAGCGCCCGCTGGTCCTTGCTCACCGAGCCGTGGTGCGCCCGCGCCAGCAGCGGCTGCGCGCCGAACGCGACCTCGGTGGGCGCCCCGATCTGCGCCGGGGGCGGGGGCCGGCGGTCCACCGCCTCCCCCTCGCGTTCGGCGTGGATCTCGTTGAGCCGGGCCGTCAACCGCTCGGCGAGGCGGCGGGAGTTGGCGAACACGATGGTGGAACGGTGCGCGACGATGAGGTCGACGATCTGCTCCTCGACGTGCGGCCAGATCGACCCGGCCTGCGGAACCCCCGGCATCCCGTCGTCCGAGGGTTCCGGCTGCACGCCCAGTTCGGTCATGTCCTCGACGGGCACCCGCACCGTGAGATCCCACGTCTTGGCGGACGGCGGGGCGACGATGCGGATCGGCGCGGTCCCGGCGAGGAACCGGCCCACCTCCTCGTGCGGGCGCACCGTCGCCGACAGGCCGATCCGCTGCGCCGGCCGCCCGAGCAGCAGATCGAGCCGTTCGAGAGAAAGAGCAAGGTGCGCACCGCGTTTCGTTCCGGCGACGGCGTGCACCTCGTCGACGATGACGGTCTCCACGCCGGCGAGCGTCTCGCGCGCCGCGGAGGTGAGCATGAGGAACAGCGACTCGGGGGTGGTGATGAGGATGTCCGGCGGGGTGCGGATCAGGGCGCGCCGGTCCGCCGCCGACGTGTCGCCCGAGCGTACGCCGACGGTGATCTCCGGCGGCTCGAGGCCGAGCCGCCGCGCGGTCTGGGTAATGCCGACCAGCGGCGAGCGCAGGTTCCGTTCCACGTCCACCGCGAGGGCCTTGAGCGGGGAGACGTAGAGCACGCGGGTGCCGGAGTGCTCGGTCGGGGTGGCCGCGAGGCGGTCGAGCGACCACAGGAACGCCGAGAGTGTCTTACCCGACCCGGTGGGGGCCACCACCAGGGTGTGCGCGCCGGACGAGATCGACTCCCAGGCCCCGAGCTGCGCGGCGGTCGGGGCCTCGAACGCGCCCGCGAACCACTGCCGGGTGGGCTCGGAGAAACGGGTCAGGACGTCGGTCACCGTTCCATGGTGCACCGCCGGTACGACACGCCGGAGGTTTCCCGGACGCCGCGCTCGTGCCGGTGGCCCCCGGCCGGCGGGTCGGGGGCCGGACGTCAGTCGGCCAGCGCGAACCGAGCGAGCTGCGCGCAGTGGTGAGCCGACCATCGGCACTTGCCGTTGCGCATCACGCGTCCGACGAGTGCGGCGGCGGCGGGCTCCCACGGCACGGCGGCGAACTGCGCGCGGCTGGCGGGTCCGTCGGACCAGCCGATCGACACGACCGGCCCGTCGGGGCGGAACCGCAGGTCCGAGTGGGCCGCCGCGAGCACGTCCACGCTCGTTCCGGCGGCCGCCTCGAGGTCGTCGACGGCCACGGTGACCCGGCCGCCGATCCGGCGGGGCTGCGCCGCCGGGGCCTCCACGTACAGCCCCGCGGCCTCGATCGCGCCGACGTGCACGCTCACCAGCGGTTCCGCCTCGATGGAGCCGTCGTGCGGCGGCAGGCACACCACCGACCAGTACTCGCGTTCACTCATCCTCGGGTTGGGCACCGCGGCGCGCACGTAGTCGCGCAGCCAGGCTGTCGCCGCGGCGAACTCCGGGTACTGCTCGAACGTCCGGTAGCGGGTGTCGCGCAGCGGCAGGCCCGCCGGCGACAAGGGCGTACGGGCGTTCACTGGATTCGGTCCTCACGCACGCGGCCACCGTACTCGATCTTGCTTCAGAGGATGACGCCCGGATTGAGGATGGATTCCGGGTCGAGCGCCGCCTTGATCCGCCGGGTCAGGGCCATCACGTCGGGACCCACCTGATCCGGCAGCCACGCCTTCTTCAGCCGGCCCACCCCGTGCTCCCCGGTGATGGTGCCGCCCAGCGCGATCGCCAGGTCCATGATCTGCCCGAAGGCCACGTGCGCGCGGGCCGTCTGGTCGGCGTCGGCGGGGTCGTACACGATCAGCGGATGGGTGTTGCCGTCGCCGGCGTGCGCGATCACCGCCACCGTCACCGCATTGCGGTCGGCGATCTCGGCGACACCCCCGACCAGTGCCGGCAGGGCCGGCAGGGGCACGCCGACATCCTCGAGCAGCAGGCTGCCGGTCCGTTCGACCGCCGGGATGGCCATCCGCCGCGCCGCCGCGAACGCCTCGCCCTCCTCGGGGTCGTCGGTCGAGAACACCTCCTCGGCACCGGCGTCCTCGCACGCCCGCACCATCGTCGCGATCTCCTGCGCCGAGGCCGTGCCGGGCGCGTCGGACCGGGCGATGAGCATCGCCTCGGTGTCGCGGTCCAGTCCCATGTGCAGCGCGTCCTCGACCGCATTGATCGAGGCGCGGTCCATGAACTCGAGCATCGCCGGGCGCAACGTGGCCGTCACGGCCAGCACCGCGTCGGCCGCGGCCTGGACCGAGCCGAACGTGGCGACCATCGTCGATGCCGGCGGTTGCGGCGGGAGGAGCCGCAGGGTCACCTCGGTGATGATGCCGAGGGTGCCCTCGCTGCCGACGAACAGCTTGGTCAGCGACAGGCCCGCCACGTCCTTGAGGCGGGGTCCGCCGAGCCGCACCGCGGTGCCGTCGGCGAGCACCACCTCGAGGCCGAGGACGTAGTCCGTGGTGACGCCGTACTTCACGCAGCACAGCCCCCCGGCGTTGGTCGCCGCGTTGCCGCCGATCGTGCACATCTCGAACGAGGACGGGTCGGGCGGATACCACAGCCCGTGCTCGGCCGCGGCCCGCTTGACCTCGGCGTTGAGCAGTCCCGGCTGGACGACCGCCGTGCGGGTGACCGGGTCCACGGTGATCGCCCGCATCCGCTCGGTGCTCAGCACGATCCCGCCCGGCACCCCGCCCGCCCCGCCGGACAGGCTGGTGCCCGCGCCGCGCGGCACCACGGGCACCCGGTGGGCGCTCGCCCATCGCAGTGTGGCTTGCACGTCCGCCGTGCGCGTGGCCCGCACGACCGCGCGCGGCACCGCCGCGTCCGGATCGCGCGCCCAGTCCTGCCGGTACCCGGCGAGCAGGTCCGGATCGGTGATCAGCGCGCCGGCCGGGAGCTGGTCGGCGAGTTCGGCGAGATCGGCGGACACGGTCAGCCTGCCGGGGTGAGGTAGCGGGCGCGCAGCTTGTGTTTGACGAGCTTGCCGGTGGGCGTGCGCGGCAGGTCGTCGGAGAAGTCGATGCTGCGCGGCGCCTTGAAGTGGGAGACGCGCTCGCGGACGAAGTCGAGGAGCTCGCGCTCGACCTCGGGTCCGGGCTCGACGCCGTCGGCGAGCTGGACGACGGCCTTGACCTCCTCGCCCATCTCCTCGTTGGGGACCCCGATCACCGCGACGTCGTACACCTTGGGGTGCAGGGTGAGGACGTTCTCCGATTCCTGCGGGTAGATGTTCACGCCGCCGGAGATGATCGTGAACGCGGCCCGGTCGGTGAGGTACAGGTAGCGCTCCTCGTCGAGGTATCCGATGTCGCCGCTGGTGGTCCAGGTCGGATGATCGGGGTGCGTCGCCTCCTCGGTCTTCTCCGGGTCGTTGTGGTACTCGAACGGCCGCTCGTCGCGCTCCCACCACACCGTGCCGGTGGCACCGACCGGCAGCTCGGCGCCGCTGTCGTCGCAGATGTGGACGACGCCCATCACGCCGTCGCGACCCACGGATCCCGGGTGTGCAAGCGCCTGCTCCGAGTCGATGAACGTGGCGCCCGCGCCCTCGGTGGAGGCGTAGTACTCGTACACGATCGGGCCCCACCACTCGATCATGGCGCGCTTGATCTCCGGCGGGCACGGCGCCGCCGCGTGGATGGCGACCTTCAGGCTCGACATGTCGTACTTGCCGCGCACCTCCTCGGGGAGCTTGAGCATCCGCACGAACATCGTCGGCACCCACTGGCTGTGGGTGACGCGGTAACGCTCGATCAGGGCGAGCGCCTCCTCCGGCTCGAACCGGTCCATGAGGACCACCGTGCCCCCGACGGACTGCACCACTCCGCAGAAGCGAAGCGGCGCAGCGTGATACAGCGGGGCCGGGCACAGGTACACCGACTCGGCATCGAAGCCGTACATCGGGGCGAACACCGCCGTGTAGGGGTCCGGGACGTCCTGGACCTGCCCCTCGGGCAGCTTCGGCTTGATGCCCTTGGGCCGGCCGGTGGTACCCGAGGAGTAGAGCATGTCCTGACCACGCGGCTGCGACTCCAGCGGCGAGGCATCGAATGCCGCGAGCGCGTGGGCGTAGTCGTCGAAGCCGGGCAGTGCACCGCCGTACACGAGCCGGCGGATCACGTTCGGGTAGGCCCCGGAACGGGTGTCGATCGCGGTCGCCGCGCCCGCCGAGGCGAGGAGCACCTTCGCGCCGCAGTCGTTGACCACGTAGGCGGCCTCGGCGGGGGTGAGGTGCCAGTTGACCACCGTGACGTACAGGCCGGAACGCAGCGCCGCCCAGTAGACCTCCATCACCCGCAGGTCGTTGTCCGAGATCAGCGCGATGTGGTCGCCCCGCTCGAGGCCGGCGGCGCGCAGGTATTTCGCGAGGCGGACGGAGCTCTCGTCGAGCTGCCGGTAGGTGAGCGACTCCCCGGTGGCGGGCCGCACGATGGCGGGCTTGTCGGGGGTCGTGGCGACGAAGTTCCCAGGAAACATGCCCCTTGGTCTACCACAGCTGTGGCCCGGGTCACGTGAGCCGAGAGGCGCTCGGCGCAACTGCTCGACCGGCCCGTCCGCTCGGCGTACCCTCACCCGCACGTGAACGGCACCGGAGCATGCGGACAGGAGGGACGACGTGGCGCTCGCTCTCGAGAAGGACCGCCTGGTGGTCGAGTTCCCCGAGGTGCACGCCGCCGCCCGCATGGCCGTCTCGTTCCACCGCACCCTGCGGGTGCCGGACGACGGCAACACCTACCCGTTGCCGCCCGGCCTGGGACGGTTCCCGCTGCGGACCGTCGCCGGACTCGAGGACGCCCGGATACCGGACTCGTGGCGGTCCCGCGGCGGACTGGTGATGCCGATGTGGCAGTCGGAGGCGTGCTGGCTCGGGTTCGAGTCCCGGTACCCGTTCCTGGCGAAGGTCGCCGCCGGGGACGTCGACGCGCTCACCGGCGAAACCTGGTCGCCGGTGCCGGACTTCGAACGCGAGGACTACCTCGAGGTGCCGGCGCAACCGTGGCTCGACGGCTTCGTCGTGGCGCAGGGGCGGGTGCGCCAGTTCGTCGCGATGCCACTCGGTTCCGGCTACAGCGTCGAGGAGCAGCTGCGGTCCGGGCCGGCGCAGGGCGGGGTCCGCATCGCGGCGTACCCCATGCGGGCGCGACGATGGGAGGAACGTGCCGAGTTCGACGCCCGCCGTCCGATGCACTCCTTCGCGCCGGCCGCGGCCATGGGGCTCGGTGCCGGCGGGTCCGTCGAGCAGGGCGTCGCCACCCCGGTCGAACCGCACGACGCGTGGGACCTCGACCACCGCTCGGTCGTCGACGTGCACCTGGTGAACAGCGAGCAGTGGCGCACGGTCACCGGGGAGGACCCACCGACCCGGCCCCTGGCCGCCGCCGACTACACCGGGCGCGGATTCCCGTGGTTCGAGCTCTACGACGAGGCCGTCGCGCGGCAGGGGGCGCAGCCGCTCGCGGACGTCGACACGGTCGCCGACGTCGGGCGGCGCCGCGGGGAGCCGTTGCCCGGCAACGAGACCGTCACGGTGCCCGAACCGATCCGGATCCGGCCGGCCCCGCGCGATCCCGGCCGCCGCGGATGATCCGGCGGTATCGTCTGTCGGCATGGGGCGGATCACCCAGCGCGTCGAACCGGAACCGCTTGCCGGCAGGCTGCTCGAGCACGGTCGGGCGGCGGTCGCGTTCGACGACGCCGGTGCGGTCACTGCGCTGCCCGCGCGGGTCCGGCGACGCGACGGCGAGTTGTGGGTCGGTGTGCCGCGGGAGTCGGTGCCGCCGTCGGCCGGTCTCGACCGGGTCACCGTCCTGCTCGACGACGGCGAATTCTGGTTCGAGCTGCGGGCGGTGAACTGGCGCGGACGCCTCGCCGCGGCGGATGCCCCCGCCCCCGACGGTCGCGAGGACCTCGCCTGGTTCGTGTTCACGCCCCGGCGGGCCACCGCGTGGGACTACGCGACCCTGCACGAGGAGCGGGACGCGTGAAGGCCGACGACGCCGTCGTGCGCGACTTCCTCGACCGTGCCCTCGTCGCGCGCCTGGCAACCCGCTCCCCGAAGGGCGCGGCGGCCCTGTCCCCGCTGTGGTTCGTGCAGGTCGACGGCCGGTTGTACTTCGGCACCGGTCGCAGCACCGTGGCGGCGCGCAACGCGGCCGCGAATCCCGACGTCGTGGTGCTGCTCGACGACGGCGAGCGGGGACCCGTCCTGCGGCTGCACGGCCGGGCCACCGTGCGGCCGGGCGGGCCACCGGCGACCGTCATAGCCCGCTTCGGCCGGAAGTACTACCTGGCCGGGTGGCGCTCGGAACTGTCCCACGCGCGGAGCTGGCTCCTGCGTACGCGGTACTACGGCCGGACCGAACCGGCCACGATCGTCGTCGAACCGGGGGAGGCCGAGCTGCTGCGGCGGCCCTGAGGGGTGCCTCTCACGACGGCGGTCCGGCGTTCACGGCTGCGACGTGCCGCAGCCACTCGGCGAGCGCCTGGAATCGCTGCCGGTCGGGATGGTGGAACACCACCGTGTCGGGATCCGCCGACGCCGGCGCGCCGTCCCGGCCGCTGCCCGTCACGATCCGGAGCATGCCGTCGGTCTGGGGCAGCGCCGGGCGGAACTGCACGTCCACCACGTCCCGCAGACGGATCCGCTTGGGCGTCAACGGAACCGGACCCAACGCCCGCGCCACGGGGCCCTCCCGCAGGATCCACAGCCGGTCGCCCTGCACGACGATCTGCCCGCCCCACCCGTGGTACCGGTGCATCGGCAGCACCGGGTCGGGCGGGTCGGCGACCGGGCCGTGCGCCAGCCGCGGCACGACCACCGGCGGTCCGTCCAGGACGCGCTCGTCGATCTCGTCGGCCGGCGTCACCGACACCGTCACCTCGGCCGCCAGCCGGGATCCGCTCACCGCGGCCCGCGCGGCGGTGCGGAGTCCACGCGCGGACAGGTGCGTCACGATCGGCAGCAGACGCGCACTGGACCGCCGGCCCAGGTATCCGCACGCCCGGTCGGCCACCCGCACCTCCACCAGCGCGCCGTCCGCCTCGTGGAGGGTGACGAGCAGGGCGTACTTGCCGGGCGGGTCGGCGTAGGGGTGCAGCAGGTCGAAGTGTCGTTCCTCCCCGGTGACCTGGAGGGTCCGGCCCGGGGGCAGCAGCGTGTAGGGCACGTCCGGAGGATCGTTGCGGGGCACCAGTCGGGCCGGGGCGCCGAGGCTGACCGAGACGCGGGCGATGACGCGGCCGCTGCGGGCCGGGTCGTCGTTGTAGGCGCCCGCATCGGCGGCCCAGATGCGGCCCGGCACGGTCGGCAGATACCCGCCTGCGACGACACGGCGGAGCACCGGCCCGTAGCGCAGCGCGTCGCCGTCGCCGAGGATGCCCAGCGTCAGCCCGTCCGCGCGCACGCTGACGCCGTGTGTCTCCGGCAGCAGGGACACCTCCCTCCGGATCTCGGCGCCGGCCGGCTCGAACGCCGCGCCGAGGGTCCGCACGATGTGGTCGGTCCACGCGAACTCGCCCTCGATCTCGGTGTCGAACCGGTCCGGTCGGCACCCCCACAGTCGGTACGGAACCAGCTTGTCGCTCAACCGAACTCCACACCCTGCGCCAGCGGCAGATCGTCGGAGTAGTTGATCGTGTTGGTGGCGCGGCGCATGTACGCCTTCCACGAGTCCGAACCCGACTCGCGGCCGCCGCCGGTCTCCTTCTCGCCGCCGAACGCGCCCCCGATCTCCGCGCCGGAGGTGCCGATGTTGACATTGGCGATGCCGCAGTCCGAGGCGGCGAGGAAGCGCTCGGCCTCACGCTGGTCGGTGGTGAAGATCGACGACGAAAGTCCTTGGGGTACCCCGTTGTGCAGGGCGATCGCCTCGTCGAAGCCGTCGTAGGTCAGCACGTAGAGGATCGGGGCGAACGTCTCCTCCCGCACCACGTCCGTCTGCGCCGGCATCCGCACGACCGCGGGCCGGACGTACACCCCGTCACCGGGGACCTCGACCGCGTCGCCGCCGGTGACGAGAATGCCGCCGTCGAGTTCGGCGCGCTCGAGCGCGGTCCGCATCGCGGCGTGGGCACGGCCGTCGATCAGCGGTCCGACGAGCACCCCGTCGTCGAACGGATCGCCCACCCGCAGCCCCGAGTAGGCCTTGGCGATCCGCTCGGTCAGCTCGTCGACGACGGAGCGGTGGGCGATCAGCCGTCGCAGGGTGGTGCAGCGCTGCCCGGCGGTGCCGGCCGCGGCGAACACCACGGCCCGCACGGCGAGGTCGAGGTCGGCGGAGGGGCCGACGATCGCGCCGTTGTTGCCGCCGAGTTCGAGCAGGCAGCGCCCGAACCGCGCCGCCACCCGGGGCGCGACGATGCGGCCCATCCGGATCGAGCCCGTCGCGCTGACCAGCGCGACGCGCGGATCGTCGACCAGCGCCTCGCCGACGGCAGCGTCGCCGACCAGGACGTGGTGCAGGCCGGCGGGGGCGCCCACGTCGCCCGCGGCCCGCTCGAGCAGCGCGTGGCAGGCCAGCGCCGTGAGCGGGGTCTTCTCGGAGGGCTTCCACACCACCGGATCGCCGCACACGAGCGCGATCGCGGTGTTCCAGGACCACACGGCGACGGGGAAGTTGAACGCAGAGATCACCGCGACCACCCCCAGCGGATGCCACGTCTCCATCAGCCGGTGGCCGGGTCGCTCGGAGGGCATCGTGCGGCCGTAGAGCTGGCGCGAGAGGCCGACCGCGAACTCGCAGATGTCGATCATCTCCTGCACCTCGCCGAGCGCTTCGGAGGGGATCTTCCCGGCCTCGAGCGTGACGAGCTCGGCGAGATCGGACTTGTGCTCGCCGAGCAGGTCCCCGAGCCTGCGGACCAGCCGTCCCCGCATCGGCGCCGGGACCTGCCGCCAGTGCCCGAAGGCCGCGCTCGCCGCGGCGACCGTGGCGTCGACGTCCGCGCCGCGGGCGGGGTGCAACCGCGCGAGCTCCGAGCCGTCGATCGGGCTGGTGACCGTGTGGGCGCCGTCGAGGGCGGGGGCGCTCGCCCCGCAGCGACGCAGCGCGGCCGCGGCGCGATCGTGCAGATTGCCAGTCGGATTCATCGTCGATGTCCTTTCCGGTTCGATTAGCCTGCGCTGATGGCGGAAAACTCGAAGGAGTCCCTGGACGAGATCGACCGGCTGCTCATGCGCGAACTGGTGGTGGACGGCCGGGCGACGCTGGCCACTCTCGCCGAGAAGGCCGGATTGTCGATCTCCGCGGTGCAGTCCCGGGTTCGCCGCCTCGAAGCCCGGCAGGTGATCCGCGGATACGCGGCGAAGGTCGATCCCGAAGCGCTCGGGTTGATGCTGTCGGCGTTCGTCGCGATCACCCCTCTCGACCCGTCCCAACCCGATGACGCGCCGGCGCGGTTGCGGCACATCGACGCCATCGAATCCTGCCACTCCGTGGCGGGGGACGAGAGCTACATCCTGCTCGTGCGCGTCGCCTCGCCTCGGGCGCTCGAACAACTGCTCCAGGAGATCCGCGCGACGGCGAATGTGGCCACCCGCAGCACCGTCATCCTCCAAACATTTTACGAACGATAGTCGAAGGAAGGGGTGATCTTCCTTTATCGCGCCGATCTTGGCGGAACTTTGACGTACTCTCTGGGCATGAGCACTGCATTCCGACACCCGGACGGTGCCCGCGAGCTGCCCCCGAGCCGGGTACACGCCGTTCTGCGCGAACATCTGCTGGTGGACGGGTTCGACCTCGTCCTCGACCTCGACCGATCGCGGGGCGTGCGGCTCGTCGATCAACGGGACGGCACGACCTACCTCGACATGTTCGGGTTCTTCGCATCCTCCGCGCTCGGGATGAACCCGCCCGACATCGTCGACGACCCGGCGTTCGCCGCCGAACTCGCTACGGCCGCCGCGAACAAGCCCAGCAACTCCGACATCTACACGGTGGCGATGGCCCGGTTCGTCGACACCTTCGCGCGGGTGCTCGGCGACCCGGCCCTGCCGCACCTGTTCTTCGTCGACGGCGGCGGGCTCGCGGTGGAGAACGCACTCAAGGCGGCCTTCGACTGGAAGAGCCGGCTCAATGAGGCGCGCGGACTCGGCTCCGACCTCGGGGGCAGCGTTCTCCACCTGACCGAGGCATTCCACGGTCGCACCGGCTACACGATGTCCCTCACCAACACGGACCCGATCAAGACGGCCCGGTACCCCAAGTTCCGCTGGCCGCGCATCGACGCGCCCTACCTCGCCGACGACCGCGACGTCGAGGCCGCGGAGGCGCATGCGCTGCAGCAGGCGCGCCGGGCGTTCGCCGAGAATCCGCACGACATCGCGTGTTTCATCGCCGAACCCATCCAGGGCGAGGGCGGCGACCATCACTTCCGGCCGCAGTTCTTCCAGGCCATGGCGGAACTGTGCCGCCGTCACGATGCGCTGCTGATCTTCGACGAGGTGCAGACCGGCGTCGGGCTGACGGGAACCACCTGGGCGTACCAGCAGTTCGGCGTCGCACCCGACATCGTCGCCTTCGGTAAGAAGACCCAGGTCTGCGGCATCATGGCCGGCGGCCGGATCGACGAGATCCCCGACAACGTCTTCATGGTCTCGTCGCGGCTCAACTCCACCTGGGGTGGCAGCCTGACCGACATGGTCCGCGCCCGGCGCATTCTGGAGGTGATCGAGCGGGACCGGCTCGTCGACCGGGCGCGCATGACCGGGGCGCATCTGCTGTCCGGGCTGAACCAGCTCGCCGGCCGCCACCGGCTGGTCGGCGAGCCGCGCGGACGCGGCCTGATGTGCGCGTTCACCCTGCCCACGCCCACCGTCCGCGACGCCGTGCTCACCCGCCTGCGGGTCGACGAGCACGTGCTGATGATCGGAACCGGGCAGCGCGGCATCCGGTTCCGGCCGCCGCTGACGGTCACCACCGCCGAACTGGACGAGGCGCTCGACGCGCTGGACCGCGTTCTGGGCGAGGTGGCACGGCACTGATCCGCCGGGCCGGGAACCGTCCGGCAGAGTCGGACCCGGTCAGGACTCGACGTCGAGGTGGAACGGGAGCGTGACGTCGACGGTCGTGCCGCGGCCCTCGGGACTGTCGAGCACGAGGTCGCCGCCGAGAGCCTCGGTCCGATCCCGCAGCCCGTCCAGCCCCCCGCCGGGCGTCGGCCGCGCGCCACCGCATCCGTCGTCACGGATCGTCATGCGCAGCGCATCACCCGCCCGGTGCAGGCAGATGCGGACGGCAGTGGCCCCGGAGTGCTTTCCGGCATTGGTGACGGCCTCCGCCCCGATGAGGTACGCGGCGAGCTCGACGGGAGGCGAGGGCCGGCCGGGGAGGCCGTCGTCGATGCCGACGGGCACGGGTGCCCGCTCGGCCAGCGAGCGCAGCGCAGCCGCGAGCCCGCGCTCGGTGAGCACCGCCGGGTAGACACCCCGGGCGAGCTCCCGCAGTTCCGTCAGGGCGGTGTCGAGTTCGGCGGCACCGTCCGCGAGCAGCCGGCGCAGATCGGCCTCCTCCCCGGCGCGCTGGGCGCGGCGCAACAACAGCGACGCGGCGACGAGCCGTTGCTGCGCACCGTCGTGCAGGTCGCGCTCGAGGCGTCGCCGCTGGATGTCGCCGGCCGCGACGATCCGTTTGCGGGAGCGCCGTACCTCGTCGAGCCGGAGCTGCAGGTCCGCCTGCAACCGTTCGTGCTCGAGAGCCAGCGCGGTGGCGCTGTGGACCGCGGCGAGCAGCTCGGGTTGGGTCTCGAGGGACGGGTCGTACACCAAGGCCCCCACGGGAGTGCCGCCGCGTTCGAGGATGGTCGCCGCGCGAGAATCGGAAGGGCGGGGAAGAGCGTGGACCGACCCGTCCGGATCGACGTAGGCCGCGCGCTCCGGCGCATAGGTCCACAGCACCAGGCTCGGGTCGTGCACGGCCCGCCGCAGCGCGTCGACGAATCCGACACCGATGGGGGCGGAACCGATCTCCACCATCGCGTCGCTGACCGCAGCACGCGCCAGCCGGTACCGGACGAGACCGACCGCCACCGCCAGCGGAAACAGCGCCGTGGTCGGGTAGCGCAGGTTGAGCACCCACGGCGGGGGCGACCAGGGAAGGCTCACCGCACTCGACAGCACCACGATCGTGATCACCGCCGAGAGGCCGTACGCGACGCCGAGCGGCGCGAAGCCGGCCCGGTACGCCGGTGAGCCCGAACGCCAGCGAACGATCACCACCAGCACGAGCGTGCCCACGATCAGGAACGCGCAGAACCCGACGACGAGCTGCACCGCCTGTGCCAGGGACGGATCATCCCGGAGCAGAAGAAGATTCGTCGACGTCGACGGTGATGCCGCGGGTGCGGTCCGCGGATCAAAGAACAGCCACTCGGCCACGATGCCGATCGTGGCGAGAAGCCACGCGGCGCCCACGAACAGACGCTGCCACCGTCGGTGCAGCCGGCCGGTCGGGAACCCGATCAGGGCCTGCAGCAGGACGGGCAGATACAGGTTCGTCGCCGCCACGCCGACGGTGAAGGCCACGGGCTCGCCGGAACGTCGCAGGCCGCCGAGGAACCACAACAGGCCGGCCATGAGGATGAGGGGCCCGCTCAGGTCGTGCGGGCGGTTGTTCCATGCGATCGCTCCGGAGACGACGAATGCGACTCCGGTGCCGAGGAACAGCGCGAGTTCGGTGGGCCCGAACACCGGCAGGAACGGCCCCTCGGCGGCGGCGAAGGATTCCCGCGGCCCGAGGAGCAGCGTGCGGGCCGGATCCCGCAGCGCCGCCGGCGACCAGTCCACCGCCGCGGCGATCGCCGCGACCAGCACCGCGGTGACCACGACGAGCAGCTGGATGACTCGGTGCCGCACGGCCGGCCTCCTCCCGGACCGTCTCGGTCTCCTCCCGGACCGTCTCAGTCTCCTCCCGCGCCGTCGCCGGCACCACCGTGCTGGCACGGACCGCGTGCGGGTGTCACCACGGTCCCGCATTCCGGTGTCACCACGGATGCAGCGACGGGGGCCGAACCGCACAGTTGTGGTGGGTCCGGAACCCGCCGGGCCGCACGGAAGCGGTAGCGGTAGCGAGAGCGCCGCAAGAACCGAAGGAGAAGGTCATGCGGTTCACCATCATCGTGAATGCCCTCACGAACCTGCTGCCGCTCGTGTTGCCCGACGACGCGAGCATCAAGGACGTGATCCGCGCCCTCACGCGGTAGTGGGTGGGTCCTGTGACACTCGGCTGCCGGCGAATCCGGCACTCGCGTCGATCGCCCGGATCTCCGCGTGCGCCCGGCGTCGCTCCGGCGGATCGGACCGGGTGCACCGATCCGGACGGGTGAACCGACCCGGTTAGGGTGGGCGCATGTCGGACTCCGCCGGTCGTCCCGGTACCCCCACCTCCCGAGGGCCGATGCCCGGTCCCGAAGCGACCTCGATACCGAACCTGCGCGATGTCGGTGGATACGCCACGCGCGACGGTGCGTCGGTGCGCCGGGGCATCGTCTTCCGGTCCACCGACCTGAGCCGGGTGACCGACGCCGATGCGCGGGTGCTGTCCGGGCTCGGCCTGGCGACTGTCGTGGACCTGCGGACCGAACCGGAGCGGCAGGCGGCGCCGGACCGGCTCCCGGAGGGTGTGCGTACCCTCGCCCTCGACGTGCTCGCCGACCGCGAGCACGGTTCGATCGCCGCGCACATGAAGGAGCTTCTGACCGACGCCGCGTTCGCCCGCGAGGTCCTCGGGGACGGGCGCGGCGCCGAATACCTGCGGGGCAGTTACCGTGACTTCGTCCTGCTGCCGAGCGCCCGCGCCGCATACCGGACGTTGTTGCAGACCCTGCTGACCGGCGACGCAGACCCGGTGCTCGTGCACTGCACCACCGGCAAGGACCGCACGGGGTGGGCGTCGGCCGTCCTGCTGCTCGCGCTGGGCGTGGACGAGGACACCGTCTTCGAGGACTACCTGCTCACCAACGAGCGGCTGCTGCCGGTGTTCGCCCCGGTCCTCGAAGCGCTCACGGCGAAGGGGGTGCCCCGCGGGGACCTCGAATCCGTCCTCGGTGTCCGCGCCGAGTACCTCGCGACGGCGCTCGCGGCGGCGGAGGAGGCGTTCGGGTCGTTCGACCGCTACCTGAGCGACGCCCTGGGGCTCACGGACTCCGGTCGGGCGCTGCTACGGCAACGACTCCTGGAATGAGGGCCGGGGGAGCGGACGGCGCAGGCGCCGGGCCCTACGGTTCCGAGCGACTCCGTCGGCGTACGGCCGCGAACACCGTGACACCGATCGCCACGCCGAGCAGATCCGCGCACCAGTCCCACACCGACCCCGACCGCCGGACCGCGACGGTCGCCTGCAGGACCTCCGTGACCACCCCGTACGCCGCGAGCCACGCGACGGTCGCGGCGGGCGGGATCCGGGCGAAGCGGGACGCGTACGCGAGCACCGCGAACATCAGTGCGTGCGTGATCTTGTCGGCGTGCGGGAACGCCGACGGAGTCGTATCGCCCGGCAGCATGAGCAGCACGGTGACGACCACGAGCGTGAGCGCCACCGGAACGAACCGGGCGGTCATGTAGATTCGGTGACCGCCATGTTCCAGGCGCTCTCGGCGAACCGGCGCACGGCGGCCAACGCGGCGGCCAGCGCATCCTCGCAACCGGGTTCGGCCGACCCGGTCAGCGTCCCGTCCGGCCGGAGTTCCACGGTGGCTTCGACATCGGCGGTCGTCGCCTCCCGCACCGACCAGTGGTAGCCCGTGCCGGCGGCCCACTCGTCGGGGCGTTCGGCGAGCAGGTACCAGTTGCCGGCGTTGATCTCGACGGGGTCCACTCAGCAGCCGCCCTTCGTGCCCTTGGTCGCGGAGTACAGGATGCCTGCGGCCGGGATCAGAAGGAACCACAACCAGCTGCCGGAGACGAAGAACAGCAGGAGGGCGACGAGGGGGATCAGCCCCATGGCGGCGGTGCGCCACCTCTCCCGCTGCTCGGCCTTCGCGGTGTCGTCCACCGGCGCAGGCGTGTTCGGGGTCGCCGGGGGAAGGTCGGTGAACAGGGCGTCGAGTTCGGCGCGGGTGGTGGCGGCGGCCGCCTTCGCGCTGCGCTCGTCGAACTCGACGAGGGTGAGCCTGCCCGCACCGAAGTGCTCACCGAGCAGGTTCAGTGCCTGTTCGCGTTCGACGGTGCCGATGCGGACCTCGGGGGAGTCGGCCATGGGTCCACACTAATGGGTCGTCAGCGACCGGTCCCGCCGGTCCCGGTCCGGAATGCCCGGGAGATGATCAGGATCAGCGCGACGGCGGAGATCAGCAGCGCGATGGGGTGCCGCAGCACCAGCGCCGGCGCGACGGCGAACATGCTCATCGTCAGCAGCCACACCAGGTCCGGGACGTCGCGCGTCGCGGATGGCTGTGGGTCCCGGGAGTGCGGGTCCCGGGCGGCGGGGGCGGGGAGCGGCGGGACGTCGCGGAGAAAGGCCGGCTCGGCCGTGTGCGGTCGTCCGCCGCGGGCGCGGGCGGCAAGGACGGCGACGGTGGCGGCGACCGTCGCGCCCGTCATGATCCACACGTTCGGTTCCAGGAGTTGGTAGAACGCGACCAGTCCGAGGGCCACGACCGGTACCAGAAGCCACCATCCGCGCCGGTGCCCGTCGGCCCGGCCGGTCACGGTGGGCAGGTCGATGAACAGGACCGCGAGATCGCGGCGGGTGACGGCGGCGGCGATGCGGCCGCTGCGGTCCTCGAACTCGGTGAGGGTGAGGCGACCGGCACCGAAGTGCTCGCCGAGCAGGCGCTGGGCCTGTTCGCGCTCGGCCGTGCCGATACGGACCTCCGGTGAATCGGCCATATCACCACCCTAGTCCCGGAACGAACGACGGCGCGCCCCGTGAATCCGAGGATTCGCGGGGCGCGCCGTCGCAGGCGGAACTGCTACTTGAGCTCGGCGAGCACCGTGCCCTGGGTGATGGCGGCGCCGGGCTCGACCGACAGGCCGGTGACGACGCCGGCCTTGTGCGCGTTGACCGGGTTCTCCATCTTCATGGCCTCGAGCACCACGATCAGGTCACCCTCGGCGACCTCCTGACCCTCGGAGACCGCGACCTTGACGACGGTGCCCTGCATCGGCGCGGTCACCGCGTCACCGGAGGCCTTGCCGCCGTGGGCGCCGCCCCGCTTGCGCGGCTTCGGCTTCTTGCGGAGCGCCCCGCCGGCGGCACCGCCGCCGGCGCCGAGGGTGAACTGGCCGGGCAGCGACACCTCGACGCGGCGGCCGCCGACCTCGACGACGACGTTCTGCCGCGGCAGCGCCTCGTCCTCGTCCTCGGGGGCGACCCCACCGCCGGTGTACGGCTCGACGGTGTTCTCCCACTCGGTCTCGATCCACTTGGTGTAGACGTCGAACTTCTCGCCGTCCCCGACGAAGGCGGGGTGCTCGACGATGTGCCGGTGGAACGGGATCACGGTGGCCAGGCCGTCGACCTCGAACTCGGCGAGGGCGCGGCGAGCACGCTCGAGGGCCTGGGTGCGGGTCTCGCCCGTGACGATCAGCTTGGCGAGCATCGAGTCGAACTGGCCGCCGATGACGTCGCCCTGCACCACACCGGAGTCGACGCGCACGCCCGGGCCCGAGGGCTCGCGGTACACGCTGATCGGACCGGGGGCCGGCAGGAAGCCGCGGCCGGCGTCCTCACCGTTGATGCGGAACTCGAACGCATGCCCGCGCGGGGCCGGGTCCTCGGTGAGCTCGAGCTTCTCGCCGTTGGCGATGCGGAACTGCTGGCGCACCAGGTCGATGCCGGCGGTCTCCTCGGTGACCGGGTGCTCGACCTGCAGGCGGGTGTTGACCTCGAGGAAGGACACCGTGTCGCCCTGGACCAGGTACTCGACCGTGCCGGCGCCGTAGTAGCCGGCCTCGCGGCAGATGGCCTTGGCGGACTCGTGGATGCGGCGGCGCTGCTCGTCGGTCAGGAACGGCGCGGGGGCCTCCTCGACGAGCTTCTGGAAGCGGCGCTGCAGCGAGCAGTCGCGGGTGCCGGCGACGATGACGTTGCCGTGCTGGTCGGCGATGACCTGCGCCTCCACGTGGCGCGCCTTGTCGAGGTACTGCTCGACGAAGCACTCGCCCCGGCCGAAGGCGGCGATGGCCTCGCGGGTCGCGGACTCGAACAGCTCGGGGATCTCCTCGATGGTGTGCGCGACCTTCATGCCGCGGCCGCCACCACCGAAGGCCGCCTTGATCGCGACCGGCACGCCGTACTGCTTCGCGAACTCGACGACCTCGTCGGCGTTCTTGACGGGATCCTTGGTGCCGGCGGCCATGGGTGCCTTGGCGCGCTCGGCGATGTGCCGCGCGGTGACCTTGTCGCCGAGGTCGCGGATGGCCTGCGGGGAGGGGCCGATCCAGATCAGACCGGCGTCGATCACGGCCTGCGCGAAGTCGGCGTTCTCGGACAGGAAGCCGTAGCCGGGGTGGATCGCGTCGGCACCGGACTTGCGGGCGGCGTCGAGGATCTTGTCGAACACCAGGTAGGACTCGGCGGAGGTCTGGCCACCGAGCGCGAATGCCTCGTCGGCGAGCTTCACGAACTGGGCGTCGGCGTCGGGTTCTGCGTAGACGGCCACGCTCCCGTAACCGGCATCCTTGGCGGCTCGGATGACCCGCACAGCGATCTCGCCGCGGTTGGCGACGAGCACCTTCGTGATGTGCGCGCTGGCATGACTGGGCACGGAGCCTCCTGTTGATCGATCGTTAGGTTATTGCCGTCTCTGGGAGTGTAGGCGCCAATCCGATAGACGATGTAACCGGATAGCCCCTACACCCTACGGGTCGCCCGGAACCCGGCAACATTACCGGCCGGTAGCGGAAGCGCCCTCGTTCCCGTGTTCCGGCGTGTCCCACTCGCGGCCCTCGCTCGCCTCGTGCATCAATTCCCGGACCCGCTCGACGAACGACGGCACGTTGGCCGCGGCGGTCGGCGTGTCGGGAAACCGGCCCGCCAGGTTCACTCCCTTCGGGCTGCGGTTGAACCACAGGAACACGTCGTGCGTGTAGCTGCGGCTGCGCAGCGTCCGGGCGTTCCACTGCGGCCACTGCGCGGCCATGGGGACGAAGCGAACGTCCATGTAGGACACCAGGAATCGCGGTCGCATGGGTACCTCGAGCAGTTCGCCGACCAGGTCGAACGGCACCCGGGCGCTCGCCCGCGTGCGGCGCAGCTCGGCGCCGGCGCGCGCCGTGAGCGTCGCGAAGTCCGTGGCCCCGGCCGCATCGATGTCGACCGGGCGCAGTCCCACGAACCAGCCGAGGGCCCCGGCCCACATCGGACCGCTGCGGGTGTGGGACGGCGCGATCGTCCGGAACCGGTCGACCCCGGCGAGCTCGACCGTGGCGCGGGCGAGGCACGCGAGCGTGCCGGCGAAGAAGCCGTGCCCGGCCTCCCGGCAGCGGGCGGCGAAGCGGTTGGCCCGGTCGTCGTCGAGCATCCGCATCGACAGACGGCGCTGCGGCACCGCACCGGCCGGCCGGGGGCCGAGGGGCAACGGGAACTCGGGCATCGCGCCGCCGCCGGCGGTCAGGGCCTCCCGCCAGATCCGCACGGCCTCGTGCTCGCCGGCCAGATCGGCGGCGTCCGCCCGCTCCGCGGCACCGAAGTCGATGTAGCTGCCCACGGGGAACAGTCCGGCCGGCCGGCCGGACCGCTCCTGCTCGTACAGGGCCGTGATCTCGTGGGCGACCAGCACGACCGAGTAGGCGTCGGCGACGGCGTGGTCGGCGGCGAAGAACACCGTGAACGACGCCGCGGACGCGTCCCCGTCCTCGGGCTCGAGGGTGGCGAAGACATACGCCGGCCACGTGTGCGGCTCGGTGCAGTCGGCCAGCAGTTGCTCGAGGTGCTCGCGGATGTCGTCCGGGGCGGACGGCAGGTGCCGGACGAATCGGACCGACACCGCGCCCGGCGGCGCGGTCCGCCGGGTCACGCCGCCGGAGCCGACGGCGCCGTCACCGCTCAGGACGACCTGGCTGCGCAGCGGTTCGTGCCGGTCGATCCACCGCTCCAGGGCGCGCCGGAACGGCTCCTCCTCGAGGCGTCCCGCGACCTCGAAGGCGGTGCCCAGCCACGCGTCCGGGACGTCGCCGTACCGGCTGCCCGCGGTGCGCCGCAGATGTGCCTCGTGCACGTACGACACCGGTCGCGGATCGGTGCTCCAGGCATCCGCTGCGACGCACGGCAGCCATTCGGTCAGTACACCCGCCGGGATGGGGTAGTCCTCGAGTTCGGTGAACTCCATGGCATCTCAGGAACGCAGATGCCGCTTGATGCGCGCCAGCATCGCGCTCATTCCCCGCAGGCGCAGCGGGCTGACCGCGTCGGCCAGCCCGAGGGCCGAGTAGAAGTCGTCGGGCACCTCGAGGATCTGCTCGGCGCTGAGACCGTCGAGCCCCTGATGCAGGATCGATGCGAATCCGCGGGTGGTCGGGGCCTCGGGGGGCGCGCTGAAGTGCAGCCGCACGTGCTCCCGGTCGGCCGTATCGACCGACAGGAACAGCGGCGACTGACATTCGGGGACCGGCTCCATCGCCGCTTCCTCGAGCTCGGCCGGGATCGGCGGGAGTTCCCGGCTGAACTCGAGCAGCAGCTGCAGCTTGTCCTGGCCCTCGACGGCGGCGAAATCGTCGACGATCTCGGCGAGGGGAGCGGGCAGGGTCACCGGGCCGGCACCTCTCCGGGCTCCTCGCCCTTGACGATCGGCACCCGCACCGCGTTGCCCCACTCGGTCCACGACCCGTCGTAGTTGCGCACGTGCTGGTAGCCGAGCAGGTAGGTCAGCACGAACCAGGTGTGGCTGGACCGTTCCCCGATGCGGCAGTAGGCGATGACGTCGGAGTCCGGCGCGATGTCGGCGTAGATCTCCTCGAGCTCGGGGCGCGACCGGAACCGGCCGTCCGGCGCCGCCGCGCGGGCCCACGGGATGGACACGGCCGTGGGGATGTGGCCGCCGCGCAGGGCGCCCTCCTCGGGGTAGTCCGGCATGTGGGTGCGCTCGCCGGTGTACTCCTGCGGGGAACGCACGTCCACGAGCGGGCCCTTGCCGAGATGGTCCAGCACGTCGTCCTTGAACGCCCGGATCGCGGCGTCGTCCCGCTCGACCACCGGGTAGCCGGTGGTGGTGCTCACCGGGATGTCGAGGGTGGTGTCGCGGTTCTCGGCGATCCAGGCGTCGCGGCCGCCGTCGAGCAGGCGCACGTCCTCGTGGCCGAACAGGGTGAACACCCACATCGCGTACGCGGCCCACCAGTTGGACTTGTCGCCGTAGACGACGACCGTGTCGGTGCGGCGGATGCCCTTGCGGTCCATGAGGGCGGCGAACCGCGTGCCGTCGATGTAGTCGCGGGTGACCGGGTCGTTGAGGTCGAGATGCCAGTCGATCTTCACGGCGCCGGGGATGTGGCCGACGTCGTAGAGCAACACGTCCTCGTCCGATTCGACGACCTTCACCTCGGGCGCACCCAGATGGGCGGACAGCCACTCCGTCGACACCAGGCGGGTCGGATCGGCGTAGGCGGCGAAGGACGGGTTGGCGTCGGGCGCGACGGGCACAGGTGGCTCCTGAGGCAGTGGTGACAGTTCGGTGATCGGCAATCCGGTGACGACGAGGTGCGCCGTCGATTCTAGGCGGTACCGTCGGGACACGTGCTGCGCTCCCCGTCCGCCCCGACCGACCTCGCGACGCGCGCCGACATCGATCGGCTGCTGCGCCGGTTCTACGACCGGGCGCTGACGGATCCGGACCTCGAGGCGGCGTTCGCGACGCTGGCCGTCGTGGGTCTCGACGAGCACCTGCCGGTCGTCGGGGACTTCTGGGAGCAGGTCCTGTTCGGCACCGGCCGTTATCGGGGCCGGCTGGTTCCGGTGCACACGGCCCTGCACCGGCAGCACGGTCTCGGCGCGGCGCGCTTCGACCGCTGGGTGCGGTTGTGGACGGACAGCGTCGACGCGCTGTTCGCCGGCGCGAACGCGGACCGGGCCAAGGCGAAGGCGGCCGCGATCGCGGCGGCGCTCAGCGCGCAGCTGGATCGAGCATCGTCAGCATGAGCCGGGACGGCTCGACGGCCCGCACCGCGTGCGGCAGGCGGGTGGTCATGTGCACCACCCCGCCGGGCTCGAGATCCACGGTGCGCCCGTCGGCGGTGACCTGCAGGTGGCCCGTGAGGGCCTGCAGCAGCACCGGGAACGCGGCCGTGTGCTCGCGCAGTTCCTGCCCGGCGTCGAACGCGAAGATCACCACGCGGGCGCCCTCGGCCACGAGGACGCGCTGTGGGCGCGGCCGGTCGGGGTAGGGCTCGACGGCGTCGCGGACGTCGGCGAGATACGACAGGGCGGGGGTCGCGGGTTCGGGCTGCGGCGCGGCGGCGGGGCTCACGACCGCAGGCTACCGCGGCTTCGTCGCGACGATCGCCACGGCCGCGATCGACCTGCGGTACGTCGTGAACGTCGCGCGCATGCCCAGCACCCGCGTGCGGGCGTCGCCGTCGCGCAGCACGTTGCGCACGAAGCGCAGGGTGCCGAGGACGCCCTCGTCGGCGACGAACCGGGCGGGCTGCAGCAGCGCCATCGGGGCGAGCCGCACGACGTCGACGCTCAGGCCCGCCTCGGTGAGCACGGTTCGCCACTCGGCGACGGTGAGCGGCCGGGCATTGACCTTGATGGACCGGGCCAGGCCCTGCCGGATCTCCGTCTTCACCGCATCGTCGAGCTCGTCGGGGACGAGGGCGAGTTCGTGGATCGCGTACCGGCCGCCCGGGCGCAGCGTCCGCACGGCCTCGGCGACGATGCGCGCCTTGGCCGCGTCGGTCTGCATGGTGAGCATGGCCTCCCCGACGACGACGTCGGCGCCGGCGTCGGGGAGGCCGGTGGCAGCGGCGTCCGCGACGACGCAGCGGCCGCGGTCGCCGATCGCGGCGCGGGTCAGCTCGGCCGCGGCCTCGTCGTGTTCGACGCCGGTGTACGACAGCGGCGCCAGGTCCAGGATCTCCCGCGCGGTGCGGCCGAGGCCGGGCGCGAGTTCGACGACGTCGCTGCCCTCGATGTCCGCATCGACGAGCAGGCGGGTGGTCATCCCCGCGCCTCCGGGGCGCAGCACGCGCTTGCCGAGCCGGGCGAGCAGCCAGTGGCCGGGCAGGTGTGCGGAGTCGCGCTCGGACATGGGCAGGGCACGGGAATCGCTCATGCCCCGATGGTAAGGCAAGGCAAGCCTAAACTGAAGGGCTTTCGGCCGTGTTCGCGGCCCACAGCCGCGCCACCGACACCCCCACGTCGGCCAGGAGCCGACGCACCAGCGGCAGGCCGATCCCGATCACCGAGGAGGGATCGCCCTCGATGCGCTCCACGAACCAGCCGCCGAGGCTGTCGAGCGTGAACGCCCCCGCCACCTGCAGCGGCTCGCCGCTGGCCAGGTACGCCTCGAGGTCGTCCGCGGTGGGGCGGCCGAAGTGGACGGTGGTGCTGCTGTGGTCGGCGGCCTGGGCGACGACCTCGCCGTCCCGCAGGCGCAGGACGCTGTGCCCGGTGAGCAGGTCGGCGCTGCGTCCCGCCATCGCCCGCCAGCGCTCGCGCGCCACCTCGACCGTCCCCGGTTTGCCCTGCAACTGCCCGTCGACGAGCAGCATCGAGTCGCAGCCCACGACGAGGGTGTCGTCGCCGAGGCTGTCCCGGACCAGGCCGGGCACCACGTCCGCCGCCTTCGCGCGAGCCAATTCGGTGACCACCACCGCGGGCGGTGCCCCGGGACCGAGTGCGGCGGCGAGCGCATCCTCGTCCACCGCGGACACCCGCACGATGGGCGCGACGCCGGCCGACCGCAGCACTGACAACCGGGCCGGGGACGCCGACGCGAGCACCAGCCTCGCCATGATCAGCCCAGGTTCGGGTACGAGTACGGCGAGAACGGCGCCGTCCGGCGGTGCATCCGGGTGGGGTCGCCCCACGTCTCGCGCGGGCGGTCGTCCCCTGCCGGGGCGGCGGACCCGGAGGCCGCGGCGAGCACCGCCACCAGCGCGGCGATCTCGACGTCCGAGGGCCGGCCCTTGACGATCCGGATCGCCGCGGCCGCCTCGGGAGCGGCGGTCTCGGCCGCCGGCGCCGCCGCCGGGGCCTCCTCGGCCGCCGCGACCTCGGTCACCTCGGTGTCGATGATGGTCTTCTCCTCAGCTACCGCAGTCACAACACACCTCCCGGGAGGCTACCGGAGCCGGTGGGCAGGACGCAGGAGCGGGATCGCTGCGCGTTCGAAGTCATGTCGTCCCTCTCGTGGGGTCGTGGCCCGGCCGGCTCGGAAGGACCGAGCCGGCCGGGATGGTCTCGGCCGTGCGGCCGTCAGAGGGGGATGTTCCCGTGCTTCTTCGGCGGAAGCGTGACCATCTTGCGCTCGAGCAGCCGCAGGGCCGCCACGATCTGCCCGCGGGTGTGCGACGGCGGGATGACTGCGTCGACGTAGCCCCGCTCGGCGGCGACGTACGGGTTCACCAGGGTGTCCTCGTACTCGTTCTGCAGCTCGAGGCGCAGCGCGTCGACGTCCTCGCCGTTCTTGGCCGCCTCGAGCAGGCGCTTGCGGTAGACGAAGCCGACGGCACCGGAGGCGCCCATGACGGCGATCTGCGCGGTCGGCCAGGCCAGGTTGACGTCCGCGCCCATGTGCTTCGAGCCCATCACGTCGTACGCGCCGCCGTAGGCCTTGCGGGTGATGACGGTGATCTTGCCGACAGTGGCCTCGCCGTACGCGTACAGCAGCTTGGCGCCGCGGCGGATGATGCCGTTGTACTCCTGCTCGGTGCCCGGCAGGAAGCCCGGCACGTCGACGAGCGTGACGATCGGGACGTTGAACGCGTCACAGGTGCGCACGAAGCGCGCGGCCTTCTCCGACGCGTCGATGTCCAGGCAGCCGGCGAACTGGGTCGGCTGGTTGGCGACGATGCCGACGGACCGGCCGTCGACGCGGCCGAAGCCGACGATGATGTTCTGGGCGCGCTCGGCCTGGACCTCGAGGAACTCGTCGTCGTCGAGCAGGCGACGGATCACCTCGTGCATGTCGTACGGCTGGTTCGCCGAGTCGGGAATCAGCGTGTCGAGCTCGATGTCCTCCTCGGTCAGCGACTCCTCGATCGACCCGAGGATCGGGTCGGTCGGCTCGGTGCGCGGCGCGGCGGCCTGGTTGTTGCTCGGCAGGTAGGACAGCAGGTCCTTGACGTAGTCCAGGGCGTCCTGCTCGCCGTCGGCGACGTAGTGCGCGACACCGGACTTGACCATGTGGGTGTGCGCGCCGCCGAGATCCTCCATGGTGACGTCCTCACCGGTGACGGTCTTGATGACGTCGGGACCGGTGACGAACATCTGGCTGGTCTGGTCGACCATCACCACGAAGTCGGTCAGGGCGGGGGAGTAGACGTGTCCACCGGCGGCCGGGCCCATGATCAGCGAGATCTGCGGGATCACCCCGGAGGCCTGCACGTTGCGGTGGAAGATCTCGCCGTAGAGGCCGAGCGAGACGACACCCTCCTGGATGCGCGCGCCCGCCCCCTCGTTGATGCCGATCAGCGGGCGGCCGGTCTTGAGCGCCAGGTCCATGACCTTGACGATCTTCTCGCCGTAGACCTCGCCGAGGCTGCCGCCGAAGACGGTCGCATCCTGCGAGAACACGCACACGTCGCGGCCGTCGATGGTGCCGTAGCCGGTCACGACGCCGTCGCCGACCGGGCGGTTCTCGGCCAGGCCGAAGTTGGTGCTGCGGTGCCGGGCGAGCTGGTCGAGCTCGACGAACGAGCCCTCGTCGAGCAGCGCTTCGATGCGCTCGCGGGCGGTCAGCTTGCCCTTCGCGTGCACCTTCTCGACGGCGGCCTCACCGCTCGGGGCCTGAGCCTGAGCCTGGCGATTGCGCAGGTCCGCCAGCTTGCCGGCAGTCGTGTGGATATCGGGCGTACTCGCCGCCTCGGGCGCGGACGGCTCCTGGACAGTGGTCATGGCCCATGAGCTTAGCGAGCGTCAGTCAGCGATCGCGCACCGAGGCCCCGCTTGTGTTGAATCATTGAACTGAAGCTACCGGCGAGTACGTTTCGCTGCCCATCCTAGGCTGTGCGGATGCCCACCGAACCCGAACCGCAGCGCCCGCCCGTCGACCCCGCGCCCGTGCGGCGCGAGCTGGATGCCGCCCGGCTGCGCGCCGCGCTCGTGCGTGGCGCCGACCCCGACGCGTTCTACCGGCGCCTCGACGTCGTCACCGAGACCGCCTCGACCAACGCCGACCTGCTCGCGGCCGCCCGCGAACCCGGAGCCGACCGCCGCGTCCTGCTCGCCGAGTTCCAGCACGGCGGCCGGGGCCGGCACTCGCGTGGATGGACCGGTGTTCCCCGCGCCCAGGTGATCGTCTCGGTGCTGCTGCGCATGCCCGGCATCGACCTCGCCGACCTGGGCTGGCTGCCGCTGCTGGCCGGCATCGCCACCGTCGACGCGATCCGCTCGGTCACCGGAGTGGACGCCGAACTGAAGTGGCCCAACGACGTGCTCGTCGAGGGCCGCAAGGTGGCCGGCATCCTCGCCGAGGTCGCCGGCACCCACCCCGAGCCCGCCGTGGTGGTGGGCATCGGCCTCAACGTCTCGCTCACCGAGGACGAGCTGCCGGTTCCCACCGCGACGTCGCTCGCGCTCGCCGGGGCGACCGAACTCGATCGCACCGCACTCGCCGAGGCCCTGCTGCGCGAACTCGGCCGCCGGTGGGAGCAGTGGTACGTCGCGGGCTGGGACGTCGCCGGGCTGGCCGCTGCCTACCGCGACCGGTGCGGCACGCTCGGCCGCCGGGTGCGGGCGGTCCTGCCGGGCGACACGGAACTGCACGGCGTCGCGGTCGACATCGACGAGCAGGGCCGCATCGTCATCACCCCGGACGACGGTGGCGAGCCGATCGCGGTGTCGGCCGGGGACATCACCCACCTGCGCCCGGTGCCCTGACCCGGCACGGGCGCCCGGCGCCGCGGCTGTGCCATCGTGTCCGGCATGGGATACCCGGAGGACGCCCTCGCCCCCGAGGAACGGCTGCTGCTGCACCGGCACCCGCACTGGAAGATGCTCATCGTGCCGGCGGCGATCTTCCTGGTCGCCACCGCGCTCGCGGGATTCCTGCTCGGCCTGAGCCAGGCCCGGCTCGACGGCTCCACCGCGAGCACGCTGACGATCGTGCTCGCGGTGCTGTGGGCGGCGATCGTCGCTTGGCAGTGCCTGGCGCCGCTCGTGAGCTGGCTGTCGACCCACTTCATCGTCACCGACCGGCGGGTGCTCGTCCGGCAGGGCGTGCTCACCCACTCCGGCATCGACATCCCGATGGGCCGCATCAGCAACGTGCAGTTCCGGCACGGCCTGCTGGACCGGATCCTGCGCACCGGCACCCTCGTCATCGTCTCCGCGGCCGACGATCCGCTCGAGTTCGACGACATCCCCGACGTGCAGCGCGTGCATGCCCTGCTGTACCAGCAGGCGTTCCACGCCGACCCGGCGCGGGACCGGGAACCCCGACCCGACGGGCCGAGTCGCAAAGCCTGGTAACGCGCCGGACGGCCGGTGCCGATCCGTACGCTGGATCCGTGACCGCAGTCCTGCTCGCCGAAGACGACGAAGCCATCGCCGCGCCCCTGTCCCGGGCGCTGGGCCGGGAGGGATACGACGTCACCGTCGAACAGACCGGTCCCGCCGCGCTCGAACGGGCCCTGTCCGGTGACTACGAACTGCTCATCCTCGACCTCGGGCTGCCCGGCATCGACGGCCTCGAGGTGTGCCGGCAGATCCGGGCCCACCGCTCCGACCTCGCCGTCCTGATGCTCACCGCCCGTACCGACGAGGTCGACTTCGTCGTCGGCCTCGATGCCGGCGCCGACGACTACGTCGGCAAGCCCTTCCGGCTCGCCGAACTCATGGCCCGGGTCCGGGCGCTGCTGCGCCGCCGTGGCGGCGGCGAGCCCGAGGACATCGTCGAGGTCGCGGGGATCCGGCTCGAGCGGGCGGCCCGGCGCGTGCTCGTCGACGGCTCCGAGGTCACCCTCGCCAACAAGGAGTACGAACTGTTGCGGGTGCTGCTCGAGCACGCCGGCCAGGTGGTCTCGCGGGACGTGATCCTGCAGGAGGTGTGGGGCGACGCCGACCTGCGCGGGTCCAAGACTCTCGACATGCACATGTCCTGGCTGCGCCGCAAGATCGGTGACGAGGGCCCGGCCGGGGAGCGGCGCATCGCCACCGTCCGCGGCGTCGGCTTCCGCCTGAACACCGACTGACGGGACCGGAGTGCGCCGCCGAATCCTGTTCGCGGTCCTCGCGGGCTCGTTGCTCGTGGCCCTGCTGCTCGGAGTCCCGCTCGCCTACACCGCCTGGCTGTTCGTCGAGGACACCGCTCGCAGGGACCTGCAGGACCGGCTCGACCGCATGTCCGCGGAGATCATCGCCCAGGAGGGCGCCGACGGCCTGGTCGTCGGCGGCCTCGACACCAGTTCGCTGCGGCTCGTCGTTCCCGACGGCGGCCGCCTCCTCGTCGTCTACCCGACCCCCGAGGACGCCGCGGCCCGCCTCGACATCGGCGCCGCCGCAGTCCCGAACCCCCTGGTCGAGTCCCTGTCGATGGGAACGTCGGGATCCCTGCGGCTCGAGGCGCCGTCCGAGGACATGCGCCTGCTGCAGCGGCAGGTCCTGGTCGGGGTGACGCTGCTGGTGCTGTTGTCCATGGCCGTCGGCGCCGTCGTCGCCGTCGTCACCGCGCGGCGGCTGGCCGACCCTCTGCGCGACGTCGCGGCACGGGCCCGCCGGCTGGCTGAGGGCGACTTCCGGCCCGATCCACGCCGGCACGGCATCCCGGAACTCGACCGCGTCTCGGACGTCCTCGACGCCGCGACCGTGGAGATCGCCGGGCGCCTGCAGCGGGAGCACGCCCTCGTCGGCGACGTCTCGCACCAGCTGCGGTCCCGGCTGACCGCGGTGCGGCTGCGCCTCGACGAGCTGTCCACCCACGCCGACCCGGCCGTCGTCGAGGAGGCGGAGGAGGCGATGCGCCAGGTGGACCGGCTCACCACCGCCATCGACGAGCTGGTGCGCGCGTCCCGTAACAGCGGCTCCGAGCTGCGCACCGAGGTGTCCGTCGTGGGGGAGCTGGCGGGGGTGATCGCGGACTGGCGGGGGCCCTACAAGGAGGCGGGCCGGGAACTGCTGCTGAGCGGGGATCCGTCGCTGCGCAGCCGCGTAACCGGATCCCGGCTGCGCGAGGCCGTCGCGGTGCTGGTCGACAATGCCCTCATGCACGGCGGTGGAACGTGCACGGTGTCCGTGCGGCGGGTATCGACCCACGGCGGCGGATCGACCGTGTGCGTGGAGGTGACCGACGAGGGTGACGGCGTCAGCGACGAGCTGGCCCCGCACATCTTCGACCGCGGCTTCTCGGGTACCGGCTCGACCGGGGTGGGACTCGCGCTCGCCCGTGCCCTGACCGAGGCCGACGGCGGGCGCCTGGAACTGCAACGCCGGCGGCCCGCCCTGTTCGCCCTGTTCCTCGGCTCGACCCGCGACGAGTCCGCCCCCGCGGGGATCCGGGAACCACGCTGACCCGCGGCGGCGGGGACCGGATTCGGCTGACCCGCGGCGGCGGGGACCGGATTCGGCTGACCCGCGGCGGCGGGGACCGGACTCAGGAGTGTCCCAGGCCTTCCTCGGCGAGTTCCTCGTGCTCGGGAACGTCGTCTCCGCCGGGGTTCATCTCCTCCGGGAACACGAAACGGCGGAAGCACCAGAACCGGAAGATCATCTGCAGCAGATTGCCGATGAGATAGGCGCTGACGAAGTCGGCGATGTTCTCCATGGTGAGGCTGACGTTCGGCACCCGCAGGTCGAACACGTAGCTCGAGATCCACAACGGGATGAAGCTGAGGACCACGCCGATGCCGCTGACGGCGAAGAACAGCAGCGCCTCGTGGTGCCGCTCCCGGCCGCCCCGGTTCTTGAACGACCATTCCCGGTTGAGGACGTACGAGCAGATCACGGCGATCACCCCGGCGATGACCTTGGCGGTCACCGGCTTCTCCTCGAGCACCGTGAGCTTGAGGGTGTAGAAGATGACCGAGTCGACGACGAAGGTGGTGCCGCCGACGATCGCGAACTTGATCAACTCGTGGTGCCGCAGCAACAGGCCCCGCAGAGGCTCGGGGACTCGGTTCACGGCAGCATCGACGAAAGACACCCGGACGAGTCTACGAAACCGGGATCCGAACACACGAACCCGCGGGCGGTTTATCAGCTTTACCACAGGAACGACGGGGTGTCGCGCGGGAGCGCGGCGCCGCGCCCGCCGCCCGCTGTGACACCATGGAGAGCCGTGACCGCTACACCCCCGGACTCGGCCGCCGCGACTCCCGCCTCCGCGGCCGGCGACGCCCCTTCGCACCCTCCCCGCACGCTGCCCACCGGTATGCCGGTCGTCGCGATGGTCGGCGGCGGCCAGCTCGCCCGGATGACCCACCAGGCCGCGATCGCGCTCGGCCAGACCCTGCGGGTGCTGGCCGCGAGCCCGGACGATCCGGCCGCGCGGGTCAGCCCCGACGTGGTGCTCGGCAGCCACACCGATCTCGACGCGTTGCGCAGTGCCGCGACCGGCGTCCACGCCTTGACCTTCGACCACGAGCACGTGCCCACCGAGCATCTCGAGGTGCTCCAGCGCGAGGGCGTCAGCGTGCAGCCGCCGCCGCAGGCCCTGATCTACGCGCAGGACAAGCTCGCGATGCGCCGGCGCCTCGCGGAGCTCGGTGCCCCGGTGCCGCCGTTCACCGAGCTCACCTCGGTCGACGACCTCACCGCGTTCGGCGACGAGCACGGGTGGCCCGTCGTGATCAAGTCGGCGCGCGGCGGCTACGACGGTCGCGGTGTGTGGATCACCGACGACGTGGACGAGGCGCAGCGGATCGTCGCCGAGCAGCTCGCGGCCGGGGTGCCGCTCATCGCCGAGGAGAAGGTCTCGTGGCGGCGGGAGCTGTCCGCGATGGTCGCGCGCTCGCCGTTCGGGCAGGGCGCGAGCTGGCCCGTGGTCGAGACCGTGCAGTTGAACGGGCAGTGCGCCGTCGTCATCGCGCCCGCCCCGAACCTGCGGGCCGACATCGAGGCCGGCGCCGAGCAGCTGGCCCTGCGCATCGCCGCCGAGCTCGGTGTGGTCGGAGTCATGGCGGTCGAACTGTTCGAGACCGAGACCGGCGAGCTGATCGTCAACGAGCTCGCGATGCGGCCGCACAACTCCGGGCACTGGGGCATGGACGGCGCCCGCACCGGGCAGTTCGAGCAGCACCTGCGCGCGGTGCTGGACTACCCGCTCGGCGACACGTCACCGATCGCCCCGGTGACGGTGATGGCGAACGTCCTCGGCGCCCCCGAGGCGCCCGCGATGAGCATGGACGAGCGGCTGCACCACCTGTTCGCCCGGATGCCCGACGTGCGTGTGCACCTCTACGGCAAGGGCGAGCGCAAGGACCGCAAGATCGGGCACGTCAACGTGCTCGGGGACGCGTCCGGGTCGATCGACGACCCGCAGTACGTGGCGGCGGTGCGCGAACGCGCGGAACGCGCGGCGCACTGGCTCTCGCACGGAGTGTGGACCGACGGATGGGATTCTCACGGTGACTGACGGAGCACAGGTCGGCCTGATCATGGGCAGCGACTCGGACTGGCCGACGATGGAGGCCGCCGCCGAGGCGCTCGTCGAGTTCGGCATCCGCTTCGAGGTGGGGGTCGTCTCGGCCCACCGCACCCCGCAGCGCATGCTCGACTACGCCCGCGACGCCGCCGGACGCGGCATCAAGGTGATCATCGCCGGCGCCGGTGGTGCCGCCCACCTTCCGGGCATGGTCGCCTCCGCGACCCCGCTCCCGGTGATCGGCGTGCCCGTCCCCCTGAAGTACCTCGACGGCATGGACTCGCTGCTGTCGATCGTGCAGATGCCTGCCGGGGTGCCTGTCGCGACCGTCTCCATCGGCGGCGCCCGCAACGCCGGCCTGCTCGCCGCCCGTATCCTCGGCGCAGCCGACCCCGCGCTGCGGGGCCGGATGGAGCAGTTCCAGGCGGGCCTCGAGCAGATGGTGCTCGAGAAGGACGACGCGTTGCGGCGGAAGCTGCTGGGCTGACGGCCGCGCCGTGCCCGCCCCCACTCGCCTCGAGCGGTGGTACCGGTGGAGCGGCACCCACACCGGCACCATCGACGCGGTCCTGGCCGCTCTGCTGACCGCCTTCGGGTTGCTCGTCGTCGCCACCTCCGAGCCCGGCTGGTGGGACGCGGTCCTCGTGCTCGTCCTGAGCGTGCCGCTGGCGTGGCGGCGCACCCGGGTGGTGCCGGCCACGGCCGTGGTCGCCGCCGCCGCGTTCGTGCACCTGGCGACCGTGCCGACGGTCAGCCCCGTCGCCCCGGTGGCCGTCCCGGCGGCGGTCTACGCCCTCGCCGCCTACGGCCCGCGGTGGGCGAGCACCCTCGGCCTCGCCGCGGCGGTCGCCGGCGGTGCCCTCGCGGGCATCCGCTACCTCGGGAACATCGAAGACCGCTCCGCCCTCGGCATGGCCGTGTCCGCGGTGTTCGTGGTCGTATTCCTCGCCGGGGCATGGGCGTTCGGGCGTATCCGGAATCTGCGCCTGGAGGAGATGGCGAACCTCAGCGAGCGCAACCGCCTTCTCGAACTCGAACGGGAGAAGGAGACCGAGCTCGCCGCGCTCGGCGAGCGCACCCGCATAGCCCGGGAGATGCACGACATCGTCGCGCATTCGCTGACCGTCGTGATCGCCCAGGCCGACGGTGGCCGGTACGCCGCCCCGCAGCACCCCGAGGAGGCCGTGTCCGCGCTGACGGCCATCGCCGACACCGGCCGGCGCGCGTTGAGCGACATGCGCTCGCTGCTGGCGGTGCTGCGCGAGGACGGACCCCGCGAGTTCCGCGTCGCACCCGGGCCGGACGACCTCGACGAGCTGATCGCCGATCTGCGGGGCGGCGGGCTCGACGTCGAGTTCACGGTCACCGGTCCGCGGCGCGACCTGCCCGCGGGCACGGGCCTGACCGTGTACCGCATCGTGCAGGAGGCGCTGACCAACGTGCTGCGGCACGCCGGCCCCCGCGCCCACGCCCGTGTCCGCCTCGCATGGCTGCCCGAACGCGTGGAGGTGGAGATCGTCGACAACGGTCGCGGCGCGGCGGCCCTCGTCGAGCCCCGCCCGGGCGGGCAGGGACTGATCGGCATGGCGGAACGCGCCCGGCTGCACGGCGGCGCCGTGTCCGCCGGTCCGGCGCCGGGCGGCGGCTACCGTGTCCATGCGCTGCTTCCGTACCACTGAGAGGAGAGAGACCGTGCCGGACTCGGGCCCGGAGCCGAGACCCGTCCGGGTCGGTCTCGTCGACGATCAGCACCTCGTGCGGGCCGGCTTCCGGATGGTGCTCGACTCGCAACCGGACCTGACGGTGGTCGCCGAGGCGGCGGACGGGCACGCCGCCCTCGACGCGCTCGCACGGGCCGAGACGGACGTGGTGCTGATGGACGTGCAGATGCCCGGCCTGGACGGGATCGAGACCACCCGCCGGCTGCTCACCCGCCCGCACGCGCCGAAGGTGGTGATGCTCACCACCTTCGACACCGAGGAGTACGTCGTCTCCGCGCTCGGCGCGGGCGCGAGCGGGTTCCTGCTCAAGGACGCGCCGCCGGAGGATCTGCTCGCCGCGGTCCGCACGGTGCACCGCGGCGACGCGGTGATCGCGCCCCGCGCCACCCGCCGTCTGCTGCGGCACGTCGGTCCGCTGCTCGGGGGCGACGGCGCGCCCGATCGTCGTCCGGCCGTGCGGGTTCCGCCGGAGTTGACCCCGCGTGAGCTCGAGGTGCTCGTCGCGATGGCGCACGGCCTCACCAACGCCGAACTCGCCGAACGCTTCGTGCTGTCGGAAGCCACCGTGAAAACGCATGTGGGGAGGGTTCTTTCGAAGACAGCGTCGCGGGACCGCGTGCAGGCGGTGCTGTTCGCGTTCCGTGCGGGACTGGTCCGGCCGGAGGATCTGCTCGGCGCGGCGGACGGACCGTGAACCTGCGGGCGCACGGCTGCGCGGCTCCGGCCGTCCGCCCGTCGTGGTCGCGGCCGGTCATACCACGGTAGGACCCGCGGCGGCCGGAAGATCCGCCCGCGCTCCGATGTGCCGGTGCGGCGCGGTTCCTAGCGTCGACGGCATGGACGACAACGATGTGGGAACCGCCGCCGTGCGTGCGGAAGAGCTGGTGAAGGTGTACGGCCGGGGCGACGCCGAGGTGCGTGCGCTCGACGGGGTGAGCGTGGCCTTCGAGAAGGGAGCCTTCACGGCGATCATGGGGCCGTCGGGATCCGGGAAGTCCACCCTCATGCACTGTCTCGCCGGGTTGGACACCGCGACCTCGGGGCGGATCTTCCTGGGGGACGACGAGATCAGCGGGGCAGGGGACCGGCGGCTGACCGAACTACGGCGCGACCGCATCGGATTCGTCTTCCAGGCGTTCAACCTGCTGCCCGTGCTCACGGCCGAGGAGAACATGCTGCTGCCGATGCGGCTGGCCGGGCGGCGACCGAGCGACGAATGGCGCGACCACGTCGTCACCCGCCTCGGCCTCGACGGGCGGCTGCGGCACCTGCCGCACGAACTGTCCGGCGGCCAGCAGCAGCGGGTCGCCGTCGCGCGGGCCCTGCTGCCCCAGCCCGATGTGGTCTTCGCCGACGAACCGACCGGGAACCTCGACTCCCGCTCCGGGGCGGAGGTGCTCGGCCTGCTGCGGGCGAGCGTGCGCGAGACCGGTCAGACCGTCGTCATGGTCACCCACGACCCGGTGGCCGCGTCCTACGCCGACCGCGTCGTGCTGCTCGCGGACGGCCGGCCCGCCGGCGAGATCGCCGCGCCCACGCCCGACACCGTCCTCGACACGATGCGCCGCCTCGGCACCGCCGCGCTCCAGGAGGTGCGCTGATGCGACGGCTGGCGCTCGCCCAGGCCCGGGCACACGCCGGCCGGTACCTCTCCTCGGTCCTCGCCGTCCTCGTCGCGGTCGCCTACGTCGTGACGACTCTCGTCCTCGGAGACACGGTGCGCGCCGGGGTGACCGATTCGCTCGCGGCCCAGTACCGCGGCACCGAGGCCGTCGTCACCGCGCCCGAGTCGCCGCCGGCGCCCGTCGAGCGGCCGCAGGAGCTCGCGGCCCGGGTGGCCGCGGTGCCCGGCGTGAGCGCCGTCGCGGTGGACCTGACCGCGCCGGTGCGCTACACCGGTCCCGAGGGTGTGCCCTCGTACGCCGACGTCACCTCCGTCGGGGGCGACGAGGCCCTGCGCTGGCAGCGGCTGGCCGACGGCCGATGGCCCGCCGCCGATTCCGAGATCGCGGTCGGTTCGACCACCGGTGTGCCGCTCGGCACGGTCCTGACCGTGACGGATGCCGAGGGCGGCGAGCCCGCGACCGTGACGGTGGTCGGGCAGGTCGATCTGGCCGGAACCCCGCAGGCCGCGGACGCGGCGGTGTTCGGGACCGGAGCGCAGGTCGACCGATGGGCCGGCGGCGCACCGGGGTGGGAACTGCGCCTGGCGGGGGACGGCACCGTCACCGCCGCCGACCTCGTCGACCGGGTGTCCGAGGCGCTGCCCGGATGGACCGTCCGGACCGGCGCCGAACGGTCCGCCGCAGTGGCCGCGCGCTACTTCGGCGACGCCGACCTGCTGCGCAACGTGCTGCTCGCGTTCGGGGCGATCGCCGTCGTGGTGTCCGCGCTCGTGATCGCCAACACCTTCGCGGTCGTGCTCGCCGCCCGCACCCGGGAACTGGCCCTCATGCGCTGCGTCGGGGTCACCGCCGCACAGGTACGGCGCAGTGTCCTGCTCGAGGCGCTGCTCGTCGGCGCCGTGGCCTCGGTTGCGGGCGTCCTCGCCGGAATCGGGCTCGCCGCGGCGGTGGTCGCGGCGGCCCGGGCGTGGGACGCACCGCTGCCCATCGGGTCGCTCGCGGTCGGGCCCCTCACCGTCGTCGTCGGCCTGCTCGTCGGCATCGTCGTGACGGTCCTGGCCGCCACCGGCCCCGGACGGGCCGCCACCCGCGTCGCGCCGCTGGCCGCGCTCCATCCGATGGAGAGCACGCCGGAGCCGGCACGGTCGTCCTGGTTGCGCCGCATCGTCGCGACGGTCGGCCTCGTCGCCGGGGCCGTGCTGCTGACCGCGGGCGTCCTGGGAGTCAACGTCCTCGTCGCGTGTGCGGGCGGGCTGCTCGCATTCGTCGGATTCCTCGCCGCGACCCGGCGCATCGTCCCGGCGGTCGTGCAGGGTGCGGGGCGTGCCCTGGCGCGGATCGGCGGGCCCGTGGGCGAGCTCGCCGCCGGCAACGCGGGCCGCAATCCGCGCCGCACCGCCGCCACGGCAACCGCGCTGATCCTCGGCGTCACCCTCACCGCGACGATCGTCGTGGGCGTGGCCACGGTGAAGGCGAGCGCGCCCGCGGCCATCGACGGCCAGTTCCCCGTCGACGTGACCGTCACGGCCGCCGGCGACGAGGGCCTTCCGGCGGGCCTCGGCGAACGCCTGCACACGATCGACGGGGTCGCGGAGACCGCGGACCTGCAGGCGGTCACCCTCGCCGTCGGCGGAGTGGACCTGCGCGTGCTCGGCGTGGATCGGGTCGACGTCGGCCGCACCCTGCGCACCGACATCACGCTGCCGGGACCGGGGGAGATCGCCCTGTCGCCCGACGAGCGTGCCGGACGCGGCGTGTCCGCGGGTTCCCGGCTCGACGTCGCCGGAGAGCGGGGGCGTCGGACCCTCACCGTGGTCGACGGCACCGAGGGCGCCCCGGCCCTCGTCGATGACGCCGACCTGCCCGCGCTGACCGGGGCGACGCGCACCGAGGCGGTGTGGCTGCGGCTGGCCGACATCGACGACGACGCGGCGATCGCCGCCGCGCAGCGCGCCGTCACGAGCGCCGCGGCCGAGGCCGCCCCGGGCAGCGAGGTCGGCGGCGCCGTCGCGATGCGCCGCACCATCGAGCAGGTGCTCGACACGATGCTGCTCGTGGTGGGCGGCCTCCTGTCGGTCGCCGTGCTCATCGCCCTGATCGGCGTCGGCAACACCATGGCCCTGTCGGTGCTCGAGCGGCGCCGGGAAACGGGACTGCTGCGGGCCGTCGGGCTCGGCCGCGGCGGCATCCGGTCGCTGCTCGTGCAGGAGGCGCTGCTCGTGGCAGGGGTGGCCTCGGGCCTCGGCGTCGCGCTCGGACTGATCCTCGGTGTCGCCGGGACCGCGTCGGTGTTCGGCGTGGACAAGCTCGTCCTGCCGTCGGTGCCGTGGCTGCAGCTGCTGGGGATCGTCGTCGCCGGCGGCGTGGCCGGTGTGGTCGCGGCGCTGCTTCCGGCGCGGCGCGCGGCGGCGGTGTCGCCGGTGGAGGCACTGTCGGCCGGATAGGCTCGGGCCCGTGAGCCCCCGCGACGCGCGTGCCGACCTGCAACGGTCGCGCGCGTCGCGGGGCGACGCGCAGGCCCGGGCGGTGACGGCCCTGGCCCTGCTGTGGGCTCGGGGATGGGGCGGCCGCGTCGGCTTCGACGACGAGTTCGGACTCTACGTGTGCACCGGGATGCGCAGCGGCTACGCCCGCTCGGGCACGACGATCGGCGGGGTGTTCCTCACCGGCCGGACACCGTCGCGCCGGATCCTGCGGCACGAGGCGGTCCACGCCGATCAGTGGGCGCGGTACGGGGCGGGATTCGCCGTCCGCTACGTGTGGGAGGAGCTGCGCCACCCGGGTGCTCGCAACCGGTTCGAGATCGAGGCCGGCCTCGCCGACGGCGGCTACGTCGCCTGAGCCTGCCGCGCGTCAGCCGTTCAGCCGGGCGGTGACCTTCTCGCTCTCGACCCGTCGGTCGGTGGCGGCGGGATCCGGGTTGCTCACCTGCACCAGCGACGCGCCGACGGCGAGGACGGCGAGCAGGCCGTCGATCAGCGCCTGCGGGGTGCCCCAGTCGCGGCTCGACAGCACCCGGTCCGCGCCGGTGATGCCGGCGGCCGCGGCCGCGTCCCGGGCCGCCGCGATCACCTCGCCGGCCGTCCGTCCGTCGAGCACCGGTCCGCCGTCCCCGGCGGAGCGGAACTGGTCACCGTGCACCCGCACGTGCGTCGCGTAGTCGGTGACCCCCACCGGCAGGTCCGGCACGGGCCGGCCGAACGCGTCGAGCGAGAGGACGGCGACCTCGGCGACGTCCGCGACATCGTCGAGACGGTCCGCGCTGACCAGCGCGAGGTCCGCGTCGTCGGGTTCGAGCACCACCTCGGCGCCGGCCCACCATGCGCCGAGCAGGACCGCGGCACTCTGCCAGTGAGCCGGGAGCAGGACGGCCACCCGGCCGCCGGGCAGCAGACCGAACTCGTCGCGCACCATGTTCGCCGTCTTGGCGGCCCAGTTCGCCAGGGTGACCGCGGACAGCTCGATCCGGGCGCCGGACGCGTCGTCGTACCACGTGATGCGGGGGCCGGCCGGGTCGGCGGCCAGGATCGGATCGAGCAGGGTGTCGGTCAGGGTGGTCACAGCTTCCTCGTTCCTCAGTTCACGCAGCGGGGGCCGGCGGAGCCGGCGTCGATCGGCGGGGCGGCCGGGACGGACGTCGGGGTGGCCCCGGCGCTCACGAGATCCGATCCGGAGGCCACGGAGGTGACGTTCGCATCCGTGCCCGGCCCCGCGTAGTCCGCGGTGAGCACCACCCGCACCGTGTCGGCGTCGAGCGACGGGTCGGCGGCGGTGGCCAGGCCGCCGAGCGCCTCCGCGACGGCACGCGCCTGGTCGGACTCGGGGTCGGCGGCGAAGACCGTCGACTCGTCCACCGCGCGGCCGGTGTGGTTGCCGACGCCGCCCTCGACGAAGCCGTCGCCGACGAGCACGGCCGCGACGCGGGAGGCCAGGCCGCCGACACCACCGGCGTTGGCGACGTCCACCGTGATCGTGCCGGCATCGACCTCCGGTGCCGCGCTCGTCGTCGGCTGCGACCCGTCGTCGCCGGAGCCGGGATCGACGAGGTCGGCGACGAAGCGGCGCACCTCCTCCGGATCCACCTGCACCACCGATTCGCCGTAGTCGGTCATCGCGTTGAGGTCCTGGACGGGGATCGTGGAGAACTGCACGGCGCCGCCGGCGAGGTCCTGCATCCGGGTCGCCAGGTCGAGGATGTCCCAGTCGGAGTCCAGGACCACCGACCTCTGCACGGCCGCGCTGAGCTGGTTCAGCTTGGACGGGTTGCTCAGCGTCTTCGCGCTGAGCACCTTCTGTACGAGTGAGGCCATGAACACCTGCTGGCGCACGATTCGGTCCAGGTCGCCGCGCGGCAGGTCGTGGCGCTGCCGGACGAAGCTCAGGGCGTCCGCGCCGTCGAGGGTCTGCTCGCCGGCGGGGAAGTTCGCCCCGGACAGCGGCTCGTCGACGGGGTTGTTCAGGCACACGTCGACGCCGCCGACGGCATCGGTGAGCAGCACGAACCCGAGCAGGCCGACCTCGGCGTAGTGGTCGACGGTGACGCCGGTCAGGTCGGCGACCGACTCGACCAGTGCCTCCCGGCCCGCCTGCGTGGCCGCCTTCTCGGCGGCCGCATCGGACTCGCCGGCCTCGACGAGCCGCAGCCGCTCGGTCTCCTTGGTGGCGCCGAACGCGGCGTTGATCTTCGACATCCCGATGTCGGGCACCTCGACGTAGGTGTCGCGTGGGATGGAGATGGCGGTGGCCGAGGTGCCGTCGAGCGGCACCCGGACCAGGATGATCGTGTCGGTGTTGTTGGCCACTTCCTCGCCGGCCCGCAGCGCGTCGAGTTCGCGCTGGGACAGCGGATTGCCGTGCGCGTCGGTGCGGCTGTCGGTGCCCACCAGGAGGATGTCGAGGGCGCCGTCCCGGCCGTCGCCCAGGGTGAGCCCGCCCACCGTGGCGAGCGACGAGCGCAGCGAATCGATGCCGCGCCATGCGACGCCGGTGACGACCAGGGTGAGCGCCGCGGCGACGCTGACGGCGATCCGCAGCGGGCGGCCGCGGAAGACCCCCGATCCTCCCCCCGCGTCGCGCGCCGGCACTCGGCGTGTGGGCGGCTCTGGCGGCACCTGGCGGTCCTCTCGTCGGGCGTCGGCGGTCGCACCCAGGCTACTGCCGAGACCGCGGCCCTTGTGGCACCCGCCGCGGCGTGCCCGGCTCGTACCGGGTGACAGCCGCGACGGCTACCGGGTGACAGCCGCGACGGCTACCGGGTGACAGCCGCGACGGCTACCGGGTGACAGCCGCGACGGCTACCGGGTGACAGCCGCGACGGCTACCGGGTGACAGCCGCCCCGGCGTGCCAGACTCGTGCCCGTGCAGACCGTTCTCGTCACCGGAGCCCGCGGACAGCTGGGCCGTCACCTGCTCACCCGCGGCGCCGCGGCCGGCCTCCCGATCCGGGGCGTCGGCGCGGAGGAGGCGGACATCACCGATCCGGATGCCGTCGCCGCGCTCGTCGAACCGGGCGCCGTCGTGCTCAACTGCGCCGCCTACACCGCCGTCGACGCGGCCGAGACCCATGTGGAGGACGCCGCCGCGGTCAACGAGTGGGGACCGGCCCATCTGGCCGCCGCGTGCGCCGCCGCCGGAGCGCACCTGATCCACGTGTCCACCGACTACGTGTTCGCCGGCGACGGGGACCGCCCGTACCGGGTCGGCGATCCGACCGGGCCCCGGACCGTCTACGGCCGGACCAAGCTCGCGGGGGAGCGCGCGGTGCTCGACCGGTTGCCGACCGCCCACGTGGTGCGCACCGCGTGGCTCTACACCGGCGAGGGCAACGACTTCGTCGCGACGATGCTGCGGCTCGAACGCGAACGCGACACCGTGCGCGTCGTCGACGATCAGGTCGGCTGCCCCACCTACGCCGCCGATCTCGCCGACGGCCTCCTCGAACTCGCCACCCGCGCCGGTGCGGTGCCCGGCGGGGTCCTGCACGCGACGAACTCCGGGCAGGCCAGCTGGTTCGACCTCGCCCGTGCGGTGTTCGCCGAGGCGGGCGCCGACCCGGGCCGCGTGCAGCCCTGCGGCAGCGACGAGTTCGTGCGGCCCGCGCCCCGCCCGGCGTACTCCGTCCTCGACGGCAGCGCGTGGGCCGCGGCCGGGCTGACGCCGCTCCGGCCGTGGCGGCCCGCGCTGCACGCCGCGATCGGCGCCCTGCGGGCCAGGGCGTGATTCGGCGGGACCGCGCCCGGCGGCTAAGGTGACGGCGTGAGTTCGAAGCTGACCGTGGTGACGGTGACCTACTCGCCCGGTGAGCATCTGGAGCACTTCCTGACCTCGCTGACCGGCGCGACGAACCTGCCCACCCAGGTGATCCTGGCGGACAACGGGTCCACCGACGGCGCCCCCGAAGACGCCGCGGCCCGGCACCCGAACGTGCGGCTGCTGCACACCGGCGGCAACATCGGCTACGGCGGGGCCGTCAACCGGGCCGTCGCGGAGGTCGATCCGGCGGAGGAGTTCGTCGTCGTCGCCAATCCCGATGTGCGCTGGGGACCCGGGTCGCTGGACCGGCTGCTCGAGGCGGCGCGTCGCTGGCCGCGCGCGGCGTCCCTCGGCCCGCTGATCTACGAACCCGACGGCACCGTCTATCCGTCGGCGCGCTCGGTGCCCGGGCTGGTCTCCGGCGCCGGGCACGCGCTGCTCGGCACGGTGTGGCCGAAGAACCCGTGGACGCAGCGGTACCGGCAGGAGAACGAGACCGTGTCCGAACGCCCGGTGGGCTGGCTGTCCGGGTCGTGCCTGCTGGTGCGGCGGGCGGCGTTCGACGCGGTCGACGGCTTCGACTCGCGCTACTTCATGTACATGGAGGACGTCGATCTCGGCGACCGGTTCGGCCGGGCGGGCTGGCTCAACGTGTACGTGCCCTCGGCAGAGGTCACCCACGCGAAGGGGCACGCCGCAGGACGGCATCCCGAACTCATGCTGCCGGCCCACCACGACAGCGCGTACCGGTTCCAGGCGGACCGGCACCCGCATCCGTGGCAGGCGCCGCTGCGGTGGGCGCTGCGGGCCGGGCTCGCCGCCCGGTCGAGGATGTCGGTGGCCGCGGCGGCACGCGAACGGGCGCGGGCGGCCGAGGCGGGCAACACCACGGAACAGGGGACACGATGACGAACGATGCTGCGCCGCACACCGATGCGGTGATCCTGGTGGGCGGGCAGGGGACCCGGCTGCGGCCGCTGACCCTGTCCGCGCCGAAGCCGATGCTGCCCACCGCCGGCGTGCCGTTCCTGACGCACCTGCTCACGCGTATCCGTGCGGCCGGCATCAAGCACGTGGTGCTCGGAACATCCTTCAAGGCGGAGGTGTTCGAGGACTACTTCGGTGACGGCTCGGAACTGGGTCTCGAGATCGAGTACGTCACCGAGGCGGAGCCGCTGGGCACCGGCGGCGGCATCCGCAACGTGCTGCCCAGGCTGCGCGCCGACAACGTCATGGTCTTCAACGGTGACGTCCTCGGCGGCACGGATCTCGGTGCGGTGCTCGACACGCACCTGCGCACCGACGCCGACGTGACGCTGCACCTGGTGCGCGTGGGCGACCCCCGCGCGTTCGGGTGCGTGCCCACCGACGAGGAGGGCCGGGTCACCGCGTTCCTGGAGAAGACGCAGGATCCGCCGACGGACCAGATCAACGCCGGCTGTTACGTCTTCAAGCGCGAGATCATCGAGTCGATCCCCGAGGGTCGTCCGGTCTCCGTGGAACGTGAGGTCTTTCCGTCCCTGCTGGCGGAGGGCAAGCGCGTGTACGGGCACGTCGACGCCGCCTACTGGCGGGACATGGGCACGCCGGAGGACTTCGTGCGCGGCTCGGCAGACCTGGTGCGCGGCATCGCACCGTCGCCCGCGCTCGGTGGGCAGCGCGGCGAATCCCTCGTCCATCCCGGTGCCTCCGTCGCGCCCGGTGCCCTGCTGATCGGCGGCACCGTCGTCGGCCGCGGCGCCGAGATCGGCGCCGGCGCACGCCTGGACGGCGCGGTGATCTTCGACGGCGCGAGGGTGGAGGCCGGTGCGGTGATCGAGCGGTCCATCATCGGATTCGGGGTCCGGGTCGGTCCCCGCGCCCTGATCCGCGACGGGGTGATCGGCGACGGCGCCGACATCGGGGCGCGCTGCGAGCTGCTGCGCGGCGCCCGGGTCTGGCCCGGTGTGCAGATCCCCGACGGGGGGATCCGTTTCAGCACCGACGTGTGAGCACGGGGGGTCCACGAATGAAGTTCGAACGGTATGTGGCGCTGGGTGATTCGTTCACCGAAGGCGTCGGGGACCCGGATCCGGCCCGGCCCAACGGGTTGCGTGGCTGGGCGGACCTCGTCGCCGAGGAGCTCGCCCGCGACAACCCCGGGTTCGGGTATGCGAACCTCGCCGTGCGCGGACGGCTGCTGCGCCCGATCCTCGACGAGCAGCTCGACGCGGCGATCGCGATGCGACCCGACCTGGTGACGATCTACGCCGGTGGCAACAACCTCATGCGCCCGAAGCTTGACCTCGACGCGTTGGCGGCCGAGTACGACGACGCGATCGGCAAGCTTGCCGCCACGGGTGCGCGAGTGCTCGTGTGGACGGCCTACGACGGCAGCTGGGCGCCGGTGTTCGGGGTGCTGCGCGGCCGCTGGGCCGTCTACAACGAGCTGGTCCGGGCGATCGCCGACCGCCACGGTGCGGCGATCGTCGACTTCTGGCGGTTCGACGAGTACCGCGACCTGCGGATGTGGGATTTCGACCGGCTCCACATGTCGCCGGCCGGGCACCGGAACATGGCGATCCGCGTGCTCGATCTCCTCGGTGTGTCGCACACGCTCACCCCGGCCGAATTCGATGCCGCGCCGGTGGTCTCGGCGGCGAAGCGGGCCGAGGACCGCCGGTGGGCACGCGAATTCCTGATTCCCTGGGTCGGGCGGCGCCTGCGCGGCACCTCCTCGGGCGACGGCATCGAACCGAAACGCCCCACGCTGCAACCGGTCTAACGGCCCGCCCCGGTGCGTACGGCGGGGCCCGCCCCGGTGCGTACGGCGGGGCCCGCCCCGGTGCGCACGGCGGGGCCCGCCCCGGTGCGCACGGCGGGGCCCGCCCCGGTGCGTACGGCGGGGCCCGCCCCGGTGCGTACGGCGGCGAGGCCGAGCAGGTGCCCGAGGGTGTCGTGCTCGGCCTCCGGCGGCAGCGCGTCGACCGGCCACCAGCGCAGGTCGGTCGATTCCGCGCTGCGGACGGGCACGGCCCCGGGCGGCGCGACGACGAGGAACCGCAGGTCCAGGTGCCGGGTCGGGCGGCCCAGCGAGCAGGTGATCGGATGGGTGTGCGCCGAGAGCAGTTCCGGATCGATGACCAGGTTCTCGATGCCGGACTCCTCGGTCGCCTCCCGCAGCGCCGCCCCGACGACCGTCTCGTCGGATTCCTCGCAGTGCCCGCCGAGCTGGATCCACCGCCCCACCCGGGGATGCAGGGTGAGCAGCACGTGCCGGCGGTCGGCGTCGAGCACGAGCGACGACGCCGTGACGTGTCCGGGCACGTGCCTGCGGAGGCACCCCTCGGGCGCGGCGTCGAGGAACGCGAGCATGGTGTGCCGCAGCGACTCCGCGTCCACCGAGTCGGTCCGCCAGTTCTGCAGCCGGTCGACGGCCGAGGCGTGCAGCGTGGACGCGGTCACCTCAAAGCTCCAGCAGCAGGTCGCCGGCCGCGGGGGCGACGCGCGGCGTCGCCGGCTCGAGGGGGTGCCCGACCGCGATCGCGCCGAGCGGCGACCAGTCCCCGGGCAGGCCGAGTTCACGCCGCACGACGTCCGGGGCGAAGATCGTCGACCCGATCCAGCAGCTGCCGAGCCCGCGCACGGCGAGCGAGACCAGCAAGCCCTGCACGGCAGCGCCGGCGGCGACGGTGAACATCGTGGCCTCGGCGGCGGTGCGGCGGGCGTCGGGGTAGCTGTGTGCGCCGTCGGGAACCCAGAACGGGATCACCATTTCGGGGGCGCCGTAGAGGATGGCGCCGCGGCCGACCCGGCGGTCGATCGCCGCCGGGTCGAGCCCGTCACCGGCGAGGTCGGCGGCCCAGCGTTCGCGCATGCGGTCGAGCAGCCGCCGGCGGACCTGCTCGGTGCGGACCCAGACGAACCGCACCGGGTGGGTGTGGTGCGGCGCCGGAGCGGTGAGCGCCTCGGCGACCGCGTCCCGCAGATCCTCGGGATCGACCGGTTCCGAGGAGAATTCGCGCACCGACCGGCGCAACAGCAGCGCCTCACGGCGGCCCTGCTCGAGTGCCTCGGCGGTGCCGAGCCAGAACAGGTCGTCCTCCCCGCCGCGGATCAGTTCCTGTGCGGTGGAACCGTTGTCGGGCAGGTCGAGACCGCGGACCACCGCGACGGGTACCCCGCCCAGCTTGCCCTTGACGAGATCGCCCGCGGCGGCGATCTCGTCGGCGACGGCGACGGAGGTGACGAACAGCTCGTTGCCCTGCGCGTCCCGGGATCCGGCATATTCGTGCAGGACCGGGATCCCGGCCGCACCGATCGCGGCGTCGGTCTGGCCGACGCGCCAGGCCCGGCCCATCGTGTCGGTGACGACCACCGCGACCGTCACGCCGAGCAGGGTCCCCAGGCGCTCCCGCAGCGCCGCGGCACTCGCGTCCGGGTCCTCGGGTAGCAGGGCGAGCTCGGACGCGGCGACGTTGGAGCCGTCGATCCCGGAGGCTGCCTGCACGATCCCGAGCCGGTTCTCGGTGATGAGGGTGCGGCCCTTGCGGGCGAGCACGCGTACGGCCTCCTGGTCGACGAGGCGGCGCCGGAGCGTGTCGCGGGCCTCGGGATCGGTGGGGGCGTCGACGATGCGGCCCTCGACCTTGGAGAAGACCTTGCTGGTGACGACGAGGACGTCCCCGTCGGCGAGCCAGGGTGCGGCGGTGGCCACTGCGGCGGCGAGGTCGTCGCCGGGCCGGAACTCGGGCAGGCCCGGCACCGGGAGGATCTCGATCGGCCGCCCGGGGGAGTGGTCGCGCACTCCGGCGGCGGTCCCGGTGGCCGTGTCGGTGGGCATGGTCACGGGGTCACTCCTGCCAGTTCTAATGCGGCGCGAGCCATCTCGGCTGTCGCGTCCGGATCGGTCATGAGCAGCGGCACGCTGCGCACCTCGACGCCGGGCACATCGGCGGTGTCGGTGGAATGGATCAGCCACCCGTCGAGCAGGCCCGCGCCGCTGCGGGCGCCGTAGTGCCGCCCGACGCCCTGGGCGGTCGACTCGACGCCGATCACGTCGAGGCAGGCATCGGCCATGCCGCGCAACGGCTTTCCGTCGATCACCGGCGAGAGGCCGACGATCTTCGCGGACGTGGTGCGCAGCGCGCCGCGCAGGCCGGGGATCGCGAGGAGCGCGCCGATGCTCACCACCGGGTTCGACGGGGCGAGGATCACCACGTCCGCCGATTCGATCGCCGCGAGCACCCCGGGAGCGGGGGCGGCCTTCTCGGCGCCGATGTGCGCGAAGCTGTGCGTGGGGACCTGCGCGCGGTGCCGGACCCACCATTCCTCGAAGTGCACGGCGCGCTGCTCGCCGTCGGCCGGATCGGTGATGACCACGTGGGTCTCGCTGCGGTCGTCGGAGACCGGGAGCAGGGTGACGCCGGGCTTCCACCGGTCGCACAGGGCCTCGGTCACGGCCGAGAGCGGGTATCCGGCGCTCAGCAACTGGGTGCGCAGCAGGTGGGTCGCGATGTCGCGGTCGCCGAGACCGAACCAGTCGGGTGTGGCGCCGTAGGCCGCCAGCTCCTCCTTCGCGTGCCAGGTCTCGTCGGCCCGGCCCCATCCGCGTTCGGTGTCGATCCCGCCGCCGAGGGTGTACATGCACGTGTCCAGGTCGGGGCAGATCCGCAGCCCGTGCATCCAGACGTCGTCGCCGATGTTGACGATCGCGGTGACCCGGTGTGCGGCGTCGGGGTCGAGGTCGCGGCCGGGTTCGATGCCGAGGAGCCGGCGCACGCCGGTGAGAAAACGCGCACCTCCGACGCCGCCGACCAATACAGTCACGTTCACAGGGCAAGCCTAGGCGGTGCGCCGGGTGGGCTGCCGGGGTGCCTGCGCGCCCGGGCGGCGGGTGCGCACCGGCACGGTGGAGAACCCCGGATGGTAAGGCAGCGGCGCCGCTCGGCTTGACCGCGACACGCCCCACGTGTCTAATCACATAAGTGTCATTTCCAGTGAACCGGGGCCGAGATCGGTTGTGGTGAACTGCATTCGAACGCATGTTCGACCGGGGATGGCGCGGAGTGGGCCGGTTTCGACGAGAGTTGCAGCGCTGCAGGTGAGGAGGCGAACGATGGCCGACGAGCGCGAATGGTTCGAGAGCTCTCGGATCGACACTGCAGGCATCGACACTGCAGGCGAGGACGTTCGGGACGACATCGACGGCATCGGGGGGGACGCGCCCGCGCGACCCGTGCTCAGCCTGATCGATGGTTTCGGCGACCCGTCCGACGGTGGCGACGAACAGTGGCAGGAACGCGCGCTGTGCGCGCAGACGGATCCCGAGGCGTTCTTCCCCGAGAAGGGCGGATCGACCCGGGAGGCGAAGCGGATCTGCTTGGGCTGCGAGGTCCGGGACGAGTGTCTCGAATACGCGCTGGCCAACGACGAGCGCTTCGGCATCTGGGGCGGTCTGTCGGAGCGGGAGCGCCGGCGCCTCAAGCGCGGCATCGTCTGAGGACGTCAGTCCTCGTCGAAGCCGCCGAGCTCGGGGTCGATGACCTCGGGTTCCACGCCGAGGTAGGTGGCGACCTGGTGCACGAGCACGTCGTGGACCAGATCGGTGAGATCCTCGGGATCCTTCGCCCGCAGTTCGAGCGGGCGGCGGAAGAGCACGATCCGGGCCCGCGTCGCGGCGCCGCGGCGGTCGATCCCCGCGGGCACGAGTCGCGACAGCGGCACCGGACCGTCCGCGACCACCTCCGACGGCCAGTTCACCGAGTCGGGGTCGAGGGCGCGGATCTTGGGCACCTCGTCGACGGCGATATCGAGCTTGGTCAGCCGGTCGTGCCACTGCGCGTCGATCGGGGCGAACGCCCCCAGCACGAGCAGGTCGAACTTCTCCGCCCGTGAGCGCCACGCCGGCAACTCGTGCGGGAACAACGGCCCGCGCACGCCGCGGCCGCGTCGCGCGACCGAGCGGGACGTCACGGGGCGGGAACGGCGCGATCGGTGCATGCTCTGGACAGTACGACACGAAAATCCGTACCGGGTTCTCCGGTGTGTCCGGATAGTCCCCGGGCGGACGGCGCGCTACTCTCCGACTGTGAGATCACTGCGTCGATGCTGCCGGCCTGGGTGCAAGAACCCTGCTGTTGCGACGCTGACCTACGTGTACTCGGACTCCACCGCGGTCGTCGGTCCGCTGGCGACGGTCGCCGAGCCGCACTCGTGGGATCTGTGCGAATCGCACGGCTCGCGGATCACCGCGCCGAAGGGGTGGGAGCTGGTCCGGTACGAGGGTGCCTTCACCACCGGCACTCCGGACGAGGACGACCTGACCGCCCTGGCCGAGGCGGTGCGTGAGGCCGGTCTCGGCGAGCGTGCCCGAACCGACTCCGACGACACCGATTCCGGTGTCCCCACGGCGCTGGCCGCGCCGCCCACGGCCCGCACCGGCCGCCGTGGCCACCTGCGCGTGTTGCCCGATCCCACGTCCTGATCGTCGCCCACTAGGCTGACCGTGCCCCGCCGCGGAGGCGGCGGTGCCAGTCGACGATCAGGAGCAGCAACAGTGGCGAGATCTGCCGAGTCCGTGTCCGCCGTGGTCAAGGCATACGACGTGCGTGGCGTGGTGGGAGAACAGCTCGATGCGGGGTTCGTCCGTGATGTCGGAGCCTCCTTCGCTCGCCTGATGCGCGACGGCGGCGCCACCCGCATCGTGATCGGCCACGACATGCGCGAATCGTCCCCGCAGCTGTCGCAGGCCTTCGCCGCCGGCGTCACCGCCCAGGGACTCGACGTCGTGCACATCGGACTCGCCTCCACCGACCAGCTGTACTTCGCCTCCGGCATCCTCGAGGCCCCCGGCGCCATGTTCACCGCGAGCCACAACCCGGCGCGCTACAACGGCATCAAGCTGTGCCGGGCCGGGGCGAAGCCGGTCGGGCAGGAGACCGGCCTCGCCACCATCGCCGCCGAACTCGTCGCCGGCGTCCCGGACTTCGACGGCGCCCCCGGCACCGTCTCCGAACGGGACGTGCTCGCCGACTACGCCGCGTTCGTCCGCTCGCGGGTGGAACTGTCGGCGATGCGCCCGCTGAAGGTCGCCGTCGACGCCGGCAACGGCATGGGCGGGCACACGGTGCCGGCGGTGTTCGGCGCGCTCCCGATCGACCTCGTGCCGCTGTACTTCGAACTCGACGGCACCTTCCCCAACCACGAGGCCAACCCGCTCGATCCCGCCAACCTGGTGGACCTGCAGAAGCTCGTGCGCGAATCCGGTGCCGACCTCGGACTCGCCTTCGACGGCGACGCCGACCGCTGCTTCGTCGTCGACGAGCGCGGCGAGCCGGTCACTCCGTCGGCGGTCACCGCGCTGGTGGCCGCGCGGGAACTCGCCAAGGAACCCGGGTCGACGATCATCCACAACCTCATCACCTCGCGCGCCGTGCCGGAACTGGTCGCCGAACTCGGCGGCAAGCCCGTCCGCACCCGCGTCGGGCACTCGTTCATCAAGCAGCAGATGGCCGAGACCGGGGCCGTGTTCGGGGGGGAGCACTCCGCGCACTACTACTTCCGCGACTTCTGGGGCGCGGACTCGGGCATGCTCGCCGCGCTGCACGTGCTCGCCGCGCTCGCCGGGCAGGACCGGCCGCTGTCCGAGCTGATGGCCGGCTACGACCGGTACGCGGCGTCCGGGGAGATCAACTCCACCGTCGCCGACGCCGCGGAGCGCACCGCCGCCGTGCTCGAGGCATTCGGCGATCGTGCCGAATCGGTCGACCGGCTCGACGGCGTCACCGTCGACCTCGCCGACGGCGCCTGGTTCAACCTGCGCGCCTCCAACACCGAGCCGCTGCTGCGGCTCAACGTCGAGGCCCGCACCGCCGAACAGGTCGACGCGCTGGTGAGGGAAATCCTGGCAATCGTGCGCGCGTGACGGAAGTATCCGTGGCGGGGATAATCGAGTTCCCGGGGCCCGGCGCCGGGACGGTTCGAGTCGGAAGGATGGTGGCGCAGCCATGACGGCTCCCTCTTCGTTCCTCGACTTGGACGACACAGACGCCCTGATCGACGCGGACGTCGACGGGATTCTGCGGTTCGCCGCGCTCGGTGGGGCCCAGATCCGGGCCACCGCAGCGGCCGTCGACGAGCAGATCCTCGACCGCCTGCACGGCCTGCACCCCCGCAGCGTGGTGCTCGTGTGCGGCGACGCGCGCGCCGCGCGCGCGGGCGAGCTGGTCGTCGCGATGCTTGCGGCCCGCTCGGCCGTGCCGCTGGTCACGGCCCCCGTCACGCCGCCGTGGGTCGGCCCGCTCGACGTCGTCGTCGTCGCGGGCGACGACGCGGGCGACCCGCAGCTCGCCGAGTCGGTCGCCGCGGCCCTGCGGCGCGGGGCCGAGGTCGTCGTCGACGCCCCGGACGAGGGGCCGATCCGGGCGGCGACCGCCGGCCGTGCGACGCTGCTGCCCCCGCGGATCCGGGTGCCGGTGGCGTACTCACTCCTGCGGCACCTCGCCGTGTTCCTCGCGGTGGTGGTCGCGATGGAGGCCACCCGCACGGCGGGCGCGGTTCCCCCGCTGGCCGACCTCGCCGATTCGGCGGACGCGGAGGCCGGTCGCGACCAGCCGGGCAGCGAGGTGTTCCACAACCCGGCGAAGGCGCTCGCGGCCCGCATCCAGTCGCGTCGGGTGGCGCTGGCCGGCGACTCCGCGGTGACGGCCGCGCTGGCCCGGCACGCCGGGGAGTCCCTGTTGCAGGTGGCCGGGGTGATCGCGTCGGCGTCGGCGTTGTCGGACGTCCTCGCCGCCCGGGACCGGCTCATCGCGAGGCCGCCGGCGAGCGGGGAACCCTACGATCCGTTCTTCCACGACGAACAGCTCGACGGGCCGGTGCCCGCACCCCCGGCGCGGGTGTTCGTGCTGAGCGTGGAGGAGGATCGGCGGCAGGCGGAGCGGCGCGCGGCAGCGCTGCCGGACATGGAGTTGGTATCGGTGGTGGGGGAGTTCGAGGCGAAGGCGGTGCCGCCGGTGCCGGAGCAGGTGGCGGTGCTGGCCGTGCGATTCGAGATGGCCGCGGCCTATCTGCGGTTGGTCGGTGGTTGCTAGTGCTCCGACTCGAAGGTGCGCTGCGTTCGTATGCCTGGGGTTCGCGCACCGCGATCGCGGCGCTGTGCGGCCGTACCGTGCCGTCCGCACATCCGGAGGCGGAACTGTGGCTCGGTGCGCATCCCGCGGACCCGGCGCGCGTGGTGAGCGCCAACGGCGACAGCCCGGGCGGGAGCGCATCGCTGCTCGACGTGCTCGAGGCCGATCCGGGCGGGCATCTGGGGCCGGCGACACTGAGCCGGTTCGGACCCCGGCTGCCGTTCCTGCTCAAGTTGCTCGCCGCCGAGGAGCCACTGTCGTTGCAGGCCCATCCGAGCGCCGAACAGGCCGCCGAGGGCTTCGCCCGGGAGGAGGCCGCGGGCCTGCCCCTCGAGTCGCCGGTGCGGAACTACCGCGATGCGAGCCACAAGCCCGAACTCGTCGTCGCGCTCACCCGCTTCGAGGCGCTCGCCGGTTTCCGGGATCCGCACCGCACCGTCGAGTTGCTCGGCGCCCTCGAGGTTCCCGAGCTCGACCCGTACATCGGGTTGCTCGCCGGGCAGCCCGACTCGGACGGCCTGCGGGCGCTGTTCACCATCTGGATCACCCTGCCGCAGTCGGTGCTGTCGGCGTTGCTGCCGCGGGTGCTCGACGGCTGCGTGACGTACCTGGCGACGCACAACGGCAACGGCACGGCCTCGTTCGCCGAGGAGGTGCGGACCGTGCTGCAGCTGGCCGAGTTCTACCCGGGCGACGCGGGGGTGCTCGCTGCGGTACTGCTCAACCGGATCACCCTCGAGCCGGGACAGGGCCTGTTCCTCGCCGCCGGGAACCTGCACGCGTACCTGCACGGCATGGCCGTGGAGATCATGGCCAACTCGGACAACGTGCTGCGCGGCGGCCTCACGCCGAAACACGTCGACGTGCCGGAGTTGCTGCGGGTGCTCGATTTCCGTCCCGTGGATGTGCCGATCCTCGAACCGGAGCCGTCCGGGCCGGGCGAGGTGCGCTACCGGACTCCGGCCCCGGAGTTCGCGCTGTCACGCGTCGACGTCGCCGCCGGCTCCGATGCCGCACCGGACGCCGTCACCCTGCCGCCGTGCGGCCCGCAGATCCTGTTGTGCACCGCCGGGGTGGCCGGGGTGGAATGCGGTGGGCGGAGCCTGCAGCTGTCGGCCGGCCAGGCGGTGTGGCTGTCGGCCTCCGACCCGGCCGTCACGGTGCGGGCGGCCGGCGAGCCGGCGCAACTGTTCCGCGCGCGGTTGGCGGACACCGGCGCTCCCGTCGACTAGCGGAAACACGCTCGTTTCCGATCGATGAGGGGGTGCTGTTCTCCCTCGGCTCGTTGTCCGCGATCGACGACCCGATGCCCGGGTCGGGGCCGTCGTCCCCGCCGTTCGGCTGATCCACCTCGAGCCCGACCTGTTCCGTACCCCCCGTGGCTTAGGCGTGGGAAGGCGCCACTCCGGGTACTTCCGCTCCGGAGAAAGGGGAGTGCCCGATGACCGAGACCGGCGGCGTATCCCGCAGCGGACTGTTCCGGACCAAGTCGGTGGAGCGATCCATCCTCGACACCGACGAACCGGATTCCCGTCTGCGCAAGGACCTCACAGCGTGGGACCTGATTGTGTTCGGCGTGGCCGTCGTCATCGGCGCCGGCATCTTCACCCTCACGGCCCGGACGGCCGGGAACGTCGCCGGCCCGTCCGTGTCCCTCGCGTTCGTGCTCGCGGCTGTGGCCTGCGCGCTCGCGGCGCTGTGCTACGCCGAGTTCGCGTCGACCGTGCCCGTCGCCGGGAGCGCCTACACCTTCTCCTTCGCGACGTTCGGCGAGTTCGTCGCATGGATCATCGGCTGGGACCTCATCCTCGAGTTCGCTCTCGCCGCCGCCGTGGTCGGCAAGGGCTGGTCGCTGTATCTCGGCGAGGTGCTCGGCGGCCTGTCGCCGGTGGCTTCTCTCGGGCCCGTGAAGGTGGACTGGGGTGCGATCCTGATCGTCGTGGTGATCGGCGTACTCGTAGCCACGGGCACGAAGCTCTCCTCGCGCGTGTCGCTGGTGATCACCTCGATCAAGATCGCCGTCGTCCTGTTCGTTGTCGCGCTCGGCGTCTTCTACATCGACACCGACAACTACACCCCGTACGTCCCGCCGTCGGAATCTGCCTCGACCGGTGAGGGCCTGCGGCAGTCGCTGTTCTCGTTCCTCACCGGGGCCGGGGGCAGCACGTTCGGGTGGTACGGCCTGCTCGCCGCGGCGAGCCTGGTGTTCTTCGCATTCATCGGGTTCGACGTGGTCGCCACCACCGCGGAGGAGACGCGGCATCCCCAGCGGGCCGTGCCCATCGGGATCCTGGGCTCCCTCGCGATCGTCACCGTGCTGTACGTGGCGGTGAGCCTCGTCCTCACCGGGATGGTGAACTACAAGGAACTGGCCGGAGACGAGTCGACGCTCGCGACGGCGTTCGCGCTGAACGGGATGGACTGGGCCAAGAACCTCATCTCGGTCGGTGCCCTCGCCGGCCTGACCACCGTCGTGATGGTCCTGATGCTGGGCCAGACCCGGGTGCTGTTCGCGATGGCACGCGACGGCCTCGTCCCGCGACGGTTGTCGCACACCGGCCGGCACGGTACCCCGGTGCGGACGACCGTGCTGGTGACGGTCGTGGTTGCCGTCCTCGCCGGCCTCATTCCGCTCGGCACCCTCGAGGAGATGGTCAACATCGGGACGCTCTTCGCGTTCGTCCTGGTTTCGATCGGGGTGATCGTGCTGCGCCGGACCCGTCCGGATCTCGAGCGCGGATTCCGGGTGCCCGCGGTGCCGCTCGTGCCGATTCTCGCGGTACTCGCGTGCGTGTGGCTGATGGCCAACCTGTCGGTGGAGACGTGGTTGCGGTTCGTGGTGTGGATGGTGATCGGCGTGGTCGTCTACTTCACCTACAGTCGCCGGCACTCGGTACTGGCGGAACCGGCGGCGCCGCGCCGCTAGCTCCATTCGTGTTGACGGGACCCGCCCCGCGTGAAAACGTCGCGGCATGTCGATCGTGCACGAATCGTCCCCCGCCGGGGAGCCCCCGCGAGCCGGGGAACCCGAGGACCGGCAACGCGTACCGTTCCACGAGGCCAGCCGGATGCTGCTGCGCAACTCGGTGCTCGATGCCATGCGGGACCTGCTCACCGCCCGCGACTGGTCCGCCGTCACCATGACGGACGTCGCCCGGGGCGCCGGTGTGAGCCGGCAGACGCTCTACAACGAGTTCGCCTCGCGGCAGGGCCTGGCCCAGGCGTATGCCCTGCGCCTGGTCGATCAGTTCGTCGACGCCGTCGACGACGCGATCTACAGCCATGTGGGGCAGGCGCGCGACGCCCTCGTCGAGGGGTTCACGTCGTTCTTCGTCGAGAGCAGCGCCGACCCGCTGATCCAGTCGCTGCTGCGCGGCGAGGCCAAGCCCGACCTGTTGCGGTTGATCACCACCGATTCGGCGCCGCTCATCGAGCGGGCCTCCGCCCGGCTGTCGGAAACCTTCCAGCGCAGCTGGGTCCAGGCGTCCGCGTCGGATGCGGGCATCCTGGGCCGCGCGATCGTGCGCATCGCGATGAGCTACATCTCCATGCCGCCCGAGTCCGACCGGGACGTCGCCGCGGACCTGGCGGAGCTGCTCGGGCCGTTCATCGATCGCTCCGCCCGGCACGACTGAGCAGCGAGTTGTATAGCCTGTTGGCAGAACCGACTGACAACAGGAGAGGCATTCTCACGTGTCCGACACCAAGCTCGTGGCCGACCAGCTGAATGGGATCGACTTCAAGGTCGCCGATCTGTCCCTCGCCGAATTCGGCCGCAAGGAGATCCGGCTGGCCGAGCACGAGATGCCCGGCCTGATGGCGCTGCGCCGCGAGTACGCGGAGGTGCTGCCGCTGAAGGGCGCGCGGATCTCCGGCTCGCTGCACATGACCGTCCAGACGGCCGTGCTGATCGAGACGCTCGTCGCGCTCGGCGCCGAGGTGCGCTGGGCCTCGTGCAACATCTTCTCGACCCAGGACCATGCCGCCGCTGCGGTCGTCGTCGGCCCGCACGGCACCGTGGAGGCCCCGCGCGGTGTGCCGGTGTTCGCGTGGAAGGGCGAGACCCTCGAGGAGTACTGGTGGGCTGCCGAGCAGATGCTCACCTGGCCCGCCGCCGCCGACGGGACACCGCGGCCGGCCAACATGATCCTCGACGACGGCGGTGACGCCACCATGCTGGTGCTCAAGGGCGCGCAGTTCGAGAAGGCGGGTGTGGTGCCGCCGGTGGACGAGGAGCACGACTCCGCCGAGTACCGGGTGTTCCTGGCGCTCCTGCGCGAGTCCCTCGCGCAGGACGCGAAGAAGTGGACGGCGATCGCCGAGTCGGTGCGCGGCGTCACCGAGGAGACCACCACCGGTGTGCTGCGGCTGTACCAGCTCTCGGCCGGCGGCGACCTGGCGTTCCCCGCGATCAACGTCAACGACTCGGTCACCAAGAGCAAGTTCGACAACAAGTACGGCACCCGGCACTCGCTGCTCGACGGCATCAACCGCGGTACCGACGTGCTCATCGGCGGCAAGGCCGCCCTGGTGTGCGGCTACGGGGACGTCGGCAAGGGCTGCGCGGAGGCGCTGCGCGGGCAGGGTGCGCGCGTGTCCGTCACCGAGATCGACCCGATCAACGCGCTGCAGGCGCTGATGGACGGCTTCGATGTCGTCACGGTCGAGGGCTTCATCGAGCAGGCCGACATCGTGATCACCGCGACCGGCAACAAGGACATCATCACCTTCGACCACATGCGCCGCATGAAGCACCAGGCGATCCTGGGCAACATCGGCCACTTCGACAACGAGATCGACATGGCCGGCCTCGAGCGGGCGGCGGACGTCACCCGCATCAACATCAAGCCGCAGGTCGACGAGTTCCGTTTCGCCGACGGGCATTCCATCCTCGTGCTGTCCGAGGGCCGGCTGCTCAACCTCGGCAACGCCACGGGCCATCCGTCGTTCGTGATGAGCAACTCGTTCGCCAACCAGGTGATCGCCCAGATCGAGCTGTGGACCAAGCCGGACGAGTACGACAACGAGGTCTACCGCCTGCCCAAGCACCTGGACGAGAAGGTCGCCCGCATCCACGTCGAGGCCCTCGGCGGCGAGCTCACCAAGCTGTCCAAGGACCAGGCCGAGTACATCGGGGTCGACGTGGAGGGCCCGTACAAGCCCGAGCACTACCGGTACTGAGCACGGTAGCGAGGATCGCAGGACACCGCCGATGGGCGCGTTGATCGTCGTGGAGGGGCTCGACGGGGCCGGCAAGCGGACACTGTCCGCGGGCCTCGTCGAGGCTTGGCGCGCTGCGGGATTCGTCGTCGCGACGCTCGCGTTCCCGCGCTACGGCGTGTCGGTGCACGCCGACCTCGGTGCCGAGGCCCTGCGGGGCCGGCACGGTGACGCGGCCTCGAGCATCGAGGCGATGGCCCTGCTGTGGGCCCTCGATCGGCGCGACGCCGCCGACGAGTTGCGGAAGCTCCTGGCGGGCAACGACATCGTGCTGCTCGACCGGTATGTCGCGTCCAACGCCGCCTACACCGCCGCGCGGCACCACGAGGACGGCTCGGGGCCGTCGGTGGAATGGGTCCGCGAGCTCGAGTTCGATCGGTTCGCGCTGCCTGTACCGGATCTGCAGCTGCTGCTGCGGGTACCCGTGGAACTGGCTGCGCAGCGGGCCCGCAGTCGCGCCGCTGCCGACACGGCCCGCGATCGGGACGCGTACGAACGGGACTCGGGTCTGCAGGCCCGGACCGGGCAGGTGTACGACGACCTCGCACGCCGACAGTGGATGTCGCCGTGGCGGGTTGCCGGACCCGACGCCGATCCGCGACAACTCGCCGCCGAGATCTCAAATCAGCTTCACCACGGTCGAGGAGTGACACGATAGAAGCCATGAAGCCGAGGATTCTGGTTGTCGACGACGACACCGCGCTCGCCGAGATGCTCACGATCGTCCTGCGGGGCGAGGGATTCGAGCCGTACGTGGTGGGTGACGGTTCGCAGGCGCTGAACGCGGTCCGGGAGATCCGGCCCGACCTCGTCCTGCTCGACCTCATGCTCCCGGGCATGAACGGCATCGACGTGTGCCGGGTGCTGCGGGCCGACTCGGGCGTGCCCATCGTGATGCTCACCGCCAAGTCGGACACCGTGGACGTGGTGCTCGGGCTCGAATCCGGCGCCGACGACTACATCGTCAAGCCGTTCAAGCCCAAGGAACTCGTGGCCCGGGTCCGGGCGCGGCTGCGTCGCACCGAGCAGGAACCGGCCGAGGTGCTCTCCATCGGCGACATCGCCATCGACGTTCCCGCCCACAAGGTCAGCCGCGGGGACGAACTGATCTCTCTCACGCCGCTCGAGTTCGATCTGCTGGTGGCGCTCGCGCGCAAGCCGCGGCAGGTGTTCACCCGTGAGGTGCTGCTCGAGCAGGTCTGGGGCTACCGGCACGCGGCCGACACCCGCCTGGTGAACGTCCATGTGCAGCGGTTGCGCGCGAAGGTCGAGAAGGATCCCGAGAATCCCGAGGTGGTGCTGACGGTGCGTGGCGTCGGCTACAAGGCCGGACCGCCGTGATCGGTGGGTACCGACTGCGGCGGCGGATCACGAGGAGGACCCTGCCGCTGCTGAGGTGGTCACGTGCGGTGAGCAACCGGCTCGCCCACACGTGGCGGCGATCGTTGCAGCTCCGGGTCGTGGTCTCGACCCTGTCGCTGTCGCTGATCGTGATGCTCGTCCTCGGTGTCGTGCTCACCAGCCAGATCACCGAGCGGCTGCTCGAGGTGAAGATCAACGCCGCCACCGAGGAGGTCGAGCGCTCCCGCGCACTCGTCGAGGGCCAGCTCGCCGGCGCCGACGACTCCGGTTCGCTGCAGGTACGGCTCGACGGGGCCGCCGCGGCATTGACCAACCGCGGCAGCCACGCCGGCCAGGACACCGGCGTCGCGGGCACCTTCGACCCGGTGCTGATCGTGCCGGGCGACGGACCGCGCGCCCCGACGTCGAGCGGTCCTGCCGACCAGATCCCCGAGAACCTGCGTGCCTTCGTGCAGAAGGGCCAGATCTCCTACCAGTTCGCGACCGTGTCGGATCCGGACGGTTACTCCGGCCCGGCCCTGATCGTGGGCACCCCGACGGCGTCGGACATCTCCACCCTCGAGCTGTACCTGGTGTTCCCGCTGGCGGGCGAGGAGAACACGCTGTCGCTGGTGCGGGGCACGCTGCTCGTCGGCGCCGGCGTGCTGCTCGTGCTGCTCGCCGCGATCTCGATGATCGTCGCGCGCCAGGTCGTGCTGCCGATCCGCTCGGCGTCGCGCATCGCGGTCCGGTTCGCCGACGGCCGCCTCAAGGAACGCATGCCGGTGCGCGGTGAGGACGACATGGCGCGCCTGGCCATGTCCTTCAACGAGATGGCCGAAAGCCTGTCGCGGCAGATCACGCAGCTCGAGGAGTTCGGCAACCTGCAGAAGCGGTTCACCTCGGACGTCAGTCACGAGCTGCGGACCCCGCTGACGACGGTGCGGATGGCCGCCGACCTGATCCACGACGGCAGCGACGAACTCGACCCGTCCCTGAAGCGGGCCTCGGAGCTGCTCGTCACCGAGCTCGACCGGTTCGAGAGCCTGCTGGGCGATCTGCTCGAGATCAGCCGTCACGACGCCGGCGTCGCCGAGCTCGCGGCCGAGCAGCTCGACCTGCGGATGTGCGCCCGTGCCGCGGTCTCCACCGTCCGGCACCTCGCCCGCGAGAGCGGGACCGAGCTGATCGTCGACCTGCCCGGCGAACCCGTCACCGCCGAGGTGGATCCGCGCCGCGTCGAGCGCATCCTGCGGAACCTGCTCGCCAACGCCATCGACCACGGGGAGGGAAAACCCATCCTGTTGCGCCTGCGCGCCGACGACAACGCCGCCGCCTTCATCGTCCGGGACCAGGGCGTCGGCCTGCGTCCGGGCGAGGAGAAACTCGTCTTCAACCGGTTCTGGCGCTCGGACCCGTCGCGGGTCCGGCGGTCCGGCGGAACCGGTCTCGGCCTGGCGATCAGCGTCGAGGACGCCAACCTCCACAACGGCAAGCTCGAGGCGTGGGGCGAGCCCGGCCAGGGGTCCTGCTTCCGGCTGACCCTCCCGCGGGAACGGGGACGCAAGGTCGGCCGCAGTCCGCTGCCGCTCGTTCCCAGCACGGTCCGTGCGGTCCAGGGCCGCCCGCTGCCGGGAGCGGCCGCGCCGGCCGAGGCGGAGTCGGCGGATGCCGGGACCGGCGACGACGCCGGGACGGCCGCGGATTCGGCGCACGTGCCGGTCCCGCCCGAAGGAGCCGCCACATGAGGGGCACGAAGACGATCCTCACGGCGATGCTCGGCCTGACCGTCGCCGTGTCGGGGTGTGCCAGCCTGCCGGACTCGTCGTCGCCGCAGGCGGTCGGCACCATCGCCCGTGAGCCCACCACCACCTCGGTCCCCCCGCCGGCACCGGGCCGGGAACCGGACCTGCTCCTGCGCGACTTCCTGCGCGCCAGCACCGACCCGGCGAACCGCCACCTCGCGGCCCGGCAGTTCCTCACCGCCGACATGTCGGCCGGGTGGGACGACGCCGCCAGCGCGACGATCGTGGACAAGGTCGACGTGCTGCCGGAGTCGCGCAGCGCCGAGCGCGCGACGTACGTCATCCGTGCCAACCGGGTCGGGCACCTGGAGGAGGGCGGGGTCTACCGCGCCGACGAGGGACCGTTCGAAACCAGGATCACGCTCGTGCTCACGGGCGGCGAGTGGCGCATCGACGAGATGGGACCGGGCGTCGTCATGGACCGCCCGCAGTTCCTCAACGGCTACCAGCGACGCTCGCTGTACTTCGTCGACCCGTCCGGGCGCACGGTCGTGCCCGACCCCCGCTGGATCGCCGCGACCCAGGACCAGACCGCGGCACAGCTGATCGACCTGCTCATCGAGGGCCCGAAGGCGGCCCTGGCACCGGCCGTGCGCACGGAACTCGGCTCCGGGGTGTCCGTGCGGGGGCCGATCACCAAGGCCGACGGCCGCACGACCCAGGTCGGTGTCGGTCTCGGGGGCGTCCGGATCGACTTCCTGGGGTTGAAGCCCCTGGGCAAGGAGAGCCGCGAGATGCTGGCGGCACAGGTGATCTGGACCCTCGCCAACGCCGAGATCACCGGGCCCTACGTGCTGCTCGCGGACGGTCAGCCGCTGGACGAGCGGTTCCCGAACGGCTGGACCACCGCGGACGTGGCGTCGATGAACCCGCTGGCCACCTCGAGCGCCACCATCGGCCTCCACGCCCTGCGGGGCGGCGGGCTGGTCAGTGTCGCCGAGACCGGGGTGACTCCGGTGCCCGGGGCCTTCGGCGCCGCGACGAACCTGCGCTCGGTCGCGCTGTCGCACGACGGCGAGCTCGCGGCCGCCGTCGCAGACACCGGGCGTCCCGCCCCCGAAGCCACCGCCGAGCTGCTGATCGGCCCCTACCGCGACGGGACGGCGGCACGTGCCCTGCAGGGCGAATCGATCACGCGGCCGACGTGGGCGCTCGACGACAACTCCGTGTGGGCCGTGGTCAACGGCACGAACGTGGTGCGCGTGGTGCGCGAGCCGGGCACCGGCCGGGTCACCGTCCTCCCCGTCGACGCCGGCTCCGTGCGGGCCGTGGGCAACGTGATCAGCGATCTGCGGCTTTCCCGCGACGGCGTGCGCGCGGCGATGATCGTGGACGGCCGCGTGTACGTCGCGGTGGTCGTGCAGAAGTCGAACGGCGAGTTCTCGCTCACGACGCCGCGGGAGATCGCCATCGGCCTCGGCAGCCCGGCGTTGTCGCTGGACTGGAGCACCCCGGACACCGTGGTGGTGGCACGGTCCGCCTCCGACGTGCCCGTCGTGCAGGTCGCGGTGGACGGCTCCCGCATGGACGCCCTGCCGAGCCGGAACCTCACCCCGCCCGTGGTCGCCGTCGAGGCGTCGACGACCTCGGAGTTCGTGGCCGACTCGCGGGCGGTGTTCCAGCTGAACAACGCCGATCCGGCCGGCGACCGGTACTGGCGCGAGGTACCCGGCCTGACCGGGCTGCAGGCGGTCCCCGTCCTGCCGGGCTGACGGTCCGGCGCGGGATGTCGGGGCCGGCGGCCACACTGGCGCGGTGCTGACCTCGCTGCTGGATCTGGTGCTGCCCGTCGAGTGCGGCGGTTGCGGACTCGCCGGCGTCGGCTGGTGCCGGCGCTGTGCCCGGGAACTGGCGGACGTGCCTGCACGGGTCCGGCCCCGGGTCGATCCCGGCGTGCCGGTGTGGGCGCTGGGGCCGTACCGCGGCGCCCGCCGTCGCGCGGTGATCGCGGCCAAGGAACACGGCCGGCGCGATCTGGCCGTCCCGCTCGGCCTCGCGCTGGCGACCGCCGTGTCGCGGTTGCGGCGCTGGGGTGAGCTGCCCGCCGGACCCGTCGTCGTGGTGCCCGCCCCGACGAGGGCGCGGGCGGCGCGGTCACGCGGCGGCGACCCGGTGACGCGCGCGGCGCGCGTGGCCGCCGGCCACGACCGGCGGCTCGAGGTCTGCGGCCTCCTCGGCACCGGGCGCGGCGTCCGGGATTCGGTGGGGCTGTCGGCCGCCCAGCGGCAGCGCAACCTGGCCGGCCGGGTGCGGATCCGGACGGCGGCGGGTCCGCCGCCCGGGGCGGCGGTGCTGCTCGTCGACGACGTCGTCACCACCGGCGCCACCGCGGCGGAGTCGGTGCGGGTCCTGCGGGCCGCGGGCCATCGCCCGTGCGGGGTGCTGGTGATCGCCGCCGCGTAGCGAGCCGGAGGGCCCTGCGCCGCGGGACGTGGGTCCGCGAGAAAGGGGACATCAGTCCTGCCACGAGGTGACCACGGCGTGAAATTCGACGGAACGGTGGCACTCCCCGCCGTTCCGTACTACCGTCGCCCTCAGACCCGAAAACACAGGTAGCGGGCGCAAAACGCCCCTGACCGTCGTGTCGGGCGGAGCGCGTTTCGCGCTCGTCGATCATGCCGGCGCGCGAGCTGCGCCGGCCGTACTCGGGAGGTACGAGTGACGATCCCTTCGAAGTCCAAGGTTCCCGCTGCAGAGGCCGAAGCCGGTACTGCGGAGTCCAACGGTCCCCGCGCCGACATCGTCGTCAAGGGGCGCAACGTCGAGGTCCCGGATCACTTCCGGGTCTACGTGTCCGAGAAGCTCGCTCGGCTCGAACGTTTCGACCCGACGATCTTCCTGTTCGATGTGGAGTTGCAGCACGAGCGCAATCGCCGGCAGCTGAAGAGTTGTCAGAGAGTCGAGATCACCGCTCGGGCCAAGGGACCGGTGGTGCGCGCGGAGGCGTCCGCGGACAGTTTCTACGCCGCCTTCGAGTCCGTGACGGACAAGCTGGAGTCGCGGTTGCGTCGCACGAAGGACCGCCGCAAGGTGCACCACGGGGAGAAGACCCCCGTCTCGGTCGCCGAGGCCACCGCGCAACTCGCCAAGGACGACTCCCTCGGCATCTCACCGGAGATCTCGCTGGAACAGCACGAGCCCGAGCCCACAGGTCCGGGCCGGATCGTGCGCACGAAGGAGCACACGGCCGAGCCGATGACCGTCGACGACGCGCTGTACGAGATGGAGCTGGTGGGGCACGACTTCTACCTGTTCCACGACAAGGAGACCGACAGTCCCTCGGTCGTCTACCGCCGGCACGCGTTCGACTACGGATTGATCCGGCTGGTGTGACGACCGCACCGCGGAGCGGCGGCGCCTCGCGCGCCACCCTGCCGAGCGGTCGCCCGTCGTCACCTCGCTGAAAGACCGCCTACCATGGAATCCGGCCGGGGTCGATACAGGCCTCGGCCGGATTTTCGTTGCCCGTGCTGTACCCGAGATTGAGGACGAACACGCCCGTGCTGTCGCTGTCGAAGCTGCTCCGAGTCGGTGAAGGTCGCATGGTCAAGCGGCTCAAGCACATCGCCGACCACGTCGATTCCCTCTCACCCGAGTTCGAGACGCTCACCGACGAGCAGTTGCGGGCCAAGACGGACGAGTTCCGCCGGCGTTACCAGGACGGCGAGACCCTCGACGAGCTGCTGCCCGAGGCGTTCGCGACGGCCCGCGAGGCGTCGTGGCGGGTGCTGGGCCAGAAGCACTACCCGGTTCAGATCATGGGCGGCGCGGCGCTGCACTTCGGCAACATCGCCGAGATGAAGACCGGTGAGGGCAAGACCCTGACCTGTGTGCTGCCCGCCTACCTCAACGCCATCGCCGACGAGGGCGTGCACGTGGTGACGGTCAACGACTACCTCGCCAAGCGCGACTCCGAGTGGATGGGCCGGGTGCACCGGTCCCTCGGGCTCGAGACCGCGGTGATCCTGTCCGGCCTCCCGCCCGCCGAGCGGCGCGCCGCGTACGCCGCGGACATCACCTACGGCACCAACAACGAGTTCGGCTTCGACTATCTGCGCGACAACATGACGCACTCGCTCGACGATCTCGTGCAGCGCGGCCACAACTTCGCGATCGTCGACGAGGTCGACTCGATCCTCATCGACGAGGCCCGCACGCCGCTGATCATCTCGGGCCCGGCCGACGCGTCGAGCAAGTGGTACGCCGAGTTCGCGCGGATCGCGCCGCTGCTGAAGAAGGACGTCCACTACGAGGTGGACATCAAGAAGCGCACCATCGGCGTGCACGAGGCGGGGGTGGAGCTCGTCGAGGACCAGCTCGGCATCGACAACCTGTACGAGGCGGCGAACTCGCCGCTGGTGAGCTACCTCAACAACGCCATCAAGGCCAAGGAGCTGTACCAGCGCGACAAGGACTACATCGTCCGCAACGGCGAGGTGATCATCGTCGACGAGTTCACCGGCCGCATCCTCGTCGGACGGCGCTACAACGAGGGCATGCACCAGGCCATCGAGGCCAAGGAAGGCGTCGAGATCAAGGCGGAGAACCAGACGCTCGCCACGATCACGCTGCAGAACTACTTCCGCCTCTACGACAAGCTCTCCGGCATGACGGGCACCGCCGAGACCGAGGCCGCGGAGCTGCACCAGATCTACGAGCTCGGCGTGATCCCGATCCCGACGAACAAGCCGATGGTCCGCGCGGACCAGGGCGACCTGATCTACAAGACGGAGGAGGCGAAGTTCGCGGCCGTCGTCGACGACGTCGCCGAGCGCCACGCCAAGGGCCAGCCGGTCCTGATCGGCACCACCAGCGTCGAACGCTCCGAATACCTGTCCAAGCAGTTCACCAAGCGCGGCATCCCGCACAACGTGCTCAACGCCAAGTTCCACGAGCAGGAGGCGACGATCATCGCCGAGGCCGGCCGGTCCGGCGCGGTGACCGTCGCCACCAACATGGCCGGTCGCGGTACCGACATCGTGCTCGGGGGCAACCCGGACATCCTGGCCGACGTGGAGCTGCGCAAGCGGGGTCTCGACCCGGTCCACACGCCCGAGGAGTACGAGGCGGCCTGGGACGAGGTGATCGAGCGGATCAACGCCGAGGTCAAGGCCGACGCCGACAAGGTCCGGGCGGCGGGCGGCCTGTACGTCCTCGGCACCGAGCGGCACGAGTCCCGCCGTATCGACAACCAGCTGCGCGGCCGTTCCGGCCGGCAGGGCGATCCGGGTGAGTCGCGCTTCTACCTCTCGCTCGGCGACGAGCTGATGCGCCGCTTCAACGGCGCGGCGCTCGAGTCGATCATGACCCGCCTGAACCTGCCCGACGACGTGCCGATCGAGGCGAAGATGGTCTCGAAGGCCATCAAGAGCGCGCAGACGCAGGTCGAGCAGCAGAACTTCGAGATCCGCAAGAACGTCCTGAAGTACGACGAGGTGATGAACCAGCAGCGCACCGTCATCTACGACGAGCGCCGCCGCATCCTCCGCGGGGAGGACCTCGAGGGCCAGGTCGAGCACATGATCGCGGATGTGGTCACCGCGTACGTCGACGGCGCCACCGCCGAGGGCTACGTCGAGGACTGGGACCTCGAGCAGCTGTGGACGGCGCTGAAGACCCTCTACCCGGTGGGCATCGACCACAAGGAACTCACCGTCTCCACGAACGGCGAGCCCGCGGACCTCAGCCGCGAGGAACTGCGCGAGGCCCTGCTGGAGGACGCGCGCGCCGCGTACGCCCGCCGCGAGGCGGAGATCGACGCCGTCGCCGGCGAGGGCGGCATGCGCGAGCTCGAGCGCCGCGTCCTGCTGTCGGTGCTCGACCGCAAGTGGCGCGAGCACCTCTACGAGATGGACTACCTCAAGGAGGGCATCGGCCTGCGGGCGATGGCGCAGCGCGACCCGCTCGTCGAGTACCAGCGGGAGGGCTACGACATGTTCATCGGCATGCTCGAGGGCCTGAAGGAGGAGTCCGTCGGATTCCTGTTCAACCTGCAGGTCGAGGCGGCGCAGCCGCAGCCGGCCCCGGGCGTCAGCGTCACCGCCGCGTCCGCGGCCGTCACGGCGCAGGCCGCCCCCACCCTGGCGAAGCCTGCTCCCGCCCCGGCACCTCCTGCTCCCGCGCCCGCTCCGGCCGCGCTGCGCGCGAAGGGGCTCGACGAGGACGAGGAGCGCAACCTCACCTACACCGGGCCGGCCGAGGACGGCAGTGCCCAGGTGCGGCGCAGCCCCGCGACATCGTCGCCGGCCGCGTCCGCGCCCGGGACGACGGGCACCCGCCGGCAGCGCCGGGAGGCGGCACGCAAGCAGACCAAGGCGCAGCGCCGCCGCTGACGACCCGGCCGGAGCGCCGGCCCGGCCGCGTCGTCCGGTCAGCCCAGCCACACGGTGGTGATCAGCCAGCCGTGTGGCGTCCGGCGTGTCGTGGGATGGCGCGAGACCCGGCCGGCCAGCGCGAACACGCGGTGGCCGCGGCCGTAGGAGCCGAACAACTCGGCGGTGTCGGCGTCGACCGCGCGCAGCCGGGTCCGCAGGAGCACCGCGGTCCCCGTGTCGCCCGACTTCGCCACGGCGGCGACGGTCGCGTGCAGCGACGAATGCAGCACCGCGGCGAGTTGGGTCTCCGGGCGGCGCCGGTCGGCCACCTCGAGGATCAACCGGGCCGCGAGGTCGGCGAACCGTCGCGCCGCCGGATCCACCTCCGGCAGCGGCCGGCCGGCCGGCGGCGCCGAGGCGCGCACCGAGCGGCCGTCGTGCGGGGTGAGGCGGCGCCGCGCGTGCCGGCGATGCGGTCCGGCCGGGCAACAGCGCTGCACCGGCGGCTCGAACGGAACGATGCGCCGGACGTAGTGGGCGTCGCCGTGCGGAGATGTCATCGGTTCTCCCGGATCCAGGGGGGCGACGTCGGCGCGGAACGGCCGACGCCCGGTGTGCGGACCCCGGGAGAGGACGGAGTCGCCGGTCATGGTGCCACATCCGCGCCGAGGAGGCGCGAGCATGGCGGGTCCGGTGTCGCCGCGTCGTTCGGGCTGTTGCATCGCCGAACCGGTGCTCGCGAACTAGGGTGAGGCGATGCGTGGACTGGTGCTCGATTTCGGTGGGGTGCTCGCGGGCCCCGGCACGGACGCGGCCGCGCTCGGTGGGGTGCTCGCCGAGGTGCGCCGGCGCGGCGTGCGCACCGCGATCCTCAGCAACGATCCGGGTGGTCCCGCGGCCGGCCCGCTGCGCGATCTCGGGCGCGGCCGGCTGGTGGACGAGGTGGTGCTGTCCGGAGACGTGGGCACCGCCAAACCGGACCCGCGCAGCTACCTGCTGGTGGCCCGGCGTCTCGGGCTCGAACCGTCGGCGTGCGTGTTCGTCGACGACCTGCGGGTGAACGTGGACGGCGCGGTCGCGGCGGGGATGGTCGGCGTGCATCATGCCGATGCCGCCGAGGTGGTGGCGGAATTGACGGTGCTGTTCGGCCTCGGCGAGTCGTCGCGGGCCGGGGCGCCGCGGGACGAGGGGGATGTCGGGCGATGACCAACCGGATGTCGGCTCAGGACGCGTCGTTCTACTTTCTGGAGACGAGCAATACGCCGATGCACATCGGCTCGCTCGCCATCCTGGAGCAGCCGCGCGGTGGGCTCGACTACGAGGACGTGCTGCGGCTGGTGGAGCGACGTCTCGCGGCGGTGCCGCGGTACCGGCAGAAGGCCCGCGAGGTCGCGCTCGGCCTGGCGCGGCCCGTGTGGGTCGACGACCGCGACTTCGACATCACCTACCACGTGCGGCGCTCGGCATTGCCGCGGCCCGGCTCCGAAGCGCAGCTGCACGACCTGTTGGCCCGGCTGATCTCCCGTCCTCTCGACCGTTCGCGCCCGCTGTGGGAGATGTATCTCGTCGAGGGCCTGGCCGGCGACCGGTGCGCCCTGTTCACCAAGACCCACTCGGCCCTGGTGGACGGCGAGGAGGCACTCGAGATCGGGCAGGTGCTCTTCGAGCCCACCGAGACTCCCCGGGTGGATCCGGAGGAGCTGTGGATGCCGGAACCGGAGCCGAGCGACTCGGCGCTGGTGTTCGGCGCGCTCGCGGAGCTGGTGGCCCGCCCCGGCGAGGCCGTGTCGGGGTTGCGGGCGGCCGTCGGCGATCTGGCCGCCACCGCCGGCGAGGCGCTGGATGTCGTGGGCCGGTTGGCGCGCACCGCCGCCCAGTCCGCGCCCGGCAGCCCGCTGAATGCCTCGATCTCGCGCAACCGCCGGTTCGCGGTGGTCAAGGCCGATCTCGAGCTGTACCGGAAGATCCGGGCCCGCTACGGCTGCACCATCAACGACGTCGTGCTGGCGGTGATCGCGGGGGCGCTGCGGTACTGGCTGCTCTCACGCGGGGAGCCGCTGACGGAGGCGACGGTGGTGCGGGCGATGGTGCCGATGTCGGTGTACACGCAGGACCCGGATGCGCCCGACGAGGGTGGGGACGTGTCCGCGGCGGGGCCGCGCGGGGAGGTCTCGACCTTCCTGGTGGACCTTCCGGTCGGTGAACCGAACGCGGTCGTCCGCCTGTCCCACATCTCGCACGCCGGGGAGGCCTACTCGCGGCAGGGCCGGCGGGTGCCGGCGCGGTCGATGATGCGGCTGTCCGGGTTCGCGCCCGCGACCATGCACGCGGTCGGGGCGCGTGTCGCGAGTGGTTTCTCCCAGCGCATGTTCAACCTGATGATCACGAACGCACCGGGTCCGCAGCATCCCCTCTACCTCGCCGGGGCGCGGGTGCTCGAGATGTACCCGATCTCGCCCCTCCTGAAGAACCAGGCACTGAGCGTCGCGTTGACGTCGTACGACGGCAACGTCTACTACGGTCTGAATGCGGACCGCGACGCGATGCCCGATGTGGAGGTGCTGACGTCGCTGCTGCACGAGTCGCTCGAGGAGTTGTTGGATGCCAGTAGGTGAGTTGTGACACGGGTGTACGTGCCGGCCACGATCGAGACGTTGAAGCGGTTGGTCGCCGACGGCGAGTTCGAGGCGGTGAGCCGCACCGCGTTCGCGGTCACCCCCGCGTTGCGCGAGGCGTACACCTCCGGCGACGACGAGGAACTCGCCGAGGTCGCGATGGCCGAGGCGGCCCGCGCCTCGTTGCGGTTGCTCGCCGGCCGGGCCGACGACGACCCGGCTCCCGAGTTCGGCCTGCGCCGGGTGGTCGTGGCCGCGGACGTCGACGGGGTGACTTTGCGCCCGGATCTCGACGATGCGGTGGTCCGGCTGCCCGGACCGGTGCCGCTGTCCGCGGTCGCGTCGGTGCACGTGGACCTCGCCGCCGCGGAGCCGGACATCGCCCGTGCCCTCCCGGTCGTGGACGCGGCCGACCTCGGCGACGAGGAGGCGGAGTTCGTGCTGGGCGACGCCGAGGACCACGAACTCGCCTGGTACGCCGCCCAGGAACTGCAGTTCCTGCTCGAGTTGCTCTGAGCTGCTCCCGGCCCCGAGTGTGACGGCTGTCTCGCCGCAACCTACGCCTCCGTAGGGAGCTGGTAACCTACGGAGGCGTAGCCCCTGGACGAGGAGAAGTGATCGGATGGGTCTGAAGGACTGGATCGAGCGGCCGGCGGCGCATGTCGCGACGAGGGACCGATCCGTGTCGAATCTCCTGCGCGGCGCGGCCGCGCGGTTGACGACACCGCTCCTGCCCGACGACTACCTGCACCTCGCCAACCCGCTGTGGTCGGCGCGCGAGCTGCGCGGCCGCATCGTCGAGGTCCGCCGCGAGACCGCCGACTCCGCGACGCTCGTCATCAAGCCCGGCTGGGGCTTCGACTTCGGGTACGCGCCGGGCCAGTACATCGGCATCGGGCTGCACGTCGACGGCCGCTGGCACTGGCGTTCGTACTCGCTGACCTCGTCGCCCACCTGGGACCGCAAGCTCATCTCGATCACCGTCAAGGCCATGACCGACGGTTTCCTGTCGAGTCACCTCGTGAGCGGCGTGCCCGCGGGCACGATCGTGCGGCTCGCCGCGCCCAAGGGCGAGTTCGTCCTGTCCGACCCCCCGCCGCCGAAGATCCTCTTCCTCACCGCGGGCAGCGGCATCACCCCGATCATGTCGATGCTGCGCACCCTCGACCGCCGGTCGCTGCAGGCGCATGCCGAGCTGCCCGACGTCGTGCACGTGCACTCGGCGCCCACCGCCCCCGAGGTGATGTTCGCCGACGAGATCGCCCGCTTCGGTGCGGACCACGAGCAGTACCGCCCGTACGTGCGGCTGACGCGGGAGCAGGGCAAGTTCACCCTCGCCGAGCTGGACACGGTGTGCCCGGACTGGCGGGAGCGCCAGGTGTGGGCGTGTGGCCCGCAGGCGATGCTCGACGACATGGAGCGGTTCTGGGATGCCGCGGGCCTGCCGGAGCGGCTCCATCTGGAACGCTTCGCCGTCACCCGGGCGGACACCTCCGGCGCCGGCGGCACGGTGACCTTCGCCAAGTCGGGCAAGACCGTCACCGTCGACGGTGCGACGACCCTGCTCGAGGCGGGTGAGAGCGCCGGCGCCCTGATGCCGTTCGGCTGCCGGATGGGAATCTGTCAGACTTGTGTGGTGCCCTTGGAGAAGGGGCACGTCGTCGATCTCCGGTCCGGCAAGGAACACGCCGAGGGGGAGCGGGTTCAGACCTGCATCTCCGCGGCTGCCGGAGACTGCACGCTCGGCGCCTGACGCACTACCGACCCGGACCAGGGGGAAGGACCCCGGTGGCAATCACCGACATCACCGAGTTCGCGCACCTCACCGACGCGGACATCGAGGAACTCGGCCGCGAGTTCGACGCGATCCGTCGCGACATCGAGGACACCCGGGGGCTGCGCGACGCCCGCTACATCCGCAACACGATCCGGCTGCAACGCGTGCTCGAGATCGGCGGCCGGGCGGCGCTGTTCGGCAGCCGCCGGCGTCCGCTGTGGCTGCTCGGCACGGGCTTGCTCTCCCTGTCGAAGATCATCGAGAACATGGAGCTCGGGCACAACGTGATGCACGGGCAGTGGGACTGGATGAACGACCCGGAGATCCACTCGACGTCGTGGGAGTGGGACCAGACGGGTCCGTCGCAGCACTGGAAGCGCGCCCACAACTACGCGCACCACACCTATACGAACATCGTCGGCATGGACGACGACGTGGGATTCGGCATCCTGCGGATGACGCGCGACGAGAAGTGGCGGCCGATCAACCTGCTGCAGCCCGTGGCCAACCTGATCTTGGCGGCCACCTTCGAGTGGGGCATCGCCCTGCACGACCTCGGAGCCGAGAAGAAGGCGTGCGGTGTGCCGCCGGGGCAGCGGAACTCCCAGCCCACCAAGGACTTTGCCCGGAAGATCGCGCGGCAGCTGGGCAAGGACCTGGTGCTGTTCCCGGCCATGACGGGCCGGGCGTGGCGCAGCACGATCACCGCGAACCTCACGGCCAACCTGGTGCGGAACCTGTGGGCGTACGTGGTGATCTTCTGCGGTCACTTCCCCGACGGCGCCGAGAAGTTCACCGTGGCGCAGTACGAGAACGAGACGCAGGGCCAGTGGTACCTGCGGCAGCTGCTCGGTAGCGCCAACATCGATGCCGGTCCGGTGATGGCCTTCATGACCGGCAACCTGAGCTACCAGATCGAGCACCACCTGTTCCCGGACCTGCCCAGCAACCGCTACCCGGAGATCGCGGAGCGGGTGCGCACGCTGTGTGCGAAGTACGACCTGCCGTACACGAGCGGTCCGCTCGGCAAGCAGTACCTGCTGGCGCTGCGCACGATCCACAAGCTGGCGTTGCCGGACGCGTGGTTGCGGGCGACGTCGGACGACGCCCCGGAGACCTCCTCCGAGCGCAAGTTCCGGCGTCCCGATCTGCCGCGGGTGCGGTCGGTGGGGGAGCGTCGCGAGGGGCTGGCGACCGCGCTGCAGACATTGCGCGCCGCCAAACGCGCCGCCCGGCGGAAGTGATCTGCCGCACAAGCTACATCTCCGTAACCTACGGACTCGTAACCTACGGTACGGTAGGCGCATGGCCATTTCGGACATCAAGGAGTACGCGCACCTCACGGAGGCGGACGTCGAGGCCCTCGGCCGAGAACTCGACGCCATCCGGCGAGACATCGAGGACTCCCGCGGCGAACGCGACGCCCGCTACATCCGCAACACGATCCGGCTGCAGCGCGGCCTGGAACTCGGCGGGCGCGCGGCGCTGTTCGGCAGCCGCCGGCGTCCGCTGTGGCTGCTCGGTGCGGGCCTGCTCGGCGTCTCGAAGATCATCGAGAACATGGAGCTCGGGCACAACGTGATGCACGGGCAGTGGGACTGGATGAACGATCCCGAGGTCCACTCCGCCAGCTGGGAGTGGGACAACGCCGACCCGTCCGCGCACTGGAAGCAGACCCACAACTACCTGCACCACAAGTACACCAACATCCTCGGCATGGACGACGACGTGGGATACGGCCTGCTGCGGGTCACGCGGGACCAGCGCTGGTCGCCGTTCAACTACGGCAACATCGTCTACAACGCGCTGCTCGCCCTGCTGTTCCAGTACGGCGTCGCGGTCCAGCATCTCGAGCTCGGCAAGGTGGCCAAGGGCCGCGACGACCGCGCCGAGACCAAGCGCAAGCTGCGCGAGGTCGGGGACAAGATCGGTCGCCAGATCGTCAAGGACTACGTGGTCTACCCGGCGCTGACGGGCAAGGCCTGGAAGTCCACGCTGACCGCGAACATGACGGCGAACGTCATCCGGAACCTGTGGACCAACGCGGTCATCTTCTGCGGGCACTTCCCCGACGGCGCCGAGAAGTTCACCAAGGCCGACGTCGACAACGAGTCGCAGGCGCAGTGGTACCTGCGGCAGATGCTCGGCAGCGCCAACATCTCCGGCGGCCCCGTCATGGACTTCATGACCGGCAACCTGAGCTACCAGATCGAGCACCACCTGTTCCCGGACCTGCCGTCCAACCGGTACGCCGAGATCGCGGTGAAGGTCCGGCAGCTGTGCGACAAGTACGACCTGCCGTACACCACCGGCCCCCTCGCGGTGCAGTACTTCAAGTCGTGGCGCACCATCGCCAAGCTGTCGCTGCCGAACAAGTACCTCGCCGACACCCCGGACGCCGCACCCGAAACCGCGTCCGAACGCGGCTTCGGCGGCACCGCCGTGGTGGACCCCGCGACCGGCCGGCGACGCGGTCTGGCGACCGCGATCCGCGAGAACCGCCGGGTCCGCGGCGTGCGCCGCCTCCTGGGCATGCGCTGATCCCGAGCCCGCATCGAGCGCCCGGCGTCCCCGTGACGCCGGGCGCTCGGCGTCGCGGGCCCGTATCACCGGCTCTCGGTCACCAGGTCTCGTTCGCGGCGATCGCGGTCAACAGAGCCCGCACCGCCATCGCGCGGCGCCGGGACTTGCCCTCGAGTTCGTCGAGCGCGCACTCGGGATCCGCAGGCGGGCCCAGGTGGGTGCAGCCGCGGGGGCAGGCCTCCACCGCCTCGGCAAGATCCGAGAAGGCGGCGATCACGTTGTCGGCGCCGATGTGCGCGAGTCCGAACGACCTGATACCGGGCGTGTCGATCACCCAACCACCGCCCGGCAGCGGCAACGCCACCGACTGCGTGGAGGTGTGCCGGCCCTTCCCGACGCCCGAGACCGCCCCGATGGCCCGGTCGGCATCCGGGACGAGTCTGTTGACCAGGGTCGACTTCCCGACGCCGGAGTGGCCGATCAGGGCCGTCACCTTGCCGGTGAGCATCTCCCGGAGTTCCGTCAGGTCCCGATCCTGTCCGGCCAGCATCACGCGGACGTCCAGGTCGGCGAACTGCGCGGTGAACTCGGCCGGATCGGCGAGATCGCTCTTGGTCAGGCACAGCACCGGGTCGAGACCGCCCGCGTACGCGGCGACCATGGACCGTTCGACCAGCCCGGTCCGCGGCGGCGGATCGGCCAGCGCGACGACGATCAGCAGTTGCTCCGCGTTGGCCACGACGATCCGCTCGAACGGGTCGGTGTCGTCGGCGGTGCGGCGCAGCACCGTGGTGCGCTCCTCTACCCGCACGATCCGCGCCAGGGTGTCGGGCCGTCCCGACAGGTCCCCGACCACGGCGACCCGGTCGCCGACCACGACGGGGGTGCGGCCGAGCTCACGGGCCCGCATCGCCACCACCGGCCGTGCCGGATCGCCGCCCAGCACGCAGCCCCACCGACCGCGGTCGACCGAGACCACCATCGCCTCGGCGGCGTCGAGATGAGCCGGCCGGTCCTTCGTGCGCGGACGCGAGCCCTTGCCCGGACGGATCCGGACATCGGACTCGTCGTAGGTGCGCCGGCTCAGGAGCGTGCTCCCGTCAGCATCCCGGCCCACAGCTCGGGGAAGTTCGGCAGGGTCTTGGCGGTCGTGCCGATGTCCTCGACCTCGACGCCGTCGACCACGAGGCCCACGATCGCGCCCGCCGTGGCCATCCGGTGATCCGCGTACGAATGCCAGCGCCCGCCGTGCAGCGGCGCGGGCACGATGTGCAGGCCGTCGGCGGTCTCGGTCGCGGCGCCGCCGAGCTTGCCGAGCTCCGTGGCCAGGGCGGCCAGGCGGTCCGTCTCGTGCCCGCGCAGGTGCGCGATGCCCCGCAGCGTGGACGGGGTCGTCGCCAGCGCCGCGAGCGCTGCGACGGTGGGGGCGAGCTCACCCACGTCGTGCAGGTCGATGTCGAGGCCGCGCAGGCGCTCCGGGCCGCGCACGGTGAGCGTGCCGCCGGACAGGGCGACGTCGGCGCCCATCTGCTGGAGGATGCCGCGGATCGCGTCGCCGGCCTGGGTGGTGCGCTGCGGCCACCGCGGCACCGACACCGTGCCGCCCGTGACGGCCGCGGCCGCCAGGAACGGGGTCGCATTGGACAGATCCGGCTCGACCACGCGGTCCACCGCGCGGATCGGGCCCGGCGCGACCCGCCAGGTGTCGGGCACGGTGGTGTCCACCGTCACCGCGGACTCGCGCAGCATGTCGACGGTCATGTCGATGTGCGGCATGGACGGCACGGCCGCCCCGGCGTGCCGGACCGTGACGCCCTCATCGAACGCCGCGGCGGACAGCAGCAGCCCCGAGACGAACTGCGACGAGCCGGACGCGTCGATGGTGACGACACCGCCGCGCAGGCGGCCGCGCCCGTGCACGGTGAAGGGCAGGGTGTCGCCGTCGACGTCGGCGCCGAGCGAGCGCAGGGCCTCGAGGACCGTGCCCATCGGCCGCGTGCGCGCCTGCTCGTCGCCGTCGAAGAAGACGTCGCCGTCGGCCAGTGCCGCGACGGGCGGCACGAATCGCATCACCGTGCCGGCCAGGCCGCAGTCCACCCGGGCGCCGTGCAGCCGGCCGGGGGTGACGTGCAGGGTGGTGCCGTCGTCGCGTTCGTCGATCGTCGCGCCGAGTCCGCGCAGGGCGCCGATCATCAGGTCGGTGTCGCGGCTGCGCAGCGCGCCGGTCACGGTCGACGGGCCGTCCGCGAGGGCGGCGAGGATCAGGGCGCGGTTGGTGATCGACTTGGACCCGGGCAGCGTGACGGAACTGTCGACGGGTGACTCGGCTCGGGGCGCACTCCACGGATTCACCCGTCCATCTTCGCCCATCCGCGCGCGAGGGCCACACCTGCCACACTTCGAAGCCGTGTGCGGCCGGCATGCGGTGACGGCGGATCCGGCGGATGCGCTGGGGGACCGTCCCGTCGTTCGCCGCCGAGATCGACCGGAGCGCAACGCTTTTCAACGCCCGCTCCGAATCGGCCGAGCTCGAGCCCGCTTTCGCGCGGCCGGTGCGGCACCGGCGGTGCCTGGTGCCGACGGACGGCTGGTACGAGTGGCAGCACGACCCGTCGTCGGCCGACGGCAGGGCCGGCCCTGCCGGCAAGGCTGGCAGGGCCGGGCGGATCCGTACTGCATGTCCCCGCGGGACGGCTCGCGCCTCTGCACGGCCGGGCTGTGGTCGCAGTGGTCCGATCCGAAGTCGAGCCGCGAGGCGGTGGCCTCGATCACGATCCGGCGTGTGTCGGCCGTGGTCGGCAGCGTCCGCAACCACGGTCTCGGACTGCTCGCCCCGGCCTCGCCCGCCGCCGAGCAGCTCACCCTGCTCTGACGCCCGGCGCCGAATCAGGCCCCGGTGGTGATCGGCGCCACCACCGCGCCCGCGAGCCGCACCAGGTCCGCCGGCGCGAGTTCGATCTCGAGGCCGCGGCGTCCCGCGCTGCACAGGACCCGATCCCACTGTTGCGCGGAGGCGTCGACGGCGGTGCGCAGCCGGCTGCGCTGGCCCAGCGGTGAAATCCCCCCGAGGACGTAGCCGGTGGCGCGCTCGGCGTCGCTGCGCTCGGCCATGACCGCCTTACCGCCACCGAGGGCGGCCGCCGCCGCCTTGAGCGAAAGGGTCGCCGGGACCGGGATCACGGCCACCGCGAGCTTGCCGTCGGAGAGCTTGATCACCAGGGTCTTGAAGATCTGCGCGGGGACCACCCCGAGCCGCTGCCCGAGCATCTCGACGGCCTCGGAGCCGAAGGAGCCGGCCCGCGGGTCGTGCGGGTACTCGTGGACGCGGTGGGTGACGTTCTCGCGCAGCAGCAGCTTCGTCGCGGGAGTGGAGGTCGAGGCCATGCGCGCCAATGTAGGGAACAAGGGCCGGAGCTGTCGTGTTGATTCCGGGTGGCCGCCCCGATCGGGCGCGGCCGGTGACCGAGAGCGAGGGAGTACCGCGTGCCTGTGCTGTGCCCGCCCCGACCGGTAGCCTTCACGGATACGGCAAGTGAAGGGATCGGTGTGGTCGAGGAGTCTGGTGCGGAACTGGCCGAACGGTTCGAGCGGGATGCACTGCCCCTGCTCGATCAGCTCTACGGCGCGGCCCTGCGGATGACCCGCAACCCTGCGGACGCGGAGGATCTGGTTCAGGAGACGTATATCAAGGCGTTCTCCGCCTTCTCCTCGTTCAAGGAGGGCACCAACCTCAAGGCGTGGTTGTACCGCATCCTGACGAACACCTACATCAACTCCTACCGCAAGAAGCAGCGCCAGCCCGCGCAGTACCCGACGGAGGAGATCACCGACTGGCAGCTCGCGGCGACCGCCGAGCACAGCTCCACCGGTCTGCGGTCGGCCGAGGTCGAGGCGCTCGACGCGCTTCCCGACGACGACGTCAAGGCTGCGCTGCAGGAGCTGCCCGAGGAGTTCCGGATGGCGGTGTACTACGCCGACGTCGAGGGCTTCCCGTACAAGGAGATCGCGGAGATCATGGGCACCCCCATCGGCACGGTGATGTCGCGGCTGCACCGCGGCCGCAAGCAGTTGCGCGGCCTGCTGGCCGATGTCGCGCGGGAGCGGGGATTCAACCGGAGCGGAGCCGTCGACGCGGCCGTCGGAGACGGTGCGGACAAGAAGGAGGTCTCGAGGTGAGCGAGTCGGCCGACTTCGATCAGCTCGACTGTTCCGCGGTGATCGCGGACGTCTACCTGCTGCTCGACAGCGAGTGCGACGATCGGTCGCGTGAGCGCCTGCAGCGCCATCTCGACGACTGCGGGTCCTGCCTCGAGGCGTACGGGCTCGAGTCCCAGCTCAAGTCCCTGCTGAGCCGCAAATGCGGCGGCGAGCACGCTCCGGAGGGCCTCCGGGAGCGGCTGCTGATAGAGATCCGGCGGACCGTCGTCGTGACGACCCGCACCGACGTCCGGGATTGAGCCACCAACGAGTGAGGGGGCCGGAAGCAGCTGCTTCCGGCCCCCTCACGCGTGTGCGCGCGCCTCAGGCGTTGGGACGCTTGCCGTGGTTGGCGGCGTTGCCCTTGCGGCTGCGCTTCTTGCGGCCTCGCTTACCCATGGTCCGATCTCCTTTCTGGTTCATTACAGTGTTTCACGTGTGGTCCGGTGGCCCTGAAAGCAGGGCCACCGTCTTCTTCGTGGAATGAGGTGCCCGATGGCCGAGGACGTGCGCGCCGAGATGGTCTCCACCGTGTTCGAGGTGGTCGTGCAGGAGGGGGACGTCGTCGCCGAAGGCGACACACTGGTCATCCTGGAGTCCATGAAGATGGAGATCCCGGTGCTCGCCGAGACGTCGGGCACCGTGACATCGCTGGACGTGGTCGTCGGCGACGTCGTCCAGCAGGGCGATCTCATCGCGGTCATCTCCTGAGTCCGCACGTGCCACCCGTGTCCACCCTCAGTGCCCTCCTCGCCGAGCACACCGACCTGCCGGGCGGTGCGGTCGATCACCTCCAGCGGGTCGTCGGCGAATGGCAGTTGCTCGCGGACCTGTCCTTCGCGGACGTCCTGTTGTGGGTGAGCGCGGAGCCGGGTGGGGTGGTGTGCGTGGCGCAGTGCCGGCCCACCACCGCCTCGACCGTGCTGCCCGAGGACATGGTGGGTTCGGTGGTCTCCGAACGGGAGCACCCACACGTGCTGCGGGCCCTCGAGACCGGAGTGGTCGTCTCCGCGGACTCACGGCCCAGCCACGTCGCGCCCCTGCGCCGTCAGGCCGTGCCGGTCCGCTGGGACGGGCAGGTCATCGCGGTCCTGAGCCGCGACGCGGCGACCGTGGCGCGGCGCACCAAGAGCGCCCTCGAGACCGCCTACCTCGAATGCGCCGACGCCTTGTTCACGATGATCTGCGAAGGCACCTTCCCGAATCCGGAATCCCGATCCGACACCAAGTCCAGTCCGCGGGCCGGGGACGGCTTCATCCGCCTCGACCGGTCCGGCCGGGTGGTGTACGCGAGCCCGAACGCCCTGTCCGCCTACCACCGGATGGGCCTGAACTCCGACCTGCTCGGCCAGAACCTGATCGAGACGACGCGCGCGCTGGTGACCGATCCGTTCGAGAGCGAGGACGTCGAGACCTATCTGCGCGGAGCGGTGCACGGCAAGCTGGGACGGCCCATGGAGATCGAGGCCCGCGGCGCCACCGTGCTGCTGCGCGCGCTGGTGCTCGCGCCCGGCGGCCGGCTCGAGGGCGCTGCGGTGGTCATCCGCGACGTCACCGAGGTCAAGCGGCGCGACCGGGCGTTGCTGAGCAAGGACGCCACCATCCGGGAGATCCACCACCGGGTGAAGAACAACCTGCAGACGGTCGCGGCCCTGCTGCGGCTGCAAGCACGGCGCACCGGCAACACCGAGGCCCGGCAGGCCCTCGCCGAGGCGGTACGCCGGGTGACGTCGATCGCGCTCGTGCACGAAGCGCTGTCGATGTCGGTGGACGAGGAGGTCGATCTCGACGACGTCGTCGACCGGCTGATCCCCATCGTCGTCGACGTCGCGGCCGTGGGCAGCCAGGTCCGGGTGCGCCGGGAGGGCAGCCTCGGGGTCTTCCCCGCCGAGCGGGCGACACCGCTGGTGATGGTGCTCACCGAACTCGTGCAGAACTCCGTGGAACACGCCTTCGACCCGGGTGCCTCCGGCACCGTGACGCTGCGCGCCGAGCGGTCGGCCCGCTGGCTCGACGTGGTGGTCCACGACGAGGGCAAGGGTCTGCCGGAGGGGTTCGACCTCGGCAGCTCGGACCGCCTGGGCCTGCAGATCGTGCGCACGCTCGTCGCCGCGGAACTCGGCGGGACGTTGCGGCTCGAACGGGCTGCGCCGACCGGCACCGACGCGCGGCTGCGGGTTCCGCTGGGCCGGGTGACACTCGGCTGAGACGGTCTCGCCGTGTCCCTGCCGGGACGGTGTCGCCGTGTCCCTGCCGGGACGGTGTCGCCGTGTCCCTGCCGGGACGGTGTCGCCGTGTCCCTGCCGGGACGGTGTCGCCGTGTCCCTGCCGGGACGGGGGAGCGCGGCCTCCGGACGCGGGAAGGCCCGGCACCGAAACGGTGCCGGGCCTTCCCGGAGCTCTGTGGCGTAGGTCGCGTCAGACCGCGGTGCGTGCCCGGGTACGGGCGTTGCGGCGCTTGAGGGCGCGACGCTCGTCCTCGCTCATGCCGCCCCAGACGCCCGCGTCCTGGCCGGACTCGAGGGCCCACGAGAGGCACTCGGCGGTGACGGGGCAGCGGTTGCACACGAGCTTGGCGTCGGCGATCTGCGCGAGGGCCGGACCGCTGTTGCCGACGGGGAAGAACAGCTCGGGATCCTCGTCGCGGCAGATGGCCTTGTGGCGCCAGTCCATGCTTCTACTCTCCTTCGATAGTGCTCGTCGCACCGGCTGATCGTGGTGGCAAGTTCATGTGCGCGTCGGCAAGTGTTTCCGCGCGGTTACTTGTGAATGCTTTCACGAACCAGCGTGAAGTCAATAGAAAACGTCACGACCGTGGGGAAGCTCACGCCGACGGTGTCCCGGGTATTTGGGTTCGAACTTCCTTTGTACACCTCGGGAAACGAAAATGTAACCCGGATCACGTACGGGCGTCGGCGCGCCCGGGACACGGGGCCACGACGTCGAGCACGGCGGGCACCGACACGAACTCCACTTCGGTGCGAAGGCCCAGGTAGTCGCCGTCGACCTGCAGGCCGATCGGCCGGGACGACACCGCCTGCACCCGCGCGACGTCGTCGACGCGCACCAGGCGACGGGAGTTCGGATCGCCGCGCCGCGCGAGCAGCTGGCGGACCACCCGCAGGCTCGCGAACACCGCCGTCGTCGTCATCGCGAAGACTCCGAGCCCGGTCTCGAACGAGGTGCCCGGGTTGGTATGCACCGGGCGCTTGTCGAGGTAGGTCCACGGGCTGGAATTGGAGACGAACGCGTAGTACACGCCCGGGATCGGTGGCCGGCCGGGCAGCGTCAACGTCAGCGCGGGTTCGGCGCCCTTCGACTTGAAGAACTGCGTGATCGAATGCGCGACGTAACGCGCGGTGGTGACCTTCCGCCCGCCCAGCCGGCTCAGGTCGATGGCCTCGCACACCTGCGCGTCGAGCCCGAGTCCCGCATTGAAGACGAACCACCGGCCGTCGCAGTGGCCGAGGCCGATCCGGCGGGTGGTGCGCTGGGCCAGCAGGTCGAGCAACTGCTCGGTCGCCGTCACCGGATCGGCGTCCACGCCCAGCGACCGGGCGAAGACATTGGCCGAGCCGCCGGGGACCACCGCGAGCAGGGGGAGAGTGGGGTCGGCCACCCGTTCCGACGGGGTGCCGAGCAGGCCGTTGACGATCTCGTTGACGGTGCCGTCGCCGCCGTGCGCGACGACGACGTCCATCCCGTCGGCGTGCGCCGAGCGGGCCAGTTCGGCGGCGTGCCCCCGATGGGTGGTGTGGGCGACGGTGAGGGAGACCCGGTCGGCGAGCGCACGGGCCAGCCGGTCGCGACCGGCCGGAGTGGTGGTCGTCGCGTTGGGGTTCACGATCAGCAGTGCGCGCACGGAGCATCAGCCTAAGTGGTCTCGTACGGGTCCACTACGCTGGCCGGGTGTCCACCGAGTCGCCACGCAGCACCGTTCCGTCGACCGTTCGAGCCGCGGGTGGTCTCGTCGTCCTCGAAGGCGTGATCGCCATCGGCTTCGCTGTGGTCTCGGTGGTCCGGGCCCTCACGGGCGGGCACGACCAGACGGTCGGCAACGGCTACGGCCTCGCACTGTGGCTGGGGATCCTGTTCGGCGGCGTGCTCGCGGCCGGGATCGCGCTGCTGCGGGGCAAGCGGTGGGGGCGGGCCGTGGCGATCGTCGCCCAGCTGTTGCTGCTGCCGGTGGCCTGGTCGCTGCTGACGGACTCCCACCAGGTCGTGCTCGGCATCCTGCTCGCCCTGATCGTGGTGCCGGCGCTGGTGCTGCTGTTCAGCCCGCCGACGACGCGCTGGCTGGCGCAGGACTACGCCCCGGACGCCGACGACGTGGCCTGATCTCCGCCGAGCGCGGCGAGTGCCTGCCCGCTGAGGCGGAAGGTGGTCCACTCGTCCTGCGGGACGGCGCCGAGCGAGCGGTAGAACCCGATCGACGGCGTGTTCCAGTCCAGCACCGACCAGCTCAGGCGGCTGTAGCCGCGGTCGACGCATTCGCGGGCCAGTGCCGCGAGCAGAGCGCGGCCGTGGCCGTGGCCCCGGTGCTCGGGCCGGACGTACAGGTCCTCGAGGTAGATGCCGTGCACCCCGTCCCAGGTGGAGAAGTTGCGGAACCACAGCGCCATGCCCACCACCGTTCCCTGTGCGTCCTCTGCGACGTGGGCGAACGCGGCGGCGTCCCTGCCGAACAACGCCGTGTGCAGCTGCTCGGGCACGACGGTGCACTCGGCGCGGGCCTTCTCGTACTCGGCCAGCTCGTAGACGAGGGCGGTGAGGGCGTCGACGTCGGCGGGACGGGCGCGGCGGATCACGATCGGGGCCTTTCGTGGGGATCGGCGACCCGCCGGACGGCGGAAGTCGCGGTCGATTCTCGCGTTCGGACGACTTTTAGGCGAGGATCGTTCCGTGACAACGGTACTTGCGGTGGCAAATCAGAAGGGTGGCGTCGCGAAGACGACCACCGTCGCGTCTCTGGCGGCCGCCCTGGCCGGGTTGGGGCAGCGGGTGCTCGTCGTCGACCTGGACCCGCAGGGATGCCTGACATTCTCGCTCGGGCACAACCCCGACCGGCTCGAACGCTCGGTGCACGACGTGCTGGTCGGGGCGGCGGAGGCCAAGGAGGTTCTGCTCGACACGGACGAGGGCTTCACGTTGCTGCCCGCGACGATCGACCTCGCCGGGGCCGAGGCGCTGCTGCTGATGCGGCCGGGGCGGGAGTTCACCCTCCGGCGGGCGCTGGCCCCGCTGCTCGACAGTTTCGACGTCGTCGTGATCGACTGCCCGCCGTCGCTGGGCGTGCTCACGCTCAACGGCCTGACCGCCGCGCAGTCCGTGCTCGTGCCCCTGCAGTGCGAGACCCTCGCGCACCGCGGCGTCGGGCAGCTGCTGCGTACCGTCGCCGAGGTCAAGCAGATCACCAACCCCGACCTCGAGCTCCTCGGTGCCCTGCCGACGCTCTACGACGCTCGCACGACGCACAGCCGCGACGTGCTCGCCGACGTCGCCGACCGGTACGACATGCCGGTGCTCGCGCCGCCGATCCCGCGCACCGTGCGCTTCGCGGAGGCGTCGGCGTCGGGGGCGTCGGTGCTCGCCGGCCGGAAGAACAAGGGCGCCGAGGCCTATCGCGAGCTGGCCGAGAACCTGCTCGCCCACTGGCGCGACGGCAAGAAGCTGGTCACCTTCACGTCGTGAGGTGCGCGGTGAGTTCCTCGGGGGCTCATCGCAGCACTACGACCTGCGGCCCGCGCTGCTCGAGCACCGAAGTCCCGGCGACCGCCACGTTCACCACTCCCGCCTCGTCGCGCACGACCGGAATCCGGCCCTGCACCGCCCCGGTGGCAGGCTCGACCACCGCGAGGGCGTCGCGCACCGGCAGCAGCAGGGCCCCGGCCATGGCGGCGCCGGTGCCCGTCGTCCCGGGCAGCGTCCACCGCGGCACCAGGTCGTCGCCGCCGAGGGCGACGGTCTCCGTGCCCGACCACCACGTGAGGAACGAACCCTGCACCGCGGCGGGGAACACCGCGTCCGGCGTCGCCGCGGCCGACAGCGGGTGCCGGGCGGTCAGCGTGCCGGCGGCGTCGTATCCGGCGAGAACGGGCCCGGACGAGGCGGTGGGCGGCAGGTACAGCACCGTGCGCTCACCGCTCACCGCGACGACGCGCGTACCCATGTCGTCCGGCCCCAGTTCCGGCAGCACCGACGAGGCGATCTCCTTCGGCTGGGAGTCTGCCTCCGGGGTCGTCTCGAGCAGCGTCAACCGGTCCGCCTCTTCGCCCGGGCAGCGTTCGACGACCGCCAGCCGGGTGCTGCTGGCCGCGGCCGAGCGCAGCGTGCACCCGTTGCGGGGTTGCGCCCCCGGCACGACGGGCGCGTCCACGCGCCCGTACTCGAGCGTGCGCACGAGATCCGACCGCCACAGTTCGAGGCGGGTGTCGCCCCGCGAGATCACGTGGGTGTCGGCGGCGGTGAGGGTCACTGCGTCGTCGGCGTCGCTGGAACGCTGCGCCCCGCGCATCCCCGAATCGGGGACCAGCTGGGTCACCTGGCTGCATCCCCGCTGGTCGCGGTACACCGCCACGGCGGTGCGCCAGTCCTCCACGACCCCGCACAGCGGCATGTCGCGGCCGTAGCGCCACAGCTCGGCGCCCGAGTCGAGGGCGCGGCCGGTGACCGTGCCGCCGTCGCCGGTGACCACGACACCTCCGACCGCGATCGGACGGGACGTCGCACCGCTGGGGGCCCGCCACGCCTCCGTCAGCGTCGACGGCACCGCCGTCGCGGACGCCGGCGCCTCGGGTGCCGCGTCGGTCGTGACGGACACGGTGCCGCGTGCGTCCGACCGCAGCCAGACGACGCTCGCCGCCGCGACGACCGCGACGGCGAGCAGGAGGGCTGCGATCAGGTCCGCCCGGGTTCTGCGCTCCGGTGCGAGCATCGCGGCCGACTACTGGGCAGCCGAGGCCGTGACCGTGTCGCTCTTCGCCGTCGCGGAGGAACCGCCGCGGCGCCGGCGCCGGCGCCGGCGTGCGGGCGCCGCCGTCCCGTCCCCGGAGTCCTCGGCCTGCTCCGACGCGGCGCTCGTGTTCTCGGGTCCGGTGTTCTCGGCACTTCCGGAGTCGGGCCGGCCACCGCGGGTGCGCCGGCGGACCCGGGTGCGCTTGGGTCGTGCCGCGTCCTCGGCGGCCTCGGCGGCCTCCTCGCGGGCGGGCCGCTCCGCCGGCGCCTTGCGGACCGTGCCGGTCGTGCCTTCGGGGATGCCCAGCTCCTCGAACAGGTGCGGCGAACTCGAGTACGTCTCGACCGGGTCGGACAGGCCGAGGTCGAGGGCCTTGTCGATGAGCTGCCAGCGCGGGATGTCGTCCCAGTCGACCAGGGTGACGGCGATGCCGGTGCGCCCCGCCCGGCCGGTGCGGCCGATGCGGTGGACGTAGGTCTTCTCGTCCTCGGGGCACTGGTAGTTCACGACGTGGGTGACGTCGTCGATGTCGATGCCGCGGGCGGCCACGTCGGTGGCGACGAGCACGTCGATCTTGCCCTTGCGGAACCTGTCGAGGGCCTTCTCCCGGGCGATCTGCCCCAGGTCGCCGTGCACGGCTCCGACGGCGAAGCCGCGCTCGGCGAGCTCGTCGGCGACCTTCTGCGCGGTGCGCTTGGTGCGGGTGAAGATCATCGTGGCGCCCCGGCCCTCGGCCTGCAGCACCCGCGCCACCAGCTCCGCCTTGTCGAGTGCGTGCGCGCGGTAGACGAGCTGGTTGGTGCGCTCGTGCACCGCGGAGGACTCCGGCTCCTCGGCCCGGATGTGCGTCGGGCGCGTGAGGAAGGTGCGGGCGAGCGTGATGATCGGGCCGGGCATCGTCGCCGAGAACAGCATCGTCTGGCGGCGGTCGGGCACCATGCCGAGAATGCGCTCGATGTCCGGGAGGAAGCCGAGGTCGAGCATCTCGTCCGCCTCGTCCATCACCAGGATGCCGATCTTGCCGAGGATCAGGTGACCCTGGTTGGCGAGATCCAGCAGGCGGCCCGGGGTCCCGACAACGACGTCGACGCCCTTCTTCAGCACGTCGACCTGTGTCTCGTACGGGCGCCCGCCGTAGACGGACAGGACCTTCAGCGGTCCGTCGGCGCCGCGGAGGTACTTGGCGGCGTTCTCGAGGTCCTGCGTGACCTGCAGGCACAGCTCGCGCGTCGGCACGATCACCAGGGCGCGGGGCGTTCCGTCGAGGGCGGTGGTGCCGGACGCGGTGGTGGTGAGGCGGTGCAGCAGCGGGACACCGAACCCGAAGGTCTTGCCCATGCCGGTGCGCGCCTGTCCGATCAGGTCGTCGCCGGCGAGGGCGAGGGGGAGCGTCAGCTCCTGGATGGCGAAGGTGCGCTCGATGCCCATCTCGGCGAGAGCGCGGACGATCTCGTCCCGCACGCCCAGCTCGCCGAACGTGGGCGGGGTGTGGGTGGAGTCGAGTTGGGCCGACACCGTGGTTTCGGTGGCGTCGTCTTCGTGGTCGACAGTGATCTTGCTCAGGGGTCTGGCCTTCCTGGTCTCGGCACGCACGCACGAGTGGAGAGGCGACCGGCCTGCGCCTCAGCGAGAGCGACCGGAACGGGCTCTGCGAGGCGCGGCAGCGATCTGCGATCGGGTGCGCGCACATCATCGGTGAAGTCCGCGGGGCCGGTGGTCGGCGCCTCGAGGCGCGGCCTTCCAGGACCATTGTACCGTGAGCCGCGCGGTCACCGGCTGGGTACTACGCTGTGTCGTCATGGGAGCCGAAACGTCGCCGTCCGCCGCAGAGTCTCGTCCACCCGCCGCTCCGGCGCGCGTCCCGGCCGATCATCCCGGCGTCGCCGAGTTGTTCGCGGTGCTCGCCTACGGTGAGATCTCGGCCTTCTACCGCCTCGCCGACGATGCACGGATGTCGCCGAGCCTGCAGGGGCGGGTGGCGTTCGCGAGCATGGCCGCCGCGGAGATGAGCCACTTCGAGACGCTGCACGCCGCGCTCACCGCGCGCGGCGTGGAGATCTACACGGCGATGGAGCCCTACCGGCGCGCCCTCGACGCGTACCACGCGTCCACGAACCCCTCGAACTGGCACGAGTCGCTGGTCAAGGCGTATGTCGGCGACGGCATCGCCGCCGACTTCTACCGCGAGATCGCCGGCACCCTCGCCCCCGAGGTGGCGGAGGTCGTGCGGGAGGTCCTCGCCGAGACCGGGCACTCGGAGTTCGTGGTGCACGAGGTGCGCGAGGCGGTGCGGCGCAGCGCGGCCGACAAGGACCGGCTGATGCTGTGGGGACGGCGGCTGCTCGGCGAGGCCATCACCCAGGCGCAGTACGTGATGGCCCAGCGTGAGGACCTCACCGATCTGGTGATCGCCGCGTCCGGTGATCTCACCGACATTGCCGCGTTGTTCGACCGGATGCAGCTCGAGCACGCCGAGCGGATGGCGGTGCTGGGACTGCACTAGCCTGGGCGGGGACAGCTGTAGAGCCCTGAGAGTTCGGAGGTCGACCGTGGAGGTCAAGATCGGTGTTGCGGACAGTCCCCGCGAGCTCACCGTGATCAGCGAGCAGACGCCCGACGAGGTCGAGTCGCTCGTGGCGCAAGCCCTGGCCGGCGAGAAGGACGGCGTGCTGACACTCGTCGACGAGAAGGGCCGCAAGCTCATCGTGCAGGCGGCGCGGGTCACCTACGTCGAGATCGGCCCCGCCGACATTCGCAAGGTCGGGTTCGCGGCGACCTAGAACGACGGCATCACGACGAAGGGCCGGGGCTGCTGCCCCGGCCCTTCTGTCGTCGCGGGCGCGGCCCCGGCCCTGGGGTCGGCGCCGTCTGGTCGGCGCCTTCCGGTTACCGCCTGCGCAGCTCCGGCTGCAGCGGCACGTGCGAGAGTCCACCCCAGGCGAGAGCGACCGTGGTGTCGACGGCGTCCTCCTTCGGAATCGGCCGGGCGGCCTCGAGCCAGTAGCGGGCGGTGAACTGGCTGGTGCCGACGAGGCCGACCGCCAGGATGCGCGCCCGGTAGGGGTCCAGACCGGAGTCGTGGCTCACCAGGTCGAACACCGCGTCGACGCATGCCTCGGTGGCCTGCTCCACGCGGTGGGCCACCTGCGGCTCGCCCATCAGGTCCGATTCGAACACCAGACGGAAACCCTGCGAGTCGTTGTCGACGAAGTCGAAGAACGCCTGCACCGCGGCGCGGACGCGCTGCCTGTTGTCGGTCGTCGACCGCAGGGCCTGGCGGACTCCGGCGATCAGGCTGTCGACGTAGCTCTGCAGCACAGCGCAGTACAGTTCGAGCTTGCCGGGAAAGTGCTGGTACAGCACCGGCTTGCTGACCCCGGCGCACTCGGCGATCTCGTCCATGCCGGCCGCGTGGTATCCGCGGGTGACGAAGACTTCGCTGGCTGCAGCGAGGAGCTGGACCCGGCGCTCGTCCCGCGGCATCCGGGCGCCGCGTCGAGTGCCGGTGCCGTTGCCCGAGCTGGTGGCGCGGCCGGACGATGTCCGGGCTGCGAGTTCGGTCATGTCGCTCCCAATCCGAAAAATTCGTCGAAGTGATGCCTACCACTACGACGTGCAATCGTCTCTGCACGTTACAGGCCGGGGGGCCTCGAGGTGCCGTGCACCCCTACCCACGAGTATCCCAGCCGAAGGCCCACTGTGCGCGGCGCCACATCGGCGTGGCGGCGGTCGGCGCCCGCGCTCGGCGACCCGGCACGGCCGGCGACGGCCGTATGAGAGTCTGGCAACCGTGACCGACCGAGCAGGAGCCGGCGTGACGGACACACCGCGCCGCCCGGTGCGCAGTCCGCACCGGACACCCGAGGACCGGACGTCCGACCGGCGACGCAGCCGCGCCCCTTCCCACCAGCCTCTGCGAGCTCAGTGGGATCCCGTCTCGGGCGGGGAGAAGGTTCCTCGTCCGCCGCGCCCGGACCGCGGGGTGCGCAGGCAGACCCGGCTCGGCCGGTTCGTCGCGACCTACGGATGGCGGGCCTACGCCATCCCCGTCCTCGCGGTCCTCACGGTGATCGTCCTGGTGGATGCGCTGCGCACCGGTGGCAGCACGCCCGAGGCCACGGCGGCCGGGGACGCGGCGGCCGCATCCGGCGACGTGGTGGGCGTGCCCGCGCCGGTCGCGGACGGCACGTTCCCCGCCGATCTGCCGTCCGGCGCGCTCCCGGACGGCGGGCCGTTCACGGTGGCCGGCGCCGGCACCTGGCGGGTGGTGCCCGGGACCAGCGGTCAGGTCGGCACCGGCCGCGTCTACACCTACACCGTGGAGATCGAGGACGGGGTCGACGCCACCGGCTACGGCGGCGACGCGGCGTTCGCCCGGATGGTCGACGAGACCCTGGCCAACCCGAAGAGTTGGACACAGGACCCGGCGTTCGCGTTCCGTCGCGTCGATCAGGGCGTGCCCGACTTCCGGGTGTCGCTGACGTCCCAGATGACGATCCGGCAGGGCTGCGGGTACGACATCGAGCTGGAGGTGTCGTGCTACAACCCGGGCCTGGGCCGGGTCCTGCTCAACGAGCCGCGGTGGGTGCGTGGCGCCGTCGCATTCCAGGGTGACATCGGCTCCTACCGTCAGTATCAGATCAACCACGAGGTCGGGCACGCCATCGGCTTCGCCGCCCACGAGGGGTGCGGCAGCGACGGGGGCCTCGCGCCGATCATGATGCAGCAGTCCTTCGGCACCGCCAACGACGACATCGCCGGCCTCGATCCCGAGGGCCTCGTCCCCCGCGACGGACTCACCTGCAGGTTCAACCCGTGGCCGTATCCGCGGGCGTGAGGATGGGACAATCGGGTAACCGCCCGATCGAGCCGGCCGAGGAGCTGTCGTGAGCCCATTACCACCTCTGGTGGAACCCGCTGCGGACCTGACGCGCGAGGAGGTGGCCCGCTACAGCCGGCACCTGATCATCCCCGGGGTGGGGGTGGTGGGGCAGCGGCGGCTGAAGAACGCGCGGGTGCTGTGCATCGGCGCCGGCGGCCTGGGTTCGCCGGTGCTGCTCTACCTCGCCGCGGCGGGTGTCGGCACCCTCGGCATCGTCGAGTTCGACGATGTCGAATCGTCCAACCTGCAACGGCAGGTGATCCACGGGATCGCCGACGTGGGCCGCCCCAAGGGGGAGAGCGCCCGCGACACGATCCGCGGGATCAACGACAACGTGGAGGTGCGGCTGCACCCGGTGCGCCTGGACCCCGGCAACGCCGTCGCACTATTCGAGCAGTACGACCTGATCCTCGACGGCACCGACAACTTCGCCACCCGTTACCTCGTCAACGACGCCGCGGTCCTCGCCGGCAAGCCGTACGTATGGGGGTCGATCTTCCGGTTCGAGGGACAGGTGTCGGTGTTCTGGGAGGCCGCACCGGACGGGCGGGGGCTGAACTACCGGGACCTGTACCCGGAGGCGCCGCCGCCCGGGATGGTCCCGTCCTGCGCCGAGGGCGGCGTGCTCGGGGTGCTCTGCGCGTCCGTCGGGTCGATCATGGCCACCGAGGCGATCAAGCTGATCACCGGCATCGGCGAGTCGCTGCTCGGACGCCTGATGATCTATGACGCTCTCGCGATGAGCTACCGGACGGTGACGTTGCGCCGCGACCCGGGCCGGGTGCCGGTGACCGAGCTGGTCGACTACGAGTCCTTCTGCGGTGTGGTGCCGGACGACGGCGCAGCCGCCCTCGCCGAGTCCACCATCACCCCGACCGAGCTGCGCCGGCTGCTCGAGTCGGACCGGGAGATCGAGCTGATCGACGTGCGCGAGCCGGTCGAGTGGGACATCGTCCACATCGAGGGGGCGCGGCTGATCCCGAAGGACCGCATCCTCTCCGGCGAGGCGCTGGCGGAGCTGCCGCAGCACAGGCCGATCGTGCTGCACTGCAAGACGGGGATCCGCTCGGCCGAGGCCCTCGCAGTGCTGAAGGAGGCCGGTTTCGCGGACGCCACGCATCTGCAGGGCGGGGTGCTCGCGTGGGCGCAGCAGGTGGACCCTTCGCTGCCCGTGTACTGAGGGGAATACGGGGAAGATAACGATGCGGGAATGGTGTCCCCGGGTAACGGAGTGCCTTCCCCTCAACGGGGCGGCGCCGACTGTACGGTGTGCCCCGTGAGTCCCCTCGAACCCCCGCAGCACGTGCGCTCGACCTTCGGCCTCCGCGACGTCGAACCGGTCCCGCTCGGGGCGGACTGGGACGGTGGCTGGCGGTGCGGCGACGTGGTGCTCTCGCCGGTCGCCGACCATGCCCGCGCAGCGTGGTCGGCGAAGGTGCGCGAGACCCTCGGGGTCGACGGGGTGCGACTGGCGCGGCCCGTCCGCTCCACCGACGGCCGCTACGTCGTCTCCGGTTGGCGCGCCGACACCTACATCGTGGGCACCTCCGAACCGCGGCACGACGAGGTGGTGGCCCTGTCGCTGCGGCTGCACGCGGCCACCGCCCAGCTGGAGCGGCCGCGCTTCCTCATGCAGCCGCCCGTGGCGCCGTGGGAGGACGTCGACGTGTTCGTCGCCGCCGACCGCGCGGCGTGGGAGGCGGTGCCCCTGCGCACCGCCCGCGCCGCCGGCGCCCCGGAAACCGTCACTCCCGACGGACGCAAGAGCATCGACCTGATCAACCAGCTCGCGACGCTGCGCAAGCCGGTCCACCTGCCCGATCAGCTCGTGCACGGTGACCTGTTCGGCACCGTGCTCTTCGCCGGCAGCGCCGCGCCGGGCCTGACCGACATCACCCCCTACTGGCGGCCCGCGTCGTGGGCGGCCGGTGTCGCCGTCGTCGACGCGCTGTCGTGGGGCGGGGCCGACGACGAGCTCATCGGCCGGTGGGAGGACCTGCCGGAATGGCCGCAGATGCTGTTGCGCGCGGTGATGTTCCGGCTCGCCGTGCACGCCCTGCATCCGCGCTCCACGGAGGAGGCGTTCCCGGGGCTGGCACACACCTCGGATCTGGTGCGGCTGCTCCTCTAGCCTTCGCCGCCGCGCAGCTCCCCGAACATCGCGAGCGCGGCGGCGGTGGCGCGGCCGGGCTCTCCCGCGACGACGGCGAGCACCAGCTCGCGGTGCTCGTCGTGGAACCCCGCCCCCGTCTCGTCGACGCGGCGCCGGATCGTCTCCTCGATGACGGGCAGCAGCGAGTCGTAGAACTCGAGGTACACGGCGTTGTGGCTGGCCTCGACGATTGCGCGGTGCAGGGCGACGTCGGCGGCGAGAGCGGCGGCCGAACGCGGGTCGGCCCACGCGCGCATCCGCGCGTCGAACAGTTCGGTCAGGTGCGCGGCGTCCGCGTCGGTGCGGCGCCGGGCGGCGAGCGCTGCGGCGGTGACGTCCAGCGCCTGCCGCAGTTCGAGCACGTCCTGCTCGTGGGCGTCGGCGAAGTAGGTGCCGAGAGCGCTGCCCACCTCCGAGGTGGCGACGACGTAGGTGCCCGAGCCCTGCCGCCGCTCCAGCAGCCCCGAGTGCACGAGCGCCTGCACGGCTTCGCGCACGGTGTTGCGGCCCGTCCCGGTCAGCTCGGCCAGGGCGGGTTCGGGAGGGATGCGGGTGCCCACCGCCCAGGCGCCGGTGCGGATCTGGTCGCGCAACTGCTCGGTGACCTGGGCGATGAGGCTGGTGCGTCGCACGGTGCGCATGGGAATCCTTCCTGCATCCGGAAAACGCCTTCGACGATAGACGTCGGGTCATCCTATGATTTCACTCGTGGCTGTCACCGGTGCCGGATCCTCGTCCCCGTCCCTCCTGCGGGGACGGCTCCTGGTCTTCGTTGCGATCGTGATGTCCGCGCTCACGCTGCGCCTCGCCGTGACCTCGTTCAGCCCGCTCGCCGAGCAGATCCGCGCCGAGCTCGGTTTCGCGCCCGCCGTGGTGGGCGTGTTCGGCATGGTGCCGACCGCGATGTTCGCGGTGTTCGGGCTGCTCACCCCCGTCATCGCGCGCCGGGCCGGACTCGAGGCCACGGCCCTCGTCGCGATGCTGGCCGCCGGATTCGGCATGGCAGCGCGCGCGCTGACCCACGAGACGTGGTCACTGCTCGCGTTCTCCGCGCTCGCGCTCGCCGGGATGGGGGTCGGCAACGTGGTGATCCCGCCACTGGTCAAGAGGTACTTCTCCGACCGGCTCGCGGTCGTGAGCACCGTGTACATCGTCGGCGTCCAGATCGGGACGGTGCTGCCGGCCCTCGCGGCGGTCCCCGTCGCCGAGGCCGCCGGGTGGCGCTGGTCCATCGGGCTGTGGGCGGCGTGGGCGTTCGCCGCGGCGATCCCGTGGATCGGCGTCCTGTACCGGGCCCGCGGCACGCGTCCGGCCGCCGGCGACGCGCCGCACTCCCAGCCCACGCCCGGCCGGGTGTGGCGCTCGCCCGTCGCGTGGGGCATGGCCGGCATGTTCGGCATGACCTCGCTGATCACCTACTCGATGTTCACCTGGATCCCCGCGGTGCTGCTCGACGCCGGCGGCAGCGAGGCGCTCGGCGGCGCCATGATCGCCCTGTTCTCGTTCGTCGGCCTGACCGCCTCGTTCGTCGCTCCCGCCGCGTGCGCCCGCATGCGGGATCCGTTCCCGCTCGTCGTCGTGTGCGTGGCGTGCTACGCGGTGGGGTTCACCGGTCTGCTGCTCGCGCCGCTGACGGCCACGGCGCTGTGGGTGCTGGCGATCGGCGTCGGGCCGACCACGTTCCCCATGGCGCTCACCCTGATCAATCTGCGCACCCGCACCCACGCAGCGTCCGCCGCACTGTCCGGCTTCACCCAGGGTCTCGGCTACACCGTCGCGTGTCTCGGCCCGGTGCTGGTCGGTGTGCTGCGCGAGGCCACCGGCGGCTGGACGGCGCCGTTCGCGTTCCTCGGGTGTGCGGCGCTCGTGGTGCTCATCGCCGGCCGGGTCGCCTGCCGGCCCCGGTACGTCGAGGACACCTGGGGCGGTTCCGGTGCCGGTCCACAGCCCGCGAGCACCCGCGGCGCCGACCTCACGGAGGCCTCCTGCCGCAGGTGAGCATCTCTTGACGCGGCAGTCACCGAGGGCAGCACCGCGGCAACACCCGTTTCCTACCTTGGGTCCATCGATACCGACCCGAGGAAGGGGCATGGGGTGGCCGCAACGACCGGAGTATCACCGACCGAAGGCCTGCGTGCGAAGTTCGCGCGCAAGCACCGCATCGAACACTGGGACGCCGAGGACACGGCGGCATGGGAAGCCGGCGGCAAGGAGATCGCGAAGCGGAACCTGATCTGGTCCGTCCTGGCCGAGCACGTCGGCTTCTCCGTCTGGTCCATCTGGTCCGTGATGGTGCTGTTCATGCCGGCCGACGTCTACGGCATCGATCCCGCCGGCAAGTTCTTCCTCGTCGCGGTGCCCACCCTCGTGGGCTCGCTGCTGCGCATTCCCTACACCGTCGCCACGGCCCGGTTCGGCGGTCGGAACTGGACGGTGTTCAGCGCGCTGGTGCTGCTGATCCCCACCGTCGCGGCCCTGTACCTGATGCTCAACCCCGGCTTCTCGTACACCACCTTCCTGGTGGTGGCCGCGGTCGCCGGACTCGGCGGCGGCAACTTCGCCTCGTCGATGACCAACATCAACGCTTTCTACCCGCAGCGGCTCAAGGGCTGGGCGCTGGGCCTGAACGCGGGCGGCGGCAACATCGGCGTGCCGGTGGTCCAGCTCGTCGGCCTGCTCGTCATCGCCACCGTCGGCAACACCGAGCCGTGGATCGTGTGTGCCGTCTACCTGGTGCTGTGTGCCTTCGCCGCGCTCGGCGCGGCCCTGTTCATGGACAACCTCGGTGACCAGCGCGCCGACCTGCGGGCGATGGGCGAATCCCTGAGGTACCGCGACTCGTGGATCCTCAGCTTCCTCTACATCGGCACCTTCGGCTCCTTCATCGGCTTCAGCTTCGCGTTCGGGCAGGTGCTGCAGATCAACTTCCTGGCCGGGGGCGCGACCGCCGCCGAGGCCTCCCTGCACGCCGCGCAGATCGCGTTCATCGGCCCGCTGCTCGGCTCGATCGCCCGGCCCCTCGGCGGCAAGCTGGCCGACCGGATCGGGGGCGGCCGGATCACGCTGTACACGTTCGCGGCAATGGCCCTCGCGGCGGGACTGCTCGTCACCGCCGGCACCCTCGACGACGCCACCGCCGGCGCCGCCACCGGCGGCATCATGGTGACCTTCGTCCTCGGGTTCATCGCCCTGTTCCTGCTCTCGGGCATCGGCAACGGCTCCGTCTACAAGATGATCCCGTCCATCTTCGAGGCCAAGGCGCAGAGCCTCGACTCGCTCGACCGGGCCGGGAAGGCCGCATGGGCGCGCAGCATGTCCGGCGCCCTGATCGGATTCGCCGGCGCCATCGGCGGACTCGGCGGCGTCGGGATCAACCTGGTGCTGCGCGCGTCCTACAGCAGCGAAGCCAAGTCGGCGACCATGGCGTTCTGGGTGTTCCTCGCCTTCTACCTGGTCTGCATCGTCGTCACCTGGGCCGTGTTCCTGCGCCGACCCACCGCCCCGCCCGCGGAGACGCCCGCACCGCGCGACGTCACCGCCGACACGGTGGCCACCCGCGTCTGACCGCGGCCGGCCCCCCATCACGTACGCAAGGAAGAAGGAAACGGTATGAGCCACAAGTCTGTTGTCGTCGTCGGACACGGCATGGTGGGCCACCGCTTCGTCGAGGCGCTGCGCGCCCGCGACGAGAAGAACCTCTGGTCGGTGACGGTGCTGTGCGAGGAACCGCTGCCCGCCTACGACCGCGTGGGACTGTCCTCCTATGTCGGCTCGTGGGATTCGAAGGAACTCGCCCTCGCCGGCAACGAGTACGAGGGCGACGACCTGGTCGAGCTGAGGATCGGCACCCGGGCCGCGGCGATCGACCGTGCCGGGCGCACCGTCACCACCGACGCCGGTGAGGTGATCGGGTACGACGCGCTCGTCCTGGCCACCGGCTCGTACCCCTTCGTCCCGCCGATTCCCGGCAAGGATCTGGCCGGGTGCTTCGTCTACCGGACCCTCGACGACCTGGACGGCATCCGGGCCGGCGCGGAGCGGGCCGCTCCGGGAGCGGTCGGCGTCGTCGTCGGCGGCGGGCTCCTCGGCCTCGAGGCGGCCAACGCGCTGCGGATGCTGGGCATGACGCCGCACGTCGTCGAGTTCGCCCCCCGGCTCATGCCGCTGCAGGTCGACGAGGGCGGCGGTGCGCTCCTCGCCCGGCTCGTCACCGATCTCGGGCTGACGGTGCACACGGGCGTCGGCACCGCCGGCATCACCGAGGGCCCCGGCGGGTTGAGGGTGGAACTGTCCGACGGGTCGGTGATCGACGCCGCGCTGCTCGTGTTCTCCGCAGGCGTCCGTCCCCAGGACGGGCTGGCCCGCGACGCGGGGCTCGAGCTGGGCCCGCGCGGCGGTGTCCGCACCGACCTCGGCTGCCGCAGCACGACCGACGACGCGGTCTACGCGATCGGCGAGTGCGCGGCCGTCGAGGGCACCTGCTACGGCCTCGTCGCCCCCGGCTACAGCACGGCCGAGGTGGTGGCCGACCGGCTCCTCGGCGGCGCCGCCGAGTTCCCGGGCGCCGACCTGTCCACGAAGCTCAAGCTGCTCGGCGTCGACGTCGCGAGCTTCGGCGACGCGCACGCCACCACTCCGGGCGCCCTCGAGGTCGTGCTGTCGGACGCCGCGAAGGGCACCTACGCCAAGCTGGTCGTCTCGGACGACGCGAAGACACTGCTCGGCGGCATCCTCGTCGGCGACGCCTCCGCGTACGGGTCGCTGCGGCCGCTCGTCGGCCGGGAGCTGCCCGGCGACCCCGCGGCGCTGATCTCCCCGGCGGGAGAGAAGCCGGGCGCCGGGTCGCTGCCCGACGACGCCGAGGTGTGCTCCTGCAACGGAGTCACCAAGGGGACGATCTGCGGTGCCATCGCGGACGGCGCGTGCGACATCGCCCAGGTCAAGGCCTGCACCGGCGCCGGCACCACGTGCGGCGGCTGCCTGCCCACCGTCAAGCAGCTCCTCGCGGCGTCCGGTGTGGTCATGTCGAAGTCCTTGTGCGAGCACTTCGAGCAGTCCCGGGCCGAGCTGTTCCAGATCGTGCAGGCCACGAACACCCGCACGTTCTCGGCACTGATCTCCAAGTACGGCCAGGGGACCGGCTGCGACATCTGCAAGCCCGTCGTCGCCTCGATCCTCGCCTCGACCGACTCGGACCACATCCTGGGCCGGCAGCAGGCGGCGCTGCAGGACACCAACGACCACTTCCTGGCCAACATCCAGAAGAACGGCACCTACTCGGTGGTGCCGCGGATGCCCGGCGGGGAGTGCACCCCCGAGCAGCTCATCGTCATCGGCGAGATCGCCCGCGACTTCGGCTTGTACGTCAAGATGACCGGCGGCCAGCGCATCGACCTGTTCGGTGCGCGGGTCGAGCAGCTGCCGCTCATCTGGCAGCGGCTCGTCGACGCCGGCATGGAATCCGGCCAGGCGTACGGCAAGTCCCTGCGCACCGTGAAGAGCTGCGTGGGCTCGACGTGGTGCCGGTACGGCGTGCAGGACTCGGTCGGCATGGCCGTCGACCTCGAACTGCGCTACCGCGGGCTGCGCTCACCGCACAAGCTCAAGTTCGGCGTTTCCGGCTGCGCCCGCGAGTGCGCCGAGGCGCGCGGCAAGGACGTCGGGGTGATCGCCACGGAGAACGGCTGGAACCTGTACGTGTGCGGCAACGGCGGCCAGTCGCCCAAGCATGCGCAGCTGCTCGCCGGTGGTCTCGACGACGGGACCCTCGTCAAGTACATCGACCGGTTCCTGATGTTCTACGTGCGCACCGCCGATCGCCTGCAGCGCACCGCGCCCTGGCTCGAGTCCCTCGAGGGCGGGCTCGAGCACCTCCGGGCGGTGGTGTGCGAGGACAGCCTCGGCATCGGCGACGAGCTCGAGGCGGCGATGGCCAAGCACGTCGCCGGGTACCGGGACGAGTGGAAGGGAGTGCTCGAGGACCCCGAGAAGCTGTCCCGGTTCGTGTCGTTCGTCAACGCGCCCGAGGTGGCCGACCCGACCGTGCGGTTCGACGACTCGGGCAAGCGGAAGGTGCCGGTGCTGGTCGGAATGCCCTCTTACCGTGAGGGAATCTCGGGTTAACGCCCGAGAAACACCGGCCCCGGAGAATTCCGTCCGTAGTTCCAAGGAGGACATTCATGACCGTCATCGAGACGCACACCCCCGAGCGCGCGTCGCGTGCCAGCGTGTACGACGGGCGTCTGGAGTGGACGTCGGCGTGCCCGCTCAGTCACCTCATCCCCGGCCGCGGCGTCGCCGTGCTGTTGCGCGGCGGCGAGCAGGCCGCGCTGTTCCGGCTCGACGACGGCAGTCTGCGGGCGGTGGGCAACTTCGACCCGTTCGGCCGCGCCGCGGTGATGTCGCGCGGGATCGTCGGCGACCGCAGCGGCGAGCCCACCGTCGCCTCGCCGCTGCTCAAGCAGGTCTTCTCGCTGGACGACGGACGCTGCCTCGACGATCCGTCGGTCCGCCTGCCCGTGTACGACGTGCGGGTGTGGGCCGGTGTCGTCCAGATCCACAGCCTCGTGCCCGTGCACCGCGGTTACGGCGAGCGTTCGTGAGCGAGGACAACGCGCCGCTGCACGGCTTCACGATCGGCATCACCGCCGCACGCCGCGCCGACGAGTTCGCCACCCTGCTCACCCGGCGCGGCGCGGAGGTTGTCCACGCACCCGCCATCCGCATCATCCCGCTCGCGGACGACGCCGAGCTCGAGCGCGTGACGCGCGACATCCTCGACACCCCGCCGGACATCACCGTGGCCACCACGGCGATCGGCTTCCGCGGCTGGATGGGGGCCGCGGACGGCTGGGGCCTCGCCGAGCAGCTCGGCGAGGCCCTGGGCGGCAGCCGCATCCTGGCCCGCGGGCCGAAGGTCACCGGCGCGATCCGGGCCGCCGACCTGCGGGAGGAGTGGTCGCCGGCGTCGGAGTCGTCCGCGGAGGTGCTCGAGCACCTGCTGGCCGAGGGTGTGGAGGGGGTGCGGATCGCGGTGCAGCTGCACGGCGCCCGCACCGAGTGGGAACCCGGCGCGGACCTGTGCGAGGTGCTGCGCGACGCCGGTGCCGACGTGGTGGCGGTCCCGGTGTACCGGTGGACCCCGCCCGACGACCCCACCGCGCTGGACCGGCTCATCGAGCAGATCGCCGACCACAGCATCGACGCGGTGAGCTTCACCAGCGCGCCGGCCGTCGCGTCGCTGCTGATGCGTTCCAAGGCCACCGGCATGCTCGAGTTGATGCTGCGCGCGCTGCGCACCGGGGTCACCGCGGTGTGCGTGGGGCCCGTGACGGCCGCGCCGCTGGTCGAGCTGGAGGTGCCGGTCTCGGCACCGGCCCGGGCCCGGCTCGGATCCCTCGCCCGGCACCTGGCCGAAGAGCTGCCGCGGCGCGCCCACCGCATCGAGGCCGGGGGGCACGTCCTCAGCGTCCGCGGCCGCTGCGTCGTGGTCGACGGCGAGATCCGCTGCCTGGCGCCCGCCGCGATGGCGCTGATGCGCACCCTCGCCGCCCGGCCCGGCCGGGTCGTCTCGCGTGAGGAACTGCTCGCCGCGCTGCCCGGCGGCGGCGGCGACACCCACGCCGTGGAGACCGCCGTGGCGCGGCTGCGGTCCGCGCTCGGCGCCCCCACGATCGTGCAGACCGTCGTCAAGCGTGGCTACCGGCTCGCGGTCGACCCGGTGGGCTGCGCCGACAAGGAATACCCGCTCGGCTAGGGGCATCGTCTCCGGCCGACCCCGTTCCGGATCAGGAGTTGTGACCATGATCGACCCGGCCCTGCTGCTCGTCGCTCACGGCACGCGCAATCCGCGCGGCGTCGAGATGATCGCGTCCCTCGCCGACGCCGTCTCCCGCGACGTGGGCGCCACCCGCGTCGCGTTCGTCGATGTCCTCGGACCCTCGCCGGCGGAGGTGCTGCGCGATTCCGGCCGGCCCACCGTGCTGGTGCCCGCCTTCCTCGCCTCCGGCTACCACGTGCACGCCGACGTGCCACGCGAGGTCGCCGACAGTGGGCATCCCGCCGTGGCGGTCACCCGCGCGCTCGGACCCGACCCGGTGCTCGCACGGGTGCTGCTGCACCGGCTCTCCGCGGCCGGCTGGAAACCCGGTGACGCGGTGGTGCTCGCCGCGGCGGGCTCCTCCGACCCCCGCGCCCTCGGCGACGTGCGACGGGCCGCGGACATGTTGTCGGCCCTCGCGCGCGTCGCCGTGCGCGTCGGGTACGTCGCCACGGGTGCCCCGCGCGTGCCGGACGTCGTCGCCGGACTGCGCGCCGCGGGTGCGCGCCGGGTGTTCGTCGCCTCGTACCTGCTCGCCGACGGGCTGTTCCACGCGCGTCTCGCCGATGCGGGCGCCGACGGGGTGGCGGCCCCGCTCGGGGTGCACGACTCGATCGTGCGCCTGGTGGCCGAGCGGTACCGGTCGGCGGCGACGGCGCTGCTCGCCGGAGGCCCGCTGCGCGGGTGACCTTGCCGACACGGCGCCGCCGACCGCGGGTGCGCGCCGTATCGTCGATCCTCGTGTCCGAAGCGGTGACAGATCCGGGAGCCGGGTCCCGGAGTGACGCGGCGAGCCCGCCGATCCCGGCGCCGGGGCCTGCGCGGACGCTCCTGCTCGGGGTGCCCCGGCGGGGCCGGCGCTGGCCCGGTGCCCTGCGCGCGGCCGCCGCGGTGGCGCTGCCCGGCCTGGCAGGCCTCGCGCTCGGTCACGGGCCCGTCGCCGCGACGGCCGCCCTCGGGGCGTTCGCCGTCGTCTACGGCGAGGGCCGCGCCTACCGGGCGCGGTGGCAGGTGGTGATGGTCGTCGCGGCGGTGCTCGTCGCGCTGGCCGGTCTGGGCGCCGGTGTCGGCACGCTCGTGCATTCGGGTTCGGAATGGACGTGGCTGCTGCTCGTGGCGGTGATGACGGCGGTCGTCGCCGTGGGCGCCTTCCTGGTCGACGCGCTGCGCTTCGGTGCACCCGGTGCGTTCCTGCCGCTGCTCACCCTGGAGATCGCGGCGGCACTGCCGAGCGCCGGCGTGCCGGTCGGTGCGGTCGTGTCGTGGACCGCGGCCGGCGCGGGCACGGCAGTGGTGGTGTCGATGTCGGGCGCGGTGGCCCGGCCCCGCGCACCCGAGCGTGCCGCGGTGGCGGCGGCCGTGGAGGCCGTCGACGCCTGCCTGCGCGCCCCGGCGGAGACCGGGCCGCGGCACGAGGCGGTCCGGGCGCTGCACGCCGCGTGGATGTGCCTGCACGACGGGCGGCTGGGCGGGGGCGCGCATCCGCTGACCCGGACGCTCCGAGCGGCGCACCTGCGGCTCGCGACGGTCGTCGCAGGAACCGACGAGGGTGCCGCCTCCGAGACCGACGATCTGCGGCCGCAACCACCGCTGCCGCGCCCGTCGGCGCGATACCGGCTGGCGCGGGCCGCCGGGCCCGGCAGCCGATCCTGGACCATCGTCCTCCGCCTCGTCGTGGCCGGTCCCGTCGCGGGCGCACTGGCGCTCGCGTGCGGTGTCGGGCGGCCGGACTGGGCGGTGATCACGGCGGCGATGGTGCTGCATCAGGGACCCGACCGGGTGCTGGGCAGCTACCGGGGCCTGCACCGGTTCGCCGGCACCGTCGTGGGTCTGGGCGTGCTGGCCGCGGTCGTGTGGGCCGCCCCGACGGCCGTCGCGCTCGTCGTGGTGGTCGCGGTGTTGCTCGCCGGAACCGAGGAGTACCTGGTCCGGAACTACGGCGTGGCGATGGTGTTCATCACTCCGCTCGCGCTGCTGCTCGGCGGCGCCGGGGTGCCGCACGACTTCGCCGTGGTGGCCCGCGACCGCCTGCTCGAGACGGTGATCGGCGTGCTCGTCGCCGTCGCGGTGCTGTGGGTCGTGCTGCCGTTCGCGCATCGTCGCGTGCTGCGCTGCGCCGACGCGCGGGTCGCGGAGACGGTCGCCACCATCGTGCAGGCGCGCACGGCGGGGGAGCGGACCGTCCTGCCGGAACTGCGCCGCGACCTCGAGTTCGACCTGCACGCCGCGACGACCGCCGCGATCGTCGCGGCCCACACCGAACCCGGCTGGACCCGCGACCGGTGGCCGGAGCACCGGCGGCTCCACGAGACCGGATACCGGGTCCTCGCGCACCCGGCCTGACCGGCGCGCCGGTCAGTGTGGCAGCGGCACCAGTTCCACCGGATCGTCGTCCGCCGCGCCGGGCGGCACGAGCGCGATCGCCCGTCGCCCGATCAGCCCCGCCAGGTGTGCGGTGCGGATCGCGTTGTCGCACACCCACAGTCCGTCGTCGGTCTGTGTCGCCGGCAGCAGCCGGGTGACGTCGCCGCTCACCTGCGAGGCGTTGGCGAGCGGCGCGGTCCACGGTGGCTCCGGCCGTCGTCCGGTCAGCCCGTCGACGACGGCGGGCAGCATCACCAGCAGCGTCGCGACGGCCGCGACCGGGTTGCCGGGCAGGCCGAGCACCACACGACCGTCCGGCAGCACCGCTGTCACCTGGGAACCGCCCGGCTTGCACCGGACCCGATCGACGACGATCGCCGCGCCGGCGCGGGCCAGCGCCGCCCGCAGCTGGTCGGCGGCCCCGCCGCCGGTCGCCCCGGTGACGACGATCGTGTCGACGTCGGTGGCTTCGCGGAGCAGCCGGTCGAACCCGTCGACGGTGTCGCGCAGGTGCGCCTCGCCGGCGACGGCGGCGCCGCACCACTGCACGAACCGCGGCAGGACGGGGCCGAGAGAATCGCGGGTCTGGCCGTCGCGCAGCGGCCCGTCGCGGCGGATCTCGTCGCCGGTGACGACCACGTGGACCCGGACGGGCCCGCGGACCGGCACGGCGGTCACCTCGCCGCTCAGCGCAGCGGAGACCACCGCCGGGCCCAGGGCGGTGCCCGCCTCGGCGAGCACGTGACCGGGCGCCCAGTCCTCCCCGCGACGGCGCGCGTCGTCGCGCACCGGGGCGCCGGGCATCCGGGTCACGGTGCCGTCGGTCACCTCGACGTGTTCGTCGCGCACCACCGTCGTCGCGCCGGGCGGCAGGTAGGCACCGGTGGCGATCCGCGCGGCCTGGCCGTCGTGCAGGGTGAACGGCTCGGTCGCGCCGGCCCGGTGGACCTCGGCGCGCAGCAGCCACGGACCGTCGCCGGCGACGGCGTACCCGTCCATCGCCGACACCGCGGCCCGCGGCAGGGCCTCGGCGGCGACGAGTGGCGCGGCGAGGGTGGCACCCTCCGCCGCCTGGGGCGCCACGGTGCGGACCGGCAACCGCGGCAACGACCGCCGGATCTCCGCGCGGGCGGCGGCGGGGTCGGCCGCGACGAGCCCGGGACGCGCGGCGCGGGCCTGCGCGAGCTCCTGCGGGGTGTCGCAGTCCGCGGTCCCCGCCACCGGGACCGTGACGTAGCGCTCCGGCAGCAGGGCCTTCATCGGCTGATTGGCCGGATCCGTCCCCAGCGCGGCGAGGCGGTCGGCGAGCGCGGGACCACGCCACGCGGCGAGCAGGAACTGGATCCGGCCCGAGTCGTCGACAGCGAACGCCGCGTCGGCTCCGGGGGCGCCGCGCAGGGTCTCCACCAGTGCGGTGACCGTGTCCGCGGTGAGGAACGGCAGGTCGGCGGCGAGGACCAGCACCACCGGTGCGTGAAGACCCGCGGCGGCGAGGGCGGCGACGGGCCCGGCCCCGGCGGGCTGCTCCTGGACCTGGACCACCGCCGGGTCGAGATCGTCGCGCCGTGGTCCGACGACGGTGATCCGGCGGCACCCGGCCACCGCGGCCAGCGCGATGTCGAGCATGCGCCGGCCCCCGACGACGAGTGCGGGCTTGTCGACGCCGCCCATGCGGGTCGCGCGTCCGCCCGCGACGATGACGGCCTCGACGTCGGTCAGCGAACTCATGAGCTCATGCTGCCCGACGCGGGCCGGCGCGGTGTGCCGGGGCGGTCAGTCGGGCGTGTGGTGACTGCGCGGCGGCCCGCCGATCCCGCACCGGCCGCCCTGCGCGGTGTCCAGCACTGTCCAGGTGGCCGCCGCCAGGCTGAGCGCGGTGAGGAGAACGACCAGGAAGATCATGGTCCTATTCTCTCGGGCCGGTGGACCGGAGATCCCGGTCCACCGTGCGAAAGTGGACTGTATGAAGGACGTGTCCGCCACCCCGTCCGCGGCCCGGCTCGCGGCGCTGCTCGGCGACGTCGGAGCCGACCGCGGTCCGCTGTACCGGGCCGTCGCCGCCGCGCTGCGCCGCCGCATCGCCGACGGCCGGCTCCCGGTCGGCGCGCGCCTGCCCGCCGAGCGGGCGCTGGCCGACGCGCTCGGCGTCAGCCGCGTCACGGTGGCCGCCGCCTACGGCGACCTGCGCGACGACGGCTGGGCGCTCACCCGGCACGGGGCGGGCACGTTCGTTGCCGCTCCCGACGGCCGGCAGCCGTGGGGCACCGCGCTCGGCGCCCCCGTGCCCGGCGTGCTGGACCTGGGCAACGCCGCCCCGGAGGCGTCGTCCCTGCTGACCGCCGCCTACGCGGTCGCGCAGACCCGGCTGCCCGACCTGCTGGCCGGTCACGGGTACGCGCCGAGCGGCCTGCCCGAGCTGCGTGCCGCCGTCGCGGCGCGGTACACCGCCCGCGGACTGCCGACCGACCCCGAGCAGGTGCTGATCACCGCCGCCGCGGCGGACGGACTCGACGCCGTCCTGCACACCGTCGTCGGGGCGGGACGACGGGTGCTGCACCAGCATCCGAGCCATCCCGGCGCGCTCGAGACGATCGCGGCGACCGGAGCCCAGTCCGTCGCCGTGCCCGTCGACGTCGACGATCCGGACGTGATCGTCGACGAGGCCGATCGCGCCGCGCGGCAGCACGCCCCGACCGTCGCGTACCTGATGCCCGACCACGCCAATCCGACCGGTGCGAGCCTGAGCGTGGCCGCGCGGCGGTCCCTCGCCGCGACCCTGTGGCGGCACCGCGTCCTGACCGTCGTCGACGAGGTCGCCGCGGAGCTGTCGTTCGCCGGCGACGACATCGAGCCGTTCGGGGCGGCGGTCCCGGACGCGGCCACCGTGCACGTCGGCTCGTTGAGCAAGGTGGTCTGGGGCGGCATCCGGATCGGCTGGGTGCGCGGCGACCGGGCGACCGTCGCGCGCGTGCGGGAGGTGCTGCTGCGACGCCAGCTCGGCGTCTCGATCCTCGACCAGCTCGCCGCCGTGGAGTTGTTCGCGCAGTGGCAGCGGATCCTCGACGAGCGCCGCGCCGGGCTGCGCGCCCGTCAGGAGGCGCTCGCCGCGGCCGTCGCCGCACGCCTGCCCGGGTGGCGGTTCGTCCCGCCCGCGGGCGGGTTGTCGCTGTGGTGCCGGCTGCCGGACGGCATCGGTTCCACCCGCCTCGTCGCCGCGGCGGAACGGCAGGGACTCGTCCTGCTGCCGGGCACCCGATTCGGCACCGGCCACGCGTTCGACGACCATCAGCGCCTGCCGTTCACCCGGCCGGTCGCGGAACTGCTCGCCGCGGTCGACGTGCTGGCCGGGCTCGGCGCGGCCGTCCTCGAGCCGCGGCGAGCGGCACCACCGCTGGTGTGAGCCGGCTCAGAAGCGGTGCCGCGCCGCCGCGAGATCGACCCGGCCGTCGCGGATCGGCACGCCTTCGAGCTCGAGCCGGGCGAGTTGCCGGTGGGCCAGGTGCGCGGCGGGCCTTCCGGAGGCCGGGACCACCCGGTGCCACGGCAGGTCCGCGCTGTCGGTCCGCATGATCCAGCCCACGGTGCGCGGGCTGGACAGGCCGGCCGCCGCGGCGACGTCGCCGTAGGTGGTCACGCGGCCCTCGGGGACGGAGGCCACCAGCTCCCGGACGCGTTCGACGTCCGCCTCGCTCGTTGCCGGCATCTACAGCAGCTTCCGGACGAGGGCCGCGGTCTCCTCCGGTCGTGCCTGATCGATCATGTGGTCGCAGTCGATGTCGAGCGCCGTGAGGTTCGTGCCGAGGCGGTCGGCGAGGGCGGCCCGGAACTCGTCGGTCACGTACGGCGGCTGCACCTTCGCGGCCCGCGCGACGATCGTGGGCAGGTGCGCCGGTGGCAGGACGAACTCACACGCCAGCTCGCTCCACGACGTCACCAGGGCGGGAACGCACAGGCGCCAGTTGACCCGGCCCGAGTCGAGGGTGATCAGGTGCTCGGCGAGTTCGGCGTCGAGCAGCGCGGGATCGACCTCGCCCCACGCGCCGTTCGTCTTGTCGGCGCGGGCCTCGGCCGCGTCGGTGTAGTCGGGGTGCTGCACGGTCAGCTCCGCGATCTCGAGCATGCGTTCCGGCGGCAGCCCGATCGCCGGATCCAGTAGCACCAGCCCGCGCACCCGCTCGGGGGCGGTCGCCGCCAGATGCACGGCGAGGGCGCCGCCGAACGAATGCCCGACCACCAGCACCGGACCCGAGGCGTGGGCGTCGAGGACGGCGAGCAGGTCCCGCACGTGCGTCTCGAAGTTCCACGGCGGCGTCCACGGGGAGCGGCCGTGCCCGCGCAGGTCCGGCGCGATGACCCGGGCCTGGGGCAGGTGCTCCGACGCGAGGTGCTCCCAGCGCCGGCCGTGACCGGTGAGGCCGTGCAGGGCGAGCAGCTGCGGACCGTCGGCGGGGCCGAACAGATGGGTGTGCAGTTCGTTCACCCGTCGATTGTGTCAGGGCCGCGGCCGGTTCCGGTGGCAGCCGATGCGCTCGCGCGGGACCGGTGCGGCCGGTCGGCGGGGACAGGCCGGGCTCCCGGACCCGGGGTCGATTCGGTCTCGCGGGCGGTCAGTCCGGCCGTGCCGGCGGGAACGACCACCGCGGCGACGGGCCGGCCGCTCACCCGGTCGCGAACCACCACGGGGGGCCCGTCCTCGTCGGCGCAGTAGCGGTCGCCCCACTGGAGCAGGGCGACGAGGACGGGGAAGAGGTCCAGACCCTTGTCGGTGAGCCGGTACTCGTTGCGGGTGCGGTGTCCGGCCTGCCGGTACGGCACCGGGCGCAGAATTCCCGCGGCTACCAGTTTGCGCAGGCGGTCGGCCAGGATCGGCTCGGACACCCCGACGTGCCGCCGCATGTCGTCGAACCGGCGCACGCCGTTGAACGCCTCCCGCAGGACGAGCAGGGTCCACTTCTCGCCGATCACGTCCAGTGTCCGCTGCACGGAACAGTTCGCGGTGTCCGTCTCCAACCAGCGCATGCATCGAGGCTAAACCCTTGCTAACTGTAATTTCAGAAGTTAGCGTGACGCCATGGACACCACCTCTACCGATCTCCCCGCCGGCAGCGCCTTCCTGCAGGCGGCGGGCCTCGTGCTCGACGAGGTCTCCGGCACCCGGGTCACCGGACACATCGATCTGAGCCGGGACCATCACACTCCGTGGGGCGTCGTGCACGGCGGTGTCTACACCACCGCCGTCGAATCCGCGGCCAGCGTCGGGGCCAGCGCCGCTGTCCAGGACCGCGGCCAGTTCGCGGTCGGGGTGCACAACAGCACCGACTTCCTGCGCTCGAGCACGGGGGAGCGCGTCGACGTCGTCGCCGAACCGCTTCAGCAGGGCCGCGTCCAGCAGCTGTGGCTCGTCACCGTCACCGGCACCGAGAGCGGCAGGACCCTGGCGCGCGGTCAGGTCCGGCTGCAGAACGTTCCGTTGCCCGGCTGACTCGCCGCTCCGCGGCGGTGCGGGATTCGCCGCTTCGCGGCGGTGCGGGATTCGCCGCTTCGCGGCGGTGCGGGATTCGCCGCTCCGCGGCGGTGCGGGATTCGCCGCTCCGCGGCGGTGTCGGTCCCGTCTGCTGGAATGGCCCCATGACCGACGCCGACATCCGCCCCGACGCCCGGCCCCGGCAGGCCGAGGTGCGGCTGGTGCCGAGGCCGGACGAGGCGCCGCCGCAGCGACAGTGGCCCGAGGACGTGCAGCGGGTGTTCGCCGATTCGCCGCCCATGCCGCAGTGGCGGCCGTGGCAGGTGCTGGGCGGCCCCGGGACGGGTAAGACCGCGCTGCTCGTGGACCTGGCCGTGTCCCGGATCGCCGCCGGCGCCGACCCGGAGTCGGTGCTGGTGCTCACCCATTCCCGGCGCGCCGCGACCGAGGTACGAGAGGCGATCACCGCCGGGTTGCTCCGCGTGGGGGCGGTTCCCGGTGGTCCCCGGGCCACGCGGGAACCGCTGGTGCGGACCGTCCACTCGTACGCGTTCGCGGTGCTGCGGCTGCAGGCGTCCACGCACGGCAACCCGCCCCCGCGCCTGATCACCGGCGCCGAGCAGGACGCCGTCCTGCGCGAGCTGTTGCGCGGCGATCTCGACGACGGCGCGGGCATGTGGCCCGAGCGGCTGCGGCCCGCGCTCGGCATGACCGGCTTCGCGGTGGAGCTGCGGGACCTGATGCTGCGCGCCAACGAACGCGGCCTCGGTCCCGAGGACCTGATCGAGCTCGGGCAGCGGCGGTCGCGGCCGGAGTGGGTCGCCGTCGGCGAATTCGCCGCCCGGTACGAGCAGATCATGCTGCTGCGCGGCGCGGTCGGCATCGAGGCGCCCGAGGCCACCGCGCCCGCCCTCGACGCCGCCGAACTCGTCGGGGCGGCCCTCGCCGCGTTCGTCACCGACCCCGACCTGCTCGCACGGGAACGGTCCCGAATCCGGCACCTGCTCGTCGACGACGCCCAGCATCTCGACCCGCAGGCGGCGCAACTGGTGCGCGTCGTCGGGCTCGGCACCCGCACCACCACCGTCGCCGGCGATCCGGACCAGGCGGTGTTCACCTTCCGTGGCGCCGACCCGGCCTTCCTCGCCGCGTTGGTCGACGACGACCCGAGCCGCCGCGTGGTGCTCGGCACCAACCACCGCGCCGCCCCCGAGGTGGCCGAACTCGTCGGCCGTATCACCCGCCGGCTGTCCGGCCTCCCGCCGCACCGCGGCGCACCCGCCGTCCCGTCGGACGATCCGGGCACCGTGCGGGTCCGGGTGCTGCCGACGCCGGCGAAGGAAGCCGCCCTCGTCGCCGACACGCTGCGCCGCGCCCACCTCGTCGACGGGGTGCCGTGGTCCCGGATGGCCGTCGTGGTGCGGTCGGTGCCGCGCTCGCTCGCCCCGCTGCGGCGCGCCCTGCTGGCGGCCGGCGTGCCGGTGACCACGGCCGCCTCCGAGCTGCCGCTGGCCCGCCAGCACGGCGTCGCCGGGCTGCTGCTCGTACTGCGGGCACTGTCCGGGCTGCCGTTCGGCGGCGAGGAGGCGCTCGCCCTGCTGTCCGGGCCCGTCGGCGGAGCCGAACCGGTCGCCCTGCGCCGCCTGCGCCGCGGCCTGCGCCGTGTCGAGCTCGCCGCCGGGGGCGACCGCGACTCCGCCGAACTGCTGCGACTGCTGCTCGTCGACGACGAGGGCGAAAACGCCGAACGGCTCGAGCGCGGACTCACCGACGTCGAGGCGGCGCCGCTGAAGAAGGCCCAGGCCGTGCTGCGCAAGGCCCGGGAGGCCGCGCGCCGCGGCGGCGGCATCGAGGACGTGCTGTGGGAGGCGTGGCAGGCCACCGGACTCGAGCGCAAGTGGGCCGCGGCGTCCGAACGCGGCGGTCCGGTCGGCGCGCAGGCCGACCGCGACCTCGACGGCATCGTGGCGCTGTTCGACGCCGCCGCCGACTACGTCGACCGGCTGCCGCGCGCCCAGCTCGCCGGATTCGTCGACTACCTCACCGAGCAGGAGATCCCGGGCACCGTCCGCACCCGCCTGGTCGCGCCGGCGGAGGCGGTCACCGTCGTCAGTGCCCACTCGGCGGCCGGCCGGGAGTGGGACGTCGTGGCGGTCGCCGGCGTGCAGGAGGGCCTGTGGCCGAGCCTGCGCGCCCGCGGCACCCTGCTGGGCATCGAGACGCTGATCGACGCGGTGTCCGGGGCCGACGGCGGCGGCGACGGCTCGACGCGGCTCTCACGCACCGCGCCGCTACTGGCCGACGAGCGCCGCCTGTTCCTTGTCGCGTGCAGCCGGGCGCGGCGCACCCTGCTCGTCACCGCCGTCGAATCGGTGGGCGGCGACACCGACATGGTGCGGTCCCGGTTCGTCGACGAGCTGGTGGGCGCGGACTCCGACGACGTCGTCGACGAGGCGGGTGAGGACGTCTCGGTGCTGCCCGAGGAGACCCGCACCCGGGTGCTCGCCCTCCCCACCCTCGTCGCCGAGCTGCGCAGCGTGGTGTGCGATCCCGTGGTGGCCCGGGACGATCCGCAGCGGCAGCGCCGGGCGGCCGCACAGCTCGCGCGGCTCGCCCGGGCCCGTGTGCGGGGCGCGCATCCGGACCAGTGGTACGGCACCGCCGAGCCCAGCACGCAACAGGAACTGTGGGACCCCGGGGCCGACGCGGTGCCGTTGTCGCCGTCGACGGTCGAACAGCTCACCACGTGCCCGCTGCGGTGGATGTTCGAGCGGCACGGCGGCTCCGACGGCGACAACACCCACGCCGTCGCGGGCAGTCTGGTGCATACGCTGGTGCAGGCGCTCGCCGGGCGGATCCCGCCCGACCAGGTGGAGCGGGCGCTCGAACGGGCATGGGACTCGGTCGATCTCGGCTCCCAGTGGTACGCCCGTCGCGAGCTCGAACGCACCCGCGCCATGCTCGACACGTTCTCGGCGTGGCTGCGCGGCACCCGCGGCGAGCTCACCGAGGTCGGGGTCGAGATCGCCGTCGACGGCATCCTCGAACCCCGGACCGAGGACGAGCCTCGGGTGCGGCTGCGCGGCCGGATCGACCGGCTCGAGCGCGACCCCGACGGGCGGCCCGTGATCATCGACGTCAAGACCGCGCGCCATCCGGTCACCAAGGAGGCGGCGCAGCAGCACGCGCAGCTGGCCGCCTACCAGGTCGCCGCCGCGGCCGGCGCGATCGACGGGCAGCCCGCCGGCGAACCCGGCGGGGCACGGTTGGTGTTCGTCGCCAAACCGCACAACAAGGAGGGCGCCACCCAGCGGGTACAGCCCCCGCTGGACGCCGAGGCGCTCGACCGTTGGCGCGACGTGATCCACGAAGCAGCCGCGGCCACCCGCGGACCGCAGTTCCTGGCCCGGGTCAACGACGGGTGCCGGCACTGCCCGGTCCTGTCGAGCTGCCCGGCGCACGACGAGGGCAGGCAGGTGACGGGATAGTGGCACCACCGACGGTGAGTGCGGTCGAGCTGGCCGCCGCGCTCGGGCAGTTCCCGCCGACCGGCGAGCAGGCCGCGGTGATCGAGGCGCCGCTGCAGCCCACGCTCGTCGTCGCCGGCGCCGGCGCCGGCAAGACCGAGACGATGGCGGCGCGCGTGGTCTGGCTCGTCGCGAACGGCTTCGTCGACCCGGAACAGGTGCTGGGCCTGACGTTCACCCGCAAGGCCGCCCAGCAGCTCACCACCCGGATCCGCCGGCGGCTGGCGAAGCTCGCCGGATCGGCGCTGGTGCGCGACCTCGACCCGACCGGCGGGCTGCGCGCCCGCATCCTCGCCGGCGAGCCGGAGGTGGGCACCTATCACGCGTACGCCGGGCGCCTGCTCGGTGAGCACGGGCTGCTGCTGCCCATCGAACCGTCGGCGACCCTGCTGTCCGAGACCGAGCTGTGGCAGCTCGCGTACCGCGTGGTCAGCGCCTGGGACGGCGACCTCGACACCGACCGCAATCCCGCGTCGGTCACCGAGTGCGTGCTGGCCCTGTCGGGGCAGCTCGCCGAGCACCTCGTCGAGCCGGAGGACCTGCGCGTCGCGCACACCGAGCTGGACAAGCTCGTGCACACGCTGCCCGCCGGCCCGAATCAGCGTGGGGGACCGTCGAAGACCCTGCTGAACATCCTCGACGCGCAGCAGGCCCGGATCGAGTTGCTGCCCCTGGTCGAGCGCTTGGCGCAGACGCTGCGCCGCGAGGGCGCGCTGGATTTCGGCAGCCAGATGTCGCTCGCCGCCCGGATGGCCCGCGACCACCCGGAGGTCGGCCGCGCCGAGCGGGCCCGCTTCCGGGTGGTGCTGCTCGACGAGTACCAGGACACCGGCCACGCGCAGCGTGTCCTCCTGTCGTCGCTGTTCGGCGGTCCCCTGTCCGGCGGCGCCTCGGAGCGGATGCCCGCGGTGACCGCGGTGGGGGATCCGATGCAGTCGATCTACGGATGGCGTGGCGCGTCCGCGGCAAACCTGCCCCGGTTCTCGACGGACTTCCCGCTGCCGGACGGCAGCCCCGCGCCCCGGCTCGAGTTGCTCACCAGCTGGCGCAACCCCCCAGAGGCGCTGGAGCTGGCAAATCTGGCATCGGAACCGTTGCGGCACAAGGGTGTCCAGGTCAGCACGCTGCGGGCGAAGCCGGAGCCGACCCCCGGCGACGTCCGGCTCGCCCTGCATCCGGACGTGGAGGCCGAACGGGAATGGGTGGCCGGGCGGATCGCCGCCGAGTACGCGGCCGCCCGGGCCGCCGAGGCGTCGCCGCCGACAGCGGCGGTGCTGGTGCGCCGCAACGCCGACGCCGCGCCGATCGCGGAGGCGCTGCGAGCCCACGGCCTGCCCGTCGAGGTGGTCGGTCTCGGCGGCCTGCTGCACACCCCCGAGGTGGCGGACGTGATCGCGATGCTGCGGCTGGCCGCGGACCCCACGGCCGGCAGCGCGGCCGTGCGGGTGCTGACCGGTGCCCGCTGGCAGCTCGGCGCCGCCGACCTGAAGGCGCTGTGGCGCCGGGCCGGCGAACTCGCCATCGGCGGCCGCTTCGGCGTCGCCGGCACGGTCACCGACTCGGCCGCCCTCGCCGAGGCGCTCGACAGCGCCCTGCCGGGCGAGCAGTCCGAACAGGCCGGGATCGCCGACGCACTCTCCGATCCCGGTCCGCCGCATCGGTATTCGGAGTTCGGTTACGCGCGCATCGTCGCGCTGGGCAAGGAGCTGGCGTCCCTGCGGGAGCGGCTGGGCCAGCCGCTGACGGAGCTCGTCGCCGAGGTGGAGCGGGTTCTCGGCATCGGCATCGAGGCGCAGGCCCGCGCGGGCAGCGACGGCGGTGTCGGCCGGGAGAACCTCGACGCCTTCGCGGACGTGGTCGCCGGGTACGCGAGCCGCGGTTCGGCGACGCTGACCGGCCTGCTCGCCTACCTCTCCGCCGCCGAGGCGATCGAGGGCGGACTCGCTCCGGGCGAGGTGCAGGTCGCCACCGAACGGGTGCAGGTGCTGACCGTGCACTCGGCCAAGGGCCTCGAATGGGAGGTGGTGGCGGTCCCGCACCTGACCGCCGGGGTGTTCCCCTCGTCGACGGCCGGCAGCACATGGCTCGGCGCCCTCGGGGAACTGCCGCCGTCGCTGCGCGGCGACCGGGCGCTGCCGGGCGAGAACAGCGACGGCGTCCCCGTCCTCGATCTCGACGAGGTCTACGACCGCAAATCGCTCGAGAACTGCATCGACACGCACAAGGACGCCCTCAAGCGCCGGAAACTGGACGAGGACCGGCGCCTGTTCTACGTCGCGCTCACCCGCACGGAGCGGGCCCTGTTCGTCTCCGGGCACCACTGGGCCGAGTCCGGAACGGACCCGAAGGGACCGTCCCCGTTCCTGTCCGAACTGCACGAGCTGGTGGCGGCGCGACCCGGGCTCGGCCGCATCGAGACCTGGGCCCCGGCGCCGGAGCCGGGCACCGAGAACCCGATGACCGCGGATCCGCACACCGCCGTGTGGCCGCGCGATCCCCTCGGGGTGCGGCGTCCCTTCGTCGAGCAGGGCGCGGCCCTGGTCCTCGCGATGCTCGAGGAGCCCGAACCCGAGCCCCCGGCGACCCCGGACGACGACCCCGACGACTGGGCCGCGGACGTCGACGCGCTGCTCGCCGAGCGGGCCCGGCGCGCCGAGCAGCGTGCCGAGGTGATGCTGCCCGCCCAGATGTCGGTCAGCCAGCTGGTGGATCTGGCCGCGGACCCGGCCGCGCTGGCGGCGCGGCTGCGCCGTCCGTTGCCGTTCCGGCCGAATCCGCTGGCGCGCCGCGGCACCGCCTTCCACGCGTGGCTCGAACGGCGATACGGCGCCACGCGGCTGCTCGACCTCGACGAACTGCCCGGCGCGGACGACGCCGGCGGCGACGAGACCGAACTCGACCGGCTCCAGGAGGCGTTCCTGCGCTCGCGGTGGGCGCAGCGCAGCCCGGTGGAGGTGGAGGTTCCGTTCGAGACGTCGCTGGCCGGGGTGGTGATCCGTGGCCGGATCGACGCGGTGTTCGAGGACTCGGACGGCGGCTGGACGGTCATCGACTGGAAGACCGGCGCCGAGCCCGACGAGGACCGGCTCGAGGCGGTGGCGATGCAGCTGGCCGCGTACCGACTGGCCTGGGCGCAGCTGATGGCCGCCCGCACGTTCCGCGCGACGGGCCGACCGGCCGTGCCGCCTCTCGACAAGGTGCGGGCCGCATTCCACTACGTGCGCACCGGGCGGACCATCGCGCCGGAGGACCTGCCCGGCGCCGAGCGGCTGGACCGGTTGGTGCGCAGCGCCGGCGCGGACCGCCCGTCGGCCGGCGAGCGGTAGCGGCGGTCAGCGGCGCGGGGCGTTGCGCCGCGCCGTGAGAGCCTGGGCGATCAGGGGCACCTGCAGCGGCAGCCGGGCCACCGCGACCGCCTTCGCGGCCGGGGAGAGCCGCTCGCTGCGCAGCCATGTCACGGCCATCTGCACGTTGGCGGGGAACACCGCGATCAGCAGGGCCGCGGCCAGCGTCCCGCCGAGCCGCCGGGTCCGCGGAATCGCAAGCGCCGTCCCGGCGGTCAGCTCGGCCACCCCGGAGACGTAGGTATAGGTGCGTGGCGAGCCCGGCAGCGCCGTCGGCACGATCCGGTCGAACGGCCGGGGGGAGGCGAAGTGCGCCGCGCCCGCTCCGAGGAGGAGCGCGGACAGCCGCAGCGCCGCGCGCTGGGACGGGAGTGTGGACATGCGCGCCACACTAGCGGCCGACGCGTAGGCTGCGAGCCGATGTCAGCAACGAGAACGTCGGTGACCGCGTCACCGGAGCCGAGAACACCGCGGGAGCGCCGCCATGCCGGGTAGGTTGCGTGCCCGCTTCAGCCGTTCCGACGTGCTCACCGAGCGCCCGGACTTCGCGCTGGTGGGCATCCTGCGGGTGCCGCAGCTGCAGACGAGCCCGAGCCGGGCCATCACTCGCCGCGTCGGATATGCGGTGGTGGCGTTGACATTCGCCGTGCTGGTGGTCTACCTCGACCGGGACGGCTACCGCGACGCCCAGGGCGACGCACTGTCGCTGCTGGACTGCATCTACTACGCGACCGTCTCGCTGTCGACCACCGGCTACGGCGACATCACCCCGTTCACACCCGAGGCGAGACTGATCAACGTCCTGGTCGTCACGCCGTTGCGGATTTTCTTCCTCATCGTCCTGGTCGGTACCACGCTCTCGGCACTGACCGAGAGTTCGCGCCAGGCGTTCAAGATTCAGCGTTGGAGGCGCCGCGTGCGTAATCACACCGTCGTCGTCGGATACGGCACCAAGGGCCGTACCGCGGTGGATGCGATGCTGGGCGACGGGGTTCCGCCGTCGGACATCGTCGTCGTCGACACCGATCCGGTGGTACTCGAGACCGCCGCCGGGCAGGGGCTGGTGACGGTACAGGGCTCGGCGACGAAGTCGGATGTGCTGCGCCTGGCGGGCGTTCAGCACGCCGCCGCGATCATCGTCGCCGCCAACCGCGACGACACCGCGGTGCTCGTCACGCTCAGCGCCCGCGAGATCGCCCCGAGGGCGAAGATCGTCGCGGCCATCCGCGAATCGGAGAACACGCATCTGCTGCGTCAATCGGGCGCGGACTCGGTGGTCATCTCGTCCGAGACGGCGGGCCGGTTGCTCGGCATCGCCACCACGACGCCGAGCGTCGTGGAGATGATCGAGGATCTGCTCACCCCGGAGGCGGGATTCGCGATCGCCGAACGCGACGTCGAACCGAACGAAGTGGGTGGATCGCCCCGGCACCTGTCCGACATCGTGCTCGGAGTCGTGCGCGACGGCCGCCTGCTGCGCGTGGGGTCCCCCGAGGTCGACGCCGTGGAGGCGGACGACAAGCTGCTCTACATCCGGCGGGTGTCGGGCTGAGCCCGCGCCGCCGCTAGGGTGCAGTCGTGAGCCGTTTCCAGCTGTCCGACACCCCCCTGCTCTCCCGTGCGGTCGTCGACCGCGCCGAGGAGTTGCGGGGCGACGCCGCGGCCCTGCACGACGGTTGGTCCCGGGCCCATCTGCTGCGGGTCGATCGTCGCGGGCAGGTGCCGGTGGACGGCGACGCCCTGGTGTTCGCCGCGGCGGTGGAGCTGGGACCCGAGCCGGTGCCCGGCGCGGTGTTCCTCGGTGTGCGCGGCGACCGGCACGTGTGGGCGATCCGGGTGCTCGCCCAGACCGGAACGGTCGCCGACCTGCGCCGCATCGGCGACCGGCTCGACGACGCCGACGCGGGTCTGATGGTGACCGCGGTGGCCCTGCTCAACTGGCACGACAACGCGGGCTTCAGTTCACTGGACGGAGCGCCGACCGAGCCGACCCTGTCCGGCTGGTCGAGGATCAGCACCAGCACCGGTCACGAGGAGTTCCCGCGTACCGACCCGGCGATCATCTGTCTCGTGCACGACGGCGCGGACCGGGTCCTGCTGGCGCGACAGCCGGTGTGGCCGGAGCGACGGTTCTCCGTGCTCGCCGGGTTCGTCGAGGCGGGGGAGTCGCTCGAGTCCTGCGTCGTGCGGGAGATCCGCGAGGAGGTCGGCGTCGACGTGCGAGACGTGCGGTACCTCGGCAGCCAGCCGTGGCCGTTCCCGCGGTCGGTGATGATCGGGTTCTCCGCCGTCGCCGATCCGGAGCATCCGCTGGCCTTCCTCGACGGGGAGATCGCCGAGGCCCGTTGGTTCACCCGCGACGAGGTGCGGGCCGCGCTGGCGCTCGGCGACTGGGCCTCCCCGGCCGACGCCCCGTTGTTGCTGCCGGGATCGATCTCGATCGCCCGGGGCATGCTGGAGGGCTGGGTCCGGGGGAACTGAACCGGTCAGGACCCCGGCCTCGGCAGACCGGTGAGCACGGTCTCGACGAGGTGATCGGTGTATTCGTAGGTCAGCGGACCGGAGCGCAGCAGCCAGCGCTGGGCGACGGGGGCGAAGAGGGTGTCGACGACGGCGTCGAGATCCACATCGGGGGACAGCTGACCCTGTCGCTGCGCCGCGCGCAGCCGCTCCTTCTTCATCTGCCGCGTCGGCTCGTCGAGACGACGGGAGTATTCGGCGGCCAGGGACTCGTCCTCGAGTACGGCGACGGTCAGCGCGCGCAACGGCCGTTCGAACCGGGGATCGTTCAGTTCGTCGACGGTGGCGCGCAGCACCGCCCTCATGTCGGCGACGAGATCGCCCGTGTTCGGTAGGCCCTGCGGGTCCTCCGGTTCGCCGCCCACGTTTGCGTTGAGGTAGGCGTCGAGCAGCACCGATCCCTTCGACGACCACCACCGGTAGATGGTCTGTTTCCCGACGCCGGCTCGGGCAGCGATCGCCTCGATGCTCGACTTGCTGTAGCCCACTTCACCGACCAACTCCACCGCGGCGGTCAGGATCGCTGTCCGGGCGGCGTCGCTGCGGCGGGTGGTTCTCGGCGGCATGGAACCCAGCATAGCCAAATCGAGACGAGACGGACCGTCTTGACAAGAGGGAACGAGGATCGCATACTCACATGGCGAGACGATCCGTCTCGTCTAGATTCGAGGAGGCGCCGGTATGGTCGAGCAGCGGATATGGCTGGTCACGGGGGCAAGCCGAGGGCTAGGCCGAGCGTTCACCCGGGAGGCGCTCACCGCAGGAGACCGGGTCGCCGCTCTTGCCTGCACCGCAACCGCCGTGCCCGAGTTCCGGGACGACGAGCGGGTGCTCACCGTCGACGTCGACGTGACCGACCGGTCGGCGGTGTTCGCGGCGGTCGATCGGGTTGTCGACCACTTCGGGCGCCTCGATGTCGTCGTCAACAACGCCGGGACGATGTGGACGGGCTTCGTCGAGGAGTTCACCGAGGAGCAGGCACGCGCTCAGATGGAGACCAACTTCTTCGGAGCGCTGTGGGTCACGCAGGCGGTGTTGCCGGCGCTGCGTCGGCGCCCGGGCCGCCTGCTGCAGATCTCCAGTGTTGCGGGGATCGCGGCATTTCCCACCACCGGGTTGTACAGCGCCAGCAAGTTCGCACTGGAAGGACTGAGCGAGGCGGTCGCTGCCGAGGCTGCACACTTCGGGGTCGCCGTGACGATCGTCGAACCCGGCGGATACTGGACGGACCTGTACAAGGACATGCCCGCCACCGCGCCGCTCGACGACTATGCGGCGCTGCGCGCCGAGATGGCAGCGACGTCGGCCGCCGGCGGCGTCGACAGCGAGCCGGCGCTCGCCGCGGCCGCGGTCCGGGCAGCCGTGGACAGCGACGCCCCGCCGAGACGGTTGATCCTCGGCAGCGTCGTCTACGACGCCGCGGTCGGACTCGCGCAGGAGCGCATCCGGGACTGGGCGGCATGGGAGCAGGCCAGCCGGGCAGCCGAACACGCCGTGCCGGCCCCGCCGGGATACACCACCTGAGCTCCTCGGTGCTCCCGGCGGATGCGGTGCCGTCGGCTAGAGACCGAGCGCCTGCTTGACCGCGGACAGCGGGGGATTGGTCGCGGTGCTGCCGTCGGCGTACTGCACGGTGGGAACGACGTGGTTTCCGTCGTTGACGCTGCCGACGAACTCGGCGGCGGACGGGTCGGCCTCGATGTCGATCTCGGCGTAGCCGATGCCGTGCTCGTCGAGCTGGCTCTTGAGGCGGCGGCAGTAGCCGCACCAGTCGGTGGTGTAGAGCGTCAGGGCGGGAGCATCGGTCGTAGTCACGGTGCGCACAACAACTCCGGGGCACCCGCTGTTCCGCGCGACGGTGAAATGTGTTCTCCACCACAGTCGGTGTGGGCCGGAGGCCTGTCACCGCGTCCTGCCATGATGGAGCCCATGCGAGCAGATGCATCGGTGGAGGGCCTGGATCCTCAGCAGGCGGCGGCGGTCCTCGCGCCGCGGGGCCCGGTGTGTGTGCTCGCCGGTGCCGGGACGGGAAAGACCCGGACCATCACCCGCCGCATCGCGCACCTGGTGTCCCACGGACACGTCGCGGCCGGCCAGGTCCTCGCCGTCACGTTCACCGCCCGCGCCGCCGGGGAGATGCGCGGCCGGCTGCGCGAACTCGGGGTGGGCGGCTCGGGGCCGCAGGTGCAGGCGCGTACCTTCCACGCCGCCGCGCTGCGGCAGCTGCGCTACTTCTGGCCGCGAGTGGTCGGCGACACGCCGTGGCAGCTGCTCGACCGCAAGTTCGCCGTCGTCTCCCAGGCCGCGCACCGTGCCGGGTTCGCCACCGACACCGACACCGTGCGCGACCTGCTCTCGGAGATCGAGTGGGCCAAGGGTTCGCTCGTCGCGCCGGAGGACTACCCGGCCGCGGTGGCCCGGGCCCGGCGTGAGCCCCCCGCCGACGCCGGACGGGTGGCTGCCGTCTACGCCGGCTACGAGTCCCTCAAGGTGCGCGACGACGGTATCTTCCTCGACTTCGACGACCTGCTGCTGCACACGGCCGCCGCGCTCGAGGAGCACACCGCCGTCGCCGAGGAGTTCCGCGACCGCTACCGCTGCTTCGTCGTCGACGAGTACCAGGACGTCACGCCCCTGCAGCAGCGCGTGCTCGACGCGTGGCTCGGCGACCGCGACGACCTCACCGTCGTCGGCGACGCGAATCAGACGATCTACTCGTTCACCGGTGCCACCCCGCAGTATCTGCTCGACTTCTCCCGCCGATTCCCGGACGCCACCGTGGTCCGGCTCGAACGCGACTACCGTTCCACGCCGCAGGTGGTGTCCCTCGCCAACCGGGTCATCGGTGCGGCACGCGGCCGCATCGCCGGGACCCGCCTCCAGCTCGTCGGCCAGCGCCCGCCCGGACCCGAGCCGGCGTTCGCCGAGTACGACGACGAGCCCGCCGAGGCGCAGGCCGTGGCCAAGTCGATCGCGAAGCTGCTGGGATCGGGGGTGCCCGCCGCCGAGATCGCGGTGCTCTACCGCATCAATGCCCAGTCGGAGGCCTACGAGCAGGCGTTCACCGAGGCCGGTATCCCGTATCAGGTCCGCGGCGGCGAGGGCTTCTTCACCCGCGCCGAGGTGCGCCAGGCGGTCGGCGCGCTGCGGCAGGCCCACGGCCGCGACGACCTGCCCGCGGGCGCCGATCGCGGCGCCGCCCTCGTCACGCTGGTGCGGGCGGTGCTCGCCCCGCTCGGCCTGACCGAGGCCGAGCCTGCCGGTGCGCAGGCCCGTGAACGGTGGGAATCTCTGCGGGCGCTCGTGCAGCTGACCGAGGAGCTCCTCGGGCACGAGCCCGACCTGGATCTCGACGGTCTGCTGCGTGACCTGGCGGCGCGGGCCGAGGCGCGGCACCCGCCGACGGTGCAGGGCGTGACGCTCGCGTCGCTGCACGCGGCCAAGGGCCTGGAATGGGACGCGGTCTTCCTCGTCGGCCTCACCGACGGGACCCTGCCCATCGTGCACGTCGTCGGCGACAGCTCCACGCCGCCCGACGAGGCCGGCATCGAGGAGGAGCGCCGCCTGCTGTACGTCGGGGTCACCCGCGCCCGCGTGCACCTGCAACTGTCCTGGGCGCTCTCGCGCACCGAGGGCGGCCGCCGGTCGCGGCGGCGGTCCCGGTTCCTGCACGGTCTGATCCCCGACGACTCGCCGGCCTCCCGGATCGCGGCCCCCGCGTCGCCGAAACGTAAGCGGCCGCAGTGCCGCGTGTGCGGAAAGCCTCTGATGGGGTCGTCCGCGACCATGCTCGGGCGCTGCGAGGGCTGCCCGTCGGACCTGGACGAATCGCTGCTGATGGCGCTGAAGGACTGGCGCCGGGAACGTTCCAAGGAGATGAAGGTCCCCGCCTACGTGGTGTTCAGCGACAACACGCTCATCGCGATCGCTGAGCAGCGGCCGGGCGACGACCGTGCCCTCGTCGCCATCCCCGGCATCGGGGCGAAGAAACTCGAGCAGTTCGGCGCGGACGTGCTCGCCGTCGTGCGCGGTGAACGCGCGCCCGATACCCTCGATCTGTAGCGGTTCGCAAAGATGCGGTAAAACCGCAGGTAGAAAATGGGTTGTGCGATCGACGGCCGAGTTCCTAGGCTGGAGGTCGATGTCACGGGAAAGGCCCGTGCGCGGACGACGAAGGAGGTGGCCCCGATGCTCGGCTTCGATGCAGCTGCAGTGGTGGTCGCCGCCCCCGTCGCCGGCGCCCCCGTCGCCGCCGGCGCGTGCACTCCGCGCGTCGCCCGCGTGCGAGCAGCCGCCCCTTCGTCCGTGCCCCGAAGCCACCGAGGTTCACCCCGGTAATCTTCATTCGCCTTCCGGCCACGGACACCGCCCAGCGGACCGTGGCCTTCTTCGTCTTCTGCCCGGTTCGCGCATCGCATCCGAACCAGACAGAGGAGACATCCATCGTGCAGACCGCAACGCTCGACGTCGACCATACGACGCGCGTGCGCGAGTTGCCTTGCCGCGACGGCGATCCGGACCTGTGGTTCGCCGAATCACCGACCGAACTGGAGCGAGCCAAGGCGCTGTGCGGCCGGTGCCCGATCCGCGCTCACTGCCTCGCCGCGGCACTCGACCGTGCCGAGCCGTGGGGCGTGTGGGGCGGCGAGATCTTCGAACGGGGTGTCGTCGTCGCCCGCAAGCGTCCGCGGGGACGCCCCCGCAAGGAACTGGTGTGCGCCTAGGCCGGACCGGCTGCCGGGAGGTCAGTCCACCGGATCGGTGAATCCCGGCAGCCACGCCGACAGGATCCGCATGTACGGCGCGTGCGCGTCCAGTTGCGCGCAGATACCGACGGAGCCGAGGAGTACGCGGACGATGTTCGCGTACTCCGGCGGCAGGTTCAGTGCCCGCGCAGTGCGGAAGTTGGATCCGGAGAAGTCGGTGGCGGTGCCCGCCGCCTTCTGCAGCCAGGCCCGGGTGAAGTGGAACGACTCCGTGTGGATCGGATCCGTGAACGGGCGCAGGTAGTCCGCGATCTCCTGTTCGGTGACCTCCCGGCCCGGCAGGACGAACCGGTTCTCGTAGAGCAGCGTGGTCAGCTCGTCGAAGCGCTCCTCGAGGGCCAGCCGCACCATCCGGCCCAGCACCGGCGGCAACCCGTTCGGCATCGCGGCCGTGGCACCGAAGTCGATGACGCCGAGCCGGCCGTCGTCGAGCAGCATGAAGTTGCCCGGGTGCGGATCGCAGTGCAGCAGCCCCACCTGTGCCGGGGACGCGAAGTGGAACTCGGCCAGCAGCGCCCCGGCCCGGTTGCGCTGCTCGCGGGTTCCCTCGGCGATGATCATGGAAAGCGGTGTCGCCGTGAGCCATTCGGTGACGAAGACCTTCGGGGAGCTGGCGACGACCCGCGGCACGACGAACCGGGGATCGTCGGCGAACACCCTGGCGAACGTCCGCTGGTTGTCGGCCTCGATCCGGTAGTCGAGCTCCTCCTCGGTGCGCGCGGTCAGCTCGTCGAGCACGGCCCGCACGTCGGTGCCCGGCATCACCGTCGCGAACAGTCCCGCGAACCGCGACAGGGTGCGCAGATCGGCGCGCAGCGCCTCGTCGGCGCCCGGGTACTGAACCTTCACCGCGACCTCGCGGCCGTCCGCCCACACCGCCCGGTGGACCTGGCCGATGCTCGCCGAGGCGGTGGGAATGTCGTCGAACGAGGCGAAGCGCTCCCGCCAGCGGGCGCCGAGCTGCTGATCGAGGACGCGATGGACCGCCTTGGCCGGCAGCGGCGGCGCCGCCGACTGCAGCTTCGTCAGCGCCTCCCGGTACGGCTCGGCGAACTCCTCCGGCACCGCGGCTTCCATCACGCTCAGCGCCTGGCCCACCTTCATGGCTCCGCCCTTGAGCTCGCCGAGCACCGTGAACAGCTGCTCGGCCGCCTTCGCCGCAAGCTCGGCATCGATCTCCTCGCGGTCCCCGCCGGCCAGACGCCGGCCGAATCCCACCGCGGCGCGACCGGCGATCCCGAGGGGGATGCTGGCGAGCTTGGCGGTGCGGGAACTGCTTCTGCGGGGGATTTCGGCCACGCCCACCATCATGCCTGACGGCGTCAGACCGGCGCGGTGCGCCGCTGCGCGACCGGCGCGGTGCGCCGCTGCGTCACCGGCGCGGTGCGCCGCTTCACGCGGGTGTGCCTCCGCACCCGCAGTCCGGGTGCCGGAACCAGCGCCGCGACGTGAGTCGATGGCTGCGCAGATCCACCTCGAGGGTCCGGTCCAACGTCGCGGGCGGCGTGGACGGCGAGGCGGTGAGAATCGCGTCGAGCTGTCCGAGGGCGAGGGCCGCGGTCGCCAGCACCGCTGCGGGCTCCGCACACCCGACGCGGTCGCACAGCTGGGCGGCCAGCTGCGGCCAGTGCGGATCGAGATCCGTGCGGGTCAGATCGGCGCAGCGCAGGCAGCTCGTGCGGCCCGGGACGACGAAGGGGCCGACGATGCCGCGGCCGTCGCGCAGCAGTACGGGCAGATGCGGCACACGGTGCCGCATCAGCTCGCGGACGAGACCGGGGTCGGGCACCAGCGCGTCGGTGAGCAGCACGCACTGCGCGTCCCAGCGGGCGACGTCGCTGTCGCCGGTGTAGACGGCGGACCGGCGCAGCCGCGTGCCCGACACCGTCAGTTGGGCGACCAGCGCGTCTGCCAGTGGCCCGCGTCCGTGCACCCGCACCCGGGGGACCTGCAGCGCGGCTACGCCGGGATCACGGACCGCACCGAGGGCGGTCAGCTCGTCGAGCAGGGCGGTGACGGCGGCGCCCGGCAGCCCCGCCCGCGCGGTGCGGGCGAGGATCTCCTCGCGCGACGAGCGCCCGTCGAGCAGGCGCAGCACCGTCGAGAGTCCGAACGCGTCGAGCCCCGCGTCGGGGGACAGGACGGCCGCCGTGTCCGGACCCCACCCGAGTTGTACCGTCCCGTCCGGTCGGTGGAGCACCTCGAGGGCAGGGTCGAGCGCCGGTCCGGACTGTGGATGCGTTGCCGTGGTCATGCCGTCAGCCTGACAGCAAACCCGCCGCACCACCTGTGCCCGAGGCGGGTTGTCCACAGGGTAAAACCGGCGCCTACCTGGCCCGATGTGCGTTCAGGCGGATTCGTCGGGATCGGTGGACTCGCCGGAGCCCGGCTCGCCCTTCTCCCGCTCGGCGCGTTCGCGCGCCTCGGTCTCGCGCAACTGGGCGATCGGATCGTCGAACGCCGCCGCTTCTCCGCCGATGACGCGGTCGAGGAACGCGGCCGGGTTGTCGAGGTCCGACGAGTCCGGCAGCAGATCCGGGTGCGCCCATACCTTGTCCCGCGCGTCCGGCCCGGCATCGGTGGTGAGCCGGCGCCACAGGGCCGCGGCCTCGCGCAGCTTCCGCGGCCGCAACTCAAGACCGACGAGAGTCGCGAAGGTCTGCTCGGCGGGCCCGCCGCTCGCGCGGCGGCGGCGCAGCGTCTCGCTCAGCGCGGCCACCCCGGGCAGCCGGTCGCCGAGCGCGTCGGCGACCACGGTCTCCACCCAGCCCTCGACCAGGGCGAGCAGCGTTTCGAGGCGTTCGAGGGCCTGCTTCTGCTCGGGGGTGGTCTGCGGCTCGAACGCCGCGCCCTTGAGCAGTTCCTCGATCTTCGACGGATCCGTCAGCGCCATGGGATCGATACCCTGGGCGAGGTCCTCGATCGCGGAGAAGTCCATCCGGATGCCGCGCGCGTAGTCCTCCACAGTGGACAGCAGGCGCGAGCGCAGCCACGGCACGTGGCTGTAGAGCCGTTGGTGTGCCGCCTCCCGGGCGGCGAGGAAGACCAGGACTTCCTGGGCCGGCTGCTCGAGTCCGTCACCGAACGCCTCGATCGCGGCGGGCATCAGCGCCGCGGTGCCCGCGGGCCCGAGCGGCAGGCCGATGTCGGTCGAGGTCAGGACCTCCTTGGCGAGCTGCCCGAGGGCCTGGCCGAGCTGGGAACCGAACGCCAGCCCGCCCATCTGGGAGAACATGCCGAGCATCGGCCCGGCCATCGCCCGGGCCTCTTCCGGCAGGCCCTGCATCCACATGCCGTTGACCTGCTCGGCCACCGGATCGCACAGGCGTTTCCACGTCTCGAGCGTGTTGTCGAGCCAGTCGACGGGCGTCCACGCGACGGTGCGGGTCGCGCCCGCGGGCAGGGTCGTCGCCCCGTCGAGCCACAGTTCCGCCAGATGTGCGGCGTCCCGGACGGCATCCGCCGACCCGGACGACACCGGGGTGACGGAGCCGATCTGCTGGCGGGCGAGCTTGCCGGCCACCTCGTAGTTGACCGGCCCGGAACCGCCGGACCCCACCGCGCTGCCCATGCCGCTGAGCATCTGACCGAACTGTGTCAGCATCTGCCCGAGCGCCGCCGGGTCGAAGCCCTGCGCGCCGAACGGGTTGTCGCCGCCCGCGCCGAACGGGGCACCGCCTGCGCCGGGGGCCCCGAAACCGAAGGGGAACCCGCCGGTGGCGCCGCCCTGGGACCCGGCGCCTTCCGGGCCGGCACCCTCGGCGCCGGATCCCTCGGCGCCGGAACCGGAGTCCTTCCTGCGGTCCGGGTCGTCGTCGGGATTCGAGAATCCGAAAGGCGTGTCGCTCATGTCGTCAACGGTACAAGGCGCACCGCGGGGTGGCGGCCCCCGCGATCACGCTGATCGCGAACATCGCCGCTCCGGATACCCTGGCCGGGTGAATCGACGGCTCGTGACGATCCTGGCGGCGCTGTTCCCCGCGCTGCTGCTGGTGACGGTGGCGCTGAACGTGAAGGTGCCGTACGTGGCGCTCGGGCCGGGCCCGACGTTCGACACCCTCGGCGAGATCGACGGCAAGGCTGTCGTCGCCATCGAGGGCGCCGACACCGACCCCACCAGTGGCGAGCTCGTGATGACCACGGTCGGGGTCAGCGACCGCCTGACCGTGGCGCAGGCGCTCTCGGCGTGGCTGGGCAGCCGGTACGGGATCGCCCCCCGCGAGCAGATCTACCCGCCCACCGCGACCAGGGAGCAGGTCAAGGAGGCGGACGCCGCCCAGTTCGAGCAGTCCGAACGCAGCGCGGAACTCGCCGCCCTGCACCACCTCGACCTGCCCGTTGTCCTGCGCGTCGCCAGGGTCGGCGAGTCCGGGCCCTCCGCCGGCGTGCTGCGCGAGGGCGACCGGCTCGTCACCGTCGCCGGGGAGCCGGTGACCACCGCCGGCAGCGTGCAGCGGGCCGTCGCCGCGGTCGCGCCCGGCACCCCGGTCGACGTCGTGCTCGTGCGCGACGGGGTCGAGCAGACCGCCTCGGTGACCGTGGGAGCCCGCCCCGACGATCCGGACAAGGGCTTCCTCGGCATCAGCCCCGAGGAGGTCCCGGACGTGCCGTTCGACGTGACGTTCAACCTCGCCGACGTCGGTGGCCCGTCGGCGGGGCTGATCTTCAGCCTCGCCGTGGTCGACAAGCTCAGCCCCGGCGAGCTCAGCGGCGGCGAGGTCGTCGCAGGCACCGGCACCATCGATTCCGACGGGGTCGTCGGCCCGATCGGCGGCATCACCCACAAGCTCGTCGGGGCCGCGGAGGACGGCGCCACAGTGTTCCTCGTGCCCGCCGACAACTGCGCCGAGGCACAGAGCGACGCCCCCGACGGGATGCGGCTGGTCAAGGTCGAGACCCTCGAGGGCGCGATCGACGCGCTCGGCTCCCTCGCCGCCGGCGGCGACGCGCCCACCTGCGGCTAGGCCGTCGTGCGGGACCGGTCCTAGTCGTCGCCCGGTTCGAGGGTCGCGTACAGGGCGGACACCACGTTCGGCGCGAGGTTGTCGTAGGTGCGCAGCTCGATCCCGGCGAACGGGTCGTCCTCGTCGGTGGGCCTCAGCTGCAGCAGCGACAGCGACGGCCCGTCGCGCAGGACCGCCGCGATCAGGCGGGCATCGCGCCGCTCCGGGTGCCCGTGCGCCGCGGCCCGGGCGGCCTCGTCGGCAGCGTGCGGATCGGCGAGCAGCGGCACCAGCGCGTCGTCGAGATCCGACTCCGCGCTCGGGGGCAGCACCACGATCTCCTGCACCAGGGCGCAGCCGGCGACGGAATCGGGCCAGCTGGTGGTGGCGAGGAACTCGTCGAGGGCGGGGCTGCCGCCTTCGACGTCGTCGGGGAAGGCCTCCTGCTCCACCGGGGTGTACTCGTGGCCCTCGTCGAGCTGGTCGAGCAGGGTGGGTTCCGACGCCGCCAGCAGGGCCGTGGGCACCAGCGCGAACATCGTCGGCGGCTGTCCCCAGCCACCGGCGTCGACGAAGTCGACGATCTCACCGACGCACCGGCGCAGGGCGTCTTCGGACGGGACGGGATGACTGTCGCTCACGGACATATCCTTGCATCGTCGCCGGGTCTCGTCGCCGCGCGGCGTGGTGGTCGCCTCATTCCGTAGAGTGGGGCGAAACGGTCACCGCGAGTGCCGTGGGTGACAGTCGGGGTGAACAGCTGCGGCGCGTTCGCGTCGCCGGAGAATTGGGAGTGTGGCACGTGGGCATGAGGCCCCCCACCGGAGTACCTTCGCTGTCGAAACGCAGCAAGATCCTGCTGAGCCTGGCCGTGGTGGCCGCGGTGCTGCTGCTGGTCGGTCCCCGACTGGTGGACGCCTACACCAACTGGCTGTGGTTCGGCGAGGTCGACTTCCGTGACGTGTACCTGAAGGTGCTGTTGACCCGGATCGTCCTGTTCCTCCTCGTGAGCCTGTTCGTGGGCGGTGTGGTGTGGCTGGCGCTGCTGCTGGCGTACCGATCGCGGCCGGTGTTCGTGCCCGCATCCGGGCCCAACGACCCCATCTCGCGGTATCGCACCACGGTGATGACCCGGCTGCGCACGTTCGGCCTCGGCATTCCGATCGTGCTCGGCCTGCTGTCGGGCCTGATCGCGCAGGCGAGCTGGGTGACCGTGCAGATGTTCTTCAACGGCGGCTCGTTCGGCACCACGGACCCCCAGTTCGGGCTGGACGTCGGGTTCTACGCCTTCGACCTGCCGTTCTACCGCTTCCTGCTGAACTGGATGTTCGTGGCGGTCATCCTGGCGCTCTTCGCCAGCCTGGTCACCCACTACATCTTCGGCGGCATCCGGCTCGCCGGCCGCGGCGGCAGCCTCACCCGCGCCGCCCGCATTCAGCTGGCCGTGCTGGCCGGGATCTTCGTTGCGCTCAAGGCGATCGCGTACTGGCTCGACCGGTACGCACTGCTGTGGAGCGGGCGCAAGGAGCCCACCTTCACGGGCGCGGGCTTCACCGACATCAATGCCGTGCTGCCCGCGAAACTGATCCTGATGGCGATCGCGGTCATCTGCGCGGTGGCGTTCTTCGCGGCCATCGTGCTGCGCGACCTGCGCATCCCGGCGATGGCGACGGCCCTGCTCGTGCTCTCGTCGATCCTCGTCGGGGCCGTGTGGCCGCTGGTGGTCGAGCAGTTCTCCGTCCGGCCGAACGCCGCCGTCAAGGAGTCCGAGTACATCGAGCGCAACATCGCGGCGACGCGTGAGGCCTACGGCATCACGGACGAGATCGTGGAGTACCGGGATTACCCCGGCGTGGGCACCACGTCACCGCGCAACGTGCCGGCGGACGTGACCACCATCGCCAACACCCGCCTGCTCGATCCCAACGTGCTGCCGCGCACCTTCACCCAGCAGCAGCAGCTGAAGAACTTCTACGGGTTCCCGCCGTCGCTGGACATCGACCGGTACGAGATCGACGGGGAGCGCGAGGACTACATCGTCGCCGCCCGCGAGCTGTCGCCGTCGAGCCTGACGGGCAACCAGACCGACTGGATCAACAAGCACACGGTGTACACCCACGGCAACGGCCTGGTCGCGGCTCCCGCCAACCGAGTGAACGCGGCCGCCAGCGAGTCCGCGGAAGAGGCCGCGAACAGCAACAGTGGCTACCCGGTGTACATGGTCAGCGACATCGCATCGCTCGAGTCGGGCAACCAGGTGATTCCGGTCGAGCAGCCGCGGATCTACTTCGGTGAGGTCATCGCGCAGGAGGAGCCCGACTACGCGATCGTCGGTGCCGCCGAGGGGGAGGCCCCGCGGGAGTACGACACCGACACCGCGCAGTACACCTACACCGGCTCGGGTGGCGTCTCGATCGGCAACTGGTTCAACCGGCTCGCGTTCGCGTCCAAGTACGCCGAACGCAACATCCTGTTCTCGAGCGCCATCGGCAGCGAGTCGAAGCTGCTGTTCAACCGCGACCCGCGGGACCGGGTGACGAAGGTCGCGCCGTGGCTCACCGCCGACGGCGACGCCTATCCCGCCGCGGTCGACGGGCGCATCGTGTGGATCGTCGACGCCTACACCACGCTCGACAACTACCCGTACGCGCAGCGCAGTTCCCTCGAAGGGCTCGTCGAGGACAGCGTCGACCAGAACACCGGCCGGCTGCTGCCCCGCAAGGAAGTCTCCTACATCCGGAACTCGGTGAAGGCGACGGTCGACGCGTACGACGGCACCGTGACCCTCTACCAGGTCGACGATCAGGACCCGGTCCTGAAGGCGTGGATGGGTGTCTTCCCCGATGCGGTGACCCCGCAGGATCAGATCTCCGACGAGCTCCGCTCGCACTTCCGGTACCCGGAGGACCTGTTCAAGGTGCAGCGCGAGATGCTCGCGAAGTATCACGTGGACGACCCGCGCGAGTTCTTCACCAACAACGCGTTCTGGTCGGTGCCGAGCGATCCGACGGTGGACACGACCGCGAACCAGCCGCCGTACTACGTGCTGATCGGTGACGAGGAGACGGCCCGCCCGTCGTTCCGGCTCACCTCGGCGATGGTGGGCTTCAACCGGCAGTTCCTGTCCGCGTACATCTCGGTGGACTCGGACCCGGACAACTACGGCAGGTTCACGATCCTGCGGCTGCCGACCGACACCCAGACGTTCGGTCCCGAACAGACGCAGAACGCGATGATCTCCGACACGCGCGTCGCGTCGGAGCGGACCCTGCTCGAGAGATCCAACCGGATCCAGTACGGCAACCTGCTGACGTTGCCCATCGCCCAGGGCGGGATCCTCTACGTCCAGCCGATGTACACGGAACGCAGTTCGGCGACGGGGAGCACGTCGACGTTCCCGCAGCTGTCCCGGGTGATCGTCAGCTATCGCGAGCCCGGCCCTGCCGGCGGCGTGCGCATCGGCTACGCCCCCACCCTCGCCGCGGCGCTGGACCAGGTCTTCGGGGCCGGTGTCGGCAGTGCGGCCACCGCGCCGGGTGGCGAGTCGGCGCCCACCGCGCCGGTCGAGGGGACGGAGCAGGACGGTCAGGCAGCGGCTCCGGCGCCCGCTCCGGCGCCGAACCCCGCTCCCGCCCCGGCTCCCGCGGACCGGGCGGCCGCGGTCGCCGAACTCGACGCGGCGCTGGCCGAGCTCAGTGCGGCCCAGAGCACGGGCGACTTCGCCGCCTACGGCCGTGCGCTGCAACGGGTGCAGGCGGCCGTGGACGCGTACCAGTCCACCGGCGGCTGATCCCTTCCGCGACGAACGGGGCCCCGCGCACGAGGTGCGCGGGGCCCCGTCGGTTCGAGGACGACTCGGCGTCCGGCCGGGGCAGCCGCTCTCGCACTGCAGGTCGGCCGCCTCGCCACGCGATTGTTATTCCACCGTTATGTGAGCGGGGTCGTCGCGCGAGTGTGTCCCAGGACACAGGATGAGGGGCGAAAACGGCCTTCGCCCAGGCGATTTGCATTCCATTCATCGGGCCGTGTAACTTCGTTCTTGCAACGCGGGGTGGAGCAGCTCGGTAGCTCGCTGGGCTCATAACCCAGAGGTCGCAGGTTCAAATCCTGTCCCCGCTACCAAGTGGAAGGGCCCGGCACCGGATCATCCGGTGCCGGGCCCTTCCCATGTGCTCAGGGCTTCATGTCGACGAGCACGCGTCGCAGCAGCTTTCCCGTCGCATTGCGCGGCAGCTCGTCGAGGAAGACGACGTCGCGCGGGACCTTGTAGCGGGCCAGGTTCGCCTTGACATACTCCTTGATCTCCTCGGCGTCGCGCTCGGAGCCCTCCGCCGGCACCACGAAGGCGCGCAACCGGTGACCGAAGTCCGGATCCTCCACGCCGACCACCGCGGCGTCGAACACGTCGTCCCGCTCGACGAGGAGGTTCTCCACCTCGAGCGGGTACACGTTCTCGCCGCCGGAGACGATCATGTCGTCGTCTCGGCCGTCGACGAACAGCAGCCCGTCCTCGTCGAAGTGCCCCACGTCGCCGGTCGAGAGCAGACCGTTGATGCGCTCCTTGTCCCGGCCGTCGGTGTAGCCGTCGAAGCTCAGACCGCTCGCGACGAAGATCCGGCCCACCTCGCCGGGCGTCGTGATCCGGTTGCCGGCCTCGTCGTACAGTTCGACCCGGCACGTCACCGGCGGCCGTCCGGCCGTGCCCGGCGCCCGGCGGATGTCCTCGGGAGTGGCGACCGTGGCCACCGCGCATTCGGTGGAGCCGTACAGGTTGTGCAGCACGTCGCCGAAGTATTCACGGGTACGCCGGCACACGTCCGGCGACAGCGCGGACCCGGCGGAGAAGATGATCTGCAGGCTCGACGTGTCGTACCGCCCGATCGTCTCGCCGCCGAGGTCCAGGATCCGCTGCAGCATGGTCGGCACGACGACCAGCACGTTGGCCCGGTGCCGCTCGATCAGGCGAACCGTCTCGAGCGGGTCGAACCGTCGCTCCATCACCACCGTCTGCCCCAACGCCAGGGCGAGCCCGAACTGCGAGATTCCGGTCCCGTGGAACGCCGGCGCCGCCATCAGCATCGTCTGTCCCGGCCGCAGCGGTACCCGGTCCAGGAACTGCGCCGAGGCGAGCGGCGACGTGCGCTCGCGCGGGGCGCCCTTGGGTGTGCCGGTGGTGCCGCTGGTGAGCAGAACGAAACCGCCCAGCGTGCTCGGCGGCGGAACGGCGGACCCATCGAACTGCGCGAGCACGGACTCGATGCCCGGTGGGCCCGGCTCGTCGCCCTCGGGCCACGAGCTGTAGGTCCGTACCTCCGGCGGCAGGGCGGCCGCCACCGCCGCGAACTCGGCGTCGTAGACGAAGGTGCCCACACCTTCGCGCGCGGCGACGTCCGCGAGCTGCCGCGGAGCGAACCCGGTGTTCATCATGACCAGCTTCGCGCCGAGCTTGGCGGCGGCGAGCATGGTGAGAACGAGTCCGCGATGGTTGCGGGCCATCAGGCCCATCACGTCCCCCGCCGCGACGCCGTCGGCCTGCAGCGCCCGCACGAGCGCGTTCGACTGCGCCTCGAGTTCCTGGTAGCTCAGCCGTCCGCGCTCGTCGACGAGGGCGACGGCGTCGAAGCCACGCGCGGCGTGGGCGTGCACCGGTCCGGCGAACGGACCGTAGCGGCTCACCGCGACGAGGGTGCCGATCCCGTGGTCCACCCGGGGGAAGTGCAGCAGCCCGGAGCGGGCGAGCACCCGTACGGCGCCGAGCGTGTCGGTCACCCCCCCGGCGGCACCGGTGATCCTGTCGATGATGTCCTGCCCGGGCATGCTGTCCCCTTCGAGCTCGTGCCGGATTCGCGTCACCGCAACACTAGTGGTGACGCGCCTCACAGTCATGGACATTCGTCCGAATTGCCGACGGGCACCCGGACGGGAGGCGATTCCGGCCCGCGCGGCGGTGACGGCAGGATCCGTTCGTGATCCGATCCCTCGCCTCCGGGGCGTTCGAGTGACCGAGGAACGGTGGCGCCGCCTGTCCGAATGGCCGATGGCCACCGCGGCGGGGATGTTCCTGGCCGCGTACGCATGGCTGGTGCTCGCCCAGCCGGCGGACGGCACGGCGTGGGTGGGCGAGGCGGTGATGGTGCTCACCTGGGTGTCACCACGGTCGGCTACGGCGATTTCGCCCCCGTCGCGGCCACCGGCCGGCTGATCGCGGCCGCCCTGATGATCGCGGGCATCGCCCTGCTCGGTGTCGTGACGGTCACGTCGGCGTCCTGGCCGGTCGAGCGTGTGGGCGAGCAGGACGAGGCGAGCCAGGCGGTGACACGGGCGCAGGTGGCCGCGCTGACGGCCGAGGTGGTCGCCCTCCGCGAAGATCTCCGCCGCGCACGTGAGGACGATTCCGCCGGCTCTCGCGTGTAGCGGACCGCCCCTGGAGCGCGAGAGGGCCCCCACCGTCGGTGCCTACGGCGGGGGCCCGACCCCTCGGAGAAGTGGTCTGTGACCTGCTACTTCAGCTCGGTGCTCGACAGGCCCAGCAGCCGCCGCGCGATGATGAGCTGCTGGATCTGCTGGGTGCCCTCGAAGATGTCGAGGATCTTCGAGTCGCGCGCCCACTTCTCGAGCAGCGGACGCTCGGAGTAGCCGTAGGTGCCGGCCAGTTCGACGGCCTTGAGGGTGACCGCGGTGCCGGTGCGGCCGGCCTTGGCCTTGGAGATCGAGGCCTCGAGCGAGTTGGGATGCTTGTTGTCGGCCATCCACGCGGCCCGCAGCGCCTGCAGGTAGGCCGCCTCCCAGTCGGCCTCGAGCGCGAGGAACTCGGCGGCCGCGGCGTGCTGGTTGCAGGCCGGGATGTCGTAGGACACCTCGACGCCGGCCTCGGCGAGGATGCCGCGCAGTTCCTCGAGCGCCGCTCGGGCGACGCCGACGGCCATGCCGGCGACGATCGGGCGGGTGTTGTCGAAGGTCTGCATGACCCCCGCGAACCCCTTCTCGACGTTCACCTCGGGGCTGCCGAGCAGGTTGTCCTTCGGGATCCGGCAGTTGTCGAGCACCAGGACGGCGGTGTCGGAGGCCTTGATGCCGAGCTTGTGCTCGAGGCGCGCCACGCTCAGGCCGGGGGCGTCCCGCGGGACGACGAACGACTTGATCGCCGCGCGCCCCTTCGACCTGTCGACGCTCGCCCACACCACCACGTGGGTCGAGCGCTCGCCGGCGGTGACGAAGATCTTCTCGCCGTTGAGGACCCACTCGTCGCCGTCGAGGACGGCGGTGGTGGTCACGGCGGCGGAATCGGAGCCGAAGCTCGGCTCGGTGATCGCCATCGACGCCCACACCTTGCCGAAGCGTTCGAGCTGCTCGTCGGTGGCGACGGCGGCGATCGCCGAGTTGCCGAGCCCCTGGTAGGGGATCGACAGGGTGAGCCCCACGTCGCCCCAGCAGGTTTCGATCACATTGAGCAGCGACGCCATGTTGCCGCCGTTGACGTTGCCGGCCTGCTTCTTCGGCTCGTCGCCGCGGCCGAGCGCCGCGCCCGAGGCGCCCTGGCCGGAGTCGTTCAACCCCTCGACCATCGCGGCCATCGTGTCGAGCTCGACCGGGTACACGTGCTCGGCGAGGTCGTACTTGCGCGAGACGGGACGGAAGATCTGCGCGGCGACCTGGTGCGCCTGGTTCGCCGACGCCTTGAGCCTCTTGGGAAGTTCGAGATTGATCATCACAGATTCCTAGGTGTGAGGTGACGCTGCCGGATCGGGCGGCTCAGACGAGGACGACGCCCTCGGCGACGCCCACGGCGCGCAGGTCGCGGTACCAGCGTTCGACGGGGTGTTCCTTGGTGAAGCCGTGGCCACCGAGCAGTTGGACGCCGTCGAGGCCGATCCGCATGCCCTTGTCGGTGGCGAGCTTGCGGGCCAGCGCCGCCTCCCGGGCGAAGGACAGGCCCTGCTCGGCGCGGGCCGCGCCGCGCAGCGTGACCAGCCGGATGCCGTCGAGCTCGATCTTCATGTCGGCGACCATGAAGGCGACGGCCTGCCGGTGGCTGATCGGTTCGCCGAACGCCTCCCGTTCGTTGACGTAGGGGACGACGTAGTCGAGCACGGCCTGCCCGGTACCCATGGCGAGGGAGGCCCAGCCCAGGCGGGCGAGGCGGACCGCGTCCGCGTACTGCTCGGCGCGTGCGTCGGCGTCCGCGTCGCCGAGCAGGGCGGCCTGCGGGACGGCGACGTCGGTCAGATGCAGCCGGCCGAGCCCGGCGGCACGCAGGCCCATCGACGGGTCGGCCTCGATCGCGACGCCCTTGCTGTCGGACTCGACCAGGAACAGCGACGGCTTGCCGTCGAGCTCGGCGGCGACGACGAACAGTTCGGCGCTGCCGGCGGCCGGCACGAGGGACTTGACGCCGTTGAGCCGGTAACCGCTGGGGGAGCGCACCGCCTTGGTCTGCAGCGCGAACGGGTCGAACAGGGCGCGCGGCTCGGTGATCACGACGCAGGCCTGCGGGACGTCGTCCCCGGCGAACGCCGGCAGGTAGGTCCGCTGCTGCTCCTCGGTGCCCCACTGGGTGAGGGCGACCGCGACGCCGCTCGGCGCGAGGATCGGCAGGGCCAGCCCCATGTCGCCGTGGGCGAGCGCCTCGGCGACGAGCGCGTTGGTGACCGCGCCCCGCTCGGTGGCGGCTCCTTCGAACGCCTCGGGCACATTGACGAGGGTGATGCCGAGTTCGGCGGCCCGGGCGAGGAGGTCGGTGGGGGCGGCGGCCGCCTCGTCGGCGTCGTGCGCGGCGGGCCGCAGGATCTCGGCGGCGAACTCGCGGACGGTCTCGGCGATCATCTGCTGATCGTCGGTGGGGGTCAGGTCGAACAGGTCGGTGCGGACGGCGGGGTCGAGGCGCTGAGGTGCGTTGCCGCCGGTGACCTTCTTGAAGGTGCGGGTGGCGGCGCCGAGCGTCTTGAAGCCGGTCTTGGTGGACTGGTAGGTCACCCGGTCGATGGCCTGCCGGAGGTTGTACCGGTCCGCGAGTTCCGAACCGGTGATCCGCGTGAGCACCCGCATCGCGGCGCCCATGGCGTCCCGTCGGAGGGGATTCAGGCCCACCGCGGACGTGTCGCGAGGGGTGTTCCGGGCCACACTCTCTTGCTTGCTCATGATCACCAGAAGTTTCTCGATGTGGGGACGGACACCACTACCTTACTCCGGAGTAAGGTAGGTGTCTACTATCGAGTAAGTTCGGGGTGGGCGGGAGCCGCGCGGATCACCGCAGGCGCGTGAGCACGCCCTCGTGCAGCGCCCCGTTGGTGGCTACCGCGCTGCCGCCGTGCGGGCCGGCCGCACCGTCCAGATTCGTGAACCGGCCTCCCGCCTCCCGGACCAGCACGTCGAGCGCGGCCAGGTCCCACAGGGACACCTCGGGCTCGAGGGCGATGTCGACCGCACCCTCCGCGAGCAGGCAGTACGAATAGAAGTCGCCGTAGGCCCGCACCCGCCACACCTCGTCGGTGAGCGCGACGAACTCGTCGCGCCGACCGCGATCGCGCCAGCCGGACAGGCTCGAGAAGCTCAGCGACGCCGCGGACAGGTCGGTGACCTGCGAGACGGCGATGCGGCGCGGCTCTGCGCCGTCGTGCGCCACCCACGCGCCCGCGCCCGCCGCGGCCCACCAGCGACGGTTCAGCGCCGGGGCGCTCACCACCCCCACCACGGGCACGCCGTCGTCGAGCAGGGCGATGAGGCTGGCCCACACCGGCACGCCGCGCACGAAGTTCTTCGTCCCGTCGATCGGATCGACCACCCACTGCCGGCCGGTGAACACCGCGTCGCCGCCGAACTCCTCGCCGAGGATCGCGTCGCCCGGGCGCTCGGCGCCGAGGGTGCCGCGCACGGCGCGTTCGACGCCGAGATCGGCATCCGACACCGGTGTCAGGTCCGGCTTGTCGGTGACGGTCAGGTCGAGGGCGCCGAACCGGGTGCGCGTGATGGCGTCCGCCTCGTCGGCGAGGCGCAGGGCGAGGTCCAGATCGGCCGAGAGGTCGGTGCTCATGCCTCAGACGCTAGCCGAGAGCCCACCGGGCCCCGAGCGGTGGCGAGGTACCGCCGCACACCCGGTAACCTTGGGAATCGTGCATCCCGATGTTTCCGCAGACCTGGCCGAACTGGCGACCACCCTCGAGACCGTCGAGGCGGTTCTCGACGTGGACGAGCTGCGTCGGCGTATCGACGAACTCGAGCACCAGGCCGCCGACCCGGAGCTGTGGAACGACCAGGAGCACGCGCAGCAGGTCACCAGCCAGCTCTCGCACGCCCAGGGCGAACTGCGCCGCGTCGAGGAGCTGCGCTCCCGGCTCGACGACCTACCGGTGCTCTACGAACTCGCCGAGGGCGAGGAGGGTGAGGACCGCGCCGCCGCCATGGCCGACGCCGACGCCGAGCGGGCCGGCCTGCGCACCGACATCGAGGCGATGGAGGTGCGCACGCTCCTGTCCGGCGAGTACGACCAGCGCGACGCGCTGGTCAACATCCGCGCCGGCGCCGGCGGCGTCGACGCCGCGGACTGGGCCGAGATGCTCATGCGCATGTACATCCGGTGGGCCGACAAGCACGGCTACCCGGTCGAGGTGTACGACACCTCGTACGCGGAGGAGGCCGGCATCAAGTCCGCGACCTTCGCGATCAAGGCGCCCTACACGTACGGCACCCTGTCGGTCGAGATGGGCACCCACCGGCTCGTGCGGATCAGCCCCTTCGACAACCAGGGCCGCCGCCAGACGTCGTTCGCCGAGGTCGAGGTGCTGCCGGTCGTCGAGACCACCGACCACATCGACGTCGACGAGAACGACATCCGCGTCGACGTGTACCGCTCGTCCGGCCCGGGCGGGCAGTCCGTCAACACCACCGACTCCGCGGTGCGCCTGACCCACATCCCCACGGGTATCGTCGTCACCTGCCAGAACGAGAAGTCGCAGTTGCAGAACAAGGTTTCGGCCATGCGCGTGCTGCAGGCCAAGCTGCTCGAACGCAAGCGGCAGGAGGAGCGCGCGGAGATGGACGCGCTCAAGGGCGACGGCGGCAGCTCGTGGGGCAACCAGATGCGCTCCTACGTCCTGCACCCGTACCAGATGGTCAAGGACCTGCGCACCGAGTACGAGGTGAACAACCCGGCCGCCGTCCTCGACGGCGACATCGACGGGTTCCTCGAAGAGGGCATCCGGTGGCGCATGCGCGAGAACCAGAAGCAGAATCAATAACACGGCTACGGAGGATCCACCCTGTTTCCCGGTACCAGGCTCCTCGACTGGCTGTCGACCAGCGGTCTGCAGATCGCCCTGACCGTGCTCGGCGCTGTGCTCGTCGCGCGGTTCGTCAGCTGGACCGGCGGCCGCATCACCCGCCGCATCGACGAGACGTATCAGCAGTCCGACGCGCTGGTGCGCTCGGAGGTGACGAAACACCGGCACTCGGTGGCGCAGGTGATCACCTGGGTGGTCATCACGTTCGTCTACATCGTCGCCACCCTGAAGGTGTTCGACTACCTCGCGCTGCCCATCGGCAGCCTGGTGGCCCCCGCGACCGTCCTCGGCGCGGCGCTCGGCTTCGGCGCCCAGCGCATCGTCCAGGACATTCTCGCGGGATTCTTCATCATCACCGAACGGCAGTACGGGTTCGGTGACACGGTCCAGATCTCGGTCACCGGGGCCTCCGCCGACGCCGTCGGCACGGTCGAGGACGTCACCCTGCGCGTCACCAAGCTGCGCAACGCCGCCGGCGAGGTCATCACCGTGCCCAACGGGCAGATCAACAAGGCCGTCAACCTCTCCAAGGACTGGGCCCGTGCGGTCGTCGACGTGCCGATCCCGGTCACGGCCGACATCGCGGAGGTCAACGACATCCTGCACGAGGTCGGCGTCAATGCCTTCGAGGACGAGAAGCTGAAGGAACTGCTGCTCGACGAGCCCACCGTGATGGGCGTCGAGAGCCTCGAGGTCGACCAGGTCAGCGTTCGCATGGTCGCGCGCACCCTGCCCGGGAAGCAGTTCCAGGTGGGACGGGAACTGCGCGTGCGGGTCGCGCTCGCGTTGCGCCGGCAGGGCCTCACCGTCCATCCACAGCTCGACACGTCCACCCCGATCCACGGGATCGAGGCGGTGCGGTGAGCGAGCCTCGCAGGTTCCACATCCCGGACCACGTCTTCGGCGGCCGGCTGCGTACCGCCACCCTGGCCCTGTGCCTCGTGTGGCTGGGGCTGTGGGTGCTCTACCTGTACCTCAACCCGGAGGAGGAACAGGGCACGGCGACGGCGCCGCCGGGCGCGGTGGTCGTCAGCGAGACGCCGTACGTGCCGTACGTGCCCGAGCCCACCACCGCCGAACCGAGCCCCACGCCGACCAGTACGGAGCCGACCCCGACGACGACCACGCCGGCGCCGACCGGGACCGGATCCACGCCCGGCGGAGCGGGTTCGCGCACCGTTCCCGAGGCCCCGGCCCCGACGACCACGACGACTCAGCCCGGCCTGCGGCTGCCCGAGATTCCGATTCCCGGCCTCGGCGATTCGTCCCCCGCCGAACCTACCGGCGAGTCGGTTCCTTAGGTCACCGTCCGATAACGGCTAGCATGGCGGCGTGATCCGCCTGGAGAATGTGTCCAAGTCGTACAAGACGTCGACCCGGCCCGCCCTCGACAAGGTGAGCGTCGAGATCGACAAGGGCGAGTTCGTCTTCCTCATCGGCCCGTCCGGTTCCGGGAAGTCGACCTTCCTGCGGCTGCTCCTGCGTGACGACACGCCCACCTCCGGTGACATCCACGTGGCGGACTTCCACGTCAACCGCCTGTCGGCGCGCCGGGTGCCCAGGTTGCGGCAGAACCTCGGCTGCGTATTCCAGGACTTCCGGCTGCTGCAGCGCAAGACGGTGGCCGAGAACGTCGCGTTCGCGCTCGAGGTGATCGGCAAGCCCCGCTCGGTCGTCGCTCGCACCGTGCCCGAGGTGCTCGACCTCGTCGGCCTGTCCGGCAAGGCCGACCGCCTGCCCACCGAACTGTCCGGCGGCGAACAGCAGCGCGTCGCGATCGCCCGGGCCTTCGTGAACCGGCCCCTGGTGCTCATGGCCGACGAACCGACCGGCAATCTCGACCCGGACACCAGCCAGGACATCATGATGCTGCTCGAGCGCATCAACCGCACGGGCACCACCGTGCTCATGGCCACCCATGACCACCACATCGTCGACTCCATGCGGCGCCGCGTGGTCGAGCTCGATCTCGGTCGGGTCGTGCGCGACGAGGCGCGCGGCGTCTACGGCGTCGGTCGCTGACCGCGCTCTCCCGCTCCCATCGCTCTCGCCCCTCCGGCAACCGAAGGACTTCGACACTCCATGCGTGCCAGCTTCATCCTGAGCGAGGTCGTCACCGGCCTGCGCCGCAACCTGACCATGACCGTCGCGATGATCCTGACCACCGCGATCTCCCTCGGCCTGTTCGGCGCGGGTCTGCTCGTCGTGCAGATGGCCGACAAGACGCAGCAGATCTTCCTCGACCGGGTCGAGGTGCAGGTGTTCCTCACCGACGACATCTCGACCCTCGACCCCGACTGCGAACAGGACATCTGCCGCACCCTGCGCTCGGACCTCGAGAACACCCCGGCGGTGGTGTCGGTGCAGTACCTCAACCGCGAGGACGCCGTCGCCGACGCGACCGAGCGGGTCTTCAAGGACCAGCCGGAGCTCGCCGAGCTCGTCAGCGCCGAGAGCTTCCCGGCCTCGTTCAAGATCAAGCTCTCGGATCCCGACCGCTTCGGGGTGATCGAGGACCAGTTCGCCGTCCGTCCCGGCGTCGACAGCGTGCTCAATCAGAAGGACCTCGTCGAGCGGCTGTTCAGCGTGCTGGGCGGCGTCCGCAACGCCGCATTCGCGATCGCCACGGTCCAGGCGGTCGCTGCGATCCTGCTCATCGCGAACATGGTGCAGATCGCCGCGTTCACCCGCCGCACCGAGGTGGGCATCATGCGGCTGGTCGGCGCCACCCGCTGGTACACCCAGCTGCCGTTCCTGCTCGAGGCCGTCGTGGCGGCCGTGATCGGCGCGGCGCTGGCGATCGCGGGGTTGTTCGTCGCGAAGGGCGCCTTCGTCGACGAGGTGCTCTCGGAGGTCTACGAGGCCAACATCGTCGCCCGCATCTCCAACAGCGACGTGCTGCTGGTCTCGCCGATCCTGGTGCTGGTGGGCGTCGGCATGGCGGCCCTGACCGCCTACGTCACCCTGCGCCTGTACGTGCGTGAATAGCCGCGCGTCGGTGCGCGGGAATATCTCGTTGCGTCCGCTACCTATGCTGTACACAGATCTGTCGGACGCATCGAGGACCGGAGGGGCCCGAAAGTGAAGGAAAAGGGCCGCAAGGTCATCGCCACGAATCGCAAGGCACGGCACAACTACACCATTCTCGACACGTACGAGGCCGGAGTCGCGCTCCTGGGCACCGAGGTCAAGAGCCTGCGCGAGGGCAAGGCGTCGCTCGTCGACGCGTTCGCCACCGTCGACGACGGCGAGGTGTGGCTGCGCGGGCTGCACATCCCCGAGTACGGGCACGGCACGTGGACCAACCACGCGCCCCGGCGCACCCGCAAGCTGCTGCTGCACCGCCGGGAGATCGACAACCTCGTCGGCAAGACCCGCGAGGGCAACCAGACCCTGGTCCCGCTGTCGATGTATTTCTCCGACGGCAAGGTGAAGGTCGAATTGGCGCTGGCCAAGGGCAAGCAGGACTACGACAAGCGGCAGGACCTGGCCCGTCGCACCGCCGAGCGCGAGGTGACCCGCGAGCTCGGCCGGCGGGTGAAGGGCATGCGCTGACGGCGATCGTGCTCGCCCTGGTGGCCGCGGTCGGCTACGGGGTGAGCGACTTCCTCGGCGGGGTCGCGTCCCGCCGGGTGGCGGCGCTGCGGTTCGTGATCGTCTCGTACCCGCTGTCGCTGCTGCTGGTGCTCGCCGTCGCGCCGCTCGTGGGCGGCGACCTCACCCCCGAGTCCCTCGGCTGGGGTGCGGCGGCCGGTGTCGCCGGCGGGCTCGCGATCTGGTGGTTCTATCTCGCGCTCGCCGCGGGCCCGATGTCGGTGGTGTCCCCGCTCACCGCCGTGCTCGTGGCCGGTATCCCGGTGCTCGTCGGGATCGCGACGGGGGAGCGGCCCGGACCGGTCGCCTACGCCGGCATCGCGATCGCCCTCGTCGCCGTCGTGCTGGTCAGTCGCGAATCGAAGGAAGGCGTCGCCGGGGACGAGCAACCCCGATTCACCGCCACCGTGGCGTGGCTGACCGTCGGCTCCGGAGTCGCGTTCGCGCTGATGTTCGTCGCGCTGCACCGCGTCCCCGAGGGCACCGGCCTGTGGCCCCTCGGCATGTCCCGGCTCACGGCGACACTCGTCGTGTGGGCGGTGGCCCTGGGCGTGCGGCAGATGATCCGGCCGCCGAGCCGGGTCTATCCGCACATCATCGCGGTCGCGGTGCTGGACGTGATCGCCAACGGTGCGCTGATGTTCGCCTTCCAGGGCGGCATGCTGTCGCTGGTGAGCGTCATCGGCGCGCTGTACCCGGCGGCGACCGTGCTGCTGGCGATGGTCGTGCTGGGCGAGCGCATCGGGCGGGGCCAGATGACCGGAATGGTGCTCGCCCTCACCGCCGTCGGCATGATCACCGCGGCCGCCTGAGGGCTGTGAGCCACGTCATTCGCATCACGGTGGAAATGGGAATGACGGAGGGGGGTCCGCGCGTTAGAGTGGGTAGTCCTGCGAAGGCCGCAGGTACGTACGGGGCTGAACGGTTTCGACTGCGTACGTTGAGCTAGGGGAAGCGTGTCGGTGCAGGCAAGAGACCACCGTAAGCGTCGCTGCAAACCAATAAGCGCCGAGTCTACTCAGCGCGAGTACGCCCTCGCTGCCTAAGCGAGTGCGTCTCTGTCAGACCGGGTGTGCTCCCGCCCCGGATCCTGGCATCGACTAGGGAGCTCCACCGTACGGCTCGGTCGCGGAGCCGGACGGGACAACAAACAGCGACTGGGATCGTCATCTCGGCTTGTTCGCGGGACCGGGAGATCCAAGTAGAGACATAGCGAACTGCACACGGAGAAGCCCTGGCGAGGCGGCGGAGGACCCGGGTTCGATTCCCGGCAGCTCCACCGGAAACGCGAAGGACCCCGGCCACCCGGCCGGGGTCCTTCGCATATGCCGGACCTCTACGGTTACCGGCATGGAGTACAAGCCGACGGCCGTCGTCGCCGCGGGCGGCGCGGTGGGTGCCGTCACCCGATACGCGCTGTCCGTGCAATTCCCCGGCATCTGGACGATCGCGGCGATCAACATCGCCGGTTCGCTGCTGCTCGGCGTCGTCGCAGCAATGCTCGGTCCCGACCGGCTGTGGCGCCTGTTCCTCGGCGTCGGTGTGCTCGGCGGGTTCACCACCTTCTCCACGTTCGCCGTCGACGCGGTCCGCCACCCCGCGACTGCCGTCGTCTATGTGGCCGTGACGCTCGTGGGGGCACTCGCGGCGGCGCGCGCCGGCATGGCGGCCGGCGAGGCGTGGCGGCACCGGACGGCCCGATGACCGTCCTGCTCGTCGCCCTGGGCGGCGGTGCCGGAGCGGTCCTGCGCTATCTTGCCGGCCGGCACGTCCGCTCCTACCGCAGCGTCCCGGTGGCGACCCTGACCGTCAACGTCCTCGGTTGCCTGCTGCTCGGTGTGCTGTCCGGGGCTGCGCTCGCGCCCTCGACGTTCGCGCTGCTCGGCACGGGGTTCTGCGGGGGCCTGACCACCTACTCGACGTTCGCCGTCGAGACGGTCGGTCTCGTCCGGGTGCGCCGCCCGGTCACCGCGACGGTGTATGCGGCGGTGAGTGTGCTCGCCGGCACGGCCGCGGCCTGGGCCGGGTATGCCCTCACGTCCTGAACGACGGCGATCGGCGCGCGCCGGGCACGCCGGGCGGGCAAGATGAGCAGGGCAAGGTCGGGTGGACGAGGAGGTCACATGGCGCACGAACGAGCGGGACAACCGGCGGCGGCGGAGGATCTGGAGGACCTCGCGCACCTGGTCACCGCGTACTACACGGTGACGCCGGACCCGCAGGATCCGATGCAGCAGGTGGCCTTCGGCACCTCCGGTCACCGCGGTTCCAGCCTCGACGGCGCCTTCAACGAGCAGCACATCCTCGCCACCACCCAGGCGATCGTCGAGTACCGGGCGGCGCAGCAGATCACCGGTCCGCTGTTCCTCGGCCGCGACACCCACGCGTTGTCGGAGCCGGCGTGGACGAGCGCACTCGAGGTGCTCGCCGCCAACGGCGTCGACGTGGTGATCGACGCTCGCGACCGCTACACGCCGACCCCGGCCGTGAGCCACGCGATCCTGCGGCACAACGCCGGCGCTGGATCCGGTGCCCGCGCCGACGGCATCGTCGTCACCCCGTCGCACAATCCACCCCGCGACGGCGGCTTCAAGTACAACCCGCCGCACGGCGGGCCCGCCGACACCGATGCGACGTCGGCGATCGCGGCGCGCGCCAACGAACTGCTCGCCGCGGGGCTGAACGGGGTGCGCCGGGTGCCCGCCGTCCGGGCGCTCGCCGACGCCGGCCGGCACGATTTCCTCGCCGCCTACATCGACGACCTGCCGAACGTCGTGGATCTCGACGCCGTCCGCGACGCCGGGTTGCGCGTCGGCGCCGATCCGCTCGGCGGCGCCAGCGTCGACTACTGGGGCGAGATCGCCGAGCGGCACCGGCTGGACCTGACCGTCGTCAACCCGCTCGTCGACGCCACCTGGCGGTTCATGACCCTCGACACCGACGGCAGGATCCGGATGGACTGCTCGTCGCCCAACGCGATGGCGTCGCTGATCGGCGCCCGCGACCGCTACGACCTGGCGACCGGCAACGACGCCGACGCCGACCGGCACGGCATCGTCACCCCCGACGGGGGGCTGATGAACCCGAACCACTACCTCGCGGTCGCCATCGACTACCTGTACCGGCACCGGTCCGGATGGTCGGCCGAGGCGAAGGTCGGCAAGACCCTCGTGAGCTCGTCGATGATCGACCGCGTGGCCGCGGGCCTGGGCCGGGGTCTGCTCGAGGTGCCCGTGGGCTTCAAGTGGTTCGTTCCCGGCCTGCTCGACGGCAGCCTCGGCTTCGGTGGAGAGGAGAGCGCCGGCGCCTCCTTCCTGCGGCGCGACGGCTCGGTGTGGACCACCGACAAGGACGGCATCCTGCTGGCCCTGCTCGCGTCCGAGATCACCGCCGTGACCGGCACGACCCCCTCCCGGCGCTACGCCGAGCTCGCCGAGCGCTACGGCGACCCGTCGTACGCCCGGGTCGACGCGCCCGCGACGCGCGAGCAGAAGGCCGTCCTGGCGAAGCTCTCGCCCGACCAGGTCGACGCCACCGAACTCGCCGGCGAGCCGATCACCGCGACCCTCACCGCCGCGCCGGGCAACGGTGCCGCGCTCGGGGGCCTGAAGGTCACGACGGAGAACGCGTGGTTCGCGGCCCGGCCCTCCGGCACCGAGGACGTGTACAAGATCTACGCCGAATCGTTCCTCGGCCCGGAGCATCTCGCCCGCGTCCAGGACGCGGCGCGGGACCTGGTGTCCCACGTCCTCGGCTGAGCCCGCACCGGCGGGACGCGCCCGCCCTCCCGGTCGTGCGCGTCGCTAACATCAGGCCATCATGCGAACACGCGACGCCGCCCTGCCGCGGGAGATCTGGGTCCTGGTCAGCGCGGCCTTCGTCATCGCCCTCGGTTTCGGTCTCGTCGCACCCGCGCTGCCGCAGTTCGCGCGCAGCTTCGGGGTGGGGGTCACCGCGGCGTCCGTCGTCATCTCGGCGTTCGCGGCGATGCGCCTGCTGTTCGCCCCCGCGAGCGGAAACCTCGTGCAGCGGCTGGGGGAGCGGCCGGTGTACACCGCCGGTGTGCTCATCGTAGCGCTGTCCACCGGCGCCTGCGCCTTCGCGACGGACTACTGGCAGCTGCTGCTGTTCCGGGCGCTCGGCGGCATCGGCTCCACCATGTTCACCGTCTCGGCGCTCGGGTTGCTGATTCGCATCTCGCCGCCGAACGCGCGGGGCCGGGTGTCGGGGCTCTACGCGACGAGCTTCCTGCTCGGCAACATCGGTGGCCCCCTCGCCGGGGGCGCCCTGGTCGGGCTGGGCCTGCGGGCACCGTTCCTCATCTATGCGGTGGCGCTGCTCGTCGCGGCGGCGGTCGTGTTCGTGAGCCTGCGTCACTCCGCGCTTGCCGTGCCGGACTCCGGCGGCGCCATGCCGGTGATGCGGCTGCGGGAGGCTCTGCGGTCGCCGGTGTACCGGGCCGCGCTCGGGTCGAACTTCGCCAACGGCTGGGTCGTCTTCGGCGTGCGGGTGGCGATGGTGCCGCTGTTCGTCGTGGAGGTCCTCGGGCGCGATGCCGGCCTCGCCGGGGTGGCACTGACGGTGTTCGCCGTGGGCAATGCCCTGGTCCTGATGGTCTCCGGGCGGTTGTCCGACCGGTTCGGCCGCCGCCCGTTCGTCCTGCTGGGGCTGGTGGTGTGCGGGACCAGCACGATCGCGATGGGCCTCACCACGAACCTCGCGCTGTTCTTCGCGACGTCGCTGCTGGCCGGCGTCGGGTCCGGCCTGATGAACCCGGCCCAGCAGGCGTCCGTCGCCGACGTGGTCGGCAGCAGGGCGCGCGGGGGCCCGGTGCTGGCGACGTTCCAGATGACCGCGGATGTGGGGGCGGTGATCGGACCGGTCGCCGCCGGGATCCTGGCGCAGCAGGTGTCGTACGGGGCCGCCTTCGCCGTGACCGGCGCCGTCATGCTGCTCGTCGCCGTGCCCTGGGCGCTGGCGCCGCGGCCCGCCCGGAAACCCACAGTGACCGAAGCCACGGAGATCTGACCCCAGTCGTCGGTACTGTCGAAGGGGTGTGGATTCCCCTGTTCAGCCTGATCGCCCGGCTCGGTCTCGCTGCCGTGTGGCTGATCTCCGGATGGATCAAGTTCGCCGATCCGTCACAGACCGTCGTGGCCGTCCGCGCATACCAGTTGTTGCCCGAGGCGCTCGTACGGCCCGTTGCGGCCGGTCTGCCGATCCTCGAACTCGTGCTCGGCCTGCTGCTGCTGATCGGACTCGCGGTGCGCGCCGCAGCGGTCGTGGGCGCGGCTGCGCTGCTGACCTTGATCGCGGTGATCGCCTCGGTCTGGGCCCGCGGCCTGTCCATCGACTGCGGATGCTTCGGCGGCGGTGGAGCGGCGGACGTGAACGGCTGGGACTACGCCGGGGAGATCGCACGAGACCTCGGCTTCCTCGCCCTGGCCGGGTGGTTGACGGTGTTCCCACGCAGTCCGTTCGCGCTCGGTCTCGGCTCACGGGCGAGGCTCTCAGCACGCACTCAGCCCGCGATGGCAGAGTGATCCCGCATCGATCCCCGAGCAGCGAAGGGCAGATTCCGTGAGCGCGAAGAAGGTCAAACCGGTCAAGTACACGCCGGAGCCGACGTCGAGCAAGTCCACCTTCATCCTCGGCGGCATCGCGGTCCTGGTCATCGCGGTGCTGGTCATCGGGGGGGTGTTGTGGCAGTCGAACCGGGGCAAGGCGCGCAACGAGGGCTACGGGACGGTGCAGAACACCGCGGTGCAGGTGGAGCTGCAGGATGACGGTGTCATCGTGCTCGGTCTTCCCGACGCCGCGACCACGATCGACCTGTTCGAGGATCCGCTGTGTCCGTACTGCGCCGAGCTCGAGCACAAGCACGGCCAGGAACTCGCGCAGGCGGTCGACGCCGGCGACGTCGCCGTGCGGTACCACATGCTCGCGTTCCTCGATCAGCTCTCCGCGAGCGGCGACTACTCGACCCGCGCGGTCGCGGCCGGCCAGTGTGTCGCCCAGACCGGTGATGCGACGGCGTTCTCCGCGTTCCACGCCGCGTTGCTCTCGCCGGAGAACCAGCCCGCCGAGCGGAGCGACAGCGACCTCACCAACGCCGAGCTGGCACAGATGGCGCGGGACGCCGGGGCGTCCGACGAGGCGGCGCAGTGCGTCGCCGACGGCGCGCGCGTCGAGCAGGCCGCCGTCGACGCGGAGGCGGGACGGCAGGCGCTCGCGGCGGCGGGCGCGTCCGGCACCCCCGCGGTGGTGCACAACGGCACGGTGATCGACGCCCTCGGCAACGACAACTGGGTGGCCGAACTCGGCTGAGGCGGCGGCGGTGGTCGGCCGTCCGACCACCGTCGCCCGCACTGTCGCCGCTGACCAGGCGATTTGTTGTCGTCGACGGCGATGGTGTAATTTTCTTCTCGCACCGGGGAGTGAATCCCGGGTGACGATCCAAGTACGGGGCTATGGCGCAGCTGGTAGCGCACCACACTGGCAGTGTGGGGGTCAGGGGTTCGAGTCCCCTTAGCTCCACCATCACCGCGAGAGGCGAGAGTGAATGCTCTCGCCTCTCGTCGTGAGAGGCCACCGCGGGTGGCCCGATTGTTCTGCACGGGGCTATGGCGCAGCTGGTAGCGCACCACACTGGCAGTGTGGGGGTCAGGGGTTCGAGTCCCCTTAGCTCCACTCCCTCCGGCTCTCTCCGGATTCTTCTCCCACCGCGGCGGCCCCCTTCTCCGGGCAATGCCGACATTTTTCACCCTCGGAACCTGCTCCACGCTCTCGTCCGGCGGCGCACACTGTGAGGGATCGCTTCGAAAACGGGAGAGGTGAGCTGTCGTGTCCGAAGGTTCGAGCGTTACCCCGGGTTCTCCAACCGGTGCGGGTGCCACGGCCGGTGCAGGTTCGACGGCCGGCACAGGTTCGACGGCTGGTGCAGGTGCCACCGCCGGTGCAGGTTCCACGGCAGCGGCGGGTGCGTCCGCGCGCCACGGTGGTGGTGCCCACGAGGCCGGCGGCCCCGCCGCGGTCCGCCACGACAGTGGACCTGCAACGGGGTCCGGCCTGAAGCAGGGCTTCGCCGCGGGCACGTCGATCGCGGCCGGCATCCTGCTCGCGACGGTCGGCGTCCTGCAGGTTCTGCAGGGCATCGCCGCGATCGCCAAGGACGACATCATCGTGGTCGGCCAGGAGTACACCTTCTCCTGGAGCGTCTCGGCGTGGGGCTGGGTGCATCTGATCCTGGGCATCCTCGTGGCCGTGATCGGTCTCGCTCTCGTCACGGGAGCCACGTGGGCGCGCGTCGCCGCGATCGTCATCGCGGCGCTGTCGATCATCGCGAACTTCCTGTGGTTGCCCTACTACCCGGGATGGTCGCTCGCGATCATCGCGATCGACGTGGTGGTGATCTGGGCGGTGTCCACCTGGGACGCCGATCGCACCTGGGACGCCGGTCGCACCGAGCCGGGCTACCGCCCCTGATCAACCCTCGTACAGCCGGCGCACCACCTCGGCGCAGCGCGCGAGCACCCGCTCCCGCAGCGGGCGTCCGTGCGCGTCGACCTCCGTGGGCGGCAGCGGTGCGGGCAGCACGGTGAACCGGCGGATGCGTTCCCAGCGGCCGAGCTCCGCATTGAGCCGGGCGACGGCGGCCGCGGCCTCGGCCGGGGGGATCGCCCGGCCCGAGGTGGGGACCACCAGTCCTACGCAGTAGGGGCGGTGCTCGCCCACCACGACGAGGTCCGCGCCGGGCAACAGTGCCCGGAACCGGCGTGCGACGGCGACCGGCGCGACGTACTTGCCGGTGGAGGTCTTGAACACCTCCTTCTTGCGGGCGCGCAGGGTGACGAAACCGTCGTCGTCGACGACGGCGCGATCGCCGGTGTGGAACCACCCGTCGCGGTCGAGGACCGCGGCGGTGCGCTCGGCGTCGTCGTGGTATCCGGACATGACGGCGGGGCTGCGGACGAGCAGTTCCCCGTCGGCGGCGATGCGCACCTGCGTGCCGGGCAGCGGCCGGCCCATGGAACCGAGGCGCCGGCTGTCCGGGCGGTTGACGCAGCACGGACCCGCGGTCTCGGTGAGGCCGTATCCCTCGAGTGCCGGCACGCCGGCCCCTTCGAACCACTCGGCCAGCGGACGGTCGAGCCGCGCCGAGCCGGAGATCACGAACCGCAACCGGCCCAGATCCGCGGCACCGGACTCCACGCCGGCGCGGATCTTGCCCAGCACGTGGGGAACGGACCCGAGGAATGTCGGCCGGACCTCGCCGAGGCGCTGCACGACCCGATCGGCACGGCCGTCGACGATCGTCGGCACGCCCAGGTGCACGCCCACGAACAGCAGCGCACGTCCGAAGACGTGGGAGAGCGGCAGCCACAGCAGTTGCAGGTCCGAGGGCGTGAGCATGCCCAGGCGGGCCATGGCCCGGGCCTCGTAGGTGACGGCGGCGTGCGGCAGGCACGCGCCCTTGGCGGTGCCGTCGGAGGCGGAGGTGTAGATCAGGGTGGCCAGGTGGTCGGGCGTCACGCCCGCGATGCGGGCCGCGACCGCTCCGGGATCGGCGGCCAGGAGCCGTCGGCCCTCGGCCTCGAGTTCGCCGAGCCGGTCCAGGTGCAGCACCGGCGCGGTGGGCAGCGGCCGGTCGGTGAAGGTCAGCACGCTGCCCGAGTGCCGGAGCAGTGCCACCACCTCCGTCGGCGGGGTGGCGGGATAGACCGGCACGGTGACCGCCCCGGCGCACACGATCGCGAGGTCGGCGAGGATCCACTCGTAGCTGGTGGCGGCGCAGACGGCGACGTGCGCGCCCGGGCGAATTCCACGGCCGATCAACCCGGCGGCGAGGGCGGTGACCCGGCCGGCCACCTCGGTCCACGACACGCTCGTCCAGTCGTCGCCGCTGGGGTGCCGGAATGCCTCCGCGTAGGGCGTGCGGGCCACCCTGTCGAGCAGCAGCCGCGGCACGGTGCGGGCCGGTTCACCCATCGCTGCTCGTCAATCCGCCGGGCCGCAGGGAGCGGCCGATCGCGCGGGCCGCGGTGCGGACCAGTTGGGACAGTGCGGTGACCTGCGCGGTGTCCGCGGCGGCGACGATCGACAGCGCCGCGATCGCGACGCCGGGCCGCTCGAAGATCGGTGCGGCCACGGAGACCGCCTCCATCGTCACCTGCCGGTCGCTCACCGCGATCTCGGAGCGGCGTACCTCGGCCAGGACCCGGCGCAGCTCGGCGGGGGAGGTGAGGGTGCGTTCGGTGAACCGCTCCAGCGGCCGGGCCAGCACCTCCTCCTGAACGGAGCGCGGTGCGAACGCGAGCAGCACGAGTCCCAGGCCGGACGCGTGGATGGGAAAGGGGCTGCCGACCCGGGTGAGGGTCTTCACCGCCCGCTGACCGCGCAGGCGTTCGACGAACACCACTTCGGTCCCCTCACGCACACCGAGCTGCACGTTCTCCTGGGTGATCTGCGACAGGTCCTCCATCACGGGCAGCGCCAGCTCACGCAGCAGCGTGCCGCGCGGCGCGAGCGCCGCGACCTGCCACAGCCGGAGGCCGATGCTGAATCGGCCGGACGAGTCGCGTTCCAGCGCGCCCCACTCGGTGAGATCCCCGGCGAGCCGGTGCACCGTGGTGAGCGGCAGGCCGGTGCGCCGGGAAATCTCGCTCAGGGTCAGGTTGGGTTGCTCGCGCGTGAACGCCTCCAGGAGGGTGAGCGCGCGTACCGTGACGGAACCGGTGGCCGGGCGGGCGGCGCCGGTGGGGGTCACGGTGTGCTCACCCCTTCCTCGGGAACTGCTCCGGTCAGGCCGGTTCGACTCTGAGCGGAATGCTAGCCCAGCCCTTGAGCGTGTTGTTCGGTTGCGGCACCGGATCCCCGGCCGGTTCGATCCGCCGGATCCGCTGTGCCAGCGCGGTGAGCAGCACCTCGGCCTCGAGCCGCGCGATCGGCTGACCGACGCACTGGTGGATGCCCATGCCGAACGCGACGTGTCCGCCGGCGGAGCGGTGGATGTCGACGATGTGCGCATCGGGTCCCCATCGCCGTTCGTCGCGGTTGGCGGCGCCGAGGAACAGCAGGACCTTGCGGCCCTCGCCGATGGGGACGCCGGCCACCTCGGTGTCGGTGGAGGTGGTGCGGAAGAAGGTCTGCACGGGCGATTCCCAGCGCAGCGCCTCGTCGAATGCGAACTTCGAAAGCGCCGGCCGGGCGTGCAGCGCCTGCCACTGCCCGGGGAACCGCGTCATGGCGTAGACGGTGTTGGCGATGCCGTGAACGGTGGTGTCCACGCCGGCGGTGAGCAGGGATCGAACGAGCATAGGCGCCTGTTCGGCGGTGATGTCACCACGGTCGGCGGCCGCCCAGATCTGCGCGCCGAACCCGCCCGGCGCGAGATTCTCCCGCCGGCACGACTCCGCGACCCACTCCTGCGTCGGCCCGGACGCGGCGAGTGCCTTCTCCACGCGGTCGTTGCGGGGCCCGAAGGCGTTGAACGCCATGGCGCCGTACGGCAACAGATGCTCGCGGCCGTCCTCGCGGATCCCCACCGCGTCCGGGAACACCCGCAGGGGGAACACCTCGGCGAGATCGGTGACGGCGTCGAACTCACCGCGGGCCACGAGCGCGTCGGCCAGGGCGTCGGCCTCGGCCTCGAACCCGGCGCGTAGCGCGCGCACGGTGCGCGGCGAGACGACGGCCCCCATGGCCGCCCGCACCACCGTGTGGTCCGGCGGGTCGGCCTCGAGCAGCAGGCTCGGGGTACGCCACGGCGTCTCGTGGGCGAAGTCGGCGAGGCCGACCCCTCGTCCGGAGACGAAGGTGCGCCAGTCGGTGAGGCAGGCGTGGACCTCCTCGAACCTGCCCGTCGCGTACACGTCGTATCGGGGCAGGTACACCACCGGTCCGGCGGCGCGCAGCCGGGCGTGGAACTCGTACGGGTCGGCGAGGACGGCGTCGTCGAACGGGTCGTCGTCGAGGGTGGGCGGGTGCATTGCGACGGTCACGGCGGTCACCTCGGGATTCGGGCAGTCAGAGTTCGAGAACCAGGCGGGGGCAGGCGGCGCGGGACACGCAGATCAGCATGGTGTCGTGCGCGGCCTGTTCTTCGGGGGTCAGCAGGGAGTCGCGGTGGTCCACCGTGCCGGCGAGCACGGTGGTCTCGCAGGTGCCGCAGGTACCTTCGCGGCAGGACGAGAGCACCTGCACACCCGCGGCGGCGACGGCGTCCAGGACGCTCTCGTCGGGCGCGACGGTGACGGTGGTACCGCTCAGGGCCAGCTCCACCTCGAAGCCGTCCGAGCGCACCGGAGCGGACTGTTCCTTCGCGGCGAACCGTTCGATCCGCAGCGACCCGGCGGGCCGGTCGGCGCAGGCGGTGGTGACGGCGTCGAGCAGCCCGGCGGGGCCGCAGCAGTAGACGAGGGTGCCGGGACGCGGGTCCCCGAGCAGCGACGGCAGATCGAGCGGGCCCCGTTCGTCCTGCGGCACGAGGGTGACCCGGCCCGGGTAGCGGGTGACGAGGTCGTCGGCGAACGCCATCGAGGCGCGGCGGCGGCCGCCGTAGACGAGGGACCAGTCGGCGCCGGCCGCCTCGGCCGCGGCGATCATCGGCACTATCGGGGTGATCCCGATCCCGCCGGCGAGGAAGAGGTAGCGCGGCGCCGGGGCGAGGTCGAAGTTGTTGCGGGGTCCGTGAACGCGGACGCGGTCACCGACGGCGAGTTTGTCGTGCACGTACTGCGAGCCGCCGCGGCCGTCGGCCTCGCGCAGGACGGCGATGCGCCACGTCCCGGTGTCGGCCGGGTCGCCGCACAGCGAGTACTGACGGACGAGGTCCTCGTCGAGCACGAGATCGATGTGCGCGCCGGGACTCCACGGCGGCAGGGGCTCGCCGTCCGGGTGCCGCAGGCGCAACGCGACGACGCCGTCCGCGGGTTCCGTCCGCTCGACGATTTCGAGGTCGGTGCCGAATTCGTTTGCCGGGGAGTTGTTTTCCGGAAATGTCATGGTCGGGTCCTTACGCGTGAGCGACTTCGCGGGTCGGTTCGGGCGGCCGGGGGAGGGCGTCGGCGTGGCCGACGGGATGAGCGAGCAGCCAGTCCCACAGCGTGACGGGATCCTCGGCGACGTGCCGGGCACCGCAATGGCACGTTCCCTCGAGGCGGTCGGAGCCGGGCAGCCACACGACGCGCATCACGTTGGGCCCGCGCAGCATCCGGTTCGGTTGCGAGGACATCGGTTACCTCGTCTCGGCGAGGGTGCCGCCCGCCGTCATCGCCTGCAGGATCCGCCGCGCGGCCAGAGCGCCGGCGTCGATGTTGATGCTCAGTTCCTGGTACCCCTCTGGTTCGGTGGCGAGCACCTGTTCGAGCCGGTCGAGCGCGACGACGTCCTGCAGCACGACGGTGCGGTTGTTCTCGCGCAGGAACTCGGTGACCTTCTCGTCCTCGAGCGCAAAATCCCTTGCCACCGACCAGAAATCGTGAGTGGAGTGTTCGGTCTCCGGGGTGATCGCGTAGACCACCTCGACGTGGAACGCGTCGCTGTCGAGTCCGGTCTCGGGCGGCAGCACGCCGACGGGCGCGATCCGGCTGTGCAGCAGGTACAGGCACGGCGGGTGGTACTCGATGTCCTGCCACCGGGTGATGCGGCCCTCGAGGCCGGTCGATTCGGCGTAGAAGGGCGGGCATTCCGCGTCGGCGATGTGCCGGGAGACATAGACGATCCCGGCCTCGTCGTCGACCTCGGTGGTGATGGGGGTCTCGGCCACCTCGGGGGTGCCGATGTAGCCGCCGTGCAGGTACGTCTCGTGGGAGAGGTCCATCAGGTTGTCGACGAGCAGGCTGTAGCGCGCCCGCAGCGGCTCCATGCCCGAGGCCACGGCGTAGCCGGGCGCGTCGAGCCACGGCGCCCGGGGGATGCGGGTCGGATCGGGCTCGGCCGGACGGTCCGGGTCGGCGATCCAGATCCACACGAACGAGTCCTGCTCGACCACCGGGTACGACTTCAGTCGCGCGGTGCGGGGCACCCGCTTCTGGCCCGGCACGGCCACGCAGCCGCCGTCGGGCCCGTAGGTGAAGCCGTGGTAGCCGCATACGACCGTGTCGCCCGCGAGGCGGCTCGGCGCCTGCGAGAGCGGGAAGCGGCGGTGCACGCACCGGTCCGACATTGCGGTGACCTCACCGGATTCGGTGCGCCAGAACAGGATCGGCTCGTCGCAGATGGTCCGGGCGAACAGTTCCCGGTCGATCTCGCGGCCGTAGGCGGCCACATACCACTGGTTCCGGGCGATCTTCGTCATGGTTGTCTCGTCTCCACGGGGATGGTTCCGGTCCGAGCGACCGGCGGATGCCTCCACCGTGACGGGCGGCACGTGACGGGCGCCACCCGACTTCCGGATGGCGGAAAGTCGGTCCCCGCCCTTCCGATATCCGGAAGGAGGGTGGATTCGTTGTGATCCGATCCATCACGCTCCTCGCAGGTGACTCGCCTCACATCCTTCGAACAGGGGCCCGATACATGGCAATCGATCTACGTGAACGCATCGACACCAGCCCGATGACGCGCTTCCAATGGGGCGCGGTGGCGATCTGCGTGCTGCTCAACGTCCTCGACGGCTTCGACGTGCTCGTCATGGCCTTCACCGCCCAGTCGGTGTCCCAGGAGTGGGGCCTGTCCGGTTCGGCGCTCGGCCTGCTGCTCAGCGCAGGCCTGTTCGGCATGGCCGCGGGCTCGCTGTTCCTCGCGCCGTGGGCCGACACGATCGGCCGCCGCGGCATGATCCTGCTCTGCCTGGGGATCGCGTCGATCGGCATGCTTGCCTCCGCGGTCAGCCAGAGCGCCCTGCAGCTGGGGCTGCTGCGCGCCCTCACCGGCGTCGGCATCGGGGGAATCCTCGCCAGCAGCAACGTCATCGCCAGCGAGTACGCCTCCAACCGGTGGCGCGCGCTGGCGGTGAGCCTGAACTCCACCGGCTACGCCGTCGGCGCCACCGTCGGCGGCATCATCGCCGTCGTGCTGCAGAACTCCTACGGATGGCGATCCGTGTTCCTGTTCGGCGGCGTCTGCACCGCGGTGATCATCCCGGTCGTGTACCTCCGCCTGCCCGAATCCCTCGACTTCCTGCTCGCCCGGCGGCCCGCCCACGCCCTCGCCCGCATCAACGCGTTCGCGGTCCGCGCCGGGCACCAGCCGCTCGCCGCGCTGCCCGCGCCGCGACAGGCCGACGCTTCCGGGCCGCGGTCCGGCGTCAGGGTCGGCAGCCTCCTCGCACCGCGGCAGCGTCGCTCGACGCTGCTCGTCTGGGCCGCGTTCTTCCTGACCATGTTCGCCTTCTACTTCGTGACGAGCTGGACGCCGAAGCTGCTCGTCGAAGCGGGCCTGTCGGCCGACCAGGGCATCACCGGGGGCGTGCTGCTGAACCTCGGCGGCATCTTCGGCGCAACGCTGCTCGGCGCGCTGTCCGCGCGATTCGCGCTGAAGCGGGTCCTGGCGTCGTACATGGTGATCGCCGGCGCTCTGCTCGTGGTCTTCGTCCCCGCCACTGTCGCGGTGGTCGTCGCATTCGCCCTCGGCGCCCTCATCGGCGTGTTCGTCAACGGGTGCATCGCGGGCCTGTACGCGATCACGCCCTCGGTGTATGCGCCGTCGGTGCGGGCGACTGGCGTCGGCTGGGGCATCGGCGTCGGCCGGCTCGGGGCCATCGCCTCGCCGATCGTCGCCGGTGCGCTGCTCGACCTGCACTGGTCGCCCACCCAGCTCTACCTGCTCGTCGCCGGCGCCCTCGTGCTCGCCGCCGTCGCCGTGGGACGGCTGCGGTTCGAGGCGCACACCGCCGACGCCCGGTCCGCCGACACACCCGCCTCGGTGGCCACACACTGATCGGCGGGGCCGGTCGCCGGGCCGCGCGCGCTATCGTGACCGGAGTGAACACCCCGATCCCGGCCCCCGACACGCTGATCACGAATCTGCGGGACGTACTGGTCGGGCCGCTCACCGAGATCGGCCAGCGCTTCTCGGCGCTGCTCACCGACCTGGTCCCGCACACCGCCCTGGTGATCTTCACGCGGGAATGCACCGGCCGGCCCCGCAAGGTGGCCGGCGACCCGGCGATCGTCGACCGCGTGACAATTGCCGAACTCGACCGCGTCCGAAGCGAACTCGCGACCGGGCAGATCCGTCGCGGCCCGGCCCGGATCGCGGGCCGGGACCGCGACGTGTGGGCGATCCTCGACGCCACCGACACGCTGCTCGTGCTCGTCCCGGGCGGTGCCCGCACCGGCTCGATTCCCCTCGAGCTGGTCCGGGCCCTGTTCGCCGTGGTGGCCACCGGCATCCAGCTGCAGGTCCGAAACGCCAGCCCGGCGTACCTCGCCGAATCCCGCGCCGCCTCCTCCGAACGCGCACGGACCGTTGCCGAGCTCACCGAGGCCCATGCGATGACGCTCGAGTCGATCCTCGCGACGCTGCGGTCGAGGGACCTCGACGACACCCGGGCCCGCATCACCGCACGCGAAACCGCCACCAATGCCCTCATCGGGCTGCGCTCGGCCGTCGACCGGCACCGCGAACTCGCCGAGGAGGCGGTGACCACCGCCTTCGCTAGGCTGCACGGTGAACTGCGCGGTCTGCTCCGGCACCGCGAGGTGGTCCTCGAGATGGTCGCCCCGCCGGTGGACGGGCGGGCGCTGCCGGGCGAGGTCGCGCATGCGGCCCGGGCCCTCGCCCGCGGCGCGGTCCTCGCGATGTCCGCGCAGGCGAACCTCGGCCGCGTCCGGGTCGCCTGGAACTGCGACGGAACCGACCTGCTGATCGACATCCGGGACGACGGTGACGGCGAGGCCGACGCCGCCGACCTCGCGCGGCAGCTACGGGACCGGGCCGAAACCCTCGGCGGCACCGTGGAGGCCGAGTCCACGCCCGGCTGGGGCTGCCGGGTCGCGGCCCGGCTACCGCTCGACATGCCCGCACCCGTGGCCGGCAGCCCCGCACTCGAGGCGCTGGCGGTCCTCGCGCCACGCGAGGTGGAGGTGCTCGAGCACCTTGTCGCGGGCCGGCGGAACCGGGTGATCGCCGAGCGGCTCGGTGTCAGCGAGTCGACGGTCAAGTTCCACGTGGCCTCGGTGCTCCGCAAGCTCGGGGTGAGCACCCGCGGCGAGGCGGCCGCGCTCGGCGCCGAGGCGGGGATCAAGGCCGCGGGCTGACGTCCGTCCCGCGCGTCCACTCGGCCGCCCGCGCCACGATCTCGGCGGCGACGTCGGCGGGCTCGGCGTCGATGCCGACGACGATCGCCGCCTCGTCGGGTTCGAGCGGCTCGAACGTGTCGAACTGCGAGTCCAGCAGGTCGGCCGGCATGTAGTGGCCGCGCCGCGTGCGGAGCCGTTCCCGGATCTGCTCGCGCGTGCCCGCCAGGTGCACGAAGACCACGTTCTCGCCGGCGAGGTCGTCCCGGTAGCGGCGGCGCAGCGCCGAGCACGTCACCACCCCCGGCCTGCCCCGGCCGGTGTGGTCCCGGATCCACGCGCCGACCGCCGCGAGCCACGGCGCCCGGTCCGCGTCGCTGAGCGGCCGGCCGGCGGCCATCTTCTCCACGTTGGCACGCGGATGCAGGTCGTCGCCCTCGAGCAGGTCCCATCCGGTGGCCTCGGCGACGAGTGCCGCGACGGTCGATTTGCCGGAGCCGGACACCCCCATGACGACGAGAATCGGCGGGCCGGGGTGGCCGGGTGAGTCCATTCGTGCCTCCCTGGTCGGCGCCTGCGCCTGCGCCGCGTCGCGGCGCAGGCGGGTCGCGTCAGCGCCCGAGCATGCCCCACCGGGCCGACCGATCCGCGGCGGCGCGACGCGAGCGGCGCTCGGACTCCGACATGCCACCCCAGATGCCGTACGGCTCACCGACTTCCAGTGCGTGGGTGCGGCAGCGCTCGAGAACCGGACACCGGGCGCAGACGAGCTTGGCGCGGTACTCGCGCAGTTCGCGTGCGCGGCCACGTTCCCCCTCGGGATGGAAGAAGGCCGACGACTCGTGGCCCCGGCACGCCGCGTGCAGCTGCCAGTCCCAGCTTTCGCTGCGGGGGTGGGGGAGGGTCACCGTGTTGGCGATCGACATTGCACTCCTCGGGCCTGCGAGGGGTCGCCTCGCCTGGACGCTGCGCCCTGTGAGGGCGGTCATACCGAAGCTTAGCCGGACTTCCGTACTCGATCAACGACACTTCGGCATTTCGGGGTCGAAAGTGCGGGACTGGTCTTTCGGTCAGGTCGATCCACTCCTTCGATCAGGTACCGGGGCGCCGCGCCGCCGATAGCGTGTGCGCATACCGCGATACGTCGCCGACGTCGCGCGAGCACCGCACGAGAAGAAGGAGACACCGTCATGCCACAGCAGGTCCGGGGCGTCGTCGCCCGCGCGAAGGGCGCTCCCGTCGAGGTCGTGCCGATCGTCATCCCCGACCCGGGGCCGGGGGAGGTCGTCGTTGCGATCGCCGCGTGCGGCGTGTGCCACACCGACCTGCACTACCGGGAGGGCGGCATCAACGACGAGTTCCCGTTCCTGCTCGGGCACGAGGCCGCCGGTGTCGTCGAGTCCGTCGGTGCGGGCGTCGACTCGGTCGCCGTCGGGGACTTCGTCGTCCTCAACTGGCGGGCCGTGTGCGGGCAGTGCCGCGCCTGCAAGCGCGGCCGCCCGCAGTACTGCTTCGACACCCACAACGCCACGCAGAAGATGACCCTCGAGGACGGCACCGAGCTGACCCCGGCCCTGGGCATCGGCGCGTTCGCCGACAAGACCCTCGTGCACGCAGGGCAGTGCACCAAGGTCGACCCCAGCGCCGACCCGGCCGTCGTCGGCCTGCTCGGCTGCGGGGTGATGGCCGGCCTCGGTGCCGCGGTGAACACCGGCGGGGTGACCCGCGGCGACTCCGTCGCGGTGATCGGCTGCGGCGGCGTGGGCGACGCCGCGATCATGGGCGCCCGCCTCGCCGGCGCCAACAAGATCATCGCGGTCGACCGGGACCCGAGGAAGCTCGAGTGGGCCACCGACCTCGGGGCTACCCACACCATCAACGGGGCCGAGGTCGACGCGGTCGAGGCGATCCAGGAGCTGACCGGCGGCTTCGGCGCCGACGTGGTCATCGACGCGGTCGGCCGCCCGGAGACGTGGAAGCAGGCGTTCTACGCCCGCGACCTGGCCGGCACCGTCGTCCTCGTCGGGGTGCCCACCCCGGAGATGACCCTCGAGATGCCGCTGATCGACTTCTTCTCCCGCGGCGGGTCCCTCAAGTCGTCCTGGTACGGCGACTGCCTGCCCGAGCGGGACTTCCCCATGCTCGTCGACCTCTACCAGCAGGGCCGGCTGCCGCTCGAGAAGTTCGTCACCGAGCGCATCGCCCTCGACCAGGTGGAGAAGGCGTTCGAGACCATGCACCGCGGCGAGGTGCTGCGCTCGGTGGTGGTCCTGTGACCGGGGCGAGCGGAGCGACGGGGGATAGGCACCGCCTGCGTATCGATCGGGTCGTCACCCACGGCACCTTCGCCCTCGACGGCGGCGAGTGGGAGGTCGACAACAACATCTGGCTCGTCGGCGACGACGACGAGGTGGTCGTGATCGATGCCGCGCACACCGCGCAGCCGATCATCGACGCCGTCGGTGGCCGGAAGGTGGTGGCGATCGTGTGCACGCACGGGCACAACGACCACGTCACCGTCGCCCCCGAACTGGCCGACAAGCTCGACGCCCCGATCCTGCTCAACCCCGCCGACGACGTGCTGTGGGAGATGACCCACCCCGGTGTCGCGCACCGGCCGCTCGCGGACGGGGATCGGATCACGGTGGCGGGCACCGACATCCAGGTCATCCACACCCCCGGGCACTCGCCCGGCTCGACGTGCCTGTACCTGCCGGAGGCGGGCGAGCTGTTCACCGGCGACACCCTGTTCTCCGGCGGTCCCGGTGCGACGGGACGCTCGTACTCGGACTTCCCGACCATCATCGGCTCGATCCGCGACAAGCTGTTCGCCCTGCCCGCCGAGACGAAGGTGCACACCGGTCACGGCGACGGCACGACGATCGGCACCGAGTCCCCGCATCTCGAGGAATGGATCCGCCGGGGCAACTGACGAGGCCCGTGGTGCGTCCCGTCCCGGACCGGCCGGCGGGGCGCACCGCTAGGCTCGCCTCATGGCGAACAAGCGGATCCCCGTGGTGATCGTCGCAGGATTCCTGGGCTCCGGGAAGACCACCCTGCTCAATCACCTGCTGCGCAACAACCGCGGCGCGCGAATCGGCGTGATCGTCAACGACTTCGGCTCGGTCAACATCGACTCGATGATGGTCGCCGGGCAGGTCGACTCCATGGTCTCGCTGAGCAACGGCTGCCTGTGCTGCGCCGTCGACGTCGCCGACATGGACGCGATGCTCGACCGGCTCGCGCACCGTACCTCCGGCATCGACGTCATCGTCGTCGAAGCCAGCGGACTCGCCGAGCCGCGCAACATGATCCGGCTCGTCGTCGGCTCGGGCAACGAATACGTGGGTTACGGCGGTCTCGTCCTCGTCGTCGATGCCGCCGAGTTCGGCACCGTCCGGGACCGGCATCCCGAACTCGATCAGCACGTCGCGCTCGCGGACCTCGTGCTGCTCAACAAGACCGACCGCATCGACGGCGACGCCCACGACGAGTTGCTCGAACTGCTGTGCCGCCTCAACGACCGCGCCGCGATCGTGTCCACCGTGCACGGGCGCATCGACCCGGCGTTGCTGTTCGACATCCCCGAACGCCCCGAGCCGCAACCCGGCGAACAACTCAGCCTCGACCGGTTGCTCTACGAGGAACACGACGAGGACGGCGACCACACGCACCTGCACGACGGCTACGAAGCCGTCGACTTCGAGTCCCCCGTCCCGCTGCACCCGCGTGCCCTCGTCGACTTCCTCGAGGACCAGCCGGCCGGGGTGTTCCGCATCAAGGGGTACGTCCACGTCGTCGCCGGGGGACGCACGCGCACCTACCTGCTGCACACCGTCGGCGACCACATCCGCTTCGACCCCGTCCGGCGCACGGGCGACGTCCCTGCCACCACCCGGCTCGTCGTGATCGGCGCCGATCTGGACCCCGAGGCGGTACGCGCCCGGCTCGCCGAATGTGTCCCGACCGAACCGGTGCCGGCAGACGCGATGCTGGCCGTGCACCGGTTCACCCCGCGCTGAGCGCGGGTCCGGAAGCGGGGACCTACCTACCGTGCGGCGGTCGCCGACGTGTGATTCGGGCGACGCCGGCGCCCCCCGGCCTGGCCGGCGCGTTCCTGCCGGGCCGCCGGCTGCTCCTGCCGCGACGCGCCCTGCTGCCGGGCGGCCCCGCCGCCGTGCTGCCGGGCGGCCCCGCCGCCGTGCTGCCGGGCGCCGCGCTGAGCGGCCCCGCTGCCGCTGCGCCGGGCCGGCCGTCGCGATCCACCGCCGGACGGGGCCGGTGCGGCCTGCTTGACCGACGGGCTCACGTGCGGGGCGATCTCGCCGACCAGGTCCAGCACGTGCTCCGACTTCGCCGTCACCCGCACCGGAGTGACCTTGATCGCGGCCTTGCGCATGATGACGGCCAGATCCTTGCGCTGCTCGGGCAGCACCACGGTCACGACGTCGCCGGTGCTCCCGGCGCGGGCCGTACGGCCCGAACGGTGCAGGTACGCCTTGTGCTCGGCCGGCGGGTCGACGTGCACCACCAGTTCCACGTCGTCGACGTGGACGCCGCGGGCCGCGACGTCGGTGGCCACGAGCACACGCGCCTCACCGGAGGAGAACGCCGCGAGGTTGCGGTCGCGCGCGTTCTGCGACAGGTTGCCGTGCAGATCGACCGCCGGGATGCCGGACTCGGTGAGCTGACGGGCGAGCTTGCGGGCCTGATGCTTGGTGCGCATGAACAGGATTCGCCGGCCCGTACCGGACGCCAGGGTCCGCACGAGGTCCTTCTTCGTGTCGGCGTTGTCGACGTCGAACACGTGATGGGTCATCGCCGCTACCGGGGAGTGCGCCTCGTCGACCGAGTGCAGCACCTCGTTGCGCAGGAACCGCTTGACGAGCTTGTCGACGCCGTTGTCCAGCGTGGCCGAGAACAGCAGGCGCTGACCGTCCTTGGGGGTCGCGTTCATGATGCGCGTCACGCCGGGCAGGAAGCCGAGATCGGCCATGTGGTCCGCCTCGTCGAGCACGGTGATCTCCACCGCGTCGAGCGTGACGAACTTCTGCCGCATCAGGTCCTCGAGGCGGCCCGGGCAGGCGATCACGATGTCCACGCCGCGGCGCAGCGCGTCGACCTGCCGGTTCTGCGACACTCCGCCGAAGATGGTGGTCACCCGCAGCCCGGCGACCCGCGCGAGGGGCTCGACGACCGCGGCGATCTGCGTGGCCAGCTCGCGGGTGGGGGCCAGCACCAGCCCACGCGGGCGGCCGGCCTCGCGGGTGGCGCGGCCGGCCAGGCGCGCGGCGAGCGGAATGGAGAACGCCAGCGTCTTGCCACTGCCCGTGCGGCCCCGGCCGAGCACGTCACGGCCGGCCAGCGTGTCGGGCAGCGTGTCGACCTGGATCGGGAACGGGCTCGTGATGCCGCTGTCGCCCAGGGAGGCCACCAGGGTCCGGGGGACGCCGAGGTCGGAGAAGGAAACGGTCATAGGTACAGAACTGCCTTTCGATGCAGCGTGCACGCACCCCGAGACGATCTCGGAGGGCGCAGTGGATCGCCGCAAGGAAAGCCGATGCCGGTATTGCATGCGGAACCGGGCACGATCCCGGCCCGCCGGTATCCCACGACGGTGAGCATCGTCGTGATGCCCGAACTACCGCAGCCTACCCCACGCCGGGATGCTCGTCGGCGCACGCGTCGAGGCCGACCCACTCGGACAGACCGTCCGCGAATCGCTGCCGCTTCCAGATGGGGACCTCGCGTTTGATGCGTTCGACCAGTTCGGCGCACACAGCGAAGGCTTCGGCCCGGTGCGGTGCCGCCACCGCCGCCACCAGCGCGAGATCGCCGATGGTGAGATCGCCCACTCTGTGGACCGCGGCGACCGGCAGTCCCGACTCCGCCGCCACCTGTTCGCAACAGCGACGCAGGAATCGCTCCGCCTCGGGGTGCGCCCGGTACTCGAGCGCGCTCACCGCGCGCCCGCCGTCGTGGTTGCGCACCACCCCGCTGAACAGCACCACCGCCCCGTGCTGGGGGCCGGCGACCGCGGCGTCCACCGACGCCGGGTCGAGCGGCTCGGCCGAGATCCGTGCCAGCAGCTCATTCATGCGCGCCTCCTCCGGCGACCTGGGCCAGCAGGTGGCCGAGAATCGGCTCGAGCACCGCCAGCCCGTCCTTCACGCCACCCGGTGAGCCGGGCAGATTGACCACCACCGTGCGGCCCACCAGCCCGGCCACGCCGCGTGACAGCGAGGCGTGCGGGGTGGCCTGCAGGCCGCGCAGGCGGATGGCCTCGGCGACCCCCGGCAGCTCGCGGTCCAGCAGCGCCAGCGTCGCCTCCGGGGTCGCGTCCGTGGGGGAGGCGCCGGTCCCGCCGGTGGAGATCACCAGGGCCGGGTCGCCGGCGAGCGCGTCCTCGAGGCCCCACGCGATGTCCGCGTCGGCATACACCAGCGGACCCCGCACCGTGAAGCCGCGCGCCTCGAGAAAGTCCGCGATCAGCGGGCCCGTCCTGTCCTCCCGCGTACCGGCAGCCACACCCGTGGACGCGACGAGCACCGTCGCCGGCACGCCGGCCTGCTCCAGGATGTCGTCCTCGTCCGGCGTGACGGTCTCGTCCTCCGCCGGTGCGGCGGTCTCCGCCTCGTCGCGCTGCCAGTGCCCGCGCTTGCCGCCCTCCTTCGAGACCAACCGCACTCCGTTCAGCACCGCGGCGGGGTCGACGGCCTTGACCATGTCGTGCAACGTCAGCCCGGCCACCGCGACGGCGGTGAGGGCCTCCATCTCGACGCCTGTGGGGCCCTTCGTCTTTGCCGTCGCCTCGATCGTGATCGCGGTGTCGGTGAACCCGAAGGTGACCTTCACCGACGACAGCGCCAACTGGTGGCACAGCGGAATCAGCTCCCACGTGCGCTTGGCCGCCGCGATCCCGGCGATCCGCGCGGTGGCGAGCACGTCCGCCTTGGGCATGTCGTCGGCCCGCACCAGCGACACCACCTCCGCGGTGGTGACGAGTTCGCCGGCGGCGACCGCGACGCGGGCGGTGTCGGCCTTGCCGGACACGTCGACCATGCGGGCGCGGCCCCTGTCGTCGAGGTGACTCAGGGCCCCGCCGTCGGGCGGGGTGAGGTCGTGCGGTTCGGTCATAGCGGTAGTACCTTCACGAGTTCTCCGGGTTCGAGGTCCGAGGTGTCGGCGGGGATGTCGAGCAGTACGTCCGCGGTGGCCATCGCGGCGATCAGGTGGGACCCGGCGCCGGGGATCGCCACCACGGCGCCGCCGTCGCGGCGAGCGCGCAGGAACTGGCGCTTGCCCGGCACGGAGCTGAGACCTGTTGACAGAGGACGGGTCTCGGGCTCGACGGCGGGCAGCCCCGCGGCGGCCCGCAGTACCGGCCGGGCGAACACCTCGAACGAGACCAGCGCGCTGACCGGATTGCCGGGGAAGGTCAGCACCGGCACGGAATCCACCAGTGCCGTGCCCTGCGGACCGCCCGGCTGCATCGCCACCGACACGAATTCGGCCCCTCGCGGGCCGAGCACGTCCTTGACGACCTCGAAGTCGCCCTTCGACACCCCGCCCGAGGTGAACACCACCTCGGCGACGGAGGCGGCGCGAGCGAGTTTCGCCGCGAACACCTCCGCATCGTCGCCGCTGCGATCCACCGAGACCACCAGCGCCCCGTTGGCGGCCGCGCTGGCGGCCAGGGCCGGCCCGTTCGAGTCGTGGATCTTGCCCGGGGCGAGAACGCTTCCTCCGGGCACCAGTTCGCTGCCGGTCGAGATCACCGCCACGCGCGGCCGAGTCCGGACGGACACGTGGGTCAGGCCGACGGCGGCGAGCGCCGCGACGTGCCGGGCCGCGACGACAGTGCCCGCGGGCAGCAGCGTGCGACCGCGGTGGATGTCGCTGCCGCGCTCGCGCACGTATGCCCCCGGTTCGGGCAGCGTGCACACCGTGACCCGGAGTCCCCGCCCCTCGGCCGCGGTGTCCTCGACCGGCACGGTGTCCTCGACCGGCACGGTGTCCTCGACGGGAACGACGGCGTCGGCACCGGTGGGCAGTGGCGCGCCGGTCATGATCTTGGTGGCGGTCCCGGGCACGTGCGCGACGACCCCGTCGCCGGCCGCGAGGACGGCACGCACGGGCAGGGTCGCGGGCGCCGCGGTGAGCGAGGCCGTGTCGACCGCGTAGCCGTCCATCTGCGAATTGCGGAAGGTGGGGAGGTCGATCGGAGCGACGACGTCCTCGGCCAGCACCCGGCCGAGCGCTTCGAGCAGCGGCACCGGTTCGGTACCGCGGATCAGCAACGGGGAGAGCAACGTCGCCACGTGTCGCGCATGCTCCTCCACCGACCGCCTGCCGCCCGCCATGGGCCAATCCTAGGCACACCGCTCGCGGCGCCGTGCGTCCTCGTCCGGGTCGTGGTTTCTGCTCCTCCCGCACGACGGGGCCCGCGACGGCATACTGAGGGTCATGAGGACGGAGGCCCGATGACCGCGGTGCACGTGGGGATCCCGGCGGTGCGCCCTGCCGCGGCCGACGACGTCTCCGACCGGCCCGACACCCCCGAACTGCTGGACCGGTTCGGGCGTGTCGCGCGCGACCTGCGGGTGTCGATCACCGAGAAGTGCTCGCTGCGCTGCACGTACTGCATGCCCGAGGAGGGGCTGCCGGCGATCCCGCGCGAGCGGCTGCTCAGCGCCGACGAGATCGTGCGGCTCGTGGCCGTCGCGGTGCACCGGCTCGGGGTCCGGGAGGTGCGCTTCACCGGCGGGGAGCCGCTCATGCGGCGGGACCTCGAGCAGATCGTCGCCGGGTGTGCGCGCGCCGTCCCCGGCATCCCGCTGGCGGTGACGACCAACGCGGTGGGACTCGCCCATCGTGCCCGGGCGCTGGCGGAGGCGGGCCTGACCCGGGTCAACATCTCCCTGGACTCGGTCGACCGCGCGCGGTTCGCCCGGCTGACCCGGCGCGATCGGCTGGATTCGGTGCTCGACGGGATCCGCGCGGCCAAGGCGGCCGGGTTCGCGCCGGTGAAGGTCAACGCGGTGCTCATGCCGCAGACCCTCGACGGGGCCGCGGACCTGCTGGCCTGGTGCCTCGACGAGGGCGTGCAGCTGCGGTTCATCGAGCAGATGCCGCTCGACGCCGACCACGAGTGGGCCCGGGCGAACATGGTGCCCGCGCAGCGGCTGCTCGACGTGCTCTCCGCCCGCTTCGCCCTCACCGAGGTCGGCCGCGAGGACCCGTCGGCGCCGGCCGAACGCTGGGCGGTCGACGGCGGGCCCGCGACGGTCGGCATCATCGCGTCGGTGACCCGGTCGTTCTGCTCGGACTGCGACCGCACCCGCCTGACGTCGGAGGGCACCGTGCGCTCGTGCCTGTTCAGCGACCGGGAGACCGACCTGCGGGCGGCGCTGCGCGGCGGCGCGAACGACGACGAGCTCGCCGCGCTGTGGCGTGGTGCAATGTGGAACAAGTGGGCCGGACACGGCATCGACGCGGCGGACTTCACCCCGCCGCAGCGCAGCATGGGAGCTATCGGTGGGTGAGACCGTGACGGGCATCGAGGTGCGGTATTTCGCGGCGGCGGCGGACGCGGCCGGAGTGGAGAAGGAGACGGTGGCGCTGGCGCCGTCGGTGGATCTGGGCACCCTCAAGACCGCCCTGATCGACCGTCACGGCGCCGAGATGGCGCGGGTGTTGTCGGTGGCCGCGTTCCTCATCGACTCCGAACTCACCCGCGACCTCGGACGCGCCGCCGGACCTACGGTCGACGTCCTCCCGCCGTTCGCCGGCGGCTGACGGGATCAGGCCCGGCCGCCGGGCTGAGCGGATCAGGCCCGGCCCGCCGGGCGGGGCGGATCGGCCCGGCCGCCGGGCGGGGTGGCTGTCAGCGCCACCAGGTGTCGAACGGCGACACCGGCACCGTCCGCTTGTGCCGGGTGTTCAGGAACGTCCGCTCGAGCTTCTCGGCCAGCTCCGGGGTGACGTCCTTGCCCTCGAGGTAGTCGTCGATCTCCGCGTAGGTCATGCCCAGGGCCACCTCGTCCGGAAGGGCCGGCCGGTCCTCCTCGAGATCCGCGGTCGGCACCTTCTGCCAGGTGCTGTCGGGGGCCCCGAGTTCGCGCAGCAGCGCTGCGCCCTGCCGCTTCGTCAGGCCGGCGAGCGGGGTCAGGTCCACCCCGCCGTCGCCGTGCTTGGTGAAGAACCCGGTCACCGCCTCGGCGGCGTGGTCCGTCCCGACCACCAGGTAGCCGAGCTCGCCGGCGATCGCGTACTGCAGGATCATCCGCTCGCGGGCCTTGATGTTGCCCCGCACGAAGTCGCTCAGCTGCGATCCGTTGCCGTAGATCTCGTGCATGGCCTGCCCGACCTCGGCGGCCGAGGCGTCGGCACCGGGCTTGACGTTGATCCGCAACGAGCGGTCGGGACCGATGAACTCCAGCGCGACCTGCGCGTCGTGCTCGTCGGCCTGCTCGCCGTAGGGCAGCCGCACCGCGACGAACTCGGCCTCGCGGCCCTCGGCCCGCAGTTCCTCCGCCGCGAGCTGGGCGAGCCGGCCGGCGAGGGTGCTGTCCTGACCGCCGCTGATGCCGAGAACGAACCCCTTGGCGGGGGTCGACACGACGTAGTCCTTCAGGAACTGCACGCGGGACCGGACCTCCGCCCGGGGGTCGATCGTCGGCCGGACGCCGAGTTCCTCGATGATCTGCTCGCGAAGGTTCGCCATATTCCGAACCCTAGCGGGACGCCCGACGGTCTGCTCGGGTGACATGCGCGGCGCGCCGCGGGCACACTCGTGGCGATGAGCAGCGACGTCTTCCGCAAGCACCGGGCCGGGGCTCACCCCGACTTCTTCCGCGCCGAGGCCGCCGGGCTGGCCTGGCTCGCGGACGCCGGCATGCCCGTTGCCGGTGTCCGCGACGTCGGGGTGGACCACATCGACCTCGAGCGGTTGACCGAGGCGGCCCCCACCGCCGCGGCGGCTCGGGAGTTCGGCGCTCGCCTGGCGCGTATGCACGCCGCGGGCGCTGCCGGATTCGGTTGCGCACCGGATGGATTCGACGGCCAGCTGTTCATCGGCAAGCGGCCGATGAGTAGCACGGTCCACGCGAGCTGGGGCGAGTTCTACGTGGTGGAACGGGTCGAGCCGTTCCTGCGGATCGCGGTGGACGCCGGCAGCGTCACCGCCGCGCAGCTGCCCGACGTCGAGCGGGCCTGCACGCGCGTCGCCGCCGGGGAGTTCGACGACGGTGCACCCCCCGCCCGCCTGCACGGCGACCTGTGGAACGGCAACGTGCTGTGGACCGCCGCGGGGGTGGTGCTGATCGACCCGGCGGCGCACGGCGGTCATCGCGAGACGGACCTGGCGATGCTGGCGCTGTTCGGCTGCCCCCGGCTCGACGAGATCGTCGCGGCCTACGACGCCACGTGCCCGCTGCGGGCCGGATGGCGCGAGCGCGTGCCGATGCACCAGCTGCATCCGCTGGCGGTGCACGCGGCGGGCTACGGTGCGGGGTACGGGCGGGCGCTGCACCGGGCGGCGCTCGCGACCCTCGCGCTGGGAGAGAAGAGTTGACCGAGATCCTCGTCGTCGCCGCCACGAAGTCCGAGGCAGCGCACGTGCCGGCGCACTACGAGACGGTGATCACCGGCATCGGCAAGGTGCACGCGGCCGTCGCGGTGACCGAGGCGCTGGCGCGGCACCGGCGCGGGACCCCGCCGGTGGTGGTCAACATCGGGACCGCCGGGGCGCTGCACCTGCACCACGGCGGCCTCTACGTCCCCTCGGCGGTGATCAATCACGACATCAGCAGCGAGGTGCTGCGCAGCCTCGGCTACCCGGTCGAGGACGTGCTCGAACTCGACGACGGGGACGGGACGGTGCTCGCCACGGGCGATTCCTTCGTCTCGGACGCGCAGGTGCGTGACGCGCTCGCCGCCCGCGCCGACCTCGTCGACATGGAGGGCTTCGCGGTCGCGCTTGCCGCATCCCGCATGGGCGCGCAGTGCCGGCTCGTCAAGCACGTGAGCGACCACGCCGACGAGACCGCCCTGGACTGGCCGGCCAAGGTCGATGCCAGTGCCCGCGCACTCGCGCAGTGGCTGGTCGAGCGGTACTGAGCCGAAGCCGGCTCGTCAGCGGGCGGTGTATCCGAGACCGGTGACACCGTCGGCGGCGGTCAGCCGCATCGCCGCACCCTCGACCGTGTACCGCACCTCGCCGGCCAGCACTCCCAGGACGGCCGACTCGATCCGCGCGAGCTCCGGGTCGGGGCACGCCGCGCGGGTGGTGGCCAGCGGCCCGAACGTGACCACGGTGTCTCCGACGGTGGCGGTACCGGTGAACCGGTTGCAGCCGGTGCTGCCCGAGACCGTGCCGTCGCCGGCGACGGTCAGGGTGGGCGCGGCGTTCTCGAGGGCGCGGGAGGTCGACACCGCGTCGGCCGTGACGAGTTCGGTGAGCACCCAGTGCGTGTCCACGACGGGACGGTCGGGGTCGGCGACCGTGCGGTCGAGCAGTGAGACGGACACGTCCCCGCCGTCGAGGGTGAGTACGTCGCCGTCGAGACGCCAGCGCGGTTCCGACGCCAGCAGATCGGACAGCCAGGTGTCGGCGCGGTCGAGCGGCGGCGGGCACGACATGAGAGTGCTGCCGAGCCGATCGGCGCGCAGCACGCCGTCGCCGAGTTCCACCGACCCGAACGAACGGTTGCAGCCGGCGGTGGCGGCGATCCGGCCCGCATCGGGGAACTCCACGACCAGTGGGCCGCCGCCGGGAATCTGCGGGCCCGACACGGCGGTGGAGACGAACGCCCGCCCCACGAGCACGGCCGGGTCCTGGGGCGGGGCGGCGGCGCCGTCGCCCGCGCAGGCGGCCGTCGTCGCGGCCAGCGCGAGGAGAATCGAGAGCCCGAGAGTCCGCCGCATGCCGGTCACGGTACCGCCCGCCCGGCGGCGGGCGGCGCCGTGACGACGCGGCGGGCCAGGTCCGCCCACCCGTCGGCGAGCCGGTCGAGCGAGAACCCCAGATCGCGCCACTGATGCAGGACCAGGGTGGCCTCGAGCGGGGCGAACAGGGCCTGGGCCAGCAGCGGGAGGTCGCCGTCGACACCCGCAGCGCGAAGCAGGACCTCGATGTGGGTCAGGCTGACGGCCCGTGCCGGGGCGTTGAACCGGGCCTCGGCGGAACTCTCCGCGGCGCGGAGCACCTCGCCCTGCACCTCCACGAGACGGATGCGGGCACGACCGAACGCGACGAGCCGGTCGACGGGATCGGCGCCGGGTCCGAGCGGCGGGGGACCGGTGAGGAACTGCTGCTGCAGGGCCTGTTCGGAATGGTCGAGCAGGGCGCGCATGAGTCCCGCACGGGAGCCGAAGCGGCGGAAGACGGTGCCCTTGCCGACCCCGGCGCGCGCGGCCACGGCGTCCATCGTGACCGCGTCGACGCCGCGTTCGGCGACGAGGAGCGAGGCCGCCTCGAGGAGCCGGCGCCGGTTGCGGGCCGCGTCGCACCGTTCGACGCCCTCGTCCCCGACCAGCGGCAGCAGCGGAATGTTCACCACGTCACAGTACCGCCCGGGAATGGAAGTGGACCGCGGTCCGTTTAGAGTGGAGTCAGACCCGGACACCCGAACCGAAGGAACACCCCATGTCCCAGACCCGCGTTCTCGCTCTCGTCGGCAGCCTGCGCTCCGCCTCCGTCAACCGCCGCCTCGCCGAGACCGCGGCCGCCGTCGCGCCGCAGGGCGTCGAGGTCTCCGTGTACGAAGGTCTCGGCGAGGTGCCCTTCTACAACGAGGACCTCGACGGCGAGACCGGCGCGCCCGTCGCCGCCGGGGCGCTGCGCGTCGCGGCGAGCGAGGCCGACGCCCTCCTGCTCGTCACCCCCGAGTACAACGGCACCATCCCCGCCGTGCTCAAGAACGCCATCGACTGGCTCTCCCGCCCGTACGGCGCCGGCGCCCTGGCCGGCAAGCCCGTCGCCGTCATCAGCGCCTCGCCCAGCGGCAACGGCGCGAAGTGGGCGCTCGAGGAGACCGTCAAGGCGCTCGGCATCGCCGGCAGCCGGACGGGCCTGCAGCTGTCCATCGGCGGCACCATCGACAAGTTCGGCGACGCCCACCCCAAGGAGAACGCCGAGGTCGCCGAGCAGATCTCCGCGCTGCTCGCCCAGCTCGCCGACGCCCGCCGGGAACTCGTCGACGCCTGAGCCGGCCGCACACCGAACGGCCCCGGACCACGCCCGGTCCGGGGCCGTCACCGTCCGTACCCCATTCGCGCCCGCAGCCGTGATTGCCGGGGCATGCTGCGGGGAATACCTCGCCAGTCCCCACCGCGACGGAGGAGCCCATGGCGCACGAGAGCGACAGTCCCGGCGAACACGAGCACACGATCACCCTGCGCGTCGACGGCCGTGAGCGCCGCTGCATCGTCGACGTGCGCACCACGCTCCTCGATGCCCTGCGCGACCGGCTCGGGATCTACTCCCCGAAGAAGGGCTGCGACCACGGCCAGTGCGGCGCGTGCACGGTCCTGCTCGACTCCCGGCGCATCGTGAGTTGCCTGTCGCTCGCGGTCGCCCACGACGGCGCCGACGTCGTCACCGCCGCCGGCATCGCGGACGACGGTCCCTCGCACCTGCCCCAGGCGTTCGTCGAATGCGACGCCTTCCAGTGCGGCTACTGCACACCGGGCCAGATCTGCTCCGCCGTCGGGATGTTCGACGAGGCCGCCAAGGGTTCCCCGAGCCACGTCACCGCGGACCTCACACAGGACCCGGAACTGACCGACGACGAGATCCGCGAACGCATGAGCGGAAACCTGTGCCGCTGCGCGGCCTACCCCAACATCGTCGAAGCGCTCCGCCACGTCGCGCGCGGGGAGGGGCACTGCTCGTGAAGACGTTCCGCTACGAGACGCCCGCCGATCCCGCCGCCGCGGTCGCCGCGGTCGCCGGCCACCCGGGTGCCGCCTTCCTCGCCGGCGGCACGAACCTGGTGGACCACCTCAAGCTCGGCGTCACCGCGCCCGACGTCCTCGTCGACGTCTCCCGCCTGTCGCTCGACGTCGTGGAGGAGACCGCCGAAGGCGGGCTGCGCGTCGGCGCCAACGTGCGCAACAGCGACCTGGCCGCCCACCCGATCGTCCGTCGCCGGTACCCGGTCCTGGCCCGGGCCCTGCTGGCCGGCGCCTCCCCGCAGCTGCGCAACATGGCCACCACCGCCGGCAATCTGCTCCAGCGCACCCGCTGCGTGTACTTCCGGGACCCGTCGACCCCGTGCAACAAGCGCACCCCGGGCAGCGGCTGCACCGCGATCGGTGGCTACACCCGCTACCACGCCATCCTCGGCGCCTCCGAACAGTGCGTCGCCACCCACCCGTCGGATATGGCGGTGGCGCTGCTCGCGCTCGACGCCCAGGTGACGGTGCTCGGATCGCAGGGGGAGCGGTGCATCCCCGTCGAGCAGCTCTACCGGCTTCCCGGCGAAAGCCCCGAGTACGACACGGTGCTCGAGCGCGACGAGCTGATCCTGGACGTCGAGATCCCGGCGCCCGAAGGCGCCGTCTCGACGTACCGCAAGGTGCGCGACCGGGCGTCGTACGCGTTCGCGCTCGTCTCGGTGGCGGCGGACCTGACGGTCGCCGACGGCGTCGTCACCGGATGCCGCATCGCCCTCGGCGGCGTCGCGCACCGGCCGTGGCGCGCCCATCGCGCCGAGCACATCCTGCTGGGGAGCGCCCCCGGTGACGGCGTCTTCGCTGCGGCAGCCGACGCGGAACTCGCCGATGCCCGGCCCCTCGACGGCAACGAGTTCAAGGTGCCGCTGTTGCGCCGCACCCTCGTCTCGGTACTGCGTGAACTCACCTCGGAGGCAGTCGCATGACCAACTCGGCCCAGCGCCCGATCGGCACGTCGACGCCGCGGGTGGACGGCCCGCAGAAGGTGGCCGGAACCGCGCCCTACGCGTACGAGCATCCGGTCGACGACCCGGCCTACCTCGTCCCGGTCACGGCAACCGTGGCGCGGGGAACGGTGACCCGCATCGAGACCGCGGAGGCGGAGGCCCTGCCCGGCGTGCTCGTCGTTCTCACCCCGTGGAATGCCCCCCGCCTGGCGGACACCTCGGAGGCCGAGTACGCGGTCCTGCAGAGCCCGGACGTCGCCTTCCGGGGGCAGATCGTCGCCGCCGTAGTCGCCGAGACGCCCGAGATCGCGCGACACGTAAGCGAACTGGTCCGGGTGGAGTACGAGTCCGCGCCGCACGACGTCGCGTTCCGGCACGACCACCCGCGCAGCTATGCCCCGGAACAGGCCAACGGCGGATATCCGACCGACACGGAACAGGGCGATGCCGCAGCGGCCGAGGCCGCGGAGCGCGACGGCGTCGTGGTCGACGGCTGGTATTCCACCCCGGAGGAGCACAACAACCCCCTCGAACCGCACACGGTCGTGGCCGAGTGGTCCGGCGAGTCGTTGACGTTGTACGACTCCACGCAGAGCGCCCACGGCGTCGTCTCCACGCTGGCTCCCGTGCTCGGTCTGCGCCCCCAGCAGATGCGGGTGATCAGTCCCTACGTCGGGGGTGGTTTCGGGTCCAAGGGGGCGCCGCACGCGCACGACGTCGTGGCGGCGATGGCGGCGCGCCTGCTGCCCGGTCGGGCGGTCAAGTTCGCCGTGTCCCGGCAGGACATGTTCGGGTACGTCGGCTACCGGCCGCCCACCGTCTCGCACGTCCGCCTCGTCGCGAGCCGGGAAGGGCGTCTCGAAGCCATGGTGCACGAGGCCTTCTCGCAGTCCTCGCACGTGCGCGAGTACGCGGAGCAGACGGCGGTGTCGTCGCGGGGGATGTACGCCTCGCCGTATCGGCGCACCTCGCACCGCATCGTCGCGCTCGACGTGCCCGCGCCCTACTGGATGCGTGCGCCGGGGGAGGCCCCCGGGATGTTCGCCGGCGAGGTCGCGATGGACGAGTTGGCGGTGGCGTGCGGCATGGACCCGATCGAACTGCGGGTCCGCAACGACCCGCCCGCCGATCCCGAGTCCGGCCGGCCCTGGTCCTCGCGCCGGCTGGTGGAGTGCCTGCGGGAGGGGAGTCGCAGTTTCGGCTGGGACGCCGCCGACCGCACGCCCGGCACCCGCCGCGACGGCCGGTGGCTCGTGGGGACCGGAGTGGCCGCGGCGAGCTACCCGCACCTGGTCAACCCCGGCACCGAGGTCGCGGTCCGGCACGACGGCGACGGGCGCTTCACCGTCCGCACCGGCGCCGCGGACATCGGGACCGGAGCATGGACCACGCTCACCCTCGTCGCGGCCGACGCGCTCGGCTGCCGGCCCGAGGACATCCATCTCGAGATCGGTGACTCGGCCCTGCCGAACGCCACCGTCGCCGGCGGATCCTCCGGTACCTCGTCGTGGGGCACGGCGATCGTCGCCGCGGCCCACGCGTTCCGCAAGCGGCACGGGGATCGACCGGAGCCGGGTGCCGAGGCATCGGCGACGGCCGAGGAGAATCCCGCGCTCGAGCACTACCGCATCCAGTCGTTCGGCGCGCATTTCGCCGAGGTGCGGGTGGATGTCGACACGGGCGAGATCCGGGTGCCGAGGATGCTCGGCGTGTTCTCCGTGGGCCGGGTGGTCAACCCCCGTACCGCCCGTTCGCAGCTGATCGGCGGGATGTGCTTCGGCATCTCCATGGCCCTGCACGAGGAGAGCATCCGCGATCCTCGCACCGGCCACGTGGTCAACCACGACCTTGCGGAGTACCACATCCCCACCAATGCCGACGTCGGCGACGTGGACGCGACCTGGCTCGACGAGGACGACCTGCACGCCACACCGATGGGGTCGCGCGGGGTCGGGGAGATCGGCATCGTCGGCAGCGCCGCGGCGGTCGTCAATGCCCTCCGGCACGCCACCGGGGCGCGGGTGCGCCGGCTTCCGGTGCACCTCGAGGACGTGCTCCCGTACCTGCCCGACAGCCCCGCGCGGTGAGTAACGACCTGGGAATATCACGGCTGTAACTCACAACATCTCGCGTTCTATGAATCTGTCGGCCACTAGGTGTAGTGTCTAGAGCGCTGGAAGGCTTGATCGTTTCCGGTCCCTCGGGGAAGCGGGATCGTGCTGGTACGACGGGCCTCGAGGCACTGCTGTGCAGTCAGTCGTCAGGTTGTCGAAAAGGGGAAACCATGAACATCACCGTCTACACCAAGCCTGCCTGCGTTCAGTGCAATGCCACCTACCGTGCCCTCGACAAGGCCGGTATCGAGTACGCCGTCGTCGACATCTCGGAGAACCCGGAAGCGCGGGACTTCGTGATGGCCCTCGGTTACCTGCAGGCCCCCGTGGTGGTCGCCGGTGACGAGCACTGGTCCGGCTTCCGCCCGGACCGGATCAAGGCCCTCGCCGTCGCCGCCTGACCCGTCGCGCGCCGACCCACCGCCCCTGCGGCCGGTCGCCGGACCCGAGCGAAGTGATGTGAGACATCCATGACCTCGTTGGTGTATTTCTCGAGCACATCGGAGAACACGCACCGATTCGTCCGGCGACTGGGGTTGCCGGCCACCCGGATTCCGCTGCACGACCGTGACGGCACCTTCGAGGTGCACGAGCCGTACGTGCTGATCCTGCCGACCTACGGCGGCGGCACCACCGCGACCGGCCGGGACACGAACTTCGTGCCCAAGCAGGTCATCCGGTTCCTCAACAATCCGCGCAACCGTGCGCTGATTCGCGGGGTCATCGCCGCCGGCAACACCAACTTCGGCGAATCCTATTGTTACGCCGGGGATGTGGTCTCCCAGAAGTGCAAGGTCCCGTACCTCTACCGGTTCGAACTGATGGGTACCGCCGAGGACGTCGAGCGCGTCCGCGAGGGCCTGGCACAGTTCTGGGCGCAGGCGTTGCAGTCGGCGTAACCGCGACCTCACCCACACTCGTCCACTCCATCAACGCTGCGTCACCGTCGGGGATACGGGTGCGCGGCGAACCCGTCTACTCACAGTGGGAGCAAGCACCGTGACCGTCACCGATGCCGCGCCGGCAGCGAGCGCCAAGATCGACGAATCCCTCAAGGGACTCGACTACCACGCGCTCAACGCGATGTTGAACCTCTACGGGCCCAACGGCGAGATCCAGTTCGACAAGGACGTCGCCGCCGCGCGCCAGTACTTCCTGCAGCACGTCAACCAGAACACGGTGTTCTTCCACAACCTCGAGGAGAAGCTCGACTACCTCGTGGAGGAGAACTACTACGAGCCCGAGGTGCTCGAGCAGTACTCCCGCCCGTTCGTCAAGCAGCTCTTCGAGCACGCCTACTCGAAGAAGTTCCGCTTCCCGACGTTCCTGGGTGCGTTCAAGTACTACACCTCGTACACGCTCAAGACGTTCGACGGCAAGCGCTACCTGGAGCGGTTCGAGGACCGCGTCTGCATGGTCGCCCTGACCCTGGCCGCCGGCGACGAGCAGCTCGCGACCCACCTCGTCGACGAGATCATCTCCGGCCGGTTCCAGCCCGCGACCCCGACGTTCCTCAACTCCGGCAAGAAGCAGCGCGGCGAGCCCGTCTCCTGCTTCCTGCTGCGCATCGAGGACAACATGGAGTCCATCGGCCGCTCGATCAACTCGGCACTGCAGCTGTCCAAGCGCGGAGGCGGGGTTGCGTTGCTGCTGAGCAACATCCGAGAGCACGGGGCGCCGATCAAGCAGATCGAGAACCAGTCCTCCGGCGTCATCCCGATCATGAAGCTGCTCGAGGACTCCTTCTCCTACGCCAACCAGCTCGGGGCCCGCCAGGGCGCCGGCGCGGTGTATCTGCACGCCCACCACCCCGACATCTACCGCTTCCTCGACACCAAGCGCGAGAACGCGGACGAGAAGATCCGCATCAAGACCCTCTCGCTGGGCATCGTCATCCCCGACATCACGTTCGAGCTGGCGAAGCGCAACGAGGACATGTACCTGTTCTCGCCGTACGACGTCGAGCGCATCTACGGTGTGCCGTTCGCCGACATCGACGTCACCGAGAAGTACTACGAGATGGTCGACGACAAGCGCATCCGCAAGTCGAAGATCAAGGCGCGCGAGTTCTTCCAGACGGTTGCGGAACTGCAGTTCGAGTCCGGCTACCCGTACATCATGTTCGAGGACACCGTCAACCGGGCCAATCCCATTCAGGGCAAGATCACCCACTCGAACCTGTGCTCGGAGATCCTGCAGGTCTCCACGCCGTCGACGTTCAACGAGGACCTGTCCTACAGCCATGTGGGCAAGGACATCTCGTGCAATCTCGGCTCGCTGAACATCGCCAAGGCGATGGACTCGCCGGACTTCGCGCACACCATCGAGGTGGCGATCCGGGCGCTGACCGCCGTGTCGGACCAGACCCACATCTACTCGGTGCCGTCGATCGAGCAGGGCAACAACGACTCCCACGCGATCGGCCTCGGGCAGATGAACCTGCACGGCTACCTCGCCCGTGAGCGCATCTTCTACGGCTCCGAAGAGGGCGTCGACTTCACGAACATCTACTTCTACACCGTGCTGTTCCACGCGCTGCGCGCGTCGAACCGGCTCGCCATCGAGCGGGGCACGTACTTCAAGGGCTTCCCCGAGTCGAAGTATGCCTCGGGCGAGTTCTTCGACAAGTACACCGACCAGGTGTGGGAGCCGGCCACCGCCCGCGTGCGGCAGCTCTTCGCCGACGCCGACGTGGCGATTCCCACGCAGGACGACTGGCGTGCGCTGAAGGCGTCGGTCCAGGAGCACGGCATCTACAACCAGAACCTGCAGGCCGTGCCGCCGACCGGGTCGATCTCGTACATCAACAACTCCACCAGTTCCATCCACCCGGTGGCGTCGAAGATCGAGATCCGCAAGGAGGGCAAGATCGGCCGCGTCTACTACCCCGCTCCCTACCTGACCAACGACAACCTGGAGTACTTCCAGGACGCGTACGAGATCGGGTACGAGAAGATCATCGACACGTACGCGGCGGCCACCCAGCACGTCGACCAGGGCCTGTCGCTGACGTTGTTCTTCAAGGACACCGTCACCACCCGCGACGTGAACAAGGCGCAGATCTACGCCTGGCGCAAGGGAATCAAGACGCTGTACTACATCCGGCTGCGGCAGATGGCGCTCGAGGGCACCGAGGTCGAGGGCTGCGTCTCCTGCATGCTGTGACGAATCTTGCCGGTACACATCGAAACTCAGGTAGGGAAAGACAGATGACCTCCGCACCCCGCGCGCACTCGCCGGCCGACGGCGCCCACGTCAAACTGATCGACCGCGTCTCGGCGATCAACTGGAACCGCGTTCCGGACGAGAAGGACTCGGAGGTGTGGGACCGCCTCACCGGCAACTTCTGGTTGCCGGAGAAGGTCCCGGTGTCCAACGACATCCCGTCGTGGGGCACGCTCACCGAGTACGAGCAGGAACTGACCATGCGCGTGTTCACCGGTCTGACCCTGCTCGACACGATCCAGGGCACCGTCGGCGCGGTGTCGCTGATCCCGGACGCGGTGACCCCGCACGAGGAGGCGGTGCTCACCAACATCGCGTTCATGGAGTCGGTGCACGCCAAGTCGTACTCGAGCATCTTCTCGACGCTGTGCTCCACCCGCCAGATCGACGACGCGTTCCGCTGGTCGGAGGAGAACGACAACCTGCAGCGCAAGGCGCAGATCGTCCTCGACTACTACCAGGGCGACAGCCCGCTCAAGCGCAAGGCTGCCTCGACGCTGCTCGAGTCGTTCCTGTTCTACTCGGGCTTCTACCTGCCGATGTACTGGTCGTCGCGGGCGAAGTTGACCAACACCGCGGACATGATCCGGCTGATCATCCGCGACGAGGCCGTGCACGGCTACTACATCGGCTACAAGTACCAGCGCGGCCTCGAGCAGATCACCCAGGCCGAGCGCGACGAGCTCAAGGACTGGGTCTTCGATCTGCTGTTCGAGCTGTACGACAACGAAACCCAGTACACCGCGGACCTCTACGACGAGGCCGGGCTCACCGAGGACGTCAAGAAGTTCCTGCGGTACAACGCCAACAAGGCCCTGATGAACCTCGGCTACGAGGCGCTGTTCCCCAAGGACGAGACCGACGTGAACCCGGCGATCCTGTCCGCGCTGTCCCCGAATGCCGACGAGAACCACGACTTCTTCTCCGGCTCGGGCAGCTCGTACGTGATCGGCAAGGCCGTCGTCACCGAGGACGAGGACTGGGACTTCTGACCCCACGGTCCACCTGTTGTGGCCGAATGTCACACGCGTTCGATCTGATCGAGCACGTGTGACATTCGGCCGTCAGGTGGGCGTCAGGCGCACCGTCAGGGGCGGCGGAACCACGCCTCCGGCACGTCCCGCAGCGCCTTCTCCAGGCGCAGCACCGACGTGGCGGTCATGTTCTGCGGCAACGAATCCGGCGCGAACCAGGCCACCTCGAGGTTCTCGTCGTCGGCGACGTGGGCCACGCCACCCGTCGGGCGCATCAGGAAGCACACGTCCAGGTACCGCGCGACGTCCCCGTTGGGATAGGTGATCGGAGCGGTCACGTCCACGCTCGTGAGCCGGACGATCTCGGCGTCGACGCCGGTCTCCTCCCGCACCTCGCGTACGGCCGCGACGGCGGGTTCCTCGCCGGGTTCCAGGATGCCCGAGACCACGGCCCACAGGCCGTTGTCCGCGCGACGGGTCAGCAGCACCCGTCCGTCGGGGTCGACGACGACGGCGCTGACGCCGGGCAGCCACAGCGGCGCGGGACCGACCTGTGCGCGCAGTTGCGCGACGAACTCCGGAATAGGCATGTCCCCGGGCGCCTTTCGACGAGGTCGACTCAGTTGGAATAGCCGTTGAGGGTGTTGCGCACATCCGTCAGGACGGCCTTCGCGGCCACCGGGCCGGGCGTGGACCACACCAGGTCGTCCACCGCGAACAGCCGGCTGTCGGTGACCGCCCCGAGCTCGAGCCACGCCTCGGAGTCCATCACCTCGCTGCCGTGCGCGACGCCGTCCTCGCCGGCGAAGCGGACGTAGATCAGGTCGCCCTCCGCGGCGGCCGGGTCGGCCTCGTCGAGCGGGGCGTCCGCGCGCCCGTCCTGCACACCGAACCGCTGTGCGGGCGGGCGCGCGGCGCCGGCGTCGGCGAGGACCTGTCCGGCGAACGAGGCGGTGCCCTCGACGACGGCGCCGTCGCCGTTGAACCGCACGATCGACGCCTGGGTCTGCGACGCGGTCACCGCCTTGCCGACGTCCGTCGCGGTCGCGCGGTAGTTGTCGAGCACGCGGCCGGCCGCTTGCGAGCGTCCGAGTGTTTCGCCGGCGCGGAGGAACTGCTGCCGCCAGAACACCGGGTCGGAGCCGACGAGCACCGTCGGCGCGACGGTGCCGAGCCGGCGGTAGAGCTCCGGGTCGGCGGACGAGCCGAGGATGAGGTCCGGCTCCACGCCGTCGATGAGCGCGACGTCGGGCGCCGATGTGGTGCCCACCGACGGCAGCGTCGCGATCCCCGTGCCCAGGTACTCGGCCCGGGCGACGTCGGTGGTCGTGCCGACCACCCGCTCCCACAGGCCCAGGGCGCACACCGCGTCCATCGCGGCGGCGTCGAGCACGACGATCCGCTGCGGGTCGGCGGGCACCTCGGAGACGCCGCCGGTGTGGATCACCGACCGGGTGCCGCCGGCGGGCTGCCCCGGGTCCGGGGGGCTGGGGAGCGCGCACGCGGTGGTCGTGTCGCGTTCGATCCCGACGACGGCCGCCCCGGCGATGCGGGTGGTGGTGCGCACGATGCTGCTCGCCGGATCGTCCGTCGCCTCCGCGCATCCCGCCAACCCGAGTGCCGCGACGGCGGCGAGGGCGACGGTGCACGTGACGGCGCGAGACCGGGACGCTGCGGGCATACGACCACTCCTGTCTAGGGGACGGTCCAGGTTAACTGGTGTGCGGATCGACCCCGAACGCCTCGGCGAGGTCGTCGAGGATCTCGTGCGCGCCCTGGATGGACACCGGCGTCATCCACAGGCTGTCGTCCACGTCCACCTTCCGGCCGCGCAGGTTCTGCCACAGCGGGTTGGAGAGGAACGGCTGCGCCGCCGCCTCGGACTTGCCCTCCCCGTCGCGGTACATGCTGACGAAGATCACATTCGCGTCCGCCTCGCCGATGAGTTCGGGGCTGATCGCGTTCATGATGCTGCTCGGATCGGCCGGGTCGGGTCCCTGGCTCGCGGGGCGGGCCAGGCCGGCGTCCTCGAGGACGATGCCGCTGAACGACGTGGTGCGGTAGAGGCGGGCGGTGGGCTCACCGGCGAAGCGGACCACCGAGACGGTGGGGTTGCCGGCTGTGGCGTTGATCTCGTCGCCGATGGCCTTCGCCCGGGCCTCGTAGTCGGCGATCTTCTGTTCGGCGAGGTCCTCCTTGCCGAGGGCCCGCGCGGCGAGACGGATGTTGTCCTTCCACGTCGGCCCGGTGCTCTCGGAGAAGACCGTGGGCGCGATGGCGGAGAGCTTGTCGTAGTTCTCGCCGTCGCGCACGTCGGCGGACAGGATCAGGTCGGGGTGCAGCGCGGCGATCTTCTCCAGGCTCGCGTCGGAGACCGCACCGACGGAGGTGGCCTCGGCGGCGAACTGCCGGCGGCTGTCACCGAGGTAGTCGGGCAGTCCTTCGGTGCGGTAGTCGACGTAGCCGACGAGGTCGGACTCGAGCAGCAGCGTCGCGTCCGCGTAGCTGGTGTCGAGCGCGACGACCCGCAGCGGCTGGGACTCGACGGTGGTCGTTCCGCGGAAGTGCTCGACGGTGCGTGGGAAGCCCGCGGTGGCGGGGGTCTGCTCGGCCGTCTCGCCGGAGGAACAGCCCGCGAGCAGCACGGCCGCGGTCAGGGACGCCGCCAGGGCGGCGATGCCGCGGCGCAGGGGGAGGGGATACACGGTGGACCTCGTCTCTCGGGATCGCAAACAGTTAGGGAACGCTTACCTTAGTGTGCGGGCGAAACCGTGTGCTCGGTGAGGTGTGCCACGGCCCCGGGTTGCGTGGGTCACAGACCCCCGCCGGTATGCTCGACCGCCGAGTACGACACTGAGTAGGACCCGGTGAGCGTGCGGTGGTCGCACCGTCTACGATTCGATCAGCGCAAGCCAGAGAACGTTCGTCTCGCACTGCGAGTCGAGCGCGCAATCAGGAGGATTAGTGACTGCCGTAGCGCCCCAGCCAGTCCCGGAGATAGCTGCAGCGAGGCCGTACCCGCCGCGGCAGGGACCCAAGGGCTCGTTCTTCTACAAGATGATCACGACCACGGATCCCAAGATGCTCGGGATCATGTACATGGTCACCTCGTTCGCGTTCTTCCTCATCGGTGGCGTGATGGCTCTGCTCATCCGCACCGAGCTCGCGGTCCCGGGTCTGCAGTTCCTGTCGAACGAGCAGTACAACCAGCTGTTCACCATGCACGGCACGATCATGCTGCTGATGTACGCGACCCCGGTCGTGTTCGCCTTCGCGAACTACATCCTGCCGCTGCAGATCGGCGCGCCCGACGTCGCGTTCCCGCGCCTGAACTCGTTCAGCTACTGGCTGTACCTGTTCGGCGCGACGATCGTGACCGCCGGCTTCATCACCCCCGGTGGTGCGGCCGACTTCGGCTGGACTGCCTACAGCCCGCTCACCAGTGAGCTGCACTCGCCCGGCGTCGGTGGTGACTTCTGGGTCCTCGGCCTCGGCGTGATGGGTCTGGGCACCATCCTCGGTGCGGTCAACTTCATCACCACCGTCGTGTGCCTGCGCGCCCCCGGCATGACGATGTTCCGGATGCCCATCTTCACCTGGAACATCCTCATCACCAGCGTGCTCATCCTCCTGGCGTTCCCGCTGCTGACCGCCGCGTTCTTCGGCCTCTTCGTCGATCGCCACCTGGGCGGGCACATCTTCGACCCCGCCAACGGCGGCGTCATGCTGTGGCAGCACCTGTTCTGGTTCTTCGGCCACCCCGAGGTGTACATCATCGCGCTGCCGTTCTTCGGCATCGTCTCGGAGATCTTCCCGGTGTTCTCGCGCAAGCCGATCTTCGGCTACACCGGCCTGGTCTACGCGACCCTGGCCATCGCGGCGCTCTCGATCGCGGTGTGGGCGCACCACATGTACGCCACCGGCGCCGTGCTGCTGCCGTACTTCTCCTTCATGACGTTCCTGATCGCGGTGCCCACCGGCGTGAAGTTCTTCAACTGGATCGGCACCATGTGGAAGGGCCACCTGACGTTCGAGTCGCCGATGCTGTTCTCGGTCGGTTTCATCGTCACCTTCCTGTTCGGCGGCCTGTCCGGCGTCATCCTCGCCAGCCCGCCGCTCGACTTCCACGTGACGGACTCCTACTTCGTCATCGCGCACTTCCACTACGTGCTCTTCGGCACCATCGTGTTCGCCACCTACGCCGGCATCTACTTCTGGTTCCCGAAGATGACCGGACGCATGCTCGACGAGCGTCTCGCCAAGTGGCACTTCTGGCTGACCTTCCTCGGCTTCCACACCACGTTCCTGGTGCAGCACTGGCTGGGCAACGAGGGCATGCCGCGCCGCTACGCCGACTACCTGCCCTCGGACGGGTTCACCACCCTGAACATCATCTCGACCGTCGGTGCCTTCGTGCTCGGCGCCTCGACCCTGCCGTTCCTGTGGAACGTGTTCAAGAGCTACCGGTACGGCCAGGTCGTGACCGTCGACGACCCGTGGGGTTACGGCAACTCCCTCGAGTGGGCGACGAGCTGCCCGCCGCCGCGGCACAACTTCTACGAGCTGCCGCGCATCCGCTCCGAGCGCCCGGCGTTCGAGCTGCACTACCCCCACATGGTGGACCGCATCCGCGCCGAGGCGCACGTCGGTCCGGGCAGCAACAAGCACAACCATGTGGCGCTGAGCGAGGGTGCCGAGAGGACCCCCGCCGACCGCTGATCCGCACACCGGATCGACGCTTCCCGAGGCCCCGCCCGTCCCGACGGGCGGGGCCTCGCGCATTCTTCCGGGGTGGACCCCTGCTCGTTCGGCACCCCGTTCACCTGGCACAATGAGTGAGCATGTGCCGCGACGGACGAAGGATCGGAGACGTAGGTGGCGTCTGACACCGCGATGCTGGTGACTGTGACGGGGCCGGACCATCCCGGCGTGACCTCTGTGCTCTTCGCGGCGCTCACCCGGCACGAGGTCGATCTGCTCGACGTCGAGCAGGTCGTGATCCGGGGCCGGCTCACCCTCGGTGTGCTGGTCTCCTGCCCCGCCGATCCCGATGCCCTGCAGGACGAGATCGAGGCCGCCATGGCCACCATCGGCATGCACGCCCAGGTGCAGACCGGTGTCGAGCCGGGTATCGGCTCGACCGTGTCCACCCACGCCGTTGTGGTCCTCGGCAGTCCCGTCAGCGCCCGGGCGCTGCGTTCGGTGGGTCGTGAGCTCGCGCGGCAGGGCGCCAACATCGACTCGATCCGGGGCATCGCCGACTATCCGGTGACAGGTCTCGAACTCATGGTGACCGCGGCCGACCCCGGCGCCGAGGCCGACGTCCGATTGCGCGCCGGGCTCGCCGAGGTCGCCGCGGGCCTCAGTGTCGACATCGCCGTGGAGCGCGCCGGTCTCGCCCGCCGCTCGAAGCGGCTGATCGTGTTCGACGTCGACTCCACCCTCGTCCAGGGCGAGGTCATCGAGATGCTCGCCGCGCACGCCGGCGTGGAGGACAAGGTCCGCGCCGTCACCGAGGCCGCGATGCGCGGGGAGATCGACTTCACCGAGTCGCTGAACCAGCGGGTGGCGACCCTGGCCGGGTTGCCCGCGTCGGTGATCGACGAGGTCGCCGAGAACCTCGAGCTCACCCCCGGCGCCCGGACCACCATCCGCACGCTGCGCCGGCTCGGCTTCCGATGCGGCGTCGTCTCCGGTGGCTTCCGGCAGGTCATCGACGGCCTCGCCCACGAACTCGAACTGGACTTCGTCCGGGCGAACACGCTCGAGATCGTCGACGGCAAGCTCACCGGCCGCGTCGTCGGCGAGGTGGTGGACCGCGCCGCCAAGGCCCGTGCCCTGCGGGAGTTCGCCGCCGAGGCCGGCGTGCCGATCGAGCAGACCGTCGCGGTCGGCGACGGCGCCAACGACATCGACATGCTCGGCGCGGCAGGGCTCGGCATCGCCTTCAACGCCAAGCCGGCGCTACGCGAGGTCGCGGACACCGCGCTGTCCCACCCGTACCTGGACGCGGTGCTGTTCGTCCTCGGCGTCACCCGCGACGAGGTGGAGGCCGCCGACCGGGTCGACGGCACCCTGCGCCGCGTGCCCCTCGACACCGGTGCCTGAGGCCACGGCCCCGCTCGGTCCCGACGTCGTGGCTCGCCACGGTGCGGATGTCGTGACGCGCCACGGTGCGGATGTCGTGGCTCGCCACGGTGCGGATTTCGTGGCGCGCCACGGTGCGGATTTCGTGGCGCGCCACGGTGTCCTCGCCCGCGGCTACGGGCATCGACCGGACCCGGAGGACCCCGGGGCGGTGCTCGCGATGCCGATCGTGCTGCACATCCCCAAGCAGGATCCGCCCTCCCGTAGCGCGCTGCTCGAGGCTGCTGCGATGGCGACGATCGCGCTGTGCCTGGACCCACGCGTCGGGACCGGGCCGGCCGGTGAACCCGGCCCGTGGCGCGAGCCCTACCTCGCGTGGACCGACGCGCGCATCCGCAAGGTCAGCCGTCGCGCCCGCGGTGCCCAGTGGCGCGCCGCGCAGGAGGTCGACGGAATCACCGTCGAACACCGGGGGGCACACGCCCGGGCACTGGTCCCGGGGCCCGTCGGCGCTCTCGATCCGCGCATCTCGCGGCTGCAGATCGGCGGCACCGATCTGCCCCACGACACCCCTGACGATCCGCCCGCCGGAGTTCCGGTGCTGTGGATCGACGCCGCGCTCGGCATGACCGTCGGGAAGGCCGCGGCACAGGTCGGCCACGCCGCGATGCTGTTGGCCGGGGCCCTGGACGTCGAGCGCGCCGGCGCATGGGCCGACTCCGGGTTCGTGTGTGCCGTGCGCGACGCCGACCCCGCCCGGTGGCGGTACCTGACGGAGCGAGTCGACGCCGGCACCGCCGTGGCGGTACGGGACGCGGGATTCACCGAGGTGGCGCCGGGGTCGGTGACGGTCGTCGCCGTCCCGGGCTGATCACGTCGCGATCCGGAACACCAGCAGCGTCGGCCCGGTCAGCGGGAACGTCGAGCCGGCGGGCAGCGGCGTGAGATCCGCGGGCTCTCCGTCGACGGAGCTCGAGTCGAAGGCGCACACCATCGCACCGTGGTACCACTCGGCCCGGCCGAGGGTCAGGGTGGTGGGGCCGCCTGCGTGCAGCACGAGCAGGCCGCTGCTGTCCGTCAGCGGAACGCCCGCGCGGGTGACCGTGCCCAGCTGCGAGCCGTCCACCCACGCCTGCAGCGTCCGCCGGTTCTCGTCGAGCCAGTCCGCCTCCTGCAGTTCCCTTCCGTCCGCGCCGAACCACACCAGGTCGGGGTAGCCGACCTGGCGGGCCCTGCCGTCGAAGAAGCGGCCCTGACGCAGCACCGGCACCACTTTGCGCAGACGCAACGTCTGCCGCACGAACTCGACGAGTTCCTGGTCCGCGTGCTCCCAGTCGAGTGGCCAGGCGTCGCGGACCGGGACGTCGGCGGGCACGCAATAGGCATTGTTGTTGCCGCCCTGGGAGTGCCCGAACTCGTCGCCGGCGAGCAGCATCGGGGTGCCGGTCGACAGCAGCAGGGTGGCGAGCAGCGCACGCACGTGCCGGGCCCGGGCGGCCACGATCCGCGGATCGTCCGTGGGTCCTTCGACGCCGTGGTCGACGGATTCGTTGTTGTCGCTACCGTCACGGCCCTGTTCGCCGTTGGCCTCGTTGTGCTTGCGCCGGTAGCTGACAAGGTCGGCCATCGTGAAACCGTCGTGCGCGGTGACGAAGTTGATCGACATCCACGGCCGGTGGGTGTGCCGGCCGTAGAGGTCCTCCGAGCCCGCGAGCCGGGAGGCGACCTCCCGGATTCCCGCACCGCGCGCCCAGAAGCGCCGCACCGAGTCGCGGTAACGATCGTTCCACTCCGACCACTGGGGACCGATGTTGCCGAGCTGGTAGCCGGGCAGGGTCGCATCCCAGGGCTCGGCGATCAGCTTGAGCCGGGTCAGGACGGGGTCGGTGGTAATGGCGGTGAACACCGCCGCCCGGGGATCGAAGTCGCCGCCTCGCGGCCGGGCGAGCGCGCTGGCCAGGTCGAACCGGAAGCCGTCCACACCCATCTCCGTCGCCCAGTACCGCAGGCTGTCGCAGATCATCCGCACCGCCACCGGGGAACTGCCGTCGACGGTGTTGCCACAGCCCGTCAGGTCGATGTCGTGGCCGGTGGCGTCGAGGAGGTAGTAGCCGGGCGCGTCGAGACCGCGCCAGGACACGTGCGGGCCGTCCACCGACCATTCGCAGGTGTGGTTGTAGACCACGTCGAGGATCACCTCGAGGCCCGCCTCGTGGAGCGTGTCGACCATCGTCCGGAACTCCGCGATCTCGTTGCCGGGGGTGGCCGCGTAGCCCGGGTGGGGCGCGAAGTACGACGCGGTGGAGTAACCCCAGTGGTTGCGCATGCCGCGATCCCGTACGGGTGGTTCGGTGAGGAAGGCGTGCACGGGCAGCAGTTCGACGGCGGTGACCCCCAGGCCGACCAGGTGTTCGAGCACGGCCGGCGCCGTCAGGCCCAGATAGGTGCCGCGCCACTGCTCGGGGACGGCGGGATGGCGGGCGGTGTAGGAGCCGACGTGCAGTTCGTAGATCACCGTCTGCTCCCACGGCGTGCCGGGACGGTTGTGCCGGGCCCGGCCGGGGTTGTCGGCCACCACCGACAGCGGTGTGTGGCCGAGGGAGTCCACGGTCGACGCATCGCCGAACGGGGTGCGCTCGTAGCCGAGCAAGCGGGCCGTGTCGCCGATGTCACCGGTCAGCTGCCGGCCCCACGGGTCGAGCAGCAGCTTGTGCGGATTGGCACGTAGCCCGGTCCGGGGCTGCCACGCGCCGTGCACGCGGTAGCCGTAGCGCTGGCCCGGGCGGACCCCCGGCACCGCGCCGTGCCAGACGCCGTACGTCTTGTCCGGCAGGTCGATGCGTTCCTCGCGGCCGGCGTCGTCGATCAGGCAGAGCTGAACACGGCTGCCGTGGGGCGCGTGCACGGCGAACCGCGTCCCGTCGTCGCCGGGGAAGGCGCCCAGCGGGAAGGGACCGGCGTCGGACCGGGCGACGGCAGGTCCCACCGGCGGCTCGCCGGGTGCGGGGGAGGGGTGCGGTGGAGGCGAGGGGTACGACACGGAAGCGATCCTGCCGTGAACCGCTCGTGCGCGTACGCAAAGATGGTCGGCGTGGCAAAACCTGATCCCGATCTGCTCATCGAATTCGACGACGTGCTCGTGCGGCGGGGCGGCAACGTCCTCGTCGGTCCCGTGTCCTGGAAGGTGGAACTCGACGAACGTTGGGTGATCCTCGGTCCGAACGGGGCGGGTAAGACGTCGCTGCTGCGGGTGGCCGCAGCGGAGACATTCCCCACATCGGGGACGGCGCACGTGCTGGCGGAGACGTTCGGGAAGACCGACCTGTCCGAGCTGCGGCCCCGGATCGGGATGTCGTCGTCGGCGCTGGCGAACCGTGTGCCGGGCGACGAGAAGGTCGTGGACCTGGTGATCTCCGCGGGGTACGGCGTGCTGGGGCGCTGGCGCGAGCGGTACGACGAGGTGGACAGCGCACGCGCCGTGGAGATGCTCGAAAGCCTCGGCGCCGAGCATCTCGCCGACCGCACCTACGGCACGCTCTCCGAGGGTGAGCGCAAGCGCGTGCTCATCGCCCGGGCGCTGATGACGGATCCGGAGTTGCTGCTGCTCGACGAGCCCGCCGCCGGCCTGGACCTCGGTGGTCGTGAGGAGCTCGTGGCGCGGCTCGGCGTGCTGGCGGCCGACCCGGACGCTCCGGCGATCGTGCTGATCACCCATCACGTGGAGGAGATCCCGCCGGGCTTCACCCACGCGATGCTGCTCAAGGAGGGGCAGGTGGTGGCGCAGGGTCTGCTCGACGACGTGATCACGGGTGAGAACCTCAGCGACGCGTTCAGCCAGGCGATCACGCTCGACAAGGCGGACGGCCGGTTCTTCGCGCGCCGCACGTACCAGCCCGGGAGGCACCGCCGCGCGTAGCGGAGCGGAGCCGCGGCCGAGTTCACCGCCGCGCGTAGCGGAGCGGAGCCGCGGCCGAGGTCACCGCCGCGCGGAGCGGCCGGGTGGGTGAGTTGTGCGTCACGTCATGCCGTAACTTGTGAGTATGGCTATCGAACGTTCGGGAGAACCCGCGGGTGCAGCGGCGATGCCGCTCAAGGATGCCTCGACGGTGATCCTCGTCCGGGACGGCGACCGTGGCGTCGAGGTGTTCCTGCTGCAGCGCGTGCGCGGCATGGCGTTCGCCGGCGGCATGACGGTGTTTCCCGGCGGCGGCGTCGACCCGTCGGACAGCGCTGCGACGGTGGCGTGGGCGGGACCGCCCGTGCCGTGGTGGTCGGAGCGGTTCGGCACCTCCGAGACGCTCGCGCAGGCGCTCGTCCTCGCGGCCGTGCGCGAGACGTTCGAGGAGTGCGGGGTGCTGCTCGCCGGTGCGACACCGGACACCGTGGTGGCGGACACGACACCGTTCGGGGAGTCCCGCAGGCAGCTCGAGGCTCGGGAGCTCACCTTCGGCGAGTTCCTCGAACGTGAGGGGCTGGTGCTGCGTGCGGACCTGTTGCGGCCGTGGTCGAACTGGATCACGCCGGTCGGAGAGGGTCGTCGCTACGACACGAGGTTCTTCGTCGCGGCGGCCCCCGAGGGACAGATCGCCGACGGCGAGACGAGCGAGGCCGACGAGGTGCGGTGGCAGACTCCGCAGGAGGCGATCGCGCACTGGCAGGAGGGCGGCAGTGTGCTGCTGCCCCCGACCTGGAGCCAGTTGACGGCCCTGTCACGGTTCGGCTCGGTCGCGGAGATCCTCGCTGCGGAGCCGCAGATCACGCCGATCCTGCCGACCCGGATCACCTGGGAGGGACAGCTCCGGGTGGAGTTCCCCGAGCAGGACGGCTACTACGAGGCGGGGCCGCATCCGTGGGCCGCCCGGGGCGCCAACTAGCCTGTGCCTCATGGCTGAATTCGTGACACTCGAGGTCTCCGACGGTATCGGCACCATCCGGCTCGACCGGCCGCCGATGAACGCACTCAACCGGCAGGTGCAGGAGGAGATCCGGGCCGCTGCGCGCGAGGCGACCGTGAACTCCGACGTCAAGGCGGTGATCGTCTACGGCGGTGAGAAGGTGTTCGCGGCCGGCGCGGACATCAAGGAGATGGCCGAGCTGAGCTACGTGCAGATGAGCGAGATCATCGCGGACCTGCAGTCGGCGCTGGGGTCGGTGGCGGAGATCCCGAAGCCGACGGTGGCCGCGATCACCGGCTACGCGCTGGGGGGCGGTCTGGAGCTCGCACTGGGTGCGGACCGGCGGATCGCCGGTGACAACGCGAAGGTCGGTGTGCCGGAGATCCTGCTCGGCATCATCCCGGGCGGCGGCGGAACCCAGCGCCTCGCCCGCCTCGTCGGCCCGTCGAAGGCGAAGGATCTGGTGTTCACCGGCCGCTTCGTCGGTGCGGCCGAGGCCCTGCAGATGGGGCTGGTCGACGAGGTCGTCGCCCCGGACGAGGTGTACAACGCGGCGCGCGCGTGGGCGTCGCAGTTCAGCCGGGGCGCCACCCGCGCACTGGCGGCGGCCAAAGCCGCGATCGACCAGGGCCTCGACACCGACCTGGACACGGGGCTGAGGATCGAGCAGCACGTCTTCGCCGGCCTGTTCGCGACGAAGGACCGCACGATCGGCATGGAGTCCTTCGTCGCCAACGGCCCGGGTAAGGCCGAGTTCGTCGGGGAGTAGGCACCCCGGAACTGGAACTTGTTCATTCCTTACCGATGGGTAGGATGCCCTTCATGACTGCAAGCAGGACCGACGGGGTCGACCCCGCGCCGAACCCGCACGCCACTGCCGAGGAGGTGGCGGCCGCCCTTCGGGACACCAAGCTCGCGCAGGTGCTCTACCACGACTGGGAGGCCGAGACCTACGACGAGAAGTGGTCGATCTCCTACGACGAGCGCTGCATCGACTACGCGAAGGGTCGTTTCGACGCCGCCGCCGGTGACCAGCCCCTGCCGTACGAGCGGGCCCTCGAACTCGGTTGCGGCACCGGCTTCTTCCTGCTGAACCTCATGCAGGCCGGAGTGGCGAGGACCGGCTCGGTCACCGACCTGTCGCCCGGGATGGTCAAGGTGGCGCTGCGCAACGCCGGGCACCTCGGCCTCGACGTGGACGGCCGGGTGGCCGACGCCGAGACGATCCCGTACGACGACGACACCTTCGACCTCGTCGTCGGTCACGCGGTGCTGCACCACATCCCCGACGTCGAGCAGTCGCTGCGGGAGGTGCTGCGCGTGCTGAAGCCGGGCGGCCGGTTCGTCTTCGCCGGCGAGCCCAGCACGGTCGGGAACTTCTACGCGCGCTGGCTCGGCCGCCTCACGTGGGAGGCCACCACCAACGTCACGAAGCTGCCGTTCCTGCGGGACTGGCGGCGGCCGCAGGCCGAACTCGACGAGTCCTCCCGTGCCGCGGCGCTCGAGGCGGTCGTCGACCTGCACACCTTCGACCCGTCGGACCTGGAGCGGATGGCGGCTTCGGCCGGCGCGGTCGAGGTGAAGGCGAGCAGCGAGGAGTTCGCGGCCGCGCTGCTGGGCTGGCCGGTCCGCACATTCGAGGCCGCGGTGCCCGCGGAGAAGCTGGGCTGGGGCTGGGCGCGCTTCGCGTTCGGCGGGTGGCGCACGCTCAGCTGGGTGGACGAGAAGGTCCTCAGGCACGTGGTCCCGCGCAGCTTCTTCTACAACGTCATGATCACCGGCGTGAAGCCCGGCAAGTAGTGTGGGCTACGCGTTCACCCTCGCCGACGTCGCGTACCTGCGTTCGTCGCAGGGCGCGGCCGATCTCGCGGAGGTGGCCGCCCGGGAGCTGTCCGCGCGGACGCGCCTAGCCGACATCGGCTGGGCGCGTACGCGTTTCGCCGACCTGACCGCGCCGCTGACCGAGACGGTGCTGTTGCGCCGCAGGGCGGTCGCGAAGCTGCCCGCTGCCGGCGGCTGGCTGTTCACCGACGACGCGCTGCAGCAGGCGACGCCGGCGTCCGTCGCCGCGCATCGGGCCCGCCGGCTCGCCGGCCGGCGCGTCCACGACGTGACGTGCTCGATCGGCGCCGAGCTGGCGGCCCTGGTGGGGGTCGCGGAGGCGGTGGTCGGCAGCGATCTCGACCCCGTTCGCCTCGCGATGGCCGCCCACAACGTCCCCGGGGCGGCGCTGGCCCGCGCCGACGCGCTGCGCCCGATCACCCGCGGTACCACCGTGATCGCCGATCCGGCCCGCCGATCCGAGGGTCGGCGCACGCACGACCCGGCGGCCCTGATGCCGCCGTTGCCCGACCTGCTCGACGCCTACGCCGGACGGGACCTGGCCGTCAAGTGTGCCCCCGGACTGGATTTCGATGCGCTGGACTGGGCGGGGGAGGTCGAGGTGGTCTCGCTCGACGGCGGCGTCCGCGAGGCATGCCTGTACTCCCCGGGTCTGGCCACGCCGGGCGTGCGGCGACGGGCGAGTGTGTTGCGTTCGGACGGCGCCGTATTCGAGATCACCGACGCGGAGCCGGACGAGATCCCCGAGCGGGAACCGGGGGAGTGGATCGTCGATCCCGACGGGGCGATCGTGCGTGCGGGGCTGGTGCGGCACTACGCGGCCGCCCACGGCCTGTGGCAGCTCGATCCGCGGATCGCGTATCTCACCGGCGACACCCTCCCCGCGGGGGTGCGGGGATTCCGCGTTCTCGATCGACTGAAGTACACGGAAAAGACTCTCCGGCAATCGCTCTCGTCGATGGACTGTGGGGTGGCGGAGATTCTCGTGCGAGGGGTCGACGCAGATCCGGCGGTGCTCCGGCCGCGGCTGAAGCTGCGCGGATCGCGGTCGCTGAGCGTCGTGCTCACGCGGATCGGCCGCACCCCGACGGCGTTCGTCTGCGAACCCAGTCGCTGAGCCCTGTCCCGGCCGGGTGGGTCGTTCCGGTGCGGGTCTTGATATGCAAGCAAATACTTGCGTATTCTCGACGGTGTGGTCGACGTCTTCAAAGCGCTGGCGGATCCGACCCGGCGGGCCATCCTGGACGAGCTCGTCGACCGGGACGGCCAGACGCTGTTCGAGCTGTGCACACGACTGATCTCGCGGCACGGCCTGGGCTCGTCCCGGCAGGCGATCTCGCAGCACCTGGCGATCCTCGAGGAGGCCGGGCTGGTCCGGACCCGCCGCGAGGGGCGATCGAAGTTCCATCATGTGGACGTTGCGCCACTGCAGGGCCTCGCCGACCGATGGACGGTCGCGCATCGAAAGGAGTCGCAGTGAAGGTCACCCTCACCAGCGTGTTGGTCGACGACCAGGACAAGGCGCTCGCCTTCTACACCGACGTCCTGGGTTTCGTGAAGAAGACCGAGGTCCCCCTGGGCGAGGCGCGGTGGCTCACCGTCGTCTCGCCGCAGCAACCGGACGGGCCGGAACTGGTCCTCGAGCCCGACGGCCATCCCGCCGTCCGGCCGTTCAAGGAGGCCCTCGTCGCCGACGGTATCCCGTTCACCTCGTTCGCGGTCGACGACGTGCGCGCCGAGTACGAGCGGTTGCGCAGCCTCGGGGTGCGATTCACCCAGGAGCCCCTCGAAATGGGCGGCATCACCACCGCCGTCTTCGACGACACCTGCGGCAATCTCATCCAGATCGCCGGCTGAGCCGTCGCCGCCCGCGGCGAAAGGTCAGCGGAGCACGTAGACGTCGCCCGGCAGCGTCGCCGTGACGAACTCGCCAGCCGGCCCGACCGCGGTGCCGACCGAGAATCCGGCCGCGTCGGGCAGGGTCTCCTCGTCGAGCGTCTCCCCGCTGGCGGCGTCGAACACCAGCGCGGCCAACCCGTCGTCGGCTCGGGCCACCGTGTATCCGATGCCGTCGGCGGTCAGCGCCGGCACCCCCAGCTGGCGCACGTCGCCGCGGCGCCACACGAGTTCGGCCGCCTCACCGGTGTCGCGCAGCGCCACCAGGTCGCCGGTCCGGCCCCCCGGCGCGAGGACCAGCAGTCCGTCGGCGGACACCGCCGGTCCGGTGGAGGCCGTGTACCCGAGGTCGTGGCTCCACCGCGGCGTCCCGGTCCCGGCATCGAGGGCCCACAGGGCTCCCTCGCCGTCGTGCACGTACACCGTGGCGCCGTCCGCGGACAGCACGGGACTGGTCGTCGCGCCGCCCGGAAGCTCCGGCTGCGACCACTCCTCGACCACCCGCGCATCGTCGCCGCCGGTGTAGCGCATCGACACGACGGCGGCGCGATCGGCGCCCGGCCGCCACAGCGTCACCAGAATCCGGCCGGTCCCGAGATCGACCGCCGGGGTGGTGGCCACCGGGCAGTCCTCCGATCCGCCGAAACATGCGGCCAGACCGTGGTCGTTGGGCAGCCGTGGCACGTTCGTCCCGTCCGCCACCCCGGGGGTGGGCACGAGGTCGAAGATCGGGGCGGCGTGCCTGCCCGTTTGCGGGTCGAGCACGTTGACCTGACCGAAATGCGTGACGAACACGAGGTTTCCGTCGCCGGTGAACTGTGCGGTGCCCGGCGTCCCGCTCACCGGGATCCGCCAGCGCCGCTGGCCGTGCTCGTTGAACGACACCATCGCCCCCTCCTCGCCGACGTAGATGTTGGCCACGCCGTCGGCGGTGGGAGTCACCCCGGTGACACCCGGCGCGAGGCGGGTGCACCAGCGCTTGCGGCCGGTGTCGATCTGGAACGAGACGAGGTTGCAGCCGGCGGCGGTCGCGGCGGTGACGAAGATCTGTCCGTTCGCCGCGACGCTCGCGGGCGCGGTGACGGCGCCGCCGAGCGGACGTGACCAGGCGGGCGCGAGGTCGCGCAGCCCGTCGGCGGGCGCGGTGTTGCTGTTGCGGGCGTCGGCGTACCGACCCGGCCACGCCCCGGCGGCGAGGACGTCGACCGGGCCGCCGTCGCTGCCGCATCCGGTCAACACCAGTGCCGCCGAGGCCGTCAGCATCACCGTCCGCAGGGCAGCCCGCATCACTCATCTCCTCGCCATGGCTCGAATGACCCGATGGGCCACACTATCGGGCCGGGTGGCGCACTCGATGCGCGAGGCGGACCGTACGCTGGCAACCATGACGAGCATGTGGGGCGCACCGTTGCGCACGAGGTGGCGGGGTTCTCGTCGGCGGGATCCCGATCAGGCCCGATTCCTGACCGTCGATTCGCTGCGATGGGTGCTGGCGCACAAGGCGTACACGCCGTGGTACCTGGTCCGGTACTACCGGCTCGCCAAGTTCAAGCTCGCCAACCCGCACGTGATCCTGCGCGGCATGGTGTTCCTCGGCAAGAACGTCGAGATCCATTCCGTCCCCGAGCTGTCCCGGCTCGAGATCGGCCGGTGGGTGCACATCGGCGACGGCAATGCCATCCGCTGTCACGAGGGGTCGCTGCGCATCGGCGACAAGGTGGTCTTCGGCAAGGACAACGTCGTCAACACCTACCTCGACATCGAGATCGGCGCCTCCACACTCGTCGCCGACTGGTGCTACATCTGCGACTTCGACCACCGCACCGAGGACATCACGTACCCGATCAAGGATCAGGGGATCGTCAAGAGCCCCGTGCGGATCGGACCCGACACCTGGATCGCGACGAAGGTCACGGTGCTGCGCGGCACCCGCACCGGCCGCGGCTGCGTCCTCGGCGCGCACGCGGTGGTCAAGGGCGACATCCCGGACTACAGCATCGCGGTCGGATCGCCGGCCAAGGTGGTCAGGAACCGCCGCACGGACTGGGAGTCCGGTGCCGCCGACCGGGCCGCGTACGTCGCCGCGCTCGAGGACATCGCGCGCAAGAAGGCGGGCCGCGAACCGGCGGCGGAACCCGGTTCCTGATCCGGGGCGCCTGCGATGGACTACGCCGACTACCGCCGCTACGACGCCGTGGGGCTCGCCGAACTCGTCACCCGCCGCGAGGTCACGCCGCGCGAACTGCTCGACGCGGCCCTCGCCCGGCTCGACGCGGTGGAGCCCACACTGAACACCGTCGTGCGCCGGCTCGACGAGCAGGCGCGCAGCCGGGCCGCGGAGCGCCTCGAGGGTCCGTTCGCGGGGGTGCCGTTCCTGGTCAAGGATCTTCTCCAGGACGTCGCGGGGATTCCGACCGGCAGCGGGAGCAGGTCCCTGGCGGAGCTGCCCGCCGTGCGCAACGCGGTGGTCGTCGATCGCTGGCTGGACGCGGGCCTCGTCCTCTTCGGCAAGACGAACACTCCGGAGTTCGGGGTCAAGGGGGTGACCGAGCCGGTGGCGAACGGTCCCACCCGCAACCCGTGGAATCCCGCGCACACGCCGGGCGGGTCCTCCGGCGGATCCGCGGCGGCGGTCGCCGCCGGCGTGGTCCCGGCGGCCGGCGCGAACGACGGCGGCGGCTCGATCCGCATTCCGGCCGCCTGCTGCGGGCTGGTCGGGCTCAAACCGGGCCGGGGCCTGGTGCCGAGCGGACCCGAGGTGGACGAGGACCGGCACGGGGCGGTCAGCAACGGGGTCGTCACGCGCACGGTGCGCGACGCGGCAGCCATGCTCGACGTGCTGGCCGGTCCGGACCCGAACGGGCCCTATCTCACGGCGGCACCGCAGGAGTCGTATGCGTCCGCGGCGAGTACCCCACCGCGGACGCTGCGCATCGGGTTCGCGACGGACTCCCCGATCGGCACCGGCGTCGACCCGGAGGCCGTCACGGCCGTCGAGAACGCCGCGGCGCTGCTCGCCGAGCTGGGCCACGCCGTCGAACCCGCGGCGACGGGGATCGACGAGCGGCGGCTGTCCACCGACTGGCTGACGATGTGGTTCGCCTGGCTCGCCGCCGACGTCCGGCAGGCGCGCCTGCGCACCGGGTGCGCCCCCGACGCGTTCGAGCCCGACACGCGGTTCCTCGCCGCGCTCGGCGACTCCGTGCGGCCCTCGGACTATCTCGCCTCGCTGCGCCGGTGGAACGGGTATACGCAGCAGCTCGGCGCGTTCCACGAGCGGTACGACCTGCTGCTCACGCCGACCCTGGCGTATCCGCCGGCGCGCGTGGGGGAACTGGCCACGCCGCCCGCGCTCCAGGGGGCCGCGCGCCTGATCGTGACGGCGCGGCTGGGCCGCGCGGCGCGGTGGGCCGGGCTGATGGACCGCATCGTCGACGAGAACCTCGCCCGGACGCCGTACACCCAGCTCGCGAACATCACCGGGCGCCCGGCGATCTCGGTGCCACTGCACTGGACCGCGGCGGGATTGCCGTTGGGCGTGCAGTTTCTCGGGCCGCTGGGCTCGGAGGGACTGCTGCTGTCGCTCGCGGCACAGCTCGAGCGGGCCCGGCCCTGGGCGCACCGCGAGCCTCCGCTGCTGCCGTCCCGGTGACGCGGGCCGGCAGCGCCGGTCACCGGCCGGGCAACGGCCGCTGGGGAATCGTCGGTCGCGGAAGCGGATGGCGCACACGACGTTTCGCCTCCGAGTACACACGGGCGGTCTCGGTGGCCACCAGCCGCCAGTCGAAGTCCTCCGTGAGCCGCTCGCGCGCCGCCCGCGCCCGTCGCTGGGCGGCCGCGGGGTCGTCGAGGGTCCGCCGGACCGCCGACGCCAGCCCCGCGACGTCGCCGGGTGCGAACGAGAGGCCGGTCGAGCCGTCGACGACGGCCTCCCCCAGGCCGCCGGCCGTCGACGCGACGAGTGGCGTCCCGGCGGCCGCGGCCTCGAGTGCGATGATCCCGAACGGTTCGTAGCGGCTCGGCAGGACGATCGCATCGGCGCGGTGCAGCCACCCGAGCAGCTCGATGCGGTCGAGGTTGCCGACGAACGTCACCGACCGCGCGACGCGGTGCACGCGCGCCTGCTCGCGCAGCCAGTCGAACTGGGTGCCCTCCCCGGCGACGACGAGGGTCGTGCCGGGGTGCGTGCGCCGGATCCGGGGGAGGGCGGCGATCGCGTCCTGCACGCCCTTCTCGTACTCGAGGCGGCCGACGAACAGCAGCTGCGGCGGCCCGGAACGCGGCGCCCGCTCCCGGTAGGACCACGCGGTGACGTCGATTCCGTTGCGGATCACCGTCGCCGGCGGCAGGTCCGGCCCGTAGAGCGCGGCGACCTCCTCGTTCATCGATGCCGAACACGTGATGAGCCGATCGGATTCGTTGGCGAGCCACCACTCCACCGAGTGCACCTGCCGGTTCACGCGGCCCGACAGCCAGCCGCTGTGCCGGCCGGCCTCGCTTGCGTGCAGGGTGGACACCAGCGGTACGTCGAAGAACTCGGCGAGCGCGACGGCGGGGTGTGCGACGAGCCAGTCGTGCGCGTGCACCACGTCCGGGTACCAGCCGTCGCCGATGCCGCCCTTGGTCAGGCTCAGCCCCGCCCGCACCATGGCATGACCCATCGCGAGCGTCCAGGCGAGCATGTCCTCGCCGAAGTCGAAGTGCGGTGGGTCCTCGGCGACGGCCACCACGAGCACGCCCTCGGCGATGTGGCTGATCGTGGGGTGGGTGGTGGCGTCCGTGCCGGTGGGCCGCCGGGAGAGCACGACCACCTCGTGGCCGGCGGCGGCGAGCTCGGTGGCGAGGTGGTGCACGTGCCGGCCGAGGCCGCCGACGACGACGGGCGGGTACTCCCAGGAGACGATCAGCACCTTCACGAGGGGGCTCCCATCCGGTCGGGCAGGCGGCGGGCGTCGAGCCCGGGGAACAGATTGTCGGCCCGGTTCCAGCCGGCGGCCAGGCGCGCCGCCGTCTCGTCGCGGCCTGCGGCGACCGCCGCGGCGATCTCGCGCAACGCGTGGGCGTGCTTGTGGGCCCGGTCCCGCGCGTATCCGGCCGCGGTGTCCTTGCTGACCATGAATGCCCAGTCGCTCGACACCGTCAGCAGCGCCTCGCGCAGCATCTGGTCGTGCACCCGGTTGCGCAGCGCGGGGCGGCCGGCCCCGGCGGCGCCGCGGGCCTTGTCCAGGGTGTCGAGCGTGGTGCGCACGACCTCCTCGTCGAGCTGTACGAGGTCGCGAACCTGCTCGCCGGCCCACACCCGCCAGTCCTTCCCGGACCCCCACGAGGTGTCGTGCAGGTCGACGGGTGCTCCCACGTACCCGCGGTCGCGTGCGTCGGCGAGAGTGCCCACCTCGATGCCCGCCTCCGGCAGCGCCCGGAGCAGCCGTTCGAGAAACAGCGGGCCCTCGTGCCACCAGTGGCCGAACAGCTCGGTGTCGAAGGCGGCGACCACCAGGGCGTCGCGCCCGATGCGGTCGGACTCGCGGCGCAGTCGGCGGCGGATCGTGTCGACGAAGTCGGCCACGTGGCGGTCGACGGCCGCGGACGCCAGATCGGGGTCGTAGGGCGCCTTGTCCTGTGGGGCGACGGTGCGGCCGGTCACGCGGGCGGGCTTGAGCCCGGTGTCGTGGCAGTAGGTGTGGAAGTCCCGGTAGGCGGGGTGGCCCGGGTAGCCGGACTTCGGCGACCAGACCCGGTAGGACACCTGCAGATCCCGGCCGAAGGCGACGACGTCGGAGTCCCACACGGTCCGGCCGAGCGTGGTGTCGCCGCGCAGGGCGGGACCGTCCACCATGAAGTGCCCGACGCCGGCGGCGGCGTATCCGGCCTCCATGCCGGGGGTGAACGCGCACTCGGGCGCCCAGATGCCCTGCGGTGTGTGCGCCCAGCGGGCATGCGCGTCGGCCAGTCCCTCGGCGAGGGAGAACGCCCGCAGGCGGGGATCGAGCAGAGGCTGGAAGGGATGGGCCAGCGGCCCGCCCAGCAGTTCGACCGCCTCGGCGTCGACGAGTTCGCGGAACACCGGGGATCCGCCGTGACGCCAACGGGTTTCGAACTGTTCGAGGGCTGCGGCGGCATGCCGGTGCTCGCGGGCTCCGAGCGCACGGTAGGCCGGCTCCCGCATGCCCGCGGCCTCGTGGGCGCGCAGCTGCCAGTTGCCGAGCCAGTGGTGCATCCCGGTCAGGCAGTGGGGGTCGTCGAGCTGAGCGGCGAGCACGGGCGTCACCCCGAGGGTGACCAGGCGCGTGCGGCCCTCGGCGGCAAGCCGGCGCAGGACGTCGGTCACCGGGAGATACGTCGCGGCCCAGGACTGGTAGAGCCATTCCTCGCCGACCGGCCAGCGACCGTGGTGGGCGAGCCACGGCAGGTGCGAGTGCAGCACCAGCGCGAACAGTCCCGGTTCCCGCCGGGTGGCGGGAGTGGTCACCGCGCCGGATCCTTCACCGCGATCGCGACGAGATCCAGACTGGCGTCGATGTTCTCGGGCGCGAGGAGGAAGTCGTCGACCGTCACGGCCGCGACGTCTGCGGTCAGGCCGGCGGGCCAGGGCTCGCCGGCGAGAGCGCGCTCGATCTGGGCGTCGATGAAGGAGCCGCCGTGCTTGGCATCGAGGGCGCGCAGGGCGGGGCCGTGGTGCACCCCGGTCGTCAGGGCGACGCGGAAGCCGGCTCCCTCGAGCAGTTCGGTGAGTTCGGCGGCGTTCAGCTCGCGGGTGTGGAACGGGTTGAGCGGGGTGTCGCGGCCGGGGGAGAACGTGATGCGGTTGGGGGTGCTGATCAGCAGTTCGCCGCCGTCCCGGAGCACGCGGTGGCATTCGCGCAGGAACCCGGACTGGTCCCACAGGTGCTCGATGACCTGGAAGTTGACGACAACGTCCACGGAGGCGTCGGCGAGGGGCAGGTCGGCGAGGTTGGCGTGCCGCATGTCCACGCGCGGGTAGCGGGCGCGCACGTGCGCGACGGCGCTCTCGTCGTAGTCGAGGCCGACGACGGCGGTGGCGACGCCCGCGATCATGTCGGCGCCGTAGCCCTCGCCGGCGCCCGCCTCGAGCACGGTGCGGCCGGCGCACCGGGGCAGCAGGTCGCGGTAGACCACCTCGTGGCGGCGGAACCAGTAGTTCTCCTCCGCGATGCCGGGAACGGTGCGCTCGCCGGTGAGTGGCAGTTGAGGGGCGTCGCCGGCGGGGACGGGGGATTCGCTCACCGCCCAGACATTAGCCCCACCTTTGTCGACCTCGTCATCGGTGGTCCAGATCACAGCCGTGCGGCTCCCTTCGTGTGGTTATGGTGAACGAGGTTCCCATCCAAGTTACCAGCGGGTAACTTAGCGTGAGGTAATCTATCGCACACCCCCGTGCGAAGCACGAGAGCTCGGTCAAGGCGTTGCGCCTCGCCGATCCCAGGCAGTCATACACAGGAGGTCGACGTAGACCCATGACGAACATCGTCGTTTTGATCAAGCAGGTCCCCGACACGTGGTCCGAGCGCAAGCTCAGCGACGGCGACTTCACGCTCGATCGCGAGGCCGCCGACGCGGTGCTCGACGAGATCAACGAGCGCGCCGTCGAGGAAGCCCTGCTCATCAAGGAGCGCGACGGCGGGGAGGTCACCGTGCTCACCGCCGGTCCGGACCGCGCCACCGACGCGATCCGCAAGGCGCTGTCCATGGGTGCCGACAAGGCCATCCACCTCAACGACCCGGCCATCCACGGCTCCGACGCGATCCAGACCGCGTACGCGCTCGCGGCGGCTCTCGGCCAGATCGAGGGCGTCGACCTGGTCATCGCCGGCAACGAGGCCACCGACGGCCGGATGGGCGCCGTGCCGGCGATCATCGCCGAGTACCTCGGCCTGCCGCAGCTGACCCACATGCGCAAGCTCACCGTCGCCGACGGCAAGGTCAGCGGCGAGCGCGAGACCGACGAGGGTGTCTTCACCCTCGAGGCCACGCTGCCGGCCATCGTCTCGGTCACCGAGAAGATCAACGAGCCCCGCTTCCCGTCCTTCAAGGGCATCATGGCCGCCAAGAAGAAGGAAGTTCAGGCCCTCACTCTCGCCGACATCGGGCTCGACCCCGAGATCTTCGGCGTGGCCAACGCCGGCAGCACCGTCACCGGTGTCAGCCCGAAGCCCCCGCGTACCGCTGGTGAGCGCGTCGCGGACGAGGGTGACGGCGGCAGCAAGATCGCCGCGTACCTCGTCGGCCAGAAGATCATCTGATCGCGCCCACGCGACACAGCAGACATACCCAAGGGAGAGAAAGAGCAATGGCAGAAGTACTCGTGCTCGTCGAGCACGCCGAGGGCGCGCTGAAGAAGGTCAGCACCGAGCTGATCACCGCCGCCCGTGCGCTGGGTGAGCCCGCCGCGGTCGTGACCGGTCCGGCCGGCACCGCCGACAAGCTGCAGGACGCGCTCGCCGCCGCCGGCGCCGCCAAGGTCTACGCCGCCGAGTCCGACGACATCGAGGGCTACCTGGTGACCCCGAAGGTCGACGTGCTGGCCTCGCTCGTGGAGTCCGCCAGCCCCGCCGCGGTGATCACCGCCGCCAGCGTCGAGGGCAAGGAGGTGTCGGGCCGCCTCGCCGCGCGCATCGGCTCCGGTCTGCTCTGCGACGTCATCGACGTCAAGTCCGACGGTTCGGCCGTGCACTCGATCTTCGGTGGCGCGTACACCGTCGACGCCAAGGCCAACGGCGAGGTGCCGGTCGTCTCCGTGCGTCCGGGTGCCGTCGAGGCGCAGCCGCAGGCCGGCGCCGCCGAGCGCGTGGACGTCGAGGTGCCGGCGCAGGAGGAGAACGCGGTCAAGATCACCGCGCGCAACCCGATCGTGGGCGGCGACCGTCCCGAGCTGACCGAGGCGTCGATCGTCGTCTCCGGCGGCCGCGGCGTCGGCAGCGCCGACAAGTTCAGCGTCGTCGAGGACCTCGCCGACTCGCTCGGTGCCGCCGTCGGTGCCTCCCGCGCCGCCGTCGACTCCGGCTACTACCCGGGCCAGTTCCAGGTCGGTCAGACCGGCAAGACCGTCTCGCCGCAGCTGTATGTGGCGCTGGGCATCTCCGGCGCCATCCAGCACCGGGCCGGCATGCAGACGTCCAAGACGATCGTCGCGGTCAACAAGGACGAAGAGGCCCCGATCTTCGAGATCGCGGACTACGGCGTCGTGGGCGACCTGTTCAACGTCGCTCCGCAGCTGACCGAGGAGATCAAGAAGCACAAGGGCTGATCCCGAGGTCCCGCCGCGGCCCCGCACCCGTCCAGGGTGCGGGGCCGCACGCGTACCCGGGCATGTTCACCGGACGTGCACGGAGGCGACACCGTGCCGCCCCTGCCGCGACGTACCGGCTCGATACACATTGCGCCATGACCACTTTGCTGGTGCCGGCCCAAAACCCGGGGCTGTCGGAGGCGGTGCTGTCGGGGCCGCGGTACTCCCTGCTCGTGTCCGCCGACCGCGAACATCGCGAGGCCGCACAGCGGCTGCGTTACCGCGTCTTCGCCGCCGAACCCGGATTCCACCTCCCGGCAGGCATGCCCGCGGGCCTCGACGCCGACCGCTTCGACGAGTACTGCGACCACCTGTTGGTGCGCGAGAACCACACCGGCGCGGTGGTGGGCTGCTACCGGATGCTGCCGCCGGAGGCCGCACGCGCCGCCGGGGGCTACTACACCGCCACCGAATTCGATCTCACCGCCCTCGATCCCGACGGTCTGCGGGCGGTGGAGATGGGCCGCGCCTGCGTCGACCCCGCCCACCGCTCCGGCTCGGTCCTGTCGCTGATGTGGGCCGGGATCCTGCACTACCTGCAACTCACCGGGCACAACTGGGTCATGGGGTGCGTGTCGGTGCCGATGCGCACCCACCCGTCCGACGTGCCCGGCGCCAACGTCCGGGGAGTGCGCGACGTGCTGCTGGCCCGGCACTCCGTCGAGCCGGCCCGGCGGGTGCTTCCCCGGACCCCGGTCGTCGTCGACGGCCGCCCCCTCGACGATATCCCGTCACCCGGGCGGCCGGTGCTGCCGCCGCTGCTGCGCGGGTATCTGCGGCTCGGTGCTCGCATCTGCGGCGAGCCCGCCCACGACCCCGACTTCGGGGTGGCCGACTTCGTCGCGCTGCAGAGCCTCGCCGGAGCCAACGCGCGCTACCTCGAGCGGCTGCGGACCGCCGCCGAGAGCGCCGAGGCGGCCGCAGGAGCGCGGGCGTGAACACCCGCGCCCACGCCTGGATGCCGGCCAGTCCCTGCGGCACCGGCTGCCTTCCGGCCGATCCGGGGCGAGTGAGTTTCGTCACGGCGGCGGCGCGCTGGGTGCTCGTGGTGGCGGTCCTGGCAACCGCCCCGTTGCTGACCGCCGGCCGGCTCCTGCCCCGCCCGGGGCGCCTCGCCGCCCAGCGTGCGTTCGCCCGCGTCCTGCTGCGTTGTGCCGGGCTGCGGCTGACGGTGACCGACCTGCGGGACCGCGGCGACGGGGGAGGCGGGGGAGGCGGGGGCGTGCTCGTCGTCGCCCCGCACGTGTCCTGGACCGACGTGCTGGTGCTCACCGCGGTTGCCCCGGCAGGGTTCGTCGCGCGCAGCGACCTGCTCGAGTGGGGACTGCTCGGCGCGCTGGCCCGCCGCATGCGGGTCATACCCATCGAGCGCGAGCGTCTGCGCGACCTGCCCGTCGTGGTGTCGCGGATCCGCGACCGCCTCCTGGCGGGGGAGCGGATCGCGGCGTTCCCGGAGGGCACGACGTGGTGCGGCAGGGCGTACGGCGGGTTCCGTCCGGCACTGTTCCAGGCGGCGATCGACGCGCAGCGCCCGGTGCAGCCGGTCGGGCTCCGGTACGCCGACGCCGCCGGGACGATCGCCACCGGCCCGGCGTTCGTCGGCGACGAGACGATGGGAGCGTCGCTGCGACGGCTCCTGCGGCACCGGGGCGTGGTGGCGGAGGTGGTGCTCGCCCCGCTCGAGCGGCCCGGCTCCGATCGCCGCGACCTCGCCGCGCGGTGTGAACGGTCCGCGCGCCGGCGGCACGACGACGGCGCCGAGTTCGCCAGGCTCGGCCGGGCCGCCGCCGCGCACGACACCCGTGGTCGCGAGGAGCTCCGGGCCGGACGGTGAGCGCGACGGGCGCGAGCCCCGACCCGCTATCCTGGTTCGGTCATGACCTCGAACGCCGCCGGAGCCTCCGGCACCTCGACGACCGTCTACCTCGATCACGCCGCGACCACCCCGATGCTGCCCGCGGCCGTGTCGGCGATGACGGAGATCTTCGCGACGGTCGGCAACGCGTCGTCCCTCCACGGGTCGGGCCGCGCGGCGCGGCGCCGCATCGAGGAGGCCCGGGAGTCCATCGCCGCGGACCTCGGTGCGCGTCCCTCCGAGGTCGTCTTCACCTCGGGCGGCACCGAGGGCGACAACCTCGCGGTCAAGGGCATCTACTGGGCGCGCCGCGACGCCGATCCGCGCCGTCGCCGGGTGATCGCGAGCGCCGTCGAGCACCACGCCGTGCTCGATGCCGTCGAGTGGCTCGTCGCGCACGAGGGCGCCGAGGTGACCTGGCTGGCCGTCGACGCCGACGGACGCGTCGAGCCGGATGCGCTGCGGATGGCCCTCGCCGAGCACGCCGACGAGACGGCCCTGGTGTCGGTGATGTGGGCCAACAACGAGGTGGGCACCGTGATGCCCGTCGCCGAGCTCACCGCGGTCGCCGCCGAGTACGGGGTGCCCGTGCACAGCGACGCCGTGCAGGCGGTCGGCCATCTGCCCGTCGACTTCGCCGCGAGCGGGCTGGCCGCCATGACGATCGCCGCGCACAAGTTCGGCGGACCCCAGGGTGTCGGTGCCCTGCTGCTGGGCCGGCAGGTGCCGTGCGTGCCCCTCACCCACGGCGGCGGACACGAGCGCGACGTACGGTCGGGAACCCACGACACCGCCGGGATCGCCGGCATGGCCGCGGCGCTGCGCGAGGCGACGGCCGAACTCGGCGAACGCACCGTCGCGCTCACGACGCTGCGCGACGAACTGATCGCCGGTGTGACGGCCGTGGTCCCGGACGCGGTCCTCAACGGCCCGCGCGGCGCGGACCGCCTGCCCGGCAATGCACACTTCACCTTCCCCGGCTGCGAGGGCGATTCGCTGCTCATGCTGCTGGACGCGGCCGGGATCGAGTGCTCGACCGGTTCGGCCTGCACCGCCGGGGTGGCGCGGCCGAGCCATGTGCTCGTCGCGATGGGGGCGGACCCCCGCACGGCCCGCGGGTCGTTGCGATTCTCGTTGGGCCACACGTCGACTCGCGCCGACGTGGAGGCCGTTGTGGCGGCGCTGCCGCAGGTGGTGGGACGGGCGCGGGCCGCCGGACTGGCCGGCGCCGGTAGTCGAGAGAGGTGACGTCGATGAGGGTGCTCGCGGCAATGAGCGGTGGCGTGGACTCGGCGGTGGCCGCGGCCCGCGCGGTCGACGCCGGCCACGACGTGGTCGGCGTGCACCTGGCGCTGTCCACGGCGCCGGGCACGCTGCGGACCGGGTCGCGGGGCTGCTGCTCCAAGGAGGACGCCGGGGATGCGCGCCGCGCCGCCGACGTGCTCGGAATCCCGTTCTATGTCTGGGATTTCGCCGACCGGTTCAAGGAGGACGTCATCGACGACTTCGTCGAGTCCTATGCCGCCGGCCAGACCCCCAATCCGTGCCTGCGCTGCAACGAGAAGATCAAGTTCGCGGCCCTCGCCGACCGGGCCGTCGCCCTCGGCTTCGACGCGGTCGCCACCGGCCACTACGCCCGGCTCGACGACGGTGTCCTGCGTCGCGCGGTCGACGCCGGCAAGGACCAGTCGTACGTGCTCGGTGTGCTGACGGCCGACCAGCTCGCGCGTGCGATGTTCCCGGTCGGGGACACCCCGAAGGAGCGGATCCGCGCCGAAGCGGCCGAGCGGGGTCTCGCGGTCGCGAACAAGCCCGACAGTCACGACATCTGCTTCATCCCCTCCGGTGACACCCGCGCCTTCCTCGGTGCCCGCATCGGGGTGCGTCCCGGCCGCGTCGTCGACGCCCGGTCCGGCGCCGTGCTCGCCGAACACGAAGGGGTGCACGGCTTCACGGTCGGACAGCGCAAGGGCCTGGGCATCGCCGGCCCCGGCGCGGACGGCCGCCCCCGCTACGTCACCGCGATCGAGCCGGACACCGGCACGGTGAAGGTGGGCTCCGCGGAAGACCTGAAGGTGTGGGCGATCAGTGCCGAGCGCGCGGTGTGGACGAGCGGGGCCGCGCCGGCCGGACCGGTCGAATGCGTCGTGCAGGTCCGCGCGCACGGCGGTGTCGCGGCGGCCGTCGCCGAGCCCGCCGGCACCGGTCTCGTGGTGACCCTGCGCGAACCGCTCACCGGCGTCGCCACCGGACAGGCCGTGGTGCTGTACCGGCCGGACGCGGGCGGCGACGTCGTCCTCGGCAGCGGCACCATCGTCGGTACCGGCACGGCGGCCACGTCCCGGTGACCGCGAACATCCCGAACCCCTGGTCCGGCGTCGCGACCGGCATCGGGTCGTGGCCCGGCACCGACGCCCGGGAATCGGCCGCGACCGTGCTCGGCGAGCTCGAGGCGTTGCCGCACCTGGTCGAGCTGCCGGCCCGCGGGCTCGGGGCCGATCTCATCGGCCGCACCGGCGCGTTGCTGGTCGACCTGCACCTCGACACGTCCACCACCGGGTACCGGCTCGGCGGTCGCCGCGGCGCGGTCGCCGCCCGCGCCGGGGATCTGCTGCGCCGAGATCTCGATGCACTCGAAGAGGCATGGGAGACAGCGGGTCTCGGTCCCGGTCGATTCCTGAAGGTGCAGTCCGCCGGCCCGTTCACCCTCGCCGCGCACGCCGAGCTGGCCGGGGGCCGGCGGGTGCTCACCGATCGCGGCGCCGTGCGCGACGTCGCCGAGTCCCTCGGCGAGGGCCTGGCGCGGCACGCCGCGGAACTGACCCGCCGCCTCGGCGCCCACGTGGTGGTCCAGCTCGACGAGCCTGCGCTGCCCGCCGTCCTCGCCGGGACCCTGACCGGACGCACGAAGCTCGAATCGGTGCCGGCGCTCCCCGAGCCGGAGGCGCAGCACCTGCTCGAGGCCGCGATCGCGGCGATCGGCCGCCCCGTCGCGGTGCACTGCTGCGCCGCCGACGTGCCCACCGGGTTGCTGCGCCGCAGCGGCGTCGACGCCGTCGCCCTCGACGTCGCGCAGCTCACCGCCGCCGACCTCGACGGTATCGGTGAGCTGATCGACGCCGGAACCACCCTCCTGCTCGGGCTGGTGCCGTCCACCGCACCCGACACGGCCGTCCCCACCTGGCGTGACGTCGCGGCCCCCGCGATCACGCTGATCGACCGGCTGGGCTTCCCCCGCGCCACGCTGCGCTCGGTGGGGGTCACCCCGCGCTGCGGCCTGGCCGGCGCCGATCCCACGTGGGCGCGCCGGGCGCTGCGCCTCGCCCGCGACGTCGCCGCCGCGTTCGCGGACGACCCGGAATCGCTCGGCTCCGCAGCGGCCGGGAACGTCGTATCGCTCGACTAGTCTTTCCGGCGTGAGTGAATCGACGGACGCGCCCACCCAAGCTCCGCCCGACGTGCGCGAGCGCTGGCAGCAGCTCGCGGAGGAGGTGCGCGAGCACCAGTTCCGCTACTACGTGCGCGACGCGCCGATCATCTCCGACGGCGCCTTCGACCAGTTGCTCGGCGCGCTGAAGCAGCTCGAGGACGACTACCCGGACCTGCGCGTCCCGGACTCCCCGACGCAGCTCGTCGGTGGGGGCTTCGCCACCGACTTCACCGCCGTCGACCACCTCGAGCGGATGCTCAGCCTCGACAACGTCTTCACCGAGGACGAACTGCGCGCCTGGGTTTCCCGCGTCGAGGCCGAGACGGGTCCGGACCTGCACTACCTGTGCGAGGTGAAGATCGACGGCGTCGCGCTGAGTCTGGTGTACGAGGACGGCCGCTTGCGCCGTGCCGCCACCCGCGGCGACGGCCGCACCGGCGAGGAGGTCACGCTCAATGCCCTCACGATCGACGACATCCCCGAAAGGCTCACCGCCACCGAGGAATTTCCCGTCCCCCGGGTTCTCGAGGTGCGGGGCGAGGTGTACTTCCGGCTCGAGGACTTCCACGCGCTCAACGCCGCCCTCGTCGCCGAGGGCAAGGCCCCGTTCGCCAATCCGCGCAACACCGCGGCCGGATCGCTGCGGCAGAAGAACCCCGCGGTGACCGCGCGGCGCCGCCTCGGGATGATCTGCCACGGGCTCGGCCGCGTCGAAGGATTCGAGCCGGTGTCGCTGTCGCAGTCCTACGCCGCCCTCGCCGCCTGGGGGTTGCCCGTCTCCGGGCACACCGCCCGCGTCGTCGGCGTCGAGGAGGTCGTCGCCCGGATGCGGTACTGGGGCGAGCACCGCCACGACGTCGAACACGAGATCGACGGGCTCGTCGTCAAGGTCGACGAGGTGTCCCTGCAGCGCCGGCTCGGCACCACCTCGCGCGCACCCCGGTGGGCGATCGCCTACAAGTACCCGCCGGAGGAGGTGACCACCACGTTGCTCGACATCCGCGTCAGCGTCGGCCGCACGGGCCGGGTCACCCCGTTCGCCTACATGGAACCGGTCACGGTGGCCGGGTCGACGGTCTCCCTCGCCACCCTGCACAACGCGGCGGAGGTGGCCCGCAAGGGCGTGCTCATCGGCGACACGGTGGTGCTGCGCAAGGCCGGTGACGTCATCCCCGAGGTGCTCGGCCCGGTGGTGGACCTGCGCGACGGCACCGAACGCGAGTTCGTCATGCCCACCGAATGCCCCGAGTGCGGGACACCGCTCGCCCCCGCCAAGGAGGGTGACGTGGACCTGCGCTGTCCCAACCAGCGGCACTGCCCCGCACAGTTGCGTGAGCGGGTCTTCCACGTCGCGGGCCGCGGCGCATTCGACATCGAGGCGCTCGGCTACGAGGCCGCCACCGCGCTGCTCGAGGCCGGGGTGATCGCCGACGAGGGTGACCTGTTCGACCTGACCGCCGAGGACCTGCTGCGGACGTCGCTCTTCCGCACCAAGGCGGGGGCGCTGTCCGCCAACGGCAAGCGCCTGCTGGCGAATCTCCAAGCAGCCAAGGACAAGCCGCTGTGGCGGGTGCTGGTGGCACTGTCGATCCGGCACGTCGGCCCCACCGCCGCACGGGCGCTGGCCACCGAATTCGGCAGCCTCGACCGGATCCGCGAGGCGTCCGTGGACGAGCTCGCCGCCGTCGAGGGGGTGGGACCGACCATCGCTGCGGCCCTGGGTGAATGGTTCGCCGTCGACTGGCACGTCGCGATCGTCGAGAAGTGGCGCGCGGCGGGGGTGCGCATGCTCGACGAGCGCGACGAATCCATCGAACGCACCCTCGAGGGCCTGTCGATCGTGGTCACCGGATCGCTCGAGGGTTTCTCGCGGGATCAGGCCAAGGAGGCGATCCTGCTCCGCGGCGGCAAGGCGGCCGGTTCGGTGTCGAAGAAGACCGCGTTCGTCGTCGTCGGCGATGCCCCGGGAACGAAGGCCGACAAGGCGGCCGAGCTGGGCATCCCCGTCCTCGACGAGGACGGGTTCCGCCGGCTGCTCGAACTCGGCCCGGACGGCGTCTCGGGTGGCCAGGACGCGATCGAGGAGGAGTTCGGCGAGCTCGAGAGCTGACCGGCGGCCGGAGCCGGTGTGACGGAGATCGCCCGGAAACCGTTTGGGCGGAAGGGGCGGTCACTGGGATAGTCCTCCAGTGATCGAGATCAGACGCGTGAGCCCGGACGAGTACGACGCCGTCGGCGCCCTCACCGTCGACGTGTACGTCGGCGGCGGATTCGTCGAGCCCGACGACCCGTACGCCGAGCGTCTGCGCGACACCGCCGCCCGCGACAAGCACGCCGAGGTGGTGGTCGCGCTCGCCGACGGCGAGATCGTCGGGTCCGTGACGCTGGCGGAGCCGGCGTCGCGCTTCGCCCACATCGCCGAGAAGGGCGAGCTCGAGTTCCGGATGCTGGCCGTCGCGCCGTCGGCGCGGGGCCGGGGTGTCGGGTCGGCGCTGGTGCGGCACGTCCTCGACACCGCCTACGACCGCGGCGATCGCGCCGTGGTGCTCTCCACGCAGCCGGACATGGTCGACGCGCGCCGCATCTACGACCGCAACGGATTCGTCCCCGTCCCCGAGCGGGACTGGGCGCCGGTGCCCGGCGTCGAGCTGAGCACCCTGGTCCGGGAGCTGGTCTGAGCCGTTCCGCTCAGCCGAGGACGGTTCCGATGATGCCGGCCAGGTAGCCGAGCCGGGCCACCTCGGACGGGCGGAACTCCGGGCCGCCGGGCCGGCCGAGCATCAGCACCCGGCCCTGGGTCCCCAGGGGCGCCGCCGCCAGGGTCGTGTTCATCGCTCGCCACAGGTCGGGCACCCACTCGCCCTCGTGGTCGAGCAGCATCGGCTTCTCGAGCGGCATCCACGGCACCTCCGCCGGCCGGGTCTCGGGGGCGCCGGAACTGCCGACCACCCGGTACACCCCGTACGGGCCGGTGTCGACGACGGTCGCCCAGCCGACGCGCAGCACCCGGGGCGCCCCGTCGACGAGCACCTGCAGCCGATCGTGGCGCGCGGTGGCGACCTGATCGATCAGCTCGAGTTCGCGGTGGGTGTCGAGGATTCCCGCATAGGGACGGATCGAGTCCACCGTCACGCCCTCGAGGCGTTCGGCGGCCGTGATGAGCGTGTCCGGCAGCGACCCGGCGTCGACGTCGACGACGAGATCGTCGATCGCGAAGCCGGCGCCGCGTTCGACGACGTCCAGCGAGAGGATGTCCGCACCGACCGAACCGAGCGCGACGGCGAGTGAACCGAGGCTGCCCGGCCGGTCGGGAAGCTGGACGCGTAACAGGTACGACACGTGCGTCCTTTCCCCGATTCCGAAGTCACGGCCGAGGCGCTCGGCCGGCGACGGACACCATCTTTTCACCCCCGCAGCACCGCCGGATGCCGGTCCGGCGGTGCTGCGCCGAGACGGGACAGGAAACCGCCGGTCACGCGGTCGTTGTCACACGAACGACACAGGTGTTTCTCCGAACTGCAACACGGCGGGCGGTCGGCGCGGGTCCGGGGAACCGGCGAAACCGTCCCGGTCGGCACGCACTACCCTGGACGGGACGTTCGTTTCTTCATCGGAAAGGGGTCACCGAAGGTGCCTGCCATCTCCCGTGACGAGGTCGCGCACCTCGCCCGGTTGTCCCGGCTCGCGCTGACCGACGCCGAACTCGACGAGTTCGCCGGCCAGCTGGATACGATCCTCAGCCACGTCAAGGCCGTGTCGGAGGTGGCTGCGGACGATGTGGCGCCGATGGCCAACCCGAACGCGGTGACCAACGTGACCCGCCCCGACGAGGTGCGCCCGGGCCTGACGCCGGAGCAGGCGCTCGCCGCCGCGCCGCTCGTCGAGGACGGCCGCTTCTCCGTCCCGCAGATCCTGGGGGAGGGCGAATGAGCGCCGACCTGACCCGGCTGGGCGCGGCCGACCTCGCCGACCGCATCCACTCCGGCGACGTCTCGTCGGTCGAGGTCACCCAGGCTCACCTCGACCGCATCGCCGAGGTCGACGGCGACTACCACGCCTTCCTGCACGTCGCGGGGGAGCAGGCGCTGGCCGCCGCCGCGGAGGTCGACCGCGCGGTCGCCGCGGGCGAGAGCCCGGCGTCGCCGCTGGCCGGCGTGCCGATCGCCCTCAAGGACGTGTTCACCACGACCGACATGCCCACCACGTGCGCCTCGAAGATCCTCGAGGGCTGGATGTCGCCGTACGACGCGACCCTGACGTCGAAGCTGCGGCGGGCCGGCATCCCCATCCTGGGCAAGACCAACATGGACGAGTTCGCGATGGGATCGTCCACCGAGAACTCCGCCTTCGGTCCCACCCGCAACCCGTGGGACACCACCCGGATCCCCGGTGGTTCCGGCGGCGGCTCCGCGGCCGCGCTGGCGTCCTACCAGGCGCCCCTGGCCATCGGCACCGATACCGGCGGCTCGATCCGCCAGCCCGCCGCCGTCACCGCCACGGTCGGCACCAAGCCCACCTACGGCACGGTCTCCCGGTTCGGCCTCGTCGCGTGCGCGTCGTCGCTCGACCAGGGCGGCCCGTGCGGCCGCACCGTGCTCGACACGGCGCTGCTGCACGAGGTGATCGCCGGCCACGACCCGCGCGACTCCACGTCGGTGGACGCGCCCGTCCGGCCGGTCGTCCAGGCGGCCCGGGAGGGCGCGCAGGGCGACCTGAAGGGCCTGCGCGTCGGCGTCGTCAAGGAGTTGCACTCGGACAGCTACCAGCCGGGCGTGCTGGCGTCCTTCGACGCGGCCGTGGCCACGCTCACCGAACTCGGCGCCGAGGTCGTCGAGGTCTCCTGCCCGCACTTCGAGTACGCGCTCGCCTCGTACTACCTGATCCTGCCGTCCGAGGTCTCCTCCAACCTCGCCCGCTTCGACGCCATGCGCTACGGCCTGCGCGTCGACGACGGCACGATGAGCGCCGAGCAGGTCATGGCCGCCACCCGGGCCGCCGGGTTCGGTAAGGAGGTCAAGCGCCGCATCATGATCGGCACCTACGCGCTGTCCTCCGGCTACTACGAGGCCTACTACGGGCAGGCGCTCAAGGTCCGCACCCTCATCGCGCGGGACTTCGAGAAGGCGTACGAGCAGGTCGACGTCCTCGTCTCGCCGACCAGCCCCTTCACCCCGTGGAAGATCGGCGAGAAGGTCGACGATCCGCTGGCGATGTACCTGTCGGACCTGTGCACGCTGCCGACCAACCTCGCCGGGCACTGCGCGATGTCCGTGCCGTCCGGGCTGTCCGCCGACGACGGGCTGCCCGTCGGCCTGCAGATCATGGCCCCGGCGCTCGCCGACGAGCGCCTCTACCGCGTCGGCGCCGCGTTCGAGGCCGCACGCGGCCCGATCGTCGCCTGAGTCCGGCCGAGGCCCGGTGCTCCGTCCCGGTCAGGGGTGGTCGCACCGGGCCTGGTCCGGGCCGTAGCGGTGCCCGTGACCGGGGGCCGCGTCCAGCGCCACCGGCAGGTCCAGCGTCGCCTGCACGAAACTGACCACCGGCAGCCACCGCGGCACGGGCGCGTCGCGTCGCGCTCGGGACAGGTCGGGCGGGGACCACAGCAGCGACGGCTGCCACCACACCACCGGATCCGACGTGTTCGCGGTGACGATCGCTCCGGCCGTGCGCACCGCGCCGGCCGGCGGACCCGCCCAGATCGCCGCGCAGGGACCCGCCGCGGCCGATGCGTGGTCGGCGAGCGCGGCGCTGCCCCCGATCGACCCGAGGCTCTGCCCATACACGTGCAGCTGCGGGCGCCGGACCGGGTCCAGGGTGTCGAGGTGGGCGCGCACGGCCGTCAGGAGGGCGCGGGCCGACGCCGCGGCCGCGTTCCGGTCGAACAGGAACGTCACCCAGCTCGGCGCGGCCGAGTACTGCTGCGCCACGAGCGCGACGTCGCCGCCGAACACCGTGTCGAACCCCCGCACCGCGCCGGGGTCGATCCAGCCCGAGCCGGTGGGCACCGCCACCACGACGTGGGCGCGGGCGAACCCACCGGCGCGGTCGAGTTCGCGCACGGCCAGCGCGGCGCGCGAGCGGGCGTCCGCAGCGGATCCGAGCCCCACGTACGTGCGGATCGCGCCGGGATGCGCGTCGAGGGTCACGAAACGGCGGCCCTCGTCGCCCAGGGACTCCCAGGACACCAGGGACGACGGACTGCCGGCCACCGCGGCGGCGACGGGCCTCGCGACCGGGTCTGCCTGCCCGAGCCCCACGGGCACAATCGCGACGCCGACGCCCATGGCCACCGTGACAGCCGTGGCCGCGACCGCGCGGGTGCCGGCCCGCCGGCGCCACGCCCCCGGAACCCGGCCGATCGCCCGTACTGCCGCGAATATCAAGGGGGCACAACTACATACAACGATCCAGTGCGCCGGACCGGCGGGTGGTCGCCCCATCGACGCCCGCAACGCGTCCTGCCACTGCGCCGCGGCGAGCACCGCCCACCCGAGCGCGCCGGCCGCGACGACCAGCGCCGCCGGCCGCGCGGCCCCGGGCCGCGCGGATCCCCCGTGCCGCCGGCGGCGCACCCCGCCGGCCACGGCCGCGGCTGCGGCGGCGCATCCGGAGGCAGCGGCCTGTGCCAGGGCCGCACGGGGCAGCAGCGACGGCGCGAGCGAGACCCACACCGCGATCGTCACCGCCACGGTCGTCGCCACCCGCGGGCAGCGCCGCGCGAGCGAATCGACCCCCGCGTCCGCGGCCGCGGACGCCGCGAGCGCCCTCATCGCACCGCCCACCGCGCCGCCGCGGCCAACGTCCACACCACGGCCGCGTACGGCAGCGGTGACTCGGGAACCGGTGCCGCGTCGCGTTGCCGCCACGAATTGAACCGCACGGCAATCGACGCCACATCCGCGGTGAGGACGCACCAGCCGTCGCCGGGAGCCGCCGTGCGGCACGCCTCGTGCAGGTGCCGGCTCAGCCGGGCGTCCAGGCCGCGCCGCGCCTGCGGACCCGGTTCGTGTCCCACCGACCGGGCGTATCGCAGCAGGTCGTAGCCGAGATCGTGTTCACGGCAGGGTGTTTCGAAGAACTTCGGCAGGGGGACGGGGGACGAGCAGCCCCCGAGGGGATCCACCAGGATCCCGTCCTCGGTGACCGGGCGGTAGTGCATCGCCGGCTCGAAGCCGGCCGGGAAGACCTCGAGCGCCGCCGCGGTGTCGCCGTCGGACAGCGCCGCCACCGCCGCCGCCGTGGCGCCCCCGTGCGGCCTCGGCTCCCCCTCCGGACCAGCCTGCGCCCCAACGGTTCCCAGGAACAGCGCCGCGGCCGTACCCACCATCACTGTCGTCGCTCGTCTGCGCATGGCACGGACGTTAGGAACGACGGGGACCGCCGCGGATCCCACGCCGGAGCGGTCCGGCCGCGGCCGTCTGCCCCCACGGAGCCAGGCGCATCTCACCCCCTGGTATGACGACAGTGCGGGCGTCCCGTGCCTACCGTGGTGCCGTGCGCTGGACGAGAGAACGCGGCCGAGGCCGCTGGTGGACGATCGCGATCGTGGCGGCGACGCTGATCCTGTACGCGGTCGCGTGGCCCACGTTGCACCTCACCCACGAGGTGCCCGCACCGCTGATGCCCGTCGTCGCGGCGCTCGCGGCCGGGCCGTTCGTGGCGATCCGGACCGATCCCGCCCTCGGGTGGGCGGTCTCGGCCGGGGCCGCGCTGGCGATCCCGCGCGCCTTCGACCTCGTCCCCGGCTACGACTACCCCTGGCAGGTGGTGCACATCCTCGTGCTGTGCGCGCTGCTCGTCGCGGTGAGCATGCGCGCGTCCCTGCAGATCGCCGGGCTCGTGTGGGCGGCCACCGTGGTGCTGTTCTTCACCCACGTGCCGGGGCAGAACGGCTGGGGCTGGGCGCTCGGCCTGACCGCGATGGCGGTGTTCGGCCTGCTCGTGCGGTGGCTCGTGCTCTCCCGGCGGCAGCTGGCTCGGCAGGAGGAGGTCAGCGAACTCGAGCGGGCCCGCCGCGCGATCCTCGAGGAGAAGGCCCGCATCGCCCGCGACCTGCACGACATCGTCGCGCACCACATGTCCCTCGTCGTGGTGCAGGCGCAGAGCGCCCCGTACCGCCTGCCCGAGGTCCCCGAACCGGTGCGCGCGGAGTTCGAATCCATCGGGGCGACCGCCCGCGAGGCGCTCAACGAGGTGCGCGGCATGCTCGGCGTGCTCCGGAGCGACAACCTCGCCGACGTCAGCGACGGCGACGGCGAACGGGCGCAGGCTCCCCAGCCCGGCCTCGACCGGCTCGGCGACCTGTTCGAGGGCGCGCGGCGCGCCGGGATGGTCCTGTCCACCGCGACGGACGGTGACCCGGCGGGTGTCTCCGACGCCACCGCGCTCACGGTGTACCGCATCCTGCAGGAGTCGCTCGCCAACGCCGCCCGGCACGCCTCCGGGGCACCGGTCCAGGTCGGCGTGGCGTACGGACCGGACGAGGTGAGCGTGACCGTGCGCAACGGCCCCGGGCGCGCGGAGCCCGGACCCGGGGACCGCGGCGGCGGGAACGGCATCCGCGGCATGGTCGACCGGGCGCTGGCGGTCGGAGGGCGGCTCGTGGCCCATCCCGTCCCGGGCGGTGGATTCGAGGTGCGAGCGCAGCTGCCGCGCGTCCCGGCGGCCTAGGCTGAGGCCGTGACGGACCCGAGCGCAGCCGCGACCCCCATCACCGTGTTGATCGCCGACGACCAGGCCATGGTGCGGCAGGGCTTCGGCGCCCTGCTCGCCGCCCAACCCGACATCAGCGTGATCGGCGACGCCCCGGACGGTCGGCGGGCCGTCGCGGAGGCGGCCCGCCTGCGTCCCGACGTGGTCCTGATGGACGTGCGGATGCCCGAGATGAACGGACTCGACGCGGCCCGGCACATCCTCGCCGGGCGCACCGATCCGCCGACACGTGTGCTGATGCTCACCACCTTCGACATCGACGACTACGTCTACGAGGCACTGGGCCTGGGCGCCAGCGGATTCCTGCTCAAGGACGCGCCCGCCGACGAACTGATCCGGGCGGTCCGCGTCGTCGCCGACGGCCAGGCGCTGCTCGCGCCGACCGTCACGCGCCGCCTCATCGCGGACGTCACCCGCCGGCGGTCGCCGCGCCGCGGCCGCGATCGGGCGCTCGACGTCCTCACCCCGCGCGAACGCGAGGTGCTCGAGCTGATCGCCCGCGGGCTGTCGAACCAGGAGATCGCCGCGCACCTGTTCGTCGCGGAGCAGACGGTCAAGACGCACGTGGGGAAGGTGCTCGGGAAGCTGAACCTGCGGGACCGGGCGCAGGCGGTGGTACTGGCGTACGAGTCCGGACTGGTCGTGCCGGGGTGAGCGGCACCCGCGATCGGGATGCCGCGGGCGCCGCGCCGGGGCAGTATTGCCGGGAGGACCACCGACAACCTGCACGACCGGCACGGAGGTACGGATGACGCGCATCGGCATTCTCACCAGCGGCGGGGACTGCCCCGGCCTGAACGCGGTGATCCGCGGAGCGGTCCTCAAGGGCAGGACCGTCTACGGTCAGGAGTTCGTCGGATTCCTCGACGGCTGGCGTGGTTTGGTGGAAGGCGACGCAATCCCCTTGGATCGCAGCAAGGTTCGGGGATTGTCGCATCAGGGCGGCACTATTCTCGGCACCAGCCGGTTCGGCCCCTATCAAGGACCGAACGGCGGCGCGGAGAACATCGCCCGCACGCTCGAGCGCATGGGCGTCGACGCCGTGATCGCCATCGGCGGCGAGGGCACGGCCGCCGCGTCCAAGCGGCTGTTCGAGGAGGGCATCCGGATCGTCGGAGTGCCGAAGACCATCGACAACGACCTCGGCCAGACGGACTACACCTTCGGCTTCGACACCGCCGTCGAGATCGCGACCGAGGCGATCGACCGGCTGCGCACCACCGGCAACTCGCACAAGCGCTGCATGGTCCTCGAGGTGATGGGCCGGGAGGCGGGGTGGATCGCGCTGCACTCCGGCACCGCCGGGGGTGCCCACGCCATCCTCATCCCCGAACAGCCCGAGAGCATCGAGCAGATCTGCGAATGGGTCACCAGCGTCCGCGACCGCGGCCGGGCCCCCATGGTGGTGGTCGCGGAGGGATTCACCCTGCCGGAGATGACCGAGGCGTACTCCGACAAGGGGCGCGACGAGTTCGACCGGCCGCGGCTCGGCGGCATCGCCGACGTCCTCGCCCCGATGATCGAGGAGCGCACCGGCATCCAGACCCGCGCCACGATCCTGGGCTACATCCAGCGCGGCGGCGTGCCCACGGCCTTCGACCGGGTGCTCGCCACCCGCCTGGGCATGGCGGTCACCGATCTCGTCGCCGACGAGGAGTGGGGGCACATGGTGGCGCTGCACGGAACCGACATCGCCCGGGTCGGTTTCGACGAGGCGCTCGCCAACCACAAGCGGGTGCCGAAGGACCGCTACGAGGAGATGCGGATCATCTTCGGGTGAGGTCGCGCCGCGCGTGAGGGCCGGTTCGCCGCATGGCGGCACCGTCTAAAATCGAGCGCATGACTGCCGCCATGTCCGATGATCTGCTCGCCTACGACGAGGTGCTCGCGAAGTTCGAGCCCGTGATGGGCATGGAGGTGCACGTCGAGCTGCACACCGCGACCAAGATGTTCTGCCCGTGCCCGACCACGTTCGGCGCCGAACCCAACACGCAGGTGTGCCCGGTGTGCCTCGGCCTGCCCGGCTCGCTGCCCGTCGTCAACCAGGCGGCGGTGGAGTCGGCGATCCGCATCGGCCTTGCGCTGAACTGCTCGATCACGCCGTGGGGCCGGTTCGCGCGGAAGAACTACTTCTACCCGGACCAGCCGAAGAACTACCAGATCTCGCAGTACGACGAGCCGATCGCCACCGACGGCTACCTCGACGTGGTCCTCGACGACGGCAGCACGTGGCGCGTGGAGATCGAGCGCGCGCACATGGAGGAGGACACCGGCAAGTCGCTGCACGTCGGTGGCGCCACGGGCCGCATCCACGGGGCGAGCCACTCGCTGCTCGACTACAACCGCGCCGGGGTGCCGCTCATCGAGATCGTCACCAAGCCCATCGTCGGCGCCGGCGAGCGCGCCCCCGAGGTCGCCCGCGCCTACGTCACCGCGCTGCGGGACCTGCTGAAGGCCCTCGACGTGTCCGACGTGCGCATGGACCAGGGCTCGATGCGCTGCGACGCCAACCTCTCCCTCAACCCGATCGGAGCGGCGGAGTTCGGCACCCGCACCGAGACGAAGAACGTCAACTCGCTCAAGTCGGTCGAGGTCGCCGTGCGGTACGAGATGCGCCGCCAGGCCGCGGTCCTGACCGCGGGCGGCACGGTGATCCAGGAGACCCGGCACTTCCAGGAGGCCGACGGCACCACCTCGCCGGGCCGGCGCAAGGAGACCGCGGAGGACTACCGCTACTTCCCGGAACCGGACCTCGAACCGATCGCCCCGAGCGCGGAGTGGATCGAGGACCTGCGCGCCACCCTCCCCGAGCTGCCGTGGCTGCGGCGCGCCCGGATCCAGGCCGAGTGGGGCATCTCCGACGAGGAGATGCGCGACCTCGTCAACGCCGGCGCCCTGGACCTGATCATCGCCACCACCGAGGCCGGCGCCCCCGCCTCCGAGTCCCGGTCCTGGTGGGTCGCCTACCTGGCCCAGCAGGCCAACACCCGCGGCGTCGAGCTCGTCGAGCTGCCGATCACCCCGGAGCAGGTCGCGCAGGTGATCGCCCTCGTCGCCGACGGCACGCTCACCAACAAGCTCGCCCGCAAGGTCGTCGACTACGTGCTCGCCGGTGAGGGCGACCCGAAGCAGATCCTCGCTGCGCACCCCGAACTCGTGGTCGTGCGCGACGACTCGCTCATCAAGTCGGAGGTGGAGAAGGCGCTGGCCGCCAACCCCGACATCGCCGACAAGATCCGCAGCGGCAAGGTCCAGGCGGCCGGCAAGATCGTCGGCGACGTGATGAAGGCCACCCGCGGCCAGGCCGACCCGGCCCTGGTCAAGGAGCTCGTGCTCGCCGCCTGCAGCTGAGTTCTTCCACGAGAGGTTCTTCCGCGAGCGGGCGGCCTGCCGGGATGGCAGGCCGCCCGTGTGTCTACTGCGTGTCGCCGGCGATGTTCACCATCCACTGGATGCCGAACTTGTCGGTGCACATGCCGAAGTGGTCGCCCCACGGTGCTCGCTCGAGCGGCATGGCGATGGTTCCGCCGTCGCTCAGCTGGTCCCAGTAGCCCCGCAGCTCGGCCTCGTCGTCGCCGCTGAGCGAGATCGAGATGTTGTCCCCCGGGTTGTAGCTCATCTGGTTGGGGGTGTCCGCCGCCATCAGGACGAGACCGTTCGGGCTCGCCAGCATCGAATGCATGATCTTGTCCTGCTCGGACGGGTCGTCGCTCGCGTGCATCTCCGCGAACGTGCTCACATCCAATTCTCCGCCGAACACGGATCGGTAGAACTCCATGGCCTGGCGGGCATTGTCGCGAAAGCTGATGTACGGATTCAGGCGTGTGGTCATGCGGGCCCCTCCCTCGGGCGTGCCACTGCTTCGGACCGATCGGCGACATTGTTGCACCGTCCCGGGTCGAACGGGGAAGTGTGCCGGAAGCAATTGCGACACAGTCGAATTCGAGTAATCCGAACCGTCGCGGGAGCGGGTGCGGGCGGATCCGCCGCGAAAACGCTGAGATTCGACCGAAACGTCCGTATTGTCACTGTCGTCGTGGGGCGGGTCGACGCTCACGGCGCACGGGCGGCCGGATTTCTCGTCGGACATCGCGGAGGATCAATGTGCACTCGGGCAATGTGGACCGGAAGCGGGCACGGCGTTCTCGTCGGCCGGAACATGGACTGGCGCGAGGAGATGGACACGAACCTGTGGTCACTTCCGCGGGGGGTCGACAGGATCGGGCACGACCGCGATCCCGACCCGGTGACCTGGACGGCCCGGTACGGCAGTCTCGTGGCCGCCGTCTGGGACAACGCCACGAGCGACGGGATCAACGAGCGCGGCCTGGCCGCCCACGTGCTGTGGCTCGCGGAGGCGGACTTCGGGGAACGGGACCCGGAACTGCCCGCGCTCGCGGTGTCCCTGTGGCCGCAGATCTTTCTGGACCTGTGCGGCACCGTCGACGAGTGCCTCGCCCTGATGGCCGAGCGGCCCTTCCAGGTCCGACCGTTGATCGAGCCGCGCTCCCAGCGTCCCGCGACCGTGCATCTGGCCCTCGAGGACGCGAGCGGTGACTCCCTGATCCTCGAGCACATCGGTGGAACGCTGCGGATACATCACGGCCGCGCGAACACCGTCATGACGAATTCACCGCCGTACGACGAGCAGATCGAACTCCGGAAGAGCTTTACCGGTTTCGGGGGATCCGAGCCGCTGCCCGGCACCACGGAGGCGTCCGACCGCTTCGTCCGGGCAAGTTACTATCTCGACCGACTGCCCGCCGTGGAGACCCCGGCCCGTGCGTATGCGGCGCTGCTCAGCGTCATGCGCAATGTCGCGCAACCGTTCGGCGAACCCGATCCGCAACGGCCGAACATCTCGATGACGATCTGGCGCACGCTGACGGACCTGACCGAGGGGCTGTACATGTTCGAATCGTCGTTCAGCCCGAACATCGTGTGGACCCGGTCGGCCGACCTGGACTTCTCGACCTGCCGCAAGCTCGACCTTGCGAAACCGGGCCTGCTGGGCAACGTGAGCGGCGCGTTCACCGACGCGGCCGAGCCGCCCTTCACGCTGTCGTGACGTACCCCGAGACGAACGGTTCCGGCTAGTCGAAGCCGCCCCCGCCGGCGGGGAACTGGATCAGCACGACCCGATCGTCGTTCGGGCCCGGTTCGCCGCCGGCCTTGTTGACGGTGGACACCCACAGCTGCCCGTCGCCGCCCGCCGACGCGCCGCCGAGACGGCCGTAGCGGTCCTGCACCGCCGGCACGGGCGCCGCCGTCACCGCCCCTGTTCCCGGATCGATGGCGACCACCGCAACCGCCTTGCCGTCCGTCAGCGACACCGCGACCGCGTCCGCACCGGCCGCGCATCCGGCCACGCCCGGACGCTCGGGCCACGTCCAGGCGGGGGACGCGCCCACCGCGCCGTCCACTCCGACACGCTGCAGCCGGTCCTCGAGCGCGGTGCGGTCGGTGACCCACAGGTTTCCGGCGGGATCCCGGCACACGTCGCCGGCCGTTCCGATCCCCGAGAGCACGACCGACGGCGCCGCGGCCGCGCCCGGCGCCGGCAGAGGCATCCGCAGCAGCTTCCCGGCGAGCGACGCCGGATCGGCGGCCGCGGCCGGATTCCCGGCGTCGCCGGTGAGCACCACCAGGTCGGTGGGTGAGGTGAACTCGAGCGCGCCCGCGTTCCCGCTCGCCCCCCGCGGGATGCCGGTGAACACGGGCTTCGGGACGTCGCCCGCGGCGAGCCGCACGACGCGGTTGTCGGTCGGGGTGGTGATGTAGGCGTAGAGCAGCCGATCCTCGTCGAAGGTCGGCGACAGCGCGAGATCGAGCAGCCCGCCGTCGCCGGAACCGTCGACCGGCACGGTGGCCACCTCCACCGGTTCCGTCCGCGGTGCCACCCGCAGGATCCGGCCCGTGCGCCGCTCCGCGACGAGAGCGGAGCCGCCGTCCGGCATGGTGACCAGCCCTCCCGTGGTGTCGAGGCACGTGGCGACCACCGCGGGGTCGGGGTCCTGACACGGGCCCGGCGGTGTCGGCGGTGCGCCCGGCGTCGTGGTCGTCGTCGGGGGCTCGAGCGGTTCGAGTTCGGCGCCCGCGTCGAAGCTCGGCTCCGGCGTGAACGGGGTGGTGGTCGCGTCGTCGAAACGGGCACACGACGTGGTGAGGGCGAGCAGACCCACGATCGACGCGACCGTCGCTCGCATCCGTCGCGACCCACCGACTCTCGCGCGCCTCGTCATGACCATGACGTTACCGGGGCGGCGCGCCCCGACTCGGTTCCCGGGTCGGCCGACCCGGGCGACCTACCCTGGTTCGGTGACCGACAAGGCGAAAGACCACGTCCCGGAGCCGACGCCGCAGGATGCCGCGGAGCCGGTGTCGAGTCCCTACGACAATCCCACCCTGGAGCTGCAGCGCCCCCGCTCGTCGATGCTCGAGTCCGATGACGACCTCGATCTCGACAACTCCGCCTTCGAGCGGCGCGGCCCGGCGCAGTACGGGTACGCGGACTCCGACGTCGCCCCCACCGAGCGGATGCACCGGTACGAGCCCGCGGGCGCCGTCGCGGCGCCGATCGGAGCGGAGACCGGTGCCGCGCCCGGGCCGGCGAAGGCGCGCCGCGGCACACTGGACCTGGGGTTGCTCGTGCTGCGGCTCGTCGTCGGCGGCACGATGGTGGTGCACGGGGTGCAGAAGCTGACAGGGCTGTGGGGCGGCCCCGGCATGGACGGGTTCGAGGCGATGCTCGCCGACGCGGGCTACCAGCGTCCGGCCCTGCTCGCGGTGCTCGGTGCGGTGGGGGAGGTGGCGGCCGGAGCGCTGCTGATCCTCGGGTTGCTCACCCCGCTCGCCGCCGCCGCCGTGCTGGCGATCATGATCAACGCGTGGTTGTTCCGGCAGTCCGCCGAGCCGGGACTGCAGTACTTCGCGCCGGACGGGGTGGAGTACGAGACCCTGCTCGCGGCCGCCGCCGCAGTGATCGTGCTGACCGGTCCCGGTCGGGTCGCGGTCGACGGCACCCGCGGCTGGGCGACCCGGCCGTTCGCCGGCTCGTTCGTCGCGCTGCTGCTCGGCGTCGCGGGTGGGGTCTGCCTCTGGATATTCGGCCGCTGACGCGGACGGTGCGTCCTTCGGGCGGCAGGAACAGCCCGAAGGACGCACCGGTGCCTACGGCACCCGGCGGACTGCACCCTTGTCGGCCGAGGTGGCCAACGCGGCGTAGGCGCGCAGGGCGGTGGTGACCGTGCGCTGCCGGTCGACCGGCAGCCACGGGCGCTCCGAAGCCTCCATCTTGGCGCGCCGCTCGGCGAGGACGGCGTCGTCGACGAGGACCTCGAGGGTGCGCGTGGGGACGTCGATGCGGATCCGGTCACCGTTCTCGAGCAGACCGATGACGCCGCCGGACGCCGCCTCGGGCGAGATGTGGCCGATCGACAGTCCCGACGTGCCGCCGGAGAACCGGCCGTCGGTGATCAGGGCGCACTGCTTGCCCAGTCCCGCGCCCTTCAGGAACGCGGTGGGATGCAGCATCTCCTGCATGCCCGGCCCGCCCGACGGCCCCTCGTAGCGGACCACGACGACGTCCCCGGCCTGCACCTTCTTGCCGAGGATCACCGACACGGCCTCCTCCTGCGACTCGACGACCAACGCCGGGCCCTCGAAGGTGAACAGGTCCTCGTCGATGCCGGCGGTCTTGAGGATCGCGCCGTCCGGAGCGAGGTTGCCGCGCAGGACGACCAGTCCGCCCTCGACGGTGTAGGCGTGCTCGACGTCCCGGATGCAGCCGGCCGCGGCGTCCGTGTCCAGCGACGACCAGCGGTTGGCGGTGGAGAACGGCTCGGTGGTGCGGACACCGCCGGGGGCCGCATGGAACAGCTCGATCGCCTCGTCGGAGGCCTTGCCGGAGCGCACGTCCCACGTATCGAGCCACTCGTCGAAGCTCGTCGTGTGGACCGTGGTCACGTCCGTCTCGAGCAGCCCGGCGCGGCGCAGCTCGCCGAGGATCGCGGGGATGCCGCCGGCCCGGTGGACGTCTTCCATGTGGTAGTCCGAGTTGGGGGAGACCTTCGCCAGGCACGGCACCTTGCGGCTGATGGCGTCGATCGTGCCGAGGTCGAAGTCGACCTCGCCCTCCTGCGCCGCGGCGAGCGTGTGCAGCACGGTGTTGGTCGAGCCGCCCATCGCGACGTCGAGCGCCATGGCGTTGCGGAACGCGGCGGGGGAGGCGATGTTGCGCGGCAGGACCGACTCGTCCTCGTCCCGGTACCAGCGCAGCGCCGCCTCGACGACCGTGGTGCCGGCCCGCTCGAACAGCGCCCGGCGTGCCGCGTGGGTGGCCAGCGTCGACCCGTTGCCGGGCAGTGCCAGTCCGAGCGCCTCGGTCAGGCAGTTCATGGAGTTCGCGGTGAACATGCCCGAGCACGACCCGCACGTGGGGCAGGCGCTGCGCTCGACCTCGTCGAGGCCGTCGTCGCTGACGGCGTCGTTGGCCGACGCCGAGATCGCGGTGATCAGGTCGGTGGGGGCCTGCGCGACACCGCCGACGACCACCGCCTTGCCGGCCTCCATCGGGCCGCCCGAGACGAACACCGTCGGGATGTTCAGGCGCATCGCGGCATTGAGCATGCCGGGGGTGATCTTGTCGCAGTTGGAGATGCACACCAGCGCGTCGGCGGTGTGCGCATTGACCATGTACTCCACCGAGTCGGCGATGATCTCGCGGCTGGGCAGCGAGTACAGCATGCCGCCGTGGCCCATGGCGATCCCGTCGTCGACGGCGATGGTGTGGAACTCGCGCGGCACACCGCCGGCGGCCCGCACCGCCTCGGCGACGATCTCGCCGACGTCCTTGAGGTGGACGTGGCCGGGCACGAACTGCGTGTAGGAGTTCGCGATCGCGACGATCGGCTTGCCGAAGTCGGAGTCGGTCATGCCGGTGGCGCGCCACAGGGCGCGGGCCCCGGCGGCGTTGCGTCCGGCGGTGGTGGTGCGTGACCTCAACGGGGGCATCGGGTTCCTCGGGGGCTAGGGCTGCTTCGGGGCTAGGGCTGCTTCGGGGCTGGGGCTGCTTCGGGGCTGTGTGCTGCGCGGGCGCGGCGACGCCGGGGACCGGGCTCCGCCGGACGGGGCCGGAGCGGGCCTGGGCGGCTTCGAATTTACTCGTGTGCTATTTCGACTCGACGTCCGCGTCCGGCTCGGTGTCCGCGGCCTGCTCCCGTGCCTCCGCCTCGCGCGCGGCCGCATACGGGTCGGTGATGCGACCGCCGCTACCGGCGGCGAGCTGGGGGAGACGGCCGAACGTGACGACCGGCAGGGGTACCTCGGTGCCGTCGGTGCGGCGGGCGCGCGCCCAGCCCCGCTTGGGGAATCGCAGGCCGTCGAGTTCGTCCCAGGCCAGGGTCCGGGTCGAGAACGCGGACCGGGCGGTGATGCCCTCGGGCCCGACGACGGTGCGCACCCGCAGCACCCACGCGCCGACGAGGAACGGAATCACCACCATCCAGCCGAACGCGGCGGGCCAGGCCAGGGCCGGGGAGGCCACTCCGAGCAGCACGAACCCACATGCGAGCAGCGCGAGCCGGGAAATCTGGATGACCTGCGGCTGCTGTTCGGCCGTATGGGATGATGGGCGTGGTGGCACGGGCTGCTGTGGAGATGACACCTCACCATCTTCCCATTGCAGCCGAGGCATCTCACATTCTGGGACAGGTGACCGAACCAAGTTGACTGTCGGACCTTCGCGCGCCTACCGTCGAGCGCGTGAATCAGAATGGGTTGCTCGTAATCGGCCGGCGCGTCGTCGCCTGAGCCGCTTCTCGCAACTCGCCCACGACGCGCCACCCTCGTACAGCAGATGCTGCTGACGGGGGTTTTTTGTTGCCCGGAGCCAGAACCAGAGGAATCGCAGTGAGCGCACCAACCGCAAGGCCTCAACCTTCGCCGCGCAAGCCCGGGGCCGCAGCCCCGTCGCCCGCGGCCGCGGCCACCCAGTCCGGTAACCGTCGCCAGGTCGCCCCCGAGCGGGTCACCGGCGCACAGTCGGTGGTCCGGGCCCTCGAGGAGCTCGAAGTCGACACGGTATTCGGCATTCCGGGCGGTGCGATCCTCCCCGTCTACGACCCGCTGTTCGACTCGCAGAAGGTCCGGCACGTGCTGGTCCGCCACGAGCAGGGCGCCGGCCACGCCGCGACCGGATACGCCCAGGCCTCCGGCAAGGTCGGCGTGTGCATGGCCACCTCCGGCCCCGGCGCCACCAACCTCGTCACCCCGCTCGCCGACGCGCAGATGGACTCTGTCCCCGTCGTGGCGATCACGGGCCAGGTCGGCCGCGGTCTGATCGGCACCGACGCCTTCCAGGAGGCGGACATCTCGGGCATCACCATGCCGATCACCAAGCACAACTTCCTCGTGACCGACGGCGCCGAGATCCCCCGCGTCCTCGCCGAGGCGTTCTACCTGGCCGCGTCCGGCCGTCCCGGCGCGGTGCTCGTGGACATCCCGAAGGACATCCTGCAGGCCCAGACCACCTTCAGCTGGCCCCCGGAGATGCACCTGCCCGGCTACCGTCCCGTGACCAAGCCGCACGGCAAGCAGGTCCGTGAAGCCGCCCGCCTGATCGCCGAGGCGAAGTCGCCCGTGCTGTACATCGGCGGCGGTGTCATCAAGGCCGAGGCCTCTCCGGAGCTGCTCGAGCTGGCCGAGCTCACCGGCATCCCGGTCGTCACGACGCTCATGGCGCGCGGTGCGTTCCCCGACACTCACCGGCTCAACTGCGGCATGCCCGGCATGCACGGCACCGTCGCGGCGGTCGCCGCCCTGCAGAAGTCCGATCTGCTGATCACGCTCGGCGCGCGGTTCGACGACCGCGTCACCGGTCAGCTCGACTCGTTCGCGCCCGGCGCGAAGGTCATCCACGCGGACATCGACCCGGCCGAGATCGGCAAGAACCGGCACGCCGACGTGCCGATCGTGGGTGACTGCAAGGAGGTGATCGTCGAGCTGATCGAGGCGATCCGTGCGGATCTCGCGACGGGCACCACGCTCGAGTACGCCCAGTGGTGGGAGTACCTGGACGGGATCCGCCGCACCTACCCGCTCAGCTACGACCGGCCCGCCGACGGCATGCTCTCGCCGGAGTTCGTGATCCAGAAGGTCGGCAAGCTCGCCGGACCGGACGCGATCTACTGCGCCGGCGTCGGCCAGCACCAGATGTGGGCCGCGCAGTTCATCGACTACGAGAAGCCACGGACCTGGCTCAACTCCGGCGGCCTGGGCACCATGGGCTACGCCGTTCCGGCGGCCATGGGCGCCAAGATGGGCGTGCCCGACGCCGAGGTGTGGGCCATCGACGGCGACGGCTGCTTCCAGATGACCAACCAGGAACTGGCGACCTGCGCGGTGGAGGGTGTGCCGATCAAGGTCGCGCTCATCAACAACGGCAACCTCGGCATGGTGCGGCAGTGGCAGACGCTGTTCTACGAGGAGCGGTACTCGAACACGGACCTGGCCACCCACACCCTGCGCATCCCCGACTTCGTCAAGCTGGCCGAGGCTCTGGGCTGCGTCGGCATCCGCGTCGAGCGCGAGGAGGAGGTCGAGGACGCGATCCGCCAGGCGCAGTCGATCAACGACCGTCCGGTGGTCATCGACTTCATCGTCGGCAAGGACGCCCAGGTGTGGCCGATGGTCGCCGCGGGCACCGGCAACGACGAGATCATGGCGGCGCGGGGCATCCGCCCGCTGTTCGACGAGGACGAGGCGGCCGCCGAGCCGGCCGTCATCCACGAGGCACTCGAGCACGAGAAGCACCCGGACCAGCGCGGCGCCGCAGCAGCAGGAGAGGATCGTCAGTGAGCACCAGTCACACCCTCAGCGTTCTCGTCGAGGACAAGCCGGGCGTGCTGGCCCGCGTGGCGAGCCTGTTCTCCCGCCGCGGGTTCAACATCGAATCCCTCGCGGTGGGCGGCACCGAGATCCCCGAGATCTCCCGGATGACGATCGTCGTCACCGTCGACGAGTTCCCCCTCGAGCAGGTGACCAAGCAGCTCAACAAGCTCGTCAACGTCATCAAGATCGTCGAGCAGGAAGAGGAGGCCTCGGTCGCCCGCGAGCTGCTGCTGATCAAGGTGCGGGCGGACGCGAGCGTGCGGACGCAGGTCATCGAGACGGTGAATCTGTTCCGCGCCAAGGTGATCGACGTCTCGCCCGAGTCGCTCACGATCGAGGCCACCGGTACCCGGTCCAAGCTCGACGCCCTGCTGCGGATGCTCGAGCCCTACGGCATCCGCGAGATCGTGCAGTCCGGGGTCGTCGCGGTTGGACGCGGTCCGAAGTCGATCACGGCCACCCGTTAGCCTGAACACACCCTTATTTGCTGAGAGAGGTAACAACTGTGGCAGTCGAGATGTTCTACGACGACGACGCCGATCTGTCGATCATCCAGGGCCGCAAGGTCGCGGTGATCGGCTACGGCAGCCAGGGACACGCGCACTCGCTGAGCCTGCGCGACTCCGGTGTCGAGGTGCGCATCGGTCTGAAGGAAGGCTCGAAGTCGCGGGCCAAGGCGGAGGAGGCGGGCCTGGCGGTCGGCACCCCGGCCGAGGTCTCCGAGTGGGCGGACGTCATCATGCTGCTGGCGCCCGACACCGCGCAGGCGTCGATCTTCAAGGAGGACATCGCGCCGAACCTGAAGGACGGCGACGCGCTGTTCTTCGGCCACGGCCTGAACATCCACTTCGGTCTCATCGAGGCGCCGGAGTTCGTCACCGTCGCGATGGTCGCCCCGAAGGGCCCCGGCCATCTCGTGCGCCGCCAGTTCGTCGACGGCAAGGGCGTCCCCGCGCTCATCGCCGTCCACCAGGATCCCAAGGGCGAGGGCCAGGCGCTGGCGCTGTCCTACGCCAAGGGCATCGGCGGCACCCGGGCCGGCGTCATCAAGACCACCTTCAAGGAAGAGACCGAGACCGACCTGTTCGGTGAGCAGGCCGTCCTCTGCGGTGGCACCGAGGAACTGGTCAAGACCGGTTTCGACGTGATGGTCGAGGCCGGCTACGCCCCGGAGATGGCGTACTTCGAGGTGCTGCACGAGCTCAAGCTCATCGTCGACCTCATGTACGAGGGCGGCATCGCCCGCATGAACTACTCGGTGTCCGACACCGCCGAGTTCGGTGGCTACCTCTCCGGGCCGCGCGTCATCGACGCCGGCACGAAGGAGCGCATGAAGGAGATCCTGAAGGACATCCAGGACGGCACCTTCGTCAAGCGTCTCGTCGCCAACGTCGAGGGCGGCAACAAGGAGCTCGAGTCGCTGCGCAAGAAGAACGCCGAGCACGGCATCGAGGTCGTCGGCAAGCAGCTGCGCGACCTGATGAGCTGGGTGGACCGCCCGATCACCGAGACCGCCTGATCGGATCCCGCCGCTTCGACGGCCCGGCACCGCTGTGGTGTCGGGCCGTCGGCGTTCCAGGGTGGATAATGCGCTGATGTCCTGGGGCCTGGGAAAGCTGCCGGGGGTCGTCACGGCCCGCACCTACCGCCGGGAGTGGCTGCGCCCCGACATCACCGCCGGCCTGGCACTCACCGCGCTGCTCATCCCCGCGGGCATGGGCTACGCGACGGCCGCCGGGTTGCCCGCCTACGCCGGCCTGTACGCCACGATCGTCCCGCTGCTGGTGTACGCGCTGGTGGGTCCGTCGAAAGTGCTTGTGCTCGGGCCTGATTCGTCCCTCGCCCCGCTCATCGCCGCGGCGGTGCTCCCGCTCGCCGCGACGGGCGACCCGCAGGAGGCGCTCGCGCTCGCGGGGGTTCTGGCCCTGCTCGTGGGCGTGATCCTCGTCGTCGCCGGCTTCCTGCGCCTCGGTTTCGTCACCGAACTGCTGTCCAAGCCCATCAGGCTCGGCTATCTCAACGGCATCGCGCTGGTCGTCGTGGTCGGTCAGCTCCCGAAACTGCTCGGCTTCTCGATCGACGAGCCGGGCCTGCTCCAGGACACCGCCGCGATCGTCCGGGCGGTGGCCGCCGGCGACGTCGACCTCGTCGCGGCGACCGTCGGTGTGGCGTCCCTGGCGGTCATCCTGGCGTTCCGCCTCCTGCGGGCGCGCATCCCGGGTGTCCTGGTCGCCGTGGTCGGGGCGTCCGTGGTGTCCGCGCTGCTCGGCCTCACCGACGAGATCGTCATGGTCGGGGCGCTGCCGTCGGGACTGCCGACGCCCGATGTGGCAGCGGTGAGCTGGGGCGACGTGCTCGCACTGCTCGGCCCGGCGGCCGGCGTCGCGCTCATCGCGTTCGCCGACACCGGCGTGCTCTCGCGCACGTTCGCCGCCCGCCGCGGCGACGACGTGGACGGCAGCACCGAGATGAAGGCCATCGGCGCCGCCAACGTCGCGACCGGGCTGTTCAGCGGTTTCCCCATCTCGGCGAGCTCGTCGCGCACGCCCGTCGCCGAGCAGAACGGTGCCCGCACCCAGCTCGTCGGGGTGGTCGGCGCCGCCGCCGTGCTGCTGTTCGTGCTGCTCGCGCCCGGCGCGACCGCCTATCTGCCCGAGGCGACCCTCGCCGCGGTCGTCCTCGTCGCCGCCTCGGCACTCATCGACGTGCGCGGCGTGATCCGCATGTGGCGGATGAGCCGGATCGAGGCCGGTCTCGCGGCGGCGGCCTTCCTCGGAGTGGCGCTCGTCGGGGTGCTCGAGGGGATTCTCGTCGCCATCGGGCTCTCCTTCGTCGCCGTCGTGGGACACGCATGGTCGCCGTACCGCACCGAACTCGTCGAGCTTACCCGCGTCGCGGGTTTCCACGACATCAACCGCCACCCCGAGGGGCATCGGATCCCGGGCCTGCTGCTCGTGCGGTTCGACGCCCCGCTGTTCTTCGCCAACGGCTCGATCTTCGACGACTACGTCCGCTCGCTGGTCGCGAAATCGCCCGAGCCGGTCGAGTGGGTCGTGATCGCCGCGGAACCGATCACCGGCCTCGACACCACCGCCGTCGACGAACTCGTCGACCTGGACCGGTACCTGGCGGGCAAGGGCATCCACCTGGCCTTCGCCGCGATGAAGGGTCCGATCAAGGACCGGCTGGTGCGGTTCGGGCTGGGAGATCGGTTCACCCGGGACCGCTTCTATCCGACGGTCCGCACCGCCGTCGTCGCGTTCCGGCACCGGCGATCCACCGCGGGTCCCGGCCCCGCATAACCGGGGCACGGCGTTCCGCCCTCGCGGTCCACTCGCGCCGGGCCGCGGCCTGGTGCAGGGTCCCGGCGAAACGGTGCCCGTGCGAACGGAACTCGTCGGTGGTCTGCGAGCGACGTTCCCCCGGGCGCAGGTTCGCCGGACCACAGGTGCCACCCGGACGGTCCCGCTCCGGACCCGGAATGCGGCTCGCGCCGGGACGGCGGCACCAGGTACCGGATCGGCCGGAGGGCCTTCCCGGCTCGGATTCGCCGGCGTTCGGGTCCGAACGGACCGCGGCCGTGGCGCCGCGGGCGTGGGTCGTTTCGTACCAGTAGGCAACCCATTCCGGGGCCGTGGCCCCGGGGCCACGGCCCGGGCACTAAACTGAGCCCGGTCACGGCTGCATTCGCGCACCTCGGGGTGCGGCGCCGTCGACGACCCGTCAGACAAACCAACCACAGGGGAGTTCGCACGTGAGCCAGAATGGCCGTCCCGTTGTCCTGATCGCCGACAAGCTGGCGCAGTCGACCGTCGATGCGCTCGGTGACGGTGTCGAGGTGCGCTGGGTCGACGGTCCGGACCGTCCCGCGCTGCTCGCGGCGGTGCCCGAGGCGGACGCCCTGCTGGTCCGTTCGGCGACCACGGTCGACGCCGAGGTCCTCGCCGCCGCCACGAGGCTGAAGATCGTCGGTCGCGCCGGCGTCGGCCTCGACAACGTCGACATCCCGGCCGCCACCGAGCGCGGTGTGATGGTCGTCAACGCTCCGACGTCCAACATCCATTCGGCCGCCGAGCACGCCGTGGCGCTGCTGATGGCCACGGCCCGGCAGATCCCCGCCGCCGATCGCACCCTGCGTGAGCGCACCTGGAAGCGTTCGAGCTTCAACGGCACCGAGATCCTGGGCAAGACCGTCGGCGTCGTCGGTCTGGGCCGGATCGGGCAGCTGTTCGCGCAGCGCCTCGCCGCCTTCGAGACCCACGTCATCGCCTACGACCCCTACCTGCCGCCGGCCCGTGCCGCCCAGCTCGGGATCGAACTGGTCGACATCGACGAGCTGATCGAGCGTGCCGACTTCATCTCCGTGCACCTGCCCAAGACCAAGGAGACGGCCGGCCTGATCAACGCCGAGCGGCTCGCGCGGGCCAAGGACGGCGTCATCATCGTCAACGCCGCCCGCGGTGGTCTCATCGACGAGGACGCCCTCCACGACGCCCTCGTCTCCGGCAAGGTTCGCGCCGCCGGCCTCGACGTCTTCCACTCCGAACCCTGCACGGACTCGAAGCTGTTCGACCTCGACAACACCGTCGTCACCCCGCACCTCGGCGCCTCCACGACCGAGGCCCAGGACCGCGCCGGAACCGACGTCGCCAAGAGCGTGCTGCTGGCCCTGGCCGGTGAGTTCGTCCCGGACGCCGTGAACGTCTCCGGCGGCCCGGTCGGCGAGGAGGTCGCACCGTGGCTCGAGCTCGTGCGCAAGCTCGGCCTGATCGCCGGCACCCTCTCGCCGGAGGCGGTGCAGAACGTGCAGGTCGTCGCCAGCGGCGAACTCTCCGCGGAGAACGTCGAGATCCTCGGCCTCGCCGCGCTGCGCGGCCTGTTCTCCGCCAGCAGCGACGAGCCGGTCACCTTCGTCAACGCCCCGGCCCTCGCCGAGCAGCGCGGCGTGAGTGTCGAGGTCGACAAGCACAGCGAGGCCTCCACCCACCGCAGCGCGGTGGAGGTCCGCGCCGTGGCCGCCGACGGTCTCGTCACCACCGTCACCGGTGCGCTGACCGGCCTGCAGCAGATCGAGAAGATCGTCAACATCAACGGCCGCAGCTTCGACCTGCGCGCCGAGGGCCACAACCTCGTCGTCCACTACGAGGATCGCCCGGGCGTGCTCGGTGTCCTCGGCACGGTCCTCGGCAACGCCGGGATCGACATCCAGGCGGCGGCACTGAGCCAGGACGTCGAGGGCCCCGGCGCCACGGTGATCCTGCGGGTCGACCGGGTCGTCGGCGACACCGAGGTCGCGCAGATCGTGGAGCGGCTCGACGCCCGCGTCGCGCAGGTCGACCTGTCCTGAACCACCCCCCGCTGTATCCGATGGCCGCGATCGTCGAGCACGGTCGCGGCCGTCGTCGCGAAGAGGAAGAGAGTGTGCCCATGAAGCTTGCGGTCATCCCCGGTGACGGCATCGGTGTCGAGGTCACGGCCGAGGCCCTCAAGGTGCTCAGGACGCTGGTCCCCGATCTCGAGACCACCGAGTACGACCTCGGTGCCCGGCGGTACAACGCCACCGGGGAACTGCTCCCGGACGCCGACCTGGCGGCGATCCGCGCGCACGACGCGATCCTGCTCGGCGCCATCGGCGACCCGTCCGTCACCCCGGGCGTGCTCGAGCGGGGCCTGCTGCTGAACATGCGGTTCGCGCTCGATCACCACGTCAACCTGCGGCCGTCGCGGCTGTACCCGGGGGCGAAGTCCCCGCTCGCGGCGCAGCCGGAGATCGACTTCGTCGTGGTGCGGGAGGGCACCGAGGGCCCCTACACCGGCAACGGCGGCGCCATCCGCGTCGGCACCCCCCACGAGATCGCCACCGAGGTCTCGGTCAACACCTGGTTCGGTGCCGAGCGCGTCGTGCGTTACGCCTTCGAGCTCGCGCAGAGCCGGCGCAAGCACCTCACCCTGATCCACAAGACCAACGTGCTCTCCAACGCCGGTGCCATCTGGACGCGTGCGGTCGAGACGGTGGGCGCGGAGTACCCGGAGGTCGAGACGGCCTACTGCCACATCGACGCCGCCACCATCTACATGGTCGACGACCCGGGCCGGTTCGACGTGATCGTGACCGACAACCTGTTCGGCGACATCATCACCGATCTCGCCGGTGCGGTCACCGGGGGCATCGGCCTGGCGGCCAGCGGCAACATCGATGCCTCCGGCACCAACCCGTCGATGTTCGAGCCGGTCCACGGCAGCGCCCCGGACATCGCGGGCAAGGGCATCGCCGACCCGACCGCGGCGATCCTGTCGGTCGCCCTGCTGCTGCGCCACCTCGGCCGGGCGGACGAGGCGGCCCGGGTCGAGTGTGCGGTCGAGGCGGACCTCGCCGCCCGCGGCACGGGCCCGATCGTGACCACGGAGGTCGGCGACCGCATCGCGGCCGCCCTCTGATCCGGTCTCGGTGCGGCCTCCCGGTGTCCGGGAGGCCGCACCGGCTCATTTGCGGGGGACCAGGGGCACCGCGGCGGCCGGGATCAGCGCGGCGAGCGCGAACGCCGCGGGAAAGCCGGTCAGTGCGATGAGCCCGCCGAACGCGGGACCCACGCACGCCGCCGCGACGAACTGGCCGGTGTTCTGGATGCCGAGCGCGCGGCCACCCCAGAACGGTCCCGCGATCTCGGCGACGGCGGTGAAGGCCAGCCCGTTCGGGGCCACCGTCGTCACCGATGCCACGATCAGCAGCGCGACGGCGACGGCCGAGTCGGTGAGCGCGGCGGCCGCGAGCGCTGCCATGGACAGCACGACGGAGAGCGCAACGAGCCGCAGCGGCCGCAGGCGGCTGCCGACCCGGTCGGACCACCCGCCGGCGGCGACGCGACCGAGCGCACCGAGGAACTGCGCGGCGGTGATGACCAGGCCCGCGGCGGACTCGGTCCAGCCGCGCTCGGAGATCAGCCACACCAGCGCGTAGGTCCACACCACGTACTGGGGCACCACCAGCAGCACCGACGCGGCGTGGATCCGTTGCAGCGACCGCCCGGCACGGTAGGGGTTGTCGAGCAGGCCGAGCTCTGCGGCCCGGCCGCGTTCCGGCCGCGGTGGGTCGACGATGCCGACCGCGCACGCCACCGCGGCGACGGCACACACCGAGGCGGAGAAGGCCAGGGCCGAGCCGATTCCGTGGTCGCGCGCGAGCGGCGGAATGGTCAACGCGGCGACGGCGACGCCGAGCGGCAGCGACATCTGCCGGATCCCCATGGCGAGACCACGCTGGTGCGGCGGGAACCAGCCGACGACGACGCGACCGCTCGCGGCGTTGGCGCTCGCCGCGGCGGCACCACCGAGAGCGAGCATGAGCGCGAGCATCGGCAGGGTCCCGCTGGCGGCGGCTGCGGCCGTGGCCGCCGCAGCCAGTGCGAGCCCTGCGGCCAGGACCCGCCGCTCGCCGTACCGGTCGGCCAGGGCACCCCACGCGACGAGGCTGAACACGACCCCGAATATCGGCGCGGCCGAAAGTGTTCCGGCCTGGGCGAGCGTGAGCCCGCGATCCGCGTGGAGCGCGGGGATGAGGAAGGCGGCGCCGTTGACGAGGACCGCCTGGGCCGCCTGCGCGAACACGCCGAGCGCCAGGATGACCCAGCGCCGCGCGCCGATGTCCCGAACCGTCATGTCATCTCACTATCTGAAACAAAATTCCCGTATTGTGAACTTCCCGGTGGCAGCCTATACCTGCGTCCCGTGGTCCGCAGGGCCGCCAGCGGCGACACGGATAGACTCCCCGGCATGCGCCTTGGTCGAATTGCCAGCCCGGACGGTGTCGCCTTCGTCAGCATCGAGGGAGAGGGGGACGCCGCGACGGCGAAGGAGATCGCCGAACACCCCTTCGGCACCCCGACCTTCACCGGCCGCAGCTGGCCGCTCGCCGACGTCCGGCTGCTCGCGCCGATCCTGGCGAGCAAGGTGGTCTGCGTCGGCCGCAACTACGCCGCCCATGCGGCCGAATCCGGGAACGAGGTTCCCGACGAGCCGGTGATCTTCCTCAAGCCGAACACCTCCATCGTCGGCCCGGGGGCGCCGATCGTGCTCCCGCCGAGCAGCGGCCTCGTCCACCACGAGGCGGAGCTCGCCGTCGTCATCGGCCGTCCCTGCAAGGACGTTCCGGCCGCGAAGGCCCTCGACGTCGTCCTCGGCTACACCGTCGCCAACGACGTCTCCGCGCGCGACCATCAGCAGCAGGACGGGCAGTGGACGCGGGCCAAGGGGCACGACACGTTCTGTCCCCTCGGCCCGTGGATCGAGACGAACATCGATCCCTCGGATCTCGAGATCACCGCGGAGGTCGACGGGCAGACGCGCCAGCGCAGCCGAACGTCGTTGATGGTGCACGACATTCCGAAGCTGATCGAGTGGATCTCGGCGGTGATGACGCTGCTGCCGGGCGACGTGATCCTCACCGGGACCCCGGAGGGGGTCGGGCCGATCGTCGACGGCAACACCGTCTCGATCACCGTCGAGGGCATCGGCACGCTGACGAATCCGGTGACCGCCAAGCGCAGGTAGCAGGCGGACCGCGGCTTCGCGGCCGGCACGCCCGGGACTAGCCTGGAGGGGACTTTTCGATCCCTCGACCCGAGTGAGCCATGACCAACAGCGAAGTACGCGTTCGTTTCTGTCCGTCCCCGACCGGAACCCCGCACGTGGGCCTCGTGCGCACCGCCCTGTTCAACTGGGCTTTCGCCCGTCACCACGGCGGCACCTTCGTGTTCCGCATCGAGGACACCGACGCCGCCCGCGACACCGAGGAGTCGTACCAGGCGATCCTCGACGCGCTCCGGTGGCTCGGCCTCGACTGGGACGAGGGTCCCGAGGTGGGCGGCCCGTACGAGCCGTACCGGCAGTCGCAGCGCCGCGACCTGCATCTCGACGTCGTCGCCAGGCTGCTCGAGGCGGGCGAGGCGTACGAGTCGTTCTCCACGCCCGAGGAGGTCGAGGCGCGCCACCGCGCGGCCGGCCGCGACCCGAAGCTCGGCTACGACAACCACGACCGCGATCTGACCGCGGAGCAGCGGCAGGCGTACCGCGACGAGGGGCGCAAGCCCGTGGTGCGGCTGCGCATGCCCGATCACGACCTGACGTGGAACGACCTGGTGCGCGGCGAGACCACGTTCAAGGCCGGCACCGTGCCCGACTTCGCCCTCACCCGCGGCAACGGCATCCCGCTGTACACGCTCGTCAATCCCGTCGACGATGCCCTGATGCGGATCACCCACGTGCTGCGCGGCGAGGATCTGCTCTCGTCGACCCCGCGCCAGCTCGCGCTCTACGAGGCGCTGCAGCGCATCGGCGTGACCGATTTCACGCCCGAGTTCGGCCACCTGCCGTTCGTGATGGGGCAGGGCAACAAGAAGCTCTCCAAGCGCGACCCCGAGTCCAACCTGTTCATCCACCGCGACCGTGGCTTCATCGCCGAGGGACTGCTCAACTACCTCGCGCTCCTCGGCTGGGGCCTGGCCGACGACCGTGACGTCTTCTCGCTCGACGAGATGGTCGCCGCCTTCGACATCGCCAAGGTCAACTCGAATCCGGCCCGGTTCGACCAGAAGAAGGCCGACGCCATCAACGCCGAGCACATCCGCATGCTCGAACCGGCCGACTTCGCGGCCCGGCTGAGGGCGTTCCTCGTGGAGCACGGGCACATCACCGGTGACGTCGACGACGCCCGGTTCGCGGTGGCGGCCGAGCTGGTCCAGACCCGCATCGTGGTGCTCTCGGACGCGTGGGACCTGCTGAAGTTCCTCTACGTGGCCGAGGCCGACTTCACGCTCGACGAGGCGGCCGCGGCCAAGAACCTCGGCCCCGACGCCGCGCCCGTGCTGGACGCGACGATCGCCGCGGCCGACGGTGTGGCCGAGTGGAGCGCGGCGGCCCTCGAAGAGGCCCTCAAGGCCGCGCTGATCGACGAGCTCGGCCTCAAGCCCCGCAAGGCCTTCGCGCCGGTGCGCGTGGCGCTCACGGGCTCGCACATCAGCCCGCCCCTGTACGAGTCGATGGAACTGCTCGGCCGGGACGTCTCGCTCACGCGCCTGCGTGCCGCCCGGGCCCGCATCGCCTGAGCGGTGCCGGGCCGGCCGCGGCGCCCCCGCGGTCGGCCCGGCGTCGCGCAGGTTGTGGATTTACCCGCTCTGACCTGGCGATTTGTTATTGGGGGCACCCATGGTGCTAACCTTCTTCTCGGTTCGGAACGGAGGCCGCAGCGCCGCGAGGCAGGTCTTCGGAACAAGCCATTGGGGTATGGTGTAATTGGCAACACAGCTGATTCTGGTTCAGCCATTCTAGGTTCGAGTCCTGGTACCCCAGCGTCTGCCCGGTGATTTTGTCACCGAGCCTCGGCCGGTTAAGCTGGCTGAGCTTCCCGCCGCAGGGTGGGAGGAGCAACAGAGAAGAAAGTTCCTGGCCCCGTCGTCTAGCGGCCTAGGACGCCGCCCTCTCAAGGCGGTAGCGCGGGTTCAAATCCCGTCGGGGCTACCACGGACGGCCCTTCGATCGCGAGTTCGAAGGGCGTTCTTCTCTGAGCAGTGAAAGTTCCTGGCCCCGTCGTCTAGCGGCCTAGGACGCCGCCCTCTCAAGGCGGTAGCGCGGGTTCAAATCCCGTCGGGGCTACCACGCGAAGGTCCCTCCGATCCACGGATCGGAGGGACCTTCGCTGTTTGTGCTCGTCATCCGCTCTTGCGCCGGAAATTGCGGCGGTGGTCGGCGCTGCCGTGCGGCGCCTGCGCCTTGGCCCTCCCGTCGAGATGGTCCGAGCCGCGACGGGCGTGCTGATTCTTGCGCTCGAGGGCTGCGCGGAACTGCTCCGCGATCCGGTCCCCGCTCGGGTCGTTCATCGCTGTCTCCCTTCCCTCACCCGGAGCTCGGTCCGGGACATCCCGGAATCTAACTCGGCAACCCGGCGTCTGTCGCCCGGTTTTCCAGGGCCTCGAACAGGTACGGTGCCGTGCTGCCGCCGATCGGCATCGCCGGCATCCCGAGCTTGCGGTGGTCCCAGGACCGGGTCCGGTCCGCGACGACCCGCACCGCGACGCGCTTGTGCATCATCTGCTCGACCGCGGGCCGCAACTCCGCGGTGTAGGGGCCGGTGTAGCGTTCCCACACGCTGCGGCACACCTCGAACAGCACCTCTCGATCCTCGACCACCTCGGCATGCCCCTCGAGCGAGACGCCGCGCAGGGTGTCGTAGGTGTGGCCGTCCTCGACCAAGGCGCTGATCCGGTTGTCGCGCCGCAGATTGACCGCCTTCTGCGATTTCAGCTTCGTCTCGAACCAGATCTCGCCGTCCAGCACCGCGTACCACATCGCGACGAGGTGCGGGAGGCCGCCGGGGCCGATCGTCGCCATCGTCGCGACGCGGCTGCGTTCGAGAAAGTCGCCGATCTCGGCGTCGGTCATCGTGATCTGTGTGCGCTGGTTGGTTCCCATCCGTGCACTGTCGCACAGGAGCCGGCGGGTGGACGGGCTACTGCAGTCGCTTCTGCAGCGCGTCGGCGGCCGCCAGCAGGTCCGCGGCCCAGCGCGCCCCGGGCCGGCGGCCCATGCGGTCGACGGGTCCCGAGACGGAGATCGCGGCCACGACGGCCCCGGATGCATCGCGCACGGGGGCGGCCACCGAGGCGACCCCGGGTTCGCGTTCGGCGACGCTCTGCGCCCAGCCCCGGCGCCGGACTTCGGCGAGGACCCGCTCGCCGAATGCGGCCTCCGGCAGGATCGCCCGCTGCGTCGCGGCGTCGGCCCAGGCGAGCAGGACCCTGGCTCCGGACCCGGCGGTCATCGGCAGCCGGGCCCCCACGAGGACGGTGTCGCGCAGGCCCGTCGGGGGTTCGAGGGCCGCGACGCACACCCGGTGGGTGCCCTCCCGTCGATACAACTGCACGCTCTCGCCGGTGATCTCGCGCAGGCGCGGCAGCACGAGCGAGGCGGCGTCGACGAGTGCGTCGCCCGCGCCTGCCGACAGTTCGGCCAGACCGGGACCCGGCCGCCACTGGCCGTCACCGTCGCGGGCGAGCAGCCGGTGCACCTCGAGCCCGACCGCGAGCCGGTGGGCGGTGGCGCGGGGAAGTCCGGTGCGGGCGCACAGTTCGGTGAGAGTGCAGGGCTGCTCCGCCACTGCATGGAGGACGGCCATCGCTTTGTCCAGCACTCCGATCCCGCTATGCTGTCTCATAGGTCGATACCTCCGTCTCGCATAATGGGAAGCATAACCCACGCGGAACCGGGCGGGGACGACAGCATTCGCGGCCCGGGACAGCCCCGAGAACGGGATCCGCGTTCGTCACGTACGACAGGTGGAGAAGATGGCTGGAAAGACTCTGGCGGAGAAGGTGTGGGACCAGCACGTGGTCGTGCGCGGTACGGGAGAGGGCGCGGCGCGACAGCCGGACCTGATCTACATCGATCTGCATCTCGTGCACGAGGTCACGAGCCCGCAGGCGTTCGACGGTCTGCGGTTGGCGGATCGGCCCGTGCGGCGGCCGGACCTCACCATCGCGACCGAGGACCACAACGTGCCCACGGTCGACATCGACAAGCCCATCGCCGACCCCGTCTCGCGCACCCAGGTCGAGACGCTGCGCCGCAACTGCGAGGAGTTCGGCATCCGGCTGCATCCGATGGGTGACGTCGAACAGGGCATCGTCCACGTCGTCGGACCGCAGCTCGGCCTGACGCAGCCGGGCATGACGGTGGTGTGCGGCGACAGCCACACCTCCACCCACGGCGCCTTCGGTGCCCTGGCGATGGGCATCGGCACGAGCGAGGTCGAGCACGTGCTGGCAACCCAGACACTGTCGCTGCGCCCGTTCAAGACCATGGCGATCACCGTCGCCGGCGCACTGCCGCCCGGCGTCACGAGCAAGGATCTGATCCTCGCCGTCATCGCCCGGATCGGCACCGGCGGCGGCCAGGGCTACGTGCTCGAGTACCGCGGCGAGGCGATCCGGAAGCTGTCGATGGAAGCACGGATGACCATCTGCAACATGTCCATCGAGGCGGGCGCCCGGGCCGGGATGATCGCGCCCGACGAGATCACCTACGAGTTCCTGAAGGGCCGCCCGCACGCCCCCCAGGGCGCGGACTGGGACGCCGCGGTGGCCGCGTGGGAGCAGTTGAAGACCGACGAGGACGCGGTTTTCGACGCCGAGGTCCACATCGACGGCTCGTCCCTGACGCCCTTCGTCACGTGGGGCACCAACCCCGGCCAGGGCGCGCCCCTCGGCGCGTCGGTGCCCGACCCGGAGGCGATGGCGGACGAGGGTGAGCGCCTCGCGGCCGAGAAGGCGCTGCGGTACATGGGACTCGAGCCCGGAACCCCGCTGCGTGAGGTGCCGGTCGACACCGTCTTCGTCGGCTCGTGCACCAACGGCCGGATCGAGGATCTGCGCGCCGTTGCGGAAGTTCTCCAGGGCCGCAAGGTCGCCGACGGCGTTCGTATGCTCGTCGTACCCGGATCGATGCGCGTTCGTGCCCAAGCCGAAGCCGAAGGTCTCGGTGAGGTCTTCACGGCCGCGGGCGCGGAATGGCGCCAGGCCGGCTGCTCGATGTGCCTGGGCATGAATCCGGATCAGCTGGCGCCGGGCGAGCGCTGTGCATCGACCTCGAACCGGAACTTCGAAGGCCGCCAGGGCAAGGGCGGGCGCACCCACCTCGTCTCGCCTGAGGTCGCCGCGGCGACCGCGGTGCGCGGCACTCTCTCCGCTCCGGCGGATCTGGACTAGGTCACGGAACCGAAGGAGAATTTCGATGGAAGCCTTCACCACTCACAAGGGCATCGGCGTTCCGCTGCGCCGGTCGAACGTCGACACTGACCAGATCATCCCCGCGGTGTATCTGAAGCGGGTCACTCGAAGCGGATTCGAGGACGGGCTGTTTGCCGCCTGGCGCACGGATCCGGCCTTCGTACTGAACACTCCGCCGTTCGACCGGGGCAGTGTCCTCGTGGCCGGGCCGGATTTCGGCACCGGGTCCTCCCGCGAGCACGCCGTGTGGGCGCTGTCCGATTACGGCTTCCGCGTCGTGATCTCGTCCCGCTTCGCCGACATCTTCCGGGGCAACTCCGGAAAGGCCGGACTGCTGGCCGCTCAGGTCGAGCAGCCGGACGTCGAATTGCTCTGGAAACTCATCGAACAACAGCCGGGACTGGAGCTGGAGGTCGACCTCGAGCATCGCACCGTGACCGCCGGAACCACCGTGGTGCCGTTCAGCATTGACGACTACACCCGGTGGCGTCTGCTGGAGGGTCTCGACGACATCGGGCTCACGTTACGGCAGGTAGAGGCGATTTCCGAGTTCGAAAACGCAAGGCCGTCTTGGAAACCGCGGACCCTCCCGGCGCCCTGATCCGGCCCCGAATCGGGCCTGGGCGGGCCGGATCCGACGACACGTTCGGATCCGGCCCGCCTGTAATTTGCATGAGAATTGGCGTGGCACATAGACTCTTGCCCGTTTGCGGGTCTACCGTGGACTCGAGTCGGTCTGACGGTGGACCGTTATGTGCGGAGGAATGCAATGAACAAGGCAGAGCTGATCGATGTTCTGACCGAAAAACTCGGTTCGGACAGGCGCACTGCAACGGCGGCCGTGGAGCACATGGTCGACGCGATCGTGCGCGCAGTGCACTCGGGTAAGAGCGTCACGATCACCGGCTTCGGCGTCTTCGAGCAGCGCCGCCGCGCGGCGCGGGTCGCGCGCAACCCGCGCACGGGTGAGACCGTGAAGGTCAAGCCGACGTCGGTGCCGGCGTTCCGCCCCGGCGCGCAGTTCAAGGCGGTCATCGCCGGCAGCCAGAAGCTCCCCGCGACCGGTCCGGCCGTCAAGCGGGGCGCGGCTGCCGCGGCGAAGAAGACCGCGGCCGCGAAGAAGACCGCGGCCAAGAAGACCGCGGCGGCGAAGAAGACTGCCGCCAAGGCAGCTCCGGCGAAGAAGGCGACCACGGCGGCCAAGGCTCCGGCCAAGACCACCGCGGCGAAGAAGACCACGGCGGCCAAGGCTCCGGCCAAGACCACCGCGGCCAAGAAGACCACGGCGGCGAAGAAGACCACGGCGGCCAAGGCTCCGGCCAAGACCACCGCGGCCAAGAAGACCACCGCGGCGAAGAAGACCACCGCGGCCAAGGCTCCGGCCAAGACCACCGCGGCCAAGAAGACCACCGCGGCGAAGAAGACCACCGCGGCCAAGGCTCCGGCCAAGAAGACCACCGCGGCCAAGAAGGCGCCGGCCCGGAAGGCTGCAGCCAAGAAGTAGGGCTGCTGGGAGTAGGGCTGCCGAGAACTAGGGCTGCCAACCGGATACCGTCCGTTCGGCGGCCATCGGGGGGAACCTCGATGGCCGCCGAAGCGCGTTCAGGCGGGCCCGGCGGGCAGCGGGCTGTCGATGTGGTCCACCGCGACGAGCCGGTCGCCGGCGAGCGACAGCACCCACGTGCTGCCCTTGCGGTTACGCGTGTTCGGCGCGGTGATCCCGTCGTGCTCGGCCCACCATTGCACAAGGTCCGGGATCACCTTGCCCTGGCTGCAGATCACCGGCACCCCGCCGCGCTGGGCGAGGTCGAGCACCCGCTTGCGCCCGAGTTGCGGGTCGGCGCTGTACTCCTCCTCCGTGAGGGAGGGTTCGACGGCAACGTCGATCCCGAGCCGGTCCGCGAGCGGTTGCACCGTCTGCACGCAGCGTGCCCGGTCCGCGGCGACCACGCTGTCGGCGCCGAACGCGAGCAGTTGCGGAACGAGGGCCTGGGCCTGGGCACGGCCCGCCGCGTCGAGCGGCCGGTCCCGATCGTCGCCCCGGTGATTCCTGCGGCTGCCGGCCTTGGCATGCCGCACGATCAGCACCGTCGCCGTGTCCGGCGGCAGGGCCTGGAAGCGGCGCAGCACCGTGTGGTCCATCGGGTACGACAGGGCCGCGAAGGCGTCGTCGGGTGCGAGCCAGCGCAGCTCGTCGACCTCGTCGTTGGGGGTGAACTCCCCGCTGCGCTTCTCGGCGGCCCAGTAGTCCACCCGCTTGAGCTTGCGGTGACCCGGCACCGGGTAGGTGACCTTGCCGAGATACCGGCCGAGACGCGCCGAAATCCCGGTCTCCTCCTCGATCTCGCGCAGGGCGGCGACGATCGGGGTCTCGCCGGGATCGAGCTTGCCCTTGGGGAAGGACCAGTCGTCGTAACGCGGCCGGTGCACGACCGCCACATCGAAACGGTTCCGGTCGGTCGGATTCCGTCGCCAGAGGACAGCCCCGGCGGCGAAGATGTTGGCTCGCATTGCGTTGTCGGAAACGGGGGACACCGACATCCTTCCGATCAGGAGCTACGGCTACGCATGAGCTCTTCTTGATGGTCACGGGCCGCGGTTCCGGGAGCCGGCGACGCGAGCCAGGTTCCGTCGGCCCGCAACGTCCAGCACCGGGTGGCCGGGTCGAGCGCCGACTCGAAGATCGAGTCGAGTTGCGCCGCCAGCCGGGGATCCTTCACCTGTGCCATCACCTCCACCCGGCGATCGAGGTTGCGATGCATCATGTCGGCGCTGCCGATCCAGATCTCGTCGGCTGCCCGGAAATGCAGGACGCGCGAGTGCTCCAGGAACCGCCCGAGGATGGACCGCACCGTGATGTTCTCGCTCAGTCCGGGTACTCCGGGCTTGAGCGCGCAGATGCCGCGCACGACGATCTCCACCGGCACCCCCGCGCAGGAGGCGCGGTACAGCGCGTCGATGACCTGCTCGTCGACCAGCGCATTGGCCTTCAGGCGGATCCGGGCGTCGCGACCGGCCGCGTGGTGCTCGATCTCGGCGTCGATCCGTTCGATGATGCCCGCCCGCACGCCGTGCGGGGCCACGAGCAGGTTGCGGTACTTCGCCATCCGCGAGTAACCGGTGAGCGTGTTGAACAGATCGGTCAGGTCCGCGCCGATCTCCGGGGCGGCGGTGAGCAGGCCGACGTCCTCGTAGAGCCGGGCGGTCTTCGGGTTGTAGTTGCCGGTACCGATGTGGCAGTAGCGGCGGATGAGCGAGCCCTCCCGGCGGACCACGAGGCACGTCTTGCAGTGGGTCTTCAGTCCCACCAGGCCGTACACCACGTGCACGCCGGCCTGTTCGAGCTTGCGGGCCCACTTGATGTTCGCCTGCTCGTCGAAGCGGGCCTTGATCTCCACCAGCGCCACCACCTGCTTGCCGGCCTCCGCCGCGGCGATCAGTGCGTTGACGATGGGGGAGTCGCCGGAGGTGCGGTAGAGGGTCTGCTTGATCGCGAGCACCTGGCTGTCGGCTGCGGCCTGCTCGATGAACCGTTGCACGCTGGTGGAGAAGGAGTCGTAGGGGTGGTGCACCAGCACGTCGCCCTCGCGCAGCGTCGAGAACACGCTCTTGGGGGTCTCGCGTTCGCCGAACGCGGGGTGCGTGGCCGGCACGAACGGCCGGTCCTTCAGGTCGGGGCGGTCCACGCCGTGCACCTGCCACAGGCTCGACAGGTCCAGCAGTCCCGGCAGCTGCACCACGTCGGCGGGATCGACGTCGAGCTCGCGCAGCAGCAGTTCGAGCATGTGCTCGGTCATGTCGTCGGCGACCTCGAGACGCACGGGAGAACCGAAGCGGCGACGGGCGAGTTCCCGCTCGAGCGCCTGGAGGAGATCCTCGTCGCGGTCCTCCTCGACCTCGAAGTCGGCGTTGCGCGTGACCCGGAAGGCGTGGTGCTCGACGATTTCCATGCCGGGGAACAGCACGTCGAGATGTGCCGCGATGAGTTCCTCGAGAGGCAGGAACGCGTCGATCTCGTCCGGGGAGCCTTCCCGGCGGACCCGGACGAAGCGATCCACGTTGTCCGGCACCTTCACCCGCGCGAAGTGCTCCCCGGCGGACTCCAGATCCTTCACGGTGACAGCGAGGTTGAGGCTCAGCCCGCTGATGTACGGGAACGGGTGTGCCGGATCGACCGCGAGGGGCGTCAGCACCGGGAACACCTGCTCGACGAAGTACGCGGTCAGGCGCTGTTTTTCGTCGTCGGTCAGATCCTCCCAGTCGATGATGGAAATGCCTTCGGCGGTCAGGGCGGGCAGGACCGAATCGAGGAAGACGAGAGCGTGCCGGCGCGCGATCTCCTGGGTGCTGCGCGCGATGAGCGCGAGTTGCGCTCGTGGCGACAGCCCGTCGGCGGAGCGGACCGACAGGCCGGTTTCGGCACGGCGCTTGAGGCCGGCGACGCGCACCATATAGAACTCGTCGAGGTTCGAGGCGAAGATCGCAAGGAACTTGGCGCGTTCGAGGAGCGGCAGAGACGTGTCCTCGGCCAGCGCGAGCACCCGCGCGTTGAAGTCGAGCCAGCTCAGTTCCCGGTTGAGGTAGCGGTCCAGCGGCAAGCCGTCGGCGACCGCCTGCAGCATCGTGGCTGCGGGCGGGGCGCTCGGCGCCGAGGCCGAACGGGTGGCGGTGGTGCCGTCGAGTCCGGCTCCGCCGTCGCCGGATGCCCCGGCGAACCCGGGAGGTTCGGTGTCGATGCGCTGGTCCGTGGAATCGCCGTGTTTCACACGTCGATCATCCCTCAGTTTCGGAACGGCGGACAATCCGTCGACGTACGTCACCCGAAGTCGGGATGACGAACGGGCATCGGCCATCCGATCCGCCCCAGAGCCGAGGCCGTCGCGGGCCCCACGCCCTGCGCCGTGGCGGCCTCGAGATCGGCGACGGTGTCCACGTCGAGCCGCAGTCCCGGCCAGTCCCCGGCCAGGGGGTGGGCTCCCGCCCGCACGTGACGGTGCGCCGAGTCCGGACCGAACAGCGGGTGCAGCGGTTCGGTCGTGCAGTGCAGCAGCGCCGAGGTGCCGGTGCCGGTGTGGTCCACGACGACCGCCCGGCCGACCTCGCGCGCCGCGGTCAGGGCCGCGGACAGTTCGGCGGGCCGCAGGGCCGGCAGGTCCGCGTGCAGCGCGACCAGATCCACGCCGGGCTCGCGGGACCGCACCCGCCGGGCCGCGGCGGCGAGCGCCGCATTCAGCGGATCGACGGCGGTGCCGGCCGTGTCGACGGCGGGGGGATCGGCGAGCGTGTGCGCCCCCGCGCGGAGAGCCAGCGCGGCGACATCGGCGTCGGTGGTGATCACGGTGACGGCGAGCCCCTCGACCGCCAGCGCCGCGTGGAGGGTGTCGTCGAGCATCGCGAGCACCAGGGCCGCTCGGGTGCCGGGGTCGAGGACGTGCGCCAGCCGCGACTTCGCCAGGCCGAGGGCCTTGACGGGAATCAGCGCGTGCGCGGCGGTCATGGTCGTCGATTCTGCCAGTCGGCGACGAGGACGGTCGCGGGCGCGGCGGTGGGCGATACTGGAGCGGTCGCGGCGGTGGTCTGCGGACGGGATCGGACACGAGTAAGGGGACTGCGTGAGCAAGGCTGCGGTGTTGGGTGCGGGGTCGTGGGGGACGGCCTTCGCGAAGGTACTGGCGGAGGCCGGAACGGACGTGACGATCTGGGCGCGGCGCGCGGAGGTGGCCGAGGCGATCGCCGCCCGGCACGAGAACCCGGACTATCTGCCGGGCGTCGAGTTGCCCTCGACGTTGCGCGCCACCGCGGATCACCGCGTCGCACTCGACGGAGTGGACTTCCTCGTCCTCGCGGTGCCGTCGCAGACGCTGCGCGCGAATCTCGGGGCGTGGCGCGACGACATCGGTTCCGACGCGACCCTGCTGAGCCTGGCGAAAGGCATCGAGGGCGGCACCCTCATGCGGATGAGTCAGGTGATCGCCCAGGTGACCGGTGCCGAACACGACCGCATCGCGGTGTTGTCCGGGCCGAATCTCGCCCGCGAGATCGCCGATCGGCAGCCCGCCGCCACGGTGATCGCGTGTTCCGACTCCACTCGGGCGCTCGAGATTCAAAGAGCATGTGCAACAGGGTATTTCAGGCCCTACACGAACACCGACGTGATCGGCTGCGAGATCGGCGGCGCGTGCAAGAACGTCATCGCGCTCGCGTGCGGCATGGCCGCCGGTGTCGGCCTCGGCGACAACACGATCGCCTCCATCATCACCCGTGGGCTGGCCGAGATCACCCGGCTGGGAACTGCCCTCGGTGCCAAGCCGACCACCCTGGCCGGGCTGGCGGGTGTCGGCGACCTCGTGGCCACGTGCACCTCGCCGCTGTCGCGTAACCGTTCGTTCGGGGAGCGACTGGGCAGGGGAGGGACACTCGAAAGCGCCCAGGAGGCCACGCACGGCCAGGTGGCCGAGGGGGTCAAGTCGTGCACCTCCGTCCGGGCGCTGGCGGCCAGTTACGACGTGGAGATGCCGCTCACCGACGCCGTGCACCGCGTCTGCTACGAGGGCATGTCGGTGCCCGAGGCGATCGGGCTGCTGCTCGGCCGCCGGATCAAGCCGGAGTGAGACCGTGCCGGGTGACTCCACACGCTGCGTGAAAGCGGTTGCTGCCGAACATATTCCAGGGTATCCGCTGCAGCCCGGTCCGGTCCTCGCCGCCCCTTACCAGCTCGGCGCGGAGGGCACGGAGACCGACACCTACGCTCGCGCCTCGAATCCCGGTTGGCGTGCCCTCGAATCCGCGCTGGCCGCGCTCGAGGGCGCGGCCGCGGCCCGGGTCGTCGGGTCCGGGATGTCCGCGGTCACCGTCGCGCTGCGGGCGCTGACCCGTGGCGGCGGCACCGTCGTCGTCCCCGCCGACGGGTACTACCAGGTGCGCGAATACGCGCGGGAACGCCTCGAGCCCCTCGGGATCACGGTCCACGAACTCACCGCCGCCCAGTTCGGCGACGGCAGTCTCCGCGCTGTCCTCGCCGGCGCCGGCGAGGGCGCGCTCGTGCTGGCCGAGACCCCGTCGAACCCGGGACTGGACGTCGTCGATCTGCGCGCCACCGCGGCGCTGTGCCGGACGGCCGGCGCCCTGCTGCTGGTGGACAACACCACCGCCACCCCGCTGGGGCAGCAGCCGCTCGCGCTGGGCGCGGACATCGTCGTCGCCAGCGGCACGAAATCGCTCAGCGGGCACAGCGATCTGCTGATGGGGTACCTCGCTGTCGCCGACGATGCACTCGTGCCGGCCCTCGACCGGGAGCGCCTGCTCTCCGGGACCGTCCTCGGCCCGTTCGAGACGTGGCTGGCGCACCGCAGCCTGGGCACCGCCGGGCTGCGCTTCGACCGGCAGTGCGCCAACGCGCTCGCCGCGGCGTCGATGCTGCGCGAGCATCCCGCCGTGCGCGGCGTCCGCTACCCCGGTCTGGGCGACGATCCCGCCCACCTCGTCGCCGCGGCACAGATGCGCCGGTTCGGGCCGCTGGTGACGTTCCGGCTCGACGGCGAACAGCAGTTCCACCGGTTCGTCGCGGCGAGCGAGCTCGTCACCGCCGCGACCAGTTTCGGGGGCATCCACACCACCGCCGACCGGCGCGCCCGCTGGGGCGATCCCGTACCGGCCGGCTTCGTGCGATTGTCCTGCGGGATCGAGGACACCGCCGACCTGCTCGACGATCTCGACCGCGCGCTCTCCCGGTGCTGAGCAGGACTCGGGTATCTACCGGGGCGGCGGCACCGGTACGGTTTGTGCCGTGAGCACACCCCGTATCCGGGTGGCCGTCGTCTTCGGCGGCCGCAGCAACGAACATTCCGTCTCCTGCGTTTCGGCGGGCAGCATCCTGCGCCACCTCGACCCGCAGCGTTACGAGGCCGTCCCGATCGGCATCACCACCGACGGCGCCTGGGTGCTCGCCGACACGGATCCCGAACGGCTCGCCAAGGCGGGCCGCGAGCTGCCGACCGTCGACGCGGAGGGAACGGCGCTGGTGCTCACCGCCGACCCCACTCGGGCCGGTGACATCGTCGCCCTCGACGAGGGCGAGTTCGGCAAGGTGCTCGCCTCCGTCGACGTCGTGTTCCCGGTGCTGCACGGCGCCTACGGCGAGGACGGCACGATCCAGGGGCTGCTCGAGCTCGCCGGCGTTCCGTACGTGGGACCCGGCGTGCTCGCCAGCGCCGCCGGGATGGACAAGGAGTTCACCAAGAAGCTGCTCGCGGCCGAGGGCCTGCCCGTCGGATTCCAGATCGTGCTGCGCCCCGGCGCCGCGACCCTCACCGAGGAGCAGAAACAGCGTCTCGGCCTCCCGGTCTTCGTCAAGCCCGCCCGCGGCGGCTCCTCCATCGGGATCAGCCGTGTCGCCGACTGGGCGGCGCTCGACGCGGCGATCGAGAAGGCCCGCCGGCACGACCCGAAGGTGATCGTCGAATCCGCGATCGTCGGTCGCGAGGTCGAGTGCGGCGTGCTCGAGTTCCCCGACGGCGACGTGCGCGCCAGTGTCGTCGCCGAGATCCGGATGCCCGACCCGTCCGGCGATCACGAGGCGTTCTACGACTTCGACACCAAGTACCTCGACGACGTGTGCGAGTTCGACGTGCCCGCCAAGCTCGACGACGACGTCTCCGACCGGATCCGGGAGCTCGCGGTCCGCGCCTTCCGCGCCCTCGACTGCCAGGGCCTGTCCCGCGTCGACTTCTTCGTCACGGAGGACGGGCCCGTGATCAACGAGATCAACACCATGCCCGGGTTCACGTCGATCTCGATGTACCCGCGTATGTGGGAGGCCAGCGGTCTCGAGTACCGCACGCTGCTGTCCACGCTGGTGGACACCGCACTGGCGCGGGGGACCGGGCTGCGCTGATCCGCCCTGGCGCGGGGGGACCGGGCTGCGCTGATCCGCCCGGGCGCGGACTAGTCTGGGGGCCATGACTGCCGTGACCCCTGACTCATCTGCAACCGTTTCCGGGGACGTCCGGGCGACCGGCGCCGGGGACACCCGCGAGGCCGTGCACGCCGCGGCCCGTCGCGCCCGCGTCGCCTCCCGCCGGCTCGCCCTGCTCACCACCGCGCAGAAGGACGCCGCCCTGCACGCCGCCGCGGACGCGGTGCTCGCCGCGTCCGACGCGGTGCTCGCCGCGAACGCCGAGGACATCGAGACCGCCCGCGCGGCGGGCACCGAGGAGTCCCTGCTCGACCGGCTCCGGCTGACGCAGGCCCGCGTCGAGGGCATCGCGGCGGGGCTGCGGCAGGTCGCGGGGCTGCCCGACCCGATCGGCGAGGTGGTCCGTGGCTCGACCCTGCCCAACGGCCTCGAGATCCGGCAGATGCGGGTGCCGCTCGGCGTCGTCGGGATGGTGTACGAGGCCCGGCCCAACGTCACCGTCGACGCCTTCGGCCTGGCCCTCAAGTCCGGCAACGCGGCCCTGCTGCGCGGGTCGTCGTCGGCAGCCCACTCCAACGCCGCCCTCGTCGAGGCCCTGCGCGGCGCCCTCGCGATGCAGGAGCTGCCGGAGGACGCCGTACAACTGCTGCCCAGCGCGGACCGGTCCTCGGTCACGCACCTCATCCAGGCACGCGGACTCGTCGACGTCGTCATCCCGCGCGGCGGTGCCGGCCTGATCTCCGCCGTCGTCCGCGACGCCACCGTGCCCACCATCGAGACGGGCGTGGGCAACTGCCACGTGTACGTGCACGCGTCGGCCGATCTGGACATGGCCGAGAAGATCGTCGTCAACGCCAAGACCCGCCGGCCCAGCGTGTGCAACACCGCCGAGACGATTCTGGTGGACAAGGCCGTCGCCGACACCGCCGTACCCCGGCTGCTGCAGGTGCTGCAGAACCACAGCGTCACCGTGCACGGTGACCTGCCCGGCCTCGAGCCGGCCACCGAGGCCGACTGGGCGGAGGAGTACCTGAGCCTCGACATCGCGCTCGCCGTCGTCGACGACCTCGACGCGGCCGTCGCGCACATCGACCGGTACGGCACCGGCCACACCGAGGCCATCGTCACCTCCGACCTCGCGGCCGCCCGGGAGTTCTCCGCGCGGGTCGACGCCGCAGCCGTTATGGTCAACGCCTCGACGGCGTTCACCGACGGCGAGCAGTTCGGGTTCGGTGCCGAGATCGGCATCTCCACCCAGAAGCTGCATGCCCGCGGCCCGATGGGACTGCCGGAACTCACCTCCACCAAGTGGGTGGTGTGGGGCGACGGCCACACCCGGCCGGCCTGAGGGTTCGCGACAGCGCTCGACGAGACCGGACCGGACGAGACCCGGACCCGACAGGGCCGGCCCCGACGAAAGGACACAGCGTGGACCGTGCGCTGCCGACCACCCCGCCGATCTTCGCCGACGTCGACGAGGTGATCGACCGCCTCGCCGAGACCGGATACCTCGCCGACAAGGCCACGGCCACCGCGGTGTTCCTTGCCGACCGCCTCGGCAAGCCGCTGCTCATCGAGGGCCCCGCCGGGGTGGGCAAGACCGAGCTCGCCCGGGCGGTGGCGCAGACCTCCGGCGCCGAGCTGGTGCGGCTGCAGTGCTACGAGGGTGTCGACGAGTCGCGGGCGCTGTACGAGTGGAACCACGCCAAGCAGATCCTGCGGATCCAGGCCGGCACCGACCATTCCTGGGACGCGACGAAGCAGGACGTGTTCTCCGAGGAGTTCCTCCTGCCGCGCCCGCTGCTGACCGCCATCCGCCGGGAGGATCCGACGGTGCTCCTGGTCGACGAGGTCGACAAGGCGGACGTGGAGATCGAGGGTCTGCTGCTCGAGGTGCTCAGCGATTTCGCGGTGACCGTGCCCGAGCTCGGCACCATCAGCGCCACCCGCAAGCCCTTCACGGTGCTCACCTCGAACGCGACGCGGGAGCTGTCCGAGGCACTCAAGCGACGCTGCCTGTTCCTGCACCTCGACTTCCCCGACGCCGACCTCGAGCGCCGCATCCTGGCGAGCCGGGTACCGGAGCTGCCCGAGACGGTCGCCGAGCAGCTCGTGCGCACGGTCCGGGTGCTGCGCGGCATGCAGCTCAAGAAGCTGCCGTCGGTGGCGGAGACGATCGACTGGGGCCGCACGCTGCTCGCCCTGGGCCTCGACACCCTCGACGACGCCGCCGTGCGGGCCACGCTCGGGGTGATCCTCAAACACCAGTCCGATCAGCTGCGGGCCGCGGCCGAGCTGCGGTTGAACTGACATGGCCGGGGCACGCCCGCCGGTGCGGGACCAGGGGCCGGCGGCGCCGCACGGCCTGCCCGGCCACCTGGTCGGGTTCGTCGAGGCACTGCGCCGCCGCGGCATTCCCGTAGGACCGTCCGAGACCGTCGATGCCGGCCGGGTCATGTCGGTGCTCGACCTGCTCGACCGGGACGCCCTCCGCGAGGGGCTGGCGTGCGCGCTGCTGCGCCGGCCCACCCACCGCCCGACCTTCGATGCCCTGTTCGACCTGTGGTTCCCGGCAGCGGTCGGCCGCCGCGAGGCCGGCGGGATCGATCCGGCGCTGCCGCGCACCCCGGACGGCGAGATCGACTTCGAGGCGCTGCGGGATCTGATCGCCGAGATACTCGCCGACGACTCCGCCGACGCGGTCGAGCTCGTCGAGCTGCTGACCGCGCAGATCGTCGAGGAGCTGGGGCAGTACACCTCGGGCAACGGACCGTCGTTCTCGGCGTACCAGGCGCTGCGCCAGGTGTCGCCCGAAACGCTGGTCTCGAAGATCCTCGAGGGCCTGCTCGGCAACGCCGGCCCGGAGGAGCGGGCTCAGGACACCGAGTACGCCACCGAGGTGGCGCGCCGCACGGCGGCGCGCCGAGTGGCGGATTTCCGGGCCATGGTCGAGCGCGAGACGCGTCGCCGCACCGCCGAACAGGTCGGACGCGACCGCGTCGCCACCTACGGGGTGCCCAAGCTCGCCGAGGAGGTCGACTTCCTGCGTGCCACCGACGCCGAGCTCACCGCGCTGCGCCGCAGCGTCACCCCGCTGGCGCGGCTGCTGGCGAGCCGGCTCGCCGCGCGCCGGCGGCGGGCCCGTGCGGGAGCGATCGACCTGCGCCGGACGCTGCGCAAGTCGATGTCCACCGGCGGGGTGCCCATCGACCTGGTCAACCGCAAGCCGCGCCCGGCCCGTCCGGAGCTGGTGGTGCTCTGCGACGTCTCCGGGTCGGTCGCCGGCTTCTCCCACTTCACCCTGCTGCTCGTGCATGCCCTGCGCGAGCAGTTCTCCCGCGTCCGGGTGTTCGCGTTCATCGACAGCACCGACGAGGTCACCCACCACTTCTCCGCCGGCGCCGACCTCGGGGCCGCCATGTCGCGGATGCTGCGCGAGGCCGAGCTGATCGCCTACGACGGCCACTCCGACTACGGTCACGCGCTGGGCGTGTTCACCGAGCGGTACGCGCACAGCCTCACCAGCCGCAGCTCCCTGCTCGTGCTCGGCGACGCGCGGACCAACTACCGCGATCCCAACCTCGGCGCCCTCGAGCACCTGGTGGCCGTCGCCCGGCACGCCCACTGGCTCAACCCGGAACCCCGCGGCCAATGGGGAACCGGAGATTCGGCGGCGAAGGCGTACGGCGAGGTGATCACGATGCACGAGTGCCGGTCCGCGCAGCAGCTCGCGCAGGTGGTGGCGGGCCTGCTGCCGGTGTGAACCCGTAAGCTGGACAATCGTGCATGAGCCATCCGCCCCGAATCCGGCGCCGCGACGTCGCGACGGTGACACACGACACGGCGTCGGTGACACACGACGTCGCGTCGGTGTCATGGGCGGCACCTTCGACCCCATCCACCACGGGCACCTCGTCGCAGCCAGCGAGGTGGCCGACCGGTACGACCTCGACGAGGTCGTGTTCGTGCCCACCGGACAGCCGTGGCAGAAGTCGGGGAGCGAGGTCAGCACGGCCGAGGACCGCTATCTGATGACGGTCATCGCGACCGCCTCGAATCCGCGGTTCTCCGTCAGCCGGGTCGACATCGAGCGGGACAAGGCCACCTACACTGTCGACACGCTGCGCGACCTGCGTTCGCTGATGCCCGACGCCCAGCTGTACTTCATCACCGGCGCCGACGCGATCGCCTCGATCCTGTCGTGGCAGAACTGGACCGAATTGTTCGAGCTGGCCCGGTTCGTGGGAGTGTCGCGTCCGGGCTACGACCTGCACGTCGAGCATCTCGCCGAACACCTCGAGAAGCTGCCCGCCGACACCGTCGGTCTCGTCGAGATCCCCGCGCTGGCGATCTCCTCGACCGACTGCCGGACGCGGGTGCGTGACCACAGGCCCATCTGGTACCTGGTGCCGGACGGGGTGGTGCAGTACATCACCAAGCGCAACCTGTACCGGCCCGCGAACTCGCGGCGCCTCGACGGGGCGGCGACCGTGTCATATCCCCACGCCGAGTCCCACCCCCACCCCGAGTCCCACCCCCACCCCGAGAGGAAGACCACGCAGTGACGGCAACTGCAGAAGCCATCGAGATGGCACGCATCGCGGCCCGCGCGGCCGACGAGAAACTGGCCACCGATGTCGTGGTGCTGGACGTGTCCGAGCAACTGGTCATCACCGACTGCTTCGTGATCGCCTCCGCGGCCAACGAGCGTCAGGTCAACGCCATCGTCGACAACGTCGAGGAGAAGCTGCGGCTGGCAGGCCACAAGCCCGTGCGGCGCGAGGGCACCCGCGAGGGTCGCTGGACGCTGCTGGACTACGTCGACGTGGTGGTACACATCCAGCACGACGACGAACGCAACTTCTACGCACTCGACCGGCTGTGGAAGGACTGCCCGGTGATCACCGTCGACGGCATCGGCGCTCCCGCGCCGGCCGACGACACCGGCGCGGGGTCGCCCGCGGCCGACGACACCGGCGCGGGGTCGCCCGCGGCCGACGACACCGGCGCGGGGTCGCCCGCGGCCGACGACACCGGCGCGGGGTCGCCCGCGGCCGACGACGCCACGCCCACCGCGGACGACACGCCGGGCGACCGGTGACCCATCGGGTACCGGTCCGGCGCCTGATCCTGGTGCGTCACGGGCAGACCGAGTACAACGCCACCAGCCGGATGCAGGGGCAGCTCGATACCGAGCTGTCCGAGCTGGGGCGGCGTCAGGCCGTGGCCGCCGCCCGGATCCTCGTCGAGCACCGGCCCGTGGCGATCGTCTCCTCCGATCTGCGGCGCGCCTACGACACCGCCGTCGAACTCGGTGACCAGGCCGGCCTGCCGGTGGCGATCGATCCGCGGCTGCGCGAGACCCACCTCGGCCGGTGGCAGGGCCTGACCCACCACGACGTGGACTCGGTGTCCCCGGGGGCGCGGGCAGCGTGGCGGGCCGACGCCACCTGGGCGCCTCCCGAGGGGGAGAGCCGGGTCGACGTGGCCCGGCGCAGCGCCCCGGTGATCCAGGAACTGCTCGACAAACACGAGCAGTGGGTGCAGCGGCCGATCATCGTCGTCGCGCACGGCGGACTGATCGCGGCACTGACCGCCGCACTGCTCGATCTCCCGGTCGACCGGTGGCCGGTCCTCGGCGGACTCGGCAACACCGGCTGGGTCCAGCTCAGCGGATACGGGGACCAGCCCGCGTGGCGGCTCGACGTGTGGAACGCGACGGCTACGGTGGCGGCCGATGACGTCCTCTGACCCACGGCCGGTGGCCGGGCCGCAGCGGCCGACGCTGCTCGTGATCGGTGACTCGCTCAGCTACTACGGTCCGAAGGGCGGACTGCCGGCGGACCATCCGCGGATCTGGCCGAACATCGTGGCGCGGGAACTCGACTGGGACGTCGAACTCGTCGCGCGGATCGGGTGGACGACACGCGACGCGTGGTGGGCGATGACGCAGGATCCACGCGTGTGGGCGACGATCCCGCGGGCCGGTGCCGTCGTGCTGGCCGTGGGCGGCATGGACACCCTGCCGTCCCCTCTGCCGACGGCGCTGCGGGAGACCCTGCGCTACGTGCGGCCGCCGCGCCTGCGCCGCGTCGTGCGGGAGACCTACGGATGGCTGCAGCCCCGGCTCTCGCCCCTCGGCTGGCCGGTGGCCCTGCCGCCCCGGGTCAGCGTGGACTACCTCGAAACCATCCGCGCGTCGCTGGCGTACATGCGGCCGGACCTGCCCGTGATCGGCACGCTGCCGTCGGTGCATCGCAGCGAGCAGTACCGCGCCGTGCACCGCGGCCGTCCCGCCGCGGCCCGGGCGATCAACCGCTGGGCGTCCGAAAAGTCGGTTCCCCTGGTCGATCTCGGCGAGGCCGTGCACGCGGACATCCACTCCGGCGCGGCGAACCCGGACGGCATCCACTGGGGCTGGGACGGGCACAGCGAGGTGGCCGCCGCGGTTCTCGAGGCGGTACGGATGGTGCGCCGGGATGCGCGCGCCGCCGCGGAGGACATACGGTAGGCGGCGTGTCTGTAGTAGTGGTGACCGACTCGTCGTGCTGTCTCGACCCGGAAATGGTGGAGCGGTACGACATCCGTGTCGTGCCGCTGCACGTGATCGTCGACGGTGTCGAATTGCGCGAGGGCGTGGACGATCTGCCCGCCGACCTGTCCGGCGTCACCACCTCCGGTCCCTCCCCGGCCGAACTGACGGAGGCGTACGCCGAGGCGCTGTCGGACAGCGGTGGCGACGGCGTGGTCGCCGTGCACCTGTCCCGTGAGCTGTCGGGTACCTGGTCGGCCGCCCGCTACGCCGCCGACGCCCTCGGTGACCGGGTACAGCTGGTCGACAGTCGAACCACCGCAATGGGTTTGGGATTCGCTGCCCTGGCGGGGGCGGAGCTGGCCCGGTCCGGTGCGAGCGTGCGGGCCGTCTACGAACGGGCTGTGGAGGTCGCCGCCCGCAGCCGGACCCTGCTGGTGGTCGACCGGCTCGACCATCTGCGCCGTGGCGGCCGCATCGGCACCGCCACGGCCCTGCTGGGCACCGCTCTGGCGATGAAGCCGGTGCTCCACCTCGTCGACGGCCGGCTGGTGCTGCGGGAGAAGACCCGCACCATGACCAAGGCGATGGCGAAGCTGGTCGACGGCGTCGTCGACACCGCGGACCCGGTGACCGCGGTGGCCGTCCACCACCGCGAGGCCCCCGAACGCGCCGAACAGCTCGTCGCACAGCTCGCCGAGCGGCTGCCCGCCGGCACCGCGCTGTCGGTGTCCGAACTCGACGCGGTTCTCGGCGCACACGTCGGTCCCGGCGCCGTCGGGGTGGTCGTCTCCCGCGCGTAGGGGTTGTCCACAGGCACACGATTCATCCACAGATTCGCCGGATCGCTTCGGCGGCCGCGTGGACGGCGGCCGGATCCGGTTAGCGTCGCGCCATGGGCAGCAGCGACGAGCACGATCTCGTGCGCAGCCGGCTCGACGCGATCGCCCGGTCCGCCGGCGATCGGGCATCGGCGGCGCCGACGATCCCGCACCAGGCGGACGACGACCCGCACCCGTGGTACGACCCGGCCGGCACCGTCGAGCCGCCGGGTCCGCTCGAGCGGTTGCGCGCGGCGCGCTGGCAGACCGGCCGGGGTGGGGCCGGGGCCCTCGCCGCGGTCGGTGTCGTGGCGGTGCTGGCCACACTCGTCGTGGTCTGGGGCGATCGTCCCGTCGCGGAGCCGGTACCGCCGCTGCCGGCGGTGGAGGTTGCGGCACCGGCGGCCGACCCCGTTGCGTCCCGGCAGGACACGGCGCCGGACGAGGTGGTGGTCAGCGTGGTGGGCCTGGTGGGCAAGCCCGGCCTGGTGCGGGTCGCGCCCGGCGCGCGGGTCGCCGACGCCCTCGCCGCCGCGGGCGGCACCCTCGACGGTGCGGACCTGACCACCCTGAATCTGGCGCAGCGGCTCGCGGACGGAGACCAGGTCGTGGTGGGTGCGTCGCCGCCGGTTCCGCCGGCGAGCGGGGTGTCCGGCTCCGGCGGCGAGGGTGGGGTCGGGGAGCCCGGCGCACCCCCCGGGGCGGGGCCGGTGAACCTCAATACCGCCGACGAGGCGACGCTCGATGCGCTGCCCGGCGTCGGTCCCGTCACCGCGGCCGCGATCGTCGCGTGGCGCCGGGACAACGGGCCGTTCACCGACGTCGAACAGCTCGCCGAGGTCGACGGGATCGGTCCCGCTCGGCTGGCACGCCTGCGGACGCTGGTCGTGGTGTGACCGCGCCCGACCGCGACGACGCGCGACTGGTGCCGGGCGCGGTCGCGGCGTGGGCCGCAACCGCGCTCGGGTTGCACGCCGGCTGGCGGGTCTCGTTCGGGATCGCGGCGACGGCCGCCGTGTGCGCGGTGGCCACGGTCGTCGTGGCACGGCGACGACGGCTTCGTGCCGCGGCCCGGCCGCTGCTCGCCGCTCTCGTCGTCGCTGCCGGATTCTCGGCGGCGGTCGCACTGCGGGTGTGGGCGGCCGAGACGCATCCGCTCGCCGCCGCGGCCGCGCGCGCCGGCTGGGCCACCCTGGTGGTCGAACCGACGGAGGACCCGAAAAGATTGGGAGACAGTGCGTTCGGTGGGGACCAGGTGCTGGTGCCGGCAACGTTGCACCGCGCCGAGCTGGGACCCGACCGGTACTCGGGCGGCGGCGCCGTCGTGGTGTTCGCCCCTGTCGACGAGTGGGCGGAGCTGCTGCCGGGCCAGCGGATCACCCTGCGCGGACGGCTCGCCGAACCGGACGGCGCGGATCTGACGGTGGCCGTGGTCCGTGTCGACGGCCCGCCCCGATCGGTGCAGGCCCCCTCGCAGGTGCAGCAGTGGGCGGGACGGATCCGCGAGCGGCTCGCCTCGGCGTCCGGAGCGGTGCTCCCGCCCGCTGCGGCCGGGCTCTTGCCGGGCCTCGTCGTCGGCGACACCTCACGGCTGTCCGACGACGTCCGGGAGAGCTTCCGGGTGGCGGGACTGACCCACCTGACCGCGGTGTCCGGGGCCAACGTCAGCATCGTCCTCGGCGCGGTGCTCCTCGCCGTGCGGGGCCTCGGCCTCGGCCCCCGCACCGGCACGGCGCTCGCGGCGGTCGCGCTGGTGGCGTTCGTCGTCGTCGTGCGCCCGTCGCCGAGCGTGCTGCGCGCCGCCGCGATGGGAGCGATCGGGTTGCTCGCTCTGGTGACGGGCCGGCGCCGGCACGGCCTGCCGGCCCTCGCGGGCGCGGTCGGCGCCCTGCTCGTCGCCGCACCGGAACTCGCGACGGACGTCGGGTTCGCCCTGTCGGTCGCGGCCACCGCCGGGCTGGTGCTGGTGGCGCCGGCCTGGGTGACCCGGCTGCGGGCCCGCGGCTGGCCCCGCTCGGCGGCGGAGGTGTGCGCCGTCTCGGCGGCCGCGTTCGTCGTGACCGCCCCGATCGTCGCCGCACTGTCCGGCACCGTCAGCGTCGTGGCGGTCGCGGCCAACATCCTGGTCGCGCCGGTACTTCCGCCGTTGACCGTGCTCGGTACCACCGTCGCGGTGGTCTCCACGGCGTCGCCGACGGCGGCGGAGCTGCTCGCCCGCGGCACCGCACCCATGCTGTGGTGGATCCTCGAGGTGGCGGACCGCGCGGCCGACCTGCCCCTGGCCGAGGTGCCCGTGCCCGGAGGCGTGGGCGGAGCAGTCGCCGTCGGGGGCGGGCTCGTCGCCGCCCGGTGCCTGCCGCGACTGTGGCGTGGACGCCGGCCCGGGGCCCCGGCGGTGATGTCCGGCCGTCGTGGCACGATCGATCCGTGAGCAACCCGCAGCTGCATCTCGTGCTCGGTGACGAAGACCTCCTCGTCGAACGCGCCGTCGCGCGGATCGTCGGTGACGTCCGGGCGCGGACGGGTGCGGGGTCCGAGCTGCCCGTCTCGCGGCTGCGCGCCGGGGACGCCGGCGCGGCCGAACTCGCCGAGCTGCTGAGCCCGTCGCTGTTCGCCGAGGACCGGGTGGTCGTCCTCGAATCCGCCGCGGAGGCCGGCAAGGACGCCGTCGCGCTGATCCTCGATGCGGCGACCGAACCGCCCGAGGGGGTCTCCCTGGTCGTCCTGCACAGTGGCGGCGGCCGCGCGAAGGCCATGGTGGGCGCCCTGCAGAAGTGCGGCGCCGAGACCCACGAGTGCGCCAGGATCACCAAGGCGGCCGAGCGGGTGGACTTCGTGCGTGCGGAGTTTCGCGCGGCGGGTGTGCGGGTCGCGCCGGAGGTCGTGCAGGCGGTCATCGACGCCGTGGGCTCCGACCTGCGGGAGCTGGCAGCGGCGTGCAGCCAGCTGGTCGCCGACACGGGCGGCAAGATCGACGCCGCAGCCGTGCAGCGCTACTACTCCGGCAAGGCCGAGGTCACCGGGTTCGAGGTGGCCGAGAAGGCCGTGGCGGGCGACGAGCCGGGGGCGCTGGAATCGTTGCGGTGGGCGACGCATCGGGGCGTCGCGCACGTCCTGCTCGCCGACGCCCTCGCGGATGCTGTCCACACGATCGCGCGGGTCGGCTCGGCCGGGCGCGGGGACCCGTTCAAGATGGCATCCGAGCTCGGGATGCCCCCGTGGAAGGTGAAGAAGGCTCAGGCCCAGGCACGCGCGTGGGACCCGGGATCGATCGGGGCGGCGCTGCAGGTCGTGGCCGACCTCAACGCCGACGTCAAGGGCGCGGCCGCGGACGCCGACTACGCGGTGGAGCGCGCCGTGCGCCGCGTCGCGGGGCTGGCCGGCCGGACCCACTAATCCGAAAATGAGGTGACCTGCGCACGGGTGCGAACACGTGCCAGCTCCCGGCGGAGCGGGCGTGTCGTGGTGCGGGTCAGGCGGCCGGTGTCAAGGTGACGGAGTACCCGAGGGCTTCGAGTTGACGAATGTGACTGTGTTTCCGTCTGTCCGGATCGAGGTGGCGGGTGAAGTGATCGGCACCGAGATCGGCAAAAGCTGCGTTCTCGTCGGAGAGCAGATGCCAGACGATGATCAGGATCGAACGCCCGACAGCGACGATGGCTCGCTTCTTGCCTCGTCGTCTGGCGATCCGCCGATACCTGGCACCGAGAAACGTGTCGGTGCGGCCCGCAATCACGGCGGCCTCTCCTAGAACCCGGGCAAGGTAGCGGTTGCCGTGCCCGGTCGAACCGTTGCCCTTGGACTTACCCGCGGAGGAGTGGACACCGGGAGAGAACTTCGCCCAGGAGCACAAGTGCCCGGCGGTCGGGAACCGCGACATGTCCACCCCGATTTCGGCGAGAATGATCGCGGCGGCCACCGGCCCGATCCCCGGGATCTCATCCAGTTGCGCCGCCGCCTGCGCGAAAGGGACCAGCTGCGCCTCGATCTGTTCGTCGACCGCGGCGATGTCGGCGTCGATCGCATCGATCCGGCCCAGCATCCGCGTGAGCAGGAACGCGTGGTGGTCGTCGAAGTGCCCACTCAGCGCCTCCTCGAGCAGGCCGATCTTCGCCCGCATCCTCGACCGGGCCAGCTGTGCGAGGACTTTCGGATCCCGCTCGCCGGCGATCAATGCGGCCATCATCTCCCGCCCGGAGACACCGAAGATGTCCGAGGCCACGACGGAGAGTTTGATGCAGGCATCCTCGAGCAGTTTCTCGACCCGGTTCTTTTCCGCTCCGCGGGCACCGACCAGGTCGACGCGGTAGCGGGTCAGATCCCGCAGCTGACGGATAGGACGTGGTGGTACGAAGCTCGGGCGCAGCATCTGTCGTTCGGCGACCTTGCACAACCAGACCGCATCGAGGACGTCGGTCTTGGGGCGTCCCGGCAGATGCTTCACGTCGCGGGCATTGACCAGCCACGGGTCGAGTCCGTGTGCTTCGAGCAAGTAGAACACCGGTTTCCAGTAGTCCGACGTCGCTTCCATCACCACGCGTTCGACACCCGACTCGACGAGGTGGTTGGCCAGTTCGGTCAACGCCCGCGTCATCGTCGTATGGGTGGACACCTCCTGCATCCGTTTCCTCCGATTGCCCATAGCGGGAATCCGGACACAGCACACCACCTCGGCCTTGCCGATATCGAGGGCGGCGACCCGGGAGATGATCTGTTCCTCGTCGTGAGACTCGATCAGCATCGTGTTCTCCTCATCGACGCACACCGTGTGATCGGGGTGGTCGCCCGTGGGGGTCACCGGGGTGAAACAGAATCTAATCCTCGTGCTCTACAACCATCGGCAACAGTGAAGGGCCCGCGGCGTGACCCCCAACGCCCGGCTAGACGACGGCCTCGAAGGACCATAGTGGCACGGCGTCGACGGGCGACCACCACACCATTTTCACCCCGGAACGGGCGTCCCGACAGGGACATATTGGCTAGACGACGGAAGCCGCCCGGTCCGAGGGACGGGGCGGCTTCCGGAGCAGAGCTTGCGTTCTACCTCAGAGTCCGTTGGCGACCTTGGCCAGGGCGGACTTCTTGTTGGCGGCCTGGTTGGCGTGGATCACGCCCTTGCTGGCAGCCTTGTCGAGCTTGCGGCTGGTGGAGACGAGGAGCTCGGTGGCCTTGTCCTTGTCACCGGCGGCCGCGGCCTCGCGGAAGGAACGGATCGCCGTGCGCAGCGAGGACTTGACCGACTGGTTGCGGAGTCGGTTGCGCTCGTTGGTGCGGATCCGCTTCACCTGGGACTTGATGTTGGCCACGCGTAAAATCCTGTCGTCTTGCTGGTAGTTGGTCGGAAAGCTCTGGGCGCACTACGGCACCGACGGACCACGATACCAGCGGCCTGTCGCAAACCCCAAACCGGGCGCCGGAACCGCCGGTGGTGACGGGCAGGTGACAAGCGGGTTTCCGGCACTGCACAGCCCGGCATCCTGTAGCAGGATTTCGGGCATGAGCAGCCGAACAACCGTCGCCCGACCCCCCGACCGCTCCCGCTCGCGCAGGCGTTCCGACGGGGTGTTCGACGGCTATCGCGACGTGCCCGGCTACACGCTCGCGTTCGACGAGATGTTCGACGAGACCGGTGGGGTGCGAGCCCCCTACCGGCGGCTGCACCAACGGTTCGTCTCCACCGGCGCCGACGAGCTCGCGGCGCGCACCGAGGCCCTCGGCCGCGCCTTCACCGACCAGGGCGTCACCTTCTCCCTGTCCGGACAGGAGCGGCCCTTCCCGCTCGACCTGATGCCCCGGGTCATCGCGGCGGCGGAGTGGGCCCGCCTCGAACGGGGCATCACCCAGCGGGTGAAGGCGCTCGAGATGTTCCTCGACGATGTCTACCGCGAGCAGCACATCCTCCGCGACCGCGTCATCCCCAAGCGGCTGGTGACCTCGTGCGAGCACTTCCACCGCGAGGCCGTCGGCATCGTCCCGCCCAACGGCGTCCGGATCCACGTCGCGGGCATCGACCTGATCCGCGACGAGAACGGCACGTTCCGGGTCCTCGAGGACAATCTGCGCTCGCCGTCCGGGGTGTCGTACGTCATGGAGAACCGGCGGGTGATGGCCCGGATCGCCCCGGACCTGTTCCGCGAGCACCGGGTGCGTCCCGTCGGCGACTACGCCTCGCACCTGCTGCGGGCGCTGCGGGCGGCCGCCGCGCTCAACGCCGCCGACCCGACCGTGGTGGTGCTGACCCCCGGCGTGGCCAACTCCGCGTATTTCGAGCACTCCCTGCTGGCCCGGCAGATGGGTGTCGAACTCGTCGAGGGCCGGGACCTGTTCTGTCGTGACAACGCGGTCTACATGCGCACCACCGAAGGCGAACGGCAGGTCGACGTGATCTACCGCCGGATCGACGACGCCTTCCTCGATCCGATGCAGTTCCGTCCCGACTCCGTGCTCGGCGTCGCCGGCATCCTCAACGCCGCCCGCGCCGGCAACGTCGTGATCTCGAGCGCCGTCGGCAACGGTGTCGGCGACGACAAGCTCGTCTACACCTACGTCCCCGAGATCATCGACTACTACCTCGGCGAGAAGCCGCTGTTGCCCAACGTCGACACGCTGCGCTGCTGGCTGGACGAGGAATGCGAGGAGGTGCTCGACCGTCTCGACGAACTCGTGATCAAGCCGGTGGAAGGCTCCGGCGGGTACGGCATCGTGTTCGGTCCCGACGCCTCGCCCGCCGAGCTGAAGACCATGACCCGCAAGATCCGCAACGACCCGCGCAGCTGGATCGCCCAGCCCGTCGTGCAGTTGTCCACCGTTCCCACCCGGGTGGGGGACCGGCTCGCGCCGCGTCACGTGGACCTGCGGCCCTTCGCCGTCAACGACGGGGAGGAGGTGTGGGTGCTGCCCGGCGGTCTCACGCGCGTCGCGCTGCCCGAAGGGTCGCTCGTGGTGAACTCGAGCCAGGGCGGCGGCAGCAAGGACACGTGGGTGCTCGCCGCGCGCAGTTCCGGGGAGGAACGAGAACTCGGCGGCGCCCAGGTGGTCGACCGGCCGGCGCACGGCGCGCAGGTCGAGCACGGACCCGACATCGGCGGCCCACAACAGCAACAGCAACAACAGCAGCAGCAGAGCGGGCTCGGGGGTGGGCGCTGATGCTGGCCCGCAATGCCGAGTCCCTGTTCTGGATCGGCCGCTACGTCGAACGCGCCGACGACACCGCCCGCATCATGGACGTCGCGGTGCACCAGCTGCTCGAGGACTCCACGGTCGACCCCGACCGCACCTGCCGGCAGCTGCTGCGGGTACTCGGATTCGCCGAGCCGCCGGGCGTGCTGGACGTGTCCACCGTGGTCGACCTGATCGCGTTCGACCGGCAGGGGCAGGGGTCGATCGTCGATTCCGTCGCGCACGCGCGCGAGAACGCCCGCGGCGCCCGCGAGGTCACCTCCAGCGAGATGTGGGAGTGCCTGAACGCCACCTACAACGGTCTCGCCGAGCGCAAGCGGGCCGCCCAGCGGCTCGGACCGCACGAGTTCTTCCGGTACGTCGAGGAGCGTGCGGCGATGTTCGCGGGCCTGGCGGACTCGACGCTCAGCCGCGACGACGGCTATCGCTTCCTGCTGCTGGGCCGGTCCATCGAACGCGTCGACATGGTGGTACGGCTGCTGCTCTCCCGGGCGGGCGACCGCCCGGGCTCGCCGACGTGGGCGACGGTCCTGCGGTCGGTCGGTGGTCACGACACCTACCTGCGCACCTACCGCGGTGCCCTCGACGCGAGCCTGGTGCTCGAATTCATGCTGCTGGACCGGCTGTTCCCGCGGTCGGTGTTCTTCGCCATCAGCGAGGCCGAGCGGTGCCTCGGTGCGCTCGACCGGCATCCGCACAGCCGGATCGGTGCCCGGGACGAGGCGCAACGTCTGCTCGGCCGTGCCCGCAGCGAACTCGAGTTCCTCGCCCCCGGACGGCTGCTCGAGGATCTGCAGACGCGCCTGCAGTCGCTGCAGGAGATGTGCCGGCAGGTCGGCGAGGCGATCGCGCTGCAGTACTTCCACGCAGCGCCGTGGGTGGCCTGGACCGATGCCGGCGCGGCACAGGGGGAGACGATCGTGGAGGGTGAGTTGTGACCTGGCGGATGCGAGTGGTCCACAAGACGGGGTACGCGTACGACGCGCCGGTCACCTCGTCGTACAACGAGGTACGGCTCACGCCCCGCGCGGACAGCCGGCAGACCGTCGTGCTCAACCGGGTCGAGACCACCCCGGCGACACGGTCGTACCGGTACGTCGACTACTGGGGCACGGCGGTGACCGCGTTCGACCTGCACGCGCCGCACACCTCGCTGGAGGTGACCGGACTGTCGGTGGTGGAGACCGAGGAGACCGCGGTGCCCGACGAGGCGATCGGATGGGACGAACTGCGCAGCGAGGAGAACCGGGACCGCTACGACGAGGTGCTGCTGCCGTCGCGGTACGTGCCGGCCGATCGCGGTCTCGCCAGGGTCGCCCGGCAGATCGCCAAGGGTGCCGATCCGGTGGCCGCGGTGCTGGCCGCGGCGCAGTGGGTGCACGACGAGATGTCCTACGTCCCCGGCACGACGGGGGTGCACACCTCGGCCGTGCAGGCCTTCGAGGAACGCGAGGGGGTCTGCCAGGACTATGCGCACCTGACGCTGCTCCTGCTGCGCGGCATGGGAATTCCCAGCCGGTACGTGTCGGGTTACCTGCATCCGACGGCCGCTGCCCCCGTCGGGGCGACCGTCGCGGGGGAGTCGCACGCGTGGGTCGAGGCCTGGACCGGTTCGTGGTGGGGTTACGACCCGACCAACGCCACGGTCGTCGGTGAACAGCACGTGTCCGTCGGTACCGGCCGGGACTACGCGGACGTGCCGCCGCTGAAGGGCATCTACTCCGGCGGCGGTTCGACGGCACTCGACGTTGTTGTGGAGGTCACCCGGCTTGCGTAGTGTCCGCTGTGTCTTGTTGCGGTAGTGCTGTGCGGCCTGTGAGCCCGTCTTCGACCCGCGGTGCTCGCCAGTGCCGAAGTTCGACACATCGGATCCGGTCCCGCGGGACCGCACGACGCGAGGTGGGCGCATGACGAACGAACGCGAGACGGGCCACGAGGGCCGGGCGGCGGACCGGGCACCCGGGGCCGCCGAGCACGAGACCGAGCACGAGACCGCGCTCGAGGCCGTGGAGAAGGACGAATTCTCGGACGCCAAGAAGTACGCCGCGGAGGCGATCGGCACGTTCGTGCTGGTCTTCTCCGCGGTCGGCACGGCGGTGTTCGCCGGGGACAAGGTCGGCAATCTCGGCGTCGCGCTGGCGTTCGGGCTGACCCTGCTGTTCCTCGTCTACGCCATCGGGCCGATCTCCGGATGCCATGTGAACCCGGCGGTGACGGTCGGCCAGCTCGCGATCGGCCAGGTCACCCTCAAGCGGGCGGTGTTCTACGTCGTGGCCCAGGTCCTCGGCGGCCTCGTCGCGGGCGTGACGATCTACTCGGTGGCGCAGTCGCTGCCCACCTACGACCGGGCCGCGCAGGGGCTCGGCGCCAACGGCTGGGGCCCGCACAGCCCGTCGGCGGTGGAGGGCCCGCTCGGCGGTGTGCTCGTCGAGGGTTACGGGATCGGGGCGACCATGGTCGTCGAGGTGCTGCTGACCGCGCTGCTGGTGTTCGTGGTGCTCGCCGCGACGGACCAGGCCTCGGACGTCCTGCTGGCCGGGGTGTCGATCGGATTCACCCTGGCGGTGATCCACCTGGTCTCGATCCCGATCGACAACACCTCGGTCAATCCGGCGCGGAGCATCGCGGTCGCGCCGTACCAGGACGGCGCGCTCGGACAGCTCTGGCTGTTCATCCTGTTCCCGCTGATCGGCGGCGCCCTCGGGGCGCTGGTCTACCGGTCGCTGTTCGGGCGGTTCGCCGGATTGCGGCCGTCCACGGCGCGGGTGGCGGGCGCCCGCCGGCGGTAAGGCGAGGGCCGGCTACTGCCAGCCGTACTCGGCGCGAAGGCGCGTGGCGACCTGCTCGAACCGGGCCCGGTCGAGCACCGCGCCTTCGCGCCGGATGCCTTCCTCGGGCACGTCCAGCACGCGGTCCAGGCGGACCCAGCTGGGCCGGCTGCCCGCGTCCCAGCTGCCGTTGCCCAGGGCCAGCCAGTCGCGGTGACCGTCCCGGTCGTTGTTCGACGACAGCATCAGGCCGAGCAGGGTGCCACCGTTGCGTCCGACGACGAGCACGGGCCGGTCCTTGCCCTGGGTCGCGTCCTCCTCGTAGGCCACCCACGTCCACACGATCTCGCCGGGGTCCGCGCGGCCGTCGAGGTCGGGGGCGTAGGCGATCCGCCGGGCGCGCTGCGCGGTGGGAGCGGTGTGGGAGGTCACCGGGCGGCCGGGCTTCGGGACCGGCCGGGCGGTGTCGGCGGCACCGGAGCCGAGCGCGGTCCGGGCCCGGTCGAGGGCGCCGGAGCGCTGCACCTGCTCGAGCAATCGCGGTCCCTGCTCGACCGCGAGCCGTCCCAGTTGCCTGCCCAGTTTCTTCCATGTGCCAGCCACGTCGGCGAGCTTAGCGGCGTGCGGGGCCGCGCAGGTGCGGCCGCGGGACCGGACCCGCCGCGACTTGGATATTCTGCAGGGGTGACCGCGTCCCGCCAGGGCCGCTGCCCGTCCGAGTCAGGAGCCCGACATCAGCACCTTCGCCGACACCACGTTCACGGACCCCGCGAAGATCCGGAACTTCTGCATCATCGCGCACATCGACCACGGCAAGTCGACGCTCGCGGACCGCATGCTGCAGCTCACCGGTGTGGTCGAGGAGCGCCAGATGCGGGCCCAGTACCTCGACCGGATGGACATCGAGCGCGAGCGCGGGATCACCATCAAGGCCCAGAACGTGCGGCTGCCGTGGCAGGTCGACGGCGAGGACTACGTGATGCACCTCATCGACACGCCCGGGCACGTGGACTTCACGTACGAGGTCTCCCGTGCGCTCGAGGCATGCGAGGGCGCGGTGCTCCTCGTCGACGCCGCCCAGGGCATCGAGGCGCAGACCCTCGCGAACCTCTACCTCGCTCTCGACAAGGATCTGACGGTCATCCCGGTCCTGAACAAGATCGATCTGCCCGCGGCCGACCCGGACCGCTACGCCGCCGAGCTCGCCCACATCGTCGGCTGCGAGCCCGAGGACGTGCTGCGCGTGTCGGGCAAGACCGGCGTGGGCGTGCCGGAACTGCTCGACGAGGTGATCCGGCAGGTGCCGCCGCCGGTCGGCGACCCCGACGCGCCGGCCCGCGCGATGATCTTCGACTCGGTGTACGACACCTACCGCGGCGTCGTCACGTACGTGCGTGTGGTCGACGGCAAGATCGTGCCCCGCGAGAAGATCAAGATGATGTCCACCGGCGCCACCCACGAGCTGCTCGAGGTGGGCATCGTCTCGCCCGAGCCGAAGGCCACCGCCGGTCTCGGCGTCGGCGAGGTCGGCTATCTCATCACCGGCGTGAAGGACGTGCGCCAGTCGAAGGTCGGCGACACCGTCACCTCTGCCCGCGGCGGCGCCGCCGAGCCGCTCACCGGCTACCGCGAGCCCCGCCCGATGGTCTACTCCGGCCTGTACCCGGTGGACGGGTCGGACTACCCCGTCCTGCGCGACGCTCTCGACAAGTTGCAGCTCAACGACGCCGCGCTCACCTACGAACCCGAGACGTCGGTGGCTCTGGGCTTCGGATTCCGGTGCGGCTTCCTCGGCCTGCTGCACATGGAGATCACCCGGGAGCGGCTCGAGCGCGAGTTCGGCCTCGACCTGATCTCCACCGCCCCCAACGTGGTCTACCGCGTGGTGCTCGAGGGCGGGCAGGAGCACATCGTCACCAACCCGTCGGACTGGCCCGAGGGCAAGGCCCGCGAAATCTACGAGCCGATCGTCAAGTGCACGATCATCTCCCCGAGCGAGTTCATCGGTTCGATCATGGAACTGTGCCAGTCGCGGCGCGGCGAGCTCGGCGGCATGGACTATCTGTCCGAGACCCGCGTCGAGCTGCGCTACACCCTGCCGATGGCCGAGATCATCTTCGACTTCTTCGACTCGCTGAAGTCCCGCACCCGCGGCTACGCCAGCCTCGACTACGAGGAGGCCGGCGAGCAGGAAGCCGCGCTGGTGAAGGTGGACATCCTGTTGCAGGGTGAGGCCGTCGACGCGTTCAGTGCGATCGTCCACAAGGACGCGGCGGCCGCGTACGGCAACAAGATGACCACCAAACTCAAGGAGCTCATCCCGCGGCAACAGTTCGAGGTCCCGGTGCAGGCGGCGATCGGGTCGAAGATCATCGCCCGGGAGAACATCCGCGCGATCCGCAAGGACGTGCTCGCCAAGTGCTACGGCGGCGACATCAGCCGCAAACGCAAGCTGCTCGAGAAGCAGAAGGAGGGCAAGAAGCGGATGAAGACGATCGGCCGGGTGGACGTTCCGCAGGAGGCGTTCGTGGCCGCGCTCTCGTCCGAGGCGTCTGCCGACAAGCCGAAGGGGAAGTAGCCCACCGTGCTCGAGACCTGGCTCACGCGCACCCTGGGCATCACCGTCCCGCTGCTCGGCGCCCCGATGGGAGGCCGCGCCGGCGGCCGGCTGGCCGGCGAGGTGACCCGCGCGGGGGGCCTCGGTCTGATCGGAGCCGCGCGTTACAACACCCCGCAATGGCTGGCGGCCGAGTCGGCGGTGGCCCGCGAACTCGGCGGCGGGCTGCTCGGTTTCGGCCTGATGACGTGGTCGCTGGCCGCCGACGACAGTCTTCTCGACGCGGTGCTGGCCGAACGGCCCCGGGTGGTGTCGCTGTCCTTCGGCGATCCGGCGCCCTATGTGCCGCGCGTGCACGCGGCGGGCGCCCTGGCGATCTCCCAGATCAACACGATCGAGGACCTGCGGATCGTCGAGGCCGCCGGGGTCGACGCGGTCGTCGCGCAGGGACACGAGGCCGGCGGGCACACCGGCCGCATCGGGACGCTGCCGCTCCTGCAGGAGGTGCTCGAATCGACGTCGCTGCCGGTGCTCGCCGCCGGCGGCATCGCGTCCGGACGGGGACTGGCCGCGGTGCTCGCGGCCGGCGCCGAGGGCGCGCTCGTCGGCACCGCGTTGCTGGCGAGCCCCGAGACGGTCGGCCCGGAGTATGCCCGGGACAGGCTCGTCGCGGCGAGCAGCACCGACACCGTCTACACCGACGTCTTCGACCGGGCCCGGCACCAGCCGTGGCCGGCGCGGTGGGGCGGCCGGGCCCTGACGAACGACTACACCGCCGAGTGGCACGGGCGCGGCGCCGACGAGGAGACCCTCGCCGCCGCGTACGACGGCAACGACCCCCGGCTCGGCGTGGTCTACGCGGGCGAGGCGGCCGGACTCGTGCGGGAACAGCGGCCCGCCGGCGAGATCGTCCGCGACATCGCGACCCGCGCGGAGGAACTGCTGCGCCGCTTCGGGTAGCGGGTCAGGGCGCCGGACGCGCGGGCAGGAACTCCCCGGCCGCGATCTGTTCCTCCGCCCGGATCACGTGCACGACCGCGTTGATCTGCGCCAGGTGGGTGAAGGCCTGGGGGAAGTTGCCCAGGTGCCGGCCCGAGCGCGGGTCGATCTCCTCGGCGTAGAGCTTGAGCGGGCTGGCGTAGCCGAGGAGTCGTTCGCACAGGGTGCGGGCCCGTTCCACCTCGCCGATCTCCACCAGGGCGGAGACCAGCCAGAACGAGCAGATCGTGAAGCTGCCCTCCTCGCCGGTCAATCCGTCGTCGGTGGAGTCCACCCGGTACCGCAGGACCAGGCCGTCCTCGGTCAGTTCGTCCTCGATCGCCAGGACCGTCGCCCGCACCCGCGGGTCGTCGGCCGGCAGGAACCGCAGCAGCACGACCAGCAGCGCGGACGCGTCCAGGGAGGGATGACCGTAGCGCTGGGTGAACACCCCGCGCTCGTCGACGCCGTGGGCGAGAATGTCCGCCTTGATCTCGTCGGCGACGGCGTCCCACCGCGCGGCGTGGTCCGGGCGGCCCTGCATGCGCGCCAGTCGCGCGCCGCGATCGAGGGCGACCCAGCACATCACCTTGGACGAGGTGAAATGCTGCGGCTCTCCCCGGACCTCCCAGATGCCGCGATCGGGCAGGCGCCAGTGGTCCTCGGCCTGGCCGACGAGCCGCTGCACGGCCGGCCAGAAGGTCTGGGGCATGTGCCGGCGGGTCCTCGCGTGCAGGTACACCGAGTCGAGCATGGCGCCCCAGATGTCGTGCTGCGTTTGGTGATAAGCATCGTTGCCGATCCGCACCGGACGGGCCCCGTCGTAGCCGCACAGGTGGTCGAGCTGCGATTCGGTGAGCACGCGCTCCCCACCCACGCCGTACATCACCTGCAGCGGCTGCAACCGGCCGTCCTCGCTGCGGGAGGCGTCGGAGATGAACGCGAAGAACGCGTCGGCCTCCCGGTCGAGGCCGAGGGTGTACAGGCCCCACAGTGCGAACGTGGAATCCCGCACCCACGCGTAGCGGTAGTCCCAGTTCCGTTCTCCGCCAGGCGTTTCCGGAAGAGACGTGGTGGCCGCCGCGAGCAGGGCGCCGGTCGGTGCGTAGGTCAGGCCCTTGAGGGTCAGGGCGCTGGCCTGCAGGTAACTCCGCCAGGGGTGATCGGGGAAACGGCCCGTGGTGATCCACTCGCGCCAGAAGTCGGCCGTCTCCGCCATTTTCGCGGCGGCTTCCTCGAACGTGGCGGGACACTGCACATCCGACCACGACAGCGCGACGAACGCCTTGTCGCCCTTGACCATCCGGGTGCGTGCCCGAGCCTCGCCGCCCTCGAGCCCGAGCCGGAGGTCGGTGGTGAGCCGTAGTTCGGGATGCTCGCCGGGTTCGCCGCCGGTGCAGAACGCGGTGGCCTCCTCGTACACCTTGCCCGTGTACTCCCAGCGCACCGGGGCGCGGTGGTAGTCGAACGCCGGCGCGCAACTGACGTCGAGTTCCACCGTCCCGCTCACGCAGCGGACGGTGCGCAGCAGAATGTGCTCGGCGTCCCAGTCCGTCGGCGTCCGGGTGTGAGTGCGCGATCGTTCCTGGACGGCGTGCCAGGGCCCCATCACCAGCGCGTCCCGCACCACCATCCATCCCGTCTCGGTCTGCCACGTGGTCTCGAGGATCAGTCCGCCGGGCAGATACCGGCGTGCAGCGGGCACGGTGCGGTCGTGCGGTCCGACACGGAAGTACCCGGCGCTGCGGTCGAGAATCGCCCCGAACACGCTGGGCGAGTCGGGCCGGGGCAGGCACATCCATTCCACCGCCCCGTTGCGCGCGATGAGGCATGTCGTTTCGCAGTCCGACAGGAACGCGTAGTCGTCGATCGGCGGGTACGGGCTGCGGTGTGGCGGGTGGGAATGCGCGGAGGAGATCCCGGACCCCGGAAACGTCTGTGCCATCACCTCATGATCCCGGCACCCGGCCGTCGGCGTCCACCGAAACGGCGACGACTAGGGTGGGGGCGTGGATCGGGTGGCATCGTGGTGGGACGGCTTCGAGTTGTGGCTGGCCGGCCTTCCCTTCGTCCCGCAGGTCGCGCTGGTGCTGGTCGTCATGGTGCCGTTGTGCGCCGGCGTGGCCTGGCTGCTCGACCGCGCCCTCGCGGGCGTGCTCGCGGCCGTCGGACGCAGAGAGCCGGCCGCGTCCGAACGGAAGACGGAGGATCGCTGACATGCCACGCTCGCGCGTGACCCTGGCCCTGCTGGCCCTGCTCGTTCTCGTCGTCGTGGCCTGGCTGCTGACCCGCTGACCCTGCGCCGGAGGTACGTCGTGAAATCTCGTCCGGGCCGGCGCGTCGCGGCGCTCGCCTCGATCGCGGCCGTCGTGCTCACCGCGTGTTCGGCCGGCTCCGGCGATCGCGGCGACGCGGCCGAGGCCGCCTCCGGGCCCACCGTCGACCTGTACGCCCACGAGGGTGCCCGGGCGGCGCTGGACACGGTGATCGCCGCGTTCGGCGCCACCGAGGCCGGCGAGGACGTCCGGTTCGACGTCGCGTCCGGTCCGTCCGCGCAGCAGGCCGTCGCCGTCGTGGACGGCGCCTCGGCCGATTTCGTCACCTTCGCATCGGTGCCGGACCTGACCGGCCTCGTCGACGCGGGACTCGTCGACCCGGACTGGAACGCGGGAGCGTACCGGGGAGTCCCGTACGGGTCCGTCGTCACGATGGTCGTGCGGGAGGGCAATCCGCGGGGTGTGGCGGGCTGGGACGATCTGCTCGCGCCCGGTCTCGAGGTGATCACCCCCGACCCGTCGGCCTCCGGTGCGGCGAAGCTGAACCTGCTCGCCGCGTACGCCGCGACGAGCGACGGCGGTGCCGATCCGCAGGCGGGGCTGGACTACCTCGCCGCGCTCGTCGGTGACCACGTCGAAACCTCGCCCGCGAGCGGCGAAGAGGCCGTGGAGGCGTTCGTGCAGGGTGCCGGCGACGTGCTGCTCCTCTCGGAACAGGAGGCGTTGCGGCTCGAGCGCGACGGCGCCGCCGTCCGGCGTGTCCCCCTGACCACCACTCTCCGGATCGACAGCCCCGCCGCGGTGATCGACAACGCACCCGACGTGCGGGCGGCCCAGGAGTTCAACGACTTCCTCTACACCGGGGAGGCGCAACGGCTGTGGGCGGCGGCCGGATTCCGGCCCGCCGACCCGGGTGCCGCACGCGAGTTCGCCGACGACTTCCCGGCTCCCGAAAGACTGTGGACCGTCGAGGATCTCGGTGGCTGGAGCACGGTCGACGCCGAGCTGTTCCGGCCCGGTACCGGCAGCATCGCCGTGATCTACGCCGGCGCGGCGAACTAGGGCGACGGAGCCGGGGATCCGCGCGCCCTGCGGACTGCTGCGCTCGAAATTCCTTGCGCGACCGGAGGTCACGGCCGCATGCGTCACTCGCGGCAGATGAGTACCGGGCAGCGGGAGTGATGGAGCAGGCCCTGGCCGGTGGAGCCGAGCAGAGCCGACGCGATCGTGCTGCGACCGTGGCTGCCCACCGCGACGAGTTGCGCGTCGATGGAACGCTCGATGAGGGCCACCATCGCGCCGCGGCGCTCGAGCTCCGTCCGCAGCTCGACGTCGGGATACCGCTCGCGCCAGCCGGCCAGGCTCTCCGCGAGGTCGGCGACCTTCTGCTCCGCGTACGTCGTCCAGTCGACGAAGCGGGCGGACTCGTCGTAGCCCCGCAGGGTCGACTGCTCGGTCCATGCGTGCACGGCGATCAGCGGTACGCCGAGGAACGACGCGAACTCGAACGCATGCTCGATGGCAGCGTTGCTCAACGCGCTGCCGTCGACGCCGACGACGACCGGCCGGGTGTCCACCTCCTCGTGATCGCCCTCGCCCCGCCACGCCACGACCGGGCAACGGGCGTGGTTGGCGACGCGGACGACGTCGGAGCCGGCGAACATCGAGCGCAGTTCGCCGGTCGTGGTCCGGCCCACCACCAGCAGGCGGGCGGTCTTCGACAGTTCGACGAGGGTCTTCGCCGGCGGTCCCGGCCGGCTGCTGCATTCGACCGTCACGTCCGTGCGGCCGTCGAGCGCCGCCCGGCGGGCGCGTTCGAGCAGCCGTTCGCTGTCGGCCTGCAGGAGCTTGGCGAACTCCTCCTTGGATCTGCCGCCGGTCGCGCTCGGCGCATCGGGCAGCACGTTGACGAGGTGCAGCGGCTCGCGGAAGATCCGGGCGGCAGATGCGGCCCAGTGGGCCGCGGAGAACGAGCCGTCCGAACCGTCGATGCCGACTACGATCCCGTGCCGAATCGGTGCTGTGGCCATGACGATGCCTCCTTGCCTCGACTCCAGTCTGTCCCGATAGGACCGGCGTGCGCCAGAGGCAATCGGTGGTTGTCAGGCGATGTGGCGCGCGGCGGTCCCGGCGTGCACGAGCGACTGCCGGTAGCGCTCGTCGATCACGAGCCCGACGGAATCGGAGGCCGCGAGGGTGGTGGCGCAGCTGACCTCGGGGAACGCCGCCCGGGCGGCGGCGACGGCGCGGTCCCACAGCAGGCCGGGGGCGAGCATCCACGGCGCGAGCACGAGGGTGGTGGCGCCGGCGGCGCGCAGGGCCGCCAGGGCGTCGACGACGGTCGGTGCCGCGGCGGTGGCGAAGCACGTCCGGCCCCACGCCCACGACGTGCCCCGCAGCAGGCGCGGGGTGATCGCGTCGGTGGCGGCGTTGGCGTCGTGGCGGCGGGATCCGACCGCGCACAGCGCGACGCCCACCGTCGGGTCGGTCCGGGAGACACCGGTGGCGGCGATCGCCTCGCGGGCCGCCGCGACGAGACGGTCGTCGGCGCCGAGGACGTCCGCCTGGATCACGTCGAGAAGCGGGTGCCGGGCGCGGGCCTCGGCGAGCAGCGCGGGCAGATCCACGCGGGCGTGGAAGGCGCTGCCCAGCAGCAACGGGACCACCACCACGCGGCGGTGTCCCTCGGCGGCGACGGCGTCGACGACCTGCCCCACCGACGGGGTGTTCAGGTCCAGGAACGCAAGCCGCACGTCCCGGCCCGGGTGGCGTTCCCGCAGCGCCGCGAGCACGGCAGCCATGGCGCGCGCCGAGCGCGGGTCACGGCTGCCGTGCGCGACGGCGACGAGCGGGATCATGCGGGGACGCGGTCCCCGAGTTCGATCTCGGCGAGGCTGTTGCCCACCAGGCCCGCCGCGAGGGTGTTGCCGCCCGCGGGATCGATGAGCAGGAAGCTGCCCGTGCGCCGGTTGACCTTGTAGTCGTCGGCCGCGATGGGCTCGGCGACCCGGACGGTGATGCGGGCGATCTCGTTGAGCTCGAGCGACTCGGGGGTGGGAACCGAGGTCAGGGTCTGCTCGTCGAAGCGCTCCTCGAGCGTCCCGACGATCGCCTGCGTCGTGCGGGTGCCGTGCTTGAGCAGCAGCCGGGCACCGGGCCGCAGCGGCTTCTCCGCCAGCCAGCACACCGTCGCCTCGAACTGGCCGATCGGTTCCGGGGCGGCGGCCGGGGCGGCGATGACGTCGCCGCGGGAGACGTCCACGTCATCCGCGAGGATCAGCGTGACGCTGCGGCCGGCGTGCGCGACGTCGAGCTCGCCGTCGGCGGTGTCGATCCGCTCGATCGTGGTCCGGGTGCCCGCGGGCAGGATCACGACCTCGTCGCCGGGACGGACACTGCCCGCCGCGACCTGTCCGGCGTAGCCGCGGTAGTCCGGGAACTCGGCGGTGCGGGGCCGGATCACGTACTGGACCGGGAACCGCAGCCCGATCTCGTGACGGCCGTGGACGTCGGCGTCGACCGGGACGGACTCGAGGTGCTCGATGAGCGTCGGACCGTCGTAGTATGGCGTGTTCTCCGAACGGACCGCGACGTTGTCCCCGTGCAGGGCGGAGACCGGGATCTCCTGCACGTCCTCCGGGGACCAGCCGAGCGACCGGGTCAGGGCGTTGAACTGGTCGCAGATGTCGGCGAACACGCGCGCCGGGTCGTCGACCAGGTCGATCTTGTTGACCGCCAGGACGAGCTTGGGCACGCCGAGCAGCGCGAGGACGGCGGCGTGCTTGCGGGTCTGCGCGATCACGCCCTTGCGGGCGTCGACGAGCAGCACCACGAGCTGGGCGGTGGACGCACCCGAGACGGTGTTGCGGGTGTACTGCACGTGTCCCGGGGTGTCCGCGAGCACGAAGCTGCGCCGGGGTGTGGCGAAGTAGCGGTACGCGACGTCGATGGTGATGCCCTGTTCGCGCTCGGCGCGCAGGCCGTCGACGAGCAGGGACAGGTCGGGGGTGTCGAGACCCTTGTCGACCGAGGCGCGGGTGACCGCGTCGATCTGGTCGGCCAGCACGGACTTGGTGTCGTACAGCAGCCGGCCCACGAGGGTGGACTTGCCGTCGTCGACGCTACCGGCGGTGGCGAGTCGAAGGAGGTCGCTCATGATCAGAAATATCCCTCTCGCTTGCGGTCCTCCATGGCCGCTTCGGAAACGCGGTCGTCGCCGCGGGTCGCCCCGCGCTCGGTGAGCCGCGACGCGGCGACCTCGGCGAGGATCGCCTCGTTGTCGGCGGCCTCGGACAGGATCGCGCCGGTGGTGGAGCCGTCGCCGACCGTGCGGTAGCGCACCGACCGGACCTCGAGTTCCTCACCCTCGGCCGGGCCGCCCCAGACGCCGGGCGTCATCCACATGCCGTCGCGCCGGTACACCGGGCGCTGGTGGGCGTAGTAGATGCCGGCGAGTTCGACGTTGTCCCGGGCGATGTACCGCCAGATGTCGAGCTCGGTGAAGTTGCTCAGCGGGAAGACCCGCACGTGCTCGCCGGGGGCGTGCCGGCCGTTGTACAGGTTCCACAGCTCGGGCCGCTGCCGCTTGGGATCCCACTGGCCGAAGGCGTTGCGCAGCGAGAAGATCCGCTCCTTGGCGCGGGAGCGCTCCTCGTCGCGGCGGCCGCCGCCGAACACCGCGTCGAAGCGGTTCTCGGCGATGGCGTCGAGCAGCGGCACCGTCTGCAGCGGATTGCGGATCCCGTCGGGCCGCTCGGTGAGGCGGCCGTCGGCGAGGTAGTCCTCGACCTTCGCCACGTGCAGCCGCAGCCCGTACTTCTCGACGACGTGGTCGCGGAACTCGAGGACCTCGGGAAGGTTGTGCCCGGTGTCGACGTGCAGCAGCGCGAACGGCAGCGGCGCGGGCCAGAAGGCCTTGAGCGCCAGATGCAGCAGGACCGTCGAGTCCTTGCCGCCCGAGAACAGGATCACCGGGCGCTCGAATTCGCCGGCGACCTCGCGGAAGACGTGGATCGCTTCGGACTCGAGCGCGTCGAGGGTGTCGAACCTGTCGCCGTCCGACTTGCGCCGGGATTCGGAGAAATTCGTGTCGATGAGTGTCATGAGGCGTGCAACCCGCATTCGATCTTGGCTCGGCCGGCCCACCGTCCGCTGCGCGGATCGGCTCCGGGTAGTGGTTTGGCGGTGCAGGGGGCGCACCCGATGGACGGATAGCCCTCGTCGACCAGGGGATTGACGAGGATCCCGTGCTCGTCGATGTAGTTCTGCATGTCCTCGTCGGACCACGCGGCGATCGGGTTGATCTTCACCAGCCCGAAGGCATCGTCGAAGGAGATCAGCGGGGCGTTGGCCCGGGTGGGGGCCTCCACCCGGCGGATGCCGGTGACCCACGCCTGATAGCCCTTCAGGGTCTCCTTCAGCGGCACCACCTTCCGCAGGCGGCAGCACTCGTTGGGGTCCCGCGCGAACAGATCCTTGCCGAGCAGTGCGTCCTGCTCGGCCACCGTCTGCTGCGCCTTGGCCTCGACCAGGTTGACGCCGTACACCTGCGCCACGGCGTCACCGGTGCCGAGGGTCTCCGCGAAGTGGTAACCGGTGTCGAGGAACAGCACGTCCACGCCGGGATGCACCTGCGCCGCGAGGTGCACGAGCACCCCGTCCTGCATGTTCGACGCCACGATGTACGAGTCGCCGAAGTTCTCCTCGGTCCACTGCAGCAGTTCCCGCGCCGAGGCGCCGTCGAGAGTGGCCGCCCCCTGCGCGGCCAGCTCCCTCAGTTCCTCCGTTGTCCGTGTCGTGGTCACGTTCCGTCCTTCGATCGTCTGCTCCCCGGTCATCGCAAATCGGCCTCGTCCGCGCGCAGCACCCACTGCGAGAAGCGTTCTCCCGCAGTGCGGTGCTTGACGAAGTTGCGCACCACGCGCTCGATGTAGTCGCCCATCTCGGCGCTGGTCACCTTGTGCTGGCGCAGCTTGCGGCCGAACGCGGCATCCATGCCGAGCGTCCCGCCGAGGTGCACCTGGAAACCCTCCACCTGGTTGCCGTCCCCGTCGTCGACGAGCTGGCCCTTGAAGCCGATGTCGGCGACCTGGGAACGCGCGCACGAGTTGGGGCAGCCGTTGATGTTGATCGTCACCGGAACGTCCAGCTGGGCGTTGATGTCGGCGAGGCGCTGCTCGAGCTCGGGCACCAGCGCCTGCGAACGCTTGCGGGTCTCGACGAACGAGAGCTTGCAGAACTCGATGCCCGTGCAGGCCATCAGGTTCTTGCGCCACGGCGTCGGGTTCGCGGGCAGGCCCAGTTCGCCGAGGTCGGCGATCAGCTGATCTACCTTCTCGTCGGCGACGTCGAGCACGATGAGCTTCTGGTACGGCGTGAAGCGGATGCGATCGGATCCGGCCTTCTCGGCCGCGTCGGCGACGGCGGCGAGGATCGTGCCGGAGACCCGGCCCGCGATGGGGGCGACGCCGACCGCGTTGAGCCCGTTGCGCAGCTTCTGCACGCCCACGTGGTCGATCGGGCGCGCCGGCTTCTCCGGCGCGGGTCCGTCCAGCAGCGGCCGCTTCAGGTATTCCGTTTCGAGAACGTCCCGGAACTTCTCGACGCCCCAGTCCTTGATCAGGAACTTCAGCCGCGCCTTCGAGCGCAGGCGGCGGTAGCCGTAGTCGCGGAAGACCGACACGACGGCCTCCCACACGTCGGGCACCTCGGCGAGCGGGATCCACGCGCCGACCCGTTGCGCCAGCATCGGATTCGTCGACAGGCCGCCGCCGACCCACAGGTCGAAGCCGGGGCCGTGCTCGGGGTGGTTCACGCCGACGAACGCGACGTCGTTGATCTCGTGCACCACGTCCTGCTGACCGGAGATCGCGGTCTTGAACTTGCGCGGCAGGTTCGAGTACTTCGGGTCGCCGATGTAGCGGCGGACGATCTCCTCGACCGCCGGTGTGCCGTCGATGATCTCGTCGAGGGACTCGCCGGCGAGGGGGGAACCGAGCACCACGCGGGGGCAGTCGCCGCACGCCTCGGTGGTCTTCAGGCCGACGGATTCGAGACGGCGCCAGATCTCCGGGACGTTCTCGACCTCGATCCAGTGGTACTGGACGTTCTCGCGGTCCGACAGGTCGGCGGTGTCGCGAGCGAACTCGGTCGAGATCCCCGCGATCGTGCGCAACTGCGCGAGGTTCAGGGCGCCGCCGTCGCAGCGCACCCGCATCATGAAGTACTTCGCCTCGAGCAGATCGATGTTCTCGTCGCCGGTGTAGGTGCCGTCGTAGCCCTGTTCGCGCTGCGTGTACAGGCCCCACCAGCGGAAGCGGTTGCGCAGGTCGCTCCGGTCGATTCCGTCGAATCCCGTGTGCGCGTAGATGTCTTCGATGCGCCGGCGCACGTTGAGCGGGTTGTCGTCCTTCTTGACCTGCTCGTTGGGGTTGAGCGGCTCACGGTAGCCGAGGGCCCACTGGCCCTCCGCGCGCTGCTTGGCGGGCCGGGCCGGGCGGCGGCGGGCCGCGGCGGTTTCGGTCGTATCGCCGGCGGGGGAGACGTCGGTGGTCGACGACATACGGGTACTCCTGGAGTTCGCGAGGGACCGGATCGGGATCGGCAGGGCGGGCTGAGCCCGGCGCGGACATGCCTCGACCCGGCGGGAAGCGGGGGCTGCCGGGGGTGGGGCCGACTATCGACAGTCGGCGCAGAAACCGGCGGTGCAGGACAGACACCGCGATGCACAGACACGCTTGAGGTCGACGTGGCGTCGCGCCACGAGTCGCACTCCGGGTCCGGTCATGCGGACCATTGTGCCATGTCACGGGCCTGTTCTCGAAACGTGGCGGTATTTACGCCGAATTTCGGGGAAATGCCGAGGTGACAGCGCCGGGCCGGGGTGGCGTGTCCGGGCCGTGTCCGGGCGGCGGGCTCCGGTCGGCCTTCTGGAACACTGGGGGAGTGAGTGGAACCAATGTCGGAGTCGGAGCAGGGTTCGAATTGCCGGCCTCGGCCCTCGCCGGTGTCGGTTCCCGCCCGTTCGGCGTGTACGTGCACGTCCCGTTCTGCGCGAGCCGCTGCGGCTATTGCGACTTCAACACCTACACCGCCGGAGAGCTCGGCACGTCCGCGTCTCCGCAGTCGTGGCTCGAGGGGTTGCGCAGCGAGCTCGACATCGCGGCGCGACTGCTCGGCGCCCCGGCGGCGCAGACCGTCTTCGTCGGCGGTGGCACCCCGTCGCTGCTCGGTGCCGACGGCCTGTCGCAGGTGCTCGCGGCGGTCCGGTCGAGCTTCGGCCTCGCCCCGGGCGCGGAGGTGACGACGGAGTCCAACCCGGAATCGACGTCGCCGGAGTTCTTCGACGGCATCCGCGGGGCCGGTTACACCCGCGTGTCGCTGGGCATGCAGTCCGCCGCTCCGCACGTGCTCGCGGTGCTCGACCGCACGCACACCCCGGGCCGGGCCGTCGCGGCCGCGGGCGAGGCGCGGGCCGCCGGATTCGACCACGTCAACCTGGACCTGATCTACGGCACCCCCGGCGAGCGGGACGAGGACCTCGACGCGTCCCTCGACGCCGTGCTCGCTGCGGACGTCGATCATGTCTCGGCGTACGCGCTGATCGTCGAGGACGGCACCGCGCTCGCCCGCCGGGTGCGCAGGGGCGAACTGCCGGCCCCCGACGACGACGTGCTCGCGGCCCGCTACGAGCGCATCGACGCGCGGCTCGAGGCCGCCGGCCTGACCTGGTACGAGGTGTCGAACTGGGCGCGCGCCGGCGATCCGTCGGCGCGGTGCGCCCACAACCTCGGCTACTGGGACGGCGGCGACTGGTGGGGGGCCGGGCCGGGCGCGCACAGCCACGTCGGCGGCGTCCGCTGGTGGAACGTCAAGCACCCGGCGCGCTACGCGGACGCGCTCGCCGCCGGCGGGCTCCCGGTCGGGGGCAGCGAACTGCTCACCGCCGGCGACGTCCACACCGAACGGGTGATGCTCGAGGTGCGGCTGCGCACCGGCCTGCCGCTGGACGTGCTCGCCCCCGAGGAACGACGCGCCGCCGAGACCGTCGTCGCGGACGGCCTCGCCGACCTGCGCGCCGGCCGGCTGGTGCTCACCGATCGCGGCCGGCTCCTCGCCGACGCGGTGGTGCGCGCGATCCTGACCTGACCGCGCAGCCGCCCGGCGCCCTCACCGCGCAGCGGTGCGATGTCCTGACCGCGCAGCGGTGCGATGTCCTGACCGCGCAGCGGTGCGATGTCCCGACCGCGCAGCGGTGCGATGTCCCGGCCGCGCAGCGGTGCGATATCTACGCCTCGGTGGTGTCGGCGTCCGGGGCGTGAGGGAACAGGGCGTCGTAGTCGAACACTCGCGCATGCAGGACGGTGCGGTTGCGCAGCGCCGAGCGCACGGCCCGGTGCAGGCCGTCCTCGAGGTACAGCACACCCTTCCACTGGACCGCGTGCGGGAAGAGGTCGCCGTAGAAGGTGGAGTCCTCCGACAGCAGCCGGTCGAGCTCGAGCACCTTCGTGGTGGTGACGATCTGGTCGAGCCGCACCTGCCGGGGCGGGATCTGCGCCCAGTCGCGCAGCGAGAGCCCGTGGTCGGGATACGGCTTGCCGTCCCGGACGCCCTTGAAAATCATGGCACCAACTTACGACGCCTCGCCGGCGGGCGCCGTCCCGCTCGCCGTCCGGGACCGGCGACTAAACTGGAGCGAAACGGCACGCAGTGCACCGTCCTGCGGTGGTGCGTGCCGTTCCGGGTGCGACAGCAGAGACGGAGGTGGGCGGGATGTCGAGCACCGAGGAACGGCGCTTCCAGGTGTTGCGAGCGATCGTGGCCGATTACGTGTCCACCAAGGAACCCATCGGTTCGAAGACGCTCGTCGAGCGCCACAACCTGGGCGTATCCAGCGCGACGGTCCGCAACGACATGGCCGTGCTCGAGGCCGAGGGGTACATCACCCAGCCGCACACCAGCTCCGGCCGGGTTCCCACGGACAAGGGCTACCGCCAGTTCGTCGACCGGATCGCCGACGTCAAGCCCCTCTCGGGGGCCGAGCGCCGGGCGATCCTGCAGTTCCTCGAGTCGGGTGTGGACCTCGACGACGTGCTGCGGCGCGGCGTCCGGCTGCTGGCGCAGCTGACCCGGCAGGTGGCGGTGGTGCAGTACCCCACGCTGTCGGCTTCGTCGGTCCGCCACCTCGAGGTGGTCGCGTTGACCCCCGCCCGGTTGCTGCTGGTGCTCATCACCGACTCCGGCCGGGTGGACCAGCGCATCGTCGAGCTCGGTGACGTCCTCGGCGAGGAGGACCTGTCGCGGCTGCGGGACCTGCTCGGTGCCGCGCTGACCGGTAAGCGGCTCGCCGCGGCGTCGATCGCGGTGAGCGAGCTGGCCGAGGATGCGCCCGACGAGCTGCGCGATGCGGTCATCCGCTGCGCAACCGTGCTGGTGGAAACCCTCGTCGAGCATCCCGAGGAGCGGCTCGTGCTCGGCGGCACGGCGAACCTGACGCGTAACGCCGCCGACTTCGACCCGCACGCCGGCTTCCCCGGCTCGCTGCGTACCGTGCTCGAGGCGCTCGAGGAGCAGGTGGTGGTCCTCAAGCTGCTGGCGGCGACGCAGGACGCCGGCCGCGTGACGGTGCGGATCGGCGAGGAAACCCAGGTCGAGCAGATGCGCGGCACGTCCGTGGTGTCCACCGGGTACGGTGCCGCGGGCACCGTCTTCGGCGGCCTCGGTGTGCTCGGCCCCACCCGGATGGACTACCCGGGGACCATTGCGTCGGTGGCTGCGGTCGCCCGCTATATCGGTGAGGTACTCGGCGAACGCTGAGCGCCGGGCGGCGCGGACGGACCATCCGACGACACAACATCTGTGCGAATAGAGAAGGACGAAGAACTCACGTGGCACGGGACTACTACGGGACGCTCGGCGTGTCGAAGAACGCGACCGATCAGGAGATCAAGCGGGCGTATCGCAAGCTCGCGCGCGAGCACCACCCGGATGTGAACCCGGACGAGGCGGCGCAGAAGAGGTTCCAGGAGATCTCCACAGCGTACGAGGTGCTCTCCGACCCGGAGAAGCGGCGCATCGTCGACCTCGGCGGGGATCCGCTCGGGTCCGGGCCGGGGGCGGGCGGTGGCTTCTCCGGTGCCGGCTTCGGCGGCCTCGGCGACGTGTTCGAGGCGTTCTTCGGTGGCGGGGCCACCACGTCCCGCGGGCCCAGGGGCCGCGTCCAGCCCGGCGCGGACTCGCTGCTGCGCACCCGGCTGACGCTCGAGGAGTGCGCCACCGGTGTCAGCAAGCAGATCGCCGTGGAGACCGCGATCCTGTGCGACGGCTGCGCCGGGTCCGGTACCAACGGCGACTCCAAGCCCGTGCGCTGCGAGACGTGCGGCGGCGCCGGTGAGGTGCAGTCGGTGCAGCGCTCGTTCCTCGGCCAGGTGATGACCTCGCGGCCGTGCCCGACCTGTCGCGGCGCCGGCGAGACGATCCCGGACCCGTGCCGCAAGTGCGGCGGCGACGGCCGGGTGCGGGCCCGCCGCGAGATCACGGTCAAGGTGCCGGCCGGTGTCAGCAACGGCATGCGCATCCGGCTGGCCGCGCAGGGCGAGGTCGGCCCCGGCGGCGGCCCCGCCGGCGACCTGTACGTCGAGATCATCGAGCAGGCGCACGACGTGTTCGTGCGCGACGGCGACGACCTGCACTGCACGATCCGGATCCCGATGGTCGACGCAGCGCTGGGCACCACCGTCGTGCTCGACACCCTCATCGACGGACCCGCCGAGATCACCGTCGAACCCGGCACGCAGCCCGGGTCGGTGGCGGTGCTGCGGGGCCACGGCATGCCCAAACTGCGCTCCGGGGTGCGCGGGGACGTGCACGCCCACCTCGAGGTGGTGGTCCCGTCGAAGCTCGACGGCAAGCAGTCCAAGCTCCTCGAGGAGTTCCGTCGCAAGCGCGAGCACGAGGTGCCCGAGGTCGTCACCACCGGCTCGCAGCACGCCGGGGGCTTCTTCTCCCGGCTGCGCGACGCGTTCAGCGCGCGCTGAGGCCCGGGCGGTGGCCGCAACCCTGTTCTATCTCGATCCGCTGCCCGAGGCCGGGGCTGTCGCGGTCCTCGACGGCAAGGAGGGCCGCCATGCGGCGACGGTGCGGCGCATCGCGGTGGGTGAGCGCCTCGTCCTGTCGGACGGCCACGGCCACGTCGCCGACGTGGAGGTGACGGCCACCGCAAAGGACCGGCTCGAGGCCCGCGTCCTGGCTCGGCGCGAGGTCCCCGCACCGCGCCCGTGGGTCACCGTGGTGCAGGCGTTGCCGAAGTCCGATCGTTCCGAACTGGCCGTGGAGCTGGCGACGGAGGCGGGTGCCGACGCGTTCGTGCCGTGGCAGGCCGCGCGGTGCGTCGCCCGCTGGGACGGGCCGAAGGCGGCCAAGGGCGTCGCGCGATGGCAGGCCGTCGCGGTGGCGGCCGCGAAACAGTCCCGGCGCGCCCACGTTCCCGAGGTGGCGCCGGTCCAGCGGACCGCGGGCGTCGCCGAGGCCGTGCGCGCGACCGTCGCCCGCGGGGGTGTCGCGGCGGTCCTGCACGAGTCGGCAACCGAACCGTTCGCCGCGCTGCCGCTGGCCGACGTCCCCGAGCTGATGCTCGTGGTCGGGCCGGAGGGCGGCGTCGACGACGCCGAGATCGCGGCGCTGACGGCCGCGGGGGCCCGGCCGGTGCTGCTCGGGCCGACGGTGCTGCGAACGTCCACCGCCGCGGCCGTCGCGCTCGGAGCGGTGGGAGTGCTCACCGCACGGTGGAGCGCCCGGCCCGTCGAATGACCCGGGAACCGGCTCCGGAACGCGTTCGGAGGCTTCCGGTTCCGGGTTTTCCTGGGGATCTCGCCGCGCGGACCGCGCTTCACGGGGCCCGGCGGTCGAGCCGTACGGCCAGGCCGTCGAGCGGCGCACCCAGGCCTAGCTCGAACAGGTGGTCGAGGTCGAAGTCGTAGCCCTCCGCGGAGAGTGCGACGAGTGACCGGGCGAACGTCGGGTAGCTGCCGGAGCCGACGATCGCCTCCAGCGCGGGAAGCTGGTCGTCCACATGAGCCCCTGCGGCTCCCGCACGGTGCGCGGCTGCCGCTGCACTAGCGTGTCACGCATGTCCCGAACCCGTATCGCCTACGGTCCGCAGCCGCAGCAGTTCGGCCACCTGTACCTGCCGGACGCCGCGGATCCGGCCGGGCCCGTGCCCGTCGTGATGGTGGTCCACGGCGGCTTCTGGAGCGGGAAGTACCACCTCAACCTCGGCACGCCGCTGTCGCTCGAACTCGCCGCGCACGGTGTGGCGGCGTGGAACGTCGAGTACCGGCGGCTCGGCGCGGGCGGGCGGTGGCCGGAGATGTCCGCCGACGTCGTCGCGGCCCTCGACGCCGTCGCCACCGCGGTGGCCGAGCGGGCCCTGGCCGCGGGTGTCGAACTCGATCCGGCCCGGGTGCGGGTCGTCGGGCACTCGGCCGGCGGTCAGCTCGCCGTGTGGCTCGCGGGTCAGCGCACGCAGGTGCGCCCCGAACTCGTCGTCTCCCAGGCGGGTGCGCTCGACCTCGCGTCCGCGGGTGAACGCGGCCGGCGGATCGGGTACATCGAGGACCTGTTCGGTCAGCCCTACGACGCGGATCCGGAGTTGTACCGGTCGGCGTCGCCCCGGCACCGGGTGCCGATCGGTGTGCCGGTCGCTCTCGTGCACGGCACCGAGGACGCCCAGGTACCGGTGAAGGTCGCCGAGCGCTATGCCGCGGCGGCGGTCGCCGCGGGCGATCCGGTGGAACTGCACGTCGTCGACGGGGAGGACCACTTCGCGTTCCTCGACAAGCGGACCCGCAGCTGGGCACTGTCGCGCGACCTGCTGCTCGCCCCCGAACCGCTGGGCTCGGGGGCGCGCTCGGCGGGCTGAGCGCTCAGCCGCGGCGGGGCAGGACCGCGACGACGACGACGGCGCCGACGGCCAGGGCAAGGCCGCCGACGAGACTCGCCGACGTGATCGCCTGCGAGAAGGCGGAGGCCGATGCGTCGAGAAGCGGCTGGGCGTAGGAGGAGACGAACGGGTTCTTCGCCAGCTCCTCGGCGACGATCGCCGCACCGCCGACCGAATCGCCCGCCGCAGCGACGGCCGCCTCGGCCTGGGCGGCCATCGGCCCGTCGAGAGTCGCGAGCGGCAGTCCCGTGAGGAATCCGGAGATCTCGCGCTGGTAGGTGGTGGCCAGCACCGAGCCCAGCACGGCGATGCCGAGGGATCCGCCGAGCTCGACCGCGGTGTCGTTCAGGCCCCCTGCGGCGCCGAGGTCGGACTCGGGGAATCCGCTCATCACGAGGTCCGTGGCCGGGGGTGCGGCCAGCCCGATGCCGAGGCCGAGGAGCACGAGCGAGACGAGGAACAGCCCGTATCCGGAACCGTCGTCGACGAGGGCGAGAGCGAGGACGCCGGCCGCGGCGACGGCCGTTCCGGCACCGATCGCGACGCGGGCACCGAGGCGTGGGGCCAGCCGCCCGCTCACGGCCGATCCGATCGACACGGCCCCGGCCAGGGGGAGCAGGCGCAGACCGGTGTCGAGGGGGCTGTAGCCGAACACGAACTGGAAGTGCTGCGCCACGAAGTAGATCGCCCCGAACGACGCGAGGAAGAGCAGCAGCACGGACAGGCACGCGCCGCCGACGGAACGGTCGGTGACCCGCCCGAGGTCCAGCAGCGGCTGCGGGTGGCGCAGTTCCCAGGCGACGAACGCGGCACCGGCGAGGGCCGCGACCGCCACGGATCCGAGCGACGTTGCGTTCCAACCGAAGTGGAAGCCCTCGATGATGCCGAAGACCAGGGCGCCGACGGCCGCCACGGACAGGGCGCCGCCGGCCCAGTCGATGCGGGTGAGGTGCTCGGCCCGGGACGGCGGCACCAGCGCGAGCGCCGCGACCGCGGCGAACGCCGCGATCGGCACGTTGATGAGGAAGGTCGAACCCCACGCGTGCTGTTCGAGCAGCCAGCCCGCGAGCAACGGGCCGAGCGCGATCGCCAGTCCGGAGGTCGCGGCCCAGGCGGCGATGGCGCGGGGCCGTTCCGAGGCCGGGAACATGGCGACGAGCAGGGACAGGGTTGCGGGCATGATCACCGCGGCGCCGACCCCCATGGTGATGCGGGCGACGATCACCTCGGTCGCGGTGCCGGCGAGGCTGCCGAACACGGCCCCCGCGGCGAAGACGGCCAGGCCGGCGAGGAGGGCGCGCCGCCGGCCGTAGCGGTCGCCGAGGACGCCGGCGAGCAGCATCAGCGCGGCGTAGGGGACGGTGTAGCCGTCGATCACCCACTGCATGTCGGTGCTGGTGAGCCGCAGTTCGCGCAGCATGCTCGGCGCCGCGACGATCAGCGCGGTGTTCGCCATCACGACGATCAGCAGGCTCAGGCAGAGCACGGCGAGGCCGGCCCACCGTCGCGGATACGGGCGGGTGGGATCTGCGGTCGAGCGGGTCAGGATCGAGGTCATCGGCGCTCCTCACGGGATGCGGGCATCGGCAGCAATTTGCACAACACTGTGCAAGTTAGAAATTTGCACACTCGTGTGCAAGTAAAGTTGACGGACGTCACACCCGGCGGCGGAAGAAGGTGTCAGCGTGGCGGAACCGGTCCGGGGACCGCGGCGGCGGACGAGCGGGAACCGAGCCCGGATCCTCGAGGCGGCGATGGGGTGTTTCGCCGCCGACCCGGACGCCAGCATGGACGACGTCGCGCAGGCCGCCGGCGTGGTGCGCCGCACCGTCTATGCCCACTTCCCGAACCGCGAGGCGCTCGTCGACGGCATCGCCGAGGAGGCGGCTGCCGCGCTCGCCGCCGCGGTCGACCGGCCGGACCCCGAGGAGCCCGACCTGGCGCTCGCCGCCGCGGCCCTGATGACCTGGCCCGTCGGTGACCGCTTCCGCGTGCTGCTGTCCTTCGCGCGCAAGGAGGTCGGCGACGAGCGCATCGGCGAACTCATCGCCCCGCTGCGCGCCCGCACCCTCGCGATCGTGGAGCGGGGCTGCCGGTCGGGGGTGTTCTCCGCCTACCTTCCGGCCGTCGTCCTCGTCGGGATGCTCGAGGGTCTCACCATGGCGACCCTCGAGCAGGCCAATCTCGGGGTGGTGCACGACGCCGGGGAGACCGTCGCCCTGGCCGCCCTCGTCCTCATGGGGGTCCCGCCGGAGCGGGCCGTCGACGTCGTCCAGCGGGCCCAGCGAGCGCAGCGGGATCGGCGCGCGGCGCACGGCCCGGGCGGCAATGCGGTGGGGCGCGGGGACGCCCGGCGCTAGACTGGCATCGTCACGACGCCCGTCGTGCGCGAGACGAACCGAAAGCAGGCCGTACCGTCCACGTGAGTGAACCAGACGACACCCGAGACACCGGGAACGCCGAACGGACCACCGTCCGTTCCCACCTGGACCTGCCGCCCGAAGCTGCGGCGCCGCTGCTCGGCTCGGCCGACGAGAATCTCATCGCCCTCGAACGGGCCCTCGGTGCGGACATCCACGTACGCGGCAACTCCGTCACCCTCACCGGCGCGCCGGCGGACGTCGCGCTCGCGGAACGGGTGCTCGGGCAGCTCGTCACCCTCGTCGGACGCGGGCAGGCGGTGACCCCGGACGCGGTGCGCCGCACCGTGGGCATGCTCACGCAGGGTCTGTCCGACTCGCCGGCCGACGTCCTCAGCCTCGACATCCTGTCCCGGCGCGGCAAGACCATCCGGCCCAAGACCCTCAACCAGAAGCGCTACGTCGACGCCATCGACACCAACACGATCGTGTTCGGCATCGGGCCCGCGGGCACCGGCAAGACGTACCTCGCCATGGCCAAGGCCGTGCAGGCGCTGCAGTCGAAGCAGGTCACCCGCATCATCCTCACCCGGCCCGCCGTCGAGGCCGGGGAGCGACTCGGCTTCCTGCCGGGCACGCTGCACGAGAAGATCGACCCGTACCTGCGCCCGCTGCACGACGCGCTGCACGACATGATGGACCCGGAAGCCATCCCGAAGCTGATGCAGGCCGGGGTCATCGAGGTCGCGCCGCTGGCGTACATGCGCGGACGCACCCTCAACGACGCGTTCATCATCCTCGACGAGGCGCAGAACACCACCGCCGAGCAGATGAAGATGTTCCTGACGCGTCTCGGCTTCGGTTCCAAGATCGTCGTCACCGGCGACACCACGCAGGTGGACCTGCCCGGCGGTGCCCGCTCCGGGCTGGCGGCCGCCGCCGAGATCCTCGAGGGCATCGACGGCATCCATTTCGCCGTCCTCGACAGCAGCGACGTGGTGCGGCACCGGCTCGTCTCCGACATCGTCGACGCCTACGAGCGTTTCGAGGCCGATCGGCCGGCCGGCGTCGCCATGGGCAACCGGGCCCAGCGGCGGGCAGCAGCCCAGAGCCGGGTGCCGCGCCGGTGACCGTGACCGAGGGCCCCGCCCGTCTCGTACCCGCCGTGTCCGCATCCGCCCAGAAGGAACGCCACAGATGAGCATCGAGATCTCGAACGAATCGGGGATGGACGTCGCCGAGGAGGACCTGATCGACATCGCGCGGTTCGTCATCGCCCGGATGGACGTGCATCCGGCCGCGGAACTGTCGATGGTGCTCGTCGACTCCGACACCATGGCCGATCTGCACATGCGCTGGATGGACCTGCCCGGCCCCACCGACGTGATGTCCTTCCCCATGGACGAACTCGAGCCCGGCGGCCGCCCCGACGCCCCCGAGCCCGGCCCCTCGATGCTCGGCGACATCGTGCTGTGCCCGTCCTTCGCCGCGGAACAGGCCGAGAAGGCCGGCCATTCGCTCGCGCACGAACTCGCCGTGCTCACGGTCCACGGGATGCTGCACCTGCTCGGGTACGACCACGCCGAGCCCGACGAGGAGAAGGAGATGTTCGGTCTGCAGAACCAGCTCCTCGAGGAGTGGTACGAGGAACTGCGGCGCGCCGAGCACGAGGCCAGGCTCGCGGCCCGCGATCAGCAGCTCCTCGGCAAGGCCGGCTTCTTCGACCCGACCGAGCGGTAGCGGCCTCGTGATCGGAGCACTGGCGTGAGCGCCCCCGCGCTCGTCGTCGTCGCCGTCGTGCTGGTGGCGCTCGGCGGGCTGTTCGCGGCGGTCGACTCGGCGCTGAACACCGTCTCCCCGGCCCGCGTGGAGGAACTCGCCAAGGGCGAGCGGCCCAGCGCGCAGAAGCTGCTGGTGATCCTCGAGGACCGGCCGCGGTACGTCAATCTCATGGTGCTGCTGCGCATCCTGTGCGAGATCACCGCGACGGTGGTGCTGGTGGCGGCGCTGCTCGACTGGATGGGCCACACCGGGGCGCTGGTGGCCAGCGCCGTGATCATGGTGCTCGTGGACTACATGGTGATCGGCGTGGGCCCCCGAACCCTCGGTCGCCAGCACGCGTACCCCATCGCCCTGGCCGGGACCGTGCCGTTGCGCGTGATCGGTGTCCTGCTCGGCCCGCTGAGCCGGCTGCTGATCCTGATCGGCAACGCGATCACCCCCGGCCGGGGATTCCGGAACGGGCCGTTCGCCAACGAGATCGAACTGCGCGAGCTGGTGGACATGGCGCAGGAGCGCGGCGTCGTCGCCGCCGAGGAACGGCGAATGATCCAGTCGGTGTTCGACTTCGGTGACACCACCGCACGCGAGGTGATGGTGCCGCGCCCCGAGATGGTGTGGATCGAGGTGGACAAGACCGCCGGCCAGGCGACGTCGCTCGCGGTGCGCAGCGGGCACTCCCGCATCCCGGTGATCGGCGAGAACGTCGACGACATCCGCGGCGTCGTGTATCTCAAGGACCTGGTGCAGCAGACCTACTATTCGCGCGACGGCGGCCGGAGCGTGACCGTCGCCGAGGTGATGCGCCCGGCGGTGTTCGTGCCGGATTCCAAGCGCCTCGACGATCTGCTGGCCGACATGCAGCGCGACCGCAACCACATGGCGCTGCTCGTCGACGAGTACGGCGGCATCGCCGGGCTGGTCACCATCGAGGACATCATCGAGGAGATCGTCGGCGAGATCGCCGACGAGTACGACACCGGAGAGATCGCGCCCGTCGAGGATCTCGGCGACGACACCTTCCGGGTCTCCGCGCGGTTGCCCGTCGAGGACCTCGGTGACCTGTTCGACGTTGCGCTCGACGACATCGAGGTCGACACAGTCGGCGGTTTGCTCGGGTTCGTGCTCGGCCGGGTACCGTTGCCGGGTTCCGAAGTGGAGACCCACGGTCTGCGGCTGCGCGGCGAGGGCGGCCGCGACGCCCGGGGCCGGGTCCGCATCAACACCGTGTACGTGCAACGGGTCCCCGCGACGGAGACGGCCGAGACCGCCGCCGAGGAATCGGTCGACGGGTGACCGCGGCCGTCGACGCCACGACACCCACCGTGCCGATCCGCACCGCCGGCACCGCAGACGAGGAGCTCGTATGACCGACCCCGACTTCCGTTCCGGCTTCGTGTGTTTCGTCGGACGGCCCAACACCGGGAAGTCGACGCTGACGAATGCGCTCGTGGGCAGCAAGATTGCGATCACCTCGTCGCGTCCGCAGACCACCCGGCACACCATCCGGGGCATCGTGCACCGTGAACACGCACAGATCATCCTCGTGGACACCCCCGGCCTGCATCGGCCGCGGACGCTGCTCGGGCAGCGGCTCAACGACCTGGTGCGCGACACCTATTCGGAGGTCGACGCGGTCTGCGTGTGCATCCCGGCCGACGAGAAGATCGGCCCCGGCGACCGCTGGATCGTCGAACAGGTGCGGCAGGTCGCCCCGCGCACGAAGCTGATCGGCATCGTCACGAAGATCGACAAGGTGAGCAAGGAGCGGATCGCGCCGCAGCTGCTCGCCGTCTCCGAGCTGCTCGGACCGGACGTGGACGTCGTGCCCGTGTCCGCCACCTCGGGCGAGCAGCTCGAGGTCCTCATCGACGTCCTCGCCTCGCACATGGAACCCGGGCCGGCGTTCTACCCCGACGGCGAACTGACCGACGAGCCCGAGGAGACGCTCATGGCCGAGCTGATCCGGGAGGCCGCGCTCGAGGGACTCGGCGACGAGCTGCCCCACTCGCTCGCGGTGGTGATCGAGGAGATCACCGAGCGGGAGGGTCGCACCGAGAAGCAGGGCGAGCTGCTCGACGTGCATGCGCTGCTGTACGTGGAGCGGCCGAGCCAGAAGGGCATCGTGATCGGCAAGGGTGGCGCCCGCCTGCGTGAGGTGGGCACCGCTGCCCGCTCCCAGATCGAGAAGCTGCTCGGGGTGAAGATCTACCTCGATCTGCACGTGAAGGTCGCCAAGGACTGGCAGCGCGATCCGAAGCAACTCGGCCGCCTCGGCTTCTGACCGTCGCGTGCGGTGTCGTCGGACGGGCCCCGACAGGAAGGGATGCGCAGTGCCCTCTCCCGCATCGCTCGCGCCGACCGGTCGGGTCCGCCCGGGAGGCGGCGGTGACCGGTGACCCCGGAGGCGGTCTGCGCGGCATGATCGTGCGCCACCGCGTCGCGTTCGGTCTCCTCCTTGCTCTCGCCTCGTCGGCGTTCGCCGTGCTGTGGCTCTTCGTCGTGCCCGCGCGAGCCGACGAGACGACCGGCGTGCAGTCGGCCGCGATCCGCTACGCCCATCCGGCGTGCTGGATGCTGCTGGCCGCGGCGTCGGCCCTGTTCGCGACGCGCGCCCCGCGCCGGGCCGTCGACGCCGTCGCGTGGAGTGCGCTCGTCGCGTATGCGGTCTTCGTGGTGGCGACCCTGGCCTGACCCGTGTCGGCGGCCCGTGTGCGGCCCGCGGTCAGTCCGCCGCGGCGGGCACCGTGCTGCGCACCAGCTGCAGCACCGCCGCCGAGAGGTCGGGCGCGGCGCCGGTGGCCAGGCGGCGCAGCTGGAGTCCGGTGATGGTCGCGACCAGGGTCGGGGCGACCGACTCCGGTCGGGGGACACCGAGTTCGGTGAGGATGGTCACGGTCAGCGCGTCGTAGGCGGCCCAGCATCGGGCCGCCGCCTCCCGCAACTGCGGATCCCGGCCGGCCTGGACGTAGAGCTCGAACGGCGCGATCCGCTCCGCCGAGAACGACAGGTCCTCGGCGACCTGTCCGGTGAGTGCCGCGGCGTCGGCCAGGCTCAGTCCGCGACCACGGTAGTCCTCCGCCAGATCCCGCAACCGCGTGGTCTCGTCTGCGACGAACGTCGTCAGCGCCGACCGCAGCAGGTCGGACTGGGTGGGGAAGTGGTAGGTGATCGAGCCGAGGGAGACTCCCGCCCGGGCGGCGATGCGGCGGTTGGTGATCGCGGCGATGCCGTCCGTGCCGATCAGATGCAGGGTCGCGGCCACGATCGCGCCGCGGACGTCCGTGCCCATCGAGGTCACCACCACCGCTGCGGCGTGTGACGATCCCAGCGCAGTTCCGACTCGAGCTGGGCGGCGAGGGAGATCAGCAGGGGCTCCGCGTTCTCGTGTCCCATGAGCTGGGCGCCGACCGGCAGGCCCGATCCGGTGAAGCCCGCCGGGATGTTCACGCTCGGCCAGCCCAGGACGTTCCACGGCCAGGTGTAGGGGCAGGCGGCCGTGATCACCTTGTCGGTGGCCCAGCCCCCGAGGCCGTCCATCGCCTCCACCACCGGGGGTGGGGTGGCGGTGGTGGGGGCGAGGATGACGTCGAAGCGGTCGAAGATCGTGCCGATGCGCCGGCGGATGCGTGGTTCGGCGGCGCGAGCGGCGCGCAGCGGACGGCCGCGCAGCAGCCGGCCGGTGCGGGCGTTCGCGCGGGTGCGCGGGTCGGCGAGGGCCGGGTCGGGCAGCCGCCGCACCCAGTCGTCGATGCCGGCCATCGACCGGGGCAGGAAGTTCAGGCCCAGCAGCTTTCCGTAGGCCGGGTCGGCGACGGTCACGTCGTGGCCGAGGGCACGCAGCGTGCCGGCGAGGGCTTCGACGCGCGCGCGGATCTCGGCGTGCAGTCGGGTGCGGGTGGCGGTGTAGGGGCGCGCGAGCGAGAGCGCGATCCGCAGCCGGCCCGGATCGCGACCCACGGCGTCGGACACCGTGACGGCTTCGGCTTCGTGCAGGTCGCCGACGTGGTTGCCCGCGACGGCGTCGAGCAGCAGTGCGGCGTCGGCGACCGTGCGTGCCAGGGTGCCGTGGGTGGTGAGGCCGTGGAAGGCCTCGGGGTCGGGCCACATCGAGATGCGGCCGCGTTGCGGCTTGATTCCCACGAGGTTGGTCCAGGCGGCCGGGATGCGGACCGATCCGGCGCCGTCGGAGCCGAGCGCCGCGGACACCAGGCCCGCCGAGACCGCGGCGGCGCTGCCCCCCGACGAACCGCCGGGGGTGTGGTCCCGGTGCCAGGGGTTGCGGGTGTGGCCGAAGGCGCTGCCGCCGGTGAACGGCCACTGCCCCAGTTCGGGGGTGTTCGTCTTGCCGACGATCACGGCGCCGGCGGCCCGCAGCCGCCGCACCACCTCCGCGTCCTCCTCGCGGACGGCGAACTCGCCGGCGCATCCGAACGCGGTGATCTCGTGCGCGATGTCGGTGTCGTCCTTCACCGCGACCGGCACACCGAGCAGGGGGAGACGGACGCCGGCGGCGAGACGCCGGTCGGCCTCCTCGGCCTCGGCGAGCGCCTGCTCCCGGCGGACGCCACGGAAGGCATTGAGTGCGCGATTGCCGGCCTCGATGCGTTCCAGGGCCGCGCGCGTCGCGGCGACGGACGTGGTGGCGCCGGCGGCGAGGGCGGCGGCCTCGGCGGCGAGGCCGGGCGCTCGGGTGTCTGCCCGTGGTGCGGTCATACGGCTGCGTCCCCCTTCGTGGTGTTCGTTCGAACGAACAATAACGCGTTCCAGTTCGTCTCGTCGAGGGCGGGATGCGCAGAAATGTGGCGCTCGTCACATTGGCGGGGGGCGCGACGAGCGGTTGGGTATGCCCCCGGGGATATCGCGGGAGCCTCCCCGGGGTGTCGTAGGGACCGGCTGTCAGGAGATACACATGGGTTCATCGCGCACACGCAACCTCCGGCGCGTACCGGACACGGAGACGCGGATGGTCTTCCGCACCATCCACGGGTACCGTCGCGCGTTCCGGATTGCCGGCGAGGGGCCTGCGCTGCTGCTGATCCACGGGATCGGCGACAACTCCTCGACCTGGCGGGAGGTCATCCCGCACCTGGCCCGCAGGTACACGGTCATCGCACCGGACCTGCTCGGCCACGGCCGCTCCGACAAGCCCCGCAGCGACTACTCGGTCGCCGGGTACGCCAACGGTGTGCGTGACCTGCTGTCGGTCCTGGGCATCGAGCGCGTCACCGTGGTCGGGCACTCCCTCGGCGGCGGCGTCGCGATGCAGTTCGCGTACCAGTTCCCGCAGATGGTCGACCGGCTCGTCCTGGTGGCCGCGGGTGGCGTCACCAAGGACGTTCACCCGGCGTTGCGCCTGCTGTCCCTGCCGGGGCTGAGCGAGGCGCTCAAGCTGCTGCGCCTACCGGGCGCCATGCCCGCGATGCGCATTGCCGGTGGCCTGCTGGGCCGGTGGCACGACACCCCCTTGCGTCCCGGGGTCCTGCTGCACGACACCTCGGATCTGATCCGGGTCCTGAGCGGATTGCCCGATCCCACCGCGTGCGAGGCGTTCCTGCGCACGCTGCGGGCCGTCGTGGACTGGCGTGGTCAGGTGGTGACGATGCTCGACCGCTGCTACCTGACCGAGGACCTGCCCGTGCAGCTGATCTGGGGTGAGCACGACAGCGTGATCCCGGTGGATCACGCGCACCTGGCGCATTCGGCGATGCCCCATTCCCGGCTCGACGTCTTCCGCGGCGCCGGCCATTTCCCGTTCCGGGACGATCCCATCCGGTTCGTGCGGGTGGTCGAGGAGTTCCTCGACTCGACCGCGCCCGCCGAGTTCGACGAGCAGCGCTGGGGCCGGCTGCTGATCAACGGCGTGAGCGAGAGCCGGATCACCGGCGGTCCGGCCACCCGCCGGGCCGTGCTCGGCGCGATGGGCGCCGACGAGCGCAGCGCCACCTGAGCGATCCCGGCGCCCGCCGCCGCTAGACGGGGGCCGCGCTCCACAGTGCCCGGAGTTTCTCGGCGGTCACCACGGTGCCGAAGTTCTGGGCCACTACGGCCACCGACGCATCGTGAGCGGCCGGGCTGTAGGTCGCGGCGCAGTCCTCCACCAGGGACACCCAGTACTCGTGGAACAGGGCGCTGCGCAGGCTCGACTCGACGCACACCTCGGTGGCCACCCCGGTGAACAGCAGCGATTCGATGTTCCGTGAGCGCAGGACGTCGTCGAGGTCGGTGCCGACGAACGCGCTGAACCGGTGCTTGACGACCACCGCATCCGCGTCTTGCGGTGCGACGCCGTAGAATTCGGCGCCCGCGGTGTCCGGCCGGCAGGTGAGCCCGGTGCGGGCCGCGTCGGGTCCGTCGCCGACCCGTCCGAGCCACTGTGGCGTGTCCGTGGTCTCGTCGTGAAGGGTGCGGACGAACACGATCTGCACGCCGGCGGCCCGCGCCGATGCGATGAGGCCGGCGAGGCGCGGTGCCATGGCGACCGCGGCCGTCACGTCGAAACCGCAGCGCGCCAAGGCGCCGTCCGGGGAGCAGAAGTCGTTCTGCATGTCGATCACGACAAGCGCGCAGCGCTGTGGGTCGTAACGGAAGGGAATCGAATCCATCGTCGGGTCCTCGGGGTAGGGGATAGAAGGAAAGTCGGGGACGGGTGTGCTCACGTCGGCCGAGGTCACCAGATGACCACGGCGGCCAGGGTCGCGACGACGAGGCCGGTCACGACGGGAACGGCGAGGTGGCGGACCATGTCGGTGACGGAGACCTTGCAGAAGCCGGCCACCACGACGAGGGACGACCAGATGACCAGGGTGCCCCCGCCGGTCCAGGTGGCGCCGTTCTGGGCGATGGCGGCGAGCGTCGCGGTGTCGATGCCCGACTGCGGGGCGAGGGCGGCGGCCAGGCCGCCGGTGAGCGGCAGGCCCGCCCAGCCGGACCCGTCCAGGCCCATCGCCATTCCGATCACGAGCATGCTCAGGGCGACGAAGAGTCCGTTGTCCGGGATGAAGCCCTGCACGCCCTCGACGGCGTCGAACAGGAAGGCCGGGCCGGTACCGTCCTCGAGACCCAGGATCGCACCGGAGTAGTCGGGGATGCCCATGTACACGAATCCCGCGACGGGAAGGATGATGCCCATCGCCTTGAAGGCGTAGGACAGGCCGTCGACGAAGTGCGTCGCGCAGAACTCGAGCGCCTCCTGCCTGCGGGCGGTGACCGTCACCAGTGCCATCAGGATCATCGCCGTCCCGCCCACCAGGGACGCGCCGGCGCCGTCCGACCACGGCACGAGGTCGGTGAACCGGCCGAGCAGCATGTAGACGAGCACCGCGGCGAACGCGGCCGGTACACCGACTGCCCACCGGCGGGCCAGGCGCGGGCGGCCGGTGATGCGGGTGCCCTCGTCGTATCCGGGAAGTTCGTCCTCGAGAACGTCGACCGCACGCTCGGGCGTGGGCTCCGCTGGCGCGGCGCTCGCCGGCACGGGGTTGCGTGCGCCGCCGCCGGCCGCGGATCCGGGGTGCCCGCCCCCGCCGCCCGTCCCCGGCGTGCCGGCGCCGCCCGTCATCCGGCGGCGCACGGTGAGGAACCAGGCCAGCGCCGCGGCGACGACGCCGACGATCAGCGAGATCACCAGCGCGCGACCGGCGATGTCGTCGGCGGGCACCCCGGCGCCGCTCGCGGAGATCGACGGGGCCAGCCCGATCACGTAGTCCGAGGCAATGGACATCCCCTGACCCGAGATCGCCAGGGCGAGCGCCGCACCCAGGGGTGGCAGCCCGGCCTTGATCGCGGCGGGCAGCAGCACGGCCCCGATCAACGCGAGGGCGGGCGTCGGCCAGAAGAACAGCGACAGGAGATAGGTGAACACGAACAGCACCACGTAGGCGACGCGGCCGTTGATCATCCACCGGCTCATCGGCCGCACCATCATCTCGTCGGCGCCGATGCTCCGCATCGCGGCCAGCATCGAGGTGACCGCCGCGATGACGACGAAGATCTCGAACAGCGCCGAGCCCGAGGTGAGCGTCGCCCGGAACACCGCCATCACGGCGTTCGCGACGTCGCCGTCGTAGGCGAGGGCGGTGGCGAACGTCGCCACCACTGCCGGGATCATCACGTTCTTGCGCAGGGCCATGGCCACGAGGAGGGACACGAGGCCGAGCAGGAAGACGATATGGGCGGTGGTCACGGGTGGCTCCTCCAGCGGGCTGAGGCATCGGGCCGGGGGATCGGCGCCGCCGCGGGGTGCAGGCCCGCCTGGGCCCCGCGCTACGGGCGTCGCCGCACCGGATGTCGTCCGATGGTGCTGGGTCCGGCCCGGTTCGGCAAGGGCGAAAATGACCGAACCGCAGGGGGTTCTGCTGTGCAGGTTGCAGGGAGGGTGACGACCGCGTTTCGGGTCGGCCGGGTCTGTGAACAACGCGAAAAATCCGCGCCGCCGCCTCGGTGTCGGCCCGGCGTGACAGACTCGCAGGGTGAGGTTGTACCGGGATCACGCGGTGGTGCTGCGCCAGCACAAGCTGGGCGAGGCCGACCGCATCGTCACGCTGCTCACCCGTCGCCACGGCCTCGTGCGGGCCGTCGCGAAAGGGGTGCGGCGCACCCGCTCGAAGTTCGGGGCGCGGCTCGAGCCGTTCGCGCACATCGACGTGCAGTTGCATCCGGGCCGCAGCCTCGACATCATCACCCAGGTCCAGACCGTCGATGCGTTCGGCGCCGACCTCGTCGACGACTACGGCCGCTACACCACCGCGTGCGCCGTGCTCGAGACCGCCGAACGGCTCGCCGGTGAGGAGCGCGCCCCCGCCCCGCAGCTGCACCGCCTCACCGTCGGTGCGCTCCGTGCCCTGTCCGACCAGGTCCGGCCGCCGGAACTGATCCTCGACGCCTACCTGCTGCGGGCCATGGCCTACGCCGGCTGGGCGCCGGCGATCAGCCGCTGCGCTCGCTGCGACGAGCCCGGCCCGCATCGCGCGTTCCACGTCGCGGCCGGGGGAGCGGTATGCGTGCGGTGCCGGCCGCCGGGCGCCGCGACCCCCGGCGCGGGTGTGCTGGATCTGATGGACGCGCTCTTCCACGGTCGCTGGCAGGGCACCGACACGGTGTCCGAGGCGACCCGCGGGCAGGCCAGCGGCCTGATCGCCGCCCACCTGCAGTGGCATCTGGAGCGGCAGTTGCGGACCCTGCCGCTGATCGAACGCGGCCGTCCCCATGCGGTGGCTGTGGGCGGGGAGACGGTCGGGCAGGATGGGGAGCGTGATTCGACGCCGCACCCCGCAAGCATCGCGTGACCGCGAGATCCGGCCACCCGACCCGCACCCGTCCGGCGCCCGCCCGCCGGGTCTGCAGCCCGAACTGATCCCGCGGCACGTCGCCCTGGTCATGGACGGCAACGGCCGCTGGGCCCAGGAACGCGGTCTGCCTCGCACCGCCGGCCACGAACGCGGCGAGGCGGTGCTGATGGACACCGTGTGCGGGTGCATCGAGATGGGCGTCAAGTGGCTCTCGGCGTACGCGTTCTCCACCGAGAACTGGAAGCGCAGCCCGGACGAGGTGCGCTTTCTCATGGGCTTCAACCGGGACGTGATCCGCCGCCGCCGCGACGAGATGCACGAGATGGGGGTACGCGTGCGCTGGGCCGGACGCCGGCCGAAGCTGTGGCGCAGCGTCATCAAGGAACTCGAGATCGCCGAGGAACTGACCCGCGACAACGACGTGATGACCCTCACCATGTGCGTGAACTACGGAGGCCGCGCCGAGATCGCCGATGCCGCAAGGGAGATCGCGCGTCGCGTGGCCACGGGTGAGCTCGACCCGGAACGCGTCACCGAGGCCACGGTTGCGCGGTACCTCGACGAGCCCGACATGCCGGACGTGGACCTGTTCCTGCGGCCGTCCGGGGAACAACGCACCTCGAACTTCCTGCTCTGGCAGTCGGCCTACGCCGAGATGGTGTTCCAGGACAAGATGTTTCCCGACTTCGACCGTCGGGACCTGTGGGCCGCCTGCGTGGAGTACGCCTCGCGCGACCGCCGCTTCGGGGGCGTGAAGTGACGGGCCCCGGAACGGGACCGGAGGAGCGGAGGCCGGCCCCCGGCGGGGTGGACCCGAGCGGCCTCGGCCTGCGCGACCGGGTCGCGGCCGCGCTGGCGGAGTTCGTCGCCATGCACGAGCCCAGGACGAACGGCGACGATGCGCTGGGATTCGACTATGCGGGCGTGCCGTGCGCCGTGCGGGTGGTGACCCTCACCGAGGGTCTCGACGTGGTGTCGCTGACCGGCGTCCTCGCGTGGGACCTGCCGCTCGACGACGCGTTGCGCACGCGGGTCGCCGGGGCGGCCGACGCGCTGCAGTTCGGGTCGATACACCTCGTCGAGCGGGACGCCGAGGCGGACGTGGTGCTGCGGTACTCATTCCCCGGCACCGGCCTTCGGGACTCGCCCCTGACCACGATGCTGCTGCTCGTGCTCGGCGGCGCCGGCGACGCGCGCTCGGCCGTCACGGGCACGGGCGGATCCGAGTGAGCGAACTCGACTGGGACTCCCCGATCGCCACCGGGAACGACGACGCACTGCGTGCCGCCGTGCTGCGTGTCTTCTCGGCGGTCCTCGCCGAGGAGATCGAACCCGACACGGACGGCGACGTGCCGATCTGGGTCGACGATGTGCTCACCTACGCCGTCGTCGATTCGCGGGCCGGGGTGGTGGAGCTGACGACGTACCTGGTGGAGCGGATCGCCGGTCGTACCCGCGCGGCCGAGGTCCTCGTCGACCTGCAGGCGCGATGGCCGGACGCGCGGCTCGAGTTGCACCAGGACCGGGTGACGGCGGTGCAGCGCGTCCCGGCGCGCCCGCTGGTGCCGGTGCACCTGGCGCGCGCGGTCGCGGTGGTCGCGGCGCTGGTGCCGCATGTGCCCGAACTGGCGGCGCGGCTCGGCGGGCGGGCGTGCGTGTTCGACGAGCCGGGCGACGAGACTGCCGGCGAGGTGGTCGACCTGCTGGGCGGGTGCGGCTGCGACGGCTGCGGGTGCCGCTGACCGTCGTCGGTCAGCGCGACGTCGCCGGCGCGGCGTCCGCGCAGTCGCGGCAGGTGCCGAAGATCTCGACGGTGTGGCTCACGTCGACGAAACCGTTGTCCTCGGCCACCTCGTGCGACCAGCGCTCGACCGCCGGCCCGTCCACCTCCACCGTGTAACCGCACGCCCGGCACACGAGGTGGTGATGGTGACCGGACGAGCAGCGCCGGTAGACGGACTCGCCGCTGTCGGTGCGCAGCACGTCGACGGTGCCGGCTTCGGCGAGGGACTGCAGCGTGCGGTAGACGGTGGTCAGGCCGATGCCCTCGCCGCGCTTGCGCAGTTCGTCGTGCAGGTCCTGGGCGGAGCGGAACTCCTCGATCTCGTCGAGCAGCGCGGAGATGGCGCTGCGCTGCTTGGTGGAGCGGACTCCGACTACGGGTTTGTGGGCGGGCGACACGACTACGGTCAACCTTCCTCGACGTGGGCGACGGCGTCGACGACGATGTGGGCGAGATGGTCGTCGACCAGACGGTAGAGCACCTCGCGGCCGGCGCGTTCGCCGCGGACCACGCCCGCGGCCTTGAGGATGCGCAGGTGCTGGCTGATCAGCGGCTGGGTGACGCCGAGCGCGCCGACCAGTTCGTGTACACAGCGTTCGGATTCGCGCAGTTGCAGCACGATGGCGATGCGCACCGGTGCGGCCAGCGCGCGCAGGAGCTCGCCGGCGGCGGCGAGGGTTTCCCGCGACGGGGCGGGTACGGGGGACGGCGTCACCGATCCCGGGCGGCAGTCGTCGTGCGGACGGTCCGGGGCCGCGGCGTCGCCGCCGTGGCCGGTGTCGGCAACGCTCAACGGATCTCCTTCGTGGACTGGCGGCCGCGTTATTGCAAACCGATTCCATTTTGATATGCATGAATGTGCATGTCAACCGGCGTGCAGTTCGACCGCCCCGCGCGGAGCGATAGGCTTACGGGTCGACGCACGCTGCGAAACCCCGCATCGAAGATGGAGTGAATCCGAGTGGCACCGAAATCCAAGATCGATACCGTCGCCAACCTGGCCAAGCGCCGGGGCCTGGTCTACCCCTGCGGTGAGATCTACGGCGGTACGAGGTCGGCCTGGGACTACGGGCCGCTCGGCGTGGAGCTCAAGGAGAACATCAAGAAGCAGTGGTGGCGCAACATGGTCACCAGCCGCGAGGACGTCGTCGGTCTGGACTCGTCGGTCATCCTGCCGCGTCAGGTGTGGGTGGCGTCGGGCCATGTCGGGGTGTTCAACGATCCGCTCGTCGAGTGCCTGAGCTGTCACAAGCGCCACCGCCAGGATCACCTGCAGGAGGCGTACGCCGAGAAGAACAAGCTCGACGATCCCGACTCGGTTCCCATGTCGGAGATCTCCTGCCCGGACTGCGGCACCAAGGGCCAGTGGACCGAGCCCCGTGACTTCAACATGATGCTCAAGACCTACCTCGGCCCGATCGAGAGCGAGGAGGGGCTGCACTACCTGCGCCCCGAGACCGCACAGGGCATCTTCGTGAACTTCGCGAACGTGCTCACCACGTCGCGCAAGAAGCCGCCGTTCGGAATCGGCCAGATCGGCAAGAGCTTCCGCAACGAGATCACCCCGGGCAACTTCATCTTCCGGACCCGCGAGTTCGAGCAGATGGAGATGGAGTTCTTCGTCAAGCCGGGCGAGGACGAGCAGTGGCACCAGTACTGGATCGACTACCGGATGGACTGGTACACCGGGCTCGGCATCAACAAGGACAACCTGCGCCTGTACGAGCACCCGCAGGACAAGCTGTCGCACTACTCGAAGCGCACCGTCGACATCGAGTACCGCTTCCACTTCCAGGGCAGCGAGTGGGGTGAGCTCGAGGGTGTCGCCAACCGCACCGACTTCGACCTGTCGACGCACGCGCAGCACTCGGGCGCCGACCTGAGCTTCTTCGACCAGACCACCAACGAGCGGTACACCCCGTACGTCATCGAGCCGGCAGCGGGCCTGACGCGGTCGCTCATGGCGTTCCTCGTCGACGCCTACAGCGAGGACGAGGCGCCCAACGCCAAGGGTGGTGTCGACAAGCGCACCGTGCTGCGCCTCGACCGCCGGCTCGCCCCGGTCAAGGCGGCGGTGCTGCCGCTCTCGCGCAACGCGGACCTGAGCCCCAAGGCGAAGGACCTCGCCGCGCAGCTGCGCCAGCACTGGAACATCGAGTTCGACGACGCCGGCGCCATCGGCCGCCGCTACCGTCGCCAGGACGAGATCGGCACCCCGTTCTGCATCACGGTCGACTTCGACACCCTCGAGGACCAGGCCGTCACCGTCCGCGAGCGCGACACCATGGCGCAGGAGCGCGTCGGCCTCGACCAGGTCGAGGGCTACCTCGCCCAGCGGCTGATCGGCGCCTGACCACAGAGCCTCCGTGAGAGGGTCGGCCGCCTCGCGCGACCGGCCCTCTCACGCTGCGCGGCCGGGACTAGAACCGGCCCCCGCTCGACCCCCCGAAGCCGCCGCCTCCGCCGAAGCCCCCGCCCCCGAAGCCGCCGCCCCCGAAGCCGCCCCCACGGCCACCGGTCAGGATGCTGTTGATGAGGATTCCGCCGAGCACCGCACCCGCGATATTGCCGCCGGAGGCGCCGCCGCGGGGCGGACGCTGCTGACGCTCCCAGCGCTGCACGTCGTTCTGCGCTGCGCGCAGCGCGTTCGCCGCGAGGGTCGCGGCCGCCTGAGCGTGCTGCAGCGCCTGCCCCGGTTCCTGCGCGGCGAGCCGCTGCGCGGCGTCCAGGTGGCGCTGCGCCTCGGACAGCCGGGTGCGGGCCTCGGCGCCGATCACACCGCGCCGCGTCCCGATGAAGTCCGCCGCGGCGGTGACCTGCGATCGAGCCGCCCCCAGATCCTGTTCGAGGCGCCGGCGGGTGCGCTGCGCCTCCTCCTGCGCCTGACGGGTCCGATCGCGCAGCGCGTCGAGTCGTGCGTCCGCTTCCACGACCCGGGTGAAACTGCCCAGCGGGTCGGTGTTCATGTCCGCCCGGGCGTGGTCGAGGGCCGCCTGCGCGGCCTTGCGGGCCTCGGCGAGTTCCGCACCACCCGCGGCGGCGAGCTGTTCGGCGTCGGCGATGCCCTGTGCGGCGTCGGCCATCGCGGCCGGCAACGTCGCGATCGCCCGCCGGATGTCGTCGGCGGCGTGGTCGACTGCGTCGAGCATCGTGGCAGCGTGCCCGAGAGCACCCTCCGCTTCGCGGATGGCTCGCACGGCGTCGCCCTGCTCGCCGACGGGACGTGCCACCGCGGTGCGGCCCTGATCGACGGACTTCTCGGCGAACTCGATCTCGTCCTGCGCCAGCGTCACGTTGTCCGTGATCGGGGCGAGCGCGCCGGCCGGGAACTCCGTTCGCAGTTCGGTCAGCGTCGCCTCGGCCTGGGGCAACCGCGCGCGCAACGCGATCGCGCGCTGTGTGAGCGCGTCGAGGCGGGCGGGTGCGTCGAGCAGGAGGTCGCGCATCCGGTCGAACGCCTCGACCTGCGCGTCGAGTTCCCGGTCGGCCTGGCCGCACGACGAGATCAACTGCACGAGCATGTCGCGCTGCTGCTGGGGCGTCTCGGGGATGGCGTCGTCGAGCCGCTGCCGGATCTCGAACGCGGACGCCAGAGCCGACTGCGCCTGTCGATAGGCGCGGTCGAACGGCTGGACCGCGGCATCGCCGAACTCTCCGCGCGCCAGCTCGAGCGCCTCGGCGCTCGAGCGAACGGCGTTATCCGTCTCGACCAGGATCTTCTGGGCGTACAGCTCGAGGCCCTCGAGCGGCAGCTCGCGCAGCGCGTCGGTGTCGGTCGGGTCGGTGGCCGCCGCCGCCTGGGCGCCCGCCTCGGCCCGCTTGCGCTTCGCGCGCCGGGAGTACAGGTACACCCCCCCGGCCCCGGCCGCGATCACTCCGCCGCCGACGAGCAGCGTGGTGCCGGAGCCGGAACCCGACGCCGACAACGCCGCGTCGAGACCCTCGGCCGCCGCCACCGCGGCCCCGGCCCAGTCCTGGCTGCGCAACTGCGGCACGATCCGGTCCGCGCTGATGGCGTCCCGTTCGGACGCGGTGACCCCGGACAGGGCGTTCGGCGTCCACAGCGCGTACTCGCGGTCCTGCGTGGCCACGGCGAGCAGGGCCGTGTCCGTCCCGAAGTTGCTGGCCTGCGCAGTCCGCTCGGTCCAGTCGTCGGACGACAGTCCGGAGAACGTCGGCACGTACGCCACCCACAACTGCACCCCGTGCTCGGCGTAGAGCGCGTCTGCTGCCTGCTGGATCTGCGCCGTCGCCGCCGGATCCAGTACTCCGGCGGTGTCGGTGATCGGCTGGGGAAGCCGGAAGGGCGGCTCGGCCGTCGCCGAACCGGGCAGCACCAGCCAGGCCAGGGCCGCGAGCAGGATCGGCACCGACATCGACAGCGAGCGGCGGAGCGGGCGGGCCGGAAGCGGCCGGACGGCGACCGAATACGGTGACATGCGTCGAATCTATCGGCTCGCATGCGCTGTCGCCCGTGGCGCGTCGCCGGGTGGGCGCGCTCGGAACACTGGCAGAATCGGGGAGTGAGTACCGCAGCCCGCCCACGCCCGGCCCCGTCCCTGCCCGAACCCCCGCGCGGGTTCGGTGCGGGCGTCGCGCGCTGGACGCGCCGGCTGGTGCTCGGGGTGCTGCTCGCGGCGATCGCCGTCCTCGCCGGAACCGCGGTCCGCGTGTGGCAGGTGGCGCGCATCGACGACTGGAGCCGGGCCGACGCCATCGTGGTCCTCGGCGCCGCCCAGTACTCCGGCACCCCGTCGTCGGTGTTCCAGGCCCGGCTCGACCAGGCCCTCACCCTGTACGAGAACGGGGTGGCCGAGCGGATCGTCACCGTCGGCGGCAAGCAGGAGGGCGACCTGTTCACCGAGGCGGCGTCCGGCAAGAACTACCTGATCGCGCAGGGAGTGCCGGAGTCGGCGATCACCGCCGTCGAAGAGGGGTCGGACACGTTGCTCAGCGTCGAGGCGGTCAGCCGGGAGATGGCCGGGCAGGGACTGCACTCCGCGGTGCTGGTGAGCGATCCGTGGCATTCGCTGCGCACTCGCACCATGGCCCGCGACGCCGGTCTCGACGCGTGGACCGCGCCGACCCGCACCGGCCCCGCCGTGTACACCCGGGAGTCGCAGCTGCACGGGATCGCCCGCGAGACGGGCGCGCTGATCTGGTACCAGCTCACCCACGACTCGGCGGACTTCCCCTACACGGCCGCGCAGTGAAGGAGGACGTGATGCCGGGCTACAGCGAACACGAACTCGAGCGGCGCGTCGCCGAGGTCCCGAAGGTGTCGGCGCTCGCCGGTGCCGAGCCGGCGACCGCGAGCCGTACGCCGTTCGCGCGGGACCGTGCCCGCGTCCAGCACAGCGCTGCGCTGCGACGGCTCGCCGACAAGACCCAGGTGGTCGGCCCCCGCGACGGTGACACTCCGCGCACCCGGCTCACCCACTCGATCGAGGTCGCCCAGATCGGCCGCAGCATCGCCGAGGGCCTCGGCTGCGACCCCGACCTGGTGGACCTCGCCGGCCTCGCGCACGACATCGGACACCCGCCGTACGGCCACAACGGGGAACGCGCCCTCGACGAGGTGGCCGCGAGCTGCGGCGGGTTCGAGGGCAACGCGCAGAATCTGCGGATCCTCACGTGCCTCGAGCCGAAGATCCTCCACCCCGACGGCACGAGCGCCGGTCTGAACCTCACGCGCGCGACACTCGACGCGACGCTGAAGTACCCGTGGACCCGCCCGGCGCCCGGCGCGAAGTTCGGTGCCTACGACGACGACGCCGAGGTCCTCGCCTGGGTGCGCGACGGCGCGCCCGACCGGCGCAAGTGCCTCGAGGCCCAGATCATGGACTGGTCCGACGACGTCGCCTACTCCGTCCACGACGTCGAGGACGGCGTCATCGACGGACGGATCGACCTGCGTGTGCTCACCGACCCGGCGTCGGTGAACACGCTCGTCGATCTCGGCATGCGCGAGTTCTCCGGCCTGGACCCGAACGAGCTGGTGGAGGCGGCGAAGCGACTGTCGCAGATGCCGGTGGTCCAGGCCGTGGACACCTACGACGGCAGCCTCGCGTGCTCGGTGGCACTCAAGCGCCTCACGAGCGAGCTCGTCGGCCGATTCGCGACGGCAGCGATCATCGGCACCCGTGCCGTCACCGGCGACCGGCCCGTCACCCGCTACGACGCCGACCTCGTCGTTCCGCCCGTCGTCGCGTCCGAGGTGGCGCTGCTCAAGACCATGGCCCTGCAGTTCGTGATGTCCGACGCCGCCCACCGGCAGCGTCAGGAACGGCAACGTGAACGGATCCACCGCGTCGCCGAATGGCTGATGCGCACGGCGCCGGTCGGCCTCGACCCGTTCTTCGTGCCGCTGTGGGACGCCGCCGTCGACGACGCCGCCCGCATGCGGGTGATCGTCGACCAGATCGCCTCGTGCACCGAGGCCCGGCTCGAACGGATCGACCGCGACAGCCTCGCCGCTCAGGCGAGTTGGGGGTAGCGCCTAGACTCGTCGTCGTGGCCGGGCGTATTTCAGACAGAGACATCGCGGCCGTCCGCGACCGCGTCCGGATCGAGGACATCGTCGGCGAGTACGTCGCCCTCAGGCGCGGCGGCGCCGACTCGATGAAGGGGCTGTGTCCCTTCCACGACGAGAAGTCCCCGTCCTTCCACGTCCGCCCCAACCACGGTCACTTCCACTGCTTCGGCTGCGGCGAGGGCGGCGACGTGTACTCGTTCCTGCAGAAGATCGAGCACATCAGCTTCGTCGAGGCCGTCGAGCAGCTCGCCGACCGGGTCGGCTACACCCTCAACTACGAGGGCGGCGGTCCGTCGGTGCAGCGCGACCGGGGCACCCGCGCCCGGCTCGTCGCCGCCAACGCGGCCGCGCAGGAGTTCTACGCCGAGCAGCTGCGTACGCCCGGCGCGCAGGCGGCGCGGGACTACCTGACCGAGCGCAGCTTCGACGAGTCCGCGGCCGAGGTGTTCGGGTGCGGTTACGCCCCCGACGGCTGGGATGCCCTCACCAAGCACCTGCTCACCCGTGGCTTCGAGTTCGCCGAGCTCGAGGCCGCCGGGCTGTCCAAACAGGGGCGCCGCGGACCCATCGACCGGTTCCACCGGCGGCTGCTGTGGCCGATCCGCAATCTCGCCGGCGACGTCATCGGTTTCGGTGCCCGTCGGCTGTTCGACGACGACACGCTCACGGCGAAGTACGTCAACACCCCGGAAACGTTGCTCTACAAGAAGTCTCAGGTGCTGTTCGGCCTGGACCTGGCCAAGCGGGAGATCGCCAAGGCGCACCAGGCCGTGATCGTCGAGGGCTACACCGACGTCATGGCGATGCACCTGTCGGGCGTGAAAACCGCTGTGGCCGCGTGCGGTACCGCATTCGGCGACGAGCACCTGGCGATGCTGCGGCGCCTGCTCATGGACGACAGCTACTTCCGCGGTGAGATCATCTACACCTTCGACGGCGACGCAGCGGGCCGGGCCGCGGCGATGAAGGCGTTCGAGGGCGACCAGAAGACCACGGCCAAGACGTTCGTCGCGATCGCGCCCCAGGGCATGGATCCGTGCGAGCTGCGGCAGAAGTCCGGCGATGGGGCGGTGCGCGACCTCGTCGCCCGGCGCACCCCGATGTTCGAGTTCGTCGTCAAGTCGATCCTCACCGAACACAACCTCGACACCGCCGAGGGGCGGGTGGAGGCGCTGCGCCGCACGGTTCCCGTGGTGGCCCGGATCAAGGAACGCACGCTGCGCGACAGCTACGCGGTGCAGCTGTCGCACTGGGTGGGCTGGGACGACATTCCGGCCGTGCGCCGGCGCGTGCAGGACGAGTCCCGGCGCGTCGCCCGCGGCGGCGACGAGAAGCCGCGCACCGCCGCGCCGCAACAGCGGGCGGAGACGGCCGCGGCGGGCACGGTCCTGCGCCGGCCCCGCCCCAACGATCCGGCGCTGTGGCCGCAGCGCGACGCCCTCAAGGCGGCGCTGCAGTACCCCGGCATCGCCGGCACCGTGTTCGATTCGCTGCCCGCCGAGACGTTCACCGACCCGGCCTACGCGGCGGTGCGCGAGGCTGTGGCCGCGGTCGGCGGGACGAGCGCGGGACTCGGCGGCGCGGAATGGGTGGACGCCGTCGGGCGCGCCGCCACCGACCCGATGGTGCACTCGCTGGTCATGGAACTCGCGGTGGACCCGCTGCCCGCGGAGGAGGACCGGATGCCCCGCTACATCGGCGGGGTCCTCGCCCGGCTGCAGGAGGTCTGGGTGGGGGAGCAGGTCGCCGAACTCAAGTCCAAACTGCAGCGCATCTCCCCGGCCACCGAATCCGACGAGTTCCACTCGTTGCTCGGGGACCTCGTCGCGCTCGAGCAGTACCGGCGCAGCCTGCTCGACCAGGCCATCGGCGACACCAGCGGCGACGGCCTGGCCGGCTGAACTCACGCCACCCGCGTCACCGCCGCAACTGGTCGCGGGGGACGAGGATCGTGGTCTGCTCGTCGAGCGGCTTCATCGGCTCGAGCTTCGGCTCCGGGCTGAGCGAGTCGGCCAGCTTCTGCCGGCTCACCTCGATCGCCTTCTTCGTCACCGGACTACCCGCGACCGCCTTCGCCGTCCTGCTGAGCTGTTCGTACCGGGCGCGGCCCGCCCGTGTCCCCAGGACGTAGCCCGCGGCAACCCCCACCAACAGTCCGATCAACGTCGTCTCCATTCAGCCGTGTCAACGTCCCACCCATCCTGCCCGATCCTCGCCCTCGGGCTCACAGGCAGGCGATTTGGTGCCGCGTCGGGTGGGGCGCTACAGTTCTTCACGCACCGCGGGAAACGGCGGAGCACCGCAGGACAATCCCCTGTAGCTCAATTGGCAGAGCATTCGACTGTTAATCGAACGGTTGCTGGTTCGAGTCCAGCCGGGGGAGCTCCAAGAAAACCCCTCCCACCCGATCTCGGGTGGGAGGGGTTTTCTCGTCTGCGCCGCCACGAAAGACGCTGGGTGTGACGGAAATTACAGAAGCCGTGTGGTGCCGCCGCGACGGGTCGGCGACAGCCCGCGCCGGGCGACACGGGGGTGACCCGCGACGCGGGCCGGCCGCCGCAGCCGGTAGCATTCGCCACACGTCGCGTACCTCCGGATGCGCGCGGACGGGGCGGTAGCTCAGTCGGTTAGAGCCGTGGACTCATAATCCATTGGTCGCGGGTTCGAGCCCCGCCCGCCCCACCATATCCCCAGTTCGGGCAGCCGATACCGGGCGCTCGGGCCGGACGAAACGTGGACGGTGGCGGCGCAGGTGCCGGCGGACCCTCCGGGATTTCGACCGTCACACTCCCTGGAGCCGGATCTGCTGGAAGGCGACGGCATGCTGCACGCCGATGCGCGCTCCGGCCGCCGCGGTGAACTCGTGCAGGAATGCCGCGGGATCGAAGTCCCGGCCCAGTCCGTCCAGATAGGACCGGTGGGCGCGCAGTGACTCGATACCGGCGTCGAGGCTCTCGGTGACGTCGACGGCGTGCGAAGGCTGGTTCGCGCCCATGAGGTACACGAGGCCGACCTCGTCCCACGGTGGCAGGTTCTCGTCGAGCAGCTCGGGGAAGATCCAGCGGTTGCCGGCGTCGCGCGCGGCATCGAGCACCGCGACGCCCACGGCGCGGTGGTCGGCCTGGTTGATGATCCGACCACCGTTCAGGCCGTAGGTCGGCTCGTACGTGGCGGTGATCAACACCTCCGGACGGAACCGCCGGATCTCGCGGGCTATGGCGCGGCGCAGGTCGAGTCCGTATTCGACGACACCGTCGCGGTATCCGAGGAACGTCACGTCCTCGACGCCGACCACGGCGGCGGCGTCGAGTTGCTCGCGGCGTCGCAGCGGTGCCGCCTCGGCGGGAGTACGGCCGTCGATGCCGGCCTCGCCGTCGGTGGCGATGACGTAGGCCACCGACTTGCCCGACCGGGTCCAGCGGGCGATGGCGCCGGCGGCGCCGTACTCGAGGTCGTCGGGATGGGCGACGACGGCCATTGCGCGGTTCCAGTTCTCGGGCAGCGGGGCCAAAGTGGTGTTCATGACGGCACCTTTCGTGACAGTGGCTGGGTCTTCTTTCCGACGTTGCAGCGGCGCGAGGGACGCATCCTCGGGGCGCGGGTGCCGGTGGGTGCGTCCGTCGGGGGCGGCAGTCGTCAGTAGGGAGGACACACGGTGACGAGAATCCGCGGTGGATTCCCGGGCCGGTGTCCCGATTTCGAGGAGTGACCACCATGCCTGCTACCCGAGTCCAGCTCGCTCTCAACGTCGAGGACATCACCGCGGCGACCGAGTTCTACACCGCGCTGTTCGGGGTGTCCCCGCACAAACAGCGCCCCGGGTACGCCAACTTCGCGATCGAGGATCCCCCGCTGAAGCTGGTGCTGATCGAGAATCCCGGTGCGCGCGAACGCCTGAACCACCTGGGGATCGAGGCGGCCGGCTCCGAGGAGGTGTCCGGAGCGCTGGCCCGGTTCCGCGCCGCCGGTCTGACCGCCACGGTGGCCGAGCAGGATCTGTGCTGCCATGCCGTGCAGGACAAGGTGTTCGTCGATGCGCCGGACGTGCCCAACGGGTGGTGGGAGTACTACGCCGTCACCGACGACAACCCCGCCAACCCGGACGGGCTGACGGGCTCGGCGTGTGCGGTTGCGTGCGCGAGTGAGGACAGCCCGGTCGCGGGTGCCTGCTGCGGCTGACAGCACTCGCCCCGGTGGGCCGTCCTGCGACGGCACACCGGGGCGCGCCGAATCAGCGAGGGCTGCCGGCGCAGTGGCAGTCGGTGGGGGCGGTGTAGTCCATCGGCATCCCGTGGGCATCGAGGGTCAGCGCGCAGCACCGTCCGAGCAGCTCGGCCAGCTTCCGCCGGCCGCGTTGGACGCGGGACTTCATTCCGGACAGGGATACGCCTTCGAGGGCGGCGGCGTCGGCCTGGGTCAGTCTTTCGAGGTCGGTCAGCTCGACGGCTCGGCGCTGCTCGGGGGAGAGCCCCTCGAGCAGCGGGCGCAGGCAGGTGGCCAGCTCCCGCAGCGTGGTCGCCGCGTCGTCGTCCCATTCCTGCCCGGCCTGGTCGGGTGCATCGCCGGTGAGCGGCGCGAGCCGGTCCCGATCCCGGGCGGCCCGGCGGTAGTCGTCGATGATCGCGCTGCGGGCGATCCGATACACCCACCGGATCAGGTGCTCGCGGTCCTCGACACGGCCGAGGTTCTTGTGGACGCGCAGCAGGATCTCGCCGAGCACGTCGTCGGCGCGGTCCGGATCCGCGATCCGCCGGTGCACGAAGGCGCGGAGCTGCGCACCGAACTCGCGCCAGACGGCATCGGTGGTCACGGCTTCGGTGGTCATGGCTTCGGTGGTCACGGCGTCCGCGCCGGCCGCGGAACTGGTCGATGCCCTGGTCATGGTCTGGTCCTCCGGGGAAGGGGCGCTGTACGGGCGGTGTCCCTCACAGACGACGGTACCGGCGAAAGGACGCAGGTCCCCTGCCGAAGTCGTCGGTGCCGGCACGCCCCGTCCGGGTCGGGTGTGCGTCCCCGCGGTGGCGGTGACGTCTGTGTGGATGCCAGTGCGGGGCACGGTCCCGCAACACCGGACGAAGGAGTAACCATGACCGGCACCGTGGAACGTGACGCCGACCGGGCGCTGAAGGCCAAGCACCGGGCGCTGTGGGCGGCCGGGAACTATCCGGCGGTCGCGGCCGACCTGATCCCGACGTTCGGCCCGACGCTCGTCGCCGCGGCCGGGGTGACGGCGGGCCGGCGGGTGCTCGATGTGGGCGCCGGATCCGGCAACGCTGCCATCCCGGCCGCCGAACGGGGCGCGATCGTCACCGCCGCCGACCTGACGCCGGAGTTGTTCGTCGCGGGCCGCACAGCCGCGGCGGAGCGGGGCGTGGACCTCGAGTGGGTGGAAGCGGACGCCGAGGCCCTGCCGTTCCCCGACGGCAGCTTCGACGTCGTGCTCTCGAGCGTGGGGGCGATGTTCGCACCCCACCACCAGGCCGTCGCCGACGAGCTGCTCCGCGTGTGCCGGCCGGGCGGGACGATCGCGATGATCAACTGGACGCCGGAGGGCTTCATCGGTCAGCTGTTCCGGCTCATGGCCCCGTATGCGCCGCCCCCGCCGCCCGGCGCTTCGCCGCCCCCGCTGTGGGGCGACGAGCAGCACGTCCGGGAGTTGTTCGGCGATCGGATCACCGACCTGAGCATGGATCGCCGAATCGTGGTGATGGACCACAGCGCGGATCCGACCGAGTTCCGCGAGTACTGGAAGCACAACTACGGTCCGACGATCGCGGTGTACCGGTTCAACGCCGTGGACCCCGACCGGACCGCAGATCTCGACCGGAAGTTCCTGCAGTTCCTCACCGACTGGAACCGGGCCGGGCAGCCCGGCCGGACCGCGTACGACGCCGAGTACCTGCTGCTCACCGCTCGCAAGAGGTAGCCGGCCCGGTCGGTGCGGGCGTTCACCGCAGCGCCACGCCGACCTCGTGCGGCCGCGGCAGTAGTGCCGAAGGGAGAAGCAGCAGGGGTGCCGAAGGGAGAAAGCGAAGCCCCGCCGGCTTCGCGCGTCGTCGCCGGCGGGGCAGGGCCACTGTGCAGGGGGGATAGCGGCCGGATCCGAGCGTATTCGGCCTGCGGGGCGATGTGAAGTAGAACGGCCCATTCGGGTAGGGCATAAGGTCCCGATCGGTGCAATTCGGGCGACCGTCGGCGATGTGGCTCTCGCTTCGGGCTCGGTTCAACCCCGTTTCGTCCGCCGCCCCGCGTCGCGGACGTCCGTGTAGCTGTCCAGGATCTCGTGGATCTCGGCGATGGCCTTCCGGCGCGAGCCGGCATCCGCGATGCGCGCGAGCTGCTGTTTGAGGCTCACCGCAAGTTCGGCGTAGTCGTTCTGCCAATCGCGGCCGGTCAGGCGTGGCATATCCGCGCGGGCGGGGTGTATTCGCGTGGCCGGGGTGCCGGGCGCCAACAGGTAGCCTTCCCCCATCGCCGGGGTGATGATCGACAGCGAAGGGTCGACCTCCCGCACCAGTTCGGCCAGCGCAGCGACTGCCTCCGGTTCGCCGTGCGCGAGGAACAGGCTGCCCGACACGGGGCTGCGCGCCTTGATCCAGTCCAGCAGTTCGGTCTGATCGGCATGGGCGGAGTAGCTGTCGATCCGGCGGATCTGCGCTCGCACGTCGATGTCCTGACCCGAGATGCGGACGCGCTTCGCGCCGTCGAGGATCACGCGGCCCAGCGAGCCCTGCGCCTGGAAACCGACGAACAGGATCGTCGAATCCCGGCGGTGGAGATTGTGCTTCAGGTGATGACGGATGCGTCCCGCCTCGCACATGCCCGAGGCGGCGATGATGATCGCGCCCGACATGTTGTTGATCCGCTTGGAGACGGCAGCGTCGTCGACGTAGTGGATCGCGGGATGGCGGAAGATGTCCTTCCCCTCGAGGTCCTCGAGCTCGCCCGCATGCTCGGCGAACACCGAGGTGGCGCGGTTGGCGAGCGGTGAGTCGACGAACACCGGCACCGCGGGGATGCGGTTCTCGTCGGCGAGGTGTGCGATGTCGAGCAGGAGCTCCTGCGTCCGTTCCAGCGCAAAGGCGGGGATGACGAGATTGCCGCCGTGCCCGACGGCCCGGTGGATCTCCTCTTCGAGCAGGTCGCGTCGCTGGTCGATCGTCATCCGCACCCGAGTCCGATTGCCGTAGGTGGATTCGCAGACGACATGGTCCGATCCGGATGGGCCCTCGGGATCGGGGTGGAACGCCTTCTGCGCGGGGCCGAGGTCGCCGGAAAAGAGCAGGCGCACGCCCCCCGCCTCGATCTCCGCCGATGCGGCACCCAGGATGTGCCCCGCGTTCCACAGTCGCGCACGAAAGCCCGCGGCGGGCTCGAACCACTCCTCGAGTGCGACCGCACGGGTCTGCCCCCACGCGGCGAGCGCATCCTCCTCGGTGTAGAGCGGGACGAACCGCTTCTCGCGCGTGCGATCGCGCCGCCGGTTTCGCCGCTCGGCCTCGAATTCCTGGATGCGCCCGGCATCGGCGAGCATGAATTCCAGCAGGTCGGCGCTCTGGCCGGTGCAGAAGATCGGTCCGTCGAAACCCTGCGCCACCAGCTTGGGCAACAGGCCGCAATGATCGATGTGGGCATGGGTGAGGACCACGGCGTCGATCTCGTGCGGCGCGAACGCGAAGTCGCCGTGGTTCAGCTCCTCGAGGCTGCGTGAGCCCTGGAACAGGCCACAGTCCACCAGGATCCGCGTGTCGCCGAGGGCGACCTCCATGCACGAGCCGGTCACCGTCTTCGCGGCACCGTGGAAGACGAGAGTCGGATGTTGCCTCACGCGCAGCTCCTACGGAATCGCCCGCCGAAATTGCAGGTACGACAGCCAAGCTATCCGAACATCCGGGTCGGGCAGCCCTGCTTGGAAATCTCGCGGACTCGGCGGCGCCGGTCGGGCCCGGAGGTCTTCACCCACGGCGTCACCCCGGGCCGTGAATATCACCCCGTCTATCACCCTCGTCGGCCGTTACGTCCGCCGGCGGCCGGTCGATGGACTTCGTGGTGGCGCCGGGCACCCCGACGCTCGGCGTCACCGCATACCGGACGCCCCCGCCTCGAGCAGACGGGGCGGGGGTGTTCGTCGCGTCAGTCCCGCGAGTTCGCGCACACGCCGGTGCGGAGTCGCTCGCCGCGTGCCGCACGGGGCGGTGACCGCCGTGGCCCGTTCGTCCGCCGCGGGGCGGACCGCGGCGACCGGTGCTCGGCTCTGAGGGCGATCGCTGCCCCGACAATCGTGGCAACCACCGCAGCAACGGCCACCCACGCGACGAGCAGCGACGCGATCACGTTCATGCCGTCTACACCGCTGCCGGACGGCCGAGGGTTACGCGGTTCCCGAGCTTCACCCTGCGATTCACCCTGGTCCGAGTCCTGTTCGCGCGGTCGGTCCGGTTTGCCCCGGTCGGCGGGGAGGGTTCGGTGACGGTGGGCGGAGCCCTGGGGGGCGGTCCGGCTTTCGGCTGCCGTGTCCATGCGGAGTCCCCACCCGGGACCGGGCGGGGACCCGGCAGCGCGCCACACATAGAACCTGTTCCAATTTCGCCGTCTTGTGGCTATGGTCACATGCGTACACACGCACTGTGACGGAGGGCGATGCAGATGAAGACCAAGGGCGCGATCCTGTGGGGTCTCAACGAGCCGTGGTCGGTGGAGGAAATCGAGATCGGCGACCCGGTCGCGGGTGAGGTGCAGATCCGCATGGAGGCGGCGGGCATGTGCCACTCGGACCACCACATCGTCACGGGAGCGACGCCCATGCCGTCCTTCCCGGCGATGGGTGGCCACGAGGGGTCCGGTGTCATCACCAAGGTCGGCGAGGGAGTCGTGGGCCTCGAAGTGGGCGATCACGTCGTCCTGTCCTTCATTCCGGCCTGTGGCCGCTGCCCGTCGTGCGCCACCGGCCACTCGAACCTGTGCGACCTCGGCGCCGGCCTGCTCAGCGGCATGGCCATCTCCGACGGCACCTACCGGATCCAGGCACGCGGCCAGAACGTGATCCCGATGTGCCTGCTGGGTACCTTCGCGCCCTACATGACGGTCAACCAGACCCAGGTCGTCAAGATCGACAAGGACATCCCGTTCGAGCTGGCCGCCCTCGTCGGCTGCGGCGTGCCCACCGGCTGGGGGTCGGCCACCCACGTCGCAGACGTCAAGCCCGGTGAGGCTGTCGCCGTCATCGGCATCGGGGGTGTGGGGATGAGCGCGCTGCAGGGCGCCGTCGCATCCGGGGCGCGGCAGATCTTCGCGATCGACCCCGTGCCGTGGAAGCGGGAGCAGGCCCTGAAGTTCGGCGCGACGCACGCCTACGCGTCGATGGCCGAGGCGCTCATGCCGATCATGGAGACCACCTGGGGCCGCATGGCGGACAAGACGATCATCACCGTGGGCGAGATGCGCGGCGAATACGTCGAGGAGGCCCTGCAGCTGACGGCGAAGAACGGCCGCTGCGTGGTCACCGCGATGGGGCACATGACGGACATGGACGTGAAGCTGAACGCGTTCCTGTTCGCGATGCTGCAGAAGGATCTGCAGGGCAACATCTTCGGCGGCTGCAACGCGCGGGTCGACATCCCCAACCTGCTGGCGATGTACAAGTCCGGACAGCTCAACCTCGCGGACATGGTCACCCGCACCTACACCCTCGAACAGATCAACGACGGCTACCAGGACATGCTCGACGGGAAGAACATCCGCGGCGTCATCAAGTACACCGACGCCGATCGGTGATCGCGCGGTAGCCTGCGCCGTCTTCTAGGCTGGGTACGTGAACAGCCTCGACGCGATCTCCGACTGGCCCGTCGACCACGCCGCCGCCGCGGTTCTCACCCGCGGCGGCGGTGTCGTCGCCGGGCACGGCGACCAGTTGCGGCTCTACCGTCTCGCGTCGGTCACCAAGCCGCTCGTCGCCTACGCGGTCCTCGTCGCCGTGGAGGAGGGTGCGGTCGAGCTCGATCAGCCCGCCGGTCCGGAGGGATCCACCGTCCGCCATCTGCTGGCACACGCGTCGGGACTCGCCTTCGACGAACGCCGGGCGCAGGCCGAGCCCGGGCGCAAACGGATCTACTCGAGCGCGGGCTTCGAGATCCTCGCGGAGCTCGTCGCGGGTGAGACCGGCATCCCGTTCCCCGAATACCTCACCCAGGCCGTCTTCGATCCGCTCGGCATGCGGGAATCGTCGCTGCCGGGACCCGCCGGGCACGGGGGACAGTCGTCGCTCGCCGACCTGACGCACTTCGCCGCGGAGCTGCTCGCGCCCCGCCTGGTGTCCGCGCAGACTCTCGCGGAGGCCACCCGGGTGCAGTTCCCGGGGCTCGACGGGATCGTGCCCGGATACGGCATGCACAAGCCCAACGACTGGGGGCTCGGGTTCGAGATCCGCGGCCTGAAGAACCCGCACTGGACCGGTTCGGCCAATTCGCCCGAAACGTACGGGCACTTCGGCCAATCCGGTACATTCCTGTGGGTCGATCCCCGCGCGGAGATCGCGTGTGTCGCGCTGACCGACAGGGCTTTCGGCGACTGGGCCAAGCCGCGGTGGCCGGCCCTCGCGGACGACGTACTCACCGAATTCTCAAATTCCTCATCCGTTCCCTAGCGAAACAGGAGTAACACAGGCAGACTGTCCCCTGTCGCCATGCGCGACCGCTTCGATGTCAGGCCGTTGGGGAAGACGTCCCTCGTCGAAGTGGAGGTGTGTAGTGCGCGCGTCGAACCAGTTCGCGGATGCGACGACCGGGGTGGTCTACATCCACTCGTCGCCTGCTGCGGTCTGCCCGCATATCGAATGGGCACTGGCCGCCACCCTCGATTGCCGTCCGGATCTCACCTGGATCGGTCAACCGGTCGACGTCGGACAACTGCGCACGACTGTGAACTGGGCGGGTCCCGTGGGGACCGCCGCACGCCTCGTCGACGCCCTCCGGGTGTGGCCGATGATCCGCTTCGAGATCACCGAGGACCCCAGCGACGGCGTCGACGGCGAGCGCTACAGCCACGTGCCGGGACTGGGGCTGTGGCGCGGCAACACGAGCGCGAACGGGGACGTCGTGGTCGGAGAGATGCGACTGCGGGCGCTGCTCGCCGGCGGCAACATCGAGGAGGAACTGACCCGGGTGCTGGGAACGGCCTGGGACGAGGCGCTCGAGCCCTACCGCAGCGGCGGCGAGGGTGCCGAGGTGACCTGGTTGCGCCGGAACGTGGGGTAGGCCGCTGCGCGGCCGGTGCGTCCTTCGGGCTGCTGGGGCAACCCGAAAGACGCACCGGCGGCGCAGCCGCCTACAGCGGGATGTTCTTGTGGCGGCCGCGGCGCGCGGGAGCCGCGGCCAGCGCCTGGGCGAGGGTGCTGCGGGTCGTCGCCGGGTCGATCAGTTCGTCGACGACGCCGATCGACATCGCCCGGCCCACGCCGCCGGCGATGGCCTCGTGCTCGGCGGCGAGACGGTCGTGCAGTGCCTCCCGCTCCTCCTCCGGCGCCGCGGCCAGGGCCCGCTTGTGCAGGATGCCCACCGCCGCCTTGGCGCCCATCACGGCGACCTCGGCGTCCGGCCAGGCGAACACGGCGGTCGCGCCCAGTGCCCGCGAGTTCATCGCGATGTAGGCGCCGCCGTAGATCTTCCGGGTCACCAGCGTCACGCGGGGCACCTCGCACTCGGCGAATGCGTGCAGCAGCTTGGCTCCGCGACGGACCACGCCCTCCCACTCCTGGCTCACGCCGGGCAGGTAGCCGGGCACGTCGACGATGACGACGAGGGGAACGCCGAAGGCGTTGCACAGGCGCACGAAACGCGCGGACTTCTCCGCGCTGACGGAGTCCAGGCAGCCGCCGAGACGCAGCGGATTGTTCGCGATGACGCCGACCGTGCGTCCGCCGAGCCGGCCGAAGCCGGTGACGACGCTCCGGGCCCATCCGGCCTGCAGTTCCTCGAAGGTGGACTCGCCCTCGACGTTGTCGAGCAGCTCGTGCACGATCGGGCGGACATCGTAGGCGCGGCGGGGGGATTCGGGCAGCAGCGCCCGCAGGTCGGTGTCGCCGCGACGGGCGGCGTCGAGGTCGAACTCGCCCTGCTCGGCGAGCATCGACACGAGGCGACGGGCCCGGTGCAGGGCGTCGTCCTCGTCGTGGGCGGCGATGTGGGCGACGCCGGACTTCTTGGTGTGGGTGTCCGGCCCACCGAGGGATTCCATGTCGACCTGCTCGCCGGTGACGCTGCGCACCACGTCGGGGCCGGTGACGAAGATGCGGGCCTCGGGCGCCATGATGACGATGTCGGTGAGTGCGGGGCCGTAGGCGGCGCCGCCCGCCGCGAAGCCGAGAACCACGGAGATCTGGGGGATCCGGCCGGAAGCGCGGACCATGGCCTCGAAGATCAGGCCGACGGCATGGAGGGAGTCGACGCCCTCCGCGAGCCGAGCGCCGCCCGAGTGCCACAGCCCGACGATCGGGACGTCCTGTTCGAGGGCCGTGTCGATGGCGTCGACGATGTGCTTGCAGCCGTCCACGCCCATGGCGCCACCCATCACGGTGGCGTCCGAGCAGTACGCGACGGTCCGGACGCCGTCGATGGAACCGATCGCGGCGAGCATGCCGGACTTGTCCCGGGGGTGCAGCAGGCTCAGGGTGCCCGCGTCGAACAGCCGCTCGAGCCGCCGGAGCGGATCGCGGGGGTCGACGGCGGCGTCGCGCGTCTGAGCAGGTTCCAGGACGGTCATCGCGTTCTCCTCGGGCAAGGCAAGAGCGGGGGATGGGCGCCGGGGGTGGGGGTCCCGTGACGAGACCCCCACCCCGACGGCGAGCGAAGTCCGGTCGGGTCAGGCCCGGCCGAACGCGAGCGCAACGTTGTGCCCACCGAAACCGAACGAGTTGTTCAGCGCGAAATCGATCCGGCCGTAACGGGCTTCGCCCTTCACGACGTCGAGATCGATCTCTGGATCCTGGTTGTCCACGTTGAGCGTGGGCGGGATGACCCCGTCCCGCAGGCTCAGGACCGTCAGGACCGCTTCGAGCGCGCCGACCGCACCGATCGAATGCCCCAGGGCTCCCTTCGGTGCATACACCGCGGCATGGTTGCCGACCGCGGAATTGATCGCCTTCGCCTCGGCGATGTCGCCGATGGGTGTGGCCGTGGCATGCGCGTTGACGAAGCCGATGTCGGACGGCGACAGGCCGGCGCCACTGATGGCCTTCGTCATGGCACGCGCCGCGCCCGTCCCCTCGGGATCGGGTGCCACGATGTGGAATCCGTCCGAGGTGATGCCCGCACCGAGCAGGCGGGCGTGGATGGTGGCGCCGCGCGCCTTGGCGTGCTCCTCGGTCTCGAGCACCATCAGCGCGCCGGCCTCGCCGAAGACGAAGCCGTCGCGGTCCTTGTCGAACGGACGCGACGCCCTGCTCGGGTCGTCGTTGCGGGTGCTCAGCGCCCGCATCATGGCGAAGCTGGCGGTGGCGACCGCGTCGAGCTGGCCCTCGACGCCACCGGCGACGACGATGTCGGCATCGCCCATCGCGATCATCCGGTAGGCGTGGGCGATGGCCTCGTTGCCGGACGAGCAGGCGGACACCGGCGTCAGCACGCCGGCCTTCGCGCCGAGCTCGAGGCCCACCGTCGCCGACGGGCCGTTCGGCATGACCATCTGCACGGCGAACGGGGACACCTTGCGGTAGCCGTCGTTGCGCAGCTTGTCGACGGCGTCGATGAGCGCTTCGCCGCCACCGAGACCGGTGCCGATGACGACACCGAGGCGCTCGCGGTCGACCTCCGGGCTGCCCGCGTTCTCCCACACGGTGCGGCCGAGGCCCAGCGCGAGCCGCTCGACGAAGCTCATCCGGCGGATCTCGACGCGCGAGAGGGTTTCGTCGGGGCTGGTCTTGAGCTTGCCGCCGATGCGAACCGGCAGGTCGAACTCGTCGACGAAGCCGGTCAGCGTGTCGATGCCGCTCTCACCGGCGAGCAGGCCCTTCCACGTGGCATCCACGTCACCAGCGATCGATGTCGTGGCCGCGAGGCTGGTGACGACGACGTTGGGGAATGTCCCGGTGCGGGGAGAGGCGGAAGTCACGGTTGAGCTCACTCGTTGTCGTTCGTGGCCTGGACGCCCTCGGCCTCGAGCTTCTGGATGTAGGCGACGGCGTCACCGACGGTGCGGAGGCCGGCGAGGTCCTCGTCGGGGATCTTCACGCCGTACTTGTCCTCGGTCTGCACGGCGATCTCGACCATGGACAGGGAGTCGATGTCGAGGTCGTCGACGAAGGACTTCTCGACGGTCACCTCGGAGGGCTCGATGCCGGTGACCTCTTCGATGATCTCCGCGAGACCGGCGATGATTTCTTCCTGGGTGGCGGCCACGTTGTGGCTCCCTTCTTCGTTTCGTCTTGCTGATCGGACCGGGTGGCGGATTCCGCCCGGATTCCGGGTGCCCGTCGAGGGCAGGTCCCGTACTGCGCGACGCGCGCGCAGCAAACTAGCCGACGCGGAGCGATTCGGCCAGCGCTGAGATCTCCTCAGGGGTCTTGAGTGCCGTGGTCGGCGTGCCGCGCATCTCCCGCTTGGCGATGCCGACCAGGGTGCCGGCCGGGGGAAGCTCCACGACCGCCGAGACCTCGGCCGCGCGCAGGGTCGCGGTGCACAGGTCCCAGCGCACCGGTCGGGTGACCTGCGCGGCAAGCTTGGTCAGTGCGTCCGCTCCGGATGTGACAGGTGCCCCGTCGGAGTTGGACAGCAGCGTGCGGGTCGGATCGCTGGGCACGATCTTCGCCGCGGCCTCGGCGACGGCTTCCTGGGCCGGGGCCATGAATACGGTGTGGAAGGCGCCGGCGACCGGCAGGGGCCGGATCCGGGCCTTCTCCGGAGCGTTCGCCGCGAGCTCCTCGAGTGCCGTGAGGCGACCGGCGGCGACGATCTGGCCGGCCGCGTTGATGTTGGCCGGCGTCAGGTCGAGTTCGGCCAGCCGGGCGAGCACGTCCTCTTCGTTGCCGCCGAGCACGGCCGACATCCCGGTCGGCTCGATCGCGCACGCCCGGGCCATCTCGGCACCGCGGACGGCGGCGAGCATGACCGCCTCGTCCGCGCTGATGACCCCGGCGATTGCCGCGGCCGCGAGCTCGCCGACCGAATGGCCGGCGACGATCGTGTCGTCCGGGACGAGGTTGCGGGCCTCGAGTTCCTCGTAGGCCAGCAGCGCCGTCGCGACGACCAGCGGCTGGGTCACCGCCGTGTCGGTGATCTCCTCGGCCGTCGCGGTGGTGCCGAGGCGTTCGAGGTCGAGGCCCGAGGCCTTCGACCACAGCTGGATGCGATCGCGGGCGCCGGGCTGCTCCAACCAGGAGGCGAGCATGCCGGGTGTCTGGGAGCCCTGACCGGGGGCGAGCAGCGAAATCACGATGATCAGAGAACACCCTGGACAGGGCCTTGCGAGATGTCGGTAGGGATGAACTCTCGCTTGCTGTTTTGTAGGGTTCCCACAAAACAGCACGTCGGCGTCCACCATCGACGGAACGCCGCCTCCCGTTACGTGCCCGGTTCGCGCAGTGTGAAACGGGAGACTGGTGGGACTGGAGTTCGTAATTCGTTATGACTTCGAGCCAGCCTTCCCACGGTGGCGGCTATCCGCAACACGTAAGCATCACGGGGATTCGTGGGGTCGCGGCCGGTGACTTCTGTGATCCGCTTGAGCCGGTACCGGACGGTATTTGGATGAACAAACAGCTGTCGGGCACAGGTCTCGACAGCACCCCCACAGTCGAGGTATGCGTCGAGGGTGTCGGCCAGCGCCGGACCCGCCTCGGTGAGCGGAGCCACCACGTCGTCCTCGAGCGCGGCGATCGCCCCCGCGTCGCCGAGCAGCGCCCGCTCCGGCAGCAGTTCCGCCGCATGCACCGGCCGCGGCGCTCCTCGCCACCCGGCCACCGCCTCCATGCCGGCCATCGCCTCGACCGCGGACGCGTGCGCCGACGCGAGGGTGGGCGTGGTGGGACCGATCACCACCGGGTCGTCGGAAAAGCTGCGCATCAGCTCGGAGCGGAACGTCATCGCCTCGATGCTGCCGTGCAGCTCCCCGCTGACCACCATCACGAGCCGCTCGCCCTGCACCACTGCCAGCGCGGCGCGGCCGTGCTGCTGCGCGATCGAGTGCACGGTCGTCACGACCGACACACCCTCGTTCGGCGGGGGAGTGCCGATGATCACGGTGGCCGGCGCCGTCGCATCCCAGTTCAGCGTCGCGGCGCGCGAGAGCATGTCCGAACCGGTGTCGCCGCGGACCACCGCGTCGACGACCAGCGCCTCGAGGCGGGTGTCCCAGGCGCCGCGGGACTCGGCCGCGCTGGCGTAGACCGAGGCTGCGGCGAAGCCCAGTTCCCGGCCGTAGCGCAGCGTCGCCTCGGTCAGTGCGACGAGCTGTTGCTCGTTGCGCGCCAGCGCGGGCAGCCACTGCTCGAAGAACTCCATGGCGGCGCGGACCATGTCCACGGTCTGGCGCAGCGTCAGCCGGCGTGCCAGATCCTGCGGGATCACCTGGAACGCGTCCAGGCTGAACCGCAGATCACTGTCGGGGTTGCGCACCCATTCGAGGAAGTCGACGACCGCCGTCTGGATGATCAGCTGCACGTTGGACCGCTGCGACGCGTCGAGATCCGCGAAGAACGGCAACTGCTCCTGCATGGCGTGGACGGCCTCGGTGGACAGCCGCCCGGAGAACTGCTTGACCCGGCGCAGGAGCGCGTCGGGCAGGGGATCACGCTCCGGCCGCGCCGGCGGCACCGGACGCCCGGTAGGGACGCCCGGTGCCCGCCTCGGACGCGGCTCTGCGGGTTCTGCGACCATGGGACGAAACTACGCCCGTCGCCCGCGGCGGAGCGGGTCGGATCAGGCCACGCCGGGATCCGAGGTCTGCTCCGGAGCCGCCGCCACGTCGTCGATGCGGTACCGCCGGGCCGCCTCGACCGCCTGCGAGCGATCGATCGCGCCGTCCCGGCCGAGGGCGGCGAGCACCGCGACCACCGTCGACTCCGCGTCGATGTTGAAGAACCGGCGCGCGGCCGGGCGGGTGTCGGAGAACCCGAACCCGTCGGCGCCGAGCGTCGTGTAGTCGCCCGGCACCCACTGCCGGATCTGGTCCGGTACCGCGCGCATCCAGTCCGAGACCGCCACGAACGGACCGGCGGCGTCGGCGAGGACCTTGGCCACGTACGGCGTCGGAGCGTCGGCACCCGGGTCGAGCAACGCCTGCCGCTCGCACTCGACGCCGTCACGGCGCAGCTCGCCCCATGAGGTCACCGACCACACGTCCGCGGCCACGCCCCATTCCTCGGCGAGCATTTCCTGCGCCCGCAGCGCCTCGGGCATGAGCACACCGGAGGCGAGGATCTGCGCCTTCGGCCCGGAGCCCTCGCCGCGCCGGTACAGGTAGATGCCCTTGAGCAGGCCCTCGACGTCGAGGTTCTCCGGCTCGGCCGGCTGCACGTACGGCTCGTTGTAGAGGGTGATGTAGTAGAAGATGTTCTCGCCGCCGAACCCGTCGACACCCTCCGTGCCGCCGTACATGCGGCGCAGACCGTCCTTGACGATGTGCGCGAGCTCGTAGGAGAACGCAGGATCGTACGACACCACCGCCGGGTTGGTGGACGCCAGCAGCAACGAGTGCCCGTCGGCGTGCTGCAGGCCCTCACCGGTGAGGGTGGTGCGGCCGGCCGTCGCGCCGAGCACGAAACCGCGGGCCATCTGGTCGGCCGCCGCCCACAGCCCGTCGCCGGTGCGCTGGAAGCCGAACATCGAGTAGAAGATGTACAGCGGGATCATCGGCAACCCGTGCGTGGCGTACGAGGTGCCGACGGCGGTGAACGATGCGGTGGAACCGGCCTCGTTGATGCCCTCGTGCAGGATCTGCCCGACGACGCTCTCCTTGTAGGCGAGCATCAGTTCCGCGTCGACCGACGTGTACAGCTGGCCGTTGCGGTTGTAGATCTTCAGCGACGGGAACCACGAGTCCATACCGAAGGTGCGGGCCTCGTCCGGGATGATCGGCACGATGCGCGGACCGATCTCCTTGTCGCGCAGCAGCTCCTTCATGATGCGCACCAGCGCCATGGTGGTGGCCACCTGCTGCTTGCCGGAGCCCTTGCGGATCACCTCGTAGGCCTTGTCGTCGGGCAGCGTCAGCGGGGCCTTGGCGGTACGGCGCTCGGGCAGGAACCCGCCGAGCGCGCGCCGCCGCTCGAGCATGTACTGGATCTCCGGGGAGTCGTTGCCCGGGTGGTAGTACGGCGGCATCTTCGGGTTCGCCTCGAGCTCGGCGTCCGAGATCGGGATGCGCTGCAGGTCGCGGAAGTACTTGAGGTCCTCGAGCGTGAGCTTCTTCATCTGGTGCGTGGCGTTGCGGCCCTCGAAGTGCTTGCCGAGGGTGTACCCCTTGATCGTGTGCGCGAGGATCACCGTCGGCTGGCCCTTGTGCGCCATCGCCGCCGCGTACGCCGCGTAGATCTTGCGGTAGTCGTGGCCGCCGCGCTTGAGGTTCCAGATCTCCTGGTCGCTGAGGTTCTTGACCAGTTCCTTGGTGCGCGGGTCGCGGCCGAAGAAGTGCTCGCGGACGAAGGCGCCGTCGTTGGCCTTGTAGGTCTGGTAGTCGCCGTCCGGCGTCGCGTTCATCAGGTTGACCAGCGCGCCGTCCTTGTCGGCGTGCAGCAGGGCGTCCCACTCGCGACCCCACACCACCTTGATGACGTTCCAGCCGGCGCCGCGGAAGAACGATTCCAGTTCCTGGATGATCTTGCCGTTGCCGCGGACCGGACCGTCGAGGCGCTGCAGGTTGCAGTTCACCACGAACGTGAGGTTGTCCAGACCCTCGGTCGCCGCGACGTGCGCGAGACCCCGCGACTCCGGCTCGTCCATCTCGCCGTCGCCGAGGAACGCCCACACATGCTGGTCGGAGGTGTCCTTCAGGCCGCGGTCGTTCAGGTAGTGGTTGAACCGCGCCTGGTAGATCGCGTTCATCGGGCCCAGGCCCATCGACACCGTCGGGAACTCCCAGAAGTCGGGCAGCAACCGCGGATGCGGGTAGGACGGCAGGCCGCCGCCCTGGTCGGCGTGGCTGGCCTCCTGGCGGAACCCGTCGAGCTGCTCGGCCGGGATGCGCCCCTCGAGGTAGGCGCGGGCATAGACGCCGGGGGAGGCGTGACCCTGGATGAAGATCTGGTCGCCGCCGCCGGGGTGGTCCTTGCCGCGGAAGAAGTGGTTGAAGCCCACCTCGTACAGCGCCGCGGAGGAGGCGTAGGTGGAGATGTGGCCGCCGACGCCGATGCCGGGGCGCTGCGCGCGGTGCACCATGATCGCGGCGTTCCACCGGATGAAGGCACGGTAGCGACGCTCGACCTCCTCGTCGCCGGGGAACCACGGCTCGTTCTCGGTCGGGATGGTGTTCACGTAGTCGGTCGAGGTCAGTGCCGGGATCGAGACGTGCCGCTCGCCGGCACGCTCGAGCAGGCGCAGCATCAGGTACCGGGCACGCGCAGGACCGGCGGACTCGAGCAGCCCGTCGAAGGACTCGAGCCACTCCGTGGTCTCGGCCGGGTCTATGTCCGGCAGGTAGGAGGCCACGCCCTCGCGGATGACCCGCACGCGGCCGTCGGAGGCCCCGCTGGTGTTCGGCGAGGATCCCGCTTCCGAGGCGCCTTGTGTGGCGGCGCTCGTCGAGGAATCGGGCTCGTGGATCAGGTCTGTCAACGTCTGCTCCTCATCGTGGTGGGGCGCGCAGGTGTGGCGCCCGCTCCGTAGGCCGGCTCTTGTGGGAGCCGACTCATCGACATCTGAACGAGATGCACTGCTCATCTTCCCCCATCGCGCGGTGGGAGGCATCCCCCCGGGTGTGAAGCGGCCGCGAGGCGGGTATCCGGACCGTTCGACTCCGCGCGGCAGAATCGGCGGTGCGGAGCTCCTCGCGGTAACGTCCCCGGAAGAATGTTGTGACTTTCCTTGCGATTCGGCTTGCGTTGAGCCCCCCGAGGATGTTCGCTTTGAAAAATCGCTCGTGACATCCGGTACGCGGCAGGCCCGCGGCCCAACCGAAGGAGGACACCACCGTGGTCGCCGCGGCGGACGCCCAGAACTACGTTCAGAAGCTCGGTATCACCCACGACCAGGTGGTTCAGGAACTCGGTTGGGATGAGGACACGGACGACGACCTGCGGGCCGCCGTCGAGGACACCATCGGATCGGACCTGCTCGACGAGGACTCCGACGAGGTCGTCGACGTGGTGCTCCTCTGGTGGCGCGACAGCGACGGGGACCTCGTCGACGCGCTCATGGATGCGATCGGCCCGCTCGCAGACGAGGGCGTCGTCTGGGTGCTGACCCCGAAGACCGGCCGCGCGGATCACGTCGAGCCCAGCGAGATCGCCGAATCGGCCACGACCGCCGGCCTGACCCAGACCTCGACCGCCAACCTCGGCGACTGGGTGGGCAGCCGGCTGGTGCAGCCGAAGGCCGCCCGCACCAAGCGCTGAGCGCACCGCTCAGTTCACCTCCACCGAAGTAAGGACGACCGACGCGATGGCGATCGAGGTGGGTGCCGAGGCGCCCGATTTCACACTCAAGGACCAGAACAACCAGGAAGTGACCCTGTCGAGCTTCCGCGGGCACAAGAACGTGCTGCTCGTGTTCTACCCGCTGGCGTTCACCGGGGTCTGCCAGGGCGAGCTGTGCGCCGTGCGGGACGACCTGCCGACGTACGAGAACGACGACACCGCGATCATCGCCGTCTCGGTGGGGGCCTCGCCCACGCACAAGATCTGGGCCGCCGAGCAGGGCTACACGTTCCCGCTGCTGTCCGATTTCTGGCCCCACGGCGCCGTCGCCCAGGCCTACGGCGTGTTCAACGACAAGTTCGGTTTCGCCAACCGCGGCACGTTCGTCGTGGACAAGGACGGCATCATCCGGTTCGCCGAGGAGAATCAGCCCGGCGAACCCCGTGACCAGGGCGCTTGGGTGCGAGCGCTGGCCGCGCTAAAGTCCTGAGGCACAGTCCGGCGGCGCGAGCCGTCGGATTTGCGGGCGTGTAGCTCAGTGGTAGAGCTCTGGTTTTACACACCAGCGGTCGGGGGTTCGAAACCCTCCGCGCCCACCAGGGGAGTGGCGGTGAAAGACCTGGTCAGCGGCCGGTCCCTCACCGCTCGAGGGGGATTCTGCCCACCCGACATCCACTGCAGGGCCTTTACCTTGACACCCGCGGACACGGCCAGGCCGGGGCCGCGGTGTGCCGGGGATCGTGCGGCGTCACCCGGGGTCTTTGGGCTCTGTCGTGGCCGGGCCGGGTTTGCTGTGCTCGTGTTGTGAAGGTGCCGCTGCTCACGTCGTTCGAGGGCTATCGGGCCAACCAGATGGGACGTGACCTGCTGGCCGGCCTGACGGTGTGGGCGGTTCTGGTGCCCGAGGCCCTCGCGTACGCCACGATCGCCGGGGTGTCCCCGGTGATCGGCCTGTATGCCGCGCCCGCGGCGCTGCTCCTCTACGCGCTGTTCGGCAGCTCCCGGCACCTGGTGGTGGGGCCGATGGCGGCCACCGCGGCGCTTTCGGGTGCTGCTGTTGCCGGCATTTCCGGTGACGCCGATTCGGCAGCGCTGACGGCCGGTCTGGCGCTGCTGGTCGGTGCGCTCGGGATTCTCGCGGGGCTGTTGCGTCTGGGGTTTCTGGCTTCCTTCATCTCCGAGCCGGTGCTGAAGGGGTTCATCGTCGGCTTGGCGCTGACGATCATCGTCGGCCAGCTCCCGAAGCTCTTCGGAGTCCCGAGGGGAGAGGGGGACTTCTTCGAAAAAGCCTGGCACCTGGTCACGTCGCTGGGTGGGACGAACGGCTGGACGTTGGCCGTCGGCGCCGGCTCCCTTGCGGTCGTACTGGTCCTGCACAGGGTGTCGCCCCGGCTGCCCGCACCGCTGGTCGCGGTCGTCCTGGGAATCGTCGCCGTCTCGGTCCTCGGCCTCGACGCCAAGGGAGTGGAGATCGTCGGGCGGATCGAAGGCGGGCTACCTCCGCTCGGGCTCCCCGGCCTCCCTGGATCCGACTACGTCACGCTGCTCGCGTCGGCGGCAGGGATCCTGCTGGTGGCGTTCGCCGAGGGCGTCGGAGCAGCCAAGAACTACGCCGCCAAGGAACACTACGAGATCGATCCGAACCAGGAGCTGCTCGGGGTGGGCACAGCGAACATCGGCGCGGGACTGTCCTCCGGGATGATCGTCAACGGGTCCCTGTCGAAGACCGCGGTCAACGTCTCGGCCGGGGCGGTGTCGCAGATCTCTGGCATCGTCGTGGCGGCGCTGACGGTGATGACGCTGCTGTTCCTGACCGGTCTGTTCGCGAACCTGCCGGAGGCCACCCTCGCCGCCGTGGTGATCGCGGCCGTGACGAAGCTCGTCGACTTCCGGACGCTGCGCAAGTACGCGCGCCTGGCGACCCCGAGCCTGCGGCGGATCTACGGCGTCGCGGCGTACGCGGACTTCCTCGCCGCGGCGAGCGCCATGGTGGGTGTGCTGGTCTTCGACATCCTTCCCGGGCTCTTCCTCGGTGTCGCGGTGTCGGTCCTGCTCCTGCTGTTCCGGGCCTCGCGGCCCCACGTCGCCGAGCTGGGCCGCACACCGGACAAGAGCCGCTGGGTCGACCTGCAGCGCCATCCCGACGCGCTCACTGAGCCCGGAATCGTGGTGCTGCGGCCCGAGTCCGGCTTGATCTACGCCAACGCCGACAACGTGGCAGCGGCCGTACGCGGCCATGTCCATGACGACACGCGGGCCGTCGTCCTCGACACCGCAGCTGTGCCGGGAATCGACATCACCGCCGTCGAGATGCTGGACCGGCTGTATGCCGACCTCGCGCACCACCACATTCGGCTGCTCTTCGCCGGCGAGATCGGCCAGGTGCGCGACCTGCTCAGCGCGACCGGCATCGCCAGTGTCGTTACAGACGCACACTCGACCGTCGACGCGGCCGTCACCGCGGCCCGTCGCAAGCTCGACCACCCGCCGGACACCGACCAGAAGTCGGCGTGACGTCTCTGACGGCCGGTGGAGAGGCACCGGCCGTCAGGGCGGACCATTCCCGGTTGCTACGCGAGCGGTTCGATGTCGGGCAGTCTCCATGTCTTGTCGAACCACGGTTCCAGCGGACCGTAGAGCCGGACTATCGCGAACCAGCTCTTGCCGGGCAGGGTCTGGATCCAGTTGCGGCTGCCCTCCGGCCGTTCGGGACCGAAGTGGACGTCGACGGAGCCGTCCGCGTTCGAGATCATGTCGCGGTCGCTGGCAACGGTGGGCCATTCCTGGTCGGTCTGCAGCATCGACCGGGTCTGGGTGTCGTAGACGACGATCGACCAGAAGGTGTTGACCGGCACGTTCGGCGGGACGTGCAGCCGGTAGGTCCTGGCGCCGTCGAAGTGCGCGTCGGTGGCGTCGACGAACGCCGTGACATACTGCGATCCGGCGCCGACCATCTCCGTCAGGTACGCCGGACTCGATCCGCTCCCGATGAAGCCGAGCGCGGCGGCGGTGTCGAGCATCGCGGCGCCATTGTCCTGGAACTGGTAACCGGCGAAGAGGAAGACCCGCCAGGCGCCGTCCGGGTAGTAGCGTGCCTCGGGCTGGCGGACCCGGTAGAGGAGCGCGCGGGCGGTCGCGTCGCCGACCGCGGCTGCCTCGGTCAGGATTGCCCGCATCCGCTCGTCGGGGTCGAACGGTTTGCCGTGCTGGATGCCGACGGCGGCGAACATCCCCAGCATGACCGGGTCGGATGACTCCGGCAGCTCGGACTGCACCACCTCGTTGAGCAGCTCCCAGTACTGGTAGTCGGCGGCCGGGATGGTGACCCACGGCTCGAAGGAGACGTTCACGAATCGCATCGGCGGCGGGTCGTCGGCCTGAGCCAGCGGGTAAGCCCGGGTCTTCGCCTTGATCATGTCGGCGGCCGGATGCGGGTCGCCGTGCTCGTCGCGGAAACCGCGCGAGACGAGGCACATCCCGTAGCTACGGGACCGCACCACGAAGTAGCCGTCCGGGACCTCGCCGTCGTATGCAGGCGGCAGGAACAGGTACTTGCCACCCTGGCCCTTGTCGGGTCCGGTCGCGCCGATGTCGACGACCCAGCGCCCCCACGAGTCGTCGATCAGGCCGTACACGTCGGGCGGGGCGTCCAGGACGAGGGGTCCATCGTGGAGGTCGATCCACATGTAGAAGTACACAACGGTCGTGTGCATCGCCGGTCCGACGGTGCACGGGTGGCACAGGTCCTCCCAGAGCGCCATCGTGGTGTTCGCCGGGCCCCAGCGCAGCAGCCCCCGGCGCCACGCCGCCCACGACACCGGATGCTGCGCCAGCAGGTACGCCTGCACCGCCCGCTGGAAGTCCAGGTTGTCGAACAGTGTCCGGGTCGTCTCGTCGTCCGGGACTCCGTCGAAGGACCGCAGCGTGCCCAACCGGGTGCGGACCTCGTCCGGCATCTCGATGCCGGGCGGAATCGGGGTGCTGTTCGCAGGTGAGGTCATCGCGTCCTCCTGTGTCGATAGCCCTTGCCGAGATTCTCCGCCGCCGACCCGACGGCTCGCGCCACCCACTCAGGATGCGCCGTCTCTGCCCTCACTGTGTGCCGGATCGACGAGGGAACACGGGACGGCGTGGTACACCCGTCACGGTCTCGCGGTCGCCGGTTGTGGCATTCATGAACCGCTGCCCTGGGTGGAAGGAGCGCACTCACCTGGGTGAGGCCGACCTGGAGGATGGTGACGGGTATCCCCGTAGCGCGTACGCACGACGCCGGGGATGTCATAGGTGCCGTCGAGCAGCTGCTGCAACCCACGCTGCCCAGCAGCCTGTCCAGGGTCCGGTACCTCACCGCCGGAAGGGCTTTTGCCCACATTCGCCCGAGCTCGCGCCTCCGAGAGGGCGCTCGCGACCGCCTCGAGGTCGTCGTCGAACAGCCGACCGAGCTGTCAGTGCGTTCGTTGAGCCAGTCGAGCGCGCTTCGGTGATCTTCACCGACCGTGTCGATACCCAAACGATGGCCGCGGCGTCGAAGCCGGCTGCGTACATCAGGCTCTGCCCAGGTGCCCGTGATCGGTTCGCTCGAGTTGGTTCTCGATGACGACGGTGCGGCCGTTGTCGTCCTCCGCCTGGATGTCGAAGCAGAATTCGCCGACAGCGACCTGTGTGGACACGACCGTCAACGGCCTCTCGAGCTACTCAGCCGGGAGGTCGATGTTCTCGACAAGCCAGGGCGTGAAATCACCTGCTTCTGACGTCGGGACACTGAGTGGGTCCGCGACTCGGCGCAGCCTTCCGAGGTCATTACCGTCCAGCTCCGTGGTTGCGATTGTGCGGGCGGCACCAGCCACCGGCGGCCGATTCTCCCAATCGAGGACCCGCCGCTTTTGAAAGGCACAGAAACGGGTAGGCGGAGTTCGCGAGGTTACCCCGGACTGGGAAGGCCCAGCTTCGGTCTGTTGCGGTCACCGGGAGAGGTAGAGATGGGGTTCTGGCTCTACAAGTGCAACGCCGCGGAAGGCGGGCCGTCCGGATATTACGGTGACTGGCTACGGGGCGTGTTCAGTCGAGGTGCACCTGTCGAGTGGGGCGGGGACTACTCGACGCTGTCGGGTGAGGTGTCCAAGCATCTCGCCGAAGAAGTGACGGCCGGGGACGTGGTGGCGGCCTATCAGACCGATTCGAAGTCCGTGGTCGGGTTCTGCACGGTCACCAAGCTGACTGGGGAGCCCGGCGTTCGCAGAATCTACTTGCAGCCCATCCACTGGCTGACGCCGGCGTTCCCGGTGCACGAGCGAAAAGCGGGGACGCCCCTGGAGAGCTCGAATGCAGTCAACGGCCCCGCGGCGTTCCGCGAACTGCCGGATGCCGAGATGCAGGCCCTCGTGACGCTCAGTGGCGCACCCGATCGTGTGCTCGAGGGCAAGCCCGCGAAGGACGGATGGCGTCCTGTTCCGATACGCGATCCCAGTGAATTGATTGTGCCCCTCGACGAGGTCTGGGCCGGCCACACCCGCGGCTACTACGGCCTGGAAGAGTCGTGGCGGCAGGACGGCGTGGTTCTCGCACCCAAGTCGGTGACGTTCTTCGCGAGCTTGGACGATCTGCGGGACTACTTGCGGTGGAGGGTCGGGCAGTGGGAGGCGGACGGGTACGTGAGGACCGTCGGCGTGGAATTCCGAGCCACGGCGGCCCAACTCGTCGACGGTGACGAAGGCACCGGCGCAATGGTGACGTTGGAACCGTTCACCTACCGCGACACCCCTCCCGAGTTCGGAGGGACCGGCGACTGACGCCCGGAGGTGCCGTTCCGTCCGTCTACCGCGTGGTCTTCCCCGCCCTCTCAGCCGCTCCGCAGTGAGGCCGGATGGACGGCACAGCGTACGGACTACACGGCCCGGCAGCCGTCCGGCGCTGCGCCGACTGCCCGACCCGATCCTCGAATCGTTCCGGCGGGTAACGAGTGCCGCTCGTTCGTCGCCCCCTCGGGTATGCGCCGGTCCCGCAGTGCCTGCTCCGGTGACCACCCCGACTCGAGCGTGCGCAACGTCGTCACCTACATTCGGGACCGGCTCGAGGAGTCCGAGACCCTGCAGCAGGCGCAGACGGCACCATGCAGCCGTTCTCGGCGAGCCAGGACCTGCACAGTGAATTCCTCGCCGCGGTGATCGGGAGCTATGGACTCCTCGGCGGACCGGTCGGCGCAGATCCTCGACAACCAGAGGATGTCGCAGAAGCTGCTGGTGGCGTTGTTTCCGACCGTCTATGAGCGCCTGAAGGGTGCAGTCCGGCACTGTTCGCCTACTCGGAGAAAGTCAGTCGATGGTGTAGTAGCGGTGGTAGGTCCCGTAGCCGGTTGGTTTGCGTCCGATGACTCCGCGCGCGACCAGTCTTTGCAGCCGGTCCTCGGCCTCACGGCGGGTGATGAAGAGCGAACCGGCGACCGTGCCCTCCGACTGGAAGGCGTCGTTCTCGACGAACAACTCGAAGGTTTGCCGGTCGCGGTCGTCGTCGAGCCGAGCCTGTATCGCCCGACGATGGGACGGCTCGAGCAGCGCAGCGGCACGTGCACTCGACAAACGCTTGCGTCGGGAGACGAACAGGTCGTAGGTCTCGCGGTCACGTCGGGTCGGTAGCAGGGCTTGCACCTCACGCCTGAAAGTCATGATCGCATCGAAGGGGTCGGGTTCCGCGGAGGGCACCGTCTCGGACTCCTCGGCCGGGGTGCCGGCATTCATCGCCGCGGTGTCCCGAGGCTCGCTCTCGTCGACGTCGTTGACGTTGTCGATCGGGCGGTAGATGCCGTCGGACAGTTGCTCGACCCGGCCCATCACGACAAGCATCGCGAGTCGTTCCAGGGCGTCCTCCGGGGTGATGCCCGATCTCCTGGCGAGGTACGTGACGGTCACCGGCTTCGGTCGAGCACGCACGATGTGCAGGGCTTCGAGTGCCGCGTCCTCCGAGCAACCGGCGGATTCCTCGTCCGGGACGTCATTCGGGGCGGGGCCGGCATCGTCAACGACGGGTGCGAGGCCCGCGAGGGCAGCGGCCGCGGCAGCGGATGGGTCGTCGTCCTCGATGACGATGCCGTTGGGCAGAGTGATCTCACGATTCCCTCTTCGTGACCCGGAGTGGCGCTGTCGTCGCCTGCTATGTCCAGCCGGGTCCACGCGAGTCGGGGGGTGTCCCTATGGTTCCTGTCAAGCCGCTGAGGGGAGTGGTGCCCGGTAGAGTTCCCTGTTTTTCAGCATGGCGTAGAGAACGTCGCAGCGGCGTCGGGCGAGGCAGATCAGGGCCGCGTTGTGCTTTTTCTTCTCGGCACGCTTTTTGTCGTAGTAGGCGCGACTGGTGGGGTCGTGGAGGGCGGAGAATGCGGACAGGAACAGCGCGCGTTTGAGCTTTTTGTTGCCGGAGCGGGCCGGGTGCTCGCCACGGATCGAGGAGCCCGATTTACGGGTGACCGGTGCGATGCCGGCGTAGGCCGCCAGATGGGCGGCGGAGGCGAAGGCGGAGCCGTCACCGACCTCGATCAAGACCCGGGCTGCTGTCCTGAAACCGATGCCGGGCATCGAGGTCAGGACCCGGGAAAGAGGGTGTTCATCGAGCGCCCTCTCCACGTCCTCGGCAACCATTTTCCGTTGCTGGAGAGTCTCTTTCAGGGTGTCGGCGAGTTTGGGGAGGATGGTCTCCGCGGCCTGGGTGCCGGGCACGACCACGGTCTGCTCGTCGAGGGCGGCAAGGATCTCACCGACAAGTCGGGTGCCCATGCGGGGTGCGTGCTTGACCGCGATCGCGGTGAGTTTGCGCTTGCCGACCTTGCGGATTCCGGCCGGCCCGCCGCAGCGGGAGAGGATCTCGAGGACCGCCGGGTGTGCCACCCGGGGGCCGAGGACCCGCTCGAGGGCGGGGTGGATGGAAGTGAGCAGACCGCGGATCCGGTTGCTGACCCGGGTGGCCTCGCCGGCGAGATCGTCGTCGAACCCGACGAGGACCTCGAGCTCGGCGAGGGCCTCGACGCCGGTGTCGACCCGGCGCAGGGTGTGCGGCATGGTGCGGGCGGTATCGGCGATGATGAAGGCGTCGCGGGCGTCTGTTTTCGCCTGTCCGGGGTACAGGTCGGCGATGCGGCGCATCGCCAGTCCGGGCAGGTAGCCGACCTCGTGGTCGCAGGCGCGGGCCACGGTGACCGGCAGGGCGCCGATCGTATTGGGTTGGTCGACGACCACCAGCACCGATCCGTGGCTGGCCAGGCGGTCGAAGACCGCCCGCAGCTTCGCTTCGTCGTTCGGCAACGCCTTGTCGTAGACCTTCTTTCCGGCGGCAGTCAGTCCGACGGCGTGGTGCTCACCTTTGCCGACGTCGATGCCGCAGTACACCGCATAGTTCGAGTCCATTCCCGGGTCGTCCCTTGTGTCTCGGTCGGCCGGTCGCCGATCCGGCATCGACGCCCGACACCCACGTTACAAAGAGACCTACCCTACTTCGGTTGGCCGTGTCCCTATCAGCGGTCCGTCGACGCCACCACACCCGGCGACACCACCCCCCGGATCATGCGAGAGACAGGGGCAAGGAGTCATACCGGGTCTGGCGACCGGAGTCCTTCTGCGAAGGACCGTAAATAACGTAACGGGCGAGACGAACTCGACGGGTACGTCGTTGACCACGTTTTCGGTGAACGAGAAGCTGCCGTCCTCGAAGTGGGTCGGTCTCGCCAGGCGCAGCAGTCTGCCGTCGTCGTAGACGCCCATCACCCGCCAATATTCCTCGGCCCACCAGACTCCTTGGCCGAGCCGCACTTCGCCGGGTCTCACGGGGACCTCCCGGTCGGAATCGAGTTGCCGCCGTCGACAGGAGTATCGGCAATGTGCCCAGTTATGTTCCCGCGCTCATCGCGGCGACCAGGACCGGCAGGTCGTCCGCGACGACGAGGGACAGTGGGCTCTCGTGGGGCTTGCCGCTGTGCGTGATGATCAAGGCGGTCGGCGGGAGTCCGCCGTCGGCGGGTGGGGAGAGTTTCTTGAGGGCCTGCGGCACGGTCGTCTTGCGGGACAGATGGATGGCTCGATCGTGGGGCTCGACGAACTCCGGTGCCGCGCCCACGGTCTCGCCTTCGACGATCTCGTCGGTGGCCAGGCGGTGTGCGAGCCAGCGTGCGATGCAGTTGGTGGTCAGCAGACCGCGGTAGGTGCGGTCGTCGCAGATGGGAAACTGCGAGTAGTGGTGCCGGCGGATCTCCTCGAGGACCGAGCGGAGCGGATCGTCGAATCCGAAAGACGCGAGTGGGCGTTGCGGGCGTTACGCAGATCGGCGAACGCGCGCAACGCCGGCAGATCGAGCCGGGTGTGGTGTCGCCGCGCGTAGTCCTCGGCCATCCGGACGAAGCCGGTCCGGCCGTCGTCGGTCTGGAGCTTCCATGTGAAATGGTTCTCGATCGCGGTGAACGCGGCCGGGAATCGGATCGCACCGCTTACCTCGTCCATCACGTTCCATCTGCCTGAGACAGGTCTGCGCTTTCGCAGACGGGAGTGGGCATCGATGAGATGTGACGCGTCTGTGGGACTTCTATCCTCCACCTTCGCGGATACGTACCGCCGATGGCCGCTCGGGGAGCCGGCAGCGCCGGCCGGGTGTCTCCGATCAGCACACCGCCTGACCGACCACTCCCGGCTCGACCCTTCGGACCTGTTGTGGCCCAGACTGAACGGAGTCGCGAGATCGTGGTCGAACGGCGGAACCAGGCACGTCGCCGATTCTCGCCGTCGGGCCGTCCGGAGGTCGTACCGTCGAGCTCACGGGCCGGTCGTGATGCCACCGGCCACGGGCAGAATCGAGGCTCGTCGTGCGACTTCGTGGTACCGCAACGTCGTCCGCCGGGGTGGCACCCGCTTTTCCGGGCATCGCCCTTTCCGTTGTGTCCGCCGCGGCCGCGGCAGCAGTCGGTGTCCGCGCGGGCGCGGCGGCATCAGGGTCGTCGCCCATGCCGACGTGAACGGCGGCGGAAGGACCGGCACACCGGGACCGGGCGTCGCCGGAGCCCTGTTCCTCCCCCTTGCGGTCCAGAACTTCCTGATGGTCTACAACTCGACCGCCATGAACGTGGCCATGTCGGCCATAGTCGCGGATCTGCAGACCACTCTGACCGCCGTACAGTCGGCGATCTCGCTGTACTCCCTCGTCATCGCCGCGTTCCTGATCACGAGCAGCAAGCTCGGAGGCCGTCTCGGCTACCGACGAACCTTCGTCCTGGGCGCGCAGATCTTCGGGCTCGGCACGCTCATCACTGCCGTCGGCCCGAGTATCGTCTTCATGTTGGTCGGCTGGTCCCTGCTCCAGGGGATCGGCGTGGCACTCATGATCCCGGCCATGCTTGCCCTGCTCACCGACGCCCTGACCGGCGCCACGCGGACGAGGGCGTTGTCGACGATCGGGACGGTCGGCGGGGTCGCCGCGGCGGCAGGCCCCATCGTCGGTGGCGTGATCACCAGTTTCCTGAGCTGGCGGGTGTCGTTCCTCATGGGAACCGTGGTGACGGTTGTCGTGCTGCTCCTCATGCGCCGGGTCGCCGAACCGGGGCGACGCAGCGTTCCGGCGGAGGATCGAGGGTTCGACGTCCTGGGAGCGGTGCTGTCCGCGACCGGATTCGGGCTCCTCGTCGTCGGGACGCTGCTGGCCGGCAGGTACGGCCTGGTCCGGGCCCGGCAGGACTTCGAGGTGCTCGGGTACACGGTGCTCGAACGGGGCGGGGTGTCGCCCGTGCTCGTACTGGGCGGCGCCGGGCTGGTGGTCCTGGTCGCGTTCGCCGCGTGGGAGCGCCACCTCGTCACGAACGGTCGAGATCCGCTGGTGCGGATCGCGGTGCTGCGAAATCGGACGACGCGGGCCGGCTCGGAGACCCTGGCGATGCAGGCGCTGGTGACCGCGGGTGTCCTGTTCCTGGTGCCGGTCTTCCTGCAGACGACGCTGGGTTTCGACGCGCTGTGGAGCGGCCTTGCCATGCTGCCCGTGACGCTGGGGCTGATCGTCGCCGCCTCGGCGGCGGCCCGGCTCGTCGCCGGCCGCCGAATGACTCATCGGACCGCCCAGCTGTGGTCGTTCCTGTTCATGATCGCGGGCTGCGTCGCGGTCGCCGCCATGTTCGACCCGCGCGAGACGGGGCAGACCGCGACGGGCCTGGCGCTCGCGCCGGGGCTCTTCCTCCTCGGTGTCGGCCAGGGCATGACGATGACGCTGACCGACCTGATCCAGTCGACGCCGCCGGCGGAGGAGGTGAGCGACGTGACGGGCCTGTCGCGGAGCATCAACTACCTCGGGAGCTCACTCGGAGTGGCACTGGCCGGTGCGTTCCTGACGACGGCGCTGGTCTCCTCGTTCCAGTCGGGGTGGACGACAGCGCCGTGCTGAACGCCGCGGAGAAGCAGCTCGTCCAGCAGACGGTAGACCAGCAGGTCCAGGTCACCGCGCTGAGCGACGACCAGGTCGGTGCCAACCTCGCGGCACGGGGCGTCGGGGGTCCCGCTGCCGACGAGCTCGTGCGGATCAACGCCGACGCCAGGAACCGGGCCCTGACCTTCGCCGTCGGCGCCATGGCGGTCATGTCGACCGTCGGCTACGTTGTCGCGCTACGACTCCCGCGGGTACCTGCCCGGCGTCGGTGACCGGGGGCGCCCTCGTTTGCGCAACCGCCCACGTCGGAGACCGGGACAGTCCTACACTCGGCGCATGGCTGCGCTGCGGGTGGCGGACGAACCGGTGGACTCTTCGAAGCTCGACAACCGGGCGCCGTCGGTGGCCCGGCTGTTCGTCGACCGGGTTGCGGCGACTCCCGAGGCCGAGGCCTTCCGGTATCCGAAGGGTGACGGCTGGGAGAGCGTGACCTGGAGGCAGGTGGGCGAGCGGGTCGACACGCTCGCCGCGGGCCTGATCGCCCTGGGGGTCCAGCCTCAGGATCCGGTCGCGGTCGCGTCGTCGACCCGGTACGAATGGGTGCTCGCCGACTTCGCGGTGATGTGCGCCGGTGCCGCGACCACCACGATCTACCCCACGACCAACGCCCCCGACGTCGCCTTCATCGTCGCCAATTCGGGCAGCGGCGTCGTGATCGCGGAGGACCGGACCCAGGTCGACAAGCTCGTCGCCCACCGCGCCGACCTGCCGAAGGTGCGGACCGTGGTGGTCATCGACGGCGAGGGCGACGGGGACTGGGTCATCAGCCTCGCCGACCTGGAGGACAGGGGCCGGAAACTGCTTGCCGAGTCGCCCCGCGTCGTCGCCGACCGGGTCGACGCGATCCGGCCCGAACAGTTGGCCAGCATCATGTACACCTCCGGCACCACCGGGAAGCCGAAGGGCGTGCTGCTGCCGCATTCGGGGTGGACGTACACGGCTGCGGCCGTCGACGCGGTGAACATCCTGGGACCCGACGATCTGAACTTCCTCTGGCTGCCGCTGTCGCACGCCTTCGGCAAGGTCATGCTGGCGCTGCCCCTGCAGATCGGTTTCACCACCGTGATCGACGGCCGCGTCGAGAAGATCGTCGAGAACCTCGCCGTCGTGCATCCCACCTTCATGGGCGCGGCGCCGCGCATCTTCGAGAAGGCACACGCCCGCATCGAGGCGATGATCGCCGAGGAGGGCGGGGCGAAGAAGAAGATCTTCGACTGGGCCCTCGGCGTCGGACTGCGTGTCTCGCAGGCCCGGCAGGAGGACCGCGCACCCTCTCGCCTCGACCGGCTCCGGTATCGGCTCGCCGACCGTCTCGTGTTCTCCACCATCAAGGAGCGTTTCGGCGGTCGCCTGCGGTTCTTCGTCTCGGCGGCGGCCCCGCTCGACCGTGCCGTGGCGCAGTGGTTCGACGCCGCCGGCATCATCATCCTCGAGGGGTACGGCCTGACCGAGACGTCCGCCGCGTCGTTCATCAACCGCCCGTACGCGTACCGGCTCGGCACCGTCGGCTGGCCCTTCCCGGGCACGGAGGTGCGGATCGCCGGCGACGGGGAGGTACTGCTGCGCGGGCCGGGCGTCATGGACGGCTACCACGAGCGGCCCGATGCCACCGCAGAGGCCCTCGAACCCGACGGCTGGTTCCACACCGGCGACATCGGGGAACTCGACGCCGACGGGTTCCTGCGGATCACGGACCGCAAGAAGGATCTGTTCAAGACCAGCCAGGGCAAGTACGTCGCGCCGTCCGCGATCTCCGCCACCTTCAAGGGCATCTGCCCCTATGCCAGCGAGATCGTCGTGTACGGCGAGAGCCGGCCCTACTGCGTCGCCCTCGTCGGTCTCGATGCCGAGGCGATCACAGAGTGGGCGGACAAGAACGGCATGGCCGGCAGGGAGTTCGGTGAGATCGCCCGGGACGAGCGGACCCGCGAGCTGATCGCCGGCTGCATCGACCGGCTCAACGACCGGCTCAACCGCTGGGAGCAGATCAAGAAGTTCACGGTCCTCGACCGGGAGCTGTCCATCGAGGCGGGGGATCTGACGCCCAGCATGAAGCTGCGCCGCAAGCTGGTGGTCGACAATTTCGCCGACCGGATCGAGCAGCTCTACGTCTGACGCCCGTCGCGGCTCACCGCCCTGCGGAACCTGCTATCGGGTGCTTGCGCCGACCGTGGCGTACGCCTCCGCCAGCAACGCGACGACGCCGTCGTCGAGCTGATCCGGGGTGGCGATGCTCAACCGGTGGGTCGTCACCTTTCCGGTGGTCGGAAAGGCCTCCCGCAGCTGCGGGTGATGGACCCGCCGCGGCAGGTCGATCGCGATCTCGAGCCGCGACGAATAGACGAATGCCGCCGCGAACACGCGACCGCGCCCCCACCGCACCTCGGCGGTGCGGACCTGCTCCTCGACGTCGTCGCCGAGGCCCAGCACGAGCGTGCGGAGCCGGCAGAACATGTCGACGGCGGCGGCATCCTTGTCGGCCAGGTAGTCGTCGATCGTCGCGTGCATCGCGGGCTCCTCGCCTGGGTGGCTCAACGGGACCGGCCGTAACGGTCGGCGAGCTTGTCTTCGGTGCTGCGCTCCACCGGAGCGGGCACCGGTTCGGCCTCGGGGGCGGCGGCCGGCGCCGGGTCCTTCCGCTTGCGGCGCTCGCGCAGCTCCGCCCATACGAAGTACCCCAGGCCCAGCGGCGCCATGATCCCGAACGCCACCCACTGCAGCCCGTACGACAGGTAGGGGCCGGCGTCGAGCTGCGGCAACGGGATCGTGCCCAGCCCCCCGGCCTGGTTCTCGGACAGCTGCAGGTATCCGCCCGTCAGCTCCAGGCCGGTGAACGCCGCGATCTGCGCAGGGTCGATCGAGTAGACCTGGGTGTGGCCGGCGTCGCGGAACGGGGTCTTGCCCTCGGCGGTCCCCTCGGACATCCGCAGGCGGGCGTCGACGGTCACCGGACCGGCCGGTGCCGGGGCGAACCCGGGGATCTCGGTGCCCCGCTCCGGGCGCACGTATCCACGGTTCACCAGGACGGTGCGGCCGTCGGCGAGCCGGAACGGCGTGAGCACCTCGTAGGCGGGGGAGGACTCGACGCTGCGCAACCGCACCAGCAGGTCCGAATCCGGGAGGTAGGACCCGGTCGCGACGACGCGCCGCCACTCGTCCTCCGGTGCCGGCGCGGCACCGGTCAGCAGCTCCTCCACCGGCACGGGGTCCGTGGCCAGCGAGGCGGTGATCCGGTCGTTGCGCTCCTCGGTGGTGGTGTTCTTGCCGAGCTGCCACGGCGCGAGCACGGTGAAGCACGCGTAGGCGAAGCCGCCCACCACCAGGGCCAGCACCAGCCAGCTCGGGCGGAGCAGGAACGTCAGTCGTCGCACGTAACCACGGTAACCGGTGACGCGGGCCTCATTGCCGTCGCACCCAGTCGAGCAGGCCCGGGATCGCCGCCTCGATCTGCTGCCGGACCAGTTCGAACTCGTGCCGGTCGCCGTAGTACGGATCCGGTACCGACTCGCCCTCGGCGTCCGGGTCGAAGCTGCGCAGCAGCACCCGGCGCTCGGCGGGCACCCCGAGCTGCGCGAGCACCCGGTCGTGGCCGGCGTCCAGTGCGACCACCAGATCGGCGGCGAGCTGCTCGTCGGTCACGCGCCGGGCGCAGTGCCCGGTCGGGTAGCCGTGCCGCCGCAACAGGTCCGTGGTGCGTGGATCCGCGTCCTCGCCGGCGTGCCAGTCGCCGGTGCCGGCGCTGGTGACCCGCACGCGCTCGGCGAGACCGGCCCGGCGGAGGTGCTCGGCGAAGATCTTCTCGGCCATCGGCGACCGGCAGATGTTGCCGGTGCACACGAACGTCACGTGCAGGCGCTCAGCGGTCACCGGTCAGCATCCTCGTCAGTTCGTCGACGCTCGCCGTGGACCGGTGGGCGACGGCCGCCTCGTCGTCGGCGCCGTACCCCCACTCGACGAACACCGTCGGAATACCCCACCGCGCCGCGCCCGTCACGTCGTGCTCGCGGTCGCCGACCATGACCACGCCCGCGGTGCCGCCGTCCTCCGCGGCGACCGGGTCCACCCCGAGCGAGGCCAGACTGTGCGCGATCACGTCCGACTTCGCCCGCCGGCTCCCGTCGTCGCTCGCGCCGCCGATGAACTCGAAGTGGGCGGCCAGCCCGAAGTGCTCGAGGATGCGGACGGCGAAGCCCTGGTTCTTCGACGTCGCGACGGCGAGCCGGCTCCCGGCGTCGCGCACCCGCTCGAGCATCGCCGCCACCCCGTCGAACACGGAGTTCTCCGCCCAGCCGCGCGCGTCGTAGCGCTCGACGTACGCGGTCAGCGCCCGATCCACCTGCTGTTCGTCGAGACCGAGCCCGCGCAGTGTGTCGATCATCGGCGGACCGAGGACCCGCTGTGGCTCGTCGTGCGCCGGTTCCGGAACGCCCACCGTGGCGAGCGCATGCCGGAACCCGTCGAGCACGCCCGCCGCCGAGTCCGTGAGGGTGCCGTCGAGGTCGAACAGCACGACGGGCGCGGGCAGCAGCAGTGGATGCAGGTCGGCGAGAGTCGTCACGTCCCCATTGTCCCGGCTCCCGGCGAAGCCCGCCGCGTAGGGTCTCGGGCAGCACCCGGGAGACGACGAAGGAGGAGCGGTGACGGCGGTGGCGCTGCGCGAGGTGATCGACGTGCTCGAGACGGCCTATCCGCCGTCGCTGGCCGAGTCGTGGGACTCCGTCGGGCTGGTCGCCGGTGATCCCTCCGAGCCCGTGAGCAGGGTCCTGCTCGCGGTCGACGCGACCGCCGCCGTCGTCGACGAAGCCCTGGCCTGGGGTGCGCAGTTGCTCCTCGTGCACCACCCGCTGCTGCTGCGCGGCGTCGACACCGTCGGCGCGCACACCCCGAAGGGCGCCCTGATCCACCGGCTCATCCGAGGCGGCTGCGCGCTGTTCACCGCCCACACCAACGCCGACCGTGCCGACCCGGGCGTGTCCGATGCGCTGGCACAGGCGCTCGGCCTGACCGGCCTGCGGCCGATCGAACCCAAGCCCGAACCGGCGGTCGACAAGTGGGTGGTCCTCGTGCCCGCCGACTCGGCCGAGACGGTGCGCGCCGCCCTGTTCGACGCCGGTGCGGGCCGGCTCGGGAACTACCGCGAGTGCTCCTGGACCACCTCCGGGACCGGACAGTTCCGTCCCGAGGCCGGGGCGGATCCGGCGGTCGGCACCGTCGGCGAACTCGAACGCCTGGCCGAGGACCGCATCGAGGTCGTGGCCCCGCGATCGGTGCGCGGCCGGGTGCTTGCTGCCCTGCGCGCGGCGCACCCGTACGAGGAACCCGCGTTCGACGTGCTCGAACTCGCCGATCTGCCCGGCTCCCGAGGTCTCGGCCGGGTCGGAGAACTCCCGGCGCCGCAGACGCTGCGCGAGTTCACCGAGCGGGTCGCGGCCGCACTGCCGGCCACCGAGTGGGGGGTGCGCGGTGCCGGCGACCCCGACCGGATGATCGGCACCGTTGCGGTGTGCGGCGGCTCCGGCGACTCCTTCCTCGGCACCGTCGGCCGGCTCGGCGTCGATGCCTACGTCACCGCGGACCTGCGGCACCATCCCGCCGACGAGCACCTGCGCGCCGGCGGCCCCGCGCTTGTCGACGTCGCGCACTGGGCCAGCGAGTACCCGTGGTGCGCCCAGGCGAAGGGTGTGCTCGACGACGTGTTCGCCGACCGCGACGGCTGGTCGACCCGCGTCAGCGCGCTGCGCACCGATCCCTGGACCACCGCAGCCCGGTAGGTCCGGGTTCCCCGTGACCGGCCGCGCGGTACGGTAGGCAGCTACCACCCCCCCTTGATCTCGTCGCCGAAAGCAGGAACCCGCCGAGTGAACGTCGAACCCGCCGTGCAGTCCAAGCTCCTGGCCCTCGCCGCTGTGGACACCGAGGTGACCCGCCTGGCGCACCGGCGCCGCACCCTGCCCGAACAGCAGGAGGTCGAGCGGCTCGAGGCGGAACGCACCGCGCGCCGGGACGCCGCCGTCGCTGTCGAGATCATCCTCGACGACCTCGACCGCGACATTCGCAAGCTCGAGGGGGAGGTCGAGGCGGTCCGCCAGCGGGAGGATCGCGACCGCAAGCTCCTCGCCGCCGGCGGAGTGGGCGCCAAGCAGCTGTCCGAACTCCAGCACGAGCTGACCAGCCTCGAACGCCGGCAGGCCCTGCTCGAGGACGAGCTGCTCGAGGTCATGGAACGCCGGGAGGCATCCAAGGCCGATCACGACCACGCCGGCGCGCGGTTGTCGAGCGTCGACGAGGAACTCGCCGACGCGGTCCGCCTGCGCGACGAGGCGCTCGCCGACATCGAGGTCGCCGAGCAGCGGTGCCTGAGCGACCGCGCGGCACTCGTGGAGGCTTTCCCGGCCGAGCTGGTCGACCAGTACGAGGCGCAGCGGACGAAGACGGGCATCGGCGCGGCCCTGCTGCAGGCGCGCCGGTGCGGCGCATGCCGCCTCGAGCTCGACCGCGGCGAGATCGCTCGCATCGCCGCCGCCGCCCCCGAGGTCCTCGTACGTTGCCCCGAGTGCAACGCGATCCTGGTGCGTACCAAGGAATCCGGGATTTGAGCCGGGTAGTTGTCGAGGCCGACGGCGGCTCGCGCGGCAACCCGGGCCCCGCCGGCTACGGTGCGGTGGTCTTCGGCGCCGACCATGAGGCGGTGCTGGCCGAGCGCAGCGCGAGCATCGGCCGCGCCACCAACAACGTGGCCGAATACCAGGGCCTGATTGCCGGATTGACCGCCGCCGCCGAACTCGGGGCCGACGAGGTCGACGTCCGGATGGATTCCAAGCTCGTCGTCGAGCAGATGTCGGGCCGATGGAAGATCAAGCACCCGGACATGATTCCGCTCGCCGCCCGCGCCCGCGAGCTGGCCCGGGGATTCTCGCGGGTCGAGTTCACCTGGGTGCCACGCGCGGAGAACGCCTACGCCGACCGGCTCGCCAACGAGGCGATGGACGCCGCCGCGTCGGTTGCTTCGGGTTCCGAATCCGCTTCTCCCACACCGGAATCGGCGGCCCCACCGGTGAAGTCGCCCGGCTGGACCGGCGCTGTCGGCACGCCCACCCGGATGCTGCTGCTGCGGCACGGGCAGACCCCGCTGTCGGTGGAGCGCCGCTACTCCGGCCGCGGCAACCCGCCGCTGACGGAACTGGGCCGTGCGCAGGCCCGCGCGGCCGCGCGTCGCATCGGCGAGCGCGGCAACGTCGCCGCGGTGGTGTCGTCGCCGCTCGGGCGGGCCCGGGAGACCGCCGATGCCGCGGCGTCGGCGCTCGGTCTGCCCGTGACGGTGCACGAGGGCCTCATCGAGACCGACTTCGGCAAGTGGGAGGGGCTGACCTTCCTCGAGGCGGCGCAGCGCGATCCCGATCTGCACCGGCGCTGGCTCGGGGACACGTCGGTGCGCCCGCCGGGTGGGGAGAGCTTCGACGAGGTCCGCGGCCGTCTCGCCACCGTCCGCGACGATCTGGTCGCGGAGTACGGCGGGGCGAACGTGCTCGTCGTCTCCCACGTCACGCCGATCAAGACACTGCTGCAGATGGCGCTCGACGCGGGGCCGTCGCTGCTGTACCGCCTGCACCTGGACCTCGCGTCGCTGAGCATCGCCGAGTTCTATCCCGACGGCGGCGCGGCCGTGCGGCTGGTCAACGACACGTCGCACCTGTAGGCGCCGTCGGCGCCGGTGTGTCTTTCGGGCTGCGCCCACCGCCCGAAGGACACACCGCCGGCAGCGTCCCGGCCGCTCACACCTGGAGTTTTCGGAGCGTGCGCAGGTTCCGCGTCGTGGTCACCGCCTTGTAGCGCGGTTTGCCGGTGTTCCGGCCGAAGGCGCTCTTGACCGTCTGCCCGCGCTCGACGTCCCAGTAGAGGACGCCGTTGCCCCGGGCGACGCGTTCGACCGCCGGGTCGAGACCCTCCGCCGTCGCCGCCAGTTCGTCCAGAACCGCGGGATCGGCGACGAACACCGCGTACGCGTGCCGGCCGTCACGCTCCTCGAACGGGTAGGCGTCGACGATCGCCGCGACGGCCGCCTGATCGTGGACGAACACGAACGCCTCGTACCCGAATCGATCACGCAGGGCCGCCTCGATCCGGGCCTTCGCTTCGGCGGTGTCGGCGGTGTCGGCATCGAACACCACGTTGCCCGAAGCGAGCACGGTGCGGACGTTGCCGAAACCGAGCCCGGCGAACACGTCCTTCAGATCCGCCATCGCGATGGTGATGCCACCGACGTTGATTCCCCGCAGCAGGGCCACATATCTCGCCATGGCGGTACCGTAGTTCGCATTCGAGACAGGTGAGGCAGTACCCTGATCGACGCGGACGAGTTGGCCGGGCGACCGCGGCTCAGGGAACCGGCACCGTGGCGGTGCCAGGCCCTGGATCGAGGAAAGTCCGGACTCCACAGAGCAGGGCGGTTGCTAACGGCAACCCGAGGTGACTCGCGGGACAGTGCCACAGAGAACAGACCGCCCACCCCTCGGGGTGGGTAAGGGTGAAACGGTGCGGTAAGAGCGCACCAGCGCCCCGGGTGACCGGGGCGGCTCGGTAAACCCCGCCCGGAGCAAGGTTGAAGGCCGCACCGACTCGTTCGGTGCGGCTGCGCAGGTGTCCGAGGGCTGCTCGCCCGAGCCTGCGGGTGAACCGCTCGAGGTACCCGGCGACGGTGTGCCCAGATGGATGGTCGCCACCCCGCCTCGGCGGGGTACAGGATCCGGCTTACAGGCCGGCTCGTCCGCCCACCCGGCTCAGATCGGGGCGACGACCAGCAGGTGCGCCCAGTAGGAGGCGGCCTCGTGCCCCAGGTAGGGGAGCAGGAAGTCGTAGAGCAGGTACGACATGCGGTGCCTTTCGAGTCGTCGAGCGGGGACCAGGGGCCGACGGTACCAGCCGCGCCGCGCGTGCGGGTTACCCCGAAACTCGGCGTCGGTTGGGGCAGACTGGGAGTCATGAGCGACGAGGGCTGGTACTACGACGTCCACACCGGAAAGGTCAGCCAGGGAAAGGACCCCAGTGCGCTGAACCGCATGGGGCCGTATCCGGACCGCGCCACCGCCGAACGGGCACTCGAGATCGCGGCCGAGCGCAACAAGGCCGCGGACGAGGCCGACGAGGAGTGGAACCGCTGAGCGGTTCCCCAGCACGGTGACGAACACCCGCATCGTCGTCGCGCCCGCGATCGACTTCGGTGCCGTCCGCGCCGAGTTCGCGCTCGACGACAGTTATCCCCTGGCCGCCGTCGCCGAGGCCGAGGCCGCGGTCGACCGCTGGTCCGCCGCGCGGGTGGACCGCACGGATCTGCCCCTGGTGACCATCGATCCGCCGGGCTCGATGGATCTCGACCAGGCGCTGCACCTCGAGCGCACCGTCGACGGCTTCGTCCTGCACTACGCGATCGCCGACGTCGCGGCCGTCGTCGCACCCGACGGCGCGCTCGACCGCGAGAGCCGGCGCCGCGGACAGACCTACTATCTGCCCGACGGGTCGGTCCCGCTGCACCCCCGGCCGTTGTCCGAGGATTCGGCCAGCCTCCTCCCCGGCCGCGTGCGTCCGGCGGCGCTGTGGCGCATCGTTCTCGACGACGCCGCCGAGCCCGTGGATGTGAGCGTGCGGCGCGCACTGGTCCGGTCCGTCGCCCGGTTCGATTACGCCGGAGTGCAGGCCGGCGTCGACGCCGGGGTCGTGCACCCGTCGATCGCGGCACTATCCGAGTTCGGCCGGTTCCGCGAGGCCGCGGCCCGCGCACGCGGCGCGATCGAACTGCGCCTGCCCGAGCAGGACGTGGTCGCCGACGGGAACGGCTGGCGGCTGACCACCCAGCCGCGCACCGAGGTCGACGACTGGAACTCGCACGTGTCGCTGCTGACCGGGATGTGTGCGGCGCGACTGATGCTCGACGCGCGGATCGGGCTGCTGCGGACCCTGCCGCCGGCCGCTCCCGAGGCCGTGGCGCAACTGCGGCGCACCGCCTCCGCCCTGGGAGTGCCGTGGCCGGACCAGGTGCCGGTGGGTACCTTCCTGGCCGGCCTCGACGTGAACCTGCCCGGCACCCTGGTGCTGATGAGCGAGGCCCCGGCGCTGCTGCGCGGCGCGTCGTACGTGGCGTTCGACGGTGCGATTCCGGAGCAGCCGGGACACGGGGCGATCGGTGCGCCGTACGCACACGTCACCGCGCCGCTGCGGCGGCTGGCCGACCGGTTCGTGACGGAGGTGTGCCTGGCGCTCTGCGCGGGCACCGACGTGCCGGACCCGGTGCGCGCCGTGCTCCCGGAGCTTCCCGAGACGATGTCCGGCTCCGACGCGCTCGCCGGGAAGGTGACCCGTGCGTGCATCGAACTCACCGAGGCGACGGTCCTCGCCCCGCACGTGGGGGAGTCGTTCGAGGCGACGGTCCTGCGTGCGGCGAACGGCCGCCGGGACGCCGAGGTGTTCGTGCCCGACGCCACCGTGATCGCCCCGTGCGCCGGCGAGCCGAAGGAGGGCAGCCGGATCCGGATCCGGCTGACGCACGCCGACCCGCAGGCCCGGAAGGTGCGGTTTGCGTACCCGGCGTGACGTCGCTGCCGGGCGGGAGCGGCGGCCGTGAACGCGTCCCGACCGCCGCGCCGGCCGCGGGGCCTGCTCGTCGGCCTCGCCGTCCTCACGACGGTGCTCGTGGTCCTGGCGGTGCTGGTGTTCCGCGTGGCACCGAGCCGGTATCTGCCCTGGGACACCGCCGACTTCCCGGACGTGGACACGTCGGCGTTGACGCTCCCGCAGGCGCGGATCGTGGAGTTGCTCGAGGACGAACACCGGACGCAGCGGCCCGGGACGTTCTACTCCGAGGGCGCCGAGGAGCCCTGGTGCGCGAACTTCGTCAGCTGGATCATGCGGGAAGCGGATCGGCCGCTGGCCAATCCGCATTCCGGGCACTGGCGGATCCCCGGCGTGTACACCCTGCAGGAGTACTACGAGTCGGTCGGACGATTCGAACCGGCCGGCGACGGGTACCGGCCGGCGGTGGGCGACGTGGTGCTGTACGAGAACGAGCTGTGGGTCGGCCAGCACACCAACATCGTCGTCGCGGTCGACGGCGACACCGCGACGACGGTCGGCGGCAACGAACTCGGCCGCATCCGCGTCCACACCGTCGACGTCACGTCCGACTCGGCGGTCGTCGGGTTCGGCCGCCTCGGGTGAGGATCAGCGGAAGCGGTCGGTCGCCTCGAGCAGGTGATGGGTGATGCCGGGCTCGTTCGCGGCGTGCCCGGCGTCGTCGACGACGACGAGTTCCGAGCCGGACCACGCCTTGTGCAGTTCCCACGCGCTCGTCGCGGGGCAGACCACGTCGTAGCGACCCTGCACGATCACGCCGGGGATGGTGCGCAGCCGTCCGGCGTCGCGCAGCAGCTGCCCCTCCTCGAGGAAGCCACGGTTGCGGAAGTAGTGGTTCTCGATGCGCGCGAACGCCAGAGCGAAACGCGGTTCCGACGTCTCCACGATCCGTTCCGGGGTGGGCAGCAGGGCGCTGGTCGCCCCCTCCCACGTCGACCACGCCACGGCGGCCCGCAGCGCGACGTCGGGGTCGGGCGAATGCAGCAGCCGGTGGTACGTGTCGACGGGATGCTCACCGTCCGGCGCCCCGGCCAGCGGCTCCAGGAAACGCTCCCACAGCTCGGGGAACAGTTGTCCGGCGCCACCGTTGTAATACCAGTCGATCTCGCTGCTGCGCAGCAGGAAGATGCCGCGCAGCACCAGCTCGGTGACCCGGTGCGGGTGGCGCTGCGCATAGGCCAGGGCCAGCGTCGACCCCCACGAGCCGCCGAACACCTGCCAGCGGCCGATCCCCAGACGTCGCCGCAGGGTCTCGATGTCGGTGAGCAGATACTCGGTGGTGTTGGCGGACAGATCCGCGCCCTCGGCGACGTGCGGCACCGACCGACCGCAGCCGCGCTGATCGAACAGCACGATCCGGTACGCCTCCGGATCGAAGAACTGCCGGTGGGCGGGCATGGTGCCGCCGCCCGGACCGCCGTGCAGGAACACCACCGGCTTGCCGGCGGGATTCCCGCTGACCTCCCAGTAGATGCGCTGGCCGTCGCCGACGTCGAGCAGGCCCTGCTCGTACGGCTCGACCGGCGGGTACGGCCGCCGCAACGGCATCAGAAGCCGACCAGCGCGGAGGCGAGGGTCGGGATCTGCAGGGCCTCGAGCGCCTGGCTGCGCACCTCCGGACACTGGGCCGAGGCGATCGTGTCGACACGGTCACGGTCCTGGGCGAGCGCCAGCATGTCGATCCCGTTGCGGGCCGCCCACTCGCCGACCAGCAGGTTCAAGCCGGGCTTGCTCATGGACGGGGTGTAGGTCCGCCAGCTCTGCAGCTGGGCCTCCATCTGCGAGCACAGCTCGGCGGCCTGGGCCTCGGTGACCCCACCGGGCAGCGCGCTCGGCTCGGCCGCCGCGCCGGTGCCGGTCGTCGGCTGCGCCGACGCGGTGGTCGAGCCGGTGGGGGCGGGCTGACCGCCGGACGCGCACCCGCCCAGGGCGGCGATCGTCGCACCGGCGACGGCAACGGCGAGCAGTGTGCGACGGGGACGAATCATGTGGGGTGCACCTCGCGGGTCGGTAAGGCCCGGGCCTACGGGTGAGCGGAACCTCCGGCCGGACCGGCCGCAGGTTCCCCTCGTCCTGCCGGATCAGAAGGAATGCTCGGGACCGGGGAACGTCCCGGCCGCCACCTCTGCAGCATATTCGGCCGCGGCGCGGCGCAGCTCGTCGCCCACGCTGCCGAACTTCTTGACGAACTTCGCGGTCTTGCCGCTGGTGTAGCCGGCCATGTCCTGCCACACGAGGACCTGGGCGTCACACTCGTTGCCGGCACCGATCCCGACCGTGGGGATGGTCAGCTTGCGGGTGACCTGGCCGGCGATGTCGGCGGGCACCATCTCCATGACCACGGAGAAGGCGCCGGCCTCCTGCACGGCGATGGCGTCGGCGATGAGCTGTTCGGCGCCGTCGCCGCGGCCCTGCACGCGGAATCCGCCGAGGCTGTTGACCGACTGCGGGGTGAACCCGACGTGGGCCTGGACGGGGATGCCGGCGGCGGCGATCGCGGCGATCTGCGCGGCGACCCGCTCGCCGCCCTCGAGCTTGACGGCGTGGGCGCCGCCCTCCTTCATGAAGCGGATGGCGGTGGCGAGAGCCTGCTCGGGCGACGCCTCGTAGGTGCCGAACGGCAGGTCGGCGATCACCAGGGCGTGCGGCGCGCCGCGCACCACGCCGCGCACCAGGGGGAGCATTTCGTCGACCGTGACCGGCACGGTGGTGTCGTAGCCGTAGACGACGTTGGCGGCGGAGTCGCCCACGAGCAGCACCGGGATGCCGGCTTCCTCGAAGATGCGGGCGCTCGAGTAGTCGTACGCCGTCAGTTCGGCCCAGCGACGACCCTCGGCCTTCATGGCCTGCAGGTGATGGACCCGCGTCTTGCGCCGAGGGGCGGCGGACGGGGCGGAGCCGCCGTAGAGGGCAGCGGTGGATTCGGACATCAGAGGTCCCTTTCTGCCTCGAGGCCCGTGCGGGTCCCCGGGTTGGGTGATGACGGTCTCAGTCTGCCACCGGCTCCATTCGGGCAGTAGCGGCGCCGGCGGTGCGATTGGTCACATCCGCCGGATGCGGCGGCGGACCGGACCCGAACCGGCCGCGTCGGCGCGGATGCTGCCCCGTGGCACCATCGCTGGGTGTCGTCCCCTTCTCTCCGCGTCCCGGCGCGCGCCGTCGCGCTGACCGCCGCGGTGCTGCTCGCCGCCGGCTGCAGCACCACGACCGAGACCGCGCCGCCGCGGACGTCGCCGATCGGCGCCCCGGCCGGCCTCGAGCAGTTCTACGCGCAGCAGGTGCAGTGGGGGTCCTGCCGGGACTACGGCCCCGACGCCGAGCAACTGCCCCGCGGCGTGCAGTGCGCGCGGATCACGGTGCCGCTGGACTACGACGACCCGAACGGGGAGACGATCACGGTGGCGATCTCCCGCTCGCCCGCGTCCGGGCAGCGGATCGGCTCGCTGCTCGTCAATCCCGGCGGGCCGGGTGCGGCCGGGATCGGGCTCGCCACCGTTGCCGACGGCACCGAGTTGACCGACCGGTTCGACATGATCGGATTCGATCCCCGCGGCGTCGGGGCCTCCGAGCCCGCAGTGCGCTGCCGCACCGACGCCGAGGCGGACGCCGACCGCGCGTCCGACGACGGCGACATGAGCCCCGAGGGCATCGCGCGCGCGGAACAGCGGCACCGCGACTATGCCGACGCCTGCGCGCAGCGCGCCGAGACCGGCCTGCTCGCCCACGTGGGCACCCGCGAGGTCGTGCGCGACATCGACGTGCTCCGCTCCGTCCTCGGCGACGAGAAACTGAACTACCTCGGGTTCTCGTACGGCACCCGGATCGGCACGCTCTATGCGGAGACCTTCCCCGACCGGGTGCGAACGATGGTGCTCGACGGTGCGCTCGACCCCGAGCAGGACCCCCTCGACGAGGTCCTGCTGCAGGCGGCCGGATTCCAGACGGCGTTCGACGCGTTTGCGGCGGACTGCGCCCGCTACGACGACTGTGCGCTCGGCACCGACCCGGCCGCGGCGGTGGGCCGGTTCCGGGCCCTGGTGGACCCGCTGATCGCGGCGCCCGCGGAGACCACGGATCCGCGCGGCCTGAGCCACCGGGACGCGATCACCGGGGTGCAGCAGGGTCTGTACTCGCCGCGGCTGTGGGGCTCGCTGCGGGCGGGGCTCGCGGCGCTGACCGAGGGCCGGGGCGACACGTTGCTGCTGCTCGCCGACCTGTACGAGGGACGCGGCGACGACGGCACCTATACCAACTCCACCGATGCCTTCAACGCGATCCGGTGCGTGGACGACCCGCCGGTGACGGACGCGGCCGTCGCGGCCGAGGCCGACCGGCTGTACCGGCAGGCCGCGCCGTTCCTCGACGACGGCCGCGCGAGCGGCGCCGCGCCGCGGGATCTGTGCGCCTTCTGGCCGGTGCCGCACACCGGTGAGCCGCACACCCCGGACGTGCCGGGCCTGCCGACCGTGCTCGTCGTCTCCACCACCGAGGATCCCGCAACGCCGTACCAGGCGGGGGTGGACCTCGCGCGGCAACTCGGCGGCGCACTCGTCACCTTCACGGGTACCCAGCACACCGTCGTGCTCGACGGCGAGGCCTGCGTCGACGACCCGGTGATCAGGTATTTCGTGACCGGGCAGGCGCCGGCGGCGGACCCGCGGTGCTGACGGCGCGACGATGTGAGCGACACGCCGGGGCCACAACCCGCGGATGTAACACGGATTTAACGCACTGTGCCTAGTCTCGGCCGTATGGATCGCCAGAAGGAGTTCGTGCTCCGCACCCTCGAAGAGCGCGACATTCGGTTCGTGCGCTTGTGGTTCACCGACGTGGTCGGAACGCTCAAGTCCGTGGCGATCGCCCCGGCCGAACTCGAAGGAGCCTTCGAGGAGGGCATCGGGTTCGACGGCTCGGCCATCGAGGGATTCTCCCGCATCTCCGAGGCCGACATGGTCGCCCGGCCGGACGCCTCGACCTTCCAGGTGCTGCCGTGGGCCGACAGCAAGGGTCAGCAGTACTCGGCCCGCATGTTCTGCGACATCACGATGCCCGACGGCACCCCCAGCTGGGCCGATCCGCGGCACGTGCTGCGCCGCCAGCTCAACAAGGCATCCGACCTCGGCTTCAGCTGCTATGTGCACCCCGAGATCGAGTTCTTCCTCGTCGAGAACGGTGAACCGGGCGCGCCGCCCGTGCCGGCCGACGACGGCGGCTACTTCGACCAGTCGGTGCACCGCTCGGCCCCGAACTTCCGCCGCCACGCCATCGACGCGCTCGAGTCGATGGGCATCTCCGTCGAGTTCAGCCACCACGAGACCGCGCCTGGTCAGCAGGAGATCGACCTGCGCTACGCCGACGCGCTGTCCATGGCCGACAACGTGATGACCTTCCGCTACGTGGTCAAGGAGATCGCGATGTCGGAGGGCGTGCGCGCGACGTTCATGCCCAAGCCGTTCCGCGAGCACGCGGGGTCGGCCATGCACACCCACATGAGCCTGTTCGAGGGGGAGAACAACGCCTTCCACGATCCCGACGATCCGCTGCAGCTCTCGGCCACCGGCAAGGCCTTCATCGCCGGGGTGCTCGAGCACGCCAACGAGATCAGTGCCGTGACCAACCAGTGGGTCAACTCCTACAAGCGCATCGTGCACGGCGGCGAGGCGCCCACCGCGGCCTGCTGGGGCCCGTCCAACCGCTCCGCTCTGGTGCGGGTGCCGATGTACACGCCGAGCAAGGCGTCCTCGCGCCGGGTGGAGATCCGCACGCCCGACTCGGCCTGCAACCCGTACCTGACGTTCGCGGTGCTCCTCGCCGCCGGCCTGCGCGGCATCGAGAAGGGCTACGAGCTCGCCCCCGAGGCCGAGGACGACGTGTGGGCGCTGACCTCCGCGGAGCGGCGCGCCATGGGGTACCGGGAGCTGCCGACCGACCTCGACATCGCCCTGCGCGAGATGGAGAAGTCGGAACTGGTGGCCGAGGCGCTCGGCGAGCACGTGTTCAACTTCTTCCTCCGCAACAAGTGGACGGAGTGGGAGAACTACCGCAGCCAGGTCACCCCGTACGAACTGGATCAGTACCTGGGCTTGTAACCCCTGCCGGCCGCGGCCGCACGAGGGCGTCGCCGCGGACCGGACGGTCGACGACGACGAAGAGGTGAGGTCCGTGCCCACTCGGGCGGTAGTGTCCCGCGCCGGAGCGACGGTGGCGGCATGGTGAGACCGCCGACGGCGCGTTCGGCGATACCGAGCGCCGGTCGGCTCGGCCTCCTCGCCCCGACCGCACCCGACGAACTCCGGCAGCTCGGCTGGACCGACACCGACAGCACCGAACTGCTGTGGGCCCTCTCCCGCGCACCCGACGCGGACCTCGCCCTGCGCACCCTTGCCCGGCTGCACGACGCGCTCGGCGACGGCTGGGCCGAACTCGACGCGGCGCTGCGCACCGACAAGGGGCTGCGCGGCCGGTTGTTCGGCCTGTTCGGCGGGTCGTCCGCCCTGGGCGACCACATCGTGGCCCACCCGGATCGGTGGCGTGGCCTCGCCGGGACGCTGCAGCTGCCCGACCGGCGGACCCTCACCGATCGGATGCTCGGCTACGTCGAGGCCGAACCCGAGGCCGGGACGGGAGACAACCGTCTGATCTACCGGGCGACGATCACCGGTCCGGCGGCCGTGGCTGCGCTGCGCACCGGCTATCGCGACCAGCTGGCGCTGCTCGCGGCCGCCGATCTCGCGGCCGTCGTCGAGAACGAACCGGTCCTGCCGTACCTCGAGGTGGGGCAGCGGCTCGCGGACCTCGCCGACGCGGCCCTGACGGCGGCCCTGGCGGTGGCCGTCGCCAGCGTCGTCCCGGACGGTCCCTGCCCCGTCGACCTGGCCGTCATCGCGATGGGCAAGTGCGGGGCCCGCGAGCTCAACTACGTCAGCGACGTCGACGTCGTGTTCGTCGCCGAGCCGGCCGACGCCCGCGCCGGCCGCATCGCCGGGGAGATGATGCGGATCGGCACCTCGGCGTTCTTCGAGGTCGATGCCGCGCTGCGTCCCGAGGGCAAGCGCGGCGCACTGGTCCGCACCCTGGACTCGCACGTCGCGTACTACCAGCGCTGGGCCAAGACGTGGGAGTTCCAGGCACTGCTCAAGGCCCGGCCCATGACCGGCGACCTCGACCTCGGTCGCCGCTACGTCGAGGCGCTCAGCCCCATGGTGTGGACGGCCTCCGAGCGGGAGGCGTTCGTGCCCGAGGTGCAGGCGATGCGCCGGCGCGTCGAGGAACTCGTGCCCGCCGAGCTGCGCGAGCGGGAACTCAAGCTGGGCCGGGGCAGCCTGCGCGACGTGGAGTTCGCGGTGCAGTTGCTGCAGCTGGTGCACGGCCGCGCCGACGAGGCGCTGCGCGTACCGAACACCGTGCAGGCGCTGTCCGCCCTCGCCGACGGGGGCTATGTCGGGCGCGACGACGCCGCGAACCTGCGGGCCTCCTACGAGTTCCTGCGGCTGCTCGAGCACCGCCTGCAGCTGCAGCGGCTCAAACGTACCCACACGCTGCCGCCCCCGGAGGACCGGGAGGCGATGCGCTGGCTCGCCCGCGCCGCGCACATGCGCCCCGACGGACGGCACGACGCGCTCGGGGTGCTCGAGTCGGAGATCAAGCGCAACTCGGCGCGGGTGCGCAAGCTGCACGCGAAGCTGTTCTACCGGCCTCTGCTCGAGTCGGTGGCCCGGGTGGACAAGGAGGCGCTGCGGCTGTCGCCCGACGCCGCGGTCCGGCAGCTCGCCGCGCTCGGCTACAGCGCACCGGAGAACGCGCTCGGCCACCTGACGGCACTGTCCGGCGGTGCCTCCCGCAAGGCCCGCATCCAGGCGCTGCTGCTGCCGCAACTGCTCGAGGCGCTGGGGGAGACGAGCGACCCCGACGCCGGACTGCTCGCCTACCGCCGCCTGTCCGAGGCGCTCGTCGACCGGGTGTGGTTCCTGCGGACGCTGCGCGACGAGCCGTCCGTCGCGGACCGGCTCATGACCGTGCTCGGGTCCTCCGCCTACGTGTCCAACCTGTTGTTGCGGGCCCCGGACGTCATCCGGCTCTACGCCGACGGCGCCGGCGGGCCCCGGCTCCTCGAACCGCGGCCCGACGAGGTCGCCAAGGCCATCGTCACCTCCTCGGCCCGCTACGACGCCCCCGACAAGGCGATCAACGCGGCCCGGTCGCTGCGCCGGGCCGAACTCGCCCGCGTCGCGAGCGCCGACATCCTCGGGATGCTGGACGTACCGCAGGTGTGCCGCGCACTGTCCGCGGTGTGGGCGGCGGTGCTCGAGGCTGCCCTGGCCGCGGTGATCAAGGCGTCCGAGCAGGAGGACGGGCCGGCGCCGGCGCGGCTCGCGGTGATCGGCATGGGGCGTCTGGGCGGTGGCGAACTGGGCTACGGGTCCGACGCCGACGTGCTGTTCGTCTGCGAGCCGAACCCCGGGGCGGACGAAACCGCCGCGGTGAAGTGGGCGAACCAGGTCGCCGAGCGGGTGCGCACCCTGCTCGGCGCGCCGAGCACGGATCCGCCGCTCGAGGTCGACACCGGCCTGCGCCCCGAGGGGCGCAGCGGACCCATGGTGCGCACCCTCGCGTCCTATCAGGCGTACTACGCCCAGTGGGCGCAGACCTGGGAGGTGCAGGCGCTGCTGCGGGCCGACGCCGTCGCCGGCGACGCGGAGCTCGGACTGCAGTTCCTGCACATGATCGACGCCACCCGGTACCCGGCCGGCGGCGTGTCGGACGACGCGGTGCGCGAGATCCGGCGGATCAAGGCCCGGGTCGACTCGGAGCGGTTGCCGCGCGGTGCCGACCCCGCCACCCACACCAAGCTGGGCCGCGGTGGCCTGGCCGACATCGAGTGGACCGTGCAGCTGCTGCAGCTGCAGCACGCGCACCACATCGAGTCGCTGCACAACACCTCGACGCTCGAGACGCTCGATGCGATCGGCGCCGCAGAACTGCTCAGCAGCGCGGACGTCGCACTGCTGCGCGACGCGTGGCTCACCGCCACCCGCGCCCGCAACGCGCTCGTGCTGGTGCGCGGCAAGCGAACCGACCAGCTGCCGGGCCCGGGCAAGCTGCTGTCGGCGGTCGCCCAGGTCGCCGGCTGGTCGGGTGGTGACGCCTCCGAGTTCCTCGACCACTATCTGCGGGTCACTCGACGTGCCCGGGGGGTCGTGGAGCGGGTGTTCGGGACGTGAGGCCCCGACCTCCCGTGGAACCAGCTCAGGACTTCATCGTGACCACTGCCCCGATTCCCCCGACCGTCGACGATCTCGCCGCCGCCCTCGACGCTCTCCGCGCCCGGGTGCCGCTGGTGCAGTCGCTCACCAACGTCGTCTCCGCCAACTTCCTGACCAACGTCCTGCTCGCCGCCGGCGCGAGCAACGCCCACATCGCCAACGTCCACGAGGCCGCCGGATTCGCCCGCATCGCCGGGGGCGTGCTGATCAACCTCGGCACCCCCGACGACGGGACGGCGGCGGCGTTCACCCTGGCCGCCGAGGCCGCCCGCGACGCGGGCACCCCGTGGGTGCTCGATCCCGTCGGCGTGGGGGGCCTCCCGTGGCGCACCGGCCTGGCCGCGGATCTGCTCCCGTTCCGTCCGACGGCGATCCGCGGCAACGCCTCCGAGGTCATCGCGCTGGCCGGTCTGGGTGGCGACACCCGCGGCGTCGACAGCTCCGACGACCCCGCCGCCGCGGTGCCGGCCGCGCTGGCGCTGCTGGCCCACGCCGACGCGGTGTCCGCCTCCGGTCCCGTGGACCACCTCGTCGGCCGCGACGCCGCCGGTGCGACGACCGGCCTGCGCATCGGTGGCGGCAGTGCCCTGCTCCCGCGCGTGACCTCCACCGGCTGCGCGCTCGGTGCCCTCGCTGCGGCATACCTCGCCGTCGCCCCCACGGCGCTGATCGGACTCGCCGCCGCGCACGCCCACGTCGCGGTGGCCGCGGAGATCGCCGACGGGAACGCCACGGGCCCGGGCTCCTTCGCCGTCGCGTTCCTCGACGCCCTGTACTCGGTGAACGCGGACGTCCTCCGGCTCCGTGCCCGCGTCGAGCCGTTGGACATCCCGGCGCAGGCGTGAGGGCCGATCGCCCCCGGACGTCGGGTGCCACCAGGGGGTGATTCCCCTGCGGGACTGGATAATTCGGGCAAGGCGCTCGATGCGTGCCCGGTGAGGGTGCGGGAGAACGCGTTCGGCGAGGCGATTCCGCCGGATCGGTTGGGCGCATGCGGCACCGCCGTGCATCCCCCCGGGTCGCGAGGGGCGCACGGTGGTGCGCGATGCGGTTCGCGAAGCGAGAGGTCAGCGGCAGACTACGACGAGGCCGACGCCCAACCACACCTGCCGTTCGACACGATCGAACTCGTCGTCGTCGTGGTCGTACACGTAGTCGACTTCGGTGCGATAGCCGCGATCCCGTTGTTCGGTGACGCGGCACTCGCCGGACAGATTGCCGGCGCGGTTGGTGATCCGGTACGGGATGCCTTCCGCGTCCAGGAGGGCGATCGCCTGTTGTTCGCTGAGGCCGACGACATCGGGCGCGGGTTGCGCTGCGGCGATGCCGGATCCGAGAAGGAGGGTGGCGGCGGCCGCGCACAGGGCGGCCGGGAGGGTGGTGCGCATGACAACGTCCTTTCGGGAACGATGTCGCGATGGAGTGAATCCGGTGGGGGACACCCGTTCCGCCCGGGCATGCCGGTGAGCGGGGTCCGTCAGATGTGGTCTATCGGCGCGGTCGGGAGGACGGGACCGGGCGGCGGCGCGCGGCCCCGCGGCACGGACGACGGTCCGGCCGTGGACGACAGTGCCCCGGCATGGCGGGGTACGCAAGCTTTCATCGGCAGTTCCCCAGGCGCTCCGGCCCGGAACCGGCCGGCGCCACTTCAGGGTACTCCCGGCTCCTGACAAATCCGGCAGAACTGGCAGCCTCGGCGGAACGGCTTCGGTGGCCGTGCCCTCGGCATCGGTGCCCCCGGCATCGGTGCCCCCGGCATCGGTGTCCACGGCCCCGATCTGCCCATCGAACGGAACCGCGCACGAAGCCGGTGTCGGACCCCGGAGCGAGGGCGGACGGGCCGGTCCGCTACGGCGCATCGAGCCGGCCGGGTCCGCGTCGCCGGTGGTGCGACACCCGCCCGCTGATCACGGTGACCATTTGTCGAGTGTGTCGCGGGTCACATTTGAACATTATGATTCGCTGAAAACTTGTGTGTTGACGAAATCAATCAGCTATGTCGATCATTGCTGCACCAGTTGATGTGACTTGAGCGACGCTGCACAACACATGTCGCAGCAAAGGAACGGTGGTGTGCGATGACCGAGACCGCGGTCCGCGAAATCGAGCGTCTTCCCTACGACCTGGACGACCGGTACCGCTCCGGCTCGGGCACGGTGCTGCTCACCGGCGTCCAGGCGATCGCCCGGCAGCTCGTCGAGCAGCACGTGCGCGACATCCGCGACGGACGTCGCGTGGCCACGTTCGTCTCCGGGTACCCCGGCAGCCCCCTCGGCGGCCTCGACAAGCTGCTGCACGGCATGCCGAAGGTTCTCGCCGAGCACGACATCACCTTCGTGCCCGGCTTCAACGAGGAACTCGCCGCGACGTCCGTGTGGGGGAGTCAGGGCCGGCTCGGGGCGGGCACGCCCACCCACGATGCTGTCGTCGGTGTCTGGTACGGCAAGGGCCCCGGTCTGGACCGGGCCACCGACGCGCTGCGGCACGCCAACATGTACGGCGTCGACCCGAACGGCGGCGTGCTGCTGATGGTCGGCGACGACCCGGCATCGAAGTCGTCGACCGTGCCCGCGGTGAGCGAACGGTCCCTCGCGGCCCTCGGCATCCCGGTGCTCTTCCCCCGCAACGCCGCCGAGATCGTCTCGATGGGCCTGCACGGGGTCGCGCTGTCGCGCGCCTCGGGCTGCCTCGTCGCGCTCAAGATCGTCGCGGACGTCGCCGACGGTGCGTGGTCCGTCGACGGCTCGGTCGCGGACCTGCGCATCACGGTTCCCGAGATCGATTGGGAGGGAAAGCCGTTCGTCTACCGTCAGCGTCCGATGGCTGCGCCGAGCGACAGCGTGATCGCCGAAGCCGACCTGTACGGGCCGCGCTGGGCGATGGTCCACGCCTACGGGAAGGCCAACGGGCTGGACGTCGTGGAGGTCGACCCCCCGCACGCCCGGATCGGGCTGGCCGCCACCGGCACCACGTTCGACGCGCTGCGGCAGGCGCTGCTCGACCTCGGGGTGACCGACGCCGACCTGCATCGCGCCGGGATCCGGCTGCTGCGCATCGGCATGCCGTACCCGATCGGCCCCGACCTGGTCCGCGAATTCGCTTCCGGCCTCGACCAACTCGTCGTCGTCGAGGACAAGACCGCGTTCGTCGAAACCCAGATCCGCGAGATCCTCTACGGCACCGACGCCCCGCCGCGCATCGTCGGCAAGAAGGACGCCGACGGCCGCCCGCTGATGCCCGTCGACGGCGAACTGACCGCCGGCCGGATCCGCGGGCCGCTGCGCCGGGTACTGCGCGGCCACGTGGACCTCGGACCCGCGCCGCTCCCGTCGCTGCCCCTGGAGGTGCTGTCGGCCAAGCGCACCCCGTACTTCTGCAGCGGCTGCCCGCACAACCGCTCCACCGCCCTGCCGGAGGGCTCGATCGGCGGCGGCGGCATCGGCTGCCACGCGCTCGTCACGATGTCCGGCCGCGCCGACAGCGCCGTCACCGGGCTGACCCAGATGGGCGGCGAGGGCGCGCAGTGGATCGGCCAGGCACCGTTCACCGACATCCCGCACATGTTCCAGAACCTCGGCGACGGAACGTATTTCCATTCCGGCCAGCTCGCCGTGCAGGCGTGCGTCGCGGCCGGGGTGAACATCACCTTCAAGCTGCTCTACAACGACGTCGTCGCGATGACCGGGGCGCAGGACGCCGAGGGCGCGTTGACGATTCCCGCGCTCACCCACAAGCTCACCACCGAGGGGGTGCGGCGGATCATCGTCTGCTCCGACGAACCGAAGCGGCACCGCAAGCGCTCCCTCGCCCGCGGCGTGACGGTCTGGCACCGCGACCGGCTCGACGAGGCGCAGCGGCTGCTGCGCGAGGTCCCGGGCGTCACCGTGCTCATCTACGACCAGCACTGCGCGGCCGATGCGCGGCGGCAGCGCAAGCGCGGCACCCTGCCCGCCCGCACCACGCGCGTGGTGATCAACGAGGCGGTGTGCGAGGGCTGCGGCGACTGCGGCGTCAAGAGCAACTGCCTGTCGGTGCAGCCGGTCGACACCGAGTTCGGGTCCAAGACTCGCATCGACCAGACGTCGTGCAACACCGACTACTCCTGCCTCGACGGGGAGTGCCCGTCGTTCGTGACGGTCGAGGTCGCGCCCGGACGCACGCCGCAGCGCCGCACCGTCCCGGTGCCCCCGGCCGTGCCCGACCCCGATCCCGGCTCCGCGGTGGGCACCCGCAACATCTTCCTCGCCGGCATCGGTGGCACCGGCATCGTCACCGTCAACCAGGTGCTCGCGACCGCCGCGCTGCGCGCCGGCTTCGACGTCGAATCCCTGGACCAGATCGGTATGAGCCAGAAGGCCGGCCCGGTGGTCTCGCACCTACGGTTCGCCGCCGACGGTCTCGAACCCGGCAACCGGGTGACCACCGGCGGGGCGTCGTGCCTGCTGGCGCTGGACCTGCTCACCGCGGCGGATGCGAAGAACCTCGCCTACGCCGATCCTGCCACGACCGTCGCGGTGGCCTCGACGAGCCGCACCCCCACCGGGGACATGGTGTACGATAGGTCGATCCGCCACCCCGACGAACAGGAGCTGCTGTCCCGGCTGGACGCGGCGACCCGCCGGTCGGCCTCGTTCGACGCTCTCGCCGCCGCACAGGCACTGTTCGGCGACACCGCCGCCGCGAACTTCCTGATCGTCGGCGCCGCCCATCAACTCGGCGGCCTGCAGATCCCCGCCGAGTCCGTCGAGGAGGCGATCGAGATCAACGGTGTCGCGGTGGCGGCGAACATCGCGGCGTTCCGGTGGGGCCGCGTGGCGATCGCCGACCCCGGCGCGTTCGCGGCCGCAACCGAACCGGCCCGCCCGCAGCCGAAGGTCACCGTCGCCCCGGACGCCCTGTTCGCGGACACCACCCTCGACGGCGAGGTGCTGCGGCTCGTGCGGGTGCGTGCCGCCGCGCTCATCGACTTCCAGGGCGAACGCCTCGCCGCCCGCTACATCGACCGGGTGCAGTCCGTGTGGGCGGCCGAACGCCGTGTCACCGACCGCACCGACCTCAGCGAGGCCGTCGCGCGCGGGCTGTTCAAGTTCACCGCCTACAAGGACGAGTACGAGGTCGCGCGACTGCTCGTCGACCCCACGTTCCTCGACGAGGTACGCGCTCAGGTGCCCGGCGGTGAGCAGCTGACCTACCGGCTGCACCCGCCGGTCCTGCGGGCGCTCGGCCGCACCAAGAAGATCGGGTTCGGACCGAAGTCGCACGCGGCGCTGCGGATCCTGGCCAAGGGCAGGCGCCTGCGCGGCACCCGCCTCGATCCGTTCGGTTACGCGCACGTCCGGAAGGTCGAGCGCGCCCTGCTCGCGCACTACACGGCCACGGTCGATCGCCTCGCCGCCGACCTCGATGCCGCCACCTACGACCGCGCCGTGCAGGTCGCGGCTCTGCCGGACACGGTCCGCGGCTACGAGGACGTCAAGCTGCGCTCCGTCGAGCAGTACCGCGCGCGGCTCGCCGAGCTCGGCGTCGAGATCGACTTCTGAGCCGCCACCGATTCTCGACATCCCGAGTACATTCTTCCGGAAAGGAACCCATCACGTGACCACCTCGACCCTCGCCCGTTCGGCCACCTCCGACGCCCCCGCCGGTGTCTTCGGCCGATCCCGGTGCCTGTCCGACCGCCCACACGAGCAGGTCGTCTTCTGTCAGGACGCCGCGACCGGCTTGCGCGCGATCGTCGCGATCCACTCCACCGCGCTCGGGCCCGCGCTCGGCGGCACCCGCTTCTACCCGTACGCCGACGAGGCCCGGGCGCTCGAGGACGTGCTGCGGCTGTCGTGGGGCATGACCTACAAGGCCGCGGTCGCGGGCGTGAACCTCGGCGGCGGCAAGGCCGTCATCCTCGGTGACCCCGCCACGGACAAGAGCGAGGCGCTGCTCGCCGCGTACGGACGGTTCGTCGAGTCCCTCGGTGGCCGCTACATCACCGCCGCCGACGTCGGTACCCACGCCGGCGACCTGGACGTGATCGGCCGCCAGACCTCGCACGCGGTGGGACGCACTCCCGCGGCCGGCGGATCCGGGGACAGCTCGCCGCTCACCGCGCTCGGCGTGTTCCAGGCGATGCGCGCCGGAGCCGAGCATGTCTGGGGAACAACGACTCTCGCCGGCCGCACCGTGGGTGTCGAGGGGCTCGGGAAGGTGGGCTACGAACTGGTGGGGCTGCTCACCGCGGACGGCGCCGACGTGGTGGTCTCGGATGTGAACCCGGTGGCTCTCGCCCGGGTGGCCGCCGAGTTCCCGGCGGCACGGGTCGCCGACGGCGTCGTCGCGGCGCCGCTGGATGTGTACGCACCGTGTGCCCTGGGGGGAACGCTGACCCCGTCGACCGCCGGGGTGCTCGGTGCGCGTCTGGTGTGCGGTGCGGCGAACAACCAGCTGGCCCGCCCGGAGGTCGAGGACATCCTGCGCGACCGCGGCATCACGTGGGTGCCGGACTACGTCGCCAACGCCGGCGGCCTGATCCAGGTCGCGGGGGAGGTCGACGGATCCGACCCGACCGTCGTCCGGTCCCGGGTGGACGCGATCTTCGACCGCACGGCCGAGATCTTCGAGATGTCGCGGACCCTGGACATCGGGCCCGGCGCGGCCGCGAACCGGGTCGCCGAGCGGCGTATCGACGCCGCCTGACGGGCGGTACGGCGAGGGGGAGGCACCGCGGTGCCTCCCCCTTCTCGCGTACCCGGAGACCGATGTCCCTCGACGCCGGTCCCTCAACGCCGGTCCCTCAGTGCCGGTCGCTCACCGGCGCGGAGCGCCCGTGCCCGGAGTCGCGGGTGAGGTGTTCGAGCAGGGGCTGCGTCCGGTACGGCACCGGCGTCGTCAGCGCCAGCGTGGTCGTGGTGTGCGCGACGCCCTCGATCGCATGGATTCGTTCGAGCTGCAGGAGCAGATCCTCCTGCGACTGCGCCGCCATCCGGATCAGCAGGTCCTCCCGACCCGTCGTCGCGTGCACCTCGAGCACCTCGGGGAACCGCTCGAGCTCCGCGATGACGTGACCCATCCGGGCCTGCACCAGTTCTGCGCCGATGAACGCCTGCAGCGGCAGGCCGAGCTTCGGCAGATCCACCACCGGCCGGTATCCCGTCACGGCGCCGGACTCCTCGAGCTTCCGGATCCGCGACTGGACGGTGTTGCGCGCGACGCCGAGCTTCGCTGCCAGATCGACGATGCCGGCCCGCGGGTTGTGGGTGAGCTCGGCGAGAAGAGCCGCGTCGAGCCGATCGAAACTGAGCACGGTGACACCCTTTCTGTTGTGATGCGCATCACATTTGAGCATTGTGAATAGCTGGTGCGGAAGATATTGACACGAATTGTGACAGTGCCATGATTGCTGCACTGAATTGCTCACGCAATCCCGCTCTGCGGCACCACAATGCGTCGCCTGCGAGTGTCACGCCCCCGGTCGCCCACGAGGTCCGGCGGGCCCACAATCCCATCCCGAGGAGCACACCATGCCCGGAGTCGGCATCTGGCGCACCAAATCCGTCGAACAGTCGATCGCGGACACCGACGAACCCTGTTCGCGGCTGCGAAGAGAGCTGACCGCCAAAGACCTGACCGTGTTCGGCGTCGCCGTGGTGATCGGCGCCGGCATCTTCACCCTCACCGCACGCACCGCGGGCAACGTCGCCGGCCCGTCGATCTCGCTGGCATTCGTGCTCGCCGCGATCACGTGTGGTCTCGCTGCCCTGTGTTACGCCGAATTCGCGTCGACCGTCCCCGTCGCCGGCAGCGCCTACACCTTCTCGTACGCCACCTTCGGTGAGTTCGTCGCCTGGATCATCGGCTGGGACCTGATCCTCGAGTTCGCGCTCGCCTCCGCCGTCGTCGCCAAGGGCTGGTCGCTGTACCTCGGTGGCATGCTCGGCGGCAGCGGGCACACCACGATGCATCTCGGGCCGCTTGCGGTCGACTGGGGGGCGCTGCTCATCGTCGGCGCGATCACGGTCGTGCTCGTCGTCGGCACCAAGGTGTCCTCGCGGGTGTCGGCCGTCGTCACCGCCATCAAGGTTGCGGTCGTCCTGCTGGTCATCGTGGTCGGCGTCTTCTACATCGACAAGAGCAACTACTCGCCCTACATCCCGCCGGCCGAGGGGGCGCAGAGCACCGCGAGCGGCGTGCACCAGTCGCTGTTCTCGGCGCTCACCGGAGCCGACGGCAGCAGCTACGGATGGTACGGCCTGCTCGCCGCCGCGAGCCTGGTGTTCTTCGCATTCATCGGATTCGACGTGGTCGCCACCACCGCGGAGGAGACGAAGAACCCGCAGAAGGCGCTGCCGCGCGGCATCTTCGCCTCGCTCGCCATCGTCACGGTCCTCTACGTGGGCGTCACGCTGGTGCTGACCGGCATGGTGAAGTACACCGACCTGCGGACGGGCAGCGCGCTCGTCGGCGACGGCAGCGCCACGCTGGCCACCGCGTTCGAGGCGCACGGCATCACGTGGGCGCAGATGGCGATCAACGTCGGCGGCCTCGCCGGCCTCACCACGGTCGTGATGGTGATGATGCTCGGCCAGACCCGCGTGCTGTTCGCGATGTCCCGGGACGGGCTGATGCCGCGGCAGCTGGCCACGACGGGCCGTAAGGGCACCCCGGTACGCATCACCCTGCTGGTCGGCGGCATCGTCGCCGTCCTCGCCGCGGTGTTCCCGATGGGTGTGCTCGAGGAGATGGTCAACATCGGCACGCTGTTCGCCTTCGTGCTGGTGTGCATCGGCGTGATGGTGCTCCGCCGGACCCGCCCCGACCTGCCGCGCGGGTTCCGGGTGCCGCTCGTGCCGCTGGTGCCGATCCTCGCGGTCCTCGCGTGCGGCTGGCTGATGCTCAACCTGTCCGTCGAGACGTGGATGCGGTTCGTGGCCTGGATGGCCCTGGGCGTGGTGATCTACTTCGTCTACGGTCGGCGCAAGTCGGTGCTCGGGCAGCGGCTGCGGGCCGAGGCGGCCGAGCGGGCGGAGACGCCGCAGGTCGTCCGCGAGCCCGAGCCGGTCTAGCGCGGCGATCGGCACCGGCGGGCGCACCGGGATCGCCGGTCCGGGCCGGTTCCCGTCACGCGCTGTCGTCTCGGACGCCGCCGGAGGAGGCGCGTGCCGCGGTCGGGCACTGGGCGAGGATCGCGGCGCCCATCCAGCGTCGGAGATAGCGCCGCAGCTCGTCGTCGCTCCGCGGGGGGTTGCCGGGGGAGACGAAGAACGACTGCATCGTGCGCAGCACGTATTCGACGAGTTCGTGGAGTGCCGCGTCGTCGTACCCGTAGCGCTCCCAGTCGACGTCGAAACGCTTGATCATCGTCATCCCGAACTCGCGTGCCTCTTCGGAGGTGAGGCCGTCGGGATGGACGTTCGAGTACATGCCCGTGAGCAGGATGCCCAGATGCGGCGTCCGGCGTACCTCGGCCAGGGTGTAGACCACGCCTTCGGTCATCGCGTCGACGGGATCCTCGATGCCGCGGATGTGCCGGGTCAGTCGAGCGAGGAATCCGTCGACCGATGCGATCGCCGCGGCCCGCATCAGTGCATCCGCGCTGGGGAAGTAGCGGTACACCGTCTGGCGGATGACGCCCAGCGACTCCGCGACATCGGCGATGCTGATGACGGAACCCGTACGCCCGATCAGATCGACTGCAGCGGAGACGATCCGGCGGGACGCTTCGTCGTCGTTCTCCGGTGGGCTGCCGCCCCACCCGCGTCTCCGTGCCACTGCTCCGCTTCCTCGGATCGCACCGCATCCGGAACGGCGGGCCCTCCGCATGGTGGGGCCTGTCGGCCGTCCGCTCGAACGACCGACGGTAGCACGGGGTGGCCCGCCGCCCGCGGGGCCGTCCACGGTTTCGATAACACGTTCTCATCATACGTGTTGGTCGATCTATGTATGATCACGGCACCGCGGCGCGGGGCCTCTGCGGGGCCCCGGCCCAGCCCATTTCCGGACGACGAGGGGTAGCGCGTGACCGATCTGCAGATCCGAAAGATGAACTTCGCGTTCGAGGACTACGACGTGCCCTTCCTGTGGAACGACGCGAATCCGGCCTTCTCGAGCATGGCCAACGCGGTCTCGTTCCTGGCGATCGGCTTCGAGAAGATGATCGTGAAGATGATTCTCCAGACCAAGCCGCTGATCACCGACCCCGAGGTCGCCGCGGAGGCGGACGCGTTCATGCGTCAGGAGGGGCAGCACTCGACCGCGCACCGCCAACACGTCAGGGCCCTGATCAAGCAGTACCCGGGGCTCCGGGAGACTCTCGACGACGTCATCGGAGAGTTCGACCGGCTCACCGCGGAGACCTCGCTGAACTACCGGCTCGCCTACACCGCGGATCTCGAAGCGACCTTCACTCCGGTGTTCAAGCTGATGCTCGACAACGAGGCGGCCCTGTTCCGGCCCGGAGACGACCGGGTGGCGTCGCTGTTCATCTGGCACTTCGTCGAGGAGGTCGAACATCGGAGTTCGGCGCTCGTCGTCTTCGACTCCGTCGTCGGCTCCGACATCTACCGGATGCGCGTGGCCCCGTCGGTCTTCCGTCATGTGCTGAAGGTCATCCGGCTGGCCTGCGAGGGCTTCAACGAGCATGTTCCCTTGGCGGACCGGAGGATCGACGCTCTGTCGATGTTCGCGTCCTACCGGCGCAAGCAGCGCCTGCGCACGTGGTTGCCGCTGCTGCACGCGGAGGACCACGGCCCCCTGCCGCGCGCGTTCGACGATCTCCCGCTCGGTGAGCAACTCGTCGCCCTGGCGGGAGTCGTCCGGAGCCAGTTGCCGAAGCACAACCCGGCCCACGAGAAGCTGCCGGCACTCGCGGACGTGTGGTTCCGGCGCTACGAGGACGGCTACGACGTCACGCGCTGGTACACCGCCGACGCGGTCGCATCGTAGGGGGGCCGGAGCGATGACCGACCTGTGTTCACCCACCTTCGCCGAACTCGCCACGTCCCTGGGCTTCTCGTGCGAGGAGGCCGGTGGCCTCGTCGAGGTCCGCAACCCGTCGGCCCTGGAGAACTGGACCCTTCCGGTTCTCGAGGTCACCGTCGTGTTCGGTGCCGTGCTCGCGCTCGTGCTCGCCGTCGTGCGCCTGCGTCGCCACGGCGATCCCACCAACCTGGTGCTCTGGTTCGGCGCCACCGCCTACCTGTTCCTCATCGAGCCACCGCTGTACTTCCCCGCCGCATTCGGCATCGAGGAGCACGTGGACACGATGTTCGCCCACAACGTGTTCACGGTGGAGTTCCTGTGGGGCCGGCTCCCGCTGTACATCGTCGCGATCTACCCGCTGATGGCCACGCTGGCCTTCGAGATCGTCAGAATGCTGGGCGTTTTCCGGCGCTACGGGGTTCTCGTCGGTGCGGTCTGCGTGGGCTTCGTTCACCACGCGTTCTACGAGATCTTCGACCACCTCGGACCGCAGTTGCGATGGTGGCACTGGTCGGTGACGAATCCGGTCAACCAGCCCATGTTCGATGCGGTCCCGCTCCCGAGTGTGGTGGTGTTCGCCGCGCTCTGGCCGATGTCACTCGCGTTGTGCGTGCAGTTCTTCGTCGGTCGCCACGTCGACCGCGGCCGGCACTTCTCCGGTCTCGAGCTGGTGTGGCGCACGGTCGTGATCGGCCTGCTGGCGTCGCTGGGCACGTTCGTCCTCCCGCTCCCGGCGACGGTCCTGGGCATGGGAAGCACGACGGTCCGGGGAGTGCTGTACGCGGTGGAACTGGTCGTCGTCACACTCGTCGCGAGCGTGGTGCTCGTGCGCCGATGGGTGCGGCTGCGGCGGGGCGAGCCGGACGTTCCTCCCTACACGAACCGCTTCGTCCAGGCCTACAGCGTGGTGTACCTGTGCGTCATGGCGTTCCTCTGGGCGACCGCATTGCCCGACTTCCTCCGTGCCGTCGACGGCGTGACGAGCACCGGAGATCCGGTGGGAAACCTGTGGTACACGCTGGCGTGTTTCGTCGTCGCACTGCTGTGCGTCGCCGCCACGTTCACCGCACACCGCCGAGGGGGTGAACCGGGCGACAGATCGCCCGCGCACGAGCGGGACGCGGCGCACGCCGGATAGCAGATTCGGCGCACGCCGAGCGCGGCCGGCGGCGGGGAGGTCGCGCTCTCCGGCCGACGAGGCCGTAGACACGAGTCCACCCGCCTTGCGGAATCGCAAGGCGGGTGGACTCGTGACGAACTACGTGCGGAACCGGCTCAGCAGTCGTAGTACAGCTGGAACTCGTAGGGGTGCGGCCGCAGGTTGACCGGAGCGATCTCCTGCTCCCGCTTGATCGAGATCCAGGTCTCGATCAGGTCGCTGGTGAACACGCCGCCCTCGGTCAGGTACTCGTGGTCGCGCTCGAGGTTGTCGATGACCGATTCGAGGCTGGTGGGAGCCTGCGGGATGTTCTTGGCCTCCTCCGGCGGGAGCTCGTAGAGGTCCTTGTCGACCGGGGCCATCGGCTCGATCTTGTTCTTGATGCCGTCGAGACCCGCGAGCATCTGCGCGGCGAACGAGAGGTACGGGTTGCCCGAGGAGTCCGGGGCGCGGAACTCGAGGCGCTTGGCCTTCGGGTTGTTGCCGGTGATCGGGATGCGCACGGCGGCGGAGCGGTTGCGCTGGCTGTAGACCAGGTTGATCGGAGCCTCGTAGCCCGGCACCAGACGGTGGTACGAGTTGATCGTCGGGTTGGTGAACGCGAGCAGCGACGGCGCGTGGTGCAGGATGCCGCCGATGTACCAGCGCGCCAGGTCGGACAGGCCCGCGTAGCCGGACTCGTCGTGGAAGAGCGGCTTGCCTTCCTTCCACAGCGACTGGTGCACGTGCATGCCCGAACCGTTGTCACCGAACAGCGGCTTCGGCATGAAGGTCACGGACTTGCCGTGCTTCCAGGCGGTGTTCTTGACGATGTACTTGAACAGCTGCAGATCGTCGGCCGCACCGAGCAGCGTGTTGAACTTGTAGTTGATCTCGGCCTGACCGGCGGTGCCGACCTCGTGGTGGCCGCGCTCGAGTTCGAAGCCGGCGTTCTGCAGGTTGGTGGAGATCTCGTCGCGCAGGTCCACGTAGTGGTCGTACGGTGCGACGGGGAAGTAGCCGCCCTTCGGGCGGACCTTGTAGCCGAGGTTGGGGCTGCCGTCGGCGTTGAGCTCGACGCCGGTGTTCCACGAACCGGAGACCGAGTCGATCTCGTAGAACGCGCCGTTCATCTGCGAGTCGTAGCGGATCGAGTCGAAGATGTAGAACTCGGCCTCGGCACCGAAGAACGCGGTGTCGGCGATGCCGGTGCTGACGAGGTACTCCTCGGCCTTGCGGGCGACATTGCGCGGGTCCCGGCTGTAGGACTCGCGAGTGAACGGGTCGTGGACGAAGAAGTTGATGTTCAGCGTCTTGGCGGCCCGGAAGGGATCGATGCGCGCGGTGGTGACGTCGGGCAGCAGCATCATGTCCGACTCGTGGATGGACTGGAAGCCGCGAACGGACGAGCCGTCGAACGCCAAGCCGTCCTCGAACACGTCCTTGGTGAACGCGCTCGCGGGAATCGAGAAGTGCTGCTGAACGCCGGGGAGGTCGCTGAATCGGATATCGACGTACTCGACGTTTTCGTCCTCGATGTACTTGATGACCTCTTCGGCCGAGGTGAACGCCACGCTTGTGCTCCTTCAGTCAATGCGCGCCATGGGGATGGGGCGTCTGCGTCGGATACAGACCGTATTGAGCTGGTGTTGCCCGACCATCAATCCCATGTTTCACCGATGTTACAGCTCGTCTTCCGGTGTCGTGAGGACTACTTTTGTGGTAGAAGTCACCGGCGTGCACGTGGGGTCGGGCCGGTCCGCTCGTTGCACCCTATCCTGGACAGCATGGCACGTATGACCGGCAGCTGGCTCTCCGGACCCGCTGCGGCGATCCCCAAGGGGCAGGAAAAGGCCCAGGACTACCGCGGGCAGTTGCTCGGCCTGCCCCAGGAGGGGCCGGGCGCGCTCGCGGGCACCGGCCGGCGGGCGAGCGCTCTGGCGATCGACTGGTTCACCTCCGTCGGTATCGCCACCGCGATCGTCGGCGAACGTCCCTTCGAGAACCCTCAGCTGTCCACCTACACCCTGCTGGTGTGGTTCGTGGTGGGGGTGCTCACGGTGACGTTGTTCTCGTTCACCCCGGGGCAGTATCTGGTCGGCCTCCAGGTCGCCCGGGTCGACGCGCCCGCACGAGTGGGGCCGGTTCGCGCCCTGGCGCGGCAGCTGCTGCTCGTGTTCATCGCGCCGGCGATCGTCACCGACGTCGACGGCCGCGGCCTGCAGGACCGGGCGACCGGCACGGCCCTCGTACGGTCCCGCTGACGCACCCTCCCCCGAAACGCGGAACGGGAGCCTGCACCGGGTCGATCCGGGTGCAGGCTCCCGTCGTCGGAGCGGGGCTCAGCGGCGGCGCATGGTGCGCTGGACGCTCCGCATCTTCGCGCCGGCCGGCATCGGACCCTTCGGGAGCGCGGCGCCGGTCTTCTTGGTGCTCAGGGCGGCCAGCCGGCCCTCGATCGCGTCCATCCGCTTGGTGTCGATGTTGCGCGGCAGCTTGGACAGGTGCTTCTGCAGCTGCGACAGCGGGACCTGGCCCTCGTCGTTGCCGACCACGACGTCGTAGATCGGGGTGTCGCCGACGAGGCGCGCCACCCGCTTCTTCTCCTGTGCGAGAAGCGCTTTCACGCGCTGCGGCGATCCCTCGGCCACCAGGATCACGCCCGGGCGGCCGATGACGCGGTGCACGGCGTCGAGCTGCGCGGTGCCGGCCACCGCGTGCGTGACGCGCCAGGAGCCCTGCAGGTTGTCCAGCGCCCACGCCGCCGCGCCGGCCTGGCCCTCGGCCTTGCCGTAGACCGTTTTCTGCACCCGGCGACCGAAGATGACGAACGCGAGCAGCACCCCCACGAGCAGGCCGACCGGCAGGAGGAACCACTCGATACCGAAGATCAGCCCGATCAGGAAGAACACCAGGGTGGAGACGACGATCGCGCCGATCATCCACGGCAGCAGCAGCTTGTCTTCCTTGCGCTGCAGCTGGAACGCCTGCCAGAGCTGGGTTCGCCGCTCCTTCGACGCCTGCTTGCGCGCGGCCTTCGCCGCGGCCTTCGCTTCCTTGTCGGGTTTGCTGCCTTTCGCCATGCACCCAGGATACTTTCCCCGCGGTGACCCCTTCACCACCGCGGGTCCGGTACGGCTACGGCGTGAGGCGAGCGAGCACGGAGCTGGCTTCCTGGGCCGCTGTGCCCCCCTCGGCCAGGTGCGCCTGGGCGGCGGGCAATTCGCGACCGTGGTGTGCCATGGCCTGCGCGTACAGGCGGCCCGCGCGGTACGAGGACCGGACCAGCGGCCCGGCCATCACGCCCGCGAAGCCGATCTCCTCGGCGGTCTCCGAGTGCGCGACGAACTCCTCGGGCTTGACCCACCGCTCGACGGGATGGTGCCGCGGCGACGGACGCAGGTACTGGGTGATGGTGACGATGTCGCAGCCGGCGGCGTGCAGGTCGTGCAGCGCCTCGGTGACCTCCTCCGGTGTCTCACCCATGCCGAGGATCAGGTTGGACTTGGTCACCAGGCCGAACTCGCGGGCCGCGGTGATCACGTCCAGCGACCGCTGGTAGCGGAACGCCGGGCGGATGCGCTTGAAGATCCGGGGGACGGTCTCGACGTTGTGCGCGAGGACCTCGGGACGCGACTCGAAGACCTCGGTGAGCAGTTCGGGCTTGCCGTTGAAGTCGGGGATGAGGTTCTCGACGCCGGTGCCCGGGTTGAGCTCGTGGATCTGCCGCACGGTCTCGGCGTACAGCCACGCGCCGCCGTCGGGCAGATCGTCGCGGGCGACACCGGTGATCGTCGAGTACCGCAGACCCATCGCCTGCACCGACTCGGCGACGCGGCGCGGCTCGTCGCGGTCGAGCTCGGCGGGCTTACCGGTGTCGATCTGGCAGAAATCGCATCGACGGGTGCACTGCTCGCCGCCGATGAGGAACGTCGCCTCCCGGTCCTCCCAGCATTCGTAGATGTTGGGACAACCGGCTTCCTCGCAGACCGTGTGCAGGCCCTCGCGCCGCACCAGTCCCTTCAGCTCGGTGTACTCCGGGCCCATCTTCGCCCGGGTCTTGATCCAGTTCGGCTTGCGTTCGATCGGCGTCTGCGCGTTTCGGGTCTCGATCCGCAGCAGTTTGCGTCCTTCTGGGGCCACAGTCACGGGCTCGATCCTACGCCCGCCGGTACCGGCCGGACCCACCCTGGGGGCGCGGCCGTGGCGGGCGGCGATCAGCCGTACCGCACCGTGGTGAACTCCGGCCGCGGGGTCTGCGGCGGCTCGGCACCGACGGCCTGTTCGAACGTCACCCGCTCGATGTCGTGGTCCGTCACCGGCAGGCGGCCGTCGAGAGCGTCGATCACCGCCGCCGTCACCGCCGGCATCACCTCGGCGACGGTGACGTCCCGTCCGAGCTCACCCGTGAGCGAGGTGACACCCGCGTCGCGGATGCCGCACGGGACGATCGAGTCGAACGCGTCGAGGGTGGCGTCGCAGTTGAGGGAGAACCCGTGCATCGTCACCCCGCGCTGCACCCGCACCCCGATGGCGGCGATCTTGCGCTCGGGCAGCCAGTGCCCGTCGCGCAGCTCGGCCGGCAGCCACACGCCCGAGCGACCGTCCACGCGGCCGCACGTGAGCCCGAGGTCGGTGCAGACCTCGATCAGGGCCTGCTCGAGACGCCGCACGTAGCCGACGACGTCGATGGGTTCGCCGAGCCGGATGATCGGGTAGCCCACCAGCTGGCCGGGACCGTGCCAGGTGATCTTGCCCCCGCGGTCGACGTCGATCACCGGGGTGCCGTCGGTGGGGCGATCCTCGGGGGCGGTGCGCTTACCGGCGGTGTACACGGGCGGATGCTCGAGCAACAGCAGGGTGTCGACGCCGCGGCCCTCGGCCCGGTCGGCGGCGATCTCCCGTTGCCGCTCCCACGCCTCGAGGTAACCGATCAGCCCCAGGTGCGCCACCGCGACGGGTTCGGAATCGAAACGGGCGGAGGAGGATGCGCTGCTCATAGTCCACGACCCTACGCCGTCGGCGAGCCCTCGCGAAGAGGTGACTTCAGGACGCGAGCGCGTTTCCCAGGGCGGCACCGATCGTCGGGTACCGGAACTCGAAGCCCGTCGACTCGAGCACCGCCGGCAGGGCACGCTGCCCGGTGAGCACCAGTGCGCGCGCCATTTCCCCGGCGACCGCGGCGACCACGAAACCGGGGGTCGTCCACGGCGCGGGCCGGTGCACCGAGTGCGCCAGCGCCTCGGTGAACCGGGCATTCGTCACGGGGGCCGGCCCGGTGACATCGACCGGTCCGGCGATGTCGCCGCGACCGAGGACGAAGCCCACCGCCGCCACCGCATCCTCGAGCGCCACCCACGACATGTACTGCCGGCCGTCGCCGAGCCGGGAACCGAGCCCGAGCCGGAACAGCGGCTCGAGCCGGCGCAGGATGCCCCCGTGCGGCGCGAGCACGATCCCGGTGCGGAGAACGATCGTGCGGACCCCGGCCTCACGCGCCGGCGCCGTCGCGGCCTCCCAGTCGCGGCACAGGTCGGCCACGAACCCCTGCCCGGCAGGGCTGCGTTCGTCCACCACCGTCTCGCCGGTGTCCCCGTAGAAGCCGACGGCGCCCGCGTTGACCAGCGTCGGCACCCCGGCGGCCGCGACGGCGGCGGCGAGGACGTCGGTGGGGACGATCCGGCTGTCGCGCAGTTCCTGCTTCACCGCGCCCGACCAGCGCCGCGCACCCACGCTCGACCCGCACAGGTTCACCACGGCGTCGACGCGGTCGAGCGCCGCGGGATCGACCCGCCCCGTCCGCGGGTCCCAGGACCACTCGTCCGGCGCCCCCGGCGGACGCCGCACCAGGCGGCGCACCTCGTGGCCGTGCGCCCGCAGCCACGCGACCGAGGCAGTTCCGATCAGCCCCGACGAGCCGGCCACGAGGATGCGCATGCCGGAGATTCTCCCGCATCTGCGGGGATCGGAACGCGGAAGCGGGGGCCTCGTCGGTGTGACGATGCCCCCGCTGCGGGTCCGGTGAGTGCCGGGCTACACCCCGTGGGTCACAGACCCAGGTCGGCTTCGAACGCCGCCTCCTCGAGGCGGTGCTTGATCGTGGTGAGGAACCGGCCTGCGTCCGCGCCGTCGACCAGCCGGTGATCGTAGGTCAGCGGCAGGTAGCACATCGAACGGACACCGATCGACTCGTTGCCCACCTCGTCGGTGACGACCACCGGTCGCTTGACGATCGCACCGGTGCCGAGCATCGCCGCCTGCGGCGGCACCAGGATCGGCGTGTCGAACAGGGCGCCCTGGCTGCCGATGTTCGTGATCGTGAAGGTGCCCCCGGCCAGCTCGTCGGGCTTGAGGCCACCGCTGCGGGCACGCTTGGCGATGTCCGCGATCGCGCGGGCCAGGCCGGCCAGCGACAGGTCACCGGCGTTGTGGATCACCGGGGAGAGCAGACCCTGCTCCGTGTCCACGGCGATGCCGAGGTGCTCGGCCGCGTGGTAGGTGATCTCCTTCTTGTCCTCGTCGTAGGAGGCGTTGATGTTCGGGTGCGCCTTGAGGGCCTCGACGACGGCCTTCGCGAAGAAGGGCAGGAAGGTCAGGTTGACGCCCTCGCGCTCGGCGAAGGTCGCCTTGGCCTGCGCCCGCAGGTGCGCGATCTTGGTGACGTCGACCTCGAAGGTCTGGGTGAGCTGCGCGGTGGTCTGCAGGGACTCGCGGGTCTTGATCGCGGTGATCTGGCGGATCCGGTTGACCTTCTGCGTGGTGCCACGCAGGTGGGCCAGCTCGGGACGGACACCGGCGGTCGCGGCCGGAGCGGCGGCCGGGGCCTTGGCGGCGGGCGCCGGCGCCTGGGCGGCGGGGGCCTTCGCGGCCTCGGCAGCGGCGAGCACGTCCTGCTTGCGGATGCGGCCGCCGACACCGGTACCGGACACCGTCGACAGGTCGACGCCGTGCTCGGCGGCGAGCTTGCGGACGAGGGGTGTCACGTACGGCGTGGCTCCACCCGAGGTCTCCTCGGCCGCGGGGGCCGGAGCGGGGGCCGGAGCGGCCTGCTTCACCGGCTCCGGGGCGGGCTGCTTCACCGGCTCGGGGGCCGCCTGCTTCGCCGGCTCGGGCTTCGGTTCCGCCTTCGGCTCGGGCTTCGGTTCCGGCTTCGGCTCGGGCTTCGACGGTGCCGCGGCCGGGGTTCCCGATCCGATCACCGCGAGCTGCCCACCGACCTCGACGGTGTCGTCCTCCTGGGCGTTGACCTCGAGGAGCACTCCGGCAACCGGGGACGGGATCTCCGTGTCGACCTTGTCGGTGGACACCTCGAGCAAGGGTTCGTCGACCGCGACCTCGTCACCGACGGACTTCAGCCACCGGGTGACGGTGCCCTCGGTCACGGACTCGCCGAGCGCCGGCATGGTGACCGGGGTGCCCTCGGCGGCGCCGGCGTCGGAACCGGACGGAGCCGGAGCGGGCTCGGGTTCCGGCTCGGGCTCGGGGGTGGGCTGCTCCTCGGGTGCCGCCTCCTCGGTCGGGGCGGCAGAAGGGGTGGTGGACGATCCCGCGTCGTCGGCGGAGTCACCGATCACCGCCAGCTCGCCGCCGATCTCGACCGTCTCGTCCTCTTGGGCGACGATCTTCACCAGCACACCGGCCGCGGGCGAGGGGATCTCGGTGTCGACCTTGTCCGTGGAAACTTCGAGCAGCGGCTCGTCGACTTCGACCGTGTCTCCTTCCTGCTTGAGCCATCGCGTGACAGTTCCCTCGGTGACGCTCTCACCAAGCGCTGGCATCTGGACGGAGAAGGCCATGTCTGTTGACTCCTCGACGGTTGTGTTCGGGTGTGTTGAGTTGTGCCGACCGATGGTCGCGGACCATTGTGTGGTCGCAGACCATTGTGCTCGAGGCCACGGTCTCGTGCGGTGTCTTGCGGTGTTCGATTGAGACCACACCCGATGCCGGGTATGACCTCGACCATCCTTGCACTGATCCAATCGCGGCGTTCGACGAGGGTTGGGTCACGCGCGCCCGCGCGTCCCTGCCGCCCGGCAGGGACGCGCCGGACGGATCAGCCGTTGGCCGCGATGTCCTCGATGACGGCGAACAGCGTGCGCACCGGCACACCGGTGCCGCCCTTGCCGACATAGCCGAACGGGCTTCCGGTGTTGAAAGCCGGCCCGGCCACGTCGATGTGGGCCCACTGCACGCCCTCGGCGACGAACTCCTTCAGATACAGGCCGGCGGCGAGCATCCCGCCCCACCGGTGCGGCGTGACGTTGGCCAGATCGGCCACCCGGGAGTTCAGGTCTGCGCGCAGCTCGGCCGGCAGCGGCATCGCCCACCCGTTCTCGCCCACCTCGTGCGAGAGCCTTGCGACACGGTCCCGGAACTCGTCGGTGCCCATGACGCCCGGCGTCCGCGTCCCCAGGGCGACCATCTGCGCGCCCGTGAGCGTCGCGGTGTCGATCAGGTAGTCGGGCTCGTCCTCGCAGGCACGGACGATGGCGTCGGCAAGGATGAGACGACCCTCGGCGTCGGTGTTGATCACCTCGACGGTGGTGCCGCCGTACTGGGTGAGCACGTCGCCGGGACGCTGTGCCGTCGCGGACGGCATGTTCTCGGCCATCGGCACCGTCGCGGTCACGTCTGCCGCCACCCCGAGCTTCGCGGCGAGCACGACCGTCGCGACCACCGCCGCGGCCCCGCCCATGTCGGACGTCATGTTCTCCATCCCGGCGGCCGGCTTGATGGAGATGCCGCCGGTGTCGAACGTGATGCCCTTGCCCACGAGCGCCACCTTCGGGGCCTTGCGCTTCTTGGCGGAGTAGCTCAGCCGCACGAGCCGCGGCGGGCGCGACGACCCCTTGCCGACCCCGACGATGCCGCCGTAGCCCTGCTGCTCGAGCGCCTTCTCGTCCAGAACCTCGACCCGCAGCCCGGCGGCGGCGCCGAGCGCCTGCGCGCGGTCGGCGAACTCGGCCGGGAACAGGTGGCTCGGCGGGGTGTTGACGAACTCGCGGGCGGTGGCGACCGCCTCGGCGACGGCCGTCGCCCGGGCCAGCGCGGCCTTGACCTCGCGGGCGCGCGGCGACGCGACGAGCAGCTCGATCCGGGCGGGGGGCTGCGCGTCGCCGGAGTTCGACTTCGCGGTGCGGAACTCGGTGAACGTGTACGCGCCGAGCGCGAAGCCCTCCGCGGCGGCGCCGAGATCCACGGCGGACAGGGTCGTCGCGACCACGGAGGCGCCGGCGAGGGCGCGCGCCGCAGCGCCGGCGGAGCGGCGCACCTGTTCGGCGTCGATCTTGCCGGCGGCGCCGAGCCCGACGGCGAGCACGCTGGTGACCGGCAGGGCGGCGGGCGCGGGGATCCGCGTGACCTCCTCGGCCTTGCCCTTGGCGCCGACGGACTGCAGGGCGTCGAGCAGCCCGCCGAGGACGTCCTCGTCGACCAGTCCGTCGCCGAGCAGGGCCTCGGGACCGTCGTCGCCTGCGGTCAGGCCGATGACGAGGACGTCCGCGCGCTTGGAAACGCTTCCGGCGAGAACGAGTTCGGGCAGGGTGGGCGAAAGGGCACTCACGGGCGTCTCCTAGGGGGAAGGGGGTCGTGGCACCGATGCTAATGATCCCGGGGGGTGGGATAGCGTGGGGCGCATGAGCGACCAGTCACTGCTGCAGGGCCCGATCCACGCCGTCCACACCGAACTCGGTGCGACCTTCGCGGCCTTCGGTGGCTGGCAGATGCCGGTCTCGTACGCCGGCACCGTCGCCGAGCACACCGCCGTGCGCGAGAACGTGGGCCTGTTCGACGTCAGCCATTTGGGCAAGGCCCTCGTCGCCGGTCCGGGCGCGGCCGACTACGTCAATTCGACGCTCACCAACGACCTGCGCAAGATCGGCCCGGGCAAGGCCCAGTACACCCTCTGCTGTACCGAGTCCGGGGGTGTCACCGACGACCTGATCGTCTACTACGTCTCCGACGAGGAGCTGTTCCTCGTGCCGAACGCCGCGAACACCGCCACGGTCGTCGCCGTCCTCGCCGCGAACGCGCCCGAGGGCGTGACGGTGACGAACCAGCACCGCGACCACGGCGTCTTCGCCGTGCAGGGACCGACCTCCGAAGCTGTCCTGCAGGGGCTGGGGCTGCCCACCGACCTCGGCTACATGAGCTTCGTGGACGCGCAGTGGAACGGCGTGCCGGTCCGCGTGTGCCGCACCGGCTACACCGGTGAGCGCGGCTTCGAACTGGTGCCGCGCTGGGCCGACGCCGAGGCGCTGTTCCGGGCGCTGGCCGACGCCGTGCGTGCCGCCGGCGGTCGGGTTGCCGGGCTCGGGGCCCGCGACACTCTGCGCACCGAGATGGGCTACCCGCTGCACGGGCACGAGCTGTCGGAGGCGATCTCGCCCCTGCAGGCCCGCTGCGGCTGGGCGGTGGGCTGGAGCAAGCCGGCGTTCCGGGGACGTGCGGCGCTCGTCGCGGAGAAGGAGTCCGGTCCCGCGCGACGGCTGTGGGGGTTGGAGGCGCTCGACCGTGGCGTGCTGCGGCCGGACCTGAAGGTGCTGCGCGACGGAAACACGGTGGGGGAGACCACGTCCGGCACGTTCTCCCCGACACTCAAGGTCGGTATCGCGCTGGCGCTCCTCGATACGGCGGCGGGCCTGGCCGCCGGTGACGAGGTCGCGGTCGACGTCCGGGGACGCGCCCTGCGCGCCCGGGTGGTCGTCCCACCGTTCGTCCCCGACCACACCAAGTAGGGCGGCGCGGGCGGTTCGATAGGATCAACGGTCATGACCGGTGTCCTCGAATTCGCCCACGTTCCGCACCCCTCGCCCGCCTCCGCGGAGCGGCGTGGAGAGATATTGGCGGATCCGGGGTTCGGCCGGTACTTCACCGATCACATGGTCACGATCGACTACACCGAGGGCCGCGGCTGGCACGACGCCACCGTCCAGCCGTACGGCCCGATGCAGCTCGACCCGGCCGCGATGGTGCTGCACTACGGGCAGGCGATCTTCGAGGGTCTGAAGGTCTACCGGCAGCCCGACGGCAGCATCGCGGCCTTCCGCGTGTACTCCAACGCCGAACGGATGCGCCGGTCCTCGCGGCGCCTGGCCATGGCCGAGCTGCCGGACGAGTTGTTCGTCCGTTCGATCGCGGAGCTGGTCGAGGCCGACCACGAATGGGTGCCCGCCGCCGGTGGCGAGGAGTCGCTGTATCTGCGGCCGTTCATGTTCTCCACCGAAGCCGGTCTCGGCGTGCGGCCCGCGAACCAGTACCGGTACATGCTGATCGCTTCCCCGGCCGGCGCGTACTTCCCCCGCGGCGTCAAGCCGGTGAGCGTGTGGATCTCGCAGGAGTACGTGCGGGCCGCGCCGGGCGGCACGGGCGACGCCAAGTTCTCCGGGAACTATGCCGCGTCGCTGCTGGCGCAGGCGCAGGCCACCGAGCAGGGCTGCGACCAGGTCGTGTGGCTCGACGCCGTCGAGCGCCGCTACATCGAGGAGATGGGCGGCATGAACCTGTGCTTCATCTTCGGATCGGGCGCCGACGCGAGGCTGGTGACGCCGGAGCTGTCCGGCTCACTGCTGCCCGGCATCACCCGCGACTCCCTGCTCACCCTGGCCAGGGACGCCGGCCTCGAGGTGGAGGAGCGCAAGATCTCGGTGGAGGAATGGGAGTCGAAGGTCGCCACCGGCGAGATCACCGAGGTCTTCGCGTGCGGCACCGCGGCGGTCATCACCCCGGTCGGCACCGTCAAGAGCCGGGACGGCGAGTTCACCGTGGCCGACGGCGAGCCCGGCAAGGTCACCATGGCCCTGCGTGACACCCTCACCGGCATCCAGCGGGGGACGTTCGCCGACACCCACGGCTGGCTCACCACCCTGCGCTGAGCCAGGCTCGGCCGGGCCCTGCACTGCGCCCGGCTCGGCCGGGCCCTGCACTGCGCCCGGCTCGGCCGGGCCTACGCGACGGCCGCGCTCAGCGCCGCGGCCACGATCGTCACCGTCGTCTCGAGGCCGGCCCCGAGCGCGTCGCCGTTGAGGCCGCCGAACCGGCGGACGCAGTGCCGCACCAGCAGCAGTGCAGCACCGAGCGCCACGGCCACCGTCACCGGGCCGGCCCACCAGGAGCCGGGCACGCACCAGGCCGCCGCGACGAGCGCGACGCCGGCCCACAGGGCGCCCACCCCGAGCGGCTGTGTCCCCGCCACCAGGGCACCGAACCCGCTGCCCGGGGCTGCGGCCACGCCGCGGCGGCAGGCGAGGACGACCGCGACCCGGCCGGCGGTGACGGCGAGGATCACGGCGGGCCAGGATCGCGCGTCGGCGAGCGCCCCGAACGAGGCGGCCTGCGCACCGAGCACGACCACCAGGGTGGCCACCCCGAATGGTCCGGCGCCGCCCGACTTCATCACCTCACGAGCCCGCTCCGGCGGTCCGTAGCAGCCGAGCCCGTCGGCCGTGTCGCACAGGCCGTCGAGGTGCATGCCGCGCGTCGCGAGGCCTAGGAACCCCACCCCGATCAGGCCCGCGAGCAGGGGAGTGCAGCCGGCGGCGACCGCCGCCCACAGCACGCCTGCGGTCCCGAGACCGAGCACGAGGCCGGCGACCGGCGCCGCGGCGATAGCCGCGCCCCCGGCGCCGCGATCGATGCGCCCCGGTCCCTGAACCGGCAGCACGGTGAGCCAGGAGAGGGCGAGGGCGATGCCACGCATCGGTCGCCGCAGGGCGATGCCACGCATCAGTCGCTGCAGGGCGATGCCACGCATCAGTCGTCGCGCGGATCGGCGCCCGGCGTGGCGTCCTCGTCGCGGGTGCTCACGCCGGCCTCGGCGAACGTCGCCATGTTCGTGAGGACCGCCACCGCGCCGTGCAGGATCGGCAGCGCGGCGACCGCCCCCGAGCCCTCGCCGAGACGCATCCCCAGGTCGACGAGGGGATCCAGATTCAGGTGCCGCAGGGCCAGCGTGTGGGCCGGTTCGGTGGAGCGGTGCCCGGCGATCCACCAGTCCCGGGCTCCCGGGGCGAGTTCCTCGGCGACGAGCGCCGCGGCGGTGACGACGACCCCGTCGAGCACGACCGGGGTCCGGCGTACCGACGCCTGCGCGAGGTACCCGGCCATCGCGGCGAGGTCGGCGCCTCCCGCGGTGCGCAGCAGCGCCACCGGGTTGCGGGCGTGGGGCCGTGCGCGGCGCATCGCGTCGCGGATCGCGGCGACCTTGCGCATCCAGGCGGCGTCGTCGATGCCGGTGCCGCGTCCCACGGCCGCGACGGGCTCGGTGCCGGTGAGCGTGGCGATCAGCGCCGTCGCGGGGGTGGTGTTGCCGATCCCCATGTCACCCGCGACGAGCAGGTCGGCTCCCGCATCGACCTCCTCGTCGGCGACGGCTCGCCCGGCGGTGATCGCCTGGAGGGTCTCTTCCTCGGTGAGCGCGTCCTCCCGGTCGATGGAGCCGCTCGACCGGCGCACCTTGTGTGCGGAAACCGCCGGATCCGTGTCCCCGTCGACGGCCATGTCCACCACCCGGACCCCGGCGCCGGCGGTGGCGGCGAGAACGTTGACCGCGGCGCCGCCGGCGAGGAAATTGGCGACCATCTGAGCGGTCACCTCGGGGGGATACGCCGAGACACCGCCGCGGGCCACACCGTGATCGCCGGCGAACACCACCACCCGGGGACGGGTGAACGGGCGGGGCGGTACCTGCCCCTGGCAGGACGCGACCCAGCACCCCAGCTCCTCCAGCCGGCCGAGGGAACCGGCAGGCTTGGTGAGATCGCGCTGCCGGGCGTCGGCGCGCCGGCGGACCTCCCGGTCGGGGGCGACGACGGGCGGGAAGACGACGTCGGCGGAGTGGACGGATTCGCTGCTCACGGGGCACCTTTCACGAAGTGGCGGAGGTCGAAGCCACCGCTGGACGCTATCAACCCGCGCCGTGGCAGAAAATCGACGGTAGATGGCTTTGCTGCCACTGTCTCGGGCGTTGCACCGGCGACAGACTGTCCGTCATGAGCCAGGTCGTCGTGATCGTCCTCGTGTTGGCCGCGCTCGTCGCCGGCCTCGAACTCGCGCGGGCCCGTTCCCGCCCCGCCCCGCGGTGGGTGACGCGGGCCTGGTGGCGCCACAACCACTTCCGGCCGCAGGATCCGTCGTCGCTCCTGTGCGGCGACCCGTCGGCCGGCTGGGTGCGCAGCACGATCGATGCGCGCCGAGCACCGCACCACTGACCGGTGCGCAGGCCCGCGCGGTCAGACGGCGTCGCCGGGGGAAACCCGCGGCAGCGGCGCCCGGAGCTTGCGGATCTGCGAGGCTCGCACGAACGCGTACCACCCCAGGCCGAAGCCGCCCTCCGTGGTGTCGGGGAAGCGGGCCCGGGCCTTCTTGTTCACGAGGCGGCCGAGGTAGATCCCCTCGATCACCATGAGCACGATCATCGCGAACATCGCGAGCGTCACGTACTGCTGGACCACCGGCCCGAGGAACATCGTCATGATCAGGACCAGCGCCATGGGCATGAACAGGCCCACGAGGTTGCGGCGGCTGTCCACCAGGTCGCGCACGTAGGCCCGCACGGGCCCCTTGTCGCGCGGCAGCAGGTACTTCTCCTCGCCCGCGAGCATGCGGGTGCGGCGCTCGCCGGCGGCGGCGCGGCGCTCCGCGGACTGCGCCTTGCGCTCCTCCTTGGAGAGGGACTGCTTGGCGGCCTTGCGGCGCGCCCGGGCTTCCTTGGCGGTCAACGGAGCCGGAGCGACGGGACCACGCCGGCGGGCCTCGGCCTCTCGGCGCTTCGGGGTCGGACGACCCTTGCCGGTCGTTCCCTTGCCGCCCTCGGACTGCGGGTCGGCGACGGACTCGGACGCGCCGAGGTCCCCGTTGTCGGATTCGTCGGAACCGCCGCGGCGTAGCAACTTCACCCCTCCAGGCTATGGGAAAACCGTCCCGGCCGGAAAATCGCCCCCGGTCAGGCCCGCGTGCGGTCCGAGGCGCGCATGAGGAATAGATGCGCGCGCGGTACCGTTGAGGCAACCGGGTTGGAACACGAAAGACTAGGGAGCGCCCATGACTGTGCAGGAAGAGACCGCCACTCACGGCGTCACCATGACCGAGGCCGCCTCCGCCAAGGCGAAGGCGCTGCTCGACCAGGAGGGCCGCGACGACCTCTCGCTGCGCATCGCCGTGCAGCCGGGTGGGTGTGCGGGCCTTCGCTACCAGCTGTTCTTCGACGACCGGACGCTCGACGGTGACCTCACCCGCGACTTCGGCGGCGTCATTCTCGCCGTCGACCGCATGAGCGCCCCCTACGTCGAAGGCGCGTCGATCGACTTCGTCGACACGATCGAGAAGCAGGGCTTCACGATCGACAACCCGAACGCCACCGGCTCCTGCGCCTGCGGCGATTCGTTCAACTGACGTAAGTCCGCCCGTGTCCGAAGGACGCGGTCCGCACTGCGGCCCCGACGCGCACTCGCGTCGGGGTCGCAGTGCTGTGCGGGTGGGTGCGGGTAGCGTGAGATCGGTCCCAGTCCTTCGCTGAAAGGCCCAGCCACGTGACCATCGCCGTGACCGGTTCCATCGCCACCGACCACCTCATGCGTTTCCCCGGACGCTTCGCCGAGCAGCTCGTCGCAGACCAGCTCAGCCACATCTCGCTCAGCTTCCTGGTCGACGACCTGGTGGTCCGTCGCGGCGGCGTGGGCGGCAACATCGCCTACGCGATGGGTGTGCTCGGCGGGTCGCCGGTGCTCGTCGGGGCGGTCGGCGCCGACTTCGCCGAGTACCGTGCGTGGCTCGAGGGCAACGGCGTCAACTGCGACCCCGTGCACGTGTCGCAGACCGCGCACACCGCGCGCTTCGTGTGCACGACCGACGAGGCGATGGCACAGATCGCCTCGTTCTATCCCGGCGCGATGTCCGAGGCCCGGGACATCTCCCTTGCCGACGTGACCGGGGCGCACGGGGTCGATCTGGTCCTGATCGGCGCGAACGACCCGGAGGCGATGGCCCGGCACACCGACGAGTGCCGACAGCTCGGCATGCCGTTCGCGGCCGACCCGTCCCAGCAGCTCGCCCGTCTGAGCGGCGACGAGGCGGCCCGGCTGATCGACGGTGCCGCCTACCTGTTCACCAACGAGTACGAGTGGGGGCTCCTGCAGCAGAAGACCGGCCTGACCGAGGAGCAGATCCGCGCAATGGTCGGTCTGCGCGTCACCACGCTCGGCGGCCACGGCGTCGAGATCGTCGAACGGGACGGCCACCGGATTCACGTCGGCGTCGTGCCCGAGCGGGCCAAGGTGGATCCCACCGGCGTCGGCGACGCATTCCGGGCGGGCTTCCTGCTGGGACACCGCGCGGGCCTCAGTCTCGAGCGTGCCGCCCAGCTCGGCTCGCTCGTCGCGGTGCTCGTGCTCGAGACGACCGGCACCCAGGAATGGACCTTCGACCGTCCCGACGCGGTCAAGCGGCTGGCGGTCGCGTACGGGCAGACGGCCGCGGACGAGATCGCCGCGATCCTGCCGTGATCGGCCGGTGTGTCCTTCGGGCGGTTCCCACCGCCCAAAGGACACACCGGCCGCGTAGCGGCCCTACACCTCGACGGGGTAGGCCGGCTCCTGGATGTCCGGCACGATGCGCTGCTCGACGAAGATGCCGTGCCAGATCATGAACACCAGCACCGTCCACAGCCGGCGGCTGTGATCGACGCGGCCCTCGCGGTGCTCGTCGAGCATCCGGCCGACGGCCGCCTTGTCCAGCAGGTGCTCGGTGCCCGACTCGGCGATCACGGCGCGGGCCCACTCGAACAGCTCCGGGCCGCGCAGCCAGTGCCGCAGCGGCACGGGGAAGCCGAGCTTCGCGCGGTGCAGCACGTGCGGCGGGACGATATCCTCGAGGGCCTGGCGCAGCGCGTACTTGGTGGTGTTCTTCGTGATCTTCTGATCCAGCGGCACCTGCGAGGCGACGCGGAAGACCTCGGGATCCAGGAACGGCACCCGCAGCTCCAGCGAGTTCGCCATCGTCATCTTGTCGGCCTTGACGAGGATGTCGCCGCGCAGCCACGTGAACAGGTCGAGGTGCTGCATCCGCGCGACGGGATCCCAGCCGGCGGAGCGGGCGTAGATCGGTGCGGTGACGTCCTGATGCGTCCATTCCGGACGGAAGTCGCGCAGCACCGCCCGCAGCTGCGCGTCGTTGAAGCTGCGGGCGTTCCCGTAGTACCGCTCCTCGAGGGTCATCGACCCGCGATGCAGCAGGCTCTTGCCGCGGGTGCCCTCGGGGATGCGCTCGGACAGCTTCCCGGCCGCGCGCCGCAACGGCTTCGGCAGGTACTCGAACGGCTTCAGCGATAGCGGCTCGCGGTAGATGGTGTAGCCGCCGAACAGCTCGTCGGCACCTTCCCCGGAGAGCACCACCTTCACGTGCTTGCGGGCCTCCTTGGCGACGAACCACAGGGGCACCAGCGCGGGATCGGCGACGGGGTCGTCCAGATACCACACGATCTCGGGGATCGCCGCGGCGAACTCGGCGGGGGAGACGACCTTGACGACGTGGCGGGCGCCGATCGCGGCGGCGGACTCGGCCGCCACGTCGACCTCCGAGTAGCCCTCGCGCTCGAACCCGGTGGTGAACGTGATCAGGTTCGGATTGTGCCGCATCGCGAGCGCCGCGACGGCCGTGGAGTCGATGCCGCCGGACAGGAACGACCCGACCGTCACGTCGGCACGCATGTGCTTGGCGACGGAATCCTCGAGCGCCTCGGCGATTTCCCGGTACCGGTCGCGCTCGCGGCCTGCGGCAAAGGGCCGGACCGGGAACGTCGGCTCGAAGTAGCGCGTGATCTCCGGCCGGCCCCCCGGGCGCACCCGGGCGTAGCAGCCGGACTCGAGCCGCCGGATCTCCTTGTGCAGGGTCTCCGGCTCGGGAACGTACTGCAGCACCGTGTAGTGCTCGACGGCGCGGGGGTCGAGTTCGGTGCCGATCCCGATCAGATCGGCCAGCTCGAGCAGGCTCTTCTTCTCGCTGCCGAACGCGGTGCCGCCGGTGCCCGTGGCGAGGAACAGCGGCTTGATGCCGAACGGGTCGCGGGCGAGGAACAGCTCGCGCGTCTCGGTGTCCCAGATCGCGAACGCGAACATGCCCCGCAGCCGTCGCACCGCCTCGGTGCCCCAGTAGTGGTACGCGGCGACGATGGTCTCGCTGTCCCCCTCGGTGGCGAACTGCGCCCCGTACTTCTCCGCCAGCTCGGCCCGCAGCTCCACGTAGTTGTAGATCTCACCGTTGAAGGTCAGGGCGTAGCGCTCCGGGGACTCCGGCGGGCCCCACCGCAGCGGCTGGTGCGAGTGCGCGATGTCGATGATCGACAGCCGGTTGAACCCGTAGACCAGGTCGCCGTCGTGCCAGGTGCCGTGCTCGTCCGGTCCGCGATGACGCAGGCAGTGCATCGCGGAGTCGACCCTGGCGACGGCGTCGTCGCTGGTGCCGTCAGTGGTCAGTAACCCGAGCAGTCCGCACACGGCGTCCGATACCTCATTCCGGTTGGGATGGATTCGGCCCCCGGGATGTTGCCGCAGCAGGGACCGACGGTCTGCATGGCAGTATGCCGCAGGCCGGGGGTCGCGGCAGCCGGTGGCCGGCGTCGACCCGGGCCGTGAGCAGCGGGCACGCGACGACGCGACACGTTGTGTGCGCCCCGGGGATGGATCGCGGCCGGGTTTGGTCTACGCTGCGTAGTAATTGGGTCTGCCCTCCGGGTGTGCCCTAGTGGAATTGCGGCGATCAGGAAGGCGTGAACGTGGCGCAAGGTCGGATCCTTCGGCGGTTCGGGCTGGCAGCATCTCTCGGTATTGCAGCCGTGCTGCTGACGGGATGTAGCAGCGAGGAAGTCCTGCGTTTCGGCTGGCCGGAGGGGATTACCCCGCAGGCCGAGCGTATGCGTGAGCTGTGGACGTGGTCGGTCGTCGCCGCCCTCGTCATGGGTGTACTGGTGTGGGGCCTGACCTTCTGGGTGGTCATCTTCCACCGCAAGAAGAAGGACTCGCCGGAATTCCCGCGGCAGACGGCCTACAACGTGCCGCTCGAGCTGCTGTACACGGCGGTCCCGTTCGTCATCATCGCGGTGCTGTTCTACTTCACCGTGGTGGTGCAGAACTACGTCCTCGAGAAGGAGGACAACCCGAACGTCGTCGTCGACGTCACGGCGTTCCAGTGGAACTGGAAGTTCGGCTACCGCACCGTCGACCTCGGTGAGGGCACGGCGCGCTACGAGGGGACGGACGAGATCGCGCAGGCCGCGGTCGAGGGCGACACCGAGGAGCATGCCGGCGGCGAGCACGAGATCCCGGCCCCGATCCACGGCCAGGAGGCCGAGGACCTGTCGTACCTGCACTACAACAAGATCGAGACGGTCGGCACCAGCAACGAGATCCCGGTCCTCGTCCTGCCGACCGATCGCCGGATCGAGTTCGTGCTCGCCTCGTCCGACGTGATCCACTCCTTCTGGGTGCCGGAGTTCCTGTTCAAGCGTGACGTCAACCCGAACCCGCTGAACAACAGCTCCGATCCGGTCTTCCAGATCTCCGAGATCCAGGAGGAAGGCGCGTTCGTCGGCCGCTGTGCCGAGATGTGCGGCACCTACCACGCCATGATGAACTTCGAGGTCCGCGCGGTGAGCCCGGAGCGGTTCGCGGAGTACATCGAGCTCCGCAAGCCCGTCGAGGACGGTGGCGAGGGCCTGACCAACGCGCAGGCGCTCGAGCGCATCGGCGAGTCCCCGGTCGCGACGTCCACCACCCCCTTCAAGACCGACCGCACCGACCGCGCGGCCAGTGGTGTCGTCACCGCGGGCAACTGACCGGTAAACCTCCGACCAAGGACAAGCTGATATGAAGATCGAAGCCAAGCTCTTCGAAGTCGTGACGGTGTTCTTCGTGCTCGTCGCCATCGTGTACGGAGTGTTCACCGGCCTGTCCCGCACGGGCATCGAGTGGGCCGGCCTGACGGCGATCGTGCTCTCCGCCGGCCTGACGCTCATCGTCGGCACCTACTTCCGGTTCGTGGCCCGTCGCCTCGACACCCGCCCGGAGGACTACGAGGAGGCCGAGATCAGCGACGGCGCAGGCGACCTGGGCTTCTTCAGCGCGGGTAGCTACTGGCCGATCCTGCTGGCCGGGGCGGCTGCGTTCGCCGCCATCGCGCTGGCCTTCTTCCAGCCGTGGCTGATCGTCCTCGCCGTGATCCTGATCCTCGCTGCTGCGGCCGGCCTGGTGTTCGAGTACCACGTCGGACCCGAGAAGCACTGAGCGCACACAGCGCGTAGATCCGATGCCGCGGGGCGGCCTCACCACACGGTGAGGCCGCCCCGCGGCCGTTTCCGTTCCGTGCCCGGACGGGGAGCCTCGGGCCGTGCTCGCCGTGCGCGGTTCGCGTCACGGCTCGGCGGGGTGTCACCGGGGAATCGTCCATGGCCCGGTCGTGGGGAACGGGGCCGACGCCGGGGGTGCCGGGCGGGCAGTGTCGCGGCGCGCCGCTGTCCCGGCCGCGAGAGCCCTCACGCCTACTCACCCGCCCGGCGTAGCCACGGCGGATCCACAGGCGGGCGCTGCTGAGGTACTACGGCGGCGACCTCGTCGAGGTGGCGCTCGCCGCCGTGCCGGCGGTGGGGTGATACCGCGCCGCGGGTCGGAATCGAACCCGGATGGTCCCGTCGGAACGCGGCGGCAGGACACCGCGCGGAACGCGGCGGCAGGACACCGCGCGCCCCCGGGCAGACGCCGATGCGGTACCGCGCTCGAACCGACTCGCGTACCGCGACACGCCCGGCCCGTCCGAGGGCCGGTGAGCCGACGGTCCGCTCGGGTTCCCGGCCGTCCGTCGCAGTGGGGGAGGGGTGGGGTGCGGGGACCGGATCCGGTCGTCCGCACCGACCGGAAGCCACCGGGGATGGAAGCCGCAGGGACCACGGAGAAACGGGAGGGGCCCCGAACCGTTTCCGGTTCGGGGCCCCTCCCGTGGTTTCGGACTCGAGCGACCGTCAGTGCGCCTTGCCGTCGCCGTCCGTGGTGCCGTGGACGCGCGTCTGGTACTCGCTCAGGATGGCGCGCTGCTCGACCTCGGCCTCGTGGTGCGCGGCCTCGAGTGCCGTCGCCTCCTCGGCCGGGTCCGCGCTCCACCAGCTGCCCGCGCCGGGCTTGCCGGCGGTGCCGAGCTTGTTCATGCGCTTCGGCACCGGTGCACCCTGGTACTCGAGTGGAATCGGGTGACCGTGGTCGTCCACCGGGCCGAGCGGCTGGTGGATCTCGATGTACTCGCCGTGCGGCAGTCGACGGACGATGCCCGTCTCGATGCCGTGCTCGAGCACCTGGCGGTCGCTGCGCTGCAGGCCCAGGCAGAACCGGTAGGTCAGGTAGTAGGCGAGCGGCGGGCCGAGCAGGATGCCGATGCGGCCGATCCACGTCATCGCGTTCAGCGAGATGTCGAACTTGTAGGCGATGATGTCGTTGATGCACATGATGGTCGCGATGGCGTAGAACGTCAGAGCCATCGCGCCGATCGCGGTCCGGACCGGCACGTCCCGCGGACGCTGCAGCAGGTTGTGGTGCGCATCGTCCTTGGTGAACTTCTTCTCGATCCACGGGTAGGCGATGAGGACCGTGAAGACCAGGCCCATGATCACTGCGATCCAGAACACCGCGGGGATCGTGTAGCGGCCGAACAGGTAGATCTCCCACGCCGGCCAGATACGGGCCAGGCCGTCCGTCCACATCATGTAGATGTCGGGCTGCGAGCCGGCGGACACCTGCGACGGGTTGTACGGGCCGATGTTCCAGACCGGGTTGATCTGCAGCAGACCGCTCATCAGCGCCAGCACGGCGAAGGTGATGGCGAAGAACGCACCGGACTTGACCGCGAACACCGGCAGGATCCGGACACCGACGACGTTCTGCTCGGTACGGCCGGGGCCGGGGAACTGGGTGTGCTTCTGGTACCAGACCAGGGCCAGGTGGGCTGCGATCAGGGCGAGGATGATGCCCGGAATCAGCAGCACGTGCGCGACGTACAGGCGCGGGATGATGAGCATGCCGGGGAAGTCGCCGCCGAAGATCAGCCAGTGCATCCAGGTGCCGATCACCGGGATGCTGATGGTGATGCCGGACAGCGCGGCCCGCAGGCCGGTGCCGGAAAGCAGGTCGTCGGGCAGCGAGTAGCCGAAGAAGCCCTCGAACATCGCCAGGATCAGCAGCAGCGAGCCGATCACCCAGTTCGCTTCACGCGGACGGCGGAACGCACCGGTGAAGAACACGCGCAGCAGGTGCACGATGATCGACGCGGCGAACATCAGCGCAGCCCAGTGGTGGATCTGCCGGACGAACAGACCGCCGCGCACCTCGAAGGAGATGTCCAGGGTCGTCTCGTACGCACGCGACATCGTGACGCCGCGCAGCGGGGTGTAGGCGCCGTCGTAGGTGACGTGCGCGAGGGACGGATCGAAGAACAACGTCAGGTACACACCCGAGATCAGCAGGATCACGAAGCTGTACAGGGCGATCTCACCCAGGAGGAAGGACCAGTGGGTGGGGAACACCTTGTTGATCTGACGCCGCAGCCCGGCGGCCGGGTGATAGCGCGAGTCGATGTTCTCCGCCGCGTGGGCGGCGCGGGATGGTGTTGCAGTACTCACGGGCGACGCTCCCAAAATGCCGGACCGAGAGCCTCGATGAAGTCACCGTTGGCGACGAGGAAGCCCTCTTCGTTCACTGTAATAGGCAACTGCGGCAGTGCGCGAGCAGCAGGACCGAACAGGGGCTTGCCGTACTCCAGGGCATTGAACTGCGACTGGTGGCAGGGGCACAGGATGCGGTTGGTCTGCTGTTCGTACAACGACGTCGGGCAGCCCAGGTGGGTGCAGATCTTCGAGTAGGCGAAGTAGTCGCCGTAGTTGAAGCTCTCCTGACCCTTGCGCTTGATCGCCCTCGCCGTGTCCTCGGTCCGGAGGCGGATCAGCATGACGGCGTTGCGGATGCCGCGCAGGCCCTCGAGGAGGGCGTGCTCGTCACCGCGGTCCGACTCGCGGAAGGGGAACACGGTCTCCATGCCGCCGGCATCGAGGTCCTCCGGGCGGACCAGGACGATGTCGTTCGGGCGTCCGGTGTCGCGACGCAGGTAGATCGTCTCGCCCGGGTACCGGGGCGTCCAGCCCGAGACCCACAGCGGCGACTCGTCGCCCTCGGCCCAGGGGTTCTTGATCAGGCCGCCGAGCGGCATGATCAGGCCGAGGCCGAGCGCGCCGCCACCGAACAGTGCCGTGCGCTTGATCAGCTTGCGACGCGGCAGCGTGGAGGTGTCCAGCGAGTCGGAGAGCTCGGCGACGATCGTCCGCCGATCGACCTCCGAAGAGACTCCGTCGTGCCGATCCTGGATCGACACCTCTTCCGGGATGAACTTCTTGGTGAACTGCACCGCGCCGACGCCGACGCCGAGGATGGCCAGACCCAGGGTCAGGCCCAGCAGCGGCGTGTACAGGTTGTACAGCGTGTAGTTGTCCTCACCGGGGCCCTGGTACTCCCACGGCCAGAAGATGAAGACCGCGATGAACGCGAGAGCCGACACACCCGCCAGCCCGAACCAGAAGGCGACGTTCCGTTCCGCGCGCTTCTCGGCGCGCGTGCCCGCGACGGGCCAGCGGTCCTTGCGGAACGCCACGTCCACGCCGTCGAGGTTGGTGCCGAGCGCGACGAGATCGTCGCGGCTCATCTGATCGAGGTTCTCGATCGTGTGCTTGTTCGGCGTTTCGCCGCCACTCATGACCTTGCTCCGATCCACAGTGCCGCACCGACGACGGCGACGATCCCGACCACCCACATCGTCGGGCCCTCGGAGGCGGGGCCGAAACCGCCCAGGCCGTATCCGCCGGGGCTGTTCGTCTCGCCGGAGGCCTTGACGTAGGCGATGATGTCCTCCTTCTCCTCCAGCGTGAGCTGACGATCGGAGAACTTGGGCATGTTCTGCGGGCCGGTCAGCATCGCCGTGTAGATCTGCTGCTCGTTCGCCGGATCCAGCGCCGGCGCGAACTTGCCGGACGACAGCGCGCCGCCGCGGCCGGTGAAGTTGTGGCATGAGGCGCAGTTCTGGCGGAACAGCTCGCTGCCGCGGGCAACGTCGTTGCCGCGCAGCGAGGACTGGGCGATCTCGCCGTTCTCGTCACGGATGAGCGTCGGGCCGCCGCCGTTGGCCTGGATGTACGCGCCGAGGGCGTCCGTCTGGGCCGCGTCGAACTTCGGCGTCTTGCGCACGGCCTGGGCCTCGTTGCGCATCATCGGCATGCGGCCGGTGGAGACCTGGAAGTACACGGCCGCCTCGCCGACACCGATCAGGCTGGGGCCGCGGTCCTGCACACCCTGCAGGTTGGCGCCGTGGCACGTGACGCAGGAGGTCTCGTAGAGCTGCTTGCCTTCGCGGATCAGGGCCGACTGGTCCTCGTTCGCCGTCGCCACCTGCGGCGCGGGAGTCAGCGCGGAGGCGAGGAAGCCGGCGCTGAGCAGGCCGAGGGCGAGCACCAGCGCACCGGTGACGCGGCGGCGCAGCTTGCGCTGACGGCGGGACTTGGCGGACGCGGCCGCGGACTGACCGGGCATGTCACCCTCGGAAGCGAGAGGTGGGGATGAACTCATCTGTATCCCTTTGGTATGTCGGGACGGACTGGACGTCAGGGGGCTGCCTGGGCGTTCAGCTGGCTAACGGATGAAATAAATCGTGGCAAACAGCGCGATCCACACGATGTCGACGAAGTGCCAGTAGTAGGAGACGACGATCGCCGCGGTGGCCTGCGCCGGCGTGAACTTGCTGACCCTCGTGCGCACGAGGAGGAACACGAAGGCGACGAGGCCGCCGATGACGTGCAGGCCGTGGAAGCCGGTCGTGATGTAGAAGACCGAACCCCACACCATGCTCGAGATCGTCACGCCCTCGCCGACCAGCTGGGTGTACTCGAAGCCCTGGCCGAGCACGAAGAACGTGCCCATGGCGAGGGTGATGATGTACCACCGCCGGAGGCCGAACACGTCGCCACGTTCGGCTGCGAACACACCCATCTGGCAGGTGAAGGAGGAGGCGATCAGCACGAGGGTGACCGGCACCGCCAACGCCAGATTGAGGTGGACAGGCTCCGGCGGCCAGTTGCCGTCGGCCTGCGCCCGCGCCACGAAGTACATGGCGAAGAGCCCTGCGAAAAACATGAGCTCACTGGACAACCACACGATGGTGCCGACGCTGACCAGATTGGGCCGGTTCAGCGAGTGCACGCGCTGGGTGATTGCAGTTCCTGAAGTCCCTACTGCGCTCGTCACGTTCGCAAGTATGACTGCTCGTAGTAACTCGTGGGCAATCGGGGCCGAAATCGGCGCGTCTTCGCTGGTGGGCGCCGTGCGATCGCGTTTTCCGGGGGCGGTCGTGCACTGCCCGTGGCGCGTGGGATCGTGGTGCGATGAGCAGTGGCGGAGGGGTGTGGGGCCGGGTCCGGCGAGCGTTCTCGCGCAGGGGTCCGGAGCCCCTGGATCCGGCACGGCCGGACCTGGTGGTGGTGGTCTCGTCCTTCGACGACGTCGAGGCCTGTTCGACCGCCCTCGAGCGGGGCGCGGCGACCGAACCGGCCTGGTCGCCGGAGTCGGAGGCCGTCCTGCGGCACCATCTCGAGCTGCCGGCCGATTCCGTGGAGCGGGCGATCGCCCTGGCCGCGCAGGACGGGTACGCCCCGGCGCAGCCGGCGAACCCGGCCGGGCCCGGCCTCCAGGCCGTCCTGCTGCAGCGGGTGCAGGTGCTCGATGCGCTGCACTGTTCGCAGGAGCGGTCGCGGATGGCCGGTCTGGCGCAACGGCTCGGCGGTACCGCGCTCGGGTGGGACGCCCTGCAGCCGGAGATCGGCCCTGGCTAAGCTCTTCCGGCATGCGCCGCCGACGACGGCGGCGCACCGAGGAGCGAGATGCGGCGAGGGCAGGTGCGATGAACGCTGGACGACAGGCGGATGCGGTGGCCCGGAGCTGGCCGGCGGTCCTCGGTGGGCTCACCGCCGGACGCGACCTCGCGCGTGCGGAGGCCCAGTGGGCGATGGACGAGATCATGTCCGACAACGCCACGGCCGCGCAGATCGCCGCGTTCGGCGTCGCGCTGAAGATGAAGGGGGAGACGCCCGAGGAGCTGCTCGGCCTCGCCGACTCGATGCTGGGCCACGCCCGGCTGGTGCCGGTGGACGACGACGTCGTCGACATCGTGGGCACCGGCGGGGACCGGGCGAACACGGTCAACATCTCGACCATGGCGTCGCTGGTGGTGGCCGCGTGCGGCATCCGCGTCGTCAAGCACGGCAACCGGGCGGCCTCGTCGAAGAGCGGCGGCGCGGACGTGCTCGAGGCGCTCGGCGTGCACATCAGCCTCGGTCCCGAGGCCGTCGCGGAGTCGGTCGCCGAGGCCGGCATCGGGTTCTGCTTCGCCCCCGTCTACCACCCGGCGCTCCGGTTCGCGGCCGCACCGCGTAAGGAGATCGGTATCCCGACGGTGTTCAACGTGCTCGGGCCGCTGACCAACCCGGCCCGGCCCCGCGCCGGCCTGATCGGATGTGCCTTCCCGGAGCTGATCGGCACGGTCGCCGGTGTCCTCGCCGAGCGGGGCAACTCGGCGCTCGTCGTGCGGGGCGACGACGGACTGGACGAACTGACCACCTCCACGACGTCGACGGTGTACGTCGTCCGGGACGGCAGCGTGAGCACCGTGAGCCTGGATCCCACCGACCTCGGCGTCGCCCGGGTGCCGCTGGACGCGCTGCGCGGCGGCGACGCCGCCGAGAACGCCGTGATCGCGCGGGCGGTGCTCGCCGGGGAGCACGGGCCGGTACGCGACGCGGTCCTGCTGAACGCCGCCGGGGCGATCGCCGCCTTCCGGGGGTTCGAGGGATCGCTCGCCAGTGCCCTGGCGGCGGGGATGCAGACGGCAGCCGAGGCGCTGGACTCGGGCGCGGCGGCGGCGGTGCTCGCCCGCTGGGTCGAGGTGACCAACCGGCTCGCCGCCGCGGGCTGAGCGCGACGACGGGCCGGGCGTCCGTCCTATTCGCCGATCGAGAACCCGGCCTCGACGTCGGCGCTCGAGTACGACTGGAAGGCGATGTGCGTCGCCGTCCTGGTCACGCCGTCGAGTTTGTTGATCCCGCGGGTGACCACCTCGGCGATCTCCTCGTGGTCGCGCACCCGCAGCAGCGCGATCAGGTCGATGTCGCCGGCGCACGAGTACACCTTGTCGACGCCGGCCAGGTCCGCGACCGCCTGGGCGGTCTCCGGGATGCGGTGGGCGTCGGCGTGGATCAGGACGATGGCGTGGATCATTGCTCTCCTCGGCTTCCGGGGACGGACCTGCGGGCGAGCCCTCAGCGTAGGGGGTGCGCGATCGTGACCGGCTCGGCCCCGGCGCGTGCCGTTCGGGCGAGCTCACCCCACTGCGCCCACGCCCCGGCGCCGCGGAGCGGCTCGGACCAGCCCTGGGTGGTCCGGACGATGCGGACTCCGTCGTCGTGGAGCCAGCGGGCCAGCAGTCCCAGTTCCTCGACGAGCGCACCCCGCAGCGGCGCGGTCGTCGGGCGCACGGTCTCGGCCGCGGCGGCGATCGCGTCGACGACGGGCATCGGCGGGACGCCGCGTGGAGCGACTCCCGCTGCCGCGAGCCGGCCGGCCCGGATCACCGCGAACTCCCAACCCCCTTCGGCGCGTCGGCGGGCGGCGATCAGCTCGTCCACCGCCGCTAGGGCGGCCAGGCGCTGCGTCCGGCGCAGCGCGAACACGGCGTCGGCCGCCCGGTCCCGCAGCCGGGCCGCGCCCTCGAACAGTTCGGCGGCGCCGAGGTGGTCGATGCGCTCGCGCATCCGATGCAGCGGCGCGTCGTCCTCCCCGCGCAGCAGCGCCCGGGCGAGGTCCACCTGCCGCGCGTACTCGACGGGGGTCTGCAGCCCGGCCGCGGCGGCGGCGCAGGCCCCCACGGCCTCCGGAGGGCAGTGCTCGCCGTGCCGTTTCGTGCGGGGGATGCGCCGGGTGCAGGTCCGCAGCAGGCAGAACTCGGCGACGGTGGTGGCGACGGCGACGGCGTCGGCCCGCGACGAGAACGGGCCGACGGCGTCGGTCGGGCCGCCGCACGTCGGGGCCGGGGGCGCCGTGGTCGGTGTGCGGACGACGGACAGCCGGGGGAACGCCTCGTCCGTGAGGGTGATCCACCAGCCCCGGGTGGGGAACTTGGAGCGACGGTTGTAGGGCGGGGCGTGCGCGGCGAGCAGCCGCAGCTCCCGCACCCCGGCCTCGAGGGCATGGGCGCACTCGACGTGATCGATCCGGGTGGTGAGTGCCACCATCTCCTTCAGGCGGGGCCGGGTCTCGGATCCGGTGAAGTAGTTGCGCACGCGGCGGCGCAGGTCGACCGCGGTCCCGATGTACAGCACCTCGTCCGAGGGCCCGCGGAACAGGTACACGCCGGGCCGCCGCGGCAGGTGCGCCGCGAGGGACCGTTTGGCGCGTTGCTCGGCGGTGACGGCCGGCAGATAGTCCCGCAGTTCGGTGAGGCTGTGTACCCCTTGGTTGCCGACGCGGTCGATGAGCGCGTGCAGGACGTCGACGGTTGCCCGGGCGTCGTCGAGGGCGCGGTGCGTGGGCGTGGTGGACACCCGGAACAGCTCGGCGAGCGCGGACAGCCGCACGGACGGTGCCTCGTCCCGGCCGAGGACGCGGCGCGCGAGCTTGACCGTGCACAGTACCTGCAAGCGGGGCCACGCGACCTCGGACCGGGACGCCGCGGCCCGCAGGAATCCCACGTCGAAGCCCGCGTTGTGCGCGACGAGCACGGATCCGGCGGCGAACTCGAGGAACGAGGGCAGGACCTGCTCGATCCGGGGCGCGGCACGGACCATGGCGGTCGTGATGCCGGTGAGCTGCACGATGTTCGGGGGGATCGACCGGCCCGGGTCGACGAGCGTGGCGAACTCGCCGAGCACCTCGCCGCCGCGGATCTTGACCGCCCCGATCTCCGTGATCGCGTCGTCCGTGGAGCTGCCGCCGGTGGTCTCGAGATCGACGACGACGAAGGTGGTCTCCCGCAGCGGCGTGTCCAATTCGTCGAAACCGAGCTGCACCCCGACGGCGGGCTCGGTTCGGTGGGGCACGGTCACGACGCCAGGGTAGGGGGCGGGTCCGACACCCCGGGGACGGGGCGGAGACACCCGGAACGGTCCGGAGAGACGAGGATCACACCTTCGGTCGGCCGTGTGGGTGTGGGCGGCGGCGCGAGAGGGTATCGATACCGCGACCGGAGGGCAGGCGCCGCCTCGGTCGGCGGCTTCTCGCTTCGTCGATGCGCTCGTGATCGCCGGTTCGACCTGCGACAACGCGACGGGTTCCGGGCGCAGGCCGCCGGAGGCGCCCGGAGCGGCCGCGGGCCTGCCGCGTCCCGAACCGACCGTTATGTTTCCGTGATCGAACGGGCCGGGCCGTCGGACCCGAATCGGACATACCCGTCAATCCGCGGCGTCTCCGGCGCGGACGGTCGACATCCTCCGATGCGATTTCGTAATCTTTTCGAGACCAAGCGGTGAGGATGTCGAACCACCAGAGGGGAGACGCCGCTCGGTCACCGCCTAATCGGCGCACCCGCAGCGGGTGCCCGAGCCGGGGACCCACGTTGTCCTCTGGGGTGAATCCCCTCCGACCGCGCCAGCGGGACGAGGGGTAGGGCTGATCTTCCCAGCCCGAACCCGTCAGCTAACTCGGTCGGCGGACGAACGGAAGAAATGGAGCAACCCCCTCGTGGCGTCTCAGATTTCCAAGCGCACCGTGCGGCGCGCCGTCGTCGCCGGTGCCCTCGCTCTCGGCGCGGTCACTGTTTCGGCGGGTCCCGCCCTCGCGGAACCGATCACCATTCCCGGCGTCGGCTCGTTCGAGCTGCCGGCGGGTGTGACCCTCCCGCCGGAGGTCACCAACCTCGTCCCGCCGGCCCCGCAGGGTGCCGCGCCGGCGCCGGCCGCGCCCTTCAGCGCGCCGGTCACCTCGGTCGCACAGCGCGCCGTGGACGCCGCTCACACCAAGCTCGGCGCCCCGTACGTCTACGGCGCCGCCGGCCCGGACGCCTTCGACTGCTCCGGCCTGGTGCAGTGGGCCTACAAGCAGGCCGGCCTGAACCTGCCGCGCACCAGCTACGAGCAGGCCTCCGCCGGTCGCGCCGTGGACGTTTCGGCGCTGCAGCCCGGCGACGTCGTGTCCTTCTACGGCGGCAGCCACTCCGGCATCTACATCGGCAACGGCAACGTCATCCACGCGTCGACCTCGGGCCAGCCCGTGAAGGTCGCCCCGGTGAACTCGATGCCGGTCGACGGGGCCCGTCGCTACTGAGCGACGACTCGACGACTGCCACGCAGTGGCGCAGCGGGGGCGGACCGGTCGATGCCGGTCCCCCCCGCCGGTTTTCCGGGATTCGCCTACCCGGCGCTGCGTGACCTACCGGTGGGTAGACACGAACCAATGCCCTTCCGTAACCTGATCGAGATTTTTCGGGTAACGGGTGCGCAACGTCGAACGAAAGGACCTGGTCCCGTGGTGGTGGACAGGACGAAACGGTCGCTTCGGGCGCTGGTGGCAATCGGAGTGCTGCTGACGGTGGCGTTCGCGGCCGCCCCGGCCGGAGCCGACCCGGTGGGGGAGAGCCCCACCGTCGCCCTGGAGCGGCTCGCCGAGCTGTCGCGCAAGTCCGAGCAGACCACCGAGGCGCTGCACAATGCCGGAATCGATCTCGACGCGAAGGTCGACGCCCAGCGCGCCGCCGACGCGGAGCTGGCCCGCGACCGCGAGGCGCTGGCCGCCGCGGAAGCAGAACTCGCGGTCTTCCGCCCGACCGTGGACAAGCTCGCCGTCGCCAATTACCGCGGTGCCCGCACCAACCGGCTGTTCGCCCTGATGGTCAGCGACTCACCCCAGCAGCTGCTCGACCAGATGTCGGCACTCGACGTCATCGCCCAGGAGACCGCCGACCAGGTCGCGGGATTCCGCACCGCGTCGTCGGCCGCCGCGGAGGCGGCGCTGGCGTCCCAGCGCTCGGTCGACGAGGCGCGTGCCGCCGCCGAGCAGGCGCAAGCCGTGCGCGACGATCTGCAGCGGCAGCAGAGCGAGCTCGAGGCCCAGATCGACGAGGTGCTCGCCGCCTTCGCCGAGCTGAGCGCCGAGGAGAAGGCCACGCTGGCCGGCGCGCCGTTCCCGCCGGGATTCGACGCCGAGAAGATCCTGTCGGGCCTCGCCCCCGGTAGCGGCAGCGGTGCCCTGCAGGCCGGCATGACCAGGATCGGCAGCCCGTACAGCTGGGGCGCCACCGGCCCCTCCGCGTTCGACTGCTCCGGCCTCGTGGTGTGGGCCTACAAGCAGATCGGCAAGAGCCTGCCGCGCTCGAGCCAGGCCCAGGCCCAGGGCGGCACCCCCGTCCCGCGCGACCAGCTCCAGCCCGGCGACGTCGTGACCTTCTACGACGACGCCTCGCACGTGGGGCTGTACGCGGGCAACGGCAACGTCCTGCACGCCTCCACGTACGGCGTGCCCGTCAAGGTCGCCCCGATGGACAGGATGCCGTTCCACAACGCCCGCCGGTACTGACGCCCGTCGTGCCGCCACCCCCACGGCGCCGGTGTGAGCGCGACCTACACTGGCCGCCGTGCCCGCGCCCGATTCGTCCCGCCGTCCCCCCGGCAGCCGCCGGTGGGAGCGACTCGGCGTGGCCGGGCTGATCGTCGCGGTCGTGGCCGTCGGCCTCACGCTCGCGTTCACGCCCGACGACGAGCCGGCCGAACCGGCGTCGCGCACGGCCGTGCAGGGGCTGCTCGACACCTGGTCCCGGGCCGTGCGCTCCGCCGACCGGGCGGCGTTGGCGGCCCTCGTGGACCCGCAGGCCCGCCCGTGGTTGCTCGACGCGGAGGTGCGGCGCGCCGAGGCCCTCGCCGCGTTGCCGCTGGCGGACTTCGGTTACGAGCTCGGCCAGGACCCCGGGACCGACGTGACCGACGACGTCGGGGCCCGCCTCGGCGCCGACGAGGCCCGCGCCCACACCGTCCTGCTGCGCTACGCCGTCGAGGGCATCGACGACGAACCGACGCGCAAGCCCGTCACGCTGCTCCTCGCCCGCCGGGGTGAGCAGTGGCGCCTCGTCGACGACCGCCCGCTGCCGGGTGCGGAGACCACCACCTGGCGGGGGCCGTGGGACTACGGACCGCTGCTGGTCCGGGCCGTGGACACCGGGGCCGGGGGGCGGTCCCTCGTCGTCGGGCACCCCGAGCACTCGTCCCTCGTCTCGGACATCGCCGGCGAACTCGAGGCCGCGGTGGAGGCCGTGGACGCCGCGTGGGGAACCGAGTGGCCCCGCCGCGCCCTCGTGCTCGTCACCGCCTCGCACGACGAGTTCACCGCCCAGGTCGGCAGCCGCTACAACGGCGCGGAGATCGCCGCCGTCGCCGTGTCCGACGCTGTCGACCACGAGCGCGGAGAGACCACCGGCCAGCGCATCGTCTTCAGCCCCGCCGCCGGGCAGCGGCTGGACGCGGCGGGCCTGCGGGCGATCCTGCGCCACGAACTCACCCACGTCGCGGCCCGCACCGACACGGTCGACGGGTCGCCGCTGTGGATCCTCGAGGGCTACGCCGACTACGTGGGCTACCGCAACGCCGACGGTGCCCTCGGCGTCATCGCGCCCACCCTCGCCGCCGCCGTCGCCGAGCGTGGGGCGCCCACCGCGCTGCCTGCAGACGCCGACTTCGCCGGCGACGGTGCGCGTCTGGCGTACGAGAGCGCGTGGTCGATCGCGACGTTCGTCGCCGGGGAGTTCGGCGGCGATCGTCTCACCGCCCTGTACCGGCGGCTGGCCACCGGGCCCGTCGACGCCGCGGAACTCGACGCCGCGCTCGGCGACGTGCTCGGTGCGGATGCGGAGCAATTCGTCGCCCGATGGCAGACCTGGCTCGAGGCGCAGGTGCCGGCCCGGGTCGGCTGACCCGGCGTCCGCGCCCGCCACGGCACCGCCTACGGTGAGCGCATGCCCCGAACGCTGCTGGTCACCAACGACTTTCCGCCCCGGCCCGGGGGGATCCAGTCCTACCTGCAGGCGTTCGCGTCCCAGTTGCCCCCGGACGAACTCGTCGTGTACGCCCCGCGATGGCGCGGTGACAGCCACGTGAAGTTCGACGCCCGGCAACCCTTCGAGGTTGTCCGCCACCCCACCACCCTGATGCTGCCGACCCCCGCAGTGGCACGGCGGGCCACCCGGCTGATGAGCGACCGGGCCTGCGAGAACGTGTGGTTCGGCGCCGCGGCGCCGCTCGCCCTGCTCGCGCCCGTGCTGCGCCGCGCCGGTGCCCGCCGGGTCCTGGCCAGCACCCACGGGCACGAGGTGGGCTGGTCGATGGTGCCCGCCGGACGGCAGGCGCTGCGCCGCATCGGTGACCACACCGACGCCGTCACGTACGTCAGCCGGTACACCCGCGGTCGATTCGCCTCGGCGTTCGGGCCCGGCGCGGGGCTCGAGCATCTGCCCTCCGGCGTGGACACCGAGGTGTTCCGGCCGGACCCCGCCGCTCGCGCGGAACTGCGCGCCCGGTACGGGCTGGGCGACCGGCCCACCGTGCTGTGCCTGTCCCGGCTCGTGCCCCGCAAGGGCCAGGACATGCTCATCCGTGCGCTGCCGGAGGTCCGCCGTCGCATCGACGGGGCGGTGCTCGTGATCGTCGGCGGCGGCCCGTACCAGGACCGCCTCCGGGACTTGGTCCGCGCGGTCGGGGTCGACGACCACGTCGTGATCACCGGCGGGGTGCCGGCTGCCGAACTCCCCGCCCACCACACCATCGCGGACGTGTTCGCGATGCCGTGCCGTACGCGCGGCGCCGGCCTCGACGTCGAGGGTCTCGGGATCGTCTACCTCGAGGCGTCCGCCACCGGGGTGCCCGTGGTGGCGGGCCGGTCCGGCGGTGCGCCGGAGACCGTACGCGCAGGGGAGACCGGGGTCGTCGTCGACGGCACGTCGGTCGCGGCGGTCGCGGGCGCCGTCGCCGACGTCCTCGCCGACCGCGACCGGGCGGCGGCGATGGGCGCGGCGGGCCGCGCCTGGGTCGGCGCCGAATGGCGGTGGGACGTGCTCGGTGCGAAACTGCGGCGCCTGCTGGCCTGACGCCCCGACCGGCCCGCGCGCCCGACCGACCCGGCCCCCTGGACGAGCCGGAACCGGCGGTGTGTGAAGCTTTCCCCGTGAGCAGCATTCAGGTGGCCGATCAGACCTTCGTCGCCGCGTCGCCGCGGCGGATCGCGGCCGAGATCGCCGAGCCCCGCCGCTGGCGTGCGTGGTGGCCCGACCTGGCTCTGACGGTCCGCGAGGACCGGGCCGACAAGGGCATCCGGTGGTCGGTCGCCGGCGCGCTGAACGGCACGATGGAGGTCTGGCTCGAGCCGATGCTCGATGGCGCGATCGTGCACTACTTCCTGCACTGCGAACCGACCGGGGTGCCGCCGGAGCGGGTGGGCGAACTCGACCTCGCCACGATGAACCACCGGCGTCGCGTCGCCGGCAAGGCCATGACCTTCGACGTCAAACGGCGACTGGACGCGGGCCGCGCCGCCGGCGAACCGCCCCGGGACGGAAATCCCTGATCCGACGGCCGAGCACCTGCAGGCGACGAGCCCTCCCCGGAACTACTACGGTGTGATAGACAACGGTTCCCGCGTGTGCCGACCGGTGGGACGGACGGCGGGGACAGAGGGAAAGGAAGCGTTGGTCGCATGGCCGAGAAGACCAAGAGGTCGATCACCATCGATGCTCCGTCCGATCGGGTGATGGCCGTGATCGCCGACTTCGACGCGTACCCCGCCTGGGTTTCGGCGGCGAAGTCCGTGGAAGTGCTCGCCGTCGAGTCCGGGGGACGCGCGGAGCGGGTCCGGTTCGTGCTCGACGCAGGGGTGGTGCGCGACACCTACGAGCTGGTCTACCAGTGGGCCCCGGACGGCCGATCGGTCAGCTGGGAGCTCGTCGCGGGCGAGATCCAGAAGGCCCAGTTCGGCTCCTACATCCTGACCGAAGCGCCGGAGGGCGGCACCACCGTGTACTACGAGCTGACGGTGGACCTGACCATCCCGATGATCGGCCTGTTCAAACGAAAGGCCGAGAAGGTGATCACCGACACCGCGCTGAAGGAACTCAAGAAGCGGGTGGAAGGCTGAGCGGGCACGCCGGGCGGCCCGGCCCCGCCGCCGTGCAGCTCTTCGTCGGCAAGGGGGGCACCGGCAAGACGACCCTCGCGGCGGCGACCGCCCTCGCGGCGGCTCGTTCCGGGGTTCGCACCCTCGTGGTCTCCCTCGATCAGGCGCACTCGCTGACGGATGTGTTCGCCGTCGACCCGGCGACGCCGGGATCCGTCGATGCGCGCATCGTCCCGGTCACCGGCGGCCTCGACACGCTGGAGATCGATTCGCTCGCCCTGCTCGAGCAGCGCTTCGCGCTCCTGGCCGCGCTCGCCGCCGCCGGCGGCGCCCACGAGCACGGCGACCGGTTCGGCATCCCGGCACCCGAGGAAGTCACCGGGCTGCCCGGCGTGCAGGAGATCCTCGCCCTCGGCGAGGTGGCCCGCCTGGCCGACACGGGACGCTGGGACGCGGTGATCGTCGACCTCCCCGCGTCCGCGGACGCCTTCCGCACGCTCGCCGCGCCGGCGACGGTGTCGGAGTACATCGAGCGGATCTGGCCCCGGCACAGCCGCATCGTCGCGGCGACGGGTGCCGACCCGCGTCTGGCCCTGGTCGTGGCGCTCGTCGACCGCGTCGTCGACCACACCGCGACCGTGCGGGACCTGCTCGCCGACCACTCCCGCACCTCGGTCCACCTCGTCGCCACCGCCGATCGACTCGGCGTCGCCGAGGCGCGGCGGCTGCGGTCCTGGACGGCCCTGTCCGGTCTGCGGCTGGCGCGCGTGCTCGTCAATCGGACCGTCCCGGACTTCCCGGCGGACGAGGCCGGGCCCGCCGCGACCTGGCTCGCCGAGCAGCGCGGGGGGCAGCGCCGGATCGTGGCGGAGATCGAGACGATTCTCGGCGCCGTCGCCGTGGTCGAGTGCGAGCAGCGATGTACCGAACCGGTAGGGTTGGCCTCTCTGGCGGCGCTTGCGGAGTCGCTGTACCCGGACGGCGTGGCGCCGCATACGCCGGAGGATTCCGGCGTGGAGCCGGTGCGGGTACAGCGCGAATCGGGGACAGGGGTGGATGCGGTGTACACGATGCGGATGCATCTGCCGCTGGCGGACGCGGCATCGCTGACACTCGGCCGGGTGGACGACGACCTGGTGATCGGCGCCGACGGGATGCGTCGCCGGGTGCGGCTCGCGTCCGGTCTGCGGCGCTGCACCGTCTCCGGCGCCGAGTTCGAGGGATCCGACCTGCTGGTGCGGTTCCGTCCCGATCCCGCGGTGTGGCCGCAGTGAGCGCCGATCACGACGTCCTCGTCGCCGAACTGCGGGCGCTGGCCGACGCCGTTCTCGACCGGCTCGAGCAGACGGTGCAGCGATTCGCCGAACCCGCACCGCCCGCCCGGCCCGCGCCCGGCGCGACGACCGGGGACGCGGCCGCCGCGCCCGCCTCGGCGCCGAGCGGATGCAGCTGGTGCCCGCTGTGCGCCGTCGCGGCCGCGGTGCGGGGCGAGCCACATGAGCTCCTCACCCGCCTCGCCACCCAGATCGCGGCCCTGATCGCCCTGCTGCGGGACCTGCTCGCCCGGTACCTTCCGCCCCCAGGGGCCGGCCCCGACGGGCCGGATCCGCAGACCCCGCCCCCGGCTCCCGGCCGCAGCGGTGCGTTCGTGCCGATCTCGGTCACGATCCGGCGCTGATCGGGTCCACACCGTGAGCACGGATCGACTCACGATCGGAATCGACGTGGGCGGCACCAGCATTCGCGCGGCCGTCGTCGACGGCACCGGTTCCGTCGTCGACACCGTCCGGTCGCCGACCCCGCACTCGGGCCGCGCCCTCGAGGATGCCCTCGACCGCACCGTCGCCCGCCTGGCGGGACGCAACGAGGTCACCGCCGTCGGGCTCGCCGTCGCCGGATTCCTCACCGCCGACCGTCGCGTCGTCCGTTTCGCCCCGCACCTGCCGTGGGCGGACGTGCCCGTGGCCGAGCGGATGAGCGCGCGGATCGGCCTGCCGGTGATCCTCGAGCACGACGCCAACGCCGCGGCGTGGGCCGAGTACCGGTTCGGTGCGGCCGCCGGTGTCCGCACGACCGTGCTGGTGGCCGTCGGCACCGGCATCGGCGCCGCCCTGCTCCTGGACGGTGTGCCGTTCCGGGGCGCGCACGGCATCGCCCCCGAACTCGGGCACCTGCAGGTGGTTCCCGACGGGCGGCCCTGCGCGTGCGGGAAGCGGGGCTGCTGGGAGCGGTACTGCAGCGGCACCGCGCTGGTCGACACGGCGATCGAATTGCTCGCGGCAGACCCGGACCGGTCCTCCCCGCTCACCCGTGACGTCGCGGCGGATCCCGGGGCGCTGACCGGACGACGGATCGCCGGGGCCGCGCAGGACGGCGACCCGCTCGCCGTCGCGGCGATGGCCGAGTTCGCCCGTTGGCTCGGGCTGGGCCTGGCGATGGTCGCCGACCTCTACGACCCGGACCTGGTCGTCATCGCGGGTGGGGTGTCGGGGTCGGCGTCTCTGTTCCTCGACGACGCCCGCGGTCACTACGCGGCGGCCCTGACCGGGCGTGGTCACCGGCCGCTCGCCGGGGTCCGCGCCGCGCACCTCGGCGACGCCGCCGGCCTGGTGGGCGCGGCCGACCTCGCCCGCGAATCGTCCCGGTCCGGACGAAACGGACCAGGCGGCTGAGATGATCGTCACGTCCATCGCTGTGAGGCGGGACCGCGGCGTGCCACGGTGTGCACGGCGACACCCCGCCGTCGTAGAGTCGACCGGCAGGCACGATCTGCCTGCGCGTTTCGGAGACGGGGAAGGACGCCATGTGGTATTGGCTTTTCAAGTACGTCCTGCTGGGGCCGCTGCTCTGGCTCATGGGGCGGCCGAAAATCGAAGGGGCGGAGCACATCCCGACCGACGGCCCCGCGATCCTCGCCAGTAATCACAAAGCCGTCCTCGACTCCTTCTTCCTTCCCCTGGTGGTACCGCGGCGCATCACCTTCCTCGCCAAGAGCGAGTACTTCACCGGCCCCGGGCTCAAGGGCCGGTTCCAGCGCTGGTTCTTCTCCGCGGTCGGGCAGGTCCCGATCGACCGCACCGGCGCCGACGCCGCGCAGGACGCCCTCAACGCCGGCGTCCGCGTCCTCTCCCAGGGCAAGCTGCTCGGCATCTACCCGGAGGGCACCCGGTCGCCGGACGGCCGCCTCTACAAGGGCAAGACCGGTATCGCCCGGCTGGCCCTGCAGACCGGCGTGAAGGTCATCCCGGTGGCGATGATCGGCACCGACGAGATGAACCCCATCGGGTCGAAGATGTGGAAGCCGGCCAAGGTGACGGTCCGGATCGGGGAACCGATCGACTTCTCCCGCTTCGAGGGCATGGGCGGCAACCGTTTCGTCGAGCGCACCGTCACCGACGAGGTGATGTACGCGCTGATGCGCCTGTCGGGCCAGCAATACGTCGACATCTACGCGGCCTCCCTGAAGAACCGGCCCGCCGAACAGGATGCGGCCGCCACGGCCGCCGACGCCGATCGCCTGCCCGACACGCAGGCCGGCTGACGCCGGATACCGGCGACACCCGCCCGGCCGCGGCCGGGCATAATGTGCGCACGTGCGTTACTTCTACGACTGCGAGTTCATCGAGGATGGTCGCACCATCGAGCTCGTGTCGATCGGTGTCGCCTGCGAGGACGGGCGCGAATTCTATGCGGTGTCGACGGAGTTCGACCCCGAGCGGGCCGGGCCCTGGGTGCGGCGGCACGTACTGCCGAAGCTGCCGCCCCCGGCGCATCCCGCCTGGAAGTCCCGGACCCGCATCCGCGACGACCTGATGTCCTTCCTGATCCCGCGGCCGGGCATCCAGCCCGAGCTGTGGGCCTGGCTCGGGGCCTACGACCACGTCGCGCTCGTCCAGCTCTGGGGAACCATGCCGGAACTGCCCGACGCGCTGCCCAAATTCACCCGCGAGCTGCGCCAGCACTGGGAGCAGCACGGCAAGCCCCCCCTGCCGCCGGTGCCGGACGACAACCACGACGCCCTCGCCGATGCCCGCCACAACCTCGCCAAGTTCGAGGCGATCGAGGCCGCGCGGCTGTACCGCTGAACCGGGTGCCGCGGCCGCCGGGCGGGCCGGCGGGACGGGGTGTGGCATCGACCCACCCGGGGGTGCGTGTCCCTCGTCGCGCCGGGGCCATATCCTGGTGGTGTGAACTGGACTGTCGATGTGCCGATCGACCGCTTGCCGACCCTTCCGCCGCTCCCCGCCGAGCTGCGCGAAAGGCTGGACGCGGCCCTGGCCAAGCCCGCCCTGCAGCAGCCGAGCTGGCCCGAGGACCAGGCGTCGGCGATGCGTACCGTGCTCGAGAGCGTGCCGCCGATCACCGTGGCCCGCGAGGTCGAGGACCTACAGAACCACCTCGCCGCGGTCGCGCGGGGTGAGGCCTTCCTGCTCCAGGGCGGTGACTGCGCCGAGACCTTCGCCGACAACACCGAGCCGCACATCAAGGCCAACATCCGCACGCTGCTGCAGATGGCCGTCGTGCTGACCTACGGCGCGTCGCTGCCGGTCGTGAAGGTCGCGCGGATTGCCGGACAGTACGCCAAGCCGCGGTCGTCGGACATCGACGCGCTCGGGCTGCAGTCGTACCGGGGCGACATGATCAACTCGCTGGTCGCCGATTCCGCCGTGCGTGCGCACGACCCGTCCCGGCTGATCCGCGCCTACGCCAACGCCAGCGCCGCGATGAACCTGGTCCGGGCCATCACCGCCGCCGGCGAGGCGGACCTGCACCGGGTGCACGACTGGAACCGGGAGTTCGTCGCATCCTCCCCGGCCGGCGCGCGGTACGAGGCCCTCGCCTCCGAGATCGACCGCGGCCTGCGCTTCATGGACGCGTGCGGCGTCGTCGATCCCAACCTGAAGGCCGCCACCATCTACGCCAGCCACGAGGCGCTGGTCCTCGACTACGAGCGGGCCATGCTCCGGCTCGACAACACCGACGGGCACCCCCGGCTCTACGACCTGTCGGCGCACTTCCTGTGGATCGGTGACCGCACCCGCCAGCTCGACGGCGCCCACATCGCCTTCGCCGAGCTGCTGGCCAACCCGATCGGCCTGAAGATCGGCCCCAGCACCACACCCGAGATGGCGGCCGAGTACGTCGAGCGGCTCGATCCCACCAACAAGCCGGGCCGGCTGACCCTCATCTCCCGGATGGGGCACGCGAAGGTGCGCGATCTGCTGCCCCCGATCATCGCCAAGGTGCAGGCGACCGGTCACCAGGTCATCTGGCAGTGCGACCCGATGCACGGCAATACCCACGAGGCGTCCACGGGGTACAAGACCCGGCACTTCGACCGGATCGTCGACGAGGTGCAGGGCTTCTTCGAGGTGCACAACGCCCTGGGCACCCATCCCGGCGGCATCCACATCGAACTCACCGGTGAGAACGTCACGGAATGCCTCGGCGGCGCACAGGACATCTCCGACATCGACCTGCACGGCCGTTACGAGACCGCGTGCGACCCGCGCCTGAACACCCAGCAGTCGCTCGAGCTGGCGTTCCTGGTCGCGGAGATGCTCCGCGGCTGACCCTCCGCGGAGCGGCCGGGTCCCGGGGCCTTCCGGGTCGTCAGGGGCCTCAGGGCAGTGCGGTGAGAGTCACCGTGCCGCCCGGCTCGACCCGGTCGCCCGCGCCCGGGCTCTGACCGATCACCACCGAACGGTCGGAGCCCGCGAACTGGCGCACCTCCACGTCCAGCCCCAGCCGGCCGAGCTCGTCGCGTGCCGCGGCGACCGTGCGGCCCAGCAGCGAGGGCACCTTCACCGCGTTCGACACCAGCAGCGTGACGCTGCCGCCGGCGTTGATCCGGTTCCCGACCGCCGGGTCGGTGCCCGCCACCCGTCCCGCGTCGACCTCCGCGTCGAACACCTCCCGCGTCTCGCGCACCGTGAGGCCGACCGTGTCCAGGGCCCGCCGGGCCTCGTCGACCGTGCGGCCCGCGACGTCGGGCACATCCACCGGCGGTGATCCCTTGCTGACGATCACCTTGACTTCCGCTCCCACCGGCAGGACCGTGCCGGGCGCCGGATCGAGGGCCGCGACCCCGCCCTCCTCGACGGCCGTGCTGTAGGCGGTGCCGCCGTCCACGGGGACGAGGGTCCGGTTGCGCAGTTCCTGCTCCACCACGTCGCGGTCGCCGCCCCCGACGATGGTGGGCACGGTCGGCCGGCCCAGCGAGACGAGCAGCACCACCTCGTCACCCCGGGCGACCCGGCTGCCCGCCTCCGGGTCGGTACCGAGCACGGTGTCGACCGAGGCGTCGTCGGAGTACTCGCCCTGCACCTCGGGAGTCACCTCGGCCGCCTGCAGCGCCGCGAGCGCGGTGTCCCGATCGGCTCCGAGCACGCTGGGCACGGTGGTCATCCGTCCGGACCCGAGCCACCATCCGCCGAAACCGACGGCCAGGGCCAGCACCAGGATCGCCAGCAGCCACAGCAGCGTCGTCCGCCGGTTACGTCGGCGCTCGGCGGCGAAATCGGCGACCGGGACCCGGGCAGGCTCGGCCTGCGGCCCCGACAACTCGGCACGCGGGTGCTGCTGGGTCACGACCTTCGTGTGCTGCGGGCCCACGGGGGCGAGCTGGGCCGCCGGTCCGGGCGGCATCGCGGGCGGGGGCAGCGGCCGCGAGGGTGGGGCCGCGGCGCGCACCGCCACCGTCGGCGGCGCAGGATCCACCGCGGCCGTCGCCGGTTCCGCGACGGCCGAAAGATGCTGCGCGGACCGTCGCGGTGCGGGCACCCGGTAGCGGGGCAGCGCCAGGACATCGCAGACCTCGCTCAGCGCAGCGGCCATCGCCGCGGCGTCCGGGAACCGCTCACCCGGCTCCCGCTCGGTGGCGTGCCGGACCAGTTCGTCGAACTGCTCCGGGACCCCGTCGATGAGGGAACCGGGGTCCGGGACATCCCTGTCGACCCGCTGATAGGCCACCGAGAGCGACGTGTCGCCGGTGAACGGGGTGCGCCCGGTGAGCATCTCGAACAGCAGGATCCCGGTCGCGTACACGTCGCTGCGCGCGTCGGCGGTGCCCGTGGTCACCTGCTCCGGCGACAGATAGGCGGCGGTACCCAGGATGACGCTGCGCGACGTCGTCGTCGCCGCGGCGACGGCGCGCACGAGCCCGAAGTCGGCGATCTTCACCTCCCCGGCGTCGGAGATCAGCACATTCTCCGGCTTGACGTCGCGGTGCACCAGGCCGGCGCGGTGCGCCACCGCCAGCGCCCCCAGCACCGGCGCCGCGACGGCGGCCGCCGCGTGTGGTGGCATCGGGCCCCGTTCGCGCAGCAGTTCGCGCAGCGTGCCGCCCTCGACGAGTTCCATCACCAGGAAGACATGGTCCCCGTCCTGCCCCTGGTCGTACACCGCCACCAGACCCGGATGGGTCAACCGGGCCACCGACCGCGCCTCGAACTCGAACCGCGCAAGGAACTGAGGATCGGCCGCGAACTGCGGATCCATGACCTTCACGGCTACCGGACGGTCGAGCCGCAGGTCCGTGCCGCGGTACACGGTGGACATGCCGCCACGGGCGATCGGTGCCTCGATGCGGTAGCGCCGTTCGAGCACCGTGCCGATCAGGCGGTCGCCTCCAGAGCTCACCCGGTGTACCCCCGTGTTCATGCCGTCGATTCCTGCGTAGGTGCGGCGTGCGACGGGTCGGGCCGCCGGGTTCGCCTCTGTCGATCGTAGCCAGCGCACGAACCACCCGGTTACACGTGCGCGGCTCGCCGCGGTGACACTGCGCGGCTCGCCGCGGTGATCACCCGACGGCCCGTCGTGGCAGCCGCCGCGAACCCGATAACGTTAGCGGCGTGAGTGCTATCCCTTACAGCGAAGACGTCCTCGACCGCTCCGTACCCGTGCTGCAACTGGTCGACGTGGCGAAGCAGCTCGGCCTGGTGATCACCCGGGTCCACCAGCTGCTGCGCGACCGCCAGCTGCTGGCGATCAAGCGGGACGGCGTGCTGGCCGTGCCGGCGGCGTTCTTCGACGACGACGGTCGGATCCTCACGGGCATCCCCGGTCTCATCGCGGTGCTGCACGACGGGGGATTCCGGGACGACGAGATCCTGAACTGGATGTTCCGGGAGGACGACACGCTCGCGGGCGGCTCCCCGGCGGCGGCGATGCACACCCACGCGAGGCGGGAGGTCATGCGCCGGGCGCAGGCGCTCGGTTTCTGACTCCGGCGGCTCAGCGCAGGCGGGCCAGCTGTGTCAGCGCGACCCGCGCACGGCGCCGCGTGGGGACCACGGCGCGCACGTCGAGGACGCGGTACCCGCTGCGCTCGACCTCGTCGAGGATTCCTCCGTACAGCTCGAAGGCGGTGCGGATGCCGGGCCGGATCCGGTCCGGCAGCAGCGCCAGACCGGGCTCGGCGCGGCGGTACTCCGCGCGCGTCAGCGCCACGAAGTGGGCCAGGGCCCGGCGCACCCGCGGATCCGGGCTCCCGCCGGTGCGTCGGCCGTGCTCGAGCAGTGCGACGTCCACCCCGAACGCGGCCCAGGTGTCGGCCGGCAGGTAGGTGCGCCCCCGATCGAGGTCCTCACCCACGTCGCGGATGAAGTTCGTGAGCTGGAAGGCTTCCCCGAGCGCCGCGGCGTAGGGTGCGGCGGCGTCGATGTCGGCCACGTCGAACACCGGCAGCAACTGCAGCCCGATGACCGCCGCGGAGCCGTACATGTACTCCCGCAGTTGCGGCATGTCGTCGTAGCGGGCCCGGAACTCGGGCGTGCCGGGAATGTCCATGCGCATCGACCGGACGAACGCCTCGAAGTAGTCCAGCGGCAGGTCGTAGCGCCGGATCGTCTCGGCCAGCGCCCCGACCACCAACCCGGTGGCGTCCGCCGGTCCGGGATCACCGGCGAGCGCGGCGTGCAGCCGGCGCTCCGTCGCGGTCACCTGCAGCGCCGCGCCGGCCGGGTCGTCGACCGCGGTCACGTCGACGATGTCGTCGACGAGGCGGGCGAACCCGTAGAGGGCGTGGACCGCCGACCGTCGCGGGCGGGGCAGGAGGCGGGTGGCGAGGTAGTACGTCCGGCCGTGCGTGGCCGCCAGCTCCTCGCAGTAGCGGAATCCCGCGTCGGTCTCGGTCACGGTCACCTCGGATCCAGGGAGACGGCGGTGATCGGCGGCTCGCGCCGCGCGCGCAGCCGCAGCGGGTCGACGGTGCGAAGCGACACGGCGGCGATCACCGAGATGACGATCGCCAGGATCACGTGGGCAAGGTTGTACATGCCGATCGAGCCGTCGGGATTGAAGATCAACATCAGCCAGCTGGACAGGCCTACGAGCACTGCCAACGTGGTCGTCGACAGGGCGAAGCCCGCGGCCACCGCGAGCGGCCACGAGTAGTACCACGGCAGGGCGGCCGGCGAGAGCACCGTGATCGCGGTCAGCGTGATCACGATCCCGAGCACGGCGTCGCGCTCGGTGTGCCGGAACCGCCACCACGTCACCACCATGATCACCCCCAGGGCCACGGCGCAGAGCATGCGGGTGACGTCGAGGATGGACCCCAGCTGCCAGGGCGTGAACCACGTGACCGCGTGCGCCATGATCGTCGGCAGCGACAGCCAGTTGATGATCTTCGAGGAGCCGGACAGGGCCGTCAGCCAGCCGATACCGACGCCTGCGAGCGCCGAAGCCGCTCCGAACACGGCCGCGAACACCAGCAGCCCCGCGCCTGCGGTCTTCACGAACAGCACGATCGGAGCGGCCGGTTCGCGGCCCTGCGCCCGGGCGCGGTCACGTTCGTGCAGAATCCAGATCCACACCAGGAACGGCAGGGCGATGCCCGCCGACGCCTTGACGGCCGCACCGACGGACACGAGTGCGATGCCGCCGACGTGCCGGCCCTCCAGCACGAGCACGATGCCGGCGATCATGAAACCGACCATCAGCATCTCGTTGTGGACACCGCCGATGAGATGAATCAGGATCAGCGGGTTGAGCACTGCCAGCCAGAGGGCGATGCGGGGGTTGCCGCCGAGCCGGCGCGCCAGCTTCGGCACCGCCCACGCGGTGAGCACCAGTCCCGGCAGCATCGTCAGTCGCAGCAACCAGGTGCCGGTGACGACGTCGTCCCCCGTCAGCGACGTGATGCCGGCACCGAGCAGCAGATGCACCGGACCGTACGGGGTGGTGGTCGTCTTCCACACGTTGCTCACGTTGTCCAGCAGGACGCCCGGGTTGACGACCGGACCGTCGAGGTAGGGGTCGAAGCCGTCGCGGAGCATCGCCCCCTGGGCGAGATAGGAGTAGGCGTCGCGGCTGAACATCGGCGAGGCCACCAGCAGCGGCGCCACCCACATGGGCAGCACCGTCCACAGCTCGCGCAGCGTCACGTGCCCGGCGAGGGTGCTCCGGCCCAGCCGCACCCAGGCGGCGATCATCAACAGGACGCCGGCCCAGATCAGGATCGTCGAGAGCAGCAGGCCGTGCCCGAACCGCAACCAGGACAGGTACAGGTCCTCGAGCAGCGGGTCCTCCCGCCGGACGCTGCCCGCACCGAAGCCACCGAACGTGACGAATGCGGCGCCGAGCGCACCCAGCAGGCCGGCGTTGCCGGCCGGGCTTCGCAGGAAGTCGCCGGGTCTGCTCCGCACGGGCGGCGAGGCGGGCGGCTGCGATTCCGACGGAGGCTGCGGTTTCGACGGATGCTGTGGTGCAGCGTCGGAAGGGGCAGGGGACGACATGGTTGCGAGTTCCTCCCCCGGGAAGTCGTGGACGGTGCGGGGCCCGGGCGCGGCGCGGGCGGACAGGTGAACGAGGTGACAGTTTAGTTCAGCCGCGGCCGCCGGCGGTCCACCGCTCACCGCGCGGCGCGGACGCCGAGCCGCTCGGCGGCGAGCCGGCCCGACAGCACGACCGTCGGCACGCCCACGCCCGGCACGGTTCCGGATCCCGCGAGCACGACGTTGGGGTGGCGCGGATCCAGGTTCCGTCGCCGGAAGGGTCCGGTCTGCCGGAAGACGTGTGCCCCGGAGAACGGGCTGCCCGCAAGCATGCCCCTGGCCTGCCAAGTGGCCGGGGTGTCGATGTGGTCGATGCGGAACTCGTCGGCGACGGCGCCGTATCCACGCCGGCCGAGGACGGTGAGGAGCTCTGCCGCGTAGGGGTCGGCCAGAGCGGACCAGTCGTACGGGGCGCTGTCCAGATTGGGGCAGGGCGCGAGCACCGACAGCGGCTCGTGCGACACGCCGTCGCGGAGGAACCTCTGACCCGGGTCGCTCAGCGCCGGCCGGGTGATCAGCAGCGAGGGGTCGCTCATCAGCCGGCCGCGGCCCCGGCCCGCGCTGATCTCGGCGAACGTCTCCTCCCACGACGCACCGAAGTCGATGGTGTGGTGGTGCGTGGCGGGCCACTGCGCGGCGACGGCGGACGGCACGCTTCCGTGCAGCACCACGGCCGACGGCGACGCGAGCACGCGTCGTCGCCGGCGTGGGGGCAGCAGCGTGTCCACGACGGGAAGATCCGGGCTCAGCACCACGGCGTCGCACGGGACGCGTTCGCCCGAGGCGGTGCGGACGGCGGTGGCCGTCCGGCCGTCGAAGTCGAGGCCCGTGACCTCGGTGCCGAGGCGCAGGTCGCCGCCGGCGGCGACGATCGCGTCGGCCATGGCGCGGGCCAGCACCCGCATGCCGCCCTCCACCGCGTACACACCGAGGGAGGTGTCCATGTGGGCGATGGCGCCGTACACCGCCAGGGCCCGCGCGGGCGCGACGCCCGCGTACAGCGCCTGGAAGGTGAACACCCGGCGCAGCCGCGGGTCGGTGATCCGGCGGTTCACCTGCGCCCCGAGCCGGCCGAACCCGCCCAGGCGGAGCAACGTCGCCAGGTCGCGCGCCGCCGCGGGGGAGGCGACCAGGTCGAGGGGGGAGTCGAAGTTCGCGGCCATGAACCGGTCGAATTCGGCGTCGAAGATCTCGGCGAGCCAGGAGCGCAGCCGCAGGTAGCGCTGCGCTTCCTCGGCGCCGCACACCCGGGTGACCTCGGCGACCATCGCGTCCGGATCGGTGTGCACGTCCAGGGTCGTGCCGTCGGCGAACCGGGCGTGGTACGCGGGGGCGAGCCGTCGCAGCCGCACCGCCGGGGTGACGGACTCGAAGTCCGCGCCGACCGCCGCCAGGGCGTCCGCGATGAGCTCCGGCATGGTGAGCACCGTGGCCCCGTTGTCGATCTCGTATCCGGGCCCGGCGTGCACACCCACCCGCCCGCCGACGGTCGCCTCGCGCTCGAGGACGGTCACCTTGCGGCCCGCACCGAGCAGGTACAGCGCGGTCGAGAGCCCGGCCAGTCCGGCCCCGACGACGACGACCCGCTCCGCGCCGGTCACGGTGCGCATCACGCGGCCCGCCGCGTCGCGTGGAGCGCCGCCGCCCGCAGGCGGGCTTTGCCTTCGTCCGTCGCGCCCGAGGCGTCGAGGGTCGCCAGCGCGGTGTCGGTGAGCGCGGCGATGCGGCGTTCCACCCGCTCCACGGCCCCGAGCTCGATGATGACCGTCCGCAGCCTCTCCACGTCCGCGTCGGACAGGTCCGAGCCGATACTCTCGCGCAGCAACCGCGCGGCGCCGGGGTCACGGGCGTCGGCGGATTCCAGGGCCAGCGCATACAGCACCGTTCGCTTGCCCGAGCGCAGGTCGTCGCCGGACGGCTTGCCGGTGACCTCCGGATCCCCGAACACCCCGAGCAGATCGTCGCGAAGCTGGAAGGCGAGCCCGATGTCGGTGCCGAATTCCCGGTAGGCGGTGATCAGCGCGTCGTCGGCCCCGGCGAGGGCCGCGCCGAGGTGCAGCGGCCGTTCGATCGTGTACGCGGCGGTCTTGTACCGGTTGACCCGCATCGCCGCGGGGACGGACTCGTCGGCCGACACCTCTCCGGCGATGTCGAGGAACTGCCCGCCGAGGACCTCCGTGCGCATCGCCGACCACACCGGTGCGATCCGCGCGGTCGCGGCCGGCTCCAGTCCCGCCTCCCGGACCATGTCGTCGGCCCAGGCCAGAGCGAGATCGCCGAGGAGGATGGCCACGGCGGCACCGAACTGCTCGGGCCGGCCGCGCCAGCCCGACGCGCGGTGCCGGTCGGCGAACTCGACGTGCACGGTCGGGAAGCCGCGCCGGGTGGTGGACGCGTCGATGATGTCGTCGTGCACCAGGGCGCAGGCCTGTACCAGTTCGAGTGCGGAGCAGACCCGCAGCACCGCGGGCGCGTCGAGCCCCGACGGGTCGCCGCCGGCCCCGAGCCAGCCGTTCCACGCGAACGCCGGGCGTACCCGCTTGCCGCCTCGCAGCACGAACGATTCGAGTGCCGTGACGGCCTCGGGGTAGCCGCCGCCGATCGGCTCCACGAGTTCGATCCGGGAGACGAAGAAGTCGCGCAGGGCGCCCTCGACGAGATCGGGGAACAAGGCGGCGGGCACGGGTTCGGATCCGGTGAACAGGGCGTCCTCCTGGTCGTGTGTGGACGGGCCCGTCGGGCGACGGTGGGTGCGGCCACGGATCGAGCCCGAAAGGCGCTGGGCACACCCGAGCCCACCCTATCCGGCGGTCGAGGGGCTTGCCCCGGTTCGGCCCGCTCCGACGTGCCCCTATGCTGGTCGGGTGACTTTCGATTCCGACAGCGGGCCGGACGGCGGCGGAGAATCCCGTACGCCGTCGGTGGTGGACCGATTCCGTGCGCCCCGAGGCGCACGGATCCCGTTCTCGGTGGAGTTCTCCCCGCCGCGCGACGCCGACGCGGAGGCGCGCCTGTGGCGCGCCGTGCGCGAGTTCGAGCGCCTCGGCCCGGCCTTCGTGTCGATGACGTACGGAGCGGGCGGTTCCACCCGCGACCGCACCGTCCGGGTCACCGGTCAGCTGGCGCAGGAAACCACGCTCCTGCCGGTGGCGCACCTGACCGCCGTCGGGCACAGCATCGACGAACTGCGCGCCATGGTCGGCGCATACGCCGATCGCGGCATCACCAACATCCTGGCGTTGCGCGGCGACCCGCCGGGCAACCCGCTGGGAGAATGGACCAGGCATCCGGAGGGCCTCGAGTACGCCGAGGAACTCGTTCGGCTGGTCCGCGACCTCGGTGACTTCCACGTCGGGGTGGCGTCGTTCCCCGAGGGGCACCACCGCTCCCCGGACCTCGAGCACGACACGCGGTACCTGGTCCACAAGCTGCGCGCCGGCGCCGAGTACTCGATCACCCAGATGTTCTTCGACGTCGAGGACTATCTGCGGCTGCGGGACCGGGTCGTGGCCTACGACCCGGAGCAGGGCGCCAAGCCGATCATTCCGGAGATCATGCCGATCACGTCGCTGCGTACCGCGCGGCGCAGCCTCGAACTCTCCGGGTCGAGGCTGCCGGCCGCGCTCGAGGAGCGCCTCGTCCGGGCCGCCGGGAACGGCCCGGAGGAGGATCGCGCCGCCGTGCGCGAGGTGGGCATCGACGTCGCCACCGAGATGGCCGAGCGGCTCATCGCCGAGGGTGCGCCCTGCCTGCACTTCATCACCCTGAATTTCGCCCGGGCCACCCGCGAGGTGCTGGCCCGCCTGGGCATCGCGGTGCCGACGGCGGTCTGATCGAGCGGTCAGGGCAGCGGCCTGTCCTTCCAGCCGAGCCGGCCGGCGCGGCGCGCGCGGAGCGAGTCGATCGTCAGCGCCGCGAACCCGCACACCGCGAACGGGTGGGTGAGTGCGGCCGCCACGTCGGACGGGCCGGGCTCACCGCCGCGTTCGGTCGCACGGGCCAGGGTCCGGGAGACGACCGCCGCGGCGGTGCCGACCACCCCCCAGCCGCGGACCGGTCCGCGGCCGAGGAGAGCCGCCGCGGGAGGCAGCACGTAGGTCGCCGCCGCGGCGACGAGCACCGCAGCGGATCCGGCGGGCGGGCCGAACGCCGACCACAGCCAGCGCGTGTACCCGGCCCGCAGCGGCGCAGCGCCCTCGTACATCCGGCAGGACGCGACGTCGCCGGCCGCAGCCACCATCGTGCGCCGGCCGGCCCGGCGCAGTGCCCGGGCGAGGTCGAGGTCCTCGGTGGGACTGGACGCGACCGCGACGTGCCCGCCGACAGCGGCATACGCCGGCGCGTCGAACACCAGGAACTGGCCGCACGAGACCGCGGTCGACGGCCGGCGCGAGCGGTGGGACACCGCGACCGGCAGCGTCGCGAACCAGGACCAGAACAGCAGCGGCTGCACGAGCTGTTCGGCGGCGGAGCCGGCCCGCTGGAAGGGCCACGGGGTGAGCAGGTCGGCCCGCCGGTCCCGCAGCAGCGTCACCGCTGCCGCCACCGCGCCCGGCTCCAACCGCACGTCCGCGTCGACGAAGACGACCACGCCGGACGGATCGGTGGCCGCGTACGCGCGGGCGCACGCCGCGGCCTTGCCCGTCCAGCCGGGCGGCGGCGGCGCGGTCGAGCGGATCACCGTGACGTGGGGATCGTCCCCGGCCGCCAGCCGGGCCGCCTCGGCGGTGCCGTCGGCCGAGTCGTCGTCGAAGATCACCACCCGTAGCCGGCGCAGACCCCGCTGGGCCCGCAGATCCGCGACGAGATCCGGCAGGCGCCGGGCCTCGTTGCGGGCCGGAACGATCACGGTCACCGCTTCCTCGACCACACCACCCGGGACGAGCCGGGGCAGGGTGAGGCGATTGACGACGGCGACGGCAGCTCCCAGCGTCGCGGCGGCCGCCCCGGCGCGGACGACCCCGACCAGCGCCCGCATCGCCCTAGGACGCCGTCGCGTCGCCGCGTGTGCGCTGCCGCGGGGGAGCGGGGTTGCGGTTCATCCAGGCGAGGACCCCGATGATCGCGGCGACGCCTGTCGTGACGCCGGCGACGATTCCCGCCCAGCCGGCGAATCCCCGGGTGTTCGGGTCGGCGTAGCGGACCTCGGCGCGCAACGTGCTCACCTCACCGGCCGGCAGCTTCCACGTGACGATCGAGTCGGATTCACGGGTGCCGTTGGTCGTGGCCACCCGCGCCGGGAACGCGATCGTGATCTGGACGTCGGTGCCCTGCACGGGCACCGACTCGAGATCGACCTTGCCGTTGACGCTCACCAGGTCTCCGGCGCGCTGCAGCGCGAGCTGGAAGGTGCCCGAGGTCTGGTCGGACATCGACCCGAGCTGTTGGACGTCGCCGAAGCTCAGATCGCTGAAGAACACCTGGCTGCCGACGTACCCGTCCTGGTCGTACTCCTGCACGCGGACCCGGTCGGCGAGCGAGTCCGGGGCCACCAGCTGCGGTCCCTTGTCGTTCTCGTCGGCGGGAATGGTCGCGGCGACGATCTGGCCGGAGACGCGGTCGTCGGCCGAGACCCCCATCGTCGCCTGCACCCGCAGGCAGCCGGCGAGCACGGGGACGAGCAGGAGCAGGAGCGCCGCCGAGAGGGTCCGTCGGCGGGAGCGGGGCGAGGTGGGCAGGCGCACAGCGCCATCGTGCCAGGAGCGCGGGGACGTGTCAGACGCGAGCCCCTGCCCCGGCGCGTCGCCGCAGCGACCACAGCAGCGGGACGCCGAGCACGCTCATGACCGCGAAGCCGTAGACGGCCGAGTACCGCAGCTCCGGGGCGCTCAGGAGCACGCCGTGGGCGAGCGCAGACCCGAGCCACGTCCACAGGAACAGCACCAGCGGCACGGTGTCGTTGCCCGGGTGTACCCGGCCGGTCCGGTCGAGCAGGTCCAGCCCCACCGCCATCAGCGTGGCGACGAGGACCCAGCCGAGATAATTGGTGAGTGGGATCTGCTCGATGCCCGGCAGGCCGCCGCCGTTGCACCAGCTCCACTGTCCGTCGGACACCATCTGCGGGTCGAGGTACAGGTCCCAGCCGACCATCCCCACCGTGGTGAGCGCGATACGGGTCACCCGCTCGCGGTTCCCGCCCGGCCACGGCATCCCGCCGCGGGCGAGCAGCGAGGCCACGTACCAGACCGGGTACATCCCCGCGGTCCAGGCGAGCGGCACCACGAGGGGCACGTCGAACAGGGCGGGACCCAGCCGGTCGGTGGCGTACGCGTAGCAGCCGTACGGGTATCCGGTGGCGGTCCCCACGACCTCGGAGGCGAAGCCGACACCCGCCGTGATCACGAAGAACCCGGCGGTCCAGGCGAGGCCGCGCCGCGCCGCAGCGTGCGCGAGCCCGGCGGCCGCGAGGAGGGTGACCACCGCGACGGTGACGACGTCGCGGGCCTGGCCGGTGGTCAGCGGATAGGCGATCTGCGCGGCGATCGCGCCGCCGGCGAGAACGGCGGGCAGGCGATTCATCGCCGCCACCGCCCCAGCACCCGGCGCAGGGGGCCACCCCCGGCGTCGGCGAGCGCGCGCTGCGCGGCGTTGCGCCCGCTCGCGCCGGAGACCCCGCCCCCGGGATGGGTGGACGCGCCGGTCAGATAGAGCCCGTCGGCACCCGGCACCCGGTGCCCGGACAGCTCCGGCAGCGGCCGCCACATGAACATCTGGTCCAGCGACATCTCCACATGCATGACGTTGCCGCCGATCAGGCCCAGTTCGCGTTCGATCTCGTGCGGGGTCTGGATGTGCCGGTGCCGGACGGAACCGGCGAAGCCGGGGGCGAAGCGCTCTATCTCGGCGACGATCCGATCCGCCTCCGACTCGGCCAGTGCGGGCCACCGCCGGCCACCGGAGAGCCGGTACGGGTGCCACTGCGACCACAGGGTCACCTGGTGTTCGCCGGGCGGTGCGATCGACGGATCGATCGCCGTGAAACTCATGGCCAGCACGGCCGGCCGCGGCGGTAGTTCCCCCGCCAGTGCCGCGCCGTGCGCGAGCCGGAGCCGGGCGCGGTCCTCGACGAGCAGTTGCAGGCCCCGCACGGCGTCGGACTCGTCGGCGGGACCGCTGGGGTACCGCGGCAGCGCGTCGGTCGCCAGGCGCAGCACCATGCCGATGCCGGGGCCGACGCGGATCCGGCGCCGCCATGCGTTCAGGCGGGCGCGGTCGAATCCGCCGCGTTCGAGCAGATCGAACGTGGTCAGCACGTGGCAGCCGGCGATCACGGTGCGCGCGGTGACGGTGCGTCCCGAGTCGGTACGTACCGCCCAGCCGTCCCCGGCCCGGCGGATCTCGGCGGCGGCATCGCCGAGGGTGACGACGCCGCCGTCGACCGCGAGGCGGGCGGCCAGGGCCCGGGTCAGCGCGCCGCTTCCGCCGACGGCGCGGCCGGGCGGCAGCGTGTGCATCAGCGCGGCGAAGCCGACCATGGGGGCGGTGCCGGGTTCGGACATCGGGGGGCCGGACTGGGCACCGAACCAGGCGAGGGCGGCCTTGAGCGGCTCGTCGTCGAAGTACTCGTCGAGCAGGGCGTCGCCGGTGGTGAGGAACTGCCGGGAGAGGTCGCTGCCGCCACTGCCGGTGTCGAGGCCCCAGAAGGACGACAGCAGGTGCCGGCCGGTCGGCGGCACCGAGAACGAGCGCATCACCCGGGCGCTGCGCGGACCCCACACCGTCACGAAGCGGCGGTAGGCGTCGGCCTCGCGCGCTCCGCATGCGGCCTCGACGGATCGGCAGGTGCGGTCGAGATCACGATGGAAGACGATGCCCGGACGGTCGCTGCCCACGGGGGCGGGCGCGAACGCCCACGGGTCGCAGTCGACGTAGCGCAGGCCGTGGGCGGCGAGCTCGAGTTCCTCGACGATGCCGGTGTGCCGGATCATGACGTGGGCCGACGAGCCGCGGTCGACGGCGTGGCCCGGGAAGCGTTCCACGGTCGACACGGCGCCGCCGAGCACGGTGTCCTTCTCGAGCACCTCCACCGACCAGCCGGCACGGGCCAGATAGCACGCGCTCACCAGGGCGTTGTGCCCGGAACCCACGACGACGGCATCGATCACCCCGCCCACGCTACGGACCTTCGAGCGGAAGGTCCCGTCCCAGGACGGCGAAGGGGCGGGCGTCCCCGGTGAACCGGAACTGCCGGACGACGTCGCGGAACCCGAATCGCCGGTACAGCCGCCAGGCCCGGTTGTCCTCGCCGGCGATCTCGGGAGTGGACAGCAGGACCGTGCGCTCGGGGCGGTCGCTCAGCAACCGGCGCAGGAGCGCCTCCCCGATGCGGTGACCCTGGGCGTCCGGCCGCACGTGCAGTTCGGTCAGCTCGAAGTAGTCGCCGAGGACGGCGTCGATCGTCTCCGGGGGGTAGCCGGCGTGGCGCATCCCGGTCCGCACCTGCTGATTCCACCACTGGTGCGGCGACCCGCGATAGCCGTAGGCGATCGCGACGAGCCTCGACGGTTCGTCCGGCAGTGCCGCCGCGACAGCTTTCCATCCCGGCCGGGCGGAGTGCTCGGACCACATGGGCGCGCGGTGGTACTCGGTGCCGCGCGGGTATCGCATGGCGGCCACGTAGATGGGCAGCACCTCGGGCAGTCGCGCGCGGAACTCGGCAGCGGACAGATCGACGAGGATCGGCGCCGCGCCCCGCGGGGTCGCATCCGTACTCATGACGGGGACTGGACCGCCTTCCCTTGACGACGTGTCGGTAGGTGCAGCTATATTGAATACGTCGAACGGATGTTCGATACCGGGGATCCGGCGATGTTCGAGGGAAGCGAACATCGCCGGATCGCCGGGGCCGTGACCCGGCCGGTGCCCCGGCGGGGTGCAGGAGGTGTTCGGAGTGATGGTCACGTCACGAACCGCACAGTCGGGTGCGACCGGCCCGCGGGCCGTCGGCCGATCGGACTGCGCCGCCCGCCCGGTGTCGTCGCGCGCCGCGACATTGCTCGACCGTGCCGACGAGCTGCTCTCGGCGGCCGCCGGCACTCCGGAACCGTCCGAGCGATTCCACCTGGCCTATCTCGCCGCCCTGCGCGGTGCCGGCGCCGTGCTCGCGGGCGCCGAGTTGCGGGCGGTGCGGCCGGCGCGGCGTCCCCGCACCCGCAACGCCTGGGTGCTCATGGCCCGCGCGGAGCCGGAGTTCGCCGCCTGGGCGGACTTCTTCGCCGATCGTTCGGACACCCGCGCGGCGATCGAGGCGGGGGTCACGCGTTCCGTGCCCGCCGACGAGGCGAGCCGCTTCTACGACGAGGTGGGCCGCTTTCTCCACGAGGTGGAGGACTACCTGACGGGCGCGGACGACCCGTCGGCGTCCGGGAATTCGAGGTCGGGGGACGACCGGCGCAGCGCATGATCGGTGCAGGGGGCAGCCCGGGTCGTTCGACGGCCCGGGCCAGGGTCGTCGGTCCGTCATACGCAGGACCTTCGGAACCGTGATCGAACTCGAATCCCCAGTTGGTGGTCCCCGCCGGGATGTACTCGTATTATTGAGCCAGGCGGCCGTCAAAGTCGGCCCCCCGTCGATCTGGACCGCAGATCCGGCGGCCACCGTTTTAGTGCCGGGGGAGGTACCGTGCCACTCTCCGAGCACGAGCAGCGCATGCTCGAACAGATCGAGAGCGCGCTCTATGCTGAGGATCCCAAGTTCGCCTCTACCGTCCGGGGAAGCCGGATGGGGATGGCGTCCAGTCGGCGTCGGCTCCAGGCCGGCGCGTTGTTCGCACTGGGTTTGGCGTTGTTGATCGCGGGCGTCGCCCTCCCGGTGAAGCCGGGTGGGTTCCCGATCATCAGTCTCGTCGGATTCATCGTCATGTTCGGCGCGGGGGTCCTGCTCCTCCTCGGAGGCAAGCGCGGTCCAGGCGTCGGTGACGGTCCCCGCGGGGCAAGCCGCGGTGCCGGGGATGGTAGGTCCCGCGGCGGCCGCAAGTCCGGTGGAGGGTTCAGCAAGAGGATGGAGGACCGCTTCCGCCGGCGTTTCGAGCAGGAGTAGCGCGACAGTACTTCCACGCGAGTTCTCACGAACGGCGCGTCCCGCCACGGGACGCGCCGTTCGTCGTTCCCGGACGAGCGGCGGCCGCGGCGCCGGGCGCCCCACCGTCCCCCACGTTCGTACCCCACTTCCGCCCACTCCGGCTCCCGGGACCGGCGCGCAGCGGAGGCGACGGAGCCGACCAGCGTGTTTCCCGCGTCCGGGTTCGCTGTCCCGCGCCCGCGTCTCGGTCCGCGCGTCGCGACGCTGCCCGCGCCGTGCGTCGTCGCCCACTCCGCCCCACCCGCCGTGAACTGCGCACAGTCGAAAAACGGCGCCGCGCGCGGGCGCGTAAGCGGTTGAACGTGGGGGAAAGTGGGGTAGTGTGGGTCGCGGCGGAGGGGTTCCTCCGTCGGGTAGTAGGCAGGGTCCGGCCGGGGCGTGGCGGGGGGTGTCGAGTGTTCCTCGGTACCCACACACCCAAGCTGGACGACAAGGGGCGGCTCACGCTGCCCGCGAAGTACCGAGACGAACTGGCGGGAGGGTTGATGATCACGAAGGGTCAGGACCACAGCCTTTCCGTCTTTCCGCGCGACGAGTTCGCCGCCCTGGCCGAGCGCGCCGCCGCGGCCTCGCGGAGCAATCCGCAGGCCCGGGCGTTCCTCCGGAGCCTGGCGGCGGGAACCGACGAGCAGCGTCCCGATGCGCAGGGCCGGATCACCCTGTCCGCCGCCCACCGCAAGTACGCGGGGCTCACGAAGGACTGCGTCGTGATCGGTGCCGTCAAACACCTGGAGATCTGGGACGCGGCGGCGTGGGAGCAATACCTCGCCGAGCACGAGGAAGAGTTTTCGGAAGCGAGAGACGAGGCCCTGCACGACATTCTGTGACCGGAACCGCAGCAGCGACCGCAGTGCCACCGCGGCGAGTGCCGCGAGGCCTCTGCCCGACAGCGACCCTGACACACTTCCCCAGTGCCAGGTTCGTGAAACGGAACCCTGACGTACTTCCCCAACGCCAGGTTTCCAGTTCGGACAGAGACCTCGATGCATTCGCCGCGGTCGTATCCGGAGGCGTGACTGCGAACCCCCCGACCGAAGCCACGATCCGATCGCCCACGAACCGAGCAGGACAACCGGAGGAAGAATGGCGGAGGGTCAGGACGCGGCGGCAGTTCCGGAGGCCGGGAGTCCGGAGAGCTTCGGTCACATCCCCGTCCTGCTCGGCCGCGCCGACGAACTGCTCGGCCCCGCCATCGATGCCGCCGGCCCGGGCGCGATCTATGTGGACGCCACCCTCGGTCTCGGCGGACACTCCGAGCACTTCCTGCGGACCTATCCGGGTGTGCGCCTGATCGGGCTCGATCGCGACCCCGAGGCCCTCGCCGTCGCCCGCCGGCGGCTCGCGCCGTTCGCCGACCGCACGCAGTTCGTGCACACCCGCTACGACGGCATCGCCGACGCCCTCGCCTCGTGCGGGCTGGATCGGGTCGGCTCCGTGCATGCGATCCTGTTCGACCTCGGCGTGTCCTCGATGCAGCTCGACGAGGCCGAGCGCGGCTTCGCCTACTCCCGCGACGCACCCCTGGACATGCGCATGGACCCCACCACGGGCGTCACCGCGGCCGACGTGCTCAACACCTACAGCCACGGCGACCTCGCCCGCATACTCAGCACCTACGGGGAGGAGCGGTTCGCCGGGAAGATCGCCTCGGAGATCGTGCGGCAGCGGGCGAAGACGCCGCTGCGCACGAGCGGGGAGCTGGTGGAGCTGCTGTACCGGGCGATTCCGGCCGCGTCCCGCCGCACCGGCGGCCATCCCGCCAAGCGCACGTTCCAGGCGCTGCGGGTCGAGGTCAACGGGGAACTCGACTCGCTGCGCGCCGCGATCCCGGACGCCCTGGACGCTCTCGCCGTCGGGGGACGGGTGGTGTTCATGTCGTACCAGTCCCTCGAGGACCGCGTGGTCAAGCAGATTCTCACCCCGCTGACGAAGTCGAAGAGCCCGGAGGGGCTCCCGGTGGAACTTCCGGGTACCGGGCCCGAATTGCGGATGCTCACCCGCGGGGCGGAACGGGCGACGGAGCAGGAGATCGAGGCCAATCCGCGTTCGGCGCCCGTGCGCCTGCGTGCCGCGGAACGAATCGCCAGGAGGTAACCGATGACCGTACAGGTGGCAGCACCTGCTCGCCGTCCGGCTCGATCCACGGCTGCGCAGCGGGCGTATCAGCGGCGCAGCCGTCGCACGGCGCACCTGACCCCGGACACGGCGACTCCCGCACCGGCTCGCCGCGGCGGTAGTGTGGCGGCGCGAATTCCGTTCGTGGCCACCATTATCGGTCTCCTCGGCATCGGCATGGCCGTAACCCTGCTGCTGACCACGCGCGCCGCGGAGGACTCCTACCAGCTCAGCGCCGCACGCGACTACAACCAGCGCCTGATCCAGGAGCGCGCCGTGCTGCAGCGCGACGTCGAAACCGGCAACTCGGCGCCGGTGCTGGCGATGCAGGCTGCAAAGCTCGGCATGATCCCCACCGGCGAGGTCGCGCGCCTGGTCGTCGGCGACGACGGCGGTGTGCGCGTGGTGGGAACCCCGGCCCCCGCCGAGGGGGCACCGGCCGCGCCGCTGAACCCCCCGGCGGCCGATGACCGGACCCGGGCCCAGCTTCCGCCGCTCGCGGGTAGCGCGGGGAGCGAGAACCCGCGGCCGCTGACCCCGTCCGCCGGCACCGACCGGGCCGCCGCGCCGTCGGCCGGCGCCGCGGGTGAGGCCCCCACCGCGACGACCCCGGGCGCCGCGCCGTCCGCTGCGGCGGCGGTGCCGCCCGGGGCTGCGGCGGCGGTGCCGCCCGGGGGTACTGCGGCGGTGCCGGCCGGGGCTACTGCGGCGGTACCGGCCGGGGAGCCTGCCCCGGCATCCCCGGACGCCACGCCGTCGCCCGGCAATGCCGGGGCCGCGCCCGGTCAGCCGGAACAATTGGTGCCCGTGACCCCTGCGACGCACGCCGAGGACGGGCGCCGGTGAGGCGAGGGACCCCACCGTCTTCCCGGCCGGTCCGCGGCCGCCCTGCTGCTTCCCGCCGGCCGGCGCCCGCCCGGCGCACCCGCCCGCGCAAGGCCTCCGGCGGAGCGGACACCACCGGGTTCCGGTTCCGCTACCGGTACGGGCGCGCAGTCATGTTCCTGGCCCTCGGGGTCGCGGCCGTGCAACTGCTGTGGGTTCAGGTCGTCCAGGCGCCGCAGCTGACCGCCGAGTCGGCCAGCCAGCGCACGACGCGGCTCGTCGAGCCTGCCACCCGCGGCACCATCGCCGACCGGAACGGCAGTCCGCTGGCCTACACGATGGAGGCGAAGGCGCTCACCTTCCAGCCCGTCCGCGTCCGGCGAGAGCTGGACGAGGCGCGCGCCGAGGACCCGACGCAGCCGGAGACCGACGCGTATCTGGAGGGTCTCGCGAAGGCGATCCACGAGGCGCTCGGAGCGGCCGCCCCCGAGGACGAGATCCTCGACAAGCTGCGCAGCGACGAGACCTTCGTCTATCTGGCGCGCGGCGTCGATCCGGCCGTGGCGACCTCGCTCGTCGACGAGTACGACAAGGTCGGTCTCGAGCGTCAGGACATCCGGCTGTATCCCGGCGGCTCGCTCGCCGCCAACCTCGTCGGCGCGACGGGCTGGGACGGGCACGGCCTCCTCGGTCTCGAGGATTCCATGGACTCCGTGCTCGCCGGCACCGACGGCTCCTCGACGTACGATCGGGGCTCCGACGGCGCGGTGATCCCCGGCAGCTGGCGCGATCAGCAACCTGCCGTCGACGGTTCCGCGGTGGAACTGACCATCGACTCCGACGTCCAGTACTACGTGCAGCAGCAGGTGCAGCGCGCCAAGGACCTGTCCGGGGCGAAGAACGCGTCCGCCGTCGTGCTCGACGCCCGGACCGGCGAGGTCGTCGCCATGGCCAACGACGGCACGTTCGACCCGTCGATCGGGGTCGGCAACAACCCGAAGGACGCCGAACTCGGGAATCCCGCCGTCAGCACCCCCTTCGAGCCGGGGTCGGTGAACAAGATCGTCACCGCGGCCGCCGCGATCGAGGACGGCCTCACCACCCCCGACGAGGTGCTGCAGGTGCCCGGCACGATCCGCATGGCCGGCGTCACCGTCAAGGACGCGTGGGACCACGGCGTCGTGCCCTACACCGCCACCGGTGTGTTCGGGAAGTCCTCCAACGTGGGGACCCTGATGCTCGCGGAACGGGTCGGTGAGGACCGGTTCGCGCAGATGCTCGGCCTGTTCGGCCTCGGGCAGCGCACCGACGTGGGCCTGCCGGGCGAGTCCGCCGGCAGCGTGCCGAGTCGCGAGCAGTGGTCCGGCGGCACCTTCGCCAACCTGCCGATCGGGCAGGGCCTGTCGATGACGCTGCTCCAGATGGCAGGGATCTACCAGGCCATCGCCAACGACGGCGAGCGAATCCCGCCGCGCGTCGTCCGGGCGGTCGTCGCACCCGACGGCACCCGCACCGAGACACCCCGGCCGGACCCGGTGCGGGTGGTCAGCCCGCAGACCGCCGCCACCGTGCGCGACATGTTCCGCGCCGTGGTGCAGGACGACACCGGGAACCAGCGCGGCACCGGCACCCCGGCGGCGATCGAGGGCTACCAGGTCTCCGGCAAGACCGGCACCGCCCAGCAGGTCGACCCCGCATGCAAGTGCTACTCGAACTCGAACTACTGGATCACCTTCGCGGGGATCGCGCCCGCCGACCGCCCCCGCTACGTGATCGGCATCATGCTCGACGCGCCCACCCGCAGCGCCGACGGCAGCGGCGGGCAGTCCGCCGCACCGCTGTTCCACACGATCGCCTCGTGGTTGCTGCAGCGCGAGGGCGTGCCGCTGTCGGCGGACCCGGGCAGCAAGCTGATCCTGCAGGTGGACTGAGCCGCGCGGGTGCGGTCGATCGCCGAGCACGTGTCGGCGGCACCGCCGCCCGTCGGTAACCTGACACGTCGGTACCGTGACACCGCGGTCGAGCCCCGGTGCTCGGGAACAGCGCGGCCGCGGGAGTAGAGGAACGGCAGGAGACACTGCCGCGGAGCGAGAGGAGCCTGGTGCCTGTGCCGTCGAGTCCGGACCCGTCCCCGCCGGGAGGCGGCCTGAGACCCGAGCATCCACCGGTGACGCAGCTCCGCGACCTCGCTGCCGCCGTGGGCGCCACCGTCGGCACCGTCGCACCGGGCGCCACGACCTCCGCCGCGGGCATCCCGGTGTTCGTGACCGGCGTCGACCTGCGGGCCCAGGGGGTGCAGCCCGGCGACCTGTTCGCCGCACTCCCGGGCGCCCGCGCGCACGGCGCCGAATACGCCGCGGAGGCCCTGGAACGGGGTGCTGTCGCCGTCCTCACCGACGCCGCCGGATGCGAGCACCTCGCCGCCGTCGTCACCCGCCCCGTGCCGGTGCTGGTCCACCCGGATCCGCGGTCGGTCCTCGGCGTCGTCTCCGCCGCCATCTACGGCGACCCGTCGCAGCACATGCAGGTCGTCGGCATCACCGGCACTTCCGGCAAGACCACCAGCGCCTATCTGGTCGAGGCGGGGCTCGCCGCCGCCGGGCGGGTCACGGGCCTGGTCGGCACCATCGAGACCCGCCTCGCGGGCCGGCGGGTCCCCAGCGCGCTCACCACCCCCGAGGCCCCGCAGCTGCACGCCCTGTTCGCGGCCATGCGCGAGCAGGGCATCGACACCGTGGTGATGGAGGTCTCGAGCCACGCCCTGTCCCTGGGGCGGGTCGCCGGGGTCCGCTTCGCGGTCGGTGCCTTCACGAACCTGTCCCAGGACCACCTCGACTTCCATCGCGACCTCGACGACTACTTCGGGGCGAAGGCCCGGCTGTTCGCGGCGGACTCGCCCGTGCGGGCCCGCCGTGCCGTCGTGTGCATCGACGACGAGTGGGGCGTGCGGATGGCCGGGATCGCCCGCGCCGCCCACCCTGCGGAGCCCGAGGCGGTGCGCACCGTCGCCACCACCGGAACCGCCGACTGGACGGCGACGGCGGTCCGCACCGAGCCGTCCGGCTCCCAGGTGTTCACCCTCGCCGGGCCCGACGGCACCGCACGGCGCGTCGCGGTGCGCCTGCCCGGCCACTACAACGTCGCCAACGCCGCCCTCGCCGTCGCGGTGTGCGCGGCGGTCGGGGTCGACGTCGACGCCGCGGCCGCCGGCATCGCCGACGTCGACGTACCCGGACGGGTGGAGCGGGTCGACCGCGGGCAGGGTTTCCTCGCCGTCGTCGACTATGCGCACAAGCCGGCCGCGCTCGAGGCCGTCATCGCGACGTTGCGCGGACGGGCGGCCGGCGGCCGGCTCGCCGTCGTCGTCGGTGCGGGCGGCGACCGCGACCACGGCAAGCGTCCGCTCATGGGCGACGTCGGAGCCCGTGGGGCGGACCTGCTCGTCGTCACCGACGACAACCCCCGCACCGAGGATCCGGCGGTCATCCGCGCCGCGCTGCTCGCCGGTGCCCGCGCCGTCCCCGAACAGCAGCGGGGGGAGATCCGCGAGATCGGTGACCGGGCCGCCGCCGTCGAGGCGGCCGTGCGCTGGGCACGCCCGGGCGACATCGTCCTCGTGGCAGGCAAGGGCCACGAGACCGGCCAGGAGATCCACGGGGTCAAGCACCCCTTCGACGACCGCGAAGTGCTCGCCGCGGCCATCGACCGGTTCGCCGGCGCAGGTAGCGAGCAGTACGGAGGCACCGAATGATCCCGATGACACTCGCCCGCATCGCGGAGGTGGTCGGCGGGACACTGCACGACGTCGACGACCCGGCCGTCGAGGTGACGGGCACCGTCGAGTTCGACTCCCGCAAGGTCACCCCGCGCGGGCTGTTCCTGGCGCTGCCGGGGGCCCGCTCCGACGGGCACGATCACGCCGCCGACGCCATCGCCGCCGGCGCCGCCGCGGTGCTCGCCGCCCGACCGGTGGGTGTGCCCGCCGTCGTGGTGCCGCCGGTGCCGCCGGTCGAGACCAACTCGCTGGCCTTCGAACACGACCCCGACGGCTCGGGTGCCGCCGTCCTCGCCGCGCTGGGTGCCCTCGCCCGCGCCGTGGTCGACGAGCTCACCGCCGACGGGCTGACCGTCGTCGGCGTCACCGGATCCGCGGGCAAGACCTCCACGAAGGACCTGCTTGCCGCGGTGCTCGCGCCGCTCGGCCCGGTCGTCGCCCCTCCCGGCTCCTTCAACAACGAGCTCGGGCATCCGTGGACGGCGCTGCGCGCCACCACCGACACCCGATTCCTGGTGCTGGAGATGTCGGCCCGCGGACCCGGGCACATCGCCGCCCTCGCCACCGTCGCGCCGCCCCGCATCGGGGTGGTGCTCAACGTCGGCACCGCCCACCTGGGGGAATTCGGTTCCCAGGAGGTCATCGCCCGGACGAAGGGGGAGCTCGTCGAGGCCCTGCCGGCCGCCGAGGAGGGCGGCGTGGCGATCCTCAACGCGGACGACCCCCTGGTCGCCGCGATGGCACCGCGCACCCGCGCCCGCGTGGTGCTCGTCGGCAGCGACCCGGCCGCGCAGGTCCGGGCCACCGACGTCCACCTCGACGAGCACGCCCGTCCCACGTTCACCCTCGTCGTGCGCGACGACGGCACCGAGCGCCGCACCACGGTCACCCTCGCGGTGCACGGCGAGCACCACATCGGCAACGCCCTGGCGGCCGCGGCCGTCGCGCTCGAGTGCGGCGCCACGCCCGAGCAGGTCGCGACCGCGCTCGGCGGTGCCGGCGCGGTGTCGGCGCACCGTATGGACGTGCGCACCCGTGCCGACGGCGTCACCGTCGTCGACGACGCGTACAACGCCAACCCGGACTCGATGCGGGCGGCGCTCAAGGCGCTGGTGACCATGGCCCGCGCCGGCGACAGCCCGCGCCGGACCTGGGCGGTGCTGGGGGAGATGGGCGAACTCGGTGACGAGTCCGTCGTCGAGCACGACGCCATCGGCCGGCTCGCGGTGCGCCTGGACGTCACCCGCATCGTCGCGGTCGGCGCGACCCGCCCGGTCCGCGGTCTCTACCAGGGTGCGGTGATGGAAGGATCCTGGGGCGACGAGGCGAGCCACGTCCCCGACGCCGCCGCCGCGATCGAGCTCCTCGAGCGCGAGCTGCGGCCCGGCGACCTGGTACTGGTCAAGGCCTCGCAGTCCGTCCGGTTGTGGACGGTGGCGGAGGCGATCCTCGCGGGAACGGCGGGTACGGCAGGAACGGAAACGGAGGCCGCACGGTGAGACAGATCCTCTTCGCCGCGGGAATCGCACTGGCGGTGTCGATCCTGCTGACGCCGGTGCTGATCAAGGCATTCTCGCGGCAGGGATTCGGTCAGGAGATCCGCGTCGAAGGACCGCAGAGCCACCAGTCCAAGCGCGGCACACCGACCATGGGCGGCGTCGCGATCCTCGCCGGCCTGTGGGCCGGATACTTCGGTGCGCACGCGATCGGCCTGGCCTACGAGGGTGCGGAGGGACCGTCGGCCTCGGGTCTGCTCGTGCTGGGCCTGACCACCGCCCTCGGCGGCGTCGGCTTCCTCGACGACTTCATCAAGATCCGCAAGCAGCGCAATCTGGGCCTGAACAAGACCGCCAAACTGGTCGGCCAGCTCGTCGCCGCGGTCGCGTTCGGCATCCTCGCCCTGCAGTTCCGCAACGGCGACGGACTCACCCCGGGCAGCACCCACCTGTCCTACGTGCGCGACATCGCCACCGTCTCGATGGGCGCGGTGGTGTTCATCCTCTTCGTGTACCTGCTCGTCAGCGCGTGGTCCAACGCGGTCAACCTCACCGACGGCCTCGACGGGCTCGCCGCCGGGTCGATGAGCCTCGTGCTCGGCGCCTACGTGATCATCACGTTCTGGCAGTACCGCAACTCGTGCGTCGCCGACCCCGGCAAGGGCTGCTACGACGTGCGGGACCCGCTCGACCTGGCGCTGCTGTGCGCCGCCGGCGCCGCCGCGTGCATCGGCTTCCTGTGGTGGAACGCCGCCCCCGCGAAGATCTTCATGGGCGACACCGGCTCGCTCGCCCTCGGCGGCATGCTCGCGGGCCTGTCCGTCACCACGCGCACCGAGCTGCTCATGGTGGTCATCGGCGCCCTGTTCGTCGCCGAGGCGGCGTCCGTCGTCATCCAGGTGGCGGTGTTCCGGTCCAGCCGGCGTCGCGTGTTCCGGATGGCGCCGTTCCATCACCACTTCGAGCTCGGCGGCTGGGCGGAGACGACGGTGATCATCCGGTTCTGGTTGCTCGCCGCCATCGCGTCGGCCATCGGCATGGCCCTGTTCTACAGCGAATACCTAGCGGCGATCGGGGACTGACACCGTGACAGACGAACTGCGCCGCCAAGACCTGGACCGGCTCCGCGGCGCCCGCGTGCTCGTCGCCGGCGGCGGGATGTCCGGTCGTGCCACCCTCGCCCCCCTCAGCGACCTCGGCGCGACGGTGACCGTCACCGACCGCGACCCGCAGGCCCTCGCGCGCTGCCGTGAGCTCGGCGCCGACACCGTCGATCTCGACGACCTCGTCGCGGACTCGTCGTCGCTGCACGAGTATGCGCTGGTCGTGACGAGCCCCGGCTTCGCGCCCGACGCGCCGCTGCTCTCGCACGCCGCCGGCGCCGCCGTGCCGATCTGGGGCGACATCGAGCTGTCCTGGCGCATCGACCGCGCCGAGATCTACGGCCCGCCGCGGCGCTGGCTCGTCGTCACCGGCACCAACGGCAAGACCACGACGACGACGATGCTGCAGTCGATCCTCGAGGCCGCCGGGCTCGCGTCCGTGGCGTGCGGCAACATCGGCCTGCCGGTCCTCGACGCGCTGCGCCGCGCGGACCCCCGCGCCGACGTCCTCGCCGTGGAACTGTCGTCGTTCCAGCTGCACTGGGCGCCGTCCGTGCGGCCCGAGGCCGGCGTGATCCTCAACATCGCCGAGGACCACCTGGACTGGCACGGCGGGATGGCGGGCTACATCGACGCCAAGGCACGGGCGCTGTCCGGCACCGTGGGGGTGCTCGGCCTCGACGATCCGATCGCCGGGGGCCTGCGCGACCGGTCCCGTGCCGTCGTCACCGTCGGCTTCACGCTCGGCTACCCGCAGCCCGGTGAGCTCGGCATCAGTGGCGACGTTCTGGTCGACCGGGCCTTCGCCGACTCGGCGGTGCTCGCCTCGGTCGTCGACGTGACCCCTGCCGGGCCGGCCGGCCTGTCGGATGCGCTCGCCGCCGCCGCGCTGGCCCGCGCGATCGACGTCCCCGCCTCCGCGGTGCACGACGGTCTGCGCCGGCACCGGGTCGGTCCGCACCGCGCCGCCCCGGTCGGCACCGTCGGCGGCGTGGAGTACGTCGACGATTCGAAGGCCACCAATCCGCACGCGGCCCGCACGTCGCTGCTCGCCCACGACCGGGTGGTGTGGGTGGCCGGGGGCCTGCTCAAGGGCGCCCACGTCGACGACCTGGTGGCGGAGGTCGCACCCCGCCTCGCCGGGGTGGTGCTGCTCGGCCGCGACGCCGACCGCATCGCCGACGCGCTGGCGCGACACGCCCCCGAGGTCCCCATGGTCCTCCTCGACACGCGCGACGATGGGCAGATGAGCACGAGCGAACCGAGGACGGCCCCGGCTGCGGCGCGCCGGGTGGCGCTGCCGGGGGCGGACGGACCCGCGGCCATGCGGGTCGCGGTGCGTGAGGCGGCGTCGCTGGCGACGGCGGGCGACACCGTGCTGCTGGCGCCGGCCGCCGCGTCGCTGGACATGTTCGCCGACTACGCGCAGCGTGGTCGCGCGTTCGCCGCCGCGGTCGAGGAGCTGCGCGGGGGCGGGACGGGGCAGTGAACGCCCCGCAGCCCGCCGACGGGACGGCGCGGAACCGGGTCGGGCTGTGGCTGGCCCGGCCGCTGGCCTCGTTCCACCTGATCGTCACGATCGCGGTGCTGCTCACCGTGCTGGGCCTGGTGATGGTCCTGTCGTCGTCGAGCGTCGAGGCCGTCGCCACCAACGGCTCGGCCTACGGCCTGTTCACCTCGCAGGCGATCTTCGCCGCTCTCGGCCTGGTCATCTTCTATTTCGCCCTGATCGTTCCGGTGCGGGTGCTGCGCCGGTTCTCGTTCCCGGCGTTCGCGGTCACCGTCGTGCTGCTGGTGCTGGTGCTCATCCCCGGCATCGGCACGCTGTCCCAGGGCACCCGGGGGTGGTTCGTCATCGCCGGCGTGTCGCTGCAGCCGTCGGAGCTGGCCAAGATCGCCATCGCCGTGTGGGGCGCGCACCTGCTGGCGTCGCGCCGCGGCGACCGCTCCAGCGCCCGCGAGATGATGGTTCCGCTGGTCCCGGCGACCCTGGTGGTGACCCTGCTGATCATCCTCCAGCCCGACCTGGGCACCACCGTCTCGCTCGCCATCATCGTCCTCGCGCTGCTCTGGTTCGCGGGTCTGCGGCTGCGGGTGTTCCTGACGATCGTCGGTACCGCCGCCGGCCTGGCGGTGCTCCTCGCGCTGACCGCCGGGTACCGGTCCGCGCGGGTGCGGGCCTTCTTCAACCCCGGCGCGGACCCGCAAGGCATCGGCTATCAGGCGCGTCAGGCGAAGTTCTCCCTGGCCGACGGCGGGTTCTGGGGCCGGGGGCTCGGGCAGAGCCGCGCCAAGTGGAGCTACCTGCCCAACGCACACAACGACTTCATCTTCGCCATCATCGGCGAGGAGCTCGGCTTCCTCGGCGGCCTGGCGGTGATCGGCCTGTTCGGTCTGTTCGCCTACGCCGGCCTGCGGATCTCGCTGCGATCGGTGGATCCGTTCCTGCGGCTGCTCACCGCCACCGCCACCACCTGGATCATCGGGCAGGCCTTCATCAACATCGGCTATGTCGTCGGGTTGCTGCCCGTCACCGGCCTGCAGCTTCCGCTCGTCTCGGCCGGCGGAACCTCCACCGCGACGACGCTGCTGATGTTCGGCCTGATCGCCAACGCGGCGCGGCACGAACCCGAGGCCGTCGCCGCCCTGCACGCCGGGCAGGACGGCCGCTTCGGGCGGCTGCTGCGGCTGCCCAAGCCGGAGCAGTACACGCCGTCGCGCGGTGAACCCGTGCGGCTCGACGCCTCCCGGCGTGCCGACCCCGGCCGGATCGAGGCACGCCGGGCCGGCACCGCCGACCGGGGCGGCGGCACGGCGACCCGGGAGCGGCAGACCCCACGGGGCCGCACGCCGCAGGAACGCGCCCGCGGTCAGGGCCGCGCGGCGCAGCCCGCCGCCCCGCGGGACCAACCCCCACGGCAGCCGCGGCGCCGCGCGGGCACCACGACGAACAGCAGAGACGGACGAACCGGAGAGCGAGGAAACCGTAGGTGAGCGGCGAGCAGTCTGCCCTGTCCGTGGTGGTGGCCGGGGGTGGCACCGCCGGGCACATCGAGCCGGCCCTCGCGGTCGCCGACGCGATCCGCCGGCTGGTGCCGACGGCGACGATCACCGCGCTGGGCACCGAGCGGGGGCTCGAGACCACCCTCGTGCCGCAGCGCGGGTATCCACTCGAGCTGATCCCGCCGGTGCCGCTGCCCCGCAAGCTCACCGCCGACCTGGCCAAGCTGCCGGCGCGGGTCCTCGCCTCGGTCCGCCGGACCCGCGAGGTGCTCGACCACACCCACGCCGACGTCGTCGTCGGATTCGGGGGCTACGTGGCGCTGCCCGCCTACCTGGCCGCCGGTGCCGGACCGCTGCGCCGCCGGCGCCGCATCCCCGTCGTCGTGCACGAGGCCAATGCCCGCGCCGGCATCGCCAACAAGATCGGGGCCCTGCGCGCCGAGCGTGTCCTGGCCGCCGTCCCGGGTTCGGGGATCGTGCGCCGCGGCGACGCCGAAATCGTCGGCATCCCGGTCCGGTCGTCGATCACCGGGCTGGACCGGGCGGCGCTGCGGGCGCAGGCGCGGGCGCACTTCGGGCTCCCCCCGGAGGGGCCGGTGCTGCTGGTGTTCGGTGGCTCGCAGGGCGCCCGTTCGCTCAACGAGGCCGTCTCGGGAGCCGCCGGTCCGCTCGCCGCGGCGGGCATCGCCGTGCTGCACGCCCACGGCCCGAAGAACACCCTCGACGTGCCCGCACGTCCCGAGCACGACCGGTATCCCTACGTCGCCGTGCCCTACCTGACCCGGATGGACCTGGCGTACTCCGCCGCCGACGCGGTGATCTGCCGCTCCGGGGCGATGACCGTCGCCGAGGTGTCCGCGGTCGGCCTGCCGGCGGTGTACGTGCCGCTGCCGCACGGCAACGGGGAGCAGGAACTCAATGCCCGGCCGGTGGTGGCGGCGGGAGGTGGAATGATCGTGGCGGACGAGGAACTGACGCCGGCGTTCGTGGCCGATGCGGTGATCCCCCTGCTGCGCGACGCAGCCCGCCTGACCGAGATGGGACGGCGTGCGGCAGGGGCGGGCCACCGCAGCGCCGCCGCCGAGGTGGCGCGGATCGTGCTGGACGTCGCAGGCGTGGAAGCGAACAGGAGTGATCGATGAGCGAGCAGCTGCCCCCGCAGCTCGAGCGGGTGCACATGGTGGGTATCGGCGGGGCCGGGATGTCCGGCATCGCCCGGATCCTGCTCGCTCGCGGCGGGAAGGTCTCCGGATCGGACGCCAAGGAGAGCCGCGGCGTGCTGGCGTTGCGCGCGCGGGGGGCCTCGGTGCGCATCGGACACGACGCGAGCGCGCTGGATCTGCTCGAGGGCGGCCCCACCGCCGTGGTGACGACCCACGCCGCGATCCCCCAGGACAACCCCGAGCTGGTCGCCGCCCGGGAACGCGGCGTTCCCGTCCTGCTGCGCCCGGCGGTGCTGGCGGCCCTGATGCGCGGGCACCGCACCTTCCTGGTCGCCGGCACGCACGGCAAGACATCGACGACGTCGATGCTGGTGGTGACGCTGCAGCACTGCGGCTTCGACCCGTCCTTCGCGGTGGGCGGCGAGCTCAACGAGTCCGGCACCAACGCGCACCACGGCAGCGGCGACGTGTTCGTCGCCGAGGCCGACGAGAGCGACGGCTCGCTGCTGCAGTACGACCCCGACGTGGTGATCGTGACCAACATCGAGGCGGACCACCTCGACTTCTTCGGCACGGAAGAGGCATACGTGCGGGTGTTCGACGAGTTCGTCGACCGCATCGCCCCCGGCGGGCTGCTCGTGGCGTGCCTCGACGACCCCGGCTCGGCCGCCCTGGCGCGGCGGGCGACGGCCCGTCGCGCCGACGACCTGCGGATCACCGGATACGGCACGGCGGCAGTGGTGGGCGACCGCGCCGAGGTGGACGGCGTGCCGGTCGGCGTGCGGCTGCTCAACTGGGAGGCCAAGGACGTCGGGGGAGTCGCCGAGTTCCACCTCGCCGACGAGGCGGCGCCGCGCACGGTGCGGTTGTCCGTCCCCGGCCGGCACATGGCCCTCAACGCGCTCGCCGCACTGCTCGCCTCCCTCGAGGCGGGCGCCCAGGTCGAGGAGGCCGTCGAGGGCCTGGCCGGCTTCGGGGGCGTGCACCGGCGATTCCAGTACAGCGGCCGCGAGCACGGCGTGCGGGTGTTCGACGACTACGCCCACCATCCCACCGAGGTCCGCGCCGTCCTCGCCGCGGCCGCGGAACTGGTCGCCGGCGAACCGGTCCGCTACACCGAGACCGGCACCGAACGACCCCGCGTGATCGTCGTCTTCCAGCCGCACCTGTACTCGCGCACCGAGACCTTCGCCACCGAGTTCGGTGCGGCCCTCGACCTCGCCGACGAGGTCGTGGTGCTGGACGTCTACGGTGCGCGGGAGGAGCCCCGGCCGGGCGTGAGCGGAGCCCTCGTCGCGCGATCGGTGTCCAAGCCCGTGCATTACCAGCCGGATCTGTCCCTCGTGCCGCGGCAGGTCGCGCGGCTGAGCCGTCCCGGCGACGTCGTGATCACCATGGGCGCCGGCGACGTGACCATGCTCGGGCGCCAGATCCTCGACGCATTGCGCAGCAAGCCGGGCCGGCTGCGGCCGGGGGCTCCTGCCGGACCGGGGCCGGTAGGGTCGTGACGCCCGCCGCCGCCACCCGCACCCGGCCCCGCCGGGCGGCGCGGCCCGCGCGACGGCCGTCGGGCCGGTCCGTGCGGGTGCGGACCGTGCTGATCGGCGCGGCGGTGGTGGCGGCCGTGCTCGGACTGATCGCGGCCGCCTGGCTGTCGCCGCTGCTGTCGGTGCGCAACGTGGAGGTCGTCGGCGCGACGGCGATCCCGCAGGACGAGGTGCTGGCCCGCCTCGAGCTGGCGGAGGGCACGCCGCTGCTGCAGGTCGACACCGCGGCGGCGGCGCAGCGGGTCGCCACGTTGCCGCGGGCCGCGTCGGTGCGGGTACAGCGCGTGTACCCGTCCACCGTGCGGGTCACGGTGACCGAGCGGGAGGCGGTGTTCTTCGTCGACGCGCCGGACGGCACCCACTCGCTCGACGCGGACGGGGTGGACTTCGCGGTCGAGCCGCCGCCCATGCTGACCCCGCGCCTCGTCACCCCCGGCCCCGGTCCCGGCGATCCGGCGACGGCCGCGGCGATCGAGGTGCTCGAGGCGCTGCCGCCCGAGTTGCGCGTCCAGGTGGGCGAGGTGGCCGCTCCGTCGGCGTCGGAGGTCTCGCTCACGCTGCACGACGGCCGGATCGTGGTGTGGGGAGGGGTGGAGCGCTCGGAGCGCAAGGCTCAGGTGGTGCTGCCGCTGCTCACCCAGCCCGGCCGGACCTACGACGTGGCGGGCCCCGACCTGCCGACGGTGCGATGACGGCGCGGACGGCGATCGAGGCACGGCGACGAAAATCGTGACCGCCGTCGGCGCGCCTGCTGGCGGATCGCCGCCACCGTGCCATAGCGTTTCGCAGCAGTCGAGATACTTGACATAACCATCGACCTGTGGTTGAGGGTTTGTCCGTACCTCACCCGATGATGATCGAAGCGTGACCGATTTCTCAGGAAGGCGAGAGCCCATGACGCCCCCGCACAACTACCTCGCCGTAATCAAGGTCGTCGGTATCGGCGGTGGCGGCGTGAACGCGGTCAACCGCATGATCGAACAGGGACTCAAGGGAGTCGAGTTCATCGCGGTGAACACCGACGCCCAGGCCCTGCTCATGTCCGACGCCGACGTCAAGCTCGACGTGGGCCGTGAACTCACCCGGGGGCTCGGCGCCGGCGCGGATCCCGAGGTCGGCCGCAAGGCCGCCGAGGACCACAAGGACGAGATCGAAGAGGTGCTCAAGGGCGCCGACATGGTCTTCGTCACCGCCGGCGAGGGCGGCGGGACCGGCACCGGCGGCGCGCCCGTGGTCGCGAGCATCGCCCGCAAGCTCGGTGCGCTGACCGTCGGCGTCGTCACGCGGCCGTTCTCGTTCGAGGGCAAGCGCCGCGGCGGCCAGGCCGACACGGGCATCCAGACCCTGCGCGAGTCCTGCGACACCCTCATCGTCATCCCCAACGACCGGCTGCTGCAGCTCGGCGACGCCGCCGTCAGCCTCATGGACGCGTTCCGCTCCGCCGACGAGGTGCTGCTCAACGGTGTCCAGGGCATCACCGACCTCATCACCACCCCCGGCCTGATCAACGTCGACTTCGCCGACGTCAAGGGCGTGATGTCCGGCGCCGGCAGCGCGCTGATGGGCATCGGTTCCTCCCGCGGGGAGGGCCGGGCCATCAAGGCCGCCGAGGCGGCGATCAACTCGCCGCTGCTCGAGGCGTCGATGGAAGGCGCGCGCGGCGTGCTGCTGTCCATCGCCGGCGGCTCCGACCTCGGCCTGTTCGAGATCAACGAGGCGGCTTCGCTGGTGCAGGAGGCCGCCCACATCGACGCGAACATCATCTTCGGCACCGTCATCGACGACTCCCTGGGCGACGAGGTGCGCGTCACCGTCATCGCGGCCGGGTTCGACGGCGGCACCCCGGCGCGGCGTCCCGTGGAATCGGCCCCGCCGACCACCGCAACGCGCGGCGGCACCATCGGCGCGGGACGTGCCGGCGACGTCGGCCGCCCGGAGCGGGAGCGGGCCGAGGAGATGCCGGCGCGTGAGCAGCAGCCCGTCGCGGGCAGTTCGCTGCCGCCGATCGGGTCTGCGCAGCCGGCACGGCCGGTGGAGGTCGACGAGGACGGCGACGACGACGTCGACGTGCCGATCTTCATGCGCCGGTGACGGTGGCACAGTCGGCTCTCCGGGCGCGGCGGGTCGTCACCACCCGCGCCGGCGGCGTCTCCGCCCCGCCCTACGACTCGTTCAATCTCGGTGACCACGTGGGTGACGAACCGGCGGCGGTCGAGGCGAACCGTCGCCGCCTCGCCGCGGCGATCGGGCAGCCCTACGAGCGGCTGGTGTGGATGGAGCAGATCCACAGCCGCAACGTCACCGTCGTGGACGGCCCGGTCGACGGCCCGGTGCCCGCGACCGACGCCCTGGTCACGCGCGAGCCCGGCCTCGCGCTCGTCACCCTGAGCGCGGACTGTGTGCCGGTGCTGCTCTCGGACGAGGAGGCGGGCGTGATCGCCGCGGTGCACGCGGGCCGGATCGGCGCCCGCGTGGGCATCGTTCCCCGCGTCCTGGACACGATGGTCGAGCTCGGTGCGCACCGCGAGCGCATCGGCGCGTTCCTCGGGCCCGCCGCGAGCGGACGCCGGTACGAGGTGCCCGCCTCGATGCAGGCCGACGTGGAGGCGCACCTGCCCGGCAGCGCCACCCGCACCGTGCGGGGCACGCCCGGGCTGGACCTGCGCGCGGGGCTGCGCCGGCAACTGCGCGCGCACGGCGTCGTGGCGGTCGCGGAGGATCCCCGGTGCACCATCGAGGATCCGACGTTGTTCAGTCATCGCCGTCAGGCGCCGACCGGACGGTTGGCGGCGGTGATCTGGCTCGAGGCCGTATCGGCCACCGGTGCCGGAGGTGGCCGGTGAGCGCAGCGGATCCCGGCGCGCGGCGCGCCGAGATCGCGGACGGGCTGCGGCGGGCACGCGAGCGGCTCGACGCCGCGGCCCGGGCCGCCGGCCGCGACCCGGCGGAGATCGCCCTGCTGCCGGTGACGAAGTTCTTCCCGGTCTCCGACGTGGAGATCCTCTACGGACTCGGGTGCCGGGCCTTCGGCGAATCCCGCGAACAGGAGGCCGCCGCGAAGGTTGCCGAATTCCGTTCGCGTACAACCGATCCCGCTGTCGCATGGCACATGATCGGCCGGCTGCAGCGCAACAAGGCGCGTGCCGTCGCCCGCTGGGCCCACACCGTGCACTCGGTCGACAGCGTCCGGTTGGCGCACGCACTGGACGCCGGTGCGCAGGCCGCGCAGGAGTCCGGCGACCGCGAGACGCCCGTACGGGTGCTGCTGCAGGTCAGCCTCGACGACGATCCGCAGCGGGGCGGGGTGAGCGCCGCGGACCTGCCCGCACTCGCGGACGAGGTCGCCGCCGCCGGCGGACTCGAGTTGCGGGGCCTGATGGCGGTGCCGCCACTGGGATGGGACCCGGACGCCGCATTCGAACGGCTCGCCGGGCTCCACAGCGGGCTGCGCTCCGATCATCCCGAGGCCACCGAACTGTCGGCCGGCATGTCCGGCGACCTCGAGGCGGCGGTGCGATGGGGTTCGACATGCGTGCGTGTCGGAACCGCGGTGTTGGGCTCGCGGCCGTTAGCCTGAGTGTCGACCGCCGCGCGAGGAAGGTTGATCCATGAGCTCACTCCACAAGTTCAAGGCGTACTTCGGGATGGTGCCGCTCGAGGAATACGAGGACGACTACCTCGACGACCCCGCGAGCGCCCGCCGTGAGCGCGACCGGGAGTACGACGAGCCGCCGTACGCCGGCGGTGGTTACGGCCCGTCGCACCGCGACGATTACAAGGCGGCGCGCCGGGAGGACGCCGGCCGCGACTTCGAGCCGGACGGCTTCGATCGCTACGAGCCCCCCGTGCGGGCGGCCCGCGTGGAGCCGATCACGGCCCGCGCACCGCGCCCGACCCCGCCTGCCCGCGCCGCCGCGCGGTCGTCGCTCGGCTCCGAGGGCCGGCTCGAACGGTCCGAGGCCCGTCGCGGCGCACTGTTCGACGAGGGAGGCCCGTTGTCGAAGATCACCACGCTGCGTCCCCGGGACTACGGCGAGGCCCGCACCATCGGCGAGCGGTTCCGCGACGGCACCCCGGTGATCATGGATTTGGTGGAGATGAGCAACGCCGACGCCAAACGGCTCGTCGACTTCGCCGCCGGGCTGGCCTTCGCGCTGCGCGGCTCGTTCGACAAGGTCGCCACCAAGGTGTTCCTGCTCTCCCCGGCGGACATCGACGTCTCCGCCGAAGAGCGCCGCCGGATCGCGGAGACGGGGTTCTACAACCAGCAGTGACCTGAACCCGCAGCGGCGGTTCCGGCACGGTCGACGCCCGGTGCCCGGTGTACAACACCGGGCACCGGGCGTTTCGGTTTGGCTCGATCCGCCGTCGTCGGGCAGAGTGGGCGGGTGGCCGTATTCGAGGTGCTCTGGTTCCTGCTGTTCATTTTCTGGCTGCTGCTGATCGGCCGGATCATTGTCGAGTTCATCCGGACGTTCGCGCGGGACTGGAAGCCGACGGGATTCGTCGTCGTCGTTCTCGAAGCAATCTTCACGGTCACCGATCCGCCGGTGAAACTGTTGCGCCGGCTCATTCCTCCGCTGAATCTCGGGGGAGTGCGACTGGATCTGTCCATCATGGTGCTGCTGTTCATCGTCTACTTCCTGATGGCGTTCATTCCCCGAGGTGGGACGCTCTGAGGGCCGACACCTGCTCGGACGATCCGCGCGAAAGCCGCCCTGTGCCAGAATGGGGTGCCAGTTACAGTGAGTTTGATACGCGTGACGCACTGTGGATATAACTGAATGCTTGCTTGACCGCTCACACGACGCGTGAAGGGATCCTTCCATGCCGCTGACCCCAGCTGATGTGCACAATGTCGCGTTCAGCAAGCCGCCGATCGGAAAGCGTGGCTACAACGAGGACGAGGTCGACGCGTTCCTGGATCTCGTCGAGCAGGAACTGACCCACCTGATCGAGGAGAACGCCGACCTGCGGCAGCGGGTGGCCGAGCTCGACCAGGAGCTCGCCGAGGCCAAGAAGGGTGCCCGACCCGGCGCGGCGGCACCGGCCCAGCCGGCCAAACCGGAGCCCGCTCGCGTCGTCGAGGCGCCGAAGCCGCCGGAACCCGCTCCGGCGCCGGCGCCGGCGCCCGCACCGGCGCCCGCACCGGTTGCGGCCGCACCGGCCTCCGGAGACGCGAGCATGCAGGCCGCCAAGGTCCTGGGCCTGGCCCAGGAGATGGCGGACCGCCTCACCGGCGACGCCAAGGCCGAGGCCGAGGAGCTGCTGCGCAACGCCCGCACCAATTCCGAGCAGCTCATCTCCGATGCGCGCACCCGCAGCGAGGCGATGATCGCCGACGCGCGGCAGAAGTCCGAGGCGATGCTCGCCGACGCCCGCACCCGCTCCGAGACGCAGCTGCGCCAGGCCAAGGAGAAGGCCGACGCGCTGCAGGCGGACGCCGAGAAGAAGCACACCGAGATCATGGCGACGATCAACCAGCAGCGCTCGGTGCTCGAGGGCCGCATCGAGCAGCTCAAGACCTTCGAGCGCGAGTACCGGGTGCGCCTGAAGTCCTACCTCGAATCTCAGCTCGAGGAGCTCGAACAGCGCGGTTCCGCCGTGCCGGTCGACGGTGGCCAGGAGGCGTTCAACCAGTCGAACTCCTCGTTCGGTTCCACGTCCTTCGCCAAGGGCAACAGCTGATCGAGGCGGCGGTCCGATGGCCGGGTTCCGATGAGGGTGCGCCGTGCTGGTGGTGACTCTCGCCCTTGCAGCCGTCGGCTTCGGCATGCTCGTCGTGGCCCTCATGACGGGGTCCGTGCTGTGGGCCTGGGGTTGCATCGTCGTGTGTGTGGTGGGCGCGGTCCTGTTGCTGATCAGCGCATTGAGTGGCAAGCGGACCGCGCCCCCGACGACGACGGGATCCGAGCCGAGACGGCGCCGCGAGGGACGCGATCCGAGCGAGTGAGCGCGGCAGCATAGAATAGTCCGAGAACAGTTTGCAGTGCTTTCCCCGGCAGCCGCCGGGGACGGCGTCGATCCGGCCATCACCGGGGAGCCTTCGGAAGAACGGCCGTGCCGACCGGCACGACTCAGTAGAACCGAACGGGTGGGCCCGTCACAGCCCGAACGAGAGGCCCGTCCGGCCGGCAGAGCCCGGAGGGACGGTGCAAGCGGGGTGGTACCGCGGTTGCCGGCGCACAGGGCGCGGCGATCGTCCCCGTGCCGGACACGTCTAGGCACGAGGAGTCACGCTGTGACGAAGAGCACCCCCGACCGCCCGCAGGCCCCCGACGCACCGACCGGCGGATACCCGCGCGTCGACTACGGGGTCGCCAAGGACTCGGGCATCGACTTCCCCGAGCTCGAGGTGAAGGTCCTCGACGGGTGGGCGAAGGACGACACCTTCCGCGCCTCGGTCGCGAATCGCGACGGCGCCGACGAGTTCGTCTTCTACGACGGCCCGCCCTTCGCGAACGGCCTGCCCCACTACGGGCACCTGCTCACCGGCTACGTCAAGGACCTCATCCCGCGCTTCCAGACGATGCGCGGCAAGAAGGTCGAACGGCGCTTCGGCTGGGACTGTCACGGCCTGCCCGCCGAGCTCGAGGCGGAGAAGCAGCTCGGGATCAAGGACAAGTCCGAGATCGACACGATGGGGCTGGCCGAGTTCAACGCCTACTGCAAGACGTCGGTGCTGCGGTACACCGGGGAGTGGCGCGACTACGTCACCCGGCAGGCCCGCTGGGTGGACTTCGACAACGACTACAAGACCCTGGACCTCGACTTCATGGAGTCGGTCATGTGGGCCTTCAAGCAGCTCTACGACAAGGGCCTGATCTACCAGGGCTTCCGGGTCCTGCCGTACTCGTGGTACGAGCAGACCCCGCTGTCGAACCAGGAGACCCGGCTCGACGACGCCTACAAGATGCGTCAGGACCCGGCCGTCACCGTCGACATGGTGGTGCGCGCACCGGGCAGCGAACTCGACGGCGCCAACGCCCTGATCTGGACCACCACGCCGTGGACGCTGCCGTCCAACCTCGCGATCGCGGTGCACCCCGACATCACCTACGTCGCCGTCCGCGTGGGCGAGGGTGACGACGCGAGGACGTATGTGCTCGCGGAGGACCGACTCGGTCACTACGCCCGCGAGTTCGGCGACGAACCCGAGGTGCTGGGCCGGTACACCGGCGCGGACCTCGTCGGCCTGGCCTACGAGCCGCCGTTCGACTTCTTCGTGGGCCGGGAGAACGCCCACCGGATCATCGCGGCCGACTACGTCACCACCGACTCCGGCACCGGAATCGTCCACCTGGCACCGGCCTTCGGTGAAGAGGACATGGAGTACTGCCAGCGCAACGGCATCGAGCTGGTGCAGCCGCTCGATCCGGGCGGAAAGTTCACCGCCCTCGTTCCGCCCTACGAGGGTCTGCAGGTCTTCGACGCCAACCCGGTGATCATCAAGGACCTCAAGGCCGCCGGAAAACTGTTGCGGCACGAGACGATCGAGCACTCCTACCCGCACTCGTGGCGGTCCGGCCGGCCGCTGATCTACATGGCGGTCCCGTCGTGGTTCGTCGCCGTGACCCGGTTCCGGGACCGCATGGTGGAGCTGAACCAGCAGATCACCTGGGTGCCCGAGCACATCCGCGACGGCCAGTTCGGCAAGTGGCTCGAGGGTGCCCGCGACTGGAACATCAGCCGGAACCGCTACTGGGGCAGCCCCATCCCCGTGTGGGTCTCGGACGATCCGGCCTACCCGCGCGTCGACGTGTACGGCTCCCTCGACGAGCTCGAACGCGACTTCGGGGTGCGGCCGAGCGACCTGCACCGGCCGATGATCGACGAGCTGACCCGCCCCAACCCGGACGACCCGACCGGGAAGTCGACGATGCGCCGCGTCCCCGAGGTGCTCGACTGCTGGTTCGAGTCGGGGTCGATGCCGTTCGCCCAGGTGCACTATCCGTTCGAGAACACCGAATGGTTCGACTCGCACTATCCCGGCGACTTCATCGTCGAGTACAACGGTCAGACCCGCGGCTGGTTCTACACCCTGCACGTGCTCGCCACCGCGCTGTTCGACCGCCCCGCGTTCAAGACCGTCGCGGCTCACGGCATCGTGCTGGGCGACGACGGGCTGAAGATGAGCAAGTCCAAGGGCAACTACCCCGACGTCAACGAGGTGTTCGCCCGCGACGGCTCCGACGCCATGCGCTGGTTCCTGATGTCCTCGCCCATCCTGCGCGGCGGCAACCTCGTCGTCACCGAGCAGGGCATCCGCGAGGGCGTCCGGCAGGCGCTGCTGCCGCTGTGGAACGCGTGGAGCTTCCTGCAGCTGTACGCGTCCAAGCCCGGCACGTGGCGCACCGACTCGCCGCACGTGCTCGACCGGTACATCCTGGCCAAGCTCGCCGCCACCCGCGACGCCATCACCGACGCGCTCGAGGTGGTCGACATCGCCGGAGCATGCGACGAGCTGCGTACCTTCAGCGACGCCCTCACCAACTGGTACGTGCGCCGCTCCCGCAGCCGGTTCTGGGACGAGGACGCCGACGCGATCGACACCCTGCACACGGTGCTCGAGGTCGTCAGCCGCCTCGCCGCCCCCATGCTGCCGCTGGTCACCGAGGTGATCTGGCGCGGCCTGACCGGCGGCCGCTCCGTGCATCTGGCGGACTGGCCGGCCGCCGGGGACCTGCCGGCCGACCCGGCCCTGGTCGAGTCGATGGACGAGGTCCGCTCGGTGTGCTCGACGGTGCTGTCGCTGCGCAAGGCCCAGAAGCTGCGCGTGCGGCTGCCGCTCCCGCAGGTCACCGTCGCCGCCCCCGAGGCGCACCGGCTGCAGCCGTTCGCCGAGCTCGTCCAGGACGAGGTCAACGTCAAGTCGGTCGAGCTGACCGAGGACGTCGATGCGCACGGCCGCTTCGAGCTGGTCGTCAACGCCCGGGCCGCGGGACCGCGCCTCGGCAAGGACGTGCAGACGGTGATCAGGGCCGTCAAGGCCGGGGACTGGTCCGAGGCGGCCGACGGCACCGTCACGGCCGCCGGTATCGCGCTGCTGCCGGAGGAGTACACCACCCGCCTGGTCGCGGCGGAGCCGGAGTCGACGGCCGCGCTGCCCGGCGGCGCCGGCCTGGTGGTGCTGGACTCCACGGTCACCGAGGAGCTCGAGGCCGAGGGCTGGGCGAAGGACCGGATCCGCGAGCTGCAGGACGCCCGCCGCAACCTGGGCCTGGACGTCTCGGACCGCATTTCCGTCGTGTTCGAGGTGCCGGCCGACCGCGCCGACTGGGCACTGCGGCACCGCGAGCTCATCGCCTCGGAGGTGCTCGCCACCAGCTTCGAACTCGCGCCCGCCGGGGACGGGGCGCTCGACCTCGGTGAAGGGGTGCGCGCGGCCATCGTCAAGGCATGAGCGTCCCGGTGACCGGGGTGCGCGGCGCGGCCACGACGGCGGTGACGCCGATGCGGGCGTGATGTCGGTGCGAGGGGCGAGGATGCCCGGGTGCCCCCCGTGGTGAATCCGAGCGGTCGGCGCTGGGTGCTGCACCTGGACCTGGACGCCTTCTTCGCCTCCGCCGAACAACTGACCCGGCCGACCCTACGGGGTCGGCCGGTGCTCGTCGGCGGCCTCGGCGCGCGCGGCGTCGTCGCCGGGGCCAGCTACGAAGCCCGCGTCTTCGGGGCGCGGTCGGCGATGCCGATGAGCCGGGCCCGCCGGCTGGTGGGGCCCGCCGCGGTGGTGCTGCCGCCGCGCGGGGTGCTGTACCAGGCGCTCAGCCAGACCGTGTTCGACGTGTTGCGCGAGCGCATCCCCGTGCTCGAGACGCTGTCGCTCGACGAGGCGTTCGCCGAACCCGCCGAGCTCGCCGGCGCCGCCCACCACGACGTGGAACGGTTCTGTGCGCGGCTGCGCGACGAGGTGCGGGCCCGCACCGGCCTCGTCGCGTCCGTCGGCGCCGGCTCCGGCAAGCAGATCGCCAAGATCGCCTCCGGCCTCGCCAAGCCCGACGGAGCGCTCGTCGTGCGTCCCGAGGAGGAGCTGGCGCTGCTGCACGGCCTGCCGGTACGCAAGCTGTGGGGGATCGGACCGGTGTCGGAGGAGCGCCTGCGGCGTCTGGGCATCGACACGATCGGTGACCTCGCCGCGCTGCCGGTCCCGGAGGCGGCCTCGATCCTGGGCGCCACGGTCGGCCCGGCGCTGCACCGGCTCGCCAACGGGCACGACGATCGACCGGTCGTCGAACGCGCCGACGCCAAGCAGGTCAGCGCCGAGACGACGTTCCCGACGGACATCGTCACCCTCGCCGAGCTGCGACGTGCCGTCACCGGCAGCGCCGCCGCAGCGCATCGCCGGTTGCGGCGCGACGGCCGGGCCGCCCGGACCGTCGTGCTCAAGCTGCGCAAGGCCGACATGAGCATCCTCACCCGCTCGTCGACGCTGCCGTACGCCACCGAGGATGTGGCGACGCTCACGGCGGCGGCGCAGCGGCTGGCGCTCGACCCGCTCGAGATCGGCCCGATCCGCCTCGTCGGCGTCGGCCTCGCCGGCCTGTCCAGCATCCGGCAGGAGTCGCTGTTTCCCGAGCTCGAGCAGCCCCCGGAGGACCCGGTGGAGTCGTCGCCGGACGCCGGGCCGGAGCACGTCACGACGGTGACGGGACGGCGGTGGCGTCCCGGCACGGACGTGCGGCATCCGGAGTTCGGACACGGCTGGGTGCAGGGCGCCGGGCACGGCGTGGTGACGATCCGCTTCGAGACGCGCTCGACCGGGCCGGGGCCGGCCCGCACCCTCGACGAGAACGATCCCGCCCTCTCCGAGGCCGATCCGCTCGCCGGCCTCGGGTGAGCGCGCGGGCCCCGCCGCTCTCACGGTCTTCTTACTACCGCCGGGTACGCTTACGGGCGATCCGCTGTCCCGGTGGAGCATCCGCTGCTGGATGAACCGAGCACGGTACACCCGTGCACGATCGAGAACGAGAAGGACGAGAAGTTGAAGCTTCGCAAGATCACTGTCGCCACGGTGGCTCTGGCCGCCGCCCTCACGATGTCCGCCTGCAGCTCGGACGACGGAGGTAGCTCGACCTCGACCTCGGCGAAGACCACCACCAGCACCACGACCGCCGCCGCGCAGTACCCGCCGGTGCCGACCGTCGAGGACCTCAACGCCATGCTGGCCAAGGCGTTCGACGAGACCGTCCCGGCCGAGGAGAAGGTGAACCTCGTGCAGGGTGCCGAGCAGGATCCCGCCCTGATCGACCAGGTCGCCGCCGCGGCCAAGCAGGCCGGCGCGCAGATCACCGTCCTGGACGTCAACGACAACCAGAACGGCACGGTCACCGCCGGCATCGAGACTCTGCTGGCCGGTGCGCAGCAGCCCGCCGTCGGCACCGTCGACTTCGTCGCGGAGAACGGCGTGTGGAAGCTGTCGAAGAACAACGCCTGCGCCATCGTCGCGACGGCTCAGCTGCAGTCGCCGGCCTGCGCCTGACGTAGACCGACACGGCGGCCGGGGCGGAGATCCGCCCCGGCCGCCGCCGCGTCCGCCCGTCCGCTCAGGACTGCCAGCGCACCCGGTCCACCAGGGTCTGCGCCAGACGGGTGGTGCCCGCGGGATCGCTGTACGCCTGCTCCCCGCCGACCGTGAGGTCCCCGGCGATCGGGAGCGGCCGGCCGAGGTCGATGGTCATCGTGCCTTCGCCGGTCATCTCGTACCGGTCGATGTTCAGCCGACCGGACCCGTTCGGCAGCGCCCAGGTGGCCTCGCGCGGGGTCTGGGTGATGCGCAGGTGCACGGTCAGTAGGTCGCCGTCCCGCTCGAGCAGGCTCGCGGTGGCGACCTGATCGAGCGCCATCCCGCTCATCACCTGTTGGTGGATCTCCCACACCCCACCCACGCCGATCTCCTCCTCGGGGAACGACACCATCCGGTACACGGCCTGGTAGAAGGCCTGCTCGATGGCCGATCGGGCGATGTCCGCGGAGTCCGGCGTGGGATCGAGCCGCAGCGCGCTCACCGCGCCGGACGGGGACATCGTCAGTCCCGCCTCGGATCCCCGAGCGGGCCCGAGCGCCGCGGCGAGGGCCGCATCCGGCGAGGTGGCGTCGTCGATCCGCAGGTCCACGAGGCTGCTCGGCGAGGCGTCCGACACGGCGTCGCTCACCCGCGCGGTGAGCGGCAACGTCAGTTCGGGGGTGGAGAAGTCCTGTGCCGGCTGATCGCCGATCGACTGGAAGACCTGCGAGGCGGTCGTCAGCGCCACCTGCTGGCTCGTGTCGACGGGTGGGGTGAGCCGGATCCGGCTGCGCGGCTCGGCCCCCGGCTCCAGGACCACCGCGGTGACCGCGGCGACGGGCACCGTGACCTCCGTCGAGGTCGCCGTCGACGTGGGGGCGGCACCGTCGGCGGAGTTGCCGCACCCGGCGAGGAGGGTGGTCAGGGACAGGGCCACACCGAGGGAGCGGGCCCTCGGGCGGGCGAATCTGGGCAGCACAGGCACGCACCCCAGGGTAGCCACGGCGGGCGGGGTGGCCGTCGCGCTCCTCGGATGGGGGATGATGGCAGGGTGACCGACGACCCCACCGAGCACGATGCCCACCCCGACGCCGTCGCGGAACCCCCGGTTGCGTCGTCCTCGGCCGGAACCCCGGCGAAGGACGCGCCCGCGCCGGCCCGGCGGCTGCGCGAGCTGCTCGCCCTCGCCGCGGTGATCTTCGGGTTCGACCTGCTCACCAAGGTGCTGGCCGTCCACTACATCGATCCGGCCGATCCCGTCTCGATCGTCGGGGACACCGTGATGCTCACGTTGGTGCGCAACCCGGGCGCCGCCTTCTCGATGGCCACCGGCATGACGTGGCTGCTGACCCTGGTCGCCGTTGCCGTCGTGGTGGGCGTGGTCAGGATCGGCCGCACGCTGCGATCGGGCTGGTGGGCGCTGGGACTCGGGCTCGTCCTCGGGGGCGCGCTGGGTAATCTCGTCGACCGGATCTTCCGTTCCCCGGGCCCGCTGCAGGGCCACGTCGTCGACTTCGTGTCGGTCGGCTGGTGGCCGGTGTTCAACGTCGCCGATTCCGCCATCGTCTGCGGCGCGATCCTGCTCGTGGCGCTGACCGTCTTCGGCGTCGAACCGGACGGCTCGCGGAAGACCGGCTCCTCCGACAGCAGAAAGGAAGCACACAAGTGAGAGAAACCCGGGCGATGCCCGTCCCCGACGGGCTCGACGGGATGCGGGTCGACGCGGGCCTGGCACGGCTGCTCGGCCTGTCGCGCACGGCGATCGCCGCCCTGACCGAGGAGGGAGCCGTCCTGGTCGACGGTGCCGCCGCGGGCAAGTCCGATCGACTGTCCGCCGGTTCCTGGCTCGAGGTGGAACTGCCCGAGCCGCCCCGGCCCCTCACCATCGAGGCGACGCCCGTGGAGGGCATGGAGATCCTCTATGCGGACGACGACATCGTCGCCGTCGACAAGCCCGTCGGCGTCGCCGCGCACGCGAGCGTCGGCTGGACCGGGCCGACCGTGATCGGCGGACTGGCGGCCGCCGGATTCCGCATCTCCACCTCCGGCGCCCACGAGCGGCAGGGCATCGTCCACCGCCTCGACGTCGGCACGTCCGGGGTCATGGTCGTCGCGACGTCCGAGCGCGCCTACACGGTGCTCAAGCGGGCCTTCAAGCAGCGCACCATCGACAAGCGCTACCACGCCCTCGTGCAGGGGCACCCCGATCCGAGCAGCGGCACGATCGACGCGCCGATCGGCCGGCATCGCAGCAGCGACTGGAAGTTCGCCGTCACCGCCGACGGCAAGCCCAGCATCACCCACTACGACACGATCGAGGCGTTCCAGGCCGCGAGCCTGCTCGACATCCACCTCGAGACCGGCCGCACCCATCAGATCCGCGTGCACTTCTCCGCGCTGCGGCACCCCTGCTGCGGTGACCTGACCTACGGCGCCGACCCGCGCCTGGCCGAGCGGCTCGGCCTCGAGCGGCAGTGGCTGCACGCCCGGTCGCTCGGGTTCGCGCATCCCGCCGACGGGCGCTGGATCGAGATCACCAGCAAGTACCCGGCCGACCTCGAGCACGCGCTCGCCGTGCTGCGCAGCGCCTGACCGTGCGGCGCGTGTCCCTGCCGTGGGCGGCGACGGCGGCACTGCTGCTGGCGGTGCTCGCGGCCGGGCTGCTCACGCCGGCCCGGACGGCGACGGTGCGCACCGACACCCTCGGCCCCGACCACGGCGAGGCGGTCGCCGGCTACCTCGCGCGCGCCCAGGCGAGCGTCGAGTCCGGCACCGGCGAACCGCGGTGGGGCCTGGTGTCCTTCGCGACGCCGGTGACGGTCGAGCAGGCGGCGGCGCTGCCGGGAGACCCTCGCATCGCGCAGGTGCTGTTCCGCGTCCCGATCGAGCGGGTGCAGACCCCACTGGTCCCGGTCGCCGTGCCCGCCCATCGGGAGGCGCTGCTGCGTGCGCCCGCCGTCGCGGCGGGCCGGCTGCGGCAGGCGGGCGGCGCCGACCGGGCCGCGCGCGTCGCCGCGGTCTCGGCCGATCGTCTCGCGGACGGGTGCGCCTGCGTCGTCGGCGTCGTGGTGCGCGTCGCGCCGGCGGTGGCGTCGGAGCTCGCCGCGGCCCCCGGCGTCCGCGCCGTCGAACTGCTGCCCGCGGACGCGGTCGCCGGCGCGTTCTCGGTGAACCCGCTGCTGCCCGAGCACGTCGACGTCGTCGCTCCGGGACCGGACGACGGCGAGCCCTGAGGTCCGGTCGCGCAGGATCGGCGGGACAGACGCCTCGCCGGTGGGTACGGTGGCGCGGTGGCACGGGTTCTGGGGTATCTCCTGGTTGCGCTGCTCGCTGCGACGGGTCTGCTGTGGCCGCTGCTCGCCGGACTCGACACCGGCGACGCATCCGCCGCGTCGGATCCGGCGCGGATCACGAACTACACCGCCGACTACACCGTCGAGGCCGACGGCGGGCTCACCGCCACCGAAACCGTCACGGTCGCCTTCCCGGCCGGCCGGCACGGCATCTTCCGGTACTGGGACGTCACCACGGGCGCCGATCCGCACGTGCGCCACATCCCCGAGATCGTCTCCGTCGAACGCGACGGCGCGCCCGAGCCGTTCGAGACGAGCCGGCAACAGGGACACCGATTCGTCGTCGCGAAGATCGGGGACCCCGACGTGTACCTGGAGCCGGGCACCCACACCTATCGCATCGAGTACACCACCGAGGGGGTCCTCGACCCACCGGGCGGCGCCGCCGCGACGTTCGACACGGCCGCGGGGACGGCCGCCCCGGTCGGCTCGGTGTTCCACTGGAGCGTGGTTCCCGGCGGGTGGGAGATGGCCATCGACCGGGCCGACATCACGGTGCGGCTGCCCGCGGCGTCCGGCCTGGTCGAATGTGCGGTGTCGGGGGCGGCCTGCATCCTCGGCGGGGCCGGCACCGACACCGTCTCCGTCGGGGTGACCGGGCTCGAACCCCGGACGGCGGTGAACGTGCGCATCGGGCTCGGGCTCGACGCCCCGGCCCGGGCCACGGTGCCCTGGCCGGTCGCCTGGGATCCCATCCTCGGGCGGTCGGCGCCGGTCGTGGCGGTGGTCGCGATGCTGAGCCTGCTCGGATTCGCCGTCGCGGCCCGGTGGGCGTGGACAGCCCGCGAACCCGAGCCGGGCCTGCCGGTGCTGTACTCGCCGCCCGACGGCTTCGGACCGGTGCAGACCGTCTACCTCGCCTCCGAGCGGCCCGGGCCCGCGCCGCTCGCGGCGACGCTGCTGTACGCCGCAGAGGAGGAACTGGTCGAGCTGCGCCCCGCCGGCGGCGGGAAGAAGTCCGACGTGTGGGAGGTCCGCGGCGTCGCGTCCGCGGACAGGTGGGCGGCGACGGACCCGGTGACCCGGGCGGTCGGCGACGCACTGCAGATCTCGTACCCCGGCGCGGTGCTGCGGGCCGACGGCTCGAAGTCGGCGGGGGAACGGTTGTCGAAGGCGACGACGGAGCTGGCGTCGCAGTGCCGGATCTGGGCCCGCACCGAGGGACTGGTGGCCCCGTCGGCCCGCGAGCGTCTCGGCAAGGCGGCGGTGGTGCTGGCGCTGGTCCTCGCGGTGGTCGGGTTCGCGGTGCCGGTGTGGCCGAGCATGTGGGGCCTGCCGGCGGCGGCGTTCGTGTTCGGCGGATGGGAGCTGTTGCGGCCGGAGGCGGGGACGCGGCGCACCGCGAAGGGCCGCGAGATGTGGTCGCGTGCCGGTGGGTTCCGGCGCATGCTCGTGACCCCGTCGAGCGAGGACCGCTACCGGTTCTCGGCGGAACGCGACCTCTACACCCGCTACATTCCGCACGCGGTCGCGTTCGGCGTGGCCGACCGGTGGGCGGAGAAGTACCGCACGGTCACCGGGTCCGAGCCGCCGGCGCCGGCGTGGTACCCGTATCCGGTCGGAGTGCACGGATTCGCCTCGGGGACCGGGGGATTCGACAGCTTCGAGTCGGCCCTGTCGTCGTCGATCGGCGCGTACACCGCGTCGCAGTCCTCGTCGTCGGGCGGCGGTGGTGGCGGTGGTGGCGGCGGCGGCGGTGGTGGCGGCTCGTGGTGACCGATCGCCGCGGTGAACGAGGCACCGGCGCGTCCGCACCGGTGCCGGGCTACGGAAGGAGGGCGGCTCCATGGTGACCGCAATCGTGATCGTCGTCGTGCTGATGGTGGTGCTCGGTGCCGTGTTCGTGGTCGGCTTCAACCGGCTGCGCCGCGCCGACGTGCTGGCCCAGGAGGCCCTCGGCGGCATCGACGTGCAACTGAGCCGGCGCGCGGACCTGGTGCCGAACCTCGTGGCGACGGTGCGCGGCTACGCGGCGCACGAGAAGAGCGTGCTCGAGGAGGTCACCGCCGCGCGCACCGCCGCGTCGCGGGCGGCTTCCGGCGGCACGGTCGCAGAGAAGGCCCAGGCCGACGCCCGGCTCGAGAAGGCGGTGTTCGACGTGCTCGCCGTCGCCGAGAACTACCCGGACCTGAAGGCATCGGCCAACTTCCTGGATCTGCAGCGCCAGCTCGGCGAGACCGAGGACCAGCTCGCCTTCGCCCGCCAGTACTACAACGACGCCGCGGGCCGGCTCAACACGTCGCTGAAGACGATCCCGTGGATGTTCTTCGCGGGACCGGCGGGTGTGCGCGAGCGTGAGTTCTACACCGCTCCGGCGGGCACGGAACTGCCGCCGACCGTGTCGTTCTGATCCACCCGGCGCGCGCGGTCGCGCCACCGGGCCCTACCGTTGAGCGGTGAGCAGCACCGCATCGCGCTTCGACGCCGGCATCGTGTGCGGGCTCGGCGCCTATCTGACGTGGGGACTCTTCCCGGCGTTCTTCGGGCTGCTCGAGCCCGCCGGACCCGTCGAGATCCTCGCCCACCGGGTGCTGTGGACGCTGCTGGCGATGCTGCTGCTGCTCGCCGTGCTCGGCCGGCTCGGCTCGCTGCGGGGACTGGGCGTGCGGGTGTGGGCCCTGGTCGCGGCGGCGTCGGTGGCCATCGCCGTCAACTGGGGTACGTACATCTACGGCGTCGTGTCGGGCCGGGTGGTCGAGACCGCGCTGGGCTACTTCATCAACCCGCTGGTCAGCGTGCTGTTCGGGGTGTTGTTCTTCCGGGAGCGCCTGCGCCGCGCCCAGGTCGCGGCCCTGTTCGTGGCGACCGCCGCGGTGGCGGTGATCACCGTGGACTACGGCCGGCCGCCGCTGATCGCGCTGACCCTGGCGTTCTCGTTCGCGCTGTACGGGGTGGTCAAGAAGATCGTGCCGCTCGATCCGCGGACGTCGCTGACGGGGGAGGGCATCGTCGCCGTGCCGTTCGCGGCGGGCTACCTGGTCTTCCTCGCCGTCACCGGCACCGGCACCTTCACCGGCCACGGGGCCGGGCACTCGCTGCTGCTCGTGTCGGCCGGGCTCGTCACGGCACTGCCGCTGCTGCTGTTCGGGGCGGCCGCCCAGCGGGTGCCGCTGGTGACCCTCGGCATGCTGCAGTACCTGACCCCCGGCCTGCAGATGGCGTGGGGCGTGCTGGTGCTGCACGAGGACATGCCCGCCTCGCGGTGGATCGGCTTCGGGCTGATCTGGACCGCGCTGGCGGTGTTCACCGTCGACGCCGTTCTGCGGGCCCGCACGGCGCGCGGACGCCTCGAACCGGTCACCTCGAGTACACCGGAGTAACACCGGTCACGACTCGCCGCCGGCGCCGGTGTGGCGGTCCGATCCCGTCGCCGGGGAGGCCTACACTCGGGATGCTCACAGACCTTCCGGGAGAGGCACGCGTGGCTGACTCGTTCGTTCATCTGCACAACCACACCGAGTACTCGATGCTCGACGGCGCCGCGAAGGTCGGTCCCCTGTTCAAGGAGGCCGAGCGGCTGGGGATGACGGCGGTCGGGATGACCGACCACGGGAACATGTACGGCGCCAGCGAGTTCTACAACGCCGCGACGAAGTTCGGGATCAAGCCGATCATCGGCATCGAGGCCTACATCGCCCCGGAGTCGCGGTTCAGCACCAAGCGCGTGCAGTGGGGGGATCCGAGCCAGAAGTCCGACGACGTCTCCGGTTCCGGCTCGTACACGCACATGACGATGGTGGCCGAGAACGCCACCGGACTGCGGAACCTGTTCAAGCTGTCCTCGCTCGCCTCCATCGAGGGCCAGCTCGGCAAGTGGGCCCGGATGGACGAGGACCTCATCGCCCACCACGCCGAGGGCATCATCGCGACCACCGGCTGCCCGTCGGGGGAGATCCAGACCCGGCTGCGTCTCGGCCACGACCGCGAGGCGCTCGAGGCGGCCGCGAAGTGGCAGGAGATCTGGGGCAAGGACAACTTTTTCCTCGAGCTGATGGATCACGGCCTGTCCATCGAGCGCCGCGTCCGGGAGGGCCTGCTCGAGATCGGCCGCACGCTCGGCATCCCGCCGCTGGCCACCAACGACTGCCACTACGTCACCAAGGATGCCGCCGAGAACCACGAGGCGCTGCTGTGCATCCAGACCGGCAAGACGCTGTCGGATCCGACCCGCTTCAAGTTCGACGGCGACGGCTACTACCTGAAGTCCGCCGCGGAGATGCGGGCGCTGTGGGACGGCGAGGTGCCCGGCGCGTGCGACAACACGCTGCTCATCGCCGAGCGGGTGCAGTCCTACGAGGAGGTATGGACCCACCGCGACCGCATGCCGATCTTCCCCGTGCCCGAGGGGGAGACGCAGGCGAGCTGGCTGCGCAAGGAGGTCATGCGCGGCCTCGACCGCCGCTTCCCGAACGGCGCGCCCGACGAATACCTGCGCCGCGCCGACTACGAGATCGACGTGATCTGCGAGATGGGTTTCCCGGCGTACTTCCTCGTCGTCGGCGACCTGATCAACCACGCCCGCGAGGTGGGTATCCGGGTCGGTCCGGGTCGGGGCTCGGCCGCCGGTTCGCTCGTCGCCTACGCCATGGGCATCACGAACATCGATCCGATCCCGCACGGCCTGCTGTTCGAGCGGTTCCTCAACCCCGAGCGCGTGTCCATGCCCGATATCGACATCGACTTCGACGATCGCCGCCGCGGCGAGATGGTGCGGTACGCGACCGAGAAGTGGGGCAACGACAAGGTCGCCCAGGTGATCACGTTCGGCACCATCAAGACGAAGGCCGCGATCAAGGACTCGGCGCGCGTGCAGTTCGGCCAGCCGGGCTTCGCGATCGCCGACCAGATCACCAAGGCGCTGCCGCCGCCGATCATGGCCAAGGACATTCCGGTGTCGGGCATCACCGACCCGAACCACGAGCGGTACAAGGAGGCCGCCGAGGTCCGGGCGCTGATCGAATCCAACCCGGACGTGAAGAAGATCTACGACACCGCGCTCGGCCTCGAGGGCCTGATCCGCAACGCCGGCGTGCATGCCTGCGCGGTGATCATGTCCTCCGAGCCGCTGATGGACGCCATCCCGCTGTGGAAGCGGGCGCAGGACGGCGCGATCATCACCGGCTGGGACTACCCGTCGTGCGAGGCCATCGGCCTGCTGAAGATGGACTTCCTCGGTCTGCGAAACCTCACCGTCATCGGTGACGCGATCGAGAACATCAAGAACAACCGCGGCATCGACCTCGACCTGGACACGCTGCCGCTCGAGGATCCGCCCACCTACGAGTTGCTGGCCCGCGGCGACACCCTGGGCGTGTTCCAGCTCGACGGCAGCGCCATGCGCGATCTGCTGCGCCGGATGCAGCCGACCGGCTTCGAGGACATCGTCGCCGTGCTCGCGCTGTACCGGCCCGGCCCGATGGGCATGAACGCCCACAACGACTACGCCGACCGCAAGAACGGCCGGCAAGAGGTCAAGCCGATCCACCCCGAGCTCGAGGAGCCGCTGAAGGACATCCTGGCCGACACCTACGGCCTGATCGTCTACCAGGAGCAGATCATGCAGATCGCTCAGAAGGTGGCCGGTTACTCGCTCGGACAGGCAGACCTGCTACGGCGAGCCATGGGCAAGAAGAAGAAGGAGATCCTCGAGGAGGCGTACGGCGGCTTCCAGAAGGGCATGCTCGACAACGGCTTCTCCCAGCCCGCGATCACCGCATTGTGGGACACGGTGCTTCCGTTCGCCGGATACGCGTTCAACAAGTCGCACGCCGCCGGGTACGGCCTCGTCTCGTTCTGGACGGCGTACCTCAAGGCGAACTACCCCGCCGAGTACATGGCGGGCCTGCTCACGTCCGTCGGCGACGACAAGGACAAGGCTGCGGTCTACCTGTCGGACTGCCGCAAGATGGGCATCACCGTGCTGCCGCCCGACGTCAACGAGTCGCGGGTCGACTTCGCGTCGGTGGGGGAGGACATCCGGTTCGGCCTCGGCGCGGTGCGCAACGTCGGTATCAACGTCGTGGCGTCCATCATCCGGGCGCGGGAGGAGAAGGGCCGGTTCACCGACTTCTCCGACTACCTCAACAAGATCGATGCGCTCGCATGTTCGAAGAAGGTCACCGAGTCGCTGATCAAGGCCGGCGGGTTCGATTCGCTCGGCCATCCCCGCAAGGGCCTGATGCTGGTCCATGCCGACGCGATCGACGCGGTCATGGGCACCAAGAAGGCCGAGGCGATCGGGCAGTTCGACCTGTTCGGCGGCGCGGACGCCGACGAGTCGGTCACCTCGGTGTTCAACGTGAAGATCCCCGAGGAGGAGTGGGATACCAAGCACAAGCTCGCCCTCGAACGGGAGATGCTGGGCCTGTACGTGTCCGGGCATCCGCTCAACGGCGTCGAGCACGTGCTCGCCCAGCAGTCGGACACCGCGATCCCGACCATCCTCGAGGGCGCGATCAAGGACGGCACCCAGGTCACCGTGGGCGGCATCCTCGCGTCGGTGAACCGCCGCATCAACAAGAACGGTCTGACCTGGGCGTCGGCGCAGCTCGAGGATCTCGCCGGCGGCATCGAGGTGCTCTTCTTCCCGCAGTCCTACTCGGTGTACGGCATGGACGTGGTCGAGGACTCGGTGGTGCTGGTCAAGGCGCGGGTGTCGATCCGCGACGACCGGATCTCGTTGATCGCCAACGATCTCGCCGTGCCCGACCTGTCGCAGGTCGGGGTGGCCAAGCCGCTGTCGGTGTCGATGCCGACCCGGCTGTGCACCCCCGACAAGGTCGGGGCGCTCAAGAGCGTGCTCACCCGCCACCCCGGTACCTCGGACGTGCACGTCCGGCTGATCTCCGGCAGCAAGGTCACCGTGCTGAAGGTGGACGACAGCCTGCGGGTGGAGCCGTCGTCGGCGCTGATGGGGGATCTCAAGGCTCTGCTCGGGCCGGCCTGCCTGGCGACCTGACCCGCCGACGGTGTCTGCAGTCGGACGACGCTGCGGTCGGGTGTCGCTGCGGTCAGGTGTCGCGGCGGTAGTGCAGCAGGCGGGCCCACCAGACGACGGTGGCGGTCGCGGCGGCGGTGAGCACGGCGGTCTGCGCATCCGCGGTGATCGCGAACAGCGCCAGGAGGACCAGGACGGCCGCGACGAGTGCCTCGAGCTTGTACAGCGGCCATGCGCTTCCGGCCACGTCGACGGACGCGGGCCGGCGGCGGGTGGGGGTGGGCGAATCCATCGTCGTCATCTCGACCTCCGTGCGCCTCGGGGAACCCGTCCGCCAGGCTACTCGCAGACTTGTTTTCGGTCTACCGAACATTGCCGATCGGCGCGGTGACGCCGGGTCCCGGCGGTCGGGTCGTCGCCCTCGCCGTCGATGTTGCCCGGCGGCGGCACGGGCGGCTCGAGCAGCGCCCACTGGGCGTCGGTGAGCGACGACGACGGTACACCGCGCACTGGTGTCCGGGGGTCGTGTCCGGGGTGGGGCATGACGGGCACGGCGCGATGAGCGATGATGGCCAGTGAACTCTTGGTCGGGTCGTGACGTAAGCACTCTTGACTGACCAGGAGTTCACCTGTTCCCACACTTCACATGCCTCGCCACCGGCTCGTAGCGTTCTCGGATGCACTCTGAGCTCGATTCTTCACCTCGGCGACCTGCTGCGACTGTAGGGGCCGGTGTTGTTCGGCGTGTCGCGGCGACTCGCGACGGTTACCACCCGATCATCTTGGGGTTCCTTCCACAGAAACATCCGAGACGAGGACACATGGTGGCCGTGGGCATCAGTGTGCCCGACGTGCGGGCCGTCGGCGAGCAGCCGAGCAATCGATACGCGTATCGACCTGGCGGCGTTCCGGGGCCGGTTCTACGACTGCCTGACCACTCGTCGTGACGCATTGTTCGAGTTGACTGACGCGGTGCTGTGTTCCGGCGGTGCGGTCCGTACCCTCGTCAAGTTGCCCCTGACACCCGAACGCCGTCGCGGTCACGGCGCCCTGTACGACGGCCTGGGCGGATTCGACATCGATCGTCTACGGAACATGATTGCCGCCGAGTCGATCCCACGCGACCGCGAGGGCGCGATCGTGTTGGCCGTCGATGTCAGGGCCTGGCCGCGCCCGGATGCCCGACGAGCCCACAGCGTACGTTCCGCCACGTGTACGGGCGCGGCACGGGACGGGCGCAGCTGATCCCCGGCCGGCAGTACTCGTTCGTCGCCGCGCTCGAGCCGGGTCGCACCTCGTGGACGGCGGTGTTCGACGCAGTCCGCCTGCAGCCGGACGACGATGAAACACTCGTCACCGCAAGACAAGTGCGCAGCGTGGTCGAGCGTCTGCGAGCGGCCGGGCAGCACCGCGACGGTGACCCGGACATCCTCCTGATCTTCGACGCTGGTTACGACCTGCCTCGGCTGGCGGTCGCCCTCACCGACCTTCCGGGGTGGATCCTGGGCCGAATGCGCGGGGACCGCGTGTCGTGCTTCCCGGCGCTGCCGCCGGGCCGCACCGGCGCCACCCCGGCACGGCCCGCAGTTCCGGTTCGCCGACCTGAGCAGCTGGCCCACACCCGCGGCCACCACGAGCACGGTCACCGGCCGGTACGGAACGGCGACGGCCTCCGCATGGAATCAGCTGAACCCGAGGCTCATCCACCAAGGGGTGTGGGCCGAGCATCCCGGAGCACTGCCGATCGTCGAGGGCACGGTAATCCCACTGACCGTCGGCCATCTGCCCGGAACCGGCACCCGGCCCCGGTATGGCTGTGGTACTCGGACCCCACCGTAGGAGGTGACCACGTCGACGGACTGTGGCAGATGTTTCTGCGCCGCTTCTTTCCTCGTGCACACCTTCGAAGAAGTTCAAGCAGGCGTCGGAGTGGACTGCGCCGACGATCCGCCGTCCCGAGACGGCCGATCGCTGGACCTGGATCGTCATCGTGGCGCATGCCCAGCTGCGGCTCGCCCGGCCCCTGGCCGAGGACCTGCGCCGACCCTGGGAGCGACCGCGGCCTCCGGGCCGGCTGACCCTGGCCCGGGTCCGTCGCGGGTGTCGGTGCATCTGCCGGACGATGCCCACTCCGGCCGGTGCGCCGAGACCCTCCCGGCCCGGTCCCGGACGACCCTTCGGCTCGAAGAACACCCGTCCCGCTCCGTATTTCCACGCGGGCAAACGCGTCAGAACCGACATGCAGGAACCGGCCGGTGTAAACCGCACAGGTCAAAAATCAAGCTCAGGGAATGGAGTAGCCGACTACTCGGGCTTACTGTCTCCCGAGCTAAGACGATCAGGTGGTGCAGTAACTACTCGATCAGCGCACAACAACCACGGCGGACGAAGTAGCAGACGCGCGGTGCAATCGGAGTCCGTTGCGGCGATCACTGACTGATGTATGAGCTCGATAATCTTCGAATTCGAATCGAGTGCTGGAACGCCTCGGCAGAAGCGGTGCGCCCGCTGCGCGAGTAGTGCACCGGACAGCGCGCCGTTTTTCGGCGCAATCTGCAAGATTGTACGACGCGCGAGTCGGATGAACATGCTGCGAATCGTTGGTGGCGACTGCGCCAGCACACGATCGGGCAGAGATGACATCGCTCACTGGCGACTGCGCCGGACCGCACGGAACACCGAGGGTGGATCGATTGCCCACCCAGGGTGGGTTTCCGGGTGGTCGAGCGAGCGGAAGATAGACAAGGAGGCAAATCTCAGTTTGGAACAAATGAACGGCCATCGGGGAGGCGTGGACGACGTCGGTTACGCGCTCGTGACCTGGGTGGACGGCCCCATGTGGAGGTCCGAACGGCCTCTATGTCGAACAAAGTCCATCAATTGATGTCGGTATCCGTGCATGACGGTCTCCTCGAGCGGCCGCTCGGATATCCGGCCGTGGGCCGCGAAAGGATGTACTGCTACAAGATGTTGCGGACCGATCCGGCTGGCGTGACGGTGCTGCCATTCCGGTGGAGTTCTCGAACCGAAAACGCTCCGGGAACGACTTGATCGAGTCGATTTGAAAACTTCCTAGAACTCATAAAGGAGCGAGAAGGAGCAATGCACGAATCGACCATGGTGCGGCACAATCGGGTGTTCGACGACGCCTCGAGCGGCACCCCAAACGATTCCAATGTGCTTTTCGGGCGGCGGCCGGAATGCGCACGAATTGATCAGTTGTTGGCGGAACCCCTGACGGGGGCGAGCGCCGCGCTCGTCATCACCGGGGATCCTGGGATCGGTAAGACAAGCCTGCTGCGCTACGCCCGCGACGGCGCTCGCACACTGAGAGTGTTGTCCGTGAGCGGGGTCGAGGCGGAGACCATGTTCCCGTTCGCAGCGCTAGGACGATTGCTCACGCCCGTCCTTGATCGGCTCGGTTCGCTGCCCGCCGTTCAGGCGGACGCCCTGCGCTGCGCGCTCACGCTCAGCGCGGAACGACCCCGTGACCGCTTCGCTGTGTGCGCGGCGGCATTTCAGTTGCTCGCGACGACGGCCGAGAGATCCCCGACTCTCGTGCTCGTCGATGACGCGCAATGGTTGGATGTCTCCACCGCCGAGGCACTCGCCTTCACTGCACGCCGACTGCGGGCCGAGGGACTCGTGCTGTTGATCGCCACGCGCGACGTCGGAGGCTTCGCGGACATCGAGCAGCTGAACATCGGCGCGCTCGACGAGGATTCCGCCGCGGAGTTGCTCACCGCCCGATTCGCGGCTGCACCCGCCGAGGAGGTCGTGCGCGCGCTTACCGCGGAACTCGGAGGCAACCCACTGGCATTGCATGAGGTCAGCGGCACCCTCACCCGCGCTGAGCTGACCGGCACCGACCCGCTCCGAGCGCCATTCTCGGCGGAGAACGCCGCATCACGCATCTTCGGCCCGCGTATCTCCGCCCTCGACCGTGCATCGCTGCACGCGCTCCGCATCACCGCGGTCGCCGCCGGTGATGGCCTCGAGGTGGTGCTCGCCGCGCTGGCGGCGGAACCTGGAGATTGTGCCGCGCTGGAATCGCTCGAGAACAACGGGCTGGTCGCCGTCGAGGTCGCCGATGTTCATTTCGTGCACCCGTTGCTGCGTACTGCCGTACTGACCAATCTGACACCGGGCCAATTACGGGCACTCCACCGAACTGTTGCCTCCGTCATGACGGCGCCGTCACAGGCGGAACGCCGGGCCTGGCACCTCGCCGAGGCCGCTCTGGGGCCTGACGAGGCCGCCGCTCGAGCCCTCGAACAGGCTGCAGACCATGCGCTGAGACGCAGCGGCTATGCCGGCGCCGCTCTGGCGCTCGAGCGCGCCGCTGAACTCTCCAGGGACGGCCCCTCGAAGGCGCGCCGATTCTGTGCCGCCGCGAACGCGGCGCACTCCGCGGGACAGCTTGACACTGCGCTGCGACTGCTGAGGAAGTCCGAAGAGTATACGGTCGATCCCGTCCTGCATGCCGACATCGCGGACATGCGCGGTCGAATTGAACTTCACACGGGACGGGCCAGCGTCGCCCGCATGGTGTGGCAGGCCGGCGCGGTTGCGGTCAGCGAGGTAGACCCCGCGCGGGCGGCCTCGTTGCGGGCCACGGCTGCCATTGGAGCGCTGGCAGCGGGTGATCCCGCGGGCGCCTGTGCGCTCGCGCGGGAGGCCGCCCACTCAGCTTCCCCGGCCGACGGAAACACCCAACTCCTGAGCAAGACCGTCATCGGGAACGCTCTGACACTGATGGGCCAGGAGTCGGACGGCATGCGGTGGATGCGGGAGGCGGCCGCGTCGACCCGGAAGCCTGCGGCAGGTGAGCCCGACATCGAGTGGGTCCTTGTCGGCGCGCTCAGTGGTGTGACCTGGTACGGCGAGGAGATCGATCCGCGGGGGTTCCTCGATCCGTTGCTTCATCAGCTACGGCGCAGCGGCGCGCTGGGCCATCTACCGCTGGCGCTGCATGTTGCAGCGCTCGCCGACAGTAGGCGAGGACGGCTGCAGTCGGGCCGGTCCGCGGCTGCGGAGGCGGCCGAACTGGCGGCCGGTATCGGTGACGTCTTCACGCTGTGTCCGGCGCTGGGCTGCCTTGCGCTGCTCGAAGCGCAAGTTGGTGACGAACAGTCCTGCCGTGCTCATGCTGCAGAATCGCTGCGACAGCGTGAGGTCACCCGCTTGGGCGTGATGCATCACGTGGCGCTGGAGGGATTGGGCCTGCTCGAGCTGAGCCTGAACCGACCCGATCGGGCGATTCCATACCTCGAAGAGGTCAATCGAGGCCCGGAGCCGGATGTACGCGACCCGATGGTGGTGCGAGTCTCGTCCCTGGATCTCATCGAGGCCTACGTTCGGGTCGGTGCGGACATCAGCGCCACAATGCGAGATCAGCTGGGGGGATTCGCAGGGTTGACGCTGCCTCCGGCGCTCAGTGCTTTGATCTGGCGGGCTATGGCGTTGGTAGCTGGCGATGGGGATTACGACGAGTTCTTTTCGCGGGCACTCGCCTTCCACGCTCGGTGCCCGTCGCCGTTCGATGCGGCCCGCACGCGATTGTGCTATGGCGAACGGCTCCGTCGGGCGGGTCGTCGGCGCGACGCGCGCGAGCATCTTCGTTGCTCACTCGACGGGTTCGAGCGCATTGGGGCCCGCCTGTGGGCGGCGCGGGCGGCCACCGAACTCACCGCCGCCGGGCAACCAGCCAAGGCGCGAAGTGGAAGCGTTGCCGACGCGCTCACCGCACAGGAGTTGGAGGTGGCCCAGCTTGCTGCAAACGGTGGCACGAACCGTGAGATCGCCACGCAGCTGTTCCTCAGTGTCAAGACGATCGAGATGCACCTGGGACGGGTTTATCGCAAGGTTGGTGTCCGCTCCCGGACGCAGCTCGCCAACTCCTTCCGGGACAGCGTGAAGGACTGCGTGTGATCACCGCCGGGCGCTGTACGCGATCCACCCCGCCCGTGGTCGTCGTCAAGGGCGCTTCGACTGCCTCCCCTGGCGACGCGGTTGCCGGGACAGCACCCGATTCCAGGCGGGGGACGGCCCCGGCTTCGCGCTACCGGCTCCGGCCCTTCGACCTGCACGGACCTCGTCCTTCTCGAGACACCCCACTCGGTCAGCTCGTCAGCCACCTCGGGCAGGGGCGCCGCTCTCACCGTTCCTGCGGTACCGGGCTGGTAGGTCGCGAGGGCGGCGGCACCGATCTGGCCGAAGAACCGGGCCTCGTGCTCATCGAGGACATCGATGAGCACGAGCGGCGAGATCATCCGCAGCAGCCGGCCATCAGCGAAGCTGACAGTGCGTGCGCGAACTTATGGGATGGCGGTCACGATTGGGCCGACGTAGTAGTACGGTGCACCCGTGCCGATGCACTGGATGAACGCTCGGGTACCGGGTGTGTATCGGAAGAAGATCGGGTTCGGTCCGGTCTCGAATTTGTAGAAGTCCGGGACCACTTGTAGGTACGGCGGCTCGAGACTCCATCCCTCGCACTCCCACGTTTCCCCTGGTGCCAGGTCCATGCGGATGACCCCGCCGGGTTCGGGTGTGGCGACCGGCGGGGTCGCGGACGCAGTGCCGACTGCCAGCAGACCGAGCGCCGCTGCCGCTGCCACCGACCCGGCACGTCGGATGTTTCTGAGTCGGATGTTTCTCATCGGAAGTCCTCCTCTTGTCGGGTTTGGGGTGGCAAGTTCAGCGGTGGTTGCGCGGATGCGCCAGCCGGATCAGCAGGCTGCCGAGCGAGTGGCCTTCCTTACCGAGCACTCCGAAGCGGTGGATCACCGCGAGGTCGCGCTTGTACGGGGTGCCGGTGACGCCGCAGGCCCGCTCGACCGCGGCAACTCTCCGAGAGAGTTCCGTGCGCCGGACGACCGCCGCGAGAATTTCCGCGTCGATGTGGTCGATCTCGTTGTGCAGCTCGTCGAACTCGATTGTGATCGATCGCTCGTCCGATTGGGGGCACGCAAGTGGGTTCATCTCCAGCTCCTGGCAACTATCGCGTATCAGGTCGGTGGTTGTCGGCGGTTCACCGTGGAACCGAGACCGACACTATGGATTCCACGAAGTACCGACGGCTGCAAATCTCCACACCGAGGGAAAGGGTCACGGGTGGGGACGGGACGGATCGTGCAGTCGGCGGCCGGACCGGGCGATGGCGGGCACGTTGCCGGGCGAGCCTGTTCGGCGACGAGCCGGGGGTGAACCGTCTCGTGGCTTCGGTGATCGCTGCGTCCTCGATCATGAAAAGCCTCGCTTCATCGGCGCATTCTGCGACGCACTTGCCGGTCTCATATCGGGTATGGGGAGAGCATCCTTGACGAAGCCGTCGCACTTCACCGCGTGGCGGTAACGAGTAGTCGACTCCTGTTTCCGCGGCAACCTCGCCACGTCGGGCGGGACGGCGCCCACGACCGGCACGCTGAACAACGGCGCGGATGCGGGAGCAAGCGGGCCGAGCCTGACGGGATGGATCGCCTCGGGAACGGCCATCGCTGCGCGAAGCACTTTCTTGTTCAAGGTGTTCTTCTCGTGGTGTGTTTCGGCGGGTGTTGCACCCGGCACGAGTGGTTGACGTGGAGAACATCATTCGGCATGGGCACGGTGACCGGCGACGGGGAAAACCCTCGACCGCGATGTTTGGGCCGAGCACCTGTTCGCCGCGGTGCAGGACACCGTGGTCGAACACCAGGTCGCCACCGCGCTGTCCTCCCAGCTCGCGTGCCCGGCCTGCGAAATCCCGCGGCGGCACAGGGACAGCCTGGACCATCGTGATGGGGACGCTGTTCGGCACGCTGCCGCTGGACAGTCCCCGCTGGTGGCGCAGCCCGTGCACGCCGCAGCCGACCCGAACGTTCAGCTGCCTGGCCGCGACCCTGCGGGAGCGGACGACCTCGGGGACTCGCGCACCCCGATCCGCGCGTGCAGTCGGCGCAGCGGTCCCGGTGCCCACCAGTTGAACTCGCCGGCCACCCGCATGAACGCCGGCACCAGCACACCGCGCACCAGTGTGGCGTCCATCAGTACGGCGAGCGCAGTGCCGATCCCGAACATCTGCATGAACGACAGTCCGGTCGAGAAGGACAGCAAGGTCACGGTGAGCAGGGCGGCCGCGCTGCTCACGATCCGCCCGACGCGCCCCAGGCCCTCGATGGTCGCCTCGGTGGTGCCCGCCCCGCCGTCGCGCGCCTCCTTGATCCGGCTGAGCAGGAAGATCTCGTAGTCCACCGACAGGCTGAACGCGATGCAGCACAGCAGCACCACCATGCCGATGTTCAGCGGTGCGGGCGTCACGCCGGTGATCGCGGCCAGGTGCCCGTCCTGGAACAGCCACACCATCGCGCCGATCACCGCGATGAGCACGAACACGTTGAGCAGCAGCGCCTTGATCGGCACGATCATGCTTCCGGTGAATAGGAACAACAGCACGAAGGTCGACACGGCCAGCAGTGCGAGTGCCGACGGCAGACGGCCGGCGATCGCGGAATTGCTGTCGATCAGCGTCGCCGTCGGGCCGCCGACGGCAACGCGGTTCTCGGCCACCGCCGGCAGCGCCCGGATCTCGTGCACCAGGTCCTGGGCCGGTTCCGATTGCGCGTCCACCGTCGGTTCGACCAGCACGTACCCGGCATCGTCGGCGGTGAAGCGCGCGCTCTGCGGTCCCGGACCGGCCACCAGCATCCCGTGTTGGTAGCGGCCGAAGGCGCCGTCCACCCGGGCCACCTCGTCGAGCGCGGACACCTCGCGGGCCACCCGCTCGAGCGCCGCCGCGTCGTTGCGCGCCACCAAGATCGCCGCGTCCGAGCTGTCGGCGGCATAGTCGTCCCGGATCGCGGTGGTGACCTGACGCGCGGCCGAATCGACCGGCAGCGCTCGCTCGTCCGGGGTCGCGAACCGGGCGTGCAGGACCGGAAGGCCCATCAGTAGCAACAGCATCAGCACCGGCAGCGCGGCGCGCACCGGTCGGCGCGTCACCGCCGCCGCGGTGCGACGCCAGAACGGTGAATCCGCCGCCAGCCGGTCGCGTCGGCGCCGCACCGCCAACGAGTCGATTCGCCCACCGAGCAGTGCCAGAATCGCCGGCAGCACCACCACTGCGCTCACGGCCGCCGTCACCACCACCGCCATCGCCGCGAACCCGACCGACCGCAGGAAGTAGATGGGGAACACGAGCATCCCGCCCATCGCCACCGTCACGGTGGCCGCGCTGAACAAGATGGTGCGGCCGGCCGTCGCGACCGACTCGATCACCGCTTCCCGTGGTGGATGCCCGGCGGCCCGCTCCTCGCGGAACCGGGACACCAGCAGCAGCCCGAAGTCGATGGCGAGGCCGAGCCCGAATGCCGTGGCCACGGTCAGCGCGTAGACGGACACGTCGGTGACCTGGGCCAGCACGAACAGCACCAGCATCGTCGCCAGAATCGAGGCCACGCCCAGGCTCAGCGGCAGCAGCGCGGCCACCACGCTGCCGAACACGATGATCAGCAGCAGCAGCGTCGCGGGCAGCGCGATCGATTCGGCCAGCTTCAGGTCCTGCGCCACGTGGGTCTCGAGGGCGTCGGTCAGCCCCAGCTTGCCCCCGGCCGCCACCCGCACCGCCGGGTCCTCGGGCAGCTCCGCGAGGATCGTCGTGGTGTGCCGGGCGGCCTGCTCCGCGGTGCCGCCGACGTGCAGCAGCACCAGCCCGGACCGGCCGTCGGTGCTGCGCAGATCCGGCAGCCGCGTGGTCCAGTAGGAGCCGACCTCGGTCACCTCCGGCTCCGCCGCGATCCGCCGCTCGAGCCGCTGCGCCGCGGCCATCACCTCGGGGCTGTTCACATCGCCGGCGCGGGCGGTGACCTGCAACACCAGGTTGGGTGTGGAGCCGCCGAAGCGCTCGTCGAGGAAGGCCTCGGCCAGAGACGATTCCGAGCCGGGGTCGTCGAAACCGCCGACCTTCAGCTCGGCGGAGACACCCGTGCCGAACACACCGGCGAGCACCAGGAAGGCCAGGGCGCCGGCGAGAACCCGGCGGGGACGGTCGACGATGAGGGTGGCGAGCCGTGTCACCATGACGTCGTCGCTCCTTCGCGATCGTTTGCCGTGCGCGGTGGTGAGCTGTTGTTCCTCCGATGCCGCGTGTCGCGGCTCGTCGTCGCGTTTACCGGCGCCGCCGTGAGCGCCGCAGTCTGCACCATGGCGAGGGCGTTGCGACCCGGGCCCGGCCGGGTAGCCGTCGGTGGTGGTGCTCATCTCGATCCTGCTCTCGATCGTCGGCAATCGGATTCATCCCCGCCCGGAACACCGGGCGCCGCCGCGCTCGACATCACCCCGGACCGTGCGGGACCGACGACCCGTCCGAACGGTCGTCCTGGTGCCGCGGGCCCAACACTTCGAACATGATCGGCCTTCGCGGCCCGGTCGCGATGTTGTGTGGGACCGACACCGGCGGCGGCCGGCGTAGGGCCCGCTCCGGCAGAGCCAGCCGGACCCGCGACAGGATGGTCGCCAGCACGATCGGCATCTCGTACTCCGCCAGGGCGAACCCGATGCACCGTCGATGCGCGCCGCCGTACGGCGCGAATTCGAACGGACTGTAGTGCCGCCCGACGAAACGCTCCGGATCGAACCGGTCGGGTCGTTCCCAGACATCCGGATGCGAATGCAGGAGCGGCAGGGCGATACCGACCGTTGCGCCCGCGGCTACCGGGACGCCGCGCACGTGCAGCGGCCCGGTCAGCCGGCGCAGCACGATCGGCACCGGCGGGTGTAACCGCAGCGTCTCGTGGCACACCGCGTCCAGGTACGGCAACCGAGCGAGGTCCTCGGGCGCCGCCGTCGCGCCCAGGTCCCGCACCTCGGCTATCACCCGCTCGCGGACCTCAGGGTGGCGGTGCAGATGGAACAACGCCCAGCACACCGAGGTCGCGGTGGTCTCGTGCCCGGCCACCAGCAATGTGCGGAGTTCCTCGCGCAGCTCGCCGTCGTCGATCCGCGACCCGTCTTCGTAGGTCGCGGCGAGCAGCATGCTCAGGATGTCCACCCGGCCGTCCTCGGGGTCCGCGCGCCGGCGCTCGATGTCCTCGGTCAGCAGCGCATCGAATTCGTCGCGGGCGCGGACGAACCGATCCCAGGGCGCGTGTCCGAACACACCGCGGCGCAGCGGTGGAACCAACATCAGCGGGCCGGTGTAGGCGGCGAGGAAATCGGCGACCACCCGGATGTATTCGGCCGGGCGTTCAGCGCCGGTGAGCCCGAACACCGCCTCCAGGATCACGCGCAGGGTGATGGCCCGAAGGGCAGACCGCGAGTCGACGATGCGTCCCGGAGTCCAGTCGGCGATCTCATCGAGGGTCGAATCGCGGATGATCTCGCCGTATGCCCGCATCCGCTGCCCGTGGAACGGTGGTGTCAACAATTTCCGTTCCCGGCGGTGCCGCTCTCCGGATATCAAGATCAGCGACGCGTCCCCGACCAGCGGCGCGATCGGATTCGGTGTCGGGGGCTCGACCAGATCGACGGGCGCACGGAAGATATCTCGGGCACCCTCGGGATGTCCGGTGAACAGGATCGGCGTGAAGCCGGGAAACCGGACCTCGAACGGGTCACCGTCGCGGTCGCGCCGCCACCGGAAATAGCGATCGGGATCGGCCCCGGCGGTGAGCGTGCGAACAGCACCGCGCCCGGCCGCACGTAACTGCGAGGCACGCGGCAACATCGTCGACATACCGCGGCCCTCAGATCGCCTGCAGTGCCCGCAGCACCGCGCGGCCGGCGGCGGGATCGCCCACCGCGATGCGGGCGCTGCCGTCGGCGTAGGGTTTTGCCACGATGCCGGCACGCTGCAGCGCCGGTGCGATGCGCGACCCGTTCAGGTAGAGGAAGTTGGCATGGCTGCGGGGAACATGCACCCCGTTCTGCCGCAACGCCACCCACAAGAGTTCGCGTTCGGCGGTGATCCGCGCGACCCGGTCCCGCAGCTCGTCCTCCGCCGCATAGGAGGCGGTCACCGCCGCCACCGCCGCGCAACTCATCCCGAACGGCAGCTGCCGGCGCCGCACCCGCGCCACCAGCTCCCGCCCTCCGAATGCGTACCCGATGCGCAGCCCGGCCAGCCCGAATGCCTTCGAAAACGTCCGCAGCACCAGCATATTGGGGTAGCGGCGAATGAGGCCGAGCACATCGACCGCGTCGGCGGCGTCGATGAACTCGACGTAGGCCTCGTCGAGGATCACCACCACCTGCCGCGGAATCGAGGACAGGAACACCTCCAGGTCGGCCGCGGAGACCAGGGTGCCGGTGGGGTTGTGCGGCCGGCACACCACCACCAGCCCGGTCCGGTCGTCGACCGCCTCGCCCATCGCACACAGATCCTGGCGACCACCATGATCGAGCGGTACCGCCACCGCTTCCACGCCCAACATGTCGGCCATGATCGGATAACCGTCGAACGTCGGGTTCGCGAACACCATGGTTTCGCCGCTTCGCAGCACGGCCTGCATGATCTGCATCGCCACCCCCGTCGCGCCCGAACCGACCGCCACCTGCTCCGGGTCCACACCGACCCGGTCGGCGATGATCCGGGGAAGCCGCTGCGGCAGAAACTCCGGATATCGATTCGCCCGGGCCATCTGTTCGTACAGCGCCGCCAGCACCGACGGCAACGGCGGGAACGGGTTCTCGCTCAGCCCGAGCTCGAAGTGGGGCATCGGCCTGGTCACGCCGCTCCCCGCCGACGGTGTCGTCGCCTCCGCGATCTCGCCGGTCATGGCGTCGGCCCCGCTCCCCATCGGACGGCGGCCGCACCGGCGAAGTCGCCGGCGTGGGCGAATCCGGCCAGCACCACCAGTGACCCGTTGCCGATGCGCCCGTCCCGGTTGGCGGTATCCAGCGTCACCGGAATGCCGGCGCCGAAAAGGTTTCCGCACTCGTCGAAGGTGTCCGGGTGCTGCTCCGGGGTCAGCTGCATGGCCTCGCGCCAGTTCCGCAGGAACAGCCGGTTGGGTTGGTTGGTGACGAAGGTGTCGACCTCGGCGGATTGCACGCCGATCCGATCGCAGACCGCCAGCGCCACCTCCGGCACCAGCCGGTTGCCGCGGGCGAACACCTTGGTGATCTTGGACTCGGTGAACCCCACGCAGACCTGCCCGAGGCCCGGCTCCCAGTACTTGCGATCGGAGACCGGAACTCCCTCGAAGGTCATGTCCCCACCGAACTCCGGATAGGTGCGGCATTCGATGCCCAGGATCGGGGCGTCGTCGGATTTGGTCAACAGGCCGACCCCGCAGCCGTCGCCGGGGACCGAGGCATGCGCCAACCCTCGGATCTCGCTCTGGGTGAAGACCTGTCCCGCACTGTTCTGGGTCGTGGCGACCAGCGCCGTGGTCGCATCGGAGCTCTGCAGGATGGTCCGGGCCAGCGCCATCATGTGCACGAACGACGCGCAGCCGCCGTTGTGCACGTCGATCACCCAGTCCGGGCGCAATCCCAACCGGCGGGCCACCTCCGGGCCGCAGCCGAGCACCGGGTTGTCGGGCAGCTGGGTGTGGGTGAGCAGCACATCCACGTTCGAAATCGTGTCCGCGCCGTGCCTGTCGATCAGCGGGGCCACCGCCCGCTCCACCATGTCCACCGCAGTCTCGTCACGGGCCACGTGGTGCCGATACTTCGGCGAGCGGAACATGACGTTCTTCGCCATCCGGTCCGAGCGGGAGAACTGAGTGAAATATTCGGTGGGAACCCGATTCTCCGGTAGATAGCTGGCGACGTCGACCAGGCTGACCGTGGGCCGGGCCGCTGTCATCGGTGCGTGCACTGTCATGCTCATTTCATCCATTCCGGCTTGATCGGCAGACCGTGGGTGGCGCGGTACTCGCAGATGGCCTTGAGGTTGTCCATCTCCAACTGATGTCCGGCGGAGAACATGTCCCAGAAGTCGCCGACCCACACCGGGCGGTTCGCCGGTGCCGTCTCCGGGTAAGGGTTCTCGTCGTAGAACGGGTGGCGGCAGTTGGTCCACAGCACCACCGATCCGGGCTTGTTGAGCACCACCTGCGCATCGACCACCCGCATCAGATAGATCATCCACAGGTGTCGGCCCTGGTCCCACGCGCAGTGGTAGTCCACCGTCATCGCGTCGGGGTTCGCGACGGTGCGCACATAGCATTTCGTCTGGTCGCCGAGTCGGTCGTAGGAGAGCCACAGCCCGGGCTCGTCGGTCTCGGTGAACCCGCGCAGGCTGTAGGTCCACTCCTCCAGACACCGGGTGTCCGCAAGGTACTCGTACACCTCACGCGGCGGCGCCGCGATGTAGGCGTTGACCGGGCAGAACTGACCGAACACCTGGTCGTGCGGGTACACCGACCGCAGCATGTCCACGATGATCGGTGTGGTGGCCTCCTTGTCGGAATTTTCGATCCGCAGCACACCCGGGATCAGATCCTCGGCGATGTCGCTCAGAGCGGGAAGACTGATGGTCACGATTTCTCTCCTTCGGTTCTTTATCGGGGGCTGGTCAGGAACGGCAGGAACGGTGGTATCTCGTCGGGATCGCAGTCCACCGCTACGAACGACGGGCCTTCGGTGTGCGCGCTGCGTGCCAGCGCGTCGGTCAGCTCGCCGACACTTCGCGCGGCGAATGCCGGCAGCGTCGGGAACATCGCCGCGATCCCCTCGCCGAGCAGGGCCGGCCGGAATCGGTTGAAGCTGTATCGATCGCGGTAGAACAGTTGCTCGCGGGTCACGCACATCGCGTGCGCGTTGTTGTTGAACACGATGAATGTCACCGGCAGGTCGTGCTCGATCGCGGTGTGCATCTCCAGGCCGTGCATGAAGAACGCGCCGTCCCCGGCGATCACGAACGTCCTTCTGTTCCGCGCGAACGCCGAGCCGATCCCCGCGCCGAAGCTGTAGCCCATGCCGCCCATCCCGAGGGCGACCACGAACCGCCCGCCGCGGGGCACCGAAAGATGATGCACCACCGATGCGCCCGTGTTCCCGGCGTCGGCGAACACGTCCGCTCCCGCCGGCAGCATCGCTGTGATCGCCTCCACGGCCTCGCGGTAGCGCAGCCCCGGACCCGAGGAGTCGGGTACCTCCAGCGTCGTCAGGGCCTGCGGGCCTGCCGGTTCCGGTACGCCGTCGACGTCGAACAGCGCCGTGAGCTCGTCCAGTGTCGACCCGAGGTCCATGCTCACCGCGTGCACCGTGGGCGCATAGGGTGGTTCGGCGCCGATGCTGGCCACCGGCACTCCGGCCAGCGCACCGTCGAGCCCGGCTCGTGCGGTCATCGGCATCCGGGTGCCCACCAGCAGGCACAACGCCGCCTGCTGCACGGCGTCGACGAGTTCGGCGTGGCCCATTATGCCTGCCACACCGCAGAATCCATGCTCGTCGGCGGCGTAGCAATCCTTCGCATCCGGTGCCACCCCGACCGCCGCGTCCAACGCGACGGCCAACGCCCGCACCTGCGCGCGGGCATCGTTGCGCGCCACCTGATCGCCGACGATGAGCACGATCTTGCCGGTCCGCCGGGCCGCGGCGATCATCTCGGCGACCCGGGCCAGCCCGATGTGATCGCGAACCACCCGGCGGGTCGGCGGGGTGAACCGGGGCCCCGTAACGGTGGCCTGCTGAACATCCTTGGGCAACAGCAATACCGCAGGCCCACCGCACAGCGCCGCGGACACCGCCCGCTCCAGGTGCTCGGCGATGTCCTCGGGCCGCTCGACCCGCGCGCAGTAGCGGGAGATCTCGAAGAACAACCGCGCAGCGTCGATCGAACCCGCCCGGCCGCTGGAATCCTGGAACGCCCCGCCGCCCTCCAACGTGGTCGGTGGCTGACCGACCAGGGCCAGCACCGGCACCCGCGAGGTGTAGGACTCGGCCAGTCCGGCGACCAGGTTCATCGCGCCACCACCCGAGGTGGCGGCGACAACACCGAGCCCACTCGACGAGCGTGCGTACCCGTCGGCCATGGTGGCCGCGGAGAACTCGTGCTTGGCAACCACCCCGGTCACATCCACGTCGGCATCGAAGACCGCGTCGTAGAGGTCCTCGATGTTGGCGCCGTCCACCCCGAAGATGTTCCGCACGCCCAGCGCGGCCACCGCATCGACCAGGTAGTCGACGACCCGCCGCTGTTCGCGTCCATGACTTCGACCGCTCGTTACCATGCCGTGCTCCTCCCGGGACTTCGGTCCCTGCTCTTCTTGTCGCTTCCCGATGTGGTGAGGTCTGGCCCGATCGGGTCACCGTCACGGGTGCCCTTGGGCGACCCCACACGTAGGGGCTGGGGTCAGGTTCGGGAGCGCCGGGCCTACCCGGAATCTCTGCATCGTTGCGCTCCGCCTGGTGCGCAGCTGATCGCCTACCACAATGTGCCGGCGCCGCTGCCCCCAGTAGGCACCCCAGGTTGCAAATCTCTACCCCGAGAGGAAATGCCACGGGTGGGGACAGGACGAACCGTGCAGTCAGCGGCCGGACCGGACGACGGCGGACACGCTGCCGGGCGAGCCGCTTCGGCGCCGGGCGGAGGTGAACCGTCCCGTGGCTTCGGCGATCGCTGCGTCTTCGGTCATGACGCCCTCACTTCATCGGCACATCCTGCGACGCACTCGCAAGTCCCATATCGGGTCTGGGGAGAGCATCCGTGCAGAAGGCCTCGCACTTCGTCCTGCGGCGGTAACGAGTAGTCGACTACCTGACCTGCCGATTCCCGATAGGTGGGCGCTCGACGTGACAGTGCCGCGCCCACGACCCGCCCACGACCGGCACCCTGAACATCGACGCGGATGCGGGAGCAAGCGGGCCGAGCCTGACGGGATGGATCGCCTTGGGGGCGGCCACCGCTGCACGACACACGTTCTTGGTCAAGGTGTTCTCCCTCGCAGTGTGCGCCGGGCGGGTGATGAGCCGCCGGCACGAATGGTTGACGTAGAACAGCATTCGGCACGGGCACGGTGACCGGCGACGGGGGAAACCCTGGACCGGACGCGCCGGGTTGTCCCCGATCGGAGCGGGTGGACGGCGAGTTCGAGGGATTTCCCCGTCGAGTGACCGAGGTCATCCACGCAAGAGTTATCACATGGCTGTTGATCTGTTGCGTGCGGCCGACCGGTTCGCCACCGCGCTGCACGTGCCCCTGTACGAGGAGGCACGTGCCCTTCGGCAGCGGCAGCAGTCACACAACCTGGTCCGAGGAGTTACGGCCCCACCGTTGGAGGCGGGAGGACTGCCCGTCCTGCTGGTCGGCGGTCTGCTCGACACCCCTGGCTGCTCGAGTCCCTCTCGGACTGGTTCGACCTGGCTGACTGTCGCCCCACGCCGGCGCCGGTCAACCGCGTGGTCGGTGAGGTCGAGGCCCGCACCTGCATCCTTTGCGCAGGTAGGCGCGGCGGTGCGCGGACACCCCGGAATGAAACCGTTGGGCTTCCATGCGATCAGTACGTTGCCACCGTTGTGACGGACTCGGACCAGCATCCTTTCGTCTTGCCGTCGGCGCGATCGTCGCGGCCGACTGGCCGGCAGACGCGCTTCGGCGAATACAGCAAGACCGGTCCTTCTCGAGTGTCCACGCCCCGAACTGCCAATGTAACCGATAATTAGTCACGCTAATCATATTCTGGCACCCATACACGTGAGAATGTGGAAGTGCCCAGCCAACTGCGTGAACGCGCGTTGCGGCTGCATCGGGAGTCCGAGCCGAAGCCAGTGATCCGGCGGCTGGTCGAGACGTTGAATGCACGTCGGTTGCCTGGCGACCCTTTTTCGCTGGTGGTTTGACAGATGAGCCGTGTTTTGGCAGCGAGGGGCGGCCGGGCGTGGTCGAATCGGGGCCATGCCTCTCACCGGAGAATACGAACCGAGTCCGTCCCAGTGGGCCGCCGACCAGGTGGCGCTGTACGAGAGTTCCGGCGGTACCGAGGGTACTACCCTGAACGGCCGGCCCGTCGTCGTGCTGACCAGCCGCGGAGCGAGGACCGGCAAGCTGCGCAAGACCCCGCTGATGCGGGTCGAGCACGACGGCGTCTACGCGGTGGTCGCCTCCCTCGGCGGTGCCCCGAAGCATCCGGTCTGGTACTACAACGTCCTGGCGGACCCGCACGTCGAACTGCGTGACGGGCCGACGGTCCGGGACATGACCGCCCGCGAGGTCCACGGCGAGGAGAAGGATCTGTGGTGGCGGCGCGCGGTCGAGGCCTTCCCCGATTACGCGGAGTACCAGAAGAAGACGGACCGGGAGATCCCGCTCCTGATCCTGGAACCGCGCTGACGCGCGAGCGCGGGAGCCGGGTGTGGCCGGCGGGGTGACGAAACCCGCGTTGGGGGTTCCGGGCGGGCAGTGGCAGCATAGGTAGGTGACCACTACCTCGCGAGCCGCCGATCCGATGCACCTGCCCGCCCTGAGCGTGGCCGACATCGAGGCCGCGGCGGAGCGAATTTCGGCGGTGGTCGCGCCCACCCCGCTCGAGCACAGCGAGCGGCTCTCCGTCCTCACCGGCGCGAACGTCTATCTCAAGCGCGAGGACCTCACCCGCGTCCGCTCCTACAAGCTGCGCGGCGCATACAACGTCATGGCGCAGCTCTCTCCCGCCGAACGCGAGGCGGGTGTGGTGACGGCCAGCGCCGGCAATCACGCGCAGGGTGTGGCCTACGCCTGCCGGGCGATGGGGGTGATGGGCCGGATCTACGTGCCCACCCGGACCCCGAAGCAGAAGCGGGACCGCATCCGTGCGCACGGCGGTGCCTTCGTCGAACTCATCCCCACGGGCGACACGTTCGACGCGGCGGCGGCCGCCGCCGCCGAGGACGTCGCGCGTACCGGCGCGACGATGGTCGCGCCGTTCGACGACGCGCGCACCGCGGCGGGGCAGGGGACCATCGCCCGCGAGGTGCTCGACCAGCTGCCCGCGGCGCCGGACCTGGTGCTGGTTCCGGTCGGCGGTGGCGGTTGTCTGGCCGGCATCGCGGCGTACCTGCACGAGAAGTCGCCGTCCACCTCCATCGTCGGGGTGGAACCGGCCGGCGCGGCGTCGATGACCGCGGCCCTCGTCGCGGGCGGACCGGTGACCCTGCCCGAGGTGGATCCGTTCGTCGACGGTGCCGCCGTCAAGCGGGTCGGCGACGTGCCGTACGCGGTGGTCTCCCGGCTCGGCGCCGAGATCGTCTCCCACGCGAACCTGCCGCTGGTCGCGGCGCTCCGCAACGACGGTCTGGGCACCGGGCCGTTCGGGATGACCCAGGTCGACGAGGGTGCAGTGTGCACCGCGATGCTGGATCTGTACCAGAACGAGGGCATCATCGCCGAGCCCGCGGGCGCGCTGTCCGTCGCTGCTCTCGAGGGGTTGACCATCGCGCCGGGCTCGACGGTGGTGTGCCTGATCTCGGGGGGCAACAACGACGTCTCCCGCTACGGGGAAATCATCGAGCGCTCCCTCGTGCACCGCGGCCTCAAGCACTACTTCCTGGTGGACTTCCCCCAGGAGCCGGGTGCGTTGCGGCGGTTCCTCGACGAGGTGCTCGGACCCGACGACGACATCACGCTGTTCGAGTACGTCAAGCGCAACAACCGGGAATTCGGGGCGGCGCTGGTCGGCATCGAACTCGGGGCGGCGGACGGCCTGTCGCCGCTGCTGGCGCGCATGTCGGCCTCGCCGATCGAGGCGCAGCGGCTCGAGCCGGGCTCGCCGGCCTACCGTTATCTCACCTGAGCCGCACGGGATTCCCGGCGGGGGAGGTGTGTTGTCGCCGCCGGGCCCGCCCGTCCGGTGTGTGCCGGCGCCCGTGAACCGCGTGCGCCGCCCGGGTGATTCCGATCGGTGCGGGTGTGGCGGCGGTTCCGGCGATCAGGGGTGTGCGGAGCCGAGCAGGCGGGCGACCACCTGTCTGTGCAGTTCCGGATCGGGCTTCGGGAGGCCGAGCATCGCACCGAGGTAGATGCCGTCGCCCACGAGGCGCACGATCTCGGCGGTGACGGGATCGTCGATCTCGGCGCGCAGGCCCTCGTCCCACGAGCGCATCACCTCGACCACCGCGCGCTGCACGTCGTCGTGCTGGCCGTCGGCACTGCGCAGCGCCGCCACCGTGGACCGGAACAGGGCCATCTCCGCGGCGTCGCCGGTCTCGTCCGGATCGGCGAGATACCACTCCGCGACCGGGGTGCCGCCGGCGACGGCATCGGCGAGCCGGGCGTCGCCCCGTTCGCCGAGGCGCCGCACCATCGCGGCGAGCATCGACTCCTTGGTCGGAAAGTGGTACAGCAGGCCGCCTTTCGAGACGCCCGCGGCGGCCGCGACGCCCTCGAGCGTCACCTGGGCGACCCCCACGTCGACGAGGGTGCGTTCGAGGGCGTCGAGGATGCGGTCGCGGGTGTCGGAGGCCATGGGCCGATTCTACCGATTGTCTTTGTACCGTCCGGACGGTCGGTGCTACCGTATTTCTGTACCGGCTGGACGGTTCAGTGTGGAGGGAAGACGGATGACGAACACCGGGCAGATGCCGGGGCTCCGCCCGGCGGACGCGGGGACCGGGCCTGCGCCCGCGGGTGTGCGCACCTGGGCGGGGCTGGTGGTACTCGCCTGTGCCGTGTTGCTGATCGCGGTCGACGCGACCGTTCTCGACCTCGCCCTGCCCTTCCTCAGTGCCGATCTGGCCCCGAGCGGGGTGCAGCTGCTGTGGATCATCGACGTGTACTCGTTCGCCGTCGCCGGCCTGCTCGTGACGATGGGCGTGCTCGGCGACCGCGTCGGCCGTCGCCGGCTCCTGCTGGTCGGCGCCGTCGGCTTCGCCGCGGCCTCGGCCGTCGCGGCGTGGGCGGTGAGCCCCGAGATGCTGATCCTGGCGCGTGCATTGCAGGGAATCTCCGGCGCCACCCTCATGCCCGCGACCCTGGGGCTCATCCGGCACATGTTCACCGACCCGCGGGAGCGGACCGTCGCCATCGGCGTGTGGGGCGCGATGGCCGGCGGCGGCGCAGCGCTCGGCCCGCTCGTGGGCGGCTGGCTGCTCGAACACTTCTGGTGGGGGTCGGTCTTCCTGATCAACCTGCCGATCATGGCGGTGCTCGTCCTCGCCGGGCCGTTCCTCGTCCCGGAATCGCGGGATCCGCACCCGGGCCGCTTCGACCTGCCGGGGGCCGCGCTGTCGCTGCTGGCCGTGGTTCCGATCGTCTACGCGGTCAAGGAAACGGCGCTGCACGGCCCGCATGCCGCCGCGCTGGTCGCGCTGGGCGGCGGTCTGACGGCCGCCGCGGCGTTCGTGCACCGTCAGCGGGTCGCGAAGAACCCGCTGCTCGATCTCACTCTGTTCCGGCGGCGCGAGTTCTCCGCGGCCGTACTGACGAATCTGCTGGCGATCTTCGCCCTCGCCGGGGTGCTGTTCTTCGGGTCGCAGTATCTGCAGCTGGTGCTCGGGATCGGACCACTACAGGCGGGTCTGCTGATGCTCCCCGGGACCGCGACCAGCGCTCTGTCCTCGCTCGGAGCGGCATGGCTCGTGCGGCGCCTGCCCGTCGGGACCGTCCTGTCGGGTGCTCTGGCCATCGCGGCCGTGGGTGCGGCGATGTTGCTGGCTCTCGGCACCACCCGCGGGGCGGGGTTGTTCGTCGTCGGCTTCACCCTCATCGGCGTGGGGGTCGGCGTCGCGCTGACCCTCACCACCGACCTGGTGGTCGGGGCCGCCCCGGCGGACCGGGCCGGCGCCGCGTCGGCGGTGTCGGAGACGGCGTACGAACTCGGTGTCGCGCTGGGGGTGGCGGTGCTCGGCAGCGTCGTCACGGCCGTCTACCGTTCCCGGCTCGGGATTCCGGGCTCCGGCCACGAGTTCGACACCCTCGGCGGCGCGGTGGCCGCGGCCGGACGACTCCCGGCGGCGGAGGCCGAGGCCCTGCTCGAGTCGGCGCGGGCCGCGTTCGTCGCCGGCACGCACGGGGCCGCGGCCGCCACGGCGGTGATCCTGGCGGCCACCGCCGCGCTGACCCTGCGCATGCTCCGCCGGCGGTGATCCTGTGCGCCTCCGGCTGCGGTGACCCTGCGCGGCCTACGGCCTGCGGTGACCCTGCGCGGCCTCAGACCCGCGGTGTGACGGCAGAGTCGAGCACGACGAACGAGTGCCCCGGCACGAGCGTCGCGGACCCGGTCCGGTTGACCACAACCGGCTCCCACCACACCAGGGGAGCACCACCGAAGGGCACGGTCACCGGGTCGGGCCCGAGGTTGCACGCCACATGAAGGCCGCCGCGGTGCATCACGATCCAGCGCTCGTCCTCGTCGTAGTCGACGTGCAGGTGCTCGAGCCACGGATCGGTCAGCTCGGCGCGTTCGCGGCGCAGCGCCAGCAGCTGCCGGTAGCAGTCGAGCACCCGCGCGTGGCCGGGCTCGGCGCGCTCGGCCCAGTTCAGCGTCGACCGCCGGAACGTCTCCGGATCCTGAGGGTCGGGCACGTCCTCGGCGTCCCATCCGTGCTCGGAGAACTCGCGCCGGCGTCCCTCGGCGGTGGCCCGGGCCAGCTCGGGTTCCGGGTGGGAGGTGAAGTACTGGAACGGTGAACTCGCGTCCCACTCCTCGCCCATGAACAACATCGGCGTGAAGGGGGAGGTGAGCACCAGCGCGGCCTTGACGGCGAGCTGACCGTGGTCGAGGTAGTGACCGGGCCGGTCGCCGATCGCCCGGTTGCCCACCTGGTCGTGGGTGCACGTGTAGGCGAGCAGGGCGCTCGCCGGGATGCGCCCGACGTCGAGCGGGCGCCCGTGCGTGCGCCCGCGGAAGCTCGAATAGGTCCCGGCGTGGAAGAACCCGTGCCGCAGGGTGCGGGCGAGACAGTCGAGCGAACCGAAATCGCCGTAGTAGCCCTGTCGTTCGCCGGAGACGGCGGCGTGCACGGCGTGGTGGATGTCGTCGTCCCACTGCGCCTGCAGGCCGTAGCCGCCGGCGGCGCGGGGCGAGATCGTCTTCGGATCGTTCAGGTCGCTCTCGGCGATCAGGCTCAGCGGCCGGCCGAGGTGCGCGGACATCCGGTACGTCGCGACGGCCAGTTCCTCGAGCAGGTGCACGGCGGTGTGGTCGACCAGTGCGTGCACCGCGTCCAGGCGCAGCCCGTCGATATGGAAGTCCCGCATCCACCGCAGGGCATTGTCGAGGATGTAGCGGCGCACCTCGCCGGAGTCCGGCCCGTCGAGGTTGACCGATGCGCCCCACGTGCCCTGCCCGCCGGACAGGTACGGGCCGTAGCGGTCCAGGTAGTTGCCGGACGGTCCGAGATGGTTGTAGACCACGTCCAGGATCACCCCGAGGCCGCGGGCGTGGGCGGCGTCCACGAAGCGCTGCAGGCCGTCCGGGCCGCCGTACGGCTCGTGCACCGCATACCAGAGCACCCCGTCGTAGCCCCAGCCGCGGGTGCCGTTGTAGGCGTTGACCGGCATCAGCTCGACGAGGTCCACCCCGAGCTCGACGAGGTCGTCGAGGCGGTCGACGGCCGCGTCGAACGTGCCGCCATCGGTGAAGGTGCCCACGTGCAGCTCGTAGACCACTCCGCCGGCGAGTTGCCGACCGGTCCAGGACGCGTCGGTCCAGGCGCTCTCGTCGAGCGAGTGCAGCTGGGACAGGCCGTGCACGCCGTCGGGTTGCCGCGGCGAGCGCGGGTCGGGCAGCACGGTCTCGTCGTCGTCGAGGACGTACCCGTAGCGGGCACCGGGGGAGGCGTCGACCTCGGCGCGCCACCAGCCGCCGTCGTCCCGGCGCATGGGGTGGTCCGTGCCGTCGACGCGGAGCCGGACGGATTGCGGGGTCGGAGCCCAGACCTCGAAGGTATGCACCCGACCAGCATGCCCGGTCGTCGTCGCGCCTGCAGGCCTCCGAAATCTGTTGCAGTTTCGATGCAACCGATGCTGATACGCTGAGATCGATGTCCCAGCATGCCAAGAGGACCTACAGTTCGCCGCTGCGCGAGGAGGCCGCGCGCCGTACCCGGGCGACCGTCGTCGACGCTGCCGCCCGGCTCTTCGTCGATCGCGGGTACGTCAGCACCACGGTCAAGCAGATCGCGGAGACGGCCGGGGTCGCCGTGCGAACCGTCTTCACGGCGTTCCCCGGCGGCAAGTCCAAACTGTTCCGGGAGGCGCTCGACGCCGCGGTCGCGGGCGGGTCCGCGGACTCGGCCGGCGACGATCCGGCTCCGGCCGAGCGTTCGCGCCCGGGGCGGGTCGCCTCCGGCCCGGCGGGATCGGACGCCGAACGCATTGTCGAGCAGGTGGTCCGTTACGGCGCGGACCTGCTCGAGCGGGCCGGCGGGCTGCTGATGACCTCGGTCGAGTCGTCGGGCGCGGACCCGGACATGCGCCGGTTCGCCGACGAGGACGCCCGCGCCACCGCGGACAACGCGCGCACGATCGCGGTCGGGCTGCACCGGCACGGGCTGCTGCGCGACGACGTGAGCGTCGATCACGCGGCGCACGTGCTCTACACGCTGGGTTCTCCGCAGGTGCATGCGCTGCTGCGCCGCGACTGCGGCTGGGACGTGGACGAGTACCGGGCGTGGCTCACGGCGACCCTGCGGGCGACGCTGCTGCGCTGAGCCGGTGCCGCCTCCTCACGGCCAGGCCGCCGGGGCCGGGACGCGCACCGCCCGCGGGGTGGTCCCGAAGCGGGCACGGAACGCCGTCCCGAACGCGCTGAGCGATCCGAAGCCGGAGGCGAACGCGATGTCGCCCACGGCGACCGCGCTCCAGCGTGGGTCCTCGAGGCGGCTGCGGGCGCGGTCCAGCCGCCGGTTGCGGAGCAGTTCGGCGGGCGTGGTGCCGGCCGTCCGCAACGCGAGCTGGAGCTGCCGCAGCGACCAGCCCAGGTCGCGCGCGATCGACGCCGGTGTCAGGTCAGGATCGTCCGAACGTTCGTCGACGTAGGCCCGGGCGGCCGCGGCCACCGCCTCCAGGCCGCCCGGGCGGATGCCGTCGCGCAGGTCGGCCAGGGCGACGGCCACGAGTTCGATCACCCGCGCGCTGATCGTGACGAATGCGGGACCGGACAACGACTTCCGTTCCCGGGCCAGCGCCCGCGTCATCGTCTCCGCCACCGACGCGACGCCGCGGCGCAGGTCGAGCACGCTCGGCCCGTCGGCGACGGCACGGTCGGGCAGGCACCCTTCGGGCACGGTGAGCACCCACGCCCGGGTCTGCGCGCGATGGAGGAGCTCGAAGGGGCGGGCCATCGACACGAGGGCCGCGCGGCCGACCGGCACCGGCAGCGTGACCCCGTCGTGCGCGACGGTGAGGGTGCCGGATTTCGGCACGAACAGTCGCATGCTCCGGTCGTCGTCCGCCCGGACGTGCCGCGCGGTCCGCGCGTAGGTGATCCGATCGGACCAGAACTCGACGAGCTGGTGATTCCCGCAGCGCTGCACGTGCGTGGCGCCGGCGAAGTCGGCCGGCGACCGCTCGCCCGGAGCGGGGAAGAAGTAGTCCAGGGTGCCGTGGTTGAACCGCACGTGGTCGGTCCAGAACTCGGCGCGGTCGCGCCGCGGCACGCGGCGGGTCGTCGTGAACTGCACCTGGTAGTCCGCTGTCACCGTGACCTCCTCACCGGCCGTGCGCGGGACGGGCAGGGTCCTGCGCGGATCGACGAGTGCTGCGACCGGACCGCTCCCTACGCTCGTCGGCAGTGTAGTGACGAGCGCCACAGCGCGGTGCGGTGGCCCGGATCCAGGAGGTTTCTCATGCTTCGAGCATCGGTCAACGGGACGGAACTCGCCTTCGTCGACGTCGGTCCGCGCGACGGGGTGCCGATCGTGTTCAGCCACTCGCTCTTCTTCGATCACACGATGTTCGACGCGCTCGTGCAGAAATTCGCCGACGACGGGTACCGGGTGGTCGCCTACGACCATCGTGGGCAGGGTGAGAGCGCCCCGGCGGCGCGGGACGAACTGGCGGTCGACGTTCTCGCCGAGGACGCCGCGGCCCTGATCGAGCATCTCGATCTCGCACCCTGTCACGTCGTCGGGAACTCCCTCGGCGGATTCGTCGCGCTGCGGCTCGCCGCGCGACGGCCCGAACTGCTCCGCACGGCCGCCGCACTCGGCTCGTCGGCGGAGGAGGAGTACAAGCTCGACGAGTTCGCTCCGCTGGTCGGCCACCTCACCGAGCACGGCACGGCCGACGTCGTCGACACGATCATGTACATCATGTTCGGCGATTCGAGCCTCGCTCAGGAGAGCGCGATGACGAGCACCTGGCGCGCGGCGATCGCCCGGCTCGGGCCGCGCATCGGAGACGCGGCCCACGGCGTCATCCACCGCGGACGGATCGTCGAGGAGCTGGCCGGCTGCCGCGTGCCGGTCCTCGCCGTCGCCGGCCGCGAGGACCACGCCTACCCGCCGCCGATCTCGTCGGTGAACATCGCCGACGCCGCGGGAGGCCGGCACGTCACGGTCGATGCCGCGGGGCACTCCGTGGCGCTCGAGCAACCGGACGAGGTCGCGAGGCATCTCTTGGAGCACTTCGCCCCGGCCGGGCGGGACCGATCCGGCGGGTGACGGCGCGCCGCGGCAGCCGGGGTGGCGCCCCAGCGTGCGCCGCGGAGACCGGCGCACCGGGTATGTGGAATCCACGGTCTACGGAAAAATGGAATTTACCGAACCAGGTCCGCGCGGTTCCTCGCGTCCGAGAATTGCACCGAAGACGGGGCGCCCTCCCGGCGCGGGCGCACCGCGGCGGGCACGGGCTCGGGAACGACCGCCCGGAACGGGCCGCATCCGGAAGAGGTCGCCGCGGGCGTGTACCGGCTCGGGGCCGGCCGCGGCCTGACCGAGGCCAACGTCTACCTCGTGCGGTCGGGGCACACACCGGGGCACCTCGCGTTGTTCCGCAGGTCCGGCCGGGTGGCGATCACCGGCGGCGCCGTGCTGACGGTCGACGTGAGCTCGCTGCCCCGGCCTGCTGCGCCGCAGGCGCGGGACGTCCGGTCCGCCCCGCCTCACTACGTGGAACCGGGCCTACGCGCGCGAATCGATGTCCCGGATCGCGGGGCTCGCGCCCCGGGTCGTCGCGAGTGGCCACGACCGGCCGCTGCACGTCCCCGAGACCGCCGGGCCGGCGGAATCGTGAGGGGTCCCGGCGGTGGGGCGCTCGAATGTGTTTCGGATCACATTCCGCCGGATATCCGAGACAGTGGGTCGGGACGTCGAGGCAGGGAAGGAGGAAATCGGTCATGTGGAACTTCCGACCTGAGTTCAACTGGTTCATGCATCTGTTCCGCGACCTGTTCGGCTGGTTGAGCTGAGACAGGGCCTCACCGTCCGCGCCCCGCCCGGGGGCGGACGGTGACATACGTCGCCTCGACGGCGACGGGGACCGCGAACCCACGACGTTGCCCGAGAGGACCCCATGAGTCACGCCAGTTTCGCGTCCCGGGTCGGTGCCACTCGCGACAAGCTGTTCGACCTGGCCCGCGAGATCGCCGCGATCGTGGAGGCCGCCGAGGCACTCGACCGGGAGTCCCTGCCGCTCGCCGACGAGATCGCCGTGACCGGGCTCGTCGACGCTCTCACCGACGTGAGCGGGCACCTCGACGCGGCGACGGAGCCGCTCGGCGAGGCCGTCTGGTTCTCGCGTCATCTGCCCGGACCGTTCGGCTGACGCTCGCGCCCGAGGATTACGCGGCCGGAAACCGGGTATGTCGTCGGGGCCGAGGCGCTGCTCTCGGCACCGTTCCCGCACCGCCGACACCAGGAGCGCACGTGAGTACCCAGAACCCCGGACCTCAGCCGGAAGACACCCCCGGCCTCGACGCCGGCGGGGGAGTACAGCCCGGGGACACGCCGCCCGATGCCGGACAGACCTCCGGTCTGTCGCATCCCCAACCCAACCCGAGCCGGGTGATGCCCGTCTTCGCGATCCTGCTCATCGCGTTGATCGTGCTCGGAGTGGCGGCGTTCTTCGTGGCGCGCGCGTTCGCCCTCTTCGACTGAGTACGCCGAACGACCGAACCGCGCCCGCCAGGTCAGCCGAGAGCGTCGACGTAGAGCCAGCGGCCGTCCTCGCGGACGAACCGGCTGTGTTCGTGCAGCACGTCCGCGTGACCGCCGAACCTGTAGTGGGCGCGGAACTCGACCGTTCCCTCCGTGTGCAGGAACCCGCCGCCGCTCGTGCGCAGCACCTCGAGCCCGGTCCACCGCTGCGCCGGATCGAGGTCCAGCCGCACCGGGCGAGTCCCGGGGTGCCACGTGCGGCGCAGATACGCCTCGTCGCCCACCGCGAAGGCGGTGTACCGCGAACGCATCAGCTGTTCGGCGGTGGGCGCGTGCCCGCCGGCGAGGAACGGCCCGCAGCATTCGCCGTACGGCAGGCCCCGGCCGCACGGGCAGGGTGTGGTGGGGCCGGGTCGGGGGGCGCGCTCGCGTGGACTCACCGGCACATTATCGCCACGGCCGGGATCGGGCGGTGGTGCCGGCCGTGGCACGATCGAACCTCGGGACGAGCGCGGCCGGAGGAACGGTGGGGCATGGTCGAATCTGCCGACACACAGGCATGGGAGCAGGGCAGTCCCGGCACCGCGCTGCGGCACAGCTTCGCGGCCGTCCCGCTTGCCGGGCCGGACGACACGGTTGCCGGGGTGCTCGACCGGATGCGGGAGCACAGTTTCGACAGCGCCGCCGTCGTCGCCGTGCTCGCCGGTGAGGTGCTCGTCGGTCTCGTCACGATCGAACGGCTGCTGGCGGCCCCCGGCACCACCCGGATGAGCGACGTGATGGATCCGGATCCGCCGGTGGTGCGTCCGGACACCGCGCAGGAACGGGCCGCGTGGAAGGCTGTTCAGCACGGTGAACCCGGCCTCGCCGTCGTGGACGGCCGCGGCCGGTTCCGCGGTCTCATCGCGCCCCAGCAGCTGCTCGCCGTGCTGCTGCACGAGCACGACCAGGACATGGCCCGGCTCGGCGGCTTCGTGCACTCGGTGGACGCGGCACGGGCCTCGAGCGTCGAGGGAATCCGTCGACGCCTGTGGCACCGGCTGCCGTGGCTCGTCGTCGGTCTGGTCGGGGCCATGGTCTCGGCCCGCCTGATGCAGGTCTTCGAGGCCGAGCTCGACGCCGACCTCGCCGTCGCCTACTTCGTGCCGGGCATCGTGTACCTGGCGGACGCGGTCGGTACGCAGACCGAGGCGCTGGTCATCCGCGGGTTCTCGGTGGGTGTGGGGATCCGCCGGATCGTGCGCCGCGAGGTGCTGACCGGCCTGTCGGTGGGGGCGCTGCTGGGTGCGACGATGCTGCCGGCGGTGCTGCTCATGACGGGAAACCGGGATCTCGCGGTCGCCGTGGCATCGGCCGTGCTGGCCGCCAGCACCATCGCGACCACCGTCGCGATGGTCCTGCCGTGGGCACTGCAGCGGCTGGGCAAGGACCCGGCGTTCGGGTCCGGCCCGCTCGCCACGGTGATCCAGGACCTGCTCTCCATCGTCATCTACTTCGTGGCGGTGACGCTTCTGCTCGGCTGAGGGGTGGAGCTGAGGGGTGGGGTGTTCCCCACCCCAGGGGTCCTTGGGGGACAAGGCGTTCCCGAGCCACGATGGGGCGACCGACCGCCAATCCCGTGGAGGCCCCGTGACCGTAACGTCGGAAACGTTCACCCCGAACCCCACCGCCCTCGCCGGCACGGCCGAACTGGATCACGTGTTCGACGAGATCGACCGGGTCGACGCCGAGATCGTCGCCGCGATCCGGCGCCGGACCGGTCTCGCGCACCACGCCGGCCGGCTGCGCCGCGCCGGTCACGGAACGGTGCCGGCGCACACGCGTCGCGAGATGGCGGTGCTCGCGCGGTTCACCGCGGCACTGGGGCGGGACGGTTCGGCGCTGGCGGCGACGCTGCTGCGGTTGGGACGCGACCCCCTTGCCGACGCTGCAACCTACGGGCAGGATTGAGTCCGCGCCCTGGAGGTTGTGATGAGCGTCGTCACCGAATCGCGTCTGTCGTATGTCGACAAGCAGGGGCGGCAGCATCGGTTCGAGCTGTCGCCGGAGTCGCCGCGCGTCACCATCGGCCGTGCTCCGAGCTCCGACGTGGCGTTCACCGGCGACAACGAGGTCTCCCGCCTGCACGCCGTCGTGGAGTGGATCGGCACCCACTGGACCATCCTCGACGACGGGCTCTCCCGCAACGGCACGTTCCTCAACGGGGAACGCATCACCGGACGCCGCCGCCTGCGGGAGGGCGACAGCATCCGGATCGGCTCGATCCGACTGACCTTCCAGGAGATCGGTGCCGGACCGGACGAGGCGACCCGCGTCGCGTCGGAGCTGCCGACGGTGCGTTCGCTCACGGAGACGCAACGCGGAATCCTGCTCGCGCTGTGCCGGCCCTACAAGCACGGCGCCGCGTTCGCCACCCCCGCCTCCAACCAGGACATCGCCACCGAGCTGTTCCTCAGCGTCGACGCCGTCAAGACGCATCTGCGGGCGCTGTTCGCGAAGTTCGGTGTCGAGGATCTGCCGCAGAACCAGAAGCGGGTCCGGCTCGCCGAGCTCGCATTGCACAGCGGCGTCATCACCGAACGCGACCTCTGACCTGCGGCTCACCCCACCCGCTGCAGCAACCTGCCGAGGGCCCGCGCGACCTCCGCGGGGCGGTCGGCGATCACCGAGTGCCCGGCGCCGTCGACCCGCACCAGCTCGGCGCGCGGCAGCCGCGCTGCGAGACCGGCGGACAGCTCGAACGGGGTCCACTCGTCCGCCGACCCGCACAGCACGAGCGCGGGGACCGCGGCGAGCACCGCCAACGCGGCGGATTCGTCGAGCACGGCGAACGATCGCAGGAACGCCGCCATCGTCACCACCGGCGTGTCGTTCGCGAGCACCGCCAGCAGGGCCGCCCACCGGGAACCGGGGGCGCGTCGCTGCGCCGCCCGTCTCAGCGGCCGCACCGCCCGTCCGCCCAGGTGCAGCGCGTGCTGCACGGCGCCGGGTGCGTGCTGCACCGCGCGGTGGAACAACTCGACCGCGGGGCTCTCGAGGTACCGCCCGAGCCCCGACCGGCCGAGATCACCGGCGGCGGTGCCGATCAGGCAGATCCCGGCGACCCGGGTGCCGATCTCGTGCGGATGTTGACGGGCGTAGGACAGGATCGTCATGCCGCCCATCGAGTGGCCGACCAGCACCACCGGACCGGCGGAGACCGCGCGCAGCACCGCCGCGAGATCGCGCCCGAGCTGCTCGACGGTGTACGTCTCCGGCCCGGCGGTGCCGGACGCGCCGTGACCGCGGTGGTCGAAGAACACCATCCGCAGCGTCGCTCTGCGGCGCCGGAGCAGCGAATCCCGAAGAGGCGACCAGGTTTCCGTGCGGCCGCAGTGCCCGTGGACGAACACGGCGGTGAGCGGTGCGCCGGCCGCGCCGATCTCGTGGACCGCGAGCGGCACGCCGTCGTCGGCGATCACCGTATGGCGGCGTACGAGACGCTCGGTGCGGAGGGTGGACATGCGGACAAGGATCCGCCGGATGCCGGTGCCGGGCGAGCAACCCCGGTGGTGGTGGATTTCACCTCAGGGGGCCACTTCTGCACCCTGGGTGGTGGACAATCGCGTCATGGATGCGCAGCGGTATGTCGGCGTGGTCGGGCCCGCGGAGGCCACGGCCGAACAACGCCGGATCGCCCGTCAGGTCGGCGGGCTGCTCGCGGCGCGACGCGCCGTCGTCGTGACCGGGGGACTGGGCGGGGTGATGGCCGCGGCATCGCGCGGAGCCGCGGAGGCCGGCGGCACCACCCTCGGCCTGCTGCCCGGCGACGACCGCGCGGAGGCCAACCCGTACCTCACCGTGTCGATCCCGACCGGTCTCGGCGAGATGCGTAACGCCCTGCTGGTACGCACCTGCGAGGCGCTCATCGCGGTCGGCGGCAGCTGGGGCACGCTCAGCGAGATCGCGCTCGCCGTCCGCACCGGCGTCCCGGTGATCTCGATCGGGGGGTGGCCGCTGCCCGCCGCCGGGGTGCTCGCCGTGACCTCCGCCGGGGACGCCGTCGACGCCATCCACGACCTGTTGTGGCGGCGCGATCCCACCGCGGGCTGGACCGGCTGAGGAGTTCTCGCACCCGAGGGTGATTCTCGACCACCCCTGCGGGTGCCGCGCCCACCGCTGGGGTCGGTATCGGCACCGGGGTCTGCGGACGACCGTGGAAGCAGCACAGTCCACCGGTCGTCAGGAGTACCCCCGTGTTGCACGAAAGCCCGGTCGCCCAAGAACATTTCGCTGCCCCGCAGCCCGCCGGCGCGTTCCCGCTCTCGGCGGCCCAGCGCGGGATCTGGTTCGCACAGCACCTGGCCGGCGCCACGCCCGTCAACATCGCCCAGTACGTCGACATCGCCGGGGACCTCGACCTCGACGCCCTCGAAGGTGCCGCCCGTGCCGTCGGACGCGAGTTCGGCACCGGCTTCCTGCGCATCGTCGAGGAGGACGGCCACCCGTTCCAGACGGTCGTGCACACCGGCGAGCGGCTGACGGTGGTCGATCTGCGGGGCGAGGCCGATCCCGTGGCCGCGGCCCGCGAATGGATGGAGCGCGACTACACCGCCCCGGTCGACATGTGCACCGACCGGCTCGCCGTCACCGCCGTGCTCCGCATCGCCGAGGACCGCTGGTTCTGGTACGCCCGGATCCACCACATCGCCCTCGACGGCGTCGGCGCGATGACCCTCGTCGCGCGCACCGCCGAGCTCTACACCGCCACCGTCACCGGAACCGCGGTGCACACGCCGCGCACCGCCGCGCTGCCCGACATCGTCGCCGCGGACGAGACCTACCGCCGCTCCCCGCGGTTCGAGGCCGACCGTGCGTACTGGACCGAGCACCTGGCCGGGCTGAGCGATCCCGTGTCGCTGGCCGGCCGGGCCGCCCCCGCCGACGCGCACCCGCTGCTGGTCGGCGCGGAGCTGCCCGCCGACACCGAGCAGGCCCTGCGCGACGCCGCGGCCCGGCGCGGGTCGAGCCTCGCACCGCTGGTGGTCGCCGCGTTCGGCACCTACCTCGCCCGGATGACCGGCCACGACGAGGTGATGCTCAGCCTGCCCGTCTCGGCCCGCACCACCGCCACGCTGCGCCGCTCCGGGGGCATGCTCGCCAACGTGGTGCCGCTGCGGTTGCGCACCGACGCCGCCACCGTCGCCGCCGTGATCGCCGCGGCGGAACTCGAGCTGACCGGGGCACTGCGCCGCCAGCGGTACCGGCAGGAGGACATCGCCCGCGACCTCGGTCTCACCGGCGATCACGCCGCCGGGTTCGGCCCCTCGGTCAACCTCATGCTGTTCGACCACCGGGTCCGGCTCGGCGCGCTCACCGGGCGGGTCCACGTGCTCACCTCCGGGCTCATCGAGGACCTGTTCGTCAACCTCTATCCGGGCGGCCACAGCACGCACCTCGACTTCCAGGCCAACCCCAACCTGTACGACCGGGACGAGCTCGCCGCGCACCACCGGCGGTTCCTCGCGTTCCTGCACCGTTTCGCCACCGCCGCACCCGACCGGCGTCTCGCCGACCTGGACCTGCTCGGCGACGACGAGCGCGCCGCCCTCGTCCCGGCCCGCGGCGCCGATCCGGTGCCGCCCCGCACCCTGGCCGACCTGCTCACCGCCGGGGCGGCCCTCGACCCCGGCGCCGTCGCGGTGATCGACGGTGCGCGCACCGTGACCTACTCCGACCTGGACGCCGCCACCGACCGGCTCGCCCGGCTGCTGCTCGCCCGCGGCGCCGGCCCGGAGACCACGGTGGCGCTGGCGCTGTCGCGGTCCGTCGAATCGGTGCAGGCCGTGTGGGCCGTCGCCAAGACGGGAGCCGCGTTCGTGCCCGTCGACCCCGGTCACCCCCGGGCCCGGCTCGAGCACGTCCTGCGCGACAGCGGCGCCCGCATCGGCCTGACCGTCGCCGCGCACCGGGACGGACTGCCCGACGACACCGACTGGATCGCCCTGGACGACCCCGCGACCGTCGCCGCGGTCACGGCGGCGGACGCCGGCCCGGTCACCGACGCGGAGCGGGGAATCCCGCTGCGGCCCGAGCACGCCGCCTACGTCGTCTACACCTCCGGTTCCACCGGCACCCCCAAGGGGGTCGTCGTCACCCATGCCGGCCTGGCGAACCTCGCCGACGACGCCCGCGCGCGTCTGGCCGTCGCCGCCGGCTCGCGCGCCACCCACCTGTACTCGCCGGCCTTCGACTCCTCGATCGAGGAGCTGCTGGTGACCTTCACCGCCGGCGCCACCCTGGTGGTGGTGCCGCCGCAGGCCTATGGCGGCACCGAGCTCGCCGAGGTTCTCCGCGCCGGACGAGTCACCCACCTCGACGCGACCCCGGCCGTGCTCGCCACCCTCGACCCCGACGACCACCCCGAGATCGGCACGGTCGTCGTCGGTGGCGACGCCTGCCCGCCCGACCTGGCCGATCGGTGGTCGGTGGGCCGGGCGTTCCTCAACGCGTACGGCCCCACCGAGGCCACCGTCACCGCCACCTTCGCGGCTCCGCACCACCGCGGCGACCGGGTCGGGGTCGGCACCCCGATCCGCGGCATGCGCGCCCTCGTCCTGGACCGCCGGCTGCAGCCCGTGCCCGCAGGGGTCACCGGCGAGCTGTACCTGGCCGGCGCCGGGATCGCCCGCGGCTATCTCGGCCGCCCCGACCTGACCGCCGCCCGCTTCGTGGCCGACCCGTACGCGCCCGGAGAACGCATGTACCGCACCGGTGACCTGGTGCGCTGGCGCGGTGCGTCCTTTGGGCTGCCAGGGGAGCCCGAAGGACACACCGGCGGCGCAGCCGCCGCGCTCGAGTTCGCCGGCCGCACCGATCACCAGGTCAAGATCCGGGGGTTCCGCGTCGAACTCGGCGAGGTCGACGCCGCGCTGCTCCGGCACCACACCGTTGCCCGGGCCGTCACCGTCGGCGCCACCACGCCCGCCGGCGCGACCGTCCTCGCCGCCTACGTCGTCGGGCACGCCGGCGCCGCCGTCGACGTCGACGCCCTGCGCGGCGAACTCGCCGACACCCTGCCCGCCTACCTCGTGCCCGCGGCGATCACCGTGCTGCCCGAACTGCCGCTCACCCCCGTCGGGAAGATCGACCGCGCCGCGTTGCCCGCCCCGGACTTCGGCACCCCCACCGCCGGCCGCGCCCCCGAGGGCGCCCGCGAGGAAGTGATCGCCGCCCTGTTCACCCAGGTGCTCGGCGTGGAACGAGTCGGCGCCGACGACAGCTTCTTCGCCCTCGGCGGCGACAGCATCGTCGCGATCACCCTCGTCTCCCGCGCCCGCGCCGCCGGACTGCGGTTCACCGCGCGCGACGTCTTCGAGCGCCGCACCGTCGCCGCTCTGGCCGCCGTCGCGGTGGCGGACACCGGAGCCGGCGCAGTCCTTGCCGAACTCCCCGGCGGCGGCACCGGTCCGGTCGACACCACCCCGATCGTCGCCGAACTGCTGGCCGGCGGCGGGCCCGTCGACCGGTACGGGCAGGCCGTGCTGATCCGGCTGCCCGAGCATCCCGACCCGGCGCACCTGGCCGGGGCCGTGCAGGCGCTGCTCGATCGGCACGACGCGCTGCGGATGCGGCTGACCGCTGCCCGCACGCTCGAGGTGCTCCCCGTCGGCGCGGTCGCCGCCGACGCGGTGCTGCGCCGCGCCGCCGTCGACGAGCCACGCGGCGCCGCCGCGGCCGCGCTGGAGGCCGCGGCGGACCGACTCGATCCGGCCGCCGGGATCGTCGCGCAGTTCGAGTGGCTGGCCTCGCCCGACGGCCGCGACGACCTGCTCGTGGCCGTCGTCCACCACCTCGCCGTGGACGCGGTGTCCTGGCGCATCCTGCTGCCCGACCTGGCCGCCGCCTACACCGACCTCGCCGGCGGTGCCGCGCCCGCCCTCGCCCCGGTCGGCACGTCGCTGCGCCGGTGGGCGCACGGCCTGACCGAGGCCGACCGCAGCGACGAACTGCCGTTGTGGGAGCGGATTCTCGCGACGCCCGACCCGGCACTGGGGGAGCGGCCGTTCGATCCGGCGCGCGACACCGTCGCCACCTCCGCCCAGCTGCGCGTGCACGTGCCCGCCGAGGTCACCGACGCCGTGCTGACCGCCGTGCCCCAGCGCTTCCACTGCGGCACCGCCGAGGCGTTGCTCGCCGCGCTCGGCCTGGCGGCCGAGCGGTGGCGCCGCAACCGCGGCCGCACCGCCCCCGCGACGCTCGTCGGGGTCGAGGGCCACGGCCGCGAGGAGGCGGCGGTCCCCGGAGCCGACCTGTCCCGCACCGTCGGATGGTTCACCACCGTGCACCCCCTCGACGTGGACCTCACCGGCATCGACGTCGACGACGCCTTCGGTGGCGGTGCCGCGGCGGGCGCGGCGATCCGGTCGGTCAAGGAACGGCTCGCCGCCGTTCCCGACCACGGCATCGGCTACGGCCTGCTCCGGTACGTCGCCGGCACCCTGCCCGCGCATCCGGCCCCGCAGATCGCGTTCAACTTCCTCGGCCGCATCGACACCACGGTCGAGGGACCGTGGCTGCCGCTCGGCACCGCCGCCACCCGTGAACCGCAGATGCCGCTGCCCGCGGTGCTCGACATCGACGCCGCCGTCGAGGCCGACGGCCTCGCCGCCACCTTCACCTACGCGACCGGCCTGCTCGACGAGGACGCCGTCGACGAGTTCGCGCAGCTGTGGGTGGCCGCGCTCGCCGCGCTCGCCTGGCACGTCGGCGACCCGGCCGCCGGCGGTCACAGCCCCTCCGACTTCCCGCTGGTCGCCGTCGACCAGGACCGGATCGACGCGTGGGAGCGCGACCGCGGAGGCCTGGCCGACGTGTGGCCGCTGTCCCCGCTGCAGGCCGGGCTGCTGTTCCACACCGGGTACGCCGCCACCGACGCCCCCGACGACTACACCGTGCAGACCGTGCTCGAACTCGCCGGCACCGTGGACCCCGCCCGGCTCCGCGCCGCGGCGCAGTCCGTGGTCGACCGGCACGACAGCCTGCGGGCCGCCTTCCGCGACACGGCCGCCGGCCCGCTCCAGGTCGTGCTCCGCACGGCCGACGTGACCTGGCGGGAAACCGATCTGCGCGGCCGTGCCGACACCGACGGCGAGCTGGCGCGCATTCTCGACGCGGACCGCGCCGACCGGTTCGACCTGGCCGCCGCGCCGCTGCTGCGCGTCCACCTGGTCCGCACCGCCGCCGACCGGTACCGGCTGCTGCTGACCAACCACCACCTCGTCCTCGACGGCTGGTCCACCCCGCTGCTCGTCGCCGAACTGCTCACCGCCTACGCGGCGGGCGCGGCGGTGCCCGGACCGGCGCCGTCGTTCCGGGACCACCTGGCCTGGCTCGCCGGCCGGGACCTCGTCGCCGCGCGGACCGCGTGGGCCCGCGCCCTGGACGGCATCGACGCCCCCACCCTCGTCGCCCCGCACGACGACCCCGCCGACACCGGCGGCGCCGCCCACACCGTCGCGCTGAGCGCCGAAACCGCCGCCGCCCTCGACGCTGCCACCCGCGCCCACGACGTCACCCTCGCCACCGTCGTGCAGGCGGCGTGGGCGCTGACCCTGGCCGAGCTCACCGGCCGCACCGACGTGGTGTTCGGCTCCACCGTCTCCGGCCGCCCGCCCGAGCTGCCCGGCGTGGACGCCGTGCTCGGCCTGTTCGTCAACACCGTGCCGGTGCGGGTGCGCCTGCAGCCCACCGACACCGGCGCCGACCTGCTGCGCCGCCTCCAGGCCGAACAGGCGGCGCTGCTCGAGCACCAGCACCTCGGGCTCGCCGAGATCCACCGGGCGGCCGGCGTCACCGAACTGTTCGACACCCTCGCCGTCGTCGAGTCCTACCCGCTCGACCGCGACGCCCTGTCCGCGACCGCCGACGGCGCCGGAATGCGGGTCCTCGGCGTCACCGGCGCCGAAGCCACCCCGTACCCCGTGAGCCTGATCGTCGAGCCGGGCGCCCGGCCGGAGCTGAGCGTGCGCTACCGCCCCGCCTCGGTCGGTGACGGCGTCGCGCGCCGCATCCTCGAGCGGTGCGCGGAGCTGCTCGGTGCGCTCGCCCGGACCCCGGACCGCCGCATCGCCGCGCTCGGCGCCCCCGGCGTCGACGCCCCATTCGTGCCGGCCCGCGACCGGGCCGTCACCCTCGCCGACATCCTCGCCGGCACCGCCACCCGTCACCCGGATGCGGTCGCCGTCGTCGCCGGCACCGCCGAGCTCACCTACCGCGAACTCGACGACCGGGCCGCCGCCCTGGCGGGGCTGCTCGCCGCGCACGGCGCCGGACCCGGCACGCTGGTCGCGCTCGCGCTGACCCGCTCGCTCGAATCGGTCCTCGCCGTGTGGGCGGTCGCGAAGACCGGCGCCGCGTTCGTCCCCGTCGACCCGCGCCACCCCCTGGACCGGATCGAGCACATGCTCACCGATTCCGGCGCCCGCCTCGGCGTCACCGTCACCGCCCACCGGGACCGGCTGCCCGGCTCCGCGACGACGTGGCTGGTGCTCGACGATCCCGCGACCGCCCGCCGCACCCCGGCCGGCCCCGCGGTGCCGTCACCGGCCCGGCTCGACGACCCGGCCTACCTGATCTACACCTCCGGCTCGACCGGGACGCCGAAGGCCGTCACGGTCACCCACCGGGGCCTCGGCAACCTGGTCGACGCACTGCTCGCCGTGCTGGAGCCGACCCCGTCGGCACGGGTCGCGCACGTGGCGTCGCCGAGCTTCGACGCGTCCGTGTTCGAACAGCTCGCCGCGTTCGCCGCCGGCGCCCGGCTCGTCGTCGTACCCCCGACGGTCGTCGGCGGCGACGAACTGACCGACCGGCTCGCCGACGCGGGCGTCACCCACCTCGTCCTCACCCCCGCGGTGCTGGCCACCCTCGACCCGGCCGCCGCGCACACCGTGCGGGTCGTCGGTGTCTGCGGTGAGGCCGTCCCCACCGACCTGGTGCGCCGGTGGGCGCCCGGCCGCACGATGTTCAACCTCTACGGCCCCACCGAGACCACCATCTGGGCCACCGTCGCCCCCCTCACCGCCGATGCGCCCGTCACCCTCGGCGCCGGTGTGCCCGGCACCGAAACCGAAGTCCTCGACGGCTGGCTGCGGCCGGTGCCGCTCGGCACCGCCGGAGAGCTGTACCTGGCCGGTCCCGGGCTGGCGCGCGGCTACCACGGCCGTCCGCAGCTGACCGCGAGCCGGTTCGTCGCGCATCCCGGACGGCCCGGGGAGCGCATGTACCGCACCGGTGACCTCGTGCGCTGGACCCGCGCCGCCGACGGCGGCCCGGTGCTGGAATACCTGGGCCGCACCGACTTCCAGGTCAAGGTGCGCGGCATCCGCGTCGAGCTCGGGGAGGTCGACGCGGCCCTCGCCGCCGTCGCCGACGTGGACTTCGCGGCCACGCTCGGCCGTCCCGGTCCCACCGGCTCGGCCGTCCTCGTCTCCTACGTGCGGCCCGTGCCGGGCCGCGGGCTGGACCCGGACCGGCTGCGGGACCGGCTCGGCGAACAGCTGCCCGCCCATCTCGTGCCCGCCGCGGTCGTCGTCCTCGACGAGGTTCCGCTCACCCCGGTCGGCAAGCTGGACCGGACGGCGCTGCCGGAGCCGGACTTCGGCCGCAGCCGGCGCCCGGCCCGCGCACCGCGTGGACCGGTCGAGACCGCCGCCGCCGCCGCCTTCGCCGACGTCCTCGGCCTGGACGGGCTCGGCGCCGACGACTCGTTCTTCGACCTGGGCGGCAACTCCCTCGACGCGACCCGGGTGATCGCCCGCATCAACGCCACCGCGGGCTCCGCCCTGGCGGTGCGCGATCTGTTCGAGGCGCCCACCCCCGCGGCGCTGGCCACCCGCGCCGCGGGCCGCACCGGTGCCGCCGTCGCACTCGGGCGACGGGAGCGGCCGGCCCGCCTGCCCCTCGGCCCGGCGCAGCACCGGATGTGGGTGCTCAACCAGCTCGACCCCGCGTCCGGCGTCTACAACATCCCGGTGGCGCTGCGCCTGCGGGGCCGGCTCGACATCGCCCCGCTCGCCGCCGCCTTCGGCGACCTGACCGCCCGGCACGAGAGCCTGCGCACCGTGTTCCCCGCCGACGCGGAGGGCCCCCGCCAGGTGATCGTCGACGCGGCGCCCACCGGTCCGGACTTTGTCGACGTCCCCGCGGACGCCGTGCATGCCGCCGTGGCGGGCTTCGCCGGGGCCGGCTTCGACCTGACCGTGGACCTGCCGGTGCGGGCCCGGGTGCTGCGCCTGGGCGCGGAGGAGCACGTGCTGGTGCTGGTGCTGCACCACATCGCCGCGGACGGGGTGTCGGTGGCGCCGCTGGCCCGGGACCTGATCGCCGCGTACGCCGCCCGGACCGCGGGTGCGGCCCCGGCGTGGGCGCCGCTGCCGGTGCAGTACGCCGACTACACGCTGTGGCAACGCGAGGTGCTCGGCGAGCCCGACGACCCCGACTCGACCACCGCCCGGCAACTGGACTTCTGGACCCGCACCCTGGCCGGCCTGCCGGATCGGGTCGTCCTGCCCACCGACCGGCCCGGACCCGCGGTGCAGTCCGGCGCGAGCGCCGACGTCGCCTTCACCGTGGACGCCGGCGTCCACGCCGCGCTGCGCCGCCTCGCCCGCGCCGAGAACGCCACCGTGTTCATGACCCTGCACGCCGCGCTCGTCGCGCTGCTGTCCCGTCTCGGCGCCGGCGACGACATCGCGGTGGGCACCGCGGTGGCCGGCCGCGGCGCCGCCGAACTCGACGACCTGGTCGGGATGTTCGTCAACACCGTGGTCCTGCGCACCGCGGTGCGGCCCGACGCCACGTTCGCCGACCTGGTGGCGCAGGTGCGCGAGGCCGACCTGGCCGCGTTCGCCCACGCCGACGTCGCCTTCGATCAGGTGGTCGAGGCGGTGCGCCCGGCCCGGTCCACCGCGCACCACCCGCTGTTCCAGGTCTCCCTCGCGCTGGCCGACTTCGCGGCACCCACCCTCGAGATCGACGGGCTCGAGATCGCCGTCGAGGACGTCGAGCGTGGCTCCTCGCAGTTCGACCTCGGGCTCGAGCTGCGCGAACACACCGGCGACGACGGCCGGCCCGCCGGGCTGGACGCCACCCTCACCTACGCCACCGACCTGTTCGACGAGGCCACCGCGCGCACGATCGCCGCGCGGTTCGTGCGGCTCCTCACCGCCGTCACCACCGACCCGGCCGTGCCCGTCGGGGACGTGGATCTGCTCGACGCCGCCGAGTCCGCCGCCCTGCACGCGACGGCGGGTCCCGCCGGTGTCGGGCCGTGGCTGCTGCCCACGCTGCTCGGGGCCGCCGCCGCGGCGCACCCCGAGCGCCCGGCCGTGCGTGCCGACGGCACCACCTGGACCTACCGGGAACTCGATGCCGCCGCCGGCCGGCTCGCCCGCCTGCTCGTCGCCGCCGGGGTGGGCCCGGACGTGCGCGTGGCCCTCGCGCTGCCCCGCTCGGCGGAGTCGGTGCTCGCCGTGTGGGCGGTCGCCAAGGCCGGCGGCGCCTTCGTGCCCGTCGACCCGGCGTATCCGGCCGAGCGCATCGCGCACATGCTCGGCGACTGCGGTGCCACGCTCGGGCTGACCACGACCGCGCACCGGTCCGCGCTGCCCGGCGCGCTCACCTGGCTCGAGCTCGACGACCCGGCGCTGCGGGCCGCATCCGCCGCCGAATCCGCCGCGCCGTTGACCGACGCGGACCGGACCCGGCCGCTGCATCCCGACCACGCCGCCTACCTGATCTACACCTCCGGCTCGACCGGCACCCCGAAGGCCGTCACGGTCACCCACCGCGGGTTGGCGAACATCGTTCGCGCCCAGGATGATTCGCTCGCGGTCGGACCGGACGCGCGGGTCCTCGGCTTCGCCTCGCCGAGCTTCGACGCGGCGATCTTCGAACAACTGGCCGCGTTCGGCTCCGGGGGCTGCCTGGTGTCGGTTCCGGCCGGCGTCGTCGGCGGCGCCGAACTCGCCACGCTGCTCGATGCCGAGCAGGTGACGCACATGGTCCTCACGCCGTCGGTGCTCTCGACGCTGGAGCCGGCGGCATTGACGTCGGTCGAGGTGCTGGCGGTGGCCGGGGAGGCGGTCGGAGCCGAGTTGGTCGAGCGGTTCGCCGGGGGGCGGACGATGCTGAACCTGTACGGGCCGACGGAGGCGACGATCTGGGCGACGGCGGGACCGCTGGCGCCGGGACGGGCGGTGACGATCGGATCGGCCGTGCGCGGAGTGACGCCGCTGGTGCTCGACGGGCGGTTGCGGCCGGCCCCGGTGGGCGTGGTGGGGGAGTTGTACCTGGCCGGGGACGGGCTGGCGCGGGGCTATCACGGGCGGGCGGGGTTGACCGCGGGCCGGTTCGTGGCGCATCCGCAGGTCCCGGGGGCGCGGATGTATCGCACCGGCGACCTGGTGCGGTGGGTGCGGGCCGGGGGCCGGCTCGAACTCGAGTACCTCGGCCGGGGTGATCATCAGGTCAAGGTCCGCGGGATGCGGGTCGAGGTCGGGGAGATCGACGCGGTGCTGGCCGGGTTGTCGCAGGTGGACTATGCGGTGACGGTGGGCCGGACCGGTCCGGCCGGGTCGCCGGTGCTGGTGTCGTACGTGCTGGCGGCGCCGGGCTGCGAGCTCGAGGCCGAGCCACTGCGGGCGCAGGTGGCCGAGCTGCTGCCCGCCCATCTCGTGCCGGCGGCGGTCGTCGTGCTCGACGCGGTGCCGCTGACCCCGGTGGGCAAGCTGGACCGGGCGGCGCTGCCCGAGCCGGTGTTCGCGGCCGGCTCGGGGCGCGCTCCGCGCACACCGACGGAGGAGGCGGTGGTCGCCGCGTTCACGCAGGTGCTCGGCCTCGCGCAGGTCGGGATCGACGATTCGTTCTTCGACCTGGGCGGCAACTCCCTCGACGCCACCCGCGTCGTCGCCCGCCTGAACTCCGCGGGCTCCGCCCTGGCGGTGCGCGACCTGTTCGAGGCGCCCACCCCCGCGGGGCTCGCCGTGCGGCTGCTCGAGCGTCCCGCCCCGCGGATCGCCCTCACGGCCCGGCCCCGGCCGGCCCGCGTGCCCCTCGGCCCGGCGCAGCAGCGCATGTGGGTGCTCAACCAGCTCGACCCCACCTCCGCGGCGTACAACATCCCGGTGGCGCTGCGCCTGTCCGGGCCCCTCGACGCCGCGGCCCTGACCACGGCATGGCGGGACGTGACCGACCGGCACGAGAGCCTGCGCACCGTGTTCCCCGCCGACGCGGAAGGCCCGCACCAGGTGGCCGTCGACGCCGGCGTCCCCCTCGACCTCACCGAGGCACCTGCCGACGTGTATGCCGCCGTGGCGGGCTTCGCCGGGGCCGGCTTCGACCTGACCGTGGACCTGCCGGTGCGGGCCCGGGTGCTGCGTCTGGGCGCGGAGGAGCACGTGCTGGTGCTGGTGCTGCACCACATTGCCGCGGACGGGGTGTCGGTGGCGCCGCTGGCCCGGGACCTGATCGCCGCGTACGCCGCCCGCACCGCGGGTGCGGCCCCGGCGTGGGCGCCGCTGCCGGTGCAGTACGCCGACTACACGCTGTGGCAGCGCGACATCCTCGGCGACGAGACCGATCCGCAATCGACGGCCGCGCAACAGCGCGAATTCTGGGTGGAGACCCTCGCCGGGCTCCCGGACCGCATCACCCTGCCCACCGACCGGCCGCGCCCGGCCGTGCAGTCCATGGCGAGCGCCGACGTGGACCTCGCCGTCGACGCCGACGTGCACGCCCGGCTGCGGGCCGTCGCCGCCACCGAACACGCCACGATGTTCATGACCCTGCACGCCGCGCTCGCGGCGCTGCTGTCCCGCCTCGGCGCCGGCGACGACATCGCGGTGGGCACCGCGGTGGCCGGCCGCGGCGCCGCCGAACTCGACGACCTGGTCGGGATGTTCGTCAACACCGTGGTCCTGCGCACCCCGGTGCGGCCGGACGTCGCCTTCGCCGACCTGGTGGCGCAGGTGCGCGAGGCCGACCTGGCCGCGTTCGCCCACGCCGACCTGCCGTTCGATCAGGTGGTCGAGGCGGTGCGCCCGGCCCGGTCCACCGCGCACCACCCGCTGTTCCAGGTCTCGCTCGCGCTGGCGAACTTCGAGGAGCCGGAGCTCGAGGTCGCGGGCCTGCGCATCGAGCTGCAGGACGTCGCCCACGAGGCCTCACCCTTCGACCTGAGCCTGACACTGCGCGAACGCACGACCGCCGACGGCGAACCCGCCGGTCTCGAGGTGACGCTCGGTTACGCCACCGACCTGTTCGACGACGGCACCGCGCGGACCCTCGCCGCCCGCTTCGGCCGGCTGCTGACGGCGGTCGCCGAGAACCCGCACGCCGCGATCGGCGACGTCGACCTGCTCGACGCGCAGGAGGCCGACGACCTGCGCACCAGCGCGGGCCCGCAGCCCGTCACCCCGGTGACCCTGCCCGAGCTGCTGCACGCCGCCGCGGCCGCGCGACCCGACGCCGTCGCCGTGGTCACCGACGACCGGCAGGTCACCTATCGCGAGCTCGACGCCCGCGCGGCGCTGCTCGCCGACGCGCTCACCGCGCGCGGCGCCGGTCCCGGCACCCTCGTCGCCCTGGCACTGACCCGATCGTTCGAATCGGTGCTCGCGGTCTGGGCGGTCGCACGGACCGGAGCGGCGTTCGTGCCCGTCGACCCGCGGCACCCGCAGGAACGGATCGAGTACATGCTCGCCGATTCCGGGGCCGTCCTGGGCGTCACCGTGACCGCGCACCACGACCGCCTGCCCGGCTCGGTCGGGTGGCTGGTGCTCGACGGCCCGGACGCCGACACGCGTCTCGCACTCGTCCCGCAGCGGCCGCGCGCCGCGGCCGTGCACGTGGACGATCCCGCCTACCTGATCTACACGTCCGGCTCGACCGGCACCCCGAAGGCGGTCGCCGTCACCCACCGCGGACTGGGCAACCTCGTCGCCGCGCAGCGGGAAACCCTGGCGCTGACCGCGCAGGCCCGGATCGCGCACATCGCCTCGCCGAGCTTCGACGCCGCGGTGTTCGAACAGCTCGCCGCGTTCGCGGTCGGCGCGCGGCTCGTGGTCGTACCGCCCACGGTGGTCGGCGGCGCCGAACTCGCCGACCGGCTTCGCGCGGCCCAGGTCAGCCACCTCGTCGTCACCCCCGCCGCGTTGTCGACGCTGGAGCCGGCGGCATTGACGTCGGTCGAGGTGCTGGCGGTGGCCGGGGAGGCGGTCGGAGCCGAGTTGGTCGAGCGGTTCGCCGGGGGGCGGACGATGCTGAACCTGTACGGGCCGACGGAGGCGACGATCTGGGCGACGGCGGGACCGCTGGCGCCGGGACGGGCGGTGACGATCGGATCGGCCGTGCGCGGAGTGACGCCGCTGGTGCTCGACGGGCGGTTGCGGCCGGCCCCGGTGGGCGTGGTGGGGGAGTTGTACCTGGCCGGGGACGGGCTGGCGCGGGGCTATCACGGGCGGGCGGGGTTGACCGCGGGCCGGTTCGTGGCGCATCCGCAGGTCCCGGGGGCGCGGATGTATCGCACCGGCGACCTGGTGCGGTGGGTGCGGGCCGGGGGCCGGCTCGAACTCGAGTACCTCGGCCGGGGTGATCATCAGGTCAAGGTCCGCGGGATGCGGGTCGAGGTCGGGGAGATCGACGCGGCGCTCACGGGACTGCCCGAGGTCGACTACGCGGTCACCGTGGGGCGGCCCGGCCCGTCCGGCGCCCAGGTGCTCGTGTCGTACGTGCTCCCGGCTCCGGGGCAGGAACTCGACCCGGCCCGGGTGCAGCGCCGGACGGCCGAGCTGCTGCCCGGACACCTGGTGCCGGCGGCGGTCGTCGTGCTCGACGAGGTGCCGCTGACCCCGGTGGGCAAGCTGGACCGGGCGGCGCTGCCCGAGCCGGTGTTCGCGGCCGGCTCGGGGCGCGCTCCGCGCACACCGACGGAGGAGGCGGTGGTCGCCGCGTTCACGCAGGTGCTCGGCCTCGCGCAGGTCGGGATCGACGATTCGTTCTTCGACCTGGGCGGCAACTCCCTCGACGCCACCCGGGTCTGCGATCGGCTCGGCGCCGCCCTCGGGACCACCGTGCCGGTGATCCAGCTGTTCTCGGCGCCCACCCCGGTGGCCCTGGCCGCCCGCATCGAGGCCGCGGACACCGCCGGGCAGCCGGACTCACCGTTCGCGGTGCGGCTGCCGCTGCGCACCGAGGGCGACGGCGCCCCGCTGTTCTGCGTGCATCCGGCGGCCGGACTGGCCTGGTGCTACGCCGGGCTCGCCGCGCAACTCGCCCCCGGACGGCCGGTGTACGGACTGCAGTCCCCGCATCTCGAAGGCCTCGAGGACGCCCCGGAAACGATCGCCGCGTACGCCGAGCGATACGTCGACGAGATCCGCGCGGTCCAACCCAGCGGCCCGTACCACCTGCTCGGCTGGTCCCTCGGCGGATTCATCGCCCACGCCGTCGCCGCGCGGCTGCGCGAGACCGGCGAGGAGGTGGCGCTGCTCGCGCTGCTCGACGCGGACCTGATCGCCCGCGACGTTGCCGCGCCGGAACCGCTGACGGTCGGCGAACTCGTCGCCACCCTCGGTTCGTCGCTGGGCCTGCCCGACGCCGATCCGGCGCTGACGGCGGCCGAGGCCGCCGCGCTGATCCGGACCCACACCGGGGCCCCCGTCGACGCCGGTCACCTCGACCGGATGACCGCCGCCTACAACGGCTCGGCATCGCTGCTCGCCGGGTACCGGCCGCCGCTCTACGACGGCGATCTCGTCTTCGTCACCGCGACGGCCGACAAGACGCACCATGCCGGGGGCTTCGCCGGCTGGGGGCCCTACGTCACCGGCGCGATGCACAACCACCTGCTCGACGTCGAGCACGACCGGATGACCGCACCCGACGCGGTGCCCGCCCTGGCCGCGGTGCTCGATCGGCACCTCGGCGACGACCGGTACCTCGCCGCGTCCTGATCCCGCAGTCCACCCCTTCCGAACGGAGCACCATGTCCCCCTCGACCCCAGCCGTCCTCGTCGACGCCGTCACCAAGAGCTTCGGGCCGGTCCCGGCCCTGTGCGGCGTGAGCTTCACCGCCGAGGCCGGCGAGGTCCTCGGCGTCCTCGGCCCCAACGGCGCCGGCAAGACCACCACCGTGAACATCCTGTCCACCCTGCTGCGGCCGGATTCCGGTCGCGCCGTCGTCGCCGGCCACGACGTCGTCGCCGACGCGGCCGGGGTGCGCCGCGCGGTGATGCTCACCGGCCAGTACGCCGCCCTCGACGATATGCTCACCGGCTTCGAGAACCTGGTCCTGTTCGCCCGGCTGCTCGGGCTGCGGCGCCGCGCGGCTCGCGCCCGGGCGCGGGAACTGCTCGCCGAATTCGACCTCGAGGACGCCGCCGACCGGCGGGTCGGCAAGTACTCCGGCGGCATGCGCCGCCGCATCGACATCGCCTGCGGGCTCGTCGTCCCGCCCCAGGTGGTGTTCCTCGACGAGCCGACCACCGGGCTCGATCCGCGCAGCCGCCAACGGGTCTGGGACCTGATCGCCGGATTCAAATCCCAGGGCGTCACCACGCTGCTCACCACGCAGTACCTCGAGGAGGCCGACCTGCTCGCCGACCGGATCGTCGTCATCGACCGGGGCACCGTCGTCGCCGAGGGCACCCCCGCCCAGCTGAAGCAGCGCGTCGGCGCCACCTTCTGCGAGGTCGTCCCGGTGCGGGTGGCCGACGTGCCGGCCGTGGCGCACGTGCTCGGCCGGTTCGCGCCGGCCGCGGCGATCGAGGTCGCCGCCGACCGTGTCACGATCCCCGCGCCGCACGGCGCCGGCACCTTGGCGCAGGTCGCCACCGCCGTCGCCGCCCACGGCGTCGCCGTCTCCGACATCGCGCTGCGGCAACCGTCGCTGGACGAGGTCTTCCTCGCCCTCACCGCCGCCCGGCCGCGATTCGAGGTGGTGGCATGACCACGACGACCGTCGCACCGGTTCCCTCGCCGCTCTACCAGTGGTGGGTGCTGTCCGTACGCACCCTGATCCCGGCGATCCGCGGCGGCGAACTCGTCACCGCGCTCGTCGCGCCGCTCGTGTTCACCGTCGGGTTCTACGTGCCGCTGCAACGCGTGATCGCCCTGTTCACCGGCGGAACCGTCGATTACGGGCAGTTCCTGATGCCGCTGATCGCGTTGCAAGCCGTGTCCTTCACCGCGATCTCCGCCGCCTTCCTGGCCGCGACCGACGCGGTGCACGGCATCGACCGCCGCTTCGCGACGATGCCGATCGCGGCGGCCGTGCCGCTCGCCGCGCGCCTGTCCGCGAGCGCCGTCAAGTGCGCGCTGTCGCTCTCGGCGGCGATCGGCTGCGGGCACGTGATCGGGTTCCGGTTCGCCGGAACCGCCGCAGCCGTCGGGTTCTGCGCACTCGCGCTGACCGTCGGGATGGTCCTCACGCTCGGCGCCGACGTGATCGGCACCCTGTTCCGCAGCCCGGAAGCCACGACCCAGGCACTGATGCTGCCGCAGCTCGTGCTCGGGATGCTCTCCTGCGGCTTCGTCCCGATCGACCAGTTTCCGGCCTGGATCCAGCCGTTCGTCCGCAACCAGCCCGTCTCACAGTTCGCGTCGAGCCTGCGCGGTCTCGCCGACGGCACCGCCACCGCCACCGCGCTGACGCCGACGCTGCTGTGGCTCGGCGGGATCCTTCTGGTCGTCGTCCCCCTGGCGGCCCGCACGAATCGGAGACAGCGATGAGCACCACCGTGACCGCACCCGAGAACTCGGTACCCGCTCTCGTCAGGCACACCTGGCTGCAGGCGGGGCGCCTGCTCACCCGGTGGCGCAGGGATCCGATGACGATGCTGCAGAGCCTCGCCTACCCGGTGCTGCTGCTGCTCATGCTCGAGGCGGTGCTCGGCCGGCAGGTCTCGGCGTTCGCCGGGCACGACGCCCTGTATGGGACGGTGCCGATGGTCGTCGTGATGAGCGCCCTGCTCGGCTCGCTGGCCGGCGCCGTCACGCTCGGCCGCGAATGCGCGGCCGGGCTGCCCGCGCGGCTGTGGGTGCTGCCCGTCCACCGGGCGTCGGCGCTGGCGTCGCGGTTCCTCGCCGAGGCGGTGCGCATCGCCGTGACCACCGTCGTCATCGTCGCCGCCGGCTTCGTCCTCGGCTTCCGCTTCCAGCGGGGCCCGCTCGCCGCGATCGGCTTCCTGGCGGTGCCGGTGCTGTTCGGGGTGGCGTTCGCCGCGCTGGTCACCGCGGCCGCGCTCATGGCCGCGAAAACCGTTGTCATCGAATCGATCTCGCTGCTGTGCACGCTGATGCTGTTCTTCAACCCGGGGTTCGTGCCGATCGGTGCGTACCCGGAGGTGCTTGCGCCGGTGATCCGCAACCAGCCCATGACGAGTGCCGTCGAGACGATGCAGGCGCTCGCCCTCGGTGGCGCCGTCCAGGGGCCGCTGTTGCGCACCGTGGCCTGGTCGGTCGCCCTGCTCGCGGTGTGCGCCGTGCCGGTGATCCGCGGTTACCGGCGGGCACTGTGACCGGATCCGACGGCGCGCCGGTGACAGTGACCCCGTCGGGGTGGCGAATCCGCCACCTGGGGTGGCTGTTACCCGCCGCGCCCGCGCGGGAGTATCGATGCAGCGAACACACCGAATCCCGAAGGGAGGCATCATGACCGCCGTTGCCGAACCAGGCACCACCGACTCCGAACTGCCCCGTCTGCGCGCCGACATCGACGGCCTCGACGCCGAGCTCCTCGCCGTGGTGCGGCGCCGCATCGCGCTCGAACGACGGATCGGGCAGCTCCGGGTCGGGACGGGCGCGCCCCGCGTCACCCACGCCCACGACATGAGCGTGATCCGCCGATACGCCGCGGAGCTCGGCGAGGACGGCACGGCCCTGGCCCTGGTCCTGCTGCGCCTGCGTTAGCGGTGCGGGGCAGTCCCGGGTCCACACCCACAATCCGCAGAGCCGCCCGCTCGCCGTCCGAGAGATCGCCCGCCGTCGCGCCGCGCGCAAGGTCTCGCCGCCCGGAAGGCGACGTCCCGCACCGTGATCATCGCCGGCTCGTCGAAGCGTCGGCGCCTGCCGGATTCGAGGAGCCGGTGCACCCGCTCGGACCGGAGCAGGTTCGCATGCTCCTCCTCGAAACGCCCGGCTCCGTTGCCGGCGCACCGCCGAGCTGCTCGTACGGCCTTGCGGGCGAGCAGCTGACAGACCCGGTCCGGCATGGGCTCCGCGCCGCGGAGCCGGCGCCCGGCGGTCGCGACGTCGAGTGGCCTCGCGACGGCGTGGGCGCGCATCGCCTCCGCCACATCAGCGACCCGAAGCCCCAAGGTGGCTGATACCGCGACCGGGCACAACGCGCGATCGGCACGGGCTTTCGCTTTCCGGGCAGACCGACGATCTCCCGTGGTACTCATCGGTTACCTCCTGCCCCTGCCGGAGAGCGAGGCCGACACTGCCACGACGTCCTCCGTCAGCTCCTCTACCAACGCTGTAGCGCCCCTGTCGCGCAGTACCTCGGCGGTGGCCCCGACCGGTGACAAGCACCGCTCGGTCCGGGCCACGCCACGCCGAAGGGGGGACCCCTCCCGCCACACGACCCTGGGGTAACCCCAGGTCGGATGACCCAGACGTACCGGGGGATCGCATATCGAGCTCCGGTGGTCACGGTCTACGAGTTCGATGGGTCGGCCCGGATCCACCGGCTCCGCTCGTACTACGACAAGCTGGCCATCGAAGAGCAGATCGCCGCGAGTCTTCCCGGGATCAAGGGATGGCTGTTGCGTAAGGTGACGCGCGTCCTCCTCGCGCAAGGGCGCACAGGCCTCGAGACCCCCACGGGGCCACCGCCGACCGGTGTGGGCTGAACCGCCGGCTCGTCCCGGTCGCCGGGTCCCTCGGCCGGCGTCGCCGGCCGAGGGCCGTCCACCCCCAGGAGGAGAATTCTTAATCGCGGGCCAGCGCCGCAACGGGAAGATCCGCGAACACCTCCGCCGGCGACACCGTTCCCGACAGCCGCCGCCCGGTGAGCCGATCGACCCAGAGTCCCGGCGGCAGGTCGAGCGTCGTGTCGCCCCACCCGGTTTCCTCCAGCGTGACAGTGTGCCGCGACGCGAGCGCCACCACGTCGACCTCCTCGGCCGCCGGGCCCCGCCCGAACCCGATCAGGTGACCGGCGGCCGGCCCCGACGCGGACAGCGGAACGTAGGCCCCGCCGACGAAGCTCGCCGGCCGCTCGCGGCGCAGGCGCAGCGCCGTCCGCACCACGGCGAGCTTCGCGGTGCCGGCGTCGTCCACGGCCGGCGGTGCGTCCTGTGCGAGCAGCCGGCGTCTGGTGGCGAAGTCCACGGGCCGCCGGTTGTCCGGGTCGACGAGCGAGTCCTCCCACAGTTCGGTGCCCTGGTACACGTCGGGGATGCCGGGTCCGAGCAGCTGCAGCAGCTTCTGCCCGAGCGAATCGGCGGAGAAATGAGGGGTCAGGGACGAGACGAACTCGGTCAGTGACGCGCCGACCGGCCCGTCGCACACCGCGTCGAGCCAGGCCGCCACCGCGCCCTCGAACTCCTCGTCCACCTCGGTCCAGGTGGTGCGCAAGCCGTTCTCCCGCAACGCCTTACGGGCGTACTCGCGCAGCCGCGACCGCAGTTCCCCGGTCACCACGCCGTCGCGCGGCCACGCGCCGAACAGGTTCTGCCACAGGAACAGCCCGGTGGCGGCGTCCGGCGGCGGGGCGACGGATTCCAATTCGGACAGGCACGCCGCCCACAGCTGCGGCACCTGGGAGAGCACCCCGATGCGGGCGCGGACGTCCTCGCCCCGCTTGGTGTCGTGCGTCGACAGCGACGTCATCGCCCGCGGCCACCGCCGCGCCCGCTCCGCCCACGCCAGGTGGAACTCGGCGACGGGCAACCCGAACCGTCCCGGGTGGCCACCGACCTCCTGCAGCGACACCAGCCGCGCCGCCCGGTAGAACAGGCAGTCCTCGACGGCCTTCGCCGTCGCGGCGCCGCACACCTGGCCGAACCGGGCCCCCGCCTCTCCGCCGCGGGCCAGGGCCCGGGCCAGCACCTCGAGGGCGGGTTCGAGCGCGGCGTCGGCGCGGGCGCGGTCACCCAGGATGCGGGGCAGCATCCCGCCCAGCGACGCATAGTCCGACCGGTACACGGGCAGTTCCGCCGCCACCGCGATCACGGCGTCGCGCAGCCGCTCGTCCGGGCAGGTCGCATCGGCGGCATCTCGCCGCACGGCCCGCACCAGCCGGCGCACCTCCGGCGCCAGCCCCGTCTGCAGCACCGCGCGCTTGATCTGCTTCTCCTGCGCGTGCAGCCACTCCGCGTCGCCGGGGGTGCCGGTGCGGTCGAGTGACAGCGCGTTCAGGTCCTTCTCGCCCCGCGGATCGAGGAACACCGCACCGACCTCGCCGAGCGCGTCGTAGCCCGTGGTGCCGTCGACGGGCAGGGTCGGGTCGAGCGGTTCGCCGTCGCCGAGAATCTTCTCGATCACCAGCCACCGGTCCGGGCCGACGAGCCCGCGCAGCCGCCGCAGGTAGCCGGTCGGGTCGGCCAGGCCGTCGGGATGGTCCACGCGGACGCCGTCGGTGAGGTCGTCGTCCATCCACGACGCCACCTGGGCATGCACCGCGTCGAACACCGCGGGATCCTCCACCCGCACCGCGGCGAGGTCGTCGACGGTGAAGAACCGGCGGTACCCGATCAGGCCGCTGTCCCACGGCACCAGCCGATACGCCTGCCGCGCATGTACTTCCGCTCCGGTCCCGGCGTCGGTGCCCGGGGCGACGGGGAAGCGCCGCTCGTAGTAGGCCAGCGTCGGCTCGTCGCCGGTGCGGTCGACGGTCAGCTCCTCGACGTCGGCCGCCGAACCCAGCACGGGCAGGGCGATCCGGCCGTCGGTGCCGTTGTCCGCGGCCCAGTCGACGTCGAAGTAGGTCGCGTACCGCGAGTCGCGGCCGTGCCGCAGCACGTCCCACCACCACGGGTTCTCGCGGGGATCGCCGACGCCGACGTGGTTGGGCACGATGTCGATCAGCAGACCCATCCCGCGGGAGCGGACCTCGCGGGCGAGGGCCTCGAGGCCCGCGCGGCCGCCGAGCGCCGCCGACACCGTGGTCGGGTCCACCACGTCGTAGCCGTGGGTCGATCCGGCCGCGGCGCTGAGCACGGGGGACAGGTACACGTGTGAGACCCCGAGCGCCTCGAGGTAGTCCACGAGCGCGATCGCGTCCGCGAAGGTCGTCCCGTCGCCGGTGAGCTGCAGCCGATACGTCGACGACACCGGGCGCGGGCTCATGCGGTCCTCCGCAGCACCAGCAGCGAACGGGCCTGCACCCGCACCGACCCCCCGGCGGTCACGACCTGTTCGCGCAGTCCGTCCGGCACGTCCGTGTCCAGCGCCACCGACCATTCCTGTGCGTGCGGCCCGTCGGGGGTGACGAAGTCGATCGGCTCGTCGTGGGCGTTGAAGCACAGCAGGAACGAATCGTCGACGACGCGTTCGCCGCGCTGGTTCGGCTCGTGGATGCCCTCGCCGTTGAGGAACACCGACAGCGACTTGCCGAACCCGCTGTCCCAGTCCTCCGGGGTCATCTCCTCGCCCGCCGGGGTGCGCCAGGCGATGTCGCGGGACTGCTCGCCGCTGCGGATCGGCCGGCCCTCGAAGAACCGCCGCCGCCGGAACACCGGGTGCGACCGGCGCAGGGCGATCACGTTGCGGGTGAAGTCCAGCAGGTCCGCGTTCGTCTCCGCGAGCGACCAGTCCATCCAGGACAGCTCGTTGTCCTGGCAGTAGACGTTGTTGTTGCCCTGCTGCGTGCGCCCGAACTCGTCGCCGTGCGCGATCATCGGGGTGCCCTGGGAGAGCATCAGCGTCGCCAGGATGTTGCGGCTCTGCCGCTGCCGCAGGGCCAGCACCTCCGGGTCGTCGGTGGGGCCCTCGGCGCCGCAGTTCCACGACCGGTTGTGCGACTCGCCGTCCATGTTGTTCTCGCCGTTGGCGTCGTTGTGCTTCTCGTTGTAGGAGACGAGGTCGGCGAGGGTGAAGCCGTCGTGCGCGGTGACGAAGTTGATCGAGGCGCTCGGGCGGCGGCCGGTGGCCTCGTACAGGTCCGACGAGCCGGTGAGCCGGGAGGCGAACTCGCCGAGAGTGGCCGGTTCACCGCGCCAGTAGTCGCGGACCGTGTCGCGGTACTTGCCGTTCCACTCGGTCCACAGGCCGGGGAAGTTCCCCACCTGGTAGCCGCCCTCGCCGACGTCCCACGGTTCGGCGATCAGCTTGACCTGCGAGACGATCGGATCCTGCTGCACCAGGTCGAAGAACGCGGACAGCCGGTCCACGTCGTGCAGTTCGCGGGCCAGGGTGGAGGCCAGGTCGAAGCGGAAGCCGTCGACGTGCATCTCGGTCACCCAGTAGCGCAGCGAATCCATGATCAGCTGCAGGGTGTGCGGGTGGCGGGCGTTGAGGCTGTTGCCGGTGCCGGTGTAGTCCATGTAGTAGGACTTGTCGTCGTCGACCAGCCGGTAGTAGGCGGCGTTGTCGATGCCGCGGAACGAGATGGTCGGTCCCAGGTGGTTGCCCTCCGCGGTGTGGTTGTAGACCACGTCGAGGATCACCTCGATGCCTGCCTCGTGGTAGGCGCGCACCATCGCCTTGAACTCGGCGACGACGCCGCTCGGGTTGCTCGCCGACGAGTAGTCCAGGTGCGGGGCCAGGAAGCCGAAGGTGTTGTAGCCCCAATAGTTCCGCAGCCCACGGTCCAGCAGGACCTGATCGTGCATGAACTGGTGCACGGGCATCAGTTCGATCGCGGTGACCCCGAGGCTCTGCAGATGGTCGATGATCACCGGGTGCGCCAGTCCGGCGTAGGTGCCGCGCAGCTGCTCCGGCACGCCGGGATGGGTCGCGGTCATGCCCTTCACGTGGGCTTCGTAGATGACGGTCTCGTAGTAGGGCCGGCGCGGGTGCCGGTCGGAGGCCCAGTCGAAGAACGGGTTGATCACCACGGTCGTCATCGTGTGCCCGAGCGAATCGAGCTGCGGGAAATCGGGATTCGCCGGTGCGGCGGGCTCGGGGGCGGACTCGGCCGCCGTGTCGTCCCCGGCCCCGTCGTCCCCGGTCCCGTCGCCCTCGGTCTCGCCGGACCCGGTCCCGTCCGAGTCGTCCGCCTCGTCGGCGGTCGTGTCCCCGGCGGCCTCGGCGCCGGCGTCCTCCGCGGCCCGGGCCGCCGGCTCCGGCGCCGACTGTGCCTCCTCGGCTCCTGCCGAATGCTCCGGTTCGGACGGTGCGTCCTCGGCCCCGACCATCGCGTACGAGAACAGGGACGCATCGCCGTCGAACGCGCCGTCGTAGGCCTTGCCGTAGGGGTCGAGCAGCAGCTTGCTCGGATCGCAGCGCAGACCCTGCGCCGGGTCGTAGGGGCCGTGCACCCGGTAGCCGTAGCGCTGGCCGGGGGTCACCGTGGGCAGGTAGACGTGCCAGACGTTGCCGTCGACCTCCTCGATCGGCACGCGGGTCTCGGTGCCGTCCTTGGCGATCAGGCACAGTTCGACCTTCTCGGCGACCTCGGAGAAGAGGGCGAAGTTCGTGCCCGCCCCGTCGTAGGTCGCGCCGAGCGGATATGCGCTCCCCGGCCACACCGGGATGTCGGCCGGGAGGGCCTCCGTGGACGTGCTCGGCTCGGTGGGTTCCATGACCGCAACCCTAACCGGATCGACGGTCGCGTACGGGGCGAGCGATCCTCCCCGGCACGGGCGACGATCGGCCCCGGGGCGGGGACGCCTACAGTCGATCCTCGTGACCGTTCGTCGTCTGAGTCCCGACCGGGTCGCCGCGCTCGACGCGGCGCACCTGTGGCACCCCTACGGAGCCGTCCCTGCATCGACCGCGCCGCTCGTGGTCGACGAGGCGCACGGGACCCGGCTGCGGCTGGCCGACGGCCGGGAACTCGTCGACGGCATGAGCTCGTGGTGGGCCGCCGTGCACGGATACCGCCACCCGGTCCTCGACGCGGCGGTCACGCAGCAGCTGGGCCGGATGAGCCACGTCATGTTCGGGGGCCTCACCCACGAGCCGGCCGCGCGGCTCGCGGAGCTGCTCGTGGAGATCACCCCCGACGGTCTGGACAAGGTCTTCCTCGCCGATTCCGGGTCGGTGTCGGTGGAGGTCGCGGTCAAACTCGCATTGCAGTATCAGCGCGCGGCCGGCAGGCCGGGACGTCACCGGCTCATGACGTGGCGCGGCGGCTACCACGGCGACACGTTCGCGCCGATGAGCGTGTGCGACCCCGAGGGCGGCATGCACTCGATGTGGACCGGCGTGCTGCAGCGGCAGGTGTTCGCCCCGGCGCCGCCCCGCGAGTTCGATCCGGCGTACGTCGCCGAGTTCGAAGCGCTGCTCGAAGCCCATACGGACGAGCTGGCCGCCGTGATCGTCGAGCCGGTGGTCCAGGGGGCGGGCGGGATGCGCTTCCACGACCCCCGCTATCTGAACGAGCTGCGCCGGATGTGCGACGCACACGGGCTGCTGCTGATCTTCGACGAGATCGCCACCGGGTTCGGCCGTACCGGGGAGCTGTTCGCCGCCGACCACGCGGCCGTCGCGCCGGACGTCATGTGCGTCGGCAAGGCGTTGACCGGTGGCTATCTGACCCTGGCCGCGGTGCTGTGCACATCGGCCGTCGCCGAAGTGGTCAGCGCGGGCGAGGGCGGCGGCATCATGCACGGCCCGACGTTCATGGGCAATCCGCTCGCGTGCGCGGTTGCCGTCGCTGCCGTGGAGTTGCTGCTGTCACGGGATTGGCGCGGCGAAGTGGCCGCGCTGACCGCCGGCCTCGAGGCGGGCCTGGCGCCGGCGCGGGAGCTGCCGGGCGTGGTGGACGCGCGGGTGCTCGGCGGCATCGGCGTGCTCGAACTGGACCGGCCGGTGGACATGGGCGCCGCGACGGCGGCCGCCGTCGCGGCCGGAGTGTGGCTGCGCCCGTTCCGCAACCTGATCTACGCGATGCCGCCCTACGTCTGCAGCGCCGACGACGTGCAGAGGATCGCCGCGGGGATGTGCGCGGCGGCCCGGGCCTGATCCGGCCCGGCACGCCGGGTCACGAGCGGGGAACTCGCGGGGCGGCGGTCACCGCCGGCAGCCACCGCACGGGGAGGAATCGGCCGCCCGGAGCGTCACTTGAACAGTGTTCAGGTATGGTCTGCCGACATGACCGCCTTCGCCAGCCTCCAGTGGCTCGACGACGTCGCCGACGCCCGTCGCGCGGCGGGCCTGCGCCGCACCCTGCATCCGCGCACCCCGGCACCGGGCACCGTCGACCTCGCCTCCAACGACTACCTCGGGCTCGTCCGGCACCCCGAGGTCCTCGCCGCCGCGACCGCCGCGCTGCGCCGGTGGGGCGGCGGCGCCACCGGATCCCGCCTCGTCACGGGCACCACCAGCGAGCACGAACTGCTCGAGCGTGAACTCGCCGAGTTCACCGGCGCCGAGTCCGGCCTCGTATTCGCCAGCGGCTACGCCGCCAACCTCGGCGCCGTCACCGCCCTCGCCGACCGCGACACCCTCGTGGTCTCCGACGCGGGTTGCCACGCGTCCCTGGTCGACGCATGCCGGCTGACCCGCGCGCGGGTGCAGATCGCCCCGCACACCGACGTCGACTTCGTGCGGACGGCCCTCGCCACCCGCACCGAGCGGCGCGCCCTCGTGCTCACCGACTCCGTGTTCAGCGCCGACGGAGACCTCGCGCCGCTGCCGGAACTGCATGCGGCGTGCCGCGCGCACGGCGCACTGCTGCTCGTCGACGAGGCCCACGGGGTCGGAGTCCGCGGTGAGGGGGGCCGCGGACTCGTCCACGAGGCGGGTCTCGCCGGCGAACCCGACGTCGTGGTCACCGCCACGCTGTCGAAGTCCCTGGCCTCGCAGGGCGGCGTGGTCCTCGCCGATACCCGCGTGCGGGCCCACCTGATCGACGCCGCCCGCACCTTCATCTTCGACACCGGTCTCGCGCCCGCGGCCGTCGGCGCCGCCCGCGGTGCGCTGCGCGTGCTGCGCGACGAGCCGCAACGGGCCACCGCCGTGCTCGAACGGGCCGCCGACCTGGCCCGGATCACCGGCGTCGCCGCCCCCACGTCGGCGGTGGTGTCGGTGATCCTCGGTGACCCGCAGGTCGCGTTCGACGCCGCCCAGGCGTGCCGCAGCCGGGGCGTCCACGTCGGCTGCTTCCGGCCGCCGTCCGTCCCCGAGGGCACGTCCCGGCTGCGGCTGACCGCGCGCGCGAATCTCGGCGCCGACGAGCTCGCCCGCATCGAAAGCGTCCTCACCGACGTGCTGGCCGGGGTGCGGGCATGACCGTCCTGTGTGTGACCGGCACCTCCACCGAGGTGGGCAAGACCGTCGTCACGGCGGCCTACGCCGCCGTGGCCGCCGCGGCGGGCCTGCGGGTCGCCGTGTGCAAACCGGCGCAGACCGGCGTCGCCGACGACGCACCCGGCGACCTCGCCGAGATCGCCCGGCTCACCGGGCACCGGGTCCACACCGTCGAACTGGCCCGCTACCCGGAGCCGCTCGCACCGGACACCGCGGCGCGGCGCAGCGGGCGGCCGCCGCTGCACCTGCCCGACGTCGTCACCGCCGTGCGGGCACTCGCGGACGCGTACGACCTGGTGCTCGTCGAGGGGGCCGGCGGGCTGCTCGTCCGGCTGGGGGCGGACGGGTTCACCCTCCTCGACGTCGCCGCCGCGCTGAGCGCCCCCACCGTGGTGGTGGCGGCCCCCGCCCTGGGCACCCTGAACCACAGCGCGCTGACCGTCGCCGCGCTGCAGGCCGGCGGCGTCGAGTGCGCGGGCCTGGTGATCGGCGCGTGGCCGGAGCAGCCCGGTCTGGCCGAGCGGTGCAATCTGCAGGACCTGCCCGAGGTGACCGGCGTGCCCGTCGTCGGGCGTATCCCGGCGGGCAGTGGTGCCCTCGACGCCGTGGCCTTCGGCGAGCAGGCCGCACGCTGGCTGCCGGCCGACCGGACCGGGCTGCCGATGCGATCCTGACGCCCGTCGCGGCCCGCGCTCGGCGCCCCGGCACGTTTCCTGCAGGTGAACGAATGTGCGAAGACGGCGAGTTCGGGTAGGGTGTCCGATGCGGTTGAGACACCAGCCGTAGTGCCTGTGAGGTACGCGTTCCGACTACGCGTCCCTACGTCAGTGCTACGCAGTGCTCGTCGCGTTGGGTGTCGACTGCTGCGTTTCACCGACCGAGGCAGGACCGGAAGTCGGTGTAGGAGACAGCGCAGGCGATGACGGTGCTCGATCACCAGCAGTGGGAGACTGCCCGCATGCGGGCCGTTTCCCGCTACAACATTCTCGACACCCCGGCCGACGGCACGTTCGACCGGATCGCCCGACTGGCTGCGTCCTGGTTCGGCACCCCGATCGCCACGGTGACGATCGTCGACGAGGACCGCATCTGGTTCAAGGCCGCCCACGGCCTCGAGGGGGTGCGGCAGATCGACCGCGACCCGGGCCTGTGCGCCTCCGCGATTCTCTGCGACCGTCCCTATGTGGTGGCCGATGCCCGGACCGACCCGCGGACCGCGCAGAATCCCCTCGTCCAGGGCGAGCTGGGGGTGCGGTTCTACGCCGCCGCCCCCATCACCACCGCGGACGGCTACCGGCTCGGCACGGTCAACGTCCTCGACACCCGGCCCCGGGAGGTCTCCACCGCGGACCTGTCCGTCCTCGAGGACCTCGCGTCGGTGGTGATGGATCAGCTGGAGCTGCGGTTGTCGGCGCTGGCCACCGTCCGGGCCGAACGGGACCTGCGGCTGCAGGCCGAGCGCGACCGGCACGTGCTCGCCGAACTCGCCACGACCCTGCAGCGGACCCTGCTGCCGCCGTCGCTGCCGGCCATCGAGGGCATCGAGCTCGCGTGCCACTACCATGCGGCGTCCTCCCAGCAGGTCGGCGGCGACTTCTACGACGTGTTCCACCTCGGTGACGACAGGTGGGCGTTCTTCCTCGGGGATGTCGAGGGGCACGGGCCCGTCGCGGCCTCGGTCACCTCGCTGATCAGGTACACGCTGCGGGCGGCCGCCGTGCGATTCTCCGACCCGCGGCTGGCGCTGGCCGAACTCAACACCGTCCTGCTGCTCGACCCGCAGCAGCACCGGTTCTGCACCGTGATGCTCGGGATCATCGAACCGAACCTCGAGGGTCGCGAGGGCGCCCGGGTGACCCTCGCCACCGGCGGGCATCCGCCCGCGCTGCTGCTGCGGCGCTCGGGGGCGGTCTGCGCTGCGGTCGGCGTGCGCGGCATGCTGGTGGGCGCGCTGCCCGAGGCCCGCTTCGGAGCGTGCACCGTCGACCTCGAGCCGGGGGAAACGCTGCTGCTCTACACCGACGGACTCACCGAGGCCCGCCCCGACGGGCGGGAGATCTTCGGGGAGGAAAACGTCGTCGCATTCCTCTCCGCGCGAGTGCCGGACGCCACCCCGATCAGCCTCGTCGCCGAGCTTTCCGAATTGATTCCCAGCCTGCGGGCGCAGGACGACATCGCCCTGCTCGCCGTGGGTGTACCCCGTTGACTTCCGATCCCCGGATCGGACCCGCTATCGCACAGGAGGACAGAGTCTTGCATGATGGACAGATGAACGAAGCGACTTCCGAACAGCCGATCATGGCCGTATCCCAGACGTGGAGCGGCGACATCGCGGTGCTGTCGGTGGCCGGTGACGTGGATCTGGTCAGCGCCCCGCAGCTCGAGGAGGAAGCCGTCGCCACCCTGGGTAACGACAAGTGCCGGGGTCTGATCGTGGACCTGGGTGCCGTCAACTTCCTTGCCTCGGTGGGCATCGCCGTGCTGGTGGACCTGTCGAAGAAGACCGCCGGCACGATCCCCTACGCCGTCGTCGCGCAGGGCTCGGCCACCGCGCGGCCCCTGTCGCTGCTCGGGCTCGACGAGGTGTTCCCGATCCACAGCCGCCTCGACGAGGCGCTGGCCGCCCTGCAGGCCGACAAGGCCGGCACGGAGGCATGAGCCGACAAGGGCGGCAGGGAGGCATGAGCCGACAAGGGCGGCAGGGAGGCATGAGCCGACAAGGGCGGCAGGGAGGCATGCGCCGGGCGGAGACCTGGCACGCCGGACACGAACCGGTCGGGGACCTGTCGACGACGAGGGAACGAGGATGCAGACGCGAGGCGTAGCACCAGCCTTTCTGACGACCGGACTGTACTACCGCGGCGTACGCGCCGAGGCCTCGCAGGTGACGATGCTGCGGCAGGCTCTCGATCGGTGGCTCAGCGGCCTGCGGCTCGCCGAGGTCGGTGGCCAGGATGTGCTGCTGGCCAGTTACGAGGCGCTCGCGAACGCGGTGGAGCACGCTTACGCCGACGGTGACGGCACGGTCGACCTCGAGGCGAAGTACTCGCCTCAGGACCGGTGCGTCGAGATCGTCGTCACCGATCGCGGGCACTGGCGGGAATCGGCCGTGCCGACCGCCGGGAGCTCGCGCGGGCACGGCCTGACGCTGATCCGGAACCTGGCCGCGGACACCGACCTGGCCGTCAATTCCGACGGCACCGTGGTGGCGATGCGCTGGCACCTGCCGCAGGAGGCCTCGGCCTTCTCGGGTTGATCCGGGCCGCCGGGGCGGCGTCTCCTGCTCGCCCGACGGCTGGTCGACCGAACGACTCCGGCCCCGGCGCACGACGCGCCGGGGCCGGAGTCGATTTCGTGGACGGAGTCAGGCCGGTTGCGGGTCCCGGCGGGCCCCGGCGTCACCGTTCAGGGCGAACACCGAGGTGCACACGGTCCCGGCGGGCACCGTGACGTCCCCGCGGGACCGGGTCACGGTGTCGCCGAGCAGGTCGTGTTCGACGAGTGCCTCGAGGATCCGTTCGGGGGCGTCGTGCACGCAGACGCAGGGGATGCCGGCGGCGCGCACGGACTGCATCGTCATCGCCTCGGCGGGAGAGCAGGCGCCGTCGAGCACCTCCTCGGTGACGATCGCGCACACCACCCGGCCCGGGGCGAAGGTGTCGGTGAAACCGAGTCCGTGGTGACGCGCCCACGTCCGCAGCTCGGCACCGCGGGCGCCGTCGAGCACCCGGGAGCAGTCACCGACGATCAGCAGTTCGCCGGCCGGTACCCCTTCGATCGATCCTGAACTCATCTGATCCCCTGCTTTCCACATCGACGTCGTCGACCTCATGCGCGCCCGGTGCTCGCCGACCGCTCGTCGGTGCGTGGTTCGGCGAACATCGCCTCGATGCGGCGCTTGATCTCCTCGGTACTCATGGCCGAGCCGGCCGAGGCCGTGGCGCGACGGGAAGCGGCGGAGGCGAACAAGGTGGTCTGCATGACGGTTTCGGTCCTTACTCTCTTCAGCGCGAGCTGTTTTCACACTGGCACCAAAGCTTTCCCGGATGCGGGATTTTCGAAACCTGTAGCAGAGATTTCACATTTCCTGGACTGAAATGTCCGGATCCGGGGCGGATAGGCCGCCCGGCGGGGCGTTTACGCGCCGATCGCCGGATTCGCATGTGTTGCCGCGCGAATGTCGTACTGTGATAGCTGTCACATCGAGTCGGCAGGTGTCGACGTGCCGACCGCCCTCTCGGAGGTACGAATGTCCACCACCGAAATGCAGGAACTGCACCGCACCATCGGTCACCTTCGGCACTGCCTGACCTCGCTCCGGTCGAGGTACGGCGACGCCGCTGCGGTGCGCCGCCTGATCAACGACGTGGACCGGCTCGACATCGACGCGCAGGATCTGGCGGCCTCGCCGCCGCGCGAGACGTCCCGGCCGTCCGGCGAGCGGATTCCGATCCCCGACACCCCGTACGACGAGATCTTCCGCGGCGTCGACTGTGACGACGAGGGGCTCGGCGGCCTGCACGGCTCGCGGTGAGCGCCCCCGCGGCAGGCGCCGGCGTCCGGTCCTCGACGCGGGCCCGGATCGCGGCGCGCACGCTACGCACCGACCGGTGGTGGCAACCGCCCGTGCTCACCACGCTCGGGCTGGCCGTCTTCGTCGTCTACGCGACGATTCGGTCCTTCGTGCGCACCGCGTACTGGGTGGAGGAGTACCACTACCTCACGCCGTTCTACTCGCCGTGCGTCAGCGCGTCGTGCGTGCCCGGCGCCCGGCACTTCGGGACGTGGGTGGGCGAGCTGCCCATGTGGATCCCCCTGGCGTTCCTGTCGCTGCCGTTCCTGCTCGGATTCCGGCTGACGTGCTACTACTACCGCAAGGCCTACTATCGCTCGATCTGGCTGGCGCCGCCGGCCTGCGCCGTCGCCGAGCCGCACGCCCGGTACACGGGGGAGACGCGGCTGCCGCTGCTGATCCAGAACTCGCACCGCTACTTCTTCTACGTCGCGCTCGTCATCTCGGCGATCAACACCTACGACGCGATCGTCGCGTTCCACGGTTCCGGCGGCGGGTTCGGCTTCGGCCTCGGCAACCTCATCCTGGTGGGGAACGTGCTGCTCCTGTGGGCGTACACCGTCTCGTGCCACTCGTGCCGGCACGTCACCGGCGGCCGGCTCAAGCACTTCTCGAAACACCCGCTGCGTTACCGGATCTGGACGGCGGTTTCCCGGCTCAACACCCGGCACATGCAACTGGCGTGGACCACGCTGGGCACCCTGATGATCACGGATTTCTACATCATGCTCGTGGCGAGCGGCACCATCTCGGACCTGCGGTTCGTCGGCTGAGCCACGACGACGGCCCGGGCGCCGGCCCCGGGCCGACTCGGCAGCGAAGGAGGACTGGATGGCGGACGTCGAACGGCACAGCTACGACGTGGTGGTCATCGGCGCGGGCGGGGCGGGGCTGCGCGCCGTCATCGAGGCGCGTCAACGCGGACTGCGGGTCGCGGTCGTGTGCAAGTCGCTGTTCGGCAAGGCGCACACCGTCATGGCGGAGGGCGGTTGCGCCGCCGCGATGGGCAACGCCAACCCGCACGACTCGTGGCAGGTGCACTTCCAGGACACCATGCGAGGAGGCAAGTTCCTCAACAACTGGCGCATGGCCGAACTGCACGCCCGCGAGGCGCCCGACCGGGTGTGGGAACTCGAGACCTACGGTGCGTTGTTCGACCGCACCCCCGACGGCCGGATCAGCCAGCGCAACTTCGGCGGTCACACCTATCCGCGGCTGGCGCACGTCGGTGACCGCACCGGCCTCGAGCTGATCCGCACGATGCAGCAGAAGATCGTGTCCCTGCAGCAGGAGGACCACGCCGCCACGGGCGACTACGACGCCCGGGTGCGGGTGTTCGCCGAATGCACCGTCACCGAACTGCTGAAGGACGCCGAGGGCCGCATCGCCGGTGCGTTCGGGTACTGGCGCGAGTCCGGCCGGTTCGTGCTGTTCGAGGCGCCCGCCGTCGTCGTGGCCACCGGCGGGATCGGCAAGTCCTGGAAGGTGACGTCGAACTCGTGGGAGTACACCGGCGACGGTCACGCTCTCGCGCTGCGGGCCGGGGCCGCCCTGATCAACATGGAGTTCGTCCAGTTCCACCCCACCGGGATGGTGTGGCCGCCGAGCGTCAAGGGCATCCTCGTCACCGAGGGGGTGCGCGGCGACGGCGGGGTCCTGAAGAACTCCGAGAACGAGCGGTTCATGTTCTCGTACATCCCACCGGTGTTCAAAGGCCAGTACGCGGAGACGGAGGAGGAGGCCGACCGCTGGTACACCGACCAGGAGAACAACCGCCGCACCCCGGACCTGTTGCCGCGCGACGAGGTCGCCCGCGCCATCAATTCCGAGGTCAAGGCCGGTCGCGGCACCCCGCACGGCGGGGTGTTCCTCGACATCGCCTCGCGCATGCCCGCCGAGGAGATCGTCCGGCGGCTGCCGTCGATGCACCACCAGTTCAAGGAGCTCGCCGACGTCGACATCACCGCGGAGGCGATGGAGGTCGGCCCCACCTGCCACTACGTGATGGGCGGCATCGAGGTCGATCCGGAAACCGGTGCCGCGTCCGTGCCCGGACTGTTCGCCGCCGGCGAGTGCTCGGGCGGCATGCACGGGTCGAACCGGCTCGGCGGCAACTCCCTGTCGGATCTGTTGGTGTTCGGCCGGCGCGCCGGCCTCGGCGCCGCCGACTACGTGCAGGGCCTCGGGCACCGCCCGCGCGTCGCCGAGGCGGACGTCACGGCCGCGGCGCGCACGGCGCTGGCCCCGTTCGATCCCGCCGAGCCCGCGACGGCGGAGAACCCCTACACCCTGCACACCGGGCTGCAACAGTCCATGCAGGACCTGGTGGGCATCATCCGGCGCGCCGACGAGATCGCCCGTGCCCTCGACGTCCTCGGCGCGTTGCGGGCGCGGATCCGGAACGTCGCCGTGGAGGGGCATCGGCAGTTCAATCCCGGCTGGCACCTCGCCCTGGACCTGCGCAACATGCTGCTCGTGAGCGAGTGCGTGGCCCGGGCGGCGTTGCTGCGCACGGAGAGCCGCGGCGGGCACACGCGCGACGATCATCCGTCGATGGACCCGAACTGGCGCCGGACGCTGCTCGTGTGCCGCACGGACGGTGGTGACGAGTCGATCCCGGATGTCACGGTGGCACCCGAACAGCAGGTGCCCATGCGACCGGACCTGTTGGCGCTGTTCGATTTCGAGGAACTCGCCAAGTACTACACCGACGACGAACTCGCGGAACATCCGGGACGGAGGCCGTAGCCATGGGGTACCGGGCGGCATTCAAGATCTGGCGCGGCGACGGCGGTGGCGGTGAACTGCGTGACTACACCGTCGAGGTCAACGAGGGCGAGGTCGTCCTCGACATCGTCCACCGACTGCAGGCGACCCAGGCTCCCGACCTGGCGGTGCGGTGGAACTGCAAGGCCGGCAAGTGCGGGTCCTGCTCGGCGGAGATCAACGGCCGTCCGCGGCTGCTGTGCATGACCCGGATGTCGGTCTTCGCCGAGGACGAGGTGGTCACCGTGACCCCGCTGCGCACGTTCCCGGTGGTCCGCGATCTGGTCACCGACGTGTCCTTCAACTACGAGAAGGCCCGGGAGATCCCGGCGTTCGCGCCCCCGCCCGACCTGGCGCCGGGGGAGTACCGGATGCAGCAGATCGACGTGCAGCGGTCGCAGGAGTTCCGCAAGTGCATCGAGTGCTTCCTGTGCCAGAACGTCTGCCACGTGGTGCGCGACCACGAGGAGAACAAGGAGGCGTTCGCCGGTCCCCGGTACCTGATGCGGATCGCCGAACTCGAGATGCACCCGCTCGACGTGGCCGACCGGCGCACCGCCGCGCAGGAGGAGCACGGACTCGGGCTGTGCAACATCACCAAGTGCTGCACCGAGGTGTGCCCGGAGAACATCCACATCACCGACAACGCGCTGATCCCGATGAAGGAACGCGTCGTCGACCGTCGGTACGACCCGATCGTCTGGCTCGGCAACAAGCTGTTCCGGCGCTGACCCCACCCGCTCGGCCCACCGGTAGCAGGCCACCGCGCGGCCGACCCCCGTCCGTCCTGGTGGCCGAATGTCACATGCGTTCAGGTGGGTTGCACCGGTGTGACATTCGGCCGCGACGCAGCGGGATCGCCCTCGCGCAGGCGGCTGCGGATGCCGTCGACGAACAGGGTCAGGCCGAAGTCGAACCGCACGGACGGATCCCCGTCGAGCAGGTCGTCGTCCGAGCCGGCCGCGGTCTCGGTGGACACGTCGGGCGAGACGGGCTTGCGGGTCAGCGCCCCGAGTTCGGCGAGCTGCAGACGGGACTGCTCGTCGACGGTGTGGCCGAGGACGTAGTGCAGCAGCGCGTACCCGGCGAGTTCGGCGTGGGCGCGGGACAACCGCGCCCGCAGGCCCGCCGCGACGAACGCCTCCCGCACGCGCGACGTGGTCAGGCGCGACGCGTAGGTCGCGGCGACGAGTTCCGCGCCGTCGCGGTGGGCGAGCAGTGCGGCGCGGAAGCGGTGCGCGAGTTCGGTGAGTGCGCCGTCCCAGGCGGGGGCGGTGGACGGGGCGTCGACGCCGTCGAGGATGCGGTCGGCCATCGCGCCGAGCAGGGTCTGCTTGTTGGGGAAGTGCCAGTACAGGGCCCCGGGCTGGACGCCGAGCGACGTGGCGAGCTTGCGCATCGTCAGGTCGCCGAGACCGTACTCGTCGAGGATCGCCATCGCGCCGTCGAGGACGTCGCCGCGTCGCAACTGCACCGTTCGCTCCCGTCGTACCTGGTTCCCGACCATTCGTCGCGTTGACAGTAGACCACCGCCACCCTAGCCTGAACAGCGTTCAAGTGAACGGTGTTCAAGTTCGCCGTGACCCGCACCCTCCAGGAGACGACCGTGACCCAGGCCCCCGCCCGTGCCGACATCCTCACCCTCGCCCGCGAACAGGTGCTGGGGCGTGGCGAGGGACTCGACCGTGAGCAGGTCCTCGAGGTGCTGCAGCTGCCCGACGAGCGGCTCGAGGATCTTCTCGGCCTCGCCCACGAGGTCCGCATGACCTGGTGCGGCCCCGAGGTCGAGGTCGAGGGCATCATCAGTCTCAAGACCGGCGGCTGCCCCGAGGACTGCCACTTCTGCTCCCAGTCGGGGCTGTTCGCCTCCCCGGTCCGCTCGGCATGGCTCGACATCCCCAGCCTCGTCGAGGCCGCCAAGCAGACCGCCAAGACCGGTGCCACCGAGTTCTGCATCGTCGCCGCCGTCCGGGGGCCCGACGCGCGGCTCATGGCCCAGGTCGCCGCCGGGGTCGAAGCGATCCGCAACGAGGTCGACATCCAGGTGGCCTGCTCGCTCGGCATGCTCACCCAGGAGCAGGTCGACCAGCTCGCCGCGATGGGAGTGCACCGCTACAACCACAACCTCGAGACCGCCCGCTCCTTCTTCCCGCAGGTCGTCACCACCCACAGCTGGGAGGAGCGGTGGGAGACCCTGCGGATGGTCCGCGAGGCCGGCATGGAGGTGTGCTGCGGCGGCATCCTCGGCATGGGGGAGACCCTCGAACAGCGTGCCGAATTCGCCGCCGACCTGGCCGCGCTCGAGCCCGACGAGGTGCCGCTGAACTTCCTCAACCCGCGCCCGGGCACCCCGTTCGGGGATCTGGAGGTCCTGCCGGCGGCGGAGGCGCTCAAGGCCGTTGCCGCGTTCCGGCTCGCGTTGCCGCGCACGATCCTGCGCTTCGCCGGCGGCCGCGAGATCACCCTCGGCGACCTCGGCGCCAAGCAGGGCATCCTCGGCGGCATCAATGCCGTCATCGTCGGCAACTACCTCACCACCCTCGGCCGGCCGGCCGAGTCCGACATCGACCTGCTCGGCGAGCTGAAGATGCCGATCAAGGCGCTCGGCGAGACCCTCTAGGAGGCCGGCGTGTTCAACCCGTTCACCGGCCGGCCCGTCGACGAGAACGCCCCGGTCCCGGCCGCGGCCCGGCTCGGTCTCGAGCCGCCCCGGTTCTGCGAGCAGTGCGGGCGCCGGATGATCGTGCAGGTCGCCCCCGACGGCTGGTGGGCCCGGTGCTCCCGGCACGGGACGCTCGACTCGAGCCTGACGGAACGTCGCTGAGCGTGGCCGCGCCCGCCGACCGTGGCGGGTGCGGCCGGGGAGGGACCGCCGCGCCCGGGGCCCGCGCGGACAGGCGGCCGGAGATGCGACACAATCAGCGCGACGTCCCCTCCGGAAGGATCAACGTGTCGGTGCAGTCCGTGCGGCGCAAGAAGATTGCCATCGCCTGTCAGGGTGGAGGCACGCACGTCGCCTTCACCTGGGGTGCGCTCACCTCGATTCTGCGGGCCAAGCAGCGATGGGACGCCGACGGCGGCACCTCCTTCGATCTGGTCTCGTTCAGCGGCACGTCCGCCGGCGCGTTGTGCGCGCTTGCGACCTGGTACGGCCTGGCCCCCAACGGATCCGACCCGGACTGCGGCACCGTCGACAAGGCCGTCGAACGACTCGACCACCTGTGGACCGTGTTCGCGGCGACCAACCCCGCCGAGACGCTGCACAACCTGGCCGGGCAGGTGCTGCTGCGCTGGAAGGCCGCGGGCGTGGCCCTCCCCGAATCGAGTCCGTACGCCGCGGCGGGCCGCCTCGGGCTGCTCGGCCTGGGATCGGTGGGTGCCCGCCCGGAGTACCTCGGATTCCAGGGCCTGCTCGCCTCGCTCTGCCCGGACTTCGACTCGGTCGATTGGAAGCTCCTCGCCCAGAACAATGTCCGGGTCATCGCCGGCGCGATCGAGGTGCTCAGCGGCAACTTCGAGACCTTCGACTCGGACAAGACCCTGGAGGAACTGGGGCTCAAGCCCCCGCCGGAGCGCGACCAGTACGGCGCGACGCGGTGGCGGATGCGACGCGCCCTGTCGCTCGACGGGGTGGCGGCGTCGGGCACGCTGCCCGAGCTGCTGCCCGCACAACCGATCGAGAACCTCGAGTTCCCCACTGCGGACGAAGGCACCACCGTCCGGCGCACCGGCTACTACTGGGACGGCCTGTATTCGCAGAACCCGCCGGTGCGGGACCTGCTGGACACCGAGACCTGCGACGACAAGCCCGACGAGATCTGGGTGGTGCGGATCAACCCGCAGGAGTACTCGCCGACCTCGTTGCGCGTCGGTCTCGAGGAGATCCGCGACCGGGAGAACGATCTGGCCGGCAACCTGTCGCTGAACCAGGAACTCGACCACATCCTCACCGTCAACCGGTGGATCGACAAGTACGGCAACGACGCCCCGCCCCTGACGGACCGCAAGACCGTCGTGGTCCGCACGATCAAGATGAGCCGGGACTCGGCGTGGACGCTGGACCACGCCTCGAAACTCGACCGGAGTCCGCGGCACCTGGCGGCGTTGCGGGCCGAGGGCACGGAACTCACCGAGCGGTGGCTGGCCGACTGGCGCGCGGCCGGCGACGGCTTCCCCCGGTACCCGGCCGACGCCCGGTATACGTAAGGCCGGCATGTGCCGGACCTCGCTGTAGGTTCTCGCGGAACTTGTCATCTATGAGCGGCCGGTCGGTGCCATTGCGGTGTGAACCAGGCGCTGCCGGAGTGCTGTGATCCTGCCTGCGCGGATCCTGCCTGCGCGCCCGTGGCGGCGTCACGTTCAGGACACGCCGCGCCCCGGTTCGTCCGGCGAAATCGCGTGCGCTGCTTCTAGGCTGTGCCTGCGTGTCGGAGGTCACGCCGCTTCCCACCCTCCAGGAACGAGGTCGTCACGATGGTCCACCGATTCTCCGGCAACCGATTCCGTCCGAATGTCGTCCGGGGCACCGCGCTCACCGCAGCCGTGGCGCTGAGCGTGCTCGTCGGCCCGGGCGCCGCCACCGCCGCCGTCGACAACGCCCGCGTGCTGCCCCTCGCGGACGGCAACGCGATCGAGGTGTTGCAGGCCGACACCTCCATCCAGGGCGTTCTCCCGCTCGACAGCTCCCCGCTCAGTGTCGAGTTCTTCCACGACGGTTCCGCCACCGTGAACATCACCGGGCCCGGTGCCGCCGACTACACCGGCACCAAGCTCACCCTCGGATATCAGATCGGCTACCCGGTCGCGGTGCCCGGTGCGGTGGTGCACATTTTCACCCCCAGCCTGGACTGGGAGGTCGGCAACGAGGTGGGCGTCAACGTCGAACTGGCACCCGAATTCGCGCTGGGCCTCGACGCGAGCACCGGCGCGACGATCGGCGGCTCGATCATTCCCGAGCAGGAGATCGAGGTCGAACTCGCCCCCGGCGGCATCACCGAGGTCGCCATCGTCGAGGATCACGAGTTCGACGGGGATTCGGTCACCGTCCGGATCGCCGGCGTGCACGGCTCGGTCTCCGGTGCCGTCGGGCCGGTGACGGTCCGGCCGTTCGCTCGCGCGATCACCGCCAACAACGACACCGTGGTCACCTACGGCGTCCCGCAGCGCCTCAACTGACGGGCTCCGTCGGTGGTGGCCCTGGATCCCAGCGGGTCACCACCGACGGAGGCGGAGGCGATGCTCATCGGCGTGTGACCGAGCGTTGACGTCGAGCTTCTACCGTGCACTGCCGTGGCGATGACGCTGATCGACGACACCTACCGGATTCTCGATGTCGCCCCTGAGGGGGACGCGGTCCGCATCCGCCCGGACGACTCTCAGGCCTTCGAGCGGGCCCACTTGCGGGCACCCGCTGCCGGCCGACGCCGCCGTCTGCCGCCGGAGCCCCCAACGGCCGGCGACGGCGCCGAGCATCTCGGTGAACGCGACGCGCGCCTGCGATTCTTCGCCGAGCCCCCGAACCGGCTCGGCCGGCTCGCCGCAGCCCTGTGCCACCGCGACGAGCGGCTCCGCGGATTCGGCGCGTTTGCCGGCACCGACCTCCTCGAGGTAGCTCACTACGCGCTCGCCGCCACCGTCCACTCGGCCGGGCCGTCCTGCAGTTGCCGATACCGAAACAGAGAACCACACCAACCGTCAGCCCGGCGGGCGCAGGGCGGCGAACTCGTCGGTGACGCGCAGGCGCGACTCGGTGAAGCGGAACAGTGCCGGGGGACGGCCGCCGGCACGCCCCGGCGGGGCGGTGGTGCCGGTGGGGGTCAGGACGTCGCGGCGCTTGAGCACGCGCTGCAGGTTCGTGGCATCCACCTGGTATCCGAGTGCCGCACAATAGATCTCACGTAGCGTGGACATGGCGAACTCGGCGGGGGCCAGCCCGAAGGCGATGTTGGTGTACGAGAGCTTGGCGGCCAGGCGGGTGCGTGCGTTCTCGACCATGACCCCGTGGTCGAAGGACATCGCCGGCAGGTCCGACACGGGATGCCAGGCGGTGTCCTCGGGCAGGTGGGGATCGGAGGTGATCGGCACCAGCCCGAGGTAGGTCGAGGCGATCGTGCGCGGTCCCGGCACCCGGTGCGGATCGGAGAACACCGAGAGCTGCTCGAGGTGCGCCACCTCGCGCACGTCGACCTTCTCGGCGAGCTGGCGACGGGCGGAGGTGGTGAGGTCCTCGTCGTCGCGGAGGCGGCCGCCGGGCAGCGACCAGGTGCCCGCCTCCGGGTCGAGGGCGCGCTGCCACAACAGCACCCCGAGCTCGGTCTTCGTGCCGCCCTGGGTGTCCGGAAATCGGCGAACCTGGAACACGACGATGAGCACTTCGTGAAGGGTGCTACCATGTGTCATGTTTTCGATCCTAAGTCGAAAACCCCCGAATACGGAAATCCGGGCAAAGCCCGCCCGGTGCACGGCGAAGGAGCAGGCCATGACCACTACGACGTGGGCGGGCGCGCACACCCCGATCCAGGACGGACCCGGCGGCTACACCGGCGTCGAGGCGACCCCGGAGTGGGCCGAGGAGATCCGGCGACTGGCGCGCGAACGCAACGCCACGCTGCTGGCGCACAACTACCAGCTGCCCGCCATCCAGGACGTCGCCGATCACGTCGGCGACTCCCTCGCCCTCTCGCGCATCGCCGCCGAGGCCGAGGAGGACACCATCGTCTTCTGCGGCGTGCACTTCATGGCGGAGACCGCGAAGATCCTCAGCCCCGCCAAGACGGTCCTCATCCCGGACGAGCGGGCCGGGTGCTCGCTCGCAGACTCGATCACCGCCGACCAGCTGCGCGAATGGAAGGCCGACCACCCCGACGCGGTCGTCGTCTCGTACGTCAACACCACCGCCGAGGTCAAGGGCCTGACCGACATCTGCTGCACCTCCTCGAACGCGGTCGACGTCGTCGCCTCCATCGACCCCGACCGCGAGGTGCTGTTCCTGCCCGACCAGTTCCTCGGCGCCCACGTCAAGCGCGTGACCGGCCGGCAGAACATGCACATCTGGGCGGGCGAGTGCCACGTGCACGCCGGGATCAACGGCGACGAGCTCGCCGCCAAGTCCAAGGCGCACCCCGACGCCGAGCTGTTCGTCCACCCCGAGTGCGGCTGCGCCACCTCCGCGCTGTACCTCGCCGGTGAGGGCTTCGTCGCCGACGACAAGGTCAAGATCCTGTCCACCGGCGGCATGCTCGACGCGGCCCGCGCCACCGGCGCCAAGCAGGTCCTCGTCGCCACCGAGGTGGGGATGCTGCACCAACTGCGCAAGGCGGCGCCCGGCGTGGACTTCCAGGCCGTCAACGACCGCGCGTCCTGCCCCTACATGAAGATGATCACTCCGGCCGCGCTGCTGCGCTGCCTGCAGGAGGGCAAGGACGAGGTCCACGTCGACCCGGCCGTCGCCGAGCGGGCCCGGCAGTCGGTGCAGCGGATGATCGCGATCGGCAACCCCGGCGGCGGGGAGTGACGATGTCCTCCGGCGTCGGCGCGGGTCGAGCGGAGCGGCGGGACACGATCCGCTGGGAAGCCCGCGCCGACCTCGTGGTGGTCGGGGGCGGCGTGGCCGGCCTCACCGCAGCCCGCGCCGCGTCCCGGCGCGGACTGCGGGTGCTGACCGTCAGCAAGGGCGGCCCCACCGACACCGCCACCCAGTACGCGCAGGGCGGCATCGCCGTCGTCGCCCCGGGGCCGGCGGATTCCGTCGACTCCCACGTCGCCGACACCTGCGCCGCCGGCGCCGGCCTGTGCGACGAGACGGCCGTGCGGTCCATCGTCTCCGGCGGGCAGGACGCCGTCGCGGCCCTCACCGACCTGGGAGCCGTGTTCGACCGCGGCCGTGACGGCGGCATCGCCCGCACCCGCGAGGGCGGCCACAGCACCCGCCGCATCATCCACGCCGGCGGCGACGCCACCGGTGCCGAGATCCAGCGTGCCCTGGGCGCGGCCGGACTGCCGGTGCTCTTCGGTGCCGCCGCCGCCCGCGTCCTCACCGACACGCGCGGCGTCACCGGCCTGCTCGTCCTCGACGACCGGGGCCTCGGTGTCGTCCACACCCCGGCCGTGCTGCTGGCCACCGGCGGCCTCGGGCAGCTGTACGCGTGCAGCACCAACCCGCCCGGCGCCACCGCCGACGGTATCGCGCTGGCCCTGCACGCCGGTGCCGCCGTCGCCGACCTCGAGTTCGTCCAGTTCCACCCGACCGTGCTGTTCGCGGCCGGATCCGTCGGCCGCCGCCCGCTCGTCAGCGAGGCCGTGCGCGGCGAGGGTGCCCGCCTCGTGGACAGTGCCGGCCGCCCGGTCACCGCCGGGGTGCACCCCCTCGGCGACCTCGCGCCGCGCGACGTCGTCTCCCGTGCCATCGCCACCCGGCTCGCCGAGCTCGGCGACGACCACGTCCTGCTCGACGCCCGGCACCTGGACGGGTTCGCGCGGCGCTTCCCGACCGTCACCGCCTCCCTGGCGCAGGTGGGCCTGGACCCGGCCCGCGACCTGATTCCCGTCGCTCCGGCCGCGCACTACTCGTGCGGCGGGGTCGTCACCGACGTGTGCGGCCGCACCGGTGTACCCGGGCTGTACGCGGCGGGCGAGGTCGCCCGCACCGGCCTGCACGGCGGCAACCGGCTCGCCTCCAACAGCCTGCTCGAGGGCCTCGTCGTCGGCGAGCGCGCCGGTCTGGCCGCGGCCGAGGAGCGCGGGGGGCTGCGCGTCGAGACCGCCGACGCCGACCTGCCCGTCCGGCCCCGCGCGGACCGGGCGGCGTTGCAGCAGCTGATGACCCGGCACGCCTCCGTCGTCCGCGACGCCGCCGGGCTCGCCGTCGCCGGGGCGGGCCTCACCGCCGCCCCGACCGGCCGGTGCACCGACGCGGCGGCGCTCGAGGACGCCGCGCTCACCGTCGCGGCCCGGGCCCTGACCCTCGCGGCCGGCGCCCGCACCGAGAGCCGCGGGTGCCACACCCGCGACGACCATCCCGCATCCGACCCCGCGCAGCGTCGCAGCCTCGAGACGCGTCTCGACGCCGACGGCGAGATCACGCTGCGCACACCACAACTCACAGGAGCACACTGAATGGCCAGCACCGAGCTGCCCGCCGGACTCGATCGGGACGAGACGCTCGCGCTGGTGCGCGTCGCCCTCGACGAGGACCTGCGCTACGGCCCGGATGTGACCACCGCCGCCACGGTGCCGGCCGACGCCGTGGCCACGGCGTCGGTGGTGCCGCGCAGCCCCGGCACCGTCGCCGGGATCGACATCGGTCTGCTGGTACTCGACGAGGTCCTCGGTGCCGGCGACTATGAGGTGCTCGACCGGGCCGTCGACGGGCATCGTGCCGCGGCGGGGGAGGCGGTGCTCACGGTGCAGGCCCCCACCCGGGGCCTGCTCACCGCCGAGCGCACCATGCTGAACCTGATGTGCCACCTGTCCGGGATCGCCACCGCCACCGCGCAGTGGGTCGACGCCGTCGCCGGCACCGACGCGAAGATCCGCGACAGCCGCAAGACGCTGCCGGGCCTGCGGGCGCTGCAGAAGTACGCGGTGCGGGTCGGCGGCGGTGTCAACCACCGGATGGGTCTCGGCGACGCCGCGCTGATCAAGGACAACCACGTCGTCGCCGCCGGTTCGGTGGTCGCGGCGCTGCGGGCCGTGCGGGCCCAGGCCCCCGACCTCGAGTGCGAGGTGGAGGTCGACAGCCTCGAGCAGTTCGACGAGGTGCTCGCCGAGAACGTCGAGCTGATCCTGCTCGACAATTTCCCGCTGTGGCAGACGCAGATCGCGGTCCAACGGCGCAACACGCACGCGCCGCAGACCCGCCTCGAGTCCTCCGGGGGCCTGACCCTCGACGTGGCCGCGGACTACGCCCGCACCGGGGTCGACTACCTCGCCGTCGGCGCGTTGACCCACTCGGTGACCGTCCTCGACCTCGGTCTCGACATGTGACGCCACGCCGGGGCCGCGCTTGGCACCGGCCGCATCGATCGCGTACAACTGGCTACGTATCCGCCGCCGTGAGGCACCTCACGGCGGCGGCGCGCGTCCGGCGGGTCACAGGGGGTCCGCCACTAACCAGTTCCCCGTCGCCGGGGAACGGAGAGACCTCGCATGCGTTTGCCGATGTCCCCGATCGACTCGATGTTCCTGCTCGGCGAGTCGCGCGAGCATCCCATGCACGTCGGGGGGCTGATCCTGCTGCAGCCGCCGCCGGGCGGCGACGCCCGTTCCCTGCGCGCGCTGTTCGACGCGGCCCTCGCCGGTGACGACGTCGCGCCCCTGTGGCGCCGGCGCGCGGTCCGTTCCCTCGCCACCCTGGGGATGTGGACGTGGGAGGACGACCCGCACTTCGACCTCGAACACCACGTCCGTCGCGACGCCCTGCCACGCCCCGGGGGCATCGCCGAATTGCGCGCCCTGGTGTCGCGGCTGCACAGCACCCTCCTCGACCGCAGCCGGCCGCTGTGGGAGATGCACCTGATCGAGGGCCTCGCCGACGGGCGGTACGCGATCTACACGAAGATCCACCACGCCCTCGCCGACGGTGTCGGCGCGATGCGGCTGCTGCACCGGGCCCTGAGCTCCGACGCGGACCGCACCGACATGCCGCCGCCCTGGGCGCGCTTCCCGTCCGCCGACCCGCCGCACTCCGCGGTCGGGACCGCGCTCGACCTGCCGAGCATGACCGTGCGGGCCGTGCGGGGCGTCGTCGACGAGGCCGCCGGGATGGTGCCCGCGCTGGTGGGGACCGTGGACCGGGCCCTGCGGGGCCGCGGCGGCGCGGTGTCGCTCACGGCGCCGCGCACGATGCTCAACGTGTCCATCGCCGGTGGCCGCCGCTTCGCCGCGCACGACTGGTCGCTGACGCGGCTGCGGCGCGTCGCCGAGGCCGCCGGCGCCACCGTCAACGATGTCGTCCTCGCGATGTCCGCGGGAGCGCTGCGCGCCTACCTGCTCGACCACGAGGCCCTGCCCGACGATCCGCTCGTCGCGATGGTGCCGGTGTCGCTGCGTCGCGGGAAGACCACCGAGGGCGGCAACGACGTGGGCGTGCTGATGTGCCCGCTCGCCACCCACGTCGACGGTTCGGCGGCCCGCCTGGCCGCCATCCGGGACGCGATGGTCGACGGCAAGGAGTCCATGCGGGGCCGGTCCCAGACCGCGCTGCTGGCCACGAGCGCTCTCGGCATGGCTCCGCTCGCGGTCGGGGTGCTCACCGGCAACCGGGCCGTGGTGCGGCCGCCGTTCAACGTGATCGTCTCCAACGTGCCGGGCCCGGTCGAGCCGCTGTACTGGAACGGCGCCCGCGTCGACGCCCTGTACCCGCTGTCGGTGCCGGTCGACGGGCAGGCCCTGAACATCACCTGCACCAGCACCGACGATCGGATCGCGTTCGGGCTCACCTCGTGCAGCCGCAGCGTCCCGCAGCTCGATCGCCTGATCGCGCACCTCGACGACGAGCTCGCCGCGCTCGAACGCACCGTCGGGGTGGCGGGCGCCGACGGCGATCGGTGAGGCTAGGCTCGCCGGCGTGACTTCCTTCGACGCCGCCGTCGTCGCGGCCGTGACCGGGCACATGAACGACGACCACGCCGACGACAACCTGCTCGTGGTCCGCGCGTTCGCGGAACCCACGGCGGGCGCCGCCCGCATGACCGGCGTGCACACCGAGTTCGGCGAGTGGGTCGTCGAGGTCGGCGGCATCGAGACGACGGTGCGGGTGCCGTGGCTCGAGCCCGTCTCCGACCGGGCGGGGATCCGCACCGCAGTGGTCGCCCTGTATCACGCCGCGTGCGAGCGGCTCGGGGTGGCGCCGCGGCCGCACTGACCGGCCGTTATGCCGCGGCGGCCGCGCGGCGCACGGTGGCCAGGAACGCGGCGGCCGTGAAGAACAGCCCGGAGAACACCCGGCCCGTGATGCGCTGCTGGCGCGGCGAGCGCATCAGCGTCAGCACCCGCGCCGCCAGGCCCGTGTAGCCGGTCATGACGATCATGTCGACGGTCACCATCGTCGCCGCGATGATCAGGTACTGCCGCAGCAGCGGGGCTGCGGGATCGAGGAACTGCGGCAGCACGGCAAGCATGAACACCACCGCCTTGGGGTTGCTCGCGTTGACCAGGAACCCGCGCGCCACCAGCGCCGGCGCCGAGCCGAGTCCCGGCGCCGCGCCGGGGTCGACCTCGGTGGGGCGAGTGCGCCACTGGCGCACCCCCAGGTACACGAGGTAGGCCACGCCGAACCACTTGATCACCGTGAATGCCGCCGCGGACCCGGCGAGGACCGCGCCGACGCCGGCGGCGACCACCACGATCTGCAGCAGCAGGCCGAACTGCAGCCCGACGATGTTCCACCAGCCGCGCCGCAGTCCGTGGGCGAGGCCCGAGGACATGGACGCGATCGCGCCGGCGCCGGGGGAGAGGCTGATCACCCAGGCGGCGCCGAGCAGGGCCACCCACGTCTGCCAGGTCATCGGGCGATTCTACGACCGGGCCGGGCCGGTCAGCCCGGCACCGGCACCGGCCACGGCTCACCGGTGACGGCCCGGTAGGCGTCGACCCCGTCGGTGGGACGGCGCGTCAGGTTCGGATCCGTGCGCACGTCGACGGTATACAGGCCGAAACGTGGTGTGTAGCTTCCCCATTCGTAGTTGTCGGTGATCGACCAGTAGTTGTACCCGAAGACGGGGGCGCCGTCGGCCGCGGCGCGGCGCATCCGGTCGACGTGCTCGCGCAGGTGTCGCGCCCGGGTCCAGCCGTCGGCGCGGGGCGCCCCGTCGGCGGTGGGCATTCCGTTCTCCACGACGTACAGCGGCAGCCCCGGGAAACGGCGGGTGTAGTGCATCAGCGCCTCGTACATCCCGTCGGGATGCGGGACGATCGAGGCGAAGTCGTCGGTGAGCGCGTGGATCGCGCTCGGGTTGGCGAGGGTGGCCCCGTAGTAGTAGTCGAGCCCGAGGAAGTCGAGGGTGTCGCGGACCCGGTCGACGAACAGGGCGTCGAGTCCGGTCTGCACCCCGGGGATGTACGCGGCGTTGGACGTCACGCGCGCGCCCGGGTCCAGTTCGTGGATCCGGGCGTAGATCGAGCGGTGCGCGGCGACCAGGGCGTCGAACATGCGGGGGACGTCGGCAGCGTCGATCCCGCCGAAGGCGAGTTCCTTCTGGACGTAGATCGTCGGTTCGTTGATCGTCACCCACATCGCGCCCAGCCCGGCGTACCGGGCGACGACCTGCTCGGCGTTGGCGAGCCATGCCCCGACCGTGGCGGGATCGCGCCAACCGCCGCGGTCGGCGATCCACCCGGGGTACACCCAGTGGTCGAGGGTGATCATCGGGATCATGCCGTGCCCGCGCACCGTCGCGACGACGTCGTCGTAGTAGCGCAGTTCGGCCTCGTCCCAGCCGTGCGGGGTGGGCTGGATGCGGGACCACTCGACCGAGAACCGGAACACGTCCACCCCGAGGTCCGCGGCCGCGGCGATGTCCTCCCGGTAGCGGTGACGGAAATCCACCGAGGTGCCGACGAGTTCGTGGGTGCGGCCCGACGCGGCGTACCTGGTCCAGTTGCTGTCCGGCGGGGAGCCTTCGGATTGGAAGCCGGAACTCGACACGCCCCACAGGAACCCGTCTCCCGCGGCGTGGGCGGGCGGGGAGGACCCCGCCGCGGCGGCGGCCGCGAGGGCGGCCGTCAGCACCACCGCGGCAGCGGCCCTCCGTACCGCCGCGACGGCGGCCCTCCGTACCGCCGCGACGGCGGCCCTCCGCACCGCCGCGACGGCGGCCCTCCGCACCGCCGCGTCGGCGGTCCTCATCGGGAGTGCGCGGCGATCCCGGCCGCAAGCCGAGGCCACAGCTCGGTGAGGGCGCGCCGGCCGACGAACAAGCCGAGGTGGCCGGCGTCGACGTCGTGCACCGTGATGTCGCCGGCGGGTGTGCTGACGTGGTCGGCGAGGGCGAGGACCTGTCCCGGTGGCACCACGAGGTCGTGCCGGCCGAGGACGATGTGCACGGGGCACTCGATCGCGGCCAGGTCCACCGGACCGGCCGCGGTGGTGACGGCCCCGGCGACGAGGTCGTTGCCGACGAACAGGTGCTCGAGGATCCACGTGCGGAATGCGGCGGGGATCTCCTGGCGCCAGAGGAACCACCGTCGTTCGTCGATCGCCTGTCCGAGGGTGTCGGGGTCGTTCAGCAGGCCCAGCAGTTCGAGGCTGCGCTGGACCTCGCTCACCGGGTCGGTGGGCAGCACCCCGAACAGCCGAGAGGCGTCGTACCACAGGTTCAGCACGGACGCGGACACCGAGCGTGGCACGTGTTCGAGGGCGCCGGCACCGGGACGGTCGGCGTGGAAGTCGATCGGGGCCCCCGCGACGGTGAGGCTGTGCACGGTCCGCGGATGCAGTGCGGCGTGCATCGCCGCGAGCCAGCCACCCTGGCTGCCGCCGACCAGGTTGACCCGTCCGCCGAGCAGTTCGACGGCCTCGGCGAGGACGGCGAGATGGTCGTCGAGGGAGGCGCCGTCGGTGACCGGGCCGGCGGGCGCCCAGTCCAGGCAGTACAGCCGCGACAACCCGCCGCTGCGCAGGGCGGAGACCTGGCTGCGGTCGGAGGAGAGGTCGACGATGCACGAGTGCGATCCGGACTGCGGCGGCAGCAGCAGGGTGGGGACGGCCTCGGGGGCGGGAGCGTCGGGGTCGCTGCAGTCACGCAGCCGGGCGAGCGGCCAGGAGTGCGCGACGGGCCACGGGTGGGCCCAGCGCGGGGGTTCGCGGTCGGTGAGCACGCGCCACCAGTCGGCGATGTCGCCGGCGACGTCGAGCGGGTGCGCGCCGCGTCGGCTCAGGGTGGCCAGGTAGGTGCTCCAGCCGGCGATCGCCGCCGCCCCGAGACGGAACGGGGCGGCGGCGATCGCGACGGTCTGCAGGGCGTTCATGGGGTTCATTGAACCGGCGCCCGGTGCGTGGTGCCCCTCTTCCGACGCGATCGCGTCGGAACAGACGCACAATCGATCACTTGAGGAGATCGCGTGCGGTGGTGGTCACCGTGGTGGTGAGCTCACGGGCGAAGGAGACCTGCGCCTTGGTGAGGTCCTCGACCCAGGCGATCGGGGTGGCGGAGGCGATCTTCTCCTGCAGGTCGAGCAGGCTGGTCACGGCGCGCTCGTAGGTGTCGACGGTGAGGTTGCCGCTCTGCTTGGCAGCGTCGACGACCTTGTCGTTGAACTCGCTCAGGCGGGCGGCGCTCTCGTCGAGAGCCTTGGTGAACTCGGCGGTGGCCTGGTTCGCGGCGGTGGTGGCCGACTCGGCGATCTTCTGAGCGGCGGCGGTGGCGTCCGCGGTGGCCTTGGCAGCAGCCTCGTTGGCCTTGGCGGTGTCGGCGGTGGTCTTGGCGACAGCGGCGTCGACGGGGGTCTTGGCGGTGGTCATGGCGTACCTTCCGTTCGGGTGTGTGAGGGCGCCTCGGAGGACGCTGTTAGCAGGTTAGCAAGATGAATGCTAACGCGCAAGTCCTCAGCTGAAGACGTACGTGCCCGGAGCGTCCTCGAGCGGCGGGTGGGCGGCGCTGCCCATTGCCGGCGGCGGCACCAGCTCCCCGGCGCGCTTGTTCGACCAGGCCGTCCAGTCCTCCCACCACGAGTGCTCGTAGCGGGTGGCCGCGTCGTCCCAGACCTGCGGATCCGCGGGCAGCGGCGAGCCGGTCTCGGCGTCCGGCGCCCCGACGGCCTTGAACCACACCTTCTTGCCGGGCGGGTTCACCGCGCCGGCGACGTGCCCGCCGTTGGTGAGCACGTAGCGCACGTCGCCGCCCAGCAGGTTCACCGCCTGGTACGACGATGTCCAGGGCACGATGTGGTCGTTGATCGCGCCGACGACGTAGGTGTCGCACGTGATGTCGTGCAGGTTCAGGGGCTGTCCGTCGAGCACGTAGAGGCCCTCGGCCAGCTCGTTGCGGCCGTACAGCGACCGGAGGTAGTGCGAGTGCATCTCCGCGGGCATGCTCGTGCTGTCCTCGTTCCACGCGAGGATGTCGAAGGCCGCAGGCTTCTCGCCCTTCATCCACCGCGAGACCCAGTAGTTGAAGACGAGGTCCTTCGCGCGGATCATGTCGAAGCTGCCGGCCATCTCCTTGCCGGACAGGAAGCCCTGCTGCCGCATCCGGAACTCGACGAGGTCCAGCGTGGACGGATCGGTCAGCAACCCGAGTTCCCCGACCTGGCTGTAGTCGAGCAGGGTGTTGAGCATGGTGAAGGCGGTCACGCGCTTGTCGCCGACGGCGAATGCGCGCGCGGCGGCCATCGCGGCCATCGCGCCGCCGAGGCAGATGGACAGCACCTCGATCTTCGGCGACCCGGTGATCTCCTCGACCACGTCCAGCGCGGCGGCAATGCCGTTGACGTAGTAGTCGTCCATGGTGATGTGCCGCATCGACTCGTCCGGGTTCCGGTACGAGAGCATGAACACGGTGCGGCCGTGCTGGACCGCCCACTCGGCGAGGCTGCGACCGGGTGCGAGATCGAGGATGTAGTACTTGTTGATCCACGGCGGCGCGGCGAGGATCGGCACCGCATGCACCTGCTCGGTCTGCGGCGTGTACTGGATCAGCTCGATCAGGTCGTTGCGATAGACCACCTTGCCCGGGGTGGCCGCGAGGTTCTCGCCGACGGTGAACGCGTCCGAGTCCACCTTCAGCGGCAGGCCGCCGCGGTTGAGCACGTCGTGCACGGCATATCGGGCGCCGCGCAGCAGGCTTGCCCCGCCCGTCTCGAATGCACGGGTGAGCACGCCCGGATTCCACAGGAAGTTCGACGGGGCCAGCACGTCGAGCATCAGGTTCGCGAACTGGCGGGCCTTGCCGTCCTGCAGCGGATCGCCGGCGCCGGCGTCGGTGAGTTCCTCGACGTAGGCCCGCGTGGCGAGATAACTCTGCAGGAGCGAGAAGTACGCGGGGTTCTCCCGCCAGGCGGTGTCGGAGAAACGGCGGTCCCGCGGGTCGAGCGGCATCGGCGGCTTGGGATCGTCGGCGTTGAACACGCGGGTGGCCGCCGCGGGGATCTTCACCAGCCGGCCCGCGTATTCCGTCGTGGCGGCGGTGACGGCCTGGGGGTTGCGGACGGCGCGTCCGGCCACCGACTTCACCGCGGGACCCCAGCCGATCGGGTCCAGGGTCGACTTCAACTTCTTGTGCACGTGGTCGAGCAAGGGACATCTCCAGATGGGGAAGAGGGGTGTGCCCCGAGGGTGACACCGCGTGCCGGGTCGCGCATCTTACCGCGAAGTACATGCGAGCTGCACGTGGGGCGGGCGGGCGGGGACGCGGCGCCCCACCAGCCGAAACCTGAGGATGGCTCACATTATGCCGTCCGATGTGACCTTACTCACTCCGCATCGTCGTCGGAGCGCGCACCCCGGCGCCGCTTACCCACGGTCACCTCCCGGAACGCCTCGTACATCTCCACCAGCGACCGCCGCTGCGCGTTCGTCAGATCCGGATCCTCCCGGATCGCGTGCACCACCGCGGACTCTCCCGGATCCGGCCGCCCCGCCTCGGCCGTCAACGCATCCGCCGACAGATGCAGCTGCTCGGCGATGGCCTGCAGCACGCGTTCGCTCGGCGCCCGCAGGTTCCGTTCGATCTGCGACAGATACGGGTTCGAGATCCCCACCATCGCGGCGAGCTGCCGCATGGGCAACTCGGCGAGCTCACGTTGCCGGCGGATCAGCTCCCCCAACGTCGGGGGGTGCGACACATCGTCCTCCATGTGGTCAGCATAGGTCCGGCCGCCGGCCGCCCCGAGGCGCACGGACGGCGCGTTCGGGGACTGCCGTCGAGGGCGATCGCCGCCATCACGGATAATGGAACGGACCCCCGTTCGCGAGAGAGGACACCTCATGCTTGCCCGCACCGACCTGCGTGGTCGAACCCCCACCACTGCGGAGCTGAGGGGCGCGCTGCCCCGCGGCGGAGTGGATGTGGACGCGGTGCTGCATCAGGTGCGGCCCGTGGTCGAGGACGTGCGCGACCGAGGCGCCGCCGCCGCCCTCGACTACAGCGAGAAGTTCGACGGGGTGCGCCCCGACCGCGTGCGGGTGCCGAAGGCCGAACTCGACCGGGCCCTCGAGGAACTCGATCCCGCCGTGCGCTCGGCGCTGGTCGTCGCGATCGAACGCACCCGCACGGTGCACCAGGACCAGCGCCGCACCGACACCGTCACCGAGGTCGTGCCCGGCGGCACCGTCACCGAACGCTGGGTGCCGGTCGAGCGGGTGGGGCTGTACGTGCCCGGCGGCAACGCCGTCTACCCGTCGTCGGTCGTGATGAACGTGGTGCCCGCCCAGGCCGCCGGCGTCGAGTCGCTCGTCGTCGCGTCCCCGCCGCAGGCGGACTTCGGAGGCCTGCCGCACCCGACCATCCTCGCCGCTGCCGCCCTGCTCGGCGTCGACGAGGTGTGGGCCGTCGGCGGTGCCCAGGCCGTGGCGCTGCTCAGCTACGGCGGCACCGACATGACACCGGACGGCACCGCCGTCGTGACACCGGACGGCACCGCCGTCGTGACACCGGACGGCACCGCCGTCGACGACGCCGAACTCGCGCCCGTGGACATGATCACCGGCCCGGGCAACATCTACGTCACCGCCGCCAAGCGCCTGTGCCGCGCCGTCGTCGGCATCGACGCCGAGGCCGGCCCCACCGAGATCGCGATCCTGGCCGACCACACCGCCGATCCGGTCCACGTCGCGGCCGACATGATCAGCCAGGCCGAGCACGACGTCATGGCCGCGTCGGTCCTCGTCACCACCAGCGCCGAGCTCGCCGACGCCGTCGACGCCGCCGTCGCCGCCCAGCTCGAGCTCACCAAGCACCGCGAACGCGTACGGACCGCGCTGTCGGGCAGCCAGTCCGGGATCGTCCTCGTCGACGACCTCGACCAGGGCCTGAAGGTCGTCGACGCCTACGCCGCCGAGCACCTCGAGATCCAGACCGAGAACGCCTCCGCGGTCGCCGCGCGGGTACGGGCCGCGGGCGCGATCTTCGTCGGCCCCTGGGCGCCGGTCAGCCTCGGTGACTACTGCGCCGGCTCGAACCACGTGCTGCCCACCGCCGGCTGCGCCCGGCACCAGTCCGGACTGAGCGTGCAGACGTTCCTGCGCGGCATTCACGTCGTCGAGTACAGCCGCGAGGCGCTCGAGGACGTCGCAGGGCACGTGATCACCCTCGCCACCGCCGAGGACCTGCCCGCGCACGGCGAGGCCGTGCGGCTGCGCTTCGAGGACCTGCAGTGAGCGCCCCGGGATCCGGCATCACCGTCGACGACCTGCCGCTGCGGGAGAACCTGCGCGGCAAGTCCGCCTACGGTGCGCCGCAGCTGACGGTGCCGGTGCAGCTCAACACCAACGAGAACCCGCACCCACCGACCCGCGCCCTGATCGACGACGTCGCCGAGTCGGTGCGCGAGGCCGCCGCGCAGCTGCATCGCTACCCCGACCGTGACGCCGTCGCGCTGCGCACCGACCTCGCCGCCTACCTGACCCGGCAGACCGGGGTGGGCGTGAGCGTCGAGAACGTCTGGGCCGCCAACGGGTCCAACGAGATCCTGCAGCAGATCCTGCAGGCCTTCGGCGGGCCGGGCCGATCCGCTATGGGATTCGTGCCGTCCTACTCGATGCACCCGATCATCGCCGACGGCACCCAGACCGAGTGGCTGCCGACCTACCGGGGCGAGGACTTCACCCTCGACCTCGACTCGTCGGTGGCCGCGATCCGCCGGCAGCAACCCGACGTGGTGTTCGTCACCAGCCCGAACAACCCCACCGGGCACAGCATCCCGCTCGACGAGCTGCGCGCGATCTGCGCGGCCGCGCCCGGCATCGTGATCGTCGACGAGGCCTACGCCGAGTTCTCCGCCGCCCCCAGCGCGCTCGCGCTGATCGACGAGTTCCCGGCCAAGGTGATCGTCTCGCGCACTATGAGCAAGGCGTTCGCGTTCGCCGGGGGCCGGCTCGGCTACCTCGCCGCCGCGCCCGCGTTCGTCGAGGCACTGCTGCTCGTGCGGCTGCCCTACCACCTGTCGGTGATCACCCAGGCTGCCGCCCGGGCCGCGCTGCGGCACGCCGACGAGACCCTCGGCTCGGTCGCGCGGCTGTGCGCCGAACGCGACCGCATCGCGACCGAGCTGACCCGATTCGGCTACCACGTGGTGCCTTCGGACGCGAACTTCATCCTGTTCGGGCGCTTCGCCGATGCCGCCGCGACCTGGCAGCGCTACCTCGACGAGGGTGTGCTGATCCGGGACGTCGGTATCCCCGGGTTCCTGCGCACCACCGTGGGCCTGGCCCACGAGAACGACGAACTGCTACGGGTGAGCGAGAAGCTCGCCGCCACCGAGATCGAGGACGGGCGATGAGCGAGCAGACCACCCCCACCCCGCGCACCGCGCGGATCGAGCGTGCCACCAAGGAGTCGTCCATCGTCGTCGAGCTGAACCTCGACGGCACCGGCCGCACCGACATCACCACCGGTGTCCCGTTCTACGACCACATGCTCACCGCGCTCGGTCAGCACGCCAGCTTCGACCTGACCGTGCGCGCCCAGGGCGACATCGAGATCGAGGCGCACCACACCGTCGAGGACACCGCGATCGTCCTCGGTCAGGCGCTGAATCAGGCACTCGGGGACAAGCGGGGCATCCGCCGCTTCGGCGACGCGTTCATTCCGATGGACGAGACCCTCGCGCACGCGGCGGTGGACGTCTCCGGCCGGCCCTACTGCGTGCACACCGGCGAACCGGACTACATGGTGCACTCGGTGATCGGCGGCTACCCCGGCGTGCCGTACTCGACCGTGATCAACAAGCACGTGTTCGAATCCCTCGCCTTCCACGCCCGCATCGCCCTGCACGTACGCGTGCTCTACGGCCGCGACCAGCACCACATCACCGAGGCCGAGTTCAAGGCCGTCGCGCGGGCGCTGCGCCAGGCCGTCGAACCGGATCCCCGGGTCAGCGGCGTGCCGTCGACCAAGGGCACCCTGTAGTGGACGTCGTCCTGACGTACGGCCTGTTCATGCTCGCCGGCCTCGCCGCGGGTGGCACCTGGTCGACGTGGCGGGGCGGCAACACCCTCTTCGCCGGGGTGCTGCTGGCGCTGACCCTGCTCGCCGCGATCGCCGGTGTGCTGAGGCTGCTCTGACGTCGTCGGATCGGCCGGGCCTGTTCGCGGTGCCGGGGCTGCCCGCCGCCTGGGCGATGGCGGCGGGCGCGTTCGCCGGGTTCTCCCTGCTGCTGCCCGTAGTGCCCCGGGCCGTCGCCGACGCCGGCGGCAGCGGCACCCTCGCCGGCGCGGTGACGGCGGTGTTCATGGGCGCGACGGTGCTCACCCAACCGGCGGTGCCGCGCCTGGTGCGGGCCCGCGGCTACCGGCCCGTGCTCGCCGCAGGATGCCTGCTGCTGGGCCTGCCGTCGCTGCTGCTCCTGCTGTCGCTGCACCCGGCCGTGGTGCTGCCGACCTCCGCGGTGCGGGGGATCGGCTTCGGCATGATCACCGTGGCCAGCGCCGCCCTCGTGGCCGAACTCGCGCCCGCCCGGCTGCTCGGCCGCGCCACCGGCGCACAGGGCATCGCGATCGCCGCGGCGCAGATGGTCGGACTGCCGCTCGGACTGGCGGTCGCCGAGCGGGCCTCCACCGCACCCGTGTTCGTGCTCGGCGCGGCGGTGCCCACGCTCGCGCTCGTCGCGATCGCGCGCCTGCCGCAGGTGGTCACCCGGCAGACCGGCGCGGCCGGAAGCCGCACGCCGCTGCGGGCTCTGGCCCTGCCGGCGGTGGCGATCGCCGCGGGTGCCGTCGCCTACGGCGGCCTCACCTCGCTGCTGTCGATCGCCGTGCCCGCGGCCTCGGGCCAGGTGGCGCTCGCGTTGGCGCTGATCAGCGCGTCCACCCTCGTCGGTCGCTACGGCGCCGGTGCGGTCGCGGACCGGATCGGCGCGGGCCGGCTCCTGCCGGCCGGGCTCGGCCTGGCCGCCGTGGCGATGGTGCCGTTCGCGCTCGCCGCGGACGATCGCGGCGGCGCGGCGGTCCTGCTCGGTGCGGCGGTGGCATTCGGCCTCGGCTTCGGCGTCGTGCAGAACGACGCCCTGATGCTTGCGTTCCGTCGCGCCGGGCCCGCCCATGTCGGCGCCGCGAGCGCCGCCTGGAACATCGGCTTCGACGCGGGCACCGGGGCCGGATCGCTGCTGCTCGGCGGGATCGCCACCGTCGCAGGCTATCCCGCCGCGTTCGCGACCGCCGCGCTGCTCGTGCCGATCCTGCCGCTGCTCGCCCGGATCGCCGGGCCGTCGGAGCGGCCCGCCGCGGCCCCATAGAATCGAGCCCATGAGCGCAACCAAGGTCGCCGTCCTCGACTACGGCTCCGGCAATCTGCATTCGGCGACGCGCGCGGTGGCGCGCACCGGCGTGCAGGTGGAGGTGACCGCCGACCCGCAGGTCGCGCTCGCCGCCGACGGCCTGGTCGTGCCCGGCGTCGGCGCGTTCGCGGCGTGCATGGCGGGACTGAAGGCGGTGCGCGGGGACCGGATCATCGGGCAGCGACTCGCCGGCGGCCGTCCGGTGCTCGGCATCTGCGTCGGCATGCAGATCCTCTTCGACAAGGGCGTGGAATTCGGTGTCGAGACCGACGGATGTGGCGAATGGCCCGGCACCGTCGAACGTCTCGACGCGCCGGTGCTGCCGCACATGGGCTGGAACACCGTCGAGGCCCCCGACAACAGCGTGCTGTTCGCCGGCATGGACCGCGACACCCGGTTCTACTTCGTGCACTCCTACGCCGCGCAGAAGTGGGAGCTGCCGCCGTCGGAGCTGTTCGCCCCGCCCGCGCTGACCTGGGCGGAGCACGGCGGGCGGTTCCTCGCCGCGGTCGAGAACGGCCCGTTGTCTGCGACGCAGTTCCATCCCGAGAAGTCCGGCGACGCGGGGGCCGAGCTGCTGCGCAATTGGGTCGGCAGTTTGTGAACCGCGGCGGGGCCGGCGGCGACGACCCGGCCCGGCCGGAGTTCTCGCTCGGCCGGCTCGCGCTGACGGCACTGGGCGCCGCCACGGGCGTGCTCCTGCTCGCCACCGTCGTCATCGTGGTGCTGCGACCGGGGCCCGTCGTCGGGTTGATCGTCGCCCTCGCCGGCGTGGCCGGCGCGATCGCCGCGATGGGCGTCGTCTCGACCCGGACGACGCGCCGCGCCTTCGGTCCCGACGGCAACGACACCCCGCGCCGTGACGGCAGCGACACGCCGCGCCGCGACGGTGACGACACGCCGCGCGGCGACGGTGACGACACGCCGCGCGGCGACGGTGCGGGGTGACCGTCGGGGCCGGTTCTCCGCGACCGCCGCGACCCACTAGCATGGGCGCAGTGAGCCTGGTCCTTTTGCCTGCAGTCGATGTCGCCAACGGTGAAGCAGTTCGCCTCGTCCAGGGAGAGGCGGGCAGCGAGACCAGCTACGGCTCTCCCCGCGACGCCGCCCTCGAGTGGCAGAACGCCGGCGCCGAATGGGTGCACCTCGTCGATCTCGACGCCGCCTTCGGACGCGGCTCCAACCGCGAACTCCTCGCCGAGGTCGTCGGCGAACTGGACGTGAAGGTAGAGCTCTCCGGCGGGATCCGCGACGACGAGTCCCTCGAGGCGGCGCTGGCCACCGGGTGCGCTCGCGTCAACCTCGGCACCGCCGCCATCGAGGATCCCGACTGGTGCGCCCGCGCCATCGCCGAGTACGGCGACCGCATCGCCGTCGGGCTCGACGTCAAGCTCATCGACGGGCAGTGGCGCCTGCGCGGCCGCGGCTGGGTCTCCGACGGCGGCGACCTGTGGGAGGTCCTCGCGCGGCTCGACCGCGACGGCTGCAGCCGCTACGTCGTCACCGACGTCACCAAGGACGGCACGCTCACCGGCCCCAACCTCGATCTGCTCGCCCAGGTCTGCGCAGCCACCGACGCTCCCGTCGTCGCCTCCGGCGGCGTGTCCGCCCTCGACGATCTGCGGGCGATCGCCGGCCTCGTCGACCGGGGCGTCGAGGGCGCCATCGTCGGCAAGGCGCTGTACGCGGGCCGGTTCACGCTCACCGAGGCCCTCGACGCGGTCTCACGCTGATCCGATGACCGCGCCCGCCGATCTGTCCAGCCTGCTCGCCGTCGCCGGTGAGGTGCTCGACGCGGCGTCGGAGCGTTTCGTCGCCGGTCGCGGCGCGCCGCGCTCGGTGAACAAGGGGCCCAACGACTTCGCCACCGACCTCGACCTCGAACTCGAACGGCGCATCTCCACGGAACTGGAGCGGCGCACGGGCATTGCCGTGCACGGTGAGGAGTTCGGCGGTCCCGAAGCCGATTCGGGCACGGTGTGGCTGCTCGACCCGATCGACGGCACCGTCAACTACTCCGCCGGGCTGCCCACCGCGGGAATCCTGCTCGCACTCGTCCGCGACGGCGACCCGATCCTCGGGCTGACCTGGCTGCCGTTCGTCGGCGACCGGTTCGCGGCCGCCGCGGACGGGCCGCTGCTGCGCAACGGTCGTCCCCAGCCGCCGCTGCAGCCGGCGGCGCTGGCGGACGTGATGGTCGGCGTGGGCAGCTTCGACATCGACAGCCGCGGGCGTATCCCGGGCCGGCGCCGGCTCGAGGTCATCACCGAGCTGAGCCGCCGGGTGTCGCGCCTGCGCATGCACGGTTCCACCGGGGTGGACCTGGCGTACACGGCGGCCGGGGTGCTCGGCGCCGCCGTCGTCTTCGGGCACCACCCGTGGGACAACGCCGCCGGCGTGGCCCTGGTGCGGGCGGCCGGTGGTCTCGCCACCGACTTCGCCGGCAAGCCCTGGCGCATCGGCTCCGGCTCTGTGGTCGCCGGCGCCCCCGGCGTGCACGAGGAGATACTCGACATCGTGGGATCGCTTCCCGGTCCCGTCCCCGAGGAGGACCGAATTCCATGACCCTGGCAGTCCGGGTGATCCCGTGTCTGGACGTCGACGCCGGCCGCGTCGTCAAGGGGGTGAACTTCGAGAACCTGCGCGACGCCGGTGATCCCGTCGAACTCGCCGCGGCGTACGACCTGCAGGGCGCGGACGAGTTGACCTTCCTCGACGTCACCGCGTCGAGCGGCGACCGCGGCACCATGCTCGACGTGGTCAGCCGCACCGCCGAGCAGGTGTTCATCCCGCTCACCGTCGGCGGCGGCGTCCGCACCGTCGAGGACGTGGACCGGCTGCTGCGGGCCGGCGCGGACAAGGTCAGCATCAACACCGCCGCCATCGCCCGCCCGGAGGTGTTGCGCGAGATGTCCGAGCGGTTCGGGTCGCAGTGCATCGTGCTGTCCGTCGACGCCCGCACCGTGCCCGACGGCGAGGAGGACACCCCGTCGGGATGGGAGGTCACCACGCACGGCGGCCGCCGCGGCACCGGCATCGACGCCGTCGAATGGGCACGCCGCGGCGCGGAACTCGGCGTGGGGGAGATCCTGCTGAACTCGATGGACGCCGACGGCACCAAGTCCGGCTTCGACCTGCCGATGATCCAGGCGGTGCGCGCCGCGGTGCACGTGCCGGTGATCGCCAGCGGCGGCGCGGGAGCTGTCGAGCACTTCGCCCCCGCCGTGCACGCCGGCGCCGACGCGGTCCTCGCGGCCAGCGTGTTCCACTTCGGGGAACTCACCATCCCGCAGGTCAAGGCGGCGATGCGCGCCGAGGGGATCGAGGTGCGATGAGCAGGCTGGATCCGGCGATCGCGGCGCGGCTCAAGCGCAACGAGGCGGGGCTGTTCGCCGCCGTCGCCCAGGAACGTGCCACCGGCGAGGTGCTGATGATGGCGTGGATGGACGACGAGGCGCTCGCCCGTACCCTAGAGACCCGTACCGCCACCTACTTCTCGCGTTCGCGCGGCCAGTACTGGGTCAAGGGCGAGACCTCCGGCCACACCCAGTACGTGCACGAGGTGCGGCTCGACTGCGACGGCGACACGGTGTTGCTCGTCGTCGACCAGGTCGGGGCCGCGTGCCACACCGGCACCCACACGTGCTTCGACGCCGACGTCCTGCTCGCCGGCGAGTAGGCGCCTTCGGCGCGGGTGCGTCCTTTGGGCGGCTCCAGCCGTCCAAAGGACACACCGGCGGTGTCGCGGGCGTCAGATGACGATCGGCGCGCCGGTGAGCAGGCTCCAGAGACCCAGGCCGAGGTACACGACGGTGCCGATGGCGGACCGGATCGGATCGTCCGTGAGGAAACCTTCTGCGGCCCAACCGACGAACTCCGTGAACAGTTCCGAGGATCCCATGCTGCATCCTTCCGAGAGGCGAGGCAGGTCGTGAACGGCGGTCGTGAACCAAATCGACCGACCGGATTGTTTCGTTACACCTCCCGGTGCCCGCTCCGTCGGCGGTGCGGCACAATCTCCCCATGCCTCTCATCCAGATCAGCCAGACCCCCGGTCTCACCGTCGAACAGAAGCGCGCCACCATCGAGGCGGTGACCAAGGCCTACGCCGAGGCAACCGGCAAGGATGCGACGTCGGTGTGGGTGACCATCACCGAGGTGCCGCGGGAGCAGTGGGGCGTCGGGGGTGTCCCGCTCGGGTGAGGTGCACCGCCCCCGGGACAGGGCGCCCCGCGACGGGCGCTGCCGGCCGTCGATCTCGGCGAGCGGATCCTGGCAGGATCGGCGTATGGCGTCCGCGAATCTGACCCGAGCCGAAACCGCCGAGCGTTCCCGGGCGGTGACGGTCCGCAGCTACCGGGTGGAACTCGACCTGCGCGGCGCCCCGGATGCCGGGAGCGCCTGTTTCGCGACCACGACGACGGTCGAGTTCACGGCAGCCGCGGACGCGACGTGGCTCGACTTCCTCGGCGCCGGCGTCGAGTCGGTCGTGCTCAACGGCGAGCCGGTGCCCGTCCGCTACGACGGCGCGCGCATCGCGCTGAGCGGCCTGCGTGAGCACAACGTCGTCACCGTCGTCGCCGCCGCGGAGTACAGCCGGTCCGGTGAGGGCCTGCACCGGTACGTCGATCCGGCCGACGGGCAGACCTACCTGTACACGCAGTACGAACCCGCGGACGCGCGACGGGTGTTCGCGTGCTTCGAGCAGCCGGATCTGAAGGCGCCGTTCACGTTCGTCGTGTCCGCCCCGGCGAAATGGCAGGTGCTGTCCAATCAGCATGTCGCCGAACGCGAGTCGATCGGCGACGCGCAGAAGGTGGTGTTCGCACCGACGCTGCCGATCTCCACCTACATCACCGCGATCGTGGCGGGCCCGTACCACCACGCCGAATCTTCTTGGAGCCGGAACGAACTCGCGGTGCCGCTCGCCGTGCTGTGCCGCGCCTCCCTGGCGCGGTACCTCGACGCCGACACGATCTTCGAAGTGACCCGGCAGGGAATGGACTTCTACGCCGACCACTTCGGCTACCCCTACCCGTTCGGCAAGTACGACCAGGTGTTCGTCCCCGAATACAACCTCGGTGCCATGGAGAACCCCGGGTGCGTCACCTTCACCGAAGCGTACGTGTTCCGCGGAGCCGCCACCGCCGCGCAGTACCAGGCCCGCGCGAACACGATCCTGCACGAGATGGCCCACATGTGGTTCGGGGACCTCGTCACCATGAAGTGGTGGGACGACCTGTGGCTCAAGGAGTCGTTCGCCGACTACATGGGCTCGCTGGTCAGTGCCGAGGCCACCGAGTGGACCGACGCCTGGGTCGCCTTCGCCAACCGGCGCAAGGCCTGGGCCTATCTGCAGGACCAGTTGCCCACGACCCACCCGATCGTCGCCGACATCGTCGACCTCGAGGCCGCCAAACTGAACTTCGACGGCATCACGTACGCGAAGGGCGCGGGAGTCCTCAAACAACTCGTCGCGTACGTGGGGCGGGACGCCTTCTTCGAGGGTGCACGGCGCTACTTCCGCCGGCACGCCTTCGGGAACACCACCCTCGCCGATCTGCTCACCGAGTTGTCGGCGACCTCGGGACGAGACCTCTCGGGGTGGGCGCGCGCCTGGTTGCAGACCACCGGCGTGTCGACCCTGATGCTCGAGGACGCGGGGGAGGGACGGTCCGCGATCGTCCAGACGCCGGCGCGGCCCCACCGGCTGGCTGTGGGCCACTACGACTTCGACGAGGCCGGCGACCTGGTCTGCCGGCAGCGGGTCGAGGTCGACCTGGAGGCCGAGCGCACACCGATCGAGTCGGCGGCCGCGCCGCTGATCCTGCTCAACGACGCCGACCTGACCTACGCCAAGGTGCGGCTCGACCCGCGGTCGCTGGAGACGGTGGAGCATTCGCTCGATCGTGTCGTCGACCCGCTGGCCCGGGGGTTGATCTGGTCGGCGTTGTGGAACGCCACCCGCGACAGCGAGCTGACCGCGGCGCGGTACCTGTCCATGGTCCGCGGATTCGCGGTGGCCGAACCGAATCCGGCCCTGCTGGCCGCACTGCTGGCGAACGCACCCTACGCGATCGAGCACTTTCTGCCCGCCGCGAGCCGGTCCCGGCAGCGTCGCGTCTGGCTCGAGGCGGCATGGACGGCCGTGTGCGCCGCCACCCCGGGATCGGGTGAGCAGCTCGCCTGGGCCCGCGCGGTCGCCGCGGCCGCCACTGTCGACGACGCCCACGCCGCCGACCTGCGCGCGATCCTCGACGGCACCGGTCCGGCACCCGCGGGGCTGCCGCTGGACCCGGATCTGCGCTGGCAGATGTGGACCGCGCTGGCGGCGACCGGGCACGCGGAGCCGGCCGATCTCGACGGCGAACTCGCCCGCGACGACACCGGTTCCGGACGGACCGCGCACCTGCGCGCCCTGGCCGCGCGACCGCTCGCCGCGGTCAAGGCGCAGGCCTGGAGTGCGGTCTTCTCCGACACGGCGCTGTCGAACGAGCACCTCGACGCCACCATCGCGGGGTTCCGGGCCGGGGCGCACCGGGATCTGATCGCCCCGTACGACGACGACTACTTCGCCGCGCTCCGGGCGGTGTGGTCCGAGCGCAGCATCGAGATCGCGCGCCGGATCGTGGTCGGTCTGTTCCCCGCCGGAAACACGCTCGGGCCGTGCGACCGGTGGCTCGACGCGCACGCCGACGCCCCGGCGGCGTTGCGGCGCCTGGTGATCGAGCAGCGCGACCATCTGGCCCGCGATCTGCGGGCCCAGGGGTTCAACGGGTGAGGGTTCGACGGGTGCGCGGCCGCGGCCACAGCGGGGGCGCACCCTGCCCGGTCAGGCCTTCCCGGTGCCGGCGGCGATGCCCTTGTCGAGCTGGGTGAGCAGCGCGGTACCGAGGTCGGTCAGCGCGGCGACCTGATCGTCGTCGAGGCCCTGGAACACCAGGGCCTGGACGGTCGCGACGTGACCGGGTGCCGCCTCGACGAGCTTGGTCATGCCGGCGTCGGTGAGCACCGCGTACGAGCCGCGCGTGCCGGGCACGCTCCGGCGGCACACCCATCCGGCGTTCTCCAGCTTGGTCACCACGTGCGACAGCCGGGACAGCGACGCGTTCGACAGCTGTGCCAGCTCGGACAGCCGCAGCCGCCGCTCGGGTGCCTCGGACAGCTCGGCGAGGACCGAGTAGTCGAAGTGGGTGAGCGCGGAGTCGCGCTGCAGCTGCGTGTCCAGCGCGGCCGGCAGGCGGGTGATCAGCGCCACCAGCTTCCGCCAGGCCCGCTGCTGGGATGCGGTCAGCCACTCGGTGTCGTCGATCTGTGCGGAGCCCACTGATGCACCGTCCTTTCTCGATCGTCCACCCTATCGGGACGGCCGGCGCGGGACGCCGGGCGTCCGTCGGGGCGGGCGGTCAGGGGCGCTGCCCCATGCCGGTGGCGACCTCGTGCAGCCGGCGGCCCACGCTGTCCTCCGCCAGCGGCGGTGTCGGCAGCCCGGCGCCGTCGCGGAGCCCGGTGAGGAACTCCTCGAGGGTGGCGCGCGGCGAGAACCGGGGAATCCACTCGAGGTCGGTGCGGGCGCGGGTGCAGTCCATGAGCGGCAGCCGCAGCACCGTGTCGACCAGGCCGGGGGAGGCGGGGGCGAGCCGTGCGTGCCAGGCCGCGGCGACGGCCGCGTGCAGCGCCGCCGGCGGGACGGGCACCGTGCGGGCGCCGAGGATCTCGGCGAGGACCTCGGCGTCGACGGGGGGTTCGGCGGCGAGGTTGAATGCGCCCCGCACCGGCCGGAGCACGGCCCGGACGTAGGCGTCGGCGGCGTCGTCGGTGTGCAGGACCTGCATCCGCAGTCCGGCGGTGCGGGGGACGACCGGCAGGGCCCGGACGAGGCGGCCGGGGAGGAGCGGCCCGGCGAACAACCGGCGCTGCGCGGTCGCGGACTCGCGCTTGAAGAGGAATCCGGGACGCATCCGGACCACCCGGATGTCGGGGTGCCGCAGTTCGAACGTGTCGAGCCAGCGTTCGAGGTACGCCTTCTCCCGCGGGTACGCCGCGCCGGGCCAGCCGTGGGTGGGCCAGCGCTCGTCGACCCGTTCGTCCTGCGGTCCCGGCGAGTAGGCGCCGACCGACGACGCGTGGACGAGGGTGGGCACGCCCACCTCGGCGACGGTCTCGAACACCCGGATCGATCCGAGCACGTTGTTGCGCCAGGTGATCTCGGGTTTGTGCGTGGGCTGGAAGAGCCAGGCGAGGTGGACGACGGCCGCCGCGTCGCGCAGCAGCTCGTGCAGGTCGTCGTCGGCGACGTCGGCGACGACGAACTCGGTCTTGCGGCAGCGCCAGTCGGTGGGGCGGCGGGCGATGCCGACCACCGATCCGACTGCGTCCTGGGCGCCGAGCGCCGCCGTGACGCTGGTGCCCACGTTTCCGGTCGCGCCCGTGACGACCACCTTCAGGCCCTCTGTTCCGGTCATGGGGGGCGGATACCCGCGCCCGCGCCGATCCATCCCCGCAGGCCGGGAACATTTCGGACGGTGCCGGTGCTGTATCGGGTAGTATTGTTGAAGCTTCAACCTTAGGAGTCCGTGTGAGCCCCATGCCCGCCCTGTTCCTCAGCCACGGCGCACCGCCCCTGGTCGACAGCGCGACGTGGGTGGCGCAGCTGCAACGCTGGGCCGCCGACCTGCCGACCCCCACCGCGATCCTCGTGGTCTCCGCGCACTGGGAGTCCGCGCCGCTGACCATCGGTGCCACCACCACCGGCACCCCGCTCGTGTACGACTTCGGCGGCTTTCCCCGCCGCTTCTACGAGGTCACCTACCCTGCGCCCGGCGCCCCCGACCTCGCACGCAAGGTGGCCGCGCTGATGCCCGACGGCGAACCGGTCGTGCAGCAGCCGCACCGCGGTCTCGACCACGGCGCGTACGTGCCGCTCACCGTCATGTACCCGGACGCGGACATCCCGGTCCTGCAGATCTCGCTGCCCACCCTCGATCCGCAGCGCCTGCTCGCGCTCGGCCGGCGGCTGCGCCCGCTCCGGGAGGAGGGGGTGCTCGTCATCGGCTCCGGCTTCACCACGCACGGCCTGCCGTTCCTGCGCGACCCGCGCCCCGAGGCCGTCGCGCCCGGCTGGTCCGCCGAGTTCGACGCCTGGGCCGCCGAGCGGCTCGCTGCCGGCGACGTCGACGGCCTGCTCGACTTCCGCACCCGGGCGCCCGGCATGCCGTACGCCCACCCCACGATCGAGCACTTCGCCCCGCTGTTCGTCACCCTCGGCGCGTCGAGCGACCCGGAGCAGGCGCCCCGGCAGGTGATCGACGGGTTCTGGATGGGCCTGGCCAAGCGTTCCGTCCAGGTGGACTGACCGTCAGTCCCGGCTCGCGCGCCGGGCCTGCAGCACCGCGAGCGCGCGGTCCGCGTGCACGCCGGGGCGCACCTCGCTGGCGATCACCTCGAGGACGGTGCGGTCGGTGTCCAGCACGAAGGTGGTCCGCTTGACCGGCGAGAGCCGGCCGAGCAGCCCCCGGCGCACCCCGAACTGCGCCGCCACCGCGCCGTCCGGATCGGACAGCAGGGGGTAGTCGAACGACTGCCGCGTCGACCACGCGCCCAACCGGTCCACCGGGTCGGTGCTGATCCCGACCCGGGTGGCGCCGACGGCGGCGAACTCGGCCGCCAGATCCCGGAAGTGGCACGCCTCGGCCGTGCAGACCGGGGTGAACGCGGCCGGGTAGAAGAACAGCACCACCGGCCCGTCCGCCAGCAGCGCGGACAGCGTCCGCGGACGGCCGTCCTGGTCGCTCGACGTGAAATCGGGGGCGATGTCACCGGCTCTCATGTCCGGCGACGCTACCGCGGCCGCGCCCGCCGCGGCAGGCCCTGGGATGATGGGCGCCATGTCCGGCGAGCCCACCACCATCCCCGCAGCGGCCCCCGACCTCACCGAGGGCGGCCGACCCGACTCCACCACCACCCGCGAGCAGTTCCGGCTGCTCGCCGCCGAGCACCGCGTCGTTCCGGTGACCCGCAAGGTGCTCGCCGACGCGGAGACCCCGCTGTCGGCGTACCGCAAGCTCGCCGCCGACCGGCCCGGCACCTTCCTGCTCGAGTCCGCCGAGAACGGCCGGTCGTGGTCGCGGTGGTCGTTCATCGGAGCCGGCAGCCCGGCCGCGCTCACCGTCGTCGACGGGGAGGCCACCTGGTACGGCCACGTGCCCGCCGGCGCCCCCACCGGGGGCGACCCGCTCGACGTGCTGCGCCGGACCCTGGAGCTGCTGCACACCGAGCGGCTGCACGGCCTGCCGCCGCTGACCGGCGGCATGGTCGGCTACCTCGGCTACGACGTCGTGCGACGCATCGAGCGGCTGCCCGAGCACGCCGTCGACGACCTGCAGATTCCCGAGACGGTGATGATGCTCGCCACCGACCTCGCCGCCGTCGACCACCACGAGGGTGCGATCACGCTCATCGCCAACGCCGTCAACTGGGACGGCTCCGACGAACGCGTCGACGAGGCCTACGACGACGCGGTGGCCCGGCTGGACCGGATGACGGCGGCCCTGGCCGCGCCCGCCCCGTCGACCGTCTCCACGTTCGCCCGGCCCGCCCCCGACTATCGGCGCCAGCGCACGACCGAGAGCTTCGGCGCCGACGTGCGCCGGCTCATCGGCGAGATCGAGGCCGGCGAGGCGTTCCAGGTGGTGCTGTCCCAGCGCTTCGAGATCGACTGTCACGCGGCGCCGATCGACGTGTACCGGATGCTGCGCGCCTCCAATCCGAGTCCGTACATGTTCCTCATGCACGTCCCCGACGGCTCCGGCGGCACGGCGTTCTCCATCGTGGGCTCGAGCCCGGAGGCGCTCGTGACCGTCGCCGACGGGGTCGCCACCACCCATCCCATCGCCGGGACGCGCTGGCGCGGCGCCAGCGAGGAGGACGACATCCTCCTCGAGAAGGACCTCCTCGCCGACGAGAAGGAGAACGCCGAGCACCTCATGCTCGTCGACCTCGGCCGCAACGACCTCGGGCGGGTGTGCGAGCCCGGCACCGTCAAGGTCCACGACTACCGGCACATCGAGCGCTACAGCCACGTCATGCACCTGGTCTCCACCGTCACCGGCCGCCTCGCCGCGGGCCGGCACGCCCTCGACGCGGTCACCGCGTGCTTCCCCGCCGGCACCCTGTCCGGCGCGCCCAAGGTCCGGGCGATGGAACTGATCGACGAACTCGAGCCGACCCGCCGCGGCATCTACGGCGGCATCGTGGGCTACCTCGATTTCGCCGGCGACGCCGACACCGCCATCGCCATCCGCTCGGCCCTGGTCAAGGACGGCGTCGCCTACGTGCAAGCCGGTGCCGGCGTCGTCGCCGACTCCGATCCGGTCTACGAGGACACCGAGGCCCGCAACAAGGCCATGGCCGTGCTCTCCGCCGTCGCCGCGGCCGGCACCCTCACCCCGTACGAGGGGGACCGCAGGTGAGCGCCACCCGCGCGCCCCGGCGGCGGGCCGGCGCGGTCGCCGCGCTGCTGCTCGCGATCGGCGCCGTCGCGCTGTGGGGCGCGAGCCGCCTGACCTGGGTGACCGTCACGTCCTCCGACGGCCTCGGCGAGGACCGGGTCACCACCCTCGTCGGCGGCACCTGGGCGGCGGCGCTGACTCCGCTCGCGCTGACGCTGCTGGCGGCCGTCGCGGCGTCGTTCGCGGTGCGCGGATGGGCGCTGCGGATACTGGCCGTGCTCGTCGCGGTCGTCGCGGTCGCCGCCGCCGTCCCGGCGGTGGGGCTGCTCGCCGGCGGCGCCGACGACGCGACCGCGGCGCGCATCGCGGAGCTGCCCGCACGCGCCGAGGTCACCTCCCTCACCGTCGCGGCCGGGCCGGCCGTGCTCGCCCTCGCCGGCGCCGTGGCCGCGCTGGCCGCCGCCGTGCAGCTGTGGCGCACCCCGCGGGCCGAGGCCGGACTGTCGTCGAAGTACGACAGCCCGGCCGCCCGCCGCGAGGCCACCACCCGCCGGGACACCGCCGACGAGCCGGTCACCGAACGCACCCTGTGGGACGCGCTCGACGCGGGCGAGGACCCCACGGTGGACGTCGCCGACGACCCGGCCGCCGATCGAGGGGGAGAGGGCGGCGCCGACGATTCGGGGACCCGCCGCACGGGCCGGTGAGCGCGCACACTACTCTTCAAGAAACTCCGATGAGTTTTCTCACATCGGATTGACAGGGGCGAAAGGACTTCGAGCCACGATGACAGTTCTCGACTCGATACTCGAAGGGGTGCGCGCCGACGTCGCCGCCCGGGAGGCGGTCCTCGACTTCGCCGCGGTCAAGGCCGCCGCTGCTGCCGCGCCCCCGCCGATCGACGCCAAGGCCGCGTTGCTCGAGCCGGGAATCGCCGTCATCGCCGAGGTCAAGCGGGCCAGCCCGTCGAAGGGGGCGCTCGCCGACATCACCGACCCCGCCGAACTCGCCAAGGCCTACGAGGCCGGCGGTGCCCGCGCGATCAGCGTGCTCACCGAGCAGCGCCGCTTCCAGGGCAGTCTCGACGATCTCGACGCCGTGCGGCGCGCGGTGCGGATCCCGGTGCTGCGCAAGGACTTCATCGTCGGCCCGTACCAGATCCACGAGGCGCGTGCCCACGGCGCGGACATCGTGCTGCTCATCGTCGCCGCGCTCGAGCAGCCCGTGCTGACGTCGCTGATCGACCGCGTCGAATCTCTCGGCATGACGGCGCTCGTCGAGGTGCACACCGAGGAGGAGGCGACCCGTGCCCTCGAGGCCGGCGCCACCGTCATCGGGGTCAACGCCCGCAACCTCAAGACCCTCGAGGTCGACAAGAGCACGTTCGCCCGCATCGCGCCGGGACTGCCGACCGAGGTCGTCAAGATCGCCGAGTCCGGCGTGCGCGGTCCCTCCGACCTGCTCACCTACGCCGGCGCGGGTGCCGACGCGGTGCTCGTCGGCGAGGGACTGGTGACCAGCGGCGACCCGCGCCACGCGGTCGCCGAACTGGTCACCGCCGGCACCCATCCGTCCTGCCCGAAGCCCGCACGCTGACCGCATTCCGGCGCGGCGCCGACGGGCCGGACCCGGCGACGGGCCGGGGCCGCCGTTGGGGCAGACTGGACGGGTGAGCACAGACGATCCCGTACTTTCCGCCAAGGGCCGCGGTCTGCCCCGCATGAGCGCCGCAGTGGCCGAGCACACCGCGCACGAACCCGACCCCGGCGGCCACTTCGGGGTCTTCGGCGGCCGGTTCGTCCCCGAGGCGCTGATGGCGGTGATCGAGGAGGTCACCGCCGAATACGACAAGGCGCGGGTCGACAACGGATTCCTCGACGAACTCGATCGGTTGCAGCGCGACTACACCGGCCGGCCCTCCCCGGTGTACGAGGCCAAGCGGCTGAGCGAACACGCCGGCGGCGCCCGGATCGTGCTCAAGCGCGAGGATCTCAACCACACCGGCTCGCACAAGATCAACAACGTGCTCGGGCAGGCCCTGCTCGCCCAGCGGATGGGCAAGACCCGGGTCATCGCGGAGACCGGTGCCGGGCAGCACGGCGTCGCCACCGCCACCGCCTGCGCCCTGCTCGGCCTCGACTGCGTCGTCTACATGGGCGAGGTCGACACCGAGCGGCAGGCCCTCAACGTCGCCCGGATGCGCCTGCTCGGCGCCGAGGTCGTCGCCGCGACCAGCGGTTCGCGCACCCTCAAGGACGCGATCAACGAGGCCATGCGCGACTGGGTCACCAATGCCCACAACACCTACTACTGTTTCGGCACCGCCGCCGGCCCGCACCCGTTCCCCATGATGGTGCGCGACTTCCAGCGCATCATCGGCCTCGAGGCGCGCGCGCAGGTGCAGGCGCTCACCGGCCGGTTGCCCGACGCCGTCACCGCCTGCGTCGGCGGCGGATCCAACGCCATCGGCATCTTCCATGCCTTCATCGACGACCCCGGTGTCCGCCTGGTCGGCTTCGAGGCCGGCGGCGACGGGGTGGAAACCGGGCGGCATGCCGCCACCATCACCGGCGGCACGCCCGGCGCGCTGCACGGCGCCTACTCCTACCTGCTGCAGGACGAGGACGGCCAGACCATCGAGTCGCACTCGATCTCCGCCGGCCTGGACTACCCCGGCGTCGGACCCGAGCACTCCTACCTCAAGAACATCGGCCGCGCCGACTACCGGCCCGTCACCGACGCCGAGGCCATGGAGGCGTTCTCGCTGCTCTCGCGCACCGAGGGCATCATCCCCGCCATCGAGTCGGCGCACGCCGTCGCCGGGGCCCTGAAGCTGGGCCGCGAACTCGGCTCCGGCGCCGTCGTGCTGGTCAATCTGTCCGGCCGGGGCGACAAGGACGTCGACACCGCCGCGCGGTGGTTCGGGCTCCTTCCCGCCGACCCCGCCACCTCCGACACGACGGAAGGATCCGCGCAGTGAGCGCCCAGCAGCCGCAGTCCCGCCTCGGTGAGGTCTTCGCCCGATGCAAGGCCGAGAACCGCGCCGCGCTCGTCGGCTACCTGCCCGCCGGATACCCCGACCTGCCGCGCTCGATCGAGGCGTTCGAAGCGCTCGTGCAGGCCGGCTGCGACATCGTCGAGGTCGGCATCCCCTACAGCGACCCGGTGATGGACGGACCCACCATCCAGGCCGCCGCCGACGAGGCGCTCACCGCGGGCTTCCGGGTGCGGGACGTGTTCCGCGTCGTCGAGGCCGTCGCCGCGGCCGGCGGCCACGCCGTCGTGATGACCTACTGGAACATCGTCCTCAAGTACGGGATCGACGAATTCGCCCGCGACCTCGCTGCCGCCGGGGGACTGGGGATCATCACCCCGGACCTCATCCCCGACGAGGCCGAGCAGTGGATCGCGGCGGCGGACCGGCACGGGCTCGACCGCATCTTCCTGGTCGCCCCGTCGTCGACCGCCGAGCGCCTCGTCATGACCGTCGACTCCTGCCGCGGGTTCGTCTACGCCACCTCCACGATGGGCGTGACCGGCGCCCGCGACGCCGTCTCCGACATGGCGCCCGAACTCGTCGCCCGGGTGCGGGAGCACTCGCAGATCCCCGTGGGTGTCGGCCTGGGCGTGCGGTCCCGGGAACAAGCCGCGCAGATCGCCGCCTACGCGGACGCGGTGATCGTCGGCTCGGCGCTGGTGGCCGCCGTGGCGCAGGGCCCCGACGCGTTGCGCACGCTCACCACGGAACTCGCGGAGGGCGTGCGCTCGGCTAGCGTGGCCACGTGACCTCCACCGCCGTACCCGCCGCCGCTACCGTCCTGGCGTATCTGCCCAGTCCACCGCAGGGGGTGTGGTACCTCGGGCCGATCGCGCTGCGGGCCTACGCCCTGTGCATCATCGTCGGGATCGTCGTCGCCATCTTCTGGGGCGACCGCCGCTGGGTCGCCCGTGGCGGCGAGCCGGGCACCGTCCTCGACGTCGCCGTGTGGGCGGTGCCGTTCGGCCTGATCGGAGGGCGCCTGTACCACGTCGCCACCGACTGGCAGAAGTACTTCGGCGCGGGCGCCGACCCGGTCGACGCGCTGAAGATCTGGCAGGGCGGACTCGGGATCTGGGGGGCGGTCGCCCTCGGCGGCGTCGGCGCCTGGATCGGGTGCCGGCGCCGCGGTGTGCCGCTGCCCGCCCTCGGTGATGCGGTGGCCCCGGCGATCCTGCTGGCGCAGGCCATCGGCCGGCTCGGCAACTGGTTCAACCAGGAACTCTACGGCCGGGAGACGACCGTGCCGTGGGGCCTCGAGATCTACGAGCGTCGCAACGACGCGGGACAGACCAGCCCGGACCTGATCGACGGGATCTCCACCGGGCAGGTCGCGGCGGTGGTGCATCCGACGTTCCTGTACGAGCTGGTGTGGAACCTGCTCGTCGTGCTGCTGCTCGTGTTCGTCGACCGGCGCTTCCGTATCGGACACGGCCGGCTGTTCGCGCTCTACGTGGCCGGCTACAGCGCGGGCCGCTTCTTCGTCGAACTCATGCGGTCCGACCCGGCCACCGAGATCGCCGGTATCCGGATCAATTCCTTCACCTCCGCCATCGTGTTCGTCCTCGCCGTCGCCTACGTCGTCTTCGCCCGCAAGGGTCGCGAAGCGCCGGAGGAACTGAAGTCCCGTCACCCGCACGGCGCCACCGCAGCCGCAGTTGCAGCCGATGCCACCGCAACCGGCGACGGGATCGGAGACGGTGGGGCGGCCGACGACGAGAAGCGGGACGGCGCATCCGGGCCCGTGGCATCGGCCGAGGCCGGCGGTAAGGTCGAGACAGGTAGGCGCAGCGAGAACGGAGGGGACAAGTCGTGACCACATCCGACGCGGGATCCCCGGACCCCACGGGCCCGGATCTGCGGAAGAAAGACGAGACGTCCGCCGGACCGGACCTGCGCAAACAGTCCGACGCCGAGGCCGCCCCCGCTGCCGGGTCGAGCGCCGCGCCGCAGGGCGGCGAGCCGGCCCCCACCGCGGAGCTGCCCACGTTCGGCGGCACCGCCGACTACGATCCGACCGCCCAGGCGTCGCTGTCCGTTCCGCCGCCCACCACCGAGTCGACCGCGCCCACATGGGGCACGGCCGGACCGGGCTGGGACACCTACTCCGGAATGGGCAACGGTCCCGGCTGGGGCACCACGCCGAGCTATCCACCGCCGTCGAGCGAAGCGCAGTACGGCACCGCACACACCGGCGGGACCGAGGCGCCGACCGGCGGGCAGTACGCCGGCAGCGGACCCGTCTACGGGGCCCCCGACCCGCAGTTCCAGAGCGGGCCGCAGCACCCGTCCCCGGGCGGGCCGGGCTACGGTCCCACCGGCGGCTACGGTCCCACCGGCTACGGCGCCTACGGCGATCCCTCCGCGCCGTACGGACGGGATCCGGCGACGGGCGAGCCCTACTCCGACAAGTCGAAGACCACCGCGGGCCTGTTGCAGCTGCTGCTGCCCTTCGTCGGGATCTGCGGGGTCGGGCGGCTCTACCTCGGAAGCACCGCGGTCGGCCTCATCCAGCTCCTGGGGCTGTGGATCGGCGGACTGCTGACCATCCTCCTGGTCGGCTTCGTGATCATCCCGGTGATCTGGGTGTGGTCCGTCATCGACGGGATCATGATGCTCACCGGCAGCGTCCGCGACTCCGACGGCCGCCCGCTGCGGCCCTGACCCACCCACCCGACGGCCGGTCGCGCCTCTCGCGCGGCGGGCCGTCGCGCGCGTAGACTGGCCGCCACCGGGACCGATCCCCGGTTCGATCGTCGGGCGGAACTGGTCCGGCCACCCATACCGCAGCGCACGCCCGTCGTGGCGACCCCGTCGGGGCCGCCCATCCGACGACGCGCGACGTCGCCGCCACACCGGCGACGTGGAGGTGGACCGGTGCGGCATTCCGGGATGCCCGAGGCCCGCGGACTCTACGACCCCGACCGCGAATCGGATTCCTGCGGCGTGGGCGCGATCGTCGACCTGCGCGGCCGCAGCACCCACCGCACCGTCGCCGACGCACTCACCGCGCTGCGCAACCTCGGCCACCGCGGCGCCTGCGGTCGCGAACCCGCCAGCGGTGACGGCGCCGGCATCACCCTCGCGGTCCCCGCCGCGCTCCTCGACGCCGTCACCGGCTTCGAACTCCCGCCGCCGGGGTACTACGCCACCGGCCTGTGCTTTCTGCCCCGCGACCCGCGGCGCCGGGCGACGGCGCGACGGCGGATCCACGCGCTCGCGGCCGAGGAGGATCTCCAGATCCTCGGCTGGCGCGAGGTTCCCGTCGACCCGTCCGGCCTCGGGCGCACCGCCGGAGCGTGCCGACCCCACATCAGCCAGCTGTTCGTCGCCGCCCCCCGCACGGGCGGCGTCCGGCCCGCCGGCGTGGACCTCGACCGGCGGGTGTATCCGCTGCGGCGCCGCGCCGAGCACACCGGCGACGTCTATTTCCCGTCGCTGTCCGCCCGCACCGTCGTCTACAAGGGCATGCTCACGGCACAGCAGTTGCCGGCGTTCTTCCCCGACCTGCGCGATCCGCGCTGCGCCAGCCCGATCGCGCTCGTGCACAGCCGTTTCTCCACCAACACCTTCCCGTCGTGGCGGCTCGCCCAACCGTTCCGGTACAGCGCCCACAACGGCGAGATCAACACGATCCGCGGCAACCGCAACCGGATGCACGCCCGCGAGGGACTCCTGCGCACCGGCCTGCTGCCCGGCGACCTGACCCGGTTGTTCCCGGTCTGCGCCCCCGACATGTCGGACTCGGCCTCCCTCGACGAGGTCCTCGAACTGCTCCACCTCGCCGGGCGCTCGCTGCCGCACGCGGTGACCATGCTCGTCCCGCCCGCATGGGAGAACGAGCCCGACCTCGATCCCCGGCGACGCGCCTTCCACCGCTTCCACGCCGCGCTGCTCGAACCGTGGGACGGGCCGGCGTGCCTGCCCTTCACCGACGGACGGCTGTTCGGTGCCGTGCTCGACCGCAACGGGCTGCGACCCGGCCGGTGGTGCCGCACCGCCGACGACCGCGTCCTGTTCGGCAGTGAAACCGGAATCCTCGACCTGCCACCGGAACACATCGTGCACAAGGGCCGACTCGAGCCGGGCCGGATGCTCCTCGTCGACACCGTCGCCGGCCGCATCGTGCCGCCCGACGAACTGCTCGACACCCTCGCTGCCGCCCACCCCTACGGTCGGTGGCTGCGTGACGGGCAGATCGACCTGGCGGATCTGCCCCGCCCGGGCGGGCACCCCGCCCCGGACCACGACCAGGGCCGGACGCACCGGCTGTTCGGGTACACCCGCGAGGACCTCGAGGTGCTGCTCGAACCGATGGCCGCGACCGGTGCCGAACCGCTCGGCTCGATGGGCGCCGACATCGCCCCCGCGGTGCTGTCGCCGCGTCCCCGGCTGCTCTACGACTACGTCGTCGAATTGTTCGCGCAGGTCACCAACCCGCCGTTGGACGCGATCCGCGAACGGGTCGTCACCTCGATGCGGCGCGTCGCCGGCCCGGAGGACAACCTGTTCGACGCGTCCCCGAAGTCGTGCCGGCAACTGGTGCTGCCCGGCCCGGTCCTCGACACCGACGAACTCGCCGCCGTCGCGGCACTCGGCCCGGACGGGCCGCGCCCGGACCTCGCCTCCCGGGTCCTGCCCGCGCACTTCGCGGCCGGCGGCGACCCCGGCGAGGCCCTCGCCGCCGGGCTCGCGGACCTGCGCCGCGCCGCCGACGCCGCCATCGACGCCGGCCGGGGCATCCTGATCGTCACCGACCGCGGTTGCGGGCCGGACCGCGTCCCCATCCCCTCCCTGCTCGCCGTCTCCGCCGTGCACCACCACCTCGTCCGCACGCGGCGGCGCACCCGCGTCGCGCTGATCGCCGAATCCGGGGATGCGCGCGAGGTCCACCACGTGGCCGCGCTCGTCGGATTCGGCGCCGCGACGGTGTGCCCCTACGTCGCCCTCGACACCGTGCGCTCACTCGCGGCCGCCGGGCGCATCCCCGGCACGGACCCGGCGACGGCCGCGGCGAACTACCGGCGCGCCGTCGTCTCCGGGGTTCGCGAGGTGATGGCCAAGCTCGGAATCTCCACCCTCGCCTCGTACACGGCGGCGCAGACATTCGAGGCCGTCGGCCTTGCCCGCGAGGTCGTGGACGCGTATCTTCCCGGCACCGTCTCCCGGCTGGGCGGCGCGAGCCTCGCCGACCTGGCCCGCGACGCCCGTCGCCGGCACCGGACCGCCTTCGAGAACCGGTGCGCCGAAACGGCTCTCGACAGTGGGGGCGTCTACCGGTATCGACGCGACGGCGAACCTCACCTGTTCACCCCGGAGACGGTGTTCCTGCTGCAGCACGCGACCCGCACCGGGCGGGCGGACGTCTACGCGCGGTACTGCGCCGAGATCGACCGGCTCGCCGCCGCGGGCGGAACCCTGCGCGGGCTGTTGCGCACCGTCGCCGCGGATCCGATCCCGCTCGACGAGGTCGAGCCGGTGGAGGACATCGTGCGCCGCTTCGCCACGGGGGCGATGAGCTACGGTTCGATCTCCGGTGAGGCGCACGAGACCCTCGCCGTCGCGATGAACCGCCTCGGCGGCCGGTCGAACTCGGGGGAGGGCGGGGAGGATCCCGACCGCCTCGGTGACCCGCTGCGCCGCAGCGCCGTCAAGCAGGTCGCCAGCGGCCGCTTCGGTGTCACCGCCGCCTACCTCGCCGACGCGACCGACCTGCAGATCAAGATGGCGCAGGGAGCGAAACCCGGTGAGGGTGGCCAGCTTCCCGGCCACAAGGTGTACCCGTGGATCGCCCGTACCCGGCACGCCACCACGGGCGTCGGACTGATCTCCCCGCCGCCGCACCACGACATCTACTCCATCGAGGACCTCGCCGAGCTCGTCCACGACCTGCGGTGCGCCAACCCGCAGGCCCGCATCCACGTCAAGCTCGTCAGCGGCGTCGGCGTCGGCATCGTCGCCGCCGGCGTCGCCAAGGCCCATGCCGACGTGGTGCTGATCTCCGGCCACGACGGCGGCACCGGGGCGGCCCTGCTCACCGCCCTGCAGCACACCGGCACCCCGTGGGAGATCGGGCTCGCCGAAACCCAGCAGACCCTCGTGCTGAGCGGCCTGCGCGACCGCATCACCGTGCAGTGCGACGGCGGGCTGCGCACCGGCCGCGACGTGATGATCGCGGCGCTGCTCGGCGCCGAGGAGTTCGGGTTCGCCACGGCGCCCCTGGTGGTCCTCGGCTGCATCCTCATGCGGGTGTGCCACCTCGACACGTGTCCCGTCGGCATCGCCACCCAGAACCCCGAACTGCGGGAGAAGTTCACCGGCAGAGCGGAATTCGTGGAGCAGTTCTTCCGGTTCGTCGCCGGGGACGTGCGCCGGCGGCTCGCGGCGCTGGGCCTGTCCCGCCTCGACGACGCCGTCGGCCGGGTCGACCTGCTCGAACCCGACGCGGCACTCGAGCACTGGCGTCGCCGGGGACTCGACCTCGCACCCCTGTTCACCCCGCCGGCCGACGCCCTCGGGGCACCCCCGCAGCGCCGCCGCACCCGCCCCGCCGCCGGACCGCCCGACGCGCCGCTGGACCGTGACCTCATCGCCCGCGCGGCCCCCGCCCTCGACGACGGCCGTCCCGTGCATCTCACCGCCGCCGTCACCAACCGTGACCGCGCCGTCGGCACCCTGCTCGGCTGGACCGCCGGTCGACGGTGCGCCACCGGCCTGAGCGACGACACGGTGCGGATCGATTTGTACGGCAGCGCCGGGCAGTCCCTCGGTGCCTTCCTGCCCGTCGGCATCACCGTCACCGTCACCGGCGACGCCAACGACTATGTCGCCAAGGGTCTGTCCGGCGGACGGGTGGTGGTGCGCCCCGACCCGGCCGCGCCGTTCGACCCGCACGAGCAGATCGTCGCCGGCAACACCGTCCTGTACGGGGCCACCTCCGGGGAGTTGTTCCTGCACGGCCGGGTGGGGGAGCGCTTCGCGGTGCGCAATTCCGGCGCCGACGCCGTGTGCGAGGGCACCGGCGACCATGCCTGCGAGTACATGACCGGGGGCCGCGTCGTGATCCTCGGCGCCACCGGCCGCAACCTCGGCGCCGGCATGTCCGGGGGGCTGGCCTACGTCCTCGACCTCGAGCCCGGCCGCGTCAACACCGCCTCCGTGCAACTGCAGCCCGTCGACGACGGCGACCTCGCTCCGCTGCGTGACCTGATCGCCCGCCACCACGCGCGCACCGGATCGGCGGTCGCCGGGGAGATCCTCGCCGAATGGCCCGGCAGTGCGGTCCGGTTCACCGCGGTGGTGCCCGAGGATCTGATCCGCGTCCGCGCCGCGGCGTGCGAGCGCCCCACCCCGGTGGGAGCCGACGGTGCCTGATCCCCGCGGATTCCTGCGCTACGACCGACGCGAACCGCCGCGCCGGCCCGCCGCCGAGCGCGTCCGCGACTGGGCGGAGGTGCACCGGGCGCAGCCCCCGGACGAGGAGGCGCTCTCGATCCGGGAGCAGGCCGCCCGCTGCATGGACTGCGGTATCCCCTTCTGCCACAGCGCCGGCACCGGCTGCCCGCTCGGCAACCTCATCCCCGAATGGAACGACCTGGTGCGTCGTGACCTGTGGGCCGAGGCCGCCGACCGGCTGCACGCCACCGACAACTTCCCCGAGTTCACCGGCCGGCTGTGCCCGGCACCCTGTGAATCCGCCTGCGTGCTCGCCCGGGACGACCACACCGCGGGCGTGACCGTCGAACGGATCGAGCGGGCGATCGCCGACCGGGCCTGGGCCGACGGCCGCGTGCCGCCGCGCCCCCCGGCCCGTGGCACCGGGAGATCCGTCGCCGTCGTCGGCTCCGGACCGGCGGGTCTCGCCGCGGCCCAGCAGCTCACCCGCGCCGGACACGCCGTGACCGTCCTCGAGCGCGCAGACCGGCTCGGCGGACTGCTGCGCTACGGCATCCCGGCGTTCAAGATGGACAAGGCCCTCGTCGACAGGCGCCTCGCGCAGATGCGCGCCGAGGGCACGGTCTTCCGCACCGGCACCGAGGCCGGGATCGACCCGGATGTCGCCACGCTGCGGGCCGGCTTCGACGCGGTGGTCCTCGCGGTCGGGGCCGGCCGCGCCCGCGACCTGGCCGTCCCGGGGCGGGAACTCGGCGGGGTGCACCCCGCGATGGAGTACCTCGTCGCCGCCAACCACGAGTGCGAGGGCGACGGGCCCGCGGCCCTCACCGCCGCCGGACGGCACGTGGTGATCGTCGGCGGCGGGGACACCGGCGCCGACTGCTTCGGCACCGCACTGCGTCAGGGCGCGCGTTCCGTCACCCAGCTCGACTATCGGCCCCGGCCGCCCGGACGCCGCGACGAGGACGTCACGCCGTGGCCGCTCGCGCCGTGGGTGCTGCGAACGGCGCCCGCGCACGAGGAGGGCGGGACCCGCCGGTTCGAAGTGACGGTGCAGCGCTTCGTCGGTTCCCGTGGGCGGGTGCGGGCGCTCGAACTGGCCGAGGTCGACGCGCGCCGCCTCCCCCTCGGGGACCCCTTCGAGATTCCCTGCGACCTCGCCCTCCTCGCCGTCGGCTTCGAGGGGGTCCAGCGCGGACCGCTCCTCGACGCCCTCGGCCTGACCCCCGGCGTCCGGGGCACTCTCGACTGCGACGAGCGCTGGCAGACCTCGGCCCCGGGGGTGTTCGTGTGCGGCGACGCCCACCGCGGTGCGTCGCTGGTGGTGTGGGCGATCGCCGAGGGACGCGCGGCGGCGCGCGGTGTGGACGCGTTCCTCACGGGCGAGTCGGCGCTGCCGGCGCCGGTCCATCCCCGGTCGCTGCATCTGGACCCCCGGCGTTTCCCGGCTCGGCCGCCCGGGTAGGCCACCCGGGAGCGGCGCACCGGTCGCCGCAGGAAAGGAGCGTCATGAGCACGATCACCGAGTCGGTCGACGTCCATGTCCCGATCCGTACGGCCTACAACCAGTGGACGCAGTTCGAGGAGTTCCCCCGTTTCATGGAGGGCGTCGAGCGGATCCGCCAGATCGACGACACCCACACCCACTGGGTCGTCAAGGTCGCCGGCGGGACGAAGGAGTTCGACGCCACGATCACCGAGCAGCATCCCGACGAGCGCGTCGCATGGAGGTCCGACGCCGGGCCGGACCACGCCGGCGTGATCACCTTCCACCGGCTCGACGACACCACCACGCGGGTCACCGCGCAGATGGACATCGACCCCGAGGGCTTCTTCGAGAACGTCGCCGACAAGCTCGGCCTCCTCGATCGCCGCGTGAAGAGCGACATGCGGCACTTCAAGCAGTTCATCGAGGAACGCGGCGTCGCCGACGGCGCATGGCGCGGTGAGGTCGATCGTCCCGGCCCGTGACCGTGGACTTCCGACCGAAGGAGACCCCGTGACGGAGAAGAAGCCGACCGACGGCAACCGGCCCAAGGGGGGCCGGCCCGGCCCGGTGGACGAGGGCAAGAACGGCGGCATGGCGACTCGGGAGCACGCCCCGGAAATCGCCGAGAATCCCACTGCCGAGAACTCCACCGACGACTGATCGCAGAGGCCGGAAGGGGCGATGCGGCCGAACCGCATCGCCCCTTCCGCCGTCGCACGGGCTGTCGACGGTCACGGCATGCCGGGGTCGAGGGCGTCCTCCGTCGGCGCCGCCGACCCCGCTTCGAGCCCGCGCCCGGCTGTGATTCAGGCGCTCGCGGCCGCGGTGGCGCCGGATCCGCTCGCGCGCAGGTCCGTGAGGAAGGCGTTGGCCCACCGGTCGACGTCGTGGTGGAGCACCTGGGTGCGCAGGGACTGCATCCGGCGCGCCGCCGTCGCCGGTTCCTCGGTGGCGGCGATGACGATCGCGCGTTTGACGGCGTCGAGATCGTGCGGGTTGACCAGATGAGCGCGGCGCAGCTCGCTGGCCGCCCCGGTGAACTCGCTCAGGACGAGGGCACCGGTGCCGTCGGTCCGGCAGGCGATGTACTCCTTGGCGACGAGGTTCATGCCGTCGCGCAGGGGTGTGACGAGCATGACGTCCGCCGCGCTGTACAGGGCCATGAGCTCGTCTCGGTCGACGGGCCGGTGCAGGTAGTGCACCACCGGCCGGCCCAGCTGCCCGTACTCGCCGTTGAGGTGGCCGACCTTGCGCTCGATGTCCTCGCGCAACTGGGCGTAGGCGGACACGCGCTCGCGACTCGGGGTGGCCAGCTGCACCATGACGACCTTCTCGGGGTCGAGGGTGCCCTCGTCGAGCAGCTCGTGCAGCGCCTCGAGCCGAATGTCGATGCCCTTGGTGTAGTCGAGCCGGTCCACGCCCAGCAGCAGGGTCTCGGGGTTGCCGAGTTCCTCGCGAACCTGCGCGGCCCGCTCGCGGATGTGGGGGGACCGGACGCGTTCGGCGAAGTGGGCCGAGTCGATCGAGATGGGGAAGGCGCCGACCTGCACCCGCCGGTCGCCGACGTCGACGGTGCCCACGCACGAGTCCAGGTCGGAGTGCGCGCTCGTGTGCAGACCGAGCAGCCGCTGTGCCAGGAACAGGAAGTTGCGGGCGCCGCCGGGCAGGTGGAAGCCCACCAGGTCGGCGCCGAGCAGGCCCTCCACGACGGCGGTTCGCCACGGCAGTTGCAGGAACAGCTCGGTGGGCGGGAAGGGGATGTGCAGGAAGAAGCCGATCTTCAGGTCGGGCCGGAGGTCGCGCAGCATCTTGGGCACGAGCTGGAGCTGGTAATCGTGCACCCACACCGTCGCGCCCGGGGCGGCCGCGTCGGCCGCGGCCTCGGCGAAGCGGCGGTTGACCGCGACGTATGTCCGCCACCACGTGCGGTCGTAGGCGGGAGCGACGATCGCGTCGTGGTACAGCGGCCACAGCGTCGCGTTGGAAAATCCCTCGTAGTAGCCGGCGACCTCGCCTTCGGTGAGGGAGACCGGATGCAGCGTGATGCCGTCCTCGGTGAACGGATCGAAGGCGACGTCGGGGGCGCCGGGCCAGCCCACCCACGCGCCGTCGGCGGCGCGCAGCACCGGCTCCAGGGCGGTGACGAGCCCGCCCGGGCTGCGGCGCCACCCGCCGCGCCCGTCGTCGGCCGACGGGTCGTAGTCCACGGGGAGCCGATTGGCCACCACCACCAGGTCCGCTGCGGTCATCGCGTCGCGCCTCCTTGCTCGACACCGGGGCCGGTCGCTCCGGCAACTGCCGTCGAACTCGTACTTATGACAAGTAGTTTTTGTGTATCACTCGGGGCGGGGCGCGGAGGCACTTCGCCGCGCTCGGTATCCCGGGAAGCGACGCCCCCGCACCCCGCTGGTAGATAATCTGTCTCGCACAATAGAAATTTTGTCAAATGGAAGATGCAATTACCGCGGAACACCGGCCCGGTGCGGTGCGACGGGGAGGGTATCGACGATGTCCTTCCCGCGGAGGGTGGCACGGGCTTGCTTGCCGGCGGTTTCGGCGCCCGGGTGCCGGGGTAATCCGGCTGCGGGGTGCCCGGCACCTACGTGCCGACACCGGCGGGCCGGCGAGACGGCCCGCGGAGGTACTACACACGAGCCTGTAGGAGGAATCGAAGATGGCGAAGTTCACCGTCCCCGGCCTGAGCGACAGCGAGGGCGTCCGGGTGGCCGAAGTGCTGCAGAATCGGCTCAGCGCCTACAACGACCTGCACCTCACCCTCAAGCACGTTCACTGGAACGTCGTGGGACCGAACTTCATCGGCGTGCACGAGATGATCGATCCGCAGGTCGACGCGGTCCGCGGATTCGCCGACGACGTCGCCGAACGCATCGCCGCGCTCGGGTCGTCCCCGAAGGGGACCGCGGGCGCGATCGAGAAGGACCGCTCGTGGGACGACTACTCGGTGGGGCGGGACACCGCCCAGGCCCACCTCGCCGCCCTCGACCTGGTGTACGACGGCGTGATCGGGGACTGCCGCAAGGCGATTTCGGAGGTCGGGGAGATCGATCCGATCACCGAGGACCTGCTCATCGGGCAGACGCGCGACCTCGAGAAGTTCCAGTGGTTCGTCCGGGCACATCTCGAGAACTCGGCCGGAACCCTCGCGCACGAGGGCGCGCGCACCGAACGGCAGGCCGCGGACGAAGCCCGCTGAGCGGGCGAGCCGCCGGCCGGGTCCTTCGCCCGCCGCTGCGCGCAGACATCACCGGTCGCCGGACAGCGCATTGCACACCCCGCGCCGTCCGGCGGCCGGGGGTGTCCGCTGGAGGTCGCTCAGCTGTTGCCGTTGTCCGCCCGCAGGCGCGCGTTGTCCGACTCGAGTCGCGCATTGGCATCCTCGAGCCGGGCCTTGTCGGATTCCAGGCGAGCCTTGTCCGATTCGAGCCGGGCATTGTGGGATTCGAGACGTGCGTTGTGGGACGCCAGTTCGGCGTGGTTCGACTCGAGGCGGAAGATCTGGGCGATGCCGGCCAGATTGATGCCCTCGGCGAGGAGTTCGCCGATGCGTCGCAGGCGCGCCACGTCCTCGTCGCTGTAGCGGCGGGTGCCGCCTTCGGTGCGCGCGGGGCTGAGCAGTCCGCGGCGTTCGTACAGGCGCATGGACTGCGGATCGACCCCGGACAGCTCGGAGGCCACCGAGATGCCGTAGACACCGCGGCGGGAGTGCGGTAGCGGCTCCTTCCTCGTTTTCTCCATTTCAGATTCCCTCGTTCGGTGTCCTCGCTGCCATGGCCTCCGGTGTGCCGAATCTACCCGATCGCCACAGGAAACCTTCCGTGCCGGAGACAATTCCCGGGCGACGCCGGCGCGGACCCGGACCGCCGGGAAGCGGGCTCTCCGGTACGAATATCTCTCTTGTATGACACACATTTTATGCATCGCGTGGGGTGGCCGCGATCGATGCCGCGCCGTTTCCGTGCCCCGCCCCCGCCGTCCGGACGGGAGTGCCGTCCTGCGCCGCGGGCGCACCCCGCCGGATCCGTCTCCGTCACAGGGGGTTCCGCGGGCCGCTCCGGCACCGACGAGATCGGGCGCCGCATCCGGCGGAGGTACGGGGACGGCCGGACCGATGCCCGGGGCAACCGGACGTCGGCCCTCGGCCGAGCGGGCACGGCGTCGGCGCTGCACCGGCTGTGCTCCGCCACCGCCGCACGGGTACTAGGCTCGACCGCGTGACCCGACGCACCAAGATCGTTTGCACCATGGGCCCGGCCACGGCAGACCCCGAGGTCCTGAGGGAACTCGTCGACGCCGGGATGGACGTGGCCCGCCTCAACTTCAGCCACGGCGAACACGCCGATCACGAGGCCCACTACCGCCGCGTGCGGGAGGCCTCCGATACCAGCGGGCATGCCGTCGGCATCCTCGCCGACCTGCAGGGCCCGAAGATCCGCCTCGGCCGGTTCGCCGAGGGGCCGACGGTGTGGAATACCGGCGAGATCGTCCGGATCACCGTCGACGACGTCGAGGGAACCCACGACCGGGTCTCGACCACCTACAAGCAGCTCGCCGACGACGCGCGCCCGGGGGATCGCCTGCTCGTCGACGACGGCAAGGTCGGCCTGGTCGTCGAGCACGTCGAGGGCAGGGATGTGGTCTGCCGCGTCACCGAGGGTGGGCCGGTCAGCAACAACAAGGGCGTGTCCCTGCCGGGGATGAACATCTCGGTTCCGGCGCTGTCGGAGAAGGACATCGAGGATCTCGAGTTCGCCATGCGGCTCGGCGTGGACTTCGTCGCCTTGTCGTTCGTGCGCTCCCCGGCCGACATCGAGCTCGTGCACGAGGTGATGGATCGGGTGGGCCACCGCGTGCCGGTGATCGCCAAGCTCGAGAAGCCCGAGGCCATCGAGAATCTCGAGGCGGTCGTGCTGGCGTTCGATGCGGTGATGGTCGCCCGCGGTGACCTCGGCGTCGAGATGCCGCTCGAGGAGGTGCCGCTGGTGCAGAAGCGGGCGATCCAGATCGCCCGCGAGAACGCCAAGCCCGTCATCGTGGCCACGCAGATGCTCGAGTCGATGATCGAGAACTCCCGGCCGACCCGCGCCGAGGCCTCCGACGTCGCCAACGCGGTCCTCGACGGTGCGGACGCGGTGATGCTCTCCGGCGAGACGTCGGTGGGCAAGTACCCGGTCGAGACGGTGCGGACGATGGCCCGCATCATCGCGGCCGTGGAGTCCGATCCCACCCGGGTGCCGGCGCTGACCCACGTGCCGCGCACCAAGCGCGGGGTGATCTCCTACGCGGCGCGCGACATCGGCGAGCGGCTCGACGCCAAGGCGCTGGTGGCGTTCACCCAGTCCGGCGACACGGTGCGGCGCCTGGCGCGGCTGCACACCCGGCTGCCGCTGCTGGCGTTCACCCCGGTCCCGCACATCCGCAGCCAGCTGGCGCTGACATGGGGCACCGAGACCTTCTCCGTCGAGCCGGTCGACACGACCGACGTGATGGTGCAGCAGGTCGACGCGGCGCTGCTCTCGCTCGGCCGGTACCAGCGCGGCGACCTCGTGGTCATCGTGGCCGGGTCCCCGCCCGGCCGCTCCGGGTCGACCAACCTGATCCACGTGCACCGGATCGGGGAGAAGGACACCCATTGAGCCGTCGCACCGCGACCGATCTCGAGGTCCTCGTCGACCTGCTCGATCTCGAGCAGGTCGACGAGGACCTCTACCGGGGTGAGCACCCGATCCAGGTGGGCAGCCGCACCTTCGGCGGCCAGCTCGTCGCTCAGGCCCTGATCGCGGCCGGCCGCACGGTCGGGGACCGGCCGGTGCACGCGCTCAACGCCCACTTCATCCGCGGCGGCGACGTCAAGGCGCCGATCGAGTACCGGGTGGTCCGGCACCGCGACGGCCGGGATTTCGCGAACCGCATGGTCACCGCCTCCCAGAACGGCCAGGAGCTGTTCGTCATGCTCGCCGCCTTCCAGCGGTGGGGCAAAGGGCTCGAACATGCGGTGAGCGTTCCCGAGGTGCCCTACCCCGATGTGCTGCCGCCGCTCGGGGACCACCTGTCCGGGTTCGAGGATCACCTGCCGCACTTCGTCAACGCCCTCAAGCCGATCGACATGCGGTACGCCAACGACCCCGCCTGGATCCTCAAGGGCACCGGGGAACGTCTCTCGCACAACCGGGTGTGGATGCGCGCCGACGGCGCGCTGCCCGAGGATGCGCTCCTGCACGCCGCCACCCTGGCCTACAGCTCCGATACCACCGTGCTCGACTCGATCCTCACCACCCACGGGCTGTCCTGGGGGCTGGACCGGATCGTCGCCGCCACCGTCAACCACTCCATGTGGTTCCACCGGCCGGTCCGGTTCGACGAGTGGATTCTGTACGCCACCGAGTCCCCGGTCGCGGCGGGATCGCGCGGGCTGGCGACGGGCCGCTACTTCACCCTCGAGGGGGAACTCGTGGCGACGGTCGTGCAGGAGGGACTGATCCGTCATTTCCCGCGCCGCGGCTGACGTGGGCGACCGTGTCCGCGCCCCCGCCGGCCGCGGGGGCGCGGACACACGCGCCCTCGCCGTCACCGCCCGGTCCGCCGCCTGCCGCGCAGTCCCTCGTCCCGCGTGGGGCGCTTCTCATTCCTCCACCCGGCGACGGCGGCGGTCGAGTTCGTCGAGGATCAGCCCCAGTCCGTAGTCGAACTCGTCCGCGAACGAGTAGTCCTTTCCGATCACCAGTTCGCCGACCATTTCCGCCAGGTAGGGGTAGGCGTCGGCCGGCACGTCGATCTCCGAGGCGAACTCCTCGGCGCCGTCCGCCGACGCGAAGGGCAGTTTCAGTTCGGTGAGCACGAAGCCGTACACGTATGCGTCGATCACCGAGAAGGCGTGGGACGCAAGGGCAACCGGGAAGCCGTTCGTGCGCAGGCAACCGAGCACGGCGTCGTGGTGCCGCAAGAGTGACGGACCGGGCGAACGGCGGGACTCGATCAAGGTCAGCGCCCAGGGATGCCGGGCGAGCACGTTCCGCGCCGAGGTCGCCCGGTGCAACATCGCAGGCCGCCACGGTTCGCCCGGTCCGGGCAGCACGATTCCCGCGAAGATCCAGTCCGCGAGCCCATCGAGCAGATCGTCCTTGTTGGCGACGTGGTGGTAGAGAGACATTGCCTCCACGCCGAGTTCCTTGCCGACGTTGCGCATGCTCACCGCGGTGAGGCCGCCGCGGTCGGCTACGCGAACCGCGGCCTCGATGATCCCGATGCGGCTCAGCCCCGGCCGTTCGTTCATGTCTCCCTCACGACTCTTGCGTACTTACAGGCGTAAGCCTAGTCTTCCCGGACAAGACTTACATCCGTAAGGGAGGGCTCATGAAGGCCGCAATCGTCGACAGGTACGGGCCACCGCACGTCGTCCGCGTCGCGGAGGTGCCCATTCCGGTCCCCCGGGACACGGAAGTCCTCGTCCGCGTCGTCGCCGCGGCCGTGACGGCCGCGGACTCGCGGATCCGCGCGGCCCGCTTCCCCCGCGGATTCGGCCCGTTCGCCCGGCTGATGTTCGGCGTGTTCCGGCCCAGGCGAAAGATCCTGGGCGGCACCTTCTCCGGTGTCGTCGAGTCGGTCGGCGCGAGGGCCGGCGGGTACACCCGTGGCGACGAAGTGTGCGGCATGACCGGACTCGCAATGGGGGCGCACGCGGAATACGTCACGGTCCCGGCGGAGCGGGTGGTTCGCAAACCGGCAGCGGTCACTCACCCGGATGCGGCGGCGCTGCTCTTCGGCGGGACCACCGCGTTGCACTTCCTGCGAGACAAGGCCTCACCGGGACGCGGCGATTCTGTGCTCGTGAACGGGGCGTCGGGCGCGATCGGAACCAACGCCGTTCAGCTGGCCAAGCATTTCGGCGCCACCGTCACGGCCGTCACCAGCACCGCCAACCTCGGCCTCGTCTCCGACCTCGGCGCCGACAAGGTCATCGACTACACGGTCACCGATGTGTCCGACCTGACCGACCGCTTCGACGTCGTACTCGACACTGTCGGCAACCTCACCCCCTCGTCCGGACGGAAGCTCCTCACCGACGGGGGCGTTCTGTTGCTTGCGGTGGCAAACCTGTGGGAGACCATGCGCCCCGGCGTCGATGTCAAGACGGGTGCTGCGCCCGAGCGACCCGAGGACGTCGAGTTCCTCCTGGAGTTGTCGGCCGCCGGTCGGCTCGTCGCCGTCACCGACGACATCGGTGGTCTCGACCAGATCGTATCGGCCCACACGCGAGTGGACTCCGGCCACAAGGTCGGCAACATCATCGTCCGGCCCGCGGGGTGACGGCACCACGCCGAAGCCGAGGATTCTGTCGAGCGGGTGGCCCTGCGATGGCGGAAACTGGGCCGATGACGATGTTCACCCCGATCAACCCGGCCGACCTGGCCGGCGTCATCGCCGAACGCGCAGCCGGGCACCGCCGACGGGTGTGCGTCGGGATCTCTGCCGCCGACGCGGCCGCACCGCTGAACCTTGCGGAGGAGGTCGCCGCGCGCCTGCGCGTCGAGGGCCGGCCGGCGGCAGTGCTGTCGCTCCACGACTTCGTGCGCCCGGCCTCGCTCCGTTTCGAGCACGGACGCACCGATTACGAGAGCTACCGGACGAACTGGTTCGACTACGGCGCGCTCGACCGCGAAGTCGTTCGGGGACTTCACGAAAAGAAGCGATGGCTGCCGCGGTTGTGGGACGAGGCGGGGGACCGGTCGGCTCGTGCCCGCCGGGTGGACGCTCCCGACGGTCAGGTGCTCGTGGTCGCCGGCCCGATGTTGCTCGGTCGCGGACTCGCCTTCGACGTCGCGGTGCACCTGGCGATGTCGCGGGCCGCGTTGGGCCGGCTGACGCCCGACGAGGACTGCTGGACGATCCCGCCGCTGCTCGAGCACGACGCCGCCGCGGCCGCGGAGGCCGACATCGTCGTGCGGTACGACCATCCGGATCGCCCGGCGATGCACGCCGCCGGTGCGATCCGGTCCGGGAACGGGGACCGGCGATCCGGTCAGCGGCAATGAGCCGGTCGGCGGGTGGGTCCCGATCCCGGGCGGCGGGCGATCGCACGCACACCGGGCCCCGACGTCGAGCCTCGACCGGTCAACGAGCGCTACATCCTCCCCCCGGGGGCCCTGTGCGCGTCATGGGGCGCACGGGCGGTCACAGCTTGTAACCGATCGTGCGCAGCAGTGCCTTGCGGTCGGCGACGTCGGCGCTCGTCTCCACGCCGAGGGGTGGGTTCCCGTCGATCACCCCGGCAATGCCTCGGCCGAGCTCCGTCTCGGCCACGATGATCTCGACGGCGTTGGCCGTGGCGCAGAAGATGCCGCATACCTCCGGTACCTGCTTCAGCGTGTTCAGGATGTTCACCGGATAGCCGTCCTCCACGAACACGAAGAACGAGTGGCCTGCGCCGACCGCCAGGGCGTTGCGCCTGGCCAATTCGACGAGCCGGTCGTCGTTGCCCGAGAAGCGCACGAGGCGAGGTCCGGAGGCTTCGCAGAACGCGACTCCGAACCGGAGGTGGGGACTCACCCCGGCCAGTGCTTCGTGCAGGTCCTCGACGGTCTTGATGAAGTGGGCCTGCCCGACGACGACGTTCATGTCGTCGGGCTTGTCGATCGCCACGATGTGCAGCTCCACGATCGCCTCCTCGGATGCCCTGCGGCTCGGCAGGCCAGCGTCGACAGACAGTCTGCCCCGCTGGGCAACCCGGGGGCAACGACGGGAGAACGGGAGAGGACCGGAGCGGATCTGCCGAACCCGGCTGGGGTGCGGCGCTGGCAGGGCCGGATCCGGGATCGGACCGGCTCGGGTTCTCGGCACGCAACATCCCGGATGGTGTTCTCGCCCAGCCGGTCCCGCACCGCGTCAGCGACCGACGCCGGCGCGGGCTTCGGCTGGTGGGGCTGCCCGAAGCCGAAGCCTGCGTCGACGGGGTCCTCGGCAGGATCGCCGTCACCGTGAGTCACACCGGCATGCACCGCTGCGCGCGCCGGCAACGCGGGACGGTCGAAGGCCCGGAGGGCTCCCCGTCGTGTCCGTGCGGGTCCGCGGCAGCACCCGCACGCCCGTGCGGCGGATGCCCGAGGGACCAATGCCCCTATGCCGGCCGTTCCGGGCGGCGCATGATCGGCTCGACGCGATCTGCACCGGAGGGAGCGGCCGTGACGACCAGCAGCGACGCGGTGATCCGCAAGACGGCCGACGACCTGCGGGTCCCGCCGAACCTGTCGGACTACGAGGCCACCTGTGCCCGGTTCACGTGGGACGAGGCGGCGGCGCAGGTGCCGGGCCCCCGGGCGGGGGGTGCAACATCGCCTGGTCGGCGGTCGACCGGCACGCCGACGGCCCGCTGCGGGACCGTCCCGCCCTCCGGTTCCTCGGTGCCGGTGACGCGACGGGCCGTATCGACGTCACGGAGTTGTCGTACGGCGACCTCGCAGACCGCGTCCGCCGCTTCACCCGCGTCCTGCGCGACCTCGGAATCGGCAAGGGCGACCGGCTGTTCGTGTTCTCCGGCCGGATCCCCGAGCTGTACATCGCCGTCCTCGGTGCCCTGCGCAACGGCACGGTCGTCACCCCGCTGTTCTCGGCCTTCGGTCCCGAACCCCTGCTCACCCGCCTCGAACTCGGCTCCGCACAGGTATTGGTGACCACGGAGGCGCTGTACCACCGGCGCGTCGCGGGGGTGCGCGACCGGGTGCCGACCCTCGAGCACGTGCTGCTCGTCGGCGACGACGAAGCCGCCGCCACCGACGTTCCCGGCACCCTCGACCTACGGGCCCTGCTCGACGCCGCCGAGCCGGCCGCCGATCCCACACCCACCACCGCCGGCGACCCGTCGTTGCTGCACTTCACGAGCGGCACCACCGGCACCCCCAAGGGGGCGCTGCACGTGCACGGCGCCGTCGTCACCCACTACGCCACCGGCCGCTACGCCCTCGACCTGCATCCCGACGACATCTACTGGTGCACCGCCGATCCCGGCTGGGTGACGGGCACGTCGTACGGCATCGTCGCGCCGCTGCTGCACGGCGTCACCTCGATCGTCGACGAAGCCGAGTTCGACGCCGAACGGTGGTACCGGATCCTGCAGGACCAGCAGATCAGCGTGTGGTACACCGCCCCCACCGCCATCCGGATGCTCATGCGCGCCGGACCCGAGGTCGCGGGACGCTACCGGTTCCCGAACCTGCGGTTCGTCGCCAGCGTCGGCGAGCCGTTGGCACCCGACGCCGTGTGGTGGGGCACCGAGGTGCTGGGGCTGCCCATCCACGACAACTGGTGGCAGACCGAGACCGGCGGCATCATGATCGCCAACACGCCGGCGTTCGACATCAAGCCCGGATCGATGGGCCGGCCCCTGCCCGGCGTCGACGCCCGGATCGTCCGCCGCGACGAGGACGGCACGGTGCACGAGGTCACCGCCGCCGACACCGAGGGTGAACTGGCGCTGCGGGCGGGCTGGCCGTCGATGTTCCGTGGCTACCTGAACCAGGACGAGCGCTACCGCAAGTGCTTCGCCGGCGATCTCTACCTCACCGGGGACCTCGCGCGCCGCGACGCCGACGGATACTTCTGGTTCGTCGGCCGCGCCGACGACGTGATCAAGTCCGCCGGCCATCTCATCGGACCGTTCGAGGTCGAGAGCGCGCTCGCCGAACACCCGGCCGTCCTCGAAGCCGCCGTGATCGGTGTGCCGGACGAGATCCTCGGCGAACGGGTGAAGGCGTTCGTCGTCCTCGAGCGCGGCGTCGAACCCGACGACGCGTTGCGCCGCAAGCTGATCGGGCACGCCCGCGTCCGGCTCGGTGCGGCCGTCGCCCCCAAGGAACTCACGTTCGTCGACTCGCTGCCGCACACCCGCAGCGGCAAGACCCTGCGCCGGCTGCTCAAGGCCCGCGAACTCGGCCTCGCGGAAGGCGACACGTCGACGCTCGAGACCCCGGAGGTGGCCGGATGACCAGCGACACCGAGCAGGCCGGCGGGGGCGCCGCCGGATTCCCCTACGACCGCGACTTCGCGCTCGCGCTGCTGGCCGACATGCTGCGCATCCGCCGGATGGAGGAGAAGGCCGCCGAACTCTACGGCGCCGGCAAGATCCGCGGATTCCTGCACCTGTACGTGGGGGAGGAGGCCGTGGCGGTCGGCGCGCTGCACGCGCTCGACCCGGGCGACACGGTCGTGGGCACCTACCGTGAGCACGGGCACGCCCTGATCCACGGGCTGTCCATGAACGCGATCATGGCGGAGATGTTCGGCAAGCAGGAAGGCTGCTCCCGCGGGCGCGGCGGCTCGATGCACCTGTTCGACGCCGCGACCCGCTTCTACGGCGGCAACGCGATCGTCGGCGGGGGCCTGCCGCTGGCGGTGGGCCTCGCGCTGGCCGACAAGATGCAGAAGATCCCGCGGGTCACCGCGTGCTTCTTCGGTGAGGGGGCGATGGCCGAGGGCGCGTTCCACGAGGCGCTCAACCTCGCGGCCCTGTGGCAGCTGCCGGTGCTGTTCTGCTGCGAGAACAACCTGTACGCCATGGGCACCGCCCTGGCCCGGTCCGAGTCGCAGACCGACCTGTGCGCCAAGGCCGCCGCGTTCGGGGTGCCCACACTCCGGACGGACGGGATGGACGTGCTCGCCGTCCACGAGACGGCCCGGGCCGGGGTCTCCCACGTCCGCAGCACGGGCGGACCGATGTTCCTCGAGTTCCAGACCTACCGATTCCGTGCCCACTCGATGTTCGACCCCGAGCTCTACCGCGACAAGGCCGAGGTCGAACGGTGGAAGGAACGCGGCCCCATCCACACGTTCTCGGCGCGGCTGAAGGCGCTGACTCTGCTCACCGAGGAACAGTTCCGGCAGCTCGACGCCCAGGCCGTGGCCGAGGTCGACGACGCCGTCGCCTTCGCCGAGGCCGGCACCTGGGAGCCGGAGTCCGACCTGCTCCGCGACGTGACCACACCGGCCGGGGAGGCACCGTGAAACTCAGCTACCGCGAGGCCCTGCGCGCCGCGCTGCACGACGCCCTGAGCACCGATCCGCGGGTGTTCCTCATGGGCGAGGACATCGGGCGATACGGCGGCACGTACGCCGTGACCAAGGGCCTGCTCGACGAGTTCGGACCCGAACGCATCCGCGACACCCCGCTGTCCGAGCTGGGCTTCGTCGGTGCGGGCATCGGTGCGGCGCTCGGCGGGATGCGGCCGATCGTCGAGATCATGACCGTCAACTTCAGCCTGCTGGCCCTCGATCAGATCGTGAACACCGCCGCCGCACTGCGCCACATGTCCGGCGGCCAGTTCTCCGTGCCGATCGTGATCCGCATGGCCACCGGCGCCGGGCGGCAGCTGGCCGCGCAGCATTCGCACAGCCTCGAGGCGTGGTACGCGCACATCCCCGGCATCCGGGTGCTGGCCCCGGCGACCGTGCGGGACGCCCGCGGCATGCTCGCCCCCGCTCTCGCGGATCCGGACCCGGTCGTCGTGTTCGAGCACGCACTGCTCTACAACACCACCGCCGACATCGACCCCGACGAACCGGTCGACATCGACAGCGCGCGGGTGCTCCGGCCGGGCGGCGACGTGACCCTCGTCGCCTACGGCGGCACCGTCGGCAAGTCCCTCGTCGCGGCGGAAACCCTGGCGGGCAGCGGAATCGAGGCCGAGGTCGTCGACCTGCGGGTGCTGCGCCCGCTGGACACGGCCACCGTCGTGGACTCCGTCCGTCGCACCCACCGGGTGGTGGTCGTCGACGAGGGCTGGCGCAGCGTCGGCCTCTCCGCGGAGGTGACCGCCCGGATCGCCGAGGAGGCGTTCTACGACCTCGACGCACCCGTGGCGCGGGTGTGCAGCGAGGAGGTGCCGGTGCCCTACGCCCGGCACCTGGAGCAGGCGGCGATTCCCCAGCCGGAGAAGATCGTCGCCGCCGTGCAGGCCCTGATGGGCGAGAGCTGAGGAGGCGACGTGTTCGAGTTCACCCTGCCGTCCCTCGGCGCCGACATGGACGAGGGCACCCTGACCGAATGGCGCGTCGCGCCCGGGGACACGGTCGAGCGCGGCCAGGTGATCGCCTCGGTGGACACCGCCAAGGCCGAGGTGGAGGTCGAGATCTGGCGGGACGGGGTCGTCCACCGGTTGGTCGCGGAACCGGGTGTCACGCTGCCGGTCGGCGCGGTGATGGCAACCCTGCTCGAGCCCGGGGAGGACGCTCCGCCCGTCGCCGAGGCCCCGGTGGTGGCCCCCGTCGCCGCGGCCGGCGGCGCCGCCCCCGTCACCGAGGCGCCGCCGGCGCCCGCTCCGGCCGCCCCGGCCGCGCGGCGGCGGGTCTCGCCGGCCGCCCGCCGGCAGGCCCGGCAGCTGGGCGTGGACCTCGACACCGTGACCGGCACCGGACCCTGGGAGTCGGTGACGATCGAGGACGTCGATCGGGCGGCGGCTCGTGCGGGCGCCGCGCCGGCGCCGGCACGAGCTGCCGCCGCGGCGGCACCGGCCAGGGCCCCGATCGACAAGGCCGCCGAGATGCGCCGCGCCATCGCGTCCGCGATGGGACGTTCCAAGCGGGAGATTCCGCACTACTACCTGTCGGAACAGATCCCGCTCGCGCGGGCCCTCGACTGGCTCACCGAGTACAACGCGCAACGCCCGGTCACCGAGCGCGTCCTGCTTGCGGCGCTGCTGCTCAAGGCGGTCGCCCTGGCCACCCGCCGGTACCCCGAAATGAGCGGATTCTGGACCGACGGCGAGTTCCACCCGGCCCCGGCCGCGCACGTGGGGGTGGCGGTCTCCCTGCGCCAGGGCGGGCTGATCGCCCCGGCGATCCACGACGTCGCCGACCTCGCCCTGCCCGAGCTCATGGCGGCCCTCGCCGACCTCGTCAAGCGCGCCCGGGCGGGCTCGCTGCGCAGCTCGGAGATGTCCGACCCCACCGTCACCGTGACCAACCTGGGGGAGGAAAGCGTGGACTCGGTGTACGGGGTGATCTACCCGCCGCAGGTCGCACTGGTCGGTTTCGGCAAGCCGACCCGGCGCCCGTGGGTCGACGGCGACGCGGTGCGGCCCGTCCCGGTGGTCACCGCGACCCTCGCCGCGGACCACCGGGTCAGCGACGGCCGGCGTGGCGCCCTGTTCCTGGCCGAGATCGCTGAACTGCTCCAGCACCCGGAACGACTGTGAGGTGAGATCGTGACCACCGACGAGACCAATACCGGCGAGACCGCCCGTGCCGACATCCGCGCCGCCGTCGTCGCCGCGATCGCCGACGTCGCCCCCGAGATCGAGGACATCGAACTGGCGGGGGACCGGCCGCTGCGCCAGCAGGTCGACCTCGACTCGATGGACTGGCTGAACGTGCTGATCGGACTGCGTTCGTCGCTCGGGGTGGACATCCCCGAGGCGGACTACGCGCACCTGAGCACCCTCGACGGCCTGGTCGGATACCTGGCGCAGCGCCTCGGGCGGTGAGGCCGCACCAGATGACCCGAGAACTGTGCCCGGCCGGTCTCACCGGGTGCATTCTGTGAGAAGAACGACCGACGGGGATGCAGTCGTGGACGGGGACATGGCCGGGAACGATCCACTGTGTGGACGAGTCGGGGAGATCGTCGTGGCGCTGCGCAGGCTGTCCGCCGCGCTCGACGAGGGCGACGAGTTGCCCGAGCTGCTGCACCTGCTCGTCGGCAACGTCGTGAAGATCGTGCCCGAGACCGGCATGGCGGGGGTGACGGTCCTGCGGGGCGGCCGCCCCGAGACGGAGGCCTGCAGCAATCCGCTGCTCTACGAACTCGACCACGCCCAGTACCTCGCCGGCGCCGGCCCGGGCCTCGACGCCGTGCGGACCGGCCAGGTGGTGCGCGCGGACCGCGCCGAGATGCGGCGACGCTGGCCGGCGTTCGCCGAGCGCGCGGAACGGTTCGGGACGGCGAGTTCGCTGGCCGCGCCGCTGCGGATCGACGACGAGACGGCCGGATCGTTCAACCTCTACAGCGAACACGACCACGGGTTCGATTCTCTGGACGAGACGCTGGTGGAGGTGTTCACGACGGCCGTGGAGACCGCACTGCGGCAGGCCCGTCGCTGTGCCCGGGCCCGGGCGGAGATCACGCAACTCGATCGGGCCCTGCGCTCGCGTCCGACCATCGACCACGCCGTCGGGATCGTCATGGCCGCGCGCGGTCTGACCGCCGAGGAGGCCTTCGCCGTGCTGGTGCGCCAGTCCCAGCACGAGAACGTCAAGCTGCGCGACGTCGCTGCCCGACTGGTCGCCCAGCTCACCCCCGCCGGAACCGACCCGCGGCCGGGGCCGATGACCCGGGACCGGTGACCGTTCCTATCGGCAGCACGCACGGCCCGTCGCCGTCCCACGAAAATCCTCGCGGGCAAGGTTTCACGAACGCCCACGGAGGTATCTCTCCGGCAGCCGCAGCCACTCCGCTCCGGTCACCTGTTCGAACGAAAGGAGCCGGCCATGGCCGAGCACGCAGGACGAACTATGACCCGGACACCGGTGCAGACAGCCGCCCTCGCTGTCGGTGTGGTGTTCCTCCTCGTCGGCATTCTCGGGTTCGTTCCCGGAATCACGACCAACTACGACACCATGACGTTCGCCGGGCACGAGTCCGGGGCGCTGCTGCTCGGGATCTTCGAGGTCTCCATCCTCCACAACATCGTGCATCTGCTCTTCGGTGTGGCAGGCGTCGCGATGGCCCGCACGGTCGGTGCCGCTCGGTCCTACCTCATCGGCGGCGGCATCATCTACCTGGTGCTGTGGCTCTACGGACTGGTGATCGACAAGGACAGCTCGGCGAACTTCGTGCCGGTCAACTCCGCCGACGACTGGCTGCACTTCGTGCTCGGGGCCGCCATGATCGCCCTCGGCTTCCTGCTCACCCGCCGGACCACGACGCACCGCACCGTGCCCGGCACCCGCTGACAGCCACCCACCGACCCGTCGCCGGTCCTCGCCGCCAGGAGCGAGGACCGGCGACGTTCGTGTGCACCCGCGGATCGTTCCGTCCTGCGGGCACGGCCCAGCCGGGCTCGACCGCACGGCGAGCCCGGCCGAGCCGTGGTCACCTCCGTGGCCCGCTCCTGCGACGCTGGACCACCACGTAGACGACCACCCCGACGAGAATGAGAATGCCCAGAACCTCCATGACCGTCGGATACCCGCAGAACCCGTGACGAAGCAGCGGTCCGGTGCCCGGCGCGCGCCGGCCACCGGCTCCGCCGCGGGGGCAGCCCCACGATCGGTCGCGGAATCGGCGTCGCGCACCCCGGGGCGGGGTCCACAATCTCTCGCATGGACCGCGCGATCGCGCGGGAGACGGGAGCGGCGACGGATGGAATGGGGAAGTGTGCTCGTCGACAGCGTCTGGTGGACGCTGAAGGCGTATGTGATCACAACGGTGGTGTTCGTCGTCGTGGTGGCGCTGCTCGCGCGAACGACCCACTGGGGACGGCAGTGGTGGCGCATCGCGTGGCCCTACTTCGATCCGCGTCGGGGCCTCGGCCCGCTCGGACTCGTGGCCCTGGTTCTGCTGTTCACCGTCTTCGCGGTGCGGATGAACGTGCTGTTCTCGTACTGGTACAACGACTTCTACACCGCGATCCAGGACCTCGACGAGGCCGCGTTCTGGCGGTTCATGCGGGTCTTCGCCGTGCTCGCCACCATCCACGTGGCGCGCAGCCTGGTCGCGTACCTGCTCGGTCAGACCCTCGACATCCACTGGCGCACCCAGTTGAACAACCGGCTCGTCGACACCTGGCTCGACACCGGGGCGTTCTACCGGGACCGGTTCGTGGACAAGCCGGTGGACAACCCCGACCAGCGCATCCAGGTCGACGTCACCGATTTCGTCACCACCACCCGCGTCCTGTCGATGGGGGCGGTCACCGCGGTGCTGTCCATCGTCAGCTTCACCGGCATCCTGTGGGACCTGTCGGGCCCGATCACCGTGTTCGGCACCGAGATCCCCCGCGGAATGGTGTTCCTGGTCTACATCTACGTGCTGGTCACCACCGCGGTGGCGTTCTGGATCGGCCGGCCGCTGATCCGGCTGAACTTCCTCAACGAGAAGCTCGGCGCCACCTACCGCTACGCCCTGGTCCGCGTCCGCGAGTACGGCGAGAACATCGCCTTCTACCGCGGCGAGAACGTCGAGCGGGGTGGCCTGCTGGGCCGATTCGCCGCGGTGATCCGCAACTGGTGGCGCATCGTGTTCCGGATCCTGAAGTTCGACGGCTTCAACCTGACCGTCAACCAGATCGCGGTGATCTTCCCGTTTCTCATCCAGGGGCCGCGGCTGTTCGCCGGTCAGGTCACCCTCGGTGACGTGATGCAGACCGGCAACGCCTTCGGTCAGGTCCACGAATCGCTGTCCTTCTTCCGCGAGTCCTACGACGACTTCGCCGCGTTCCGGGCGACCACCATCCGTCTCAACGGCCTGGTCGACGCCACCGACCAGTCCGCGAAGCTGCCCGTCCTCGTCGCGACCGAGCAGGGTGACACCCTCGACCTGCGCGGTCTCGACGTGCGGACCCCGGCCGGCCGGCCGCTCGTGACCGGCCTCGACATCCACGTGTCCCCCGGCGAGGCGCTGCTCGTCCGCGGCGCGTCCGGCAGCGGCAAGACGACGCTGCTGCGCTCCCTCGCCGGGCTCTGGCCGTACGCCCACGGTCGGATCGCGCGCCCGGACGGCGACGCGCTGTTCCTGTCCCAGGACCCGTATGTGCCGCTCGGGACGCTGCGCGAAGCGCTGTCGTATCCTCGTCCGCCCGTACGGGACGACGCGGAACTCGGCGAGGTGCTCGAACGCGTGCACCTCGGGCACCTGAGGGAACGCCTCGACGACGACACCGACTGGGCGCGCGTGTTGTCCCCCGGGGAGCAGCAGCGCCTCGGGTTCGCGCGGGTGCTGCTGGCCCGGCCGCGGACCGTGTTCCTCGACGAGGCCACCGCCGCCGTCGACGAGGGACTCGAGCACGCGCTCTATCGCACCGTGCGCGAGGCGCTGCCGGACAGCGTCCTCGTCAGCGTCGGGCACCGCAGCACCCTCGACAGCTTCCACGATCGGGTGCTCGAACTGCAGGGGGAGGGTCGCTGGACGGTCACCGAGAGCGTCCGCTGAGCTCCACGCGAGGTCACCGGGCGAATCACCCCGAGACGTGTCCACCGCCCGACGGCGGAACTACGCTGAAAGCGCGGTGACCTCGATGCCGGCGACTGCCGGCGGGCATGTCCGAGCGTCGGCACCCGGTGTCCGGTCCCGAGCCGGGATGCTCGTGCGGCAGCCGAGGAGGACACCATGCACCACAGCACTTCCTACCGGCGGCGTCCGCGCGGTTCGGTCGCCACCCTCGTGGCCCTTCCCGGATCCGCCCTGCGGGCCGGCGTGCGGGTGGCGGCCGCCGGTGCCGGCGTCGCCCTCGACACCGCGATCGTCGGCGCCGCCACGGCGGCCGGCGTGGGGGCGGCCCTGCTGCGCGCACCCGTCACCGCCGCCGCGGCCCCCGCCCCCGCGGCCGTTGTCCAGCTCGTCGCGGACGTCGCCCGGGAGGCGGCCGGCGGCCGCCCCGCCCGGCGCTGCGCAGCGAACGGTGCCCGAACGTGGATCGAGGTCCGCGGCCTCGACGGCCCGGACGGGGAGGCGCTCGGCGACCGGGTGCTCGCCGCGATCCGGGACACACCGGGCGTGGCCACAGCCGAACTGCACCGCCCCTGGTGCCGTCTCGTGGTGTCCACGGACCCGGCCGGACCGACGGCCGGCACGCTCCGGCGCCTCGTCGAACACGCCGAAGCGGAGGGCGCCGCAACCGCACCCCGCGGTGTTCCGCACGAGCTGCCGGGCGACGACGTCCTGCTCGTCCGGCGGGGCGTGTCCGCGGCGACCGCCGGCACCGGACTGGCGCTGACCGCGGCGGGGCGCTACCTGCGCCTGCCGCGCCTGCACGGCGGCGCAGCCGCTCCGGTCCTGGTGTCGGACTACCACCCGCGGATCCGCGCTCTCGTCGAGTCCGCGCTCGGCCCCGGCAGGGCCGACCTGCTGCTGGCCGCCGGGACCTCCGTGCTGCACACCCTGACCCTCTCGCCTGCCTCCTCCGCCGTCGAGGCCGCCACCCGGACCGTCCTCGTGGGCGAGACATTGGCGATGCGGCGCGCCTGGCGCGACTTCGAACCGGACCTCGCCCCCCACGCGGCCACGGCCCGCTGCCCGCGCCGGCCGGTCCGTCCCACCGAACCCCCGGCCGGTCCGGTCGAGCGCTACACCGACCGTGCCGGCTGGGCCGGCCTCGCCGGCGCGGCGGCGGCCGGGCTCCTGACCGGCCGACCCACCACCGCCGGTTCCGCGGCGCTCGTCGCCGTCCCCAAGGCCACCCGCACCGCGCGGGAATCCTTCGCCGCCACCCTCGCGCGCGGGCTCGCCGCCCGCGGCGTGCTGACCCTGCGACCGGCCGTGCTGCGCCGCCTCGACCGGGTCGACGCGATCGTCGTCGACCCCCGCGCCCTGTACACCCCCGGGCTCGCGGTGACGCGCCTGAACGGCGTGCCCGACCGCGACCGCAGCGTGGTGTGGGACCGGGCGCGGACGGCGGTCGAACGCGGCGTCCTCACCCCCGGCTGGCACCCCGTCTCCGCCGTGCCGGACGTGCCCGGGCACCTTCCCGCCGACGCGCGGGTGCTGATCGGTCCCGTCCACGACCGCTACGCGTCCGCCGTGCTCGCCGCCGCCCGGCGCGCCGGGATCGTCGTGGTCTCCGTCGAGGACGAGGGGGCGGGCTCCCTGCGGAACGGATTCGATCGCCTCGAACCTCTCGTCGAGTCGATGGACGCCGCACTGCTCGGCATCGTCGAGAGGTTGCAGCGCGGCGGCGGCACCGTCGTGGTCCTCACCGCCGAGGCGGCGCAGGCCCTCGCCCTGGCCGACGTGGGCATCGGTGTCCTGCGCGATGGCAGCCGGCCGCCCTGGCCGGCGGACCTGATGGTCCGCGACCTCACCGGTGCGTGGCGGATCCTGCACGCGCTCCCGGCCGCCCGGACCGCGAGCCGGCGCGGCGTGGAGATCGCCCGCGACGCCTCCGCCCTCGGAGCGCTGCTCATGTTGCCCGGTGTGCCGGGCACCGGTCCGGAATCGGTCACCGCCGGTGCCGCGGCCGGGCTGTGGGCCGGAACGTCGGCGGCCCGCACCGCGCTCGCCGCGCCGCTGCCGCCACCGCGTTCGGCCCACGACTGGCATGCGCTGTCGGTGGCCGAGGTGTGCGCGCTCCTCCCCGCGCCGTCGCCGGACGAGTTGTTCTTGCCCGCGGAGGATTCCGGCTGGCGGGTGCGGACCCGCACGCGGGCGGTGCGGGTGGTGCGGCGGGTCGGCACCCGCCCGGTCGGCTCCGCCGTCGACTTCACCCGTGCGGTACGCACCGAGCTGTCCGACCCGCTGACCCCCGTCCTCGCCACCGGTTCCGCGGCGAGTGCGGTGCTCGGTTCGCCGCTCGACGCCGTGCTCGTGGGATCGGTGTTGCTGCTCAACGCCGCGATCTCGGCCGCCCAGCGCCTGCGTGCCGAGCGACTTCTGAAAAGGCTTCTGGCGGTGCAGGATCCGCCCGCGCGCCGCGTCGCCGGACCACGCGGCGGCAGGCGATACGTCGGAGTCCCCGCGGCCCGGCTGCGTCCCGGGCACGTCGTCGAGGTCCGTCCCGGCGAGGTCGTGCCCGCGGACGGGCGCATCCTCCACGCCGACGGGGTCGAGGTCGACGAGTCGGCACTGACCGGGGAGTCGCTCCCGGTCGTCAAGCAGAGCGACTCGACGCCGGGGGCCCCGCTGGCCGAACGCGCCTGCATGCTCTACGCGGGCACCACCGTGCTCACCGGCACCGCGGTGACGGTCGTGACGGCGGTGGGCGGGGCCACCGAGACCCGTCGCGCCACCGCGATGGCGCCCGCGCGGGTCCGGGAGGTGGGCCTGCAGGCACGGCTGAGCACCCTCACCCGCCGGGCGCTGCCCGTCAGCCTCGGCGGCGGCGTCCTCGTCGCCGCGCTGGGCCTGCTCCGCGGCACCGGGGTCCGCGCGGCGGTGACCAGCGGGGTCGCGGTCACCGTCGCGGCCGTGCCGGAAGGGCTGACGCTCGTGGCCACCCTCGCGCAGGTCGCGTCCGCCCGCCGGCTCACCAAGCGCTCGACCCTCGTGCGGGCGCCCCGCTCGATCGAGGCCCTCAGCCGGGTCGACGTCGTCTGCTTCGACAAGACGGGCACACTCAGCGAGAACCGCCTGCGGGTCGCGGCGGTCGAACCCGCCCCCGGCTTCACCCGGGAGGACGTGCTGGCCTGCGCCGCCCGCACCGGCATTCCGGCAAACGGGGGACCACCCGAGCACGCCACCGACGTCGCGATCGTCGAGTCCGCGCACGCCGCCGCCGTCGCGGACCGGGCCGCCGAACGGACGGCCCACCTGCCGTTCCGGTCCGGCCGGGCCTACGCGGCTGCGATCGCCGGAAACCGCCTCGCGGTCAAGGGTGCGCCGGAGATGATGCTCGGCGCCTACGGCGACGACCATCCCGACGTCCGCGAGCGGGTGCACGCCCTGGCCGCCGACGGACTGCGGGTCATCGCCGTGGGACAGCGCGACCTGACCGATGCCGAAACCGCTGGGGCGGCAGACGATCCCGACGCCCTCGCGGAGCTGTCCGGAAACGGGCTGCGGCACGTCGGCCTCATCGGGCTGTCCGACACACCGCGGGCCGACGCGGCCGGACTGCTGCCCGCGCTGCTCGAGCAGGGCGTCGCCGTCCGGCTCGTCACCGGCGACCATCCGGTGACCGCCGTCGCGATCGCCGGCGAACTGGGCCTGCCCGTCACGACGGATCAGGTGCTCAGCGGTGCCGAATGGGACGGACTCTCGCACACCGAACGGGAACGAGCCGTGGAGGAGCGCCTCGTCTTCGCCCGGATGTCCCCCGAGCACAAGGTGCAGATCGTACAGGCCCTCGAGCACACCGGACACGTGTGCGCCATGGTCGGTGACGGCGCCAACGACGCCGCCGCGATCCGGGCCGCGAGCGTCGGCATCGGCGTGGCCTCCCGCGGCAGCGACCCCGCGCGCGGCGCGGCCGACGTCGTGCTGCTCGAGGGCCGCGTCGCGGGCCTGCTCGACGCGCTCGACGAGGGCCGCGTGCTGTGGCAGCGGGTCCAGGCCGCCGTGTCGGTCCTGCTCGGCGGCAACGCGGGCGAAGTCGCCTTCGCGCTGCTCGGTAGCCTGATCACCGGCCGCTCGCCGCTCAATGCCCGCCAGCTGCTGCTGGTGAACATGCTCACCGACGCGCTGCCCGCGGCGGCCCTCGCCGTCAGCACCCCCCGCACCGACGGCTCCGGCCCCGCGCCCCGGCCCGACGAGTCGGTGCTGCTGCACGCCATGGCCGCCCGCGGCGCCACGACCGCGGCCGCGGCCACCGCGGCGTGGGCGATGGCCAGGGTCACGGGCTCGAACCCGCGCGCGTCGACCGTGGCGCTCGTCGCGCTCGTCGGCGCTCAGCTCGGGCAGACACTGCTCGAGTCCCGCAGCCCCCTCGTCGTCGCCACCGTCCTCGGCTCGCTCGCCGCCATGGCCGCACTGATCAGCACGCCGGGGGTCAGCGGGCTGCTGGGCTGCGTGCCGGTCGGTCCGGTCGGATGGACGCAGGCACTCGGGTGCGCTGCGGCGGCCACCGTGGCCGCCGCCGTCGCACCGACCGCCGCGCTCCGGCTGCCGGCGATCGGGGAGGTGGTGACATCGGTGCTCGAGTCCCGGGATGCCGGTGGCGCTTCCGGGAAAACGTCGGCGCCGACCGCTCGGCTCTCGCCGACATCGGGACTACAGTAGGGGCGAGTCCGACCGTCACGGCCGCCGTGCCCCGGGAACGACGGCTCCTCGAGGCGCCGAGCTCGCCGCAGACCCCCGCGCCACCGTCCCGCCGAGACCCCGCGCACGCTGGCGACCGAAAGCAGAGCAGGGACGTGCCATGCAGCTACTGGACACCACCGGCCACCTGGTCACCCGCACCGCGTACGCCACCACCAGCGCCGCGGGAGCCGTCGGCGGCGCCGCTGTCGGCGGGCTCGTCGGCAGCGTGCGCGGTGCGCTCGACGGCGCCCGCTCCGGTGTGAGCAGCGGCTCCGGCTCCACCCCGGCGGCGGCGCTGACCCTCGCGGCGCTCGGGCTCACCGGGCTCGTGGAATGGCCGGTCGTCGTCGCCGTCGGCGGAGGCGCGCTCGCCGTCCGGCTCCTCGCGCCCCGCCCCGGCCCGGCGCGTCCCGGCGCGACCGCCGCCGCCCCCGGGGCGGTCACCGCACCCGCACCGACGGCGCAGCCGGCACGGAAGACTCCCCCCGTGGCGACGAGCTAGTTCGGCCGGTGGTGTCAGTCGTCGACCACGACCACCACGCCGGCGCGCATCAACACGGCGTACAGCTCGCACAGCGGGGGAGTGAGCAGCCGGACCACGGCGCCGACCACCGCATCCGGGCCCACGGCGGCCATCGGGTTCGACATGCCCCCGACGGTAGGGACGTCAGGTGAACCGAAGTTGACGAGCGAGGAAAGAATGGCCGACGAACAGTCCTTCTGGGAATCCCACCGAACGATGGCGCGGCTCGCCCGCGACGCCGAACGCTTCGCCGTGCACCTGCCCCTCGTCGGCCGAGTCGGGATCCCACGGCCCGACCAGCTCGCCTACTTCGCCGGGCTGGCGGCGCTGGTGGCGCTGGATCTGATCGAGTGGCCGGTGGCGGTGGCCATCGCCGCGGGCCAGGTAGTGGTCACCGAGCACAACCACCGCGGTGCCGCGGCCGCGACGCACCGCCCCGGGACGCCGACCGCCGCCGGCGCAGGCACGGCGACGACGTCCGCGGAGGCGACGACCTGACTCGTCACGGGGTGCACACGAGCGTGAATCCCGCGCCGATCCCGCCCCGGGCGTCCAGGTCCTCGATGATCCGGTCGGCCCGCTGGTACACCGCGAAGCGCACGTCGTTCGGCCGGTATCCGACCGCGAGGCCGAGCCACTCGTGGGTGTCGGTGCGGGCCAGCGGGCCGCCGGAGTCGCCCTGCTGCATCACGAGCCACGAGTTGACCGAGTTCGGGTTCACCAGCACGTCGCGGGTGCCCGCGACGTCCAGCGTGTCGACGAGCGGGGCGGGCCCGCACGCGATCCCGGTCGTGTGCCCGGCCGCGCAGTGCCTGCCGATGTCCTGGTCGCCGTCCGGCAGCGAGCCGATCGACTCGAGCACCACGACCTCGCCGTCGGCGTCCGGCGCCGAGGTGTTCGAGCCGCGTACCCTCGTCTCGTCGAGCTGGAGCACCGCATAGTCCGGCACCGCGTCGGTCGGTATTCCGAGCCAGTCCACCGACCCGGGGCTGTGGACGGAGGTCTCGGTGCCGACAGGCCCGCGGCTCTGCTCGCCGGCCTTCCACACGGCCGCCGAGCCGGTCTGCCGGCAGTGGCCGGCGGTGATGGCGACGAGCCGCCCTGCGCGGTCGTGGCCGACCGCGGCGACCGAGCACCAACCCGGCGCGGGATCGGCGGCGGTGAAGGTGATGCCGTCGCCCGGGCGCAGCACGATCCGATCGTCCGGCACGTGCGCGGCCGCACCCGGAGCCGGGGCGAGCAGCGCAGCCGCGCAGGCCGCCACGACGGGAAGGGCGCGTCCCATGCCTTCTCCGATCTCGATCCGCGTTCCGCAGGGCCCGGGAACGGTCGGCGGTGGTCCCGACCGGAACACCGGCCGGCGCAACCGAAATCGGCACCTTACCAGCGTTCCCGGACGTCGGCGCGGCGCACCGGTCGAGAGGGCGACGGGGCGGGGACCCGCGGGTCGCTCGGGGCGCCGCTCCGATGAGGCGGCGCACTGTGGGTGCCCCCGGTCAGACTCGAACTGACACTGTACGGGTTTTGAATCCGTTTCCTCTGCCAATTGGGATACGGGGGCGTCGTGCGGAGACCACTGTAGAAGATCGGTAACTGCCGTCGACCACCGGTACCCTTCTAACGTTCCACCCCCTCCGCGGGGGCCGCCCGAGCGACAGGAGATGGCCGACGATGACAGCCGCCCCGCACGAGAATCCCGCTCAGCCGCGGCGCGTCGTAGTGGCCGAGGACGAGGCGCTGATCAGGCTCGATCTGGTGGAGATGCTCCGCGAGGAAGGCTACGAGGTCGTCGGTGAGGCCGGCGACGGGCAGCGGGCGGTCGAGCTGGCGGAGGAGCTGAAGCCCGACCTGGTCATCATGGACGTGAAGATGCCCCGGCGCGACGGCATCGACGCCGCCTCGGAGATCGCCGCCCGCCGCATCGCGCCTGTGGTCATCCTCACGGCGTTCAGTCAGCGCGAGCTTGTCGAACGTGCCCGGGACGCCGGCGCCATGGCGTATCTCGTCAAGCCGTTCTCCAAGTCCGATCTCGTTCCGGCCATCGAAGTGGCGGCGAGCCGGTTCGCGGAGATCCGTGAACTCGAGCGCGAGGTGGCGGGGCTGACCGAGCGGTTCGAGACCCGCAAGCTCGTCGACCGAGCCAAGGGCCTGCTCATGGACAAGCATGCGATGACGGAGCCGGAGGCGTTCCGCTGGATCCAGCGGGCGGCAATGGATCGGCGCACCACGATGAAGCACGTCGCCGAGGTGGTCATCGAGACGCTGGGTGGTGCCGCGGCGGGATGACGGAGCTCCCCGTCACACCGGCGTTAATTCTTCGATAACGGTCGCGTCACAAGGATTTCGCCCGGGTTCACGGACGGCGCGGGACGGATAGGTTTCTGGCCACGTCCCGGTGACGCATCCGGGACGGTGTGCATGCCGATCGAAGGAGAGTTGGATGGCCAGACGGACCTTCGTCCGCGCCGCTGCGGTGTTCGGAGCAGCGTCTCTCGCCCTCGCGGGTTGTAGCTCGGACAGCGACGATTCCGCCGCGGGCGGTTCCGGTGACAGCGCGGCGTCCGCGACGACCGTGACCACCGACTGCGAACCCGCGCAGGCGACCGCCGGTGCCACGCCGGTGACGACCCCGCTGAAGATCGGCACCCTGCTTCCCGAGACCGGCAGCCTCGCCTTCCTCGGGCCCCCGGAGGTGGCGGCGGTGCGGCTCGCGGTGGACGACGTGAACGCCGCCGGCGGTGTGCTGAGCCAGCCGGTGGAGCTGATCACCGGCGACTCGGGCGACACCACGACCGACACCGCGAACTCCACGGTGGACCGGGAACTCGCGGCGGGAACGCAGGTGATCGTGGGGGCGGCCTCGTCGTCGGTGTCGCTGAAGGTGCTCGACAAGATCGCCAGCGCCGGGGTGGTGATGTTCTCGCCGGCGAACACCTCCGACCAGTTCGTCTGCTATCCCGACAAGGGGCTGTACTTCCGCACCGCCCCCACCGACGTGCTGCAGGCGCAGGCCCTGGCGCAGCTGATCTCGGACGACGGTGCCCAGCGGGTGTCGATCATCGCGCTCAACGACCCGTACGGCACCGGCCTGGCCACCAACACCCAGAACAACCTCGTCGAGGCCGGCGTGCCGGAGGACCAGGTCCAGAAGATCATCTACGACCCCAACGCGCAGTCGTTCAACGCCGAGGTCGACCAGATCAAGAACTTCGGCCCCGACGCCGTGGCGATCATCGGGTTCGAGGAGTCCGCGAAGATCCTCACCCGCATGCACGAGGTGGGTATCGGGCCGTCCGACGGCATGCTCGTCTACGGCGTGGACGGAAACATGGGCAACGCCCTCGGTGAGGCCGTCGCGCCCGGGCTGGTCGACACGATGCGCGGCACCACTCCGCTCACGGACGTCGGCCCGGACTTCCAGAATCGGCTCAAGGCCATCGATCCCGCGCTGATCGACTTCAACTATGCCGGCGAATCGTACGACGCCGTGGTGATCTCGGCGCTCGCCGCGGAACAGGCCGGCTCCACCGCCGGGGTGGACATCGCCGCGAACATCAACAGCGTCACCAAGGACGGCACGACGTGCACCAGCTACCAGCAGTGCCTGGATCTGCTGCGCGGGGGCCAGGACATCGACTACGACGGTGTCACCGGCCGGCTCAACTTCACCGACGCCGGCGAGCCCGGCATCGGGTCCTACGGGCACCTGGTGTTCGGGCCGGACAACAGGCTCACCACCGAGGACTACATCGTGGTCGGTGAGTAGCGACGACCCCGCGGACGGGGCCGGGAACCGATCGGTTCCCGGCCCCGTCCGTCGTCCACCCGTCAGCTGCGCTTCTTCTCCTGGCTGCCCGCGAGCGTCCCGAGGTACAGCTCGACGACCTTCGGGTCGTGCATGAGATTCGGCCCGGTGTCGGTATACGCGTTGCGGCCCTGGTCGAGCACGTAGCCGCGGTCGCAGATCTGCAGGCACCGTCGCGCGTTCTGCTCGACCATGATGATCGACACCCCCGCGGCGTTGATCTTCTTGCAGCGGATGAACACCTCGTCCTGGAACATCGGCGACAGGCCCGCCGACGGCTCGTCGAGCAGCAGCACGGACGGATCCATCATCAGCGCCCGGCCCATCGCCACCATCTGCCGCTCACCGCCGGACAGGGCACCGGCCTTGACCTTGCGGCGCTCACCGAGGAGCGGGAACAGCTCCGCGACGAACGCGAAACGTTCCTCGAACTTCTTGGGCCGCAAGTAGATTCCCATCTCGAGGTTCTCCTCGATGGTCAGTGACGGGAACACGTTACGGGTCTGCGGCACGTAGCCGAGACCCTTGCGCACCAGTACGTGCGCGGGCGCGGCGGTGATGTCGTCGCCGCGCAGCGTCACCGTGCCGCGGCGCACCGGGATCAACCCGAACAGCGCCTTGAGCAGGGTCGACTTGCCGGCGCCGTTGGGTCCGATGATGCCGACGATCTCGCCGTCGCGGAGGAAGAAGTTGCAGCCGCGCAGGATGTCGACACCGGGGAAGTACCCGGCGACGATGTCGTCGGCGCGCACCAGCGCCCCCTCGGCGAGACGGGCGTGCTCCTCGGGAGTGGCCGCGCGCTCGGCCGCGGTCATCTGCGCCGGGCTGGGGGAGGGCGTCTCGCTCACGGCTTCTCCTGCGTCGGAGGCTCGGTACCGGTCTCGGGCTGCCCGGCCGCGCCGGGCATGTCGGCGAGGACGGTGGCGCTCGGTTCGGACAGGTCGCCGCCGGACTCGAGGGTGTGGGCCTCGGCCTCCTCGATCGCCACGGCGAGCGCGGCCGTGGCGCCGACGGGGTTGCCCTCGTCGTCGAACTCGAGCGCCTGGTCGTGGTGGCTGCCCAGGTAGGCGTCGACGACGGCCGGACTCGAGGACAGCTGGTCCGGCGGGGCCTCGGCGATCACCGAGCCCTGGGCCATCACCACCACCCAGTCGGAGATGTCGCGGATGACGTCCATGTCGTGTTCGACGAACACGACGGTCATCCCGTCGTCGCGCAGGGCCTTGATGTGCCCGAGGAGGCTCTGCGTCAGCGCGGGATTGACTCCGGCCATCGGCTCGTCGAGCATCACCACCGTCGGCTCGGTCATCAGGGCCCGCGCCATCTCGAGGAGCTTGCGCTGCCCGCCGGACAGGGAGCCGGCCAGGTCGTCGGCCTTCGCGTCCAGGGCGAACCGCGCCAGCAGTTCGCGAGCCCGCTCGGTGACGGCGCGTTCCTGCCGGTGCCACATCCACGGCAGCAGCGCACCGAGCATCCGTTCCCCGCGCTGGCCCGTCGCGCCGAGCCGCACGTTGTCGAGCACCGTCATCTTCGACAGCGCCTTGGTCAGCTGGAACGTCCGCACGATCCCGCGGCGCGCCAGCTGGTGCGGGTGCAGGCCGCCGAGCGGCATTCCGTCCATGCTCCAGGTCCCCGTGTCGGGGCGGTCGAAGCCGGTGAGCAGGTTGAACAGCGTGGTCTTGCCTGCGCCGTTCGGCCCGATCAGCCCGGTGATGCACCCCCGCTGAATCTCGAGGTGCGCCACGTCGACCGCTCTGAGGCCGCCGAAGGTGCGGGAGAGCCCGTCCACCACGAGGATCGGATCCGGTTTGGCCGCGCCGGGCTCGCGTGCCACGGAGTCGAACAGCGCGGAGCGCTGCGCCGCGGAGAGGGTCGCGTCAGGCATCGAGCTGCACCTCCCGCTTGTTGCCGAGGATGCCCTGGGGCCGGAACACCATCATGACTGCGATGAGCACACCGAGGAGGATGTAGCGCATCGCCCCGACCTGCTGCTCGGACAGGGCCAGCAGCGGGTCCGGGCCCGAGATGGACTGGCGTAGCAGGGCATCGGGAACGGTGAGCAGGAACCAGAACAGCATCGCGCCGAGCACGGGACCGAACACGGTGGCGGCGCCACCGAGGATCAGGGCGCCGAAGGCGAAGAACGTCTGCGCGGTGGAGTAGAAGTCGGGGTTGATCGACTTGGTCTGCAGCGCGTTGAAGACGCCGCCGAGCCCGCCGATCATGCCGCCGAGCACCAGCGCCTGCATCTTGTACACGAACACGTTCTTGCCGAGCGATCGGGCGGCGTCCTCGTCCTCGCGGACGGCCTTGAGGACCCGGCCCCACGGGCTGTGGCTGAGCAGATACACCAGCCCGCACAGCAGCAGCACCAGGGTCCAGCCCACGACCATCGCCCACAGGTCGTCGCCGTAGAACCGCATCCCGAGCAGCGAGTACTGCCGCCCGGAGTCGAACGGGCTGAGCTGCGTGAACGGCCCGGCGAACCCGAACAGGCCGTTCGTCGAGCCGGTCACCGGATCCGAGGCGGTGGACCGGAACACCAGCCGCAGGATCTCGGAGGCGGCGATGGTGACGATGGCGAGGTAGTCGGCGCGCAGCCGCAGCGTGGGGATGCCCAGCACCAGGGCCAGCAGGGCCGAGGCGGCCAGGCCCACGAGGATGCCGAGCCACAGCGGCTGGTCGTAGGTGACGGTCATGATCCCGACGCCGTACCCGCCGAGCAGGGCGAACCCGATCTGGCCGAAGTTGAGCAGTCCGGCGTACCCGAAGTGCAGGTTCAGCCCGATGGCCAGCAGCGCGTAGAAGATCGCCGACGGCCCGATCAACTGGGCGAAGGAAACCTGGAGAACGGCAGCGATGTCCACGGCGGTCACCCGACCCTTGCCCGGCTGCCCAGGATGCCCTGGGGCCGGACGACGAGGATGAGGATCAGCACGAGCAGGCCGCCGATGTACTTCAGGTCGGGGTTGATGACCAGCGTCGACAACTGCACCAGCAGGCCCACGATGACGCAGCCGAGCAACGCCCCGTACGCGGTGCCGAGGCCGCCGAGGGTGATCCCGGCGAACATCAGCAGCAGCAGCTTGAAACCCATCTCCCACTGCACGCGGCCCCCGAGCTCGGACAGGCCGAAGAGCACGCCGCCCAGGGCGGCCAGCCCACCGCCGAGGGCCCACACGAACCGGACGACGCGTTCGACGTCGATGCCGGAGGCGGCCGCCAGATCCCGGTTGTCGGCCACCGCCCGCATCGCCTTGCCGATGCGGGTGCGCTGGATGAGCAGGGCCACCCCGACCAGCACGACGAGGCTGACCACGATGCAGGCCAGGTTCACCGGGGTGATCGCGATCGGACCCCATTCCAGCTGGCGCTGGCCCTGATAGTCGGCGAACGCCTCGGCCCGGTCGGAGAACAGCGCGAGGATCAGGTAGCGCAGCGAGATCGCCAGGCCGATGGACACGACCAGCTGTGCGATGAGGCCGGTGCGCCGGCGCCGCAGGGGCGCCCAGATCAGCCCGTTGTTGAGCAGGCCGATGACGATGCCCACCACGATCGCGAGCAGCGTCGCGGGGATCAACTGGATACCCAGGCTGACGTTGAAGATCCACGCGGCCACCGCGCCGAGGGTCACGAGCTCGCCGTGCGCGAAGTTCGTCAGGCCGGTGGTTCCGAAGATCAGGCTCAGCCCGACCCCGGCGATCGCGATCACGAGGCCGAACCGCAGTCCGTCGACGACGGTGCGGATCAGCGTCTCCCACCCCGAGGTGGCGAACCCGGACCGCGACTCGCCGAACGAGAAGATGACCGTGTTCGCCCGGCCGGCGGCGACGTCGCGCTGCACGGCGGCCTGCACGCTCACCCCCTCGGGAAGGGACTGCTCGTCCACCTCGAACGTGTAGGTGCCGGGGGGTACGGTCATCTGCCAGCGCCCGTCGGGCGCCGAGGTGGCCCGGGCGACCTCGGCGCCCGCGGCGTCGCGGGCCCGGACCGTGACCCCGCCGAGGCGCTGCCCGGCGTTGTTGAGACTGCCGCTGACCCGCACCTCCTCGCTCGGCTGCGGCGCGGTGGTGGTCGGCGCCGGGGGTGGGGTGGGTTCCTGCGCGGAGGCCGCCCCGGCTCCGACACCGGCGAGCGCGAGTGCGACGAGCAGGAGCAGGAGCGTCGGGGCGAGCCGAGGTATCGGTGGTCGCCCCCGGAGCGGCACGGATGGGGCCACGCAGGTCCTCCGGATCACGTCGGGTCGTCGAGCGCGGCGCCGGGGGACCGGCGTCGTGGAACCGGACTTTAGCGGCTGCAACCGCTTTCCACGGGGCTCTGCGATTTCCGCCGCGTATCTGTTCTGTTTCGGGTGCCGCGCCGAGCGCACGGTCGCGGAGGGGCCCGGGTTGTCCGAGCCGGTCCCTAGACTGAGGAACCGTGACTCGTGCATCCACCTCCTCCGCGCCCGCCGCCGCCACCGCCGGCGACCGACCGACCCTGTTGCTGCTCGACGGGCATTCCCTGGCGTTCCGCGCGTTCTACGCCCTGCCGGCGGAGAACTTCAAGACCCACAGCGGCCAGACCACCAACGCGGTGTACGGGTTCACCTCCATGCTCATCAACCTGCTGCGCGACGAGCAGCCCACCCACGTCGCCGCGGCCTTCGACGTCAACCGCGACACGTTCCGGGCGGCGGCGTACCCCGAGTACAAGGCCAATCGCAGCTCGGCGCCCGACGAGTTCCGCGGTCAGGTCGACATCACCAAGGACGTGCTCGAGGCGCTGGGCATCCCGGTGATGGCCGAGCCCGGCTACGAGGCCGACGACATCATCGCGACCCTGGCCACGCAGGCCGCCGCCCAGGGGTACCGGGTGCTCGTCGTCACCGGCGACCGGGACTCGCTGCAGTTGGTCACCGACGACGTGACCGTCCTCTATCCTCGGCGCGGGGTGTCGGACCTGACCCGGTTCACGCCCGGGGCGGTGGAGGAGAAGTACGGCCTGACCCCGCAGCAGTACCCCGACTTCGCGGCGCTGCGCGGGGATCCGAGCGACAACCTGCCCTCGATCCCGGGGGTGGGGGAGAAGACCGCCGCCAAATGGATCCGCGAGTTCGGCAGCCTCACCGAGCTCGTCGACCGCGTCGACGAGGTCCGCGGGAAGACCGGTGACGCCCTGCGCGCACACCTGTCCAGCGTGCTGCTCAACCGTCAGCTCACTGAGATGGTGCGGGACATGGCCCTGCCCTACACCCCCGATCAGCTGGCCCTGACCCCCTGGGACCGTGACCGCATCCACCGGCTGTTCGACGACCTCGAGTTCAAGGTGCTGCGCGACCGGCTGTTCGCGACCCTCAGCTCGGTCGAGCCGGAGGCCGAGGAGGGCTTCGAGGTGCGCGGCGGCGTGCTCGAGCCGGGCACGCTCGCCGGATGGCTCGCCGCGCACGCCGTGCCGGGCGTGCGGCACGGCATGGCGGTGCTCGGTTCCTGCATCCCGTACGGCGGCGACGCCACGGCCGTGGCGATCGCCGCGGCCGACGGTGAGGGCGCGTACGTGAGCACCACCACCCTCACGCCCGAGGACGAGGCGGCGCTCGCCGCCTGGCTGGCCGACGCGGCCGTGCCCAAGGCGCTGCACGAGGCGAAGGCGGCCCTGCACGCACTGCGGGGCCGCGGGTGGACGCTGGCCGGGGTCACCAGCGACACCGCCCTCGCCGCCTACCTCGTGCGTCCCGGTCAGCGCACCTTCAACCTCGACGACCTGTCCCTGCGCTACCTCAAGCGGGAGCTTCGGGTGGAGGAGTCGGGGGAGCAGCAGCTCTCGCTGCTCGACGACGCCGACGCCGCCGACGCGAAGGCCGCGGAGGCGGCGATTCTGCGGGCCCGGGCGGTGGTGGACCTCGCCGCGGCCCTGGACACCGAGCTCGAGGGGATCGAGTCCACCGCCCTGCTGACCGACATGGAACTGCCCCTGCTGGGTGTGCTCGCCGACCTCGAGACGACCGGAATCGCGGTCGAGGCCGGACGGTTGGACGACCTGCAGTCCGGCTTCGCCGCGGACGTCGCCGCCGCGGCGTCGGCCGCCTACGACGTGATCGGCAAGCAGATCAACCTCGGCTCACCGAAGCAACTGCAGGTGGTGTTGTTCGACGAGCTGGGGATGCCGAAGACGAAGAAGACCAAGACCGGCTACACCACCGACGCCGAGGCGCTGCAGAATCTGTTCGAGCAGACCGGGCACCCGTTCCTCGAGCACCTGCTCGCGCACCGGGAAGCGATGAAGATGAAGACCACGGTCGACGGCCTGGTCAAGTCCATCGCCGACGACGGCCGGATCCACACCACCTTCAACCAGACCGTGGCCGCCACCGGCCGGTTGTCCTCGACCGAGCCGAACCTGCAGAACATCCCGGTGCGCACGGAGGCGGGCCGGCACATCCGCGACGCGTTCGTCGTCGGCCCCGGCTACGACCTGCTGCTCACCGCGGACTACAGCCAGATCGAGATGCGGATCATGGCGCACCTCTCCGGCGACGAGGGCCTGATCGAGGCGTTCAACACCGGCGAGGACCTGCACAGCTTCGTCGGTTCCCGGGCGTTCGGGGTGCCGATCGAGGAGGTCACTCCGGAGCTGCGGCGACGGGTCAAGGCGATGTCGTACGGGCTGGCCTACGGGCTCAGCGCGTACGGGCTGGCGCAGCAGCTGAAGATCTCCACCGAAGAGGCCCGCGAACAGATGGAGGCCTACTTCAACCGCTTCGGCGGCGTGCGCGACTACCTGCACGCCGTCGTCGAGCAGGCCCGCAAGGACGGCTACACCTCCACCCTCTACGGCCGCAGGCGCTACCTGCCGGACCTGAACAGCGACAACCGTCAGCGCCGGGAGGTCGCCGAGCGGGCCGCGCTCAACGCCCCGATCCAGGGCACCGCCGCCGACATCATCAAGGTCGCGATGATCGACGTGCAGGCGGCGCTGCGCGGGGCCGGGTTGCGGTCGCGCATGCTCCTGCAGGTGCACGACGAACTGGTGCTCGAGGTGACCGCCGACGAGCGCGAACAGGTGCAGCAGCTGGTGCGGGACAAGATGGCCTCGGTCATCGACCTGTCGGTTCCGCTGGACGTCTCGGTCGGCTTCGGGCGCAGCTGGGACGCCGCCGCGCACTGACCCCGACACGGCGGTGCGCACGTCCCGTCGCCCTGTCGCGGCGGGACGTGCGCACCCGGGGTCGCTCAGCCCTGCTTCTGGTTCTGTTCGGCGATCTGGCGGCGCACCTCATCCATGTCGAGGGCCTTGACCTGGGTCACGAGGTCCTCGAGCGCGGCCGGGGGCAGGGCGCCGGCCTGGTTGAACACGAGGACGCCTTCGCGGAACGCCATGATCGTCGGGATGGACCGGATGTTCGCCGCCGCCGCGATGCCCTGTTCGGCCTCGGTGTCCACCTTGGCGTGCACGACATCCGGATGCTTTTCCGACGACGACTCGAAGGTGGGGGCGAAGGAGCGGCACGGCCCGCACCACGATGCCCAGAAGTCGACGAGAACCACGTCGTTACCGGTGATGATGTCGTCGAAGTTCTGCTGCGTGAGAGTCTGGGTGGCCACGGGGATCCTTTCGGTCGGGTACTGATCGCGTCAACGTCGTGTCGCGACCGTTTCTTCCCGCGGGTACCCGTTCTGCCCGTCGATACCCCCGTCGATACCTGCTGCGCCGGCTCCGAGCGCGTCCGTGGGCACCCGGTGGGTCACCGCACGCGGGCGGGTTCGGTGCGGAAGGTGCGACGGTAGCTGTGCGGGGTGGTGCGGCGCAGGCGCAGGAAGTGCTGCCGCAGGACCGCGGCCGTCCCGAAGCCGACGCGGTCGGCGATGACGTCGACGGGCAGGTCGGTGGTCTCGAGCAACCGTTGGGCCGCGAGGACCCGTTGATCGCGCAGCCAGCGGGCGGGCGTCGTCCCGGTCTCGGCCAGGAACCGCCGCGCGAAGGTCCGCGCGGACATGTGCGCCTTCGCGGCGAGCGCCGCCACGGGCAGATCCTCGTCGAGGTGCTCGGTCATCCAGTCGAGCAGGGGTGCGAGTGTCTCGGCGGGTGCCGTGGGCAGCGGCATGGCGACGTACTGGGCCTGCCCGCCGTCGCGGTGCGGCGGGACCACCATCCGGCGCGCGATGCCGTTGGCCACGTCGGAGCCCTGTTCCTTGCGGACGATGTGCAGGCACAGGTCGATTCCGGCGGCGGTGCCGGCACTCGTGAACACCGGGTCGTCGTCGACGTAGAGCACGTCCGGATCGACCTTCGCGGCCGGGAAGCGTTCGGCCAGCCGCGGGGCGTGGCGCCAGTGGGTGGTGCAGCGGCGATCGTCGAGCAGGCCGGCGGCGCCCAGCACGAACGCTCCCGTGCACAGGCTCGCGACCCGCGTGCCACGGTCCACCGCCGCCCGCAGCTTGGCGAACAGCGGCTGCAGGTCGGCGATCTCGTCGGCGACGCCGCACACGAACGACTCGTCCAGGTCGGCGATTCCGGTGCCGCCGGCGGGAATCACGATCAGATCCGCGTCGTCGAGGCGATCGAGATCGTAGGGGACGTCGATCGTGTACCCGAACCGGGTGGTGACCGGGCGGGGGCTGCCCGCGACGAGGCTGAAGTCGTACACGGGCAGCCCGTCGTCGGATCGGTCGAAGCCGAACACCTCGCAGGCGACGCCGAGTTCGAAGGCCTCGGTGCGGGGCAGCAGCGGCACGACCACCGTCGTCAGCATGCCGCCCAGTCTGCCACCAGGTTGGCCGGAAATCGACGATACGTGTCGTTTCTGCCGCTGTCGGCGGGTCGGTCCGGGGACCAGGCTGAGACCATGACCGTCCTCCTGTTCGTCCTCGTCGTGTTCGTGGCGCTCGACGCCCTGGCGCTGGCCGGCCGGACGCCCGATACCCACCGCGAGGAAACCCAGTTCGGCGACTACCGCGTCTGACCCGGCACCGGGCCGCGGCGGCGCGGCGTCACACCACCCGCCACTCGCGTCGCGCCTCGCCGTCCCACCGCCGGATGCCGGCCGACACGCCCGTCAGCTCCCGGGTGCCCGCTCGGGTCGCCGTCAGCGCCGATCCGAGCCGGCCGGGCGGCACCCGGCGGGCCAGGGTCACGTGCGGGGTCCACTCGCCGGGCCGGATGTGCGCCGGGACACCCGGACAACCGTCGATCAGCGCGAACACCATCCGTTGCAGCTCGAGCAGTTCGGCCGTGGGCACCACCAGCCGCGCCACCGTCGCGGTACGCGAGCCGAACAGCACCATCCCCCCGAGCCGCACCGGCAACGGCTCGCCCGTGATCTGCTCCCGCATCGCCCCTTCCACGCCCGGCGGAATCGACGCGGCGACCGCGAGCGTGATGTGCGGGCGGTTCGACTCGGACCGATTGCGGGCCTGACTGGACAGTCCCACGTCCAGCAACCGCGACCATTCCTCGCGGACCGCCTGATCCAGACGGTCGTCGAGGAGCAGTTCCACCGACTGCACCATGGTGGGTAATGATTGCCGCATGACCGACGCCGTCGCAATCCCCGCCCCGCACCGCATCGGACTGCTCGAAGGAGACGGGATCGGTCACGAGATCGTCCCGGCCGCCCGCCGGGTGGTCGACGCCGCCGTCGCCGCCGTGCACGGCCCGGAGATCGACTGGGTGCCGCTGCCGCTCGGCGCCGATGCGATCGCCACCCACGGCACACCCACCCCCGAATCCACCCTCGACGCACTCGCGGGCCTGAACTCGTGGATCCTCGGACCGCACGACAGCGCCGCCTATCCCGACCCGTTCCGCGCGCAGCTCACCCCGGGCGGACAGATCCGCAAGCGGTTCGATCTGTACGCCAACATCCGTCCCGCCCGCGCCCTGCCCGGTGTCCGCGCCGTGTCCCCGCGCATGGATCTCGTCATCGTGCGGGAGAACACCGAAGGGCTCTACGCGGACCGCAACATGGTCGTCGGCAGCGGCGAATTCATGCCCACCCCCGACGTCGCGCTCGCCGTCGGCGTCGTCACCCGGGCGGCCTGCGAACGCATCGCCCACACGGCCTTCCGGCTCGCCACCCGTCGCCGCCGCCGCGTCACGATCGTGCACAAGGCCAACGTCCTGTCCCTGACCACCGGCCTGTTCCGGGACGTCTGCCGCGAGATCGGCGCACAGTATCCGTCGGTGACGGTGGACGACGAGCACGTCGACGCCATGGCCGCCCACCTCGTCCGCCACGGTGCCGACTACGACGTCGTCGTCACCGAGAACATGTTCGGCGACATCCTCTCCGACCTCGCGGGCGAACTGTCCGGCTCGCTCGGCACCGCGGCGTCGATCAACGCATCCGACACCCAGGCCATGGCGCAGGCCGCACACGGCGCCGCCCCGGACATCGCCGGCCGCAACCGCGCCAATCCCACGGCACTGATCCTGTCCGCCGCGATGCTCCTCGACCGGCTCGGCACCGCCCACGACCTGCCGGAGTTCGCCGCCGCGGCCCGCCGGATCGAGCACGCCGTCGACGCGACCGTCGAGGCGGGCGTGGCCACCGCGGATCTCGGCGGCCTCGCTTCGACCGCCGAATTCACCGAGGCCGTCGTCGCCCGCACTCGTCGCCGCTGAGCTCGCAGCTCTTGACCTCGAGTCGGCTCGAGGTCCTACCGTGGCCGCCATGACGACCGAGATCCTGCGCATCGACAAGTTCTCCGTGCCCGCGGCCGCACGGGAGACCTTCCTCGCCGCGGTCCACGAGACGCACCGCGAGCTGCGTACCCAGCCCGGGTTCCACGGCGACGACGTCGTCGAACTGTGCTCCGGCCCGAGCGAATACAACATCGTCACCGTGGTGCGCTGGGCGGACCACTCGGCACTGCAGCGGGCCCGGGCGGCCCTGCAGGAGAGCCACGCACGCCGGGGGTTCGACCCGGCCGCGTTCCGGCTCGAGCTCGGCGTCGTCGCCGACCTCGGCAACTACGTACCGGTCGCCGCCGGCGACCGGTAGGCAGGTGCGGCCGTCGACACCGAGGGCCGTCCGGCGCGGATTCCGTAATCCGGGCCCGCCGATGGATACTGTGCGGTTGTGGACGAACCAGCACCTACCGGACCGACCGGCCGCCGACGCCTCGTCGCGGGGCTGCTCGGGACGTTGCTGACGGCCGCGGTCCTGTCCGGCTGCGTCGTCAACACCGAGTCGACCGTGCCGCCCGGCGAACCGGTCGGCGCCGAACGGGTCGAGGCGATCGCCGACCAGCTGCCGGCGCCCGTCGCGGCGACCGGCGAGCTGAAGGTGGGCGTCAACGTGCCGTACGCCCCGAACGAGTTCAAGGACGACGACGGGCGCATCGTCGGTTTCGCGGTCGAACTCGTCGACGCCCTCGGCGACGTCCTCAGCGTCCGTCCGGTGTTCAGCGAATCCGACTTCGACCGCATCATCCCCGCAGTCCAGGCCGGCACGTTCGACATGGGTTCGTCGTCGTTCACCGACACCGAGGAACGCGAACAGTCCGTCGACTTCGTCACCTACTACAGCGCCGGCGTGCAATGGGCCCAGCGCGTCGGCGACGACGTCGACCCCGACAACGCCTGCGGGTTGCGGGTCGCGGTGCAGACCACCACCTACGAGGACATCGACGAGGTGCCCGCCAAGAGCGAGGCGTGCGTCGCCGCCGGCAAACCGCCGATCGACAAGGTCAAGTACGACAGCCAGGACGAGGCCACCAACGCCCTCATCCTCGGCCGTGTCGACGCCCTCTCGGCCGACTCGCCGATCACCGCGTACGCAATCGCCCGTAGCGACGGCCGGCTCGAAACCGCCGGAGCCGTGTTCGACGCCGCCCCCTACGGCTTCGTCGTCGCGAAGGGCTCGCCCCTCGGACCCGTGCTGCAGCAGGCGATGCAGCACCTCATCGACTCCGGCGTCTACGCGCGCATCGCGCAGCGGTGGGGCATGGAAGAAGGAACCATCGACACCGCGCAGATCAACGCGGCGACGAGCTGAGCGAAAGGGGTGCGATGAGCGACCGCTCGACATCCGTCACCGGACCGGAACCGCAGACCGAACCGGAAACCATCAAGGCCGTGCCGCTGCGCCGGCCCGGCCGCTGGATCGCCGGCATCGTCGTCGCCGTGCTGCTGGCGCTGTTCCTCTACGGCGCCGCCACCAACGAGGCGTACCGCTGGGACGTGTACGCGCAGTACCTGTTCGACCGCCGCATCACCGAGGCGGCCTGGAAGACCGTGCAGCTGACCGTGCTGGCGATGCTGCTCGCCGTGCTCCTCGGCGTGCTCCTCGCGGTCATGCGCCTGTCACCGAACCCGGTGCTCAAGACCGTCTCGTGGGTGTATCTGTGGATCTTCCGCGGCACCCCCGTCTACGTGCAGCTGGTGTTCTGGGGTCTGTTCCCCTCGATCTACAAGCAGCTCGACCTCGGCATCCCGTTCGTGCACCAGTTCGTGCACATCGACCTGCAGGGCATCAACGCCGCCTTCCTGTTCGCCGTGATCGGCCTCGGGCTGAACGAGGCCGCCTACATGGCCGAGATCGTGCGCGCCGGGATCGGCTCGGTCCCCGAAGGCCAGACGGAGGCCTCGGTGGCGCTCGGCATGTCGTGGTCGCAGACCATCCGCCGCACCGTCCTGCCGCAGGCGATGCGGGTGATCATTCCGCCGACGGGCAACGAGCTCATCAGCATGCTCAAGACCACCTCGCTGGTCGCGGCGGTGCCGTACAGCCTCGAGCTCTACGGCCGCGCCCGGGACATCTCCGGCGCCAACTTCCAGCCCATCCCGCTGCTGCTGGTCGCCGCCACGTGGTACCTGGCCATCACGAGCCTGCTCATGGTGGGCCAGTACTTCCTGGAACGGCACTACTCGAAGGGCCTGAGCCGCCAGCTCACCGCGCGGCAGTTGCAGGCTCTCGCCGACGCGCAGGGCAAGCCCGTCCCCGTCGAGCCCGGCGCGGCGCAGGCACCCGACATCCCCGGAGGAGAACGCCGATGACACCGATGGTCCAGGCCGACCGGGTCTACAAGAGCTACGGTGCCCTGCGGGTGCTCAACGGCATGTCGCTCGACGTGCCCGACGGCACCGTGGCATGCCTGATCGGGCCCTCCGGCTCCGGTAAGTCCACCTTCCTGCGCTGCATCAACCACCTCGAGAACATCGACGCCGGCCGCCTGCACGTCGACGGCCATTTCGTCGGCTACGCCGAACGCGGGGGCAAGCTCTACGAGCTGAGCCCGCGGGCGGCGGCCAAGCAGCGCCGCGAGATCGGCATGGTGTTCCAGCACTTCAACCTGTTCCCGCACCGCACGGCCCTCGAGAACGTCATCGAGGCGCCGATGCTGGTGAAGAAGATGCGCCGCGCCGACGCCGTCGCGCTGGGGCGGGAACTGCTCGACAAGGTCGGGCTCGCGGCCAAGGCCGACGCCTACCCGGCCCAGCTCTCCGGCGGCCAGCAGCAGCGCGTGGCCATCGCCCGCGCCCTGGCCATGGAGCCGAAGCTCATGCTCTTCGACGAGCCCACCTCCGCCCTGGACCCCGAGCTCGTCGGCGAGGTTCTCGCGGTGATGCGGGACCTCGCCGCCGGCGGGATGACGATGATGGTGGTCACCCACGAGATGGGCTTCGCCCGCGAGGTCGCCGACCAACTGGTGTTCATGGACGGCGGCGTGGTCGTCGAAGCCGGTGCTCCCAGGGAACTGCTGCGCAATCCGCAGCACGAACGAACCCAGTCGTTCCTGTCCAAGCTGCTCTAGCGGTCGGGCCCCTCAGCGGCCGCTGTCGGGCTCTCCGCAGTGTTCGGCGATCACGGCCCGCGCTGCGCGCTCCAGCGCGACGGCCGCGTCCCAGCCGTCTCCGGACGGGAGGATCGGCTCGCCGACGACGAGGTGGATCGCTCCGCGGTGGATGATCCTGCCGTGATCGGGCCACATCATCGCGCGGGTGCCGGTGATCGCGACGGGGACCACCGGAAGACCCGCCCGTGCGGCGATCACGAACGCACCCAGGTGGAAGGACCGGAGCCCGGGCACCGGCGACAGCGCGCCTTCGGGGAACACCACCAGGCGGCCCCCGGCGCGTGCCTCCTCGACCAGCCGATCGGCGTCGGCCACGCTCTGCTCACGTTCGGTCCGTTCGACGAACCGCGTACCGATCCGCCGCAGGAGGAAACCGATGAACGGCTTGCGCTCGAAGACCTCCCCGGCCACGAACGTGTAGCGGCCCGGCAGGATCGTCGACAACGCGATGCCGTCGAGGAAGCTGGCGTGGTTGGCGACCACTACGCAGTTCGGCAGCCGCACGAGATGCTCGGCCCCTTGCGCGGTCACCGGGGTGCGGGTCAGGCGGGCGAGACCGCGGGCGGCCCTGCGCGCGGCCGCGCGGCGCGCCGGGAGGCGGGGCAGCACCGCCATGGCGATCAGGGTCGGCAGGCCGACCGCGAGGACCATCGACCAGCACCACAGGGCGAACGCACCGGTCCGGACGAGCTGCGCCGCCCGCCGCAGGCTCGGGATCGCGCCGCGGACCGCGAAGCGGGTCAGCTGCCACCACACCGGCCGGGGACGGGCCCGCACGTCGCCCTGCTCGTAGCGTTGCCGGGTGGCGGAACGCCGGATCTTGCCGCTCGAGGTCTTGCGCACCGTTCCGGGTGGGGCGAGCACGATGTCGTCCGGCGGTGTTCCGAGCAGATCCACGGAGACCCCGACGATGCGCTCCCGGAGCCGGTCCAGGGTGGCTGTCTCGGTCTCGCGCGTCTCGGCCAGCACGACCAGGCGTTCGGTGCCGGCGGTCTGCGCGGAGGTCGCGAAGACCGCCACGCAGCCCTTCCGGAGTCCCGGGATCTCGCCCACCGCCCGCTCGAGCTCCTCCGGGTGCAGGTTGCGGCCCGCGCGGATGACGAGGTCCTTGATGCGGCCGGTGACGTAGAGTTCGCCGTCGTCGAGATAGCCGAGGTCGCCGGTGTCGAGCCAGCCGTGCCGGGACAGCGCCTTGGTCGCCTGCGGGTTGCGGAAGTACCCCGCGGTGGCCGAGGGGCCGCGGAACTCGATCCGGCCCTCGCGCCGGTCGCCGAGCACGTTCGCAGCCGAGTCGACCACCCGGATCCGGTGATCCGGGATCGGCCGGCCGCAGGCGACGAAGCGCAGCGGGTTCGGGTCCTCGTCGGTGGCGGGGGCCGCCCGGCCGGTGCGCAGGAAACGTTCGCGGGCGACCGAATCGATCACCGGTCCCCGTCCCACGGGCGGGAAGGTGAGGCCGACACATGCTTCGGCCAGCCCGTAGACCGGGGCCAGGGACTCGCGGCGGAGTCCGTAGGCGGCGAACCGCTCGCCGAACCGGATCACGGTGTCCGCGTTCACGGCTTCGGCGCCGTTGAACAGCATGCGCAGCGAGCCGAGGTCGAGCCCCTCGACGTCGGCGTCGGCGATTCGGCGCAGGCACAACTCGTAGGCGAAGTTCGGAGCCGCCGACAGGGTGCCGCGGTGGGTGTGGATCGCCCACAGCCACTGCGCCGGGCGGGCGAGGAACTCCAGCGGGGACATCACCGCCAGCGGCACCCCGAAGTACAGGCCGGACAACCAGGCGCCGATCAGGCCCATGTCGTGGTAGAGCGGCAGCCAGCTGACGAAGACGTCGGAGGTGGAGACCTCGGCTGCCTTGCCCATCGCACGGATGTTGGCGAGCAGATTCGCGTGGGTCAGGGTCACGCCCTTGGGGTCGCCGGTGCTGCCGGAGGTGTACTGCAACAGGGCGATGTCGCCGGCGCCGCGCGGTCCGCCGGTCGCCTCCCCGCAGCCGGCCAGGTCGCCCGGGGTCAGGACGTGGCGCACCGTCTCCACCTGGCCGCGCGTCAACCGGGCCAGGCGGGCGGCCTCCGGGTCGGTGACCAGCACACGGGTCCGTGCGTTGTCGAGAATGTGCACCTGCCGACGGAGGTGCTCGGCGAGCTGGGAGGGACGCGCCGGCGGATAGACCGGTACCGGGACGCCCCCGGCCAGGAGCACGCCGGTGAACGTGGTGAAGTAGTCCCGGCTGGTGGGAAGCATGAGGCCGACCGCGTCACCGGGCCGGAGATCGTGGGCGAGCAGCGCGGCGGACACCGTGGCAGCCGCGGAATGCAGCTCGCCGTAGCTGATCTCGCTCTGGTGTCCCTCGGTGAGAATGCGCAGGTGGACCCGATCCGGATGGGTGCGGGCGTGCCACGAGAGCGCCTCGGTCAGGGTCGCGGTCGCGTCCGGCGTCCGGTCGGTGCATGGGGGCGCCGCCCGTCGCGCGGGCACCGGCCGGCGGCGCTCCCGCGCGGGTGCGTGGTGCACCGCCGTCAGCAGCTGACGCGGGGTGGTCACGGTGCCGAGCACCCCATGATCCAGGCTCACCCCGAACGCATCCTCGACGCGGGAGATCAGCTCGGTGACCGCGAGACTGTCGAGCCCGAGATCACGATCGAAGACGCTGTCGAGCCGTGTGCCGGCCGCGCGATCGACCGTGTACCTCTCGGCCACCAGATCCCGGACCACCGAGAGCAGCAGGGCATCGTCCTGCCCCGGGGTCGCAGGCTCGCTCACGGTCGTCTCCCGTCTGTGGGAGGGACGGGTCGTCCTGCTGCCCAACATAGGCGGCCGCTCCGGCGACCAGAAGGGCCGAAGGCCCCCGGGTGCCGGTTCACGCGGACCCGGTGCCTGCTCGGTGCCGGGGCACCCGGAGAAGCCGGAACGGCTCGACGAGCAGAAGCACCGCCACCGCGAGGTAGAACGCCACCGCGAGCTGCGGCAGGAACGCCGCCAGGAGGGTCGATGCGGCCATGAGTACCGCCACCGACCATCGTTCCCGGGCCAGCGCCGGCAGTTCGGCCCGGCCCGCCTCGTCGGTCAGGTCGGCGTTGCGCACGGCGTAGGCGATCAGCACGTTGCTCATGAGTATCGCCAGGGCCAGGTTCAGGCCGAACGCCACCGTGGCCGACCTTCGCGCCGCGTCGGACAGGTGGGTCGCCATCAGGCTGGTGGTGAACGGCAGGACGGTCACGAACAGCAACCGCAGCAGATTCAGGCGCAGGAAGACCCCGTCGGTCGCCCGCAGCAACCGGGTGAGGTTGCTGCGGGCGACCCACACACCACCGATGAAGGCGAAGCTGACCAGGTATCCCAGGAAGGAGGGCCACTCGGCGCGCAGGTCCTCGAGCAGCCGGGCTGCGGAGTCGGGTACGTCCAGTTCGAGGACGAGCAGGGTGATCACGATCGCGAAGACGCCGTCGGAGAACGCGTCGAGCCGCGTGGTGGGCAGCTACCGGCCGCCGTGCCGCGGCGGGTCGCGGTGATCGGCGCGGGGCGCTCGCGGTGCGCCGGAGTCGTCCTCGGCGGGCGTCACCCCACGACCATGACACAGGCGGGGACCGGGCATCGGCCGGACGGGTGATCGGCCGGGCGGGCGGTCGCGGGCGGGTCAGTCCGGTTTACGGCTGCAGAAGATCGCGGTGCCGGGGAACAGTTCCCCGCGCAGCGGGCTCCACTGGCCCCACTCGCGGTCGAGCCCCTCCGGCCATTCGGGTTCGACGATGTCGCGTACCTCGAGGCCGGCCGCGACGAGTTCTCGGACCCGATCCCCGACGGTGCGGTGATGCTCGACGTAGGTGGGGACGCCGGCCTCGTCGACCTCCACGTACGGGGTGCGGTCGAAGTACGGCAGCATCGCGGTCAGTCCCCGCTCACCGGGGTCGTCCGGGAAGATCCAGCGGATCGGGTGGTTGACCGCGAACACCCAGATCCCGCCCGGGCGCAGCACCCGCGCGACCTCCCGCATGACCCGCGCCGAGTCGGCGACGAACGGTACCGCCCCGAACGCCGAGCACGCGATGTCGAAGCTCGCGTCCGGGAAGGGCAGGTCCTCCGCGCCGGCCTGCACGAGCGGTACCCGCGGCCCGCCGCGGTCCATCGCGGTCAGCCCGCGCGCGAGCATCCCCATGGAGATGTCCAGACCCACCGCCCGGGCGCCCCGGCCCGCGAGCCAGCGGGCGCACGGCGCCGACCCGCAGCCGAGCTCGAGGACGTCCTTGCCGGCGACGTCGCCGAGCAGGTGCACGTCGCCCTCGTGCAGCCCCTCCGGGCACCATACGAACTCGCCCTCCGCCGAGTCCACGCCGAGGAACTCGCCGTGGGTGCGGTGGTAGTCCGCGGCGTCGGCGTCCCACCAGGTGCGGCTCGCGCGCTCACTGTCCCGCGTGCCGAGGCGGGCCCGACCTGCGCGGGTGGCTCCCAGGACGGACTGGGCGTGGGCGTGACGGTCGTCGGACATGTCGTTCAGCGTAGAGCCGCGGGCCCGCCGCGCCCGGGCCGGGTTTGCCCAGCTAGCACCGGGACGCGTAGCCTGATGATCGCGAGTGTCCGCCCGTGGCCCGATAAGGATCCGGCGCGGGCGCCCGCGGCGGAGTGTGCGTGGCGTTCGCGCGGCGCGCGGTCCGCTTGTCCGACCGAACTTCATCAACCGACACCAACCCGTCCGGAGCAACTCAACACATGCCCTCCACCACCGTCACCTCGCCGCAGGTAGCCGTCAACGACATCGGCTCCGCCGAGGATTTCCTCGCCGCCATCGACGCCACGATCAAGTACTTCAACGATGGCGACATCGTGGAAGGCACCATCGTCAAGGTTGATCGCGACGAGGTGCTGCTCGACATCGGTTACAAGACCGAAGGCGTCATCCCGTCCCGCGAGCTCTCCATCAAGCACGACGTCGACCCCAACGAGGTCGTCTCCGTCGGCGACGAGGTCGAGGCCCTGGTTCTCACCAAGGAGGACAAGGAAGGCCGCCTGATCCTGTCGAAGAAGCGTGCGCAGTACGAGCGCGCGTGGGGCACGATCGAGGAGCTCAAGGAGAAGGACGAGGCCGTCAAGGGCACCGTCATCGAGGTCGTCAAGGGCGGCCTGATCCTCGACATCGGCCTGCGTGGCTTCCTGCCCGCGTCGCTCGTCGAGATGCGCCGCGTCCGCGATCTGCAGCCGTACGTCGGCAAGGAGATCGAGGCCAAGATCATCGAGCTCGACAAGAACCGCAACAACGTGGTCCTGTCGCGTCGCGCCTGGCTCGAGCAGACCCAGTCCGAGGTCCGCAGCGAGTTCCTGCACCAGCTCCAGAAGGGCCAGGTCCGCAAGGGCGTCGTGTCCTCCATCGTCAACTTCGGCGCGTTCGTCGATCTGGGCGGGGTCGACGGTCTGGTGCACGTCTCCGAGCTGTCCTGGAAGCACATCGACCACCCGTCCGAGGTCGTCGAGGTCGGCAACGAGGTCACGGTCGAGGTTCTCGACGTCGATCTCGACCGGGAGCGCGTGTCGCTCTCGCTCAAGGCCACCCAGGAAGACCCGTGGCGTCAGTTCGCCCGGACCCACGCGATCGGTCAGATCGTCCCGGGCAAGGTCACCAAGCTCGTTCCGTTCGGCGCGTTCGTCCGCGTCGAGGAGGGCATCGAGGGCCTGGTGCACATCTCCGAGCTGGCCGAGCGCCACGTGGAGGTTCCGGACCAGGTCGTGGCCGTGGGCGACGACGCGATGGTCAAGGTCATCGACATCGACCTGGAGCGTCGCCGCATCTCGCTGTCGCTGAAGCAGGCGAACGAGGACTACAACGCCGAGTTCGACCCGTCGAAGTACGGCATGGCCGACAGCTACGACGAGCAGGGCAACTACATCTTCCCCGAGGGCTTCGACCCCGAGACCAACGAATGGCTCGAGGGCTTCGAGAAGCAGCGTGAGGAGTGGGAGTCCCGCTACGCGGAGGCCGAGCGTCGCCACAAGATGCACACCGCGCAGATCGAGAAGATGGCTGCCGACGAGGCCGCCGAGGCTGCCGCGGGTGTCTCCGGCACCAACTACTCGTCGGAGACGGGTGCCGAGACCGGCACCGCCGAGTCGACCGGTGGTTCGCTGGCCAGCGACGCGCAGCTCGCCGCGCTGCGCGAGAAGCTGTCCGGCAACGCCTGACACGTTCGAGCGAGGGGCCCCGCACCTGCCGGTGCGGGGCCCCTCGCGTTTTCCGCGCCGGCAGACAGCCTGCACCGGACGCTGGTCCCCCCGGAAAAGGCCGCGGCCCCGCTCCTCGAGGCGCGGGGCCGCGGCCTTCGGCGTCGCGCCGACCGGATGCCGGAGGTGCTCAGCTCACCGCCGGGGTGCTGGCCCACTGGGCCGGCAGTTCGGCGGCGCGCTTGCGGATCGCCGCCTGGCTGTGGCGGGCGTTGCTGAGCAGCATGGTGAACCAGTTACGCCGGTGCTCGGCGAGCGCGGCGGCGACCTCGGGGATGAGGATGCAGTGAACACCGTTCTCCATGCCGAGGCGATGCCGACCGGGCAGCTGAGGGGAGGATCGCATGCGGTGCCTTTTCGAGTGGGGCGGGTAATGACGATGGTCGGACGCTCGGTCCGACGATATCCGACGCGCCGATGATACTGGGGCAGGCGAGGCGGGTGAGATGGGCGTGTTGCCGACGAAATCCCAGGTCGCGACCAGTCCGTGACCCCGTTGTGACTGCAGTGTGACGACCGGCCGGTGTCCGGCACCCGGATCGGTGATGCGACACTGTTCGACGTGCTGAGACTCGGACTGACCGGAGGCATCGGAGCGGGCAAATCCACCGTCTCCCACGAACTCGTCGCGCTGGGGGCGGTGCTCGTCGACGCGGACACCATCGCCCGCGAAGTCGTCGCGCCGGGCAGCGAGGGCCTGGCCGAACTCGCCGCGGCCTTCGGTGACGACATCCTGCTGCCGGACGGATCCCTGAACCGACCGGCGTTGGCCGCCAAGGCCTTTGCCAGCGACGAGGCGCGGGCGGTGCTCAACGCGATCACCCATCCCCGGGTGGGGGCGCGCACCGCCGAACTGGTCGCCGCCGCACCCGCCGACGCCATCGTCGTCCAGGACATCCCGCTCCTCGTCGAGGGCGGCATGGCGCCCGCGTTCCATCTCGTCGCCGTGGTGCACACCGACGCCGGCGAGCGCCTGCGCCGCCTGGTCGAACTGCGTGCGATGCCCGAGGGCGACGCGCGTGCCCGCATCGCCGCCCAGGCCACCGACGAACAGCGCCGCGCGGCCGCGGACGTCTGGCTGGACAACAACGGCGACCGGGACGCCCTCGCGGCGGCCGTGCGCGCCCTGTGGACCGAGCGGCTCGTGCCGTTCGAGGCGAACCTGCGCAGCCGCACCCCCGTGCAGCCGGCGCCGGTGCTCCGCGACCCGAATCCGGACTGGCACCGGCAGGCGCAGCGGCTGATCGGCCGGCTCGCGCTCGCCGCCGGGGGCGGCGCCGTGCGGATCGACCACATCGGCTCGACCGCCGTGCCCGGGCTGGCCGCCGTCGATGTGCTCGACCTCCAGATCACCGTGCCGGACCTCGCCGCGGCGGACGCACTCGAGGACCCCCTCGCCGGCGCCGGATTCCCCCGCATCGCCCACGTCGACCACGACGACCCGCGGCCGTCGTACGGTGCCGGCGGCGAGACCGACCCGGCCGTGTGGGGCGCGCGCCTGCACGGCAGCGCCGACCCCGGTCGGCCCGCGTACGTGCATCTGCGGGTGCAGGGCTGGCCCGGCCAGCAGTTCGCCCTGCTGCTGCGGGACTGGTTGCGCGCGAACCCCGAGGCCGTCGCCGAATTCGCCGAGATCAAGCAGGCCGCGGCCCGTGACGCGGCCGCCCGGCACGACCCGGCCGAGGCCGCCGCCGTCTACGCCGGGGAGAAGGCCCCCTGGTTCGACGGCGCCTACACGCGTGCCTGGGAGTGGGCAGAGAAGACCGGCTGGTCGGCCTGACGCCCGGACCGAGGCGGGACCCGCTCAGCGCCAGCTGACCGGCATGGCCAGCGCGGCCAGCCAGGCATCGAGATCGTGGCCGTGCGTGGCGATGCCGTCCACCGCCCGCAACGCCCGCTGCACCGCGCGCTCGGCGGTCCCCGGATCCAGCAGTCCCGCCGCCGCGGCGGCGAGCAGTTCGTCGACGTCCTCGACGGCGGTGTCGCGGCCGGTGCGCACCACGAGATCGAGGTAGTGGTCGCGCGAGTGCCACACGTTCCCCTCGCACCAGAACTCGCCGACGTCGACGTACCGGTCCTGGTCGCGTTCGAAACCGGGCCGGAAGTGGAAGATCGACGCGCGCAGGCCGAGGTCCGGCAGCAGCCACGACTCGAGATACCCGAACTGCGGGTGGTCGGCGGGCCGCGCCATGTACAGGCCCCACCGCTCGACCCGGTACACCTCCACCTCCCGCACGATGCCCTTCGGGTCGACGTTCGTGTGCGCGGCCACATCGAAGGTCTCGACCTTGACGTGGTGAAGTTTCGCCTCGGACATGGGCTGAACGTTACTGCGGTCCGGGCCGGCGAACCCGCCGGTGCCGGACCTACCGGCCCGCCGGCCCGGCCGGCACCACCGTCGTCGTCTCGTGCCCGTTGTCCTGCACGAGCGCGGAGGCGGGCAGCCGCCACAGCGCGCCGGCCTGGACGTAGTCGCCGGCCGACCCCGCGAAGTTCACCACCGTGACGACAAAGACGGTGAGGACGAAGTCGACGGGCACGGCGAACAGCAAGGCCACCAGGACCGCGCCCCACAGCGCCACGGGGGCGAGCGTGACGGTCACGGCCGCGTTCCGCGTGAGCCAGGCGTCGCTGCCCGTCGTCAGGAAGGGGAACCGCACCGCGTACGTCGGGCGCACGCCGGAGAGGATCCGGGAGACCAGGCCGTGGGTCAGTTCGTGCACCGCCAGGTAGCCGAGGCACGCCACGACGGTGACGACGACCGTGGGCGCCGTGCCCCACCCGCTCCGCAGCGGCAGGCCCAGGACCACTGCCGCGCCGAGGAGCACGGCGACGGTGAGGACGAGGACGGTCCGGACGGCCGCGGCCGCCCGCGTGTCGTTCTTCAGGTCCAGCCGGGTGTGGACCCGATAGTCCGGTGGGGGCGCCACCGCGGGCTTCGGGTCGTTGCGAGCGTTCACGTGTACCCCCTGGATTTCGCGGTCTCCCGGGCGGACGGTCCGACGAGAGCCGACGGTGGACGGGCGGGCCGGTCCGACCGATCATGCCCGGCGGACGACTCCGTGTCCCGGCGGACGACTCCGTGTCCCGGCGGATGACTCCGTGTCCCGGCGGATGACTCCGTGTCCCGGCGGCCAGGCACCGGGTCCCTGCCGCCGCCGATCGGCATTGTCGGTGCCGCCGCCTACCCTGGTTCCCATGGCGTTCGCAAGCGAGCATCCCGTTGTCGCCCACTCCGAGTTCCGCCCCGTGGGGGAGATCGAACGGGCCGAGGGCCGGTTCGAGGTGGTCAGCGACCACAAGCCTGCCGGGGATCAGCCGGCCGCGATCGACGAACTCGAGCGCCGCCTGCAGGCGGGGGAGAAGGACGTGGTGCTGCTCGGCGCCACGGGCACCGGCAAGTCGGCCACCACCGCGTGGCTGATCGAGCGGGTGCAACGCCCCACCCTGGTGATGGCGCCGAACAAGACCCTCGCCGCGCAGCTCGCCAACGAGCTGCGGGAGATGTTGCCGCACAACGCCGTCGAGTACTTCGTGTCGTACTACGACTACTACCAGCCCGAGGCGTACATCGCGCAGACCGACACGTACATCGAGAAGGACTCCTCGATCAACGACGACGTGGAACGGCTGCGGCACTCGGCCACCTCCGCGCTGCTCTCCCGTCGCGACGTCGTGGTGGTCGCGTCCGTGTCGTGCATCTACGGCCTGGGCACGCCGCAGTCCTACCTGGACCGTTCCATCGCGCTCGAGGTCGGGGTGGAGGTGCCCCGCGACGCCCTGCTGCGCCTGCTGGTGGACGTGCAGTACACCCGCAACGACATGGCGTTCACGCGCGGCTCGTTCCGGGTCAAGGGCGACACCGTCGACATCATCCCCGCGTACGAGGAACTCGCCGTGCGCATCGAGTTCTTCGGCGACGAGATCGACGCGCTCTACTACCTGCACCCCCTGACGGGGGACGTGGTGCGCAAGGTGGACTCGCTGCGGATCTTCCCCGCCACCCACTACGTCGCCGGGCCGGAGCGGATGGAACGGGCTGTGACCGACATCGAGGCCGAACTCGAGGACCGTCTCGCCGACCTCGAGAACCGCGGCAAGCTGCTCGAGGCGCAGCGCCTGCGGATGCGCACCCAGTACGACCTCGAGATGATCCGCCAGGTCGGGTTCTGCTCCGGCATCGAGAACTACTCGAGGCACATCGACGGCCGTCCCGCCGGTTCCGCGCCGGCCACCCTGATCGACTACTTCCCGGAGGACTTCCTGCTGGTCATCGACGAGTCCCACGTCACCGTCCCGCAGATCGGCGCCATGTACGAGGGGGACATGTCGCGCAAGCGCAACCTCGTCGAATTCGGGTTCCGGCTGCCCTCGGCCGTCGACAACCGCCCGTTGACCTGGGAGGAGTTCGCCGCCCGCATCGGCCAGACCGTCTACCTGTCGGCCACCCCCGGCCCGTACGAGCTCGGGCAGGCCGGCGGCGAGTTCGTCGAACAGGTCATCCGGCCGACCGGACTGGTGGACCCGAAGGTCGTCGTCAAGCCCACCAAGGGCCAGATCGACGACCTGGTACACGAGATCCGCGAGCGCGCCGACCGGGACGAGCGGGTGCTCGTCACCACCCTCACCAAGAAGATGTCCGAGGATCTCACCGACTACCTGCTCGAGCTCGGCATCCGGGTGCGCTACCTGCACTCGGACATCGACACCCTCCGGCGCGTCGAGCTGCTCCGGCAGCTGCGGCTCGGCGAGTACGACGTCCTCGTCGGCATCAACCTCCTCCGCGAGGGCCTCGACCTACCCGAGGTCTCGCTCGTGGCGATCCTCGACGCCGACAAGGAGGGGTTCCTGCGCTCGACCACCAGCCTCATCCAGACCATCGGCCGGGCCGCCCGCAACGTCTCCGGCGAGGTCCACATGTACGCCGACAAGGTCACCGACTCGATGGCGCGTGCCATCGAGGAGACCGAGCGGCGCCGCGAGAAGCAGATCGCGTACAACCGCGAGCACGGCATCGACCCGCAGCCGCTGCGCAAGAAGATCGCCGACATCCTCGACCAGGTCTACGAGGAGGCCGACGACACCGTGGAGGTCGGGGGCTCGGGCCGCAACGCCTCCCGCGGCCGCCGCGCCCAGGGGGAATCCGGTCGCGCCGTGAGCGCCGGCGTCTACGAGGGCCGCGACGTGAAGTCCATGCCCCGGGCCGAACTCGCGGACCTCGTGCAGGAACTGACCGACCAGATGATGAACGCGGCCCGCGAGCTGCAGTTCGAACTGGCCGGGCGGTTGCGCGACGAGATCGCCGACCTGAAGAAGGAACTGCGCGGGATGGACGCCGCCGGCCTCGCGTAGCGTCTGCGGCATGGACCCACAGTCTGCCGGCCGCATCGCCCGTGCCCTCGAACTGATCCACTCCGTCGGGTACTTCGCCCCCGAAGTGGACGCCGCGCTCGGCGACACCGGCCTCGAGGCCGGCCGGATGCGGTACTTCGCGGCGCGTTCCGCCGCGCTCGGGGCGGTCGGGGCGGGCGTCGTGACCGCCACCTTCTACAACTTCAGTCCCCGTCTCGTCGCGTCCGCGATCCCGCACGCCTGGCGGCTCGCCACCCCGGAGGCCGTCGTGGCCGCCCGGCTGCGCGGCATCGACGAGTCGCTGGCCGGAATCCTCGGGCCCGAGGTGCTGGACTCGCCGGAGATGCGCGAGGCGGCGGACCTCGCCGCGAGCGCCGCCCGGGCCGTCCCGGGACCGGAGGGCCGGCCGCTGTACGCGGGGCACGCCGACCTGCCGTGGCCGGACGCCCCGCACCTGATCCTGTGGCACGCGCTGACCCTGCTGCGCGAATACCGGGGCGACGGGCACGTCGCGGCGTTGCAGACCGCCGGCCTGACCGGGATCGAGGCCCTCGTCACCCACACCGCCGCGGGGATCGGGTTCAGCGAGGACTTCGCCCGCGCGCGCCGCGGCTGGAGCAAGGAGGAGTGGGCCGACGCGGAGACGGCGCTGCGCTCGCGCGGACTGCTCGACCGCTCCGGTGCGCTCACGGACGAGGGCTTCGAGGTCCGCGAACTCGTCGAGGACCTGACCGACGACCTCGCGGCGGTGCCGTGGGCGACGCTGGGCGAAGACAAGGCCGACCGGCTGACGGAGCTCGCGCTGCCGTGGCGGGACGCCATCGTGGAGTCCGGCGTGTTCCCCGCGCAGATGTTCGGCCCGCGTTACGGTGACGCACGGTAACGTCAACGGTCGTCAGTGGCGTCGAGCGCACGGCGGCGGGCCCTGTGGGATCCACCCCAAAGGCCGTCAACCCCGTCCGGTCGGCCGCTACTGTCGACGCAGCAGTCGGAAGGGGGACGCAACGACGGTCGCCCGCCGGCGAAACCCGACCAATTTCATGGAGGAATGCATGAGCGCCTACCGGACCGTAGTCGTCGGAACCGACGGTTCCGAGTCGTCGTACCGCGCCGTCGAGAAGGCAGCAGCTCTCGCCGGTGACGCCGAGGCCCGTCTCGTCATCGCGTGCGCCTACTACCCGGTGGATCCGAAGGACAGCGCCCGCGCCGCCGACGTGCTCGGTGAGGACGCCTACCAGGTGACCGGATCGGCGCCCACCTACGACATCCTGCGCACCGCCCGGGAGAAGGCCCACGCAGCCGGCGCCAAGAACGTCCTCGAACGGGCCGTCGTCGGGGCTCCCGTCGACTCGCTCCTCGAACTGGTCGACGAGGTGGAGGCGGACCTGCTCGTCGTGGGCAACCGGGGCCTGAACACCCTCACCGGCCGGTTGCTCGGCTCCGTACCCTCGGATCTGGCCCGCAAGTCGACCTCGGACGTGCTCATCGTGCACACCGTCCGCTGACGCGTCGATCAGCAGTAGGTCTCGCGGGCGGCACCCACGTAGAACCGGGCGGCGTCGTCGCCCTGCAACTCCGCCCGCGAGACGGACGCCGCGAAGGCCGCGACGGACCGGACCGAGCCGAGGATCTGTTCTTCCGGCAGGCCGGCGGCCAGCTGGGCACACGTCCCCCGGACCAGTGCCACCAGCGTCTCGTCGGGCACCCCGGCGGCCAGCCCGGCCTCGGCCAGGGCCTGCTTGAACCGCAGGGCCGGCCCGTCCAGCGCCTCCGCCTCGACCGGTGCGGCCGCCATCGGGACCGTGACCGGGATGGCGGCCGCGGAGTCCTCCGAGGCCGCGGTCCCCGCACAACCCGCGGTGGTGGCGAGGACCCCGAACCCTGCCAGGATGCGCGCCCAGCGCCCCCGAGGCCACACCGCTCTCACCGCCCCGCCTCCCGCTCCGACCGGTCGCACGTTCGTCCGCAACATACCGCCCGGCCGAACGGCGCAGTCGGTGAAACGGCACATCGGTGACCTGTCACAGCCGGGCCGGCGCCACCAGCGCCGCCAGTGCCTCGGGCACTTCCCCGGTGTGCAGCACCCCGAGCCGTTGGGTGGCGCGGGTGAGCGCCACGTACAGGTCGTTGAGCCCGCGAGGCGACTCCGCCACGATGGCGGTCGGCTCCACCAGCAGCACCGAATCGAATTCCAGTCCCTTGACGTCCTTCACGGTGGACACCCGCACCGAATCCGACCGCAGATGCGCCCACTGCGCCGCGAGATCGTGCGGCACGATCACCGCCGTGAGGCCCGGGCCGTCCTCGGCCGCGAGGGCGCCGTGCACGGCTTCGAGAAGGCCGTCCGCGTCGACGTTCCGGACCCACGGTGTGAACCCGGACTCGCGCACCGAGCGGGGCGGCACCTGGTGCGGATCGATCTCGGCGAGGACCGCATGTGCGATCTCCATGATCTCCGCGGGCGTGCGGTAGTTGACGGTCAGCTCGGCCTTCTTCCACCGGTTGGCCACGTACGGCTCCAGGATCCGCTGCCAGGACGAGCTGCCGGCCGGATCCCCGGTCTGCGCGGTGTCGCCGACCAGGGTCATCCAACGGTTCGGGATGCGCCGCATCAGCATCCGCCAGGCCATCTCGGACAGCTCCTGCGCCTCGTCGACGATCACGTGCCCGTACGTCCAGGTCCGGTCCCCGGCGGCCCGTTCGGCCGTGGTCTCGTGGCTCGAGCGGCTCTGTCGCTGCGCGAGCTGGTCGGCGTCGATCAGGTCGTACGCCATCAGGATCTCCGGATCCAGCTCGTCCTCGAGATCCTGCGGGGCCGACCCCGTCAGGATGTCCAGGGCGCCCTGCGCGTCGGCGATCTGCTTGCGCCACTGCCGCGCGACGCGCTCCCGCTCGGCCGCGTCGTCGACGCCGAGCAACTCGGCGAGTTCGTCGAGCAGTGGCGCGTCCGCGGCGCTGAACACCCGCGTCGCCGAGGGGCGCAGCAGCAGTGCGCGCTGGTCCTCGTCGAGTTCCGGCGCCGCCGACGCGAGCCGCTCCCGGGACGCGAACAGCTCCGCGAGCACCTGCTGCGGGCTCAGCTGCGGCCACAGCGAGTCGATCGCCGCCGTGATGTCGCGGTCCGCCCGCATCTCGGCCCGGATGTCGTCGATGTCGTCCCGGCTCAACAGGTTTCCGCCGTCGACCAGATTCGCACCGATGATCGACGCGAGCTGGTCGGCGAGCGCGTCCACCACCGCGGAGACGAAGATCGGGCGAGCCAGGTTGTGCGGCCGGCGCGACGACCGGGCCCGGCCCCGCGCCCGCGTGACCGTCTTGCGGTCGAGGGTCAGCCGGTAGGTGTCGAAGACCAGGGGGATCGGCGTCGTCGGGATCTCCTGACGGTCCCGCACCGCCTTCTTCAGCACCTCGATCATGCCGAGCGAGCCCTTGATGGCGCCTGCCTCGAGGGAGTCTTCGACGCTCGCGCGCACCCCGGGGTACAGGTCACCGATCGTGGACAGCAACACGCCGGTCTCGCCGAGGGACGGCAGCACCTGCCCGATGTAGTCCAGGAACGTCGAGTTCGGTCCGACGATGAGCACACCGCTCTTCGCGAGCTGCCGACGGTACGTGTACAGCAGGAACGCCGCCCGGTGCAGGGCCACCGCGGTCTTCCCGGTGCCCGGGCCGCCCTGGACGACGAGCACGCTCTTGTGCTCGGACCGGATGATCGCGTCCTGCTCGGCCTGGATCGTCGCGACGATGTCGTGCATCTGCCCGGTCCGCGCGGCGTTCAGCGCGGCCAGCAGCGCCGACTCGCCGGCGACACCCCCCGCCGAGACGGTGGCGTCGTGCGCCTGGGCCGCGTCGAGATCGAGGTACTCGTCGTTGAGCGCGGTGATCGCGCGGCTGCGCGACCGGATGTGCCGGCGCCGCGTCACGCCCTCCGGCGCCGCCGGCGTCGCCAGATAGAACGGCCGGGCCAACGGCGCCCGCCAGTCCAGCAGCAGCGGCTCGTAGTCGTTCGCCTCGTCGAGGATGCCGATGCGGCCGATGTACCGCACCTCGGTCCCGTCGCCGTCCTCGCCGTCGCGCACGTCGATCCGGCCGAAGCACAGCCCGTGCTCGGCCGCGTCGTATTTCGCGATGTCCTCGGTGTACAGCTGCGTGAAGGACTCCCGCTCGCTGCGGGCCTGCGGAGTGCCGCCGGTGTCGAGCAGCACCCGGCTCAGCCGGGTCTTGGCGTAGGCCCGCATGGAGTCGAGGTGGCCGTACAGCATCGACAGGTAGACCTGCTCACGCTCATGGTCGGGGTGGGACAGGCCATCGGCCGGCAAGGGGTCTCCTCGGGGTCGGACGGGCGGCGGGTGCGTCGCCACGAAGTGCCCAAGAAGTCTAGTGGCGGTCCCGCACCGGCGCAGAATCGCCGGGTGCGGGACCGTGCTGTCAGCGCTGCAACTGCAGGCGGGCGCGGGTGAGGGCCTCCTCGGCGCGGTGACGGGCCTGCTGCGCCAGCAACAGGGAACGCTCCTCCGCCGTCAGCGCCCGCTCGCGGGCGACCTTCGCCAGCTCCGGGCCGCGCTCACGGGCCGTGCCCCACAGCAGCGAACTCCGTTCCCGGGCGACCTCGGCGAGTTCGGGTCCGCGTTCGCGGGCGACGTCGAGCAGTTCGGTGCCGCGTTCGCGGGCGACGTCGGCGAGTTCGGGTCCGCGTTCGCGGGCGACGTCGAGCAGTTCGGTGCCGCGTTCGCGGGCGACGTCGGCGAGTTCGGGGCCGCGTTCGCGGGCGACGTCGAGCAGTTCGGTGCCGCGTTCGCGGGCGACGTCGGCGAGTTCGGGGCCGCGTTCGCGGGCGACGTCGAGCAGGTGCGTGCCGCGCTCGCGGGCGACCTCGGCGAGCTCGGGTCCGCGCTCGCGGGCAACGCCCAGCAGGTGGCTTCCACGCTCACGGGCGGTGCCGGCCACCTCCGCTGCCTCCTCCGACAGGACCCGGACCCGCTCGGCCACCTTGTGCAGGCTCTCGGTGACCGCATCGCCCGCGCCGTCGTCCTGATGAGGCAGGACACCGGCGACGGCCTCCTGGGCGCGCCGTGCGGCCCGCCGTCCGCGCCACCCCAGCGACGGCTTGCCTTCGGTGTCCACCGCGGTGATGATCAGCCCGCCGAGCAGGCTGACGTTCTTGAGGAACTGGGTGCGCTGGATGGCCCGGGCCTCCGCATCCTCGACGTTCCAGAAGTCGTGACCCGCCACCGTCGTGGGCACGAGCGTGGTGGCCAGGGCAAGAGCCGCCAGCCGCGGTGCCTTCCCGACCGCGAGCAGCGCACCCGCCCCGATCTGCACGGCCGCGTTGATCCGCACGAGTGTCTCCGGATCGTTCGTGAGCTTCTCGCTCACCGAGTCCGGGAGCTTCTGCGTCACCGTGTCGGGCAGCATGCCCACCGCCCGGTCGAGTCCCGGCTGCGCTGCCGCCGCCTTGGTGGACGAGTCTCTCAGCGCGTCGATGCCCCCGGCGACGAAGACCGACGCGAGCATGGGGCGGGCAATTCTGCGGACAATCATGTGCTTCCTCCCGTGATCGGTGGCGGTTCCACCTTTGCACGCATACCCCGCCGCCCGGCGCGATATGCGCGTTCGACCCGGATCACGCTCCGGACGCCGCGCAACGATTGCGCGCCGAGGTGGCACGATGTGCGGCGTGAACGATGGGGGAGACGCGGCAGGGGGCGGCGACATCGGTGGGGCCGGGGTGCGCGTGGTGCGCACGACGACATCGGTCCGGGTCGAGGCCACGATACCGGTGTCGGCCGCGGCGCTGTTCGGGGTGATGCGGGACCCGCTGCGGCACAGCGAGATCGACGGCTCGGGCACGGTGCAGGTGCCCGCGGGGCAGCCCCCGATCACCGCCGTCGGCCGGCGCTTCTCCGCGCAGGTGCACTTGCCCGGGCGCAGCGCGTATCCGGTGGTCAACCACGTGGTGGCGTTCGAACCCGACCGGCTGCTGGCGTGGCTGCCGGCCAACCCGGACACGCCGCCGCTCGGCATCCGGTGGGAGTGGTCCTTCACCGGGACGACCGGGGGCGCTGCGGTGAGCCAGACGTGCGACTGGTCCGCGGTGACCGACACCGCGTACCTGCGTCGCGTGCGGCTTCCGCGGGTCTTGCCCGCGCAGATGTCCGCGAGCCTCGCCCGGCTCGGGCGTGCGGCGCGTTCCTGAACCGCGCCGGGTGCCGACGGTGTCGGTGTCCGGTGTGTCGCATGTCACGCACACCCTACCTCTTTGATTGCTAAACTACGCAAGTAACGGCATCGCCCGCCGGCGGTGGCTCGGACGACGGGAACGGTGATGGTCGCGCAGGCGCGTCAGCCCCTCTATCGGATGAAGGCCGACTTCTTCAAGACGCTCGGACATCCGGCGCGCATCCGCGTCCTCGAGCTGCTCAGCGAGCGCGAGCATGCCGTCTCCGAGATGTTGCCCGAGGTGGGGATCGAACCCGCCAATCTCTCCCAGCAACTGGCGATCCTCCGGCGCGCAGGCCTGGTCACCGCGCGCCGGGAGGGGCTGTCGGTGACGTACGCGCTGACGTCGCCGCGGGTCGCGGAACTGCTGGGCGTCGCCCGCGCCATCCTCACGGGGGTGGTCGCCGGACAGGCGGAGCTGCTCGAGGACGACGTAGCCGAACCGGCGGGCCGAGCGCGCCGCTGAGCCGGTCGCGCACCGGGGCGCTTCGCGCGCATTGATTGCAGACTTTATTAAGTGCTTATTTATTGTTTGTGGTGGAGGCACGATGTCGATGTCGACAGAGCAGCAGGATGCGGTGACCGGGCGCACCGAGGAAGAGGCGGCGGGAGCCGGCACCGTCGTGGCTCGCGCCGCGCGGTCGGTCGCCGCGCTGATGCCGCGCTGGGTCGAGTGGAAACCGGCCCTGCGCTCGCCCCGCGCCGATCTGACCGCCGGACTCGTCGTCGCCCTCGTGGCGTTGCCCCTCGCGCTCGGCTTCGGCATCAGCTCCGGTCTCGGGGCCGCGGCGGGCCTCGCGACCGCCGTCGTCGCGGGAGCGGTCGCCGCCGTGTTCGGCGGCTCCCGCTTCCAGGTGTCGGGCCCGACCGGCGCGATGACCGTCGTCCTGGTGCCGATCTTCCATGAGCACGGCGCCTCCGGCGTCCTCGCGGTGGGACTCGTCGCCGGCGTCGTTCTCGTCGTCCTCGCCTTCGCCGGCATCGGCCGGGCGGTGCGGTTCATGCCCGCCCCGGTGATCGAGGGCTTCACCGCCGGGATCGCCGTGGTCATCGCCCTGCAGCAGGTTCCGGCCGCGCTCGGCATCGCCCACGCCGAGGGGGAGAAGGTGTGGCAGAGCGCGTTCGACGCCGCCCGGCAGTTCGTCGACCAGCCGTCCCTTCTGCCCACGGTCGTGGCGGTGCTTGTCGCGGCGGCCATCCTGATCGGCGGCCGGTACCTGCCGAAGCTGCCGTTCTCGCTCGTCGCGGTGGTGGTGGCCACCGTCGTCGCACAGCTGTTCCATCTGAACGTCACGCGGATCGGGTCCATCCCGTCCGGCTTCAGCGCCCCCAGCCTCGGATTCCTCGACCTGGGTGAGCTGACGTCGCTTCTCGCGCCGGCGCTCGCGGTGGCCGCGCTCGCGGCCCTCGAATCGCTGCTGTCCGCGACCGCCGCGGATTCGATGAGCGTCGGCACCCGGCACGACCCGGACCGGGAGTTGTTCGGGCAGGGCCTGGCCAACATCGCCGCCCCCCTGTTCGGCGGCGTTCCGGCCACGGGCGCGATCGCCCGGACGGCCGTCAACGTCCGCTCGGGGGCGCGGTCCCGGCTGTCCGCCCTCACCCACGCCGTCATCCTCGCCGGGATCGTCTACCTCGCCTCGCCGCTCGTCGCCCAGATCCCCCTTGCCGCGCTCGCCGGCGTTCTGCTCGCCACCACGGTGCGCATGGTCGAGACCGCCTCGATCGTCGCGATCACACGGGCGAGCCGCGCGGATGCGATCGTCATGACGGTGACGTTCCTGGTCACCGTCGCCCTCGACCTCGTGACGGCGGTCGCGATCGGTGTCGGGTTCGCTGCGGTGCTCGCGCTGCGGGCGGTCGCGAAGTCCGCCCGGATCGAGCAGGTTCCCCTCGACGAGGAAGGGGATCACGCCGCCGAGGAACACGAGCTGTTGCGTGAGCACATCGTCGCGTACCGGATCGACGGCGCTCTGTTCTTCGCCGCGGCCCACCGATTCCTGCTCGAGCTCGCCGACGTCACGGACGTCAAGGTCGTGATCCTGCGCATGTCCCGGGTGACGGCCATCGACGCCACCGGCGCCCTCGTCCTCAAGGACGCCATCACCAAGCTCGAGCACCGGCACATCACGGTCCTGATCTCCGGGGCCAAACCGGAGCACCTGCGGCCGCTGTCCGCGCTGGGTGTCTTCACCACCAAGGACAGCGAGGAGCGGCACGTCTTCGCGACCACGCCCCGAGCGATCGCGTACGCCCGCATGCTGGTGCTGCCGGAACACCGGTACGCCCAGGCCGCCGCCGGTTCCGAGGGGAAGGGGCCGGGAGATTCCGAAGCTCTTCCGGGCGAGTAGAATCGGCGGTGTGACCGGCCCTCGTGGCAGCCTGGCTCTCCTCACCCGGTAACGCCAGGTGAGCACGGGGACCGGTCGCCTGCCGTCGGCGGGACCGGCGGGGCGCAGGCGGCCGCGAGCCGTGCGTGCCGCGGCTCGCCTCCCGGGCCCCTCCGTTCCGGCCAGTAGCATCTGCTCCGTGACCGACTCGACCGCGAGTACCAGCCGTCCTGCCGCCCTGCGCGTTCTCGTCTACAGCGACGACGCCGACACGCGCGAGCAGGTCACCCGGGCGCTGGGCCGGCGACCCGATCCCGAACTCCCCGAACTCGACTTCGTCGAGGTGGCGACCGAGCCGATGGTGATCCGCCGCATGGACGCCGGCGGTATCGACCTCGCGATCCTGGACGGCGAGGCGGCCCCCGCCGGTGGGATGGGGATCGCCAAGCAACTCAAGGACGAACTCGAACAGTGCCCGCCCGTCGTCGTGCTGACCGGCCGGGCGGACGACGCGTGGCTGGCCGACTGGTCCCGCGCCGAGGCCGCGGTGCCGCGGCCTCTCGACCCGTTCCGCCTCGCGGAGACGGTCGTCGCGCTGCTGCGCGGCCGCAGCACCACCTGAGGGCGGCGCGAAGCGGGCGCCGGCATCGGCCCACGGTCCGGGCGATCTGGCGGTCCCGGCGTCCCGGCACCCCCGCAAGGGTCGGGCGAAACGGAGAAATCACGCCGCGTCGTATCCGCCTCGGCGGGACACCGCGCCGGTAGGCTGAGCCGTACATCACAATGATGCGGTTGAAGTGACTCACGGCACTGTCTCCGTATCGTGATCGTTCGGCCCCAGCGGCCGGTGGAGGTCGGCAAGGGCAACGGGGTCGGCGCGGGTGGCCGGCTCGCACGGAGAGGAGCCAGGCGCCATGAACGTCTACATCCCGATCCTCGTGCTCGGAGGGATCGCGGTCGCCTTCGCGGTGTTCTCGGTCGTCGTGTCCTCGGTGATCGGCCCGAGCCGCTACAACCGAGCCAAGCTCGAAGCCTACGAGTGCGGGATCGACCCGACGCCGCAGCCGCCGGGCGGCGGCAGGTTCCCGGTGAAGTACTACCTGACGGCCATGCTGTTCATCATCTTCGACATCGAGATCGTGTTCCTCTATCCGTGGGCCGTGCACCTCGATGCCCTGGGGGTCTTCGGGCTGGCCGCGATGGCGCTGTTCGTGTTCAACGTCGCCGTCGCCTACGTCTACGAGTGGCGGCGGGGTGGTCTCGGCTGGGAATGACCGCGACAGGGAATGGGATTGTGCCGTAATGGATTCGAACACCGACCGAAAGTGATAAGAGTCGGACATGGGTCTCGAGGAGAAGTTGCCGAGCGGCTTTCTGCTGAGCACGGTGGAGAGTTTCGCCGGTTTCGCGCGCAAGGGTTCGCTGTGGCCCGCGACCTTCGGGCTCGCGTGCTGCGCGATCGAGATGATGACCACCGTGTCGCCGCGGTTCGACATCGCACGGTTCGGGATGGAGGCGTTCCGCGCCTCGCCGAGACAGGCCGACCTCATGATCGTCGCCGGCCGGGTCAGCCAGAAGATGGCCCCGGTGCTGCGGCAGGTCTACGACCAGATGGTCGAGCCGAAATGGGTATTGGCCATGGGTGTGTGCGCCTCCTCGGGTGGCATGTTCAACAACTACGCCGTCGTCCAGGGTGTCGACCACATCGTTCCCGTCGACATCTACCTACCCGGGTGCCCGCCCCGGCCGGAGATGCTGCTGCACGCCGTCCTGATGCTGCACGAGAAGATCCAGCAGATGCCGCTCGGCGTGGACCGGGAGAAGGCCGTGCAGGCCGCCGAGGAGGCGGCCCTGGCCGCCGCCCGGCCCGTCGTGCCCACCCTCCAGGTGCGGGGGTCGGCCCGGTGACCTCCTCCTCCGACAACGAACGGTCCTCGCGCCCTACGGATCCCGCGACGCGCGCGCAGGACACCGCACTGCCGGTGGACCGGGCGGCCACCACCGGCCCCGAGGGAACGCTGCCGGCGCGGCCCGACGGCGGCGCCGAGGTGATCGGCGTCCGCACGGGCATGTTCGGGGTCCGCGGCAGCGGCGACACCTCCGGCTACGGGCGGCTCGTACGCCCGGTGACCCTGCCCGGGAGCACCCCGCGCCCGTACGGCGGGTACTTCGACGACGTGGCCGACGCCCTGCACGCCGCCGTCACCGAGTCCGGGGTGGATGTCGAGGCGGCGATCGAGAAGGTCGTCGTCCACCGCGGTGAGCTGACCTTCCACGTCCGTCGCGAGCACCTTCCCGAGGTGGCCCGGCGGTTGCGCGACGAACCGGACCTGCGCTTCGAACTGTGCCTCGGCGTCGACGGGGCGCACTACCCGCAGGACACCGGCCGCGAACTGCACGCGGTGTACCCGCTCATGTCGATCACCCACAACCGCCGCATCCGGCTCGAGGTGTCGGCCCCGGACGCCGACCCCCACATCCCGTCGCTGTACGGGGTGTATCCGACCAACGACTGGCACGAGCGCGAGACCTACGACTTCTTCGGGATCGTGTTCGACGGCCACCCGTCGCTGACCCGCATCGAGATGCCCGACGACTGGTCGGGGCATCCGCAACGCAAGGACTATCCGCTCGGCGGCATCCCCGTCGAGTACCACGGGGCGGAGATCCCGCCGCCCGACGAGCGGAGGGCGTACAGCTGATGACCGACATCACCGAGGGGCCGGTCCACACCGTCGTCGGCGAGGACTGGGACAGCATCGTCGAGGCCGCCCGCGCCTCGGCCGCCGACCGCGGCGACGAACGCATCGTGGTCAACATGGGGCCCCAGCACCCGTCGACCCACGGCGTCCTGCGGCTCGTGCTCGAGATCGAGGGCGAGACCGTCACCGAGGCCCGCTGCGGAATCGGCTACCTGCACACCGGCATCGAGAAGAACCTCGAATACCGCACCTGGACCCAGGGCGTCACCTTCGTCACCCGGATGGACTACCTGTCGCCGTTCTTCAACGAGACCGCCTACTGCCTCGGCGTCGAGAAGCTGCTCGACATCACCGACGCGATCCCCGAACGGGCCACCGTGATCCGCGTGCTGCTCATGGAGCTCAACCGGATCTCCTCGCACCTCGTCGCCCTGGCCACCGGCGGCATGGAACTCGGCGCGATGACCGCGATGTTCCTCGGTTTCCGGGAGCGGGAACTGATCCTCGACGTGTTCGAGACGATCACCGGTCTGCGCATGAACCACGCCTACATCCGTCCGGGCGGGCTCGCGCAGGACCTGCCGGCCGGGGCGGTCGAGAAGATCCGCGACCTGCTCGACCTGCTGCCCCGGCGGCTGCGGGACATGGCGGACCTGCTCAATGAGAACCACATCTGGAAGGCCCGCACCCAGGGCATCGGCTACCTCGACCTGACCGGCTGCATGGCCCTCGGCATCACCGGCCCCGTCCTGCGCTCGACCGGCCTGCCGCACGACCTGCGCAAGTCGCAACCGTACTGCGGCTACGACACCTACGAGTTCGACGTGTGCACCGACACCGGATGCGACGCCTACGGCCGCTACCTGATCCGGATCGACGAGATGAAGCAGTCGATCAGGATCGTCGAGCAGTGTCTCGACCGCCTGCGACCCGGGCCGGTCATGGTGGAGGACAAGAAGATCGCGTGGCCGGCCGACCTGTCCCTCGGCGCGGACGGTCTCGGTAACTCCCCGGAGCACATCCGGAAGATCATGGGCAACTCGATGGAGGGCCTGATCCACCACTTCAAGCTCGTCACCGAGGGTTTCCGCGTCCCACCCGGCCAGGTGTACACCGCCGTCGAGTCCCCGCGCGGGGAACTGGGCGTGCACATGGTCAGCGACGGTGGCACCCGGCCGTACCGGGTGCACTTCCGGGACCCGTCCTTCACGAACCTGCAAGCGGTGTCCGCGATGTGCGAGGGCGGCATGGTCGCCGACGTCATCGCCGCGGTCGCCAGCATCGATCCCGTGATGGGGGGAGTGGACCGTTGACGCAGGAGCAGCGAGTAGCGATCGAGCCGGACCCGGCCCCCGGCCCGGTGTTCATCCAATTCGGCCCACGACCCGAGGAGCGGACCCGATTGGTGCGGCCGGGCGCCCGCGAGCGGTACCCGGCGGACGTGCGGGCCCGCCTCGAGACCGACGCCGCGGAGATCATCGGCCGCTACCCGCAGCCACGCTCCGCCCTGCTGCCGCTGCTGCACCTGGTGCAGTCCGAGGACGGGTACATCACCCCGGCCGGCGTCGAGTTCTGCGCCGACCGGCTCGGGCTCACCGGCGCCGAGGTCGGCGCGGTGGCCACGTTCTACTCCATGTACCGGCGCGAGCCCACCGGCGACTACCTCGTCGGCGTCTGCACCAACACCCTGTGCGCGATCATGGGCGGCGACGAGATCCTCGAAGCGCTCGAGGGACACCTCGGGCTGCGCACCGCAGCCGCCGGCACCGCGGAGGACGCCGCCGGCGACGCCACCGAGGCCGGCACCATCACCCTCGAGCACCTCGAATGCAACGCCGCCTGCGACTTCGCACCCGTCGTGATGGTCAACTGGGAGTTCTTCGACCACCAGACCCCGGACTCGGCCCGCGCGCTCGTCGACGACCTGCGCGCCGGCCGCCCCGTCACGCCCACCCGGGGCGCACCGCTGTGCACCTTCCGGCAGACCGCCCGCATCCTCGCCGGGTTCCCGGACGAGCGTCCCGGCGCCCTGGCGGCGGGCGGCAGCGCGGGTGCGGCATCGCTCGCGGGCCTGCGCATCGCCCGTGAGCGGGGCATGCGGGCCCCCGCGCCGGAGCCGGACCAGTCCTCCGACCCGGGCCCGGTCGCCGGACCCCGATCCGAAGGAGGCTGACGTGCCGTTGACCCCTGTCCTGAGCCGGTACTGGGACGAGCCCGAGTCCTGGACACTCGATACCTACCGCCGCCACGACGGATACGAGGGCCTGCGCAAGGCACTGCGCATGCCCCCGGACGAGGTGATCGCCACCGTCAAGGAGGCGGGCCTGCGCGGCCGCGGCGGCGCCGGCTTCGCCACCGGCGTGAAGTGGAGCTTCATCCCCCAGGGTGACGGCAAACCCCACTACCTGGTGGTCAACGCCGACGAATCCGAGCCGGGCACCTGCAAGGACATGCCCCTGCTGCTGGCCACACCGCACGCGCTCGTCGAAGGCGCCGTCATCGCGGCGTACGCCATCCGCGCCGCGCACGCCTTCGTCTACGTCCGCGGCGAGGTGGTGCCGGTGCTGCGCCGGCTGCAGGCCGCGGTCGCCGAGGCCTACGCCGCAGGCTTCCTCGGCCGCGACATCCTCGGCAGCGGCTACGACCTCGAACTCGTCGTGCACGCCGGCGCCGGGGCGTACATCTGCGGTGAGGAGACCGCGCTGCTGGATTCCCTCGAGGGCCGACGCGGCCAGCCCCGGCTGCGCCCGCCGTTCCCCGCCGTCGCGGGCCTGTACGCGCGCCCGACGGTCGTCAACAACGTCGAGTCGATCGCGAGCGTGCCGTCGATCCTCCACAACGGGATCGAGTGGTTCCGCTCCATGGGCACCGAGAAGTCACCGGGCTTCACGCTCTACTCCCTGTCCGGTCACGTGACGACACCCGGCCAGTACGAGGCGCCCCTGGGAATCACCCTGCGGGAACTGCTCGACTACGCGGGCGGCGTGCGGGCCGGGCACCGGCTGAAGTTCTGGACCCCCGGCGGCTCGTCGACGCCGCTCTTCACCGACGAGCACCTCGACGTCCCGCTCGACTACGAAGGCGTCGCCGGGGCCGGCTCCATGCTGGGCACCAAGGCACTGCAGATCTTCGACGAGACCACCTGCGTGGTGCGCGCGGTGCTGCGCTGGACCGAGTTCTACGCGCACGAGTCGTGCGGCAAGTGCACACCGTGCCGGGAGGGCACCTACTGGCTGGTGCAGATCCTGCGGCGGCTCGAGCGAGGCGACGGAACCGGAGCCGACCTGGACAAGCTGCTCGACCTCTCCGACAACATCCTCGGCAGGTCGTTCTGCGCACTCGGCGACGGCGCGACCAGCCCCATCACGTCGTCGATCAAATACTTCCGCGACGAGTACCTGGCGCACTTCGAGCACGGCGGCTGCCCGTTCGACCCGCACCTGTCCACCCTCATGGCGGGGGCCGGTGCGGGCCGACCGAACGACGGGGGTACGCGATGAGCGTCCACACCAACCACGACACCACCGGCCTGCCGACCCCGCCCGATCTGGTGACCGTCGTCGTCGACGGCGTCGAGATCAGCGTCCCGAAGGGCACCCTCGTCATCCGCGCCGCGGAACTGCTCGGCGTCCAGATTCCCCGATTCTGCGACCACCCGCTGCTCGAACCCGTCGGCGCGTGCCGCCAGTGCCTGGTCGACGTGGAGGGCCAGCGCAAGCCCGTCGCCTCGTGCACAACCCCGGTGACGGACGGCATGGTCGTGCACACGCAGCTGACGTCGCCTGTGGCCGACAAGGCGCAGAAGGGCGTGATGGAGCTGCTGTTGATCAACCATCCGCTGGACTGCCCGGTCTGCGACAAGGGCGGCGAATGTCCCCTGCAGAACCAGGCAATGTCGAACGGGCGTGCCGAGTCCCGCTTCACCGAGGTCAAACGCACGTTCCCCAAACCGATCTCGCTCTCCTCGCAGATCCTCCTGGACCGCGAGCGATGCGTGCTCTGCGCCCGGTGCACACGGTTCTCCCAGCAGATCGCCGGCGACCCCTTCATCGAACTGATGGAACGCGGCGCCCTGCAGCAGGTCGGCATCTACGAGAAGGAACCGTTCGAGTCCTACTTCTCCGGCAACACCGTGCAGATCTGCCCGGTCGGCGCGCTCACGGGGGCGGCCTACCGGTTCCGCGCCCGGCCGTTCGACCTGGTGTCGAGCCCGAGCGTGTGCGAACACTGTGCCAGCGGCTGCGCCCAGCGCACCGACCACCGGCGCGGCACGGTGCTGCGCCGGCTGGCCGGTGACGACCCGCAGGTCAACGAGGAATGGAACTGCGACAAGGGCCGGTGGGCCTTCACCTACGCCACCCAGCCCGACCGCCTCACCACCCCGTTGGTCCGGGGCGACGACGGCACGCTCGCACCCGCCTCGTGGCGCGACGCCCTGCGGGTCGCCGCCCGCGGACTCACCGCCGCGCGCGGCCGTACCGGCGTGCTCGTCGGCGGCCGCGTCACCGTCGAGGACGCGTACGCGTACGGCAAGTTCGCGCGTATCGGCCTGGACACCAACGACATCGACTTCCGGTCGCGTCCGCATTCCGCGGAGGAGGCACAATTCCTGGCGGCCCGGGTCGCCGGGCGGTGGCCCGGCGCCGGCGCCGTGACCTACGACGACCTCGAGAACGCCCCCGCGGTGCTGCTCGCCGGATTCGAGCCCGAGGACGAGTCGCCCATCGTGTTCCTGCGGCTGCGCAAGGCGGTCCGCAGGCGGGGGCTGGCGGTGCGCGCGATCGCACCGTTCGCGAGCCGTGGCCTCGAGAAGCTGTCCGGCCGGCTCCTGCCGGCCGTCCCGGGCGCCGAACCGGACCTGCTCGACACCCTCCGCCTCGCCGGTCGGCCCGGACACCGGGACGAAGCGGACACCGCCGAGCTCCTGCGCCGACCCGGTGCGGTCGTCCTGGTGGGGGAGCGGCTGGCCGCGGTGCCGGGGGCGTTGTCGGCCGTCGGCCGTCTCGCCGACGACACCGGCGCGCGGCTGGCGTGGATCCCGCGGCGGGCCGGTGAACGCGGTGCGCTGGAGGCCGGGACCCTGCCGGGACTTCTGCCCGGCGCCCGACCGGTCACCGACGCCGACGCCCGACGCCAGGTCGCCGCCGTCTGGGGCGTGCCGGACCTGCCGCCGTCCGCCGGCCGGGACACGGCGCAGATCCTCACCGACGCCGCGTCGGGCACGCTCGGAGCCCTGGTGATCGGCGGGGTCGACGTCGACGACCTGCCCGACCCGCACGCCGCCGTCGCCGCGGTCGACGCCGCCGGCTTCGTCGTCAGCCTGGAACTGCGGCGCAGCGCGATCACCGACCGGGCCGACGTCGTCTTCCCCGTCGCACCCGCGATGGAGAAACCGGGAACCTTCCTCGATTGGGAGGGCCGGGCGCGCCCCTTCGCCGCCGCGTTGCGCAACACCGGCGCCCTGCCGGATCAGCGGGTCCTCGGCGCGATCGCCGACGAGATGGGCGTCCGCCTCGGCCTCGTCGACGCCGCGGCGGCTCTCGACGAGCTCGTGGCGCTGGGTTCCTGGGACGGCGCACCTGCCGGTCCGCCGGACGTCGCGCCGCGGGACCGCCCGCAGCCGGGCCCCGGTGAGGCGGTGCTCGCGGGATGGCGGATGCTCCTCGACCGCGGACGGATGCAGGACGGCGAACCGCATCTCGCCGGGACCGCCCGCCGGCCGGTGGCCCGGCTGTCCGCCGTCACCGCCGCCGAGATCGGCGCCGACGCCGGGGATCCGGTGACCGTCGCGACGGACCGGGGCTCGATCACGCTGCCCTTGGCGATCGCCGACATGCCCGACCGGGTCGTGTGGGTGCCGCTCAATTCGCCGGGATGCGCGGTGCATCGGCAACTGGCCGCGTCCGTGGGGGACACCGTCCGGATCCGCCGGGGCGACGCCCGGTCGCAGGAGGTGACCGATGAGTGACGCCGTTCTGTTCGGCGCCGCGGCGGTGCCGGTTCCCGGTGCCCTGTCGGCGCAGTCCGGGTACCCCGATCCGGCGTCGTTCGGTCAGGATCCGTGGTGGCTGGTCGTCGTCAAGGCGGTGGCCGTCTTCGCCTTCCTGGTGTTGACGGTGCTCGTCGCGATCCTTGCGGAGCGAAAGATCCTGGCGCGCATGCAGATGCGGGTCGGCCCGAACCGGGTGGGCCCGCGCGGGTTGCTGCAGAGCCTCGCCGACGGCGTCAAACTCGCCCTGAAGGAGGGCATCGTGCCCGCGGGCGTGGACAAACCCATCTACGTCCTCGCGCCGATCATCGCGACAGTGCCGGCGTTCATGGCGTTCGCCGTCATCCCGCTCGGGCCGGTGGTCTCCGTGTTCGGCCAGCGCACGCCGCTGCAGTTGACGGACCTGTCCGTGGCCGTGCTGTACATCCTCGCGGCCACCTCGATCGGCGTCTACGGCATCGTGCTCGCCGGCTGGGCGTCCGGGTCCACCTACCCGCTGCTGGGCGGTCTGCGCTCGACGGCGCAGGTGATCTCCTACGAGATCGCGATGGCCCTCTCGTTCGCGGCCGTCTTCCTGCTGTCGGGCACGCTGTCCACCTCCGGCATCGTCGCCGCCCAGGACGGCGTCTGGTACGTCTTCCTGCTCCTGCCCTCGTTCCTGATCTACGTCACGGCGATGGTCGGCGAGACCAACCGGGCACCGTTCGACCTGCCCGAAGCCGAGGGCGAACTCGTCGGCGGCTTCCACACGGAGTACTCGTCGCTGAAGTTCGCGATGTTCATGCTCGCCGAGTACGTCAACATGGTGACGGTCTCGGCGCTGGCCACCACCCTGTTCCTCGGCGGCTGGCGCGCGCCGTGGCCGCTGAACATGTGGGAGGGCGCGAACTCCGGCTGGGTGCCGCTGCTCTGGTTCGTCCTCAAGGTGTGGGGATTCCTGTTCCTGTTCGTATGGTTGCGCGGCACACTGCCCCGGCTGCGGTACGACCAGTTCATGAACCTGGGCTGGAAAGTGCTGATTCCGGTGGCGCTCGCCTGGATCATGGTCGTCGCCGTGATCCGCGTCCTGCGCACGGAGGGCCTGGACCGGTGGCAGATCGTCCTCGCCGCGGCGGGTGTCGTCGTCGCCCTGGCGGTGCCGTCGCTCATGTGGAACCGCATGCGCGCCGGCCGCCCCCGGCCCACCGGGACCCCCGGCGGGACGGCGGCCCCTCCGGTTGCGGCGACCGCCGAGCCGTTCGACCCGATGGCCGGGGGCTTCCCCGTCCCGCCGCTGCCCGGCCAGACGCTGCCGCCGCGGCAGCGACGCACCCCCGTCGCCGCAGCCGCCGAGGGCGGCGCCGGGCGCCGTTCCGATCCGACCACCGAGGAGAACCGCGATGCCTGACTTCCTCGATCCCATCGCGGGATTCGGAGTGACCTTCAGGGCGATGTTCCACAAGGCCCAGACCGAGCGCTACCCCGAGCAGAAGGAACCGACCGCACCGCGCTACCACGGCCGACATCAGCTCAACCGCCATCCCGACGGACTGGAGAAGTGCATCGGGTGCGAACTGTGTGCCTGGGCGTGCCCCGCCGACGCCATCTACGTCGAGGGTGCGGACAACACCGACACCGAGCGATACTCGCCGGGGGAGCGCTACGGACGCGTCTACCAGATCAACTACCTGCGGTGCATCGGGTGCGGGCTGTGCATCGAGGCCTGCCCGACGCGGGCGTTGACCATGACCAACGAGTACGAGATGGCCGACGACAACCGGACCGACCTGATCTACGACAAGACCAGGCTGCTCGCGCCGCTCGCGCCCGGCATGGCCGCCCCGCCCCACGACATGTACCCGGGCACGACGGACGAGGACTACTACCTCGGCACGGTGACCGAGGCCGCGCCCGGCACCACGTCGGCCGCCGACGGAACCGTCGAAGCCGACCGGGAACCGACGCAGCCGCGAGGCGGCCGCGATGTGGCGTGACCGGCGGAGAGGGGAGTGGTCTCGATGGACCCGATGACTCCGGCGCTGCTGGCGGCCGAGGCCTTCACCCGCACGTCCACCGGTGAGGCCGTGCTGTTCTGGATCCTCGGAACACTCGCGGTGATCGGCGCACTGGGCGTCGTCACCGCGACCAAGGCCGTGTACTCGGCGATGTTCCTCGCCGTCACCATGATCATCCTCGCGGTGTTCTACATCGCCCAGGACGCGTTGTTCCTCGGCGTCGTGCAGATCGTGGTGTACACGGGGGCGGTCATGATGCTGTTCCTGTTCGTGGTCATGCTCGTCGGCGTCGATTCCTCCGACGCGCTCGTCGAGACCCTGCGCGGCCAGCGGGTCGCCGCGATCGCGGCCGGCCTCGGATTCGGGCTGCTGCTCGTCGGCGGTCTCGGCAACGCCGCCGTCGGGGAGTTCGCCGGCCTCGACGACGCGAACGCCGCAGGCAACATCGCCGGCCTGGCCGAGCTGATCTTCGTACGGTACGTCTGGGCGTTCGAACTCACCGGAGCCCTGCTGATCACCGCCACGATCGGCGCCATGGTCCTCGCCCATCGGGAACGCTTCGGGCTGCGCAAGACCCAGCAGGAACTGTCGCAGGAACGCTTCCGCGCCGGCGGCCGCGCCACCCCGCTGCCGAGTCCCGGGGTCTACGCCCGCCACAACGCGGTCGACGTGCCGGCCCGGCTGCCCGACGGATCGTACTCGGACCTGTCGGTCAGCGAGGTGCTCCGGCGGCGGGCGATGTCCGCCGACGGAGCAGCCGGCCCACGCGCGGGCGACGCACCCCGACGCGGCTCGTCCGGTGAGGAGGGATCGCGGTGAACCCCGAGAACTACCTGTACCTGTCCGCCCTGTTGTTCACCATCGGTGCGGCCGGTGTCCTGCTGCGCCGCAACGCGATCGTCGTGTTCATGTGCATCGAGCTCATGCTCAACGCCGCGAACCTGGCGTTCGTCACGTTCGCCCGCATGCACGGCAACCTCGACGGTCAGGTCATCGCGTTCTTCACCATGGTCGTCGCCGCCGCGGAGGTCGTCGTCGGCCTGGCGATCATCATGACCATCTTCCGCGCCCGGCGTTCGGTGTCCGTCGACGACGCCAACCTCCTGAAGTACTGACGACCCCGGACAGCCCGTCCGCACACGCACGAGGAGGAGACTGTGCCCGAGACGACCGCGCCCGAGACGACCGCGCCCGAGACGACGGCCCGCGCCGGCGGCGCCCCGACGGGCGGACCGGCATGAACGGCGGAATCTCGTCCACCGTCTGGCTGCTGCCCGCGCTGCCGCTGCTCGGCGCGGCCGTGCTGCTGCTGGCCGGCCGGCGCAGCGACACGTGGGGACACCTGCTCGGATGCGCGACGGCACTCGCCTCGTTCGCGCTCGGGGTCGCCCTCTTCGTCGACATGCTCGGCCGCGACGCCGCCGACCGTGCCGTGAACCAGAGCCTCTTCGAATGGATACCGGTCGCGGGCCTGCAGATCGACTTCGGGCTCCAGCTCGACCAGCTGTCGATGTGCTTCGTGCTGCTGATCACCGGCGTCGGCTCACTCATCCACATCTACTCGGTCGGGTACATGGCACACGGCCCCGACCCCTCGGGTCGCTCCGCCGGCTCCGCTCCGGATGCGTCGGGTCGCTCCGCCGGCTCCGCTCCGGATGCGTCGGGTCGCTCCGCCGGCCCCGCTCCGGATGCGTCGGGTCGCTCCGCCGCTCCCGGGCGCCGGTTGTTCTTCGCCTACCTCAACCTCTTCCTTGCGGCGATGCTGCTGCTCGTCCTCGCCGACAACTACCTCGGCCTGTACGTGGGCTGGGAGGGTGTCGGTCTCGCCTCGTACCTGCTCATCGGGTTCTGGCAGTACAAGCCGTCCGCCGCAACCGCCGCGAAGAAGGCGTTCGTCGTCAACCGCGTCGGCGACATGGGCCTGGCCGTCGCCATGATGATCATGTTCGCGACGTTCGGTTCCGTCACCTTCGACGACGTCTTCGGCGGGGCCGAGGGTGCGAGCGACGGCGTGCTCACCGCACTCGGCCTCGTGCTGCTGCTCGCCGCCTGCGGCAAGTCCGCGCAGGTGCCGCTGCAGTCCTGGCTCGGTGACGCGATGGAAGGCCCGACACCGGTGTCGGCGCTGATCCACGCCGCTACCATGGTCACCGCGGGCGTCTACCTGATCGTCCGGTCCGATGCGATCTTCGACCTCGCCCCCACCGCGCAACTCGCCGTCGTGCTCGTGGGCGCGGTGACCCTGCTGTTCGGGGCCGTCATCGGCTGCGCCAAGGACGACATCAAGAAGGCGCTCGCCGCGTCGACGATGAGCCAGATCGGCTACATGGTCCTCGCCGCCGGCCTCGGTCCCGCCGGGTACGCCTTCGCGATCATGCACCTGCTCACCCACGGCTTCTTCAAGGCCGGACTGTTCCTCGGTGCCGGATCGGTGATGCACGGGATGAACGACGAGGTGAACATGCGCCGCTACGGCGGCCTGCGCACCGTCATGCCCGTCACGTTCGTCACCTTCGGCCTCGGCTACCTCGCGATCATCGGCATCCCGCCGTTCGCCGGCTTCTTCTCCAAGGACAAGATCATCGAGGCCGCCTTCGGAGCGGGCGGCGCCGAAGGCGTCGTCCTCGGGACGGCCGCCCTGCTCGGTGCCGGCATCACCGCGTTCTACATGACGCGGGTGATGCTGATGACCTTCTTCGGCCGGCGTCGCTGGGCCGCCGACGTCCATCCCCACGAGGCGCCGGCCGTGATGACGGTGCCCATGATCGTGCTGGCCGTGGGTTCGGTCGGCGCCGGTGCTGCGCTCAGCCTGGGGGGAGCGCTGCAGAACTGGCTCGAGCCGGTGGTGGGGACGTACGAGGCCGAACACCTGCTGCCGGTGTGGGTGACCACCGCCCTCACCCTCGCCGTCGTGCTCGCCGGTGCCGCGGTGGCCTACCGGCAGTACGCTCGGCGCGACATTCCCGAGGTCGCCCCCGCCGAGGTATCGGTGTTCACCGTCGCCGCCCGCAGGGATCTCTACGGCGACGCGGTCAACGAGGCGGTGTTCATGCGGCCCGGACGGTCCCTGACCTCGACCCTGGTGACCGTCGACGACAAGGGCGTCGACGGCGCGGTCGACGGGATCTCCGCCACGGTCGGCGCCTTGTCCGCCCGGATGCGGCACCTGCAGACCGGTTTCGTGCGGTCCTACGGCTTGTCCATGTTGGTAGGCGCGGCCGTCGTGGTCGCGACGATGGTGCTGGGGAGGCTGTAGTGGACGACTTTCCCTGGTTGACGACCCTGTGGGTGGTTCCGCTCGTCGGTGCCGTCGTCGTGCTGGCGCTTCCCGCCGGCATGCGAAGCCTCGCCAAGACGACGGCGCTGGCGGTCGCGGCCGTGGTGCTCGTACTGGCCTGCGCACTGGCGGTCGGATTCGATCCGGCAGGTGAGCAGTACCAGTTCGTCGAATCCCACGAGTGGATTCCGGCCCTGGGCACCCGATACACGCTGGGCGTGGACGGTATCGCGCTCGTGCTGGTGCTGCTGACCGCGGTGCTGCTTCCGCTGCTGATGCTGGCGGGCTGGAACGACGCGACACAGGCCGAGTCCGCCGCGACCGCCCGGGGATCCGCGCCGCGGCGCACCACGCAGCTGTACATGGCGCTGATGTTGACGGTCGAGGCGATGGTGATGGTGTCGTTCACCGCCCTCGACGTGCTGCTGTTCTACATCTTCTTCGAAGCGATGCTCATTCCGATGTACTTCCTCATCGGAGGATTCGGGGATCGTCTCGGGGATCGCACGCAGCGCTCCCGCGCGGCGGTGAAGTTCCTGCTCTACAACCTGTTCGGCGGACTGATCATGCTGGCCGCGGTCATCGGGCTGTACGTGGTCACCGCCCGGCAGGGCGCCGGCACCTTCGACTTCCGGGACATCGTCGCCGCCGTGACCGGCGGCGGTCTCGGCGCCGACGCCGTGGTGCTCCACGCGCTGTTCCTCGGCTTCATGTTCGCCTTCGCCGTGAAGGCACCGTTGTGGCCGTTCCACACCTGGCTGCCCGGCGCCGCGGTGCAGGCCACCCCGGCCGGGGCGGTGCTGATGATGGCCGTGGTCGACAAGGTCGGCACGTTCGGCATGCTGCGCTACTGCCTGCAACTGTTTCCCGAGTCGTCGGTGTACTTCGCGCCGGTGATCGTCACGCTCGCGGTGATCGGCATCGTCTACGGCGCGGCGGTCGCCATCGGCCAGACGGACGTGATGCGCCTGATCGCCTACACCTCCATCTCGCACTTCGGGTTCATCATCCTCGGCATCTTCGCGATGACCAGCCAGGGGCAGGCCGGTTCGACGCTGTACATGGTCAACCACGGCATCTCCACCGCGGCGCTGTTCCTGATCGCCGGGTTCCTCGTCTCCCGGCGGGGATCCCGCGCGATCGCCGCCTACGGTGGCGTCCGCAAGGTCGCCCCCGTCCTGGCCGGCACGTTCCTCGTCGCGGGACTGGCGACCCTGTCCCTTCCCGGCCTGGCGCCGTTCGTCAGCGAATTCCTGGTGCTGATCGGCACGTATCCGCGTTACCAGGTCGCTGCCGTGTTCGCAGTGCTCGCACTCGTCCTCTCGGCGATCTACGTGCTGTGGCTGTACCAGCGCATGATGACCGGACCGGTCACCGACGGCAACGAGCACGTGTCCGATCTGGTGCCCCGCGAACTAGCCGTCGTGGTGCCGCTCATCGCGTTGCTCCTCGTCCTGGGCGTGTATCCGAAACCCGCCCTCGACGTGATCACCCCGGCGGTGAGCCGGGTCCTGGTCACGGTCGACCAGCCCGATCCGGCGCCGCCCGCGCCGGCCGAGCCCGTCGCGGGCGGCGGGACCGGGCCCGACACTCACGGAGGGACGCACAGGTGACTCTCTCGGACGGCACCACCGTTCTCGCTCAGGCGATTCCGGCCCCCGACCTCGAATACGGCCCGCTCTCTCCCATGCTGATCGTGTTCGGGGTGGCCGTCGCCGCAGTGCTCGTCGAGGCGTTCGTTCCCCGCCGCGGCCGGTACGCGAGCCAGCTGCTGCTCGCGCTCGGCGGTCTCGTGGCCGCGTTCGTGGCCGTCGTCGTGCTCGCCGCGGGGCTGGACTTCTCCGCCGAGGCCGCGCCCGGGTACACCGCCGCGGTGGACGCGGTGGCGGTCGACGGGCCCACTCTGTTCCTGCAGGGCACCATCCTGCTCGTCTCGATCCTCGCGGTGCTGCTCGTCGCCGAACGCGGAATCGAGCCGGGCGCCCGCGGCGCCACTGCGGGGGGACCGGGCGCGGCGGCGGCGACGGGCGCCGGCGGTGCCGACGCATTCGCCCCGCAGGCGTCCGCGGTGCCGGGCAGCCTCGCCGAGCGCGAGGCCGCCGCGGTGGGGATGTCGCAGACCGAGGTCTTCCCGTTGGTGCTGTTCGCGGTCGGCGGGATGCTGCTGTTCCCGGCCTCGAACGACCTGCTCACGATGTTCATCGCGCTCGAGGTCCTGTCGCTGCCCCTGTACCTGCTGTGCGGCCTGGCCCGGCGGCAGCGCCTGCTCTCGCAGGAATCGGCACTGAAGTACTTCCTGCTCGGCGCGTTCTCCTCGGCCTTCTTCCTCTTCGGCGTGGCGCTGCTGTACGGCTACGCGGGCACGGTCCGGTTGGCGGGCATCGCCGACGCCGTCGCGGGCCGCGCGGACGGGGACACACTGGCATTGATCGGCGCGGCGATGCTCGCGGTGGGCCTGCTGTTCAAGATCGGGGCGGTGCCGTTCCACTCGTGGATCCCCGACGTCTATCAGGGGGCGCCCACACCGATCACCGCCTTCATGGCGGCGGCCACCAAGGTCGCGGCGTTCGGCGCGATGCTGCGGGTGTTCTACGTGGCGCTGCCCGGGCTGCGCGACGACTGGCGTCCCCTGCTGTGGGGCGTCGCGATCCTGACGATGGTGGCGGGATCGGTGCTGGCCGTGACGCAGAACGACGTGAAGCGGATGCTGGCCTACTCGTCGGTCGCCCACGCCGGCTTCATCCTCACCGGCCTGATCGCCGCCGACCGGGCGGGGCTGGCGTCGACGATGTTCTACCTGTTCGCCTACGGATTCAGCACCCTCGGCGCGTTCGCCGTGGTGACCCTGGTCCGCGACGATCTCGGGGAGGCGACCCACATGTCCCGCTGGGCGGGGCTCGGCCGGCGCTCACCCCTCGTCGGCGCGGTCTTCGCCCTGTTCCTCCTCGCGTTCGCCGGCATCCCGCTCACGAGCGGGTTCGTCAGCAAGTTCGCCGTGTTCGGGGCGGCGGCGGGCAGCGGAGCCGTTCCACTCGTGATCGTCGGCGTGGTCAGCAGCGCGATCGCGGCGTACTTCTACGTGCGCGTCATCGTGCTGATGTTCTTCGACGAGCCGGACCGCGACGCCCCGACGGTCGTGGTGCCCAGTGTGCTGACAACCGTCGCGGTCGCCGCCGGGGCGGTGATAACGGTGGTGCTCGGCGTCTTCCCGCAGCCGCTGCTCGATCTCGCGGATCGCTTCGCGGTGTTCCTCGGCTGACCGCCGCGTCACCCGGCGGTCGCGGCGCGGCGGCGTCCGGTTTCCGCCGACCGCGTCGATCAGGCCGTAGTCACGGGCCTGCTCGGCGGTCAGGATCCGGTGTGCGCGCATGTTCTCGGCGATCTCTTCCACGGGGCGCCGGCAGACGTCCGCGAGGTGTTGCTGCAGTGCCCGCAACTGCTGCCGGTCGGGCTCGACGTCGTGCGGCCACAGCTGCACCGGGTCGTCGCCGGAGGTGTCGAGCAGCGCGAGCGTGGTCGAGACGACCCGTCAGCCGGACGATCCGTCGGTCGCACAGCCGCTCGGCCAGCCAATCGGGGCCGGGGGCGACGAGCGACGTGTACTGCGCCGGTGCGGGGGCAGGCGGGTGAGGTTCGGGCTGCCAGGGCGGCACCGGCGGCCGAAGCGGGCCTGGAGCAGTCTCGATAGTGATGCACCCCGTCGTCCGGCTCGCTGACCGCAGCCGGGATATACCGTGGTGTATGTCCCTCTCCCGTCGGCAGGTGTTGCGAGTCGGTATGGCCGGAGCGGCTGCGGTGCTGGTGGGTACGTCGGGGGTGAGCAGCGCGCGCTTGCCGGCGCCGCGGTGGCGAGGAGATGACCCGTTCGTACTCGGTGTGGCATCGGGAGATCCGACACCGGACGGTGTCGTCCTGTGGACCCGTCTGGCACCGGACCCGCTTGCCCCCGGCGGGCGCGGCGGCATGGGGTGGGATCCGGTGACCGTCGAATACGAAGTCGCGCACGATGAGAGCTTCCGGCAGGTGGTGACGCGCGGAACGGCTGTCGCGACGCGCGAACTCGCCCACAGCGTGCACCCGGAGATCCACGGCTTGGAGCCCTCTCGCTGGTACTTCTACCGGTTTCGTGCCGGCTCGGCGATCTCTCCGGTGGGCCGGACCCGCACGGCCCCTGCTCCGGGACAACCCACCTCGCGGATGCGGTTTGCGTTCGCCTCCTGTCAATCGTGGAGTTCGGGGTTCTACACCGCATACGAGCACATGAGCGATGAGGACCTCATTTGGTCGTCCATCTGGGCGACTACATCTACGAACGCGGGTGGAGGCGCGGCCGTGAGGGAATGTCGATGGGAGTGGACCGTGACGAAGCCGTCGATCTGCCCGGCTACCGGTTGCGCTACGCACAGTACAAAGCGGAGCAGCCGCTGCGGGACGCACATGCAGCTTTTCCCTGGATTGTGACCATGGACGATCACGAGGTCGACAACAACTGGGCCGCCGATGCGCCGGGACTGGGCATCGACATCTATCGCATCTCCGCGCTGTTCCGTCGGCGCCGAGCCGCTGCCTTCCAGGCGCTGTACGAGCATCAGCCGCTGCGACTCGCGCAGCGGCCCTCCGGGCCGGGGATGCGCCTGCACCGTCGCTATCGCTTCGGTGATCTCGCGCAGATCACCATGCTCGATACACGGCAATATCGGGACCGGCAGGCCTGCGGGGAGGACGTCACCGCGAACTGCGCCGACCGGCTCGACACCGACCGCACGATATTGGGTGCACCGCAACGGGACTGGCTGATCGATGGATTCATCGACTCGGCGGTCCGTTGGCAGATCATCGGCAATCAGGTGGCGATGGGCCAGACCGACAACGATCCCGGGCCGGAGACGGTCGTGTCGTCCGATTCCTGGGACGGGTACGTCGCCGATCGCAACACCGTCCTCGGCGCTGCGGCGGATCGCGGCGTCCGCAATCTGGTGGTGATCACCGGGGACCGTCACCAGAACATCGTCGCCGACTTGCGCCGGGACTACGCCGATCCGGAATCACCGGTCGTTGCGGCGGAATTCTCGGGAACGTCGATCACCTCAGCTGGCGACGGCGCCGACATGAACGACACCGGGCGCCGCCTGCTGGCCGCCAATCCCGACATGAAGTTCTTCAACGCGCAGCGTGGATACGTGCGCGTCACCCTGGATCATCAGGTGTGGCGAAACGACTTCCGCGTCGTTCCCTATGTCCGGCGCCCGGGCGCGCCCATCCACACCCGTGCCAGCTTTGTTGTCGAGGATCAGAAGCCCAGTGTCACCGAGGCCTGACGGGGTTCAGCACTGATCCTCGGCCGGTCGGCGGCGGGCCCGTTTCGTCGGCCGCACTTCTGTCGCCTGCACGTTCGGTGACGTAGGTTCGAGTCATGGCCGGGTCATCTGTCCCGACGACCGCGGAATCGACCACAGCGACCGGTTGCCGAGGAGTTTCGAGTGGAGCGACTCCGCAGGCACCTGACTCACGGCGCTCTCGCCAAGGCGAGCGGCGTCAGCCACCACACGATCCTGCGCCTGGAACGAGGCGAAGGAATCACCGACATGGTGGATCTCGTCTATATCGGCCTGGTGTTGGAGGTGCAGGCAACGGATCTGTTGAGGCGCGCTCTCGCGGAGGCGCGCCTGGCGGGGTACTTCACTGCCGAAGCGGAGTAGACCCCTCGCGGAAGCGGTCCCCCTCGAGCAGCTACGGACGATGTGCACCGACGCCGACGGCGATGCCCAGTTTCGAGGCGTGACTACAGGGACTTGTGGGGCGGATAATTGCGGCAGGTGAAATCGGTGCTGAGCCGAGTCGAGGGCGGTCGGCATGGATTGGCAACAACGCTGGGCGGTCGAGGGTGTGCAGACAGGAATTCTCATCGTGCGATCCCTGGTCGCAGAGGCGCTCGACGAGGTCCCCGCCGGAGTCGCACTGCGCCATGTTGCGTTGCCCGAGGACCTTCGGTGCCGCTACGAGCAGGCCCGCCTGTTGCTCGCCCGGGCGGTGACCGAGGCCCGGGCGATCGGTGTGGTCGTTCCCCCCGCCGCCGAACTCGACCCGGACAGGCTTTTTCGGGGGTTGCGGCCGTGTGAGTCGGGGAGGAATTAGAGCACCGGCCGTCGGCCGGAGCCGGTAGCGCGAGGGATCGCATCCTCGGCGGTGCGGTGCCCCGGATTCTCGGTGCGCTCGCCCACGGCGTTCAGGCACGGCTCGTCGACGTCGAGGCGACCGCCCCGATCGACCGACCGGGTTCTGTGTGCTGCATGTGAGGCACCGGTACCGAGTGCTGATCCTGAAGGGCATCCGGGTCACCCCGAGGTACCGAGTGACGTTTGCGGCAGCAGTGGCCATGTCCGACGCCGGTCGTTTCGACGTCGTCGTCATGGACGCGAGACTCCTGGGACAGGAGGCGGCGCGAGCCGGGACAATCCAGAAGTGCTCCTTTCGTTGGCGAGGCGTCTGCTGTCCGCGCCGTCCCGGCTGTGCCGCCGCCGACGTCGCGTTCGTGAGTTCGCGGCGGCCGGCTTGCTGGACGGGCTGGGGGGAGTAGCCAGAGCACGCCGCATCCGCGTCCTGCTGCACCTCGCCGACCATGGCGCAAACGTGGCAGCGCTGACCGAGGCCACCCGGCGAGGCCAGCTGGGATATCTGCTGTTCGACGATGCGTTGACTCCCCGCGGGGTCACCTACACGATCGAACAGATCTCGGGCCGGACCGGCCTCTCCAGGTCGGATGTGGAGCGGTGGTTTCGCTCGATGGGCCGTGGGGTGTCGACCGCGGGGGCGGCGGACTACAGCGAGGACGACCTGCGTCTGGCCCGGCTGTTGGCCGAGTACCGCGCTCTCGGCGGCGCGGACGCCGACCTATTCGCGTTCGCCCGGATTGTGGGCAGAAATACCGCGACCCTCGCCGGCGCGACCGTGTCCTTGATTCAGCGGCAGCTCGATGCCGACGCCGATCACCCCGAGATGGCACTGCGCTATGCCCGCGAGCTGCGACGGTTCGCGGAGTTTCAATCCCGCTTGCTCGGTCGCGCCGTCACCACGCGCCTTCGGCAGTATCTGCGTCAGCAGATCCACGCCGATACGGTCGATCACCGTGATCCCGGGGCACACGAGGTCGCGGTGTGCTTCGCCGATCTGGTCGGGTTCACCGGTCTCGGGGAGCAACTGTCGCCATCGGAGCTCGGCGAGTTGGCCGATCGACTCGATGCTCTGACCACGGATGTGGTGGCCCCGCCGGTGCGGTTCGTGAAGACCGTCGGGGACGCGGTGCTGCTGCTGTCCCCGGACCCGACGAGTCTGGCCACGGTGGTGCTGGAGCTCCTTGCTGCCGCGCACCGGCAGGGTCTTCCGCCGCTGCATGCCGGGATCGCATGGGGCACTGCCGTGCGCAGTGCCGGTGATTGGATCGGTCGACCGCTCAACCGGGCGAGCCGCATCGCTTCGATCGCCAAACCACTCGAGGTGCTTGTCGACGTCGCGGCGATGCGTCGGCTGGACAGCGCGGCAGTGGCCGCGGAGCCGGCGGGCAGGTACACGCTGAAAGGCTTCGCCGGCGAGCACGAGCTTTATCGGGTCCATGCGGTCCGAAGGTCACCGAGCGAGACGGGACTCGAGCACTCCCCGTAGCGGCTCCTCCCGATAGAGGATCGGGTGGTGAGTTGCGCCCGCGGTTGGAGCAATCCCGCGGCCGCCCGCGAAGTCGGAGTTCCCCGGTCATCCGGCAATAATTGGGCCGCGGCTGCAGCAGGTCTGCTGCCGGCACTTCCGCTGCCACGGCGAGGTAGACGAGATCCACCATGTTCACCAACCGGATGTAATTGAGCCGCAGAGTTTTTTCTGTAGGTGGACCGCGCCGGTGAGGGGAGCGGCGTGGACAAGTCGGCTCGACGGGATCGTGTGTAGTTCCTCGACGATCCACCGATTCCAGGCGACCGGTGCGCCGGCTCCGTATCCGTGGTGGACGGAGTCTGCGGCTTCCCTGCGCGCACCACCACCCGGTACCGGCGCTGCGCCAGATGCGCGTCGACCGTGGGGCTGTCCGAATCGGGTCCGACGGTCTCGCGGAGGTGTTCGAGCGCGTCGACGGCGGTGATGCCGCCGGCCTGGCGTGCGGCGTGCTCGACGGCCTTCGCCGGAAGCGAGAACGCGGCGCGGCCGCGCACGTGGGGCAGGGCCAGGGTGCCGGCCGGATACGTGTCGACGAGGTCGTCGGCGCTGTCGGTGCCCAGCCGGCCGAAGTACAGCCCTTCCGGCAGGACCACCATGGTGGCCGCGAAGCGATCCCCGCCCACGTGGAGGACGACGGATGAGCAGGGCCCGGATGTGGCCGTGCGCTGCGTCCACGGCATCGGTGACCGCATCGGGCAGAATGCCGGAATTCGGATTCGGCCACTGCGGCGGTTTACCTCGAACAACGCACCGTGACGGAGAGCGTCAGGAACGCTTCATCCTCTCGCACACCCGATCGTCGGCCGAACACCCCGCGCGGCAGATTCTGACCAACGCATCGACCAGTCTGGCGGGTGGCGCGACGAGGCCGGGCGTTGGTCCGCAGGTTCGCGCCCTCTCGCGGTCGGAGTGGGGCCGCGGGATGCGGGTGGAGGCGCCGCTGACGTTGTGGACGATGCGATGAGCGCATGGGCGGGGCATCACGGTTCTGTCGGGGTGAGCGCGTCCCAGAATCGGTCGGGCACCGAGGGCCACTCGTCTCGCCACCGCCCGGCCTCCCAGGCCGCGCGCAGATCCGCGAGCAGCGCCACCAGGTGCGGCCCGCCGTCGAGCAGGTAGCGCACGATGCCGAGCGTGGCGCATTGCGCGGTGATCGTCGCGAGCAACTCCTTGGCCTCGTCGGCGCGGTCGGCCGCGGCGAGGGTGTCGACCAGCAGCCGCCGTGCCTGCAGTAGCGCCCGCGGCCGGCCGGCGTCTGCGAGCATGTCCACCCATTCCTGCGCCCAGGTGCAGGCCAACTCCGTCGCCGCCGGTGTGTCGTCGTCGAGCAGTGCCCAGATGGCGACGGTCTCGTCGAGTTGGGCGGTGATCGCGTCGACCCCGTGCACCGGCCGGCGCCGCTCCGCATAGGCGATCGGGGGGCGCGGGGGAATGCCGGCGGTCGGGGGCAGCCGCAACCGTACGCGTTCCTCCTCGATCCGGGCCCGCAGCCTGGGCAACGTCAGCGTGTGCGCGGCCCGAGCGCCCGCATCCAGGCGCTGCGCGGCCGCCGCGCGATCGCCCCGCACCGCCTTGATCCGGGCGCCGATCGCGTACCGGGCCACCTTGAAGTCCACGGCACCGCCCTCGTAGCCGAGCAGGTAGGCCTCGTCGAGGAGTCGTTCCGCCTCGTCGAGGCGGTCCTGTTCGTACAGCAGCTCGCCGAGCAGTGACGCCGCGAGTCGGGCGGCGAGAGAGTGCCCGTCGCCCCGGCTGCGGGATACCCGCAGACCCTGCCGGAACCGCTCCTCGGCGGTGGCGATGTCGAGTCGTTCGTGCGCGGCGAGGCCGAGGCAGCAATAGCTGTGCATGTGGGCGTATGGCCCGTGGTTGCGGGCGTGGTATGGCGCGGCCCACTCCTGAAGCCGCTCCGTCGCGTCGAAATCGAACCGGTAGATCGCGGCCATGCTGGCGAGGTTCGCGGCCGCGGACACTACCCAGGGTGAGAGCGAGTCGGCCCGGGCCAGGCTGGGGCGGACCAGCTCGTCGATGGTGTCGAAGCGGTCGCACCGGGCCGCTACGACGGCACGCACCACCCCGACTTCGGCTCGCAGGTCCTCGGTCTCGTCGGCGGTGAGAGGCGCGGTGGTGAGGAGGGATTCGACGGCCTCGAGGGCCTGTTCGGCGGGGCGAACGCGGTTCAACAGGATCGTGGTCCATGCCACCATCAGTTGCAAGCGGGGGCGGTTGGACAGCACCGCCGGGGGTAGCTTGTCGAGAAGCGCCAGCGTGGACGTCACCTGGGAGTGCTCGAGCAGGCTCGCGCCGTGCCGTTCGACCAGGTCGACGGCCATCTCCTGATCCCCCGCGGCCTGGGCGTGGGTCACCGCGTCGCGGATGATCGCGTGCTCGGCGAACCATTGGGCCGCGGTGCGGTGCAGCTGCGTCACGCGTTCGGGGGTCTCGCGTTCGATTCGGCGTTGCAGGAACTCTCGGAACAGGTGGTGGTAGCGAAACCAGGTGCGGTCCTCGTCCATCCGGCGCAGGAACAGGCCGCGGTCCTCGATCTCCTCGAGCAACGACTGGCATCGAGTCGTTCCGGTGAGCACGGTTGCCAGCTCTGCAGAGACGTATTCGCAGATGCAGGTGGCGAGCAGGAACTCGAGAATTCGGGGTTCGAGGGTGTCGAGGACGTTCTCGGCGAGGTACTCCCCGATGACATGGTGGCGGCCGGTGATTCCGCGGATCAGCTCTGCCGGATCGTCGCTGTCGCGCAGCGACAGCGAAACCAGCTGCAGCGCGGCCACCCAGCCGCCGGTGGCGCGGGTCAGTGCGTCGACGTCGTTGTCGGTCAGGCGGAGTCCGGCCAGCTCGACCAGCAGCCGTCGTACCTCCGGAGGGTCGAACCGCAGGGTGGCCGCGTCCACCTCGATCAGCTCGTCGCGCAGCCGCATGCGGCTCAGCGGCAGTCCGGTGCGCGCCTGGCTGGTCACGATGATCTGCAGGTGATTGGGGTCGGCGTTGTCCAACAGGTACGCCATCGCAGCGATGGTCGCGGAGTCGGAGACTCGGTGCCAGTCGTCGATGATCAGCGCGACGTGCTCCTCGGACTCCTGGATTTCGTTGATCAACGCGGTGAGCACATACTGCGTGGCGTCGTCGCCGTACTCCTCGAGGACCGCGCCGAGATCCTGGGCCAGGGCCGGCCGCACCTGTCGGAGGGATTCGAGCAGATGCGCCAGAAGCCGCACGGCCCCGTTGTCGTCACTGTCGACGGACAGCCAGGCCACCTGGACGCCGTTGTCGGCCAGTTCGCGCGACCATTGTGCGGCCAGGGTGGTCTTGCCGAAGCCCGGCGGGGCGGTGATGGCCGTCAGGATGCGCCGCCCACCCACACGCAGCAGCCGCAGCAGGCGCTCGCGGACCACCAGGGGGCGGGTCGCCGTCGGTGGGCGCAGCCGCGTGGCAGGCACCGGTGGGGTCAGCCGGCCGGATCCGGTCCGCCGCCGGCGGCCGGTGCCGGTCGTGGCGCGGGGGTGCGCGGCGCCGAGGTCGGTGGGCTCGCTGGCATCGGGCACCGGTAGCTCGTCCACCGGCAGCCCGTGGTGTTCCTCGACCGCACGCAACTGCTCGCCGAATGCGGCGGCGGTGCCGGTGCGTGAGGTCGGATCCCGGTCCATCGCGCGCTCGAGCATCTCGCCGACATCATCCGGGATGCCGGTGCCGCCGTGCAGGTCAGGTGCCGGCCCGCGGGTGATCCGTAGGAACTGCGCGACCACGGATTCGCCGCGGCGCCTCTCGTACGCCGCGTGCCCGGTGATGGCACAGAACAAAGTCGCGCCGAGCCCGTACACGTCCGCCGAGCGGGAGGGGGATTGTCCGGCGAGCACCTCCGGGGCGGTGAACGCCGGAGATCCCGTGACCGCGCCGGCGGCGGTCTCGAAAGCCCCGGCGACCCGAGCGATTCCGAAGTCGGTCAGCTGCGGCTCACCATAGTCGGTGAGCAGGATGTTCGCCGGTTTCACGTCCCGGTGCAGCATGCCCATGCGGTGCGCGGTCTCCAACGCGCCGGCGATCTTGACGCCAATCCCGAGTGCGTCCTCCCACCGCAGTGGGCCCTGCTCCCGGATCCGGGCCTCGAGCGAGTTGCGGCGGTGGTACTCCATCACGATGTACGGCTGACCGGATGCGGTGGCGCCGACCTCGTGGACGGTGACGATATTCGGGTGGCCGGACAGCCGCCCCATTGCGCGCTGCTCACGCAGGAAGCGTTCGAGGTTGTCGGGGTCCGGTTCCGAGGTCAGCACCTTGATCGCCACGGTGCGGTCCAGGGCGGGCTGCCGACACCGGTAGACGACGCCGAAACCACCCCGGCCGATCTCGTGCACGTCCTCGAACCCGGCCGCGACAAGTTCGGCCACGATGCGCGGCGGGGTCTCCCGCTGCGTCGCCAGCGGATCGCTCTCGGCCATCGGCTGCCTCACTCATAGCCGGGGTTGGTCGAATGCCCTGATCATATCCCCGTGGGATCGGAGGCGGGGCGATCGAACGGACGACCAGCGGCCTGTCCATCGAGGGAGTGGGCATTGTCGGCGGGCACCCACGCCTGGGGTCGCATGTTCCCCGAGAACCATTGTGCGGCAGCAGAACCCGACTCGTCGACCTACGCGTCGGCGTCGCGGCGGCGTCGGCCGCGACGCCGAAGTCGGCTGTCGGCCGGTTGTCGGCCCCGGTTGGCCATTCGCCGATACGCGTGACGCACCGCCTTCTCAGCGGACGCTCAGCGAGCGGTTGGCCGCGCGGCGGCGACGTCGGTGTGTTGGCCGCACCCCAGAGCTGGAGCTGGTACGAGGGGCCTCGTCTGTCGCCAGGATTCGGCGCGGAACGGGTCCTCGAGGATGATCGGGTAGCCGGGGACAAGACTGTTCACCTCGTCTTGGCCGGCGATGGTGTATCCGGCAGTTCGGGGCCGGCGGGGACCGGGTCCGGGCGTCGGGCGGGTTTGACGCCGCTCGAGGCTCGGAGGGCACCGTGCAGCGTCACCCGCAGCGGATTCTGGGCGGCGTGTGCGAGGAGGGTGTGGAACTCGACGTCGAACCTCAATGGCTCTTTCGATGAGAGCGATTCGCTTCCCCGACCTGCCGTCGACCTCCCTGACCACGCTGCAGGAACTGGACTTTCACCCACCGCGGCAGTCATGACCGCGCCTGCGCACACCGCACTCCCGCGGTGGAAGGCGGGACCGGCCCGCAGCTGGGCGGCGTTCCCGCTCGCCGCCTGTAGTGGCGGTTTCTGGGGTCGTGTGGCTTCTTCGGCAGATCGGCACGAGATCTCGTGCCGATCTGCCGCGATGCGCACCTACAGTGGGTGCACCCACCGCAACCGCGGTCGGAGAAGGGCGCCGTGCACACCTTCGAGGATCCGAGGTGAGAGATGACTGCATCCGAAGCCGGTTCCGCGGAATACGTAGTCGAGTCGACCGGCGCCCCCGTGACCGCCCCGGGGTGATTCGGGTGACCACCGCAGAGAACGCCGAGTCCGGCGGCAGCCGGCAGCAGGTCCGGCCGGGTGCCGCCACCGGGACCGTGGTCGCCGTGTTCGGGGCGCTGGCCGCCCTGGCCGGCATCGAGCACGGGGTCGGGGAGATGCTTCAGGGCTCGGGCCCACCGCCGGGGTGGGTGATCCGGTCCTGGCCCGAGCACGCGGCGTTCGAGGCCCTCGGCGGCGAGCCCGCCCTGACCGTGCTCCCCGACCTGCTGGTCTCCGGGGTCGTCACCGTGGTGGTGGCGACCGCGCTGGGTGCCTGGGCGATCGTCGGCGTGCACCGCCGGCACGCAGGGCCGCTGCTGCTCGGGCTGTCGTTGCTGCTGTTGGCCGTGGGCGGCGGGTTCGGGCCGCCCCTGCTGGGCATCGTCTTGGGCTTGGGCGCAGCCTGGCCGGCCGTATCCCCGCAGCACTTCGGCGCAGCCAGGCGCTCCCTGGCACGGATGTGGCCGTGGGCGCTGGGAGCCGGCGTGGTCGGCTACCTGGGATTGGTCCCGGGCACTCTGGTGATGCACGCGGTGTGGGGTTCGACGAGTCCTGCCGGGGTGTACGGGCTGATGGTGCTGGCCTTCGGCGGGGTGATCCTGGCGCTGCCGGCGGCCCGGGCCCGCGACCGGCTCGAGGCCGGGCGCGGCGTCGCACACGCGCAACCCGGCAGCGGCCACCGCAGCAGGGGCACCCGATGACCTTCCGTGCCCGACCGCACCAGATCGCCCCCGGCGTCCACCTGCTCCGGGCCGGCCGGAGCGCCGCCGCCTCCAACGTCTACCTGATCGCGTCGGGGTCGACGTGGGTGTTGGTGGACGCGGCCTGGGCCGGCAGCGCCGAGACCATCACCGCGGCGGCGGAGTCACTGTTCGGCACGGGCACGAAGCCGGCGGCGATTCTGCTGACCCACCTCCACCCGGATCACTCCGGGGCCGCCGGGGCCCTGGCCCGGACCTGGGGGGTGCCGGTGTACGTCCACCCCGCTGAGCTGCCGATGGCCCCGGGCCGGTACCTGCCGGAGTACACGATGCCGCTGGACCGGTGGGTGGTGATCCCGCTGATGCGGCTGCTGCCCCGGCGGACTCGGGCCCGGATCGAACAGGCGGGCAGCCTCACCGACGTGGTGCGTCCGCTGGGGCCGGGCGGCGTGGTGCCGGCGCTGCCCGACTGGCAATGGGTGCACACTCCCGGGCACACCCCGGGTCACGTGGCCTACCTGCGACGCAGCGACGGCGTGCTGATCGCCGGGGACGCCGCGGTGACCGTGGACCTGAACTCGGTCCTCGGGACGCTGACCGGCCGGCGGCGGCTCGCCGGACCACCCCGGTACACCACCTGGGACCAGCCGGCGGCGGTGCGGTCCGTCGCTGCCCTGGCGGCGCTGGAGCCGCGGGTGCTCGCTCCCGGGCACGGGCTGCCGCTGGCCACCGCAGCGGCCGAGGCACTGCACCACCTGGCCCGGAAACTGGACCGGCCTCGGGCCGGTCGGCTGCGCCGGGGGCTGCGCACGCTCCGGGTCGCTGTGGCCGCACCCCGGTACGGCGGAGCGGGCCGGTATCGGCCCCCACCGCTGGTGTACGCCCGGCTGCAGTGGCTGGGTCACGCGTTGACCCGGCTGCGGCTCAGCCCGCGATATGTCGTGACGCTCGAGGTTCCCGGGCGCCGCTCCGGTGTCGTGCGCCGGACCAACCTGGTGCTGCTGGACCACGACGGCGAGCAGTACCTGCTGTCGCTGGCCGGGCAGTCCCAGTGGGCCCGCAACGTGGGGGCCGCCGGCGGGCGCGCGGTGCTGGCCCGCGGCCGCCGACGCAGGGCTGTCACGTTGGTCGAGGTGCCGGTCGCCGACCGGGCCGGCCTCCTCCGCGCCTACTTGCTGCGGGGAAGAGTTGGCGGCTGTGGCACCGCGCTACCCGGTGTTCCGGGTCACCGACAGCGGACAGCCGGCCCACCAGACGAGAGCACCGCGATGACCGTCACCCGAAGAGCGGCCCCGCCCGGTACTGCGTTCCCCGACATTCGCCCACCTCCGGGGGACCTGGCGGCCCATGGCCGGCTACCGTCGCAGCCTGCTCGACGTCGAGCACCCGCCCTGTGCTCCGCCGGGGGTCGGACCCCCATCGCGGCATACGCCGCCATGCGGGTGCTGTGCGGCATCGCGGCGGTCGTCGCCATCGCCAGGTCGATCACGACCTTGCTCGGATCATGGATCGACCGACCCTCGCCGCGGTGGTGCAGTGACGGCTCCCGGGGATCGGCGCGGTGGTGCACACGGTGACCGAGGCCGGCAGCCTCGACGAGGCGCGCCGCCGCCTCGACCGGACCAGGGGGTGCCGTTCAGGTGGCCAGGTCGGCGGCGTGGCGACGGGCCCGCTCGGCCGCCTGCAGCTCGAGCCCGTACAGCAACCCGAAGGTGAACCCGTTCTCCCCGGGTGTGGTCCCGGCCCGGGCACCGAACTCGCGCAGCAGGTCGGTGGCGACGGCGCTGTCCCGATGTTCGCCGAGGACCTGCTGGATGTTCGTGTAGCGGGCGATCTTGCGCTTCGCGCGTGTGCGGCCCAGCAGCGGGGCAGCCAACTCGACGGCGTAGCGGGCCCGCTCGGCGGCCTTGCGGGCCCGACTCGGCGCCGCCTCGTCCTCGTCGGCGGCGGCCCGCACCCGGCTCAGGGCCGTGCGTTCGGCGGTGCGCACCGCCTTCTCGATCACCCGCGCACCGTCCCCATGGTCGGTCAGCGGTGGCTGCGTGCGCCAGCGTGCCAGCGCGGCGAGCAGCATGCGATACCGGTCGGAGTCCAGGGCGCGCAGCACCTCGTCGAGGTGGCGGCGCTCGTCGGCGAGCAGATCGGTGTCGAGCCGGGACGCCACCGGGCCCATCACCACTTCCGGCGGCAGTGTCTCGAGCGCGGCGGCCAGCCGGGCGCGCTGCACCTGCCGATCCCGAACATGACCGAGCAGCCCGGAATACCAAGACAATTCGGAATCGAGCCAGGTGCGTTGCGCGGGTTCGAACAGGTCCTGCCACACCCGGAGGGTGCTGCGCAGCCGCCGGATACCGACCCGGGTGGGATGTATCGGGTCCAGACCGCGGCGCAGCCACACGTCCCCCGCGCCGATCGCCTCGATCTGGGCGTCGAGGTAGGCACCGAGCATCCGCCGCGCTGTGGGGGCCTTCCCGGTGGGGGTGTGGGGGCCCGGGGCCGGGTCGGTTGCGGCGAGGGCGTGCTCGAGCTCGCTGCGGTGCGGGGCCGGTGCGGCGCCGGCGCGGGCCAGGGCCGCGGTGACGGCGGTGCGGTGCTTCTTCGTCGCCGCCGTACCGAGGTCGAGGTGGAGCTGGTGCCACTGTTCGACGGTTGCCACCCGGCCGATCACGGTGGCCTGGACCGTCTCGACGATGATCTGCGCGAGCAGCCGGTCCTTGCGGTCGTACCACTCGTGCCGGTGCTCGCCGATGCCGAGGGTGACCGAGCGTCGCAGCGGCCGCCCGCCCGTCAGGCCCGCCACCGCCGCGGTGAGTTCGTCGGGCACGAGGTCGCTGTCGGTGGAGGCGAGGTGCAGTTCGGTACCGAGCGTGCCGCCGGGAACGGCCAGTTCCCAGCCGGGCTCGTCGTCGGGGCCGGGATTTCGGTACCGGAGGACGCTGTCCCAGTGCCGCAGATCGCGGTCGTCGGTGTCGAGGTAGATGCTGTGGCGCTCGGGGCCGGGGTGCTCGACGTGCCGTGCCTTCGGCAGGATGTCCTGCCATCGCGGCAGGTCCCCCCGGGACGACGCGAGATACGTGGTGTGGGCGGGCGCGGACGAGGCCATGACTTCGAGTCTGTCGCATCCGGCCGGGCTTCGGCAGTGAACGCGCCGGGTTCCCGCCGCAGGATGGTCTTCGGCAGTGGGCCAATCGACGGTCGAGGATCTCCGGGAATACGTGCTACATCCGCTCGTCTGGTCACCGACTCGACCCCGGCGGCCGCGGCGACGCTGGCCGCCCTCGGCAGCACCGGGCTGGTGGACTGGCCGGTGCCGGCCGCCGTCGGGGACGGGGCACCGGCCGCGAAACGGCTGATCCCGTACCGGCCCACCACCCGAGTCCAGTCCGGTACCACCACCGCTGCTGCGCCGGCGCGGTCGTCGACGCAGCCGGAGAATGCGGCGACGGTCGCACCGAGGCCCCTGCCGACGCCGGCGACGGACCGGACGGCCCGGCCCGATCCGGCGCGGGTGCGGTCACCGAAGCGTAAACCCCGGGTCGAACGCGCGGTGCAGTATGTGCGCGGAAGCTCTTGGGCCGATCAGGCTTTCACGAATCTGACCGAGGCACAACTGCACGTGCTGAAGTGGTGTCGCGAGATCGCGGGCACACGGATCCACGGCGCCACTGCGGTTGCTGCGGCCCCCCTTGACACCGGCGGTGCTCGGAACCGATCCTCGACCTCATTCCGCGACGGTCCCCGTCACAGCTCGAAACGGAGCATGCCATGACAACGCCCCGAGTTCCGGACATGCGCCGGTCGTACCTGCGGGTGCGGGACGTCGACCTGTACTGCGAGGACACCGGCGGTGAGGGCGAGCCGATCCTGTTCCTGCACGGGTTCTTCTTCGACGGGCGAATGTACGAGGCGCAGATCGCGGCGCTGAGGGATCGATACCGTTGCCTCACCCTCGATTTCCGGGGACAGGGCCGCTCCGGGCACGCCCGGAGCGGCTACCAGCTCGAGCAACTGACCGCCGACGTGCTCACCGTGATCCGGCGGCTCGACCTCGCACCCGCGCATCTGGTGGGGCTGTCGATGGGCGGCTTCGTCGGGATGCGCATCGGAGCGCGGGAACCGGACCAGGTGCGCTCGCTGACCCTGCTCAACACCGGCGCAACCCCGCACCCGCCCGCGAAGTACCCGCTGCACCTGGCCCTGACGGCCGTGGCCCGGCTCCTCGGGCCGTCACCTGCCCTCGTGCTGCGCGGCATCGAGAAGGAACTCTACGGCGCACCGTTCCGCACCGACCCCGCCCGGGAACCCGAGCGTCAGGCGTGGCGCAGGCGGTGGGCGCAGGCCGACCGGTCGTCACTGGCGAACACGATGCTCGGCATGATGGTCCGCCCCGACATCCGGGACGAGCTCCCCGCGGTGAGCGTGCCGACGCTGATCGTCGCGGGACAACTGGATGTCGAGATGCCGCCGCATCTCTCCCGCGAAATGCACGCGCTGATCCCGGGCTCGCGACTGGTGGAACTCGACGGGGTGGGCCACAGTTCGACGCTGGAAGACCCGGCCCGGGTCACCGGCATCCTGGAGCGTTTTCTCGCCGAGGTCGGCTGACCGAGGAGAACCCCCGGGGTGCGTGGCCGCCGGTCCGACAGGTCCGCCCCTCACCCGGGCGACATCGTCTCGACCTGCGCCTCCTAGATCGGACGGAACCCCGCCCCGGCGCCGCCCCGCGCATCGGCGTCACCGACGACGGCCGTCATGCTCGTGCCGACCTCCGGACCGAGGCAGGCAACGCTGAGATAGCCGTTCACCATGCCCACGAGCGTGGTTCCGACCACCACCGGACCTCCCGAGTCGCCGAGGTCGACGCACGTCTGCGTCCAGGTCTGCCCCGAACCGAACACATCGCCGTAGGCCACCCCGCAGGTATGCCCCGTGGTGCGGCCCTGCTTGCAGACGATGTCCGGGAACTGCGCCGGTCCCCCGATCCCCGTGATCGTCGTGTTTCCCACCCGATTCACGGGCGCCACCTTCGCCGGCTCGAACACGATCACCGCGTAGTCCAAGTCCGCATCGGTGTAGGCGATCGTGCCGACCACACCGGCGTCCGGATCGGCCTCCGAGGCGACCGTGGACCCGGCGTTTCCGCAGTGCCCCGCCGTGAATCCGACCAGCCGGCCCCCGGAATCGGGGCCGATCGTGGTGAGGGTGCAGTAGTTCCGGCCGTCCATGACGATACCGGAACCGCCGCCGAGGACGGCCGGATCGGCGGCCGCTGCAACACCGGTGCCGGCGAGCAGCGACGCGCCGACGGCGAGAACGAGGATGCCGAGTCTCATGGCGGGCCTCTCCCGAAGGTCGAGCGAACGAGTCGGACACGCGCAGGAACGGGAGGGTCGCGCGTACGATCCACCGCCCTCGGGCGCTGTTTCTCGATCATCCGCCGCACCGGGTGCTGTTCGCAGCGTTTTCCGGGACGAGAACACGCGGCGGGGACCGATCCGGGGAAGGGAACGACCGGACCGGCAGATCGGGGACAGCGGTGCGACGGGGGCGCGGGATCGTCGCCGCGATCGCCTCAGGGCGAGACGGGCGGAGGCGGGGTATCGCCGTGGATGACCAGCACCGGGCAGTGTGCGTGCTCGGCGCATGCGGCGCTGACCGAACCGAGCAGCAGGCCGCTGAAGCCGCCGTGCCCCCGGCTTCCCACCACCAGGAACTGCGCGTCGCGGCTCTCGTCGAGCAGGACGCGCGCGGCTCCGCCGCGGCGAACCAGTTCCTGCACGGACACGCCGGGCTCGCTCCCGAGGACCCCGGTGACCGTCTCGTGCAGCATCCCGGACGTTTCCCGCTCCGGATCCCAATCGCTCGGCCAGCCTTCCGCGGCGGCCCAGGGAATCTCCCATGCCGCCACGGCGTCGACCTCGAACCCTGCCGAGCGGGCGACGAATCGTGCCCAGCGCAGTGCCCCCTTCGACGGCTCCGAACCGTCCACTCCGACCACGACGCGGCCGGTCATTCCGTCATCGGTCACGACGACTCCTCTCCTGCCCGGCGCGGTCGGAACGGTCGGCGCCGGGATCCTCGACGCAGGCGGCGCCGAGGGACGGTCGTTCGCCGCCGCATCCGGGTGGTACGGCTTCGTGCGGGCCGGTGCGTGACCGCCCGGGTGAACTCTCGAAGCTCGTGCCGGAAGGAAAGCTGGACTCGACCACCGCGCAGCGGGAGTGCCCTGTACCGACGCGGTGCGTATCGACATCGGAAACGATGCCCATGGACCCAGTCTATGCTCGCGCTCGCCCGCAGGTACGCATCGGCGTCGACGTACTGCGGAGCGGTTACCAGCCCGCCGATCCGGGGATTCCCTTGAACGGGCCGACGACCGAGCTGGTGATCCAGCCGCCGTAGAACCCGCCGGGTTGCGGGACGACCTCCTCGCCGTCGACGGTGCACCGGTCGACCTGGGCGGCCATCACCGCGACGGCCCCGGCGATCGCGCGGAAGGCGGGGGTGGGATCACGGTAGGTCCATGCCGCTTTCGGCGCGACCCGCGAGTCGGTCACCAAGTCGTAGTAGCTCGCCCTGCCCTTCCACTCGCACCACGACGAGCCCGGCGTCTCCCGAAGCACCCCTTCGGCGAAGGCGTCGGCGGGAAGGTAGTAGGTCGGCGGATGGCTGGTCTCCAGTACCCGCCAGGCGCGCGTGCTCGACGCGATGGTCCGGCCGCCCCGTTCCACGGTGATCGAGCCGGTGAAGGTCTCCACGCGGGGCGGGCGCGGGTAGTCCCACACCGACTCCTGCCCGGCGGCAGGTTCGACGGGTCTCGGACGGGTTGTCACGGCGACCTCCTCGTGGTCACCTCCCCAGGGTACGGGCACGACCGCGGGGCCGGGGCTGTCGGGACCGAGGGTGCCGGGTAACCGAGTTGCGGCCCCTGCGTCCGTGGGCGACGAGTCAGGACCGCAGCAATGCGCGGCTCGTCGGTTCCGAGTCGTCGAGGCCGTCCACTACGCTACCGGCCGATCCCTCCTCGGCCGTGCCGGTGCCCTCCACTCCCGACGGTGTCGGTGGACCGCTCAGAACAGGCGCCGCATGATCTTCAGCGCAGCTTGGGTGTAGGGCGGGTAGTTCATCGCCGGATCCGGGCGGAACGGCTTGACGAGCACCGCCTTGCGGTGACTGAGCGCCTCGAAACCGTAGCGCCCGTGGTACGCCCCCATTCCGCTGGCGCCCACGCCACCGAACGGCAGTTGTGGGGCGAGGACGTGCATGCCGACGTGGTTGACCACCACGCCACCCGCGCTGATTCGCTGCGTGATCTTCTTCTGGGTGTTCAGGGATTTGGAGAACACGTACGCTGCAAGGGGTTTGGGGCGGGCACCGATGAAGTCGAGGGCTGCGTCGACCGAGTCGACGGTGAGGATCGGCAGGATGGGCCCGAAGATCTCGTCCGTCATGACCGGGTCGTCGGGTGCCGGATCGACGATCGCGGTCGGTTCGACGGTGAGAGTGTCACGATCGCACCTGCCGCCGGTGACGATGCGTCCGGTTGTGGACTCCAGATACGCCTCGAGCCGATCGAAGTGACGGTGGTTGACCACCCGCATCCCCGGCTGCGGTTCCTCGCTGCGGAACAGGGCGATCGTGTCGACGATCTTGTCGACGAGCCCGTCGCGGACGGACCGCTCGACCAGTACGTAGTCGGGCGCGATGCAGCTCTGTCCGGAGTTGAGGAGTTTGATCCAGGCGATGCGCCGCGCGGTGACCTCGAGATCGGCGTCCTCGGCGACGATGACCGGAGACTTGCCACCGAGTTCGAGGATCACCGGCGTGAGCTGCGGGGCGGCGGCGGCCATGATCTTGCGGCCCACCTCGGTGCCGCCGGTGTACAGGGCGAGATCGAATCCCTGCGCGAGCAGGCTCTGGGTGAGCTCGGCATCGCCTTCGGCGACCACGACGGCCTCCGGGTCGAGGTACTGCGGAATCAGCCGGGCGAGCAGCGCGGACGTGGCGGGGGCCAGCTCCGACGGTTTGATCACGGCACAGTTTCCGGCGGCCACTGCCGCGACGAGCGGACCGAGCGTCAGATACACCGGGTAGTTCCACGGTGCGATGATCAGGACCACTCCCATCGGCTCGTACTGCACCCAGCCGAGTGCGGGAAACTGGTTGATCGACAAGGACTTCGGTCGAGGAAGCATCCATCGCCGGACCCGCTTGCGGGCGTAGGCGGCTTCGGCCCGGGTGGAAGCGACGTCGCCGAGCCAGGCTTCGACCGCGTTTCGGCCCAGGTCCTCCTGCAGGGCGGCCGCAATCTCGGCTTCGCGCTCGTCGGCGAGTTTCTCGATGCCGCGGAGCTGGCGGATGCGCCATCCGGCATCGCGCGTGCGTCCGGTCGCGTAGGCCTTCCGCAGTCGGGTCAGGAGTTCGGTCGATGTGTCGGTGGATGTGACGGTCATGTGGTCCTCCAGGCGGAAGTCGAGAGTGGATGTGCGGTCGGCCTGTCGCGGCGGAACGGCGAATGGGCGGACGGCGGCACGGGGGCCGGGGCGAGGTCGTCGACGACAGGGCCTCGGGCGCGGGTCGTGGGGATGCGCCGGCGCAAGCGGCACCCGGACGGTGGCCCGAGCCCGCGGCGGCGGGTGGCACCGAATCGGGCGGTGCCGCGCCGACGCGGTGCCCCGACATCCGGAGCGATGCCCATCGCCACAGTCTAGGACCCGCTGGTGCCTGCGGATACGTGTCGGCCGATTACGTGTTCAGTGCACGGCAGGAGCCCGACGGGCAACTCGATCGGAAGGCCTCGGAGGTCGCCGAGCGCTCCGGACGGTATGCGTCCGAGGCGTGCCCACAGTCGTCTCGCACGACGCACCGGTCACGATCGCACGAGCAGATCGCTGTGTCCGGGTGGGGGCGGCGGATACCATCGAGTTCTCGGCGCTGGCACGACGGCTCTCGGATTGGAGCTCGATTATGGCCGATGACGCGAAACTCCTCGACTATCTGAAACGGGTGACCGCAGAGCTCTATCAGGCCCGGGAGAAGCTCCGCGAGGTCGAGGGGGTGAGTCGCGAACCGATCGCCGTCGTCGGGATGGGGTGCCGGTTCCCCGGCGGCGTCCGCTCCCCACAGGATCTGTGGCACCTGGTGGAATCCGGTTCGGAGACCGTCTCCGGGTTCCCCACGGACCGGGGTTGGGAAGCGGCGGATCTCTACGATCCGACGGGCCGGCAGGCCGGCAGGACGTACACGGTGCAAGGTAGCTTTCTCGACGATGCAGCGGGTTTCGACCCGGAGGTCTTCGGAATCTCGCCTCGCGAAGCACTGGCGATGGACCCGCAGCAGCGACTCCTGCTCGAGACGAGCTGGGAGACCTTCGAGCACGCCGGCATCGATCCGCGGTCCGTGCACGGCAGGCAGATCGGCGTCTTCACCGGTCTGTCCGGAATCGACTACTCGGCACGGGCGGGCGGCGCCCCGCCCGAGGAACTCGCGGGCTACTTCATCACCGGCACCGCCATGAGTGTCGCCTCCGGCCGTGTCGCATACAGCTTCGGACTGAACGGACCCGCGATCACCGTCGACACGGCATGCTCGTCGTCCCTGGTGTCCGTCCACCTCGCCATGCAGGCACTGCGCAACGGCGAGTGCGAACTCGCCCTGGCCGGCGGGGCGACCGTCATGTCGACGCCCGCGGTGTTCGTCGAGTTCAGCCGGCAGCGTGGACTGGCCCACGACGGGCGCTGTAAGGCGTTCTCCGCCGCGGCCGACGGTACGGCGTGGGGCGAAGGCGCCGCGATCCTCGCGCTGGAACGCCTGTCCGACGCCGAGCGCAACGACCGCCGGATCCTCGCCGTCGTCCGCGGCAGCGCGGTGAACCAGGACGGCGCCAGCAACGGCCTGACCGCCCCGAGCAAGCAGGCCCAGGAACGGGTGATCCGGCAGGCCCTGACCGACGCCGGACTCGGCCCGGCCGACGTCGACGCGGTCGAAGCCCACGGCACCGGCACCACGCTGGGCGATCCCATCGAGGCGTCCGCCCTGCTGGCCGGCTATGGCCGCGATCGGCCCCCCGACCGGCCGTTGTGGCTCGGCTCGGTGAAGTCGAACCTCGGGCACACCCAGGCAGCCGCCGGAGTGGCCGGAGTGATCAAGATGATCATGGCGATGCGGCACGGTGTGCTGCCGAGAACGCTGCACGTCGACCGCCCCACCCCCCACGTCGACTGGTCCGCCGGATCGGTGTCCCTGCTCACCGAGAACCGGGAATGGCCGGCGACCGACCGGCCCCGCCGGGCGGCGGTCTCCTCGTTCGGCATCAGCGGCACGAACGCCCACGTCGTGCTGGAGCGGCCGGCCCCACCGCCGGACGCTGCGCCCACCGACGGGATCGACGGATCGGACGACGTCGTGGCCTGGTTCGTGTCGGGCCACACCGAACCGGCGCTGCGCGCGCAGGCCCACAGGCTGCGGGACTACGTCGCCGACCACCCCGAGCTGACACCCGCCCAGGTGGCCGGCCCGCTGCTGACCTCCCGCGCGACCTTCGACCACCGTGCCGCCGTGCTCGGTACCGACCGGACGACCCTGCTGTCCGGTCTCGACGCGCTCGGCCGAGGCGCCCCCGACCCCGGTGTGATCACCGGCGTGGCGGTCGAGGCGGGCGACCGGCCGGTGTTCGTCTTTCCCGGGCAGGGCGCGCAGTGGGTGGGCATGGCCACCGAACTGCTGGAGTCCTCCCCGGTGTTCGCCGACAGCCTGCGCGAGTGCGCCGACGCCCTGGCCCCGCACACCGGGTTCGCGCTGCTCGACGTGCTCCGCGACCGCGATCCGGCGGCCCTGGACCGGGCCGACGTCGTGCAACCCGCGCTGTTCGCGGTGATGGTCGGTCTTGCGCGGCTGTGGCACGCACACGGCGTCGAACCGGCGGCCGTGGTCGGGCACTCGCAGGGCGAGATCGCCGCCGCCCACGTCGCCGGCGCGCTGACCCTGCCCGACGCGGCGCTCGTCGTCGCGGCCCGCAGCCGGGTGATCACGGAATCGGCCCGGCGCGGCGGTGGCATGGCGTCGGTGGGTCTGCCGGCGGACGCGGTGCGGCAGCAGATCGAACCCTGGGCCGGGACCGTCGAGGTGGCGGCGATCAACGGTCCGGCCGCCACGGTCGTGTCCGGCCCCGGCGACGCCCTCGAGGTACTGGTCGCGCGGTGGCAGGCCGACGGTGTCCAGGCCCGGCGCATCACCGTCGACTACGCCTCCCACTGCGCGGACGTCTCGGTGCTGCGCAGGCCCATTCTCGACGCTCTCGCCCCGATCACCCCGCAGCGTTCGCGGATCCCGTTCTACTCGACGGTGAGCGGGGACATGATGGACGGCACCGCACTCGACGCCGACTACTGGTACCGGAACCTGCGCCGGCCGGTGCGCTTCGAGGACGCGACGAGATCTCTGGCCCGCGACGGGTATCGGCTGTTCGTCGAGTCGGGGAGCCATCCGGTCCTGACCGTGCCGCTGCAGGAGACCCTGGACGCGGCCGGCATCGCGGGTCGCGCCCTCGGCACCCTCCGGCGCGACCGGGCAGGCCTGCGCCAGTTCACCACCGCCCTCGCCGAGGCACACGTGTCCGGGGCGCACATCGAGTGGGACCGGGTCGGGTGGGCTCGCCGCGCCGGTCACCGGCCGTGGGTGGACCTGCCCACGTATGCCTTCCAGCATCGCCGCTACTGGCTCGACGGGGGCGCGCCGCAACGTGATGCCGCCGCAGCCGGCATGGATGCCGGGGACCACCCGATGCTCGCCGCCTCGGTCGAACTCGGCGACGGTCGCGGCGCGGTGTTCACGGGCGTGCTGTCGCCGCACCGACTGCCGTGGCTGAACGAGCACGCCGTGGACGGCACCGTGGTGCTGCCCGGCACGGCGTTCGTCGAACTCGCCTTGCACGCCGGGCATCGCGCCGGCTGCAGCCGCCTCGCGGAACTCACCCTCGAGACGCCCGCGACGGTTCCCACCGGTGGGGAGCTCGCGGTGCAGGTCGCCGTCCTCACCGCCGACGACGCCGGGCACCGCACGGTGTCGGTGCACTCCCGCCCGGCGGACGCCCCGGCGCAGACACCGTGGACCCGGCACGCCGTCGGCACACTCACGGGCGCGGTGCACACCGCGCAGGTTCCGATCCGGCAGTGGCCCCCGGCCGATGCGACGCCGATCGACGTGAGCGGTCTGTACGACGCGCTCGACGAGACCGGATACGGGTACGGGACGGTCTTCCGGGGCCTGCGCGCGGCGTGGCGCCGCGGTGACGACCTGTACGGAGAGGTGCGCCTGGGGGGAGAGGACCCCGCCGCGGCGGTCGCCGGGTACGGGATCCATCCGGCGGTGTTCGACGCGGCGCTGCACCTGATCGCGTTCGCCGCCGCCGAGGCCGGCGCCCGCGACCTGCGACTGCCGTTCGCATGGGACGACGTGCAACTGCACGCCGTGGGTGCCACCGCCCTGCGCGTACACATCGCCCCGGCCGGACCCGAACGGTACCGGGTGGCCGCGTACGACACCGCCGGCAAGCCCGTGCTGACCGCGCGCTCGCTGGCGCTGCGGCCGTTCGCAGGTCCGCGGGCGCCGGCCGCCACGACCGGCACCGGCCTCTACCGCGTGGAATGGATCCCGGTCGAGGCCGGCGCGGCCCCGACGGCGGACCTCGCCGCGCTCGGGGAGGCACTCACCGGCGGCGATCCCGCCGGCCGCACCCTGCTGCTGGCCGGGGAACCGGACGACGAATCCGACGTGCCGACGCGCGCGCACGCCGCCGCGGAGGCGGCGTTGCGGGCGGTACAGGCCTGGCTCGCCGACGAGCGGCTCGCCGAGACCCGACTGCTGGTGACGACGCGCCGCGCCGTGGCGGTCACCGACGACGAACCGATCGACGTCGGCGCCGCGCCCGTGTGGGGGCTGATCGGTGCCGTGCAGAACGAACACCCGGACCGGATCACCCTGGTGGACCTGGACCGGCCGCCCGGTGACCTGCCCGATCCCACCGTGCTGTCCGCGGCCCTGGCCTGCGACGAACCACAACTGGCGGTCCGCGCCGGGACACTCCTCGCGCCCGTGCTCGCGGCGGTGCCGACCGCCACCGACGCAGCCGCGGATCCGGTGCCGTTCGGCCCCGACGGCACCGTCGTCGTCACCGGCGGCACCGGAACCATCGGCCGGCTCGTCGCCCGTCACCTCGTGCGGCGGTACGGGGTGCGCCGGCTCGTGCTGACCGGCCGACACGCGGTCCGCGGCGAGCGGGCGACGGACCTGCGCGCCGAGTTCGCCGAGGCGGGCGCCGAGATCCGCGCCGTGACCTGCGACGTGGCCGATCGAGCCGCGGTGGCGGCCCTGCTCGACGCCGTCCCCGACCTGTCGGGTGTCGTCCACGCCGCCGGGGTGCTCGACGACGCCACCGCCGCCACCTTGACTCCGGACCAGTTGCACGCCGTCCTGCGCCCCAAGGTGGACGGTGCGTGGCATCTGCACGAGCTCACCCGCGATCGCGGTCTCGCGGCGTTCGTGCTGTTCTCCTCCGCGGCGGGTGTGCTCGGCGGCGCCGGCCAGGCGAACTACGCGGCGGCCAACGTCTTCCTCGACGCGCTCGCGCAGCACCGCCGCGCCGAGGGACTGCCGGGACTGTCCCTGGCCTGGGGACTGTGGGACCGCCCCAGCGGGATGACCTCCCATCTGAATGCGGCCGATCTGGATCGGCTCCAGCGCACCGGCATAGACACCCTCACCCCCGAAGCGGGGCTGGCCCTGTTCGATGCGGCGCTCGCCGCGAACCGTCCGTTGACGGTGCCGATACGGCTCTCGGCGCCCGCCCGCCGCTCCGACGGCGAGGCCCTCCCCCCGATCCTGCGCCGAGTGCTCGGCACGTCCCGTCGGCGCGCCGCGGCCGCCCCGTCGGCCCCCGGCCTCGCCGACGAACTGCGGGCGCTCGACCCCGCCGAGCGGCACGCCCGGGTCCTCGAAATCGTCACCACGCACGTCGCGGCGGTACTCGGCCACGACGGGAAGGAGGCCATCGATCCGGAACGGGCCTTCAAGCAACTCGGCTTCGACTCGCTCACCGCGGTGCAGCTACGCAACCAGCTGACGACGGCCACCGGGGTGCGGCTGGCCGCGACGGTGGTGTTCGACCACCCCACCGCGGACGCGCTCGCCCGCGAGATCGCGGCACGGCTGCTCGGCCCCGAGGACGCCCCGCAACCGACCCGCACGGCGCGCCGGCGCCACGACGACGACCCGATCGCGATCGTGGGGATGGCCTGCCGATACCCCGGCCAGGTCTCATGCCCGGACGAGCTGTGGCGCCTCGTCCGCGACGGCCGCGACGCGGTGGGCGCGTACCCCGACAACCGCGGCTGGAACCTCGACGAGGTGTACCACCCGGATCCCGAGCGCAGCGGCACGACCTACATGCGGGCCGGCGGATTCCTCTACGACGCCGACCGGTTCGACGCCGCGTTCTTCGGGATCAGCCCCCGCGAGGCCGTCGCGATGGATCCGCAGCACCGACTGCTGCTCGAAAGCGCCTGGGAAGCACTGGAATACGCGGGAATCCCGCCGAACTCGCCCGGGCTCACCGACACCGGCGTGTACGTCGGAATGATGGGCGGCGACTACGGATTCCACCTCATGACCCGGCGGAGCACCGACGCCGAGGGCTACCTCATGACGGGCACCAGCAACAGCGTGGCCTCCGGGCGGATCGCCTACTCGCTCGGCTTCACCGGTCCCGCGGTCACCGTCGACACGGCGTGTTCGTCGTCCTTGGTGGCGCTGCACCTGGCGGCGCGGGCCCTGCGCGACGGCGAATGCACCCTCGCGCTGGCCGGTGGGGCGACGGTGATGGCGACCCCCGGCGTGCTGATCGAATTCAGCCGCCAGCGCGGACTCGCCCCGGACGGGCGGTGCAAACCGTTCTCCGATCGAGCGGACGGCACCGGGCTCAGCGAGGGCGCGGGCATGGTCGTGCTCGAGCGGCTGAGCGACGCCCAGCGCCACGGCCACCGGGTGCTGGCACTGATCCGCGGCTCCGCGGTCAATCAGGACGGCGCTTCGAATGGCCTGACCGCCCCGAACGGTCCGTCGCAGGAACGGGTGATCCGGCAGGCGCTGGCCGACGCTGCCCTCGACCCCGCCGACATCGACGCGGTGGAGGCCCACGGCACCGGCACGACACTCGGCGACCCGATCGAAGCCCAGGCGTTGCTGGCCACCTACGGGCAGCAACGCGACGGCCGGCCGCTGTGGCTGGGGTCGGTCAAGTCGAACATCGGCCACTCCCAGGCGGCGGCCGGGGTGGCCGGCGTGATCAAGATGGTGATGGCGATGCGACACGGTGTGCTGCCGCCGAGCCTGCACAGCGACGCCCCGACCCGGCACGTCGACTGGACCTCCGGCGAGGTCGCGCTGCTGGCCGAGGCGGTGGCATGGCCGCAGACCGGGCGCCCCCGCCGCGCCGGCGTCTCCTCGTTCGGCATCAGCGGCACCAACGCCCACATGATCCTCGAGGAGCCGCCCGACGTCGCCGCACCGGCGGCCCCGCCGCGGTCGGCGTCGCCCCTGGTGTGGGTGCTCTCCGCCAAGACCGACGAGGCGCTGCGCGCGCAGGCCGCCCGGCTGACGGACGTCCTCGACAGGGACGCCCTCGACACGGGGGCCCCGCCGGATCCGGCCGATCTCGCCTATTCGCTGGCCACCACCCGGTCCGGCTTCACGCACCGCGCCGCCGTGACCGGCGAGACGCTCGCCGACCTACGCGACGGCCTGGCCCGCCTCGCCGAGGGACGCGCAGGCGGCAACGCCGTCGCCGGGACGAGCGCCCGCGGGAGGACGGCATTCATGTTCACCGGCCAGGGCGCGCAGCGGATCGGAATGGGCCGCGGCCTCTACGACACCTACCCGGTGTTCGCCCGGGCCCTGGACGAGACCTGCGCCGCCCTCGACGAGCACGTCGACACCCCGATACGGCAGGTGATCTGGGGCGACGCGGACGAAGCCGCCGCGAGACTCGACCGCACCGAGTACACCCAGCCGGCCCTGTTCGCCGTCGAGGTCGCCCTTTACCGACTACTGCGGGAATGGGGCCTCACCCCCGACTACCTGATCGGACATTCGATCGGAGAACTCACCGCGGCCCACGTCGCGGGCGTGTTCAGCCTGCCCGACGCCGCCGCCCTGGTGGCCGCGCGCGGACGGCTGATGCAGGCCACCGCCCCCGGGGCGATGATCGCCGTCCGGGCCCACCCGGAGGACGTCCGGTCGCGGATCGACGGCCGAGTCGACCTTGCCGCGGTGAACGGCGCCGAATCCGTGGTGCTCGCGGGAGCTGCAGCCGACGTGCACGCCGTCGCCGCCGAACTGTCCACCGCGGGAATCGCGGTCACCACGCTGCAGGTCGAACGCGCGTTCCATTCGGCGCTGATGGACCCCGTCCTCGACGAGTTCACCACCGTCGTGTCGCGGCCGGCGGCGCAGCCGCCGACGATCCCCGTCGTCTCCACTCTCACCGGGCGCGTCGCCACGGCCGAGGAACTGACGTCGCCGCAGTACTGGCGCCGGCACATCCGCCGAGCCGTGCGCTTCCACGACGGCATGCGCACCCTCGCCGAACTCGGCGTCTCCCGCTGCGTCGAGATCGGACCCGGCGCGGCCCTGGCCGCTCACGCCGCCGAGGTCGTCCCGCACCCGATCGCCACGTTGCCCGGGCGCGGGGACGACGCACGGGGCTTCGTCGAGGCGGTCGCCGCTGCGTCCGTGCAGGGCCTGGCGATCGACTGGGATCGGGTACTGCCCGGCCGCCGCCGGGTGGACCTGCCCACGTACGCCTTCCGGCGTCGCTCCTTCTGGCCGTCGGCGCCCGCACGCACCAGCGGTGATCCGACGGAGTTGGGGTTGAGCCCGGCGGACCATCCGCTGCTCGGCGCGGCCGTGACCCTCGACGACGACACCACCGTGTTCACCGGAGCGCTGTCCCGGCACCGGGATTCGTCGCTCGCGGCGCCGCAGCCCGGCGATCCGCCGACCGACGCTCCGCAGACCCTGGTACCGGCCGTCCTGGTCGAGCTGACCCTGCACGCCGCCCACCACGTCGGGTGCGACCGCATCGCCGCTCTCACGCTGCACCACGCGCTGGGCCTGCCGGCCGCGGGGTCGCTGCCGATCCGGGTGCTCGTGTCACCGGCCGATGAGGACGGCGCGCGCACCGTCACCGTCTCGTCGAACATGGGACCGGCCGACGGCCCCTGGGTGCGGAACGCGTCGGCGACCGTCGACGACGTGCTCGCCGCGCAGCCGGACCGGCTCCCGGGCGACACCACGACCGAGGTGCGCCTCGACGACGGCGTCGACCCGAGCGGCTTCGGGATCCATCCGCAACTGCTGCAGGCGGCGCTCGACCCCGTCTTCGGGCCGGACGACTGGCCGCTGACCTGGTCGGGAACCCGGCTGCACCGCACCGGTGCGCAGGCGGTGTCGGTGCGGTGCGCGACGGGCGAGGACGGGCGGTACCGCGTCGACGCCACCGATGCCGACGGCGCGCCGGTGCTGACCGTCGAGGCGCTGCACGTGGTGCCCCGGACGGGCGACGGGGACGGCGCGGGCCCGTCCGGCGCGCGGCGACTGCACCGCCTGGCATGGACCCGAATCGACGACCTCCCGTCCGAGCCGCCGCCCGGCCCGATGGTGGTACTCGGCGCCGCGGATCTGGAATCGAGCTTGTCGCGCTGTCCCGACGCGGCGGCGCTGCGCACCGCGAGGGCAGCCACGCCCGACGACGGGCGGCCCTGGACGGTGCTGGTGGGGTGCGGCACCGACGGCGACCCGGGCCCGGAGGCGACCCACCACCTGTGCGCCCGGACGCTGCGACTGCTGCAGGACTGGCTCGACGACGCCGAGTTCGCCGACAGTGTGCTGGTGGTCGTCACCCGCAACGCGACGGCCACCGGCGAGGAGGGCGAAGGGGTCGACATCGACCTCGCGGCCGCCGCCGTGTGGGGTCTGGTGGGCTCCGCGCAGAACGAGAACCCCGGGCGGTTCGTGCTGCTCGACCTCGACCGGGAGACGGACGTCGACACGGCGATCACGTCGGCCCTGGCCAGCGGGGAACCGCAGGTCGCGGTCCGGGGCCGGGCCGTGCTCGTGCCCCGCCTGCGGCGCATACCGGCCGTGCAGCGATCCGGTCCGCTGTTCGACCCCCGCGGCACCGTGCTCGTCACCGGCGGCACCGGCACCGTGGGAGGGTCGGTGGCGCGCCATCTCGTCAGCACGCACGGGGCGCGGCATCTGGTGCTGACCAGCCGACGCGGACCCGACGCCGACGGAAGCGACCGGCTACGCCGCGAACTGCGCAATGCGGGCGCCGAGGTGCGCATCGTCGCCTGCGACACCGCCGACGCGGCGGCACTGGCCGGTCTGCTGGCCCGGATCCCCGCCGAGCACCCCCTGACCGCGGTGATCCACGCGGCCGGAGTCCTCGACGACGCCACCCTCACCTCGCTCACCCCCGACCGGCTCGACGCGGTGCTGCGGCCGAAAGTCGACGCGGCCTGGCACCTGCACCGGCTGACCGCCGGGGTCCACGCCTTCGTGCTGTTCTCGTCGCTCGCCGGTGTGCTCGGCGCGCCCGGGCAGGGGAACTACGCGGCGGCGAACCGGTTCCTCGACGCCCTCGCCCAGCATCGGCGAGCCCACGGCCGGCCCGCGGTCTCGATCGCGTGGGGCATGTGGGCACCGCCGAGCGCCATGACCGGCAGGCTCGGCGCGGTGGATCTCGCCCGGGCCCGCCGTAGCGGACTGGTTCCGATGAGCGAGGCCGACGGCCTGGACCTGTTCGACAGCGCCCTGGCGTCCGACCTCTCCGCCGTGGTAGGGGCTCGGTTCGAGCACCCCGGTGCGGCCGCGACGTCCGTTCCCGCTCCGCTGCGGGGACTGGTGCGGCAAGCGCGGCCGCGCGCGGCCGGCTCGGGGTCGGCGTTGTCCGGACCGAACGGATCAGGGCCGTTGGAGTGGGCGCAGCGGCTCACGGACCGGTCGGTGCCCGAACAGCGGCACCTCGTGCTGGAGCTGGTGCGAGCCGGAGCTGCCGCAGTCCTCGGCCACGACGCGTCGGACTCGGTCGATCCCGACCAGGCGTTCAAGGAACTCGGCTTCGACTCGCTCGCGGCAGTGGCCTTGCGCAACCATCTCGGTGCCGCGACCGGTCTGCGGTTACCGCCGACGGTGGTGTTCGATCACCCCAGCCCCCGGGCCGTCGCCGAGTTCCTGCGCGCGGAGCTGGTCCCGGACCCGGTGTCGGTGGCCGTCGCCGGGATCGACCGCCTGCAGGCGGTCGTCGCCGACCTCGGTGCCGACGACGAGGCACGCGCGGCGGTCGCGCAGCGGCTCGAAGCCCTGCTCGCCGACCTCGCGGGAGCCGAGCGGGGCCGCGCCGACACGGTGGACAGGATTCACGCCGCGACCGGTGACGAGATCCTCGACATCATCGACCGGGGTCTGTGAGCCGACGAGCAATCTCCCGGTGACCGCCGGGATGCGGTCTGCGCAGTGGACACCGGCCCCGGCCATCGAGCTGCCGCCGTCGCAGCTGCGCGAACGCGCCGCGTGAGAACGGCGGCCTCCCGCAGCCCACCCGGTCACCAGCCGCGCTCGCGCCACTCCGCGAGGTGCGGGCGCTCGGCGCCGAGGGTGGTGTCCTTGCCGTGGCCGGGGTAGATCACCGTGTCGTCACCGAAGCGGCCGAAGAGCTTGGTGTCGACGTCGTCGTACAGCGAGGTGAACTTCTCGGCGTCCGCGGTCTTGCCCAGGCCGCCGGGGAAGAGGGAGTCACCGGTGAAGATGTGGTGCCGTCCGGTGCCGGCCTCGGTGAGGACCAGCGCGATCGAGCCGGGGGTGTGCCCGGACAGGTGGATCACCTCGAGACCGAGCTCGCCGACGGCGACGGTGTCGCCTTCCATGAGCAACCGATCGGGCGTGACCGGGAGCTGCTCGGCGTCGAGCGGGTGCGCCGCCGTGGGAACCCCGGTCGACGCCGCGACCGCCTCGAGGCCCTGCCAGTGGTCCCAGTGCTGGTGGGTCGTGACGATCAGCTCGAGTTTCGGGGCGTGCTCGGCGAGGAACCGGGTCAGCAACTCCGGCTCGTTCGCTGCATCGAGGAACACAGATCTGCCGGTGGCGGAATCCGTGACCAGGTACGTGTTGTTGTCCATGGGTCCGACGGACAGCTTGACGATGGTCGCGCCGGGCACGGTGCGGCGCTGCGCGGGACCGCCGGGGGTGACCTCGCCGGTGTAGTCGTCGTCGATGACCAAGGGCTGCTGCGACATGTGAGGCACGTTACCGCCGAGGCCCGTCGCCCGCGTGCGCGGCGGTCGGGAACCGGAACGTGTCGGTGGGCGCGCCTACCATGGTCCAGGGCCGAGTTGCGCGACGTGACGTCGGTGAATCGAGATGCGACCGGATCCGACCGTCCAGGGGATCCGACGAGGAGGGACGTGGCGTGGCGGATCGCCTGATCGTGCGTGGCGCGCGGGAGCACAACCTGCGGGGGATCGACCTGGACCTGCCGCGTGACAGCCTGATCGTCTTCACCGGCCTGTCCGGGTCGGGCAAGTCGAGCCTGGCGTTCGACACGATCTTCGCCGAGGGGCAGCGCCGTTACGTCGAGTCGCTGTCCGCCTACGCGCGCCAGTTCCTCGGCCAGATGGACAAACCCGACGTCGACTTCATCGAGGGCCTGTCGCCGGCGGTGTCCATCGACCAGAAGTCCACCAACCGGAACCCGCGCTCGACGGTGGGCACCATCACCGAGGTCTACGACTATCTGCGCCTGCTCTACGCCCGCGCAGGCACGGCGCACTGCCCGCAGTGCGGGGAGCAGATCGCCCGGCAGACGCCGCAGCAGATCGTCGACCAGGTCCTCGACATGGAGCAGGGCACCCGGTTCCAGGTGCTCGCCCCGGTCGTGCGCACCCGCAAGGGGGAATTCGTCGACCTGTTCGAGCAGCTGACCGTGCAGGGGTACGCCCGCGTGCGGGTCGACGGAGTGGTCTATCCCCTCACCGATCCGCCGAAGCTGAAGAAGCAGGAGAAACACGACATCGAGGTGGTCGTCGACCGCCTCGCGGTCAAGGCGAGCGCCAAGCAGCGGCTCACCGATTCGATCGAGACCGCGCTGCGCCTGGCGGAGGGCATCGTCGTCCTCGACTTCGTGGACCGGGACGAGAACGCCGCCGACCGCGAGCGTCGCTTCTCCGAGACGCTCGCCTGCCCGAACGGGCACCCCCTGTCCATCGACGAACTCGAACCCCGGTCCTTCTCGTTCAACTCCCCGTACGGCGCCTGCCCCGAATGCACCGGCCTCGGCATCCGCAAGGAGGTCGACCCGGAGCTCGTCGTGCCGGACCCGGAACTCAGCCTCGAGGACGGTGCGATCGCGCCCTGGTCGATGGGGCAGACCTCCGAGTACTTCACCCGGCTGCTGTCCGGGCTCGCCGACATCATGGGCTTCGAGATGTCCACCCCGTGGAACAAGCTGCCGGCCAAGGCCCGCAAGGCCATCCTCGAGGGCAGCCCGGAACAGGTCCACGTCCGCTACAAGAACCGGTACGGCCGGACACGGTCGTACTACGCCGAGTTCGAGGGCGTGATGCCGTTCCTGCACCGCCGGCTCGAACAGACCGAGTCCGAGCAGATGAAGGAACGCTACGACGGGTACATGCGGGAGATCCCGTGCCCCACGTGCGAGGGCGCGCGGCTGCGTCCGGAGATCCTCGCGGTGACGATCGCCGCGGGCGAGCACGGACACAAGTCCATCGCCGAGGTCTCCGACCTGTCCATCGCCGAGTGCGCCGAGTTCCTGAACGCCCTGACCCTCGGGGCGCGGGAGGAGGCCATCGCAGGGCAGGTGCTCAAGGAGATCCAGGCGCGTCTCGGGTTCCTGCTCGACGTGGGACTCGAATACCTCACCCTGTCCCGCGCGGCCGGCACCCTGTCCGGCGGGGAGGCACAGCGCATCCGTCTCGCCACCCAGATCGGCTCGGGCCTGGTCGGTGTCCTGTACGTCCTGGACGAGCCGTCCATCGGCCTGCACCAGCGCGACAACCGCCGGCTCATCGAAACCCTCACGCGGCTGCGTGATCTCGGCAACACCCTGATCGTCGTCGAGCACGACGAGGACACCATCCGCGCGTCGGACTGGGTCGTCGACATCGGGCCGTACGCCGGCGAGCACGGCGGTCGCGTCGTGCACACCGGCCCCTACAAGGAACTGCTCGAGTGCACCGAGTCGCTCACCGGCGCGTACCTGTCCGGACGTCAGCGGATCGAGGTGCCGGAGCAGCGCCGGCCGGTGGACCGCAAGCGTCAGGTCACCGTCGTCGGCGCCCGCGAGAACAACCTGCGCGGCATCGACGTGGCCTTCCCGCTCGGCGTGCTCACCTCCATCACCGGTGTCTCCGGATCCGGCAAGTCGACCCTAGTCAACGACATTCTCGCGACGGTCATGGCCAACAAGCTCAACGGCGCGCGGCAGGTGCCCGGCCGGCACACCCGCGTCAACGGGCTCGACCAGCTCGACAAGCTCGTGCAGGTGGACCAGTCGCCGATCGGCCGTACCCCGCGGTCGAATCCGGCCACCTACACGGGCGTGTTCGACAAGATCCGCACCCTGTTCGCCGCGACCACCGAGGCGAAGGTGCGCGGCTATCAGCCGGGCCGGTTCTCGTTCAACGTCAAGGGCGGCCGATGCGAGGCCTGCTCGGGTGACGGCACGCTCAAGATCGAGATGAACTTCCTGCCCGACGTGTACGTGCCGTGCGAGGTGTGCCACGGGGCCCGCTACAACCGCGAGACCCTCGAGGTGCACTACAAGGGCAAGACCATCGCCGAGGTGCTGGACATGCCCATCGAGGAGGCCGCCGAGTTCTTCGAGCCGGTCACCTCGATCCACCGCTACCTGCGCACCCTTGTCGACGTCGGCCTCGGATACGTGCGCCTGGGCCAGCCGGCCCCGACCCTTTCGGGGGGCGAGGCGCAGCGCGTCAAGCTCGCCGCGGAGCTGCAGAAGCGGTCGACGGGCCGCACCGTGTACGTGCTGGACGAGCCGACCACCGGTCTGCACTTCGAGGACATCCGCAAGCTGCTCGGCGTGATCAACGGGCTCGTCGACAAGGGCAACACGGTGATCGTGATCGAACACAATCTCGACGTGATCAAGACGGCGGACTGGATCATCGACATGGGCCCCGAAGGGGGCTCCGGCGGCGGCACCGTCGTCGCGCAGGGCACGCCCGAGGACGTCGCGACGGTCGAGGGCAGCTACACCGGCACGTTCCTGCGCGAGGCGCTCGCCGAGTCCGTCGCCCAGGAGCCCGCGCCCGCCCGCAAGCCGGCGCGCAAGCGCGCGCCGCGGAAGGTGGCGGCCGCGAGCTGACCTCGGCGCCGACGCGCCGCGGACCGCGAAGGGGGATGGGGTGGCACGGACGTTCTCCGGTGGTCGTGTCCGCGGGATCGTCGCCGCGCTCGTGACGGCGATGCTGCTCACGGCCGGGGTTGCGGCGGCCCGGCCCGCAGGCAGCGAGGCGGACCCGCCGGGCACCGTCGTCCGGGTCGATCCGTTGCCGCGGCAGTGGTGGCTGCCGGGTGCGTCCGCCGCGTCGGTGCTCACCTACCGCACCACCGGACCGCGCGGGGTGCCGGCCCTGAGCACCGGCGCGGTCTTCGTGCCGTCGGGCGCCGCGCCCACCGGCGGCTGGCCGGTGGTGTCGTGGGGACACGGCGCGGTCGGAATCGCGGACCGGTGCGCCCCCACCGTCGACGGCCGCATCGACAACGGATACCTGGCGCACTGGCTCGCCCAGGGATACGCGGTCGTCGCCACCGACTACCCCGGTCTCGGCACCCCCGGCCTCCACGCCTACCTCGACGGGCCGTCGGAGGCCCACGCCCTGATCGACATGGTGCGCGCCGCGCGGGCGGTGGAACCGTCCCTCGGGTCCCGCTGGGTCGCACTCGGCCAGTCGCAGGGCGGTCAAGCCGCGATGGTCGCGGCCTCCCTCGCGACCCGGTACGCACCCGAGCTCGACTACCGCGGCGCCGTCGCGCTGGGCGTGCCGTCGAACATCGAGCACCTCGTGCCGTTCGGTGACCCGCGCCTTCCGCCGCTGCCGCTGACCGGCACCACCGTGTTCATCGCCTACCTGCTGGCCGGGATGCGCGCGACCCGCCCCGACGTCGACGTCGACCGCTTCCTCAGCCCGCGGGGCCGCGAGGTCCTCGCCCGGCTCGAGGACCTGTGCTACCAGGAGGCGGCGGCCGAGGTCGGGGATCTGTCGATCGGCGACCTGCTGGCGCGACGCACCGACGATCCGGCCCTGGTCCGGGCCGCCCGCGACATGCTCGAGATCCCCACCCGCGGCTACGACCGTCCACTGTTCCTCGGCCAGGGCCTGACGGACACCGTCACCCCGGCGCCGTTCACGTTCAAGCTCGTCGCCGACCTGACCGCGGCCGGGGAGCGGTTCGTGTTCCGGTCGTATCCCGTCGGCCACCTGGAGACGATGCGGGCGTCCCTGGACGACGTCACAGCGTTCGTTGAGGACCTGTTCGCCGCGGGCCGGTAGCGAGCGACCGCGTCAGCGGCGCCCCGCCGTATCGATCGTCGCCGTATCGATCGCCGCCGCGAGATCGGCGGGACGGGACCACATCGGCCAGTGACCGGTCGGCAGGTCGACGTACTCCACGTCGGTCAACCGGCCGAGCTCGGACGCCACCGGATGCCCCGACTGCGCCATCCGCGGGATCGCCCCGGACGGGAAGCTGCTGCACACGACGGTGGTCGGCACCCTCAGGCGGGCGTCGTCGTGCAGGGCGAGCGGAGTCCGCGCCGGACCGGCCGGATGCGGCACCGCCCGCTCCCGGAACCGCTGCAGCGCAGCGTCGTCGAGCCCGTGCAGGCTGTTGCCGTCGGCTTCGAGCTCCGCCCACGGCGGTAGCGGGATCTCCGCCACGGCGGCATCGAGATCCGGTCGCAGTGCAGCGGCATCCGGCAGCGGACCGGAGTCGACGTACAGCAGGCGGGCCACGTCCGTCGGGACCCGGTCCGACGCCGCGTACGCGACCGGGCCGGCGCCGCTGTGCGCGACGACGATCGCACCGCCCGCCACCGCATCCACGACGGCACCGACGTGGTCGTCGAGGGTGATGCCGGAGCGGTCGGTCCGGACGGACCCGAGCCCGGGCAGAGTCAGGGCGTCGACCCTGTGCCCCCGCGCCCGCAGGTCCTCGGCGACGGCCTCCCATGCCCATGCGCCGAGCCAGAATCCGGGAACGAGGATCACGTGTGCGCCCACGACACCCATCCTCGGGGATGCAGGCGACGGTGCGGGTCACCGACACGGTCGTTGCCGGAACGACATTGTTCAACCGGGCGCAAACCCCGCGAAACTCCGCGCCCCTACGGTGGGCGCATGACCGGTGCGCACGGCGACCTCGCGGCCCTCGCCGCCGCGCTCGACGAGCTGCGGGACGGGCTCGTCGCCGCCGCGGACGCCGACGAGCGCTGGGCCCAGGCCCACCCCGCTCACCGGCCCGGCGCGGAGAACCTGGCGCACTACGTCGCCCTGCGGCGCCGGGACATCCGCGACCTGCAGTCCGACCTCGCCGCGTGGGGGCTCTCGTCCCTGGGGCGCGCCGAGGCCCACGTGCTGGCCTCCGTCGACGCGGTGCGCCGGGCCGTGGGCAGCCTCGCCGACCTGCCCGAGATCGATGCCCGGCCCTGTCCGGTCGATTTCGTCACCGGCGAGCGCCTGCTCGAACGCCACGCCACCGCACTGCTCGGTCCCGTCCACGGCGGCCGCCGGACCCGCATCATGGTGACGCTGCCGAGCGAGGCGGCCACCGACGCCGAACTCGTCCACCGGATCGTCGGCGCCGGCGCCGAACTCGTCCGGATCAACTGCGCGCACGACGGCCCGGACGCGTGGGCCGCCATGATCGACCACGTGCGCCGCGCCGAACGGGCCCACGGCCGGCACGTCGCCGTCACCATGGACCTCGCCGGCCCGAAGCTGCGCACGGGCCCCGTCGCGCCCGGTCCCGCGGTCGTGCACGCCAAACCCGAACGGGACGCGCTCGGCCGCACCGTCGCACCCGTCCAGGTGCGGCTCACCCGCCCGGGCCCCGCGGCCGCCGCGGGCGAGGTCGTCGTCCCCGTCACCGACGAGTTGTGGCTGGCCCGTCGCCGACCCGGCGACCGCATCGCCTTCCGCGACACCCGCGGCTCCAAGCGCATGCTGGTCGTCACCGGCACCGCCGCCGGTGACGTGCGCACCGAGCTGACCGACACCGCCTACCTCGTGCCCGGCACCCGGCTGACCGCGCACGGCGACGCCACCGCCGTCGCGGCCCTCCCGCCGCGCGAACGGCGGCTCACCCTGCACGTCGGCGACGAGCTGATCCTGGATCCGGACCTCACGCCCGCCGACCCCGACGCCCACCCGCCCCGCATCGGCTGCACCCTGCCCCGGGTGTTCGAGGACACCCGGATCGGGCACCGGATCTTCTTCGACGACGGCCGGATCGGGGGGATCGTCGAGGAGGCCGCTCCGGGGCGGCTGCGGATCCGCATCACCGACGCGGATCTGCGCGGCTCCCGGCTGGGGACGGCCAAGGGCATCAACCTGCCCGACACCGAGCTGCGGCTGCCGGCGCTCACCGACGAGGACCTGGACCGGTTGCCGTTCGTGGTCGCGCACGCGGACGCGGTCAGCCTGTCCTTCGTGCGCAGTGCCGCCGACGTCGCGCGCCTGCAGGACCGGCTCGCCGAACTCGGCGGCGCGCGGCTCGGGGTGATCCTCAAGGTGGAGACGGTGGCGGGGTTCGAGAACCTGCCGTCCATCCTGTTCGCGGCCCTGCACTCGCCGCGGGTCGGCGTGATGATCGCGCGCGGCGACCTCGCCGTCGAGGCCGGTTACGGCCGGCTGGCCGAGGTGCAGGAGGAGATCCTGTGGGTGTGCGAGGCGGCGCACGTCCCGGTGATCTGGGCGACGCAGGTCCTCGACACCCTCGCCCGGACCGGCCGGCCGTCGCGCGCGGAGATCACCGACGCCGCGGCGTCGGGCCGGGCCGAGTGCGTGATGCTCAACAAGGGCCCGTACGTCGACCACGCGGTGCGCTTCCTCGACGACGTGCTGGGCCGGATGGCCGACCACCAACGCAAGAAGGACTCGCTGCTGCGGCGCCTGCGGGCCTGGGAGGAGCCGGGCGTGCCGCTGCGCTGAGACCGGGGTGGCCGAGGCCGGGTCAGAAGACCGGGCCGGTGTACTTCTCGCCCGGGCCCTTGCCCGGCTCGTCCGGGTAGGCCGACGCCTCCCGGAAGGCCCGCTGCAGCGCCTGCAGCCCCTCGCGCAGCGGCCCGGCGTGCGGGCCGAGGTACTCCACGGACGCGGTGACCAGCCCGGCGAGGGCGGTGATCACCCGGCGCGCCTCGTCCAGGTCGCGGTGGGTGCCGGCCTCGGGATCCTCGTCGGCCAGGCCGAGCTTCTCGGCGGCGGAACTCATGAGCATCACGGCGGCGCGGCTGATCACCTCGACGGCCGGGATCTCGCCCAGGTGCCGGACGTCACCGGCCACGGTCGGATCGGGGGTGTCGGTCATGGGTCCACGATCCCACCCGCGCCTCGCTGCCGCTGGGGCGGGTCGGGCCGCGGCCGGCGATTCGATCGACGGCCCGAAGTTTGCTAAGCTGTGAGTTACGACCGTCCGCGTGCTCTGCGCGTGGGCAGCAAAGTGGAGTCCGACTCCCACCTCTGCGCGGCACATGACCTGGTCATGACCTTCGCTCAGTGGTCCGGTCCGCCGCCCACCGGGGTATCCGGGGAGCGTGCACCCCGAGTGATCGGGGGACGAGAGCGCACGGCCTTCGCGTCGTGGGGTCCGTCGGGCCGGTCGGTATTCGGACCCCGCCCGGTGCGCAAGCACCGTCGGCGGGGTTTTTCGTCGGAAGTCGGCCCCATGTGCTGCGGCGCGGTCACCCGGACCGCACCGCTCTACCTAGGAGGCCCCATCAGCGCTGAGACCCGCATCAACGAACGCATCCGAGTTCCCGAGGTCCGACTCGTCGGACCGGGTGGGGAACAGGTCGGAATCGTGCGTGTTGAAGATGCACTCCGCCTGGCATTCGAAGCCGATCTCGATCTGGTCGAGGTGGCCCCTGACGCCCGTCCGCCGGTCTGCAAGATCATGGACTACGGCAAGTTCAAGTACGAGGCTGCCCAGAAGGCGCGCGAGTCGCGCAAGAACCAGCAGCTGACCGTGATCAAGGAGCAGAAGCTCCGGCCGAAGATCGACGACCACGACTACGAGACCAAGAAGCGCAACGTGGTGCGCTTCCTCGAGGCGGGGTCGAAGGTCAAGGTGACGATCATGTTCCGCGGCCGCGAGCAGTCCCGCCCCGAGCTCGGGTTCCGGCTGCTGCAGCGCCTCGGCGCCGACGTCGCCGATCTCGGCTTCATCGAGACCGCCCCCAAGCAGGACGGTCGGAACATGACCATGGTCCTGGCCCCGCACAAGGGCGCCAAGACCCGCGCCAAGGCGCAGGAGACCGCCCAGGCCTCCGTCGCCAGGCCGGCTCCTGCCGCGGACAAGCCCGCGGCAGGCGACGGCACCGCGTAGCTCCGCCGGTCGACCGGGCTCACCGCCCGGCCGGCCGCTGCGCGCAAGCCGGACGAACACGAGTAAATCCCCGACGAACTGAGGACTCCATGCCCAAGTCGAAGACCCACAGCGGCACCGCGAAGCGATTCAAGGTGTCCGGCAGCGGAAAGATCCTGCGCCAGAAGGCCGGCCGCCGCCACCTGCTCGAGCACAAGTCCTCCCGGGTGACGCGTCGCCTCGACGGCAAGGCCGCCGTCTCCGACGTCGACGCCCCGCGCGTCAAGCGCATGCTCGGCATCTGAGCTTCTTTCCCCGACCGACCCCCGGGGGCGATCGACTGCCCCCCGAGATTGACAGGACATATCAGTGGCACGCGTGAAGAGGGCCGTCAACGCCCAGAAGAAGCGCCGTTCGATCCTCGAGGCTTCCAAGGGCTACCGCGGGCAGCGCTCGCGTCTGTACCGCAAGGCCAAGGAACAGCAGCTCCACTCGCTGACCTACGCCTACCGCGACCGTCGCGCGCGCAAGGGTGACTTCCGCAAGCTGTGGATCAGCCGCATCAACGCCGCTGCCCGCGCCAACGACATCACCTACAACCGCTTCATCCAGGGCCTGAAGGCCGCGGGTGTCGAGGTGGACCGCAAGATCCTCGCCGAGCTCGCCGTCTCCGACGCCGAGGCGTTCGCCGGCCTGGTCGCCGTGGCCAAGGCCGCGCTGCCCGCCGACGTCAACGCGCCGGCCGACGCCGCCTGAGCGCAGCGCGAACGCCGAGACGACGCTGAACGACCGACCAGCACAGGAACGACCCGTGGACCCGCTCACCGAGCGCACCCCACGGGTCGTTTCTGCTGTCAAACTCCTGCGCACCTCCGACCGCCGCAAGGCCGGCCGTTTCCTCGCCGAGGGCGAGAACTCCGTCGGCGAGGCCCTCACGACCGCCGTCGTGCACGAGGTGTTCGTCACCGAGGCCGCCGCCGCCCGCTACCCCGATCTGCTCGGCGCCGCCCGGCGCCGACACGTGCGGGTCTCCACCGTCACCGAGCGCGCGGCCGCCCGGCTGTCGGACACCGTCACCCCGCCCGGCATCGTCGCCGTGTGCGATCTGCTCGACGTGCCGCTCGCCCGGGCCCTGACCCCGCCGCCGCGGCTGCTCGCCGTGCCCGTCGAGATCGCCGAGCCCGGCAACGCCGGCACCGTCATCCGCGTGGCCGACGCGGTCGGCGCCGACGCGGTGGTCCTCGCCGGCGACAGCGTCGACCCGCACAACGGCAAGTGCGTCCGCGCCTCCGCGGGCAGCGTGTTCCACCTCCCGCTCGCCCGTGAACGCGACACCGGCACCGTCCTCGACGCGCTCGCCGCCGCCGGACTCCAGGTGCTCGCCACCGCCGCCGACGGCGAGGTCGATCTCGACGAGGCCGACGAGCTGCTCGCCGCCCCCACGGCGTGGCTGTTCGGCAACGAGGCCCACGGCCTCGACCCGGCGGTCGCGGCGCGGGCCGACCACCGGGTGCGCATCCCCATCCGCGGCCGCGCCGAATCGTTGAACCTTGCCACCGCCGCGTCGATCTGCCTGTACGCAAGCGCCCGCGTGCAGCATCGCGCCGACAGGGCCGTGCCCTAGCGCGGCCCGGCCATCGCCTAGGATTTGGGTGCTGCGCTGGCGCGATCCGTTCGACGCCGAACGTGGCACCACACCCACCGTTCGCCCGAAGAAGGAGTTGCACCGGTCGTGGCCAAGAATGAGGGCGGCACCCCGCCGGCAGTCGATCCGAGCGCCCTGAGCGAGGAGTCGCTCGCCGCGTCCACGCAGGCCGCGCTGGCCGCGTTCGCCGCCGCCCCCGACCTCGACGCGCTCGCGCAGGCCAAGATCGACCACCTCGGCGACAAGGCCCCCGTCTCCCTCGCCAAGCGCGCCCTGGGCGGCCTGCCCGGCAACCAGCGCGCCGACGCCGGCAAGCGGGTCAACGCGGCCCGCGGCGCGGTCACCGCAGCCTTCGACGAACGCCGCACCGAGCTCCTCGCCGAGCGCGACGCCGCGGTCCTCGTCGCCGAGGCCATCGACGTCACCCTGCCCGCCAACCGCCGGCCCGCCGGCGCGCGGCACCCGATCACGATCATCTCCGACCAGATCGCCGACGTGTTCGTCGGCATGGGCTGGGAGGTGGCCGAGGGCCCCGAGGTCGAAACCGAGCACTTCAACTTCGACGCGCTGAACTTCCTGCCGGACCACCCCGCCCGCACGATGCAGGACACCTTCCACATCGCGCCGGAGGGCTCACGGCAGGTGCTGCGCACCCACACCTCGCCGGTGCAGGTGCGCACCATGCTGCACCGCGACATCCCGATCTACGTGGTGTGCCCCGGCCGCACCTTCCGCACCGACGAGCTCGACGCCACCCACACCCCGGTGTTCTCGCAGATCGAGGGCCTGGCCGTGGACAAGGGGCTGACCATGGCCCACCTGCGCGGCACCCTGGACGCGTTCGCCCGTGCCCTGTTCGGACCCGAGACCCGAACCCGGATGCGCCCGAACTACTTCCCGTTCACCGAGCCGTCCGCCGAGGTGGACGTGTGGTTCCCGAACAAGAAGGGCGGTGCCGGCTGGGTCGAATGGGGCGGCTGCGGCATGGTCAACCCCAACGTGCTGCGCGCGAGCGGCATCGACCCCGACGAGTACACCGGCTTCGCGTTCGGGATGGGCCTCGAGCGCACCCTGCAGTTCCGCAACGGCATCTCCGACATGCGCGACATCGTCGAGGGCGACGTCCGATTCACCATGCCCTTCGGCGTGCAGGGCTGACGCCGCCCGACCCGAGACCCGACCACCGAACCGACCGAAAGAGCTGAGCACAAGTGCGAGTAGCGCAGTCCTGGCTGACCGAGATCCTGCAGCGGGCCACCCCCGAGTGGAACGTCACCGCCGAGGAACTCGATGCGGGATTCGTCCGGGTCGGACTCGAGGTGGAGGAGGTCGACACCCTCGCGCGCCTCGACGGCCCCCTCGTCGTCGGCCGCGTCCTCGAGATCACCGAGCTCACCGAGTTCAAGAAGCCCATCCGCTTCTGCCAGGTCGAGGTGGGCGAAGACGCCCCGCGCGGCATCGTGTGCGGCGCCCGCAACTTCACCGAGGGCGACCTCGTGGTCGTCGCGCTGCCCGGCGCGGTGCTGCCCGGCGGCTTCGCCATCGCCTCCCGCAAGACCTACGGCAGGGTCTCCGACGGGATGATCTGCTCCGTCGCCGAGCTCGGCATCGGCAAGGACCACTCCGGCATCCTCGTCCTCGAGGAGGGCACCGCCGAACCGGGTACCGACGCCAACGACCTGCTCGGCCTCGGCGACACCGTCATCGAGCTGAACATCACCCCCGACCGCGGCTACTGCTTCTCGCTGCGGGGCCTGACCCGCGAACTCGCGTGCGGCTTCGACCTCGAGTTCGCCGACCCCGCGCACGTCGTGCCCAATCCGGCCGACGGCGGCCAGGCCTACCCGATCCGGCTCGAGCCGGAGACCGACGCCACCCGCTTCGCCGCCCGCAAGGTCACCGGCATCGACCCCAAGGCCGTGTCCCCGTGGTGGCTGCAGCGGCGGCTGCTGCTGTCCGGCATCCGCCCGATCTCCCCGGCCGTCGACGTGACCAACTACGTGCTGCTCGAACTCGGCCAGCCGCTGCACGCCTTCGACGCCGCCACCCTCCAGGGTGAGCTCGTCGTGCGGCGCGCGAAGGCGGGGGAGAAGCTGACCACCCTCGACGGCATCGAACGCGACCTCGACCCCGAGGACGTCGTCATCACCGACGACTCCGGCGTGATCTCCCTGGCCGGGATCATGGGCGGCGTCGCCACCGAGGTGAGCGGCACCACCACCGACGTCCTCCTCGAGGCCGCCACCTGGGATCCGCTGGCCGTGTTCCGGAGCGCGCGGCGCCACAAGCTGGTCAGCGAGGCGGGCAAGCGGTTCGAGCGCAACGTCGACCCCGAAGTGGCGCTGCCGGCGCTGGACCGGGCCGCGTCGCTGCTCGTGGAGATCGCCGGTGGCCGCGTCGAGCCGGTCCTGACCGACATCTCGGTCCCCGTCGAGCCGGTCTCGATCCGCATGGACATCGACCTGCCCGACCGCATGGCCGGGGTCGCCTACCCGACCGGCACCGCCGCCCGCCGGCTCACCCAGATCGGATGTGGCGTCGAGGTCGGCGTCGGCCCGGACGGGCACGGCCAGCTGGTGGTCACGCCGCCCACGTGGCGACCCGACCTGCGCCAGCCGGCCGACCTGGTGGAGGAGGTGCTGCGGCTCGAGGGACTCGAGCAGATCCCGTCCGTGCTCCCCGCCGCCCCCGCCGGCCGCGGACTGACCCCGAGCCAGAAGCGCCGCCGCGCCGTGGGCCGCGCCCTGGCCGCCGACGGCCACGTCGAGGTCCTCGCCCCCGTCTTCCTGCCGGCGCACGTGTTCGACACGTGGGGTCTCGACGCCGACGACCCGCGCCGCACCACCACCAAGGTTCTCAACCCGCTCGAGGCCGACCGCCCCGAGCTGGCGACGACGCTGCTGCCCGGCCTGCTCGAGGTGCTCGCCCGCAACGTCTCCCGTGGCCAGCGCGACCTGTCGCTCTATGCGATCGCGCAGGTCGTCCTGCCCGGACCCGGCACCCGGCCCGTGCCGCCGCTGCCGGTGGACCGGCGTCCCACCGACGAGCAGATCGCGCTGCTCGAAGGATCGCTGCCCGCGCAGCCCGTCCATGTCGGGGCGGTGCTGTGCGGCCTGCGGGAGCCCGCCGGGCCGTGGGGCCCGGGCCGGCCCGCGGACGCGACCGACGCGTTCGCCGCGGCGGAGACCGTCGCGGCCGCCGCCGGTGTGCGGCTGCAGCGCCGCGCGGCGCAGTACCTGCCCTGGCATCCGGGCCGCTGCGCCGAGCTGCTCGTCGACGGTGTCGTCGTCGGCCATGCCGGCGAGCTGCACCCGGCGGTGCTCGAGCGCGGCGGCCTGCCCGCCCGCACGTGCGCGTTCGAACTGGACCTCGACGCGCTGCCGATCATGGAGTCGCTGCCGGCGCCCAAGGTCTCCCCGTTCCCCGCCGTCCTGCAGGACGTCGCCGTCGTCGTGGCCAAGGAGGTCCCGGCCGCCGACGTCGAGGAAGCGCTGCGCGCGGGTGGCGGCGAGCTGCTCGAGGACATTCGCCTGTTCGACGTGTTCGAGGGGGCGCAGGTCGGGGAGGGCCGCAAGTCGCTCGCCTTCGCGCTGCGGTTCCGGGCGGCAGACCGCACGCTCACGGAGGACGAGGCCAGCGCCGCCCGCGCCGCCGCCGTCGCGTCGGCGTCCGCCGCCGTCGGTGCCGAACTGCGGCACTGACCCGGGCCTGCGGACGTAGCCTGGGAGCATGACCACGGATCCGTCGTCCCCCGACCCCGACGCTCCGGACGCGCCCGTGCCCGACGTCACCCCGGCCGAGCCCGGTTCTCCGTCGGTCCCGGACGTGACACCGGCGGAACCGGGCTCGCCGTCGGTGCCGGACGTCCCGCCGTCCCCGGTCGGGCCGGACGTGACACCCGCCGAGGGGGCGGCCGCCGGTTACACCTCGGCCGGAGTGCCCACGTTCGACTCGGTGCGTGAGAAGATCGAACGCCGCGCAGGCACGGCGATCGGTGCGGAGGAACTCGCCCGCGAGAGCGCGGCGGGGCGCACGCTCGAGGAACAGTTCGACGAGCGCCGACGGGCCGCCGCCGACAAGCTGACCGAGATCCGCCGTTCGCTGGCCGAGGGGTGAGCCGGTCCGGTCCGACCCACCCGTATGAATGAAGTTGCATGATGATGCATAATCAATCGTATGGGTAACTCACCGGAATTCACGGCGACCGCACAGTCACCGATTCGGGTCGCCGTCGCGGGGGCCAGCGGGTACGCGGGCGGCGAAATCCTGCGCCTGCTTCTCGGTCATCCCGCCTATCAGGACGGCCGGCTCGTCGTCGGCGCGCTCACCGCCGGCGGCAACGCCGGCGCGACGCTCCGCGAGTTCCATCCCCACCTGCTTCCGCTGGCCGACCGCATCCTCGGCGCCACCGATCTCGACACCCTGGCCGGCCACGACGTCGTGTTCCTCGGCCTGCCCCACGGCCACTCCGCCGTCATCGCCGAGCAACTGCCCGACACCACCGTCGTCATCGACTGCGGCGCCGACTTCCGTCTGTCCGAGTCGGCCGACTGGGAACGCTGGTACGGCGGCGACCACGCAGGAACCTGGCCCTACGGCATGCCCGAGCTGCCCGGCAAGCGTGAGCACCTGATCGGCGCCACCCGCATCGCGGTCCCCGGGTGCTATCCCACGTCGGCCACCCTCGCCCTGGCCCCCGCCGTCGCGGCCGGCATCGTCGAGCCGAGGGTCCAGGTCGTCGCCGTGTCCGGCACCTCCGGCGCCGGCAAGTCCCCCAGGGTCGACCTCCTCGGCTCCGAGGTGATGGGCTCGGTGCGGGCCTACGGCGTCGGCGGAGCGCACCGGCACACGCCGGAGATCAAGCAGAACCTCGCCGCCCTGACCGACGCCGCCGTGACCGTCTCCTTCACCCCCGTGCTGGCGCCGATGCCCCGCGGCATCCTCGCGACCTGCACAGCCCCCACCACGGCCACCGCCGACGAGGCCCGGGCCGTGTACGAGAAGGCCTACGCCGACGAGCCGTTCGTCCAGGTGCTGCCCGAAGGGGTGCTGCCCACCACCGGTGCGGTGCTCGGCTCCAACGCCGTGCAGCTCGCCGTCACCGTCGACCCCGACGCCGGCGTCCTCGTCGCCATCGCCGCGCTCGACAACCTGACCAAAGGCACCGCCGGCGCGGCGGTGCAGTCCATGAACCTGGCACTCGGCCTGCCCGAGACCGCCGGCCTGTCCACCGTGGGAGTCGCCCCGTGAGCATCGACAGACACTCCACCGACGAGCACGTCTACGTCGACGCCGTCGACATCGCCGGCGGACGCCTGATCCGCACCCAGGGCGTCACGTCGCCCGCCGGGTTCCGCGCCGCGGGCATCCCCGCCGGCATCAAGGCCTCCGGCAACCCGGACCTCGCGCTGGTCTTCAACGAGGGTCCGGAGCTGACCGCCGCCGGCGTGTTCACCACCAACAAGATCAAGGCCGCACCCGTGCTGTGGTCGCAGCAGGTCCTCACCTCCGGCGCCCTGCGCGCGGTGATCCTGAACAGCGGCGGCGCCAACGCCTGCACCGGCCCCGGCGGGTTCCAGGACACCCACGCCACCGCGGAGAAGGTCGCCGAAACCCTCAGCAACTGGGGCACCGAGACCGGTGCGGGCGAGATCGCCGTGTGCTCTACCGGGCTCATCGGCGACCGGCTGCCCATGGGCAAGGTCCTCGCCGGCGTGGAGGAGATCGTCCACGAACTCGCCGGCGGCATCTCCGGCGGCACCGACGCCGCCTACGCCATCATGACCACCGACACGGTGCCCAAGCAGGCGGCCCTGCACCACGCCGACAAGTGGAACGTCGGCGGCATGGCCAAGGGCGCCGGCATGCTCGCCCCCGCTCTGGCCACCATGCTGTGCGTCGTCACCACCGACGCCGTCGCCACCGCCGAGCAGCTCGACCGCGCCCTGCGCGCCGCCACCCGGCTGACATTCGACCGCCTCGACGTCGACGGGTCCACCTCCACCAACGACACCGTGCTGCTGCTCGCGTCCGGTGCCAGCGGCATCGCCCCCACCCAGGAACAGCTCGACGCCGCCGTCCTCGCGGTGTGCGACGACCTCGCCGGGCAGATGATGGCCGACGCCGAGGGCGTCACCAAGCGGGTCACCGTCACCGTCCGCGGCGCCGCAAGCGAACAGGACGCCCTCGTCGGCGCGCGCACCGTCGCGCGCGACAACCTCGTCAAGACCGCCCTGTTCGGTTCCGACCCCAACTGGGGTCGCGTCCTCGCCGCGATCGGCATCGCCCCGATCGACCTCGACCCGAACCGCATCTCCGTCACGTTCAACGGCTCCCCGGTGTGCATCGACGGTGTCGGCGCCCCCGGCGCCCGCGAGGTCGACCTCTCCGGCCCCGACATCGCCCTCGACATCGACCTCGGCGTCGGCGACGCCGAGGTGACCATCCGCACCACCGACCTCTCCCACGGCTACGTCGAAGAGAACTCGGCCTACTCGTCATGACCGGAACCGATATGGCCACCGATCCCATCGCGCAGCTCACCGCCCACCAGAAGGCGTACGTCCTCGCCGAGGCCCTGCCGTGGCTGCAGAAGTTCCGCGGCAAGATCGTCGTGGTCAAGTACGGCGGCAACGCCATGATCGACGACGACCTCAAGCGCGCCTTCGCCGCCGACATGGCGTTCCTGCGCACCGTCGGCGTCCATCCCGTCGTCGTCCACGGCGGCGGACCGCAGATCAACGCCATGCTGAAGCGACTGGGCATGGCAGGGGAGTTCCGCGGTGGTTTCCGCGTCACCACCCCCGAGGTGATGGACGTCGTCCGCATGGTGCTGTTCGGCCAGGTCGGCCGCGAACTCGTCGGCCTGATCAACGCCCACGGCCCGTACGCCGTCGGCATCTCCGGCGAGGACGCCCACCTCTTCACAGCCACCCGCCGCACGGTCGTCGTCGACGGCGAGGACACCGACATCGGTCTCGTCGGCGACGTCACTACCGTGGACCCCGCCGCCGTCCACGACCTCATCGCGGCCGGCCGCATCCCCGTCGTCTCCACCATTGCCCCCGATGACGACGGCGTGGTCCACAACATCAACGCCGACACCGCCGCCGCCGCCCTCGCCGAGGCCCTCGGCGCGGAGAAGCTCGTGGTCCTCACCGACGTCGAGGGCCTCTACACCGATTGGCCCGACCGCAGTTCCCTCGCCACCAGCATCGACGCCGACGCCCTGGCCGATCTGCTGCCGTCCCTCGACGCCGGCATGGTCCCGAAGATGGAGGCCTGCCTGCGGGCCGTCCGCGGCGGCGTGCCCACCGCCCACGTCATCGACGGACGCCAGCCGCACTCGGTGCTGCTCGAACTCCTCACCGAGGAAGGCATCGGCACGATGGTCACTCCCACCCACCCCCGGACGACCGCACCCACCCAGGAAGGCACCTCATGACCGGCACCTCCGAACTCCAGCAGCGCTGGGCCGGGTCGCTGATGAACAACTACGGCGTCCCCAAGGTCGCCCTCGTCGCCGGCGACGGTGCCGTCGTCACCGACGCCGACGGCAAGCAGTACCTCGACCTGCTCGGCGGCATCGCCGTCAACGCCCTCGGTCACCGCCATCCCGCCATCCGCGAGGCCGTCACCGCGCAACTCGACACGCTCGGCCACGTGTCCAACCTCTACGCCAGCGGACCCGTCGTCGAACTCGCCGAGCGTCTCCTCGCGCACTTCGGGCACCCCGGCCGGGCGTTCTTCTGCAACTCCGGCACCGAAGCCAACGAGGCTGCGTTCAAGCTCGCCCGGCTCACCGGACGCCCCAAGATCATCGCCGCCGAGAAGGCCTTCCACGGCCGCACCATGGGCGCCCTGGCACTCACGGGCCAGCCCGACAAGCGCGCCCCGTTCGAACCCATGCCCCCCGGCGTCGAATTCGTCCCCTACGGCGACGCGGACGCCCTCGACGCCGCCGTCGACGAGAACACCGCCGCCGTGTTCCTCGAACCGATCATGGGGGAGTCCGGCGTCGTCGTGCCCCCCGAGGGCTACCTGGCCCACGCCCGCCGCATCACCGCCGAACGCGGGGCGCTGCTCGTCCTCGACGAGGTGCAGACCGGCATCGCCCGCACCGGCACGTTCTTCGCCCACCAGGCCGTCGGCATCGTGCCCGACGTGATGACCCTCGCCAAGGGGCTCGGCGGTGGCCTGCCCATCGGCGCCGTCGTCGCCACCGGACCGGCCGCCGACTTCTTCCAGCCCGGCAAGCACGGCACCACCTTCGGCGGCAACCCGGTGTGCGCCGCCGCCGCGCTCGCCGTCCTGCGCACCATCGACGAACAGCACCTGCTCGCCCACGTCGACGCCGTCGGCAAATCCATCGCCACCGGCATCGAAGCGCTCGGGCACCCCCTCGTCGACCACGTCCGAGGCGCCGGCCTGCTGCTCGGCATCGTCCTCACCGACACCAAGGCACCCGCCGTCGAAGCGGCCGCCCGGGACGCCGGCTATCTCGTCAACGCCGCCGCCCCCGACGTCATCCGCCTCGCGCCGCCGCTGATCCTCACCCAGGAACAGGCCGACGGGTTCGTCGCGACGCTGCCCTGCGTGCTCGACGCCGCCCAGCAGGAAGGAAACTAGACCCATGGTGAAGCACTTCCTCAAGGACGACGACCTCACGCCCGCGCAGCAGAGCGAGGTCCTCGACCTCGCCGCGGCCCTGAAGAAGGCCCCGTTCTCGGCCCGTCCCCTCGAGGGCCCGCGCGGCGTCGGAGTCATCTTCGAGAAGAACTCGACCCGCACCCGCTTCTCCTTCGAGATGGGTATCGCCCAGCTCGGCGGCCACGCCGTCGTCGTCGACGGCCGCACCACCCAGCTCGGACGCGAGGAAACCCTGCAGGACACCGGCCGCGTCCTGTCCCGCTACGTCGACGCCGTCGTCTGGCGCACCTTCGGCCAGGACCGGCTCCAGGCGATGGCCGAAGGCGCCACCGTGCCCCTCGTCAACGCCCTCTCCGACGAGTACCACCCCTGCCAGGTCCTCGCGGACCTGCTCACCCTCCGCGAGCACAAGGGTGAGCTGCACGGGCTGAAGCTGACCTACCTCGGCGACGGTGCCAACAACATGGCGCACTCGCTGCTGCTCGGCGGTGTCACCGCCGGCATCGACGTCACGATCGCCGCCCCCGCCGGTTTCGTCCCGAACCCCGCCGTCGTGGACGCGGCCCGCGCCCGCGCCGCCGAAACCGGCGCGCGGATCACCCTCACCGAGGACCCGCGCGCCGCCGTCGCCGGCGCCGACGCCCTCGTCACCGACACCTGGACCTCCATGGGCCAGGAGAACGACGGACTCGACCGCGTCGGTCCCTTCCGCCCGTACCAGGTCAACGCCGAGCTGCTCGCGCTCGCCGACCCGAACGCCGTCGTGCTGCACTGCCTGCCCGCCCACCGCGGCGACGAGGTCACCGACGAGGTCCTGGACGGACCGCAGTCGGTGGTGTGGGACGAGGCCGAGAACCGCCTCCACGCACAGAAGGCGCTGCTCGTGTGGCTGCTCGAGCAGCGCGAACGGTAACCGTGAGCAGCGTGGCCGAACCGTCGAGCGGCGCCGGACCGGCCGGCGCCGCCGCGGCCCCGACCCGCGCGGCCCGGCAGGCCCGGATCACCGCGCTCGTCGCCACCCACGCGATCCGCAGCCAGCCGGAACTCGCCGCGCTGCTGGCCGCCGAAGGCATCGAGGTGTCCAACGCCACCCTCTCCCGCGACCTCGAGGAGCTCGGAGCGGTCAAGCTCCGCGGGGCCGACGGCGGGCCCGGCGTGTACGTCGTCCCCGAGGACGGGAGCCCCGTCCGCGGCGTGTCCGGAGGCACCGACCGGCTCTCCCGCCTCCTCGGCGAACTGCTGGTCTCCACCGACTCGAGCGGCAACATCGCCGTGCTCCGCACCCCACCCGGAGCAGCGCACTATCTGGCCAGCGCACTCGATCGGGCATCATTACCCGAAGTGGTCGGCACCATCGCCGGCGACGACACCATCGCGGTGATCGCGCGCGAGCCCCTCACCGGAGCCGACCTCGCCGCGAAGATCGAATCCCTGGCCTGATCCGATCGCGCACCGAGCACCGATAGACGCAAGTTCAATCAAGAAGGAGCACAAACACAATGGCCGATCGCGTCGTACTCGCCTACTCGGGCGGGCTGGACACCTCCGTCGCCATCAGCTGGATCGGCAAGGAGACCGGCAAGGAGGTCGTCGCCGTCGCCATCGATCTCGGCCAAGGCGGCGAGGACATGGAGGTCGTGCGCCAGCGCGCCCTCGACTGCGGCGCGGTCGAATCCGTCGTCGTCGACGCCAAGGACGAGTTCGCGGAGGAGTACTGCCTGCCGACCGTCCAGGCCAACGCCCTCTACATGGACCGCTACCCGCTGGTCTCCGCGATCAGCCGCCCCCTGATCGTCAAGCACATCGTCAAGGCTGCCCGCGATCACGGCGGCACGGTCGTCTCGCACGGTTGCACCGGCAAGGGCAACGACCAGGTCCGCTTCGAGGTCGGCTTCGGCGCCCTCGCCCCCGACCTCGAGGTCATCGCCCCCGTCCGCGACTACGCCTGGACCCGCGAGAAGGCCATCGCCTTCGCCGGCGAGCACAACCTGCCGATCAACGTCACCAAGAAGTCCCCGTTCTCGATCGACCAGAACGTGTGGGGCCGTGCCGTCGAGACCGGCTTCCTCGAGGACCTGTGGAACGCCCCCACCAAGGACGTCTACGACTACACCGAAGACCCCAGCCTCAACTGGCAGGCCCCCGACGAGCTGATCATCACCTTCGAGAAGGGCGTGCCCACCGCGATCGACGGCCGGCCGGTCACCGTGCTCGAGGCCATCCAGGAACTGAACCGCCGCGCCGGCGCCCAAGGCGTCGGCCGCCTCGACATGGTCGAGGACCGCCTCGTCGGCATCAAGAGCCGCGAGATCTACGAGGCCCCCGGCGCTCTCACCCTCATCCACGCCCATCAGGAGCTCGAGCACGTCACCCTCGAACGCGAGCTCGGCCGGTACAAGCGCCGCGTGGAGGAGCGCTGGAGCGAGCTGGTCTACGACGGTCTCTGGTACTCGCCGCTGAAGTACGCGCTCGACGCGTTCGTCCAGAACACCCAGGAGCACGTCTCCGGCGACATCCGGCTCGTCCTGCACGGCGGCCACATCGCCGTCAACGGCCGCCGCAGCGCCGAATCGCTGTACGACTTCAACCTCGCTACCTACGACGAGGGCGACAGCTTCGACCAGTCCAACGCCAAGGGCTTCGTCCAGATCCACGGCCTGTCCTCCAAGGTCGCCGCCAAGCGGGACCTGGGCCTGTAGTCATGACCGCCCACGACGCCGATGGCATCCGGAGTCACGATGCCGAAGGCATCCAGAGTCACGATGCCGAAGGCATCCAGAGTCACGGCACCAACGAGGGCGCCCTGTGGGGCGGCCGGTTCGCATCCGGACCGGCCGCCGCCATGGCGGCACTGAGCAAGTCCACCCACTTCGACTGGGCGCTCGCCCCCTACGACGTCCGGGCCTCCAAGGCGCACGCGCGCGTGCTGCACAAGGCCGGCCTGCTCAGCGAGGCCGACCTCGCCACCATGCTCGACGGCCTCGACCGGCTCGGCGCCGACGTCGCCTCCGGCGCGTTCGCCCCGGCCGAGTCCGACGAGGACGTCCACGGCGCCCTCGAACGTGGGCTCATCGAGCGGGTCGGTCCCGACGTCGGCGGCCGGCTGCGAGCCGGCCGCTCCCGCAACGATCAGGTCGCCACCCTGTTCCGGATGTGGCTGCGCGACGCGGCGCGACGTATCGCCGACGGTGTCCTCGCCGTCGTCGACGCCCTCGCCGACCAGGCCGCCGCGCATCCCGCCGCGGTGATGCCGGGCAAGACCCACCTGCAGGCAGCACAGCCGGTACTGCTCGCGCACCACCTGCTCGCGCACGCCCACCCGCTGCTGCGCGACGTGCAGCGGCTGCGGGACTTCGACGCGCGTGCGGCGGTGTCCCCGTACGGCTCGGGAGCGCTCGCCGGCTCCTCCCTCGGCCTCGACCCCGACGCGATCGCGGCAGAACTGAACTTCGACTCCGCCGCCGAGAACTCGATCGACGCCACCTCCGCGCGCGACTTCGCCGCCGAGGCCGCGTTCGTGTTCGCCATGATCGCGGTCGACCTCTCCCGCATGGCGGAGGAGGTCATCCTCTGGAGCACCCCGGAGTTCGGCTACATCACCCTCGCCGACGAGTGGTCCACCGGATCGTCGATCATGCCGCAGAAGAAGAACCCGGACGTCTCGGAACTGACCCGGGGCAAGGCAGGTCGCCTCATCGGCAACCTCACCGGCCTGCTCGCCACCCTCAAGGCCCAACCGCTGGCGTACAACCGGGACCTGCAGGAGGACAAGGAGCCGGTGTTCGACTCGGTCCTGCAGCTCGAGCTGCTGCTGCCGGCGATCACCGGTCTCGTGTCCACCCTGACCTTCCACACCGATCGTATGGCCCAGTTGGCACCCGCCGGATTCACCCTCGCCACCGACATCGCCGAGTGGATGGTGCGCCAGGGTGTCCCGTTCCGCGTCGCACACGAGGCGGCCGGGGCGTGCGTGCGCGCGGCGGAGGCGCGCGGCGTCGGCCTCGAGGAACTCACCGACGACGAGCTGACGGCGGTCGACCCCGCGCTGACGCCGAAGGTCCGCGAGGTGCTCACCGTGGAGGGCTCCATCGCTTCCCGCAACGCCCGCGGCGGCACCGCGGGCGCCCGGGTAGGTGAACAGCTCGTCGGAGTTCGTGCCGCCGCTCGCGCGCTGCGGGACTGGGTGCGCAGCTGACCGGCCCGCTCGGTGAACAGGGCCATCGCCTCGACGTAATGTGGCAGGCTGTCATTCCTGACAGGGTGGACACACGCAGAACTCGGCGGATGGGAAGAGGTTCGTGGCACTGGGCGGTGGATCGGTGATGGGGCCCCTGCGGCGCGTGGTGGCGACCGCGCAGAACGGCCTCGAGGTGGTCCGTCACGGCGGTCTGGAAACGGGGGCGACACCGTCGCCGTTCCAGATCGTCGAGCGGACCGGCATGTACAGGCTGCGGCACTACTACCCGGAATCCGACGCCGCCGAGAATGCTGCTCCGGTGGTGCTGGTCCCCCCGATGATGATGTCGGCGGACGTCTACGACGTCACCCGCGATACCGGAGCCGTCGGCATCCTGCACTCGATGGGTCTCGACCCCTGGGTGGTCGACTTCGGCTCCCCGGACCGGGAAGAAGGCGGGTGGGACCGCACCCTCACCGACCACATCATCGCCCTCGACGAGATCATCGATCACGTGCACGAATACACCGGCCGGGACATCCACCTGGCCGGGTACTCGCAGGGCGGCATGTTCTGCTATCAGGCCGCGGCCTACCGCCGCAGTCGGCACGTCGCCAGCCTGATCACCTTCGGCAGCCCCGTGGACACCCTGGCCGCCCTGCCGTTCGGGATTCCCGAGGGCGTCGCCGTCCGGGCCGCCGACTTCCTCGCCGACCACGTCTTCAACCGGCTCGCCATCACCGGGTGGATGGCCAAGACCGGCTTCCAGTTCCTCGACCCCGTCAAGACCGTGCGTTCGCGCATCGAGTTCCTCATGCAGCTGCACGACCGGGAAGCCCTCCTGCCGCGCGAACCTCAGCGCCGCTTCCTCGACACGGAGGGGTGGGTGGCCTGGTCCGGTCCTGCAGTGGCCGAGTTGCTTCGCCAGTTCATCGTGCACAACCGCATGGTCAGCGGCGGCTTCGTCATCAACGACCGGGCCGTGAGCCTGGCCGAGATCACTTGCCCCATCCTCGCGTTCGTCGGCGAGGTGGACGACATCGGGCAGCCCCTCGCGGTGCGCGGCATACGCAAGGCCGCCCCCCGGGCTCAGGTGTTCGAATACTCCTTGCGCGCAGGCCATTTCGGGCTCGTCGTGGGCGGCACCGCGGCGCGGCAGACCTGGCCCGCCGTCGGCGAATGGGTGCAGTGGCGGGAAGGGCACGGCGACCGGCCGGTCGGCGTCGGCCGGATGGCGATCCCCGAGCTCCACGCAGAAGGAGAGACCGGGGTGTCCGTCGCGGCCCGCCTCACCCACACCGTCGCCACCATCGCCGAGGTCGGTGTGGAGGTCGGCAAGGGCATCGCCGACCTGGCCTCCGAAACGGTGCGCGGGGCCCGGGAGCTGTCGGGGGAGGCGGCCCGGGCCCTTCCGCGCCTGGCCCGGCTCGGACAGATTCAGCCACGAACCCGCATCTCGCTCGCCGGCGTCCTGACGGAGCAGTGCCGCAAGGGGCCGCACCGCGAGTGCTTCATCTACGAGGACCGCGTCTACACCTTCGCCGACGTCAATCGGCGGATCGACAACGTGGTGCGCGGGCTGGTGCACTCCGGTGTCCGCCCCGCCGCCCACATCGGTGTCCTCATGGACACCCGTCCCAGTGCGATGGCCGCGGTCACGGCCGTCTCCCGCATCGGCGCGGTGTCGGTCCTGCTCCCGCCCGGCCCCGACCTCGACGAGGCCATCCGGTTGGGCGCCGTCCAGAAGATCATCACCGATCCCGAGAACCTCCAGCAGGCGATCGCCACCGGCATCCCGGCCCTGGTCCTCGGTGGTGGCAGCATCCGCGAACTGGACATCCCGGCCGGCGCCGACGTCGTCGATCTCGAACACCTCGACATCACCACGGTCGAACTCCCCGGCTGGTATGCGCCCGACCCCGGCGTCGCGCGCGAACTCGCCTTCCTCCTGTTCACCGGGAGCGGCGACACCCTGGAGATGCGTCAGATCTCCAACCACCGATGGGCGCTCTCGGCCTTCGGCACCGCCACCGCCGCCGCACTGGGGCGTGGTGACACGGTGTATTGCCTTGCCCCGCTTCATCATTCGTCCGGTCTCCTGGTCAGCTTCGGTGGCGCGCTCGCCGGCGGCTGCCGCATAGCCCTGTCCCACGGCCTGGACCCCGCCCGCTTCAGCGAGGAAGTGCACCGCTACGGCGTCACCGTCGTCACCTACACCTGGGCGATGATGCGGGACGTCCTCGACAGCCCGGCACTGCACATCGACGAGATCCACCCCGTCCGCCTCTTCATCGGCTCGGGCATGACGCCCGGCCTGTGGCGGCGGACCCTCGAACGCTTCGCTCCCGCCCAGGTGCTCGAGTTCTATGCCTCCACCGACGGCGAGATCGTCCTGGCCAACGTCTCGGGTGCCAAGATCGGATGCAAGGGACGGCCGCTGCCCGGCAGCGCCGAGGCACGCCTGGCGGCGTGGGACCCGACCACCGGTCGTCTGGTGGAGGACGCGCGGGGCTTCGTCCGCGAGAGCGCCGCCGGCGAGGTCGGCCTCCTGCTCGGCCGGCCCAGCGCGTCGACGGAAGCGCTGCCCGGCGTCATGCGGGGAGTGTTCGAACTCGGCGACGTGTGGGTGCCCACCGAGAACCTCTTCCGACGAGACCAGGACGGTGACTACTGGCTGCTCGACAGCAAGCACAGTGTCATCCGCACCCCGCACGGACCGGTGTACGGCCAGCCGGTGGTGGATGCCCTCGGCGGTATCCCGCGGGTCGATCTCTGCGTCGTATACGGCGTGCGCACCGGAGACACCGAAGTCGCCGTGGCCGCGTGCACCCTGCGCGAGAACCGCGCGCCGAGCGCCGCCGAGATCACGGCGGCACTCGACGCGGTTCCCGCTCCGGAACGGCCCGACCTGGTCCATGTCGTGCCGCACATCGCACTCGGGCCCACGTATCGGCCGATGTCCGGTGACCTGCCGGCGCGGGGCCTGCCGAAGCCGACCGTGCGGTCGTGGTTCGCCGACCCGGCGACCGGAACCTACAAGCGGTTCACCAAAGCGGTCGCGGCGAGATTCACCGGCGTCGGCACAGGTCCGGCACCGGGCGCACGGTAGCCTGGGGCCGTCCGAGTCCCGCACCACCGTCGAGAGGACCACCGTGGCTGTCGATCCCACGCTGCTGAGCATCCTGGCCTGCCCGCAGGACAAGGGGCCGCTGCTCCTCGTGGACGATTCGGTTCTCTACAACCCGCGGTTGCGCCGCGCGTATCCGATCGAGAACGGCATCCCCGTCCTCCTCGTCGACGAGGCCCGAGCGGTGACCGAGGCCGAACACGAGGACTTCGTCGCGCGCGGCGTGGCCGGCTGGACCGAGGACCGGGTGGCGGACTGAGCGTGGCGTTCGAGCGGCTCACCGGGGTCGACCCGCTGACTGCGGCGCACACGATCCTCGGCGCCACGCTGTGCGCGGGCGAGGTGGTCCTGCGGATCACGGAGGTCGAGGCCTACGGCGGGCCCGAGGACGGTCCCTGGCCCGATCCGGCGGCGCACTCCTACCGGGGACGTACGCCGCGGAATGCGGTGATGTTCGGCCCTGCCGGCCATCTCTACATCTACCGCAGCTATGGGCTGCACCACTGCGCGAACATCTCCGTGGGGCCCGACGGAGTGGCCGCGGCGGTACTGCTGCGAGGTGCCGAAGTAGTCGCGGGGGAGGAGATCGTCCGTTCCCGGCGAACGGCCGGGACTCCCGCACCGAACCTTGCCCGCGGACCCGGCAACCTCGCGGCCGCCTTGGGATTGACGCTGGCGGACAACGGGATCGATGTGCTCGACGATGGCGCAACCGCGAAACTCACTCTGGGTGACGTCGACCGGGTCGCGTCGGGCCCACGCGTGGGCATCAGTGTCGCGGCCGAACGACCGTGGCGGCTGTGGATCCCCGGCGCCGTGGGGGTGTCGGCGTACCGGCGCAGCCCGCGCGCGCCGGCCGCTCCCCGTCGGATGGGATGATCGAGCGGTGACTGAGCACATCCTCGACGAACTGACCTGGCGTGGACTGATCGCCCAATCGACCGACCTCGACACACTCCGCCGCGATCTCGCCGCGGGCCCGGTCACGCTCTATGCCGGATTCGATCCCACCGGGCCGAGTCTGCATGCCGGTCACCTCGTGCCGTTGCTGGCCCTGAAGCGTTTCCAGCGAGCGGGCCACCGGCCCATCGTGCTGGCGGGCGGCGCTACCGGCATGATCGGAGATCCGCGGGAGGTAGGGGAGCGGACCATGAACTCGGCGGACACGGTCGCCGAATGGGCCGAACGCATCCGCGGTCAGCTCGAGCGGTTCGTGGACTTCGACGAGTCGCCGACCAGCGCGATCGTCGTGAACAACGCCGACTGGACCTCCTCGCTCAGCGTCGTCGACTTCCTCCGCGATATCGGCAAGCACTTCTCCGTCAACGTCATGCTCGCTCGCGACACGGTGAAGCGCCGGCTCGAGGGCGACGGCATCTCGTACACCGAGTTCAGCTACATGCTGCTGCAGGCCAACGACTACGTGCAGTTGCGTCGCGAGCACGGGTGCACGCTGCAGGTGGGGGGGTCGGACCAGTGGGGCAACATCATCGCGGGCGTCGAGCTCAACCGACGGACCGACGGTGCCGCCGTGCACGCGCTCACCGTCCCGCTCGTCACCTCGGCCGACGGCAAGAAGTTCGGGAAATCCACCGGCGGCGGAAGCCTCTGGCTCGACCCGGAGATGACCACGCCGTACGCCTGGTACCAGTACTTCGTCAACGCCGCCGACGCCGACGTCGTGAAGTACCTGCGGTGGTTCACGTTCCTGGATCAGGACGAACTCGCCGAACTCGAGACGGCGACGGCCGAGCGGCCGCAGGCGCGCGAGGCGCAGCGCCGCCTTGCGGCCGAAATGACGACCCTCGTTCACGGCGAGGCCAACACCCGGGCGGTCGAACTTGCGAGCCGGGCGCTGTTCGGTCGTGGAGAGTTGGCGGACCTGGACGAAGCGACCCTCTCGGCCGCGCTGGCGGAGGCCTCCGTCGCGGAAGTGCACGACGGGCAGCCCGGCACGATCGTGGACCTGCTCGTCGCGACCGGCCTGTGCGAGAGCAAGGGCGCTGCCCGACGCACGATCAAGGAGGGGGGTGCCTCCGTGAACAACCAACGGATCTCATCCGAGGAGTGGACCCCGTCGAGCGCGGATCTGCTGCACGACCGCTGGCTTGTCCTGCGGCGAGGCAAGCGCAACTTTGCCGGCGTGCGAGTCGAACGCGGCTGAGCGCACTGCCGCCACCGCCGACGGGCCGCTGACCTGCGGATTTGACGGCCCGTTAGCGGTGGCGTAACTTTGTCGTCGTTCGAGCGACACGGACGCCGACCCGGACCGAGAGGTACGGAAAGCGGTTGCGCCCTGATCGGTCGAGCAGCCAACACGAAGATCGCAGACAGTGTTTGCGTCCGCGAGTTCAGAGTGTTAGGCTAGAACGGTTGCCCCGGAGCAAGGCGCGAAGGCGCGGAGCGATGGTGTGTGCGTGTTCTTTGAGAACTCAACAGTGTGCCGATGAATGTCAGTGCCAAAATATTTTTGGTGCGACCGCCTCTCTTTTCGGGGGGGTGGTTGTTGCTGGCTGCCGCATTCTTCCGTCTGTGGTGGTCAGTGTTTTTTGCTGGTTTGAGTTTTTTGCTGGTGATTTGGCTCGATGTCTATGACTGATCGGCCCTTCGGGGTTTGATTGTGAGTCTTCAACGGAGAGTTTGATCCTGGCTCAGGACGAACGCTGGCGGCGTGCTTAACACATGCAAGTCGAACGATGAAGCCCAGCTTGCTGGGTGGATTAGTGGCGAACGGGTGAGTAACACGTGGGTGATCTGCCCTGCACTTCGGGATAAGCCTGGGAAACTGGGTCTAATACCGGATAGGACCTCGGGATGCATGTTCCGGGGTGGAAAGGTTTTCCGGTGCAGGATGGGCCCGCGGCCTATCAGCTTGTTGGTGGGGTAACGGCCCACCAAGGCGACGACGGGTAGCCGGCCTGAGAGGGCGACCGGCCACACTGGGACTGAGACACGGCCCAGACTCCTACGGGAGGCAGCAGTGGGGAATATTGCACAATGGGCGCAAGCCTGATGCAGCGACGCCGCGTGAGGGATGACGGCCTTCGGGTTGTAAACCTCTTTCAGTACCGACGAAGCGCGAGTGACGGTAGGTACAGAAGAAGCACCGGCCAACTACGTGCCAGCAGCCGCGGTAATACGTAGGGTGCGAGCGTTGTCCGGAATTACTGGGCGTAAAGAGCTCGTAGGCGGTTTGTCGCGTCGTCTGTGAAAACCCGCAGCTCAACTGCGGGCTTGCAGGCGATACGGGCAGACTTGAGTACTGCAGGGGAGACTGGAATTCCTGGTGTAGCGGTGAAATGCGCAGATATCAGGAGGAACACCGGTGGCGAAGGCGGGTCTCTGGGCAGTAACTGACGCTGAGGAGCGAAAGCGTGGGTAGCGAACAGGATTAGATACCCTGGTAGTCCACGCCGTAAACGGTGGGCGCTAGGTGTGGGTTTCCTTCCACGGGATCCGTGCCGTAGCTAACGCATTAAGCGCCCCGCCTGGGGAGTACGGCCGCAAGGCTAAAACTCAAAGGAATTGACGGGGGCCCGCACAAGCGGCGGAGCATGTGGATTAATTCGATGCAACGCGAAGAACCTTACCTGGGTTTGACATACACCGGACCGCCCCAGAGATGGGGTTTCCCTTGTGGTCGGTGTACAGGTGGTGCATGGCTGTCGTCAGCTCGTGTCGTGAGATGTTGGGTTAAGTCCCGCAACGAGCGCAACCCTTGTCCTGTGTTGCCAGCAATTCGGTTGGGGACTCGCAGGAGACTGCCGGGGTCAACTCGGAGGAAGGTGGGGACGACGTCAAGTCATCATGCCCCTTATGTCCAGGGCTTCACACATGCTACAATGGCCGGTACAGAGGGCTGCGATACCGCGAGGTGGAGCGAATCCCTTAAAGCCGGTCTCAGTTCGGATCGGGGTCTGCAACTCGACCCCGTGAAGTCGGAGTCGCTAGTAATCGCAGATCAGCAACGCTGCGGTGAATACGTTCCCGGGCCTTGTACACACCGCCCGTCACGTCATGAAAGTCGGTAACACCCGAAGCCGGTGGCCTAACCCCTCGTGGGAGGGAGCCGTCGAAGGTGGGATCGGCGATTGGGACGAAGTCGTAACAAGGTAGCCGTACCGGAAGGTGCGGCTGGATCACCTCCTTTCTAAGGAGCAACTCCCGTCGGTGGGTCACACAGGTGACTCCGCCGCGGGCAGAGCCATTTCGGATTCACACGTAATCCGGTGGTGCTCATGGGTGGAACGCTGACAGTCATCACCGCGCGGGAAGGACCCGAGTGTCCTTCTGCGGTGGTTATATCGGTGCACTGTTGGGTCCTGAGAGAACACGCGAGTGTTTTGTCAGCGACGATGATCGGGAACGAAGGGGTTGTTTCTTCTTCCGGTACCGGTTGTTGTGTGTTGTTTGAGAACTGCACAGTGGACGCGAGCATCTTTGTTGTAAGTGTTTATGAGCGTACGGTGGATGCCTTGGCACCAGGAGCCGATGAAGGACGTGGGAGGCTGCGATATGCCTCGGGGAGCTGTCAACCGAGCTGTGATCCGAGGATTTCCGAATGGGGAAACCCAGCACGAGTGATGTCGTGTTACCCGCGCCTGAATATATAGGGCGTGTGGAGGGAACGTGGGGAAGTGAAACATCTCAGTACCCACAGGAAGAGAAAACAACATGTGATTCCGTGAGTAGTGGCGAGCGAAAACGGAAGAGGCTAAACCGGATACATGTGATACCCGGCAGGGGTTGTGTGTTCGGGGTTGTGGGGTTCGATGTGTCGGTGCTGCCGCGCCGGCCGACAGTGAGAAATCGCCTGTGTTAGTCGAAATGGTCTGGAACGGCCTGTCGTAGAGGGTGAGAATCCCGTAGACGAAAACGCGGTGACTGTCGATTCGAATACCCGAGTAGCAGCGGGCCCGTGAAATCTGCTGTGAATCCGTCGGGACCACCCGATAAGCCTGAATACTCCCTGGTGACCGATAGCGGACTAGTACCGTGAGGGAAAGGTGAAAAGTACCCCGGGAGGGGAGTGAAATAGTACCTGAAACCGTGCGCTTACAATCCGTCGGAGCCTTCGAGCAGTTTGGTCTGCTGGGGGTGACGGCGTGCCTTTTGAAGAATGAGCCTGCGAGTTAGTGGCATGTCGCGAGGTTAACCCGTGTGGGGTAGTCGTAGCGAAAGCGAGTCCGAACAGGGCGTCTGTAGTGGCATGTTCTAGACCCGAAGCGGAGTGATCTACCCATGGCCAGGGTGAAGCGACGGTAAGACGTCGTGGAGGCCCGAACCCACTTAGGTTGAAAACTGAGGGGATGAGCTGTGGGTAGGGGTGAAAGGCCAATCAAACTCCGTGATAGCTGGTTCTCCCCGAAATGCATTTAGGTGCAGCGTCGCGTGTTTCTCACCGGAGGTAGAGCTACTGGATGGTCTAGGGGGCCCACAAGCTTACCGAAATCAGCCAAACTCCGAATGCCGGTGAGTGAGAGCGCGGCAGTGAGACTGCGGGGGATAAGCTTCGTAGTCGAGAGGGAAACAGCCCAGATCGCCGGCTAAGGCCCCTAAGCGTGTACTAAGTGGAAAAGGATGTGGGATCGCTGAGACAACCAGGAGGTTGGCTTAGAAGCAGCCACCCTTGAAAGAGTGCGTAATAGCTCACTGGTCAAGTGGTTCTGCGCCGACAATGTAGCGGGGCTCAAGTACACCGCCGAAGCCGCGGCACTCGCACAACACCCCGGAGGGTCCACGGATCGTCCGGCAGTGGTGCGGGTGGGTAGGGGAGCGTCGTGCAGCCGGGGAAGCGCCGGAGTGATCCAGGTGTGGAGGCTGCGCGAGTGAGAATGCAGGCATGAGTAGCGAAAGACGAGTGAGAAACTCGTCCGCCGAATGACCAAGGGTTCCTGGGCCAGGTTAATCCGCCCAGGGTGAGTCGGGACCTAAGGCGAGGCCGACAGGCGTAGTCGATGGACAACGGGTTGATATTCCCGTACCCGTGTGAACGCGCCCCTGGTGAATCATCGGTACTAACCGTCCAAAGGGTGATCGAGTTCCTTCGGGAGCCGAGAGCCTGCTGCACGGGACCTTCGGTGGTAGTAGCCAAGCGATGGGGTGACGCAGGAAGGTAGTGGGGCCGGTCAGTGGTTGTACCGGTGTAAGCCCGTAGGGCGCGGCACAGGCAAATCCGTGTCGCACACAGCCTGAGAGGTGATGCGTAGCCGAATGAGGCGAATTCCATGATCCTATGCTGCCGAGAAAAGCCTCTAGCGAGCTTTCACACGGCCCGTACCCCAAACCGACACAGGTGGTCAGGTAGAGAATACCGAGGCGATCGAGAGAACTGTGGTTAAGGAACTCGGCAAAATGCCCCCGTAACTTCGGGAGAAGGGGGACCAGTCCCGGTGACCGGACTTGCTCCGTGAGCCGGGGGTGGTCGCAGAGACCAGAGAGAAGCGACTGTTTACTAAAAACACAGGTCCGTGCGAAGTCGTAAGACGAGGTATACGGACTGACGCCTGCCCGGTGCTGGAAGGTTAAGAGGACCGGTCAGCGGAGTTCACTCCGCGAAGCTGAGAATTTAAGCCCCAGTAAACGGCGGTGGTAACTATAACCATCCTAAGGTAGCGAAATTCCTTGTCGGGTAAGTTCCGACCTGCACGAATGGCGTAACGACTTCTCTGCTGTCTCAACCACAGACTCGGCGAAATTGCACTACGAGTAAAGATGCTCGTTACGCGCGGCAGGACGAAAAGACCCCGGGACCTTCACTACAGCTTGGTATTGGTGTTCGGTTCGGTTTGTGTAGGATAGGTGGGAGACTGGGAAGCCCGCACGCCAGTGTGGGTGGAGTCGTTGTTGAAATACCACTCTGATCGTATTGGACCTCTAACCTCGGACCCTGATCGGGTTCAGGGACAGTGCCTGGTGGGTAGTTTAACTGGGGCGGTTGCCTCCCAAAATGTAACGGAGGCGCCCAAAGGTTCCCTCAGCCTGGTTGGCAATCAGGTGTCGAGTGCAAGTGCACAAGGGAGCTTGACTGTGAGACCGACAGGTCGAGCAGGGACGAAAGTCGGGACTAGTGATCCGGCACCGGCATGTGGAAGCGGTGTCGCTCAACGGATAAAAGGTACCCCGGGGATAACAGGCTGATCTTCCCCAAGAGTCCATATCGACGGGATGGTTTGGCACCTCGATGTCGGCTCGTCGCATCCTGGGGCTGGAGTAGGTCCCAAGGGTTGGGCTGTTCGCCCATTAAAGCGGCACGCGAGCTGGGTTTAGAACGTCGTGAGACAGTTCGGTCTCTATCCGCCGCGCGCGTTAGAAACTTGAGGAAGGCTGTCCCTAGTACGAGAGGACCGGGACGGACGAACCTCTGGTGTGCCAGTTGTCCCGCCAGGGGCACGGCTGGTTGGCTACGTTCGGAAGGGATAACCGCTGAAAGCATCTAAGCGGGAAGCCTGTTCCAAGATGAGGTTTCTCACCCCCTCGAGGGGGTAAGGCCCCCGGCAGACCACCGGGTTGATAGGCCGGAACTGGAAGTGCGGTAACGCATGCAGGTGACCGGTACTAATAGGCCGAGGACTTACCACAAAGAAGCTACGCGTCCACTGTGCGGTATCTGAAACAACACACTCGATTCACCATGTTCTTCGGGGAATCGAGTGGGCGCAGCCCCCGTGAAAGAGGGCGGCGTTCACTCCATTCACTCCGAAGGAGTGTGGACAGTTTCACAGAGTTACGGCGGCCATAGCGGAGGGGAAACGCCCGGTCCCATTCCGAACCCGGAAGCTAAGCCCTCCAGCGCCGATGGTACTGCACCCGACAGGGTGTGGGAGAGTAGGACACCGCCGAACACCCGTTTACGAGAGGGGACCCACCAGTTGGGTCCCCTCTCGTGGTTTTTCTGGTTTTTCATGAAAGGATTTTTCTGTGTCCGACAACGATGGTGAGCGTCGATCCTTCCGGAGTGGAGGGTCCACTCCCAGGTCGGGACGCGGAGACAGCGGCGAGCGCCGCCAGGGTGGCGACCGGGGCCCGGCCCGCGGCGAGGATCGCCGGCAGGGAGTCGCCGGCCGACCGGATCGTCGCGGCGAGGACCGCACTTTCCGCGGGGAACGGCGAAGCGAGCCGGCGAAGGGCTCCGCGGACGACTCCCGCGGGAGTAGCCGCTCGGAGCGACCCCACAGCGATCGCCCGTCGGGGGACCGGCGAGATCGGCCCTACGGTGAGCGGCGCGACGACCGTTCCCGCGACGACCGTTCCCGCGACGACCGTTCCCGCAGCGAGCGCCCGCATCGAGGCACAAACGACGACCGTCGGGACGATCGGCGCACCGGTGACCGGCGCGACGATCGGGGCCGTGACGATCGGCGCACGGGCACGTCCCGTGCTGGCCACGGACCCGAACGGCGAGACGGGGGCGCTCCGCGTCGCCGTGGCGGCGAGGGTGGATTCGGCCCGAGCCGTGGCCGCGAGGGTGCTCCGGCTCCGCGTCGCGAAGCCCGGCCGGACGAGCCGGACCTGCCCGAGGACGTCGAAGCGTCGGACCTCGATCCGACGATCCGCCGGGACCTGCTGAGTCTCGACAAGTCGAACGCCAATGCAGTGGCCCGGCACCTGGTCATGGCCGGCCGCCTGATCGACGACGATCCCCGTCTGGCGCTGGCGCACGCTCGTGCTGCGCGGCAGCGCGCCGGCCGTATCGCCGTGGTTCGTGAGGCAGCGGGCATCACGGCCTACCACGCCGGCGAATGGGCGGAGGCGCTGTCCGAGTTGCGGGCCGCCCGACGAATGGCCGGGGGACCGGGATTGCTGGCGGTCATGGCGGACTGCGAGCGCGGTCTCGGCCGGCCGGAGCGCGCGATCGAGCTGGGCCGCAGCGACGAGGCTCGGGCGCTGACCGGCGACGAGGCCACCGAGCTGCGCATCGTCGTGGCGGGCGCCCGGATGGATCTGGGACAGTTCGACCAGGCGGTGGTCACCCTGCAGACCCCGGACCTGGATGCCTCGCGCACCGGCCCGTCCGCCGCGCGCCTGTTCTATGCGTACGCGGATGCACTCGTGGCCGCGGGACGTACCGAGGACGGATTGAAGTGGTTCCTCAACGCCGCCGCGGCGGATCTCGAGGGGGACACCGACGCCGAGGAACGCGTCGCCGAGCTCACCGGAGAGGATCAGTGACCGGTACATCCGGCGGCGCGTCGTTGCGGGCGCTCTACGACGTACTCCTCCTCGATCTGGACGGCACCGTCTACCGCGGCGCCGAGGCGGTGCCCGGGGCCCGCGAGGCATTGTCGGAGGGTGCCGAGCGGCTGTTCTATGTCACCAACAACGCGAGCCGTCGCCCGGCGGAGGTCGCCAAACACCTGCGCGAACTCGGTTTCGCGGCCGACGAGTCGAGCGTGGTCACCAGTTCCCAGTCCGCGGCCCGGCTGTTGGCCGAGCGGGTCCCGGTCGGCGCCCCGGTGCTGGTTGTGGGTACCGAGGCCCTCGTCGACGAGGTCGCCGCGGTCGGTCTGACTCCGGTGCGTTCCGCGGACGCCGAGCCTGTGGCGGTCGTGCAGGGACACTCCCCGGAGACCGGGTGGGCGATCCTCGCCGAGGCGACGCTCGCACTGCGCTCCGGCGCCCTGTGGGTGGCGACGAACGTCGATTCGACGTTGCCCACCGAGCGGGGCCTGGTGCTCGGGAACGGTTCCATGGTCGCGGCCCTGAGGTCGGCGACGGGCTGTGAGCCGCTGGTGGCGGGCAAACCGGCCGCGCCGCTGCTCGAGGACGCCGTCGTGCGCAGCGGCGCCTCGCGTCCGCTCGTGGTCGGCGACCGGCTCGACACCGACATCGCCGGTGCGAACGCCGTGGGCGCCGATTCGTTGCTGGTGCTGACCGGCGTCAGCACGGTCGCGGACCTGCTCCGGGCGCCGCAGGATCAGCGCCCCACCTATGTGGCCGACTCGCTCGCCGGTCTCGACGCCGAGGCGGCCGCGCTGCGGGTGGGACCGCGCGAGCCGGGAGCGGTGTCGTTCGACGGACGGGATGTGCACCTGGCTTCGGAGTTCGCGGCGGACCCGATGGCCGCGCTGCGGGCCGTGCTCGACGTCGCCTGGGCCAACCCCGGTTTCGGTCGGGTCGTGGCGGCGGACGACCTGCTGGCACGGTGGGGAATATCCCGCTGAGTCGGGTCTGCGTGGTGTGCCGGTTCGTCACCGGCATGCACTAGCGTGGTCGACGATGAGCACGTCGATTCCACGCCCAGGCGACCACCTTCCACGCCCCCATCCGGGCGTGGATCCCGCGTCGATCCATATCGAGGTCGAGGGTCTGCTCACGCGCGCCCGCGACGTCACCGCCGACGGTGAGCCCGATCCGTCCGAGATCATCCCGCGGCAGGCGCAGCTGCTCGAACAGGCGCACGACCTGCTGGTCCAGGCGCTCGCGACCGTGGACAAGATCTGACGTGGCCCGGCGAGCGCGAGTCGACGCGGAGCTGGTGCGCCGGGGCCTCGCCCGGTCCCGCGAGCACGCCGGTGAACTGATCACGGCTGGGCGGGTCCTCGTCAACGGCACCGTCGCGACGAAACCCGCGACCCAGGTCGATCCGGGGGCGCCCCTGCTGGTCACGGAGGTCGCCGAGGAGGTGGCGTGGGCCTCGCGAGGGGCCCACAAGCTGCTCGGCGCCCTCGAGACGTTCACCCCCCAGGGATTGCGGGTCACCGGACGGCGGTGCCTCGACGCCGGGGCTTCCACCGGCGGCTTCACGGACGTCCTGTTGCACGAGGGCGCCCGCGAGGTCGTCGCCGTCGACGTGGGCTACGGCCAGTTGGTGTGGCGGCTGCAGTCCGACGAGCGCGTCCACGTGATCGATCGAACAAACGTGCGTAACATCGGTGCGGACGCGATCGGAGGGCCGGTCGAGTTGGTGGTGGCGGATCTGTCGTTCATCTCGCTGAAGCTGGTGCTCCCGGCGTTCGTGCGGTGCGTGACTCCGGGCGCGGATCTGCTGCCGATGGTCAAACCGCAGTTCGAGGTCGGGAAGGAGCGGGTCGGCAGCGGCGGCGTCGTCCGGGATGCGGCTCTGCGCACCGAGGCGGTCCTCGGTGTCGCCCGGGAGGCCCAGGCTCTGGGGCTGCGTACGCTCGGGGTGGTGGCCAGTCCGCTGCCCGGCCCGTCCGGCAACGTCGAGTACTTCCTGTGGCTGCGCGCCGGGGAACCCGGCCCGGTCGAACTGGGCGCGGACGTGGTCGAACTCGTCGAACGAGCCGTGCAGGAAGGACCCCAGTGACCGCAGATAGTGCAGCGACCGGCCCGGAGCGGGCGACCCGCGAGGTCCTGCTCGTGTCCCACTCGGGGCGGGTCGAGATCGCCGCGACGGCGCAGCGCATGGCGAAGATCTTCGGCGAGGCCGGCATCGGGCTGCGGGTGCTCGACGACGAGGTCGCCAGCACCGGTCTGGGTCCGCTCGCCGGCCCGGACGGACGGGTCCGCATCGTCGAACCCGGACCGGACGCCGCCCGGGGCTGCGAGATGGTGATCGTGCTCGGCGGGGACGGCAGCTTCCTGCGCGCCGCCGAACTGGCCCAGCGCGCCGGGGTGCCCGTGCTCGGAATCAACCTGGGCCGCATCGGTTTCCTCGCCGAGGCCGAGGCCGAACATCTCGAGGAGGCACTGGCGCAGGTGGTGCGCCGCGAGTACCGGGTCGAGGAGCGGATGACGCTGGACGTCGCGATCCGGGTCGACGACGTGATCGTCGACCGGGGGTGGGCGCTGAACGAGGCCAGCCTCGAGAACAAGTCCCGTCTGGGCGTGCTCGAGGTGGTGCTCGAGGTCGACGGCCGGCCGGTGTCGGCGTTCGGGTGCGACGGCGTGCTGATCGCCACCCCGACGGGATCGACCGCGTACGCGTTCTCCGCCGGCGGCCCGATCGTGTGGCCGGAACTCGAGGCGTTGCTGGTGATCCCCAGCAACGCGCACGCCCTGTTCGCCCGGCCCATGGTGACCAGCCCGGAGTCGTTGATCGCCGTGGAGACCCTCGCCGGCAGCCACGACGGGCTGGTGTTCTGCGACGGCCGCCGCACCCTGGACCTGCCCGCCGGCGGCCGACTCGAGGTGGTGCGCGGCAAGCACCCGGTGCGGTGGGTGCGGCTGGACTCGGCGCCGTTCGCCGACCGCATGGTGCGCAAGTTCGATCTTCCGGTGAAGGGCTGGCGGGGAAGGAGACTGTGAGGTGCTTGCCGAGATCCGGATCGACAATCTGGGGGTCATCTCCGAGGCCGGCGCCCAGTTCCACGGCGGGCTGACCGTCCTGACCGGCGAAACCGGAGCCGGCAAGACCATGGTCGTGACCAGCCTGCACCTGCTGTCGGGGGCGCGCGCCGACCCCACCCGCGTCCGTGTCGGCGCCTCCCGCGCCGTCGTGGAGGGTCGCTTCTGCATCGATGCCGACGCCGGGTCGAGCGCGGCGGGCGGGGTGCCCAGCCACGTCGAGCGGGAAGTGGCACGCCTGCTCGAGACGACCGGCGCCCAGCGCGACGACGACGGCAGCATCATCGCGGTCCGCACCGTCGGCAGCGACGGCCGCTCCCGCGCCCACCTCGGCGGGCGCAGCGTCCCGGTGGGGGTGCTGTCGGAGTTCACCGATCCGCTGCTGACCGTGCACGGCCAGAACGACCAGTTGCGGCTGCTGCGGCCCGACCAGCAGCGCGCCGCCCTCGACCGGTTCGCCGGCAAGGCGATCGCGCCGCTGCTGGCGGCGTACCAGGAGCACCGCCAGCGGTGGTTGACCGCGCGGGCCGAGCTGAGCGAACGCACCGAGCGGTCCCGGGAGCTCGCGCAGGAGGCGGACCGCCTGCGGTTCGCGCTCGACGAGATCGACGCCGTCGACCCCCAGCCGGGGGAGGACACCCGGATCGTGGCCGAGGTGCGCCGGCTCGGCGACCTCGATTCGTTGCGAGACTCCGCGCAGGGCGCGCAGGCCGCGCTCACCGGCGGGGACGGCGACGACGTGGCCGCGGCGGCTCTGGATCTGCTGGGGGAGTCGCGGGCGCGGCTCGAGGCGGCCGAGGACCCGGCCCTGCGCGAGCTCGGTCCCCGGCTCGACGAGGCCATCGCGGTGGTCACCGACGTCGCCGGCGAGCTGTCCGGATACCTGTCGGACCTGCCGTCGGACCCGGGGGCCCTCGAGACGCTGCTGAACCGCCAGGCGGAGCTGAAATCGCTCACCCGCAAGTACGCCGCGGACATCGACGGTGTGCTCGAGTGGGCTCGCGAGGCCCGCGACCGGCTGTCGAGGATCGACGTGTCCGCCGATGCGGTCGCCGACCTCGCCGCGCGCGCCGATCGCGAGGCGGCCGCCGCCGCCGAGGCCGCGACCGCCCTCTCCGCCGCCCGCAGGAAGGCCGCCGACAAGCTCGCGAGGGCGGTCAGCAAGGAGTTGTCCGGCCTGGCGATGGGCCGGGCGAGTCTGGACGTGCAGGTGCGGGACCGGGAGGCGGGGCCGCAGGACACCGCACCGCTGAAGGTCGGCGGGCGGGTGCTGCACGCCGGCACCTCGGGCGTCGACGACGTCGAGTTCCGGCTCGCCGCGCACAGCGGGGCCCGGTCCCTGCCCATCGCGCGCAGCGCCTCCGGCGGTGAGCTCTCCCGCGTCATGCTCGCGCTCGAGGTGGTGCTGGCCGGGTCCGAACGCGGCGCCACGATGGTGTTCGACGAGGTCGACGCGGGGGTGGGCGGTCGGGCTGCGGTCGAGATCGGCCGGCGCCTGGCCCGCCTGTCGCGCACCCATCAGGTCATCGTGGTCACCCACCTGCCGCAGGTCGCCGCGTTCGCCGACACCCACCTCGTCGTCGACAAAGTCGACGATGCCGGGGGCGTCGTCAGCAGCGGGGTGCGCGCGCTCACCGATACCGAGCGGGTCGCGGAGCTCGCCCGCATGCTCGCCGGCCTCGGCGACACCGAGACGGGCCGGGCCCACGCCGAGGAACTGCTCGCCACCGCGCACGCCGAACGACGAGGCTGATCCCGCCCGGCGCGCCTCCGTTGCCCGGCCCCGGCCCGGGTTCATCATCGATGCCATGAAGATGCCGGCGCTGCTGTCACGCAATAACGAAACGTTGCCCGGAGTGAGCGGCATTGCCCGGGTCGACAAGAACCAGGCCAGGCTCCTGCGCCGGGTCGGTCCCGGCGACATCGTCGTTCTCGACGCCGTCGACATGGACCGCGTCACCGCCGACGCGCTCGTCGAGGCCGGGGTCACCGCCGTGGTCAACGCCTCGACGTCGATCACCGGCCGCTACCCGAACCTCGGCCCGGAGGTGCTCGTCGCCAACGGCATCGCCCTGATCGACAACACCGGTCCCGAGGTGTTCAAGAAGGTCAAGGACGGCGCCAAGGTCCGCCTGCACGAGGGCGGTGTCTACTCCGGGGAACGGTTGCTGATCCAGGGCGAGGAGCAGACCGAAACCGAGATCTCCGACCGCATGATCGAGGCGAAGACCGGCCTGGTCGACCACCTCGAGGCGTTCTCGGGCAACACCATCGAGTTCATCCGTTCGGAGAGCCCGCTGCTCATCGACGGGGTCGGAGTGCCCGACGTCGACGTGGACCTGCGCGACCGGCACGTGGTGGTGGTCGCGGACGGGCCGGACCACGAGCAGGACCTGAAGAACCTCAAGCCGTTCATCAAGGAGTATTCGCCGATCCTCGTGGGCGTCGGCACCGGCGCCGACACCCTCGTCCGGGCCGGATACCGGCCGGATCTGATCGTCGGCGACCCGGACGAGATCGGCACCGAGACCCTCAAGTCCGGCGCCGAGGTGGTGCTGCCCGCCGATCACGACGGCCACGCCCCCGGTCTCGAACGCATCCAGGACCTGGGCATCGGCGCGATGACGTTCCCCGCCACCGGCGCCCCCGCCGACCTGGCGCTGCTGCTGGCCGACCATCACGGCGCCGCCCTCATCGTCACCGTCGGCAGCACCGTCTCGCTCGACGAGTTCTTCGACCAGGGCCGCCGTGACAGCAACCCGTCGGCGTTCATGACCCGGCTGAAGGTGGGGCCGAAACTGGTCGACGCCAAGGCCGTCGCCACCCTCTACCGCAGCCGCGTCTCCGGCGGGGTGATCGCCCTGCTGGTGTTCGCCGCGCTGATCGCCGTGATCGTCGCGTTGATCGTGTCCAACCTCGGCGGCGACGTCGTGGACTGGGCCGTGCAGAGCTGGGACAGTCTCGTGGTGTGGGTGCAGGGGCTGACCGCGTGATCTCGTTGCGTCACCACGCAATCTCGATCGCAGCGGTCTTCCTCGCCCTCGCCGTGGGCATCGTCCTCGGCTCCGGGCTGCTGTCGGACAGCGTCGTCGCCGGGCTCCGCGACGACCGGTCCGAACTGCAGGGCCGGCTACAGGACGCCGAGGACCGCACCAACGTGCTCACCGAGCAGCTCAACGCGGCCGACGGTTTCGACGCCGCGGTGTCCGGGCGTGTGGTGCGCGACGCGCTCGCCGGCCGCACGGTGCTCATGATCGCCACTCCCGACACCGACCCGGCGGACCTGGACGCGGTGATCCGCACGGTCGAGGCGGCGGGCGCCGCCGTGACCGGCCGGATCTCGCTGACCGAGCCCTTCGTCGACGCCGCCGGCGCCGACCAGCTGCGCACCACCGTCACCAACGTCGTCCCCGCCGGGGTGCAGTTGCAGACCGGCGCCGTGGATCAGGGCAGCCTGGCCGGGGACCTGCTCGGAGCCGTGCTGCTCGTCGAGCCGGCGAGCGGGCAGCCGCGCAGCACCCCCCAGGAACGTGACCTCGCGCTCTCCACGCTGCGGGGCGGCGGGTTCGTCGCGTACGACGACGGGACCGTCGAACCCGCCCAGACCGCCATCGTCGTCACCGGCGACGGGGGAGCCGGCGCCGAGGGCGGCGGCAACCGCGGTGCGCTGCTGGCCCGCTTCGCCGCCGCGTTCGACTCCCGCGGTGCCGGCACGGTCCTGGCCGGGCGGCCCGGCGCCGCCGTCGGCAACGGGGCCGTCGCGGTGGTGCGGGCCGACGCGGCGCTGTCGGCCGGTCTGTCCACCGTCGACACCGTCGACCGCGAATCCGGCCGCATCACCACGGTGCTGGCGCTGCAGGAACAGCTCGCCGGGGTGTCGGGCCGGTACGGAACCGGCCCCAACGCCGGCGCCGTCACCGTCGGAACCGCCGCCCGCTGAGGGGCGCGGCGCGGCGAACGGTGTGATCCCCGTCCGATCCGGGCGAGTCGTGCACGCGGGACCCACGACAGGTGTTACCGTGAAGTTCCGTGGGTCGTGCAGGCCCCAGCAGTTCCGTCATCAGTCCGAAGTCCTGCACCAGACGTCACGGGAGCTTCTTTGCCACAGTCACGCCACTCGCGTACCGCCACCAAGCACATCTTCGTCAGCGGGGGCGTCGCCTCCTCACTGGGCAAGGGGCTGACGGCATCGAGCCTGGGCGCTCTTCTCACCGCGCGCGGCATGCGCGTGACCATGCAGAAGCTCGACCCCTACCTGAACGTCGACCCCGGCACCATGAACCCCTTCCAGCACGGCGAGGTCTTCGTCACCGAGGACGGCGCCGAAACCGACCTGGACGTGGGCCACTACGAACGCTTCCTCGACCGCGATCTCAACGCCGCCGCCAACGTCACCACCGGCCAGATCTACTCCACGGTCATCGCCAAGGAGCGGCGCGGCGAATACCTCGGCGACACCGTCCAGGTGATCCCGCACATCACCGACGAGATCAAGAACCGGATCATGGCGATGGCCGGCCCCGACAAGGACGGCAACGTTCCCGACGTGATCATCACCGAGATCGGTGGCACCGTCGGCGACATCGAGTCCCAACCGTTCCTCGAGGCGGCCCGTCAGGTCCGTCACGACGTCGGCCGCGGCAACGTCTTCTTCCTGCACGTCTCCCTCGTGCCCTATCTGGCCCCGTCGGGTGAGCTGAAAACCAAGCCCACCCAGCACTCGGTGGCGGCGCTGCGCAACATCGGCATCCAGCCCGACGCGCTGGTGCTGCGCTGCGATCGGGAGGTCCCCGCCGCCCTCAAGGCGAAGATCGCGCTGATGTGCGACGTGGACGTCGACGGCTGCATCTCCTGCCCCGACGCCCCGTCGATCTACGACATCCCCAAGGTCCTGCACCGCGAAGGACTCGACGCCTACGTCGTCCGCCAGCTCGGCCTGCCGTTCCGCGACGTGGACTGGACCGTGTGGGGCGACCTGCTCGACCGGGTGCACCAGCCGCGTGAGACCGTGCGGGTCGCGCTCGTCGGCAAGTACGTCGACCTGCCCGACGCCTACCTGTCGGTCACCGAGGCGTTGCGCGCCGGTGGTTTCGCGCACCGCGCCAAGGTCGACATCCGCTGGGTGCCCTCCGACGACTGCGAGACCGAGGCCGGCGCCCAGGCCGCGCTCGGCGACGTGGACGCGGTCCTGATCCCCGGAGGCTTCGGCATCCGCGGCATCGAGGGCAAACTCGGCGCGATCCGCTACGCCCGCACCCGCAAGATCCCGCTGCTCGGCCTGTGCCTGGGCCTGCAGTGCGTGGTCATCGAGGCGGCCCGCTCGGTGGGCATCACCGACGCGAACTCCGCCGAGTTCGATCCCGACACCACCCATCCGGTGATCTCCACGATGGCCGATCAGGAGCAGGCCGTCGCCGGCGAGGCCGATCTCGGCGGCACGATGCGGCTCGGCGCCTACCCGGCCGTACTCGCCAAGGGCTCGGTCGTCGCCCGCGCCTACGGCGGCGAGCAGGTCTCCGAGCGGCACCGCCACCGCTACGAGGTCAACAACGCCTACCGCGACCGGATCGCCAAGTCGGGCCTGAGGTTCTCGGGCACCTCCCCGGACGGGCATCTCGTCGAGTTCGTCGAGTACCCCGCCGACCTGCACCCGTTCTTCGTGGCCACCCAGGCGCATCCCGAGCTCAAGAGCCGCCCCACCCGCCCGCACCCGCTGTTCTCCGCGTTCATCGCAGCCGCGCTGCGGTACAAGGCCGCCGAGCGCCTGCCCGTGGACGTGCACGGCGACGACGCGGACGAGGTCGACGTGGACGGCGGCGACGCGGTGGTCACCACGTCCGAGAACGCCACCGCCGGCGGCAAGTAGCCGACCGTGACGCAGCGACACGAGTTCCGGACGCTGTCCACGCGCCGGATCTACACCGGCGCGATCGTGTCGCTGCGTGTGGACCGGGTCGCCATGCCCGACGGGCACGAGGCCGAACGGGAGGTGGTCGAACACCACGGCGCCGTCGCGATCGCCGCGGTCGACGAGCAGGACCGGCTGATCCTGATCCACCAGTACCGCCACCCGCTCGGCCACCGCCTCTGGGAGCTGCCCGCCGGGCTGCTCGACGCGCCCGGCGAGGACCCGCTCGACGCGGCCCGCCGGGAACTCGCCGAGGAGACCGGCCTGGCCGCCGCCCGCTGGGACCTGCTCGTCGACCTCGCCCTCTCGCCGGGATTCACCGACGAGGCCGTGCGCGTGTACGCGGCCCGGGGCCTGTCCGAGGCCGACCGGCCCGACCCCGAACACGAGGAGGCGGACCTTGAGATCCGCCGCGTCCCCGTCGACGAGGCCGTCGCCATGGTGCTCGGCGGCCGGATCGTCAACGCCACCGCCGTGTCGGGGATCCTCGCCCTCGCCGCCACCCGCCGCGACGCGGGCGCCCTGCGCCCCGCCGAGGCCGAGTGGCCCGACCGGCCCCGCGCCCTGCTGCGCACCAAGCGCGACGGGAACTGACGCGGTGCTCGCCCGCCAGCTCGACGCCTACCTCGACCACCTCACCGTCGAGCGCGGCGCCGCCCCCAACACCCTGGCGTCCTACCGGCGCGACCTCACCCGCTACCTCGACCACCTCACCGACCGCGGCATCGACGACCTCGCCGACGTCCGCGAAGAGCACGTCGGCGACTTCGTCACCGCGCTGCGCCGAGGCGACCCCGACCGCGGCAGGCCCGCCCTCGCGGCCAGCTCCGCCGCCCGCGCCCTCGTCGCCGTGCGCGGACTGCACCGCTTCGCCACCACCGAAGGCCGCACCCCCGTCGACGTCGCCCGCGCCGTCAAACCCCCCGCCGCGGGCCGGCGCCTGCCCAAGGCCCTGTCCGTCGCCGACGTGCTGGCCATCCTCGGCTCCGCGGGCACCAGCGCCGACGGGCCGCGCGACCTGCGCGACCGGGCGCTGCTCGAACTGCTGTACTCCACCGGGGCACGCATCTCCGAGGCCGTCGGCCTCGACGTCGACGACCTCGACACCACCAACCGGTCGGTGCTCCTGCGCGGCAAGGGCGGCAAGCAACGCGTCGTGCCGGTCGGCCGTCCCGCCCTGGCCGCCGTCGACGCCTATCTCGTGCGGGGCCGGCCCGCGCTGGCCACCGGCCGCACCCCCGCACTGTTCCTCAACGCCCGCGGCGGCCGCCTGTCCCGGCAGAGCGCCTGGCAGGTGCTGCAGACCGCCGCCACCCGCGCCGGGGTCACCGCCGCCGTCTCCCCGCACACCCTGCGCCACTCCTTCGCCACCCACCTCCTCGACGGCGGCGCCGACGTGCGCGTGGTGCAGGAACTGCTCGGCCATGCCTCGGTGACCACCACACAGATCTACACGCAGGTCACAGCCGGTGCGCTGCGCGAGGTGTGGGCCGGGGCCCACCCCCGCGCCCGATAGCGCCCGCGACGGCAGGGCGTGTCCACGGCGCCATCGCACCACCCGAAGCGGTAGCGTTGATCCGACAGCCGAGCGAGCAGGACAGGGGGAGCAGGGGATAGTGGGGACACCACAACCGCCCGCAGCGGACACAGCGCCGGCAGCACAGCACGCCCTGCTCCACGGCCGCCCCGGCGCCGACGCGGCACACGCCGGCCCGGAGCACACCCACACCGCGGAACCCGAGGCCGAGCTCGGCCCCACCGGCCGGCCCCGCCGGCACGTCCCGGAACCGCAGCCGCTGCCCAGCCACGGGCCCGCGAAGATCATCGCGATGTGCAACCAGAAGGGCGGGGTCGGCAAGACCACCTCGACCATCAACCTCGGTGCCTCCCTCGCCGAATACGGCCGCCGCGTCCTGCTCGTCGACCTCGACCCGCAGGGCGCCCTGTCCGCCGGTCTCGGTGTCGCCCACCACGACCTCGACCTGACCGTGCACAACCTCCTCGTCGAACGCGGCGTCTCCGTCGACGACGTACTGCTGCACACCCGCGTCGAAGGCCTGGACCTGCTGCCCAGCAACATCGACCTGTCCGCCGCCGAGATCCAGCTCGTCTCCGAGGTCGGCCGCGAACAAGCCCTCGGCCGCGCCCTGTACCCCGTCCTCGACCGCTACGACTACATCCTCGTCGACTGCCAGCCGTCCCTCGGCCTGCTCACCGTCAACGCCCTTGCCTGCGCCGACGCGGTGATCATCCCGATGGAATGCGAGTACTTCAGCCTCCGCGGACTGGCCCTGCTCAACGACACCGTCGACAAGGTGCGCGACCGGCTCAACCCCAAGCTCAGCCTCGCCGGGATCCTCGTGACCATGTTCGACTCGCGCACCCTGCACGCCCGCGAGGTGATGTCCCGGGTCGTCGAGGTCTTCGGCGACCTCGTCTACGACAGCGTCATCGCCCGCACCGTCCGGTTCCCCGAGACCAGCGTCGCCGGAGAACCCATCACCACCTGGGCGCCGAAGTCCGCCGGCGCCGAGTCCTACCGGGCCCTGGCCCGCGAAGTGATCCACCGCTCCGGCCGATAGCCCGTGACCGTCGACACCCCCGGCCCGGCCGCGCCCGACCCTGCCCGCCCCGCCCCGCCCCCCGCGGGCTTCCAGGTACGGCTGCGCAACTTCGAGGGCCCCTTCGACCTGCTGCTCACCCTGATCTCCCAGCACCGCCTCGACGTCACCGAGGTCGCCCTGCACGAGGTCACCGACGAGTTTATCGCCTACACCCGCGCCCGCGGCCCCGAGATGGGACTCGACCAGACCACCGAGTTCCTCGTCGTCGCCGCGACCCTGCTCGACCTCAAGGCCGCCCGCCTCCTGCCCTCCGGCGACGTCGACGACCCCGAGGACCTCGCCCTGCTCGAGGCCCGCGACCTGCTCTTCGCCCGCCTGCTGCAATACCGCGCCTTCAAACAGATCGCCGACCTGTTCGCCGAGTTCGAAGCCGCCGCCCTGCGCCGCTACCCACGCGCGGTCTCGCTCGAACCGCAGTACGAGAACCTGGTGCCCGAGGTCGTCCTCGGCGTCGACGCGGCCCGGTTCGCCGAGATCGCCGCCGCCGCCTTCCGGCCCAAGCCGCCACCCCGCGTCGGCCTCGACCACCTCCACACCCCCCGGGTCTCCGTCCCCGAGCAGGCCGCCCGCCTGCTCACCCTGCTGCGCGCCCACGGCGCCGGCACCTGGGCCACCTTCGGCCAACTCGTCGCCGAATGCGACAACAGCCTGCAGATCGTCGCCCGGTTCCTCGCGCTGCTCGAGCTCTACCGCGAACGAGCCGTCACCTTCGACCAACCCGAGCCGCTCGGGCCGCTCCAGGTGGCCTGGACCGGCGAGAACGACGACGCCGTCACCACATTCGAGGAGGACTACGGGTGAGCAGCGACACGCCGGACCCCGACCCGCGCGGACTCGACGCCGAACTGCTCGAGATGACCGACGACGAACTCGCCGCCGCCCTCGAGGCGCTGCTCCTCGTCGTCGACACCCCCGCCCCCAACGCCCAGCTCGCCGACGCGATCGGCGTCACCGCCACCCGCGTCGAGACCACCCTGCACCGCATGGCGGCCGACCTCGACGCGCGCGGCTCGGGCATCGACCTGCGCTACGCCGGCGACGGCTGGCGCTTCTACACCCGCCGTGACTACGCCCCGTACGTCGAACGGCTCCTGCAGGGCGGCGCCCGCACCAAGCTCACCCGTGCCGCCCTCGAAACCCTCGCCGTCGTCGCCTATCGCCAGCCCGTCACCCGCGCCCGCGTCAGCGCCGTCCGTGGCGTCAACGTCGACGGCGTCATGCGCACCCTCCTGGCCCGCGACCTGATCGCCGAGGACGGCACCGACCCCGAGACCGGCGGCACCCGCTACGTCACCACCGAACTGTTCCTCGAACGCCTCGGCCTGGCCTCCCTGCAGGACCTGCCGCCCCTCGCGCCGCTGCTCCCGGACGTCGATGTGATCGACGACATCAGCGAAAGTCTCGAGGCCGACCCACGATTTGCGAGAATGGGAAGGAACCCGCGCACCGAGTCCACCTCGCCCGCGCCGTTCGATCCCGATTGAGACAGGAAAAAAGTGCACAAGCCCGCTCGCCGTGATGGCACACCGGACCGCAGAAAGACCACCTCCCGCGCGGGGAACCCCCCGCGCGAACGACGGGGCGAACCCGCCGCCCGCGCGGCCACGCCCAAGAAGGCACACCGCAAGGGCGACACCCCGCTCAACAAGCGCGGCCGTCCCGCCGCCCCCAAGCCCCAGGCCCAGCGCCCGGCGGCCCTCCCCAAGATCAGCAACGCCAAACCCGCCCGGCACCAGCACGCCGCCGAGCGCCCCCAACTGCCCGCCGGCGAAGGCATGCGCCTGCAGAAGGTCCTCGCCCAGGCCGGAGTGGCGTCCCGCCGCGCCGCCGAGGAACTCATCGCCGCCGGCCGCGTCGAGGTCGACGGCTCCATCGTCACCGAACAGGGCCTGCGCGTGGACCCCGAGAACGCCGTCGTCCGCGTCGACGGCGTGCGCGTCGTCGTCAACAAGGACCTCGTCCACCTCGTGCTCAACAAGCCGCGCGGCTGGCAGTCCACCATGTCCGACGACCTCGGGCGCCCCTGCGTCGGCGACATCGTCTCCGAACGCGTCGCCGCCGGACAACGCCTCTTCCACGTCGGCCGGCTCGACGCCGACACCGAAGGGCTGCTGCTGCTCACCAACGACGGCGAGCTCGCCCACCGGCTCATGCACCCCTCCTACGAGGTGACCAAGACCTACCTCGCCACCGTCAAGGGCGTCCTCCCGCGCGGTATCGGCAAGCAGCTGCGCGCCGGCGTCGAACTCGACGACGGCCCCGCCAAGGTCGATTCCTTCGCGCTCCTGCAGGTAAACGAGGGCCAGTCCCTCGTCCGCCTCGAACTGCACGAGGGCCGCAAGCACATCGTGCGCCGCCTGCTCGACGCCGTCGGCCACCCCGTGATCCGCCTGGTGCGCACCGACATCGGACCCGTCGCGCTCGGCGACCAGCGACCCGGCACCCTGCGGGTGCTCGGCCGCAAGGAAGTCGGCGGCCTCTACCAGGCGGTGGGCCTGTGAGCTCCCTGATCGTCGCCATGGACGGCCCGTCCGGCACCGGCAAGTCCACCGTCTCCAAGCGGCTCGCCCGCCGCCTCGGCGCCGCCTATCTCGATACCGGCGCCATGTACCGGGTCGCGACCCTGCACGCCCTGCGAGCGGGGGCGGACCTGACCGATCCCGCCGCCATCGCCGCCGCCACCGCGTCCCTGCCCTGGTCGATCGGCACCGACCCGGAAGTCGAGGACATCCGGCTCGCCGGGGAGGACGTCCGCGAGATCATCCGCGGCGGCGAGGTCACCGGCGCCGTCTCCGCCGTTTCCGCCGTCCCCGCGGTGCGTCGGGCCCTCGTCGCAGCGCAGCAGAGCATCGGCCGCGACGCCGGGCACATCGTCGTCGAGGGGCGCGACATCGGCACCGTCGTGTTCCCCGACGCGGATGTGAAGATCTACCTCACCGCCTCCGCCGAGGCCCGGGCACAGCGGCGCAACCGGCAGAACATCGCCGAAGGCCGCGGCGACGACTACGAGGCGGTGCTCGCCGCGGTGCAGCGCCGCGACCACCTCGACTCCACCCGCGCGGTCTCCCCGCTGCGCGCGGCGGACGACGCGGTCGTCGTCGACACGAGCGACATGGACATCGACGAAGTGATCGCCGCGCTCGCCGCCGTGGTCGCCGAGCAGACGGGAGCGACCCTGTGAGCGAGGATGTGACGGAATTCGCCGGCGACGGCACCTGGTCGGAGGAAGCGGACTGGGACCTCGAGCTCGTCGGGGACGACGAACTCGAGGAGTTCGTGCCCGTGCCGACCGTCGCCGTGGTCGGACGACCCAACGTCGGCAAGTCGACCCTGGTCAACCGCATCATCGGCCGCCGCGAAGCGGTCGTCGAGGACGTGCCGGGCGTGACCCGCGACCGCGTCTCGTACGAGGCCAACTGGAACGGCCGCCGATTCATGGTGCAGGACACCGGCGGCTGGGAGCCCGACGCGAAGGGCCTGCAACAGTCCGTCGCGCGGCAGGCGGAGATTGCGATGCGCACAGCCGACGCGATCCTGATCGTCGTCGACGCGACCGTCGGCGCCACCGCCGTCGACGAGGCGGTCGCCAGGGTCCTGCGCCGCTCCAAGACGCCGGTGCTGCTCGTCGCGAACAAGGTCGACGACGACCGCGTCGAGTCCGAAGCGGCCGCCCTGTGGTCGCTGGGCCTGGGGCAGCCGTACTCGGTGTCGGCCACCCACGGTCGCGGCACCGGGGACCTGCTCGACGAGCTGCTCTCGGTGCTGCCGCAGACCCCGCGCGAAGGCACCGGCGGGGGAGGCCCGCGTCGTGTCGCGCTGGTCGGCAAGCCCAACGTCGGCAAGTCCAGCCTGCTCAACAAGCTGGCCGGCGACGAAAGGTCGGTGGTGCACAACGTCGCCGGCACGACGGTCGACCCGGTGGACTCCCTCGTCGAGCTCGGCGGAAAGACCTGGCGGTTCGTCGACACCGCCGGCCTGCGCAAGCGCGTCAACACCGCCTCCGGGGCCGAGTTCTACGCCTCGCTGCGCACCCGCGGCGCCATCGAGGCCGCGGAGGTGGCGGTGCTGCTGATCGACGCCTCCGAGCCCATCACCGAGCAGGACCAACGGGTGATCTCGATGGTCGCCGACGCGGGCCGCGCCCTCGTCATCGCCTTCAACAAGTGGGACCTCGTCGACGAGGATCGCCGCTACGAGCTGAGCCGGGAGATCGAACGCGATCTGCTGCGCGTGCCGTGGGCGGCGCGCGTCAACATCTCCGCCAAGACCGGCCGGGCCGTGCAGAAGCTCGTGCCGGCCATGGAGACCGCCCTCGAGTCCTGGGACAAGCGCATCTCCACCGGCCGGCTCAACACCTGGCTCAAGGAGGTCGTCGCCGCGACTCCGCCGCCGATGCGCGGCGGCCGCCTGCCGCGGGTACTGTTCGCCACCCAGGCCGGCACCCGGCCGCCGACGTTCGTGCTGTTCACCACCGGCTTCCTCGAGGCCGGCTACCGCCGATTCCTCGAGCGGCGGCTGCGCGAGGAGTTCGGCTTCGAGGGCAGCCCGGTGCGGATCTCCGTGCGCGTGCGCGAGAAACGGGACCGCCGCGGCAAGTAGCACCCGAAACGGTCCTGACCAGGCGATTGGTGAATCGGTCCGTCCCTGTTGTAATCTCAACGAGCGCTCGACGAGAGCGCGGACGGGCTGTGGCGCAGCTTGGTAGCGCACTTGACTGGGGGTCAAGTGGTCGCAGGTTCAAATCCTGTCAGCCCGACCCACGACGAGGCGGTCCCGAATTCACCGGGACCGCCTCGTTCGCGTGCGGGCCACCCTCCGCGGCCCGGTTCCAGGACTGCCGTGCTGCTCCGGCCCACCCCGGAACCAGCCGCCCAGGGTGCGGCAGCGGCAGCTCCGCGAAAGGCCCACGGTCAGGGTCCAAAGACCGCAGTCAACACCTCGAGCCGCGAGTACTGTCGCGAACAGGAGCCGCGGCCACACCGAGGCGCGACGGGCATCTCCAGTCCGAGGAGACAACATGACCGAAACCCGGATCGGCACCGAATCCCAGGCCACCAACAGCACCGGCGACGCCGCCACGGCGGAGGCGACTCCCGCCGTCGACACCGGCCCGGTCCGGCACGAGCAGATCGACGCGGTCGTCGACACGGCGACCACCGCGGCGGCCGAGTTCCGCACCCTCGACCAGCAACAGGTCGACGCGATCGTCGAAGCCATGGCGCAGGCCGGCATCCGGGCGGCCGCGGAACTGGCATCGGTGGCGATCGAGGAGACCGGATTCGGCGTCTTCGAGGACAAGGTCGTCAAGAACTACGTGGCCACCGAGTTCCTCTACGACTACCTCAAGGACAAGAAGTCCGTGGGCGTGATCGAGGAGGACGTCGAGCGCAGCATCGTCCGCGTCGCCGAACCCATCGGCGTGGTCCTGGCGATCACCCCGGTCACCAACCCCACCTCCACGGTGCTGTACAAGGCGATCGTCGCGGCAAAGACCCGCAACGCCGTCATCTTCCGGCCCTCGCCCTTCGCCGTGCGGTCGTGCGAACGCACGGTCGAGATCCTGCGTGCGGCAGCCGAAGCGGCCGGTATGCCCCCCGGCGCGCTGCAGGTCATTCCCGACGCCGCCCACGAGGTCACCCACTACCTGTTCAAGCATCCTCGGGTCGACTTCATCTGGGTCACCGGCGGGCAGAAGATCGTCTCCCTCGCCAACGCGGCCGGCAAACCCGCGCTCGGCGTGGGACCCGGCAACGCCCCCATCTATCTGCACCGCACGGCCGACATCAAGGGCGCCGTCGTCGACATCCTCATCTCGAAGACCTTCGATGCCTCCGTGATCTGCCCCGCCGAACAGACCTGCATCATCGACGACGAGATCTACGACGCCACCGTCGCCGAGTTCGAGCGGATGGGGGCGCACGTACTCACGGACGAGCAGGCCGCCGCGGTGGCCGAATTCGCCTTCGGCTGCGGCGACAAGGTCAACCTCGCCGCTCTCGGCCAGCAGGCTCCCGAACTGGCCGCCCGCGCGGGCTTCACCGTGGATCCAGCGGTCAAGGTGCTCCTGGCGCCGTTGCCCTCCGACCTCGACCAGCTCGCCGCGCACCCTCTGGTGCAGGAGAAGCTGATGCCCGTCCTCGGTCTCGTGCGCGCCCGCGACGTCCAGCACGGCATCGACGCCGCCGTGCTCGTCACCGAACACGGCGGCCTCGGCCACACCTCCGCCATCTACGCCACCGATCCGGCGGTCATCGACGCCTACGGTCTGGCCGTGCGCACCGGACGGATCCTCGTCAACGCCCCCACCGCGGTCGGCGCGCTCGGCGGGATCTACAACAACCTCACCCCCACCTTCTCCCTGGGTTGCGGCACTTGGGGCGGATCGAGCACCACCGAGAACGTCAACTACCAGCAGCTGCTCAACATCAAGACCGTCGCGCACCGGCGCACCCCGCCGCAGTGGTTCCGCGTGCCCTCCAACACCTACTTCAATGCCGGTGCCCTCGAGAACCTCCGCGAGGTCCCGTGTACGAGCGTTGTGGTCGTCACCGACGCGTTGAGCGAACAGCGGGGAGTCGTCGACGAGCTCCGCGCCCACCTGCGCGCGGAGCACATCAAGGTGTTCAGCGAGGTCGAACCGGAACCGGACGAGGCCACCATCCGCCGCGGCGTTGCGCTGCTCGAGGGGTACCCGCCGGACCTGCTCATCGCCATCGGCGGTGGGTCGGTGATCGACGCGGCGAAAGCGATCCGGTTGTTCTACGAACACCCGGAGAAGGATCTCGCGGAGCTGACGCTGCCGTTCCTCGACCCCCGCAAGCGCATGGCGGAATACCCGCAGGATCCACACAAGCTGCGGCTGGTGGCAATCCCCACGACCGCCGGCACCGGATCGGAGGTCTCACCCGCGGCCGTCCTCACCGTCGCCGGCCGCAAGGAGACCCTCGTCGACTACTCGCTGGTTCCGGATATGGCGGTGGTGGACCCGATGCTCACCCTCTCGATGCCGCGCACCCTGACCGTCGACACCGGCATCGACGCGCTGACCCACGCGCTGGAAGCGGTAGCCTCCATCTTCGCCTCGCCCTACACCGATGCGTTCTGTGTCCAGGCCGCGCGCCTGATCTTCGAGGCGCTGCCGCGGGTGTACGACGACCCGAACGATCTGTCCGCCCGCACCGACATGTCCAATGCCGCCACTCTTGCCGGACTCGCCTTCTCGAACGCCTTCGTCGGCACGAACCACGCCCTCGCGCACTCCGTCGGCGCCAGGTTCGGCATCGCCCACGGCCGGGTGAACGGCGTGTTCCTGCCCCACACCCTGCGCTACAACGCCAGCCTGCCGACCAAGTTCATGCCGGCCCCGGGCTACTCCGCGTACGTCGCGCCCGAGAAGTACGCTCAGCTCGGGCGGATCGTCTTCGGGGGGCACGAACCCGAGGAGAGCCGCCGCCGGCTCTTCCAGGGTGTCGAGGACCTGCTCCGCCGCATGGGGGTGCCGCGCACCCTGAAGGAGATCGGCATCGCGGAGGACGAGTTCCTCGCCGCCCTGCCGGAGCTGGCGATGACCGCGTTCCAGGACCTGAGCAACCGCACCAACCCGCGGATGCCGCTGATCAGCGAGATCACCACCCTGCTCCGGCTCGGCTACTACGGGGACGGCGAGCATGCCCACTGACAGCGCCACCAAGACCGTCCAGGTCGAGGCGCCCTTGGGCACCGTGCTCGCGACCATCCGTGACCTCGAGAGCCAGACCGAGTGGATCCCCGAGATCCTCGAGGCCGAGGTGCTCGAGGTCGACGAGGAGACCGGATTGCCGCGCACCGCCCGGTTCAAGGCGTCGGCCACCGTCGGTACCGACAGCTACACCCTGACCTACCGGCACCGCGACGACGGCATGAGCTGGTCGATGCTCCAAGGACGCCTGCAGACCGGGCAGGAAGGGCGCTACCAACTCGACGCGGTCGGTCCGGCCAGCACCTCCGTCACGTACGAGCTGACCATCCACCACAACCTGCCGCTGCCCGGTTTCCTGCGGAATCGGGTGATCAAGGGCCTGGTCGACAGTACGCTCACCGGTCTGAAGAAGCGCCTGGAGAGCTGAACGCGGGCGGCGCGGGGCCCACCCGGTCCACACCCGCCACGGTCTGGACCACTACGTGGGCGCCCTGCCCGAGCACCGCGGCAGCGGCCGGCTGCTGCGCCGTGACCCGGACGGTTCGGTCCCTGTCGTACTCGACCGGCTCCACTTCCCGAATGGCATCACTCTCACGGAGGACGAATCCACTGTCCTGTTCGCCGAAACCGGCGGTTACTGCCTGACCGGACTGCCGGTCCGTGCCCCCACGCCCCGCGGCCGCTGATGACGAACCTTCCGGGAATGCCGGACAACGTCTCCCGGGCGCGCGGCGGCCGGATGTGGGTGGCGATGGTTGCGCCCCGCAATGGTGTCCTCGACCGGCTCGGAGGCAGCTGACCCGTGGTACGCCGGGCGTTGTGGCGGCTGCCGGTGGCGCGACTGGCTCGTCCCGCTCGCACGACCTGGGTGCTGGGGTGGGGGAGGACGGCCGCCTGCTGCACGACTTCGGGTGCCGGGATGTGCCCTTCGGCGAGGTGACGGGCGTCGTCGAGCATGCCGGGCGGTTGTACCTGGGAAGCCCCTGAGCGACTCGGCGATCCTGTGCGTGGACGTGGACCGGGCGCGATGAGCGAGCCACGACGGCGCGGTTCTCCCGCCCGTTCCGAGCGGTGCCCCCTCGGGCACGAGAGGGGAGGGGCGCGGGCCCCCGCTGACACCGCCGCATCCGAATTCGAAGCAAACGGAACACAATAATTTCAAGAAGAAGACCGCTCGGCGCACCCAAGTCCGGCTTACATTATCCGACCAGTACGGAACAGAAGTATTTTCCGAAATTCATCACGACTCCACGCTCCCCACCGAAACCCCCCAAGAGGCACCGCGCACAGTCAGGCGCCGAACGCGCGGGAGATGGCCGCAGCGACGTCGCGGTGGCCCCGGATCGGCAGGGCCAGCCCACGGCCGGCATGAGCGAGATCGCGGGCGGTGAGCAGATCGTGTTCGCCGGAGATGTCGGCGAGCACGTCGAGCCGAGAGAGCCGGGAGGCGGCGGTCCGCGGATCGGGCCCGGCATTGTGCACACAATCGGACAGCAACAGCACCCGTCCCTCGTCGGCGGGTACGTCCCGGAGCTGACGCGCCGCCACCTCGAGCGCGAAGCCGACGTTCGTCAGACCCTTGCTCGGGATCCGGAGCAGCAGGTCCACGAGCCGAGCCGGGGAGACCGGCTCACCGAGAGCGCTGAGCACGGCGGCTTCGGACCAGAACGCCACCACCGCCAGATCGTCGTGGCCGAGCTCGCCGGCCACGGCACCCACCGCGGCCGCGGCGGTGCGGATGCGTTCGCCGCGCATCGACCCGGAGATGTCGACGACCAGCACCACCTTCCGGCGGTCGCGGATCCGGTCCCGCATCACCAGATCGGTCGACCGCGCGAGCGGGTCCTCCGCGAGCACTTCGACGGTGCGGTCGAGATCGAGTTCCTCGGCGCCGTCCTGATACGGCAGGGTTCGCAGTCTGCCGACGCCCCGCCGAGGCAGGCGACGGTGCCGCGGGCGCGGCACGGACAGGCGCGCAGCGATCTCGCGGGCCCGGCGTCGGACCTCGGCGTCGCCGGCAGGGCCCGACGCATCGAGTTCGCCCAGTGTCAGCACCTCGGCCGGCTCGTCGGTCATCCCGGGACCCGCACCGGGACCCGTTCCGGGGCTGCGCCCCTGACGATGCGGACCGCCGACCATCGCCAAACCCTGGCCGCTGCCTCGGTTCTCGTACAGCGTCGGGACCGTCGACAGCTGCTTCGGCTTGCGCCGGAAAGGCTTTCCCCGACCGGTGGAGTGACGCTGGGCGCGCCGGTGCACGGGGCCGTCCGCGGGGACGGCTCTTCAACCGGGGGCCGCGGAGCTGGGGCGAAGGAGGAAGTGGTCCTGCCAGATCTCCCGCAACACCGCCTCGGGTGTGGTCTCGGCGACCTCGTCCACCGCGATCCGCCCGGACAAAGCCACCAGCAGGGCGTCGAGCACGGCGCCGGTGTAGGCCGGCGGCAGATCGCGCGGCGGGTCGGCCGAGTCCGGCAGCTCGCCGCGCACGTCCCGCATGTCGATCAGCTGCATCGCGACGAGCGTCAGGTCGATCGCGCCGCGGACGCTGGACCCGCCGCGCAGGTCAGGGTGCCCGCGCGTGGCGCGGGTGAGGGCTACCGCGTCGGCGACGAGCCGCGCCGACCCGCACCCGGTGCGCCGGACGACGATCTCACGTTCGGCCTGCGTGTCCTGATAGTCCACCGCCAGCCGGCAGAACCGGTCGTGCACGCTCATCGACAACCGGACGGTGCCGATGTTGTCGAACGGGTTCATCGAGGCCACCACGCGGAACGCCGGATCGGCCTCGACCGTGCCCACCCGCGGCACCGTGATCCGCCGCTCCGCCATCGCGGTCAGCAGGCTGTTCAGTGTGTCCTCGGGCGAGCGGTTGAACTCTTCGAGGTAGAGCACCCCGCCGGCCCGCATCGCCGCCACCAGCGGGCCGGGCACGAAGTTGTCCTCGTGGTAGCCCTCCGACAGCACCCGTGCCGGATCGTGATAGCCGACCAGGCGTGCCGGCGTGAGATCGGCGTTCCCCTCGACGAACATCAGCGGACTGCCGAGCTCGGCGGTGATGGCGCCGAGCAGGGTGGACTTGCTGGTGCCCGGTGGCCCCTCGAGCAGCACGTCGCGCCCCGCGCCGATGGCAGCGAGCAGGAGGTCGGTTTCCCGGGCCCGGCCCACCACCCGGTCCGCGACTCCCCGGCGGACCTCGGCCATCGGTCGGGTGGTGCGCTGCATGCTCACGTCCTCGTGTACCCCTGGGATCCGTTCGTTTCCTCGGACAACTATGCACCGGGTGGACCCACGGGGCGGACCGATTCGGCGATCCATGCGCAGAATCGCAGTCCCCACCCCCTAATGTCGACGCAATGACCGTCCCGAACCCCTTGGACCCGACCGAGATCGGGTCGGCGCTCGCCGCGTTCGAACCCCGCTCCCTGCCGCTGGAAGGCCGGCGTCACGCGGCGGTGGTCGTCGCCGTACTCGACGACGGGCACGGCAACCCTGTCGTGCCGCTCACCCGCCGCCCGACCCGTCTGCGAGCGCACCCCGGCCAGTTCGCCCTGCCGGGCGGACGTCTCGACGACGGGGAGACACCCGAGGTGGCCGCGCTGCGCGAGCTGCACGAGGAACTCGGCCTGCGCACCGACCCCGGCGGCATTCTCGGCCGCCTCGACGACTACATCACCCGCTCGGGTTACGTCATCTCCCCGTACGTCGTCTGGGCGGATGCCGCGATCGACGATCTCGTGCCCAACCCCGACGAGGTGGCCGCACTCTATGCCGTCACCGCATCCGAGCTCGACAGCGAACCCCGGTTCGTCGCCATACCGGAATCGGACAAGCCGGTGATCCAGTGGCCGTTCCGGGGACATCTCGTCCACGCCCCCACCGCGGCGGTGGTGTACCAGTTCCGGGAAGTCGTGCTCCACCGTCGCAGCACCCGCATCGACGACCTGGAACAGCCCGTGTTCGCGTGGAGGTGACGAGTCGGCCGGCCGGCGGCGACGAGGTGTGTGCAAGGCTGTCGGAACCGACCCCACCCGAACGACAGGACGGACGATGAACGACGCGACGACGGCCGGTGCGCCGGCTCGATCCGACCGCATCGTCACCGTCCCCAACGTGTTGAGCGTCGTCCGCCTGGTCGGCATCCCGATCTTCCTCTATCTGGTCCTCGTCCGGCACGCCGACGGATGGGCGCTTGCGGTCCTCATGCTCAGCGGAATCACCGACTGGGCCGACGGCAAGCTCGCGCGGCTGCTCGACCAGGCCTCGCGGCTCGGCGCGGTGCTGGATCCGCTCGTCGACCGCCTCTACGTCGTCACCACCCTCCTCGCCCTGGTGGCCCGCGGCATAGTGCCGTGGTGGATCGCCGTGGTTCTGATCGGCCGGGAGCTGGTCCTCGCTCCGACCCTGGCCGTCTACCGTCGCCGTGGCCTGCCGCCCCCGGAGGTGCTGTACCTGGGTAAGGGCGCCACCTTCCTGCTGATGTTCGCGTTGCCGCTCCTGCTGGCCGCGGAAGCGCTTCCCGCCGCGGCCGGCGTCCTCGCGCCCGCGGGGTGGGCCGCCCTCCTCTGGGGTACTGCCCTCTACGTGTGGACGGGCGTGCTCTACCTGTCGCAGGCGGTGCGGACGGCCCGTGCGGTACCCACCCCGGGAGGGCCTGCCACCGAATGAGCCGCAACTGGGAGCAGATCCGCCGCAACCCCGTGCCGTCGCTGCTCAAGGCGCTTCTCGAGGACCACCTCGACCCCGGCTACGCGGCCGCGGCGCACGACCGCGCCGCCGGCCACGCCCGGCCGACCCGGGTCGGCATCGGGCTCTGGCTGGTCCTCGGTGGCCTGCTCGCCGGACTCGTCCTCGGAGTGGCCTACGCCCAGAACATCGAGCGGGAATCCGGTACCGACCAGGCACGCAACGAGATCCTCGCCACCGTCCGCACCGCCGAGGACCGCAACGACGTACTCGCGGCCACCCGCGACGACGTGGCCACCCAGGTGGAACAGCGCCGCATCGAGGTGCTCGCCGACGACGAACAGGGTGCGGCGGTGCTCGACCGGCTCGCCCGAGCCGAGGAGGCCGCCGCCGCGGCTCCCGTGCGCGGCCCCGGCATCACAGTCACCCTCGCCGATCCGACCTCGCGTCCCGACCTGACGGACTCCGCGGAGAAGGACCGCGCCCGCAGCACCTCGGTGATCCTCGACCGCGACCTGCAGTCGGTCGTCAACGCCCTCTGGGCCGGCGGGGCCGAGGCCGTCGCGATCAACGGGGTACGGGTCGGTCCCGGTGTCACCGTCCGGCAGGCCGGGGGAGCGATGCTCGTGGACAACCAGCCGGTCTTCTCGCCCTACACGGTCGCCGCCGTCGGGTCACCGGCCGAACTGCAGACCGGCTTCGTCGTCAGCGACGCCTACCTGCGTATGTCGGGGGTGCAACAGCTGTACGGGGTAGGTTTCACCATCACGGAGGCGACGGACCTCGCGTTGCCGGGCGCCTCGGTACGCGACGTCGCATCGGCACGGGAAACGGGAGAGCGGTGAAGACTGTGGCGACCAAGCGCGGATACGCCCTCTATGCGGTGCTGGCCCTCGGCGTGGGCATCGCCGTGGGTGTGATCTTCAGCCCCCAGGTGCCCGACGTGGTCCAGCCCTACCTGCCCATCGCGGTGGTCGCCGCGCTCGACGCGGTCTTCGGGGGACTACGCGCCTATCTGGACGAGATCTTCGACGCCAAGGTGTTCGTCGTCTCCTTCACCTTCAACGTGCTCGTCGCCGCACTGATCGTCTGGCTCGGCGACCAGCTCGGGGTGGGCACCCAGCTCTCCACCGCGGTCGTCGTGGTCCTCGGTATCCGGATCTTCGGCAATGCATCCGCGCTGCGACGCAGACTGTTCGGGGCGTAGCCGGATGCATGAGGGCAAGCACGAATGGCACGAACCGGCCGAGAGCGGCGCGGCGCGCCGCTCGCGGATCGTCTTCTCCGCCCTGGCGGCGCTGCTCATGGTGGTGCTGGGCGTGGGAATCGCCACGCAGGTCAGGAACACCGGTTCGGGCGACGCGCTCGACTCCGCTCGGCCGGCCGACCTGCTGGTGGTGCTCGACAACCTCAACCGCCGCGAAGCGGAGCTGCGGCAGGAGATCACCACACTGGAACAGACGCTGGCCAGCCTGGAACGGAACGGCTCCGAAGCCGCACTCGCGGAGGCGCAGCAGCGCCTCTCGGCCCTGGAGATCCAGGTGGGTACCGCCCCGGCGGCCGGTCCGGGAGTGATCTTGACCATTGCCGACCCTCGGCGCGGCGTGGGACCGGAAGTCCTCCTCGACACGATCCAGGAGCTGCGCGCCGCGGGGGCGGAGGCCGTCCAGGTCGCCGGAACCGGCGGCCCCGCCGTCCGTATCGGCGTGGACTCCTGGGTGGGCGGCACCGCCGGTGCGCTGGTCGTCGACGATCGATCGATCGCAGCGCCCTACGCCGTCGCCGCGATCGGGGACGCGCCCACGCTGGCGGCGGCTCTGAACATCCCCGGCGGCGTGGTCGACACGGTGGCGCGCGCGGGCGGGTCGGTACAGATCGAACAGTCGCCGCAGGTCGAGGTACCCGCCTTGCGGGAGATCGAGCCGCGACAATACTCTCAGCCCGGTAATTGAACCCGGCGTTCCACGCGAATGTCGCTGCCCGAAAGGACCTGTCGTGAGTGAGTTCCGAACACCCGCCGATCTGCGTTACACGGCGGAGCACGAGTGGGTTCGCCGAACCGGTGACGCGACTGCGCGCGTCGGCATCACGGACTACGCCCAGTCACAGCTCGGCGACGTCGTCTTCGTGCAATTGCCGGAGACGGGAGCGGAGATCACCGCGGGCGACTCGTTCGGCGAGGTGGAGTCGACCAAGAGCGTTTCCGACGTGTACGCGCCGCTCACGGCGAAAGTCGTTGGGGTGAACCCGGATCTGGATGCCAATCCCGAGCTCGTCAACAGCGACCCGTACGAGGCCGGCTGGTTGGTGGACCTCGAGGTCGGCAGCAAGGACGAGCTCGACGCCGCTCTGGCGAGCACGCTCGACGCGGACGGGTACCGCGCGATCACGCAGAACTGACGCCGCGTCCGGCCGGGACCGCGTCTGCCTGCACGAAGGACGTTGCGCAGGGTACGGTCAACGGTAGGCGTGTGCCGGGTCGGGGCGCGGGTCCGTACCGGAAGTGATCGTGGCTGAACGAAACTGCGGCCCAGGGGGAGCGATCCCGAAGGGTCGAACGGATAAGGAGATACGGTGAGCGAGAACGGCAACGCGGGCTACGAGGAAACCCCTGCGGAAACCACTTCGGTGTTTCGTGCCGACTTCCTGAACGAACTCGATACCACCGGCGCGGGCACGGGGACGACCGAGGCCCCCGTCTCGGGGGTCGAGGGGCTTCCCACAGGATCGGCGCTGCTCGTCGTCAAGCGCGGCCCGAACGCCGGGTCGCGTTTCCTGCTCGATCAGCCGACGACGTCGGCCGGGCGTCACCCGGACAGCGACATCTTCCTCGACGACGTGACGGTGAGCCGCCGGCACGCCGAGTTCCGTCAGGACGAGGGCGAGTTCCAGGTCGTCGATGTGGGAAGCCTGAACGGCACCTACGTCAACCGCGAGCCGGTGGACTCGGCGGTTCTCGCGAACGGCGACGAGGTGCAGATCGGAAAGTTCCGGCTGGTGTTCCTCACCGGCCCGCGGGGTTCGCAGGGCACGGGTAGCTGATGACCGCTGCCCGCCAGCCGTCACCGGGGGGAATGTCGATCGGGTCCGTGCTCGATCGGCTCCGTCCCGAGTTTCCGGACGTGACGATCTCGAAGATCCGCTTCCTCGAATCCGAGGGACTGATCAGTCCGGAACGCACCCCGTCGGGTTATCGACGTTTCTCGATCGCGGACTGCGAGCGCCTGCGGTACGTGCTAACCGCGCAGCGGGACCAGTACCTGCCGCTGAAGGTGATCAAGGAACAGCTCGAGGCGATCGACCGTGGTGTCGCGACGGTGGGCTCGGTGGAGAGCCGCCCGAAGCGGCCCCGGCCCCTGGCGGTGGCGCCGGGCGAGGTGTCGCCGGAGGATCTGCGCACGGACCGGGAGGTGCGGGTCGGCCGGGAGGACCTGTGCCGGCAGGCGGGCATCGAATCGTCCTTCCTCACGGAGCTGATCCGCGCCGGGCTCATCGTGCCCGGCGCGGCCGGCTTCTTCGACGAGGATGCGGTGCTACTGGCTCGCACCGCCAAGGCCATGGCCGAGTTCGGCCTCGAGGTCCGGCACCTGCGTGCCTTCAAGCTCGCGGCCGACCGGGAGGCGGGCCTGGTGGCGCAGATCGCCGGTCCGGTCGCGAAGGGCCGGGACGTCGGGGCGCGCGCCCGGGCCGAGGAAATGGTGCGGGAATTGGCGGCGTTGTCGTTGACGATGCACACGTGCCTCGTCAAGGCGGCCGTTCGGGGCGCTCTCGATCGGTGAGTGTGGCAGCGGTGGCAACGACTCTGACGACGGCGGCTCGTTGGCACTAGAATTCAGGGGGATATCGGCGGACGGTTCGCCACCGACGCACAGCAGGGATGGGAGGCGGCTCGATGAGCGAGATGCGAGTAGTGGGGATTCGGGTCGAGCAACCGCAGAATCAGCCTGTCCTTCTGCTGCGCGAGGTCGACGGTGATCGGTATCTGCCGATCTGGATCGGCCAGATGGAGGCCACGGCGATAGCGCTGGAACAGCAGGGTGTCGAGCCGGTCCGGCCTCTGACGCACGACTTGATCAAGAATCTGGTCGATGCGTTCGGCCGCACCCTCCAGGAGGTCCGGATCGTGGATCTCAAAGAGGGGACGTTCTACGCCGATCTCGTCTTCGACGGTGGTCTGCGCGTGTCGTCCCGTCCTTCCGATGCGGTCGCTGTAGCCTTGCGCATCGGCGCGCCGGTCTTCGTGGAGGAGCCGGTGCTGGTGGAAGCGGGCCTCGTCATGCCGGATGAGCGGGAGGACGAGGTCGAGAAGTTCAAGGAGTTTCTCGAATCCGTGTCCCCCGACGACTTCAAGGCGACGGACGGCTGATCGTCGACCATCGCCGAGGTTCTGTCGCGACTCCCGGTCACGGTGGCCGGGGCGCGCTCTGCGACGAGTGGTACAGGACCGGAAGATCGTTGTCCGGTCGGCGTGTTGCTGCCCAACTTTTCGCACGGGGCGTACGCTGAGTGAATCGCTACGGATCGACTCGGTGGGTCAAGCGGGCGCTCGACGATCGGATGGGGTGGGGGATCCGCCCGTCGTTCGTTCCGGGGCACGCCTGTGCACGCGAGAGGGAGTCACAACAGTGGGAGATCGGCCGCAGGGACAGCAGCTCAGCTTCGACGCCGTCGACCGCGAGGCCCCGTCACGGGCATCTCTCGACGCCGACGAGATGCAGCCGGGTCTGTTCCCGGACGATTCGGTGCCTGACGAGCTCGTCGGCTACCGCGTGCCGATCGCCTGCCAGATCGCCGGCATCACCTACCGTCAGCTCGACTACTGGGCGCGGACGAATCTGGTCGTTCCGTCCATCCGGGGCGCGGCGGGTTCGGGCAGCCAACGGCTCTACTCGTTCAAGGACATCCTGGTCCTGAAGATCGTCAAGCGTCTGCTGGACACGGGCATCTCCCTGCAGAACATCAGGGTAGCGGTCGACCACCTCCGGGAACGCGGAGTGCGGGACCTGGCGAAGATCACCCTGTTCTCCGACGGCACCACCGTGTACGAGTGCACCTCACCGGAAGAGGTGGTCGATTTACTGCAGGGCGGACAGGGCGTGTTCGGGATCGCGGTGAGCGGCGCGATGCGGGAGTTGACGGGCAGCATCGCCGACTTCCCGGCCGAGCGGGCGGACGGCGGCGACATCGAGCAGCGTCCCGAGGACGAACTGGCCTCCCGCCGTCGCGAACGTGTCAATCGGCGGATCGGCTAGACGCTCGTCACACGAAACACCTGCGGCCTCGGTGCTGCCCGGGTGTCCCCGTGCCCTAGAATCGGTGATACGTCGCCGCCGTGCGGGAGAGTTCCGGACCTGTTCCGGACGCCGAAGGAGCAGCACCTCCCCGTCAATCTCTCAGGCATCGAGGACCGTGCGGGCACCGACGTCTCTGGAAAGCGGTGGGAGCACCCACCCGCCCACGGGGAAAGGGCCGGCTCGCTCCGGTACCGAATCTCTCAGGCGCTCGCCCCGGCGAGCTCGCGACAGAGGGGGAGGACACGCACCGTGCGACCCCCTGCGCGGATGCGGACCTCCGACCTCAGGGAGTCGCGATGACCGACGCCGCTACGTACACCTTCGCCGACCGCCACGTCGGCCCCGACGCGGCGGGACTGCGCCGCATTCTCGACGTCATCGGCGTCGAATCCCTCGACGAGCTGGCCGTCAAGGCGGTGCCCGCCGGCATCCTCGACGCCCGGGCCGACGGAGTCGCGGACGGACTCGAGTCGCTCGACGCGCCGATGTCGGAACACGAGGTACTGACGGCGCTGCAGGAACTCGCGGGCCGGAACACCGTCGCGACATCGATGATCGGCCAGGGGTACTACGGCACGCTGACCCCGCCGGTACTGCTGCGAAACATCATCGAGAATCCCGCCTGGTACACCGCATACACCCCGTACCAGCCGGAGATCAGCCAGGGGCGCCTCGAAGCGCTCCTCAACTTTCAGACCATGGTCTCGGACCTGACCGGTATGGAGGTCGCCAACTCGTCGATGCTGGACGAGGCGACCGCCGCCGCGGAGGCGATGACGCTGCTCAAGCGCGCCAACCGCAAGTCCAGGAGTGCGCGGGTCGTCGTGGACGCCGACCTGTTCGCCCAGACCGCCGCGGTCCTGGCGACCCGGACAGAACCGTTGGGGATCGAGATCGTCACCGCGAACCTCGTCGACGACGGCCTGCCCGAGGGAGAGTTCTTCGGCGTCGTCCTGCAGATCCCGGGTGCCTCCGGCCGGGTGTTCGACGCGGGCCCCCTCGTCGGGGCGGCGCACGAGCGTGGGGCGCTCGTCGCGGTGGGCGCGGACCTGCTGGCGCTCACTCTGCTCACCCCGCCCGGGGAACAGGGCGCGGACGCGTGCTTCGGCACCACCCAGCGCTTCGGCGTGCCGATGGGGTTCGGCGGGCCGCACGCCGGCTATCTCGCCGTGCACGCCGCCCATGCCCGCAACCTTCCGGGCCGGCTCGTCGGTGTGTCGGTCGACGCGGACGGCGCACCGGCCTATCGGCTGGCGTTGCAGACGCGTGAGCAGCACATCCGGCGCGAGAAGGCGACCAGCAACATCTGCACCGCACAGGTTCTCCTCGCGGTGCTCGCTGCCATGTACGCGTTGTACCACGGGGCCGAGGGCCTGGCCGGGATCGCGACCCGCGTGGCCGGCCAGGCCGCCCGTATCGCGGCGTCGCTGAAGGCGGCCGGTATCGACGTGGTGCACGACAGCTTCTTCGACACCGTGCTGACCCGCGTTCCCGGCCGCGCCGACGCGGTCGTCGCGGCGGCTCTCGAGGCCGGCATCAACGTTCGTCGCGTCGACGGGGACCACGTGGGGATCTCGTGCGACGAAGCGACCCGGGACGCGGACGTCGCCGCGGTCCTGGCCGCGTTCGGGGCGGAGGACACCTCGGCCGCAGCCACACCCGCCGTGCCGCGGCAGCTCGCGCGCACGAGCGCGTACCTGCAGCACGAGGCGTTCACCCGGTACCGCACCGAGACCGCGATGATGCGGTACCTGCGCCGCCTGTCGGACATGGACCTTGCGCTCGACCGCACCATGATCCCGCTGGGTTCGTGCACGATGAAGCTCAATGCCGCCACCGAGATGGAGGCGATCACCTGGCCCGAGTTCTCGGCGCTGCATCCTTTCGCCCCTGCAGAGCAGACCGCGGGCATCCGCCGGCTCATCGGCGACCTGGAAGGGTGGCTGGCCGCGGTGACCGGGTACGACGCGGTGAGTCTGCAGCCGAACGCGGGTAGCCAGGGCGAGTACGCCGGGCTGCTCGCCATCCGCCACTACCACCTGAGCCGGGGTGACGAGCATCGGGACACCTGCCTGATCCCGTCGAGTGCACACGGCACCAACGCCGCCTCCGCGGTCATGGCCGGCATGCGCGTCGAGGTCGTGGCGTGCCGGTCCAACGGTGACGTCGACCTCGACGATCTGCGTGCGAAAATTTCCGACCACGCCGAACGTCTCGCCGCGATCATGATCACGTACCCGTCGACCCACGGGGTCTACGAACACGAGATCGCCGACATCTGCGGTGCCGTGCACGACGCCGGCGGGCAGGTGTACATCGACGGCGCCAACCTGAACGCCCTCGTCGGGCTGGCGCGTCCCGGCAAGTTCGGAGGCGACGTGAGTCATCTGAACCTGCACAAGACCTTCTGCATCCCGCACGGTGGTGGCGGCCCCGGCGTGGGGCCGATCGGCGTGCGCGCGCACCTGGTGCCGTTCCTGCCCGGCCACCCGGCCGAACCGGGTCTCGGGGGCGGTGGGCCGGTGTCGGCGGCGCCGTTCGGATCGGCCTCCATCCTCCCGATCACGTGGGCGTACATCAAGCTGATGGGGGCCCAAGGCCTGCGGCGGGCGTCGCTGACGGCGATCGCGTCGGCGAACTACATCGCGCGCCGGCTCGACGAGTACTTTCCCGTCCTGTACACGGGCGAGAACGGCATGGTGGCGCACGAGTGCATCCTCGATCTGCGCCCCCTGACGAAGGATACGGGGGTCACGGTCGACGACGTGGCCAAGCGCCTGGCGGACTACGGCTTCCACGCGCCGACCATGAGCTTCCCCGTCGCGGGCACCCTGATGGTCGAACCCACCGAGAGCGAGGATCTCTCCGAACTCGACGCGTTCATCGACGCGATGATCGCCATCCGCGGCGAGATCGATCGCGTCGGGGCAGGGGAGTGGCCGGTGGACGACAACCCACTGCGCGGCGCACCGCACACCGCCCAGTGCCTGGTCGGGGAGTGGACCCACCCCTACAGCCGTGAGATCGCGGTGTATCCGCTGGGGCAGAGCCGCGCGAAGGTGTGGCCCGCGGTGCGCCGCATCGACGGGGCGTACGGGGATCGGAACCTCGTGTGCTCGTGCCCGCCGTTGGAGGCCTACAGCAGCTGAGCGCATTTTCGGGGGCTGGGTGTCGGTAGCCCAGCCCCCGAAAGACTACGGACAGTATTCCGAGCCTAACGGAACTTTATAAATAACCGAACAACACCCCACGCCACCTCAACCGCGAAACAACCGCACAAAAACAGCCCAGACAAAAAGGTCAGCCCGGGAAGGTCTTCAGTTCCAGGATTGCCACTTCCGGAGGGGTGGCAATCCGTACCGGCGGACCCCAGGCGCCGGTACCGCGGGAGGTGTACACGAGAGTGTCGCCGAACCGGTCGAGTCCCGTCACCGTCGGCTGTTGCAGAGGCACGACGTATCCGAGCGGCCACATCTGTCCGCCGTGCGTGTGGCCGGACAATTGCAGGTCGACGCCGTGGTCGCGGGCCTCGAACACCTGCCGGGGCTGATGGGCGGCCAAGAGGACGAAGCGCTCGGGATCGCGGCCCTGCAACGCTGCGGTGAGATCCGCTTCGTTCGGGGCCGGTGCCGAGTAATCGTGAATGCCCGCGAGATCGATGACATCGCCGCCGCGCTCCAGGGCGACTCGTTCGTTGCGGAGGGTGCGTACGCCGAGGGTTTCCCAGAAATCGAGCCAGGACAGCGCGTCGTCGGCGTAGTACTCGTGGTTGCCGCTGACTCCGTAGACCCCGAGGGAAGCCCGCAGGTCGGCGAGGGGAGCGAGATCCTGCCCGACGAACGCGATCGTGCCGTCGGTGAGGTCCCCGCCGAGAACGATCAGGTCCGGCTGCTGCGCGTTGACGAGGTCCACCGCGCGACGGGTGAATTCGCGGCCGCGGGACGGGCCGACGTGCAGGTCGGTGACGAGGGCGACCCGCATCCCGTCGAATCCGGCCGGAAGCCGGCGCAACGGGATCCGGGTGTGCACGACCCGGGGCCGAGCGGCCTCGACCGTGCCGTAGCCGACCGCGGCGACCGCGGCGACGGTCAGCGTGCCCGTCGCGATCTGCAGGGCGCGCCGCCTGGAGGGATCCGGGGGGTGGGCGTCGCCGCGCCGGAAACGGCGTACCGCTCGCGCCGCGAGGCACACGATCCCGATCAGGAGCGTGCCGAGGACCAGGTACAGCACGACGCCGAGCCAGGTCCAGCCGAGGAATCCGAACGGGCGGGCCCAGCGCGGGTCGAGCGACGTGCCGCTCTGCGCGCCGATCAGAGCGACGACGAGGAGGACGCCGAGCGCGGTGTTCGCAGCGATTGCCGAGCGGCCGCGCAGGCCGGGGGCTCGGACGAGACGGCGGTGGAGCCAGAAGGTGACGAGGGCGAGGAACGTCCCCGCGACGAGAAGGCGGATCACGGTGTCAGGACATCAGCTTTCGGATGGCGGCGGCGAGATCGGGTCCGTCGGTCGTGGCGACGGGGACGAGCGCACCGCCGGTGCGGTCGGCGAGTGTTTGCAAGGTGTTGCGGTTCGTGTCGTCGCCGAGCGCCACGACGTCGATCCGGACGGGTCGATCGGGGTCGCCGGCGGCGGCGACGAGGTCGAGGATGCGTTGGCGGGAGGTGTCGTCGTCGTTGGCACTGTCCGTGATCAGGAGGACGGAGTTGGGCCTGCCGGGGGTGTGGTTGCGGACGGCGTCGACGTAGGCGGCGGCCAGAGACCGGTAGACGGCGGAACCGTCGGTGGTGTCGGCACCGGTCAGGGCGGCGGTCAGCGCGGTGCGCTGGTCCGCGGTGAGGGTGCCGCGCGCCACCGTGGCGCGGTACGGAGTCGTGTCGTCGAGGTCGCGGGCGAAGACCCACACGGCGAGTGTCGAGGCATCCGGCGAGCGGGAGACGTGCTGGTCCAGGGCAGTGGCGATGTGGGCGAGACGGGTGTCGTCACCCTCGACGGTTCCCATGGACGTGGACGTGTCGAGGAGGATCGTGGTGGCGCGGGGTGCGACGGGTGCGCGCCGGTGGTCGAGGAGGATGTCGGCCACGGCTGGGGCGGCGCGGTTCAGGTTCTGTTCGATGCGGGGGAAGGGAACCGCGTCGGTGCGGGGGACGGGCTGGCCGTCGACTCGGAAGCCGGCGTCGGCGAGGACGCGGGCCGCGTCGGGTTCGCGGAGGTGGCCGGCGAGTTCGGCGGCGGCGCGGGAGAGGGTCTCGTCGACCCACGGGGCGTCGACCACGGCGGCGGGGAAGTCGGCGGTGGGGGTGGGGCCGGCGGGAACGAATTCGACGAGGCCGGCGGCGCCACCCGAGGCGACCGCCGTGTGCAGTTGTTGCTCGGTGATCGGTACGGCGTGCACCGCCCCGTCGGCGCCGGGCCCGTCGGCGAGGGTGGTCAGGGCTGCGGCGGTGGTCGGTCCGGCGCCGTCTCCGAGGGCGTCGGCGCCGAGCGCGAGCGCACCGACGGCGGAGGTGGCTGCGGGGGAGGCGGCCTGTTCGGCGGTCAGGGGACCGGTTCCGGCGTCGGTGGCTGCGGCGGCGACGGCCTCGAGGGCGGGAGTGGTGGCGTCGGCGTCGGTGCCGGTGGGCAGGGCCAGGCGGAGGCCGGCCCAGCCGTCGAGGCCCAGGCCGGCGAGGGTGCTGCCGTCGGACTGGAGGGAGGGCAGCTGGCGCCATCCGGTGCCGGCGGTGCTGAGGGCGCGCTCGAGCTCGGCCGGGACGGCCAGCACGACCGGGGAGGTGGCGAGGGAGCGGGTCTGGCCGTCGAGGGCCTGTGCCGCGCGCGCGGTGGCGTCGCTGCTGAAAGGGACCCAGAGTGCGGGTGGGGGGCCGAGGGTGGGGTCCCAGCGGGGATCGGCGGTGAGGGCGGTCGTGGCCGGGGTGGTGGCGACGGGGGTGACGCGCACGTCGATGCAGTGGTCGCGGACGACGGGGCGGGTGTCGGTGACCCACCGGGCGGCGAGGGTGGTCAGTGTGGGGGCGACGGCGGGATCGGCGGCGACGTCGAGGAGCGCGTCGCCTTCGACGCAGGTATGCGCGGCTTCGGTGGCCTGCGCGTCGATGCGTTCGCGCAGGCGGAACCAGCCGACGGTGGCGAGGACGAGTGCGAGTGCTACGGCGACGGCGATGATCGGGCCCTTGCTGACGCCTCTGGCGCGGCCCGTGCCGCGATGTCGACCCACGTGTTTCCTGCCTGTCGTCGTGCCTGCCCCGCCGTTCCCGGAGTCTAGTGATCGGCCGGTGAGACGCCACGGCCCCCGATCCGGTGGATCGGGGGCCGTGGGCCGTGGCTCAGGCTCGGCAGCCGTGGGCGGCCTTGAACTCGAGGCGGCGGCGGTGCAGGATCGGCTCGGTGTAGCCGCTGGGCTGCGTGGTGCCTTCGAGGATCAGTTCCTTGGCGGCCTGGAAGGCGATGCTGCCGTCGAAGTCGGGGGCCATCGGCAGGTAGGTGGAGTCGCCCGCGTTCTGCCGGTCGACGACGGGGGCCATGCGCTGCAGGGCGGCGACGACGTCGTCGGCGGTGACGATGCCGTGGTGGATCCAGTTGGCGAGCAGCTGGCTGGAGATGCGCAGGGTGGCGCGGTCCTCCATGAGCGCGACGTCGTGGATGTCGGGCACCTTGGAGCAGCCGACGCCCTGGGAGATCCAGCGCACGACGTAGCCGAGGATCGACTGGCAGTTGTTGTCGAGCTCCTCGCGCTTCTGCTCGTCGGTCCAGTCGGTGCTGGGGGCGAGGGGGATGGTGAGGATGTCGTCGACGGTGGCGCGGCGCTTGCCCTTCAGTTCGTCCTGCACGGCGAACACGTCGACCTGGTGGTAGTGGGTGGCGTGCAGGGTGGCGCCGGTGGGCGAGGGGACCCAGGCGGTGTTGGCGCCGGCCTTGGGCTGGCCGATCTTCTGTTCGAGCATGTCGGCCATGAGGTCGGTCATGGCCCACATGCCCTTGCCGATCTGGGCTTTGCCCTGCAGGCCGGTGGCCAGGCCGGTGTCGACGTTCCAGTCCTCGTAGGCGAGGATCCACTTCTGCTTCTTCATCTCGGCCTTGCGCACCATGGCGCCGGCCTCCATGGAGGTGTGGATCTCGTCGCCGGTGCGGTCGAGGAATCCGGTGTTGATGAACACGACGCGCTCGCTGGCCTCCTTGATGCAGGCCTTCAGGTTGACGGTGGTGCGGCGTTCCTCGTCCATGATGCCGACCTTGAGGGTGTTGGCCGGCAGGCCCAGCACCTCTTCGACCCGGCCGAAGAGTTCGGTGGTGAAGGCGACTTCCTCGGGGCCGTGCTGCTTGGGCTTGACGATGTAGATCGAGCCGGTGCGGCTGTTGGCGAGCGGCCCGGTGTCCTCGCCGACGGACAGGCCGTGCACGGCGGCGAGGCTGGTGATCAGCGCGTCGAGGATGCCCTCGGGGACCTCGTTGCCCTCGGAGTCGAGCACGGCGGGGTTGGTCATGAGGTGGCCGACATTGCGGACGAACAGCAGGGACCGGCCGTGCAGGGTGAGGTCGGAGCCGTCGGGGGCGACGTAGACGCGGTCGGCGTTGAGGGCGCGGGTGAAGGACTTGCCGCCCTTGGAGATCTCCTCGGCGAGGTCGCCGCGGTTGAGGCCGAGCCAGTTGCGGTAGCCGATGACCTTGTCGTCGGCGTCGACGGCGGCGACGGAGTCCTCGAAGTCCATGATGGTGGTGATGGCCGATTCGAGGACGACGTCCTTGACACCGGCGGCATCGGTCTTGCCGATCGGGGATTCGGGGTCGATCTGGATCTCCACGTGCAGACCGTGGTTGCGCAGCAGCACGGACGTCGGGGCGTCCTTCTCGCCGAGGTAGCCGACGAACTTCTCGGGCTGGGCGAGTGTGGTGACGGTGCCGTCGCCGAGTTCGACCTTCAGCTCCTTCCCGTCGACGAAGTACCGGGTGGAGTCGGCGTGCGATCCGGTGGCGAGGGCGGCGGCGGTGTCGAGAAAGTTGCGGGCCCAGGCGATGACCTTGTCGCCGCGGACCTTGTTGTAGCCGGTGCCCTTCTCGGCGCCGCCTTCTTCGGAGATGGCGTCGGTGCCGTAGAGGGCGTCGTACAGCGAGCCCCAGCGGGCGTTGGAGGCGTTGAGGGCGAAGCGGGCGTTGAGGACGGGCACCACGAGCTGCGGCCCGGCGGTGGTGGCGATCTCGGCGTCGACACCACCGGTGGTGACCTGGAAGTCGGCGGGTTCGGGGACGAGGTAGCCGATGTCCTGGAGGAACGCCTTGTAGGCAGCGGCGTCGTGCGGCTGGCCCTTGCGGTCGCGGTGCCAGGTGTCGATCTGCGCCTGGAGGTCGTCGCGCACGGCGAGCAGGGCGCGGTTGCGGGGGGCGAGGTCGTGGATCACCTTGTCGGCGCCGGCCCAGAACTCGGCCGCGTCCACCCCGGTGCCGGGGATCGCCTCGTCGACGACGAAGTCGTAGAGCACCTTGGCGACCTGGAGTCCACCGACTTGCACGCGTTCAGTCATTACCTGCCTCACTCTTTCCGGGACCTGTGCGCTCGCGTCGGCGGTGCCGACGGGCAGCACGACGAACAGCACTCACGTTACCCGCCGGTAGTTTCGGGCAGGTCGGTTCGACCCGCCGCCGGGGCGGTACATCGATTCAGCAGCTCCTCTCCAGGGCCGCGGCGCGATGGTGAGCGCCGACCGCTCGCGGGCGTACTGTGCGCGCCCGGAAGCGGTCTCGATCGTGATCGGCGAGTAGCCGTAATCGCTCAGATCATACGGGGTGGCCCGCGAACCCGGCCCGCCCGGGCGGGCCGGGCGGCCGGGCGCTCACGCGGCCCGCCGGGCGTCGTCGAGCAGTCCGGTGAGGTTGGCGAGGGCGGGGCGGATGTGGGTGCCGAATCGCCTCGTCGCTTCCCGGACAAGGGGCCGGTCGGCGCGGTGCCGGAGCCCCCGGGACGTGTTGAGGCGGGAACGCTCGAGCCAGTCCGCCATGTCCGGTTCCTTCGACCACGCGTACTCGGCGCTCGTCTCGACGAGCGTTCCGCGGATCCAGTCGAGGGGGACGTCCGGTAGCCGGTTCGGTGGGCAGAGCCGGTTCTTCTCGGCCAGGTCCCGGCCGGTGGCCTCCACGAATCCGACGAGGGCGGCGTTGAACGGGATGAGCCCGGTCCGGATCGGTTGCAGCGTGATACGGCCCTCCTCGAAGATCGGGACGGCCGGGGCCGGGTTCAGGCCCGGGGCGGCACAGTGCACGTGCAGGTGGTCGGGCCCGGTACCGATCGTTCCGTGGTCGAGCACGATCTCGTCGCGTGCGATGCGCCGGACGTGCCCGAGGCGGACGACGTCGTCGATGCGCCGGAGCTGGGCGAGTTCGGCGGTGCTCGCCGTCGGGCCCTTGTACATGGTGGGGGTGACTCGCTCGTCGACGCGCAGCAGCTGTTCGCTCGCCTCGAGCCGGGCGAACAGGTCGTCCGTGCTCGTCGCCTGCGCTGCGGCTTCCATCTGCCGGGCGAGTCCGTCGATCAGGTTGCCGACCAGTTCGCCGCCCTGCGCGAACCAGCGGTTGCGCAGCCAGGCCTCGCGCGGTTTGATCCAGCGGACGGCGTCCGGTGGCACCCCCATCTGCAGCAGCCACAGGCATGCGTCCATCGCTGTCTTGCCGGCGCCGATGACGACGTACCGCTCGGCAGGCTCGGCGACCCGCGCGAGCGCGTTCACGGGGACACAGCGGACGGCGGGGGCGACGTCGAACGGCGGGGCGAACGTCGCCGGGACCGCCGGCTCGAGGTAGGTGGCGTCGACGAGCGCCTTCCGGACCGTCACCTCGTACCGGTCGGCGGCGACCCGGGAGACGAAGCGGTGGCCGCCGACGTACTCGCTCATCGGGAAGTACCGCACGGATCCCGATGCCAGGAGACGCCGGCGCATGACCCGGTCGTAGTACGCGCAGATCTCGGGGGCGCCCGCCTGCTCGTACATGCCCCGGTTCGGGCCGACGTCGTCGATGGTGTCCGTACCGAGCGGCAGTGAGTTGACGCCGTAGTACGCGGACGGCTGGTGCAGCCGGACGAACGGGTAGGCCTCCTGCCAGTGTCCGCCGGGTGCGTGCCGCCGGTCCACCATGACGACGTCCGCGTCGGAGTCGGTGATCAATGCGTCCGCGAACGCCATGCCGGCCGCGCCGCAGCCGATCACCAGATAGTCCGTTTCCAGCCTGTGGGTGGGCATGTCCCGTTCCTCTCCGCGCAGGTGCGGTTCCGGGCTACCGGTCGGGGGCGGCGGGCCGGATGTTCTGGTTGATGTGGAAGACGTTGTCCGGGTCGTAGCGCTGCTTGATCCGGGTGAGCCGGTCGTAGTTCCCGCGGTAGGCGGCTTCGACCCGGTCCTGTCCCTCGCTCATCAGGAAGTTGACGTAGGCGCCGCCGGCGGAGGTCGGGTGCAGTTCCTCCCAGTAGTCGCGGGCCCACCGCGTGATGAGGCCGGCGTTGGCGGGGTCGGGGTCGACGCCGACGATGACTCCCGCCCATCCGCCGCCCCGGTACGCGAAGGGGGTCGCGTCCTCGGGGACGCGGCTGGTGGCGCCGTCGATGGGATAGAGGTGCATGGTGGAGTGACCGGTCGGCAACTGCTGCCCGTACCGGCAGTGCACGTCGATCGCGGCGTCGGTGATCTCGTCGAAGAAGTCCGCCCGCCAGTACCACTGCAGGCCGGGCGGGTAGAGGGCGTCGAATGCGCTCTGCAGCACGGTGAACGGCATGTCGTGCAGGCCGACCAGCAGCGGCGAGCCGTAGGTCCGGATGGGCTCGAGCACCTCGTCGGCCTTGGCGTGCGGTCCGGTGTAGCACCAGACGATGCCGCAGCACCTGCGGCCCCAGAGGTCCTCGGGGAACGGGGCGGCGGGTGGGACGGTGAGCAGCGCGATCCAGCCGCTGAGTTCCTCCGGGAGCGCCGGCAGCAGTTCCCGGTACCAGCGCATGACGTCGGCGGTGTCGGCGAGGTCGTAGAGCACCGGGCCGCCGACGATCATGCCGGCTTCGCCGATGTCGTGGCAGCGGAAGGTGAAGGAGGTGACGACGCCGAAGTTCCCGCCGCCGCCGCGCAGCGCCCAGAACAGGTCGCTGTGCGAGCTCTCGTCGGCCGTCACGAGTGTGCCGTCGGCGAGCACCACGTCGGCGGAGAGAAGGTTGTCTACGGTCAGCCCGAAGCGCCGGGAGAGATAGCCGATGCCGCCACCGAGGGTCAGCCCGCCCACACCCGTGGACGAGAGGAAGCCGGACGGGGTGGCCATGCCGAAGGCGACCGTGGCGTGGTCGACGTCGCCCCAGGTGCATCCGCCGTCGACGCGGACGGTGTGGTGTGCCGGATCGACCGTGGTACTGCGCATCAGGGACAGGTCGACGACGAGCGCGTCGTCCCACACGCCGAGGCCGCCGGCGTTGTGCCCGCCGCCGCGCACGGCCAGGGTGAGGGCGTGGGCGCGGCCGAAGCGGACGCAGGAAACGACGTCGGCGGCGTCCCGGCAGCGTGCGATCGCCGCGGGGTGTTTGTCGATCATGCCGTTGTAGACGGCACGCGCCGTGTCGTAGCGGGTGTCGCCGGGGGTGATCAGGTCGCCGCGCAGGGCCGCGGCCAGGTCGTCGTACGGCACGGCGCCGGCCGACCGGGTCGAGATGGTGGTCACGGGAGTCCCTTTCGGGTCGGTCGCTCGCCGGTGCGGGCGTTGTACCGTCGACCCTAGGAAGGGGGCGTTCGCGCAGCGTTCGAGTGCGCGCAGCCGGTCACGGGGCCGGGGGAACTCCCGGGAGCGGCAGGTGAACGCCGTGTTCGGCGAGGTCCCGCGCGCAGCGCCGGAGCAGGGCGGCACTGCCGTGGGCGGCCGCGGTCCGGGCGGCGGCGCGCAGCCGCGCGATCGCGGCGTCGTGGTCGTCGTGCGCCGCGCGCATCCGCATCACCTCGGGCAGCCACCACAGGTCGTCGCGGGCCTGTCCGGCGACGAGGGCGGCATCGAGCGCGGCGCGGGCGGCGCCGGGATCTCCTTCCCGCACCGACAGGTCGGCGAGCAGCGAGAGCCAGTACGGCATCCGGGCGAACGAACCGGCCGCTCGGAGTGTGTCGATGCCGCGCCGCGCCTGCGTGAGGCCGGCCTCGCCGCCGCGGGACCAACCGCCGAGAATCAGCGCCCACTCGCTGTAGTAGGCGAATCCGTACCGGACGCACAGGTCGGTCAGTTCCGCGACGGCGACGTCGAGGGCGGCGGGGTCTGCCCGCAGGTGGTGGGTGATGCCGCTGTAGGCCAGGGCGACGGCCAGGCTGTACGGATGATCGATCGTCCGGGCCAGCCGGACGGCCTCGTTGCAGCAGGTCAGTGCGGCGTCGTTGTGGCCGAGCAGCCAGTGGGCGTGTGCCGCCCAGGCGCTGCCGTGCACGTCGGGCCGGGTGCCGACGGTCAACGAGGGAGCGCCCCGGGTCAGTGCGGCCGCGCGGTCGAAGTGGTGGAGCGCCTCCTCGGGGCGGCCGAGCTCGACCGCCGAACCGGCGAATGCGAAGTGGGCCGATCCGCTCAGCGGGGAGCCGGGGTCGACGAGGGTCAGGGCGCGGGTCGCCACCTCGTGGGCGCCGGCAATGTTTCCCTGCACGAACCGCGACGACCAGAGCCCGACGAGGCCGGCCAGGAGGGAGTCCTTGCGGCCGAGGGATGCGGCCAGCCGGATCGAGCGCTCGAGGGTCTGTTGCAGTTCGGGGGAGGAGTAGCCGTATCTGGCGTTGAGCGGCGCCGCCATCGCTTCGCGGACGGCGAGTTCCTGTACGGCGGCGCTGCGCCCCTCGAATTGGGTGCGGGCGATGACGAGCGCCTTCTTGTGCAGTCGGATCGCCTCGGTGTGGGCGAAGGTGCTCGAGGCGACATCGGCCGCGCGACGGTAGTAGGCCACTGCCCGGTCCGGTCGTCCCCCGCGGGCGTACTGCTCGGCGAGTTGCGCCGAGACGCTGTCGCTGTCGTCGGCGTGCAGCAATTCGAGGCTCTGCGCGAGACGGCGGTGCAGCAGCCAGCGCTGGGGCGGGCTGATCCGGGCGTAGGCGGCGTCGCGGAGCAGGTCGTGGGAGAAGTCGTAGCCGTCGCGGAACTGTCGCAGGATTCTGCGTTGCCACAGCTCGTCGACGGCGCGCACCACGGCGTCGGCGTCGAGGTCGCTGGCCTCGGTGAGCAGGTCGAGGGTGAAGTTGCGGCCTACCGCCGCGGCGAGTCCGGCGACGTCCCGTGCGGCGGGGCTCACCTGCTCGATCCGGTCGTGCAGCACGTCGGCCAGGCTGCCGGCGGGGGCGAGGTCCGGTCCGCTGTGCATCGCTTCGATGATGTAGAGCGGGAAGCCTCCGGTGGTCGCGTGCAGCAGTTCGGCGTCCTGCAGGTCGAGCGGGCACCCGCCGAGCGCCTCGGCCAGGCGGGCGGTGCCGGAGACCCCCAGGGGCTGCAGTGGCAGCTCGGTGAGCAGACCGGCGGTCCGCATCCGGACGGCCCATTGCTCGAGGTCCCGGCTCTCGTCGGTGTCGTCGGTGCGGGCTGTCGCGGCCACCATCAGGGGCGCGTCGGGGGTCAGGGACAGGCAGAACGTCAGGAACGTCAGCGTCTCCGGGTCGCACCACTGGATGCTGTCGAGGGTCAGCAGGACCGGGCGGCCGCCGCCGATCAGGGCCCGCGCCAGGCCTTCGAAGAACCGGAGGCGCTGCCAGGCGTCGACCATCGCCCGGAGGCCGGCGCCGGGTTCCGGGCGGGTGGTGCCGGACGGTACGAGCCTGTCGACCTCGGCGCGCCAGAGCGGGTCGAGCGCGGCGAGCGTGGGCTGGACCGCGGGGGTGCGGAGCCAGTCCGCGACCGGGGCGAGGGCGAGCCGTCCGGACGTTCCGAAGCACTGGGTGCTCGCCACCACTGCGGGTTGTGCGCGGGCCGTGTCGGCGATCTCGGCGACCAGGCGGGTCTTGCCGACGCCGGCGCCGCCGGTGACGAGGACGAGGGTGGGGCGGCCGGCGGCCGCCGTGCGCCACGCCTCGTGCAGCCGACGGAGTTCGCGTGAGCGTCCGACGAGTGCCGGGGCGGCGAGTCCGGGCCGCCGGGCCGCCGGCTCGGCGGTCGGGCGGGCGGCCGCGGTGGGGGCCGCGTGGGCGAGCAGGCGGTCGGCGAGTGTGCGCGTCGCCGGGTCCGGTGCCACCCCGAGTTCACGTTCGAGGAGGGCGGCGCAGCGGTGATAGGTGCTCACCGCGGCGGCGCGGTCGCCGTGCTCGGCCTGCAGGTGCATCAGGGTGCGGTATCCGCCCTCTTCCAGGGGCCGCAGGTGGATCCGGCGGCGGGCGGCGTCGATCGCCCCGGGGAGGTCGCCGGTGCGGGCCCGGAGCCGGCACAGCAGATCGCACAGGTCGACGCAGTGCCGTTCGAGATCCGAACGGGCCTCGAGGATCCAGTCGTCGTACATGCCGGGCAGCAGGGAGCCGCGGTATTCGGCGAGCGCCGTGGTGGCGTGCCGCAGCGCCGCCTCGTCGTCGCCGCTCGTCGCGGCCGCCAGGGCGGCGTGGTACTCGACGGTGAAGGTCCGTAGGTCCACCCGGCTGGTCTCGGTGTCGCGCCAGCACAGATCCCGGGAGGTCACTCCGACGGCCGGGTCGTCGTCGAGGGCGCGGCGCAGGTGGTGCAGTTCGCGGCGCAGGTTGGTCAGGGCCTGGGCGGTCGTCGAGTCGGGCCAGAACAGGGGGGCGATGAGCTGGCGGGGCTGTGGAACTCCGGCGTGGAGGGCGAGGTAGGCGACCAGGGTCGTGCCGCGGGGGGACCGCGTCACGACGGCGCCGGTCGTGTCGTCGGTGATCGACTGCTCACCCAGGACGGAGACGTACAGCATCGGGTCGTGGCCTCTCCAGACTTCAGCGTAGACCCGGCGGGGAGGGATATCGATCGTCGCGGGTGCCGAGTCGCGCGCCGGGGACGTCCCGGGGAGAGGGCAGGCGGCGGTGTCCGCTCAGCGGCGGCCGGCGTGCTCCCGGTCGGCGTCGAGCAGCCGGTGGCACCGGTCGAGCAGCGCCGCGCGCAGCGCGGTGGACCGCTCGGCCAGGACCGTCTGCTCGCGGACGTACTCCGCTCGTCCGCGGGGTGTTTCGATCGGTACCGGGGGGTAGCCGTACTCGCTCAGGTCGTACGGGCTGGCCCGCATGTCGAGTTCCCGGGCGGCGTAGGCCAGCTCGAAGCAGTCGACCGTCAGGTCCGTGTCGAGCAGCGGGGTGAGCTTGTAGCAGTATTTGTACAGGTCCATGGCGGCGTGCAGGCAGCCCGGTTGTTCCCGCCGTACCTGGTCGTCGCGGGTGAGCGGTTCGATGTTGAGGGGGCCGGCGTCCGGGGTGAAGAACCGGTACGCGTCGTAATGCGTGCAGCGCAGCTGCAACGACTCGACGACGGTGTCGGTGCCGGTGTGGCCGAGGCGCAGGGGTACGGAGCTGTGGCGGACGTCTTCGGGCCGAGTGCGGTAGAGCATCGCCCATTCGTGGAGACCGAAGCAGCCGAAGTGCGCGGGCCGGGATGCGGTGGCCTCGAGCAGGCCGGCGACGTATCGGACGGTCTCGCGCCGCCGGGCCAGGTGGGTGGGGTCGACCGTGACCCCGGTGCCGGTGGTCCGGTAGCCCCGCAGGGTGGCGTACTCCGCCGACGCGGAGCCGGTGAGGGTGGATCCGAAGCCGGGGTGCCAGCGCATGAGCTGGGACGGCGTGAAGCTGTAGTAGGTGAACAGGAAGTCGATCACCGGGTGGGTGGCGCCGCGCGCTCGCCGGTCGAGGTAGGGGCCGAGCAGCGCCGTCAGCCGGTGGCGGTGCCGCTCCCGGCGCGGCAGCCACTGCTCGGGTGCCAGGACCGCACTCATGGTTCCCGCCCGTAACGACTGCATCGGTGCTGCAATGATTCCATCGCGGTGCTGCGCCGGCCGGCGGGCGCCGGGGTGGTCGGGGCGGGGTTCACGTCCGGGGTCCCGGTCCCGGGTCGGCGATCCGGTGGGTGGTGTCGCGCACGGTGCCGACGAATTGTTCGACGAGGTCCTCGAGCGCGACGATGCCGATGACCCTGCCGTGCTCGTCGACGACTCCGCCGAGGTGGGAACTGGTGCGCCGCAGCAGCGACAGGGCGTCGTCGAGGGGGGCGTCGACCGGCACCGGCGGCAACGGCCGGATCTCCGCGGTCGCGATGATCGTGTCCGGTCCCGCGGACTCGTCGCGGACGAGGTCGAGCACGTCCTTCAGGTGCAGATAGCCGGCCAGTTCCCCGGCCGGGGTCTCCGCCGGGTACCGGGAGTAGCCGGTCTCGATGACGGCCCGCTCGACGGCCCCGAGGGTGGTGCCGGCCGGGCCGAGCGGAACGGTGCGGACCCCGGACAGGGGGATCGTCACGTCGGCGACGGTTCGTCCGCTCGTCGCGAGTGCCTTGGTCAGGCGCCGGTGTTCCTCCTCGTCCAGCAGCCCCTCGGAGCGGGACTCACCGATCATCTCGGACAGTTCGATCTCGGTGACGGTGACGTCGAGTTCGTCCTTCGGTTCCACCCGCAGCAACCGCAGGCTGACGTTGGCGCACAGGTTGTAGAAGGCGATCAGCGGCCGGGCCACCTTCATGAACAGCAGGTGTGCCGGCACGAGCAGCATCGCCGACCGCTCCGGTCCGGCGATGGCGATGTTCTTCGGGACCATCTCGCCGAGCAGGATGTGCAGCACCACCACGATCGCGAGGGCGAGCGCGAAGCCGATCGGGTGCAGCAGGGAGTCCGGGACGCCGAGCGCATGCATGGGTTGTTCGATCAGGTGGGCGATCGCCGGTTCGCCGACGCGGCCGAGCAGGATCGAGCAGATGGTGATGCCGAGCTGGGACCCGGCGAGCATCAGCGACAGGTGCTCGCCCGCGTCGATGACGGTCCGTGCCCTCTTCTTGCCCTGCCCGACGAGGGTTTCGAGCCGGTCGCGGCGGGCGGTGATGAGGGCGAACTCGGCGCCGACGAAGAAGGCGTTGCCGGCGAGCAGCAGGACGGTGAGCAGCACCGCGAGCCAGTCGTTCATCGCCGGTCCCCCCTCTCGTCGTCCGGTGCGTGGTCGTCCTCGCCGGCGGGCTCGTCGACGGGGACGAGCAGGACCCGGTCGATGCGGTGCCCGTCCATCTCGAGGACGTGGGCACGCCACCGGTGATGGGCGTCGCCGGGCCGGTGCGGCAGCAGCACCTCGTCGCCGGATGCGGGGATCTCCCCGAGCTCGGTGAGGATCAGGCCGCCGAGGGTCTCGTACTCGCCGTCCGGGGCGAGGTATCCCGTCAGGTGGGCCACCTCGTCGATGCGGAGCAGCCCGGAGCAGGACCAGCCCTGCTCGACGCGCTGCGCCTCGGGCTCGGGTTCGTCGTGCTCGTCGCGGACGTCGCCGACGATCTCCTCGATCAGGTCCTCCATGGTGACGATGCCGGCGGTACCGCCGTACTCGTCGACGACGAGCGCGACCTGCATGCCGTCGGAGCGGACCCGTTCCATGACCGCGTCACCGTCGAGGGTGGACGGCACGACGGGCACCTGCCGGGCGAGGGTGCGCAGCTGGGTGTGGGCGCGGCGCCGGGCGGGCACGGTGAACGCGTGCTTGACGTGCACGACGCCGACGGTGGCGTCGAGATCGCCGTCGACGACGGGGAAGCGGGAGTAGCCGGTGCGTGACGAGGCGTCGATGAGGTCGAGGACGGTGTCGTGGACGTCGAGTGACTCGATGGTCACGCGGGGGGTCATGAGGTCCTCGGCGGTGCGTTCCCCGAAGCGCAGCGAGCGCCCGACCAGCAGCGCCGTGTTCTCGTCGAGGGCGCCGCGTTCCGCCGAGGCCCGGACCAGGGAACCGAGTTCCTCCGGGGAGCGCGCCGAGCGCAGTTCCTCGGCCGGTTCGATGCCCAATCGCCGCACGATCCGGTTGGCGGCGCCGTTGAGCCCGACGATGGCCCACTTGAAGACCAGCGAGAAGCCGGCCTGCAGGCCCGCGGTGGCGCGGGCGGTGGCCAGGGGCCGCGCGATGGCGAGGTTCTTCGGCACGAGCTCACCGAAGATCATCGAGAACGACGTGGCGATGATCAGCGCCAGGGCCAGGGAGATGCCGGAGGCCACGCCGGCGCCGAGCCCGGCCGCGCGCAGCAGCGGGTCGAGAAACCGGGCGAGGACCGGTTCGGCGAGGTAGCCGGTGATCAGGGTGGTGATGGTGATGCCGAGCTGGGCGCCGGAGAGCTGGAAGGACAGGGTGCGGTGGGCGTGCTGCACCTGTCGCGCGCGCAGGTCGCCGTCGCGGGCGTGGGCGTCGACGGTGCTGCGTTCGAGGGCGGTCAGGGAGAATTCGGCCGCCACGAACACGGCGGTGCCCGCGGTGAGGGCGATGAAGCCGACCAGGCTGAGAATGGACAGGAAGACGGACATCAGCACCGTCCCGGTGCCGACCGGGAGCTCCGCTCCGGTGCCGACCGGGAGCTCCGCTCCGGTGCCGAATGGAAGCTGCGCTCCGGTGTCGAGTAGGTCCCGCCGGGTTTGTCACCCGGCTCGCTAGGGGAGCCCTCCGAACCGGCGGAGTCGGACTCCGCGTCGGCCGCGGTGGCCAGGGGTCCTGTCGAAGTGGTGGTGGGTGCCGCGGGCACCGGGTTCCTCTCGTCGGGCCCGATCATCGAAAAGGGGCGGGCGTTTCACGGTGAGGCCTCATTCTACGGGCCGTGTCCGGCTCCGCAGCGGCGGCGCGGTCACCAACCGGTGGGCAGGGGCCGTCCCTCGGCGAAGCCGGCCGCCGACTGGACCCCGAGCACGGCCCGCTCGTGCAGGTCCTCGAGGGTGCGGGCGCCGGCGTAGGTGCAGGTGCTGCGCACCCCGGAGCAGATGTGGTCGATCAGGTCCTCCACGCCCGGCCGTTGCGGGTCGATGCGGATCCGGGAGGTGGAGATGCCCTCCTCGAACAGGGCCTTGCGGGCGCGGTCGAAGGCGGAGTCGTCGACGGTGCGTGCGGCCACCGCGCGCTTGGAGGCCATGCCGAAGCTCTCCTTGTAGGGGTGTCCGGTCTCGTCGTAGCGCAGCTCGCCGGGGGATTCGTAGGTGCCGGCGAACCAGGACCCGATCATGACGTTGGCGGCGCCGGCGGCGACGGCGAGCGCGACGTCGCGGGGGTGACGCACACCGCCGTCGGCCCACACGTGCGCGCCGAGGTCGCGGGCGGTGTGGGCGCATTCGGCGACGGCGGAGAACTGGGGGCGCCCGACGCCGGTCATCATGCGGGTGGTGCACATGGCGCCGGGGCCGACGCCGACCTTGACGATGTCCGCGCCGGCGTCGAGCAGTTCGCGGGTGCCGGCGGCGGAGACGACGTTGCCGGCGACGAGCGGGACGGGCAGATCGAGCGCCTTGATCCGCTTCAGGGCGTCGAGCATCTTCTCCTGGTGCCCGTGCGCGGTGTCGAGGACGAGCAGGTCGACGCCGGCGTCGACCAGTCCGGCGGCCTTGGCGGCGACGTCGCCGTTGACGCCGACGGCGGCACCGATGCGCAGGGCGCCGTCGGCGTCGACGGCCGGGCTGTAGATGCCGGCGCGGACGGCGCCGGTGCGGGTCAGGACCCCGGCGAGGGTGCCGTCGTCGTGGGTGAGGACAACCAACGGGTCGTGCTTGGCCTCGAGCAGCGCGAACGCCTCCCGCGGGGACGAGCCGACGGGGGCGGTGGCGAAGTCGCGGATGGCGACCGACCGCAGCCGCGCGAACCGGTCCACCTCGCGGCAGGACGCCTCGGTGACGACGCCGACGGGGCGGCGGTTCTCGTCGACCACCACGACGGCGCGGTGGGCGCGTTTGGGCAGCAGGGCGAGGGCGTCGGAGACGGAGTCCTCGGGGCCGAGGGTGACGGGGGTGTCGGCGACGAGGTGGCGGCTCTTGACGAACGCGACGGTCTCGGCGGCGGTGCCGGCCGGCAGGTCCTGGGGGAGCACGACGAGCCCGCCGCGGCGGGCGACGGTCTCGGCCATGCGGCGGCCGGACACGGCGGTCATGTTGGCGACCACGATGGGGATGGTGGTGCCGGAGCCGTCGACCGTGGACAGGTCCACGTCGAACCGGGATGCGACGGCGGATCGGTCCGGGACGAGGAACACGTCGTCGTACGTCAGGTCGTACGGGGGCTGGTGACCGTCGAGGAAGCGCACCCGGCGAATGTTACGCGCCGGCGCCGGCGGGTGCGGTGAGCCGGGCCTGGCTGCGTGAGAGCGCCACCGTGGCGATCAGCATCACGCCGACCGAGGCGACGACGAGGGCGAGTCCCGGGCCGTCCACCCGGAGCCGTTCGTCGAGGACGGTCATGCCGAGGAAGACGGCGGCGAGGGGCTCGCCGATGGTGACGGCCGGCAGGGATGCGGCGAGCGGGCCGGCTTGGAAGGCGCGTTGCTGCAGGTAGACGCCGAGGAGGCCGGCGGTGACCAGGGCCCAGGTCTGCCAGGCGCCGACCACGGGCCGCAGGCCGTGCTCGAACAGGTCGGTGACGTACTTGGTGAACGCCACCGCCACCCCGTAGAGCAGGCCGCTGGCCGCGCCGAGGGCCAGCGCCCGGGTGCCGCGGTCGCGGCCGAACAGCCCGATCGCGGTGGCGGCGAGCACGACGGCGCACACCACGCCGAGCGGGAGCACCCACTCGTGCCCGGGGGCGTCGATCTCCCCGGCGGTGGGGTCGCCGACGACGAGGAACACGACGAGAGCCGCGCACAGTGCCGCCGCGGTCAGCCAGGTGGGACGGGTGATGCGAGACCCGGAGAACGCCGCGGACAGGGGGAGGGCGAACAGCAGCGACGACACCAGCAGCGGCTGGACCACCAGGACCGGCCCGAGGGCGAGCGCGGCGACCTGCAGCAGGTAGCCGCCGCCGTCACCGAGTACCCCGGCCCACCAGCGGGGGCTGCGGATCAGGGCGGCGACGAGGGACTCGCCGGCGGGGACGGCTTCGGCGGAGCGCTGCTGGGCGACGCTGGCCGCCGCGAACAGGATCGCGGCGGCCAGCGCGCACACGACGGACGCCGTGACGGTGCCGCTCATGGGCACAAACTATGCCCTACGTCGGCGTCGGTGCGGGCGCGGTCAGGCGCGGATCTCGCTGCGGTCGCCGCTCCAGAGGGTGTGGAACTTGCCGTCGGCGTCGATGCGCTCGTAGGTGTGGGCGCCGAAGAAGTCGCGCTGGCCCTGGGTGAGGGCCGCGGGCAGACGTTCGGCGCGCAGCCCGTCGTAGTACGACAGCGACGAGGCGAACGCGGGGACGGGGATGCCGAGCATGGTGGCGGTGGCCACGACGCGGCGCCAGCTGTCGATGCCGGCTTCGATGGCCTCGCGGAAGTAGGGGGCGAGGATCAGGCTGGGCAGCTGCGGGTCGGCGTCGTAGGCCTCCTTGATGCGGTTGAGGAACTGGGCGCGGATGATGCAGCCGCCGCGCCAGATGGTGGCCAGGGCGGCGCGGTCGACGTTCCAGCCGTATTCGGCGCTGCCGGCGGCGATCTGGTCGAAGCCCTGGGCGTAGGCGACGATCTTCGACGCGTACAGGGCGCGGCGGATGTCCTCGGTGAACTGTGTGGCGTCGGCGGGCTTGTCGCCGAGGGCGCCGGAGGCCAGGCCGCGGGCCGCCGCGCGCTGGGTGCGGGAGCCGGACAGGGCGCGGGCGAAGACGGCCTCGGCGATGCCGGTGACCGGGACGCCGAGGTCGAGGGCGGACTTGACGGTCCAGCGGCCGGTGCCCTTCTGCTCGGCGGCGTCGACGATGACGTCGACGAGGGGCTTGCCGGTGGTGGCGTCGGTCTGGCGCAGGACGTCGGCGGTGATCTCGATCAGGTAGGACTCGAGGGTGCCGGTGTTCCACTCGGAGAACACGTCGGCGATCGTCGTGGCGTCGTAGCCGAGGGCGTCGCGCAGCAGGTTGTAGGCCTCGCCGATGAGCTGCATGTCGGCGTACTCGATGCCGTTGTGCACCATCTTCACGAAATGGCCGGAGCCGTCGGGGCCGATGTGGGTGCAGCACGGGGTGCCGTCGACGTGGGCGGAGATGGACTCGAGAAGGGGGCCGAGGGCCTCGTAGGACTCCGTGGGGCCACCGGGCATGATCGACGGCCCGTTGAGGGCGCCTTCCTCGCCGCCGGAGATGCCGGCGCCGACGAAGTGCAGGCCGCGTTCGCGCAGTGCGGCTTCGCGGCGGATGGTGTCGGTGTAGAGGGCGTTGCCGCCGTCGATGATGATGTCGCCGGGTTCCATCGCGTTCGCGAGTTCCTCGATGACCGCGTCGGTGGCCTCGCCGGCCTTGACCATGATGAGCACCCGGCGCGGCTTCTGCAGGGCGGCGACGAACTCTTCGATGGTTTCGGTGCGCACGAAGTCGCCGTCGTCGCCGTGGGCTTCGAGCAGGGCGTCGGTCTTGGCGACACTGCGGTTGTGCAGCGCGACGGTGTGGCCGTGGCGGGCGAAGTTACGGGCGATGTTCGATCCCATGACGGCCAGGCCGGTCACGCCGATCTGGGCGCGGGGATTCTCGGTGCGTTCGACGGTCATGGGTACAGCTTCCCCCGAACCCGGACGGGATCGAAATCGGGGGCGTGCTACGGGTGGGGCCGGCGCCGGTTCACCAGGCGCGCAGCAGGCGGCCGAGTTCGGTCAGCCACGGCACGGCGACCGCGATGGTGGGCACGACGAGGATCGCGACGGCGGCGGCGTACGCGATGACGGCGGTGCGCAGGTCCGGTCCGGGTTCGGCGAGGCGTTTGACCCGCAGCAGCGTGGAGGGGCCACCGACGGCGAGGGCGCCCTGGGGGGTGCGGGCGCCGGCGCAGGCCACCAGGGCCCGGGCCAGCGGGGTGGGTCCGGTGACGCGCACGGCGGAGTCGTCGGCGAGCATCTCGACGAGCAGCTGCACCGAGCCGAGCGCCGACTTGGACCGCACCCAGCGGGGGAACGCCTCGTAGACGGCGGTGAACGCCTCGAGCACGAGGTCGTGCCGGGCCCGCAGGTGCGAGTGCTCGTGGCCGAGGACGGCGCGGATCTCGTCGTCGCCGAGGTGGTCGAGGGTGCCTTCGCTGAGCACGACCCGGTGCCGCAGGCCCGGCAGGCAGTAGGCGACGGGTTCGGCGGTGTCGAGGACGCGCACGTAGGACAGCTGGCGTACCGACGCGCCGCTGTCGCGCCGGTCGAGCAGGTCGACGAGCATGCGGTGCCGGGCCCGGCGGCGGCGGGTTCGGACGCCGACCCGCAGAATCGAATACATCAACCGTGCACCGATCAGCAGGGTGAGGGCGAAGACCACCACGTAGGTCAGCCACAGGGGCAGGCCCAGCGCGTCGATCTCCTGCAGCGGGGCGGTGGTGGGGCGGCCGTCCTCGCCGGGGACGAGCAGCAGCGACGCGATGGCCAGGCCGGAACTGAACGCGGACAGCACGGCCGCGAGGGCCACCGCCTGCCACAGCACCAGGGCGGCGCGGGGGTTGCGGTACGGCCAGGTGGCACGGCTGAGCAGGGCCGGTACCGGTCCTGCCAGCAGCAGCGCAAGGATGCCGAAGACCAGCGCAGTGGTCGCGTTCATGGCACCGAGTGTGCCAGTCAGCTCGCCCGACCGGTACCCGGGTCGGCGACGGCGGGACGGGCGTGCCCTTCCTCCTCGGCCTCGAGGGCGGCGAGGGCCTCGCGCAGCGCGGCGGCCTCGTCGGGATTGACACGCCCGATGAAGTGGACGAGGGCGGCGACCCGGCCGGCGGACTCGTCGGCCTGATCCAGGGCGTCGACCATGAGGCTGGCGACGAGTTCTTCGCGGCCGTGCACCGGCACGTAACGGTGGGCGCGGTCGTCGCGCTGCTGGATGACGAGGTTCTTCTTCGCGAGGCGCTGGAGAACGGTCATGACGGTGGTGTACGCGAGGGAGCGCCGGGCGGCGAGGGCCTCGTGGACCTGCCGGACGGTCTGGGGTTCGGTGGAGGACCACAGGTGGTCCATCACTGCGCGTTCGAGTTCTCCGAGTGCTGCCATGACACGAGTTTACCGGGTCTCCGACGTACGTGTCGTACTACCCGAAGTAGTACGTGTTCTCGTGGCCGCCGGGCCGCCCGCGGTGCCGACGACGTGGCGGGTGCCGATCGGCACGATCAGCGGCCGGTCCGAGACCGGATCGTCGATCACCGCGGCGTCGAGCGCGAAGACCTCCCGCAGCAACTCCTCGGTGATCACCTCCGCCGGCGCCCCCGACCGCACGATCCGCCCGTCCTTCATCACCACGAGATGGTCGCTGTAGCGGATCGCGAGATTCAGATCGTGCAACACCATCACCACGGTGCGCCCCAGCTCCGAGTGCAGGCGGTCGACGAGGTCGAGCACCTCCACCGAATGCGCCAGATCCAGATAGGTGGTCGGCTCGTCGAGCAGCAGGATGTCGGTGCCCTGCGCCAGCGCCATCGAGATCCACGCCCGCTGCCGCTGCCCGCCCGAGAGCTGATCGACCGGGCGGTCGGCCAGATCCGCGATGCCGGTGCGTTCCAGCGCGACGGCGACCTCGCCCTCGTCGTCGGCGGACCACTGGCGCAGCCACGACTGGTGCGGATGCCGTCCGCGTGCGACGAGGTCGGCGACGGTCAGGCCCTCCGGCGCGACGGGGGCCTGCGGCAGCATCCCCAGCACCCGCGCGACGTCGCGGGTGCGCATCGAGGAGATCGCGTGCCCGTCGAGGAGCACGGTGCCGCGACGCGGGCGCAGCAGCCGGCCCAGGGCCCGCAGCAGGGTGGACTTGCCGCAACCGTTGGGACCGATCACCGTGGTGATCACGCCGGTGGGCACGGTGAGATCCAGGTCGTCGACGACGAGCCGGTCGCCGTAGCCCAGGGCCAGGTGCTCGGCGACGAGCCGCGGCGCCGCGGCCGCCGCCGGTTGGGCTGCGGGCGCGCCGATGTCGCGGGAGATGCCGGTCATACGGAGACCTTTCGGTTGGAGCGCACGAGCAGGTACAGCAGGAACGGGCCGCCGAGCGCGGAGGTGACCAGCCCGACGGGCAGGGCCACCGGCAGCACCGTCCGGGCGAGGATGTCGGCCGCGACGACGAGCGCCGCCCCGGTCAGGGCCGAGGCGATCAGCGGCGGGCCGGGGGAGCGGACCAGCCGCAACGCGACCTGAGGGGCGGCCAATGCGACGAACCCGATGGGGCCGGCCGCCGCGGTGGCGATCCCGGCCAGCGCGCACGCGGAGAGCAGCAGCACCGCCCGCTGGGTCTGCAGCCGCACCCCGAGCGAGCGGGCGGTGTCGTCCCCGAGCCGCAGCGCGCCCATCGTGAACGCGCCGGTGACGAGCCAGCCGCCGAGCACGGCGAGCGCGAGCGCCGTGGGCACCACCTGGGACCACCCGGCACCGTTGAGCGACCCGGTGAGCCACACCTGGGCCTGCGAGACGTCGTTGATGTCGGCCGAGACGAGCATCCAGTTGGTCAGCGCGACGAACAGGGCGTTGGCGCCGATGCCGATCAGCACCAGCCGGAAGCCCTCGACGCCGCCGCGCCAGGCCAGCACGTACACCGCCGCCGCGGTGAGCAGGCCCCCCAGCAGCGCCGCGAGCGGCAGGCCGAGCGCGCCGAGCGCCCCGCCGAGCACTCCGGACCCGGTGGCGACGATCAGGGCGACGGCGGCCGCGCTCGCCCCGGCCGTGATGCCCAGAATGTCGGGGCTGGCCAGGGGATTGCGCGAGACCGTCTGGGTCAGCGCCCCGGAGACGGCCAGGGCCGCGCCGACGAGCACCGCCGCCAGGCCACGGGGCAGCCGCAACTCGAGCACGATGAACCGGTCGAGCTGTTCCCCGCCGCCGGCCAGGACGGCGAGCACCTGCGGCACCGACAACGGATAGTCGCCCCGGCCGAGGCCCACGCACAGCAGCAGGAACGTCGCCACCACCAGCGCCAGGCACACGACCACCATGCGCGGGCGCCACACGAGCGAGACCGGGCCGAGCCGCAGGGCCGGACGGGACGGGACCGTCGGCCGGTCCGGTGCGGGGTGCGTCGTCGCGGGCGCGGTCACAGCGCCACCAGCCGGCGCCGGCGGACCAGGGCGATGAAGAACGGCGCCCCCATCAGCGCGAGCACGATGCCGACCTGCAGTTCGCCGGGCCGCACGACGATCCGGCCGATCACGTCGGCGAGGACGAGCAGCGCGCCGCCGAGCAGGCCCGAATAGGGGACCAGCCAGCGATAGTCGGGTCCGGTGACGGCCCGCGCCACGTGCGGGACCACGAGCCCGATGAACGCGATCGGCCCGCACGCCGCCGTGGCCGCGCCGGTGAGCAGGGTGATGGCGACGATGCCGACGGTGCGGGCCGCGACGACGTTCGTGCCGAGGGAGCGGGCCACGTCCTCGCCGAGTCCGAGGACGTTGAGGCCGGGCGTGTTGGCCACCGCGATGACGAGCCCGGCCGCGAGGAACGGCAGCACCTGCCACAGCACCTCGAGGTCGCGTCCGGCGACGGAGCCGACGATCCAGAACCGGTATCCGTCGAGGGTGGTCTGGTCGAGCAGCACCACCGCATGCGTCATGGCCTGCAGGAAGAAGGCGACGGCGGCGCCGGCCAGGGCCAGGCTCAGCGGCCCGGCGCGGCCACCGCCGAGGGAGGACAGCCCGAAGACCACGACGCTGGCGGCGAGGGACCCGGCGAAGGCGAACCACAGGTACTGGGCGGGGGTGGACATGCCCAGCAGGTAGATCGAGAGCACCACCAGGAACGCGGCGCCCGCGTTGAGGCCGAGCAGTCCCGCGTCGGCCAGCGGATTGCGGGTGTGGCCCTGGATGAGGGCGCCGGCGACGCCGAGTGCGATGCCGACCACGAGTCCGAGGACCGTGCGCGGGATCCGCAGGGTGTGCACGATGACGTCGGTGTCGGAGCCGTCGTCGACGGTCAGCGCGTGGACGACCTCGGCGATGGTCATCGGTCGCGCGCCGACGGCGATCCCGGCGAGCAGCACCACCCCCAGGACGCCGCCGATGGCGAGCAGGCCGAGGAGCCGGCGACGGCGGAGCGCCGCGAGGCTCGTGTCGGCGGCGCGGGGGGTGAAGCCCGCGGCGGCGGCGACGCGGTCGGTGACGACCTCGGTGCCGCGCCGCAGCAGGCTGCGCCGCGTGCCGGCCGGGCCGCCGTCCGCGGCGTCGCGCGTGATCAGGCCGGTCCACTGCTTGCCGAGGCTGCACCCGGTGCTGCCCTCGCGGTGCCCGCGGTTCCACCATTGCAGGCCGACGGTGGCGGCCAGTGCGGTGCCCCCGAAGACGACCCGGTCGGTCTGCCCGCCGCCGTTGGCGTCGGCGAGTGCCTGCACGAGCAGCAGGCCGATGCCGGCGGGAACGGCGAGCAGGGCCAGGTCGAGGGCCTCGGCGACGAGGCGTCGGGCCAGGGAGGGAGGTACAGCGGCGGAGGCCGGTGTGTCCGGGGGGCGGAGGGTGGTCACAGGGGCGGGCTCCTCGGGGGACGCGAACTCGGCCGAACGGAGGTTAGGTTACCGAACCCTATCTTCCGGGTTGCATCCGCCGGCCCGTAATGTAATGGTTAGGCTTACCTAACCACAGCAGCTCGCCGATCAGGAGGTGTGGATGACAACCCTGCTGCCACCCCGATCCACCGCAGCGCAGGTCCGCGCGTTCGTGGACACGGACGCCCGCCTGCGCCTGCTGACGCCGCACGCCCCGCGCGTCTACGCCGTCGCCCGCATCGACGACGAGCCGCGCCGCCGCTGGTGGCGGCTCGCCGACGCCGAGCGGGACCGGCGGATCGCGCTGCTCCACGCCCGCGCGCTCGAGGATGTCGCCGACCCGCGGATCGCCGCCGACCAGGTGGCCGGCGCCCTCGTCCACGTCGTCGCGGGCCGGGTGCTCGCCCCCTACCTGCTCGAGGCGCGCTGCTGGGACCCCGGACTCGACAACCTGTGGATCCACCAGGACAGCGACGGAGGCATCGACTGGGCCGCGGTCGCCGACGACACCCTGCGCGTGTTGCCCGACGATCCCGCGGCCGCCGACGACACGGTCGTCGTGCTGCCGTGCGAGGAGGCGCTCGCGCGGTGGACCGCCCACCGGGCCGGCACCGCGCTGCATGCCGCGCACGCCTCGCTGGCACTGTGCGCCCCCACCGACGCGCTGCGGTTCTGGTCCCTCCTGGGCCGCGCCGTCGTGGCGGGTGCGGCCCAGATTCCCCTGCTGGCCGGCACCTCCCGCTCCGTCGCGGCGCGTCGCGGCCAGCTTCTGCTGGATGCGTTCCTGACGCTGGGCCTGCCGGTCCGAGGGCTTGCCAAATTAGGCAAGCCTTCCCTATAGTCGAGAGTGTTGCGACCGCCGGACCGCGCCGGAGTCCTGAGGGCTGCAGAGACTCCCGGTCCTTCCCGCGGCGGGCCTCGCGTCCACGACGCGAGGCCCGCCGGCTCGTCCCGGCACTGCGTGCCACCGGCGATGTCCTAGCATCCCTTCCAGACCCGGCGACCGCCGCCGGGCCCGCGCCAGGGAGCTGGCACGACCCGGACGGAGTGACACATGACCGATCTGCCCACGCAGGAGCACCTGACCGACCCCGCGGCCGTCACCGAACAGCACAACAACGGCTTCGGCTCCGTCCTCGGCCTCGAGTTCACCGAACTCGGCCCGGACCGGGTCCGCGCACACTGGACCGTCACCCCGACCCAGCACCAGCCGTTCGGCATCGTCCACGGCGGCGTCTACTGCGCGGTCGTCGAGTCCGTCGCCAGCTTTGCCGGCAGCATCTGGCTTGGCGACCGCGGCAAGGTGGTGGGGGTCAACAACAACACCGACTTCATCCGCGCCACCCGCGAGGGTGTGCTCACCGCCACCGCCACCCCCATCCAGCGCGGGCGCAGCCAGCAGCTGTGGCAGGTCGCCATCACCGACGAACAGGACCGCACCGTCGCCCACGGGCAGGTGCGCCTCGCCAACATCCTCGATCCCGACGCCCTGGGGGGCTGACCACAGCGGTGGGGCCGCCGGAACCGGCCTCAGCCCGCGGCGCGGCGGCGGCCGCGACTCAGCCCGCGGCGCGGCGGCGGCCGCGTCTCAGCCCGCGGCGCGGCGGCTGCCGCGTCTCAGCCCGCGGCGCGGCGGCTGCCGCGTCTCAGCCCGCGGCGCGGCGGCTGCCGCGTTCGGCCTCCTCGGTGTGCCGCTGCAGCCGATCGATCGCGTTGCGGGCGAACACCTGCTGCTCCGTCGAGGCCATCTCGTTGCGGCCCCGGGTCAGGAACGTCGTGGCCCACGACAGCAGGGTTGACAGCTTGTTCGAGAACCCCACCAGGTACAGCAGGTGGATCCCCAGCCAGGCCACCCAGCCGACGAACCCGCTGATCTCGAGCTTGCCGACCTTCGCGACCGCGCTGAACCGGCTGATCGTGGCCATCGAACCCTTGTCGAAGTACTTGAACGGCTTGCGTTCGGCCGGACTGTGACCGGACAGGCCCGCCACGATCTGCCGCGCCGCGTACTTACCGCCCTGCATCGCCACCTGCGCCAGGCCGGGCAGCTTGTCCAACGACATCATGTCGCCGATGACGAACACGTTCGGGTGACCGGGCAGCGACAGGTCCGGATTCACCTGGACCCGGCCCGCCCGGTCGACCTCGGCGCCGGACTGCTCGGCGAGCTGCCGGCCCAGCGGGCTCGCCGACACGCCCGCTGACCACACTTTGCACTGCGATTCGATCCGGCGCTCGGTGCCGTCCTTCTCCCTGATCGTCAGGCCCGTCGCGTCCACGTCGATGACCATCGCGTTGAGCTGGATCTCCACGCCGAGCTTCTCGAGGGTCTGACGGGCCTTGGCGCTGAGCTTGCCCCCGTACACCGGCAGCACGTCCGGTGCCCCGTCGAGCAGCACCACCCGCGCCGACGACGGATCGATGGTGCGGAACGCGCCCCGGAGCGTGTGATGGGACAGCTCCGCGATCTGCCCGGCGAGTTCCACCCCCGTGGGGCCCGCCCCGACCACCACGAACGTGAGCAGCCGCCGCTGCTCGGCCGGATCCTCGGACAGTTCCGCCTGCTCGAACGCCCCGAGGATCCGGCCGCGCAGCTCGAGCGCGTCGTCGATCGTCTTCATGCCGGGCGCGAACTCGGCGAACTGGTCGTTGCCGAAATACGACTGCCCGGCACCGGCGGCGACGATCAGGCTGTCGAACGGCGTCACCGTCTCGTGCTCGAGGAACCGGGACGTGACGGTCTGCTGCGTCAGATCGATCGACTCGACGTCGCCGAGCAGCACCTGCGCGTTCTTCTGCTTGCGCAGCACCAGGCGGGTCGGGGGCGCGATGTCGCCCACCGACAGGATGCCCGTCGCCACCTGGTACAGCAGCGGCTGGAAGAGGTGGTGCGTGGTCCGAGCGACGACGGTGACGTCCACGTCGGCACGTGCGAGGGCCTTGGTGGCGAACAGGCCCCCGAATCCGGATCCGATCACCACGACATGGTGACGACGTGGCTCAACCGACTGGATGCTCATTCCGTGCTCCTCGATGTCTCGGGTCGACCGGGCAACCGGTGGCGGGACGAGCGACGGGGCTCCCGCGCCGCCCCCAGTCTGTCAGCAATACCCGCTCACCACAGGCTTACGCGTCCCGCCACCGGCCGGCCCCGCGCGCCGGGCCTCACTCGCGCCGGTCGAGCAGCCCGTAGACCGGATTGTGCCGCGCGGCGTGCCGGACCGCGTCGTCCGTCGCCGACGTATAGATCTGCACGGTCTGCAGCGACCGGTGTCCGAGCAACTGCTGCAGTTCCACCATCGTCGCGCCGCCGTCGGCCAGACTGGTGGCGAAGGTGTGCCGCAGCGCGTGCGCGAGGGCGCCCCGCTTGCGCTCACCCTCGATGCCCGCCATCCGGTACATCCGCCGCACCCGGTACTGCAGCGTGCCGCGGGTGATGCGCCGGCCGTCGGCGCCGACGAACAACGGATCGGACGGGGGATAGCGCTCCCACACCGCCGGCGTCTCGTCGTCGCCGCGCCGGGACCGCTGGGACGGGGGGAACCGCGTGTAGCGCTCCTCGAGGTACCCGGAGACGATCGCCGTCCAGCTCTCCTCGAGCGGAATCCGCCGTTCCACCGATCCCTTGCCCATCACCCGCAGCACGGGCGCCTCGGTGCCGCCGAGAACGCTGCCGAGATCGAGGCGGATCAGCTCCTCCGAGCGGATGCCGGTCAGCAACAGGGTCGCGATGAGCGCCAGATCGCGCTGAGGCCACTCCCGGCCCGAGGCGGCGGGGCGCTGCGCCTCGACGGTGAGGGTGTCGACGAGTTGACCGATCGCCTTGGGCGTGAACGACTTCGGGGTGTGCTGCGGCCGCTTCGGCTGGGCGATCGACGCCATCGGGTTGCCCTCCGACACCCCCTCGGAGACGAGGAAGTTGCAGAAGCTGTTCCACACCGACCAGGCCCGCCGCACCGACGCCGGTTGCCGCTCCCGCGCGAACGCGGCGAACGCCGAGCGCATCGCCCGGATCGTGATGTCCTGCACGCACAGGTCCTCCGGGGCGACCGAGAGCTTGACGCCGAGTTCCTCGCACACCGCCTGCAGATCCAGTCGGTACGCCTTGACGGTGTGCGCCGACCGCTTCGCCGTCTGCAACGTCTCGAGATACGCGGCGACCCAGTCCAGCAACCCCGGATCCACCCGGCTCGTCATGCCCCTCCTCACGTACCGGTCGTACACCTGTGCGATACCAGTGTGACATCCGGGACCGACGGGAACGGTGTGACAACAGGAAAGGGGAGTGGAGACCCGAGGCGGGGCGCGGGTGCCGGACTCCTATCGGGGCACGGACCTGCCGAGCCGGTGCGGTCCCGGCCCCTGCGCTCCCAGCACGTCGCCGGGGTTGGCCAGCGGACACGAGGCCAGGCTCAGGCAGCCGCAACCGATGCAGTCGGTGAAACTGTCCCGCAGGGCGGTGAGCGCCTCGATCCGCTCGGTGAGCCGGTCGTGCCACTGCCGCGACAGCCGGGCCCAGTCCGCGGCGGTGGGCACCCGGCTGTCCGGCAACGAATCGAGCGCCTCCCGGATCTCGTCGAGGGAGACTCCGACGCCCTGGGCGACCCGGATGAACGCCAGGCGACGCAGCGTGTCGCGCCGGTAGGTGCGCCGGTTCCCGGAGGTGCGCCTGCTGTCGATCAGGCCGCGGGCCTCGTAGTAGTGCAGCGCGGACACCGCCACCCCGGAGCGGGCGGACAGCTCGCCCGGGGTCAACCACACGCTCGGCCGCATCGACGTCCCTCCCGTACCCCGGGCCGGCCCGGCGGAACCGACCATACCTGTCGAACCCGAATCTACGTCGACGCGGAAGGGGGTGCCGTGCGGGGAGAGGTCCGGGACGGGAGGGGGTGGGCGAGACGTATCGCCGCCCGGGGACGAGCGCGAGGGTTGCCTTCCCGGCGCTCGCCCGCACGGCGGGCCGGTTCGTCGCGCCCGGGGCGCAAGGGAGGACGGCGACCCCGGGATTGCCCACACGGCGGCGTTCCGCCGGCATCCGGGGAGCGTACCCGCCGCGACCTCTGCCGCGCATGATGGATAACGGTGATTATCCATCATAATCGTTATTATAAATGGCGAGGAGTGCGGCGCCGACCCCGACGAGAGGATCGACGCGGTGCGCCGTGGGGCCGGGCATGCCGGCCGGTCGCCGGCGGCGCGGGACATTCCCGGCCGTCGGGGTGCTCGGGCATCGGGGAGGAGGCCTCGTCCATGCCGAACGTCGCGCGCCGCAGGGGCGTCGGGACGGGTCCGTGCGGTATATCTTCACGGCAGGTCGGATCGTCTGCGAGACGTCGTGATCCCGTATGTGGCGATCGGCCGTCGCGCCGAAGAACGTCGCAGCAGCGCACCGGCCGTTCCATGGGGCGGCCCGCCGTTCCCGCCGTTCCCGGCGTTGCCGAGGCGGCGGGCGTCGCTGCCGGAGCGGATCCAATCCGCCGTCGGCTCGATCACCTCCGCCGTCGCGACGCGGGGCGTCGACCACCTCGGCACTGTATTCGATCCCGGCTGGGGAGTTCTCCGATCCGTTAGTTGACATAATGTGGATTATCGGCAATAAGGGTACCGGCCGTGACCAGCCTTTTCGCCGACGCGGGATCCGGTCGGGTGTCGAGGATGTCGCGAGCCTGCCCGTCGTGACGACGTTCATCTGCTCGGCTTTCGGCGTCGCGGCGCAACGTCGGGCACTTTGTATCGCGGGCTCGCTGCCGAACCGCGCCGCCCAGAGCCCGGACGTGCCTGCCGCCGAGCGGCCGGATGCCACCCCGGGATCAGCAATCGACCACGTGCTCCGGCGTGGCGTGCCCTCGCCCCCCTGCGGGCCTCTCGCGAAGGAATTCGTCACAGTGACGATTGCTGGGGTGAATCCCGGTCAGCGTCCCTCAGCGGTCGCCGGGTCGGCAACGCCGCAGCTGGCCGGACAGGTAGCGCTTGGCGCGGCGATGTCCACCCGCGCTGTCGAATTCGAGGTTCAACTCGGTCAGCAGCGTTGCCAGCAGACTCGCCTGAGGGGTCCATCCGTGTCGGTGTCGGCACTGTGCGAGCCAGTCGATCGGGCCCATGTGTCCGCGATCCGCGTTGCACCGCGGGCACGCGGCAGCCTCGTTGGCGGCGATGCTGGGACCGCCTTTGACTCGCGGCACGAGGTGTTCGGTGGTCGGTGGTACCAGGGGCCCGAACCGTCTGCCGCACCACAGGCATCGGCCGCCCTGACGGTCGACAGCGAGCACGAGTCTGGCGGCACGGTCCACTCGTCGATGGTAACCAGCGGCGCTGCCGACACCGCCGGCCTCGAACCGCCTCCCCTCCCCTCGCGCCGCACAAAATTCATCGACCCTAATACGTCACTGTGACAAAAATCGGACTGGGAGGGGTCGACCGGCGGCGCTCGAAGGGACGATCGACTCTCGCTGCCCTGGTGTCGATCCCGTTAGGCTTTCCGGACATTCGCCGAAGGAGGACTTTCGTGAGCGGCCATGAAGTGAAGATGATCGTGCTGTCGACCGACGATCTCGACGAGTCGATCAAGTTCTACAGCGAGACCCTGGGCATGGCGTTGAAGTTCCGCGACGGCGCTCATTTCGCGGCCCTCGACGGTGGCGGGGTCACCCTCGCACTCGCGACCGCAATCGACCATCCGATCCACGGCCAGGTGGTCGTCGGCATCAAGACCGCCGACGTGGACGCCGCCGCGAAGGCCATCGAAGAAGCCGGCGGCGGCATCGTGAAGGGCCCGTACGACGACGCGCACGAGCGCCGCGCCGTGGTGTACGACAACAAGGGCAACGGGTTGGTCTTCTACAGCCCGCTCGGGCGGTGATCGGTCGCAGACCCCACGTCCCCGCCGCGTGCCGACCTGTTCTGGGTCGACGCGCCGGATCGGATATATGACCGGAGGGGCCGGCGGCAGCTCGTCAGGGCCGCGCGCAGTGCTCATCGAGGGCGAGATCGCCGGGACGTGGCGGCCGCGCAAGCGCGGTCGCCTTCTGACGTTATGGACCGGGAGGTCGATCCGGTCCGCCCCGATGTGCCGGGCGGTGGTCTCAGCCCCGCGGGCCCGCGCCGGTGATCGCGGTGTCCGCCAGCCGCGCCGACAGGACCCGCACGATCGCCTCGACCGCGTGCGGGGCCACCATCTCGTGGTGGTCGCAGTCGATCCGGTACTGGTGGATCTCCCCCGACACCACGTTGTGCCAGGCCGCGACCGCCGGCGCCGGTGCCGCGGACCGGGTGGCGGTGAAGAACAGCACGTCCCCGTCGAAGGTGGCGGGCGTGTGCCGGCGGGCGGCCCGCAACGCGGCGGCCGAGCCGCGGTGGATCCGCTCGAGGTGCGCGGCGGTCAGGCCGGTGCCGCCGCCGAGCGCGGCGTCGAGGAGCGCCGACGCCTGGTCGTAGGTCGGGTCCTGCTCGGCGTCGACCGGCACGCCGAGGTCGCGGAGCATGTCGCGGACCCCGACCGACCCGGCGCCCCGGACGCTGAGGTGGCTGTCGAGCAGGGCCAGGGTGTCCACGCGCTCCCCCGCCCGGCGCAGGTCCACGGCGACCGCGTGGGCGACGACGCCGCCGAGCGACCAGCCGAGCAGGTGGTAGGGGCCGTGGGGCTGGATGCGCCGGATCTCCTCGACGTACCGCTGGGCCAGCGCGGTGACGGACTCCGGGGCGGGGCCGCCGCTGAGTGTGGGCAGCTGCAGCCCGTAGACCGGCCGGTCGCCGCCGATGCGTTGTGCGAGCGGCGCGTACGCCCACGACAGGCCGGCGGCCGGGTGGAGGCAGAACAGCGGTGCGCCGGTGCCTTCACGTAGCGGCACGAGCACCTGCAGGGCCTCGTCGATGCCGGTGCGTTCCTGCGGGCCGCCGAGGTGGGCGGCGAGGCCGGCGGGGGTCGGATGGACGAAGATCGACTGCAGCGGGACCGGACGGCCGAGACGTTCGCCGAGCGCCGGCAGCATCCGGGTGGCGAGCAGCGAGGTGCCGCCGAGGTCGAAGAAGTTGTCGTCGACCGAGACCCGGTCGAGGCCGAGATGCTCGACGAACACCCCCACCACGGTGCGCTCGAGGTCCGTGGCCGGGGCGCGGTAGGCGCCGCCGAGCGCCGAGAAGTCCGGCTCCGGCAGGGCGCGCCGGTCCAGTTTGCCGGCGGGCGTGAGCGGGATCCTGTCGAGCACGATCACGGCCGTGGGCACCATGTGCGCCGGAAGGTGTTGCGACACATGCTCTCTGATGTCGGCGGGGCCGGGGGCGGTGCCGGGGGCGGGCAGCACGTAGGAGACGAGGACGGTCTCCCCCGACGGGGCGGTGTGGCCGATGGTGTGGGCGAACGCCACGTCCCGGTGTCCGGTGAGTGCGGCGTCGATCTCGGCGAGTTCGATGCGGAAGCCGCGGACCTTGACCTGGAAGTCGGAGCGGCCGACGTACTCGAGGTCGTGCTCCTTGGTCCAGCGCACGACGTCGCCGGTGCGGTACATCCGCTCCCCCGGCACCCCGAACGGGTCGGCGACGAAGCGCGCGGCGGTCAGGTCGGGTCGGGCGTGGTAGCCGCGCGCGAGGCCCGGCCCGGCGACATACAGTTCGCCGGCGACGCCGACGGGCACGGGGCGCAGCCGGGTGTCGAGGACGACGGCGTGGAAGGCGCGGGTCGGCCGGCCGATGGTGACGGGTTCGCCCGGGGTCAGGGGGTCGCTGATGGAGGTCATGATGGTCGCCTCGGTGGGGCCGTAGGCGTCGACCATGCGGCGGCCGGGGGCCCAGCGGGCGACGAGTTCGGGTGGGCACGCCTCGCCGGCGACGAGGAGCACCTCCAGGCTGTCGACGGCGTCCGGGTCGAGGGAGGCCAGCGCGGTGGGCGTGATGAACGCGTGGGTGACCTGTTCGGTGTGCAGGACGTCGGCGAGTTCGTCGCCGCCGTACACGGTCGGGGGCACGATCACGAGGGTGGCGCCGGCCGAGAGGGCCATCATCTGTTCGAACACCGAGGCGTCGAAGCTCGGTGAGGCCAGGTGCGAGACGCGGCTGCCGGGCCGGACGTCGAGGTGGAGGTGTTCCTCGACGGCGAGGTCGGACAGGCCGCGGTGGGTGAGCACGACGCCCTTGGGCCGGCCGGTCGAACCGGAGGTGTAGATCAGGTAGGCGGGATGGTCGGGTTCGAGGGGCGCGGTGCGGTCGGTGTCGGTCGGGGGTTCGGGCGGGTACGGCGCGAGTTCGGCGACGGTGGTGGCGGAGTCGAGGGCGAACCACGGCACGGTGGCGGGCAGCCCGTCGCGGTGGGCGGTGACGGTGAGGCCGAGGGCGGCGCCGCTGTCGGCGAGCATGTATTCGATGCGGTCCCGGGGGTAGCTCGGGTCGACGGGCACGAAGGCGGCGCCGGTCTTGGTCACGGCCCACAGCGCGGTCACGGAGTCGAGGCTGCGGGGCAGGCCGAGGGCGACGACGGTCTCGGGGCCGACGCCGTAGTCGACGAGCATCCGGGCGAGGCGGCTCGAGTGGGCGTCGAGATCGCGGTAGGTGGCGCGGCGGGGCCCGTCGACGACGGCGAGGGCGTCGGGATCGACGGCGACGGCGTCGGCGAGGATCTGTGGCCACAGCCGGGTGCCGAGGGTGTGCGGGCCGTGCGCGGGGACCAGGGCGCGGGTCTCGTCGGCGGTGACGAGGTCGAGGTCGCCGACGGGGGTGTCGGGGGCGCCGGTGACGGCGTCGAGGAGGCGGACGAACCGGTCGGCGACGGCGGCGACGGTGTCGGCGTCGAACAGGTCGGTGGCGTAGACGAGGGCGGCGTCGAAGCCGGTGGGGGCGCCGGTGTCGTCGTGGTTCTCGCCGAGCAACAGTTCGAGGTCGAAGTTGGCCACCTTCGGATCCAGGGGCAGGCCGGTGACGGTCAGGTGCGGCAGTTCCAGGCGGGGGCGTTCGGTGTTCTGGAATTCGAGGGAGACCTGGAACAGCGGCGCGTGGGCGGTGGAGCGGGCGGGGTCGACGGCGTCGACGACCTGTTCGAAGGGGACGTCGGCGTGGGCGAAGGCGTCGAGGTCGGTGGTGGTGACGTCGGTGAGCAGGTCGGTGTAGGTGATCTGCCCGGGGACGCGGGTGCGCAGCACGAGGGTGTTGACGAACATGCCGACGACGTCGTCGAGGGCACGGTGCCCGCGGCCGGCGATGGGGGTGCCCACGGCGATGTCGTCGCTGCCGGAGAGCCGGGCCAGCAGCACCGCGAGGGCGGCGTGCACGGCCATGAACACGGTGGCGCCGTGGGCGTGGGCGAGGCGGGTCAGGCGGTCGTGCAGGGCGGCGTCGATCGGGAAGCGGACGACGTCGCCGCGGAAGGACCGTTGCGCGGGCCGCGGCCGGTCGGCGGGGAGGGTGAGGACCTCGGGCAGGTCGGCGAGGGTGGTGCGCCAGTAGTCGAGCTGGGTGGCGGCGAGGGAGCCGGGGGTGTCGGCGTCGCCGAGACGGCCGAGCTGCCAGAGGGTGTAGTCGGCGTACTGCACCTCGAGCGGCGCCCAGGCGGGGGCGTCGCCGCGGGTGCGGGCTTGGTAGGCGGTCATCAGGTCGCGGGCCAGGGGGGCGGTGGAGAAGCCGTCGGCGGCGATGTGGTGCACGACGAGGACGGCGAGATGGTCGTCGCGGCCGAGGGTGTACACCCGCGCCCGTAGCGGCACGTCGACGGTGACGTCGAATCCGGTGGCGGCGAACTCTCCGGCGGCGGCGACGACGGTGTCCTCGGTGGCGGGCACGACGTCGACGGTGAGGCCGACGTCGTCGGCGTCGAGGATCCGCTGCACGGGCCCGGTGGGGCCGGCCGGGTAGACGGTACGCAGGCTCTCGTGCCGGGCCAGGACGTCGCGGACGGCGGTGTCGAGCGCGGCGACGGACAGATGGCCGGTCAGCCGGATCGCGAGCGGGATGTTGTAGGCCGGGGAGCTGGTGTCGAACTGGTTGACGAACCACATGCGCTGCTGGGCCGGGGACAGCGGGATGCGGTCGGGACGCGGGCGCCGGGCCGGTCCGGTGCCGATGGCGGGTTCGGCGCCCGGGGTTTCGGCGAGGCGGGCGGCGAGGGCGCGGACGGTGGGGGCCTCGAACAGGGCCCGCACCCCGAGGTCGACCCCGAGGGCGGCGCCGAGGCGGGAGGCGGCGCGGGTCGCGACGAGGGAGTTGCCGCCGATGTCGAAGAAGCTGTCGGTGACCGAGACCCGGTCGACGCCGAGGACGTCGGCGAACACCCCGGCGACGGCGGTTTCGAGTGCGTCGGCGGGTGGGACGTAGTCGCCGCTGCCGCCGGACAGGTCCGGTGCGGGCAGGGCGCGGCGGTCGAGCTTGCCGACCGGGGTGAGGGGGATCTCGTCGAGGACGACGACCGCGGTGGGCACCATGTGCGCCGGCAGCCGGTCGCCGACGTGCGCGCGCAGGGCGTCGGCGTCGATGTCGTGTCCGGGGGTGGGCAGGACGTAGGCGACGAGCACGGTCTCCCCCGACGGGGCGGTGTGGCCGAGGGTCGCGGCGAATGCGACGCCCGGGTGGCTGCACATCGCGGCGTCGATCTCGCCGAGTTCGATGCGGAAGCCGCGGACCTTGACCTGGAAGTCGGAGCGGCCCACGTATTCGAGTTCGAGGGCGTCGGTCCAGCGCACCACGTCGCCGGTGCGGTACAGCCGCTCCCCCGGCGCCCCGAACGGATCCGCGACGAACCGGCCGGCCGTCAGGTCGGGGCGGGCGTGGTAGCCGCGGGCCAGGCCGAGGCCGCCGAGGTACAGCTCGCCCGCGACACCGGCGGGCACGGGGCGCAGGGCGGCGTCGAGGACGAGGGCGCGGACGCCGCGCAGCGGGCCGCCGAGTGTGATGGGGCCGGCGACGGTCATCGGGGCGCTGATGGCGGCCATGATCGTGGTTTCGGTGGGGCCGTAGGCGTTGACCAGGCGCCGGCCGGGCGCCCAGGTGTCGCGCAGTTCCGACGGCCATGCCTCGCCGCCGACGGCGAGCTCGGCGAAGGCGTCGAGGTTGTCGGGGGGCAGGGAGGCCAGGGCGGCGGGGGTGATGAAGCCGTGGGTGACGCCGTGCGCGCGTAGGACGCGGGCGAGTTCGTCGCCGCCGTACACGGTGGGCGGTACGACCGCCAGGGTGGCACCGGAACCGAACGCGAGCAGGTATTCGAAGATCGAGGCGTCGAAGCTCGGCGAGGAGAAGTGCATGACGGTCGCGCCGGGGCCGGCGCCGAACCGGCTGCGCTGGTCGAGGGCGAAGTTCTCGAGGCTGCGGTGGGTGGTCACCACGCCCTTCGGGCGGCCGGTGGAGCCGGAGGTGTAGATGAGGTAGGCGGGGTGGTCCAGGCGCAGCGGGCTGCGGCGGTCGGCGTCGCCGATCGGGTCGGTCGAGGCGTCGGCGAGCCGGGCGGCGAAGGCGTCGGTGTCGACGGTGAGCCAGCGGGCGGTGTCCGGCAGCGTGTCGCGGTGCGCGGCGGTGGTCACGCCGAGGGTGGCGCCGCTGTCGGCGAGCATGAAGGCGATGCGGTCGGTGGGATAGTTCGGGTCGACGGGCACGAACGCGGCGCCGGTCTTGGTGACCGCCCACATCGCGGCCACCGAGTGCAACGATCGCGAAATCCCCAGGGCCACGAAGGTTTCCGGACCCACGCCGAGGTCGAGCAGGACGCGGGCGGCGCGGGTGGACCATTCGTCGAGCCGGCGGTAGGTCCACCGGGCGGCGCCGTCGACGATCGCGACGGCGTCCGGATGGGCGGCGGCGGTCGCGGTGAACAGCTCCGGCAGGGTGCGGGTGGTGCCGCCGGCGGGACCGCGGACCGGGGCGAGGACGGCGCGTTCGTCGTCGAGGAGCACGTCGACGGCCGCGGCCGGGGCGTCGAGATCGGTGGCCAGGGTGGTCAGGGCCCGCTCGATGCGGCGGGCGACGGTCTCGACGGCCGGGCGGTCGAACACCTCGGGCAGGTACTTCAGCCGCAGGTGCAGGGTCGCGGTGTCGCCGGTGCCGGCCGGGTGCGCGACGATGCTCAGCGGGTAGTGCGCGGCGTCGTGGCCGCTGATGCCGGCCACCCGCATCCCGGCGATGTCGGTGTCCTCGGTCAGCCCGGCCCGGTCCACCGGGTAGGACTCGAACACGGTGAGGGTGTCGAAGCCGGCGGCGGCGCCGACGCGGCGTTCGATGGCGCTCAGACCGATGTGGTGGTGGTCGAGCATGGCCGCCTGCTCGGCCTGCACCCGGTCGAGCAGGGCGCCGAGGGTCTCGGCGGGCCGCACGGTGACCCGGACGGGGACGGTGTTGATGAACAGCCCGACCATCGACTCGATGCCGGCGACCTGTGGGGGTCGGCCGGAGACGGTGGCGCCGAAGACGACGTCGTGGCGGCCGGTCAGCGCGCCGAGCACGAGCGCCCACGCGGTCTGCACCACGGTGTTGACGGTCACGCCGCGGTCGGTGGCGACGGCGTCGAGGCGCGCGGCGAGACCGGACGGCAGGTCCAGGTCGAGGTCCTGCGAGACCGCGGCGGTGCGGCCGGGGCGGTGCGCGGGGGCGAGCAGGGTGGGCTCGTCGAGACCGGCGAGGGTGTGGGCCCAGGCGTCCGCGGCGGTGTCGGGGTCCTGCCCGGCCAGCCACTGCAGATAGTCGCCGTAGCTGCGGGGCCGGTCGAGGGCGGCGGTGTCGCCGTCGGTGGCGTACAGCAGCAGCAGGTCCTTGACCAGCAGCGGCGTGGACCAGCCGTCGAGCAGGATGTGGTGATTGGTCAGGGCCAGCCGGTACCGGTCGGCGGCGACCCGGACGAGGGTGGCGCGCAGCAGCGGGGCGACGGCGGTGTCGAATCGGGTGCGGCGGTCCTCGTCGAGCAGGCGCGCCGCCTGACGGTCCGGATCGTCGAGGCCGGTCAGGTCCAGCACCGTCCAGGGCAGTTCGACGCGGGCGGGGACGACCTGGACGAAGCCGCCGGAGCCGTCGTCGGCGAACGCGGCCCGCAGGTTGGGGTGCCGGTCGAGCAGCACCTGCGCGGCGCGGCGCAGCCGGTCCGGGTCGACGGTGCCGTGCAGGTCGAGGACGAGTTGCACGACGTAGGCGTCGGCGGACTGCGCGGAAAGCAGGGCGTGGAACAGCAACCCCGCCTGCAGCGGGGCGACGGGCCACACGGTGGCCAGGCCGGTGTCGTGCCCGGCCGCCCGGTAGTGGCGTTCGAGGCGGTCGAGGGTGGGCTGGTCGAGGGCGACGAGGGGCACGTCGGACGGGGTCAGGCCGCCGGCGTGCGGGTCGCGGGCATGCCGGGCCAGGGCGGCGGCCGCGGCCGCCCACCGGTCGGTGAGGGCGACGACGTCGGCGTCGGCGAGCAGGTGCTGCGGGTAGGAGAAGGTGGCGCGCAGCACCGGCCCGTCGGGGGTGGACACGGTGACGGCGTTGATGTCGACGGCGGCGGCGGCCGGCATGTCCGGGCTCTGGGCGCCGCCACGGTCGAAGGCGTCCACCGGCAGCCACGGGGTGTCCGCTTCGGTGAGGGCCGGGGTGAGGCGGCCGAGGTAGTTGAAGCTGATCTGCGGGGCGGGGCGGGTCCGCAGCCGGACGGCGGTGCCGGCGTTGAGGTAGCGCAGCAGGCCGAACCCGAGGCCGTGGTCGGGGACGGCGGCGAGCTGTTCCTTCACGGCCTTGATCGCGGCACCGGCGGCGTCGCCGCCGCGCAGCGCGTCCGGCAGGTCGACACCGCTCAGGTCGAGCCGGACCGGATGGATGGTGGTGAACCAGCCGACGGTGTGGGACAGGTCCGCGCCCGGGGCGACGGCGGTCTCCCGGCCGTGTCCCTCGAGGCCGACCAGCACGTCGTCCACGTCGGTGCCGTGGTCGCGGCGCCAGGCGGTGACCGCCAGTGCCAGGGCGGTGAGCAGGCCGTCGTTGACGGTGCCGTGGAAGGCGCCGGGCACCGCGGTCAGCAGCGCGGCGGTGACGTCGGCGGGCAGGTCGGTGGAGACGGTGCGGACCGTGGCGTTGGTGTCGACGACCGGGTCGAGGGGACGGTCCCCGAGCAGCGGGTCGTCACCGTCGAGGCTCGCGGTCCAGCGGTCGAGTTCGGCGACGCGGTCGGACCGGTGCGCGGCCTCGACGAGGGCGTGCGCCCAGCGCCGCACGGAGGTGCCGGCGGGGGGCTCCTCGACCGCGGTGCCGTGGAGGGCGGCGGCCCACGCGGCCGCGAGGTCGGGAACGAGGATGCGCCAGGACACGCCGTCGACGGCGAGGTGGTGTACGACCAGCAGCAGACGCCCGGAGCCGGCGGCGGCGTCGAACCACACCGCCTGCAGCAGGATTCCGGCGGCGGTGTCGAGCCGGTCGGCGGCGGCGTCGAGTTCGGCGGCGGCGAGGGCGAAGAAGTCGTCGGTGTCGGCGGCGGTGGTGACGGGGACGCGGTGGATGAGCGTGTCGGCGGTGACCGCGCCGGGACCGCGGACCTGCAGGCCGACCCCGGCGGGGTCGTCCACGTCGGGGACGAGGCGGGCGCGGAGCATGTCGTGCCGGTCCAGCACCGTCTGCAGCGTGGCCGCGAGGGTGACGCGGTCCAGGCCGGCGGGCAGCCGCAGCAGCGCGGCCTGGGAGTAGCGGTCGATGCTGCCGCCGCGTTCGAGCATCCACCGCACGATCGGGGTCAGGGGCACGGGGCCGACGCCGCGGCCGGGCAGTTCGGCGAGGACGGCCGGGCCGTCGCCGAGGGTGGCGACGGCGGCGAGCGCGGCGGGGGTCTTGCGTTCGAACACATCCCGAGGGGTCAGCTCGATCCCGGCGGCCCGGGCGCGCGAGACCAGCTGGATGGACATGATGCTGTCGCCGCCGAGCGCGAAGAACGAGTCGTCCACTCCGACCGTCTCGAGGCCGAGGACCTGCGCGAACAGCTCGACGAGCTGCTTTTCGAGGTGGCCGGCGGGGGCACGGGTCTCGGTGGCCAGCGCCCCGAAGTCGGGGTCGGGCAGGGCCTTGCGGTCGAGCTTGCCGGTGGCCGTGACCGGCAGGGTGTCGAGGACGACGAGAGTGGCCGGGACCATGTAGGCGGCGAGGTCACCGGCGACCCGGTTCAGCGTGGCGGCCACATCCACGGTCGCGGCGGTCTCCGGAACCACGTACCCGACGAGGCGGTCGGCGGCGCGGTCGTCGCGGTGGAGCACCACGACGGCGCGGGCGACGCCGGGGCAGCGCAGCAGCGCCGCCTCCACCTCCCCCAGCTCGATGCGGAAACCGTGCAGCTGCACCTGGAAGTCGCTGCGGCCGACGTATTCGAGCCGGCCGTCGCGGCGCCGGCGGGCGAGGTCGCCGGTGCGGTACAGGCGGGCGCCGGGCCCGCCGAACGGGTCGGCGACGAAGCGCGCGGCGGTCAGGGCGGGGCGGCCGAGATAGCCGCGGGCGGCCTGCCCGCCGGAGACGTACATCTCGCCGATCACGCCGGCCGGCACCGGGTGCAGCCGCCGGTCGAGGACGTGCACCGTCAGGCCGGGAATGGCGTCGCCGATGACGCTGGCCGAGGCGGTCGCGGCGAACTGCCGGTCCAGCGGCTGCAAGGTCACGTGCACGGTGGTCTCGGTGATGCCGTACATGTTCACCAGCACCGGCGCGGTGTCCGGGTGGCGGCGGTACCAGCGTTCGAGCTGGGCGAGGTCGAGGGCTTCGCCGCCGAAGACGACGTAGCGCAGCGACAGGGTGTGCTCGCCGGCGGCGCGGTCGGCCTCGATCAGCTGGTAGAACGCGGTGGGTGTCTGGTTGAGCACGGTGACGTGCTCGCGGCGCAGCAGGTCGAGGAATGCCTCCGGGGAGCGGGCGGTGTGGTGGTCGACGACGACGAGGCGGCCGCCGTAGGCGAGTGCGCCCCACAGTTCCCACACCGAGAAGTCGAAGGCGTACGAGTGGAACATGGTCCACACGTCGTGCTCGTCGAATCCGAACCTGTCGTGGGTTTCGGCGAGGAGGGTGACGACGTTGCGGTGCGGGACGACGACGCCCTTGGGGCGGCCGGTCGAGCCGGAGGTGTAGATGACGTAGGCGGTGTGGTCGGGGTGCAGCACACCGAGCCGGTCGGCGTCGGTGAGCGGGCCGTCGGGCAGTTCCGCGAGCCGGGCGGCGGTGTCCTGGGTGTCGAGCAGCAGCACCGGGGCGTCCCCCGCGGGCAGGGTGGCGGCGTCGGCGCCGGTGGTGACGATGCAGACCGGCCGGGCGTCGGCGAAGAGGAACGCGAGCCGTTCCGGCGGGTAGGACACGTCGACGGGCAGGTATCCGGCGCCGGTCTCGAGGACGGCGAGCAGCGTGACGATCAGGTCGGTCGAGCGGGGCACGGCGACGGCGACGAGCCGGTCGGGTCCGGCGCCGTGCGTGATCAGGGCGCGGGCGAGGCGACGGGCCCGCGCGGCGAGTTCGCGGTAGGTCAGCGCCGGGGTGGCCGGGTCGGTGGGGGCGGTGATCGCGACGGTGTCGGGTGCTGCGGCGACGGACCGCGCGAAGAGGGCGGGGAGGGTCTCGGCGTGCCGGTCGGGGTCGGGGCGTCGCGCGGCGGCGGGCCGTTCGGCGGGGTCGAGCAGGTCGAGATCGCCGACGGGTCGGGCGGGGTCGGCGGTGACGGCGGTGAGGACCCGCAGGAACCGGTCGGCGAACGCGGTGACGGTGTCGGCGTCGAACAGGTCGGTGGCGTAGGTGAAGGCCCCGGTCATGCCGGCGGGGTCGGTGCCGGCGGCCGGGTTCTCCCCCATGGTCAGCTGCAGGTCGAACTTGGCGACGGGGGCGTCGGCGTCGAGGGCGTCGACGGTCAGGTCGGGCAGGGCGAGGTGGGCGCGTTCGTTGTTCTGGAATTCGAGGACCACCTGCACGAGCGGGGCGTGGTCGGTGGCGCGGGTGGGGGCGAGGGCGTCGACGAGCCTCTCGAAGGGCAGGTCGGCGTGCCCGAAGGCGGCGAGGTCGACCTCGCGGGTGCGTTCGAGGTGATCGGCGAACGGCAGGCCGGGGGCGACGGGGGTGCGCAGCACCAGGGTGTTGACGAACATGCCGACCAGATCGTCGAGGGCACGGTGCCCGCGGCCGGCGATGGGGGTGCCCACGGCGATGTCGTCGCTGCCGGAGAGCCGGGCCAGCAGCACCGCGAGGGCGGCGTGCACGGCCATGAACACGGTGGCGCCGTGGGCGGCTGCGAGGTCGGCGAGCCGGCGGTGCAGCTCGGGCTCGACGTCGAAGCGGACGGTGGCGCCGCGGAACGACTGGTGCGGCGGGCGGGGCCGGTCGGTGGGCAGGGACAGGATCTCGGGCAGGTCGGCCAGGGCGGTGCGCCAGAACTCGAGCTGCCGGGCGGCGAGCGAATCCGGGTCGGCCGGATCGCCGAGGACCTGCCGCTGCCACAGCGCGTAGTCGGCGTACTGCACCGGCAGCGGCGCCCACGCCGGCTCCTGTCCCCGGGTGCGGGCGGCGTACGCGGTCATCAGATCCCGGGCCAGCGGCGCCATCGACGCCCCGTCCGCCGCGATGTGATGCACCACGAACACCAGCACGTGCTCCCCGTCGCCGAGCGCGAACAACCGCGCCCGCACCGGCACCTGCACCGCCACGTCGAACCCGGCCGTGACCTCGGCGGCCAGACGCTGCGGCAGCTCGTCGGCGGACACCGGGACCGGATCGAGGTCGGGGGTGGCCTGGGCGGGGTCGGTGACCAGCTGCACCGGGCCGGTGTTCTCGTTCGGGTACCAGGTGCGCAGGGTTTCGTGGCGGGTGATCAGGTCGTGCACGGCGGCGGTGAGCGCCGCCCGGTCGAGGCGGCCGGTCAGCCGGATCGCCATCGGGATGTTGTAGGCGGCCGAGGCGGTGTCGAACTGGTTGACGAACCACATCCGCTGCTGGGGTGGGGACAGCGGGATCCGGTCGGGGCGCGGGCCCGCGGTGAGGGGGACGCGGGTGCCACCGGCGTGGTCGTCGAGGATGCGGGCGGCGAGGGTCCGCACGGTGGGGGCCTCGAACAGCACCCGCACGCCGGCGTCGGTGCCGAGGGCGGCGTTGATGCGGGCGACGACACGGGTGGCGATCAGCGAGTTGCCGCCGAGGTCGAAGAAGCTGTCGTCGACGGAAACCTTCTCGTGGCCGAGGGCCTCGGCGACGATGTCGGCGAGGGTGGCCTCGGTGTCGGTGGCCGGGGCGCGGTATTCGCCGGTGGCCGACAGGTCGGGTACCGGCAGGGCGCGGCGGTCGAGCTTGCCGACCGGGGTGAGCGGGATCTCGTCGAGGACGACGATCGCGGCGGGCACCATGTGCGCCGGCAGCTGCCCGGCGACGTGCCCCCGCAGCGCGGCGGCATCGACGTGGTGGCCGGTCTCCGGCAGGACGTAGGCGACCAGGGCGGTGTCGCCGGACGGGGCGGTGTGCCCGATCGTCACCGCGAAGGCGACGTCGTCGTGAGCGGCGAGGGCGGTGTCGATCTCGCCGAGTTCGATGCGGAAGCCGCGGACCTTGACCTGGAAGTCGGAGCGGCCGAGGTATTCCACGGTGCCGTCGGTGCGCCAGCGCACCACGTCGCCGGTGCGGTACATCCGCTCCCCCGGCGCCCCGAACGGGTCGGCGACGAACCGGGACGCGGTGAGCTCGGGTCGGCGGTGGTAGCCGCGGGCCAGGCCGGCGCCGGCGATGTAGAGCTCGCCGGCGACCCCGATGGGGACGGGCCGCAGCCGTTCGTCGAGGACGACCTCGTGGAAGCCGATGGCGGGGCCACCGACGGTGACGGTGGTGTCCGGGCGCATGTCGGGGCTGACGCTGGTCTCGATGGTGGCCTCGGACGGGCCGTAGCCGTTGTACATGTGGCGGCCCGGCGCCCAGCGGTCGACCAGTTCCGGCGGGCAGGCCTCCCCGGCGACGACGAGCACGCGCAGCTCGTCGAGGCCCGCGGGATCGAGCGACGCGAGGGCGGTGGGGGTGACGAACGCGTGGGTGATGCGTTCCTCGCGCAGGATGCGGGCGAGTTCCTCGCCGCCGTAGACGCTGGGCGGCACGATGACGAGGGTGGCGCCGGCGCAGAACGCCTTGGTCAGCTCGAAGAGGGACGCGTCGAAGCTCGGCGACGCCAGGTGCGAGACGCGGGCCCGATGGGTGATCGAGAAGTGTTCGCGCACTTCGGCGTTGAGGTTGGTCAGGCCGCGGTGGGTGACGACGACGCCCTTCGGGCGGCCGGTCGAGCCGGAGGTGTAGATCAGGTATGCCGGATGGTCGTACCGTAGCGGGGTGCGGCGGTCGTCGTCGGTGACCGGGGCGGGCGAGACGTCGTCGAGGCGGCGGCGCAGGCCGGGGTCGTCGAGCAGCAGCCACGACACCGCGTCCGCGGGCCACACGTCGCGGTGGGCGGTGGTGGTCAGGCCGAGGGTGGCCCGGCAGTCGTCGAGCATGTAGGCGATCCGCTCGGGCGGGTAGCCGGGGTCGACGGGGACGAACGCCGCCCCGGACTTGGTCACCGCCCACACCGCCGCGACCGACTCGATCGAACGCGAAATTCCCAGGGCAACAAAGGATTCCGGTCCGACCCCGTGGCTCGTGAGGACGCGGGCGAGCCGGTTGGACCAGGCGTCGAGCTCACCGTAGGTGACGGTGCGGCCTTCGAAGGACAGGGCGACCGCCTCCGGCACGATCGCCGCCACCGACGACAGCAGTTCGGGCCACAGCTGCGGGGAAACCGCGGGCCGGCCCCGCGCCGGGGCCAGGGTGGCGAGCTCACGCGGGGTGACGATCTCCACGTCCCCCACCGTCACGGACGCATCCGCGGTGACCGCGTCGAGGATCCGCACGAACCGGTCCGCGAACGAGGCGACCGTGTCCGTGTCGAACAGGTCGGTGGCGTAGGTGAACGCCGCCCGCACGCCGGATCCGCCGCCGGGCCGCTCGGCGATCGACAGCTGCAGGTCGAACGGGGACAGGCCGGGATCGAGGTCGAGTACCCGCGCCGTCGCCCCCGGCAGCGCGATCTCGGGGCGCTCGATGTCCTGGAACTCGAGCAGCACCTGGAACAGCGGGGGGTAGGACGTCGACCGGGGCGGGTCGAGGGCCTCGACGAGCCGCTCGAACGGGACGTCGGCCTGGCCGAACGCCGCCAGGTCCGCCGAACGGACCCGCCGCAACAGCGAGTCGAACCGTTCGCGTTCGTCCACCCGGGCCCGCAGCACCACGGTGTTGACGAACATGCCGACCAGATCGTCGAGGGCGCGGTCACCGCGCCCGGCGACGGGGGTGCCGACCACGATGTCGTCGCTGGTGGACAGCCGGGCCAGCAGCACCGCCAGCGCCGCATGCACGACCATGAACAACGACGCGTCGTGCTCGCGGGCCAGCGCGAGCATGCCGCGGTGGGTGTCGGCGTCGATCTCGAACGCCACGCGGGCACCGCGCCCGGACTGCTGCACCGGGCGGGGCCGGTCCCACGGCAGCTCGAGCAGTTCCGGCGCCCCGGCCAGCGCGTCGCGCCAGAACGCGAGCTGCCGGGCGGCGGTGGAGGCGGGATCGGACTCGTCGCCCAGCACGGTGTGCTGCCACAGCGTGTAGTCGGCGTACTGCACCGGCAGCGGCGACCGGCCGGGGGTGTGACCACCGGCGCGGGCGGCGTACGCGGTCATCAGATCCCGACCCAGCGGTCCCATCGAGAACCCGTCGGCGGCGATGTGGTGCACGACCAGGACCAGCACGTGGTCGGTGTCGGCGAGGGTGAGCAGCCGGATCCGCACCGGCACCTCGGTGGCGACGTCGAACCCGGCGCCGACGATCCGGTCGATGTGCGCGGGCACCGTGTCCTCGGTCTCGACGCGGGTGACGGTGAAGTCGGGCTGCGCCACCGCGACCGGCAGCACGACCTGGATCGGGCCGTCGTCGGTGAGCGGGTAGCGGGTGCGCAGCGTCTCGTGGCGCGCGGCGACGTCGGCGGCAGCGGCCCGCAGCGCCGCGAGGTCCAGCTCCCCGGTCAGACGCAGCGCGACGGCGATGTTGTAGGCCGGGGAGGTCGTGTCGAACTGGTTGATGAACCACATGCGCTGCTGGGCCGGCGACAGCGGGATCGTGGGGGGCCGGGTCGCGGCGGCGGTCAGCGCGGGCCGCGCCGCGGCATCGCGGTCGCGGAGCCGCTCGGCGAGGGCGGCGACGGTGGGCGCGTCGAACAGATCACGCACGCCCACGTCGGTGCCGGTCGCCGCGGCGATCCGCGCGGCCAGCCGCATGGCCAGCAGCGAGTTGCCGCCCAGATCCAGGAAGCTGTCGTGCACGCCGAGACGCTCCACCCCGAGCAGGCCGGCGAAGACCTCGGCCAGGACCTGCTCGACCGGGGTGCGCGGCGCGACGTGCTCCGCCGCCCGCACGGCCATGAGGTCCGGGGCGGGCAGTGCCTTGCGGTCGAGCTTGCCGTTGGGGTTGAGCGGGAACCGATCGAGGACGACGACGTGGGCGGGCACCATGTAGCCGGGCAGCCGGGCCGCGGCGGCCCCGAGCAGGGCCGCGGTATCGAATGCGCGGCTCGCCGCGGTATCGCTGTTCCGGCCGGGTTCGGGCACGACGTACGCGACGAGCACCCCGTCGGAGCCGTCGGCGGCGCCGGCGGGGTGCCGGTGCACCACGACCGCGGCCTGCGCGACGGCCGGGTCGGCGAGCAACGCCTGCTCGATCTCACCGAGCTCGATCCGCAGGCCCCGGAGCTTGACTTGGAAATCGGTGCGGCCCAGGTAGATCAGATTGCCGTCGCGGCGCCAGGACACGAGGTCGCCGGTGCGGTACATGCGGGTGCCGGACGGACCGAACGGATCGGCGACGAACCGGTCGGCGGTCAGGTCGCCGCGCCCGACATAGCCGCGGGCGAGCTGGATGCCGGACAGGTACAGCTCCCCCACGGCGCCGACGGGAACCGGGTGCAGCCGCGCATCGAGGACGTGGACGCGGGTGTTCCACACCGGGGCGCCGATCGGGACGACGTCGACGTCGTCGGCGGTGCAGGCCCAGAACGTGACGTCGACGGCGGCCTCGGTGGGCCCGTACAGGTTGTGCAGGTCCGCCGTGGGGAACGCGGCGTGGGCGGCGGCGACCGTGGCCGGGGGCAGCGCCTCGCCGCTGCAGAACAGCAACCGCAGCGACGTGCAGCGGGCCGGGTCGGTGGCGGCGACGAACACCGCGAGCATGGACGGCACGAAGTGCGCCACGGTGACGTGCTGCTGCTCGACGACGGCGGTGAGGTAGGCGGGATCGCGGTGCCCGTCGGGTGCGGCGACGACGAGGCGCGCCCCGGTCTGCAGCGGCCAGAAGAACTCCCACACCGACACGTCGAACGTGAACGGTGTCTTCTGCAGGACGGTGTCCTCGGCGGTGAGCGGGTAGGCGTGCTGCATCCACCGCAACCGGTTGACGATCGCGGCGTGAGCGACCGCGACACCCTTGGGCCGGCCGGTGGAGCCGGAGGTGTACAGCACGTAGGCGAGGTGGTCCCCCGTCAGCGGGGCGGCGCGCTCCTCCGGGGCGACGGGGGCGTCGGAGGCGCCGGTCCGGTCGAGGCGATCGACCTCGAGGATCGGGGCCGGGGTGGGCAGCGCCGTCCGGTCGGCGGCGGTGGTGAGCACGCACACCGGACGGGCGTTGCCCAGAACGTATTCGAGCCGGTCGGCGGGGTGGTCGGGGTCGAGCGGCAGGTAGGCGCCACCAGCCTTGATCACCGCGTACATCCCGACGAGCAGCTCGATCGAGCGGCGCATCGCGAGCCCGACGAGGCGGTCCGGGCCGACGCCCTCGGCGATCAGCCGCCGGGCGAGCCGGTTGGTGCGGGCATCGAACTCGGCGTAGGTCAGGGCCTCGTCGCCGAAGACGACGGCGACGGCGTCGGGGGTGCGGGCGGCCTGCCGGGCGAACAGGTCGGCGAGGGTGTGCGGGCCGCGGGGGGCGTCGGTGGCGTTCCAGCGCCGCAGGATCAGCTCGCGTTCGCCCGGCTCGAGCAGGTCGAGGTCGCCGACGGGCACGTGCGGGGTGGTGGTCACGGCGGTGAGCAGCCGCACGAAGCGGTCGGCGAGGGCGGTGACGGTGCCGGCGTCGAACAGGTCGGTCGCGTAGGACAGGGCGCCGGTGAGGGCGGCGGGGGCGCCGTCGTCGCCGGGGACCTCGGCCAGCATCAGGTGCAGGTCGAATTTGGTGGTGCCGGTGTCGATTTCGGAGACGTCGACGGTCAGGTCGGGCAGCCGCAAGTGGGCGGACTCGGTGTTCTGGAAGGCCAGCATCACCTGGAACAGGGGCGCGTAGGCCTCGGATCGGTGGTCGGTGACGGCGTCGACGAGGGCGTCGAACGGCAGGTCGGCGTGGGCGAGGGCGTCGACGTCGCGGTCGCGGATGTGGGTCAGGTGCTCGGCGAAGGTGTGCTGTGCGGTGACGGGGGTGCGCAGGACGACGGTGTTGACGAACATGCCGACCAGATCGTCGAGGGCGCGGTCGCCGCGACCGGAGACCGGGGTGCCGACGGTGACGTCGTCGCTGCCCGAGAGCCGGGCCAGCAGCACCGCCAGGGCCGCGTGCACCGTGATGAACGGGGTGGCGCCGTGCGTGCGGGCCAGGTCGCCGACCGCCCGGTACAGTTCGGCGCCGACCTCGAAGCGGACGGTGGCGCCGCGGAACGACTGCTGCGGCGGGCGGGGCCGGTCGGTGGGCAACGCCAGCACTTCCGGTGCGCCGGAAAGGGTTTCGCGCCAGTACCGCAGCTGGGCGGCGGCGAGCGAATCCGGGTCGGCCGGATCGCCGAGGACCTGCCGCTGCCACAGCGCGTAGTCGGCGTACTGCACCTCCAGGGGCGTCCAGTCGGGGGCGCGGCCGCCGGTGCGGGCGGCGTACGCGGTCATCAGATCCCGGGCCAGCGGCGCCATCGACGCCCCGTCCGCCGCGATGTGATGCACCACGAACACCAGCACGTGCTCCCCGTCGCCGAGCGCGAACAACCGCGCCCGCACCGGCACCTGCACCGCCACGTCGAACCCGGCCGTGACCTCGGCGGCCAGACGCTGCGGCAGCTCCTCGGCGGCGACGGTCGTCGCGGTGAGATCGAGGCGCACCTGCTCGACCGGGCGGATCCGCTGGACGGGACCGTCGGCCGTGGCCGGGAACTCGGTGCGCAGCGCCTCGTGGCGGGCGAGCACATCGGTGACGGCGGTGACGAGCGCGTCCCGGTCGAGCCGGCCGCGCAGCCGGATCGCCATCGGGATGTTGTAGGCCGGCGAGGCGGTGTCGAGCTGGTTGACGAACCACATCCGCTGCTGGGCCGCGGAGACCGGCAGCACCCCCGGACGGGGCCCGGCGACCAGCGGCACCCGGGTGCCCGTGCCGACGTCGGCGGTGAGGGCGGCGAGGGTCCGCACCGTGGGGGCCTCGAACAGTGCCCGGACCCCCAGGTCGGTGCCGAGGGCGGCGTTGATGCGGGCAACGACACGGGTGGCGATCAGCGAGTTTCCGCCGAGGTCGAAGAAGCTGTCGTCGAGACCGACGCGGTCGACGCCGAGGAGCTCGGCGAACACCCGCGCCACCGTCCTCTCGGCGTCGGTGGACGGCGCGACGTAGGTGGTGCCGTCCGCCGCGAACACGGGCACGGGCAGGGCGCGGCGGTCGAGCTTGCCGACCGGGGTGAGCGGGATCTCGTCGAGGACGACGATCGCCGTGGGCACCATGTGCGCCGGCAGGCTCCGCGACAGGTGCGCGGTGAGGGTGGCGGGTTCGGCGGTGCGCCCGGTCGCGGGCAGCACGTAGGACACCAGCACGGTGTCGCCGGACGGGGCGGTGTGCCCGATCGTCACCGCGAACGCGACGTCCTCGTGGGCGGTCAGGACCGCGTCGATCTCGCCGAGTTCGATGCGGAAGCCGCGGACCTTGACCTGGAAGTCGGACCGGCCGAGGTATTCGAGGGCGCCGTCGCGCCGCCAGCGCACCACGTCGCCGGTGCGGTACATCCGCTCCCCCGGCGCGCCGAACGGGTCGGCGACGAACCGGCCGGCGCTGAGCCCGGGCTTGCCGCGGTAGCCGCGGGTGATACCCGGGCCGGCAATGTACAGCTCGCCGGCGACGCCGATCGGCACCGGCCGCAGCCGGGAGTCCAGGACGACCTCGTGCGTGCCGCGCACGGGGGTGCCGATCGGGATCGTGGGGGCCGGCGCGAGCGGACCGCAGATGTTGACGACGATCGTGCACTCGGTCGGGCCGTACGCGTTGAACATCCGCCGGCCCCGGGACCAGCGGGCGACGAGTTCGGGCGGGCACGCGTCGCCGGCGACGGTGACCGACTCGGCGGCGACGCCCTCCGGATCGACGGAGGCCAGCGCCGCGGGGGTGGAGAAGGCGTGGGTGATGCGCTGCTCGCGGAAGAAGCGGGCCAGTTCCTCGCCGCCGTAGATCGTCGGGGGCACCACGACGAGGGTGGCGCCGATCGCGAACGCGGTCATGTACTCGTACACCGAGGCGTCGAAGCTCGGCGACGAGAAGTGCGAGACCCGCGAGTGCGGGGTGGGGCTGTGCCGGCCGTGCAGTTCGGCGCACAGGTTCGCCAGCCCGCGGTGCGGCACCACCACGCCCTTCGGGCGGCCGGTGGACCCGGAGGTGTAGATCAGGTAGGCGGGATGGTCGAAATGCAGCGCGCCGTGACGGTCGAGGTCCGACAGCGGCCCGTCGGAGACCGAGTCCAGCGCCGCGACGAACTCCGCGTCGTCGAGCACCAGCCACGGCACGTCGGCGGGCAAGCCGTCGCGGTGGGCGGTGGTGGTCACGCCGAGGACGGCTCCGGAGTCGGCGAGCATGTACTCGATCCGCTCGGCCGGGTAGGCGGGGTCGACCGGCATGTACGCGGCGCCGGACTTGGCCACCGCCCAGATCGCGGCCACGGATTCGAGGGACCGGGCGATGCCGAGGGCAACGAACGTCTCCGGGCCGGCGCCGGCGTCGATCAGCACCCGGGCGACCCGGTTGGACCAGGCGTCGAGCTCCCCGTACGTCATCGTGCGGCCCTCGAATTCCAGGGCCGTCGCGTCGGGCACGTGCGCGGCCACGGAGGCGAGGATCTCGGGCCACAGCTGCGGGGACGAGCCGGGCAGTCCGCGGACCGGGCTCAGCTCCGCGGCTTCGTCGGGGAAGACGATGTCGACGTCCCCGATCGGTGCCGTCGGGTCGGCGGTGACGGCGTCGAGGATCCGCAGCAAACGTTCGCAGAACGATCGTGCCGTATCGGCGTCGAAAAGGTCGGCGGCGTACGTACACCTCAGGCGGGTGCCCTCGGGGCCGGTCGCGGTGTGCACCGCGACTTCGGCGTGTGCGAGCCCGCCGCCCTCGGCGGGCTCGCCGCTGTCGAGCAGCACCGGCAGGGTCGGCACGTGCCGCCCGTCGAAGGTCCGGGCGAGCCGGTCCGCCGGCACGTCGGCGTGGGCGGTCGCGGCGGCGTGTATCGCCGTGACCCGGCCGAGGAGCGCGGCGAACGGCTCGCTCTCGTCGAGCTGCACCCGCAGCGGCAGCACCCCGGCGGGGCCGGGGACGCCGACGAGAGTGTCGGTGCCGGCGGTGAGCCGGCCGACGAGCACCGCGACGGCGGCGTGCAGTAGTTCGGTGGAGGTGGCGCCGTGACGCCGGGCGAGCTCGACGTGCCGGTCCCCGAGCGCGGCGGGGACCGGCACCTCGAGGTGGGCGGCGGTGGGGGCGCGCGGGCCGGTGCGGCGGCGGTCGGCAGGCAGCTCGAGGTGCTCGGGCGCCCCGGCCAGGGCGGCACGCCAGAACCGCTCGACGTCGGCATCGCGCCGCAGGCGCTCGGCGACGGCGGCGGTCGCGCGATGGATGCGGGCGACCGGCGTGTCCGGGTCGGCCCGCAGGAACTCGGCGAGCAGTTCGACGAAGCTGCCGTGGTGTGCGCGCAGCTCGTCCGGCTCGTACTGGTTGGGGTTGCCGCGGAAGTCGAGGAACGTCCGCGCGGGGGTGCCGCTCTGGTAGATGTTGACCAGCAGGTCGTCGACCGGACCCGAGGTCATGATGTGGAACTCGCCGCGGACCGGGCCCAGGGTGATCTCCTGCCGGAAGAGCATCACGTTGATCATCGGTCCGCCGTAGCTGTGGGCCCGGCCGGCGGTGCCGGTCTCGCGGCGGAGGTCCTCGAGGCTGAACCGCTGGTGGCGCAGCGCACCGGTCAGTTCCAGCTGGGCCCGCTGCACCAGGTCGGCGCGGGTGTCGTCGTCCTCGAGACGGATGTGCAGCGGTGCGGTGTTGACGAGCATGCCGCCGGAGCGTTTCGCCGCCGCGGTGGTGCGCGCGAACACCGGCAGATTGAGCATCACGTCGGCGCGGCCGGTCAGCCGGGAGAGATAGCACGCGGCCGCCGCGACCACCGTCGCGGCGGCCGAGGATCCGCTCGTGGCATCGGCGTCGGTCAACCGGGCGACCAGGTCGTCGGGCAGGGCGACACTCTCGAGGGTGCTGCGCGCGGCGGTCGGCACCGCCCGCCGCGCCAGGGTCGATCCGTCCTCGAGCCCGGCGACCCGCCCGATCCAGTAGTCCCGGTCGCTCGCGTACCGGTTCGAACCGCGGTAGTCGAGATCCGACTGGTAGAGGTCGTGCAGGTCGGCGGCGGTGGGTGGCTCGGGGACGCGGTCCTCGTGGGCCGCCGAGTACAGCGCGGCGATCCGGTTGACCATCGTCATGGCACCGAAGCCGTCGAGGGCGACGTGGTGGATCCGGCTGTACCACAGGTGCCGTCGCTCACCGATCCGCAGGATCGTCATGTTCACCAGCGAGTCGTCGGCCAGATCGACCGGGGTGGCGTAATCGGTGTTCATCCACTGCTGCGCCGTGGCCATCGGATCGGGCGCATCGGAGAAGTCCAGCAGCGGGATGTCGCTGAGGTCGAGGTCGGGATCGACGTACTGGTACGGCTCACCGTCGACCTCGACGACCCGCAGGTACGGCGACTGGAACTCGCGGGCGGCCTCGTGCGCGGCCTCGCGCAGCAGATCCAGATCGAGGTCCCCGGGCAGGTCGACGTACTGGGCGATGCAGACGGGCACCTCGGGTGCCAGCTGTTGTGCGAACCAGATCGAGCGCTGGGCAGAGGACAACGGGAAGGCCCCGGGCGGAATGTGCAGCCGCTCTTGCAACGAACTCCCCTTCACGAAAGTGATTCCAGTGATGTCCTGGCACCCCCCGGCACCGTGCAGGAAAACCCCTCGGTCGGATCGACGTGGCTGTAGCTCTTTCCCCTTCGATCGTCCGCGCCCTCGAATGTGTGACAGGAGCGCTCCCTCAAGCTAGACCACCGCGACGACGTCTCGGCCCGAAACCGGACCGAAAAATCGACCCCTCGGGCCGCATCGATCCCGAGTCGAGACCGGAGGGGGGACCTGTCGCGGCGCTCGCGGCGAATCGACGAGGATTTGTTACCGTTCGATCGCGATCCGGTCACCGGATGCGCTCGAATCACAGTTTCGGTAACCGCTTTTCGAACCGGACCCCGGAAACGCCCCGCGGCGGCCCCGGTCCCCCTATTGTCGAGCCGACCACGCCGTCGCCCGTGCCCGCCCCATCCTCGAGGAGCTCTGGATGCAGCAGCGTCGATGGACCGTTCGTTCGCTCACCGCCGCGGCAGCCGCGGCTGTCGCCGTGGCCGTGCCCGCCCACGCAGTCGCGGAGCCGGCACCCCCGGGATTGCCGCCGGATGCGCTGCGGGCGGCGGCCGCCGCGGATTCCCCCGAGGCGCTGCGGGCGGTGGAGTCCCTGCTCGACGCGGCCCGCACCCCGGCGTTGTTCGAGCCGCCGCCGCGCAACACGCCGCAGCCGTTCATGCAGCCCGCCCCCACGTTCGGGCTCGGCTGCGGCGGCGGCTTCACCCCGTACGCGATGACCACCGGCTGGGCCCAGCCCGGCCCCAACGCGGTGCCGCCCGTGCAGATCGGGCAGTTGAAGATCTTCGTCTCCCCCACGATCCCCACCCTGCCGGCGCGGGCCGACCTGAAGTTCGTATGGCTGAACATGGAGAACTTCCGCGGCGGCGTGGCCACCCTCGACGACACCGTCGGCGGGGTGCCGCAGCTGTCGAAGACCCTCGACACCGGCACCGGGCCGGTGCTGTCGGCACTGTTCGGTTCCGTGCAGTACGTCGACGGCACCTTCTGCCAGGTGGTGTACACGATGGGGGCGTTCTTCGCCTGAGGCCGCCGCCGGCTCGGCGGAGCCCGGTTCAGCGGAGCCGCTCGGCGGCGCGAGCCAGGCGCACCAGGTCGGCGCACAGCGGCGCCAGCTCCTCCGGACCTGCGCCCTCGCCCACCGCGGTCGCGACGTCCTCGGCCGCGCACCGCACCTCGAAGGCGCGGTCGGCGACCGCGCTCGCCTCGTCGGCGGTCAGGACCACCGCGTCCTCCGGCAGGCCCGCCTCCCGGGCGAGGGTGCGGTGCTCGTAGGCCCGCTGGCGGCACGAGCGGCGGCAATAGCGGCGGCGGCGCCCGAGCGGGGCGTCGGCGACCGGCCGGCCGCACCAGAGGCAGTTCTCCGGTTTACGGGTACGTCCGGTCATGGCCGCACACCCTACCGGCCCGCGGCGCCGGAGCGGCCGGGGCAGCCCGGTAGAATGACCCGCGCCCACGGCCCCGGGGCGGTCGGGAACCGATTCGACCGCGCGGGCGTTGACAAGAGTGGTCGGCATCCGCCGATGTCGACCGCACTGTGGACGCTCGCTTCCCTCGGAGGCGAGCGCACCGGGCGGAGCACACAAGAGAGGACACCACCATGGCAGATCGTGTACTGCGAGGCAGCCGGCTCGGGGCGGTGAGCTACGAGACCGACCGTGACCACGATCTGGCGCCGCGGCGGATCGCCCGCTACCGCTGTGACAACGGCGAGGAGTTCGACGTTCCGTTCGCCGACGACGCGGAGATCCCCGGCACCTGGATCTGCAAGAACGGCCTGGAAGGCTCCCTGGTCGAGGGCGCGGCACCGGAGACTAAGAAGGTCAAGCCGCCGCGCACCCACTGGGACATGCTGCTCGAGCGCCGCTCCATCGACGAGCTCGACGAACTGCTCAAGGAGCGCCTCGAACTGCTCAAGACCAAGCGGCGGGGCGCCTGACCCGCCCCCACCGGCACCTCACGATGCCGCCCCCGGGATCCGTCCCGGGGGCGGCATCGCGTATCACGGGCCCCCAGGGGTCGGCCGTGTTGCGCGCACGGCACAAAAAGATCAAACGCCGACAGCGCCTTCGCGCGCGTGTCATCATGATCGAACACCGGCCGGATTCTCGGACCGGCGACCTCGGACGACGCGAAACGGAATGACCCACTGGGGTTTCGGGACGTGGTACAGGGGGCGAGAAGCAATGGACAACAGCAACGACCGCAGGGCCGGCGGCACCGCCGAATCCACGCCGGACCGCCTGCTCGACGGGCTGCGCACCGAACTCGACCGCGTCGATGCCCGGCTCCTCGACGACGTCCGGGACCGGCTGCGGATCTGCGCCCGCATCGCGCACCTGAAACAGCGGCACGCCATCCCGATGCTGCAGCCGGGGCGGATGCAGGTCGTGCACGACCGCGCGGAGACCTACGCGCACCGCAACGCCATGTCGCCCGAGTTCCTGCACTCGTTGTACGCGCTGCTCATCGCGGAGGCGTGCCGGGTCGAGGACCTCATCATCGACGGCACCGGCTCGGCGTCGGCCGAGCTGCGCGAGACCCGGACCTGAGGCCGGTCATGGCCGCGCCGCCGCCCGCCGGTTCGATCCGCACCCTGCTGATCGACAACTACGACTCGTTCACCTACAACCTCTACAGCCTGCTTGCGGAGGTCAACGGTGTTGCGCCCACGGTCGTCAGCAACGACACCCCGTGGGAGTGCCTGGACCTCGACCGGTTCGACAACGTCGTCGTCTCCCCCGGGCCGGGGCGGCCCGACCGGGCCCGCGACTTCGGGATCAGCTCCCACGCCCTGCTCGACTCCGGTCTGCCGGTGCTCGGGGTGTGCCTGGGCCACCAGGGCCTGTGCAACCTGTTCGGCAGCGACGTGGTGCGCGCCCCGCATCCGGTGCACGGACGGCTCTCGCGGATCCGGCACACCGGCACCGGGTTGTTCGCCGGCATTCCCTCGCCGTTCGCGGCGGTGAGATACCACTCGCTGGTCGTCGACCGGGTGCCCGACGAGCTCGAGGCCGTCGCCTGGACCGAGGACGGGCTGCTCATGGGGGTCGCCCACCGGACCCGTCCGCTGTGGGGGGTGCAGTTCCACCCCGAATCGATCTGCACCGAGTACGGCCGCGAACTGCTGGCGAACTTCCGCGACGCGACCCCGGCCCGGCCCCACCCGCCGGAGCCGGCCCTACCGCCAGCGCCGACGGCCCCGCCCCCGGCGCTGGTGCTCGAGAGCCGCCGGATCGCACACAACCCGGACCCGCAGCGGGTGTTCGAAGCGTTGTTCGCCGAGGGCCCGCACAGCTTCTGGCTGGACGGCAGTGCCGCCACCGAGCCGAACTCGCGGTTCTCCATCCTCGGGGACGGATCGGGACCACGCGCCGAGTTCGTCACCTACAGCGTCGCCGAGACCCTGGTGCGCGAACAGCGGGCCGGGGAACCGGTCGCCGAGTTCCACACCACCTTCTTCGACCACGTCGACCGTCGCCTCGCCGAGCGCACGGTCGCCCGGCGGGACGACCTGCCGTTCGCGTTCGCTCTCGGGTACGTGGGCTACCTGGGGTACGAGCTCAAGGCCGACACCGGCGGCCAGCTGGTGCACACGTCCCCCATCGCGGACGCGGCGATGGTGTTCGCCGACCGCGCGGTCGTGCTCGACCACGAGGCGCGCTGCTGCTATCTGCTGGCGTTGAGCGAGCGGACCGGTGAGCCGGCCACGACCGCGTGGTTCGACGAGACCGCCGCGGTGCTCGAGTCCCTGCCGGAGTCCGCCACGGCGCCGGCCACGGCGCCGCTGGTGCGGGCGGAGCAGGATCCGCAGGTGCGGTTGCGGCACGAGCCGCAGCGGTACCTCGAGCTGATCGCCCAGTCGATCGCCGAGATCCGCAGCGGCGAGACGTACGAGGTGTGCCTGACCAATGCGGCGACCGTGGAGCGCAGCGTGGATCCGCTGCGTACCTACGAGACGCTGCGGGAACTCAGCCCGACCCCGTACAGCGCCCTGCTGCGGTTCCCGGAGGTGTCGGTGCTCAGCGCCTCGCCGGAGAGGTTCCTGCGGATCGGCCCGGACCGGGTGGTCGAGTCGAAGCCGATCAAGGGCACCCGGCCGCGCGGCACCACCGAGGACGCGGACCGGGCGTTGCGGCAGAGCCTGCTCGACAGCGAGAAGGACCGGTCGGAGAACCTGATGATCGTCGACCTGGTGCGCAACGACCTCTCGCGGGTGTGCGTACCCGGCTCGGTGCACGTGCCGAAGCTGTTCGACGTCGAGACGTACGCGGCCGTGCACCAACTGGTCTCCACGGTACGGGGCACGTTGCGCCCGGATGCGACCGCGGTGGACTGCGTGCGGGCCGCGTTCCCGGGCGGGTCGATGACCGGGGCTCCGAAGCTGCGCACCATGGAGATCATCGACAAGCTCGAGGACGGCCCCCGCGGCGTGTATTCGGGGGCGCTGGGATATCTGTCCCCGACGGGGGCGGCGGATCTGTCGATCGTCATCCGCACCATGGTCGCCACCGAGCACGAGGTGGGGTTCGGAATCGGCGGCGCCATCGTCGCGTTGTCGGATCCGGCGGACGAGCTCGAGGAGACGATGGTCAAGGCGGTGGCGATGCGCCGCACCCTGTCGGTGAACGAGTCGCCCGAGGACGGCCCCCGCGCGTGAACGCCGCGGCCGGTCCCGTGGTCGTCGCCGGCGGTGCCGGCGCGGTCGGCCGGATGCTGGTCGAGGCGTTCCGTCGCGACGGCACCGCCGTGGTGGTGATCGACCCGGCCGCCGGCGACGACCCGGCCGCGCTGCGCGGCGATGTCACCGCCCCCACGGCGGCGATGCGGGACGCGGTCCGGGTCGCTCCGGCAGTGGTGCTGGCCCTGCCCGAGACCACCGCACTCGCCGCCGCCGCCCCGCTCGGTGCGCTGCTGTCGCCGGCCGCGGTGCTCGTCGAGACGCTGTCGGTGAAGTCGGCGTGGGCGCGGGCCGTGCGCGAGCCGGGGTGGTCCGCGCAGTGCGTGGGGCTGAACCCGATGTTCGCGCCGGCGCTGGGCATGGCCGGCCGGCCGGTGGCGGTGGTCGAGCACCGGCCCGGCCCGGCGGTCGAGTCGCTGGTCGGGGCGCTGGGCCGGTGGGGTGCGCAGGTGGTGCGGCTGACGGCGGACGAGCACGACCGGGTCGCGGCGGCCACCCAGGCCGCCACCCACGCGGCCGTTCTGGCGTTCGGGCTGGCGCTGGGCCGGCTCGACGTGTCCCCGTCGGTGGCGGGGGCGACGGCACCGCCGCCGCACGTGCTGCTGCGGGCGCTGCTCGCGCGGATCACCGCCGGCGCGCCCGAGGTGTATCTCGACGTGCAGGCCGGCAATCCGCACGCGGCCGCCGCCCGGGCGGCGCTGCGCGCCTCCCTCGACGAACTCGACGCAGTGGTCGGCGCCGGTTCGGTGGCCGGGTTCGCGGACCTGCTGGCCCGGGCCGGAACGCCGCTGGGCGCGGACGCCGACCGGTATCGGGAGCTGTGTGCGGGACTGTTCGCGGAGCTGACGCAGGAGGAAACGGAGAGCCGCCATGGCCGAGCCTGATCTGTCCGGGGCGCGGGGCCCGCTGCTCGCGCCCGCGCTGCCCGACCACGATCCGCACGACGTCGTCGAGAGCGCCGTCGTGCGGGGCCTGGCGCGGTCATGGGGGCGGCGCGCCACGGTCAAGAAGCGCGAACCCGATCTCGACGAGCTGTTCGATCCGACCCGGCTGGACTTCCCGGACGAACTCGTGCCGTTCCACACCCACCCCGCGTACCGTGCCCTGGACGAGGAGCGCCGGGCCCGGCTGCGGGGCTGGGGGTGGATCGCGTACAACAAGAACGTCATGGACATCGAGCAGTACGTGGTCAACCCCGGCTTCGCGCTGATCACGACGGACTTCTTCGAGGTCGGACCGTCGGACACCGTCACCGCGGGGGTGCTGCAGGCGATGGTCGACGAGCAGTACCACACCCTGATGCATCTCAACGCGAGCGCGGTGATCCGCCGGCGTCGCGGCTGGCGGATGCCCGAGTCGGCGCTGCCGCCGTGCCGGACCGTGCGCGAGCACCGCGCCGCAGTCGACGCGGCGCCGGATCCGCGGGCGCAGGCCCTGATCCGGCTGGCGTTCACCACCGTCGCCGAGACCTCCATCAGCGCGTTTCTCGGGTTGATGACCGAGGACGAGGATCTGCAGCCGGTCAACCGCACGACGGTGGCCCTGCACCGGCGCGACGAGCTCAGCCACGCCTCCCTCGCGGCCGAGCTGCTGAAGATGGTGTTCACCGATCTCGGGCCCGGCGACCGGGCGCAGCTGGTCGAGGCCCTGGCGGCGGGCATCGAGGCCTTCACCGGCAGCGATCTGGGAACCTGGGCGGCGATCGTGGAGGCGGAGCGCGTTCCGGGCGGGCGGGAGATGCTCGCGGACACCGCGGCGGCGCCGCATCCGCGGCGGGTGGTGCAGGACTGCAGCGCGATCCGCCGGTTGTGCGCCGACCTGGGTGTCGCCGACGATCTGTCCGTCACCTGGTAGAACGACCGAAACCGAACGAACGATTCGAACGTTCGCAAAGATGACCCATTCGTGACCTCCGAACGTTTGTTTCGAACGTTCGGAGGTGTTCGCCCTGGTAACCTGCGGTCGTGAGCGATGCAGCCTCGTCGGGCGGCACACCGATCGGGGAGACCCCGGCGACGGGCGGCCGCCGCAAGCAGTACGCCAACAGCGCCGAACGTGCGCGCGCCTGGCGCGAGCGTCAACGCCGGACCTCCGCCCCCGCCGGTGCCGCCCCCTCCCCGGATCCGGCGCCGCCCCCGGCGGTACCGGATCCGGGGCCACCGGAGGCCGCGGCGGCCCGGATCGGCGCCGTGCCGGCAGCCCCCCGGGCGGCGGGGACGGGGGCGGTGGACTTCGAGGCGGCACGGCTGCGCACCGAACGCGACGAGGCGCTGCGGGCCGCGGCCGAGGCCTGGCAGCGCGTCGCCGAACTCGAGGCGGATCTGGCGATGGTGCGCGCCGAACTGGCCGACGAGCGGGCAACCCAGCTGCGCGAGGCGCGCGCGCACATCGCCGAGCTGCAGGTGCAGGTCGCCGAGCTGCGGCGCGAACGCGATCGTCGCACCGCGGACCCGGCCTGACGAACGTTCGGCGGTCCTGTTCGGTGCCGAACGATCGATTGCCCTAGTACCTCTTCTTCGAACGTTCGGCGCCGCCGGGTCCGGGACTTCCGGCCCTGTCGGGACCTCGTCGAGAGGAGTCGAATGGAGTCGGAACGACCTCCCCATCGATCCGACTCCCAGAGAGGAGCAGACATGTCCACTGTGCCAGCGCGCCGTCCCCGTTCGGTGTTCCCGGACCTGTCCGAGTTCTTCGACGCCTTCCCCTTCACCGGCCTGCGTCCCGCCCTCGGCGGCAACCTCATCCGCGTCGAGGACCGCGTCGAGAACGGCCGGTACGTCCTGCGGGCCGAACTGCCCGGGCTCGACCCCGAGAAGGACATCAACGTCTCGATCAACGCCGGGCAGCTCGAGATCACGGCCGAACGCACCGAGGAGAAGTCCGAGGGTGGACGCTCGGAGTTCCACTACGGCTCGTTCCGCCGTTCGGTGACCCTGCCCCCGGGTGCGAAGGACGACGACGTCGAGGCGTCCTACACCAAGGGCATCCTGACCGTGTCGATCGGTCTCGCCGAGCAGCAGGAGGCCGGGAAGAAGATCGAGGTCAAGAACGTCGAATGAGCCCCGGCACCCGGGAGGGGTGCACGCCCGTCGGCGTCCACCCCTCCCCCCGGCCGCTGCTCAGCGGCGCAGCAGACCGCGCAGCTTCGTCCACCGGTTGCGCACACCCCACACGGTGACCTTGATCAGGGCCTCCTGCACGATGCTGCCGCTCATCTTCGACTCGCCGATGATCCGCTCGGTGAAGGTGATCGGCACCTCGGCGACGGTGAACCCGGCCTGCACGGCCCGCCAGGCGAGGTCGACCTGGAAACAGTAGCCGTGCGAGGCGACCGCGGCGAGATCGAGCTTCTCGAGCACCTCGCGGCGGTAGGCGCGGTAGCCGCCGGTGATGTCGTGGATCCTCACCCCCAGCGCGAGCCGCGAGTAGATGTTGCCGCCGCGGGAGAGCACCTCCCGGTGCCACGGCCAGTTCACGACCGTGCCGCCGGGCACGTACCGCGAGCCCAGCACCAGGTCGGCGCCCGCGTCGATCCGCTCGAGCAGCAGGTGCAGTTGCTCGGGGGCGTGGCTGCCGTCGGCGTCCATCTCCACCAGCACGGTGTAGCCGCGCTCGAGTCCCCAACGGAACCCGGCGATGTACGCGGCGCCGAGACCGTTCTTCTCCGTGCGGTGCATCACGTGGATGCGGCCCTCGCTCGCGGTGGCGAGACGATCGGCCACGTCCCCGGTGCCGTCCGGGCTGCCGTCGTCGACGATCAGCACGTGCGTGTGCGGCAGCGCGGCGTGCAACCGGCCGACGATCAGGCCGATGTTGTCGCGTTCGTTGTACGTCGGAATGATCACCAGGGTCCGGGCGCTCGGCGCACTGTCGTTCCCGGCCGGCGTCGCCGCTGCCATCGAAGGTCCTTCCTGTCGAACCGGCCGTGGACCGGTCATCTCGCGGTGCCGGCTGCGGCCGGCACGGTGGTGCCCCGCCCGCGCGAGCGCACCAGCGCCACGCCGACGGCGGCGACGGCACCGACGCAGAGCACGAGCTCCGGAATCGGTCCGAGCCGAGTAGCCAGCGTAGCCGTCGTGCGCAGCGGCACCTGCGCCACCAGCACCTCGGGCACGAACAGGGCGCTGCGCTCGGTGACCGTACCGTCCGCCGCGACCATCGCGCTGACCCCGCTCGTGGCGGCCACCACCACGGCACGGCCGTGCTCGACGGCCCGCACCCGGGACATCGCCAGCTGCTGGTAGGTCATCTCCGTGTCGCCGAAGGTGGCGTTGTTGGTGGGCACGGCCAGCAGCTGCGCGCCGGCGCGCACCGAGTCCCGCAGCGCCCGGTCGAACGCCACCTCGTAGCAGGTGGCCACGCCGATCGGGATGCCGGCGGCGTGGACGGTGCCGTCGCCGTCGCCGGGTACGAAGTGCCCGGCCCGATCGGCGTAGTCGGAGAACAACCGGAAGAACGAGCGGTACGGCAGGTACTCGCCGAACGGCTGGATGATGCGTTTGTCGTGCCGCTCCCCCGGCCCGCCGGCCGCGTCCCACACGATCACCGAGTTGGTGGTGGTGCCGTCCCCGTTGACCAGCACGGCGCCCACCAGGATCGGGGCGCCGACCGCGGCCGCCGCGGCGCCGATGTCGGCGGCCGCGTCGCGGTTGCGCAGCGGGTCGATGTCGGAGGCGTTCTCCGGCCAGATCACCACGTCCGGGCGCGGCGCGGTGCCGGCCCGGACCCGGTCGGCCAGCTCCAGGGTGCGGGCCACGTGGTTGTTCAGCACGGCCTTGCGCTGGGCGTTGAAGTCCAGTCCCAGCCGCGGCACGCTGCCCTGGATCGCGGCGACGGTGACGATGCGTTCGCCCGACTCGGGGGCGGGCAGCGCCGGCCAGGTCGCCAGCGCGAGCAGCGGCGCGGCGACGGTCACCGCGGCGGCCCGCAGCAGCGGTGACCGCTCCCGGTGCCCGCGGGCGTAGCGCAGGCCGGCGCGGCCGCACGCCCACAGGCCGGTGCCGGTCAGCGCCACGGCGAACGACACCAGCGGCGCCCCGCCGACCGCGGCGAGACCGACCAGCGGCCCGTCCGGCTGCCCGAACGCGAGCCGGCCCCACGGGAAGCCACCGAAGGGCACGCTCGCCCTCAGGTATTCGGTCAGGCTCCAGCCGGCCGCGATCCACACCGGGGCACCGGGCAGGGCACGCACCTGCACCGCGATCACCCCGAACAGGCCGACGAACACGGATTCGGCGGCCGCGAGCGCCAGCCACGGCAGCGGGCCGACGTACTCGCCGACCCACGGCAGCAGCGGCACGAAGAACCCCAGGCCGGCGAGGTAGCCGTAGCCGAAGCCGGCACGGCGGCGCCGCGTCGGCGCCGCCAGGATCGTGGTGAGCAGCGCGATGCCCAGCGGCGCGAGGAACCACAGCGGACGCGGCGGGAAACTCGTGAACAACAGCAGCCCCGCCGCGACGGCGGCGACGCTGCGGGCCACCACCGGCCGGGCGGCGGCGCGCGGCCCGATCACCGTGCGTACACGACGCGGCCGCGGTGCACGCTGCGCAGCAGCACCGGGTCGGGCGTGCCCGGCTCGAGGTCCGGCAGCGGCGCCACCCGCGACCGCGGGTCGGTCGACCAGCGCTGCACGCTGTCCTTCGGGGCGCTGACCACGAGCTCGTCCGCCTCCCAGATCGCGTACGACGCGGGCGCGCCGGGGTCGAGGGTGCCGGCGACTCCGTCGCGCACCCCGCCGGCGCGCCACGCCCCGCGGGTCGCGGCGGCGAACGCGGCGCGGGGGGAGATTCCGCTGCCCGGGGTGCGGTGGTGCACGGCGGCGCGCAGCATCGGCCACGGCCGGGCCGCGGTGACCGGTGCATCGGAGCCGAAGGCGAGCGACATGCCGGTCGCGGCGAGCGGTGCGAACGGGTTGAGCCCGGCGGCGCGGTCGGCGCCGAGGCGGGTGGCGTACAGCCCGTCCGGCCCGCCCCACAGCGCGTCGAAGGCCGGTTGCATGCTGGCGATCACGCCCCAGCCGCCGAGCCGGGCGGTCTGCTCGGCGGTGACCATCTCGAGGTGTTCGAGCCGGTGCCCGCGGGCCGCGACGGCCGGGCCGCCGAGCTCGGCGACGACGGCCGCGAACGCCTGCACCGCGGCGTCGACGGCGGCGTCGCCGATGACGTGGAAGCCGGCCTGGATGCCGGCTTCGGTGCAGGCCCGCAGGTGCGCGGCCATCTGCTCGACGGTGAGGTAGGCGGTGCCGCAGCAGTCGGGGCGGTCGGTGTAGGGCGCGGCGAGCCACGCGGTGTGCGACCCGAGGGCGCCGTCGACGAACAGGTCGCCGCCGAGGGCGTGGCCGCCGGTGGCGGCGAGGAGCGCGCGGGCCTGGTCGGCGGTGGTGACGGCCTCGCCCCAGTAGCCGCGGACCTGCACGGCGTGGTCGGTGGCGAGCAGTTCGGCGAAGTCGTCGCGGCCGGCGATGTCCGGGCCGCCGCACTCGTGGACGGCGACGATGCCGTGTGCCGCGTAGTCGTCGAGGGCGGCGGCGCGGGCGCGGGCCCGCTGGGCGGGGGTGAGCAGGGCGCGGGCGGCGGCGCGGACGGTGTGGTGCGCGGCCGCGGTGAGCGGACGCTGCGGGTGGTAGCCGTCGAGTCCGACGAGGTCGGTGGCGGCGCGCAGCGCGGTGGAGGCGGCCGCGGAGTGGGCGTCGACGCGGGTGAGGTAGACGGCGCGGCCCGGGGCGGCGGCGTCGAGGTCGTCGGTCGTCGGTGCGGTGGGGTCGGGCCAGCGGGTCTCGTCCCATCCGTGGCCCCAGACGACGGCGTCGGCGTGCCGGGCGGCGTGGTCGCGCAGCCGGTGCAGCGCGTCCTCGCGGGAGGGGGTGCCGGACAGGTCGAGGCCGGTCAGGGCCAGGCCGTGCGCGGTGACGTGGACGTGGGTGTCGACGAACGCGGGTGCGACGAACGCGCCGTCAAGGTCGATGGTCTCGGCGTCCGGGTGCAGGGCGCGGCCGGGCCGGTCCTCCCCCACCCACACGACCTGCCCGTCGGTGACGGCCATCGAGGTGGCGTCGGGGGCGCTGGCGCTGTAGATGCGGCCGCCGACGAGAAGCTGGGTGCGGGGGGCTGGGGAACTCACGGCTACCCAGTGTGCCCCGTCAGGGCAGGTGCGGGCGCTGCGGGGGGTCGACGATCTCCCCCTCGAGCACGGTGCCCGCGCCGGGTGTCGCGGCGCCGAGGCGCGGGGTGCCGACGACGGTGTGCTCGACGACCTCGCCGTCGACGACCACGAGCCGTTCGCCGCGGAATCCGCCGCCGCGGGCGGCGGCCGCGGCCACCTTGCGGGCGGCGACGGCCCGGACGGCGGGCCGCAGCAGGGCCCGGGTCGGGGGCAGCAGCAGCAGAATTCCGGCGGCGCTGGTGACCGGGCCGGGCACGAGGACGAGGGCGGCACCGACACCGATCAGGGCGCCGTCCGTGAGGGCACGGTCGGCGGCGCCGGCGAATCCGGCACGGTCGGCGGCGGTGCTGCGGACGCGGCCCAGGTTCTGCAGGGCACGCCGGCCCTGCGCGCCGAGGACGAGGTAGCCGAGGACGCTCACCCCGAGGAACAGCAGGATCGTCGCGCCGATGCCCAGGGTGGAGCCGAGCCAGGCCAGCACCCCGATCTCGACGACGACGTAGGCCAGGAACAGCAGCGCGATCATGGGGTGATCCTCCCAGGCGCCGGGGGCGGCACGAATGCGGATGCGACGGTCACACCCGGTCAACGAACGGCGCGGCGGTTTTGCTCCCGACCACTGTGATCGAATGGCCGCGTGGGTGCGGGCGACTGGGCGGTTCTGATGGTGGCGGCGACCGCCGCGGGGTGGGTCGACGCCGTCGTCGGTGGGGGTGGGCTGATCCTGTTGCCGGCACTGTTCGTCGTCGCCCCGCAACTGACGCCGGCGGCCGCGCTGGCGACGAACAAGCTCACCGCCATCTGCGGCACCGGCGCGGCGGTGGTGACGTTCGCCCGTCGGATCCGGCTGCAGTGGCCGGTCCTGGCTCCGGCGGCGGCGCTGGCCGCAGTCGCGGCCGCGGCGGGTGCGGCGACGGTCTCGCGGATCAACAGGGACCTGTTCATTCCGATCGTGATGGTGGTGCTGGTGGCGGTCGCGGTGTTCGTGACGCTGCGACCGCAGGTCGGCACGACGCTGGCGCACGAACGCCCGACGCTGCGGCGCACGGTGCTGGTGGTGCTGCTGGCGGCCGCGGTGATCGGTTTCTACGACGGGCTGCTCGGCCCCGGCACCGGCACGTTCCTGATCATCGCGTTCGCGACGCTGCTCGGCACCGAGTTCGTGCGCTCGGCGGCGATGGCGAAGGTGATCAATCTCGGGTCGAACCTCGGGGCGTTGGTGTACTTCGCGGCGACCGGGCACGTGTGGTGGTCCCTGGGGCTGGCGCTGGCGGTGTGCAACATCGCGGGCGCGGTGGCCGGGTCGCGGACGGCGCTGCGGCGCGGCTCGGGGTTCGTGCGGGTGGTGCTGCTGACCGTGGTGCTGGTGATGGTGGTGCGGCTGGGATGGCAGCAGTTCGGTTGAGCCGGCGCACGGGCCGCTACGGTGTTGCGGGTGAGCACCGTCGACGCCGACTTCCTCGCCCTGCCGCTGCGGGCGCTCGCGGACGCCGCGCTGTCCGTCGCCCGCGCTGCGGGCGCCTCCCACGCGGACCTGCGGGTGCATCGCGTGCACAGCCAGTCGTTGAGCCTGCGGGACGGCGCCGTGCAGGCGGCCGTCGACAGTGTCGACACGGGGCTGGCCGTGCGGGTGGTGGTCGACGGCACGTGGGGGTTCGCCTCGCACGCCGAGCTGAGTCCCGCCGTCGCGGCGGCGACCGCGGGGCAGGCGATCGAGGTGGCCCGGGCGTTGCGGGCGCTGAACCGGGAACGGGTCGAGCTCGCCGACGAACCGGTCTACCCGGACGCGGTGTGGGTGTCACCGTACGAGGTCGATCCGTTCACGGTGCCCACCGCGCAGAAGGTGGCGCGGCTGACGGACTTCTCGCGGCGGCTGCTCGACACCGACGGGGTCGATCACGTGACGGCGAGCTGTCTGCAGGTCAAGGAGCAGACGTTCTACGCGGACCTGGCCGGCTCGACGATCACCCAGCAGCGGGTGCGGGTGGCACCGCAGCTCGAGGCCACCGCCGTCGACCGGCGCACCGGCGAGTTCGAGACGATGCGCACCCTCGCCCCGCCGGTGGGGCGGGGTTGGGAGTATCTGGCCGGCGACGCGCACTGGCACTGGAACGAGGAGCTGGAGCGGATCCCCGGCTGGCTGGCGGAGAAGGCGGCGGCCCCCAGCGTGCAGGCCGGGCCGACGGACCTGGTGATCGACCCCACCAACCTGTGGCTGACCCTCCACGAATCGGTCGGGCACGCAACGGAATACGATCGGGCCATCGGGTACGAGGCGGCCTATGCGGGCACCTCGTTCGCCACCCCGGACGGGCTCGGCACGCTGCGCTACGGCACCGACGTCATGCACGTGACGGCGGACCGCACCGTCGCGCACGGGCTCGCCAGCGTCGGCTGGGACGACGACGGGGTCGCCGCCCAGTCCTGGGACCTGGTGCGGGACGGGATCCTGGTGGGCTACCAGCTCGACCGGGTGTTCGCGCCGCGGCTGGGCCTGGGACGCTCGAACGGCTGCTCGTACGCCGACTCGGCGCATCACGTACCGCTCCAGCGGATGGCGAACGTATCGCTGCAGCCGGACCCGTCGGCCGACACGACCACCGCCGACCTCATCGCCCGGGTCGACGACGGGATCTACGTCGTCGGTGACAAGTCCTGGTCGATCGACATGCAGCGCTACAACTTCCAGTTCACCGGTCAGCGGTTCTACCGGATCCGCGGCGGCGAACTCGCCGGGCAGGTGCGCGACGTGGCGTACCAGGCCACCACGACGGACTTCTGGGGGTCGCTCGAGGCGGTCGGCGGGCCGTCGACCTGGCAGCTCGGCGGCGCCGTGAACTGCGGCAAGGCCCAGCCCGGTCAGGTCGCCCCGGTCAGCCACGGCTGCCCGTCGGCGCTGCTGCGGTCGGTGAACGTGCTCAACACACGCGCGGAGGGCGGGCGATGATCGAGGCGCAGGAACTGCTCGAGCGGGCGCTGCGCTGCTCGACCGCCGACGAGACCATCGTGCTGGTCACCGACACCGGCGAGGCGTCGCTGCGGTGGGCCGGAAATTCGATGACCACCAACGGGATCTCGCGCTCGCGCAGCTGGACGGTGATCGCGGTGCAGCGCGGCGACACCCCCCGCGTCGGGGTGGTGACGTCGAGCAGCGTCGACCCGGCCGACATCGCCCCGACCGTGCGGGCGGCGGGGGCGGCGGCCGCGGCGGCGTCCCCGGCCGAGGACGCGATGCCGCTCGTCGGCGGCGACGGCGTGCCCGGCGACTGGGCCGACGCCGCGGCCGGGACGGACATCTCGGTGTTCGGGCGGCTCGTCGACGATCTCGCCGCGGGATTCGACGGCGCCGATCAGCTCTACGGCTTCGCCCACCACCGGGTGTCGACGACCTGGCTGGGCACCTCCAGCGGGGTGCGGCGCCGGTTCACCGAGCCGGAAGGATCGGTGGAGATCAACGGCAAGCGGGGCGGGCTGAACGGGGCCAGCGCGTGGGCCGGGGCCGGCACCCGCGACTTCACCGACGTCGACACACCGTCCCTGCTCGCGGAGCTGTCGCGGCGGCTGGACTGGGCGTGCCGCACGGTCGACCTCCCGGCCGGGCGCTACGAGACGCTGCTGCCGCCGTCGGCGGTGGCGGACCTGATGATCTACCTGATGTGGTCGATGGAGGGCCGCGGCGCCGAGGAGGGGCACACCGCGCTGTCGCGGCCCGGCGGCACCCGCGTCGGCGAACGGCTCACCGCGCTGCCGTTGACCCTGTTCTCCGATCCGGCCGCCCCCGGCCTGGAGTACGCGCCGTTCGTCGCGGCCACCGCCTCGTCGAACTCGGTGTCGGTGTTCGACAACGGGATGGACGCCGGGCGGGTCGACTGGGTGCGCGACGGCGCGGTGCACGCGCTGGCGTACCCGCGGGCCGCGGCCGCCGAGTTCGGGGCGCCGGTGGCGGCGCCCGGGGAGAACCTGGTGCTGACCGGCGGCGGCGCGGCCGACGTGGACGAGATGGTGGCCCGCACCGAGCGGGGACTGTTGCTGACGACGCTGTGGTACATCCGGGAGGTCGACCCGGCGACGTTGCTGCTGACCGGTCTGACCCGCGACGGCGTGTACCTGGTCGAGGACGGTGCGGTGACGGCGGAGGTGAACAACTTCCGGTTCAACGAGAGCCCGCTGGATCTGCTGCGGCGCACCACCGAGGCGGGCCGCACGGAGCGGACCCTGCCGCGGGAATGGAAGGACTGGTTCACCCGCACCGCGATGCCGCCGCTGCGGGTCCCCGACTTCCACATGTCGTCGGTCAGCCGCGCTCGCTGAGCCCGGCGCTCAGGGCAGGGGGCGGTGGAACCGGGCCGGGCTGCCGACCTACGGGCTCGACGTAGTGTCCCCCGAAAATCGGGCGGATTGGGCGAGAAGGCTCGTTCGATGTGGTCACCGCCGGATCCGACAAGTTCTTCGATGGAGTGGCTGTGTCACGGCCCTATCGGTTGGTGCGCAGCCAGACTGCGGTGTCCGGTGGCAGAGAACGGGCATCGGTCAGGGCGGCGGAGGCGAGCAGGACGGTTGCGTCCGGGTCGATCGCAACCGGTTGACGGGACAGGTTCACGACGCACCGAAACGTCGGTCCGCGGTCGAAGACGAGGGCATCGGTGGCCGACGGCTGCCAGCCGAAAGAGTCATCGCGCAGGGCGGGCAGTGTGCGTCGGAGTCGTAGTGCGGTGCGGTAGAGGGTGAGCATCGAATCGGGGTCGTCGGATTCGGCGGCGACGGTCTTCGACTTCCAGTTGTCGGGTTGGGGTAGCCACGGCTGGACGTGGTCGGCGGCGAACCCGAAGGGTGGGTGGTCACCGCTCCAGGGCAGCGGGACCCGGCATCCGTCGCGGCCGCGGATGGTGTGCCCGGACCGTTCCCAGGTCGGGTCCTGCAGCAGTTCCGCAGGGAGGTCGGTGACTTCCTCGAGGCCGAGTTCTTCGCCCTGGTAGAGGTAGGCACCGCCGGGCAGGGCGAGCATGAGCAGGGCCGCCGCGCGGGCGCGGCGGGTGCCGAGGGTGAGATCGGAGTCGGTGGCGGCGGTCAGGGTCATCGGCAGTGTGCTGGTTTCGGCGCGCCCGAATCGGGTGAGGTGGCGAGTCTCGTCGTGGCTCGAGAGCACCCAGGTGGTCGGCGCACCGACCTCGCGGAGCGCCTCGCGGCTGCGGTCGATGGCCTCGCGCAGTGCTGCCGGGTCCCAGCCGGCTCTGGGGAAGTCGAAGTTGAAGGCGGTGTGCAACTCGCCGGGACGCACGTAGCGGGCCAGACGTTCGGGGCTGCGGACGATCGCCTCGGCGACGAACATGCGGTCGGGGCCGTATTCGTCGGCGATGGTGCGAAACTCGCGCAGGATGTCGTGAAGTTCGTCGACATCCCAGTGCGGATTGTCGACCCACGTGCTGGATTCGAACCGGGCTCCCGGTGCGTGGCCGGCATCCGGCAGTCCGGGAACCTTGGCCATCGCCGACACGGCGTCGATGCGTATGCCGTCGACGCCGCGGTCGAACCAGAAGCGCAGAACGTCAGCAAATTCGGTGCGGACCTCGGGGTTGGTCCAGTCGAGGTCGGGTTGTTCGGGTGCGAACAAGTGCAGATACCACTGGCCGGCTTGTCCGTCCTCTCGGGTGGTGCGGGTCCAGGCCGGTCCGCCGAATGCGCTGATCCAGTCGTTCGGCGGGAGTTCGCCCGTGTCGCCGCGGCCGGCGCGGAAGAAGTACCTGGCGCGCTCCCGCGAACCGGGGGCGCTGCGCAACGCCTCCCGAAACCAGGGGTGGGTGTCGGACGTGTGGTTGGCGGGCAGGTCGATGATGATGCGGAGTCCGGCAGCGTGGGCGGCGGCCAGCAGGGTGTCCGCGTCGTCGAGAGTGCCGAAGAGCGGGTCGATGTCGCGGAAGTCGGCGACGTCGTAGCCGCCGTCCGCCATCGGTGACGGATACCAGGGGGTGATCCAGATTGCGTCGACGCCGAGGTCGACGAGGTACGGCAGGCGCTCGGCGAGCCCTGCGAGGTCGCCGATGCCGTCGCCGGTGCCGTCGGCGAAGCTGCGCAGATACACCTGGTAGATGACAGCGTCGTGCCACCACTGTCGTGATGTGGGCATGGTTTCCCCTGCGGGTGGTGTGGGCGTGGTGGTGTGGGCGGGCACGGTCAGCCCTTGACGGCGCCGGCGATCATCGCCTTGACGAAGTGGCGCTGGAACAGCAGGAACACCACGATGGTCGGGGCCATGATCAGCAGGGATCCGGCGTTGAGAAGGACGACGTCGGTCGAGTATTGGCCGACGAAGTTCTGCAGTGCGCCCGCCATGGTCCGCTTACCGGGGTCGTCGATGAGGACAATGGCCTGCAGGAAGGTGTTCCAGGTCCACAGGAACAGCAGCAGACACAGCGAGGCCAGCGCCGGGACCGCGAGCGGGATCTGGATGTGACGGAAGGCCTGCCAGGGGCCCGCCCCGTCCAGGGCCGCAGCCTCGGTGAGCTCTTTCGGCATGGACAGGAAATGGGCTCGCATCCAGAAGACGGCGAAGGGCGTGAACGTGCCGATGAGAACCAGGATGAGTCCGAGGCGGGTGTTGAGCAGGTTCATCTCGCGCAGCTGGTAGTAGAGCGGCACGATCGTCGCCTCCTTCGGGAGAGTCAACCCCAGCAGCAGGAGCAGGAAGACGACGGTGCCTCCGGGCACGTGCAGCTGCCCGAGCCCGTAACCGGCCATCGCAGCGAACAGCGCTGCGACGGGGACGACGCCGGCGACGAGGATGATGCTCGAGACCATCAGCGGTGTCACCTCCGCGACGCGCCAGGCGTCGAGGAAGTTGTGCCAGTGCGGGTTCGACGGCCACGACAGCCCGAGCGGGACGGTGCCCTGCGGTTGCAGTGCCGCCGACAGCATGCTGAGCAACGGCAGGATCGAGAAGATCATGGTGCCGAGCAGCAGGACGAGTCCGGGAATCCGTTGGCGAGCGGAGGTTTTCATGATCATTTCTCTCTGAAGAAGCGCTGGATCGGCAGGATGACCATCAGGATCAGGCCGGTGAGGACGACAGCGAGGGCGCTGGCGAGACCGACCCGGGATTCGGTGAAGCCGAGTTGATAGATCAGGACGCCGGGCACGGTGGTCGCGTAGCCGGGTCCGCCCTGGGTGGACATGAACACGATGTCGAAGCTGGCGAGGGCGGCGATGATGGTGACGGTGACGCAGACCCCGATCTCGGCCCGCAGGGCTGGAACGGTGACGTATCGGAAGGTGCTGAGGAAGCTGGCGCCGTCGAGCCGGGCGGCCTCGTAGATCGAGATGTCGATCTTCCCGATGCCGGCCATCAGCAGGATGGTGCAGAATCCGAGGCCGAGCCAGGTGCCGATGACGCCGACGGCGGGCAGGGCCCAGTCGAAGTCGCCGAGCCAGGAGCGGGTGAGCCCGCCCAGGCCGACGGCCGAGAGCAGTTGGTTCACGGTGCCGTTGGTCGAGAACATCCACACCCACGCGACCGCCGCGGCCGCGCCGGGAATGATCTGCGGTAGGAACAGCAGGGTGCGGGTGAGGGTTCCGAGGCCGCGTATGCGGATCTCCTGGAGTAGGGCAGCGACGAGAAGGCCGCCGATCACCGGGAGGACGGTGAAGAACAGGATGAGGAAGAACGCGTGCCCGATCGAGGACAGCAGCTGCGGGTCGGTGAGCACGCGGCGGTAGTTGCCGAGCCCCACCCAGCTGCCGACGGAGATGCCGTCCCAGTTGTAGAGGGAGTACCAGAGGGTGCTCAGCAGCGGCCGGAGGACGAAGACGGTGTACACCGCCGCGGCGGGCAGGACGAACAGCCATCCGGTCAGGGCCCGTTTGGCGCGGTGGCCCCGCCCCGGCCGGGTTGCGACGGGATGCGGGAACGCCCGGGTGGGGGATGTCTGGGGGGCGTGTGCGGTGGAGGTCATCTCAGGAGGTCCTGCTCGTATGCGGATTGGACGGCGGCCATCATCTCGCCGGGCGTGGTTCGGCCGGCGACGAGCATCTGGACCTGCGGTAGCCAGGTGCCGGACATGCCGTTGGTGGCGTTCTGGACGAATTGGACCTGGCCGTCGGCGGCGACCAGTATGTCGAAGGCCGCCTGGATCTGGGCGCCCAGCGATCCGGGTGCGGTGGCCGGGACCGGGCCGGTACCGGACGGGGCGAAGCCGGCGTCGACCACGACCTGCCGGCCCGCGTCGGACCGGAGGAAGTCCAGGAAGGCTGCGGCGGCGTTCTTGTCGTCCGACCCCGAGGGTATTGCGAAGTTCGACACCGGGTCGGACATGGCGAGCACGGGTGACCCGGCGGGCGCGGGTGGAAGGGTGAAGCCGACGTTCTCGCCCATCTTGGCCTGTAGGGGCGCGGCATCCCAGTTCCCGGAGACATAGAACAGGGCCTCGCCCGCAGCGAACCGTCCGGCGGCGGCGGTGGCGTCGGTGCCGTTGGTGTCCGCGGGGAAGTAGCCCTTCGCTGCCCAGCCGGCCACCACCGCGGCCGCGTCGACCGCGGCGGGGGTGTCGAGGGTGGCGCCGGGCGCGTTGAAGACCCAGCCGTTGACCGCGTCCGGGCCGAGGGCGTTGTTCAGCATCATCTGGACCAGGAAGGTGACCTGCGCGCTCTTGTTGCCGGCCATGATCGGGATCAGTCCGGCAGTTTTCGCCGACGCCAGGGCCTGCTCGAATTCCGCGACGGTGGTGGGCGGCTCGACCATCCCGATCCGGTTCGCAAGCTCCTTGTTGTAGTAGAGCCCGGTCACCGTGAACCCGCTGGCCATCGTGTACTGCGGGCCGGTGCCGCGGATTCCGTTCGCATCGACCCGGTACATGGCACTCTGCCCCGGTGGAAGCGTGTTCCAGCCGTAGGCGTCGGCCCACGGATCGAGGGCCGTGAGCTGGTGGTTGGCTACCGCGGCGGGCAGCGCGATGATCCGCGCGATGTCCGGCGGATTCTCCGACGCGAGCACCCGGGGGGCGTTGACGGCCTGCACCTCGTCCGGGTCGTAGCGCGGGGTGATGGTCACGTTCGGATGGCGCTCGGTGAACGCCGCGATCAGGGCCTCGTCGATCTTCTTCAACCCCGCACCGTCGTACAGGGTCAACTCGATCGGGTCGGTGCCGAGATCGATGTTCACCGGCACCGGGTCGGTCGGGAGGGTCGCGGTGTTACCGCTGCCCGGCGGCGCGCACGCCACCACCGTCTGCAGGACCGCGGCGCCTGCGAGGGCGGCGAATCTGCGTGCCCGCCGGGCCGGGGTCGAGTGGTGTGAGTCCATAACTCCTCCGCGTTGAGATGCGCATCACATTTCGGAAGCGCTTCCGAAGCGTATGTCGGAAGCGCTTCCGAAATCAAGGTCGATCGGTCTACCATCGGGCTTGTGTCCAATCGACCTGCAGCGTTGAGCCTCAGCGACGTCGCCCGGGAGGCCGGGGTCTCACTGACGACGGCTTCACGCGCCCTCAACGACTCGTACGGTGTGTCCGCGGCGACGAAGGCGAAGGTACTCGCCACCGCCCGCCGTCTCGACTACGTCGTCTCCCCGGATGCGGTCCGCCTCGCCGGCGGCCCGACACGACGGGTGGCGCTGGCCGTCCCCCACCTCGAGCGCTGGTTCTTCGGCGAGATGGTGAGCGGCATCGAAACGGTGCTCTCCGCGGCCCACTTCGACCTGTTGCTGTACCAGGTCGGCGGCCCCGACGACCGCCACGACTTCTTCACCCGGCTGCCCGCCCGCCGGAAGGTCGACGCCGTCGTGGTGGTCGCATTCCCGGTCGACCAGCACGAGCAGGAACGGCTCGCCCTGATGGGCGTCAGCATCATCGCCGCCGGCGGGCAGAACGCCGACTACCCCTACGTCTGCATCGACGACTATCGTGCCGGCCGCCTGGCCGTCGACCATCTCCTGGAACTGGGCCACCGGCGCATCGCCATGATCGCCGCCCACGACCCGGACCAGCCGGGCTGGCCGGCCCGCCCGGGCCGCTCGGCGGCGTACGTCGACGCCCTGACCGAGGCCGGGATCGCGGTCGATCACGCTCTCATCCGCGACGTCGACTGGGGCGGCCTCAACGCCGCATCGGCGATGGCCGACATTCTCGACGCGGCCCCGGAGCACGCCCCGACGGCGGTGTTCGCGCACAGCGACGAACTCGCCCTCGGCGCGATCAGAACCCTGCGCCGCCGGGGCCTGCGGATACCCGACGACGTCTCCGTGGTCGGGATCGACGATCACCCCCTCGCCGCACTCACCGACCTGACCACGGTGCACCAATCCGTCCGCGAGCAGGGCGAGATCGCCGCCCGCCTGGTCCTCGAAACGCTGAATCCCAGCCCCACCGCGGACGGCGGCGTACCCACCGCCGTCACGGCCCCGGTGACACTCACCGTCCGCGCCAGCACCGGACCGGCGCCGGACCGAAGGCGGCCGACAGCGGCGACCGCAGACGACTCTCCGCGCTGAGAGCACGACGGTCGCGCCCCGATTGCCGAACACCCCAGGAGACCTGATGCGCCTCGCCCTTCCCGACCACTGGGTCTGGGACAGTTGGATGACCGACGACGGCACCGACTACCACCTGTTCTTCCTCCGCGCCTCGCGCGCCCTGCAGGACCGCGAACGCCGCCACTACCGTGCGGCCATCGGACACGCGACCTCGCGGGACGGCGAGCAATGGACCCTGACCGCCGACGCAGTGGCGGCCTCCGACGCCCCGGCGTTCGACGACCTCGCGACCTGGACCGGCTCCGTCGTCCGCGACACCGGCGGACGCTGGAGCATGTTCTACACCGGCGTGAGCCGGGCCGAGAACGGCCTCGTACAACGCATCGGCCGCGCAACCTCCTCGGACCTGGTCACCTGGACCAAGGACCCCGACCTCGTCCTCGAGGCCGACGGCCGCTGGTACGAACGCCTCGGCGAGGGCACCTGGCCGGACGAAGCCTGGCGCGACCCCTACGTCTTCGAACACGCCGGTCGGTGGCACATGCTGATCACCGCCCGCGCCAACTCCGGCGATCCCGAGGGCCGCGCCGTCGTCGGCCATGCCACCAGCAAGGACCTGAGCCACTGGCACATCCACCCCCCACTCTCGACGCCCGCCGGATTCGGCGAGATGGAAGTCCTGCAGGCACACACCGTCAACGGGAAACCGGTCCTGGTGTTCTCCTGCGCGCCCAAGAACACCAGCGTTCACGCCGGGCACCAAGCGGGGACCTGGATCGCCGAAGGACAGTCCCCGCTCGGGCCGTGGAAGATCACCGAGGCGGCGAACATCGACACCGCCGACCTGTACGCGGTGCAGATGCGGCGGACACGGGACGGCAACTGGACGACGTGGGGCTTCGACAACGGCGACGGACCGCAATTCGGCACCATCTCCTCCTCGAGTTACGTGCCGTTCACCGGTACCGACAGTTCGACCACGACGCCCTGACAGCACCGATACCCACACCACTCACCTCACTCGGATCGTCCGGCACGTTCCTGCCGGTGGAGGGACTCTCTTTTCTCATGGCAACCATCACGTACGACCACGCGACCCGACTGTTCCCCGGTTCGGACTGCCCCGCGGTGGACCAACTCGACCTGCACATCGAGGACGGCGAATTCCTCGTCCTGGTCGGCCCGTCCGGCTGCGGTAAGTCGACGTCGCTGCGCATGCTCGCCGGCCTCGAGGACGTCGACGGCGGCCGCATCACCATCGGCGGCCGCGACGTCACGCACGCCGAACCCAAGGAACGCGACATCGCGATGGTGTTCCAGAACTACGCCCTCTACCCGCACATGAGCGTCGCGGAGAACATGGGCTTCGCGCTCAAACTCGACGGTACCGACAAGTCCGAGATCCGCCGCCGCGTCGCCGAGGCCGCCGACATGCTCGACCTCGGCGCGTATCTGGACCGCAAGCCGAAGGCGTTGTCGGGGGGCCAGCGGCAGCGAGTTGCCATGGGCCGCGCCATCGTCCGCCAGCCTCAGGTGTTCCTCATGGACGAGCCGCTGTCGAATCTCGACGCGAAGCTGCGGGTGCAGACCCGGACGCAGATCGCCCAGTTGCAGCGCCACCTGGGCACGACCACCGTCTACGTCACGCACGACCAGGTCGAGGCGATGACGATGGGCGACCGGGTCGCCGTCCTCCGGGGCGGGGTGCTGCAGCAGTGCGCGTCACCGCGCGAGCTCTACCACCGGCCCGCGAACGTCTTCGTCGCCGGATTCATGGGTTCACCGTCGATGAACCTGTTCACCGTGCCCGTCACCGACGGCGGAATCCGCTTCGGCGGGCAGGTGATTCCGGTGCCGCGGGACACCCTGGCGGCCGCCGGCCGGGAGGTTGTCTTCGGGATCCGGCCCGAGCACGTCGAGATCGGCGACTCCGGCGGACTGAAACTCGAGGTCGACGTGGTCGAAGAACTCGGCTCGGAAGCGTTCATCTTCGGACGCACTCAGGTGGGTGGACGGCACGAGCCAATGGTGGCCAGGGTCCACTGGCGAAATCCACCGGAGAAGGGCCAGGTCGTGCACGTCCGCATCGACCCGTCGCACGCCCACGTCTTCGCCACCACCCCCGGCGGCGCCCGGCTACCGCACTAGCGGCACAGCTGTCGAGGGCTTCGTGCCTCGCACCCCGGACCGCCGGCATCGGATGTGCGCCGACGCGCTCTCAGCTGTGCGGCATCGCAGCGCTCCCGTCACCCGCCGTGCCCGGGGGCCGGGGTGCCCGTCTCCGGAGCGGTGGCGCCCGCGTCGACGGCGCAGGCGATGCCGACGGTGCCGGCGCGGCCGCGGCGCAGCACGCTGCCCTTGACCGTGAGCCACCCGAGGATCCCGTATCTGCGGGCGATCACGGCCCGCGCCCGCTCGGTGCCGGCGGCATCGAGCACGGTGGCGGTGCCGGGGACCGCGTCGCTGCGCGGGTTGCCGCGCACGTCGCACACCGCGAGGGTGATCCGCGGATCGCGGCGCAGCCGCTTGACCTTGTAGGAGTCGGTGACGGTCCACACCAGCAGCCGGTCGGCGTCGGCGGCCGCCCACACCGCGGTCGGCACCGGGGTGCCGTCCTTGCGGAACGTGGTCAGCAGCACGTACTTCGCGGCGGCGAGGTCGGCGAAGGTCGGGGTCATGGGGCACACCCTACGGAAAACCGCGCCGTCGGCGCGCCGACCGGCGCCGTCTAGCCTGGAGGGCATGCCGCATGCCCATGATCCCGCCGTGGCCGACCTGGTCGAGGTGCCCCTCCCGGGGGGCCGGCTGACTGCGGCGCAGCTGCAGGTCCTCGCCGAACTCGCCCACGAGCACGCCGGGGGCACCCTCGTCCTCACCGCCGGCGGCCTCGGGATGCGCGGGGACCGCACCGAGCTCACCGCGCGGCTGACCGGTCACGGCTTCGACCTGCCCGGCGAGCACCGGCACCGCCTGCTCGTCTCGCCGCTGTCCGGTCGCATCGGCGGGCACGTGGACGTGTGGGAGACGCTGGCCGGGGTGCAGGACCGCCTCGACGGGACCGTACCGGACCGCGAGATCGTCGTCGGGATCGACGACGGCACCGGCGACATCGCGGCCCTGGCCCCCGAGGTGGGGGCGTTGGCGTTGCCCGACGGGCGGTGGGCGCTGCTGCTCGACGGCACCGACTCGGGGGTGCGCCTGCCCCCCGGCGACGTCGTCGAGGCGCTGGTCGCGGCGGCGCAGCGGCCCCGCCGCGCCGGCGTCGCCGCGACCCTCGCGGCCCTGGGCCTGGAGCCGTCGGAGCCGGCGGCGCCGCACCCGCCGGCCCCGGCCCGGCCCGTGGGATGGCTCGACCAGCCCGACGGGGCGGTCACCCTCGGCGGCGGTCTGCCCGGGGCGGTGTTGCCGGCGCGGATGGCGGAGTTCCTCGCGGCCGTGGACCGCCCCCTGGTGGTGACGCCGTGGCCGGTGCTGTTGCTGTGCGACCTCGACGAGTGGGCCGCCGAACAGGTGGTGCGGGTGCTCGCCCCGATGGGGCTGATCTTCGACGCCGACTCCCCCGCCCTGCGCTGATCCGCGCCGCGGCCGCCGCATTCCGGGGTCGCCGCATTCCGGGGTCGCGCGGTCCGGGCGCGGCCTACCGTGAGGTCATGACCATCGGTGCCGGTTCCGAGTCCGACGTGTTCGATGTCATCGTCCTCGGCGGCGGGCCCGCCGGGGAGAATGCCGCCGACTATGCGATCGCCGGCAGCGACCGCACCGCGGTGCTGGTCGAACACGAACTGGTCGGCGGCGAATGCTCCTACTGGGCGTGCATGCCGAGCAAGGCGCTGCTGCGACCGGGGCAGGTGCTCGGCGCGGCCCGGCACATGCCCGGCGTCGCCGCCAAGGTCGCCGCGCACGGCGTCGACGTCGCCGACGTCCTCGCCCGCCGCGACGCGTTCACCAGCGGCCGCGACGACGCCGCGCAGGTCGAGTGGGCCCGCGGCGCCGGGATCGACGTCGTGCGCGGGCACGGCCGGCTGAGCGGGCCGTGCGAGGTCACCGTCGACGGCCCGCAGCCGCGCCGGCTGCGGGCACGGCACGCGGTGGTGGTGGCCACCGGCACCACCGCCGCCGTCCCCGACCTGCCCGGGCTGCGCGCCGCCCGGCCGTGGACGTCGCGGGACGCGACGAACCTGCAGCAGGTGCCGCGGCGCGCCGCGATCGTCGGCGGCGGCGTCGTCGCCTGCGAGGTCGCCACGTGGCTGCGCGAGCTGGGCACCGAGGACCTGACGATGCTGGTGCGCGGGGAGCGGCTGCTCGCCCGCACCGAACCGTTCGCCGGCGACGCGGTCGCCGCGGCGCTGCGCGAGCACGGCGTGCGGCTGCGGTTCGGCACCACGGTGGCGGAGGTGTCCCGCCCGGACGTCGCGGACACCGGCGTGGGGCGCCTCCACGGCGGCCCGGTGCGGCTGCGTCTCGACGACGGCGGCGACCTCGAGGTCGACGAGCTGATCGTCGCGACCGGACGCCGGCCCGCCACCGCCCACCTCGGTCTCGACGCGGTCGGGGTGGCCGGGGACGGCCCGCTGCGCACCGACGACCACATGACCGTCGACGGGACGGACGGACGCTGGCTCTACGCCGTCGGCGACGTCACCGGCCGGACAGCGCTGACGCACATGGGCAAGTACCAGGGCCGGGTGTGCGGCGACGTGATCGCCGCCCGCGCCGAGGGCCGCGACCTCGACGCGCCGCGCTACCGGGCGAGCGCCGACCACGGGCAGGTGCCGCAGGTGGTGTTCACCGTCCCGGAGGTCGCGGCGGTGGGCCGCACCGCCGCCGGCGCCCGCGCCGACGGCCTCGACGTCGAGGTGCTCGAGGTCGACATCGCCGTGGCCGGATCCGCTTTGGCCCGGGACGATTTCACCGGCCGCGCCGCCCTCGTCGTCGACCGCGCGACCGACACCGCGGTGGGGGCGACGTTCGTGGGCACCGACGTGGCCGAGCTGCTGCATGCGGCCACCGTCGCGGTGGTCGGGGCGGTGCCGCTCGAGACGCTGTGGCATGCGGTACCGGCATATCCGACGGTCGGCGAGGTGTGGTTGCGGCTGCTCGAGTCGCGCCGCCGCTGACCGCTCCGGTCAGCGCGGCAGCCGCCGCCAGATCGGGCGCGGCAGCAGCCGCATCCCGAAGAACACCGGCCGCAGCACCGCCGGCACCCACACCTCGCCGCGGCCGCGGTGCAACGCCCGCACCGCCGCATCGGCGACCCGGTCCGGGGTGCTCGACAGCGGCGCGGGGCTCATGCCCTCGGTCATCCGGCCGATCACGAACCCGGGCCGCACCAGCAGCAGGGAAACGCCGCTGCCGTGCAGCGAGTCGGCCAGGCCGGTGGCGAATCCGTCGAGGCCGGCCTTCGCGGAGCCGTACACGTAGTTCGCCCGGCGCACCCGCACCCCCGCCACCGACGAGAACACCACGATCCGGCCCGAACCCTGGGCGCGCAGCTGCGCCGCGAGGTGCGTGAGCAGCGCCACGTGGGCGACGTAGTCGGTGTGCACGATCGCGACGGCGTGGGCGGCGTCGTGTTCGGCGCGGCGCTGGTCGCCGAGGATGCCGAACGCGAGGACCGCGACGTCGATCGGGCCGTACAGGGCCCGGATGTCGGCGAGAACCTGCTCGTGGGTGTCGAGCCGGTCGGCGTCGAACTCGACGGTGTGCACGGCGGCGGCCCCGGCGTCGAGCACGGCGCGGCGCTGCGGCTCGAGGTCCCCGGCGCGGCGCGCGGCCAGGACCACGGTGCGGCCGCGGGCCAGCCGCACGGCCACCGCCGCCCCGATCTCGCTGCGGCCCCCGAAGACGACGATCGAACCCTGCTCGTTGCTCACCGCACCAGTGTGCCCGGGCGGCGCCGGGTCCGTTCGGGGCGGGGCCGTTCGGGGCGGGTCCGGCGGTGCCGAGTTCGGCTACCGTCGCAGGCATGGCCCGAACCCCCGCCGCGCTCGGCGACGCCGCGCTGCAGTTCCTCACCGAATACCATCTCGGCACCCTGACAACGCTGCGCACGGACGGCAGCCCGCACGTGGTGGCCGTCGGCTTCACCTGGGACCCGGACGCCGCGGTGGTGCGGGTGATCACCAACGCGACGTCGCAGAAGGCGCTCAACGCTGAGCGCGGCGGGTACGGCGCTGTCAGCCAGGTCGAGCGCGGCCGCTGGCTCACCCTCGAGGGTCCGGCCCGGGTGCGCACGGACCCGGAGGCCGTCGCCGAGGGGGTGCGCCGCTACACCGCGCGGTACCGGCCGCCGCGGCCCAACCCGACCCGCGTGGTGGTGGAGATCACCGTCGAACGGGTGATGGGTTCGGTGCTGGACCGGTAGGGCCGGTCATCCCGGCAGCTCGGTCAGGCCGTGCGGCCGGTGGTTGAGCGGCTCGCAGCCGTCCTCGGTGACCACCACGATGTCCTCGATGCGCGCACCCCATGCGCCGCGGAAGTAGATGCCCGGTTCGATGCTGAACGCCATCCCGGGCCGCAGCACATCGGTGTTGCCGTCGACGATGTACGGCTCCTCGTGCACGGACAGCCCGATGCCGTGCCCGGTGCGGTGCACGAACACCTCGGCGAGGCCGTGCGCGGCGAGCACGTCGCGGGCGGCGGCGTCGACCGAGGCAGCGCTGACCCCGGGCCGGACCGCGTCGACGGCCGCCTGCTGCGCGGCCTCGAGCAGCGCCACCTTCGCCGCGACGTCCGCGGCGGGCGCGCCGAGGCTGTAGGTGCGGGTGGAGTCGGAGTAGTAGCCGGGCTCGACCGGGCCGCCGATGTCGACGACCACGACGTCGCCGGGTTCGAGGACCCGGTCGGAGACCTCGTGGTGGGGGTCGGCGCCGTGCGGGCCGGAGCCGACGATGACGAACGCGGCCTCGGTGTGGCCCTCGGCGACGATCGCGGCGGTGATGTCGGCCGCGACCTGCGCCTCGGTGCGCCCGGGCCGCAGCCACCGTCCCATCTGCGCGTGCACCCGGTCGATGGCGGCGCCGGCGCGGCGCAGCGCCTCGACCTCCGCGTCGTCCTTGATCATGCGCAGCTGCCGCACCACCTCCGTCGCCAGCACGGGCGGCACCGCGAACCGGGTCGCGAGCGGCACCAGGTGCAGGGCGGGCATGGCGTCGGCGACCGCGGTGCGCGGGCGCTCCGGCAGCAGCGCCGCCACCTGCGCGTACGGGTCCTGCCCGTCGACCCAGTCGTGCACCGGCAGGTTCAGGTCCGCGGCGGCGGAGTCGGTGAGGGCGGCCAGCTCGAGCCGCGGCACGACGACGGAGGCGGGGGCGCCGTCGGTGGGCACCACCAGGCAGGTGAGCCGTTCGAACGATTCCGCCCGCGAACCGAGGAGGTAGCGCAGGTCCGGGCCGGGGGTGACGAGCAGCGCGTCGAGGCCGGCGTCGCGGCCGAGGGCGGCGGCCCGGGCGAGACGGTCGGCGTATGCGGAGGCGGGGAAGCGGCGCGCGGGGGAATTCATGCGGACAGCGTAGTGGCGTTTGGCAGGATGATCGTCGTGACTGCGACGCCGGCGTCCGCCGCCCCCGTGCCCCCCACCGGCCCGTTGATGCTGCTCGACGGGGCGAGCCTGTGGTTCCGCGCGTTCCACGCGCTGCCCGAGTCGCTCACCGCCCCGGACGGCCGCCCGGTCAACGCGGTGCGCGGGTTCACCGACATGGTGGCGTCGCTGATCACCAAGCATCGGCCGGCGCGGCTGGTGGTGTGCCTGGATCTGGACTGGCGGCCGGCGTTCCGGGTGGCGGCGGTGCCGAGTTACAAAGCGCACCGGGTGGCCGCCGGCTCGGACGGCACCGTCGAGGAGGTGCCGGCGGCGTTGCCGTCGCAGGTGCCGATGATCACCGACGTGCTGGCCGCCGCCGGCCTCGCCACCGCCGGCGCGGCCGGGTTCGAGGCCGACGACGTGATCGGTACTCTCGCCGCCGGCGAGTCCCGGGATCCGGTGCTGGTGGTCAGCGGGGACCGGGACCTGCTGCAGGTGGTGCGCGACGGCTCGGTGCCGGTGCGGGTGCTGTACGTCGGGCGGGGCCTGGCCAAGGCCGAGCTGTTCGGGCCGCCCGAGGTGGCGGCGCGGTACGGGCTGCCACCCGAGCGGGCCGGCGCGGCCTACGCCGAGCTGGCGGCGCTGCGCGGGGACCCGTCGGACGGGTTGCCGGGGGTGAAGGGCGTCGGGGAGAAGACCGCGTCGACCCTGCTGCTGCAGTACGGGTCGCTGACGGCGCTGCGCGCGGCAGCGGTGGACCCGGAGTCGGGGCTGGCGAAGGGGGTGCGCGGCAAGCTGATCGACGCCGGCGCGTATCTCGACGCGGCGGTGCCGGTGGTGCGGGTCGCCACCGACGCCCCCGTCCGGGTGTCGCGGCCGGACACGGTGCCGTCCACCCCGGTCGATCCGCAGGCGCTGGAGCGGCTGGCGCAGGAGCTGGGGATCGGGCGGTCCGTCGCCCGGTTGACCGCGGCGTTGGCCGCGGGGTGAGGGCGACGGACCGGCGCGCTCAGTTGGGGCGGCTGACCTCGTAGGTGCCCTCGTCGTCGGTGAAGGTCACCGTCACCGACCGGAACTGGCCGTCCACCGTGAGGGTGCACTCGAAGCTGTTGCCCGCCTTGACTTCTTCACCGTCCGGGCACTGCACGTCGGAGACGTCGGTGGCGCCGTAGGACTCGGTAAGGACCTTCTCGACGCCGGCCTGCGCGGCCTCGGGGTCGAGGGTGTCGTTGCCGCCGAGGAGCAGCACGGCGCCGATGATCGCGCCGATCACCACGAGCCCGGCGACGGCCAGGCCGACGATCAGCCCGGTCTTCGACTTCTGCTGCGGCGCACCGGCATTCCATTGGCTCGCGCCGGTCGACCCCCACTGCTGGCCGGGTTGCTGTCCCCACTGGGGCTGACCCTGCTGGGGTTGTCCCCACTGCTGGCCCTGGCCGGGCTGCTGCCCCCACTGCGGCTGGCCCTGCTGCGGCTGGCCGGGGGTCTGCTGACCCTGCTGGCCCCACTGCTGGCCCTGGGCGGGCTGCCCCCACTGGGGCTGACCCTGCTGGGGTTGTCCCCACTGCTGGCCCTGGCCGGGCTGCTGGCCCCACTGCTGGCCGGGGGTTTGGCCTTGGCCGGGTTGCTGCCCCCACTGCGGCTGGCCCTGCTGCGGCTGGCCGGGGGTCTGCTGGCCCTGCTGGCCCCACTGCTGGCCGGCGGGCTGCCCCTGCTGCGGCGTGCCGAACGCCTGCGTCGGGGCCGGCCCCTGCTCGGCTCCGGAGGACGGCGGGGGGGACGGCGCCCACTGCTTGGTCGAATCGTCGGAATCCTGCGGGTCGTGCGGACCGCTCATTGTCGCCTCCACCTGCCTTCGCTGTGTCCAATTACCGTAGCCGTAGCGCCCCACCCACCACGAGAAAGCCGTGTGGCAGCGCGCGTATCAAACCACACGCGGTGTCGTCACGCCGCATCGACCGCGACGACACCGCGCCGGATCGCGCCGATCGCCCGGGCGGCGGTCTTCGCGATCTGAGGGTCGACCGCGCCGGTGCGGATCTGGTCGAGCAGATCGATCACCTGCCGGCACCAGCGCACGAAGTCGCCCGCCGACAGGTCGCGTCCGGCGGCCCCGGCGGCGATCAGGGCCTCCGTCAACGACTGGGTGCTCACCCACGTGTAGATGGCATCGACGAACCCGGGATCCGGTTCGCGGGTGGGGGGCAGCTTGAAACGAACCTCGTCGGCGCGCAGCTGCCCGCACAGGCGGACGGTGTCGGCGAGCGCGCGGCGCAGCGGCCCGGTGGGCCCGTACTCGGTGGCGCCCTCCTCGACGCGCGCCTCGTACACCACCGCCGAGACCACCGCGGCGAGCTCGGCGGGCGAGAGTCCCGCCCACACGCCGTGGCGCAGGCATTCGGCGACGAGCAGGTCGCTCTCGCTGTAGATGCGGGCGAGCCGCTCCCCCGCCTCGGTGGTCGACGGGTCGTCGCCGGCGGTGAGGTAGCCCCGCTCGGTCAGCAACGCGACGATCCGCTCGAAGGTGCGAGCGAGGGAGTTGGTGGTGGCCGCGGACTGGCGGCGCATCTGTGCGACCTCCCGGCCGAGCCGGTTGTAGCGTTCCCCGAGCCGGGCGAGGCGCTCGAGGTCGGGATGCTGGTGGGCCGGGTGCCGGCGCAGGCGCCGCCGCAGGTCGTCGATCTCGCGGGTGTCGCCGTTCTTGGCGTGCTTGGGGCGGCGCGGCGCGGAAATCCCGGTGCTGCGCAGCGCCGACGCGAGGTCACGGCGGGCCCGGGCGGTGCGGGCGTCGGCGTGCCGGGGCAGCCGGAGCTTGCCGAGCGCGGTGGCCGGTGCCGGGAAGTCCGCGGCCGAGACCCGCCCGGACCAGGCGTCCGCGGTGACCACCAGGGGCCGGGGGTCGGTGACGTCGGTGTCGGTTTCGAGGACGACGGCCAGTCCGGTGCGCCGGCCGCCGGGGATGGCGACGATGTCGCCGCGGCGCAGCGCGAGCAGCGACGCGACCGCGGCCTGCCGGCGGTCCTGCCGAGCCTGGCGTTCGCGTCGGCGTTCGAGCTGGGTGAGTTCCTCACGCAGCTGCAGGTAGTCGATGATGTCGCCGTCCTCGCCGCCGAGCTGATCGCGGAGCTTGGCGAGGGCCTTCTCGTTGCGTTCGATGCCGCGGGTCAGGCCGACGACCGACTTGTCCGCCTGGAACTGGGCGAAGGACCGTTCGAGCAGCGCCCGGGAGTGCTCGGCGCCGACCGCGTCGATCAGGTTGACCGCCATGTTGTACGACGGGCGGAACGAGCTGCGCAGCGGGAAGGTGCGGGTGGAGGCGAGCCCGGCGACGTCCGCGGGCTCGAGGCCCGGCTGCCACAGCACCACCGCGTGGCCCTCGACGTCGATGCCGCGGCGCCCGGCCCGCCCGGTGAGCTGGGTGTACTCGCCGGGGGTGAGCTCGGCGTGGGTTTCGCCGTTGTACTTGACCAGCTTCTCGAGCACCACGGTGCGGGCCGGCATGTTGATGCCCAGGGCGAGGGTTTCGGTGGCGAACACCGCCCGCACCAGGCCGCGGACGAACAGGTCCTCGACGGTGTGCCGGAAGGCCGGGAGCATGCCGGCGTGGTGGGCGGCGATGCCGCGTTCGAGGGCGGCGCGCCACTCCCGGAAGCCGAGCACCTCGAGGTCGGCGCGCGGCAGGTCGCCGGTGTGTTCGTCGACGATGGCCCGGATCTGCGCGGTCTCGGCGTCGGAGGCCAGGTGCAGACCGGCGCGCAGGCACTGGCCGACGGCGGCGTCGCAGCCGGCACGGCTGAACACGAAGGTGATCGCCGGCAACAGCCCCTCCCGGTCGAGGCGGGCGACGACCTCCGGACGCGGCAGCGGCCGGAACCCGATGCGCCCGCGGGGACCGCCCCACCGGCCGGTCGAGTCGAGGGCGGCGCGGCGGCGCACCTGCTCGACGAGTTCGCGGTTGACCACGACGCCGCGGCGGCCGGTGCCGTCCGCGGCGTCCGGGTGCGCGGTGGATTCGAACAGGTCGAAGATGCGGGGGCCGACCATGACGTGCTGGTGCAGCGGGATGGGCCGCACCTCGTCGACGACGACGGTGGTGTCGCCGCGCACGGTCTCCATCCAGTCGCCGAACTCCTCGGCGTTGGAGACGGTGGCGGACAGGCTGACCAGGCGCACGTCCTCGGGCAGGTGCAGGATGACCTCCTCCCACACCGCGCCGCGGAACCGGTCGGCGAGGAAGTGCACCTCGTCCATCACCACGTGGGTCAGCCCGATCAGGGTGGTCGAGGAGGCGTAGAGCATGTTGCGCAGCACCTCGGTGGTCATCACCACCACCGGGGCATCCGGGTTGACGGACTGATCGCCGGTGAGCAGGCCGACCGAGGCCTTGCCGTAGCGGGCGACGAGATCGGCGTACTTCTGGTTGCTCAACGCCTTGATCGGGGTGGTGTAGAAGCACTTGCTGCCGGCGCGCAGCGCCAGGTGCACGGCGAACTCACCGACGACGGTCTTGCCGGCGCCGGTGGGGGCGCACACGAGCACGCCGTGCCCGCCCTCGAGGGCGCGGCAGGCCTGCACCTGGAACGGATCGAGCGGGAAGGACAGCTCGGCGGCGAATTCGGCGAGCCGGGGCGGCAGCGCGGTCGCGGTGGATCCGGTGTCGGTGGAGTCGGTCACAGGCGGCGGCTAGAGGGTGTCGGAGTAGTCGGGCGGCGCGGGCCGGGCCGTGGGGCCGGGCGGCACCGTCGAGGTGGGCGCGGGCACCGGGGTGGGTGCCGTGATCGGGGAGCTCTCGTCGTCGTCGAGGTCGCCCCAGCCCTGTTCCCGGTCGCGGCGGGCGCGGCGCCTGTCGTTGAGGCGGGCGAGCTGGATGGCGAGTTCGAGCAGCAGGGTCAGGGCCGCGGCCAGCGCCAGCATCGAGAACGGGTCCTGGCCGGGCGTGGCGATGGCGGCGAAGACGAACATCGCCATGATCAGCCCCCGCCGCCACGACTTGAGCTTGGCGTAGCTCAGCACCCCGACGGCGTTGAGCGCGACGATGACGAGGGGAATCTCGAAGGACACCCCGAAGATCACGAGCAGGTTGATGATGAACCCGAAGTACTCCGAGCCCGACAACGCGGTGACCTGCACGTCGTTACCGACGGTGAGCAGGAACGACAACGCGTGCGAGACCACCAGGTAGGCCAGGACCGCGCCGGCGACGAACAGCACCGCGCCGGAGACGACGAAGCCGATCGCGTAACGGCGTTCCTTGGCATACAGGCCGGGGGTGATGAACGCCCACAGCTCGTACAGCCAGATCGGGCAGGCCAGCACGATGCCCGCGGTCAGCGCCACCTTCAGCCGCAGCATGAACTGTTCGAACGGTCCCGTGGCGAGCAGCCGGCAGCTGTCGTCGGCGCTGATGTCGGCGCGCGCGGACGCCGGCAGATCACAGTAGGGGCCGCGCAGGATCTCGCCGAGGCTCGGGAGCCCGAACAGGCCGGCGCTGTACCAGACGAACCCGACGATCGTGGTGAGCACCACGGCGGCGAGGGCGATGAGCAGGCGGGTGCGCAGTTCGTAGAGGTGCTCGACCAGCGACATGGTGCCGTCGGGATTGGTCTTGCGCCGGCTTCGACGCGGATCGAACGGGATGCGCACGGTGCGGTTCTCAGCTCCTGTCACGGCCGCCGGGATCAGCGGAGGACCGGGACATCCGCACGGATGCCCCGGTCAGGGAAATACGGTCAGGCCGAACGTGATTCGGGCTGCGGCGTCTGCGGCTGCGGCTCCACGGGGGCCGGGGCCGGCTGGGCCGGCGGCAACGGGCTCGGAGCCTGCTGCTGCGCGGGGCGCGCGTCGTCGTTCTGCATCTCCTTGACCTCGCTCTTGAAGATGCGCAGCGACCGGCCGAGACCGCGGGCCGCGTCGGGCAGCTTCTTCGAACCGAACAGGATGATCACGACGATCGCGACGATGGCCCAGTGCCAGGGGCTCATTGCACCCATTATCAACCTCCACTGATCTGCTGGCGTCGATGCTACCGGACCGACCCTGCACCGGCGCGCCGCACAGGGGCGTTCACGACGAGTTCGGAGCAGGTTCACAGCCCGTTCCCGGCGGGGGCGTCGTACGCGGCCAGGGCGGCCTGCGCCCGGTCCCGCACCGCCGCGACCAGCTCCGGCGGACCCAGCACACTGACCCCCGCGCCGAGGCCGACGGTCAACCGCGCCATCCAGTCCAGCGACGCGTAGTGCATCACCGCGTCGATGACCCCGTCGTCGTGCACCCGCACGTCGGTCAGCGGGTAGTAGTCGAGCAGCCACCCGTAGCCGGGGTCGATCCGCAGCCGGGCCGCCGGCAGCGTCGGGTCGCCGGCGAACAGGTCGAGGTGGTCGTCCTCGCGCAGCGCCCGTTCGGGCGGGTCCGCCGGTTCGTCGAGTTCGGTGGCGGCGTCGATGCGGTCGAACCGGAACAGCCGCACCCCTTCGGCGGCCCGGCACCAGGCCTGCAGGTAGGTGTGTTCGCCGACCAGCACGATCCGGATCGGATCGACGTCGCGTTCGGACACCGCATCGCGGGAGGCCGAGTAGTAGGTCAGGTGCAGCACCCGGCGGTGCTGCACCGCCGAGCGCACGGTCGCCGCGACCGGATCCTCGGCGACGGGCTGCGCGGGGGCGGGCGTGCGGTCGGCGGCGGCCGCGGTGCCGGCGGCGGCCTCGATCTTCGCGATCGCCCCGAGCGCCGCGGTGGGGTCGACCACGCCGGGCATCTCCACCAGCGACCGCAACGCCACCAGCAGCGCCGTGGCCTCGGTGGACGTCAGCCGCAACGGCCGGTCGATCCCGGCGGTGAAGGTGACGACGATGCTGTCCTCGGAGAACGAGAGGTCGATCAGGTCGCCGGGACCGTAGCCGGGCAGCCCGCACACCCACAGCTGGTTCAGGTCGTCCATGATCTGCTTCGGGGTGACCCCGAGATCGCGGGCGGCCTCGGCGGCGCTGATCCCCGGATGGGCCGTGAAGTACGGCACCAGGTTCAGCAGCCGGGTCAACCGCCCGGACAGTCGTGTGCTCATCGGCTCTCCCCCCGGTCGGCACCGCCACCGCTGTTCGAGACGGCACCGCCGCCGCTGTTCGAGACGGCACCGCCGCCGCTGTTCGAGACGGCACCGACGGTGGCCGTCGTGGTGGTGGCCAGCACCCGGGTGAGGATGCGGCGCACCTCCGCGCGCAGTTCCGGCGGGTCGAGCACCAGCGCGTCGGCGCCCTGCCCGGCGATCACCCGCCCGATCCACTCCCACGACCGCACCGGCACGTCGAGGACGGTGCCGGGACGGTCGCCGACCGCGCGGCGCTCGTGCTCGGTGCCGAGCCGGCGCAGTTCGAACGCGCGCCCGTCCGCGACCCATACGCGGGCATGCCCGGTCACGTCGCCGGAGGTGGTGGCGGTCAGGGCGTGTGCCCGCAGGTCCACCCCGTCGGGGATCCGCACGGCCCCGGCGGGGCCGAACGCGGTGACGTCGTCGTCGATGCGGGAGAGCCGGAAGGTGCGCGGCGCCCCCCGGTCCCGGTCGAACCCCACCAGGTACCAGCGGCCGTGCACGGTGACCACGCCCCACGGTTCGACGGTGCGCTCGGTCCACGGGTCGGTCGGGGAACTGCGGTGCCGGAAGCGCACCGCGCGGCGCGTGTCGACGGCGGCGAGCACCTGCCCCAGCACCGGCTCGGAGCCGCGGCTGCGGGTCGGCATCGCGGTGATCGCGCCCGCCGGGTCGGCATCGACCTGCACCCCCGCGGCGCGCAGCTTGAGCAGCGCGCCCTGCGCCGCGGAGGTGAGCTCCGGCGACTCCCACAGCGCCGCCGCCACCGCGACGGCGGCCGCCTCGGCGCTGGTCAGCTCGATCTCGGGCAGTTCGTAGGCGTCGCGGTTGATGCGGTAGCCCTCGACGGTGGAGAACCGCGACGGCATGCCGGTCTCGAGCGGGATGCCCAGGTCGCGCAGCTCGTTCTTGTCGCGTTCGAACATGCGGCTGAACGCTTCGTCGCTGCCCGATTCGTCGTATCCGGCGACGGAGGCGCGGATCTTCTCGGCGGTGAGGAACTGGCGGGTGGACAGCAGGCAGATGACCAGGTTCACCAGCCGCTCGACTTTGGAATTCGCCACGCGGTGCAGCCTAATCCCCCGCCCGCCGGCCGACCCGGTTACCGGACGCGGACGACCCGCGGCACGCTACATCGAGGCGATGAGCCGTTCGACGCGCTCGTCGACGGAGCGGAACGGGTCCTTGCACAGCACCGTGCGCTGCGCCTGGTCGTTGAGCTTGAGGTGCACCCAGTCCACGGTGAAGTCCCGGCCGGCGTCCTGCGCGGCGGCGATGAAGTCGCCGCGCAGCTTCGCCCGGGTGGTCTGCGGCGGGGTGTGCACGGCCGCGTCGACGGACTCGTCGTCGGTCAGCCGCGCCGCCAGCCCCTTGCGCTGGAGCAGATCGAACACCCCGCGCCCGCGCTTGATGTCGTGGTACGCCAGATCCAGCTGGGCGATCTTCGGGTCGGACAGCTCCAGGTCGTAGCGGTCCTGGTAGCGCTGGAACAACTTGCGTTTGATCACCCAGTCGATCTCGGTGTCCACCTTCGCGAAGTCCTGCGACTCGACCGCGTCGAGCACCCGGCCCCACAGATCCACCACCTGCTCGACGTGCGGATCGGGTTCGCGGGTGCGCAGGTACTCCACCGCCCGGCCGTGGTACTCGCGCTGGATGTCGAGGGCGCTGGCCTGCCGGCCCCCGGCCAGGCGCACCGGCCGCCGCCCGGTCAGGTCGTGGCTGACCTCCCGGATGGCCCGGATCGGGTTGTCGAGGGCGAAGTCGCGGAACGCCACGCCGGCCTCGATCATCTCGAGCACCAGCGACGCGGAGCCGACCTTGAGCATCGTGGTGGGCTCGGACATGTTCGAGTCGCCGACGATCACGTGCAGCCGCCGGTACTTCTCGGCGTCGGCGTGCGGCTCGTCGCGGGTGTTGATGATCGGCCGGGACCGGGTGGTCGCCGACGACACGCCCTCCCAGATGTGCTCGGCGCGCTGCGACAGGCAGTAGGTCGCGGCCTTGGGGGTCTGCAGCACCTTCCCGGCGCCGCAGATCAGCTGCCGCGTCACCAGGAACGGCAGCAGCACGTCCGAGATGCGGGAGAACTCCCCGGCCCGCACCACGAGGTAGTTCTCGTGGCAGCCGTAGGAGTTGCCGGCCGAGTCGGTGTTGTTCTTGAACAGGTAGATGTCGCCGCCGATGCCTTCCTCGGCGAGGCGCTGTTCGGCGTCGATCAGCAATTCCTCGAGCACCCGCTCCCCGGCGTGGTCGTGCTCGACGAGCTGGAGGAGGTCGTCGCACTCGGCGGTCGCGTACTCCGGGTGCGAACCCACGTCCAGGTACAGGCGCGCCCCGTTGCGGAGGAACACGTTCGAGCTGCGGCCCCAGGACACCACCCGACGGAACAGATACCGGGCGACCTCGTCGGGGCTCAGCCGCCGGTGCCCGTGGAAGGTGCACGTGACGCCGAACTCCGTCTCGATGCCCATGATTCGTCGCTGCACACTTCGACAGTACCGCGCGGAACCACCGAGCATGAGCCGCAACGAGATTACGGTTGTACCCGTGATCTTCGCTCCCGCCCCGCTGACGCGCCTGGACCGGTCCCTGTTCGCCGGCAGCGCCGCCCTGCGTCCCTCCCCCGCCGACCCCGTGCTGCGGGGCCTGAGCCGCGCCGCCGACCACGGTCGGCTGTGGATGAGCTGCGCGGCGGCGTGCGCCGCGATCGGCGGCCGGCCCCGCCGCGGCGCCGTCCGCGGCATGCTGGCGCTGGCCGGGGCCAGTGCCCTGGCCAACGGGGTGCTCAAGCCGCTGCTGCCGCGCCGCCGGCCCCCGGCCCGGCAGGACGGCCCGCTGCGCCGCTCGCTGCCGACGCCGCGCTCGTCGTCGTTCCCGTCCGGGCATTCGGCGTCGGCGGCGGCGTTCACCACCGGGATGGCCCTCGAATCCCCGGTGACGGGGGCGTTGCTCGCGCCGGTGGCCGCGGCGGTCGCCTACTCCCGGGTACACACCGGGGTGCACTGGCCGGCCGACGTGGTCACCGGCGTCGCCGTCGGTGCGGCGGTGGCCCTGGCCACGCGCCGCTGGTGGGCGGTGCGCCCCGACGAGCCCGCCCGGCTGGGCCCGCCCGGCCCGGCCCCGGCCCTGCCGCAGGGCCGGGACCTGCTGGTGCTGGTCAACCCCGGCGCCGGCCGCGACGACGACGCGGGCGTGATCGCGGCGGCGCTGCCCCAGGCACGGGTGGTCACCCTCGACCCGGACGAGGAGTTCACCGCCCAGCTGGACCGGTTCGTCGCCGAGCACACCCCCGCAGCGCTCGGCGTCCACGGCGGGGACGGCACCGTGCGAGCCGCGGCGAGCGCGGCCGTCGCGCACGGGCTGCCGCTGGCGGTGTTCCCGGGCGGCACCCTGAACCACTTCGCCCGCGACGCCGGGCTGCTCGACCTGGAGCAGACCGTGCACGCGGTCGAGCGGGGGCAGGCGCTGCGGGTCGACCTCGGCCGGGTGTGGGTGGACGGCACCGGCCCGGACGGTGCCGACCGGGGTGGACACGTGTTCGTCAACACCGCCAGCGTGGGCGGCTATCCGGACTCGGTGCGGCTGCGTGAGCGGTGGGAGCCGAGGATCGGCAAGTGGCCGGCCGCGGCGGCGGCGCTGGCCGCGGTCCTCGCGACCGCGAGCCCGCTGCGGGTGTCGCTGGACGGGGTGCCCACCGCGGTGTGGTTGCTGTTCGTCGGCAGCGGCCGGTACGCGCCGGACGACCGGGTGCCGATGTCACGGCCCCGCATCGACACCGGCACCCTGGACGTGCGGTATCTGCGGGCCGACCTGCACTGGTCGCGGACCCGGCTGCTCGCGGCCGCGGTCACCGGCAGCCTCGCCGGATCCCCGATCCACGTGCGGCGCGAAGCGCCGGCGCTGTCGGTGCGGGTGCGCAGCGGCCGGGTCGCCCTGGCCACCGACGGTGAGGTGCTCGCCGAGGGCGCGCTGTTCGAGTTCCGCAGCGTCCCCGGCGAGCTCACCCTCTACCGGCCCCTCGATCAGGAACCCTGAACGGGCCCCGACCCGTCCGGCCCGGTGGTGCCGGTGTCGTCGCCGGACCGCTCGCCGGTGCCGGGCAGCAACTGGTCGAGCGCGGCGCCGGTGATGCGGCGGAACGCGCGACGAGGGCGCGGCTTCTCGAGCACCGCCACCTCGAGCTCGGCGCGGCCGAGCACCCGGGTGCCGATCTCGGCCCCGGCGGCGGGCACCTGCTGCAGCGCCTGCACCGCGACCTGCACCGCCTCGGCGAGGGACAGACCCGGCCGGTACGACTCGCGCAGGGCGGTGGCGATGGGTTCGGTGTGCCCGCCCATCACCACGAACTGCGGTTCGTCGACGATCGAGCCGTCGTAGGTGATGCGATACAGCTGCGCGGTGTCGGCGGAGTCGGCGCGGCCGACCTCGGCGACGCAGATCTCCACCTCGTACGGCTTGGGCTGCTCGGTGAAGATGGTGCCCAGGGTCTGCGCGTACGCGTTGGCCAGCGACCGCACGGTCACGTCGCGCCGGTCGTAGGAGTAGCCGCGCATGTCGGCGTGCACGATCCCGGCGCGCCGCAGGTTCTCGAACTCGTTGTACTTGCCGACCGCGGCGAACCCGATGCGGTCGTAGAGCTCGCTGACCTTGTGCAGCGCCTTCGACGGGTTCTCGGCAACGAACACCACCCCGTCGGCGTAGATCAGCACGACCACGCTGCGGCCCCGCGCGATGCCCTTGCGCGCCAGTTCCGAGCGATCGCGCATGATCTGCTCGGCGGACGCATAGTACGGCAGCGTCACTGCGCACCTCCCTGCCCGTGCTCGGCGACGGTGCGGTCCGCGACCACGGTGCGGGCCAGCGCCGACAAGGTCTGCTCCGGCACCTCGGTGGCGCCGTCGGCGGTGATGACCACCGCGGTGGGATAGATGCCGCGGGTGGTGTCCGGGCCGCCGGTGGCGGTGTCGTCGTCGGCCGCGTCGTAGAGCGCCTCGACGACGGTGCGCAGCGCGGCCGCCTCGTCGGCGTCGGCGCGGTAGAGCTTCTTCAGCGACGACTTGGCGAACAGCGATCCCGAGCCCACCGCGTGGTAGCCGGCGCGCTCCTCGTAGCGGCCCCCGACCACGTCGTAGGACACGATCCGGCCGGCGCGCTGCGGTTCCGGGGCCTCGAGGTCGTAGCCGACCAGCAGCGGCACCACCGCCAGGCCCTGCATCGCGGCCCCGAGGTTGCCGCGCACCATCGACGACAGCCGGTTGGCCTTGCCGTCGAAGGTCAGCGGCACACCCTCGATCTTCTCGTAGTGTTCGAGCTCGACCGCGAACAGGCGCACGAGTTCGATGGCCAGGCCGGCGGTGCCGGCGATACCGGCCGCGGAGTAGCTGTCGGTGACGAACACCTTCTCCACGTCGCGGCTGGCGACCATGTTGCCCATGGTGGCGCGCCGGTCACCGGCGATGAGCACGCCGCCGGCGAACGTCACGGCGACGATCGTGGTGCCGTGCGGGGCGATGTCCGCGTCGGCGCCCCGCAGCCCGGGACGGTTCTCCGGCAGCAGTTCCGGCGCATGCATGCGCAGGTGGTCGGAGAACGAGGACAGCGGGGAACCGAACGGCATGCGCGGCGGGTGGACGGGGAACGGGATCGGCGAACGCTCCGCTGTCACTGGCCGCCCTTCTGCACGTACGCACGCACGAAGTCCTCGGCGTTCTCCTCGAGCACGTCGTCGATCTCGTCGAGCAGGTCGTCGGTCTCGGCCGCGAGCTTCTCGCGTCGTTCCTGACCGGCACCGCCGTCGCCGACGACCTCGTCGTCGTCGCCTCCGCCACCGCGTGTGGTCCGCTCCTGAGCCATAGCGGTCGACCTCCTCGTTCGTTCGTGGGGCCCGCTCCGGCCTCGGCCGGTGCGAGCTCCGACTGCTCGGACCTCCACCCTACCGAGCAGATGCGACACTCCGCGCGACTACGCGCGTGTCGCGCCCGCCCGGACGGGTCAGCTGGTCAGTTCGTCGACCAGTTGGGCCGCCGAATCCACCGAGTCGAGCAGCTTGCCGACGTGCGCGCGGCTGCCCCGCAGCGGCTCGAGGGTGGGGATGCGCACCAGGGATTCGCCGCCGAGGTCGAAGATCACCGAGTCCCAGCTGGCGGCGGCGATGTCGGCGCCGAACCGGCGCAGGCACTCGCCGCGGAAGAACGCGCGGGTGTCCGACGGCGGGGTGTGCACCGCGTCGAGCACATCCTGCTCGGCGACCAGGCGCTCCATCGAGCCGCGGGCGACGAGCCGGTTGTACAGGCCCTTGTCCAGCCGCACGTCGGAGTACTGCAGGTCCACCAGGTGCAGCCGCGGCGCCGACCACGCCAGGCCCTCCCGGTTCCGGAAGCCCTCGAGCAGGCGCAGCTTGGCCGGCCAGTCCAGCAGGTGCGCGCACTCCATGGGGTCGCGTTCGAGCAGGTCGAGGATTATCGCCCACTTGTCGAGGATGTCGCGCACCCGCTTGTCGTCGGTGCCGTCGTGGAACTTCGCGACGCGCTCGTGGTAGATCCGCTGCAACGCCAGGCCGGTCAGCTCACGGCCGTCGGTCAGGGCGACGGTCTTGCGCAGCGTGGGGTCGTGGCTGATGTGGTGCACGGCGGTGACCGGCCGGGCCAGCTGCAGGTCCGACAGGTCCACCCCGGCCTCGATCAGGTCCAGCACCAGCGCAGTGGTGCCGACCTTGAGGTAGGTCGACATCTCGGCGAGGTTGGCGTCGCCGATGATCACGTGCAGGCGTCGGTACTTGTCGGCGTCGGCGTGCGGCTCGTCGCGGGTGTTGATGATGCCGCGTTTGAGGGTGGTCTCGAGCCCGACCTCGACCTCGATGTAGTCGGCGCGCTGGGACAGCTGGAATCCGGCCTCGTCGCCGGACTGGCCGATGCCGACCCGGCCGGAACCGGTGATCACCTGCCGGGAGACGAAGAACGGGGTCAGCCCGGCCACCACCGCCGAGAACGGGGTGTCGCGGGCCATGAGGTAGTTCTCGTGGGTGCCGTACGAGGCACCCTTGCCGTCGACGTTGTTCTTGTACAGCTGCAGGCGCGGCGCGCCGGGCACGCTCGAGGCGTGCCGGGCGGCGGCCTCCATCACCCGTTCGCCGGCCTTGTCCCAGATCACCGCGTCGAGGGGGTCGGTGACCTCCGGCGCCGAGTATTCGGGGTGGGCGTGGTCGACGTACAGCCGGGCGCCGTTGGTGAGGATCATGTTGGCGGCGCCGACCTCGTCGGCGTCGATGACGGGGGCCGGACCGTTGAAGCGGCCCAGGTCGAATCCGCGGGCGTCGCGCAGTGGGGATTCGACCTCGTAGTCCCAGCGGGTGCGCTTGGCGCGCGGCACCCCCTCGGCGGCCGCGTACGCCAGGACCGCCTGGGTGGACGTGAGGATCGGGTTCGCTGTGGGCTCGTTGGGTGAGGAGATCCCGTACTCGACCTCGATGCCGATGATCCGCTGCATGACGTCGAGATTAGGTGATCGGTGCCGGTCCGGCCGGGCCGGGCGGGGCGGGCGGACCGGGGCGGGCGGCGGACGGGGCGACGGCGGCGTCGAGATACTCGACCGAGCCGGTCGCGCGCAGGACCGTGCGGACGCCGGGCGGCGCCCACCGCACGGCCGGGTCGCGGCCGAGCACGGGGTCGACGAGGTCGATGCGGCGGCCGCGGGTGTGCAGGGTGCAGCCGCCGGCGGCGAGGACGTTGCGCACCCAGTCGGTGCGGGGGCCGTAGGTCAGGGCGATGCGGTAGCCGCCGTCGCGACCGAACACCAGCACCGGGGTGCGGTAGCGGCGCCCGGAACGCCGGCCGCGGTGCTCGATCACCGCCGTCAGCGGTAGGTGTCCGGCCACCGGCCGGGCGAGCCGGTTGGTGACGACCCTGTTGAACCGGGCCAGGGCGCGGGGCAGCGGCACGGTCAGCCTCCTGCCGGTCGCGTCGCACGCCGGTGGGGCCGCCGCGGGACGCGGCGACCCCACCGGCGCGGCGTCACAGGTACTGGCCCGTGTTCGACTCGGTGTCGATCGCCCGGCTGGCGCTGGCGTTCTTGCCGGTGACCAGGGTGCGGATGTAGACGATGCGTTCGCCCTTCTTGCCGGAGATCCGGGCCCAGTCGTCCGGGTTGGTGGTGTTGGGCAGGTCCTCGTTCTCGGCGAACTCGTCGACGATGGAGTCGAGCAGGTGCTGCACCCGCAGACCGGGCGCGCCGGTCTCGAGTACCGACTTGATCGCGTACTTCTTGGCGCGGTCGACGATGTTCTGGATCATCGCGCCGGAGTTGAAGTCCTTGAAGTACAGGACCTCCTTGTCGCCGTTGGCGTACGTCACCTCGAGGAAGCGGTTCTCCTCGCTCTCGGCGTACATCCGGTCGACGACCCGTTCGATCATGGCGCGCACGCACGCCCCGCGGTGCCCGCCGAACTCGGCGAGGTCGTCGGCGTGCACCGGCAGTCCCTCGGTGAGGTACTTGGAGAAGATGTCCAGCGCCGCCTCGGCGTCGGGCCGCTCGATCTTGATCTTCACATCGAGTCGGCCGGGCCGCAGGATCGCCGGGTCGATCATGTCCTCGCGGTTGGACGCGCCGATCACGATGACGTTCTCGAGACCCTCGACGCCGTCGATCTCGGACAGCAGCTGCGGCACCACCGTGGTCTCGACATCCGACGACACACCGGAGCCGCGGGTGCGGAAGATCGAGTCCATCTCGTCGAAGAACACGATCACCGGCGTGCCTTCGGAGGCCTTCTCGCGGGCCCGCTGGAAGATCAGCCGAATGTGGCGTTCGGTCTCGCCGACGAACTTGTTGAGCAGCTCGGGGCCCTTGATGTTGAGGAAGTAGGACTTCGCTTCCTTCGAATCCTCGCCGCGGGCCTCGGCGATCTTCTTGGCCAGCGAGTTGGCGACGGCCTTGGCGATGAGGGTCTTGCCGCAGCCGGGCGGGCCGTACAGCAGCACGCCCTTGGGCGGGCGCAGCGCGTACTCACGGAACAGGTCCTTGTGCAGGAACGGCAGTTCCACCGCGTCGCGGATCTGCTCGATCTGCCGGCCGAGGCCACCGATGTCGTTGTAGTCGACGTCGGGAACCTCCTCGAGGACGAGGTCCTCGACCTCGGCCTTGGGGATGCGCTCGAAGGCGTAGCCGGCCTTGCTGTCGACCAGCAGCGAATCACCCGGCCGCAGCTTGAACGACGGCTCGGCGTCCTCGCTCACCTCGACGGTGCCGGCCGCCGCGGCGGCCGCGGCGGCGAGCGGCGCGGCCAGCCACACGATGCGCTCCTCGTCGGCGTGTCCGACGACGAGGGCGCGGGTGCCGTCGTCGAGGACCTCGCGCAGGGTGGTGATCTCTCCGACCCGCTCGAATCCGCCGGCTTCGACGACGGTCAGCGCCTCGTTCAACCGGACCGTCTGGCCGGAGACGAAACCATCGGGTTCGAGGTTCGGGGACACCGTGACCCGCATCTTGCGGCCGGAGGTGAACACGTCCACGGTCTGATCGTCGTAGATGCCGAGCAGCACCCCGTAGCCGCTGGGGGGCTGACCGAGCCGGTCGACTTCCTCGCGCAGGGTGATCAGCTGCTGGCGCGCCTCCTTGAGCGTGTCCATCAGCTTGCCGTTGCGCACGGTCAGGGAGTCGATCCGGGCCTCGAGGTCACGGACCTGTTCGGACGGTTCGACGAGCCGCCGCCGCAGGGCGGTCGCCTCGGCGCGCAGCGCTTCGAGTTCTTGTGCCGCCGCAACCGAATCCGGGTTCTCTGTCGAGCTCATGTGCGACTCCCTCCACTATCGGTCTTTCCACGCTACCGGCAGACGGCCGACTGTGTGGTGCGACGCGAAATCGGCATGCTGCGAATGCGTGTCGGACTCCTCACGGCCGCGGGCCCGAATCCCCGATACCGATGTTAGCCTTGCCTTTCTCTCTGCCGGGTCGAAAGGATTCCCGTGACCACTCGCACCAGACGGGCCGCTGCCGCCGTCGCCGTCGCCGCACTGACCGCGCTGCCCGCCTGCGCCGCCGACGACTCCGCCGGTGGGTCGCCCACATCCTCCGCCGCGACGACGTCCGCGGCCGACCCCGCCGCCGCGGCAACCGAGGGCGAGCTCGAAGCGGTACTGACGACGTTCTTCGACCCGGCGGTGTCGGCGGCGGACAAGGCCGTGGTGGTCGAGGACGGCGACGACCGAGGCGCGCTGCTCGAGCAGTTCAACGGGGTGCTCGCCGGCTACCCGCTCACCGCCGACGTCGAGTCCGTGAACGCCGTCGACGACGACACGGTCTCGGCAACCGTGCAGGTCACCGGTCCGCACGGCGGCGCCCCGATGCCGCTGACGTTCGAGCGGGAGGACGGCACCTGGCGGCTGGCGGACGAGAGCACCTGCCAGGTCCTGGCGATGGGGTCGCTGAACTGCTCGTGACCGGGGCGGCTCGGCCGCCGTGCGGACCGGAGCGGTCAGCCCTTGCTGGGCCGGCGCTGCGGCTTCGGTGTGACGGTGCCCTCGGCGAGGCGGCGGGCGCTGACCAGGAACGCGGTGTGCCCCTGCATCCGATGCTCCGGACGCACGGCCAGGCCGACCACGTGCCAGCCGCGCACCATCGACTCCCACGACCGCGGTTCGGTCCAGCAGGTCTGCTCACGCAGCGCCTCGACCACCTTCGACAGCTGAGTCACCGTCGCCACGTACACGATCAGCACCCCACCAGGTACCAGCGCCTTCGCCACCGTCGGCAGCGCGTCCCAGGGGGCCAGCATGTCCAGCACCACCCGGTCGACCGGACCGTGCCGGTCGAGGTCGTAGTCCGCGACGTCGCCCACCGTGAGATCCCAGTTCCCGGGACGCTCCCCGAAGAACGTCTCGACGTTGCGCACCGCGTGCTCGGCGTGGTCGTCGCGCACCTCGTAGGAGATCACCCGGCCGGTCGGCCCCACGGCCCGCAGCAGCGAACAGGTCAGCGCACCCGAACCGGCGCCCGCCTCGAGCACCCGGGCGCCGGGGAACACGTCGCCCTCGTGCACGATCTGCGCGGCGTCCTTGGGGTAGATCACCTGCGCCCCGCGCGGCATGGACAGCACGTAATCGGTCAGCAGCGGCCGCAGCGCCAGGTAGGGGGTGCCGTTGGTGGAGGTGACGACGCTGCCCTCGTCCGTGCCGATGAGCGCGTCGTGCAGGATGCCGCCGCGGTGGGTGTGGAACTCCTTGCCCGCCTCGAGCACCACCGTGTACTTGCGGCCCTTGGCGTCGGTGAGCTGCACCCGGTCACCGACCTCGAACGGTCCGCTGCGCCCGAGTCCACCTGCTGCCATCGCCGTATCCACCTTCGTCCGCTCCGCCGGTACCGACACCGTGTCGGTCCCGGGCCATACCCTGCCAGGTGTGAGCACAGCCGCGACGACGCCCCCCACCGACGACCGGCCCGCGGCCCCGCGGACGCCAGCGCTGTCGCCGTCGCGCGCCGCCGACTTCAAACGCTGTCCGCTGCTGTACCGGTTCCGGGCGATCGACCGGATCCCCGAGGTCCCGTCGCGGGCCCAGCTGCGCGGCAGCGTCGTCCACGCAGCCCTCGAGGCGTTGTTCGCGCTGCCGGCCGCCGAGCGGCGGCCCGGACCCGCCGGCGAGCTGGTGGCACCGGCGTGGCAGCGGCTGCTCGAGGAGGCACCCGACCTCGCCGACGTGATCGGCCCGGGCGAGCGCGACCGGTTCCTCACCGAGGCCCGCGCCCTCGTCGCCCGCTACTTCGCACTCGAGGATCCCACCGGGTTCACCCCGCAAGCGTGCGAGCTGCGCGTGGAAACCGAACTGGACGACGGGCTGCGGCTGCGGGGCTTCGTCGACCGGATCGACATCTCCCCCCAGGGGCTGGTGCGCGTGGTCGACTACAAGACCGGCCGGGCACCCCGCGAGACCGGCGAGGCGGCGGCGCTGTTCCAGCTGAAGTTCTACGCGCTGATGGTGCTGCGCACCCGCGGGGTGGTGCCGGCGCGGCTGCGGCTGCTGTACCTGGCGGACGGACAGGTGCTCGACTACACCCCCGACGGGGACGAACTGCGCCGCTTCGAGGGCACCGTGCGCGCCCTCTGGGCGGCCGTGCGCACCGCGACCGACGCACGGGACTTCCAGCCCAACCCGGGGCCGCTGTGCCGGTGGTGCGATCATCGGGTGCGGTGCCCGGCATTCGGCGGCACCGCCCCGCCCTATCCGGGCCGGCCGGACGAGCCCGCCGGCGCGGCCCGTCCAGAGGAGGAAACGAGCGAGTGAGCGACGCGGCGTACTTCGTGCCGATCGACGGCGGCCCCGGCGACGGGGGCACTGCCGTCGAACGGTTTCGGCCCACCGCCCATACGGTCAGCACGTGGGCACCGACGATGCAGCACGGCGCCCCGCCGTCGGCGCTGCTGGCCCGCGCCCTCGAACGCTGCGGCCGCCGCCCCGACGCCCGACTGACCCGCATCTGCGTCGAACTGCTCGGCCCGGTGCCGCTGACCGAGATCGAGGTCCGCACCCGCATCGACCGCCCCGGCCGCAAGGTCGAACTCGTCGTCGCCGAGCTGTGGGCCGCCGGCCCGGACGGCACCCCCCGAGCGGTGGCCCGTGGCACCGCCTGGCGCATGCAGACCGCCGACCTGCCCGAGGTCGCCCACGCCGCGGACGCGCCGCTGCCGCCGCCGGCGCAGGGCGTCGTCGAACACCCCGGCTCGGCGTTCTGGCAGACCGGATTCGTGCGCACCCTGGACTGGCGCACGATCACCCCGATCGGGGCGCCGGGGCCGTCGGCGGCGTGGCTGCGCACCGACCTGGCGCTCGTCGAGGGCGAGGCCCCGACCCCGGTCGAGCGGCTGTTCACCGTCGCCGATGTCGCCAACGGCGTCGGTTCCAAACTCGACCCCGCCGTCTGGACCTTCCTCAACACCGACCTGACGGTGCACCTGTTCCGGGAACCGGTCGGCGAGTGGGTCGGCATCAGCGCCGAGACGTCCACCGGCCCGGACGGGGTGGGCATGACCGCCGGGGTGCTGTACGACGAGGACGGCGCCGTCGGACGGATCGCGCAAACCGTGCAGGTCCGCCCCCGCTGACCCCGCCGCGGGCACCGATCACCGGGCGGGCGCCGGCGGACCGTGCCACACTCGACCGGACATTTCGGTCGGCACCAAGGGGAGGACGACATGCCCGCGACCGGTCCCCACCGCAGAGCCCGCGCCGCCACCGCCGCGCTGCGCACGGCACCGTGGTGGACGTCCGTGCTCCTCGGACTCGTCTGCCTGCTGCTCGGCCTGCTGCTCACGACGAGACCGCTGACCTCACTGTCCGCGCTGGGCCTGCTCATCGGCCTGGCCGCGATCACCGCCGGCACCGCCGACCTGCTCGCCGCGTACCGCTCCCACGCCGGGGCGGTGGCGACCGCCACCGCCCTCGCCTGGATCGGGTTCGGCATCGCCGTCCTCGCCTGGCTCGGCCGGGCCCTGGATCTGCTCGCCCCCGCCGTCGCGCTCGCCCTCGTCGTCGGCGGCGCCCTGCGTCTGGTCCGCGCCGCCCGCGGCGACCTCGACGAGCGACTCACCACCGCAGTCCTCGGCCTCGCCGACATCGTGTTCGGTGTCCTCGCCTGGCGCTGGCCCGACGTCACGGTCCTCGTCGTCGCCTTCCTGTTCGGCATCCGCACCGTGTTCTTCGGCCTCGCCCGCATCGGCGACGGACTCGCCGCCCTCGACGACCGCACCCCCGGACCCACCCCGACGGCGCCCCGCCGCACCCCGGCCCGGTACCGGCGACCGGCCGTGGCGGTTCTCGCGCTGCTCGTGGCCGTCGCCGCAGCCGGCGTGGCGGTCCGCCTCCGCGCCGGCTCCCCCGTCGTCGACGCGTTCTACACCGCACCGCACCGGATGCCCGATCATCCCGGCGCGCTGCTGCGCGCCGAACCGTTCACCCGCGCCGTCCCCGACGGCGCCGAGGCCTGGCGCATCCTCTACACCACCACCCGCGACGACGACCAGCCCGCCGTGGCCAGCGCCCTGGTCGTGGTCGCGAAGAACGCCCCGCCCGGACCTCGACCGGTGATCGCCTGGGCCCACGGGACCACCGGTTTCGCCGAACCCTGTGCGCCCACCCTCCTCGACGACCCGCTCGGCGCCGGCGCCCTGCCCGCCGAGTCCGCGCTCCTCGACCGCGGCTGGGCCCTGGTGGCCACCGACTACGTCGGCCTGGGCACCGCAGGCCCGCACCCGTACCTGATCGGGCAGGGCGAAGGACGCTCGGTGCTCGACGCTGTGCGTGCGGCCCACCGCCTCGACCACCTCGACCTCGCCGACCGCACCGTCGTCTGGGGGCACTCCCAGGGCGGGCACGCGGCCCTGTGGGCGGGGCTGCTCGCCCCCACCTACGCCCCGGACACACCCGTCGCCGGGATCGCCGCGATGGCCCCCGCCAGCGACACCGTCGCGCTGACCACCGGACTCGACACCGTTCCCGGTGGCAGCGTGTTCGCCTCGTACGTCCTCGCCGCCTACACCGCGGTCTACGACGACGTCGACGGCGACACCTACGTCGGGCCCGCCGCCCGCACCCTCGTGCGCGAGATGGCGACAAGGTGCCTGTCCGAACCCGCCGTCTACGTCTCGGTCCTGTCGGCACTCTCGCTCAGTCGCGACCGGTCCGTGCTGCGCACCGACCCCACCACCGGACCCCTCGGCCGCCGCCTCGCGGAGAACGTCCCCACCGGCACGACGGCCGTGCCCGTCCTGCTCGCGCAGGGCGCCACCGATTCCCTCGTCACCGCCGCCGTGCAGGACGGCTACGTGCGCGACCGCTGCGCCGAGAACTGGGCCCTGGACTACCGCAGCTATCCCGGCCGGGACCACCTCGGGCTCGTCGCCGAGGACTCCCCGCTCGTACCCGAACTACTCACCTGGACCGAACAGCGTCTCGTCGGCATCGCCGCCCCCGGCACCTGCCCCGGGCGCTGACGCGCCGGACGCTCGGCCGCGGCTACTCGGCGCCGCGCATCGCGCGGCACGACCGGATGTCCGTCGCCAGGATCGCCCGCGCCCCGATCTCGGCGAGCCGATCCATCACCGCGTTGTGACCCTTGCGCGGCACCATCGCCCGCACCGCCACCGACGAGTCGTCGGCGAGCGGTGAGATCGTCGGCGACTCCAGACCCGGAGTGATCTGCACCGCCTCGTCGAGAACCGGCTTGGGGCAGTCGTAGTCGAGCATCACGTACTGCTGCGCGAACACCACGCCCTCGATGCGGGCGACGAGCTGGTTGCGCGCCGAATCGCCGCGGCTCGCGCCCTCCTGCTCGATCAGCACGCCCTCCGAGTCGCACAGCGACTCCCCGAACGCCACCAGATCGTGCTGGCGCAGCGTCCGGCCGGAGCCGACGACGTCGGCGATCGCGTCGGCCACCCCCAGCTGAATGGAGATCTCCACCGCGCCGTCGAGGCGGATGACCGTCGCCTCGATCCCCCGCGCCGTCAGATCACGGCGGACCAGGTTGGGGTACGACGTCGCGATCCGCAGGCCGGCGAGGTCCTCGATCTTCCAGTCCCGGCCCTTCGGCGCCGCGTAGCGGAAGGAGGAGTACCCGAACCCCAGAGCGAGCCGCTCGGTGACCGGCGCCGCCGAATCCAGCGCCAGGTCACGGCCGGTGATGCCCAGATCGAGCTCGCCGGAACCGACGTAGATGGCGATGTCCTTCGGGCGCAGGAAGAAGAACTCGACGTCGTTGACCGGGTCGATAACGGTCAGGTCGCGCGAGTCGGTGCGGCGCCGGTATCCGGCCTCGCGCAGGATTTCGGCGGCGGACTCGGACAGCGAGCCCTTGTTCGGAACTGCGACGCGCAGCATGGACGGTCCTTTCGGCAACGGTGCGAAGAGCAGGGAAGGAACAGGCGGAAGGTCTCGCGGGCACGACGGCCGGCCCCGGGGCGGCTGCCCGACGGCGAGCCGTCACACATGCCCGACGGCGAGCCGTCACAGATGCCCGACGGCGAGCCGTCACAGATGCTTGTAGACGTCCTCGAGCTTCAGACCCCGCCCGACCATCAGCACCTGCACCCAGTACAGCAACTGCGAAATCTCCTCCGCCAGCTGCTCGTCGCTCTGGTACTCGGCGGCGATCCACACCTCGCCGGCCTCCTCGATCACCTTCTTGCCCTGCGCATGGACGCCGGCGTCCAGGGCGGCAACGGTGCCGGACCCCTCGGGACGGGTGACGGCACGCTCGGACAGCTCGGCGAACAGGGAATCGAAGGTCTTCACGGGGGTTCATTGTTTCATGACCGCAGCGTGCTCCCGCACCCAGTGCCGCGACCGCCCCGGGCGCCCGGCCCGGACCGTCAGAACTCGAGGGCGAGGCCGCTGTCGAACCGGCGGCGCCGCCCGGTGCGCGGATCGTCGAACTCGACGGTCCGCGCCAGCAACCGCAGCGGATCCGAGAAATCGTCCGGCGCGCGGCGCCGGAACCGCGGATAGAAGTTGTCCCCGACGATTGGTATCCCCAGCGAGCTCAGGTGCAGCCGCAGCTGATGGGTGCGCCCGGTCCGCGGATGCAGCCGGTACCGGGCCAGGTCCCCGCGCCGGTCGAGCAGCTCGATCCGCGTCTCGGAGTTCGGCTCGCCGGGCTCCTCCACGGCCGTGAGCTCGCCGTGCCGCTTACGGATCCGGCTGCGCACCGTGCGGGGGAACTCGAGTCCCGGCCGGTACGGGGCGATCGCCTCGTACACCTTGCGCACCCGCTGCCGCTCGAACAGCTGCTGGTACGGCCCCCGCAATCCCGGATCGGTGGTGCACAGCAGCACGCCCGCCGTCATCCGGTCCAGGCGGTGCACCGGAACCAGGTCCGGCAGCCCGAGTTCCCGGCGCAGCCGCACCACCACCGTCTCCCGGATGTGCGCGCCCCGCGGGATCGTCGCCAGGAAGTGCGGCTTGTCCACGACGAGGAGCCCCTCGTCGCGGTGCAGGACCGTCACCGGGAACGGCACCGGCACCTCCGGCGGCGGCTCCCGGTAGAAGTACACGAACCGGCCCGACTGGTACCGGGTCTGCGCGGTCACCGGCCGGCCGTGCTCGTCGACGAGCTCACCGGCCGCGACGTGGCGGTGCCAGTCCTCGCCGGGCTCGGCGCCGCGCAGGAACCCGAGGATCGTGGGGGCGGGATCGGTGACGGGCAGCCGCAGCCGGTCCGGGCCGAGACCGTCGCGTACCGGCAGCGGCGACGCAGCCACCGTCAGGGCCCGACCGGGTCCGGCACGCACGCCTCGCACACCAGGCTCAGCTCCCGGCCGTTGACGTCCGGGTGGTTGCGGTAGCGCGAGGTCGGCGCCCGGCACAGCGTGCACCGGCCCAACACCGCCGCCGCGTCCGAGAACTCGACGTTCGTGCGGCCGTCGAAGACGTACAGCGAACCCTCCCACAGCCCGTCGTCGCCGAACGTCTCCCCGTACCGGACGATGCCGCCGTCGAGCTGATACACCTGCTCGAACCCGCGGTTGCGCATCAACGCGGACAGCACCTCGCAGCGCACCCCGCCCGTGCAATAGGTCACCACCGGACGTGACTTGAGGTGGTCGTAGCGGCCGCTGTCGAGCACCGACACGAACTCGCGCGTGGTCCCCACATCCGGCACGACCGCCCCGCGGAACCGGCCGATCTCCGCCTCGAACGCGTTGCGCCCGTCGAAGAACACCACCTCGTCGCCGCGCTCGCCGATCAGCTCGTGCAGCCCGTGCGGCGACAGGTGCACCCCACCGCCGACCACCCCGTGCTCGTCGACCTTCAGCTCGTGCGGCGCCCCGAAGGTCACGATCTCCGGCCGTACCCGCACCGACAGGCGCGGAAAGTCCCGCCCCGTGCCGTCCGACCACTTGATGTCGGCGTCGGCGAACGGCGCGTATGCGCGGGTGCCGCGCACGTACCGCTTGACGTCGGCGATGTCGCCCCCGACGGTGGCGTTGATGCCGTGCTCGGAGATCAGGATGCGACCGGTGAGATCGTTCGACGCCGCCAGGGTGTGCTGCCACAAGCGGATCGCCTCCGGATCGGCCAGCGGCGTGAACCGATAGAACAACACGATCTTCGGGATCGCCACCTCAGCACGCCCCCGGCAGGTGCAGCGCGTGCAGGTCCGCGACGGTCAGCCCGTCCAGGGTCTCGCGGAACACCCGCCGTGGCGAGGTCGGCACCTCCGTCAGCGACGGCACCACCAGCACCGTGCAGCCCGCGGCCTCCGCCGCCGCCGCCCCGGTGGGCGAGTCCTCCACCGCCAGGCACTGCGCCGGCTCGAGCCCCAGCAGCTGCGCCGCCCGCAGGTACGGAGCCGGATCCGGCTTGCCGGCCGGCACCTCGTCGCCGCACACCGAATGGTCGAAGTGCTCGCGCCCGAGCGTGTCCAGGGCGAACTCGCACAACGTCCGGTCGGTGTTGGTGACCAGCGCCGACCCGAGCCCGGCGGCGCGCACGGCCCCCAGCGTCCGACGCGCCCCGGGCCGCCACGGCAGCCCCTGCGCGAACAGCTCCCCCATGCGCCCGTACAGCCACGTCTTCGCCGCGGCCAGGGCGTCGGGATCCGGTTCGAGGTCCAGCGACGCGAACACCGTCCGCAATGCGAACGCGCTCGACGCCCCGATCGTCGCCCGCCGTGTCTCGTCCGCCATCGGCCCGCCCAGGCGCAGCGACAGCTCCCGGATCCCGATGTCCCACAGCGTTTCCGATTCGAGCAGGGTGCCGTCCATGTCCCACAGGACGGCCCGCAGCGTCGACGTGGTCACCGCACTAGACATTGAAGTACTTCGCCTCCGGGTGATGCAGGACGAACGCGTCGGTGGACTGCTCCGGATGCAGCTGCAGCTCCTCCGACAGCTCCACCCCGATCCGGCCCGGTTCGAGCAGCTCGACCAGCTTGACGCGGTCCTCGAGATTCGGGCACGCCCCGTACCCGAACGCGAACCGCGCCCCGCGGTAGCCGAGCTTGAAGAACTCGGCCACGTCCGCCGGATCCTCCTCGGCCAGGGTGTGGCCGCCGGCGAGCACCAGCTCCTCCCGGACCCGCCGGTGCCAGTACTCGGCCAGCGCCTCGGTCAGCTGCACACCGATGCCGTGCACCTCCAGATAGTCCCGGTAGGAGTTCGACGCGAACAACTCGTTCGCGAAGTCCGCGATCGGCTGCCCCATCGTCACCAGCTGGAACGGCAGCACGTCCACCTGCCCCTCGGCCCGCGCATCCGCCCGCGACCGCACGAAGTCGGCGATGCACAGGAACCGGCCGCGCTGCTGCCGCGGATACGTGAACCGGTAGCGCTCGGCGGCATCCGGATGCGGCTCCGCCAGCACCACCACGTCGTCGCCCTCCGACACCGCCGGGAAGTACCCGTACACCACCGCAGCGTGCGCCAGGATCCCCTCGGTGGACAGCCGGTCCAGCCAGTACCGCAGCCGCGGCCGGCCCTCGGTCTCCACCAGCTCCTCGTAGGTGGGACCGTCCCCGGTGCGCTGCCCGCGCAGCCCCCACTGCCCCAGGAACAGCGCCCGCTCGTCGATCAGGCCGGCGTAGTCGGCCAGCGCCACCCCCTTGACCACCCGGGTGCCCCAGAACGGCGGGGTGGGCACCTCGAGGTCGGCGGCCACATCGGAGCGCTCCGGGACCTCGACCGGCGTCTCGGCGGCCTTACGCTTCTCCGCGATCCGCCGCGACCGCTCGTGCCGGGCCTTGCGCTCGGCGGCCTTCTCCCGCGCCGCGATCGCCTCCGGGCTGTCCGCCGCCGGGCCCTCGCCGCGCTTGACGGCCATGACCCGGTCCATCAGATGCAGGCCCTCGAACGCATCACGCGCGTAGGACACCTGACCCTCGTAGATCTCGGCCAGGTCGTTCTCCACGTAGGAGCGGGTCAGCGCGGCACCCCCGAGCAGCACCGGGAACCGCTCCGCCACCCCGCGATGGTTGAGCTCTTCGAGGTTCTCCTTCATCACCACGGTCGACTTCACCAACAGCCCGGACATGCCGATCACGTCGGCGTTCTTGTCCACCGCCGCGTCCAGGATCGTCGCGATCGGCTGCTTGATGCCGAGGTTGACCACCTCGTAGCCGTTGTTGCTCAAGATGATGTCGACGAGGTTCTTGCCGATGTCGTGCACGTCGCCCTTGACGGTGGCCAGCACGATCCGGCCCTTGCCCTCGTCGCCGGTGGACTCCATGTGCGGCTCGAGATGCGCGACCGCCGCCTTCATCACCTCGGCGGACTGCAACACGAACGGCAGCTGCATCTGCCCCGAGCCGAACAGCTCCCCGACCGTCTTCATCCCCGACAGCAGCGTGTCGTTGATGATCGCCAACGGTGGGGTCGTCTGCATCGCCTCGTCCAGATCCGCCTCGAGCCCGTTGCGCTCGCCGTCGACGATCCGCCGCTCGAGCCGCTCGAACAGCGGCAGCGCGGCCAGCTCCTGCGCGCGGGACTCCCGCGACGACGCCGCCGACACCCCCTCGAACAGCGCCATCAGCTTCTGCAGCGGGTCGTAGCCCTCGCGCCGCCGGTCGTACACCAGATCCAGCGCCGTCTCGCGCTGCTCGTCCGGGATCCGCGCCATCGGCAGGATCTTCGACGCGTGCACGATCGCCGTGTCCAGCCCCGCCTGCACACACTCGTGCAGGAACACCGAGTTCAGCACCTGCCGCGCCGCGGGGTTCAGGCCGAACGACACGTTCGAGATGCCCAGGGTGAAGTGCACCCGCGGATGCCGCCGCTTGATCTCGCGGATCGCCTCGATCGTCTCGATGGCGTCCCGGCGGACCTCCTCCTGACCGGTGGAGATCGGGAACGTCAGGGCGTCGACGATGATGTCCTCCTCGCCGAGCCCCCACCTGCCGGTCAGATCCGCGATCAGCCGCTCGGCGATGCGCACCTTGTGCTCGGCGGTGCGGGCCTGGCCCTCCTCGTCGATGGTCAACGCCACCACCGCGGCGCCGTGCTCGACGACGTGCTCCATGATCCGCTCGAACCGCGAACCGGGGCCGTCGCCGTCCTCGTAGTTCACCGAATTCACCGCGCACCGGCCCCCGAGATGCTCGAGGCCGGCCCGGATCACGTCCGGCTCCGTCGAGTCGATCATGATCGGCAACGTCGACGCCGTCGCCAGCCGGCCCGCCAGGTCCGCCATGTCGACGGCGCCGTCGCGGCCCACGTAGTCCACGTTCAGATCCAGCAGGTGCGCGCCGTCGCGGATCTGGTCCTTCGCGATGTCCAGGCACTTCTGGTGGTCCCCGGCGAGCATCGCCTCCCGGAACGCCTTCGACCCGTTCGAATTGGTGCGCTCCCCGATCATCAGGATCGACGAGTCCTGCTCGAACGGCACCGCCGAGTACAGCGACGACACGCCCGGCTCCGGCCGGGGGCCGCGCTCGGCGCGCTCGGTCGCGTGCACCGCCTCGGCGACCTGCCGGATGTGCTCGGGGGTGGTGCCGCAGCAGCCGCCGACCAGCGCCAGACCGAACTCGGCGACGAATCCGCTCAGCGCCTCCGCCAGCTCTTCCGGCGTCAACGGGTACTCGGCGCCGTTCGCTCCCAGCACCGGCAGGCCCGCGTTCGGCATCACCGACACCGGCAACCGGGCGTGCTTGGACAGATGCCGCAGGTGCTCGCTCATCTCCTCCGGGCCGGTCGCACAGTTCAGCCCGATCAGATCGATGCCCAGGGGTTCGAGCGCCGTCAGGGCCGCCCCGATCTCGCTGCCGAGCAGCATCGTGCCGGTCGTCTCCATCGTCACGTGGGTGACGATCGGGATGCGCCGGCCCGCCCGCTCCATCGCGCGGCGGCTGCCGACGATCGCGGCCTTCGCCTGCAGCAGATCCTGACAGGTTTCGACGAGGATGGCGTCGGCGCCGCCGTCGAGCATGCCCAACGCCGACTCGGTGTAGGCGTCGCGCAGCGTGGCGAACGGGGCGTGACCGAGGGTGGGCAGCTTCGTGCCCGGACCCATCGAGCCGAGCACGAACCGGCCCATGCCGTCCGGGCCGGGACCCATCTCGTCGGCCACCTCCCGGGCCAGGCGGGCGCCGCGTTCGGACAGGTCACGGATGCGATCGGCGATGTCGTAGTCGGCGAGATTGGGCAGGTTGCAGCCGAAGGTGTTGGTGGAGACGGCATCCGCCCCGGCCTCGAAGTACGCCCGGTGGATCCCCCGGATGACGTCGGGCCGGGAGTCGTTGAGAATCTCGTTGCACCCCTCGAGGCCGCGGAAGTCGTCCAGACTCAGATCCGCGGCCTGCAACATCGTGCCCATCGCCCCGTCTCCCACGACAACGCGCTGCGAAAGCGCATCGAGCAAGGCAGAGTGCAATGGGGTGGACATGCGTTCCAGACTAGTGGGCGGCCCGTCCGGCTCTCGCCGTAGGCTGGACAGGTGAGTGCAAGCGAGTTCGCCGAGACCCCGGAACCGGACGTGCCGACCCTGCGTGACCCGGTGCTGGTCGCCGCGTTCGAAGGGTGGAACGACGCCGGGGACGCGGCCAGCGGCGCCGTCGAACACCTCGAGCTCATCTGGGACGCCGAACCGTTCGCCGAACTGGACTCCGAGGACTACTACGACTACCAGGTCAACCGCCCCATGGTGCGTCTCGTCGACGGCGTCACCCGCGAGATCGAATGGCCCGCCACCCGCCTGTCGGTGTGCTCGCCCCCCGGCAGCGACCGCGACGTGGTGCTGCTGCGCGGCATCGAACCCAACATGCGCTGGCGCAGCTTCTGCGACGCCATCATCGAGCTCGCCGACGAGATCGGCGTGCACACCGTCCTCATCCTCGGCGCCCTGCTCGCCGACACCCCGCACACCCGGCCCGTCCCCGTCACCGGCACCGCCTACAGCACCGACGCCGCCAAACGCTTCAACCTGGAAGGTTCCCGGTACGAGGGCCCCACCGGCATCGCCGGGGTCCTGCAGGATGCGTGTGTCCGCGCCGGCGTGCCCGCCGTGTCGTTCTGGGCCGCCGTCCCCCACTACGTGTCGCAGCCCCCCAACCCCAAGGCCACCGTCGCGCTGCTGCGCCGTGTCGAGGACGTCCTCGACCTCGAGGTGCCTCTCGGCGAACTGCCGATCCTCGCCGAGGAGTGGGAACAGACCGTCACCGCGATGACGGAGGACGACGAGGAGATCGCCGAATACGTGCGGGCCCTCGAGGAACGCGGCGACGCCGAATCCGACATCTCCGAGGTCATCGCCAAGATCGACGGCGACGCCCTCGCCGCCGAATTCGAACGCTACCTGCGGCGACGGGGCCCCGGCGGCTTCACCCAGTGAGCGCGGCACGCGCCTCGCTGCAGCGTGCCGCCCTCTACGCCGGAGGATTCCTCGGACCCTTCGGCGGTGGAGTCGTGGCGTCCGTGCTGCCGGAGATCGGCGCGGCCACCGGCGTGAGCGCCGGCGCGGCCGCGAGCACGCTCACCGCGTACCTCGGGCCGTTCGCGCTGACCATGCTCGTCTCCGGCACCCTCGGGGCACGGTGGGGACGGGTCCGCACCGTCCGCACGGCGTACATCGCCTACACCTGCGCGTCGCTGGCGTCCGCGCTCGCCCCCACCCTCGGGCTGCTGCTCGCGTCCCGCGCGTTGCAGGGCGTCGCCAACGCCTTCACCACCCCGCTGCTGCTTGCCGCGCTCGCCGCGATCGTGCCGCGGGCGCGGCTGGGCCGCGCCCTGGGCCTGTTCGGGGCGATGCAGGCCGCCGGGCAGACCTCGGCCCCGCTCGTCGGGGGCCTGGCCGCCGAGGTCGACTGGCGGTGGGCGTTCGTCGTGATCGCCGCCGCCGCCGCCGTCCTCGCCGTGATCGGGCTGCCCGAACAGCTGACCGCCCCCACCGGAGAGCCGCCGCCGCGGCTGCGCGACGCGCTGCGCCCCGACGTGTTGCGCATCGGTGTCGTCGCACTGCTCGGCTGGGGCGCCCTCGGCGGCCTGAACTTCCTGCTCGCCTTCCGCGCCGAGGACGTCTTCGGCCTGGCCCCCACCCAGCGGGGCCTGCTCCTGACCGGATTCGGGGTCGCCGGCATCCTCACCGCCCGCCGCGTCGGCACCCTCATCGACCGCATCGGCGCCCGCCGCACCGTCCTGCTCGGCGCACTCGCCGGCGCCGCCCTCGTCGTCGTCGCCGGCACCGCCGGACTGCTGTGGCTGGTCGCGGCCGCCTGGTTCGTCGCCGGCATCGCCTCGCAGTGCGTGCTCGTCGGTGTCAACGCCGCGGTCCTCGGCGCCCGGGGCCGCAACCGCGGCGGCGCCGTCTCCGTGGTGCAGGCCTTCCGGTTCTCCGGCGGCGCCGTCGCCCCGCTGGCGCTGACGCCGCTCTATGCCGCGGCGCCGGTCGCGAGCTTCGTCGTGCCCGCCCTCGTGCTCGCCGTCGTCGCCCCGCTGGCGATGCCACGCCGCGACACCGCCCCCGGCTGACACCCCCACCCCGGCGGCGGTGAGCACTTCCTGACCGCCGCGTAACCCCGGTGCCGCCGATCCGTCACCGCCCCCGGCAACCCTGGACGCATGACCCCAACCGCGTCGCACCCCTACGGCCCGCGCCGACGGCTGCTCGTCGTCGGCAACGGCATGGCCGGCGCCCGCACCGTCGAGGAGATCCTCGCGCGCGGCGGCCGGGACCAGTTCGAGATCACGATGATCGGCGACGAGCCGTACGGCAACTACAACCGGATCATGCTCTCCCACGTGCTGGCCGGCCAGGCCGACGTCGACGACGCCGAACTCGTCCTCAACCCCATGAGCTGGTACCGGGAGAACGGAGTCACACTCCACGCCGGCGACCGCGCGACCCACCTCGACCGGTTCGGCAAGGTCGTCACGTGCGAATCCGGCCGGCAGGTCCCCTATGACCTGCTCGTCGTCGCGACCGGGTCGAACACCTTCTTCCCCAACATGGACGGCCTGCGCGAACCCGACGGCCGGCTCGGCCGCGGCGTCTTCGGCTTCCGCACCCTCGCCGACACCAACGGCATGCTGCAGATGGCCGACGCCCACGACGACGTCCGCGCCGTCGTCGTCGGCGGCGGCCTGCTCGGCCTCGAAGCCGCCTACGGGCTGCGCACCCAGGGCCTGACCGTCACCGTGGTGCACTCGCCCACCCACCTGATGAACCAGCAACTCGACGAACGCGGCGGCCGGGTGCTGCGCACCGAGATCGAGAAGCTCGGCATCACCGTCCACACCGGTACCCGCACCACCGCCGTCCTGCGCGACGACCACAGCCGGGTCACCGGCGTGCAGTTCGCCGACGGCACCGTCGTCGACACCGACATGGTCGTGGTCACCGCCGGCATCCGCCCCAACACCGAATTCGCCCGTGCCGGCGGCATCGTCGTCGAACGCGGCATCGTCGTCGACGACCAGATGCGCTGCGAAGAGGAGTCGAGCATCTACGCCGTCGGCGAGTGCGCCCAGCACCGCGGCGAGGTGTACGGCCTCGTCGCCCCGGTATGGGAGCAGGCGGTCGTCCTCGCCGAGCACCTCACCGGTGCGAATGCGCACGCCGCCTACCAGGGATCCCGCACCAGCACCAAGCTCAAGGTCGCCGGCATCGACGTCGCCTCGATGGGGGTCAAGGAACCCGAGCACGAGGACGACGAGTTCGTCCAGTTCTACGATCCGCGCAGCGGCATCTACAAGAGCATCGTCGTGCGCGACGGCCGGCTGGTCGGCGCGATGCTGCTCGGCGACGTGAGCAAGGCCGCCACCCTCGCCCAGGCCTTCGACGGCAAGCTCGAGATCCCGGCGGACCGCGCGGTGCTGCTGTTCGACCTCGGCGACCCGCAGGGCGCCGACGTCGCCGCCGATCTGCCGGACGAGACCCAGGTGTGCAACTGCAACGGCGTCAGCAAGGGCGACATCGTCGCGTGCGTCCACGACGGCGCCGACACCCTCGTGCAGGTGTGCGCCCGCACCCGCGCCGGGAAGGGCTGCGGCTCGTGCAAGGGCCTGGTCGCCGACATCGTCGCCTGCGCCGCCGGCGGCGCCCTCGCCGAGGACCCCGCCGCGAACTGGTACGTGCCGTGCATCCCGCTCGCCAAACCGGACCTGATCGCCGAGATCCGCCGCCGCGACCTGCGCGCGGTCTCCCAGGTCTTCGCCGAACTCGCCACCGGCGGTCGCGAGGATGCCACTGCCAAGATGCCGCTCGCGTCGCTGCTGCGTACCGTGTGGGGCCCCGACTGGGTCGACGAACGGGGTGCGCTGTTCATCAACGACCGTGTCCATGCCAACATCCAGCGCGACGGCACCTTCTCCGTGGTGCCGCAGATGAAGGGCGGGGTCACCACCCCGGACCAGCTGCGCCGCATCGCCGACGTCGCCGACAAGTACGGCGTGCCCATGGTCAAGGTCACCGGCGGCCAACGCATCGACCTGCTCGGCATCCGCAAGGAGGACCTGCCCAAGGTGTGGGCCGACCTGGACATGCCCTCCGGATACGCCTACGGCAAGAGCTTCCGCACCGTCAAGACCTGTGTCGGCAGCGACTTCTGCCGGTTCGGTCTCGGCGACTCGACCGCCCTCGGCATCGCGCTCGAGGAGCGCTTCCAGGGGCTCGAGACACCCGCCAAGCTGAAACTCGCCGTGGCCGGATGCCCCCGCAACTGCTCGGAGGCGCTGTGCAAGGACTTCGGCGTCGTCGCGGTCGGCGACGGCCGCTGGGAGATCTACGTCGGCGGCGCCGCCGGCGCCCACGTCCGCAAGGGCGACCTGCTCGCCACCGTCGGCTCCGGCGAAGAAGTCCTCGCCCTCGCCGGCCGGTTCATCCAGCACTACCGCGAGAACGCCAAGTGGCTCGAACGGACCTACGACTTCGTGCCCCGCATCGGCATCGACCGGCTCCAGGCACTGCTGGTCCGAGACGAGGAGGACATCGTGACCGGACTCGACGAACGCGTCGCCACGGCCGTGGCGGGATACCGGGACCCCTGGCTCGAACGGACCACCCCGAAGTCGCCGGCGCAGTTCAGCCCCGCGCTGCCGTTGCTCCCGCTGCCGCAGGTGCCGGTCCGATGACCACGACCGAAAGCCGGACCACCGCAATGGAGTACGCGGTCGGCGCGTTGACCGACCTGACCCCGGGCGAAGGCCGCACGTACACGGTGGGCGGACGGCAGATCGCCGTGTTCCTGCTCGGCGACGGCGCCGTCCGAGCCCTGGACGCGGTGTGCCCGCACCGGGGCGGACCGCTCGCCGACGGACAGATCGACGACGACCTCGTCGTATGCCCCCTGCACCAGTACGCGTTCGTGTTCGACACCGGCCGATGCACCGCGCCCGGCATCGACCCGGTCCGCACCTACCCGGCGCGCGTGCACGACGGGCGGATCGTCGTCACCGTCGGGTGAGCGAGGGGTGGCTGTCGCGCCACCAGCAGAACACGTACAGCGTCAGAGCCGCGACGAGGGCGGTGACCACCCACATGGTCACCGCCACGTCGACCCACGACCCGATCGGCGGTGAGCCCGGCAGGATGCCCCGCAGCGGCACCACCGCGAACAGCATCGCCGCCATCCACGCCAGCATGTCGGTCTCCACCGCGCGGCGCCGCCGGAACGTCTGTACCGCGACGAACGCGGCCAGGACCGCGAGGACAACCATCATCAGCAGCAGGATCGCCGCGTACACGAGAGTGCCTCCGGTGCGCGTGAACACCACCTCGGTGCCGTCGACGCCATCGGGAAAGCCGAGCTCCGGAGCGGCGACGACGGTCCCCTGGTCGATCGCCCACCCGTCGATGCGGCCGTCGATCAACACGTCCGATGGCACCGGTTCTCGCTCCGACCCCTCCCCCACATCGGCCTCCACGACGACCGGCGTGACATCGAAGGTGTCGAACGGCCAGCGGATCGCCTGGCCGCGCGCAAGCAGTTCCACCGGGTAGCCGACGGGCACGGAATGGGCCGGGAAGAACAACTCCGACTGTGAGACGGCCGGCACGAGCAACACACTCAGCGGCACGGCGAGCGTGGCCCCGTTCGCATCGAGAAACGAGTCCCCGGGATAGATGGTGACCTCCGCATGCACCCGGTCGACCGTCGGCTGCAGCGACTTCATCGTCACCACCACGAGCACCGAGTCGGCATCGACGTCCACCGGCCGCCATTCCCGCGACTCGTGCGTGCTCACCCCGAACAGGATGAGTACGCCCAGGTATGCGGTCGTCACCGCCACCGCGAGCGACACCAGCAGAGTCCGGCGAGACGGGCGATTCGGACGTGGCGCAGGCATTCCCGGACTGTAGCCCGCTGGGCCGCTGCCGACTCGTTTGTTCTTGGCGTATTTGGGTGCGGTTTTGTTGTGAAGTGAGGGTGATTTCGGTATTTGTTTTATTTCCGTCAGACTCAGAATATGGATACTACAAAGCGCCAGTCGAGAGCAGGAACCCTCGACTCACCCCAGCCGGCGGCCCTACCCTCTCCTCACGCGTCCGTTCCGCCGTTCCGTCTCCCCCGATCGAATCGGGTTGCCCTCCGGATCAAGATGTCGTGGTGGGGTGCGTGTCGCGGTCTCCTCTCCTGGCCTGGTCGGCCGGATGGCGGTGTGTTCGTGAATTGAAGAGCTTCCGTGTCGTACCGATTACCTATTGTGAAGACATGACAGCATCCGCCCAGCCCACAGAACCGGTCGACAGCGCGCTGGGGCCCCGCCCGGAGCGCCCCATCGACATCTACCGTCGCTCGATCGCCGTGGTGGAAGCGTGTCTGCCCCTGGGCTGGACTGCCACGTCCGACCGCCCCCGCTCCCCTGCCGCCCCCGAGCGCATCCTCGTGACCGCACCCGACGGCGAGTCGGTGTCGTACGCCGTCATCGCGTCCCGCGGAGTGCTCAGCGGGGACGTCGCGCGCATCGCCGCCGAACTGTCCGAGTCCGACCGGGGATTCGTGTGCGCGCACTACCTTTCCGATCCGGTGCGGCGCCAGCTCGACCAGCACGGCATCTCGTACTCCGACGCGACCGGAAATCTCACGCTCGTCGCGTCCCGGCCGGCGATCTGGGTGCGCAACCGGGGCGCCGACGCCGACCCGTGGCGCGGGCCCGGCCGTCCGTCGGGCGTGCTCACCGGTGAACCGTCCGAGCGAGTCGTCCGGGCACTTGCCGACTTCACCGGCGAGATGTCGGTGCCGGAACTGATCCGGCTGTCGGGCGCCTCCACCGGCGCCACCTACCGTGTCGTCGAGGTACTCGGGGAGCGGGAGCTGATCCGCCGCATTCCGCGCGGTCCGATCACCATGGTGCACTGGGAGAAGATGCTGCGAGCCTGGGCAGCGGACCGCAAACCCTGTACCACAAGGGGGTTCGCCGCACCGGACGGCGTCGGCACCGTACGGGCCGATCTCTCCGAACCGCTCGACCTGAGCTATGCGATCACCGGCCTCGGCGCCACCGACTACGCGGCCGCCGATCTTCTCGAGGTGTACGCCGACGACCCGGATGCGTTCGCCCAGGCACTCGGTCTGCGCCCCGTCGATCGCGGAGCCGACGTCGTGGTGGCCACGCCGTGGTCGTCGGTGGTGTTCGAGCGGATGCAGCGGCGCGACGGCCTGCGCTTCGCGGCACCGTCCCAGGTCTATGCAGACCTGCTGGCCGGACCGTTCCGCAACCTGAACGCCGCCGAACACCTACTGGCGGCGCTCACCGCCGACCAGAGCGCCTGGCGCCGACCCGTCGGTCGCACCTGACCGCGGTCAGAGGCCCAGCGTGGTGACGGCATTGCCGACGAGTCCGGCGTGCTGGCGGCTGTAGAGCGCCACCATCCGCTCGTCGGAATGCCCCGTCTGCGTCATGATCGTCTGAGTCGTGGCTCCGTTGCGGACGGCTTGGGTGACGAACCCGGCGCGCAGGCTGTGCCCGCCGAGCGTGGCGACCACCTCGGCGGCGAACCCGGCCTGCCGCGCCCGCCGCTGGATCATCGAGTGCACCGACTGCCCGCTCAGGGCACCGCTCCCGACGGCACCGGTGCGGTGGATCGTGCGGAACAGGGGCCGCTCGGCACGCCCCTCCCCCGGCGCCACACCGCGGCAGCAGTGCTCGTCGCCGGCGGCACGATCGTCGGTCAACAGCTCCCGGACCGCCGCCCCACCGTCCGCGTCCCACACGTCGAGCACCTCGCGCCAGCGCCGGTAGGCGCACACCGGACAGGTCCGCGGATCGCGGCCGTACGGAAGCGTGACGGTGCGTCCGCGCGCGTCGCGGTCCGCCTTCGATCGGCGGATCGTCACGTACAGCCCGTCGGACCGATGGGCGACGACGTCGGAGGTGGTGAGGGCGGACAGCTCCGACCGCCGCATCGCGCCGGCCAGTCCGAGCAGCAGCAGGGCGGAGTCGCGGCGCTCGGCTACGCGGTCCGGCCACTCGGTGGCGCCGGCGCGCATCGCTCCGACGATCGCACGGATGTCGTCGGTGAGCAGTGGGGTGCGGCGTGCCGGGGGCGTCGCACGGGTCCGCCGGATGCCGCGCACCACGTCGCGCACCGCCTCGTGGTGTCCCGGTTTCGGCAGGCCCGCGAGGGCGTGCACCTTGTTGATCGTCGCGACCCACCGCGCGAGGGTCGACGGGGCGTAGGCCCAGCGCCCGTCGGGTCGAAGCTCGCCCGCCTTCTCGGTCAGGTACCAGCCCACGAGTTCGGGTGGCGCCGGTAGCGGCACGTGGCCCACGGCGTCGCACCACCGGGCGAACTTGCTCCAGTCGCTGGTCAAGGCCGCTCGGGTGTTGTCCGACGCGGCCTTGGCTCGGAGTCGGCGCATCGCCTCCTCCACCCCGGCGGGAAGTACCGGCGTGGAGATCGACGCCTCGAGGGACGCGTTGCCCGGCAACTGATTCGTCACGGTGACACCACTCCTCATGCCGAGTCGACCGCCTTCGCGGAACGGACGATACGCGCCTCGGCCGGAAACCCCGCCTCGGCGACGCCGATCAGCGCGGCGCGCCCGGCTCGGGCGCGCCGCGCGAGGGACCGGTCCGTTGCGGTTCACACGCCGCAGCGGGGGTCACCCTCCGCGGGTTCGGGCACGCGCGCTTGCGACCGGGCCGGGAACCGTTCCCGGTAGGCGTCGACCGCCCGGCGGGTCTCCTCGGCGACCAGGTCGGCGTTGATCTGGGCAGCGGCGGCCGCGCCCGCCGCTGCGGCCGCGCCGACCTGGGCGGCCGGATCGGTGACGTTTCCCGCCACCCACACTCCGGGGACGTCGGTGCGGGCGGTTGCATCCGCGGGGATGTGCTCTCCGACCCCGGCCGGGTGCTCCACGGCCCGCAGGCCGAGCGCCGCGAGGAAACCGGCGCGCGCCACCATCCGCGGTGCGACCACCAGCGCCTCCCGGGCGATCGTCCCGCCGTTGCTCAGCCGTACCCCGGTGAGGCGGTCGTCGACGATCTCCACGGCGGTCACCTCGCCGTCGACCACCCAGACGCCACGGGCGACCAGCTGCTCCGCCTGCTCGGCGGCAGGCGCCGGCGCGATGTGGGTGAAGAATGTGACGTCGGCGCTCCACTGCCGGAACAGCAGGGCCTGGTGCACCGACATGGGTCCGCTCGCCAGCACACCGATGGCCCGGTCGCGGACCTCCCAGCCGTGGCAGTACGGGCAGTGCAGCACATCTCGCCCCCAGCGCGCCCGCAGCCCGGGCACGTCGGGAAGCTCGTCGACCAGCCCGGTGGTCACCAGCAGCCGGCGGGCGCGGGTCACCCGGCCGTCGGACAGGGTCACCTCGAACCCGCTCTCGCGGCGGGTCACGGCGGTCACGTCCGCGTGCACCACGTCACCGCCGTAGCCGCGGACCTCGTCTCGGCCGCGGCCGAGCAGTTCGGCCGGCGGGATCCCGTCCCGGGCCAACAATCCGTGCACGCCCGCAGCCGGAGCGTTGCGTGGGGCGCCCGCATCGATGACGACCACCGACCGCCGCGCCCGGGCGAGCATCAGCCCCGCATTCAGCCCGGCAGCCCCGCCGCCGATCACCACCACGTCGTATTTGTTTCCGAGCAGATCGCTCATCTCGATCACCTCCACGACGACTATGCGAGCCGACGGGAAGAACCCGCAACGTTGTTTGCCGATATGGCAAAGCGTGGGGCATGGACGACCTCGACCGAGCGCTCGAGACGGTCGGGCCCCGGCTTCGCGCGCTGCCGCGCAAACGCGAGACCACGTTGGCCGATCTCTCGGCAGCGACGGGCATTTCAGTGAGCACCCTGTCCCGACTCGAGTCCGGCACCCGCCGACCGACGCGCGAACTGTTGCTGCCCCTGGCCCGCGTGCACGGGGTGATGCTCGACGAGCTGGTGGGCGCCCCACCGACCGGCGACCCGCGCATTCATCTGCGTCCGATCACTCGTCACGGCATGACCATGGTGCCGCTCACCCGGCGCGCCGGCGGCATCCAGGCGTACAAGCTGGTGATCCCCGCCGACAGCGGCCGCGGGGAACCGGATCGCCAGACCCCTGAGGGCTACGAGTGGCTCTACGTCCTCAACGGACGGCTGCGACTCGTCCTGGGTGAGGACGACCTGGTTCTCGTGCCCGGGGAGGCGGCCGAGTTCGACACTCGCGTGCCGCATTGGTTCGGCGCCGCCGATGCCGAACCGGTCGAGTTCCACAGCCTGTTCGGCAAGCAGGGCGAACGGGCGCACCTTCGTGCCCGACCGGCCTCGAAAATCGTTCCGCACCAGACTGATCCGTAGCCGGGCACCCGGTGCGCCCCGCCCCGGCGGTGGGCCAGGAAGGGCCGACGGGCCACCGCCGAGTCCGTCGCGGCACCCTCCCCACTTTTCGAACCCCCCGCACCCCTGACTCACCATAAGGGGGAGTTATGACGATCAAGCCAACCCATGCATATGTGCGTACCTCTGCCTCTCCCGAGCAACGATTGGACCGATTGCTCGTAACGTTTCGAGTTTCGCATCGCCTCACTAACCTCTTGAACTGGCATTACTATATTTAATTCATTTCATTTCATAATTATTTTCATTTCGTGATACGTACGGATAACCCGGATGAACACTCCGGAGTCCGATATCGGGCCCGCGAAGGCCCGGGCGGAACGCCCCCTCTCCTTGTGGGTGTGGCGGATGGTTTCGCTCGAGAAGCGACTGGGATGGAGTATTCGGTAAATTAATCTATTCCGTATGGATCCGATTCCGTAACCGTGTTTCGGCCCCTTCCCCCACCTGATAGATATGGCTGCAACCACTGCCCGAGACGAGGACTACGTGAGCGAAGCGAGCACCGGCGAATCCCTACCCGACGAGCGCCCGAAGCCGGGACGACCGCGGAAGTACGCGTCCGCCGCCGACCGGGTCCGGGCCTACCGGGAACGGGAACGACAGAAGAGGGAGGCGGCCTCGCTGGCCGAGCCGACCACTCCCCCGGGCCCGGCCGAAGCAGCCACCAACCTGGCGTCCGCCGTCGCCGCACTTCGCACCCTGAGCGCGACGACGCTCGAGCAGTACAGCGCCGTCGCCGCGCAGATCACCGCCGCCGTCGACAAGCTCACCGACCCGGACGCGCTCGAGGCGCAGATGAACCGGGCCACCACGGAACTGGCGAAGGTGAAGGCGGACGCGGAGGCCAGGATCGCCCGCCTGCGCGAGCAACTCGCCCAGGCGACCGAGGACCGCGACAACGCGGAGGCCGCCGTCGAGGCCGTCGACCGGGAGCTGGCGGACGCCCACGCGGCGCACGACACCCGGATCCGGGAACTGGAGACCGCACATCGCGACGAGTCGACGCGAGCGGCCCAGGAGCACGCGGACACCCTGCGCACCTGGCAGGAACGCATCGATGCCACCGCGGCCGCGCACGCCGCGGAGCTCGCCGAGTACCGGTCGACCGTCACCACCCAGCAACAGCAGCTCGCCCGGCTCGAATCGGAACTCGCGGCCCTGCGTGACGATCTGGTGCACACCCGCGCCGCCGCGGAGAAAGAGGCAGCCACGGCCGCCGCGGCCACCGCCCGGCTCGACACCGATCTCACCGCGGAACGCGCCCGCGTCGAGAAGCTGCGCGGCGCCCTGGAAGAGGCCCGCATCGCGGCGGCGGCCGCCCAGGCCGCCGAGACCGCGGCCCGCGACCGGGGCGACGAACTTCGGGCCGAGATCATCGACCTGCGCGGCGAGCGGGATCGGCTACGGGTCGACCTCACCGCGGCGCGCGCCGCAGCGGCCGAGTCCCGCCACGAGGCGGACACGACGCAGACGGCGCCGGCCGAGAGCTGACCGGGCGGCGGGATCCCCGACCCCGGCGGCGGCCGGACGCCCATGAGGGGCACGGGCTGCACCTCCGCCCGGGTGTGGCGCGCACGGCACCGGGGGTTGCGCGGCACGAGGGCCGCCCCCGCCTACCCTGTCACGGTGAACGAAACGCAGCCGCCCGCCGGGCCCACCGATCCGGGGGCCGGGGTGCAGCACGACCGGCTCCGGTTGTTCTCGTTCGCGACGGCCGAGAAGCGGGCCGAATACCTCTGGGTGCTGCGTGCTTTCGACCTCGCCCGCGCCAACTACGTGGTGCTGCTGCACGCCGCCGAGGTCGCGGCGATCCTCGAGCGGACCGGCTCGGCGGATCCGGCGGCGGCGCTGTCGGCCCAGGACGTCGCACCGCTGCTCGAGCAGCTGCACGCCTGGGGTGTGCTCGAGCGCAGCTACGACGGCACCCGGGCGGCGTCGCTGGCCGAGTACCGCAACCGGCACTACGTGTATCAGTTCGGCCGGGCCGGTTATCACGCCTTCCGGGCCGTGGAGGATGTGCTGCGGGCGCGCGGCGAGGACGCGTCGCTGTCGCGTCTCGCGCTGGCGGATCTGCTGGCCGACCTGACCGAGCTGGCGGCCGCGAACGCGGCCGGGGACGGAGAGCTCATCTATCGCAAGCTGTCGCGGCTGGACACGACGTTGTCGGACATGGCCGAGCGGGCCGCGGGGTTCTATCTGATGCTCGGTGACCTGGTGCGCACCACCGAGGTCACGCCCGAGTCGTTCCTGGCGCACAAGGATGCGGTGCTGGCGCACATGCGCGAGTTCAGCACGGACCTGGCCCGCTACGCACCGAAGCTGGCGGCCGCGCTGGCACGGGTGCAGGAGACGGGGATCGACCGCATGCTGGGGTTCGCCGCCGCGCACGACGAGCGGGTGCTGCTGCCCGCACCCGAACGGCAGGCGGACTGGCGAGCCCGATGGCGCGGCCTCGAGCGGTGGTTCGTCGGCGCCGGGGACGTGCCGAGCGAGTCGGAGCGGTTGCGGGAGGGCACGATGAGCGCGATCGCGGCGGTGCTGGCGCTGCTGCGCCGGGTGACGGAGACCCGGCGCGGCGGGGTGAGCCGCGAGTCGCAGCTGCGGCACCTGGCCGGCTGGTTCGCGGCCGCGCCGAGCGAGGAGTCGGCGCACGCGCTGTTCGGAGCGGTGTTCGACCTGGGCCGCCCGCGTCACTTCTCCGCCGTGCATCCCGACCCGGAGACGATCCCGGTGACGACGTCGTGGTGGGAAGCGGCACCCGTCCCGATCGCCCGGACGCTGGCCGAGACCGGGCGCACCCCGTCGGCGGGGGCGCCGGCGCGGGTGCAGCGCAACGAATCCGGGATCCGGCGGTTGCGGGAGCGGCAGCTGGCGGCGCAGCGGGCGCGGGCCGAGGCGGCGCGATCCCTGGCGGCGGGCGGCGTGGACGAGCGGGAGTTGTCCGAGCCGGAGACCGAGGTGCTGTTGAGCCTGCTCGACGCGGCACTGTCGGCGCGCGTTCCGGTCAGCGGCACCGTGCCGGGGGCGACGGGCACGCAGAACGGGGTGCGGCTGACGTTGAGCCCGGCCGCGGAGGGCACGGTGGTACGCACGGCGCGGGGCCGGCTGCATCTGGACGGGCTGCGGGTGAGCGTGCAGTGAGGGCCCGGCGGATCTCGCCGCTCGACCGGGATTCGTACCAGCGGGCGGCGCGCCTGATCCTGTCGCACCATCTGGTGACCGCGCAGTACCCGGACCGGGCCGCGCTGCCGCTGCTGCGCCGGTGGGCGACGGAGCTGCGGGAGGACCTGCTCGAGTTGTTCGGATACCGGCTGGAGGTGACCGAGACGACCGCGCGGTTGTTCACCGTCGCGGACCGGCTCGATCCCGGGGGCGGCGCGCGCACGGTCACCGACCGGCCCTTCGACCGTCGCCGGTACGCCTACCTGGCGCTGGCGCTGGCGGCGCTGGGACGCGCCGGCGGGCAGATCACGCTGTCGGAACTGGCCGAGCAGGTCGCGTCCGAGGCCGGCCAGGTGCCCGGGGTGGAGCTGGCCACCGAGCGTGCGACCGACCGGGACGCGTTCGTCGACGCGGTGGCGTGGCTCGCCGCGCGGGGGGCGATAACGCTGGCGGACGGCGACGCCGGCGGCTGGGTGTCGGATCCGGACCGGGGTGAGGCGCTCTACGACATCGACCGGCCCGTGGTGGCGGCGCTGTTCCGGCCGCCGCGCGCGCTACAGCACCTGCGCTCGGTGCGGGGCCTGCTCGCCGCCGGTGACGGCCGCGACGGGGACCGGATCGCGGACACCGCCGAGGTGGCACGGCGGGTACGGCGGGCGCTGGTGCAGCGACCGGTGGTGTACGCCGAGGAACTCGACGACGACGCGCGGCTGCAGCTGGCGCTGCCACGGACGACCGCGGGGATCGAGCTGCTGACGGGGCTGGTGGCCGAGCGGCGCGCGGAGGGCGTCGCGCTGGTCGATTCGTCGGGGCGGATGTCGGATCTGCGGTTCCCGGGGGTGGGAACGGTTCCGCAGGTGGCGTTGTTGCTGGCCGGGGAGATCTGTGCGCGGGTGTCGGATCCGGAGTCGGTACCGGTGCGGTTGCCGAGGCCGGCGGATGCGGAGGCGGAACTCGAGGCGGGACTGGACGCGGCGATTCCGGCGGCCGGGGTGTTCGCGTCGCTGGCCGGTGATGCCGGCGCCGGGCCGGCGGACACGACACCGGCGCAGCAGCCGGCGCCGACGCATCCGCTGGTCGAGGACAGCTGGCTGGCGGAGACGGCGGCGAAGCTGGTCGACGAGTTCGGCCGTACCTTCGCCGCGCAGTGGCAGGCCGACCCGGCGGGCCTGCTGGAGGCGGCGGTGACGTTGTTGCAGCGGCAACGGTTGGTGGCACGGGTGCCGGGCGGGGTGCTGGCGTTGCCGGCGCTGGCCCGGTTCCGGGGAGTGGTGGTGACGGTGCGCGAACGCGACCCGCGCCTCGCGCCGGCCGGTGAGGATTCGAACGAAGCGGAGATGTCGTGAGCAGTGCCCGTTTCCGGCCGACACGTGCCGGGATCATCAATCTGTGGGACTACCGGGACCAGGAGTTCTCGTTCGCGGACGGCCGGCTGGTGCTGCGCGGGCCCAACGGGTCGGGCAAGACCAAGGCGCTCGAGGTGCTGTTCCCGTTCGTGTTCGACGGGCGTATCGAGCCGCGGCGGCTGAACCCGTTCGCCGGCGAGGAGCGCACGATGCGGTCCAACCTGCTGTACCAGGGGCAGGACAGCGCGTATTCGTATGTGTGGATGGAGTTCTGCCGCGGCCGCCGGGACGATCCGGAGGCGGTGACCGTGGGGGTCGGGATGCGGGCGGCGCGCGGCAACGACAAGGTCACGCGGTGGTATTTCGTCGTCGACGGCCGGGTCGGTGTGGACTTCTCGCTGCTGGATGCGGCCGATCGCCCGCTGACGCGACGGCAGCTGATCGAGGAGGTCGGGGCCGACGCGGTCACGGACCGGCCGGTGGACTACCGGGCGGCGATCGATGCGCGGTTGTTCGGGCTCGGGATCGAGCGGTACGACCAGCTGATCAACCTGATCCTGACGCTGCGCCGGCCGCAGCTGGCCAAGAACCTGGACCCGAAGGGGTTGTCGCAGGCGCTGACCGACGGGTTGCGGCCGCTGGACGAGCAGCTGGTGCTCGAGGCGGCGCGGTCGTTCGCCGACATGGAGGAGGTCTCGCGCGCGCTGGAGTCGCTGGCGGCGGCGGACGAGGCGGCGCAGCGGTTCGTCGCGGTGTATGCGACCTACCTGGGTCAGCAGGCCCGCGCCGACGTCGACCGGCTCGGGGCGCGGTTGGCGGCGGTCGAGGGCGGGAGTGCGGAGTGGACGGCGTCGATGACGGCGTTCGACCGGGCCGGCGCGGAGCGGGCGCAGGCCCACGAGCGGCTCGAGCTCGCGGAGCGGGACCTCGAGCAGGCCCGGGCGACTCTCGAGGCGCTGCAGCGGTCGAGCGCGTACGAGGGCAAGCAGCAGCTCGACGATCTGGCGCAGGTGGTGGCGGACCTCGAGCGCACCACGGCCGGGCAGGCGGAGCAGGCGCAGCGCGCGAGGGCGGAGCTGGCGCAGCGCGACGAGGAGGCGCGGCGGGCCGCGGCCGCGGCGACGGACGCGGCGGCCGCGGTGGGCCGCGCCGAGGACGCACTCGCCGCGGCGGCGCGGGATGCGGGTGTGGAGTGGGCGCCGCCGGCCGAGGACGCGCCGGGCGAGCAGATCGCGGCGACGGTGGCGGCGTGTGCGGAGGAGCGGGCCGCGGATGTGCGGGCGGTGCGGGCGGCGGTGGCGGCCGCGGAGGGCGCGGCGGCGGCGCGGGTGCGGGCCGAGACGACCGCCGAGCGGGGCCGGGCGCAGCTCGAGTCGGCCCGGGCGGCGGTGGCCACGGCGGACGCGGTGGTGGAGCTGGCCCGCGCGGAGGCGTCGAACCTGTTGCGGGAGTGGTGGGTCGGTCACCGGGACACGTGGTCGGTGCTCGGCCTGCCGGAGGAGCTGGTCGAGGCGCTGGCCGCGGCGATCGCGGCGGCCGGCGACGACGAGGCCGCGACGCCGGCGGCGGCGCTGGCCGAGCGCACGGCCCCGGTGGTCGAGGAGTTGCGGTTCCGCGGCCGCGGCCTGGAGGCGGAGATCACGCACGCGCGGGAGCGGATCGCGGTGTTGCGGGCCGAACGGGACCTGGTCGAGGCCGAGCGCGACGACGCTCCCCCGTCGTTCCCGATGCGGCCGACCGGGTCGTCGGACCCGTCGGGGGCGCCGCTGTGGCGGCTGGTGCGGTTCGCGGACGACGTGAGCGCGGAGGCGGCCGCGGGACTCGAGGCCGCGCTGGAGGCGGCGAACCTGCTGACGGGCTGGGTGTGCGGCGGTGCGGGGGACGTGCCCGCGGGGGCGGTCGCGCTGATGCCGGTGCCGCCGGCGCAGCGCCCCACCGGCCGGACGTTGGCCGACGTGCTGGTGGTGGAGCCGGACACCGGGGTGCCGGCCGAGCGGGTGCGGGCGGTGCTGGCGTCCGTCGCGGTGCGGGATGCGGTGACGGACGAGACCGGCCCGGCCGTCGACGAGCGGGGCGGCTACCGCCAGGGGGTGCAGCTGGGTCGGCACACGAAGGCGGAGGTCGAGTACATCGGGGCCACCGCGCGGGCCCGTCGCCGTCGCCTGCGGGTGACCGAGCTCGACGCGGAGATCGCCGCGGCGCAGAACCGGATGGCGGGCGCGGAGGCGGAGCGGGCGGAGCTCGACGGACGGCTCGCGCAGCTGGAGCGGGCCGCGGCGGCGGTGCCGCGCACCGGCGCGGTGCTGGCGGCGCTGCGGAAGGTCAGCGAGTGCGCGGGTGCGCTGCGCACTGCCGGGGAGGCGGCGGCCGCGGCGGACCGGGACCTCGATCAGGTGATCGCCGAGTGCGCCGTGAAGGAGCAGCGGGTGCGCTCGGTCGCGGCCCGGCACCGGGCGCCGCACACGGCCCGCGAGCTCGAGCATCTGGCGGCGGCGATCCGGTTCTTCGAGTCGCAGGGCCAGGCGGTGCTGCGCGCCCGGCGTGAGCACGTCGCCGCGGCCGAGCGGGCGCGGGAGGCGCAGGTGCGGCGCGACGACGCCCGGCTGGCGGCGGAGGAGTCCGCCGAGCGGGCGGTGACGGCCGAGGAGTCGCTGGGGCAGCAACAGCAGCGGCTGGGGACGCTGCGCGAGGCGTTGGGTGCCGACGCGCAGCAGATCGACGCGCAGCTCGCGCAGGCGCGCGAGCGGATCGAGGCGGCGCGGGTGGAGCAGCGCGCCGCGCGCCGCGCGCACGACGACGCGGTCGAGCGGCTCGGGAAGGCGGAGGCGGCGCACGTCGCGGCGGAGCAGGCGCTGCGGTCGGCGCTGACCGAGACGCGGGCCGACGCCGCACAGCTGGCGCCGTATGCGCGGCCGGACGTGCTGTCGCTGCTGGGAATCTCGGAGGAGCTGCGGTGGCCGTCGGCGGCGGCGTGGCCGGCGCCGGAGCAGGTGGTGGACCGGCTCGCCCGGGCGGGCGGGGACGTGCCTGCGGTGCCCGCGGCGGTGGGGGCGCTGTACGCGGCGCTGGCGGCGGCGACGGCGACGGTCAAGGGCGGGGACGGAGCCCGCAAGGCGGCCCGGTCGGCGTTGACGGCGGCGTTGCAGGAGTTCGACGGTCAGCTCGCCGCGGCCGGTCAGGACTATCGGCTGCAGTGGGATGCGCCGGAGGGGTTGACGGTGGTGCGGGTGCAGGACGAGCAGGGGTTCTCGTCGGTGGCGGAGTTCGCGGTGCGGATCGGGGCGGCGCGGCGGGAGCAGGAGCTGCTGTTGACCGACGCGGAGCGGCGCATCCTCGAGGATGCGCTGCTGGCGGGGCTGGCGCAGCAGATCCACGAGCGCACCGAGGACGCGCGGGAGCTGATCGCCCGGATGGGGGCGGAGATGCGGCAGCGGCGCATGTCGTCGGGTACGACGGTGGGCGTGCGGTGGGTGCCGGCCGATCATCTCGACGATCAGGCACGGGCGGTGTGCCGGCTGCTGGACCGGGAGGTGTCGGCGCTGGGGCCGGAGGAGCTGGCGCGGGTGCGGGCGCATTTCGCGGCGCGGATCCGGGCGGAACGGGCGGCGCATCCGGAGCGGTCGTATCCGGAGATCCTGGCGACGACGCTGGATTACCGGCGGTGGCGGGTGTTCGCGTTCGGGTTGATCGGGGCGGACGGCGCGGAGGATCGGCTGACGGTGGCGCGGCATTCGGCGTTGTCGGGGGGTGAGCAGTCGGTGTCGCTGCATCTGCCGTTGTTCGCGGCGGCGCATGTGATGCTGGATTCGGCGGATCCGCAGGCGCCGCGGCTGCTGGCGCTGGACGAGGCGTTCGCCGGGGTGGACGACAACGGCCGGGCGGAGCTGCTCGGGTTGAGCGTGCAGTTCGACCTGGATCTGTTCATGACGGGCTACGACCTGTGGATCACGTATGCCGGGGTGCCGGCGTGTGCGCACTACGATCTGGCGCATTCGGTGGCCGAGCACACGGTCGGGGCGACGCTGCTGGTGTGGTCGGAGGGCGGGTTGCTCGCCGAGCACGACGGGTCGAATCTGGCGGCGGCGCTGGGGTCGCCGGGCACGCGGCGGGTGCCGGTGCCGGTGGAGGGGGCGCTCGAGTTCGCGTAGGGGTGCGGGCGCTCCCCTACCGGATCGATGCGGGAGTCGGTGTATCCACCTCTGCTCGGATACGCCGGGCGGCGGGTCCTGTCTCTGGGCTGCGTGAGCGGTTCAGCCAGGGAAGTGGCCTCGTTTTCGGCTTTTTTTGAATGTTCCGCTGTGGTCGGATTTTGCCGGTGACGTTGTGTCGCGTCGCGGACCGGTGGCCCGCCGACACCCAAGTCGGGGCTCCCGACTGCGGCAGATACCGGAGGAGCACCGGGCCGGATTCGGAGAATTTTGTCGCTACCGGGCGCCGGCGCTGCACGCTCTCGAATCAAAGGCGACGGGCACACCGAAGAGCTGCCCGGTCGGTACGCATTGACACGCCTGTCCGCACTCACCGGGATGCCCGGTGACAGGCGTGTGATCGTCTCGGACACATTGGGACACAATGGTTTCCGAAGACAGAATACGGGCCGCACCGGACTCTCGAGAATTCGTCCTGCCGGTCGTGCAGGACCGATCCACCGGCGCCCAAGGGCCGCGAGTAACGCGCTCGGTGGGCAGGGGCCGCTGACGGAACCAGTGGCACCGCTCTCCCCGGAAAGATCGACCAGTGTCGATCGCCGAACATGAAGCCAAGATGTACCGGTTGTGCGGCGCGACGTCGTGTATCGCGGATGACCAGGAAGAACACTTGACGGCAGCGGTACACAGCGACGACGGCCGGCACTCTTGTGCATTGCTCAGTGTCGATACGTCACACCGGAATTGTCACCTCGGTTCGCAAGACGGCGCTGCAATCTGCGTTCCATTTCGCGGAGTTCGGCAAGGCGCGCTCGACCGCTCGCCGTTTGGTCGTAGCCTTGCTTCTTTTCGTCTCGAACGCGCAACTGCACCGATGCGAGAAGTCGTCGGTCGTCCGTCGGATCGGGTATCACCGCATTCCCCGTAGTCTTCGTTTTCCTCGTCGGCTTCTTCTTGGGTGTCGTGCCGGTGGTCGCCGGCACCTTGGCGGTACGCATGGCCTCGGGTTGACTTGAACGAGACTTCTCAGCGCTCTTGCCGGACTTCTTCTTCGACGGTTGCCGACGCACATTGTTGAGCGCGGTACGTGCCTTCGCAGCGGATCTGCGGTGCTGTTCCTCTTCCGGGCTGTCCGAAGCGAAGGAACCACTGAGCGGACGCAGCCCCTTGGAGGCCAGATACTTCTCCGCTGTAACGATGGTGCGTTCGTGCTTGACACAACGTTTGCAACGTTTGGGATCGGATCCGGTAACAGCGTTCGGTGAACCGCACCAACTGCACTTCGCGGGCCGCGCTCGCGGTGCACTTTTTCGAGGTGCATCCGGATCGACGACGGCACTCTTGATGTCTCGGACACCCCACACGGGCGTACGTACTTTGCTCGCGGGAGCACCGGTATGCAAATGGACCCCTGCTCGGCGCGCACGGACCATATTGACCTCCGAACTCCGTCGAACACGCATGCAGTTCACCGCAAACTACATGATGCTGACCAGACAACCGCGTAGACCGCTCCAGTGCAGTCGCTGCATCCAACTAGCACGACCGCGTCAAGCCATCAGAGGCGGCAGGTGCAACGCTGCCTCGCCGCCCTCGCCCAGCTCGGTCTCATCTCCCGCGGCGACCAGCAGCGCGTCGCCATCACCATCGCTCGCGAGGACCGTCGCCCCACCTGTTACAACCTGACGATGCGCCGGGCGACACATCGTCGCCCCGCTCCCACGCACGGGGCGACAAATGTGCACCCGACGGGGTGACAGCTGAGCAGCCACGGGGTGACACCCCTGTCACCCGAACCGCCCTTGAACCAAGAAATGAACCTGCTGCGTCGCGCTCGACGCTTCCAGCCCGCACCGCGAAGACGGCGCATCGGCAGCATCATCCGCAGATCGAGCAACTGCCGTGGCGTGCCGCCGGGCCGGCCTCGTAGCACGGTTCGACACCCTGACCGCGGAGAAGGCCTCGATGATCGCGCACGCGGTCGACGTCCACGGCATCGACGCGCTCGTGCGCGCGGCACTCGAACGCCATCGACTACAAGATCCCGCCCGCTCGGCGGCGGCGTGGATCCCGACCTGGCAGGAACTGCGTCCGCCGCGGCCGAAACTTCCACCTAATCCGAAAATGAGGTGACTTGCGCACGGGTGCGAACACGTGCCAGCTCCCGGCCGAGCGGAGCGGAAGCGGGCGTGTCGTGGTGCGGGTCAGGCGGCCGGTGTCAAGGTGACGGAGTACCCGAGGGCTTCGAGTTGACGAATGTGACTGCGTTTCTGTCTGTCCGGGTCGAGGTGGCGGGTGAAGTGATCGGCACCGAGATCGGCAAAGGCTGCGTTCTCGTCGGAGAGCAGATGCCAGACAATGATCAGGATCGAACGCCCGCCAGCGACGATGGCTCGCTTCTTCCCTCGTCGTCTGGCGATCCGCCGATACCTGGCACCGAGAAACGTGTCGGTGCGGCCCGCAATCACGGCGGCCTCCCCGAGAACCCGGGCAAGGTAGCGGTTGCCGTGCCCGGTCGAACCGTTGCCCTTGGACTTACCCGCGGAGGAGTGGACACCGGGAGAGAACTTCGCCCAGGAGCACAAGTGCCCGGCGGTCGGGAACCGCGACATGTCCACCCCGATTTCGGCGAGAATGATCGCGGCGGCCACCGGCCCGATCCCCGGGATCTCATCCAGTTGCGCCGCCGCCTGCGCGAAAGGGGCCAGCTGCGCCTCGATCTGTTCGTCGACCGCGGCGATGTCGGCGTCGATCGCATCGATCCGGCCCAGCATCCGCGTGAGCAGGAACGCGTGGTGGTAGAGAGTCGAGTGTGCACATCCCGTCGTTACGCCTCGGCGTGTCGCGACGAGATGTGCACACTCGATGCGCTCTATCGCAGCGGGATGCCGAGCAGAGCGTCGACGGCGTTCGCGAACGCGACGGGCGCGGAGGTGTCGTCGCCGCCGCGGTCGACGGCGAAGCGGGCCCAGGCGTCGAGGGCGTCGAGGGCCTTGGGGGTGTCGAGGTCGTCGGCGAGGTGCTGACGCAGCCGCGCGATGGTGTCGTCGGCGGACTGGGCCGAGCCCAGGGCCGCGGCGTCGCGCCACAGGGCGAGGCGGGCCTGGGCGTCGGCGAGGACCTGATCGGTCCAGGCGCGGTCGGTGCGGTAGTGCCCGGCGAGCAGGCCCAGGCGGAGGGCGGCGGGGTCGACGCCCTGGCCGCGGAGCTTGGAGACGAACACGAGGTTGCCGCGGGACTTGGACATCTTCTCGCCGTCGAGGCCGATCATCCCGGTGTGCACGTAGTGCCGGGCGAAGCGGCGGTCGCCGGTGACTGCCTCGGCGTGGGCAGCGGAGAATTCGTGGTGGGGGAAGATCAGGTCGCTGCCGCCGCCCTGGACGTCGAAGCCGCTGCCGATGCGGTTGAGGGCGATGGCGGCGCATTCGATGTGCCAGCCGGGGCGGCCGTCGCCGAACGGGGACGGCCAGGCCGGTTCGCCGGGCCGCTGCGCGCGCCAGAGCAGGGCGTCGAGCGGGTCGCGCTTGCCGGGCCGGTCGGGGTCGCCGCCGCGTTCGGCGAAGAAGTGCTCCATGGTGGCGCGGTCGTAGCCGGATTCGTAGCCGAACTGCTCGGTGGCGTCGGCGCGGAAGTACACGTCGGGGTATTCGGCGTCGTCGACGATGTACGCGGCGCCGGAGGCGACGAGTTTCTCGACCAGTTCGACGACCTCGCCGACGGATTCGACGGCGCCGATGTAGTCGCGGGGCGGCAGGACGCGCAGCGCCTCCATGTCCTCGCGGAACAGGGCGGTCTCGCGCATGCCGAGGACGATCCAGTCTTCGCCGTCGCGGGCGGCCCGTTCGAACAGCGGGTCGTCGACGTCGGTGACGTTCTGGACGTAGTGCACGTCGTGGCCGGCGTCGCGCCACACGCGGTGGACCAGGTCGAAGGCGAGGTAGGTGGCGGCGTGACCGAGGTGGGTGGCGTCGTAGGGGGTAATGCCGCAGACGTACATCGTGGCCGTGGGGCCCGGGGTGACGGGGCGGACCGCGCGATCGGCGGTGTCGTACAGCCGGAGCGGGGGGCCCTGACCGGGGACGGACGGGAGCGCGATGTCGGACCATGACAGCATGCGCACGAGCCTAGTAGAGGGCGCGGGCGGCTCCGGACGGAGGCCGGGTCCTCAGAACGCCGGCCAGGGGATGCGCCGCTCTCCGACCGGGCGGGGCATGACGGGGCGGCGGAGCAGGGCGCCGACGCGGCCCCGCAGGGCGGCGACCTCGCCGGCGGTGATGTGGGTGCCCAGCCGCTGCCCGAGTTCGCCGTCGAGTTCGCGGGCGAGTTTGTCCAGGTCGACGAGCAGCGACGGGTCGACCTGGCTGCCGGCCCAGCCCCACAGCACGGTGCGCAGCTTGTTCTCCCGATGCAGGCAGATGCCGTGGTCGACGCCGTACACGCCGCCGTCGACGCCCTCGAGGGCGTGCCCGCCCTTGCGGTCGGCGTTGTTGAGGATCACGTCGAGCACGGCCATGCGCTGCAGTCGCGGGTCGTCGGCGTGGACGAGGACGACGTCGGTGCCGTCGAGATCGCGGGCGCGCAGGACGGGCAGCCAGCCGGGCGGGACGGCGTCGATCGGGCACAGGTCGACCAGGTCGAGGCGGCCGGGCGGGTCGGCGGGGTCGGGGGTGTCGATCCACCGCTGCACCATGCCGGTCCCGAAGGGTCCCTCGCGCAGCACGGTGGTGGGGATGACGCCCCAGCCGAGGGCCTCGGAGACGAGGTAGGAGGCCACCTCCCGGCCGGCGAGGGTGCCGTCGGGGAAGTCCCACAGGGGCCGTTCGCCGCGGACGGGCTTGTACACGCAGCGCACGGTGGTCGCGTCGAGGGTGGCGTCGCACACCAGGGTGGCGTTGCTGGCGTGCACGACGCGGCCGACCACGGTGAGTTCGCCGTCGGTGAGCACGGTGCGGACGTCGGGGCTGCCCACCGGCTCAGGTCTCCTCGCCGAGCCAGGCGGCGGGGTCGAAGCCCTCGGTGCGCAGGTACCCGTTGGTGCGTACGCAGATGTGGCCGCCGCCGACCGGTTCGCCGCACAGCGGGCACGGGGTGCGGCCGGCGGCGACGACGAGTTCGGACCGGGCGGCGAATTCGCGGGCCTGCTGGGGGGTGAGGAAGACGCGGACCGCGTCCGGGCCCTCCTCGGCGTCGTCGAGGACGACGGACTCGTCGACTTCGGTCTCGGTGACGGCGAGCAGCTCGACGACGACGTTGCCGCTGTCGGCGTCCCAGCCCAGGCCCATGGTCCCGACGCGGAACTCCGCGTCGATGGGGGTGACAAGCGGACTGATGTCGACGTCCGCGTCTTCGGGCAGGTCCGTGCCGAAGCGGCGGTGCACCTCCTCGAGCAGCAGGCCCATGCGGTCGGCGAGGATCTGCACCTGCTGCTTCTCGAGCATCACGCTCACCACCCGGGAGGCGTGCACGGCCTGCAGGTAGAACACCCGGTCGCCGGGTTCACCGACGGTGCCGGCGACGAACCGGTCCGGGGTCCGGAAGACATGTATCGCGCGGGCCATCGCACCTCCTCGTTGTCGAATCCATCCGGTGTCGCTCTCCCATTATCCGCCGCGGGGACCGACCTCCCCGCCCGGCACGGGCGCCGGTTGCGCCGGCGGCGCGAGCCCGGACAGGTCCGAGCCGGTGTCGTTGACGCGCAGCACGAACGGGCGGGTCTCGGTGTAGCGGACGACGCTGAGGGAGGCGGGCTCGGCGACGATGCGCTGATAGCCGTCGAGGTGCGTGCCGAGCGCGTCGGCGAGGACGGCCTTGATGACGTCGCCGTGGGTGCAGGCGATCCAGACGACGTCGCCGCCGTGGGCGGCGGCGAGGCGGCCGTCGTGTTCGCGGACGGCGGTGACGGCGCGGGCCTGGACCTGTGCGAGGCCTTCGCCGTCGGGGAACACCGCGGCCGAGGCGTGCTGCTGGACCACCTTCCACAGCGGTTCCTTCAGCAGGTCACCGAGTTCGCGGCCGGTCCACTGCCCGTAGTCCACCTCGACGAGGCGGTCGTCGACGAGGGGGGTCAGGCCGCGGTCGGCGGCGAGGGGGGTCACCGTCTGGCGGCAGCGCAGCAGCGGCGAGTGCACGATCTCGGCGATGGTGAGGCCGGCGAGCCGGTCGACGAGGCCCTTGGCCTGGATGTGGCCCATCTCGTCGAGTTCGACGCCGGGGGTGCGGCCGGCGAGGACCCGGGAGGTGTTCGCCGTCGAGCGCCCGTGCCGCAGCAGGATGACCGTCATGAAGCCAGCCTAATGGGCCGGGCGCCCGACGAGCGGGCCCGGCGTGGGTCCCGGGGTCAGGTGGCCGAGATGGTGCCGGTGGCGAGCAGGGCCAGGACGACGGCGCCGAGGGCGATGCGGTAGCCGACGAACCAGTACATCGAGTGGTTGACGACGAACCTGAGCAACCAGGCGATCGAGGCGTAGCCGACGGCGAATGCGACGGCGGTGGCGACGAACAGCTGGGCGCCGGAGGCGTTGAGGCCCTCCCCGGCGGGTTCGAACGCGTCCGGGAGGCTGAACAGGCCGGAGGCGACGACGGCGGGGATGGCGAGCAGGAACGAGTACCGGGCGGCGGCCTCGCGGGTCAGGCCGAGGAACAGGCCGGCGCTGATGGTGCCGCCGGAGCGGGACACCCCGGGGATCAGGGCCAGCGCCTGCGCGCTGCCCATGAGGATGCCGTCGCGGAGGGTGAGTTCGTCGAGCTTGCGGGTCTTGCGGCCGTAGCGTTCGGCGGCGGCGATGACGAGGGCGAACACGATGAGCATGGTGGCGATGAGCCACAGGTTGCGGGCGCCGGTGCGGATCTGGTCCTTGAACAGGAATCCGAGGACGCCGACGGGGATGGTGCCGACGATCACGTACCAGCCCATGCGGTAGTCGAGGTCGCTGCGGTGTTCGCGGTGGGCGAGGCCACGGAACCACGCGGCGACGATGCGGACGATGTCCTTGCCGAAGAAGACCAGGACGGCCGCCTCGGTGCCGAGCTGGGTGACGGCGGTGAAGGACGCGCCGGCGTCGGTGCCGAAGAAGATCTCCGAGACGATCCGCAGGTGGCCGGAGGACGAGATCGGGAGGAACTCGGTCAGACCCTGCACGAGGCCGAGGACGAGGGTCTGGAGCCAGGTCATGGATTCGCCGATCACGCGGCGACCTCCGGGTGATCGTGGGGACGGTCGCCGGGGGTGGGGTCGATTTTCACCTGGGCGAGGGTACGCGGCGCGGCGGAACGGTTTTCGCGGCCTCGCGGCACTAGGGTGCTGGGTCAGGGGCGGCGGTCGCGGCTGCGGCGGATCGGCCCCGTCGGTCGGATGGTCACGAGGCGCGGGCGGATATGGAACACAGAACGGTGGGTGCGAGCGGGCTGCGGGTCTCGCGGCTCGGTCTGGGCACCCTGAGCTGGGGACGCGGCACGGACGGGGACGAGGCGGCGGCGCAGCTGTCGGCGTTCGTCGACGCCGGCGGCACCCTGGTCGACACGTCCCCCGCCTACGGCGACGGGGTGGCACAGCGGATCCTGGCGGAGCTGCTCGACGACGTGGTGCCGCGGGATCAGCTGGTGGTGTCCGGCAGCTCGGGCATCGACACCTCGAAGGTCGGGGCGGGCCGGGTGGACTGTTCCCGTGCGGGCCTGCTCACGCAGCTGGACCGCACGTTGCGGGAGCTGGGCACCGACCACCTGGACCTGTGGCAGGTGGCGACGTGGGATCCGCGGACGCCGGTCGACGAGGTCGCGGCGGCGCTGGAGTTCGCGGTGACCAGCGGCCGGGCCCGGTACGTGGGGGTGCGTGGGTACCTGGGCTGGCAGCTGGCGACGGCCGCGGCGGTGGCGACGCGCCACGCGCCGCTGGTGGCGACGCAGGTGGAGTACTCGCTGCTCGCGCGCGGGGTCGAGGAGGAGCTGATCCCGGCGGCCCTGCACCACGGGGTGGGGGTGTTCGCGGCGGTGCCGCTGGCGGGCGGGGTGTTGACCGGCAAGTACCGCGACGGCATCCCGGCGGACTCGCGCGGCGCCGACGACGTGCACACCGAGGAGGTGCGCAGCTATCTGACCGAGCCGGCGGCGCGGGTGGTCGAGGCGGTGGCGACGGCCGCGGACGGCCTCGGGACGTCGCCGCTGGCGGTGGCGCTGGCGTGGGTGCGGGACCGGCCGGCGGTGGCGTCCACGGTGGTCGGCGCGCGGGATCTGGCGCAGCTGACCGGGGTGCTGGTGGCCGAGGAGCTGGAGTTGCCGGCCGCGATCGCGGCCGCGCTCGACGACGTCAGTGCGTGACCTCGGACACGTCGCCCCCCGGATCCGCCGCCGGGTCAGGTTAGCCTGTCTTCTAGGTCGGCGTGGGTGCGCCGACGGTGGACGTCGGGCACGAGGAGGAACCGGTCGATGACCGCGATCGAGGTCACGGGGTTCGCGGAACGGCTCCGGCGCGAGACGGCGCAGGCGCACAGCGACACCGAGAACGCGCAGTTCGTCACCGAACTGCTGGCCGGCCGGCTCACCCGGGAGGGCTACGCGGCGCTGCTCGCCCAGTCGTGGTTCGTCTACGAGGCGCTCGAGCGGGTGGGCCGGGGCCATGCCGGCGACCCGATCGCCGGGCCCTTCCTGGACGACGCGTTGCTGCGCACCCCGGCGCTCGAGGCGGATCTGACGTTCCTGCTCGGCCCGCGGTGGCGGGAGACGATCGCGCCGCTGCCCGCGGCCGAGCGGTACGTCGCGCGGCTCGAGCGGGTGGCCGCGGCGCGGCCGGAGGTGTTCCTGGCCCACCACTACCTGCGGTATCTGGGGGACCTGTCCGGCGGCCAGATCATCCGGCGCATGCTCGAGCGGGCCTACGGGTTCGACCGGGACGGGCTGCGGTTCTACATCTTCGACGACATTCCCAAGCCCAAACCGTTCAAGGACGCCTACCGGGCGAAGCTGGACGCGGCGCCGCTCGACGAGGTGCAGCAGCGCACGGTGATCGACGAGGCCAACCTCGTGTTCGGGCTCAACGGCGACCTGTTCGCCGACCTGGCCGCCGACCTCGATCGGTACCGCACGACCCCTCCCCTGCCATGACGCGGCGCGGCCTCTTCGCGTTCCTCGCCGCGGCGCTCGCGCTCGTCGCGCTCGTCGCCGGCTGTTCGGCCGCCCCGACCGGGGGTGCCGGGACCGGGGCGCGCACCGCGGTGGTGGACGACCCGAACCCGCGGCCGATCACCGAGGCTCCCGCCCCGGCGCTGCCGGTGACGGTCCGCAGCGTCGACGGCGCCGAGGTCACCGTCACCGACGTCGCCCGCATCGTCACCGCCGATCGGTCGGGCACCCTCGCGCAGACCGTGTTCGCCCTCGGTCTGGGGGACCGGCTGGTGGGGCGGTCGACGGCGGGTTTCCCCGCCGTCGAGCAGGTGCCCAATGTCACCCCTGGTGGGCACGGGCTCTCGGCCGAGGCGATCCTGGCCCTGGCCCCGACGGTGGTGCTGACCGACACGTCGGTCGGCCCGCTGGCGGTGCAGGAGCAGCTTCGGGCCGCGGGCGTGCCGGTGGTGTTCGTCGACCCGCGCCGCACGCTGGCGACGGTCGGCGAGCAGATCCGTTTCGTGGCCCGGGCCCTCGGCGTGCCCGCGGCGGGTGAGGCCCTGGCCCAGCGCACCGACGACGAGATCGCCGCGGCCCGCGCGGCCGTGCCGGACGACGGCGACCGCCCGACCGTGGCGTTCCTGTACCTGCGCGGGTCGGCGATCAAGATGCTCGGCGGTCCCGGGTCGGGCGCCGACGCGCTCGTCGAGGCCCTCGGTGGCCGAGACGCGGGCACCGTCGCCGGCTTGACCTCCGAGTTCACCCCGATCACCAGCGAGGCGATGATCGCGTCCGCCCCCGATGTGATCTTGATCATGACCGAGAGCCTCGCCTCCGTCGGCGGACCCGCGGGGCTCGCCCAGCTGCCCGGCGTCGCGCAGACCCCCGCCGGGCGCGACGGCAACGTCGTCGACATGGCCGACTCGGTGCTGCTGAGCTTCGGCCCGGACACCGGGCGGGTGCTCGCCGCGCTCGCCGCTGCGCTCTACCCCGCCGCGCCGGCATGAGCGCCGTCGACACCGCCGCGCCCGCCCGGCTGCCCGCCGCGCACCGCGGCCGGACCGCCGCGGTGGTCGCGGGCCTGACGGTCGCGCTGCTGGTGCTGGCGGTGCTCTCGGCGTGCCTCGGGCAGGTGCCCACGTCGCCGGCCGAGGTGATCGGCAGCGTGCTGCACCGCGCCGGGCTCGACCTGGGGCCGCTGCCCGCCCACCCGGCCGGGGAGGTCACGCTGTGGGAGGTGCGGTTCCCGCGGGTGGTGCTGGCCGTCCTGGTCGGCGCGTCGCTGGGCTGCGCGGGGGCCCTGTTGCAGGGGGTGTTCGCCAACCCGCTGGCCGAGCCCGGCGTGATCGGCGTGTCCGCGGGCGCCGCCGTCGGCGCGTGCGCCGCGATCGTGCTCGGCGGCGCGTTCACCGCCGGATGGGCCCTGGCCGGCGCCGCGTTCGCCACCGGTCTGCTGACCACGAGCCTGGTGTACGTGCTCTCGCGTTCCGAGGGCCGCACCGAGGTGGTGACGGTCATCCTCACCGGCGTGGCGGTCAACGCGTTCGCCGGCGGCCTGATCGCCCTGTTCACCTTCGTCGCCACCCCCGCCGCCCGCGACCAGATCGTCTTCTGGCAGCTCGGCAGCCTGGGCGGGGCCACGTGGGACGTCGTGGTGGTGGTCGCGCCGCTGGCGCTGGGCGGGATCGCGGCGGCCGTCGTGCTCGCCCCGAAGCTGGACCTGCTCGCCCTCGGCGAGCACGTCGCGCGGCATCTCGGTGTCGACGTCGAACGGGTGCGGCAGGCCGCCATCGTGATCGTCGCCGTGCTGGTGTGCTCCGGGGTCGCGTTCACCGGCATCATCCTGTTCGTCGGCCTCGTGGTGCCGCACCTGATGCGGATCGCGCTCGGGCCCGCGCACCGCGTGCTGATCCCCGCCGCCGCGCTGTGCGGCGCGGTGGTGCTGCTGGCCGCGGACCTCGGCGCCCGCACCCTGGTGGAGAACGCGGACCTGCCGCTGGGCATGCTGACCTCGCTGGTCGGCGGCCCGGTGTTCTTCTGGATGCTGCGCCGCACCCGGGCGCGCCAGGGAGGCTGGGCGTGAGCCCGCGCCTGCCGTGGCCGGACCGGCACGTGCCGGCCCGTGCCGGCCGCGGCGCGGTGACGCTGCGCGCCGCCGGGGTGCGGGTCCGCCGCGGGGACCGCGTCGTCCTCGACGGCGTCGACCTCGAGGTGCGGGTCGGGGAGGTGCTCGCGCTCGTCGGCCCCAACGGCGCCGGCAAGTCCACCCTGCTGGCCGCGCTCGCCGGCGACCATCCCGTCGCCGCGGGCCGCGTGGCGGTCGGCGACCGCCCGCTGGAGGAGTTCTCGGCCGCCGCCCTGGCACGTCGACGGGCGGTGCTGCCGCAGCAGCACGCCGTCGGCTTCGCGTTCACCGCGCTGGAGGTGGTGCGGATGGGTCGCGCGGCGTGGGCGCGCACCGGGCGCAGCCGGGACGACGACGCCCTGGTGGCAGCCGCGCTGACCGAGGCCGACGTCACGCACCTGGCGCACCGGCCGTTCCCCGCGCTCTCCGGCGGCGAACGGGCCCGGGTGGCGCTGGCGCGGGTACTGGCCCAGGACACCGAGACGCTGCTGCTCGACGAGCCCACCGCCGCGCTCGATCTGGGCCATCAGGAGACGGTGATGCAGGTGGTGCGGGCCCGCGCCGACGCGGGCACCGCCGTCGTGGTGGTGCTGCACGACCTGGACCTGGCCGCGGCGTACGCCGACCGGATCTGCGTGCTCGAACGGGGCCGCGTCGCCGCCGACGGCCCGCCCGCGCAGGTGCTGACCGGCGAGCTGCTCACCCGCGTGTACGACTACCCGGTGCGGGTCCACGCCCATCCCGAGACCGGCGCACCGCTGGTGCTGCCGCACCGGCCGCCGCGGCACCGCGAGGCGGGTGCGGCGGGGTCAGCGGCCCGGCAGCATCCCGAGCACGCGGTCGAGCAGCGTCGGTGACCGGCACGGCCGGGCGCGCGCGACGGTGTCCCGCACCGCCGCCACCACGCTGCGTTCGTCGGCGAGGTCGATCTCCGCGACCGACGCCCGGGCCCGGGCGATCACGTCCGCCGCGGTGGGGACGGCGACACGGCCCGCGGGCCGGTACACCTCCACCCGCAGCGTCTTGCGGCGCACCCGGAACGAGAACGGCTGTCCCTCGTCGGTGCGACCGAACCCGTGCGCGTGGACGCCCGGGCTGACGTATTCGACGGCGAAGCCGTCGGCGGGCACGTCGGCCGAGCCGGTGGGCCAGGTCACATCGGTCTCCTCGCGGGGTGGAGGGCGGGCGAGGCGCCTGCGGCGGCGCCGCGGCGATCAGGAACACTGGGGGTCGGGTGCGGGGCCGGCGACGGTGCCGCCCCGGACCGACCGTGGACGAGTACGAGGAGCGAGACGATGGGCAGACCGGCAGCACGTGGCGCCGCCGCGGCGGTGGGGTTCGCGTTGGCGCTGGTCACCGGGTGTTCCTCCTCGAACAGCGGCGACAACCTGCCCACCATCGACGCGGCCACGCCGGCCGTGGCTCCGGCGCCGGCCGTCCCGCCGGCGGGAACGGTGCAGGCGCTGGGCCGTGCCGTCGACGCCCTCACCGTCGATCCTGGCACGAGTACGGTCGCCGCGCTCACCGACGACGGGTCGCGGCTACTGCTGCTCGGGGCCGCCGATCCGGCCGCGACGCCCCGCGAGGTCGCGCTGCCGGCCGCGGCCGTGACCGTGGTTCCCGGGGCCGACGGCGAGGTCCTGGCCCCCGGTCCCGGAGTCGTCGCGCGGGTGGATGTGCGGGCGGGCACCGTCGCCGAGGTGCCGGTCGACGGCGACGCCCGCGCCGCGGCCGTGCTGGCGGACGGCCGCCTCGCCGTGGGCACCGCCGACGGTGTCACCCACGTCGTCGACCCGTCTGGTGCGACGCAGACCGTCCCCGGCCTGGCCTCGGTCGACGCGCTCGCCGCGGTGGGCACGTCGCTCGCCGCCCTGGACCGTCGCCAGACCTCGCTGACCGAGGTCGACGTCGCCGAGGGTGATCTGGGGCTGGCGTTGCGCGCCGGGGAAGGCGCCACGCAGCTGACCACCGATCCGTTCGGCCGGGTGCTGGTGACCGACACCCGCGGCGGGGAACTGCATGTGTACACCCTCGACCCGCTGGTGCTGCGCCAGCGTTACCCGGTGCCGAACGCCCCGTACGGCGTCGCCTACGACACCGCGAACGATCTCGTGTGGGTCACCTCGACCGGCAGCAACGAGGTCATCGGCTACGATCTGTCGACCGGGATTCCGCAGGAGCGGGGCCGGTACGCGACGGTGCGGCAACCGAACTCGGTGGCGGTCGACGCCACCGACGCGGTCCTGGTGATCGGGTCCGCGACCGGGGACGGACTGCAGCGGATCCCGATCGGGGGTGTGTGATGGCAGGGGCACGCGAGGTGGGCGGCCGGTGGACCCGGCTGCCGGTGGGCTGGGACACCAGCAACGACGAGTACGAGTACGTGCCGCTGCGGCTGCCGCGCGACGTGTCCCGGGTCAGCGCGTCGCTGCGGCTCGCCATCCAGGCCGAGTTCCACGGCTGGGAGCTGACGCGGGTGCGGCTGTATCCCGACGGCAGCCGCCGGGTGCTGCTGCGTCGCCGCAAGACCGGCCACCACGTTCCCGAACCCACCGTTCGTTGACGCCGACCCCGGGCACCGCCCGGGCCTGCAGGGAGTGTTACGTGTATCGCTTGTTCCTTCGACTGCTGTTCCTGCTGCCGCCGGAGCGGATCCACCACATCGCGTTCACGGCGATGCGGCTCGCGACCCGGGTCCCGCCGCTGCGGGCGCTGATCGCGAAGGTCCTCGTCGTCGACGATCCGGTGCTGCGCAACACGGTGTTCGGGGTGACGTTCCCGGCCCCGCTCGGCCTTGCGGCCGGCTTCGACAAGGACGCCGCCGGGGTGAACGCCTGGGGCCCCCTCGGCTTCGGGTTCGCCGAGATCGGCACCGTCACCGCCCAGGCGCAGCCCGGCAACCCGGCGCCCCGGCTGTTCCGCCTGCCCGCGGACCGGGCGCTGATCAACCGGATGGGCTTCAACAACCACGGGGCCGGGGAGGCCGCGAACCGCCTGCGCACCCGCGTGCACACCGTCCCCATCGGCGCGAACATCGGCAAGACCAAGATCGTCGCGCCCGGAGACGCCGCCGACGACTACACCGCCAGCGCGCGGCTACTCGGCCCGCTCGCCGACTTCCTCGTCGTCAACGTCTCCTCCCCCAACACGCCCGGGCTGCGGGACCTGCAGGCGGTCGAGTCGCTGCGGCCGCTGCTCGCGGCGGTGCTGGACACCGTGCACGTGCCGGTCCTGGTGAAGATCGCCCCCGACCTGTCCGACGCCGACATCGACGCGGTGGCCGACCTCGCCGTCGAGCTCGGGCTGGCGGGCATCGTCGCCACCAACACCACCATCCGGCGGGACGGGCTGCGCACCGACCCGGCCCGGATCGCGGAGATCGGCGCCGGCGGCCTGTCCGGTCCGCCGGTCGCGGAGCGCTCGCTCGAGGTGCTGCGCCGGCTGCACGCGCGGGTCGGTGACCGGCTGGTGCTGATCTCGGTCGGCGGCGTCGAGACCGCCGAGCAGGCGTGGGAGCGGATCCTCGCCGGCGCGTCGCTGGTGCAGGGCTACACCGGTTTCATCTACGGCGGCCCGTTCTGGGCGCGCCGCATCCACAAGGGCCTCGCCCGCAAGGTGCGGGCCGCGGGCTTCGGTTCGGTCGCCGAGGCGGTCGGCGCGGACGCCCGCGTTTGATCCGCCGAGCCCGGATCGGCGGGCCGGGACACGCCCGTCCGGACAGGCACACCCGTCCGGACGGGTGTGCCTGTCCGATTCCGGTGCGGAGGCGATCCGCGGAACGCGGTCTACTGCTCGAACGTGCCGTGCAGCGTCGCGCGCGCGATCGCGTGCGAGAACACGTTGAAGCCGAGGAACGCGGGCGTCGAGCCGGTGCCCACCCCGTCGAGCTTGTCCACGTCGAGGGCGTGCACGGCCACGATGTAGCGGTGCGGGCCGTGCCCGGCCGGCGGGGCCGCGCCGAGGAATCGGTGCAGGCCGCCGTCGTTCTTCAGGGTGACCGCGCCCTCGGGCAGGCCGGAGCCGGTGTCGTCGCCGGCGCCGGCGGGCAGCGACGTCACCGAGGCCGGGATGTTCGCCACCGCCCAGTGCCAGAACCCGGACGCGGTCGGCGCGTCGGGGTCGAACACGGTGACGACGAAGCTCTTGGTCTCGGGGGGAAAGCCCGACCACGACAGCTGCGGGGAGATGTCCTGCCCGCCGGGAACCCCGAAGATCCCGCTGGCCTGTGCCGGCTTCAGCGGCCGACCGTCGGTGATGTCCTCGCTGGTGAGCTCGAACGTGGGCAGGTCGGGCAGCGGCGCGTACGGGTCGTGGGCCATACCGGTCCTTTCTCTGGGTGCTGGTGTGCTCAGGCGTGCAGCAGGAAGTGTTCCATGACGCGGGTGCCGAAACGCAGCGCGTCGACCGGGACACGCTCGTCCACCCCGTGGAACAGCGCGGCGAAATCCAGCTCCGGGGGCAACTGCAGCGGGGCGAACCCGAAGCAGCGGATGCCGAGCTTGGCGAAGGCCTTCGCGTCGGTGCCGCCGGAGAGCATGTAGGGCACGGTCCGGCCGAGGGGATCGTGGGCCAGGATCGCCGCGTTCATCGCCTCGACGAGTTCGCCGTCGAATGTGGTCTCGTACGAGTCGAGGTCGGTGATCCACTCGCGGGTGACGTCCGGGCCGATCAGTTCGTCGACGGTGCGTTCGAACTCGGCGCGCCGGCCCGGCAGGATGCGGCAGTCGACGACGGCCTGCGCCGTCTGGGGAATGACGTTCGCCTTGTACCCGGCGTCGAGCATGGTGGGGTTGGCGGTGTCGCGCAGGGTGGCGCCGACGATGCGGGCGATGGACCCGAGTTTGGCGAGGGTGCCGTCGAGGTCGGGCGAGGCTGGATCGAAGTCGAGTCCGGTCTCCTCGGCGACGGCGGCGAGGAACTCGGCGACGGAGTCGGTCAGCACGAGCGGGAAGGTGTGGGTGCCGAGCCGGGCGACGGCCCGGGCGAGGGCGGTGACGGCGTTGTCCTCGTGCAGGAACGAGCCGTGGCCGGCGCGGCCCTTGGCGGTCAGCCGCATCCAGCCGAGGCCCTTCTCGGCGGTCTCGACGAGGTAGAGGCGGCGCTCCCCGCCGTCCCGGCGCGGCACGGTCAGGGAGAATCCGCCGACCTCGCCGACGGCCTCGGTGATGCCGTCGAACAGGTCGGGGCGGTGCCGCACGAGCCAGTGGCTGCCGTAGGTGCCGCCGGCCTCCTCGTCGGCGAGGAACGCGAAGACCAGGTCGCGCGGCGGCACGATGTTCTCGGCCTTGAATCGGCGGGCGACGGCCAGCATCATCCCGACCATGTCCTTCATGTCGACCGCGCCGCGACCCCAGACGTAGCCGTTCTCGACGGCGCCGGAGAAGGGGTGCACGCTCCAGTCGGCCGGTTCGGCGGGGACCACGTCGAGGTGCCCGTGCAGCAGCAGTGCGCCCCGGGACGGGTCGGCACCCGGCAGGCGGGCGAACACGTTGCCCCGGCCGGGAGCCCCGGATTCGACGTATTCGGTGGTGTAGCCGACCTCCTCGAGCCGCGCCGCCACCCACATCGCGCAGTCCCGTTCGCCGCGGGTGGTGGCGAGGTCTCCGGTGTTGGAGGTGTCGAAGCGGATCAGCTGCGACACCAGGTCGACGACTTCGGCCTCGGCGCGGGATCCGCCGGCCGGCTGGGCGGGATTCGATGTTGTGGACACGGTCCCCTGTCTACCATCGATCTCGGCAAACACGCAGGTGGGCGGGGCGATTTGGGCGCCGCGACGCGGTGGGTTACTCTTTCACAGCGCCCGCGGAAGTGGGAGCGGAGCAGGTCCGAGTGGCGGAATGGCAGACGCGCTAGCTTGAGGTGCTAGTGTCCTATTAACGGACGTGGGGGTTCAAGTCCCCCCTCGGACACTCTGAGTTGAGACAGACGGCGAAGGCCCCGAACCGATCAGGTTCGGGGCCTTCGCCGTTGCGGCGCCGCGCGGCCGTCCGTCGGGCCCGGCGGCGCGCACCGCCGGAGCGTTCCCCCCCGGACGCCGGGGCGGCCGGACGCGGGCCGCTGACCAGCGGATTGGGACCGCGCGCCCGGGTGGGTTACGCTGAAACGGCACCCGCGGGAGCGGGGAGCATCAGCATGTCCGAGTGGCGGAATGGCAGACGCGCTAGCTTGAGGTGCTAGTGTCCTATTAACGGACGTGGGGGTTCAAGTCCCCCCTCGGACACTCCGAGTCGAGACAGACGGCGAAGGCCCCGAACCGATCAGGTTCGGGGCCTTCGCCGTTGCGGCGCCGGAGCCGCTCAGCCGATCCGGCCGCGGCGGAAGTACGCGATCGGACCGATCCAGTTCACGGCGATCATCGCAGCCCACTTCGCCTTGCTGCCCGCGACCTTGTCCGCCGGGCGCCGCGCCAGATCGATCCATGCCGTCGCCGCGAGCGAGAGCTGCACGCAGGCGAGCGTGAGAACGAGCGTCTGCTGCCACGGGGACAGGTCGCGGAACTTCGGGCGGCGCCGTGCGGTCATCGTCGTCTCCTGGGGTCGGGGATCCTTCCGGCCCGAGCCTGCCAGGTTTCGGGCGCCGTGGGCAGGGCCACAGGTCCCGCGGGGTCGGCCCCGCGCGCACCGCCGGATACCATCGGTCGGTACCGCACCACACGACGAACAGGCCCATGACTTCGCACACCGACGCGTCGGGCATCGACCCGGCCGACCTCGCCACCTGCCTCCGCGTCCTGTCCCTCGTGGACGAGCTCGACGCCGACCATCCGGATTCGGTGACGGTGCAGCGCGCCGTCGGGAGCATGTTCAAAAAGCTCAAGCAGTTGCGCCGCAACGAGACCCGCCGGGCCAAGGTCGCCGCGGACCGGCAGGTGCTCGCGGCGACGGCGACCGGATCGCCCACCCGCATCGACGACGAGACGGCCGGGATCGCGCTGAGCTCGAACGCACCGGGGGCGAGCGCGGGCACCCTGATCCGGCCGCGGGGCTGCTACGTGTGCAAGGACAAGTACACCCGGGTCGATGCGTTCTACCACCAGCTGTGTCCGCGCTGCGCTGCGGAGAACCACGCGAAACGGGACGCCCGTACCGATCTGACGGGACGGCGGGCGCTGCTCACCGGCGGCCGCGCCAAGATCGGCATGTACATCGCGTTGCGGCTGCTGCGGGACGGCGCCCACCTGACGATCACGACCCGCTTCCCGAACGACGCGATCCGCCGCTTCGCCGCCATGGACGACAGCCCCGACTGGCTGCACCGGCTGCGGATCGTCGGCATCGACCTGCGCGACCCCGCCCAGGTCGTGGCGCTCGCGGACGACGTGGCCGCGCAGGGCCCGCTGGACATCCTCGTCAACAACGCCGCGCAGACCGTGCGCCGCTCCCCCGGCGCGTACTCCGCCCTCGCCGAGTCCGAGTCCGGCCCGTTGCCGGCGGGTCCGTTGCCGGAGGTGCTCACCTTCGGCAAACCCTCGGACGCCCATCCGGCCGCGCTGGCCGGGTCGCTGCCGTCCGAGCTGACCGCCGAGTCGCTCACCTCGCTCGCGCTGGTCGCCGGGTCGGCGACTCCCGCACGGATCGCTGCCGGGGTCGCGGTCGACGCCGGCGGCCTGCTGCCCGATCTGGTGCACACCAACAGCTGGGTGCAGACGGTCGGCGAGGTCGAGCCGCTCGAACTGCTCGAGGTGCAGTTGTGCAACTCCGTGGCCCCGTTCATCCTGGTCAATCGCCTGCGACCGGCCCTGGCGGCGTCCCCGGCCCGCCGCACGTACGTGGTGAACGTCTCGGCGATGGAGGGGCAGTTCGGCGGGCGCCGGTACAAGGGCGCCGGGCACCCGCACACCAACATGGCCAAGGCCGCGCTGAACATGCTCACCCGCACCAGCGCCGAGGACCTGCGCGCCGACGGGATCCTCATGACCGCCGTCGACACCGGCTGGATCACCGACGAACGGCCCCACCACACGAAGCTGCGCCTGGCCGACGAGGGCTTCCACGCCCCGCTCGACCTCGTCGACGGGGCGGCCCGCGTGTACGACCCGATCGTGCAGGGCGAGGCCGGGGTGGACCTGTACGGCTGCTTCCTCAAGGACTACCGCCCGGCCCCGTGGTGAGCGCGCCGGCACCCGGCAGCTGAGATCCATCCGACACGTCCCCGCAGGTGGAGACCAGTTCCACACCGCCGGGAGCGGCCAGGGAGACCCCCGGACGGGGATACTGGAAGGCACACGTCACCGCCGCCCCCGGAGGACCCCATGCCCGTTGCCGTAGTCCACGCCGCGACCCCGGAAGGACATGCCGCGCTCACCACGGCCGCCCGCGAGGCCGCACACAGCGACGGCACGACCCTCGTGCTCGTCGCGGTCGACGACGACGGCCCGTCCGGGCAGCGGGAACTCGAGTCGGTCCGCACGGACGTCACCGCCACCCTCGGCGCCGACGGGTGGGAGCTGCGGACGGCGGTGCACGACGGGGACCCGGTCGGCGCCCTCGTCGACCTGGTGGAGCGGTCCGGCGCGGAACGTCTCGTGGTGGGCACCCGCGACCGCAACGCGCTCGGCAAGTTCCTGCTGGAACGACGCCTGCAGCGGCTGCTGCTCGAGGTGCCGGTGCCCGTCCTCGTCGTCAAGGGCACCGACGCGGACGCAGGATAGAAGCCCGGAACTGCCGCTCCCCCGCCCGATCCGGATAGGCTGGCGGCATGGCGTACCGGCTGTTGGCCGACGTCACCGTGGTCGTGCACCTGGCCTTCCTGCTGTATGTGACGTTCGGCGGTTTCCTGGCGTGGCGGTGGCCCCGCACGCTGGTGCTGCACGTCGTGGCGGTGGTGTGGGGGTTCGCCACCGTCCTCGTCGGGTTCGACTGCCCGCTGACCGATCTGGAGAACTGGGCGCGGCGCCGCGCCGGGATCGCCGGCCTGCCGCCGAGCGGGTTCATCGACCACTACCTGACCGGGGTGATCTACCCGGAATCGGCGGTGGGGCTCGTGCGGGCCGCGGTGGCGGTGACGATCGTGGTGTCCTGGCTCGGCTGGTGGCTGCGGCGCCGTCGTGTGAGCCGCGTCGCATCCCGACTTACCCGGCAGTAGGGTGTGGCGCATGACTGCCTCCCGCGATCTCGACATCGTCGTCTACGGCGCCACCGGCTTCGTCGGCCGGCTCACCGCCGCCTACCTCGCCGAGCACGCCCCCGAAGGGGTGCGCATCGCGCTCGCCGGCCGCTCCGCCGAGCGCCTCGAACGGATCCGCACCGGGCTGGGCGCCGCCGCGGCGGCCTGGCCGGTGCTCGCGGCGAACGCCGGCGACCCGCAGTCGCTCGCCGCCCTCGCCGCCCGGACCCGCGTGGTGGTCACGACGGTCGGGCCCTACGCCAAGTACGGGCTGCCGCTGGTGCAGGCCTGTGCCGAGGCGGGCACCGACTACGTCGATCTCACCGGCGAGGTGCTGTTCCACCGCGAGAGCATCGACCGGTTCGACGACGTGGCCCGCCGCACCGGCGCCCGCATCGTCCATTCCTGCGGATTCGACTCGATCCCCTCCGACCTCGGCGTGCACGCGCTGCACCGGGCCGTACAGGCCGACGGCGCCGGCGACCTGACCGACACGACCCTGGTGGTGCGTGCGATGCGGGGCGGCGTCAGCGGCGGCACGATCGACTCGATGCGCACCCAGGTGGACGTGGTGCGCCGGGACGCCGAGGCCCGCAAGGTCGCCCTCGCCCCGTACTCGCTGTCGCCGGACCGGTCCCGCGAGCCGGACCTCGGGCGGCAGAACGACCTGGCGACCGTCGACGGGAAGTCCGTCGCCCCCGAGCTGTCCGGCCGGCTCGCACCGTTCTTCATGGGCCCCTACAACACGCGGGTGGTGCGCCGCAGCAACGCGCTCACCGGCTGGGCGTACGGGCCGCGGTTCCGCTACCGGGAGGTGATGAACGTCGGCTCGTCGCGGTTGTCGCCCCTTGTGGCGACCGGTGTCGCGGCCGGCTTCGGGGCGCTGGTGGCGGGCCTGGCGTTCCCCCCGACCCGGTTCCTGCTCGACAAGGTGCTGCCCGCGCCCGGGCAGGGCCCGTCCGAGTCGGCGCGCGAACGCGGCTTCTTCACCATCGACCTGTACACCACGACGAGCACCGGCGCCCGCTACACCGCCCGCGTCGCCGCCCAGGGCGATCCCGGGTACAAGGCGACCGCGGTGATGCTCGGCGAGTCGGCGCTGTCGCTGATCCTCGGCGGCGACCGTCTCCACGCGGGCGGCGGGGTGCTCACCCCCGCGACGGCCTTCGGGGACGTGCTCACCGACCGGTTGCGCGCCGCCGGATTCGAGATCACGGCCCGGCGCCTGCCGTGACCGGCCGCGGCGGCATCCCCGGGCGCGACACGCCGCCCGAAGATGCCGCCGCCGCGCACGACCGGCTATGCTCGGACGGATCGTCGCGAGCGCGGCGGACAGCAGACCGGCGAAGGGACACGAACGTGCAGGCGACGAGCATCGCGGCGGCTCCGGCCACCCTGCTCGCGTTGATGGCGTTCTGGCCCACCCGACGGGGCGCGTGCTTCGACCAGGAGTGTTGCTGAGCGGCGTCCGCCGCCCACCCTCCCCCGGTTCGCTCCTTCGTGGTCGGAGTCTTCTGCATGTTCGCTCTCCTGGTGTTCACGCTCGTCGGTATCGGCGCACAGCTCGTCGACGGTGCCCTCGGCATGGCCTTCGGTGTCACCGCCACCACCCTCCTGATCTTCAGCGGGATCGGCCCCGCACACGCCAGCGCCGCCGTGCACCTCGCGGAGGTCGGCACCACCCTCGTCTCCGGCGCCTCGCACTGGCGGTTCCGGAACGTGGACTGGGGGGTGGTCGCGAAGCTGGGCGTGCCCGGCGCGGTCGGCGCATTCCTCGGCGCCACCGTGCTCTCCAGCCTGTCCACCGAGGCCGCGATTCCGGTGACATCGACGATCCTGCTGGCCATCGGTGTCTATGTGGCGCTGCGGTTCTCCGTCCGGCCGCCCGCCGTCGCGCACGCCCGCACCTCGCCGCACTCGGCGAGGTTCCTGTCTCCGCTGGGCCTGTTCGGCGGGTTCATCGACGCCAGCGGCGGCGGTGGATGGGGGCCGATCACCACGAGCACCCTGCTCTCCCGCGGCAAGACGGCCCCGCGGACGGTGATCGGCTCGGTCAGCGCCTCCGAGTTCCTCGTCGCGCTCGCCGCCAGCATCGGCTTCCTCGTCGGTCTCGGCCGGGAATCGCTCGGCAACCTCCTCGTCGTGGCCGGTCTCGCCCTGGGCGGGGCGATCGCCGCGCCGATCGCGGCATGGCTGGTCAGCCGGGTGCCGGCCACCCTGCTCGGCACCGCCGTCGGCGGCGTCATCGTGCTGACCAACGCGCAGAAGCTGTTCACGGCGTTCGAGATCTCCGGCACGGCCTCCACCCTGCTGTACCTGCTGATCGTGGCCGGATGGATCGCGCTGCTCACGGTCTCGTGGCGCCGCTCCCGGCTCACCCGCGCCGAATCCGCCGGTGCGCTCGAACGCCTCGAGCCGGCCCGCCCCGAACTGCGCGAGCCGGCCGCGGACCGCACGAGCTGAACCTCGCTCTAGGCTCGGCGCATGACGCGCCCCCTCGCCCTGCTCGACGACTACAGCGCCGCCCTCGCCGACGCCGGCCTCGACGTCCCGGCCGACCCGGCCACCGGCATCCGCTGCGCCCCGGCCGGGCACTTCCTCGCCGCCCGGCTGCCGGTGGGCGACCTCGCCACGGGGGCCGTGGCGGCCTTCGCGTCGGCCGCCGACCGATACCGCCACACCCGCGGACTCGAGCCGCAGGGGGCGCGGCTCGACCCGGAGCGCATCGCCGCCTCGTTCGCCGGGGACCGGATGCTGCGCCTGGCCGGCCGGCCCGTTCACGGGTTCGCGGCACTGTCCGGGTTCTTCGCCGCCGCCGACGGGTGGGTGCGCACCCACGCCAACTACCCGCACCACCGCGTGCGTCTGCTCCGCGCACTCGACCTGCCGGACGGTGCGGGCCGGGACGACTGCGCCGCCCGGATCCGGCAGCTGCCCGCCGCGGCGGTCGAGGACGCGGCCGCCGCGCACGACGCGATCGCGGTGCGGGTGCGCACCGAGCACGAGTGGGCCACGAGCGCGCAGGGCCGGGGCGCGGCGGCGGGCCCGCTGGTACGGATCCTCGCCCGGTCCGACAGTGCCGGCGAGACCCGGCCGGGCGGCGATCCGGCGCGGCCACTGACCGGGATCCGGGTGCTGGATCTGACCCGGGTGATCGCCGGCCCCGTCGCCGCCCGGGCGCTGGCCATGCTGGGGGCGGACGTGCTGCGGGTGGATCCGCCCGCGCTGCCCGAGATCGCCTGGCAGCACGCCGAGAACGGGCAGGGCAAGCGCACCGCGCTGCTGGACCTGCGCACCGCCCGCGGCCGGGAGACGTGCCGCCGCCTGCTCGCCGACGCCGACGTGCTGCTCACCGGCTACCGGCCCGGGGCGCTCGACGCGCTGATCGGCGCACCCGTGCACCAGGCCCGGCCGGGCGTGGTGCACGGCCGGGTGTGCGCGTGGGGATGGTCCGGGCCGTGGGCGCCCCGTCGCGGCTTCGACTCGATCGTGCAGGCCGCCTCCGGGATCGCCGTCGTCGAGGGCCGCCCGGACGCGCCGGGAGTGCTCCCGGTGCAGGCTCTCGACCACGCGAGCGGCTACCTGCTCGCGGCCGGGGTGCTCGACGCGCTCACCGCGCGGCTCCGGGACGGGCGGGGCCGCGACGCAGCGGTCGCGCTGGCCCGCACCGGGGCGTGGCTGCTGCAGGCGCCCGGCCGCAACCCGCACCCGGCGACGCCGGCGAGCCCCGGCGCGGGCACCGTGGCCACGCACGCGGCGGTGACCGCGGCCCGGCCCGCGCTCGCCGAGTATCCGGACTATCCGTTCCCGGCCCGCGCGTGGGGCGCCGATCCGGCGGCCTGGGCCCCGGCTCCGGTGTCTAGGGTGCGGCGTCGAACGCGTCGAGGATCTGCTGGGCGGCCAGGGCTGCCGTGAGGGAGCCGTCGCGCACGGCGCGTTCGACATCGCCGCGGAGCGCACGCACCCGCGGGTTGGTCTCGAGCCGGCGCAGCAGCTGGTCGTGCACCATGGTCCAGGTCCAGTCCACCAGCTGGCGGCGCCGGTTCTCCTCGAACAGGCCCGCCTCGGTGAGCACCCGGCGGTGTTCGAGGACGGTGTCCCAGAACGTGTCCAGGCCGGCGCCCTCCAGGCCGCTCATGGTGATCACCGGGGGTTTCCACACCGCGTCGTGCGGGTGCACGAGCCGCAGCGCGCCGGCGAGTTCCCGGGCCGCCACCCGCGCGTCGCGTTCGAACGGCCCGTCGGCCTTGTTCACCGCGACGAGGTCGGCGAGTTCGAGGACGCCCTTCTTGATGCCCTGCAGCTGGTCGCCGGTGCGGGCGAGGGTCAGGAAGGTGAAGCAGTCCACCATGTTCGCGACGGTGACCTCGGACTGCCCGACGCCGACGGTCTCGACGAGGATCACGTCGAATCCGGCGGCCTCGAGCAGCACCATCGTCTCGCGGGTGGCCTTGGCGACGCCGCCGAGGGTGCCGGCCGTGGGGGACGGCCGGATGTAGGCGTCGCGCTGCACCGACAACCGGGCCATGCGCGTCTTGTCGCCGAGGATGGAGCCGCCGGTGCGGGTCGACGACGGGTCCACCGCGAGCACCGCCACCCGGTGGCCCTTGCCGAGCAGGTACATGCCCAACGCGTCGATGAAGGTGGACTTGCCGACGCCGGGGACGCCGGTGATGCCCACGCGCATCGCTCCGCCCGCCTCCGGGAGCAGGCGCAGCAGCAGCTGTTGTGCCTGCTCCCGGTGGTCGTCCCGGGTGGATTCGACCAGGGTGATCGCCTTCGCCAGGCCGGCCCGCCGGTTGGCGAGCACGGCCTCGGCGAGGGCGTCGACGTCGACCGCGGGCCGACGGGTGGGACTGCCGACCGGGGTGCTGCCCATGCCGGGTCAGGCTCCCAGGTCGTGACCGAGCTGGTCGGCGAGCTTGTGCAGCAGGCCCACCGCGGCGTCCGCGATGACGGTGCCGGGCGGGAAGATCGCCGCGGCCCCGGCCTGGTACAGCTCGTCGAAGTCGCCGGGCGGGATGACGCCGCCGACGACGATCATGATGTCCGGGCGGCCCACCTCGGCGAGGGCCTCCCGCAGCGCGGGCACCAGGGTCAGGTGTCCCGCGGCCAACGACGACACGCCGATGACGTGCACGTCGTTGTCGGCCGCCTGGTTCGCGACCTCCTCGGGGGTCTGGAACAGCGGTCCCACGTCGACGTCGAAGCCGAGGTCGGCGAAGGCGGTGGCGATCACCTTCTGCCCGCGGTCGTGACCGTCCTGCCCCATCTTCGCGACGAGGATGCGCGGCCGGCGGCCCTCCTCCTCGGCGAACTTCTCGACGAGTTCGGTTGCGGTGCTGATGTTGCCTGCCTTTCCGGCCTCGTCCCGGTAGACCCCGCTGATGGTGCGGATCTCGGCCTGGTGCCGTCCGTACACCTTCTCGAGGGCGTCGGAGATCTCGCCGACGGTGGCCTTGGCGCGGGCCGCGTCGATGGCCAGGGCCAGCAGGTTGTGGTCCGGGCCGCCGTCGGCCGAGCCGGCGGCGCGGGTCAGCGCGTCCAGCGCGACCTGCACGGCCTCGGGATCACGGTCGGCGCGCAACTGCTCGAGCTTGGCGATCTGCTCGGCCCGCACGCGGGAGTTCTCGACCTTGAGGACCTCGATCTCGTGGTCCTCGGTGACCTGATACTTGTTGACGCCGATCACCGGCTGGCGGCCGGAGTCGATCCGCGCCTGGGTGCGGGCCGCGGCCTCCTCGATGCGCAGCTTCGGGATGCCCTCGGAGATGGCCTGGGCCATGCCGCCGGCCTCCTCGACCTCCGCGATGTGCTTGCGGGCGCGGTTGGCGAGCTCGTGGGTGAGCCATTCGAGGTAGTACGAGCCGCCCCACGGGTCGATCGGCCGGGTGGTGCCCGATTCCTGCTGCAGCAGCAGCTGGGTGTTGCGGGCGATGCGGGCGGAGAAGTCGGTCGGCAGTGCCAGCGCCTCGTCGAGGGCGTTGGTGTGCAGCGACTGGGTGTGGCCCTGGGTCGCGGCCATCGCCTCGATGCAGGTGCGGGCGACGTTGTTGAACACGTCCTGCGCGGTGAGCGACCAGCCGGAGGTCTGCGAGTGGGTGCGCAGCGACTTGGACTTGGCCGACTTCGGGTGGAACTTCTCGACGAGCTCGGCCCACAGCAGACGGCCGGCCCGCATCTTGGCGATCTCCATGTAGAAGTTCATCCCGATGGCCCAGAAGAAGGACAGGCGCGGGGCGAACTTGTCGATCTCCATGCCCGCGTCGAGGCCGGCGCGGAGGTACTCGACGCCGTCGGCGAGGGTGTAGGCCAGCTCGAGGTCGGCGGTCGCACCGGCCTCCTGGATGTGGTAGCCGGAGATCGAGATGGAGTTGAAGCGCGGCATGTTCGCGCTGGTGTAGGCGAAGATGTCGGAGATGATCCGCATCGACGGCTTGGGCGGATAGATGTAGGTGTTGCGGACCATGAACTCCTTCAGAATGTCGTTCTGAATGGTTCCGGCCAGCTGCTCGGGCTTGACGCCCTGCTCCTCCGCGGCGACGACGTACAGCGCCAGGATCGGCAGGACGGCGCCGTTCATGGTCATCGACACCGACACCTGCGACAGGTCGATGCCGTCGAACAGCTGCCGCATGTCGAGGATCGAGTCGATCGCGACGCCGGCCATGCCGACATCGCCCTGCACGCGGGGATGATCCGAGTCGTAGCCGCGGTGGGTGGCCAGGTCGAACGCCACCGACAGGCCCTTCTGCCCGGCCGCGAGGTTGCGCCGGTAGAAGGCGTTGGACTCGGCGGCGGTGGAGAAGCCCGCGTACTGGCGGATGGTCCACGGCTGGTTGACGTACATCGTCGGGTACGGGCCGCGCACGAACGGCTCGAGGCCCGGGTAGCTGCCCAGCGGGTAGCCCTCGGCGACGATCCGGTCGCGGTCGGCCTTGGTGTAGACGGGCTTGACGTCGATGCCCTCGGGCGTGGACCACACCACCTGATCGGTCGTGTAGTGGTTGGCGGCGGCGACCGATGCGACGAGCGCCGTGGCCTGCTCCTCGGTGGGGGCGGCGGGAGCCGGCGCCGCCGGATCCGTCAGCGGGACGTCGGCGAAGCTGCCGATCTCGTGTTCGATGCTCACTTACGCTCCCAGGGTGGTCAGCAGGTCGGTCAGCGCGGCGATCGCGTCGATCTTGGCGGTGAGGAACCCGTCCGGGCGCTCGGCGCCGGTGGTCTCGCTCACGGCCCTCTCCGGCCCGGCCAGCAGGACGGTACCGATCCCGGCGCCGCGGAGCGCGGTGACCGCGGCGGCGGCCTGTTCGCCGTAGCGCTTGTCGGTGCCGCACACGACGGCGACGGTGGCGCCCGAGTCGCGGACGGCGGCGGCGATGCTGTCGTCGTCGACGGACAGCGGGCCGGGGTTGACCGTCTCGATGCCGCCGGAGGCGAGCAGGTTCGCGGCGAACGTCGTGCGGATGTTGTGCTCGGCGATCGGGCCGAGCGGGGCGAGCAGCGCCCTGGGCCGGGTGCCGTGCGCGGCGAGATGGACGTCGGAGCGGTTGCGCAGCGCCTCGAACGCCGCGGCGTACCGGGCGACATCGGCGCCGGCGTCGGCGGTCTCCGCGGGCAGCGGGGCCTCGGCGAGGTTCGGGAACTCGTTGACGCCGGTCACCGCGGTCCGGCGGTGGGCGATGTCGGAGTCCCGGCGGGCGCGGGTGGCGGCGATGCGCTCGCCGATCAGGCCGTCGTCGAGGGCGGTGCGGTAGCCGCCGGCCGCCTCGATCTGCTGGAAGAACTCCCACGCCTTGGCCGCGATCTGCGCCGTGAGTTCCTCGACGTACCAGGACCCGGCGGCCGGGTCGAGGACGCGGCCGAGGTTGGATTCCTCGAGCAGCAGCAGCTGGGTGTTGCGGGCGATGCGCGCGGAGAAGGCCTCCGACACGCCGAGCACACCGGTCGGCAGGGCGGTGTCGAACGGGAGCACGGTGACCGCGTCCGCCCCGCCGATGCCGGCGCCGAACGCGGCGAGGGTGGTGCGCAGCATGTTCACCCAGGGGTCGCGCTGGGTCATCATCGCGGCGGAGGTGACGGCGTGCTGGGGGGCGTGGCCGGCCTCGGCGGCGCCCACGACCTGCGCGATGCGGGCCCACAGCTGCCGGCCGGCGCGGAACTTGGCGATGGTCTGGAACTGGTCGTCGGTCGCGGCGAGCCGGAACTCGATCTGGCCGAGCGCACGGGCCGCGGACTGGCGGCTGCCGGTCAGCTCGCGCAGGTACTCGAGGCCGGCGGCGACGGCGGCCCCGAGTTCCTCGGCGTCGGCGGCCCCGGCGTTGTGGAACGCGGTGCCGTCGACGGTGAGGGCCCGCACGGTCTCGGCGCGGTCCGCGGCGGCGTGGGCGAGTTCGACGGCCTGGGCCACGGTGACGTCGGCCCGACCCGAGAACGCGCTGGTCAGCGGCGCGGCACCGAGGTGCAGGCGCACGGCGCCGCGGTCGGCGACGTCGGTGCGCGCATCGAGCAGGGCGTAGAGGGCGGCCGCCGCGGCGGCGGTGTCGGCGCCGGCGTCGAGGGTGACCGGCGCGAGGTCGAACAGGACCTTGTCGAGCGCGGCGGGCAGGTCGGCGATCGCGATGCCGTCCGCGCCGACGCGCAGCCACAGGGCGCTGACGCCGTTCTCGAGGGCGTCGAGGATGCGCTCGTTCACGTCACCGGCGGTGTCGCCGAAGCGGGCGCTGACGAGCCAGCCGGTGTTGACGTCGCGGGTCGCGGAACCGCCGCGGACGAACGGGAAGGAGCCGGGCAACGGCGCCTCGGGACGCTCGTCGCGCACGCCGTAGAGGGGGGCGACGGCGACGTCGTCGTAGGTGGTGGTCGCGAGCAGCCGCTGCGGTTCCGGTCCGAGCTCCGCGGGGTCGACGCGGCGGGACTTGGCCAGCACCCCCGCCACCGCCTCCTGCCACTGCGCATAGGCGCGCGCAGCGTCCTCGGCTTCTGAAGCTAATGACACGTGAGGGTCCTCTCGTACGCAGCGGGCGGGCTCGCCGAACACGGCCGTGGGAAACCTTAAACCGATTCCGATGTGATGCTAGCCGCATACACGCCGGCCCTATTGTGGGGATCACCACAGTTTCCCTAGCGATCGATAATGTCGTCGCCTAAGGAATCTACCGCGTGCCGAGGCAACCGCTCGTCCGGCCCCCGGCCCCGGTATCGTGACCGTTCGTGACGAGGATGCTGCGGGACCGCCGGATCCTCGGTGCCCTCGCCGTACTGGCCGCGCTCGCGGTCGTCGCGGTGCTGCTCCCCCACCCGTCCGTCGCCGAGGTGCGTGCGTGGGCCGAGTCGGCCGGGCCGCTCTTCCCGCTGCTGTTCTTCCTGATCCACGCGGTGGTGACCGTGGCCCCGTTCCCGCGGACGGTGTTCACCCTCAGCGCCGGGGTGCTGTTCGGGTCGGCCACCGGGATCGCGGTGACCGTCGCCGCCACGACCGTCAGCGCCGTGCTGGCGCTGCTGCTGGTGCGCGCGATCGGCCGCGGCGTGGTCGAGGCCCACCTGAATCATCCGACGGCGCAGGCGGTCGACGAGCGGCTGGCCCGCCGGGGCTGGCTCGCGGTGGGGTCGCTGCGGCTGATCGCGCCGCTGCCGTTCGCGGTGGTCAACTACTGCTGCGGGGTCTCGTCGGTGCGGCTGGTCCCGTACACGCTGGGCACGGTCGCCGGCATCCTGCCGGGCACGGTGGGCGTGGTGCTGCTCGGCGACGCCCTGACGGGACGGACCGATCCCGCATTGCTGGCGGTCTCGGCGGTGTGCATCGCTCTCGGCGCGTCGGGACTGTGGCTCGAGTCGCGCCTCCCGGCGCCCCGCCCCGCGCCCGACCGGTCAAGTCTGAAACCTTGATTTTCCATATTCAAGTCTGCATCCTTGAGTCATGTTCGTGTTGACCGTCGACCAGCGCGGCAGCCGTCGCGACGTCGACCGGGTCGCGGACCTGCTCACCGAGCTGCGCGACGCCGAGCTGCTGCGCCCGTTCGAACGCACCGCCGGCGACGAGGTCCAGGCCGTCGCCGACGACCCGGCCGTCGTCGTCGATCTCGCACTCGACCTCGTCCGCCGCGGCTGCTGGAGCGTCGGCATCGGCGCCGGCGCCGTCGAGCAGCCCCTGCCGGCGCAGACCCGCGCCGGCCGGGGACCGGCGTTCGAGCATGCCCGCCGCGCCGTCGACCGCGCCAAGAACGCCCCCGCGCGGGTCGCCGTGGAGGGCTCGGACACCGCCGCGGCCGCCGACGCGGACGCCGCCCTCACCCTGGTGGCGCTGCTGGTGACCCGCCGGTCCGACGCCGGGCACGAGGCCGTCGACCTCGTCCGGGGCGGGCTGACGCAGGCCGAGGCCGCCGCGCGGCTCGGCATCAGCACCCAGGCGGTGTCGCAGCGCCTGGCCGCCGCCGGCTGGCAGGCCGAACCGGCCGGCCGCGACCTCGCCCGCCGCCTCCTGGAAAGGGCCGACCGTTGACCGTCGTCACCCTGGTTCTGCTCGCCGTCGCCGCGCTGGCTCCGGCCCTGAGCCTGCGCCGCGGCGCACCGGTGTGGCTCGTCGCCGGGCTCGCTACGGCGGCGCTCGCCGGCGCCGCCCTCACCGCGACGGCCACGCCCGCCGTGCACGGCGTCGCCCTCGCCGCGACCCTGGTGCTCACGACCCTGGCGGCGGTCACCGGGGGCGCCCCCGCCGTGCTGGCCTCGTTCCGCATCGCCCGCCGCCAGCCCGACGCGGGACCGGCCCCCTCCCCGTCGCCGTCGCCGGCCGGCCCCGAACCGCCGCCCGGGCCGCTGCGCGGCGGTCGGGTGATCGGCCTGCTCGAGCGGGCGGCGGTCGCCGCCGCGATCCTGTCCGGCTGGCCGGAGGGCATCGCCGTCGTGCTGGCCGTCAAGGGCCTGGCCCGCTACCCCGAACTGCGCGAACCCCAGGCCTCCGAGCAGTTCATCATCGGCACCTTCACCAGCGTGCTGTGGGCGATCGCGGTGTGCGGGGTCGGGCGGGGCCTGCTCACCTGAACGGCCCTCCGGTCACCGGGGTTCGCCGTGCCGCTGCCCCGGCTGCGGCTGCACCCATCCGCCCGTGATCGGCTCCGACGGCGGCAACGCCGTCGCGGGGGACGCGGCCGGCTCCCCGCCCCGGCGTTCGGCGCCGGTCGGGTTGTGCAGCGCCGGATCGACCGGCTTGCGGGCGACGGCCTCGGCGGCGGCGACGGCCTGCGCGACCTCCGGGTCGCGCGCGGTGGAGAACCAGTCGGCCACCTCGTCGGTGTCGTCCTCCGGCCGCGGGAGCCTCTCGTCGACCGGGCTCGGCTCGAACCGGAACACCCCGTCCTCGCCCGGCGCACCGAGGTGCCGGGCGAAGCCCTTGAGGGCGTCCCCGAAATCGCTCGGCACCATCCACACCTTGTTCGCGTCGCCCTGCGCCATCTGCGGCAGCGTCTGCAGGTACTGGTACGCGAGCAACTCGGGCGTCGGCCGACCGGACTTGATCGCCGCGAACACCTTCTCGATGGCCTTCGCCTGGCCCTGCGCCTCGAGGTACTTCGCGGCGCGGTCACCCTGGGCGCGCAGGATCCGCGACTGGCGATCGGCCTCCGCCTCGAGGATGGCCGCCTGCTTGGCGCCCTCGGCCGACAGGATCCGGGACTGCTTGTCGCCCTCGGCGGTCTTGATCGCCGACTCCCGGTGCCCCTCGGCGGTGAGGATCATCGCCCGCTTCTCCCGGTCCGCCTTCATCTGCTTCTCCATCGACTCCTGGATCGACGGGGGCGGATCGATGCTCTTGAGCTCCACCCGGGCCACGCGCAGTCCCCAGCGGCCGGTCGCCTCGTCGAGCACGCCGCGCAGCTGCCCGTTGATCGAATCGCGGGAGGTCAGCGTCTCCTCCAGGGTCATGCCGCCGACCACGTTGCGCAGCGTGGTCACCGTCAGCTGCTCCACCGCCGCGATGTAGTTGCTGATCTCGTACACGGCGGCCTGCGGATTCGTCACCTGGAAGTACACGACCGTGTCGATGCTCAGGGTGAGGTTGTCCTGGGTGATCACCGGCTGCGGCGGGAACGAGACCACCCGCTCGCGCAGGTCCACCTTGGCGCGGATCCGGTCGACGAACGGCACCAGGAACGTCAGCTGTCCCGACACGGTCCGGTAGTAGCGGCCGAGCCGCTCGATCACCGCGGCCTCGGCCTGCGGCACCAGCGCCACCGATTTGACGACCACCAGCGCCACGAACGCCACGACGACGGCGAGCACGATCAGCGCTTCCATCTACGGCCCCTTCCACACGACGGCCGTCGCGCCGTCGATCTGCATCACGGTCACGGTCGTGCCGGGCGGATACACCTCGGTGACGTCCAGCGGACGCGCGGTCCACACCTCACCGTCCAGCTTCACCTGCCCGGAGTGCGCGGCCACCTCCTCGAGCACCAGTGCCTGCTTGCCCGGCAGGGCGTCCACGTTCGTCGCCTTCGCCGGCGGCAGGGCGTAGCGCCGGCGCAGCACCGGCCGCACCCCGCCCAGCAGCACCAGCGACGACACCGCGAACACCACCGCGTCGGCCCACACCGGCAGATCCGTCGCGGCGGACACCCCGGCGGTGGCCAGGGCCGCGCCGCCGAGCATCAACAGGACGAAATCACCCGTCAGCGCCTCCGCGGCGGCGAGCACCAGCCCGGCGATCAGCCATATCAATGCCGACACGACGCCATCCAACCACAAATCGGACATCGCGGGTGGCTCCGCAGGTCACGGCCCCGGCGCGGTCAGTCCCCGGTGGGCTCGGTGACGAAGTCGACGAGCCGCTCGACCGCCCCGATCAGCGGCGCCTCGAGATCCCGGAAGCTCGACACCGCCGAGTAGACGCGGCGCCACCCGTCCTGCGGGCTGCCCCACCCCAGCGCCCGGCACACCCCGGTCTTCCAGTCCTGCCCGCGCGGAATCGTCGGCCACGCCTCGATTCCCAGCGCCTTGGGCCGCACCGCCTGCCACACGTCGACGAACGGATGCCCGGTGACGAGCACGTGCGGCCCGAGGTTCGCGGTCAGCCGCTCCTCCTTGGATCCGGCGACGAGATGGTCGGCGAGCACCCCCACGCGGCGGCCGGGACCGGGCGCGAACCCGGCGAGCCTCTCCCCGAGATTGTCCAGGCCCTCGAGTTGCTCGACCACAACCCCCTCGACGCGCAGATCGTGCCCCCACACGCGTTCGACGAGGGCCGCGTCGTGCACGCCCTCCACCCAGATGCGGCTGCCGCGCGCGACCCGCGCCCGCAACCCCTCGACCTTCGTGGACCCGGACGCGGACCGGGTGGGGCCGCCCGCCGTCGGCCGCGGCGCGGGCCGCACCAGCGTCACCGGCCGGCCGTCGAGGAGGAACGCGGCGGGGCGCAGCGCGAACAGCCGGGTGCACCGCGAAGCGTCCTCGAGCCGGACGAAGTCGCCGTCGTAGGTGCGTTCGATGCCGACGATCGCACCGCACCAACCGGACGCGACGTCCTCGACCACCAGGTCCTTCTCGGCGGGCACCTCGGGGATCGTGGGCTTACGGGCGCGCGGATGGCCGGCGAAGATGTCGCCGCCGTACATGTCGGGACTCACGCCCGCCACGTTAGGGCCGCCGCGGCCGCAGCGGCGGGAGGGCACGCCGACCGGCCGTGGCCCCGTTGCCGGGACGGCGCCTATGCTCGGAAACCGTGAGTTCACCCGGTCAGACTCTGACGGTGTGGGCCGGTTCCTGGTTGGCCGGGCACGCCGCACCGGACGACGTCATCGACGCCCTGCACGCCTGGGCGCCGATGCATCTGGTGGTCTCCCGCGACGAGCCCGCCGCCGACTTCTCCGCCGTGCCCGAGCATTCGCCCGTGGACGGCGCCGCCGTGCTGCTGTCCGCGCTGCGCCGGGCCGATCCGGCCGGTGTGGACGGGATCCGGCTGGTGCTGCCCGTGCCCGGCGACGTGCGGGGCCTGCCGCCGGGCACCGAGTTGGCGCGCGCCGCGGTCGCGGCCGGCGAGGCGGTGCTCGCCGGCGCACCCGGGACCCCCGGTCTCGGCTTCGTCCCCTCGGTGGAGGGGCCCGACGTGCTGCGCTGGACGCTGTTTGCGGTCCCGGCGGTGCCCGAGCGGCCCGCCGAGCCCGGCCTCGGGGAGGCCGAGTTCGCCATGCGCGAGGCGGTGCGGGACGCCGCGGCGAGGGTGGGCCGGGTGCTGACCGTCGGCGCGGACGGCCGCACCGCCGACCCCCGGGAGCAGATCGCGGCCGAGGTCGCCGAACATGCGCGGCACCGGTATCCGGAGTCGATGCCGGGGCGCGCGGCCCGGATCCTCGACTCGGCCGATCAGGTGGCGGCCATCCTCACGGTCGCCGGCCGCGGTGTGGAACCGAGGGCCGCCTCGGCCAGCGGGCAGGCCGCGCGGGAGGAGGCGCTGCGTCCGCTGTGGGCCGCGGTGCGGGCCGCCCGGCTCGGGGCGGTGGCGGCCGCGGTCCGGGCGGGGCATCACGCCTGACCCGATGCCGCGGACACGCCTCGGAGAGGCCCGGCGTCCTCGTTCTCTTACCCCGAGCCCGGGGTGGTGGGCTGAGCCCGCCCGGTCAGCGGCGGGGCCGGGCTGGTGGCCGGCAGCATTCCGGTGCGCACAGCACGCCGTTGCAGCCGACGCCCAGCAGCGGCTGGGTGCCGCGCCGCACGGGGGCGGCGCCGTCGAGGTGTTCGCGCACCAGCTCGCGCACCATCTGCACGAACCGCGGGTCGGGGCCGGCGGTGGCGGCGCGGGCGAACGCCATGCCAAGTTCCGCGGCCCGGTCGCGGGCTTCGGTGTCGAGGTCCCAGACGACTTCGAGGTGGTCGGAGACGAAGCCGACGGGCACGACGACGACCGCGTCGACGCCGCGCGCGTGCAGGGCCTCGAGGTGGTCGACGATGTCCGGCTCGAGCCACGGCACCTGCGGCGGCCCGGATCGGGACTGCCACACCAGGTCGTGGTCGGCGCTGCCGGCGGCGGTGGCGACCAGGCGGGCCGCCTCGGCGACCTGCCGGCTGTACAGGTGCCCGCCCAGCTCGGGTGGGCCGCCGGTGGCGTCGGCGGCGGTGGGCACCGAGTGGGCGGTGAACACCAGGCGCGCCGCGTCGCGGCGGTCGGCGGGCAGCTGTGCCCGCGCCGCGGCGACCGCGTCGGCGACGGCGTCGAGGAACAGCGGGTGATCGTAGAAGTGCCGCAGCTTGGTCAGCACGGGTGCGTCGTCGCCGACGGCGGCGCGGGCGCGGGCGATGTCCTCGTGGTACTGCCGGCACCCCGAATAGCCACCCCACGCCGAGGTGGGGAACACCAGCGCGTTGCGCACCCCGTCGTCGCGCATGGCCGCGACGGTGTCCTCGATCATCGGGTGCCAGTTGCGGTTGCCGAAGTAGATCGGCAGATCCAGCCCGGCGGCGGCGAAGTCCGCCTCGAGGCGCGCGATGAGGTCGCGGTTGAGGGCGTTGATCGGTGAGACACCCCCGAAGTGCAGGTAGTGCTCGGCGACCTCGTCGAGGCGTTCGGGCGGCACGCCGCGGCCCCGGGTGACATTCTCGAGGAACGGGCGCACGTCGTCCGGCCCTTCCGGACCGCCGAACGAGAGCACCAGCAGTGCGTCGTACGGCTCGGAGGTACGGGTCATGGCTCGACCCTAGGCGCCGGCACCGAAGCCGACCTGGGAATGGAATCCCCCGTCGACGTAGACGATCGACCCGGTGGTGCCGGGCAGCCAGTCGGACAGCACCGTGCACACGGTCTTCGCGACGGGCGTGGGGTCATCGACGTCCCAGCCGATCGGGGCCGCCGCGGACCAGCCCTCGTTGAGCCGGTTCATCTCGGCGCCGGGGCCGGTGGCGTCGCCGGCGATGGCCTTGGCGGCGAGGGTCTTGATCGGGCCGGCGGCGACGAGGTTGGAGCGGATACCGCGGCCGCCGACCTCCTTGGCGACGTACCGGTTGACGGACTCGAGGGTGGCCTTGGACACGCCCATCCAGTTGTAGAACGGGACGGCGCGGGCGGGGTCGAAGTCCATGCCGACCAGGGAGGCGCCATCGTTGAGGACGGGCAGCAGGGCCTTGGCGAGCGCGGCGTAGGAGTAGGCGGAGACCTCGAGGGCGACGGCGACGTCGGTCCACGGCGCGTCGAGGAACGGGCTGCCCAGGCACGAGCGGGGGGCGAAGCCGATGGAGTGCACGACGCCGTCGAGGCCCTCGGGGGCGAGCTCGCGCACCCGGCCGGCGAGGGTGTCGAGGTGGTCGGTGTTCTGCACGTCGAGTTCGAGGGCCGGGGGCACCGGCTGCGGCAGCCGCTGCGCGATGCGATCGATCAGGCGCAGCCGGTCGAAGCCGGTGACGACGACCTTCGCGCCCTGTTCCTGCGCGACCTTCGCGGTGTGGAAGGCGATGGAGGCGTCGGTGATGATGCCGGTGACGAGAATGGTCTTGCCCTCGAGCAGTCCGCCCATGAGTGTGTCGGTCCTCCAGTGAGTTTCGGATGTGGTGGCGTGCGTGCCGGCGTCAGTGCCCCATGCCGAGGCCGCCGTCGACGGGGATGACCGCGCCGGAGACGTAGGCGGAGTCGTCGGACGCGAGGAAGCTCACGACCGCGGCGACGTCCTCGGGCTTGCCGAGACGCTGCAGCGGGATGAACTTCTTCGCGGTGTCGCGGACGTCGTCGGAGAGTTCGGCGGTCATGTCCGTCTCGATGAATCCGGGCGCGACGACATTCGCCGTGATCGAACGCGAGCCGAGTTCGCGGGTCACCGAGCGGGCCAGGCCGATGACGCCGGCCTTCGAGGACGCGTAGTTGATCTGCCCCGCCTGACCGGCCATGCCGACGACCGAGCCGAGGAAGATCATCCGACCCCAGCGCCCCCGCAGCATCGCGCGGTTGGCGCGCTTCGCGCACCGGAACGCACCGGTGAGGTTGGCGTCGATGACCTTCGCGAACTGGTCCTCGGTCATCCGCATCAGCAGCGTGTCGTCGGTGATGCCGGCGTTCGCGACCAGGACCTCGACGGGACCCTGGTGCTCTTCGACCTCCTTGAACGCGGCGTCGACGGACGCGCTGTCGGTGACATCGCACCGGACGCCGAACAGTCCGTCCGGGGCGCCGGAGCCGCGGTGGGTGACGGCGACCTTGTGGCCGTCCGCCTGCAGGCGGCGGGCGACGGCGAGGCCGATGCCGCGATTGCCGCCGGTGACGAGAACCGAGCGGGGGGTGGCCGCGGGGCGCGGCGATCCGGCGGGGCTGCTTGCGTCAGTCATGGGGTCAAACCCTATCTGGTGGCGGTACGGGTCGGTAACAAGGCGCCCGCGGCGGCGGGCACGCGGTCCGCGGCGCAGGTCAGGGCAGGCGTTGGCGCAGCAGCAGGGCGGCGGCGACACCCCCGGCGACGGCGAGGACACCAAGGATCAGCCACGGGCGGCTGGCGTCGCCGCGGGTGGTCTCGTACCCGATCTGTTCCTCGAGGGTGTTGTAGGCGTCCTCGAGTTCCTGCAGGTTCGATGCGGTGAAGAAGGTGCCGCCGGAGAGGTTGGCGATCTCCTTCAGGGACGGGTCGTCCACCGGCACCGGGATGCGCTCGTCCTCGATCGTGACGGTGCCGTACTCGGTGCCGAAGGAGATGGTCGAGACGGGCACGTCCTTGTCCGCGGCCTGCCGGGCGGCGGTGAAGCCGCCGCGCGGGTCGTCGGGGCTCTCCGGGACGGTCTGCTTGCCGTCCGAGAGCAGCACGATCCGCGCCGGGGGTGCCTGGTCGCCGCCGCCGAGCACCGCGGCGAGGGTGTCGACGGACTGCAGGGCCGTGAAGATCGCCTCGCCGGTGGCGGTGCGCTCGCTCAGCTGCAGGTTGTCGATCGCGGTCTTGGTGGCCTCCCGGTTGGTGGTCGGCGAGACGAGCACCGACGCGGTGCCGGAGAACGCCACCAGGCCGAGGTTGATGCCGGGAGTCAGGTCGTCGGCGAACGACTTGGCGGCGGCCTGCGCGGCGGCGAGGCGAGTGGGCTCGACGTCGGTGGCCTGCATCGACAGCGACACGTCGATCACCAGGACAACGGTGGCGCGGTTGCGCGGAACCCGCTGCTCGGCGGTGGGCCCGGCAGCGGCGACGGTGAGCAGCGCCAGCCCGGCCAGCAGCAACGCGACCGGGACGTGCCGGCTGCGGCCGGGCCGCTGGGGGGCGACCTTCTCGAGCAGCTCGAGGTTGGTGAACCGCAGCGTGTGCCGCATCCGGCGGCGTTGCACCGCCACGTATCCGGCGGCGAGGGCCCCGACGACGAACAGGAACAGCAACCACCACGGCGCGGTGAAGTCGGAGATGCTCACCGGCCCCCCTTCACCGGGGCGCCGAAGCTGTGGCGGCGGGCGGCGACGAACCGGACCACGTCGTCGATCCAGTTGCGGTCGGTGCGCAGGCTCAGCAGCGGGGCGCCGCAGCCGCGGACGGCCTTGCGCACGGCGGCGCGGTGCTCGGCGGCGGCCCGGGCGTAGTCGGCGCGCAACTGCTCGCTGGTGGTGAACTCGCGGGTGTGCCCGGTCTCGGGGTCGTGCAGCACGACGTCGCCGAGGTCGGGCAGTTCGAGGTCGCGGCGGTCGAGGACTTCCACCGCGAGCAGGTCGTGCCGGCCGGAAAGGGCGCGCAGCGAACGCTCCCAGTCGATGGGGCCGAGGAAGTCGCTGACGACGACGGCCAGGCCGCGGCGACGCTGCGGGCGGCGCAGCGACTCGATCAGCCCGCGCAGGTCCCCGCGGGTGCCGTCGGGGGCGTGCGGGGTCGTCGCGATCGAGCGGAGCATCGCCTGCGTGTGCAACTGGCCGCCGCGGGCGGGCACGCGGTGGGTGCGCGCCCCGGTGCTCACGACGGCACCGATCCGGTTGCCGCCGCCGCCGGCGAGGTAGCCGACCGCGGCGGCGGCGGCCACGGCGAGGTCCCGCTTCTCGCAGACCCCGGTGCCGAAGTCGAGGCTGGGCGAGAGGTCGATCGCCAACCAGGTCTCGAGTTCGCGGTCGGCGACGGTCTGCCGCACGTGCGGGTGGGTGGTGCGGGCGGTGACGGACCAGTCCATCTGCCGCACGTCGTCGCCGGGCTGGTACTCGCGGGCGTCGCCGGGCTCCGAGCCGGGCCCCGGGATGAGCCCGAGGTGGTCGCCGTGCAGCACCCCGTCGAGGCGGCGCCGCACGGTCAGCTCGAGGGTCCGCAGCGCCGCCGTGAGGGCGGGGTCACGCAGCTCGCCGGAACGGAAGGTCGGCGGGGTCACCGGGGGGCGTCGGCTCACCGCTGCCCCGCACCCGCCTCCGGCCCGGTCACGCCTGCCGCCGGCGCGGCCGCGGCCCCGACCGGGACCGGGGCGGGCGGGTTGGCCTGCGGGGCGACCTGCGGCATGCCGACGGTCTGCAGGATGCGGGCGATGATCTGGTCGGGCGTGACGTCGTCGGCGAGGGCGTCGTAGGACAGCACCAGCCGGTGCCGCAGCACGTCCGGGATGATGTCGACGACGTCCTGCGGCACGACGTAGTCGCGACCGCGCAGCAGCGCCAGGGCGCGCGCGGCGGAGATGATGCCGAGGGTCGCCCGCGGGGAGGCCCCGTAGGCGATCCACCCGTCGACCTCGGTCAGGCCGATCTCGCCGGGGGCGCGGGTGGCGAAGATGACGCGCACCACGTAGTCGACGAGGGCGTGGTGGACGAACACGCGGTTGGCGACCTGCTGCAGGCGGATCAGCTCGTCGCTGTCGAGGACCTGCTTGGGTTCGGGTGCGGCCACCCCCATGCGGTAGACGATCTCGCGTTCCTCCTCGACCGTGGGGTAGTCGACGAGGACCTTGAACAGGAACCGGTCGCGCTGGGCCTCCGGCAGCGGATACACGCCCTCGTTCTCGATCGGGTTCTGGGTGGCCATCACCAGGAACGGGTCGGGCATGGGGAAGGTCCTGCCACCGATCGTGACGTGCCGTTCGGCCATCACCTCGAGCAACGCGGACTGTACCTTCGCCGGGGCCCGGTTGATCTCGTCGGCGAGCACGAAGTTCGCCACGACGGGCCCGAGTTCGGTGTCGAACGCCTCGCGGCCCTGCCGGTAGATGCGGGTGCCGACGAGGTCGGTCGGCACCAGGTCCGGGGTGAACTGCACGCGGGAGAACGAGCCGCCGACGACCTTCGCGAACGTCTCGACCGCGAGGGTCTTGGCCACGCCGGGAACACCTTCGAGCAACACGTGGCCGCGGGCGAGGACGCCGACGAGCATCCGCTCGACGAGCCGGTCCTGACCGACGATCACCCGTTTGACCTCGTAGATCGCCTGCTCGAGCAGGCGCACATCGTGTGCCTGGTCCGACGTGCGTGCCGCGTCCCCGGCCGGGGCGGCCGCGGCCGCCGTGGCGGTCTTCGCGTCCGACGTTGCCGTGCCCGACGTGCCACCCTCGCGTGAGGTCACCAAGAATCCACCGCTTTCGCCTAGGTCGTTCCTGCTCGAAGTCACCTACCCACACCACTATTCCAGGTGCCGGACGCCCCCGCCGTCGCCGAGCCGACGCCCGCGGTCACCGGTGTCGAGCGAGCCCGCCTCCGGCCGGGCCGAAGCGGTGCCTCAGGACACCATCCGTACCACGTACGGGGTCATGCCGTCCCAGCGTACCGGTGAGATCTTCACGTGCGAACCCGACTGCGGCGCCTCGATCATCTGCCCGTCGCCCAGGTAGAGGCCCACGTGCTGGCTGGCGTTCGGGCCGTAGAAGATCATGTCGCCGCGGCGCATCTCGGCCGACGGCACCTGCTCGCCCGCGGTGTACTGGTAGCCGGTGTAGTGCGGCAGCGAGATCCCGATCCCGGCGAATGCGTAGATCATCAGCCCGGAGCAGTCGAAGCCGACCTTGTTGTAGTCCCCGTAGCTGTCGGCGACGCCGCCGTCGCGGATGCCGAGGGTCGGACCGTTCTCGTCGCCACCACCCCAGGCGTAGGGCACCCCGATCTGCGACATCGCCCGGTCGATCACCGTTTCGACGGCGGCGGTGCCGCCGAGGGTCGAGCCCGGCTTGGGAGTGGTCCTGGGCCGGCTGCGGGTCGGCGGAGACGTGGTGGTGCCCTCCTCCTCGACCGGGTCGGCGCGGTCGGGGATCGTCGAGTCCTCCGAGTCGGACTCGCCGCTGCCGTCGGTCGTCGGCTCGCCCGATCCGTCGGTGCCGTCCCCCGATCCGTCGGTGCCGTCCCCGGATCCGTCGGTGCCCGACCCGCCGGTGCCGTCCTCGGATCCGTCGGTGCCCGACCCGTCGGTGCCGTCCTCGGATCCGTCGGTGCCCGACCCGTCGGTACCCGACTCGTCCTGCTCGGGCGTGGTGCGGCCCGGCCGGGTGGTGGTCGCGTCGGAGGTGGGTGGCAGCGGCGACTCGAATCCGACCTCGGACTCGCCGGATTCGGCGGCCGCCGGCCGGGGCCGCACGTAGTCGTCGATCTGGGTGTGGGGCCGCTGCCCGTTGGCCAGTTCGGCCGCGCGGGCGCGGGCGTCGGCGTCGGCGGCGACGCGCCGGGCGGCGTCGGCCGCAGCCTGCCGGGCGGCGGTCTCGGCCGCGGCCGCCGCGGCCTCCTCGGCCTGCCGCTGCCGATCCCACTCCGCGTACTGCGCGCGCTGGCCCTCGAGCCCGGTGACGGTGCCGCGGGCCCGGTCGAGTTCGGCCTGCGCCTGCGCGCGGTCCTGTTCGATGCGTTGCTTCTCGGCCGTCTGCGCGGCCAGCGCGGTGCGCGCCTCGGCGATGGCCGCCTCGGCGGCGGCCCGGCGTTCCTCCGCCGCGGCGGCGGCGGCGTCCGCCTCCTGCTTGCTGGCCCGCGCCCGCGAGTCCCGGTTGGCCTGCTCGGTGCGGGCGCGTTCGAGGGCGTCGAGGACGACGGTGCGGCCCGCGGAGAGCAGGCGCATGATCTGGGCGCGGTCGAGCAGGTCGTCGGGACCGGTGGAGCCGATGAACGAGGCGAGGGAGGCGACATTGGTGCCCTGGACGTAGCTGTCGCGGGCGAACGCGTCGAAGTCCTGCTGCGCCTGCCGGATCCGGGTGCCCGCGTCCTTCAGCGCCTGCTGCGACAGGGCGACCGCGTGGGCGGCGGCGTCGGCGGCGTCGCGGGCGGACTGCAGGTCCACGAGGGCACGGTTGACGTTCTCCCGCTTGACCGCGACCTGATTCTCGAGTTCGGCGAGTTGCTGGTCGGCGGTGGCGATCCGGAGGATGAGGCTGCCCACCTGGTCCACCCCGGCGGCGACGGCCACCCCGGCGGCCGCGAGATCGGCATCGCTGGGATTCGGCGGCGGGGACGGTACCGCGCCGGCGGACGCGGCGGTACCCGCGATCAGGGAGGCGGCCAGGCCGAGACCGAGAACCAGCCGGGTCGTGCGGGACAGTCGGCGTCTTCGGGGCGTCCGCGACGGCTGTCGGGACATCGCCTGCCGTATACCGCTACGCCTCACATCGCCCTCCCTCGGTCGCGCCGGCGGGACGCACCCGAGCGCAACCTGGAAAGGGGTCGCCGCAGCAGCGATCCACCGCGGACGAGGCCGCGGTTGCATCGCTCGGCAGCCCGGCGTCACCTCACGGTTCGCACCGCGACCCGACTCCGGGTATGTGTGACACCCCTTCCCCAAGAGCGCCAAGTGCACCGTACGACACTTTGCACCCCGAGGAAACTCCAGTCACAAATAACAGAAGGGTAATTCGACCTGTGTCAACGCCCTGAACTGTGACGACGGCCACAGTGGTGGCCGGGAAAATTCTCGGTGCGGTCCGGTCAGCGGGCGGGCCGGTCGGCAGCGACCGTCTCCGCCCCGCCGGTGTCGCCGCGGCGACGGACCGCCTTGGCGAGGTACGTCGCCCCCGCCGCGCCCGCGACCGCGAGCAGCAGCAGCACCGTCAGCAGCGTCCAGGGCGGCGCGGGCTCGGTGAGTGCGTCGACGAAGTTGGACGCCGAGACGACCGGATCGCCGGTGTAGGTGCGGTCCTGCGCGGACTCGAGGAGCACCCGGTCGATGCTGTCGCTGTGGGCGCCGGCCCAGCCGGGGCTCAGCACGAGCACGGTGCCGCCGTCCTCGCCGGCGACGTCGGTCGCGAGGTCGCGCAGTTGCGAGTCGAGCCGGGGATCGCGGTCGAGCACGACGATGCTCAGGTCGATGCCGTGCTGTTGCGCGCGTTCGACGACGGCGACCAGGTCGTCGACGCGGTCCGGGGGTGCCGAGACCTGGTCGTCGGCGAGATCGGCGAGGACCTGCTCGAGCGAGACACCCGGGGGGAGGTCGGTGGCCGACGGTGTCAGGACACGTGACAGGGGCGCAGACATCTCTCTCCGTGGGGCTCGACGGCCGCCGCTCGTGCGGCGCCGTTCGTACCCTACGCGACGGCGCCGCGGCGGCGGCCGGACGCCGGATCGGCGGTTGTGTCCCATCGGTTCACAGGACAAGCGTACTGTTAGACTTGCCGCGAGACGCCTCCGACGCCGTCCGGCCCTGTTCTGCGGCCCGGCTCGGCTCCGGGGCCTCGCTTCGGCCGTCGACACAGCCCCGTCGGCGGCGAGCCTCATCGACGAGTGGAGCTGACGTGAGCACCAGTATTGATTCGTTCGGCGCCAAGGGGACGCTGGAGGTCGGAGAGAACTCCTACGAGATCTTCCGCCTCTCGGCCGTTCCGGGCACCGAGAAACTCCCTTACGCACTGAAGGTTCTCGCCGAGAACCTGCTGCGCACCGAAGACGGTGCGAACATCACCGCCGATCACATCCGCGCCATCGCGAGCTGGGATCCGTCGGCCGAGCCGAGCGTCGAGATCCAGTTCACGCCCGCCCGCGTGATCATGCAGGACTTCACCGGCGTGCCCTGCATCGTCGACCTCGCCACGATGCGCGAGGCCGTCGAGACCCTCGGCGGCGACCCGAACAAGGTCAACCCGCTGGCCCCCGCCGAGATGGTCATCGACCACTCCGTGATCATCGACGTCGCCGGCCGCGCCGACGCCTTCGAGCGCAACGTCGACATCGAGTACCAGCGCAACGGGGAGCGCTACCAGTTCCTGCGCTGGGGCCAGGGCGCCTTCGACGACTTCAAGGTCGTCCCGCCCGGCACCGGCATCGTGCACCAGGTCAACATCGAGCACCTCGCGCGCACCGTCATGGTCCGGAACGGCCAGGCCTACCCCGACACCTGCGTCGGCACCGACTCGCACACCACCATGGTCAACGGCCTGGGCGTGCTCGGCTGGGGCGTCGGCGGCATCGAGGCCGAGGCCGCGATGCTCGGCCAGCCGGTCTCCATGCTCATCCCGCGCGTGGTCGGGTTCAAGCTCACCGGTGAGATCAAGCCGGGCGTGACCGCCACCGACGTGGTCCTCACCGTCACCGAGATGCTGCGCAAGCACGGTGTCGTCGGCAAGTTCGTCGAGTTCTACGGCAAGGGCGTCGCCGAGGTGCCGCTGGCCAACCGCGCCACCCTGGGCAACATGAGCCCCGAGTTCGGCTCCACCGCGGCGATCTTCCCGATCGACGAGGAGACCGTGAACTACCTGCGCCTGACCGGCCGCAGCGACGAGCAGCTCGCCCTCGTCGAGGCCTACGCCAAGGAGCAGGGCCTGTGGCACGACGCGGATGTCGAGCCGCAGTACTCCGAGTACCTCGAGCTCGACCTCGGTGACGTGGTTCCGTCCATCGCCGGCCCGAAGCGCCCGCAGGACCGGATCCTGCTGTCGGAGTCGAAGAGCGCCTTCCGCAAGGACATCCACAACTACGTGGAGGAGCACCACCCGGCCGACCACACCCAGCTCGACGAGGCCGTCGAGGAGTCCTTCCCGGCGTCCGACCCGGTCGCCCTGTCCTTCGCCGACGACGGTGCCGTGAATGTCCAGTCGGCCGCGAACGGCTCCGAGGGCCGGCCGACCAAGCCGGTCAAGGTCGTCTCCGAGGAGAAGGGCGAGTTCGTCCTCGACCACGGTGCCGTCGTGATCGCCTCCATCACCTCCTGCACCAACACCTCGAACCCGTCCGTGATGCTCGGCGCCGCGCTGCTCGCCCGCAACGCCGTCGAGAAGGGCCTGTCGGCCAAGCCGTGGGTCAAGACCTCCATGGCCCCCGGCTCGCAGGTCGTCACCGACTACTACGAGAAGGCCGGCCTGTGGCCGTACCTCGAGAAGCTCGGCTTCTACCTCGTCGGCTACGGCTGCGCCACCTGCATCGGCAACTCCGGCCCGCTGGACGAGGCGATCAGCAAGGCCATCAACGACAACGACCTGACGGCCACCGCGGTGCTCTCCGGCAACCGCAACTTCGAGGGTCGCATCTCCCCCGACGTGAAGATGAACTACCTGGCGTCCCCGCCGCTGGTCATCGCCTACGCCCTCGCCGGCACGATGGACTTCGACTTCGAGCACGACGCCCTCGGCCAGGATGCCGACGGCAACGACGTGTTCCTGAAGGACATCTGGCCCTCCGCCCAGGAGATCCAGGACACCATCGGCTCCGCGATCAGCCAGGAGATGTACGTCAAGGGCTACGCGGACGTGTTCAAGGGCGACGAGCGCTGGCGTGGCCTGCCCACCCCGGAGGGCAAGACCTTCGAGTGGGATCCCCAGTCCACCTACGTGCGTAAGCCCCCGTACTTCGAGGGCATGCCCAAGACCCCGGCTCCGGTCACGGACATCAAGGGGGCGCGGGTGCTCGCGCTGCTCGGCGATTCGGTCACCACCGACCACATCTCCCCCGCCGGCAACATCAAGGCGGGCACCCCGGCCGCGCAGTACCTCGAGGCCAACGGTGTCGAGCGCAAGGACTTCAACTCCTACGGCTCGCGGCGCGGCAACCACGAGGTGATGATCCGCGGCACGTTCGCGAACATCCGGCTGCGCAACCAGCTCCTCGACGACGTCTCGGGCGGCTACACCCGCGACTTCACGCAGGACGGCGGCCCGCAGGCGTTCATCTACGACGCGTCGCAGAACTACCAGAACGCCGGCATCCCGCTGGTCGTGCTGGGCGGCAAGGAGTACGGCTCCGGTTCCTCGCGGGACTGGGCCGCCAAGGGCACCAGCCTGCTCGGCGTCAAGGCCGTCATCACCGAGTCGTTCGAGCGGATCCACCGCTCCAACCTCATCGGCATGGGTGTCGTCCCGCTGCAGTTCCCCGCCGGCGAGTCGGCCGCCTCGCTGAAGCTGAACGGCACCGAGGTCTACGACATCGAGGGCATCGAGAAGCTGAACGAGGGCGTCACCCCGAAGACCGTCAAGGTCACCGCGACCCGGGAGAACGGCGAGAAGGTCGTCTTCGACGCGGTCGTGCGGATCGACACCCCCGGTGAGGCGGACTACTACCGCAACGGCGGCATCCTGCAGTACGTGCTGCGCAACATGATCAAGGGCTGACGTCCGAGATCGGTTCACCGCACACGCAGTGCACCGGCGGCGGGCTCGGGACGTCTCGTCTCGGGCCCGCCGTCTCTTCCCCGAAAGGACGTTCGCGGTGCCCAAGGTCAGTGAGGACCACCTCGCCGCACGCCGGAGTCAGATCCTCGCCGGCGCGCGACGGTGCTTCGCCGAGTTCGGCTACGACGGCGCCACGGTGCGCCGCCTGGAGGACGCCACGGGACTGTCCCGCGGCGCGATCTTCCATCACTTCAAGGACAAGGACGGGCTGTTCCTGGCGCTGGCCCAGGAGGATGCGGCGCGGATGGCCGACGTCGCCGCCGAGCAGGGCCTCGTGCAGGTGATGCGGGACATGCTCGCCTCACCGGAGCAGTTCGACTGGCTCGGCACCCGGCTGGAGATCACCCGGCGCCTGCGCACCGACCCGGACTTCGCGAAGGCGTGGACACAGCACTCCGCCGAGCTGACCAAGGCGACCGTGGGCCGGCTCGAGCGGCAACGCGAAGCCGGCCGGCTGCGCGACGACGTGCCGACCGAGGTGGTGCTCAGCTACCTGGACCTGGTCCTCGACGGCCTCATCGCGCGGCTCGCCTCGGGCACCGCCGACAGCGAACTGTCGGCGGTACTGGACCTGGTCGAGGAGTCCGTGCGACGGACCGCCGCCGGCTGACCCGCTCAGGTCGAGGCGCGCGCCGCGCTCCGCCGGTTCGGTCCGCCCCGGCCACGCAGCGCTACATGGGACTCCACGAGCACGTTGTGCACGAACCCGTAGGAACGGCCCGTCTCCTGCGCCAGCGTCCGGATGCTCGCCCCGGCCTCGTAGCGGCGTTTCAGTTCTGCCTGGAGACGGTCACGCGATTCCCCCGTGACCCGTGTGCCCTTGGTCAGTACATTCCCGGCGTGCCCGGATTTGCGTGCCATCGGATCCTCCCGTCGGCTCGGCAAGGCCCCGCTTCCAGGCTAGTGGACGGGGCGAGGTGCCGGGAGGAATCGCGCAGGTCCGGGCCGCGGCCGCACCCCGCGCCGGCACGATCGGCTCCGGGTACTCCCGCGCACGGTCACGCAGGGCCGGACCTCACGCCAGCTGGATCAGCTCCAGGTACTCCTGCGACCAGTGGTCCTCGGAACCGTCCGGCAGCAGGATCACCCGCTCCGGATCGAGCGCCTCGGCCGCGCCGGGATCGTGGGTGACGAGCACGACCGCACCGGCGTAGCTGCGCAGCGCGTCGAGCACCTGCTCCCGCGAGACCGGATCGAGGTTGTTGGTCGGCTCGTCGAGCAGCAGCACGTTCGCCGCGGACGACACCAGTCCGGCCAGCGCCAGCCGGGTCTTCTCACCGCCGGACAGCGTCCCGGCCGGCTGGTCGAGCTGCGGGCCGGTGAACATGAACGCCCCGAGCAGCCCCCGCAGGTCCTGCTCCCCCGCGTCCGGCGCCGCGTGCCGGATGTTCTCCCACACCGTCGCGTCGTCGTCGAGGGTGTCGTGCTCCTGGGCGAAGTAGCCGATCTTCAGGCCGTGGCCGGGCGCCAGCCGGCCCGCGTCCGGGGTCTCCACCCCCGCGAGCAGGCGCAGCAGCGTGGTCTTTCCGGCACCGTTGAGACCGAGCACGACGACGCGGCTGCCCCGGTCGATCGCCAGGTCCACACCGGTGAAGATCTCCAGCGAGCCGTACACCTTCGTCAGGCTCTCGGCCATGAGCGGGGTCTTGCCACACGGCGCCGGCTCCGGGAACCGGATCTTGGCCACCTTGTCGGCCACCCGCACCTCGTCGAGCTCGGCGAGCAGCTTGTCGGCGCGCTTGGCCATGTTCTGCGCCGCGACGGCCTTGGTGGCCTTCGCGCCGAGCTTGGCCGCCTGCTGCCGCAGCGCGGACGCCTTCTTCTCGGCGTTGGCGCGTTCGCGGCGACGGCGCGCCTCGTCGGTGGCCCGCGCGTCGAGGTACTTCTTCCAGCCCATGTTGTAGATGTCGGCCTCGCCGCGCACCGCGTCGAGGAACCACACCTTGTTCACGACGTCGGCGAGCAGGTCCACGTCGTGGCTGATGACGACCAGGCCGCCGTCGTGGTTCTGCAGGAATCCGCGCAGCCAGGTGATCGAGTCGGCGTCGAGGTGGTTGGTGGGCTCGTCGAGCAGCAGGGTGGTGGTGGACTTGCCGGAGCCGTCGGAGGCGGCGAACAGGATGCGGGCGAGTTCGACGCGGCGGCGCTGACCACCGGACAGGGTGCGCAGGGGCTGGCCCAGGACCCGGTCCGGCAGTCCGAGGCTGGTGCAGATCCGGGCGGCCTCGGACTCGGCCTCGTACCCGCCGAGGGCCGAGAAGCGTTCCTCGAGCGACCCGTACTTGCGTACCGCCCGGTCACGGACGTTCTCGTCGACGGCCTCGGCCATGACGGCCTGCTGCTTCTCCATCGCGCGCAGGATCTCGTCGAGGCCGCGGGCGGAGAGCACACGGTCCTTGGCCAGGACGTCCAGGTTGCCCTCGCGGGGATCCTGCGGCAGGTAGCCGAGGTCGCCGGAGCGGACGACGGCGCCCGCGTACGGCTCGCCCTCCCCCGCGAGGATGCGCAGGGTGGTGGTCTTGCCGGCACCGTTGCGCCCGACCAGCCCGATCCGGTCGCCGGGCTGCACCCGCAGCGCCGGGCCCGGCGCCGAGAGCAGCGTCCGCACGCCGGCGCGGACTTCCAGATCGGTGGCGGTGATCACGCGTGAGGCTCCTCGGGGACGACTCGGATTGGCTGCCAATGATGCCGCAGGGGCAGGCGCACGAACCATTCATTTTACCGTGTCCACCCCGGGATGCCGGGGTGAGATGCGCTACGTTCGCCGGCATGACCACTTCCCCCGACACCTCCCCCGGCTCCGACCTCACGGGCCGCGCGGCGCTGGTCACCGGAGCGAGCCGCGGGATCGGCAAGGCGATCGCCGCGGCGCTGCTCGCCCGCGGCGCGAGCGTGGCACTCACGGCCCGCCACGCCGAGCCGCTCGCCGAGGCCGCCGGCGAGCTGCGCGCCCTCGGACACGGCGGGCAGGTGCTCGAGCTGCCCGGTAACGCCGGGGACGCCGACACCCGCGCCGAGGCGGTGCGCCGCACCGTCGCCGAGCTCGGCGGGCTCGACATCCTGATCAACAACACCGGCATCAACCCCGTCTACGGGGCGTTGATGGACGCCGACCTGGACGCCGTCCGCAAGATCTTCGACGTCAACGTCGTCGCCGCGCTGGGATTCGTGCAGCAGGCCTACCGCGCGTGGATGGCCGAGCACGGCGGTTCCGTGATCAACGTCGCGAGCGTGGCGGGCCTGCGCTCGACCGGCGTGATCGCCGCGTACGGGGCGTCGAAGGCGGCGCTGATCCGGCTGACCGAGGAGCTGGCCTGGCAGCTGGGGCCGGGCGTGCGCGTCAACGCGGTCGCGCCCGGGGTGGTGAAGACGAGGTTCGCGGCCGCGCTCGTCGCCGGCGGTGAGGACACCGCCGCCGCCCGATACCCGATGGGCCGCCTCGGCACGCCCGAGGACGTCGCCGAGCTGGTCGCGTTCCTGGTCTCCGATGCGGCCGGCTGGATCACCGGGGAGACTGTGCGGGTGGACGGTGGACTGCTGGCGACGGGAGCGATGTAGCGGGTGATAGACGCGGAGGTGCTGGTCGTCGGGCTCGGGCCGGCGGGGCGTGCGGTGGCACACCGGGCGGTCGCCGCGGGTCTCGACGTGCTGGCCGTGGACCCGCAGCCGGATCGGCCGTGGACTGCGACGTATGCGGCGTGGCTCGACGAGCTGCCGTCGTGGCTGCCCCCCTCGGTGCTCGCGGCGCGGGTGGACGAGCCGGCGGCGTGGACGGTGCGGCCACACCGGATCGAGCGCCCCTACGGTGTGTTCGATGCGTCGGCACTGCAGCGAAGCCTGGCGCTGGAGCCGGCGCGGGTACGGGCCGGCCGGGTGGACGCCGTCGCCCCGGATCGCGTCACCCTCGCGGACGGAAGCGTGCTGCGGGCCCGGAGCGTGATCGACGCGCGCGGGGTGCCCGCCGACCGCTCCCGCGCCCAGCAGACCGCCTTCGGGGTCACGGTCGACACCGCCACTGCCGCACCCGTGCTGGAGGGCCGCGCCGCCTGGTTCATGGACTGGCGGCGCGACAACCGCACCCGCTCCGGGGATGCGCCGTCGTTCCTGTACGCGGTGCCGCTCGGCGGCGGCCGGGTGCTGCTGGAGGAGACCTGCCTGGTGGGGCGGCCCGCCATTCCGCTCGCCGAGTTGCGGCGCCGCCTCGAGGCCCGGCTCGCCGCGCGCGGGGTCACGCTGAGCGGGACGGAGCCGGTGGAGCGGGTGCGGTTCGCCGTGCAACCCCCGCCGGGGTCGGCGCGCGGGGTGGCCCGGTTCGGCGCCCGCGGCGGGCTGATGCACCCGGGCACCGGCTACGCGGTGGCGGCGTCGCTGGCGGCGGCCGATCCGGTGGCGCACGCGCTCGCCGGGGGCCGCAGCGCCACGGCGGCGTTGTGGTCCCCGTCCGCGCGTGCGGTCGCGCAGCTGCGCGCCTCGGGGCTGCGGGTGCTGCTGGGACTACGCCCGGAACAGACCCCGGCGTTCTTCGCGGGGTTCTTCACGCTGCCACCGGAACGCCAGCGCTCCTACCTGTCGGGCCGCACCGACCTCGGCGGGACGGTGGCGGCGATGACCCGGATGTTCGCGACGGGTTCGCCGGCGTTGCGCGGGGCGATGCTGCGCGCCCTGTGGTGAGGAGTTCGCCCGGTTCCGCGCGGCGGGCGCCGATCTCGATCATGATGGAACCATGCGTTCGATCTGGAAGGGTTCCATCGCGTTCGGGCTGGTGAACGTGCCGGTGAAGGTGTATTCGGCCACGGAGAGCCACGACATCCGGTTCCACCAGGTGCATGCGAAGGACGGCGGGCGGATCAAGTACGACCGGATCTGCACCGAGTGCGGCGAGTCGGTGCCCTACGCCGAGATCGACAAGGCCTACGACTCCGACGAGGGCGTGCGGGTCGTGCTCGCCGACGAGGACTTCGACAAGCTGCCCGTCGCGGAGAAACACGAGATCCCGGTGCTGCAGTTCGTCCCGACCGAGCAGATCGACCCGATCCTGTTCGAGAAGTCGTACTACCTCGAGCCGGACTCGTCGTCGCCGAAGGCGTACACGCTGCTGGCCGAGACGCTCACGCAGACCGATCGCACCGCACTGGTGCACTTCACGCTGCGGCAGCGCACCCGGCTGGCGGCGCTGCGCAACCGCGACGGCGTGCTCGTGCTGCAGACCCTGCTGTGGCCGGACGAGGTGCGGTCGGTGGCGTTCCCGGTGCTCGACGACGCGGAGCCGCCGAAGCAGAAGGAACTGGCGATGGCGGAGATGCTCGTCGAGTCGATGGCCGACGACTTCCGTCCGGACGAGTTCACCGACGAGTACCAGGTCGAGCTGCGGTCGCTGATCGACGACATCATCGCCCGGGGCGGCGAGAAGGTGCTGCCGGTGACCCCGGCGGGGGAACCCGCCGCCGAGGACGCCGAGGTGCTGGACCTGGTGGCTGCGCTGCAGCGCAGCGTGGACGCCGCCGCGGCCGGCGACGAGTCGGGCGCGGCCGCGCCCGCCCGGGGCGCGGCGGCGAAGAAGACACCCGCCAGGAAGAGCGCCGCGAAGAAGACGCCGGCGAAGAAGACCACGGCCGAGAAGCCCACCGCGAAGAAGACGGCGGCGAAGAAGACCACCGAGAAGGCCCCCGCGAAGAAGTCCACCGCGCGCAAGCGGGCCTGAGGCCCCGGCACCGGCCGGGGCCTCAGGTGTCGGATGGGTGCCGGCCGCGGCCGGCACCACATCTCAGTCCAGTCCGTCGCCGAGGCGGCGCAGGAGCGCCGTGAGCTGCTCCACGTCGGCCGTGTCCCATGCGGACAGCCGGCGACGCCACCGCGCCGTCTGCTCGCGCTGCAACGCGGTCAGCCGCTCCCGGCCTTCCGGGGTGAGCGCCACGAGCCGCGCCCGCGCGTCCTGCGGGTCCGTCGTCCGCTCGACCAGGCCGAGCCGGGCGGCGGCGTCGATGCGCCGCGTCAACGTCGACTTCTCGATGGCGAGATCCGCGAGCAGCTCCGACATCGCCACCGCGTCGGCGCGGCCGAGCAGCACCAGCAGCGGGTAGCACGCCGGATCCAGCCGGGGGTGGACGGCGCGGGCCCGCTCCCCCATCTGTGCCCGGCCGCGGCGCATCAGCGCCATGAACTCGTGTTCGAGGGCGGTGATCGGATCCGGGGAGCTGCCGGCCCCCGGATCCGGGGGCGCCTGGGAGCTGGGCCGGGTCACCGGCCGCGTCAGACGGTGAAGCCGAGCGCGCGCAGCTGCTCGCGACCGTCCTCGGTGATCTTGTCCGGCCCCCACGGCGGCATCCACACCCAGTTGATGCGCAGCTCGTCGCACAGGCCGCTGCGGACGAGAGCGTTGCGGGACTGGTCCTCGATCACATCGGTGAGCGGGCAGGCCGCCGACGTGAGCGTCATGTCGATGGTGACGGCCTCGTCGTCCTCGGTGATGCCGTAGACCAGGCCCAGGTCGACGACGTTGATTCCGAGCTCGGGATCGACGACGTCGCGCATCGCCTCCTCGAGCTCCTCGAACCGCTCGGGGTCGAGGGTGGGAGCCGCGTCCGGGGCTGCGGCGGTGGTCTCGTCCGCCGGGGTCACGGGTTCGGTCATCAGTTCTGTCCTCCGCTGGCTACGGGTGCGGTGCTGTGAGTGCTGTGGGTGCTGTGGATGCTGTCGGCGATCTGCACGACGGCGTCCTTGAAGGCCATCCAGCCCAGCAGCGCACACTTCACGCGCGCCGGGTATTTCGAGACGCCGGCGAAGGCGATGCCGTCGCCGAGTACGTCCTCGTCGCCCTCGACGGTCCCGCGGCTGCCGACCATCTCCGCGAACGCGTCGACGGTGGCCAGGGCCCGGTCCAGCGGCTCCCCGATCACCTGGTCGGTGAGCACCGAGGTGGACGCCTGGCTGATCGAGCAGCCCTGCCCGTCGTAGGAGACGTCCGCGACGGTGCCGTCGTCGGCGAGATGCACCCGCAGCGTCACCTCGTCGCCGCAGGTGGGGTTCACGTGGTGCACCTCCGCGCCGTAGGGCTCGCGCAGACCCCGGTGGTGCGGGTGCTTGTAGTGGTCCAGGATGACCTCCTGGTACATCTGCTCCATCCGCATCAGCGCGCTCCGAAGAAGGCCTGGGCCCGGCGGATCGCCGCGCCGAGCGCGGCCACCTCGTCGAGCGTGTTGTACACGGCGAAGGAGGCGCGGGCGGTCGCCGCGACCCCGAATCGACGGTGCAGCGGCCACGCGCAGTGGTGCCCGACGCGGATCTCGACGCCCTCGTCGTCGAGGATCTGCCCGAGATCGTGGGCGTGGATGCCGTCGACGACGAACGACACCGCCCCGCCGCGCTGCTCGGCCGTGGTGGGGCCGACGATCCGCACACCGTCGATGCCGGCGAGTTCGGCGAGGGCCGCCGCGGTGAGCTCGTGCTCGTGCGCGGCGACGGCGTCCATGCCGATCTGCTGCAGGTACCGCACCGCGGCGCCGAGACCGACGGCCTGCGACGACATCGGCGAGCCGGCCTCGAAGCGCTGCGGCGGCGGCGCGAACGTCGACGCCTCCATGGTGACGGTTTCGATCATCGAGCCGCCGGTGATGAACGGCGGCACGTCGGCGAGCAGCTCACTGCGGCCGTAGAGGACGCCGACGCCGGAGGGGCCGAACATCTTGTGGCCGGAGAACGCGGCGAAGTCGACGCCGAGCGCGTGGAAGTCCACGCTCATGTGCGGCACGGACTGGCAGGCGTCGAGCACGACGATCGCGTCGACGGCCTTCGCGCGCCGTACCAGCTCCTCGACCGGCGCCACGGCCCCGGTGACGTTGGACTGGTGGGTGAAGGCGACGACCTTGACCCGGTCGGTGAGTTCGAGGGAGTCGACGTCGATGCGGCCGTCGTCGGTCACGCCGAACCAGCGCAGCGTCGCGCCGGTGCGCCGGGCGAGTTCCTGCCAGGGCACCAGGTTGGCGTGGTGTTCGAGTTCGGTGACGACGATCTCGTCGCCGGGCCCGAGGCGCCGCGGGAACCGGGCGTCGGCGAAGGCGTAGGCGACGAGGTTGAGCGATTCGGTGGCGTTCTTGGTGAACACCACCTCGTCGGGATCCGCGCCGACGAAGTCGGCGATCACGGCGCGGGCGCCCTCGTAGGCGTCGGTGGCCTCCTCGGAGAGCTCGTGCGCTCCCCGGTGCACGGCCGCGTTGCAGGTGGTCAGGAACGCGCGTTCGGCGTCGAGGACCTGCGTCGGGCGCTGCGAGGTGGCCCCGGAGTCGAGGTAGACCAGGGGCTTTCCGTCGCGCACCGTGCGCCCGAGGATCGGGAAGTCGGCCCGGATCCGGGCGACGTCCACCGTGGGCACCTGCACCGTCATCGGCTCACTGCTCCTTACTTGTCGGCACCCGCGGCCGCGGCGGCGGCCTGGGTGAAGCGCACGTAACCGTTGGTCTCGAGTTCCTCGGCCAGCTCCGCGCCACCGGACTCGACGACGCGGCCGCCGACGAACACGTGCACGAACTGCGGCTTGATGTAGCGCAGGATGCGGGTGTAGTGGGTGATCAGCAGCACGCCGCCGTGCTCGCGTTCCTGGTAGCGGTTGACGCCCTCGGACACCACGCGCAGCGCGTCGACGTCGAGGCCGGAGTCGGTCTCGTCGAGGATGGCGATCTTCGGCGCGAGCAGGCCCAGCTGCAGGATCTCGTGGCGCTTCTTCTCGCCACCGGAGAAGCCCTCGTTGACGGAGCGGTCACCGAACGCCGGGTCGATGTCGAGTTCGGTCATCGCCGACTTGACCTCCTTGACCCAGTGCCGCAGCTTCGGCGCCTCGCCGCGGACCGCGGTCGCGGCGGTGCGCAGGAAGTTCGACATGGACACGCCCGGAACCTCGACGGGGTACTGCATGGCCAGGAACAGGCCGGCGCGGGCCCGCTCGTCCACGCTCATCGCGAGCACGTCCTCGCCGTTGAGGGTGATCGACCCGGAGGTCACCTCGTACTTGGGGTGGCCGGCGATGGCGTACGACAGGGTGGACTTGCCCGACCCGTTGGGGCCCATGATGGCGTGCGTCTCCCCGGACCGGACGGTGAGGTTCACGCCCTTGAGGATGTTGATCGGCTCGGCGTTGTCGTCGGTCTGGGCGACGCGGACGTGCAGGTCCTTGATCTCGAGGACGTTCTGCTCGGGGGACATGTCGGTAACGGTTCCTTCGCGAAGATGGGGAGAACGGGTGGGGGTCAGGCGCCGACGGCGGCGAGCTCGGCCTCGATGGCGGCCTCGAGCCGCTCCCGGACGGCGGGCACGGTGATCTTCTCGACGAGTTCGTGGAAGAATCCGCGGACCACCAGGCGGCGCGCCTGCTCCTCGGAGATGCCGCGGGCACGCAGGTAGAACAGCTGCTCGTCGTCGAACCGGCCGGTGGCGCTGGCGTGACCGGCGCCGACGATCTCGCCGGTCTCGATCTCGAGGTTGGGCACCGAGTCGGCGCGGGCACCGTCGGTGAGCACCAGGTTGCGGTTCAGCTCGAAGGTGTCGGTGCCCTCGGCCTCGGCGCGGATGAGCACGTCCCCGATCCACACGGTGTGCGCGTCCGGCTTGCCGGAGCCCGGATCGCCCTGCAGGGCACCCTTGTACACCACGTTGGACTTGCAGTGCGGCTGCGCGTGGTCCACGAGCAGGCGCTGCTCGAGGTGCTGGCCGGCGTCGGCGAAGTACAGACCGAGCATTTCGGCGTCGCCACCGGGCGCGTCGTACCTGACGGTCGGCGACACGCGCACGAGGTCACCGCCGAGGCCGACGGTGAAGTGCCGCAGCACGGCGTCGCGGCCGAGGCGGGCGTGGTGGGCCGTCACGTGTACCGCATCGTCGGCCCAGTCCTGGATGGCGACGATGTTCAGGCGCGAGCTGTCGCCGAGGACGAACTCGACGTTCTCCGCGTAGGTGCCGGAACCGCGCTGGTCGAGGACGACGGTGACCGACGCGAACGGCTCGAGCCGCACCTGCAGGTGTCCGAACGCGACCTTCCCCTCCCCGGGGCCGGTGACGGTGATCGTGACCGGCTCGGTGACCTCGACCTCGCGGCCGACGGTGACGACGGTGGCGGTGGTGAAGCCCGAGTAGGCCTGGGCGGCGACACGGTCGGCCGGCACGCCGCCTTGGCCGAGGCGGGCATCGTCGCGGCCGACGGTCTCGACCTGCACCCCCTCGACGGGGGTGACCTCGACGGTGGTGGCGCCGTCGGCGACCGCGGTGCCGTCGTGCAGGCCCCGCAGCCGGCGCAGCGGGGTGAACCGCCAGGCCTCGTCGCGACCGGAGGGGATCTCGAAGGCGTTCACGTCGAACGACGTGAAGACCTCCCCCTTGTTGACGGCCGGCCCGCGGGCGGTCTTGATCGCGGGCCCGGCGGCGTTCTCCGAGCGCACGGCTCCCTGCACCCCGGTGGCGGTGGGGGTGTTCTTCGCTTCCGCAGTCATTTAGCCGACTGCCCCTTCCATCTGCAGTTCGATCAGGCGGTTGAGCTCGAGCGCGTACTCCATCGGCAGTTCCTTGGCGATGGGCTCGACGAAGCCGCGCACCACCATCGCCATCGCCTCGTCCTCGGTCAGTCCGCGGCTCATCAGGTAGAACAGCTGGTCGTCGGAGACCTTGGAGACGGTCGCCTCGTGGCCCATCGTCACGTCGTCCTCACGGATGTCGACGTACGGGTAGGTGTCCGAGCGGGAGATCTGGTCGACGAGCAGTGCATCGCACTTGACGGTCGACTTCGACCCGTGGGCGCCCTTGTTGACCTGGACCAGGCCGCGGTAGGAGGCGCGACCGCCGCCGCGGGCCACCGACTTCGACACGATGGTCGAGGAGGTGTGCGGCGCCAGGTGCAGCATCTTCGCGCCGGTGTCCTGGTGCTGGCCCTCGCCGGCGAACGCCACGGACAGCACCTCGCCGCGGGCGTGCTCACCCATCATCCATACGGCCGGGTACTTCATGGTGACCTTGGAACCGATGTTGCCGTCGATCCACTCCATCGAGCCGCCGGCCTCGACCTTGGTGCGCTTGGTGACGAGGTTGTAGACGTTGTTCGACCAGTTCTGGATGGTCGTGTAGCGGCAGTGCCCGCCCTTCTTGACGATGATCTCCACCACCGCCGAGTGCAGCGAGTCCGACTTGTAGATCGGGGCGGTGCAGCCCTCGACGTAGTGCACGGAGGCGCCCTCGTCGACGATGATCAGGGTCCGCTCGAACTGGCCCATGTTCTCGGTGTTGATCCGGAAGTAGGCCTGCAGCGGGATGTCGACGTGCACGCCGGGCGGGACGTAGATGAACGAGCCGCCCGACCACACGGCGGTGTTCAGCGCGGAGAACTTGTTGTCGCCGGCCGGGATGACCGACCCGAAGTACTCCTTGAAGATCTCCGGGTGCTCGCGCAGGCCGGTGTCGGTGTCGAGGAAGATCACACCCTGGGACTCGAGGTCCTCACGGATCTGGTGGTAGACCACCTCCGACTCGTACTGCGCGGCGACACCGGCGACGAGGCGCTGCTTCTCCGCCTCGGGGATGCCGAGCCGGTCGTAGGTGTTCTTGATGTCCTCGGGCAGCTCTTCCCAGCTCGCGGCCTGCTTCTCGGTGGAGCGCACGAAGTACTTGATGTTGTCGAAGTCGATGCCCTCCAGGTTCGAGCCCCACACCGGCATCGGCTTCTTCTCGAAGGTGCGCAGCGCCTTGAGGCGGATGTCGAGCATCCACTCGGGCTCGTCCTTCTTCGCGGAGATGTCGCGCACGACCGCCTCGGACAGGCCTCGCTGGGCCGTGGCGCCGGCGGCGTCGGAATCCGACCAGCCGTAGCCGTAGTGACCGAGGGACGCGATGGTCTCCTCCTGTGTCAGCGGCGCGCCGGCCGACGCCTGATCCGATGTGACGGTCATGTGAGCTCCTTCCGGAGTCTTGTTCGGTGCCGGCGAGGGCTGATCGCCGGCGGACAACGTGTTGCTCTGTCGGGGGAAGCGGGTCGTGCTCAGGTCTTGCCGATGTCCGGCGGCAGCACCGGGACGTGGGTGGTGCAGAAACTGTCGCCGTTGGCGATGGTCGCCAGCCGCTGCACATGGGTGCCCAGGATCTCGGTGAACGCCTCCCGTTCGGCCTCGCACAGCTCCGGGAACTGCTCGGCCACGTGCGAGACCGGGCAGTGGTGCTGGCAGATCTGCACGCCGGTGCCCACCCGCCGGGTCGACGCCGCGAACCCGGCGTCGGTGAACGCCGCCGCGATGTCCTCGGCGGTGGCCTCGATCTCGGTGGCGCTCCCGGACTCCGCGGGCGGGACCCCGCCGAGGATGGACTGCACGCGCCGCCGGGCGAAGTCCTCGATGGCGGCCTCGCCGCCGACCTCCCGCAGGTGCCGCATCGCAGCACTGGCGAGGTCGTCGTAGGAGTGTCCCAGCCGGGCCCGGCCCACCGCGGTGAGCTGGAATCGGCGCGCCGGCCGTCCCCGTCCCCGGCCCTCCCGCCGCGGCGGCGGAGCAGCCTGGGCCTCGCCGGTGTCGATGAGGGCGTCGAGGTGGCGGCGCACCCCGGCCGCGCTCAGGCCGAGCCGGGCACCGATCTCGGTGGCCGTGATCGGACCCTCCTCGAGCAGCAGCTGCACCACCGCCGCCCGGGTCTGGCCCTCGTGCGTGCCCGGCGCCTGGGTGACCGGGAACGCGGCGACAGGCGTGTGACCTGCGCGTTCCTCGTGCACCCGGGCAGCGGACGTCGTTTTCACAACACCAGTGTGACGGAATTCCCCGGGCCGGTCCACAAAGGGTGCCCTACCTAACTGCGGCGGGGCCCGGTTCCCGGCCCCGCTACGCTGCTCGGGTGCCGTCGCCCACCGTGGAACCCGACCCGACCGGCCCGGCGCCGAGCCGCCGCGCCGCGGACCTCGGAGCCCGTGCCGTGGAACTCGGCCGCCGTGCCCTCGGACTCGACGGCCGCGGCGGCGACCCGGCCGTGGCCGCGATCCTGCACGGCGACGAACTCGAGGGCCGCGGCCTCGACGCCACCGAGACCACCCAGTTGCACCGGATCCGGTTGTTCGGCGCGACGGGCACCGTGCTCATGGCGGTCGGCGCGCTCGGCGCCGGCGCGCAGCCGGTGCTGCAGAATCCCGTCCAGGGTCTGCGCCTGCTCGGGCTGCCCGCGCGCATGCCCAGCGCCGCGCTGACCCTCACCATGACCGGCACCGTGCTGGTGGTCCTCGCGTGGCTGTTGCTCGGCCGCTTCGCGATCGGCCGCCGCGACCCGGACGGGGTGCCCCGCCGGCTCACCCGCTCCCAGCTCGACCGCACGCTGCTGCTGTGGATCCTGCCGTTGATCGTGGCACCCCCGATGTTCAGCAAGGATGTGTACTCGTATCTCGCGCAGAGCGAGATCGCCGCCCGCGGACTCGACCCGTACGGGATCGGCCCGGCCGGTGCCCTGGGCGTCGACCACGTCCTGACCCGTACCGTGCCCAACATCTGGCGCGACACCCCCGCCCCCTACGGACCGGCGATCCTGTGGCTGGGGCAGCGCATCACCGACCTGACCGGCGAGAACATCGTCGCCGGGGTCTTCCTGCACCGCGTCTCTGCGCTCGCCGGGGTCGCGCTGATCGTGTGGGCGCTGCCGCGGCTCGCGCGCCGCTGCGGCGTCGCCTCCGTCAGCGCCCTGTGGCTCGGCGCGGCCAACCCGCTGCTGCTGTTCCACCTCGTCGCCGGCATCCACAACGAGGCCCTGATGCTCGGCCTCATGCTCGCCGGTCTCGAGCTCGCGCTGCGCGGCATCCACACCCCCGATCCGGCGGGGCCGCTGCGCGGCCGGGCACTCGCCTGGCTGCTGGCCGGTTCCGCCGTGATCGCGTTGTCGTCGATGGTGAAGGTCCCCTCGCTGCTCGCCCTCGGCTTCGTCGGGATGGCGCTCGCGCACCGCTGGGGCGGCACCCTGCGCGCCGTGGCCGCCGCCGCCGCACTGCTCGCCGTGGTCGCCGCCGTCGTCGTGGGCGCGGTCAGCTGGGGCAGCGGCCTCGGCTTCGGCTGGACCCAGACGCTCGGCACCGCAACCGAGGTGCGCAGCTGGATGTCCATCCCGACGCTGCTCGGCCTGGGCACCGGCCTGGCCGGGGTGCTGCTCGGGCTCGGCGACCACACCACCGCGATCCTGTCGCTCACCCGGCCCGTCGCCGCGCTGATCGCGGCGCTGGTGACGGTGCGGATGATGTTGGCGGTGCTCACCGGCCGGCTGCATCCCGTCGGCGCGCTCGGCGTGTCCCTCGGCGCGATCGTGCTGCTGTTCCCGGTGGTGCAGCCGTGGTACCTGCTGTGGGCGGTGATCCCCCTGGCCGCGTGGGCCACCCGGCCGATCTTCCGGCTCCCCACGGTGGCGTTCTCGTCGCTGGTGAGCGTGATCCTCATGCCCAACGGCGGCGAGTACCAGCCGTTCATCATCGTCCAGGCGGCCATCGCGACGGTCGTCGTCGTGGGCCTGGCCATCTTCGCCACCCGCAACCGGCTGCCCTGGCGCGACGAGGAGGACGCACCACCGCGTCCCGCCGATTCGCCCGGCGCCTACGCTGGAACCTCGTGACCTCGAGATCCCCCGTCGCTGCGCCACCCGCCGTACGCCTGGAGGGCGTCGTCAAGCGATTCGGCGACCTCACCGCGGTCGACGGTCTCGACCTGACCGTCGAACGCGCCCAGGTACTCGCGCTGCTCGGCCCCAACGGTGCCGGCAAGACCACCACCGTGGAGATGTGCGAGGGCTTCGTCGCACCCGATTCCGGCACCGTGCGCGTCCTCGGGCTCGACCCGATCGCCGACTCCGAGGCCCTGCGCCCGCGGATCGGGGTCATGCTGCAGGGCGGCGGCGCCTACCCGGGGTCCAAGGCCGGGGAGATGCTCGACCTGGTGGCTGCCTATTCCGCGGATCCGCTGGATCCGGCCTGGCTGCTGCGCAGCCTCGGGCTCGAGGAGGCCCGCCGCACCCCGTACCGGCGGCTGTCCGGCGGGCAGCAGCAGCGGCTCGCGCTGGCGTGCGCGCTCGTCGGCCGGCCGGAACTCGTCTTCCTCGACGAGCCGACCGCAGGTCTGGACGCGCAGGCGCGGTTGCTGGTCTGGGAACTGATCGACGCCCTGCGGCGCGACGGAGTCGCGGTGCTGCTCACCACGCACCTGATGGACGAGGCCGAGGAGCTCGCCGACGAGGTCGTCATCATCGATCACGGCCGGATCGTGGCCGCCGGTACCCCCGCCGAGGTCGCCCGCACCGGCGCGGAGGGCCAGTTGTGGCTCACCGCCGCCGCGGGTCTGGACCTCGCTCCCCTGCGCGCCGCCCTGCCGGACACGTTCCGGGTGCGCGAGGCCGGTCCCGGCCGGTACCTGGTGGAGGGCCCCATCGATCCGCAGGTCGTCGCGGTGGCCGCGTCGTGGTGCGCGGACCAGGGCGTCCTGGCCAGCGAGATCCGGGTGGACCAGCGCAGCCTCGAGGACGTGTTCCTGGACCTGACCGGACGGGAGATCCGAGGATGAGCATGTCGCACGAGCGGCTGGCGGCCAACCGGTTCGCCCCCGGCACCTTCAGCCCGCGGCCCCGGCCGAACGCCCCGGCGGCGATGCTCGCCGCGCAGACCCGCATGGAACTGCTGCTGCTGCTGCGCAACGGCGAGCAGCTGCTGCTGACGATGTTCATCCCGATCACCCTGCTGATCGGGCTCACCCTGCTCCCGATCGGCGACCTCGGCGCCACCCGGGTCGACCGGGTCCTGCCGGCCGTGATGACGGTCGCGGTGATGTCCACGGCGTTCACCGGGCAGGCCATCGCGGTCGGATTCGACCGCAGATACGGTGCATTGAAAAGACTCGGCGCCACCGCGCTGCCGAAGTGGGGCATCATCGCAGGCAAGAGCGGCGCGGTCGCGCTCGTCGTGGCGCTGCAATCGATTCTGCTGGGCGGCATCGGCCTCGCCCTCGGCTGGCGCCCCGAGCCGGTCGGGCTGCTCCTCGGGGCCGTCGTCATCGCGCTGGGGACCGTGACGTTCGCGACGCTGGGCCTGCTGCTCGGCGGCACGCTGCGCGCCGAGATCGTGCTGGCCCTGGCCAACATCATCTGGTTCGTGCTGCTCGGCATCGGCAGCGTCGTCCTCGCCGGCGACGGCCTGCACGAGGCGGTGGTGCACGTGGCCCGCCTGGTTCCGTCGGGGGCGCTCGCCCTCGCCCTCGACGACGCGCTGCGCGGCGGCATCGACTGGCTGGCCGTCGCGATCCTCGGCGCGTGGGCGGCCGTCGGCGGCTTCCTGGCGAGCCGGCTGTTCCGCTTCGTCTGACCCGGCACCCCACCCCACTACAGCCTGTAGTGGACCGGCCCGTACCATCGTCATGTGCTGTATCGCGGCTTTCTGAGCCTTGTCGACCGTCTGCCCCTGCCGTCCCTGCGGACCCAGCGGCTGCTCGCGCTGATCGCGATCCTGACCCAGGGCGGTATCGCCGTGACCGGGTCGATCGTCCGCGTGACCGCGTCCGGCCTGGGGTGCCCCACCTGGCCGCAGTGCTTCCCGGGCAGCTTCGTGCCCGTCGGCGTGTCCGAGGAGGTCGCCACCCTGCACCAGGTCGTCGAGTTCGGCAACCGGCTGCTGACCTTCGTCGTCGTCGCCTCCGCCGCGGCGGTCGTGCTGGCCGTGACCCGCGCCCGGCGCCGCCGCGAGGTCCTCACCTATGCCTGGCTGATGCCCGCCGGCACCGTCCTGCAGGCCGTCATCGGCGGCATCACCGTGCTCGCCGGCCTGGCCTGGTGGACCGTGGCGGTGCACCTGCTGGCGTCGATGCTGATGGTGTGGCTCGCGGTGCTGCTGTACGCGAAGGTCGGCGAGCCCGACGACGGGGTGGTCGTAGAGACGATCCCCCGCCCGCTGCGGACCCTCACCGCCCTGTCCGCTGCGCTGCTCGCCGGGGTGCTCGTCGCGGGCACGATGGTCACCGGCGCCGGCCCGCACGCCGGCGACAAGAGCGCCGACAGGCCGGTGCCGCGCCTCGAGATGGACATCGAGTCGCTGGTGCACCTGCACGCCGAGCTGCTCGTCGGATACCTCGGCCTGCTCGTCGGCCTGGCCTTCGCGCTGTACGCCGTCGCCGCCCCCCATCCGGTGAAGAAGCGCCTGCACGTGCTGCTCGCTCTCGTCGTCGCCCAGGCCCTGGTCGGGGTCGTGCAGTACTTCACCGACGTGCCCGCCGCACTCGTCGCCGTGCACGTCGCCGGTGCCGGGCTGTGCACGGCCGCCACGGCGGCGGTGTGGGCGGCCGGGCGGGTCCGCACCACCGAACCGGTCCGCGAACCGGTCACCGTCTGACGCCGGCGCACGCGATACGGCGAAACGGCTCCGGGGGCCGCCCGTGACGGGCGGCCCCCGGAGCCGTTTCGAGGATCGGTCAGCGCTCGTTGCGCGCCCGCGGGAACCGGGTCTGGTTGGCCACCCAGCCGGCCATCTTCTTCCAGTGGCCCTGCTGCGGGGTCGCGATGCTGGTCACCTCCCGGTCCCACTCCGAGACGGTGACGTCCGGCAACGCCTGGACCACGGCGTGCGCGGTGGCGAGATCCCGCACCACCCGGTCGCCGAGCACCCCGTCCTCGGCGACGAGGGTGATGCGCACCGCGCCCCGCGCGACCGGCTGCAGCACCGCCTTGGCGGAGCCGCCGTGCGCGGCGACGAAGCTGCGGAAGGACTTCACGATGTCGGCCGGTGCGGCCACGACCTGAGTATCGGCGCTCATGCCTGCAGAATACTGTGAACGCATGCGCGCAATCGAAGTGGCACGGTTCGGCGGCCCCGAGGTGCTCACCCTCGTCGACCTCCCGGCTCCCGAGCCCGGCCCAGGTCAGCTGCTGGTACGGACCGACGCCGTGGGCATCAACTTCATCGACACCTACTTCCGCACCGGGCTGTACCCGCGGGAGCTGCCGTACGTCCCCGGGACCGAGGGCACCGGCCGCGTCGTCGCGGTGGGTGAGGGCGTGGCCGACGTGGGGGTCGGCGACCGGGTGAGCTGGGCGTCGGCCGACGGTTCCTACGCGGAACAGGTGCTCGTGCCGGCGGCGGTGGCCGTACCGGTGCCCGACCCCGTTCCCGCCGAGCAGGCCGCGTCGGCGCTGCTCCAGGGCATGACCGCGCACTACCTGCTGAATTCGACGTATCCGGCGCAGCCCGGCGAGACGGTGCTGGTGCACGCGGGCGCCGGCGGCGTGGGCCTGCTGCTCACCCAGCTCGCCGCCGCGAAGGACGTGCGGGTGATCACGACCGTCTCCACCGACGAGAAGGAGACCCTGTCGCGGGAGGCGGGCGCGGCCGAGGTGCTGCGCTACACCGACGACCTCGCCGAGCGGGTCCGTGACCTCACCGGCGGGGAGGGCGTCGCGGCCGTCTACGACGGGGTCGGCGCCGCCACGTTCGAGTCGTCGCTCGCATCGCTGCGCATCCGCGGCACGCTGGCGCTGTTCGGCGCCGCCAGCGGCCCGGTGCCGCCGTTCGACCTGCAGCGACTCAACCCGGCCGGCTCGCTGTACGTCACCCGCCCCACCCTCGCGCACCACGTGCGAACGCGCGAGGAGCTGATGTGGCGGGCGGGCGACGTGTTCGCCGCCGTCGCCGACGGCACCCTGACCGTCCGTGTCGGCGCCCGGTATCCGCTGGCGCAAGCGGAGCAGGCACACCGGGACCTCGAGGCCCGCCGCACGACCGGCTCGATTGTGCTGGTCCCCTGAGGCCCGCCCCGAGCGAATGTATCGTTCCGTCGCTCAGCGGCAGCGGACGATACATTCGCTCGGCCCCGGCGCGGACGCTGACGCGGATCAGAAGAACGAGGCGACGGTGCGCAGGTCGAGCACCGAGTCCACGGCCAGGCCCAGGCACACCAGGGCGAGGTAGTTGTTGGACTGCAGGAACAGCTTGAGCGGCTTGACCGCCGCTCCGCCCCGGACGCTGCGGTACAGCTGGTGCGCGACGAGCAGGAACCACGCGCCCGCGGCGACGGTCACCACCGCGTACACCAGGCCGGCGGCCGGCACGAGCACCAGCGTCGCCAGGACGGTCGCCCACGTGTAGAGCAGGATCTGCTTGGTGACGTGCTGCTCGCTCGCGATCACGGGCAGCATGGGCACGCCGGCGGCCTTGTAGTCCTCCTTGTAGCGCATCGCCAGGGCCCACGTGTGCGGCGGCGTCCAGAAGAAGATCACCAGGAACAGCACGATCGGTTCCCAGCTCAGCGAGCCGGTGACCGCGGCCCAGCCGACCATCACCGGCATGCACCCGGCGGCTCCGCCCCACACCACGTTCTGCCAGGTCCTGCGCTTGAGGACCATCGTGTAGACCAGCACGTAGAAGGCGATCGTGGCAACGACGAGCAGGCCGGCGAGCAGGTTCGCCCGCCACCACAGCCACAGGAACGACACGACGCCGAGCACCATGCCGAACACGAACGCGTGCCGGGTCGGGACGGCCTGCCGGGCCAGCGGCCGCAGCGCCGTCCGTTTCATCACCTTGTCGATGTCGGCGTCGACGACACAGTTCAGCGCATTCGCGCTGGCCGCGCCCATCCACCCGCCGAACAGGGTGCTCAGGATGAGCACCAGGTCGACCTCGCCGCGGTCGGCGAAGAGCATCGCCGGGATGGTCGCCACCAGCAGCAGCTCGATCACGCGCGGCTTGGTCAGCGCGATATAGGCGAGCACCGTGCCCGAAACGCGTCCCCACACCGTGTCGGGGCGAGGCGCCCGGGGTGTCTCGGGGGCGCCGAAGCCGTGTCCTCCCGGCCGTTGCCCTGTCCGCACCCTGTCTCCTTGCACCACGCGATTACGCACCTTCGCTCGCCGTCGCCCTACTACGAACGATGGTAGACGTCGCGCAGGCCCGGACCGAATCGACCCGCAAAGCGCAGCACATTACTCTGGAGGGGCGCTCGAGGCTTTCGCGCCCGCACGCTCCCCGTATACCCATGTCAGGAGACTTCTGCTCGTGTCGATCACAGACGAGATCCGCTCTCTCACCCAGGCAGTGCACCCCGCCGACTGGACCGACCTCGACACCAAGGCCGTCGACACCGCCCGCGTGCTCGCCGCCGACGCGGTCCAGAAGGTGGGTAACGGACACCCCGGCACGGCGATGAGCCTGGCCCCGGTGGCCTACACGCTGTTCCAGAGGGTGATGCGGCACGACCCGACCGACCCGCACTGGGTGGGACGGGACCGGTTCGTGCTCTCGTGCGGGCACTCGAGCCTGACCCTCTACATCCAGCTGTACCTGTCGGGCTACGGGCTCGAGCTCGCCGACCTCGAGGCGCTGCGCACGTGGGGTTCGAAGACCCCCGGCCACCCCGAGTTCGGGCACACCGCGGGGGTGGAGATGACCACCGGCCCGCTCGGGCAGGGCCTGGCCTCCGCCGTGGGCATGGCGATGGCGGCGCGCCGCGAACGCGGCCTGTTCGACCCGGACGCGGCGACCGGCGCGAGCCCGTTCGACCACCACGTCTACGTCCTCGCCTCCGACGGCGACATCGAGGAGGGCGTGACGTCGGAGGCCTCGTCCCTCGCGGGCGTGCAGCAGCTCGGCAACCTGATCGTCTTCTACGACGACAACAAGATCTCCATCGAGCACGACACGGCGATCGCGCTCGGTGAGGACGTCGCCAAGCGCTACGAGGCGTACGGCTGGCACGTGCAGACCGTCGAGGGCGGCGAGAACGTCACCGCGATCCTCGACGCCGTCGAGGCCGCCAAGGCCGTCACCGACAAGCCGTCGCTCGTCGTGCTGCGCACCATCATCGGCTACCCGGCGCCGACCAAGATGAACACCGGCGACGTGCACGGCGCCGCCCTCGGCGCCGACGAGGTCGCCGCCGTCAAGACCGCCCTCGGCTTCGACCCCGCCAAGCACTTCGACGTCGACCCGGCCGTGATCGAGCACACCCGCGCCGTCGTCGAGCGCGGCGCGGCGGCCCGCACCGCATGGCAGGCCGAGTTCGACGCGTGGGCGGGCCGGGAGCCGCAGCGCAAGGAGCTGTTCGACCGGTTGCAGTCCGGGGACTTCCCGGCCGGCTGGACCGAGGCGCTGCCCACCTACGAGCCGGCCGCCAAGGGCCCGGCCACCCGCAAGGCGTCCGGCAGCGCCCTCGCCGCGCTCGGTCCGGTGCTGCCCGAGCTGTGGGGCGGTTCGGCGGACCTGGCGGGCTCGAACAACACCACGATCCCCGGCTCGGATTCGTTCGGCCCGGTGTCGATCTCCACGAAGGACTGGAACGCCCAGCCGTACGGGCGGACGCTGCACTTCGGCGTGCGCGAGCACGCGATGGGTTCGATCCTCAACGGCATCGCCCTGCACGGCCCGACCCGCCCCTACGGCGGCACCTTCCTGGTGTTCAGCGACTACATGCGTCCCGCGGTGCGGCTCGCCGCGCTCATGCAGACCCCGGCGATCTACGTGTGGACCCACGACTCGATCGGCCTCGGCGAGGACGGCCCGACGCACCAGCCGGTCGAGCACCTCACGGCGCTGCGCGCCATCCCCAACCTGGCCGTGATCCGCCCCGGCGACGCGAACGAGACCTCGTTCGCGTGGGCCGCCGCGCTGGAGAACAAGACCGGCCCGACCGCCCTGGCCCTGACCCGCCAGGACGTGCCGGTGCTGGAGGGCACCCGCGAGAAGGCCGCCGAGGGCCTGGCCCGCGGCGCGTACGTGCTGGCCGAGGCGTCGAGCGGCACCCCGGAGGTGGTGCTGCTCGGCACCGGCTCGGAGTTGCAGCTCGCCGTCGCGGCCCGCGAGGTCCTCGAGGCCGACGGCGTCCCCACCCGCGTGGTGTCGGTGCCGGTCCTCGACTGGTTCCTCGAGCAGGACCAGGCGTACCGCGACGCGGTGCTGCCGCCGGCGGTGCGTGCCCGCGTCTCCGTCGAGGCCGGCCTGGCGATGCCGTGGTACCGCCTGCTCGGCGACGCCGGTGAGGCCGTTTCGCTCGAGCACTTCGGCGCCTCCGCCGACCACAAGACCCTGTTCCGCGAGTTCGGCATCACCGCCGAGGCCGTCGTCGACGCCGCCCGCCGCTCGCTGACCCGAGTGAAGGGATGATCCCGATGACCCAGCAGGTAACCCAGAACGAGAACCTCGCCCAGCTCTCGGCCGCCGGTGTGTCCGTGTGGCTCGACGACCTCTCCCGGGACCGCATCGAGTCCGGCAACCTTGCCGAGCTGATCGCCACCCGCAGCGTGGTGGGCGTGACCACCAACCCGTCGATCTTCCAGGCCGCGCTCAGCAAGGGTCACGTCTACGACGCCCAGGTCCGTGAGCTCGCCCTGGCCGGCGCCGACGTGGACACCACCATCCGCACCGTCACCACCGACGACGTGCGCGCCGCGTGCGACGTCCTGGCCCCGGTGTTCGAGGCCACCGGCGGCGTCGACGGCCGCGTCTCCATCGAGGTCGACCCGCGGCTGGCGCATTCCACCGACGCGACCGTGCAGCAGGCGATCGAGCTGTGGCGCATCGTGGACCGCCCCAACCTGCTCATCAAGATCCCCGCGACGGTGGCCGGCCTGCCCGCCATCGCCCGCGTGATCGGCGAGGGCATCAGCGTGAACGTGACGCTGATCTTCTCGGTCGAGCGCTACGAGCGGGTCATCGAGGCCTACCTCGACGGCCTGACCGCCGCCAAGTCGGCCGGCCACGACCTGTCGACGATCCACTCGGTGGCCTCGTTCTTCGTCTCCCGCGTCGACACCGAGATCGACGCGCGGCTCGAGGCCATCGGCACCCCCGAGGCCCTCGCGCTGCGCGGTAAGGCCGGCGTCGCCAACGCCCGCCTGGCGTACGCGGCGTACCGCCGGGCGTTCGAGTCGGGTGCCCGGTTCGAGCAGCTCGCCGCCGCCGGGGCGCGGCCGCAGCGCGCTCTGTGGGCGTCGACCGGGGTGAAGAACCCGGAGTACTCGGACACCCTGTACGTCACCGAGCTGGTCGCCCCGCACACGGTCAACACCATGCCGGAGAAGACCCTCGAGGCCGTCGCCGACCATGGGGAAGTCACCGGCGACACGGTCACCGGCACCGAGAAGGCCGCCGCGAACGTGTTCTCCGCGCTGTCGACGATCGGGGTGAACCTGCCCGAGGTGTTCCGCAAGCTCGAGGACGAGGGCGTCGAGAAGTTCGAGGTGTCCTGGAACGAGCTGCTCGCCGCCACCTCCGAGCAGCTGATCGCGCACGGCGCGAAGAGCTGACGCGGTGCGCGAACCCGAGACGGCGGCGTGGGTCAACCCACTCCGGGACGAGCGCGATCGGCGGCTGCCCCGGATCGCCGGGCCGTGCGCCCTGGTGATCTTCGGGGTCACCGGTGACCTGGCCCGCCGCAAGCTGATGCCGGCGGTGTACGACCTGGCCAACCGCGGCCTGCTGCCGCCCGGGTTCGCGCTCGTCGGCTTCGCCCGGCGGGACTGGGTCGACGAGGACTTCGGCCGGGTCGTCCACGACGCGGTGAAGGCCAACTCGCGCACCAAATTCCGCGAGGAGGTGTGGAACCGCCTGGCCGAGGGCATTCGCTTCGTGCAGGGCAGCTTCGACGACGACGCCGCGTTCGCCGAACTCGCGTCGACGCTCGCCGAACTGGACAAGGCCCGCGGCACGGGCGGCAACCACGCCTTCTACCTCTCCATCCCGCCGAATGCGTTCCCGGTGGTGTCGGCGCAGCTGAAGCAGTCCGGGCTCGCGATCGCGCGGGAGGGCACGTGGAGCCGCGTGATCATCGAGAAGCCGTTCGGCCACGACCTGACGAGCGCCCGGGAGCTGAACCGGCTGGTCGCCGAGGTGTTCCCCGAGGAGGCGGTGTTCCGCATCGACCACTACCTCGGCAAGGAGACGGTGCAGAACATCCTGGCGTTGCGGTTCGCGAACCAGCTGTTCGACCCGCTGTGGAACGCGCACTACGTCGACCATGTCCAGATCACGATGGCCGAGGACATCGGCCTCGGCGGCCGCGCCGGCTATTACGACGGCATCGGCGCCGCCCGGGACGTGATCCAGAACCACCTGTTGCAGCTGCTCGCGTTCATCGCCATGGAGGAACCGATCAGCTTCGACCCGGCCGAGTTGCGGGCGGAGAAGATCAAGGTGCTCTCCGCGACCAGGCTCGCCGAGCCCCTCGACGAGACCACCGCCCGCGGCCAGTACATCGCGGGCTGGCAGAACGGCGGTCAGGTCGTCGGCCTGCACGAGGAGCAGGGCTTCGCGGCCGACTCGACCACCGAGACGTACGCGGCGATCACGTGCGAGATCGACACCCGCCGCTGGGCCGGAGTGCCGTTCTACCTGCGCACCGGCAAGCGCCTGGGCCGGCGCGTCACCGAGATCGCGATCGTGTTCAAGCGGGCCCCGCACCTGCCGTTCGATCAGACGATGACCACCGAGCTCGGCCAGAACGCACTCGTGATCCGGGTGCAGCCGGACGAGGGGGTCACCCTCCGCTTCGGCTCCAAGGTGCCCGGGTCGGGCATGGAGGTCCGCGACGTCAACATGGACTTCAGCTACGGCCAGGCGTTCACCGAGTCCTCCCCCGAGGCGTACGAGCGGCTCATCCTCGATGTGCTGCTCGGCGTGCCGTCCCTCTTCCCCGTCGACGACGAGGTCGAGCTGTCGTGGAAGATCCTCGACCCGGTGCTCGAGCACTGGGCGGCACACGGTAAGCCCGAACCGTACGAGGCCGGCACCTGGGGACCGTCGGCAGCCGACGAGATGCTCCGTCGCTCGGGCCGCGAATGGAGACGCCCGTGAGAATGCAGTTGCGCAACGCGACCGCGATCGACATCAGCAAGCAGCTGGTCCAGCTGCGGCAGACCGGGGGCATCGTCACGCAGGGGCGCGTGCTCACGCTGGTGGTGTGCACCGACGGTCCGCGCGGACTCGAGGCCGCGATCACCGCGGCCATCGGGGCGTCGCGGGAGCATCCGTGCCGTGTGATCGTCGTCGGCCGCGGCCGCGCGGGCGGCGAACCGCGCATGGATGCGGAGATCCGCATCGGCGGCGACGCCGGCGCCTCGGAGGTGCTGATCCTCGCGTTGCACGGCCCGCTCGCCGACCACCAGGAATCGGTGATCGTGCCGTTCCTGCTGCCGGACACCCCGGTGGTGGTGTGGTGGCCGAACACGCCCCCGGAGGTGCCCGCGGCGGATCCGGTGGGCCGGCTCGCCGTGCGTCGCCTGACGGACGCGACGAACTCGTCGCGCCCCATGGCCGAGATCGTCTCCCGGCTGCCCGGCTACACCCCCGGCGACACCGACCTCGCGTGGGGCCGGATCACCTACTGGCGGGCGTTGCTCGTCTCCGCGCTCGACCAGCCGCCGTTCGAGCCGATCGAGTCGGCGCTGGTGTCGGGGCTCGGCAGCGAACCCGCGGTGGATCTGCTCGCGGGCTGGCTCGCGAGCCGGATCGACGGCCCGGTCCAGCGCGCGGTGGGCGATCTGCGGGTCGAACTGCGCACCCGCACCCAGACGATCTCGCTCGAGCGGCCCCAGGACGGGCGTGTCGCGACGTTGCGGCGCACCGGTAAACCCGATTCGCTGATCACGCTCGCACGCCGCGACTCCTCGGAATGCCTCGCCGAGGAACTGCGGCGGCTCGACCCCGACGAGGTGTACCACTCGGCCCTGACCGCACTGTCCAAGGTGGAGTATGTCTGACGTGCACGACACTTCCCAGAACGTCCGCGTGCGGCGCTGCGAGACGGGCGACGACGTCGCGCGAGCGGCCGCCGCAGCCTTCGTCGAGGCCGTGGTCGCCGCGCAGCACGCCCGCGGCCGCGCGTCGGTGGTGCTCACCGGGGGCGGCACCGGCATCGCCGTGCTCGATGCGGTCCTGCGTGCCCCCGGTGGGATCGACTGGTCCGCGGTCGACGTGTACTTCGGCGACGAGCGATATCTGCCGCCGGGCGACCCGGAGCGCAACGAGGTCCAGGCGCGCGCGGCGCTGCTCGACCACGTGCCGCTCGATCCGGCGCGGGTGCACGCGATGCCCACCCTCGACGAGGCCGGGGCCGGTTCCCCCGACTCGGCGGCGCGCACGTACGAGGAGGTGCTCGCCGCGAACTCCCCCGACGGCACGACCCCCGAGTTCGACGTGCACCTGCTGGGCATGGGCGGCGAGGGCCACATCAACTCCCTGTTCCCGCACACCGACGCGGTGCGCGAGCAGGACCGCTTCGTCGTCGGCGTCGAGGACTCCCCCAAGCCGCCCGCCGCGCGGGTCACGCTCACCCTTCCCGCGATCCGTCGCGCCCGGCAGGTGTGGCTGCTCGTCACCGGTGCGGCCAAGGCCGAGGCCGTCGCGGCCGCGGTGGGCGGCGCCGCCCCGGTGGACGTCCCGGCGGCCGGGGCGTGGGGCCGCGAGCAGACCGTGTGGTTCCTCGATGCGGAGGCCGCCGCGGCACTGCCCGCCGACTGACCGTCACCGCCACGGTCCGTCCCGGTCGGGCTCGCCCGCCCGTGGATCCGGGGGCCGGCAGCCGTCGGTCACGCCGCAGCGCAGGCGCGCGGTCCAGCTCGGGTTGCGGGTCGTGGGCAGCCCGGTGAAGCGGGCACGGCTGCAGCGCACCGTCCTACGGTCCATGGTGGGGCTCCTCCCCTGTGGTGTTCCCTGCCTCGTTCGACGCCGCGGCCGCCCCGGCGGTTCCCCGCCGAGTCGGTCCGACCCCGAACCCGGCAGGGTGACACCCGGCGGATCACAATGGGGACAGCACTGCGTGGAAAGGAGCGTTCGATGAGCACCCCGACCACCGTCCTCGGCGAGATCCGTCCCGAGCACGGCTGTCCGGACGGGTCCTCGCTCGTGACCCTGCACTACGTGCGCAGTTTCGCGCTGCCGGTGGGCGAGGTGTGGGCGGCGTTGACCGAGTCGGACCGGCTCGAACGCTGGTACGGACGGTGGACGGGCGACCCCACCTCCGGACGGGTGCGGCTGACGATGACCGACGAGCACGACACGGCGACGACGGACGTGCGGATCCTGCGCTGCGATCCACCCCACGAGCTCGGCGTCGACCAGGACGGGTGGCATCTCGAGGTCACCTTGAAGCAGGTCGGTGTCGTCACCACGCTCGAGTTCTCCCACCGGCACGTACCGCGGTCGGAGACCTCGGAGGTCGGTCCCGGCTGGCAGTACTATCTCGACCGGCTCGACGCCGTGCTCGCCGGCCGCGCCCTGCCCCGCTGGGACGGCTACCTCGACCTCGCCGACGAGTACCGCTGAACACCGCACAGGTGCTGGGCCGGCTCGCCGACGCCCTCGGCCACCGCGGAATCCGTCTGTACCCGGCCCGCGACAGCGGGGTGGTCCGCGACGTGCTCGTCGCCGCCGGGGACGAGGCCTTGCTCGCGCACGCGCATCCGACCGTGGAGGCGGCGGGCACCGCTGCCCGCGTCGAACTGGACGAGGCCGACGGTCCGGATCGGTGACTGCGCCCGCGCACGCCGGAGCCGCACGCTCCGTCTGCACGGGTCCGGCCGCCTCGCCGGCGGCGGGCAGCGCCGGCGGCGGATTCCCCGATTCCGTGCACCCGCCGCGACGGGCCGACCGTACCCTCGACACAGCCGAGATTCCGAGGAGGGCGGCGTCATGAACGCAGGCGGTGCCAGCGAGACGACCCGGCGGAACCTGCAGGCCGCGGCGGCCGCGCTGCCCGCGGACGACGGGCAGGATTCCGAGGACGTGACGCGCGGGTTCGTCGGCCGCAGCGAGCAGCGGCGGATCACCGGCGCGGACGGGCGGGTGGTGTGGGACCTCGACGCCTACGCGTTCCTGGACGGGTCCGCGCCGGAGACGGCGCATCCGAGCCTGTGGCGGCAGGGACGGCTGCTCGCCGAGGACGGCCTGTTCGAGGTGGTGCCGGGGATCTACCAGCTGCGCGGATTCGACCTGTCGGTGATGACCGTCGTCGAGGGTGAGGCCGGGGTGATCGTGATCGACCCCCTGATCAGCGCGGAGACCGCCGCGGCCGCCCTGGCCCTGTACCGCGGGTACCGCGGCGACCGACCCGTCTCCGGGATGATCTACACCCACTCCCACGTCGACCACTTCGGCGGTGTCAAGGGTGTGCTCGACCCGGGGCTCGTCGAGGCCGGGACGGTCCCCGTCGTCGCCCCGGCCGGGTTCCTCGAACACGCGGTGGCGGAGAACCTCTTCGCCGGCACGGCGATGTCGCGCCGCTCGGGCTACATGTACGGCGCGGCGCTCGAGAAGGGTCCGGCCGGTCAGATCGGGGCCGGGCTGGGCCAGACCACCTCGGCCGGCACCGTCACGCTCATCGCGCCGACCGTCGACATCACCGCGACCGGGCAGGAACTCACCGTCGACGGGGTGCGGATGGTCTTCCAGCTCACCCCCGGCACCGAGGCCCCGGCCGAGATGAACATCTGGTTCCCCGATCGGCGTGCCCTGTGCGCGGCGGAGAACGCCACCCACACCATGCACAACATCCTCACGCTGCGCGGCGCGGTGGTGCGCGACGCGCACGCCTGGGGCCACTACCTCAACGAGACGATCGGCCTGTGGGGCGACGCGCTCGACGTCGTGTTCGCCTCGCACCACTGGCCGACGTGGGGCCGCGAACGTGCGCTCGAATTCCTGTCCGTGCAGCGCGACATGTACCTGTACCTGCACGATCAGACGCTGCGGATGATGAACCAGGGGCTCGTGGGCGCGGAGATCGCCGAGCGGTTCGAGATGCCCCCGGCCCTGGCGGCCGCGTGGCACACCCACGGCTACTACGGCTCGGTGAGCCACAACGTCAAGGCGATCTACCAGCGGTACATGGGGTGGTACGACGGCAATCCCGCCAACCTGTGGGCCCATCCCCCGGTCGAGGCAGCCCGCCGGTACGTCGACGCCATGGGCGGCGCCGACGCCGCCCTCGCCGTCGCGCGGGACGCCTTCGAGGAGGGCGACTACCGCTGGGTGCTCGAGGTCTGCAAGCATCTGCTGTTCACCGACGACACCGACCAGGCCGCCCGGGCCCTGCAGGCCGACGCGATGGAGCAACTCGCGTACGGCTCCGAGAACGGCACCTGGCGCTGCATCTACCTGGCCGGCGCGAAGGAGCTCCGCGACGGGATCTTCGGCTCGCCCGTGCAGTCCTCGGGCGACTTCCTCGATGCGCTGACCGTCCCGCAGCTCTTCGACAGCCTGGCCGTGCGGGTGGACGGGCCGCGCGCGTGGGACCTGCGGCTCGTGATCTCGTGGATCCTCACCGACCTCGGGATCACGTATCTCACGGAGCTGCGGCACGGCGTGCTCAACCACCGGACCGTCGACGCGCCGCTGCCGGGCAGCACGGTGTTCACCCTCACCCGCCGCGCGCTGATCGGTGCGCTCACCGGGCAGCTGGATCCGGCGACGGCCCTCGCGGACGGGACGATCGCGGTGACGGGCGACCCGACGGTGGCGGGCCGGCTCTTCGAGGTGCTCGCACCGGTGGATCCGGACTTCGCGATCGTCACGCCCTGACTCCCGCCGCTGCCGGGACCGCGGCGCGGTCCGGAGGTCAGCCGGGCCTGAGCACGGCGGCGTCGCCGAGGTCGTGGGACACGGTGAAGGTGCGGGAGGTCAGGCGCCAGCCGTCCCGGGTGCGGGTCCACCGATCGTCGTATTCGCCGAAACACTCGTAACTCGCTCCGGCGGCCGGACCCGCGCCCTGATGGTGGACGCGGGCATACGTCAGTGACCGGGCCCGGTCGCCGTCGACCTCGACACGGTGGTTGCCCAGCAGATGCTGCGACGGTCCGCAGCCACCGAGGTGCGCGCGGACCACGGCGACGATGCCGTCGCGGCCCGCGGCACCGTAGCCGGTGGCAGAGTCGGTGAAGGCGGCCCCGAGGGCCTCCCAGTCGCGGCGGTCGAGGGCGGCGGCGAGCTCGGCGAGCCGTTCGATGATCTGTTCGCGGTCGTGTGTCACCTGTCCCGTTGTAGCGGGCTCACGGCCGTGCGGGGCGCCGTCTTCCCGCTGAGCGGGCACGGGGCCCCGGCGTTCGGCCGCTGTCACCCCGCCGCTAGCCGCTGTTGCGCAGCGCGGTCGCGAGCCCGTTCATCGTCAGCTGGATGCCGCGGCGGACCCGGTCGGTGTCCTCGCCCGCGCGGAATCGGCGCAACAGTTCGACCTGCAGGTGGTTCAGCGGCTCGAGGTACGGGAAGCGGTTGTGCACCGATCGGGCCAGCGCCGGGTTGTCCGCGGTCAGGTCGGGGTGACCGGTGATCGCCAGGTAGGTGCGCACGGTGCGGTCGTGTTCGGCGGTGATCTTGTCGAACACCCGGTGCCGCAGATCGGGATCGGGCACCAGCTCGGCGTAGCGCGCCGCGAGACCGAGGTCGGACTTGGCCAGCACCATCGCCATGTTGGACAGCACGGTGCGGAAGAACGGCCAGCGGCGGTACAGGCCGGTGAGGGTGGCCAGACGCTCGTCGTCGCCGCCGATCCAGGTCTCGACGGCGGTGCCGGTGCCGTACCAGCCGGGCAGCATGACCCGGGACTGGGTCCACGCCAGCACCCAGGGGATCGCCCGCAGGTCGGCGATCGACGACGTCGGCTTGCGGGAGGTGGGCCGGCTGCCGATGTTCAGGGCCCCGATCTCCGCGACCGGCGTGGCGGTCCGGAAGTACTCGACGAAGCCGGGGGTCTCGTGTACCAGGTCGCTGTAGGCGGTGCGGGCGAGTTCGGCGAGCTCGTCGAGCACCGCGTACGCCGGGGCGGCGTCGCTGCCGAGTCCCTCGACGTCGAGGAGGGTGGACTCGAGGGTCGCGGCGACGAGTGATTCGAGGTTGCGGCGCGCCAGCTTCGGCTCGGCGTACTTCGCGGCGATCACCTCGCCCTGCTCGGTCAGCCGCAGCGAGCCGGCGACGGCCCCGGGCGGCTGCGCGAGGATCGCGTCGTAGCTCGGGCCACCGCCGCGGCCGACGGTGCCGCCGCGGCCGTGGAACAGGCGCAGCCGGATCCCGGCGGTGCGCGCGGCCTCCACCAGGTCGAGTTCGGCCCGGTACAGCGCCCAGTTCGCGGCGAGGTACCCGCCGTCCTTGTTCGAATCCGAGTAGCCCAGCATGACCTCCTGCACGCCGCCGGCGGCGTCGACGAGGTTGCGGAACTCGGGGACGGCAAGGGCGGCGGTGAGGATCTCGGCGCCGTGCCTCAAATCGTCGATGGTCTCGAACAGCGGGATCACCGCGACCGGGCAGCGCGGTCCCGCGACGTCGTGCTCGACGAGACCGACCTCGTCGAGCAGGATCACGGCCTCGAGCAGATCGGACACCGACCCGCACATGCTGACGATGTAGTGCGGCACCGCCTGGGGTCCGAGGCGCGCGACGGCGTCGGCGGCGGCGCGCAGCACGCCGAGTTCGCGGGTGGTGTCGGCGCCGAGCCGCGCGCCGGGCGCGCTGAGGGGCCGACGGGTGCGCAACTCCGCGGCGAGCAGGGCGACCTTCTCGTCCTCGGGCAGGGTTGGATAGTCGTCGGTGACGCCCGCCCAGGCGAGCAGTTCGGCGATCACCCGGCCGTGCACCTCGGAGTTCTGCCGCAGGTCGAGGGAGGCGAGGTGGAAGCCGAAGGCCTCGACGGCGCCGCGGACGTGCGCGAGCCGGTCGTCGGCGAGGGCGGCGCCGCCGCCGGCGCGCAGGGCGACGTCGAGGATGTCGAGGTCGGCGAGCAGGTCGGCGGGCGTGTCGTAGCCGGCCAGTGGGCTCGGCAGCGCGTGCGGGGGCGGTTCGTCCAGCAGTCGTGCCGCGGTGGCGGTCAGGCGGCCGCGGATGCCGCGCAGCGCGCGGCGGTACGGTTCGTCGGCGCGCGACGGGGCGTCGTCACCGGAGGCGTCGGCGAGCCGGCCGAGGTCGTCGGTGATGCGGACCAGGCGCGCGGACATCGACAGTTCCCGCTCGAGCTGTTCGAGCTCGGCGAGGTGGTGGCCGAGGGCGGTCGCGGCGGCCCGGTCGGTGGCGCGGTGGACGACCTCGGCGGTCACGTTGGGGTTGCCGTCGCGGTCGCCGCCGATCCAGGTTCCGGTGCGCACCAACGGGTCCGGCAGCAGGGGGACGCCGGGCCAGCGTTCGCGCAGGGCGCGCCGGACCTCGGCGTTGAGGGCCGGGACGACGCGGAACAGGGAGGCGTCGTAGTACCGCAGGCCGACCTCGATCTCGTCCTGGATGCGGAGGCGGGCGAGCCGGATGAGGGCGGTCTGCCACAGGGTGAGGATCTGCCGCCACAGCTGCAGGTCGATGTCGGAATGCTCGTCGGGCTCGGCGCGTTCGCGGCGGCGCATGAGGTCGGTGATGCGGCTCTGCACGTCGAAGACGGTTCGGCGGCGGGTCTCGGTGGGGTGGGCGGTGATCACCGGGGAGACGAGGGCGCCGTCGAGCGCGGCGGCGACCTCGGCGGGGTCGAGTTCGGCGGCGTCGAGTTTGCGGTAGGTGGCGGCCAGCGAGCTGTCCTGTGCCGGTTCCCCGGCGCGCACGTGCACGGCGCGGCGGCGTTCGCGGTGCAGGTCCTCGGCGAGGTTCGCCAGCAGCGCGAAGTGGCTGAAGGCGCGGATGACGGGGAGGGTGTCGTCGGTGGGGACGTCGGCGAACATCGCCGCGACCTCGGCCCGGTCGATCTCGGAGCGGCGCACCCGGAAGCTCTCGACGCGGGCGCGTTCGACGAGGGCGAAGAGGTGCTCGCCGGCCTGTTCCCGGACGATGCGGCCCAGCATCCCGCCGAGCAGCCGGATGTCCTGGCGCAGGGGCTCGGTGGCGGAGCGGGACCCGGAGGGGTCGGCCGGGCGGGCGGTATCCGTCATCCGGTCAGTATCGCGGCCGACGCACGACGGCGCGACCCGGAATTCCGGGTCGCGCCGTCGTGCGGAGCGATCAGCTGAACTTGATCTGCAGGCCGATGCCGAGGATGGCGATCAGCCAGACGATGCCGGTGAAGACGGTCAGCCGGTCGAGGTTCTTCTCGGCGACACTGGAGCCGGACAGGCTGGACTGGACACCGCCACCGAACAGGGTGGACAGACCGCCGCCCTTACCGCGATGCAGCAGCACGAGCAGGATCAGCAGCAGGCTGGTGGTGATCAGCAGGATGTCGAGGAACAGTGCCATGGCGCCAGACTACAGGGCGCCGTCGCGGCGTCCTTCCGGGCCTCGGGAGGATCCGGAAGGGCGCCACGGGTGCTTACAGCGGGCCGCCCGCGGCGATCGCGGAGAGCTGTGCGAACTCGTCGGCCTTGAGCGAGGCGCCGCCGACGAGACCGCCGTCGATGTCGGGCTGGGCGACGAGCTCGCCCACGTTCTTGGCGTTGACCGAGCCGCCGTAGAGCACGCGGACGGCGTCGGCGACCTCCGGGGAGGCGAGCTCGGCGAGGGTGGCGCGCACCGCGGCGCACACCTCCTGGGCGTCGGCGGCCGAGGCCACCTTGCCGGTGCCGATGGCCCACACCGGCTCGTACGCGACGACGATCTTCGCGATCTCGTCGGACGAGAGCCCGGCGAGGGACCCGCGCAGCTGGGCGACGTTGTGGGACACGTGCCGGCCGGCCTCGCGGACGTCGAGGCCCTCGCCGATGCAGACGATCGGGGTCAGCCCGTGCCGCAGGGCCGCCTTGGTCTTGGCGAGCACGCTCTGGTCGGTCTCGCCGTGCAGCGTGCGCCGCTCGGAGTGGCCGACGACGACGTAGGCGCAGCCCAGCTTGGCCAGCATCGCACCGCTGATCTCGCCGGTGTAGGCGCCGGAGTCGTGGGCGGAGACGTCCTGGGCACCGTAGGTGAGCAGCAGCTTGTCGCCCTCGATCAGCGTCTGGACGCTGCGGATGTCCGTGAACGGCGGCAGCACCGTCACGTCCACCTTCTCGAGGTACTTCTCCGGCAGCGCGAAGGCGATCTTCTGCACCAGGGCGATGGCCTCGAGGTGGTTGAGGTTCATCTTCCAGTTGCCGGCGATGAGCGGCTTACGGGTCATCTCAGGCCTCCAGTGCAGCGATGCCGGGCAGTTCCTTGCCCTCGAGGTACTCGAGGGAGGCGCCGCCGCCGGTGGAGATGTGCGAGAACCCGTCCTCGGGCAGGCCGAGCAGGCGCACCGCCGCGGCCGAGTCGCCGCCGCCGACGACGCTGAACGCGCCGGCGCGGGTGGCCTCGACGATCGCCTCGGCGACCCCCTTGGTGCCGGCCGCGAACTTCTCGAACTCGAACACGCCCATCGGGCCGTTCCAGAACACGGTCTTGGCGCCGGTGAGGTACTGGGCGAACCGGGCCACCGACTCGGGTCCGATGTCCAGGCCCATCCAGCCGTCCGGGATCTCGGTGACGGGCACCGTCTCGGCCTCGGCGTCGGCGGCGAACGCGTCGGCGACGACCACGTCCTGCGGGATGTGGATGACGTCGCCGAACCGCTCGAGCAGGCCCTTGCAGGTCTCGGTCATCGACTCCTCGAGCAGCGAGTTGCCCACCGAGATACCTTGCGCCGCAAGGAAGGTGAAGCACATGCCGCCGCCGATGACGAGGGTGTCGACCTTGGGGGCGAGGGCCTCGATCACGGCGAGCTTGTCGGAGACCTTCGAGCCGCCGAGCACCACCGCGTAGGGCCGCTCCGGATCGGCCGTGAGCTTGGCCAGCACCTCGACCTCGGCGGCGACGAGGTTGCCCGCGTAGTGCGGCAGCAGGTTCGCCACGTCGTACACCGACGCCTGCTTGCGGTGCACCACACCGAATCCGTCGGAGACGAACGCGCCGTCCTCGCCGACGAGTTCGACGAGCTCGCGCGCCAGCGCCTGCCGCTCCGCCTCGTCCTTGCTGGTCTCGCGCGGATCGAAACGGATGTTCTCGAGCAGGAGGATGTCGCCGTCGGTCAGGCCCTCCGAGCGGGCCAGCGCGTCCTGTCCGACGACGTCGCCGGCGAGCTGGACGTTGCGGCCGAGCACCTCACCGAGCTTCGCCGCGACCGGGGCGAGGGAGAACTTCGGATCGGGCTCGCCCTTGGGCCGGCCCAGGTGGGCGGTGACGACGACCTTCGCGCCCGCCTCGGCGAGCGCGGCGATCGTCGGGGCGGACGCGACGATGCGGCCGGGGTCGGTGATCGTCGCGCCGTCCAACGGGACGTTGAGGTCCGAGCGCACCAGCACGCCACGACCCTCGACGCCGGCGTCGAGCAGATCCTTCAGGGTCTGAACTGCCACTGTTCGACTGTCCTGTTCGGTCAGAGGGACTTCGAGACCAGGCCGATGAGGTCGACCAGGCGGTTGGAGTAGCCCCACTCGTTGTCGTACCAGGAGACGATCTTGACCTGGTCGTCGATGACCTTGGTCAGGCCGGCGTCGTAGATCGACGAGTGCGGGTCGGTGACGATGTCGGAGGAGACGATCTCGTCCTCGGTGTACTTGAGGATGCCCTTGAGCGGGCCCTCGGCGGCCGCCTTCATCGCCGCGTTGATCTCCTCGATGGAGGCGGGGGTGGCGAGGTTGGCGGTCAGGTCGGTGACCGAGCCGGTCGGGATCGGCACGCGCAGGGCGTAGCCGTCGAGCTTGCCGACCAGCTGCGGCAGGACGAGGCCGATGGCCTTGGCGGCGCCGGTGCCGGTGGGCACGACGTTCAGGGCGGCGGCGCGGGCGCGGCGCAGGTCCTTGTGCGGGCCGTCCTGCAGGTTCTGGTCCTGGGTGTAGGCGTGGACCGTGGTCATCAGGCCCTTGACGATGCCGAAGCTGTCGTCGAGGACCTTGGCGATCGGGCCGAGGCAGTTGGTGGTGCACGAGGCGTTGGAGATGATGTTCTGGCTGCCGTCGTACTTGTCGTCGTTGACGCCCATCACCACGGTGAGGTCCTCACCCTTGGCGGGCGCCGAGATGATCACCTTCTTGGCGCCGGCGTCGAGGTGGCCCTTGGCCTTCGACGCGTCGGTGAAGATGCCCGTCGACTCGACGACGACGTCCACGCCCAGGTCGCCCCACGGCAGCGCGGCCGGGCCTTCCTTGACCTCGAGCGCCTTGATGCGGTGGTCACCGACGACGATGGTGTCCTCACCGTCGAGGCTGACGTCCTGCGGCAGGCGGCCGAGGATCGAGTCGTACTTGAGCAGGTGGGCCAGAGTCGCGTTGTCGGTGAGGTCGTTGACCGCGACGATCTCGATGTCGGTGGTGCCGAGCGCCCTCTGCGCCTCGACAGCCCGGAAGAAGTTACGTCCGATACGACCGAAGCCGTTCACGCCTACCCGGACAGTCACAATTACGCTCCTTTGCCCATCTCTGCTGGTTGTGCCAGTGGTGCCCACCGCGGTGCCGGAGACATCGGCGCCGGTCGGCAGGACTCATCGGTCGATGTGACCCCTACCCTATCTGCGGGGCCGGCGGGGCGCGGCAGGAGGCCCGGGGCGGCGCGGCCGCCGCCCGGGGCCGGCCGGCTAGGCCTCGTCGAGCAGCTCCGGGGTCACCGCGGATTCGGTGTCCGGGATGCCGAGATCCTTGGCCCGGCGGTCCGCCATGGACAGCAGCCGGCGGATGCGTCCGGCGACGGCGTCCTTCGTCATCGGCGGGTCGGCGAGCTGGCCCAGTTCCTCGAGCGACGCCTGCCGGTGCTGCACGCGCAGGGCACCGGCCGCGGCGAGGTGGTCGGGCACGTCGTCGCCGAGGATCGCCAGGGCCCGCTCGACGCGGGCGGCCGCGGCCACCGCGGCGCGCGCGGAGCGGCGCAGGTTGGCGTCGTCGAAGTTGGCGAGCCGGTTGGCGGTGGCGCGGACCTCCCGCCGCATCCGGCGCTCCTCCCAGGTCAGCCGGGTGTCCTGGGCACCCATGTGGGTGAGCAGCGCGCCGATGGCGTCGCCGTCGCGGACGACGACCCGGTCGGCGCCGCGCACCTCGCGGGCCTTGGCGGCGATGCCGAGGCGCCGGGCGGCGCCGACGAGCGCGAGCGCGGCCTCCGGGCCCGGGCAGCTGATCTCGAGGGCGGACGAGCGGCCCGGCTCGGTGAGCGAGCCGTGGGCGAGGAATGCGCCGCGCCACGCCGCCTCGGCGTCGGCGATGCTGCCGCCGACGACCTGCGCGGGCAGGCCGCGGACCGGGCGGCCGCGCACGTCGAGCAGACCGGTCTGGCGGGCCAGGGCCTCGCCCTCCTTGGCGACGCGCACCACGTAGCGCGAGCTCTTGCGCAACCCGCCGGCGCCGAGGACGTGCACCTCCGCGGAGTAGCCGTAGAGCTCGAAGATCTCGCGGCGCAACCGGCGGGCGATCGACCCGAGGTCCACCTCGGCCTCCACGACGACACGGCCCCCGACGATGTGCAGCCCGCCGGCGAAGCGCAGGAGGGCGGACACCTCGGCCTTGCGGCTGCTGGTGCGGGTGACCGCCAGCCGGCTCAGCTCGTCCTTGACCTCCGCTGTCATTGCCACGTGGGGATCTCCCTTCCGTCCCGCTGCGCGAGGTCCCGGGGGCGGGCCGCGTCGGGCAGGTGTTGAGCCAGGACCGCCGCCAGCTTGGCGGGGTCGTGTCGGTGGGTGCCGGTCTCCGCCACGTCGGCGTAGACCACCTGGGCGCCGAATCCGGCGGCGGCCCGGCACAGGTGTTCGCGTTCCCGGCCCTCGGGCACCGATGCGGAGTCGACCACCACGTGGTCGACCCGGAACTCCGGGGCGTGCTGGGCCAGCACGTGCAGGTGCCGCTCGGAGGAGAACCCGGCGGTCTCCCCCGGTTCGGCGGCCAGATTGAGCACCAGCACCTTGCGGGCCGGCGCCGTCACCAGCGCCTCGAGCAGGTCGGGGACGAGCACGTGCGGGATGACGCTCGAGAACCACGAGCCGGGCCCGAGCACGACGAGGTCGGCGGCGCCCACCGCGTCGAGCGCGTCGGGACACGCCGGGGGGTCGGCCGGGATCAGCCGCACGCGCCGGACCTTGCCGGGGGTGGTGGCGACGGCGACCTGCCCCCGGATGATGCGGCTGGCCCGCGGATCCGATTCGAGGCCGGACACGTCCGCCTCGATGTCGAGGGCGATCGGCGACATCGGCAGTACCCGGCCGCGCACCTCGAGCAGTTCGGCGACGCGGTCGAGGGCGGCCACGGGATCGCCGAGGACCTCGGTCAGCCCGGCCAGGATGAGATTGCCCACCGAGTGGCCCGCGAGCGCGCCGGTGCCGCCGAACCGGTGCTGCACCGTCTCGGTCCAGGTGTGCACCCCGGGGGTGTCCGCGGCCAGCGCGGCCAGCGCCATGCGCAGGTCGCCGGGCGGGATGACGCCGAGTTCGGCGCGCAGCCGGCCGGAGGAACCGCCGTCGTCGGCGACGGTGACGACGGCGGTGACGCGGTCGCTGAGCCGGCGGACGGCGCTGAGCGTGGCGTACAGGCCGTGGCCGCCGCCCAGGGCCACGATCGACGGATTCGGCGCGGTGCCCTGCCCGCCGGCCGGGCCGCCGGTCCCGGGCGCCGGGGCCGCGGAACCGGGCCCCGTCATTCGCGCCCCAGATCCCGGTGCGCGACGTGCACCGACAGCGTCGGGTCGGCGTCGAGCCGCGCGGCGAGCGCCTCGCTCATCGCCACGCTGCGGTGCTTGCCACCGGTACAGCCCACCGCGATCGTCATGTAACGCTTCCCCTCCCGGCGGTAACCGGCCGTGGTCAGTTCGAGCAGCCGATGATAGGTCTGCAGGTATTCCTGCGCCCCGTCCCGGCTCAGCACGTAGTCGCGGACGTCGACGTCCTGGCCGGTGTGCGGACGCAGCTCGGGCACCCAGTGCGGGTTGGGCAGGAACCGCACGTCGCACACCACGTCCGCGTCCATCGGCAGACCGTACTTGAATCCGAACGATTCCACGGTGACCCGGATCGAGTCGGCGTCGCCGTCGCCGAACGCGGACTCGATCTTGCGGCGCAGTTCCGGACCGGACAGCGACGACGTGTCGACCACCAGATCGGCGGCGGCCTTGACCGCGGCGAGCTGGGCGCGTTCGGTGGCGATGCCGTCGGTGAGGGTGCGGTCGGCGGCGTCGGCCTGCAGCGGGTGGCTGCGGCGGACCTGCTCGAAACGACGCACGAGGACCTCGTCGGTGGCCTCGAGGAACAGCACGCGGGTGCGCACGGGCCGGGCGGCCAGTTCGGTGACGACCCAGCCGAGGTCGCCGGTGAACAGGCGGCTGCGTACGTCCATGACCACGGCGAGGCGCTGCAGCGGCGGGTCGGCCCGCACCGCGAGATCGACCATCGAGGTGACCAGCTGCGGGGGCAGGTTCTCGGCGACGAACCAGCCGAGATCCTCGAGGGCCGTCGCGGCGGTGCTCAGACCGGCCCCGGACAGGCCCGTGACCAGGGCGACCTCCGCCCGCGGGCGGTGGTCGTCCCGGGGCCGGGGCCGAGGCTGCGCCGTCTCCGCCTCGTGTGTCACAGTTCCGACTCCGTTCGTCCGCCCGACACGCCGACGGTGCCATCATCACCCACCGGCGTGTCCGGCGCAGCCTCACCCGCCGGGGCCGGCGCGGTGTCCGGGACGTCGCCGCGCAGGGCGTCGAGCACGGCGCGAGCGGTGGCGACGCCGATGCCGGGGACCGCGGTGATCTCCTCCACGGTCGCCTCCCGCAGCCGGGCCACCGACCCGAAGTGCGCGACGAGCGCGTTGCGGCGGGCCTGCCCGAGCCCGCGCACCCCGTCGAGCGCGGAAGCGGTCATGCGCCGGGACCGCTTGCTGCGGTGGTAGGTGATGGCGAAGCGGTGCGCCTCGTCCCGGACCCGCTGCAGCAGGTACAGCGATTCGCTGGTGCGGGGCAGGATGACCGGGTCCTCCTCCCCCGGCACCCAGACCTCCTCGAGCCGCTTGGCCAGTCCGATCACCGCGACGTCGGTGATGCCGAGTTCGTCGAGCACCTCCGCCGCGGCGGCGACCTGCGGGGCACCGCCGTCGACGACGTACAGATTCGGCGGGTACGCGAAGCGGCGGGGCCGCCCGGTGGCCGGATCGAGCGCGGCCTCCGGGGCGAGGTCGCCGCCGTCACCGTCGCGGGCCGCGACCGGGTCACCGTCGCGGGCCGCGGCCGGGTCACCGCCGGCCGCGGCGAGGTCCCGGTTGTGCCGCAGGAACCGGCGCCGGGTCACCTCGGCGATGGAGGCGACGTCGTCGGAGCGGCCGTCGCCGGCGGCCTCGCGGATGGCGTAGTGCCGGTAGTCCGCCTTGCGGGGCAGGCCGTCCTCGAACACCACCAGCGACGCGACGACGTCGGTGCCCTGCACGTGGCTGATGTCGACACACTCGATGCGCAGCGGCGCCGAGTCCAGGTCAAGGGCCTCCTGGATGCCCTGCAGGGCGGCCGAGCGGGCGGTGAAGTCGCCGGCGCGGCGCAGCTTGTGCTGGGTCAGGGCCTCGTGCGCGTTGCGCTGCACGGTCTCGGCGAGGGCTTTCTTGTCGCCGCGCTGCGGCACCCGCAGCCGCACCGGGCCGCCGCGCAGGGTGCCGAGCCAGCGGCTCATCTCCTCCGGCTCGGGCGGCAGGGCGGGCACGAGCACCTCGCGGGGCACGGCGCTGCCCGCCGGTTCGGCGCCGGCCGCCGACAGGGCGGCCTCCTCGCCGTAGAACTGGGTGAGGAACTGCTCGACCAGCAGCGACAGTTCCGTCTCGGCGGTGCCGGAGGCACCCGCCGCGTCCTCGGGCCGGTCCACCACGTCGCCGGACTTCTCCACCACCCAGCCCCGCTGGCCGCGCACGCGGCCGCCGCGCACGTGGAACACCTGCACGGCCACCTCGAGGTCGTCGCCGGCGAAGGCGACGAGGTCGGCGTCGGTGCCGTCGCCGAGCACCACCGCCTGCTTCTCCAGGGCGCGGCGCAGCGCACCGAGGTCGTCGCGCAGCCGCGCGGCGGTCTCGAAGTCGAGGTCCTCGGCGGCGGCCTGCATGCGCTGTTCGAGGTCGCGGACCAGCTTGTCGGTGCGGCCGGCGAGGAAGTCGCAGAAGTCCTCGACGATGCGCCGGTGCCCGGCCGCGTCGACACGGCCCACGCACGGTGCCGAGCACTTGTCGATGTAGCCGAGCAGGCACGGGCGGCCGATCTGCGCGTGCCGCTTGAACACTCCGGCCGAGCAGGTGCGGGCCGGGAACACCCGCAGCAGCAGATCGAGGGTCTCGCGGATGGCCCAGGCGTGGGAGTAGGGACCGAAGTACCGCACGCCCCTGCGGCGCGGCCCGCGGTAGACGAACAGCCGTGGGTACTCCTCGTTCAACGTCACCGCGAGCATGGGGTAGGTCTTGTCGTCGCGGTAGCGGACGTTGAACCGGGGATCGAACTCCTTGATCCAGTTGTACTCGAGCTGCAGCGCCTCGACCTCGGTGCCCACGACCGTCCACTCGACGGACCCGGCGGTGGTCACCATCTGCCGGGTCCGCGGGTGCAGCGACGCGACGTCGGCGAAATACGAGTTCAGCCGCGACCGCAGGCTCTTGGCCTTGCCGACGTAGACGACGCGGCCGTGCGGATCGCGGAACTTGTACACCCCCGGCTCCACCGGGACGGTGCCGGGGGCAGGGCGGTAGGTCGAGGGGTCGGGCACGGGTCCAGGCTAGTCGGCCGAGCCGACACCCCCGCCGTACCGCTGTTCGAGCTCGCGGAACGCGGCCAGCGCCGCGACGGCGTGCTCGCCGTCGCGGGCCTGCACAGCGACGACGGGCACGTACTCGTCCTGCGGCAGCTCGAGCCGGGGCCACGGCTTGCCCTGGGGGAAGGTCATGCCCCGCACCTGGTCCCAGCCGAACGCCTTCTCACCGAGGACGTTGCGCACCACCACGCCGGACGCCCCGGCACGCAACCGGGGCCGGGTCAGCAGCAGCACACTGCCGGAGACGACGACGCCGACACAGACGATGGCGATCTGGTCGGCGACGCGCAGGTTCACGCCGGTGTCGCCGCCGGCGCGCAGCACGAGCGCGGCCCCGATGTGGCCGAGCATGAGCACGATCGCCGCGACGATCGCCCACCGGGACATCTTGCGGCTGCGGACCTCGAGGTCCCAGCGAGTGTCGGCGGCGGAGGTCACCGCGCGGCCCCGCGCAGCCGCCGCAGGGTCACGGCGGTGTCGAGGGCGGCAGCGCACGCCTGCCCGCCCTTGTCCTCGACGGAGCCGGGCAGTCCGGCCCGGTCGATCGCCTGCTGCTCGTCGTTCGTGGTGAGGACCCCGTTGCCGACGGGGGTGCCCTCGTCCAGCGCGATGCGGGTGAGCCCGTAGGTGACGGCGTCGCACACGTACTCGAAATGGGGGGTCCCGCCGCGGATCACGACGCCGAGGGCGACGACCGCGTCGTGGGTGCGGGCCAGCTGCTGGGCGACGACCGGCAGCTCGATCGCGCCGGCGACACGTTCGAGGGTGACGTCGGTGACGCCGGCCTGCTCGGCGACGCGCTGCGCCCCGGCGACGAGCGCCTCGGAGATCTCGGCGTGCCAGCGGCCGGCGACGATGGCCAGCCGCAGCCCGGCCGCCTCGGACAGCTGCAGCTCGGGCAGTCCTTCGCCGCTCATCTACGCGTCCCCCGCCTCGTAGTCGTCCAGGCCGATCAGGTCGTGACCCATGCGGTCCCGCTTGGTGCGCAGGTAGGTGATGTTCTCGGAGTTCGCGCGCAGCGGCATCGCCACCCGCTCGGTGATCTGCAGCCCGTAGCCGTCGAGGCCGACCCGCTTGGCGGGGTTGTTGGTCAGCAACCGCATCGACGAGATGCCCAGGTCCACGAGAATCTGCGCGCCGATGCCGTAGTCGCGGGCGTCGGCGGGCAGGCCGAGCTGCAGGTTCGCGTCCACGGTGTCCGAGCCGGAGTCCTGCAGCTGGTAGGCCTGCAGCTTGTGCATCAGGCCGATGCCGCGGCCCTCGTGCCCGCGCATGTACAGCACCACACCGCGGCCCTCCATGGCCACCATCTCGAGTGCGGCGTCGAGCTGCGGGCCGCAGTCGCACCGCAGCGAGCCGAACACGTCGCCGGTCAGGCACTCCGAGTGCACCCGCACGAGCACGTCGGCACCCTCACCGTCCGGGCCGGGGATGTCGCCGAGCACCAGCGCGACGTGCTCGACCTCGTCGTAGACGCTCTGGTAGCCGACGGCGGTGAAGTCGCCGTGCCGGGTGGGGATGCGGGCCTCGGCGATGCGCACGACGTGCTTTTCGTGCTTGCGGCGCCAGGCGATCAGGTCGGCGATGGAGATCAGGGCGAGCTTGTGCTCGTCGGCGAAGACCCGCAGTTCCTCGGTCTGAGCCATGTGGCCCTCGTCCTTCTGCGAGACGATCTCGCAGATCACGCCGGCCGGGCGCAGGTCGGCCATGCGGGCGAGGTCGACGGCGGCCTCGGTGTGGCCGGGCCGGCGCAGCACGCCGCCCTCCTTGGCGCGCAGCGGCACCACGTGCCCGGGGCGGGTGAAGTCCTGTGCGGTGCTGTTCGGATCGGCGAGCAGCCGCATCGTGGTGGCCCGGTCCGAGGCGGAGATGCCGGTGCCGATCCCTTCCCGCGCGTCGACGGTCACGGTGTAGGCGGTGCCGTGCTTGTCCTGGTTGGTCGAGTACATGGGGGGCAGGCCGAGGCGATCGCAGTCCTCCCCGGCCAGCGGCACGCACAGGTACCCGGAGGTGTAGCGCACCATGAACGCCACCAGTTCGGGAGTGGCCTTCTCGGCTGCGAAGATGAGGTCGCCCTCGTTCTCGCGGTCCTCGTCGTCGACCACGACGACCGCCTTGCCGGCTGCGATATCGGCGATCGCGCGCTCGATGGTGTCGAACCTCGTCACTTGCGTGGGCTCCAAAATCTCGTGTACGGACAAACTGATTGCCGAGTTCAACAGTACGACTCAGCGGCCGGCGGCCTGCAGCCGCTCCACATACTTCGCGATGACGTCGACCTCGAGGTTGACGAGCGTGCCGGGGGCGGCGCTGCCCAGGGTGGTCAGCGACAGCGTGGTCGGGATCAGGGAGATCTCGAACCACTCGTCGCCGGGCTCGCCGCCGAGCGCGGAGACGGTCAGCGAGACCCCGTCCACCGTGATCGAGCCCTTGTGCACCACGTACCGGGACACGTCGGCAGGCAACGAGATCCGCACCACGGTCCAGTTCTCCGACGGGGTGCGCGAGAGCACGGTGCCGGTGCCGTCGACGTGGCCCTGGACCAGGTGCCCGCCGAGGCGGCTGTTCAGCGCGGCGGCCCGCTCGAGGTTGACGCGGCTGCCGGGACCGAGCTGCGACAGGCTCGAACGGTCGAGGGTCTCCTTCATCACATCGGCGGTGAAGGAGTCGCCGCCCGGGACGTCGACGACGGTCAGGCACACACCGTTGACGGCGATGGAGTCGCCGTGGCCGGCGTCGGAGGTCACGACGGGTCCGCGGACGGTGAACCGCGCCGCGTCGGCCAGGTCCTCCCGCGCGACGATCTCGCCCAGTTCCTCCACGATCCCGGTGAACACAGCTCGCTCCTCACTCCCGGTCGGGGACCAGGGTCAGCAACACGTCGGCGCCGACGGTTTCGACGCGCTCCCGACGAAACCGTAGCGCCTCGGCGATCGTGCGCACGCCGGCGTCCCGCACTGCGGACGGTCCGGACCCGAGCAGCACCGGCGCGAGATAGGCCTGGATGCGGTCGACCCGGCCCGCGGCGAGGAACGCACCGGCCAGGCGCGGGCCGCCCTCGAGCAGCACGTCCACCCAATCCGCGAGCGCGCCGAGCACCTCGTCCGGATCGTGGGTGCGCAGCACCAGGGTGGGCGCGGCATCATCGAGAACTCTTGCGGTCTTCGGGATCTCGCTCCTGCCGACGACCACGCGCAGGGGCTGGTGCGGGGCCAGCGAGCCGTCCGGCAGCCGGGCGGTCAACCACGGGTCGTCGGCGAGGACGGTGCCGGTGCCGACGACGATCGCGTCGAGCCGCGAGCGCTCGGCGTGCACGCGGGCGCGTGACTGCGGGCCGGAGATCCAGCGGCTGGTGCCGTCGGCGGCGGCGCTGCGCCCGTCCAGGCTCGCGGCGTACTTCCACGTCACGTGGGGCCGTCCCGTGCGCTGCCGGTGCAGCCAGGCACGCAGGGCTCCCGCCTCGGCGGGCTCGGCGCCGAACCCGCCGTGCACCCGCACGCCGCCGTCCCGCAGCGTCCGCGCACCCCCGGCCGCCGCCGGGTGGGGATCGGCCACCGCGTAGTAGACGGCGGCGACGCCGGCGCGCAGCAGGGCCTGCGCGCACGGACCGGTACGGCCGGTGTGATTGCACGGCTCCAGGGTCACGACGGCGGTGCCGCCGCGGGCCCGCTCCCCGGCCGCCTCGAGTGCGACGACCTCGGCGTGGGGGCCGCCCGGCGGCCGGGTCGCCCCGACCCCGGCGACCTGTCCCGCCGCGTCGAGGATCACCGCGCCGACGGGCGGGTTGGGGCTGGTGGTGCCGCGCACCGACTCCCCGGCGTCGAGCGCGAGGCGCAGTGCCGCCTCGAGCGGGGCACCGCTCACGGCCGCCTCGAGCGGTGCATCGCTCACGTGGCCAGGGTCAGGTGCGGGGAGGCGTGGGCGGCCCGTTCGCGCAGCTTGCGCACCGCCTCGCCCGGGTCGTCGGCCCCGTACACGGCCGACCCGGCGACGAAGCAGTCCACCCCGGCCTCGGCGGCCGCCTCGATGGTGTCGGCGTTGATGCCGCCGTCGATCTCGACGAGCAGGGTCAGCTCCCCGGCGTCGACGAGACGGCGGATCGCGCGGACCTTGTCGAGCACGTCGGGGATGAACGACTGGCCGCCGAAGCCGGGCTCGACGCTCATCACCAGCAGCGTGTCGAACTCCTTCAGGATCTCGAGGTAGGGCTCGAGCGGGGTGCCGGGCTTGACGCTCAGGCCGGCCTTGGCGCCGGCGGCCCGGATGTCGCGGGCGACGGCGACGGGATTCTCGGTGGCCTCGACGTGGAAGGTGACATTGTGCGCGCCCGCCTCGGCGTAGGGCGGCGCCCAGCGGCCCGGGTCCTCGATCATCAGATGACAGTCGAGTGGGATGTCGGTTGCCTTCAGCAGCGACTGCACCACCGGCAGGCCGAGGGTCAGGTTCGGCACGAAGTGCGCGTCCATGACGTCGACGTGCAGCCAGTGCGCGTCCGCGACTGCGGCGGCCTCGTCGGCCAGGCGCGCGAAATCCGCGGAGAGGATGGAGGGGGCGATCATCGGGTGGGCCACGTCCACCGAGTTTAACGGTCCCGCCGGCGGGGCCCGCCGCGCGTCGCGGCGCCCGCCCGCCCGGGGACAGGTTTTCATGACTTTCGACCCCTGGTTCGACCCTCTGGGCGATGCTTGAGTGGACGGTGGCGGGCCCGGATCCGCTGGGCCCGAAGCGGCAGTGGGGAGCGACGATGGCCACGCACACGGTGTGGGTTCGACCGATCGGCGAGGTGGGCGCGGAGGATGCGCCGACCGTGGGGGGCAAGTCCGCCAACCTCGGGGAGATGACCCGGGCCGGGTTCCCCGTGCCGCCCGCCTTCGCGATCACCACCGCCGCCTATCTCGATTCGATGGCCGCCGCGGGGGTGCGCGACCGGCTGCGCGCCGAGGCCGTCCCGGCCTCCGACATCGACGACGCGACGCTGATCCGCACCTCCGCGGAACTGGCCGCGCTGGTGACCGGGGCCGCGGTGCCCGACGAGATCCGCGCCGACATCGTCGCCGCCTACGAGAAGCTGGGCGTGGACGTGCCGGTGGCGGTGCGGTCCTCCGCGCCCGCCGAGGACGCCGCGGACACCTCGTTCGCCGGGATCCACGAGTCGTACACCAACATCGCCGGCGCCGACGCGGTGGTGCGCGCCGTGCAGGCGTGCTGGGCGTCGTTGTGGTCGGAGCGGGCCCGGACCTACCGGGGCCTGCGCGGGGTGACCGACGAACCGTCCATCGCCGTCGTGGTGCAGGTGATGGTGCGCTCGGAGGCCTCGGGGGTGGCGTTCACGGCCGACCCCCGCACCGGCGAGCTCGACCGCATCGTCGTCGAGGCCGCCCTCGGCCTCGGCGAGGTCGTCGTGGGCGGCCAGGTCGAGCCGGACACCTACGTCGTCGCCAAGGACGGCTTCGCCGTGCTCGACGTGCATCTCGGGCATCAGGAGTTCCAGATCGCCTCCACCGACACCGGCGACAGCCGCGTCGCGGTCGATTCGTCGCGGCAGACGCGGGTGCTCGACGAGGAGCAGCTCGAGAAGGTCGCGCGGCTCGCCGCGGGCGTCGAGCAGCACTACGGCCGGCCGCAGGACCTCGAGTTCGCGTTCGCCGAGGGCGAGCTGTGGATCGTGCAGACCCGCCCGATCACCACCCTGGGGATGCCCGGGGCCGCCGCGGCGTCCGGCAACGGGCAGGCGACACCGCTGCTGACCGGGCTCGGCGCCGGCCCCGGCCGGGCGACCGGACGGGTCCGGGTGCTGCAGGAACTGGTCGACGGCAAGCGCCTGACCGAGGGGGAGATCCTCGTGGCCCCGATGACGCGGCCCGACTGGCTGCCGATCCTGCGCCGCGCCGGGGGCATCGTCACCGACGGTGGCGGCATCACCTGTCACGCCGCGATCGTCGGCCGCGAACTCGGCAAGCCCGTCGTCGTCGGCGCCCGCACCGCGACGCAGGACCTGCGGGACGGCCAGGTGATCACGGTGGACGGCGATGCCGGCGTCGTGTTCGACGGGGAGGTCCGCGCCGACCGGCCGACCGCGGCGCAGACCGCCGCCCCGGCGGCCGCGGCCCCCTCCCCGACCGTCACCGCGACGGCCGTGTACGTCAATCTCGCCACCCCCGACGCCGCGCAGGCCGTCGCCGCCACCGACGTCGACGGGGTGGGGCTGCTGCGGGCGGAGTTCATGATCACCGAGGCGCTCGCCGGGGAGCATCCCGCCTACATGATCGCGCAGGGCCGGCGCGAGGAGTACGTGTCGAAGATGGCCGAGGGCGTCGCGCGGATCGCGGCGGCCTTCGCCCCGCGGCCGGTGGTGTACCGCGCAATCGACCTGCGCAGCAACGAGTTCGCGAACCTGAAGGGGGGCGAGGTGGAGCCGGACGAGGAGAACCCGATGATCGGGTACCGCGGCTGCTTCCGCTACGTGCGCGATCCCGAGCTGTTCTCGCTCGACCTCGACGTCCTGCACCGCGTGCGCGCGCAGCACCCCAACGTGCACCTGATGATCCCGTTCGTGCGCACCCGTTGGGAACTGAGGGAGTGCCTGGCCCAGCTCGACGCGCATCCGCTCGGCCCGGATCGCCGGATGCTGCGCTGGATCATGGCCGAGGTGCCGTCGGTGGTGTACTGGCTGCCCGAGTACGCGAAGCTCGGCATCCACGGCGTGTCGATCGGCAGCAACGACCTGACCCAGCTCGTGCTCGGCGTCGACCGCGACTCCGAGGTGTGCAAGGATCTGTTCGACACGCTCGACCCGGCGGTGCTGGACGCGATCGACCACATCATCGAGCGGGCGTCGGCGGCCGGCCTGACCACGTCGCTGTGCGGGCAGGCCGTCTCCACCAGCACGGAACTGGCCGAGCATCTCGTGCGCCGGGGCATCACGTCGGTGTCGGTGACGCCGGACGCGGCGGCGCAGACCCGGCGCACGGTGGCGCAGGCCGAGCAACGGATCGTCCTGGACCGTGCACGGCACGAGCACTGACCGCGTCGTGCGCTCCGAGCGAGCGGACCATGCCGTCGGCCGCTCGGGACCGCCCTGACGGGGGGAACGATCCGGTCGCTCGGGGCGTCACCGCTGCCGCGCGAGGACGTCGAACCGCTCGACGTCGTCGCGGCGGCAGACCTGGCTGCCCGGGGTGAGCAGGGCCGCCGAGCCCGCCGCGATGCCGAGCGCCAGGGCGTCGCGCAGCGAGCGGCCCCGCAGCAGGCCCACGACCAGCCCGGCGACCATGCTGTCGCCGGCGCCCACGGCGCTGCGCACGGGCACGTCCAGGGCCTTCAGCCGGGCGGTGGTGTCGGCGGAGACGAGCAGCGCCCCCTCCGGCCCGAGGGACACCACCACGACCTCGGCGACGCCGGCGTCGACGAGTTCGTGGGCGGCCGCGGCCTGTTCGTGCGGGGTGCGCAGTTCCCGGCCCACCCATTCGCGCAGCTCCCGCAGGCTCGGCTTGACCAGGTGCACGCCCGACTTGATGCGGCGCAGTGCGTCCCCCGACGAGTCGAGGACGAAGCGCGCACCGGCGTCGGTGGCGGCGTCGGCCACGCGCTGGACGAACTCGCCCGGCACGCCCGGCGGAAGGCTGCCGCTGGCGACGACGTACCGTGCGCCGGTGGCGGTCTCGACGAGCAGGTCCAGGCACCGTTCCTGGTCCTCCACGCTCAGCTCCGGGCCGGGCAGCACGAACCGGTACTCGTGGCCGGTGCTGCGTTCGATCGCCGTGAACGACTCGCGGGTCATGCCGTCGATGTCGATGCGCCGGCTGTCGACACCCCCGGCGGCCAGCAGCGCCGAGAGCGTATCCCCGGTCGGACCGCCGGCCGGATACACCGCCCCGGCCGACACGCCGAGCACCCCGGCGACCTTCGCGACGTTGATCCCGCCTCCCCCGGCCTCGAGCCGCGGCGCCTCGCAGCGCAGTTTGCTGGTGGGCCGCACCTCGGCGGTGTAGGTGGTCACGTCGAGCGCCGGGTTCATGGTCAGGGTGACGATGTCGGGCACGACGTGCCTCCTGCAGGGAGCGGCCGGGTTGCGTCCGACCGTATCCGAGCGCGGACCGATTCTTCCGGCGTTCGCGCCACAGGCTCGCGGATCAGCCCGCCGGTGTACGCAGCGCGGCCATGAACATCGCGTCGGTGCCGTGCCGGTGCGGCCACAGTTGCACGGACGGGCCGTCGCCGAGACGCGGCACGCCGGGTACGAGCTCGCGCGTGTCGAGCTGCTCGACCTGGTGCCGACGGACGGCGTCGGCGACGACGGCGAGGGTCTCGGAGGTGTGCGGGGAGCACGTCGCGTACAGCACCACGCCGCCGGGCCGCAGCAGGCCGATCGCCGAGGCGAGGAGCTGTTTCTGCAGCCGCACCAGCTCGGCGACGTCGCCGGGGCTGCGACGCCACCGCGATTCGGGCCGGCGCCGCAGGGCGCCCAGCCCGGTGCACGGCGCGTCGACCAGGATGCGGTCGTAGCCGGACCCGAGGCCGGGATCGCGACCGTCGGCGACGTGCACCGTGACCGGGAGGCCGCGGGTGGCCTTGCGGATCAGCTCGGCGCGGTGCTCGACCGGCTCGACGGCGTCGACGGTGAAGCCGTCGATGTCCGCCAGCGCGCCGAGCAGGGCGGCCTTGCCGCCGGGACCGGCACACAGGTCCAGCCACCGGCCGTGGTCGGGTCCGTCGAGCGGGGCGAGCGTGAGCGCCCGCGCCACCAGCTGGCTGCCCTCGTCCTGCACGCCGGCCATGCCCTCGCGCACGGGGTCGAGCTTGCCGGGGTCGCCGCCGCCGTCGAGATGCACGGCGTAGGGCGACCAGGGGCCGATCTCCCCGCCGGTGGCCAGCGCGAGCTCCTCCGCGGTGATCACCCCCGGACGAGCCACCAGGTGCACCACCGGCCGGGCGTCGTCCGCCGCGAGCACCTCCTCGAGCTCCCCGGCGTCGGGACCGAGCGCGACCGCGAAGGCCTTCGCGATCCACTCCGGATGCGCATACCGGAATGCCAGGTGTCCCACGGGGTCACGAGCCGGGTCGGGGGCGAGCTCGACGATCCACTGTTCCTCGGGCTTCTCCGCGACGCGCCGCAGCACCGCATTGACGAATCCGGACTTGCCGTGGCCGAATTCGCTGCGGACGATGTCGACGCTCGTCGCGACGGCCGCGTGCGGGGCGATGCGGGTGCGCAGCAGCTGGTACGTGCCCAGCCGCAGGGTGTCCAGCAGCGCCCCGTCGATCTCGGTGACGGGCCGGTTGGCGCACGCGGCGATCACGGCGTCGAGCAGACCCTGGGCGCGGGCGGCGCCGTACGTCAGCTCGGTGGCCAGGGCGGCGTCGCGACCGTCGAGACGCCGCTCCCGCAGCAGCGCCGGCAGCACCAGGTTGGCGTAGGCGTCGCGCTCCCGGACCGCGCGCAGCACGTCGCGGGCGGCGAGACGGGCCTGGTCGAGGCCGGCCTCCGCGGGGGACGGCCGGCGGGCCTGCCGAGGCTTGTTGTTGCGGTCGCCGGGTCCGCGGCGCGAGCGGCGGGCGGGGCGTCGGGACTCGGTCACTGGGCGCGTACCTCCGGGTCGAGCCGGGCGCCGCGAACCCAGTCCGCGGCCGCCATCGTCTTCTTGCCGGGCGGCTGGACCTGCCCGAGCCGCACGGCGGTGCTGCCGGTGCCGACGAGGACACCGTCCTTGCGGGCCAGGATCTGCCCGGGCGCGAGGGTCTCCTCGGTGCCGGTCACGGGCCCGAGCTTGACGCGCAGGTCGCCGATCATCGTCCAGGCACCGGGTGCGGGCGTGACCGAACGGATGTGGCGGTCCACGAGGTGCGCGGGCCGGTCCCAGCTCACGCGGGCCGACTCGACCGTGACCTTGGGGGCGTGCGAGACGCCGTCCGTGGGCTGCGGCACGGCCGTGAGCACCCCGTCCTCGAGACCGTCGAGAGTCGATTCGAGGAGCGCGGCACCGGAATCGGCGAGCCGGGCGAGCAGATCCCCCGCCGTGTCGGCGGGCCGGATCGTCTCGGTGACCACCCCGTAGACCGGGCCGGTGTCCAGGCCCTCCTCGAGCCGGAACGTGCTCGCGCCGGTCACCTCGTCCCCCGCGGCGAGCGCGGCCTGCACGGGCGCGGCGCCGCGCCACGCGGGCAGCAGCGAGAAGTGCAGATTCACCCAGCCGAACTTCGGGATGTCGAGCACCGGTTGCGGGATGAGCGCGCCGTAGGCGACGACCGGGCAGCAGTCGGGGGCGAGTTCGGTCAGCCGGGCCACGAAGTCGGGGTCGCGCGGCCGCTCCGGGGTGAGGACCTCGATGCCGTGGTCGTCGGCGAGCCGCCCCACGGCCGAGCGGACGACACGCCGCCCGCGGCCGGCGGTGGTGTCGGGCCGGGTCACCACCGCGACCACCTCGTGGCGCGGCGAGTCGAGCAGGCGGCGCAGCGACGGTACGGCCGGTTCGGGGGTCCCGGCGAACACCAGCCGCACGTCAGCGGCCCGTCCGCGCGCGAGGAGCGAGGCCCCGGCCCCGGGAGGCGGACTGCGCTGGGCCGACCGAACTGTTCACGAATGCTGCTCCCGGATCTCGACGACGAATGGTGCCCTCAGTCTAGGGACCGGGCCTGCGGGCGGTGACAGCCGTCCGCGAACCCGAGGGGTCGGGCCGGACGTGACGAATCCCGGCAACCGCCGTGCAGCGTCGATAGGCTGAGCCGATGGCAGAGACGCGAGAACGGATGGCACGGTCCCCCCGTGTGCGCTCGGCGGACCCCGCGGGCGTGCCCTGGCCGGCGGCGCAGGAGCAGGACGTGGTCCTGGTGGACACCACGTGGGGCGAGCTGCAGCCGCTGCAGTGCGCGCCCGGGGTGGTGACCGTCGGTGAGCTGGAACTGACGGAGCTGGTCGCGAACGGAGCCGTGCTCGTCGACACCCGTGTCCCGGACTCGCGCAAGGGCAGGTCCATTCCGGGCGCGGTCAACCTGCCGCACGGCCGGATCACGGAGCTGCGGGACCGGCTCGATCCGTCCCGGGTGTCGATCCTGTTCTGCAACGGCCCGCAGTGCCCGCAGTCCCCGATGGCGATCCGGGAGCTGCTCGAGGCGGGATATCCGGCGTCCTCGCTGGCGTACTACCGCGGTGGCCTGCACGACTGGGTGACGTTGGCGATGCCGCTCGAGCAGGTGGACTGATCTGCGGGGCGAGCCGCGCTCCGCGGCGCGCCTCCCAGGCCCGGGCGGCCAGCGCGGCGAAACCGACGTAGCCCCAGCCGAGCAGCACGTCGACCACGTAGTGTTCGCCGCCGTAGACGAGCGTGAAGGCCATGGCGAGCGGGAACGCCACCAGCAGCGCCCGCATCCAGCCGCGCCGCGCTATCGGCCACAGGGCGACCGCCACGAGCAGCGCGAACGCCGAGTGCAGCGACGGCAGCGCGGCGACCGGGTTGCCCTGCGCCTCCAGCCATCGGGTGCCGACGTCGATCGGCACCACCCCGAAACCGAAGCCGGTGACCCGCCCGACGCCGTCCGGCAGCACGCCCACCTCGGAGGCGTACCACGGTGGGGCCGCCGGCACGAGGATGTAGGTGATCAGTCCGAAGTACGACAGGAGCAGCACCCGTCGCATGTACCCGGCCCAGCGTGACCGCGAGTACAGGTACAGCAGGGCCGCGAGCAACCACGGCACGAGAAAATGGCTGGTGTAGACGACGGCGGTGATCATGGTCCAGCCGGGCCGCTCCCCGTCCGCGCCGAGCAGGCGTTCCTGCAGCCACACCGTCGGGACCGTGCCGCCGAACAGCCAGCTCTCCACGGCGACCGGTTCGTGTACCCGCACGGGCAGGCCGAGTTCGTCGGCGATGCCGCGGGTGTGGTCGTAGACCACGAGCGCCGCGACCAGGGGCAGCCAGTCGACGACGACGCGCACGTGCCCGCGCCACGGCCGGTCGATCGCGAAGGCGATCAGCCCGGCGACGATCCAGGCCGCCTGGTACACCCGGTCGGCGGGGATGCCCATCGTGACGACGGTGCCGATCAGCGCAGCGAGGTACACGCACCGCGCGGCCACCCGGAGGTACTGGCGCGGCGACACCAGCTGCGGCGCCCGCATCACCGCGAGAGCGCGTCCCGGAAGCGAGGGGGGGTTCACCGCTACCTCCCTTCGGCGCGCTGTCCCGGGCGCCGGTGACCGTCGTCCGCAGGGGCTCGTGCCGCCCGCATACCCATGATCGGGGCACCGGGCACGCCCCGGGGGCGGATCGGGTCAGGAGTTGCTCTCGATGATCAGTTCGGGGATGCCCGTGCCGAGCGGCACCGGGACGCACTCGCCGAGGGCGTACCGCTCGGGGGCGAGCGCGTGCCGGATCACGGTGAGCGAGAACGGGTCGTACACCATGTTGAAGTGCCCGGTCTGATCCGGTGGGCACAGGTCCTGGATCATCAGGTTGACCGCCCCGGGTCCGCGCAGCGCCACGTTGGTGGACGGCTGGATGACCTCGTCGACGCGGGATCCGATGGTGGTGTAGCGGACGCCGGGAACGGTGTCGACCGGGGTGTTGAGTTCGGTGAGCAGTTCCGAACCCTGCAGTTGCTGCGCGAGGGCCACCGAGAAGAAGTCCTCGACCGCGTCGGTGGCGCCGGGAGCGGCCACGGCCGCGGTGCCGAGCCCGTAGAAGGTGCCACCGTAGCTCGGCGAGGCCACGCCCACCCAGCGGTCCACGACGGCCGATCCGCCGAGGCGGTTGACGTAGTACCGCGCGACGGTGGCGCCCTGCGAGTAGCCGAGGAGATCGACCTTGTCGGCGCCGGTGTCGGCGCGCACACGCTCGACGAACCCGCCGAGCTGCGCGGCGCTGACCCGGATGTCCCCGGTGCCGTAGTCGTCGGCACCGTCGGCCTTTCCGTAGTCGAGAGCGAAGACGCACCAGCCGGCGTCGGCGAGCATCGGGGCGACCGCGGCCCAGTCCGAGTAGGAGTTGGAGTCGGTGCCGTGGGCGAGGACCACCGGCCGCGGATGGTCCGGGGCGGGCACGCACCCGAAGTCGTTCGACCGCGCCGGCGCCGCCCCGGGGTGGTCTTCGGCGTAGCCGGCGGCCTGGGCATGCGTGGTGGCGACGGGGCCCGGGGTGACGGGCACGAACGCTGTCGATCCCGAGGGCGCGGCGCCCGCGCCGGTGACGGACACGGCGGCCACGGCCGCCGCACCGGCCAGCGCTGCAACGATCCTGCGTGTGCCGTTCACGGCCCCTCCCTTCCGGTCCGCCCGTGCCGGTCCGCACCGTCCGCCACTGGTTCGGTTCACCAGGATCGACCCTGCCCCTGTGATTTATCGTGACACAGTCGCCCTCTCGCGGCATACCGTCTTTCTGCAGGTGGCGGGCGGTTCTGCCGTCCTGTCGCACGGCAGGGTCCTCGCCCTCTCGGGGCACCCGGCCGGGCGGGACACAGCCGGCGCGCACCGTCCCGGCCGGGAGAGACGACGGCCGTCACCCGATGCGCAGCGGATCGATCTGCACCCGCAGCGCGCCCTCACCACGGCGGGCACTGCGGGCGGCCTGCGCCTCGCGCAACGCCCGGCCGAGGGCGAGGCCCCGACCGCGCGGCACCCGGATCACCATGCGCTGCACCTCGTCCGGCTCGGGATCGTCGGCCCCGAACGGTAACCGCTCCCCCGGCGGCAACGGCACCGGACCGAGCACCTCCGCCTCCGGCGGCAGCGTCGCGGCGGCCAGCAGGTCGGCGACCGCGGCCGCGGTGCCGTCGACCGCGGCCATGTGCACCGCGGGCGGGAAACCGACCTCGGCGCGCTCGGCGAGCTGGGACTGCGCGTGCCCGATCGGGTCCCACCGCACCAGCGCCTGCACGGTGGGAATGCCGGAGTCGGCCACGACGACGACCTGGCCGCCGTCGGCGAAGGGCCGCACCAGCGACGACGCGGTGAGCCAGCGGCGCATCGTCTCCTCGGCGGCCCGCAGGTCCGCGCGGCCGAGCAGCGCCCACCCGTCGAGCAGCAGCGCCGCGCCGTACCCGCCGGCGGTGACGGGCTCGGCACCCACGGTGGCGACGACGAGCGCAGGCCCCTCCGGGGCGGTGGCCTTGACCTCCGCCCCGCCGGAGGTGACCACCGGGACACCGGGAAAGGCCCGGCCGAGTTCCTCCGCGGTGCGCCCGGCGCCGACCACGACGGCGCGCAGCGCGCGGGCGCCGCACGCGTGGCAACGATGGGTGGCGTCGGTGATGCCGCACCACCGGCAGGCGGGCGTCGCGGCGCCGTCCGGGCCGGCCGCCTGCGGCAACGCGAGCGGGCCGTTGCAGTGCCGGCAGCGGGCCGGGGTCCGGCACTTGGCGCACGCCAGCGCGGGCACGTAGCCGCGGCGTGGCACCTGCACCAGCACCCCCCGGTCGGCCTTCAGGGCGGCGCGGGCGGCGGCGAACGCGATGGCCGGCAGGCGGGCGGCGCGGGCGGCGGGATCGCGTGCGAGCGCCTGGTCGCTGTCGGCGAGCGCAGTGATCTTCGGAGCGCAGGCCCGGACGACGTCGCGGGGCGCGGAGAGGTCGTGGGCCCACCCGGCGTCGACGAGGGCCTGGGTCTCGGCGGTGCGGGCGTGCCCGGCCAGGACGACGGCGGCGCCGGCGGCGTGGGCCCGCAGCAGCGCCACCTCCCGCGCGTGCGGGTACGGCGCGCGCGGCTCGGAGTGCAGGTCGTCGCCGTCGTCCCACACCACGATCAGCCCGACGGCCGGGGTGGGGGCGAACACCGCGGCCCGGGTCCCGACGACGATGCGGGCGGTGCCGCGCAACGCGGCGAGCCAGCGCCGGTAGCGCACGGCCGGACCGAGCCCTGCGGCGAGCCCGACGACGCAGTCGGCGCCGGCGAGGTCGGTACAGGCCGCCACGACCCGGTCGAGGTCGCGCTGATCGGGTACCACGAGCACCGCGGCGTGCCCGGTGGCGGCGACCGACGCGGCGAGTTCGGCCAGGCGGCGGGGCCAGTCCTCCCCCGGCAGCGCCTGCCAGGCCGCGCGGGGGGTGCGGCCGGCGGCGAGGGCGTCGAGGAAGTTCTCGCCGTGCCGGTACCGGGCCCAGGCGGCCCGGTCGACCTCCGGCGCGGCGGGCGGTGCGGCGGGCGGCGGGTCCTCCGCCTCGACCCGCGCGTGCCGCGGCGGCACCGCCAGCCGCAGCACGTCGGCGCGGGTGCCGGCGTAGCGGGCGGCGACCGCGTCGGCGAGGGCGGCGATCTCCGGGGTCAGCACGACCTCCGGGGAGACGATCCGGTCGAGCCAGCCGAGCCGGCCGGTGTGCTCGCTGCTCGGGGCCCGGGCCAGCAGGAAGCCGTCGACGAGCCGGCCGGCGAACCGGACGCGCACCCGCACGCCCACCCGCGCCTCGGCATCGAGCTCACGCGGGATCAGATAGTCGAACTCGCGGTCGAGATGCGGCAGCGGCAGCAGCGGCAGGATCCGCGCCACCGGATCCGTCTCGGCGGCGGTCCTGTCGGTGGCCACCCGGACCCCTGACGGGGCGGGTTACAGACCGGCGGCGGCGCGCAGCTTCTCGGCCCGGTCGGTGTTCTCCCACGGCAGGTCGATGTCGGTGCGGCCGAAGTGCCCGTACGCGGCGGTCTGCGCGTAGATCGGACGCAGCAGGTCCAGGTCCCGGATGATCGCGCCGGGCCGCAGATCGAACACCTCGGTGATCGCCTGCTGGATCCGCGCCGGGTCGGTCTTCTCGGTGCCGAAGGTCTCGACGAACAGCCCCACCGGGGCGGCCTTGCCGATCGCGTACGCCACCTGCACCTCGAGCCGGCCGGCCAGGCCCGCTGCCACGGCGGTCTTGGCCACCCAGCGCATCGCGTAGGCCGCCGAGCGGTCCACCTTCGACGGGTCCTTGCCCGAGAACGCGCCGCCACCGTGACGGGCCATGCCGCCGTAGGTGTCGACGATGATCTTGCGGCCGGTCAGGCCCGCATCGCCCATCGGGCCGCCGAGCACGAACGACCCGGACGGGTTCACCAGCAGCCGCACCTCGGCGGTGTCGAGCCCGGCCAGGCTCGGATCCGCCAGCACCGCCTCGACGACGTGGGTGCGCAGATCCGGGGTGAGCAGGTTGTTCAGGTCGATGTCCGCCGCGTGCTGGGTGGAGATCACCACCGTGTCCAGCCGCACCGGCCGGTCACCGTCGTACTCGATGGTGACCTGGGTCTTGCCGTCCGGCCGCAGGTACGGCAGCACCCCGGTCTTGCGGACCTCGGTGAGCCGGCGCGAGAGCCGGTGCGCCAGCGCGATGGGCAGCGGCATCAGTTCCGGGGTGTCCGAGCAGGCGTAGCCGAACATCAGGCCCTGGTCGCCGGCGCCCTGCAGCGCCACCTCGTCGTCGGTGAGCACCCCGGAACGCGCCTCGTGCGAGACGTCGACGCCGCCGGCGATCTCCGGGGACTGCGCGCCGATGGCGATGTTCACCCCGCAGGAGTTGCCGTCGAAACCCTTCGAGGACGAGTCGTACCCGATCTCGAGGACCCGGTCGCGCACGATCTTCGGGATGTCCGCGTAGGCCGAGGTGGTGACCTCGCCGACCACGTGCACCTGCCCCGTGGTCACGAGGGTCTCGACCGCGACACGGGCGCGAGGGTCTTCGGTGAGCAGCGCGTCGAGGACGGAGTCGCTGATCGCGTCACAGATCTTGTCCGGGTGCCCCTCCGTCACGGACTCACTGGTGAAAAGCCGACCGCCGGTCTTGCTCACGGAACTCCCTCTCGACTGGTTGTGTCTAGCTCGAACGAACGAACTGATGTCAACGATATGGGCGACGCTACTGTTCCGGTCGCGCCGGCGCGAGACTTTCGCTCACGGGCGCGCCGCCCCGGGGGTCACGGGCGCGCCGCCCCGGGGGTCACGGGCGCGCCGCCCCGGGGGTCACGGGCGCGCCGCCCCGGGGGTCACGGACGTTCCGGCGCCAGCAGCGGCCGCAGTGCGTCGAGGACACGGCTGGCCATCAGCGCCTTGGAGCCGTGCGCGAGGGCGGTCTCGGAACCGTCCGCGGCCAGCAACCAGCCGTCGTTGTGGTCGACCTCGAACGCCTTCCCATCGCCGACGGCGTTCACGACCAGCAGGTCGCAGCCCTTGCGGGCCAGCTTGGCGCGGGCGTGGGTGAGGACGTCGCCCTCGGCGTCGCCCGTTTCGGCGGCGAAGCCGACGATGACGGTGCTCGCCGGCAGCGTGCCCTCGGTGCGGGCGGTCACCAGCCCGGCGAGGATGTCCTCGTTCTTGGTCAGCGCGATCGCGTCCGGCTCACCCCGGCCCTTCTTGATCTTGCTGGTGGCGAAGGTGGTGGGCCGGAAGTCGGCGACGGCCGCGGACATGACGACCGCATCGGCGCCGGCGGCGTGCTTGGTGACCGCGGCCTGCATCTGGGCGGCGGTCTGCACCCGCACCACGTCCACCGCGGCAGGGTCGGCCAGGCCGGCCACGGCCCCGGCGACGAGGGTGACGTCGGCGCCGCGCTGGGCGGCCAGCCGGGCGAGGGCGTAGCCCTGCTTGCCGGAGCTGCGGTTGCCGAGGAACCGGACCGGGTCCAGCGGTTCGCGGGTGCCGCCGGCGGAGACGACGATGCGCCGGCCGGTCAGGTCCCGCGGCAACGCGTCGGGCCGTTCGAGCAGCAGCGACGCCAGGCCGAAGATCTCGTCGGGCTCGGGCAGCCGGCCGGCGCCGGTGTCGTGCCCGGTGAGCCGGCCGGAGGCGGGCTCGACGACGACGACGCCGCGACGGCGCAGGGTGGCGACGTTGTCCACCGTCGCGGGGTGTTCCCACATCTCGGTGTGCATCGCCGGCGCGAACACGACCGGGCACCGCGCGGTGAGCAGCGTGGCGGTGAGCAGGTCGTCGGCGCGGCCGTGGGCGGCGCGGGCCATCAGGTCGGCGGTGGCGGGGGCGACGACGACGAGGTCGGCCTCCTGCCCGAGCCGCACGTGCGGCACCTGCGGCACGTCGGCGAACACGCCGGTGTGCACGGGGTTGCCGGACAGGGCCTCGAAAGTGGCGCGGCCGACGAACTCGAGCGCCGAGTCCGTCGGGATGACCCGTACGTGGTGTCCGCTCTCGGTGAAGGCGCGGATCAGCGCACAGGCCTTGTACGCGGCGATGCCGCCGCCGACGCCGATGACGACGCGGCGGCGCTGCCCGAATTCCGAGTGGTCCGCGGTGCCCGCGGCGCGCTGGCTCACTCGCCTTCGGCGTGCTCGAGCAGGTCTGCGTGGATCTCCCGCAGCGCGATCGACAGCGGCTTCTCCTGCAGGCCCGGCTCGACGAGCGGGCCGACGTACTCGAGAATGCCGTCGCCGAGCTGGTTGTAGTAGTCGTTGATCTGCCGGGCGCGCTTGGCCGCGTAGATCACCAGCGCGTACTTCGAGGAGGTGCGCTCGAGCAGCTCGTCGATGGGCGGGTTGGTGATGCCCAGCGGGGTGTCGTAGGCCGGCAGGTCGTGCCCGGCGGTGTCGGACACGGCTGCTTGGGTGCTGCTCACTCGGTATTCTCCTGTGTCGTTCCGGAGCTCTGGCGGGGTCCGGGGTTCGGGGTCGAGGCCGGGGATGTGGTGATCGGCCGCGGACGGTCGGCGGGATCGTCGCGGGGACCGACCAACAAGGATACCAATTCGTCGCAGGCGCGGTCGACGTCCTCGTTCACGATCACCGTGTCGAACTCGTCGCGCGCGTCGAGTTCGGTCCGGGCGGTCTCGAGCCGGCGGCGGACGACCTCGTCCGATTCGGTGCCACGGCCGGTGAGTCGGGCGACCAGCACATCCCAGCTCGGCGGCGCCAGGAAGGCCAGCACGGCCTCCGGCATGGCGGCGCGCACGGACCGGGCGCCGGTGAGGTCCACCTCGACGAGCACGGGGCGTCCCGAGGCGAGCGCGTCCCGCACGGGCCCCGCGGGAGTGCCCGAGCGTTGCAGACCGCCGTGGATCTCGGCCCACTCGAGCAGGTCCCCGGACTCGATCATCCGATCGAAGTCGTCGCGGCTGACGAAGTGGTAGTCCACCCCGTTCACCTCGCCGGGCCGGGGATCGCGGGTGGTGGCCGACACGCTGAACAGCAGGTCGGGCACCCGGCTGCGGAGCCGGCGGACAACGGTCGACTTCCCGACGGCGGAGGGGCCGGCCAGCACCACCAGCCGGCCCCTCCGCGTCGTGGAACCGCTGTCCGACACGGTGTGTGCGTCAGCTACCACCGGTCGCTCAGGCGTCGAAGTCGAACCTGGCGAGCAGCGCCTTGCGCTGACGGTCGCCCAGGCCGCGCAGGCGACGCGTCGGGGCGATCTCGAGCTCGGTCATGATTTCCTGCGCCTTGACCTTGCCCACCTTCGGCAGGGCCTCGAGCAGGGCGGACACCTTCATCTTGCCGAGGATCTCGTCGTTCTCGGCATCGGCCAGGACCTGCTTGAGGTCGGTGCCGCCGCGCTTCAGGCGGTCCTTGAGCTCAGCCCGGGCGCGACGGGCAGCAGCCGCCTTCTCCAGAGCAGCGGCGCGCTGCTCGTCGGTCAGCTGGGGAAGGGCCACGGTTCCTCCGTCTCATCGTTGGCAAACAGTCTCATCCGCCGGTTAACCAGCGGCGATAGCGACCGTACTCACGCCGGACGACGATTGCGAACCCACCCCCCGCCGTTTCGGCTCGAAAACACGTGCGGTAGTGCGCCCGGATCGCCGTCCCCGACCCGGTCCGGCCGGGCCCCGCGGGCACCGTCCACCACCTCGGCGAACACGGCATCACCGCAGGTAGAGGCGCTGCGCTCGGCGTGGCGGGCCGGTGCGGGCGTCCGCCTGCGAGGCGACGCCGACGCCGGCTCGTCCCGGCCGGAAACGGATCGGAAAAATATCCGCGCGCGAGCGTGTCGGGGCGCTCCCACCTGCGTCGGAACGGACATTCGACCCGGATCCGGGAATCGGATCCGGGCCGAGCCGGAGGTGGCGGTGCGGGGCCGGTCAGGCCCGCAGAAAGGCGAACGAGTCCACGGTGCGGGCCACGGCGCCGCGCAGCGCCGCGACCGTCGGGCCCGCCCGCAGCACCTCGCGAGAGACGTTCGGCACGACGGCGTCGAGGTGCTCGCCCGCCAGACGGCGCACGTCGTCGGCGGTGCCGCCCTGGGCGCCCACGCCGGGCATCAGGATCGGCCCGTGCAGCGCGCTCAGGTCCGGCGCCCGGGTGAGGGTCGCCCCGACGACGACACCCACCGAGCCGAGGGTGTCGGCGCCGGCGTTGCGGGCCGCGGCCTCGTCGACCATCACCTGCGCGACGCTGCGCCCGTCGGAGACGCGCGCGTGCTGCACCTGCGCCCCCTCCGGGTTGGAGGTGGCCGCGAGGACGAACACCCCGCGCCCGTCGGCGGTGCGGCGCAGCGCCGGCTCGAGCGACCCGAACCCCAGGTACGGCGAGACGGTGACCGCGTCGGACCCGAGCGGGGACGCGTCGGTCAGCCACGTGCGGGCGTAGGCGTCCATCGTCGAACCGATGTCGCCGCGCTTGGCGTCCGCGAGGACGAGGGTGCCGGTGCCCCGCAGCGCCGCGACGGTGCGTTCGAGCACCGCGATGCCCGCGGAACCGAACGCCTCGAAGAACGCGACCTGCGGCTTGACCACGGCCACCTGCCCGGCGAAGGCGTCGACGCACGCCTCCGCGAACCGCTCGAGACCCGCGACGTCGACCGTCAGCCCCCAGTCGGTGAGCAGTTCCGGGTGCGGGTCGATGCCGACGCACAGCGGCCCGCGCTCGGCGAGGGCCGCGTGCAGGCGCTGCCCGAACGTCGTCACGACGCCGGGCCCGTGGTGCCGTCGGGCAGGCCGCCGACGCCGGCGGATTCCGCCGCCGCGTCCTCGCGGAGCCCGGCGTGCATCTCCTGCAGCGAGCGGACCCCGATGTCGCCACGGATGGCGGCCTCGATGCCCTGGACGGCCGCGGAGGCACCCTGCACGGTGGTGATGCACGGGATGTTCGCGGCGACGGCGGCGGTGCGGATCTCGTAGCCGTCGATGCGCGGCCCGGAATTGCCCCACGGGGTGTTGATCACCATGTCGACCTCGCCGGCGCGGATCTTCTCGACGATGGTGTGTGCCCCCTCGGGCCGCTCCTCCTCCGACACCTTGTACACGTGCTCGCACGGGATGCCGTTGCGGCGCAGCACCTCCGCGGTGCCGATCGTGGCGAGCACCCGGAAGCCGAGGTCGGCGAGCCGCTTGACGGGGAAGATCAGCGACCGCTTGTCCTTGTTGGCGACCGAGACGAACACCGAGCCGGAGGTGGGCAGCGACCCGTAGGCGGCGGTCTGGCTCTTGGCGAACGCGGTGCCGAAGTCGTCGTCGATGCCCATGACCTCGCCGGTGGACTTCATCTCCGGGCTGAGCAGCGAGTCGATGCCGGTGCCGTCGGCGCGGCGGAACCGGTTGAACGGCAGCACCGCCTCCTTCACCGCGACGGGAGCGTCGGCCGGGGCGTGCCCGCCGTCGCCGTGGGCGGGCAGAATGCCCTCGGCGCGCAAGTCGGCGATGGTTTCGCCCATCATGACCCGGGCGCAGGCCTTGGCGAGCTGCACCGCGGTGGCCTTCGAGACGAACGGCACGGTGCGGGAGGCGCGCGGGTTGGCCTCGAGCACGTAGAGGATGTCGTCCTTGAGGGCGTACTGCACGTTGAGCAGGCCCTTGACGCCGATGCCGCGCGCGAGGGCCTCGGTGGAGCGGCGCACGTTCTCGAGATCGGAGCGGCCGAGGGTGATCGGCGGCAGCGCACACGACGAGTCGCCGGAGTGGATGCCGGCCTCCTCGATGTGCTCCATGATGCCGCCGATGTAGACGTCGGTGCCGTCGCACAGAGCGTCGACGTCGATCTCGACCGCGTCGTCGAGGAAGCGGTCGACCAGCACCGGGCGGTCCTCGGAGATCTCGGTGGCGCGGGAGATGTAGTTCTCGAGCGCCGTCTCGTCGTAGACGATCTCCATGCCGCGCCCGCCGAGCACGTAGGACGGGCGGACCAGCACCGGGTAGCCGATGCCGGCGGCGATCTCACGGGCGCCCTCGAAGGTGGTGGCGGTGCCGAACTTCGGCGCCGGCAGGCCCGCCTCGGTGAGCACCCGGCCGAACTCGCCACGGTCCTCGGCCAGATCGATGGCCTCCGGGCTGGTGCCGACGATCGGCACCCCGGCAGCCTTCAGCCGCCGCGCGAGCCCGAGCGGGGTCTGGCCGCCGAGCTGGACGATGACGCCGGCGACGGTGCCGGACTGCGACTCGGCCCGGTACACCTCGAGGACGTCCTCGAAGGTGAGCGGCTCGAAGTAGAGGCGGTCGGCGGTGTCGTAGTCGGTCGAGACCGTCTCGGGGTTGCAGTTGACCATGACGGTCTCGTAGCCGGCCTGCGACAGGGTCAGGGCAGCGTGCACGCACGAGTAGTCGAACTCGATGCCCTGGCCGATGCGGTTGGGGCCCGAGCCGAGGATGAGCACCTTCGGCCGCTCGTGCTGCTCGGCGACCTCGGTCTCGGCGTCCGGGTCGAGCTCGTACGTCGAGTAGTGGTACGGGGTCCTGGCCTCGAACTCGGCGGCGCAGGTGTCGACGGTCTTGTACACCGGGTGCACGCCGAGCTGCTCGCGCAGGGCACGCACCGCGTCCTCGTCGCCGAGTTCGGGGCGCAGCGCCGCGAGCTGCCGGTCGGAGAAACCGTGGTGCTTGGCGAAGCGCAGTTCCCGCGCACCGAACGTCCCGGCGGCGCGCACCTTCTCCCCCAGCTCGACGATCTGCTGGATCTGGTCGAGGAACCACGGGTCGATCTTGGTGGCGTCGAACAGCTGCTCGACGGTGGCGCCGAGCTCGAAGGCCTTGGCGATGCCGTAGAAGCGGCCGTCGTGCGGGACCTTCAGCTCCTCGAGCAGGCTTCCGAGATCTTCCGTCTCGACCTCGGGGCCGGTCCAGAACCCGGACCGCTTGGTCTCGAGCGACCGCAGGACCTTGCCGAACGCCTCGGTGAAGTTGCGGCCGATGGACATGGCCTCACCCACCGACTTCATGGTGGTGGTCAGGGTGCCGTCGGCGCCGGGGAACTTCTCGAACGCGAACCGCGGGGCCTTGACGACGACGTAGTCGAGCGTCGGCTCGAAACAGGCCGGCGTCTCCCTGGTGATGTCGTTGACGATCTCGTCGAGGGTGTAGCCGATGGCGAGCTTGGCGGCCATCTTCGCGATCGGGTAGCCGGTGGCCTTCGACGCCAGCGCGGACGAGCGCGACACGCGCGGGTTCATCTCGATCACCACGAGGCGACCGTCGCGCGGATCCATCGCGAACTGGATGTTGCAACCGCCGGTGTCGACGCCGACCTCGCGCAGGATCGCGATCGACAGGTCGCGCATCTCCTGGTACTCGCGGTCGGTCAGGGTCATCGCCGGCGCGACGGTGACCGAGTCGCCGGTGTGGACGCCGACCGGGTCGACGTTCTCGATCGAGCAGACGATCACGACGTTGTCGCGGCCGTCGCGCATGAGCTCGAGCTCGTACTCCTTCCAGCCGAGGATGGACTCCTCGATGAGCACGTTCGCGGTCGGCGAGGCGGCGAGGCCGCCGCCGGCGATGCGCTCGAGATCGGCCTCGTCGTAGGCCATGCCGGAGCCGAGGCCGCCCATGGTGAACGACGGGCGCACCACGACGGGGTAGCCGAGTTCGGCGACGGTGTCGCGCACCTCGTCCATCGTGTAGCAGACCCGCGAGCGCGCGGACTCGCCCCCGCACTTGGCGACGATGTCCTTGAACTTCTGCCGGTCCTCGCCGCGCTGGATGGCGTCGAAGTCGGCGCCGATGAGCTCGACGTCGTACTTGGCGAGGATGCCCTGCTCGTGCAGGGCGACTGCGGTGTTGAGCGCGGTCTGCCCGCCCAGGGTGGCCAGCACCGCGTCGATCGGGGTGCCCTTGGCCTGCTCGGCGGCGATGACCTTCTCGACGAACTCGGCGGTGATCGGCTCGACGTAGGTGGAGTCGGCGAACTCCGGGTCGGTCATGATCGTCGCCGGGTTGGAGTTGACGAGGGAGACCCGCAGGCCCTCCTCGCGCAGCACCCGGCACGCCTGCGTGCCGGAGTAGTCGAACTCGCAGGCCTGGCCGATGACGATCGGGCCGGAGCCGATGACGAGGATGTGGGAGAGATCGGTACGGCGTGGCATTTAGTTCTTCTCTCCCTCGAGCATGCTGGTGAACCGGTCGAACAGGTAGGAGGCGTCGTGCGGGCCGGCCGCCGCCTCGGGGTGGTACTGCACGGAGAAGGCGGACCCGTCGAGCAGGCGCACGCCCTCGACGGCGCCGTCGTTGGCGCAGGTGTGGCTGATCACGGCCCGGCCGTAGGGCGTGTCGAACTCCTGCCCCGCTTCGCCCTCGAGCGCGAAGCCGTGGTTCTGGGCGGTGATGGCGATGCGGCCGGTCTCGTGCTCGATCACGGGGATGTTGATGCCGCGGTGGCCGAACTTCATCTTGTAGGTGCCCAGGCCGAGGGCGCGGCCGAGGATCTGGTTGCCGAAACAGATGCCGAACAGCGGCAGTCCCTGCCCGAGCACCTCCTTGGTCAGGTGCACCGCGCCGTCCGCGGTGGCCGGGTCGCCGGGGCCGTTCGAGAGGAAGACCCCGTCGGCCTTCAGGTCCAGGATGTCGTGCAGCGTCGCGGTGGACGGCAGCACGTGCACGCGCATGCCGCGCTGGGCGAACATCCGCGGGGTGTTGGTCTTGATCCCGAGGTCGATCGCGGCGACGGTGAAGCGGGCCTCGCCGTCGGGCTCGACGACGTAGCCGCTCGTGGTGGTGACCTCACCGGCCAGGTCGGCGCCGAGCATCGACGGCTGGCTCCGCACCCGATCCAGCAGGGTCTGCTCGTCGGCGAGGGCATCACCGGAGAAGACGCCCGCCCGCATCGAGCCGCGGGTGCGCAGGTGCCGCACCAGGGCACGGGTGTCGATCCCGGCGATGCCGACGATGTGCTGCCGCTCGAGCTCGTCCTGCAGGGAGCCGGACGCGCGCCAGCTCGAGGTGCGGCGCGCCGGGTCGCGCACGACGTAGCCGGCGACCCAGATCTTCGCGCCGGCGGGGTCACCGGTGGGCCCGACGGACTCGTTGTCCTCGGTGTTCCACCCGGTGTTGCCGATCTGCGGGGCCGTGGAGACCACGATCTGCCGGTGGTAGCTCGGGTCGGTGAGGGTCTCCTGGTAGCCGGTCATGCCGGTGCTGAACACGGCCTCGCCGAGGGTCTGCCCCACCGCACCGAAGACGGTGCCGCGGAACGTGCGCCCGTCCTCGAGCACCAGGATCGCGGTGTCCGTGTCGAAGTTGTTGCCGCTCATGCGTTCTCTCCGTTCTGCTCGACCTCACCGGAGCTCGCCGCATCAGCCGAAATCTCGCGTACCGTCGTCGCTGTACCAGCCGTCCAGGCTGTCGTCCTAGCTTTCACTGTCCCGGTAATTCTCGTTCGTCTCCTGCACCCACAGGGGGTAGATGGTCTTGTCGTCGCCGCGGAATCCCGTGTCGATCTCGGTGCCGGAGGGCAGCTGCCAGCGGATCACCAGCACACCGTCCTTGGTCATCACCTTCCCGGCGAGGCCCCGTTCGGTGCGGATCGCCCGGATCGAGTCCTGCGGGATCCAGATCGGCGAGGCGCCGTCGCGTTCGAGCAGCACTCCGGCGCGGTAGCGGCTGAGCTCGCCGGCCGCGCGGTGGCCGAGGTCGCCGACGGCGATCCGGTCCTGCCAGCTCGGCGCGAGGGTGCTGCCCACGTACAGGCCTGTGCTCGGGGCCACCAGCTGCTCCCCCAGCTCGGCCGGCACCGGCGGGAGGGCACCGACGGCATCGGCCTGGCGTCGGCCGCGGCCGCGCCAGCCCTTCCACATCAGCAGGGCCAGCACCACCCACAGGGCGACGAAGCCGAGTGTGAGCAACACGCGGTCCATCACCGCACCCCGCTTCCGGTGGCCGGCCGGACCGTGCCGTCGAGCGCGGTGATCCGGCCGCGCAGCACGGTCGCGACGACCTTGCCGGGCAGGGTCATCGCCTCGTACGGCGTGTTGTGCGCGACCGAGGCCAGCTCCGGTCCGCGCACCGTCCACTCGGCGTCGGGGTCGACGAGCACCACGTTGGCCGGCTCCCCCACCTCGAGGGGCCGCCCCTGGTCGTCGAGGCCGACGATCTCGGCGGGCCGTTCGCTCATCACCTTCGCGACGCCGCGCCAGTCCAGCAGCCCGGGGCGGACCATCGTCTCGACGACGATCGACAGGGCCGTCTCGAGGCCGAGCATGCCGGGACGGGCCTGGGAGAACTCGCAGCACTTGTCCTGCTCGGCGTGCGGGGCGTGGTCGGTGGCGACGCAGTCGAGCACGCCCTCGGCCAGGCCGCGGCGCAGCGCCTCGACGTCGGAGCGCTCACGCAGCGGCGGGTTGACGCGGTTGACGCCGTCGTAGGTCTCGAGCCGCGAATCGTCCAGCAGGAGGTGGTGCGGGGTGACCTCGGCGGTGATCGGGATCCCTTGCGCCTTGGCCCATTTCACCAGCTCGACGGTGCCGGCGGTGGAGGCGTGGCAGATGTGCACGCGGGCTCCGGCGTCCCGGGCGAGCAGGGCGTCGCGCGCGACGATGGACTCCTCGGCCGCGCGCGGCCAGCCGGCCAGGCCGAGGCGCGCCGCGGTGGGGCCCTCGTGGGCGACGGCTCCGGCGGTCAGCCGCGGTTCCTCGGCGTGCTGGGCGATGAGGACCCCGAGCGAACTCGAGTACTCGAGCGCCCGGCGCATGATGAGCGGATCGTACACGCAGTGCCCGTCGTCGGAGAACATCCGGACGCGGCCAACGCCGGCGGCCATGGTGCCCATCTCCGCGAGCTGCTTGCCCGCGAGGCCGACGGTGACGGCGCCGACGGGGTGCACATCGACGAGGCCGACCTCCTGCCCGCGCCGCCACACGTGGTCGGTGACGACGACGGAGTCCGCGACGGGGTCGGTGTTGGCCATCGCGAACACCGCGGTGTAGCCGCCGAGCGCCGCCGCGGCGGATCCGGTGTCGATGGTCTCGGTGTCCTCGCGGCCGGGCTCGCGCAGGTGCGAGTGCAGGTCGACGAAGCCGGGCAGCAGGACCCGTCCGGCGCCGTCGATCACCTCGGCGTCGGAGCCGGCATCGAGGTCGGTCCCGATCCCGAGGATCTGCTCGTCGCCGAGCAGCACGTCGGTCGGCGCGCCCTCCCCGTAGACGAGCACGTTGCGGATGAGCACCTGCGGCGACACCGAATCTTCTCCTGTCCCAGTGTTCTTCGTATCCTGCGCGGCTGCGCGGTCCGCGTGCGAGCCGGTCATGCGATCGCGCTCTCCGTGCCGACGAGCAGACGGAACAGCACGGCCATGCGCACGTGCACGCCGTTGCTCACCTGCTGCAGCACCGCGGTCTGCGGGGCGTCGGCGACCGCGGAGGCGATCTCCATGCCGCGCAGCATCGGACCGGGGTGCAGCACCACGGCGTGCTCGCCGAGCATCGCCAGCCGCTTCTCCGACAACCCGTATCCGATCGAGTACTCGCGCGCCGACGGGAAGAACCCGCCGTTCATGCGTTCGGCCTGCACCCGCAGCATGAGCACCGCGTCGAGGCCGGGCAGTTCGGCGTCGAGCGAGTGCGACACGGTCACCGGCCAGGTCTCCACGCCCACCGGCAGCAGCGTGCGGGGCGCGACCAGCACCACTTCGGCGCCGAGCGTGGACAGCAGCAGCGCGTTGGAGCGGGCGACACGGCTGTGCAGGATGTCGCCGACGATCCCGATGCGCCGGCCGGCGATCGACCCGAGCCGCTGCCGGAGGGTCAGCGCGTCGAGCAGGGCCTGCGTGGGGTGTTCGTGGGTGCCGTCGCCGGCGTTGATCACCGCCGGCCCGCCGCCGTTGCCGTCGCCGGTCCAGTCGGCGATGCGGTGCGCGGCGCCCGAGGCGGGGTGCCGCACGATCAACGCGTCCGCGCCGGCGGCGTGCAGGGTCAGCGCGGTGTCGCGCAGCGATTCGCCCTTGGCGACCGACGAGCTCGAGGCGCTGACGTTGATCACGTCCGCGCTCATCCACTTGCCGGCGACCTCGAACGAGACCCGGGTGCGGGTGGAGTTCTCGAAGAACACCGTCATCACGGTGCGGCCCCGCAGGGTCGGCAGCTTGCGCACCTCACGGCCGAGCAGCGCCTGCTCGAACCGTTCGGCCTCGTCGAGAAGCTCGGTCGCGGACGCCTCGGTCAGGTCCGCGATGGAGAGCAGGTGCTTCACGAAATCTTGCCTCCGGAGATCACCACGGCGTCGCGGTCGTCCTGCTCGGTGAGCAGGACCCGCACGTCCTCGGCGCGGGCGGTGGGGACATTCTTGCCGACGTAGTCGGCGCGCAGCGGCAGTTCGCGGTGGCCGCGGTCGACCAGGACGGCGAGCTGCACGGCGCGGGGCCGGCCGAGGTCGCGCAGGGCGTCGAGCGCGGCGCGCACCGAGCGGCCGGAGAACAGGACGTCGTCGACGAGGACGACGAGGGCGTCCTCGACGCCGCCTTCGGGCACCGACGTGCGCTCGAGCGGCCGGTGCGGCTTGGTGCGCAGGTCGTCGCGGTAGAGGGTGATGTCGAGGGAGCCGACGGGCACGGTCACCCCGGAGAACTCGGCGATGCGTTCGGCGAGCCGGTGCGCGAGGGTGGTGCCGCGGGTGGGGATACCGACGAGGACGACGCGGGGGGCCTCGCCCTCGGGGGCGTCGAGCGCGGTCTTCTCGATGATCTGGTGCGCGATGCGGGCGACGGTGCGGCCGACGTCGGCTGCGGAGAGCAATTCGCGGGCCGGACCGGGCGTGGATACCGGCGACCCGTCTTCGGACATGGCCATACTGCGACCTCCTTCTCCGCCTCGCTGGACGGATCGTTAAAGGATGCCTGACGGTGCATCAGCCTAGCAGCGGCCGGTGACCCCCAGACACGGGTGCGGGGTGAGGCGTGCCACAGGCCGCCGTCCCGGTAGCGACGAGCGGGCCCGGCCGGCGACTTCCGTCCCCGGCCGGGCCCGCTCACGTTGCGATGTCAGGGCCGCTCGGACTCCCGCTGCTCGGCCGGCTCGGCGGCGCGCGACGAGGTGGCCGCCGCGGCGGCACGGACCTGGTCGGCGAGCGCCACGATCTGGCCGAGGATGCCGTTGACGAAGGCGGGCGAGTCGTCGGTGGACAGCTGCTTGGCCAGTTCGACGGCCTCGTCGACGGCCACCACCGGCGGCACGTCGGAGGCGTGGAACAGCTCCCACACCGAGATGCGCAGGATCGCCCGGTCCACGGCGGGCAGCCGCTCGAGCGTCCAGTCGTGCAGGTGCTCGGCGATCACCTGGTCGAGCTCGTCGAGATGCTCCGCCACGCCGCGCACGACGGTCTGCGTGTACGGCGGCACCTGGGCGACCTGGTCGTCGGTTACGGCGAGCGCGATGCGGTCGGCCGCGAGACCGACCGGGTCGATGTCGCGGGCTTCGGCCTCGAACAGCAGGTCGACGGCGCGCTTACGCGCCTTGTGCCGGGCTCCGAGTTTCTTCTGCGTACCGGACACTCAGGAATTCACTCGCCCGAGGTAGCTGCCGTCACGCGAATCGACCTTGAGCTTGTCGCCGGTGTTGATGAACAGCGGGACCTGGATCTCGGCGCCGGTCTCGAGGGTCGCCGGCTTGGTGCCCCCGGTGGAGCGGTCGCCCTGCAGGCCGGGATCGGTGTGGGTGACCTCGAGTTCGACGGTGACCGGCAGTTCGACGAACAGCGGGGTGCCCTCGTGGGTGGCCACCTGCACCTGCATGTTCTCGAGCAGGAACTTCGCGCCGTCGCCCAGGGTCTCCTCGTTGATGGAGATCTGGTCGTAGGTCTCGCCGTCCATGAACACGTAGTCGGTGCCGTCGTGGTACAGGTACGTCATGTCGCGGCGGTCGACGGTGGCGGTCTCGACCTTCACCCCGGCGTTCCAGGTCTTGTCGACGGTCTTGCCGGAGAGCACGTTCTTGATCTTCGTACGGACGAACGCCGGCCCCTTGCCGGGCTTGACGTGCTGGAACTCGATGATCTGCCACAGCTGACCATCGATCTTCAGCACGAGCCCGTTCTTGAAATCGCTGGTATCGGCCACTTGGTTTCGCGTCTCCTAGAGTCGAGGTACCGCCCTTATACGACGGTCAATGTCTTGTCGGTGAGCGTGAGCAGCTCCGGTCCCTGCTCACGCACCACGAGCGTGTCCTCGATCCGCACGCCTCCGCGCCCGGAGAAGTACACGCCCGGTTCGACGGTCACCGCCGCACCGCAGGCAAGTGTACCGGTCGCCGCCTGGCCGATTCCGGGTGCTTCGTGGATCTCCAGACCGACCCCGTGGCCGAGTCCGTGCAGGAACAGATCACCGTGCCCGGCGTCGGCGATGACGCCGCGGGCCGCGGCGTCCACGGCGGCCAGGTCGACGCCCGGCACGAGCGCCGCCCGCCCGGCCGCCTGGGCGCGCGCGACGAGGTCGTACACCTCCCGCTGCCAGTCGGCGGCCCGCGCGAGGACGTAGGTGCGGGTCATGTCGGAGTGGTATCCCCCGACCTGCGCGCCGAAGTCGAGCTTGACGAAGTCCCCGGCGGCGAGCACCGCGTCGGTGGGCCGGTGGTGCGGCACAGCCGAGTTCGCCCCGGTCGCGACGATCGTCTCGAAGGAGATGCCGTCGGCGCCGTGGTCGAGCATGCGGGCCTCGAGATCGCGGCCGACCTGCCGTTCGGTGCGGCCCGGGCGCAGCCCGCCGGCGGCGACGAGGTCGGCCAGCGCCCGGTCCGCGGCGGCGCACGCCGCCTTCAGCAGCCCGACCTCGTGTTCGTCCTTGACCATGCGCAACTGCTCGACCAGCCGGGGCGCGGGCGTGAGGGTGAGCGGGCTGTCCAGCCCCGCCCAGCGCACGTGCTGTTCGACGGTGACGATGTGGCTCTCGAAGCCCCACCGGGCCGGCGTGGCCGCGGAACCGACCAGGTGATCGGCGCTGGCGCGGGCGATCCGGGCCCGCAGGTCGGGCACCTGCGCGGCGATCTGGGTGAGGTAGCGGCCGTCGGTGCACACGACGGTGCGGGACTCGTCGGCGTCGTCGTCGGCGGTGACGAGCAGCGCGGCGTTCGAACCGGTGAAGCCGGTGAGGTAGCGGATGTTGAGCAGGTCCGTCACCAGGAGCGCATCGAGGTCCCGGTCGGCGAGCAGCCGGCGCAGCGCGGCGCGGCGGGAGGCGTGATCGGCGGGCATGGGCTCAACGTACTCCCGGGGCGGGGCCGGAACGGCCGCCGCCCGGGCGGTGACGACGAAGGGCAGGACGACGAAGGGCAGGACGATGAGGAGCGGAGACCATGTGGGGCGGAACACACTTCCGCCGATCCAGACGTTACTCTGAGGTACATGAAACCCTGGTTGCTTCGCGGGCTCGGCCTGACCCTCGTGCACGTGCTCGTGCGGGTCCTGCTGGGGGCCGCCCTGGTGCAATGGCCGCTGCAAGGCTCGGTGCTGCGGATGGTCGCGCTGGCCGTCGTCGTGCTCGCCGCGATCGTGTGGGCCGGGCTCGACGGGATCCGCGACCAGCGGGCGCACCCGCAGTCGGAGGACGGTGCGGACCTGACGATGCTGTGGCTGAAGGCGGCGGCGGTCACCGGCCTCGTCGCCGGCCTGCTCACCTGGCTGATCGACACGGTCAGCCCGATCCAGGTCGGGGTCAAGTCGCTGTTCTTCGAACTGACCTCGGGTGCGGCGTTCACCGTGCTGCTGGTGTACGTCCCCGCGACGGCCGCGGTGATGCTCGGGCGGTTCCTGGTGCGCCGGGAGCAGCGCAAGTCCGCGCCGAAGGCGAAGCCCGACGCCGGGCCGGCGCCGGTCGGGGCGGCCGCGGCGCCGGATCCGGGGTGGCGCGACGACGACGCCCCGACCGAGGTGTTCGAGCGGATCGATCCGGACCGCCGCCCCTAGCGTCTCCCGATCGGACCGGGCCGGTTGCGGAATCGGGTCCGTGGCCGGAGGCCGGCAGGTACCGTTCCGCCCATGGCCGGACGCGGGGCGCGCGGTACCCACGGACGCCGGCGGACGGCGCTGGTCGTCGCGGGCGCGGGCGCGCGCGGTGCCTATCAGGCCGGGGCGATCACCTCCCTGCTTCCCCGGATGACGCGGCACGGCGCAGCGCCCGCGATCCTCGTCGGGACCAGCGCGGGCGCGATCAACGTGCTCGGGCTCGCCGCGTTTGCCGACGAGGGACTGCCCACGGCCGCGGAACGGGTCGTGGACCTGTGGACCGGGGTGGGCTCGTCCGACGTGTACTCGTCGGTGCACAGCCTTCTCGGCACCGGCGCGGCCTTCCTGGGCCAGGCGATCGGCTTTCCCCGCACGCGTCTCGTCAGCCTGCTCGATACGACCCCGATCCGGGGAACCCTGCAGCGCCTCGTCCCGTGGACCCGGCTGCACGAGAACATCCGGGCCGGGTTGGTGGACGCGGTCGCCGTCGCGACGACGTCCGTGGCCACCGGCGGGACGGTGGTGTTCGTGGAGAAGAACGATTCGGTGCGCCTGCCCGAGTACGACATCCGCCGCAACATCAGCTACGTCGAGACGACGCTGACCGTCGACCACCTGCTGGCCTCCTCGGCGGTCCCGATCCTGTTCCGGCCCATCCACGTCACCGACCGATGCGCCCCGCAGCGCTCCGGCTGGTACATCGACGGCGGACTGCTGCTCAACACCCCGATCAAACCCGCGCTGCTGCTGGGCGCGAACGACGTCGGCGTCGTGGCGACGCAGCCGCGGGTGTGGCCCCCGCCGGTCGCGGCGCGCACCGGGAGGCACCGGCCGGCGCCTCCCGACGTGGCCGGCGTCGCGGCCCTGGCACTGCGCGCGATGCTCGGCTACCGGATGATCGAGGATCTGCACACGCTCGAATTCCGCAACGCACGGATCGCGCAGACCCGCGCGGTGTCCCCGACCGACCGTCCCATCGGGATCGACTTCGCCGGCCCACCACCGGGCCAGGCCGGCCGGATCGCCGAGATCGCGGAGGACGTGGTGCGTCGCCGGCCCGCCGTGCGCCGGTTCCTGCGCAACCCCGCGCCGTCCGTCGTCGCGCGGCTGGTCGGCGGCGATGACGAGGATCGCGGAGACCTGCTCAGCTTCCTGCTGTTCGACCCGGAGTTCACCTCCGCGATCGCCGACCTGGGCCGGGAACACGGCGCCGAACCGAGCTCCGCGCCGGCCGTGGAGGGCATCCGGGCGTGATCCGCGCCCGGGCCGGAATCGGACGGGACGGGCGGAACGGACCGATTATGCGAGGAGTCGTGTCACACGACGTGCCGGTGGTGTAATTGTGAAGCATCGGGATCGAGAATCGGGAGCAGGCGAGGGAAAGCCGCTCGCCCGATCGGACGCACCGAGGGGGATTGCGATGGCCGACTTCGATCGATGGCCGACCGACCTGCTCGCCGAGTTCGTGGCCGACCTCGAACTGGGCCGCACCCCTGCCCTCCCGGTCGGCGTCGAGACCGCCGCGCGCGAGGAACTGGCCCACCGGAGCCTCGACGGCGGATGAGACCGATCCTCGGCAGAGTCCCCACGCGCAGCGACCGCCCCAGCACCGCCCCGTCCGCGACCCGGATGCCGGGCAGGCGGAGCCGCCCGGTCGGATCCCCCTGCCGCGATGCGATCACCGAAAATCAATCCGACTGGCGCCCAATACATTTAGAGTAGGGAACCATGGGAGAGCGCGCTCCGGTATGCCCCGACGGGAAGACGGCCCCGAACGGCTCGGACGAGGGTGGGCCTTGGTGCTCCCGGACCGGTGGTGAACCGCAGCTGGGACGACTGCTCGGGGCGATCCTGCCGCTGACGCACCCCGCCGGCCTGTGGTCCACGACGTGGGGCCTCGCGAAGGGCTCGTGCAGCGCCGCCGCCAAGGTGGTGCGCGGACGAGTGCTCGGTCGCCGCCACCCGGGCACCCCCGAGGCGGCCGACCCCGTCCTGCCCGCGAGCTGGTGGCCCGACGACCTCGACATCGAGGCGGCGGCCAGGAAGTGCCCGGGGGTGGATCTGTACGCGGTGACCGTCGACTTCGTCGACCGCCACCACGGGTTCGCGCTGTCGATGCTGGGCGGCATCCCGTCCTGGACCGCCGCCTGGTATTCCCGCGTGGGCGTCGCCTACCTGCACGCCCACCGGCTCTCCCATCCCGTCCGGGACAACCGGGGCCGCCGCGGAACGCCCGTGCCGTCGCGTGCCGGCCGTCCCGGCCTGCAGGTCGTGCGCGGCGCCGAGTAGTCGCAGCGTTACATCGCCTGAAACCGCTATCATCGCCGTATGACGATCAATCGCGACGGTGGTGCGGTCCGGACGTCGACCGGGCCGGTGTCGGACCTCGACGCCGCGGTGGCGCTGTTCCACAGCCTCTCGGACGGCACCCGATTGGCGATCGTGCGACGGCTCGCCGAGGGTGAGGCGCGGGTGGCGGACCTCGTCGGTGAGCTGCGGTTGGCGCAGTCGACGGTCTCTGCGCACATGGCGTGCCTGCGGGACTGCAACCTCGTCGAGGGCCGCCCCCAGGGCCGGCAGGTGTTCTACTCGCTGACCCGACCCGAGTTGATGGATCTGCTCGCCTCGGCCGAGACGTTGCTGGCCGCGACCGGGAACGCGGTCGCGTTGTGCCCGAACTACGGCACCGGCACCGGGAGCGCGTCGTGAGCGACGCCTGCGGTTGCGGCCACGCCGAACCCCGCCTCCCCGGCGAGGACGAGGACGCGCCCGAGAAGTTGTGGCAGATCACGGAGATCCGGGCGGCCGCCGCCGCGGGGGTCCTGCTGGTGGCGGCCCTGATCGTCCGTGTCGGCGGCGGACCCGACGCTCTCGGTGTGGGACTCGAGGCGGTGGCCTTGATCGTCGCCGGCTACACCTTCGTCCCCGCCACGCTCGAACGCCTGGCCAGGGGCGGGATCGGCGTCGGGACCCTGATGACGATCGCGGCCCTCGGCGCGGTGCTGCTCGGTGAGGTCGGCGAGGCCGCGATGCTCGCGTTCCTGTTCGCGATCAGCGAGGGACTCGAGGAGTACGCCGTCACCCGCACCCGCCGTGGCCTGCGCGCACTGCTGTCCCTGGTCCCGGACACCGCCACGGTGCTGCGCGACGGTCGCGAGCAGACCGTTCCGCCTGCCGACCTCGCGCTCGGCGAGGTCATGATCGTCAAACCCGGGGAGCGGATCGCCACCGACGGGATCGTCCGATCCGGGCGCACCGCCCTGGATACCTCCGCCGTCACCGGGGAATCGATGCCCGTCGAGGCCGGTCCGGGCGACGAGGTGTTCGCCGGGTCGATCAACGGCACCGGTGTCCTCGAGGTCGAGGTCGCCGCCGGCGCGCAGGACAACTCGCTGGCCAGGATCGTGCGGATCGTCGAGGCCGAGCAGTCCCGCAAGGGCGACGCGCAACGCCTGGCCGACAGGATCGCCACCCCACTCGTCCCGGCCGTGATGGTCGCGGCCGCGGCCATCGCCGTCGTCGGCAGCCTGGCCGGGGATCCGCGCGTGTGGATCGAACGCGCCCTGGTGGTGCTGGTCGCCGCGTCGCCGTGCGCGCTGGCGATCGCGATCCCGGTTACGGTCGTCGCCGCGGTCGGCGCCGCATCCAGGTTCGGCGTCCTGGTCAAGGGCGGCGCCGCCCTCGAGGCTCTCGGCCGCATCCGCGGCATCGCGTTGGACAAGACCGGCACCCTCACCCGGAACCGGCCCGCCGTGCTCGACGTCGCCACCGCGGAGGGAACGACCCCCCACGACGTTCTCGCCGTGGCCGCCGCTCTGGAGGCCCGCAGCGAACACCCCCTCGCCCCGGCGATTCTCGCCGCCGTCGACGACTACGTGCCGGCCGAACAGGTGGACGCGGTCCCCGGTGCCGGCCTGACCGGCCGCATCGCCGGCGCTCCTGTCCGGCTGGGCCGGCCCGGCTGGATCGACGCCGGTCCGCTCGCCGCGGACATCGAGCGGATGCAGCATGCCGGGGCCACCGCGGTCCTCGTCGAACGCGAAGGCGCCGCGATCGGGGCGGTCGCCGTCCGCGACGAGCTCCGCGCGGAAGCGCGCGAGGTGGTCGCCGGGCTGCGCCGTGACGGCTACACCGTCGCGATGCTCACCGGCGACCACGACCGCACCGCCCGAGCCCTGGCCGCCGACGCCGGTGTCGACGAGGTGCACGCCGACCTGCGCCCCGAGGACAAGGCCCGTCTCGTCGAGACCCTGCGCGCCACACGGCCGACCGCGATGGTCGGCGACGGGGTCAACGACGCCCCTGCGCTCGCGGCCGCCGACCTCGGCATCGCGATGGGTGCGATGGGCTCCGACGTCGCCATCGACACCGCCGACGTCGCCCTGATGGGCGAGGACCTGCGGCACCTGCCCCGAGCGCTCCGCCACGCTCGACGGTCGCGGACGATCATGCTGCAGAACGTCGGACTGTCCCTGGCGATCATCACCGTTCTGATGCCACTCGCCCTGTTCGGAGTCCTCGGCCTGGCCGCGGTCGTCCTCGTCCACGAGGTCGCCGAGATCGTCGTGATCGCCAACGGAGTCCGGGCCGGGCGCGCTCGGAGCCCGACTGCGACGGCACGACCAGCGCCGACGGCGGCCGAGCCGATCGCCGGAACCCGGTCATGACCCGAGACGCCGGCTCCCCCTCGGCCGGCGTCCACGAGGGGGCGTTCACGGCAGCGCGGACGGACGCAGGACCCGGCCCCGGACGTCGGCCCGCACCCGTTGCACGAACTGCTCGCGCCCGAGGCACGCCCGCTGCCCCGACTGCGGCACCAGTGCGCTGACGGTCTCGTCCGCGAGTTCCTCGTCGCCGACGATCGCGATGTACGGGTCGCGGTGCAGGCGCGCGGCCCGGATACGGCTGCCCAACGAACCCCCGGCGAGCACGTCGACGCGAATCCCCTCGGCCACCAACCTGTCCCGCAGCCTGCCGGCCCCGTCGCCGTGGCCGTCCCCGACGGGCAGGACCGCCACCTGGCGGGGCGACAGCCAGGGCGGCATGCGCCCTTCGAAGCGTTCGACGAGCATCGCGATCAGCCGCTCCATCGACCCGAGCACACCCCGGTGGATCATCGCGGGCCGATGCCTGCGCCCGTCCTCGCCGGTGTATTCGAGGCCGAAGCGCTCGGGCTGAGTGAAGTCGAGCTGGACGGTGGACACGGTCTCCTCGCGCCCGTGCGCGCCGGCGACCTGGATGTCGATCTTCGGACCGTAGAACGCGGCCTCCCCTTCGGCCTCGAAGAAGTCCAGCCCGCGCCGTTCGAGCGCTCCGCGCAGTTGATCCTGGGCGTGCGCCCACTGCTCGCCGGTGCCGAGATACCGCCCGCCGGCGTCACCCAGGGACAGGCGGTAACGCCGGTCGTCGAGCCCGAGGACCCCGTAGCAGCGCTCGATCGCACTCAGCGCGAGTTCCACCTCCGCGCCGACCTGTTCGGGCGCGCAGAACACGTGCGCGTCGTCGAGACTGATCTGCCGGACCCGGCTCAGGCCGGCGAGCACGCCGGACAGTTCGCTGCGGAACATCGATCCCAGCTCCGACAGGCGGATCGGCAGGTCGCGGTAGCTGCGGCCCCGCGAGGCGAAGATCTGGGCGTGGTGGGGGCAATTGGCGGGCCGGAGAACGAAACTCTCGCCTCCGACCCGCATCTCGGGGAACATGTCGTCGGCGAATTTGGACCAGTGGCCGGACCGGACGAACAATTCCTTCTTGGCGAGCACCGGGGTGTAGACGCGGCGACAGCCGGTTTCGGCCGCCACCTCGGCGGCGAAGGCCTCGAGTTCGGCACGGATCACCGCACCGTCCGGCAGCCACAGCGGAAGGCCCGCACCCACTATCGGTGCGGTGGCGAACATTTCGAGTTCGCGACCGAGCACTCGGTGATCTGCACCGTTCATGATCCGTTCCTCGACTCTCGTGTCGGCGAGAGGAAGCGACGTGCCCGAACACGACGAAAGCCCCGGGACGTCGACTCCCGGGGCTCGCGTGGTGGGTCAGCAGTGAGCGACGCGGCGCCGGAAGGCATCCGGCGTCGTCGTGACCTGCTGAGCGTTCATCATGACGGGAATCGTACGGCCGGTACCACCCGGAAATCAACGAAGAGCCGAGGGCGAATCCGAACACGTTGCGGCGAAAAGTCTTTCATTTCCGTGGCTGCGGTCGGCCGTCCGGTGGGGCCGCGACCTTCGATTCGGAAAATTCTTTGATTCCGTCCGGTTCGAATTACCTCTGGCCGAGTAAGCCGAGGGATCCCGGAAAAATGGAACGGGCCGGCGCACCCTTCGGTGCGCCGGCCCGTCGAGGGGGCTCAGCGGATCACAGGAGCACGGTGCCCGGGTCGGCGGTCCCCTCCCGCGCGACGGCCGAGTACGCCGCCGCGAGCAGCGACGGATCCGGTCCCTCGAGCCTGCCGGGCTTGGCGAGGCCGTCGAGGACGACGAACCGGAGCATGCCCGCGCGGTTCTTCTTGTCGGACTGCATGCCCTCGAGCAGCTGCGGGAAGGCGTCGGCGTCGTAGGTCGTGGGCAGCCCGACGAGCTCGAGGATGCTGCGGTGCCGGTCGGCGGTGGCGTCGTCCAGGCGCCCCGCGAGGCGGCCCAGCTCGGCGGCAAAGACCAGGCCGACGGCGACAGCGGCGCCGTGACGCCACCGGTAGCGTTCGCGCCGTTCGATGGCGTGCCCGAGGGTGTGCCCGTAGTTGAGGATCTCGCGCAGGCTCGACTCCTTGAGGTCCGCGGCGACGACCTTCGCCTTGACCTCGATCGAGCGTCGGATCAGTTCGGGCAGCACCGTTCCCGCCGGGTCGAGCGCGGCCTCCGGGTCGGCCTCGATCAGCTCGAGGATCTTCGGGTCGGCGATGAAGCCGGTCTTGACGACCTCGGCGAGGCCGGCGACGATCTCGTTGCGCGGCACCGTCTCGAGGGTCGCGAGATCGACGAGCACCGCGGACGGCTCGTGGAAGGCGCCGACGAGGTTCTTGCCGGCGTCGGTGTTGATGCCGGTCTTGCCGCCGACCGCGGCATCGACCATCGCGAGCAGCGTGGTGGGCACGTGCACGATCCGCACCCCGCGCATCCACGTCGCGGCGACGAACCCGGCCAGGTCGGTGGCCGCTCCCCCGCCGAGGCTGACGATCGCGTCGCTGCGGGTCAACCCGATGCGCCCGAGCACCTCCCAGCAGAATCCCGCGACGGCGAGGTCCTTGCCGTCTTCGGCGTCGGGGATCTCGACCCGGTGGGCGTCGATCCCCTTCTCCGCCAACGCGGTGCGCACCGCCTCGGCGGTCTCCGCGAGCGGCGGCTGGTGCAGGATCGCGACGGTGCGGGTGCCGGTGAGTTCGTCGACGAGCTCACCGAGCAGGCCTCGGCCGATGATCACCGGGTAGGGCTGGGCCGTCTGGACGTCGACGCGTACCGGTTCGGTCACGGTTGATTGCTCCGATTCTCTGTACTGGTCCCGCTGGCAGCGGACGGGTGGGCACCGGTGGCGGCCAGATCCGTCTGCGCCTCCAGTTTGGCAAGGACCTGCTGCACCACGCGGCCGGGGCTGCGCCCGTCGGTGCGCACCCGGATGGTGGCCGCCTGCCGGTACAGCGGGCGGCGCCGGCGCATCAGCTCCCGGTACTTCGCCGCGGGATCCGCCCCGGCGAGCAGCGGCCGCGTGGTGTTGGTCCCGGTGCGGCGCAGGCCCTCGGCGACGCTGATCTCGAGGTAGATCACCGTCCTCCCCTCGAGCAGGGCGCGGGTGCGCTCGGACAGGATCGCGCCGCCGCCGAGCGAGACGATCCCGTCGTGACGGGCGAGCGCGTCGGCCACCACCTCTTCCTCGATCCGCCGGAACGCCGGTTCGCCGTCGGTGCCGAAGATGTCCGGGATCGTGCGCCCGGTGGTGCGCTCGATCTCGGCGTCGGTATCGAGCAACGGCAGGTCGAGGGCTTGGGCGAGCCGGCGGCCGATGGTCGACTTGCCGGCCCCGGGCGGCCCGATCAGAACTGCGCGTGGCGTCATGTCGTCACCGTGGCACCCGGGCCGCGACGGCCTCGAGGTAGTTGCGGACGTTGGTGCGGGTCTCGTCGATCGAGTCGCCCCCGAACTTCTCGAGCGCGGCCTGCGCCACGACGAGCGCCACCATCGCCTCGGCCACGACGCCGGCCGCGGGCACGGCGCACACGTCGGAGCGCTGGTGGATCGCGACGGCCTCCTCGCCGGACGACATGTCGACGGTGGCGAGGGCGCGCGGCACCGTGGAGATGGGCTTCATCGCGGCCCGCACCCGCAGCGCCTCGCCGTTGGTCATGCCGCCCTCGAGGCCGCCGGCCCGGTTGGTCGAGCGGAGCACGCCGTCGGGGCCGGGCCGCATCTCGTCGTGGGCGACGCTGCCGCGGCGGCGGGCGGTCTCGAAGCCGTCGCCGACCTCGACGCCCTTGATGGCCTGGATGCCCATGAGGGCCGCGGCGAGCCGGGCGTCGAGCCGGTCGGCACCGCTGATGAACGAGCCGAGACCGACGGGCAAGCCGTGCACCACGACCTCGACGACACCGCCGAGGGTGTCACCGTCGCGCTTGGCGGCCTCGATCTCGGCGATCATCGACTCCTCGGCCGACTTGTCGAAGGCCCGCACCGGGCTGGCGTCGATGGCGGCGAGGTCGGCGCCGGTCGGCTCTACCCCCACGTAGGGTTCGGACGCGCCGATGGAGATCACATGCGAGACGACCTCGGCGCCGAACACCTGGCGCAGGAAGTTGCGGGCCACGGTGCCGGCGGCGACGCGGGCCGCAGTCTCCCGGGCGCTGGCGCGCTCGAGGACGGGCCGGGCGTCGTCGAAGCCGTACTTGAGCATGCCGGAGTAGTCGGCGTGGCCGGGTCGCGGACGGGTCAGCGGCGCGTTGCGGGCCTGCCCGGCGAGCAGTTCGGCGTCCACCGGGTCGGCGGACATGATGGTCTCCCACTTGGGCCACTCGGTGTTGCCGATCTCGATGGCCACCGGGCCGCCGAGGGTGTGGCCGTGCCGGACGCCGCCGAGGATGGTGACCTTGTCGGCCTCGAATTTCATGCGCGCGCCGCGGCCGTAGCCGAGGCGGCGCCGCGCCAGCTGCTCCGAGATGTCGCTCGACGTCACCTCGACACCGGCGACCATCCCCTCGAGCATCGCGACGAGGGCGGGACCATGGGACTCTCCAGCAGTTATCCAGCGCAGCACAATCCCATCCTTCCACGTGCACCGCCACCGGCAGGACGCCGCCCCGGTCAACCCGCCGCCAGGACCGCGGCGACGGCCGCCGCGCACATCGACGGCCCGTGCGGCAGCACCACACCGCGCGGGCGGCGATGTGCCCGTACCCAACCCGCGCCGACGACGACGGCGCCCGCCGCGGCGGTGAGCAGCGGTGGCAGCAGGGCCGCCGTCGTCCACGCGGCCGCGCCGTTCGCGCCCGCGGCCGCCCCCAGCCCGGCGGCGAGCTTCACATCGCCCGCGCCGAGACTCCGCGGGGCGGCCAGGTGAGCGAGCAGGTACGGCCCGGCCAGCAGGACCGCCCCGGCGAGCGCGGGGGCCGCGTGTCCCGCTCCTGCGGCGACCGCGAGGACGACGGCGGCGCCCGGCACCGTCAGGACGTTCGGCAGCCGCCGCGCCGACAGGTCGGCCGCGCTCAGGCACACACACCACCAGATCAGCGCCGCGACGGCGGCCGCACCCGGTGCCGTGGCGGTGGCGAGCACGGCCACGGCGCCGCCGGCCGCGGCGGCGGCCTCACACACCCCGCGCGGTGGGTGGCGCCCGGCGAGGCGGGCGACGAGGCGGTGCGCGCCGGCACCGGCCGCGGCGCCGAGCACGGCGAACAGCAATACGGTCATGGCGGCAGCGTGCCGCGCGCGCGGCGCCGGCACGGCGATCTCGCCGCCCGCAGGCGGAATCTGTGGATAACCGGTCCGGGTGTGGACAACCGGTTGCCGGGACGGATCGAGCCGGACCTGCGAACATGACCGAATCGTCCCGTCCGCACCCCGGAGGTTCGCATGGAGCTGTCCCGCGTGCTCGAGACCGTCGGCGGCGCCGTCGACGTGGTCGGGGTGGCGGTGATCGTCGTCGGTGCGGCGGTGGCGAGCTGGGTCGCCGTGCGGTCTTGGCGCCGCTCCGCCGCCGCACCGATCTACGAACGCTATCGGCGCGATCTCGGGCGGTCGATCCTGCTCGGTCTCGAATTCCTGGTGGCCGCGGACATCATCAAGACGGTCGCCGTCACCCCCACCTTCACCTCGGTGGGGGTACTGGCGGTCATCGTCCTCATCCGGACCTTCTTGAGCTGGTCCCTGCAGCTCGAGATCTCCGGCCGGTGGCCGTGGCAGAACGGCAGGACCGGGCCGCCGGCGGAGGAGTCGCCGGTCAGCTGAGCTCGGCGCGACGGCGCTGCAGAAAGCCGCGCTCGGCGGCGTTGGCGGTCCGCGCGAGCGCCGCGTCGTACGCCGCGGTGGCCTCCGGGATGCGGCCGAGCCGGCGGAGCAGGTCGGCGCGCACCGCGTGGAACAGGTGGTAGCGGTCCAGGTCGAGGGCGTCGACGAGGGCGAGACCCGCGGCGGGGCCGTCGACCTCGGCCACCGCGACTGCCCGGTGCAGGGCGGCGACCGGGGTGGGTGCGACGACGAGCAGCTGATCGTAGAGCGCGACGACCTGCCGCCAGTCGGTCGTCTCGACCGTGGCGGCGTCGCCGTGGACGGCGGCTATCGCGGCCTGGATCTGGTACGGGCCGGGCCGCCCGAGCCGCAGGCAGCGCCGGACGAGGGCCTGTCCCTCGGCGATCCGGTCGCGGTCCCACAGCCCGCGGTCCTGCTCGGCGAGGGGCACCAGATTCCCGGCGGCGTTCGTGCGGGCCGGTCGTCGCGCGTCGGCGAGCAGCAGCAGCGCGAGCAGGCCCAGTACCTCGGGTTCGTCGGGCATGAGCTCGGCCAGCAGGCGGGCGAGCCGGATCGCCTCGGTGCACAGGTCGTCGCGGACCAGCCGGTCCCCACCGGCCGCGGTGTGCCCCTCGGTGAAGACGAGATAGACGACGGCGAGCACGGAGCCGAGGCGGGCGGGTAGCTCACCGGGGTCCGGAACGCGGTACGGGATGCGGGCGTCGCGGATCTTGCCCTTGGCGCGCACCAGCCGCTGCGCCATGGTCGTCTCCGGGACGAGGAAGGCCCGGGCGATCTCGGCCGTGGTCAGGCCGCCGAGCAACCGCAGCGTGAGGGCGACGCGGGCGGCGGGCGCCAGCGCGGGATGGCAACACGTGAAGATCAGGCGCAGCCGGTCGTCGGGCACGACGGTCTCCTCGCCGTCGACGGCGGTGTCCCCGGATTCGTGCAGCCGGGCGGCCTCGGCGTGCTTGCCGGCGCGGGCCTTCTCCCGGCGGATCCGGTCGATCGCGCGGCGCCGGGCGGTGGTGACGATCCACCCGGCCGGGCTCGGCGGCAGCCCGTCGACCGGCCACCGGGCGACGGCGACGGCGAACGCGTCCTGCACGGATTCCTCGGCCAGGTCGATGTCCCCGAAGGCGCGGACGAGCGCGGCGACCGCACGGCCGTGTTCGGCGCGGAACACGCGCGCGATCTCCGCGTCCGTCACCTCGGGCACGGGCGTGTCACCCGCAGTGCCCGCCCTGCAGCGGCCGCACCTCGATCGGCAGCGTGATCGCGCGGGCGAGCTTGCGGCCCCATTCCAGGGCGGCGTCTAGGTCGGGCGCCTCGATCACGGTGAACCCGCCGATGTGTTCCTTGCCCTCGAGGTACGGGCCGTCGGTGGTGAGGATGCCGTCGCCCGCGAGCCGGAGCACGGTGGCGGTGCTCGGGGGGTGCAGTCCCCCGGCGAACACCCAGGCGCCGGCGGCACGCATCTCGGCATCGACGGCCTCGACGTCGCGCATGATCGGGTCGAGGAACTCCGGCGGCGGCGGGTCACCGTCGGGCTGGTAGATGCTCAGCAGGTACTGGGTCATGGCCGATCCTCCTCGCGGTGGCGGTCCCCGGCCCGGTGCCGGTGATCCAACCTGTACACGAACGGCCGGCGGGTGGATCGACATCCGGCGCGGAATTTTCTTCCTCCGCCGGTCAGCGGGAGGGCCGGCCCTCTTCGGCGGCGCGTTTCACCGCCCCGAGACGGCGGTCCCAGGCGTCGGCCAGCTCGGCGAGCCACCGGGCCGAGCCGTCCAGGGTCTCGGGGCGCGGGGTGTAGAGCACCTCCCGGCCGGCGCGGGCGGCGTCGACCAGGCCCGCGGTCTCGAGGATCTGGAGTTGCTTGACCACCGCCTGGCGCGAGACCGGGACCCGCCCGGCGAGCGTGGTGGCGCTGGCCCTCCCCAGTTCGGCGAGCGTGCCGAGGATGAGCCGGCGGGTCGGGTCGGCCAGCGCCGCGAGCACCGCGCCGACGGCGGAATCGGCGGGGTCAGGCACTCTCGACGTCCCGTTTGGCGATGTCGAGCTGCTGCCGCCAGCCGTCGGTGTTGCCCTCGAACGCCTCGCGGCGCTGTGCCGGGGTCCCGTCCAGGGCGCCGAACCCGCTCTCGACGACGCGCAGGACGGTGCCGCCGCCCACCTCGGTGAGGAAGAACTCGACGAGGGTGGCGGCGCCGTCACGGGGCGGCTCGTCGATCACCGCCGAGCAGCGGTACGCGAGGTACCGGGGCTCATCGGACGCCACCCGGTACATCGGGAACTTCCCGTACCGCGGGTCGTGGACGACGATCAGGTCGCCGTCGGTGGTCACGGTGTGCCCGGAACGGTCGCCGTCGCCGATCCACCAGCCGGGCCGGGCGACGAGCTGCCACACCCGAGCGGCGGGCGCCTCGATGCGGATCTCCCGTTCGATGCGGTCCTGCGTGTCCATGGGAACCTCCTCGTCCGATGACATGCAACTTCATGGTTGCACCTACCCGGACGATGTGCAACCGGACGGTAGCACCTACCGGTGGTTCAGCCGGCGACGGCCGCTGCCATCGCCTCCCGCGGGGCCGGCCGGCCGGTGAACTGCTCGACCTGGCCGAACGCCTGGTGCAGCAGCATCTGCAGGCCACCCACGACGACCGAGCCGTGCGCCGCGGCGGCCTCGGCGAGCGGCGTGGGCCACGGGTCGTAGATCGCGTCGAGGACGAACGGCGCGCGGCCGAGCCGCTGCGCGTAGGGCGCGGCCGCCGCCGCCGGCACGGTGCTCACCAGCGCGCCCGCGGACGCGCACACCTCCCCGAGTTCCGGGGCCTCGAACGGCAGCCAGCGCGGCTTCATGCCCACCGCCTCGGCACAGTCGAACGTCTCGGCGGCCCGGAGCTCGCTGCGGGCGACGACGGTCACCGACGTGACCCCGAGCTCGGCGAGCCCCACGAGGGCCGGGCGCGCCGTCCCCCCGGCCCCGACCACCACCGCCGAGGCGCCGGTCAGATCCCCGACGCCGGCGGCGCGCAGCGCGCCGGTGACGCCGTCGACGTCGGTACAGTCGGCCCGCCAGCCGTCCGCGGTCCGCACCAGGGTGTTGGCCGAGCCGATCAGCACCGCCCGGTCGGTACGCTCGGTGGCGAACTCGAGCGCCGCGAACTTGCCGGGCATCGTCACCGACACCCCGACCCACTCGGGGCCGAGCCCGGCCACCAGCGCCGGCAGCTGCTCGCCGGTGCATTCGATGCGCTCGTACGTCCAGTCCGTCAGCCCCAGCGCCCGGTAGGCCGCCAGGTGCAACAGCGGGGACTTCGAATGCGCGATGGGGCTGCCGAGGACCGCGGCCTTGCGGCCGCCGGTCACGATGTCATCTGCCACTGTCGAGGATTCCGCTTTCCAGAGCCTGCTGCGTATTCGTCAGGTGTTCGTCGTAGCTGTTGGTGAACAGGGTCGTGCCCTGGGCGTCGATGGTCACGAAGTACGTCCAGTCCCCCGCCTCCGGGTTCTCCACGGCCTGCAGCGCCTCGATGCTCGGCGACGAGATCGGCGTGGCGGGCAGTCCGGGGCTCGCGTACGTGTTCCAGGGGGTGACCTGCGCCCGGTCGGCGTCGGTGGTCGCCAGCTCGGTTTCGTCGAGGGCATAGTTGACCGTCGAGTCGAACTGCAGCGGCTGCCCGATCTTCAGGCGGTTGAGGATCACCCGCGCGACCTTCGCGAAGTCGTCCGGCAGCGCCTCGCGTTCCACGAGGGACGCGGCGACGAGCATCTCGTACGGGGTCAGCCCGACCTTCGCCGCGGCCTGGGTGATGCCGGTCTCGTCGTAGCGCTGCGCGCTGGTGGAGACGAGGTACCGCAGGATCTCGGCGGCCCCGGCACTGGGGTCGAAGTCCCAGCGGCCCGCCGCGATGAGCCCCTCGAGCTGACGGTTGCGGTCGGGCACGTTCGCGACCGCGCCCCGCGCCCATTCCGGCACGCCGAGCGCGGCGAGGTCGGTGCTCGCGCCGGCCGCGTCGAGCTCCTCGTACGTCAGGCAGGTGCGCTGCCCGTCGCGGTCGAGGCAGCTGGCCTCCGCGATGAGGGTGTAGATGCCCTTGCGCACCGCGCCGGTGTTGACGTCACGGATGTCGTGCAACTGCCGGCCCTCGGAGATCACCACCGCCCCCACCCGGTTCGCGGGGTCGACCAGGGCGGCGACGGCCTCGCGGGCGGGAAGCCGGCTGGCGATCGAGTAGAAGCCCGGCTGCAGCGAGTTCATGCCGGGGTCCTGGACGGCGGCGTTGTAGAAGGCATCGGAGCTGGCGACGATGTCCGCCTCCTTGAAGGCGGCGCCGATCTGCTCGGCGGTGTCGCCCGGGTGCACCTGCACCACGACGGCGGGACCGCCCGCACCGGTGTAGTCGGGCGGCAGGTCCGGGCCGGTGAATTTCTGGTAGGCGAAGAATCCGCCGCCGAGGAGCAGGACCAGCACGGCCGCGACGGCGAGGATCCCGACGATCCGGCCGCGGGTGCGGCGGGCCCGGGCCGAGCGGGCGTGGGCCCGGCGGGCCGGGGACACTCCGACGGTTTCGGGGGCGGCGCGGTCGGCGGAGTCGGTCCAGTCCCGCCCTGCGGCCGGCGTCTCGGCGTATCCGCGGGGGTCGTCGTCCACCGCGGCGTAGCCGAACTGGTCGTAGCCCGCCTCGTCGTAGGCCGGCCGCTGCTCGTAGTCGTCGTACCGGTAGGCCCCCGGCTCGGGGTCGTACCCGTCGTGGTCGCGGGGGTCGTAGTCCCGGGGCTCGTAGCCCTGCGTCTCGTAGCCCTGCATCTCGTGGGCCCGGGCCTCGAAGGTGTCGTGGCCCGGCCCGTCGGTGGGAGTCCGGCCGTGGGGATCGAGGTCCTGCCGGTCGTGGCGGGGGTCGGGCTGCGACGGGGCGCCGGGGGCGTAGTCGTCGAGCCGGTAGACGTGCTCGGTGGTCGGCGCGTCGTCGAAGGGATGTCCGGCGGCCGGATGCGGTGGGTGCTCGTATCGGTAGCCGTCCCCGGCCGGGGCCGGCGGCTCCGGGACGTCGGGCCCCGGAGAACCGTGCCGCGGGCGGTACCACTCGTCCTGCTGCGCGGGTCCGAAGCCGGAGCGCCCCCCGGGGAAGTCGTGGTCCGCCCCGGTGGACTCGTCGTCCGGCCGCCCGTGCCGGCTCACTGCCCGCTCCCCGGCTTGCCGTCCTCGGCCACGTTCACAACTGCACTCCGCTCGTCCAACCAACCCTGCAAGATGGCGACGGCGGCGGCCTGGTCGATCACCGGCCGCGCACCGCGCGCGCTGACTCCGCTCTCGCGGAGCGCCCGCGCCGCAGTGACCGTCGTGAATCGTTCGTCGGCCATCCGCACAGGGATCCCGGTCAGGCGCCGGCGCAGCCGTCCCGCGAAATCACGGGCCAGTTTCGCGGCCTTGCCGGGCTCCCCGCGCAGGGTCTGCGGCAGTCCGACGATAACCTCCACGGCCTCGTACTCCGTGACGATGTCCACAATGCGCCGGATATCCGGCGCGTCGGACCCGCGTTCCTTCGAGCGGGGCACGGTCTCGACCGGAGTGGCCAGGATGCCGTCAGGGTCGGACGAGGCGACCCCGATTCGGACACTTCCGACATCGATGCCGATGCGGCGGCCGCGGCCGGGGTCGTCGACGCCCGGACGGTCGGGACCGGCGAAGTCGGCCACGATCAGCCGGCCAGCTCGCTCAGCCGGGCCCGGAACGCGGTCAGCGCCGCAGGGATCCCGGCCGGATCGGATCCGGATCCCTGCGCCATGTCGGGCTTGCCGCCGCCGCGGCCACCGATGGCGGGCCCGAAGCTCGACACCAGGTCGCCGGCCTTGATGCCCCTCGCCTGGGCCGCCTTGGTGGTGGCGACGACGAACGGCACCTTGCCGTCGGCGGAACCGAGCAGCAGCACCACGGCGGGCTCGCTGCCGAGCCGGCCGCGGACGTCGGAGGCGAGGCTGCGCAGGTCGTTCCCGGCCACGCCCTCGGGGGCGGTCTCGGCGACGACGAGAAGATCCCCGGTGCGCTGCGCCTTCTCGGCGAAGGTGCCGGCCGAGGCGAGCACCGCGGCGGCGCGGGTGCGTTCGAGCTCCTTCTCGGCCACCTTCAGCCGCTCGATCAGGGATTCGACCCGTGCGGGCACCTCCTCGGAGGGCACCTTCAGCGTCGAGGAGAGACCCGCGAGCAGCGCCCGTTCCTTGGCCAGGTGCCGGTACGAGTCCAGGCCGACGTACGCCTCGACGCGGCGCACGCCCGAACCGACGGACTGCTCGCCGAGCAGGGTGACGGTGCCGACGTGGGAGGAGTGCTCGACGTGGGTGCCGCCGCACAGCTCCATCGAGAACGGGCCGCCGATCTCCACGACGCGGACCTCGTCGCCGTAGTTCTCGCCGAAGAGCGCCATCGCGCCCATCTTCTTGGCCTTGTCCAGGTCCGTGACGAAGGTGTTCACCGGGTAGTTCGCGGCGACGGCCTCGTTGGTGACGGCCTCGATGTCGGTCTTCTGCTGCTCGCTGAGCGCGCCGGGCCAGGAGAAGTCGAACCGCAGGTAGCCCGGCTTGTTCAGCGAGCCGGCCTGCACGGCGTTGGGGCCGAGGACCTCACGCAGCGCGGCGTGGACCAGGTGGGTACCCGAGTGGCCCTGGGTGGCGCCCTTGCGCCAGGACGGGTCGACCTGCACGAGCACGGCATCGCCCTCGGTGACCTGTCCCTCGAGCACGGTCACCTTGTGCACCCACAGCTGCTTGGCGATCTTCTGGACGTCGTTGACCTTGATGCGCAGGCCGCCGGCGGTGATGGTGCCGACGTCGGCGATCTGGCCGCCGGACTCGGCGTAGAGGGGGCTGCGGTCGAGGATCAGCTCGACGTCCTGGCCGGCCTGCGCCGCGTGCAGCCGCTCGCCGCCGGTGATGACGGCCAGCACCGTCGCCTCGGTCACCAGCTCGGTGAAGCCGGTGAACTCCGTGGGGCCGCGGTCGAGCAGCTCCTTGTAGACGGTCAGGTCGGCGTGGGCGTGCTTGCGGGCGCGGGCGTCGTCCTTCGCGCGCTGGCGCTGCTCGGCCATGAGGGAACGGAACCCGTCCTCGTCGACGGTCAGGCCCGCCTCGGAGGCCATCTCCAGCGTCAGATCGATGGGGAACCCGTAGGTGTCGTGCAAGGTGAAGGCCTCGGTGCCGCCGAGGACGGACCTGCCCTGCGCCTTCGCGGTCTCGACCGCACCCTCGAACAGCTTGCTGCCGGTGCCCAGGGTCTTGAGGAACGCGGTCTCCTCGCCGACGGCGACGGTCTCGATGCGCGAGTAGTCCGTGGCCAGTTCCGGGTAGGACGGGCTCATGGTGTCGCGCACGACGGCCATGAACTCGGCCATCGTCGGCGTGTCGGCGCCGAGCAGCCGGGCCGAGCGCACGATCCGGCGCAGCAGGCGGCGCAGCACGTAGCCACGACCGTCGTTGCCGGGGTTGACGCCGTCGACGATGAGCATCGCGGCGGTGCGGGCGTGGTCTGCGATGACGCGGAACCGCACGTCGGAGGCGTGGTCGGCGCCGTAGACACTGCCGGTCAGCTCGGCGGCCTTGTCGATGACCGGGCGCAGCAGGTCGGTCTCGTAGACGTTCTCGACGCCCTGGAGCAGGAACGCGACGCGCTCGACGCCCATGCCGGTGTCGATGTTCTTCTTCGGCAGCGGCCCGAGGATCGGGTAGCTCTCCTTGGCGCCGCCCTCACCGCGCTCGTTCTGCATGAACACGAGATTCCAGATCTCGATGTAGCGGTCCTCGTCGGCCTCCGGGCCGCCCGGGGCGCCGTACTCGGGGCCGCGGTCGTAGAAGATCTCCGAGCAGGGGCCACACGGGCCGGGGATGCCCATGGACCAGTAGTTGTCCTTCATGCCGCGACGCTGGATGCGCTCGGCGGGGACACCGATCTTGTCGTGCCAGATCGAGTACGCCTCGTCGTCGTCCAGATACACCGTCGCCCAGAGCTTCTCGGGATCGATGCCGTAGCCGCCGTCCTCGACGGGGCTGGTCAGCAGCGACCACGCATGGCCTATCGCCTCTTCCTTGAAGTAGTCGCCGAACGAGAAGTTGCCCGCCATCTGGAAGAACGTGTTGTGCCGGGTGGTGATGCCCACCTCCTCGATGTCGAGGGTGCGCACGCACTTCTGCACCGATGTCGCGGTGCTGAACGGCGGGGTCTGCTGGCCGAGGAAGTAGGGCACGAACGGGACCATGCCGGCGTTGACGAACAGCAGGTTCGGGTCGGCGAGGATCAGCGACGCGCTGGGCACCTCGGTGTGGCCGGCCTTCACGAAGTGGTCGAGAAAGCGCCTGCGGATCTCGTGGGTCTGCACGTCGATGGTCCTCTTTGTCTGACGGTGTGGGCTGCCGAACCCGCGCGGGCACGGCGAATCGGCCATCGTTCAGCTTATCGCGCGGGCGACGGTGGCCGTTCTCGCCACCCGCGCCGCTCCGTCCCCCGCCGGGGGGCGAGCGAATGGATCGTTCACCTCCGTAGTCCGACGGCATGGTTCATTCGCTCGGGGACTGCCGCGCGACCTGCGGCGCACGCGGTGCCCTACCGTTCGCCGCGCACGATCCGGCGCAGCTTGGGCACCCGCTGCGCCAGCTCGCGCTCGGCGCCGTGGCCGGTCGGGGTGTAGTAGTCGACGCCGACGAGTTCGTCCGGCGCGTACTGCTGCGCCAGCACGCCGTCGGGGTGGTCGTGCGGGTAGCGGTAGCCGACGGCGTTACCGAGCTTCTGGGCGCCGGCGTAGTGACCGTCGCGCAGATGCGCCGGCACCGACCCGGACCGGCCGGCCTTGACGTCGGCGATCGCGGCGCCGAGCGCGGCGGTCACCGCACCCGACTTGGGCGCGGTCGCGATGTGGATGGTGGCCTGCGCCAGGGCGAGCTGCGCCTCGGGCATGCCGACGAGCTGCACGACCTGCGCGGCCGCCGTCGCGGCCTGCAGCGCGGTGGGATCGGCCATGCCGACCTCCTCGCTGGCCTGGATCATCAGCCGCCGCGCGATGAACCGCGGGTCCTCCCCCGCGACGATCATCCGCGCGAGATAGTGCAGCGCCGCGTCGACGTCGGAGCCGCGCAGCGACTTGATGAACGCGCTCGCGACGTCGTAGTGCTGGTCGCCGTCGCGGTCGTAGCGCACCGCGGCCTTGTCGATGCTCGACTCGACGGTCGGCAGGTCGATCGTCGCGCCCGTACCGCCGCGGTCGAGCGCGGTCTCGGCCGCCGCCTCGAGCGCGGTCAGCGCGCGACGTGCATCTCCGCCCGCGAGGCGCACCAGGTGGTCGAGCGCGTCGTCGGTGATCTCCACACCGCCGCCGAGACCGCGTTCGTCGGTGCGGGCCCGCTCGAGCAGGGCCCGGATGTCGTCCGGGCCCAGCGGCTGCAGCTGCAGCACCAGCGAGCGGGAAAGCAGCGGGGCGACGACGGAGAACGACGGATTCTCGGTGGTGGCCGCCACGAGCAGCACGATCCGGTTCTCCACCGCGGCGAGCAGCGCGTCCTGCTGGGTCTTGGAGAAGCGGTGCACCTCGTCGATGAAGAGCACGGTCTGTTCACCGGCGCCCAGGCGGCGACGGGCCAGGTCGATCACGGCCCGCACGTCCTTGACGCCGGCCGACAGCGCGGACAGCGCCTCGAAGCGGCGGCCGGTGGCACCGGAGATGAGGGAGGCCAGGGTGGTCTTGCCGGTCCCCGGCGGGCCGTAGAGCACGACGGACGCGGCGCCGGAGCCCTCGACGAGGCGGCGCAGCGGCGCACCGGGGGCGAGCAGGTGCTGCTGGCCGACGACTTCGCTCAGGTCGGCCGGGCGCATCCGCGCGGCGAGCGGCGCGTTCGGTCCGGCACCGCGGGACGGGCGCGACGCCGGTGGTACGGGTGCGGGGTCGGGCTCGGTCGGGCGGGGGGTCTCGAACAGGGCGTCCGGTCCGGCTGGTTCCTCCGCTCCGAAGAAGGTGCTCACCCCACGACGCTACCGTCCCGGCCCGACGGCGGGTCGGGCCGACGGCGCGTGAACCGGCCGTGAACGTTCGGGACATTCCGTCGCGGTACTTGCTCATCGCGGGGGACGCTGGTCTGATCGTCCGGTGCCTCCCACCGAAACCCGTGTCGTGTCGCGACGGACCGCGCTGCGCGCGGGCGGCGTCGCCCTCGGCGCCGCGGCCCTGGCGGCCGTCTCCGTCTCCCCCGCCGCGGCGGAGAGCGTCGTGTTCGCGCACGGCGTGGCCTCCGGCGATCCCCTACCCGACCGGGTGATCCTGTGGACCCGCGTCACGCCCGCCCCGGACGCCGTGCCCGGTTCCGGCCTCGGCGCCGCGACGACGGTCCGCTGGGAGATCGCCACCGACGGCGACCTCCGCGACGTGGTGGCCTCGGGGTCCGTGACGACGTCCCCCGCGTCCGACCACACGGTCAAGATCGATGCGACGGGCCTCGAGCCGGACACCGCCTACTTCTACCGCTTCACCGCCGGCGACGCGGCCTCCCCGGTCGGCCGCACCCGCACCGCGCCCGGGCCGGGGTCCGAGCTGAACCGGCTACGGTTCGCGGTGGTGTCGTGCTCGAACTGGGAGGCCGGGTTCTTCGGCGTCTACCGGCACCTGGCGGCGCGCCCGGACCTCGACGCCGTCGTGCACCTCGGCGACTACCTGTACGAGTACGGCACGGGCGAATACGCCTCCGGCGGCAACCGGGTGGTGCGCCCGCACGACCCGCGGCACGAAATCGTCACCCTCGCCGACTACCGGATCCGGCACGGCCAGTACAAGAGCGATCCCGATCTGCAGCGGCTGCACGCGCTGCTGCCGTGGATCGTGGTGTGGGACGACCACGAGAGCGCCAACGACGCGTGGTCCGGCGGCGCCCAGAACCACGACCCCGCCGTCGAGGGAGCCTGGGCGGAGCGACGGGCCGCGGCCCTGCAGGCCTACCTGGAGTGGCAGCCCCTCCGGCCGGGCGGCACCGCCGACGCGCCCCGGCTGTACCGGCGGCTGCAGTTCGGGGACCTGGCCGAGCTGTCGATGCTGGATCTGCGCAGCTATCGCACCGAGCAGGTGCACGGGCGCCGCATCGACGACCCGGCGCGCACCATCACCGGCGCGGAGCAGATGGCGTGGCTGACCGCGGGCGTGACGAGTTCGGGCACGCGATGGCAGCTCATCGGGAACCCGGTGATGATCGCCCCGGTGCTGCTGCCGCCCCTGGACGAGCGGACCACGGCGGCGCTGACCGCAGTTGCGGGGCTCCCCGCGGCGGGGGCACCGTTCAACGTCGACCAGTGGGACGGCTATCCCGCCGACCGGCGACGGCTGCTCGACGCGATTCGTGCCTCCGGCCGCGACGTGGTGTTCCTCACCGGCGACATCCACTCGTCGTGGGCCGCCGACATCCCCGTCGACGCCGCGAACTACCCCGGCGCGGGCACCGTGGCCACCGAACTGGTGGTGCCGTCGGTGACCTCGGCGAATATCGACGAGATGCTGGGCGTCGCGCCCCGCACCGTCACCCCGTCGATCGAGGCGGCGGTGTTGGCGACGAACCACCACATCCGGTACGTCGAACTGGACTCGCACGGCTTCGGTGTCCTCGACGTGACACCCGACGCGGTGCAGATGGACTGGCTGTACGTGCTCGATCCGACCGACCCGGGCACCGGCGTGCGGTACGGCACGAGCCGGCGGGTCGCCGCCGGCACGCCGCGGCTGGAGCCGGCGGCCGCGCTCGATCCGGGTGCGCACGGCCGGCAGGCCCGGCCGTGACGCCACCCGCCGGAGCGATCGATCGGCGCACGATGCTCGCCGGCACGGCCGTGCTGGCCGGCGCGGCCCTGATCGGCACGGCTCCGGCCCTGATCGGCACGGCTCCGGCCCGGGCGGCGACGCCGTCGGCGCTGCTACCGGACGCGGACGTGCACGTCCTCGTCGTCGACGGGATGCGCCCGGACGAGCTCGCGCCGGGTCTCACGCCGCATCTGCTCGCGCTCGCCGACGCCGGCACCCGGTACACCGCGGCCCGGGCGATCTCGGTGGCCGAGACGCTGCCGAACCATGCGGCGATGATGACCGGTGTGCTGCCGCACCGCTCCGGCGTGCCCGCCAACTCGATCTTCGACCCGGTGCTCGGCCGCACCCGGGACCTCGACCGGCCGACCGACCTGCGCGCCGGGACGGTGCTCGACCGGCTGCCCCGCGAGCTGGGGCTGACGACCGCGAGCGTGCTGTCCAAGCGGTACCTGCACGGCCTGTTCGGCGGCCGCGCGTCGGTGGCGTGGGATCCGGTGCCGCTGCTGCCGCTCACCGAACACGCGCCGGATCGGTTCACGGTCGACGCGCTGATCTCCGTGGTGGAGGAGCGGTCGCCGCGGTTCACGTTCACCAATCTCGGCGACGTGGACCGCGTCGGGCACCTGGACGTGCTCGGCGCGTCGCTGCGGCTCGCGCGTACCGCGGCGCTGCGCTCGGCGGACGAGCAGGTGGCCCGGTTCGTGGAGTTCCTGCGCGCGACGGGACGGTGGGAACGGTCGGTGCTGATGGTGCTGGCCGACCACGGGATGGACTGGTCGGCGCCGGACCAGCTGATCGGCCTCGTCGACGTGCTCGGCGCCGACCCGCTGCTCGCCGGATCGGTGCGCACCGCCCAGAACGGCGGTGCGAACCTGCTGTACTGGGTCGGCGATCCGGCGGCCCGGGTGGACGCGGTGGCGCGGATGCGGGAGGTCGCCGCCGCCGTCCCGGGCGTGGCCGCACTGTACGCGGGTGCGGATCTGGGTCTCGGCGCCGCCGCGGGTGATCTGGTGGCGTTGTGCGACGCGGGGTGGCGGTTCTCCGATCCGAGCCCGTTGTCGAATCCGATTCCGGGCAATCACGGTCACGCCGCGACCGTCGAGATCCCGTTCTTCGTCGCCGGCGGGCATGCGAGTATCCGCCGCGGCCTCACCGTCGCCGACCCCGTGCGCACCCTCGACGTCGCCCCGACGGTCGCGGCGCTGTTCGGGTTGGCCGGGCCGGCGGGTGGCTGGGACGGCCGCGCGGCAACGCACGCCTTCGCCGGGTGAGCCCGATGCCTCCGCAGCCCTTCCGCCGGTCGCCGTCGCGCGTGACAATGGAAGTGCAGTAACCGTTTTCAACGGAGGAGGCAGTGATGACCACTGCACGCGACATCATGCACCGCGACGCGGTCTGCATCGGCGAACACGACACCCTCGAGACCGCGGCCCAGCGGATGCGGGAACTGGACATCGGCGCGTTGCCGATCTGCGGCGACGACGACCGGCTCCACGGCATCATCACCGACCGCGACATCGTGCTCGAGTGCGTCGCCGCGGGCGGCGACCCGAGTTCCATGACGGCCGGTGAGCTCGCCCAGGGCAAGCCCTACGTGGTCGACGCGGACGCGGACGTCGACCGGGTCCTGACGATGATGGAGGAACACCGCATCCGCAGGCTGCCGGTGGTCGAGGAGCATCGGCTGATCGGCATGATCAGCGAGGCCGACCTGGCCACGCATCTGCCCGAGTCGGAGGTGGGCCGGTTTGTCGAGGCCATCTGCGCACGTACCGCGCCGTAGGCGGGCCGGGCATACCGCGCGTGACGGCCCGGGCGTAGCGCGGTCAGTCGCCGACGCGCTGCTCGAGACGTTCGAGGACGTCTCGGGCATGCCCGGCGACGTCGTCGTGTCCGGTGTCGGCGGCGTAGTCGGCGAGCAGCGACCAGCGGCTGCGCAGCGCGTCGGACCACGGCACGGACAGGTGGTGGTCCCGCACCGCCGCGATGCGGGCATGGTCCTCGGGGACGAACAGGTAGGTGCTCAGCCACACCCACGCGAGCTGCGCGTCGAGCAGCCGCTCGGCGAGCACCTCGTCGAAGCCGAGCGAGGGCCACATGCCCACCACCTCGGCCCGCCACGCGTCGGCCATCGCGCGGGCCCGCTCGAGCGTGAGCGGCGCCTTGCACAGGCACGCCGGGAAGGAGGTCAGGGCGTAGGCGATGTCGAGGGTGGCGTCGCGGAAGCCGCCCCACTCGTAGTCGAGGAACTGCACGCCCTCGTCGCCGACGACGATGTTGTCCGGGCACAGGTCCGAGGGGCTGAAGGCCCGGAACCGGCCGGCGGTGAACAGCTTCGCGGCCCGCTCGGCGCGGTCGATCACGCTCTGCGGCACCTCGAGGCCGAACTCGGTGGCGAAGCGGTCGGGCACGACGCGCAGCGCGCCGGTGGCCTGCTCGACGACGGCGTCGGCGAAGTGCGCCACCTCGGCACGGCGCAGCAGGGCGGCGAAGTCCTCCTCGCGCCCGACGGTCGCGGCATGCATCCGGCCGAGGGCCTGGGCGAACGCCATGAGGGTGTTGGTGACGGTGTCGGTGTCGTCGCTGCGCAGCAGCGTGGCGATCGGGGTGGCGTCGCCGAGGTCGCTGAGCACCAGCAGCCGCGACTCGAAGTCGTAGGCCAGCAGTTCGGCGCCCGGCCGGTCGTCCTTGGCCAGGGCGGTGGCGAACTGGTAGGACACCGCCTCGCGCAGGAACGCGACCTCGTCGTCGGTGGCGGCGCCACGGAAGCCCACCCGCCGTTCGGCGCGCGGGGGCACCTGCTTGAGCACCAGGGTGCGCGGCAGGGAGAACGGGTTCGCCGCGACCCGCACGCGCAGAACCACCGAGCGGCCACTGCCGCCGAGATCCACCGGATCGGCCAAGGTCACGGGTGCGCCGGTGCGCCGGGTCAGCAGCTTTTCGGCCGCCTCCACCACTTCCGACATGGGCTCCGCCAATGTTGCAGTCATCGTCTGACAATCTACCCGGTTCGGGCGACGATCAGTTCGTGCACGAACCGCATCTTGACCAAAACGGGCGGGGGTAGCACGAACGGATACAGATCGGTGTGACCCATCGACCGGTTGACCATGTTCAGCGACCAGGCCAGCGGCAGCCAGCGCTCGAGGAGTTTGTCGAAGCCGGCCGGGCCGGGCTGGGGGCGGTCCAGGGCGGCGCCGGCGGGTGCGAACCCGAACCCGGCGGCGGTGTCCAGCGCGTCCCGCATGTGCAGATAGTGCGCGAACGTCTCGGCCCAGTCCTCGGCCGGATGCATCGTCGCGTACGAGGAGACGAACTCGTCCTCCCACCCGTCGGGTGCTCCCTCGGAGTAGTGCCGGTCCAGCGCCGCCTGGTAGTCCGCGTCGGGATCGCCGAACAGCGCCTCGAACCGGGCCCGCACGGCGGGGGTGGCGATCAGGACCATCTGGTAGTAGTGCCCGATCTCGTGCCGGAAGTGGCCCAGCAGGGTGCGGTACGGCTCGCCCATCTCGATCCGCAGCTGCTCACGGTGCACGTCGTCGCCCTCGGCGAGATCGAGGGAGATCACTCCCGACGCGTGTCCGGTGAGGACCTGCTCGTCGCGGCTCGACAGCAGGTCGAACGCGAGGCCGGTGTCCGGGTCGGTGTCGCGGCCGGTGAGCGGCAGGCCGAGTTCGGTGAGTTCGACGATCAGCCGGCGCTTGGCGGCCTCGGCGTCGGCGAACGCGGCCAGCGCGTCGGTGTCGTCGTCGGCCGGGCGGGTGCGGGTGAGCCGGCACGACCGGCACAGGCCGGGCTCGTCGCGGCCGACGATCCAGTTGCAGCGGGCCAGGTGCAGGTTGTCGCACAGCCGGTAGCGGCGGGCCGGCACCGCACCGGAGGCCGGACCGTCGGCGTCGTCCTCGGGCAGGATCGCGACCATCGAGACGGTGCCGAGGTCGAAGCCGATTGCGCTGCCGCAGCGCAGGCAGACCGAGTTCTCGAAGGTCAGTTGCTGCCCGCACATCGGGCACGAGAAGTCACGCATCGGCCGCTCCTGTCGGTTCGGGGTCGGTGCGGTCGCCGCCGGTGGGCGCGAGCGGAGCCACGTCGACGGACACGTCGATGGTGCTGTCCTTGGCTTCGGTGTAGATCACCCCGCGCAGCGGCGGCACGTCGGCGTAGTCGCGGCCCCACGCGACGGTGGTGTACCGCTCGTCCACGAACTGGTCGTTGGTCGGGTCGAAGGCGAGCCACGTGTCGCCGGGCAGCCACACCGCCGCCCAGGCGTGCGTCGCGTCGACGCCCACCATGCGTTCGCGTCCGGGGGGCGGATCGGTGGCGAGGTAGCCGGACACGTAGCGGGCGGCGAGGCCGTGCGCGCGCAGGCAGGCGAGGGCCAGGCGCGCGAAGTCCTGGCACACGCCGGAGCGCGCGACCAGGACCTCGGCGACGCGCGTGGACACCGACGTCGATCCGGAGTGGTAGGCGAAGTCGGTGAAGATGCGGTGGGTGAGTTCGGCGATCGCCTCGACCAGCGGCCGGCCCGGAGGGAAGGTGGGCGCGGCGTAGGCGAGTACCTCGGCGTCGACCTCGGGCGGGTCGAGGTCCAGAACGAAGTCGGTGGCCAGGGCGCCGGCCGTGCCGACCGGCCGCGCCGACTCCCACGGCGCGACGGCGGGACCGGCGACCAGCCGCGCCGGATCCGGCGGGGTCACCGTCACCTCGGACTCCGCGGTGACGACGAGCGTGTCGTGGGGCTCGGCGACGTGGAAGTAGACGTCGCGGTTGCCCCACAGGTCCGCCCCCACCGACGTGTCGGCCGGGGCGGGGTCGACGGTGACGCTGCTCGAGACGACCCGCTGGTTGTCGGTGTCGCGGGGCAGCAGGTAGCCGCGGCCGTACGAGGAGGTCACCACGCCGGAGTACCGGTAGGTGGTGCGATGCACGATGCGGTACCGGCGCCGGGCGGGGTCGAGCGGATCGGTCACGGCAGGGTCCTCCGCTGGGCGCCGCCCCACAGCGGCCGGGTGCCGCCGGGCAGCGACAGCGGCCCGCGCAGCAGCTGCTCGGCCAGCTGCTCGAGTCCGGTGTGGACGGCCGCGAGGAGATCGGCGAGCTCGCGGCGGACGCCGTCGGTGGCGGTCTCGAGGTCGACCGGGTCCACCCGGCGCAGCCGGGTCAGCAGCTCGTCGGCGAGGCGTTCGGGCCGGGTCGAGCCGGAGGCGTCGGGCAGCGCCCGCAAGTTCTCGCGCAGGCGTTCGAGCACCCACGCCAGCGAGCGGGGGTTGGTGGTGTCGAGCAGCAACAGCTGCGCGACGGCGGCCGGGCGCACCCGGTGGTTGCGGCGGCGGTAGGTCACCGAGCTCTCCGCGGCGCCGAGCACCGTCTCCATCAGCGCCCGGTCGGTGGCGGCGTCGCGGGCGACGGTGAGGGTGGTCGCCAGCAGGGTGGTCAGCGACAGCGCCCGCTCGATCCGCTTGCCGAGGTCCATCACGTGCCAGCCCAGGTCACGGACCATCGATTCGGCCCCGAGCCCGGACAGGGCGAGCATCCCGGCGAGGACGGCGGACTGGGTGGCGCCGAGCAGGGAGCCGTCGTCGTCGGGGTCCTCGGTGAGCGCGTCGAGGGCGCGCTGGACGTCGGCGAGCACGGCCCACGTGTCGTTGGAGAGCTGGTCGCGCACGGCCCGGGCCGCCTGGTCGAGTCCGGCGAACGATTGGGCGAGCGAGCCGAGCCGTTCCGGATCGACGGTCATGGAGCGGAATTCCGCTGTGGCGGAGTGGTAGTCGTCCATGACGTCGGCACCGGTGTGCTGCGCCGCGATCGCCGGTCCGGGGGCCGCGGCGGTGAGCGCCGACAGCAGCACGGGCAGGCACTCGCTGCCCGGCAGCCAGGGCCGGAAGCGGTAGTCCTGGTAGCGCTCGCGGACCGCGACGAGCAGGCGGGCGGTGTCCTCGGCACGCTCGCCGTAGCGGCCCAGCCAGAACAGGTCGTTGAGCACCCGAGGCGAGGCGACGACGTCGACGGGGGGCACGGCGAAGGTGGACACCTCGTCCCCGGCCGGAACGCCTGTCGCGCCGGTGGTGGCCGTGGGCGCGGCGGTGCGCACCCACACGTCCTTGGCGACGACGCGCATCGGCGGCCGCGTGCGCGGCGTCGCGCCCGGGACGACGATCTCGCCGAGCCCACCGGGCATGGGGGTGAATCCGACCCGCTGGGCGACGGTGAACAGTCGGACGCCGACCGGCGCGGCACCGAGCCCGCCGGAGATTCCGGACAGCGACGGGACGTACGAGTGGTCGGGAATCTCCTGGCCGACCCACCGCCCCGGCTGCGCTCGCACCTGGGCGAGCAGACCCTCGCGCTGCTGCGCGTCTAGGCTGCCGACCATCACCGACCGGGCGGTGACCGCCGACCGCAGCACCAGCTGCTCGAACCTCTCCGTCAGCGCCGCGACCCCGGCCGGGGTGCCGCCCCAGTATGCGGGGACCGGCTCGAGCAGCAGGTCCTCGTCGAGCAGGGCCCGGCACAGCGACGGCAGGAACTCCGCCAGGGCCGGATTCTCGAGCACCCCGCTGCCGAGGGTGTTGACGACGGTGACGGCGCCGCGCCGCACCACCTCCACGAGCCCGACCACGCCGAGCCGCGAGTCCGGCCGCAGGTCGAGCGGGTCCGCGTAGGCGGCGTCGACGCGGCGTAGCACGACGTCGACGCGGGTGAGCGAGCCGAGCGAGCGCATCCACAACCGGCCCTCGCGCACCACCAGGTCGGCGGCCTCGACCAGCGGGAACCCGAGGACGCCCGCGATGTGGGCCTGATCGAAGGCGGTCTCCGAGTGTGCGCCCGGGCCGAGGACGACCACCACCGGGTCCTCCGCGCCGGCGGGTGCGGCCTCGCGCAGCGCGAGGCGCATCGCCTCGACGAACGGCGACAGCGGCCGTGGGTTCGTCGCCTGGTACAGGTCGGGCATGGCGCGTGCCGTCACCCGCCGGTCTGCGAGGGCGTACCCGGCGCCGGACGGGGCCTGGGTGTGGTCCCGCACCACCCGGAACCGGCCGTCGCGGGCACGGGCGACGTCGATTGCGTGGACGAACAGCTGGTGCGGCCCGGGGAGCGAGAGCCCGTGCGCGGCCCGCACGTAGCCGCGATGGCCGAACACCAGTTGCGGGGGCAGCAGTCCCTCCCGGAGCGTGCGCATCGGCCCGTACAGGTCGGCGAGCAGCGTGTCGAGCAGCCGTGAGCGCTGCAGCAGACCCTGCTCGAGGGTGCTCCAATCGTCGGCGGAGAGGACGAACGGCACCCCGTCGAGTTCCCACCGGTGCGGCGCGGCCGGACCGGTCTCCTCGGTGCGGGCGTCGACGGGGGTGTAGGTGATGCCGTGGTTGTCGACGAGCCGGCGCAGCCGCTGCCGGTAGCGGGCCAGCGCCTGGGGGCCACGTGCCTGCAGGCCCTCCGCCAGTTCGGCCCAGTGCTCGCGGACGTCGCCCGCGGGGTCGAAGAGTTCGTCGAATTCCGGTCCGCGGTGGGCGTACCGCGCCCGCAGCGACTGTGTGGCGACCATGTCGGTCATGCCGTTGCCGCCCTCTCCGTCCGTCCGGCGCCTGCTGTCACTGTGCCAGGCCGTGCCCCGCCGTGCGCCCCCGCCGTGCGCGCTGCCCTCTGACACCGCGGCGGCGCCGGCCCGTGACACCGCGGCGGCGCCGGCCCGTGACACCGCGGCGGCGCCGGCCCGTGGGCAGGCGCCGCCGACGAGGTCCTGTCGGTGCCCTACTTCTCGGCCTTCTTCGGCTCCGGCTTGAAGTCGATCCCGGACTCCTTGCGCTGCTCGGGGGTGATCGGCGCCGGAGCGTCGGTCAGCGGGTCGACACCGCCGCCGGACTTCGGGAACGCGATGACCTCGCGGATCGAGTCCGCGCCGGCGAGCAGGGCGGTGATGCGGTCCCACCCGAAGGCGATGCCGCCGTGCGGCGGAGCGCCGTACTTGAATGCCTCGAGCAGGAAGCCGAACTTCTCGTTCGCCTCCTCCTCGGAGATGCCCATCACCTTGAACACGCGCTGCTGGATGTCGGTGCGGTGGATTCGGATCGAGCCGCCGCCGATCTCGTGACCGTTGCACACGATGTCGTAGGCGTAGGCGAGGGCCGAGCCGGGATCGGTGTCGAACGTGTCGAGGTGCTCGGGCATCGGCGAGGTGAAGGCGTGGTGCACCGCCGTCCATGCGGAGCTGCCGAGCGCGACGTCGCCGGAGGCGGTGGCGTCGGCGGCCGGCTCGAACAGCGGGGCGTCGACGACCCACACGAACTTCCAGTCGTCGGGATCGATGAGATCGAGCTTGCGGGCGATCTCGCCGCGAGCGGCACCGAGCAGCGCGCGCATGGGCTTGGTGGCGCCGGCGGCGAAGAAGATGCAGTCCCCGGGCTGGGCGCCGACGTGCTTGGCCAGGCCCTCGCGCTCGGCGTCGGTGAGGTTCTTCGCGACCGGTCCGGACAGCTCCCCGTCCTCGCCGACCAGCACGTACGCCAAGCCCTTCGCGCCGCGCTGCTTGGCCCACTCCTGCCAGGCGTCGAGCTGGCGCCGCGGCTGGCTCGCGCCGCCGGGCATGACGACCGCGCCGACGTACTCGGCCTGGAACACCCGGAAGGTGGTGTCCTTGAAGAACTCCCGGCACTCGACGAGCTCGAGGCCGAAACGCAGGTCGGGCTTGTCGGAGCCGTAGCGGCGCATCGCGTCGGCGTAGGTCATGCGCGGGATCGGGGTGGTCAGCTCGTGCCCGACCAGGCGCCACAGCGCGTGCAGGATCTCCTCGGCGAGCAGGATCACGTCGTCCTGGCTCACGAACGCCATCTCGATGTCGAGCTGGGTGAACTCCGGCTGCCGGTCGGCGCGGAAGTCCTCGTCGCGGTAGCAGCGGGCGATCTGGTAGTACCGCTCGATGCCGCCGGCCATCAGCAACTGCTTGAACAGCTGCGGCGACTGCGGCAGTGCGTAGAAGCTGCCGGGCTGCAGCCGCGCCGGCACCACGAAGTCGCGGGCGCCCTCCGGGGTGGAGCGGGTCAGCGTCGGGGTCTCGACCTCCACGAAGCTGTGGTGGGCGAGCACGCCGCGGGCGGCGGCGTTGACCTTGCTGCGCAGCCGGATCGCCTTGCCCGGGCCCTCGCGGCGCAGGTCCAGGTAGCGGTACTTCAGGCGGGCTTCCTCGCCGACCTGGTCGTCGAGCTGGAACGGCAGCGGCGCGGCCTCGTTGAGAACCTCGAGCGTCGAGGCGTTGACCTCGACGGCGCCGGTGGGGATGTCGAAGTTCTGGTTGCCCTCCGGCCGGACCTCGACCACTCCGACGACCTTGATGCAGTACTCGGCGCGCAGACGGTGTGCCTGCTCGAGGACCGCGCCCTCACGGAAGACGACCTGCGACACACCCGACGCGTCGCGCAGGTCGATGAAGATCACCCCGCCGTGGTCGCGGCGCCGGGCCACCCAGCCGGTGAGGGTGACGGTCTGCTCGGCGTGCTCGGCTCGCAACGAGCCGGCGAGATGGGTGCGCAGCACGGAATTCCTTTCGAAACAACCTAACGAGGGACGTCGTCGTTGCAATCCTACGAAAGACACACATCCGCCGAGGACACCCGTACCCGATCGGCCGTGCCAAGCTGAACCGATCGGTCCCCCTGCGACGAGGAAGTGAAGGCGGCGATGACGTTCAACGAGGGTGCTCGGATGGAGGGCGGCCGCATCCAGGTCGGCGGCGGAGGCGGACCGGGCGGGAAGATCGCGATCGGCGGTGGCGCCGGCGGCCTGCTGGTGCTGATCCTGGCACTGCTGCTCGGAGGTGATCCCGGCTCGCTCCTCGGCAGCGGCGCCCCGGAGCAGTCCGGGCAGTACGGCTCGGGCACCCTGGAGGGCTGTGAGACCGGGGCGGACGCCAACGCGAGCGTCGACTGCCGCGTCCAGTTCACCGTCGGCAGCCTCGACGCGGTGTGGGAACAGCAGCTCGGGCCGCAGACCGGCGTCGAGTACGTCCGGCCCGCGGTCGTGCTGTTCTCCGGTGCGGTCGCGACGGGCTGCGGCAACGCCACGAGCGACGTCGGACCGTTCTACTGCCCGGCCGACCGGACCGCGTACTTCGACACCAGCTTCTTCCAGGACCTGGTCACCCGGTTCGGCGCCAACGCCGGCCCGCTCGCGCAGGAGTACGTCGTCGCGCACGAGGTGGGTCACCACCTGCAGAACCAGCTCGGGGACCTCGGCCGCGCGCAGGCCGATCCGCGCGGTGCCGACTCCGGGGCCGTCCGCACCGAGCTGCAGGCCGACTGCTATGCCGGGGCGTGGGCGTACCACGCCGACAAGCAGCCGGATCCGAACACCGGGGAGCCGTTCCTGCAGCCCCTCACCCAGCAGGACATCCGCGACGCGCTGTCGGCGGCGTCCGCCGTCGGCGACGACCGGATCCAGGCTTCCGCCGGCGGGCGGGTGAACCCCGAGGGCTGGACGCACGGGTCGTCCGACCAGCGGCAGAAGTGGTTCCTCGCCGGGTACACCACCGGGCAGATCGCGGCGTGCGACACGTACACGGCGCGAGATCTGGACAACCCGCCGGCGCTGCGCTGACCCCGCCGCCCACCACGGGGAATCCACTCCCGAAACGCGGTGCGCGTGCCATGCTCGAGGGGTCCGCACCGGTACGAGGTGACCTGCCGTGGAATGGTACGACGCCGACGGGTATTCGCTGGGACGGCTGCTGTGCACGCGCGCGCTGGCCCTGGTGTACCTCGTCGCGTTCCTGGTGGCGCTCAACCAGTTCCGGGCGCTGCTCGGGAGCACCGGCCTGACGCCGATCCCCCGCTTCCTGAAGGCGACGTCGTTCGGCCGGGCCCCGAGCGTGTTCCACCTGCGCTACTCGGACCGTCTCTTCGCGGCGGTCGCCGGTCTCGGCGCGGTCCTGGCCGCCGCCACCGCGCTCGGGGTGACGGACCGGCTGCCGCTGATCGCGTCGATGCTCGTCTGGTTCCTGCTGTGGCTGCTGTACTTGTCGATCGTCAACGTCGGACAGGTCTGGTACTCGTTCGGCTGGGAATCGTTGCTGCTCGAAACCGGCTTCCTGGCGATCTTCCTCGGCAACGCGGACACCGCCCCGCCACTGCTCGTCCTGATCCTGCTGCGCTGGCTGCTGTTCCGGCTCGAGTTCGGGGCGGGCCTGATCAAGATGCGCGGCGACCGGTGCTGGCGGGATCTGACGTGCCTGTACTACCACCACGAGACCCAGCCGATGCCGGGCCCGCTGAGCTGGTACTTCCACCACCTGCCCAGGCCCCTGCACCGGGTCGAGGTGGCCGGGAACCACGTCACCCAGCTCGTGGTGCCCTTCTTCCTGTTCGCGCCGCAGCCGATCGCGGGGATCGCGGCGTCGATCATGATCGTCACCCAGTTGTGGCTGGTGGTCAGCGGCAACTTCTCCTGGCTGAACTGGCTGGCGATCGTGCTGGGCCTGTCGGTGATCCCGGACAGCTGGTGGGAGCGTCTGCTGCCGCTCGAACCCGGTCCGGGGTACGGGACGACGCCGACGGTGTTCGTGGCGGTGGTCGTGGCGCTGACCGGGACGGTCGCGGTGCTCAGCTACCTGCCGGTGCGGAACATGCTCTCCCACCGGCAGGCGATGAACGCCTCGTTCAACCGGTGGCACTTCGTCAACACCTACGGCGCGTTCGGCAGCATCACCCGGCACCGGCACGAGGTGATCGTCGAGGGCACCTCCGATCGGGAGGTGGGCCCCGGCACCGTGTGGCGCGAGTACGAGTTCAAGGGCAAGCCCGGCGACGTGCGCCGCCGGCCCCGCCAGTACGCGCCGTATCACCTGCGGCTGGACTGGCTGATGTGGTTCGCCGCGCTGTCCCCCGACTACGCGCGCTCCTGGTTCGGGCGACTGCTCGAAAAGCTGCTGACCAACGACGAGCACGTGACGGCACTGCTGCGGCGTAACCCGTTCCCCGACGCGCCGCCCCGCTGGGTGCGGGCGCGGTACTTCAGCTACCGGTACACCACGTGGCGCGAGCGCCGCGAGACCGGCGCGTGGTGGGTGCGCGAGTACATCACCGACTACATGCGGCCGGTGGCCCTGGCCGAACGCGACGCCGAATGAGGTCCCCGGAGCGGGCGGCGCTTTCGAAAATTCAATCTCGCGTTATCTCACCTTTATCGAACATCAACGTCGGGTAAAGAATGAGATCGACCGGGCGACCGGTATCCGGGACCCGGACAGGAAAAGGGGGCCTGCGTCCTCAACCCGCAGGCCCCCTCTATTTCCCCCGGATCAGCTGAGGTTCATGTCCTCGGCGGAACCGGAGAAGAAGTCGAACGCGCCGAAGAGGTCGGCGATTGCTCCGAAGAAGTCGGCCAACGTTCCAAAGTCCATGCTGGAGCTCCATTTCTGATCTTGTACATACCGTACCGGTGCCGTGCACCGAACCCAATTGTTACCAAACGCGCCGGGTCCCGCAATTCGAGCGCGGACCCGGCTGCCGCACGCGGTAGGGGAAATCGGGTTCGCGAAATTCTCAGCACTCCGCGCATGCAATTCGCTGGCGCGCACGGTCGGCGCGATCGCGCCTGAAGGGCCGGGTCAGCGACGCGGCGGGCCGCCGACCGCCGCGACGCCCAGCTCCGCGAGGCCGTCGACGATCCCCCCGGCGAACTCGTCGACGTCCGGGACGAGATCGGCATCGGCGACGACGTCGACGTTCAGCCGGCCCGCGTAGGACAGCACGCCGACGGCGACACCGACGTTGCCCTGCACCACGCCGACCTGGAACAGCTCGCGCACGCGGGCACCCGCGAAGTACAGCGGCACGGGCGGGCCGACCAGATTGCTGACGAACAGATTGACCAGCCGTTGGCGCCGCATCACCTGCACCGTCCACCGCTGGAGCAGCCGTCCCCCGGGCTGCAGCGGCGGCTCCCGCTTGAGCCGCGCGGTCTCGCGGGCGACGGCCGCGACCCGGGCGGCCACCGACCCGGGCCCCACCGGCAGGGGCACGAGCAGGATCCCGACCCGGTTCCCCGGGCTCCGGTCGTCGGCGGTGCGCAGCGACGCCGCCACCGACGCCTTCAGGATCAGGTCCGGGTCGAGTTCGCCGCGCGCCGCGAGGAGCCGCCGCGCGCCGGCGGCCACGGCGGCGAGCACGACGTCGTTGACCGTCGCACCGTGCGCGTGTGCGACGCGCCTGACCTCGGCGAGGTCGCAGCGCACCAGGCTCAGCCGGCGGTGCGGCCCGACGGGACCGTCGAACGACACCCGCAGGGCCCGGCCCTGCCGGGCGAGCGAGCGCAGCTGCCGCACCCGCAGGGCGGCACGTCGCGCCGCCACCGTCGGCCGCACTGCCCGGAGCCACCGCCACGCAGCCCCGGGCCGGCGGTGCAGGTTGTCGCGGACGAGCGCACGCACGGAGGGTGGCGGAACCGGGGTGGGCACGGGACGGGGGTCCTCGTCGGGCGTGGTCGCGGCAGTGTCGAGCAGGGCGCCGAACAGTTCGAGGGCGGCGATGCCGTCGGCGACCACGTGGTGGAGCCGCAGCAGCAGCGCGATCGTCCCGTCGTCCCGGTGCGTGAGCAGCCACATCTCCCACAGCGGCCGGGACCGGTCGAGGCGTGGTTCGTCGAGTTCCGCGCAGGTGCGCAACAGGGTGGCCTCGTCGCCGGGAGCGGGCAGGGCGCGGGTCCGCACGTGGCACGAGATGTCGAAGTGCGGGTCGTCGACCCACACGGGCGGTCCGGCACCCGGCGGCGGGCGGTGCAGCCGCTGGCGCAGTCGGGGCGCGCGGCGGGTGCGCCGCGCGACGTGCTCGCGGATCGCCGCCAGCCGGAGGCGTCCGGCCGCATCGCGCAGCGGCGCTCCGTCCAGGACGGCGAGCGCGGCCACGTGCATGGGCACCCCGCGGTCCTCGACGCGCAGGTTCCCTACGTCGAGCGGGCTCAGCCGCTCGAATCGGGGCCGGTCGTCCGTCATGGTGCCCGTCCTGCCGTCGGCAACGCCCGGGCGGCGCGGCGACGGAACGTTCAGCGCCCGCCGGGGCGTCTCGGCGGCACCTTCGTCGCCAGTACCGCGGCCTGGGTGCGGCGTTCGACCCCGAGCTTGGCCAGGAGCCGCGACACGTAATTCTTCACCGTTTTCTCGGCCAGGAACATCCGTTCGGCGATCTGACGGTTGGTCAGCCCCTCCCCGAGCAGCGCGAGCAGGGTCCGTTCCTGATCGGTCAGGTTCGCATACGGTCCGCCGTCGTTACTGGTGTCGGCGCGCAGCTTCGCCATCAGCGTGGTCGCGGCGCGGCTGTCGAGCAGGGACTTGCCTGCCCCGACGTCCCGCACGGCCTGGATCAGCTCGGTGCCGCGGATGTCCTTGAGCGCGTAGCCGCTCGCGCCGGCGAGTATCGCGTCGAGCATCGCCTGCTCGTCGGTGAACGAGGTCAGCATCAGGCAGCGCAGTCGCGGCATCTGCGAGAGCAGTTCCCGGCACAGCTCGATGCCGTTGCCGTCGGGGAGCCGGACGTCGAGCACGGCGACGTCGGGTTCTACGGCAGGTACCCGCACGAGAGCCTCGCCGTACGACGACGCCTCCCCCGCGATCGTCAGTTCGGGATCCGTGGTGAGCAGGTCCGCGATGCCACGGCGGACGACCTCGTGGTCGTCGACGAGAAAGACCTTGACCATGCGCCAGCCTCCAATCCCCGGTCAGCACGGTACCGCACGGTGTGCCGGCTCACGGTCGGCTCGGGGACTGGATTGTCAACCGCGCTCGCCGGGCCACCACGGCAGCGTGGCACGACGCCCGCTGATGTGCTCGACGTCGATGACGAGGAGGGGATCCTCCGTGCCGATGCCCCACGGCAGGCCGCCGGCGCCGTCGAATCCGCGGAGACCGTCCGTCCCGCGCGCGAGCCGGGCGCGGCCGATCGCGACCACGCTCCACCCCGACCGGGTCGGCGCCTCGAGTTGTTCGGCATGGAAGGCGAGCAGACTGCCGTCGAAACGCTCGAACCACCCGTCGTCGCCGGTGGGAACGACGATCTCGCCGTTCGGCGCCGCGAAGGCCACCGGGTGCACCGCGGGCAACGCCCCGTCGGTGTAGACCAGACGGCCGGTCGGCACCGACCGCAGCAACGCCATGCACCGACCCGGCGCGAGCGGAGCTTCCGGACCCGTCGTCATCCTGGGCTTTCCCTCCTGCAAAGACATCTCCGCACTCCACCCTCGCCCGTCGAGGCGGCCCGCGGCAGGGTCCAAAGTCGTCACCACCGGGGCGCAAGTCACCGCGCCGGGGGTGACCCACGGATTACCCTCGGCACAATGGGAAAAACCGGGCCTTTCGAAGCGGCCCGGCACGCGGCGTACGGGACGTAATCCACCGAAGGGGTGAGCGATGGCCGCCGACGAGGAAACGTTGCTCGCGGGGACGCTCTCGCAGCTGCGACTGAGGGAACTGCTCGCGGAGGTCCAGGACCGCATCGACCAGGTGATCGTCGCGCGCGATCAGATCGACGGTCTGCTCGAGGCCGTGCTCACGGTCGCGTCCGGGCTCGAGCTCGAGGCGACGCTCGAGCGCATCGTGCACGCCGCGATCGAGCTCGTGGACTGCCGCTACGGCGCCCTGGGCGTCCTCAACCGCCGCGGGGACGGATTGCAGAACTTCGTGTACGAGGGCATAGACGCAGACACCCGCGCGCTGATCGGCGACCTCCCCACCGGCCACGGACTGCTCGGACTGCTGATCGAACAGCCGAAACCGATCCGCCTCGACAATCTGGCCCAGCACGTGGCCTCGTCCGGCTTCCCGGCCCACCACCCGCCCATGCGGACCTTCCTGGGTGTCCCGGTCCGGGTGCACGGTGAGGCGTTCGGCAACCTCTACCTCACCGAGAAGGCCAATGGTCAGTCGTTCACCGAGGACGACGAGGTGATCGTGCAGGCCCTCGCGGCCGCGGCGGGCATCGCGGTGGACAATGCGCGCCTGTTCGAGGAGGCCCGGCTGCGGCAGCGCTGGCAGGAGGCCACGAGCGAGATCCGCGCCGAGCTGCTCGCCGACACCGACCCGGAGGAGGTGCTCGGCCTGATCGCCCGACGCGCGCTGGCCCTGTCGGAGGCGGACCACGTGCAGATCGCCCAACCCGAGGATCCCGACGTGCCGCCGGAGGAGGTCGCGGCCCTGATCGTCACCGCATACGCCGGTTCGGACCCGTCCGGGTTCGGGGGCAAGCGGATCCGGGTCGAAGGGACCGCGACCGGAACCGTGTACCGGTGCGGTGAGCCTCTGCAGGTCACGGAGTTCGACGGTGACGGCGACCGGCACGGGCCGGCGCTGCTGCTGCCGCTGCGCGCGTCGACCGACACCATTTCGGGGGTGCTGTCGGTCATTCGCGATCCGGGGCGGGAGCCGTTCGACGACCGTCAGCTCTTCCTCGCCACCTCCTTCACCGATCAGGCGGCGCTCGCGCTGAAGCTGGCCGACGACCAGCGACGGCTCAACTCTCTGACCGTGCTCGCCGACCGGGACCGCATCGCGCGGGACCTGCACGATCACGTCATTCAGCGGCTGTTCGCCCACGGCCTGAACCTGCAGAGCACCCACGCCCGCACCCGGGCGCCGGAGATCCGCGGGCGCCTGGCGGACATGATCGACGACGTGCAGAGCATCATCACCGACGTGCGCACCGCGATCTTCGACCTGCACGGCGGGATGGAGGGCACCCGGCAACTGCGGCAGGCCCTGCACGACATCGTCGCCGAACACACCGCCGACGTCGGCTTGCGCACCGTCGTGCGCATGTCCGGGCCGCTCAACGTGGTCACCGGGCCCCTCGCCGATCACGCCGAGGCGGTGCTGCGGGAGGCGATGAGCAATGTGGTGCACCACTCCGGCGCGAACAACGTCACTGTCACCGTGTCGGTCGACGACTACCTCACCATCGACGTCACCGACAACGGCGTCGGCATTCCCGCCACCGTCGCGCGCAGCGGACTGCACAACCTCGCCTCCCGCGCCGAGGAGGTCGCGGGCACCTTCACCGCTACCGCGGTCGACACCGGCGGCACCCGCCTGCTCTGGTCGGCGCCGCTGCCCGAGGACTGAGCTCGCACCGCCCGCGGCGGACGGCTCCCGGCCCGGGCATCTCGCCGCGGGCGCGGCAGCGGGTCGCACCGACGCGGTGACCGGCCCGGTGTGGGAGGCGGCAACAATTGCTGCGGCGCTCCTCGTCGCCGTTTCCCTTCGCGGCCGTGCCGATCCGAATTCCGAAACGTCGTTTCTGTCCTTTCTCGGCCGGAAGTCGAGATTCTCCGGTATGCGCCGGATCGCCCGGCGCGGGGGCTATCATCGAATTCGGCAGAGGGAACCCGATGAACACGAACACGAGCGCACTGAGCGACCAGATTCGGGCCGTACACCAATTGGTGCGGACGCAACTGCAGATACTCGAAATTCGCCACGAGCGCAGCTCGCATCCGATGGCGAAGCAGCAAATTGCGGCGGACATTCGCTATTTGTCGGAACGATGCGACACCCTCGAACGAATTCTGCATTCGCACACGACATCCGCGAAGTCGTCGTCTCGGGCGGCGCGGCTGAGCGACTGCATCGCCACCATCGCCGGCTCGGCGGACAGGCGCAGCGTCGCCGCCCTCGAACACGTCCTCGCGGACCAGCTGGCCGACCGCGTCCGCACCCTCGAGTCCCTCGCGATCGCGCTCGGAGACCGGCCGCTGCAGCAGTGGGCACGCGGTATCCACGCCGTCGGCGCCGCCTGATTTCCCTCCCGTTCTCTTCCCACCTGCCCGGGACGCGTGCCAGGCTGGAGCCACGGTCCTGCCGAGCTGTTTCGGCCGTTCCGGTTGGAGGAGACGATGACGTCCACGCTGCCGCGCCGTGCCGGATCCGACCGTGGCGATGTCCCGGGCCGGCTGCTGACCATGGGCGTCGAGGAGGAGTTGCTGCTCGTCGACGCCGACTCCGGCCGGCCCCGGCTGAGCAACGCCGCCGTCGTGGCCGATGCCCGCGAGGCCGGGCTCGACCTCCAGCTCGAGCTGTCGCGCTGCCAGGTCGAGACCGCCACACCGGTCTGCACCCGGATCGACGACCTGCGGCAGGAACTGCGCGTCTCGCGCACGGTGGCGGCGGCGGCCGCCGCACGCGCCGGGGCCCGCCTGCTCGCGGCGGCAGTGCCCCCGTTCGACACCACCCCGCCCGGGGCGCTCACGGACGCCGCCCGGTACCGGCGGATGGCCGAGCACTTCGGGGTGGTGACCGATCAGGTGATCTGCGGCTGTCACGTCCACGTCGGGGTGCCCGATCGCGACGTCGCGGTGCAGGTCTGCAATCACCTGCGGCCCTGGCTGCCCGCCCTGCTCGCGCTCACGGCGAACTCGTCCGTCACCGCCGGCGCCGACACCGGTTACGCCAGCTGGCGTCACATCCAGTGGGGGCGCTGGGCCAGCGGGGGGCCGCCGCCCTTCTTCCGGTCCGCCCGGCACTACGACGACGTCGTCGCCATGATGCTCGACGCCGGCACCGTCCTCGACCCCGCGATGGTCTACTGGGACATCCGGCTCTCGCCGCACCTGCCCACCCTCGAGATCCGGGTCTGCGACGTGCCCGCCACGATCGAGGAGACCGTCACCGCCGCCACCCTCGTCCGCGGACTCGTGTCCACCGCGCTCACCGCCGTCCACCGCGGTGACCCGGCGCCCCGGCTCGAGGCCGACCGGCTGAAGGCCGCGTGCTGGCGCGCCGCGCGGGAGGGCATCGACGGCTACGGGATGGACCCGCTGACGCAACGGCCCGTCCCCGCCGCCCGGCTGCTGGGCTCGCTGCTCGAGCACGTGCGGCCCGGCCTCGAGGAGGCCGGCGACTTCCCGTCCGCGCGCGCGTCGGTGCGGCGGATCCTGCGCCGGGGCAACGGCGCGCGCCGTCAGCGGCGAGCGCTCGCGGCGTCCCGGAGCACGGCGGACTTCGTCGCGGAACTGGCCCGCATCACCGTCGAGGGGTGCGAGCCGGCCGCTCCCCCACCGACGGCCCGGTGATCACTCCTACTCGGTGATCGCCCCTACTCGGGGGGTGTGACGCCGATGTCCTCGTGCCACAGGTCCGGGTGCTCGGCGACGAACGTCGCCATCATGTCGATGCAGCGTCGATCGTTCAGCACCGTCACCTCGACCCCGTGCTCGGCGAGCCAGTCGTGGCCGCCGGTGAACGTGACGCTCTCCCCGATCACCACGGCGCCGATACCGAACTGCCGGATCAGGCCGCTGCAGTACCAGCAGGGCGACAACGTCGTCACCATGATCGTCGAGCGGTAGTCGCGCCGGCGGCCCGCGGCCCGGAAGGCGGCGGTCTCGGCGTGCAGCGACGGGTCCCCCTCCTGCACCCGCCGGTTGTGGCCGCGGCCGAGCAGCGTCCCGTCGGCGGCGAACAGGGCCGCGCCGATCGGGATGCCGCCCTCGGCGAGGCCGAGCCGGGCCTCCGCGAGCGCGACCTCGAGCATGGCAGCGGTGGTGGGGATGTCGAGCGGCCTGCGCGGCTCCGTCATGACGCCACCTCGAATCCCGTTCAGGCGAACGACTTGTGGATCTGCGCGCCGTAGCGGCGGATGATCTTCTGCTTGGCGGCGGTGTAGGCGTGGACGTCGTCCTGCAAGCCCTTGTTCTCGAGCGATCGGCGCGCCAACTCGCCGGCGATCACGTCGAGGAACAACTCGGCCAGCAGCAGTCGTGCCGCGTCCCGGAACCGGCCCCGGCCGTCCAGATACAGCTGCACGGTGGGGTCGCCGGTGTTGATGAGGATCGTTCGCTGCTCGGGGTCGTACACGGCGCGTCCACCGTCGTCCCCGAGATAGCGCAGGTCGTAGCCGACGAACATGTCCTCGCCGTGGTCGCGTGGCGGCCGTCGGTGTTCCTCCGGATGGGGCGGGGTGTGCGGGCGTGGCACATGGTGCGGCGACGGCGCGTTCTCGGCGATGACGATCTCGCACCACGCCCAGAACGCCCCGGACCGCACCATGATCTCGCCGCGCTCCCCGGCCGCCTCGCCGACGACCGTCCATTCCAGCCGCTGCACACCGGCCTTCTGCTCCACGGCAATCTCGGCGGGCCGGGGGTCGATCCGCATCGAGTCGGGCAGCGTGTACGTGATCGTCAGCCGGTCGTCGCCGGGCAGGCGCTCGGTGTCGACTTCCAGAGTGACGTGGAACCGATGGCCGGGCCTGCGGTAGTAGAAGGGCGTCGTGAATTCAAGGACGACCGACTTCCCCGTGCCGGTCGCGGTCGTCAGCGGTGCCGATGCCGGCGCCGGCCCGATCCCGAGATCCCGGATCGCCGACTCGCTCATCCGGTGCAGCAGCCGGTCGATCATGTGCGCGGTGTGCTCGGAGGTTATCGCGTGCTCGAGGTGTCTGAGCTGATCGCGTTCGGCCAGCACATATTCGGCGAGCCGAACGCTGACCGCATGCGAGAATGCGGCGACGAACCGGTCCTTGTGGTTCAGACCCTCACGCTCGTCGCTGATGATCGGCTCACCCTGCCCGAGCCGCTCGATCAGGGCCGCGCAGTGCACGGCGCCGAACAGGTACTCGGCGCCCACCTGGTTCTCGTACTCGAACATCTGACAGTCGAGCACGGCGAGGCCCGAGACGACGACGAGACCGTTCGTGCGCTCGTCCCCCGACATGGTCAGCTCGGCACCTTCGGCGCGCTTCAGGGTGAGGGTGAAGGTGTACTCGTCGCCGTCGAAGTCGAAGCTGCCGGGCGCGTCCGGACCTATCAGCACGAGTGCCGGGGGTTCGTCGAAGAGCACCCGGCCGCTGCGCTGGATCTCGTGCCGACCGGCGACGTGCACCACCTCCACGCTCCGCCGCGACAGCACCTCACGCAGGTAGACGTTGTCGGACAGCGCCTGCACCACGGTCTGGTACCGGGAGATGACCACGTGCGGGTTCTCCACGACCAACGTCACCCGGGTACCGTTCCCGGGGATGCCGAGGCGTTCGCGGTCGTCGTCGGAGACCGGCCGGTCGCCGCCGTGGTCGTCGTAGAGGTAGCCGCCGTTCTCGCCGCGGAAGAGGTCGATGCGGGTAAGCCGGCCGTCCTTGACGGTCTCGACCGTTCCGGCGCCGACACCGAACACGGCCTGCTTGAGGCCGCGCCCGAAGTAGCCCCGCCCATGGCCCTCGCCCCGCGACAGCGGGCTGTGGGCTGCCCCGTACGCCAGGATGCGGGCGGCCTGATCGAACGGCATCCCTTCGGCATGGTCTGTGACCTGCAGGACCGCGCCCGACTGGTGGCGCTCGTAGGTGATGTCGATGCGGCCGTTCGCCTGTGCGCGGCCATTGTCCAGCCGGGAGTAGCTGTCGTCACTGTTGGTGATCAGTTCGACGAGCGCCTTCTCGATCGAGGCGAAGCGCCGCGAATCGATCCCGATCACACGCTGGTCCACCGGAATGGGGGCGACTGCCATCGTTTCTGCCTTGTCTGTTCCGTCGGGCAGTCCTGAGGGTGGCTTCCCGAACTTGCCGCGATCGTACCGACGTTCGCGTCGATGCCGCGGCAATCGAAGTGCCCGGCGATGTCACCGCATTTCGTCGCATCCCGTCAACTCCAGGTACTCGTCCGGCAGTCGCCCGTCGGTGACGACCCCGCCGTCGGACCACGTGAACGTCAGCTCCGCGAAACCGGTGGCGGCCGCGTTCGGCTCGCCCTCGCGCGGGTAGTTGTATTCGACGTCGATGGAGTCGAACGCCGTTGCGACCACCGCCGGGTTCAGCGCGCATGGCGTGGCGGTGCCGACGTAGTCGCCGCGGTGGAACAACAGCAGGTGCGTCGGCGACGACCCCGTCGCCCCCACAATGCCGACCTGCGCGTAACTGAGGTCGCTGCAGCGGTTGTAGTTGCCGTTGTACGCCTGCAGCCACGTGGCATCGGGGATCTGCTGCGGCGGGGGTAGCTGCTCGATCACCGCGAACACCTCGGGTGCGCCGAGGTCGACGTCCGGGTCGCACGGCTGTTCGTCCACCGTCGTGGACACGGCGGCCCCGCCGATGGGTGCCTGACGGGAGGACGTCGCGGTGGTCGGTTCGGCCACCGGCTGCCCGTCCTGCGGCTGCGCGCACCCGGCCAGGATCGCCATCGCAAGGGCCGACACAAGGGTGACACCGGCTGTGCGACTCGGCATGGGGCTCCTCGGACTCTCGGGTGCGACGGCGGTCGCCGCGACGGGTACGAATGGTGTCAGTTCGGATCATCCCAGTCGAGGCCCGTGGCAAGGTCGCGGAATGGTCCAGCTCGGTCGAGCCGAGCAAACTCCGGCTACCTCGTCAGAAGCCGGTAGAACTCCGCATCGTGTCCGTGTGCCGGCAGAGGACCGACATCACTGCGTGTGACTGTGGCCCGGCGGAGAGGGGTTCGGTGCGGGTGGCCGCAGGAGTTCGGCGCGGGTGCCGGGCATGCCGCTGTGACCCCGTTCGGTGCATTTGACCGCCAGGACCTGATTGACCCCGAGCCGGTTCGCCGCAAATGCCAACGCCGAGCCGGCCATGTACAGCCGCCATACTCGTGCCCGCCCGGCGCTGCTGTGAGCCACCGCCTCGTCCCAGTTCGACTCCAGGTTCGCCACCCAGGCCCGCAGGGTCGTCGCGTAGTGCTCGCGCAGCGACTCGACGTCTCGCACCTCGAAACCGGCCCCTTCGAGCGCCTCGATCATCGTCGCGAGCGGCAAGATCTCGCCATCGGGGAACACATAGCGATCGATGAACGACGTTTTCGAGAACTCGGCGAGGGATTTGCCCGGTCGCCGCGAGATCGCGTGGTTGAGCAATCGTCCCTGCGGGCGTAGCAGCGCGAACAGGTCCGCGGCATAGGTCGCCAGCATCGCAGCGCCGACGTGCTCGGCCATGCCGATGCTCGAGATCGCGTCGTAGGGGCCGTCGGTGACGTCGCGGTAGTCCTGGACCCGGATCTGCACCAACTCGCCCACGCCCGCGTCGACCATCCGTTTGCCGGCGTAGTCCGCCTGTTCGTGGGACAGGGTGACACCGACGACGTGCGCGCCGTAGTGACGTGCCGCGTGCAGCGCGAAGGTCCCCCACCCGCAGCCGACGTCGAGTACCCGCATCCCCGCGGTCAGGCCGAGTTTGCGGGCCACCAGATCGCATTTGGCGTACTGGGCGGCGTCCAGATCCTCGCTCTGCGCCGCCCAGTATGCGCACGAGTAGGTCATCGACTCTCCGAGCACGAGTCGATAGAAGTCGTTGCCGACGTCGTAGTGGTGGCTGATCGCGGCGGCGTCACGCCCCTTGTCGTGCCGGCGCCCGCGCACCGGTTTCATCTCCTCCGCCGGCGGCCGCGGGGGCGGGCCGAGGATCCCCAGGCGCAGCGCCGCTTTCACCACCGCCGTCTTCGTGTGCCCGTCGATCCGGACACCCGGGCCGCGGCTCGGGTCCGACACCTGCTCCAACACGTCCAGACCGGCGAGCAGGTCTCCCTCGATGTCGATGTCACCGGAGACGTAGGCCCGAGCGAAACCGAGGTCGTTGGGCGCCCACAGCAATCGCCGTAGACCACGCCTATTGACCAGGTGCACCCGCCAGGGCGCGTCCGCAGGCCCACTCCGGCTGCCGTCCCAACACCTGATCCCGACCGGAGCCTGCGCGCCCAGCACCGCACGAACCAGCGGCGCCACCGTGTCAGCGACCGTCATACGCACCTCCGTCACAGTTCGGGCCCGACCACCATCGCGACTGCGCGTTCCCGCTGCTCGCCGTGACGCTCAGGGCCTGTCAACCCGCACCCGCGTCCCGCAACGCCACCTCGTCGACAGTATCGATGGAACCCCCCTCGCCGCACACCATTACACCAGTCTCCGTATCACCACACCGGCTTCGCCGAGCTTGCACACCTCGTCGACCACCGGTCCAGCACCCCAGGCTTCGCCAGGGCAGCCCTCGACCCGCGCCGGCTGTGGCCGATAGCGCTTCGGGCGAGACGGTGGCCGAACGTATTCGTGCGCAACCCGTTCGAGCCGGGTCGCATGAAGTCACCCCGCGCCGAGTAAGGGCGTGGAAGGATGGCCTCACGCACAACCGCGCTCCGTGTGCACAGCCAGCCCCATGGGACCCGAAGGTCGAGTCGTCTGCCCAGCAGAAGACGTAATCGAAGGAAAACCATGACCACACCCGGCGGTATCACGATCGATCCGGCACTCGTCGATCTGTACAAGGACCTGCACCGGCATCCCGAGCTCGGATTCCGAGAACACCGCACCGCCGCGATCGTGGCCGACCGGCTGAGGGCATCGGGATTCGAGGTCACCACCGGCGTAGGGAAGACCGGCGTAGTCGGCGTCCTGAAGAACGGGCCGGGGCCGACCGCGCTGCTGCGGGCGGACATGGACGCCCTTCCCGTCCGGGAGGACACCGGGCTCGACTACGCCAGCACCGCCACGGCCACCGACGAGCACGGCGGCACGGTGCCGGTCGCTCATGCGTGCGGCCACGACCTGCACACCACCTGTCTGCTGGGCGCGGCCCGAATTCTCGCTGCCGACCGGTCCGGCTGGACCGGCACCCTACTGCTGGTGTTCCAGCCCGCCGAGGAGCTGGGCGCGGGTGCGCAGGCCATGGTGGACGACGGGCTGTTCGACAGATTCCCGAAGCCGGACGTCGTGCTCGGTCAGCACGTGGCGCCCCTGCCGGCCGGCAAGATCGCCGGACATCCCGGCCCGTCGTACGCGGGCTCGGATTCTCTGCGGGTGCGGCTCGTCGGAAGGGGTGCGCACGGATCGATGCCGGAGGCGTCGGTCGATCCCATCGTGTTGGCCGCCGCCACGGTGTTGCGTCTGCAGACCGTCGTCTCCCGGGAGATTCCGAGTACCGCGACCGCGGTGCTCACCGTCGGGTCGATCCATGCCGGTGACGCCGCGAACGTGATTCCCGGGCACGCCGAGATCCAGTTGAACATCCGCAGTTACGACACCGCCGTGCGCCGCCGCATCCTCGACAGTGTCGAACGCATCGTGCGCGGCGAAGCTGCCACGGCCGGCGCGCCGGAGGACCCGACCATCACCGAGATCGAGCGCTTTCCGGTCGTCACCAACGACGCGGACGCGTTGCGCACGAGCCTCGAGGCCTTCGCGACCTGGCTGGGGCAGGACAACATTCTCGATCCGGGAGCCGGCGCCGGAAGCGAGGACGTCGGCATTCTCGCGACCAGCGCCGGGGCGCCGCTCTCCTACTGGCTTCTCGGCGGCGCCGATCCGTCGCTCTTCACCACCGGTGACATGACCGATCCCGCGCTGCTCACCGTCCCGTCCAACCATTCACCCCATTACGCCCCTGTCATCGAACCGACGCTGCCGATCGGGGTCGCCGCGTTGGTGACCGCTGCCCGGACGTGGCTGCCGTCGACTCACTGACCGTCCGCAGCACCGGTCTCGGTGCGCCCGCAATGCCGAGGTGCTCTGGGGAGAGGATCGATGCATTGGTGTCTTGACGGGTCAGGGCACCGGGAACTGCACCGATGACTTGGCGGCGACGAAAGTCGCGAACTCGGTGTTGACGCGTTGGTGCTGCGGATCGGTCATGTAGTCGGTGAGTGCCTGTTGGTCACGGAAGACCGCGGCGACGGCGTAGTCCGCAGTTCCCGGCCGCAGGCGCAGGTCGGCACCGTGGTGGTAGGACTCGATACCCGCGCAGGAGTGGGAGACGGTCTCGAGCGCGTGGGCGAGCGCGTCGATGGTCTCCGATGTGGTGCTCGGGGTGAAGGTGAAGGTCACTACGTGGGCGATAGGCATGGCCGGTGGTTCTTTCCGGGAGTGGGCGGGTTCGGCAGTGCGGCCCGGGCGCGACAGTGTCCTCAGGCGGGTTGAGGTCCTCAGGCGGGTTGAGCTTCGAGTTGGTGCAGCGGTGCGCCGGTGGCTCCGCGCACCCACTCCTCGGCGACACCGGGTGCGCACTCGCGCAGGACCAGGCCGTCGTCGGTCACGTCGATCACGGCGAGGTCGGTGATGATCCGCTGCACCACGCCCTCTCCCGTGAGCGGCAGCGAGCACTCCGAGACGATCTTGGGGTTGCCCTGCTTGTCGGTGTGTTCCATGAGCACGATGACCTTGCGGGCACCGTGGACGAGGTCCATCGCCCCGCCCATGCCCTTGACCATCTTGCCCGGCACCATCCAGTTCGCCAGATCGCCCGTAGCGGAGACCTCCATGCCACCGAGCACCGCGGTGTCGATGTGCCCGCCGCGGATCATGCCGAAGCTCAGCGCCGAGTCGAAGAACGCCGCGCCCGGGTTGACGGTGACCGTTTCCTTACCGGCGTTGATCAAGTCCGGATCGACCGCATCCTCGGTCGGGTACGGTCCCGTTCCCAGGATCCCGTTCTCACTGTGCAGGGTGACCTTCACGCCCTCGCGCAGGTAGTTGGGGATCAGCGTCGGCAGGCCGATACCGAGGTTGACGTACTCCCCCGGCGACAGCTCCTGAGCGGCCCGGGCCGCCATCTGCGTGCGCGACCAGCCGACGGACTGTGTGTCCACACTCACGGTCATCTCAAGCACCCTTTCCGGCCGACACGGTCCGCTTCTCGATCTGCTTGTCCTGCACCCCGGTGTGCACGATCCGGTTGACGAAAATCCCCGGCAGGTGCACTTCGCCCGGATCGATCTCGCCCGGCTCCACCAGCTCCTCGACCTGCGCGATACAGATCCGGCCGGCCATCGCGGCGAGCGGGTTGAAGTTCATCGCGGCCTTGTTGAACACCAGGTTGCCCTCGGTGTCGCCCTCGAGCGCGTGCACCAGCGAGAAGTCCGCCGTGATCGACTCCTCGAGCACGTACCGCTTGCCGCGGAACTCGCGGATCTCCTTCGGCGGGGACGCCACCGCGACCGATCCGTCGGCGTTGTAGCGCCACGGCAGACCGCCCTGCGAAACCGGTGTCCCCACCCCGGCGGGGGTGAAGAAGGCGGGAATGCCCGCGCCGCCGGCCCGCAGCTTCTCCGCGAGGGTCCCCTGGGGCGTCAACTCCACCTCGAGTTCACCCGACAGGTACTGCCGCGCGAATTCCTTGTTCTCCCCCACATAGGACGAGACCATCCGGCGTACTTTTCCGCGAGTGAGGAGCAGGTCCAGTCCGTGGCCGGTCGCGCCGCAGTTGTTGGAGAAGACCTCGAAGTCGTCCACGTCGCGATCGGCAAGAGCACCGATCAGGACATCTGGAACACCGGAGACTCCGAATCCTCCCACCGCCAGCGCGGCCGACGAGGGAATGTCTGCCACCGCTTCGGCTGCGGAGGCGAACACCTTGCCCGCGCACAATAATTCGACGCGATCGGTCATCTTGGATCAGCCTTTGCTCGAGTGCGCGCCGGTCATCAGGGCGGCAAGATCTTCGGGTTCGAGGAACGACGGCGGCAGCGGGGGTCCCCACGAGTACAGTGCTGCCAGGCCGTGGAGCACCTCCGGGGTCCACACCTCGTCTTCGGGGATGCAGTCCATGTCGGAGTAGTACTCGGAGTAGTTGCCGGCGGGATCGCGCAGGTACCAGAAGAAGTTCGAGCCGGCGTAATGCCGTCCCAGTCCCCAGGCGTGCCGTTCCGGATGTCCTTCGAGCATTCCGTAACCGCCGCGTCCGACTTCGTCGATGTCGTCGACCTGCCAGCTGGTGTGGTGCAGGAAGTTCACCGGCGAGGCCTGGACGAGCACGTTGTGGTGATCGGTGGAGCAACGCATGAAGGCGGCCGTGTCCCCGACATAATCGCTGACCTTGAACCCGAGGCCTTCGGTGAAGAACCTCCGCGTCGTCTCGTAGTCGACACTGCCCAGCACGGCGTGACCGAGCTTGCGGGGACGGACCGGCCCGGTGCGCGAGGAGAAGGGCGCGCGACCGGTGCGGTCGATCCGTCCGGGCCCGTTGTACGGGGTGGCCGGTACCGGGGGCACGACGATGCGCGAACGCACCGAGACACGCACTCGGGTGCCGGTGGCCGGTTCCACGGCCACCAGAGAAGACTCTTCGTGCACCACCGGCACACCGAGCTCGGCCAGTCGCCGGGCGATGGAAGCGATGTCGTCGGGATCGTCCGCAGCAATCTCGAGTTCGACCAGCCGACGGATCGGTGCATGAACGATCTCGAGTTGCTCGCCACCGTTCTGGGTGGCGAAGATGCCGCCACCGCGGTGGTCTAGCCCGAATTCGGTGTAGTAGGAGATGTTTTCGTCCACATTGGGCACACCGATGGTGACTTTGCCCAGTCCGTGCAAGGCCATGACAGTTCTCCTGTTACTTCGCGGCGGGACCGGCGACGAACCGCTGGTGCAGTTCACCGATGCCTTCGATCCAGCTGTCGAGGGTTTCGCCGGGCTGCAGGAAACGCTTCGGGGTGCGGCCACCGCCGACGCCGGCAGGGGTTCCGGTGAAGATGACGTCGCCCGGGTACAAGGTGACGGTTTGCGATAGGGCGGCGATCAGCTTGCCGACCGGGAAGATCAACTCGCGGGTGCGGCCCTTCTGCATCTCCTCGCCGTCGATGCTGCAGCCCAGCTCCAGATCGCTCGGATCGGCGAACTCGTCCGGGGTGACCAGCCACGGACCCTGCGGGGAGAATCCGGGGAACGACTTTCCGAGTCCGAATTGCGGTGCGGGTCCGCGCAACTGGGTGACTCGTTCGGAGATGTCCTGCCCGACGGTCAATCCGGCTACGTGGTCCCACGCATCCTGCTCGGCGATCTGGAAACCTTCGCGGCCGATGATCGCCACGAGTTCGATTTCCCAGTCGACGTTACCGCCGGCGGGAATGGTGACCTCGGTGTCCGGGCCGGAGAAGCTCGAGACGTACTTGGTGAAGACCGGCGGGAGCTGGCTCGGCGCCTCGAAACCCGATTCGGTGGCGTGAGCGGAATAGTTCAGGCCGACCGCGAAAACCTGGCGCGGGGCCGGGGACGGCGCCTCGAGCGTTGCCCGCTGCACCGGGGTGGTCTGCTCCGTCGAATCCACATCCGAAGCCCAGGAGCGGAACTCGTCCCAGGTGTTGTAGATCGACGGCAGGTCCGGACCGAACCGGCCATCGCTCGCAGTGGCGATATCGATGGCGTGCTCGGCACCGCGCTCTCCGACGATCAGAGCGGCGCGACCGGCAAGGTTGGCAATACGCATGAGAGGCATCTCCTGAAATTGTGTGAGGAACCCGGGGCGGTGCGGGGTCAGGCTGTCGGAACAGGGGTGGCGACAGAGATCGGAGCGAGGGCAGCGTGGTACCCGTGGACAAGGTCGGTGAGCCGCTCCGGGGTGGCAGCGGTGCCGAAGACGTAGTGGTCGGGCCGGAGGAGTACGCAGGCGATCTGCTGGTCGGTGAACCATCGCGACCATGCGTGAGTGGAATCCTCGAGATCGCAGCCTTCCGACCCGATCGTGAACACTCGCACGTGCGCCGCATCGAGTAGGGACCGATGCGTTTCGCCGATCCGGGCAGCAGCCGCGGCGTCGGACGTCAGCAGAACCGCGCCGTAGCCGACGACGTCGTCGAGCAGGGCGGTGTACCCCTCGGCAGTCTCCACCGGGAACTGCGGAGCATGGGTTCCCGCGAGTCCGGCGAGGCCCTCGGCCGTGGCCACGATCCCGGACCCCAGGACCGGCTGCTCGGTGATGGGCAGAACCTTGGCCGGATCTGCTCCCCCGGCGAGCATGCGGGCGTCACGTTCGGCAGCCAGCTCCGGGTCCAGGACGCAGATGACGTTGCCGAGGGCCACCGACATCGCGATTGCGTACTGCAGGTGTCGCGTCCGTTCGGAGGTGTAGCTGTCGAGCAGCGCCGGGCCGGACCGGCCGCTCAGAACACGGTCGAGCTTCCACGACAGGTTCGCCGCATCGCGCATGCCGGAGCACATGCCCTGGCCGGCGAACGGAGGCATCTGGTGGGCGGCATCGCCGGCCAGGATCAGTCGGCCCTTGTTCCATGCGTCGGCCCACCGGGCACCGAAGGTGTAGACCGCGTGCCGCTCGAGATCGGTGTTCTCCGGGGTTCGCCCCCAGGCTGCGAGCAACTCCCACGCCTTGGCGGGGTCGTTGAGGGAGTCGCGTGTTTCCCCCGGCAGTCGCATGAACTCCCAGCGTCGCCGTCCCGGTCCGCCGGACACCACGGTGGTGGGTCGCGCCGGATCGCACATCTGCCAGTTCTGCGGCACCGGGTCTACGTCGTCCCAGCCCGGCGGTGCCCAGTCGGCTTCGTCGTGAGGCTTCGTGTCCACGACCAGCCAGTCGAAGAAGAATCCCCGATCGACCATGGAGACACCCATGCGCTGGCGGACGAAGCTGTTCGCCCCGTCGCATCCCACCACGTATCGGGCACGGATCCGGCGTTGCTTGGTCACCGCGCTGGTGTAGGTCACCAGCACGTCGTCGTCGGTTTCGTGGATCTGTACCACCTCGGCGCCGCGCCGCAGCCGCACATTGGGCATGGCGGTCACCGCGTCGGCGAGCACCTGTTCGAGCTCGGGCTGGGAGAAGAAGGACGTACCCCAGCCGCACGGGCGGTCGAGCTCCCACGGGATCTTCACCAGTGTCCGGCCTTGGGCGTTGCGCCACTCGTACGAGTCGTGCACCGGCTCGGAGATGGCCTTGACCTCGTCGCTCAGTCCCATGGACTGGAAGGCGCGTCCGATCTCGTCGTCGAAGACCACGGCCCGGGGCAAACCGTAGGGCTCGGGCCAGCGCTCGAGGATCACCACGTCGTGACCTTGCAGGCCCAGCAGCCGTCCGACGGCCAAGCCCACCGGACCGGCTCCGACCACGACCACATCGTGCAGTTCAGGCTGCATTGCCGAGGTCCTCTCGTTTGGAAGGGGAATGGTGCGGATCACCCTCGCACCAATTGAGCATGTTGAATATGCTTAATACTGTGACGTGATCTGAGTCTCATGTCAAGAGGTCTGAGAGAATCGGGCATGATGAATTGCGATCGAGTACGAAAGAGCAGGTAGAGGGCATGACCACTCCACAGCCGGACCTGCAGGTACGAGGGTCACTGACCCGGCCGGAGCAGGCCGCCCTCGCGATAGGCCGTCTCGCCGAGAGCGCCGAGCCCGGCGCGCGCCTCGGCACCAAGCAGGAACTACAAGAGCGCTGCGGGGTTTCGAAAGGAACCTTCAACGAGGCCCTGCGTTTGCTGCAGGCCCGGGGCCTGATCACCGTCCGATCAGGTCCGGGCGGAGGCCTGTTTGCCGCAGAGCCCACACCTGCCGTACGGATCGGCAACGCCATTCTGGCCCTCGATCGAACGGAAACCTCCGTCGACGACGCGGTACGGATCCGCAGCGCACTGGATCCACTGTTGATCGACGACGCCATCCAGTTCGCCGGCCGCGCCGACATCGCCCGGATGCGTCAAGCACTCGACGAAATGAGCCGATCGGTCGAGACCGAGGACGTGCTGACCTTCCTGCGCGCGAATTGGGATCTGCACGCCGCCATCGCACGCACCAGCCCCAGCCGGGTACTTCGATCGGTCTATCTCAGCCTGCTCGACGTGCTTGCCTCGCATACTGTTTCAGCCGACCCTGTCGACGGTCGGACCCTGGCCGAGGTGCTCGCCGAACGCTTGGTGCTACATTCCGATATCGTCGAAGCTCTTGCAGGCAAAGACCTTTCGCGCGCCCAGGAACTTATCGCTGTCCACAATCAGCGCTGACTCCATCCAGCCCTCCAGAAGGAGCCATTACGTGCAGGCAGCAGTTGTCCATCAGTGGGGCGGTCCCGAGCAACTCGTCCTCGAAACCGTGGCCGATCCCACCCCCAGCCCGGACCATACCGTCGTCGAGCTCAAAGCCAGTGCCGTCAATTGGCACGACATCCTTGTCCGCCGCTCCGGCCGCGGATTCCCGCTTCCTCGCATCCTCGGCATCGACGGTGCCGGAATCCGGCGCGACACCGGTGAAGAAGTGCTCATCTATCCCGGCTTGAACTGGGGCGACAACCCCGCTGCCCCATCGGCACAGTTCTCGATCCTCGGTGACGACACCGACGGCACCTACGCCGAACTCGTCTGCGTACCTGCCGCCAACCTCTTCCCCAAACCTCGCCACCTCGGCTGGGAGGAAGCCGCGGCGCTGCCGGTCGGTGCGCTGACCGCATATCGCGCGATCGTTACCCGGGCCGGCCTGCGCCCCGGCGACACCGTTCTCGTCCTCGGCGCCGGCAGCGGCGTGTCCACCTTCTCGATCATGATCGCCGCCACCCTCGGCGCCACCGTGCTGGTCACCTCCTCGAGTACGGACAAGATCGAGCGGGTTCGCGAGCTCGGTGCCACCGACGGAGTGCTCTACACCGACCCGAACTGGCCCCGGCAGATCATCGACGCGACAGGTGGCGTCGATGTCGTCGTCGACGGTGTCGGCGCCAACCTCGACCAGTCCCTTTCCTGCCTCAAACCCGGCGGCCGTGTCGTCGTCTTCGGGGCCACCGCAGGCACAGTCGGGAACATCGACATCCCTTCCCTCTACTTCGGGCAGCACACCATCCTCGGATCGACTCTCGGCACCCGAGACGAGTTCGGCCGGATGCTCTCGCTGTTCGATGCCCATCGCCTCCGCCCGGTGATCGACTCCTTACGTCCTCTGACCGATGTCCGGGCTGCCCACGAACGCATCGAAAGCCGTGCCCACTTCGGCAAGCTGGTCCTGTCCATCGATTGAGGACGGAGTTCGTCGATCTCGGGCGGGCCATGGAGCGTTTCGTCAGATCAGCGGGGTGACCTGCTCATCGATGTCGAGCAGCGCTCGTCCGTACGCCTCCGCACTGATGGACGGGTTGACCACTGCGTGACGCGAGCCGGTCTCGAGATCGCGCAACTTCAGCTGCAGCGGGCTGCCTTCGGCGAAACTGCCGGCGCCCTGCACACTGAGCAGCAAGTCTATTTCTCCCGAGTCATGGAAAGTGACTCGAGTTATGGGAAGTCCTCGAAAGCGACGACCTCCGAGTGTCGTTACGAGTCGCGCCTGGACTCCCACAGCCCGATCACGTTGCCCTCGGTGTCGGCGAAGTACGCTGCGAATCCCATGTCGCCGACGGGCATTCGCCCCGTCACCGTCTTCCCGCCGAGGGATTCGATCCTCTGCAGCGCGGCGTCGATGTCCTCGACGTCGACGGTCACGACGGGACTCTTCAACTCGTCGCGTCGGAACATGCCCCCGTTGATGTACCCGGGTTCGGTGGAGGTGCCGGTCTCGTCGACGGGACCGGTGGTGACGAGGGTGTAGTCCATGCCGGGGACGTCCGCGAGCGACCATCCGAATGCGTCGCGATAGAAGGACCGGGCGCGGTCACCGTCGTCGTAGGGGAGCTCGAAGTGCACGATGCGTCCTGCCATGACGTTCGCCTCCTGTGCGACCGGAACGACCGGGTTTCAGCGTAGCCTCCGCGAACTGGTGGACCCGCCCGATCGAGGTCGATCGGCGCTAAGCCATCGCTAAGAGGATGCGGGTGTACTCGACCGTGACAGCCCGGTCGAGCGAGGAAGAACCATGCACGAGAGCACGTTGACCGTCCACCTCCGGGCGGTGCTGCAGTTGACGCAGACGCAGATCCAGATCTTGGCGGCGCGCCGGGAGCGCACGGCCGACCCGGTGCGCCTGCGGGAGATCGCGGACGATCTGGAGCACGCGCTCGGCTACCGGGACGCTCTGGAGCAGGCCCTCCAGGATGGCGGCGCGCCGGCCGAGCGCCCGTCGGCGCGGGCCGCGCGCCTGAGTCGCTGCGTGGAGCAGATTGCGACGTCCGGCGACGGGCGCCGGGTGGCGGTGCTGGAACGGGTCCTGCACGAGCAGCTGGTGGACCGCACCCGGGCGCTGGCTCGACTCACCGCGGCCGGCGACCATCGGCCGGTGCACTACTGGGCACGGCGCTACCTGGCGCACTGCCGGAGCCTGGGCGAACCGCAACCGGCCGGGGGCGACGAGCAGTGGTCCGTCAGGTCACGGTGACGGTCATGCTCCGCTCGTCCGCCGACATGTGCTCGGCCCGCTGCAACTGGAGCGACACCGGCCAGGTGCCGGGCCGCTTGGCGCGCAGGTAGAGGATGCGTTCGCTGCCGGCGCCGGGGAGCGGATTCCGGGACGGTACGAATCGCACGTCGCTGAGCAGGAGACCCTTGCCGATGTGGGTCGGGCACCAGGTGTAGTCGCGGGAGGTGTTCTCCGGCAGGTGCAGTTCGATGGTGTCGCCCACGGCGACCTGCAGGTCCCGGGGTCCGGTCGTCACGTGCCTCATTGGACCAGAGTACGGCGGCTTTGTGATCTATGTCACTATCGGGAGCGATCCGGGGGCCTCGTTCGTCGGAACACGTGCCGGGGGTCCGCGAGGCGGGTACCCGGACCACCGAGATGGGAATCGACCAGGGAGTGGGAACACATATGGCCGCATCGGTGTCAGACGAGTTCGAGATCGAGGCGACGCCCGAGCAGGTGATGCGCGCGTTGACCGACATCGAGCGCATCCCGGAGTGGTCGTCCTCCCACAAGGACGTGCAGGTCGAATCGCGGCACGACGACGGCCGGCCCCGCGTCGTGCGCATGACGCTCGCACTGTTCGGCATCTCGGACACGCAGGTGATCGAGCACGAGTGGACCGAGGAGTCCACCTCGTGGACGCTGATCGAGAGCGAGATGCAGCACTCCCAGGACGGCGAGTACCGCCTGACCCGCACCGAGCGCGGGACGCGCGTGCGGGTGACGATGTCCACCGACCCGAAGATCCCGGTGCCGGGCTTCATGCTCAAGCAGGGCCAGAAGCACGCGGTGAAGACGATCCGCAAGGGTCTGACCGAGTTCGTCCTGCGGCACTACGCCTGACCCGGCAGCCTGACCCGGCACCAGGTCCGGCACGCCACCCGCCCACAGTCTCGGCACGCCGAGCCGCCGGCGCGTCGTGCGCGCCGGCGGCTCGTCGCTTTCCCGGATCAGCTCAGGTGGTGGACCTCCTGAAGCCCGTACACCGGCGTCGGGATCCCCTCGTGCCGGGCCTTGAGCTGCAACGCCAGGTACAGCGAGTAGTGCCGCGACTGGTGCAGGTTGCCGCCGTGGAACCACAGGCCCTCCTGCCGGGTGGGCTTCCACATGTTGCGCTGCTCGCCCTCCCACGGGCCGGGGTCCTTGGTGGTGTCCGACCCCAGGCCCCAGCACTTGCCGACCTTGTCGGCGACGTCCTGGCCGATCAGGTCCGCCGCCCACCCGTTCATCGAGCCGTAGCCGGTCGCGTAGACCACCAGGTCGGCCTCGAGCTCGGTGCCGTCCTCGAGGATCACGCTGTTCTCGGTGAGTTCGCGGACGCCGCCGTGGGCCAGCTTGATCTCGCCGTCGGCGACGAGTTCGGCGGCACCGACGTCGATGTAGTAGCCGGACCCGCGGCGCAGGTACTTCATGAACAACCCGGAGCCGTCGTCCCCGAAGTCGAGCATGAACCCGGCCTTCTCGAGCCGGGCGTAGAAGTCGGCGTCGCGCTCCCGGATCGCGTTGTAGACGGGAATCTGGAACTCGTGCATGATCCGGTACGGCAGCGACGCGAACGTCAGGTCGGCCTTGGCCGTCGTCATCCCCGCGGCCAGGGCCCGCTCGGAGTACAGGTCGCCGAGGCCGAGGTCCATCAATGAGTCGGATTTGACGATGTGCGTGGACGAGCGCTGCACCATCGTCACGTCGGCGCCGACCTCCCACAGCGCGGCGCAGATGTCGTGCGCCGAGTTGTTCGCGCCGATCACCACGGCCTTCTTGCCCGCATACGCGTCCGGCCCGGGATGCTGACTGGAGTGGTGCTGGTCCCCGCGGAACCGGTCCATGCCGGGGAAGGTCGGGATGTTGGGCTTGCCGGACATGCCGGTGGCGAGCACCAGCTGCTTCGGCCTCAGCACGACGGGTTCGCCGTCGCGGACCACGTTCACGGTCCACTCGCCGGTCGCCTCGTCGTACGACGCCGAGGTGCACGTGGTCTTGGACCAGTAGGGCACCTCCATGACCTTGGTGTACATCTCGAGCCAGTCACCGATCTTGTCCTTGGGCGCGAACACCGGCCAGTTCTCGGGGAACGGCATGTACGGCAGGTGGTCGTACCAGACGGGATCGTGCAGGCACAGCGACTTGTAGCGGCCGCGCCACTGGTCGCCGGGCCGGTCGTGCTTGTCGAGCACGAGCGCGGGCACGCCGAGCTGGCGCAGGCGGGCGCCCAGGGCGATGCCGCCCTGGCCGCCGCCGACGATCACGACGTACGGCTGGGTGGTGTAGCCGAGTTCGCGCTCCTCGGCCTCGCGCTTCTCGGACCAGGTGACGCGGTTGCGGTCGGCGCCGTGCTGCACGCCCTTGGGCCGGCGGACACCCTTGCTCTCCTCGTGCCCCTTCAGCTCCTGCATCGTGGTGAGCAGGGTCCAGGCACCCTCGTCCTTCAGCCGCAGGTGCCCGACGCCGCGGCCCACAGCGGTCTCGAACGCGATCCAGGCGCTGACGACGCCGCCGTCCTCGGTGGGGGGCTCGGTGGTGCGGAACCCGCTGGGGTCGGCGTCGTGCAGCCGCGCACGGAGCATGTCGGCGACACCTTCCCGGCCCTCGACGGTCTTGAGGTTCCAGGTGAAGGCGACCAGGTCGCGCCAGAAGCTGTCGGTGGCGAACATGCCCGCGGCGGCCTCGACGTCGCGCGCGGCGAGGGCGGCCTCGAAGTCGGCCAGCCACGCGTCGACCCTCTCCTGCGGTCCGGTGATCGCGGCGTCGGGTGGGGTCAGTGTGTCGGTCATTGCGTGCTCCTCGTCCTGAACTGTTGTGATACAGAGCACACCGCACTGCAGGTGGGTGCGGCCAGCGTTGCATCGTGTTGCACCCTGCGGCACACCGCTGCACGGACCCGGACGTCCGGCATAGACCCCGCTCGCATCCCGGACGAACCGTCACAAACCCGGCGACGGTTCGTCCGGGATGCGAGGGTGGAGCGGTGAGAAACGGACATCCTCGCCCGGCGGCGGTCGCGGCGGGCCTCGCCGTCGCGGTGTCGACCGCCGTGGGATGCGCGCCGACGATCGACTGCGGCGCCGCGATCACGCCGCTGCACGAGCCGGTCGGCGCGTGCCTGCGATTCGGCGTGAGCACGCCCGGCGGCCCGACCGCCGTCGACGAGTTCGAACGGGTCGCCGAGATCGCGGGCACTCCCCCGACCGTGGTGCTGTCGTTCTCCGACTTCGCCTCGCCGCCGCCCGTCGCGGGGCTCGCCGCCGTGCGGCGGCTGGGCGCCGACCCGATCGTCACGTGGGAGCCGTGGCGCTGGCTCGGCGACGGGCGGTACGAGCGCGGCGAGTTCACGATGGCGTCGATCGCCGCGGGCGTGCACGACGACTACCTCTACCGCTGGGCCGACGAGCTCGCCGCGTGGGGTTCGACCGTCTACCTGCGTTTCGCGCACGAGCCGAACGGGACCTGGTACCCCTGGAGTCCGGCCGGGGGGACACCGCCGCACGTCTACGTCGCCGCGTGGCGTCACGTGCACGAGTTGTTCGCGTCGAAAGGGGTGGCCAACGTGAAATGGGTGTGGGCTCCGAACGTCTCGTTCGAGGGCAGCAGCATGATCGCGGACCTGTACCCGGGGGCGGAGTATGTCGACGTGGTCGGGGCCGACGGATACAACTGGGGCGCCACGCAGCCGTGGAGCCGCTGGACGTCGCCGCGGGAGCTGTTCGAGGAGACCCTCGACGAGCTCGGCCGGATCGCGCCGGGCAAGCCGATCGTGGTCACCGAGGTGGGCAGCACCGACGTCGGCGGGTCGAAGCCGGACTGGGTCGGCGACCTGATCTCCTTCCTCGACGACCGGACGGATGTGGCGGCGTTCGTCTGGTTCGATCACGACAAGGAAACCGACTGGCGGCTGGCGAGCACCCCGGAAGCGGCTGCCGCGCTGGCGGAAGCCCTGCAGAGGGGGCAGCGCTGACATGACGACCGACGCCTCGCACCTCCCCGACGACCTCGAGGACCAGCGGGTCCGCGACCTCGAACGGCTGGAGATCCTCGACACGCCCCGAGAAGACCGGTTCGAGCAGATCACCCGCATGGCCCGACACGTGTTCGGGGTGCCCATGGCGAGTGTGGCACTGCTCGACCGGGACCGGCTCTGGTTCAAGTCCCTCCAGGGGCTCGACCTCGTACAGGTGCCGCGCGAGGAGAGCATGTGCAAGACCACGATTGCTCGCACCTACCACCATCCCGGCGATCCGACGCTGATCGTGGAGGACGCCTCCGCCGACCCCCGGTTCGCCGGCATTCCCGGTGTCGGCGGCGCCGACGGCGTCCGCTTCTACGCGGGCTACCCGTTGTACGGTCCCGCGGGTCATCCCGTCGGCACGTTCTGCATCTACGACACCGAGCCGCGGACACTCGACCCCGACCAGCTCGACGCGTTCGCCGAACTCGCCGAATGGGCGCAGCGGGAACTGCAACGCGCCGACGAACTCGATCGCGCCGCCGCGATGCAGGCCCAGCTGCTGCCGCGCCCGTTGACCGGGCTGCCCGGATTCGAGGTGCAGGCCGTGTGCATTCCGGCGTTCGTGGTCGGCGGCGACTTCTACGACCACTACCGGTTGCGCGGCGGGCTGGTCGTCACCGTCGCCGACGTGATGGGCAAGGGCCTCGGCGCGGCGATCCTGTCCTCGGCGGTGCGCTCCACGTTCCGCGGCGCGTCCCGGGTGATGGAGCGGTTCAGCCACGCCGAGGCGTGCAGCGTCCTGGACACGGGCGCCGCGCTCGGCGCCGCCGCCGAGAACCTCACGGACGACTGCGAACACACCGGCACCTTCGTCACCGTGTTCCATGCCGCCGTCGAGTTCGCCACCGGGTCGGTGGACTACGTCGACGCCGGGCACGGCCTGGCCGCGATCCGCCGTCGCGACGGCTCCGTGGTGCCGCTGGCCGGCACCGGGCTACCCGTCGGCGTGCTCCGCGAGACGTCGTGGCAGGCGCAGTGCACGCGCCTCGAACCCGGTGACACGCTGGTGATCTGCTCCGACGGGCTGCTCGACCTGCTCGACGAGCACAGCGACCGGGAGGCCCTGTACCGGTTCGTGGCCGACCATGCGACGCCGCACGACCTGACCGAGGCGGCGCGGGCGCTGGCCGAAGGCAACCCACCGATGGACGACGTCACCGTCGTCGCCGTCCGTCGCTGCGAGGACGCATGAATGCGGCCGGTGCGGACCGCTACCCGTCGCCGGGCCTGCGGATCCTGATCACCGCGACGGTGCTGCTCGGCGTGAACTACGTGGTGTGGCGCTGGCTGTTCTCCGTCAACTGGTCCGCGTGGTGGATCGCGGTGCCACTCGTCGTCGCCGAGACGTACAGCCTGATCGACTCGATGCTGTTCGGGCTCACGATGTGGCGGTGGCGCCGGCGGGCCGCGCCGCCGGTCCCGCCGGACGGGCTGACCGTCGACGTCTTCATCACCACCTACAACGAGCCGGTCGACCTGGTGATCGGGACCGCCGAGGCGGCGGCACGCATCCGGTATCCGCACGAGACATGGATCCTCGACGACGGGGAGCGGCCCGAATTGGAGCGCGCCGCAGCCGAACTCGGGGTCCGGTACATGACGCGGGCGGCCAGCTGGACGAACAAGCCCCGGCACGCCAAGGCGGGCAACCTCAACAACGCCCTGCTGCACACGCACGGCGAGTTCATCCTCGTCCTCGATGCCGACCAGGTGCCCGACCCGGAGATCCTGCACCGCACCCTCGGCTACTTCGAGGATGAGCGGACGGCCCTGGTGCAGACACCGCAGTACTTCGTCAACGTGCCGGACTCCGATCCGCTGGGCAGCCAGGCCCCGCTGTTCTACGGCCCGATCCAGCAGGGCAAGGACGGCTGGAACGCCGCCTTCTTCTGCGGCTCGAACGCGATCCTGCGCCGCGAGGCGCTGATGCAGCTGGGCATCACCGGCTACGTCCGTGCCGTCGAGGAGGGCGTGGTGCGGGCGCTGCGCACGGCCGGCAAGGTGCTCGACCGGGCGCGATCCGAGGTCGGTGCGAACCAGCCGGAGGTTCTCGCCGCCCTCGATTCGGTGCGGGTGGCCGTGCGCACGGCCCGCGCGGCCGTCCGGCAGGGACAGCCGCTCGCCGAGGTGACCTACCGGTTCCAGCAGAGCGTGGACGAGGCCGCGCGGGCCGTGGTCGACGCGGACGCCGGATCGATCCGCGCAGACCTGGAGGCGATCGCCGCCCTGACCGCCACCCCCGGGTCCGACGCCGACGGAGTTCTGCTCGACGAGACGACATTGTCGCGCCTCGCAGACCGCGAGTGGTCGCCGCTCGGGGCACTCGAGTCGATCCGCACGATGATCCGCGCCGTCGACGTCAGCCGCGACGACGAGGCCGAACCGACGCTGGCGCTGGCAACGATCTCGGTGACCGAGGACATGGCCACGTCGATGCGCCTGCACGGGGTGGGCTGGAAGTCGGTCTACCACCACGAGGTGCTCGCGCACGGTCTCGCGCCGGAGGACGTGGGCACGATGCTCACCCAGCGGCTGCGCTGGGCGCAGGGCACGATCCAGGTGATGCTGCGGGAGAATCCGCTCGTGCAGCGAGGATTGACGATCCCGCAGCGGCTGATGTACTGGGCGACGATGTGGAGCTACCTCGCGGGTTTCGCGGCCGTCGCCTACATCGCCGCGCCGGTGATCTACCTGATCTTCGGAGTGCTGCCCGTGCAGGCCTACAGCTGGGACTTCTTCGGCCGGCTCATCCCGTTCCTGCTGTTGAACCAGCTGCTGTTCTTCGTGGTCGGTCGGGGCACCCCGACCTGGCGGGGGCAGCAGTACAGCCTGGCGCTGTTCCCGGTGTGGATCAAGGCGTGCTGGACGGCGTTTCGCAACGTGTACCTGCACAAGCCCCTCGACTTCGCGGTGACCCCGAAGACGCGGCAGGGCCGCGCCACGCTCCCGTGGGGCAAGGTGCGGTACCAGATCGCGGCCATGGCGCTGCTGGTGATCGCGTCGGTGGTGGGCGTGGTGCGCTTGTATCTGGGCGCGAGCTCGGTGCTGGGCGTCGGCGTCAACCTGTTCTGGGTGCTGTTCGACCTGGCGATCCTGAGTGTGGTGATACCGGCGGTCCGCTACCGCGGGCCCGACATGGAAGGAAGACGATGACGCACTTCGCAACCCGCACCACCGGCTCGGACGTGGTGGTGGTCCGGCCCGAGGGCCGGCTGAACATGGTCGCCGCACCGCGGCTGCGGGAACAGCTGCGCGGCCTCGTCGAGGGCGGGTCCGCCCGCGTCGTCGTCGACCTCGGCGCCACCGAGTTCATCGACTCGTCGGGGCTCGGGGCGCTGGTGTCGGGGCTCAAGGCCGCCCGGCAGGCCGGCGGGGACCTGCGGCTGGCGGCGCCCACGGCGCAGGTGCGCAGCGTGCTGTCGCTGACGAGCCTCGACCGCGTGCTGCGCACGTACGACTCCGCGGACGCCGCGTTCGATGGCGACTGACCCCGGCGCGGGATCTTGGGCCCTGACGACCGTCACGGGCGCCGACACGCTCACCGACGTGCACGCGCTGATCGAGAAGATGATGTGCGCGGGGCAGGTGGAGGACGAGGATCGCTTCCCGTTCGAGATCGCGGTGGCCGAGATCGCCGCCAACATCGTCGAGCACGCAGGCGACGGCGCTCCGGTCACGATGCGGCTGGAGCTGCGCCTGTCCCCGGACCGGATCGAGGCCTGCTTCCACGACGACGGCCGGCCCGCGCGCGTCGACCTCGAGACGGTCCGGATGCCCGGGGACATGGCCGAGCGGGGCCGGGGCCTGGCGATCGCCCTGGCGGCGCTGGACGAGTTGTCCTACCGCAGGCGGGGCGGCAGCAACCGGTGGATCCTCGTGCGGGAACGGACCGACCCGGCATAACCGCGCACCGGTCCGCCCGGGGCCGGCCACGCGACCGGCCCGGCGTCCGCCCTCGCCGCGGCGACCGAGATGCCGACTTTGTCCGGACCACCCCCGTTAACTTCCCGTTAAGTCGACTCCCACGCGACCGCTCGGACCGCCGGAAAAGCCCAGGCCGGCGCCGCGCATCTGCCGTTTCGTCGAACGTCGGGATCGACGGCTCGCCGATGTGTCTATTACAGCGGCGGAGCGGGAACCTCAGACTCAGGCGGTCGAGAGGTACATCACACTCGATACCAAACCTGGTTGTGAAGGGGTTCCCATGTCGAACAGCGATCAGCCCGAGCTGAGGCACACGCTCGAGAAGCGGCACCTGTCGATGATCGCGATCGCGGGTGTCATCGGCGCAGGCTTGTTCGTCGGCTCGGGCGCTGCGATCCGGGAGACCGGTCCCGGGGTGCTGGTCGCCTACGCACTCGCCGGGGTGGTCGTCGTGCTCGTCATGCGCATGCTCGGCGAGATGGCGGCGGCGAATCCGCAGACGGGGTCGTTCTCGGCGTACGCCGACCGGGCCATCGGCCGATGGGCCGGGTTCTCCATCGGATGGCTCTACGCCTGGTTCTGGATCATCGTCCTGGGCATCGAAGCGACGGCCGGCGCGGTGATCATGAACCGCTGGATTCCCGGCGTGCCCCAGTGGACGTGGGCGCTGGTGCTCATGGTCGTGCTGACGCTGACCAACATCGCGTCGGTGAAGTCGTTCGGCGAGTTCGAGTTCTGGTTCGCCGCCATCAAGGTCACGGCGATCGTGGCGTTCCTCGTGCTCGGCGTCCTCGCGATCTGCGGCTTTCTGCCCGGCGTCGAGGCGCCGGGACTGAGCAACCTCACCGGTCACGGCGGCTTCTTCCCCAACGGGACAGGCGCCGTACTCGCCGGGGTCCTCGTCGTGGTGTTCTCCTTCTTCGGAGCCGAGATCGCGACCATCGCCGCCGGCGAGTCCGCCAACCCGGCCGAGGCGGTGCGCAAGGCGGTGCGGTCGGTCGTGTGGCGGATCCTGATCTTCTACATCGGCTCGATCGCCGTCGTCGTCACCCTGCTGCCGTGGGACGACGCCTCGGTGGCGTTGAGCCCGTACGTGGCGGTCATCGACTCCTTCGGCATCCCGGCGGCCGCCACCATCATGGACGTCATCGTGCTGACGTCGGTGCTCTCGTGCCTGAACTCGGGCCTGTACACCGCCAGCCGCATGATCTTCTCCCTGTCGCGCCGCGGTGACGCCCCGCCGTCGCTGGCCACCATCGGGCGGTCCGGTGTGCCCCGCAACGCGGTTCTCGTCTCCACCGTGGTCGGCTTCCTCACCGTGGGCCTGAACTACCTCTACCCCGAGACGGTGTTCCTGTTCCTGGTCAATTCCTCCGGAGCGATCGCCCTGTTCGTGTGGCTCGTCATTGCCGCGTCCCAGCTGCGCATGCGCCGCTCGCTCGAGGCCCAGGGCCGGGAGCTGTCGCCGAGGATGTGGCTCTTCCCGTACCTCACCTGGTTCACCATTGCGGCGATCGTCGCGCTGTGCGCCGGCATGATCGCCCTGGAGAGCACGCGCAGCCAGATGCTGACGTCCGCGGCCCTCGCCGCCGTCGTCGTCGGAGTCGGCGTCTACCGGCAGCGCCGCAGTGCCGCTCCGGCTGCGCCGGTGGACGCGAACGCCGGCGTCGCCGACGTGGTCCCGGAAACCACCTGACCGACCGGCCGGTGTCGCCCTCGCGGGTACCTGCCTCACCCCGGGGGGCGACGTCGTGTCCCGAGTTCCGCAGCGCCGCTCAGAACAGGGTGGGGTCCGCCGACTCGGCTGCCGGCCGCGGCGGCGCTGCGACCGGGCGCCGGTGCTCGGCCACGCGCGCGCCGAGCCCGTAGCGGGACACCAGCGGATCGACGCGGTCCTTCAACCACGTCTTGTACTCCGGTGAGACGTACGCGCCGCGGCCGTAGATCTGCCGGTACCGCCGGATCAGGGCGGGGTGCTCCTGACCCAGCCACGACAGGAACCAGCCGCGGGTGGCGCCGCGCAGATGCATCGGCAGCACCGTCACGCCGGTCGCCCCCGCCGCCGAGATCGCACCGAGCAGATCGTCGAGGTGCCGGGTGGAGTCGGTGAGGCACGGGATGACCGGGGCGACCATGACGTGGCAGGGCAGCCCGGCGTCGCTGACGGCCCGGATCAGGTCCAGACGTGCCTTGGGCGACGGGGTGCCGGGTTCGATCTGCTTCTGCAGGTCGGGCTCGCCGATCGCGAGGGAGACGGCGACGCCGATGTCGACCTGCCCGGCGGCGAGGGTGAGCAACGGCAGGTCGCGGCGCAGCAGCGTGCCCTTGGTCAGGATCGAGAACGGGGTGCCGGATTCGGCGAGGGCCCGGATGACGCCGGGCATCAGCCGGTAGCGGCCCTCGGCCCGCTGGTACGGGTCGGTATTGGTGCCCAGGGCGACGTGCTCGCGCTTCCACGACCGTCGCGCGAGTTCGCGGCGCAGCACGGCCGCGACGTTGGTCTTGACCACGATCCGGCTGTCGAAGTCGCGGCCCGCGTCGAGGTCGAGATACTCGTGGGTCGGTCGGGCGAAGCAGTATCGGCACGCGTGCGAGCAGCCGCGAAAAGTGTTGACGGTGAAGCGGAACGGCAGGTTCGACGCCTCGGGGGTCTTGTTGAGCGCGCTCTTGCACAGCACCTCGTGGAAGGTGATGCCCTCGAACTCGGGGGTCTGGACGCTGCGGACGAGCCCGGCCCGTTCGAGGCCGGGGAGCGCGCCGTCGTCGACGTCGAGAGTCTGTGCCGCCCACCGCATGCAGCCAGTCGAACATACGTGCTAAGGACAGTCAAGCGCGGGGCGGCGGGGGCGGCCTGACAGAATTCCGGGCCATGACCCGTGTGAACATCTCGTCCGGCTCCGAATGGGAGCCCAGGATCGGCTACTCCCGCGCCGTGCGCATCGGCAACCAGATCGCCGTGTCCGGCACCACCGGCGCCGGCGACACGCTCGCCGATCAGACGCGCGCCGCACTGAAGACCATCGAGGCCGCGCTCGGCGAGGCCGGCGCCTCGCTGACGGACGTGATCCGCACGCGCATGTACCTCACCGACATGTCGACATGGGAGGAGGCCGCGCTCGTGCACGGCGAGGTGTTCGGCGAGATCCGCCCGGCCTCCACCATCCTCGAGGTCTCGAGCCTCATCGACAAGGGCCTGTTCATCGAGATCGAGGCCGACGCCGTCGTGTAGGCGGCTGCGCCGCCGGTGTGTCCTTCGGGCGGCAGGAACAGCCCGAAGGACACACCGGTGCTACGCGCCCGCGGCCTCCCAGCGGGCGCGCTCGGCGGCGAACGCCACCGACTGCACCTGCTGGAAGGCGTCGATCGACGCGGCGTTGCCGGCCAGGAACCGCTGGTGCTCGGCCAGGGAGAACGTGCCGTCGGTGATGTCCACTCCCCCGCCGCGGCCCGCCGCGAGGTCGGCGCGCAGGTCCATCAGCTCCTCCGGTTCGACGGGATACCAGGAGATCCGGTCGAAGAAGCGCAGCAGCCACGGTGTGCCGGCCTCGAACGGGCCCGCGGCCTGCGGGTGGCGGTGGTTCCACACCTGGGTCGTGCGGCCGACGAACTGGTAGCCACCCGGGCCCTCCATGCCGTAGATGCACAGGTACGCCCCGCCGATGCCGACGGCGTTCTCCGGCGTCCACGTGCGGGCCGGGTTGTACTTGGTCGTCACGAGCCGGTGCCGCGGGTCGAGCGGGGTCGCGACCGGCGCCCCGAGGTACACGTCGCCGAGACCGAGCACCATGTAGTCGGCGGCGAAGACGGTGTCGAACACGTCGTTCACCGAATCGAGGCCGTTCATCCGGCGGATGAACTCGATGTTCCACGGGCACCACGGCGCATCCGCCCGCACCCCGTGCATGTACCGCTGGATCGCCTCGCGGGTGGCCGGGTCGTCCCACGACAGGGGCAGGCGCACCCGCCGGCTCGGCACCACGAGCTCGTCGCTCGCCGGGAGCTGCTCCTCGGCCTCGGCGAGCAGATCGAGCAGCGTCGGCACCGGCAGCACGTCGGGGTCGACCTTGACCTGGAGCGACCGGATGCCGGGGGTGAGTTCGAGCAGGCCCGCGGGGCGTTCGGTGTCGAGCCGCCGGTGCAGCGCGTGCACGCGGGCCCGCAGCGCGAGATCGAGCGTCATGTCACCGTATTCGACCAGGACGTTGTCGTCGCCGCTGCGCCGGTAGGTGACGGCGGTGTCGCCGTCGCGGCGGGCGAGGACGCCGTCGTCGCCGTCGCCGCCGGGCGAGACCACCAGCGACAGCCCGGCGCGACGGGCGACGCCGAGTGCGCGGCGCGACGCGGCGTGCTCGGCGCGGACGGGCACGAACCGCACCGTGTGCCCGGGCGCGAGCTGGCCGAGCTTCCACCGGTCCGCGGCGACGACGGTGACGGGACAGACGAATCCGCCCAGGCTCGGGCCGTCCGGCCCGAGGAGGATGGGGGTGTCACCGGTGAAGTCGAGCGCACCGACGGAGTACGCGTTGTCGTGGATGTTGGACGGGTGCAGGCCGGCCTCCCCGCCGTCGGTGCGTGCCCACTGCGGCTTCGGCCCGGTCAGGCGCACGCCGGTGCGGTCGGAGTTGAAGTGCACCTCGTAGTCGGTGGCGTAGAGCGTGTCGATGTCGCTGCGGGTGAAGAACTCCGGAGCGCCGTGCGGGCCCTCGGTGACGGCGATCTCCCAGCGGGCGGTCATGGCCGGCACGTGTTCGGCCGGCACCGGGATGGCCGCGCCGGTCGCGACCTCCCCGACGACGAGCACGTCGCCCTCGGTGAGGGTGCGGCCCTCGTGGCCGCCGAACCTTCCGAGGGTGAAGGTGGCTGCGCTGCCGAGGAATTCGGGGACGTCGAGTCCGCCGCCGACGAGTACGTACACGCGCAGGCCGGGGCCGGCGACGGCGCCGACGTCGAGCACGCCGCCGGCGGGGACGGTGACGGGACGCCACTGCGGGACCACCGTGCCGTTCACCGTCACGGTCGCCGGGGCGCCGGTGACGCACACCTCGGTGGCATCGGTGAAGCGCAGGGCCGGCCCGGCCATGGTGGATTCGAGGCCGGCCGCGCCCTCGGGGTTGCCGAGTGCGGCGTTGCCGAGTCGGAACGACAGGTCGTCCATCGGGCCGGAGGGCGGGACCCCGATCTGCCAGTACCCGGTGCGGCCCGGATAGTCCTGCACCGTGGTGAGCATGCCGGGACGGTCGACGGTGATCTTGGTGGTCATGACGGTCGGGCCTCCGGTCGGGTGACGATCATCCGCACCGTGGTGGGGTCGAAACCGTTGCACGGATTGTTGATCTGCGGGCAGTTGGAGACGAGGACGAGCACGTCGCGGTCGGCGCGCAGTGCGAGGCGCTTGCCGGGCGCGGAGAGTCCGTCGACGATGCCGAGGGTGCCGTCGGGGTCGACGGGCACGTTCATGAAGAAGTTGATGTTGGACACCAGGTCGCGTTTGCCCAGGCCCCACCGGGCACCCTCGACGAGGAAGTTCTCGACGCAGGCGTGCTGGTGCTTGGTGTGGTGGCCGTAGCGCAAGGTGTTCGACTCCTGCGAGCAGGCGCCGCCGACGGTGTCGTGGTTGCCGACCTCGTCGGCGACGAGGGTCATCAGTTCCTCGCCGTCGGCGGCGCGCAGCACCGAGCCGGCGGTGAGGAACAGGTTGCCCTGCGCGGCGACGGTGGCGGCGGCGCTGTAGCGGACGGTGGTGTCGTGGGCGTCGTAGATCAGGGTGTCGACGGCCTGGTTGCCGTGCAGATCGACGATGGTGAGCACGTCGCCGGCGGCGACGACGGCCGACCACGGTCCGCGGGCGCCGGCGATCTCGTCGCGGATCACGGTCCCGGGGACGAGCGCCGGCAGGTCGAGGGTCGAGGTCATGATCAGTGCTCCGTTCCGGTGGCGGCAGTCCAGGCGTCCTCGGTGTTGAGGACGGCGCGCCGGTATTCGGGGTCCGTGTTCGGCAGGGTGTCGAGGTCACGCGGGGCGCGCCAGGCGAGCACCTCGAGGGTGGTGGTGGGGAACCCGGGTGCCGGGTCGAGGGGGTGGGCGGTGTTGGCGATGAGTGCGATCACCGGCAGGTGGATCAGCAGCTCGACGCAGGCTCCGGCGCCGGCGGTGCCGGTGCTGGTCAGGGCCCCGTCGGCCGCGACGCGCACGCCGTGGAAGAACGACAGGGACGGCGGCAGGTCGCGCGGGGCGAGGCCGTGCTTCGCGGCGGCGACGGTGAACAGCTCCCGCCCGGCGGGGGCGTGCGAATGCAGGCTGCCCGCCCCGTATTTCGCCGTGTTCCCGGCGAGGTTCGTGGTGCCGCACAGGGCGTCGTGGCGGCCGGAGGTGTCGGCGACGACGGTGGCGAGCACCCGGCCCTGGTCCGACAGCAGCGGGTGCCCGACGCCGAGGTAGGCCTGCCACGGCACCTTGACGGTGTCGGCGACGTTGAGCCGCTCGTGCGGGGCGTCGGCGCGGAAGAGCAGCAGGTGGGCGCAGGCGGCGCCGTCGATGTCACGCAGCCGCAGCCGGGTGCCGCGGGCGAGGACCTTGCCGGTGTAACGGCCGCCGGGCACGGTCTCCGCCCAGGTCATGGCGGCGGTGCGGCCGCCGGGCGGGGTGGGGTACGCGGTGGCGGGCACGGTGGGCATGCCGTCGGTGACGGTGCCGGCCTGCGCGCGGGCGTGCGCCTTGGCGGCGTGGGTGGTGGCGGTGTCGAGGACGCCGGTCATCTCAGGCTCCGATCGTGACGGGGTTCGGGTGCGCGGCGCGGCGCGGGAAGCACAGGGCGCCCAGAGCGACGACGGCGGCGACGGTGAGCGGTGCGGCCCACTGCAGCAGCGGCATGGTGCCGTCCGGGTTGAAGATCTCGGCGCGCGGCCAGGACAGGTTGATCACCATCAGCAGGCCGTACGCGACGGCGAGGGCGTTGACGGGCAGACCCCATCGGCCGAGGGAGAACAGCGGGTCGCCGTCGGCGTCGGTCGCCGTGCCGTCGTGCGGCCAACCGCGCAGCCGGCGCAGCAGCAGCGGCACGGTGACCATCAGGTACGCGAGGTAGATGAGCACGATGCACACGCTCGACAGGGTCGCGAAGATCGCGCTGTTGCCCATGTTGACCGCGAGGATGCCGATGCACACCACGCCGATCAGCACGGCCGGCGCGATGGGAGTGCCGGTGCGGGCGTTGACGTGCGAGAGGATCTTCGACGCGGGCAGGCGCTCGTCGCGGGCCATCGAGAAGATCAGGCGCGACGCGGCGGTCTGGATGGCGAGGGTGCAGATGAACACGGCGATGGCGACGTCGACGAGGAGCAGCGTGCCCCACGGTGAGGACAGGATGGCGCCGAGCACGTAGGGCAGGCCCTCGGCGGCGAGGCGGCCGTCGGTGAGGCTGGGGGCGGCCATGAGGGCGCCGAGGATCATCAGGCCGCCGCCGAGGGCGGAGACCGACAGGGCGAGGCGGATGGTGCGGGGTGCGACGCGCCGCGGGTTGCGGGTCTCCTCGGCGAGTTCGCCGGCCGAGCCGAAGCCGACCATGACGTACGCGGCCATGAGGCCCGAGACGATCCACGCCCAGCCGTAGCCGGGGGCCTCCCCGGTGACGCCGGTGTCGAGGACGACCTGCGGGCCGCGGACGGCGTGGGTGAAGAACATGCCGATCACGGCGACGACACCGACGATCTCGCAGGTGACGCCGATGCTGTTGATCCGCGACATCCAGTTCACGCCGATGCTGTTGATGATCGTGGTGAGCACGAGCAGCACCGAGCCGAGCAGGACGGCATTGGCGGCGCCGGAGGAGGAGGTCAGCGACGGGTCGTCGCCGATGATCTGGAATCCGCTCCAGATGTTCGGCAGGACCACCTGCAGGGCGATCGCGGCGGCCGAGGCGGTGACCATCTGGGCGAGGATCATGAACCAGCCGGCGAACCAGCCGACCACCTCGCCGCCCATCCGGCGGGCCCATTGATAGATCGCCCCGGAGATCGGATAGCGCGCCGCGAGTTCGGCGAAGTTCAGGGCGACCATGAACTGACCGGCGAAGACCACCACCCACGTCCAGAAGAAGGCGGGGCCGCCGAAGCCGAAGCCGAGGCCGAACAGCTGGAAGATGGTCGTCAGGATGGAGACGAACGAGAAGCCGGCGGCGAAGGAGGCGAACTTGCCGAGGTTGCGGTGCAGCTGCTGCTGGTAGCCGAATTCGCCCAAGTCGCCCGCGTCCTGGTGCGAGGCGGTCGGTGCAGCGGCAGCCGGCCGGGTGAGCGTCAGGCTCATGGCGGTGTCCGTTTCTGTGCGCGGTGGCGGCGGCCGGGTGACCGTCGAAAAACTGTCGAGTGACAGTTTTCGCGAGGTCACGTCTTGTCCGAATGACCGCGGCGTAACGAGTTCGTGACCGACGTTTCCTCCGTGTGACGGTCTGCTCACCGCCCGCCCGGGGCGCTGTCACCGTCCGATCTGTGCCATCGTCGAGGACGTGACCCACGCCCGTCCCGGACGCCCCCGACTGCACCGGCCACGCCGGCCCGGTTCCACCGCGCGCGCCGAAATTCTCGACGCCGCAGCAGAACTGTTCACCACCCGTGGATTCGCGTCGACCTCGACGCGGCTCGTGGCCGAGGCGGTCGGCGTCCGGCAGGCCTCCCTGTACAACCACTTCGCCACCAAGGACGACATCCTCGCGGCGCTGCTCGAGCAGACCGTCGCCCCCACCCTGTCGTTCTGCGAGCACCTCGGCGACGACGCGCCCGCCGAGGCGCGGCTGTACGCCCTGGCGCTGTTCGACACCGCGCAGCTCGTCGCGGGACGCTGGAATCTCGGTGCGCTGTACCTGCTTCCGGAGGTGCGCACCGAGCGCTTCGCACAGTTCCACACCGCCCGGACCGGTCTGCGCGAGTGCTACCGGCGGCTCACGGTCGCCGTCCTCGACCGCCTCGGCGCCGGCGCGGACGCCGACGACCCGCGCGCCGATCTGCCGTTCCGGCTGGTCGAATCCGCCATCAACATCCGCGCGGACCGGGGCACGGACGCCGTCGCCGACCTGCCCGACGTGCTGGCGGAGGCGGCGCTGCGCGTGCTCGGATTCACCGCGCCCGCAGAGCCCGTGCGCGACGTCGCCCGCACGCTCGTCGCCCGTGTCGCCGACTCGAGTTAGAGTGCTGCCCACGCGAATCTGATTGGGGGGTCATCATGAGCGGTTTACTCGACGCTGTCGGCTCGTTCTCGACGGGAGGCGGCGTCCGTGTCGTACCCGACGGGGTCCGGGCCTTCGGCAGCACATCCCTGCGCGCCGCGGAGGAGGTCGCCCGCGCGGGCGCAATAGATCTGCAGGCCAACGTCTCGTCGCTGAGCCCCGCCATGGGCCTGATCGGCGCGGACTTCGTCGCGGCGTTCGCCGTCACGCAGGGTGCGCACACCCGCACCGTCGCGCAGCTGGCATACGTCTACGCGTCCGGCGGTGCCGCCGCGCACGACGCCGCCACCCGGTACGAGGCGCTCGACGCCGCGGTCGCCGCGGGACTCGGGGGCGCGCGGTGATCGCACAGGAGACGCCGGTCGCTTCGCCCACCGTCCTCGACGCACTGCGCGCGTCCCCCGCCGGCCCGGCCCTCGACCTGCCGCTGCCCGCGCCGCCGGCCCCGCCGTCGTGGTCGCCCGAACCCGAGCTCGACGCGATAACCGAAGTGCTGCAGTCTCTTCCGATTCCGGCAGTGCCGGGAATCGACGAAATGCTGCGTCCACTGCGCGACCTCGGCGACCTGTTCGGTACCGGCATCGTCGACGCGCTCGATCCGTCGGCGGTCCTGCAGCAGTCGTCGCGGATGCTCGACGGCGCGGCGTCGCTGGCCCGCACGGCACTGCACGCGCTGCCGGACTCGTGGGCGGGCGCACCCGCCGAGGCGGCGCTCGACAAGGGTCGCCAGGCCCAGGTCACCGCGGTCGAGCTGAGCGAACGGGGCGACGAAATCGGGGCCGTCACGCGCGCCGCCACCGCGAGTGTCGAGCGGGGCAACGTCGAACTCGGCGGGATCGCCCAGTCCTTCCTGGCCTTCGCCACCGCGACCGCGCCCGTCGCGCTGACGCCGCCGGGTCAGATCGCGCTGCTCACCGCCGCCGCCGAGCATGTATCCGCGGCACTGGCGGTGGTCGCGCGTACCCGCGGTGAGCTTCTCGGCTACACCACGGCGATGAACGCCCTCGCCGCACCCATCGCCGTGCCCGCCCCCGTCGCCGCGCCCTGCCTGCCGGCTCCGGCCGACGTCGCAGCGGCGGCCACGGGAGCCGTGGACACCGTCGCCGGCGCGGTCGGTGTGTCCGACGGCCTTCCCGCGCAGACGCACGCCGCGGCGTTCGGGGGTGGCACCGTCACCGCCGGCCCCACGATGACCGCCGCGACCGCACCGGTGAGCACCGGCGCCGTGGCACCGGGCGCCGGAAGCGCCGTGGCACCGGGCGCCGGAAGCGCCGTTGCACCGGGCGCCGGAGGCGCCGTGGCGCTGGGGACCGCGGGCGGGGGTCTCGCCGGCACGCCGTCGGGCCCGCGACCGCCCACGTCCGCTCCGGTGACGGCCGCAGCTGCGGCCGCACGTCATCCGCTCCCCGCCGCCGTCCCGGGCACCGGACGCGCCGACGAGGACGCTCCGCGACGGGCGCGTCCGACGATCCTGGTGACCGCGGCGAACACCACCGCCGTGATCGGCGAGGTGCCGCCGGCGACCGCCCCGGTGATCGGGGCCGGCGACGACTGGTGATTCCGAGTCCCCCGCCCCGGCGCGCGGGGCGGGGACACGGTCGACGGCCACGCTGGTGTCCGTGACCCGCGGTTTCCTTCTGCGAGGACGATCCGGGCCGCGTAGCGTGTAAACGCATGTTCGGTGGCGGTGCCCGCAAGCTTGGTGTCGAGGAGGAATTCCACCTCATCGACGCGAAGACCCGCCGTCTCACGCCGCGCGCCCCGGAACTGCTCGCGCGCCTGCCCGGCGACGTCTACGTCGAGGAACTGCAGCGCTGCGTCGTCGAGGTCAACAGCGGCGTGTTTCCGGATCTCGCGGGTCTCCGCGCAGATCTGGTGCACCGCCGGTCCGTTCTCGTCGACACCGCCGCCGAGCTCGGCCTCGGCATCGCCGCCGCGGGCGCGGTCCCACTGGCCGTGCCCGCGGAGATGCAGGTCACCGAGACGCCGCGGTATCGCCGCATGCTGGCCGACTACCAGCTCCTGGCCCGCGAGCAGCTGATCTGCGGCACCCAGGTGCACGTGGACATTCCCGACCGGGACGAGGCGGTGCAGGTCGCCAATCGGGTCGCCCCGTTCCTGCCGATCTTCCTCGCCCTGAGCGCGAGCTCGCCGTTCTGGGCCGACGGCACGGACACCGGATATGCCAGCGTCCGCAACCTGGTGTGGATCCGGTGGCCGAGTACCGGGCCGGCCGCGCCGGTGTCGTCGGCCGCCGAGTACGACAAGCTCATCGCGGACCTGGTCTCGACCGGCGTGATCACCGACCCGGGCATGGTGTACTTCGATCTCCGCCCGTCGGACCGGTATCCGACCCTCGAGCTGCGCGTGTGCGACAGCTGCCCGTCGGTGGACACGATCACGCTGATAGCCGGGCTGTTCCGCGCCCTGGTCGATCGGGAGGTGACCGACCTTCGGGCCGGTGTCCCGGGGCTCGACGTCTCGCCGACCCTGGTGCGCGCCGCCATGTGGCGCGCCTCGCGCTCCGGCCTCGAGGGTCCTCTGGTCGACGTGCAGTCGGCCACCCCGCGGCCGGCACGGGAGATCGTCGACGGACTGATCCGGTCGCTCCGGCCCCAGCTCGAGGGGAACGACGACTGGGCCCTGGTGTCGGAGCTCGCGGAGACCGCCCTGCAGGTCGGCAGTTCGGCCGCCCGCCAGCGGCGGGTGCTGCGCCGACGGGGCCGCCTGACCGACGTGGTGGATCTGCTTCTCGACGAAACCGCGGGGCGCGTGCGCGCGGTGCCGGAGATCGCCGATCCCGGTGCAACCCTGCTCCACGGCTACGTTCCGCTGCGAGCGGGCGACGTGGACGACCGGTACGACGAGGCCGTCGAGGTCGGCGGGCGTCCCCGTCGCGAGTACGAGGCGGTCCTGGCCGCGGTGGCGCGGGTCGGTGCGGCCGAACTGCGCCGCATCCAGGAGTCCATCGACCGGGAACAGAGCGTCGACGGCGTGACGTTCCGGGTGAGCGGCGAGGATCGTGCCCAGGTCTTTCCCATGGACATCGTCCCGCGCATCGTCCCGCACACCGAATGGTCGCACCTGGTCCCGGGTTTGCAGCAACGCGCCCTGGCCCTCAACGCCTTCCTCGGCGACATCTACGGCGAGCAGGCCGCGGTGCGGGACGGGGTGATTCCCTCCGAGTTGCTCGACCGTGCCCCGGGCTATCGGGCCACCGGGGCCGCCGCAGCAAATCCCCCGGTGCGCGCCCACATCTGCGGGATCGACCTCGTCAGCACGGGCCCGGGCGACTTCGTGGTGCTCGAGGACAACCTGCGGGTGCCGTCGGGCGTGGGGTATGCGATGGCGCATCGCGCGATGACGACCCGGTTCCTCGGGGCCCTCGGCATGCCGGCCGACGTGATGTCCGTGGACTCGATGCCGGAGATGACGCGGCAGACGCTGCAGGCGGCGGCGCCCGCCGCGGCCGCGGGACCGGACGTCTCCGTGGCGCTGCTCAGCGCCGGGTGGAAGGACTCGGCATGGTTCGAGCACCGGTTGCTCGCCGAGAAGTCCGGACTGCCCCTCGTGCTGACCGGGGAACTGTCGGTACGCGACGACGTCGTGTACCGACACCGGGGCCGCGAGGCCACGCGAGTGGACGTGCTGTACGTCCGCCTCGACGAGGACATGCTGCTGTCCTCGATCGGGCACGACGGGCACCCGCTGCGCAGGGGGCTTCGGGCCGCGCTGCAGGCCGGCAACGTGACGATCGCCAATGCCCTGGGGAACGGGGTCGGGGACGACAAGGCCGTCTATTCGTATGTGCCGGCAATGATCGAGTACTACCTCGGCGAGAAGCCGATCCTCGAGCAGGTACCCACGTGGGTGTGCGCCGAGCGTGAGCAACGCGACTACGTCCTCGACCGGTTGGCGGAGCTGGTGGTCAAGCCGATCGACGGGTTCGGCGGCGCCGGAATCACCATCGGCCCGGAAGCGTCGCGACACGAACTGCTGGAGCGGCGTCGGGACCTGCTCACCCACCCGGAGCGATACGTCGCGCAGGAGGTCGTGCCGTTGTCGACGCATCCGACGTTCGACGGGAGCGGCCTGTTTCCGCACCACATCGACCTGCGCGCATTCGTTCATCTTCGGGCCGAGGGGCCGTCGGTGCGTGCCCACGTCGCTCCGGCGGCGCTGACCCGGGTGGCCCCCATCGGGAGCATGGTCGTCAATTCGTCCCGGGGCGGCGGGGGGAAGGACACCTGGGTGCTCGGTCCCCCACGCGGCGCGGGCAGCGACGAATAACCGGAGGGCGTGAGCCGGAAGGAGAGCACGATGTGCGGTGTGTGTGGGGAGATGCGCTTCGACGGGGCTCCCCCGGACGTGGCCGCGGTCGGGCGGATGACCGACGCCATGAGCGCCCGGGGCCCCGATGCGGCCGGCCTCCACGCGCGCGGATCGGTGGCGTTCGGGCATCGGCGGCTGACGATCATCGACCTGTCGGCGCGCGGCAGCCAGCCGATGATCGACAGTGAGCTCGGGTTGGCACTGGTCTTCAACGGGTGCATCTACAACTACCGGGAGCTGCGCTCGGAACTGGAGGGGGCCGGCTACCGGTTCTTCTCGACGGCGGACAGCGAGGTGGTGCTCAAGAGCTTCCACCGTTGGGGCGCGGAATGCGTGCAGCACTTCAAGGGCATGTTCGCATTCGCCGTGCACAACACCGACACCGGCGCGGTGACCATGGCCCGCGACCGGCTCGGCATCAAGCCGCTCTATCTGGCGGAGGGCCCGGGACGGTTGCGCTTCGCCTCCACCGTGCCGGCGTTGCTCCGCGCCGGCGAGGTCGACACCACCGTCGATCGCGTCGCGCTGCACCACTACCTGAGCTTCCACTCGGTGGTGCCCGCACCGCACACGATGCTGCGGGGGATCCGGAAGCTGCCGCCGGCGACCGTGCGGGTGATCGAGCCCGACGGTGGCAGCACCGAGCACCGCTATTGGGAGCCCGCATTCACGCGGGACCCCGCGCGGACGACGTGGACGGCCGTGGATTGGCAGGAGGCACTGCTGGATTCGCTGCGGACCGCGGTGAGCCGGCGAATGGTCGCCGACGTGCCGGTGGGGGTGCTGCTCTCGGGAGGCATCGACTCGAGCCTGGTCGTGGCGTTGCTCGCGGAGCAGGGCCAGCGAGACCTGGCCACGTTCAGCATCGGATTCGATCCGGCCGGTGGCGAATCCGGGGACGAGTATGTCTACTCCGATCTCGTGGCGCGGAGGTTCGGCACCGTCCATCACAAGATCCACATCGACTCGTCCCGGCTGTTGCCGGCGGTGCCGAAGACCGTGGCGGCGATGAGCGAGCCGATGGTCAGCCACGACTGCGTGGCGTTCTACCTGCTGTCGGAGGAGGTGAGCAAGTCGGTGAAGGTGGTGCAGTCCGGGCAGGGCGCCGACGAGATCCTCGCCGGCTACGACTGGTATCCGCCGCTGACGGAGGTGGCCCGGGAACGGTCCGCCGAGGCGTACGCGAAGGTGTTCGCCGACCGTACCCACGCCGACATCGTCGCGCTGCTCGACCCTCGGTACTCCCTCGATCACGACGCGAGTGGCGAGTTCCTGGCCGAGCAGCACGCCGCGGCGGGGGCGGCGACGGCGGTCGATGCGGCGCTGCGTCTCGACACGACGGTCATGCTGATCGAAGACCCGGTCAAGCGGGTCGACACGATGACGATGGCGTGGGGCCTCGAGGGGCGGGTGCCGTTCCTCGACCACGACTTCGTCGAACTGGCCGCGACCTGCCCGCCCGAACTGAAGCTGGCCTCCGGCGGCAAGGGCGTCCTCAAGGAGGCGAGCCGCAAGCACCTGCCGGCGGAGATCATCGACCGGACCAAGGGCTACTTCCCGGTGCCGGGCATCCGGCACCTCGACGGGGACGTACTGACCCTGGTGCGCGATGCGTTGCACAGCCGGAGCGCCCGCGACCGCGGGCTGTACCGGCCCGAAGCACTCGACGCACTGCTCGCCGACCCGAACCGGCATCGCACCACCCTCGGGGCGAACGCCCTGTGGCAGGTGGCCCTGCTGGAAATGTGGCTCCAGGAAATGGAACAGCTGTGAGCGGCGAGACGGAGACGACCTCGGTGGCGCGAACACCGGATGCCGCGACGACCGCCGCGGCGGCACAGCCGCGCCACATCCGCTTCACGTCGGGTGCGTCGGTCGCGCCGGACGGCACGGCGATCGCTCATCTCGTCGACGACGGCGGCTATCCCCGTGCGGTGCAGCGGTTCCTGTCCGGCCGCGCCACGAGCGCGGCGCGGTGGGTCGAGTTGCCGGTGGACGGGCCGGTCACCCGGATCATGCACTCGGCGGACGGCCGTTGGCTGGCGTGCGAGGTGGCGCCCGACGCCGGTACGCGCACCCAGGTATGGGTGGTGAGCACCGACCCCGACGACCGCGGCGCCCGCCGCCTCGGGTCGGCCGGGGACTCGTCGACGGAACTCGTCGGGTGGGACGGGAACCGGGTGGCGACGGTCGCCACCGACGAGGAGGGGGTGGCGGAATCCCGGCTGGTGGACCCGCACACCCAGGACACCGTGGTGCTCGATCGCCGCGTCGGCGGTCACCTCGTCGACGCGTGGTCGGGGTCGGCGCTGCTGCGGGTCGGTCCACGCGGCCACCGGGAGTTGCTGCTGCTGCACGAGGACGGCACGCGGATTGCGCTGCTGCCCAACGACGTCGGTTCCACCACGGACGCCGGGGTCATTCTCGACGACCATCGGCTGCTCGGCGTGGTGGACCAGCTTCGTTCGCCGTGGGCGTCCAGCGACGGCGAACCGGAGAGATATCTGCGGTCGCTGGTGCGCAGCGACAACGGCGCGGAGTTCGCGCGGCTGCTGGGCGTGGCGGTGTCGTCGGAGGGCGTGTCGTACCGGGTGCTGGCCGAGCGGGAGGACGGCGATCTCGACGAGTTCGCCGTGAGCGACGACCACAGCACGGTAGCCCTGCTGTGGAACCACAAGGGTCTGAGCCAGTTGCAGATCCTGCACCTGGCGGACGGCTCGCTCGACGACCCCCTCGGGTTGCCCGGACTGGTGGCGTCCGAACTGAGCATCAGCGCGGACGGCTCGCTGCTGGCGGTGACCGTGCAGGGTCCCGGAATGCCGCCTTCGGTGGAGATCGTCGATCCGCGGACCGGGGAGTGGGGCCCCGCGGAGGCCGCGCGGACCCGGATGGACGACGACGATCTGCCGACGTTGCTCGAGTTCCCGGCACGGGACGGGACGCCGCTCTCGGGTTGGCTGTATCGGGCGCAGGGCAGCGGCCCGGGCCCGGTGCTGCTGTACTTCCACGGCGGACCGGAAGCCCAGGAACGGCCCGGATACAGCGACTACTACCCGGCGATCGTGGCGGCGGGATTCACGGTCTTCGGGACGAACGTGCGCGGGTCCGGCGGTTTCGGGCGGACGTTCATGCACGCCGACGACCGCTACGGGCGGTTCGCCGGGATCGACGACGTGGCCGACTGCGTGCAGTACCTCGTCGACCACGGCATCGCCGATCCCGCCCGGGTGGCGTGCGCGGGCAGATCGTACGGCGGCTACCTGACGCTGGCATCGCTGACCTTCCACGCCGAGTTGTTCGCCGCCGGGATAGCGATCTGCGGGATGAGCGACCTCGAGAGTTTCTACGCCAACACCGAGCCGTGGATCGCGGCGGCGGCCTACCCCAAGTACGGGCATCCGGTGCACGACCGGGAACTGCTGCGCGAGCTCTCCCCCATCCATCGGATCGCGGAACTGCGGGCACCCCTGCTCGTGGTGCACGGGGCGCACGACACCAACGTGCCGGTCAGCGAGTCGGAGCAGATCGTCGCCGCGGTACGCGACCGGGGTGGGATCGCCGAGTTCCTCCTGTTCGACGACGAGGGCCACGACATCGTCAAACGCGAGAACAGGGACGTGCTCGCCGAGGCCATGGTGAACTGGCTGACGAGCCGGCTCGGTACGGCCGGCCCGTAGATGTCACCGAACCGACGGAGTTCTCGACGGATGAGGATCGACCACGACCGCCTCGTCGCCTGGCGACGGGACCTGCATGCCCACCCGGAGCTGTCGTTCGCGGAGTTCCGCACCACCGCGCTGGTGCGCGATCAGCTCGTCTCGCTCGGGCTGGACCCGGTGACGCTGCCCGGCGGCACCGGCCTGTGGTGCGACGTCGGCCCGGACACCACCGGATGCATCGGGTTGCGGGCCGACCTCGACGCGTTGCCGCTGACCGAGACCACCGGGTTGCCGTACGCGTCGACCGTGGAGGGCGTGTGCCACGCGTGCGGGCACGACGCCCACACCGCGATGCTGCTGGAGGCGGCCACCGTGCTCGCGGCGGATCCGCCCCCGCAGCGGGTGCGGTTGATCTTCCAGCCCGGCGAGGAGACCACCCCCGGTGGTGCGCTCGAGGTCGTCGCCGCGGGTGGCCTCGCCGGGGTGTCCCGGATCTTCGCCCTGCACTGCGCCCCCCAGCTCGAGGCGGGCAAGCTCGCCACCCGCGCCGGGCCGATCACCTCGTCCGGGGCCGTTCTCACGGTGCGGTTGTCCTCGCCCGGCGGCCACTCGGCCCGCCCGCACCTGACCGGCGACCTGATCCACGCGGCGGGCGTGCTGGTGACCGGGCTGGCGTCGGTGCTCGATCGGCGCCTCGACGCCCGCACCGCCACCGTGCTGACATGGGGCCGGATCCACGCCGGCCACGTCGGCAACGCCATCCCCGAGTCCGGTGAACTGGTGGGCACGCTGCGCAGCGCGTCGCATCGGACGTGGGCGACGGTCGAGCCGCTGGTGCGGCGCAGCGTCGCGGAACTGCTCGCACCCTACGCGGTGGACCACGAACTGGACTACGTGCAGGGCGTGCCGCCGGTGGTCAACGACGCCGAGGCAACCGCCGAGATGCTCGCCGCGATCGAATCCGTGGTGGGCCTGGAGAATCTGGCCGAGGCGGGGCAGTCCAGCGGCGGCGAGGACTTCGCGTGGTATCTCGAGCACGTCCCGGGGGCCATGGCGCGATTGGGAGTCTGGGACGGGACGAGTCCGCGACACGATCTCCACAAGCCCGACTTCGAACTGGACGAACGAGCCCTGGTGTACGGGGCGCGCACCCTGCTGGCCCTCGCCTACGGAGGCAAGTACGAACCTCGTACGCCGGACCCGAGCGAATGAACCATGCTGTCGGACTGATCGAGTGAGCGATACATTCGCTCGGGGAAGCGCCCGCGCGGCGCCGTCACCGGTGGCGACGGACGGGTCCGGCCCGGATGGGCGGATCCGCCGCGGGGGGCGGGTCCGAGCGACGCACGGTCACCCGGACGGTCCGCGCGGAGGGCCGGGTGACCGTGTCGGCACGGCGGCGGTCGTACTCCGCGCGGCGGTGCGGATCGCGCAGGACGGCGTAGGCCGCGACGATCCTGCGCAGCTGCTCGTCCGGATCCGGGCCGAAAGGGACATCCGGGCTGCGGAGGTCGGGGTGGTGCTCGCGGAGCTTGCGGCGGAAGGCCGCGGTGATCTCCGCCTGCCCGGCAGACCCGGGCACGCCCAGCACGGCGTAGAGATCGGGTTCCCTGCCGGACACGGCCCCGCCCTTCTCTTCCGTTGTCGACGCCGAACGGCGTGACGGCGCGTGACAGGAGCGAACGCCCGGCCACCCGCCTCGTGGATGGGTACGAACGGCGGGTGGCCGGGCGTCGGCGATGATCGGGTGTGGCCCGCACTGTGTGTGCCGAATACCGGCGGTGCGCTGCCCGGTCACCGGCTCCGGGCCGGTGCCCCGCCCAGCGCCTCGTGGCTGCCGTCCGGGCGGGCGGCACGCACGTCAACGCCTGGCGACTCTGCTGCGATGTCGTATCACCGTCCTTTCGCTACTACGTGGCTTCGGCGGGCCGATCCGGTACGGACCGGAGGAGAGCGCTGCGTGGCAACCACTTCCCCCGGAGCCCGCGTCCCGGCTCGACCCGGCGGTCCCGCGGTGCGCGCCGCGCCCCGCGGACGACGGACCGCGGCGGTCCGGCACCTCGGGTCCGCCACCGGTCGTCGCGGCCGGGGCCACTCGAGCATCTCCAGCTCGAGATCGAGCAGGAGCAGCTCGAGGTCCACGCCGTCGACGGTGGGCGGCTGCCCGACGGGCGGTTCGGCAATCAGGTCGAGTTCGTCCATGGTCGTCTCCCGGGGACACGCCTCGGACGGATCAGCCGTCGATCGCCTTCTTGTCGCCTACCGCGATCTCGATCTTGCGCGGCTTGGCCTTCTCCGCGACCGGGATCGTCAGCCTCAGCACGCCGGCGTCGTACGTCGCCTCGATGTTGTCGGTGTCGAGGTTCTCGCCGAGGAACAGCTGCCGGCTGAACACTCCGCGCGGGCGCTCGGCAGCCACCATCTCCTGACTCTGGTCGCGTGCCGGCCGCTCTGCGTGCACCGTCAGCACGTTCCGTTCGACGTCGAGGTCGAGCGAATCCTCGGCGACGCCGGGCAGATCGAACTCGACGACGAACTTGTCGCCCTCACGCCAGGCGTCCATGGGCATCACCGCGGGACGGGCCGCCGTGCCGAGAACCTGCTGCGCGAAGCGGTCGAGCTCGCGGAACGGATCGGTGCGCATCAACATCGTTTCCACCTCCACAGACTCTCTTCGTGCCGGTTGAGGAGAGCGGTCGATCTATGCTGGCCGCTACACCTTTCTTGTACCACTCACAACACAGCGGGGCAAGGAATTGTTCCCGGAAACCCCTCGAATTCCGCGCGGACGGACGACAATCCGCCTCGCAAAACCTCCCGCGCGCGGCCGGTGCCGGTTACGCTCGACCTACCGCATGATGCCGCGGTCGTTCCGGGGTGCCGTCTCAGGCCGAGCGGAGCACCCGGCGCCGCAGCGACATCGCCGCCCCCGGGAGGCGCAAGGAGGCACCATGGTTGTCACCGAGACGAAGGCCGTTCGCCCGTATCCGCCGCGGTATGCGCCCAAGGGCTCGACGTTCTACAAGCTGGTCACGACGACCGACCCGAAGATGCTCGGGCTGATGTACATCGTGACCTCGTTCGCCTTCTTCCTGATCGGCGGGCTGATGGCCCTGCTGATCCGCAGCGAACTCGCCGTCCCGGGCATGCAGTTCCTGTCCAACGAGCAGTACAACCAGCTGTTCACCATGCACGGCGGCATCATGCTGCTGATGTACGCGACCCCGATCGTGTTCGGGTTCGCGAACTACATCCTGCCGCTGCAGATCGGCGCGCCCGACGTCGCGTTCCCCCGGCTGAACGCGTTCAGTTACTGGCTGTACCTGTTCGGCGCCTCCGTCGTGGCCTTCTCCCTCGTCACCCCGGGCGGCGCCCCGGACTTCGGGTGGACCTCCTACGTTCCGCTCGCGGACGACCTGCACAGCCCCGGTGTCGGCGGAAACCTGTGGTTCGCCGGTCTGGCCGTCGCCGGTCTCGGCACCATCCTCGGCGGGGTCAACATGATCACCACGGTCGTGTGCCTGCGTGCCCCCGGTATGACGATGTTCCGGATGCCGATCTTCACCTGGAACATCTTCATCACGATGATTCTGATCCTGCTGATCTTCCCGCTGCTGACCGCCGCGTTCATGGGAGTGCTGGTCGATCGCGTGCTCGGCGGCAACATCTACGACCCGGCCAACGGCGGGGTGATGCTCTACCAGCACCTGTTCTGGTTCTTCGGCCACCCCGAGGTGTATGTCATCGCGCTGCCGTTCTTCGGCATCATCTCCGAGGTCATTCCGGTGTTCTCGCGTAAGCCGATCTTCGGCTACACCGGCCTGGTCTACGCGACCCTGGCGATCGGCGCCCTGTCGATGGCCGTGTGGGCGCATCACATGTACGCCACCGGCGCCGTGCTGCTGCCGTACTTCTCGTTCATGACGTTCCTGATCGCGGTGCCCACCGGCGTGAAGTTCTTCAACTGGATCGGCACCATGTGGCGGGGGCAGGTGACGTTCGAGACCCCGATGCTGTTCGCGGTCGGCTTCATCATCACCTTCCTCTTCGGCGGCCTGACCGGCGTGGTCCTCGCCAGCCCGCCGCTGGACTTCCACGTCCACGACTCCTACTTCGTCGTCGCGCACTTCCACTACGTGCTCTTCGGCACCATCGTGTTCGCCACCTACTCGGGCATCTACTTCTGGTTCCCGAAGATGACCGGGCGGCTGATGGACGAGCGCCTCGGCAAGTGGCACTTCTGGCTGACCTTCCTCGGCTTCCACACCACGTTCCTGGTGCAGCACTGGCTGGGCAACGAGGGCATGCCGCGCCGCTACGCCGACTACCTGCCGTCGGACGGGTTCACCACCCTCAACACCATCTCGACGATCGGTGCCTTCACCCTCGGCGTGTCGACCCTGCCGTTCCTGTGGAACGTGTTCAAGAGCTACCGGTACGGGCAGGTCGTGATCGTCGACGACCCGTGGGGTTACGGCAACTCCCTCGAGTGGGCCACCACCTGCCCGCCGCCGCGGCACAACTTCTACGAGCTGCCGCGCATCCGCTCCGAGCGCCCGGCGTTCGAGCTGCACTACCCGCACATGGTGGAGACCATGCGGGCGGAGGCGCACGTCGGCGTCGGCCGGCGCCACGCCGCCGAGGTGGCCGAGGAGCCCCACGTCCGGGACACCGCCGAGCGGACACCGCCGAGCACCTGATTCGGACGGATCGGTGTAATCGGGCTCCTGCCGGGGTATCTGGAGCGCACGCCCCTCACGGCGGCGGGCATTCGAGAACCACTTCGGCGGGAGGCCTGGTGTCCACTGACGCGATCGTGTTGTTGAAGGAAGACCACAAGGAGATCCGGAAGCTGTTCCGCGAGTTCCGCGGAGCGGACGACGGCGACGAGAAGGGCCGGATCGTCGGCCGGATCATCGAACTGCTGACGGTGCACACCTACATCGAGAACGAGGGCATGTACCCCGAGGTGCGCGCGCTGCTGCCCGACCTCGAATCGGACATCCTCGAATCGTTCGAGGAGCACCACGTCGCGGACGTCCTCGTGACGGAACTGGCCGGGATGAAACCCGACGCCGAGCGGTTCGACGCGAAGACGACCGTCCTCATCGAGAACGTCGAGCACCACATCGAGGAGGAGGAAGAGGAGTGGTTCCCGAGGGTGCGGGAGGCACTCGGCCGTAAGCAGCTACAGGAGATCGGGGCGCGGATGCTCGAGCTGAAGGAGAAGGCCCCGCACTCCCCCGCGCAGCCCTCGGCCCTGAAGAAGACGATCGACGCCGTCGTGAGCTGACGCGTCGCCGGACCGGTTCCGGTCCGGCCCACGAAGGCCGGGGGTGCAGAGTTGCTCTGCACCCCCGGCTACTACGTTCCGGCGGTGTCGAGGAAACCGCTCCGCGCGGACGCGTCGGATGCCCCGCGTCCCGAGCGGCTGCCGCGGTATGCGTCGCGGCGGAACGGCACGAGCCAGCGCGGCCACAGCTCGACGGCCGCCGGGTGGTTGAGCACCGGATCGAACGACGGCTGGGCCTCGTCGGAGGCGGGCACCGCGGACTCGAGCGTGACGCGGCCGGCCGGCACGAGCGGCCCACGGGCCGAGGCCACGTGCAACGAGAACAGCAACGGGACGCCGTGCCGGGCCAGTTCCAGGACGGACGTCGAGGACGGCTGGTCGCCCTCCGGGAACGCGAAGATCCACCGCGGCGCGAGGTCGACATTCGTGCGATAGGCCATCAGGGAGCCGTACCGCGCGGTCGACCAGCCCCGGGCCGGCAGCAGGACCGCCCTGGTGGGCACGTGCAGGGTGGCGAGCAGGATGTCCCACGGGCCGTCCTCGAGGGAGAACCGCAACGCCAGACCCAGGATGTCGGGCACGCCGTCGGGCGTGCCCACGGCGCCGGACAGCCGCGCGGTGACCGGCACCCGCGCCGGTGCCGGAACCGGCCACCACCGCGAATCCAGTTCCGCGACGCCCCGGAAGAGCACCCCACGTGGATGGAACACCCGCGCCCCGCGCAGCGCGGAGGCGGCTCGGAACGGCCCGGAGAACACCGAGTGCAGCGAGATCATGCGCCCCGCATACCCGGGGTACCCACAGCCCAATCGGTCCGCGCTCACTCGACGAGCGAGGCCACCTCGTGGTCGGTGAGCGTGGTCTGCGGCACGCGCCCGGCGTCACGGGCCAGCAGCACCGCCCGGTACAGCGGCCGCTGCTCGAGCCCGGCGTCGCGGGCCTCCGCCCGCAGCTGCTCCACCAGCACCGACGACATCGCGGCGGCCGAGGCCAGCTCGCTCGCCGCCAGCGCGTCGGCGAGTCGGCGCAACGCCAGTACGTCGAGCTCCCGGCAGCCGCCGTTCGCGTACAACGCCAGCGGAACCGACACGAGCCGATCCCCGTCGTTGAGCCGCAACACCACCTGACTCACCCGCAGCGCCGACACCACCAGCTCGACCCCGGCGAGGTTGCGCAGCTCCACCCGCCGGGTGCGCAGCGCCCCCTTCGCGGTGACCGTGGTGCCGTCGATCCAGCGGTGCCGGCGCAGCACCGCCAGGGCGCCCACCGCGGGCGGCACCCCGACGAGCACACCGAACACGACCGCAACCAGCGGGCTGGACACCAGGTACACCAGCAGACCGGCCACCACGCCGATCAGGAGGGAGAACACCGCGACTCTCCCGGCGCGGGGCGCGAGCACCCGCGCGGGGATCAGGTCCAGACGGGTCGGCGCGGGACGGGCCGACGGGTCAGGTGCGGGCAACGACGTCCCCGACCCGGGCGACCACGTCGTCGAGCGGCACGGTGTGCTGTTCGCCGGTGCGCAGGTCCTTGACGACGATCTCGCCGGCCTCGAGTTCGCGCTCCCCCAGCACGAGCGCGACCACGGCACCGGAACGGTCGGCGGCCTTCATCGCGCCCTTGACGCCGCGACCGCCGTACGCCAGGTCCACGCGGATGCCGGCGGCGCGCAGCCGGTGGGCGATCGGCACCAGCGTCGACTTGGCGGCCTCGCCCATCGGCACGCAGAACACCTCGCAGCGGGCGGGGCTGCCCGCGGTCCTGCCCTCGGCGGCGAGCGCGAGGACCGTGCGGTCGACGCCGAGCCCGAAGCCGATACCGGAGAGCGGCTGGCCGCCGAGCTGCGCCATCAGGCCGTCGTAGCGGCCGCCGCCACCGATCCCGGACTGGGCGCCGAGCCCGTCGTGGACGAATTCGAACGTCGTCTTCGTGTAATAGTCGAGGCCGCGCACCATGCGCGGGTTGATCGTGTACGGCACGCCGAGCGCGTCGAGATGCGAGAGCACCTCGTCGAAGTGCGCCTTGGCCGTGTCGGAAAGGTGGTCGAGCATGAGCGGCGCGTCGGCCGTCATCTCCCGCACGTGGGGGCGTTTGTCGTCGAGCACCCGCAACGGGTTGATCTCGGCGCGGCGGCGGGTCTCCTCGTCCAGGTCCAGCTTGAACAGGAACTGCTGCAACAACTCCCGGTACTGCGGGCGGCACGTCTCGTCGCCGAGGGACGTGATCTCGAGGCGGAACCCCTCGAGGCCCAGGCTGCGGAATCCGGCGTCGGCGACGGCGATGACCTCGGCGTCGAGGGCCGGATCGTCGACGCCGATCGCCTCGACGCCCACCTGCTGCAGCTGGCGGTACCGGCCGGCCTGGGGGCGCTCGTACCGGAAGAACGGGCCCGAGTAGCTCAGCTTGACGGGCAGCTGGCCACGGTCGAGGCCGTGCTCGATCACCGCCCGCATCACACCCGCGGTGCCCTCCGGGCGCAGCGTGACGGACCGGTCGCCGCGATCGGCGAACGTGTACATCTCTTTGCTGACGACGTCGGTGGACTCGCCGACGCCGCGCGCGAACAGTCCGGTGTCCTCGAAGATCGGCAGCTCGATGTGCCCGTAGCCGGCCAGCCGCGCCGCGCGGGTCAGCCCGTCGCGCACGGCGACGAACTCCGCGGACTGCGGGGGGACGTAATCGGGTACACCCTTGGGCGCCGAGAACGTGGAGGGCTTGCTCAACTGTCGCTGCTTTCTCTCGTCGGTGGATCGGAGGCCGGGCCGGCCCGGGGCCGGGGTCAGCGGGAGCCGGCCAGCCCCACCAGGAACGGGTTCGACACCCGCTCCTGGCCGATGGTGCTGGACGGGCCGTGGCCGGGCAGGATCGCGGTGGCGTCGTCGCGCACGAGCAGTTTCGCCGCGATCGACGCGAGCAGCTGTTCGTGGTTGCCACCCGGCAGGTCGGTGCGGCCGATCGACCCCTGGAACAGGGTGTCGCCGGTGAGGGCGATCTCGACGTCGCCGCCGTCGGGGGTCGTCGCGTGGGTGCGCAGCACCACCGAGCCCTGGGTGTGCCCCGGGGTGTGATCGACGGCGAACCGGATGCCGGCGTGCTCGATCTCGTCCCCGTCGGCCAGTTCGATCACGGTCCGCGGCTCGGCGAATTCGGCGCCCTCGAGGAACGGCTTCAACGTCGGGCCGATGCCGCGCCCGGGATCGGTCAGCATGTAGCGGTCGTCCGGATGGATATAGGCCGGGATGTCGTAGCGGTCGGCGACGGCCTGCGCCGACCAGATGTGGTCGAGGTGCCCGTGGGTGAGCAGCACCGCGCGCGGCGTCAGTCCGGACCGGGTGAGAAAGTCGGCGAGGGGCTCGGCGGCATCCTGCCCGGGGTCGACGACGACGCATTCCTTCGCGTCGTCCTGCGCGAGGATGTAGCAGTTGGTCTGGAACATCCCGGCGGGGAATCCGGTGACGAGCACGGGCATCGCTCCTACGGTGTGGGCCTTCGCGTGGCCCCTACAGCCTAGGCCGGGCTCCCCGTCGCCCGGTTCTCAGGTTGGGGTGGCAGACTCGATCCGGCTCGAGCCGGGTTCCAGCGGCGACGCTGGGACCGGCAACGACGATCGGTTACGGGAGGACTACTGCAGTGCCGAGCAACGCACAGCGGCGCCAGGCCGCCAAACGCAAACTCGAGCGGCAACTCGAACGGCGGGCACAGCGGGCGCGCAAGCGCCGCCAGCTGACCATCGGTCTGTCGGCGCTCGGTGTGGCCGCGGTCGTCGCGGCGGGCGTCGGCATCTGGGTGCTCGGCCGCGGCGGCGACGACGCCGCCTCCACCGCGGCGTCGGAGACGACCGACCCGGCGCAGACCGAGTTCGCGGCGCTGCCCGCGGGCCGGTCGGAACCGCTGCCCGAATCGGTGAACTGTGCGTACCCGCCCGGCGGCGAACCGGCCAGGCCGGTGCAGCCGCCGCGCACTGACGGCATCCTCACCACCGGCGAGGGCAATACCGACATAAGCGTCAGTGTGGAGACCACCCAGGGCAACATCGGCCTGGTCCTGCACAACGACACCTCCCCGTGCACGGTCAACAACTTCCTGTCCCTGGCGTCGCAGGGGTACTTCGACGACACCGCCTGCCACCGCCTGACCACGTCCGACTCGCTCGCCGTGCTGCAGTGCGGCGACCCGACCGGCACCGGCGCCGGCGGCCCCGGCTACCAGTTCGCCAACGAGTTCCCCACCGACCAGTACGCGCCCGAGGATCCGGCGGCCACGCAGCCGCTGACGTACCCGCGCGGCACCGTCGCGATGGCCAACGCCGGCGCCGGCACCAACGGCAGCCAGTTCTTCCTCGTGTACGGCGACTCGATCCTGCCGCCGCAGTACACCGTGTTCGGCACCATCGACGAGACCGGCCTGGCGACCCTCGACACGGTCGCCGCCGCCGGGGTCGAGGGCGGCGGCCAGGACGGCGCGCCGGCCCAGCCGATCTCCCTGACCAGTGTGAGGATGGACTGATGACCCGTACCCGATCCGGCGCTGCCCGGGCCGCCGTGGCCGTGGTCGGTGTGGCGCTGCTGCTCACCGCCTGCTCCGGCGACCCGGACGACGGGTCCGCGACGTCCACGTCGAGCACCGCGGCCTCGGCACCGACGTCCGCACCGTCGCTGTCCGACTTCCCGGCCCTGCCCGCCCAGCGGGCCGAGCCGCTGCCCGATACGGTGAGCTGCGCGTACCCGTCCGACGGGCGACCGGCCGCGAAGCCGGTGCAGCCGCCGCGCGCCGAGGCCGTCCCCACCACCGACACCGACGTCACCGTGGCGACCACCCAGGGCGACATCGGGCTGGCCCTGCGGGGCGAGCTGTCCCCGTGCACCGTCGGCAGCTTCCTGTCGCTGGCCTCCCAGGGGTATTTCGATGACACCGACTGCCACCGGTTGACGACCGACCCGACGCTGTCGGTGCTGCAGTGCGGCGACCCCACCGCCACGGGTACCGGCGGACCGGGCTACGAGTTCGCCAACGAGTTCCCCACCGACCAGTACGCGGCCGGAGATCCGCAGGCGCAGAATCCGATGATCTACCCACGGGGCACGCTCGCGATGGCCAATGCCGGTCCCGGCACGGACGGCAGCCAGTTCTTCCTGGTCTACGGCGATTCGATCCTGCCGCCGCAGTACACCGTGTTCGGCACCATCGACGAGACCGGCCTGGCGACCCTCGACGAGATCGCCGCGGCCGGGGTGGACGGCGGCGGACCCGACGGACCACCGGCGGCGCCGACGACGCTGACCGCCGTCCGCACGGACTGATCCGGCGCGTCTCCCAACGCCCCGCCCACCCGCCGGTGGGCGGGGCGTTCGCGTCCCCGCCGCCGGCAGGGGTCTGTCGGATTGTGACGGGATCGTCTACTGTGCCGTGTCTGTGACCTCAGGTACCTCCATTGCTGCGCGCCTGGCCGCGACGCTCGGCGCAGCACTCGCGGCTGCGGCGTGTGCCGCTTCCGACACCGGGCCCGCCCCTGCCGCGCTGCGGGCGACGACCACCGCGGCCGCCACCTCCCCCGGCTTCGACCCGTCCGCCTATGTTGCGATGCCGCCGCGGCCGGAACCGGCGGCCGCCACCGTCGCCTGCGCGTTCCGTGCCGCCGGGCCGGCCGCGAGGACGGCGACCGTGCCCGCGTCGACGTCCGTGCCCGCGACCGGGACGGTGGAGCTGACGCTGACGACCTCCGCGGGTCCGGTCCCGCTGGTCCTCGAGCGCGCCGCAGCGCCGTGTGCGGTGCAGAGTTTCGTCGGCCTCGCCCGGCAGGGCTTCTTCGACGGGACCGAGTGCCATCACGTGACCGACGAACCGGGGATGCAGATGTTCCGGTGCGGCGACCCCACCGGATCCGGGACGGGAGGGCCCGGCTACACGTTCGCCGACGAGTACCCCGTCACGGTCGTCCGCGGGGAGAACGGCTACCTGCCGTCCCCCGTCGTGTATCCGCGCGGCACCGTCGCGATGGCCAACGCCGGGCACCGGGACAGCAACGGCAGTCAGTTCCTGCTCGTGTTCGGCGATTCCCTGCTGCAGCCGCAGTATTCGGTGTTCGGCACCGTCGGAGAACCCGGCCTGCGGGCGCTCGAGGAGGTCGCCGCGGCGGGCGACGACGGATCGAGTCCCCTGGGCGGTGGGCGCCCCCTGATCCCGATGCGGATCGTCGCGGTCGGGTGAGTGCGGCCGAGTGAGTGCGGCCGGCCACCTACCGCGTCTGCAGGGCGACGAGTTCCGCGTACCGCCCGTCCCGGCTCAGCAGTTCGTGATGGCCGCCCCTTTCGACGATCCTGCCGTCGTCGAGCACGATAATCACATCTGCGGTGCGGACGGTGCTGAGCCGGTGCGCGATGACGATCCGGGTCTGGCGCAGCCCTCCCAGCGACGCCACGACCGACGCTTCGGTCGCGGCGTCGAGGGCGCTGGTCGCCTCGTCGAGCAACAGCACCCGGGGCGCGCCGAGCACCGCCCGCGCAAGCGCGATCCGTTGGCACTGCCCACCGGACAGGCCCGACCCGTCCCGCAGCATCGTCTCGTACCCCATCGGCATGGCGACGATCGCGTCGTGGATGTGCGCCAGTTTCGCGGCCTCGACGATGCGGGGGAGGGAAGCCGCCGCCCGTCCCGCGGCGATGTTCTGCGCGACGGTCCCGGTGAACAGGGCGCTGTTCTGCGTCACCACCCCGAACTGCGCGCGCAGCGAACGGGATTCCAGGTCCGCGGCGTCGTGTCCGTCGAACAGCACCCGTCCCTCCGTCGGCTCGTAGAGTCCGAGCAGCAGGCGGGCGAGGGTGCTCTTGCCGGAGCCGGACGGTCCCACCAGCGCCACCGTCGACCCGGCGGGGATGTCGCAGTCGATGTCGCGCACCACCCACGGCGAGCGCGGGTCGTACCGGAATCCGACACCGCGCAGCGAGATCGCGCCGCTGAGTGCCGGGGCGGGCCGCACGCTCCGGCCGTGCTGTTCGACGTCGCTGTCGACGATGTCCCGCAGCCGGGCCAGGTGGGCCGCCGCGAACTGCAGCCGCTGCAGCACCGACACCACCGAGCCGAGCGGGGCGAGCGCGGCGAGCGCGATCCCGTTCGCGGCGATCATGGCACCGAGCGTCTGCCGTCCGTCCAGCACGCCGACGACGCCGACGATCATCAGGACCGCGGGCGCCGCGACCCTGAGACCGGCCACCAGCGATTCGACCACACCCTCGAGGCGGCCGCTGCGCGACGCCGCGTCCAGGGCGGTGGTGAACAGAGCGTGCCACTGCGCGGCCGCAGCCGCCTCGGAACCGGAGGCCTTCACCGTCTCGATGCCGTTCACGGTCTCGAGCAGGCGTCCCTCGGCGAGGGCGTGCGCGCGCAACTCCTCCTGACCGAGCTGACCGACCCGGCGGCCGGTGCCCACGATCAGGACGATCTGCACCGTCGCGAGCACCATCAGCGTGACGCCGAGCATCGGCGCCCACCACAGCAGCAGAGCGAGGTACGTCAGCGCCAACGGCCCGTCGAGCACCGCCGCCACGACGGGTCCGGTGAGCAGCTCCCGAATCGCCCCGACGCTCGAGACCCGCTGCACCACGTCACTGGTTCCCCGGCGAGCGAAGTATGCATACGGCAATGCCAGCAGGTGCGCGACGGCGGCGCCGGTGAGCTCACCGTCGGCGCGCCGGCGCAGCGCCTCCAGCATCCGGCTGCGCACCACCCCGACCGCACCGTGCGCAAGGCACGCGACGACCGTCGCACCGACCACGGCGTACAGCAGCGGGCGGTCGGCGCTCGGCAGGACCCGGTCCACCAGAATCGCCGAGACCACCGGAAGCGTCATCCCGATCGCCTGCAACGCGATCGAGGCCACCACGACCGACGCGAGCAGTGCGCGGTGGCCGTGCAGGAACCGGGCCGGCATCGTTCGTCGCCGGGAGGCGGGCGGGGCCGGCGGCGGATAGACCGACGGGTCGCCGGGGCCGAACTCGATGCTCACGCCCGAGTACCCGTCGCGGAACTGTGCCCGGGTCAGGCGCCGGCGCCCCCGCGCCGGATCGACGATGTGCACGTGCCGCTCCGTGCACCGTTCGACCACCACGAAATGGTTGCCGTCCCAGTGCACGACGGCGGGCAGCGGTGCACCGCCCCCGGCGACGGCGTCGGCGGAGCGGCCGAAGGCGCGGACGTCGAGCCCGTGGCCGCGGGCACATCGCACGAGCGCCAGGGCGGTGAGTCCGTCGCGGGAAACCCCCAGCTCGTCGACGAGGTCCGCGACGCCGCGTGGGACGCCGAAGTAGGCGAAGATCATCGCCAGGCACGCCGCGCCGCAATCGGACATCCCGGTCTGAGCGAGCGGCCGGATGCGGCGCGTCACCGCGGCGTCTTCTCCGCCTCGCCCCAGAACCATTCGATCCGGGCGGTGCGGCGCCGGTCGGCGAGCCACTCGTCGAACAACCGCCTCGAGGCCTGCTCCAGCAGGTCCGAATCGGACGCGGCGGCGCGCGAGAGCACCTGTACCACTTCCCATTCCGTTCCGACCGCCCGCGGCGGCAGCAGCGTACCGGGCGCGACCGCATCGGCCAGGCCGGAGCCGAGGCCGAGGTCGAGGTCGGCCACGGTCCGCTCCATCAGCTCGGCCCCCAGCGGACGGGACGGGGCGACAGCCGTCAGCGCCGCGCCGAACGCGTCGGCCGTTGTGTCGCAGGTGCGTCGCCGCTCGGCGAACGCGGCGACGAACCGCTCGGCGGCGGCGCGGTCGGCGAAGCGCACGCGGGCGATCCGGAGCCGGTCGTACGTCGATCGGTGCGCCGCGCACCACGAGTCGACGCGGTCGACCGTCACCCGCGTGCGCAGCGCGGCAACGGCGGCCTCGCGTGCCACCATCTCCTCGAGCGCCGCGTGGTCGAGGTGCCGCCGTGCCATCCATGCAGCGGTCGCCGCCGGGGTCAGCAGGCCGCGCGCGCGACGGAAGGCGTCCATGGCGTCCTGCAGCTCACCGTCGGTCAGCGTCACCGGGCTCTCGGCGAGTTCCTGCTGGACGAGACACACGTCGACGAGTCGGTCGAGCAGGGCCGTCTGCTCCCACATCACGTCCAGATACGCCATCGCGTGCTGGATGTCGAGCGCCTCGCCGTTGACGCGTAGCAGCATCGATTCGGCGCTGCGTTGCGCGCCGCGCAACATCCACGGCACCTCCGACAGCGGCGCCCAGGACAGCGTGACGGTGCCACCGCGGGGCCCGGAGACGAGCAGGCCGAACTGCACGGTGTCCCCGTAGGCTTCCCGGTGCCGGAGCAGGCGAAGGCGCAGTCCGGGGTGCTCCGCCCGCAGGGCCGCCAGCAGTTCCTCCGCGGACCCGGCCGCTACCGGGTCGGTGTTGAGGCGCGCGAGCAGAGTCAGCGCCTGCCCGAGAGCAGCGTCGTCGAGCTCCGCGCCGGCCGGGGCGATCATGCGGGCACCTCCTGGACGGCGGGGCGCCGGGAGCGGTGGGCACCGTCGAGCAGCAGCTCGCACAGTGCGTCGGAGATGGGCAGACCCGTCGCGTCCTCGATCCACAACCACTGTCCCGACGGGTTGATCTCGAGGAACACGTAGCGGCCGTCCGGAGTGAGTATGAGATCGATTGTCCCGTACTGCAATTCGAGCTCAGCCACCAGACTGCGGCACAACGCGGCGAGCGCGGCCGGCAACTCGTGCCGGCTGTAGCGGGTCGTGGAAGGGTCGTAGCTGCGCCAGTCGAGCCGCGTGTGGTTGCTGTCCTGGCTGTGGATGGCGGCGCCGAGGACCCGCTGCCCGACCACCGTCACCCGCACCTCGATCTGTTTGGGCACATAGCCCTGCACGATCATCGGGCACAGGCGCATCGCCTCCGCGTACCCCAGGTCCGTCGTCGTGACAGGCTCGCACATGCGGAAGTAGCCGTCGTCACCGTCGATCAGGAACGGCCGGTCGAGCGGTTTGCTGATCACCTGCCCCTCGTGCCGGTCCCAGAAATCGAGGAACTCGTCCGGGGAGGTGGTCACGATCGTGGGCGGAAGCTCGAACCCGAGACGGCCGGCCAGGGTGAGCTGGGCGGTCTTGCGGGCCGCCTGCCGGATCGCGGCCCGCGTTCCCGGCACCGCGAGACAGTCCAGATCGTCCCAGAGCGCGGAGGTCATTGCCTCGCATTCCCTTTCGACGTACTCGCGGACCGCCGGGGCGGTGACCTCCGGGTGCGCCCGCGGGTTGCGTGGGCGGCGGAACCAGACCGTGTCGACGGCGGACAGGTCGATCCGCCCACCGCGGTGGTCGAGGGTGCGGCGGACCGCACCGCCGGCGGTGTAGCCGACGGAGATCGACGCGTGGACAGGAAAATCGGCGGGGTCGAACACGACGACCCGGGCGTCGCGCCGGCGCAACAGGTCGACGACGTGGTCTGCGTGCGGGTCACCCGGCTGGGTGAGCACCAGGATGCGGGCGGGATGCGCGCTCATGAGCTGTTCCTCGGGGCGGATCGGATCGGATCGGTCGACGGACGAGCGCCGGGTGGGCGAGGCGAGCCGCCTCCCCACCCGGCGTCCTCGGTCCGTCAGAAGTCCTGATCGGTACCGACCGCGCCGGTCGACATGTCGATCGTCTTGCTCGACCGATCCTCGCACGCGCGACCGCCGGACACGGTCGCGAGGCGCGCCTCGTCGAGTTCCGCACCCTCGGCGGAAATGGCGGTGATGACGGTGTTACGCAATGCGTTCTCCTCTGTCAGGATGTGCCGGACCGTCCGGCGAGGAGAACGATCGCGCAGCGCGCTTAGCATGCGCTTAGCGTCGGCTGGCGGACCGCGACGTGCGGATGGGCGAGGTGGGGTCGCCGATCCTGCTACGCCGCGGACCTTCTATGCCGCGGAGGTCACCCGGTACACGTCGTAGACGCCCTCGACGTTGCGGACGACGTTGAGCACGTGCCCGAGGTGCTTGGGATCGCCCATCTCGAACGTGAAGCGGCTCACCGCGACCCGGTCGCCGGTCGTGGTCACCGACGCCGAGAGGATGTTCACCTTCTCGTCGGCGAGTGCCTTGGTGACGTCCGAGAGCAGCCGGTGCCGGTCGAGCGCCTCGATCTGGATGGCCACGAGGAACACCGACGACGGGGACGGCGCCCACTTGACCTCGATGATCCGCTCGGACTGCTGCTGCAGGGATCCGGCGTTGGTGCAGTCGGTGCGGTGCACGCTCACCGAGCCGGTGCGGGTCACGAAGCCCATGATCTCGTCGCCGGGCACCGGCGTACAGCACTTGGCCAGCTTCGACACCGTGCCCGGCGCGCCGGGCACGAGGATGCCGGAGTCACCGCTCTGCCGGGACCGGGTCGGAATGGACGACGGGGTGGACCGCTCCGCGAGCTCCTCCTCGACGCCACCGACCCCGCCGAGCAGCGCGACGAGGCGCTGCACGACGTGGTGCGCCGAGACGTGGTGCTCACCGACCGCGGTGTAGAGCGCCGACACGTCGGCGTACCGCAGTTCCTTGGCCACGGCCTGCATCAGGTCCGCGTTCATCAGGCGCTGCAGCGGCAGCCCGACCCGCTTGACCTCCTTGCCGATGGCGTCCTTGCCGGCCTCGAGCGCCTCCTCGCGGCGTTCCTTCGCGAACCACTGCCGGATCTTGGCCTTCGCGCGCGGCGAGACCACGAACGACTGCCAGTCGCGGCTCGGCCCGGCATTGGGGTCCTTGGACGTGAAGACCTCGACGACCTCGCCGTTCTCGAGCTTGCGTTCGAGCGCGACGAGCCGGCCGTTGACCCGCGCGCCGATGCAGCGGTGCCCCACCTCGGTGTGCACGGCGTACGCGAAGTCCACCGGCGTCGACCCGGACGGCAGCGTGATCACGTCGCCCTTGGGGGTGAAGACGAAGATCTCCTTCACGGCGAGGTCGTAACGCAGCGACTCGAGGAACTCGCCGGGGTCGGCGGCCTCGCGCTGCCAGTCGAGCAACTGCCGCATCCACGCCATGTCGTCGAGCTCGGCGACGTCGCCCGAGTGTTTGCCCTTGGTCTCCTTGTACCGCCAGTGCGCGGCGATGCCGAACTCGGCGGTGCGGTGCATCTCGCGGGTGCGGATCTGCACCTCGAGCGGCTTGCCCTCGGGGCCGATCACGGTGGTGTGCAGCGACTGGTACACGCCGAACCGCGGCTGGGCGATGTAGTCCTTGAACCGGCCCGCCATCGGCTGCCACAGCGAGTGCACGACGCCCACGGCGGCGTAGCAGTCGCGGATCTCGTTGCACAGGATCCGCACGCCGACCAGGTCGTGGATGTCGTCGAAGTCGCGGCCCTTGACGATCATCTTCTGGTAGATCGACCAGTAGTGCTTCGGCCGGCCCTCGACGGTGGCATCGATCCGCGACGCTGCGAGCGTCGCGTTGATCTCGGCGCGGACCTTGGCCAGGTAGGTGTCGCGCGACGGCGCCCGGGTGGCGACGAGCCGCACGATCTCCTCGTACTTCTTCGGGTGCAGGATCGCGAAGGACAGGTCCTCGAGCTCCCACTTGACCGTCGCCATGCCGAGACGGTGCGCGAGCGGCGCGATCACCTCGAGGGTCTCGCGCGCCTTGCGGGCCTGCTTCTCCGGCGGCAGGAAGCGCATGGTGCGCATGTTGTGCAGCCGATCGGCGACCTTGATCACCAGGACCCGGGGGTCGCGCGCCATCGCGATGATCATCTTGCGGATGGTCTCGCCCTCGGCGGCGGTGCCGAGCACCACCTTGTCCAGCTTGGTGACGCCGTCGACGAGGTGGGCGACCTCCTCGCCGAACTCGGCGGTGAGCTGCTCGAGACTGTAACCGGTGTCCTCGACGGTGTCGTGCAGCAGCGCCGCGATCAGCGTCGTGGTGTCCATGCCGAGCTCGGCGAGGATCGTCGCGACCGCGAGGGGATGGGTGATGTACGGGTCGCCGGACTTGCGCTTCTGCGACGCGTGCCGCTCCTCCGCCACGTCGTAGGCGCGCTGCAGCTCCGACAGGTCGGCCTTCGGGTACAGCTCGCGGTGGATCGTGACCAGCGGCTCGAGCACCGGCTTGAGAGTGGTGCCGCGCTGACCGGTGATGCGGCGCGCCAGCCGCGCCCGCACCCGGCGGGAGGCCGACGTGGACGCCGAGGTCGGGGTCGGACCGGAATTCTGGGACCGATCAAGATTCTGGGTCATGCCCACACCTCCCGTCGCCGATGCACACCGGACGCGCCGCCGCACATTCCTCGTCGTCCGGAACCACCGGCACCTGCGCCAACTCTAGCTCTCAGAGCCGAACCAATGACGTCACCGGGTACTTTTCCAGCCGCGCCCGCCCACCGAGGGCCTCGATCTCGGTCACCACCGCCACCGCGACGACCAGGGCACCGGCCGCGTCGAGAAGCTCCGCCGTCGCCGAGAGGGTGCCGCCGGTGGCGAGCACGTCGTCGACGACGAGTACCCGCCGCCCGCGCAACCGAACCGAATCCTGCGGAATCTCGATCGCCGCGGTGCCGTACTCGAGGGAGTACTCGCGGGTGTCCACCGGCGGAGGCAGCTTGCCGGCCTTGCGCACCGCGAGGACGCCGACACCCAGAGCGTGGGCGATGCCGCCGCCGAGCAGGAAGCCGCGGGCGTCGACGCCGGCCACCAGTTCCGCGTCCGGCGCGGTGGCGGCCAGCGCGGCGATGACCGCCCCGAAGGCCTCGCCGTCGGCGAAGACCGGGGTCAGGTCGGCGAAGGCGACACCGGGCGCCGGGAAGTCGTCGACCCAGCGGGTACGGGCGGTGACCGCCGTGGCGGCACGTTCGATCAGAGCGTGCGCTCCGGCGGGATTGCTGTTCATCTGTTGATGATCCACCTGTCCATGTTCCAGCCCGCACCGGCAGCGCTGGGGTTGGCGACGGCGGCACGCAGGCCGCCGGCAAAGGTCGTCTCCCGGGGCTGCGCGTACAGCGGCAGGGTCGGCATCGCGGTCCACAGGATCGTCTCGGCCTCACCCACCAGGCCGGAGATGGTGGCGTCATCGGTGGTGACGGCGAGGGCGTCGAGGATCTGGTCGACCCGGGCGTCGGCGAAGCGCCCGACGTTGCTGCCGGCCGCGGAGTTGAGGGCGCCGCGCGCGTCCTGCATGTCGGCCGTGCCTCCCGCCCCTGCCGCGACGGCGGTCCCGGCCAGGACGGCATCGACCTGTCCCGCCGTGAGCTGCGACGGCGTGAACGTGTCCGAGGCGGCGTCGACCACCTCGATGCCCGCCTCGCGACAGGACTGGGCGATCAGCTCGACGGTACGGGCGCGGCGCGGGTCCGGGCCGAGGTACCCGATCCGCACGGTGATGCGGTCCGTCCCCGCAGCGGCGAGCTCGGCCTGCGCCGCGGTCGTGTCCGCCCGGTCGTAGCGGGCTGCGGGCCCGGACACGCCCGGGTACAGCGGCGAGTCGGCGGGCAGCAGCCGCGACGACGTCGTCCCGGAACCGAGTCCGGTGGCGGGCACGTCCCCGACCCGGCCGAACTCGTCGAACAACTGCGAGCGGGGCACGCACAGCGCGAACGCCCGGCGCGCGGCGGCGGCGCCGAGGCTGCCCCCGCCGGTGCCCAGCACGAGCTGCTCGACGTTGCGCGACGCCGCGGCCGTCGTCTCCACGTCGTCCCCGAGGGACAGGTCGAGTGCCCCGGTGCCGGTGTCGGCGACGTGGACGCGGCCGTCGGCGGCCGCCGCGGAGGCGTCGGTGCCGCGCGGCCACACCACGATCCGGTCGGTGCCGGGCTTGTTGCCCCACCAGCGTTCGTTCGCGACGAGGACGAGCCCGTCCTCGGCGGTGAACGACTCGATCCGGTAGGGGCCGGATGCCGGCAGCAGCGACAGGTCCAGCCGGCCGGGGGTCAGGTTCCACCCGGTGTTCCAGAAGTCGGCGAGCCGGCGCAGCGCCTCGACGTCGCCACCGCCGATGGCGGCGACCACGTCGGGCACCCCCGAGACCCGGGCAGCGACGTGCGCGGGCATCAGCTCGGTGGCGCCGAACAGGGCTCGCCAGTCGGCGTAGGCTCGGCCGGCGCGGAAGACGACGGTGGCGTCCTTGGACCCGGTCTGACAGTCGATCCGTTCGATGTCGACGTAGCCGGAGCGCCGGGCGGCGGAGAACAGGTTCGCCGGAGCACCCGAGGCGTCGGGCGCGGTGAATCGGCCGCTGGCGGCGGCCCAGGCGAGCACCAGGTCGTCGCACGACATCGGCACCCCGTCCGAGTACACGGAGTCCGGGGACAGCCGGTACTGGACGGTCAGCGGGTCCTGCGAGACGACGGTGGCCGCCCCGATGTCGGTGTCGGAGATCACCTGACCGGCCGGATCGACGTAGCCGAAGCCGGGCAGCACGCGGGCCAGGGCCTGCCGGGCTCCCGAGGCGGCGCCGTCCACGGTGTTGGCGTTGTAGGTGGTCACCGTGTTGTCGACGGCATACCCGATGGAGGGCAGGGACTCCTCCGTCGTGCCACAGGCGACGGTGGTCGCGGCGAGCGCCGCCGCGGCGGCCGCGCCCGCGATCGCCGCGCGGACGGACCGGCGGCGCCGGGCTCGACGTGTGTGCTCGGGTGCCGACATGTCAGTGCCTTCTCTTGGCGCGCTTTCCGGTGGGCCGGACGCCCGGTCTGGGGGTGCGCTCGGCCACCGGCGCGGCGCCGGCGCCCGCCGTCGTGGTCGCTCCGATGCGCTTGGTCACGGACACGGGTGTCGCGCCGACGTGCGCGCCGACGGCCTCCCCGGCGGGGGGCACGGTCCGCGATTCGGCGGCGCCGCGCTTGGCGAGCACCTTGCGGGTGTGTGCAGCCACCGGCCCGCGCCATTCCTTGAGAGTCACCAGCAGCGGAGTCGCGAAGAAGATCGACGAATAGGCGCCGACCACGATGCCGACGAGCTGGACGAGGGCGAGGTCCTTGAGGGTGCCGACGCCGAGCAGCCACACCGCGATGACCATCAGCGCGAGCACCGGCAGCACCGAGATGACCGTGGTGTTGATCGACCGCATGAGGGTCTGGTTGACGGCGAGGTTGGCCTGCTCGGCGTAGGTCCGACGATGCAGGTGCAGGATGCCGCGCGTGTTCTCCTCGACCTTGTCGAACACCACCACGGAGTCGTACAGCGAGAAGCCGAGGATGGTGAGCAGGCCGATGACGGTGGCCGGGGTGACCTCGAATCCGACGAGCGAATACACCCCCGCGGTGACGATCATGTCGAAGAACAGGGCGGCCAGCGCCGCGAGCGCCATGTCCCGCTCGTAGCGCACCGCGATGTAGATGCTGACGAGCACCAGGAACACCGCGAGCGCGATGAGGGCCTTCTGGGTGATCTGTCCGCCCCACGTCTCGCTGACGTCGGCGACGCTGATCGCGTCGCGCGACGGCACGCCGTCGGGCCCGGTCGGCTGGAACTCGTCGTACAGCGCGTTCTGCAGGGTCCGGACCTGCTCGAGGTCGAGGGCCTCCGAACGGATCTGAATGGAGGCGCCCGCGCCGGACCCGACGGTCTGCACCGATACGGGCTCGGTGCCGAGGGTGTCGGAGTACACCGTCTCCACCTGCTCGGTGGTGACGCCCTCGGCGGCCGGGAGCTGGATACGGGTGCCACCCTCGAAGTCGATGCCCCACGTGAAGCCGCGGATCAGCATGCTCAGCAGCGCCACCAGCACGATGCCGCCGGTGAGCAGGTAGTAGAACTTGCGGCGGCCGACGATCTCGAACGCGCCGGTGCCGGTGTAGAGGCGGGAGAGGACGCTGTGCCGGGGTGCGGTCGTGGTGGTGTCGGTCATCGTCACGCCTCCTTCGCCGAGGCAGCCGCGAGCTGGCGCTCACGGGCGACCTGCTGAATGGCGCCGAGACCGTTCACGCTCGGCTTGGACCAGAACTTCGACGTCGACGCCAGGTGCACCAGCGGCCACGTCACCAGGAACACCACCACGACGTCGAGGATGGTGGTCAGGCCGAGGGTGAAGGCGAAGCCGCGGACCTGACCGACCGCGAGGACGTAGAGCACCGCGGCGGCGATGAAGCTCACGGCGTTGCCGGACAGGATGGTCCGGCGGGCCCGGGCCCAGCCGCGGGGCACGGCGGAGCGGAAGCTCCGACCCTCACGGATCTCGTCCTTGATGCGTTCGAAGAACACCACGAACGAGTCGGCGGTCATGCCGATGCCGATGATCAGGCCGGCGATGCCGGCGAGGTCGAGGGTGAAGTTGATGTACCGGCCGAGCAGCACCATCACCGCGTACACGGCGAGCCCGGACATCACCAGCGACAGCGCGACGAGCACGCCGAGCATGCGGTAGTAGACGAGGCTGTAGAGCAGCACGAGGACCAGGCCGACGATGCCGGCGATCAGCCCGGCCTCGAGCGATGCCAGGCCGAGGGTCGCGGACACCGTCTCGGCCTCCGATGCGGCGAACGACAGGGGCAGCGAGCCGTACTTGAGGGTGTTGGCGAGCTCGGTGGCCTGGGTGTTGGTGAAGTTGCCGGTGATCGAGGTCGCGCTGCCGGCGGGGGTGGCGCCCTGGATCACGGGCGCGCTGACCACCTTGGAGTCGAGGACGAACGCGGCCTGCTGGCCGATGCTGGCGGCGGTGAACTGCGCCCAGGTGCTGCTGCCCTCGGAGTCGAACGTGAGGCTGACCTCGTAGCGGGACTGCTGGGTGTTGTAGCCGGAGGAGGCGTCGGTGATCTGCTGGCCGTCGATGATGCTCGGGCCGAGCAGATAGACGGCGGTGCCGTCGGTGGAGCACGCGACGAGCGGCTTTGCCGGATCGTCGTTGCCGGCGAGCGGGTCGGCGGCCGAGCAGTCCAGGGTGGCCATGGCCTGCTGCAGGACGGCCGGGTCCTCGCTCTGCCGGGTCTCCTTGGCGGCGGCGATGTCCGCGGCGGCCCGGGCCTGCGGGTCGAGGTCCTCCGTGGGAGCGGGAGCGGGCGCCGGGGTGTCGGTGGCGGGCGCCGGGGCGTCGGTGGCGGGCGCCGGGGCGTCGGTGGCGGGCGCCGGGGCGTCGGTGGCGGGCGCCGGGGCGCCGGTGGGATCCTGCGCCGGGAAGGGCCGGCCCTGCGGTTCGGGAGCGGGCGTGGCGGCGTCGGGCGCCGGCGTCGCGGGGGCGGGAGCCTGCGGGTCCGTGGGCGCGGGCGCCGGCTGCGCGGCGTTAGCGCTGGCGATGGGCTGACCGATCACGGGCCGGATGTACAGCCGTGCGGTCTGGCCGAGGGTGCGGGCCTGCGAGCTGTCGTCGCCGGGAACCGTGATCACCAGGTTGTCACCGTCGATCACCACCTCGGAGCCGGACACGCCGAGGCCGTTCACGCGGGTCTCGATGATCTGCTGGGCCTGCCGGAGACTGTCCTGGCTGGGCGCGCTGCCGTCCGGGGTGCGGGCGGTGAGGGTCACCCGGGTGCCGCCCTGCAGGTCGATGCCGAGTTTCGGCGTCGCCGACTTGTCCCCGGTGAAGAAGATCAGGGCATACAGCGCCACCAGGATCGCCCCGAACAGGGCGAGGGAGCGAACTGGATGCACCGATCCGTTGGAAGGTGCCACGGTCTGTCAGTCTCCTCGATGCGAGTGAGTGATGCGCTGGTCACGGGGCCACCGCACCCGTCGGGGCGCGGCCCCCGGCGCGGCCCGCACATCGGCCGGGGTGTCGACCGGTCGGTGTCCGACCGTTCAGTGCTCGGTCGGCCGGCCGGCGGGCGGCTCGGTGTCGTCGCCCTTGTCCAGCGAGAGGCCACCGGTCTCGTCCGCCGCCGAGCCGAGTTCGGTGACCCGCTCGCGGACCACGACCCGGGCCCAGGTGGTCACCACGCCGGGAGCGATCTCGAGATCGACGGTGGTGTCGGTGAGCGCGACGATGGTGGCGTGCAGCCCCGCCGTGGTCATCACCCGGTCACCGACCCGCAGCGCGTCCTGCAGTTCCGCGGTCTTCTGCATCTCCTTCTTCTGGCGCCGGATGCCGAGGAACGTCGGCACCAGCAGGGCAAGGATCAGCAGCGGGAAGAGCAGTTCCATCGTTGAAGTCAGTCCTCGAGGTCGTCCGGTATCGGGCGCCGGCGGTCGTGGACCGGCGCAGTAGACCAGTGTGCCATTACCGGCGCGGCTCCTGTACCGGCGCCGGTGGCCGACCGGTCATTCGTCGTCGAACAGGCCGGGTTGCGGTTCGCGGGCCCGCACCTCGATGCCGCCGGTAGCAGCCTCCGGCGGCGGTGTCAGTCCGAGCTGCAGCCACGCGGCCTGGGTCGCGACCCGCCCGCGCGGAGTGCGCGCGATCATCCCCGCCCGTACCAGGAACGGTTCGCAGACCTCCTCGACGGTGCCGGGTTCCTCACCGACGGCCACCGCGAGCGTGGACACGCCCACCGGCCCGCCCCCGAAGCTGCGGACCAGCGCGCCGAGCACGGCACGGTCGAGCCGGTCCAGGCCGAGCGCGTCGACGTCGTAGACCGCCAGGGCGGCCTGCGCGATCTCGCGGGTGATGATGCCGTCGGCGCGGACCTCGGCGTAGTCGCGGACCCGGCGCAGCAGCCGGTTGGCGATGCGCGGGGTGCCGCGGGAACGGCCGGCGATCTCGATGCTCGCCTCCTCGCCCAGGTCGATGCCGAGGATCCGGGCCGAGCGCAGCAGGATCTGCTGCAGTTCCGCCGGGTCGTAGAAGTCCATGTGCGCGGTGAAACCGAACCGGTCGCGCAAGGGTCCGGTCAGCGCGCCGGAACGGGTGGTGGCGCCGACGAGGGTGAACGGGGCGACCTCGAGCGGAATCGACGTCGCGCCCGGGCCCTTGCCGACGACGACGTCGACCCGGAAGTCCTCCATCGCCAGGTACAGCATCTCCTCGGCGGGACGCGCGATGCGGTGGATCTCGTCGATGAACAGCACGTCGCCTTCGACGAGGTTGGACAGCATCGCGGCCAGGTCGCCGGCCCGCTCGAGTGCGGGGCCCGACGTCAGCCGCAGCGACGACCCGAGTTCGGCGGCGATGATCATGGCCATCGACGTCTTGCCCAGGCCCGGCGGGCCCGACAGCAGGATGTGATCCGGGGTGCCGCCGCGCAGCTTCGCCCCGCGCAGCACCAGCTGCAGCTGTTCCCGCACCCGAGGCTGGCCGATGAAGTCGTCGAGGTTCTTCGGCCGCAGGCTCGCCTCGACGTCGCCGTCGGCGGGGGTGTACTCGGCGGTCATCGGCGCCTCGTCGGGGGCACCCGCAGGGGGGAAGTCCTCGATCATCGGCTCTTGCCCAGCAAGGCCAGCGCCGAACGCAGCGCGGTGGAGGTGTCGGAGTGCGGGTCACCCGCGAGGATCGTGTCGGTGGACTGCTCCGCCTGTTTGACGGGGAAGCCGAGTCCGACGAGAGCCTCGACCACCTGGTCGCGCATGGGCGAGCCGACCACCGCGGCCGGGGCGGAGGTTCCGGCGAACGCGGCGACCTTGTCCCGCAGTTCGACGACCATGCGTTCGGCGCCACGCTTGCCGATGCCCGGGACCCGGGTCAGGGCGGCGGTGTTGCCGTCGGCGAGGGCCGCACGCAACGAATCCGGATCCAGCACGGCCAGGGTGGCCATGGCGAGGCGGGGTCCGACACCGGAAACCGTCTGCAGCAACCCGAACAGGTCCCGGGCGTCGGGGTCGGGGAACCCGTACAGCGTCATCGAATCCTCGCGCACGATCATCGCCGTCACCAGGCGGGTGTCCTCGCCACGGCGGAGCGTGGCCAGGGTGGCGGGCGTGGCGTGGATCCGGTAACCGACCCCCGCGGATTCGATGACGACGTGGTCGAGTGCGATCTCGAGCACTTCCCCGCGCACCGAGGCGATCACCGTGCACCTGCCTTCCGCGCGGCGGCCTGTTCCCGCAGCCGCGCTTCGTATCGTCGTTTCTGTTCGGCCGCGGCGGCCTCGGCGGCGGCCATGCGTGCGAGCATGGGCGCACGCCAGCAGTGGCAGATCGCGAGGGCGAGGGCGTCCGCGGCGTCCGCGGGCTTCGGCGCGGTGGCGAGGCCCAGGATCTTGGTGACCATGGCCGTGACCTGCTTCTTGTCGGCCGAGCCGTTCCCGGTCACGGCGGACTTCACCTGGCTGGGGGTGTGGAACGCCACCGGGATGCCGCGTCGGGCAGCGGAGAGCGCCACCACTCCCCCGGCCTGGGCGGTGCCCATCGCGGTGCGGACGTTGTGCTGGGAGAACACCCGCTCGACGGCGACGACATCGGGCCGGAATCGGTCGAGCCAGTCCTCGGCGGCCGCGGAGATGCGCAGCAGCCGCGACGGCAGTTCCAGGTCGGGGGGTGTGCGGATCACGTCCACCGCCACGGCGGCGACCTCGCGTCCGCGGCCGGTGTCCACGATGCCGAAGCCGCATCGCGTCAGTCCCGGGTCCACACCCATCACGCGCACCCGTTCACCTCTCGACCGCTACGAACAACTGTTCGAGAGCATAGCGGCCGGGGCGGCGCGTCGCCGTATCGACACGCAGCCCCGGCCGCGAGCCGTCCGTCTCAGGCGTCGAGTTCGGCGAGGACCTCGTCGGAGACGTCGACGTTGGTGTAGACGTTCTGCACGTCATCGGAATCCTCGAGGGCGTCGACGAGCTTGAACACCTTGCGGGCGCTGTCCGCGTCGACGGGGACCTCGACCGAGGCCCGGAAGTCCGGGTCGGCAGATTCGTAGTCGATGCCGGCCTCGACGAGCGCGGTGCGCACAGCGATGAGATCGCCGGCCTCGGAAACGATCTCGAAGCTGTCGCCGAGGTCGTTGATCTCCTCGGCGCCGGCCTCGAGCACGACCTCGAGGATCTCGTCCTCGGTGCGGCCGTTCTTCTCGAGCACGACGACGCCCTTGCGGGTGAACAGGTAGGACACCGAGCCGGGGTCGGCCATGTTGCCGCCGTTGCGGGTCATCGCGGTGCGGACCTCGCCCGCCGCGCGGTTGCGATTGTCGGTGAGGCACTCGATGAGGATGGCGACACCGCTGGGGCCGTAGCCCTCGTAGGTGATGGTCTGCCAGTCCGCGCCGCCGGCTTCCTCGCCGCCGCCGCGCTTGCGGGCCCGCTCGATGTTGTCGTTGGGGACCGAGTTCTTCTTCGCCTTCTGGATGGCGTCGTACAGCGTCGGGTTGCCCGCCGGGTCACCACCGCCGGTCCGGGCCGCCACCTCGATGTTCTTGATCAGCTTCGCGAACATCTTGCCGCGCTTGGCGTCGATGGCCGCCTTCTTGTGCTTGGTGGTGGCCCATTTGGAGTGGCCGCTCATTCGATTGGAGCCCCTTCCGGCGAGGTGAGGTCGGACCGGGTCCGACTGGTTCGGAGGGTCGATTCTACTCCGCGCCGACCTGCCCCGAACGGACGGTGTCGACGAACAGCCGATGCACCCGCAGGTCACCGGTGACCTCGGGGTGGAACGACGTCGCCAGCACCGCTCCCTGCCGCACCGCGACCACCCGTCCGGCGGCCGGTCCCTCGGGGACGGTGGCCAGGACCTGCACGCCGGGACCGACCTCCTCCACCCAGGGCGCTCGGATGAACACCGCGCGCACCGGATCCCCCTCGATGCCCGCGACGTCGAGGTCGGCCTCGAACGAGTCGACCTGCCGGCCGAACGCGTTGCGCCGGACGGTGATGTCGAGGGCGTCGAGGTGCTCGGCGTCGGGGCGGGTGTCGAGCACCTGCGAGGCGAGCAGGATCATGCCCGCGCAGGACCCGTAGGCGGGCAGGCCGGCCTTCAACCGGGCGCGCAGCGGCTCGAGCAGGTCGAACACCTGCAGCAGCCGGCTCATCGTGGTGGACTCCCCGCCGGGAATCACCAGGCCGTCGACGGCGTCGAGTTCGGCGGTCCGGCGCACCCCGATCGCGCGGGCGCCGGCCGCCTCGAGTGCGGTCAGGTGCTCGCGTACATCGCCCTGGAGCGCGAGCACGCCGATGGTCGGAGAACTTCCCACTGTCGCCTGTTCTGTCGGGGACGGGACGACACCCGTCCGAAGCCTGGATATCAACGCTAGCAGCCGCGGCGGGGTGTCCCCGCTCACGGACCGCGAGCCGGATGCCGGCGCATCAGCGCAGGTAGCGGGCCAGTCCCTCTTGCACCACCGCGGCGACCATCCGCCCGTTCCGGTCGAAGATGCGGCCCTGCGTCAGGGCCCGCCCGAAACCTGCCGACGGGGACGTCTGGTCGTACAGCAGCCAGTCGTCGGCGCGGAACGAGCGCAGGAACCACATGGCGTGGTCGAGGGAGGCGCCCTGCGTCTGCTCGTCGGGATGGGCGACGCTCGCGGAGCCGAGCAGCGTCATGTCGCTCATGTACGCCAGGGTGCACACGTGCAGCACGTTGTCGTCCGGGAGCGGGTCACGGACCCGGAACCACACCTGCTGCTGTGACACGATGCCGGCGCGCCGGAAGAGGCGATCCTCCGGCACCCGTCGCAGGTCCCATTCCGGCCACTCGCGCCTGGCCCACAGGTTTCCGGGGTCGTCCGAGTCCGCGAGGTCGGCGAGGTCGTCGGGATCCGGCACCTGGGGCATCTCGTCCTGGTGCTCGATGCCGTCGTCCTGGACGTGGAACGACGCGGACATGGTGAAGATCGCCTGCCCGTCCTGCACGGCGGTCACCCGCCGGGTGCCGAACGACCGGCCGTCGCGGATCGGGTCGACGAGATACACGATCGGCTTCTCGGGGTTGCCGGGGCGGACGAAGTACCCGTGCAGCGAATGCACCGAGTACGCGGGATCGACGGTGCGCACCGCGGATACCAGCGCCTGTCCGGCGACCTGCCCCCCGAAGGTGCGCTGCAGCGACGTCTCCGTCGCCACGCCCCGGAAGATGTTCTTCTCGAGGTGTTCGAGCGCCAGGATCTCCTCGATCTTCGCCATGCGGGCTCCTTCCCGGTCCTGCGACAGGCTATCCGCAGGGCCCGGCGAGAAGCGACGGGAGCCTCCGACACGGTCGGAGGCTCCCGTCGCACGCGGGGATGCCGGCGGCGGTGGGGTCACCAGCCCCGCTCGGCGAGGCGGTGCGGAACCGGGATGTCGTCGACGTTGATGCCGACCATGGCCTCGCCCAGGCCACGCGAGACCTTTGCGAGCACGTCCGGGTCGTCGTAGAAGGTGGTGGCCTTGACGATCGCGGCGGCACGCTCGGCGGGGTTGCCGGACTTGAAGATGCCCGAGCCGACGAACACACCCTCGGCGCCGAGCTGCATCATCATCGCCGCATCGGCCGGGGTGGCGATGCCGCCGGCCGTGAACAGCGTCACCGGCAGCTTGCCGGCCTTCGCGACCTCGACCACCAGGTCGTACGGCGCCTGCAGTTCCTTGGCCGCGACGTAGAGCTCGTCCTCGGGCAGGGAGGTCAGCCGCCGGATCTCCTGGCGGATCTTCCGCATGTGGGTGGTGGCGTTGGAGACGTCGCCGGTGCCGGCCTCGCCCTTGGAGCGGATCATCGCCGCGCCCTCGTTGATGCGGCGCAGCGCCTCACCGAGGTTGGTGGCGCCGCACACGAACGGCACGGTGAAGGCGAACTTGTCGATGTGGTTCTCGTAGTCGGCGGGGGTGAGCACCTCCGACTCGTCGACGTAGTCCACGCCGAGGGCCTGCAGGATCTGTGCCTCGACGAAGTGACCGATGCGGGCCTTGGCCATCACGGGGATGGACACGGCCTCGATGATGCCTTCGATCATGTCCGGGTCGGACATGCGGGACACGCCACCCTGGGCGCGGATGTCGGCGGGGACGCGCTCGAGCGCCATGACGGCGACGGCACCCGCGTCCTCGGCGATCTTCGCCTGCTCGGGGGTGACCACGTCCATGATCACGCCGCCCTTGAGCATCTCGGCCATACCGCGCTTGACGCGGGCGGTGCCGGTGGTGGGAACGGACTCGGGGCTGCTCACAGCAAGAACTCCTGGGGTATGGCCTGCAGAAACTGACGCGGCGGACGGAATCGGGCACGTCGCGGCGCCGCTCCCGATTCTAGGGGCACCGCGGGGACCGTCCCATAGCCAGTCGCGAGGCCCTGGCCTGCCTCGCAGGCAATCGGACTCCGCCTGCCTCGCAGGCAATCGACTCCGCCTGCCTCGTAGGCAATCGACTCCGCCTGCCTCGCAGGCAATCGACTCCGCCTGCCTCGAGTGCCGGCGCTCACCGGATGGCGCGGACCTCCGGCTCCACACGACGCACGGCGACGTCGCGCGCCTCCCCCAGCAGGTCTGCGAGATCCTGCGGATACACGGCCTCGCCGTGGCGCTGCAGGTCCCGGATCTCGCCCTCGGCGAACCAGCGGTGCTCGAGGCTCATGCGGCGCTCGAGGTCGGTGAATCCGCCGTCGCCCGGCTCGAAGGCGGGCGTCTGCAGCGCGAAGAACAGTTCCTCCGAGCGGATGAGCTCGCCGTTGAAGGGGAACACCGCCACCCGCCGCCACATGGGCCCGCACAGCTGCTCGGGCGCGACCGGCAACCCGGTCTCCTCCCCCACCTCGCGGACGGCGGCCGCGCGCAGCGTCTCCCCCACCTCGACCGCACCGCCGACGGTGAACCAGAAGTGCACGTCCGGCGTGGTCGGGTCGTGGCCCCGCAGTAGCAGCACCCGTCCCTCGTGGTCGAACAGCACCACCCGCGCCGAGGTGCGCGTCTCGTCGAGCGACAGGCCCGTCGCCGCGGCCGGGTTCGTGCGCTCGGCGATCTCGAAGTAGTTCGGCAACGGCGCCGTGCCGCCGAGATGCAGCCAGCGCACCGGCCGGCGGCTGCGCAGCGTCAGCGTGTCGCGGACGGCGTCGTTGTGGAACCGCCGTGCGATCAGCACCCGCGCCTCGGCATCGGCGAGTTCGGCCACCAACTGCGGGCGCAGCCGCTCGGTGTCCACCGCGGCCAACGCGGCCGACAGCGCGTTCTCCGCCGATTCCCGTTCGGCACGGTCCGCCCGTTCGGCGCGGTCGGCCAGCGCGGCCAGCCGACGGCCCTCGGCGACCGGGGTGGAGGCCGCGATGCCGCGCGCCACCACGGCGCGACGGGCCAGGGCGGCGTCGAGCGCCTGCCAGGAGAGGTCCGAACGCACGTGGAGCCGGTCCAGCCGGTTGGCCGTGCCGTAGGCCCACAACCCGAGCGCGACGATGATCGCGGAGATCAGCGCCAGGACGAGAACGGTGACCGCGGACAGCGTCACGTCCCACTCCCCTCACGCGGTGCCGTCGCCGGCCCGCACCTCACGACCGGACCTCCCGAACCGGCCCGGCGCCGACGGTGACGGTTTCGTATACGCGCAGGATCTGCTCGGCCACCACCGGCCAGTCGTAGGAGCCGACGATCTCGTTCGCCGCCGCCACCAGGGCGCGACGGCGGGCACCGTCGTCGAGCAGGCCGCGGATCGCGGCGGCGAGCGCCTCCGAGTCGCCCAGCGGGACGAGCACGCCGGCGCGCCCGTCGCGCAGTACCCGGCGGAACGCGTCGAGTTCGCCGGCCACCACAGGGGTACCGGCGGCCATCGCCTCCACCAGCACGATCCCGAAACTCTCCCCACCGAGGTTGGGGGCGCAGTACACGTCGGCGCTGCGCATCGCCGAGGCCTTCTCCGCGTCGGACACCTGGCCGAGCAGCCGCAGGTGCCGGGCGTACCGGCCGGCCTCCTTGCGCAACCGGTCCTCGTCCCCGCGGCCGACCACGAGGATCTCGAGGTCCGGGTAGTGCTCGACGAGCAGCGGCAACGCGCCGAGCAGCACCGCCATGCCCTTGCGCGGCTCGTCGTACCGGCCGAGGAACAGCACGGTGCGGCCGGCGCGGGGATAGCCGGGCAGCGTCGGGGCGTGAGCGAACGAGGACACGTCGACACCGTTCGGGATCTCCACGGCGTCCGAGCCGAGCGACGTCACCTGCCAGCGCCGGGCGAGTTCGGACACGGCGATGCGGCCGCTGATCTTCTCGAGATACGGCTGCAGCACACCCTGGAAGGTGCTCAGCACCAGCGATTTGGTCGTCGACGTGTGGAACGTCGCGACGATGGGGCCCTCGGCGATCTTCAGCGCGAGCATCGACAGGCTCGGCGCGTTCGGCTCGTGGATGTGCAGGACGTCGAAGTCGTTGTCGTTGATCCACCGCCGGACCCGCGCATAGGAGACGGGGCCGAAGCTCAGGCGCGCCACGGACCCGTTGTAGGGGATGGCGACGGCGCGCCCGGCGGAGACGACGAAGTCCGGCAGCTCCGTGCTGTCGGACGCCGGGGCGAGGACGCTGACCTTGTGGCCGCGTTCGATGAGCACGTGGGCCAGGTCCACGACGTGCGCCTGCACCCCGCCCGGTACGTCGAACGAGTACGGGCACACCATCCCGATCTTCACCGCGCCTCCATCCGGGCCAGGCGGGCCTCGGAGAGGTCGTCGAACCAGAGCGGTTGCAGCATGTGCCAGTCCGCGGGGTGTTCGGCGATGTCGGCGGCGAAGCAGTCGGCGAGAGCCTGTGTCGCCGGCCCGATCCCGCCGGTGACGTCGAGTTCGGGGTGGACCCGGAAACCCCAGCCGCCGTCGGTGAACCAGCAGTGCACCGGCAGCAGCGGCGCGCCGGTCTCGGCGGCGAGCTTCGCCGGGCCGGCGGGCATGCGGGTGGGCTCCCCGAAGAACGTCACCGGCACGCCCTTGCGGGCCAGGTCGCGCTCGCCGAGCAGGCAGACGATCCGGTTCTCGCGCAGCCGTGTCGCGAGCCGGTCGAACGGCGGCGACTCACCCCCGCTGAGCGGGAAGATCTCGAAGCCGAGGCTCTCGCGGTACGCGACGAACCGCTGGTAGAGCGATTCGGGGCGCAGGCGTTCGGCCACCGTCGACAGGCCACCGTAGGTCTGCGTGCACCACACGCCGGCCATGTCCCAGTTCCCGCTGTGCGGCAGCGCGAGGATCACACCGCGCCCGGCCGCCAGTGCTTGCTCGATGTGCTCGCGGCCCTCGACGGCGTGATCGAGGGCGGCGGCCGTCACGGTCAGGTCCATCGAGGGCAGCCGGAACGCTTCCCGCCAGTAGCGGGCGTAGGACCGCACGGACTGCCGGATCAGCTCGTCCGGGACCTGCGCGGCGGGCACGCCCAGGACCCGGGCGAGGTTGCGGCGCAACTGCTGCGGGCCACCGTGGCGCCGGGCGGCGACGTCGGCGCCGAGGTCGAACAGGCGGCAGGCGGTGGACTCGGGCAGCGCCCGCACGAGCCGCCACCCGGCGGCGTAGCCGAGGTCGGAGGCACGTTCGGTCGCGCTCATCGGGCTTCTCCGTCGGCCGGGGTCGACGACGGCAGGGGCAGCAGCTCGCGGGCATCCGGGGAGCGGCGCACGGCGAGCACCCGCTGGAACACGGTGATCACCGAGCCGGCGGCGAGCAGCCACATGGCGGCGTGGATCGCCCACCACACGCCGAGTCCGGTGACGCCGGCGCCGACCAGCACGATGACGAGCCGGTCGGGCCGCTCGATCAGGCCGCCGTCGGCGGACAGGCCACTCGCTTCGGCGCGGGCCTTGGCGTACGAGATGACCTGGGAGGTGACCAGGCAGATCAGAGTTGCGATCAGCAACGGTCGGCTCTGTTCCCCGTAGACGGCCCACCAGGCCAGCCCGGCGAAGATCGCGCCGTCGGCGAGGCGGTCACAGGTGGCGTCGAGGACGGCGCCGAAGCGGGTGCCGCCGCCGCGGGCGCGGGCCATCGCCCCGTCGAGCATGTCGAACATCACGAACAGCCAGATCACGATCGCACCCCAGAACAGCTGCCCCATCGGGAACAGCGTCACGGCGGCGGCGATCGTGGCAACGGTGCCGATGAGTGTCACCGCGTCCGGCGTGAGGCCGGTGCGGATCAAGGCCCTGCCGAGCGGGGCGGTGACCTTCGACACCGACGCACGCCCGAAAAAGCTCAGCATCCACCGACCCCCGTCTTCCGTTCACACCGTTGCGTCCGGGACACGATCCTGCCACGCCCGCGAACGGCGACAAACATACAGGCGGGGGCGGCGACGGACACCGGGGCCGGGGCCCGGTGCGGCGTCACTCGTTCCAGGCCGCCGCGAGCAACGCGCGGGTGTCCCGCAGCAGCTGCGGCATGACCTTGGCGCCGCCGAGGACGGTGATGAAGTTGGCGTCGCCGCCCCACCGCGGCACCACGTGCAGGTGCAGGTGTTCGGCGAGCGAGCCGCCGGCGGCGGCCCCGAGGTTGAGGCCCACGTTGAAGCCGTGCGGCCGCGAGACGCTCTTGATGACCCGGATCGCCCGCTGCGCGAATGCCATCAACTCGGTGCTCTCCTCGGGGGTCAGGTCCTCGAGGTTGGCGACCCGGCGGTACGGCACGACCATCAGATGACCGGGGTTGTACGGGTACAGGTTGAGCACCGCGTACACGTGCTCGCCGCGCGCGACGACGAGACCCTCCTCGTCCCGCATCTTCGGGATGTCCGTGAAGGGCTCGTACGGCGCCTCCTTGGATCGCGGTGCCTCCGCGATGTACGACATCCGGTGCGGGGACCACAGCCGCTGCAGGTGGTCGGGTTCTCCGGCACCGCGATCGACGAGGGCGTCGTCGGAGCAGTCGCCGCTCACGCGGCGCCGCCCCGGTCGACGGGAGCGACGAGCTCCGCGGTGGGCGAGGCGTTCTCCCGCCGTCCGATCCACTCGGTGACCAGACGGATCGCGTCGGCCACGGGCACACCGTTGACCTGGGTGCCGTCCCGGAACCGGAAGCTGACCGCCCCGGCCTCGACGTCACGCTCGCCCGCGAGCAGCATGAACGGCACCTTCTGCGTGGTGTGGTTGCGGATCTTCTTCTGCATCCGGTCGTCGCTGGTGTCGACCTCCGCACGCACCCCGGCCGCCTTCAGCTGCCGGGTGACGTCGAACAGGTGATCCTCGAAGGCCTCCGCGACGGGGATCCCGACGACCTGCACGGGGGCGAGCCACGCCGGGAAGGCGCCGGCGTAGTGCTCGGTGAGCACGCCGAAGAAGCGCTCGATCGAGCCGAACAGGGCCCGGTGGATCATCACCGGCCGATGCTTGCTGCCGTCGGGACCGGTGTATTCGAGCTCGAACCGCTCGGGCAGGTTGAAGTCGAGCTGGATCGTCGACATCTGCCAGCTGCGCCCGAGCGCGTCCTGCACCTGGACGGAGATCTTCGGCCCGTAGAAGGCGGCGCCACCCGGGTCCGGCACGAGATCGAGCCCGGAGCCCTCGGCCACCTCGCGCAGCGTGTCGGTGGCCTCCTCCCACAGGACGTCGTCGCCGACGAACTTCTTGGGGTTCTTCGTCGACAGCTCCAGGTGGTAGTCCTCGAGGCCGTAGTCCCTCAGCAGGTCGAGGACGAAGTTCAGCGTCGTGGTCAGCTCGTCGCGCATCTGCTCGCGGGTGCAGTAGATGTGCGCGTCGTCCTGCGTCATACCGCGCACCCGGGTCAGGCCGTGGACGACGCCGGACTTCTCGTACCGGTAGACCGAGCCGAACTCGAAGAGCCGCAGCGGCAGCTCCCGGTAGGAGCGGCCGCGGGAACGGAACACGAGGTTGTGCATCGGGCAGTTCATCGGCTTGAGGTAGTAGTCCTGGCCCGGCTTGCGCACGGTGCCGTCCTCGTTGAGTTCCTCGTCGATGTGCATCGCCGGGAACATGCCGTCGCGGTACCAGTCGAGGTGACCGGACACCTCGTAGAGGTGCCCCTTGGTGATGTGCGGGGAGTACACGAACTCGTAGCCGGCCTCGACGTGCCGCCGGCGCGAGTAGTTCTCCATCTCCTGGCGGATGATGCCGCCCTTGGGGTGGAACACCGGCAGACCGGAACCGAGCTCGTCGGGGAAGCTGAACAGGTCGAGCTCGTTGCCGAGCTTGCGGTGGTCGCGGCGCTCGGCCTCGGCGAGCAGCTCGAGGTAGCGCTCCTGTGCCTCCGGGGATTCCCACGCGGTGCCGTAGATGCGCTGCAGGCCGGCGTTGTCCTGGTCACCGCGCCAGTAGGCGGCGGAGCTGCGGGTGAGCTTGAACGCCGGGATGTACTTGGTGGTGGGGATGTGCGGGCCGCGGCACAGGTCGCCCCAGATCTTCTCGCCCGTCCGAGGGTTGAGGTTGTCGTAGATCGTCAGTTCCGCGCCGCCGACCTCCATGATCTCGGGGTCCTCGTCGAGGGAACTGTTGCCGGCCGACTTCTCACTGATCAGTTCGAGCTTGAACGGCTCGTTCTTCAGTTCCTCGCGTGCGTCGTCCAGGTTCTCGACGACGCGGCGGGAGAACCGCTGCGCGCCCTTGACGATCTGCTTCATGCGCTTCTCGAGCTTCGCGAGGTCCTCCGGGGTGAAGGGTCGGTCGACCTGGAAGTCGTAGTAGAAGCCGTCCTTGATCGGGGGCCCGATGCCCAGTTTGGCCTCCGGGAACTCCTGCTGCACGGCCTGGGCGAGGACGTGTGCCGCGGAGTGCCGGATGACGGAGCGGCCGTCCTCGGTACCGGCGGCGACCGGCTCGATCTCGGTGTCCTGTTCCGGCGTCCACGACAGGTCGCGCAGCCGGCCCTCGCCGTCGCGGACCACGACGATCGCGTCGGGTCCGCTGTTGGGTAGGCCGGCCTCCCGGAGGGCGGCACCGGCAGTGGTCCCCGCGGGCACCCGGACGAGCACGGCTGGGTCTACGGATGCGGGCGTCGTCACTGTGGTGGGCTCCTCGGGCTCGTGCCGGTGATGGGTGCACCGACGCCGCGGGGCATGCCACGCGTCGGCAACCAGACCATGCTATCGACACCACCCCGGTCGCCCGTTCACCCGGGCACCGCCGGGGCGGTGCGGGCCGGAGCGGTGCAGGCTGGGGCGGTGCAGGCTGGAGCGGTGCAGGCTACAGGCGGCGCAGTCCGCCGAGAACCCGCGACAGGAGCTGGGCGTCGGGGCCGACCCCGTCGACGGTCCGGTGGACGGTGAGTTCCCCGGTGGCGGCGAGGTCGCCCACCAGGACCCGCGCGACCCCCAGGGGCAGCTTGGCCAGAGCCGCGATCTCCATGATGGAGCGGGGTTCGGCGCACAGCGCCAGAATGGTGCGGTGTTCTTCGAGGCCCGCGGCTCCCACGGCGTCGGGCACGGCCGAGACGAGGACCTCGAGCGGGAGATCCACCTCGGCGCGGGTCCGTCCCTGGCTGCGCACGAAGGGCCGCACGAACGACGGCTGCGCCCCGCTCGGCTCCTCTTCCCTCGGGACCGCGGTCACGGCGGCGGGCATCGGGGTCGACGCCGGGGCGGCGACGGTCGCGAAGGCACCCGTCGCCGGCGGGTCCACCGCGGGCGTGGCCTCGTGCCGGTCGGTCGCGCCGGGGGCCGGGGCCGGGCGGTCCTTCCGCCGTCGGCCGGCAGATCCGAATCGTGCTCCTGTGGCCCCGACCAGGGGCCAGTTGTTGTCGGCGACACTCATCAGCCGCATCCTCCTCACACCGACCGCAATCCTGCCATCTGCGCAGTGCGGTCCGATGAACGCGCAGGTCACGACCGCTCCGCCGACGGCTGTTCCGTCCGGGCGCGCATCGAGCCGCGCCCGAAACGACGAAGGGCACCCCCGTGGGGGTGCCCTTCGTCGGTGCTGTGGTCCCGGCTGGGATCGAACCAGCGACCTCCCCGGTGTGAACGGGACGCTCTTCCACTGAGCCACGGGACCGGGCCGCTTCGCAGCGGCTCGAACGAGAAGGAACATTAACACGCCCACCGGGTGAACACGAATCGCCTGGTCGACCCCCGTTTTCGGTGGCGACGGAGGCCGGGCGCACCGCCATCGGCCCCGGCGCGGGAGCCCGTGCCGCGCACGCCGGATCCGCCGGAGCCCGCACGCCGGCGCCGGTGAGGGCCCTCACGACCCACGAGGACGCCTCGTCCGCGCCCTCACCTGCAGATTTGTGTGTTCTGACGATGGTCGGCTAATGTTCTCAACCGCACCACGGAGAGCACGACGCCGGACGGTGCGATGCGGATGTAGCGCAGCTGGTAGCGCATCACCTTGCCAAGGTGAGGGTCGCGGGTTCGAATCCCGTCATCCGCTCGAGAGGTTGGACTCGACCTTTTACGGTGGAGTGGCCGAGTGGTGAGGCAACGGCCTGCAAAGCCGTGCACACGGGTTCGATTCCCGTCTCCACCTCGCGCGATTAGCTCAGCGGGAGAGCGCTTCCCTGACACGGAAGAGGTCACTGGTTCAATCCCAGTATCGCGCACCACGATCGACCAGGTTTCACCCCGCACTTCTCGACCCCGGCCACCGGGAAGAGAGGTGCACATGCGGATGTAGCGCAGCTGGTAGCGCATCACCTTGCCAAGGTGAGGGTCGCGGGTTCGAATCCCGTCATCCGCTCCACCACCCGCGCGATTAGCTCAGCGGGAGAGCGCTTCCCTGACACGGAAGAGGTCACTGGTTCAATCCCAGTATCGCGCACCATCCACACGGCGAAGGCCCTCCCGACCGGGAGGGCCTTCGCCGTATCGCCACCCCGTCAACGGGAGGCGTGCAGCCGGTTGGCGCCGGCGGTCATCGCGCGCAGTGCCGATTCGGTCCCGGTCGCCGCGATTCCCATGCTCCAGAGCCGGCGGCCGTCCGCCTCGCACAGCAGGAATGTCGCGTGGGTGTCACCGAGGTCGAACTGGTGGAAGGAGAGGATCTCGAGCGGCATCCCGAGGGTGTGCATCATGGCGGTCATCGCAGACACCGGGCCGGTGGCGGTCGCCGCGGCGGTGTGGATGGTCTCCCCCACGCCGAAGGTGGCCTCGTAGTTGCAGCGGCCGGCGCGCGCAGCCTCGGCGTACCAGCCACCGAGCCGCACGGGCCCGTGCTGCGGCGCATAGGTGGCGGTGAACTCGGCCCAGCTCATGCCGGCGGACTCGGCGCGCAGCTCGCGCGGCAGGAACCGACCGTAGCGTGCGGCGAAGGGATCGATCGGCGCCGAGCGGGGAGTGTCCGTGCAGCCGGCGGCAGGAATCAGAGCGGTGGAGGTGAAGGCGTTCATCGAAGGAGGTCTTCCGCGCGAAGGAAGGACCGACAGGTAGCTCAACGACCCGCAGCGAGGGGTCGGTCCGAATCAGACCCCGCTACGGCGGTGAACTACGAGTACGCGCTTCATGAGAGCCCACAGTAGAGCGTCGGCTCGCAGAAGGCAACCACCCCGGTAACCGGCGCGTGACCGAACCGTGACCCACCCGGCTGGAACCTGAGGAATCCCTCATGTATCGTCGGAGGTGCCATCCCCCCGATGGTAATGAACCCCAGCCATGACCCCCCATCCAAGGCTGGGGTTCAGCCATTTCCGGACCTCGGGCGTGCTCCGTCCCCCGAGCGTCGCCGCGGCGGAGCGCCGAGTGATCTACTGGTTGCTATGCCAACGCCGTCACTCGAGGAATCCACCGCGAACGTCTCCGTCGAGCAGGCCGGGATCTGGGATGCCGAGACCATCGCCGACGTCGCGGCCACCACATTCCCCCTGGCCTGCCCGTCCGATGCCTCCCAGGAGGACATCGCCGCCTTCATCGACGAGACCCTGTCCGCGGAACGGTTCAGCGAGTACCTCACCGACCCGACCCGCATCGTCCTCAAGGCGACGGTCGGTGGCGAGATCGTGGGCTACCTCATGGCAATCGATGCCGAACCGGCCGACCCGGCGGTCCGCGAAGCCGTGACGGCGCTGCCGACCACCGAGATCAGCAAGCTCTACGTGCTCCCGGGCAAGCACGGCACCGGTGTTGCGGCGGCACTGATGGCTGCCATCGTCGACCACGCCCGGGCGACCGGCTGCCGGGGGCTGTGGCTGGGGGTCAACCAACAGAACTCACGCGCCCGGCGGTTCTACGCCAAGAACGAGTTCGAGGTCGTGGGGACGCGGACGTTCCAGGTCGGCTCGCAGACCCACCACGACTACGTCATGCAACGCACCCTCTGACGCGAGGTCCTGCGCTCCCGGCGGCGTCCGCCGGGAGCGTGACTCAGCTGGCCGCGGTCTCGAACCGCGACAGTGCCAGCAGGCGCGACGTCGCGCGCAGGTACTTCTTGCGGTAGCCGCCGGCAAGCATCTCGGCGGTGAAGATCTCGTCCAGCTTCGCGCCGGCGACGGTCACCGGGATGCTCGCATCGTAGAGCCGGTCGGCGAGAACCACCAGGCGCAGCGCCACCGACTGGTCGTGGGCGGGATGGACCCCGTTGAGGAAGACCGCCGGAACGCCCTCGACGAGCTTGCCGTACCGCGACGGGTGCAGCGTGCTCAGGTGCGCGCACAATTCGTCGAAGTCGTCGAGGGTGGCGCCGGCCACCGCATCGGCTCGATCGAGCAGGTCCTCGGAGCTGATCGGGTCCGGTGCCGGGGGCAGGTCGCGGTGCCGGTAGTCGGGGCCGTCCACACGGATGGTCTCGAAGACGGCGGCGAGCTTCTTGATCTCGCGCAGGAAGTCCTGCGCCGCGAACCGGCCCTCCCCCAGCTGCCCGGGCAGGGTGTTGGACGTCGCGACGATGGACACGCCTCGCGCGGACAGCTCGGTCAGCAGCCGGGACACCAGCATCGTGTCGCCCGGGTCGTCGAGCTCGAACTCGTCGATGCACAGCACGCTGTGGTTCGACAGCTCCTCGACGGCCTTGTTGAAGCCGAGAGCGCCGACCACGTGGGTCAGCTCCACGAACGTGCCGAACGCCTTCGGCGACGGCGCCGCGTGGAAGATCGAGGCCAGCAGGTGGGTCTTGCCGACGCCGAAGCCGCCGTCGAGGTAGAGCCCGGCGCCGGTGGACGGCGCCTTGCGGCCGAACAGGCCGCGCCGGCCACCGCCCCGGATCTTGGCGATCTTGTGGGCGAACTCCTCCGCCGTCCGGACGGCGGTCGCCTGGCTCGGCTCGTTCGGATCGGGAATGTAGGACGCGAAGCTCACGTCGTCGAACATCGCGGGCGGAACCATCTGGGCCACCAGTTGGTCGGACGGCACCACGGGATTGCGATCGACGAGACGTTCGTGCATTTCTCCAGGGTAGGGCCGGAGCTCGAGGCGACCGGTACACCGAGGGCAGATTGCGACCTACTTCACATCACGTACACCTGATCGTCACGTCCGGCGGATCGGACGATCCGGTCACGTGCGCGGCCCGCCGCACCGACCTGGCAGGCTGTGCCCATGCGCAGAACCGGTGTGCTCACGATGGGCATCGTCGTGCTCGGAGCGATGACCGCCGCGTGCGGGGCGGGCCCCTCGGTGCGTCCCGACGTCGCCGTGGTGCAGGAGGCGGACGGCCGGGCCACCCCCACCGGCGAGGACCCGGCCGCCGCGCCCGAGTTGCCGGTGCCCGCCCGGGACCTGGACTGGCGCGACTGCACCGCCGACACCCTCGCCGCGCAGGCCCTGCCGCCGGGCCCGACGGGTCTCGTCCTCGAGTGCGCCCAGATTCCGGCCGCGATCGACGCCGCGGGCACCGTGCCGGGCTCGTTCCCCCTCGACGTGCTGCGTGCCCGGCTGGCGCAGACCCCCGCCGATGCGGCCCCGCTCGTCATGACGACAGGGGCGGACCTGCCCTCCACCCGGGCGCTGGCCGCGCTGTCGACCGGCTCGCTCGCCGAGCTCGTGGCCTCCCGGCCGGTCGTCGCGGTGGATCGGCGCGGCCTCGGTGCGTCCCAGCCGATCGAGTGCATCTTCGGAGCGGACCGACGCGCCCTGGCCGACCACGGACAGTTCGGTCGTACCGGCGACGGACCCGACCGGGTCGCCGAGCTCGGCCGGCAGGCCACCATCGCATGCACCGACTACCTGCAGCCGCAGGAACTGCTGTTCGGGGCCGCCCACGCCGCCGACGATCTCGAGCAGCTGCGCACCACGTGGGGGGTCGAGCGGATCGGTGTGCTCGGCATCGGCAACGGCGCCACGGTCGCCCTGGCCTACGCGTCGAAGTACCCGACGACCCTCGGCCGTCTCGTCCTCGACTCCCCCGCCGCGGCCACCGCCGACGCCGAGATGCTCGCCGAGAGCCGGGTGCGCGGCGCAGAGTCGGCGGTCGACGCGTTCGCCCGCCAGTGCGTTGCGCTGGCGTGCTCGCTGGGCCCGGATCCGCGGGCCGCGCTCGAGGATCTGCACGCCCGGGCCGCGGCCGGCACGCTCGCCCCGCTGTCGTCGAACTCCCTGCTCACCGCGGTGACGTGGTTCCTGGGGACTCCCCGCAGCGACGCGCCGACCCGGGTCCGCGAGCTGTCCGACGCGCTGTCCGCGGCCGGCGCGGGCGACGTGACGCCGATGCTCGAGCTCGTCGGAGCCGCCGAGGCCGTGCTGTTGTCCGACGGGCAGTTCGTCTCCCGCTGCAGCGACGGGCAGCGGTGGCCCACGACGGCACGGGCCGCCGAACTGCAGCGGACGTGGTCGGCGAACTACCCACTGTTCGGTGGCGACGCGGCGATCGGTCTCACCGCGTGCAGCGCCTGGCCGAGCATGCCGACCCCGCCGCTGCCGGCGGAAGTCCGCGTGCCCGTGCTGGTGACGACGGGCGCCGCCGACCCGCTCGTCGGCAGCGCGGGGCTCGACTCGGTCACCGGAGCCCTCACCGCCGTCTCGGCGCGGTGGGCGGCGCTGTCGTGGCAGGGCGCCGGATACTCCGCGGCCCTGCACTCCGGCTGCATCCAGACACGGGTGGCGGAGTATCTCGACACCGGTGCGCTACCGCCGAACGGCAGCCTGTGCCCGGCGTGACCCCGCGTCCGACGTGGCCCGGGCCCGGCGCCGCGAGGAGGGGACGGTGGGTGGCCACCACCGGCTCCCGGTGTACCGTGCCGTAGTGTTCCTCAGCCGCCTCGAGCCCCGCACCGCCCGCACCACCGCGGAGGTGGTCAAGTGCGTTGTGTGGCCGTTGGCCGTGCTCACGGTGCTGCACCGTGTGGCGGTCAAGGCCGTCAACGGATTCCGCACCGACGATTTCACCCCCGTCTACAACGCGGCCCTGGCGTTTCTCAACCGCCGGCCCGTGTACACCGCGAACTTCGAGTGGGTGGACCCGCACTACCTGTACCCGCCGTCCGGGACCCTGCTGATCTCCCCGATCGCGGTGATCGACCCGGAGCGATCGCGGTGGCTGTTCATCATCGCCAACGCGATCGCGATCATCGTGGCGCTGTACCTGCTGCTGCGGATGTTCGGCTACGGCCTCGACTCGGTGCTCGCGCCGATCCTGCTGCTCGCGGCGTTCAGCTCCGAGACGGTGACGAACACCCTGGTGTTCACCAACATCAACGGCCTCGTCCTGCTCGGCGAGGTCACCTTCCTGGCGCTGCTGCTCCGGCGGCGCGACCTGTGGGCGGGCGTCGCGATCGGGCTGACGTTCGCGGTCAAACCGATCCTCGCGCCGCTGCTGCTGATTCCGTTCGTGCGGCGGCAGTGGAAGGTGTTCGCCACCGCCGCGGCGGTCCCCCTCGGACTGACGCTCGTCGCGTGGCCGCTCTCGGTGGATGCGTGGGCGTTCGTCGAGCGCACCACGCCGTACCTGTTCGAGGCGCGCGACTACTTCAACAGCGCGATCGTCGGCAACGGCATGTACTACGGCCTGCCGGCGTGGTTGATCCTCGCGCTGCGCGTCGTGCTGGGTGTCATGGTCGTCGTCTCGCTGTGGCTGCTGTACCGGTACTGCCGCCACGACGAGCTGTTCTTCGTCGGCACGAGCACCGGGGTGCTGCTCACCGCGTCGTTCCTGCTCGGTTCGCTCGGCCAGATGTACTACTCGATGATGCTGTTCCCGCTGCTGATGACGGTGGTGCTGCCCAACTCGGTGATGCGGAACTGGCCGGCGTGGCTCGCGGTCTACGGCTTCATGAGCTACGACAGCTGGCTGTCGGGGCGGTGGCCGGAGGCCGGGCGCGCCGCCGAGTACATGAAGACGACGTTCGGCTGGTCGCTGCTGCTCATCGTGATCTTCGCGGTGCTGCTCGACCGGTACCTGGCCGCCCGGCGGGAGGGCCGGCTGGCGGACGGCATCGAGCCGTCGTTCCTGTTGCCGGAACGCAAGACCGCGCCGCAGGCCGAGCTCGTGGCGACGAACCGTGGTGAGGGCTAGCGTGGAGCGCATGGCTGACCCTGTCCCGACCGAACCCGCGCCGAAGGTGTCCCTGAGCGACGACGAATGGCGCGCGCGCCTCACCCCCGAGGAGTACGCGGTGCTGCGGCAGGCCGGCACCGAGCGGCCCTTCGTCGGCGAGTACACCGACACGGAGACCGAGGGCGTGTACGAGTGCCGCGCCTGCGGGACCGAACTGTTCCGCAGCACCGAGAAGTTCCATTCGCACTGCGGGTGGCCCTCCTTCTTCGATCCGGCGACGAGCGACGCGGTGATCCTGCGGTCCGACGACTCCCTCGGCATGCGCCGGGTGGAGGTACTGTGCGCGTCCTGCCACAGCCACCTCGGGCACGTGTTCGAGGGCGAGGGGTACCCGACCCCGACCGATCAGCGGTACTGCATCAACTCGATCTCCCTGCGCCTGGTTCCGAAGGACTGAGGCCGGCCGCGAACAGGGCCCGCCACAACCCCCGGCGACGCTCGGCGGTGGGCAGCGGCTCCACGAGGGCGAACGAGCAGCCGATGCGTCGGGCCGCGCCGTCGGCCTCCTCGCTGTCGCCCACCATCAGCGTGCGCTCCGGGGACACACCGAGCGCATCGACGGCGTGGCGGAAGATCTCCGGCTCCGGCTTGACCGCGCCGACCTCGAAGGACAACACGAACTCCGACACCAGGTCGTCGATGCCGAGCGCCGCGAACGCCGGCCGGATGTCGAAGGCGATGTTGCTCAGCACCGCCACGGCGAGGCCCTCGCCGGCGAGGGCCTCGATCACCGGGACCGTGTCCGGGTACACCGTCCAGCACCGCGGATCGGTCAGCTTCGCGTACAGGCCGAGGGCCTGCTCCTCGTCGGCGACCCCGGAGCGGCGCAGCACCGTGAGGTAGGCGTCGCGGTGCCAGCGGGGATCCCGGTCGCGGTTGATCCAGGCGTGATGCTCGGCGGCATCCATCTCGACGGGCTGGCCGGTCGGGGCGGTCATCCGGCGCATCAGCTCGGCCTGCCGGTGCACGTCGAACGGTCGGCCCCGGTCGTCGGTGACGTCGGCCAGCCAGGATTCGTCCTCCTCGAGCCGGAACAACGTGCCGGAGAAGTCGAACAGCACGGCGTCGAACGGTGGAACGCTCATGGTTCGAAGGCTAGCGGCCGCGGGGTCGGGCTGCGGATCGAGCGCGGAGCGACGACGATCGAGTCCATGTCGACGACCCGTGCGTCCCGCAAGTCCAAGGTTTCGATCGTCGGTGCCGGCAGCGTCGGCACCGCCGTCGCCTACGCGTGCCTGATCCGTGGCTCCGCGGATTCGCTGGCCCTGTTCGATCCGAACACCGACAAGGTGCGGGCCGAGGTGCTCGACCTGAACCACGGCACCCAGTTCGCCCCGGCGTGCCGCATCGACGGCGCCGACGACCTCGCCGTCACCGCCGGCTCCGACCTGATCGTCGTGACGGCGGGCGCCAAGCAGAAGCCGGGCCAGTCACGGCTCGAGCTGGCGGCGGCGAACGTGCGCATCGTGCAGGAGCTCACGCCCGCCCTCCTCGCGCTCTCCCCCGACGCCGTGGTGCTGTTCGTCAGCAACCCGGTCGACGTGGTGACGTATGCGGCGATCCGCGCGACCGACGCCCCCGCCGGACAGATCCTCGGGTCCGGCACGGTTCTCGACTCCGGGCGGTTGCGCTTCCTCGTCGCGCAGCACGTCGGCATCGCGGTGGAGAACGTGCACGCCCTCATCGTCGGCGAGCACGGCGACTCCGAGATCACGCTGTGGTCGAGCGCGACGGTGGGCGGGGTGCCGGCCACGGAGTACCGGGACGAGAACGGTGCGGCGGCGTTCGACGCCGCGATCCGGGAGCAGATCTCCACGCGGGTGGTCCGCAGCGCCTACGAGATCATCCTGGGCAAGGGGGCCACCAACCTGGCCATCGGCCTGTCCACCGCCCGGATCGTGGAGGCGGTGCTGAGGGACCAGCACCGGGTGCTGCCGGTCTCGACGCTGCAGCGCGGCGTGCACGGGATCGACGGGGTGTGCCTGTCGCTGCCGACGATCGTCGACGGCCGCGGGGCCGGCCGGGTGCTCGAGATCCCGCTGTCGCCCGACGAGGCCGCCGGGCTGCGGGCGTCGGCGCAGACGCTGCGGGAGGTGCAGCGCTCGCTGGGGCTGTGACCGCCGGGCCCGGCTCCGAGCGAATGTATCGTCGATCTCCGTAGCGGTAGCGAGCGATACATTCGCTCGGCGCACGGGAAGCCGGGAGGGTCAGCGCGTGCGGATCACCGGCGGGTCGAAGGCCCGGACCGGCGGCAGTTCCCCGTCGAAGCGCTCGATCTGCACGAGCACGTGCTGGCCCGTGCAACCGCGTGCGAGACGCGACGTGCCGATGTCGGCGGTGAGCACGTTGGGGTTGCCGTGCACGCACATCGAGCCGGGGTCGGCCGGGTCGAGGGGGTCGTACCAGGCGCCGGTGCCCAGCTGCACCACGCCGGGCAGCAGGCCGTCGTCGAGGACGGCGCCGGCCAGGCAGGCGCCCCGATCGTTGAAGACCCGCACAACGTCGTCGGCCGCCACGCCGCGTGCCGCCGCGTCGTCCGGGTGCATCCGGATCGGCTCACGCCCGCGGATCTTCGAGGCCTGGCTGGTGGCGCCGTGGTCGAGCTGGCTGTGCAGGCGGGTCTTCGGCTGGTTCGCGATCAGGTGCAGCGGGTAATGCTGCGCCCGCGGGCCCCCGAGCCACTCCTCCGGCTCGAACCAGGCGGGATGCCCGGCGCAGTCGTCGTATCCGAAGCCGTCGATATCGGCGGAGAAGATCTCGATGCGCCCGCTGGGGGTGCCCAGCGGATTGCGCTGCGGGTCGGCACGGAACTCCTCGAACAGGGTGAGCCCGTCCTCGCTGCGCATCCGCACGTGGCCGCGCCGCCAGAACTCGTCGAACTCGGGCGGTGTCTCGACGCGGTTCTCGTCGGCGAGAACGAAGCCACGCCACTGCCCGTACAGGTGCTCGAGCCACTCGCGGGCGCTGCGACCCTCCGTGAACCGCTCACCGAAGCCGAGCCGGTGCGCCAGGGCGGCGAACGTGTCGTAGTCGTCGCGGGCGTCGGCGAATCGCGGGGCGGCGGCGTGCATCGCGACGAGCAGCGGGTCGTTGCGGGTGCAGCTGAGATCCTCGCGTTCGAGAGACGTGGTGGACGGCACCACGATGTCGGCGTGCTTGGCCGTCGCGGTCCAGTAGGGGTCGTGCACGACGATCGTGTCCGGCCGGGTCAGAGCGCGGCGCAGCCGGCCCAGGTCCTGGTGGTGGTGGAACGGGTTGCCGCCGGCCCAGTACACGAGCCGGATGTCGGGGTACGTCAGGCGCCGGCCGTCGAAGTCGTACTCCTGCCCCGGCCGCAGCAGCAGGTCGGAGATCGCGGCCACCGGGATCAGGTCGTCGACCGGGTTGTTGCCCTGGAACAGGGTCGGCAGCGGATACGGGACGGGCGCGATGCCGGGTTCGTTCATCGAGCCGTAGCCGTGCCCGAAGCCGCCGCCGGGCAGACCGATCTGGCCGAGCATCGCGGCGAGGGTCACCCCCGCCCACGGCGCCTGCTCGCCGTGCCGGACCCGCTGCAGCGACCAGGTGACCGTGATCAGGGTGCGGCCCGCGGCCATGCGCCGGGCCAGCGCGGCGATGGCCTCGGCGGGCAGGCCGGACAGGCCGGCTGCCCACCGCGGGGTCTTGGCGACGCCGTCGGTGCGGCCGAGGAGATAGTCCTCGAACCGGTCGTAGCCGACGCAGTAGCGGTCGAGGAAGTCGCGGTCGGCGAGGTCCTCGGTGGCGAGCACGTAGGCGAGGGCGAGCATGACCGCGACGTCCGTGCCGGGCCGGGGCGCGAGCCGCTCGGCGGCGCCGTGCAGGTCGTCGTGCAGGGGGCTGATCGACACCACGGTCCCGCCGCGGGCGCGCAGGGCGTCGAGCGCGCCGCGGGTGGGGTGGTGGCTGGTGCCGCCGTCGTTGACCGCCGTGTTCTTCAGCGGCACCCCACCGAAGCACACCATCAGGTCGGTCTCGCGGGCGATGACGTCCCAGTTCGTGGCGCGGGCGAACAGCTTCCAGTGCGTGCCGACCACGCGCGGCATGATCACGCCGGTCGCGCCGAGCGAATAGCTGTGCACCGATCGGGTGTAACCGCCGAGCATCTTCAGGAACCGGTGGACCTGGCTCTGCGCGTGGTGGAACCGGCCCGGCGACGACCAGCCGTACGAGCCGCCGAAGATCGCCCGGTTGCCGTGCGTGTCGACCACGCGCCGCAGCTCACCGGCGAGCAGCTCGGTCAGCTCGTCCCAGGACACCGCGACGAACTCGTCGACCCCACGTCGGTCGCTGGGGCCCGGTCCTGCTTCGAGCCAGCCCCGGCGCACCGCAGGTCCGGCCACGCGCGACCGGTGCCGCACCGAGCCGACGGCGTTGGCGAGAATCGGCGACGGATCGGTGTCGCCTTCGAAGGGGTGCACGGCGGTGACGTCGCCCTCGTCCGTCTCGACCTCGAACATCCCCCAGTGCGCCATGTGCTGGTGTCGCACGGCTCGAGAACTCATGGGGCACAGTCTGCCAGTGGGCGCGCAGCGTCCGATCGGCGAGCCGAGCGGCGCCCGGGGACCTAGCGTGGGCATCGACGGACGGCGACAGCCGTACCCGACGAGAGGGAGGCGTTGATGGCGGAAGGTGTCGAATCCGGCGGGGCCCCGGCCCGCGCGGTGGTGGTCGGAGCCGGGCACGTCGGCATGATCTCGGCGATGCGCCTGGCCGACGCGGACGTGTTCGACGAGGTCGTGCTCGTCGACGTCGAACCCGGCCTGGCGGCGGGGATCGCTCTGGACCTGACCCACACCGGCGCGCTGACGGGCTCCGGGACGCGGGTACGGGGGGCGGTGTCGCTGGAGGAGGCCGGTCCCGCGGACTACGTGATCATCACCGCCGGCAAGGCCCGCCGGCCGGGGATGAGTCGCAGCGACCTCACCGCGACGAACGCCCGGATCGTCGGCGACGTGGCCGGGCGCGCGGCGGCGGTCTCCCCCGACGTGGTGCTCGTCGTGGTGACGAACCCGTTGGACGAGATGACGTACCAGGCGTGGCGCAGCTCGGGGTTGCCGGCGGAGCAGGTGCTGGGCATGGCCGGGCTGCTCGACGCGGGGCGGTTCCGGGCGCTGGCCGCCGCGGACGGGGCCGGGGCGGCGCGGGAGCTCGGCGCCGTGGCGCTCGGGAGCCACGGCGAGGAGATGGTGATCCCGCTGTCGCAGGCACCGGAGATCGCCGCGCGTCTCGACGCCGCGCGCCTCGACGAGCTGGTCGACCGCACCCGCACCTCGGGCGCGGAGGTTCTGGGGCTGCTGAAGTCCGGCAGCGCGTTCTTCGGTCCCGGCACCGCCGCCGCGCACATGGTGCTGGCGATGGTCGCCGACTCGGGAACGGTCGTGTCGGCGACGGTGCGCCCGAACGGCGAGTACGGCATCGGCGACGTGTTCGTCGGTCTCCCGGTGGTCCTGGGGCGCCGCGGCGTGCGGCGCATCGTCGAGCTGGACCTGACACCGGAGGAACTGGAACTGCTGCGCGAGGCGGCGAAACGGATCGGTGAGCGGATCGCGGGGCTGCCCGCCTGAGCACGCCCGGGCTGCGGCGCCGTCCCCGGTGGCGGCGCCGCGGCGCGGGTCAGGGCAGCGCGGTGATCAGCTTCTCGACGTCGACGCGAGGACCGGTGAAGAACGGGGTCTCCTCCCGGACGTGCATGCGGGCCTCGGTGGCGCGCAGGTCACGCATGAGATCGACGATGCGGTCCAGTTCGGGCGCCTCGAACGCCAGGATCCACTCGTAGTCGCCGAGCGCGAACGCGGGGACGGTATTGGCGCGCACGTCCGGGTAGCCACGGCCGGCCTTGCCGTGGTCGGCGAGCATCTTGCGGCGCTCGGCGTCGGGCAGCAGGTACCACTCGTACGACCGCACGAAGGGGTAGACGCAAATGTAGTTGCCGGGGTCCTCGCCGGCGATGAAGGCCGGGACGTGGCTCTTGTTGAACTCCGCCGGCCGGTGCAGCGCGACGTTCGACCAGACCGGAGCGCTGGCGCGGCCGAGGACGGTGGTGCGCCGGAAATCGGAGTAGAGCTTCTGCAGATCCTCGAGCCGCTCGGCGTGGGTCCAGATCATGAAGTCGGCGTCGGCGCGGACGCCGGCGACGTCGTAGATGCCGCGGACGATCACATCGGTGTTCTCGAAGGACGCGAAGAACTTCTGCGCGTCCTCGATCGCCGCGGTGCGGTCCTCGCCGAGGACACCGGGCCGGACCTGGAACACCGAGAACATCGCGTAGCGGAGGGTGGAGTTGAGCTTGTCGAAGTCGAGACGTGCCATGCCGCTCATCCTGCCACTCGCGTAGCGAGCCGCGTCGCGGCCGTCGTGCCTGATGCGACACAGGCGGGGACTCCGACGCCGTGAAGCATCGCGCCGGCGACCTCGAGGCCGTCGACGGTAGCGATCGCGTCCTCGAGGACGGCGACCACGTCGAGGTGCCCGGCCCGGTACTGGGGCAGGCCGCCGTGCCAGCGCTGGACGAACGTGGCCACGGGCTCGTCGGTGACCCCGGTGACGGTGGCGAGGTCGGCGCGAGCGCGGGCGATCAGCTCGTCGTCGGGGGCGTCGACGATCGCGGCTTCGCCGTAACGGCCGAACGACGCGCGGGCCAGCGCGACGTCGCGCCCGGCCAGGTGGGGCCACTTGCGGCTCGACAGGGTGAACGCCTTGGCGGACAGGTCCTCACCGGTGGCGACGAGGATCCCGGAGTTCTGCGGCAACGCGGCACCGCTCGGCAGTGCCAGCGCCACCACCGCGGACGAGGCGAGCGGGATCCGGGACGCCTGCGCGGCCGCCGCCGGGACGGCGTCGGCGAGCAGCTCGGCGGCACGGTCGGCCGGCACCGCGAGTACGACACCGTCGACGGGTCCGATCGGGTCGAGGTTCCAGCGGCCGCCGGCGCGGCGCAGACCGCTCGCGGCGGCGTGCCGGATCTCGGCGTCGGCGGCCTTCTCCAGCGCGTCGAGCAGCGTGCCGTAGCCGTCGCGCAGGGTGCCGAACACCGGCGCGTCCGAGGGCTCCGGCAGCGCACGGGTGACCGCCTCGCTCAGGCTCGGGGTACCCGCGTCGAGGGCTGTGGCCAGGGTCGGCAGGGTGGCCCGCACGCCCGCGGTGTCGGAGAGCCCGGAGTAGACGCCGCCGAGGAGGGGGTCGACGGAGCGGCGCACCACCTGCTCGCCGAACCGGTCGGCGACCAGGTCGGCCACCGAGACGTCGCCGGCGCGGTCCCAGTACAGCGGGACGGTGGGCTCGGCCGCTATCCGCGCAAGGGTGTCGGCGTCGACGAGACCGGTCAGCGACCCGGCGTCGGCGGGGATCCCCATCAGGGTGCCGCTGGGCAGCGGATGCAGCGCGGCACCGGCGTAGATCAGCGGCCGGGCCCCGGACGGGTGCACGAGCTGGTCGCTCAGGCCCAGCTCCTCGAGCAGCGCGGGGACCTCGGGGCGGCGGCCGATGAACGCCTCCGCCCCCACATCGACCGGATCCCCGGCGAGCGGCACGGTGCGCAGCTTCCCGCCGAGCCGCTCGGAGCCCTCGAGGAGGATGATCCGGGCGTGCGCGCCGAGCAGGCGACGCAACCGGTACGCCGCGACGAGCCCGGTGATGCCGCCGCCGACGACGGCGACGCTCGGTGCTCCTGCACCGCTCACAGCGAGTGCACCAGTTCGACGACGGCGGTGAGGACGTCCGGATCGGTGTCGGGCAGGACGCCGTGCCCGAGGTTGAAGATGTGCCCGGTCGCCCCCGCGGCGCGGGCGCGGTCACCCTCGGCGACGATGCGGCGCACCTCGGCCTGGACCACCTCGGGTCCGGCGAACAGGATCGCGGGATCGAGATTGCCTTGCAACGCTTTTCCGGCCCCCACCCGGGTGACGGCGACGTCCAGCGGCACCCGCCAGTCCACGCCGACCACATCGGCGCCGGCCTCGCCCATGGCGCCGAGCAGTTCGCCGGTGCCGACACCGAAGTGGATGCGCGGCACGCCGGCGGACTCGACCTCGGCGAACACGCGTTCCGAATGGGGCAGCACGAATTCGCGGTAGTCGGCCAGCGACAGCGCGCCGGCCCACGAGTCGAACAGCTGGATCGCGTCGACGCCGGAGTGCAGCTGAGCCTGCAGGAACGCGATCGTGATGTCGGCGAGCCGCCCCAGCAGGGCGTGCCAGGTGCGCGGATCGGCGTGCATGAGGGCCTTGGTGCGCTCGTGGTTCCGGCTGGGTCCGCCCTCGACGAGGTAGGAGGCGAGGGTGAACGGCGCCCCGGCGAAGCCGATGAGCGGGACGTCGCCGAGTTCGCGAGTGAGCAGCCCCACCGCCCGTGCGACGGCACCGACCTCGTCGTGTTCGAGGGTGGGCAGCTTCGCGACGTCCGCCGCGGTGCGCACGGGGTTCGCGATCACCGGTCCGGTCCCGGCCACGATGTCGAGGTCGATCCCGGCGGCCTTGAGCGGAACGACGATGTCCGAGAACAGGATCGCGGCGTCCACCCGGTGCCGGCGCACCGGCTGCAGGGTGATCTCGCAGACCAGTTCGGGATCGAAGCAGGACTCGAGCATGCCGATGTTCGCCCGGATCTCGCGGTACTCCGGCAGCGACCGGCCGGCCTGCCGCATGAACCACACGGGCCGGTGCGCCGGCTCGAGTCCCCGCGCGGCGGCGAGCAGGGGCGCCTGCGGGAGCTGGCGCCGCGTCGGGTAATCCACACGCGGGGTGGAGCCGACGTTCGTGTTCTCCAGGCCGGTCATTGATCCTCGTTCGTCCAAGGGCACGGGTCGCTGCCCATGCTGCCACGCCCGGCCACCCCTCCGGAATCGGCGCGCCTCCCGCGTGGTCCCGGTCACCCGGTCTAACGTCCGCTGTCGTGACCACCTCGCCCGCCGAGCCGGCCCAGTTCCGCGCTGCCATCGACTCGATGAACGCGGCCACCGTGCGGCCGGAGATCGAGGTGGGTCCGATCCGGCCGCCGCAGCGGCTGGCTCCGTACAGCTATGCGCTGGGCGCGGAGGTGCTCCATCCGGACACCGACCTGGTGCCCGAGCAATCGGAGGGCGACGCGTTCGGCAGGCTGATCCTGCTGTACGACCCGGAGGGCGACGAGGCCTGGAACGGCACCATGCGGCTCGTCGCCTACATCCAGGCCGACGTGGACGCCACCCTGGCTGCCGATCCGCTGCTGCCGGAGGTGGCCTGGAGCTGGCTGGTCGATGCGCTCGACGCGCACGGCGAGCCGCTGACGGCGCTCGGCGGCACCGTGACGTCGACGAGTTCGGTGCGCTTCGGCGACATCGCCGGCCCGGCGCGGGCGCATCAGCTGGAGCTACGGGCGTCGTGGACCGCACAGTCCGGCGAGCTCGGACCGCACGTGGAGGCGTTCTGCGAGGTGCTCGCGTATGCGGCGGGCCTGCCCCCGGCGGGCGTGACGCGCCTGCAGCACTGAGCCGTCGCCGAGTCCCGAGTCGCCGACGGCACGGAGAGCGGTGCACCGGCGCACCCCGCGGTCCTATGATCGAGGCATGCGTCGGCTCAGCGGGCTCGACGCCGCGCTCCTCTACACCGACTCGCCGGGGCTGCCCGTGCAGATCGGCGGCTTGGCCCTGCTCGACGTCTCGACCGTGCCGGGCGGCTACTCCTTCGAACGGCTCGGCTCCGACCTGGAGGCGCGCGTTGCGGCGGTGCCGCTGCTGCGCCGGCGAGTGGTCGACTCCCGGCTCAATCCCGGCCATCCCGTGTGGGTGGACGACCCCGATTTCGACGTCGGCCGGCACGTGCGCCGGTTCACCGTGCCGCCCCCGGGCACCGCGGCCGAACTGGCCGTGCTCTGTGGGCAGCGTTTCGCCCAGCGGTTCGACCGGTCCGGGCCGCTGTGGGAGACCGCGGTGTTCGAGGGACTGGCCGACGGCTCGGTCGCGGTGCTGACGCGCATCCACCACGCCGTCGTGGACGGCCTCGCCGGGGCGACCCTGCTGGCGCAGCTGTGCGACCGCGAACCCGGCGCCCCGCCACCGCGGCCCGAGTCGCCCGGCGTCGGTGGGGCGAACCGCCTGACCGTCGCCGCGGGCGGCGTTGCCGATCTCGCCACCCGGCCGCTGGACCTCGCCCGCGCGGTGCGGTCCAGCGCGGCCATGGTGCCCCGGTGGGTGGGCCGGGCGCGGCGAGGGGAGGCGATGGCGGTGCCGCTCACGGCGCCGCGGACGTCGTTCAACCGCCGCGTCACCGGCCGTCGCAACGTCGCGTTCGTGACGCTGGATTTCGCGGCCGTGAAGGCGGTCAAGCGCGCGTTCGGCGTCACGGTCAACGATGTCGTGCTGGCCCTGTGCGCCTCGGTTCTGCGCCGATATCTCGCCGCCCGCGGCGAACTGCCGGCCTCTCCCCTGGTGGCCGCCGTCCCGGTCTCGGTGCACGGACGCGCCCGGGGGGACGCCGGCAACCAGATTTCGGTGCTGATGGGGCGGCTGCACACCGAGATCGCCGATCCCGTCGTGCGGCTGCACGCCGTCGCGGCGGACGAGACTGCGGCCAAGGCCCACCACGCCACCTTCGACCCCGACCTGCTCGGCAGCTGGGGCCAGGTGGCTCCGGGCGCGGCGTTCGGGGCGGCCCTGCGGTTGTATTCGGCGCTGCGGCTGCCCAACGTGCTCCCGGTGCTGAACAATCTCGTGGTCTCCGACATCCCCGGGCCGACGGACACGCTGTACTACCTCGGCGCGCGGATCACCGCGCTGTACCCGTTCGGGCCGATCTACCACGGCGCGGGCCTGAACATCACCGTCCTGTCGCTCGACGGCGGCCTGCACTTCGGTCTGCAGTCGTGCCCCGACCTGCTGCCGGACCTGTGGCGGCTGGCCGACGGCTTCCCGGCTGCTCTCGCGGAGCTGGCCGACCGGGTGCCGGGCGCTCCGCCGGCCCCGCTCGCCGCGCCGAGCTGACCGGCGCCCGTCGCGGCGCCCGGGGAACGGGTTCCGGACCGCCGGGGCGACGAAGACCCGCTCGGGCAGGTGGACCAGGCTTCCCCCGCCGATACTAGAACCTGTTCTAGAATGTGGCCATGCATCGACTCAGCGGCCTCGACGCCGGATTCCTGTACCTCGAGACGCCGACGCAGCTGCTGCACGTGTGCGGACTGATCGTCCTCGACACGACGACCGTTCCGGACGGGTACCGCTACGAGGCACTGCGCGCGGAACTCGCGGCCCGCCTCACGGCCGTACCGTTGTTCCGCCAGAAGATCGCCGACAGCCCGTTCAACCTCGACCATCCGGTATGGGTGGACGATCCGGACTTCGACCTCGACCGCCACCTGCACCGGGTCGCGGTCCCGGCGCCCGGGCGCCGGGAGGAGCTCGCGGACCTGTGCGGGCACATCGCCGCACAGCCGCTCGACCGCTCCCGGCCGCTGTGGGAGATGGTGGTGATCGAGGGCCTCGAGGACGGATCGGTCGCGGTGATGACGAAGATCCACCACGCCGGCGCCGACGGCGTCACCGGCGCGGACCTCGTGGCGCAGCTGTGCAGCCTCGAACCGGACGCGCCACGGCCCGAGCCCGTCACCGACGGGGCCGGCGGCGGCTCGGCGCTCGGGATCGCCCTCGGCGGCCTGTTCAACGTCGCCACCCGCCCGCTGGGGCTGGTGCGGGCGCTGCCCAAGACCGTGGAGCTGGTGCCCCGGTGGATCACCCGGGCCCGTCGCGGCGAGGCCATGCCGGCACCGTTCACCGCTCCGCGCACCTCCTTCAACGGCACGATCACCGGCCACCGCAGCGTCGGATTCGCGCAGTTCGACCTGGGCCGGGTCAAGTCCGTGAAGGACGAGCACGGGGTGAAGGTCAACGACGTGGTCATGGCCGTGTGCGCCGGTGCGCTGCGCCGTTACCTCGCCGACCGCGACGAGCTCCCCGACTCCCCGCTGATCGGCATGGTCCCGGTGTCGGTGCGCGGCAAGTCGGACCGGCCCGGACGCAACCAGGTCTCGCCGATGTTCGCGAGCCTGCACACCCACATCGCCGATCCGATCGAGCGACTGCACGCGATCGCGGATGCGAATGCCTGTGCCAAAGAACATAATTCGGCCCTGGGCGCAAGCCTGCTGCAGGACTGGACGCAGTTCATGGCGCCCGCGGTGTTCGGCGCAGCGATGCGCACGTACGCGTCGCTGCGGCTCGCGGAACGCCACCCCGTGGTCCACAACCTGGTGGTCTCGAACGTGCCCGGCCCTGCGATGCCCCTGTACTTCCTCGGGGCCCGGATCCGGGCCATGTACCCGCTGGGACCGATCTTCCACGGGGTCGGACTCAACATCACCGTGATGTCGTTGGACGGCGCGCTCGATGTCGGCGTGCTCACGTGCCCCGAACTTGTTCCCGACGTCTGGGCGCTCGTCGACGCCTTCCCTTCGGCGCTCGACGAACTCGACACCGCACCGTAGAATCCGCGCAGCAGCCCGCGCGGTCGTGTGCCACTCGTCACACCGGGAATCGGCACGTCGACCGCGCGGTTGACCGGGTCGACGCCCAGACCACCGCCACCCGGATAGAGTCACGAACCATGTCGGTAGCCAACGAACACGAGCCCGCAGGGGCGACGGTCCCGCTGCTGACCCCGCGTGACGGCGTCCCCGAGGTCGTCACCACGGCAGCCGGGGTGGCCGCGGCGGCGGAAGCGCTCGCCGCGGGCAGCGGGCCGCTCGCCGTCGACGCCGAGCGGGCTTCGGGCTTCCGGTACTCCGCGCGCGCCTATCTGGTGCAGCTGCGTCGCGCCGGCGCCGGCACGGTGCTGCTCGACCCGATCCCGACGGCCGACGCGCTCGCGCCGCTCGCGGCGGCGATCAACGATCTCGAGTGGGTGCTGCACTCCGCCGACCAGGACCTGCCCGGCCTCGACGAGCTGGGCCTGCGGCCCGCGGTGCTCTACGACACCGAACTGGCCGGGCGTCTCGCCGGCTTCGATCGGGTGGGGCTGGCCGCCATCGTCGAACGCACCCTCGGTTTCGAGCTGCGCAAGGGCCACGGGGCGGCCGACTGGTCCACCCGGCCGCTCCCCGACGCCTGGCTGAACTATGCGGCTCTCGACGTCGAGATCCTCGTCGAGCTGCGGGACGCGATGGCGGCCGAGCTCGAGCAGCAGGGCAAGTCGGAGTGGGCCGCGCAGGAGTTCGAGCACATCCGTCGCGCCGGGCCTCCGGCCCCCAAGCCCGACCGCTGGCGCCGCACCTCCCGCATCCACACCCTCAAGGATCCGCGGCGGCTCGCGATCGTGCGCGAGCTGTGGACGGCGCGAGACGAACTCGCGGCACGCCGGGACATCGCCCCGGGCCGGGTGCTGCCGGACTCCGCGATCGTCGCCGCAGCCGAGGCCGCCCCCCGTACCGTCGACGAGCTGCGCGCCCTGCCGGTCTTCGGGGGGCCGCGGCAGCGCCGGTCGTCGCGGGTGTGGCTGGGAGCGATCGAGCGGGCCCGGGCGCTGCCGAAATCGGAGCTGCCACCCGTTACACAGCCGTTCACCGGCCCGCCGCCGGCCAACCGCTGGGCCCGGCACGATCCCGACGCCGCCGCGCGGCTCACCGCGGCCCGTGCCGCGCTCGCCGAGCTCAGCGAGCAGGTCCAGGTGCCGGTGGAGAATCTCGTCGGCCCCGAACTGGTGCGCCGGTTGTGCTGGGAGTGGCGGGTGTCGGCGGATACCGACGTCGTCGCGTACATCGAGGAACGGTTCGCCACCGACGGGGCACGGCCCTGGCAGCGGGAGCTGACGGCGCCGCGCCTGGCGAAGGCGCTGACCGCGGACTGACCCGTTCCCACCGTCCCGACCCGCGGACCCACGGTCGCGTCACGCCCGATCCCTGCATTCGCCACCGCCTCGGCGTCGAGCGCTTCCGCATACCCGCTGTTCAGAGCAACGTACTCGGGACCAGCGCGGCGAGTTCCCCTGATGGTCACGAGCGCGCCCCGCAACCCCCGCGGCCACCGGCCTCGCCGCAGGACGCCCAGACCGCCGGCGAGACCGGTGGCTGCCCGGCGCGCGCACCCCTCCGGTGACGCCCGGCGCGGATGGTAAGTTACTGGTCGGTAACACGCTGGCGTCCGGGCTGCCCGGCGCCGGGATGTTCCCGGAACCCTGGCCTCGCCGGCGTCGGCGAGCATCGCTCCATCGGGAGGAATACGCGTGGCGTCAACCACCACAACTCAACGCAATGTCGTCTTCGTCGACGGCGTACGCACCCCGTTCGGGAAAGCGGGCCCGAAGGGCATCTACGCGGAGACCCGCGCCGACGACCTCGTCGTCAAGACCATCCGGGAGCTGCTGCGCCGCAACCCGCAGCTCGACCCCGCGCGCATCGACGAGGTCGCCGTCGCCGCGACCACCCAGACCGGCGACCAGGGCCTGACCATCGGCCGCACTGCCGCGATCCTCGCCGGCCTACCGGAGACCGTGCCGGGCTTCGCGATCGACCGCATGTGCGCCGGCGCGATGACCGCAGTCACCACCACCGCCTCCGGAATCGGCTTCGGTCAGTACGACGTGGTGATCGCCGGCGGCGTCGAGCACATGGGCCGCCACCCGATGGGTCAGGGCGCCGATCCGAACCCCCGGTTCCTCGCCGACAAACTCGTCGACCCCAGCGCCCTGGTGATGGGCAACACCGCCGAGAACCTGCACGACCGGTTCCCCGGTATCACCAAGGCCCGCACCGACGCCTACGCCGTCGCCAGCCAGAACAAGTTCGACGCCGCGAAGAAGGCCGGCTACATCGCCGAGACCCTCGTGCCCGTCGCCACCCGGTCGGCGACCGGCTGGGGCCTGGCCACCGAGGACGAGCCGCCGCGCCCGGGCACCACGCTCGAGGATCTCGCGAAGCTCAAGACGCCGTTCCGCCCCGCCGGCCGCATCACCGCCGGCAACGCCGCCGGCCTCAACGACGGCGCGACGGCCTGCCTCCTCGCCGGCGAGGACACCGCCCGCGAACTCGGTCTGCAGATCGGCATGCGCATGGTCGGCTTCGCCTTCCAGGGCGTCGACCCGGCCGTGATGGGCATCGGCCCGGTGCCGGCGACCGAGAAGGTTCTCGCCCGCACCGGCCTGACCATCGACGACATCGGCCTGTTCGAGATCAACGAGGCCTTCGCCGTGCAGGTGCTCGCGTTTCTCGAACACTTCGGCATCGACGACGACGACCCGCGGGTCAACCAGTGGGGCGGCGCCATCGCCTGCGGCCACCCGCTCGCGTCGTCCGGCGTGCGCCTGATGACCCAGCTCTCCCGGCAGTTCGCCCGGCACCCCGAGGTGCGCTACGGCCTGACCACGATGTGCATCGGCCTCGGCATGGGCGGCACCGTGATCTGGGAGAACCCCAACTTCGAGGGAGACAAGTAGTCATGAGCGAGCTTTCGTCCCTGTTCGCCGACGAGGTCGTCACGAACGCCTACACCAAGCTCGTCGAGGTGCCCGGCATCGACGGCCCCGTCGCGCTGATCACCCTCGACAACGGGTTCGACCACACCAAGCCGAACTCGTTCGGCCCCGCCGGCCTCGAGGCCTTCGACAAGGCCCTCGACGAGGCCTTCGCCGCGAACCCCGCTGCTGTCGCGGTCACCGGCAAGCCGTTCATCTTCGCCGCCGGCGCCGACCTGAAGGGCGTTCCCTCGATCACCAGCCGCGAGCAGGGGCTCGAGCTGGGCCGCCTCGGCCACCGCGTGTTCCGCCGCCTGCGCGACTCGCAGGCGCCGACGTTCGCCTTCGTGGGCGGCCTCGCCCTCGGCGGCGGCCTCGAGGTCGGGCTGCACTGCCACTACCGGACCTACGCCGACAACGTGCCGGCGCTCGGCCTGCCCGAGACGATGCTGGGTCTGGTCCCCGGCTGGGGTGGCACCCAGCTGCTGCCGAACCTGATCGGGCCCGACCACGCGGTGACGCTGATCCTCGAGAACCCGCTCAACAACGGCAAGGTCATCCGCGCGAAGCAGGCCGCCGAACTCGGCCTGGCCGACGCGGTGTTCGGCTCGGCCGACTTCCTCGAGCAGTCCCTCGCCTGGGCAGCGAAGGTCCTCGCCGGGGACATCACCCCGGCCCGCCCCGAGATCGACCGCGGCGCCGGCTGGGACGCGGCGCTCGGCCGCGCGAAGGCGCTCGTCGCGGCCAAGACCCGCGGCTTCGCGCCCGGAGCGGCCCGGGCGGTCGAGCTGCTCGAGCTGGCCCGTAACACCGACATCGCCGATCCCGAGTCGCTGTCGAAGGGCTTCGCCGCCGAGGACGAGGCGCTGGCCGACCTGCTGATGTCCGACGAGCTGCGGGCCGGGCTCTACGCCTTCGACCTGGTCAACAAGCGTGCCAAGCGTCCCGCCGGTGCACCGGACAAGTCCCTGGCCCGCAAGGTCACCGGCGTCGGCATCGTCGGGGCGGGCCTGATGGCCAGCCAGCTCGCGCTGCTGTTCGTGCGCCAGCTGCAGGTGCCGGTGATCCTCACCGACGTCGACTCCGAGCGCATCGACAAGGGTGTGGGCTACGTGCACACCGAGATCGACAAGCTGCAGGGCAAGGGCCGGCTCTCGCCCGACGCCGCGAACCGCCTCAAGGCGCTCGTGTCGGGCTCCCTCGACAAGGCCGCGTTCGCGAACACCGACTTCGTCATCGAGGCCGTGTTCGAGAACATGGACGTCAAGAAGCAGGTGTTCGCCGAGATCGAGCAGTACGTCTCGCCGGAAACCGTCCTGGCGACCAACACGTCGTCGCTGTCGATCACCACGATGGCCGCGGACCTGAAGCACCCCGAGCGCGTCGTCGGCTTCCACTTCTTCAACCCCGTCGCCGTGCTCCCGTTGCTCGAGATCATCAGGGGCGCGCAGACGGACGACGCGACCCTCGCGACGGCCTTCGCCACCGCCAAGGCGCTGAAGAAGTCGGCCGTGCTGTGCGGGGACCTGCCGGGCTTCGTGTTCAACCGGCTCGTCACCCGCACCCTCGGCGAGGTGATGACCGCCGTGGACGAGGGCACCCCGTTCGAGGTCGCGGACAACGCCGTCGGCGAGCTGGGCATGCCGATGAGCCCCTTCACGCTGCTCGCACTCGTCGGCCCGGCCGTCGCGCTACACACCGGCGAGACCCTGCAGGCCGCCTACCCCGACCGCTTCGTGTCCTCCCCCGGACTCGAGGCGCTCGTCGAGGCCCGCAAGCCGGGCGTGTGGACGTACGCGGACGGCAAGCAGGTCGTCGACCCGGAGGTCGCGGCGCTGTGGCCGCAGGGCGACAAGTCCTCCACCGCCGAGGAGGTGCTCGAGCGGACCCGTCGCGCCTTCGCCGAGGAGATCCGGATCATGCTCGAGGAGGGCGTCGTCGCCGCCCCCGAGGACATCGACCTGTGCCTGATCCTCGGCGGCGGCTTCGGATTCTGGAACGGCGGCATCACGCCGTACCTCGATCGCACCGGCACCTCGGAGGCCGTCAACGGCACACGCTTCCTCGCCCCCGGCGTGGCCGGCGTCTGACGAACCGGTAGCTCCGCACGGCGCCCCGGGACCCGCGTAACCGTCGTGGGCCCTGGGGCGCGTCCGTGCGTATCACCCCGGCCACGGTGCCCACCGAAGCGGCCCCCCCGACGCGGTGTCAGGCGTACCGTCCAGCCTGTGACCGACAGTTCCCACCTCCCCCATTCGAGGATCGAGCAGCAGCACACGGTGGCCCGCGCGGTGCTGTTCGCCGCCGTGGCCGCGCTCGGCGGATTCTTGTTCGGATACGACACCGCCGTCATCAACGGCGCCGTCGGCGCCATCCGCGAGCGCTACGAGGTCGGCGCCGGGGCCATCGGCCTGTCCGTGTCGCTGACGCTGGTCGGCGCGGCGCTCGGTGCGTGGATCGCCGGCAGCATCGCCGATCGGCTGGGCCGGATCCGGGTCATGCAGATCGCCGCGGTCCTGTTCCTTGTCGGCGCACTCGGGTCGGCGTTCCCCTTCAGCATCTACGACCTGACGTTCTGGCGCTCCATAGGTGGCGTGGGCGTCGGCTTCGCCTCGGTCATCGCCCCGGCCTACATCGCCGAGATCTCGCCCGCCGCCATACGTGGCCGGCTCGGCTCGATGTACCAGCTCGCGATCGTCCTCGGCATCGCCGTCTCCCAGCTCGTCAACTACGCCCTCGCCGCGGCCGCCGGCGGGGCCAGCGAAGAGCTGCTCGGCATCGAGGCCTGGCAGTGGATGCTCGCACTCGGCGCGGTCCCCGCGACCCTGTACCTGATCATGACCTTCCCGATCCCCGAATCGCCGCGGTACCTGGTGCGGATCGGCCGGGAGGACGCCGCGCGCCGCATCATCGCCACGGTCGAGGGCGGCGACGAGGTCGCCGTCGCCGAGCGGATCGCCACGATCCGCGAGACCCTGCACCTCGAGTCCGCCCGGCCGGGTGTGCGGGACGTGTTCTCCCGGCGGCTGGGCGTGGCTGCGCTGATCTACGTGGGCATCGCCCTGGCCGCGCTGCAGCAGTTCGTGGGCATCAACGTGATCTTCTACTACTCGTCGACGCTGTGGCAGGCGGTCGGATTCGGCGAGGACCGGTCCCTGCTCATCAGCGTCGTCAGCGCACTGGTCAACATCGTCGGTACCTTCGTGGCCATCGCGGTGATCGACAAGATCGGCCGCAAGCCGCTCCTGCTCGTCGGATCCGTCGGGATGGCGGCGTCGCTGGGCACCGCCGCCGTGTGCTTCCACTCGGCGACCTTCGTCGTCAACGAGGACGGGGAGAAGGTCGCGACGCTGTCCGACACCTACGGCATGATCGCCCTGCTCGCGGCCAACGCCTTCGTGTTCTTCTTCGCCCTGTCGTGGGGTCCGGTGGTGTGGGTCCTCATCAGCGAGATGTTCCCGAACCGGGTGCGTGCCGTCGCCGTCGGCATCGCGACCGCCTCCAACTGGATCGCGAACTTCCTCGTGTCCGCGACGTTCCCGGCGCTGGCGGACTGGAACCTGTCGTTCACCTATGCCGGCTACGCGGTGATGGCCGCGCTGTCTCTGCTGGTGGTGATCAAGTTCGTGCCCGAGACACGCGGACGGACCCTCGAGGAAGCCGGCTGAGCGACCGACGGGCCGGCCGCACGTGCGGCCGGCCCGTCGTCGCAGCGTCAGAGGCCGGGGTCCCGCCGGACGACGACGTCGCCCGCGGACTCCTCCCCGGCGGTCCCGTCCACGGCCTGCTCCGCCTTCTGCGCGGCACCGAGCCCGACGACCCAGCCGGTCACCTGACGCGCGACGTCCTGCGCGGTCAGCCCCAGCTCACGATGGATCTGTTCCCGTGAGGCATGATCCAGGAACCGTTGCGGCACACCGAGTTCACGGGTGGGAACGTCGACCCCGGCCGCCCGCAGGGCCGACGAGACCGCCGAACCCACACCGCCGTGCATGCCGCCGTCCTCCACGGTGACGACGAGCCGGAAGTCCCGCGCCAGCCGGGCGAGGGCCGCCGGGACGGGCAGCACCCAGCGCGGGTCGACGACGGCGGCGGTGAGGCCGTGCTGCTCGAGCCGCTCCGCTGCGTCGAGCGCCAGGCCCGCAAACGCGCCGACCGCGACGATCAGCACGTCACCGCGACGCTCGGACGGCATCCGCAGCACGTCGACGGTGCCGTCGATGCGCTCCACCGCAGGGATGTCGGGGCCGACCGCGCCCTTCGGGAACCGCAGTACGGTCGGGCCGTCGGCGATGGCGAGCGCCTCGCCGAACTCCTCGCGCAGGGTCGCGCCGTCGCGCGGCGACGCCACCCGGATCCCCGGGATCACGCCGAGCAGGGAGAAGTCCCACATACCGTTGTGGCTGGCGCCGTCGGCGCCGGTGATGCCGGCCCGGTCGAGCACCACGGTCACGGGCAGCCTCAGCAGCGCCACGTCCATCAGCAACTGGTCGAAGGCGCGGTTGAGGAACGTCGAGTACACCGCGACCACCGGGTGCATTCCGCCGAGCGCGAGGCCGGCGGCGGAGGTGACGGCGTGCTGCTCGGCGATGCCGACGTCGAACATCCGGTCGGGGTAGCGTTCGCCGAAGGCCGACAGCCCGGTCGGTCCCGGCATCGCCGCGGTGATCGCCACGACGTCCTTGCGGCGGCCGCCCTGCACGAGCAGTTCGTCGGAGAACACCGACGTCCAGTCCGGAGCCGACGCCGCCGCGGTGGCGCGGCCGGTGACCGGGTCGATGACACCGGTGGCATGCATCTGATCGGCGACATGGTTCTCGGCCGGGGCGTACCCGGCGCCCTTGCGGGTGACGGCGTGCACGATCACCGGTCCGCCGAACGACTTGGCGCGGCGGAGGGCGGCCTCGAGAGCGGCCTCGTCGTGGCCGTCGACCGGTCCGAGGTACTTCAGGCCGAGGTCGGTGAACAACACCTGCGGGCTGACCGCGTCCTTAATGCCGACCTTCATCCCGTGCAGCACGGAGTACGCGGCCGCACCGATCCACGGCAGCCGCTTCACGAAGCGGCGGCCGTTGTCGAGGACACGCTCGTAGCCGGGCTGCAGCCGCAGCGCCGCGAGGTGCTCGGCCAGTCCGCCGATGGTGGGGGCATAGGAGCGGCCGTTGTCGTTGACGACGATCACGAGCCGCCGGTCCTTGCCGGCCGCGATGTTGTTCAGCGCCTCCCAGCACATCCCGCCGGTGAGCGCGCCGTCGCCGACCACGGCGACCACGGTCCGGTCCTGCTGGTCCGACAGCTCGTAGGCCTTGGCGAGGCCGTCGGCGTAGGACAGGGCGGCCGAGGCGTGCGAGGACTCGACCCAGTCGTGCTCGCTCTCGGCGCGGCAGGGGTAGCCCGACAGGCCGCCCTGCTTGCGCAGCGTGTCGAAGCCGTCCTTACGACCGGTCAGGATCTTGTGGACGTACGCCTGATGCCCGGTGTCGAAGATGATCGGGTCGTGGGGGGAGTCGAAGACCCGGTGCATGGCGATGGTCAGTTCGACGACGCCGAGGTTGGGGCCGAGGTGTCCCCCGGTCGCCGCCACCTTCTCGACCAGGAACTGCCGGATCTCCCCGGCGAGTTCCCTGATCTCCGGCTGGCTGAGCCGACGCAGGTCCTCGGGCGACTCGATGCGGGACAGGACACCCAACTGGAATTGCTCCCTCCGGCTCGGACCCGCGCGTCTCCGCGCGAGCGGTTCTACCCAGTCTACGGAGCGTCGGAGGTGGTCGACTCGCTTCGTCGTGCCGCCGCCCCGTCTCACACCGTGTCCCTCACCTCATTATGCCGATGATGTGACGTCGCCCACGGTGGCGCCGGTGTGGCACGCCAGGCCCCGCCGAGCGGGGGTGGGCACTGCGCGGGGCGACCCCAGGCCGGTCGAATCCGACAAAACCGATTGCCGGGCCCGGCACCGTGGGCGAGGCTGGACCCATGCCCCCTGCACTGGCCATCGAGACCTCGGGCTTGATCAAGCGATTCGGCGCGGAGACCGCCGTGGCCGGAATCGACCTCGCCGTCCCCGCCGGCGGCGTCTACGGCGTCCTCGGCCCGAACGGCGCCGGGAAGACGACCACGATCCGGATGCTGGCCACCCTGCTCGCACCGGACGGCGGGACCGCGACCGTACTCGGGCACGACGTGCGTCTTCAGCCCGAGCTCGTGCGGCGCCGGGTCTCGCTCACCGGCCAGTTCGCGTCGCTCGACGAGGATCTGACCGGCGCGGAAAACCTGGTACTGCTCGCCCGGCTGCTGGGCTTCTCCAGGGCGGGTGCCCGGTCCCGGGCCGGACAGCTGCTGGCGGCGTTCGATCTGGAGCCGGCCGCGGGCCGTCAGGTGAAGCTGTACTCGGGGGGCATGCGGCGGCGCCTCGACATCGCCGCGAGCATCATCGTCGCCCCCGAACTGATCTTCCTGGACGAGCCGACGACGGGGCTCGACCCGCGCAGCCGCAACCAGGTGTGGGAGATCGTGCGGGCGCTCGTGGCCGCGGGGACGACGGTGCTGCTGACGACGCAGTACCTCGACGAGGCGGACCAGCTCGCCGACCGGGTCGCGGTCATCGACCGTGGCCGGGTGATCGCCGAGGGCACCCCGGGCGAGCTCAAGGCGTCCGTCGGGTCGGGTTCGCTGCACGTGCGGGTGGTCGATCCCGCGCGCCGGGACGAGGCGGCGGCGGTGCTGGGCGCCGCGCTGGGGGTGGCGGTGACGGCCGCGTCCGATCCGGCCGCGCTGACCGCACGGGTGGACGATCCGCGGGCCGCGGCGGGGGCGCTGACGGCCCTCGCCGCGGCGGACATTCCGGTCACGACGTTCGCCCTCGGGCAGCCGAGCCTGGACGAGGTCTTTCTCGCGCTCACCGGCCATCCCACGGAAATTCCCGACGAAGACGAGGAGATCGCGTCGTGACCTCGACCGCCGACCGACGGGCGGGCACCCCCGCCGCCGTCGTGGACGTCCTCCATGTCCCCGGGCCGCGTCCGACGCCGGCGTCCGCGTTCGCCGCGTCGCTGTCGTTCGGGTGGCGGGCACTGCTGCGGATCAAGCACGTTCCCGAGCAGTTGTTCGACGTGACCGTCTTCCCGCTGATGTTCACGCTGCTGTTCACGTACCTGTTCGGCGGGGCGCTGGCCGGTTCGACCACCGCGTACGTGCAGTTCCTGATCCCCGGCATCCTGGTGCAGACGGTGTGCACCATCACGATGTACACGGGCATGACGCTCAACCGCGACATCGAGAAGGGCGTGTTCGACCGGTTCCGCTCGATGCCGGTGTGGCGGCCCGCTCCCCTCGTCGGCGCGTTGTTCGGTGATCTCGCCCGCTACACGCTGGCGTCGGTGATCGTGCTGGCCCTCGGGATGATGCTCGGGTTCCGGCCCACGGGCGGCCCGATCGGCACGATCGGGTCGGTGGCGCTCGTGCTGCTGTTCGCGTTCAGTCTCTCGTGGGTCTGGACGATGCTGGCGATGCTGCTGCGCACCGAGCAGGCGGTGATGGGTGTGTCCATGACCATCCTGTTCCCGCTCACCTTCGCGTCGAACGTGTTCGTCGACCCCGCGACGATGCCGAGCTGGCTGCAGGGCTTCGTGACGGTCAATCCCATCAGCCGGCTCGTCACCGCCATCCGGGATCTGACGGCGGGCACGCCGGACGCCGCGCACCTCGCGATCGTGTTCGCGTGGTGCGCGGCGCTGATCGTGCTGTTCGGGCCGGCGACGATGTGGTTGTACAACCGCCGGTCCTGATCAGTGCTCCGCCGGCGCGGGCACCTTCTCCTCGGTGACGATGTCGATGGTCTTGCGCAGCGGGCGGTTCGGGATGAACGCGACCGCCGCGACGGTGACCAGCGCGATGATCGCGGCGACGAGGAACAGCAGGCCGGTGGCGTCGCCGTAGGCGTGGCGGATGATCTCCGCGACCGGTTCGGGCAGGGCCGCGAGGTCGAGGTTGCCTCCGCCGCCGGCCGAGCCGGTGTCGATGCCGAGGGCGGCGAAGCCGTCCGCGGACAGCGTCGTCACGCGTGTGGCGAGGATCGATCCGAGCACGGACACTCCGATCGCGCCGCCGAAGGTACGGAAGAACGCGACCGAGCTGCTCGCGGCTCCGATGTTGCGGACGCTGACGGTGTTCTGCACGGCGAGCACCAGGTTCTGCATGAGCATGCCGGTGCCGAGGCCGACGATCGCGATGTAGACCCCGATCAGCCACATCGGGGTGGCGTGGTCGAGGAACCCGAGCAGCCCGAAACCGATCACCTGCAGTACGGCGCCGAGCACCAGGAACGGCTTCCACCGGCCGAAGCGGGTGATCAGCTGGCCGGAGACCACCGAGGCCACGAGCGAGCCGAGCACCATCGGGATGGTGAGCAGGCCGGCGGCCGTCGGGCTGTAGCCGCGGGCCGTCTGGAAGTACTGGCCGAGGAACGCGGTGGCACCGAACATTCCGACGCCGACGGCGACGGACGCGATGATCGCGAGCGCAGTGGTGCGTTCGGTGACGATCTTCAGCGGGATGATCGGGTCGGCGACCTTGGACTCGACCACGACGGTGGCGGCGAGCAGTCCGACGCCGGCGCCGACGTACGCGAGGGTCTCCCACGACAGCCACTCGTAGTAGCCGGCCTTGCCGGCGAACGACACCCAGATCAGCAGGACGCTGACACCGGCGGTCAGCAGGGTGGCGCCCAGCCAGTCGATGCTCACGTTCTGCTTGCGTTCGGTCACGAGGTGCAGGGTGCGCTGCAGCAACAGCATGGCCGCGACGGCGATCGGGATCGAGATGAAGAAGCACCAGCGCCAGCCGAGCGGGCTGTCGACGATGATGCCGCCGAGGATCGGTCCGCCCGACATCGACACGGCCATCACCGCGCCCATGTAGCCGGAGTACCGGCCGCGTTCGCGGGGCGGGATGATGCTGCCGATGACCGCGACGACGAGCGCGGTGAGACCGCCCATGCCGATGCCCTGGATCACGCGGGCGGCGAGCAGGACGGGCACGTTGGTGGCGAAGCCGGCGAGGATCGAGCCGGCCACGAAGACGACGATCGCCGTCTGCACCAGCAGCTTCTTGTTGAACAGGTCGGCGAGCTTGCCCCAGATCGGCGTCGAGGCGGCGTTGGCGAGCAGCGCGGTGGTGATGATCCACGCGAACTGGGTCTGGGTGCCGTTCAGGTCCGCGATGATCGTGGGGAGCGCAACCGCCACGATGGTGCTGCTGAGCAGCGCCGTGAAGAGGGCGGCGAGCAGGCCGGCGAGAGCCTCGAGGATCTCGCGGTGCGTCATGGTGGTCTCGGCGGCGCCGGGTCCGCTCGCCGAGGAGGGGGGACTGACAGCTGCGGCACTCACAGGCAGTTCCTTCCGGGGGGTTCGTGTACGGAAAGGGTGTGGTTCAGGTGCGCGAGCGCGTCGAGGGCGGATTCGGCTTGCGCCTGGTCCCAGCCGCCGAGCAGCTCGTGCAATCGGGAGGCGCGCCGGTCGCGGATCTCGCGCAGGGCTTTCTGCCCGGTCTCGGACACGCTGACGCGGTGGGCACGCCTGTCGTCCGGGTCACGGTGGCGGTCCACCATCCCCCGTTCGACGAGCTCCCCCAGCTGCCGGCTCAACGCGGACTGACTCATGCACAGCTCCGCGGCGAGTTCGGTGGGGCGGCACTCCCCCATTCGCCACAGGACGAACAGGACGCCGGTCAGCGCGTTGGGCAACGGGTCACCCGTCGAGTTGGCCAGGGTCGTGCGCAGCGTGCGACCGAACAGGAAGATCGCGTCGACGAGCGCGTGCGCGGTGTCGGGCTGGACAGCCACGGAACACCTCCGAATCGAAATTATTTGCTTGCGACACGCAACTATACATTTAGTTGCATGCCGCAAGCAACCGCGGAGGACGCGCGAGACGCCCTGAATCCGTGATCGGCCTGCTCAGCGGGTGAACAACGCCAGGCACTCCACGTGATGCGTCGACGGGAACGCCGCGTAGACGCGCAGCTCGGCCAGCTCGAACCCGTGCTCCCGGTACAGGCCGACATCCCGGCCGAACGACGCCGGATCGCATCCGACGTGCACGACGCGCTCCGGCCCGGCCGCCGCGACGGCCGCCACCACCTCGCGCCCGGCGCCGGCCCGAGGCGGATCGAGCACCACGACCTGCGGGGCGGGGAGATCCGGCAGCAGCCGTTCCACCCGGCCCGCATGGAACCGCACCTGCCCGAGATCCGAGAGCGCTTCCGCGCCGTCCTGCACCGCCCGGCGCGACAGTTCCACCGACTCGACCCGGCCACCGTGGCCGACCTGATCGGCCAGGACGGCCGCGAACACCCCGACACCGCCGTAGAGGTCCCACGCCGTCGCCCCCGGCGACGCCGCGGCCCACTCCCCCACGGTGTCCGAATAGGTCTGCGCCGCGCCGCGGTGTGCCTGCCAGAAGCCGGTCGCGGCCAGGTGCCAGTCCCGGCCGCCGACCCGCTCCACCGCCCGCCCCGAGCCCTCGATCACCTTCTCGGCGCGGGGCGCACCGGCCGCCGCGCGGCGGGCGGACGCTCCCCGCCGGCCCGGACTGCGACGTCCCGTGCGGGAGACCGGCGGCGGTGCGATCTCGACCACGTGCCGCGTCCCGTCCGCATCGAGGACCACCTGGACCTCGGAACCGGGCTGCCACACCCGCTCGGCCAGCCCCTCGTAGGCGCGCGCCTCGATCTGCGGACACGCCAGTTCGGTCTCCAGTTCGTGGCTCCGGTAGCGCCGATACCCCGCTCGCCCGGCGGCGTCGACGGCCAGCCGCACCCGGGTGCGCCAGCGGGTGCCGTTCGCCGCCCCGCCCGGCACCTCCTCGACGACCACCTCGCGGTCGATGCCGCCGAGACGGCGCAACTGCTCCGCGACCACCGCAGCCCCGAATGCCCGCTGGGCCGGCACCGTCGCGTGGGACAGGTCGCAGCACCCCGATCCGCCGGGACCGGCGATGGGACACACCCGCTCCACCCGGTCCGGCGACGCTTCGAGGATGTGGACGGCGTCGGCGCGGCAGAACGAGCCGCCACGGTCCTCCGTGACCAGCGCGACGACGCGCTCCCCGGGCAGACCGTGCCGGACGAACACGACCCGCCCCTCGTGCCGGGCGACGCAGAAGCCCCCGTGCGCCGGGTTGCCCAGCGTCACCTCGAGCCGACGGCCGGACCAGTCGATGCTCACCGCTCCTCCTCCTCGAATCCCCGCCGCACCGATCCCGGCGCGGAGTCCAATCGTTCGCCGCGGGCATGGGCCGACGAGCTCAGCTGCCACGGGACGCTGGTGACCATGACACCGGGCTGGAACAGCAGCCGGCTCTTCAGCCGCAGCGCGCTCTGGTTGTGCAGGATCTGCTCCCACCAGTGACCCACCACGTACTCCGGGATGAACACGGTCACCACGTCGCGCGGCGAGTCCCGTCGCACCCGCCGGACGTATTCGAGGACGGGGCGGGTGATCTCCCGGTACGGCGACTCGACGACCTTGAGAGGGACGGTGATGTCGCTGCGTTCCCATTCGCGCACCAGCATCCGCGTGTCGGCCTCGTCGACGTTGACGGTGACCGCCTCGAGCGTGTCCGGCCGGGTGGCCCGCGCGTACGCCAGCGCCCGCAGGGTCGGCATGTGCAGCTTGGACACCAGCACGATCGAATGGGTGCGGCTGGGCAGCACACCGTCCCATTCGGTGTTCTCCAGTTCCTCGGCCACGCTGTCGTAGTGACGGTGGATGGCCTTCATCACACCGAAGATCGCGACCATCGCCACGATCGCGATCCACGCGCCCGCCGCGAACTTCGTCACCAGCACGATCACCAGGACGGACGCGGTCATGATCAGGCCGATCGTGTTGACGATCCGCGACCGTCGCATGCGGGCCCGCTGTTCGGGGTCGGTCTCGGACGCCAGATGCCGCGTCCAGTGCCGGATCATGCCGGTCTGACTGAGGGTGAACGAGACGAACACCCCGACGATGTAGAGCTGGATCAGCTTGGTGACCTCGGCATCGAAGGCCCACACGAAGACGATCGCCACGCCCGACAGGAACAGGATGCCGTTGCTGAACGCCAGCCGGTCGCCCCGGGTGTGCAGCTGCCGGGGCAGGTAGCGGTCCTGCGCCAGCACCGAGGCCAGCACCGGGAAGCCGTTGAACGCCGTGTTGGCGGCCAGCACCAGGATCAACGCGGTCACGATGGTGATCAGCAGGAACCCGAGCGGGAAGTCGTCGAAGACCGCGTGCGCGAGTTGCGCCACGAGCGTCTTCTGCTGGTAGCCCTCCGGGGCACCGCGCAACTGGGTCTCGGGATGTTCGGCGATGACCACCCCCAGCTTGTTCGCGAGCAGAATCATGCCGAGGAGCAGGACGATCGCGATCCCGCCGAGCATGAGCAGGGTCGTGGCGGCGTTGCGGGACTTCGGCTTGCGGAACGCGGGCACCCCGTTGCTGATCGCCTCGACGCCGGTCAGCGCGGCACACCCGGACGAGAACGCACGGGCCAGCAGGAACACGAACGCGATCCCGGCCAGATCCGACTGCTCGGCGACCAACTCGAACCCGGCCGACTCGGCCTTGACGTCGTCCCCGAACACGAAGACGCGCACCAGACCCCACCCCAGCATGACGATCATGCCGATCATGAAGGCGTAGGTCGGGACGGCGAACGCGGTGCCGGCTTCCCGCAGGCCACGCAGGTTGACCGCGGTCAGCACGACGATCGCGGAGATCGCGAACAGCACCTTGTGCTGCGCCACGAACGGCACCGCCGATCCGATGTTCGCCGCGGCCGAGGAGATCGACACCGCGACGGTGAGCACGTAGTCGACCATCAGGGCGCTGCCGACGGTCAATCCCGCGGTCGGACCGAGGTTCACGGTGGCAACCTCGTAGTCGCCGCCGCCGGAGGGGTACGCGTGCACGTTCTGCCGGTAGCTGGCGACGACGACGGCGAGGACGAGCGCCACCGCGACGCCGATCCACGGCGTGAACACGTACGCCGACAGACCCGCGACGGACAGGACGAGGAAGATCTCCTCCGGGGCGTACGCCACCGACGACAACGCGTCGGATGCGAACACCGGCAGGGCGATTCGCTTGGGTAGCAACGTGTGACCGAGCGTGTCGCTGCGGAACGGCCTACCCAACAACAACCGCTTCGTGGCGGTCGAGAGCTTGGACACTCGCAAAGCCTAAGCCGTCCCACCGGCCACCCGCCGGGCACCCGTGGCCGTGTCCGAAATGCACCTCTGCGGGGAGCCCGTTCGGCCGGCACCGCACGCCGGTCCTGCGCGGGCGGTACGGTTCGGTTCTGCGCGTCGCGATCGGGACGCGCGGCGACACGGAAAGAAGCGGAACGGAGCGAACGGTGTACGTGGTGGTCATGGGCTGTGGCCGGGTGGGTTCCTCCCTGGCCGCGGCGCTCGTCCGGCTGGGCAACGAGGTGGCCGTCATCGACCGCGACCCGAGCGCGTTCCTGCGGCTGGGTCCGGACTTTCCCGGGCACACGATCGTGGGTATGGGCTTCGACCGGGACGTGCTGGTGCGGTCCGGCATCGAGCGGGCCGACGCGTTCGCCGCCGTCTCCTCCGGGGACAACTCGAACATCATCTCCGCCCGTGTGGCCCGGGAGACCTTCGGCGTCGAGCGCGTCGTCGCCCGCATCTACGATGCCAAGCGCGCCGCGGTGTACGAGCGACTCGGGATCCCGACCGTCGCGACGGTGCCGTGGACGACCGACAGGTTCCTGCACAACCTCACCCATGAGAGCCAGACCGCCAAGTGGCGGGATCCGACCGGCACCGTCGCCGTCGCGGAGGTGTCGGTGCACGAGGACTGGATCGGCCGCAACGTCACCGAGTTCGAGGCCGCGACCCACTCGAGGGTCGCGTTCATCATCCGATTCGGCACCGGGGTCCTACCCGACCGCAAGACCGTGCTGCAGGCGGACGACCAGGTCTACATCGCGGCTGTCTCGGGCACCGTCGCCGAGGCGATCGCCCTCGCCGAACAGCCCCCCGCGGCCGACGACTGACCGTGCCGCGCCCGCGGGCGCAGCCGCAACACACGACCCGGAATCACCGAGAGGAACGCCGATGAAGGTGGCCATCGCGGGAGCGGGAGCCGTCGGGCGCTCCATCGCGCGCGAACTGATCCGCAACAACCACGAAGTGATGCTGCTCGAACGCAAGCTCGAGCACGTCGAGCCCGAATCCGTGCCCGACGCCAAGTGGGTGCACGCCGACGCGTGCGAGCTGAGCCTGCTCGAGGCCGCACAGCTCGAGCAGTACGACGTGGTGATCGCCGCCACCGGCGACGACAAGGCCAACCTGGTGCTGAGCCTGCTCGCCACCACCGAGTTCGGCGTCGCCCGCGTCGTCGCCCGCGTCAACGATCCGCGCAACGAGTGGCTGTTCGACGAGTCCTGGGGCGTCGACGTCGCCGTGTCCACGCCGCGCATGCTGGCGTCGCTGGTCGAGGAGGCCGTCTCGGTCGGCGACCTGGTGCGGCTGATGACGCTGCGCAAGGGCGCGAACCTGGTCGAGATCACGCTGCCGGACACCACCGTGCTGGCCGGCAAGCCGGTGCGCAAGCTGCAACTGCCCCGGGACGCGGCCCTGGTGACGATCCTGCGCGGCGGCCGGGTCATCGTCCCGCAGCCCGACGATCCGCTCGAAGGCGGCGACGAACTGCTGTTCGTCGCCGCGGCCGAGGTGGAGCAGGAACTGCGGGCGGCCATCGGCCTCTAGCAGGTCAGCGCGCGTCCTGGTCGGGGCCGGCTTCGGCGGCCCGGCCCGGGCCGGTCTCGACGGGCTCGTCGACAGCCTCGGGCGCCGGCTCGACCAGCCGATCGGCGCGGCGGACCGCCCACAAGGTCACGAGCAACGCCACCGCGGTCAGCGGCCATCCCATACCGATCCGGGCCACGGCGAGCCAGCCGGTCCGGTCGGCGTCGTACAGCTCGTGTTGCACGAAGTAGCGGGCCGCGAACACCAGCGCCCACGCCGCGGTCGCGATGTCGTAGGCGCGCACGGCGACGCGATGCCGCCGCCAGGACGATCCCTGCCCGTTGAGCATGCCCCAGATGACGCCGACCAGGGGCCGCCGCACCAGGATGGACAGGACGAAACCGGCGGCATAGAGCAGGCTGGTGTAGATGCCGAAGAGGAAGTAGCCCTTGGCGTCGCCGGTGCGGTAGGCGATGAACGCACACACGCCCACGCCGAGGAGCCCCGAGACCGCGGGCTGGACGGGGGTGCGCTGGACGAGCCGCCACACGAGGATGACGGTGGCCACGGCGAGGGCCGCCCAGATCGCGGCGGTCAGGCCCCAGATGCTGTTGACCGGAACGAACACCAGCACGGGCACGGTCGAGTAGACCAACCCGCTGAGTCCACCGAGTTGTTCCAGGACCGTCTGCTGCTTGTCGCTCACTCCTACGAGGGTGCCACAGCCCCACGCGGGCGCGGGCGGCGCCGGGCGCTGGGGCACCGGCGCTCGGGTCAGGCCCGCTCGCGCAGTTCGTAATACGGGTTGTAGATGACCTTCGAGCCGTCACGCTCGCCGACGCGCCCGCGCACCAGCAGGGTCTTGCCCGGCTCGATGCCCGGAATGCGGCGACGTCCGATCCATACGAGCTTGACGGCCTCGGTGCCGTCGAACAGTTCCGCCTCGACGGCGGCGCTGGCGGCCTTCGGGCACGCCTCGACACTGCGGAGACGACCGAACATGGTCACCTCTTCGCCGCGCGCACAGTCGCAGGCGCGGCGGGCACCCGTCGCCTGGGCGGTTTCGGCGATCTCCTCGGCGTCGAGTTGCTCGAGATCTTCCGTGAGCCGACGGGTGAGTCGGCGGAAGTAACCGGCTGCGGCGGGTGCCATAGCGTGCTCCTGAGAAGGGCGCGGCACGGATCGCGGGCCGCGCATGGGGCTTTCCTGAGGGCCACTGTAGACCTATCCGCACAGGGCAACCACTCGGGTTCCCACCTGCTCGGACGGGTCCGGCAGGATCAGACCATGCGCTCCGCGAACACGTCCCCCGAACACGCCGGGGCCAGCACTTTCGTCGCCGTCGTCCTGCCCGGGACGGGCTCCGACGCCCGCTTCGTGGAGCGGGCGTTCGGCGGTCCGCTCGCCGCTGCCGGAATACGCACCGTCGCGGTCGACCCGGACCCGGCACGCGTGGTCGGCAGCTACGTCGATGCACTCGAGCGCGCCGCCGCCGACGGTCCCGTGCTGGTGGGCGGGGTGTCGCTCGGGGCGGCCGTCGCGCTGCGGTGGGCGGCCGAGCACCCGGGGCGCACCGTCGGCGTGCTCGCAGCCCTGCCGGCGTGGACGGGCTCGCCGGAGGCCGCGCCGGCGGCGGCGAGCGCCCGTTGGACGGCCGGCGAGCTGCGCGCCCACGGACTTGCTGCGGTCACCGCGGCGATGGTGGCGTCCAGCCCCGCCTGGCTCGGGGTCGAACTGGCCCGCTCCTGGCGGTCGCAGTGGCCGGGCCTGCCGGCGGCGCTCGACGAGGCGTCCCGCTACCGGGCGCCGGACCGGGACGAGCTGCGGACCGTCGAGGTGCCGGTCGGCATCGCCGCCGCCGTGGACGACCCGGTCCATCCCCTCGCGGTCGCGCAGGAATGGTGTGCGCACCTGAGGCGGGCCGCGCTGGGCACCGTCACCCTCGCCGGGATCGGCGCCGATCCCGCCGTGCTCGGAGCCACCTGTCTGGAGGCACTGCGCCGCGTCGGGGACTGACCCCGGCGGACCGGACCGTCAGAAGCCGAGCTGCTGCATCGCCGAACCCGACTCGCCGTGCCGCGGCCGGGGCGGCGCGGGCTGCTGGGGCGGCGCGGGCTGCTGGGGTGACGCGGGCTGCTGCTGTTGCGCGGACTGCTGCGGCGGCAGGGGCTGCTGGGCCGCCGCCTGCTGGGCCGCCTGCTGGGCCGCCGCCTGCTGTTGCGCGGCGGCCAGCTGCTCCGCGAGGGCCTTCGGGAGCACCACCGGCAGCGGCGTCCGCACCGGATGCGGATCCTGGCCGCGCCGCACGACGGTCTCGGCGACGATGGCACGGGCCGTCTCCACCAGCGGCGAGTCGGCCGTCACCGAACCTGCCGGTCCGGCGACGACGCAGCGGATCATCCATCGGTAGCCGTCGACACCGAGGAAGCGCAGGTCCGCGTTCGGGGTGCTGCCCTGCAGCTCCCGGCCCCACGGTCCGCTTTCGATGCTCACCGTCGCGTTGTCGCGGCGCAGCGACTCGGCGAGCTCGGCGGCCACCTCCCGCCACTGCCCCGGGGACTTCGGTGCCGCGTACGCGGAGACCGTGATCCGGCCGTGCTGGGTCACCAGATGCACGGCCTGCGGTTGGCCGTTCGGTGCCATCTCCACCTGGATCTGCCCGCCCGGTGGCAGCGGGACGAGCACCGACCCGAGGTCGAGCCGGCTACCGACCGCGTCCTCGCCGATGTCGTCGATGTCGTAGGGACCGCCCTCGGGCGCCTGCACCTCGTCGTCCACGGGCGCGGAGTCGAAGTTGCCCTCGTCCGCGAGGCCCGGAGCCTCGGCGTCCCGGTTCTTCCGGCGTCGTCCGAACATGTCAGGAACCTTCCTTCACCAGACCGGCGTGCCCACCGCTCGACCCGTATCCTCCGGCGCCGCGGCTGGTGTCGTCGAGGGAACCGACCTCGACGAAGTCGACGAGCTCGACCCTCTGCACGAGCAGTTGCGCGATGCGGTCACCACGACGCAGTTCGACCGCGCGGTCGGGGTCGTGGTTGATCAGGCACACCTTGATCTCCCCGCGGTAGCCCGCATCCACCGTCCCGGGAGTGTTGACCACGGAGAGCCCGTACTTCGCGGCCAGACCGGAGCGCGGATGGATCAGACCCACCGTGCCGACGGGCAGGGCCACCGCGATGCCGGTCCCCACCAGCGCTCGCCGCCCGGGCTCGATGGTCACGTCCACCGTGGTGCACAGGTCCACACCGGCGTCGCCGGCGTGTGCCCGCGCGGGCAAGGGAATCCCCGGGTCCAGGCGGAGCAGGGGGACGGCTGGAAGATCGGTCACGTGCACCGAGACTACTCTGATGAACGTGTCTCGAACCTCTCGACCCGATGCGGATGCGCAGCAGACGACCGGCGCACCGGTCTATTCCGAACGGATGTGGGTGCCGCTGTGGTGGTGGCCCCTAGGCCTGGGCGTCGCGGCGCTGCTGGCCGCGGAACTGCACATGGGGGCGCCCGGCCTGTACGCCTGGCTGCCGTACGTGCTGCTGTTGCCGTTCCCTGTCTGGGCGCTCGTGTGGCTGTCCCGGCTGCGGCTGGAGGTGACGGGCGGGGAGTTGATCGTCGGCCGGGCGCACCTGCCGCTCGAGGTGATCTCCCGCGGTGTCGTGGTGCCGGCGTCGGCGAAGAGCGCCGCCCTGGGGCGCCAGCTCGACCCGGCGGCGTACGTCCAGCACCGCCCGTGGATCGGGACGATGGTGCTCGTCGTGCTGGACGACCCGGACGACCCCACCCCCTACTGGCTGATCAGCACAAGGCGGCCGGCAGAGCTGCTGGCCGCCTTGGGGTGTGCCGACAAGACCGAACGCTGAACCGGGGGCGGCCGGTCAGCGCCGTCCCTCCAGGACTCAGGCCGCGCAGTCCCGGCAGATCATCACTCCGTTCTCGTCGCTCGCGAGCCGGCTGCGGTGGTGCACCAGGAAGCAGCTCGAGCAGGTGAACTCGTCGGCCTGCTTCGGCACCACCCGCACCGACAGCTCCTCGCCGGACAGATCCGCCCCGGGCAGCTCGAAGGACTCCGCGGTGTCCGACTCGTCGACGTCCACGACGGCGGACTGCGCCTCGTTGCGTCGCGCCTTCAGTTCTTCGAGTGAATCCTCCGACACATCATCGGTTTCGGTTCGCCTCGGTGCGTCGTAGTCAGTCGCCATTTCCTCTACCTCTAGTCCTCGTGCAGGTGCCCTGCCGAAGGACACTGTTCATGTCCTTCGGCCCGGGCAACGCCCGACCGTCTCCGGAAGTTCCCACCGGCCGTATCCGGGTCCCGAACACGACCCGGGCCTTCCGCTGTCGAAAGCCTCGCCGTCGCCTCTTTCGACGACCTGGGCCGCCGAACAATAGCGGAAGTACCCACGGAAGCCGTAACCGATACACCCGGTCCGGGGAATTGTCGGTCAATTGTCACCAACACCACAGCAACTCGAGACATTCCACCGGTCGCCCACCTTCGCGGACCCCACCGGGAGGCCCTCTACAGTGGTCGCACACAACCCTTGGAGATGCGAGAGGCAGGGCGCCGTGGTTTCCCTGATCACCGAAGGCCGCGCGCGGGACGAACGCGGCCGGCCGTTCCCACGGCGCCGCGTCGTACCCGCCGCGGCCCTGTTCGCGGTCCTGGCGACGATCGGGATCGTGGTGTGGACATCGGTGTTCGCCGGCTCGGACCCGGTGTCCAGGACCGTGGCGTGCAACGCCCCGCCGACCGTCCCGTCGGAGCCCGGCGGACCCCAGCCGGCCCCCCTCGGCGAGGTGGTCGACCGTTCCGTCCTGCTCGACGTGGAGCCCGCTCCCCTGGCGGCGACGCGGGTGCGGGTGTTCAACGCCAACGGCGAGCGTGGCCAGGCCACCCACGTGGCAACCCAGCTGGCCGAATACGGATTCGCGAGCGCACCGGATGTGCAGGCCGGCAACGACCCGGTCTACATCGACCAGAACATGCAGTGTCACGGCCAGATCAGGTTCGGGGCGGCCGGGACCGCGGCGGCGAGCACGGTGTGGCTGGTCGCGCCGTGCGCCGAACTCGTCCGCGACGACCGCGCCGACGACACCGTCGACCTGGCCCTGGGCACCTACTCCAAGGAGATCGCGCCCAACGCCGACGCCGAGGAGGTGCTGCAGTCGCTGCGGGAGGCGCCGGTGGGCGCGGCCGCCGCGCCGCTCGACATCGACCTGCTGGCCGCGGCCCGCGACGCCCGCTGCTGAGCGCGCCGCGGACCGTCAGGCCGGGATCGGCGCGTCGGCGCCGAGCGCGGCGAGCAGGTCCGCGAGCTGTGTCGCGATGCCGGGCGCGGCGGCGACGGTGATCTCGCCGGCGTCGCCGGCTCCGGCCGGGAGTTGCACCCACGCGCCCGCCTCCGCGGCGATCAGCGCACCGGCCGCCCAGTCCCACGGTTGCAGGCCGTGTTCGTAGTGGGCGTCGACGCGCCCCGACGCCACCATGCACAGATCCAGGGCGGCCGCACCGATGCGGCGGATGTCCCGCACCCTCGGTAACAGCTCGGCCACCAGCGCGCCCTGCCGTTCGCGACGGTGCGGCGCGTAGGAGAAGCCCGTCGCGACGAGGGCGCGGGCGACGTCGTCGACCGGGTTGCAGCGCAGGCGCGTCACCGCTCCGCCGACGTCGGTGCGGGTGGCTCCGCGCCCGCGCGCGGCCGAGTACACGTCCCCGGCGGCGACGTCGACCACCGCTCCCGCCACGGACCGCCCCCCGACCTGGGCTGCCACCGACACCGCGTAGGCCGGGATGCCGTAGACGAAGTTCACCGTGCCGTCGATGGGGTCGACGACCCAGCGGACGCCGCTCGACCCGGTGTGGGCGCCGCCCTCCTCCCCGAGGATCGCGTCGCCCGGCCGCAACCGGGTCAGCAGCCGCCGGATCAGGTCCTCGGTCTCGGTGTCCGCCACCGTCACGGGGTCGGTGTCGGTGCTCTTCGTCCGCACCGCGCCGACGCGGTCGGTACCCGTGTCGGCGGGTGGGAACAGGTCGGGCCGCCGGGCGCGCACGTGACCGGCGGCCTCGGCCGCGACGGACACGGCGATCTCGCGCAGCAGGGCCGGGTCCGTGGTGACGTCGGGGGACAGCGTAGAGGGGCGGGAGTCCGGGGTGTCGGGCACCCGAGTATCCGAACACACTGTGCGGCACGGCACCACCCGCGCGGCGGCCACGTTCGGATTAGGGTGACGTCACGACAGCGGTCGCCCGCGGTGACTGTTCCGGTGACGAGAGGGAGCGCGAGATGACGCAGACGATGCACCCGGCCACGCCGGACCCGGACCTTCTCGGATTCGGTGTCGACGTCGGCGGCAGCGGCATCAAGGGCGGCGTCGTCGATCTGTCCACAGGCCGGTTGGTGGGCGAGCGCATCAAGATCCTGACCCCGCAGCCGTCCACCCCGCAGGCCGTCGCCGACACGGTCGCCCGGATCGTGGACGAGGCGCAGTGGACGGGACCGGTGGGGGTCACCCTGCCGAGCGTGGTGACGGGCGGCGTGGCGCGCACGGCCGCGAACATCGATCCGGCGTGGATCGGCACCGACGCCCGGACGTTGTTCTCGTCGGTTCTGGGCGACCGCCCGGTGAGTGTCCTGAACGACGCGGACGCCGCCGGCCTCGCCGAGGACCGCTTCGGCGCGGCCAAGGACGCGTCCGGGGTGGTCATCCTGCTCACGTTCGGGACCGGGATCGGCTCGGCGGTTTTGCACAATGGCGATCTGCTGCCGAACACCGAGTTCGGGCACATGGAGATCGACGGGATGGAGGCCGAGCACCGCGCGGCGTCGTCGGTCAAGGAGAACAACGAGTGGACGTACAAGCGGTGGGCGAAGGAGGTCTCGCTGGTGCTGTCGCGGTTCGAGGCCCTGTTGTGGCCCGACCTGTTCATCGCCGGTGGCGGGATCAGCCGCAAGCACGAGAAGTGGATCCCGTTGCTGACCAACCGCACACCCGTCGTTCCGGCCGCATTGCGCAACGCGGCCGGCATCATCGGGGCCGCCTACGCTGCGAAAACAGGTGTACTCCCCTGAGTCCTGCACATCGCGCGTGGCGGCGATCGTTACAATGGTGCACAGCCGGCTGCGAACCGGCCTGATCCCGACAGACCTCTCCGCCGGAACCACTCTGGCGCGACGCCGCACTACCTCGTCACGAAAGGGCGTACGTGGCAGCCACCGAAATCCACACGGCTGATTCCCCGAACGAATCGGCAGCCTCCGCGGACGCCGCGGATACCACGACCGGTACCGCACCCGCCACGAAGCGGCCGGCGAAGAAGGCCGCGGCCAAGAAGGCCCCGGCGAAGAAGGCGGCCGCCAAGAAGGCCCCGGCCAAGAAGGCCGCCGCCAAGAAGACCACGGCGAAGAAGGCCGCCGCCAAGAAGGCGGGCAAGCCTGCCGGCGACGAGTTCGAGGGCGAGGAAGCCGAGCTCGAGGATCTCGACGTCGCCGAGGCCGACCTCGAAGGTGCCGAGGACGTGGTCGTAGAGGTGACGGAAGCCGACGACGAGCCCAGCGACAAGGACAAGGCGTCGGGCGACTTCGTCTGGGACGAGGAGGAGTCGGAGGCGCTGCGGCAGGCCCGCAAGGACGCCGAGCTGACCGCCTCCGCCGACTCGGTGCGCGCCTACCTCAAGCAGATCGGCAAGGTCGCGCTGCTCAACGCCGAGGAGGAGGTCGAGCTCGCCAAGCGCATCGAAGCCGGCCTGTACGCCACCTACCGGCTGCAGGAGTACGCCGACAAGGGCGAGAAGCTGCCGGTCGCGCAGCGCCGCGACCTGAACTGGATCTGCCGCGACGGCAACCGCGCCAAGAACCACCTGCTCGAGGCCAACCTGCGTCTCGTCGTCTCGCTCGCCAAGCGCTACACCGGCCGTGGCATGGCATTCCTGGATCTGATCCAGGAGGGCAACCTCGGTCTGATCCGTGCGGTGGAGAAGTTCGACTACACGAAGGGTTACAAGTTCTCCACGTATGCCACGTGGTGGATCCGCCAGGCGATCACCCGCGCGATGGCCGATCAGGCCCGCACCATCCGCATCCCGGTGCACATGGTCGAGGTGATCAACAAGCTCGGCCGCATCCAGCGCGAGCTGCTCCAGGACCTCGGGCGCGAGCCCACCCCGGAGGAACTGGCCAAGGAGATGGACATCACGCCGGAGAAGGTGCTGGAGATCCAGCAGTACGCGCGTGAGCCGATCTCCCTCGACCAGACCATCGGCGACGAGGGCGACAGCCAGCTCGGCGACTTCATCGAGGACAGCGAGGCCGTGGTCGCCGTCGACGCGGTGTCGTTCACGCTGCTGCAGGACCAACTGCAGTCGGTGCTCGAGACCCTGTCCGAGCGCGAGGCCGGCGTCGTCCGGCTGCGGTTCGGCCTGACCGACGGTCAGCCCCGGACCCTCGACGAGATCGGGCAGGTCTACGGGGTCACCCGCGAACGGATCCGGCAGATCGAGTCGAAGACCATGTCGAAGCTGCGGCACCCGTCGCGGTCGCAGGTGCTGCGCGACTACCTCGACTGAGGATCGACGTCTAGAACTCTTCCGCTTCACGGCGATCGGCCGTCGGCTCCGCAGCCGACGGCCGTTCGCGTAGCCGGGGCACCACGGTGCGGGTGACGGGCTCGACGATCCGTGCCGCGACGGGTCCGAGCACCGCCGTGATCAGCACGTACGCCGAGGCGAGGGCGGCGAGCTCGGCATCCACCTGGCCGGAGGTGACGGCCAGTCCGGCGATGACGATGGAGAACTCGCCGCGGGCGATGAGTGCGGCGCCCGCGCGGGCCCGGCCCATGGTGCCGATGCCGTGCCGGTGGGCCGCCCACCAGCCGGTGGCGATCTTCGTCAGCGCGGTGACGACGGCGAGCAGCACCGCCCACCCCAGCACCGGGGGGATCGCGGTCGGATCGGTGTTGAGGCCGAAGAACACGAAGAAGATCGCCGCGAACAGGTCCCGCAGGGGCTCGAGGACGCGAGCCGCATTGTGGGCGGTCGACCCCGAGATCGCGATGCCGAGCAGGAACGCACCGACCGCCGCCGACACCTGCATCGCCGAGCTGACGCCCGCGACGAGGAGCGCGGCCCCGAGCAGCTTGAGCAGCAGCGTCTCGCTGTCCGGGCTGTCGAGCACCGCAGAGACGTAACGCCCGTACCGCAGCACCAGCACGAGCACGATCGTGACCAGGCCCAGGGCGATCGCGACGGCCTCGAGTCCACCGATCAGGCTGACCCCGGCGAGCACCGCGGTCAGGATCGGCAGGTATACCGCCATCGCGAGGTCCTCGAAGACGAGGATCGACAGCACCACGGGAGTCTCCCGGTTACCCAGACGGCCGAGGTCGGTCAGCGTCTTGGCGATGATGCCCGAGGACGAGATGTAGGTGATGCCCCCGAGGACGAACGCCCCCGTCGCACCCCAACCGAGCAGCAGCGCGATCGCCGCCCCCGGCGCGGCGTTGAGCACGAGATCGAGCAGACCCGCCGCGCGGGAACGTTTGAGCCCGGTCATGAGCTCGGAGGCCGTGTATTCCAGCCCGAGAAGCAGCAGGAGCAGGACCACGCCGATCTCACTGGCGACGTGACTGAATTCGCTGATGTCGCCGAGCTGGACGAAGCCGCCGGTGCCGAACGCCAGACCGCCGAGGAGGTAGAACGGGATCGGCGACATGGCGAATCGCGCGGCGACCCGTCCGAGCACCCCCAGGGCGAAGAACACCGCCCCCAGTTCGATCAGGGCGAGCGTGGTCGAGTTCATCCGTCAGCCGTTGCGCAGGATCCTGGCCGCGGCGTCCAGCCCGTCGGCGGTGCCGACGGCGACGAGGATGTCTCCCCCGGTGAGCACGAAGTCCGGTCCCGGTGACGGCGTCACCTGCCCCGCGCGCATCACCGCGACGACGGACACGCCCGTGCGGGTCCGCATCGCCGTGTCCCCGAGCACCGCCCCGTCGAAGCGGGAGCCGTCGTGGATGTGCAGCTGCCGGGTGATGATCCCGGGCAGCTCCCGGTGGTCCTCCTGGAGCTGGGCGACGAGCTGGGGCGCGCCGAGCAGGTTGCTCAGTGTGGCCGCCTCCTCGACGGTCAGCGGTAGCGAGGCGGCGCAGGCGTCGGGATCGTCTGCCTTCGAGATGATCAGGTCCGAATGGCCGTCCCGATGCGTGATGACCCCGATCCGACGACCCGACGCCAGCTCGAAGTCCTTGCGCACACCGATCCCGGGAAGCGGCGTCACTTCGACGTTCATGCCGCCAGAGTAGGGCTCACGGCGGACACGGGTGACGGCGCACCGTCAGAGATGTCCGAACCGTCCGTTTTCGTCGGGGAGGTAGTCGACGACTGCGGTGACCGCGGCGACGGGGAGGGGACCGTAGAGGTGCGGGAACGCCATCCCCGCCGGATCGCCCGGCACCCCCGGCTCGAACCGCACCTCGTCCACGAGCCGGGCCGGGTCGATGTGCAACAGCACCAGGTCCGTGCGGCCGGCGAACAACCGGTTCGCCGGCAGGTGCACCTGTTCCGGGGCCGACAGGTGCACGAACCCCTGCGCGGCGAGCGACTCTGGGGTCAACGCCCCGCTGTGCTGCGCCCGCTCCCAGTCGGCCCGCGCGCAGATGTGTACCAGCCGATCTGTCACCGCGCCCCCTCTCGACGGCCGTTCCGGGCCCGCGACGGCGCCGAGGGCTCTGCGCTGTGAGCGAACACCCGCAGCCGCGAAACCGCACGTCGTCGGCATTCGGCCGGTTCCGGGGTGAAACGCGACACGATTTCCGGAGGATTGGAACAACGCATGAACGGGAATCGTCTGACACAGTAGATCCACCGCGCCGGCCCGGTGCGGCGGACCAGACCCCAGGCAACCGACGACAGTGGTGGCCAGTTTGGAGGAGTCATGCCCGGAACGTTGACCAGCCCGAAGTTGACCGCCGCAGACCGCTGCGATCGGTGCAGTGCAGCCGCTCGCGTCCGTGCCGTCCTTGCCACCGGTGGCGAGCTGCTCTTCTGCGGCCACCACGCCAAGGAGCACACCGACCGGCTGCGTGAACTCGGCGCCACGATCGTGACCGAGTCCGACGCCGAAGCCGCCGTCTGATCCACCGTTCCGGAGCCGACCGACTCCGAGACCCGACCCGAAACGGGCGACCACCGCGAGTGGTCGCCCGTTTCGCCGTTCCGGGAGTGTGCCGTCGGCCGGTTCACCGTCGGCCGGCTCACCACTGACGCAGCAGGGCGATGCGGTCGCCGAGCTGCTCGGCGGTGGCGATCGCGGTCGGCGGGCCGCCGCACTGCCGCCGCAGCTCCCCGTGGATGACCCCGTGCGGCTTGCCGGTGCGGTGGTGGTGCATGGCGACGAGCGAGTTCAGTTCCTTGCGCAGCCGGGCCAGCGAGTCGGCGGTCGCCACCCGCTCGGCCACCTGCGGCGGCGGGACGGGGGTGGGCGGGGAGGCCGGCTTGTCCAGCTGCTCCTGCTGGCGGCGGCGCAGCAGCGCCCGCATCTGTTCGGCGTCGAGCAGCCCGGGAAGCCCCAGGTAGTCGGCTTCCTCCTCGCTGCCGGCGAACGTCGCCGTGCCGAACGAGGAGCCGTCGTAGATCACCTGGTCGAGCTCGGCGTCGGCGCCGAGCGCGGTGAAGGCCTTCTCCTCCTCGCCGGGTTCGTCCTTGCGCCGGTTGGCGTCGGCGAGCAGGTCGTCGTCGAAGCCCTCCTTCTCGCGGTGGGGCTTGCCGAGCACGTGGTCCCGTTGGGCCTCGAGCTGGCTGGCGAGATCGAGCAGCACCGGCACGGACGGCAGGAACACGCTCGCGGTCTCGCCCTTGCGGCGCGATCGCACGAACCGGCCGATGGCCTGGGCGAAGAACAGCGGCGTCGACGCGCTGGTGGCGTACACGCCCACCGCGAGCCGCGGCACGTCGACGCCTTCGGACACCATTCGCACCGCCACCATCCAGCGCTGGGTGCTCGCATCGAACTCCGAGATGCGCCCGGAGGCCGTCGGGTCGTCGGACAGGACGAGTGCGGGCGCCTCGCCGGTGAGCTGCTCGAGGATCCTGGCATACGCGCGGGCCACCGTCTGGTCGCTGGCGATGACCAATCCGCCCGCGTCGGGCATCCCGCCCTGGCGCAGCTGCTCGAGCCGCGTGTTGGCGGCGGTGAGGACGGCCGGGATCCAGTCGCCGGCGGGATCGAGCGCGGTCCGCCACGCCCGGGCGGTCTGCTCGGCGCTGAGCGGCTCGCCGAGCCGCGCCGAGTACTCCTCCCCCGCGCTGTTGCGCCACCGGGCTTCACCGGAGTAGGCGAGGAACACCACCGGGCGCACGACGCCGTCGGCGAGCGCGTCGGCGTAGCCGTACGCGTGGTCGGCCCTGGACTGCATGAGACCGTCGGCGTTCGGTTCGTACACCACGAACGGGATGGCGCTGTCGTCGCTGCGGAACGGTGTTCCGGTCAGGGCGAGGCGGCGGGTGGCGTCGCCGAACGCCTCCCGGATGCCCTCGCCCCAGCTCTTGGCGTCGCCGCCGTGGTGGATCTCGTCGAGGATCACCAGGGTGCGGCGCGCCTCGGTGCGGACCCGATGCTTGAACGGATGCGAGGCGACCTGTGCATAGGTCACCACGACGCCGTGGAAGTCGCTCGACGTCTGGCCCGTGGAGTTGGTGAAGTTCGAGTCCAGCGCGATGCCGGAGCGGGCGGCCGAGGCGGCCCACTGGTGTTTGAGGTGCTCGGTCGGGGCGACGACCGTCACCTGGTCGACGGTGCGGTCGCGCAGCAGCTCGCTCGCGACGCGCAGCGCGAACGTGGTCTTACCGGCGCCCGGGGTCGCGACGGCGAGGAAATCCCGCGGACCCGTCGCGAGGTACTTCGTGAGGGCCCGGCGCTGCCAGGCGCGCAGCTGTCCGGCGGGGGCGGAGGACGCTGTTCCGAGGGTCTCGGTGCTCACCGGCTACTCGTGCTCCTTCTCCGGTCGTGCAGGTGGTTTCGCTCTACGGCGACGTCGCCGGGCGGCGAACGGGCACCGCCGTGCGGTCGCCGGGCGGGCGACGGCCGTCGAGCAGCCTATCCCGGCCCGCGAGCCCGGCCCGCATCCGAACCGCCGTCCGTGACGCGGGCGACAGGAGACGATCATGACAGAATTCGCGGTCCCGTCGGCCCGCCGCCGCGCACCGCGGCGTGTCGTCAGGAATGCTGGAAGTACCCATGAGCGAGATATCCCCACCGGCCGGATCCACCGCCGCATCGAGCCCGCGACGGCGGCCGGTGCATCGCGGCCTGCAGGTGATCGCCCGCACGGCGACCAAGGCGTGGGACGACTCCATCTTCAGCAAGGCCGCAGCCGCCGCCTTCTGGCAGACGCTGTCGCTGCCCCCGCTGCTGCTGGGCCTGCTGGGCAGTCTCGGGTACGTGGCCGGGTGGTTCGGGCCGGACACGGTGGAGATCATCCAGTCCAAGATCGTCACGTTCAGCCGCACGATGTTCAGCGAGAGCGTCGTCGACGACATCATCGGGCCCACGGTGCAGGACGTGCTGCTGCGGGGACGCGCCGACGTGATGTCCCTCGGGTTCCTGCTGTCGCTCTGGGCGGGTTCGTCGGCGATCTCGACGTTCGTGGACTCGATCGACGAGGCACACGACCAGCACGATCACCGGCATCCCGTCTGGCAGCGGTTCTTCGCGCTGCTGCTGTACGTGGTGTTCCTCGTGCTGGCGGTGTTCACGCTGCCACTCGTCGCGCTCGGGCCGACCATGATCGGACGCGCGCTGCCAGCGGCGTGGTACGACCTCGGCACCCGGCTGCTGGACACGTTCTACTACCCCGGCGTGGGACTGCTGCTGCTCGTGGGCCTGACGACGCTGTACAAGGTGGCGCTGCCGAGATCGCTGCCGTGGCATCGGCTGCTGGGCGGCGCGATCCTCGCGGGCACGTTCTTCATGGCGTCGAGCGCGGGACTGCGCTGGTATCTGCGGTGGGTCTCCGGGACCGGCTACACCTACGGCGCGCTCGCCACCCCGATCGCGTTCCTGCTGTTCACCTTCTTCCTCGGCTTCGCCGTCGTGCTGGGTGCCGAGTTCAACGCGACCGTGCAGGAGTTCTGGCCCGCCCGCGAGACCCGCATCGAGCAGATGCGCCGGTGGCTGGCCGAACGGGCCGCCGCGGCGCCCTCGCCGGCGGCGGCGGCAGTGACCGGCCTGACCCGGCGGCTCGGGACGGCGCCGATCCCGATCCGGCTACCGGACATCATGAGGCCGGACCAGCGGGAACCGGAGTCGTGCCCCGTGGACGCTCCGCACCCGCGCGCAGCGGAGAAGGCCGCCGGCGAACACGCCCCGGCGGCTCCGGACGAGACCGTCGATCAGTCGCCCCTGCGCAGGCCCTCGTAGACCTTCTTGCACTCCGGGCACACCGGTGACCCCGGTTTCGGGGAGCGCGTCACCGGGAAGACCTCGCCGCACAGCGCGACGACGTGGGTGCCCATGACCGCGCTCTCGGCGATCTTGTCCTTCTTGACGTAGTGGAAGAACTTGGGAGTGTCGTCGTCGGTGGTTTCGTCGGTGGTGGTATCCGGCCGTTCCTTGATGTCGGTGCTCACCGTTACATGATGCCGCACCCCCGGTGCAGATGCGCATGTGCATTCCGCGCGCGCGAGTGGGACAGTAGAGGGATGTCGAGAACTCCGGGTTTCAATGGGGACTACGACGACGGGTCACCCGAGAAACCGGTTCTGATCACCGAGGCGGCGTTGTCGCTGGAGGACCAGCACCGTGCGCGGGTCCGCAAGTACCTCACGCTCATGTCCTTCCGCATCCCCGCCATGATCCTTGCCGCCCTCGCCTACGCGGCGTTCGCCAATCCCTGGCTCTCGGTGGGCATCCTCGCCCTGTCCGTCCCGTTGCCGTGGGTGGCGGTGCTCATCGCCAACGATCGGCCGCCGCGGTCGAAGGACGAGCCCAGCCGCTGGGACGGCCGCGGGGACGGGACCACCGCCCTGGAGGGCCCGCAGCCCCGCATCATCGAGGGCTGACCCGGCTCCCCGGTCCCCGGCGACGCGGCCTCGGGGTGCTGCCAGAATGCGGGGGTGGACCGCGACCTGCTGCTTTCGATCTGCCCCCCGTTGCGCACGGCGCTGACGCGCGCCCGGTTCGACACCGACACGCTGCTCGAGCTGCTCGGCCCCGACGCGCACGCCGCGCTCGGCCGGGGCGAGCCCGTGCCGGTGCGGCGGGCCGCGACGGGCGGTGGTGATCTCGGCACCCTCGTGCGCCTGTTCCTGGTGTGCGACACGCTGCCTGCTGCGGAGGTGGCCGCGGCGCTCGCCCCGGTCGACGTGGCGACGGCGCTCGCGGCCGGGCTGCTCGAACGCGACGGCGACGGCGTGCGCGCGGCGCTGGATCTGCGACCGCTCGACGCCGGCACCGGCACCCGCTGGATGCTGTCGGACCTCGACGGGGCGATGCGCCCCCGGCCCACCCGCGAGGACCACGTGCTCGGGGTCGGGCACGCCTCGCTGTCGCTGCTGCAGGCCATGCCCACCGACCCGGTCGGCTCGGTGCTGGACCTGGGCACCGGCTGCGGCGTACAGGCCGTGCGCGCCACCGACTTCGCCGGCACCGTCACCGCCACCGACGTCAACCCGCGGGCACTGGATCTGGCCGCCGCCACGGCCGCGCTCAACGAGGTCGAGGTCGAACTGCTCGAGGGATCGTGGTTCGAGCCGGTGGCCGGCCGCCGCTTCGACCGGATCATCGCGAACCCGCCGTTCGTGGTGAGCACCGGACGGGTCGAGCACACCTACCGGGACTCGGGCCTGGACCTCGACGGCGCGAGCGAGCTGATGGTCTCCCGCGCCGCCGAGCACCTGAACCCGGGTGGGACCGCGGCGATGCTGGCCTCGTGGGTGCACGTCGAGGACGAGGACTGGCGACGCCGGATCGCCTCCTGGCTGCCCGCCCACGGGGTCGATGCGTGGATCGTGCAGCGCGACGTCGCCGACCCGGCCCTCTACGTGGGGACGTGGCTGCGTGACGGCGACGCCGACCCGCGGGATCCGGCGGTGGCGGCGCGCGCCGAGGCCTGGCTGGACCACTTCGAGCGGCACCGGGTCGAGGGCATCGGCTTCGGGTTCGTCTACCTGCGGCGCACCGACGCGCCCAGCGACGTGCTCGCCGAGGACCTGCGGCACGGCTTCACCGACCCGCTCGGGGCGGAGGCCGTCGGCTACTTCGAGCGGCTGGCGTGGTTGCGCGACCACGACGTCCTCGAGGCGCGGTTCGTCGTCCGGCCCGACACCGCCCTGGAGCGCGTGTACCTGCCGGGTGCGGACGGCTGGCGGCAGGTGGTGACGCGCGTGCACCGCGGCGGCGGCCCGAACTGGCAGCACGAGGTGGACGATCCCGCAGCGGCCCTGCTGGCGGGGATGCGGGCCGACGGCCTGCCGCTGTCGGAGCTGGTGGCGCTGCTCGCCGCCGCGCACGACGAGGACGAGCAGGCGCTGGCCGGGCAGGCGGTCCCCCTGGTGCAGGCGCTCGTCCGGCACGGACTCGTCGAACCCGTCCGGTAGGGCGGCCCGGCGGGCCGGAAAGTTACCCGCCGGTTCCCCCGGTGGTGTGTTCTCAGCAACTTCTCAGGACCTGTTCGCCATATACGCAGGTCAGGGCGGTTCCCACGGAGGAACTCCGGGAACTTTCCCAGGGGTCCTGCGCGTTGAACGCATCGAGACACCACCGATGAGGAGGCACGTCATGGCACGCCCCGATACCACCGCCCGCGTCGATTCCGACCTCGACAGCCAGAGCCCGGCCGCGGACCTGGTCCGCGTCTATCTGAACGGGATCGGCCGCACGGCCCTGCTGAGCGCTGCGGACGAGGTGGAACTGGCCAAGCGGATCGAGGCCGGCCTGTACGCCCAGCATCTGCTGGAGACCAAGAAGCGGCTCACCGCCGCGAAGAAGCGCGACCTGGCGATCGTCGTGCGTGACGGTCAGGCCGCCCGCAGTCACCTGCTCGAGGCGAATCTGCGTCTGGTCGTGTCCCTGGCCAAGCGCTACACCGGCCGCGGCATGCCCCTGCTGGACCTGATCCAGGAGGGCAACCTCGGCCTGATCCGCGCCATGGAGAAGTTCGACTACGCCAAGGGCTTCAAGTTCTCGACCTACGCCACCTGGTGGATCCGGCAGGCCATCACCCGCGGCATGGCCGACCAGAGCCGCACGATCCGGCTCCCCGTCCACCTCGTCGAGCAGGTCAACAAGCTGGCCCGGATCAAGCGGGAACTGCATCAGCAGCTCGGCCGGGAGGCGACCGACGAGGAACTGTCCGCGGAGTCCGGTATCCCGGTCGAGAAGATCGGCGACCTGCTGGACCACAGCCGCGACCCGGTGAGCCTGGACATGCCGGTCGGCAACGACGAGGAGGCCCCGCTCGGCGACTTCATCGAGGATGCCGAGGCGACGTCCGCGGAGAACGCGGTGATCGCCGGGTTGCTGCACAGCGACGTGCGCAGCGTCCTGGCCACCCTGGACGAGCGCGAGCAGCAGGTGATCCGGCTGCGCTACGGCCTCGACGACGGCCAGCCCCGCACCCTCGACCAGATCGGCAAGCTGTTCGGCCTCTCCCGTGAGCGGGTCCGCCAGATCGAGCGGGAAGTGATGGGCAAGCTCCGCGAGGGCGATCGCGCCGAACGCCTCCGCGCCTACGCCAGCTGACCGGGCAGTCGGCCGGACGATCCCCGAGAACCGGGCTGGGTTCTCGGGGATCTTCGCGTCCGCGGACCGCCGCGGCCGTCAGCGCAGCCGGCGGGGGCCGAGGTCAGCGCAGCCGGCGGGGGCCGAGGTCTAGGGGGTGCGGCTCGGGGCCGATCCGCAGGTGCGCGTCGGTGATCTCCGCGCCCGTGGGAGACGCGAGGACCGGTTCGCACGCGATCTCCCGCACCTCCGGCAGATCGTCGGCGAGAGCGGAGATGCGCTGGACCAGGTCGACGAGCGCGGCCTTGCTGACCGGCTCGGTGTTGCGGTAGCCGGACAGCAGCGGCGCCGCCTTGGGTGCGTCTATCAGCTCGACCGCCTCGTCCTCGGTGACCGGCAGGACCCGGAAAGCGCGGTCGCCGAGCAGGTCGGAGATGACCCCGGCGAGACCGAACGAGATCAGCGACCCGAACGACGGGTCGTCCTGCACCTGCACGACGCAACCGATGCCCTTGGTGGCCATCTTCTGCACGTGCAGCAACGGCTCCCCGGAGACCGCGGCGAGGTCACGGTACGCGATCCGCACCGCCTCGGGCCCGAGCAGATCCAGCCGCACCCCGCTCAGGTCCGGCCGGTGCCGCCAGTGGGCGCCGGTCGCCTTCACCGCGACGGGGAACCCGATCTCCTCCGCGGCGGCGACGGCCTCGTCGGCCGTGGTCACCGCCCGGAACTCGGCGATGTGCACGCCGTAGCACGCGAGCAGCAGCGCCGCCTCGGTGTCCGAGAGCCAGCGTCCCTCCGGCGACGTCGCCAGCCACCCTTCGACCAGGGTGCGGGCCTTGTCGGCTTCGATGCCCGCCGGACGGACGACCTGGGACGCCGGACGGCTGCGCCACTTGGCGTACCGCCACGCCCGGGCCAGCGCGAGCGCCGCCCGCTCGGGCCCCGGATACGACGGCACCGAACCCCGGGTGGGGTGGCCGTCCGGTCCGCGCACGGCGAGCACGTCGGGCAGGCCCTCGGTGGCGAGGAACGTCGTCAGCACCGGCTTGTCGGTGCCGGCGACGGCGTCGCGCAGGGCCTGCGCGTACGGCTCGACCGTCACGGCGACCGGGGGCACGAACACCGCGATCACCGCGTCGACATCGGCCGCCTCGAGCGCGTGGGCGACGGCTGCCGCGAACTGTTCCGGCGAGGCCGCCGCCCCCAGATCGACGGGTTCACCGACGTGCAGGCCCTCGCTGCGGGCGGCGTCGACGGCGAGCACGCCGAGGGCCGTGGAGTTGCCCACCACCGCGACGCGGGGGCCGGCGGGCAGCGGCTGGTAGCCGAACAACAGGGCGGAGTCGAACAACTGCGCGATCGAACCCACCTGCACGACGCCGGCCTGCTCGAACAGGTCCCGCACGATGGTGTCGTCCATCTCCCCCGTGCGGGCCGCGAGGACCGGGGGCACGGCGTGGCGGCCGCTCTTGACGGCGACGATCGGCTTGCTGCGGGCCACGCGCCGCGCGATACGCGAGAACTTGCGCGGATTGCCGAAGCTCTCGAGATACAGCAGCACCACCTCGGTGGCCGGATCGGTGTCCCAGTACTGCAGCAGGTCGTTGCCCGACAGGTCGGCGCGGTTGCCGGCAGAGACGAACGAGGACAGGCCGACGCCGGTCTTGGCCGCCTCGTCGAGGATCGCGATGCCCAGCGCGCCGGACTGGCAGAAGAAGCCGACGTTGCCGGCCGCGGGCAGCACGGGCGCGAGGGTGGCGTTGAGGCGGATCTCCGGATCGTTGTTGGCGACGCCGAGCGCGTTCGGCCCGATCAGCCGCATGCCGTGCGCCCGGGCCGCGTGGGCGAGGCGGCGTTCCGCGACCCGGCCCTCCGGACCGGTCTCGCCGAAGCCGGACGACACGACGAGCAACGCCTTGACGCCCTTGGCGAGGCAGTCGTCGAGCACCGCGTCGATGGCGTCGGCCGGGACCGCCGCGATCGCGAGGTCGATGTCGTCGGGGATGTCACGGACGGTCGGATAGGCCCGCACGCCACGCACCGAGCGGTGCTCGGCGTTGACCGGATAGACCGGGCCGGTGAAGCCGCTGCGCAGCATGTTGACCAGGACCGCGTTGCCGACCTTGCGGCTGTCGGTGGACGCGCCGATGACGGCGGCACTGCCCGGGCTGAGCAGGTTGCGAACGCTGCGGGCCTCGGCGGCGCGTTCGCGGGCGTTGCGCACCGACACCAGCGCCTCGGTGGGGTCGATGGCGAACTCGAGTCGCACCACGCCGCCCTCGAAACTGCGGCTGACCTGGTAGCCGGCCTCCCGGAACACGGTCACCATGTTGCGGTTCTCGGCCAGCACCTCCGCGACGAAGGTGTGGAGGCCGTTCTCGGCGGCGGCCCCGGCGAGGTGCTCGAGCAGGATCGGACCGAGGCCGCGGCCCTGGTGCGCGTCGGCGACGGTGAATGCGACCTCGGCGGACAGGCCGTCGCCCTCGGGCAGACCCTCGTAGCGGCCGACCGCGATGATCTCCCCGCCGAGCAGGGCCACGAACGCGACCCGCCGGTGGTGGTCGACGACGGTGAAGTTGAACAGGTCCCGTTTCGACATCGTCGGGTAGGGGCCGAAGTAGCGGAGATAGCGGGTGCGCTCGGAGAGTTTGCTGTGGAAGTCCACGAGCAGGTCCGCGTCCTCGGGGACGATGGGACGCAGGTGCACGGCCTTGCCGTCGGCGGCGAGGACGTCCGCCACCCAGTGCTTGGGGTAGTTGCGGGCGACGGCGAGTGCGCGCTCGCGGGCGGCCTCCTTCTCCGCCTGTGCGCGGGCGGCGGCATCGACCGGCTCGCCGGCGGCGGCATCGACCGGCTCGCCGGCGGCGGCATCGACCGGCTCGCCGGCGGCGTCGCCGTCGGGGGTCTGCCCCGCGGTGACCGCGGGGCCGTGGGCCGTGTTCTCGGATTCAGTCACGCGGGTCCTCCGGGTCCAGGCCGAGCAGCGGGAAGCAGGCCCGGCGGGTGGCGACGATGGCCGAGTCGACGCGGCTGAGGGCACGATCGAACGATGCGACGCCGGTCTCGGGGGTACCGCCGGGGCCGTCCCACGGCAGATACGCCACGTCGCCGCCCTCCCCCATCACGGTCGGCAGATCGACCCCCGGCGCCATCGCGGCGACCCGCTCGCGCCACTCGTCGGGGATCGGGGTGGCGGGGTCGATCTCGCGGTCGAGTACGGCTGCGATCAGGTGGGTCCAGGATCTCGGCACCACCCGCACCAGCCCGTAGCCGCCTCCGCCCACCGCGAGCCACCGGCCCTCGCAGTGCCGGTCCGCGAGCTCGCGCATGGCGAGATACGCCGCGCGCTGGCCGTCGACGGTCAACGAGAGGTCGGCCAGCGGATCCTCCCGGTGGCTGTCGGCACCGCACTGGCTGATGATGATCTGCGGCCGGAACGTCGCGACCGCGGCGGGGACGACGGCGTGGAATGCGCGCAGCCACAGCGCGTCGACGGTGCCGGGCAGGACCGGCAGGTTGATCGCGGTCCCCTCGGCGGCGCCGGTGCCGACCTCGCTGGACCAGCCGGTGTTCGGCCACAGCGTCGCGGGGTGCTGGTGGATGGAGACGGTGAGCACCCGGGGATCGCTCAGGAAGGCGTGCTGCACCCCGTCGCCGTGGTGGGCGTCGACGTCGATGTAGGCGATCCGGTCGAAGCCGTTGTCCAGGAGCCACGAGATGGCGATGGCGGCGTCGTTGTACACGCAGAATCCGGCGGCCCAGTCCGCCATCGCATGGTGCATCCCACCGCCGATGCTCACCGCCCGCCGGGTGCGGCCGGCGGCGATCTCCCGGGCGGCGGCGAGGGTGCCGCCTGCGAGGACGGCACTGGCCTCGTGCATGCGCGGGAAGATCGGATTGTCCTCGGTGCCGAGACCGTGCGGGGCCTCCGCCCCGGCGGTCGAACCTGGCGGCAGGCTGCCGGCGTGCTTGACGGCCTCGACGTAGGCAGGGGTGTGGATGCGCAGCAGCTCGGCGTCGGTCGCGGCCGGCGGACGCAGGGTCTCCACCCCCTCGAGCAGGCCGAGGCCGCGGGACAGTGCCATCGTGAGATCGAGCCGGGTGGGATTCATGGGATGAGTCGGGCCCCACCGGTAGTCGAGGAAGTCCGGGCTCCACACCACCACTCGGTCGCCGCTCGGATGTGTCGGATCGCCCGTCGCGGCGGAGGTCGTGGTCATGGCCACAAAGCTACTGCGCCGTCCGGGGCGATGCGAGTGCCGCAGGGCCCCGGCGCGCCTGCCGCAGGCCCCGCCGGGCGGCGCCGCGCGAGGTGCGCCCGCCGGGGGTTTCGCCCGGTTAGAATCGGCCGCAGACGAAGGGGTGTGAGAGTGAAGGACCTGGTCGATACCACGGAGATGTACCTCCGGACGATCTACGACTTGGAGGAAGAGGGCGTCGTGCCGCTGCGTGCGCGCATTGCCGAACGCCTGGAACAGAGCGGACCGACCGTGAGCCAGACCGTCGCCCGGATGGAGCGGGACGGGCTGCTGCGCGTGGCAGGCGACCGGCACCTCGAGCTGACCGAGAAGGGCCGCGACCTGGCGGTGTCGGTCATGCGCAAGCATCGGCTCGCCGAGCGGCTGCTCGTGGATGTGATCGGTCTCGACTGGGAGAACGTGCACGCCGAGGCATGCCGCTGGGAGCACGTGATGAGCGAGGAGGTCGAGCGCCGCCTCGTCGAGGTGCTGCACAACCCCACGACCTCGCCGTACGGCAATCCGATTCCGGGACTGGACCAGCTCGGCCTGGACCGCCCGGCCGCGGCGGACGAGCGGCTGGTGCGGCTCACCGAGATCCCGCCGGGCAAGCCGACCGCCGTGGTCGTGCGCCGGCTGGCGGAGTACGTGCAGTCCGATCACGAGGTGATCGGGCGGCTGCGTGAGGCGGGGATCGTCCCCGACGCACGCGTTACAGTCGAGACGAAGCCGGGGTCGGTGGTCATCAACGTGCCCGGCCACGACGGCTTCGAACTTTCCGACGAGATGGCCCACGCGGTGCAGGTGAAGCAGGTCTGAGACAGGCCCCTTCTTCGCCGGCCCCGCGCGGGCCGGCGAAGAAGGGTCCCAGCGTGAGGCTTCTGGTTACCGGCGGTGCCGGCTATGTGGGCAGCGTCTGCAGCACGGTGCTGCTCGAGCAGGGTCACGAGGTGGTGATCCTCGACGATCTGTCCACCGGCAACGCCGACGCCGTCCCGGCCGGCGCGGAGTTCGTCGAGGGCGACATCGCGACCGCGGCCGCGGAGGTGCTCGGCGGCGGTGCACAGCCCCGGTTCGACGGGGTGCTGCACTTCGCGGCCCAGTCCCTGGTCGGCGAGTCCGTCGAGCATCCGGACAAGTACTGGCACGGCAACGTCGTCGCGACCCTCGCCCTGCTGGACGCGATCCGCGCCTCGGGAACACCGCGGCTGGTGTTCTCGTCGACGGCGGCGACGTACGGCGAGCCGGACCGGGTACCGATCACCGAGGATGCACCCGCCCGGCCCACCAACCCGTACGGCGCCACGAAACTCGCCATCGACCATGCGATCTCGTCGTACACGCAGGCGTACGGTCTGGCCGCGACGAGCCTGCGCTACTTCAACGTCGCGGGCGCATACCACGGTGCCGGCGAGAACCGCGTGGTCGAGACGCACCTGATTCCGCTCGTGCTGCAGGTGGCTCTCGGCCAGCGCGAGCACATCTCGGTGTTCGGCACCGACTGGCCGACCAAGGACGGCACGGCGGTGCGGGACTACATCCATGTCAAGGACCTCGCCGACGCCCACCTGCTGGCACTGGCGGCCGCCCGGCCCGGCGAGCACGCCGTCTACAACCTCGGGAGCGGCGAGGGTTTCACCGTCCGGGAGGTCATCGAGGCGTGCCGCCGAGTGACGGGCCTGCCGATCACGGTGGTCGATGCACCCCGGCGCGCCGGGGATCCGGCCGTGCTGATCGCGTCGAGCCGCCGCGCCGTCGAGGAACTGGGCTGGAAGCCGCAGCACACGAGCCTCGACGAGATCGTCGCCGACGCGTGGGTCTACCTGCAGGAACTCGGCGACCGGTCGCACGCGGCACGGCGCTGAGCCGGCGCCGTCCCGGCGGTCACGCCGCCGGTGCGGGCGGGGGCATTCGCACCCCGAGCCGCGCGGCGATCTCGTAGCCGGTGTCGGCGAGGCCGCGCACGGTGTGCGGCCGCAGCCCGGCCTGCAGGGCCTGGTCGAGGAGGTCGGCGAGCCGGTGCCGCGGGTTGGACTCGAGTGCGACCCCCAGGGCCACCCCGGCGAGCGGTCCGTCGCCCCGAACGTACGCGCTGTAGCCGACGAGGGCGGCGGCCTCGGCTCGTTCCGGGTCCGGGAGACGCCGGGTGAGCGTGACCCACAACCGTTCGGCGGTGTCGGCCTCGGCGCCCGCCGCGAGGGCCATCACGGCGTCGCGCACGGTCGAATTGGACAGCAGGACGGCGAGTTCGGCAAGCTCGGGGGCGAGCAGCTCGGCGCCGTCGTCGTGCCGGGCGATGTGGGCCAGCACGGCCTCGAGTTCCTGACGGTCGGCGCGGTCGCGGCCGCCGGCGCGGACGGCGAGTTCGTAGGCGAGGTCACGCGCGTCGATCGCCTCGTCGATGTGGTCGGCAACCTGCATGCGCCCGGGCATCGGCAGCGGGGTGAGCAGATCGGCGAGTTCGGCGCGGGACCGCCGGATCGCCCCGCCCTCGAAGACGCGGGCGGCGGCGACGGGCGAGGCCTGCGGGTCCGGGACCGTCCCGCGCGCACCGCCGACGAGCGCAAACCATGTTCTGCCGCAAGCGACCTCGGAAACGGCGTGTGCTCCGGCGATGCGAACCCCGCGCCGGTCGAGGCGGACGGCGAAGTCGTCGAGCAGTCGGCAGGCCGCGGCGACGGCGGGGGCGTCGGGGTGGTCGAGACGGTCGTCGACGAGGACGACGAGCACGGCGTCGGCGCCCTCCCGATCGCAGAGCGCACCGAATCGGTCGAAGACGTCGCGCATCGCAGCCGGCACCGGATCGTCCTCGCCGGGCGGCAGGATCAGGTCGTGGCGCATGACGGCGCCGACGGTCGCGGACCGGGCACCGTCGCGCCCGCCGCCGGCATCGGACGCGAGGCTCAGCACGATCAGCGACCGTGCGGGCAGGAAGCCGAGCATGGCCGGCACGGCGGCGATCAGATCCCCCGGATCGGCGAGTCGCAGCGGCCGGGGCGAGGAAGTCGATGTGGTCATGCGCCGACTGTCCCCGACGACCGGTGCCCTCGGGGGCCGCGCGACCCGGATCCGCGGAATCTGGGGACGAGCGCTCCGGTTGTGGACAAGTACTGCGGCCGCAGGAGTTCCGGCCGCCCGATGTCGGTTCCGGCTGGTAGCGTGCCGCGTCAGCCGACGCGCACGCGCTCCACGCTCGCCTCGAACACCCGGCCCAGGGTGGCGGTGTCGGCGGGCCCCGCACCGAAGGACATGTACGTCACCAGCACCCGCACGTCGTCGACCTGGGCGATCCGGCTGGTCATCGACTGGGTGACCACCTCCCGGCCCTCGCCCGAGCGGACGGTGCGGGTGAACGCGAGGGTCGCCACCCCCGCGGCGGCCGGCGGCGCCGACGGGTCGACCGTGGTCGTCACCGTGGCGGTGACGCCCCGGCGGGTCGCCGCGACGACGGGACATTCGACGAGACGGTCGCGGTAGGCGGCCAGGTCGTCGGTGACAGCGACGAGTTCGACCGAGATCGTGGCCCGGCTGTCGTTGTCCGTGCCGACCACCATCGCAGTCCCGTCCGGGCCGTAGTTCTGCGGCGGCGGCAGGCATCCGGGTGGATCCACCTTGGCCCCCTCCGGGACTCCGGTGAGGTCGGGAGCGGCCTGGGCGACCGCCTGCGGCGGTAGCACCACCGCGTCGTACGGCTCGGGGAACTGCTCGGGCGGCAGCAGCAGTTCGGCGAGGGGCCGGCCCGCGGTGCCGGCCTCGTCCGTCGTGGCCAGTGCGGCCGGCTCGGGCTGTGGCGTGCCGTCGACGGTCGACGAGCACCCGGCGGCGAGCAGCAACGCGCCCCCGATCACGGTCGCGCCCAGCCGGCGGAAGGGCACCGGCGGGGTCCGGGGGCGGCGCGGCGTCCGGACGTCGTCTCCTGCGCTGTGGGTTGCCACCGGACCTCCGCTGTCGCGTCCCGCCGGGGTCGTGCCCCGGCGGAAGCTGATCACCAGTTCAACTAGACTCGAACTCCACCATGCCACGCCGGTGACCCGGCGGTATCACGGCGCCCCGGATCGAACGGAGGATGTTCGCATGGACGACCAGTCCCGCATGTACGAGCTCGAGTTCCCCGCTCCGCAGCTGACGTCTGCCGACGGCGAGGGTCCCGTGCTGGTGCACGGTCTCGAGGGGTTCGCCGACGCCGGGCATGCGGTGCGGCTCGCCACCACGCACCTGCGCGAGAGCCTCGAAAGCGAACTCGTGGCGTCGTTCGCCGTGGACGAGCTGATCGACTACCGGTCCCGGCGGCCGACCATGACGTTCAAGGCGGATCACTTCTCCGACTACGCCGCCCCCGAACTCAACCTGTACGCCCTGATCGACACGGCCGGAACCCCCTTCCTGTTACTGGCCGGCGCGGAACCGGACCTGAAATGGGAGCGGTTCATCACGGCGGTGCGCCTGCTCGCCGAGCAGTTCGGGGTCCGGCGCACGATCGGGATCAGCGCGATCCCGATGGCGATCCCCCACACCCGTCCGCTGGGCGTGACGGCGCACTCGACGAACAAGGACCTGATCGCCGACCACCACCGCTGGACGGGCGAGCTGCAGGTGCCGGCGGGGGTGTCGTCGCTGCTCGAGCTGCGGATGGCGCAGCACGGGCACGAGTCGGTGGGGTTCTCGGTCCACGTGCCCCACTACCTGGCGCAGACCGAGTACCCGGGCGCTGCCGAGACCTTGCTCGAGAACGTCGCCGAAGCCGGGGGCCTCGGGTTGCCGCTGGCCGCGCTCGGCGAGGCCGCCGCACGGGTGCGTGAGCAGATCGACGAGCACATCGCCCAGAACGAGGAGGTGCAGGCGGTGGTCCGCGGACTCGAGCGGCAGTACGACAGCTATGTGGCGGCCCAGGAGCAGCAGGCCGCCCAGCTGCCGACGGACGAGAACCTGCCGACCGGCGAGGAGATCGGTGCCGAGTTCGAGCGGTTCCTCGCCGAATACGAGGATCGCGGCGGGAACGGACAGCCCGGCGACGCGGACCCCTCCGCCTGACCGGGTTCGAATCGCCGCCTGTCCGACCCCGGATCATTACTCTCTCGTTACACTTCGCGTTGTGCAGGTCACATACAGTCAGTACGCTCAGTTCGACGAGTTGAGCTGAAGGGTCGGGCCGGAGACGGTCCGGCGCCTCGGACACCACAGGTAGACGAGGAACCGGCGGTCAGGAGACGCACATGGGTACACCGCGCACACGCACGCTCCGGCCGGTGCCGGACGCGGAGACGCGGATGGTCTTCCGCACCATCCACGGCTACCGTCGCGCCTTCCGACTCGCCGGCGAGGGCCCCGCGCTGCTGCTGATCCACGGGATCGGCGACAACTCCTCGACCTGGCAGGAGGTCATCCCGCACCTGGCCCGCAAGTACACGGTCATCGCACCGGACCTGCTCGGCCACGGCCGCTCCGACAAGCCGCGCGCCGACTACTCGGTCGCCGCGTACGCCAACGGCGTCCGCGACCTGCTCTCGGTCCTGGACATCGAGCACGTCACCGTGGTCGGGCACTCCCTCGGCGGCGGCGTCGCGATGCAGTTCGCGTACCAGTTCCCGCAGATGGTCGACCGGCTCATCCTGGTCTCGGCCGGCGGCGTCACCAAGGACGTCCACCCGGCGCTGCGCCTGCTGTCCATGCCCGGCCTGAGCGAGGTCCTCAAGCTGCTGCGGCTGCCCGGCGCCCTGCCCGCGGTACGCATCGCCGGCGGCCTGCTCGGACAGTTGCACGACACGCCGCTGCGGCCCGGCCCCTTCCTGCACGACACCTCGGATCTGATCCGGGTCCTGAGCGGATTGCCCGATCCCACCGCGTACGAGGCGTTCCTGCGCACGCTGCGGGCCGTCGTGGACTGGCGCGGCCAGGTGGTGACGATGCTCGACCGCTGTTACCTGACCGAGAACCTGCCCGTGCAGCTGATCTGGGGAGATCACGACAGCGTGATCCCGGTCAGTCACGGTTACCTGGCGCATTCGGCGATGCCCAACTCCCGGCTCGACGTCTTCCGCGGCGCCGGCCATTTCCCGTTCCGGGACGACCCCATCCGGTTCCTGCGGGTCGTCGAGGAGTTCCTCGACTCGACCGCACCCCTCGTGTTCGACGAGCAACGCTGGCGCGAGTTGCTGATCAACGGCGTCAGCGAGAACCAGATCACGGGCGGTCCGGCCACCCGCAGGGCCGTGCTCGGCGCGATGGGCGCCGACGAACGCAGCGCCACCTGAGCGACCCGCCGCCCACGACGCCCCGCGCCGAGTCCTCGAACGCCGTCGCACGTCGCCGTCGGCCCGCTCCGGCAGGTGCAGCCGTCGAGACCGGCGCGGGCGGCAGGACCCGTCGGCCACCGCGCGCCGGCCTGCCGCACACGGCGCGTCGGCGCGGTCACGGCGGCAACAACTAGCCTGGAGCGGTGCTGCTTCCGGATCTGACCCCCGACATCGTCGACGAGGACTCGCTGTTCGACGCCTTCACCACCTTCACGACCGGGCGCGGCCTCTCGCTGTATCCGGCGCAGGAGGAGGCGCTGCTGGAGCTGGTCTCCGGGTCGAACGTGATCCTCGCGACGCCCACCGGGTCGGGCAAGTCGATGGTGGCGCTCGGCGCGCACTTCTTCGCCCTGGCCACCGGTACGCGCACCTTCTACACGGCCCCGATCAAGGCGCTGGTCAGCGAGAAGTTCTTCGCGTTGTGCGAGGTGTTCGGCGCCGATCGGGTCGGGATGATGACCGGCGACGCCTCGGTGAACCCCGGTGCCCCGATCATCTGCGCCACCGCCGAGATCGTCGCCAATCTGGCGCTGCGGGAGGGCGCCGGCTCGGACATCGGCCAGGTGGTGATGGACGAGTTCCACTTCTACTCGGAGCCGGACCGCGGGTGGGCCTGGCAGGTGCCCCTCGTGGAACTGCCCCGCGCGCAGTTCCTGTTGATGTCGGCGACCCTCGGCGACGTCACCTTCCTGAAGAAGGACCTGACCCGGCGCACCGGCCGCACCACCACCGAGGTGTCCGGCTCCGAGCGGCCGGTGCCGCTGTCGTTCACCTACTCCCAGAAGCCGATCGGCGAAGAGATCGAGGAACTGGTCACCACGCACCAGGCCCCCGTCTACGTCGTGCACTTCACCCAGGCCGCCGCCCTGGAGCGGGCGCAGGCCCTGACCAGCGTGAGCATGTGCTCGCGCGAGGAGAAGGACGCGATCGCCGAGGCGATCGGCGCGTTCCGGTTCTCCACCGGCTTCGGCAAGACGCTGTCGCGGCTGGTGCGGCACGGCATCGGCGTGCACCACGCCGGGATGCTGCCGAAGTACCGGCGGCTCGTCGAGCGGCTGGCCCAGGACGGGCTGCTGAAGGTCATCTGCGGGACCGACACCCTCGGGGTGGGCATCAACGTGCCCATCCGGACGGTGCTGCTGACCGGCCTGACGAAGTTCGACGGCACCCGGACCCGGCAGCTCAAGGCCCGCGAGTTCCATCAGATCGCCGGCCGCGCCGGCCGTGCCGGATTCGACACGATGGGCACCGTCGTGGTGCAGGCGCCCGAGCACGAGATCGAGAACGTGCGGGCCCTCGCCAAGGCCGGTGACGACCCGAAGAAGCGCCGCAAGGTGCAGCGCAAGAAGCCGCCCGAGGGATTCGTCTCGTGGGGCGAGGGCACGTTCGACAAGCTCGTCGCCGCATCCCCCGAGCCGCTCACTTCGCGCTTCTCCGTGAGCAATTCGATGCTGCTGAACGTGATCGCCCGCCCCGGCAGCTGTTTCGAGGCGATGCGCCATCTGCTCGAGGACAACCACGAAGCGCGCCCCGCCCAGCGCCGGCACATCCTCAAGGCGATCTCGCTGTACCGGGGGCTGGTGCAGGCCGGGGTGGTGCAGCAGCTCGACGAGCCCGACGAGTTCGGCCGGACGGCGCGGCTGACCGTGGACCTGCAGCGCGACTTCGCGCTGAACCAGCCGCTGTCGCCGTTCGCGCTCGCCGCGATCGAGCTGCTCGACATCGACTCCCCCACCTATGCGCTGGACGTGGTGTCGGTGATCGAGTCCACGCTCGACGATCCGCGGCAGATCCTCATGGCGCAGCAGCACGCCGCGCGCGGTGAGGCCGTGCAGCAGATGAAGGCCGACGGCATCGAGTACGAGGAGCGCATGGAGCTGCTCGAGGAGATCACCTGGCCGAAGCCGCTGGCGGAACTCCTCGAGCCGGCGTTCGAGACGTACCGCGCCGGGCATCCGTGGGTCTCGGAGTTCCCGCTGTCCCCCAAGTCGGTGGTGCGGGACATGGTCGAGAAGGCCATGACGTTCGCCGAACTGGTCGGTCACTACGGCCTGACCCGTTCGGAGGGACTGGTGCTGCGCTACCTCGCGGACGCCTACCGGGCGCTGCGCCAGACGGTTCCGGACGCGGCCCGCACCGAGGAACTCGAAGACCTCACCGAGTGGCTGGGCGAGCTGATCCGCCAGGTCGATTCGAGCCTGCTCGACGAGTGGGAGTCGCTCACCAACCCCGGCGTCGAATCCGACGATCAGCAGGTGGCATTCGGCGCGGATGTGCCCAAACCGATCTCGGCGAACACGCGGGCGTTCAAGGTGATGGTGCGCAATGCGATGTTCAAGCGGGTGGAACTGGCGTCGCGGCGACGGTGGAACGAGCTCGCCGAGCTGGGCGACGGGCTCGAGGCCCAGGACTGGGCCGACCTGCTCGAGTTGTACTTCGAGGAGTACGACGAGATCGGCACCGGCCCCGACGCGCGGGGCCCGCAGCTGTTCACCGTGGTCGAGGAGAAGGATCTGTGGCGGGTCCGGCAGACCCTCGCCGACCCCGCCGGGGACCACGGCTGGGCGCTGCTCGGCGAGGTGAACCTCGCCGAGTCCGACGCGGCCGGCGAGGTGGTGTTCGACGAGTTCGAGATCGTCGAGGGCTGAGCGGTGCCGCCGTCCCTCGTCCTGCGTGGCGCCCGCACGGCGCCCGGTGCCGGCCCGGTCGACCTGCCGATCACCGGCGACCGCATCGGCGGTGACATCGCGGGCAGCACCGAGGTCGTCGACGCCGGCGGGCGACTGGTGCTGCCGGGCCTGTGGGACGCGCACGTGCACTTCGACCAGTGGACCCTCGCGCAGGCCGCGCTCGACCTGTCGGGCGCGACGTCGGCCGCGCACGCGGTCGCGCTGGTGGCCGCCCGCCTGGCCGGTGACCACGCCCCCGTCGTGGTCGCGCACGGTTTCCGCGACGGGCTGTGGCCGGACACGCCCACCGCTGCGGCGCTCGATGCGATCGCCCCCGCCCGGCCGGTCGTCGCGTTCAGCGCAGACCTGCACAGCGCCTGGTTCAATACTGCTGCGCTACAGCGCTTTTCGCTGCATCCACACCCCACGGGGCTGCTGCGGGAAACCGAGTTCATGCCGCTGATGAACGAGATCCAGCGCGTCAACCACGAGGTGCGCGATCGCCTCGTGGACTCCGCGGCCCGGGCGGCCGCCGCCCGCGGCGTGGTGGGCGTCGTCGACTTCGAGATCGCGGACACTCTCGCCGCGTGGAGGCGCCGCATCGGCGCCGGGACGCGGCACCTGCGTGTGCGGTGCGGGATCTGGCCCCGGTGGCTGGACGCGGCGATCGCGGCGGGCATGCGCACCGGCGACGTGGTACCCGGCACCGCGGGGCTGGCGACGGTGGGTCCGCTGAAGGTGATCGTCGACGGATCGCTCGGCACCCGCACCGCCTACTGTCACGACCCGTATCCCGACGGCGGGCACGGGATGTTGTCGGTGCCGCCGGAACGGCTCGAGCCGCTGATGCGCCACGCCCACGAACACGGGGTCGAGAGCGCGATCCACGCGATCGGTGACCACGCCTGCGAGCACGTGCTCGACGCGTTCGCCGCCACCGGGGCGCGCGGCAGCGTCGAGCACGCCCAGTTCGTGGCCGAGCGCGACTTCCCGCGGTTCGCCCGGTCGGGTGTGACGGCGAGCATCCAGCCGGCGCACGTGTACGACGACGTGGACCTGGCCGAACGGTACTGGCCCGGCCGCACGCACCGCGCCTTCCCGTACGGGACGCTGCACGCGGCCGGGGCGCGGCTGGTACTGGGCTCCGACGCGCCGGTCGCGCCCCTGAATCCGTGGCGGACGCTGGCCGCCGCGATCGACCGCACGCTGCCCGACGGCCGGGTCTGGCACCGCGAGCACGAACTGGACCTGCAGGTGGCGCTGGCCGCGTCCACCGGTGGTCGTGCCCGCGTCGCCGTCGGCGACGTCGCCGATTTGGTGGTGCTCGACGCGGACACGCTGCCCCGCTCCGGTGCGGAGCTGGCCGCGATGCCGGTGTGGGGCACGATGCTCGGCGGACGCTGGACGCACGGGCCGCTAGCCTGAGCGGGTGAGCGAAGAGTCCGCCCCGGTGTTCCGGCTGGCCTACGTCCCCGGGGTCACCCCCGCGAAATGGGTGCGGGTGTGGGCGGAGCGGATACCCGACGTCCCCCTCGAGCTGGTGCCCGTGGACGCCGCCGACGGCGAGGCCGCGGTGCGCGACGGCACGGTCGACGCGGCGGTGCTGCGGCTGCCGCTGCCGCGCGAGGGGCTGTCGGTGATCAATCTCTACACCGAGGTATCGGTGGTGGTGGTACCCGAGGAGCATGCCGTCGCGGCCGTCGACGAACTGAGCGTCGCCGATCTCGCGGAGGAAACGGTGCTGCATCCGCGCGACGACGTGCTGGACTGGGCGCGCCTGCCGGGAGAGGCGGCGTTCGAGCGCCCGGCCACGACGGAGACGGCCGTGTCGTACGTCGCCTCCGAGGTGGGGGTGCTGGTCGTGCCGCAGTCGCTGGCCCGGCTGTACCACCGCAAGGATCTGACGTACCGGCCGGTGACCGATGCCCCGCAGTCGCAGGTGGGCCTGGTGTGGCTTTCGGCGCGGACCACCGATCTGGTCGAGGAGTTCGTCGGGATCGTGCGCGGCCGCACCGCCAACAGCTCCCGCGGCCGGCAGGACGAGTCCCAGCCGAAGCAGAAACGGCGCGGGGAGCGGCAGGGATCGCAGCCGAAGAAGGTGGTCGGCGACAAGAAGCCGAAGACCCGCCGCGGAAACGCGGGCCGGCCGAAGAGCGCCGGACGGGCGCGCCGGCGCCGGTAGCCGCCCGGGAGGCCCCGGGCCGGAACACGGACCGCTCACGCGGACCGCACCAGGCAGAAGAGGTGGCCGCTCGGATCCCGGTAGGTGCGGAAGGTCGGGCTGGGGTTGGGCCCGACGACGCGGGTTGCGCCGTGCCGCAGCACCCACTCCTCCGCGGCGTCGAGGTCGTCGACCTCGAGGTCCAGGTGTGCCTGCAGCCCGACCCGGTCGTCCGGCCACGTCGACGGGGTGAACTCGGGGGCCAGCTGGAACGCCAGGCCCCCGCCGGCCGGGGCGCGCAACTGGACCCAGTCGTCGTCGGTGGCGGCGTCGTCGATGTCCCAGCCGAGCAGCACGGCGTAGAACGAGGCCAGCCCGGACGGGTCCGGCGTGTCGAGGACGTAGACCTGCAGTGCGATGGCGGGACGCGACATGGGCTCATGATCCCGCGAAGTCGTCGCGCGGGCCCGGCAAACGGGCCTATCCGGCGGCGTGGACCTCCGGCGGGGCGACCGAGCGCACCAGCCCCTCACCCGTTTTCGGGAGGCACGACCTCGATCTCGCGCCCCCATGCGACCCCGGGCGCGGCCGGCAACCGGTCCCCGCTCCAGAACCGTCCGGGGTCGTACCAGTTGCTGCCGCGCCCGCGTTGCTCGAGCAGCCCCATCGCCTCCAGGGTCGCGCCCACCACCTCGGCGCAGTACGCGCGCTCGAGACCCGCATCCGACGTGCGTTTCCGCCACGGCAGCCGGCCCGCGAACCAGCGCCCCGCCAGCCGGCCCGTCGAGGGGAACGGCGTGCCGTCCAGCCGGGCGACGGTGCGCAGCAGCTGATCCTCCTGCTCCGGCGTCACCTCGACGCCGAGCTGGCGCAGCCAGCCGCGCTGCCCGTACCGGGCACTCCACACCTGCACCGCCTCGCGCAGGTCGTGCAGCTGCACACCGCGGTGGTGCCGGCCGGTCCACATGTCCGGCAGGCTCCTGCCCAGCTCGGCATGCCACATCAGCGGTGGCAGATCAGCGAGGACCACCGCCATGCCGACGTGGTTGACGGGGGCGTTGGTCAGCGTCTGGATCGCCCGGTCGGCGTGGCTGCTGCCGCGGAAGATCCAGAGGTCGCCGGTGCGGGTCAGTTCCACCGCCTCGTCGAGGGTGATCCGGGACTGCGCTGAGCTCCGCTGCTGCATGACCGACAGCCTCTCACGCGGGGAGGTAACGGGATCCGGCCGCCGAGCACGGGAGGTGGTGGCCGGCCCGCCGTCGCTGCCCCGCCTCGCTGCGCCTCACCCGAGGTTGACAGCGCGGCAGACGGCGCTACGGTGCAGGGATGGACCACGAGGTCCGGTACGCCGCCAGCGGGGATGTCAGCATCGCGTACCAGGTGCTGGGCAAGGCGGGACCCGACCTCGTCTTCGTTCCGGGATTCGTCTCGCACCTCGACCTCGCCTGGGAGGAGCGGTTCTTCGCGCGTTTCCTGCGCGGCCTGGCGTCGTTCGCCCGGTTGATCTGGTTCGACAAGCGGGGCACCGGCCTGTCGGACGTGCCGCGGGAGGAGGTGTCCATGGACGCCTGCGTCGAGGACATCCGCGCCGTGATGGACGCCGCCGGGTCCCGGCGGGCGACCCTGTTCGGGGTCGCCGTCGGCGCCGGGATCTGCACCTCGTTCGCGTTGAAGTACCCCGGCCGCACACGTTCGATGATCCTGTGGGACGCCCATGCCCGGCTCCTGGAGGACGACGGGTATGCGGCGGGGTGGAGCGAGGAGTTCTTCTCGTCGGTCCTGGCCGGCATCGACGAGGGGTGGGCGACGGGCTCCGGCATCGCGTCGATGAATCCGACCCTGGCCGGGGACGAGCGGTATCGATCCTGGTTCGCGCGTCACGCCCGGGCGGCGGCGGGCCCGGCGCAGGCACGGGACCTGTTCCGGCTCTGCGCCGCGACCGATCTTCGTCCGAGGCTGCACGAGATTCGGGTGCCGACGCTCCTGCTCCACCACGTCGACGATCCGTGGCTGTCGGTCGAGCATTCCCGCTACGTCGCGGCGCGCGTTCCGGGCGCGACACTCGTCGAACTGCCCGGGATCGATCACTGGCCCTGGATCGGCGACATGGACGCGGTGCTGATCGAGATCGAGGCCTTCCTGACGGGGGTACGGCGGGGCCGCCGGGACCGCCCGGCCTGGGGGCCGGAGGCCCTGAGCACCCGCGAACGGGAGGTGGGCGCGCTGGCGGTCGCCGGACTCAGCTCCCCCGAGATCGGCCGGCGCCTGTTCATCAGCGAGCGAACCGTGGAGACCCACCTCGCCAACATCTACGCGAAGCTCGGCATCAACTCGAGGGTGGAGTTGGTGCGGCGGGCGGTCGAATTCGGTCTGTGAGCCGGCGCCCGGCACCACCGGGACGGCGCGCGACGTCCGTACTGGTACCGATGCATTCATCACTGTTGTGCGCATACCGTTCTCTTCGAGAGCGGTTGCAGGAGGTGCATCATGAACAGGCACACCGAAGTCGGCCACCGGCAGTCGATCCACGATCTGATCCCCCGCCTCCGACAGGCGTCCGCACTGCGCGACGGACCGGAGGCGGTCCGTGCGGTTCTGGCCGCAGCAGTCGCCGACGACAGCGACTGGCTGGACCCGCAGTACCAGGAGCGTCCCGAGACGCGGGACTGGGTGCTGTACCCCCTCTACCGGGCCTCGGACGGGCACCTGTCGATCCTGGTGGCGGTGTTCAAGGCCGGAGTGAGCACTCCGGCGCACAATCACGGCGCGTGGGCCGTGGTCGGCGTGTATCGGGGCCGGGAACGGGAGACGTGGTATCGCCGGCTCGACGACGGGAGTGTGCCGGGCAGGGCCCGGCTCCAGGTTGCCGACACCTTCGTGAACCCGCGGGGCACGGTGACCGTCGTTCCCGACGGAACGATCCACTCGGTGGAGGCACTCGACGGGACCGATGCGATCTCGATCCACGTCTACGGCACGGACATTCTCACGCAGAACCGCAGCACGTTCGATCTGCGGACGGGCAGCGAGGCGCCCTTCCGTCCCGATTTCACCGACCTCGGCCCCGAGCACTGACGGCCCGGCCGGCCGAAGGCTGTTTCACCGTATCCACCGGAAGGAGGAGGGCGTGAGGACGGGAGCGGAGACCCGCGATCGACGATCCGCCGGACAGCTGCCGGAGCGGGACCCCGTACGGGTGGAGCTCCGGCCGGTCGACGCGGTCGATGTGACGACGCTGGTGGACAACTCCTCCGACGTGCTGCTGCCCGACGTGGGGCCCGTCCGCCGCTGGGGGCCGGCCGGATCGGCAGGTCCGCTCCCGATCGTCCCCAGCGATCTGGCGGTCGGATTCCGGACTGTCGACCTCCTCCGAGCGGAGCACGGGTTCTCCGTACTGATCGAGGTCCGGGTCGGCGAAACCACGCACCGCGTGCTCTACGACGCGGGGGCCACGCCGGACGGCCTGATGGCGAATCTCGATCGGCTGGCGATCTCCCCGGACGGCATCGAGGCGATCGTGTTCAGCCACGGCCACTTCGACCACGTCATAGGTCTGCAGGGCCTCGCCCGCCGGCTCGGTTCCCGGCACCTGCCGATCCTCGTGCACCCCGACTTCTGGACGAGGCGGCGCATCGTCGGTCCCGACGGCGCCTTCGAGTTACCGACGCCGAGCCGCGCGGCGATCGAGGGCGCGGGATTCGTCGTCGTCGACAACCGGCGCCCCTCCTTCCTGCTGGACGGAATGCTCCTGGTGACCGGCCGGATCGCCCGGACCACCGAGTACGAGACCGGCATGCCGGGCCATCAAGCCCACCGGCACGGCCGCTGGCGGCCCGACCCGCTCATCCACGACGACCAGGCCGTCGTCCTGCACCTACGCGACCGGGGACTCGTCGTGCTCACCGGATGCGGGCACGCCGGGCTGATCAACATCCTCGAGCACGCCGAGCGGCTCACCGGGGTCGGCCGGCTCCATGCCGTCCTCGGCGGGTTCCATCTCCGCGACGGCCCGATCGTCCCCCGGACGGTGACCGCCCTCGCCGCGGCGGATCCGGCCGTGGTCGTGCCCGCCCACTGCACGTCGTGGAAGGCGCAGCACGCGCTGTTCACCGCCCTCCCGGACGCCTTCCACCCCAATGCCGTCGGCAGCCGATTCGAATTCCGGACAAGCCCGCAGCCGGATACGGCCGCGCAGGGACGCAACGGAGTACCGGACAGGCCCTGAGGCACACTGTTCGGCCGGAGCGTCCGGGCGATCGCGCCGATCGACGGTGGCGAGCATCGGTCCCAGGTGAGCGCGGCCCCAGCCCAATCCCTACCGTCTAGGCTCGCGCCCATGGCATTGAAGGGCAGGCAGTGGTGGAAGCTCGTCGGACTCGCCGGTGTGGTCGGCGTCGCGGCGACGGGCGCAGTCGTCGCGCGCGACGAGCGCAGACGACGCGCCCACACGCCCGACGAGGTACGCACGGTGCTCCACGACCGCTACGCCCGCGTCGCCGCCGCGCACGACACGCAGGGCGCGGTACCGCTGGACGACGTGCCCACGGGACTGCGCGAGCGGATCTGCACTGTGCTGCAACGGCTCCGCCCCCGCCGCTGACGCGACCCGCGGTGCCGGTGCCGAACGGTCGGCGCCGCTCGATCGTCGATCAACCCAGGGCCGAGGAGAACCCGTCCACGAGGCCCTGCACCTGCTCGTCCGTCATCACGAACGACGGCGAGATCTGCAGCGCACCCTGTCCCGCCGCCCGGCTCGAAACCCCGTGCCGCCGAAGCGCCTTCACGAACTCCAGCGCCTCACCCGGGTCGGCGAGCTGCACTGCGGCGACGGCGCCGAGACCACTGCGGACCTCCGCGACGCGCGGGTGCTCGGCCAGCGGGGACAGCTTCTCGTGCAGGGTCCGCTCCAACCGCGCCGACTCGTCGAGCAGGTTCTCGCGCTCGATGATGTCCAGGTTCGCCAGGGCAGCCGCGGCGGCACCGGCGTGCCCGCCGTAGGTGTAGCCGTGCCGCCACCACACCCCGCCGGCAAAGAACGGCTCGGCCACCTTCGGCGCCACGAACACCGCGCCCATCGGCACGTACCCCGAGGTGAGGCCCTTCGCCGTGGTGATCAGGTCGGGTTCGAGTCCGAACCGGCCAGAGGCGAACCACGACCCGCCGATGCGGCCGAAGCCGGTGACCACCTCGTCGACCACGAAGAGCACGTCGTGCTCGCGGCAGATGTCGCGGACCTCGGCGAGATAGCCCTCCGGCGGCAGGTACACCCCACCCGCGCCGATGATCGGCTCACAGAAGAACGCCGCGATCCGGTCCGCGCCGACCCGCTCGATGAGGGCGAGCAACGACTTCGCGTCGTCCCAGGCCACCTTCGCGGCGTCGTCCCACAGGTTCCCGTACCCCTCGGCGTTGACGGGGATCCCGGCGAGCGACGTGCCTCCGACGTGCATGCCGTGGTAAGCCTTCTCGCGACTGACGACGAGGGTCTTCTCCGGCCGGCCCATCTCCTGCCAGTAGCGGCGCGTCAGCTTGGCCGCGGTGTCGATCGAATCGGAACCGCCCGAGGTGAAGAAGATCTTGCTGCCGGGAACGGGAGCGATCGTCGCGAGCCGCTCGGCCAGCTCGACGGTCGGCTCCGCGGCGAGGTCACCGAAGTTGGAGTAGTGCGCCACCTTCGCCAGCTGCGCCGCCACCGCGTCACCGATCTCGGAGCGGCCGTGGCCGACGTTCGCGAACCACAGGCCGGCGGTCGCGTCGAGATAGCGGGTGCCGGCGGAATCCCAGATGTAGGCGCCCTCTCCGCGCGCGACGACGAACGCACCGTCCCGCTCGACGACACCCATGTCTGCGAACCCGTGCCACAACGCGCCCACGATCTGCTCCTGTTCCACGAACGGCGATGAAATTGCCATCCTATGCGGCGACGGTCCGCGGGTGCCGCGCGGCGACGGTCCGCGCTTCGCTAGGCTGTTGATTCAGCATGTCCACCTCACCCGAGACCCCGCGCTCCCCCGCCCCGCCCGGGGCGACCCGTCGCGACCTGAAGGCAGGCCTCACCGAGGTATCGCTGCGCGATGAGCACCGCATCCGCCGGCGGCTCGACCGCGCCCGCGGACCCGAGGCGCTGGCGAAGATCGCCGACGAGATCGAGCAGGCGCGGTTGCGGCTCGCGGCGCGGGCGGCCGGCGTGCCGACGGTCACCTACCCCGACAACCTCCCGGTCTCGCAGCGCAGGGACGACATCGCCGCCGCGATCCGCGACCACCAGGTGGTGATCGTCGCCGGCGAGACCGGCTCCGGCAAGACCACGCAGATCCCGAAGATCTGCCTCGAACTCGGCCGCGGCGTCCGCGGCCTGATCGGGCACACGCAGCCGCGCCGCATCGCGGCCCGGGCGGTCGCCGAGCGCATCGCCGAGGAACTCGACTCCGAACTCGGCGACACCGTCGGCTACACCGTCCGGTTCACCGACCGGGTGTCGGACTCGACGCTGATCAAGCTGATGACCGACGGCATCCTCCTCGCCGAGATCCAGCGCGATCGGCTGCTGCGCCGTTACGACACCCTCGTCATCGACGAGGCCCACGAACGCAGCCTCAACATCGACTTCATCCTCGGCTACCTCAAGGAACTGCTGCCCCGGCGGCCGGACCTGAAGGTGATCATCACCTCGGCGACCATCGACCCGGAACGGTTCGCGAACCACTTCGCAGCGGCCGACGGCACGCCCGCGCCCATCGTCGAGGTCTCCGGCCGCACCTATCCGGTCGAGATCCGGTACCGTCCCCTGACGGTCGAGGTGGGCGACGCGCTCGTCGACCGCGACCCGGTGGATGCCGTCTGTGAGGCGGTCGAGGAACTCTGCGCCGAGGGAGACGGGGACATCCTCGTGTTCCTCTCCGGTGAACGCGAGATCCGCGACACCGCCGACGCGCTGCGCGACCGCAAGCTACGGGGCACCGAGATCCTGCCGCTGTACGCGCGGCTGTCCGCCGCCGAGCAGCACCGGGTGTTCACCCCACACACCGGCCGGCGAGTGGTGCTGTCCACCAACGTCGCCGAAACCTCGCTCACCGTGCCCGGTATCCGCTACGTCGTCGACCCCGGCACCGCGCGGATCTCCCGCTACTCGGTGCGCACCAAGGTCCAGCGACTGCCCATCGAGGAGATCTCGCAGGCCTCCGCCCGGCAGCGGTCCGGCCGCTGCGGCCGCGTCGCCGACGGCATCTGTATCCGGCTGTACTCCGAGGAGGACTTCGAGGCCCGCCCCGAGTTCACCGAACCGGAGATCCTGCGCACCAACCTCGCCTCGGTCGTGCTGCAGATGACGGCGCTCGGGCTCGGCGACCTCGCCTCGTTCCCATTCGTCGAGGCCCCCGACCCGCGGGCCGTCCGCGACGGTGTCGCGCTGCTCGAGGAACTCGGTGCGCTCGAACCGCCGTCGAAGGACGAACCACCGAAACTGACCGGCACCGGACGCGAACTCGCGCTGTTGCCGGTCGATCCGCGCATGGCGCGGATGATCGTGGAGGGTCACCGCAACGGGTGCCTGCGCGAGGTCCTGATCATCGTTGCGGCGCTGTCGATCCAGGACGTGCGCGAACGGCCGGCCGAGTTCCAGCAGGCGGCGGACGAGAAGCACGCCCGGTTCGCCGTCGAGGGCTCGGACTTCCTTGCGTACCTGAAGCTGTGGGACTACCTGAAGGAGCAACGGAAGGAACTGTCGTCCAGCCGGTTCCGCAAGATGTGCCGCGACGAGTTCCTGCACTGGCTGCGGATCCGGGAATGGCAGGATCTGCAGGGCCAGCTGCGCCAGATCACCCTCAACCTCGGGTGGGAGACGCGGCATCAGGACGTCGGCCACGACGCGATCCACCAGTCGCTGCTGGCCGGGCTGCTCTCGCACGTCGGCGTGCGTGAGGGCGAGAAGCGGGACTTCCTCGGCGCGCGCGGGACCCGGTTCGCGATCTTCCCCGGCTCGTCGCTGTCCAAGAAGCCGCCGCGCTGGGTGATGGCCGCCGAGCTGGTCGAGACGTCGCGGCTGTGGGCTCGGGTCACCGCGCGGATCGAACCCGAATGGGCCGAGAAGCTCGCCCCGCACCTGGTCAAGCGCACCTACTCCGAACCGCACTGGTCCACCAGGCGCGAGGCCGCCATGGCCTACGAGCGGGTCACGCTCTACGGCATTCCCCTGGTCGCGCAACGGCCCGTGCAGTACGGCCCGATCGACCGCGAGGCCTCACGCGAGCTGTTCATCCGGCATGCCCTCGTCCAGGGCGAATGGCGGACGCGCCACAGGTTCTTCCACGCCAACCGTGAGTTGCTCGAGGACGTGGAGGCGCTCGAGCACCGGGCCCGCAGGCGCGACATCCTCGTCGACGACGAGACCCTGTTCGAGTTCTACGACCAGCGCGTCGGACCGGAGGTCGTCTCGGCGCGGCACTTCGACGCGTGGTGGAAGAAGGAGCGGCAGAAGAATCCCGACCTGTTGACCTTCACCCCGGAAACGGTGGTCAACCAGGAGGCGCCCACCGTCCTCGGCGGCGACTACCCCGACGCGTGGCGGCAGGGCGATCTGCAGTTCCCCCTCACCTACCAGTTCGAGCCCGGCACCGAGGAGGACGGCGTCACCGTCCGCATTCCCGTCGCGCTGCTGGCCGGGGTCCGGCCGGTCGGCTTCGACTGGTCGGTACCCGGTATGCGGGTCGAGCTGGTCACCGCCCTGATCAAGACGCTTCCCAAGCATCTTCGCCGCCAAGTCGTTCCGGCACCGGACTTCGCTGCGGCAGCCCTCGCGTCCGTGCAGCCGCGCTCCGAGCCGCTCGTCAACGCGATGGCGCGGGAGCTGTCGCGGCTCGGCGCGGCGCGGATCGAGCCGAGCGACTTCGACCCGACCGCCCTGCCGGACCACCTGCGGATGACGTTCGCGGCCGTCGACGAACGCGGCGCCGTACTCGCGCGCAGCAAGAGCCTGACCGCGCTGCGCAGGCAGCTGGCGAACCGTGTCGAGGCCGAGGTCTCCCGGGCGGCGTCGAGCACCGAGCGCGCGCCGGCACTGGTATGGACAGCCGAGACGCTCGGCACCCTCGAGCCCACGGTCACACGCACCGTCGCCGGCCAGCAGGTGACCGGATATCCGACGCTGGTCGCCGAGGATGGTGGCGTGGCCGTGCGGGTGCTCAGCACCCCGCACGCGCAGCAGGCCGCGATGCGCACCGGGCTGCGGGCTCTGCTGCTCGAGGCGGTCCCGATGCAGGCGCGCGCCGCGACGTCGGGCCTGAGCAACGGCGAACGGCTGGCGCTCGGCCGCAATCCGGACGGCTCGTTCGAGGATCTGCTCGAGGACTGCCGGGCGTGCGCCGTGGACGAGCTGATCGCCCGGCACGGCAAGCCGGTGCGCACACCGGACGAGTTCACCGCGCTGGCGAAGGTGGTGCGGGCCCAGCTGCCGGGCCGGGTGGCGGCGCTGCTGAAGCTCGTCGTCCCCGCCCTGGCCAGGGCACACGAGGTGGAGGTGCTGCTCGAACGGGTGCGCGGCGAGGCCGCCGAGGACGTGCGTGAACAGCTGACCTCGCTGCTGTTCCGGGGTTTCGTCGCCGAACTCGGCAGTGCCCGGCTGGCCGACCTGCCCCGCTACCTGGCGGCGGCGGCACACCGGCTCGAATCGCTGCCGGCGAGCGCGCTTCGCGACCGGCAGGGCATGGACGTGCTGGACCGGGTCTACGCCGAGTACGACCGACTGCTCGCCCGGCTGCCGGAGGAGCGGGCCACGGCTGCCGACGTGGTGGAGGTCTCGTGGATGATGGAGGAGTTGCGGGTCAGCCTGTTCGCGCAGCACCTCGGCACCCGCGGGCCGATCTCGGAGACGCGAATCCTCAAGGCCGTCGCGGCGATTCGCTGATCCGGCGACGAGGATCCCGGCGCGCGCCGAACGGCGCGGCGCTCAGTCCGGGGACTCGGTCTCGCGTCGGTGCTGGTGCTCGCGCAGTTCCTTGATCTCGCGCTCGAAATCCTCTGCGGAGCTGAAGGACCGGTAGACGGAGGCGAATCGCAGATACGCCACCTCGTCCAGGTCCCGCAGCGGGCCGAGGATGGCCAGACCGACCTCGTTGCTCGGAATCTCCGGGGAACCCTTGGCCCGCACCGCGTCCTCGACCTGCTGGGCGAGGAGGTTGAGGGCGTCGTTGTCGACGTCGCGGCCCTGGCAGGCACGGGCCACCCCGCGCACCACCTTCTCCCGGCTGAACGGTTCGGTGACGCCGCTGCGCTTGACGACCGACAGCACCGCCGTCTCGACGGTGGTGAAACGCCTGCCGCACTGGGGGCATGCCCTTCGGCGACGGATCGCGGCCCCCTCGTCGGCTTCGCGGGAATCGACGACGCGGGAATCGGGGTGCCGGCAATACGGGCAGTACATGTCGATTCCTTCGTCGTAGCCGTGCTGGCCGCGACGTCGGCGTCGAACCGATGCCGTCCTCCCGAGACCGGACTCACCGGCAGGCGAATCGCTCTCGGCGCGACCACACGAGGTGGTGTGACTGACAAGAGTCGACAATACCTGCATACCCGGATCGTCGGCCGGATCCGGTACCCGCCCGTCCATGCCGGTTCACCGCGGCGCGGAGGCCGGAACGAGCAGGGTCTGGCCGTCCCGCAGACGGCCGTCCGACATGGCATTGAGTTCGAGGATCCGCTCGATCGCCTCGGGGCGGGGCAAACCCGGAGTCACCCGCGCCGCGACGTCGCCGAGCGACTCCCCCGCCTGCACGACGGTGACGTCGGTACGTGCGGCCCCGGCCGCAACCTGGCTGGTGCGCAGGTGGGCAATCCCGAGCAGTCCCGCGGTCGCGACCGCGGTCAGCAGGGCCGTCGCCAGTACGGTGCGCAGGCCGGGCTGCGCGGTCCCGGCGGGCCGGTGCGGGACGCGCGAGACCCGGACCGGAGCGCGCCGGTAGTCCACCACCCCCGGATCCGGGCGGACCGGCAGCCGCCGGTCCGGCGCCTCGTGCGGCCGCCGGGCGAGGTGCGTCGCCGCGGAGCGTCGTGCCCGGCCCTCGCCGTCCCGTCCGGTGTCGTACTGCCCTGTGTCCTCGAACTGCCCGGTGTCGTTGCACGGCCCTGTGTCGCACTGCCCGGTGTCGTCGTAGTGTCCCGTGTCGTACTGCCCGGTGTCGTCGCACTGGTCTGGGTGGTGCCGGGTGTCGTTCCATTCGGTGCGGCGAACTGCTGATGTCCTCATCGAGGCCTCCGTGTCGCTCGTCCGCGGGACGGGGCCCGCGGCGGAACTTCGGTCACCGCTCGATCGACGGCGAGAGTAATTCGATCACCTGTTCGAAAGAACGTGTGTTCGATGTGTACCACGCCGCTCCGACAAAGTCAGCACTACCGGCCGAAAATCTCGAACAGATGTTTGATAACCGGCCATCGGAGAGCTAGATTCGATCCATCACATCCAGCACATCCGACACACGACGCACGGAGGTCACGATCATGACGGACGGCCATCCCCGGGCCGGGCGGAGCCGGACGACCACCGCCGATCCGGCCGCCGGCCTGACCGAACGCCAGCGCCGCGTCCTCGAGGTGATCCGCGAATCGGTCACCGAACGGGGCTACCCTCCGAGCATCCGCGAGATCGGCGACGCGGTGGGCCTCAACTCCACCTCGTCGGTGGCGCACCAGTTGCGCACCCTCGAACGCAAGGGCTTCCTCCGGCGCGATCCGAACCGCCCCCGGGCAGTGGACGTGCGCGGCCTCGACGATCCGCAGCCTGCGGCCCCGCAGGCGCAGCCGGCGGAGGGGGTCGACACCGCCGCCGAGTCCGCCACGCCGGCCGCCATGGTTCCCGTGCTGGGCAGGATCGCGGCGGGCGGTCCGATCCTGGCGGAGGAGTCCGTCGAGGACGTGTTCCCGCTCCCGAGAGAACTGGTGGGGCAGGGTTCGCTGTTCCTGCTCAAGGTGGTCGGCGAATCGATGGTCGATGCGGCCATCTGCGACGGTGACTGGGTGGTGGTGCGCCAGCAGAACGTCGCGGACAACGGCGATATCGTCGCCGCGATGCTCGACGGCGAAGCGACCGTGAAGACGTTCAAGCGCGTGAAGAAGGACGTGTGGCTGATGCCGCACAACCCGATGTTCGAACCGATTCCGGGCAACGACGCCGTCATCCTGGGCAAGGTCGTCACCGTGATCCGCAAGCTCTGACCTCGCTCCTCCCCCGCGAACGCGCGCGGGCGGCGCCGCGGATCGCGGCGCCGCCCGTGCTCGTTCCGGGCCGGGACCGGTGCCCCGGGGCCGGTCAGAGATTCAGGCCGCGGCCGATGATGTCCTTCATGATCTCGTTGGTGCCGCCGTAGATCTTCTGCACGCGGGCGTCGAGATACGCCTTCGCGACCGGGTATTCGCGCATGTAGCCGTAACCGCCGTGCAACTGCAGGCACCGGTCGATCAGCTCGACCTGCTTGTCGGTGGTCCAGTACTTGGCCATCGCCGCCTCCTGCACGCTCAGGGTTCCGGCGTTGAGCTGCTCGATGCACCTGTCGACGAACACGCGCGCGAGGGTGGTCTCGGTGGCCAGCTCCGCCAGCTCGAACCGGGTGTTCTGGAAGCTGCCGATCGACTTGCCGAACGCCTTGCGGTCGCGGCAGTACTGCATCGTGTCCTCGAGCACGGCCTCCATCGCCGCCGCCGCCACCACGGCGATCGACAGGCGCTCCTGCGGCAGGTTCTGCATCAGGTAGATGAAGCCCAGGCCCTCCTCACCGAGGAGGTTGGCGGCGGGCACCCGCACGTCGGTGAAGTGCAGCTCGGCGGTGTCCTGCGCCGCGAGGCCGATCTTGTCGAGATTGCGGCCGCGCTCGAAGCCGGCCATCCCGCGCTCGACGACGAGGAGCGAGAAGCCCTGCGCCCCCTTGTCCGGGTCGGTGCAGGCGACGACGATCACCAGGTCCGCGTTGATGCCGTTGGTGATGAAGGTCTTGGAACCGTTGAGGATCCACTCCTCGCCGTCCCGCACCGCGCGGGTCTTGATGCCCTGCAGGTCGCTGCCCGTGCCGGGCTCGGTCATCGCGATCGCGGTGATGATCTCGCCGGAACAGAATCCCGGCAGCCAGCGCCGCTTCTGCTCCTCGTTCGCCAGCTTCAGCAGGTACGGCGCCACGACGTCGTTGTGCAGCATGAAACCGATGCCGCTGAAACCTCCGCGCGTGGTCTCCTCGGTGACGATCGTGTTGTAGCGGAAGTCCTCGACACCGCCGCCGCCGTACTCCTCGGGCACGGCCATGCCCAGGAAGCCCTGCGCGCCTGCCTTCTTCCAGACCTCACGGTCGACGATCTTGTCCTGCTCCCACTGCTCGTGGAAGGGAGCCACCTCCTGCTCGAGGAACTTCCGGTACGACTCGCGGAAAAGTTCGTGCTCGGGCTCGAAGAGGGTGCGTTCCATGTGCGCTCCTGTATCCGATGACGTACGTCACGCTCACGGTAGACATCGGAGGACGGGTCTGACGCTGACAGGAACGAGCGTTATTTGTGACCGGACACGCCGGGCGGCCGGCGGCGCAGGTCCGCCAATCGCCGCAGGAGCGGGTAGGCGATCAGGATGCCGATCGAGCCCCACGCGATGCCACCGAGTTCGACGGAACCCACAGTGAGGGTGAGGTCGCCGATCCCGGCCACGAGCGCGGCGGCGGCCACCGTGAGGTTGACCGGATCGGTGAAGTCGACCTTCGCCTCCATCCAGATCCGCACGCCGAGGATGCCGATCAAGCCGTACAGGACCAGGGTGGCGCCGCCGAGCACGCCGTCCGGGACGGTGAAGACGAGGGCACCGAACTTCGGGGAGAAGGCGAGGACCACGGCCGTCGCGGCGGCCACCCAGTACGCCGCGGTCGAGTACACCCGCGTCGCGGCCATCACGCCGATGTTCTCGGCGTAGGTGGTGGTGCCCGAGCCGCCACCGACCCCGGCGAGCGTCGTGGCCAGGCCGTCGGCGAGCAGCGCGTCGCCGGCGACGTCGTCGAGATTGCGGCCGGTCATGGCCGCCACGGCCTTGACGTGGCCGACGTTCTCGGCGACGAGAACCACCACGACGGGCAGGGCGATCAGCACCACGGACAGCTCGAACGCGGGGGCGCGCAGTTCGGGCAGGCCGAACCACGCGGCGTCGCGCAGGGCCGCGACGCGTTCCTCGGCGAGGCCGCCGGAGACGGCGGCGAAGAGCCAGCCGACGATCACGCCGACGAGAATGCCGAGGCGGCCGACGAGGCCGGGGCCGAGCACCGTGACGAGCAGGATCGCGGCCAGCGTGATCGCCGCGACGAGCGGCTGGGCCTCGAAGGATCCGACCGCGACCGGCGCGAGGTTCAGGCCGATGAGGGCGACGATCGCGCCGGTCACGACGGGCGGCATCAGCGCGTCGACGACGCGGGACCCCAGCGCCTTGACGACGAGACCGACGAGCGCGAGGGCGACTCCTACGGCGACGATGCCGCCGAGCTGGGCGGCGGGGCCCTCGCCGGCCGAGGCCGCCAGCGGCGCGATGAACGCGAACGACGAGCCGAGATAGCTGGGCACCCGGCCGCGGGTGATCAGCAGGAACAGGGCGGTGCCGACACCGGAGAAGAGCAGCGTCGTGGTGACCGGGAAGCCTGTGATCGTCGGCACGAGCAGCGTGGCGCCGAACATCGCGATCACGTGCTGCATGCCGATGCCCACGGTGCGGGGCCAGGACAGTCGTTCGTCCGGGGCGACGACCTCGCCGTCGGCAACGCGACGTCCGTCGCCGTGCAGGGTCCAGCCGAACCCGGCCGTCCGCGTCCTCAGTTGTTCGTTCACAACGGGGAATGGTAGGCGCCGGCCGGCTCCGGGAGCAGGTCGCGGGGGTCGCTCCCGACGCGGATCACCTCGGTCAGGCGAGCACGCGGGCCGCCGCCTCGCGCGCCTCGCCGGGGTCGACGGTGCGGAGCACTTCGTCCGCGGCCTCGCGGCACCGGTCGAGGGTGACCGTGGCCAGGCGGGAGCCGACGCCGGCGACGGCTGCTGCCGCACAGGACAACGAGGTGACCCCCATGCCGGTCAGGACACAGCCGAGCAACGGGTCGGCTGCCGCCTCCCCGCACACCCCGACCCGCTTGCCGGCCGCGCGCCCGGCGGCGGCGGTGCGGGCGACCAGGGCCAGCACGGCCGGCTGCCACGGGTCGGTGAGGGCCGCGAGGTGCGGCGACATGCGGTCCGCGGCCATCGTGTACTGCGCGAGGTCGTTGGTGCCGATCGACAGGAAGTCGACGTGTTCGAGGAGGCGTTCGGCGAGCAGCGCGGCAGCCGGCACCTCCACCATCACCCCCGGCACGAGGTCGCGGGCGCGGACGGCGGCGGCGAAGTGCGCGGCCTCCGCGACGGTCGCGATCATCGGCGCCATCACCCACGGCGCGGCGCCTGTGCGGGCGGCCGCGGCGGCGACGGCGTCGAGCTGCCGGTCGAGCAGTCCTTCGGTGGCGGTCGCGATCCGGATGCCGCGCAACCCGAGTGCGGGGTTGTGCTCGTCGGGGTGGTTGACGAAGCGCAGCGGCTTGTCGGAGCCCGCGTCGAGGGTCCGCAGGACGACCTTCCGGCCGGCGAAGGCGGTGAAGACCTCCGCGTAGATCGCGGCCTGTTCCTCGACGGTCGGCTCGGTTTCCCGGTCCAGGAAGCACAGCTCGGTCCGAAACAGGCCGACCCCCTCGGCCGGGGTCTCGCGGGCGGCACGGGCACCGGCGCCGTCCTGCACGTTCGCGAGGATCTCGACACGATGACCGTCCGCGGTGGTGCCGGGGCCGGCCCAGGACGCGATGCGCGCACGCTCGCTGCGGTCGGTTGCGACCGCAGCGGCCGCGCCTTCGGGGTCGGGGTCGAGACGGATCTCACCGGCGGCCCCGTCGAGGAGGACGCGGGTGCCGGCGGGAACGGTGTCCAGGTCGGCCGCCGCGACCACGCAGGGGATGCCGAGCTGCCGGGCGATGATCGCGGTGTGGCTGGTGGGCCCGCCGAGGGTGGTGGCGAGCCCGATCACGCGGGTCGGATCGAGGCCGGCGGTGTCGGCGGGGGCGAGGTCCTCCGCGAAGAGAATCGACGGTTCCTCGGGCAGGTCGAGACCGGGTTCGGGGTGGCCGCTGAGCTCGGCGAGCACGCGGTCGCGGATGTCGAGGAGGTCGGTGACGCGCTCGGCCATCAGCCCGCCGAGCTTGGTGAACATGTCGGCGAACTGGTCGGTGGCGCCGACGGCGGCCTCGACCGCGCCGGCTCCGCTGCGGATCTTCGCGGCGACGGCGCCGAGCCAGCCGCGGTCCTCGGCGAGCTGGGCGTTGGCGAGCAGGACCTCGGCGGCGGCGCCCGAGGCCTGGCCGGCGCGGCTGCGCAGCCGGTCCGCGACGGTGGTGGCGGCCGCCCGGAAACGCTCCGCCTCGGCGTCGCGCGCGGTGTCCGGGATGCTCTCGAACGTGGCGGGTATCTGCGGCCGCGGCGCGGGGCGCACGACTGGGCCGTAGGCAACCCCGGGCACGACGGGCGTGCCCCGAACGATCGACATCTCCGCCGCTGCGGGAATCACCTTCTCCATGTCTCCTCCTCGCCGCCCGGTGTGTCGGGATGGGCCTCCGGGGTAATTCTGTGATCGAGATTACTCCGAACCATTGACATGTCAACACATACGGGCGTAAAACAACATAAACCAACATTTCGGCGGTGAGGAGCCCGGCGTGTACGCAGAGGAACGGCAGCAGGCGATCGCCGAGCTGATCGGCCGACGGGGACGGATGTCCGTCGCCGATCTGGCCACCCGTTTCCGCGTCACCACCGAGACCGTCCGCCGGGACCTCGCCCTGCTCGAGCGGCTCGGCCATGTGCGCCGGGTGCACGGCGGCGCGATCCCCACCGCAGCGCTCACGGTGACCGAACCCGCGCTGAGCGAGCGCGAGCACACCCACGCCGCACAGAAAGACCGGATCGCCGCCGCGGCGGCCCGGTACCTTCCCCCCGCCGGCGGCAGTGTGGTGTTCGACGCCGGCACCACCACCGGCCGGCTGGTGGCGGCGCTGCCCGCTGACGTGGACCTCGAGGTGGTCACCAACTCGGTTCCGATCGCCGCGCGGCTCGCCGGCCTCGGATCGGTGCGCCTGCACATGCTCGGCGGCCGGGTCCGCGGGATCACGCAGGCCAGCGTGGGCGAGGACGCGCTGCGATTCCTCCGGGCTCTGCACGTCGACGTCGCCTTCATCGGCACCAACGCGCTCAGCGTCGGCCACGGCCTGTCCACTCCCGACCCGGACGAGGCCGCCGTCAAGCGCGCGATGGTCCGATGCGCCGACCGGGTGGTCGTCGTCGCCGACTCCTCCAAGATCGGCCGACAGCACCTGATCAGCTTCGCCCCCGTCGACGCCGTGGACGTGCTCGTCACGGACACCGAGATCGACGACACCGACTGCAAAGAGCTCACCGACAACGGAATCGAGGTGGTGACGGCATGATCGTCACGCTGACCGCCAACCCCAGCCTGGACCGGACGGTCGCACTGACGGGCCCGCTCGTCCGCGGCGCCGTGCACCGCGCCGCCGCCACCCGCGTGGACCCGGGCGGCAAGGGCGTCAACGTCGCCCGCGTGCTCCGCGCGGCCGGCCGGCCGGTCCTGGCCGTCCTGCCGGGAAACACCGGCGACCCGTTGCTCGCCGCGCTCGACGACCACGGCATCGGCTACCGCGCCGTTCCGACCGGGGGCTTCGCGCGCAGCAACATCACCGTCGCCGAGCCCGACGGCACCACCACCAAGCTCAACGAGCCCGGCCCGGCGTATACCGAAGGGACACTCGATGCGCTGCGCCGGACCGTCGTCGATGCCGCCGCCGACGCCCGCTGGGTGGTGATGTCCGGATCGCTGCCGCCCGGCGTGCCCGCCGACTGGTACGCCGATCTCGTCCGCTCCGTCCGCGCGGCCGCCGTCGACGGGTCCGTCGCGTGCCGCATCGCGGTGGACACCTCCGAGTCTCCCCTGCTGTCGCTCGCGGCCCGGTTCCCCGACGCCGCCCCCGACCTGCTCAAACCGAACTCGGACGAGCTCGCCCAGCTCACCGGCGCGGACGCCGCCGCCCTGGAATCCGCGGCGGCGGCCGGCGACACCGGACCCGTCGTCGCCGCCGGACGCCGGCTCGTCGAGCGCGGCGTCGGGGCGGTGCTGGCCACGCTCGGCGCGGCCGGCGCGGTGCTGATCACCGCCGAGGGTGCCTGGCACGCGGTGCCCGGACCCGTGACCGCGCGCAGCACCGTCGGCGCCGGCGACTCCTCCCTCGCCGGCTATCTCGTCGCGGAGCTGGCCGGGCTCGGCCCCGCCGAGCGCCTCCGCCACGCCGTCGCGTACGGCTCGGCGGCCGTGGCACTTCCCGGCACCACGCTTCCCGGACCCGACGACGTCGACACCGGCGCCGTCGAGGTCGCTCCGCTCCGCCCCGTTCCCCTGGACACCCCGTCCCCGGCCCTCCCTCACCACCAGTAAGGACACGCCATGCCAGACATCGCTTCCGGCGCCACCTCCGGGCCCGCGATCATCGACGACGGCCTGATCGCGCTCGACGCAGACCTCGGCGCCGACAAGGAGTCGGTCATCGCCGCGCTGGCCTCGCGGCTGGCCGCCGCCGGCCGCGCCACCGACGCGGCGGCACTGACCGCCGCCGCCCTGGACCGGGAGGCCAAGTCGGCCACCGGCCTGCCCGGTGGGATCGCCATCCCGCACTGCCGCGCCGACGCCGTCGCCACCGCGTCGCTCGGCTTCGCGCGACTGTCCCCCAAGGTGGACTTCGGGGCCCCCGACGGACCCGCCGACCTCGTGTTCCTCATCGCCGCCCCGGAGGGGGCCGGAGCCGAGCACATGAAGCTGCTCTCGTCGCTCGCCCGGGCACTCGTGCGGCCGGACTTCGTCGGGTCACTGCGCGACGCGGCCACACCCGCGGACGTGATCGCGCTGGTCGAGGGGGTTCTGCCGAAACCGGCCCCGGCCACCACCGCGGCCCCGGCCGCCGAGTCCGCGCCGGCCACCCCGGCGCCCGAACCCACCCCGGCCGCCGAGCGCACCATCGTCGCTGTCACCGCCTGCCCGACGGGAATCGCCCACACCTACATGGCCGCCGATGCCCTCAAGGCCGCGGGCGAACGCGCCGGAGTCACGGTGCGGGTCGAGACCCAGGGTTCGAGCGGCAGCACCCCCCTGCCGGCGTCCGTGATCGCCGGCGCCGACGCCGTCATCTTCGCCACCGACGTCGGCGTGAAGAACCGCGAACGGTTCGCCGGCAAACCGGTGGTCGCCTCGGGCGTCAAGCGGGCGATCAACGAGCCCGACGTGATGGTCGCCGAGGCGATGCGCGCGGCGAAGGACCCGTCCGCGGGCACCGTCGACGCGGCCGCCGTGGCTGCGGCCGCCGACGAACCCTCGGCGGGCGAGGTCGGCTGGGGCACCCGGCTGCGTCAGATCCTGCTGACCGGCGTGAGCTACATGATCCCGTTCGTCGCCGCGGGCGGCCTGCTCATCGCCCTCGGATTCCTGCTCGGCGGGTACGAGATCACCGAGCCCGCCGCCGACATCGTGGTCGGCAACTCGCTGACCGACCTCCCGGACGGCGGCCTGACCACCTATCTCGGCGCGGTTCTGTTCCAGCTCGGCTCGCTGGCGTTCTCCTTCCTGGTGCCCGCCCTGGCGGGCTTCATCGCCTTCGCGATCGCGGACCGGCCCGGCCTGGCGCCCGGCTTCACCGCCGGCGCGGTGGCCGTGTTCGTCGGGGCCGGCTTCATCGGTGGCCTCGTCGGCGGCCTCATCGCAGGCTTCGCAGCGCTGTGGGTGGGTCGCATCCCGGTCCCGGTGTGGGCCCGCGGGCTGATGCCGGTGGTGATCATCCCGCTGTTCGCCACCCTCATCGTCGGCGCCCTCATGTTCCTCGTCCTCGGCAAGCCCCTCGCCGCGATCACCACGGGCCTGACGAACTGGCTCAACGGCCTGTCCGGGAGTTCGGTCGTCATCCTCGGCGTGATCCTCGGCCTGATGATGTGCTTCGACCTCGGCGGCCCGGTCAACAAGGCCGCCTACGCCTTCGCCGTCGCCGGGCTCGACGTCTCGAACAACGCCTCGCTGCAGATCATGGCGGCCGTGATGGCCGCCGGCATGGTGCCGCCGCTGGCGATGGCACTGTCGTCGACGCTGCGGCCGGGCATCTACAGCACCGCCGAACGCGAGAACGGCAAGGCCGCATGGCTGCTCGGTGCCTCGTTCATCTCCGAGGGAGCGATCCCGTTCGCGGCGGCGGACCCGCTGCGGGTGATCCCGTCGATGATGGCCGGCGGCGCCGTCACCGGCGCGATCGTGATGGCCACCGGGACGACCCTCAGCGCCCCGCACGGCGGCATCTTCGTGTTCTTCGCCATCGGCAACCTGCTGTGGTTCCTGGTCGCCCTCGCCGCCGGCACCGTCGTGGGTGCGCTGTGCGTGACCCTCGCCAAGGAGGTGCACCGGCCCGCCCACCTGCGCAGCAGCGACACCGCGGCCCAGCCCGCCGTCGCCTGATCGGATCCGACGACCGTCCCTACCCCGAAGGAGTTCCCATGCCCAGCACCACCGTCACCGTCGGCTCGTCCATCGGCCTGCATGCCCGGCCGGCCGGCATCATCGCCGAAGCCGTGGTCGCCTCCGGAGTCCCGGTGACCCTGGCCGTGGACGGCGGCGAACCCGTCGACGCGGGCTCGGCGCTGCTCATCATGACGCTCGGCGCCACCCAGGGCACCGAGGTCACCGTGACCAGCGACGACACCGACGTGCTCGCCCGGGTCGCCGAGCTGGTGGCCGCCGACCTCGACGCCTGACGTCAGCCCCGGCGGCGGCGCGCGGCCCGTCGCCACAGCCCGCCTGCGGCGGCTGCGATCACCACGATGCCCGCGGCGATCGCCGCGGGCATCGCTCCGTCCGGGGTCTGCGCCGGCTCCTCCGCAGGCGTGGGCCGGAACAGGCCCACCACGTCGCGCCACACCCGCACTCCCGGCAGGGCGCCGCCGGCGGATTCGGAAGCGGTCAGCAGGTCCCCGCTCGCGGTGAAGGCCACCGCCTCGCCCTGGGGTTCGTGGGGCACCGGCACCCGCAGGGCCGGGCCCGCCGCGAGCGCCGCCGCGACGTCGCCGTCGGGGGCGTGGAAGAGGTAGACATCGGTGTACGTGCGCACTGCGGCGACGGTGCCGTCGGCGCTGACCGCGCCACCGGTGACCAGCGCGGAGGAGGCCCCGCCGACGGGTCCGCCGGGGGTGTCCGTGGGGCCGAGGGTCAGGGATCCGACGCGTTCGAGCGGGACCGGCCCCGGGTCGGGCAGGTCGTCCACGCTCCGCCCGCCCGCCGGCCGGTAGATCCCGGCACTGCCGAACAGCGGCTTGGAGACGATCAGCGGCACCCCGTCGCGCGGGACGAGCAGCGTCTCCGCGTCGCGTGGGCCGTCGGGATAGGTGAGCCGGTGCAGGCTGCCCGCGCCGGTCTGCGGGTCGACCGAGATCAGCGCGACGGTGTCGCGCGCGGCGCGATTGTCGCCGACGTCGCCGAGCCACAGCCGGCCGTCCGGACCGGCGGCGAGGTCCTCCACGTCGTACGGGTCGACGGGCGGCGGGATGCGGCGCACCACCGCGCAGTCGGCCCCGAGCTCGAACACCGCCTCGTCGGCCCCGGCGTCCGGCACCGCGAACACGCGATCACCGGAGGCGACGAGGCCCGACAGCTCCGCGAGGGCGGGATCGGTGGGGGTGCACAGCACGCCACCGTCGACCTCGGCGATCGGGACCGTGGAGGTCTGCGCCGCGGCGGCCGGCGCCGACACGACGGCCGCCGAGGCCACCAGGCCGACGAGGGCCCCGCGCACTAGGCGGCGTACTCGACCAGGGCCGACGCGAGCGCCTGCGGCACGCGGGCATGCACGCGCGTACCGTCCACCTCGTGCGCGGAGTTCAGGACCTGCCCGTCCGAGTGGATCCGCGCGAGCAGGTCGCCCCGCGTGTACGGCAGCAGCACCTTCACCTCGACGTCCGGGTGCTCGAGCAGCGCGGCGAGGTGCTCGCGCAGTTCGTCGAGTCCCTCGCCGCTGCGCGCCGAGACGAACACCGCGTCGGGCAGCAGGGCGCGCAGCTCGGTGAGGGTCAGCGGGTCGGCGGCGTCGACCTTGTTCACCACGATCAGCTCGGGCGGCGGCGGAGCGTCGGACTCGCGCAGCACGTCGGTGATCACCTCGCGCACGGCCTTGATCTGGTCCGTCGGCAACGGATCGGACCCGTCCACCACGTGCAGCAGCAGGTCCGCGTCCGTGACCTCCTCGAGGGTGGAGCGGAACGCCTCGACGAGCTGGGTCGGCAGGTGCCGCACGAAGCCGACGGTGTCGGTGAGCACGTACTCCCGTCCGTCCGGCAGTTCGGCCCGGCGGGTGGTCGGGTCGAGCGTCGCGAACAACGCGTTCTGCACCAGCACACCGGAACCGGTGAGCTTGTTGAGCAGGCTGGACTTGCCGGCGTTGGTGTAGCCGACGATCGCGACCGACGGGATGCGGTTGCGCATGCGCCGGGTGCGCTTGGTGTCGCGAACGGACTTCATCGCCTTGATCTCGCGGCGCAGCTTGGCCATCCGTTCGCGGATGCGGCGACGGTCCGTCTCGATCTTCGTCTCGCCGGGACCGCGCAGGCCCACGCCGCCGTTGCTGCCGGCACGGCCGCCGGCCTGCCGCGACATCGACTCGCCCCAGCCGCGCAGTCGCGGCAGCATGTACTCCATCTGCGCGAGCGATACCTGCGCCTTGCCTTCACGGGAGGTGGCGTGCTGGGCGAAGATGTCGAGGATCAGTGCGGTGCGGTCGATGACCTTGACCTTGACGATCTTCTCCAGGGCGGTCAGCTGCGCGGGGGTCAGCTCGCCGTCGCAGATGACGGTGTCGGCACCGGTGGCCAGCACCACCTGGCGCAGTTCCTCGGCCTTGCCGGAGCCGATGTAGGTCGCGGCGTCGGGACGGTCCCGGCGCTGGATCAGGCCCTCGAGTACCTCGGAGCCCGCGGTCTCGGCCAGTGCGGCGAGCTCGGCGAGGCTGGCCTCGGCCTGGGCCGCGGTGCCGCCGGTCCACACCCCGACCAGCACGACCCGCTCGAGGCGGAGCTGCCGGTATTCGACCTCGGTGATGTCCTCGAGTTCGGTGGACAGCCCGGCGACGCGGCGCAGGGCGCTGCGGTCCTCGAGCTGCATCTCGCCGACCGACGGGTCGGCGGGGGCCCAGCCCGCGACGCGGTCCGCGTCGTCGGTGGCCGATTCGTTTCGTCGTGTGTTCGTCATACACGACCATCGTCCCACGTCGGACGCGCCGACGCATGCGACTTTCCGGGTGTCCGCGCAGGGCGAAACCCGCGCGGCGCACCGGCGCCGCCGGGCCGGGAGTCAGTCCAGGCCGCCCCACCAGTCGTCGCCGATCGTGCCCGACGCCACCAGCACCGACGGGCCGCGCAACGCGGCCCGGCCGTCCTCGAGGCGCACCTGCACGGTCCCGCCGGGGACGTGCACCTGGACCGTACCGGAGCCGGACCCGTCGAAACGCAACGCCGCGGCGGCGGCCGCGACCGTGCCGGTGCCGCAGGACCGGGTCTCCCCCACGCCCCGCTCGTACACCCGCATGTCCACCGCGCCCGCGGAGATGGGCGTGAGGAACTCGATGTTGACCCCCTGCGGGAAGAAGCCGGGGTCGAAACCCGGACCGGAAAGGTCGAGGGCGGCCAGGGTCGCCGCGGTCAGGTGCGGATCGACACAGGCCAGGTGCGGGTTGCCGACGTCGATGCCCAGCCCGCGGTACACCCGGCCCTCGATGGTGGCCGTCGACTCCCCCAGCTCCCGCACCACACCCATGTCGACGGTGACCTCGCCGTGGGTGGCGTCGGCGCTGTGCACCTGCACCGGCTTGCCGCCGGCACGGCTGCCGACGACGAACTCGCCGCGCGACTCGAGCCCGCTGGCGGTGACGAAGTGCGCGAACACCCGCACCCCGTTGCCGCACATCTCCGCGATCGAGCCGTCGGCGTTGCGGTAGTCCATGAACCAGTCGTCGGCGTCCGTCCCCTCGGGCAGTGCCGGCAGAACCCCGGCGTCGACCAGCGCCCCGGCGCGCGCGACGCGCAGGACCCCGTCCGCCCCGAGGCCGCGACGGCGGTCGCACAGCGCCGCCACCCGCTTCGGCTCGAGGGAGATCCGCACGTCGGGATCCGGGAGGATCACGAAGTCGTTCTCGGTGCCGTGGCCCTTGCTGAAGTCCATGCCCGTCACCTTAACGACGGTTCGCATCGGCGAGAACCCGCAGCGCCGTGTCCCGCAGCGCCGGATCGGCACCGTCGAGCCAGTGCACCCGCGGATCCCGGCGGAACCACGAGCGTTGCCGGCGCACGTAGCGCCGCGTCCCGATGAAGGTGCGCTCGCGGGCGTGGGCGAGGTCGCACTCACCGGCCAGGTACTCGAGCACCTGCGCGTACCCGATCGCCCGACGGGCGGTTACCCCCTCGTGCAGCCCCTGCTCGCACAGCGCCGCCACCTCGTCGACCAGTCCGCGCTCGAACATCAGGTCCGTGCGCCGAGCGATCCGGTCGTCGAGGGCCACGGTGTCCCGGTCCACCCCCAGCACGACGGTCCCCCATCTGGGATCGCCGATCTGCGGCTGCGACGCCGCGAACGGCGCCCCGGTGAGCTCGACCACTTCGAGGGCGCGGACCATGCGGCGGCCGTCGGTGGGGAGGATCGTCGCCGCGGCGACCGGGTCGGCCCGCTGCAGCGCCGCGTGCACCGCGGCCACCCCCTCGTCGGCGAGCAGCGCCTCCCACTTGGCCCGTACCTGCGGATCCGTCGCGGGGAACTGCCACTCGTCGAGGAGGGCCTGCACGTACATCATCGAGCCGCCGACGATGATCGGCACGGCGCCGCGGTCCCGGATCGCCTCGACGTCGGCGGTCGCGGCCTGCTGGTAGCGGGCGACCGTGGCGGTCTCGGTGACATCGAGGACGTCGAGCTGATGGTGGGTGATGCCGCGCCGCTCGTCGACGGGCAGCTTGGCGGTGCCGATGTCCATGCCGCGGTACTGCTGCATCGCATCGATGTTGACGATCTCCCCGCCGAGCTCCTCGGCGAGATCGAGACCCAGATCGGACTTGCCGGTGGCCGTCGGGCCGACGACGGCCACCGGAGGGAGGGGCTCACGGGTCACGGTCGCCACATCCCGACGTGGTATCCCACGCCGTACGGCGCGCTGCTGTGGGTCGTGGCGGCCGCCGCCGGTCCGTCGGAGCCGAACACCGCGGCCAGCACCTGCCATGCGGCGCGGCCGTCGAGGACCAGTTCGGTGCAGAGCGCCGGGTCGAGCGCGGCGAGCGCGGCGGCGTCGCCGACCGCGAGGGCGGCGCCGAGCGCCTCGTCCACCTCCTGCGCCCCGGGGTGGTAGGCCCCGGGTGCCTTCGCGGTGAGCGTGGCCGGGCCATCCGCGACCACGAGCAGGGCCGTCGGGGTGCGGTCCGCGTCCAGGGCGCCGCGCAGCCGCCGCCCGAAGCGGGCGCAGTCCTGCGGGGTCGTGTCGGCCGGCACGACGTGCGTGGTGGCGCGCACGACCGGCGCCGTCCGGTCGCGCAACCAGCCCGCGATCAGGGCCGGCAGCGGCAGCTGCGGATCGGGCGTCCCCGCGGTCGCCGGCCCGAGCGATACGGCCAGGTCGACACCGAAGCCGCGGAACGTTCCGACGGCCGTGTCCGGGAGGTGCGCAGCCTCCGTGCCCGTACCGACGACGACCCACTGCGCCGCGGCGCGCAGTTCCGCCCCGACGTCGAGCACGGCGGCGCGCAGGTCGGCGGTCTCGGCGGCCGCGGAGCCGGTCAACTCGGGAACGAGCAGGGGTGGGGACGGCACGAACGCCGCGGCGATCAACACACGGGCCACCGTAGTCGACCCGACCCGCCGCCTCCCGGCCGTGCGACCTGTTTCAATAGTGGGCGGGCGTGGTCTCGGAGCGACCTCCGCGGCCCGACCACGCGAACCAGTGTGACCAGGCAGCCGTGCCGCGCGGCAGAGATGAGGACCGATGACCGACCCGAACGCAACGCAGGAATCCCGCGCTCCGAAGCCGGGCGCTCCCAAACCGGGTCGGCAGCGGCCGGCCCCCGAGTCGTCGGCACCCAAGCCGCACCCGGCCGCCCATCCCCATCCGCAGCCCACGGTCCCGGCCAGCGATCCGAGCCGGTGGGGCCGCGTCGACGAGGACGGCACGGCGTGGGTGAAGACCGCCGAGGGCGAGCGGTGCATCGGGTCCTGGCAGGCGGGCGACGCCGCCGAGGGGCTTGCCCACTTCGGCCGCCGGTACGACGACCTCGCGACCGAGGTGGCGATCCTCGAGTCGCGGCTGAGCTCGGGCACCGGGGACGCGAAGAAGACCCGGGCGGCCGCCCAGGCGCTCGCGGAGTCCTTGCCCACCGCCGCCGTGATCGGTGACCTCGACACCCTCGCCGAGCGGCTCGCGGCGATCGTCGCGGACTCGGAGAAGGCGGCGGTCGCCGCGAAACAGGAGAAGGAGCACCAGCGGGCGGCGGCCACCGCCCGCAAGGAGGCCCTCGCGGCCGAGGCCGAGCAGATCGGCGCCGAGTCGACCCAGTGGAAGGCTGCCGGCGACCGGTTGCGGGAGATCCTCGAGGAGTGGAAGACGATCCGCGGCGTGGACCGTAAGGTCGACGACGCCCTGTGGCGGCGCTATTCGAAGGCCCGCGAGGCGTTCAACCGCCGGCGCGGCGCGCACTTCGCCGAACTGGACCGCGAGCGCGCCGCCGCCCGGGCCCGCAAGGAGGATCTCGTGGCGCAGGCCGAGGAACTGCAGGACTCGACCGACTGGGGTGCGACGGCGGCCGCGTTCCGGGAACTTCTCGCCGAGTGGAAGGCGGCCGGTCGGGCGCCGCGCGAGGCCGACGATCAGCTGTGGAAGCGGTTCAAGGGCGCCCAGGACGTGTTCTTCGCCGCCCGCAACGCGGCCGCCTCGGAGCGGGACGCGGAGTTCGAGGAGAACGCGCAGGCGAAGGAGGCGCTGCTGCAGTCGGCGGCGTCGATCGATCCGGCGGCGGACATCGACGCCGCCCGGGCCCGGCTGCGCGAGCTGCAGGACAGGTGGGAGGAGATCGGCAAGGTCCCGCGGGAGCGGATGCACGACCTCGAGAGCCGTCTGCGGGCGATCGAGAAGCGGGTCCGCGAGGCTGCCGAGTCCGAATGGCGGCGCACCGACCCGGAGGCGCTCGCCCGTGCCGCCCAGTTCCGGGAGCGCGTGCGCCAGTTCGAGGAGCAGGCCGCCAAGGCCACCGCCGCGGGCCGCCCGAAGGACGCCGAGAGTGCGCTCGCGCAGGCGCAGCAGTGGCGGGAATGGGCCGACGCCGCGGAAGGAGCCGTCGGGGAGCGCTGAGCGCCCCTCCGGACACGACGGTGCCCCCGGCTCGTTCGAGCCGGGGGCACCGTCGTTCGTCCGGTCCCGGGCGGTCAGTCGTCGAGCAGGCCCTTGTTCTCCTGCTGGGCGGCCGCGTTGCGGAGTTCCTCCTCGGCGGCGAGCTGAAGCGCGGTGCGCGTCCACACCACCTTCGCCCAGTGGAAGGTGAGCACCATGACGGTGATCCAGCCCAGGATCAGGCCGATGCCCGGTCCCGCGCCCGGGTCGCCGACCGGCAGGGTCTGCCTCGACCAGATCGAGAGCATGCCGAACACGATCGACACCGCGGAGCCGGCCAGCGCCAGCCACGCCAGCACCCACCGGCGGGTGACGAGCGCCAGGATGGAGAAGATCGCGCCGAACACCAGAGCGAGCCACACGAAGATGCGGGAGGGCAGCGCGATGGACTCGGCGGTCGCGTCGGGGGCGAAGGACAGCACCTCCCACCCGTTGGCCGCCCCGGCATGGGGCAGGCTGAACGAGCCGAGCAGCACGAGCACCGCGACCGCGACGACGAGCGCGCGGGCTCCGGGGTCGATCTCGCCGGCGATCTTGCGTTCGGCTGCCTCGAGGTCGGCGCGGACTTCGTCCATCGGATCCCTTCCGTCGTCCCCGGCGTCGTCGCCGGGCGTCCTGCCCTCGTCGGGGCCGCTCGCGGTCATGCGTCACATCCCGTCTGTGCCGGAAGTGGCTCGGGCACACCGATCTGCGGGAGACCGAGCCCCACCCCGATGGGGGGCGTCTTGGGGGTGCGGCCCTGCTCGAACCGGTCGCCGGCGCGGGTGCGCCGATGAGTCAGGATCGGGGTGTCCGCGACCAGATGGTGCGGGGCGGCCTCGCTGATCACGATCGTGACGACGTCGCCCGGGCGAACCGCACGGTCGATGTTGCCCTCGGGCCGGAAGTGCACGAGCCGGCCGTCACGGGCGCGGCCGCTCATCCGGGCGGTCTCGGAGTCCTTGCGGCCCTCCCCCGCGGCGACGAGCAACTCGACCTCCCTGCCGACGAGCGCGAGGTTCTCCTCGAGGGTGATCCGCTCCTGCAGCGCGATGAGCCGTTCGTACCGTTCCTGCACCACCGCCTTGGGCAGCTGGCCGTCCATCTCCGCGGCCGGCGTGCCGGGTCGCCTGGAGTACTGGAAGGTGAAGGCGCTGGTGAACCGGGCCTTCTCGACGACGTCGAGGGTCTCCTGGAAGTCCTCCTCGGTCTCGCCGGGGAACCCGACGATGATATCGGTGGTGATCGCCGCGTGCGGCATGGCCGCGCGCACCTTCTCGATGATCCCGAGGAACCGCTCCTTGCGGTACGAGCGGCGCATCGCGCGCAGGACGCGGTCCGAGCCGGACTGCAGCGGCATATGCAGCTGCGGGCACACGTTCGGGGTCTGCGCCATCGCCTCGATGACGTCGTCGGTGAACTCCGCGGGGTGCGGGGAGGTGAAGCGGACCCGTTCGAGACCCTCGATACCGCCGCAGGCGCGCAGCAGCGCGGCGAACGCGCCGCGGTCGCGGGGCTGCTCCGGATCGGCGAAGGAGCGGCCGTAGGAGTTGACGTTCTGCCCGAGCAGGGTCACCTCGAGGACGCCCTCGTCGACGAGCGCGCGGACCTCGGCGAGGATGTCACCGGGCCGGCGGTCCACCTCCTTGCCACGCAGCGACGGCACGATGCAGAAGGTGCAGGTGTTGTTGCAGCCCACGGAGATCGACACCCAGCCGGCGTAGCTGGACTCGCGCCGGGCGGGCAGGGTCGAGGGGAACGCCTCGAGCGATTCGAGGATCTCGACCTCGGCGCGGCGGTTGTGCCGGGCACGATCGAGCAGCGCCGGCAGGTTGCCGATGTTGTGCGTCCCGAACACGACGTCGACCCACGGCGCCTTCTTCACGACGACCTCGCGGTCCTTCTGGGCAAGGCACCCACCGACGGCGATCTGCATGTTCGGGTTGGCGTCCTTGACGGGCCGCAGATGGCTCAGGTTGCCGTAGAGCTTGTTGTCGGCATTCTCCCGCACCGCGCAGGTGTTGAAGACCACGAGATCGGCGGGCGCACCCGGCCCTGCCTTGGTGAACCCGGAGTCCTCGAGCAGCCCGGACAGGCGCTCCGAGTCGTGCACGTTCATCTGGCAGCCATAGGTGCGCACCTCGTAGGTGCGGGCGCCGACCTCGGCGGTCGCGTCGAGGGCGGCCGGGGCGCTGGGGGGTTCATGGTCCATCGATGACACGTCCCAGCCTAGCTCACGGGGCCGGACCGCTCCTGAAGTGGGCCGAGAGAGACAAACTAGTCCATCGCGCGACCCGGCGGGGCGAACCGGAACCGGCCTTTCGGGGCCGACCGTAAATTTTCCATTACGCAGTCCGAACTCGGCTTGCGAAAATTGCGGCACGGCGGCGCGGGCAGCATAGGGTTCTGTCCATGACACCAGCGGCGGTCGAATTCGAGAAGCCCTCCGGCTCGGCAGGCGGCGCACCCCCGATGATCTCGATGTCGGCGGTGGAGAAGCACTTCGGAGCCCTGCACGTGCTGCAGGACATCAACCTCGAAGTATCGGCGGGTCAGGTCGTGATCGTGGTGGGGCCGTCCGGGTCCGGCAAGTCCACCCTGTGCCGGACCATCAACCGGCTCGAGCCGATCGACTCGGGCGAGATCCGGGTGGACGGCAAGCTGCTTCCCGCAGAAGGTAAGGCGCTCGCGGCGCTGCGAGCCGACGTGGGAATGGTGTTCCAGTCGTTCAACCTGTTCGCGCACAAGACCATCCTCGAGAACGTCATGCTCGCCCCGGTAAAGGTCCGTCGCAAGGGCAGGACCGAGGCCAAGGAGCAGGCGCTGCAACTTCTCGACCGCGTCGGCATCGCCAATCAGGCGGAAAAGTATCCCGCGCAGCTCTCGGGCGGCCAGCAGCAGCGCGTCGCGATCGCGCGGGCACTGGCGATGAACCCGAAGGTCATGCTGTTCGACGAGCCGACCTCGGCGCTGGACCCCGAGATGGTCCAGGAGGTGCTCGACGTCATGACGTCGCTGGCCCGGGAGGGCATGACGATGCTCGTCGTCACCCACGAGATGGGCTTCGCCCGCAAGGCCGGCAACCGCGTGCTGTTCATGGCGGACGGGCAGATCATCGAGGACACCGACCCCGACACGTTCTTCACCGCACCCAAGTCCGCCCGCGCCCAGGACTTCCTCGGCAAGATCCTCAGTCACTGATCCGGCGTCGCTGCCGCACCGGAACCGGGGCGGCATCACCCACAACACGGAGGTACTCGATGAGAATCACCCGCTCGGTTCGCCTGGGCATCGGCGCGATCGCCGTCGCCGTGCTCGCCACCGCGTGTGGCGGAGACGAGCAGCGCAGCGTGTCGCAGTCCGCCGAGAGCGGCTCCCTCGTCGTCGGCATCAAGTTCGACCAGCCCGGGCTCGGGTTGCGCAACCCCGACGGTACCTTCAGCGGGTTCGACGTCGAGGTCGCGAAGTACGTCGGGCAGCAGCTGGGAGTGGCGCCGGAGAACATCGAGTTCAAGGAAGCCCCGTCCCCGCAGCGCGAGACCCTCATCGAGAACGGTGAGGTGGACTACATCGTCGCCACCTACTCGATCACCGACACGCGCAAGGAGAAGGTCGACTTCGCCGGGCCGTACTTCGTCGCCGGCCAGTCGTTGCTCGTGCGTGCCGACAACACCGACATCACCGGACCGGAGTCGCTCAACGGCGGCAAGCGGCTGTGCTCGGTGGCCGGCTCCACCCCCGCACAGAAGGTCAAGGACACCTACGCGCAGGACGTGCAGCTGCAGGAGTTCGACACCTACTCCGCCTGCGTCGAGGCGCTGCGCAACGGTGCGGTCGACGCCGTGACCACCGACGACATCATTCTCGCCGGTTACGCGGCCCAGTACCCGGGCCAGTTGAAGGTCGTGGGCGAGCCGTTCACGGAAGAGCGCTACGGTATCGGTCTGGCCAAGGGCGACACCGAGTCCCGCAACCAGATCAACGACGCGATCGAAGAGATGATCTCGAGCGGGGCCTGGCAGGCCGCCCTCGAATCCACTGTCGGCCCGTCCGGATACCCCCTGCCGGAACCGCCGCAGGTCGACCGCTACTGACCGTCCCCGCCGTCCGGCCGGCCCGTTCGACGACTCGTCACGGGCCGGCCGGATCCCAGTCCCCGATCGGTGGAGTTGACCTGTGGATCTGTTGAGCAAGTACGGCGATCAGTTGATCGACGCCTTCTGGACCACCGTGCAGTTGACGGTGTTCTCGGCGATCGGCGCGCTGATCCTCGGAACGATCCTCGCCGGCATGCGCGTGTCCCCGGTGCCGGTGGCACGGGCGGTCGGCACCGTGTACGTGGGGATCTTCCGCAACACCCCCCTGACGCTGATCATCATCTTCTGCCTGTTCGGCCTGTCACAGACGCTGGGCATCAGCCTTGCCCCCCAGTCGTCGCCGACGTTCCTGGTGGACAACAACTTCCGGCTCGCGGTGCTGGGCCTGAGCGTCTATACCGCGGCGTTCGTCTGCGAGTCGCTGCGCTCGGGCATCAACACCGTCAACGTCGGGCAGGCCGAGGCGGGCCGCTCCCTCGGGCTGACCTTCGGCCAGAATCTGCGCCTGATCGTGCTGCCGCAGGCGTTCCGCGCGGTGATCGCACCCCTCGGCAGCGTGCTGATCGCCCTGACCAAGAATTCGACGATCGCGTCCGTCATCGGCGTCTCGGAGGCCTCCCTGCTGATGAAGACCATGATCGAGAACGAGGCGCAGATCTTCGTCATCGGCGGCATCTTCGCCCTCGGCTTCGTGATCCTGACCCTGCCCACGGGCCTGCTGTTCGGCTGGCTGAGCACGCGATTCGAGGTGTCCCGGTGAGCACCGGCCGCGCAACCGTCCTCTACGACGCCCCCGGCCCCCGGGCGCGAACGATCTACCACGTCGCCTCGGCGGCGGTGGCCGTGCTGCTCGTCGCCGTCGGCTATTTCGTCTACCGGGCTCTCGACGACAAGGGGCAGCTCACCACCGCGAAGTGGGAGCCGTTCCTGGAATCGAGCTCGTGGACCACGTATCTGATCCCCGGCATCCGGGGCACCCTCATCGCGGCCGCGGTATCCATCGTGCTCGCCCTGATCCTCGGGGCCGCGCTGGGCATCGGCCGGCTCTCCGATCACCGGCCCGTGCGCGCGGTGTGCGGCTTCATCGTCGAACTGTTCCGGGCCATCCCGGTACTGATCCTGATGATCTTCGCCTACCAGCTGTTCGCCGAATACCAGGTCTTCCGGTCGAAGTACCTGGCGCTGGCGGCGGTGGTCACCGGCCTGACCCTCTACAACGGCTCGGTGATCGCCGAGATCGTCCGCGCCGGCATCCGGTCGCTGCCCCGCGGGCAGACCGAGGCCGCCGCGGCGCTGGGCATGCGCAAGGGCCAGATCATGCGTCTGATCCTGTTGCCACAGGCCGCCACGGCGATGTTGCCGGCGATCGTCTCGCAGATGGTGGTGGCCCTGAAGGACTCCGCGCTCGGCTATCTCATCGGGTACGTCGAAGTCGTGCGCGCCGGTCAGCAGCTCGGCGCGTTCTTCGGCAACTACCTGCCGTCGCTGCTCGTGGTGGCCGCGATCATGATCGTGCTCAACGGCGCGTTGACGGTCGTCGCGACGCGGCTCGAGCGGCGTCTGCGGACCGGACGCAAGAACCGTGCCGCGATGCCGGAGGCCGACGAGAACGCCCCCGACAACGTGCTTTCCGGCATGACCGTCCCGGGGGTGGACATCACCAGCGATCACGACAAGCGCCGGTAACCCGTCAGTCGGTGGCGACGTCGCCGGGCTCGGGATCGAGCCCGGCGAGTTCGCCGCGGACCACGTCGAAGGCCACGCCCTGCGGGTAACCACGGCGGGCGAGCATGCCGACCAGCCGTCGCACCACCTTGTCCCGTTCCGCGGCGATCTCGCGCCGATCCCCCTCCGTGGGCAGCGGGGGCTGGGTGCGCAGCTTCTTGCGCACCAGTTCGGCGGCGCGGGCGCGTTCGTCGTCGCCGTCGATCTGCTCCAGCGCCTCAGCCGCCTCGTGCTGCCCGATCCCCTTGCGGCGCAGTTCCATTGCCAGAGCACGTTTGCCCCGGCCGGCATGCCGATGACGGGAGCGCACCCACTGCTGGGCGAACTCGGCGTCGTCGACGAGGCCCACCTCGGTGAGCCGGTCGAGGGTCCGCTCGGCGACGTCCGCGGCGAAGCCCTTCTGTTCGAGTTTCGCGGCGAGTTCGGCGCGGCTGCGAGCCCGGTCGGTCAGCAGACGGAGGCACAGGTCCTTGGCCTGTGCCTCCGTTCCGCCGCCGGGCAGGTCGCCGCCGCGCCGGTCACCGCGACGGGAGTCGCTGCCCAACGCTCGACTCAGAAGTCGGCGGGCTCGTCGGCGGGCTCGGCGGTGACGTCCGCCCCGATGCCGAGCTTCTCCTTGATCTTCTTCTCGATCTCGTCCCGGACGTCGGTGTTCTCCAGCAGGAACTTGCGGGCGTTCTCCTTGCCCTGACCGAGCTGGTCGCCCTCGTAGGTGTACCAGGAGCCGGACTTGCGGATGAAGCCCTGCTCGACCCCCATGTCGATGAGCGAGCCCTCCTTGCTGATGCCGTGGCCGTAGAGGATGTCGAACTCGGCCTGCTTGAAGGGCGGCGACACCTTGTTCTTGACGACCTTGACGCGGGTGCGGTTGCCCACCGCGTCGGAGCCGTCCTTGAGGGTCTCGATACGGCGCACGTCCAGGCGCACCGAGGCGTAGAACTTCAAAGCCTTGCCGCCGGTGGTCGTTTCGGGCGAGCCGAACATCACACCGATCTTCTCGCGCAGCTGGTTGATGAAGATCGCGGTGGTGCCCGAGTTGTTGAGCGCACCGGTCATCTTGCGCAGCGCCTGGCTCATCAGGCGGGCCTGCAGGCCGACGTGGCTGTCACCCATCTCGCCCTCGATCTCGGCGCGCGGCACCAGGGCCGCCACCGAGTCGACCACGATGATGTCGAGCGCGCCGGAACGGATCAGCATGTCCGCGATCTCGAGCGCCTGCTCACCGGTATCCGGCTGCGACACGAGCAGGGCGTCGGTGTCGACACCGAGCTTGCGCGCGTACTCGGGATCGAGCGCGTGCTCGGCGTCGATGAAGGCGGCGATGCCGCCGGCGGCCTGGGCGTTGGCCACGGCGTGCAGCGCGACCGTCGTCTTACCGGAGGATTCCGGGCCGTAGATCTCGACGACCCGGCCGCGCGGGAGGCCGCCGATGCCGAGCGCGACGTCGAGCGCGATCGAGCCCGTCGGGATCACGGCGATGGGCTGGCGGGACTCCTCCCCCAGGCGCATCACCGAGCCCTTGCCGAAGCTCTTGTCGATCTGCGCGAGCGCCAGCTCGAGCGCCTTGTCGCGATCGTGTGCCTGTGGTGCCATCGTGGTCCCCTTTTCGAGTCTCGTCTTGCTTGCCGATGACGTTAGAGTCCGGCACCGACAAGTTCGCCGTCCCGACCGGCGAGCGGCCGGATCTGTGGATGAATCGGACGCCTGTGGACTACTTCTTCACCACCCGCGGACCAGCATAGGCGAACAACTGTTCGAACGGAACGGGCGCGGCGGTTTCACCGGCGCGCGGGCGGGACGTCGAACTCCTCGCACAGGGCCCGCCACACCTCACGGGGTTCCCGGCCGGCCTCGATGGCCGCGGCGGCGGTCCGCCCGCCGAGCGAGAGCAGCACGTGGTCACGTAGCAGGGCGTCGCCGCGCAGCTGCCCGAACTCGTTGCGGACACACTCGTGAAATTCCGTCAGTCGCACCTGCGCCACGGTAGTCGCTTCCCGGACCCCCGACAGCGGCCGGTGGCGCGGACGCGGGGCACGTCACCGCATCGGCGCCACGACGCTGCGGCAGACGGTCACCGGGTCCTCGACCTGCGTTGCCGTCGCGGCGGCCAGGCGGGCCGCGCGCGTGAAGCGTGGCTCGGTCAGCACGGTGTCCACGGCCGCCCGCAGCGCGTCGGAGTCGAGTGGCCGCACGACCACCGCGCTGCCCTGCCGGGCGGCCCGATTGGCCAGCTCCCACTGGTCGCCGCCGCCGGGCACCACGACCGCGGGCACCCCGGCGCGCAGGGCCTTGGCGAGCATCCCGTGGCCGCCGCCGCACACCACCACGTCGGCCTGCTCGAGCAGCAGGTCCTGCCGGCCGTGCCCGGCCACGACGCCGTCCGGCCAGTCCCGCTCGGGCGGCTCGAGCATCGCGACGACGATCCGCATCCCGGATCCGCCGAGGCCCGTGCACACGGCGTCGAGCAGGCCGGGCACGCCGGTAGCCGCGGTGGACGGGGCCACCATCACCAGCGGTCCGTCGCCGGAGGGCGGCGCCAGGACGTCGCCGGTGGGCTCCCACAGCAGCGGCCCGACGACGTGCGCCCCGGCGGGCCAGTCCGGTCGCGGCACCTCGAGGGCGGGCAGGGTGGCGACGAGCCGGGCCGCCGGCCCCGGATCCCGGGCGGCCAGGCCGATCCCGACGCGCGCCGCGGACCGTTCGCGTTCCCCCTGCCGGATCGACCGGGCGGTCGCCGCGCGCAGCACCGTGTCCCGCGCGCGCCCGCGCAGCCCGGTGCCTGCGGCGAGACCGCTGCCGATGGGGGGCAGCCCCCGCGAGGGCAGATACAGCGGATGGGGCGACAGCTCCACCCAGGGGATACCGAGGCGTTCGGCGGCCATGCCGCCGCCCGCGGTGAGCACGTCGGAGACGACGAGGTCGGGCAGCAAGGCGCTGAGCCCGGGCAGCATCTCGGACGCGATGTGGGCGGCGCGGGCATGGATGCGGGCACCGGCATCGGCATCGTCGTCCTCCGGACGCGGGGCCAGCCCGGCGAGTGGCGCGAGCGTCACCCCGTCCAGGTCGAGGCCGAGCCACCGCTCGCCGGTGAAGAGGACGGGCTCGTCGCCCGCCTCGGCCAGACGCAGGCTCAGGGCTATCGCCGGGATCGCATGCCCGGCGTCGGGCCCGGCCACCACCGCCACTCGCATCGGCTCAGACTGCCACACCCGCTCCGCGCTGCCCGGTTGTGGAGGCGACGCCGGGAGTACCGGCCGCCGCTGCAGCGCCTCGGCGGTGGGGCTCGCCCGGGCTGTGCCCACCGCGTCGTACGTGCGAGCCTGGAAGCATGACGATGTCGGCAGGTGTCCCGTGAGGAGCGGCCATCCGGTGCCGGACCCCGTCGGTCCGGGGCAGGAGTCGGTGTGGGACTACCCACGGCCGCCCGTGGTCCGACGGAGCGACGAGCTGGTCGAGGTGTGGCTCGGACATGCTTCGCCGAAGGGGTCCTGCGGCCGGTTCCCGGGAGCACGGTGTGCGAGTGGAAGGGACGGGCCGACTATTTCGACGTCGTGGCAGGCGGACACGTCGCCGAGCGTGCGGCGTGGCACTATCCCCGGCCGGTTGCCGGATACGAGGCACTCGTCGGGCATGTGGCAGTCATGCCGGGTCCGATGGACGGCTGTTTCGTCGACGGCGAGCGGGTGCGTCCCCAGGCGGGGGGCTTCTACGGCGGCTGGATCACCGATCGGGTGGTCGGCCCCTTCAAAGGCGGGCCCGGCAGTCGCTACTGGTGATCGCAGGGAGGGGCGGGCACGGCCGCGGCGACGGGCCCGAATCCGGGGACGGCCACCGATCGGCGCGGAGATCGGCGGCAACAGTCCCACGGCGTGGCCGTTCCGCGGCGCCGGCGGTCACGGATACGCCGACCAGAACTGGAGCACCTGCTCGCGGGTGGTGACCGTTCCGTTGTCGATGATCAGCAGTTCGTCCTCGTCGAACGTGTAGCGAACAGGTCCGGCCACGACGGTGAATCCGGCGGCGGCCGGGGCGGCGTCGGCCAGTTCGATGTCGGCACCGTCGCTGAGCCGCAGGCCCTTGTAGTAGAGGCGATCGAAGTCGTTGCGGCACACCAGGACCCGCGACTCCGACGTGCGCGCCACCGCGACGGCCTCGTCGGTCGAGTTGCAGCGCGGCCCGATGTCGTCGTCGAAGCCCCGGGTGTCCGCCTGCGCGACCGGGATGCGGTCCGGGCGGCTCTGCGGCGGGGCCGTGGTCGTCGGTGCGGACGAAGTGGTGAGGAGGTCGGTGACCTCCGCCGTGACCGTCGCGGGGGGCGGCACCACCGGACCGGGGCTGTCGATCTGCCCGGTGGCCGAGGTGTCGGCCCGCACATCCGGCTCCGGCGCCTCGCCGCGGCCGGGCAGGATCCACGTCAGCGATCCGACGAGCGCGAGGCCCACGATCGCGGCGCCCAGCAGCACGAGCAGCGGCCGACGGGAACGCGACGTCGGGTGTCCGGGCGGGGCGGTCGGACCGGCGGACACGGGGGCGGGTTCGGCGGCGGTGAACGCCCGGGTCGGCGCGGTGACGGGCTCGGTGACCGGCTCGGTGAGAGCGGCACGCGCGGCCGCGGCCAGCGCACCGCACGTGGGGAAGCGGTCCTCGGGGCGCTTGGCCATCGCGCGGGCGATCACATCGTCGAACGCGGACGGCAGGTCCGGCCGCGCCGCGGTGGGGCGCGGCGGGGGCAGATGCAGATGCGCGTGGACCAGATGGGCCGGCTCGGACCCCGGATACGGTGGCCGCGTCGTGAGCAGCTGATAGAGCGTGCACCCGAGGGCGTAGACGTCGGTCCGGGGGCCGAGGGGCCGCCCCTCGATCTGTTCGGGGGACGCGTACTGCAGGCTGGCGACGAGCATGCCGGTCTCGGTGACCGCCGTGCTGTCGAGGCTCTTCGCGATCCCGAAGTCCGCGAGCAGGACGCGCTCGGGTTCGCTCGCCCCGCTCGGCGTGAGCAGGATGTTCGCGGGCTTGACGTCGCGGTGCAGTATCCCGTGTGCATGCGCGTAATCGAGCGCGCGGGCGGTCTCGGACACGATATGCACGGCGCGCCCCGGAGGCATCGGTCCCCTGCGCAGTGCACCCACCGCGTCGGTGCCGTCCACGTACTGCATCGCAATCCACAACTGGTCGCCGACATTGCCGCGGTCGTACACGGTGACGATGTTGGGATGTTCGAGCCGCGCCACGTGGTCGGCCTCCCGGAGGAACCGGCTGCGGTTTCCCGGGTTCGCGGTCGCCGACGGGTCGAGCAGCTTCAGCGCGATGAAACGCGGCAGGTTCGGATGCCGCGCCAGGTAGACGCTGCCCATCCCTCCCGTGCCGAGGCGGCGTTCGATACGGTACCCGGCGAACACGGAGCCGGTCTGCAGTTCTCCCACGGTGTCGTCCACTCCCGAGTCCGTCGCGGCGCCCGCCCGACAGCCGTCTCAGAATATCGCGCACGTGAAGAGTGCCGGGCCGGACGCTCGGGCGGTCAGGCCGACACATCCCCGGCGGCGTCGAGCGCCCGGGCCCGGTCGCCGGGCACGAGCCCGATCCGGGTGCGGCGGTCGAGGATGTCGTCGACGTCGAGGGCGCCCTCGTGGGTGACGGCGAATTCCAGTTCGGCGCGGCTAATGTCGAGCCCGGGGACGATCGGTTCCAGCCGGCGCGGGTCCGCGGCGAGCAGGGCCGCCTCGGTGCCGTAGCGCCGCACCAGGTTCGCCGGGGCGGCGACGGTGCGCAGCACGGCAGGAGTCGCGGCGCCGACGAGGGGGAGCCGCTGGGTGCGGCACGGCCCGACACGCAGTCCGGCCGTCTCGACGGCCGCGTCGACGGCGTCCTGCGCCATCCGCCGGTAGGTGGTGAGCTTGCCGCCGACGATGCCGATCGGACCGGACTCGGAGCGCACGACCGCGTGCCGGCGCGACAGGTCCGCGGTGCCGCCGCCGGTGTCGGTACCCGGCGCGGAGGAGTCGAGCAGCGGCCGCAGTCCCGCGAAGGTGCCGAGGACGTCGTTGCGGGTCAGGGGCACGGCGAGGGCGGTGTTGGCGGTGTCGAGGAGGAAGTCGATCTCACCGTCGGTGGCCTGCGGGACGTCGGGCAGCGCGCCGGGCGCCTCCTCGTCGGTCAGTCCCAGATAGATGCGGCCCAGCTGGGCGGGCAGCGCGAAGACGAACCGGTTGGTGGCGCCGGGAATCGGCACGGTGAGCGCGGCCGTGGGGTTGCCGAGGGCGGCGGCGGCGAGCACGAGGTGGGTGCCGCGGCTCGGTCGCAGCCGGATCGACGGATCCACCTGTCCCGCCCACACGCCCGCCGCGTTGATCACGGCGCGGGCCGTCACCCGCACCTCGGTGCCTGTGAGGGTGTCGCGCAGGGCGGCGCCGTCGGCCGTGACGGAGTGGGCGTCGACGCGGGTGAGGATGCGGGCGCCGTAGGAGGCGGCGGTGCGGGCGAGGGCGACGACGAGCCGGGCGTCGTCGACGAGCTGGCCGTCGTAGGCGAGCAGTCCCCCGCGCAGCCCGTCGCGCCGGACGGCGGGGACCAGGTCGGCGGCGCGCCCCGCGCCGATGCGGCGCGAGCGCGGCAGCACCGCGGACGGCGTGTGCGCGGAGACCCGCAGGGCGTCGCCGGCGAGGAACCCGGTGCGCACGAGCGCGGCCTCGCCGCGGCCGACCGACGGCAGCAGCGGCACCAGCTGCGGCATCGCGCGCACCAGGTGCGGCGCCGTGTGGGTCATGAGAATTCCCCGCTCGACGGCACTTTCGCGGGCGATACCGATGTTCCCGGTGGCGAGATAGCGCAGGCCGCCGTGGACGAGCTTCGAACTCCACCGGCTGGTGCCGAAGGCGAGATCGTGCCGTTCGACGAGGACGACGCTCAGGCCGCGCGACGCGGCGTCGAGCGCGGCGCCGGCGCCGGTGACACCGCCGCCGACGACGAGCACGTCGACGGTGGGCCGGGCGGCGAGGTCGTCGAGTTCCCGGCGGCGGCGGGCGGCGTCGAGGGCACTGGAGGCGGGTCCGGTCACGGGCGATCCTCCCCGGAGGGTGCGAGATAGGTGTCGACGGCGTGCGCCAGCTCGGCCAGCAGGGCCGCCCGGTCGACCACCTCGGTGACCATCCCGGCGGACTGCACCACGGACTGGGCGGTGAGCAGCACGAACGCGGCGAGCGCGCGGACGTCGCCGGCGCGGACGGTGCCGTCGCGCTGGCCGAGGACGAGCGCCCCGGTCAGCACCTCGAGCACTGCGTGCTGGCTGGTCCCGAGCCGGTCCACGATGTACGTCATGAGCAGGTCCGGGTCCGACCGCAGGATCTTCTCGAACAGCGGATGTGTGCCGATCTCGTCGACGGCCGTCACGACGGCCCGCACGACGCGCGGCCGGACGGGCCCCTCTTCGCGGAGATCGGGCAGGACGGCGCGGATCTCACGGGTGAGAAGGTCCGCGACCAGGGCACGGGTGTCGGGCCAGCGACGATAGACCGTGGGGCGGCTGACACCGGCGCGCCGCGCCACCTCGGCGAGGGTGGTGCGCCGCAGTCCGAAGTCGAGCAGGCACGAGCGGGTGGCGTCGAGGATCTGGTTCTCGACGGTTGCCGCCGGCGGGCCGGAAGACCGGATCTCATCGTTACGAATAGACATTGTATGTAACACTGTAACGCATGACTGTGAGGTTCACACCGCAACACCCCACCGCCGCAGCCGAGATGGAGTGGGACGCGTGGGGCACGGCGGACCGCCGGAAGGAACTCGGCGAGGGCGTCCGCACACTGCTTCGACAGGCTCTCGGCGTGGACACCGAGCGCGCCCGTTCGCTGCCCGAGACCGCCGTGCGGCTCACCCCGTCCCGGCTGGGCACCCGGCACCACCAGGGCCTGCGGCGCATCGTCGGTCCGGAACACGTCGCCGACGACGACGCGGCCCGGCTCCGTCACGCCGGCGGCAAGAGCACCCTCGACCTGCTGCGGCGACAGAACCCCGGCCCGCAGGACGGTCCCGACGCGGTGCTGCGGCCCGGCAGCCACGACGAGGTGCTCGCCGTACTCGACTACTGCACGGGCGAGGGGATCGCCGTCGTGCCGTTCGGCGGCGGCACCAGCGTCGTCGGCGGGCTGGATCCGGTGCGCGACGGCTTCGAGGCCGTCGTCGCAGTGGACCTGCAACGGATGAACGCGCTCACCGATCTCGATCCGGTCTCCGGTCTGGCGACGCTGCAGGCCGGCGCGACCGGACCGCAGGCCGAGGAGCTGCTCGGTGCCCACGGCTTCTCGCTCGGGCACTTCCCGCAGAGCTTCCGCCACGCGACCGTGGGCGGGTTCGCCGTCACCCGATCCTCCGGCCAGGCCTCCGCGGGCCACGGCCGGTTCGACGAGATGGTCGAGCACCTCGTCGTCGCCACCCCGCGCGGTACCGTCCGGGCGGGCCGCGCCCCGGCCTCGGCCGCGGGCCCGGACCTGCGGCAACTGTTCCTCGGGTCCGAGGGCCTGTTCGGCATCGTCACCGAGGTCGGCGTGCGAATTCACCCGATTCCCGCCGCGACCGCCCACCGCGCCTGGTCGTTTCCCGACTTCGCCACGGGTGCGGACGCCCTGCGCACCCTCGTGCAGACCGGCGCCGTCCCCACCGTGCTGCGCCTGTCGGACGAGACCGAGACCGCGACGAACCTCGCGTTGCACGAACACATCGGTGCGACCGCCCCCACCGGATGCCTGGCCGTGACCACCGTCGAGGGCACCGCCGAACACGTACGAGCCCGCGCCGCGGAGGTCGACGCCCTGCTCTCGACCCTGGGCGGCACCGACCTCGGAGAAGAGCCGGCCCGCGCCTGGGAGCAGGGACGGTTCGACGCGCCGCACCTGCGCGACGCCCTGCTGCGGGTCGGGGCACTCGCCGAGACCCTCGAAACCGCCACCACGTGGAGCAATCTGGCGCGGCTGCGGACGGCGGTGACCGATGCGCTCACCGCCTCCCTGCAGGAACAGGGCACCCCGCCACTGGTGCTGTGCCACATCTCGCACACCTACCCCACCGGCGCGTCCCTGTACTTCACCGTCGTGTGCGCGCAGACGGACGATCCCCTCACGCAGTGGTCGGCGGCCAAGCGCGCCGCCACGGACGCGATCATGACGGCCGGCGGCACCGTCACCCACCACCACGCGGTCGGGCGCGACCATCGGCCGTGGATGGCCGACGAGATCGGGACTCTGGGCACCGGCCTGCTCCGCGCGGTCAAGGACGCACTCGACCCGCTCGGCATCCTCAACCCTGGAAAGCTGCTGCCGTGATCGAATCCGTCACCGTCCTGACGAACCCGGCCGCGGGCCCGCACACCGCGCGCGCGACGAGGTCCGCCACGGCCCGGCTGCGCGAACGGGGCCTGCGCGTCACCGAGATCGCCGGCGACACCCCGGAACACTCCCTCGAACTGGTGCGCCACGCCGTCGGCGAGGGAACCGGGGCACTCGTCGCGGTCGGCGGGGACGGGCTCGTCTGGCTCGCCTGGCAGGCGCTCGCGCAGACCGGGATTCCGCTCGGCATCGTCCCGGCCGGGACCGGCAACGACCTCGCCCGCGTCCTGCACGTGCCGTCGGATCCGGTGGCGGCGGCCGACGTGATCGCCGACGGGGCCACGCGGACGATCGACCTCGGAAGGGTCCGGGCGCCCGGGCGGCCGGACCACTGGTTCGGCACCGTGCTCGCCAGCGGATTCGACTCCCTGGTCACCGACCGCGCCAACCGGATGCGCCGGCCGCGCGGCCGGCTGCGCTACAACGTCGCGATGGTCGCGGAACTGGCGAATCTCCGCCTGCTGCCGTATCGCATCACGCTGGACGGCGACGACCTCGACGTGGCGGCGACGATGGTGGCCGTGGGCAATGCCTCCACCTACGGGGGCGGCATGCGCATCGCGCCGGACGCGCGTCTCGACGACGGCCTCCTCGACGTCGTGATCGTGACCTCGGCCAACCGGACCCGCCTGCTGCGCCTGTTCCCCACCGTCTACCGCGGCACCCACGTCGACCTGGACGAGGTGAGGGTGCACCGCGCCCGGCGGGTGCGGCTCGAGTGTCCCGGCATCTCCGCCTACGCGGACGGCGAACCGCTCGGACCGCTGCCCGTGGACGTCGAGGCCGTGCCCGGTGCCGGAGTCGTCCTCGTACCCGGCGGTCAGCCCCCGAACGTGTAGAGCTCGAACCCGGCGGCCCGTTCCGCCGCGAACCCGGGCAGAGCGGCCGTGGCCGACTCCACCTGCGCCCGGGCCTGGTCGAGCACGGGGGTGGGCGCGAGTGCCTCGAGATAGCGGCGGTGCTCGGCGAGGGACGCGACGCCGTCCTCGACGGTGTCGGTGACGTCCACTCCGTGAGTGGGAGACGTGGTGCTCACCGCCACCCACCGCACCCCCGGCCACGGCGGCAGACCCTGCTCGGCCAGGTCCGGGAAGATCCACTCGTTCGCCGCGTCGGTGACCGCGTCGAGCACGCTCAGCCCCAGGGCACGGTGGTCGGCGCTGTTGAGGACGCCGGGGAACCACGTGAGCCCGAAATTGCCGGTCACCACCATCTCGGGTCGGTGCCGCCGGATCGCCGCCGCAAGATCGCGGCGCAGGTCCGGCCCCGCCACCAGGCGGCCGTCGGGATGCCCGAGGAACTCGACCACCTCGACCCCGACGACCCGGGCGGATGCCCGCTCCTCCTGCTCGCGCAGCGGCCCGCACGCCGCCGGCGGCAGGCCCGCGATGCCGGCCTCGCCGCTGGTCGCCAGGACGTAGCGCACCTCCTTGCCCTGTCGGGTCCACCGCGCCACCGCGGACGCCGCGCCGTACTCGATGTCGTCGGGGTGCGCGGCGATCACGAGCGCCCGCTGCCAGTCCTCCGGTACCGGTTCCATTCGTCCACTATCGCCGATCACGATGCGGGGGTGGGGGCCTCGCGCATACTGGACGGCGTGTCGTGGTCCGGGCTCGTCGAAGCAGCGCTCGACGTGCGGTTGACGACGACGGCGGCGGCCGTGGTGTTCACCGTCCTCACCGTCGCGGGCCTGGCCGCCCTGGCCGCGCGACGGCACCGCCGCTGGCTCCTGACGGGGATTCCGACGGCCGTCGCGCTGACCCTGGTGCTGGTGGTGCTCGCCGCCGTGCTCGTCGAGCAGGTGTGGCGACCGTTCCCGGATCGGTTGCCTCGGGATGTGTACGCGTGGACCGCCGTCGCCGTCCTCGCCGTCGCGCTCCTGGCCGGCCGGTGGCTCGTCCGCCGCCGGGACCGGGCGCGTCCGCTCGTCGCGGCCGGCCTCGTCGTCGCCGCACTGGCGGTGGTGGTGGCGGGCGCGGGGCGGATCAACGCGGTGTTCGACGCCTACCCCACCGTGCGTTCCGCCCTCGGCATGACCGACTACCGCACCGTGCCGCTCGACGCGGCCCTGGCACCGGCCACGGCGACGGTCGCTCGGCGGCCGCTGTCCGAGACCTGGTCGCCCCCGGCCGATCTGCCCGCGACCGGCGCGGTGACGACCACCCCGATCCCCGGCGCAGTCTCGGGATTCCGCGCCCGCGACGCGCGGATCTACCTGCCACCCGCCTACTTCGCCGACCCGCGCCCCGAACTCCCGGTGCTGGTGCTGCTCGCCGGCCAGCCCGGCAGCACCGACGACTGGCTGATCGGGGGCCGGCTGCCGCAGATCATGGACGCGTTCGCGGCCGGGCACGAGGGGCTGGCACCGGTCGTCGTGCTCGCCGACGGCACCGGCGGCCAGTTCGACAACCCGCTGTGCGCCGATTCCCGCCTCGGCAACGCCGCGACCTACCTGGCGCTCGACGTGCCCGCCTGGGTCCGCGAGCACCTGCAGGTCGACGACGATCCGGCGGGCTGGGCGATCGGCGGGCTCTCGTACGGAGGCACGTGCGCGTTGCAGCTCGCGACCGCCCGCCCCGAGGTGTACCCCACGTTCCTCGACTTCTCCGGCCAGGCCGAGCCGACCCTCGGCGATCGGGACCGCACGATCCGCGAGGTGTTCGGCGGCGACACGGAGGCGTTCGCGCGGAACAACCCTGCCGACCTGCTGGCCCGCAACCGCTACCCCGGCTCGGCAGGGGCGTTCGTCGTGGGCCTCGACGACAGCGAATACCGTTCGGGAATCGAACAACTCACGACGGCGGCCCGGGCCGCCGGCATGGACGTCCACCTCACGGAACTGCCGGGAGCGCACAGCTTCGCGGTGTGGTCCGCCGGACTCGAGAAGGAGCTGCCGTGGCTCAGCCGCCGACTCGGCCTCGTCGCCCCGTGATCGCGCGCAGCGGCGCGGCGCTGCGCCGGGCCCCCGTCGCTCTGACCCTGCTCGCGGCGATGTGGGTGCTCGCGATCGCCACCGGGTCCGTGTGGCGCGGGCCGTCCCACGACCTGGCCCTCGACGTCTCCCTCGGCACCCGTAGCTTCGGCGAGGGGCATCCGTGGGTGCTCTGGACGTCCGGGCTCTTCGCGTCCGGCCTGGGCGAGTACGTCCTGTCGAGCGTGGCGATCCTCGCCGTCGCGGTGCCGGTGGAGAACCGCCTCGGCAGCCGCAGATTCGCACTCGCCGCGGCGCTCTCGCAGGGTGCGGGTGCCGCGCTCGCCCTGCTGGTGGCGCTGCTGGCGTCGACCGTGCCGAACTCGTGGGGCTTCGAGCTGCACGGGCACCTGACCGAGGATCCCCTGCCGTGGGTGCTCGGCACCCTGCTCGCCGCCACCGCGGCGATGGGCACGCTGTGGCGGCGCCGCATCCGCACCCTGGTGCTGGTGTTCCTCGTGACGAGCGCCCTGTTCGCGGGGCACCTGCAGGACGTGGTGCGGCTCTGCGCGGCGCTGGCAGGCCTGTTCCTCGGACCCGTGCTGTTCGGCCGCGCGGCCCGGGGCCCGGCGCTCGGCGGCACCGTGCGGGAGCGTCGCACCCTCGTGGCGCTGGTGGTCGCCGCCAGCGTCCTCGGCCCGATCCTGGCGGCGTTCTCCCCCCACGCCATCGGGCCGCTCTCGGCGCTGCGGGAGTTGTTCGACCAGGTCCCGTACAGCGCACGGGAACTGGTCGACATCTGCGCCGACCCGGCCCTGCGCGACGAGTGCCGCAAGGGGCGGCAGGCGCTGCGCCTGTCCGGGATCGGACCGCTGGTGATGAACCTGATGCCGTCGGCGGTGCTGCTCGTGGGAGCGGAGGGACTGCGCCGGGGCCGCCGCGCCGCGTGGCTGCTCTCGGTGTGGGGGCACGTCGCCCTGATCGCGGTGGCCGCCGTCAGCGCGGTCGTGCAGATCACCGAGCAGGAGGAGACCCGGTCGCTGCTGTACGGCACCCGCCGCACCAGCTCGGTGTACATGGAACTCGCTCCGCTGCTGGCCCTCGTCGCGGTGCTCGTGCTGCTGCTGATGACCCGCCGGCTGTTCGGGGTGCGCGCCCCGCGCGGGACGTATCCGCGGGTGTGGCTGGGCACCGCCGCCGCGGCGGGTGCCGCGCTCGTCACCTACGTGGTGGTGGGGGCGCTGCTCGCCGACGGCTTCGACCGCGACCCCGGCGCCGCCACGCTGGTGCGCGACGCGCCGCGACGTCTCGTCCCACCCGTGTATCTGCAGCTGTTCGAGCCGCCGGTACTGCCGCTGACCCCGGCCGCCACGCTGCTGTTCGAGTGGGTGGGGGTGCTGGTGTGGGCCGCGTTCTGCCTGTTGATGGTCCGGAGCTTCCTGGTCCCCGCTCTCGGACACGATCCCGGCGACGAACACCGGGTGCGTGCACTGCTGCACTCCCCCGGCGGCACCTCGCTGTCGTGGATGACGACGTGGCCCGGCAACCACTACTGGTTCGGCGAGGACGGCCGGCACGCCGTGGCCTACCGCGTGCACTCGGGTGTCGCCCTGACCACGGGCGACCCGGTGGGTGATCCGGCCGGCCTGGAGAACGCGATCGACGAGTTCGCCGCGTACTGCCTCGGCAACGGCTGGACCCCGTGCTTCTACTCCGTCGGGGAGGACACCGCCGCGATCGCCCGGGACCACGGCTGGAGCTGTCTGCGGGTGGCCGAGGAGACGGTCGTCGCGCTTCCCGGCCTCGCGTTCAAGGGCAAGAAGTTCCAGGACGTCCGCACCGCCCTCAACCGCGCCGCCAAGGACGGCGTGGAGGCGCGGTGGACGACGTTCACCGAGGCGCCGTTGCCGATGACGGAGCAGATCGTCGAGATCTCCGAGGAATGGGTCGCCGACAAGGGCCTCCCCGAGATGGGCTTCACCCTCGGTGGGCTCGAGGAACTGCGCGACCCCGAGGTGCGGCTGCTCCTGGCGATCGACGCGGACGACCACGTGCACGCCGTGACGTCGTGGATGCCGGTCTACCGGGACGGCGCCCTGGTCGGCCTGACCCTCGACTTCATGCGCCGCCGCTCCGACGGCTTCCGTCCCGCGATGGAGTTCCTCATCGCCTCGGCCGCCATGTCCGCGCAGGAACAGGGCCTCGAGTTCCTCAGCCTGTCCGGCGCGCCGCTCGCCGGCGCCGACCCGTCGGCCGGCGCCCTCGACCGCGGCGCCCTCGACCGCGGCGCGCTCGACCGCGGCGCGCTCGACGCGCTGCTCGACCTGCTGGGCCGCACCCTCGAGCCGGTCTACGGCTTCCGGTCGCTGCTCGCCTTCAAGGCGAAGTTCCAGCCGCAGCACCGGCCCATGTACATGGTGTTCCCGGACGCCGCGGCCCTGCCCACGATCGGCATCGCCGTCGGTCATGCGTATCTGCCCGACGTGTCGCTCGGGCAGGGTCGCCGGCTGCTCGCACAGTTGCTGCGGCGCTGAGCCGCCGCGACCACATCACACGTGGGTGATGTGGTCGTCCTTGCTGCCGGCCACGGCCTTGTACAGCATGTAGCCGCCGAAGATCAGCGCGCTCACCACGAGAATCCCGAACAGGTGCTCCGCGAGCGCCCCGACCACCACGAGGGCGATCCACACCAGCGCCACCACACCCACGATCTTCCAGAACATCGTCTTCTCCTTGCGTCGTTGCCGTTCGTTGTCGATCGTGACACCCCACGGTCGGAAAAACACCAGGTCAACGCAGAGATCAGGGAAAGATGGGTGGTTACCCGGAGGCCGGTGCGGCCCTGTTCGGGGGCCGGCCCGGAGCGGGGTGGTGAGAAGGAGCACGCCGCGGCGACATACCCTCGACAGGTTCGGTCCCCTCGTCAGAAGGCTGAGAATCGTGTCCTCGACCCGCCGCACGCCCGCCCGCGACCTGGCGCAGATCGCCGTGTTCGCCGCCCTGATCATCGCTCTGGGTCTGCCCGGGCAGATCACCGTCGGCTCGTCGGGCGTGCCGATCACGCTGCAGACGCTGGGCGTGATGCTCGCCGGGGCGCTGCTCGGCGTCCGCAAGGGCGTGCTGTCGGTGGCCACGGTGATCGTGCTGGGCCTGGCGCTGCCGGTGCTCGCCGGGGGACGCACGACCCTCACGGCGCTGGCCGGCCCGACGGTCGGCTTCCTGCTCGGCTGGCTTCCCGCCGTCGCGGTGATCGGCTGGCTCTCGGCGCGCATGCTGCCCCGCTACCGGGTGCTGCCGGGCATCGCCGTCAACGTCCTCGGTGGCATCGTCGTGCTCTACGTCTTCGGTATCGCCGGCATGCTCGCACGCACCGATCTCACGCTGTGGGCGGCGCTGAGCGCGAACGCCACCTTCCTGCCCGGTGACCTGCTCAAGGCCGTCGTCGCGGCGGTCGTCGCCGCCCAGGTGCACCGCGCCTACCCGGCCCTGCTCAGCCCGAGCGCACCGGCACGCCCGGCCACCGACCCCGCGCGCTGAGCGCCGGGCCGGGCACGACCGCATGAGCGAGATCCGCTTCCGGCAGGTGGGCCACGCCTACGGTGAGCGCACCGTCCTCGACGGCATCGACGTGACCCTCACCGAGCGCCGCGTCGGGATCGTCGGCGCCAACGGCAGCGGCAAGTCCACCCTGGCCCGGATGATCAACGGTCTGGTGATCCCGACCTCCGGCACGGTCACGGTGGACGGCCTGGACACCGCCCGCAAGGCCCGCGAGGTGCGCCGGCGCGTGGGATTCGTCTTCACCGATCCCGACCATCAGATCGTGATGCCCACGGTCGCGGAAGACGTCGCCTTCTCCCTGCGCCGCAGCGGACTGAGCAAGGCCGAGCGCGCGGAGCGGGTACGGCGGGTACTCGCCGACTTCGGGCTGGCCGGGCACCACGACCACCCGAGTCACCTGCTCTCCGGCGGGCAGAAGCAGCTCCTGGCCCTCGCGGCGATCATGGTCACCGATCCGCAGGTGCTGGTGGCGGACGAGCCCACCACGCTGCTGGATCTGCGCAACGCCCGGCTGATCGCGCGGACCTTCGCCGCCCTCGAGCAGCAACTGGTGGTGGTCACCCACCATCTGGACCTGCTGACCGGCTTCGACCGGGTGCTCGTCGTCGACGGTGGGCGCGTCGTCGCCGACGACACACCCGGCCCGGCGATCGACTACTACCGCAGGCTGGTCGCGTGAGCACCCTGGGCTTGTACCATCGCGCGGCGTCGCCGTTGCACCGGGCGCCCGCGGGCCCGAAGCTGCTGGTCACCGCGGTGCTCATCGTCGCGCTCACGGTGTGGATGCGGCAACCGTGGCAGGTGCCGGTGGCCGGGGCGGTCGTGCTCGGGCTCTACCTGCTGGCGCGGATCCCGCCCCGGCCCGCGCTGCGACAGCTCCGGCCGCTGTTGTGGATGCTCGTGGTGATCGCGGCGTTCCAGGTGCTGCTCGCCGGCTGGGAGCGGGCGGTGGTGGTGTCCGGTCAGCTGCTGGTTGCCGTGGCCCTCGCCGCGCTGGTGACGCTGACCACCCGGGTGAGCGACATGCTCGATGCGATCGTGGCGGGGCTGGGCCCGTTCCGGCGGGTCGGCGTGGATCCGGAGCGGGTCGGCCTCGTGCTGGTGATGACCGTCCGGGCCGTCCCGATGCTCGGCGGGATCGTCGCGCAGGTGACCGAGGCACGCAAGGCCCGCGGGCTCGGCTTCTCGCTGCGGGCCCTGGCGGTGCCCGTCGTCGTGGGGGCGTTGCTGACCGCGGAGGCGATGGGCGAGGCCCTCGTCGCCCGCGGCCTGGACGACTGAGCCACCGGGGCGACGTCAGTACCGGTAGCGGCCCTCGATCTGCCGGATCTCCCGCCACGACTGGGCCCAGCTCTCGAGCCGGTCCGAGGCCGAGATCAGCTCGGCGCGCTGCCGGTCGAGCAGGGCCATCGAACGGGTTCCGTCGGGGGCCGACGCGAGCCGGGCCGCGGCGGCGACGAGTTCCTCGAATTGGTCGACGCCCGTGTCGAGTCGCTGTCCGGCGGCCGCGACGGCCGCCCCGAGGTGCGCCCCGGCGGCGGCGCTGTCCCGGGCGGCGGATTCGAGCGCGACCACATCCACCGCGACGGCCTCGAGCGCGTCGGAGGCCTCCCGGGCGGCCGCGGCGATCTCCTCGAGGTCGTCGGCGGCGACGGTGCGGGAACGAGCCAGCACCGACAGCAGCTGGGCGAGGCTCTGTTCGTCGCTCGCCAGCCGGGCCATCGGGGCCCGCGCGACGGAACCCGACGGCGGCAGGGCCCGGCGGGCGGGTGCCGGCGGCGGCAGCGGCACGGCGTCGAGGCGCCGGAAGGTACGCACCGCCAGCACGGCGGGCACGACGAGCGCGGCGGTCGTCCCGCCGGTGGCGACGATGGTCCAGTCGGGGGCCGACGCGGCCACCAGCGTCGCGGTGCCGACACCGCTCATTCCGGAGGCTGCGCCGAACAGGCGGGCACGCCGGCGGGCGCGGCGCTTCTTGCGGCGCACCCGGGCCGCGGGGTCGTTCCAGCGGCGCGCCGCCTCGACCACGCTGCCGGTCATGTCCCGGAGCGCAGCCGCGGCCGGACCGGGGAACTGTCCGGTCCGGCCGCGTGCGGGTGTGTTCATTGCGTTGCCGCGTTTCTGCCGTCTGCCATCGACCCCGGCGCTACTGCGAGCCGGCGCTTCCCGCCGCCGACGGCGGTTCCTTGGTGGGGTTGACCGCGGGGGTCGCGGGTGCCGCCGCGCCGGGCAGCGCCTCGCCCTTCATGGAGGCCCGGATCTGCTCGAGACGGCTGTGGCCGGCCATCTGGACGGTGGCCTGCTGGACCTCGAGCATCCGGCCGTGCACCGAGTTCTGCGCGAGCTCGGCGGATCCGAGCGCGGTGGCGTAACGACGCTCGATCTTCTCGCGGACCGCGTCGAGACTCGGCGTGGTGCCGGGCGCGGCGAGCGTCGAGTCCATCGAGCGCAGGGACTCGCTCACGCGCTCCTGCATCTTGGCCTGCTCGAGCTGGCTGAGCAGCTTGGTGCGCTCGGCCACCTTCTGCTGGAGAGCCATCGCGTTCTGCTCGACGGCCTTCTTCGCCTGCGCCGCGGCCTGCAGGGACTGATCGTGCAGCACCTTCAGATCCTCGACGGACTGCTCGGCGGTCACCAGCTGGGCCGCGAACGCCTCCGCGGCGTTCGTGTACTGGATGGCCTTCTCGGTGTCGCCGGCGGCGTTGGCCTGATCCGCCATGAGCACGGCCTGCCGCGCGCTCGCGTTGAGCTTCTCGACCTCGTCGAGCTGACGGTTGAGTTTCATCTCGAGCTGACGCTGATTGCCGATGACGGACGCGGCCTGCTGGGACAGTGCCTGGTGCTGGCGCTGCGCGTCCTCGATCGCCTGCTGAATCTGGACCTTCGGATCGGCCTTCTCATCGATCTTCGAGTTGAAGAGCGCCATCAGGTACTTCCAACCCTTGACGAACGGATTAGCCATGGGAGTGATCCTGCCTCCATCTGGTACGCCGCGGCGAACGCGACCCGGTGCGCGGCCCTCGCGCACCGTTTCCGGTCGGCCGTGTGATCCCCGCGTACCCGGCCGCCGTGTGTCCCGAGCCACCCCCCGGTGGTGACCCGAATTGTGTCGCTTTCGGCCGCGTCCGGCCAGGCCGGCGCGGTCCGTCCTCCATGTTATGCGGCGGCCAGCGCGCGTGCCGCCGGCGGCGGGATCACCACACGCGTGTCCTGCGCCACGAGCGCCGCGTGCTCGGCGGCGCGGGCGTCCGAGTCCCGGGACTTCGGCTCGGCCCCGAGACCTGCCGCCGCCCCGACCGGGGTCCGGCCGCGGGCGGGAACCGCATCGGCAAGCGACTCGCTGACGTCGAAGAGCACGTCGGACAAGGGGACGTCGAGGGCGTCGCAGATCGCGGCGAGCAGTTCGCTCGACGCCTCCTTGCGCCCGCGTTCGATCTCGGAGAGGTAGCCGAGGCTGACCCGGGCGCTGCTGGAGACCTCACGCAGGGTGCGGCTCTGCGAAACGCGGGTGCGCCGAAGACTGTCACCGATTGCCTCACGCAACAACAGCGCCATCCCATCCTCCTTCGTCCGTCGTCGCTCAACCCGTCAACGCACGACGCACGTCGCCGGGTTCCCGGCTCCCCGCCCGGGCACGAAAACCCTGCCGGGCGCGGCTCCGCACGGGTCCGGCTGCCACCGGTACCGCGGTGTCAAGACACTACATCCCCGCGGCGCCGCGCACGCGGGTGAGTAGGCCCGACACGGCGGCACGGGCAGCCCCGGCCCGGATGTCCCACCGGTCCCCGCGCACCGGCGGGCGGGTGACCACCGTGCCGCCCGGCCCGGCGATCCCGAGATACAGCGTGCCCGGCGGGTGCCCGTCCTGCGGGTCCGGTCCGGCCACGCCGGTGATGCCCACGCCCCACGTCGCTCCGCAGCGAGCCGCTGCGCCCTCGGCCAGGGCCGCGGCGGTGGACTCGGAGACCGGCCCGTCCGCCACGAGCCGTTCCGGGTCCACGCCGCCCAGGGTGGACTTGAGGTCGGTGGCGTAGACGATCAGCCCCCCGCGCAGCACCACGCTGGCGCCGGGTACCCCGGCGATCGTCGCCGCAATCAGCCCGGCCGTGAGTGATTCGGCCGTGGCCACCGTCTGCCGCCGCGCGGCCAGGGTCGCGACCAGTTCCGCGGCCGCGGTGCCGGGAACGAGCGGGTCGGGCACCGCCTCACTCCCCGTGCTGTTGCTCGACGCGGTGCACCCCGGCGCGCAGTCGCGCCGCCTGGACCACGTAGTCGATGCCGGTGCCCACCGTCAGGATCACGGCGAGTCCCATGAGCGCGACGGCGAAGGGCATCGCCGCCTCCGGCAGCGGCAGCAGGTACAGCACGATCGCGAGCGTCTGGACCAGGGTCTTGGCCTTCCCGCCGCGGCTGGCGGGGATCACCGCGTGCCGCAGCACGAAGAAGCGCAGCGCCGTGACGCCGAGCTCGCGGGCCGCGATGATGCCGGTCACCCACCACGACAGGTCACCGAGCAGCGACAGGCCCACGAGGGCGGCGCCGATGAGCGCCTTGTCGGCGATCGGATCGGCGAGCTTGCCGAAATCGGTCACGAGTCCGTACTTGCGGGCGAGCTGTCCGTCGATGCGGTCCGTGATCGCCGCGACGGCGAACACACCCGTTGCGGCGATGCGCCACGCGACGTCGTGACCGTCGCCGACGAACAGCACCAGAAGGAAGACCGGCACCAGAACGATCCGCAGCATGGTGAGGATGTTGGCGATGTTCCACAGCGGGACCGGCTCCGCGGCCGCGGGGGCATGCGGCCCGGGAGCCGCCGCCGCACCGCCGGTTCCGGCCACCTCCGGATGCGGCGCGCTCACGCCGGCCTCCGCGCCACGGACGTCGCCGCAGGACGAGGCGGACCCGGGTCCGCCGGGGCGACACGTGAGCATGGGGATCCGACCGGCACACGGACACAATATCGGTAGAGCGACCGGCTACTGTTCACCACTATGACTTCGCGGACGACGGACCAGGAGACTCACGACCGCATCCTCGTACGACGTGCGCGAACCGGCGACATTCCGGAGATCAAGCGGCTGGTCGACATCTACTCGGGCAAGATCCTCCTGGAGAAGAACCTCGTCACGCTGTACGAGGCCGTGCAGGAGTTCTGGGTGGCCGAGACGGCGGGCACCGTGGTCGGCTGCGGGGCCCTGCACGTGCTGTGGTCCGACCTGGGCGAGATCCGGACCGTCGCGGTGGATCCCCGGGTCAAGGGTCGCGGGGTCGGTCACCTCGTGGTGTCCCGCCTGATCGACGTCGCCCGCGAACTCGAACTCGAACGGCTGTTCGTGCTCACGTTCGAGGTCGAGTTCTTCGGCCGGCACGGATTCACCGAGATCGACGGCACACCCGTCACCGCCGAGGTGTACGCGGAGATGTGCCGCTCGTACGACACCGGTGTCGCCGAGTTCCTGGATCTGAGCTACGTCAAACCGAACACCCTCGGAAACACCCGGATGCTGCTCACGCTCTGAGCCGCCCCCTTCCGCCCACCTGTCACGAATGCGAGGACCCATGCCCATGTTCGCCGTCGAGTACACCTACTCCGAGGCCACCGCGAGCGGCCGCGACGAGCACCGGCCCGCCCACCGCGGCTGGCTCGGCGAACTCGTCGAGGCCGGGACGGTGCGCGCGACCGGCCCGTGGGCCGACGGGTCCGGCGCACTGATCCTCGTCGAGGCCGCGGACGAGCCCGCGGTGCGGGAGGTCATGGCTCAGGATCCGTTCGCCCGTCAGGGGCTGCTCGACGAGGTCCGGATCACGCAGTGGCTCCCGGTGATGGGCGTCTTCAACGACTGACGCCCGTCACCGGCGCGGCGGGAAGGTCAGGTGAGGTCGGCCTTCTCGCTGCGCGTCTTGAGCAGGCTCGCGACGGTCGTCACCACCAGCACGCCGACGATCACGCCCAGCGACAGCCAGGTCGAGATCTCCGGCACCGCGACGTGCTCACCGCCGTTGACGAACGACAGGGTGTTCTCGTGCAGCGCGTGCAGCACCAGCTTGACGCCGATGAACGCGAGGATCACGGACAGGCCGTAGGACAGGTAGACCAACCGCTCGAGCAGACCGCCGATGAGGAAGAACAGCTGCCGCAGGCCCATCAGGGCGAACGCGTTGGCGGTGAACACCAGGTAGGGCTCGCTGGTGAGGCCGTAGATCGCCGGGATCGAGTCGAGCGCGAACAGGATGTCGGTGAAGCCGATGGCGGCGAGGGCGAGCAGCATCGGGGTGGCGAAGCGCTTGCCGTCGATCCGGGTGAACAGCTTGTCGCCGTGGTACTCGTCGGTGGTCGGGTACACCTTGCGGACCAGCGAGACGATGCGATTCTCCCGCTCCTTCTCGTGCTCGACCTCGTCTCCGTGCTCGCGGATCAGCTTGATCGCGGTGTAGATGAGGAACGCCCCGAACAGGTAGAACACCCAGCTGTAGGCGTTGATGGCCGCGGCACCCACGGCGATGAACGCCCCGCGCATCACGAGCGCCAGGACGATGCCGATCGTGAGCACCTTCTGCTGGTACTCGCGCGGCACCGCGAAGGTCGACATGATGATGACGAACACGAACAGGTTGTCGACGCTGAGGGCCTTCTCGGTGACGTAACCGGCGAAGTACTCACCGCCGTACGTCGGCCCCCAGATCGCGAACACCACGACGCCGAACACCACGGCGAGGCCGATGAACACCGCCGACCAGAAGCCTGACTCGCGCAGCGACGGCGCGTGCGGTTTGCGGACGTGGGCGTAGAAGTCGAAGACGAAGAGCCCGAGAATCACCAGGATGGTGACGATCCAGGTGAGCGGGGTGACATGCATCGGCAGATATTCCTCCGGTAGGTACAGCTAACCACCGGAGGTCTCTCCCACCTCGGATCGCAGCTCGACGGTGCGGCTTCGAGGTCGGCAGCCCCGGAACGACATCGGTGTCGCACGTGTTGACGGAACTGCCGCGGGTTAGGGGATACTCCCCTCCACGTCTCCCATTCAACCACACGCGGGTCGCGGCATCGAACCGTGCCGCCGGCCCTACTCCGCCGGCGCCGGCGCCTCCCCGTCCCCGCCGCCGCGGATCGAGAACAGCAGGCCGTCGAGTTCCTCCGGTTTGACCAGGACATCCCGCGCCTTGGACCCCTCGCTGGGACCGACGACGCCGCGGGTCTCCATCAGATCCATCAGCCGACCCGCCTTCGCGAAGCCGACGCGCAGCTTGCGCTGCAGCATCGACGTCGAACCGAACTGGCTCGACACCACCAGCTCGACCGCCTGCAGGAGAACGTCGAGGTCGTCGCCGATGTCGGGGTCGACGTCCTTCTTCTCGCCCGCCTTCGCCGTCGTGACGCCCTCGGTGTACTCCGGTTCCTTCTGGTTCTTGGCGAAGTCGACGACGGCCGCGATCTCCTCGTCGGTGATGAACGCGCCCTGCATCCGGATCGGCTTTCCGGCGCCCATCGGCAGGAACAGGCCGTCACCCATGCCGATGAGCTTCTCGGCACCGGGCTGGTCGAGGATGACCCGGGAGTCGGTCAGCGACGACGTGGCGAACGCGAGCCGCGACGGCACGTTCGTCTTGATCAGGCCGGTCACGACGTCCACCGAGGGCCGCTGCGTGGCGAGCACCAGATGGATGCCGGCGGCGCGGGCCTTCTGGGTGATCCGCACGATCGCGTCCTCCACGTCGCGCGGGGCCGTCATCATCAGGTCGGCGAGCTCGTCGACGATCGCCAGGATGTACGGGTAGGGCCGGTAGACGCGCTCGCTGCCGAGCGGCGCGGTGATCTCGCCGGACCTGACCTTGGTGTTGAAGTCGTCGATGTGCCGCACCCGGTTGGCCTGCATGTCCTGGTAGCGCTGTTCCATCTCCTCCACCAGCCACGCGAGGGCGGCGGCCGCCTTCTTCGGCTGGGTGATGATGGGCGTGATCAGGTGCGGGATGCCCTCGTAGGGCGTGAGCTCGACCATCTTCGGGTCGATGAGGATCATCCGGACCTCGTCCGGCGTGGCGCGCACGAGCAGCGACACCAGCATCGAGTTGACGAAGCTCGACTTGCCGGAGCCGGTGGAGCCGGCGACCAGCAGGTGCGGCATCTTCGCCAGGTTCGCGCAGACGAAGTCGCCCTCGATGTCCTTGCCGAGCCCGATCACCAGCGGGTGGTGGTCCTTGCGGGTCGACGGTGCGGCGAGCACATCGGCGAGACGCACCAGCTCACGATCCGAGTTCGGGACCTCGATGCCGACCGCGGACTTGCCGGGGATCGGCGCGAGCAGTCGCACGTTGTCGGTGGCCACGGCGTAGGCGATGTTGCGGGCGAGTGCGGTGATCTTCTCGACCTTCACACCCGGGCCGAGTTCCACCTCGTACCGCGTGACCGTCGGGCCGCGGGTGAAGCCGGTGACGGCGGCGTCGATCTTGAACTGCTCGAGCACCTCGGTGATGGCCTCGATCATCTGATCGTTCGCCGAACTGTGCTGCTTGGGTGGGTCGCCCTCGAGCAGCAGCCCGAGCGACGGCAGGGTGTAGTCGCCCTCGACCACCCGATCGGGCACGAGCGGCTCGAGCTTGTCGTCGGCGGGTGGCTCCTCCGCCGGCGGGACCGGTGCGGGGGCCGCCTTGGGCCGGGTGCGGGCCCGCGGCGGTTCCGGCGCCGGTTCGGGTTCGGGTGCCGGCGACGTGGCGGGCGCCGGATCCGGCTCCCACAGGGGCAGCACCTCGGTGCGGGCGTCGCCGTCGAACTCGTCCGTGGGGTAGTTCTCGACCGGGGTGCGCCGCCGGGTCCGGGTGCGCCGCTCGACGGGATAGCCGTCGGCGTCGAACAGGGTCGGGTCGCGCTCCGGGTCGTAGCCGCCGGCAGGGTCCGGGTCGTACTCGCCGTACTCGTCGTCGGCTCGGTAGTGCAAACCGAAGTAGTCGCGGAACATGCCGGGCAGTTCCCGGATCGTCGTGCCGGTGAGCAGCAGGATCCCGAAGCCGGCCGCCATCAGCAGCAACGGAACCGACAGCCACACCGTCAGACCGTCGGTGAGGGGTCCGCCCACCAGGTAGCCGACGAACCCGGCGCCGCCCTCGCGGCCCGGGCCGTCGTCCGGCATACCCGAGGCGATGTGCCACAGGCCGAGTGCGGGAAGCGCGACGAGCATCGACCCGAGGACGAGCCGGGGCCGGATCTCCGGCCGCGGCTCGGTGCGCATGAGGACGACGGCGATCACGAGGCCGGCCAGCGGCAGCACCGCGCTGGCGCCGCCGACGACCGCGCGGACTGCGGTCTCGAGCCAGCCCCCGAGCGGGCCACCGACCGCGAACCAGACGGTGCCGGCGACGACGACGCTCGCGGCGATGAGCCCGAGGGCGATGCCGTCGCGGCGGTGGCCGTGCTCGACCTCCGTCACCCTGCCCATCGTGCGGGTGGTGGCGCCCACACCGCGGGCGATCATCGTCCAGCCGCTCCCGATCCCGCGACCGAGCGTGTGCAGGACGCTGCCCCGCGACGAGCGGGCGGGCGCCTTGCGCCGGGGGGTGGTGGCGCGGGCCGGGCGCCGCGCGGCCGGTTGCCGGCGGGTCGTCGGGGCGGGCTTGCGGGTGCTGCTCTTCGTCCGCGACGACGAGCCCGCGGCGGCGGACGAGCCGCGCGCGCCCGACCTCGACCGTGAGGTCGTTGACGACGATCCGCGGGCACCCGACTTTCCTGCCATACCCGTCAGGTTAGTCGCAATGTCCACAACCGAACCATCCGCAACACCGGCATCAGCCGCACGCGGTGGTCACACCGGCGCCGGGACGGATCAGATGCCGCGACCGGATGCGGCGACCTCCGCGACGTCGGCCGCCTCCCCGGACGTCTCGACGCGCACCTCGTCGCGGCCGAACGCATGCAGGAGCAGCTCGGCGGGTTCGCCGCGCAGGACCACGGTGCGCGGCCCGCGACGCCGGACCGTCGCGCGGGTGCCGTCGGGGCGTTCGAACACCACCGTGACGTCGGTGCCGCGATAGCCGCGCCGGCCGACCTGCCGGGCCATCTGCCACAGGCGGTCCTGGGTCGACGGGTCGAGCGGTCGCGGCTCCCACCCGGGCGCGGCGCGCCGCACGTCCTCGTGGTGGACGAACATCTCCGCGGCATTGGCGAGTCCGTCGACGAGGTACAGCGGCGACCAGATCGGCGGTCCGGACTCGATGTCGGCGAGCAGTTGCTCCCACGACCCTCCCGCCGCCTCGGCGCGCACCCGCTCGGTGTGCCCGGCCAGGGGTGGCAGGACGATGCCCGGCATCGTGTCGATCCGGCGTTCGCGGACCACGAGGTGGGCGGCGAGGTCCCGGGCGGTCCAGTCCCCGCACAGGGTGGGGGCGTCGGGACCGGTCTGTGTCATGGTGCGGACGAGTGCGTGTCGTTCGTCACGGGCGAGGCTCACGCGGCCCACTGTAGTGCCGGACCGGTCCGGTAGCGCCGGACCGTCCGGCACGGCAGGGTGCGGTTGCGCCGGCGCGGCTACGCCGGGCCCGGGACGGTGATCACCGTCGGCACGATCATCGGCCGGCGACGGTAGGTGTCGGACACCCAGCGCCCGACGACACGGCGGATCGCCTGGGCGATGCGGTGGGCGTCGTCGATACCCTCGGCGGCGAGCTCGTTGAGGACCTTGTCCACGAGTTGCGCGGCCTCGGAGAGCGCTCCCGGGTCGTCGGAGAAGCCGCGGCCGGACACCCCCGGGGTGCTCACGGCGCGACCGTTCTCGTCCACGGCGACGGAGATGGAGATGAAGCCGCCCTCGCCGAGGATCAACCGGTCCGACAGGGTCGATTCGCCGACGTCACCGACGGACAGGCCGTCGACGTAGACGTGGCCGACGGGTACCTGTCCGACGATCTCCGCGAGCCCGTCGACGAGGTCGACGACCACGCCGTCCTCGGCGAGCACGATCCGGTCCCGCGGCACCCCGGTCGCTTCGGCCAGCGCCGCGTTGGCCCGCAGGTGCCGCCATTCGCCGTGCACCGGCATCGCATTCGTCGGGCGCACCGCGTTGTACAGGTACAGCAGCTCGCCCGCGGAGGCGTGGCCGGAGACGTGCACCTTCGCGTTCTGCTGGGTGACGACGGTGGCGCCTCGCTTGGCGAGGCCGTTGACGACCGCGAACACCGAATTCTCGTTGCCCGGGATCAGGGAGGAAGCCAGGATGACGAGATCGTCGGCCTTGATGTTGATCTGGCGGTGCTCGCCGCGCGCCATGCGCGACAGCGCGGACAGCGGTTCACCCTGCGAGCCGGTGGAGATCAGCACGAGCCGGTTGTCGGGCAATGTCGCGGCGGTGTCGAGATCGACGACGAGCCCGTCCGGCACCCGCAGGTAGCCGAGGTCCTGCGCGATCTGCATGTTGCGCACCATCGACCGTCCGACGAAGGCGATGCGGCGGTTGTACCGCCCGGCGACGTCGACGACCTGCTGGATGCGGTGCACGTGGCTGGCGAAGGACGCGACGATCACGCGCTGGGTGGCCTTGCCGATGACGTTGTCCAGGACGCCGCCGATCTCGCGTTCGGGCATCACGAAGCCCGGCACCTCGGCGTTGGTGGAGTCGACGAGGAACAGGTCGACGCCCTCGTCGCCGAGCCGGGAGAATCCGGCGAGGTCGGTGAGGCGGCCGTCGAGCGGCAACTGGTCGAGCTTGATGTCGCCGGTGTGCAGCACGAGCCCGGCCTCGGTGCGGACGGCGACGGCGAGCGCGTCCGGGATCGAGTGGTTGACGGCGAAGTACTCGCACTCGAACGGGCCGTGCGTGGTCTTGTCCCCCTCGACGACTTCGACGAGGTTGGGCCGCAGCCGGTGCTCGCGGCATTTCGCGGCGACGAGCGCGAGGGTGAACTTCGAGCCCACGACCGGGATGTCGGGACGCAGGCGCAGCAGGAACGGCACCGCCCCGATGTGATCCTCGTGGCCGTGGGTGAGGACGACGGCTTCGACGTCGTCCATGCGGTCCTCGATGTGCCGGAAGTCCGGCAGGATCAGGTCGACGCCGGGCTGCTGGTCCTCGGGGAAGAGCACGCCGCAGTCGATGACGAGGAGCCGGCCCTGATGCTCGAAGACCGTCATGTTGCGGCCGATCTCGCCGATGCCGCCGAGCGCGACGACGCGCAGGCCCTTCGGCGGCGCCTTCGGCGGGGTGCCGAGGCGCCCCGACATGTCCGCCACCTTGCGCGGATCGGGCCGCTGGGTGTTGGCCGAGGTCTGCACGGTCCGGCGCGCGGGCCGGCCGCTGGGCGGTCCGGCGTTGCGGGTGGCGCGGCCCCGGCCGCGCGACGGGCGGCTCACGCGAGCACCCCCGCGGCGTGCAGATCCGCGGCGAGCGCGTCGATCTGCGCAGAGGTCGGCGCCACCTGGGGCAGGCGCGGCTCGCCGACGTCGAGACCCATCAACCGCAGACCTGCCTTCGACGCGCTCACCCCGCCGAGGCGGGAGACGGCGCGCAGGATCGGCATGAGGCTCAGGTTGACCGCGCGGGCGCGGACGAGGTCGCCGGCCTGGAAGGCGTCGTACAGCTCGCGCAGCCGGCCGGGAACGAGATGCCCGATGACACTGACGAATCCGACGGCGCCGACGGACAGCCACGGCAGGTTCAGCGGGTCGTCGCCGGAGTAGAACTTCAGGTCGGTGGTGCCGATGAGCTCGGCACCGGCGTTGAGGTCGCCCTTGGCGTCCTTGACCGCCACGATGCGCGGATGCTCCGCGAGCCGGCGCAGCGTCTCCGTTTCGATCGGCACGACCGAGCGCGGTGGGATGTCGTAGAGCATGACCGGCAGGTCGGTGGCGTTTGCGACGGCCGTGAAGTGGGCGTAGAGCCCGGCCTGCGGCGGCCGCGAGTAGTACGGAGTGACGACGAGCAGGCCGTGGGCGCCGGCCCGCGCGGCGTCGCGGGCGAGTTCGACGCTGTGGGCGGTGTCGTTGCTGCCGGCGCCGGCGATGATCTTCGCGCGGTCCCCCACCGCGGCGAGCACGGCGCGCATCAGCTCGAGCTTCTCGTTCTCGGTGGTGGTCGGCGATTCGCCGGTGGTGCCCGCGAGAACCAGCGCATCGCAGCCGCCGTCGACCAGGTAGGCGGCAAGACGCACACCCGCGTCCACGTCGAGCTTGCCGTCGGCGGTGAACGGGGTCACCATCGCTGTGGCGATGGTGCCGAACGGAAGCTCGACAGCAGAAGCGGAATCACCGTTGGTCATGGTCAGAAGGCTACCGCGTGACGGGGGCTGTTCCACACACACCTGCCGGTCAGGTGTCGGCGGCGAAGGCGCTGGCGGCGACCTCGGAGCCGTCGGGCAGGCGGGTGATGGTGAAGTCGCCGAAGATGTTCGGCGCGGCGTCCTGCAGCTGACGCAGGCACTCGACGGCGAGGCGGCGGATCTCGACGTCGGCGTGCTCGGTCGCGCGCATGGCCACGAAGTGCCGCCAGGACCGGTAGTTGCCGGTGACGACGACGCGGGTCTCGGTGGCGTTGGGCAGCACCGATCGCGCGGCCTCGCGGGCCTGTTTCGCGCGGATCGGCCCCTCGGGCAGGTGGGACAGTTTCGCGTCGAGCGCGTCGAGCAGTTCGATGTACGCGGCCCGGCTGGACTCGGCGGCGGCGAGGAACAGTTCCTCGAGCCGCGGATCCCCCGCCACGGCCGGCGGGACCACGACCGGCGCGTCGCTGCCGCGGACGAACCGCTGGGACAGCTGGGAATAGGAGAAGTGCCGGTGCCGGATGAGTTCGTGGGTGCACGACCGGGAGATGCCGGTGATGTAGAAGCTCACCGAACCGTGCTCGAGCACGGACAGGTGCCCGACGGTGAGCAGGTGGCGTAGGTACCCGGCGTTCGTGGCCGTGCGCGGGTTGGGCTTGGACCAGCTCTGATAGCAGGCCCGGCCGGCGAACTCGGCGAGTGCCTCCCCGCCGTCGGCGTCGGTCTCCCAGGGCACGTCGGCGGGCGGGACGAACTCGGTCTTGGCCACCAGCCTGACCTTCAGCGTGACGGGCTCGGGCGCCATCGGTTCTCCTCCAGGTTGTCGATCCAGTCGAACCGTAGCGCCGCCGCGGGCGGCACCGGACGCGGGCCGCGTGTTGACGTCTTGACTGACATCATCGTTGACATCAGTATGGCGTCATGAACCTGGACCCGTACCTGGACGCGATCACCGAGTCCCTCGTCGCCGCCGCGGAGCTCGGCGACGAACAGACCCGCCGGACCGCGGCAGCCCTCGCCACAGCGGTCGCCGCGCCCGCCCGCCTGGCCGTGCTGCGGGCACTGTCGGACATGGCGGCGGAGGTCTCGAAGGAGCTCGGCGACCGGGTGGTCACCGTGCGTCTCGACGGCAGCGCGGCGGTGCTCGAGGTGCACACGGATGCGCCCACCGAAACCACAGGCACCGCAACGACTTTCGAGGACGTCACCGGGGACATCAGCCGGGTGACGCTGCGCCTCGTCGAGCAGATCAAGGCACGCGCCGAGGAGGCGGCGGCCCAGAACGGCGTGTCACTGAACTCGTGGGTGTCGCAGGCCGTCCAGGGGGCGCTGCGCGAGCAGATGCGGTATCAGCGCCGCGCCGACGAGCGCGCCGCGACGCGTCGCGCCGAGGAGACCGGGCCCGGCCCGTCCGCTACGTCGGAACCGTCCGAGCGCGAGGACGGTTGAGCGGGAGGCCGTGCGGTACATTGCCGACGCACGTCACCCGAAAGACGAGGAAGTGAGCCCATGGCCGTCAGCAGTTCCAGCAGTTTCGAGATCAAGGCCGACCCGGGTCGCGTGATGGCGGGAATCGCCGCGGTCGACCGGCTGCCGGAGTGGTCCGGGCCCCACAAGACCGTCGTCGTCGAGACCACCCACCCGGACGGCCGCCCGCACCGCGTGCGCATGACCGTCTCCATCATCGGTCTCCACGACGAGCAGGTGGTGGACTACTACTGGAACGGCGACGAATCGATGTCCTGGACCCTGGTCGAGAGCCACCAGCAGCACCAGCAGGACGGCACCTACACCCTCACCGCCACCGAGAGCGGCACCCGCGTCGACTTCACCCTCACGATCGATCCGAAGATCCCGCTGCCCGGCTTCATGGTCAAGAAGGCGCAGAAGATGGCGATGGAGACCGCCGAGCGGGGCCTGACGAAGTTCGTCGAGCAGCAGCTCTGACGCACCGCGCGGTGTCCGGTGCCTGCGACGTCCCGGTCGGTCAGCACTCCTCCGACACGGACACCGCGACGGTCGCCCCGAGTTCGTAGCAGCGTTCACGGACCTTTGCGTCGATCGGCCCGGTGATCTCGAGATCCTCCGTGACCTGCGCCAAGGCGAGTCCGGTGACGAGTTTGCGCACCGAGGCGACGGCGCCCGCGGTGTCGTTGTTGCCGTGTACCCACAACCCGTACGGCCGGCCCGCGACGGCGTCGAGGCACGGGTAGTAGACGGTGTCGAAGAAGTGCTTGAGTGCCCCCGACATGTATCCGAAGTTCGCGGTGGTGCCGAACACGTAACCGTCGGCGGCGAGCACGTCCGGCACGGTCGCGCCCAGCGCCGGCACCGTCCGCACCCGCACGCCCACGATGTCGGGGTCACGCGCCCCGGCCAGCACCGCCTCGAGCAGTTCGCGGGTCGACGGGGACGGAGTGTGGTGGACGACGAGCAGAGTGCGCTCACCGTCGGCGGGGGCCTCGGTCACACCCTGCAGGGTACGTCGCCGACCGATCGGTGTCCCTGCCCCGCAACGACAACCGCAACCGCGATCAGGCTTCGGCCGGGGCGTGGACCGAGCGAATGTATCGCCCGCTACCGCTGAGGAGATGAACGATACATTCGCTCGACGCCGGGGCGCATGATCAATCGGCGGACTGCGGGCGCTCGAGCTTCTCGAGCGCGACGGCCCGGCGCATGGTCTCCCGGGCCCGGCCGCGGTCGCCGGCGTAGTCGTACGCGCGGGCGAGACGGTAGGAGTTGCGCCAGTTGTCCGGGTCGGCCTCCCACTCCTTCTTGACCCGCTCGAACAGGGTGTCGGCGGCGTCGCGGTCGATCCGGCCCGACGGCCGGCGCGGCAGGTCGCGCACGTCGAGTTCGAGGCCCTCCTCGTGGATCCGCCGGGACAGGTGCTGGTGCTGGAAACCGGCCCGCACGGTGGCGTAGACGATCCACACGCCCACCAACGGCAGCAGCAGCACGCCGATGCCGAGCCCGACGGCCGCGGCGTTGCCGGAGCGCACCAGTTCGAGCCCGCGCCCGCCGAGCAGCACGAAGTAGAACCCCAGCGCGACGACGATGAAGGCGATCGGCGCGAGGACCTTGACCAGGTCGCCCCTCACAGGTCGAGGAGGGGGTCGATGCCGACGGTGAGGCCGGGCCGGCCCCCGATCTCGCGCACGCCGAGCAGCACGCCGGGCGCGAAGGAGGACCGGTCGATCGAGTCGTGGCGGATGGTCAGGGTCTCGCCCTGGGTGCCGAGCAGCACCTCCTGGTGTGCGACGAGCCCGGCCAGACGCACGGAGTGCACCCGCACCCCCTCCACGTCGGCGCCGCGGGCACCCTCGAGTTCGGTGCTGGTGGCGTCGGGGCTGCGGCCCACACCGGCCGCGGCGCGGGCCTGCGCGATGAGCGCCGCGGTGCGGTAGGCCGTGCCCGACGGCGCGTCCGCCTTGTTGGGGTGGTGCAGCTCGATGACCTCGACGGAGTCGAAGAACCGCGCGGCGGCCTGCGCGAAGCGCATCGACAGCACGGCACCGATCGCGAAGTTCGGCGCGATCAGGACGCCGACCTCCGGCTGCGCGGCCAGCCAGCCGCGGACCCGGTCCAGTCGTGCGTCGTCGAATCCGGTAGTGCCGACGACGGCGTGGATGCCGTGCTCGACGAGGAACTGCAGGTTGCCCATCACCACATCGGGGTGGGTGAAGTCCACCACCACCTGCGCCCGGGAGGCGACGAAGTCGTCGAGGCTGTCGCCCCGGTCGACCGCAGCAACGAGCTCGAGGTCGGCGGCCGCCTCGACGGCCGCGCAGATCGCCTGCCCGACCTTGCCCTTGGCGCCGAGCACACCCACCCGAATTGCTGCTGCGTTCACTTGACTCTCCACGCTTCCTCGTCCGATCGCCGTCCCGCAGCAGCCTACGCAACCGGACTACCTCGACCGTGCTCAGCCCGCGGTCACGCGACGAGGACGCGCACCGAGGCGGGCAGGTCCCGGGGCCGGCGATACGGTCCGGCGACGGCCGCGGCGAACGGCCGGTGCAGCAGCTCGGCGGCGACGGCGCGGACCTCCGCCGCACTCACCGACGAGATCCGCTCGAGCGTCTCGGTGACACTCCAGTGCGTGCCGTAGCTCAGTTCGCTGCGTCCGATCCGGTTCATCCGGGCCCCGGTGTCCTCGAGGCCGAGGACCAGAGCCCCGCGCAGCGAACCCTTGGCGCGGGCGCACTCGGCCTCGGTGACGCCGTTCTCGGCGACATCGGCGAGCACCTCGCGGACGAGCGCGGCGACCTCGCCGAGGTTCTCGGGCTGGCAGCCGGCGTAGACGGAGAACGCGCCGGTGTCGGCGAAGGTGTCCACACCCGAGTACACCGAGTAGGCGAGGCCGCGCTTCTCCCGGATCTCCTGGAACAGCCGTGAGCTCAAGCCGCCGCCGACGGCGGTGTTGAGCACCGACAGCGCCCAGCGCCGGTGGTCGTGGCGGCCGAAGGATCGCACGCCGACCGCCAGGTGGGCCTGCTCGCCGTCGCGGTCGGTGATGCTCAGCGTCGGCGTCGTACGCAGGCGGAGACTGCCCTCGCGGCGCGGGGCGGCGGTCGTGGCGGGGTCGAGGTGCCCGGCGAACGCGCGACGGACCAGTTCCACGGTGTGGTCGTGATCGACATTGCCGGCGACGGCGACGACCATGCGGTCCGGCGTGTACCGCCGCACGTGGAACGAGTGCAACTGGGTACGGGTCATCGCCTCGATCGATTCGACCGAGCCGATTATCGGACGGCCGATCGGGTGGTCGCCGTACAGGGCGGTGAGGAACGCGTCGCCGAGCAGATCCTCGGGATCGTCGTCGCGCATTGCGATCTCCTCGAGGACGACCTGCCGTTCGACGTCGACGTCGGCGCTGCGGCAACGGCCGCGCAGCACGACGTCGGCGACGAGGTCGACGGCCAGGGGCAGATCGTCGTCGAGCACGTGGGCGTAGAAGCAGGTGTGCTCCTTCGCGGTGAACGCGTTGAGCTCGCCGCCGACCCCGTCGACGAGTTCGGCGATGTCGAGCGCGGTCCGGGTCGGGGTGGCCTTGAACAGCAGGTGCTCGAGGAAGTGGGCGGCACCGGCGACGGAGGGCTGCTCGTCGCGGGAGCCGACGCCCACCCAGACGCCGACGGCGGCCGAGCGCACGCCGGGCACGTGCTCGGTGACGACGCGGAGCCCCCCGGGCAGGTGGGTGCGCCGAACCCCGGAGTCGGGCTCGGTGGGTGCCGACGCGGAGGCGACGACGGACGAAACGGCGGCGGACGGAGCGGCGGCGGAGCGGCGGGTGGCGGCCATGAAGATGTTCGACGGTCCTACAGGCGAGTGGGTGTGCTGGACGGAACATCTCACACTACACGCGCCGCCGCGCACCCCTTCCGGTCACCACCCGCGGCGGTGCGGCCGCGACCCGACCAGCTGCCCCTTGGGGGCGACGTCCCTGCTGCGGTAGACCACGTAGGGGCGGAACAGGTATCCGACGGGTGCGCTGAAGGCGTGCACCAGGCGGGTGAACGGCCACAGCGCGAACAGGGCCAGGGCGATCAGCGCATGGAGCTGGAACGACAGGGGTGCCTGCACCATGAGGTCGCCGCGCGGCTGCAGGATCCAGATGGAGCGGAACCACGGCGAGACGGTCTCGCGGTAGTTGTGCTCCTCCCCCACCACACCCGAGCCCATCAGGGTCGTGGCGAGTCCCGCGACGATCGCGGCGACGAGCACCACGTACATCAGCTTGTCGTTGGCGGTGGTGGCCATGAAGACCGGTCCGCGGGTGCGGCGGCGGTAGATCAGCAACAGGATCCCGACGAGGGTGGCGATCCCGGCGACGGTGCCCAGCGTCACCGCCTGCACGTGGTACGCGTGCTGGCTCAGACCGATCGCATCGGTCCACGACTGCGGGATGAGCAGACCGATGACGTGACCCACGATCACCACGAGGATGCCGAAGTGGAACATCGGGCTGGCGATGCGCAGCAGCTTGCTCTCGTAGAGCTGCGACGAGCGGGTGGTCCAGCCGAACTTGTCGTAGCGGTAGCGCCACCACGTGCCGACGACCACCACGGCGATGGTGACGTACGGGACGACGTCCCAGAAGATCTCCCCTGCGGACATGGTCAGTCGACTCCTTCGGCTCGGGTCTGGGCCGAGACGGTTGCGGTCCGGCGCGGTGGGACGGTGAGGGTGAACGGTTCGAGGCCGATCGCCTCGGCCGGCGGCCCGGCCTCCGCGAGCTGCCGGGCGCGGCGCTCTTCCTGATCGCCGACCGGGGGCAACGTCGCGCACACCGCCTCGATCGCCGCCGCATACGGGGAATCGCGTTCGCCGAGCGCGACCCGGAGCACGTCGATCGGGATGCGGTGCGCGGCGAGCAGCTGCTCCCCCGCGTCCGGGTCGACGGTCGCGGCGAATTCGAGCACCACCGGGAGGTGATCGGGCGCCTCCCCGGGCGGCGGCTCCGCGCCGGCGTCGCGGTAGGCCTGCGCGAACGCGTGGATCGCCGCGCCCCGGTTGCGGGTGTCGCCGCCGGTCCAGTACGTGAGGTACATCGTCGAGCGCCGGCGCATGTCGAACGTGTCGACGTAGTCGGCCTGCGCGGCGAAGGGATCGCCGTCGCGCAGGGCGGCGAGGGTCCGGCCCAGCAGCTCCGCCGGTTCCCCGGTGATGTGCCCGAGAAGCCGGTCGACGGTCGCGAGACGGGACGGCAGTCGCTCGTCGGGGTACGCCAGCAGCAGCGACGCCGCCTGCCGGATCAGCCGGTGCTGCAGGTGCCGCGATGCGGTGTCGCGCGCGCCACGGCGCAGCAGCCCCCTCATCGCCCGCTCCCCCGGTTCTCGACTCGATGCCCGGCCGGGAACAGGCCCTGGGGCACGCCCTTGCCGTCCCAGTTGAGCAGGTTCACGCGGGAGGGATTCGACGCGTTCGCCGCCATCCCCTCGGAGGTCTGCCGCTGCCGGAGCGCGTGGAAGGTTTCCACCGCGACGGGAACGGGACCTCCGCTGGCCTCGCCGAACGGCCCGGAGTCGTACATGCCGGGGCCGCCCTCGAACGACAACGCGCAGTCGGTGGCGGATTCCTCGAGCTGGTGGCCTTCGGCCGCGTAGGCGGTCGGGATCACGTACCGCTCGTCGTACTTGGCAAGGGCGAGCAATCGGTACATCTCGTACATCTGCTCCTCGGTCATGCCGACGGCGTCGGGGATGTCCGGCCGCGTATCCCGGCCCAGGTTGATGTCGCGCATGTACGAGCGCATCGCGGCGAGCCGGTGCAGCACCGCTTCGACGGCGTCGGTGTCGCCCGCCGTGAACAGTCCCGCCAGGTACTCGATCGGGATGCGCAGCGATTCGAGCGCACCGAACAGGTTCCCGATGTCCTCGCCGTCGTGGCCGTCGCGGGTCACGGCGTCGACGACCGGCGAGAGCGGCGGCACGTACCAGACCATCGGCATCGTGCGGTACTCCGGGTGCAGCGGCAGCGCAACCCGATACGTGTTGATCAGCGCGTACACGGGCGACCGCTGGGCGGCCTCGATCCACTCGTCGGAGATGCCCTCGGCGCGGGCGCCGGCGATCACCTCCGGGTCGTGGGGGTCGAGCAGCACCTGCCGCTGTGCCTCGTAGAGGTCCTTCTCGTCCTCGACGGACGCGGCCTCGAGCACCCGGTCGACGTCGTAGAGCACGAGCCCGATGTACCGCAGCCGGCCCACGCAGGTTTCCGCGCACACGGTGGGCAGGCCTACCTCCACGCGCGGATAGCACAGCGTGCACTTCTCGGCCTTGCCGGTCTTGTGGTTGAAGTACACCTTCTTGTAGGGGCAGCCGGACACGCACATCCGCCAGCCGCGGCAGCGGTCCTGGTCGACGAGAACGATGCCGTCCTCGACACGCTTGTACATCGCTCCCGAGGGGCACGACGAGACGCACGACGGATTCAGGCAGTGCTCGCAGATACGCGGCAGGTAGAACATGAAGGTCTGTTCGAGTTCGAGCCGGACCTGCTCGCCGACCTTCTTCAGCACCGGGTCGGCGGGGACGATCTCCGGCGAGCCGCCGAGGTCGTCGTCCCAGTTCGCCGACCATTCGACCTTCATCGGCTTGCCGCTGATCAGGCTGCGCGGCGGCGCCACGGGGATCTGGTCGCCGAGCGGCGCGGTGGTGAGGTTCTCGTAGTCGTAGGTCCACGGTTCGTAGTAGTCGCCGATCGCCGGCATCTTCGGGTTCGAGAAGATCCGGAACAGCTTGTTCCACCGGCCGCCGTCGCGCAGCCGCAGCCGGCCGTTCCGGTCGCGGATCCATCCGCCGCGCCAGCGTTCCTGGTCCTCGTACATACGGGGATATCCCAGGCCGGGCCGGGTCTCGACGTTGTTGAACCACACGTATTCGGTGCCGGAGCGGTTGGTCCAGGCCTGTTTGCAGGTGACCGAGCACGTGTGGCAGCCGATGCACTTGTCGAGGTTCATGACCATTGCCATCTGGGCCATCACCTTCATGCCGGCCTCGCTTCCCGGATCGTGGTCGTGGGTGTCGACATCAGTACGTGACCTCCTGCGACCGGCGGCGTACGACCGTCACCTCGTCGCGTTGATTTCCGGTGGGGCCGAGGTAGTTGAACGCGAACGACGTCTGCGCGTAGCCACCCGCCAGGTGGGTGGGCTTGATCAGGATCCTCGTGAGCGAGTTGTGGATGCCGCCGCGGGTGCCGGTGGTCTCGGTGAGCGGCACGTCGATGGTGCGTTCCTGCGCGTGGTAGACGTACACGACGCCGTCGGGCATGCGGTGCGAGACGATCGCGCGGCACACCACGACGCCGTTGCGGTTGACGGCCTCGACCCAGTCGTTGTCACGCACCGAGATCTTCGCCGCGTCCCCCGGGCTCATCCACATGGTCGGACCGCCCCGCGAGAGGGACAGCATGAACAGGTTGTCCTGGTACTCGGAGTGGATCGACCACTTCGAGTGCGGGGTGAGGTACCGCACGGTCAGTCCGACGCCGTCGCCGCTGCCCACGGCGGGCTCGCCGAACAGGCGCGACATGTCCAGCGGCGGACGGTAGGTCGGCAACTGCTCGCCGAGTTCCTCGATCCAGTCGTGATCGACGTAGAAGTGCATGCGGCCGGTGAGCGTGTGAAACGGTTTGAGTTCCTCGATGTTCACCGTGAACGGCGCGTAGCGGCGCCCGCCGGTCTCGCTGCCGGACCATTCCGGGCTGGTGATCACCGGGACCGGCCGGGCCTGGGTGTCGGCGTAGGTGATGCGGCGTTCCTCGCTGCCCTCGGCGAGGTGCACGAGCCGGCGGCCGGTGCGCTTCTCGAGTTCACGGAAGCCCTCGACGGCGAGCCGGCCGTTCGAGGTGCCCGACAGCGCGAGGATGACATCGGCCATCCGTTCGGCGCTCGTGACCGCCGGGCGGCCTTCCCCGGCACCGGAATTCATCACACCGAACGTCGCGGCGAGCTCCGCGACCTCCTGCACCGGACGTGTCGTGACGCCCTTGGTGGTCAGGCCGAGGGTGTCGACGAGCGGCCCGAGGGTCGACCATTTGTCGGCGATCGCGGTGTAGTCCCGTTCGACCACCGCGAGCGGGCCCATGGTCCGGCCCGGCACCGGCACCTCCCCGGTGACGCGCCAATCCTTCTCCGTGCCCGACGGATACGCCATCGCGCCCGGCGTGTCGTGCTGCAGTGTGCCGAGCACGATGTCGGTGCGGGTTCCGAGGTGCTTCGCCGCCAGCGCGCTGAACACCTTCGCGATGGCGCCGAAGGCCTCGTAGTCGGAACGCGTTTCCCACGGCGGGTCGATCGCGGGACTGAAGGCGTGGATGTAGGGGTGCATGTCGGTGCTCGACAGGTCGCCCTTCTCGTACCACGTCGCGGCAGGCAGCACCACGTCGGAGAACAGCGTGGTCGACGTCATCCGGAAGTCGATCGACATCAGCAGGTCGAGCTTGCCCTCGGGCAGGTCGTCCGGCCAGGCGACGTCGTGCGGGCGCAGGTCCGGACCGGTCGGCACGCCCTGGATGTTCGAGTCGGTCCCGAGCAGGTGCCGCAGGAAGTACTCGTTGCCCTTGCTGGACGAGCCGAGCAGGTTGGACCGCCACACGTTGAGCACCCGCGGCCAGTTGCGCGGGTTGTCCGGGTCGGTGACCGACAGTTTCACCTCGCCGCTCGCGAGTTTCCGGGCGACGTACGCGGGGATGTCCACGCCCGCAGCCCGCGCCTCGTCGGCGATCTCGTGGGTGTTGCGGTCGAACTGCGGGTAGAACGGGGTCCACCCCATCGCGACCGCGGAGGTCATCACGTCCATCGTGTGCTTGTCCCGGAACCGGCCGCGGCCCAGCGGGCTCGCCAGCGCGTCGGCGCGGTACCCGTCGTAGCGCCACTGGTCGGTGTGGACGTACCAGTACGACGTACCGGCCATCTGCCGCGGCGGCCGGCTCCAGTCGGTGCCCATCGCCATCGCAGCCCAGCCGGTGACGGGCCGGCACTTCTCCTGCCCGACGTAGTGGGCCCAGCCACCCCCGTTGCGGCCCATCGACCCGGTGAGAAGGAGCAACGCCAGCACCGCCCGGTAGGTCGCGTCACCATGGAACCACTGGCAGATGCCGGCACCCATGATGATCATCGACCGGCCGCCGGATTCCTCCGCGTTGCGCGCGAACTCTTTCGCGATCCGGATCGCCTGGGCGGCGGGAACTCCCGTGATGCCTTCCTGCCACGCCGGGGTGTAGGGGACGGCGGGATCGTCGTAGCCGGTGGGCCACACGCCCGGTAGGCCCGGACGGGAGACGCCGTACTGCGCAAGCATGAGGTCGAACACGGTGCACACCAGGTGTCCTCCGACGCGCCGCACCGGCACTCCGCGCTCGATGCTCGCCCCGTGCCCGTCGACCGTGTCGAAGCTCGGCAGGTGCACCGTCACCGCGTCCTCGCCGGCGATGCCGCCGGGATGCGCGACGGTCAGTGCCGGCACGAGGTCGCCCAGATCGAGGTTCCACTTGCCGATGCCGTCGTCGCCGTACCGGTAGCCGAGCGAACCGTGCGGAACCGCCACGGTGTCGGTCGCACCGTCGAGCAGCGCCGGCTTGAACGCCGCGTTCTCCACGTCCCGACCGAGGTCGGCCGCGGTGAGGTTCTTGCCCGGGACGAGCCGGCCGTCGCGTTCCTCGAGTTTCACGAGGAACGGCAGGTCGGTGTACTGCCGGACGTAGTCGACGAAGAAGGGGACCCGCTGCTCGACGTAGAACTCGGTCAGCAGCACGTGGCCCATCGCCATCGCCAGCGCGCCGTCGGTGCCCGCCGCGCACGGCATCCATTCGTCGGCGAACTTCGTGTTGTCGGCGTAGTCGGGACTCACGGTCACGACCTTCGTGCCGCGGTAGCGGACCTCGGCCATCCAGTGCGCGTCGGGTGTGCGCGTGACCGGCACGTTCGATCCCCACATCATGAGGTAGGCCGCGTCCCACCAGTCGCCGGATTCGGGCACGTCGGTCTGGTCCCCGAACACCTGCGGAGAGGCGACGGGAAGGTCGGCGTACCAGTCGTAGAAGGACGTCATGACGCCGCCGATCAGCTCGACGAACCGGGAACCGGCAGCGAAGGACACCATCGACATCGCGGGGATCGGCGAGAAGCCGGCCACCCGGTCGGGTCCGTATTCCCGGACGGTGTGCACGTGCGCCGCCGCAATCAGCTCGGTCGCCTCGGCCCACGTCACCCGGACCAGGCCGCCCTTGCCGCGGGCCCGCTGGTAACGGCGGCGCCGTTCGGGATCGCCCTGGATGTCGGCCCACGCCAGAACGGGATCGCCGAGCCGCGCCCTGGCCTCGCGGTACATCTCGACGAGCGCGCCGCGGGCGTACGGGTAGCGCACCCGCGTCGGCGAGTACGTGTACCACGAGAACGCAGCGCCGCGGGGACAGCCGCGCGGTTCGTACTCGGGGCGGTCGGGGCCCACCGTGGGGTAGTCGGTTTCCTGCGTCTCCCACGTGATGATCCCGTCCTTGACGTAGATCTTCCACGAACACGAACCGGTGCAGTTGACGCCGTGGGTGGACCGGACCACCTTGTCGTGACTCCACCGGTCCCGGTAGAAGATGTCGCCTTCGCGTCCGCCGCGGCGGGTGACGGTCCGGCCGTCTCCGGAGATCTCCCCCGGGGTGAAGAACCGTCCGCTGCTGCGCAGCAACTCTTCGGCGGCACCGCCGGTGTGCTGGGTTGTCACGTCATCTCCCTTCGGGTCGCGTCGTGGTGGTCGTGCCGGCCCCGGGTGTGTCGCGCGCGGCGTTCTCGTGGGCCCTCAGCTTGACCGCGGTGTAGAGCAGGGCGACGAGGGCGGTGACGACGAGCAGCGCCAGTCCCACCGTGTAGTCGTTGTCGGCGGGGTCGTAGGTCGCGCCCATGACCAGCGGCGGGAAGTAGCCGCCGAGCCCCCCGGCCGCGGCGACGATGCCGGTGACCGATCCCACGGACTTCGCGGGGGAACGTCGTGCGACCCAGGCGAAGACACCGCCGGTGCCGACGCCGAGGAAGACCGCGAGCAGGATGAAGTCGGTGGCCGCCCACACCTCCGGCGGCGGCTGCAGGATCGCGATGGCGGCCATCACCGCGGTCCCCGCGAACGAGACGAGCACGACGGGCTTGGGCCCGATCCGGTCGGACAGGGCACCGCCGATCGGCCGCGCGATCACCGCGGCGAGGGCGAACGCCGCGGTGCGGGCGCCCGCGTCGACGGCGGAGAAGCCGTAGACGGTCTTGATGTAGGTGGGCAGGTAGTTGCTGAAGGCCACGAATCCGCCGAACACCACGGCGTAGAGGAACGACATCTCCCACGTGACCCGCAGTTTCAGTGCCGCAGCAAGTTTCGGTCCGACAGGGTCGGTGTTCGGGTGGAAGTCCGGGGAGTTGCGCATCACGAGGACGCACACGCCGGCGGTGACGGCGAGGGCGGCCGCGACGATGACATGCGTCGCGAGGAGCCCGAACCAGTTCACGAAGCGTGGGGTGAAGAATGCCGAGAGCGCGGTGCCGACCATGCCGGCGCCGAAAACACCCGTGGCGAAGCCGCGGCGGGCGGGTTCGTACCAGCTGTTCGCGAACGGGATTCCGACCGCGAAGATCGTGCCCGCGATGCCGAGGAAGAACCCGCAGACCAGCAGGAGCGGGTACGACCCGGCCTCGGCCGCGAAACCCACTGCGATCACGGGCAGGATCGACAGGAGGGAGATCGCGATGAACATGATCCGTCCGCCGTGGCGGTCGGTGAGCGAACCGACGGCGATGCGGCCGAGCGAACCGACCAGGATCGGCGTCGCGACCAGCATCGACGCCTGCGAGCTGCTGAGGGACAGCTCACCCGCGTAGGTGGTGGACAGCGGGCCGATCATGTTCCAGGCCCAGAAATTGATGGCGGAAACCCAGGTGGCCAGCGCCAGGTTCAGTCCCCGGCCGGAACCGGGGACACGCTCCGTTGCGGTGTTCACGTCCCCAGAGAACCACCCTCAGGCAACGAGCGAGCCGCTTTGAGGGAAAAGGTGCATGGCGGGCCGGCGGTGGGGACATGCGAACGGTTCCGCCCCGGAATACGGCACGTGGAGTCACCGAACACATTGTGCGTCAACACAGTACAACGATCCGGTCACGCCGGGGCGAATGTCCCGGACCCCGGGGCGCGACCCGGCCGATGCCCGACGCGTGCCTTCCCCCGGAAACACGGCCGCGGCCCCGCACCTTCCGAGGGTGCGGGGCCGCGGTGCGACTCGGAGGCCGGACTACTGCTGCGTGTCCTCGGCCGCGGGAGCCTCGGGTGTCTCGCCCGAAGCGTCGGCGGTGTCCTCGTCGGGCACCGGCACCAGGCTGATCTTGCCCCGGTTGTCGATGTCGGCGATCTCCACGCGGATCTTCGAGCCCACGTTGACGACGTCCTCGACCTTGGCGATGCGCTTGCCGTTGCCGAGCTTGCTGATGTGCACCAGGCCGTCGCGGCCCGGCAGCAGCGAGACGAACGCGCCGAACGCCGTGGTCTTGACCACGGTGCCCAGGAAGCGTTCGCCCACCTTCGGCAGTTGCGGGTTCGCGATGGCGTTGATCTTGTCGATCGCGGCCTGCGCGGACGGGCCGTCGGCGGCACCGACGTACACCGTGCCGTCGTCCTCGATGGAGATGTTCGCGCCGGTCTCCTCGGTGATCGAGTTGATCATCTTGCCCTTGGGGCCGATGACCTCGCCGATCTTGTCGACCGGGACCTTGATGGTGGTGATCCGGGGCGCGAACGGGCTCATCTCGTCCGGGGTCTCGATGGCCTCGGCCATCACCTCGAGGATGGTGGCGCGGGCGTCGTGCGCCTGCGACAGCGCCCCGGCGAGCACCTGCGACGGGATCCCGTCGAGCTTGGTGTCGAGCTGCAGCGCGGTGACGAAATCCTTCGTGCCGGCCACCTTGAAGTCCATGTCACCGAACGCGTCCTCGGCGCCGAGGATGTCGGTCAGCGCGACGTAGCGGGTCTCCCCGTCGACCTCGTCGGAGACCAGGCCCATCGCGATGCCCGCGACCGGGGCCTTGAGCGGCACACCGGCGTTGAGCAGCGACAGCGTCGAGGCACACACCGAGCCCATCGAGGTGGAGCCGTTCGAGCTGAGCGCCTCGGAGACCTGACGGATCGCGTAGGGGAACTCCTCCTGGCTGGGCAGGACCGGGATCAGGGCCCGCTCGGCGAGGGCGCCGTGGCCGATCTCGCGGCGCTTCGGCGAGCCGACGCGGCCGGTCTCACCGGTGGAGTACGGCGGGAAGTTGTAGTGGTGCATGTACCGCTTGCTGGTCTCGGGACCGAGCGAATCGATCTGCTGCGCCATCTTCACCATGTCCAGCGTGGTGACCCCCATGATCTGGGTCTCGCCACGCTCGAACAGCGCCGAGCCGTGGGCCCGGGGCACGATCGCGACCTCGGCGGACAGGGCGCGGATGTCCGTGATGCCGCGGCCGTCGATGCGGAACTTGTCCCGCAGGATCCGCTGGCGGACCAGCTTCTTGGTGAGCGAGCGGAACGCCGCGCCGATCTCCTTCTCACGGCCCTCGAAGTTGGGGGCCACCTGCTCGAGGACCTCGACCTTGACCTCGTCGGTCCGCTCGTCGCGCTCCTGCTTGCCGGCGATGGTCAGCGCCTCGGCCAGCTTGGTCGACGCGGCGGCCTCGACGGCCTCGTACACGTCGGCTTCGTAGGCCGGGAACAGCGGGAAGTCACCGGTGGGCTTCGCGGCCGCGGCGGCGAGCTGCTGCTGGGCGACGCACAGCCGCGCGATGAACGGCTTGGCGGCCTCGAGACCCTCGGCGACGACGGTCTCGGTCGGCGCCTGCGCACCGCCGGCGACCAGCTCGACGACGTTCTCGGTGGCCTCGGCCTCGACCATCATGATCGCGACGTCGGCGGTGTCGGGGTTGTCGCCGCCACCCACGATGCGACCCGCGACCACCATGTCGAACACGGCGTTCTCGAGCTGCTCGACCGTCGGGAACGCGACCCACTGGCCGGTCTTGTTCTCCTCGGAGGTGATCAGCGCGACCCGCACGCCGCCGACCGGGCCGGAGAACGGCAGGCCGGCGATCTGGGTGGACGCCGACGCGGCGTTGATCGCGACGACGTCGTACAGGTCGTTCGGGTTCAGGCTGAGCACCGTCACCACGACCTGGATCTCGTTGCGCAGGCCGTCGACGAAGGACGGGCGCAGCGGCCGGTCGATGAGGCGACAGGTCAGGATCGCGTCGGTGGAGGGCCGGCCCTCGCGACGGAAGAACGAGCCGGGGATGCGGCCCGCGGCGTACATGCGCTCCTCGACGTCCACCGTCAGCGGGAAGAAGTCGAAGTGCTCCTTGGGCTGCTTGCTGGCGCTCGTCGCCGACAGCAGCATGGTCTCGTCGTCGAGGTACGCGACGACGGAGCCGGCGGCCTGCTGGGCGAGGCGGCCGGTCTCGAAACGAATCTGGCGGGTGCCGAAGGACCCGTTGTCGAGGACTGCGACGGACTCGAACACGCCCTCGTCGACCTCGACTGCTGAATTGCTGGTCATCTCTACTCTTCTCTTCCCTCTCGTCTTCGCCGTACCCGCGCGGGCGCCACAACCCTCGTGGCTGCGGCTGCGCACCGATCGCCCGTGCCCGCGTCTCACGGGCCGAGCGTGCGGAGGCGGTCGTCGATCGAAACCGTCCGGACCGGGTCCGGAAGGTCACTACCGAAGACCGACACCGTCGGTGCATACGGTTCCGCGGGCGGTGTCGCCGTCCGCGGGTGCCGCTGCCGGTGTCCGGTGGGCACGTCACCCACCTCCGGCCGCGCAGCGGCCAAACACCGATAGCCAACGAGGCTCAGTCTAAGCATTGCCTCGTTGGCTATCGGAAAGATCAGCGAACGCAGATCGCGTCGTCGCTTCGCCGCGCTCCTATCGGCGCAGACCCAGACGCTGGATCAGCGAACGGTAGCGGTTGACGTCGACCTTCTCGACGTACTTGAGCAGCCGGCGACGACGACCGACCAGCAGCAGCAGGCCGCGGCGGGAGTGGTGGTCGTGCTTGTGCTGCTTCAGGTGCTCGGTCAGGTCCTGGATGCGCTTGGTGAGCATCGCGACCTGCGCCTCGGGCGATCCGGTGTCGGTCTCGTGGAGGCCGTACTCGCCGAGGATCTGCTTCTTCTGCTCGGTGGTCAATGCCACTGGGATACTCCTGATCGATGACGTCCGCGCGCTTCGTGGAACGGGCCGATGCCCGTCGGTGCGGCCACCGCGAACCGCAGCACACACCAGCGGATGAGCGTACCAGAGGGGCAGGTGCCGGCCCCGGCCACCCTCAGCCGCGGGATCCGGTGCCGGATCGGCGGCCTCCGGTGGCCTCGATCACCTCGGCGAACGCCTCCTCGAGGAGGGTCGCGTACCGATCGAGATCCGGCATCAGCAGCGGCGAGCTCATGACCGTGACGGCGAACGCTTCGCCGGCCCGGCTGAAGGAGTGCACCAGACCCATCCCCGGGCGGAGGGACTGGATGCCCGCGACGAAACGGAACGTTCCGCCGTGGTAGGTCCAGCCGGTGTCGGCGCCACAGTCGACACTGGTGACCGCGGTCTCGGCGGGTGCCGCGAACCCGCCCGCCGCCGCCGCACGGTCGCGCCGGTCCGCCGCCCGGCGGTACAGCGGATACGGCACCGCGCCCGCACCCGCGAGGCGGTGCAGCACCTCGGGGGACGTCGCGACCCGCCGTTCGCCGGCGAGCGCGTCGGCCACGGCCGCCACCCGGTCGCGGGGATCGGCGACCTCGGTACACAACGGAACGATCGCGGCGGTCAGCCGATTGACGCCCAGCGCGGCACCGGCCGCGCCGACCGCGACCGGAACCGCGACGTGGGCGCCGACGACGGGCCGGCCGCGCTCGCCGAAGTAGCGCTGCATCGCGAGGGACACCGCTGCCAGGCCCATGGCCGTCACGGTGTAGGTCCGGCCGACGAGACTGCCCAGGTCGGGCCGCACGATCCGGATCACCCGGTCGGGGCCGGGCGCCCCGGCGAGCACCGCTGCGGGCCGCGCCGCCGGGGACGGGACCGTCGGGGCGTCCGCGGACCGCGCCGACGCCGCGCGCCGCACCAGGACCGCGCCGAGCGTCAGGTAGCCGAGCCGCAGGTACCAGCGGGCGAAGCGCGCCACACCCGAGACCGCTGCGGCGACGTGCTGCGGTCGCGCCGCGGCCGGCGGCAGGCCGGGAACGCGCAGCGGTTGCCCGTCCGCGCCGAACAGCGCGCCGAGGAAGGCGGGCAGCGCCGAGCCTGCCATCACGGCGTGACTGACCTGCAGCACGACGACCGTCACGGTCGCGCCCGGATCGTCCGGGTCGGACACCGCGACGAAGACGTGCAGGCACCACGCGCGCCGCCGGACGTCCAGCGGGTCCGCGCACAGGTCCGCGATGGCGTCGATGCACGCGGTGAACGAGCCGCCGGCCCACTCGTGGTACTCGATGCGCTCCTCGGGCGGCAGCTGCGCCCGCACCCAGTACGGATAGTCCAGCCGGCCGGGCGCCTCGACGATCCGCCGGTCCAGCACGGTCAGCAGATGCGCCCGGGAGCGCAAGTGAGCGGACGCGTCCTCGGGGCCGCGGATCGCACCGTCCCGCTCGTCGAACACGACGAAGGCGGACCAGTCGGTCGGCCGGTCCGATTTCGACTCGTGATAGTTCGCGGCGTCCGCCCAGGTCAGGCGCGCGTGTCGCCACTGACGTATCGACACACCGGGAATTGTCCCCGATCCGGGCGGGGCCCGGACCGGAACGGCCCTAGCCGCGAGTGCGCTCGAGCACCTCGCGGGCCCGCTCGGCGTCGCGGTGCATCGCCGAGATGAGGGCCTCCACCGATTCGAACCGCTCCATGCCGCGCAGCCGCTCGACGAAGTCGACCGCGACGTGCTGGCCGTACAGGTCGGCCTCCTCGTCGAGGACGAACGCCTCCACGGTGCGGGTGCGCCCGGAGAAGGTCGGATTGGTGCCCACCGACACCGCCGCGAGGTACCGCTCCCCCGGCGTGACGGTGCCGAGCCCCCCGGTGCCCGGGCCGAGGACGGTGAACCAGCAGGCGTAGACGCCGTCCGCGGGAATGGCCGAGTACATCGGCGGCGCGACGTTCGCGGTGGGGAAGCCGAGATCGCGGCCGCGGCCGTCCCCGTGCACCACGACGCCCTCGACGCGGTGCGGGCGGCCCAGCGCGTCGGCCGCGGCGGCGACGTCGCCGGCGTCGACGCACGAGCGGATGTAGGTGGAGGAGAACGTCACCGCATGTTCGCTGAGCAAGGTCAGGCCCTGAACGGCGAAGCCGAAGCGCTCGCCGATGGTGCGCAGCAGGTCGACGTTGCCGGCGGCCTTCTTGCCGAAGGTGAAGTTCTCGCCCACGACGACCTCGGCGACGTGGAGCCGCTCGACGAGGATCTCGTGGGCGTACCGCTCCGGGGACAGCTTCATGAACTCGGGGGTGAACGGCATGACGCAGAAGACGTCGATGCCGAGCTCCTCGGCCAGTTCTGCCCGCCGCGCGAGGGTCGTGAGCTGCGCCGGGTGACTGCCCGGCCGCACGACCTCCATCGGGTGCGGGTCGAACGTCATCAGGACGCTGGCTGTGCCGCGTTCCTTCGCCGACTTCACTGCCCGCGCGATCAGCTGCTGGTGCCCGCGGTGCACACCGTCGAACACCCCGATCGTCAGGACACAACGACCCCAATCCGCGGGAATTTCGTCGAGACCTCGCCATCTCTGCACAAGCGCAGCCTACGACCCGGCGGCCGGACGGTCATCTCCGGCTCGCCCGGGGCGTCGCATGGACAACGCCGACGGCACACCGCCATAATTTCGGTATGCCGAACATTTTCGTTGGACTCCGCAAAATCGCCGTGGCGTTCGCGGCCACGGCGATCCTGGCGGGCTGCAGCTCGGCGCAGAGTTCCGACGACGACCGCCCCCTGGTGCTGACAACCTTCACGGTGCTCGCGGACATGGCCCGCAACGTCGCCGGGGAACACCTGCGGGTCGAGTCGATCACCAAGGTCGGTGCCGAGGTCCACGGCTACGAGCCCACCCCGGGCGACCTCCGCTACGCCACCCGGGCCGACCTCGTCCTCGACAACGGCCTGGGCCTCGAGCGCTGGTTCGAACAGTTCCTCGCCGACACCGACGCCGCCCACGCCGTCCTCAGCGAGGGCGTGCCGCCGCTGCCGATCGGCGAGGACGCCTACGCGGGGCGGCACAACCCGCACGCGTGGATGTCCCCGTTGGCGGCCCAGACGTACGTCGACAACATCGCCGCCGCGTTCGCCGAGCTCGACCCCGAGCACGCCTCCGACTACGCCGCCAACGCCGCGGCGTACCGCGCCGAACTGCAGGCGGTGCACGAACAGCTCGTCGCCGACCTGGCCGTGCTGCCGCCGAATCACCGAGCGCTGGTCACCTGCGAGGGCGCCTTCAGCTACCTGGCCCGCGACGCCGGCCTGAGCGAGGCGTACCTGTGGGCGGTCAACGCCGACCAGCAGGGCACCCCCCAGCAGATCGCCCGTACGGTCGACTTCGTCCGGGCCAACGCCGTGCCCGCCGTGTTCTGTGAGTCCACCGTCTCGGACAAGGCCCAGCGGCAGGTCGCCGAGGACACCGGTGCCCGGTTCGGCGGAACCCTGTACGTCGACTCGCTCTCCGAGCCGGACGGCCCCGTGCCGACCTACCTCGAGCTGCTCCGGCACGACGTCCGCACCATCACCGAAGGGCTGCGCCCATGACCGCGACACCCGCCCCCGCACTGGCCGTCTCCCGCCTGAGCGTGCACTACCGCACCGTCACCGCGCTCGACGGCGTCGACCTGACCCTCGCCACCGGCCGGGTGTGCGGGCTCGTCGGCACCAACGGCTCGGGCAAGTCGACCCTCTTCAAGGCGATCATGGGCATCGTGCGGCCGAGCGCCGGCACCGTGTCCATCGGCGGCGCCGACACCGTCACCGCCCGCAAGGCCGGAGCCGTCGCGTACGTGCCGCAGAGCGAGGCCGTCGACTGGGACTTCCCCATCAGCGTGGGCGAAGTCGTGATGACGGGCCGCTACGGCCACCAGAACTGGCTGCGCCGGCCGCGGCCTGCCGACCACGCCGCGGTCCGGGCCGCGCTCGAACGCGTCGACATGGCCGGCTACGAGCAGCGGCAGATCGGGCAGCTCTCGGGCGGTCAGCGCAAGCGGGTCTTCGTCGCCCGCGCCATCGCCCAGGGCGCTCCCCTGTTGCTGCTCGACGAGCCGTTCGCCGGGGTGGACAAGCGCACCGAGGCGGCGCTGACCGGCGTGATCCGGGACCTCGCCGGCTCCGGGCACACGGTCCTCGTCGCCACCCACGACCTCGCCGGGCTGTCGACGCTGTGCGACGAGGCCGCGCTGCTGCAGCGTCGCATCCTCGTGCACGGCGCCCCGGAGGAGGTGCTCCGGCCGGAGAACCTCGCCCGCGCCTTCGGCGTCGACCCGCTGGTGCCGACCCCTTACGTTCCCCAGGAGGCGCGGTGAACCTCGTCGAACTGATCGTCGAACCGCTGCAGTACGGCTTCATGCAGCGTGCGCTCGTCGTCGCGGTGGCCGCCACGGTCGTGTGTGCCCTGCTCAGCTGCTGGCTCGTCCTCATCGGCTGGTCGCTGATGGGCGACGCCGTCTCCCACGCCGTGCTGCCGGGGGTGGTGCTGGCCTACCTGGTGGGGGCACCGTTCGCCCTGGGCGCGTTGCTGTTCGCCGGGGCCGCCGTCGCCCTGATCGGGCTCGTGCGCAGCACCACCAAGGTCAAGGAGGACGCCGCGATCGGCGTGGTGTTCACGACGCTGTTTGCCCTCGGCGTCGTCCTGATCTCCAAGAACCCGAGCCAGGTGGACCTGCACCACGTGCTCTTCGGCAACCTGCTGGGCCTGGCCACCGAGGACATGTGGCAGGTCACCGCCCTCGCGGTGGTGGTGCTCGTCGTGCTGATCGCCAAGCGCCGCGACCTGACCCTGTTCGCGTTCGACCGGGGGCAGGCCCACGCCCTCGGGATCTCCCCGGCCCGGCTGTCCGCCCTGTTGCTCGCTCTCCTCGCGGTCACCATCGTCGCCGCCATCCAGGCCGTCGGGGTGATCCTCGTCGTGGCGATGCTGATCATCCCCGGTGCGACGGCGTACCTGCTCACCGAACGGCTGTCGCGGATGCTGGTGCTCGCCCCCACCCTGGCCGCGCTGACATCGGCGGCCGGGGTGTACGTCAGCTACTACACCGACGCCTCCACCGGCGGTGTCGTCGTCCTGGCGCAGGCCGTCGTGTTCACGGTGGCCTACCTCTTCTCGCCGCACCAGGGACTGATCACCGGGGCGCTGCGGCGGCGGGCACGGCTGCGCGACGCGGATGAATCCGCGGTGAGACTTGCCTAAGCTGTCCCCGTGGGCGAGAGAAGCGGGACGACCGAGGTGGCGACGGCGGACACGCTGACGCCGGTCGCGCAGGACTACCTCAAGATCATCTGGACCGTGCGGGAATGGTCGGGGGAGAAGGTCTCGACGAAGCTGCTCGCGGAGAAGCTCGGAGTGTCGGCGTCGACCGTCTCCGAGGCCGTCCGCAAGCTCGCCGATCAGGGCCTCGTCGACCACGCCCGCTACGGCGCGATCTCCCTCACGGACTCCGGGCGCGCCGCCGCCGTGGCCATGGTCCGCAAGCACCGTCTGCTCGAGACGTATCTGGTCCAGGAACTCGGCTACGGCTGGGACGAGGTGCACGACGAGGCCGAGGTCCTCGAGCACGCCGTCTCCGACCGGCTCGTCGCCGCCATCGACGCCAAGCTCGGCCATCCCGAGCGGGACCCGCACGGCGACCCGATCCCGGCGGACGACGGCACGATCCCCACTCCCCCGGCCCGGCAGCTCAGCGCGTTCGTCGACGGCGAGCACGGCCGCGTCGCCCGCATCTCGGACGCGGACCCGGCGATGCTGCGCTACTTCGACGACGTGGGCATAGCCCTCGACACCGACATCCGGGTCGTCGAACGCCGCGACTTCGCGGGCACCGTCTCGGTCCGTATCGGCGGCGACGGCGGCACCACGGTCGACCTCGGGCATCCCGCGGCCGACGCGATCTGGCTGGTGTAGGCGGCCGCGGCGCCGGTGTGTCCTTCGGGCGGCGGGAGCAGCCCGAAGGACACACCGCTACATGGTGGCCGGGCGCACGACGAACACTGCCGAGGCCCGCTTGCCCTTCTCCTGCAGCAGCGCCGCGGCCCGGCCGGACGGGTCGATCGCCGCGTACACGCCGGGAATCCCCACCGGATCCAGCCACCGGCCGTTCGCCAGCAGTTCCGCCTCCGCCGCGGTGACGTCGCGGCACGGGAACGCGGTGCGGACGGCTGCATCGATGTCCAGGCTCACGGTCGGGCTCTCCTCGAGCTGGGCGAGCGTGCGGGCGTGCTCGAGCCCGAACGGGCCGACCCGGGTGCGCCGCAGCGCCGTCAGGTGCGCGCCGACGCCCAGGGCGGCCCCCAGATCCCGGGCCAGCGCCCGGATGTAGGTGCCGGACGAGCACTCCACCTCGACGTCGAGATCGACGAACCCGTCCGAGGTGGTCCGCCGGGACAGCACCTCGAACCGCGAGACCGTGACCGGCCGGGCCGCGAGCTCGACGGTCTCCCCCTCGCGCATCCGGGCGTAGGCGCGCTTGCCGTCGATCTTGATCGCGCTGACGCTGGCAGGCACCTGGGAGATCTCCCCCGTGAGCGCGGCAACGGCCGCCGCGATCGCCTCGTCCGCGACGGCGGAGGCGTCGGTGGTCGCGAGCACCTCACCCTCGGCGTCGTCGGTGACGGTGCTCTGCCCGAGCCGGATCGTCGCCGAATACGCCTTGGTGGTGAGGGCGAGCAGGCCCAGCATCTTCGTCGCGCGCTCCACCCCGAGCACGAGCACGCCCGTCGCCATCGGGTCGAGGGTGCCGGCATGACCGACCTTGCGGGTGCCGAGCAGCCGCCGGCAGCGGGCCACCACGTCGTGGCTGGTCATACCCGGGTCCTTGTCGACGACGAGCAGGCCGGCACGGGCGAGGGCGGGGTTCTCGGAGGCAGACACGGGGCCCGATTCTGCCACCTGCCGCGGCGGCCCCGGTGTCAGTGCACGACGATCGCGGTGAGCACCAGCCCGTCGGCGATCAACCACCGCCCGTCGAACGCCGACAGCGGCGCACCGTCGCGGGTGTCGCCGGGTACGAGCAGGTCGGAACGGAACGTGCCCGACGCGGCCGCGCTCGGTACGGCGGCCGCGCCGTCGCGCTCGAACGTGATGTGGGCGTCCTCGAAGCCCAGCCAGCGCCCGGTGAGCGGGAACCACGCCTTGTAGGTGGCCTCCTTCGCGCAGAAGAGCAGGCGGTCCCAGTGCAGGCTCGGCTCGGTGCCGGCGAGCCAGGTGCGCTCCTGCGGCAGGGACACCGCCTCGAGCACCCCGTCGGGCAGGGGACCGTGCGGCTCCGCGTCGATCCCCAGCGACCGCACCTGCAGCGCGTAGGCCAGGACGGCGCCGCGGTAACCGTCGCAGTGGGTGAGGCTGCCGACGACTCCCCGCGGCCATACGGGCGCCCCCTTGTCGCCCTTGAGCACCGGCCCGGGCTCCATCCCGAGCTGCCGCATGGCGAGCCGCGCGCAGTGCCGCGCCCCCGCGAACTCCCGTCGCCGCTTGTCCACCGCACGGGCGACGAGCGCCTCCTCCTGCGGGTGCGGTCGCAGGCCGGGCGGGTCCTCGAACAACTCCGCGGCGGCGATGCCGTCGGGCAGGATCCGGGTGATCAGCCCGGTGCGGGTCGAGGTCGTCGGGTCGGTCATCGCAGCTCCCCAGTGCGCGTGTTCTGTGCAGCGCGCTCAGCGCGCATCTTCTCGACTTCGGCTTCCATCTCGGGGGTCACCCGGAAGTGCCCGCCCCACTTGTTCAGCGATCCCGGCGGATACTCCGGCACCGGCAGGATCTGGCGCAGCAGCGGCTCGGGCAGACCCCGGCGCTGCCATTCCCGTGGGTAGCCGAGGGAGACCTCCTCGAAGCGGACGCCGTCGTAGTACGTGGTGCGCGGGATGTGCAGGTGTCCGTACACGGCGCACAACGCGCGGTAGCGCAGGTGCCAATCGGCGGTCTCGGTGGTGCCACATCAGAGGGAGAACTCCGGGTAGAACAGCATCCGGGTGGGTTCGCGGACCAGTGGGAAGTGGTTGATCAGCACCGTCGGCAGCGCCGGGTCGAGGGCGTCGAGGCGCTTGCGGGTGTCGTCGAGCCGCACGCGGCACCACACGTCGCGGGTGACGTACGGGTCGGGTGAGAGGAGGAACTCGTCGGTGGCGACGACGTTGCGTTCGCGGGCGAGCGCCAGGCCCTCGGCCTTCGTCGTGGTGCCCTCGGGCAGGAACGAGTAGTCGTAGAGCAGGAACATCGGCACGAGCGTCACCGGCCCGCCCTCCCCGTGCCACACGGGATACGGGTCCTCCGGGGTGAGCACGTCGAGTTCGCGGCACATCGTCACGAGGTAGTCGTACCGGGCGGCGCCGTGCATCTGCACCGGGTCCTTGGCGGTGGTCCACAGCTCGTGGTTGCCGGGAACCCAGATCACCTTGGCGAAACGGCTGCGCAGCAGCGACAGCGCCCAGCGGATGTCGTCGGACTTCTCGGCGACGTCGCCGGCGACGATCAACCAGTCGTCCGGGGATTCGGGGTGCAGATCCTCGGTGACGGGGCGATTGCCTCGATGCCCGACGTGGATGTCGCTGACCGCCCAGAGTTTCCCCGTCACCGGTCCTGCCCTTCTGTCTCGTCCCGTACCGTCTCGCGCCGGATCTGCCGGTCCGCACCGGCGACGGCCCACCGCCCCGACCGGGTCCGCCAGACCACGGCCGCCATGCGGAACACGATGAACACCGTAAGCCCCGTCCAGATACCCGCGAGCCCCCAGCCCCACACCAGCGAGCACCAGACGACGGGCAGGAAGCCGAACAGCGCGGACGCGAGCGTGGCGGTGCGCAGGAAGGCGGCGTCACCGGCGCCGAGCAGCACCCCGTCGAGCGCGAACACCACTCCGGCGGCGGGCATGAGCGCGACGAAGAACCACCAGGCGACGTCGATCTGCTCGAGGACCGCCGGGTCGTCGGTGAACAGCGCCGGGATCACGTCGCCGCCGAGCAGGAACGCCAGGGCCAGGCCGGCGGCGAACACCGTGGACCAGGCGGTGATCCGCCAGGCCAGGCGCTTCGCGCCGGACCGGGCCCCCGCCCCGAGCGCCGCACCCACCAGGGCCTGCGCGGCGACGGCGAGCGAGTCGAGGGTGAGCGCGACGAAGTTCCACAGCTGCAGCACCACCTGGTGCGCCGCGACGGCCGCGGCACCGAAGCGGGCCGCCACCGCGGCCGCGGACAGGAAGCACGCCTGGAAGGCGAGGCTGCGGGCGATCAGATCGCGGCCGAGGCGCAACTGCGCCACGATCACCGCGCGACGAGGCCGCAGCGGCACACCGGCCCGGAGCAGTGCCCCGACGAACAGGGCCGCGGAGACACCCTGTCCGGCGACGTTGGCGACGGCGGAACCGGCGAGTTCCCAGCGGGGGGCGCCGAGCAGGCCGTGCACGAGCACCGGGCACAGCACCGCCGAGAGCGCGAGCCCGGCGAGCACGTACCGCAGCGGGCGGGCGGTGTCCTGCACGCCTCGCATCCAGCCGTTGCCGGCGAGCCCGACGAGGATCAGCGGTGCGCCGAACAGGGCGACCCGCAGCCACGACACTGCGGCGTCGGCGATCTCCGGGTCCCCGGCGATCAGCGCGGCCACCGGTTCCGCCAGTACCTGCCCGACGAGCAGGATCGCGGTGCCGACACCGAGCGCGAGCCAGGTGGCCTGCACACCCTCGGCGACGGCGGCGTCACGCCGGCCGGCGCCGTGGAGGCGGGCGGCGCGGGCCGTGGTCCCGTAGGACAGGAAGGTCAGCTGGGTGCTGACCTGGGCGAGGACGAGGCCGCCGATGGCGAGGCCCGCGAGCGCGAGCGCGCCGAGCCGGCCGACGACGGCGATGTCGAACAGGAGGTACAGCGGCTCGGCGGCGAGCACCCCGAGGGCCGGCACCGCGAGCCCGAGGATGCGCCGGGCGGTGGCCTCGGGGACGACGTGCGGGGGCGCGTCCGGTTCCGGGCCGGCGGTGTCCCGCGGTTGCGGCGCCGGCACCGTCAGTCCAGGGCCGCGCGCAGCGCCGTGACGACCCGGTCGCGGTCGCCGTACGCGGTGTATCCGGATGCGAACCGATGCCCACCTCCGCCGAGGGCGGTGGCGGCGACGGAGACGTCGACGGCGTTCTTCGAGCGCAGCGATACCGTCCACACGTCCGGGCCGCACTCCTTGAACACGGCGGCGACCTCCGCTTCGGCGGTGGTCCGGACGATGTCGATGACGCTTTCGACCTCCTCGGCGCCGAGGTGCGCCGAATCGGCGCGCAGCACCGTCGCGTGGACGAGTCCGCGTCCGCCGGCGGCGTCGGGAACGAGCGTCGCCGACGCGAGCACCCGCGACAGCATCGGCAGCCACCCGAAGGGGTGCGTGTCGAGGAGCCGTCGCGTGATGGCGGCCCCGTCGATGCCGGTGGCCAGCAGGCGCTCGGCCAGACGGTGTCCCCCGGCGCGTCCCCACCGGAACGAGCCGGTGTCGGTGACCAGCCCCGCGTACAGGCAGTGGGCGAGGTCCGCGTCGATCTCCACGCCCCACTCGTCGAACAGCTCGGCGAGCACGGCGGTGGTGGATTCGGCGGCCTCGTCGATCAGATTGTGGGTGCCGAACCGGGTGTTGGAGCGGTGGTGGTCGATCACCAGGGTGTGCTTCGCGCCTGCCAGCCGGTCCGCGAGATGCCCGAGCCGGCCGGCCGTGCCGCAGTCCACGGTGACGAGCAGGTCGACCTCGCGGCGCACCTGCCCGGCGGGCACCCGCAGGTGCCCGCCGGGCAGGTCGCGCATCGACGCCGGGACGGCGGTCGGCGACGCGAACGCCACCTGCACCGGAATGCCGCGCCGCTCGAGCACCGTGCCGAGTGCCAGGCCGCTGGCGAAGGTGTCGGCGTCGGGCTGGACGTGGCAGAGGATCGTCACCGAGGTGGCGTCCCCGAGGAGCGCGACGGCGTCGCGCAGATCGACCGCCGTGGCGGCCTGGATCGACTCGGCCATCGGTGCGCTACAGGTCGTCACCGTCGTCGGGACGCACCCGTGGTTCCTTGTAGGGATCCGGCTCGCCGGCGGGAGCGGCGCCCTCGCGGGCCTTGGCGAGTTCCTCGTCGGCGGCCCGTGCCCGTTCGAGGAGTTCCTCCATGTGCCGGGCGGTGTCCGGCACGGTGTCGGTGACGAAGGTCAGGGTGGGGGTGAACCGCACCCCGGTGCCCGCCCCGACCTTCGAGCGCAGCACGCCCTTGGCCTTCTCCAGGCCTGCGGCGGCCGCGGCCAGGTCGGGTTCGGTGTCCAGGTCCTCGCCGCGGACCGTGTAGTAGACGGTGGCGTCGTGCAGATCTGCGGTGACCTTCGCATCGGTCACGGTGACGAACGCCAGCCGCGGATCCTTGATCTCGTGATCGATGGCCGTGGCGACGATCGTGGCGATGCGCTTGGCCAGTCGACGTGCCCGTGCTGGATCGGCCATGTCAGTCGGTTCCTCTCCCCGGCCGCCGGCGGCGACCACATGTTTGTTCCACCGGTCCGGTCAGTCCTCCGGACCGAAAATTCTTCGCCGCACGGAGAGCAGCTGCAACTCCGGGCGGCCGGCGACGAGCCGCTCGCACGTGTCGAGCACCTCGTTGAGATAGGGCACCGCCGATGCGGCCACCGCCACGCCGATCTCGGCGCGACGGTAGAGGTCCTGGTCGCCGGTCTCGGCGGCGCTGACCGCCATCCGCCGCAGCTCGGCGAGGACGGGCCGGATCACGGACCGCTTCTGCTTGAGCGAGCGCACGTCACCGAGCAGGACGTCCAGTTCCAGTGCCCCGAGATACATCCACCCTCCGGTGTCGTCCGGTGCCGGTCCTCCGGCACGCCGACGGCGGCGGGCGATCATCTCGCCCACCGCCGCCGACGAGGCCGTCGGTTGTGTCCGGCTGCGTCAGTCGCGCGGCTTCTCGCGCAGCTCGTACGCCTCGATCACGTCACCGATCTTGATGTCGGAGTAGGTGACCGTCAGACCGCACTCGAAGCCTTCCCGCACCTCGGTCACATCGTCCTTCTCGCGCCGCAGCGACGAGATGGTGACCGTCTCGGCGACCACGTTGTTGTCGCGGAGCAGACGGGCCTTCGCGTTGCGCTTGACGACACCCGACTGGACCATGCAGCCCGCGATGTTGCCGACCTTGGACGACTTGAAGATCGCCCGGATCTCGGCGCGGCCGAGCTCGACCTCCTCGTAGATCGGCTTGAGCATGCCCTTGAGGGCCTTCTCCACCTCGTCGATCGCCTGGTAGATGATCGAGTAGTAGCGGATGTCGACGCCCTCGCGGTTGGCGAGCTCGGTGGCCTTGCCCTCGGCGCGGACGTTGAAGCCGATGATCACGGCGTTCGACGCGGCGGCCAGGTTGACGTTGGTCTCGGTGACACCACCGACACCGCGGTCGATGACCCGCAGGCGCACCTCGTCGCCGACCTCGATGCCCATGAGGGCCTCCTCGAGGGCTTCGACCGTACCGGCGTTGTCGCCCTTGAGGATGAGGTTGAGCTCGTTGTGCTCCTTGAGCGCGGCATCGAGGTCCTCGAGGCTGATCCGCTTGCGGCTCTTGGCGGCCAGCGCGTTGCGCTTGCGCGCATTGCGGCGGTCCGCGATCTGCCGTGCGATGCGGTCCTCCTCGACGACGACGAGGTTGTCACCGGCGCCGGGCACCGACGTGAAGCCGATGACCTGGACCGGACGCGAGGGGAACGCCTCGAGGACGTCGTCGCCGTGCTCGTCCACCATTCGGCGGACACGGCCGTACGCGTCGCCCGCGACGATCGAGTCGCCCACGCGCAGCGTGCCGCGCTGGACCAGGACGGTGGCCACGGGGCCGCGGCCGCGGTCGAGGTGCGCCTCGATCGCGACGCCCTGCGCCTCCATGTCCGGGTTGGCCCGCAGGTCGAGGGACGCGTCCGCGGTGAGCAGCACGGCCTCGAGCAGCTGGTCGATGTTCAGGCCCTGCTTCGCCGAGATGTCGACGAACATGGTGTCGCCGCCGTACTCCTCGGTGACCAGTCCGTACTCGGTGAGCTGCTGGCGGATCTTCTGGGGGTTCGCACCCTCCTTGTCGATCTTGTTCACCGCGACCACGATCGGCACGTCCGCAGCCTGCGCGTGGTTGATCGCCTCCACCGTCTGCGGCATGACGCCGTCGTCGGCCGCGACCACGAGGATCGCGATGTCGGTCGACTTCGCGCCGCGGGCACGCATGGCGGTGAACGCCTCGTGACCCGGGGTGTCGATGAAGGTGATCAGCCGGTCTTCGCCGTTGAGGTGGGTCATCACCTGGTAGGCGCCGATGTGCTGGGTGATGCCGCCGGCCTCGCCCTCGCGGACGTTGGCCTTGCGGATCGTGTCGAGCAGGCGGGTCTTGCCGTGGTCGACGTGACCCATGACGGTCACCACCGGCGGACGCTGCACGAGGTCTTCCTCGGTGCCCTCGTCCTCGCCGTAGGTGATGTCGAACGACTCGAGCAGCTCGCGGTCCTCGTCCTCGGGGCTGACGACCTGAACGTTGTAGTTCATCTCCGAGCCGAGCAGCTCGAGGGTCTCGTCGTTCACCGACTGAGTGGCCGTGACCATCTCACCGAGGTTGAACAGCGCCTGGACCAGGGCCGACGGGTTCGCGTCGATCTTCTCCGCGAAGTCGGACAGCGACGCGCCACGGGCGAGACGGATGGTCTCGCCGTTGCCGCGCGGCAGCCGCACACCACCGACCGACGGTGCCTGCATCGAATCGTATTCCTGCCGCTTCTGCCGCTTCGACTTGCGGCCACGGCGCGGAGCGCCACCGGGACGACCGAAGGCACCCGCGGTTCCGCCGCGGCCACCACGGCCGGCGCCACCGCCACCGCCACCGGGACGACCGCGGAAACCACCGGCGGCACCGGCACCGGCACCGGCGCCGGGAGCACCGCCACCGCCACCGCGGTAACCGCCGCCGCCACCAGCGCCGGCCGGACGTCCGCCGGGCGCGCCGGGACGGCCGGGACGACCGGTCGGGCCGGGACGCGCAGCACGCTGCGGCATCGCGGCCGGGTTCGGACGCGGGGGCATCGAGCCGGGGGACGGCCGGGGACCGCCCTGGCCGGGAGCCGGACGGGGACCGCCGGGACCGGCCGCGGGGCGACCCTGACCGGGAGCCGGACGGGCACCGCCGGGACCGGCTGCGGGGCGACCCTGACCGGGAGCCGGACGGGCACCGCCGGGACCGGCCGCGGGGCGACCCTGACCGGGAACCGGACGCGGCGCGCCCGGACGCGGCGCGGGCCGCTCCGCGGGTGCGGACGAGTACGGATTGTTGCCGACGCGCGGCGGCTTCGGGCCGGGACGGGGACCGCCCGGCTTGGGGCCGGCGCTCGGAGCCTGCGGAGCCGGAGCCTGCGGGGCCGGAGCCTGCGGGGCCGGAGCCTGCGGCGCGGCCTGCGCGGCCGGAGCCTGCGGGGTGGCCGGCTTCGGGGCAGCCGGGCGCGGAGCGCCGGGCTTGGGGCCGGGTGCGGCGGGGCGCGAAGCCGGAGCCGGACTCGGCGCGGGGGTTGCGGCCTCGGACTTCGGGGCCGGGGCGGGTGCCGGCGCGGCCTGGGCGGGCGCTGCCGGACGGGGACCGGGGCGCGGCGCCCCGGGCTTGGGGGCTGCCGCCGACGGAGCTGCGCCGTCGCCGTTCGCCTTCGCGAAAGATTCGCGCAGTCGACGCGCGACCGGCGGCTCGACCGTCGAGGACGCCGACTTCACGAATTCGCCCTGTTCCTTCAAACGGGCGAGAAGTTCCTTACTGGTGACACCGAGTTCCTTGGCCAACTCGTGTACACGGGCCTTGCCTGCCACTGCTCTCCTCACTGATGAGGTCGAGCGGCTGGTGCCCGCACGACCTCGGGTTATCTCCGATGGACGTTCATCGCTGGTGCTTCACGGTGTGCTCATGAGTGCTTGTACCTGTTCTTCTCAGAGTTGGTGTCCCCGGTCCGGCGCGTATCGCTACGCCGAGTCCTCCTCGTTCCGGACCCCGACCAGCTGAACAAGCGCAGACGGGTCGATTGTTCCCGACACCCGCAGCGCTCTGCCGAATGCTCGACGCCGTTCCGCCTGACCGAGGCATTCCGGATCGGGGTGCATCCACGCGCCCCGACCGGGCATCCTCCGCCCCGGGTCCGGCACCAGCACGAAGCCTGACGGCTCCGTCGCCCGCGCCACAACCCTCAGCAGATCGGCAGCCAGCACCCGCTGCCGACACCCGACACAGGTGCGCACCGGACCGGTGCGCTCTCGGTCGACCGAGGGCAGCTCATGCTGAGCCATCGACCACTCTACCGCTGATCGGGCCGGAACCGTGCATTCCACGCCTATCTGCCTGTCGCGGGCGATCCCGCCGACGCCGGACCGCCGGCCGCGGCATCGCTGCGGATGTCGATCCGCCACCCGGTCAGCCGCGCGGCCAGCCGGGCATTCTGCCCTTCCTTGCCGATCGCGAGGGACAGCTGGTAGTCGGGAACGACGACCCGCGCGGCGCGCGCGTCGGGGTCGACGACTGTGACGGATACCACCTTCGAGGGGGACAGCGCGTTACCGACGAACTTCGCCGGATCCTCGTCGAAGTCGATGATGTCGATCTTCTCGTCACCGAGTTCGCGCATGACGTTGCGCACCCGCTGCCCCATCGGGCCGATGCACGCGCCCTTGGCGTTCAATCCCGGCACCCGCGAGTGGACGGCGATCTTGGAGCGATGGCCGGCCTCCCGCGCGACGGCGACGATCTCCACCGACCCGTCCGCGATCTCCGGCACCTCGAGGGCGAAGAGCTTGCGCACCAGGTTGGGGTGCGTCCGCGACAGGGTGATCTGCGGGCCGCGCTGCCCCCGCGACACCCCGACGACGTAGCACCGGATCCGGTCGCCGTGCTCGTACGTCTCGCCGGGCACCTGCTCGGCCGGCGGGATCAGCCCTTCGGTGCCGGTGGTCTCGGCGCCGATCTTCACCACGACCATGCCGCGGGCGTTGGCGCGGGTGTCGCGCTGGACCACACCGGCGACGACCTCGCCCTCGTGTGTCGCGAACTCCCCGAACCGCTGCTCGTGCTCGGCATCGCGGATGCGCTGCATGATCACCTGGCGGGCGGTGGTCGCCGCGATGCGACCGAAGCCCTCCGGGGTGTCGTCCCACTCGGAGACGAGGTTGCCGTCCGCGTCGAACTCCTGCGCCATCACCCGCACGGCACCGGTCCGGCGGTCCACGTCGACACTCGCGTGCGGCTGGTGCCCGTCGGTATGCCGGTAGGCCGTGAGCAGGGCCGTCTGGATCGTCTCGATCAGCGCATCGAACGGGATGTTCTTGTCGGCCTCGAGGACCTTCAGGGCTGCGATGTCGATATTCACTTGTCCACCTTCACTTCGTCCGTGCCGTTGTAGTCCGTGCCGCTCTCGTCGTCCGGGTCGTCGCCGTCGCCCTCGGCGATCTCGCCGGCACGCACCCGGCCGTCCGGCAGGCCGCCCGCGAGCTCGAGTTCGCGCGGATTCGGCGCGTTGAACTCCACCTCGACGACGGCGCGGCGCACCTCCGCGAGCGGGATCGCCCGCACCGAGGGCCCGCTGCGGCCGGGAACGACGATCCGGACCTCGTCCCCGACGAGCTCGCCGATGCGGCCGACGATCGTCTCGTCGTCCAGTTCGATCCGGGCCTTGCGGGCCTGGGACCGGCGCCAGTGCCGCTCGCGGGTGAGCGGGCGGCCGATGCCGGGGCTGGTCACCTCGAGCACGTAGGGCGACTCGCCGAAATCGGAGACGGCGTCGAACGCCTCGGAGACCAGGGTGCTCAGGCGGGCGGCCTCGTCGAGGCTCAACCCGGCGTCGCTGTCGACGAACAGCCGCACCGTGCTGTGCTTGCCCGCAGACGTGATCACCACGTCCTCGAGGTCGTATCCCTCGCGCTCGATCGGGCCGGAGACGAGTTCGGCAATTCTCTCCGGGGGCGGCACCGGCATCGCGACAGGCTCCTCGTTCAGTTGTGATCGCAGCGGACGTCATGCCGGCGCACGAGCGGACCGGCAGGTATTCAAGGGTATCGCGCATCCGGCGCTCCCGTGACCAACCCCCCGCGGCCCGACCACCGTCGGATCCGCCCGGACCGGGCTGGCACGATGGTGCGGTGCCGACGCCCGCATCCTCACCACCCGTGTCCCGACGCACCGTGCTGCGCTGGTCCGGCGCCGCGCTCGGCGGCGTCGGTGCGCTCGCCGTCGCCGGGTGCGGCGCCGGCACGGACGACGGCGCCGGGGAGGTCGATCCCCTGATCGCCCAGGCCGAGCGGGCGCGCGTCGACGCCGCGACCGCCGGTCTGCTCGTCGCGCTGCTCCCCGACCGGGCGGGCGCCCTGAATGCCGTCGGCGCCGAGCGCACGACCCACGCCCAGGTCCTCGACGCCGAGGTGGCCCGGCTCGCCGGGGCCGACCCGGCGTCGACCACCACGGCGTCGACCACCACGACGACGACCGTGGCCCCGGCCGCGGATCCACCCACCCTCGACCTGCTGCGCGAGCGACTGAACGGCTCCCAGCGGGCCGCCGCGGACCTGGCCCGCACCCTGCAGGGCTACCGGGCGGGCATGCTCGCCTCGATCAGCGCCGCGTGCGCCGTGCACAAGGGGGTGCTGCTGCCGTGAGTTCACAGTCGCTGGGCGTCGAGCAGCAGGCCCTCGTGGACGCGTTGAACGCCGAGTACGCCGCGGTGTTCGGCTACGGCATCGTCGCCGCGTTCTCCAATCCCGCCCGCGCGGCCGAGGTGTCGGCGGACACCGCCGCCCACCGGGCCCGGCGCGACGCCACCACGGACGCGCTGCGGGCCGCCGCCGTCACCCCGCCCACCGCGGCCGCCGGGTACACGACGCCCTTCCCGGTGACCGACGCGGTTTCCGCCGCACAGTTGGCGGTGCAGATCGAGACCGATGTCGCGGTGGCGTGGCGCTCCGTCGTCGAGCGGGCACGCAGCGAGCACACCCGCGGGGCGGCGATCGAGGCGCTCACCGAGTCCGCGATGCGGGCGGCCCGGTGGCGCGCGAACCTCGGGGTCGTCCCGCCGTCCGTCGCGCTGCCCGGGCAGCCCTGACCTCGACCGGGACGCCGCGGCATCCGCTCGCGCCGACCGCCGCGGGCGAAATGCTCAGTCGGTCACGACCGCTATCGCGAAGCCGTCCCAGCCCTTTGCGCCGACGGTCTGCAGCGCGGTCGCGTCGAGCCGGGGGTCGGTGGCCATGAGTTCCAGCACCTCTCGGGCGCCGCGCACCCGCTCGTCGTCGAGATCGGCGTTGGTGACCGAACCGCCGCGGATCACGTTGTCGACGACGATGACGGTGCCGGGGCGGCCGAGCCGCAGCGCCCACCGCACGTAGTGCGGGTTGTTCTCCTTGTCCGCATCGACGAACACCAGGTCGAACGGGGCCCCGCCCTCGAGGGACGGCAGGGTGTCGAGGGCGGCGCCCACCCGGATGTCGACCCGCTCCCCCACGCCGGCGCGATCGAGGTTGGCGCGCGCGACCTCGGCGTGCCGGGGCTCGTACTCGAGGGTGACCACGCGCCCGTCGTCGCCGACGGCCCGCGCGAGCCAGATGGTGGAGTACCCGCCGAGCGTGCCGATCTCGAGGATGCGCCGCGCACCGCGGATCCGCGCCAGCAGATGCAGGAACTTGCCCTGCACGGGTGCGACGTCGATCGGCGGCAGGCCCGCCGCGGCGTTCGCCGCGAGCGCGTCCTCGAGCTGAGGGTCGGCCCCGATCAGGGTGTCGGTCAGGTAGGCGTCGGTGCGCTCCCAGTCGTCCATGGCATCAGTGTGGTGCCCCGGTGGCCCGCACGCGATCCCGAGGGCCAACGGGGGTGCTACTACGCGCCGAGGATCTCCTTCAGGGCCGCATCGGCCGGCACCTCGCGGGACTCGCCGCTGAACCGGTCGCGCAGCTCGACCTTGCCGTCGGCCCAGCCGCGGCCGACGACGACGACCAGCGGCACGCCGAGCAGCTCGGAGTCCTTGAACTTCACGCCGGGCGAGGCCTTGCGATCGTCGAGCAGCACCTCGACGCCCGCCTTGTCGAGCTCGGCGGCCAGATTCTCGGCACCCTCCCGGGCCGCCTCGTCCTTGTTCGCGATCACCAGGTGCACCCCGAACGGGGCGACCTCGGCGGGCCACCGCAGGCCCTTGTCGTCGTGCTGCTGCTCGGCGATCACGGCGACGAGCCGGGAGACACCGACGCCGTAGGAACCCATGGTCGGGCGCACCGGCTTGCCGTTCTCGCCGAGCACGTCGACGGCGAAGGCGTCGGTGTACTTGCGGCCGAGCTGGAACACGTGGCCGATCTCGATGCCGCGCGCCGACACGAGCGGGCCCGCACCGTCCGGGGACGGGTCACCGTCGCGCACCTCGGCGGCCTCGATGGTCCCGTCCGGGGTGAAGTCGCGCCCGGCGACGAGTCCGACGACGTGCCTGCCGGGCTCGTCGGCGCCGGTGATCCACGACGTGCCGTTTCCGACACGCGGATCGACGAGGTAACGAACTCCGTTGTCGAGCAACGCTTTCGGACCGATATACCCCTTGACGAGGAACGGGTTGGCCGCGAAGTCGGCGTCCGTGAGCAGCTCGTACTCGGCCGGCTCGAGCGACGCGCCGAGCCGCTTGTCGTCGACCTCCCGGTCGCCGGGGATGCCGATGCCGAGCAGTTCCCACTCCCCGCCGGGTCGCCGCGTCTTGACGAGGATGTTCTTGAGGGTGTCGGCGGCGGTCACCGGGCGGTCGAGCGCACCGTTGGCCCACTCGACGAGAGTGTCGATGGTCGGGGTGTCCGGGGTGTCGTGCACCACCGCCTCGGGCAGCCCGTCGAACGGAACCGGCTCGGGGGCCAGGGTCTCGACGGCCTCGACGTTCGCGGCGTAGCCCGACTCGAGGCAGCGCACGTACGTGTCCTCGCCGGCGTCGCTCTCGGCGAGGAATTCCTCCGACGCGCTGCCGCCCATGGCGCCCGACGTCGCGGAGACGATCACGTACTTCACGCCGAGTCGGGCGAAGATCCGCTCGTAGGCGTCACGATGCGCCCGGTACGACTCGGCCAGGCCCTCGTCGGTGAGGTCGAAGCTGTAGGAGTCCTTCATCACGAACTCGCGGCCGCGGAGGATGCCGGCACGGGGACGTTCCTCGTCGCGGTACTTCGTCTGGATCTGGTACAGGGTGACCGGAAAATCCTTGTACGAGTTGTATTCACCCTTGACGGTGAGCGCGAACATCTCCTCGTGGGTGGGGCCGAGCAGGTAGTCGGCGCCCTTGCGGTCCTGGAGCCGGAACAACCCGTCGCCGTACTCGGTCCACCGGTTCGTGGTCTCGTAGGGGTCGCGCGGCAGCAGCGCCGGCAGCGAGATCTCCTGCCCACCGATCGCGTTCATCTCCTCGCGCACGACACGCTCGACCTGCCGCAGTACCCGCAGACCCAGCGGCAGCCACGAGTACACCCCCGGGGCGATGCGGCGGACGTAGCCGGCGCGCACGAGCAGCTTGTGGCTGGCGACCTCGGCGTCGGCCGGGTCGTCGCGGAGGGTGCGGAGAAACAGGTGCGACATGCGGGTGATCACGGGAGAGCAGCCTACCTGCCGCCCCGGAACCGACCTCGGTACGGTTACCGCTTGTGCTGGTGCTTCTGCCTCCCTCCGAAACCAAGTCCGACGGCGGCGACGGTGCGCCCCTCGACCTGGGCGAGCTGTCGATGCCGCAACTGACCGCGACCCGCGAGGAGCTGGTGCAGGCGCTCGTCGACCTGGCCGCGGATCCGGAGGCGTCGAGCCTCGCCCTGGGCCTGGGTCCCACGCAGGCGGACGAGATCGAACGCAACGCCAAGCTGTGGGTCTCGCCCACCCGGCCGGCTCTCGCGCGCTACACCGGGGTGCTGTTCGACGCCCTCGACGCCGGCTCGTTCACCCGGGCGCAGCGGGAGAAGGCCCACCGGCGACTCGCGATCGGATCGGCCCTGTTCGGCGCGGTGCGCGCGGGCGATCCCATCCCGGCCTATCGCCTGTCGGGCGGATCGAAGCTGCCCGGCGTCGGGACCCTCGCGTCGCTGTGGCGGCCGGAGCTGAGCGGCGCCCTGGCCGCCGAGGCCGCCGGGCAGCTCGTGGTGGACCTGCGGTCGGGGGTGTACCGGCAGCTCGGGCCCGTCCCCGGCGCGGTCACCGCGACCGTGCTCACCGAGCAGCCCGACGGGAGCCGCAAGGTGGTCAGTCACTTCAACAAGCACCACAAGGGCCTGCTGGCCCGCGCGCTCGTACTGACCCGCGCGGAGCCGGCCGACGTCGACGGTGCCGCCCGCGTCGCGGCCCGGGCGGGCCTGCGGGTCGAGGTGGCGTCAGCCACCGAACTGGTGATCCTGACCTGACTGCGGCACGCGCCGGGTGTCCTGCACCGCGGTGAGGAACCGGTGCGCCGGGTGCCAGAAGCTACCGAGCACGGCCGCCACCCGAGGATCGGCGGACCCGGCGGCCGATCGCTGCAGTTCGGCCAGCCGGTCGGCGCACTCGCCGCAGGCGTCGTCGAATCGGACGGGTTCGGCGAATCGGACGGGGTCGGCAGCGGTGTCCCCGATCCGGTCCACGAGCTCGGCCAGGGCTGTCAGGAGAGCAGGCACCGAGCAGCGCGCCGCGTCGTCCGCCCCGTCGAGAACGCCGTCCGACGCCGCCTCCGCCACGCGGGCGAGTTCGCGGAGCGCCGGCACGGCGTACCACAGCCGGTCGAGGACGTCGTCGGAGGCCGAGGCCTGATCCCGGACCCGGGCCGCGATCGGGCGCGGATTGAGCCGCACACTCTCTCGTGCCCACTGCGACGACTCCGCCGCGCGGTCCACCATCCGGTCGATCTCCCCCGTGCGACGCACCCAGCCCCCGGGCCCCGGACCCGCCTCGTGGCCCAGCCCGGCGGCCATGTCACACAGCAGGGATCGGGCCTCACGGGCGAGTACCCCGAGTTCGTCCCCGACCGGGTAGACCGGCGGGAACAGCGCCGCGGTCACCACGAGTCCGCACGCTGCCCCGATCGCCGTCTCGAGCAGCCGCTCCCCCAGCATCACGGGGCTGCCGGCGGCGCCCGTCGCGATCACCAGCAACGCGGTGATCGCCACCCAGATCCCGTTCGAACCGAACCGCCGCCAGCGGCCGACGAACCAGCCGACGAGCACCACGACGCCGATCGCCGCCGTCTGCCCCGGCACCAGCCATTCCGCCGTTGCCGCGAGCAGCACGCCGGCGACGACCGTTCCGATCTGCACCACCGCCTGCCGGAGGGACCGGAACACCGTGGTCTCGACGAGGAACACTGCGACGTAGGGGGCGAGGAAGGCCTGCGGCAGCGTCAGCCACTCGGCGGCGACGAGCCACGCGAGGACCGCCGCGAGGGCCGACTTCAGCGCCTGCGCGGCGACGTACCGCTCGTGCCCGCGCACGCGTACCGCGCGTGCGGTCCACGTCGCCGGGAACCGCATCCACTCGGTGATGGTCGACAACATGTCCGTCGGCTACCCCGCCGCTGGGGCCGGGCACACCTCGGCGGCAGGGCCGGTACGGGGCTACGCGCCCTGCGCCGCCTTCTCCGCCACCTGGGCCTGCGCCACCTGCTCGGGGGTGAAGCGGATGAACAGCGCCGCGGCACCCGCGATCACGGCGCACACCGCACAGCCGACGAGGGCGAAGAGGTAGCCCTCCCCCAGCGCGTAGAGCTGGCCGGGATCCATGTCGGCGACGGCGCCGGACGTGCCGCCCAGCGACAGGGTCCGCGACGTGGCCATCGCGCCGATCACGGCCAGGCCGATCGGGCCGCCGAGGGTCTGCGCCACCTGGGCGATCGCCGCGAGCGGGCCGATCTCGTGCGAGCCGACGCCGGCGATCGCGCACAGCGGCAGCGGCACCACGGCCAGGCCCACCCCGAACCCGACGACGAGCACCAGGACGAACAGCGTCGGCAGGTAGGCGACGGTGTGCGACATCGTCGAGCCGTACAGGAGGCTGACCGCCATGATCAGCGCCCCGGTGACGACCAGCCAGCGGGGCCGCACCCGCACCGCCAGCTTCGACGCGACCGCCGCGGCGGCGCCCAGGCCGAAGGCGAAGGGCACGAACGCCAGGCCGGCCTGCAGCGGCGAATAGCCGAGGATGTCCTGCACGAACAGGGCGACGAACGCGGCGAGGCTGAACATGACGGCACCGGCGAAGAAGATGGACACGAACGTCGCGACCCGGTCCGGGTTGCGGAACAGCACGAACGGCAGCAGCGGGTTCTCGGCGCGGCGCTCGACGACGAGGAACACCGCGAGCAGCGCGGTACCGGTGATCAGCGCGCCGACCACCGCAGGACTGGTCCACCCCATCTCCGGGCCCTCGGTGAGCCCGAAGACGAGACCGGTGCAGCCGAGTGTGGCGAGCACCGCGCCCGGCACGTCCAGCGGCAGCCGCTCGGCCGCGGTCTCGCGCAGCGCGACCACCGCCAGGCTCACGATCAGCATCCCGATCGGCACGTTGATCAGGAAGATCCAGCGCCAGGACACCTCGGTGAGGGCGCCGCCGATGATCAGCCCCGCGATCGATCCGACGCCCGTCATGGCCGCGAAGATGGCGATCGCCTGGTTGCGTGCCGGTCCGGGCGCGAAGGTGGTGGCGACCAGCGCCAGGGCCGTGGGCGAGGCCACGGCGGCGCCGACGCCCTGCAGCGCGCGGGCCGCGACGAGGGTGCCCTCGTTGACGGCGAGGCCGCACAGCAGCGACGCGACGGTGAACAGGCCGACGCCGGCGATGAACATGCGTTTGCGGCCGAAGGCGTCGCCGAGACGTCCGCCGAGGAGCATCAGCCCCCCGTAGCTCAGGGCGTACGACGTGAGCACCCAGTTGCGGCCCGCGTCACTCAGACCGAGGTCCTCCTGCAGCGGCGCCAGCGCGAGATTGGCGACCGTGCCGTCGAGCACGACCATCAACTGCAGACCGCTGAGGACGATGATCGCCAGGCCCAGCGCACGCGTGGTGACGGGGTAGCTCACGGGCGAGGAGGTTTCGGCCATGTGGATCAACGTTACCGAGCGCCCGGGGCGACCCCGGCCACCGGCCCGATGTCGAACCCGGCCACCGGCCCGATCACGATGATGGCCGGCGGGCGGATCTGCTCCTCCCGGACGCGGGCGGCGACGGTCTTCAGGTCGGCGCGCAGCACCCGCTGGGTGCGCAGCGTGCCCTCCTGGATCACGGTGACCGGGGTCTGCGCGGGCCGGCCGCCCTCGAGCAGGGCGGCGGCGAACTGCTCGATCCGCTCGACCGCCATCAGCAGCACGAGCGTGCCGCGCAGGCGGGCGAGCGCACCCCAGTCGGTGAGCGAATCCGGGTGGTCGGGCGCCACGTGGCCGCTGACCACGACGAACTCGTGAGTGACGCCGCGGTGGGTGACGGGGATCCCGGCCGCGGACGGCACCGAGATGGCGCTGGTGATGCCGGGGACGACGGTCACGGGCACTCCGGCGGCGACGCACGCCTCGAGTTCCTCGTAGCCGCGGCCGAACACGTACGGGTCGCCGCCCTTGAGCCGGACGACGAACTTTCCGGCCTTGGCGCCGTCGATCAGCGCCTGGTTGATGGCCTCCTGCGCCATCGCCCGGCCGTAGGGGATCTTGGCGGCGTCGATCACCTCGACGTGCGGGCCGAGCTCGGCGAGCAGTTCCGGCGGGGCCAGCCGGTCGGCGACGACGACGTCGGCGCGACCCAGCAGGCGCCGCCCGCGGACCGTGATCAGGTCGGGATCGCCCGGGCCGCCACCGACCAGCGCGACCCCGGGGCGGGCGGGCTCGGCGTCGGCGACGACGGCACCGGACTGCAGGGCCTCGCGGATCGCGGTGCGCACGGCCGCGGAGCGGCGGTGGTCGCCGCCGGCCAGCACACCGACGGTCATCCCGTCGTAGTGGGCGGTGGCCGGGGTGACGGCCGTGCCGCGGCGGGCGTTGTCGGCCCGGACGCAGAAGATGCGGTGACGTTCGGCCTCGGCGACGATCGCGGCGTTGGTGTCCGGTTCGTCGGTGCAGGCGATGGCGTACCAGGCGCCGTCGAGATCCCCGTCACGGTAGTCGCGCAGTTCCAGGGTGACCTGCCCGGCGGTGGCCATGCCCTCGACCGCGGGCGTCGCCGCACGGGTGATCACGTGCACGTGGGCACCGGCGGCCACGAGCAGACCGAGCCGTCGCTGTGCGACGGTACCGCCCCCGACCACCACTACTCGCCGGCCCCGCAAATTGAGCCCGACCAGGTAGTTGGTCTCGTCATCGGCAGCACTGGACACCGGCACTTCCCATCTTTCGGCACTGTGCAACGCGCATCACGCTGCGGGGAACGCACAAACACTACGGGCCGGGCCGATCGCGGCGCCATCCGCCGTACGAACATCGTGAGGGACGCCGCAGGCCCGGCACGCACGGCGTCCGAAGGACTCAGCCGACGAGGAGGGACTCGCGGACCTGCCGGCGGAGCACCTTCCCGATCAGGGACCGCGGCAGGTCGTCCACCACCACCACACGCCGCGGGACCTTGTAGGCGGCCAGGCGCGAACGGCAGTGCTCCCGCGCCGCCTCGGGGTCGAAGTCGTCGCCCGAGACCAGCACCGCCGCCACCACCTCCTCGCTGCCGTCAGGGGTCGGCAGACCGACCACGGCGGCGTCGACTACTCCCGGGAACAGCCGCAGCGCCGCTTCGACCTCGGACGGCATGACGTTGAAGCCACCGGTGATGATCAGTTCCTTGATCCGGTCCACGACCGTGACGAATCCGTCGCGGTCGACCTGGACGATGTCACCGGTCCGGAACCAGCCGCCGTCGAGCAGCGCCTCCGCCGTCTGTTCGGGCTTGTTCCAGTATCCGGAGAACACCTGCGGTCCGCGGATCAGCAGCTCTCCCCGCTGCCCGGGTTCGACGTCGCGCTCAGGGTCGGCCGGATCGACCACCCGGATCTCGGTGCTCGGGAAGGGAACTCCGACGGCACCGGGCCGGCGGGCGAGTCCGATGGGATTGCCGACCGCGACCGGCGACGTCTCGGTCAGCCCGTACCCCTCGACCAGCACGCCCCCGGTGACCGCCTCCCACAGTTCCAGTGTCTCCGTCGGCAAGGGCATCGCCCCGGAAATCGACCAGCGCGCCGACGTCAGATCCACCGACCGCTCCCGGGCCGCGCGGGCGAGGCGCTCGTAGATCGGCGGCACCGCGGGCATGAACGTGGGTGGGTGCTTCTTCGCGGCGGCGAGCACCAGATCCACGTCGAACTTGGGGAACAGCACCAGACGGGCGCCGATGCTCATCGCGAAGGTCACACACAGGGTGAGCCCGTAGGCGTGGAACATCGGCAGCACCGCGTAGACGACCTCTGCGCCGTCGACCAGCCCCGGCACCCAGGCGCGGCCCTGCGCGGCGTTGGCGCCGAGGTTCGAGTGCGTGAGCATCGCGCCCTTCGGGGTGCCGGTGGTGCCGCTCGTGTACTGGACGACCGCCAGATCGCCGACGGAGGGGCGCGGATGCTCCGGGTCGAGGGGTCCGTCGGCCAGCAACCGCTGCCACGGAATCGTTCCCGGCGCCGGCCCCGTCAGCGCGTCCCGCAACGTGCGCGCTCTCGGGACGGGGAGGGTGAGCGCGAGCCGCTTGGACCACGGCATCGAACGAGTGATGTTCACCGCCACGATGTGCTCGACGGCCGTGTCCCCGGCGATCCGCTGCAGCAGCGGACAGACCTTGTCCCAGGCGATCGCCACCGTGGCGCCGTGATCCGCGAACTGGTGGGCCATCTCCTCGCCGGTGTAGAGCGGATTGTGCTCGACCACCACGCCGCCGATCCGCAGGACCGCATAGAACGCGATCACGTGCTCCGGACAGTTCGGCAGGACGAGCGCCACCCGGTCGCCGGGGCGCACGCCGAGCCGTCGCAGCCCCTCCGCGGCACGGTGCACCCGGTCGCCGAGTTGCGAATAGGTCAGTTCCGCGCCGAAGAACTCGAGCGCCGGACGTGGCCCGAACCGAGCGACCGACGCCTCCAGCATGTCGACCAGCGAGTGCTCGGGGGGTGCGATGTCCGACGGCACCCCCTCGGCGTAGCTGTCGAGCCAGATCCGTTCCATACCGGTGCCCACAGCCCCGCCCCTCTCAGCGACTGGGATCAGGGTATCCCGCCGGGGCGCGGGCGCCACGGCGTTCCGGCGGACGGCGCGGCCCGCGAGGGCCGGACCCGGCCGAGACCCTCGCAGGCCGCATCGGAGGACGGGCGGTCAGACCGTCGCCGGCTCCGCCGGGGCGGTGGCCTCCACCGCGGAGGCGACATCGAGCTGCAGGGACTTGGTGCCCCAGCGCCAGACCTTGTCGAACAGCGCGGTATCGTCCGAGAGCTTGACCCCGAGGGACGGCACCATCTCCTTGAGGGTGTCCTGCCACGCCGTCCACCGGTCGGGGAAGCAGCGCTCGAGGACGTCGAGCATCGCCGGAACGGCGGTCGAGGCGCCGGGGGACGCGCCGAGCAGACCGGCGATCGTACCGTCGCCGGCATTGACCACAGCGGTGCCGAACTCGAGCACTCCACCCGCACCCTTGCGGCGGATCACCTGCACCCGCTGACCGGCGGTGATGAGCTCCCAGTCCGCCATGCGGGCCCGCGGCACGAACTCGCCGAGGGTGCCGATGCGGTCGCGCGGCGACTGCATCAGCTCACCGATCAGGTACTTGGTCAGACCCATCTCGGTAAGGCCGACGCCGATCATCGACAGCAGGTTGTTGGGCTTGACCGAGCCGGGCAGGTCGGTGAGCTTGCCGTTCTTGAGGAACTTCGGGGACCAGCCGGCGTACGGGCCGAACAGCAGGCCCTGCTTGCCGCCGATCACGCGGGTGTCGAGGTGCGGGACCGACATCGGCGGCGCACCCACGGCCGCCTTGCCGTACACCTTCGCGCTGTGCATGGCGATCAGCTCCGGGTTGGTGCAGCGCAGGAACTGGCCGGAGACGGGGAAACCGCCGAAGCCCTTGGCCTCCGCGATACCCGACTTCTGCAGCAGGTGCAGCGCTCCGCCGCCGGCACCGACGAACACGAACCGGGCATGCACCTTGCGGGCCTGGCCGGTGCGGCGGTTGCGGACCTTGACGATCCAGCTGCCGTCGGACTGCTTGTCCAGGTCGGTCACGTCGTGGCCGAAGTGCACGGTGCCGCCCGACGCGGCGACGTTGTTGAGCAGCTGCTTGGTGAGGGCACCGAAGTCGACGTCGGTGCCGTCCTGGGTCCAGTTCAGCGCGATGGGCTCGGAGAAGTCACGGCCCTGCGCCATCAGCGGCAACCGCTCGGAGAAGTACTCGGGGCTCTCCGAGTACTCCATGCCGGCGAAGAGCGGGTGCCCGGCCAGCGCGTCGTAGCGGGCACGCAGGTACTTCACGTTGTCGGCGCCGTGGACGAAGCTGACGTGCGGAACGGGATTGATGAAGTTCTTGGGATCGGTGAGGATGCCGTTGTCCACCGCGAACGCCCAGAACTGGCGCGAGACCTGGAACTGCTCGTTGACGTTGATCGCCTTGGTGATGTCCACGCCACCGCCCGGCTTGGCGGGCGTGTAGTTCAGCTCGCACAGCGCCGAGTGACCGGTGCCTGCGTTGTTCCAGGGATCGCTGCTCTCCGCCGCGGCGGCGTCGAGCCGCTCGAAGGCGGTGATGGACCAGTCGGGCTGCAGCCGGCGCAGGATTGCGCCGAGCGTCGCGCTCATGATGCCCGCACCCACGAGCACTACATCGGTCTTGGCCTCTACCACGTTCTCTGACACTGGAGGATCGACTTCCTTGTCTGTTCGCACGCGCCGTTGCGTTCCGCACTGCTCCGCGTGAGTGTCCCGTGCACGTCCGTGCTCGTCGGCCGGGTCTCGCTGCACTCGCGGATCCCGGCGACGTCGCGGCCGCGCCGACTGCGACGAACAGGTTACCCGCGCGTTGTCCGGCGTTTGTCTTCACCCAATTGTGCCCCCACGACAGGTCCGCGTAGTGACCAATACAGTGTGATCGTGACTACTTGGATGCCCGATATCCTCGGCGACGGATACGAGCAGCTCACGCTGCCTCTCGGCCCCGATCCGGACGGCGAGGGCGAGGTCACCGCCACCCTCGTCCGCTATCAGCCGTCCGTCTACCCCGGCGGCGAGTCCGCCCCGGACCGTGCCGTGATCTACGTGCACGGATTCACCGACTACTTCTTCCAGCAGCACCTCGCCGAGCACTTCGCGGCCCAGGGGTACCGCTTCTTCGCCCTGGACCTGCGCAAGTGCGGCCGCTCCCGGCAACCGGAGCAGACGCCGCACTTCGTCACCGACCTGACCTACTACGACGCCGAGCTCGAGGAGGCGCTGCGGGTCGTCCGCAGCGAGGTCGGCGGCGGCATCCTCCTCGTGGCGCATTCCACCGGCGGGCTGGTCCTGCCGCTGTGGCTCGACCGGCTGAACCGCCGGCCCGGCGGCACAGGCGGCGCCGGGATCCAGGGCCTGATCCTCAACAGCCCGTGGTTCGACCTGCAGGGGCCCTCGATCCTGCGCAGCCTCGGCACCGTCGCCGTCGACACCGTCGGCCGGGTCCGCAGCCGAGCCGTCATCCCGGGGCAGAGCCTGGACACCTACGGGATGAGCCTGCACAGGAACGCCAACGGCCAGTGGGAGTACGACCTGGACTGGAAGCCGCTGGCCGGGTTCCCCGTCACGTTCGGCTGGCTCCGCGCGGTCCGTCGCGGCCACGCGCGGCTGCACCGCGGCCTCGACGTCGGGGTCCCGTCGCTGATCCTGCGGTCGAAGGACACGCGCTGGGCCCCGGCGTACGACCCCGCGGTGGACACCGCCGACGCGGTCCTCGACGTCAAGCAGATCGCCCGCTGGGCCGGGTGCCTGGGCGACCGCACGACGATCGTCCCGATCACCGGTGCCCGCCACGATGTGTTCCTCTCCACACCGGAGGTCCTCGAGGTGGCATTCCGGGAATTGGATCTGTGGCTGGACTGGTTGGACGGTCACAGCAGAACCCTGTGACCGTCCGCGCGAACCTGACTACGGGAGAACAGTGAGCCACTACGACCTGGCCATCATCGGCACCGGATCCGGAAACTCGATCGTCGACGAGCGATACGACGGCAAGAAGGTGGCCATCCTCGAGCAGGGCACCTTCGGCGGCACCTGCCTCAACGTCGGCTGCATCCCCACCAAGATGTACGTCTACGCGGCGGAGGTCGCGCAGACCGTGCGCAAGGCCGCGAAGTACGGGGTGGACGCGACGGTCGACGGGGTCCGGTGGAACGACATCGTCGACCGCGTGTTCGGCCGGATCGACCCGATCGCGGCAGGCGGAGAGCGCTACCGCACGGAGGACTGCGCGAACGTCACCGTCCACCGCGGGCACGCCCGGTTCGTCGGCGAGCGCGCCCTCGACACCGGCACCGGGGAGATCATCACCGCCGACCAGGTCGTCGTCGCGGCGGGCGCGCGGCCCGTGATCCCGCAGGAGGTACTCGACGGCGGGGTGCGTTACTACACCAACGACGACATCATGCGGCTGCCGAAGCTGCCCGAGTCGCTCGTGATCCTCGGCTCCGGGTTCATCGCGATGGAGTTCGCCCACGTCTTCTCCGCCCTCGGCACCCGGGTGTCGGTGCTGGCCCGCACCGGTCAGCTGCTGCGGCACCTCGACCACGACCTCGCCGAGCACTTCACCGGTCTGGCCACCGACCGGTGGGACGTGCACCTGTCCAACCCCGCGACCGCCTTCCGCGCCGTCGGCGACGGCGTCGAGGTGGACCTGGCCGACGGCACCACCGTCAGCGGCGACGCGCTGCTCGTCGCGGTGGGACGCACGCCCAACGGGGACGCACTGGACGCCGCCGCCGGCGGGCTCGCGCTGCACGAGGACGGCCGGATCGTCGTGGACGAGTTCCAGCGGACCACCGCGCGCGGGGTCTTCGCGCTCGGTGACGTCTCGTCGTCGCACCAGCTCAAGCACGTCGCGAACCACGAGGGCCGGGTCGTGCAGCACAACCTGCTCCACGACGCGTGGGGCGGGGACACCTCCGCGCTGCGCCGCTCGGACCACCGTTTCGTGCCGTCCGCGGTGTTCACCGACCCGCAGATCGCGACGGTCGGGCTGACCGAGGAGCAGGCCCGCGCCCAGGGCTACGACGTCGCGGTGAAGATCCAGTACTACGGCGACGTCGCCTACGGCTGGGCGATGGAGGACACCGAGGGCTTCTGCAAGGTGATCGCCGACCGCGCCACGGGCAAGCTGCTCGGCGCGCACATCCTGGGCGCCCAGGCGTCGTCGGTGATCCAGCCGCTGATCCAGGCGATGAGCTTCGGTCTCACCGCGCGAGAGACGGCCACCGGCCAGTACTGGATCCACCCGGCCCTGCCGGAACTGGTCGAGAACGCGCTGCTGGGTCTGTAGGCCGCGTGCGTCCTTCGGGCGGTTCCGGCCTCCCGAAGGACACACCGGCGGCGAAGCCGCCCGCTGCTACCAGCTGCCGGTGCGCAGGGCGATCGCGCTGGCCAGCTCCGCCGGCGCCTCGGCCGGGATGTTGCCCACCCCGCTCAGCTCGACGACGCGGAACTCCGACAGGACGTACCGCATCGAGGCGTCGGCCTCCGCGCGCCGCGCAGCGCTGCCCACGAGCACGGTGGTGGGCACCTCGGCGGGGGCGGCGTTCGCGTCCCGCACGACGCCCTCGGCGTCCGGCACCGCCGGATGGCCCCGGTCGGCGACGACGAGGCTGGCGAACCGGCCGAACCGGCCCGACGCGACGGCCCACGCCAGCTCCGCCCCGGCGCCGCTGCCGACGAGGTGCACCCACGGCAGCTTCAGGGCGTCGAGCAGGGCGTGCACGCCCGCGACGTCGAGACCCTCGATGGTCTCGGGCACGAACGTGCGTAGATCCGAATGGTGCAGCCGCTCGCACACCGCGTCGTAGACGTCGGCGGATTCCCCGGCGCCGGGCAGCAACAGCACCGCGTGCCGGCTCTCGGGGCCGTCGATGCGAACGGTGAAGGTGCCGGCCGGGATCGCCACGTCAGTCGGTTCCATGCCGAAGCACGGTACGCGACACGGCGCCGCCGCCGGCACCCGGCCGAGTCACGGCAGCGTGAGGATTTCCGCCCCCGTGTCGGTGACCACGATGGTGTGCTCGAACTGGGCGGTCCACTTGCGGTCCTTGGTGACCACGGTCCAGCCGTCGTCCCAGATCTCGTAGTCCACCGTGCCGAGGTTGATCATCGGCTCGATCGTGAACACCATTCCCGGTTCGAGCACGGTGTCGACGGACGGCTGGTCGTAGTGCAGGATCACCAGCCCGTTGTGGAACGTCTCGCCGATGCCGTGACCGGTGAAGTCGCGCACCACCCCGTACCCGAACCGGTTCGCGTAGGCCTCGATGACCCGGCCGACGACGTTGAGCGCCCGGCCCGGCTTGACGGCCTTGATCGCCCGCATCGTCGCCTCACGGGTCCGCTCGACCAGCAGGCGGTGCTCCTCGGAGACGTTCCCCGCCAGGAACGTGGCGTTGGTGTCGCCGTGCACTCCCCCGATGTAGGCGGTGACGTCGATGTTGACGATGTCCCCGTCCTCGATCACCGTCGAATCCGGAATGCCGTGGCAGATCACCTCGTTCAGCGACGTGCAGCACGACTTGGCGAAGCCCTTGTAGCCCAGCGTGGACGGGTACGCGCCGTGGTCGCACATGTACTCGTGGGCGATGCGGTCCAGCTCGTCGGTGGTCACGCCCGGCGAGACGGCCTTGCCCGCCTCGGCCAGTGCCTGCGCGGCGATGCGGCCGGCGACCCGCATCTTCTCGATGGTCTCCGGGGTCTGCACCCACGGCTCGTGACCTTCCTTCGCCGTCGGCTTCCACGCGTACTCCGGTCGCTCGATCCCGTTGGGGACGGCACGGACAGGCGAGACGGTTCCGGGGACGAGTGCGGTGCGAACAGGCATGCCCACCAGAATAGGCCCCGCGCAGCGGGGGGCGACGCGGCCCGGCGGCCGCACCGCCCCCCACCCGGGGGCTCAGCCCTGGCGCAGGATGTAGCGCTGGATCTTGCCGCTGGGCGTCTTCGGCAGCTGGGGCACGAAGTGCACGGTCCGCGGGTAGGCGTGCGCCGCGAACTTGCGCTTGACCAGCTGCTGCAGCTCCGCCTCGAGCTCGTCGGTGCCGTCGACACCGTCGCGCAGCACCACGAACGCCTCGAGCACCTCACCGCGCAGCTGATCGGGCATGCCGACGACGGCGGCCTCGACGACGTGCTCGTGCATCACCAGCACGCTCTCGACGTCGAACGGGCCGATCCGGTAGCCCGCCATGATGATCACGTCGTCGTCGCGGGCCGAGAAGTAGAAGAAGCCGTCCTCGTCGACCTGCCCGGCGTCGCCGGTGAGGTACCAGCGGCCGTCCTCCGTGAACCGCTGCGCGGTCTTCTCCGGGGCGTCCACGTAACCCGTGAACCACAGCAGGGGGCTGGCGTGGGTGTCGATCGCCACGCGCCCGGGCACGCCGGGGGCGGCGATCTCGTCGGAGTCGTCGGACAGCACGGCGCAGGACCAACCGGGCAGCGGCTTGCCCATCGACCCGGGCCGCACCTCCTCGCGCAGCCCGTCGGCCCACGCGTTGACGACGAACATGCCGTGCTCGGTCTGCCCGTAGTGGTCGCGCACCACCGCGCCGAGGGTCTGCTCCGACCACGCCACGACGTCGGGCGTGAGCGGCTCGCCGGCCGAGGACGCGCGGCGCAGCGAGATCGACTCCGGCACGGGCGCCGAGTCCGCTCGCAGGCTGCGGTAGACGGTGGGCGCGGCCGCGAAGTTGGTGACCCCGAACTTCTCCATCACCTGCCAGGTGAGGGAGGCGGAGAACCCGGCATGCAGCAGCAGGCTGCGCACCCCGGCGGCCAGCGGCGCGAGCAGCGCGTAGTACAGCCCGTAGGCCCAGCCGGGATCGGCGGCGTTCCAGAACACGTCGTCCTCACGCACGTCGAGGCCGAAGTCCAGGTAGGCGTGGAACGACGCGAGCGCCCGTACCGGCACGGGCACGCCCTTCGGAGTGCCGGTGGTGCCGGAGGTGAACAGCTGCACGAGTCCGCCGTGCCCGCCGACGGCGACCGCGGCACCGCGCGGATCGTCCGCGTCGTGCGAGGCCACCAGGTCGGCGAAGCTCACTCCGATGCCGGCGGCACCGCCCTCGGTGTGACCTGCGACGACGATCTGCCAGGGCGCGTCGGCGGGGATGTCCTCGCCGGGCGCGAGCTTGCCCACCTGGTCGGCGTCCGAGACCACCACCTTCGCGCCGCTTGCCTGCAGCCGGAAACCGATCGCCGGGGGTGCGAACGCGGTGAACAGCGGCACGTGCACGGCACCGCGGCGCCAGATGCCGAGCAGCGCCACGACCAGGTCCGCGGACTTGCCCATCAGGGTGGCGACGTGGTCGCCCGGCTCGACGCCGAGGTCGGCCAGGGCCGCGGCGAAGCGGGAGGACTGCTCGCGCAGGTAACCGAAGGTCAGATCGGTCGCGCTCAGGTCCGCCTCGACCACCGTGAACGCGACGGCGTCCGCGGGATGCCCGTCGCACAGCAGCTGTGCGGCACACGCGTCGGCGGTGTCGTAGCGGTCCAGCAGTTCCCGCACTCGTGCCTCCTGCTCGGAATACGCACGCGCGGTGGTCTCGGTGGTCATCGAATCCGTCCTCTCGTGAAGCGCCCCGGGGTGAACGTCCCGAGGATCGATTCCTTTATGATCCAAGTCACAAGTACGTCCCGATACCCCCGGAAAGGGGTGACCGATGGCGCCGGCCGGCACCTCGCCTCTCCTTCGTCCCCGTGACAGCGACGCACTACGCGGCGAGCTCCGCCGCACCGCGGCGGAGGCACTGATTCCCGTCGTGTTCGCCGGGGAGGTCCGCGACGGAAACCTGCACCTGACCGAGTTCTTCGGCACCCGCACGAACGGCCTCGAGGGGGTCGTGGTGCCGCCGCGGGCGGGCCTGGGTGGCCTCGTGGTGGACCGGGCCCGGCCGGCGACGGTGCCCGACTACGGCCGGTCGTCGTCGATCACCCACCACTTCGACCGGCCCGTGCTCAGCGAGGGGCTGCGGTCGATCCTCGCGGTGCCGGTGATGGTGGGAGGGGCGGCCCGCGCCGTCCTCTACGGCGCGATCCGTGAGTGCTCACCGCTCGGCGATCGCGCGGTGGGGGCGTTCGTGCAGGCGGCGCGCCGGCTCAGCAGCGAGATCGCCATCCGGGACGAGGTGGACCGGCGGCTGGCGCTGCTCGGCTCCCTCGATCGGCCGTCCGAGAACCCGGTCGCGGCGGCCCAGATCCGGGACGTGCACGCGGAACTGCGCGGCCTCGCCCAGTCCGTGGAGGACGCCGGCCTGCAGCGCAAGCTGCGGGCGCTGTCGGACCGGCTGGCCGGGGCGCTCGGCGGCCCGGCCCCGCAACCGACCGACGTGGTGCTCTCGCCGCGCGAGACCGACGTGCTCGCGCACGTGGCACTGGGATGCACCAATGCCGAGATCGCCGACCGGCTGTCGGTCGGCCCGGAGACGGTCAAGAGCTACCTGCGCAGCGCGATGGGCAAGCTCGACGCCCACACCCGGCACGAGGCGGTGGTGTCCGCGCGGCGCCTGGGTCTGCTGCCCTGAGCGACCCGGCCGGTGGCTCGTCCGGGTGCCGGCCGGCAACCCCCGCCCGGGCCGGTCAGTACCCCTCCGGGAGGGCCGCGAACATGTCGCGGGTGACGGCGACGGCGTTGTCGGAGCTGCCGCCGCGCACGACGAGCGTGGCGAAGGCCAGGTCGCCGCGGTAGCCGACGAACCACGCGTGGGAGCCACCCTCGACCTCGGCCTCACCCGTCTTGCCGTAGACCTCGCCCTGGTCGCGGATGCGGTCGGCGGTGCCGCTGGTGATCACCAGCCGCATCATGCCGCGCAGGCCGTCGATCATCTCCGGGGTGACGGGCGGCCGGTCGCCGGTGACGGCGGTCTCGCGTCCCTGCAACAGGTAGGGCACGGGTGCGCTGCCGTGCGCGACGGTCGCGGCGGCCAGGGCCATCCCGAGCGGGCTGACGACGACCTTGCCCTGACCGAAGCCGTCCTCGGCGCGCTGGACCAGGTCCTCGGCCGGCGGCACCGACCCGGAGAACGTGGGCATGCCCACCACCTCGTACTCGGGTCCGATGCCGAACTGCGCGGCCGCGACGGTGAGGGCGTCGGGCGCCATCTCGGAGGCGAGTTTGGCGAACGAGGTGTTGCACGAGCGCGCGAACGCCGTCGCCATCGGCACGGTGCCGACCGAGAATTCGTTGTAGTTGGGGACGCTGCGCTCGCCGATCGTGATCCGTCCCGGGCAGGCCACCATGGTGCCGGGCGTGGCGAGACCGCTGGAGATGGCGGCGCCCGAGGTGATGATCTTGAAGGTGGAGCCGGGAGGGTACTGCCCCGCCAGCGCGACCGGTCCGTCGCGGTCGGCCGCCTCGTTCTGGGCGACGGCGAGGACCGCGCCGGTGGACGCCTCGATCACCACCATCATCGCCTGTTCCGCGCGGGCGTCGACGGCGGCCTGCGCCGCCACCTGGATGGGACGGTCCAGGCTGATGGAGAACGACGGCGCCGGCTCGGGCGGGGTCTCGGTGAGCACACCGGTGTCGACGCCGTTCTGGTTGACGGCGACCACGCTCCACCCGGCCTTGCCGTCCACCTCGTCGATCACGGTCTTCTTGATCTGGCCGACCAGATCGGGGGCGAAGCTGCGGTCGGTGGAGACGAGGTCGGCCTGCTCGGTGATCGTGACGCCGGGAATCGCCGCGAGGGTGCCGGCGACGCGTTCGTAGTCCTCCTCACGCAGCCGCACCACCGAGTGGGCGCCCTCGGCGGCGGTCGCGGTCTCGGCGATCGACTGCGCGGTCAGCGACGGGTCGAACTGTGTCAGCGCCGCCGACAACGCCCGCGCCGCACCCCGGACGTCGCCGGCCGCCGTGGCGTCGAAACCGACACCGTAGACGATGCCCGGAACGAGCACATCCGAGCCGGAATGCTCGTTGACGCGCGCGCGGGGGGCGGGATTGGTCCGCAGCTGCATCCGCTGCCGATCGCCGAGCTGGGGATGCAGGTTCGACCGGGTCCAGCGGACCACCCAGTCGTTCCCGCTGCGGCCCATGTTCATCTCGCCGGAGTACCGCCACACGCGCTCACCGGGCAGGCCCCATTCGTAGACGTAGGTGACCGTCGCAGTGTCCCCGTCGATCCGCACGCCGTCGGTGTCCACCGCCAGCGTCTCCGCCTGTAGTCCGGCCCACGTCTCCGCCAGCGCCTCCTCGGCCGGCTCGGGACGGTCGGTCAGGGCGGCGGCCGCGGCGAAGTCCCGGTCGGCGAAGTCGGTGAGGAACTCCTGTGCGGCGGGCTCGGGGCCGGCCGGCTTCGGGGTACACGCGACGACACCGCCGGCCAGCGCGACGGCGGCCACCAGGACCGCCCCGCGCCGCAGCAGTCGACGCGGTGCCGGGACGAGCGGGGCCGAGACGCGGGCGGATCGAGTTCTCATCGCCGTCATCGTAGGACCGGCGGCCACGCGGATCGGGGAGGCGACACGGGCCGGGCGGAGCGGCCCCTCAGTCCAGCAGCACGGTGCAGAACGTCGCGACCTGACGGAAACCGATGCGGGCGTAGGCCGCGCGGGCCCGGTGGTTGAAGCTGTTGACGTACAGGCTCGGCAGCCGGCCGCCGGCGGTGACGGCGGCGGCGACGGCCGCGGTGCCGGTCGAGCCGAGGCCGGCGTCGCGCCTGCCGGGATCCACCCACACGCCCTGGATCTGCCCCACCGACGAGGACTGGGAGCCGATCTCGGCCTTGAACACGACCCGGCCGTGCTCGAAGCGGGCCCACGCCCGTCCGGTGGCGATCAGGCTCTGCACCCGGCGGCGGTAGCCCGAGCCCCCGTCGCCCGCGCACGGGTCGACGCCGACCTCCTCACGGAACATCGCGATCGCGGCCGGCATGTAGGCGTCGATCTCCTCCGGCCGCACGCGGCGCACCAGCGGGTCGGGGACGACGCACGGTTCCCGGTCGAGTACCAGCAGCGGCTGCTCGGCCCGCACCTCGCGCGCGGGACCCCATTCCGGCTGGAGGACCTCCCACATCGGCAACGCGAGTTCGGCCCGGCCGACGAGCGACGAGCACAGGCGGGGGCCGCGGGCGGCGCGGTCCGCGAAGGCGTGCAGATCGTCGCGGTCGCCGAGCAGCGGAACGAGGTTCGCCCCCGAGAAGCACAACGAGTCGTCGGGCCCGCCCCGGCTCCACATGTCGCCGCCGACGGCGCGGGAATCGAGGCCGTACTCCTCGATCCGGCCGGCCACCATGCACGCCGCCACCGGATCGCGGGCCAGCACCCGCAACACGTGTGCGGTGTCACGGCCACCGAGAGACCGGACTCCCAGAAGCTTGAGCACGTCCCACCACCTGTCGACTGCGGATACGCAATCAGACTGCCAGAAGCCGGGGCCGCGCGGGAGTCCTGCGCCCGCCGAACCGGTTCAGCCGACGGAGACCACCGGGTTTCCGGTGCCGGCGTCACCCTCCATCTCCTCGGCGATGCGCATGGCCTCCTCGATCAGCGTCTCGACGATCTGGGCCTCGGGGACGGTCTTGACGACCTTGCCCTTGACGAAGATCTGGCCCTTGCCGTTGCCGGAGGCGACACCGAGGTCGGCTTCGCGGGCCTCACCGGGGCCGTTGACGACGCACCCCATGACCGCGACCCGCAGGGGCACCTCCATGCCCTCGAGGCCGGCGGTGACCTCGTTGGCCAGGGTGTACACGTCGACCTGCGCCCGGCCGCACGACGGGCACGAGACGATCTCGAGCTTGCGGGGCCGCAGGTTCAGCGACTGCAGGATCTGGGTGCCGACCTTGATCTCCTCGGCCGGCGGCGCCGACAGCGACACCCGGATGGTGTCGCCGATGCCCTCGCTCAGCAGCGCACCGAACGCGACGGCCGACTTGATCGTGCCCTGGAAGGCGGGCCCGGCCTCGGTCACGCCCAGGTGCAGCGGGTAGTCGCACTGCGCGGCGAGCTGGCGGTAGGCCTCGACCATCACGACCGGGTCGTTGTGCTTGACCGAGATCTTGATGTCGCCGAAGCCGTGCTCCTCGAACAGGCTCGCCTCCCACAGCGCGGACTCGACGAGCGCTTCCGGCGTGGCCTTGCCGTACTTGCTCAGGATGCGCGGATCCAGCGAGCCGGCATTGACGCCGATACGGATCGGGATGCCTGCCTCGCCGGCCGCCTTGGCGACCTCCTTGACGCGGCCGTCGAACTCCTTGATGTTGCCGGGGTTGACGCGCACGGCGGCGCACCCGGCATCGATGGCGGCGAAGATGTAGCGCGGCTGGAAGTGGATGTCCGCGATGACCGGGATCTGGCTCTTCTTCGCGATCGCGGCGAGCGCGTCGGCGTCCTCCTGCCGCGGGCATGCGACGCGGACGATGTCGCAGCCGGACGCGGTGAGCTCGGCGATCTGCTGCAACGTCGCGTTGATGTCGTGCGTCTTGGTGGTGCACATCGACTGCACCGACACCGGGTGGTCGCTGCCTACGCCGACGTCGCCGACCATCAGCTGACGGGTCTTGCGCCGGGGCGCAAGGACGGCGGGGACTTCGGGCATGCCCAAACCGACGGGGCTGGTCACGTTTCGCCTTCTTTCGTAGCTACGCGGCAATTCTAGCGATGCGGGTCAGAACAGCTGGATGGGGTTGACGATGTCCGCGGTGAGTGTCAACAGCATGAACGCGCCGCCGATGAGAACGAACACGTAGGTGACGGGCAGCAGCTTCGTGTAGTCGACCGGACCCCCGACCGGCAGCCCGCGCAGCCCCCGGATCCAGTTGCGGACCTTCTCGTACGCGACCACGGCGATGTGGCCGCCGTCGAGCGGCAGCAGCGGGAGCAGGTTGAACATGCCCAGGAAGAAGTTGAGCTGCGCGAGCAGCAGGACGAACATCTGCCAGATGCCCCGCTCGGCGACCTGCCCGCCGATGACGGACGCGCCGACGACGCTGATCGGGGTGTCGGGATCGCGTTCGCCGCCCGTCACCGACTCCCACAGCGCCCCCACCTTGCTCGGCAGGTCGGCGAGGGCCTGCGCGGTCAGGACGAACATGTCACCGGTGAACCGCAGCGTGCCACCCACCGCGGTGAACGCGGTGTACTCGGTGACGGACGGCGGTGCAGCGACGCCGATTGCGCTGACGGTCTCCGAGGTGATCTCGCCCGTCTCGGGATCCTGCACCCACCGCTGGGCGGACTCGACCGGCACCGGGATCGTCAGCGTGCGGTCGTCGCGTTCGACGACGAAATCCACCGTCCCGGTCGCGGCGCGGGTGGCCTCGACCAGGTCCCCGAACGTCGCTACCTCGGTGCCGCCGACGGAGACCACGACGTCCCCGACCTCGAGGCCCGCGGCCGCGGCGGGACCCGGCCCGCTGCACGGCGCCAGCTCGTAGCCCCCGGCCTCACCGGCCTGAGTCGGTGCGACGCACGAGAGCTCCCCGATCTCCGCCGGGGTCTCCCCCAGACGGGGCAGACCCCACGCCACGGCGAGCCCGAAGATCAGCACCATGCCGAGGACGAAGTTCATCGCGATGCCGCCGGACATCACCACGACGCGCTTCCACGCCTTCTGCTTGTACATGGCGCGCTCGTGCTCGTCGGGGGCCAGTTCGTCGAGCGCCGTCATGCCCGCGATGTCGCAGAAGCCGCCCGCAGGGATCGCCTTGAGGCCGTACTCGGTCTCGCCGCGACGGAACGAGTACAGCCGCGGCCCGAACCCGATGTAGTAGCGCCGCACCTTCATCCCGAGGCGCTGCGCGGTCCACATGTGCCCGGCCTCGTGCAGGGCGATGGATACGGCGATGCCGAGGGCGAACAGCACGACGCCCAGAACGAACATCATCGGTGGCCGGTCCTCCTACTTCACGAGCGCGCGGGCTCGGTCCCGAGCCCAGCCGTCGGCGGCGAGCACATCTTCCACGGTAGCGGGTGCCGCGGACCAGTCGTCGGCGTCGGACAGGACCGCCGCCACCGTGCGCACGATCCCCGGGAACGGCAGGGCGCCGGCGAGGAAGGCCTCCGCGGCCACCTCGTTGGCGGCGTTGTACACCGCGGTCAGGCATCCGCCGCCCACCCCGGCGGCCCGCGCCAGTTCGATCGCGGGGAACACCTCGTGCGCCACCGGTTCGAACTCCCAGGTCGAGGCGGTCGCGAAGTCGAGGGCCGGCGCCGCGTCCGCGATCCGGTGCGGCCAGCCCAGCGCGAGTGCGATGGGCAGCTTCATCGACGGCGGTGACGCCTGGGCCAGGGTGGAGCCGTCGGTGAAGGTGACCATCGAGTGCACGATCGACTGCGGGTGCACGGTGACGTCGATCCGGTCGTAACCGATGCCGAACAGCAGGTGCGTCTCGATCAGCTCCAGGCCCTTGTTCACCAGCGTCGCCGAGTTCAGGGTGTTCATCGGGCCCATCGACCAGGTGGGATGGGCGCCGGCCTGCTCGGGGGTGACCGACTCGAGCCGCTCGGCCGGCCAACCGCGGAACGGTCCGCCCGAGGCGGTGAGCACGAGCCGGGCCACCTCGTCGGGGCTGCCGCCGCGCAGGCACTGGGCCAGCGCCGAGTGCTCCGAGTCGACGGGCACGATCTGGCCCGGGGCCGCGGCCGCGGTGACCAGCGCGCCGCCGGCGACGAGCGATTCCTTGTTGGCCAGCGCCAGGCGCGCGCCCGTCGCCAATGCGGCCAGCGTCGGCTCCAGGCCGAGGGACCCGACGAGGGCGTTGAGCACCACGTCGGCCTCGACGTCGCGCACCAGCCGCGTGACCGCGTCGGGCCCGCTGCGCACCTGCAGACCCGGGACGTCGAGCCGCGCGGCGGCCTGCGCGTTCGCGACGGCCACCTCGGCGACACCGGTGACGCGGATCTGCTCGGCGAGCAGATCGATGTTGCCGCCACCGGCGGCGAGACCGACCACCTCGAACCGGTCGGGGTTGGCGGCGATCACCTCGAGGGCCTGGGTGCCGATGGAGCCGGTGCTGCCGAGCAGCAGGACACGGGTGCGGGAGCTGGGTTGCGAGTCGACCACGCCGACATTGTCCCCGACCGTCCTGAGGGGATGCTGAATCACCCGTCCGGCGCGCGCGAGAGCGCCCCCACTTCGTACGACGGACGGTCGTATGTCACGATTGGCCCAACAGCGAAGATCTTTGCGAGCAGGAGGACAAGCGGTGGCCGGTACCGAGTTGAAGACCACTGGCGTCGACACGGCCGAGGTGCCGTCGGCGGAGTGGGGTTGGAGTGGCGAAGCCCCCCGCCTGTTCCGCGTCATGGGCTGGCTCGTCGCACTGTTCCTGCTGGCGATGATCATCGGCAACCACAACGGCAACGTCGAGAACTGGTTCCTGATCGGCTTCGCCGCGGCGCTCGTCGCCATCCTGGTGCGCGACATCGTCCAGCGGCGGCGCCGGCGGTAGCCGCACCCCCGCAGCAGCGTCGAAGGGCCCGCCCGGTTCGTCCGGACGGGCCCTTCGCGTCCCGGGGGGGTGGCGCTCAGTTCTCGGCGGCGAGCTGACCGCACGCGGCCGCGATCTCCTGCCCCCGGGTGTCCCGCACGGTGCACGAGACCCCCTGCGCCTGGACGCGACGGACGAATTCGCGCTCGACCGGCTTCGGGCTGGCGTCCCATTCGCTGCCCGGCGTCGGATTGAGCGGGATCAGGTTCACGTGCACCAGCGGGCCGAGCGCCTTGTGCAGCTTCTTGCCCAGCATGTCCGCCCGCCACGGCTGGTCGTTGACGTCGCGGATCAGGGCGTACTCGACGGAGACGCGGCGACCGGTCCGGTCGGCGTAGTAGCGCGCGGCGTCGAGCACCTCGGCGACGGGCCAGCGGTTGTTGACCGGCACCAGCGTGTCGCGCAGTTCGTCGTCCGGGGTGTGCAGCGACACGGCGAGCGTCACGCTCAGATCCTCGTCGGCCAGCCGGCGGATGGCCGGAGCGAGGCCGACGGTGGAGACGGTGACCGACCGCTGCGACAGGCCCAGTCCCTCCGGGGGCGGCGCGGTGATGCGCCGCACGGCGGCCACCACACGCTTGTAGTTCGCCAGCGGCTCCCCCATGCCCATGAACACCACGTTGGACAGCCGGCCCGGTCCCCCGGCGACGTCACCGTCGCGCAGGGCCGCGGCGGCGGCGCGCACCTGGTCGACGATCTCGGCGGTCGACAGGTTCCGGTTCAGGCCGCCCTGGCCCGTCGCGCAGAACGGGCAGGCCATACCGCAGCCGGCCTGGCTCGAGATGCACAGCGTGGCACGGTCGGGGTAGCGCATGAGCACGCTCTCGAGGAGGGTGCCGTCCCCGGCGCGCCACAGCGTCTTGCGGGTCTCGCCGCCGTCGCAGGCCACGTGCTTGACCGGGGTCAGCAACGCGGGAAAGAACGCGGCCCCGACCTGCTCGCGCACCTTCGCCGGCAGATCCGTCATCTTCTCCGGATCGGCCTCGAGGCGCCCGTAGTAGTGCCGGGCCAACTGATCGGCGCGGAAGGCCGGCAGGCCGAGTTCGCGCACGGCCTCGCGGCGCTGCTCGGCATCGAGATCGGCGAGGTGGCGCGGCGGCATGCCGCGTTTGGGCGCGTCGAAAACCAGGGGAAGAGAGGAGGGCATAATGAACCATTATCCATCAGGGCGGCAACGCCGGTTTTCCTCGCCGAATGCGGTGTGCACCGGCGGCCGGAGCGAGATGATCGAGCCATGACCGAACGCCCTGCGGATCTCCCCGAACCGCCACCGGACCTTCCGGTCCGGGGCCAGCTCGAGCCTCAGGGGGCGACGAAGGCCACGCCCGAGTCCAACGTCCGCCCGGCACCGGAGATTCCCCTCGACCGCAGCCGGGCGGCCTCCACGTGGACCGGCCTGGTCATCGGTGTTCTGGTGCTGATCCTGCTGCTCGTGTTCATCCTGCAGAACCTCGACCCGGTCACCATGGAAATGTTCGTGTGGGAGTTCACCCTGCCGCTCGGGGTGAGCCTGCTCCTGTCGGCCATCGCCGGGGCCCTCGTCATGGCACTGGCGGGCGGTGTGCGGATCCTGCAGATCAAACGCGCCGCGAAGCGGCGGTAACAACGCGCCGCGAAGCGGCGGTAACACCGCGCCGCGCAGCGGCGGTAACACCGCGCCGCGCAGCGGCGGTAACACCGTGCCGCCCGGCGGCGGGTGACGAACACAACGCACCCAATTTCCCCAAGGCGGCGACAACAGGGCACCCTGGAGACAAGACCTTCACCCGAGGAGCCTGACGTGACCGCCCACCTGGATGCCCCCGCCTCCGCCACCGTCGCACCCGAGCTCGCCCGATCCTGGCTGCTCGTTCCGGGCAACGCCCCGGAGCGGTTCGCCGCGGCCGCCGCGTCCCCGGCCGACGCCGTGATCCTCGACCTCGAGGACGCCGTACCGGCGGCCGGTAAGGCCGCCGCGCGCGATGACGTCGTCGAATGGTTGCGCGGTGGTGGCCGTGCCTGGGTGCGGATCAACGACGCCACCACTGTGCACTGGGCCGACGATCTCGCCGCGCTCGCCGGGGTGCCCGGCCTGCAGGGCGTGATGCTCGCCAAGACCGAGAGCGGCCAGCAGGTCGACGCCACGGCCGCTCAGCTGCCGGCCGGCACCCGCATCCTCGTGCTCATCGAATCGGCGGTGGGCCTCGAGGCCACACCCGAGATCGCCCGCGCCGACGGTACGTTCCGGCTGGCGTTCGGCAGCGGCGACTTCCGCCGCGACACCGGGATGGACGACTCCCCCCTCGCCATGGCCTACCCGCGTTCCCGCCTGGTGGTGTCGAGCCGGGCGGCCCGCCTGCCCGGTCCCGTCGACGGGCCGTCGCTGACCGACGACCCCGAGGTCCTCGAGCGGGAGGCGAAGCTGACCGCCTCGATGGGAATGACCGGGAAGCTGTGCATGACTCCGGCCCGGGCACCGTTCGTCAACGCCGCCCTCAGCCCCAGCTCCGACGAGGTCGGCTGGGCACACGAGGTGATCGACACGCTCGGCGAGGACGGCCGCGGGGTGCGCGACGGCAGCGACCTGCCCCGCCTGGCCAAGGCGAAGAGGATCAGCGAACTGGCGCGGGTGTTCCGCATCCGCGGCACCCACCACCACCGCTAGGTACGCGGCACGCGCCGCACGCTCAGGGGATCTCCAGGCCCCGGGGCTTGCGGCGCACATGCAGCCGGTAGCGCACCGTGAGGGTGGTGCCCGGGGTGCCGTGCACCGCTCGCTCGGCGACGCGCGGGCCGAACTCGATGCCGAGTACGCGCTCGAGGGTCGCACGGTCCGGGAAGCGCCATTCGGTGTCGACCCGGCGCAGGTCGAAGCCCTGGGCGGCGAAGAACGCCTCCACCGCCGCCGGGTCGTAGTGCGGCAGGTCCGCGCGCATCCATTCGCCGTACGGATGGGCGGTCGCGTCGAGGTCGACGATCGCGAGCGCGCCGCCGGGCCGCAGCACGCGCATGGCCTCGGCGATGCCCGCCCCGCACCCGGGCCCGAAGAAGTAGGCGGTGCGCGCGTGCACGACGTCGACGGTGCCGTCCGGAAGCGGCAACTGCTCGGCCGAACCGGCCTCCACCCGGACGCCCGGCTGGTCCCGCACACGTCGGCGGGCCAGCTCCACCAGCGGCGGGTGCGGTTCGATGCCGGTCACGGTGCGCGCGGTGGCCGCGAACATCGGCAGGTGGAAGCCGGTGCCGCAGCCCACGTCGAGGACGTCGCGACCGGCCCAGTCGCACGCCTCGCGCAGCGCCGCGTACACCACGCCGTGGACGTCCTGGGCGCGGTTCTCTTCCTCGTAGACCTCCGGCCAGTGCCAGATGTTGGGGCTGGGGACCACCCCGTGCGCGTCGGACCGCTGTCTCCTCGCCACCGGCCTAGACGAAGGCGCCGAGGACGAGCCAGGTGACGAACGCGGACGGCAGGATCGAGTCCAGCCGGTCCATGATGCCGCCGTGGCCGGGCAGCAGGGTGCCCATGTCCTTGATGCCGAGGTCGCGCTTGACCTGTGACTCGATCAGGTCGCTCGCCGTGGCCGTGGCGGCGAGGACGACGCCGAGGAGCGCACCGATCCACCAGGCGGCGTCGAGCAGCAGGGTCACCGTGAGGATTCCGGCGACGGTGCAGGCGAGGACCGAGCCACCGAAGCCCTCCCAGGACTTCTTCGGGCTGATCGCGGGCGCCATCGGGTGCTTGCCGAACAGCACCCCCGCCGCATACCCGCCGACGTCGGACGCGACGCACACGATCATCAGGCAGAACACGCGTGCGGCGCCGTTGTCGTCGAGGACCATCAGCGTCGCGAACGACGCGAGGAACGGCACCCACGCCGCGGTGAAGACGGTGACCGCGGTGTCGCGCAGGTAGTTGCGGGGCCGGCCGCGCAGTCCACGGTCGAACAACCGCCACAGCATCGACACGACCGTGGTGCCGGCGAAGGCGCCGAGCACACCGGTGGTGCCGTAGGGCCAGCCGAGCCAGATCATCGCCTGCCCCCCGACCAGGAGCGGGATCCGGGGAACCAGGACGTCCGCCTCACGCAGGCGCTTGGTGACCTCCCACGTGGCGATCGCGATGGCCACCGCGACGACGACGAGCCACGCCTTGGGAGCGAATGCGAGCACCACGATGACGAGGGCGCCGAGACCGGCGCCGACGCCCACGGCCGCGGGCAGGTTCCGGCCCGCCCGGGAGGACTTCTTCGCCGGCTCCGCGGTGGGGGTGGCATCGGGCCGCACCGGCGGGACCTCGGGGTCCGCCTTCGCGGCCTCGGCCGCCGAGTCGGCGTCGGTGACGCCCAAGGGGAGCTGCGGGTCGGACGACCCGGCGGCTGTACCCACGGTTAAACCTCCAGCAACTCGGCTTCCTTGTGCTTGACCAGTTCGTCGATCTGCGCCACGTACTTCGCCGTGGTCTTGTCGAGTTCCTTCTCCGCGCGGGTGACGTCGTCCTCGCCGGCCTCGCCGTCCTTCTGGATGCGGTGCAGCTCCTCCATCGCCTTGCGTCGCACGTTGCGCACGGACACCTTGGCGTCCTCGCCCTTGGCCTTGGCCTGCTTGACCAGCTCGCGGCGGCGTTCCTCGGTGAGCTGCGGGATGGAGATGCGGATCAGGGACCCGTCGTTGGTCGGATTGACGCCCAGGTCGGAGTTGCGGATCGCGGTCTCGATCGGACCGAGCTGCGATGCCTCGTAGGGCTTGACGACCACCATGCGCGCCTCGGGGACGTTGATGCTGGCCATCTGCGTGACCGGGGTGGGCGCGCCGTAGTAGTCGACGACGATCCTGGAGAACATGCCGGGATTCGCGCGGCCGGTGCGGACGGATCCGAGATCGTCCTTAGCCACCGTGACGGCCTTCTCCATCTTCTCCTCGGCCTCGAAGAGAGCTTCATCGATCACGGCAGTTCCTCCATGTTCCGTTGTCCGTTCATGACCGTACGAGTGTTCCGATCTTCTCACCGGCGACGGCCCGAGCGATATTCCCCTCGGTGAGCAGGTTGAAGACCATGATCGGCATGTCGTTGTCCATGCAGAGGCTGAACGCGGTCGCGTCCGCCACCTTGAGCCCCTTCTCGATGACCTCGCGGTGGGTGATCTCGGTGAACAGGGTCGCGTCGGGGTCGATCCGCGGATCGGCCGAGTAGACACCGTCGACGGCCTTGGCCATCAGGACCACCTCGGCGCCGATCTCGAGGGCGCGCTGCGCGGCCGTGGTGTCGGTGGAGAAGTAGGGCATGCCCATGCCGGCGCCGAAGATCACCACGCGGCCCTTCTCGAGGTGCCGGCGGGCCCGCAGCGGCAGGTACGGCTCGGCGACCTGCCCCATCGTGATGGCGGTCTGGACCCGGGTGTCCACGCCCTGCTTCTCCAGGAAGTCCTGCAGCGCAAGAGAGTTCATCACCGTGCCGAGCATGCCCATGTAGTCGGAGCGGGCGCGGTCGAGGCCGCGCTGCTGCAGTTCCGCGCCGCGGAAGAAGTTGCCGCCGCCGATGACCACAGCCACCTCCACCCCGGAGCGGACGACCTCGGCGATCTCCTCGGCCACGGTCGTCACCACGTCCGGGTCGAGACCGACCTTGCCCCCGCCGAACATCTCCCCGCCGAGCTTGAGCAGCACCCGACGGAAACCGGGACGTTCCTGGGCGTGTTCGGACATGGTTCTCCTCGGGTCGAGCGGTGGATCGGCCCTTTCATCCTGCCTCATCCGACCCCGTGGAACCGAGACGGGGGCGCGAGTGTCCGATCGGCCCGGATATCGAGCCGCCGACGCGCCTCGACCCCGCCGGCGAGCGCCGACGGGGTCGAGGAAACGAGAGATCTAGCTGGCGCCGACCTCGAAACGCACGAAGCGCGAGACGGTGGCGCCGGCCTCGTCGAGCAGCGCCTTGACGGTCTTCTTCGAGTCCGTGACCGAGGCCTGCTCGAGCAGCACGACGTCCTTGAAGAAGCCGTTGAGACGGCCCTCGACGATCTTCGGCAGGGCGGCCTCCGGCTTGCCCTCGTTCTTGGCGGTCTCCTCCGCGATGCGGCGCTCGTTCTCGACCGTGTCGGCCGGGACCTCGTCGCGGGTGAGGTACTTCGCCTTCAGCGCGGCGACCTGCATCGCGGCGGCGCGGGCGGCCTCGGCGGCGGCGTCGCCCTCACCGGAGTACTCGACGAGCACGCCGACGGCCGGCGGCAGGTCGGACGCACGCTTGTGCAGGTACACGGCGACGGGGCCGTCGAACACGGCGAGGCGGCGCAGTTCGAGCTTCTCGCCGATCTTGGCGGAGAGCTCCTGCACCAGGGTGTCGACGGTCTTGCCGTCCACCTCGACAGCCTTGAGGGCCTCGAGGTCGGCGGGCTTGGCCTCGGCCGCAGCGGTGACGATCTTCTCGGCGAGAGCCTGGAACTCGTCGTTCTTGGCGACGAAGTCGGTCTCGGAGTTGAGCTCGATGAGCACGCCGTTCTTCGCGGCGACCAGGCCCTCGGCGGTGGAGCGCTCGGCGCGCTTGCCCACGTCCTTGGCGCCCTTGATGCGCAGCTGCTCGACGGCCTTGTCGAAGTCGCCGTCGTTGTCGGCGAGCGCGTTCTTGCACGCCAGCATTCCGGAGCCGGTGAGCTCACGCAGACGCTTGACGTCGGCGGCGGTGTAGTTCGCCATGGGAAGCGAGCCTCCTGTGTCTGTTGTGCGCGATGGGTGCTCGCGCGGGAGTTTCCTCTGATGCGGCTCGGTCGCGTGCGTGTGCACTGATGCGGCGCGGTCGCGTGCGACGGCCCCGACCATGATCTCAGGATCTACCGGTCGGGGCCGCGCATCGGATCAGGCTTCGGCGGAGGGCGCCGCGTCGGCGGAGGGCGCCGCGTCGGCGGCGGGGGCCTCGGCCTCGGCGGCCGGAGCCTCGGCCTCGGCGGCGGGGGTGGCCTGCGCGAGCAGCTCCTGCTCCCACTCGGCGAGCGGCTCGCCGGCGCCGGACTCCGGCTTGGCGTCCTTGTCGGCGCTCTGGCCGGCACGGGCCTGCACGCCCTCGGCGACGGCGGAGGCGACGACCTTGGTCAGCAGCGCGGCCGACCGGATCGCGTCGTCGTTGCCCGGGATCGGGTAGTCGACGACGTCGGGATCGCAGTTGGTGTCGAGGATCGCAACGACCGGGATGTTCAGCTTGCGGGCCTCGCCGACGGCGATGTGCTCCTTGTTGGTGTCGACGACCCAGATCGCCGACGGCACCTTGGCCATGTCGCGGATGCCGCCGAGGGTGCGCTCGAGCTTGGTCTTCTCACGCGTGAGCATGAGAATTTCCTTCTTGGTGCGACCCTCGAAGCCACCGGTCTGCTCCATCGACTCCAGCTCCTTCAGGCGCTGCAGGCGCTTGTGGACGGTGGAGAAGTTGGTGAGCATGCCGCCGAGCCAGCGCTGGTTCACGTAAGGCATCCCGACCCGGGTGGCCTCTTCCGCGATGGACTCCTGCGCCTGCTTCTTGGTGCCGACGAACAGCACGGTGCCACCGTGGGCGACCGTCTCCTTGATGAACTCGTACGCCTTGTCGATGTACGTCAGGGTCTGCTGCAGGTCGATGATGTAGATGCCGTTGCGGTCGGTGAAGATGAACCGCTTCATCTTCGGGTTCCAGCGACGGGTCTGGTGGCCGAAGTGGGCGCCGCTGTCGAGCAGCTGCTTCATTGTTACGACAGCCATGGCTGTTCTCTCTTTCGGTTCGGTTGCCGCGGGAGATCGGGTGATCCCCGCCCTGGCGTCCGCATGCCCGTCGGACCCTTGCGGGACCGGCCGACGGCCATTTTCCGATGGCGCCCGGCACACCGGGCGGCGATCAGCGCGCGGACGCGCGAAGTCGATCTGCGAACACAGACCGCTCGAACAGTGTACGGCCTTGCCCCGCGGGAACCACAACTGCCTGATCAGCAGGCCGGTTCGGCCGATCTGTGGATGGATCGGGTGGTTGTCCACAATGTCGACGAGGCCCTGTCGCACGCCGGCGCCGCCCGGCACGCTGGGCGGATGAAGATCGCCGGGATCGCCGTCCTGACCGCGCTCACCGCGCTCGCGGGTTCGGTTCCCGCCGCGGCCGCCCCGCGCGAGTTCGGCTGGCCGCTGCATCCACGGCCGACCTTGGCCCGCCCCTTCGACGGTCCCGAGCACGACTGGCTTCCCGGACACCGCGGCGCCGACCTCACCGGCCGGCCCGGTCAGCCGGTGCTCGCCGCCGGCGCCGGGGTGGTGGTGTTCGCCGGGACCGTCGCCGGCAAACCCGTCGTCTCGGTGGCGCACGCCGGCGGGCTGCGCACCACCTACGAGCCGGTGACCGCGACGGTGACGGCCGGCCGGCGCGTGGAACGGGGTGATCCGCTCGGCACCCTCGAACCGGGCCACGAGGGCTGCCGCGCCCCGGCCTGCCTGCACTGGGGTCTGCGCCGGGACCGCGACGACTACCTCGACCCTCTGCCGCTCGTGCGGTCGGTGATCCGTCTCCAGCCGGTTTCCCGTAGGCCGCGGCTCCGCTACGCGCGACGGCCGATCAGGTCGCGGCTCCGCTCCGCTACGCGCGACGGCCGGCGGCGTGACGCCCCGACACCGTCGCGAAGTCGTCGGCGACCATGGCGGCGAGCTCGAGGAAGGCCCGGCGGGTGGCCGGGCGGAGCAGGCCGAGGTCGATCTCGGCCCCCTCGGCGAGGTGCTCGTCGAACGGCACCACCTGCACGGCCCGGCACCGCGCGAGGAAGTGGCCCGTCACAGCCTCCATGTCGATGTTGGTGGCCCCGGGCCGGGCGGCGCTGATCACCACGACGGTGCGTTCGACGAGCGCCCCGAACCCGTGGTGCTGCAGCCAGTCGAGGGTCGCCGCGGCGCTCCGGGCGCCGTCGATCGCCGGGGACGCGACCAGCACAAGGGCGTGGGCGAGGGCGAGCACACCACGCATGGCCGAATGCATGATGCCCGTGCCGCAATCGGTGAGGACGACGTTGTAGTACACCCGCAGGATGTCCACGACCCGGCGGTAGTCGTCCTCGCTGAACGCCTCCGACACGGCCGGGTCGCGTTCACTCGCAAGCACCTCGAGGCGGCTCGGTGCCTGGGAAGTGTGCGCGCGGACATCGGAGTAGCGGGAGATCCGCGGGGCCGCGGCGAGCAGGTCGCGCACCGTGGACTCGGTCTGCTGCGGCACCCGCTGTGCGAGCGTGCCGAAGTCGGGATTCGCGTCCACCGCGATCACGCAGTCGCCCCGCAACGAGGCGAACGTGGCGCCGAGCCCGACGGTGGTCGTCGTCTTTCCGACACCGCCCTTGAGGGAGAGCACGGCGATCCGGTAGTCGCCGCTGATCGGCTGCCGGACCCGGTCGACGAGCTCGCGCCTGTGTGCCTCGTCGGCCGATTCGCCGGGCGCGAGGATTCCCCCGGTGAGCCGGTGCACGCCGCGCCGCCAGCCGGTCACCGGGGTGCGACGGGACCGCCGGACGAGCGCACCGGAGGTCAGGTCCAGGTTCGACGGCCGCGGCTCCGACGCGTCGAGCTCCGACGAGACCCCTCGGGACGACGCGGATATGGTCGACCAACGCTGCCCCGCATCATCTTCCGACATTCGCGGGTGCACCTCGTCGGGTTCCGAGCCGGACTCCGGCGAAGCCGGCACGGGCTCGGCGGGGCGACGCCCCGCCGGATCACTCGGCGGCACGGCCTCTTCCGGACCCTCGGCGGCTACCGGCCCGGTGACCGCGGCTTCGGCTACCGGTGGTTCGGCGACCACCGGTTCCGTCGCCGCCGGATCGGTCGTCGCCGGCTCGGTCGTCGCCGGCTCGGGAATCGCGGGTTCGGGAATCGCGGGTTCGACGACCGGCGATTCGGGCACGGAGTCGGGACGGCGTCGTGGTGGCATGCCGAACGGAATCGACGGCACCGGAGCCGGGAGGCGAACGGGCTCGGCAGCCGCCGGCGGCTGCACGGGCGGCTCGGCCTCGACGGGCCCCCCGACCGTCCGGTCACTCCCCCGTCGCCTGCCCCGGCGACCGGTCGGCGCCGGGTCGGGCGCCGGCTCGTCCCGAAGCCAGGCCGGCAGAGCGTGCGTCGACTCGTCGTATGCCACTTATCCCCCCGGATTGCACAGCAGATGCGGCGGCGACCGTACCAAACCGCGCCGCGGCCGTCGCCGCGTACAGGTCACGCCCGCGGATGCGCCTGTTCGTGTGCCGCACGCAGCCGTGCTACCGAGACATGGGTGTAGAGCTGGGTCGTCGCCAGGCTCGAGTGCCCCAGCAGCTCCTGCACCACCCGCAGGTCGGCGCCCCCCTCGAGCAGGTGTGTTGCGGCGCTGTGCCGCAGCCCGTGCGGCGCGAGATCCGGCGCGCCAGGGACGGCGGCCACGGTCTCGTGGACCACGGTACGGACCTGGCGCGGGCCCAGCCGACCGCCGCGTTTGCCGAGCAGCAGGGCGGGCCCCGAATCCGGGCGCGCGAGGGCGGGCCGCCCGGTGCGCAGCCACGCGTCGAGCGCGGCGGCCGCGGGCGCCCCGTACGGCACGGTCCGTTCCCTGTTGCCCTTGCCGACCACGCGCAGCGCCCTGCGCTCGGTGTCGACGTCGTCGACGTCGAGTCCGCACAGCTCACCGACCCGGATACCCGTCGCATACAGCAGTTCCAGCACGAGCCGATCCCGCAGTGCCACCGGCTCCATCTCGCGCGCACCGGCTTCCGCAGCGGTCATCACCTCACAGGCCTGGTCGGCACGCAGTACCGGCGGGAGAGTGCGATGGGTGCGGGCCGATGCCAGCCGCGCCGCGGGATCGTGGTCGAGCCGGCCCGTGCGAGCCAGCCACGCGCAGAAGGTGCGGGCGGACGAGGTGCGCCGCGCCAGGGTCGTGCGGGCGGCGCCACTCGTCACCTGGCCGGCGAGCCAGGAGCGGAGCACCTCGAGAGTGAGGTCGGCGATCCGCGCATCCGGGTGGCCGGCCTCGAGGTGAGCGAGGAGGGTGCGGATGTCGGTGGTGTACGCGCGGATCGTGTGGGCCGACCGGCCGCCCTGCAGGTCGAGGTGCTCGACGAACTCCTCGAGGTGCACGGCGAGGGGCGGCGGCAGCGCGGTGTCCATGGCCGTCACCGTGCGCCGTGGGCACCGCCCACGCAACCGAACACGCCGACCGAGGGCACACTAAGGTTAGTTCGTGAGTAAAACGATTCCGTTGCCGATGCTGTTCGGACTGGCATTGCTCTCCGCCACCGCGCCTCTGGCCACCGACATGTATCTGCCCGGACTGCCGGTCATGTCGGAGAGCCTCGGCACCAGCACGGTCGGTATCCAGCTCACTCTCACCACGTTCATGGCCGGCCTGGGTGTCGGGCAGCTGATCGTGGGCCCGCTCTCCGACGGGTGGGGCCGGCGCCGCCTGCTGCTGGCGGGCACCGTCGTCCTGGCCCTGAGCAGCGCCCTGTGCGCGACGGCACCGACGGTGGAGGTGCTCATCGCGGCCCGGTTGATCCAGGGCTTCAGCGGCGGCACAGGAATCGTGCTGGCGCGCGCGGTGATCGCGGACCGCGCCCGCGGCAACGAGGCCGCCCGCCTGTTCAGCGTCATGATGATCATCGGCGGTGTGGCACCGATCGTCGCGCCCCTGCTGGGCGGCGTCCTCCTGGGGCCCATCGGCTGGCGCGGCATCTTCTGGGTCCTGACGGGCCTGGCCGTGCTGATGATCGTCGCGGTGCTCACGGTCGTCCCGGAGACCCTGCCGCCCGAGCGACGCCACAGCGGGGGCCTGGCGATGCTCGCCCGCAACTTCGGCACGGTGATCGGCAACCGACGGTTCGTGGGCTATGCCGCGACGTTCGCGCTCGGCTTCGGCGCGATGTTCTCGTACATCTCCGCGTCACCGTTCGTGGTCCAGGAGGTCCTGGGCATGACGCCGGGACAGTTCTCCCTGATCTTCGCCGCCAACTCGGTGGGCCTCGTCGCAGGCAACATCGTCAACACCCGGCTCATCGGCCGCTTCGAGGTGCGGGACCTGTTGCGCTACGGCGTGACCCAGATGCTGACCGCCGGGGTGCTGCTGGTGCTCGCCGTCCTGGTGGCCGACACGAACCGCTGGTTGGTGCTGCCGCTGCTGTTCCTCGTCGTCTCCAGCCTGGGCTTCGTCATGGGCAACGCGACGGCGCTGGCGCAGGGGCAGGTACCGAAGGCCGCGGGCACCGGTTCCGCGGTCATGGGCGCGTCCCAGTTCGGCCTGGCCGCCCTGGTGTCGCCGCTGGTCGGGCTCGGCGGGGAGGACACCGCGCTGCCGATGGCGCTGGCGATAGCGATCTCGGCCGCGCTCTCCATGACCGCGCTGCTCACCCTCACCCGCGAGCGCGCCTGAGCACCGTCACCGCGCCTCGACCGTCGCGAGTTCGCGCTTCCACTCCCGGAAGCCCTCCTCGCTGCGGCCGCGCCGCCAGTACCCGGAGATCGACGCGCGTGCCGCCGGAACCCCGCGGGTCTTGCGGATGTACGGCCGCAGGTGGTGCATGACGGTCTCCGCCTCGCCGTGGATGAACACGTGCGGATCTCCCGGAAGCCACTCGGCGCCGGTCACCGCGGCGACGAGCGGCGCGTTCGCGCCGGAGAGGTCCGGCCCGACGGCCCCGGCACCGGAGCCGCGGTGCAGCCAGGTGACCTCGACGCCGGGGGGCGCCGCGAGGTCGATCGCGTCGGCGGCGTCGGTGACCTCGAGGAACACCCGGCCCACTGCGTCCGGCGCCAGCGCCTCGAGCGCCGCAGCGACGGCCGGTATCGCGGTGTCGTCACCGGCGAGCAGGTGCCAGTCGGCCTCCGGATCGGGCCGGTAGGCGCCGCCCGGCCCGCGGACCACGACGGTCTGCCCCGGCCGGACGGATGCCGCCCAGGGTCCGGCGACACCGTGATCGCCGTGGACGACGAAGTCGATCGCGATCTGCCTGGACCGCGGGTTCACTGCTCGCACCGTGTAGGTGCGCAGGACCGTCCCGCCGCCCGCCTCCAGTTCGAGTTTGACGTACGAGTCGGTGTACGGGCCGGGTTCGAACTCGTCGAATCCGGGACCGCCGAAGTGGACCCGCACCAGGTGCGGGGTCAGGCGTTCGCTGCCCGTCACTGTCAGGGTCGTCGATCGCGGGGTCTTCGGGGCCACGCCCACCTCCATATTTGCTCAGGCTTACCTAACCATGGCAGCCTACGCGTGCGGTCCGGCCGCAGCCACAGCACCGCCTCGCCGTGGCACCACCGGGATCGCCCGATCCGCCGAAATCACGACGGAATTCCGCCATCGTTGCGGTATGCGAGAAACGATGAACACCGTCACGTCGCAGTACCTGACCAGCCTGGTCGGCGCCCTCGAGGACACCGACCGCCGGCGCGAAACGATCGGCGCACAGCTGGCCGAACTCGAGTACGTCCTGCTCCAGACCGGAGAGACCGAGCTCGCGGCCCAGGTGACGAAGGTACTCGGCGACAGGTACTACAAGCCAATCCTGTCCAAGGCCGAGGAGCTGCGCGGGCACGAGCAGTCCTGACCGTCACACGCTGCGCGCCCAGCCGGCCCCCTCCCGCTGCACGTGTCCCTCCAGCTCGAGCAGCGGCAACGCCGCCCGCACCCGCTCCACGAGCAGCCCCGACGCCTCCGACAGCTGCTGCACCGACACCGCCCCCACCGCCGGCAGGGCCTCGTACACGGACGCCATGTCGCCCGAGAGCCCGTCGAGCGCACGCGCCCACCGCCCGTCGCCGTCGTCGCTCACGCCCATCTGGCCGATCTCCTCGACGACTTCGCGCGCGGTGCCCACCAGCCGCGCCTCCTGCTCCCGGATCATCCGATGACAGCCCTGCGACGCCGCCGATGTCACAGGCCCCGGCACCGCCAGCACCGGACGCCCCAGCCGCCGGCCCCACGCCGCCGTGTTCCGCGCCCCGCTGCGCCACCCCGCCTCCACCACCAGCACACCTCCGCCGAGCGCGGCGACCAGCCGATTGCGGGCCAGGAACCGGAACCGCGCCGGCACCGTCCCGGGCGGATACTCGCTGACCACCGCCCCGTGCTCGGCGATCTGCCGCAGCAACCCGGTGTGCGCCGCCGGATACGCCCGGTCCACCCCGCACGCGAGCACCGCCATCGTCGCGCCGCCGACCCCCAGCGCCGCCCGATGCGCCGCGGCATCGACCCCGAAAGCCGCCCCCGACAGCACCGCCCACCCGTCCATCGCCAGGTCCCCGGCGATCTCCGCGGTCACGTTCTCCCCGTAGCCGCTCGCCGCACGCGTGCCGACCACGGCGACGGACCGCTCGACCAGCTCGTCGATGCGCCGCCGACCCACCACCCACAGCGCCACCGGCGCCGCATCGGTGTCCGCGCCGTCGAGGCCGTCGAACGCCAGCAACTGCCACGCCGGCCACTCCGCGTCGTCCGGCGTCACCAACCGTCCACCCAGCCGCGCGACGAGCTCGAGATCCTGCGCCGCCGAGTCGAGATGGGCACGTGCGAGGGTGCGACGGCGTAACGCGCCGCCGATCGAGCCGTCGCGCACGGCCGCGGCGACCGCCTCCGGGCCGTCCGCCTCGATCGCAGCATTCAGCATCCGCGACGCACCCTGGGCGACCGTCGACAGGTACGCCCACGCCAGCCGGCGCGGCTCCGCCGCGCTCACGCCGTCCCCCGATCCCGGAAATCCAGCGCCGCCGCCACCTGCACCTCACCCGGTGCGTCCAGTTCGGCCAGGTCCGCCAACGTCCAGGCGACGCGCAACGCCCGATCGGCCCCGCGGGCGGTGATCGCGCCCTTCCGCAGCGCCCATTCGACCGGCTTGAGCGCCGCGGCGGGCAGGCGGAACTTCTGCCGGAGTGCAGGGCCGGGCACCTCGGCGTTGGTGCTCCAGCCGTGGACCCCCCACCGCTCGGCCGCCGCGGCCCGGGCGCGGGCCACTCGGGCGCGGACGTCCTCGGTGCTCTCCCCCGCCTCCCCCATGAGGGCGCCGGTGGCCACCGTCTCCATCCGGACCCGCAGGTCCACCCGGTCCAGCAGCGGACCCGACAGCCTGCCCAGGTAGCGACGTCGGGCGGTGGGCGGGCACACGCAGTCGGCGTCGCGCGGCGGGGCACACGGGCACGGATTGGCGGCGAGGATCAGCTGGAACCGCGCCGGATAGCGCGCGACGCCGTCGCGGCGGGCGATCCGCACCTCGCCGTCCTCGAGCGGGGTCCGCAGCGCCTCGAGCGCCTTGGTGCCCATCTCGGCGACCTCGTCGAGGAACAGCACGCCCCGGTGTGCACGGCTGACCGCGCCGGGTTTGGCCATGCCGCTGCCCCCACCGACGAGCGAACTGACCGAGGCGGTGTGGTGTGGAGCGATGAACGGCGGGTCGGTGACGAGCGGCCGGTCCGCCGACAGGGTTCCGGCGACGGAGTGGATCGCGGTCACCTCGAGCGCCTGTTCCTCCGTCAGCGCCGGCAGCACGCCGGGAAGCCGCTGGGCGAGCATCGTCTTCCCGATTCCGGGTGGGCCGGTGAGCATCAGGTGGTGCGCGCCGGCGGCGGCGATCTCGATGGCCCGTCGCGCCTCGTGCTGACCGACCACCTCGCTCATGTCCGCCCGCCCCGGCCGCTCCCCCACCGGCCGGGGACCGGGCCGCTCGAGGGGGCCGTCTCCGCGCAGCCACAGCACCACCTCGGTGAGGGTGTCCGCCCCGTAGATGTCGATGCCGTCGACCAGCCCGGCCTCGGACATCGTGGAGGCCGGGACCACCACCCGCTCCCACCCGGCGCGTTTGGCGGACAGCACCGCCGGCAGTACCCCGCGCACCGACCGCACCCGGCCGTCGAGCGCCAGCTCTCCGAGCAGAACCGTCCGCGAAACACCCTCGGGCGGAATCGACTTGGCGGCGTTGAGCACCGCACACGCGAGGGCGAGGTCGTACACGCTGCCCACCTTCGGCAGCGTCGCCGGCGACAGGGCCAGCACCACGCGCGAATCCGGCCATTCACCACCGGAATTCGTCACCGCCGCGCGCACCCGATCCCGGGACTCCTGCAGCGCGGTGTCGGGCAGGCCCACCATCTTCACTCCCGGCAGGCCGCGGCCGATGTCGGCCTCGACTTCCACGACCTGCCCGTCCACCCCCGTGACGGCCACCGAGTACGCCTTCCCCAGCGCCATCACAGCACCTGCCGCCGGTGGGTGATCAAGGGTTCGCCCCGCTGTGGAAGCAGCACCGTGACCACGTCGACCCGCACCCGCCGCCACCGTTGCTGCCGGCCGGACAACCACAACGCGGCCAGTCGGCGGATCCGGTCCGCCTTCACCGCGGTCACCGCCTCGGCGGGCGTGCCGTATCCGAGGCCGGTGCGGGTCTTGACCTCCACGAACACCACCGTGTCGCCGTCCTCGGCGATCAGATCGAGTTCCCCGTACCGGCTGCGCCAGTTGCGCGCGAGCACCACCATGCCCGCCGACTCGAGAAACTCGGCCGCCAGGTCCTCCCCCAGCGCCCCCACCTGCTGATTGCGTCCCATCCCCGTCCCTCCCTGTGTGGCGACCACTGTGCGCCACGCGAAGGTCCTCCGCGGTCCGCACCGGGCCGGATCACGAAATCTGTGGATGAACTCGCCGGGTGTGGACAACTTCGGCCGACGCGGAGGAGGCCCGGAACGGCACGTGGCCGAATGTCACACCGCTTCGATCAGGGCTGACTCAGGTGGTCCATGCGACACGCTCCCTGACCAGGGGAGATGTCAGTGGGTCGAGCAGCACGAGAGGCGAAGAAGGCTAGGTTCTTCGCCATGCGCATGACGAAGGTGTCGATCGCCAAGGCCGCAGCCGCGGTCGGTGTCAGCCGACAAACCGGCTACCGGTGGGAGGACGAGGCCAACGGCACCGTCCGCCGTGCCCCGCACTGGGAGCACGGCGGACGGTCGTTGTCCCTGGGCGAGCGGGAGCTTGTCGCCCTCGGACTCGCCCGCAACGAGTCGGTCCAGACGATCGCCGCGCACCTGGGCCGGCACCGGTCGGTGATCTACCGGGAGATCGAACGCAACAGCAACCGCGACGGTAGCTACCGCGCCGTGTCGGCCCACGCGCGGGCCTGGACCCGAGCACTGCGACCGAAAGTCGCCAAGCTGATGGCCGCACCCGAGTTGCGCGCGTATGTCGTCGCCAGGCTGAAGCTGCGCTGGTCCCCGCAGCAGATCTCGGCCAGGCTGGTGGTCGACTTCCCCGACCGAGCGGAGATGCGGGTGTCCCACGAAACCATCTACCAGGCCGTGTATGTGCAACTGAAAGGCGAACTGCGAAAAGAGCTTTCGGAGTATCTGCGGCGCCGGCACACCCGTCGGGTGCCGCAGGGGCGAGTGCCGAGCAGTGCCCGCCATATTCCCGACAAGATCCTCATCTCCCAGCGGCCCGCCGAGGTCGAGGACCGGGCGGTGCCCGGGCACTGGGAGGGAGATCTGATCATGGGGGCGCGCAACCGCTCGGCGATCGGCACCCTGGTCGAGCGCACCACCCGGTACGTGGTGTTGCTGCACCTGCCGAAGGTCCGCGACGTGTCCGGCGTCCGCGATGCGATGATCGCCGCGATGCGGTCGTTGCCGGAGGTGATGCAGCGGTCGGTGACCTGGGATCAGGGCCACGAGATGCGTGCTCATGCCCAGATCACCATGGCCACCGACGTCGCTGTCTACTTCTGCGATCCGCACTCGCCGTGGCAGCGCGGCACCAACGAGAACACCAACGGTCTGCTCCGGCAGTACTTCCCCAAGGGCACCGACCTGTCGGTGTACACGCCCGAGGACCTGCAGCAGGTCCAGGACGAGTTCAACGGCCGCCCCCGGCAGACGCTACGCTGGCGCACGCCAACCGAAGCGTTCACCGAGCTTGTCGCATCGGCCGCCTGAAACCGCCCAGATCGAAGGAATGTGACATTCGGCCACGTACGGGAGGTCGTAGGGGCGCTACCCCAGCTTGTCGGGCAGGCGCAGGTCCGGCTTGTCGAGCTCTTCGATGTTGACGTCCTTGAAGGTGATGACCCGGACGTGCTTGACGAAGCGGGCGGGGCGGTACATATCCCACACCCACGCATCGGACATGCGCACTTCGAAGTACACCTCGCCGCCGGAGTTGTGCGGCAGCAGCTCGACCGCATTGGCGAGATAGAACCGTCGCTCGGTCTCCACGACGTACGCGAACTGACCGACGATGTCCCGGTACTCCCGGTACAGCGAGAGCTCCATCTCGGTTTCGTACTTCTCGAGATCCTCGGCACTCATCGGTCTCGGTGTCCTCCCGTTCTGGTGTGTTGATCCATCATCCCGCATCCGCCTCGTCGGAGCCGAATCGGCCGGGGCCGGCGTCGTCGCCGAGGAGGGCGGCAACGTTGGCGTACCGCAGCCGATGCTCCCGGCTGGGGCCGAGCTCCCGCAATGCCGCCATGTGCGCGGGGGTGCTGTAGCCCTTGTGGACGGCGAAGCCGTAGCCGGGCAGCTCGCCGTCGAGGTCGACCATGATCCGGTCCCGGGTGACCTTGGCGAGCACGCTCGCCGCCGCGATGCAGGCCGCCGCGGCGTCGCCGCCGATGACCGGCAACGACGGCGCCGGCAGGCCGGGCACGCGGAAGCCGTCGGTGAGGACGTACCCGGGCGCGACGGACAGCCGCATCACCGCGCGGCGCATGCCCTCGATGTTGGCCACGTGCACGCCGATGACGTCGATCTCGGCCGCCGGCACGATCACCACGCTCCACGCCACCGCGCGACGGCGGATGATCGGGAACAACTCCTCGCGGGTCTTCTCGGTGAGCCTCTTGGAGTCGTCGAGGCGCGCGAGCGACGGGTGCGGTTTGGGATCGAGGATGCAGGCGGCGACGACCAGCGGCCCGGCGCAGGCGCCGCGCCCGGCCTCGTCGACACCCGCGACCGGCCCGAGCCCGCACCGCACGAGCGTCGACTCCATGGTGCGCAGGCCCGCGGACCTGCGGATCACGGCACGCGGCGGCCACGACGTCACGGTTGCTGGATCTCCGGGGAATCGATGGTGCCCCACCGCGACGGCGGCAGGACGATGAACCGGGCCTTGCCGATCACGTTGTCGATCGGGATGGTGCCCTGGTTCTCGTCGGCGACGTGGTAACGGGAGTCCGCGGAGTTCGAGCGGTTGTCGCCCATGACCCAGAGGTGACCGTCCGGCACGGTGACCGGCCCGAAGCACCGGCCCGAGCGCACCTCGGTCTCGCAGGTGACCACGCCGGGTGTGAACGGGAAGTCCATCTCGATGTACGGCTCGTCGAGGGGCTTGCCGTCGACGAGGACGCGGCCCTGGTCGTCGCAGCATTCGACGGTCTGCCCGCCGACGGCGATCACACGCTTGACGAGGTCGTTCTCGTCGGGCGGGACGAGTCCGACGAGGGATCCGACCTCCTGCACGCCGCGGATCACGACGTTGTCGGAGCGGGTGGAGACGTAGCCGGTGGACCAGGAGTCGGGGCCACGGAAGACCACGACGTCGCCGGGCCGGGGGTCGCCGAAGCGATAGCCGATCTTCTCGACGACGATCCGGTCGCCGGTGCAGCCGGGGCAGCCGTGCAGCGTGGGTTCCATCGACTCCGAGGGGATGAGGTAGACCCGCGCGACGAAGGTCTGGAGCAGGAAGCTCAGCACGAGTGCGACGAGGATCAGGACGGGCAGTTCCCGCAGGAACGACTTCTCCTTCTTGTCCTGTTTCCGATCGCGTTCGGGGGTGTCGTCGGTGCTGCGCTGCTGCATCTCCGGCACGGCCGGGTCTCGCGATGAATCTGCCACCGAATCAGAGTAGCCCGGCCCGGAACGAATCCGGACCGGGCTACTCGGGGCCTGGCGGTCAGCGCGACGAGGTCAGCGCTTTTCCTTGATCTTGGCGGCCTTGCCCCGCAGCTCGCGCAGGTAGTACAGCTTGGCGCGACGCACGTCACCGCGGGTGACGACCTCGATCTTGGCGAGGTTGGGGCTGTGCACCGGGAAGGTCCGCTCGACGCCGACGCCGAACGACACCTTGCGCACGGTGAAGGTCTCGCGGATGCCACCGTTCTGGCGACGGATCACGACGCCCTTGAAGACCTGCACGCGCTCCTTGGAGCCCTCGATGACCTTCACGTGCACGTTCAGGGTGTCGCCGGCACGGAAGTCCGGAATGTCGTCGCGCAGGGACTTGGCGTCCAGGAAGTCCAGGGTGTTCATCGGTTGTCATCCTCGCTTGTTCGCATGAGCAGAGGAACCGAGCGGCAGCCGCCGGAAGGCGGTGCTCGACTGGTTCGTGCCCAGGTCAGGTATGCGTGCCCGAGCCGGGCAACCCGTCAATTGTGCCAGACGGTGCCGGGGTGGCGGAAATCGGCGGGGGCGCGGCGTGCACCGTGCGGGCCAGTTCGGCTTCGGCGGCGACGCGGGAGTGCTCGACGGCCCCGTGCACGGTGTCCATCGTCGGTTTGCCCGCGACGAGGTCCTGCACGAAGATCTTCGCCCGGATCACCGGGCGCCGATAGCGCCTCTCCCGCTCGATCGCGCGGCGCATCTTGCGGACCTTGCCGCTGTAGCGCCACCGCGCCCAGGGGGCGCCGGGCCGCGACAGGCGCACCGCGCCGATCAGCAGCAGTGGGAAGACGAACAGGCCGATCAGGCCCGTCCAGATCTTGCCCTTGGCCAGCACGACCGCCGCGAGGGCGAGATTTGCGAGCGCGGAGAGGGCGATCAGCGTGCGGGTGACCCACGACGGGTCCTCCCGGAAGTTGGTGACGTCGGCGAACTCGAGGGGCTGCAGGCCGAGCAACACCAGGCCGGTGACGGCGATCGCGACGAAGACCGCATCCACCGAGACGCGTCCCTCCTGCTCCCAGTACACGTCGTTGAGATAGAAGATCAGGGCGAACTCGTCGAGCACGAGCGCGGTCCCGATGCCGAAGAGCGTGGCCAGGGCCGCTCCGGTGGTCTGCGTGCCGTCCTCGTAGACCGCGATCAGGGACCCGCCCGCGATCACCATGGTGACCACGCCGAACACCACGTGGTGCACGTGGTGCCCGCCGGGGGTGACATTGCCGGGCCACCAGCGCACCTGGGCGCGGATCATGCGGACGCTGAATCGGATGAAGAGGAACGCGAGGAGGAATCCGAGCAGGAAGAACAGCAGCGGCAGTCGCCCGCGCTCGATGATCTCGCGCTGCAGCCACTCGGTCACCGCAGTCACCGCGCGATCGCCCTCGGAACGCCGTCGACGAGGCGGAGCGGGTCCTTCGGCGCGCGGCCGGTCGTCACGGTGGGCTGCATGCTCCCGAGGATGTCAGGAACCGGGCCGCGCCGGTAGTCGGCGCGGCCCGGGGCGCATCTACTTGCCGAATCCGGCACGCCGCAGCGCGTCCGCCATCGATCCGGCGGCGGGCGCGGCGTCCTGGCGACGGTCGCCGCGGCGGCCGCCCTGCCCCTGCCGCTGTCCGCCCTGCCGCTTCCCACCCTGCCGCTGGCCGCCGGGCCGGCGCCCGCCGCGGTCCTGCGGACCGCCCGGGTCGGCACCGCCGGCGGGGGCACCGGGGGCGGGGATCTCGTCGTCAAGGCGCAGCGTCAGGCTGATCCGCTGCCGGGGCACGTCCACGTCGAGCACCTTGACCTTGACCACCTCGCCGGACTTCACGACGTCGTGCGGGTCCTGGACGAAGCTGCGGGACATCGCGGACACGTGCACGAGGCCGTCCTGATGCACCCCGACGTCGACGAACGCGCCGAACGCCGCGACGTTGGTGACCACACCCTCGAGCACCATGCCGGGCTTCAGGTCGGCGACCTTCTCCACGCCGGCGGCGAACGTCGCGGTCTTGAACTCCGGGCGCGGGTCGCGGCCCGGCTTCTCGAGCTCGGCGATGATGTCGGTGACGGTGGGCAGGCCGAAGCGGTCGTCGACAAACTCCGCCGGCCGCAGCCGGCGCAGCACCGCGGTGTTGCCGATGAGCTCGCGCACGTCGCCGCCGTTCCGTTCGACGATACGCCGCACCACCGGGTACGCCTCGGGATGCACGCTCGAGGTGTCGAGCGGGTCGTCGCCGTTGGGAATCCGCAGGAAGCCGGCGCACTGCTCGAACGCCTTCGGACCGAGGCGCGGCACGTCCGTGAGGGCCTTGCGGGTGCGGAACGGGCCGTGCTGGTCTCGATGGGCGACGATGCTCTCCGCGAGGGACGAGGCGATGCCCGACACCCGGGCGAGCAACGGCACCGAGGCGGTGTTGACGTCCACGCCGACGGCGTTCACCGCGTCCTCGACGACCGCGCCGAGGGAGCGGGCGAGCATCGTCTCGGACACGTCGTGCTGGTACTGGCCGACGCCGATGGACTTGGGATCGATCTTGACGAGCTCGGCGAGCGGGTCCTGCAGGCGCCGGGCGATGGACACCGCACCGCGGATCGACACGTCGAGATCCGGCAGTTCCTTCGACGCGTACGCCGACGCCGAGTACACGGACGCGCCGGCCTCGGACACCACGATCTTGGTGAGATTCGTGGCACCGGACTTGGCGATCAGCTCGGTGGCGAGGGCATCGGTTTCGCGGGAGGCGGTGCCGTTCCCGATCGCGATCAGTTCCACCCCGTGCTGCGCGACGAGCCGCGCGAGGGTGGCCAGGGCCTGGTCCCACTTGTTGTGCGGCTGGTGCGGGTAGATCGTGTCGTGCGCGACGACCTTACCGGTGGCGTCGACGACGGCGACCTTGGTGCCGGTGCGGAAGCCGGGGTCGAGTCCCATCGTCGGCCGGGTGCCGGCGGGGGCGGCGAGCAGCAGGTCGCGCAGGTTGGCGGCGAACACGTCGACGGCGTCCTTCTCGGCGGACTGCCGCAGCCGCATACGGGTGTCGAGGGCCAGGGAGACCAGCAGCTTGGTGCGCCACGCCCAACGGACGGTGTCGAGGAGCCACTTGTCGGCGGGCCGGCCCTCGTCGGCGATGCCGAAGCGGGCGGCTATGCGGCCTTCGAAGTAGGTGCGCTGCCCGGGCTCGGGTTCCTCGGTGTCCGGCTCGAGCGACAGGCTGAGTACCTCCTCCTTCTCGCCGCGCAGCACCGCGAGGATGCGGTGCGAGGGCAGGTCGGTGAAGGGCTCGGAGAAGTCGAAGTAGTCGGCGAACTTGGCGCCCTCGGTTTCCTTGCCGGGACGCACGGTGGACTTCAGCTGTCCGCGGGTCCACATCGCGTCACGCAGTTCGCCGACGAGGTCGGCGTCCTCGGCGAAGCGTTCGACGAGGATGGCGCGGGCGCCGTCGAGCTGTTCGGCGCTGTACTGCGCGGGATCGGTGGTGGGGTCGCCGATCAGGGCGTCGGCGACGGGCTCGTGGCCGGCCTCCCGCGCGATCTGCGCCTTGGTGCGCCGCTTCGGCTTGAACGGCAGGTAGATGTCCTCGAGCCGGGCCTTGGTGTCGGCGAGGAGGATCTGCGTGCGCAGCTCGTCGTCGAGCTTGCCCTGCGACTCGATGGATTCGAGCACCGCGGTGCGGCGCTCGTCGAGCTCACGCAGGTATCGCAGGCGTTCCTCGAGCTGCCGGAGCTGGGCGTCGTCGAGCGCGCCGGTGACCTCCTTGCGGTAGCGCGCGATGAACGGCACCGTTGCGCCGCCGTCGAGCAGGTCGACCGCCGCGGCGACCTGACCTTCCCGGACGTCGAGTTCCTCGGCGATGCGCTGATTCACGGTCTTGAGAGCGGTCGTCACAGCGGTCGACCCTACCGTTATCCTTCCTCCGCCCTCGGTGACGCGCGTGGGCGCGCCCGTCTCCGAGGTGGACGGTGGGGCGAGCTCGCCGGACAATCGACTACAGGAGCGTGGGAATGTCCCGGGTGCGCGGCGGCCGCTGGGCGGTGCTGGCGCTGTCGTTGCTGACGGCGGCGACGGTGGGTGCGTGCGGCCCGGAGCCGGTCGTGTCGCCGGTCGCCCTGCCGTCCGCCGCCGTCGAGTCCCCGGGCCCGCTGGAACCGTTCGGTTCGCTGCCCGACCGGATGACGGCCGCGGCGGCGACCGCCGCCGGACGCGGCGCCGACGTGACGATCGCCGCGCTCGATCGTCGGACCGGGCGCCGGGTCGTCGGGGGCGTCGACGCGCCGATCGAGACCGCGTCGGTGGCCAAGCTGTTCATCGCCGACGACCTGCTGTACCGGGCGGCGACCGGCGAGTTGCCGCTCGGCGGCAGTGACTACGACCGGATCACCGCGATGCTCGAGTCGTCGGACGACTCGGCGGCGAACGACCTGTGGTTCCGGCACGGCGACTCGGAGATCGTCGAGCGCACCGCCGCACGGCACGCGTTCACCGGCACCGTCGCGCCCGCGGACGGGCTGTGGTGGAACACCGTCACCACCGCGTCGGACCTGCTCACCTGGTACGCGGACCTGCTCGACGGCACGGGCGGGCTGGACGAGTGGGGCCGCGCGACGATCGTCGGGCACCTGCGGGCCGCCGCTCCGGTCGGCGCCGACGGGTACGACCAGCATTTCGGGTTGCCGGACGGGCTGGTCGACACGACGGGACTCGGCGTGAAGCAGGGCTGGATGTGCTGCCTCGACGGGCGCTGGATCCACCTGTCCACGGGGTTCGTCGGCGAGGACGAGCGGTATGTGCTGGTGGTGCTCGCCCGCGAGCTCGTGCATTACGACGACGGCGACGACCGGTGGGCCGATCTGCCGGACACGGCGCTGTTCGACGTGACCGGGGATGCGAGTGCGCAGCACGCGCGGGACACGGTCACCGAGGTGGTCCGCACGGTGTTCGGCGGCGCCGGCGCGCACTGACCGTGACCGGTCAGTCGGCGAGCAGGTCGGGTCGGCGTTCGCGGGTGCGCTCGAGCGCCCGCTCCCGGCGCCATGCGGCGACCTTGGCGTGGTCCCCGGACAGCAGCACCGGCGGCACCTCGAGGCCGCGCCAGCTGACGGGGCGGGTGTAGCTGGGGCCCTCGAGGAGGCCGTCGGAGAAGGAGTCCTCCTGGTGGGACTGCTGATTGCCGAGAACGCCGGGCAGCAGTCGCACGACGGCCTCGGTCATGACGAGGACGGCGACCTCGCCGCCGATGAGGACGTAGTCGCCGATGCTGACCTCTTCGACCCGGACCCGACGGGCGGCGTCGTCGAAGACGCGCTGGTCGATGCCCTCGTAGCGGCCGCAGGCGAACACGATGCGCTTCTCGCCGGCCCAGCGCTGCGCGGTGGCCTGGTCGAACGGCACGCCGGCCGGGGTGGGGACGACGAGCAGCACGTCGGGGTCGGGTTCGCCGTCGGGGCCGGCGAGCACGTCGTCGAGGGCGGGCCCCCACACCGTGGGCTTCATGACCATGCCCGGTCCCCCGCCGTACGGGGAGTCGTCGACGGCCTTGTGCACGTCGTGGGTCCAGTCCCGCAGGTTGTGGATCCCGACGGAGACGAGGCCCTTGTCGATGGCCTTGCCAAGCAGCGCGACGCGCAGCGGCTCGAGGTATTCGGGGAAGATGGTGACGACGTCGAATCGCACGGGAGGTTATGTCTCCGAGCCGAAGTCGGGGTCGAGCAGACCCTCCGGCGGGTCGATCTCGATGACGCCGCCCGCGAGCGACACCGTCGGCACGATCGCGGTGACGAACGGGATCAGCAGTTCGCGCCGTTCGTCGCCGGCCGGGCGGACGGCGAGCAGTTCGCCGGCGGCGGTGTGCAGCACCTCGCGAACGGTACCGATCTCGGTGCCGGCGTCGGGCCGGCCCGCGACGATGCGTACGGCCAGGCCCTCGAGCTCGTGGTCGTAGAACTCGTCCGGGTCGTCGGACGGCGGCAGGTCGGCGCTGTCGACGAGGAACAGGGTGCCGCGCAGGGCGTCGGCGGCGCTGCGGTCGGCGATCCCCCGCAGGCGCAGCAGAAGCCGCCCGGAGTGTTCCCGGGCGGCTTCCACCGTGTACGTCTGCAGGGTCTGCTCGCGGGGCTTGCGGCCGTGCAGCACGGCGCCGACGGCGAAGCGCTCCTCGGGTTCGTCGGTGCGAACCTCGACGACCACCTCACCCTTGATGCCGTGCGACTTGGCGACACGGCCCACCACGAGCTCCACCGCGGCGCGCCTACTGGTCGGTGTCGACGACGTCGACGCGGATCCCACGGCCCCCGATGCCGGAGACGAGGGTCCGCAGGGCGGTCGCGGTGCGGCCGCCGCGGCCGATGACCTTGCCGAGATCGTCGGGGTGCACGTGCACCTCGACGGTGCGCCCCCGACGGCCCGTGATCAGCTCGACGCGCACGTCGTCGGGGTTGGCGACGATCCCACGGACGAGATGCTCGACGGCATCGGCGACAACGGTGCTCATTACTCGGCAGCCTCGGTGGACACGGAGGACTCCTCCGCGGTGTCTTCCTTGGCGGCCTTCTTCTTCTTGGGCGTGACGGCCTCGGCAGCCGGCGCGTTCTCGGCCTGCGCGAGGGCGGCCTGGAACAGCTCGAGCTTGGACGGCTTCGGCTCGGCCTTGCGCAGGGTGCCCTCGGTGCCGGGGAGACCCTTGTACTTCTGCCAGTCGCCGGTGATCTTGAGGAGGTTCTCGACCGGCTCGGTCGGCTGCGCACCGACGCCGAGCCAGTACTGGGCCCGCTCCGAGTCGATCTCGATCAGCGAGGGCTCTTCCTTCGGGTGGTACTTGCCGATGGTCTCGATGGCGCGGCCGTTGCGGCGGGTGCGCGAGTCGGCAACCACGATGCGGTACTGCGGGTTGCGGATCTTGCCGAGACGGGTGAGCTTGATCTTGACAGCCACTGCTGTGAATCTCCTTCGGCGCATGCGAAATACGCCTGTCACGTGCAATTCGGACGACGTGCCCTTCTGGCACGCCCGGTTTTGCCTCTATCCTGTGACCGCCGCGCGGTACGTAACCGGATGCGACGACAGCGATCCATTCTGCCAGATCCGCTCGCCGGGACGAAAACGGGAGGTCAGAGCAGAAACAGCAGGCTCAGCGCGGGCAGGGTGTTGTTGAGCGAGTGCGCCACCCAGGAGGAGAACACCGACCCGCCGCGCAGCCTCGCGAACCCCATCGCCGCTCCGCCCCACAACAGAACCGGCAGCCGCCACCACTCCTGATGCCACATGGCGAACACGACGGTGGTGATCGTCAGGACGCCGATCGGGCGTCCCCACCATCGCTCGGGCCGGCGTTCGAGCGCCCCCCAGAGCATGCCGCGGAACATCAGCTCCTCGCCGAGCGGGGCGCCGAACCACACCCAGGCCACGAGCAGCAGTTTCCACACCGTGGGCAACCCGACCAGGGCGGTGAGCGGGGAATCGGCGGCGTCGATGCCGAGGGCGACGACGAGGATCGCTGCCAGGATCAGCGCGCCGAGCAGCGCGATTCCCCCGCCGAGCAGACCGATTCCGAGCTGGTTGCGGAACTCGGGCCACGACCGCGGCAGTCCGAAGTCGGCGACGGGTCCGCAGCCACGCCACACGCTGAACGCCACGGCCGCCGCCCCCGCGAGCAGGGTGGGGGCCATGATGGCGAGCACGTATGTCTCGGCGACGAAGCCCTCCCCGGCCAGGACCGGTCCCAGCGTGAAGCCGGCGAGGTTCACGGCCAGCACCACCAGCGCGGCCGGGAGGCCCCACCGGTGCGCGGGGGGCGAGGGCGCGGGCCGGGGCGGGGCCGCAGCGGTCTCCGGGTCGGGTGGCTCGGGGACGGTCATGCGAAGGCGGCGCGGCGGGTGACGACGGCACCCCGGAGCATCACCAGGCCCGGCCGGGCCAGCACGTCCGGCCCGGTCCGCGGATCCAGCTCGTACACCGTCAGGTCGGCGGGGGCGCCCGGCTCGAGGCTCGGATGCCCCAGCCAGGCCCGGGCCGTCCAGCTGGCGGCGCCGAGCGCCTCGGTCGGGGTCAGCCCCACCTTGCCGAGGGCGGCGACCTCGTCGGCGATGCGACCGTGCCGCACCGAGCCGCCGGCATCGGTGCCGGCGTAGATCGGGATCCCGGCGTCGTGGGCGGCGCCGACGGTGTCCGCGACACGGGCGTGCAGGTCCCGCATGTGCGCCGCGTAGACCGGGAACCGGGTGGCCGAGTCGGCGATCTCGGGAAAGTTCTCGATGTTGACCAGGGTCGGCACGAGGACCGTGCCCTGCGCGGCCATGGTGGCGATCGTGTCGTCCGTCAGCCCGGTGCCGTGTTCGAGGCAGTCGATGCCGGCGGCGAGCAGGCCGGGCAGCGCGTCCTCCCCGAACACATGGGCGGTCACGCGCGCTCCCGCGCGGTGGGCCGCGGCGATCGCCTCGACGAGGATCCCGTCCGACCACAGCGGCGCGAGATCGCCGGTGCCGCGGTCGATCCAGTCGCCGATGAGCTTGACCCAGCCGTCCCCCGCGCGGGCCTGGCGAACCACCTCGTCCGGCAGCTGCGATTCGTCTTCGAGGTCGACGGGCAGCCCGCGGATGTAGCGCTTGGGGGCGGCGATGTGCCGTCCCGCGCGCACGATCCGCGGCAGGTCGGCCCGCTCGTCGAGGTGCCGGGTGTCGACCGGGGATCCCGCGTCGCGCAGCAGCAGCACCCCGGCGTCGCGCTCGGTGACGGCCTGCGCGATCAGCCCGTCCGCGTCCTCCGCGCCGCCGCCGAAGCGGATCCCGACGTGGCAGTGGGCGTCGACGAGACCGGGCAGGATCCAGCCGTCGGCGGTGAGCAGCTCGGCCCCGGGGATCGGCTCGGCGGCGAACGTGCCGTCGTCGCCGATCCACAGCTCGATCGGTTCGCCGTCCGGCAGGGACCGTCCGCGCAGGGTGAACGCCACGGCGGACTACTTCTTCGGCAACTTCAGCTGCGAGAGGTCGAAGTTCTCGAGACCGGGCGGCAGCTCGTCGAGGCCCTTCGGCATCTTCGACAGGTCCGGGAACCCGGCGGGCATCCCGCCCATGCCGGGCATGCCGGCGGGCATGCCACCGGGGAATCCGCCCTTGATCTTCGGCGGGGTCGGCCCGCGGCCGCCCTTCTTGCCCTTCTTGCCCTTCTTCGCGCGCTGCGGCTTGCGGGACCCGGGCATGCCCATGCGCCCGGCCATCGCGGCCATCATCTTGCGGGCTTCGAAGAACCGGTCGACGAGCTGGTTGACGTCGGAGACCTTGACGCCGGAGCCGTTGGCGATGCGCAGCCGCCGGGAGGCGTTGATGATCTTCGGGTTGGCGCGTTCCGCCGGCGTCATGCCGCGGATGATCGCCTGGATCCGGTCGAGCTGCTTCTCGTCGACGTTCGCGAGGGCGTCCTTCATCTGTCCCGCACCCGGCAGCATGCCGAGCAGGTTCGCGATCGGGCCCATCTTCCGCACGGCCATCATCTGCTCGAGGAAGTCCTCGAGGGTGAGTTCACCGGAGCCGATCTTCGCGGCGGTGGCCTCGGCCTGCTCGGCGTCGAAGACCTGCTCGGCCTGCTCGATGAGGGTGAGCACGTCGCCCATGCCGAGGATGCGGCTGGCCATGCGCTCGGGGTGGAAGACGTCGAAGTCCTCGAGCTTCTCACCGGTCGACGCGAACAGGATCGGCTGACCGGTCAGCTCGCGGACGCTGAGCGCGGCACCGCCGCGGGCGTCGCCGTCGAGCTTGGTGAGCACCACGCCGGTGAAGCCGACACCGGCGCGGAACGCCTCGGCGGTGCTCACGGCGTCCTGGCCGATCATCGCGTCGAGCACGAACAGCGTCTCGTCGGGCTGCACGGCGTCGCGGATGCCGGCGGCCTGGGCCATCAGCTCCTCGTCGATGCCGAGGCGGCCGGCGGTGTCGACGATGACCACGTCGTAGTGCTTGGCGCGGGCCTCGGCGACGCCGTCGCGGGCGACGTTCACCGGGTCGGCGGCGGTGATGCCGAGCGGGTTCTCGCCGCCGCCGATGGAGGTGCCGGGGTGCGGGGCGAACACGGACGCACCGGCGCGTTCACCGACGATCTGCAGCTGGGTGACCGCGCCGGGCCGCTGCAGGTCACAGGCGACCAGCAGCGGGGTGTGGCCCTGGTCCTTGAGCCACTTGGCGAGCTTGCCGGCGAGGGTGGTCTTACCGGAGCCCTGCAGACCGGCGAGCATGATCACCGTGGGCGGGGTCTTGGCGAACTGCAGCCGCCGGGTCTCGCCGCCGAGGATCCCGACGAGCTCCTCGTTGACGATCTTGACGACCTGCTGGGCGGGGTTCAGCGCGCCGTGTACCTCGGCGCCCTTGGCTCGTTCCTTGATCTTGGCGATGAACGAGCGCACCACGGGCAGGGCGACGTCGGCCTCGAGCAGCGCCAGGCGGATCTCCCGGGCGGTCGCGTCGATGTCGGCGTCGGAGAGGCGCCCCTTGCCGCGCAGGTCCTTGAGGGCTCCGGTCAACCTGTCGGAAAGGGATTCGAACACCGAATGCGCTCCTGGGTCTGGCGAAGATGCGGACAGTTCTGCGCTCCAGGGTAGCCGCTCGCGGCACGAGTTCTCGCACGTGCACGAGCGGCCGCCCCGCCCTCAGCCCTTGTCCTCGGGTTTCTTCGGCTCCGGAGCGGGCACCACGGCGAGCACCGCCCGCTCGACCCGCTCCCGGTTCTCCCGGGTGTCGGAACCTCCCAGGTCGATGCAGAACGCGTCCACGACGGTGCGGCCGAGGGTGGAAACCCGGGCCCAGCGCACGTCGGTGCCGCACCGTTCGAACGCGTCCGCGAGCCGGCACAGCATGCCCAGCCGGTCCTCGGCGCGCAGCTCGAGGATCGCCTGACCCGGATCCGGGGCGTCGATCCAGATCAGGTGCGGCGGCGCCTGCGCGTAGGTGCCCGGCACGGCCCGCTCCGGGCGTTCGGGCAGCTGCGCCTCCCTCGCCGCCTGCTCCTTCGCGTCGAGCGTGGCGAGCAGGTCGAGGTCCCCGGCGCGGGCCCGGATGAGTTCCTGCCGCAGCAGACCCGCCGGCGGCGGGGCCCCGAACAGCGGCGCGACGGCGAAGCTGTTGACGGCACTACCGGCGTGGCTGCCCACCGAGGCGGACAGCACGCGCAGGCCGTGCAGGGCCAGCACCCCGGCGGCGTCGGACAGCAGGCCCGGCTCGTCGGGCGCGACCACCGTCACCGTGTAGGCGTGCGGGTTCTCGCCGGGTTGGAGCTCGACGTGGATGCCGCCCTGTTCCGCCTGCTCGGCGAGCTGGGGGTCGATCGGGTCCGGTCTCGGCAGCTCCTCCCCCGCCATCACCAGCCGGCAGCGCCGGACCAGCTCCCGGATGAGCGCCGCCTTCCAGTCGCCCCACACCCCCGGGCCCGTCGCGAGCGAGTCCGCCTCGGCGAGGGCGTGCAGCAGCTCGAGCAGCACCGGGTCGCCGTCGATGGCCTCGACGACGGACTCCACCGTGGCGGGGTCGTCGAGGTCACGGCGGGTCGCGGTGTGCGGAAGCAGCAGATGGTGGCGGACCAGCGCGGACAGCACGGCGACGTCGGACGGCCACAGGCCCATCCGGCGGCCGATCTGGGTGGCGAGTTCCGCGCCGACGACGCTGTGGTCGCCGCCGCGACCCTTGCCGATGTCGTGCAGCAACGCCCCGAGCACCAGCAGGTCGGGGCGTGCGACGCGGGTGGTCAGCCCGCCGGCGTACACCGCGGTCTCCACCAGGTGCCGGTCCACCGTCCAGGTGTGCACGGCATCGCGCGGGGGCAGATCCCGCACCGCCCCCCATTCGGGGAGCAGCCGGCCCCACAGTCCCGTCCGGTCGAGCGCCTCGATCGGGTCGATCGCGCGGGTTCCCGAGCCGAGCAGCACGAGCAGGTCGTTCAGCGCGGTGCGCGGCCACGGTTCCCGCAGTTCGGGGGCGCTGTCGGCCAGGCGGCCGAGGGTGGACGCGGAGATCGGCAGATCGTGCTGCGCTGCGGCCGCGGCGACCCGCGTGATCAGGCCGGGGTCCTTGCGCGGGTGCGCGTCGCGGGCCAGCGTCACTTCGCCGCCGTGTTCCACCACACCCTCGTCGAGCGGGCGCCGGACGGGGACGCGGCGCAGCCGGGACAGGCCCTTGCGGGGCAGCGAGTTTCCTGCCGTGCGTACCCCGACCTCCACCGAGTAGCTCACGGTCCGGGCCGCCTCGGTCAGCACGCGGGCCAGGTCGAACCGGTCCCCGATGCGCAGAGCGGCGCCGATCTCGTCGGCATCCTGGGCGCGCAGCTGGTCGCGGGCCCGGCCGGCGACGCGGTGCAGCTCGGTGCGAACGTCCAGCAGGCGGCGGTGCGCGGCCGCGAGCCCGCCGCCGGGAACGTCGGGCCCGAGCCCGGGCATGCCGTCGGTGAGCTGCGCGACGGACAGTGCGTTGAGCAGTTGCACGTCCCGCAGCCCGCCGCGGCCGCTCTTGAGGTCGGGTTCGGCCCGGTGCGCGATCTGCCCGCTGCGTTCCCACCGGGCCTCGGTCAGGGCGATGAGCTCCTCGAACCGGCTGCGGATGCCGGTGCGCCACTGCCGCCGCACGCCGCCGATCAGCAGATTGCTCAATTCGAGGTCGCCGGCGATGTGCCGGGCTTCGAGCAGGCCGAGCGCGGCGGTCAGGTCGGACGCGGCGACCTGCAGGGCCTGCGGGACGGTCCGGACGCTGTGGTCGAGCTTGATGTGCGCGTCCCACAGCGGATACCAGAGCCGGTCGGCGACCCGGGACACGACAGCGGGGTCCATGTCGTCGTGCAGCAGAACCAGATCCAGGTCGGAGTAGGGGAGCATCTCGCGGCGGCCGAGGCCGCCGACGGCGACGATGGCGAAGCCGCAGTCGGGCTTGATTCCGAGTTCGGTTCCCTTGGTGACGAGCCAGAACTCGTGGAGATCGACGAGGGCGTGGCGGAGGGCGGGGGCGTCGAGCCGGCGGTTGCGGGTGCCGCCGGCGAGCAACTGGGTACGAGCCCGGGCGAGGTCGGTGGCGGCGGTGCCGGATCCGGCCGGCCCCGGAGACACCGGCGGCCCCGATCCCGCCGCGGAGGCAGCGGGACCAGGGCCGCGAGTTCCGGACCCCTTCGGGTCAGAGTGCATCGGCGCCTCGTTCACCGGTGCGCACTCGGACGACCGTTTCGACCGGGGTGACCCACACCTTGCCGTCGCCGATCTTGCCGGTGCGGGAGGCCTCGACGATGGTCTCGACCACCTTGTCGACGGCGGCGTCGTCGACGACGACCTCGACGCGGACCTTGGGAACGAAGTCGACGGAGTACTCGGCTCCGCGGTAGACCTCGGTGTGGCCCTTCTGGCGACCGTATCCCTGCACCTCGCTGACGGTCATGCCAAGCACACCCGCCTGCTCGAGGCCTGCCTTGACGTCCTCGAGGGTGAACGGCTTGACAATTGCCGTGATCAGCTTCATATCCTCATCCCTTCCCAGTCTCCAGTGCCCTGATGTCTTCTTATCACTTGAGGGCGGCGGCGAAGTCGTATGCCGACTCCGCATGCTCGGCCTCGTCGATGCCGCGCGCCTCTTCCTCCTCCGACACCCGCCAGCCGAGCGGCTTGAGCGCGAAGGCGACGATCGCGGTGATGATGCCGGTGTAGACCAGGGCGAAGACTGCGATGACGATCTGGATCACGAGCTGCTTGTAGTCGCCGCCGTAGAACAGGCCCGTCTCGGTGCCGAGGAACCCGATCGCGATGGTGCCCCACAGGCCCGCGACGAGGTGCACGCCGACGACGTCGAGCGAGTCGTCGTAGCCGAACTTGTATTTCAGGCCGACCGCCAGGGCGGACAGGACGCCGGCGATCGCGCCGAGCACGATCGAACCGACCGGGCTGAGCGCACCGGCGGCCGGAGTGATGGCGACGAGGCCGGCGACGGCACCCGAGGCGGCACCGAGGCTGGTGCCCTTGCCGTCGCGGATGCGCTCGGTGAGGAGCCAGCCGAGGATCGCGGCGGCCGCGGCGGTGGTGGTGTTGACCCAGGCCAGGCCGGCCACACCGTCGGCGGCGAACGCGGAACCGGCGTTGAAGCCGAACCAGCCGAACCACAGCAGGGCGGCACCGAGCATGACGAACGGCAGGTTGTGCGGACGGAAGGCGGTGCGGCCGAAGCCCGCGCGCTTGCCGATGATCAGCGCCAGGACGAGCGCGGCAATGCCGGCGTTGATGTGCACGACGGTGCCGCCGGCGAAGTCGATGGGCGCCACGGTCGCGACGAGCCCGCCTTCTCCGTCGTCGGAGGTGCCGAAGATCTTGGCGGCGAGGCCGTCCGCGGAGCCGGAGAGCAGGCCGCCGCCCCACACCATGTGGGCGAGGGGGAAGTACGCGAGGGTGACCCAGATTCCGGAGAAGGCCAGCCAGGTGCCGAACTTCACGCGTTCGGAGAGGGCACCGCTGATGAGAGCGGTGGTGATGACCGCGAACGTGACCTGGAAGCCGATGTCGATGATCTGCGGGTAGTCGCCGAGGCCGGGCAGGAACTCACCGGCGTCGTCGTAGATGGCACCCTGCAGACCGAACATCTGGAACGGGTTGGCGAAGATGCCCCCGATGTCCTCGGTGCCGTAGGACATCGACCAGCCCCACAGCACGTAGATCACCGCGATGACCGCCATTGCCCCGAAGGACATCATCATCATGTTCAGGACGGCCTTGGTGCGCGACATGCCGCCGTAGAAGAACGCCAGACCGGGCGTCATCAACAGCACCAGGGACGCCGATATCAGCATCCATGCCGCGTCGCCGGTGTTCACCACTTCCTCCACTGCAACCTCCCTGTTGGCCGCGCCGGTCAGCGCGTCGTCGAGAGAAGAATGCTGTGGTGATGTTTCGGCCGGAGCGCCGCGCTGTTTCGGCGGAGTGAACGCAAATCGGACATGTGTTTCGTTCCTGTTTCGCGGCGCATCCACCGGCGCCGGCGGCCGAACCGGGTCCCTCGCACGGCGTTTCGCGGCGGTGCTCCCGCGAGCCGGGAGGGGGTGGATCGGGACGGATCGCGACCCGAGCCGGGACGGACCCGGCGGGGCCGGGTGGCCAGCGCGGCGAGCTCCCGCAGGAGCCTCTCGTCGCTGCTTCCCCGTCGCCACCCGCCCCGCGGGATCCGTCCGGCACCTGTTTCTACCGAACCGGAGTGGCAGATGGGAACCGAGTGACGATTTGTGACCTTTCCGTGACCAAAACCGGCCACCCGGTCGGAGGCCGGGTGGCCGGTGGTGAGCTGGCGGTGGTGCGGTGGATCAGCCCAGCAGGGCGTCGACGAATGCGCCCGGCTCGAACGGCGCGAGGTCGTCCGCGCCCTCACCGAGACCGACGAGTTTCACGGGGACCCCGAGCTCGTGCTGGACCTGGAAGACGATCCCGCCCTTGGCCGTGCCGTCGAGCTTGGTCAGCACCACGCCGGTGATGTCCACGACCTCGGCGAACACGCGCGCCTGCATCAGGCCGTTCTGCCCGATCGTCGCGTCGAGCACGAGCAGCACCTCGTCGACCGCGGCCTTCTTCTCCACGACCCGCTTGACCTTGCCGAGCTCGTCCATCAGACCGGTCTTGGTGTGCAGCCGGCCGGCGGTGTCGATGAGCACGGCGTCCACACCCTGATCGGTGCCCCTGGCGACGGCGTCGAAGGCGATCGCGGCCGGGTCGCCTCCCTCCTTGCCGCGCACGACCTCGGCGCCGACCCGCTCGGCCCACGTCTGCAACTGGTCGGCGGCGGCCGCACGGAAGGTGTCGGCAGCGCCCAGCAGGACGCGGCGGCCGTCGGCGACGAGGACCCGGGCGAGCTTGCCGGTGGTGGTGGTCTTACCGGTGCCGTTGACCCCGACGACGAGCAGCACCGCCGGGTGATCCTGGTGCGGCAGCGCCCTGATCGACCGGTCCAGCTCCGGGTGCAGCGCCTCGACCAGCACGTCCCGCAGGACGGCCCTGGCCTCGGCCTCGGTGCGCACACTGCGGGCGGCCATCTGCACCCGCAGCCGCTCGACGATCTGGGTGGTGGTGGCGGCACCGAGGTCGGCGATCAGCAGGGTGTCCTCGATCTCCTCCCACGAGTCCTCGTCGAGGTCGCCGCCGCCGAGCAGGCCGAGCAGGCTCTTGCCCACCGCCGACTGCGACCGGGCAAGTCGGCCGCGCAACCGGTCCAGCCGGCCCTCGGTCGGGGCGATCTCCTCGATCGGGGGAACGAGCGGGACAGCCGCTACCTCGGGCTCGGCGGTCGGCGGCGGGGCCACCTCGGGTTCGACGGCGGGTGCCGGCGGAGCTTCCTCGACCGGCGGGACGACCTCGACCGGCGCAACTTCCTCGACCGGCGCAACTTCCTCGACCGGCGGGACGACCTCGGACGGCGCCGGGGCGGTCTCCGGCTCGATGCCCGGGACGGGCTCGACCCTGGGGGCCGGTTCCACGGTGGGGGCGGCGCCGGCCTCCGGGGCCCGCTCGGGCTCCACCCGGGGTTCGACCGTCGGCGCCGGAGCCTCCGACACCTCCTGGGGCAGTGACACGACCTTCGGTTCCGGCACGACCTTCGGTTCCGGCACGACCTTCGGTTCCGGCACCACCGTCGATTCCGGAGCGACCGGCGGTTTGGGGGACGCGGGCGGTTCCGGGACCACCGGCGGTCTCGGAACCGGCCGCTCGACCGGCTGGGGCGGCGCGGTCGCGGTCGCCCCCTGGGTGAAGCTGAAGCCGCCCGCGGCCTTGTAACCGCCGGAACGATCCTTCTGCTCGGCGGTGCCGAGCTGCGGCGTCTGCTCGGCCGTCAGCGACACCCGCCGTCTCCGGTACAGGGTCAGGCCGACGACGAGCGCGACGAGGAGGACGGCAAGTGCCGCCGCGATGGCTATCCAGGCTCCGGTACTCACGCCCCCATACTGTCAGGCGCAACGGCCGCGCTCAGCTCTGGGCGAGAAAGATCCTGACCACGCATCCGCTGCGAGATGACGCGGGTGATGCCGTCGCCGCGCATGCTGACCCCGTACAGGGCGTCGGCGATCTCCATCGTCGGCTTCTGGTGGGTGATGACGATGAGCTGGGACTTCTCCCGAAGCTGCTCGAACAGCCCGATGAGCCGGCGCAGGTTGGTGTCGTCGAGAGCGGCCTCCACCTCGTCCATGACGTAGAACGGGGACGGCCGGGCCCGGAAGATGGCGACGAGCATGGCCACCGCCGTCAGCGACTTCTCGCCGCCGGAGAGCAGCGACAGCCGCTTGACCTTCTTGCCCGGCGGCCGGGCCTCGACCTCGATGCCGGTGGTGAGCATGTCCGACGGATCGGTCAGCACGAGGCGGCCTTCGCCGCCGGGGAAGAGCTTGGCGAACACCTGCTCGAACTCGCGCTCGACGTCCGCGTACGCCTCGGTGAACACCTGCAGGATGCGGGCGTCGACGTCGGCGACCACGCCGAGCAGGTCCTTGCGGGCGTTCTTGACGTCCTCGAGCTGCGTGGCGAGGAAGTTGTACCGCTCCTCGAGCGCGGCGAACTCCTCGAGCGCCAGCGGGTTGACCTTGCCGAGGGTCGTCAGGTCCTTCTCCGCGCGCTTGGCGCGCCGCTCCTGGGTGGCGCGGTCGTACGGCTGCGGCTGCGGCGCGACGACCTGTTCTCCGCGTTCCCGCGCCTGTTCGAACTCGGCGATCTCGAGGTCGGACGGTGGCAGCGGCACCTCGGGGCCGTACTCGGCGACCAGATCGTCGGGCGCGATGGCGTACTGCTCGACGACGGCCTGCTCGAGCTGTTCGATCCGCAGCGCGGCCTGCGCGCGGGCGACCTCGTCCCGGTGCACCGCGTCGGTGAGCTGGGCCCGCTGCGCGGAGAGGTCGCGCACCCGCTCCTTGACCTTGTCGAGCTGTTCGGCCCGCTCGGCGCGCTGACGGGTCAGCTCGTCCCGGTGGGCGGAGGCCGCGGCGACCACCTCGTCCAGGTGGGCCGCGACCCGGGCGCCGGACTCGGCCACGGCCGCGGCGACGGCCGCGGCCTGCTTGCGGGCGCGCTGTGCCCGTTCGGCCCGGGCCCGCGCCTCGCGCTCGGCCTGGGCTGCGCGGCGCAGCGAGTCCGCCTTGCCGCGCAGCGCCTGGGCGCGCTCCTCCGCGGTGCGGGCCGCGAGCCTCGCCTCCATCTCGACGGCCCGGACCTCGGCGAGGGCAGCGGCGGCGACCTCTCGGTCGACTGCCGTCGAGTCGGTGCCCGGATCGGCGCCCGCGTCGCTCTGTTCCTGTTCGGCCAGTCGCAGCCGCTCCTCGAGCTCGACGACCTCGCGGCGGGCCGTGTCACGCTCCGTCTCGGCGTTGGTGCGCTGCGCCGCGAGGCGCTCGGACTCGGCGTGGGCGGCGCGCGCGGCCTGCCCGAGCCGGCCGAGCTGCTCGTACACCGCGGACATCGCGGCGTCGGATTCGTTGAGGGCCGCGAGGGTCTGTTCGGCCACCTCGGCGCGGGCCGCCTGTTCGGCCAGGGCGCCGGCGAGAGCCGCCGAGAGTTCCTCGGAGCGCCGGACCGCGCGGTCGAGGTCGGCGCGGGACGCGTCGATCGCGGCCTGGACCTCGAGGGTGCTCGGCGCGCGCCCGGATCCACCGACGACCCAGCCCGAGCCGGCGAGGTCACCGCTCCGGGTCACTGCCCGCAGTTCGGGGCGCACGTGGCACAGTTCGATCGCGGAGCGCAGGTCGTCCACGACGACGGTGCGCGCCAGCAGCGCGTCGAGTCCGCCGCGCAGTTCCGGCGGGCAGTCGATCACGTCCCGCACCCAGCGCGTCCCGTCGGGCAGGCTCGCCGGCTCGGCCGGCGCGGTGGTGCCCCCGGCGACGAACGCGACCCGGCCCTGGTCGGCGTCCACCAGCGCGGCGACGGCCGCGGCCGCCGCCGGGACCGAATCCGCGGCCAGCGCGTCCGCGGCCGGGCCCATCGCCGCTGCGACGGCGACCTCGTAGCCGGCCTCGACCCGGACGCGTTCCGCGAGGGGACCCGACAATCCCAGGTCGGGGCGGTGCTCGAGAAGCCAGGCGGCGCCGTCCTTGCGTTCGAGACCCATCGCCAGCGCCTCGATGCGCGCCCCGAGGGAGGCGACCTCCTTGCCGGCCGCGCGCTCGGCGTCCTGCAGTTCCTTCAGGCGGGCGTCGGCGAGTCGCAGCGCCTCGAGGGCGCGTTCGTGCTGTGCGTCGGCGTCGATCTCGCCGGCGTCGAGGTCGTCGATGCGGGCCTGGGCCGTCTCGAACTCGGCCTGGGCGGCGACACCGCGCAGCCGGGCCTCTTCGATGGCGACGGTCAGCCGGGCCACCTCCGCGTCGATGGACTCGGCGCGGGTGCGCACGGTGTCGACCTGTCCGGCCAGGCGCGCGAGTCCCTCCCGCCGGTCGGCGACGGCCCGCACTGCGGCCAGGTGCGCCCGCTCGGCGGCCGCGGCGGCCTCCTCCTGGACGGCGAGCTGCTCCTTCGCGGCCTCGAGGGTGCCGTGGGCGACCTCGACGGCCTCGAGGAGTTCGGCCTCCTCTTCGGCGATGCGGTCGGCGCGGGCCTCCATCTCGTCCGGGTCCTGGCCGTCGCGGACCGCCGGGGCGGTGTCGAGGTGGCGGGCGCGTTCCTGGGCGATGCGCACGGTGGCGCCGAGACGTTCGGCGAGCGCGGAGAGCCGGAACCAGGTCTGTGACGCGGCCTCGGCGCCGGGAGTGAGTCGCGCGACCGCCTCCTCGTGGCGTGCGAGTTCGGCGTTGGCGTCGTCGAGCTCGGCGGAGACGTGGTCGAGTCGCTCGCGCAGGACGCGTTCCTGCTCGTCCTGGTCGGCGAACTCGGAGCGCCGGGTCACGAGGTCGTCGGCGGCGAGCCGCAGCCGGGCGTCGCGCAGGTCCGCCTGGATGGTCTGGGCGCGGCGCGCCACCTCGGCCTGGCGGCCGAGCGGCTTGAGCTGCCGGCGCAGCTCGGCGGTGAGGTCGGTCAGGCGCGCGAGGTTGGCCTGCATCGCGTCGAGCTTGCGGACCGCCTTCTCCTTGCGCTTGCGGTGCTTGAGGACTCCGGCGGCTTCCTCGATGAATGCGCGGCGGTCCTCCGGCCGGGACTCGAGGATGGCGGAGAGGCGGCCCTGACCGACGATGACGTGCATCTCGCGGCCGATGCCGGAGTCGGACAGCAGTTCCTGCACGTCCATCAGCCGGCACGAGTTCCCGTTGATCTCGTATTCGCCGGCCCCGTCGCGGAACATCCGCCGGGTGATGGACACCTCGGAGTATTCGATGGGCAGCGCGCCGTCCGAGTTGTCGATGGTGAGGGTGACCTCGGCACGGCCGAGGGGTTGCCGGCCGGCGGTCCCGGCGAAGATGACGTCCTGCATCTTGCCGCCGCGCAGCGCCTTGGCGCCCTGCTCCCCCATCACCCAGGTGAGGGCGTCGACGACGTTGGACTTGCCGGAACCGTTCGGCCCCACGACACACGTGATGCCCGGTTCGAACCGCAGAGTCGTCGCGGACGCGAAAGACTTGAAGCCCTTGAGCGTCAGACCCTTCAAATACATGTGCGAAAACCTTACCGGCGGGCCGTCACCGCTCGACGAAGCCGGTCAGGTCACCGCGCGTCGGCTCCCAGCTCTCCACCACGAGCCGCACCTCTCCCGGGGTCTCGCCCGAGCGCAGCGCGGCGAGGAGTCGTTCGAGGGCGTCGCGGGGGCCCTCGGCGATGACGAGCACGCGCCCGTCGGGATGGTTGGTGGCGTGACCGGCGAGGCCGAGTTCGAGGGCTCGCGACCGCGTCCACCAGCGGAACCCCACACCCTGCACGCGCCCGTGCACCCAGGCGGTGAGCCGGACGGCGTCCGGCGGCGACTGCGTCATGGCTGCTCCCCCGAACTGCGGACCGGACGGACGGCGTGGACGGCGCCGTCGAAGCCGGTGGTGTAGAGGACGTCCGGGTCCCAGCCGGGGCCCTCGCCGAATGCGACCGCGGAGACGAAGGGCACCCCCGTGGCGACCGTGCAGCCGGTGCCGGTGACCGGGTCGACCCGCAGGATCTTCCCGGCCACGTTGAGCGGGACGTACAACGCGCCGTCGGGTCCGACGTCGAGATCGTCGGCGGTCTCGAGGGGCCCGGGCCCGGACGGGTCCAGGGTCCGGACCGGACCGGTGAGGTCGCCGGCGTTCAACGCGTGAATTCGGGTAGTCGGATCGAAAGTCGTAGCCGCATAAACGGTTTCGCCGTCGACCGCGAGTCCGTTGACGGAGCCGAGGTCGGTGCGGATCGTTTCCGGGGCCCCACCCTCGACCGGGACGCGCGTCAGGCCCGGGGGGCTGCCCAGGTTCCGGCTGACGAGGAAGTCCCCGTCGGGCAGGCGGACGAGACCGTTGGGCATGGTCAGACCCGACGCGACGGTGCGCCGCGTCCCGGTGTCGAGGTCGACGGCCTCCAGGGTGCCGTCGGTGCGGCCGAGCAGTCCGGAGACGGTGCCGTTGCCGGTCGTGAAGTACGCCGTGCCGTCGTCGACGACGATGCCGCCGGGCGCCGGGACCTCGGCCACCACGGCGTCGGCCCGTCCCTCGGGCGTGAGCGCCAGCAGCGACCCGCCGCCGGCCGGGGTGGACGCCGAGGCCAGCAGCCGGCCGCGACCGTCGAACGCGAGATTCTCGAGCACGCCGAGCCCGGACGCGACGACGTCCACCCGCCACGGCGCGCAGTCCGCCGGAGCGGGCGCGGCCGTCGCCGGCGCCCCGCCCGCCAGGAACCCCACGGCGAGCGCGAGTCCGGCCGCTGTACGAATCATCCGCCCTCCCTGCCGAGATCCACCGCTCACGCGTCCGGAACGATCTTCAGCGTCACCTCGGTGCCGGCCTCGAGCGTACGGCCGACGGTGCACACCTTGTCGACGGATCGCTCGACGAGCGCGACGAGGCGCTGCTGCGCCTCCTCGTCGAGTTCGCTCAGGTCCAGCGCCATCTCCTCGACGAGGTGCGGGTACACCTCGTTCTCCCGGTCCGCGGCGCCGGAGACACGGATCGTGACGTCGTAGGTGTCGCCGAGCCGGCGCGACAGCGGGAAGTCCGAGCTCATCCCCGAACAGGCCGCCAGCGCGATCTTCAACAGCTCGCCGGGGGTGAAGACACCCTCGACGGTCTCCGACCCGATCAGGACCTCGGCACCTCGGGAGCTGCGGCCCGTGTAGCGGCGGGTGCCGGTGCGCTCGACCCACAGTTCGGTCGTCGGCGTGTCGGAAGTCTGTTCAGCCATGCGGGAGATCCTGCCATGATCACCCGACGGCCAGTTCGCGCAGGATCCCGATGAGCTCGTCCGCGACGACGGGGGTGTCCGCGCTGCTGCGGCGCAGCAGTCCGACGGGTTCGGCGGTGCCCGGGGTCGGTACCGGCAGCCGCACGAGCGTGCCGTCGTCGAGGTCGTCCTGCGGCACTCGCTCGGGTGTCAGCCACACCGCGTCGCCGGCGCGCACCAGCCCGCGCGCGACCGAGACGTCGAGGGTCTCGACGCTGCCGGACGGCAGCCGCAGGCCGTGCCGGGCGAGGAAGCCCTCGGTGTGGTGCCGCGGCACGGTTCCGGCGGTGGCTACGACGAGGGGGTGGTTCAGCACCGCCGGCACCGATACCGGACCCCCGGCCAGCGGATGCCCCGGGCGCACGATCAGGGCCAGCGACTCGGCGTACAGCAGTTCGAACGAGAGCCCTTGCATGGTCTCCGGGTCGGCCATCCGGCCGAGGACGAAGTCGAGCTCGCCGGCGCGCACCGCGCCCAGAAGTGCGGCGTTCGGGGCCGTGCGGATCTGCACGCCGACGTGCGGACGCCGGTCCCGCAGCCGGGTGACCGCACCGGGCAGCAGGGTGCTCGCGACGGTGGGCAGGGCGCCGACCCGCACGGGGGCGACGGCCGGCTGCCCGGTCCCGGAGAGGGCACGGGCGGCGGACGCCAACGCGTCCGTGACCTCGACGGCGTGGCCCAGGAACTCCTCGCCGGCGGGGGTGAGCCGGGCGCCGTGCCGCCCGCGGTCCACCAGGCGCAGGCCGGCCAGGGATTCGAGTTCGTTGAGGGTCTTGGTGACCGCCGGCTGGCTCAGATGCAGCCGGCCGGCGGCCCGGCCGAGGTTGCCCTCCTGGGCGACGGCGACGAAGCACGTGAGGTGGCGCAACCGGATGCGATCCAGGAGCCGCGACGCCCGGTCGACCGGGGGCACGAAACCGCGTTCCATCACTGCAGGTTATGAAATTCGGCCGAAACCGTCAATTTACATGACTCATGCTCACCCATAACGTGGATCACATCCAGTCCGTCGCAGTGCGACAGCCCCCCAGGAGTACCGCCTCATGATCATCGCCGCCCCCGGCGCCGCGTCCGGCGAATTCGTCGAACGCGACCACACTCAGCACCCGCCCGCCCTCACCCCCGGATACCGCACGTCGGTGCTGCGCTCCCCGCGCAATGCCCTGATCGCGCCGCGCAACACGCTCTCGGAGACGACCGGGCCGGTCTTCGACCGTCGCGAGCTGGGCGAGAAGGACAACGACCTCATCCTCAACTTCGCCAAGGACGGCCTGCCGATCGGCGAGCGCCTGATCGTGCACGGCTACGTCCGCGACGAGTTCGGCAACCCGGTGAAGGGCGCCCTGGTCGAGGCGTGGCAGGCCAACGCCGGCGGACGCTACCGCCACAAGAAGGACCGCTACCTCGCGCCGATCGACCCGAACTTCGGCGGTTGCGGCCGCATGATCACCGACGACAACGGCTACTACTTCTTCCGCACCATCAAGCCCGGGCCGTACCCGTGGGCCAACAGCACCAACGCCTGGCGGCCCGCCCACATCCACTTCTCGATCCACGGCACCGGCTGGGCGCAGCGCTTGATCACCCAGATGTACTTCGAGGGCGACCCGCTCATCGAGCGCTGCCCCATCGCGAAGACCATCCCGACGCTGGACCAGCTGCGCAGCCTGATCGCGCAGGAGGATCCCGCCAACAACGCCCCCTTCGACGCGCGTACCTACCGCTTCGACCTCACCCTGCGCGGCCGCCGCGCCACCTTCTTCGACAACGCCAACCTCCCCGGAGCCCCCCGATGAGCCTTTCCCCGCACAGCATGATCGAGCGCCGCCCGGAGACCCCCTCGCAGACCGGCGGCCCGTACGTCCACATCGGGCTCGCACCGCAGCAGGCCGGGTTCGACATCTTCGACAACAACTTCGGCAACGTGCTGACCGCCCCGGAGACGAAGGGCGAGCACATCACCCTCGAGGGCCGCGTCTTCGACGGCACCGGCACGCCCGTGCGCGACGTGCTGATCGAGATCTGGCAGGCCAACGCCGCGGGCAGGTACGCCCACCCCGGCGACACCCAGGACGGACACGCCCAGGACAGGGCGATCGATCCGACCTTCCGCGGCTGGGGCCGCACGGGCGGCGACTTCGACACCGGCGTCTACACCTTCGAGACGATCAAACCGGGACCGGTGCCGGCGAACGTCGGCGGGTTCCAGGCCCCGCACATCCTCATGGTGCTGTTCGCACGGGGCATCAACATCGGCCTGCACACCCGGGTCTACTTCGACGACGAGGCCGACGCCAACGCCGCCGACCCCGTACTCGACGGGATCGAGTGGGAGGTCCGCCGCGACACGCTGATCGCGAAGCGCTCCGAACGCGACGGCAAGGTGGTCTACACCTTCGACGTGCGTCTGCAGGACACCCCGGAAGGCGGGATCGAGACCGTGTTCTTCGACATCTGACCGGGACCCGGTGGCGCGGGGGCGCGCGTTTCGGACGACGGTCGCCTGGGCATCCTTGCGCCGACCACGTCGCAGCGAACGAAGGCCACGGCACTGGACACCGCGATCATCTACGTTTCCGCCGGGCTCGCGCTGCTTCTCGCCGTCACCGTGCCGCGGCTGTTCCACAACCGGGCGATCTCGGCACCCATGATCGTGCTGGTGGCCGGCGCGGTGCTGGGGCTGTTGTTCGACAACGCCGAAGCCCTCACTCCCGGCGGGCACCCGGCCGTGGCGGAGTACCTCAGCGAGGTCTGCGTGATCGTCGCGCTCATGGGCGTGGGCCTCGCGATCGACCGTCCCCTCGGGTGGCGGTCGTGGAAGTCCACCCGGCGGCTGCTGCTGATCGCGATGCCCCTCGGCATCGCGGCCGTCGCGGTGCTGGGCTGGTGGGCCGCGGCCCTCACCCCCGCGGCCGCGGTACTGCTCGGGGCCGCCCTGGCTCCCACCGATCCCGTGCTGGCGTCCGACGTGCAGGTCGAGGGCCCCACGTCCGGGGAGGGTTCCCACCGCGAAGACGACGAAGTGCGGTTCGCGCTCACCTCCGAGGCCGGCCTCAACGATGCGCTGGCGTTCCCGTTCGTCTACCTCGCGCTGTTCCTGTTCACGAAGGGACCGATCGAGGACTGGATCATCTCCTGGGTGCTGTGGGAGCTGCTCGGCAAGATCGTCCTGGGCGCCGTGGTGGGAGGGCTGGCGGGCCATCTCGTCGGGCGGGCGGTGTTCCACTTCCCCGTCGAGCACGTCCGGCTGGCCGACCGGGGCGAACCGATCGTCGCGCTCGCCGCCACGTTCGCGGTGTACGGAATCGCCGAACTGGTCGGCGGCTACGGCTTCCTGGCCGTGTTCGTGTGTGCCGTGGCCATGCGGCGCATCGAACGCGCACACGAGTACCACGCCGAGATGCACAGCCTGATCGAGCAGCTCGAGCACGTCCTCACGCTGGCGGTCCTGCTCCTGCTGGGGGCGGGCCTCACCACCGGCCTGCTCGCCGAGTTGTCGTGGGGGTCGGTTCTCGTCGGCGCCGCCCTGGTCCTCGTGATCCGGCCGGTGGTCGGCTGGGTCTCGCTCCTGGGCTGTGACGAGATGGATGTCCGCGAACGCCGCGTCACGGCCTTCTTCGGCGTGCGCGGGATCGGCTCCGTCTACTACCTCGCGTACGCGGCGGCGGAGCTCGACATCGCGCAGGAGCAGGAGCTGTGGGCCGCCGTCGCCTTCACCGTCGTCCTCTCCGTCCTCGTGCACGGGGTGAGCGCGACGAGGGTGATGCGCATGCTCGACAACGCCCGCGTGAAGGGTCCGCCGTAGGCGCGTCGGGGCGGGCCTCCTCCCGGCTCTTGCCGACGATTGAACACGCGGTTAATATACTGACCATGCGTTCAACGCCGGGTCGCCTCTCGGCAGCCGATCGCCGGGACCTCACGTCCGCGGCGCGCATCCGGGAGGCCGCAATCCTCCGTTTCGCTCGCGACGGCTTCGACGCGAGCCTGCGGACCATCGCCGCGGACGCGGAGGTGAGCGGGGCGTTGATCGTGCACCATTTCGGGTCCAAGAAGGACCTGCGACGTGCGTGCGACGAGTGGGTCCTGGGACAGATCCGCGATTCCAAGCGGACGACCCTCGCCACCGGCGACTCCGGTCCGTGGCTGGCGCAACTCGGGCGGGCCGAGCAGTACGCCCCGCTCGCCGTCTACGTCGCCCGCACCTTCCAGGCCGGCGGCGAAAGCGCGGCGGAGTTCTTCGATCACCTGGTCGACGACGTGGTCGACTACCTCGCAGAGGGCGAACGCAACGGGCTGATCCGGCCCTCCCGGGACAACCGCGCCCGGGCCCGCCTGCTCACCGGCATGAGCGTGGGGTCGATGCTGCTGCAGATGACCCTGCACCCGGAACTCCTGCGGGGCGGGGACTTCACCGGGTTCTTCCGGCACCTGACCGAGACCGTCACCGCACCGGCCCTCGAGCTGTATTCCGAGGGTCTGCTCACCAGCCGCAAGCTGCTCGACGACTACCTGATGTACGTCCCGGACCCGCCGGCGGGCGCCGGGGGCGGCGAATCCGCGGCTCCCCCTTCCTGATCCGGAACCCGCCTACCCCAGGACACAATCATGAACACGATCGTCGAGGTCCACGACCTCACCAAGACGTTCGGCGCCACGACCGCGCTGGACGGTCTCAGCCTGCACGTCGGCCGCGGTGAAGTGGCCGGCTTCCTCGGCCCCAACGGTGCCGGCAAGTCCACGACCATCCGGATCCTGCTCGGGCTTCTGCGCGCCGACGGCGGCTCCGCATCCGTGCTCGGGTTCGATCCGTGGCGCGACGCCGTCGAAGTGCACCGGCACCTCGCGTACGTCCCGGGCGACGTCGACCTGTGGCCGTCGCTCACCGGCGGCGAGGCCATCGACTTCCTGTGCCGCCTGCGGGGAGGGGCCGACCGTGCGCGCCGCACCGAGCTGGTCGAACGCTTCGAACTCGACCCTCGCAAGAAGTGCCGCGCCTATTCCAAGGGCAACCGCCAGAAGGTGGCGCTGATCTCGGCACTCGCCTCGGACGTGGAGCTCCTCGTCCTCGACGAACCGACGTCCGGCCTCGACCCGTTGATGGAACGGGTGTTTCAGGACTGTGTTGCCGAAGCGAAGCAGCGCGGCTCGTCGGTGTTGCTGTCGAGTCACATCCTCGCCGAGGTGGAAAAGCTCTGCGACACCGTGACCATCATCCGGGACGGACGTACCGTGGAATCCGGGTCGCTGGCCCAGCTGCGGCATCTCACCCGGTCGACGATCACGGTCCGCACCGACCTCGACACGTCCGGCCTGGCGCAGGCCGAGGGCGTGCACGCGCTGCGAAACGAGCACGGGCACACCGTGTTCGAGGTCGATAACGCTCACCTCGACGAGGTGGTCCGCCGGCTCGCGGAGTACGGCGTCCGCAGCCTCGAGAGCGCACCGCCGTCGCTCGAGGAGCTGTTCGTGCGCCACTACGGCAGCGATCGACAGATCGCCGGCGTGGGCGGCGTGCGATGAACACCTTCACCGGGACCGCGTCCCTCGTCCGCTTCGACCTGCGCCGGGATCGAATCAAGCTGCCGCTGTGGGTGATCGGCATCTCGGCCCTGGCGGCGTACTTCGTCGCCGCCCTGCAGCTGGCGTATCCGGCCGCCGAGGACCTCCGCGGCGTGGCCGGTTTCGCCGACAACCCGGCAGGGGTGATGATGTCGGGTCCCGGCTACGGCATGGACGACCCCACGCTCGAGGCGTTCGTCGCGAACCAGTACGGGCTGTACCTGCTGGTCGCCGCCGCGTTCATGAACATTCTCCTCGTCGTCCGGCACACACGGGGCGAGGAGGAGAACGGTCGCACCGAACTCGTCCTGGCCGGCGCGGTGGGCCGGCGCGCCCCGCTGACCGCGGCCCTGGCGACCGCAGTCGTCGCGAACGCCGCCCTCGTCGTGGCGGGCAGCGCGGCAATGACGGCCACCGGGGTGGACGCCGGCGGGGCGGTGCTGTTCACGGCCGGGTTCGCGGCGCTGGGGCTGTTCTTCGCCGCGCTCACCGCCCTGGTGTGCCAGGTGCGCGAACACGGGCGCACCGCCACAGGACTGGCCGCAGCGGCGCTGGGAACGGCCTTCGTCGTGCGGGGCGTCGGCGACGTCCTGGAGCGGCACGGCAGCGCGGTGTCCTGGCTGTCCCCCGTCGCCTGGTCGCAGCAGACGCGAGCATTCGTCGATCCGCGATGGGGCCCGCTGGCCCTGTCGTTGGGGTTCGCGGCGGCCGCCGCGGCGGCCGCGTACCGTGTCGTGGACCGTCGCGACCTCGGGGCCGGACTGGTGCCGCCACGGCCGGGCCGGGCCGAGGCGGCACCGGCGCTGGCGAACCCGTTCGCCCTGGCGCTACGGCAGCAGCGCGGCAGCATCGCCGGGTGGGGCGCGGGCCTGGCGCTGATGGGGTCGTTCTACGGCTCCCTGACCGGCTCGATCGCCGAGAGCTTTGCGAACCTGCCCGAGGACATTCTTGCGCTCATGGGTGGTTCGGCCGCGAATCTCGTCGACGGCTTCCTGGGCCTGACCGGATACACGACGGCCTTCCTCGCCTCCTGCTTCGCGATCCTGTCCGTCCGCCGCCTGCGGGGCGAGGAGCAGTCGGGCCGGATCGAGCCCGTTTTGGCGACAGCTACGAGCCGTGCCGGATGGATGGCAGCGGGGCTGTCCGTGACCGCTCTGGGCGTGGTGGCACTCCTCGCACTCGCCGGCGTGGGGACCGGGCTCGGGGCCGCGGCGTCCACCGGGGAGCCGACTCGGGTGCCCGCATCGGTATGGGCGCATCTCGGATACGCCCCCGCCGTCCTCGGCATCGCGGCGATCGGAGCGGCGCTGTTCGGTCTCGCCCCCCGCGCCTTCGATCTGGTCTGGGTGCTGGTCGTCTACGGCTACCTGGTGGGCAGTTTCGGACCGATCCTCGACCTGCCCGACAGCGCCGGCGTCCTCTCCCCGCTGAACCATGTCCGGCAGATGCCGCTCGAACCGTTCGCCGCGGGCTCCTTCGTCGCTCTCGTCGTTCTCACCGCGCTCGTCACGGCGGCAGGGCTGGCCGCGTTCCGGAAGCGCGACGTCGTGAGTACGTGAGAACCCGCCGGGTGGACCGGGCAGTGGCGGCACACCCCTTGATCGCCCGAACTGTTAGTGGCTAACATTATGGGGTGTCCAAGTCCGAGCGGACCCGGCAGCGCATCCAGGCAACGGCGGTGCAGCTGTTCACCGAGGACGGCTACGACGCCGTCACCGTCGACCGGATCGCCTCCGCCGCCGGGGTGTCGCACATGACCTTCTTCCGGTACTTTCCATCCAAAGACGCTGTTCTGCTTGATGATCCCTACGACCCTGTCATTGCGGACGCCGTGGCCGCGCAGCCGGCGGACCGGAGCCCGCTGGAACGGGCGTGCCGGGGGATCCTCGACGCCTGGGCGCTGATTCCCGAGACGGATCTCGGGGACGTGCGCACTCGCCTGCGGATCGTCGCGGCACACCCCCGGCTGCGCGCGCGGATGTGGGAGAACACCCTGCGCACCCAGGAGGCCGTCGCCGCCGCGCTCGCCGAACCGGGGACACGACGACTCGAGGCCGCAGTGGCCGCCGGGGCCTGCATGGGCGCACTCATGGCGGCGCTGACGGACTGGGCAGAAACCGGCGACGAGGCTCTCGGCAACCGGATTGCGTCGGCCCTGCACCAGCTCGCACCGGAGGCCCGTCCCTCACGGCAGCCACGGGAGGTGCCGTGACCGAGGTCGGCGACGTCGTGCTCGAGTGCCGGAACGTGTGCAAACGCTACGGCTCCGCGCCGGTACTCGAGGGCGTCACCACCGAGGTGCGGGCGGGCGAGGTACACGCGTTCGTGGGCCTCAACGGGGCGGGAAAGACGACGTTGATGCGCCTGTTCCTCGGCATGATCGAGCCCGACGACGGAATCGTGCGCGTGCGGGGCCTGGCGCCGTCGACGATGCCGGCGCGGCACTGGACGGGCGTCGGGCACCTGGTCGAAACACCGCTGGCCTATCCCGAACTGACCGTCGCGCAGAACCTGCGCATCGCGGGCCGCCTCGCCGGCCTGTCCGCGGCGGGCGCCACCGCCGCGGCCGACCGGTGGATCGAGGAACTGGTCCTGTCCCGGTGGGCGCGGACCAGCGCACGGAAACTCTCCCTCGGCAACCGGCAGCGGCTGGGTCTGGCCGCGGCGCTGATCGCGGACCCGGATGTGCTGATCCTGGACGAGCCGACCAATGCGCTCGATCCGGCCGGGATCATGCTGCTGCGCACGCTGCTGCAGCGCAGCCGGGAGCGCGGCGCGGCGACGCTGGTGTCCAGCCACCATCTCGACGAGGTCGCCCGCGTGGCCGACCGCATCACAGCCGTCAACGAGGGACGCGTCGTCGGCTCCCTCGACCCGGACGGAATCGATCTCGAGCGGCAGTTCTTCGACCTGGTGTACCGCGACAGCGAGGCGCGACGATGACCACCTCCGAGCAGATCCGGGCCGCGCTGACGGTCGAGTGGGCCAAGTTCCGGCGGGCACGCCCCGTATGGGTCACCCCCGCCCTTCTCACGACGGGGGTGGTGACCATGTGCGTGCTGACCCTGCAGTCCGTGCACGGTGCCAACGCGGTGATGGCGGGTAAGGCGCAGACCATCGTCGGCGACGGCGGCCGAGCGGGACTGTTCGCCGCAGCCGACACCATCGTCTCGGTGGGCGGGCTTCTCGGATTCGGTGTGGTCATCGGCTGGGTCTTCGGCCGCGAGTTCACCGACGGAACGATCACCGGTCTGTGGGCCGCGCCGGTCTCCCGCCCGGCCCTCGCCGCCGCAAAGCTGCTGATCCTGCTGTCGTGGGCGGCCGCCACCAGCCTCGCGCTGGGCGCCGCACTGGCGGTGGTGGCGGGAACGCTCGTCGACGACGAGCCCCTCGACCCGGGGACGCCGGCGCTCGTGGGCAGATTCCTCGCCGTCGCCCTGCTCACCGCGGGGCTCGCATTCCCCTGCGCCTGGGTCGCCACCGTTGCGCGGGGATACCTGCCCGCGGTCGGGACGATCATCGCCGTGGTGGTCGTCGCCCAGATGGCGGTCATGGCCGGAGCGGGCGGCTGGTTCCCGTTCTCGGCTCCGGGCCTGTGGGCGGCGGGACCGCAGGCCGGTTCCGTCACCGGTCCGCAACTCGCGCTCGCCCTCGTCGTTCCTGCCGTCTCGGCGGGCCTGACGCTGTGGTCGTGGCGCCGGCTCGCCCTCGTGCACTAGGACTCCCCAAGGGGCCGAAGTCCCGTCGATCCGGACCGCCCGCACGATAGGGTGATGCCCGGAGTGCCGGGAAGTCTGGTCGGCGAGTGGCGTTCGCATTTCACGACCAGGGAGGGCACCGTGGACCAGGATTCGTTCGCAGGTCGGGTTCCGAGCCGGGTACTCGGCGGATGAGCACATCGAACATCGCGCGACCACGCATGCACAGGTTTCACGATGCCGGCTAGGTGGCGTGCTCGGTTGACGGGCGCCGACGTGCTCACCGAACGCCCGGGCTTCGCGCTGGTGGGCGTCCTGCGGGTCCCGCAGTCGCAGACCAGTCCCGGCCGGGCCATCGTCCGCCGGATCGGCTACGCCCTGATCGCCCTGGCCCTGGTGGTGCTCGTCGTCTACCTGGACCGCGACGGCTACACCGACAACCAGGACGACGAGCTGTCCCTGCTGGACTGCATCTACTACGCGACGGTGTCGCTGTCGACCACCGGCTACGGCGACATCGCTCCGATCACCGAACAGGCTCGCCTGGTCAACATCCTGATCATCACTCCGCTACGGGTCTTCTTCCTCATCGTCCTGGTCGGCACCACGCTCTCGGCTCTGACCGAGAGCTCGCGGCAGGCGTTCCGTATCCAGCAGTGGCGACGCCGGGCGCGCAACCACACGGTCGTCGTGGGTTACGGCACCAAGGGCCGTGCCGCAGTGGACGCGATGCTCGGGGACGGCGTCCCGCCGTCCGAGATCGTGGTCGTCGACACCGACCCACTGATACTCGAGGCCACCGCCGGACAGGGTCTGGTGACGGTGCAGGGCTCGGCCACGAGATCGGACGTGCTGCGCCTGGCCGGGGATCCGCACTGCACCTCGATCGTCGTTGCCGCCGATCGCGACGACACCGCAGTGCTCGTCACCCTCACCGCCCGCGAACTCGCGCCCGCTGCGAAGATCGTCGCCGCCGTTCGCGAGTCCGAAAACACCCACGTCCTCCGCCGGTCCGGGGCCGACACCGTGGTCGTCTCCTCCGAAACCGCCGGGCGGCTGCTGGGCGTCGCGACGGCCACACCCGGCGTGGTGCAGATGGTCGAAGACCTGCTCACCCCCGAGGCCGGGTTCGCCATCACCGAACGGGCGGCCGAGGCCGCCGAGATCGGCGAATCCCCCCGCCACCTGACCGACATCGTGCTCGGGATCGTCCGTGACGGCCGGCGGCTGCACGTCGGATCACCGGAGGCCGCCACCATCGGAGCCGACGACCGACTGCTCTGCATCCGGCGCGTGCCGGACTGATCCCGTTCCTGCCCCCGTCGCGCCCGCAACCGATGCCGGAGGTCGCATCATGGTCCTGCCCGTCGATCCGTCGCCCGTCAATACGCACCACGACCTGTCGGTCCACGAGGTCGTCCTCCTGCACGAGACCGATCCGCATCGCGGCCTCGACGCGGACGAGGCCACCCGCAGGCTGGAACGATTCGGGCCCAACGTGCTGCCGGCGGCCTCGGGCCACGGGTTGCTGCGGCGGATTCTGCGCCAGTTCCACAATCCCCTCATCTATGTGCTGCTGTCCGCAGCGGCGATCACGCTGTGGCTCGACGAATACGTCGACTCGGCCGTCATCCTCGCGGTCGTCCTGGTCAACGCCACCGTCGGCTTCGTCCAGGAGTCCAAGGCCGAAGCGGCGCTCGACGCACTCCGGTCCATGGTGCGCACACAGACACGCGTGATCCGCGGTGGACGCCAGCAGACCCTGCCGTCGGACGACCTCGTACCCGGCGATCTCGTCGTCCTCGAGGCCGGCGACAAGGTTCCCGCAGACCTGCGCCTGATCCGCGTCGCCGAATTGCAGATCGACGAGTCCGCACTGACCGGGGAGTCCGTTCCGGTCGTCAAGGACGAGGTGGTACTGCCGCCTGCCACGCCGGTGGCGGATCGCCGCAACATGGTGCACTCGGGCACGTTGGTGACGGCCGGGGCGGGTGCCGGGGTCACCGTTGCGACCGGCGACCGGACCGAACTCGGGGAGATCCATCGCCTCGTCGGGGCCGCGGACGTGCTGGCCACGCCGCTCACCGCCAAACTGGCCTCGTTCAGCAGGGTTCTGACCGTGGCGATCGTCGTGCTGGCGGCGGCGACCTTCGCGATCGGTCTCGTCCGCGGTCAGGACGCGCCGGAAACGTTCACCGCCGCGGTGGCGCTTGCGGTCGGCGCCATCCCGGAAGGGCTTCCCGCGGTCGTCACCATCACGATGGCCATCGGTGTGGCCCGGATGGCCCGGCGCCGGGCGGTGATCCGCCGGCTGCCCGCCGTCGAGACGCTCGGCAGCACGACCGTCATCTGTTCGGACAAGACCGGAACACTCACCGCGAACCAGATGACGGTGCGCCACCTGTGGACGGTGCACTCCCTGTATTCCGTGACCGGTTCGGGATACGCGCCCGAGGGCGTGGTCCACGATTCCGCCGGCGCCGTGGCCGCACCCGATTCGGACGAGGCCCTGCGGTGGACGATCGTGGCGGGTGCCGGATGCAACGACGCACACCTCGACCGGCGGGACGGGCGGTGGTCCGTCGTCGGTGATCCCACCGAGGCCGCGATGCTCGTCGTCGCGGGCAAGGCCGGCCTGGCACCCGAGGACGTCCGCGCCGGGCACCCCCGCATCGGCACCATCCCCTTCAGTTCCGAACGCCAGTTCATGGCGACGCTGCACGCCGAGCCCCGCACGGGTGAGCGGGTCGTGCTCGCCAAGGGGGCCGTCGAGCGGATCCTCGAACGTTGCCGCTACGGCATGGGTTCCGACGGCAGCCTCCTTCCCCTGGACCGGGACTCGGTCCAGGGGGCCGCCGAGGACCTGGCGCGGCAAGGGCTGCGTGTGCTGGCCACGGCCGTCCGCGCGATCGATGCGGAGGCGGAGTTCGACCTGTCGGTGGTCTCCGGCGAGATGGTGTTCGCCGGCCTGCACGCGATGCTCGACCCGCCCCGGCAGGCCGCCGTGGACGCCGTACGTGCGTGCCACGTCGCCGGCATCGCGGTCAAGATGATCACCGGCGACCATGCGGCCACCGCAGCGGCGATCGCCCGGCAGCTCGGGTTGATCGGCGAGGCCGACGACGGACTCGTGCTCACCGGACAGGATCTCGACGCGATCCCGGCCGAGGAACTCGCGGACGCGGTCGACCGGGCCCGGGTGTTCGCACGGGTCTCCCCCGAACAGAAGCTCCGGTTGGTCGGGGCCCTGCAGGAACGTGGCCACGTCGTCGCCATGACGGGCGACGGCGTCAACGACGCTCCCGCCCTGCGGCAGGCCGACATCGGGGTGGCCATGGGCCACGGTGGAACGGAAGTGGCCAAGGAGGCCGCCGACATGGTGCTCACCGACGACGACTTCGCCACCATCGAGGCCGCCGTGGAGGAGGGCCGCGGCGTCTTCGACAACCTCACGAAGTTCATCGTGTGGGTGCTTCCCACCAGCCTCGGTCAGGGCCTGGTCATCCTCGCCGCGATCGTCTTCGGGACGACCCTGCCGATCCTGCCCACCCAGATCCTGTGGATCAACATGACCACCGCCGTCGCACTGGGTCTCATGCTGGCGTTCGAGCCGAAGGAACCCGACACGATGACCCGGCCCCCACGGGATCCCACGCGGCCGCTGCTGACCGGCGCGCTCGTCACCCGGATCCTGCTGGTGTCCGGCCTCATCGTGGGCGGCGCGTGGTGGCTGTTCGAGTGGGAGCTCGGCATCGGTGCCGACCTCGCCGAGGCACGAACCTCGGCCGTCAACCTCGTCGTGGCGGTGGAGCTGTTCTACCTCTTCAGCTGCCGCTCGCTCACGGCGTCGGTATGGCGGATCGGGTTCTTCGGCAACCGGTGGATCCTCGTCGGGGTGCTCGCCCAGACAGTCGCGCAGCTCGCCATCACCTATGTGCCCGCCATGAACACCCTCTTCCAGACCGCTCCGATCGACGCGCAAGCATGGTTGCGCATCGTCGGCCTCGCCACGCTCGCGGTGCTCGTCGTCGCCGTCGACAAGTCCCTGCGCGCCCGGGCCGCACGAGGGAGCGCGGACCTTCCGGTGGCCGGGACCCTCGCCCCGCCGGACGAGTCGTGAGTAGGTGACCTCTCATGGACCTGCACTCCTTCCCGCTCGTCGCCACGATCCTCGCCCTCGCTGCACTGGCAGGCTTGCTCGCGACCCGGCTGCGGCAGTCACCACGGGTTCCACGGCAAGGTCGCCGTCACCGCCCACGGCAGCCAGGACTCCGAACGGCTCCTCACCGCCGGCGCCGACCTCGTTCTCGACCCGTTCGAACTGGCGGCCACCACGACCGACGCACTGGACCGGCTCGTCGGCATCGCCGACAACAAGCAACCGGACGGTTGACAAGCACGGGTCGCTCGTCGCGGCCGGATCCCACCGGCACCTTGCGCGTTCGGCGACCCACCCGAAGCGCCGCTGCGCCGCGGCGGATGCGCCCTAGAGGACGTGCATCGCCTGCATCGGGGCAAGACGGACCTCGCCGAACGGGTGTGCCCGGCGACCACCGCGTCGGGCGGCCGCCTGACGGAGGCCGGAGGGCGGCTATGGGGCGCGGCTCCGGCCGAACGACGGGCGGGCCGCGGGCCGGACGACGGCAGGGCCCTCATGTAGGTTCCACTGCTCGGTGTCACTTATCGGTGCTTCCGAGCTGCGGGTTCTCAACGGCGTGTCAGTGCCTGATTCGCGTAGGCCGATCCCCGAGCCGTGAGGGACTGGTCTCCGCGGTGCCGTTCTGCTGGGGTCGGGAAGACACCGATCTACGTAGGACGCCCGAATCCGGGAATCTCGAGGCTGTCGGAGAGCCACTGGCAGACTGCCTGCGCGTAGAGGTCGGGCGCCTCGACGGGAAGCAGGTGGCCGACGTCCTCGATGGGGCGGGGTGTCCAGCCCGGCCGTCGGGCGTGCTGCATGAGCGACGTGGGGTCGACAAGGTGATCGTCGCTTCCCCACAGCACGAGTACGGGCATCTGCACGGAATCGAGAGCCTCGTTCGTCGGCTTCTGCGTGATGAACATGGCTTTGACGATCGACGCGAACGCCGTGGCCGTGCCCGCGAGCCGTTCCGGGTGCTCGCGGGCCGCCTCGAGGTCATCGAGCCACAGGTCGACCTGTGCTCGTGAGACACGGCCCCGGTTTCCACCGAGGAGGTCGGTCCGGCCACCGGAGATGGAGCCCGCGTCTTCGATCGCGGTTCGCTTGGCGTCCAGTATGCGCCGGCCCGCCAGTCGCAGCACCAGGCGTGTCGTGGGCGGGCCGGCTGCGACGACGAGACGTCCCAGCGTCTGCCACCCGAATGCCTCGGCTGGTGACGTCCGGCGCCACGGCAGCGCCGGAGCCACCAAGACGACTCCCCGAGTCTTCTCGGGCATCATCGTGGCGGCCAGCGCCGCCACCGGGCCACCCGTCGACCAGCCGTGCAGCAGCACCTGGCTCTCGAGGCGGAGCTGCCGGGCGAAGGCCGCCACGAAGCGAGCGTCCAGGTCCGCGCGTGGCCCATGCCGATACGGATCACCGGTGTGGCCGACAATCGTCCCCGGGAGGTCGACGGAAATCACCGGCCCGAGCCGGCGCAGGGGAGGAACGAGATCGAGCCACATGCTCGCGCTACCGGTCATCGGGGGCACCAGCAGGTGAACCGGCGCGTCGGGAGGCGCGGTCGACGCGGGCTCCGCTCGGACATAGTGCACGGGCACGCCGCACACGCTCGTCGACACGCTGCGCAACCCCGCCCACTGCGGCGACCGGGCGCCCCAGTCGTCGTATCGCACGGTGATCCCTCCCTCTTTCCCAGGGTATTCGGAGGCTGGATGGAGGGCGACGATTTGGACCCGGCAGCGCAACACGTCCATGACCGGGTCGATGCTGCGCGAGTACTACCCGGTCGCGGCGGCTGCTTTCGACGCCTTGGCCGGACGTGATGCCCACGCCGTGCTGTCCGTCGCACCCAGCCCGGAGCAGGGGTTCGCATTCACCGTCACGCGAGTCGAGGCCCTGGTCCGCAGAGTCGGCCGACAGCGATACGTCCGAACTCGCGCCACCGAGATCGTCGCTGCTTGCGCAGTGAGCAACTGCCGGCCCGAGCCGGTGCGGGCGACACCTACGCCGCCGCCGTCTCGGCATTGGTCGCCGTCACTACTGAGATGGCCCGACAGATCGCCGGACTGGAGGAACAGGTGAAGGCGGGTTCTGGTCGACACCCGGGCGCCGAGATCTACCTGAGCCCGCCTGGTCTGGGAGTGGTTCTCGGTGCCTGGGTGCTCGCAGAAATTGGGGATGATCCGGGACGCTGGGCCGATGTCCGAGCCCGGAGGAAACTACTCTGGCATGGCGCCGGTGACCCGAGCCTCCGGCATCAAACGGGTCGTGCTCGCCCGGAACCGACGGTTGGGTGATGCGCTCTATCCGCAGGCCTTCGCTGCACTCAAGGCCTCTGCCGGGCGCCCGCCCCTACTACGGCCGGCACCGTGCCGGCGGCGCCACCCGCCACATCGTGCTTTGACGAACCGCCTCGTCGGCATTCTCCACGGTTGCCCTGCTCATCACACCACCTACGACGAAGAGACCGCACGGACCGACTCACGGCGCACCGCGGCCGCTTGACAGGTTAGAAGCGTCGGACAGCAACACCTCAGTTGAGGCTGCCCCCGGCGGCCAGGAAGTTGTCGATGGCACGTTGGAGCCGGTCGAGTGCGGCGCCGTACGACGTGAAGTCGCCGGTGCGCTGGGCGTCGCGCAGATCAGCCAGGGCGCTGTTCAGTTCGAGGACGGCAGCGGTGAGCTGCTCCGGGGTCGGCTCTGCGGGCGGCGCGGTGGGTGGCGGCACCGTCGCGCCCTCCTCGGGTGGCGGAGCGGTCGCCGCAGGATCGGGGGGTGGCGGGGTCGCGGCGTCGCCGCCGGGCGCCGTCGCCATCCGGCCCGTCCCCGCACCGAAGACCTGGTCGAGGGCCTCGGCGAGGGTGGGTGCGTATCCGACGCGGACGCCGCCGGCGCTGGGTTCGCGATAGCTGACCAGCACTCGCGACAGTTGCGGGAAGGTCGAACCGTCGGCGGTGCTGGTGAGGCGTTCGGTGTACAGGGGCTCGACGTAGAGCACCCCGCCGTCCGCGATCGGCAGCGTCAGCAGATTGCCGTAGTGGATCCGATTGGACCGCTCGAGCAGGGTGCGTTCGGAGGCCACCCGGGTGTCGGAGATCATCGAATTCTGGGTCTGTTGCGGCCCCTGGGTCTGCGTGTCGGTCGGCAGCTGCAGCACCTCCATCCGGCCGTAGCCGTCCGGGTCGGAGTTCACCGAGATGTAGGCGGAGAGGAACTCGCGGTTGAACCCGACCATCGCGCTGGCGAGACGGAAGGACGGTGCCGCGCTCTCCTGGTCACCGACCAGCACGTAGTACGGCGGCTGCGACCCCACGGCCTCGGAGGTCGGGTCGCTGGGGACGGACCAGAACGCGTTGTTGGTGAAGAACTCCCGCGGGTCGTCGACGTGGTACTTGGCGAGCCGGTCCCGTTGAAGACCGAAGAGGTCCTCGGGGTAACGGAAGTGGGAGCGCAATTCCGGGGTGATCGATTCCGGCGGTTGCACGGCGCCGGGAAAGGCCCCCATCCACGCCGCGAGCACCGGGTCGTTCGTGTCCACCTGGTAGAGGGTGACGGTGCCGTCGTAGGCGTCCACGGTGGCCTTGACCGAGTTCCTGATGTAGGAGAGGGGCTCACCCGGAAGCAGCCGGCCGGTATCGCTGACGTGGGCGTCGGGCAACGCGCCGGCCTGGGCGTACGGGTAGTGCGCCAGGGTGGTGTACCCGTCGACGATCCAGACGATCCGTCCGTCCACGACCGCCGGGTACGGATTGCCGTCGGTGCGGAGCCACGGCGCGACCCGTTCCACGCGGGTCTTCGGATCGCGATCGAAGATGATCTTCGAGTCCGCTCCGATGGCGCCGGAGAACAGGATGTTGCGCTCGCCGTACCGGACCGCGAACGCCAGCCGGTTGATCCAGCTTCCGATCGGCACGCCCCCGCTGCCGGTGTAAGTGTACTGCGAGGTATCCGTGTCGTACTCGCGCGGCGCCGCACCGGCGGACCCGCCGACAATCGCGTAGTCCGGGTCCGACGCCGCGATCAGCTCGCCGAAGTAGATGCGCGGCTGCTCGACCGGGATCAGTTGCCGACCGGAGGCCTGGGAAGCGATGTCACTGACCGTGTAGATGGGGTATCCACTGTCGCTGCCGCTTCCGGCCGCGGCTGCGTCCCGGACGGCGGCGTTGACCCGGTTCGCCGGCGCCGCCACGAATCCGTTGCCGTGGGTGTAGACGGTGTGCCGGTTGATCCATTGGGTCTGATTGCCGCTCAGGCTCTTCGGGGACAGTTCTCGGGCGGCGACAATGTAGTCGCCGACCTCCCCGTCGATGGTGTACCGGTCGATGTCCAGTTGCGGAGTGAAACCGTAGAAGTTCTTCAGCTGCTGTTGCTGGGTGAAGGTCCTCGAGAGCACGTTCGGGTCCAGCAGCCGGGCGTTGGCGATCGTGGTGACGTCGGCCGGGATCTCGCGCGGCGGCCGGGTTCCGACCCCGGGATAGTCGAGGTACTCGACGCGATCGGCCTCGATCCCGTACGCCTGCCTGGTCGCGGCGATGTTGCGCTCGATGTACGGGCTCTCGCGATCGGCCGCGTTCGGGCGCACCGAGAACTGCTCCGTGAGGGCCGGGAAGATCCCGCCGACGACGATCGACGACAGGACCAGCAGCGCGGTTGCCATCAACGGCACCCGCAGGTCGTCCAGCAGGATCGAAGCGAAGAACGCTGCCGCGCACAGCACGGCGATCGCCACGAGGATCAGGCGAGCCGGCAGCACCGCGTTGATGTCGGTGAATCCGGCCCCGGTGAACGTCGGTTCCTTCCGGCCGCTCCACAGCAGCTGGTAGCGGTCGAACCAGTACGCGACCGCCTTGAGCGCGACGAAACTCCCGGCGAGCACGGCGATCTGGATTCGGGCGGCGCGCGTCGTCGCACCCGCCGCGCCGGTGGCACCACGACGGTCCCCGGCGCCGGTTGCGAACGGCAGCCGTAGTCCCCCGAAAAGGTAGTGGGTGGCCGTGCAGAGCACGAGTGCCAGGAACAGCGCGAGGAACGCCCACGTCAGCACGAGCCGGTAGAACGGCAGGTCGAAGACGTAGAACCCGACGTCGTACCCGAACTGCGCGTCGACGCTACCGAATGATCCGCCGTGGAGGAACAGCTGCACTCTGGCCCACTGACTCTGTGCGCTCAGGCCGAAGAACAGTCCCAGCAGCAACGGGATACCGATCGCGAACAGTTTCGGGCGCCTCAGCACCACGATTCGGTACCGCTCGATCGGATCGTCCGGGCCGACGGCGAACAACGGTCGCGCTCGGTACGCCCACGCCGTCACCCCGAAGAGCAGACCGGTCACCACCAGCGTGACCGCGGCGAACAGCACCAACCGGGTCACGATGATGGTGCCCCACACTTCCCGGTAGCCGACCTCTCCGAACCAGAGCCAATCGGTGTACACCGCGATCAGCCGGGGTCCGGCGATCAGCAGAGCGAAGAGGACCAGAAGGGCGACGATCGCCCGATGCGCCCGGCGCGGCAGCAACCGCCCTGGTTCGGAGGGATGCACGTCCACCTCCGATCGCCCGCATGCACCGCGGCGGCCGGTGGACGGGGCCGGGTCCACACGATGCGGCCGCGATGTCCGTCCACCCATTCTAGGTGGGGGACATCACTCCGCCCAGGGAATCGCCGACCGGCGCCGATTCCTCCCGCACAGAACTGGGTCGTGCAGGCCCCGCCGGGTTCAGTGCTGGTAGACGTCCGGGATCCCGTCCTGGTCCTCGTCGAGAGACTCGAGCTCCGCGATCCTGCGGTAGGCGCGGTTCCGGGAGCGGAGCACCACCGACGCGGCGAGCGCCGCGGTGAGGGAGCCGACGAGGACCGCAACCTTCACGTGGTCGGCCGCGACGGTGCCGGCGCCGTAGGCGAGGTCTCCGATCAGCAGGGAGACGGTGAAGCCGATGCCGCCGAGCAGCGCGACGCCGAGCACGTCCAGCCAGCTCAGTCCCTCGTCCAGGTGGGCGCGGGTGAACCGGGCCATCAGGTAGGTGACGCCGAAGATCCCGACGACCTTGCCGAGCACGAGGCCCGCGACGACACCGACCGAGATCGGATCGCGGAGCGCCTCACCCAGGCCGTCGAGGCCACCGATCGTCACGCCGGCGGCGAAGAACGCAAAGATCGGGACGGCGACCCCGGCCGACAGCGGCCGGAGCCGATGCTCGAACTGCTCGGCCATGGCCTCCGTGCCGGTGCGCGTCCTGCGGGCGACGGGCACGGTGAAACCGAGCAGAACGCCGGCCACGGTGGCGTGGACACCGGATTCGTGGACCAGGAACCACGTGAGCACCGCCAGCGGCACCAGGAGCCACCAGGCCCGGATGCCGCGCTGCACCGCCACGGCGAACGCGAGCAGCGGGAGCATCGCGAGCCCGAGATATGCCAGGTCGAGCTCATCGGTGTAGAACACCGCGATCACGGTGACGGCGAGCAGGTCGTCGACGACGGCGAGCGTGAGCAGGAAGGTGCGCAGGGCCGCCGGGAGATGCGTCCCGATGACGGCCAGGATGGCCACGGCGAAGGCGATGTCGGTGGCGGTGGGCACCGCCCATCCGGTCAGCGCGTCCGCTCCGCCGCGCAGGTTCACCGCGACGAACACCGCCGCGGGTACCGCCATCCCTCCCACCGCTGCGGTGATCGGCACGGCGGCGCGCCGCAGGTCCCGCAGGTCGCCGGCGACGAACTCACGCTTGAGTTCCAGGCCGACGACGAAGAAGAAGATGGCCAGCAGACCGTCGGCCGCCCACGTCCCGAGTGACAGGTCCAGGTGCAGCGCGGACGGCCCCACCGTGGTGTCGCGGAGGCTGTGGTAGGCGTCGGACCACGGGGTGTTGGCCCAGACCAGGGCCGCGAGCGCGCCGATGAGCAGCAGGACACCACCGACGGTCTCCTTGCGGAGAATCTCGGCCACCCGCTTGGATTCCTCCCACGATCCACGGGAGAGCAACGGCAGGCGGGCGAAGGGTGTCGTCATCGAATGTCCTCGGATGTCGGGCAGCAGTCGTCGTCTGCCGACCAGACTTCCCGGCGCACCGGTTCCACCGTATCCCACCCGGAGCGCGGATCCGAGCCGAGGCAGCCGGGCGGCCCCGTCAGGGCGACGGATCAGGGTGACGGATAGGTGCTGATCGAGACCAGCGTCCCGTCCCCGCCCGAGGACACCGAGATGGAGGCGCCCTTCCCCGGCTTCCTGATCGTGAGACTCGTGCTGTAGGGAGTGACGCTCTCGGAGACCGTCTGCCAGCCCTCCCGGTCCACGAAGTCGAGGTAGAAGGTGCTGACCTGCTCGATCGGGTCGGACGTCGTCAGGACGGCCGAGCCGATCGCCCGGCTGACGAGCGTCGACGGCTGATAGGCCGGGATTCCATCCGTCGTCTCGGTGCCCTGTGCCTCGGTGCCCTGCGTCTCGGTACCCGCCGGCCCGGGCTCGGACTCGGCCGTGCCGGTCGGCGGGGCCGTTTCCCGGGCTGCCTCGGTGGTCGTCTGCGCCGACTCGCTCGGGTACGAGTCGTCGGTGCCGCATCCGACGACCGCGAGTGCCACTACCAGCGCCGCCGCGGCAGCCGGTACGACTCTCCTCGATGTTCGCATGTGCGTCCTCCTCCGCCGTTCCCACTGTGCACGGTCGGCAGGGATCGCGGGACGGATTCACCGCTTCGACGGCCGCGGAGGACGGCCGAAGTCAGGCTCGCCGTGCGCCCCGTGGCGGCGGCTGGCACCGGGGGCAGCTGAACGACGAGCGGTTCATGAATTTCTCCCGCCGCACCGGCGTCCCGCATCGTGGGCACGGCAGGTTCTCCTGGCCGTAGACGTTCAGCGACCGGTCGAAGTATCCGGACTCGCCGTTGACGTTGACATAGAGGGCATCGAACGAGGTACCGCCCTGGGCGAGCGCCTCGCCCATCACGTCGCGGGCCGCGTCGAGCAGCCGCCGCAGGGTCGGCCCCCCGAGCCGGTCGGCCGCGCGGTTGCCGTGCACGCCGGCCCGCCACAGCGATTCGTCGGCGTAGATGTTGCCGATGCCGGACACGACGGTCTGGTCGAGGAGGACGCGCTTGATCTCGGTGTGCTTGCCGCGCAGCACCTTCACCACGGCGGCCGCGTCGAACGCCGGATCCAGGGGGTCGCGGGCGATGTGCGCGACGGGCTCCGGCAGGACGGCACCGTCGACCTCGACGAGCGGGGCGAGGGCCCAGCCTCCGAAGGTGCGCTGGTCCACGAACCGCAGGTCGGCGCCGTTGTCGAGAACGGCGCGGATGCGCAGGTGTTTCTCGTCCGGCACCGCCGGCGGCTGGACCAGCATCTGCCCGCTCATCCCGAGATGGACGACCAGTGCGACGTCGGCGGGTCCCAAGACGAGCCACAGGTATTTGCCGCGACGCTGGACGGCAGCCACGGTCTGCCCGGTCAGCCGCAGCGCGAGATCCCGCGGGCCGGGTTCGTGACGGCGTACCGCACGCGGGTGCAGCACCTGGACGGACTCGATGGTGGCGCCGCGGACGTGCGCGTCGAGGCCGCGGCGGACGACCTCGACCTCGGGCAGTTCGGGCACGTCGGGTCAGTTCTGGTCGGCGGCGGCGCCGGTGGGGGTGGCGTCGCTGTCGGACAGGCTCTGCCAGGCCGCGGCGGCGGCCTTCTGCTCGGCTTCCTTCTTCGTCCGACCCACGCCGACACCGCGGGCGTCGCCCGCGACGATCACCGTCGCGGTGAATTCCTTGTCGTGGTCCGGGCCGGTGGCGGTGATCTCGTACGCCGGCACGCCGACGCCTCGTTCCGCGGTCAGCTCCTGCAGGCTCGTCTTCCAGTCGAGACCGGCGCCGAGCCGCGGACCCCGCTCGAGGAGTTCGGCGAACAGGCGCAGCACGACGGTGCGTGCGACGTCGATACCGTGCTGCAGGTGGACGGCGCCGAGCAGCGACTCCATGCCGTCCGCGAGAATGCTGGGCTTGTCGCGGCCACCGGTGAGTTCCTCACCTTTGCCGAGCAGCAGGTGCGGCCCGAGGCCGCCGTCACCGAGAGACCGCGCGACCTCGGCGAGGGCGTGCATGTTCACCACCGACGCCCGGATCTTCGCGAGTTCACCCTCGGACTTGTCCGGATGCGACAGGTACAGCTTCTCGGTCACGGTGAGGCCGAGGACGGCGTCGCCGAGGAACTCGAGACGCTCGTTGGTCGGCAGGCCACCGTTCTCGTACGCGTAGGAGCGGTGCGTGAGCGCAAGCGTCAGCAGCTCCGGATCCACATCGACACCGAGGGCGGCGAGAAGGGACGCGTGTTCCCCTTCGCCGCCCTCGGATGCGGTGGTCGAATCGCTCGTCACGATGTCTCAGAATTCGAGAACTAGACGGCAGCGGTCACCTGACGGCCGTTGTAGGTGCCGCAGGACGGGCACGCCACGTGCGGCAGCTTCTTCTCGCCGCAGCCGCGGTTCGGGCAGGTGACGAGCGTCGGCGCAGTGGTGTTCCACTGGCTCCGCCGCGACCGGGTGTTCGAACGCGACATTCTGCGCTTGGGGACGGCCACGTCTACTTCTCCTCGTTGTTCTTGCTGTCGGATGCACTGCTGGGTTCTTCGGAGCCTGCGCCGAAAGCGGCTGCCAACCCAGCCCAGCGAGGATCCATTCTCTCATGCCCGTGCCCGGATTCCGCAATCGCCAGGCGAATGCCGCATTCGGGGCACAGTCCCGCACAGTCGTCACTACACAACGGCCGCAGCGGAAGCTCCAGTCCGACGGTGTCGACGATGACCGGCTCGAGGTCGATCGTGTCGTCCACCAGGCGGTAGACCTCGTCCTCGTCGGTGGTCTGCTCCGTGACGCTGTTCGGGTAGGCGAACAGCTCCGTCAGGTACAGCTCCACCGAGTCCTCGAAGGGCTCGAGGCAGCGCGAGCACTCGCCGACTGTATCGGCACGGACGGTCCCGGTGACGAGGACCCCCTCGGACACCGCTTCCAGCCGGAGATCGAGTTCCACATCCGTGCCTTCCTCGATCGCGATCGAGTCGAGTCCGATCCGCAACGGCGCAGGTACCACAGTGTGGACCGTGCGCATGGAGCCCGGACGGCGTCCGAGCGAGCGTACGTCCAGCACGAGACCCGAATCCCGGTCGGGATGCTGGGGGCTGTGACGGCGGGCAGACACGGGAATGCTTCTTCCTCTTTCCAGGTGACGGACGCCGCCCCCACGGGGCGACTGGGCAACCACTCCACGATACGCGACGGACCCGGGCGCGACGAAATCGCCCGGCGCGGGAGCCGGATGCGTCAGCGGCGCCGCTCGGACCGGCGTTCGGCCTCCGTGTAGTCGGGCACACCGGCGCCCGTCCGCAGCTGCTGCCGGCCGCGGCCCACCGACCGCAACGTCGTGCCGAGCACGTCTTCGAACTCGGCGAGTTTGGAATCGACGTACTCGTCGCATTCCGACCGCAGCCGATCCGACTCGGCGTGGGCGGCATCGATGACCCGCGCGGATTCGGCGTGGGCGGCCTGCACGACCTCCGTCTGCGACACCAGACGGGCCTGCTCGGCCTCGCCGTCGGCGACCGACCGCTCGTACGAGGCCTTGCCCGCCTCGATCATGCGGTCGGCCTCCGCCTGCGCGCGGGCCGTCACGGACTCGTACTGCTCCTTGGCGTCGGCGATCGTGTCGTCGGCCTCGGCCTGGGCGTCGCGCAGCAGATCGTCGGCGTGGGCGCGGGCCTCCTGCACCATCCGGTCCGCCTGTGCCTTCGCGTCGGCGAGCATGCGGTCCGCGTCGGCGCGGGCGTTGTCGAGGGTCTCGCGGGCCTCCGCGTCGGCGTCCGCGACGGTCTTGTCGGCCTGGGCCCGCGCGTCGCCGATGAGCTTGTCCCGATGATCCAGGACGTCCTGCGCGTCGTCCAGTTCGGCCGGCAACGCGTCGCGGACGTCGTCGAGCACGTCCAGTACGTCGCCGCGTGGGACCACGCAGCTCGCGGTCATCGGGACACTGCGTGCTTCCTCGACGATCGCGACCAGCTCGTCGAGTGCCTCGAATACCCGGTACACGCCCAACCCCAATCGTCGTCCCGGCGCGGCCGGTGCGACCGCCGCCGGATGCAAGTCTGCCGCAGGTGCCGCCGGAGTCGCGCATCGCGGACCCGGTGTGTCGGCGATCGAACGGGCGGGGTCAGCCTCGGCCGCTGTGCCGGATGAGCGCTTCGCCGCTGTGCCGGATGAGCGCTTCGCCGCTGTGCCGGATGAGCGCTTCGCCGCTGTGCCGGATGAGCGCTTCGCCGCCGTGCCGGATCAGCGCTTCGCCGCTGTGCCGGATCAGCGCTTCGCCGCCGTGCCGGATCAGCGCTTCGCCGCCGTGCCGGATCAGCGCTTCGCCGCCGTGCCGGATCAGCGCTTCGCCGCTGTGCGCTCCGCGATCCGCGCGAGCAGCCGCTTGTGCACCGTCGCCGGGAGCATGTCGGCGACGTCGCCGCCGTAGGTGGCGACCTCCTTGACGAGAGAGCTCGACAGGTAGCTGTAGGCCGGGTTGGTCGCGACGAACAGGGTGTCGACGCCGGTGAGCTTGTGGTTCATCTGCGCCATCTGCAGCTCGTAGTCGAAGTCGTTGGCGCCGCGCAGGCCCTTGACGATGGCCGTGATGCCGTGGGCGCGTGCATAGTCCACCAGCAGGCCCTGCCAGGAGTCGACGCGCACGTTGCCCAGGTGGGCAGTGGCTTCGGTGAGCATCTCGATGCGCTCGGGAACCGAGAACATTCCCTGCTTGTTGGGGTTGATCACGACGGTCACCGTCACTTCGTCGAACTGCACGGCAGTCCGAGAGATGACGTCGAGGTGGCCGTTGGTCACGGGGTCGAACGAACCGGGGCAGACCGCACTGCTCATGAGTCCGAACCGTAGCAGGTAGCGATCTCGATCCGGGTCTCGCCGTACTTGCGAACGCGGTCCGGTTCGAGGGCCTGCGGCCACACCGTCTCCGGCGAGCGGGAGGAGCGTTCGAGCACCACCACCGAGCCCTCCCCCACCCAGCCCCCGTCGACGAGGGCGGTGAGCATCGCGGACACCGCCTGCTCGGTCACCGCGTACGGCGGATCGGCGAGCACGAGGTCGTAGACCCGGTCCGGGGCACCGCCGAGCACGGCGGCGACCGGCGCAGCCCGCAGCACCGCCGGCAGACCGAGTTCGGTGATGTTGCGGCGGATCACGGCGGCGGCCTGCGCGTCGGACTCGACGAGCAAGGCGTGGACGGCGCCCCGGGACAGCGCCTCGAGCCCGAGCGCGCCGGAGCCGGCGTACAGGTCCAGCACCGACGCGCCGTCGAGCTCCATCCGGGCCGTGAGCGAACTGAACAGCGCCTCGCGGACCCGCTCCGAGGTGGGCCGGGTCCCGCGGGGCGGCACCTTCAGGCGCCGCCCCCCGGCCCGGCCGGCCACGATCCGGGTCATCGCACCGTCCCGGAGAACCGTCCGATCACTCCGCGCTCTCCTCGGTGGACACGACGACCAGCAGGTCGCCGCCCTCCACCTGGGACACGCCGGCGAGGGCGACGCGGGTGACGGTGCCGCCACGCGGCGCGGTGATCGCGGCCTCCATCTTCATCGCCTCGATGGTGGCGACGGTGTCACCGGCCGCGACGCGGTCGCCCTCGGCGACGAGGAGGGTCACGGCGCCGGCGAACGGCGCGGCGACGTGCCCGGGGTTGTTGCGGTCGGCCTTCTCCGCGGCCGGAACCTCGCTGGCGACGGACTTGTCGCGCACCGAGACCGGGCGCAGCTGCCCGTTGAGGATGCACATCACGGTCCGGAAGCCGCGCTCGTCCGGCTCGGAGATCGCCTCCAGCCCGATCAGCAGCTCGACACCCTTGTCCAGGCGCACCCGGTGTTCCTCACCGCGGCGCAGACCGTAGAAGAACTGGTTGGCCGACAGCTCCGAGGTGTCGCCGTAGCGGTCCCGGTGCTCGAGGAACGCCTGGGTCGGGCCGGGGAACAGCAGCCGGTTCAAGGTGGCGCGCCGCTCGCTGGAGGTGTCGTCGAGCGCCTTCTCCTCCTCGGAGGTCAGCGGCACCTCGGGCTTGGGGGCGCCGCGGCCCTCGAGGGCCTTGGAGCGGAACGGCTCGGGCCACCCGCCGGGCGGGGTGCCGAGCTCGCCGCGCAGGAATCCGACCACCGAGTCCGGGATGTCGTAGCGGGCCGGGTCGGCCGCGAACTCGTCGCTGGCGACGCCGGAACCCACCAGGTGCAGGGCGAGGTCACCGACCACCTTCGACGACGGAGTGACCTTGACCAGCCGGCCGAGCATCCGGTCGGCCGCGGCGTACTTGGCCTCGACCTCCTCGAACCGGTCGCCCAGACCCAGCGCGATGGCCTGCTGCCGCAGGTTCGACAGCTGCCCGCCGGGGATCTCGTGGGTGTACACCCGGCCCGTCGGGGCGGGCAGGCCCGATTCGAACGGCGCGTACACCTTGCGCAGCGCCTCCCAGTACGGCTCGAGGTCGCACACGGCCTGCAGGTCCAGACCGGTGTCGTACTCCGAGTGCGCGGCCGCGGCGACGATCGCCGACAGCGCGGGCTGGCTGGTGGTGCCGGCCAGCGCGGCGGAGGCGCCGTCGACGGCGTCGGCGCCGGCCTGCCACGCCGCGAGGTACGTCGCGAGCTGACCACCGGGGGTGTCGTGCGTGTGCACGTGCACCGGCAGGTCGAAGTTGCTGCGCAGCGCCGAGACCAGGGTGGCGGCCGCGGGTGCGCGCAGCAGCCCGGCCATGTCCTTGATCGCCAGCACGTGGGCCCCGGCCTCGACGATCTGCTCCGCCAGGCGCAGGTAGTAGTCGAGGGTGTAGAGCGTCTCGCCGGGATCGGACAGGTCCCCGGTGTAGGACATCGCGACCTCGGCCAGGGCGGTGCCGGTCTCGCGGACCGCGTCGATCGCCGGCCGCATCTGGTCGACGTTGTTCAGCGCGTCGAAGATGCGGAAGATGTCGATGCCGGTGTCGGTGGCCTCCCGCACGAACGCGCGGGTGACCATCTCCGGGTACGGGGTGTAGCCGACCGTGTTGCGGCCGCGCAGCAGCATCTGCAGGTTGATGTTCGGGATCGCCTCCCGCAGCGCCGCCAGACGCTCCCACGGGTCCTCGTGCAGGAACCGCAGCGCGACGTCGTAGGTGGCGCCGCCCCACGCCTCGATCGACAGCAGCTGCGGGGTCATCCGCGCGACGTGCCCGGCGACGGTGAGCAGATCCTTGCTGCGCACGCGCGTCGCGAGCAGCGACTGGTGCGCGTCGCGGAAGGTGGTGTCGGTGACGGCGAGGGCCTTCTGCTCGCGCAGCGCCTTCGCGAAGCCGTCCGGGCCGAGGGCGAGCAGCCGCTGCCGCGAACCCTCCGGCGGGGCGACGTCGAGGTCGATCTTCGGCAGCTTGTCGTGCGGGTACACCGTCGTCGGGCGCTCGCCGTGCGGCTTGTTCACCGTCACGTCGGCGAGGTACTCGACGATCTTCGTGCCGCGGTCGGCGGAGGTCTTGGCGGTCAGCAGCTGCGGCCGCTCGTCGATGAACGACGTGGTGACGTTCCCGGCCCGGAAGTCCGGGTCGTCGAGCACGGCCTGCAGGAAGGGGATGTTCGTCGACACGCCGCGGATGCGGAACTCGGTGACCGCGCGGCGGGCGCGGGCGACGGCCGTGGGCAGGTCGCGGCCGCGGGCCGTGAGCTTGACCAGCATCGAATCGAAGTGGGCGGAGACCTCGGCGCCGACGGAGGTGCCGCCGTCGAGACGGATCCCGGCGCCGCCGGGCGTGCGGTACGCGCTGATGCGCCCGGTGTCGGGCCGGAAGCCGTTGGCCGGATCCTCGGTGGTGATGCGGCACTGCAGCGCCGCCCCGCGGATCGCGACCTTGTCCTGCGACAGGCCCAGGTCGGTCAGCGACTCACCGGAGGCGATGCGCATCTGCGCCTGCACGAGGTCGACGTCGGTGATCTCCTCGGTGACCGTGTGCTCGACCTGGATGCGCGGGTTCATCTCGATGAAGACGTGGTTGCCGCGGGAATCGAGGAGGAACTCGACGGTGCCGGCGCAGCTGTAACCGATCTGCTTCGCGAACGCGACGGCGTCCGCGCAGATCCGCTCGCGCAGCTCGGGGGCGAGGTTCGGTGCCGGGGCCAGCTCGATGACCTTCTGGTGGCGGCGCTGCAGCGAGCAGTCCCGCTCGAACAGATGCATCACATTGCCCTGGCCGTCGGCCAGGATCTGCACCTCGATGTGCCGGGGATCGACCACCGCCTGCTCGAGGAACACCGTGGGATCGCCGAACGCCGCATCCGCCTCCCGGGACGCCGCCTCGATCGCCTCCCGCAGCTGGCCACGCTCGGCCACGCGCCGCATGCCACGCCCGCCGCCGCCGGCGACGGCCTTGACGAAGATCGGGAACTCCATGGACTCGGCAGCCGCGAGCAACTGCTCGAGATCGGCCGACGGCTCCGACGACGCCAGCACCGGCAGACCCGCCGCCTTGGCCGCCGCGATCGCCCGCGCCTTGTTTCCGGTCAGCTCCAGCACGTGCGCCGACGGACCGATGAAGGTGATGCCCTCCGCCGCGCACGCCGCCGCCAGGTCCGGGTTCTCGGACAGGAAACCGTAGCCGGGGTAGACCGCGTCGGCGCCGGCCTTCTTCGCGGCGGCGACGATCTCCGCCACGGACAGGTACGCACGGACCGGATGCCCCTGCTCCCCGATCTGGTAGGCCTCGTCGGCCTTGAGCCGGTGCAGGGAATTGCGGTCCTCGTACGGAAACACCGCGACGGTCCCGGCACCCAGTTCATAGGCGGCGCGGAACGCGCGGATCGCGATCTCGCCTCGGTTGGCGACAAGCACTTTGGAGAACATTGGACGACGGTACCGCGACGTAACACTCCGTTCGGCGTCCGCATCCCAGATCGTGGGACGGATGCACGTCTTTGTCCGACTGAAACGATGCAGGTCGAGGGATCCTTAACGTGCCGGAAACGTCGCGGGTGCGGCGGGCGTCACCTCACAACGGCGCCGCGCCCGGCGTGCGCGGAACGTAACCTCACGACTTCTCGAGATACGCGACCCGTTCGGTGTCGAGCGCGGCCGACACCATGCGGGCCAGACCGGGGTGTTCCTCGAGCCGCGGATCGCGGTCGGTCACGGCGCGGGCGAAGGCCTGCGCGGCCGCGATGACCTCGACGTCGTCGACGAGCGAGAGCATCCGCAGCGTCGAGGTGGTGCCCGACTGGGCGACACCGAGCACATCGCCCTCGCGGCGCTGCTGCAGGTCCAGCTGGGCGAGCGCGAATCCGTCGGTGGTCGCGGCGACGGCCTCGAGGCGGGCCATGGCGGGCGCGCCGGGCTTCGAATCCGACACGAGCAGGCACAGCCCCGGATGCCCGCCCCGGCCCACCCGGCCGCGCAGCTGGTGCAGCTGGCTGACCCCGAACCGGTCGGCGTCCACGATCACCATCACCGTCGCGTTGGGCACATCCACGCCGACTTCGACGACGGTGGTGCACACCAGCACGTCGATGTCTCCGGCGGCGAAGTCGCGCATCACCGCGTCCTTCTCGTCCGCGGGCAGTCGCCCGTGCAGCAACCCGACCCTCAGGTGGGCCAGCGGGCCGCCCGCGAGCTCCTCGAACTGCTGGAGCACCGACTTCGTCTCGGGCGGCTTGCCCCTGCCCCCGCGCCCGCCGGTCGTCTCCGCCTCGTCGAAACCGACCAGGTCGGCGTCCTCGTCGCTGTCGCCGTCGCCGATGCGCGAGCACACCACATACGCCTGCCGGCCCGCCGCGACCTCTTCGCCGATGCGTTCCCACGCGCGCGCCACCCAGCTGGGATGCACCTTCGCCGCCACGACCCGGCTGGTGATGGGCGACCGGCCGCGGGGCAGTTCCCGCAATGTGGACACCTCGAGGTCGCCGAGGACGGTCATCGCGATGGTGCGCGGGATGGGTGTCGCCGTCATGACCAGCACGTGCGGGCTGGCACCGTCGCGGCCGCGGTTGCGCAGCACGTCGCGCTGCTCCACGCCGAACCGGTGCTGTTCGTCGACGACGACGAGGCCGAGGTCGTAGAATTCGACGCCCTGCTGGATCAGCGCGTGGGTGCCGATCACGAGCCCCGAGTCGCCGCTCACGATGTCGAGCAGGGCCTGCCGCTTGCGGACCGCGCTCATCGAGCCCGTCACGAGGGTGACCTTGGTGGCCAGCTCGTGGGCGGCGAGTTCGCCCGCCGCGGCGAGATCGCCGAGCATCTTCGCCAGCGAGCGCGCATGCTGGGCGGCGAGCACCTCGGTCGGCGCGAGCAGTGCGCACTGGTGTCCCGCGTCGATGACCTGCAGCATCGCCCGCAGCGCCACAATCGTCTTGCCCGAGCCGACCTCGCCCTGCAGCAACCGGTTCATCGGGTGCGATCCGGCGAGGTCCGCCGCGATCTCGTCGGCGACCGCGAGCTGCCCGGCGGTCAGTTCGAACGGCAGCCGGCGATCGAACTCGTCGGCGATACCGCCGCTGCGGCGCGGGCACGCCGGGGCCGTGCGCACCGCGACGTCGTGGCGGCGCCGGGCGAGGACGAGCTGCACCGCCGCGGCCTCGTCGAACCGCAGGCGCTCCCGGGCGGCGGTGACGTCGTCCCGGTCGTCGGGCAGGTGGATGCGGCGCAGCGCCTCGTCCAGCCCGATCAGGCCGTGCTCGCCACGCACCCACTCGGGCAGCGGGTCGTCGACGGTCTCGAGCTGATCGAGGATCTGCCGCACGCAGCGCATCACGGTCCACGACTCGACGTCGCGGGTTGCGGGGTACATCGGGATGAGGGCCCGATCGAAGATCGACATGTCGATGCCGCCGTCGCCCTGGGCACTGCGGGCCATGCCGGCGAGCGCGCCGGCGCCGCGCACCCGGGTGGGCCGCGGGGCCGCGCCACCGATCTCGGGGCCGCGAGGCTCGGGCAGGATGATGTAGCTCGGGTGGGCCAGGCTCCACTTGTCGCGGAAGTACTTGACGGTGCCGGAGAACATGCCGCGCACCCCGGGCTTGATGTTGTACTTGACCTTCTGCGGGTTGAAGAAGGTGACGTCGATCTTCTGCCGGTCCGATTCGAGCACGACGGCGAGCCGGGTGCCGGGCCGGCTCTTCATCCGCACCTCGTCGGCCCTGGCCACCCGCGCGATGATCGTCACGTGCTGGCCCTCGACCGGTTGCGAGTCGCCGAGCTCGGCGCCCTGGGTGGCGTACCGGTGGGGATAGTGGCGCAGCAGGTCCTCGACGGTGGTCATGCCGAACGAGTCGGCGAGTGCATCCGCGGTCTTGCGGCCGAGAAGATGATCGAGTCGGTCCGCGAGTGTCGCCACTGCCGTCCTCTCCGCTCCGATCGACGCCGGGGGGCCGGCGTCCGACTGTTCCTGTGCCGGCTACTCCACACCGAGCTGCAGCAGGTCGCTGCGCTGTCCCCCGTGGTACACCAGCACCTCCACCTCGGGGTGGCGGTCGTTGACGTGCCGGGTCAGCCGCTCGGCGAGTCCGTCGGGCGCGTCGAAGCCGACGAGCATCGTCACGAGCTCTCCGCCCGCGGCGAGCACCTTGTCGAGCAGCGACGCTCCCGCCGTCACCAGATCATGCTCGATGACTACGACATCATGACCCGACAGGCCCAGGCTGTGCCCCGGCTCGCACGTTCCCACCCAGGTCAGGGCCCGCTCGTTCGCGATGCGCAGCGAGCCCCACCGGGTCGCGGCGGCCGCTTCGGACATGGCGAAGGCGTCGTCGGCGGCCTCGCGGCCCGGGTCGTGCACCGCAAGCGACGCCAGTCCCTGCACCATCGACGAGCAGGGCAGGAACATCACCTCGCGCCGGTGGTCGCGGGCCGCCGCGCCGACCGCGACGAGTTCCTGGGCGGGCAGCGCACCGTTGGGCAGGACCATCACGTCACGGCTGCCCAGCCGGCGGATCGCGTCGAGCAGGTGCCGGCGGGTGATCGGATCGTCCGCCCGCACGATCGCCGCGCCCTCGGCTTCGAACAGCTCCGCTGCCCCGTCGCCGGCCACGACGGCGAGCACCGAGCGGTTTCCGGCCCCGGAAGCCACCGGGCCGACGCCGATCCGTTGCTGTGCCTCCAGCGCGAAGCACGTGACGGTGACCTGGTGCAGCCGCCCGGCCTCCAGGCCGGCCTCGACGGCAGCGCCCGCGTCGCAGCAGTGCACGTGCACGGACCAGGTGCCGGCGCCGTCGCCGACGACGGCGACCGAGTCCCCGAGGGCGTCGAGGCGGGTACGCAGGGTGTCCATGCGGGCGGTGTCGGAGCCCTCGACGAAGTACATGACCTCGAAGTCCTGATCGCCGCCGTGGCGGGGTTCGTGCCCGTTGTGCCCACCATGCCGGGCGGGAGCGCCGGGCTTCGACGTCGCGATCGGTGCCCGGTCCGGACGCCGGCCCGACACCGTCTCGACGAACGCGTCGAGCAGCAGGAGCAGACCGAGGCCCCCTGCGTCGACGACGCCGGCCTCGGCCAGCACGTCGAGTTGCGCGGTGGTGCGCTGCAGGGCCTCGGCGGCGGCGTCGGCCGCTGCGGTCGCCACCGTCACGAGCGAACCGGAGCGGCCGGCCGCGTGCGCGCCGTCGGCGGCCGCGTGCAGCACGCTGACGATGGTGCCCTCGGCGGGGCAGCTCAGCGCGCGGGTGACGAGGTCTGCGGCGTGCCGCCAGGCGCGCCCGAGTGCGGCGCCGTCGACGACCACGGCCCCGTCGAGGGCGTCGGCCAGGCCCCGCAGCATCTGCGCGAGGAGGACACCGGAGTTGCCGCGGGCGCCGTGGAACGCGCCGCGCGCCAGGGCGCCGACGATCGTGGCGACGTCCTCGGCGTCCGCCGCGGAGGTGTCGAGTTCGGCCGCCGCGGAGCGCAGGGTGACGAGCAGGTTGGTACCGGTGTCGCCGTCGGGGACGGGGAAGACGTTGAGGCTGTTGATCTCGTCGCGGCGCTCGGCGAGCGCCCGCAACCCGAGATCCACCCATCGGCGCAGGGCAGTCCCGTCGACTGCTTCCCCGACCTCGAGCACCTGCTTCCCCCCTTCGCCACCACGCAACCGGTGACGCAAGGGTAGCGGTGCCCCCGTCGGACGGCCGGTTTGGCCATTGCCACTCCCACCCGCTACGCTTGCAGGGTTGCCTCGCACGGATGGCGGACGCCTCCTCGTGTTCGCAGGCCGACGAAGACACGAAAATATCCACTACTCACCAAGGAGTTCGCGACTATGGCTGCCGTCTGCGACGTATGCGCCAAGGGCCCCGGCTTCGGTAAGTCGGTCTCGCACTCGCACCGGCGTACCAACCGTCGTTGGAACCCGAACATCCAGAGCGTGCGCGCTCAGGTTGCCCCGGGCAACACGCGTAAGGTCAACGTGTGCACCTCCTGCCTCAAGGCGGGCAAGGTCGTTCGCGGCTGATCCCCGGTTCGGCATACGAGGCCCCGGCGTTGCGACGCCGGGGCCTCGTCGTGTTCCGCCATCGTCGCCGTGACCCCGTACCCGCCGGGCGGGGCGACCGGTAGGGTGCCCCGGGTGACCGAATCAGTACTGTCCCACGTCCGCCTCGAGGACGGCGTCCTGCGCATCGCCGTGGCGACCGCCGAGCGCGGCACGTCCCTCTCCCCCGCGGGCATGGCCCAGGGCGTCGAGGCCCTGCGCACCGCCGGCCCCGAGGTCGGCGCCGTCCTGCTCGTCGGTGAGGGTGCCAACTTCTGCGCGGGCGGCGACGTCCGCGCCTTCGCTTCCGCGCCCGACCGCGGCGAGTTCGTCGGCGACGTCGCACGCCTGTTCCACGACTTCGTCCGCGCCCTCGACGCGGCCCGCGTGCCCGTGGTGGCCGCCGTCCAGGGCTGGGCGGCGGGCGCGGGCATGAGCATCGTGCTGCACGCCGACATCGCGCTCGGGGGCCCCTCGACGAAGCTGCGGCCGGCCTACCCGTCGATCGGGTTCACCCCCGACGGCGGCATGTCGTGGACCCTGCCGCGCATCGTCGGAGTCGCCCGGGCGCGGGAGATCATCCTCACCGACTGTGTCCTGAACGCCGACGAGGCCGTGCGGCTCGGGGTGCTCAGCCGCCTCGTCGCCGACGACGAGGTGCCCGGCGAGGCGATGCGGGTGGCCCGCACCCTCGCGAACGGCCCCACCGCCGCCTACGCCGGGATCCGGCAACTGCTCGCCGATTCGGCGGGGCGGTCGCTGTCCGAGCAGCTCGACGCGGAGGCCGCGGCGATCGCGGCGGCCGCGAACGGCCCGACCGGCATCGAGGGTGTCGACGCGTTCGTCGAGAAGCGGCGCCCCGACTTCGAGTCGATCGGCCGCGGCTGAGCCACGCCCGTTCAGGCCAGGCGCCAGTCCACCGGGTCCCCGCCCTGCTCGGTCAGCAGCGCGTTCGCGCGGCTGAAGGGGCGGGACCCGAAGAACCCGCGGGAGGCCGACAGCGGTGACGGGTGCGCCGACTTCACGGTGGGCACGTCGCCGAGCATCGGTTCGAGGGTGGCCGCGTCGCGGCCCCACAGGATCGCGACGAGCGGCGCGGTGCGCGCGACGAGCGCCCGGATCGCCTGCTCGGTCACGCTCTCCCAGCCCTTGCCCCGATGCGACGCCGGCTGGCCGGGTTGCACCGTCAGGACGCGGTTGAGCAGCAGCACCCCCTGTGCCGACCACGGTGTGAGGTCGCCGTTGGGTGGTGTCGGCAGGCCGAGGTCGTCGCTGTATTCGCGGTAGATGTTGGCCAGGCTGCGCGGCACCGGACGCACCTCCGGCGCGACCGAGAAGCTCAGTCCGACGGCATGACCCGGCGTCGGATACGGGTCCTGGCCGACGATGAGCACCTTCACCCGGTCGAACGGCTGGGTGAAGGCCCGCAGCACGTTCGCGCCGGAGGGCAGGTAGCCGCGTCCGGCGGCGTTCTCGGCGCGCAGGAAGTCGCCCATCGCGGCGATGTCGGCGGCAACGGGAGCCAGCGCCCGCGCCCAGCCTTCCTCGACGATCTCCGGCAGGGGTCGTACAGCCATCGGTGGTGCCCGGCCCCTCAGTCGATCCTGCGCAGCGCGCTGCGGTAGTACTCGGCGTTCGCCGCGTACATCTTGGCGTTGGCGTCGACGTGGCCCTCCGGCACCTCGTAACCCTCCCGGATCTTCGCGGGTACGCCGATCGCCATGGACCGCGGCGGCACCTGGAAACGCGGGGCCACGAGCGCGCCGGCCGCGACGATCGCCCCGTCGCCGACGGCGGAGCCGTTGAGCACGAGCGAACCGGACCCGATCAGGCAGCCGTCGCCGATGGTGGAGCCTTCGATGTGGGCGTTGTGGCCGACCACGGTGCCGGCGCCGATGACGGTGGCGTCGACGGCGGTGCAGTGGATGATCGTCCCGTCCTGGATGTTGCTCTCGGCGCCGACGACGATCCGGCCGTAGTCACCGCGCAGGACCGCGGTGGGCCACACCGAGGCGCGGGCGCCGAGGGTGACGTTGCCGATGACCACCGCATCGGGGTGGACCCAGGCGTCGGGATGGATATCGGGCACACGGTCGCCGAGCGCATACACAGCCATGCTGTGAAACCTATCTCGAGAAGCTCTGCCAGCCTCCGGGACCCGGCCGGCCGTGGCCGTCGACGGTGACGCCGCCGCCCTCGCGCACCGTGCCGACGGGCCGCCAGCCCGCCGGCAGCGGCACGTGCGGCGGGAAGCACGCGGCAAGGGCGTGGTCCTCGCCGCCGGTGAGCACCCACTCCCATACGTCGGCCCCGAGTTCCCCGGCGGCGGCCCGCAGCTCGGCGCCGGGTTCGAGCAGCTCGCGCGAGACGTCGATCGCGACGCCGGATGCGGCGGCGATGTGCCCGAGGTCGGCGAGCAGGCCGTCGGAGATGTCGGTCGCGGCGTGGGCGCCGCCGGCCGCCGCCGCGGGTCCCGCGGCGTACGGGGGCGCCGGCACCTGGTGGGCGGCCACCAGGTCCGGGTGGCCGGCGAGGCCGGCGGTGAGCACGGCCAGCCCGGCGGCGGAGCGCCCGGTGGATCCGGCCAGCGCGACGGTGTCGCCGGGCCGGGCCGCAGACCGCAGGAGCGGCGCGCGCCCCTCGAGGTCGCCGAGGACGGTCACCGCGACGATCAGTTGCGACGCCTGCACCAGGTCGCCGCCGACGACGCCGGCGCCGAGCGCCTCCGCGGCCTCGCCGATCCCGGCGGAGACACCGTCGAGCACGTCGACCGGGGTGTCCGGCGGGCAGCCGAGCCCGACGAGGAAGGCGGTGGGGCGCGCGCCCATCGCGGCGACGTCGGCGCCGTTCTGGGCGACGGCCTTGCGCCCGACGTCGCGGGGGGTGGACCAGTCGAGCCGGAAGTGCCGACCCTCGACGAGCATGTCCGTGGAGACGGCGACGCGCCCGTCGGCGGCGGCGACGAGGGCCGCGTCGTGGCCCGGTCCGACGAGCGTGGTGGCGGGCTGGCGACGCCCGGCGACCGCACGGTCGATCACGGGGAACTCGCCGAGGTCGGCGACGGTGGGGCCGGTGCGGTCGGGCGCGGTGATGCGGTCCTCCCGTTCGTGGGTCGGTGGGGTGCGGGCGTCGGTGGTCACGGTAGTTTCGACCACGCTACCGTCCCCGCAAATTCGAGAGATTATGACCGAGCCGACAGTCTCCCCCGACCCCGACCCCGCCCCCGCCGGCGACGCCGAACACCACCGCAGTCCCGCCCTGATCGCCACGGCCGTCGCGCTGCCGGTGGCGTTGCTGATCGGCATCGTGGTGGCGGCGGTGCTGGCGAACCGCACCCCGGAGCTGGCGCCCGTGGCACTGGGGCCGGTGGTGGCGCCGCAGGCCGAGTCCCCGGAGTGCGCGGCGCTGCTGGGGGCGCTGCCCGAGGAGGTCGGCGACCTCCGCCGCGCGGAGCTGGCCGACCCGGCCCCGGTGGGGGCCGCGGCCTGGCAGCCCGTCGAGGGCGAGCCGGTGGTGCTGCGGTGCGGGCTCGAGCGACCGGCGGAGTTCGATCAGGCGGCGGCGCTGCAGGTGGTCGACGGCGTCCAGTGGTTCGAGGTGTCCGGCGCCGCGGAGGGCATCGATGCGAGCACGTGGTTCGTCGTGGACCGCCCGGTGTACGTGGCGCTGACAGTGCCGAACGGCTCGGGTCCGACTCCGCTGCAGACGATATCGGCGGCGGTCACGCGGTCGCTCCCGCAACAGCCGATCGACCCCGCGCCGGTCGCCGGCGGCTGACGGCGCCGGCCCCTCGGAACCTACTGTGCCAGCATGGATCCCGACTCCAGGAAACGCTGGTGGAAGGACAGGGACTCGCCGAGCAGGTGCGGGGTGTGCCCGGCGTCGGGCACGGCCTCGGCCCGGTCGACGTAGTCGTGCAGCATGTCCCGGTAGTCCGGATGGGCGCAGTTGTCGACGACGACCCGGGAGCGGCGCCGCGGCGACAATCCGCGCAGGTCCGCAAGTCCCTGCTCGGTGACGAGGACCTGCACGTCGTGCTCGGTGTGGTCCACGTGCGGCACCATCGGCACGATCGACGAGATGCTGCCGCCCTTCGCGGTGGAGGGGCTCAGGAACATCGACAGGTAGCCGTTGCGGGCGAAGTCGCCGGATCCGCCGATCCCGTTCATGATCTTGGTGCCCATGACGTGGGTGGAGTTGACGTTGCCGTAGATGTCGGCCTCGAGCATGCCGTTCATCGCGATGATGCCGAGGCGGCGCACGATCTCGGGGTGGTTGCTGATCTCCTGAGGGCGCAGCACGATGTGCTCGCGGTAGAAGTCGATGTTCGACACCAGCTCGTCGATTCCGGCCTCGCTCAGCGCCAGCGACGTGGCGGACGCGAAGCGGACCGTGCCGTGCTTGATCAGGTGCAGCATCCCGTCCTGGATGACCTCGGAGTAGCAGGTCAGACCCTTGTGGGGACCGGCATCGAGACCCTGGAGGACGGCGTTGGCCACGTTGCCGATGCCGGACTGCAGCGGCAGGAGCGTGTCCGCGGGCAGCCGGCCGCGGGAGATCTCGTGCTCGAAGAAATCGAGCACGTGCGCGGCGATCGCCTGGCTCACCGCGTCCGGCGGGGTCAGCGGGCTGGCGCTGTCGCGGGCGTGGGTCTCGACGACGGCGACGACCTTGTCCGGGTCGACGCGGAACGTGCTCTGGCCGATGCGGTCCTCGACGTCCGTGAGCATGATCGGCTTGCGGTGCGGCGGCAGCGCGGTGCCGTAGTACACGTCGTGGATGCCCGTCATCGCGGCCGGAATCCACGAGTTGACCTCGAGGATCACCTTCTCGGCGACGTCGAGCCAGGTCTTGTTGTTGCCGATCGACGCGGACGGGATCAGCTCACCGGTCTCGGTGACGCCGGAGACCTCGACGACCGCGACGTCGACGTGCCCGTAGTAGCCCTCCCAGACCTGCTGGGCGACGTGGGACAGGTGGATGTCCACGTAGTCCATGCGGCCGTTGTTGATGTTGCGGCGGGCGGTGGGCTCGGCCTGGTACGGCATCCGCAGGGAGATGCCGGCCACCTCCGACAGCATCCGCTCGGTCTCGGCGGAGACCGACGCGCCCGTGAGGAGGTTGACCGTGAAGTCGGTGCCGGCGGCGCGCGCGGCCCCGATGCGTTCCGCGAGCGCCGGGGTGATCGCCTTCGGCGTGCCGGCACTGGCGAAACCGCTGATGGCGACGGTGTGGCCGGGCTGGATCCAGCGGACGGCTTCCTCCGCCGACACGACCTTCTGCCGGAACGCCGGATGGTCGATTCGGCTCGGAGAGGAGTCGGATGCGGGGCGGAGGAACTGCGTCTGCATAACGAACAGGGTACGAGCACGTCCGGCGGCCGACGACGCCTCCGTCACAGCGGCGGACCGGATGGGGCGCGGACCACTCACCCCGCCGCGTGCCGCACCCACGGCCCCCGGCCGAACGAACCGCCGTCCCACCAGTCCCCGAAAGCAACTGTCTCGCAGTCGGTTCGATTGCAACGAGCGCAGCGGCTCCGGGTCGGGGCGACCGTGGCGCCGACGACCCCGGCGCGACCGACGTGCCGCGCCGCCGCCGGGCCGGGCGGCGGCGGCCCGACGGGACCGACGGGTCGTTCGCCGATGGAACGACCCCGTTCGTCGCGCAACACGGCACGTTCGTCCCCGAAGCGAACGCCACGGCCGGCGCGGACGCCCCTCGCGGCGGCGCGGCGGTGTCGTCCTCGTCCGGCACGGACGGTGTCGTCCTCGTCCGGCACGGACGGTGTCGGCGCGGTCCGGCACGATAGGTCCCATGAGCACCGCCACCACGGATCTGCGCGACGAAGCCGAACGACTGCTCCGCGACCTGGCGGGACCCGCCGCCCGGTTGCGGGAGGACCAGTGGAGCGCCATCGAGGCACTGGTGGTGCATCGCCGGCGAGCGCTGGTCGTGCAGCGCACGGGCTGGGGCAAGTCGGCCGTCTACTTCATCTCCGCCAAGCTGCTCCGCGCCCACGGGCACGGGCCGACCGTGATCGTCTCCCCGCTCCTGGCCCTGATGCGCAACCAGGTCGAGTCGGCGCAGCGCGCGGGCGTCCGCGCGGCCACGATCAATTCCGGCAACGTCACCGAGTGGGAGGAGATCCACCGGCAGGTCGCCGAGGGCGCGGTGGACGTCCTGCTCGTCAGCCCGGAGCGGCTCAACAACCCGGACTTCCGCGACCAGGTGCTGCCGGCGCTCGCCCGCGACGCCGGACTGGTGGTGGTCGACGAGGCGCACTGCGTCTCGGACTGGGGACACGACTTCCGGCCGGACTACCGGCGCATCCGCACCCTCGTCACCGAAATCGGCGAGGGCATTCCGGTGCTCGCGACCACCGCGACCGCGAACGACCGGGTCGTGGCGGACGTGGCCGCGCAGCTCGGCGTCGGGGAGGGCACGGGCGAGACCCTGGTGCTGCGCGGTGGTCTCGACCGGCCGTCGCTGCACCTGTCGGTGCTGCGGATCGACGAGCCCGCGCGCCGGGCGGCGTGGCTCGCCCAGCACCTCGACGAGCTGCCCGGTTCCGGGATCGTCTACACCCTCACCGTGTCGGCCGCGCACGACCTGGCCGCGCTGCTCTCCGAGCACGGTCACACCGTCGTGGCATACACGGGGCAGTCCGATCCGGCCGAGCGGGAGCAGCTGGAGGCGGACCTCCTCGCCAACCGGGTCAAGGCCCTGATCGCCACCTCCGCCCTGGGCATGGGTTTCGACAAGCCGGACCTCGGGTTCGTGGTGCACCTGGGAGCACCGTCCTCACCCATCTCCTACTACCAGCAGGTCGGTCGCGCGGGCCGTGCGACCGAGCGGGCGGAGGTGATCCTGCTTCCGGGCCCCGAGGACCGGCAGATCTGGAGCTGGTTCGCGTCGGTGGCCTTCCCGGGTGAGGAGGTGGTGCGGCGGGTGATCGAGGTGCTCGAGCCGGAGCGGCCGCAGTCCACGCAGGCCCTCGAGCCGTTGGTCGACCTCAACCGGTCCCGGCTGGAGATGGTGCTCAAGGTGCTCGACGTGGACGGTGCGGTACGCCGGGTGAAGGGCGGCTGGATCGCCACCGGCGTGCCCTGGGAGTACGACGCCGCCCGGTACGCGACGCTCGAGCGGGCCCGCGAGGCCGAGCAGGAGGCGATGCTCGAGTACGAGCGGACCACCCGGTGCCGGATGGTGTTCCTGCGCACCCAGCTCGACGATCCCGACCTGACGTCCGACACCCCGGGCTGCGGGCGGTGCGACAACTGCTGCGGGGCGCGGTGGCCGGCGGACGTCGACGACACCGAGCTGGGCCGGGTGCGGGCCCGGCTGGACCGGCCGGGGGTGGACCTGCCGCCGCGGCGGCAGTGGCCGACGGGAATGGCCAAACTCGGCGTGGCATTGTCCGGGAAGATCACCGACGGGCCCGAGCCGGGCCGGGTACTCGGCCGGCTGTCGGACCTCGGATGGGGTCCGCGGCTGCGGGCGCTGCTGGACGGCCCCGACGCGCCGGTGCCCGACGCGGTGGTGCAGGCCGCCGTGGCGGTGCTCAAGGCGTGGGACTGGTCGGATCGCCCGACCGCGGTGATGGCCGTGGAGTCGGCGACCCATCCTCGCCTGGTCGGTTCCCTCGCGGCGCGGCTGGCGCAGCTCGGCCGGCTCGAGGATCTCGGCGTGCTGCGTGCCCGGCCCGGCCGGCCCCCGGTGACGGCAGCGAACTCGGCGTACCGGATCGCCGGCCTCGTGGACGCGTGGGAGAGCCCCGACCTCAGCGGAACCCGGGGGCCGATCCTGCTCGTCGACGCGGTCACCGACACCGGCTGGACGATGACGATGGCGGCGCGGACCCTGATCCGGGCCGGGGCCTCCGCGGTGCTGCCGCTGGCGCTGGCGAGCCCGAAATAATCGCCGCGCTCGGCCCGGGCGCTACACGAAGTGACTCTTCTCACATGGGTGTCTCACCTGCGCGGAGCCGGGGTACCCGGCGACGGATCCCGACAAGGCGGGTGAATCCCGCCCACGAAGTTGTTAGGTTCGAGACCGCTTATGACGCCTGTGACGCAGAGAAGTACCCCGCCCCGTACGCCCGCCGAAACGGCGAGCGCGCCGACCGAGCCGAATTTCCGCGCACCGCGTATTTCCGACGGAATTCGCATGTGGCAGATCGCGCGTGATTCGAAAGTGCTCGACGTCAATTCCAGTTATGCATACGTGCTCTGGTGCCGCGATTTCGCGGCGACCTCGGTCGTCGCCACCGGCGGGGACGACGAGGCGGTGGGTTTCATCAGCGGCTACCGCCGTCCCGAGTCGCCGAACACGCTGTTCGTCTGGCAGGTGGCCGTCGACCAGGCCCAACGCGGCCGCGGCATCGCCGGCCGGATGCTCGACAGCCTGTGGGACCGGCTCGCCGACACCGGCGTGAACCGGCTCGAGACGACCGTCAGCCCGGACAACGAGGCGTCCATCGCGCTGTTCACCGCGCTCGCCCGGCGACGCGGACTGCGCATCACCCGGAGCGAATTGTTCACCCCTTCGGATTTTCCCGATTCCCACATGGCCGAGGATCTCTACACGATCGGCGAATGAATACACGACCGGCGAAAGCGAATTCGCCGCAGGAGGACGACGAATGACCATCCTGGAGCACCCCGAAACCCCCGCCAAGCACAGCGTTTTCGATTACCTCGAATCCGAGGTGCGCAGCTACAGCCGCGGCTGGCCGACCGTGTTCGAAACGGCGTCCGGATCGTGGCTCCGCGACGAGAACGGCAAGGACTACCTCGACTTCTTCGCCGGCGCGGGAGCCCTCAACTACGGGCACAACAACCCGGTCCTGAAGACCGCGCTCGTGGACTACATCATGGGTGACGGCATCACCCACGGCCTCGACATGTCCACCGTCGCCAAGCGGGAACTGCTCGAGTCGTTCGAGAGCCACATCCTGGCCCCCCGCGGCCTCGACTACAAGGTCCAGTTCCCCGGCCCGACGGGCACCAACTCGGTCGAGGCGGCGCTCAAGCTCGCCCGCAAGGTCACCGGCCGCGAGTCGATCATCAACTTCACCAACGCATTCCACGGGATGACCCTGGGTGCGCTGTCGGTGACGGGCAACTCCATGAAGCGGGCCGGGGCCGGTGTGCCGCTGGTGCACGCCACCCCGATGCCGTTCGACAACTACTTCGACGGCGTCACCGAGGACTTCCACTGGTTCTCCCGCGTGCTCGACGACTCCGGCAGCGGTCTGAACCGCCCGGCGGCGGTGATCGTGGAGACCGTGCAGGGCGAGGGCGGCGTGAACGTCGCCCGCCCCGAGTGGCTGCGTGCCCTCGCGGATCTGTGCGCCGAGCGCGACATCCTGCTCATCGTCGACGACGTGCAGATGGGCTGCGGCCGCACCGGCCCGTTCTTCTCGTTCGAGGTCGCCGGGATCACCCCGGACATCGTGACCCTGTCGAAGTCGATCGGCGGGTACGGCCTGCCGCTGGCGCTCACGCTGTTCAAGCGCGACCTCGATGTGTGGGGCCCGGGCGAGCACAACGGCACGTTCCGCGGCAACAACCCGGCGTTCGTCACCGCGGCGAAGGCGCTGCAGCACTACTGGGCCGACGACCACCTCGAGCGCGAGACGCTGCGCAAGGGCGAGCGGATCCGGCAGACCTTCATGAACCTGTCCGACATGTTCGACGGCGTCTCCACCCGCGGTCGCGGCATGGTTCAGGGCCTGGTCTTCGACGAGCCGAACGACGCACAGAAGGTGTGCGCCCTCGCGTTCGAGCAGGGCCTGCTCGCGGAGACCTCCGGCCCCTCCGACGAGGTCGTCAAGCTGCTTCCGCCGCTGACGATCAGCGACGACGAGCTCGAGCACGGTCTGAACATCCTGTGCGAGGCCACCTCGGTGGTCCGGGCCTGACCCCCGGCCGCCGTCGACCCATGCACGAGAAGACAAGCTTCCGAAGGACTTACGTATGATCGTCCGTACCACCGAGGAAATCACCGGCACCGAGCGCGACATCACGTCGGACAACGGCAACTGGCGCAGCAAGCGCATCGTGCTCGGCGGCGACAAGGTCGGGTTCTCGTTCCACGAGACCACGATCGAGGCCGGCACCGTCAACGAGTTCCACTACGCGAACCACATCGAGGCGGTGTGGCTCATCGAGGGCACCGGCACCCTCACCGACCTCGAGACCGGCACCGTGTACCCGCTCGCACCCGGCACGATGTACCTGCTCAACGGCCATGAGCGGCACCGCGTCGAGCCGGACACCCGGATGCGCATGTTCTGCGTGTTCAACCCGCCGGTCACCGGCCGGGAGGTCCACGACGAGAACGGCGTGTACCCCCTCGTCGAGGTCGTCTGAGTGCCCGCAGCGAGTGACCGGCCGGGCGTTCGCGCCTAGAGTCGGAGCCATGACCTACGAGCGACAGCCGCGCATCGCCGTCGGCCCCGCCCCGGACATCGTGTTCGACCGGGCGATCGGGGCCGGCGGCGGTCGCGTGTGCGGGTTCGACGACCGCCCGGACGCGGTGGTCTGGACCGCCGGACCGGACGAGTTCCCCGCGGTGCTGCCGGCGTCGGTGCGGTGGGTTCAGCTGCCCGCCGCCGGCGTGGAGGACTGGTTCGACGCCGGCGTCATCCGCGCTCACCCCCAGGTGACGTGGACGTCGGCCGCCGGGGCGTTCGCCGCGACGGTCGCCGAACACGCGCTCATGCTGCTGCTCGCCGGCGTGCGGGCGCTGCCCGACCACCTGGCGGCCACGTCGTGGACCCCGAGCGTGTTCTACCCCCAGCTGGGCACCCTGCGCGGCGCCACCGTCGGGATCATCGGGGCGGGTGGCATCGGCCGGGCCCTGATCCCCATGCTCGGTTCGCTCGGCGCCCAGGCGCTCGCGGTCACCCGCAGCGGCCGCCCCGTCCCGGGCGCCGTGGAGACGGTCCCCGTCGCACGGATCGACGAAGTATGGCCCCGCGCAGACCATTTCGTGATCGCCGCCCCCGCCACGGCCGAGACCGAGCAACTGGTGGGCGCCGACGAGCTGGCCGCGATGAAGCCGACCGCCTGGGTGATCAACGTTGCCCGCGGCAGCCTCGTCGACACCGACGCGCTGGTGGACGCCCTGAGCCGCCGCGTCATCGCGGGCGCCGGCCTGGACGTCACGGACCCGGAACCGCTGCCGGACGGGCACCCGCTGTGGTCGCTGCGCAACGCCATGATCACCCCGCACGACTCCAATCCCCCGGCGCTGCGCATCCCCGCGTTCGCCGAGCACGTGACCGAGAACGTCACGCGCTTCGCGGCCGGCCTCGATCTCGCCGCGGTCGTCGACCCGAGCGCCGGGTACTGACACGCCGCTACCCTGGACGGGGTGATCGAACCGCTGCACCACCTGCTCGACGGCCGGCGGTTGTGCGTGCTCACCGGCGCGGGCATCTCGACCGACTCCGGCATCCCGGACTACCGCAGCCCCGGCGCGCCACCCCGCAACCCGATGACCTATCAGCAGTTCGTCGGGGATCCGGAATTCCGGCGCCGCTACTGGGCGCGCAACCATGTCGGGTGGCGGCACATGGACTCCGCACGGCCGAACGCCGGGCACCGCGCCCTCGCCGCGCTCGAACGCCGCGGCACCGTCCTGGGCGTCCTGACCCAGAACGTGGACCTGCTGCACACCAAGGCCGGGAGCCGGCGGGTGATCGACCTGCACGGCTGCTACGCGCAGGTGCGCTGCCTGGCGTGCGACCTCCGGATCTCGCGCTTCACCCTCGCCGAGCGGCTCACCGCCGCCAATCCGGGCTTCCTCGAACGGGTTCGGGGGACGACGGGTCTCGAGGTGGCGCCGGACGCCGACGCGGTCGTCGACGACACCGGCAGCTTCCGCATGGTGGACTGCGAGCGGTGCGGGGGGATGCTCAAGCCGGACATCGTCTACTTCGGTGAATCGGTGCCACGCGAGCGCGTGGAGCGCGCCTTCGCGCTCGTCGACGAGGCGGAGGCCCTGCTCGTGGTCGGCAGTTCCCTGACGGTGATGTCCGGGTTGCGGTTCGTGCGGCACGCCGCCAAGCGCCGCATGCCGGTGGCCGTGGTCAACCGTGGCGTCACGCGCGGCGATCCCCTCGCCACCGTGAAGGTCGACGCGGGCTGCTCGGAGGTGCTCACGGCCCTGGTCACCGCGGCACCGGCGGCCACGTCCGGCCGGTGACCGCCCGCGCCTACAGCGTCACGAGATCGTCCGCGTGCACCACCGGCCGCTGCAGGTCCGCCGGCAGCTGCCGCGTGGAGAACCCGATCATCCAGTCCAGCTCGGCGGCATCGTAGGCCACCACGCCGCGTCCCACCGTGCGGCCGTCGGGACCGACCAGCGCCACCACGTCCCCACCGTGGAAGCGCCCGCTCATTCCCGTGATGCCCGCCGCGAGCAGCGAGCGGCGCCGTTCCACCACCGCCCGTACCGCGCCCGCGTCCAGGTGCAGGGTGCCGTGGGTGTCGGCGGCGTGCCGCACCCAGAAACGCCGCGCCGACATCCGGTCGGGCCGGGCCGCGAACGCGGTGCCCACGTCCGCGGCACCGAGGGCACGGTCGGCCTGCGACGCGGCGGTGAGCAGCACCGGCACACCCGAATCCGCGGCCAGGCGCGCGGCGGACAGCTTCGACGCCATACCGCCCGTGCCGAGGGCGCCCCCGGACCCGGCGACGACGCCGTCGAGGTCCTCCGGGCTCGTCACCTCCGCGATGAGGTGGGCGTCGCCCTTACGGGGATCGCCGTCGTAGAGACCGTCGACGTCGGAGAGCAGGATCAGCGCGTCGGCGCCGACGAGGTGCGCGACGAGCGCGGCGAGGCGATCGTTGTCGCCGAACCTCAGCTCGGCGGTCGCGACGGTGTCGTTCTCGTTGACCACGGGCACGGCGTGCAGCGCGCGCAGCCGGTCGAGGGTGCGCTGGGCATTACGGTGCTGGGTGCGCCGCGCGATGTCGTCGGCCGTGAGCAGCACCTGCCCGACGGTGCGGCCGTACCGGGCGAAGGAGGTGCCCCACGCGTGGGCCAGGGCAAGCTGTCCGACGCTGGCCGCGGCCTGCTTGGTGGCCAGGTCGCGGGGCCGGATGGTCAGGCCCAGCGGGGCGAGGCCGGCGCCGACCGCGCCGGAGGACACCACCACGACGTCCGAGCCGGAGCGCATGCGCTCTTCGAGAGCGTCGACCAGGCAGTCGAGGCGGTCCCGGTCGAGGCCGCCGACCAGGCTGGTGATGGCGGACGAGCCGATCTTCACCACGACGCGGCGCGCGCCGGCGACGGCCTCCCGGGTATCGCTCACGATCTCCTGCTTCTGGGCTCGAGGTGCGGTGGTCAGAACTCGTCGTCGTCGGTCGCGAGACCGCGGCGGACCCGCTTGGCGTGGCGGCGTTCGGCGGCGCCGACCCGATCGACCTGGTCGAGGCGGGCGTCGGTGCCCCGGCCGGTGGGCACGACGTCCACGCCGGCCTGGGTCTGCGGCTCCCACTCGAACGAGACGTCGCCGATGGTGACGGAGGCACCCGGTTCGGCGCCCTGCTTGACGAGTTCGTCCTCGACACCGAGGCGGGCGAGCCGATCCGCGAGGTAGCCGACGGCCTCGTCGTTGTCGAACGCCGTCTGACGCACCCAGCGCTCGGGCCGGGTGCCGCGCACGATGAAGCCACCCGGCGTCTCGGGGTCGGCGACGACGCTGAAGCCGGTCTCGTCGACGGCGACGGGCCGGATGACCGGCCGCCGCGGCGCGGCCGGCGGATGCGCCTGCCGGTACTCCTCCACCATCCGCGCCAACGCGAAGGTCAGCGGCCGCAGCCCTTCCCGGCTGACGGCGGAGATCCGGAACACCGGCCAGCCCCGCTCCTCGAGCTCGGGGGTGACGAAATCGGCGAGTTCCGCGGCGTCCGGCACGTCGACCTTGTTGAGGATGACGATGCGGGGACGATCGGCGAGGTCGCCCAGGCTGCTGTCGCCGGACAACGCCGGCTGGTAGGCGGCCAGCTCGGCCTCGAGTGCGTCGATGTCGGAGACGGGATCGCGCCCCGGCTCGAGCGTCGCGCAGTCGACGACGTGCGCGAGCACGGCGCAGCGCTCGAGGTGACGCAGGAAGTCCAGGCCGAGACCGCGGCCCTGGCTGGCGCCGGGGATCAGGCCCGGCACGTCGGCGACGGTGAACGTGGTGTCGCCCGACTGCACGACCCCGAGGTTGGGAACGAGGGTGGTGAACGGGTAGTCGGCGATCTTCGGCTTGGCCGCGGAGAGCACCGACACCAGCGAGGACTTGCCGGCGGACGGGAACCCGACCAGCCCGACGTCGGCGACGGACTTGAGTTCGAGGACGAGGTCGCGCTCCTCCCCCTCCTCGCCGAGCAGGGCGAAGCCGGGGGCCTTGCGGGCCTTCGACGCCAGGGCCGCGTTGCCGAGGCCGCCGCGGCCACCGTGGGCGGCGACGAAGCGAGTGCCGGCGCCGACCATGTCGGCCAGGATCCGGCCGTCCTTGTCGAGCACGACGGTGCCGTCGGGCACCTTGAGCACGAGGTCGCCGCCGTTGGCGCCGTCGCGGTTGCTGCCCGCGCCCTGCGTGCCGTTCGTGGCTTTCGCGTGCTGGTGGAAGTGGAAGTCGAGGAGGGTGTGGACCCCCTCGTCCACCTCGAGCACGACGTTGCCGCCGTTGCCGCCGTTACCGCCGTCGGGGCCGCCGAGCGGCTTGAACTTCTCGCGATGGACGGAGGCGCAGCCGTTACCACCCTTGCCGGCGGTGACGTGCAGCACCACCCGGTCGATGAAGCGGGACATGGGGTGGACCTCCGTCGAATGGTGGAACTGTTGTGTCGACCGGTAGCCCCACTGTGCCGGGACTACCGGAGTTGTGCCGGAACGACCGGTACCGGTCGTCCCGAAAACAGTAGGGGCGGACCCGGGTGTGCGACCCTGGTCCGCCCCTACTGGGAGTATGTGCGAAGGGAACCTCCGCGGTGTCCGATTCGGACGGCAGATCAGGCGTCTGCCGCGACCGGAACGATGTTGACCGTCTTGCGACCACGCTTGGTGCCGAACTCGACGGCACCGGCAGCGAGGGCGAACAGCGTGTCGTCGCCGCCACGGCCGACGTTCACGCCGGGGTGGAAGTGGGTGCCGCGCTGGCGCACCAGGATCTCACCGGCGTTGACGGCCTGGCCGCCGAAGCGCTTGACGCCGAGACGCTGGGCGTTCGAATCGCGACCGTTACGGGAGCTGGATGCGCCCTTCTTGTGTGCCATGACGAACCCTCCTGGGGTTTGAAGCGGAAGCCCGAATTACTTGATGCCGGTGACCTTCAGGACCGTCAGCTTCTGACGGTGACCCTGGCGCTTGTGGTAGCCGGTCTTGTTCTTGAACTTGTGGATGCGGATCTTCGGGCCCTTGGTGTGCTCGACGATCTCGCCGGTGACCGTGACCTTCGCCAGCTTGTCGGCGTCGGTGGTCAGCTCGGCTCCGTCGACGACGAGGACCGGAGCAAGCGAGACAGCAGTGCCGGGCTCACCCTCGATCTTCTCGACCTTGACGAGATCGCCCTCAGCGACCTTGTACTGCTTACCGCCGGTCTTGACGATCGCGTACGTTGCCATCGGACGGCTACCCCTTGCTAGTTCGAACGTGCTCGCGCCACGGTGTGCAACGCGACTGGTCTGGTGTGGTTGCTGACTCGGGGCCCGCCACCTTCCCGCATCGGGCGCAGCAGGGCCGTATCGCCGAGTAGCGACTGACCAAGATTACGGGAAGGTGACTGCCAGGGTCAAACCGGGCCCGCGCGGTGTCGGGCCCGGTCGGACCTCATGCCTGTGCTTCGACCGGCGGGCCGGCGGGCCGGCCCGCGGCCCGGCGACGACGCGGCCGTCGAACGACCACCGGCTCGGCGTTCTCCCCGTCCGGGACCGGCGCGGCGGCCACCGCCGCAGGCTCCGGTGCGGGGGCCGGTGTGGGCACCACGAAGACGGTGCCGGCGCCGGTGCCGTCGCCCGTCGGGGCCGCGGCGGCCCGTGAGACCCGGCGACGGCGACGGGCCGCCGGCTCCGCTGCCTGCTTTTCGGCCTCCGGTGCTTCGGCCGGCCGCGCCTCGCGCGTGTCGGCGGGCCCAGCCTTGCGTGATTCGGCCGGCCCAGCCTCGCGTGTTTCGGCCGGCTCAGCCTCGCGTGTTTCGGCCGGCTGGGCCGGCGCTGCCTGCGCCTGCTCGGCGCCGGATTCCGCCGGGTTCTCGTCGTGGTTCCCGTGGTGCGCAGCCATCGCCAGGGCCACCGGGTGGGCACGCTTGACGGTCGCGTCCACTGTCGCCACCTCGGGTACCGGCGCGGGCGCGGCCGTCTCGGTCGTCGCCGCCTCCGGCTGGGCGCCGCGGTCACGGCCCCGGCGGCGCCGGGAGCCGCTCTCGGCACGGGCGGGCCGCCCACCGTCCTCGGCCGCGCCGGCCTCGACGGGTTCGCTGTGCACGACGATGCCGCGGCCGTGGCAGTGCTCGCACGTGGTGGAGAACGCCTCCACCAGACCCGTGCCGAGCCGCTTGCGCGTCATCTGCACGAGCCCCAGCGAGGTCACCTCGGAGACCTGGTGGCGGGTGCGGTCCCGGCCGAGCGCCTCGGTGAGGCGTCGCAGCACCAGGTCGCGGTTCGACTCGAGCACCATGTCGATGAAGTCGACGACGATCATGCCGCCGATGTCGCGCAGCCGCATCTGCCGCACGATCTCCTCGGCCGCCTCGAGATTGTTGCGGGTGACGGTCTCTTCGAGATTGCCGCCGGCCCCGGTGAACTTGCCGGTGTTGACGTCGACGACGGTCATCGCCTCGGTGCGATCGATGACGAGCGTGCCACCGGACGGCAGCCACACCTTGCGGTCGAGCGCCTTGGCGAGCTGCTCGTCGATGCGGTGGGCGGCGAACACGTCGCGTCCACCCGAGTCGGGATCGTGCCGCTCCACGCGGGGCACCATGTCCGGTGCGACGGTGCGGATGTAGCTCTCGACGGTGGTCCAGGCGTTCTCGCCCTCGATGACGAGTTTGGAGAAGTCCTCGTTGAACAGGTCGCGAATCACCTTGACCAGCAGGTCGGGCTCTTCGTAGAGGGTCTTCGGCTGCCCCGAGCCGTCGGACTCGAGCTTGGCGGCCTGCTCCTCGATGGAAGCCCACTGCGTCTGCAGGCGCTGCACGTCGCGGGCGAGCTCGTCTTCGCTCACGCCCTCCGCCGCGGTGCGGATGATCACGCCGGCCTCGGCCGGGACGATCTCGCGCAGGATCTCCTTGAGCCGCTTGCGCTCGGTGTCGGGCAGCTTGCGGCTGATGCCGGTGGACGAGCCGCCCGGCACGTACACCAGGAATCGGCCGGCGAGGCTGATCTGCGTGGTCAGGCGGGCGCCCTTGTGCCCGACCGGGTCCTTGCTGACCTGCACGAGCACCCGGTCACCCGGCTTGAGGGCCTGCTCGATCTTGCGGGAGTTGCCGCCGAGCCCGGCGGCCTCCCAGTTGACCTCGCCGGCGTAGAGGACGCCGTTGCGGCCCCTGCCGATGTCGATGAACGCCGCCTCCATCGAGGGAAGCACGTTCTGGACACGGCCGAGGAAGATGTTGCCGACCATCGAACCGGATCCGGCGCTGGTCACGAAGTGCTCGACCAGGACGCCGTCCTCGAGGACCGCGACCTGCGTGATGTTCCCGGGGTGCGCACCGTCACCGGTCTTCTCCCGCACCACCATGACGCGGTCGACGGACTCGCGACGGGCGAGGAACTCCGACTCGGTGAGGATCGGGGGCCGACGGCGGCCCGCGTCCCGGCCGTCGCGGCGGCGCTGGCGCTTGGCCTCGAGCCGGGTGGAACCGGTGATGCCCTGCACCTCGTCCTTGGCGGCGCGGGCCTTGGGCCGCGGCTCGCGCTCGTGGACGACGGTGGGGACCGAGTCGTCCTCGGCGACGGTCTCGGCGACGTCCGCGCTGCCCTTGCGGCGACGACGACGGCGACGACGGCGCGAGGGACCTTCCGCGGACTCCTCCTCGGCCTCGGCCTGCTCGGCCTCGGCCTGCTCGGCCTCCCCGCCTTCGGCCTCCCCGGCCTCCGGCCCGGCGGTCGCGGCTTCCTCCGTCGTCGGCTCCTCGGCCTCCGTCGGCTCCTCGGCCTCCGCTTCCTCGGCCTCCGCCGCAGCTGTCCCCTCCTCGGCGGTGGTCTCGTCCTGCGTCTCGGGCTGTTCGCCGCGGCCACGGCCACGGCCACGGCGGCCACGACGGCGCCGACGCGGCTCCTCCTCCTCGGCGGTCTCCTCGGCCGGTTCCTCCACCGCGGCGGTCTCCTCGGTGACCTCCTCGGCGACGGCGGGCTCGGGTGCCTCGGCCGCTCGCCGGGAACGGCGTCGACGGGACGGGGCCTCGACGGGAGTGGTGACCTCCGGCTGCAGGAACAGCGGTGCGCTGACGACGGGCTCGGCGGTGCTCGGTTCCGGCGCGGCGAACACCGGGGTCTCCTGCTCCACGCCGGTGAACAGGGCCGGGGCCGCGGGTGCCTCGACGGACTCCGCGGCGGGTTCCTGAGCGGTAGTGTCCTGGACCGCGGCCGCCGGCTCCTCCACGGGGACCTCGGCGGGCACCGCGACGGCGGCCTCTCCGGCGGGCACCTCGGGCGCCTCACCCACCGGTTCCGGTGCGGCTTCCGCGGTGGGCACCGGTTCGGCCTCGGCCGGTGCGCCGAGCGCGGCGCGGATCTGTTCGGCGAGGTCGCGCTGCAGGCTCGAGTGGGCACTGCGCAGCTCGGTGCCGAGGTCGGCGGCCTTGGCCATGACCTGTTTGCTGGTCAGGCCGAGCAGTTTGGCAAGGGCGTGCACGCGCATCTTCGGCGGCAGCACCACGGTGCCCTCTTCGTTGGAATTGTCGTTCGGCGGCGCTTGTTCGGCCACGTAGGTCTCCTCGGGCCCCCGGGCGCGTCCATCCTCGTCTCGAGCGATGTGACGCGGCCACGCGAGGGCGCTGTCTGTGTGTGCTCGCACCGGGAGGCGCGAGATGTGCGGTCTCGCATCGCGCGGTCGTCCGGTGCCCGTTTTCACTGCACGGCCGAGCGGTGCCTGGCTGGATCGCGGATCGAGCGCCGGTGCATCCAGCGTGCAACCGAGCGAGGTGTCTCCTGCGTCCCCGGTCACAGCGATGTCGGGCATCGATCCGTGATGTCGTTCGGTCGTTCCGCAACACTCGAAGCGGGGCGACCTACCTCAGTATCCCACACAGAGGTCCGTGGATACGCCAACGGCGCCCCGGAGGGCGCCGTGGCGGGGCAGTCGATACGGATCAGGACCCGGCGAGGGCGGGGAACCAGAGGGCGATCTCGCGCTCGGCGGACTCCACCGAGTCGGAGCCGTGCACCAGGTTCTCCCCGGCGTCGAGCCCGAGATCACCGCGGATGGAGCCGGGAACGGCCTTCTCCACCGGATCGGTGCCGCCCGCGAGCTGACGGAACGCGGCGATGGCCCGGGGGCCCTCGAGCACGGCCGCGACCAGCGGGCGCGAGGTGATGAACTCGATCAGGCCGGGGTAGAAGGGTTTGCCCTCGTGCTCGGCGTAGTGGGCGGCGGCCACCTCCTCGGTGGCGGTGCGCAGCTCGAGTGCCACGATGTCGAGTCCCTTGCGCTCGATGCGCGAGAGGATCTCTCCGACATGACGACGGGCCACGCCGTCGGGCTTGATCAGTACCAGGGTCCGCTCAGTCACGCGCACAGCGTAGTGGTCAGCCCCGCTGCCCCGGCAGCAGACCCCGCGCCTCGCGGTCCTTCATGTCCTTGCGCAGGTACAGGATGTAGCCCCAGACCACGCTGAAGAGCACGCCGACGATGCCGAGCGACAGGTCCACCACGAAGCCCAGCAGGGTCAGCACCTGCAGCGCGAGGTTGTACCAGAGCGCCCACGGCCGGCCCTGCAGCCCGGCGCCCGCGATCATCGCGACGGCGAGGAGCACGATGTAGCCGCCCGAGAACCACGTCAGCCCCCCACCGATGACCGCGACGACCGGCAGCACGAGCAGGACCACGATGGCCTCGAGGACGAGCGTGCCGGCCATGACGCCGCGCAGTCCCTTCCACGGGTCCTTCGCCGGGGGCCGGACGGCGGAGTCCCGATCCGGCGATTCGCCGGGGTTGTCAGCTGCCTCGCTCACGCGGGGTCCTTTCCGAAGAGAGTGCGGGCGGCGCCGGCGGTCACCACCGAACCGGTGACCACGACGCCCGCCCCCGATACTGCCTCACCCGGCTCGGCGACCTCCTCGGCGATGGCGATGGCCGTCTCGAGGGCGTCGGGCAGTGTCTGCGCGACCACCACGCGTTCGTCGCCGAACCGGGCCACGGCCAGGTCGGCGAGCTCGTCGACGTCCATGGCCCGCGGCGAACCGTTGTGGGTGACGACGATCTCGTCGAACACCGGCTCGAGCGCGTCGAGCAGGCCGGGCACATCCTTGTCGGCCATCACCGACACCACTCCGACCAGCTTGCGGAAGTCGAACTCGTCGGCCAGGGCCGCGGCGAGCGCCTTCGCCCCGTGGGGGTTGTGGGCGGCGTCGAGGAAGACCGTCGGGGCGCTGCGCACCCGTTCGAGCCGGCCCGGGTTGAGCACCGACGCGAACGCCGCGCGCACCGCGTCGCCGTCGAGCTGCCGGTCGGCGCCGGCGCCGAAGAACGCCTCCACGGCGGCGAGCGCGAGCGAGGCGTTGCGGGCCTGGTGCTCGCCGTGCAGCGGCAGGAAGATGTCGGTGTACACCCCGCCCAGGCCCTGCAGCTCGAGCTGCTGACCCCCCACGGCGATGCGCCGGGCCAGGACCTTGAACTCGGAGCCCTCGCGCGCCACGGCGGCATCCGCCTCGACGGCCCGTCGCAGCAGCACCTCCATCACCTCGGGCTCCTGCTGGGCCAGGACGGCGACGGTGTCGCGGGGAACCAGCCCGTCGTCGGCAGCCTTCTTGATGATCCCGGCCTTCTCCCCCGCGATCGTGGGGAGGTCGGGACCGAGGTACTCGGTGTGGTCGAGCCCGATCGGGGTGATCACCGCCACCTGCGCGTCCACGACGTTGGTGGCGTCCCAGGTGCCACCGAGCCCCACCTCGACGACGGCGACGTCGACGGGAGCCTCGGCGAACGCGGCGAAGGCCATCGCCGTGGTCACCTCGAACTTGCTCATCGCCGGGCCGCCCGCAGCCTGCGACTGGGCGTCGATCATCGCGACGTACGGCTCGAGTTCGCGATAGGTGTCGACGTAGGTGCGCGGCGAGACCGGCGCTCCGTCGATGCTGATCCGCTCAGTGGCCAGCTGCAGGTGCGGGCTCGTGGTGCGGCCGGTCCGCCGGTGCAACCGGGTCAGCAGGGCGTCGATCATCCGGCTCACCGACGTCTTGCCGTTGGTGCCGGCGATCTGGATGGCCGGATAGCTGCGCTGCGGGGATCCGAGCAGATCCATCAGCGCCGCGATCCGGGTGAGAGACGGCTCGATCTTCGTTTCGGGCCAGCGCTTGTCGAGTTCGGCCTCGACGAGGGTCAGCTCGGCCAGGTCGACCGGCGAAGGCTGCGCCGGCGTCGCCGCGGACCGGTCCTCGCTCACGCCGACCCCAGCTCCTGGAGTCGGGAGGTGATCCGGGCGATCTCCTCCTCCGCGATCTGCTTGCGGGCGGTGATCTTCTCGACGACCGCCGCGGGCGCCTTGGCGAGGAACGCCTCGTTGCCGAGCTTGGCGGACGTGCCCGCGAGCTCCTTCTCGGCGACCGCGAGGTCCTTGCCCAGCCGGGCACGCTCGGCCGCCACGTCGACGGTGCCGGAGGTGTCCAGCTCGACGGTGACGGTGGCGCGGGACAGGCGCACCTCGATGGAGGCGGTGGCGGAGAACCCGTCCGCCGGCTCGGTCAGTCGCGCCAGCGACCGCACGGCCGGCACCTGGGCGGCCAGGTCGGCGGCGTCGATCTCGGTGAGCCGCGCGGCGACCTTCTGCGACGGCTTGAGGCCCTGGTCGCTGCGGAAGCGGCGGACCTCGGTGACGAGCTTCTGCAGATCCTCGACGCGGCGCGCGGAGTCGGCGTCGGCCGCGACCCCGCTGGTGCCCGGCCACGACGCGACGACCACGGACTCGCCGCCGGTGAGCACCTTCCAGAGGGTTTCGGTGACGAACGGGATCACCGGGTGCAGCAGGCGCAGCAGCTGGTCGAGGACGTTGCCGAGGACCGCCTTGGTCCCCTCCGCGTACTCGCTGCCGTCGGCGAGCTGCACCTTGGCGAGCTCGAGGTACCAGTCACACACCTCGTCCCACGCGAAGTGGTAGAGCGCCTCGCACGCCTTGGAGAACTCGAACCGTTCGAACGCCTCGTCGACCTCGGCGCGGACCTGCTCGAGCCGGTCGAGGATCCACCGGTCCGCGTCGGTGAGCGCAGCGCGCGCCGGCAGCTCGGTGACGACGGCGCCGTTCATCAGGGCGAACTTGGTCGCGTTGAACAGCTTGTTGGCGAAGTTGCGGGAGGACTGCGCGTGGTCCTCGCCCACGGCGAGGTCGCTCCCGGGGTTGGCGCCGCGGGCCAGGGTGAAGCGCAGTGCGTCGGCGCCGTACCGCTCCACCCAGTCCAGCGGATCGATGCCGTTGCCGCGCGACTTGGACATCTTCTTGCCGTACTGGTCGCGCACGAGGCCGTGCAGGAACAGGTCCTTGAACGGCACCTGGACGCCGGACTTCCCGCCGGCGGTGATCGCCTCGTCGTTCGCGACGTACAGGCCGAACATCATCATCCGGGCCACCCAGAAGAACAGGATGTCGTAACCGGTGACGAGCACGCTTGTGGGATAGAACTTTTCGAGCTCCGGCGTCGTGTCGGGCCAGCCCATCGTGGAGAACGGCCACAGGCCCGAGGAGAACCAGGTGTCGAGCACGTCGGTGTCCTGCTCCCACCCCTCGGGGGCGGTCTGGTCCGGACCGAAGCACTCGACCTCGCCGTCGGGGCCGTACCAGATCGGGATGCGGTGCCCCCACCACAACTGCCGCGAGATGCACCAGTCGTGCATGTTGTCGACCCAGGCGAACCAGCGCGGTTCCTGGCTGGCCGGGTGAATCACGGTGTGGCCGTTGCGGACCGCGTCGCCCGCCGCCTCGGCGAGCGCATCGACCTTGACCCACCACTGCATCGACAGCCGGGGCTCGATGGTCTCGCCGCTGCGCTCGGAGTGACCGACGCTGTGCAGGTAGGGACGCTTCTCGGCGACGACCCGCCCCTGCTCGGCCAGCGCCTCGCGCACCTTGACCCGCGCCTCGAACCGGTCCATGCCGTCGAATTGCGTTCCGGTGTCGGCGATCTTGCCGGCCTTGTCCATGATGGTGGGCATCGGCAGGTTGTGCCGCAGGCCCATCTCGAAGTCGTTGGGGTCGTGCGCGGGCGTGATCTTCACGGCGCCGGTGCCGAATTCGGGGTCGACGTACTCGTCGGCGATCACGGGGATCCGCCGGCCGGTGAGGGGGTGCTCGAGGGTGGTGCCGACCAGGTGCTTGTAGCGCTCGTCGTCCGGGTGCACCGCGACGGCCGTGTCGCCCAGCATCGTCTCCACCCGGGTGGTGGCGACGATCACGTGCGGCTCGTCGTCGTTGAGGGAGCCGTAGCGCAGCGACACGAGTTCGCCCTCGACCTCCTCGAACTTGACCTCGATGTCGGAGATCGCGGTCTGCAGCACGGGCGACCAGTTCACCAGTCGCTCGGCCCGGTAGATCAGCCCGTCGTCGTAGAGCCGCTTGAACATCGTCTGCACGGCCCGCGAAAGGCCCTCGTCCATGGTGAACCGGTCGCGGGACCAGTCGACGCCGTCGCCGATGCGGCGCATCTGGCCCTGGATGGTGCCGCCCGACTCGCGCTTCCAGTCCCAGACCTTGTCGACGAACAGTTCGCGGCCGAAGTCCTCCTTGGCCTTCCCGTCCACCGCGAGCTGCTTCTCGACGACGGTCTGGGTGGCGATGCCGGCGTGGTCCATGCCGGGCAGCCAGAGCACCTCGTAGCCCTGCATGCGTTTGCGGCGCGACAGCGCGTCCATCAGGGTGTGGTCGAGGGCGTGGCCCATGTGCAGGCTTCCGGTGACGTTCGGCGGCGGCAGCACGATCGAGTAGCCGGGCTTGTCGCTGGACGGATCGGCGACGAAGTAACCGGCGTCCACCCAGCCCTGGTACAGCTCGTCCTCTACGGTGCTGGGGTCCCAGCTCTTGGGGAGGGCGTCGGCGGGGTTCTGGTGGTTCTCTGGCGCACTGGTCACCCCGCAATCGTAGTCAGCGGAGGCAAACCGCCTGCACACGCCCCACGGACCCGGAGCGGGCCTGCTGGACTGCGGATCACGGGTACGGCACCGTGACAGATGTGAACGAGTTCCGCTTCGCCACGAACGTCTTCGCCCTGGAGTCGGCCGGCGCGTTCGCCGGCCGGTGCCGCCGCATCGAGGCCCTCGGGTACGACACGCTGTTCGCCGCGGACCACCTGGGGGTCGCCGCGCCGTTTCCCACGCTCGTCGCCGCGGCGCAGGCGACCGAGCGGCTGCGGGTGGGCACGCTCGTCCTCAACGCCCCGTTCTGGAATTCGGAGCTGCTGGCCCGCGACGTCGCGACCACCGACGTCCTCACCGGCGGCCGGCTCGAGCTCGGCCTCGGCGCCGGGCACATGAAGTGGGAATTCGACGAGGCCGGCATCGGCTGGGAGCCGATCGGCCGCCGCGTCGATCGGCTCGAGGCCCTGATCGACGGTCTGGGGCGCCGCTTCGCGGAGGGTGGGTACCCGCAACACGCCGAGCTGCGCGCCGGCATGGGCCTGGCACCGCTGCAGCCGGTCCAGCGGCGCGGGTTCGGCGGCACCGGTCCCCCGCTGCTGATCGGCGGCACCGGGGACCGGGTGCTGCAGCTGGCGGCCGAGCGCGCCGACATCGTGGGGGTGGCCGGTGCCGTGCAGGTGCCGGGGCAGGCGCCCGGGGTGCTGCGCATCGCGACGGCCACCGAGGCCGACGAGCGCGTGCGGTTCGCCCGTGAGCGCGCCGGCGCCCGCGCGGACCGCCTCGAGTGGCAGGTGCTGGTCCAGGCGGTCGTGGTGACCGACGACCGAGAGGGCGCGGCGCGGGCACTGCTCGAGCGCTACGGTCCGATGATGAGCGTCGAGGAGCTGCTGGACACGCCGTTCGCACTGATCGGCACGGTGGAACGGATGGCCGATCAGGTCCTGCGCAACCGCGACCGCTACGGCTTCACCTACTACACCGTCCACGGGCCGTATCTCGAGGCCTTCGCCCCGGTGCTGGAGCGGGTGCGGATGCTGGGCGGGTGAGCGTCGCCCCCCGGCGGAGATGCTGCTCGAATCCCGAGCCGCGCACCGGTGCGATCCGCGTCGTCAGCCGCGCACCGGCGCGATCCGCGTCGTCAGCCGCGCACCGGCGCGATCCGCGTCAGCCGAGCACCTCGGGCAGTTCCCGGGGGCGCGCGAGCACGTGCTCCGAGAGGAACGCCTCGACCACCTCGTACCAGATCTTCGCGTGCTGGGGGCTGAGCACCCAGTGGTTCTCGTCGGGAAAGTAGAGGAAGCGGTGCACGGTGGAGCCGTCGGCGGCGGCGGGTACCCCCGACTCGGACAGCAGCTCGTACCACAGCCGCAGTCCCTCCCCGATCGGCACGCGATAGTCCTTGTCGCCGTGGATCACCAGCATGGGGGTGACGATGTCGGCGACGTACAGGTGCGGCGAGTTCTCCACCGCCATCTCGGGAGTCATCTCCCGGGCCCAGTACCAGGCCGAGTCCGTGGTGGGCCCGAACTGGTCCAGGGCCCACAGGCTCGCGTGGGTGACGATCGCGTGGAATCGGTCGGTGTGCCCGGCGATCCAGTTGGCCATGTAGCCGCCGAAGGATCCCCCCATCGCGGCGGTGCGCTCGGCGTCGATCTCGGGTAGTTCGATCGCCGCATCGGTCAGGGCCATCAGATCGGTGTAGGGCTCCTTGCCCCAGCGGCCCCACCCGCGTTGGACGAAGTCCTGCCCGTAACCGGAGGACAGCGCGGGGTCCGGGAGCAGCACGGCGTAGCCGCGGGCGACGAGCAGCCACGGGTTCCACCGCCACGACCAGGTGTTCCAGGAGCCGAGCGGGCCGCCGTGGATCCACAGCAGCAGTGGCGCGGGCGCGTCGGGATCGGCGGTGGCCGGCAGGGCCAGCCAGGCCCGCAGCGGGGTGCCGTCGGCGGCCGCGGTCGTGATCTCCGTGAGGCGGCCGGGCAGTTCGGGCTGCTCCGCGGGGGCGCGCAGCGCGGTGACGGTGCCGGGGGCGTCGAGCGCGATCCGCACCGGGTGCGGCGGTGTGTCGTAGGCGGCGCGCAGGGCGTAGACGCACGTTCCGTCGGGCGCGACGCGCAGGTCGGTGTAGGCGGCGGCGTCGGTGGTCAACGGCGTGGGGACGTCGGCCCACAGCGCCACCTGGAAGATCGGGGCGCGGCCGTGTTCGTCGGCGGTCACGAGCAGGGCCCCGGAGTCGGGCCGCCAGACGACCGACGTCGGCCACCGGTCCCACCCGGGCACCAGCTGGGTCGTCTCACCCGATCGAAGGTCGAACAGCCGCAGAGTGATTCGCGGCGCCGTCTCGGGGTCGGAGTGCGTCTCGTGCAGGAACGCCACCCGGGTGCCGTCCGGCGCGATCGCGGGGGCGAACACGTCGGCGGCCTCGTCGTCGACGAGGACGGTGCGCAGTCCGGTGTCGGTGTCGATGCGCACCAGGGTGGTGCGGCGGGACGCGAGCGGCCCGGGCACCGACCAGGTGGTGACGACGAAGCTGCCGTCGGCGGCGAGGTCGAGGGACGCCTCACGCAGGGCGCCTCCGGGCCCGGGGGTCAGGTCCGACAGGGGCGCGTGTGGGCCGTCCGCGAGGGCGAGCAGGTGCGGTTCGGCCGGTCCGAGGTCGTGATCCCAGTGGCGCACCGGGTATCCGGTGTGCAGCACGGCGGAGACCTTGCGCTTCTTGCGGGCGTCCCGGATCCGCTCGTCGTCGCCGTCGGTGCGGCCGAGTACGTCCGCCGTCACCACGATCCGGTCCGCCGCCTCGGCCGCCCACACGCCGCGCACCCCACCCTTGCGGGAGACCACGCGCTGTGCTTCGCCGCCGGCGGCGGGCAGCCGCCACAGCGCGGCGGGGGCGTCGTCGCCGTCCGTCCCGTCGGCCCGGGCGGCGGTGAACAGCAGGTCGCCGGCGGCGGTGAAGACGGGATTCGACTCGCCCTTCGCACCCCATGTGAGCCGCCGGGCGGGCGCATGCCCCTGCGGGTCGACCTCCCACAGCGCCCCGACGTACCCGGTCCCCTCCTCGTCCAGGGTGGACTGGGCGATCACGACGCGGGTCCCGTCCGGCGACAGCGCGAGCGCGGTGACGCGAGGGAGAGCGAGATAGTCGTCGAGGTCGTCGAATGCGGTCATGGTGCCCGAGGGTAGTGCTCGCCGGAGGCGTCACCGGGGAGCCGACACGGCCCGGTCGGGATACGCCGCCGGCGCGCCGCGCGGGAACGAGCGGTCAACCCGCCAGCGGGTGGTCTGCGGACAGCGCGGCCAGGCGCTCGAGCAGCGGGGCGACGGCGACGAGGGCGGCCGCGTCGTCCGGCTCCATCTCGGACAGCAGGCGCGCCACACCGGTGATCCACATCCGGCGGATCAGGTGGCCGTTGCGTTCCGCCAGGGGCGGGGGCGTCCGGTGCAGGGGGTGGGACCGTCCGTCGCGGGGGTTGGACGTGCGGGCCACCAGTCCCAGCTGGACCAGGCTGCGCACCGTCGCGCTGACGTTGCTGCTCTGCAGTCCGAGCACGCGGACGAGATCGCGGGAGCCGTGCCGCGTCACATGCGCGGTTGCCTCATCGCATCACCGGCAGTATCCGCGCGCCCGACCGGCCCGATGCCGCCTCGATGAAGGCCCGCGCATCCGGGACGGCGGCGAGCACGTTGCGGGTGCGTTCGAGTGCCTCCGGTTCGGGCGGCGGTCCGCCGACCGCGTCGACGACGTCGAGCAGGTGAACGGTCGTTTCGAGGATGGCCAGGTCGAGGAGCGCGCCGAGCGTCACCGAGCCCAGCAGAGGATGTGGGACGACGGTCTCACGGCCGAGGCCGGTCAGGCGATCGAACGCCTGCGGCAGTTCGACGGCGAATCGCTCGACGAGCGTCCCCCGGCCGACGTCGGTGGCGGCGCGGCGAACCATCTCGGCGATCCGTCGGTGCATCGGTTCGGCGGCGACCGGGTCGGCGTTGAAGACGCGGAGCATCTCCGCGGCGCTGGTGACCTTCGCCGTGCCGTCGGACGCGGGGTCGGCGAGCAGCGCGATCAGGGCGTCCGGTGTGACGTGGACGTAGAGGTCCCGAACGGTCCAGCCCGGCAGCCGGGTCGGGGCCGTCCACTGCTCGTCGCTCAATTCCCGTGCCCGTTCGGCCCACGAGCGCCACAGCCGTATCAGCAGGGCTCGATCCCGGTCGAAGGTCGATGTCACCGCACTCCCCCTCGTTCGGTCACCCGCGCGGCAGCCTCGGCCGGTTGGTGGTCGTCTTCCTGATGCTCCCGTCGGTGTCGTAGTAGGTCCACTCGCCGGTCTTCCTGCCGTGCTCCCAGTTTCCGCTGTCGACGAGCGTTCCCGCCGTGGTCCAGCGCTCCCAGTGGCCGTGCTTCTCACCGCGGGCGAACCCGCCGCGCTGCAGCAGGCCGCCGGTGGCGCGGTACCAGGTCCAGGGGCCGTGCAGGACGCCGCGGTCGTAACCGCCCTCGGAACGCAACGCCCCGCCGGCGAAGTAGTGCCGCCACGTGCCGTGGCGCTCACCGTCGACGTAGTTGCCCATCATCACCCCGCCGTGCGGGTCGGGCTCCGCCCACTCGCCGGTCTTGCGGCCGTGACCGTCCACGGCGTTCGGACTCTCGGCCGGCGTGCTCATCCGGAAGTCCCGAACCGGCCCAGGGCGCTGCGCGCGCCGTTGGGCCCGGCGGTGACCGTCGAGAGATCTCCCACGAGCGACGAGTATATGCAAGCGATTGCTTGCATATCAACAGCTCGGCGGGACGCGCGCCGAGTCACCGCGTCACGGGCGCGCGCCACATCTTCCACAGGGTGGGGCCGCCGTTCGGGACGGCGATCTCGCCGGTGACCCGGAAGCCGAACCGCTCGTAGTAGGAGATGTTCTTCTCCTTGCTCGATTCGAGATAGGCGGGCACGCCTTCGGCGTCACAGCGGTCCAGCCGGGACCGCAACAGCGCCTTCCCGAATCCCCCTCCACGCGTGGCGTTTCCGGTCCCGATGGCGGAGAGGTACCAGTGCGGCTCGGCCGGATGCGCATCCTCGAGCGCGCCGTTGACCTCGGCGCCGACGCGGGCGCGGCCGCCGAGCGCGTGAATCATTCCCGCGGTGACCAGGACCGACCGCCAGCCGGTGACCTCCCATCGGCCCGGTGGCGCCCACATGGTCGCACCCCCGGTGGCACCGTCCGGACCCTCGGCGATCTCGAGTCCGCCGTGCGCCAGCAGGTGGTGGCGCGCCTCCGCGGCGAACATGCGTGGCAGACCTCGGCGCCGGCGCTCGTCGTCGGGCCACATCCACATCATCACCGGATCGTCGAAGAACGCATCGGCGAGGGTGCGGGCGAAGACCGGTATGTCCCGTCTGGTGACCGGGCGGACGGCGGGGGTCATGCGGACGAGGCTACCGGCGTCAACGATGGAACGTTGCCGCCCAGCAGGTTTTACGTCGTTGTCACATGGGGGCGGGCACAACTGTTTCATTTCGTGCAACACTGTTTCTCAGCACGAAACCACCCCTGTTGCGAGTTGTGAGGAAGCACGATGACCGAAACCGCGAACATCGTCATCGTCGGCGGCGGACTCGAGGGCCTGGCTGCGGCCTGGTGCCTCGCCGAGCGCGGCGAAACCGACGTTCTCGTCCTGGAACGCGGAACTCTGTGTTCCGGCATGACCGGCAAGTCGAGCGGCATCGTCCGCTGCCACTACGGCGTTCCGTCGCTGGCGGCGATGGCCTGGCACGGCGTGCAGGTCTTCTCCGAGGCCGAGCAGATCTTCGGCACCGACATCGGCTTCCGGCAGACCGGATACGTCGTCGGCGTCGGGCCCGACAACACCGCCCCGCTCGCCGCCAACGTCGAGATGCACCGCTCCCTCGGTGTGCCCGTCGAGACGATCGACGCCGACGAGGTCCGCCGACTGCTGCCCGGAATCGCCCTCGATCCCTTCGCGGCCTTCGCGTACGAACCACTCGGCGGCCACGGCGACGCCTACATGACCGGAATGGCCTACGGCACCCGCGCCCGTGCCCTCGGCGTGCGAGTGCGTCAGAGCACCACCGTCACCTCGCTCCTGCAGCGCGACGGCGGCGAGGTCTACGGTGTGCGGCTCGCGGACGGCTCCGAGATCCACGCGGGCACCGTCGTGCTCGCGACCGGCGTGTGGTCGCCGGCGCTCGGCGCGACCGCCGGGGTGGACATCCCGATCCGGGCCCAGCGGGAACAACTCCTGCTGGTCGACCAGGGCGAACCCACCCCGGACATCCCCACCTTCTCCGACCTGGTGAACCTGCAGTACATCCGGCGCGAGCCCAACGGGGACCTGCTGGTGGGCAACAGCGACCACTCCACCCCGGAGTGGGCCGACCCGGACGACTACGTCAATCGCGCCGACGACCCGTTCGTGGAAACCGCCATCGCGAAGCTGGACCGGCTGCTGCCGGCCATGCCCGATCCGCGGCTCGCCTCGTCGTACGCGGGGTGCTACGACACCACCCCCGACTACAACCCGGTCATCGGGCCGTCCCCCGCCCCGGGGCTGTTCCTGCTCGTGGGCTTCAGCGGCCACGGCTACAAGATCTCCCCGGCCGTGGGCCGCCTCGCCGCCGACCTCCTGCTCGACGGCATCAGCAGCGACGCCGCCGTCGACGGCGCCGACTTCCGCTACTCCCGTTTCGCCGAGGGCAAACCGCTCGCCAGCCTCAATCCGTACGTCGGGGCCGGAGAGATGCGCTGACGAACCGGGCCGGCCGGCACGCCGCTGTACCGAAGCCCCGGAGGGGTATAGAACTGAAGGTGACGCTTCACCGCGGAAACCGGAGAAGGTACACGGCATGCCGGAAGGCGAGGACCTGTTCTCGGCCACGGGAGAGCCGGACACGGTTCTCCGCGTGTTCGAAGCACTGCCGTTCGACCTCGGCGCGTGGCAGGGACCCGATCACGTGTACGTCGCGACCAACGCCGCCTACCGGGCGCTGCTGGGGCGCGACGACCTCCTCGGCCGGCCGGTGCGCGAGGTCGTACCGGAACTCGAGGGCCAGCAGTTCTTCGAGCTGCTCGACCGGGTGGCGGCGACCGGCGTCGCCGAGACCGCCAAGGAGTGGCGCCTGCAGATCGATACCGACGGTAGCGGCGTGGTCCGGGAGCGCTACTTCGACTTCACCATCGCCCCCCGTCGCGACCCCGACCGCGGCGTCGCCGGGCTGCTCTTCTTCGCCTCCGACGTGACCGACAGTGTCCTGGCCCGGCGCGGCGCCGAGGCACGGGCCCAGCTGATGTCGGAGAAGTACGAGCAGGCCCGCGACGCGGTGACGGTGATGCAGCAGGCGTTGCTGGCGCCGTCCGTCCCGGTCGTGCCGGGGGCCGAGGTGGCGGCCGCCTACCTGGTCGCCGCCGAGGACACGGCCGCCGGCGGCGACTGGTTCGACGCGTTGGCCCTTGCGAACGGCGAACTCGTGCTCATCACCGGGGACGTCGTCGGGCACGGCGTCGAGGCCGCCGCCGTGATGGGGCAGCTCCGCGCGGTGCTGCGCCAGCAGATCCTCGCGGGCGCGGACGTTGCCGCCGCCCTGTCCACCCTCGACGCCTTCTCGGCGCACGTCCCCGGCGCCCGCACCGCGACGGTCTGTGTCGTCGTCCTCGACACCGCCACCGGCCGGGTCCGCTACTGCACGAGCGGGCATCCCCCGCCGCTGGTGGCGAGCCCGGCCGGGGCGGTCCGATACCTCCCACCCTCGGGCGGAACGCCGATCGGTACCGGCTCGACGTTCCCCGTCGCCACCGACGCCCTCGCCGCCGGCGACGTCGTGCTGCTCTACACCGACGGACTGATCGAGCGCCCCGGCCGGCCCCCGCCGGCGAGCACCGCCGAACTCGCGGAGCGGGCGGCCCTGAGCGTGGCCGGCCGATCGTTCCCGATCCCGGACACGCGCGCCCGGACGGTGGATCGGGTGTGCGCGGAGATCCTCGAATTCCTGCTCCGGGAAACCGGATACAGCGACGACGTGACCATCGTGGCCGCTCAGCGCACGGCCATGCCGGATCCCCTGCAGCTTCGGCTCCACGCCGACCGGGAGGCACCGAGGTCGGCACGGACGTCGTTGCGGCGATGGCTCGTGCGCATCGGTGCCGACCATGCCGGAACTGTGGCCGTCGAGCACGCGGTCTCCGAACTCGTGTCCAACGTCGTCGAGCACGCCTATTCCGGCGGCGACGCCGGGCATGCCCCGGTCGACATCGACGGAACGCTCGACGGCGACGGCTGCCTCCGGGTCCGCGTGCGGGACCGGGGCCGCTGGAAGACCCCCGCGAAAACCCCGGAGCCACATCGGTTACCGACCAGCCGCGGCCGCGGGCTCACGATGGTCCGGATCTTCGCCGACGACCTCGTCGTCGACAGCGACGACACGGGCACGACCGCGACGGTCACGTTCCGGCTCACCCGCAGCGCCCGCGTCGTCACCGAGTTCACGGAAGGCGCGATCGTCGGCCGTCCCGAGGTCTCGCCCGAATTCGCCGTCGCCGAAACCGAACCCGGTCGTCTCGCGGTGCGGGGGGACATCGACATCGACACCGCGCCCATCCTCAAGGGGTGCCTCGACGCCGTATCCCACAGCGGAACGCTGTCGGTGACAGTCGATCTGAGCGAGGTCACCAACCTCGGCTCCGCCGGGGTCTCCTTGCTCTCGACGGCCCGCGACCGCGCGGCCAAGCAGCACTCCACCGTCACGTTGGTGGCGCCACCCGGCAGCACCGCCCACCACGTGCTCAGCCTGGTCGGACTCCACGGCCGGGCCGACCCCGGCGGCGGCGACATCCCGGAGCCGTCAGGGGATCCGGAGACGTGAACCCGGCACCGACCGGGGGTCGGTGCCGGGCGAAATCCGGCTCAGCTCGCGATCTTCCGTCTCCGGGACTGCACGTACTTCTCCCGCTCGGAGACCGACATCCCGCCCCACACTCCGTAGGGTTCGCCCATGGTGAGCGCGTGCTCGCGGCACTGCTCGATGACCGGGCACCGATGGCACATCTCCTTGGCCTTCGACTCTCGCTGGTACCGCGCTCGGCCCCGTTCGCCGTCGGGCGAGAAGAACACCGACGAGTCGACGCCGCGGCACAAGCCCTGCATCTGCCAGTTCCAGACATCGACGGTCGGCCGGAGCGGGTGAGGTGACAATGGCACGGGGCTCTCCTTGACAGCAGGCTCGCACGCAGTGCGAGCGGACCGGACGAAAGTCTGCGACCTTTCGCTCACTTCGATCCACGCGCCGGGACAACCCCGAAGGGCCGATTCTCGGTTCGTCGATCTCATGGACCGGGGAGTACCCCGCGCCACCGAAATTCATGCCAACAAAGAGCGAGATTTGTCGAAGGTTCGCGAGACCGTAGGCGGCGCCGCCGGCCGGGCTATTCCCCCGGAGGACATACCGCCTGGTCGGGGGACGACGCGGCCGCGTCGCCCCGCGCGAGGGCGACCGTCGCGGCCACCATCACCGCCGCCGCGGTGACCAGAACCACACTCATGGCGCGGTCCGCGTCGAGGTATTCCCCCAGGACCACGAAACCGAGCAGCGACGCCACGACCGGTTCCAGGACGGTGGTGGCGGGCAACGACGCCCGCAGATCACCGGCCTGGAACGCCGCCTGCTGAACCGTCACCGCCCCCGCGGCGAGGAGCAGGAGCGCCCACAGTTCGGGAGCGGTGGCGAGCGGCAGCACACCGCGGGACGCGATGTCGACCACTCCCTTGGTCAGTACGGCCGAGACCCCGAACAGGGCGCCGCCCACGGCGCCGAGCAGCAGCGCCTTGCGCGCGCCGCGCACCCGCCGGGCGGCGATCAGACCGGCCGCCACCAGCGGGGCACCGACGAGACAGGTGAGCACCCAGTGCAGCGGCTCGGCCCGGGCGAGTCCCGGCCGGGGATTCCCCAGCACCACGAGCACGGCGACCGACCCCGTGAGCGCCGCCGCCCACAGCCACTCACTCCGGCCGACGCTGCGATCGGCGAGGCGGGCACCCAGTGGCAGCGCGAACAGGAGTGACAGCACCAGCAGCGGCTGCACGAGCAGCAGAGAGCCCCGGCCGAGCGCCGCGGCCTGGAAGGCGTATCCCCCGACGCCGGCGACGGTGCCCAGCCACCACACGGGGTTGCGGACGAGAGCGGTGATCGGGCCCAGCGTGCCCACGGCGTCGTCCGGCACACCGGCCGCCGTGCGTTGACGCACGACCGTACCCACCGCGATGCACAAGGCCGCGGCGATCGCCAGCAGCGCTGCGCCCACCGAGTCCGACACGCGCCCAACCCTAGGGCGAAGCGCGGTACCTCGCCGATCGAACGAGCCGGGCCCGACCGGGTCGCCCGCGGCCGGTCGCGCGGTATCACCCGGGCACGGTCAGCGGCCGGCCATCGCCCTGAGCAGCGGGGCTGCGGGCAGCGACGCGAACAGCGCCGCCTCGTCGCGCCACGTCGACTCCTCGTCGAGGAACCGCAGGATCGGCTCCGCGGAGGACCGGTCGAACAGCCCCGCGAAGGCGCGCTCGAGCACCGCGGGCCGCTCGACGACGGCCCGCAGCAGCCCCTGGTCGTACCGGGCGAACCGGGACGGAGCAGGCCGCACGTCGAAGGGATGCCCGTGCCGGGCGAGCGACTGCGCGATCGCCGCACTGTCGCACTGGATCCGCTGGTACGCATATCCGCTGCTGCCCTTGAGCATTCCGCCCGCGGCGCCGATGCGCACGATGTTGCCGCTGCGCCGCGCGGGCGGCCGCGACGCCAACGGAAGCCGTGCGGACTCGTCCGCCTCCACGATGTAGGTGTCCTCGTCCGCGCCGAGCACGGCCGCCAGGTACTCCCGGAGCGCCTCGTCGTGAGCGGCGGTGCCGACGGGCCCGCCGTCGGGGTGCGCGAAACTCGTGTGCTCGACGAGGGCGTGCCGGGTATCGGTGGGCAGCACGTACACGAAGGACGCCGCCCGGCGCTGATCGGTGCGGAAGTCGAACAGGGTGGGGACGTCGGGATCGAACAGGGGAGCTTCGGTGCGGATCCGCCACCCGCGGAAGTCCAGCCACGCATCGGGGCTCGTCCCCCGGTCGTCGGCGTCGGGGCCCCGGCCGTCGAAGACCCACTCGGGGTGCAGCTCCGTGCCGTCGGACAGGGCGACACGCGGGCGGGCCCCGTCGTGCACCTGCGCCACCCGGCCGGTGCGGAGCCCGATGTCGTCGACTCGGTCCGTAACCTCGCCGACCACCGACGCCAGGTCGGCTCCGCGGACGACGCCGTACCGGTACCGGCCGAGGCCGAGCGTGCGGGCCCGTCCGCCCGCATGGACCCGGATCCGGGCGAACCGCGCGGAGACGGCCGCGTCGAGCAGCCCGGACCGGCGGGACCAGAACGCCCAGCCGGCGTCACGGATGTCGCGGGCGCCGTCGTCGACGAGCACCACCGGACCGGGTCGCGCCGGGACGGCGGCGAGATGGGCCGCCAGCGACAGTCCGCTCAGGCCCGCACCCAGGACGGCGATGCCGCCGTCGACCGGTCCGCTCCACGCTCGCACGCTCGCTTCTCCCCTCGCCGGAGACCCTCCCTCCGTCACCGTACCGGCCGCCGGTGAATCCGGTGCGCCACTACGCGGCCCGGGCGCGCGTCCGCTCGCGCAGCCAGGCCATCGCCGGCATGCGGTAGGAGTCGATGCCCTTGTACGCGGCGATCTCGGCGGGCAGTTCCTCGACGATGTCGGCGAGTTGCTCGGCCCACGCCGGGACCTGCGCGATCTCCTCGAGCGGTGCCATGTAGGTGCGGATGTTGAACACCAGCGCCCCCGTCATCGGCAGGCGGATCAGGTGCTCGAGTTCGATGCGCAACTGGATGCGGCCCCAGTCGCGTTCGGCGATCAGCCGCGGCATGTCGTCCATCCACTCGGGCATCGTCTCGAGGCTGGTGTCCCGGCGCCGCGAACCGACCGCGGAGAAGGTCCAGTTCACCCGCCGGTACGGCCGCTCGGTGGTGAGGCGCCGCATGAATTGCTCGGCGCGGTCGGTCACCCCGTTCGGGGTCAGGCCGGGAACGGGCCGGTGGATCTCGTGCAGGCTCATGCCGATGTCGAACTTGACGGACCAGTCGGCGGACGACGTGACCAGCGCCGCGTCGAACCACAGGTGCCCGTCGCGCTCGGTCACCAGCAGCACGTCGTCGGGCAGCTGACACCCGATGAACACCAGCGGATGCTCCGGCAGGGTGCCCGAATCCCCCGGCACGAACCATTGATCGATTCCGAGAAGGTCGTTGCGCCAGCGGTATCCGCCGTTCTCGACGTCGAGATGCATGACGTCGGGAAACGAGGCCGCCATGTCGCGCATGTAGTAGAGCATCAGGTCCCAGCACGCCGGCGTCATGTGCGGCAGCATCTGCACGCGCCCGGGGTCGGCCTCGACGATCGAGCGACGCAACCGCATCATCTCGACGTACTCGTCGTGGCTCTTGCCCAGGTCGACGATGTGCTCGCCCCAGGCCCCGGCGGCGGTCTCGGTGCGGCGCGGCGCCGGTTCGACGTTCACGGCGTAACGGAACGTCCTGTCGCCCTCGGGGAAAGGCCACGGCAGGCAGGACAGGTCGCTGGCGACGGAGGTGGTCACGAAGGTTCCTTTCCGGATGGCGGGTCAGGCCACGGCGCCGAGGTAGGTGCCGTGATGTCCCGACAGATGAGGACGGATCTCGAGGTCCAGGCCGCACGAACCGCAGGCGACGACCGCCCCGGGAGCGGCGTCGACGGACTGGGTGGTGGCGCAGTGCGGGCAGAACAGCGACACTCCGTCGGCGGCGGTGACGTAGGTGGTCATCTCGCACGGCAGCACGCCGGCGGTACGCGCCGCAGCCGTCGCGGCCATCGCCTCACGCCGCGGGCCGGCGATCAGCACGCGGGCGCCGGCGCGGGCCTCACGCACGAGCCGCGACACCTCGTCCGCGCTCGCGTTCGGCACCGTGGTCGCGACGCGGCCGAGGGCGAGTGCCTGCGCCGCCCAGGCCGTCACCGCGGCCCGCGCGTCGGCGCAGTCGCCGAGGCTGAACAGCAGGTGGATGCGCCCGCCCGGATCGATCGGGGGCACCGCACCGGTGACGAATCCCGAGTTCTTCACGGCCGCACACCTCCGAACTCGCGCAACCACTTCAGACCGGGTTCGCGGGTGCGCGTGATGCCCTTGTAGTCGGCCATGTCCTCGGGCAGTTCCTCGAGCACCCGGTAGAGCCGGTCGGCCCATTCCGGCACCAGCGCGATCTCCTCGAAGGGCAGCAGGTAGGTGCGGATGAGGAACATGATCGCGCCGGACGCGCCGAGCCGGATCAGGTGCTGCACCTCGACCCGCAGGTGCAGGCGACGGCCGACGTCGTCGAGTGGGCCCTCGGCGAGCAGGCGCCGATCGCGTCCCCATTCGGGATACGTCTCGGTGGCCGTGTCGAGCCGGCGGTCCACGGTGAGGGTCCAGTTGGTGCGCCGATACCGTTGCCCGGCGTGCAGTCCCATGAGGAAGGACTGGGCGCGGGTGATCACCCCTTCGGTGTGGATGCGGGGCACGGGACCGTGGATCTGCAGGAAGCTCATCCCGACGTCGAAGCGCAGCGACCAGTCCGCGGCGAACGTCACCAGGCCCGCGTCACCCCACAGGGCGCCGTCGCGCTGATCGAGCAGCACGACGTCCTCCTGGATCTGCCGGCCGATGTACAGCAGCGGCGGCTCGGGCAGGGTGGCGGACTGCCCGTAGACGAACGTCTGCTCGAGGTCGAGGGCGCGGTTGCTCCACCGCCGGACGGTGCCGTCACGGTCGAGCGCGAACGTCTGCGGGTATGCCTCGGCCAGCATCTTCATGAGGGTGAGCATCGCGTCCCACTGCGCGACCTCCATGTGCCCGAGCGCCTGGAAGCGGCTCGGGTCGGCGTCGAGCACGCGCCGTCGTTCGGCGAGTTCGTCGAGAAGGAAGCCGTCCATGTCGACCGGGTGCTCGCCCCAGCCGCCGGCCGCCGTGTCCGCGCGGGTCCCGGCCGGCTCGACGTTGGTGCTGTACCGGTAGGTGTCCCGCGGGAAGGGGAACGGGAACCGCGCGACGCGTTCCGGGAGCACCTCGAATTCGGTTGCGGCAGTCACAGGTCCAGCTCCAATCGCTCGCCGCCGGCGCGGGAGACGCACGGCATCATGCAGTCGCCGGCGTGCTTCTCCGCGTCGGTCAGGTACAGGTCGCGGTGCTCGATCGCGCCGTCCGCCACCGGGATCCGGCACTCGCCGCACACCCCCTGCCGGCACAGGTTGGGCACCGGTACCCCGCGCGCCTCGAGCGCTTCGAGCAGGCTCACGCCGGAGTTCACGGCGATGTCGACCCCGGTGCGGCGCAGATGCGCGGTGAACGGGGTTCCGGGCTCGAGGTCGCCGACACCGAAGTGCTCGTAGTGGATGCGGGCATCCGGCCAGCCCGCGCCGCGGGCGCGACGGGTGAGTTCGTCGATGAGACCGGAGGGCCCGCACACGTACAGGTGGGTGCCGAGCGGCTGATCGAGCAGGGCCGGGCCGAGTGCGGCCCAGAACTCCTCGGGGGTGTGGTAGGTGTGCAGGCGGTCTCCGCACAGTTCGCGCAACTCGCCGAGGTGCGGGCCGTCGCCCTCGCGGAAGGTGTAGTGGACCTCGAAGGAGCGGCCCCACTGAGCGGCGGCGCGCGCGTGCGAGAGGATGGGTGTGACGCCGATACCGCCGGCCACGAGCATGTGGTGACGCGCGGTGAGGATCGGCGCGAAGGCACTTCGGGGCCTGCTGACCTCCACGACGTCCCCGACCTCGAGGGCGTGGATCCAGCGGGAGCCGCCCCGGCCGGTCTCGTCGAGCCGCACGGAGATCGAGTAGCTCTGCGGTTCGAGCTCCGGACCGGTCAGGGAGTAGGAGTTGCGGCGGGGCCGGCCGTCGTCGTGGGCGCCGCAGGAGAGCACGACGTGGCTGCCCGGGGTGAACGACGGCAGCGGCGCACCGGTGGGGTCGACGAACCGCACGTGCCGCACTCCGGTGGCGACGGTGGCCACCTCGGCGACGGTGAGGGCGAGGGTCGCGTCGCTGCGCCGGACGGCCGTTCCGGCATCGGATACGAGGGTCATCAGCTTTCCTCCGCGTCGAGCTGGTAGCCGAGATATGCGCCGTGGTGGCGCGAAACGTGGTGGTACACGACGAGTTCCGCCGAACACGCGGGGCACGTGCTGGTCTGCCCGATCGCGGCGGTGGCGTCGTGGGTGTGTCCGCAGTGGGCGCAGTACACCGTGCGCGTGTCCGTGGTCAGCACCTCGGGCAGGATCTCGTCGTCGAGCGCCCCCGCGGCGACGGCCACGGCCCGGGCGGCGAGGACGGCGGCCTCGTCGCCCACCAGCACGAGCCGCCAGCCGACGCGGGCCGCGGAGAGCTGGCGCTGCAGCACCTCCGCGGCCGCGTCGCCCCAGGTGGCGGGCGCCCGTAGCCAGCTCACTCGCCGGCCTTCGAAGGAGGTCACCAGGCGGCGGGCGTGGTCGGTGGCGGCGTCGCCGAACGACAGGACGGTGACCGTCCTGCCGCCGTCGGCCACGGTCCGCTCCTCGTCCCAGCGCGGCACGCTGGTGGTCTCCATACAGACGCTCATGGCCGGATCCTTACGGTGCGAACGTGCGCTGGCCGACGTAGAACGCCAGGGCGCCGTCGGGGGTGGTGAAGCGGATCCGCGAGCCCTTGGGGAAGAAGATCGCGTCCTTGGCGCGGGCGATCTCCACCTGGCCGGTATCCAGGTTCTCCAGGCGGAACTCCCCTTCGAGGACGACCTTCATCTCGTCGTACTCGTACAGGTAGTCCAGCGGGGCGTCGGTGTGCGCGAGCTTGAAGTAGCCCGCGGCCATCTCCGACCCCTCGGGGTTGGGATAGACGTCGTCAATGAAGCCCTCGGTGCCCGGGAATTCCTCGGTGGACATCTGGGGCAGGGTCTTCCAGAAGTCGGCGGTGACGCGGAATGCGGGAACCGTGGTGGTTTCTGCCATGAGTGCTCCTAGGAACGAGGCCGGCTGCACCGGCCGTGGGCGGGAGGACGGAACGTCGATCGCTGACGTGAAACAGACAGTAATGAGATGAAACGCACCGACGGTTGCCGACGCGTTAACGCGTGTAACCGAATCCTCTCAGCGTCAGGAACATTCGTTTCTCCCCCGAGCGGCGCGGGCCGAGCCGGACCGTCACCACAAACTCACGGCGGCGTAACACGCCCGTCATGCATGCTATGTTTCATTGCATTCGACAGCGATTCACCTTATGAAACTTCGCAGCCGAACCCCAGGAGTCCCCATGACGCTCGAAGCCACCGACCTCCCCGTGATGCGTCTGCCCTCCACGGACGCCCCCGCCGATGCCGCCGGCTCCGCCGATCTCGCCGCACTCGCCCGCGCCACCGACACCCGCTTCATCCTCGCGGTGTTCACCAACCTCGCCGGCAAGCCCTGCGCCAAGCTCGTCCCGGTCGAGGCGGTCGACGAGCTGCAGTCCGACGGGGTCGGCTTCGCGGGCTACGCCGCCGGAGCCATGGGTCAGGTCCCCAGGGATCCCGACCTCGTCGCTATCCCGGATCCCACCTCCTTCACGCCGATCCCGTTCGTGCGCCCGGGCCTTGCGCTGGTGCACTGCGATCCCCACGTCGAGGGCAAGCCCTGGCCCTACGCCCCGCGGGTGATCCTGAAGGAGGTTCTCGGCAAGGCGGCCGAACGGGGCCTGTCCGTCAAGGTCGGCGCCGAGATCGAGTACTTCCTCGTCCAGCGCGACGAGGACGGGACGCTGCGCACCGCCGACGTGCTCGACACCTCCCGGCAGCCCTGCTACGACGCCCGTGACGTCACCCGCATGTACGAGCACCTGACCTCGATCTCCGCGGCGATGAACTCCCTCGGCTGGGGCAACTACGCCAACGACCACGAGGACGGCAACGGGCAGTTCGAGCAGAACTTCCAGTACGCCGACGCGATGACCACCGCCGACCGCGTCGTCACCCTGCGCTACCTGATCTCGGTGCTCGCCGAGCAGCGCGGCATGACCGCGACCTTCATGCCCAAGCCGTTCGCCGACCGCACCGGCTCGGGCATGCACATGCACCTGTCGCTGTGGCGGGAGGACGGCTCCGCCTTCCCCGACGCCGAGGACCCCCGCGGTCTCGGCCTGTCCGAGACCGCCTACGCGTTCATCGCCGGCATCCTCGACCATGCCTGCGCCCTGCAGGGCGTGATCGCCCCGACCGTCAACTCCTACAAGCGGACCGGCGCCACCGCGACCAGCTCCGGCGCGACGTGGTCGCCGCGGCACGCCACCTACGGCGGCAACGACCGCACCCACTACCTCCGCGTTCCGGACGGCAACCGCGTCGAGCTGCGCGGCGGGGACGGCTCCGCCAACCCGTACCTCGCTGCCGCCGCGACCGTCGCGGCGGGCCTCGACGGCATCGACCGCAAGCTCGATCCCGGCGCACCCGGCGGCACCCCGAACTCGGAGACGCTGCCGATGACCCTGCTGCACGCGATGGACGCGCTCACCGCCGACCCCGTCGTCACCGGCGCCCTCGACGCCGCCGGCCCGGGCGTCGCCGAGTACTTCGCCTCCCTCAAGCGGGAGGAGTTCTTCCACTGGCACAACACCGTGACCTCGTGGGAGATCGACAGCTACCTGACCGCCTTCTGACCCGTTCGGTCCGAACGGGCCACCGCGAACGACGACCTGTAAAGGAGAGACGACCCATGTGCGGAATCGTCGGGCTTCACCTGCGTGACGCCTCCCTCGCCCCCCGGCTGGGTGGCCTGCTGACCGGCATGCTCGGCCAGATGGTCGACCGGGGGCCGGATTCGGCCGGAGTCGCCCTCTACGGCGACCCCACCTTCTCCCCCGCCGGCCACGCGTCGGTGTCCCTGCTCGGCGCCGCCCCGGACGTCGCCGCCACCGCCGGTGCCGCACTCGGCGTGACCGTGACCGCGATCGACCTGGCCCCCACCACCGTGCTCCACGCGCCGGTCCCGGCCCAGTTGCTCGCCGACACCGTCCGCGCCGTCGACCCCGGTGCAACGATCATCGGCTTCGGCGACGACGTGACCGTCCTCAAGGGCATGGGCGATCCGGTGGCGCTGGCCGAGCGCTTCGGGATCCCGGCCGCCTCCGGCTGGCAGGGCGTCGGCCACACCCGCATGGCCACCGAATCGGCCGTCACCGCCGCCGGCTCGCACCCGTTCGCCGTCGGCCCGGACCAGTGCCTGGTGCACAACGGCTCGTTCTCCAACCACCTGTCGGTCAAGCGCGAACTCGAGGCCGAGGGTGTGGCATTCGACAGCGAGAACGACACCGAGGTCGGGGCACGGTTCGTCGCCAAGCACCTCGCCGAGGGCGCCGACCTGGAGAAGGCCCTGCGTCTGCTCGGGGAGCGCTTCGACGGGTTCTACACCCTCCTCGTGTCGACGTCCGACTCGTTCGCCGTCGTACGCGACCCGATCGCCTGCAAGCCGGCGATCGTCGCCGAGACCGACGCGTACGTCGCGATGGCCTCCGAGTTCCGGGCCCTCGCCGGCCTGCCCGGCATCGCGGACGCTCACATCTTCGAGCCCGAGCCGGAGCGGGTCTACGTATGGCACCGCTGACCAGCACCGACGCTTCCCCCATCTCTTCGACGCCGGAGACGCCCATGACCACCGAGACGCTGCGCACCGACACACTGCCCACCGACACGCTCCCCGCCACGGCGACGTACGACCTGGACGTCACCACCACGCGCGAACTGAACGCCGCACTGCAGGCCACCGAGGCCCCGGCCGCGGTGACCGTGACCAATCCCCAGGGCAAGCACGCCCTCGCGTGCGGGCTCGACCGGCCGATCGACGTGCGCATCGAAGGCCACGTCGGCTACTACGCCGCCGGGATGAACAAGCATGCGACCGTCACCGTCGCGGGCAACGCCGGGGTCGGGGTCGCCGAGAACATGATGTCGGGCACCGTGCGCGTCACCGGGGACGCCTCCCAGTCCGCCGGCGCCACGGCCCACGGCGGGCTGCTGGTGATCGAGGGCAATGCCGCCGCCCGCTGCGGCATCTCCATGAAGGGCGTCGACATCGTCGTCGGCGGCAGCATCGGCCACATGAGTGCCTTCATGGGACAGGCCGGACGGCTCGTCGTCCTCGGCGACGCCGGCGAGGCCCTCGGAGATTCGTTGTACGAGGCGCGCATCTACATCCGCGGCACCGTCGCCTCCCTCGGTGCGGACTGCGTCAAGAAGGAGATGCGGCCCGAGCACCTCGAGGAACTGCGCGAACTCCTCCGGGCGGCCGGCTTCGACGCCGACCCCGCCGAGTTCACCCGCTACGGCTCCGCCCGCGGGCTCTACCACTTCCACGTCGACAACGCCTCGGCGTACTGATCGCACCGCCCGCACCGCATCCCAGGAGACTCCCATGACCTTCCAGCCCGGACTTCGTGAGTCGGCCACCTTCGACCGCAACGTCATCCACGAGATCCAGCGTGCCGCCGAGACCGGCATCTACGACATCCGCGGATGGGGCGCCAAGCGCAAGCTTCCGCACTTCGACGACCTGCTGTTCCTCGGCGCGTCGATGTCGCGGTACCCGCTCGAGGGTTACCGCGAGAAGTGCGAGACCGACGTGGTCCTCGGCGACCGGCACGCGAAGTACCCGCTGCACCTCGACATCCCGGTCACCATCGCCGGCATGAGCTTCGGGGCGCTGTCCGGGCGGGCGAAGGAGGCTCTCGGGCGCGGCGCCAGCGAGGTCTGCACGTCCACCACCACCGGCGACGGCGGCATGACGCCGGAGGAACGCGGTCAGTCCAAGCACCTCGTCTACCAGTACCTGCCGTCGCGCTACGGGATGAACCCCGACGACCTGCGCAAGGCCGACGCGATCGAGGTCGTCCTCGGCCAGGGCGCCAAGCCCGGCGGCGGCGGCATGCTGCTCGGGCAGAAGATCACCGAGCGCGTCGCCGGAATGCGCACCCTGCCCGTCGGTATCGACCAGCGCAGCGCGTGCCGGCACCCCGACTGGACCGGCCCGGACGACCTCGCCGTCAAGATCATCGAACTGCGCGAGATCACCGGGTGGGAGAAGCCGATCTACGTCAAGGTCGGCGCAACCCGCACCTACTACGACGTCAAGCTCGCCGTGAAGGCCGGTGCCGACGTCGTCGTGGTCGACGGCATGCAGGGTGGCACGGCCGCCACGCAGGACGTGTTCATCGAGCACGTCGGCATTCCCACCCTCGCCGCGATCCCCCAGGCCGTGCAGGCGCTGCAGGAGATGGGAATGCACCGCACGCCCGGTGGCGTGCAGCTCGTCGTCTCCGGCGGCATCCGGTCCGGCGCCGACGTCGCCAAGGCCATGGCCCTCGGCGCGGACGCCGTCGCCATCGGCACCGCGGCGCTGATCGCGTTGGGCGACAACAACCCCCGGTACCAGGCGGAGTACGAGAAGCTCGGCTCGGCCGCCGGGTTCTACGACGACTTCCAGGACGGCAAGGACCCCGCCGGCATCACCACGCAGGATCCGGACCTGCAGGCCCGGTTCGATCCGGTCGAGGGCGGCCGCCGCCTCGCGAACTACCTGCGCGTGCTCACCATGGAGGCCCAGACCATCGCACGCGCCTGCGGCAAGTCGCACCTGCGCAACCTCGAGCCGCAGGACCTCGTGGCCCTGACCATCGAGTCGGCCGCCATGGCGCGGGTGCCACTGGCCGGCACCAACTGGGTGCCCGGCCAGGGCTTCTGAGCCGCTGCCCGCCTTCCACCGAGCGAATGTGCCTTACTGTCGGCCTGTCCGACGGTAAGGCACATTCGCTCGTTCCGTGTGCCTGCCCCTCGCACGATCGTCCACTGTCGGGAAACAGCACGTACAGTGAGGACATGAGCAGCCCCGAGCGCCCCGTACTGCACGACGCGCCGGGCCGGGAGGTCCCGCGGGACACCCCGACCGGGGTGGACCTGGAACGCGCCATCGCACAGGAGGTCCGCAAGTTGCGGATCGCCAGCGGGCTCTCCGTGGGCGACATGGCCGCGAAGGTGGGCATCTCCAAGGCGATGCTGTCGAAGATCGAGAACGCCCAGACGTCGTGCAGCCTCTCGACCCTCGCCCGCCTGGCCGCAGGTCTCGACGTACCGGTGACGTCGCTGTTCCGCGGCGCCGACGCGCAGCGCGAGGCGGTGTTCGTCAAGGCCGGCCAGGGCGCGGAGATCGTCGGCCGCGGCACCCGCGTCGGACACCACTACGAGTTGCTCGGCACGCTGCGGGGCCAGCACAAGCGGCTAGAGCCCGTGCTGGTGACGCTCACCGACGCGAGCGAGGTCTTCCCGCTGTTCCAGCATCCGGGGACCGAGCTGCTCTACATGCTCGAGGGCGAGATGGTCTACGGGCACGGCGAATCCGAGTACCGGCTCCAACCCGGCGACGCCCTGCTGCTCGACGGCGAGGGCATCCACGGGCCGAACGAGCTCGTCACCCTGCCCATCCGGTTCCTCGCGGTCACCGCGTACCCGGACAAACACCAGGACTGATCCCGCTCTCCACCACGAGCGGGGGGGTTTCCGCGTCGAGAGGGACACCGCCGCGGTGCATCGCGGGTGCAGGCAGCGGTAACCGCCCCCTCGTCGCGAGAATCTCCCGCTCGACGACGAACGAGGCCCCCGCCGTAGCGGGGGCCTCACCCGTTGTCGGTCCTCGGTCAGAGCTTCTCGGCTGCCGCCTTGGACGTGAGTGCCGTCGCCGCCTCCGCGACCGACGCCGCCTCCGTACGGGACGTGCCGGTGAAGCCCACCGCGTCGAGCACGTAGGCGGTCTCGCCGTGCACGACGACGTCGAGACCCTCGTACTCGGCCTCCGGATCGACGCGCAGGCCCATCACCAGGTCGAGACCCTTGGCGATGATCCAGGTGACGACGAAGGAGTAGGCCAGCACCGCGAGCACCGCGACGGTCTGGGTGCCGAGCAGGCCGATTCCGCCGCCGTAGAACAGCCCGGCCGCGCCGCTGGGAGCCTCCGGCACCGCCAGGAAACCGATGAGCAGCGTGCCGAGAACACCGCCGACGAGGTGGATGCCGACGACGTCGAGAGCGTCGTCGTAGCCCAGGCGGAACTTCAGCGAGATCGCGTAGCAGCACAGCGCACCGGCCAGGGCACCGACGACCAGTGCGCCGAGCGGCGAGACGGCACCGCAGGCCGGGGTGATCGCGACGAGCGCGGCGATGAGGCCGGACGCGGCGCCGAGGGTCGTGGCGTGACCCTCCCGCAGCTTCTCGACGATCAGCCAGCCACAGATGCCGGCGCACGACGCGGCGATGGTGTTGAGCACGACGACCGAGGCGTTGTTGTCCGCGGCGAGCGCGGAACCGCCGTTGAACCCGAACCAGCCGAAGAACAGGATGCCGGCACCGAGAACGGTCAGCGGAAGGCTGTGCGGGCGGGGCGGATTCAGGAACGAGCGCCGCTTGCCCAGGACGATGATGACCGCGAGGGCCGCGATGCCGGCGTTGATGTGCACGGCGGTGCCGCCGGCGAAGTCGACCGCACCGAGGGTGTTGGCGATCCAGCCGCCGACGACGGACCCGTCCTCGGAATCGAACGCGAAGACCCAGTGCGCGACGGGGAAGTACACCAGCACAGCCCACAGCCCGGCGAACACCATCCAGGCCGAGAACTTCATGCGGTCGGCAAGGGCGCCGCACACGAGGGCGACCGTGATGCCCGCGAACAAGAGCTGGAATCCGGCTATCAGCGCCGGCGGGAGTCCCGGTTCGGCCGGCGCCTCGAGCAGCTGGCCGAGCCCGAGATACTCGAGGGGGTTGCCGAGCAGTCCGGCACCGCCGAGCGAGTTTCCGAGCACCGCCGAGTAGCCGAACAGAACCCACAGAACTCCGACGAGCGCGAAGCCCGCGAACGTCATCATGATCATGTTGAGCGTGCTGCGGACGCTCACCATGCCGCCGTAGAACAGCGCCAGCCCGGGAACCATCAGCGAGACCGCCGTGAAGGCCGCGAGGATCCAGGCGGTGTCGGCGGCAGCGATTGCCTCTTCCATAGGTGTCCACCTTGTTCAGTCCCGAGGGATCGCCCCTCGTACGTGTCGCGGTGACTGTCTTATGTTGTTAATCACCGTCACCTGAGAGTGAACCCAGTGTGTAATCTGCGTGGGAGCCGCCGGTGAACTTCGTGTAACGGCGGCTCGCCCCCGGCACTGCCCACCGCCGAGCGCTCGCTCGGGGGCGACCGGTAGCGTTCGAACTGGTATGCGCATCGCTCGCGGGTGAGGATGGACACATGACTCGACACGGTCCGCTGCACGACATCGTGGAATCCGACCTCGAGGTCACCGGACGCAAGGACCACGCCGCCGGTGTCCCGGCGGTCCTGGTGTCGCTGAAACGCGCCTACGAGCAGATGGGCGTGGCCCGCACGGCGGCCACGCTGCCGCGGCTCAACCAGCGGCACGGTTTCGACTGCCCGGGGTGCGCCTGGCCCGAGACGCCCGGCCACCGCAAGCCCGCGGAGTTCTGCGAGAACGGCGCCAAGGCCGTCGCCGAGGAAGCCACCCTGCGGACGGTCACGCCCGAGTTCTTCGCCCGTCACTCCGTCGCGGAACTGTCGGAGAAGACCGGCTACTGGCTCGGGCAGCAGGGCCGCCTGACCCATCCGATGGTCCTCCGCCCCGGCGCGACCCACTACACCCCCGTCGACTGGGACGACGCGTACCGGCTGATCGCCGACCACCTGCGTGCGCTCCCCACCCCGGACCACGCCGTCTTCTACACGTCGGGCCGCACCAGCAACGAGGCCGCGTTCCTCTACCAGCTGCTGATCCGCAGCTACGGCACCAACAACATGCCGGACTGCTCCAACATGTGCCATGAGTCCTCCGGCAGCGCACTCGTCGAGACCATCGGAATCGGCAAGGGCTCGGTGTCGGTGCCGGACCTCGAGCACGCGGACCTCATCCTCGTCGCCGGTCAGAACCCGGGCACCAACCATCCGCGCATGCTCTCCACCCTGGTGAAGGCCAAGGAGAACGGGGCCAAGATCATCGCGATCAACCCGCTCCCCGAGGCGGGGCTGCTCCGGTTCAAGGACCCGCAGCGCGTCGACGGCGTGCTCGGCCACGGCACGGACATCGCCGACGAGTTCCTGCAGATCCGCCTCGGTGGCGACATGGCGCTGTTCCAGGGGCTCGGCAGGCTGCTGTTCGAGGCGGAGGACGCCGCGCCCGGCACCGTGATCGACCGGGCCTTCGTCGAGGCCCACTGCGCCGGCTTCGACGACTACGAGCGGCACGTCCGCGCGGTCGACCTCGGCACCGTCCTCGAGGCCACCGGGCTGAGCGAGGCGCAGCTGCGGTCCACCGCCCGGGACCTGGCCACCTCCCAACGCACCGTGGCGTGCTGGGCGATGGGCCTGACTCAGCACACCCATGCCGTCGCCACCATCGCCGAGGCGGTCAACCTGCTGCTGCTGCGCGGGATGATCGGCAAGCCCGGGGCCGGGGTCTGCCCGGTGCGGGGGCATTCGAACGTGCAGGGTGACCGGACGATGGGCATCTGGGAGAAGATGCCCGAGTCCTTCCTCGCCGCGCTGGACCTCGAGTTCGGGATCACGAGCCCGCGCAGGCACGGGTACGACACCGTCGAGGCGATCCGCGCGATGCGCGACGGCCGGGCGAGCTTCTTCATGGCGATGGGCGGCAACTTCGTCGCCGCGACCCCGGACACCCACGCCACCGAGGAGGCGTTGCGCCGCTGCGAGCTGACCGTGCAGATCTCGACCAAGCTCAACCGCAGCCATCTCGTGCACGGGCGCACAGCGCTGATCCTGCCCACCCTCGGACGCACCGACCTCGACATCCAGGAGAGCGGCAAACAGCTTGTTTCCGTGGAGGATTCGATGTCCATGGTGCACCTGTCACGGGGCCGGTTGCAGCCGGTCGGCGACCAGCTGCACAGCGAGGTCGCGATCGTCTGCCGGCTCGCCCGCGAGCTGTTCGGCCCCGACCATCCGGTCCGCTGGTCGGCGTTCGAGGGCAACTACGACCTGATCCGCGACTCGATCGGGCGGGTCGTGCCCGGCTGCGAGGACTACAACACCAAGGTCCGCCGGCGCGACGGGTTCCAGTTGCCGCACCCGCCCCGCGACAACCGCGAATTCCGCACGCACACCGGCAAGGCCAATTTCAGCGTCAACGACCTGGTGTGGGTGCCCACTCCCCCGGGCCGGCTCGTGCTGCAGACGCTGCGCAGCCACGATCAGTACAACACCACCATCTACGGGCTCGACGACCGCTACCGCGGCGTGAAGAACGGCCGCAAGGTCGTGTTCGTCCACACGGACGACATCGCCGAACTCGGATTCGCCGACGGCGACCTCGTCGACATCGTGTCCGAGTGGCCCGCCGACGGCGCGGTGCAGGAGCGTCGCGTCCGCGACTTCCGGATCGTCGCGTACAGCACCCCGCGCGGCAACGCGGCCGCCTACTACCCGGAGACCAATCCGCTGGTCCCCCTCGACCACGTCGCGACGAAGTCGAACACCCCGGTCTCCAAGGCGATCGTCGTCCGACTCGAGCGGGCCGGGGCCGACTGATGGGGCGGGTCACCGCGCGCCGGCCCGTCCTGCGGATCACCGCGGACGGGCAAGCACGCCGACCGGACAGCCTCGCGGTAGAGGAACCGCTGGAGATCCGCCTCAACGGCCGCGCCCTGACGGTCACGATGCGCACGCCGGGCCACGACGTGGAACTCGCCCACGGATTCCTGCTCGCCGAGGGGATCATCGGCGGCCGCGAGGACGTCTCCGTGGTGCGCTACTGCGACGGCGTCGACGACAGCGGCGCCAACACCTACAACGTGCTCGACGTCCACCTCGCGCCGGGGATCTCCGTTCCCGACGGTGCGGGCGCCCGCAACTTCCTCACCAGCTCCGCGTGCGGGGTGTGCGGGAAGGAGTCCCTCGACCGGATCCGCGGGCGCACCCGGTTCCCGCTGACCGACGGCTTCGTGGTCTCCGCCCGCGCGCTGGCCTCGATGCCACCACGAATGCGGCAGCGGCAGAAGGTTTTCCAGAGCACGGGTGGGTTGCACGCCGCCGCGCTGTTCACCCCCGACGGCACCCTGCTGGCGTTGCGGGAGGACGTGGGCCGGCACAACGCGGTCGACAAGGTGCTCGGCTGGGCACTGACCGAGAACCGGGTCCCGTTGCCGGACACCGTCCTCGTCGTCAGCGGGCGGGCCTCCTTCGAGCTGGTGCAGAAGGCCGTGATGGCCGGCGTCCCGGCGCTCGGAGCGGTGTCGGCCCCCTCGTCGCTGGCGGTCGATCTCGCCGCGGAGTCCGGCCTGACCCTGGTCGGTTTCCTCCGCGGCGACTCGATGAACGTCTACACCGGATCCGTCGTATGAGCGGGGGCCCGGGAGCGGCTCAGCTGCAGGCCTGTTCGGGCGCGTCGCCCGAGCGGACCCCGTCGACGAAGGCCCGCACGTCGTCGTGGGAGGCCTCGAGCACGCCGCGGTGGTCGGCACCGTCGTAGACCCGGTAGGCAAGGGGGGAACCGTTGCCGCACAGGGTCTTCGTCACCTCGTCGGTGACCTGCCGGGCCACGAGCACATCCGCGGTGCCCTGCACGACGAGGGTCGGCACCGAGAGGGCGAGCTGCTCGAGTTCCTGCGTGGCGAAGTACTCGGTCAGGCGCCCGACGTCCGCACCGGGCGCGAACACCTGGTCCACGGGAACGGTCGCGGCCACCTTGCGCACGTCGTCCATGCACCCGGTGCGCGCCGCCGCGAGCAGCGGACGGGACGCGTCCGTGAGCATCGCGTCGGCGGACACCTCGGGGTCGGCGGCCTCGGCGCCGAGCAACAGGACGGGCAGGAAGGTCAGGGCCTGCGCGATCCCCGGGCCCCCGGTTGCGAAGTAGGCGGCGGTCTCGCTCGTCCGGCTTCCCGGCGCGAACGCGACCGCGCCCTGCAGTTCCAGTTCGGGGGCGCGCTCCGCGCCCTGGGCGGCGGTGAACAGGGCCGCATGCCCGCCCTGGCTGTGCCCCATCACCGTCCACCGGTTTCCGATGCCGGGCTCGGCCTCGCGTGCGGCACGCACGATGTCGACGACCGTGTTCGCGGCGCTGTCGCCGTTCATGTAGGGATGTCCGCCCGGCGTTCCGAGGCCCTCGTAGTCGGTCTGGACCACGGCGTAGCCGTCGGCGACCCACCGATCGAGCATCGCGGTGGTCCGCGAGAGGTAGCTGTGGGCGGGTCCGCCGACCGTGTCGGCCGAGGGCGCGCAGGCATCTCCGACACCCGTCGTGCCGTGCGCCCAGCTGATCACCGGCCATCCTCCGCCGGGGGCGTCGCCGCGCGGGATCGCGACGGTGCCCGACACGAGGATCGGGCGTCCCGTGGCGTCCTCCGAGAGGTAGGTGATCAGTTCCGTGCGCGCCGCGCTGGGCAGCGCCGCCGCGCTCGTCAGCGGCCGGGTGCTGATCAGCGAGCCGGGGGAACGCTCGGCAGCGGGGGCCGGTTCGGAATCCGCGCAGGCCGTGGCGGCCAGCACCGAGGTGACCGCGAGCGCCACGAGGACGCTCCGGGAGGAGAGATGACCCATGGAATCCTCCGTTAAGAAGTTCTTATTAATTGGAAAGTCGAACTTCTTAGTACAGTGGACGCATGGCAGTGTCAACAGGTCGTCTCGCTCTGCTGGATGCCGCGGAGGAACTCGTCGCCCGTCGCGGCATCCACGGCGTCTCGGCGCGCGAGGTGGTCACAGCCGCCGGTCAGCGCAACAATTCGGCGATCGCCTATCACTTCGGCTCGTGGCACGGACTGCTCGACGCGGTCTGGAGCCGGCACGCGCCGCACGTCAACGCCCAGCGGGCGGCACTGACGGACGCAGCCCACCTCGACGGCTCCCCGGCACTCGAACGGCTCGTCTATGCCTACGTCCATCCGCTCGTCACCGAGATCGCCCGCGGAAGGCCCAGCTACTGGGCTCGCTTCAACGAGCAGTGGCTCGCCACCGCCCCCCTGGTGTTCCTGGCGGTCCCCCAGCCGGGGGCCGTCCAGGCCGACTACTACCCGTCCGACGAGTCGCTCACCGTCCTCGCCTCCCTCCTGGAGACGATCGCGCAGTGTCTCGACCTCCCCGAAGCCGACGCCCGTCGGCGTGTGGGGCTGACGGTGCGCTTCGTCATCGGCTCGTTCGCCTCGTGGGAGCGCGCCCACGAGGCCGGGGACGCGACCGACCTGTCCACCTTCGAGTCGGAGATCGTCGAGCTCGCCTGCGCGATGTTGCGCGTGCCGGGCGGTGATTCGGCGCCGTCGTCCCGACCGCGGTGACACGGCGCCGTCGTCCCGACCGCGGTGACACGGCGCCGTCGTCCCGACCGCGGTGAGGCGGCGCCGTCGTCCCCACGGACAGATCAGGCCGGCACCCGCTCCGCCTCGATCAGGGCCGTCATGTGGGCAAGCATGCGGTCGGCGTCGGGCTCCACCCCGGTGAAGATGCGGAATGCGTCGACGGCCTGGAAGACGGCCATGCCCGCGCCGGTGAGGGTCGGGGCGCCGAGTGCGCGGGCACGCAGGACGAGTTCGGTCTCGATGGGCCGGTAGACGACCTCGGCGACCCACAGGTCGGGGCGCAGCAGTGCCGGGTCGAAGGCCGTTCCGGGATGTGCGGCCATGCCGACGGGCGTCGCGTGGATCAGGCCGTCCGCGGCGGCCAGCAGCCGCGGCAGCTCGGCCGGCGTCGCGGACGAGACGGCAACGTCCGGGAACAGCACGGTGAGCGTGTCGCGCAGCGCGGTGGCGCGCGCGAGGTCGGGATCGACGACGGTGAACGCGCGCACCCCGCGGGTGAGCGCGGCGTACGCGACCGCCGCCCCGGCCCCACCGGCCCCGAGCTGGACGACCGCGTCGAGCGCGACGCCGGGGAGTCCGCGGTCGAAGTTGCGGCCGAAGCCCGACCAGTCGGTGTTGTGACCGATCGCGCGCCCGCCGTCGAACAGCACGGTGTTGACGGCGCCGAGGCGGCTCGCCTCGGGCGACAGGTCGTCGAGATGGTCGAGGACGGCCTGCTTGCAGGGATGGGTGATGTTCAGGCCCCGGAAGCCCAGCTCGCGCGCGGTGCGCAGCAGCCGCGGCAGGTCGGCGACCGAGAGGCCCAGCTCGTCGAGGTCGATGATCTTGTAGACGTAGCGCAGACCCTGCCGCGCGCCCTCCTCCTCGTGCATCGGGGGTGTCAGCGAGGCACCGATGCCGGTTCCGATGAGGCCGCAGAGAATCGAGTCGGTCATGGCGGGCCTTTCACGTCACAATGTACGAACTAGTGAGTTACAAGCCATAGCGTACGGCCACGGGCGGCACGGAGACAAGACCCCGGTCGATAGGGTGGCGCCATGGCACCCGAGCAGACGACCGGCCGACGACGCCGCAACAGCGACCTCACCAGGGAGAACATCCTCGAGGTGGCCACCGCGGAGTTCGCGGACAAGGGACTGTCAGGAGCCCGGGTCGACGAGATCGCCGAGCGCACGCAGACCACCAAGCGGATGATCTATTACTACTTCGGCGACAAGGAGGGCCTCTACCGGGCCGTCCTCGAGAGTTCCTACGGGACGATCCGCGCCCAGGAGCGCGAGCTGGACCTCGAAGACCTCGGCCCCGTCGACGCCATCCGCGTGCTGGCCGAGGCCACGTTCGACCACCACGACCAGCATCCCGACTTCATCCGCATCGTCGCCAACGAGAACATGCTCCGGGGCGAGCACATCCGGCAGTCTCCCCATCTCGCCGGCCTGGGTGCCCCCGCCGTCGACGTGCTCACCGGCATCCTCGAACGCGGCCGGGCCGACGGCCTCTTCCGCGACGACGTCGACGCCCTCGACGTCCACCTGGTGATCAGCAGTTTCTGCGTCTTCCGCACCGCCAACCGGTACACCTGGCAGGCCCTGTTCGACCAGAACCTCGCCGCGGACGAGCTGCGGACCAGGCATCGGAGGATGCTGGGCGACCTCCTCGTCGCGTTCCTGACGACCCTGCCCGACTGAGGGACCTCGGGGGAATGCGCACGGGGACGCGTTCCGAAACTTTATGAACTATCTAGTTCATACATCTTGCGTTCACCGTGTGATGGCGCCTACATTCGAGACAACGCAGTACGAACCCGGGTTCGTATCTCGAACATCCCCTCCCCTTTTCCGCACAGGAGACGCGATGACCGCGCACACCCTCGACACGCCGGAGAATTCCGGTATGACGACCGAAACCCGCCCGCACGACACCACCAAGGTCAAGCGCGCAGCGTCGTCGGCCTTCCTCGGCAGCATGCTCGAGTACTACGACTTCTACATCTACGCATCCGCCGCCGCCCTGATCTTCCCGACCGTGTTCTTCCCCGACAGCGGCCACGCGGCGCTGCTGTCCCTGTCGACCTTCGGTGTCGCCTACGTCGCGCGGCCGCTCGGCGCCGTGGTGCTCGGCCACTTCGGTGACCGGGTCGGACGCAAGAACGTCATGCTGTTCACGCTCATCCTCATGGGCGTCGCCACCTTCGGCATCGGCCTGATCCCCAGCGCCGAGTCGATCGGCGTACTCGCTCCCGCGCTGCTCGTGTTGATGCGAATCTTCCAGGGCATCTCCGCCGCCGGCGAGCAGTCCGGCGCCAGCTCGCTGACTCTCGAGCACGCCCCGCAGAACCGGCGAGCATTCTTCGCGAGCTGGACGCTCAACGGCACCCAGGCCGGCTTCATCCTCGCCAGCCTGGTGTTCCTGCCCGTCGCGGCCATGCCCGACGACATCCTCTACAGCTGGGGCTGGCGCGTACCGTTCTGGGGCAGCCTGTTCGTGCTGGCCGCCGCGTACGTCATGCGGCTCAAGCTCGAGGAGCCCGAGGAGTTCGCGGAGACCAAGAAGTCCCACGAGGTCGCCAAGCTGCCGGTCGCCGACCTGCTGCGCACCCATCCGGCCAACCTGACCCGGGTGATCTTCTGCGCCTTCGTCGCCGTGGTGAGCACCATCTTCTCCGTGTTCGGCCTGGCGTTCGCGACCAGCGCCGAGGTGGGCATCGCCAAGTCGACGATGCTGGGGGTCGCGATCGCCGCCAACGCCGTCGCCTTGTTCAGCCAGCCCGCCCTCGCCGCCTTGTCGGATCGCGTCGGCCGTAAGCCCGTCTTCGTCACCGGCGTCCTCGGCTCGGCGGTGTTCATCTTCGTGTACTTCCAGGCCATCTCCACGGGCAACGTCGCGCTGATCTTCGCCGCCGGCATCGCCCTGATGGGCCTGCTCTACGCCGCGCCCAACGCGATCTGGCCGGCGTTCTACGCCGAGATGTTCAACACCAAGGTCCGCTACTCCGGCATGGCGATCGGCACCCAGCTCGGCTTCGCCATCGCCGGCTTCGCCCCCGCCATCGGCACCGCGCTCATGGGCGGCGATCCGACGAACTGGCTGCCCGTCGCCCTCCTGACGTCCGGCGCCTGCCTGGTGTGCGCCGTGTCCGCCCTGTCGGCGAAGGAAACCTTCCGCACCCCGCTGCGCGAACTCGGCAACCGCATCTGACCTCCGCTTACGTGGCCGAATGTCACATCACGTCGCTTCGAGTGACGTGATGTGACATTCGGCCACTGTGGCGTCGCGGGCACTGTGGCGTCGCGGCCACCGCGGCGTCGCGGGCACTGTGGCGTCGCGGCCACCGCGGCGTCGCAGGCTCCGGCGGAAGCACCCCACCTACGGCGAAGGCCCCGGCACGGATGCCGGGGCCTTTCACGCGGTCGGATCAGGCGGTCTTGTCGCGACGCTCCCGTTCGGGTTTGCGCGGCACGATAGTCGGCAGCACGTTGTCGTTGACGGTTTCGGCGGTGACGACCACCTTGGCGACGTCGTCGCGGCTCGGGATGTCGTACATCACCGGCAGCAGGACCTCTTCCATGATGGCGCGCAGGCCGCGGGCACCGGTACCACGCAGGATCGCCTGATCGGCGACAGCTTCCAGCCCGTCCTGGGTGAACTCGAGCTCCACCCCGTCCATCTCGAAGAGCCGGACGTACTGCTTGACGAGCGCGTTCTTCGGCTCCGACAGGATCTGCACCAGCGAATCCTTGTCCAGGTTCGTCACCGAGGCGACGACCGGCAGGCGGCCGATGAACTCGGGAATGAGACCGAACTTGATCAGATCCTCGGGCATGACCTCGGCGAAGTGGTCGGTGGTGTCGATCTCGGCCTTGGACTTCACCTCGGCGCCGAAGCCGATTCCGCGCTTGCCGACCCGGTCCGAGACGATCCTCTCGAGCCCGGCGAACGCACCGGCGACGATGAACAGCACGTTGGTGGTGTCGATCTGGATGAATTCCTGGTGCGGATGCTTGCGTCCGCCCTGCGGCGGCACCGACGCCTGGGTGCCCTCGAGGATCTTCAGCAGCGCCTGCTGGACGCCCTCACCGGACACGTCGCGGGTGATCGACGGGTTCTCGCTCTTGCGGGCGATCTTGTCGACCTCGTCGATGTAGATGATCCCGGTCTCGGCGCGCTTGACGTCGTAGTCGGCCGCCTGGATGAGCTTGAGGAGGATGTTCTCGACGTCCTCACCGACGTACCCGGCCTCGGTCAGGGCGGTGGCGTCGGCGATCGCGAACGGCACGTTCAGCATCTTCGCCAGCGTCTGCGCCAGGTACGTCTTCCCGCAGCCGGTGGGCCCGAGCAGCAGGATGTTCGACTTGGCCAGCTCGACCGACTCACCCCGGGTGTCGCGGGCCTTCTCCCCCGCCTGGATCCGCTTGTAGTGGTTGTAGACCGCCACCGCCAGGGTCCGCTTCGCGGAGTCCTGCCCGATGACGTAGTTGTCGAGGAACTCGCGGATCTCGGCCGGCTTGGGCAACTCGTCGAGCTTGACCTCGTTGGACTCGGCCAGTTCTTCCTCGATGATCTCGTTGCACAGGTCGATGCACTCGTCGCAGATGTAGACCCCTGGGCCCGCAATGAGCTTCTTGACCTGCTTCTGGCTCTTTCCGCAGAAAGAGCATTTCAACAGGTCGCCCCCGTCACCGATACGTGCCATCTGTCAGGTCCCTACTTCCTCGTAAGCGTGCAACCGATCCCGCGACCGCCGACAGCGCCGGTCCGGGGAGCGGGCCCTTGGAACGACCGTACCCGGAGACTGCGACGGCGGTCGACCGGTTCCGGGCGATTCGGGCCATATTTTGTGCGGGGCGGCGGTAATGCCGCTCGAGCACACCGGCCCGGCCGCGAAGGCGCGCGAGGCGCGCTCCGGGCCGGGCCGAGGCGGTTACTTCTGAGCCGAGAGCTTGCGGTACTCGAGCACGTTGTCGATCAGACCGTAGTCGACGGCCTCCGCGGCGGTGAGGATCTTGTCGCGGTCGGTGTCCTTCCGGATCTGCTCGGGGTCCTTGCCGGTGTGCTTGGCCAGGGTCGTCTCCATCAGGCGGCGCATGCGCTCGATCTCCGCGGCCTGGATCTCGAGGTCGGACACCTGGCCCTGGATGCCGCCGGTGGCGGGCTGGTGGATGAGCACGCGCGCATTGGGCAGGGCGAGCCGCTTGCCGGGGGTACCGGCGGCGAGCAGCACCGCCGCGGCCGAGGCGGCCTGGCCGAGGCACACGGTCGTGATGTCGGCACGCACGTACTGCATGGTGTCGTAGATCGCCATCAGCGACGTGAACGAGCCGCCGGGCGAGTTGATGTACATCGTGATGTCGCGGTCCGGGTCCAGCGACTCGAGCACCAGCAGCTGCGCCATGACGTCGTTGGCCGAGGCGTCGTCCACTTGCACGCCGAGGAAGATGATGCGTTCCTCGAACAGCTTGTTGTACGGGTTGGACTCCTTGACCCCGTAGCTCGAGTGCTCGATGAACGAGGGCAGGATGTAGCGGCTCGCGGGGGAAGCCGGAGCTTGGCCGCCGAGCTGGCGCGGATCGAACAGGTTGGTCATCGCTTCTCCAGGAATTCGTGGGGCGTAGAGCGGATCGGAGGGCTCGGAACTAGTTGCCGGTGCCGCCGGCCTGCTGCGCCCGCGAGACGACATGGTCGACGAAGCCGTACTCGAGTGCTTCCTTGGCGGTGAACCAGCGGTCGCGGTCCGAGTCCTTCGTGATCTGCTCGACGGTCTGGCCGGTGTGCTCGGCGATCAGTTCCGCCATCTCCCGCTTGGTGTGCGCGAACTGTTCCGCCATGATCGCGATGTCGCTGGCCGTGCCGCCGATACCGGCGGACGGCTGGTGCATCATGATCCGCGCGTGCGGCAGGGCGTACCGCTTGCCCCGCGTGCCGGCCGAGAGCAGGAACTGCCCCATGGAGGCGGCCAGGCCCATCGCGAAGGTCGCCACGTCGCACTCGACGAACTTCATGGTGTCGTAGATCGCCATACCGGCGGTGACGGATCCACCCGGGGAGTTGATGTAGAGGGAGATGTCGCGCGTCGGGTCCTCCGCGGACAGCAGCAGGATCTGCGCGCAGAGCTTGTTCGCGATGTCGTCGTCGACCTGGGTACCGAGGAAGATGATCCGCTCGCGCAGCAGCCGCTCGTAGACCGAGTCGCTGAGGTTGAGCCCAGCGGTGGCCGAGGTCATCGTGGGACCGATGGATGTCGCCGGATTCTGAGGAGTCACGGTACCTGCCTTCTCGTCAATCGTGGATTGCTGACACTGACAGTAACGAAGTGGGGGGCACCGGATGCCCGGTGCCGCCCCACTTCGCTCAAAGCGGAAATTTCCGCTCTGCGTTCCCTGCGCAGAACCGTTGCGACGTCGCACATGCAATCGCGCGGCGCGGCAACGGGTCTCGCTCTACTACTCGGAGTCGCCCTCGCCGGCCGGAGCCTCGGCGTCCTCGGACTCGGCGTCGCTCTTCGTGCCGAACAGCTCGGAGGTGTCGATCGTGGCGCCACTGGTGTCGGTGACCGTGGCCCGGTCCACGACGTTGCCGAGGGCCTTGCCGCGCCGGACGTCCGCGTAGACGGCGCCGAGCTGGTTCGCCTGGCCGATCTGCTGGATGAACTGCTCCGGCGGGATGCCGTAGCGCTGCGCCTGGAAGAAGATGCGCTCGGTGAGCTCCTCCTGCTCGACGGTGGTGCCCTCGGCCTCGGCGATCGCGTCGAGCAGCAGCTGCACCTTCACGGCGCGCTCGGCCGACTCGCGGGTGTCGTTGTCGAATTCCTCGCGGCTCGAGCCCTGCTCCTCGAGGAGCTGGTTGAGCTTGGTCTCGTCGTGGTCGAGCGCGTGGATGGCATCGTGCAGGGCGCCGTCGATCTCGGCCTGGACGACGGCCTCGGGCAGCGGCACCTCCACGGCCTCGAGCAGGGCGTCGAGAACCTTGTCGCGGATCTGACCGGCCTGCTCGACCTTCTTGACGCGGGAGACCCGCTCGCGCAGGTCGGCCTTGAGCTCCTCGAGGGTGTCGAACTCGCTCGCGAGCTGCGCGAATTCGTCGTCCTCGGCGGGCAGCTCGCGCTCCTTGACGCTGTTCACCGTGACGGTGACCACGGCCTCCTCGCCGGCATGCTCACCGGCGACGAGCGTGGTGGTGAACTCCTTCGACTCGCCCGCGGACAGGCCGACGAGCGCCTCGTCGAGGCCGTCGATGAGCTGGCCCGAACCGACCTCGTGGGACAGACCGGTGGTGGAGGCCTCGGGGACCTCCTCGCCGCCGACGGTGGCGGACAGGTCGATGGACACGAAGTCGCCGTCCTGCACCGGCCGCTCGACACCGGTGAGGGTGCCGAAGCGCTGACGCAGCGACAGCAGCTGCTCCTCGACCGCCTCGTCGGTGACCTCGACGGGATCGACGGTGACCGCGATGGCGGAGAAGTCGGGGAGGGTGATCTCCGGCCGGACGTCGACCTCGGCGGTGAAGACGAGCTCGACGTTGTCCTCGAGCTTGGTGATGTCGACCTCGGGCTGGCCGATGACCTTGACCTCGTTGGCGGTCACGGCCTCGCTGTAGCGGGCCGGGATGGCGTCGTTGACGACCTGCTCGAGCACGGCGCCACGTCCGACGCGGGCCTCGAGCAGCTTGCGCGGGGCCTTGCCGGGCCGGAAGCCGGGAAGGCGGATCTGGCTGGCGAGGGCCTTGAACGCGCGGTCGAAATCAGGCTGGAGCTCCTCGAAGGGCACCTCAACGTTGATACGGACTCGCGTCGGGCTGAGCTGCTCGACGGTGCTCTTCACGGACATGCTCCTTCTGTCGTGCTCGTTGGTCGTTCGATCAAGCTGTCACCGGGTGCTCGGTCGTCCACCCGGTTCTTCCTGGTCGGGATGACAGGATTTGAACCTGCGACCCTCCGCTCCCAAAGCGGATGCGCTACCAAGCTGCGCCACATCCCGTCAACACCGGCACCCGGAACCTTCCGGGGACCCGAGGGAGAATCCTACGGCCCCCCGATTATGAAATCCAAAGCGAGGTTCGGTACAGTCTGTTCCTGCACGCGGCAGACCCGGCGATCCCGGGTCGATCGCATGCATGGGGATGTAGCTCAATGGTAGAGCCCCAGTCTTCCAAACTGGCTACGCGGGTTCGATTCCCGTCATCCCCTCCACCGGACCGTCACCGGTCCCGCTGTTCCTCGGCGTCGGCGAATTCGCAGAACGCGGTGTAGGCCCGCGACCCGTAGATCGTCGCCGGGCCGCCCTGCATCAGAAATGCGACCCCGATCGCCTCGGCCGCCTCCTGCCTGCTCGCCCCGGCCCGGACGGCGCTGCGCGCATGGGAGGCGATGCAGCCGTCGCATTCGTCGACGACGCCGATCGCGAGCGCGATCAGTTCCTTGGTCCTGGTATCCAGGGCCCCGGGGGCGAAGGCGGCCTTGCTGAGGGCATTGAAACCCTGATACACCTCGGGAATCGCCGCGCGCAGCGCCCGGTGCTGCGGATTCAGTGCGTTCAGGACTTCCTGGTAGTGCCCGTGCTCGCTCATGAGCCGACCGTAGACATCCTCACCCGGAACGGACACCGAATCGGCGGATTCACGTCGCCGTCACACGGCGTGCGAGAGGCGGAGCAGCCCGTCGATCTCCTCGGTGAAGGCGCGGACGAGATTCTCGGGATCGGGCACCCGGTCCGCGTCCGCCTTGAACCCCACCCGGACCTTGCCGCTGTAGCTGAAGATCGAGACGCCGAGGGTCTGATCGCCGGCGCCCGGCACCCAGGCGAGCACACCGCGGATCTTCGCCCCCGCCATGTACCGGTCGCTCGTGGGACCGGGAACATTGGTGGTCACCCCGATCGCCTTGCCGGAGAAGAAGTCCACGAAGAACCGTTCCAGCTCCGGACCGGTCCGTCCGATCGCCTTGATCAGGCCGAACGTGAGCGTCACCTCGGGAGAGTGCTTGATGACCTCCATCCGCCGGTGGGTCTCGACGATGCGTTCGAGCGGGGTCTCCAGTGCCGACGGGTACTTGAAGAGCACCAGAGCGAACTGATTCCCGAGTTCCTTCGGCAGGGGCTTGTCGAGGGGGCGAACGTTGACCGGCACCATCGTGGGCACGTCCTGCGGCTTGCCGCCGTGCTCGCGGATGTACGTCGCGAGCGCCCCGGCGACGGCTCCCATGAGCACGTCGTTGACGGTGGTGCCGGTCCGGTGACCGATGTGCTTGATGTCGTCGAGCGGAAAGGGCTCACACCACACCGCCCGTTTGGCCGTTCCTGGTTCGCCACTGAGCGGAGTGTGCGGTTTGGGGCCGAGCACGAGCTTGTTCGCGATCTCGCCGGTGCGTTCGGCCTGGGTGAAGGCGTCGCCGAGGACATGCGGATCGAGCAGCTTGGGCAGGTCGAGCAGCATGTGCGCAGCGCCGGACGCCGCACTGGCGGTGTTCGACACCGCGGCCCCCGCGAACTTGGCGGCCCCCTCGAGGAGACCGGCATGGTGCTCGGGCACGGCGGTCGGGGCGTCGTCGAGGTCGCTGTCCGGGGTCTCCCCCGTCATCGAGAGCATCACCTGGTTGAGGGCGATGCCGTCACCGATGCAGTGGTGGAGCCGGGTGTAGATCACGGCTCCGTGCCGGTATCCGTCGATGAGGTGCATCTCCCACAGCGGGCGGCGACGATCGAACGGCACCGGCATCCGCCGTTCGATGTACCGCTGCAGCGTCGCGTCGTCGCTGCGGGGCAGGGTCGTCCGGATCAGGTGGTCGTCGAGGTCGAACTCCGGGTCGTCCTCCCAATGCGGCGACCCGACATGCGTGCGCGGTTGCACCGGCCGCTGCCGGAACGACGGGTAGGTGTCGACGAATCGTCGCTGCACGAGGGACACCACGCGCGACCAGTCGACGGGGCCCTCGAAGAACATCAGCGAGTCGATGATCATGAGGTTCTCGGGTCGGTCCATGTTGAGCCAGATGGTGTCCACCGGCCCCATCGCTCTGTTCACCGTGGCCGTCCCTTCTCGAGTGGGCGTTTACGAGTTTTTCACCGGTCGGCCGACCGCGGAAGGGTAATTGGCCCTCGGCCTGCTACGCGAACACCCCGCCCTGCTCGAGCAGGGCGGGGTGTTGCCGCGGCGGAGAGTGCGGTGGAGGCGCAGTCTCCTCGAGGTGCGGTCAGCGTCGGAAGAGCGCGCCGAGGGTGCGTGCCTGCGCCCCCGCGGCGGTGTCCTGGCCGCACGCGCAGCGGTCGGGTGCGGGCACGGAGCGCATGACGGCGTCGACGTGCTGGCCGCAGCCGCCCCAGCCGGTCTTTCCGCAGTTCGGGCAGGTGACGGGGTAACACATAGGGGTCCTCCTCGGGACGGGTAACGGGGGCGGCGGGTCAGGCGCCGGCGGCGGCCTTGTGTTCGGCGACCTGGGCGTGGACCTCGGCCATGTTCAGGGCCTTGATCTGCCCGATGAGGTCTTCGAGGGCGGCCGCCGGCAGGGCGCCGGGCTGGGCGTAGACCAGCACGCCCTCGCGGAACGCCATGATCGTGGGGATCGAGCGGATGTCGGCCATGGCGGCGAGCTGCTGCTCGGCCTCGGTGTCGACCTTGGCGTGCACGACGTCCGGGTGCGCGGCCGAGGACTTGTCGAACACGGGGGCGAACGCCCGGCACGGACCGCACCACGAGGCCCAGAAGTCGACCAGGACGATGTCGTTGTCGGTGATCGTGGACTCGAAGTCCGCGAGGGTGAGATTCGTCGTTGCCATCGGGGGTTCCTTTCGTTTTCCTCGGGTGCGGGATCAGGCGGGGACGTGGGCCTCGGCCCAGGCGTTGTAACCGCCGAGCAGGTCCGAGACGTTGTCGAAGCCCTGCGCCCGCAGCAGCGACGCGGCCACACTCGAACGCCACCCACCGGCGCAGTGCACCACGATCGGCTTGCCGGTCGGCACCTGCCCGAGCCGGGTCCGCAGCTGCGCCAACGGGATCGGCACCGCCCCCGGAATCACCCCGAACTCGCGTTCACCGGGATTACGGATGTCGACCAGCGTCACCGCATCGGCGGCGAGCAACTCGTCGAGCTGCGCGACGGTGGTCCGCGGCGCGGTCTGCACCAGATCCGCCAGCTCCGCCGGGAACACCCCGTCGTGATCGACGGTGAGATAACCGGCCGCGTTGTCCGACCCGATCCGGGCCAGCCGCACCGCCGCGTCCTGCTCCTCCCCCGGATAGGTGATCAACACGATCTTCTCCCCCACCTCGGCGACCATCCCGCCGGTCTCGGCGAACCGGCCGTCGAACCCGACGTTGACCGACCCACGCAGATGCCCCGCCGCGAAATCGTCCACACCGCGCGCATCGAGCACCCGGGTCCCGGCGGCCAGCTCCGCCCGCACCCGCGCCGGGCTCAGCTCCGGGATGGTGCGCCCCCGATCGAGCAGCGGATGCACGCTCTTGTTCAACCCGGCATCGACCGAGAAGTAGGCCGGCGCGGCCGGCTGCCCCTCGGTGACCAACGCCACGAACGCCTCCTCGCTCATCGGCTGCACCGACGGATTGCTCACCCGCTGCTCCCCGATCGTCGAGGTCAGCTCCGTCGACAGGTTCTTCCCGCACGACGAGCCGGCACCGTGCGCGGGCAGCACCGTGACCGCATCGGGCAGGGTCAGCAGCTTCTCGTGCACCGTGTGGTACATCGCCCGCGCCAGATCCTCGGTCGACGAATCCCCCAGATTCACCAGGTCCGGACGGCCCACATCACCGATGAACAACGAGTCCCCGGTCAGCACCGCGGCCGGGGTCGCCCCCGGATGCTCGCGCACCAGCACCGAGATCGACTCCCAGGTGTGCCCCGGGGTGGCCAGGATCTCGAGGTCCACCTCCCCGAGGGACAGGTGCTCCCCGTCGCGCAGCCGCCGGATCGGGTAGTCCGCCTCGGCGGCCTCCCCGAACCCGATCCACGCCCCGGTCGCCTCGAGCAGCTCCAGATGCCCGGAGACGAAATCCGCGTGGAAATGCGTGTTGATCACACCCTCGATGCGCAGCCCGTGCCGCGCGGCGTCGTCGAGGTACTCGGTGACATCGCGGCGCGGATCGACCACCACCGCCCGGCCGGTGCCCTCGTCACCGATCAGGTACGACGCGTGCGACAGGCACTCGATGTAGTACTGCTCGAGAATCATTCGGATCTCCCTCTCCTCGGTCACCAAGACCGGTGGCGTTCTGCGTTGACCCATCCTGACATATACCCCCATGGGTATGTCAAGTACCCCCTGGGGTATACCGGCGAAGCACGTCGCACCGCCGCCACGACCCCGCCGGCACGCCTTGCACATACCCCCTCCCGTATGCTTATCATTGCTGCGGACATACCCCCCGGGGTTTATGCACGAAGCCCGATCGCACACCCCGCGATCACGACCACCGATCCGAAAGGCCCCCATGACCGAGCCGAGTCCCGCCACCCTCGATCCCACCGCCCTGCGCGAGCTCCTCGACTCCGGCAAGAACGTCCGCGTCGTGGACGTCCGCACGCCCGGCGAGTTCGAGTCCGTGCACATTCCCGGCGCCTACAACGTCCCCCTGGACCTGCTGCGCGAGCACCGCGACGAGTTCCTCGCCCACCTCGACGAGAACGTCGTCCTCGTGTGCCGGTCGGGCCAGCGCGCCACCCAGGCCGAGGAGACTCTCCGCACCGCCGGGCTGTTCAACGTGCACATCCTCGAGGGCGGCATGATGGGCTGGGAAGCCAAGGGCTTCACCGTCAACCGCGGCACCGAGCGCTGGGACCTCGAACGCCAGGTCCGCCTCGTCGCCGGCTCCATCGTGCTGACCTCCGTCCTCGGCAGCATCGCGGTACCCAAGCTCAAGTGGCTCGCCGCCGGCGTCGGCGGCGGCCTGAGCTTCGCCGCGCTCTCCAACACCTGCGCGATGGGCATGGTGCTCTCCAAGCTGCCCTACAACCGCGGCGCCTCGTGTGATCCGCAGACCATCGTCGCCCAGCTGGTCGACTCGAAGACCGCTACGGCCGAAAGGAACTGATCATGATCGCGCTGACCGTTGCGCTGGCGGTCCTCGTCGGCGTCACCCTCGGATTGCTCGGCGGCGGAGGTTCGATCCTCACCGTCCCGCTGCTGGCGTACGTCGCGGGCATGGATGCCAAGGAAGCCATCGCCACCTCGCTGCTCGTCGTCGGCGTCACCAGCGCGGTCGGCGCGATCTCCCACGCGCGGGCAGGCCGCGTCCAGTGGCGCACCGGCATCCTGTTCGGCCTGGCCGGCATGGCCGGTGCCTACGCCGGCGGCCTGCTCTCGCGTTTCATCCCCGGCAGCATCCTCCTGCTCGCCTTCGCCGCGATGATGATCGCCACCGCCATCGCCATGCTCCGCGGCCGCAAGAACAAGACCACGGGCCCGGACGGCACCCACTCCATGCCGGTCGGCAAGATCCTGCTCGACGGCGTGGTCGTCGGCCTGGTCACCGGCCTCGTCGGCGCCGGGGGCGGCTTCCTGGTCGTGCCGGCCCTGGCCCTGCTCGGCGGCCTGCCCATGCCCATCGCCGTCGGCACCTCGCTGATCGTGATCGCCATGAAGTCGTTCGCCGGCCTCGGCGGCTACCTGTCCACGGTGCAGATCGACTGGCGCCTGGCGGCAATGGTCACCGGCGCCGCCGTCGTCGGCAGCCTCATCGGCGGCCGCCTGACCGCCATGGTCGACCCGGACGCGCTGCGCAAGGGCTTCGGCTGGTTCGTCCTGATCATGTCCTCGGTCATCCTCGCCCAGGAGATCCACCCCCTCGTCGGCATCACCGCGGCGGCACTCACCCTCCTCGCCGCCGGCACCACCTACGCCTGCAGCCGCAGCGACCGCTGCCCCCTGCAGCGGCTCGGACGACGGACGGAAGCCGCCACCTCGGCCGCCTGACGGACTCACAACCCGGACGAAAGTCACTATCGGCATCACGGCCCGGCGCCTAGAGTTCGGAGTATCCGCTCCGGATTCCCGCGCCGGGCCGTGATGCCGTCCCGGTTCGAGGTGCGGCCGGAGCGAAACCCGACTGTCGCGGCGGCCCGTGTGAGAAGTTACCGAGATGAGCAACGCATCCGACCGCCACATGCAGCAGACGGACTACCTCACCTGGAGCATGGAGAAGGATCCCGCGCTCCGGTCGACGATCGTGGCCGTCGTCCTGCTCGACGCCTCACCCGACTGGGACCGTCTGTGCGAGATGATGGACCGCGGCACCCGGGAGGTGCCCAGCTTCCGGCATCGCGTGGTCGAGGTGCCGTTCGGTCTCGCGCCGCCGCGATGGGTCGCGGATGCGAACTTCGACCTGTCCTGGCACATGCGCCGGGTCTCCCTTCCCGGGCCGGCGAACTTCGACGACGTCCTCGAGTTCGCCCGGACCACGGCCATGGCCGCGTTCGACAAGGACCGGCCGCTGTGGGAGATGACGGTGGTCGACGGACTCGCCGGCGGCCAGGCCGCGCTGCTGATCAAAGTGCACCACGCCCTCACCGACGGAATCGGCGGTATGCAGATCACCGCGCGGCTGGTCGACTTCGACCGCGACGGCACGCCCCGCGATCCGGCCCCGGAACCGCCCGCCCCGGAATCACCGGACAGCCTCGACCTGGCCGCCGAGGCGATCGGCTGGGACTGGTCCCAGCTCCGCGGACTCGCGGGCCGCGGGCTGGCCTCGATCTGGCCGACCACCCGGGCGGTGGTCACCAACCCGATCGGTTCCGCCCGCAACGCCGCGGGGGTTGCGGCGTCCGTCGCCCGCTACCTGCGCCCGATCCTGCGGCTCGAATCCCCGGTCATGACGGAACGCACCCTCAGCCGCCGGCTCCACGTGATCGACGTCCCGCTCGACCGGCTGCGCGACGCCGCCCACCGCGGCGGCGCCACCCTCAACAGCGCCTTCCTGACCGCCGTCCTCGTCGGCCTGGCCGAATACCACCACCGCCACGGATCCGACGTCGACGAGCTGCGGGTCACGATGCCGCTGAGCATCCGCACCGATCAGGACACCCTCGGCGGCAACCGGATCAACCTCGCGCGTTTCCCGCTTCCCGTGCGCTCCGACGACCCCCTCACGCTCATGCAGGAGGTGAACAGGATCGTCGAAGGCTGGCGCCACGAGCCGGCGGTGCCGATGGCGCAGACCCTCGCCACCCCCCTCAATCTGCTCCCCCCGGCCGTCGTCGGCGAGATGCTCAAGCACGTCGACTTCCTCGCCTCCAACGTGCCGGGTTCCCCGGTGGCGCTGTACGTCGCCGGCGCGAAGGTGGAACGGTACTACGCCTTCGGCCCCACCCTCGGCTCGGCGTTCAACGTCACCCTGATGTCGTATCTGCACACGTGCTGCGTCGGGTTCACCCTCGACACGGGGGCGATCCCCGACCTCGAGGTGTTCGACGACTGCATGCGCGACGGATTCCACGCCGTCCTCGAAGCCTGACCCGCCGGTAGGCTGGACGGTGACCGTCCAGTCCGCCGGAAGGGACCGCCGTGGAACTCCTGCTGATCGTCGCCGTCCTCGTCGCCGTCGTGTTCCTGGTGTCCGCGGCGCAGCGGAAGAAGTCGGGGCGTGGCGCCCACGAACTCGACGACGCGAAGGCCGACGCCCGGCAGGCCATCGAGCGGCTCGGCGGCCAGATCTACAACCTCACCGGCACCGACACCGCCTCCAAGCAGGCCCTCGCCGATGCGTCCGAGCGCTACAACGCCGCCGGGTCACAGATCGAGCAGGCCCGCACACCGGTGCAGGCACGGCTGGCCAAGCAGACCGCTCTCGAGGGGCTGTACTACATCCGGGCGGCCCGCCTCGCGATGGGCATGGACCCCGGTCCCGATATCCCCACGCTCGAGGGCCAGCAGACGGCCGGCCGCGTGACCGAGAACCGCGAGATCGACTTCGAGGGACGCACGGTGGCAGCCTCACCGGCCCCCTCGTCGCGCACCCCGAACTACTTCCCGGGCGGGCGCGTCGCGGGCCGGCCCGTGCCGGCGGGCTGGTACTCGGAGCCGTGGTGGAAGCCCGCCCTCGTCGCCGGGGCGTGGGGCGTCGGATCGATGCTGCTGTTCTCGGCTATGTTCTCCGGCATGGCCGGGGTGCCGTACGACGCGCAGGCCTTCGAGCAGGGCTTCGACTCCGGATACGACCAGGGTCTCGAGGCCGGCCAGGACGGCGGGGACTACGGCGACGCCGGCGGCGATTACGGCGGTGGTGACTACGGCGGTGGTGACTACGGCGGGAGCGATTTCGGGGCCGGCGGGGACTTCGGCGGGTTCGACTTCTAGCCCACCTGGCAGGCGGGGCACCAGAACAGGTTGCGGCCCTGCATGACCGAGTGCAGCACCGGCGTGGTGCACAACCGGCACGGCTCACCCGCACGCCGGTAGACGTAGGTCCGGGGACGGCCCTTGGCGTAAGCCGGTGCGCCGTGGTCATGTTCGCGCCGCACGACGTGGATCGCGCCGCGTCGCACCCCCGTCCGCATCAGAACGACGAGATCGTCCCAGACGGCGTCGAACTCGGCTCTGGTGAGATCACGGCCGGGGCGCTGCGGATGGATGCCGTGCCGGAACAGGACCTCCGCGCGGTAGATGTTGCCCACCCCCGAGATCACGGACTGGTCCATGAGCAACGAGCCGATGGCGCTGCGGGACTTGGTGATTCGCGTCCACGCCCGTTCGGGTTCGGCGTCCCGCCGCAGCGGGTCGGGACCGATCCGCGCGGCGATCGCCTGCACCTCGCCCGGGGTGAGGACCTCGCACGCGGTCGGACCGCGCAGGTCGGTGCCGAACTCGGCGCCGACCATGCGCATCCGTACCTGACCGACCGGATCCGTCAGCGGAACCGGCGCCTCGGTGAACGAGCCGTACAGACCCAGGTGCACGTGCACCGTCAGGCCGTTGTCGTAGTGGTGCCACAGGTGCTTGCCCAGCGCCTCGGCGCGGAGCAGCACCCGGCCGTCGACGAGCGCCGCGTCGTCGGCGAAGCGGCCCTGCGGGCTCGACACCCGCACCGAGGCACCCGCGAAACGTCGCTGGTGCAGCCGGGCGAGCCGGTGCAGGGCTGGTCCCTCCGGCACGGTGGATCAGGCTCCGTTCGTCAGGCCGGCGCGCCGGGAACTTCCGGGGCCACGCCGGTCTTCTCGTACTCGCTCAGGATGTCGATGCGCCGCTGATGCCGTTCCTCCCCCGACCACGGGGTGGCGACGAACGCATCGACGATGGCGAGGGCCTCCTCCAGGCTGTGCATGCGACCACCGATGCCGATGAGCTGCGCGTTGTTGTGCTCACGGGCCAGCTTGGCGGTCTCCACGCTCCAGGCGAGGGCACAGCGGGCGCCCGGCACCTTGTTCGCGGCGATCTGCTCACCGTTGCCGCTGCCGCCGAGGACGATGCCGAGACTGCCCTCGTCCGCGACGACGCGGCGAGCGGCCTCGATGCAGAATGCCGGGTAGTCGTCGAGGGCGTCGTACTCGTACGCGCCGCAGTCGACGGCCTCGTGGCCGTTGGCAGTGAGATGTTCGATGATCTGGTTCTTACGTTCGAAGCCGGCGTGGTCGGCACCCAGGTAAACGCGCATGCGTCAGATAGTAGGCAGCGCTGCTGCCGGTGCGTCCTTTGGGCGGCAGCAACCGCCCAAAGGACGCACCGGCGCCGCAGGCGCCTACTCGAAGCTCGGGTCCTCGGTGCGCGTGCGCTTGAGTTCGAAGAAGTGGGGATAGGACGCCATGGCCACCACCCCGTCCCAGATCCGGCCGGCGTCCTCGCCGCGCGGGATCCGTGAGAGCACCGGACCGAAGAACGCCACGCCGTTGACGTGGATGGTCGGCGTGCCGACGTCCGGGCCGACCGCATCCATGCCGGCGGCGTGGCTGGCGCGCAGCGCCTCGTCGTAGGCGTCGGTGTCGGCGGCCTGCGCCAGGTGCGGATCCAGGCCCAGGTCCGCGAGGGACTTGGCGATCACCGCCGGGAAGTCCTTGTTGCCCTCGTTGTGGATCTGGGTGCCCATTGCCGTGTACAGCGGCTCGAGGATCTCGTCGCCGTACTTCTGCGCCGCGGCGATCGCCACCCGCACCGGACCCCACGCCCGCGTCATCAGTTCGCGGTAGACCTCGGGCAGGTCGTCCTTGCCCTCGTTGAGCACGGCCAGGCTCATGACGTGGAACTTCGCCTCGATGTCGCGGACCTGCGCCACCTCCAGAATCCAGCGCGAGGTGATCCAGCACCACGGGCACAACGGGTCGAACCAGAAGTCGGCGGTGTCCTTCGAAATCGGGTCGCTCACGGGGTCTCCTCGCTGCAGAAAATCGGACTACGGTCCGATTCAACGTCGGCCGTCGCCCAATTCTTCCCGAACCGCCGGTTCCCGCGCCGTCGCCGACGTACCGTCGAGGAACCGGTGCCGCACGGAACGGGGATGCGCGATGTCCAACGAGAAACTCTTCGTCATCGTCGGCGGCGGGCTCGCCGGGGCCAAGACGGCCGAGCAGTTGCGCGCCCGCGACTTCCCCGGCCGGATCCTCCTCCTGTGCGAGGAGGAACACCTTCCCTACGAGCGACCACCGCTGTCGAAGGACTACTTCGCCGGCAAGAAGCAGCTTGCGGAGTTCACCGTGCAGCACGGTGACTGGTACCGCGACCACCGGGTCGAGGTCGAACTCGGCGTCACCGTCACCGCGCTCGATCCTGCCGCCCACACGGTCACGCTGCCCGACGGTTCCACCGTGCGCTACGACAAGCTCGCCCTCGCGACCGGTTCGCGCTCGCGGCGCATCCCGCTGCCGGGCGTCGACGCCGCGGGCGTGCACATGTTGCGCACCGTCGAGCAGTCCGACGCGCTGCTTGCCGCCGTCCGCCGCGAGGCGGGGCCGGCGGCGCACCTGGCGATCGTCGGTGCCGGCTGGATCGGTCTCGAGATCGCCGCCGGCGCGCGCGGGCACGGCGCGGACGTCACCGTCGTCGAGGCAGCCCCCCAGCCCCTGTCCGCCGCGCTCGGTGAGCAGATGGGAGCCGTCTTCGCGAAGCTGCACCGCGATCACGGCGTGGACCTGCGCACCTCGACGACGGTGTCGGAGATCCTCACCGCCGAGAACCGCGCGAGCGGGCTTCGTCTCGGCGACGGCACCGAGATCCGGGCCGACGCGGTCCTCCTCGCGGTGGGCGCAGCGCCCAACGTCGAACTGGCCCGCGACGCCGGACTGGCGACGGAGGACGGCGGAGTGCTGGTCGATGCGTCCCTGGCCACCAGCGATCCGGACATCGTCGCGGTCGGTGACATCGCCGCCGCCGAGCATCCGCTGCTCCGGACCCGGATCCGGGTCGAGCACTGGGCGAACGCGCTCCACCAGCCCGACGTCGCGGCCGCCACCATGCTGGGCCGGCCCGCCTCCTACGACCGTCTGCCGTACTTCTTCACCGACCAGTACGACCTCGGCATGGAGTACGTCGGGCACGCACCCGGCGACGCGCGGGTGATCACGCGCGGCGACGTCGACTCCCGGCAGTTCCTCGCGTTCTGGCTCGACGCGGCCGGGCGGGTCTGCGCCGGGATGAACGTCAACATCTGGGACGCGGGTGACGACATCCGCGCGCTGATCTCCTCCGGCGAATCCGTCGACCCCCACCGGCTCTCCGATCCGGAGGTGCCACTCGCGGAGGTCGCCGGGTGAACCGGTCCCTCACATGATGGGATGGCAGGCGAGTCGCATCCCGTCGTGAGAAGGAGTTTTCCGTGGCACCACCGAATCTGACCCGCGAGCAGGCGGCCGAGCGGTCCGCGGTCCTGACCGTCGACAACTACCGCATCGAACTCGACCTGACCGACGGCGCGGGCGCTCCGGGAACCACCACGTTCCGTTCGACCACCACCGTCACGTTCGACGCCACGGAGGGCGCGTCGACCTTCGTCGACCTGATCGCGCAGACCGTGCACTCGGCCACCCTCAACGGCAAGCCCGTCGACGTCTCCGGATACACCGAGGAGAGCGGGATCGCGCTGAGCGGATTGGCCGCGCGCAACGAACTGACCGTCGAGGCGGACTGCCTCTACACCAACACCGGCGAGGGCCTGCACCGCTTCGTCGATCCCACCGACGGCGCGGTCTACCTGTACTCGCAGTTCGAGACGGCCGACGCCAAGCGGATGTTCGCGTGCTTCGACCAGCCGGACCTGAAAGCCAGGTTCGACATCTCGGTGAGCGCGCCCGCCGACTGGAAGGTGATCTCCAATGCCGCGACGGTGAACACCGTCGCCGCCGACCCCGGACGGCACGTCTTCCGCACCACGCCCCGGATGAGCACCTACCTCGTGGCGCTGATCGCCGGACCGTATACCGAGTGGACCGACACCTACAGCGACGCGCACGGCACCATCCCGCTCGGCATCTACTGCCGTGCCTCCCTGGCCGAGTTCATGGACGCCGAGCGGTTGTTCACCGAGACCAAGCAGGGCTTCGGGTTCTACCACGAGAACTTCGGCATGCCCTACGCGTTCGGGAAGTACGACCAGCTGTTCGTTCCCGAGTTCAACGCCGGCGCGATGGAGAACGCCGGCGCGGTGACCTTCCTCGAGGACTACGTGTTCCGCTCCAAGGTCACCCGCTACTCGTACGAGCGTCGCGCCGAGACGGTGCTGCACGAGATGGCACACATGTGGTTCGGCGACCTGGTGACCATGCGCTGGTGGGACGACCTGTGGCTCAACGAGTCGTTCGCGACCTTCGCCTCGGTGCTGTGCCAGTCGCGTGCCACCGAGTACACGAACGCGTGGACCACGTTCGCGAACGTCGAGAAGTCGTGGGCCTACCGCCAGGATCAGCTCCCCTCGACCCACCCGATCGCCGCGGACATCCCCGACCTCGCGGCGGTGGAGGTCAACTTCGACGGCATCACCTACGCCAAGGGCGCGTCCGTGCTCAAGCAGCTCGTCGCCTACGTCGGCGAGGAACCGTTCCTCGCGGGGCTGCGGGACTACTTCCGTGAGCACGCGTTCGCCAATGCCACGTTCGACGACCTGCTGGCGGCCCTCGAGAAGTCGTCGGGCCGGGACCTGTCGGGGTGGGGCGCGCAGTGGCTCAAGACCACCGGGCTGAACATCCTGCGCCCCGATTTCGACGTCGACGACGACGGGCGGTTCACCCGCTTCGCGGTGATCCAGGAGGGCGCCGACCCCGGCGCCGGGGAACGCCGGGTGCACCGGCTCGCGATCGGGGTGTACGACGACGACGGTTCGGGCAAGCTGCTCCGCACACATCGCGTCGAGATCGACCTCGATGCCACCGAGCGCACCGAGGTGCCGGAGCTCGTCGGCGTCGGCCGCGGCAAGCTGGTGCTCGTCAACGACGACGACCTCACGTACTGCTCCGTGCGGCTCGATCCCCAGTCGCTCGAGGTGCTGATGGACCGGATCGGCGACATCGCCGAGCCGCTGCCGCGCACCCTGGCATGGTCTGCCGCATGGGAGATGACCCGGCAGGCCGAGCTGAAGGCCCGCGACTTCGTGGCGCTGGTCCAGCGCGGCGTCGCGACCGAGACGGAGGTCGGCGTGGTACAGCGGCTGCTGATGCAGGCGCACACCGCCCTCGGCAGCTACGCCGATCCCGGCTGGGCGGCCGAGCGAGGCTGGACCGACTACGCGAACCGGCTGCTGGAACTGGCCCGCGAGGCGCAACCGGGCTCGGACCATCAGCTCGCGTTCGTCAACGCGTTGACCACGGCCCGGCTCGCGCCGTGGCACACCGAGGTGCTCGGGGAACTGCTCGGCGCCGAGCCTTCCAGCGTCGGGCTGGCCGGACTGGTCGTCGACACGGATCTGCGGTGGCGGATCGTGCAGGCGCTGGCCGCGGCCGGGGAGATCGACGCGGAGGGCGTGGAGTCGCCGTTCATCGACGCCGAGGCCGAGCGGGATCCGACGGCCGCCGGTGCACGACAGGCGGCCACCGCGCGGGCGGCGCGCCCGCAGGAGGCCGTCAAGGAACAGGTGTGGGACACGGTGGTGGGCGACGACTCGATCCCGAACATCACCGCCCGCGCGATCATCGGCGGCTTCGCTCCGGCCGGCCAGTCGGAGCTGCTCGAGCCCTTCGTCGCGCGGTACTTCGCCGACGCTCCGGGCGTGTGGGAGCGCCGCTCCAGCGAGGTCGCGCAGACCGTCGTCGTGGGCCTGTACCCGTCGTGGTCGATCAGTGAGTCCTCCGTCGCCGCGGCCGACGAGTTCCTCGCCGGTGAGCATCCGCCCGCGCTGCGCCGGCTGATCAGCGAGGGACGCGCGGGGATCGTCCGGTCGCTGAAGGCGCGGGCGTTCGACGCGTCCTAGCCGCAACACGCGTGTGGCCGAATGTCACATCGTGTCGATCCGGGCGGTTTCAGGCGGCCGATGCGACAAGCTCGGTGAACGCTTCGGTTGGCGTGCGCCAGCGTAGCGTCTGCCGGGGGCGGCCGTTGATCTCGTCCTGGACCTGCTGCAGGTCCTCGGGCGTGTACACCGACAGGTCGGTGCCCTTGGGGAAGTACTGCCGGAGCAGACCGTTGGTGTTCTCGTTGGTGCCGCGCTGCCACGGCGAGTGCGGATCGCAGAAGTAGACAGCGACGTCGGTGGCCATGGTGATCTGGGCATGAGCACGCATCTCGTGGCCCTGATCCCAGGTCACCGACCGCTGCATCACCTCCGGCAACGACCGCATCGCGGCGATCATCGCATCGCGGACGCCGGACACGTCGCGGACCTTCGGCAGGTGCAGCAACACCACGTACCGGGTGGTGCGCTCGACCAGGGTGCCGATCGCCGAGCGGTTGCGCGCCCCCATGATCAGATCTCCCTCCCAGTGCCCGGGCACCGCCCGGTCCTCGACCTCGGCGGGCCGCTGGGAGATGAGGATCTTGTCGGGAATATGGCGGGCACTGCTCGGCACTCGCCCCTGCGGCACCCGACGGGTGTGCCGGCGCCGCAGATACTCCGAAAGCTCTTTTCGCAGTTCGCCTTTCAGTTGCACATACACGGCCTGGTAGATGGTTTCGTGGGACACCCGCATCTCCGCTCGGTCGGGGAAGTCGACCACCAGCCTGGCCGAGATCTGCTGCGGGGACCAGCGCAGCTTCAGCCTGGCGACGACATACGCGCGCAACTCGGGTGCGGCCATCAGCTTGGCGACTTTCGGTCGCAGTGCTCGGGTCCAGGCCCGCGCGTGGGCCGACACGGCGCGGTAGCTACCGTCGCGGTTGCTGTTGCGTTCGATCTCCCGGTAGATCACCGACCGGTGCCGGCCCAGGTGCGCGGCGATCGTCTGGACCGACTCGTTGCGGGCGAGTCCGAGGGCGACAAGCTCCCGCTCGCCCAGGGACAACGACCGTCCGCCGTGCTCCCAGTGCGGGGCACGGCGGACGGTGCCGTTGGCCTCGTCCTCCCACCGGTAGCCGGTTTGTCGGCTGACACCGACCGCGGCTGCGGCCTTGGCGATCGACACCTTCGTCATGCGCATGGCGAAGAACCTAGCCTTCTTCGCCTCTCGTGCTGCTCGACCCACTGACATCTCCCCTGGTCAGGGAGCGTGTCGCATGGACCACCTGAGTCAGCCCCGATCGACGTGATGTGACATTCGGCCACAGAGGCGAGGGGAACTACGGCGCGGTGATCGCGTTCGCCATGACGCGGATTGCGCTGACGATGCCGTCGATCAGGTCGCCCTGCCCGAACGACGAGATCGCGGCGGTCACGCCGAGCTGCGTGACCCGGTTGTCGACGCGGTCCGCGACGCCGCGGCCGCTGCGGATCTCGATGGAGCGCTGGTTCGGGTACACGGCGATGAGCACCGAGTTCGGCGCCTCCGGCGTGGTCGGGAACACCGCGTCGGTGGTTGCCGCCGGGTCGGTGGCGTCCGCGACGTAGACGTTGAAGCGCACCTTCGTCGCCCGGGTGGCCTCGGTGAGCGCATCGTCGAGAGCGATCATGTCGCGGTCGCGGAACGGCGGGCCCTCGAACAGGCCGTCGAGGGGGCGGGTCCGGGAGATCCGGCCACTCGCCGTCAGCGCCGCACCGTACGGCAGTTCCGCGGGAGCCACAGCCGTCCGGCTGTGCATCACGTCACCACTTGCCACTTGCCCTACCTCCGATCGGGTCGACCGGCGCGCCGGCGACGAGTTCATGATGCCCACCGTGGTGGCCGTGCGTGGTGACCTCGTCGACCGCGCTCCACAGCATCGGATCGTGGTCCCACTTGTCCCCGAGCTTGTACTCGGCGGGCCGCGTGCCCGGAACCGGCTTCGTGAAGACGGAGAAGACCCCGAGTATCACGATGATCGCCACCGGGATGGCAACGAATATGAGGGTTGTCTCGAGAATGCTCACATCGCAAACGGTAGCCCAGCATGTGCGATCCCGGCGCGCTTGCCCCGACTTGCGGCGACGGGGATCAGGCCGCGCCCTCGCCCAGGTACGGCAACCAGGTCGGATGCAGCTCCGGCAGCGTCGCCAGCAGCCGCCAGTGCCGGCCCTTCGGGGGCACGAGCGCGGCGCGCAGCGTCCAGCCGAGTTCGCTGAGCAACTTGTCGGCCTTGCGGTGATTGCACGACGCGCAGCACGCCACGCAGTTCTCCCACGAGTGTTCACCGCCGCGGCTGCGCGGGACCACGTGGTCGATGGTCTCGGCCTTGGCGCCACAGTAGGCGCACCGGTTCCGGTCGCGGTGCATGAGCGCGGCGCGGGTCATCGGCACCCGCGCGTGGTACGGCACGTGCACGAAGCTCCGGAGCCGGATCACCCACGGAATCTGCACCGCCCATTCCGCGGATCGCACCAGCGGGCCGAGCGGATCCTCGTGCACGGTGTCGGCCTTGCCGCCGGCCATGAGCACGACCGCGCGACGGGCGGGCAGCGCGGTGAGCGGTTCGTAGGTGGCGTTGAGCAGAAGTACGCGGCGTTTGACCCAGTCCGGGATAGCGTCGTCGCGTACGACACACAGGGAGTTGGCCCCCGGCGCCCCGTTGTGGGCGTCGGCGGGCGGGAGTTGTCGATGTGCGATGCGTCGGTGCTTCATACGACCTCCGGAAGACTGCTCACAAGTGGACCACGGATCTACGCACGTCGCACGCCGATTCTGACGACTTTCCGGGTCCCGGAGGTGAACATCCCGTGCCGGAGACGTCCGATTGGGGCGCGCACTCCCGGAACCGGCACAATGGACGAGCGAGAGGGACGGTGAGCAGAACTGATGAGTGACGAGCAGACCTTCTACGACGCGGTCGGCGGCGCCGAGACATTCCGCAAGCTCACGGCGCGCTTCTACGAGGAAGTGGCCGAGGACGAGATCGTCCGCCCGCTGTACCCGGAGGAGGACCTCGGCCCGGCGGAACGGCGCATGCGGATGTTCCTCGAGCAGTACTGGGGCGGACCGCGCACCTACTCGGACGAGCGCGGGCACCCGCGGCTGCGGATGCGTCACCACCCGTTCCGGATCGGCCCGCTCGAACGCGACGCCTGGCTGCGCTGCATGCACACGGCGATCGCGTCGATCGACTCGCAGACGGTCGACGACGAGCACCGCAGCCAGCTGATCGCGTACATGGAGATGGCGGCGGACTCGATGATGAACTCGCCGATCTGAGGGCCGGCCACGTTCGAGTCGTGGCCCACCTGTCGGTTTGGCACTATGGGTGGCTGTGAGCACTCCCCCCGGCACCCCTGCACAACGCTGGTGGGCGGACGCCGTCTTCTACCAGGTGTACCCCCGCTCGTTCGCCGACTCGAACGCAGACGGCGTCGGCGACCTCGACGGGATCCGCGACAAGCTCGGATACCTGGAGCTGCTGGGGGTCGACGCGATCTGGCTGAACCCGGTGATGCGCTCACCGATGGCCGACCACGGCTACGACGTGTCCGACCCCCGCGACGTCGATCCCCTGTTCGGCGACCTCGCCGCTCTGGACGCCCTCGTCGAGGCCGCCCACGCCCGCCGGATCCGCGTCATGATGGACCTGGTCCCCAACCACACGAGTTCCGAACATCCCTGGTTCCGGGAGGCGCTGGTCGCCGCACCCGACAGCCCCGAGCGGGCCCGGTACCACTTCCGCGACGGCCGCGGGCCGAACGGCGACCTGCCGCCCAACAACTGGCCGAGCGTGTTCGGCGGCCCCGCGTGGACCCGCGTGACCGAACCCGACGGCACCCCCGGACAGTGGTACCTGCACCTGTTCGCACCGGAGCAGCCGGACCTGAACTGGCGCAACGACGAGGTGTTCGAGGACCTGGAGAAGACCCTGCGGTTCTGGCTGGACCGCGGCATCGACGGCTTCCGCATCGACGTCGCCCACGGCATGGCCAAGCCCGGCGGGCTACCCGACTTCGACCACTGGGAGCAGAACCGGCTGCTGCGGCACTTCGACGACGACCCGCGGTTCAACAACGCCGAGGTCCACGACATCCACCGCCGGATCCGCTCGGTGCTCGACGAGTATCCGGACACGGTGGCCGTCGGTGAGATCTGGGTGCACGACCACGTGCTGTTCTCGGAGTACCTGCGCCCCGACGAACTGCACCTGGCGTTCAACTTCCATCTTGCGCTCGCGCGGTGGGATGCCGCCGAGATCCGGGAGGCGATCGACGTGTCGCTCGCCGCGGTCGCGCCGAGCGGCGGGGTCGCGACGTGGACGCTGTCCAATCACGACATCGAGCGTGAGGTGACGCGCTACGGCGGCGGTCCGCTCGGGCGCGACCGCGCGCGGGCGATGATCCTCGTCGAGCTGGCGCTGCCCGGTGCGGCCTTCCTCTACAACGGTGCCGAACTCGGCCTGCCCAACGTCGACGACCTGCCCGAGGACGCGCTGCAGGATCCGGTGTGGGAGCGGTCCGGGCACACCGACCGCGGCCGGGACGGGTGCCGGGTCCCGATGCCGTGGGAGGGCACGCAGCCGCCGTTCGGCTTCACCAGCGCATCGCAGACGTGGCTGCCGCAGCCGGACACGTGGGCCGGGCTGACCGTCGAGGCGCAGCTCGAGGACGTCTCGTCCACCCTGTCGTTGTACCGGGCGGCGCTCGAGGCGCGACGTCGGCGGCCGGAGTTCGACGGCGCCGACGTGGACTGGTACGGCAGTCCGCCCGGGTGCCTGGCGTTCCGCCGCTCCGGTGGGCTGATCTGCGCCCTCAACACCACCGAGCACCCGGTGGAGATGCCGCCGGGCACGGTGATCCTGTCCAGCGCGCCGCTGGTGGACGGGCAGCTGCCCGGCAACGGCGCGGCGTGGCTGATCTGACCGCACACCGCTCGCCGGCGAGCGCGGTCGCCCTGGTGCTGGCGGCGTCCGCCCTGTTCGGGACGACGGGCACCGCGCAGGCCCTCGGTTCGCGTGCGCTCGGTGTCCCGTTGGACGCCGTCGCGGTCGGGGCGGGCCGCATCGTGCTGGCCGGGACGGTGCTCGCGCTGTTCGCGCGGGCCCGTGGCCCGCTGTTCCCGGCGGGCCGCCGGCTGCCGACGCTGCTCGGCGCCGGCGGCGTGGTGATGTATCAACTGGGGTTCTTCACCGCGGTGCAGACCGCGGGCGTCGCGGCGGGCACGATGATCGCGCTCGGGTCCGGACCGGCGTTCACCGGGCTGCTGCAGTGGCTGGTGTCCCGGCGCCGCCCCGGCCGCGTGTGGGCGGTGTCGACGGCGATCGCGGTCGTCGGGCTCGTCCTCATCGTCGCCGGATCGGGCGGCGGCACCTCCGCGGGCGCCGGTTCCGTCGCGGCCGGGGCCCTGCCCGCGCTTGCGGCCGGCCTGGGCTACGCGACGTACACCGTCGCGGGTGCCGCGCTGCTCGGCCGCGGCGCCACCCCGGCCGCGTCGATGGGCGCGATGTTCGGGCTGGCGGCGGTGCCCATGGCGGCGATCCTGCTGGCACAGTGGCCGGGCGGTCTCGACAGCGCGGCCGGCGCGACGACCGTCGTCTATCTCGCCCTCGTCCCCACGGTGCTCGCCTACCTGCTGTTCGCGCTCGGCCTGCGCACGCTGTCGCCCGCGGCGGTGACCACCCTCACGCTCGCGGAACCGGTGGTGGCGGCCGTGCTCGGTGTGCTGGTGCTCGGCGAGCGGCTCGGCCCGGTGGCCCTCGCGGGGACGGTGGTCGTGGTCGCGGCGCTGACGCTGCTGGGCCGGAATCTCGGCGGCGGTGTCAGCGCACGCTGAGGCCGAGACCTCCGCCGCGGCGGAGGTACACGGATCCGTAGCGGGCGTCGAGCCGCAGCCATGTCGCCGACGCCCGCACGCGCACCACTTCGGCCGGGTCGATCCGGTCGAGGTCGATCTCCGCTGTCGCGGGGGCACCGCCCGTGGGCACGAAGCCCATGGCGTTGAGCGCGAACACCAGCCGCATCGGCACCCCGGCCCGCTCTCCCCCACCGGCGACCTCGAGCACCTCCTGCGCCAGCAGCGACGACGGCGGTCCCTGCCCCTGCTCGCGACTGAGCGTGACGCCGCGCTGCGCGAGGTCCACGAGGACGCGGGCGGGGACGTCGTCGAGGTGGACGTACCCGGCATCCGGAGGCAGGGCCCCGCGCCACGCCGAGTCCATCGCCCACCCCGGGTCCATCCCGTCGCCGCCGGCGGCGACGAGGGCCGCGCGCAGCCCGTCCGCGGCGACGGTCGTGTCCGCCGGGGCGATCGTGCCGCGCAGCACCCGGGCGGCGAGGGCGTCGAACCCGGTGTTCACCCACGCCGAGAGCAGCCCGTCGGGGCGTTGCCGCAGCCGCACGACAGCGGCCTCGTCGAGCCGGACCGCGCGGGTCAGGAACGCGACGAGGTCGGAGCGGTCGGCGGGGTCCGGGACCTGCAGCCACCGTTCGGGTGACGTCCCGGCCGCACTGAGGGAATCAGCCACGACGCCACCGCTGCAGGTACTCGCGTTCGGGGCCGGTGAGCCGGCGCAGCCGCTGGGTGCCGATGTCGAACGCCGCGATCTGGGTGGAGGCGACCACCGAGGGCGTGGCGTCGGCGGGCGCGCCGCCGGGCCGGACCTCGTAGCCGATGGTGAAGTCGACCGCCCGCACCTGCTCGACCCACATCAGCACGTCCAGCGGGCTGTCCTCGTGCCGCAACTGGCCGCGGTACCGCACGTGCAGGTCTGCGATGACGGCACCCTCCCGCAGGTTCACGGTGGGCCGGCCGTCGGCGAACAGCCACGGGATGCGGGCCTCCTCGAGGAGGGTGACCATGCGCGCGTGGTTGATGTGCTGGAACGCGTCCATGTCGGACCAGCGCACCTCCACCGCGGTGTGGAAGCCGAACTGCTCGGTCGCGTCCCTCACTGCGCGGGCCCCGCGGCTCCACGGTGCTCCACCCCGGCGTGCTTCAACTGCCTACCTCCTGTCGGGTGCGCCGGCGCGCACCATGCTCCTGACCTGACGCGCCGCCACGGACAGCGTCGCGAGGTCCAGATTTCCAGACAGGAAGATCTCCTCGAGCGCCGACCTCGCCCGCCCGAGCCGCGAGCCGTTGGTCAGCTCCCAGTCCTCGATCATCTCGCGGGTGCTCTCGCCGGGTTCGGCGGTGCCGAGCACGTCGAGGGTGAGCGTGCGCAGCGAACCGTACAGTTCGTCGCGCAGGGCGAGCCGGGCCAGCGAGTGCCACCGGTCGCCGCGCTCGAGGGCCGTGACCGCGGACAGCAGCCAGTCGATCCCCATGTGCGCGTCCATCGCGTAGTACAGCTCGGCGACCTCGGCCTCGTCGCGTTCGGCGATGTCGGCGATGTCGATGACGTCCAGCAGCGGGAACTGGTCGAGGAGGCGGAACACGTCCCACGTCAGCTCCTCCGGGGCGCCACGCGCGAGCAGCGGCTCGGCGCGTTCCTTCAGGTCCTGTACGTGGTGGCCCTGCATCCACTCCTCCACGCGCGGCGCGAGCCGCGCGAACATCGCGCGGTACCGGCTGATCTCGGCACCGACGGCCAGGGGTTGCGGCCGGTTCGACAGCAGCCACCGCGACGCCCGGTCGAGGACGCGGTGCGATTCGAGCAGCAGGTCGTCGGCGACGGCCGCGGTCGTGTCGGCCGCGCGGATGCGCGCCCACAGGCCGGGCAGGCCGAAGATCTCGGTGACGGCAGCGTAGGCGCGGATGGCGTCGGTGCTCGACGCGCCGGCCTCCTCCGAGAGCCGGTAGACGTAGGTGATCCCGCCGTTGTCGACGGTCTCGTTGGCGAGGATCGTCGCGACGATCTGCCGGCGCAGCGGGTGGGACTTGATGCCGGTGCGGAAGGGTTCGCGCAGTTGCCGCGGGAAGTACCCGGGCAGCCGGCCGGCGAAGGTGTCGCTGTCGGGCAGGTCGGTGTCGAGCAGGTCGTCGGCGAGTGCGAGCTTGACGTGGGCGAGCAGGGTGGACAGCTCCGGGGAGGTGAGTCCCTCCCCTTCGAGGCGGCGCCGCTCGATCTCGGCGTCGCCGGGCAGTGCCTCGAGGGAACGGTCGAGACCGCGTTCGGCGACGAGGTCGGCGATCAGCCGCTGGTGCACCCCGAGCATCGTGGGCGCGCCGGTGCGGGAGTAGCCGAGCAGATTGTTCTGGGACATGTTGTCCTTCAGAACGATTCGCCCGACCTCCTCGGTCATGGATTCGAGCAGCGGGTTGCGGTCGGTGGACGTGAGGGCGCCGGCGGTGACCATCGAGTCGAGCAGGATCTTGATGTTGACCTCGTGGTCGGAACAGTCGACACCGGCGGAGTTGTCGATCGCGTCGGTGTTGATCTTGCCGCCGGCCCGGGCGTACTCGATGCGGCCGCGCTGGGTGACGCCGAGGTTGCCGCCCTCCCCGACCACCCGGGCGCGGACGGTGGCGCCGTCGACGCGGACCGCGTCGTTGCCCTTGTCGCCGACGTCTGCGTCGGTTTCGGTGGCGGCCTTGATGTAGGTGCCGATCCCCCCGTTCCACAGCAGGTCCACCGGCGCCCGGAGGATGGCGCGGATCAGTTCGGGGGGCGAGAGCTCGGTGACGTCGTCGTCGAGTCCGAGCACGCTACGGGCCTGGGGGCTGAGCGGGACGGACTTGAGCGAGCGCTCCCACACCCCGCCGCCGGTGCTGATCAGGTCCGCGTCGTAGTCGGCCCACGACGAGCGGGGCAGGTCGTACAGGCGGCGCCGCTCGGCGTACGAGGCGGCGGGCTCCGGGTGGGGGTCGAGGAAGATGTGCCGGTGGTCGAACGCGGCCACCAACCGGATGTGGGTGCTCAGCAGCATGCCGTTGCCGAACACGTCGCCGCTCATGTCGCCGACGCCGGCGACCGTGAAGTCCTCGCTCTGCGTGTCGACGCCCAGTTCGCGGAAGTGTCGCTTGACGCTCTCCCACGCGCCGCGCGCGGTGATGCCCATCGCCTTGTGGTCGTAGCCGGCCGATCCGCCGGAGGCGAAGGCGTCGCCGAGCCAGAACCCGTACTCGCGGGCGACCTCGTTGGCGAGGTCGGAGAAGGTGGCGGTGCCCTTGTCCGCGGCGACCACGAGGTACGTGTCGTCCCCGTCGCGGCGGACCACCCGCGGTGGCGGCACGGCCACGCCGCGGGCGCGGTCGAGGTTGTCGGTGACGTCGAGCAGGCCCGCGATGAACCGCCGGTAGCAGGCCTCCCCCTGCGCGCGCACCGCCTGCCGGTCGGCGGCCGCGTCCCCGGTCGGCGCGACGGGGCGCTTGACCACGAAGCCCCCCTTGGCACCGACGGGGACGATGACGGCGTTCTTCACGGCCTGGGCCTTGGCGAGCCCGAGGATCTCGGTGCGGAAGTCCTCGCGCCGGTCCGACCAGCGCAGGCCGCCGCGGGCAACGGAGCCGAAGCGCATGTGCACACCCTCGACGTCGGGTGCGTAGACGAACACCTCGAACTTCGGTCGCGGCTGGGGCAGTTCGTTGATGCGGGTCGGGTCGAGCTTGAACGACAGGACCCGGGCGGGCGCGGCGTCGGCGCGCGAGAGCGCGACGGCCCCGTCGTCGCCGGACACGAAGTAGTTGGTGCGCAACGTCGCCCGGATGAGGCCGAAGAGACCGCGCAGGATCCGGTCGGCGTCGAGGCTGACGACGGCGTCGATCCGGCCGACCAGTTCGGCGGCGGCGTCCTGCTCGCGGTCGGCGGACGCCTCGTCGGGGTCGAACATCGCCTCGAACAGTTCGGCGAGCAGCGCGGTGGTGTCCGGGTCGGCGAGCAGCACACCTTCGATGTGGTACTGACTGTAGGGGAAGCCGGCCTGCCGCAGGTACTTCGCGTAGGCGCGCAGCATCATGGCCTGCCGCCAGCCCAGCCCGGCCCGCAGGACCAGTTCGTTGAACCGGTCCGGCTCCGAGAGCCCGTGCCACACGGCGGCGAACGCCGCGGTGACACGGGTGGTCACCCTCGGGTCGGGTTCGAGGTCGACGGGCAGGACCAGGCCGAAATCGTAGATCCAGCAGCTCATCCGGTCGGCGCGGATGATCTGGTACGGGCGCTCGTCGAGCACCTCGACGCCGAGGCTCTGCAGCACCGGCAGCACCTGGCTGAGGGTGATGCCCTCGCTGCCGATGTAGAGCGTGAAGCGCCACCGGCGCGGGTCGGCGCCGGGGGGCCGGTACAGCAGCAGGTCGATGCTGCCGTCGCGCAGTGCCTCGAGGCGGGCGATGTCGGCCAGCGCCCGGACGGCGTCGAAGTCCTCCTTGTAACCGTCGGGGAGCGCCTCCGCGTAGCGCTGCACCAGCACGGGATCGACGGTGTGGTCGGTGGCGGCCAGGTCGGCGAGGTGGTCGTCCCAGCTGCGGCTGGCCTCGGTGAGCAGGGCCTGGATGCGCAGGCGATTCTCCTCGGAGGTGTCGATCCGCGGCAGGGCCTGTCCCGGCGGGGTCCGGATGGTCACGTGCAGCAGCGCCAGGTCGCCCTCCGTGACCCGGGCGGTGTAGTGGATGGAACCCCCGCCGTACTCGCGCATCAGGATCTGCTGCATCGCGACCCGGACCCGTGTGTTGTAGCGGTCGCGGGGCAGGTAGATCAGGCACGAGACGAAGCGGCCGTAGGGGTCGACCCGCAGGAACAACCGCAGTTGCCGGCGCATCGCGACCACCGCGGTGACGGTCTCGTAGAGGGTGTCGGTGTCGGCGGAGAACAGTTCCACCCGGGGCAGCGCCTGCAGCACCTCGAGCATCGCCTGTCCGGTGAAGGACGACAGTTCCACGCCGGCGCGGGCCACCACCTCCCGGACCCGGCGCGCCAGCACGGGAATGTCGAGCACGTTCTCGTGCAGCGCGGTCACGGCCAGCACACCGAGGAACCGGTGCTCGCCGACGACGCGACCGTCCGGGCCGAGGACGGCAACGCCCACGAAGTACGGGTACACCGAGCGGTGCACCGTGGCAGGCAGGGACGCCTGGGTGAGCACCAGCAGCGGCCGGTCGGTGGCCTCGACGGTCGCCGACATGTCGATCACGTCGTCGGCGGCGAGGTCGGAACGCAGCACCCCGAGACCACTGCCGGGCACGGCGCGGGCGTGCCGCGTCCCGGAGGCGTCGGCGACGATGTCGTAGCGCCGGTAACCGAGGACGGTGTAGTTGCCACGCGCGAGCCAGCGCAGCAGCGCCGCCGTCTCCCGCAACTCCTCCGCGGCGTGCCGCGGCGGCGGGTTCTCGGCGAGCGCGTCGAGTTCGACGGCGAGATCGCGTTCGCGGGCGAGCATCGCGGCGGTGTCGGCCCCGACCTGCCGCACGTCGGCGAGCACACCGCCGATCTCGGTGCCGACGGTGTCGAGGGTGGCCTCGGAGGTGGCCGGGTGCAGCTGGACGTGAATCCACGACTCCGCGACGAAGCCGTGCGGGGGCGTGGTGTCGGCCACCATCTCGAGCAGGCGTCCGTCCTCGTCGCGCCGGACGGACACGACGGGATGGACGAGTTCGCGGATGGCGACGCCGAGCCGGGTCAGCAGCGCGATGACGGATTCGACGAGCAGCGGCATGTCGTCGGTGACGATCTGCAGGGCGGCGCCGACGCCCCACCGATCGCCGGGCCGGTAGACGCGGGTCAGGACGGCGTCGGCACTCCGCTCGCGGCCGAGGTCCAGGTGGGCGGACAGGGCCGGATCGGGGGCGTCGAGGGTGTCCGCGTAGCGGCGGTAGACGTCCTCGAGCGCGGCCGCCGAGAGCTCACCGCGCCGGTTCGACGAAACCCCCTGGGGTGTGGCGGACTCGGCCATGGTGCTCACTCCCTCATTCGCCGCCGGAAACCGGCAGCGCCGCGGACAGGCTCTGGTTCGAGCCTATCCGCGGCGCCGGGTGTGAGGGGGGAATCCCGCGCCGGGTGGTCAGGCGACCGGCGCGGCGACGTACTCCTCGAGAACCGCCCGCTCCTCGGCGGACAGCGGCCGGGAGGTCTCCGTGCGCGGGTCGAACCCGACGAGCACCGCGTCCCCGGAGCCGCACGGATTGCCCTGCACGTCGGTGATCACGTGCCGCAGGGTGTACGAGCTGTTGCCCACGTGCAGTACCGAGATGGCGACGGTGATCGGGCCGGAGTCGTCCTTGAGCGGACGCAGGAACTCCACGTCCATCTTCCGCACCACCACGGCGCCGCGCGCGAACGGGCCGCTCTGCAGGAACTTGATCCGGGCTTCCTGCATGTACTCCACGAACTTCGTGTTGTTCACGTGCCCGAGACGGTCGGAGTCGGCCCAGCGGACCTCCAGCGTGCAGGTGAAGGTCTTCTGCCCCGGCTCAGTCACGGGTGAGCTTCCGGTGGGTGACGCGGTGCGGACGCGCCGCCTCCGCCCCGAGCCGCTCGACCTTGTTGGCCTCGTACGATTCGAAGTTGCCCTCGAACCAGAACCACTTGCCCTCCTCGACGTTGCCTTCCCACGCGAGGATGTGGGTGCAGGTGCGGTCGAGGAACCAGCGGTCGTGGGAGATCACGACGGCGCAGCCGGGGAACTTCTGCAGCGCGTTCTCGAGCGAGCTCAGGGTTTCGACGTCGAGGTCGTTGGTCGGCTCGTCGAGCAGGATCAGGTTGCCGCCCTCCTTGAGGGTCAGTGCCAGGTTCAGGCGGTTGCGCTCACCACCGGAGAGCACCTCGGCCTTCTTCTGCTGGTCCGGGCCCTTGAACCCGAAGGCGCTGACATACGCGCGCGAGGGCATCTCGTTCTGGCCGACCTCGATGTAGTCGAGTCCGTCCGAAACCACTTCCCACACCGTCTTGTTGGGGTCGATGTTCGCGCGGGACTGGTCGACGTAGCTCAGCCTGACGGTGTCGCCGACCTTCACGGTGCCCGAGTCGGGCTTCTCGAGGCCGACGATGGTCTTGAACAGGGTGGTCTTGCCGACACCGTTGGGACCGATCACGCCGACGATGCCGTTGCGCGGCAGCGTGAACGACAGGTCCTTGATCAGCACGCGGCCTTCGAATCCCTTGTCGAGGTGGTCGACCTCGACCACGACGTCGCCCAGGCGCGGCGGTGTCGGGATCTGGATCTCCTCGAAGTCCAGCTTGCGGAACTTCTCGGCCTCGGCGGCCATCTCCTCGTAGCGGGCCAGACGGGCCTTGCTCTTGGTCTGGCGCGCCTTGGCGCCGGACCGGACCCACTCGAGCTCCTCCCGGAGGCGCTTCTGCAGCTTCTGGTCCTTCTTGCCCTGCACCTCGAGGCGCTCGGCCTTCTTCTCCAGGTAGGTGGAGTAGTTGCCCTCGTACGGGTGCAGCTTGCCGCGGTCGACCTCGCAGATCCACTGCGCGACGTGATCGAGGAAGTACCGGTCGTGGGTGACGGCGAGGACGGCGCCCGGGTAGCTCGCGAGGAACTGCTCGAGCCACAGCACCGACTCGGCGTCGAGGTGGTTGGTGGGCTCGTCGAGCAGCAACAGGTCGGGCTTGCTCAGCAGCAGCTTGCACAGGGCGACGCGGCGGCGCTCACCGCCGGAGAGGTGGGTGACCGGCTCGTCCGGCGGCGGGCAGCGCAGGGCATCCATGGCCTGCTCGAGCTGCGAGTCGATGTCCCAGGCGTTGGCGTGGTCGAGTTCCTCCTGGAGCTTGCCCATCTCCTCCATCAGCTCGTCGGAGTAGTCGGTCGCCATCAGCTCGGCGATCTCGTTGAACCGGTCGAGCTTGACCTTGATCTCGCCGAGACCCTCCTCCACGTTGCCGCGGACGGTCTTCTCCTCGTTGAGCGGCGGTTCCTGCAGCAGGATGCCGACGGAGGCTTCCGGGTCGAGGAAGGCCTCGCCGTTGCTGGGCTGGTCCAACCCGGCCATGATCTTGAGGATGGACGACTTGCCCGCGCCGTTCGGTCCGACCACACCGATCTTGGCACCCGGGTAGAAGCTCATGGTGACGTCGTCGAGAATGACCTTGTCACCGTGCGCCTTGCGCACCTTCTTCATCGTGTAAATGAACTCCGCCATAGGTCCAGCGTATCGGGCGGACCCGCAGAACCCACATCCCGGACGACCGGGCCCGCCCGGCGGGACCCGGGAGCGGGCCGGCTACGACCCGAACAGCCGCGCCACGAACGGGGTGGTGTCGGGCAGGGACCGGGTCATGGTCGTGTTGTGCCCGGCCACGTACACCCGGTAGTCGGCGTCGGCGCCCCCCGCCCGCAGGTCGGCTGCGAGTTTGGCCGACAGCGGCGCCGGAACCATCGTGTCGTGGATGCCCTGGGCGAGGAACACCGGCCGGTCGTACCCGCTCGTCGGGACGCCGAGGTAGTCGGCGAATACGGCGGGGAACCGGCCCGCGGACAGCGGCAGCGCCGCCAGCTCACCCACCCGCACCCCGTCGGCGAGCGCGTTCAGCTCGTTGTAGCAGAGCTGTTCGGCCGCGTCGACGAACTTCCGCCCGGTCGGGGTCAGGTAGCTGTTCACGTCCAGGTCGGGCTGGGCGGCGCGGAGCCCGGCGAAGATGTAGGAACTGAAGGCCACCAGACCCTCGAAGCCCGGATCCGGGAATCCGGGTCCGCCCATGGGAAACAGCTGCTCGAGGTTGGACGGCGCCCCGGTGGTGACGGTGCCGCGGAAGTCGAGCTCCGGGGCCCGCGACGAGGCCCGGTGCGCGGTGTGCAGCGCCGCGTGCCCGCCCTGGGACTGGCCGACGACGACCCAGCGCTGCGACAGCGACGGCTCGGCGGCACGGCCCGCGCGCACGATGTCGACGACGCTGTTGGCGGCGCTCTGCCCGTCGAGATACGGGTGGACGCCCTCGGTGCCCAGGCCCGGATAGTCGGCCGCGACGACGGCGTAGCCCTGGGCGAGCCAATGCTCGAGGTACGGACGCTCGAGATCGGACCACGGGTGCCGCGACGGGGCGCAGCCGTCGGCGATGCCGACGGTGCCGTGCGCGTAGGACACCACCGGCCAGCCGCCCGCCGGGGCCGGCCCCGGCGGGAGGAACAGCACGCCGGTGCCGACGGCCGGAGCGCCGGAGCGCCACTCGGTGCGGTAGGTGAGCCGCTCGGCGACCGCGGCACCCGGCACCGACATCTCGGCCGGCAGCGGCTCGACCGACACGATCGCGCCCGGCGCGGGGTCGGCGGCCGCGACGGACGGGGCGAGCACGCCCGCCAGCACCGCGCCGATCGCGCCCAGCGCCCGTCGCCACCGTCTGTTCCGGCCCATGAAGTCCTCCGCTCGTCCGAGGGGCGTGCCGATCGTCGGCATGCGCCACCTCGCACGTCGGTCGCCGGCCGTCCCGCGTTACCGGACGAATCGGGCGGCCACGAACGGTGTCGTGTCCGGGAGCGCGGCGAAGAGGGTGGCGAAGTGGTCGTCCGGATAGGTGCGGTAGTCGACGTCGGCGCCACCGGCCCACAGGTCGGCGACGAGCTTGAACGACAGCGGCGCGGGAACCATCCGGTCCCGCAATCCCTGGCCGACGAACAGCGGCCGGTCGTAACCGCGGGTCGGGACACCGAGGTAGTCGGCGAGCGCGGCCCGCATCCGGTCGTCGCCCAGCGGCCGGGACAGCAACTGCCCCACATCCACGTCGGCGGCGCGGTCCTCGAGATCCCCATAGCAGAGGTACTCGGCGGCGTCGACGAGATCGCGTCCGACGGGCGTGAGGTAGCTGTTCACGTCGAGGTCGGGGCGTGCCGCCCGCAGCCCGGCCATGATGTAGGCGCTGAACGAGACGAGCCCGTCGAGGTCGAGGTCGGGGAAGCCGGGCACCCCGAACGGGAACAGCAGCTCGAGGTTGGACGGCGCACCGGTGGCGACCGCGCCGCGGAAGTCGAGCTCCGGCGCGCGCGCCGTGGCCCGGCGCGCGGTGTGCAGCGCCGCGTGCCCGCCCTGCGACTGGCCGACGACCACCCACCGCTGCGACAGCGACGGCTCGGCGGCCCGGGCGGCGCGGACGACGTCGACGATGCTGTTCGCGGCGGTGGGCCCGTCGAGATACGTGTGCAGGCCCTCGGTACCGAGGCCGGGATAGTCGGCGGCCACCACCGCGTAGCCCTGCGACAGCCAGTGCGCGAGATACCGCCGCTCCCGTTCGATGCGCCGGTTGCGCGACGGCGCACAGTCGTCGCCGATGCCGACGGTGCCGTGCGCCCACGACACGACCGGCCAGCCTCCGTCGGGTGCCTCACCCGGCGGCAGGAACAGCACCCCCGTGCCGACGGCGGCGACGCCGGACCGCCACTGGGTCCGGTAGGTGAGCCGCTCGGCGACCACGGCACCGGGCACGGAGAGTTCGGCCGGCAACGGTTCCACCGACATCACCGCGCCGGGCACGGGTTCGGCGACCGCGACGGCCGGGCACATCACGGCCACCGACGCGCAGGCCGCCCACAGCGACCGGCGCACTCCCCACCTGCTCACGGCGCAACCCCTCTGCTCTACCTGCCGAGCAATGTCGCCGCGAACGGCGTGGTGGCCGGCAGGGCGTCGAACATGGTCTCGGAATGCCCGTTGGGGTAGGTGCGGTAGTCGACGTTCGTGCCCCCGGACCACAGGTCGGCGACGAGCTTGAACGACAGCGGCGCCGGCACGACCTGATCCCGCAGCCCCTGACCGAGGAACAGCGGCCGATCGTAGCCGCGGGTGGGCACCCCCATGTAGTCGGCGAGCGCGGCACGCATGCGGTCGTCGCCGAGCGGGCGGGCGAGGATCTCCCCCACGCCGATGCCGCGGACGCGGTCGCCGAGGTCGGCGTAGCAGAGCCGTTCGGCGTCGTCGACGACGTCCCGCCCGACCGGGGTGAGGTAGCTGTTCACGTCCAGGTCGGGCCGCGCGACCCGCAGGCCGGCCAGGACGTAGGACAGGAACACGGTGGTGCCGTCCAGGCCCAGATCCGGAAAGCCGGGACCGCCGAACGGGAACACCGTCTCGAGGTTCGACGGCGCGCCGGTGGCGATCATGCCGCGGAAGTCGAGTTCCGGCGCCCGCGTCGTGGCCAGGCGCGCGGTGTGCAGGGCGGCGTGACCGCCCTGCGACTGGCCGATCACGATCCACCGGTTCGACAGCGAGGGCTCGGCGGCGCGGGCGGCCCGGACGACGTCGACGACGCTGTTCGCGGCGCTCGGCCCGTCGAGATACGTGTGCAGGCCGTCGCCGCCCAGGCCGGGATAGTCGGAGGCGACCACGGCGTAGCCCTGGGACAACCAGTGCCCGAGGTACCCCCGGTCGCGGTCGCTGCGCGGGTTGCGCGACGGGGCGCAGTCGTCGCCGATGCCGACGGTGCCGTGCGCCCACGACACGACCGGCCAGCCGCCCGCGGGGGCCTGGCCGGGCGGCAGGTACAGGACACCCGACGCGGTGGTCTCCGCACCGGACCGCCACTGGGTGCGGAAGGTCAGCCGCTCGGCCGTGGCCGCACCCGGCACCGACAGCGCACCGGGCAGTGACTCGACCGCGACCACCTCGCCGGGCGCGGGCTGCGCGCCGGCCGTCGCGGGCACGACCAGCCCGGCCGCCACGGCGCCGATGCACGCGAGCGCCCGCAGCCGCCACCCCGTACCCCTCATCGCACTCCTTCCGTCGTCGGTGCCAGGCGCTCAAGTTAACAGCCGAGCCCGAACGGACGGGACGTTTCGGACACGGCGACGCCGGGCATCTTCCGGGGATGACGACTTCCCCGGCGAGCTCGACGCGACCCCAGGCCACCTCCGCCGACCGGCTCCGCGTCGCAGGCGTCGCCGTGTCGGCGATCACCGCGGTCGCCGTCTCCTTCCTGGGATCCGGGGCCGTGGTGGGCACACCGATCTCCGAGGTGGCCGGTGGGGCGCTGTCCGCCGACGCGACGGCGGTGGCGCCGGGCGGTCCGGCGTTCTCGATCTGGTCGGTGATCTACCTGGGCCTGCTGGCGCTCGCGGTGTGGCAGGCCCTGCCCGCGCACCACGCCGACCCTCGCCAGCGGACGCTCGGCCGGTGGATCGCCGCGTCGATGCTGCTCAACGCCGCGTGGATCCTCGTCGTGCAGCTCGAACTGCTCGCGGTCAGCGTCGCGGTCATCGCCGCGCTGCTGGCCGTGCTGGTCCGGATCTTCCTCGGCCTGACCCGCACCGCGCCGTCGTCCCGCCTCGAGGGCGTCGTCGTGGACGGCACCATGTTCCTGTACCTGGGCTGGGTGGCGGTGGCCACGGTCGCGAACACCGCGGCGGCGCTGCGCGCCGCGGAGGTCGACCCGTTCGCGCTGGGCGCCGACACCTGGGCGGTGCTCGTCCTGGTCGTGGTCGCCGCGGTGTCGGTGCTCCTCGCCGTCGCCGGGCACGGGCGGCTCGCCGTCGCCGCGGCCATGGCGTGGGGGCTGGTGTGGATCGCGGTGGCCCGCAGCGGCGACACCGGCTTCACCTCCACCCCGGCCGCCGTCGCGGCCGGCGGCGCGGCGGCCGTCGCGCTGCTCTCCGCGGTCGGCGTGCGACTGCGCACCGAGACCGCGCGGCGCCGGCGGCCCTAGTGGCCCTCGCGGTCCCGCCGCGCCAGCTCGGCGAACATCGCGTTGTGGGCGGCGAGATCGGCGTCGTCGTCCCGCTCGGCGGCGCGGTCCACCCGTCGCGCGGTGCGCTCGTCGCTGCGCGACCACTGCACCAGCAGGGCCAGCATCACCAGCACCAGCGGGATCTCCCCGGCCGACCAGGCGATGCTGCCGCCCACCTTCTGGTCGGCGAACAGGTCGCTGTTCCAGGCCAGGCCGAGACCGCGGTAGTAGGACTCGGCCATCACCGTGCCCATGCTCATCAGGGTCACACCGAAGAACGCGTGGAACGGCAGCGAGCCGAACACCATCGCCAGCTTCGTCACCGGCGTCACGTCGCGCGGCGACGGGTCCACGCCGATCACGACCCAGTAGAACAGGTAGCCGCTCATCAGGAAGTGCAGGTTCATCAGCACGTGCGCGGCGTGACTGTCGGCGTTGGCCTCGAAGATCCCGCCCAGGTACAGCGCGTAGAAGCCGCCGACGAACATCACCGACGCGACGACCGGATGGGTGAAGAACCGCGACGGCGGGCTGTGCAGGAACGCCAGGAGCCATTCACGCGGGCCGGGGTAGCCGTCGCGGCCCGCCGGTTTGAAGGCCCGCAGCGCCAGGGTCATCGCCCCGCCGAGGGCGAGCAGCACGGGCGCCAGCATCGACATCGCCATGTGGGCGCCCATGTGCACGCTGAACATCGCCGGCGAGTACATGCCCACGCCCGACGACGTGGCGACCAGCAGCACGAAGCAGCCGGAGAACCAGGCGATCGACCGGCCGACGGGCCAGCTGTCGCCGCGCCGGCGCAGCGTCCACAGCCCGATCGCGTAGCCGACCGCGAGAACCAGGGCGATCGTGCCGAAGATCAGGTCGAAGCGCCACGCGCCGAAGAAGAGGGTGCCGACCGTCGGGGGGCCGTCCAGGTTGTAGCCCAGCTCCACCTCGAGCAGCGACGGCACCGTCGCCGGCGGGGGCGGCGGGGTACGGCCCAGCCCCACGGCCAGTCCGACGGTGGCGGCCAGGATGACGGCCTCGACGGCCGCGAACCGGACAAGCGCGCCCCGGTCGTCGGGGTTCGCCTCGAGCGCGGGCAGCGCGCGGCGCCGCTGCATCCATCCGAGGGCGCCCAGGGCGATCAGCGCCAGCGCCTTGGCCAGGACGAGCCGGCCGTAGGTGCTGGTGAGCAACTCGTCGGCCGGCAGCCGCACCGCGGCGTTGACGATGCCGCTCAGGGCCATCACCGCGAAGGCCACCCCGGCGACGAACGAGAACCGGCGGGCGGCGAGGTCGGTGTGCGCGCCGCGGCGCCACCCGTGGGCGAGCAGGGCGAACAGGCCGCCCGCCCACACCGCCGCCGCGACCAGGTGCAGCACCAGGCTGTTGGTGGCCATGTCGTGCGATCCGCCCGACGACGAGTGCCCCGTCAGGGCCAGCGGCATCAGCGTCACCAGGGACAGCAGGAGCAGGTACGGCACCCACGACCAGCGCACCGCGGCGCGGATCAGCACCGCCAGGATCAGGGCGAGCGCCGCCGTCCACGCCCACGCGAGCGCGGTGTCGATCTGCCCGATCGCACCCCACAGGTTCTCCGGCTTCAGCGCCTCGGCCAGCGGCTGCCCGGATGTGTCGGACAGGGTCAGCGGCACCAGCACCGCCGAGCAGAACGCCCAGATCAGGGCGGCGGCGCCCGCGGTGCGCACGGCCCGGTAGCCGTCCACGTCGAGCACCCCGCTGCGCTGCGGCGGTACCAGGAACGCGGCGAAGAACAGCGAACCGACCGCGGCGACGGCCGCGACCTCCGCGATCGCCCGCACCGCGGGCAGCCCGTAGGTAGTGAGCGGACCGGGGTCGGGGATGCCCAGCAGCACCAGCGCCTGCGCGGCGGACAGGCCGACCACGATCGGCGCGACGACCGCGGCGACGAGCCCGAGGAGGACGTACAGTGCCGACGTGTTGCGCCGCCCGGCCGGCGGCGAGGACGTCGGCGCGGCCGACGCGAGCTCGGGTGATGCCATACCTAACAGGGTAGGACCTCGACGAGCGCCGCTACGACGGGCCGTCGGAGACGTGCGCCACCCGGCCGGCGGCCGGGTCGAGATCGAACACCGCGCGCAGGGCATCGAGGGTGTCGGCCGCCAGCAGGGCGTCGCAGTGCGGCAGCGCCGCCGCCATCGGCCCGGTCTCGGGACGGTACCCGGGCCGGCCGGCCCGCGGGTTCAGCCAGATCAGCCGGTGCGCGCGGCGGCGCACCCGCGCGACGGCCCGGCCGAGGGCCTGCGGATGGTCGCTGTCCCACCCGTCGGAGGCGACGAACACGACGGCGCCGCGCAGCAGGTTGCCGTGGTGGGAGGCGAGCAACGCCTCGAGGCTGCCGGCGATGTGGGTGCCGCCGTAGCGGTCGACGACCGTGTCGTTGGCGCGGGCGACCGCGTGCTCGGCGGAGCGGTGCGCCAGGGTCGCGGTGAGCCGGGTCAGGCTCGTGGAGAACGCGAACACCTCGGCGTCGCCGGCGCGCACCGCGGCCCGCATCAGGTGCAGGTAGATGTCGGCGTAGCCGTGCATGGAGCGGCTCACGTCGCACAGCACCACGATCCGGCGCGGACGGCGGATCGGGCGGGCGCGGCGCAGGCGCACCAGTTCGAACCCGGTGTGCCGGGACGCGTCGAGGGTGGCGCGCACGTCGAGGCGGCCGTGGTGGTGCGGCATGCGGCGGCGGCCGAGGCGCCGCGGCCAGCGCACCCGGGCCTGCTCGAGCCACTGTCCCAGGGTGCGCAGGTCCTCGGGCCGCAGGTCGGCGAACGGCTGGTCGGCGCGGATCTCGACGGGGCTCGGGGCCCACGGCCCGGGCCGGACCGTCTCGGGCGGTTCGCCGGACCGGCGCGGCCTGCGGGTGTGCCACGGCACGCCCGGCTGCGGCGACGCCGGCGCCGGGTTCGGCGCCGCACCCTGCACGACGGCGTCGCCGGCACCGACCGTCCCGTCGGGGCCGGTGCGGCGGGCGTGCGGGTCGACGGCGAGGACCTGGTGGTCGAAGACCTCGGCGAACACGGCGTCGAATGCCGCGAGCGCGTCCTGCCGATCGACGAGGGCCACCCGCGCGGTCCAGTACAGCCGGCTGCGGGTGCGCGGCGGGTACAGCCGCAGCGCCCGCACCAAGGTCGCGGCGGCGGTCGCGGCGACGGGCACGCCGGCGCGGCGCAACCGGTCGGTGAGCGCCACGGTGAACGCGGCGAGGTCGACGCCGCGCAGCAGCAGCGCGGTGCTCACGCCCGGTACTCCTCGTACTCGGCACGGATCGTGGTCCGGTCGTCGGGGGTCTTGGCGAGCGCGGTCAGCGTCGCCACCGCGCCCGGGTGGACCAGATCCCCCACCCCGAGCGCGACGAGCGCGGACACCCAGTCGATGGTCTCGGCGATGCCCGGCGCCTTGTCCAGGTCCAGCCGGCGCACGGAGGCGACGAAGTCGGCGGCCGATTCGACGAGCGCGAGGTTCGCGGCGGGGACGGTGCGGCGCAGGATCGCGACGGCGCGGTCCCGGTCCGGGTAGTCGATCCAGTGGTAGAGGCAGCGCCGGCGCAGAGCGTCGTGCAGGTCTCGGCTGCGGTTGGAGGTGAGCACGACGATCGGGGGCCGCGCGGCGGTGAGGGTGCCCAGTTCGGGGATCGTGACGGAGAACTCGCCGAGGAACTCGAGCAGCAGCGCCTCGAACTCGTCGTCGGCCCGGTCGATCTCGTCGATGAGCAGTACCGGCGCGGTGGGGCCGCGGTGCCGCACGCAGCGCAGCACCGGCCGCTCGAGCAGGAACTCCTCGGTGTAGAGGTCGGCCTCGCTCAGACTCTCACCCCGGGTCTCGGCGAGCCGGATCGCGAGCAGTTGCCGCTGGTAGTTCCAGTCGTAGAGGGCCTCGCTCGCGGCGAGGCCCTCGTAGCACTGCAGCCGGATCAGCTCGGTGCCCACGGCGGCGGCGAGGGCCTTGGCGGCCGTGGTCTTGCCGACGCCGGGCTCGCCCTCGAGCAGCAGCGGCCGGCCGAGCTCCACCGCGAGGTACAGGGCGGTGGCGGTGCCCTCGTCGAGCAGGTAATCCTGGTCGTCGAACCGGCGGATGACATCGTCGACGCCGCCGAACACGCTCATCGGCCGGCTCCCGGGGCCGGTCCCGTCACGAACACGCGGCGTGTTCCTTCTGGTAGGTGCGGCGGCAGCCCGGGCAGCAGAACCACACGTCCGTGCCGGCGTCGGTCAGGTGCGGGGTGTCGGCGGTGACGGTGACGGTCATCCCGCACACGGGGTCCACCGCGGTGTGCGGCGGCGCGGCCGGCGCGACGGGCGCACCGAGGCTCTCGCGGCGGATCGCCTGCACCAGTTCGGCGACGATCGACAGCCCGATCTCCGCGGCGGTGCGCGCACCGATGTCGAGACCCGCGGGGGTGTGCACGCGGGCCCGTTCGTCGGGGCGCACCTCGGCCTGCGCGAGCACGTCGGCGCCGCGCCGCCGGCTGGCGACGAGGCCGACGTAGCCGATGCCGGCGTCGAGGGCGGCCCGGATCATCCCGGCCTCCTCGCCGCCGAGGCTCGCGACGACGACGGCGGTGGCGTCGGCGTCGGGGGCGGCGCCCGGGCCGGGGCGGGTGACGGCGAAGTCGAGCCGCGCGGCGATGTCCGCGACGGCCTCGGCCACCGGCGTCGACCCGGAGACGACGAGGATCGGGGTGGGCAGTTGCGGCTCGAGGAAGATCTCCGTCGCGCCGCCGGACAGGCACGGGTTGACCGCGACGGTCGCCCCCGGAGTGTCCGGGAAGGTCTGCGTCGCGCCGGGCAGGACCCGCAGCAGGATGCTCTCCCCCGTGTTCAGGGCCTGCCGCGCGGCGTCGCGCACCGAGGTCTCGGTGCACTGGCCGCCGACGAAGCCCTCGATCGTGCCGTCGTCGAGCACCAGCGCGCAGTCGCCGGCGCGGGCGGACGTCGGCCGCTGGGCGCGCACCACCGTGGCGCGGACGAACGCCCGTCGCCGGCGGGTCAGTTCCGCGGCGCGCACCGTCAGATCCATGTGGCTCTCCCTGGTTCGGGCCGGTCGGTCAGATCGGCGGGGTGGGCCGGCCCTGCATCGCCTCCCACACCCGCGACGGGGTCAGCGGCATGTCGGCATGCCGCACCCCGAAGGGGCGCAGCGCGTCGACGACGGCGTTGACCACCGCGGGCGGCGAGCCGACGGTCGCAGACTCGCCGATGCCCTTCGCGCCGATCGGGTGGTGCGGCGACGGGGTGACGGTGAAGCCGGTCTCGAAGTGGGGCACCTCCATCGCCGTGGGGATCAGGTAGTCCATGAGCGAGCCGCCGAGGCAGTTACCGTCCTCGTCGAACTCGATCATCTCCATCAGTGCCATGCCGATGCCGTCGACGATCCCGCCGTGCACCTGCCCCTCGATGATCATCGGGTTGATGCGGGTGCCGCAGTCGTCGACGGCGAGGAACCGGCGCACCGTCACCTCCGCCGTCCCGGGATCGATGTCGACGACGCAGAAGTACGCCCCGTACGGGTAGGTGAGATTCTCGGGGTTGTAGCAGATCTGCGCCTCGAGTCCGCCCTCGACGCCCTCGGGCAGATCGCCGGCGCCGTGCGCCCGCATCGCGATGTCCTGAATGGTCACCGACGCGGTCGGATCGCCCTTGACGTGGAAGGCGCCCTTGACCCAGTCGAGGTCCGCGACGGACACCTCGAGCATGCCGGAGGCGATGATCCGGGCCTTGTCGCGCACCTTGCGGGCGACGAGGGCGGCGGCCGCGCCGGAGACCGGGGTGGACCGGCTGCCGTACGTGCCGAGACCGAACGGGGTGTTGTCGGTGTCACCGTGCACGACGTCGATGTCCTCGGGTGGGATGCCCAGTTCCTCGGCGACGATCTGCGCGAACGTGGTCTCGTGGCCCTGCCCCTGGGTCTGTACCGACAGTCGCACCACCGCCTTGCCGGTGGGGTGCACGCGCAGTTCGCAGCCGTCGGCCATGCCGAGGCCGAGGATGTCCATGTCCTTGCGGGGGCCGGCGCCGACGGCCTCGGTGAAGAACGCCACGCCGATGCCCATCAGCTCGCCACGCGCGCGGCGTTCGGCCTGCTCGCGGCGCAGTTCGTCGTAGCCGACCATCTCCACGGCCTTGCGCAGGGTGGTTTCGTAGTCGCCGGAGTCGTATTTCCAACCGGTCTTGCTCGTGTACGGGAACTGTTCGGGGCGAAGCAGATTCCGTAGCCGCAGCTGCACCGGATCCAGCTCGAGGTCGTAGGCGAGGCAGTCCACGAGCCGCTCGACGAGGTAGACGGCCTCGGTGATGCGGAACGAGCACGCGTAGGCCACGCCGCCGGGCGCCTTGTTGGTGTAGACGGCGGTCATGTGACAGTAGGCGGCCTCGATGTCGTAGCTGCCGGTGAACACCCCGAAGAACCCGGCCGGGTACTTCACCGGGGCGGCGGTGCCGTTGAACGCGCCGTGGTCGGCGAGGACCTGGGTGCGGATCGCGAGGATCTTTCCCTCCCGGGTCGCGGCGATCTCGCCGACCATCACGTAGTCGCGCGCGAAGCCGGTGCTCACCAGGTTCTCGCTGCGGTCCTCCATCCACTTGACCGGCTTGCCGGTCACGAGCGAGGCGACGATCGCGCAGACGTACCCGGGATAGATGGGCACCTTGTTGCCGAACCCGCCGCCGATGTCCGGGGCGATCACCCGGATCTTGTGTTCGGGCAGACCGGCGACGAGGGCGTAGAGGGTGCGGTGGGCGTGCGGCGCCTGACTGGTCGACCAGAGCGTGAGCTTGCCGCTGATACGGTCGTAATCGGCCACGGCGCCACAGGTTTCCATGGGCGCCGGGTGCACGCGGGGATAGACCATCTCCTGCCGGGCGATCACGTCGGCCTTCGCGAACGCGGCCTCGGTGGCGGCGGCGTCCCCCGTTTCCCAGTCGAAGCAGTGATTGTCGGTCTTGCCCTCGAGGTCGGTGCGGATCACGGGCGCCTCGGGCGCGAGCGCGCGGCGGACGTCGACGACCGGGTCGAGGATGTCGTACTCGACGTCGATGAGCTCGAGGGCGTCGCGCGCCGAGTAGCGGTCGTCGGCGACGACGAAGGCGACCTCCTGGCCCTGGAAGCGGACCTTGTCGGTGGCGAGGACGGCCTGGACGTCGTTGGACAGGGTCGGCATCCATGCCAGGCCCTTGTCCGCGAGGTCGGCGCCGGTGACGACGGCCCTCACCTTCGGGTGGGCCTGCGCGGCGGTGGTGTCGATGCCGAGGATCTTCGCGTGGGCCACGGGTGAGCGCAGGATCGCCAGGTGCAGCATGCCCGGCAGCTGCACGTCGTCGACGAAGCGGCCGTGGCCGCGGATGAAACGCGGGTCCTCCTTGCGCAGCATGCGCCCGTGACCGCACGGCTTCTTGTCGTTGTCGACGGTGTCGAGCAGCTCGGGGGTGGGGTCGACGGCGGTCATGACGGCGCCTTCTCGGTGACGGGGTGCTCGGCGGCCCAGCGGATGGACCGCACGATGGTGGTGTAGCCGGTGCAGCGGCAGATCTGCCCGGAGATCGCCTCGCGGATGGTCTGCTCGTCGGGGTCCGGGTTGCGGTCGAGCAGGGCCCGGGCGGTGATCATCATGCCGGGGGTGCAGAAGCCGCACTGCAACCCGTGGCAGCGCATGAATCCCTCCTGCACGGGGTCGAGCACGCCGTCGCGCTCGAGTCCCTCGACCGTGCGCACGTCGTGGCCGCTCGCCATGACGGCGAGCATGGTGCACGACTTGACGGGCTCGCCGTCGACCGCGACGACGCAGGTGCCGCAATTGCTGGTATCGCAGCCCCAGTGCGTGCCGGTCAGGCCGAGGTGATCGCGCAGGAAGTGGACGAGCAGCAGCCGCGGTTCCACCTCGGCACTGACCTCGTCACCGTTGACGGTCATCGAAACACGCATCGGGTCAACCCCTTTCGGAGGTGGTGAGCCGCTCGACGGCGCGCCGCAGGGTGCGCACCGTGAGCTCCGCGGCGAGGTGGCGTTTGTAGTCGACGGTGCCGCGCTGGTCCGCGACCGGGTCGCTGGCGGCGGCGGCGAGTTCGCCGGCCTCGCGGTAGAGGTCCTCGGACGGTGTCGCGCCGCGCAGCCGGTCGGAGATGCCGGCCAAAGCCTGCGGGTCCGCCCGGAGCGCGGTGAGACCGACGCGGGCGTCGTCGATGGCCCCGTCGCCCATCCACACGGCGGCGCCGGCCGCGGCGATCGCCCAGTCCCCCGTTCGTCGCTCGACCTTGGCGTAGGCGCTCGACCCGCGGCCCCGTCGCGGCAGCCGGACCTCGACGAGCAGTTCGTTGGGGGCGGCGGTCGTCTCGTAGGGGCCGAGATGGAACTCGTCCATCGTCAGCGTCCGGCTGCCGTGCGGACCGCGCAGCACGACCGAGGCGTCGAGGACGTCGCACACGGTGGACAGGTCCTCGGCGGGGTCGGCCTGGCACAGCGACCCGCCGATCGTGCCGCGGTTGCGCACGACGGGATCGGCGATGACCCGTTCGGCGTCGCGGAAGATCGGGAAGATCTCGGCGAGCGCCTCGCTTTCGAGGAGTTCGCGGTGCCGCGCCAGCGCGCCGATCCGCACGACGTCGGGCTCGACGGCGATGTAGCCGAGCTCGCCGGCCAGGTCGTTGATGTCGATCAGGCATTCGGGGGCGGCGAGCCGCAGTTTCATCATCGGCAGGAGACTGTGCCCGCCCGCGACGACCCGGGCTTCCTCGCCGCGTTCGTCGAGGAGTGCGATGGCGTGATCGATGCCGGTGGCGCGCTCGTATTCGAAAGCCGAAGGTACTTGCATGTGGCATACCTCACATTTCAGCTACCTACGGAGTGTATGCCCGCGCTTGCGGCGCGACGGGCGGATTCGCCGCCCGATAGATTCGGACGCAATCACCCGGCCGGAAGGACGTCTGCCCGAATGAACGAGATCCGCACCTCCGTCGTCGCGGTCGGGCCGCTGCAGGGCTACCTCGCGGCGCCCCGGGACGGCAGCGGCGTGGGCATGGTGCTGCTGCCGATGATCACCGGAATCGGCGCGCAGGTGCGCGCGTACGCCGAGGACATCGCAGCCACCGGGATCACCGCGCTGGTGTGGGATCCGTTCCACGGCCCGAACGCCGACGACACCCCGAGGGAACGCCTCTACGAACTCATGAACGGCCTCGACGACGATGCCGCGCTCGCCGAGATCCGCCTGCTGACCGACCACCTGCTGGGCGAGCTCGGCGCCGAACGCGTCGGCATGCTCGGTTATTGCCTCGGCGGGCGCCTCGCGCTGCTCGCCGGCGCGCGCGACGAGCGGCTTGCGAACGTGATCGCCTACCATCCGTCGATCCCGGCCGTCCCGGCCGCGAACCACACTCACGACACCGTCGCCGACGCCGCGCGCATCGCCGCACCGGTGATGGTGCTGCACGCCGGCGCCGACACGATCATGACGGCCGACGTGTTCGCCGACCTGCAGCGGTCGCTGCTGTCCCGCACCTCGGGCGCGACGATCGTGCACGTCTACCCCGGCGCCGAACACGGCTTCAGCACCCGCGCCCGGCACGGCAACCCTGTCAACGCCGACGCGTACGCCCTGTCGTGGCCGCAGGCGCTGAACTTCATGGCGCAGACCCTCGCCGCGGGCCGCCGGTGAGGGCCGCCGCGGCGAACGGTTAAGATTCTGGCCGCGCCTCCGTAGCTCAGCTGGATAGAGCAAGAGCCTTCTAATCTCTAGGTCGCAGGTTCGAGTCCTGCCGGGGGCACCACACTCCACTCAGCGCCCGTAAGCACTGCACGGAGATCTCGCGTCCTCGCGGGGCCGGCCACGTCCCACCATCGGCGCGACAGGTCAGGCGAGACCGGTGAGATGTTCGGCGATCGTCCAGAAACGTCCGGCCTGGGCAACGTCGTGGGACTGCGCGCTGGAGTCGATTTCGTGACACTCGCCGAAGAACTTTCCGCCCACCCCGTCGAGCGACGGGTCGACCGCCGTGAACACCAGCGAATCGGTGGCCGCATCGACGGACGTGGCGAAGGGCATGTGCGGCAACACGTGCGCCATGAACAGCCGCATCAGACCGCGGGTGCTCGCAGCAGCGGTGGTGGGCACGAAACCGGGACACACGGCGTTCGCAGTGATCGGCCGCCCGGCGAGGCGGCGCTGGAGCTCGTAGGTGAACCACATCACCGCCAGCTTGGAATTCTTGTATGCCCGCTCGGGGTTGTAGCCGTGCTCGAGCTGGACGTCGGCGAAGTCGAAGTCCACCGGCGCTCCGCGGGAGCCGGGCAGGTGCAGCCGCGAGCCGACGGTGACCACACGCGCCGACGGGCTGCGCTCGAGTGCGGGCAGGAGCAGGGCGGTGAGCAGGAACGGAGCCAGGACGTTGACGGCGAGGGTCTCCTCGTACCCGTCGACGGTGAGCCGGCGTTCCTTGCTCGTCTGCAGGATGCCGGCGACATGCAGCAGCACGTCGATCGGTTCGCCCCGCTCGGCTTCCGCGACGCCGAAGAACCGGACCTGCTCCAGAGAAGACAGATCGACCCAGCGCGGCTCGACCCGAGCGTCGGGATCCGTCCGCTGGATCGCTTCGGTTGCGTCCTCCGCGGCAGCGCGGGTTCGCGCGGTGAGCAGGACGCGATGTCCCCGAGCGGCGAGCTTCTCGGCCGTGGCCCGGCCGAGCCCCCGCCCTCCTCCGGTGACGAGCACGGTCTTGCTCATATGCCCGGTTCTTCCGTTCCTGCACCGGGCACCGGCGGACCGGACGCGAACGACCGGCCGGCAGCGTGCACGCGCTCGCCGAGCCGGGCGAGGATCGGGCGTTGCCCCTTCACGAGCTTGATGGCCGCGACGGCGGGCGGAAACCAGCGAGCGTCGTCCACCTCGGGAAAGCTCTGCACCTTTCCGGACCGCGGCGGCCACTCCAGGTCGAAGGTGTTGCTGCCGACGAAGGCCAGATCGTCGGCGGTCTCACCGGCGTAGACGGTGACGATCTTGCCGGAGGGCTGCTTGAACCGCCCGAGCATCTCGTAGTTCACCTGGGGCGCGGGCATCCCGCATTCTTCCTCGAACTCTCGCAAGGCCACGGCGAACGGGTCTTCGTCGTCGCCGTAGACCCCCTTGGGGATCGACCAGGCCGCCTCGTCCTTGCCGACCCAGTACGGCCCGCCCGGGTGCACGATCCACACCTCGAGCACGCCGTCGGCGTCGATCCGGTACAGCAGAAGGCCGGCGCTGGTCACTGCCATCGCTCCCCCTTCCCGTCGCCGTACGCTCCCGCCCCACACGGTAGTTCTTCCGGGCACACTGAGACCCGGCAAGCGCGCCCCCGAACCGGAAGGACTCTCAATGACCGATACGACCGGCGACCATCCCGTCACCGCCCGCGCGAACGGGCCCGGCGTCGTGCTCGACCTGCCGGAAGGCCTCGGCGTCGCCCTCGACATCGTGCAGGCGAAGGCACTGCTGGACCAGTTGCAGGCGGCGATCGAGGAGGCCGAGCGGTTGGAGGACTGAGACCGGATACATACGTACCGGTTCGTGCGAACGCCTGCGCGCCGGGCACCCACCGGTGATCATCGAGAGCGGGCTTCGGCAGAGTTCAGGGTCGCGACGGTGTGCCTGCGCCCGGACCGTTCCCACGCCGAAGGAGTCCTCGTGTCGAAGAACGTCGCCCACAGGGCCGCAGCACTCGCCGGTCTCGTCGTCGCCGCGATCGTCCTGGGGGCCACCGTGGGAGCCGGAACGGCCACCGCCGCGCCGTGGCGCATCGGTCCGCTCTACCGCGCCGAGTTCGCCGGACCGGACGGCGACGCCGTCTGTCCCAAGGCCGAGGCGTTCGATCGGTCCATCGGCGCCGTCGTCCTCGTGTCCTGTTCGTGGGACCCTACGACGAACGCCTGGTTCTACGTCGTCTTCAATCCGAGGACCTGGTCGTAGCCTGCACCGAAACGGACTGCACGCCGCCGGTCCCGTCATAGAATGGGGAACCCCTTGTGGGCCTGTCCTGCAACGGTGCGGAGGGACAGACTGCCATGCACTCATCATCCGAGCCGAGCCGATGACCACCCCCACGGTCGAACCGCGCCCCCGCGAGCGCCGGCTGTCGGAAATCCCGGACGCCTTGGCATCTCGTCACCAGGCGACCGCCATCCTGCGCACCCGGCGCTACGCCGTGTTCCTGGACTTCGACGGCACCCTCGCCCACCTCGTGAACGATCCCACCGCTGCCACCCTGGTCGAGGGCGCGGCGAAAGAGCTTGCCCGGCTGGCCCGCTACTGCCCCGTCGGCGTGATCAGCGGCCGCGACGTGACCGACGTGCAGGCACGGGTCGGCGTGCCCGGACTCTGGTATGCGGGTAACCACGGTTTCGAACTCGTCGGGCCGGACGGCGAGTACCACCGGAACGATGCCGCCGTCCCCGCGGTGCCCGACCTCGAGCGAATCGCCGGCGCCCTGCGGGACCGCCTGGCCGGCGTGCCCGGCGTTCTGGTGGAGCACAAGCGTTTCGCCGTGGCAGTTCATCACCGCAACGTCGCCGAGGACCGGATCGAGGAGGTCGTCGCAGCAGTGCACGATGCGGCCGACCGGGACGTCCGGCTCCGCGTCACGAGCGGACGCAAGGTCACCGAGCTCCGCCCCGATGTGGACTGGGACAAGGGGCGGGCGGTGGCCTGGGTGCTCGAGCACCTCCGCGGCGCAGACGACCCGATGCCGGTCTACATCGGCGACGACCTCACCGACGACGACGCGTTCGGCACCCTGACATCGACCGGGATCGGCATCGTCGTGCGCTACAGCGAGGAAGGCGATCGGCGGTCGACGGCACAATTCGCGGTCGACGGTCCGGACCGGGTTCGTGAGCTACTGGAGCGGCTGGCGGATCTGCTCGGCAGCGACCCGGGGATCGCGCCGCCCCCGGACGACGCCTGGACGATGTTCTTCGAGGGCTACGACCCGCTCACCGAGAAGCTGCGCGAGGCCCTCTGCACCGTCGGGAACGGCTTCTTCGCCACCCGAGGCTGCGCGCCCGAATCCCGCGCGGACGGCGTGCACTACCCCGGCACCTATGTGGCCGGCATCTTCAACCGTCTCCAGGACGAGGTGGCGGGGAGTGCCATCGACCACGAGAGCCTGGTGAACCTGCCGAACTGGTTGCCGGTGACCTTCCGGGTCGACGGCGGGCAGTGGTTCGACCTCGACACCGCAGAGCTGCTCGACTACCGCCAATACCTCGACCTCCGCCGCGCCGTCCTCATCCGGCGGTTCCGATTCCGCGACGCGGCGGGGCGCACCACGTCGGTGCGGCAGCGGCGCCTGGTTGCCATGCATCTGCCGCACGCCTGCGCCCTCGAGACGACGATCGTGGCCGAAGACTGGTCGGGCCGGCTCGAGATCCGCTCGCTGCTGGACGGCGCGGTCCGGAACTCCCTCGTCGAGCGCTATCGCGACCTCGCCGACCAGCACCTCGAGCCGCTGCAAGCCACCGCGCTGTCCGTCGACTCGGTGCTGCTGGCGGTGCAGACCAACCAGTCGCGGATACCGGTGGCGATGGCGGCCCGGAACACGGTGTGGTGCGACGGGGAGCCCGTTGCCGGCGAGTACCGGCTGGTCGACGGCGACGATCGGATCGGACACGACATCACCGTCGACGTCGAGACGGACCGGCCCGTGACGCTGGAGAAGATGGTGGCGGTGTTCACCGGGCGCGATCAGGCGGTCTCCGAGCCGGCCGACGAAGCCGCCCGCTGGCTTCCCCGGCTGGGCCGGTTCGACGAACTGCTCGACGGCCATGTGCTCGCCTGGGGATATCTGTGGGACCACCTGGGCATCGAGTACGAGGGTCCGGGCCACGGCCACGCCCTGCGAGTCCTCCGGTTCCATCTTCTGCACCTGCTGCAGACGGTCTCCGCGAACACCGCCGACCTCGACGTGGGCGTGCCGGCACGGGGGTTGCACGGCGAGGCGTACCGCGGGCACGTCTTCTGGGACGAGCTGTTCGTGTTCCCGGTGCTGAACCTGCGGCTGCCCACGCTGACCCGGTCGTTGCTGCGCTACCGCTACCGCCGCCTGCGGGAGGCCCGCCGGATGGCGCGCGAAGCCGGTCACCGCGGTGCGATGTTCCCGTGGCAGTCGGGCAGCGACGGCCGCGAGGAGAGCCCGCAACTGCACCTCAATCCCAGATCCGGCCGCTGGAACCCGGACCCCAGCCGGCGCCAGCACCACACCGGCATCGCGATCGCCCACAACGTGTGGCAGTACTACCAGGTGACCGGCGACCTGGAGTTCCTGATCGAGTACGGCGCCGAGATGCTCGTGGAGATCGCCCGCTTCTACGCCGATCTCGCGTCCTACGACGAGGAACGCGGACGGTACAGCATCCGCGGCGTCATCGGCCCCGACGAGTTCCATTCCGGCTACCCCGACGCACCGTACGACGGAATCGACAACAACGCGTACACCAACGTCATGTCGGTCTGGGTGATCCTGCGCGCCCTCGAGGCGCTCGAGCTGATCCCGCTGCAGATCCGCTCGTACCTGACCCAGGCCCTGGGGCTGCACGCGCAGGAGACGGCGCGCTGGGAGGACGTCACCCGCAGAATGTTCGTCCCGTTCCACGATCGTGTCCTCAGCCAGTTCGAGGGGTACGAACGCCTCGCCGAACTGGACTGGGACGGCTACCGGCGGCGCTACGGCGACATCCAGCGCCTCGACCGGATCCTCGAGGCCGAGGGCGACGACGTCAACCGCTACCAGGCGTCGAAGCAGGCCGACGTGCTGATGCTGTTCTATCTGCTGTCCTCCGACGAACTGCGGGAACTGCTCGAACGGCTCGGCTACCGGTTCCCGAACGAGGACATCCCGCGGACCATCGACTACTACATGGCGCGAACGTCGCACGGTTCCACCCTGAGCGGGGTCGTCCATTCCTGGGTGCTGGCACGCGCCCACCGGGACGAGGCCGTCGACTTCTTCTACCAGGCGCTGAAAGCCGACATCGCCGATATCCAGGGCGGCACCACGATGGAGGGCATCCACCTGGCGGCCATGGCCGGCAGCGTCGATCTGTTGCAGCGGTGCGTCCCCGGCCTCGAGACCCGGGGCGACCGGCTCGTGTTCGCCCCGCAGTGGCCCGAACCACTCGGTGCCCTCGAATTCCCGATCTTCTACCGGGGGCACCGCCTTCGCCTGCGCATCAGCGGCACAGAGGTGCAGGTGAGCGCCGGTCCCGGGATGCAGGCGCCGATCGAGATCGAATGCCGCGGCCGGGTCGCCCAACTGCACCCGGGAGGCACGGTTCGCCTGAGCTAGTGCGACGACGACGAACCCGCGACCGAGGGCAGGACGTCGGGCCTTCGCCGCGTCGGCATCGCCCGTGCGGCGTCGCTGGGGACCTACGGCCCTGGAACGAGCACGGTTCCGCGGTTCACGATGAGAGGGGGCCCGTTTCCGCGGGCCGTGATCAGGAGGACGCGCCGTGGATTCTGCTGCCTCGTACGTCCGGAAGCAGGCCGTCGTCACCGGCCTGGTGAACGTCGTCGTCAATCCGCTGCTGGCGTGGGCGGGCAAGCGCGGCACGTCGTTCGTGCCGCTGTGGTCGGCCGACGGGATCGTCGTCGACATCGCGCTGACCGCGATCATCCTCTCCGTGCTCGTCTCCTGGTTCTCCGCTGCCGGGGTGCGACGGGCGTTGCGCGCAGGGCTCGATGCGACCACCGCCGACGCCCCGCAGGCCGGTCGGTGGCTGGCGCGATTGCCGTCCGGCACCTGGTCTCTGGGCCTGTCGCTCGGGGTGGCGGCCGCGGCCGTCTCCGTGCTCGCGATCTGGGTGCTGCACCTCCTCGGTGTGTCAGGGCTGTCGACGGGATGGTTCCTGGTGCTGAAGGCCGTCTACGGCGGTGTCCTCGGCTACCTCGTCGCGCGCTGGGTGATGGTCCGGCAACTGTCGGCGACTCGAACCGCGCAGCTTCCGAGGAGCAACAATGCCGGACGGTGAATCCACCGCGACCGAACGGCAGCTGCCGGTCTTCGAGCAGCGGGTCGTACGCGCGCGGGTGGTCGACGCCCCGGCCGGGGACACGTTCGCCGCGATCCGGCGCATCGACTTCATGCGGTCCCCGGTGATCGCCGCCCCCAATCTGGCCCGGATGGCCTTCGACGCCGTGCGCGCGCCGCGGCGTCGGGAGGTGCGGGCGCACCGCTCGATCCGCCTCGGTAACCTGATCGGTCCGCAGGGCGGCTTCGAGGTGGTCGCCGAGGAACCGGGGCGGGAACTCGTGCTCGGCTTCGTCGGTCGGTGGTGGGAGCCGGGTTACGGCCGCGTCGACTGGGATCCCGGGGCGCCCCTGTCGAGCATCGCGATTCCCGAATGCGGGTTCGGCACATGGAGTTTCACCGTCCTGCCGTACGACGCGCAGACCTGCGTCCTGCTCACCGAGATCCGGGTGCACGGCACCGACGAAAAGGCCCGCAGACTCTTCCGCCGCTACTGGACGGCGGTCGGGCCGTTCGTGCGGGCCATGGCACGGCCGACTCTGTCGATGATCGCGGCCGAAGCCCGGCGCTGACCCGGCCGTCCCACCGCGAACGTCGCACCGGCAGAACCGGATACGTACGGCCGCAGCCGTCCGCCCGGACCGGTCATGCCGAGCCGTCCGCCCGTTCGGCCTCGGGCGCGAGGGTGAAGTAGTTCTCCTCCTCCTGCACGAAGTGCAGCCGCAGCAGCGCGTACAGCCCGTACAGGCAGGCGAGCAGGTCGTCGCACTGGTCCGGTCGCAGCCCGCCGGCGGCGTCGGCCTGCGCCAGGTGCGTGCGCAGGCGGCGGCTGAGCCGGTCGATCTCGGCATGCATCCGGCTCATTGTCGCGGTCGCCTCCCCGCTGCCGAGCGGCACCGCGAGCGCCGGGTACAGCTCGCTGTCCTCGGCCTGCTCGTGCGGCAGCAGCGTGTCGAACAGGAACGCGTCGACGCGGCGCAGCGCCGTGTGGGCGGCGGGCCGATCGCCGGACGCGAGCAGCTGGGCGGTGTCGCGCAGGATCGACAGCTCGTCACGCAGGACGTCGTGTTCGGCCGAGAACCGGTGCAGCATCGCCTCGGTGTCGTCGGGCAGGGCCAGCTCCCGGTCCCGGTCGCCGCGCAGGGCGCGCAGGGCGTTGAGGATCACCGCGACGTCGATGCCCTCCTGCAGCAGCGCACCCACCGCGGGAGGCAGGTAGCCGAACGCGGCGAAGCCCATGGCGACCAGCGACAGGCCCATGCCGACCGTGGCGCTCTGCACGGCGATACGCCGGGAGCGACGCGCGATCTCCATGGCATCGGCGAGCCGGTCGAGGCGGTCGGTGGTGAGCACGATGTCCGCCGCCTCCGAGCTCGCCGTGGATCCGCGGGCGCCCATCGCGACGCCGACGGTCGCGGCGGCGAGGGCGGGGGCGTCGTTGACGCCGTCGCCGACCATCACCGTCACCGCCGACTCCCGCTCGGCACGCACACCGTTCACCTTGTCCGCCGGGGTCTGCTCGGCATAGACCCCGTCGAGGCCGAGGACGGAGCCGATCTCCTCGGCCGGTTCGCGACGGTCGCCGGTGAGCATGACCAGCCGGTCCAGCCCGGCCGAGCGCAGCCGCCGCAGCGTGCGGGCGGCGTCGCGGCGCAGCGGGTCCACGAGCAGCAGGGCGCCGGCCAGGTCGCCGTCGACGGTGACCCAGGCGACGACGGCGCCGTCGAGCGCGGCACGGCTGAGCACCGCCCGGGCCCAGCCGGGCGCATCGGCGGGCAGCGGCAGGCTGCCGACGGTGACGCGCCGGCCGTCGACGGTCGCGGCCACGCCGGTGCCGGCCTGCTCGGCGACGTCGGTGGGCAGCGACAGGGTCAGCCCGCGCATCTTCGCCTCCTGCACGATGGCCTCGGCGAGCACGTGCGGGGAGAGCTGGTCGGCGGAGGCCGCCAGGCGCAGCAGCTCGGCGCCGTCGCCCCCGGGTGCGGTGACGATGTCGGCGCCGGCGGGCCGGCCGCTGGTGAGCGTGCCCGTCTTGTCCATCACCAGCGTCGTCGCGTGCCCGAGGTTCTCGAGTGCGCCGCCGCTGCGGATCACCACCCCCAGGCGCGAGGCGCGGGAGAGACCGGAGACGATCGCGACGGGCGCGGCGAGCAGCAGGGGGCACGGGGTGGCCACCACCAGCACGGCGACGGCACGGGTCGCCGACCCGCTGAACAGCCACGCGAGCCCCGCCACCGTCAGCGACAGCGGCAGGAACCACGCGGCGACCCGGTCCGCGATCCGCACCACCGGGGCGCTCTCGGCGGCGGCCTCGCGGGCCAGGCGCACGATGCCGGCGTAGGTGCTGTCCTCGGCGGTGGCGCGGGCGTGGATCTCGAAGGCGCCGCCGGCGGCGACGACGCCGCTGCGCACGGCCTCCCCGGTGCGGCGCTGCACGTGCATCGGCTCGCCGGTGAGGACGGACTCGTCGAGCACCGCGAGTTCGGACGTGACCCAGCCGTCGACCGGCACCACCTCGCCCGGCCCGACGACCAGGGTGTCCCCGGGTACGACGTCGCCGAGCGGCACCACCTGCACCTCGTCGCCGACGCGGCGGCGCGCGGTGTGCGGGGCGTGCTCGAGCAGGGCCCGCAGGTCCTTGGTGGCGCGGCGTTCCGCGGCGGCGTCGAGGGCCTGCCCCGACGCGAGCATCACGCCGATCAGCGCCCCGGCGACGTACTCGCCGACCAGCAGGGTGCCGACCAGGGAGAGCACCGCGATCAGATCCACCCCGACGCGGCCGCGGCGCAGCGCGTCGATCACCCACCAGGTCGCGGGCACGATCGCGACGACGGTGCCGGCGATCCAGCAGGCGTCGGCGACGGCGTGGGCACCGAGAAGCCAGGCGATGCCCCCGGCCGTCAGGGCGGTGAGGGTGACGGCGAGCAGCGCGGGTTCGAAGGCGCGGCGCAGCCGCTCCCGCCGCGTGGATTCCGGTTGTGTCGCCACTGCCGCACTCCCCCGTTCCGCACCGGTGCCGATGTCACCTCCCACCGTGCCACCACCAGCCGTCGGCCGGGTAGGGACGGAGGTCCGTCGACGGGTCCGTCCCCGGGGGTCGCCGGCCGGTCAGATCCCGCGCCCCGGGTTGAGAATCCCGCTCGGGTCGAACGCCGCCTTGATGCGCTGCATGAGCGCACGCTCGACCGTGCCGACCTGGGTTTCGAGGTACGGCTGTTTGAGCACCCCGATGCCGTGCTCTCCGCTGATCGAACCGCCGAGCGCCAGGCATTCGGCGACCATCTCGTCGAACGCCTGCCGGGCCCGCCTCGCGACGACCTCGTCGGCGGCGTCGAACACGATGGTGGGATGCAGGTTTCCGTCCGCCGCGTGCCCGAACGTGCCGATGAGCAGCTCGTGCCGCGCGGCGATCGCCTCGATCGCCGCGAGCATCTCGGGCAGCCGCGGCACGGGAACGGCCAGGTCGTCGAGCAGGGTGCTGCCACACCGCTCGAGCGCGGTGAGCGCGACCCGCCGCGCGGCCATGAACTCCTCCCCCTCCACCGGGTCGGCGGTGTCGTACACCTCGGTGGCGCCCGCCGCGGTACAGGCCCGCGCACACACCTGCGCTTCGGCGGCGGCGTCGCGCCCGTCGCACTGGACGAGCAGCAGCGCACCGGCTGTGTCGTCGAGTCCCATGTGCGTCATGTCGTTGACGGCGGCGATGGTGGTGCGGTCCATCAGTTCGACGAGGCACGGCTCGGCCTGCTCGCGGATCGCCAGCACCGCGGCGACGGCCTGCGCGGTTTCCGGGAAGCTCGCGACGACCGTGGCCGCCGCGGTGGCGGCGGCGCGCAGCCGCACGGTGGCCTCGACGATGACGGCGAGGGTGCCCTCGGATCCGACGAGCAGTTGCGTGAGGTTCAGTCCCGCCACGTTCTTCCGGGTGACGGCGCCGGTGTGGATGATCCGCCCGTCGGCGAGCACCGCCTTGATGCGGGCGACATGGTCGGCCGTGACCCCGTACTTCGCGCAGCAGGTGCCGCCGGCGTTGGTGGCGAGGTTGCCGCCGATGGTGGAGACGGCGCGGCTGCCGGGGTCCGGCACGTACCACAGCCCCCGCTCGGCGGCCGCGGCGGCGAGATCGCCGTTGATCACCCCGGGTTGCACTGTGGCGGTGCGTGATTCGGTGTCGATTTCGACGATGGCGTTCATCTTCTCGACGCTGAGCACGATGCCGCCGTCGAGGGCGTTGGCCGCACCCGCGAGACCGGTGCCGGCGCCGCGGGTGACGACGGGGATGCCGTGCCGGTGCGCGATCGTCAGGGTGGCGACGACGTCGTCGGTGTCCCGCGCCCGGACCAGGGCGAGCGGCATCCCGGCCGGCGTGAGCAGCGACTGGTCGCGCCGATAGGCGAGCATCCGGTCCGGATCGGTGACGACGGCGTCGCCGAGGGCGTCGACGAGCGCGGCGACGACCGGCTCGGTGTCGGGGACGGGAGTCACGACGCTGGTGTTCACGGAACCATCCAATCGAGAACGGGGGTGGACTGCAGGTAGATGACGACGGTGAGGAACACGAGCAACCCGAGGCTCCAGCCGATCAGACGGCGCAGGATGACACCCTCCGCCCCGGCCAGGCCGACCGCGGCCACCGCGACCGACAGGTTCTGCGGCGAGAGCATCTTGCCGAGCACACCCGCGGACGAATTGGCCGCCGCCATGAGCACCGGGTCGAGCCCGGCCTGCTGCGCGGCGGTCATCTGCATGACGCCGAACAGCGAGTTCGACGACGTGTCGGATCCGGTGATGGCCACGCCGATCCAGCCGATCAGCGGCGAGACGAGGGCGAACACCCCGCCCGCGGACGCGAGCGCCATGCCCAGGCCGGCGGTCTGACCGGACAGGTTCATCACGAAGGCCAACGCGAGCACCGAGGTGACGGTGACAATGGTCCAGCGCAGCTGCACGAGGGTGTCGGCATAGGCGCGGACGGCGCGGCGTACGCCGATCCCGTACATCCCGGCCGTGACGGCCCCGGCGAGCAGCAACAGGGTGCCGGTGGCCTTGAGGTGGTCGAGTTTGAACGTCTGCGCGCTCAGCGGCTTGCCGTCGACGTCGACGATGTCGAGTCCGGGCCAGCGGAACGACACGGTGCCGATCTCGGTGAGCCACGTCTTGACGAACGGGATCTGCGCCACGGTGAAGATCGCGATGATCGTCAGGTACGGGGCGAGGGCCAGCAGCGTGCGCCGCGTCCGGCTGTATCCGTCGAAACGCGACGGCGGGGCGGCGATGCCGACCGCGGTGCCGGCGCCGACCGGTGCGGTGAGGGCGGTGTCGGTCGTGGCGACCAGGCGCTCCTCCGGCTGCCACACCTTCAGCATGCCCAGCACCGCGCCGACCGTGACGATCGCGGCGACGACGTCGGTGAGCTCGACGGTGAGGTAGTTCGCGGTGACGAACTGGGCGAGGCCGAAGGTCAGGCCCGCGACGACCGCGACGGGCCAGGTCTGCCGAATTCCGCGGCGGCCGTCGACGAGGAACACCATCACCATCGGCACGACGGCCGCGACGAACGGCGTCTGCCGGCCGGCCATCGCGGACAGGTCGTCGAGCGGCAGCCCGGTGACCCCGGCGAGCGCGAGGATCGGGGCACCCATCGCACCGAAGGCCACGGGCGCGGTGTTCGCCAGCAGGGACGTGCACGCGGCTTTGAGCGGTGCCATGCCCGCGGCCATGAGCATCGCCGCGGAGATCGCGACGGGCGCGCCGAATCCGGCGAGCGACTCGAGCAGCGCACCGAAGCAGAAGGCGATGAGAATGGCCAGGATGCGCTGGTCGTCCGAGATGGACCGGATGACCCGGCCGAGCTCCTCGAACCAGCCGGTGACAACCGTGAGCTTGTAGACGAAGAGGGCGTTGACGAGGATCCACAAGATCGGGAACAGGCCGTAGAAGGCTCCCTCGGCGGTCGCGGCGGCGGCCTGGCCGAGCGGCATGCCCCACCCGGCGACCGCCGCGAGCACGGCGAGCGCCAGACCGACGAGGGCCGCGCGGTGCGCCTTCCATCTGAAGACGCCGAGCATGACGAACATCGCGGCCAGCGGGATCGCCGCGACCACGGCCGACCAGGCGAGTGAGCCGCCGATCGGGTCGAGTGTCTGTTGGTACATAGCGCGCCTCTCGTTGTGATGCCTGTCACCGTTTCCCAGAATTGTCAGACAAGTACACATTCCTGTCAAGAATGCATGTGCGGCGTCGTGCAAGAATGCTCGTGTTCGCGCAGGTCCGTGCGGGTGCGCGGAGAGCCGGGAAGGAGCGGGGCATTGGTCGGACGCGTCGAGGCCCTGTCGATCGTCGACGCCCTCGCCCTGGAACTGCGGCGGCGCGTGTTCGCCGGGGAGCTGACGCACGAGGACGCCCTCACCGAAGCCGAGGTGTCCCGCGCCTACGAAGTCGCCAGGCCGACCGCCAAGGCCGCCATCGAGAAGCTCGTCGGCGAGGGCCTACTGCAGCGCAGCGCCCACAAGACCGCCCGCGTGCCCCAGTTGGGCCCCGACGACGTGCGTGACATCTACCGCACCCGCGCGCACCTGGAATCGGTGGTGCTGCGCGCGCTCGCCGAGACCCGGGCGGTGCCTCCGGCGGCGTCGGCCGCCAACGCCGAGATCTCGGCCATGACCGAGGCCGACCCGCTCACCGTCGTCGAACCCGACATGCGCTTCCACACCGCCCTGGTGGACGCGCTGGGCAGCCCGCGCACCAGCCGCATGTTCGGCTCGCTCGTGTCCGAGGTGCGGCTGTGCATGGTGCAGGTGCAGGGCAAGCAGCTGCTCACCACGACGAGCATCGCGGCCGAACACCAGCAGATCCTCGACGCCGTCCTGACCGGCGACGGCGATGCGGCGGTCGAGGTGATCACCCGGCACCTCGGACGCGCACGCGAACGCCTCGTCGCCGCGCTCGGCGGCAGCCCGGGCCCGGAAGCCACCCTTCCCGAGCCCGCGTAGCCGTCCCCCGGTTCGGCCGACACCCTCGACGCCCGGAGCCCGGGCATACTGCCCCCTTTTATCGGATGCCCGGTGCCTGCGCCTATGATTCAACGTGTTAACGCCATGTAACAGTTTCCTCACAGTCAGGTGGTGAGCGTGTCGACCCGGGACCGCATTGCAGAGATCTACGAACAGGTGAAGGCGCGCAACGCCGGTGAACCCGAGTTCCATCAGGCAGCCGCCGAGGTGTTCGAGTCCCTGCATGTCGTCCTCGAGCGTCACCCCCGCTACTTCGAAGCCGGCCTCATCGAACGGCTGACCGAGCCCGAGCGGCAGATCATCTTCCGGGTGCCGTGGATCGACGACCAGGGCAACGTGCACGTCAACCGCGGCTTCCGGGTCCAGTACAACAGCGTGCTCGGCCCGTACAAGGGCGGCCTGCGCTTCCACCCGAGCGTCAACCTCGGCATCGTGAAGTTCCTCGGCTTCGAGCAGATCTTCAAGAACGCCCTCACCGGCCTGCCCATCGGCGGCGGCAAGGGCGGCTCGGACTTCGACCCCAAGGGTCGCTCGGAGCAGGAGATCATGCGCTTCTGCCAGTCCTTCATGACCGAGCTGCACCGCCATATCGGCGAGTACACCGACGTCCCGGCCGGCGACATCGGCGTCGGCGGACGCGAGATCGGGTACCTGTTCGGCCAGTACAAGCGCCTGACCAACTCCTACGAGTCCGGCGTGCTCACCGGCAAGGGCCTGACCTGGGGCGGCTCGCAGGTGCGCCGGGAGGCCACCGGGTACGGCGTCGCCTACTTCGTGGCGGAGATGGCCAAGTCCGTGAACTCCTCCCTCGAGGGCCGCAAGGTCGTCGTGTCCGGTTCGGGCAACGTGGCGATCTACGCGATCGAGAAGGTGCACCAGCTCGGCGGCATCGCCATCGCCTGCTCCGACTCCTCCGGCTACATCGTCGACCAGAACGGCATCGACCTCGAGCTGCTCAAGGAGATCAAGGAGGTCCGGCGCGGCCGCATCTCCGAGTACCTCGACGAGCGTCCCGACGCGCAGTACTTCCCGGGTGGTTCGATCTGGGACGTGCCGTGCGACGTCGCCATCCCCTGCGCCACCCAGAACGAGTTGGACGAGACCGCCGCGAAGACCCTGGTCAACAACGGCGTGCGGGTCGTCGCCGAGGGCGCGAACATGCCCACCACCCCCGGTGGCATCGCGGTGTTCCGCGAGGCGGGCGTCGCGTTCGCCCCGGGCAAGGCGGCGAACGCCGGCGGCGTGGCGACCTCCGCGCTCGAGATGCAGCAGAACGCCTCCCGCGACTCGTGGCACTTCGACTACACCGACGAGCGCCTCGCCGGCATCATGCGCGACATCCACCAGAACTGCGTGGACACCGCAGCCGAGTACGGCAAGCCCGGTGACTACATCCACGGCGCCAACATCGCCGGCTTCGTGAAGGTCGCCGACGCGATGTTCGCGCTCGGCGTCATCTGATCCGAACACACGCCGACAGCGCGGGGCGGGCCCCCCCCCCCCCCCCCCCCCCCCGGGGGGGGGGGGCCCCCCCCCCGGGGGCCCCCCCCCGCGCTGTCTCTGTGTTCCTCAGCTACCCGGCGTTCTTCGCCTACCCGCCGGACGGCTCGGACGGCGGCTCTGCGACGCGCTCGTCGTCGGCGCTCGCCTTGCGGGCGGCCTCCCGCATCTCGATGCCGTCGCTGATCCAGTCCCCGACCTCCCGGGTGACCTCGCGGACCGCGCCGGTGATGATGCCGGCGATGTTGCCGACGTGCGTCGCCGCGGACTCGGTCAGTTCCTGGAGCGTGTCCTTGTTGCGTTCGAACCTACCCACCATGGCGGTGCCCCCTTCAGGCGCTGTCGTGGGCGAGGGTACCCGCGACCGGCACGCCGCGCTCGATGAGCACCGACGTCGTGGGCTCCTCGGAGACCCAGCTCGGCGGCAGGGCCAGCTTCACGATCTTGCGCCACACCGAGCCCACCTGGGCGAGCAGGCCCCCGGTGTTGTAGGGCAGCCCGTAGCGTTCGCACAGTTCCCGCACCTCCGGCGCCAGCTGCGGGTACCGGTGCGCCGGAAGATCCGGGAACAGGTGGTGCTCGATCTGGTGCGAGAGATTGCCCGACATGATGTGGAACAGCGGCGTGCCGGTGATGTTCGCGCTGCCGAGCAGCTGACGCACGTACCACTCGCCGCGGGTCTCGTGCGCGGTCTCCTCCTCGGTGAACGACTGCACCCCGGACGGGAAGTGCCCGCAGAAGATGATGGAGAACGCCCACACGTTGCGGACCAGGTTGGCGGCCGCGTTGCCGAGCAGCGTCGGCACGAACATCGGCCCGGACAGCAGCGGGAACGCGACGTAGTCCTTGACCACCTGCCCGCGCGCCTTACGCCACCACCCCCGGGCGAGCGGGATCACGTCGCGCCAGCTGCGTTTGCCGGCGACGACGTTCTCGACCTCGGCGTCGTGCAGCATCACACCCCACTCGAACAGCAGCATCAGCCCCGTCGCGTAGACGGGATTGCCGAGGTAGTAGGGGTGCCAGCGCTGCGCCGGATCCATCCGCAGGATGCCGTAGCCGACGTCGCGATCCATCCCGAGGATGTTGGTGTAGGTGTGGTGCAGGTAGTTGTGCGAGTGCCGCCACTGGTCGGCGGGACATACGGTGTCCCACTCGAAGTTGCGGGAGTTCAGTTCCGGCTCGCGCATCCAGTCGTACTGGCCGTGCATCACATTGTGGCCGATCTCCATGTTGTCGAGGATCTTCGACACGCTCAGCGCGGCCACGCCCGCCACCCATGCCGGCGGCAGAAAGCCCACGAACAACAGGGCACGACCGGCGATCTCGAAGCGCCGCTGCGCCCCGACGATGCGGTAGATGTACTCGCGGTCGGCCGCGCCGAGCGAGGCGACGGTGCGCTCGCGCAGGGCGTCGAGTTCGCGGCCGATCTCCTCGACCTGCTCGCGGCGCAGCACGACCGGCGACGGGTCGGGATCGCGACGGCCGGACAGGAACGCCGGCAGCGGAAGGGACAGGGGGATGGACAAACCGAACATGTTGTCCTCCAATTGTTTCGAGTGGGTCAGAGGTCGAAGGCCGCGTCGCCGACGGGGACGTTCACGCAGATCTGCACCTCGGCGCCGGGCTCGTCGTCGATCTCGCCGGTGCGCACGTCGCGGGTGCCGCCGGACAGCCGGGTCACGGTGCAGGAGTGGCAGATTCCCATGCGGCAGCCGTGCTGCGGGGTGAGCCCGGCCGCCTCGGCCTGTTCGAGGGCGGTGACGCCGCTGTTCTCGGCGCGGACCCCGGACGCGGCGAAGGTGACGGTGCCGCTCGCGTCGTCGTCGCGGACGACGACGGGCGGGGTGAACTGCTCGGTGCGCAGCAGGTGCGCGGCGCCGGCGTCGCCGTAGACCTCCCGCACGCTGTCGACGAGCCCGGCCGGGCCGCAGACGTAGGCGGGTGCGCCGGCGAACCACGGGGCGACCCGCTCGAGATGACTCCGGTCGAAGCGGCCACGCAACGCACCGTCGTCCGCCCGGGTGTAGGCGAAGGCCACGTCGACGCCGGCGTGGGCGCCGGCCAGGGACTCGATCGCGTCGCGGTGCGGCACGTGCGCGGCGGTGGGCGCGTAGTGCAGGAACGCGACGGTTCCGGAGTGGCCCTCGTCGGCGAGGGTGCGCAGCATCGACAGCACCGGAGTGATGCCGCTGCCGCCGCTGACGAGCACCAGCCGCTCCGGCCGCTCCGCCGGGAGACAGAACTCGCCGGCGGCCGCCGCGAGGTCGACCACGTCGCCCGCGGTGGCGTGCTCGTGCAGGTGCCGCGAGACGACGCCGTCCGGTCGCACCCCGACCGTGAGCTGGATGCGCCCGTCGGCTCGATGCTGGGAACTCACCGGCGAGTAGCTGCGGCTGTGCCGCACACCGTCCACCACCACGCCGAGTTGCAGGTGCTGACCGGCCCGGAACTCCAGGGGCCGGCCCGGGCGCAGCTCGAGCGTCACCGCACCCGGGACATTTCGGTCAACGTTCGTGATCCGGGCGCGCGTGTGCTGCACGGCCAGGAGCGGATCGGCCAGTTCGAGGTACCGATCCGGGTGGTGCGGCGCGGAGAGTACATGCAGCGCCTTGATCAGGGCTTTGCGTCCGATCGACGGCCCCGGCCCGCGTCGGGCGCGGTGAAGCAGGGTCATGGCGTCGCTCCTCTCGAGCGAGAATCCAAAGTCAGTGCACAAATGTGCACTGAGTTCAGTGTGCCAGGGTCGCCCGGTGGGCTGTCAACGATGTTGTGGCGGCCGTCACCACGGTCCCCGACCGCCGCCGCGTCGCACTGCCTAGACTCGGAGCCGTGTCCGCAGCCCCCGTTCCCGAACCCGCGACGCGAGCTGCGCGCAAGGAGCGCACCCGCCAGGCCCTGCTCGACGCGGCGCTCGAACTCTCCGCCGATCGCAGCTTCGCGACGGTGAGCCTGCGCGAGGTGGCCCGCCGAGCCGGGATCGTGCCCACGGCGTTCTACCGCCACTTCGGCTCGATGGAGGAACTCGGCGTCGCCCTCGCCGCCGACACCATGCGCATGCTCCGCACGCTGCTGCGCGAGGCCCGGCGCACGCGCGGCCCGTCCTCGGCGCGGGCGTCGCTCGAGGCCCTGGTGCGGCAGGTCCGCGCCCACGAACAGGCGTTCCGATTCCTGGCCCGGGAGCGCTACGGCGGCCAGCCGGCCGTCGCGCGCACCGTCACCGTCGAGTTGCGGCTGATCACGGGCGAACTCTCCGTCGATCTCTCCCGCATGCCCGGAATGGCGGACTGGGACGTCGACGACCTGGAGATGGCGGCCGACCTGCTGGTGACTGCCATGCTCGAGGTGGTGCTCGAACTGCTCGACGTGGACCGGCCCGGCGGGCCGGCGGAGGCCGAGGTCCTCGCCCGCGCCGAAAAGCAGATGCGTCTCATCGTTCTCGGCATGGGCGCGTGGAAACCTTCCCACCGCTAACGGCAACCCGTACGGTGGGCGCCATGTTCGAGACCACTCACGTCACCCTCGGAGACCTCACCTTCGACGTTCACGTCACCGGTCCCGCCGACGGCACGCCCGTCGTGCTGCTGCACGGATTCCCGGAGACCGCCCGCAGCTGGGAGGCCGTGGCGCCGCAGCTCGCGGAGGCAGGTCTGCGAGTGCTGATGCCGGACCAACGGGGGTACTCCCCCGGCGCCCGCCCGGACGGCGTGTCGGCATACACCATCGACCTGCTGGTCGGTGACGTGATCGGGCTGCTCGACGCGACCGGCCTCGGGCAGGCCCACCTGGTGGGGCACGACTGGGGCGCCGCCGTGGCCTGGCAGGTCGCGGCGCGGCACCCCGACCGCATCAGCACCCTGACCGCGGTGTCCGTGCCACACCTCGCGGCCTACGGCTGGGCCCTGCGCGAGGACGCCGATCAGCAGGCCCGCGCCGCCTACATCAAGCTGCTCCGGCAGGAGGGAAAGGCCGAGCACGTCCTGCTCGAGGACGACGCCCGTCGCCTGCGCGCGATGTACGGCGACCGGGTGAGCCCCGAGTCGATCGACGAATACGTGCGCGTGCTGTCCGAGCCCGGCGCCCTGACCGCCGCGCTCAACTGGTACCGCGCGATGACCCGGGAGCTCTCCGAGCTGGCACCGGTGCGGGTGCCCACCACCTACGTGTGGAGCACCGAGGATTCGGCCCTCGGCCGGGTGGGCGCGGAGCGCTGCGGCGAGTTCGTCGACGCGCCTTACGAATTCGTCGTCCTCGACGACGTCAGCCACTGGGTGCCGGAGGAGGCACCGGACGCGCTGGCGAAGGCGATCCTCGCCCGCATCGGCGACCGGCCGTAAGAGCATGACCACAGGAGGGGCCGTGACCACCGCAGCCTGCCACCGCCGTATGCGTCGCCGGCTCGGCGCGGCCGCGGCCGCCTCCCTCACCGTGCTCGCCGCCGCGGCCTGCACCGATCCCGGGTCGCCCGCCGATTCCGAGCCCGAGCCCAGCCCCGCCTACAGCTCCTATGTGGCCCTGGGTGACTCGTTCACGGCGGGCCCGATGATCCCGCCCCAGATCGACTCGGCGTGCGCGCGCTCGGGGAGCAACTACCCCCATGCGGTGGCCGAGACGCTGGGCATCGACAACTTCCGCGACGCGTCGTGCAGTTCCGCGACGACAGCGAACCTGACAGGGCCCCAAGTGGTTTCGTCGGGCGCCACCGTCCCCCCGCAATACGATGCACTCACCCCCGAAACCGAGCTGGTCACCGTCGGGATCGGCGGCAACGACATCGGCCTGGTCGCCCTGGCCGGATCGTGTCTCGCGCTCGACCGCTCGTCCGGCAGGGCCGCGGCACCGGCCGGACCCCTGTGCGCGACCGCGAACGTCCGCGACGGCCTCGACCTCGTGGACCGCGCGATCGACGACTTCGCCCCCACCTACGGCGTGATCGTGCGGGAGATCCGCAACCGCGCCCCGGACGCGCGCATCCTGCTCGTCGGCTACCCGACCGGGATCCGGGACGGCGGATGCTATCCCGATCAGCCGATCCTGCCGGACGACGCGACGTACCTGCAGGCGAAGATCGACCGGCTCAACACGGCGATGGAACAGCAGGCCGACGCCGCGGGCGTCGACTACGTCGACCTGCGCGAGTCCACCGTCGGGCACGACGCGTGCCAGCCCTCCGCGCAGCGCTGGACCGAAGGCCTGTTCCCGTCCCAGCCGGCCGCCCCGCTGCACCCCAACGCCGACGGCCACCGCAACGCAGCCGAACAGGTCCTGGTCACGATCGCGGACTAGCCGCGGGGTCGATCGCCGATCGGCACAGGGCCGAGAGCTCGTCGACCACCGCGTCGAGCGGCGCCGAGCTGCGCTGCGCCTGGGCGAGCACCAGCGCACCCTCGAGCGCGCCGACGATGAGCACCGCCAACGACCGGGCGCGTTCCGGGCCCACCCCGTCCGCGACGAGCGTGCCGGTGAGCAGGCCACACCAGTGCTCGAACGCCTCCCCGGCGACATCGCGGGCGCCGCGCTCGGTGCCCAGGGCCGCCGCGACGATCGGGCAGCCGACCGCGTAGTCGCCGGCCTCGAGACCGCGACGCCACAGGTCGGCGAGAGCCTGCAGTGCGCCGGGGGTGTCCGAGGAGTCCAGCACCCGTGCCATCCCGTCACCCAGGTGGTCCGCGGCACTGCGGGTGGCCTCCTCGACGAGCTGCGCCTTTCCGCCCGGGAAATGGTGGTAGACCGACCCGCGCGGCGCGCCGCTGTGGGCGAGCACGTCGGCGAACGAGGTCGCCGCGACGCCCCGCTCGCGGATGAGCCGGATCGCGCTGCGGATCATCGCGGCGCGAGGGCCGGTGGTCGGGTCGCTTCGCCTCGCCATGTCCGCGCTCCGCTCTTGCCGTCGGTTTCTATGTATGTTGTCATACTTAGGTCCGGACCGTGCCGGAACGGACCCGTTCTTCCCGAGGAGTCGTCGTGACCGAGATCGCCGCCCCGCCCCACCCCTTCGACGCCGCCGTGGCGCTCGAGCCCGCGGAGGACGGTCACGCGCGGGGGCGGACCAGCCCGGAGTACACGAACATGGTCGGTCCGTTCGGCGGCGTCACCGCCGCCGCCCTGCTGCGGGCCGTCCAGCAGCACCCGGACCGGCTCGGCGATCCCATTTCCCTCACCGTCAACTACGCCGGCCCGGTCGCCGACGGCGAGTTCGACATCACCGTGCGGGCGGTCCGCACCAACCGCACCAACCAGCACTGGCTGCTGGAGCTGACGCAGGACGGTGTGGTCACCACCACCGCCACCGCGGTGTTCGGCACCCGCCGCGACACCTGGTCGGACACCGAGCTCGACATGCCGGCGGTCCCGTCGGCGGATGCGGTTCCCACCCGGACCTTCCCGGACTTCATCGCGTGGGCCCGCAACTACGAGATGCGGTTCGTCGAAGGCGCGGTGCCCCAGCAGGACGCCGGCGAGCACCCCGACTCCACCACGACGCTGTGGGTGCGCGACACCCCGGCCCGCCCGCTCGACTTCCCGGCGCTGACGGCGCTGTGCGACGTGTTCTACCCGAGGGTGTTCCTGCGCCGCGGCCGGTACATGCCGGCCGGGACCGTGTCCCTGACGGTGTACTTCCACGCCGACGCCGGGCAGCTCGAGGCCCAGGGCGACGACTTCGTCCTGGGCACCGCACGCACCCACCGCTTCTCGCAGGGCTACTTCGATCAGGCCGCCCAGCTGTGGGGCCGCGACGGCACGCTGCTCGCCACGACCCACCAGCTCGTCTACTTCAAGGACTGACCCTCCGGGGCCCGCACCGCGAGCAGCGCCGCCAGCCCCGCGCCGAGCACGACGAGCAGGCCGGCGATCCCGGCCCGGTCCGCGTCGAACGTCCAGGCGAAGAGCCCGAACAGGGTCGGGGCCAGGAACGACACGGCGCGGCCCGACGTCGCGTAGAGCCCGAACATCTGCCCCTCCCGCCCGGCCGGGGTGATGCGCGCGAGGAAGGTGCGGGCCGACGACTGCGCGGGCCCGACGAACAGGCACAGCAGCAGACCGAAGATCCAGAACATCAGCGGCCCCGACACCACGAGCAGCACGACCCCCACGGCCATCATCGCGGCGAGCGAGGCGACGATCACCGCCTTGGGGCCGACCCGGTCGTCGAAGCGCCCCGCGGCCAGCGCACCGAGGGCCGACACCACGTTCGCGGCCACGCCGAACAGCAGCACGTCGGCGGCATCGATGCCGTACACGTTCACCGCGAGCACCGCACCGAACGTGAACACCCCGGCCAGGCCGTCGCGGAACAGCGCCGAGGCGCCGAGGTAGCCGACGGTGCGCCGATCCATCGCCCACAGCTCGCGCAGGTCGCGCAGCAGCACCCGGTAGGACTGCACGATCCCGGCCCGCTCCGCGCCGGGATCGGCACCGGTGGGCGGAACCTCCGGCACCGCCAGCAGCACCGGGACGGCGAAGACCGCGAACCACACCGCCGCGGCCACCACGACCAGGCGGATGTTGAGGCCGCCCTCGGTGCTCACGCCGAGGAAGCCGCGGGTGTCGCCGTCGCCGGCGATGAACCCGAAGTACCCCAGCAGCAACAACAGCAGCCCACCGAAATAGCCCATGGCCCAACCCAAACCGGAGACCCGGCCCATGTTCTCCTCGGTGGAGACCTGACGCAGCATCGCGTTGTAGGGCACCTGCGCGAGTTCGACGACGACCGACGACACACCCAGCAGCACGAGGCCGAGCCACAGGTAGTGGTAGTCGTCGCGCACGAAGACCATCGCCGCCATCAGCGCGACACCGGCGTAGGACAGCACCGCCAGGGACCGCTTGCGCCGGCCGGCCGCGTCGTAGCGCTGGCCCGAGACGGGGGCGGTGACCGCGATGAAGAACCCCGATATGCCCAGCGCCCACCCGAGCCACGTGCTCGCCGACATCGACCCCGGCAGGTCGTCGCCGACGGCGTCGGTGAGATACACGGAGAAGACGAAGGTCAGCACCACCGCGTGGTAGGCCGACGACCCGAAGTCCCACATTCCCCAGGCGAAGACCTGCCGTCGCGAGGTGGCCTCCCCGATCCCGGCGGCGTCCGTGTGCGCGCTCATGCCCGCAGCCTAGGAGATCGTCGCGCCGAGAACCGGCCTCCGGTGATCCGCGCGATTTCCGGTCAGCCGCGACCGCACTCCGCGTTCGCGGCTGACCGAGAGGTTCGCGACCGTCCCCCCAGCTGTGCACTTGATTGCATATGCACCTCGGTGCATACTCTCGACATGGCCCTGGAACACGCGCTGCTCGCCGCACTCGACGAGCGGTCCGGCTCCGGCTACGAACTGGCCCGCCGGTTCGACAAGTCGATCGGCTTCTTCCACAGCGCGACGCACCAGCAGATCTACCGCGTGCTGCGGCGTATGGAGGACCACGGCTGGGTCACCGGCCGCACCGTGCCGCAGGACGGCCGGCCCGACAAGAAGGTCTACCGCGTCAGCGCCGCCGGACGCACCGAGCTGGACCGTTGGATCGCCCACCCCTCCGACCCCGAGCAGCTGCGCAGCGACCTGGCCGTGAAGATCCGCGCCGCCGGGCCCGGCACCCTGCCCGCCCTCCTCGCGGAGCTCACCCGCCACCGCGACGCCCACGCCGCCCGCCTCGAGGTGTACCGCACCATCGAGAAACGCGACTTCCCCGCACCCCACCGGCTCACCGGGCCCTCACTGCACCAGTACCTCGTCCTGCGCGGCGGCATCCGCGTCGAACAGGGCTTCGCCGACTGGTGCCAGGAAGTGCTCGACGCCCTCACCACCGAGGACCACTCGTGACGAACCCCTACCCCCACCTGCTCTCACCGCTCGACCTCGGACCGTTCCCGGTGCCCAACCGCGTCGTCATGGGCTCGATGCACACCGGACTCGAGGACCGCGCCAAGAACACCGGCCGCCTCGCCGCGTACTTCGCCGAGCGTGCCCGCGGCGGGGTCGGCCTCATCGTCACCGGCGGCTACGCACCCAACCGGACCGGGTGGCTGCTGCCGTTCGGCGCCAAGCTCACCAACCGGCTCGAGGCCCGGCGGCACCGGACGATCACCGATGCCGTCCACGCCGAGGGCGGTCGCATCCTGCTGCAGATCCTGCACGCCGGGCGCTACAGCTACTGGCCGCTGAGCGTGTCCGCCTCGTCGATCAAGGCGCCGATCAACCCGTTCCGGCCGCGCAGGCTCACCTCCTGGGGCGTGCGCCGGCAGATCCGCGCCTACGTCCGCTGCGCCCGCCTCGCCCAGCGGGCCGGCTACGACGGCGTCGAGATCATGGGCGGCGAGGGCTACTTCATCAACCAGTTCCTCGCCGAGCGCACCAACCGGCGCACCGACGAGTGGGGCGGCAGCCCCGAGAACCGTCGCCGGCTGCCCGTCGAGATCGTCCGCCGCACCCGCGAGGCCGTCGGCCCGGACTTCGCGATCTGCTTCCGGCTGTCCATGGCCGACCTCGTCGAAGGCGGCCAGCGCTGGGACGAGATCGTCGCCCTCGCTCAGGAGGTCGAGCGGGCGGGCGCAACGCTGATCAACACCGACATCGGCTGGCACGAGTCGCGGGTGCCCACCATCGTCACGTCCGTCCCGCGCGCCGCGTTCGCGGACGTCACGGCCGAACTGGCGAAGCACGTCGCAATCCCCGTCGCCGCGTCCAACCGGATCAACATGCCCGAGACCGCCGAGGAGATCCTGGCCCGCGGCGACACACAGCTCATCTCGATGGCCCGGCCGATGCTGGCCGACCCGGAGTGGGTCCGCAAGGCCACCGCCGGTGCCGCCGACGAGATCAACACCTGCATCGCCTGCAATCAGGCCTGCCTCGACCACGCCTTCGTCAACAAGCACGTCTCGTGCCTGCTCAACCCCCGCGCCGGGCGGGAGACCGAGCTGCTGCTCGCCCCCACCCGCCGCCGCAAGGCCGTCGCGGTCGTCGGCGCCGGGCCCGCCGGGCTCGCCGCGGCGGTGAACCTGGCCCGCCGCGGGCACGCCGTCACCCTGTTCGAAGCCGACGACGAGATCGGCGGCCAGTTCGGCATCGCCCGCCGCATCCCCGGCAAGGAGGAGTTCGCCGAGACCCTGCGGTACTACCGCCGCCAGCTGGAGCTGACGAAGGTCCAGGTCGAGCTCGGCACCCGCGCCACGGCCGACGACCTGATCGGTGCCTACGACGAGGTGGTCGTCGCGACCGGCGTCACCCCCCGCGTGCCCGCGATCCCCGGCATCGACCACCCGAGCGTGCTGTCGTACCCGCAGGTCGTCCGCGAGGGTGCGCCCGTCGGCGCCCGCGTCGCCGTGATCGGGGCGGGCGGCATCGGCGTCGACGTCTCCGAGTTCCTCACCCACGACCACTCCCCCACCCTCGACCTGGCCGAATGGAAGCGCGAGTGGGGCGTCACCGACCCGAAGGCCGCCCCGGGAGCGCTCACCGAGCCCCGCCCGTCGCCGTCGCCGCGCGAGGTGTTCCTGCTGCAGCGCAAGCCCGGCCGGATCGGCGCGCGGCTCGGCAAGACCAGCGGATGGGTGCACCGGGCGTCGCTGCAGCACAAGAAGGTGCACGAGATCTCGGGCGTGAACTACGAGCGGATCGACGACGCCGGCCTGCACATCAGCTTCGGCGAGGACCGCCGCGACCCGAAGGTGCTCGACGTGGACAACGTGGTGATCTGCGCCGGGCAGGAACCCGTCCGTGACCTCGTCGAGCGGCTCACCGCCGCGGGCGTGACCACGCACGTCATCGGCGGTGCCGACATCGCCGCGGAACTCGACGCCAAGCGCGCGATCGAGCAGGGCACGCGCCTCGCGGACCGCATCTGAGCCGGCCGCGGCTACGCTGACCGACCATGACTCTGCCGAACCCCACCCCCGACGCCCGCGCCGTCGTGACCGGCGCCTCCTCCGGCATCGGCGAGGCCCTCGCCGCCGAGCTCGCCGCGCGCGGGCACTCGCTGATCCTGGTCGCCCGGCGCGGCGACGTGATGGAGGAGCTCGCCGCGACGCTGCGGGCGACGCACGGCGTCACCGTCGAGGTCCGCGCGTGTGACCTGTCCGACCGCGACGCGCGGGCGAAGCTCGTCGACGAACTCGGCGAGCGCCCGATCAGCATCCTGTGCAACAACGCCGGCATCGCGACCTTCGGCCCGGTGGCCCAGCTGGATCCGGGCTACGAGCGGGCCCAGGTCGAGCTGAACGCCGTCGCGGTGCACGACCTGACCCTCGCGGTGCTGCCGCAGATGGTCGAGCGCCGCTCCGGGGCGATCCTGATGGTCGGTTCCGCGGCGGGCAACATGCCGATCCCCCACAACGCGACCTATGCGGCGACGAAGGCATTCGTCAACACCTTCTCCGAGTCGCTGCGCGGGGAGCTGAAGGACAGCGGCGTGCACGTGACGCTGCTGGCGCCGGGCCCGGTGCGCACGGAGACCCCGGATCCGGCGGAGGCCTCGATCGTCGACAAGCTCGTGCCGGACTTCCTGTGGATCTCCAGCGAGCACACCGCGAAGGTGTCGCTCGACGCGCTCGCCGAGAACAAGATGCGCATCGTGCCGGGCCTGATCAGCAAGGCGATGTCCGTCGCCGGCAACTACACCCCGCGCGGCGTCGTCGCGCCCATCGTCGGCGCCTTCTACCGGAAGCTGGGCGCGTAGCCCCCGTCAGCGTCTACGGCGGCGGCCGGTGCCGAAGATGCTGCGGCTGATCTCGCGCCCCGCGGCCGACGCCGCGGACCGCAGGAAACCCTTGACGGCCGCGCTGCCGAGGACCTGCTCGACCATGCTCGGCCCCGCGTCCCGGGGCGGTGGCGTGCCGGGCAGGTCCGGCAACGGCGGGACCTGCGCACGTGGGTCCAGGTCGGGGGCGCCGGCCACCTTCGCGGTGAGCCTCTCGTAGGCGGACTCGCGGTCGACGGTCTGCCCGTACTTGCCGTACAGCGCACTCCCGCGCGCCGCGGACCGGATCGCCTCCTCGCCGACGGTGTCCAGCAACGAACGCGGCGGACGGATCCGCGTCCACGCGACAGGCGTCGGCGCGCCCTTCTCGGACAGCACCGTGACGACGGCCTCGCCGATCCCGAGGGTGGTCAGCGCCTCCTCGAGGTCGTAGAACTCCGTCTCCGGATACGTGCGGACGGTCTTGGCCAGCGCCTTCTGATCGTCCGGTGTGAATGCGCGCAGCGCGTGCTGCACCCGCGCGCCGAGCTGGGACAGCACCGCATTGGGCACATCCGTGGGCAGCTGGGTGCAGAAGAACACTCCCACGCCCTTCGAACGGATGAGCTTGACCGTCTGCTCGATCTGCTGCAGGAACGCCTTCGAGGCGTCGGCGAAGAGCAGGTGCGCCTCGTCGAAGACGAACACGAGCTTCGGCTTGTCGAGGTCGCCCTCCTCCGGCAGCGTCTGGAACAGGTCGGCGAGCACCCACATCAGGAACGTCGAGAACAGCACCGGCCGCGCCGCGTGGGCGCCGAGCTCGAACAGGCTGATCACGCCGTTGCCGCCGACGACGCGCAGCAGGTCCTCGGTCTCGAACTCCGGTTCTCCGAAGAAGGTCTCCCCGCCGCCGGCCTCGAGGTTGACGAGCGCCCTCAGGATCACGCCGGCGGTCGCCGGGGAGACCCCGCCGATACCTTTCAGCTCTGCCTTTCCCTCGTCGCTGGTCAGGTGTGTGACGACCTGCCGCAAATCCTTGAGGTCGAGCAGCGGCAGCCCCTGGCGGTCGGCCCAGTGGAAGATCAGCCCCAACGTCGATTCCTGGGTGGGGTTGAGGCCGAGGACCTTGCTCAGCAGGATCGGACCGAACGCGGTGACCGTCGCGCGGACGGGCACGCCCGGGCCTTCGGTGCCGAGCGAGAAGAACTGCACCGGGTAGGCGGTCGGTCCCCATCCGGAATCCCCGGTCTCCGCGGCGCGGGTCCGGAGCCCGTCGTCGTCCTCTCCGGGCGCCGACAGCCCCGACAGGTCACCCTTCATGTCGGCCATCACGACCGGGACCCCGGCGGCCGAGAGTTGCTCGGCGATGCCCTGCACGGTCTTGGTCTTGCCGGTGCCGGTCGCACCGGCGACCAGTCCGTGCCGGTTCATCGTGGCGAGCGGGATCCGTACCCGGGCCGACGAATCGACCACCCCGTCGTGGACGACCGCACCGAGTTCGAGGGCGACCCCGGCGGCGGCGTATCCCGCGGCGATCTGCCGGGCCGGCCCGGCGGGTGCGATCTGCCGGGCCGGCCCGGCGGGCGCGGCGTCCGTCGCCTCGGCGGCCCGCGCGGCCGCCTCCGCCTCGCGCTGTGCCTGCTCGGCCGCCTTCAGGGCCGCTTCGGCGACCCGTGCCGCTTCCTCCGCGGCCGCGCGGGCGGCCGCCGCCTTCTCGGCCGGCGACGGTGCCGGCGGTGTCGGATCGACCGTCATGCGGTGTCCTCCTCGTCCACGTGCGGCCGCGGAATGGTCACCGTGACCTTATCGCCACGACCGGCCTGACTACTCTGTGTTTCGTGCAGGACAAACTTGTGTGGATCGATTGCGAAATGACCGGATTGCGGATCGACAGCGACAAGCTGATCGAGATCGCCGCCCTCGTCACCGACAGTGATCTCAACGTGCTCGGCGACGGGGTGGACATCGTCATCCACGCCGACGACGACGCGCTCGCCGCGATGCCGGACGTCGTCACCCAGATGCACGAGCGCTCCGGGCTCACCGACGAGGTGCGCCGGTCCACGGTGAGCGTCGCCGAGGCGGAGAAGATGGTGCTCGACTACATCCGGGCCCACGTCCCGGAGGCCGGCACCGCGCCGCTGGCCGGCAACTCGATCGCGACGGACCGCGGGTTCATCGCCCGCGACATGCCCGAGCTCGACGCCTACCTCCACTACCGCATGGTGGACGTCAGCTCCGTCAAGGAGCTGTGCCGGCGCTGGTACCCGCGGATCTACTTCGGGCAGCCGGCGAAGGGCCTGTCGCATCGGGCGCTCGCCGACATAAAGGAGTCGATCCGGGAGCTGCGGTACTACCGGCGGACCGCGTTCGTCGCCCCACCGGGCCCTCCGTCGGCCGAGATCGCCGCTGTCACGAAAGAGTTGGGTCCGGCCTGACCTGCGGATTCGCCGTTTCCGGCAAAGTCAGGCTAGTATCTGTACCGCAGGCGCAACCGGCCCAGGCCGATCGCGAATGCGATGGTGAGTGTAGTTCAGTTGGTAGAGCACCAGGTTGTGATCCTGGCTGTCGCGGGTTCGAGTCCCGTCACTCACCCCCACAGGGCGAGTCCCTGACCAGCAGAGATGCCGGTCAGGGACTCGTCTTTTTCGGCGTCGCGCAGCTCTGCACCAGCGCTCCGACCCGAGATGCGGCGCTTGGGCGGACGACCGCCGAATCGCGCGATCGACCCGCCGTGCAACGGCGATCACCCGGTGAAGCAGTACGAGTCGCTGGACGCATCCCCGCCCTGCAGGCGGGTCTGGTGCACCCTGCGTCCGCGGAAGTCGTCGCCGTGCGGGAAGAATCCACGGTCGATGACCAGACCACCGGCGGAGACGTCGGCATCGAACTTCGCCATCCACGCCCCCACCCCGTCCGGGTAGAAGACCTCGTCCCAGGCCGCATAGAGCGAGTTGGTGGCGTAGACCCGGCGCCCGTCGCGACTGACCTCCACCATCTGCGGAGCTCCCGCGAGCCGGAGGCCCGGATCCGCCGGGTGCGGCTCGCGCCGCACGATCCCACCGAGGCGCACCGATCCCGTCTCCCTCGGGTGGAACGGATCGCCGACGTCGTACTGCTTGAGTTCTCCTGTGCCCCAGCACGAGACGTACAGCCAACGGTCGTCGACCGACAGATCGATGTCCGAGACGAGCGGCGGTACCGCGCCGAAGGGTTTCAGCGCGGGCGGCAGATCGTCGGCCTCGGCCGGCTCCGCCGGAATGGTGATCACCTTCTCGACCACCCACCGGTCGTCGCTCTTGTGCCACATCCACACGGAGGCCGACAGATCCTCCACGCTGATGACGACTCCCACGAACCCGAACGCCTCGGAGGGATTGTGAGCCGGGCGGAGTTCGAGAACCATCTGGTGCTCGTCGCCGAGATCGACGCGCTGGGTCAGCTTGCGCTCGGACATGCTCCAGAAGTCCAGGTGGTGTCCGAACCTGCGGCCGAGGAGGTCCTCGGCGTCGAGTCCGTTCTCGATCATCGACGGCGTGGCCCACTCGGAGGTGATCACCGTGTCGTACTTCAGGTGCCACCACACGTCGTACGCCAAGAACTGCTCGCCGTGCTCCGCCTCCCACGCTCCGACGACGTCGAACGTGTCGTGGTCGAGCAGCGCGACACCGCCCGGACCCTCGGCGCCGTCGGCGCCTCCCAGGGCGGACATGAAGATGCCCCCCGGTCCGCAATGCACCGTGTGCGGCCGCGAGTATCCCGCCTTCGCGGCGAGCTCGGCGGCCTCGATCGTGCGGGTCACCACCGGGTGCCGCGGGTCGGGTTTGGTGTCGAGGATGTACGTTCTCGACGAGCGGATGCCCGGCACCACCAGGTATCGCCGCTCGAGCGGCTGCCCGTGATGCCCGGCGTGGTGATCGCCGTGCCCCTCGTGACCGTGCCCCTCATGACCGTGCCCCTCATGACACAGCGCGCTCGAGCAGGCGTTCCACCCGAAGTGGTGCAACTCGTTGCCCGCCGTCGGCAACTCGGTCCAGCCGACCACACCACCGTATGTCGGCGAACCCGGCTCGCAATCGACCACTGCGATCGCATCCTTCGCCCGGCCGGCCGGATCGAAAGCAGCCACATAGGCAAGCCGCTCGGGCGCGGCTGCTACGGCATCACTCGGGGTGCGGTAGAACGTGGGATCTGTCGTCGTAGACATGAATCCTCCTCGACTCGGTCCTGTCCGCCGGGCCACCCTCGGTGGTCCACGGTCGGTCGACGTCACAGGTAGGCATGCCTTTCCCTGATTGTCCGCCGCGCAGGACCGCATGTCGACCTTCCGCGGGGGCGGGCTGCCCGGAAGGCGCCGCTCGACATGGGAAGACCCCCGGGATCGTCGATCCCGGGGGTCTCGTGCCAACCCCTACCACAGGAGGCGGCCCCAGCCTGCCACACGCCGGGGTGCCGCCGCCGGGGGCCCGGCGGCGGATCAGGCGCGTGCGTTTCCGGCCTTCCACGTCGACCACGGGATGTTCCAGTCCCCGAGCCCCTCGGTGCCTTCGAGGATGCCGCCGACGGTGTTCTTCACGATCACGATGTCGCCGCGCTTGGTGTTGTCGAAGATCCACCTGGCGTTGGCCGGGCTCAGGTTGAGGCAGCCGTGGCTGACGTTGCGGGAACCCTGATCGCCGAGCGACCACGGCGCGGAGTGGAAGAAGATGCCGCTATACGACATCCGCGTCGCCCAGTCCACCGGGGTCCGGTAGCCCTGCGGGGAGTCGACGGCGACGCCATAGGTCGATGAGTCCATCACCAGATGCTCGAACCGGTCGCCGATCGTGTACACGCCGTTCGGGGTGGGCGTGCTGTCCTTGCCCATGGACGTGGGCATCGTCATCACGTCGACCCCGTTGCGGTTGACGGTGACCTGCTTGGTGTTGTCGTCGGCGGTGATGATCACCGCGTCGCCGACGGTGAAGGCCGAATGCACATCCGACTGCCCGAACAGACCGTCGCCGAGATCGCGGCCGTAGACCTTCACGTCCACCGTGACCGTCGTGCCCGGCGCCCAGTAGTTCTCGGGCCGCCACCGCACCTCGCGGTTGCTGAGCCAGTAGAACGCGCCCTCCACCGGCGGGTCGGTGACGACGGTGATGGCCTGCTCGACGGCGAGGCGATCAGGGATGTTCTCGTCGAACTGGATCGCGACGGGCTGGCCGATGCCGACGACCGAGCCCTCGCCCGGCATCACGTAGGGCTGAGTGAGGTTGCCGGGGGCGCTGGTGGCGAAGGAGGCGACGGTCGTGGTCGCTCCGCCGAGCCCGTACGCGACGGCCTCGAGCCGGTACTGCCGGCTGTAACCGAGGGGCTCGGTGTTGGCCCAGGTGGCTCCGTCCGGGCCGAGCGCCCCGGCGACGGGTTCCCCGTCCGGGTTGAGCAGCGTGACCGACTCGAGCTTGCCGTTGACCACCGAGACCGTCACGGGCTCGATGGGCGAGAAGCCGACTCCTCCGTCGACGACGCTCGCCGACACCGTGGGCTTGATGAGCGCGGCGAGCGGATTCGAATCGATCGGCACCTCCTCGGCCCCGCCGGCGCTGCTCGCACCGGAGCAGGCCGTGACGAAGGTCATGACGCCGACCAACACGGTCCCGAGCACCACCGCGACGGCGCGCCGATTCCGCCGTCGGCGCGGCGCCGCACTGTTCCCAACCACTCTCCACCCTCCGATTCCGGGCCTCCCCCGGGCCGCAAAAGTGCACGTCGATGCGTGTGCGCTCGATGATGCCAGCCCCGCTCGAGGCGGAGCCGTCGCGACGTCGACGACGCGAATAACGTTCGAATACCAATCGCCGCCGGACCCCTCGGCGTTACGTGTCGCTCCCACCGAAATGCGGCATGACCTGCCGATTTGGTGCGCTACTGGAAGGTGTGTAATCTTTCCTTCGTCGCCGGGACAACGGCCCGGAGACGCACCGCCAAGCGCCATTAGCTCAATTGGCAGAGCAGCTGACTCTTAATCAGCGGGTTCGGGGTTCGAGTCCCTGATGGCGCACAAGAAAGGCCAGACCTCCCCACGAGGTCTGGCCTTTTTCTTTACCCACGCCCTTGCCACCCCACCAGCCACCCCGCCTTCGACGCGGCCTCGAACACCGGCCGCGCCTCCGCGGGACCGCCCGGACTACGCCGAGTACCGGCGACGTTCCGTACCGCGGCCGAGGGAACCGTCGGCCACAGCGTTTCCCTCGCGAGGCGGGCGCATGGCCGGCGTGTGCGACTCGGCCTCGACCGCCGCCAGTTCGGCGAGTCGGCGGAGGTCGCCCTCCAGTGCCGCGCGCCGGTCTCGGTGCGCCTTGACCAGCCGCCAATAGACCCGGTCCAGGCCCGGTGCCACGTGGAGCACACGGTAGGTCTGGACGATCTTGGTGCCTCCCGGGACGGGTTCGAGGTCGATGCGCCATTCGGTGCTGTCCGCCCGGCCCAGGAGACCCGCCGTCCGCCACGCCAGCGTCCGCGGCGGCTCCACAACGGTGAATACGCACGACCGGCTCCACCGGAGGCCGCCGGAGCGGTTCCTGCCCCGGAACCGGATTCCCGGCGCTGCCGCTCGGGCGTTTCCGAGCAGGCGAGCTTCCCGGCATTCGTGACTCCACTCACCGACCCGGGTCACGTCGGTGATGATCTGCCACACCGCCTCCGCCGGGGCGCGGCTCACCGTCTCGGTCCTGCCGTGCCGCGCCAAGGTGCCCATCAGGATCGCCCCTCGAGAAGCGCGAGGTTGAGCGACGGCAGCGCGGCGGCGGGCCCGTGGCCCCACCGCAAGCTGGACTTGCGCCGGTAGGTGCGCGCGAAGCCGTGCAGCAGGATGAAGCGCGGCACGGCGGGGACCACGTGCATGATCAGCTCACGGTCGTCCTCGCCGAGCCCGTCGATGACCCAGTGGGCCTCCGCGCCGAGTTCCAGGAAGCTCTTGGGCCTGACGAAATACTCCTGTTCCACGTCGTGGTACTCGGCGGTGGTGAGGGTCGCGGCCACGACCGGCATCATCTCCAGCTCTTCACGCCGCAGATGGGGAAGGAGCACGTCGGTGAGCCCGGCCAGCGCTTCGAGCAGCGGTTGCCGAGCGTTCGCGTCGTCGCGGTAGGCCAGCGCTGCGTCTTCCAGGGCGGTGATCGCCGGTGCGATCCGCTGGTGGTCGGCGTCCATCTGGTCCAGCAGGGCGCCGGCGTCGGGGTTCTTCACCCGGATCAAGGGCCACAGCCCGACATCCTCGCCGGTGTGATGGATGTGCAGGAAGCGCATCATCCACAACACGTGCTCCGCCAGTCCGCGTCGACGCCGAGGGTCCGGGTACGGCTCGGTGGTGAGCACGATCCGGGTGCGTTCCAGGTCACGGCGAAGTGCGCTGTGCACTATTCCCATGCTGCGTGTGTCTGCGGGTCCATGGTCGGTAGTCATGGCCCATCACCTTCCACTCTCCAGGCCCAGGAGCCGGATGATGGCTCCGGTGAGCCAGTTCTCGTACTGCTCAGGGCTCCAGCCGGTGCTGCCGGTCAACAGCTCGTACACCTCCATGCTGAGCACGGCCCACAGCCCCTCGGCCTCGACCGGGCTCAGTTCACGGCCGGCCATCATCGCACCGCCGACCCGCACGTTCAGGCGCTGGCGCTCCCGTGCCTGTTCCAGCCATGTCGCGAGGTCCGGCTCCACGACGGCTGCCGCGCGCAGGGTGCGCTGCAGGCCGACGGTTCGTCGGTTGATGCCGGTCACCAGGGCGGCTGCCGCGGCGGCCCGATCCCGAGGGGTGCCCTGCGACAGGGCGGCGAACTCCGGCCGGTCCATCAGCGCCACCCGTTCGTCGTCCCCGACAACGGCGACGTCGAGCACCTGCATGAGGAGTCCCGCCTTGGAACCGAAGTGGGCATACACCGTTTCGACCGATGTGCCCGCCGAGCGCGCGACGTCTCGGACCGCGACCGACCACCCACCCTCGGAGAACAGGGTGGTGGCGGCGTCGAGGACGGCCCGCCGGTTCTGCTCGGCCTGGCGCCGGCGAAGGGTCGAGTCGTACCGCCGCGGCTTCTCCTCCACCGGGCCCACGTCGCGCGCTTCTGCGCTCATACTCCAACGGTAGAACCGTTCCGTTTTCAATACAAGTAGCTTCAGGCCAAATCTTTCGTGCACGCTGCCCGCACCGATCGGAGACTCCTACCGCGCCGGGGCGCCCGGCGTCCGTTGCCCACCGGGAATGTTCTCCACGACCGGACCGGACGCCGAGTATGCCGATCCACCTTGCGATTTCGGTCCGACCACCAGCGAACCCCTCTAGCCTCGGAGGCGGATCACATCGACCGTCGAAGGAGTGTCGCCATGGGTCAGCTCGAGGGCAAGGTCGCGTTCATCACCGGTGCCGCACGCGGACAGGGCCGCAGTCACGCCGTCCGGCTGGCCCAGGAGGGGGCCGACATCATCGCCGTCGACCTCTGCGCCCAGGTCGACACGGTGGGATACCCACTCGCGACGGCCGACGACCTCGCCGAGACCGTCCGGCAGGTCGAGGCGCTGGACCGGCGGATCATCGCCGGCCAGGCCGACGTCCGCGACAGCGCCGCCCTGAAATCGGCGGTCGACGAGGGCGTCGCCCAGCTCGGCCGGCTCGACATCGTCCTCGCGAACGCCGGCATCGCCAGCTTCGCGCCGGTCGAGGACCTGACGGACGAGATGTGGGACGACATGATCGATATCAATCTCACGGGGGTGTTCAAGACGGTGCGGGCAGCCGTGCCGCACCTGAAGGCCAACGACGACGGCGGCGCAATCGTGCTCACCAGTTCCACCGCCGGCATCAAGGGCCTGGCGAACCTTGCCCACTACGTCGCCGCCAAGCACGGAGTGGTGGGGTTGACGAAGACACTCGCCAACGAGCTCGCTCCCCACATGATCCGCGTGAACTCGGTGCATCCCACGGCAGTGAACACAGACATGATCCACAACGAGCAGACCTACTCGGTCTTCCTGCCGGACAAGAAGCCGTCGGAGATCACCCGCGAGGAAGCGGCCGAGTCGTTCAAGGCCATGAACGCCCTGCCGATCGAATGGGTCGAACCGGTCGACATCAGCAATGCGATCCTGTTCCTGGTCAGCGACGCGGGGCGCTACGTCACCGGCGTGCAGCTGCCGATCGACGCGGGCTCGGTGATCAAGTAGCCGCCCCGGGCCCGTCGCTCGCGCGCGGAGCGTCGCCGAGGTGCCTGCGGAAGAAGGCGGCGATGCGGGCGCGCGCGTCGCGGGTGGCCGGCTCGTCGTAGCGGGCGGCCACGACCTTGGCGATGGTCCTGTCCACGATCGACAGATCACCGGGGTCGTGGTCGTTCATGAAGCCGTGCCCCACGTTCGGGTATCGCTCGATGTCGTGGTCGATGTTCGCGGCCGTCAGTACCGGTTCGAGCCGGTCGGGCACCTCGCGCACGCCGGGCCATCGGTCCTTCGTCCCGAAACTGCCGACGATCGGACACGCCCGCGGCAGGGCACGCTCGACTTCCTTCGTGAGGCCGCCGTAGTTGACGCTCGCCGCGGCGAAGTTGTGGTCGGACGCGACGGCGAGGGCGAAGCCGCCGCCCATGCAGAACCCGATCACGCCGATGCGGCCCGTGCAGTCCCGCCGGTCCGCGAGCCAGTTCCGCGCGGCGTCCAGGTCGCCGCGCGGCACCCAGCCCCGGAAGAGAGAGAACAGGCAGGTGGACCGCCTGGACCCGTGGAACAGGTCCGGCGCGACGGCAAGGAAGCCCTCGCCGGCGAGCCAGTCGGCCTGGGCGCGGATGTCGCGGCTCATGCCCAGCGCGTCGTGGATCACGACGACCCCGGGCCACGGACCGGGGCCTGCGGGCGTGGCGAGGTGGGCGGGCATCGGCCCGCGCTCCGTGGGGATGGTCACGTCCGTCACGGTGCGTCCCTCCTGCCGGTCAGCCCTCCACGATCACCGGGTCGCCGATCTTCACCCGGTCGAAGTACCACTGCGCGTTCTCGGTACTCAGGTTGATGCAGCCGTGGCTGACGTTCGCGTAGCCCTGCGAGTCCACCGACCACGGCGCCGCGTGCACGAAGATGCCACCCCAGGTGAGCCGCACGGCGTACTCGGTGTCGATGCGGTAACCCTCCGGCGAGTCGATCGGGACGCCGTAGGTGGACGAGTCCATGACGAGATCGCGGAACTTCTCCAGAACCGAGAAGGTGCCGACCGGGGTCTCGTAGCCGGGCTTGCCCATCGACGCCGGCATCGTCCGCACCACCTCGCCGTTGAGGATGACCGTGAACTGGTGCGTCGACCGGTTCGCGACGGCGACGAACTCGTCGCCGACCTGGAACTCGGTGCGCGCCCCGGCCACGGCGACGGTCACGGTGGTGTGCCCCGGCCAGAGGCGGTCGGGAACCCACTGCACGCGGCTGTCGTCGAGCCACGCGAAACGGCCGCTCACGGGCTTCGACGTGGTGATCTCGACGGCACGTTCGGCGGCGGCGCGGTCACCGACCGGTGCGCCGAACCGGACGGTCACGGGATGTCCCACCCCCACCACCGCGCCGTTCGCCGGCTCGAGCGCCGACGCGGGCAGCCTGGCCGGCGGCGCACCGCCGACGGTTCCCGCCGCGGCCGCGGCCCCCGAACCGAGCAGGGCCATGGCGGTCAGGATCGAGACGAGAAGAAGTCGTGCAACCCGCTGTGCGTTCGGCATGGCCGTCAGCCCCCTCGAAGATGGCGCGGTTGGCTCGTTACCAGTCAACCACGCCAAGATCGAACTCGAAACGGGTCCTTTGTCACTCCCCCGGCGGGCACGACCACGACGCCGGGAAACGACGAAGGGCACCGCGGTCCGGCGAACCGGACGACGGTGCCCTTCGGATCAGCTGTCAGCGCAGCAGCTTGCGCAGCGCCAGGGCGCCGATGACGACACCGACCGCCGCGAGCGCGTACTTGACGTTGGGCTGGTTCACCTTCTCCATCACGGTCTGCTTGGCATGGGCCATCACGTTCTTCGGGCTGGCGCGCACACTCAATTCGTCGAGGGTGCTCGCAAGCTGGTTGCGGGCGTTCTCGATGTCCCGTTCGATGGCCTCGGTGTCCCTACCCACGTGATCCTCCAGTTGGTCGCTGCACTGTGCTGCGACCACGGTAGTGGACGCACGGGTCCGTTACCCTCTCGGAGGTGACGGAAAACAGCAGCAGGCTCGCCCCCGGCGATACGGCTCCCGAGTTCACCCTCCCCGACGCGGACGGCAACGAGGTGTCGCTGTCGGACTACCGCGGACGCAAGGTGATCGTGTACTTCTACCCCGCCGCGAGCACCCCCGGGTGCACCAAGCAGGCCTGCGATTTCCGCGACAGCCTCGCCGACCTGAACGGCGCCGGGCTCGCCGTCGTGGGCATCTCCCCCGACAAGCCGGCCAAGCTCGCGAAGTTCCGGGACGCCGAGCAGCTGACGTTTCCGTTGCTGTCGGATCCGGACAAGACCACGCTCACGGCGTGGGGGGCGTTCGGCGAGAAGAAGATGTACGGCAAGACCGTCACCGGAGTGATCCGTTCGACGTTCGTCGTCGACGAGGACGGCCGGATCGAGGTTGCGCAGTACAACGTGCGCGCCACCGGGCACGTCGCGAAGCTGCGCCGCGACCTGTCGGTCTGAGCGGCGGCTCACCGCGTGAGGGAGGCGAGCACCAGCGCCTCCGCGACGGCCATGTGCTCGAGCTCGGACGGGTCGACGCTCTCGTCGGGCCCGTGGATCCGGGCGCTCGGCTCCTCCACGCCGAGCAGCGCGATCTCCGCGTCCGGCAGCACCTGTTGCAGCACCGTGCACAGCGGGATCGATCCGCCCTGCCCGACCGTGCCGACCTCGCGTCCGTAGACGGCGCCGAGCGCGCTGCGCAGCGCGGCGTATCCCGGTCCGTCGGTCGCGGCCCGGAACGGTTCGCTCACGCCTTCCCGGTCGACCCGCACCCGCACGTTCCACGGGGCGTGGGCGTGCAGGTGGGCGACGAGGGCGTCCTGAGCGGTGGCCGGATCCATCCCCGGCGGGACGCGGAGGTTCAGCCGGGCCGACGCGCGGGGCACGACCGCCGCCGCCGACCCCACCACCGGTGGGGCGTCGATGCCGAGGATCGTCAGCGCGGGACGCGCCCACACGGCGTCGGCCACGGACCCGGCCGACAGCAGTGAGACCCCGTCGAGCACACCGGCGTCGGCGCGGAACACCTCCTCGGGATACGGTTCGCCGCTCCAGATTCCGGTGGGGTCGAGCCCGTCGATCACGGTGTCGCCGGCCTCGTCGCGCAGGCTCGACAGCAGGCGCACCAGCGCGGCGAGCGCGTCGGGGGCTGCGCCGCCGAACTGGCCCGAGTGGATCTCCCCGGCGAGGGCTTCGACGTGGACGACGACGTTCGCCAGGCCGCGCAGCGACGTCGTGAGGGTCGGCCGTCCCACCTCGGCGTTGCCGCAGTCCGCGACGAGCACCAGGTCGGCGGCGAACAGATCGGGCCGTTCGCGGGCCAGGTTCTCGAGCCCGCCGCCACCGGTTTCCTCCGAGCCGTCGCCGACGATCCGGATCCCGACGGGAAGCGGTCCCCGCTCCCGCAGCGCGCGCAGCGCGAGCAGGTGCATCACGAGATTGCCCTTGCAGTCCGCGGCGCCGCGCCCGTACCAGCGGCCGTCGCGTTCGGTGAGCGTGAACGGCGGAGTGTGCCAGAGCGATTCGTCGCCCGGGGGCTGCACGTCGTAGTGGCTGTAGAGGAGCACGGTCGGCGCTCCCGCCGGGGCCGGCGTGTGCCCGAGCACCGCGAGCGAGCCGTCCGACGTCTCGATCAGCGCGGTGTTGTCGACGCCGACCGCGGCGAACGCATCGCGCACCCATCGGGCGGCAGCGACGCATTCCTCGGCCGGGAACAGCCGCGGATCGGCCACCGACCGGAACGCCACCAGTTCCCCGAGGTCCCTGCGCGCCCCGGGCATCAGCCGGCGCACCCGCTCCCGCATGTCCGCGACGTCCACCGCGCCTCCTCGATCGTCGTGTCTCGTTTTCGCTACGGGTACCGCCCCTCGAGATCGAAGCATGCTCGCAGCGGCCGCGTCCGGCGTAGATTCCGCGATATCGAGGTTGCCATCGGGCGGAACGGTCCAGGAAGCGGGGCCGGACGGCCCTCGAACGGAAGGCACAGCGATGCCACCCAGCCCGCAGAGCGCGCTCACGCCGTTCTATCGGCAGGTCCAGTCCCACTACGACCTCTCGGACGAGTTCTTCACGCTGTTCCTCGACCCGTCGATGACCTACAGCTGCGCGTATTTCGAGCGGGACGACATGACGCTCGAGCAGGCCCAGGCCGCGAAGGTCGATCTGTCGCTCGGCAAGTGCGACCTGCACCCGGGCATGACACTGCTCGACGTCGGATGCGGCTGGGGCTCGACGATGCTGCGCGCCGCCACGCACTACGACGTGAACACGATCGGGCTCACGCTCAGCCGCAACCAGTACGAGCACGTCCGCGACCTCGCGGCGGGGCTGCCCGGCCCCCGCACCGTGGACGTGCGGCTGCAGGGCTGGGAGGAGTTCGACGGGCGCGTGGACCGCATCGTGAGCATCGGCGCGTTCGAGCACTTCCGGAGCGAACGCTACGACCGGTTCTTCACCAAGTGCCACGACATGCTGCCCCCGGACGGCCGGATGCTGCTGCACACCATCGTGGGGCACCGCCTCGCAACGCTGCGCGAGCGGGGAATCCCGGTGACCCGGGAGAACGCGCTGTTCCACATCTTCATCAAGCGCGAGATCTTCCCCGGCGGGCAGTTGCCGCAGCCGGAGACGGTGGTCGACGGCGCGGAGCGGGCGGGGTTCCGGGTCGAACGCATCCAGGCCCTGGCGCCGCACTACGTCCGCACCCTCGAACACTGGGCCGCGGCGCTGTCGGCCCGCCGGGACGAGGCGGTCGCCCTGTCGTCGGAGGAGATGTACGAGCGCTTCATGAAGTACCTGAACGGTTCCGCCGAACACTTCCGCACGGGCCACATCGACGTCATGCAGTTCACACTCGTCAAGTGAGCGCCGGCGACCGCGGCGCCACCGGCGGTGTTAGCTGAGACTCGCCCTCACAGCTAAAAGTTCGGAATTCGGACAACCTCCGGTTAGCCTGGGCGCGTGGAGTCTGCAACGAAGCGCGGCCGCACCCCACGCCGTATCGATCCGGCGCTGGAGGTCCAGGCGGCGCCCCAGGAACTCGTGCCGCGCCGTCGCCCGACGCAGGAGCGCAGCCGGCGCAAGTTCGACGCGCTGCTCGCCGCGTCCCGCGAACTGCTCACCGAGGTCGGCTTCGAGTCGTTCACCTGCGAAGAGGTGGCTGCCCGTGCCGATGTCCCCATCGGAACCCTCTACCAGTTCTTCGCCAACAAGTACGTCATCGTGTGTGAACTGAACCGGCAGGACCTGGTGGGTGTGCAGGACGAGCTCGCCAAGTTCGACGGCGTCATCCCCTCCGTGGACTGGCTGCGGTTCCTCAACGCCTTCGTCGACCATCTCGCCGGGCTGTGGATGTCGGACCCCTCGCGGCGGGAGGTGTGGCTCGCGATGCAGTCCACCCCGTCGACCCGGGCGACCGGCGCGATCCACGAGAAGGAGTTCGCCGAGCAGATCGCGCGGATGCTGGCTCCGCTCATGCCCGACACCCCGCGCGAGCGTCGCACGCTGATGGCCGAGGTGCTCGTGCACGTCGTCTACTCGATGCTGAACTTCTCCGTGCAGGACGACCAGAGCCACGCCGACGCGGTCGTCGAGCTCAAGCGGCTGATGGGTGCGTATCTGATGGTGGCGGAGAAGGAGTCACGCACCAGCGCCAAGCGGCGCAGGCGCCGTGAGGCCGCCGCCCGGGCGGAGGAGACCGAGCGGCCGGTCCCGGAGGACGACGGCCAGGTGGAAACGCGTCAGGCGGAGGAGACGCACGCCTCCCCCGCCTGACGCGGAATTCTCCCGCAGACTCCTACGCCTGCGGGTCGTCCTCGAGCACGACGAACGCGCCGGCCATGTCTCCGTCGTGGGTGAGCGAGACGTGGATCCGCACCCCGGTCAGGTGCTCGGCGACGTCGCCGTGCAGCCGGATCCCGGGTCGGCCCCACGCGTCGGAGACCACCTCGATCTGCCGGTGCACGGTCTCCGGCAGCACCGGTGGGCTGCCGAACAGCGACGCCGACCACGCCTTGATCAGCGCCTCCTTCGCCGCCCACCGGGCGGCGAAGTGCCGGCCCGGACGGGAGCTGCGGGTGTTCGCGTCGCGACGCTCGCCCGGGGTGAAGTTCGAGAGCATCGCCGTGCCTGCCCGGCCCAGCTGTTCCTCGAACTCCGACACCGTGACCAGGTCGAACCCGATCCCCGCAACTCCCATCCGTCCCGTGACCCGCTCTCTGTGACCGTGCGGCCGGCGGCTACTTGCAGCCGGGCAGACCCGAACGGTACACGTCGCCGTCACCCAGTCGTGCCTCCGGCGAGAGCAGCACGTCGGCCTCGAGCTGGCGTGCCGCCTTGGCCGGCACCGAGTCCCCGCCGAAGCGACGGTCGGCGGGCCGCTGGTACAGGGCCGCACCCCCGGTCATCGCCTCCGCGAGGCGGCGCTTACCGGCGACGGCGCGGGCCTGAGCCTGCTCCACGTAGGCCTCCCGGCGCTCCGCCGGGATCGCCTCGACGAACGCCTGCGGGTGGACCACCGCGATCAGCCCCGACACGTGACCGAACCCGAGGCTGGTCAGCAGACCGGCCTTGAGCGCGTACCGCTCGCCGAAGCGCAGCGGGGTGCGCGGCCACACCAGGTGCTCGAACTCGGCCATCTTGTCGTCGACGCAGTCCAGGCTGCGGTTCGGCGGGACGACGCCCTGGCTGAGGACCTGGCACAGGCCGATCAGCTGGAACGCCGCCGCGCCGCCCTTGGCGTGACCGGTCAGCGACTTCTGCGACACCACGAACATCGGCGCGCCCTCGCTGCGGCCCAGCGACCCGGCCAGACGCTCGTGCAGCTCCGCCTCGTTCGGGTCGTTGGCCGCCGTGGAGGTGTCGTGCTTGGAGATCACCGCGATGTCGTCGGCGGTGACGCCGAGCTTGCGCAGCTCCCGCGCCAGGCCCGACTCGAGCCCGCCGCGACCGGCGCCGAGGGCACCGATGCCCGGAGCCGGGATCGAGGTGTGCACGCCGTCGGCGAAGGACCCTGCCCACGCGACCACACCGAGGACGGGCAGGCCCATCTCCAGCGCCAGGTCGCCGCGGGCGAGCAGGACCGTGCCGCCACCGGCGGACTCGACGAAACCGCCGCGCCGGCGATCGTTGGCCCGGGAGAACCGGCGATCGCTGATGCCCTTGGCTGTCATGTCGTCCGACTTCGCGGTGGCCGACATGTCACCGAACCCGACGATGCCCTCGATGCCGAGGTCGTCGAAACCGCCGGCGACGACCAGCTGCGCCTTGCCCAGCTTGATCTTGTCGACGCCCTCCTCGACCGACACCGCGGCCGTCGCGCACGCCGCCACCGGATGCACCATCGCGCCGTAGCCACCGACGTACGACTGCACCACGTGCGCGGCGATGACGTTCGGCAGGGCCTCCTGCAGGATGTCGTTCGCGCGGGACTCGCCGAGCAGCGTGTCGATGTACAGCGACCGCATCGAGGTCATGCCGCCCATGCCGGTGCCCTGGGTGTTCGCCACGTACGAGGGGTGCACCCAGCGCATCAGCTCCGACGGGGTGAAACCGCTGGAGAGGAACGCGTCGACCGTGGTCACGATGTTCCACAGGCCCACCCGGTCCACGGACTCGGCCATGTCGGCGGGGATGCCCCACTTGGTGACGTCGAACCCGGTCGGGATCTGGCCGCCGACCGTGCGGGTCAGGTTCATCTTGCGGGGCACCCGGATCTCGGTGCCGGCCTTGCGGGTGACGGTCCAGTCACCGCTGTCCGGAACCGAGTGCGCGACGGTGTTCTCCGGGTCGGCGTCGACGAACGCGCGGGCCTCGGCCTCGGAACCCACCACGAACGACAGGTCCTTGTCCAGGAACACCGAGGTCAGCAGCGGCGCCGCGTTGTCGACCATCGCGCCGTCGTCGGCGTAGCGGCGGATGCCGCAGCGCTCGACCACCGCGTCGTGGTACCGGTCGGCGATCTCCGCCTCGGGCACCAGCTCGCCGGTCTCCGCGTCGTACCAGCCCGGCTTGGGATCGTTCTCCCACGCCACCAGGCCGGTGGCCCACGCCAGCTCGAGCACACCGGCGGCCGACAGCTCCTCGTCGACCTCCATCTCGAAGCGGGTACGGGCCGACCCGTAGGGGCCGAGCTCGCCGGCGCCGACGATGACCACCAGATCGGCGGGGTCGACGTCGAGCGTGTTCCACTCCGGTGCCGGCAGCGTCGCGTCCAGGCGCGGCGGTGCGGGCAGCGCCGCGATCGTCGCGTGCTCGGGCTCCGCCGCGGCGTCCTTCGCGGCCTCGGCCTCCTCCTGCGCCTGCTTGGCCAGGGCCGGCAGGTCGATGTCGGCCTCCGACAGACCCCCGGTCAGGTCCGCCACCAGCGGCTCGACCGCGGCGGCCTCCTTGGAGCCGGCGGTGACGAGCTTCAGCAGCTCGACGGCCATCTCGTCGGTCGACCAGGTCCGCACACCGGCGGCCTCGGCGGCCTCCACCAGCGGATCGTTGCCGCCCATCAGGCCGGTGCCGCGCACCCACCCGATGAGGGCGTGGGCGAGGGTGACCCGCTCGGCCCAGATGCGCTCGGCGTGCCAGCGGTTGACGATCGCGTCGAGCGCGGCCTTCGCCTCGCCGTAGGCGCCGTCGCCACCGAACTTGCCGCGGTTCGGCGAACCCGGCAGCACGACGTGCAGGTGGGTGTCCACGTCACGGTCGGAGCCGATGTCGGCCAGGCCCGCGATCAGGCGCTCCACCGACCACAGCAGGACCCGCATCTCCATCTCGGCGCGGGCACCGGCGTCGGCCATCGACCCGGACACGCGCGGCGCGGCGAACGGGAACAGCAGCGTCGGGGTCAGGGCCTCCTTGATCAGCTTCTTGGCGCCGCCCGCGGTCTCCACGGTTTCGGTGCCGAGCCACGTCACCAGGGCGTCGACGTCGGCGTAGGACGCCATGTTGGCCGGGACCACCCACAGCGCCGCACCGGAGCGTGCGTTGCGCGCATACAGCTCCTTGTAGAAGCCGAGGCGGCTGTCGTTCAGGCTCGACGTGGTGACCACGACCGTGGCGCCGCCGGCGAGCAGCTTCGCCGCGACCGCGGCCGCGATCCCGCCCTTGCTGGCGCCGGTGACCACGGCGACCTCGCCCGCGTACTCGGCGTCGCCGGTCTGCCGGGCGGCCGTCGCGACGGCGTCGAAGACCTGCGCGAGCTCCGTGCGGCCGGCCTCGGTGGCCTTGCCCGCCCAGAACGCGGCGTGCGCGGCGACCGTGGCACCCGCACCGGCAAACCGCTCCGCGCCGATCTCGGCACCGAGCCAGATGCGAGCCAGGTCCTCGCGGGCCGTCGCCCACCGGTCGTCGATCAGCACGGCCTTGCGGGCGTCGAACGCCGGTGCGACCAGCCGCGGCCAGTCGGAGCCGAGCTCCGCCGAGACCAGGTCGACCAGCTCGGTGTCCGCCTTGTCCGCGAGGTCCGAGGCCGCGTCGGCCAGGCCCAGCTCGGACAGGATCAGGCGGGCGGTCTTGGCGAGCACACCGTTCGAGCCGGTGATGCCCTCGGCGAACTCGCCGAGCGCGGCAGCGTCGACGGTGGCACCGCCACCGCCACCGGCGGACGGCATCGACACCGCGACACCGCGGCGGCCGGCGACCGACTGCACGGCCGCGTCGATCAGCTTGTCGACGGCGGCACCGTCGGACAGCGCGCCGTCGGAAAGGCCGCCGAGCGCACCGCCGCGGACGGACGAACCGTCCCGGCTGCCCAGCGCGACCTCCGCGGTCACGTGCGACGCCCAGCCCTCGCCGAGACCCCACACCTTGGTGACCCGGTCGGCGACGTAGGCGGGACGCTTGCCCGACGGGCCGAACACCTTGCGCAGGTGGTCGTTGATCGAGTCCGACAGCACCGGACCGAAGGGCCGGTAGGTGCGGGCCAGGCGATCGACCGTGCCGGCGAGCGCGCCCATGTCGGCGTCGGCCGCACCGTCGATGGCACCGAGCGACAGCTCCGAGCCGAGGTCGACGAGCAGCTGGTTGCGCCGCGAGGACACGCCGTCGCACAGCGCCTCGATCGTGTCGGCGGGACCGATCTGATCCGGGCGCAGCTTCGTCCACAGGGCGATGAGCACCTTCGTGGCGTCGGCGGCCTTGAACGCGATGTCGTCCGGACGCGGACCACCCGCCGGAGCTGCGGGCGCGGCGGCCGGAGCGGCGGCCGCGGCCGGAGCGGCAGCGGAAGCGTCGGCCGAGGCCGGCTCGTCGTCCTCCACCGGCGCCGGATCGACGTCCGTGGAGTACACGATCGAGGCCTCGCGCTCGATGTTGAGCACCTCGACCGGCTGCCCGAAGCGGCCCGGCAGCTTCAGCGTCTGCGACGCCAGGTTCGCCACCGTCGGGGCGGCGCCGAGGCCGACCTCGACGAACCGCTCGACACCCAGGCCACCGTCGGCCTCGTCGGCGAACAGCAGATCCTGCGTCTCGATCCAGCGGACCGGGGACGCGAACTGCCAGGCGAGGAGCTCGGCGAGCACCACGCGGCACAGCTTCGAGGGGTCAGCCGCCCAGGTGTCGAAGTCCGCGAGGACCTCAGCCAGCGGCTCCGACGGCACCAGGTCCGCGATCTCCTGGACGAACTCCCGGCCCAGGTTGAACGGCTTGGGCACCAGGTTCGGGATGTAGCGGCCGATGAGGATGTCGGGATCGATCTGCTCGGGCAGCAGGTTCAGCAGGCGCTCCCGGAAGTCGTCCACGCCGCCGCGCAGGACGGTCGAGTGGAACGGCACGTCGATGCCCGGGACCAGGATGAACGCACGCTTGCCCCCGAACTCGGCGACCTTGCGCTCGATCACGGACTCGAGGGCCTCGAGACCGGCGACCGTACCGGCAATCGCGTACTGCGAGCCGCGCAGGTTCAGGTTGACGATCTGCAGGAACTCCCCGGTCTCCTCGGCGACCCCGGCGACGAACGCCTCGAGATCGGCGTCGGCGACACCGAACTGCGACGGCCGGATCGCGGCCATGCGGTAGTTCGAACGGCCCTGCTCGTCGCGCGGCACGAGGGCGTGCATCGCCGACCCGCGGCTGAAGACCACCTCGAGCACCGCCTCGAGCGGCAGCACCCCGGCGACCGCGGCGAGCGCGTTGTACTCGCCCACCGAGTGGCCGGCCAGGAGCGCACCCTCGACGAAGGCGCCGGCCTCACGCAGTTCCGCGATCTGGGCGACACCCAGGGTCGCCATCGCGACCTGCGTGAACTGGGTCAGGTGCAGCACGCCGTCCGGGTGCTTGTGGGTGACGCCGCGGGCCTTGAGCACGGTCGGGTTGTCGCGCACCACGGCAAGGATGGAGAAGCCCAGGGCCTTGCGGGTGTGCTTGTCGGCGCGATCCCAGATCTCCCGGGCGGCCTTCGAGCGGGCGCGGGCGTCCAGGCCCATGCCGGGCCGCTGGATGCCCTGGCCGGGGAACGCGTACACCGTGCGCGGGGCGGCGGTGCGGCCGGTGGCGACCATCACCAGGTCCCCGTCCACGCGGCAGCTCACCTCGACGATCTCGGCGCCACGGTCGGTCGCGATGCGGTCGACGCGCACGTCGATCTGCGCACCCGGCCGCACCATGCCGAGGAACCGGGCGGTCCACGCCGTCAGGCGGCGGGCCGGCAGCTTGGCGTCGGCCTCGAGGGCGGTGACGACCTGCTGGGCGGCGGCGGACAGCCACATGCCGTGCACGATCGGGGTGCCCAGGCCGGCCAGGAGGGCGGCGTTGTCCGAGGTGTGGATCGGGTTGTGGTCGCCCGACACCCGCGCGAAGGCGCTCATGTCGATCGGGGCGACGATCACGGCGTCGCGGCGGCGGCGACGCGGGGTCTCCACCGCGTCCTCGCTCACGGCACCGCCGGCACGGACCGGATCGGCCAGCTCGGCCTTGCCGGTGCGGCCACGGATCGCGAACCGCTCGATCAGGGTGGCGACCGTGGTGTCACCCGAGCCGTTGCCGTTGTCGGCGGTGATCTCGACGTGCACCTCGACGACCCGGCCGAGGTCGGTGTCGGCCACGTCCCGTGCCTCGGCCTTGACGCCCAGGATCGACGGATCGGTCGGCAGACCGTCCTTCACGTCGACGGCGTGGTCGAGATGGACCAGGTCGAGCATGCCCTCGATCACCGACAGGCTGTCGTCGGTCTGCGCGGCGCCGAGCGCGGCGAACACCGCCGGCCAGCACGCGCCGACCAGGACGTCGGGCACACCGTGGCCGCTCGGGGTCAGGTTCAGCGGCAGTCCCGAACCGGTGACACCGGCGTGGTCGGCGATCTTCTCCGGCAGCCAGCCGAGGGTGATGCGGGCCGCGCCCTTCTTCACCGCGGGCAGCTCCTGCCCCGCGGCGACACCGAGCAGCGCCGACATCGACGCCGACGCGTCGTCCGCGGTGACGACCGGGGCGCCACCGGTGTGCACGGTGGCGGGCACCGTGAGGCGGATCTCGACGGTCTTGTCGCCGGCGAGCGGCACCGTCAGGCCCACGTGCTCGGCGTCGAGAACGCTCAGCGTGGCGCCCGTCGCGCCGTGCACGGCGGCGGTGTCGGACTCGACGGACCACTCGTCCAGGTCACCGAGGCGGTGCACCGGGTTGACGGTCTGCCGGCCGGCCCAGTTGACGTCCGGAGCCGACAGCACGGCGTCGAGCAGGCCGGCCGCGAGGTCCTGGTGGCGGCGGGCCGCGATCTGCACCGGCTCGACGCCGGCCGCGATCAGCTCGTCGACCGCGGCCTTCTCGAAGCGGTCGAGCAGCTCACCGACGGGCTCGTCGGCGCGGGTGATGCCCGCGACGGCGACGGTGCCCGGGATGATGCAGACCTGATCGGCGCTGTAGCGCGGATCGTGGGCCTGCCACAGGGAGTCGGACCGCCACCAGCGACGCACGTCCTGGTCGACGACCGGGACGAAGTTCACCGGCTTGCCCGGGGTGCGGCACAGCGAGACGAAGAACGGAACGTCGGCCGGGTGCAGGACCACCGAGTCGGCGTCCGGGAACTGCTCGGTCAGCGCGGCCAGCGCCGCGTACGGCCGGTCGAGGGCCGCGTCGTCGGCGAACAGCGTCGGGATCGGGCCACGGTCGGCCGGGTGCAGGCGGGACTCGGCGCGCTGCAGCATCTCGTGGAAGCGCTCACGCCAGGTGACGTCGATCCACGGGTTCTCGGCCGCGTCGGCCACCTCCTGCGAGCCGACGGCCAGCTCCAGGTAGCGGGCGAGCCACTGCCCGTAGGTCATCTCGGCGACATCGCCGAAGTACGGCTTCGCGGTGACGTCGAGCGCGGCGATGATCTCGTCGCGGCGCGCGGCCACGGCCTCGGCGTCGCCCGCGACCTCGTCGAGCAGGCGGCCCGTGCGGGACGCGGCGTTGTCGATCTCGTGGATGTCCGCGCCCAGCTGGCTACGGCCGGAGGCCATGCCGCCGGAGGCGGTGCCGGCGCCGACCCAGTCGGGGGTGCCGGGGGTCTCGACGAGCATCCGCTTGACCTCGGGCGACGTGGTCGCCTCGAGCGTCGCCATCGCCGCGGTGCCGACGAGGATGCCGTCGAGCGGCATCGCCGGGAAGCCGTGGGCGGTGGACCAGCGGCCGGTCAGGTAGTCGGCGGCCCGCTCGGGGGTGCCGATGCCACCACCGACGCACAGCACCAGGTTGGAGCGGGTGCGCAGCTCGGCGTAGGTGGCGAGCAGCAGATCGTCGAGGTCCTCCCACGAGTGGTGGCCACCGGCGCGGCCGCCCTCGATGTGGACGATGACCGGGTAGTTCGGCACCTCGTTCGCGATGCGGATCACCGAGCGGATCTGCGCCACGGTGCCCGGCTTGAAGGCGACGTAGCTGATGCCGGCCTCGGTCAGCTCCTCGATGATCGAGACGGCTTCCTCGAGCTCGGGGATGCCGGCGGTGACGACCACGCCGTCGAACGGCGCGCCCGCGGCGCGGGCCCGCGGCACCAGCCGCTTGCCACCCACGTGCAGCTTCCACAGGTACGGGTCGAGGAACATCGAGTTGAACTGCACGGCGCGGCCCGGCTCGAGCAGCCCCTTCAGTTCCTCGACGTGGTCGGCGAAGATCTGCTCGGTGACCTGGCCGCCGCCGGCGAGCTCGGCCCAGTGGCCGGCGTTGGCTGCCGCGGCGACGATCTTCGGATCGACGGTGGTCGGCGTCATGCCGGCCAGCAGGATCGGGGAGCGGCCGGTCAGGCGCGTGAACGCCGTCTCGACGCCCTGGCGGCCGTCGGGCAGGGTGACCGGCTTCGGCGCGAACGCGGACCACGGCTGCGGCACCTCGGGCTCCGCGCCCGGGGTCAGCAGGTTGCGCTGACCGCCGCGGGTGGCGGCCGCGATGATGCCCACACCCTGGCCACGCAGGCCCGAGCTGGTCATACGGGTCAGCAGCTCACCGGGACCCATGTCCAGGATCCACGAGGCGCCGGCCGCGACGGCGTCGTCGACGAGGGCGACCCAGTCGACCGGGTCGACGAGCACTTCCTGCGCCAGCGAGCGGGCGAGGTCCGCGTCCAGGCCGCAGCGGGCGGCCCAGTCGGCGACCTGCTCGACCGCGTCGGCGAGAGCGGGGTGGTGGAAGCCGATCTCGGCGGAGACCGGCTCGAAGGTCGGGGCGAACACGGCACCGCCGCGCTTCTTCGCCTCACGCTCGCGGGTCTCCGCGGCGGAGATCTCCTCGCAGCGCTGCTGCACGCGAGCCAGGGCGGCAGGCGGGCCGGACAGCACGACGCGGCGGCGGGCGTTGCGGATGGCGACGACCGCGGAGCGCTGCGGGTCCTGGTCGGCGAAGACCTCGGCGACGACGGCGCGCAGGCGCTCGGGGTCGACGTTCGCGACGGCGAGCATCGGGAAGCGCTCGGCGCCGGCGATGATGCCGCGGCGACGGCCGACGAGGGTGGCGGCGGCACCGATGAGCTGGGCGATCGCGAGGATCTGCCCGTCCTTGGCGCCGGCGGCCTCGGTGGCCGCGACGGCCAGCACGCCCTGCGAGTGGCCGATCACGGCGGCCGGGGCCTGGGCGGTCACGTCGAGGCCCTGGTTCGCCAGCGCGCGCAGCGCGGCCACCTGGGTCAGGAACACGCCGGGCAGCGAGACCGCGGCGGAAGTCAGCGTGGACTCGGAGGGGCCGGAGACGGGCGTCTCGTCCTCGTCGGCGACCTCCTGCTCGAGCATCCAGGCGATGGGGTCGAAGCCGCTCGGGCGCACGACGACGAGGTCGTGTGCGACGGGCGCGAGCAGCGCGGTGGCCTCGTTGACCAGTTCGGTCAGGACCGGCTCGAGCCCGTTGTCGCGGCTGAGTTCTTCGAGGGAGCTGAGCCAGGGAGCGCCCTGGCCACCGAAGGCGAGTGCGTAGGGCTCCCCGGCGAGGAGCTTGTCGACCAGCGCGCCCTTACGGGAAGCGGGGGCGTTGCCCCGGTCACTGGCGCGTCGTGATGCCTTCGAGTTCCGTCCGTTGTCGGCTGGTGTGGTCTCGTCGATCGTCACGCGTGTAGTTCCTCTCCTGAACACCGCAAGGGCGTGGTCTCGTGGCCGCCCGCGCCGCCGTTGGCGTTCTGATGGGCTCTGATCTGCTCGTTCGGGCTACCCAAGAGTGACACAAAATCATGAGGGGTTCCTCATGTTTTGTTCCGCGCGGGTTACCTCCCCCGAAGGGGCACGTGAGATCACTCACAGCAGGTCGGAGAAGCAACCGGTTGGTAGGGAGAGTCCGCGCAGGCTGCGCGGCTACATGGACGTCCATCAACCTGAGGAATCCCTCAGGTTTATCGTTACACAATCGTTACCATCTTGACTGACCGCGAAACGCGTGCATGAGGGCACTTTCGGCAATTTGTCGGCGGCGTCCGATACAGTCCCGCGCATCGAACATACATTCGATACAGGGGGGATGATGGGACGGTCGACGAAGTACACACGGGAAGTCCTCGAGGATGCGGTCCGAAACTCGACGAGCGTTGCGGGGGTCATGCGCTACTTGGGCCTGGTGCCGAGCGGGGGTTCGCACCATCACCTCAGTCGCCGGATCAAACGGCTGGGCATCGACACGTCGCACTTCACCGGATCGGCGCACACCAAGGGCAGTCATGCCCTGAACCGTCTCGCATGGAGGGAGGTGCTTGTCTGCAAACCGACCGGCGCTCCCCGACAGAGACCGAATCTGCTTCGCCGCGCCCTCATCGAGTCCGGTCGTCCCTACAAGTGCGAGGGGTGTGGCATCGGCACTGAATGGTGCGACTACCCGATAACACTCCATGTCGACCACATCGATGGGAATCCGAATGATTCCCGTCCGGAGAACATCCGCTTCCTGTGCCCCAACTGCCACAGCCAAACCCCGACCTGGGCCGCGAGAAAACGCTTTGGCGCCCGATAGGTCGAGCGAGGAGGGACGGATGTAGTCGCGTATGGTGACGCTGGTAAGCGCGAGTGGCGGAACAGGCAGACGCGCGGCGCTTAGAACGCCGTGTCTTCGGACGTGGGGGTTCAAGTCCCCCCTCGCGCACCACGTGACCTCGCCCACGGCCCCCCGACCGCTCTTGGCAGGTCGAGGGGCCGCTCGGGTACTTTTGATGACGTGTCCGAGAACCGTCCGCCGCGTCGCCTTGCCCTCGTCGTACTGGTGGCGGTCGCCACGGCCGGCTGTCTCGGTCTGGGTTTCTGGCAATGGACACGGTTCGAGGCCGTGGGCGGCACGTTCCAGAACCTCGGCTACGCCCTGCAGTGGCCCGCCTTCGCCTTCTTCTGCGTCTACGCCTACCGCCGGTTCGTGAAACTCGAGACCGAGGACGCCGAGAGCCAGGCCACGGGTGCGCCGCGCGCGTCGGAACCGAAGGAACCCACCGAGATCCCCGAGGATCTCCTCCCCCAGCGGCCCCGCACTGGGCTCGATCCGAACGCGGCCGTCGATCCGGACGACCCGGAGGCTCGGCAGATGCTGGAGTACAACGATTACCTCGCGCAGCTTGCGCGCAGGTCCGATAGGAGCGCTCAGTGAGCACGACCCCCGAGCAGGCACCCGACCAGACGAGCGGTTCGACCGCGCCGCAGTCCCGTCCGGAGGCCGACCGGAAGAAGATTGCCTCGGCCCTGACGCGGTACCGCGCGCTCGCCTGGATCACCGGCGTGTGGCTGCTTGTGCTCACCGGCGAGATGGTCGCGAAGTACATCCTGAAGGTCGAGAACGTCCCCGGCTGGATCGCCGTGGTCCACGGCTGGGTCTACGCGGTGTATCTGGTGCTCACGCTCGACCTGGCGATCAAGGTGCGCTGGCCCGCGGGCCGCACGATCGGCACCCTCCTCGCCGGCACGATCCCGTTCCTGTCGTTCTTCGTCGAGCACCAGCGCACGAAGCAGGTCAAGGCCGACTTCGGCGTCTGATCCGGCCGGCCGATCGGCGCGCGAAACAGCAAGCCGCCCACGCGATTGCGTGGGCGGCTTCTTGTTTCGCGTGGGAGCGCAGGCTTCGCGCCGCGGCGGCGGGCGTCAGCGGGCGAGCGCTGCGAGATCGGGCACCAATCGTGCCAGTGCGCGCCCGCGGTGCGACGAGGCGTCCTTCTCCTCGGCGCTGAGCTCGGCGGCGGTGCGCTCCTCCCCCTCGGGCCGGAACACCGGGTCGTAGCCGAAACCGTTGGCGCCGCGCGGGCTGTGGACGATGGAGCCGCGCCACTCACCGCGCACGACGTGCACCGCGATCTCGCCGTCGTCACCGGGGACGGCGAGGGCACAGGCGGAGACGAATGCCGCGCCGCGGCGCTCGTCGGGAACGTCCTGCAGCTGCCCGAGCAGCAGTTCGGTGTTGGCGTGGTCGTTGCCGTGCCGCCCCGACCACCGGGCGGAGAGCACCCCGGGCATCGCATTGAGGGCATCGACCTCGAGTCCGGAATCATCTGCGACGCACGGCATTCCGGTCGCCGCCGCGCCGTCGCGCGCCTTGGCGGCCGCGTTCTCCTCGAACGTCGCGCCGGTCTCGGGCGCCTCGTCGTAGGGCGGCACGGCGTCGAGTCCGACGAGGTCGATCCCCTCGATCCCGGCGGCGTCGAGGACGCGCCGCAGTTCGCGCAACTTCTTCGCGTTCCGGCTCGCCACGAGCACCTGCACCCTGTCAGACACCGAACTTCTTCCTGGTCCGCTCCGGGGTCACGGGCTGCGGCAGCGTGCCCGGGTAGGGGGCGTCGAGCGCCTGCTTCTGGATCTCGCACAGTTCGGCGATGCCGGCGAGCGCGGAGTCGAGCATCTTGTCGAGGGTGGACCGGGCGAAGGTCGCACCTTCGCCGGTCCCCTGGACCTCGACGAGGGTGCCGGTGTCGGTGGCGATGACGTTCATGTCGACCTCGGCGCGCACGTCCTCCTCGTAGGGCAGGTCGAGGCGGACGCGGCCGTCGACGACACCGACGCTCACGGCCGCGATGGCGCACGAGATCGGCTGCGGGTCGGTGAGGCGGCCCGCCGCGCTCAGCCACGCGACGGCGTCGACGAGGGCCACGTAGGCGCCGGTGATGGCGGCGGTACGGGTGCCGCCGTCGGCCTGCAGGACGTCGCAGTCGATGGCGATGGTGTTCTCGCCGATGGCGGCGAGGTCGATGCAGGCGCGCAGGGCGCGGCCGACGAGGCGGCTGATCTCCTGGGTGCGGCCGCCGAGCTTGCCCTTGACGGATTCGCGTCCGCTGCGGGTGTGGGTGGCGGCGGGGAGCATCGCGTATTCGGCGGTGAGCCAGCCGAGACCGGAGCCCTTGCGCCAGCGCGGCACGCCCTCTTCGACGCTGGCGGTGCACATGACGCGGGTCTGGCCGAATTCCACGAGCACCGAGCCCGCGGGGTGGTTGGTGAATCCTCGGGTGATCCGGATGGGGCGGAGTTCGTCGTCCGCTCTGCCGTCTTCTCGTGTGGTCACCCGGACGAGCCTATTAGATGGGGTAGACGTCCCCGGCGGACACCGCGTGGACGGGCCCGGAGTACTGCTCCTTGGCTTCGGCGATGACGTCCTCGCGCGAGGTCCACGGCGGGATGTGGGTGAGCAGCAACTCGCCCACCTCGGCGCGAGCGGCGAGCATGCCGGCCTCGGCGCCGGAGAGGTGGATACCGTCGGGGCGGTCGTCGGGTGCGTGGGTCCACGAGGCCTCGGACAGCAGGACGTCGGCGCCGCGCGCGAGCTCGACGACCTCGTCGCACATGCCGGTGTCGCCGGTGTAGACGACGGTGCGCCCGGAGTCGCTGGTGATGCGGAATCCGTAGGCCTCGGGCGGGTGGTTGACCCGGCCGGGCTGGATGGTGAGCGCGCCGAAGCGGAAGGCTTCGCCGTCGGCGAGGGGGCGCACGTCGAGGGTGTCGCTGACGTCGTCCATCTCGCCGGCGATCTCGGCGGAGGCGGCGCCGATGCGGACGCTGGTGTCCGAGGGGCCGTAGACGAGGGTCCGCCCGGTGGGGCGGTTCGGGGAATAGCGCCGCCAGACGAGCAGGCCGGGGATGTCGAGGCAGTGGTCGGCGTGCAGGTGCGAGAGCAACAGGGAGACCTCGCCGGGGTCGGCGTAGCGCTGGAGGGCCCCGAGGACGCCGGGACCGAAGTCGATCACCAGGGGCGGGGTGCCCGGGGCGGTGATCAGGTAGCCCGACGCGGCGGAATCCGGCCCGGCCACGCTGCCGGAACACCCCAGGACGGTCATGCGCATGGGGGTCATGCTGCCACGTCCCTGTGGCTGCGACGAAGCCAACGCAGGTTTTGATCGAGAGATGTCACAGTTGCGGCGACGCTGTGAGCCTACCGATCGGTCAGTTGTTGCGCGGGGGTGCGTCTCACCCGAACGAGGAGGTGGGCACGGCCGGCGGGCGGCGGCGGCGACGCTCGTCGGCGGAGAGCAGCCAGGCGGCCAGGACGCCGCCCACGGCGCCGAAGAGGTGCCCCTGCCAGGAGACGCGCGGATCGCTGGGCAGCACGCCCCACAGGATGCTGCCGTAGACGAACAGCACGATCACCCCGATGACGATCTGGCTCGACTGCCGGGTGAAGATGCCGCGTGTGATCAGGTAGGTGAGCCAGCCGAAGACGAGGATCGACGCGCCGATGTGCACGAAGCCGGACCCGGCGGTGAGCCAGGTGCCGAGCCCGCCGACCACCCAGATGATCGCGGTGGCGGCCAGACCGCGGCCGATGCCGGAGACGAGCACGAGGAAGCCGAGCACGAGCAGCGGAATGGTGTTGGCGCTCAGGTGCGCCCAGTCGGCGTGGAGCACGGGTGCGAACGCCACGCCCCACAGCCCGTCGGCGGTTCTCGGTTCGATACCGGCGGAGTCGAGGTCGGCGGGCGCGGCGGCGTCGACGGCTTCGATGCCGTATAGCAGGGCGACGAATCCGGCGATCAGGAGCGCCGCGCGCTGCCAGACGGGCCGGGGCCCGGGACGGGAACCGTCGGGTACGGTCATGCGCTCGCCCTTCGCGTGTGTCCTGTGCTGTGTTCCTGGCTTTCGAGCCTACCGACGTGCGCACCGCTCGACACGTGCGCGGCGACGGTCGGGCTTCGCCGTGAAAGCCCTGTCGACCGGCGGCCCGGTGGCTACTGTGGGAGGCACCGTCGGACCCGGGAGGCAGTCGTGCCGAGAAACGTCGGAGATCGCTACGCCTGCGAGAAGTGCGGCGCGCAGATCGTCTACGAGAAGCCGTGTCCCTGCACCGAGGGGATGCCGCATTCGGAGATCTGCTGCGGCGACCAGATGAAGCGCGTGTCGGAGGGCACGCCGGGCTGAGCCCTCAGCGCGGTCCTCAGCGCGACGTGGGAATCCCGGCCGTGAAGGCGGAGGGGAACACGTCACGATAGGCGGGGATACCCGCGACCGCGGTGGCCTGCAGCACCGCGTCGACGACGGCGCGCTGGACGACCTCGGCGGCCGCCTCGCACACGGCGGCCAGCACGGGCAGTTCGGGCGCGAAGGCCTCCGGGATCGGTCGGCTCGCGCCGGGGGGCGTCGCGGTGCCGGTGGCCAGGGCGAAGAGGGTGTCGCCGTCGAGGGGCGAGTGGGCGGGGCGGACGGCCCGGGCGAGGCCGTCGTGCCCGGCGACGGCGACACGGCGGCAGGCCGCGGCGGTCAGGTCGGCGTCGGTGGCGACGACGCCGATGGTGGTGTTGAGGGCGGTGCCCTTGGATGCGAGGGCGTTGGCGGCGGCGAGGTCGGTTGCGGTGGGCGCGACGAGCCCGAGCCGGGCGGCCCGGGCGGGGCCGAGGCCCCAGGGCAGGCCGGTCTCGGGGTCGAACACCGCTCCGACGGGGTTGGCGACGACGAGGGCTGCGACGGTGACGCCGGCGGCGGGGCCCTCGGTCAGGAACAGGCTCGCGGTGCCGATGCCGCCCTTGAGGGTGCCGGCGCGTGCGCCGACTCCGGCGCCGACGGTGCCGCGGGCGACGGTCGTGCCGGCGGCCGCGGCGGCCCGGTATCCGCTGTCGGCGGTGGGCCGGGCGGACCACTCCCCCACGGGCAGGTCGAAGACGACCGCGCCCGGCACGATGGGCACCACGGCCCCCGGCGGCCCCATCGGAATGCCGCGGCCCTGTTCCTCGAGCCACCGCATCACGCCGTCGGCGGCGGCGAGCCCGTAGGCGCTGCCTCCGGTGAGGAGCACCGCGTCGACGCGCTGGACGGAGTGGCTGGGGTCGAGCAGGTCGGTTTCGCGGGTGCCGGGCCCGCCGCCGCGGACGTCGACGGCGGCGGTGACGGCACGGTCGGGAACGACGACGGTGCATCCGGTGGCCCGCCCGGTGCCGAAGGCGTGGTCGGAGCCGAGGGTGACGTCGGCGTCGAGGGCCTGCCAGTGCCCCACGCGCAGGCCGGCGACGTCGGTGAGCGAGTCGGTGGGTCCGGGCGTGGCCGTCACGGCAGCAGCGCCTGGACGAGGGAGTCCTGCATCCAGGTCAGCCAGTGGTAGACGTCGAGGTGCGGGGCCCGCGGGTCGTCTTCGTCGAGCGTCTCGGGGGTGTCGTCGTCGATGCCGAGGGTGGTGCCGAGGGCCAGCCGGAGGTCGTTGAGCCCGTACAGCCAGGCATCGGCCTGTTCCGGGCTGAGCACCACCTTGCCGCCGGATTCGGGGACGGTGCGCAGGATGACGGCTCCGGCGGCGAGCTTGGCGTCGATGATGTCGGGTTCGTGCAGGCTGCGCAGGGCACCGTTGAGGTCGGCGGATTCGTCGTCGGGATGGACGGTGGCGTCGGCGTCGGGCCGGTGGAAGTCGGGCAGCAGCCGTTGCAGGGCGGGGACGTCCGGCGGGGTGCAGTTGCCGGTGCGCAGGCCGGTGAGGGCGGCGAGGTCGTCCTGCGGGGCGCCGGCGGCGCGTTCTTCGAGCATGCCGAGTACGGATGCGACGAGCGAGCGCAGCACCGACGCCTCGTGTGCGTCCATCTCGGATCGCAGCTTCACGCCTCCGAGCGAGTTCTTCCTGCTCCACTGCCGCACGTCGGTCGGCTCCTCCTGGCTTCGCGGTCGGGATGGTCGGCGAGCGGGCGGCCGGTCACTCGGCCCGCTGCATCGTCGCCCACAGCCCGGCGGCGTGCAGGCGTTGCACGTCGTGTTCCATCTTGTCACGCGAGCCGCTCGAGACGACCGCCTTGCCTTCGTTGTGCACCTTGAGCATCAGCTCGGTGGCCTTGGCCTTGCTGTACCCGAACAGCTTCTGGAAGATGTACGCGACGTAGTGCATGAGGTTGACCGGGTCGTCCCACACGACGGTGACCCAGGGCCGGTCGACTGCTTCGATCTCCTCGACGGTTTCGGCTTCCGCCGGCATTGCCTGCCCTGCCGCCATGGTGAGGGCGGGAAACGAGGCCACGGTGACTGCGTCGGACGGCTCCGGGGGGGCGGTGCCGAACGGGCTTGTCGGGGAACACGTCGCCATGTCTCCAGGGTACGGCGTCGGCGCCCGGCAATACAGCCGCATCCCGGCCCGCGCTCTACAGTGATCGGGTGCCCGATTCCCTTCTGCCGCGCACCGCGACGGCGAGCACCGCCCTGTTCACGGACGTCTACGAGCTGACGATGCTCGAGGCCGCGCTCGCGGACGGCACCGGTTCCCGCCCTTGCACGTTCGAGGTGTTCGCGAGGCGTCTGCCGCCCGGGCGCCGGTACGGCGTGGTCGGTGGGACCGGCCGGCTGATCGATGCGCTGGAGACGTTCCACTTCGGCGAGGAGGAACTGGCCGTAGCGGCACGGTTCCTCGACGCCTCGACCGTGGAGTGGCTGCGCGGTTACCGGTTCTCCGGCGACATCGAGGGCTACCGGGAGGGCGATTTCTACTTCCCCGGTTCGCCGGTGCTGGCGGTGCGCGGCACGTTCGCCGAGTGCGTCCTGCTCGAGACCCTGATCCTGTCGATCCTCAACCACGACAGCGCGGTGGCGTCGGCGGCGGCGCGGATGGTCAGCGCCGCGGACGGCCGCACGCTGATCGAGATGGGGTCGCGCCGCACCCACGAGGAGGCGGCGGTCGCGTGTGCGCGGGCGGCATACCTCTCGGGCTTCGACGCGACGTCGAACCTCGAGGCGGTGCGCCGGTACGGGGTGCCGGGCACGGGTACCGCGGCGCACGCGTTCACGCTCGTGCACACCACCGGGGCGGGCCGCGACGAGGCGGCGGCGTTCCGGAGCCAGGTCGAGACGCTCGGGGTGGGGACCACGCTGCTGGTGGACACGTACGACATCACCAACGGGGTGCGCACGGCCGTCGAGGTGGCCGGCACCGGACTCGGGGCCGTGCGGATCGACTCGGGCGATCTCGGCGTGCTGGCCCGGCAGGTGCGGGAGCAGCTCGACGGCCTGGGCGCGACGAACACGAAGATCGTGTTGTCGGGTGACCTGGACGAGTACTCGATCGCAGGTCTGCGCGCCGAGCCGGTCGACGTGTACGGCGTCGGGACGTCGCTGGTCACCGGCTCGGGCGCGCCCACGGCCGGGATGGTCTACAAGCTGGTCGAGGTCGACGGCATCCCGGTGGAGAAGCGCAGCGCGCACAAGGAGTCCCGGGGCGGCGCCAAGCGCGCGGTGCGGTTCGCCCGCCCGACCGGCACGCTGGTGGAAGAGGTGATCTACCCGGCGGACGCGCCCGCACCGGGGGGCGACGGCGAGGTGGTGCACGAGCTGATGGTTCCGCTGGTCTGCAACGGCGAGCGGGTCGGCGACGGGCCTACGCTGGAGGAGAGCCGGGCATTGCTCGCGCACGGGCTGATCAGTCTCCCGTGGGAGGCCCTGACCCTGTCGGCGGGCGAGGCCGCGGTGCCGACCCGATTCGTGAGGTGAGGACGTTGTCGCGGGCGCTGATCATCGTCGACGTGCAGAACGACTTCTGTGAGGGCGGGTCGCTGGCCGTGGCCGGCGGCGCCGCGGTCGCCGCGGACATCAGCCGGTATCTGGCCGCACACGCGCAGGACTACGCGCACGTGGTCGCCACCCGGGATCACCACGTCGATCCGGGTGCGCACTTCGCCGAGGAGCCGGACTTCGTGGACTCGTGGCCGCCGCACTGCCGGGCGGGAACCGAGGGTGCCGAGTTCCATCCGGCCCTCGACACCACCCGCGTGGAGGCGGTCTTCTCCAAGGGGGCGTTCGAGGCCGCGTACTCGGGCTTCGAGGGCAGCCACGACACGGGCGAGTCCCTCGACGGGTGGCTGCGCGGGCACGGGGTCACCGCGGTCGACATCGTGGGTATCGCCACCGATCACTGCGTGCGGGCGACCGCGCTCGATGCCACCGCCGCCGGGTTCGACACGCGGGTGCTGCTGCCGTACACGGCCGGGGTGAGCGAGGCGACCGTCGAGTCGGCGCTCTCGGCGCTCCGGGGGGCGGGTGTGGACCTGGTCGGACAGGTCGGGCCGCGAACCTGACGGTGGTGCCCAGTACCCTGACGCGGTGCCCGAACTCCCGAATGTGCCGGAACTGCTGCGCACCGCGGTGCACGCGCTGGGCGGCAAGGAACGGCGCAACCAGCTGACCATGGCCTCGGCGGTGGCGCATTCGCTGGACACCGGCGAGCACCTCGCGGTCCAGGCCGGCACCGGCACCGGCAAGTCGCTGGCCTACCTCGTGCCGGCCGTGCGGTATGCGGTGCAGACGGGCCGGACGGTGGTGGTCTCCACCGCGACGATCGCACTGCAGCGTCAGCTGGTGGACCGGGACCTGCCGCGGCTGGCCGGCGCGCTGGAGTCGGCGCTGGGCCGGCGCCCCCGCTTCGCGATCCTCAAGGGCCGCGGGAACTATCTGTGCCTGAACAAGATCCACACCGGTCTGGCCGAGGAGCCGCCTGCGGACGACCAGTTGTTCGACGCGTTCGCCCTGTCGCGGATCGGCCGGGAGGTGCGTCGGATCACGGAGTGGTCGTCGACCACCGGCACCGGCGACCGCGACGACCTCGTCCCCGGCGTGTCGGATGAGGCGTGGCGTCAGGTGAGTGTCACCGCCCGCGAATGCCTGGGCAAGTCGCGGTGCCCGGTCGGCGACGACTGTTTCGCGGAGATCGCCCGCGCCGAGGCCGGGCAGGTCGACGTGGTCGTCACCAACCACGCGCTGCTGGCGATCGACGCGATCAGCGGCATCTCGATCCTGCCCGAGCACGACGTGGTGGTGGTCGACGAGGCGCACGAACTCGTGGACCGCGTCACCGGGGTGGCGACGGCGGAGCTGTCCGGCGGCACCGTCTCGGCCGCGGCGCGGCGCTGCGTGAAGCTGATCGAGGACGAGGACGTCGACCGACTCGAGGGGGCCGCCGAGAACTGGGAGGCGCTGCTCGAGGAGCTGCCGCCGGGGCGGTGGGACGAGTTGCCCGAGGGCGCGGGCGCGGCGCTGGCCGCGATCCGCGACGCGGCGTGGGCCGTGTGCACGGCGATCGGACCACCCAAGGCGGGGCTCGACGCCGAGGCCGCCGCGGCCCGCAACCAGGCGCTGGCGGACGTCGACGAGGTGCACGACTGCGCGGTTCGCGTGCTGACCGCCTTCGAGGAGACGGATCCCGCTGCCCGCCGGGACGTCGTCTGGCACGCCGCCGACGAGTTCCGCGGCAACACCCGCCACACGGTGCGGATGGCGCCGCTGTCCGTCGGCGGACTGCTGCGGTCCCGGCTGTTCGCCGCGTCGACGGTCGTCCTGACCTCGGCGACGTTGACGGTGGGTGGCTCGTTCGACGCGCTCGCCGTCAACTGGGGGCTGCCGCCGCAGTCGCCGGCCCGCAGCGACACCGGCGCGGCGTCGGGGACGGAACCACCGTCGGACGACGGGGACCTGCGGTGGAATTCCCTGGACGTGGGATCGCCGTTCGATCACGCCCGCTCCGGCATCCTGTACGTCGCCAAGCACCTGCCGGCCCCCGGCCGCGACGGGCTCTCCCCCGCGTACCTGGACGAGATCGCGGAGCTGGTCGAGGCCGCCGGCGGCCGCACGCTCGGGCTCTTCTCGTCGATGCGCGCCGCGAAGGCGGCGGCGGAGGCGATGCGGGAGCGCCTGGACACGCCGGTCCTGTGCCAGGGCGAGGACGCGACCGGCGCCCTGGTGGAGAAGTTCGCGGCCGACGAACCGACGTCGTTGTTCGGGACCCTGTCGCTGTGGCAGGGCGTGGACGTGCCGGGACCGTCGCTGTCGCTGGTGATCCTGGACCGGATCCCGTTCCCGCGACCGGACGACCCGCTGCTGGTGGCGCGGCAGCGGGCGGTGGAGGCGCGCGGGGGCAACGGCTTCCTGTCGGTGGCGGCCACCCACGCCGCGCTGCTGCTCGCGCAGGGCGTGGGCCGGTTGTTGCGCAGCACGGACGATCGGGGTGTCGTGGCGGTGCTCGATCCCCGCCTGGCGACCGCACGGTACGGCGGGTATCTGCGCGCGTCGCTGCCCCCGTTCTGGGAGACAGCCGATCCGCGGGTGGTGCGCAAGGCGCTCGTCCGTCTGCGGGGCTGACCGGGCCGCGACGCGTCCGATCCCGAAACGTTCACGACTTTCCCGGAATTTCCGGCCGTTTCGCGGCAGCATCGAAGGCGGCGCAGGCGCCGGAGTCGAGGGTCGCAGGGACAGGGGGCTTTTCGGATATGCCACAGGGCGTTGTGAAGTGGTTCGACGAGGAGAAGGGGTTCGGCTTCATCGCGGAGGAGGGCGGCGGGCCCGACATCTTCGTCCACTACTCGGAGATCGCGGGGACGGGCTTCCGCTCGCTGACAGAGGGTCAGCGCGTCGAGTTCGAGATCGGACTGGGTGTGAAGGGACCTCAGGCGGAGAACGTCCGACCGGTGTGAGAACCGCGGCCGCCGCGGCACCCGGTGATCAGACCCGCAGGCCCACCTCGACGATCGCCTTGGCAACCGACCGCACGGGTGCCTGGTTGCTGCGGGCGTGGCCGCGGATGAGCCGGAACGCCTCGTCGGGGGTGGTGCTCCGGGCGTGGGCGATGATGCCCTTCGCCTGTTCGATGACGATGCGCGAATCGAGCGCCGCCTGCAGTTGCGCGTTCAGCTGCTCGTGCTGCCGCAGCTTGTTGGAGTTGACGATGTAGCCGGTGGCCATGTCTGCGAAGATCTGCGCCGCCGCGATCTCACGATCCGCCCATTCGCGCGGTTCGCACGCGTACAGGTCGAGAGCGCCGATCTTCTCGTCCGCGAGCTGCATCGGTATGCCGGCCACCGCCGCGATCCCGTGCTCGCGGGCCTTCTCGGCGTAGTCCGGCCACAGGTCTGATCGTGTCCGCACGTCGGCGACCGCGATGGGCTCGCCACGATCGAACGCGTACTGGCACGGCCCCACCCCGGCCTCCTCCTGGCAGCGTTCCATCTCCCCCACCACCTCGGCGGCCGCGGTGACGAACTGCAGCCGGCCCTCGCACTGCAGGCTCACGCCGCACCCGAGGAGACCCAGAACGGCGGTCACGCCGTCGACGAGCTCGTCGAGCGCTGCGCCGACGTCGTAGGGGGTGGGCAGCAGGCGCGCGAACCGCGACAGCACCGCCATGAACTCGTCCTGGTCGAACACCGGCGCGCCCCCTCCGGTCGGCAACACCCTCGATAGTGACACACATCACAGTTCTTGGGTGGCGTCGCACGCGTCACATCACATATCCTGGTACACAGAGCGTCCGCCCCAGATCCCGGCGACGCCCGAATCGGAGCCGCCCCGACCCCCGGTGCTCCTCTCTCACTCTCCACGAATCGTGTGGACAGGTTTTCGGGAGAACACCGCTCGAGGCCCGGTTGCCCGTCGCTCCGAGCAGGTGTACCTCCCGGACACGATCCGCGAAGAAGGAACACCCATGGCTCACCTCGCCCATCCGGCTCCCCACAGCGACAACTCGCCGCTGCTCTCGGTACCGTCCATCATCGTCGGTGCCGGCACCCTCTCGTGCGGGCTGGCCGTCGCGATCAGCCGATCCCTCACCCTCGGCGTGCTGGCCGCCCTTCTCACGGTGGCGACGGTCGCGGTCGCAGCGGTGATGATCCGCTCCTGACCTCGCCCACTCCCGACTCCGACGGCCCGCCCGAGCAAGGAACCGATGAACCACCTCAATCACGTCGCCGACCCGAGCACCGTCCCGGGTTCGGCGATGAGCACGGCCGAGATCAAGGCTCGTATCGACGCGATGTTCGCGGACGACCACGGGAACACTGTGACCGGCGACGATCGCAGGGCCACCGCGGCCTCGCCCCGGCGCCCCGGATGGGCGTCGAGCCGGCGCGGCCGCAGGAGCTGACCACCGACGTTCTCCCGGCGTCGGTGGTCTCCGACCGGACCACCGGCTTCCGGACAGCGCCGCAGGGGGGCGCTTCCGGAAGCCGGTGGTCCGTCACTGCCGGGTCACGGCCGATGTGTCACTGCCGGGTCACCGCTGATGCGTCACTACGGGGTCACGGCGCCGCGACGAGCGCGGGCGAGGTCGAGACGTCCCACTTCATCGAGACCGAGGTGCCGTCGGGGACGGTGACGACATCCGTGTGGGACGTCAGGGTCCGGATCAGCGCGAGCCCGTGGCCACGGCAGCTGTCGCCGGACGGATCCTCCGGGGTGCGCCAGCGGCCGTGATCGGTGACGATCACTTCGACGGAACGTTCCCCCGGTCGATAGACGGCCTCCAGGTCGACCGCACCGACACGATCCCCGTACCCGTCGGGATACGCGTGCTCGACGGCATTGGCCAGCGCTTCGTAGCTGGCCAGCAGCACATCCTGCCCGAGTTCGACCTCGAGGTGGAGGCGGTCCAGCCACCGGTCCAGGGCCTGCCGGAGCATCGTCACCTGGCTCGGCTCGGCGCGGACCCCGCGGTAGAACAACCCGGTCGATGTGAACGCCTGAGAGGCGTGTCGCGAGTGCATCCTCCTCCTCGATTTCCGATGCGTCCTCGGTCGGACGCATCGGGTGTATACCCACCGCCCCGCGGTCCTATACCTCGAAGCGAGGGCGTGCGCACAGCGACGGGCGACCGTCCCGGTCAGCCGGCACGGGCGACCCGCGCCGGATAGACGAATCCGGGCAGCACCCGCCCGGCGACGGTCGCGACGTCGAGGACGACGAGGAGCGCCGGCACCAGCGTGGTTCCCACGTAGCCGATCCCCGGGTCCGTGAGCCCGATCGCCCCGGCACACACCGCGGCGGGCACATGCGGCGCCCGCAGCAGCGCCATGGCGACGACCGCAAGTCCCGCTGCGACGGCGGCGCCGGCCTGCGACGGACCGGCGACGGCCGCGACGACGAGCGCCGCGGCCGCGGCCGCAGGGTAGGCCCGCACGATCGCTCCGGGCCGGGCGGCCGGGGTGCCGGGTGCGAGGGCGATGAGGGCTGCGGACGCGACGTACGGCAACCCGAACACCGCCCAGTGGGCGAGGTTCTCGAGGGCGGCGAGCGCGCCGGCCGCGCCGAGCGCGACGGCCCCCGGGGCGAGGGCGGCGGCCAGGGCACGGCGGGACCCGTCCGGTGCATCACCGAGAAGCGGTGGCATCCGATTACTCTCCTTCGGTCTCGGAGTGTGCGGCCGGGCTCAGAGTGCGGCCGGGTTCAGAGTGCGGCCCAGGAATCCACGGACGAGGTCCGCGATCTCCGGCCCGTGGGTCTCGAGGGCGAAGTGGCCTGCGTCGAGCAGGTGAATCTCCGCGTCGGGGAGGTCGCGGGCGAATGCTTCCGCACCGGCGGGACCGAAGATCTCGTCGCCGCGGCCCCACGCCACCAGGGTCGGCGGCCGCCAGGCGCGGAAGTACTCCTGGAATGCCGGGTACGCGTCGAGGTTGAACTGGTAGTCCCAGAACAACTGGAGCTGGATCTCCTTGTTGCCGGGCCGATCGAGGCCCAGTTGGTCGAGCAGCCAGGCTTCCGGGGCGATCCGGTCGAGCCGGTCCTCGGGGACACCGTGGACGTACTGCCACCGGGTCGCCTCGGGCTCGAGGAGGGCACGGACGGTGGATTCGTGGGCGGCGCGGTCCTGTGCGTGGGCGAAGAGGATCTCCCAGAACGGGGTGAACCCTTCGCGGTAGGCGTTGCCGCTCTGGGTGATCAGCGCGGTGACGCGCTCGGGGTTCCCGGCCGCGATCCGCAGGCCGATCGGGGCGCCGTAGTCGTGGAGGTAGAGGGCGAAGCGCGTCAGCCCGATCCGGTCGAGCAGCGCATCGGTGATCTGCGCGAGACGGTCGAAGCTGTAGTCGAACTCGTCGACGGCGGGCATCGCCGATCGCCCGAAGCCGATGTGGTCGGGGGCGACGAGGTGGTACTGGTCGGCGAGCTCGCCGAGCAGGTGGCGGAACATGTGCGAGCTGGACGGGAAGCCGTGCAGCAGAACGAGAGCCGGCGCACCCGGGTCCCCGGCCTCGCGGTAGGAAACGTCGAGCCCGTCGATGGTCTCGGTGCGGTGGCGGACAACGGAAGCGGACATGAGTCCTCCTCGGATCGGTCGGAGAACGAGCGTTCTCCGGTACGTGGTGTAGCGTAGAGAACGATGGTTCTCGATGCAAGAGGGAGGGGCCCGATGGACGCGGACACCGCGCAGACCCGGCTGCTCGACGCCGCCGAGGAACTGTTCAACGAGCACGGCATCCAGGCCGTCGGAATGGACACGATCCGGGCCCGCTCCGGGGTGTCGCTCAAGCGGCTCTATCAGCTCTACCCCGCCAAGGACCGGCTCGTGGAGGCCGTTCTGACCCGGCGCGATCACACCGTGCTGACGGATCTGCGCCGGTATGTCGATGCCCGCACCGATCCGCGCGAGCGGGTTCTCGCGGTGTTCGACTTTCTCGAGGAATGGTTCGCCTGCAGCGACTTCCGCGGCTGCACCTTCATCAACACGTTCGGCGAACTCGGCGGAATCTCCGGTGACGTCGCCGAGATCGCCCGCACGCACAAGGACGCGTTCCGGCGCTACCTGCGCGGACTCGTGGCGGACGCGGGCAGCCCCCCGGCACTGGGCGACCAGCTGGCGATCCTGGCCAACGGGGCGATGGCGACGGCGGCGATCTCCGGTTCTCCCGCCGTCGCGCGGCAGGCCCGCGACGCCGCGCGCGTCCTGCTCGACGCGAGCGGCCGCGGGCCCGGCGCGGAGAGCTAGCTAGGCGAGCACGACCTTGCCGAGTTCGGCGTCCGACGCGAGCAGCTCGTGGTGCGGCAGCACCCGCACCGTGTAGCCGACCGACCCGGCCATCGGCAGCGCGACCTCGACCTCGAAGACCTCGCCCAGCGGGTCCGTGCCGGTGTGCCGCATCGGCACCGTCACCACGTCGGACAGGGTGTCGTCGACCCCGACCCGGCCGACGACGGCCTGAACGACCACGTCGGTCACCCGGAGACCGTCGAGGTACACGTGGGCGGTCAGGGCCAGTTTGGAGCCGATCTCCGGGATGTCCGGCAGTCCGGCGCTGTCGACCTGGGCCACCCGCACGGCCGGCCATGCCGCCTCGACGCGACGCCGGTAGTGGGCGAGCTCGCGCGCTCCGGCGAACCCGTCGGCGACCGCCTCGCGCGCGGCCGCGGCCGCCGGCGCGTAGTACTGCACGGTGTAGTCCCGGACCATGCGGGAGGCGAGCACCTTCGGACCGAGGTTCTGGAGCGTGTGCCGCACCATCTCGATCCAGCGGGTGGGCACACCGCTGCCGTCCCGGTCGTAGAACCGCGGCAGGACCGAGCGCTCGAGCAGCTCGTACAGGGCGCTGGCCTCGAGGTCGTCGCGGCGGTGTTCGTCGATCACACCGTCGGCGGTGGGGATGGCCCAGCCGTTCTCGCCGTCGTACATCTCGTCCCACCAGCCGTCGCGGATGGAGAGGTTGAGCCCGCCGTTGAGGGCCGACTTCATCCCGGAGGTGCCGCACGCCTCGAGCGGGCGCAGCGGGTTGTTCAGCCACACGTCGCAGCCCCAGTAGAGGTACCGGGCCATGGACATGTCGTAGTCCGGCAGGAAAACGATGCGGTGCCGCACGTCGGCGGCATCGGCGAACCGCACCACCTGCTGGATCAGTGCCTTGCCGCCGTCGTCGGCCGGGTGGCTCTTGCCGGCGACGACCAGCTGCACGGGGCGCTCCTCGTCGAGCAGCAGGGCCCGCAGTCGTTCCGGGTCGCGCAGCATCAGGGTGAGCCGCTTGTAGGTCGGCACCCGGCGGGCGAAGCCGACGGTGAGCACGTGCGGATCGAAGACCCCGTCCACCCAGCCGAGTTCGGCCTCGGTGGCGCCGCGCTGGAGCCAGGACCGGCGCAGCCGCCGACGGATCTCCTCCACCAGCTGCGCACGCAACGTGTTGCGGGTGGCCCACAGCTCGCGCGGTTCGACCGTCTGCAGCAGTTCCCAGCCCTGGGCCTCCTCGACCCGGTCGGGACCGGCGAGACGGTTGGCGAACTCGAGCCACTCGCGGGCGGCCCAGGTATGGGCGTGCACGCCGTTGGTGACCGACCCGATCGGCACCTCGCCGGCGTCGAAGCCGGGCCACAGGCCCACGAACATCTCGCGGCTGACCCGGCCGTGCAGCTTCGACACGCCGTTGCTGCGCTGGCCGAGCCGCAGACCCAGGTGGGCCATGTTGAACACACGGGGGTCCGATTCCCGGCCGAGGGAAAGGACGCGGTCCACCCCCAGGCCGGGCAGCAGCGCCGACTCGTTCTCGCCGTTCGGTCCGGAGAAGTAGTGCCGGACGAGTTCCGCCGGGAACCGGTCGATGCCCGCGGGAACCGGGGTGTGGGTGGTGAAGACGGTGCCGGCGCGCACGGCGGCGAGCGCCTCGTCGAAGTCCAGACCGGCGCCCGTGACCAGTTCGCGGATGCGTTCGGCGCCCAGGAACCCGGCGTGTCCCTCGTTCATGTGGAACACCTCGGGATCGCGCAGTCCCGCGATCCGGGTGTAGGCGCGGACGGCGCGCACCCCGCCGACCCCGGCCAGGATCTCCTGCTTGATGCGATGGTCCTGGTCGCCGCCGTAGAGGCGGTCGGTGACCCCGCGCAGTTCCTCGTCGTTCTCGGCGATGTCCGAGTCGAGCAGCAGCAACGGGACGCGGCCCACCTGGGCGATCCACACCCGGGCGGTGAGGGTGCGATTGCCGGGCATGGCGACCTGGATCAGGGCAGGGGTGCCGTCGGCCTCGGTCAGCAGCCGCAGCGGCAGGCCCTGCGGGTCGTAGTTCGGGTAGTGCTCGCTCTGCCATCCGTCGGCGGTCAGGGACTGACGGAAGTAGCCGGAGCGGTAGAGCAGGCCGACACCGATGAGCGGCAGGCCGAGGTCCGAGGCCGCCTTGAGGTGATCGCCGGCCAGGATGCCGAGTCCGCCGGAGTAGTTCGGCAGAACCTCGGAAACGCCGAACTCCATGGAGAAGTAGGCGATGCCGGACGGCAGCCCGGTGCCCTCCTGCTGCTGGTGCTGGTACCAGCGCGGCCTCGCGAGGTAGTCGTCGAGGTCGGCCGACTCGGCGTCGAGCCGCGCGAGGAACTCCTCGTCGGCGGCGAGCGCGTCGAGACGGGCCGGCGGCACCTCGCCGAGCATCCGCACCGGGTCGTGCTCGACGCGACGCCACAGCGCGGAGTCGATCGAGGCGAACAGGTCCTGCGTGGGCGTGTGCCACGACCAGCGCAGGTTGACGGCGAGCGGGCCCAGTCCGGCCAGCCGCTGGGGAAGGTGGGCTCGTACGGTGAACCGACGCAAGGCTCTCACCCCGGGAAGACTACCGACATTCGGCCGGCCGGGAAGACCGGCAAATGCGGCGGCCGTCCGGCGGCCGGGCCACGTTCCCCGCGAGCGGACGCGCGAGCCCCGCGGCACACGGCGCCGCGGGGCTCGCTCGTTCCGTCGCGTCGACCCCGGGTAACAGCTATTGCGGGGCGTCGACGACATTGCGCGTCGCATGAGGGGACGGCGGTGCGTACCTCCACTACGGTTGGGGACGGGCCGCATCCGAAGGCTCGTCAGCAGTCCGTGCGAGGGAAACGGAGCCGGCATGACAGACGGAACGGAGCGAGCGTGACAGGTCGAATCGGAGCCAGCGCGACAGGCCGCCTCGGCATCGACGATGTCCGTCCCGACATCTCGGGAGGGCGACATCCGGTCAAGGCCGTTGTCGGGGAGGTGGTTCCCGTGTCGGCAGTCGTGTGGCGAGAAGGCCACGACGCCGTCGCCGCCACCCTGGCCGTGCGCGGGCCGGGATCGGACCCGGAGAGCGAAGGGAAGCTGATCCGGATCCCGATGGTTCCCGGCGAGGTGCCCGACACCTTCCACGCCGTGTTCACCCCCACCAGTCCGGGACTGTGGACGTACCGGGTGGAGGCCTGGAGCGATCCGGTGAGCACGTGGCGGCACGCGGTGGACGCGAAGGTCGACGCCGGCCAGGGTCCGGAGGACCTGGCGAACGACATCGAGATCGGCGCCCGCCTGTTCGAGAAGGCCGCGAAGACCGCGCCGCGCCCCAACCGGCCGGCCCTGCTCGCCGTGGCCGCGGCGCTGCGTTCGGAGCGGCCGCTCGCCGACCGGATCGCCCCTGCCTTCGCCGCCGACATCACCGAGATCCTGCGGGCCAATCCGCTGCGCGAGCTGATCACCCGCGGGAAGGCGTACACCGCCGTGGTCGATCGGGAACGGGCCCTGTTCGGTTCCTGGTACGAGTTCTTCCCCCGCTCGACGGGCGGGTGGAACGAGGACGGCACGCCACGGCACGGCACCTTCGCCACCGCCGCGGAGGAACTGCCGCGGGTCGCCGCGATGGGCTTCGACGTGGTGTACCTGCCGCCCATCCACCCGATCGGCAAGGTCAACCGCAAGGGACCGAACAACACCCTCACCGCCGGCCCGGACGACGTGGGCTCCCCCTGGGCCATCGGCTCCGACGAGGGCGGCCACGACGCGATCCACCCGCAGCTCGGCACGGAGGACGACTTCCGCGCCTTCGTCGCCCGGGCGCGCGAACTCGACCTCGAGGTGGCCCTCGATCTGGCGCTGCAGTGCGCCCCGGACCACCCGTGGGCGAAGGAGCATCCCGAGTGGTTCACGGTCCTGCCGGACGGCACGATCGCCTACGCCGAGAACCCGCCCAAGAAGTACCAGGACATCTATCCGGTCAACTTCGACAACGATCCGGACGGCATCTACGCCGAGGTGCTGCGCGTGGTGCGGCACTGGATCAGCTTCGGCGTCAAGATCTTCCGGGTCGACAACCCGCACACCAAGCCGCCGAACTTCTGGGAGTGGCTGATCGCCGAGGTCAAGCGCACCGATCCCGACGTGCTGTTCCTGTCCGAGGCCTTCACCCGTCCCGCCCGCATGTACGGCCTCGCCCGACGCGGGTTCACGCAGTCCTACACGTACTTCACCTGGCGCGTGGCGAAGTGGGAGCTGACCGAATTCGGACAGGAGATCGCGGCGAAGGCGGACGAGGCGCGCCCGAACCTGTTCGTCAACACGCCCGACATCCTGCACGAGTCGCTGCAACACGGCGGGCCCGGAATGTTCGCTCTGCGCGCGGCCCTCGCGGCCACGCTCGCCCCGTCGTGGGGGGTGTACTCCGGTTACGAACTCTACGAACACGTCCCGCTGCGACCCGGCAGCGAGGAGTACCTCGACTCGGAGAAGTACCAGCTGCGTCCGCGACGGTTCGACGAGGCCCGCCGCCGCGGCGAATCCCTCGAGCCGTGGATCGCCACGCTCAACCGGATCCGGCGCGCCCACCCGGCCCTGCAGCAGCTGCGCAACATCCACTTCCACCACATCGACAACGACGCCCTCATCGCGTACTCGAAATTCGATCCCCGGACCGGGGATTCGGTCCTCACCGTGATCAACCTCAACCCGTTCGGCGCCGAGCAGGGCACCGTCTGGCTGGACATGCCGGCGCTCGGCCACGAATGGCACGACCAGCTCACGGTGTTCGACGAGGTGTCCGGCGCGCAGTACTCGTGGGGCCAGGCCAACTTCGTCCGGCTCGAACCCTGGCGCGCGGTGGCGCACATCCTGGCGCTGCCCCCGATCGGTGTACCGACGCGAACCACCCTCGCCTACAGGAGCAACTCGTGACAGTGCCCCCGACTCGACGCCACTCCCCCAACCCGCACGACCTCGCCCGGCTGGCGGCCGGCGAGCACCACGATCCGCACTCGGTGCTCGGCGCCCACCCGCATCCGGAAGGCACGATCATCCGGGCCATGCGTCCCCACGCGGAGAAGGTGGCGGCGCGCATCGGCGGCATCGATCACCCACTCGAGCCTCTCGGCCACGACGTGTTCAGCGCGCTCGTCCCGGTGCACGACCTGTCGGACTACCGGCTCGTGGTGACCTACCCGTTCGAGCACACCGTCGTCGTCGCCGACCCGTACCGGTTCCTGCCCACGCTCGGGGAGCTGGACCTGCACCTGTTCGCCGAGGGCCGGCACGAGCGGCTGTGGGAGATCCTGGGGGCGCATCAGCGCTCGTACGAGACCCCCGACGGCACGGTCCGCGGCACGTCGTTCGCGGTGTGGGCGCCCGGCGCGCGCGGCGTCACGGTCGTCGGCGACTTCGACGGCTGGAGCGGCCGGCTCGCGCCGATGCGGGTGCTCGGCTCCAGCGGCGTGTGGGAACTGTTCCTGCCCGACGTGGAGCCGGGTGCGCTGTACAAGTTCCGGGTCCACGGCCGCGACGGCTCGGTCCAGGACAAGGCCGACCCGATGGCGTTCGCCACCGAGGTGCCGCCGGCGACGGCCTCCGTGGTCAACCACAGCAGCTACGTGTGGGGCGACGACGCGTGGCTCGCCGCCCGGGCCGACTCCCGGCCGTGGCAGGAGCCGATGAGCGTCTACGAGGTGCACCTCGGCTCGTGGCGTCCCGGTCTCGGATACCGGGAGCTGGCCGACCAGCTCGCCGAGTACGTCGCGGCGGCCGGCTTCACCCACGTCGAGCTGCTGCCGGTGGCTGAGCATCCCTTCGGCGGATCGTGGGGATACCAGGTCACCTCGTACTACGCCCCCACCGCCCGCTTCGGCACGCCCGACGAGTTCCGTGCGTTCGTCGACCGGTTGCACGCCGCCGGCATCGGCGTGATCGTGGACTGGGTGCCCGCCCACTTTCCGAAGGACGAGTGGGCCCTGGCCCGCTTCGACGGCAGCGCCCTCTACGAACACCCCGATCCCCGGCGTGGCGAGCAGCTGGACTGGGGCACCTACGTCTTCGACTTCGGCCGCCGGGAGGTGCGCAACTTCCTCGTCGCCAACGCGCTGTACTGGATCGACGAGTTCCACATCGACGGCCTGCGCGTCGACGCCGTCGCCTCGATGCTGTACCTCGACTACTCGCGGCCCGAGGGCGGCTGGACCCCCAACGTGTACGGCGGCCGGGAGAACCTCGAGGCGGTGGCCTTCCTGCAGGAGATGAACGCCACCGTGCACAAGCTCCACCCCGGCGTCGTCACCGTCGCCGAGGAGTCCACGGCATGGCCCGGCGTCACCCGGCCCACCCATGCGGGCGGGCTCGGGTTCTCCATGAAATGGAACATGGGTTGGATGCACGACACCCTCGGGTACATCGGCCGGGACCCGGTGCATCGCACGTACCACCACCATGAGATCACCTTCTCGCTGGTGTACGCCTGGAGTGAGAACTTCGTCCTGCCTGTCAGCCACGACGAGGTCGTGCACGGCAAGGGCACGCTCTGGACCCGGATGCCGGGTGGCGACCGCGAGCAGGCCGCCGGCCTGCGCGGCCTGCTCGCGTACATGTGGGCCCACCCCGGCAAGCAACTGCTGTTCATGGGGCAGGAGTTCGGCCAGACCGCGGAATGGTCCGAGGAGCGGGGCCTGGACTGGTGGCAGCTCGACGATCCGCACAACGGACCGCTGCACCAGGGCGTGCACCGGCTCGTCGCCGACCTCAACCGGATCTACCGTGAGCACCCCGCCCTGTGGACGCTGGACACCTCGCCGAGCGGGTACTCGTGGATCGACGCCAACGACTCGGCGAACAACGTGCTGAGCTTTCTCCGTCACGGGAGCGACGGTTCCGTCGTGGCGTGCCTGTTCAACTTCTCCGGATCGACGCATTCGGACTATCGTGTCGGACTACCCGAAACAGGACAGTGGTCGGAGATCCTCAACACGGATTCGACGGCCTACCAGGGCAACGGCGTCGGCAACCTCGGCGCCGTGACGGCCACGGCACGCTCCTGGCACGGGCGCCCGGCGTCGGCGGAGGTGACGCTGCCTGCTTACGGTGCGATCTGGCTGACGTTGCAGCGGTGACCGCCGTCCTCGGACGACAGGAGAAGAACAGGTGACTCGGACGCGGCTGCCGTTCCGCCTCGCGGTACCGGCGCTGGCCGTGATGGTGCTCGCCGGATGTGCCGCTCGCATCGAGGGCACCGCCGTCTCCATCTACGACAACCCGTTCTCGGTGGCGGGCCTGCCGGTGTCCTCGGGCCCGAGCGGCCCGCGGCCCGCCGCCCCGGACGCACAGGTGACGATCGAGAACTCGGACGGCGGGGACGTCGACGTCCTCGCCGGCAACGCGGTCGCCGACATCGAGGCCTACTGGAACGAGGAGTTCCCGCGCATCGCCCGGGGCGCGTTCGAGCCCGTCGGCACGATCGCCTCGTGGGATCCCGACGAGCGCGGCCCGAGGTTCTGCGGCGAATCCACCTTCGAGTTCATCAACGCCGCGTACTGCAACCGCGACGACGTCATCGGGTGGGACCGCACCTACCTGATGCCGCAGCTCATCGAGACGTTCGGCCCGATGGCGGCCGTGACGGTGCTCGCCCACGAGTACGGGCACGCCGTCCAGTTCAAGGCCGGGACGGTCGCCGAGGACGATCCGGGCATCGTGTTCGAGCAGCAGGCGGACTGCTTCGCAGGCGCCTTCATGCGGCACGTCGCCGCCGGCAACTCGGAGCACTTCCGGTTGAACACCTCGGACGGGCTGAACTCGGTGCTGGCGTCGATGGTCTCCTTCCGCGACAGCGACCCCAACGACCCGGACGCGATCCACGGGTCGGCATTCGAGCGGGTCACCGCGTTCCAGATCGGCTTCACCGACGGTGCGGGATCGTGCACCCGCATCGACGCCGCCGAGATCGAGTCCCGGCGCGCCGATCTGCCGCAGTTCTTCGACAGTTCCGACGACGGCGAACTTCCCGTGACCGAGGAGTCGGTGGAGGCGCTGATGGCCTCGTTCCGCCGGGTGTTCGATCTGCCGGAACAACCGGAGCTCGACCTGTCCGGCGCCGACCTCGGCTGTCCGGACGCGAAGGCCACGTCGCCGGTGTCGTACTGTCCCGCCACCAACACCATCGGGGTGGACGTCGACGAGCTGGCGGACCGCGGTACCCCGTTGCAGACCGGCGCCGGGGGGATCACGACCGACGTGCGGGGCGACTACGCCGCCTACGTGCTGCTCGCCTCCCGGTACGCCCTGGCCGTGCAGAACGCGGCCGGCCAGTCGCTCGTCGACCCCCAGACGGCGCTGCGGGCTGCCTGCCTCGCCGGCGTGATCAGCGCGGAACTGAGCCCCGACAGCACCGGCGCCCAGCCGGCCGAGGACATGGTGTGGTTGTCGCCGGGCGATCTGGACGAGGCGGTCTCCGGCCTGCTGACCGACGGCCTCGCCGCCAGCGACGTCAACGGCAACACCGTGCCGAGCGGATTCTCCCGGGTGGACGCGTTCCGCACCGGGGTTCTCGGCGGCGAGGCCGCCTGCTCGGGCCGCTACCACTGACCGACGCGCGGTGGCGGCCCGGGAAGCCGGACCGCCACCGCGGGTCGGGAACCGATCAGTACAGCGCCGACGCCAGCTTGCGGCGCGCGGTGACGACGAACGGCTCGGCGGGATCGAACAGCTCGAACAGCTCCAGCAGCCGCGTGCGGGCGGCGTTCCTCTCGTCGCCGGCGCTGCGGGCGACGAACCCGATCAGCCGGGTGAAGGCAGCCTCGGGCTGCTGGGCGAACAGTTCGGCGTCGGCCGCGACGAGCTGCGCCTCGAGGTCGGCCGGGGCGGCGTCGGCCGCGGCGATCGCGTCCTCGGGCACCGACTGAGCGCGGGCGAGGAACCGGACCTGCCGCAGCGCGGCCAGAGCGTCGGCATTGGCGGGCTCGGAGTTCAGGATCAGCTCGTACGCCGCCTCGGCACCGGCCAGGTCCCCTGCCTCGAGGGCCTGCTCGGCGGCGACGAACCGCGGATCCTCCTGCTCCTCGACGGGCTCGGCGCCGGGCGGGCCGGACAGCTTTCCGGCGACCGCGTCCTGGATGGCGGCGAGCCATTGCCGAAGCTGCGGTTCGGGCTGCACGCCCTGGAAGTCGGCGAGGGGCTGCCCGGCGGCGATCGCGACGACGGTCGGCACGGACTGCACACCGAACGCCTGCGCGATCCGCGGGTTGGCGTCCACGTCGACCTTCGCGAGGACCCAGCTGCCGCCGCCCTCGTGGGCCAGCTTCTCGAGGACCGGCGAGAGCTGCTTGCACGGGCCACACCAGGTGGCCCACAGGTCCACGATGACGGGGACCTGCATCGAGCGCTGCAGCACCTCGGCCTCGAAGGTGGCCTCGGTAACGTCGACGACGGGCGTGAAACCGGACTGGGGGCCGGTGCCGGAGCCGGGCTGCGACGGAGGTGGGGGCGCGGTAGACCGCTCCTTGAGGGGCGCGAGATCCACCGCGCCGGACATCGCCGCGGCGGTCGCGGCGGAACGTGCTGCAGGACGGGAACCTGGTCGAGTCACGCCGTCCAGTCTGTCACGTTCCGCGCGACAGGGGACAGCAGGTCAGGCGAGTGCGGGCGCGTCCACCGGACGCGCTTGCGCGGACAGTTCCGCGAGCCGGCCGGTGCGCACAGCCCACCATTCGAAGACGATCGTGCCGAACGGCGGGACGGACGAGATCAGGGCCAGGCCCGTGGTGACCAGGTTCCACTTCAGCGCCCGCGCGGTGAGGAGGGCGACGAGGACGAAGGCCACGAACACGCCGCCGTGCAGCGGGCCGAAGATCTTCACCCCGATCTCGTTGCCGTTCTCGGGCAGGTACTTGAACGCCATGCCGACGAGCAGGCCGGCCCAGGTGAAGGCCTCGAGGACGGCGACGAAGCGGAACCGCTTGGCCGGGGTGCTGAGATCGAAGAAGTTCGCCATGCACACCATTGTGCCGATCGGCTACGACGAGCTGTCGTTGCTGTGAGAGACGTCACCGCCCCCACGCGGTGCGCGGGGGCGGCGACGAGAGTATTGGACGCGGTCTACGCCTTGGGGACGCGGACGATGAGGGCGTCGCCCTGGCCGCCGCCGCCGCACAGGGCCGCGGCCCCGACACCGCCGCCGCGGCGGGCCAGTTCGAGCGCCAGGTGCAGCACGATCCGGGCCCCGGACATCCCCAGCGGGTGCCCCAGCGCGATGGCGCCGCCGTTGACGTTGATCCGGGCCGGGTCCAGCCCCAGCTCGCGGCCGGAGGCGATCCCGACCGCGGCGAACGCCTCGTTGATCTCCACCAGGTCCAGCCCGGCCGGGTCCAGGCCCTCCCGGGCGCAGGCCTTGGCGATCGCCCGGGCCGGCTGGGACTGCAGCGTCGAGTCCGGGCCGGCGACCACCCCGTGCGCGCCGATCTCGGCGAGCCAGGACAGACCCAACTGTTCGGCCCTGGCCCGGCTCATCACCACCACCGCGGCCGCCCCGTCGGAGATCTGCGAGGCCGACCCGGCGGTGACGGTGCCGTCCTTCGCGAACGCCGGCCGCAGCGCCGCCAGCGACTCGGCGGTGGTCTCCGGGCGGATGCCCTCGTCGGCGGTGACCACGACCGGCTCGCCGCGGCGCTGCGGGATCGACACCGGCACGATCTCCGCGTCGAACAGCCCGTCCTTCTGCGCGCGGGCCGCCCGCTGGTGGCTGGCGGCGGCGACGGCGTCCTGCTCGGCGCGGGAGACGAACCGGGTGCCGGTGTTGGCGGCCTCGGTGAGGTTGCCCATGGCCTGGTCGGTGAAGATGTCGTGCAGCCCGTCGAAGGCCATGTGGTCGCGCAGGGTCGCATCGCCGTACTTGAACCCGGCCCGGGAGTGCTCGAGCAGGTGCGGGGCCTGGCTCATCGACTCCTGGCCGCCGGCGACGACGATGTCGAACTCGCCGGCGCGGATGAGCTGGTCGGCCAGCGCGATCGCGTCGATCCCGGACAGGCACACCTTGTTCACGGTCAGGGCGGGCACGTCCATCGGGATGCCGGCGGCCACCGCGGCCTGCCGGGCCGGGATCTGGCCGGCGCCGGCGGTGAGCACCTGACCCATGATCACGTACTCGACCTGCTCCGGGGCCACCCCGGCCTTGGCGAGGGCACCGGCGATGGCGACCCCGCCGAGGTCCGAACCGGAGAAGTCCTTCAGGGCGCCCTGCAGACGCCCCATCGGGGTCCGGGCTCCGGCAACGATGACAGAACTGGTCACGAGGATTTCCTCCGGTGGTGGGAGTGACGGCTTCCGCGCGGGCTCGAGGCCGGCAAGCCCATCCCGACGCATACTGATCTAACGTTAGCGCTACCGTCTTTATTCATGACTGAGACCTCCCCCACTCCGACTCCGCTCGCGGCGCTGACCTCCGGCCTCGTGACCGCCATCGACCACGTCGGCATCGCGGTCCCCGACCTGGACGCCGCCCTCACCTGGTACGCCGAGAACCTCGGGCTCGTCTCCACCCACGAGGAGGTCAACGAGGAGCAGGGCGTGCGCGAGGCGATGCTGTCGGTTCCCGGCTCGCCGGAGGGCGCGACCGCGATCCAGCTGCTCGCCCCGCTGAACGAGAACTCGACGATCGCGAAGTTTATCGACCGCAGCGGGCCCGGCCTGCAGCAGCTCGCCTACCGCGTCAGCGACCTCGATGCGGTGTCCGCCGAGCTCCGCGCGCGCGGCGTGCGCCTGCTGTACGACGCCCCGCGACGCGGCACCGCCGATTCCCGCATCAACTTCCTCCACCCCAAGGACGCCGGCGGCGTGCTCGTCGAGCTCGTCGAACCTGCTGCGCACGGATCGCACTGACCGCCCCCATCTCACCCGGCCGACTCGCCGGGTTCACACCGCCGCAGCATTAGCACAACGCGGCGGCACGCGCAGCTCCGGCCGCTTCGAGCAGGTAGATTGGCGCCATGGTCTTCGATCGCGATCGCACCCCAAGCCACCTGCCCTTCTCCATCGTGCGCAAGGGATTCGACCGCGACGAGGTGACCAACTACTTCGCCAGATTCGAGGCCGAGCTGCGCGTGACCGCCACGGACCGGGATGCGGCCGCCGCGCAGGCTCGCGACCTGGCTCGACAGCTCGAGAACGCCCGCAACGAGATCGACGAGCTGCGCAAGGACGTCGATCGGCTGTCGGTGCCGCCCACCACGGCCGAGGGCATGAGCGACCGCATCTCCCGCATGCTGCGCCTCGCCTCCGACGAGGCGTCCGAGCTGCGGGCACGGGCCGAGGCCGACGCAGCCGAGATGATCTCCCTGGCCGAGCAGGAAGGCATCCGGCTGCGCGGGGACTACGAAGCGATGATCGCCGAGCTCGCCGAGCGGCGTAAGGCATTCGAGACGGAGCACGCCCGCACGATGGCGGAGGCGCGTGCCCAGGCCGCGCGGATCATCGCCGCCGCCGAAGCGGAGCGCGATCGCCTGGCGGCGGAGGCGGAAGCCAAGCGGGACCGGGTCCAGCAGGACTTCGAGATCGCCATGAGCGAGCGCCGCAGCAAGGTCCTCGGCGCCCTCGACGAGCTCGAGCGCACCAGCAAGGCCGAGGCCGAGCAGCGTCTCGAGATCGCGTCCCGCGAAGCGGCACGCCGGCTCGAGATCGCCACCGAACAGTCCGAGCGGAAGATCGCCAACGCCCGCGATCTGACCGAGGAACTGCGGGTGCTGCGCGGCCGCATCCTCAGCCAGTTGGACGGGGTACGCGGTCAGCTCGAGGCCGTGCCGTCGATGCTCGCCGCCGTGACGCGCGAGGGCGAGCTGCTCGACCGCGACCGGGATGCGCTCACCACCGAGGGCGAGGCCGACGCGACCAAGGAGATCGCCACCGGGGAATCCGAGAAGGAACCGGCCACCAAGGAACTCCCGGCGGCCGGCGGCAAGCCGGAGGGCAGCGACGGCGAAGCCGGCTCGGCGAAGGAGGCACGGTCCGACGAGGAGGCACCGCCCACCGATCGCCTCGGCCGCTCACCTGCAGTGGCCAGCAAGGTCCGCAACTGACCCGACGGCTGAGCCGTCACTAGGACCCGACGGCTGAGCCGTCACTAGGACCACCGCCGGGTCGGTCCGCGGGTACCGCGGCCGGCCCAGCATCCGTTGTGCCAGTGTCGGCGTTCGTCGGCGCCCCCGATGTCGTCGGTGGGCCAGGCGACCACGTGGGGGGTTCCCGGCGCGATCTCGTGATCGCAGCCGGGGCACCGGTACGCCTTCGTTGCTCGCGACCCGGGGACGGTGCGCACGGTGTAGCGCTCGGACTCCGCGCCGGACGGCCCCCATTCGGTGCGGGAGGTGGCCCCGGAGAACGTCGACCCGCCGATATCGGGCCGGCGCCGGCGCTGCGATCGGGGAACGTTGCGGCGGGGCATATCAGAACAGCCGGAACTCGTTGCTCTCGGTGCCGCGCAGGGCGTCGTAGTCGAGCACGAGGCAGCGGATACCGCGATCGGTCGCAAGGGTCTTGGCCTGTGGCTTGATCTGTTGCGCCGCGAAGACACCGCTGACGGGCGCGAGCAACGGGTCCCGGTTGAGCAACTCGAGGTACCGGGTGAGCTGCTCGACACCGTCGATCTCGCCGCGTCGCTTGATCTCGACGGCCACCGTGCCGCCGTCCGCGTCCCGGCACAGCAGGTCCACCGGACCGATGGCCGTGGGGTATTCCCGGCGGACGAGGGTGTAGCCGGGGCCGAGGGTTTCGACGTGCTCAGCGAGCAGTTCCTGCAGATGCGCCTCGACACCGTCCTTGATCAGGCCCGGGTCCACACCCAGCTCGTGGCTCGAATCGTGCTCGATCTCGTCGATGGTGATCCGGAGTTGCTCACCCGTCTTGTTGGTCACCACCCACAGGGCGTGCGCCTCGTCTGCGGACTCCTCGACCAGCCAGCACGGCGGACTCATCCAGTTCAGCGGCTTGTAGGCACGGTCGTCGGCGTGCACACTGACCGATCCGTCGGCTTTGACCAAGAGCAGCCGACGCGCCATCGGCAGGTGTGCCGTCAGACGTCCGACGTAGTCGACTCGACAGCGGGCAATCACAAGGCGCACGTTGCCACCCTAGAGGATCGCTCCGGACTACTCTCGAACGACCATGCCTCGCACCCGCCGCACCTCGCCCCTCGGCTCGCCGCTGCTCGGCGCGCCCGCGGAATCCGTCCGGCGCCAACGTGTTCGCGTGCAGACATTGCTCACCCTGTTGCTGCTCGGCACGAACATCGCGGGGGCCGCGATCACGGCGTTGTTGATCAACGTCGTCGTCCCGGGCCCCTCGGTGCTGCGTCCGGAGTTCGTCGTCGTCACCGGCGTCATAGCACCCGTCTACGTCGGCGGGGCCATCCTCCTGGGAACGGCCTTCGGGACCCGGCTCGGCCTTGCACAACTGCGGTGGATCCTCGAGGACCGGGATCCCACCCCCGACGAACGACGTGCAACCATGCGGCTGCCGATGCGCCTCACCGCCCAGCAGGGTGCATTCTGGGCGCTGGGGCTGGTGCTGTTCGCGACCGCGTTCGGTGTAGTGGATCCGCGCACGATCCCGAAGGTCGCCCTCACCATCGCCCTCGCGGGCCTGACGGTCTGCGGCTTCGTCTATCTGTTCAGCGAATTCGCCCTGCGGCCGATCGCGGCCCGGGCCTTGGAGGCCGGGGCGACGCCGCGACGCCGACTCACCGGCACCAGCGGCCGCATCATGGTGGCCTGGGCGCTGGGCAGCGGCGTTCCCGTCGTCGGGCTGATGCTCGTGGCGGTCTTCAGCTTCGTCCGTCCCGTATCACCCGTCCGGTTCGCGGTGACGATCCTGACGATCGGCGGACTCGCCTTGTTGTTGGGGGCGTTGCTTATGCTCCTCACCGCCCGGACCAGCGTCGCGCCGATCGAGTCGGTGCGGTCCGGCATGGCCCGCATCGAGCGGGGCGACCTCGATGCCGAAGTGGTCGTCTACGACGGAACCGAACTGGGAGAACTGCAGGCGGGATTCAACCGCATGGCCGACGGCCTCCGCGAGCGCGAACGGATCCGCGACGTCTTCGGCCGGCACGTCGGGCAGGACGTCGCGCGGGCGGCGTTGGCGTCGTCGCCGCGCCTGGGCGGCGAGGAACGCCATGTCGCGGTGCTGTTCATCGATATCATCGGCTCGACGGCAATGGCGGCCGATCGGCCGCCCACCGAGGTCGTACATCTGCTCAACCGCTTCTTCGAAGTGGTGGTCGAGGAGGTGCACCGGGCCGGCGGGTTCGTCAACAAGTTCGAGGGCGATGCGGCACTGGCCATCTTCGGCGCTCCGGTCGCAATGGACGACGCGGCGGGCAGTGCGCTCGCGGCCGCCCGGGAGATGGCCCGCCGGTTGCGCACCGAGGTCCCCGAGTGCGAGGCGGGAATCGGGGTCACCGAGGGTCTCGCGGTGGCCGGAAACGTGGGCGCTCACGAGAGATTCGAGTACACGGTGATCGGCGATCCGGTGAACGAAGCGGCTCGGCTGTCGGACGTGGCCAAGACGTTCCCCGGCCACGTGGTGGCGTCGGCCCGGGCGGTAGAGGTGGCCGCGGAAGCGGAGCGCATCCGATGGTCGCTGAAAGGTGAAGTCACCCTGCGCGGGCGGTCGGAGGTCACCCGCCTTGCGGTCCCGGTGGACTGATCCCGACGAAGGACCGACGGGTTCGGCTGCGCCCCACAGGGAACGCCGAAATGCCGGAAGCCCCCCAACGAGGTTGGGGGGCTTCCGGTAACGGGTGTTCGGCGGTGTCCTACTCTCCCACACCCTGTCGGGTGCAGTACCATCGGCGCTGGAGGGCTTAGCTTCCGGGTTCGGAATGGGACCGGGCGTTTCCCCTCCGCTATGGCCGCCGTAACTCTGTGAAACGACCCACGCACGCTGTTCGCGTGGGTCGGGGGCCGCAGGCCCACCCATTCTTTGGGGGGCAGCGTTTACTCCGACTCCTCGCGCAGCGAGTGTGAGTGTGTTGTTTCAGATACCGCACAGTGGACGCGTAGCTTCTTTGTGGTAAGTCCTCGGCCTATTAGTACCGGTCACCTGCATGCGTTACCGCACTTCCAGTTCCGGCCTATCAACCCGGTGGTCTGCCGGGGGCCTTACCCCCTCGAGGGGGTGAGAAACCTCATCTTGGAACAGGCTTCCCGCTTAGATGCTTTCAGCGGTTATCCCTTCCGAACGTAGCCAACCAGCCGTGCCCCTGGCGGGACAACTGGCACACCAGAGGTTCGTCCGTCCCGGTCCTCTCGTACTAGGGACAGCCTTCCTCAAGTTTCTAACGCGCGCGGCGGATAGAGACCGAACTGTCTCACGACGTTCTAAACCCAGCTCGCGTGCCGCTTTAATGGGCGAACAGCCCAACCCTTGGGACCTACTCCAGCCCCAGGATGCGACGAGCCGACATCGAGGTGCCAAACCATCCCGTCGATATGGACTCTTGGGGAAGATCAGCCTGTTATCCCCGGGGTACCTTTTATCCGTTGAGCGACACCGCTTCCACATGCCGGTGCCGGATCACTAGTCCCGACTTTCGTCCCTGCTCGACCTGTCGGTCTCACAGTCAAGCTCCCTTGTGCACTTGCACTCGACACCTGATTGCCAACCAGGCTGAGGGAACCTTTGGGCGCCTCCGTTACATTTTGGGAGGCAACCGCCCCAGTTAAACTACCCACCAGGCACTGTCCCTGAACCCGATCAGGGTCCGAGGTTAGAGGTCCAATACGATCAGAGTGGTATTTCAACAACGACTCCACCCACACTGGCGTGCGGGCTTCCCAGTCTCCCACCTATCCTACACAAACCGAACCGAACACCAATACCAAGCTGTAGTGAAGGTCCCGGGGTCTTTTCGTCCTGCCGCGCGTAACGAGCATCTTTACTCGTAGTGCAATTTCGCCGAGTCTGTGGTTGAGACAGCAGAGAAGTCGTTACGCCATTCGTGCAGGTCGGAACTTACCCGACAAGGAATTTCGCTACCTTAGGATGGTTATAGTTACCACCGCCGTTTACTGGGGCTTAAATTCTCAGCTTCGCGGAGTGAACTCCGCTGACCGGTCCTCTTAACCTTCCAGCACCGGGCAGGCGTCAGTCCGTATACCTCGTCTTACGACTTCGCACGGACCTGTGTTTTTAGTAAACAGTCGCTTCTCTCTGGTCTCTGCGACCACCCCCGGCTCACGGAGCAAGTCCGGTCACCGGGACTGGTCCCCCTTCTCCCGAAGTTACGGGGGCATTTTGCCGAGTTCCTTAACCACAGTTCTCTCGATCGCCTCGGTATTCTCTACCTGACCACCTGTGTCGGTTTGGGGTACGGGCCGTGTGAAAGCTCGCTAGAGGCTTTTCTCGGCAGCATAGGATCATGGAATTCGCCTCATTCGGCTACGCATCACCTCTCAGGCTGTGTGCGACACGGATTTGCCTGTGCCGCGCCCTACGGGCTTACACCGGTACAACCACTGACCGGCCCCACTACCTTCCTGCGTCACCCCATCGCTTGGCTACTACCACCGAAGGTCCCGTGCAGCAGGCTCTCGGCTCCCGAAGGAACTCGATCACCCTTTGGACGGTTAGTACCGATGATTCACCAGGGGCGCGTTCACACGGGTACGGGAATATCAACCCGTTGTCCATCGACTACGCCTGTCGGCCTCGCCTTAGGTCCCGACTCACCCTGGGCGGATTAACCTGGCCCAGGAACCCTTGGTCATTCGGCGGACGAGTTTCTCACTCGTCTTTCGCTACTCATGCCTGCATTCTCACTCGCGCAGCCTCCACACCTGGATCACTCCGGCGCTTCCCCGGCTGCACGACGCTCCCCTACCCACCCGCACCACTGCCGGACGATCCGTGGACCCTCCGGGGTGTTGTGCGAGTGCCGCGGCTTCGGCGGTGTACTTGAGCCCCGCTACATTGTCGGCGCAGAACCACTTGACCAGTGAGCTATTACGCACTCTTTCAAGGGTGGCTGCTTCTAAGCCAACCTCCTGGTTGTCTCAGCGATCCCACATCCTTTTCCACTTAGTACACGCTTAGGGGCCTTAGCCGGCGATCTGGGCTGTTTCCCTCTCGACTACGAAGCTTATCCCCCGCAGTCTCACTGCCGCGCTCTCACTCACCGGCATTCGGAGTTTGGCTGATTTCGGTAAGCTTGTGGGCCCCCTAGACCATCCAGTAGCTCTACCTCCGGTGAGAAACACGCGACGCTGCACCTAAATGCATTTCGGGGAGAACCAGCTATCACGGAGTTTGATTGGCCTTTCACCCCTACCCACAGCTCATCCCCTCAGTTTTCAACCTAAGTGGGTTCGGGCCTCCACGACGTCTTACCGTCGCTTCACCCTGGCCATGGGTAGATCACTCCGCTTCGGGTCTAGAACATGCCACTACAGACGCCCTGTTCGGACTCGCTTTCGCTACGACTACCCCACACGGGTTAACCTCGCGACATGCCACTAACTCGCAGGCTCATTCTTCAAAAGGCACGCCGTCACCCCCAGCAGACCAAACTGCTCGAAGGCTCCGACGGATTGTAAGCGCACGGTTTCAGGTACTATTTCACTCCCCTCCCGGGGTACTTTTCACCTTTCCCTCACGGTACTAGTCCGCTATCGGTCACCAGGGAGTATTCAGGCTTATCGGGTGGTCCCGACGGATTCACAGCAGATTTCACGGGCCCGCTGCTACTCGGGTATTCGAATCGACAGTCACCGCGTTTTCGTCTACGGGATTCTCACCCTCTACGACAGGCCGTTCCAGACCATTTCGACTAACACAGGCGATTTCTCACTGTCGGCCGGCGCGGCAGCACCGACACATCGAACCCCACAACCCCGAACACACAACCCCTGCCGGGTATCACATGTATCCGGTTTAGCCTCTTCCGTTTTCGCTCGCCACTACTCACGGAATCACATGTTGTTTTCTCTTCCTGTGGGTACTGAGATGTTTCACTTCCCCACGTTCCCTCCACACGCCCTATATATTCAGGCGCGGGTAACACGACATCACTCGTGCTGGGTTTCCCCATTCGGAAATCCTCGGATCACAGCTCGGTTGACAGCTCCCCGAGGCATATCGCAGCCTCCCACGTCCTTCATCGGCTCCTGGTGCCAAGGCATCCACCGTACGCTCATAAACACTTACAACAAAGATGCTCGCGTCCACTGTGCAGTTCTCAAACAACACACAACAACCGGTACCGGAAGAAGAAACAACCCCTTCGTTCCCGATCATCGTCGCTGACAAAACACTCGCGTGTTCTCTCAGGACCCAACAGTGCACCGATATAACCACCGCAGAAGGACACTCGGGTCCTTCCCGCGCGGTGATGACTGTCAGCGTTCCACCCATGAGCACCACCGGATTACGTGTGAATCCGAAATGGCTCTGCCCGCGGCGGAGTCACCTGTGTGACCCACCGACGGGAGTTGCTCCTTAGAAAGGAGGTGATCCAGCCGCACCTTCCGGTACGGCTACCTTGTTACGACTTCGTCCCAATCGCCGATCCCACCTTCGACGGCTCCCTCCCACGAGGGGTTAGGCCACCGGCTTCGGGTGTTACCGACTTTCATGACGTGACGGGCGGTGTGTACAAGGCCCGGGAACGTATTCACCGCAGCGTTGCTGATCTGCGATTACTAGCGACTCCGACTTCACGGGGTCGAGTTGCAGACCCCGATCCGAACTGAGACCGGCTTTAAGGGATTCGCTCCACCTCGCGGTATCGCAGCCCTCTGTACCGGCCATTGTAGCATGTGTGAAGCCCTGGACATAAGGGGCATGATGACTTGACGTCGTCCCCACCTTCCTCCGAGTTGACCCCGGCAGTCTCCTGCGAGTCCCCAACCGAATTGCTGGCAACACAGGACAAGGGTTGCGCTCGTTGCGGGACTTAACCCAACATCTCACGACACGAGCTGACGACAGCCATGCACCACCTGTACACCGACCACAAGGGAAACCCCATCTCTGGGGCGGTCCGGTGTATGTCAAACCCAGGTAAGGTTCTTCGCGTTGCATCGAATTAATCCACATGCTCCGCCGCTTGTGCGGGCCCCCGTCAATTCCTTTGAGTTTTAGCCTTGCGGCCGTACTCCCCAGGCGGGGCGCTTAATGCGTTAGCTACGGCACGGATCCCGTGGAAGGAAACCCACACCTAGCGCCCACCGTTTACGGCGTGGACTACCAGGGTATCTAATCCTGTTCGCTACCCACGCTTTCGCTCCTCAGCGTCAGTTACTGCCCAGAGACCCGCCTTCGCCACCGGTGTTCCTCCTGATATCTGCGCATTTCACCGCTACACCAGGAATTCCAGTCTCCCCTGCAGTACTCAAGTCTGCCCGTATCGCCTGCAAGCCCGCAGTTGAGCTGCGGGTTTTCACAGACGACGCGACAAACCGCCTACGAGCTCTTTACGCCCAGTAATTCCGGACAACGCTCGCACCCTACGTATTACCGCGGCTGCTGGCACGTAGTTGGCCGGTGCTTCTTCTGTACCTACCGTCACTCGCGCTTCGTCGGTACTGAAAGAGGTTTACAACCCGAAGGCCGTCATCCCTCACGCGGCGTCGCTGCATCAGGCTTGCGCCCATTGTGCAATATTCCCCACTGCTGCCTCCCGTAGGAGTCTGGGCCGTGTCTCAGTCCCAGTGTGGCCGGTCGCCCTCTCAGGCCGGCTACCCGTCGTCGCCTTGGTGGGCCGTTACCCCACCAACAAGCTGATAGGCCGCGGGCCCATCCTGCACCGGAAAACCTTTCCACCCCGGAACATGCATCCCGAGGTCCTATCCGGTATTAGACCCAGTTTCCCAGGCTTATCCCGAAGTGCAGGGCAGATCACCCACGTGTTACTCACCCGTTCGCCACTAATCCACCCAGCAAGCTGGGCTTCATCGTTCGACTTGCATGTGTTAAGCACGCCGCCAGCGTTCGTCCTGAGCCAGGATCAAACTCTCCGTTGAAGACTCACAATCAAACCCCGAAGGGCCGATCAGTCATAGACATCGAGCCAAATCACCAGCAAAAAACTCAAACCAGCAAAAAACACTGACCACCACAGACGGAAGAATGCGGCAGCCAGCAACAACCACCCCCCGAAAAGAGAGGCGGTCGCACCAAAAATATTTTGGCACTGACATTCATCGGCACACTGTTGAGTTCTCAAAGAACACGCACACACCATCACCCACGAACCGAGGTCCGCGGCGTTCCGGGGCAACCGTTCCAGCCTACCCACACCACCCGGCGAAAACAAACCCGACGCGCTCGGTGGGATCGGCAACGGCCCAGAACCCTACCAGAAGATTCCGAACCGAACAATCAGGCGCCTGCGTCCAACCTCGTTGTCCCGAGCCCCTGCGGGCCGGGTCGGTGTCCGTGTCGCTCTGACCTGGAATAAGTTACGTGAGGAACAAGCGTGCGCCAAATCCGCTGGTCAAGCTCCGATGCGGCACTGTTTTCCCAGTTCGCGGGCCGCCCCCAGCCCCGCCTCCGCGCTGTCACTCCACCGTGATGCGCGGCACATTCGGACGAGCCATGTCGTCCACCCGCCCGTTTGAGCCCGAAATGACTGAGGCACAGCCGATTTCGGCGCTCCGCATCAGGAGTCGGAGTTGACCCGCTCGATGACGCCACCGAGCTCCTCGATGATCTCCACGAATCTCGGGTAGCCGCGGTCGATGTGGTAGACGTCGTGCACCTCGGTGACGCCGTCCGCACACAGCCCGGCCAGGACCAGTCCGGCACCGGCACGGATGTCCGACGACCACACCGGCGCACTCGACAGCTCCTCGACACCGCGGACCACGGCATGGTGCCCGTCGGTGCGCGCATCGGCGCCGAGCCGGATCATCTCCTCGACGAACCGGAACCGCGCCTCGAAGACGTTCTCCGTGATCATCGACGTGCCGTCGGCGACCGCCGCGAGCCCGATCGCCATGGGCTGCAGGTCGGTCGGGAAGCCGGGATACGGCAGGGTCGCGAAGTTGACCGCCCGGGGACGGTCGTGCTGAACAACCCGGAAGCCGTCCACCTCGGGCGTCACCTCCGCGCCGGCGGCACGGAGCTTGTCGAGGACGAGGCTCAGGTGCTTCGGGTTGACGCCGCGCACGCGGACGTCGCCGCGTGTCATCGCCGCCGCGATCCCCCACGTCGCCGCGACGATGCGATCCCCGATGACGCGGTGGGTGGTGGGTTCGAGCCGGGGGACGCCCATGATCGTCAGCGTCGAGGTGCCGGCCCCGGAGATGCGGGCACCCATCTGGACCAGCATGGTGCACAGGTCGACGATCTCCGGCTCCCGAGCCGCGTTGTCGATCGTGGTCTCTCCGCTCGCGAGAACGGCGGCCATCAGGATGTTCTCGGTGGCCCCCACCGACGGAAAGGCCAGGCGGATCGCGTTGCCGTGCAGGTCGTCGGCCTCGGCCACCACACAGCCGTGCTCGATCGTGCTGTGCGCCCCCAGCAGGCGGAGCCCCGTCTGGTGCATATCGAGCGGCCGTGAGCCGATCGCATCGCCGCCCGGCAGCGCGACGACGGCCTTGCGGCACCGAGCCACCAGCGGTCCGAGGACACACACCGACGCACGGAATTGCCGGACAGCGGCGAAATCTGCCTGGTACTTCGGCTGTGCGGGGGTCGTGATGCGTACCTCGTCACCCTCGAGCTCCACGTCGCATCCGAGTCCGCGGAGAACCTCGGCCATCAGCGGCACGTCGAGGATGTCCGGGCAGTTGGTGATGACGCTCGTCCCCTCTGCCAACAGGGCGGCTGCCATCAGCTTGAGCACGCTGTTCTTGGCGCCCCCGACGACTACCTCACCGACAAGCCGGTTACCACCGGAGACAAGAAAGCGATCACTCACAACGCCACAGCCTATCGACCACACTGCGGGAATACGGGAGCGGTACCGTGACCTGCATGGCTGTCCATCTCACACGGATCTACACCCGCACCGGCGACGACGGTACGACGGGCCTCAGCGACTTCTCCCGGGTGTCGAAGAACGACCCGAGGCTGATCGCCTACGCGGACTGCGACGAGACGAATGCGGCGCTCGGCGTGGCGCTGGCTGTGGGCGACGTACCGGAACGGATGGTGCCGGTCCTGCGCCAGATCCAGAACGACCTGTTCGACGCCGGAGCCGACCTGTCGACGCCGGTGGTGCCGGAGCCGAAGTATCCGCCGCTGCGGATCACGCAGGGGTATATCGATCGGCTCGAGCGCTGGTGCGACGAGTTCAACGAGGAACTGGCGCCGCTCGATTCCTTCATTCTCCCCGGCGGCACCGCGCTGGCGGCCCTGCTGCACACGGCCCGGACGGTGGCACGGCGGGCGGAGCGCTCCGCCTGGGCGGCGGTAGCCGCCCACCCGGACGACACGAATGTGCTGCCGGCGAAGTACCTCAACCGGCTGTCGGATCTGCTCTTCATCCTCGGTCGCGTCGCGAACCCGGATGGTGACGTGCTCTGGAAGCCGGGCGCGGGCGCGTGAGGACCCGGTCGGCCGGACCTCAGTTCGGCCGACCGCGCAGGGATCGGTCCGAGGGCCGGGATTCGAGCCAGGACAGGAAGGCGGTGAGCGCACCGCTGTCGAGGGCGATCTCGAAGTTGTTTGCGCCGTCCTGGATTTCGAGGATCACGATGTCCTCGGTCATGATGTCGTGCTCACTGCCCTCGGGCGCGCGACGGCTGCGCACCTCGACTCCCTGCCGGGCGAGGCGCGAGTCCGGGCCCGGGCGCAGGCTGGAGAGCTTGTAGAAGACGAGCGTGCGCTCGCCGTAACGGATGACGCCGTGCCGCCACCCGGCGCCGGCGCCGTTGGGCAGGCGCCGCAGGATCGCGGCGGTGCCGCCGCCCCGCAGGGTGACGAGGCGATAGAGAAAAGCCGCGACGGCAGCCGCGAGCAGTATCACCAGAACGATGAGAACAATCATTCCAACTGACACTGCTCGTCGGCTCCGTCGCGGCTTCTCGTGTCCGGTCAGGCCCGCTCGACAGCCCGGAGCCGGCCCCGCGCCGCGGCGATCTCGGCCTCGTCCCGGCTTTCGCTCAGCACGGCGCGCGCGGACTCGACGTCGATGTTCTCCGTCAGCTCCGCGGCCTCGGCGAGGATCGTCACCGTCGTGGCGGTCACCGAGAGGAAGCCGCCGTGCACGGCCGCGACGACGCGCTCGCCGTCGCCGGTCGTGATGGAGACGACGCCGCCCTCCACGAGCTGGCCCAGGACCGGCTCGTGGCCCGGCATGACACCGATCTCGCCCTCGGTCGTCTGGGCGCTGACCAGCCGGGCGGTGCCCGACCACAGGCGCTCCTCGACGGCAACGAGGTCCACGGTCATTTCAGCCATCGCGGACTACTTCCCGGCGATCTTCTTGGCAGCGGCCTCGACGTCGTCGAGTCCACCGCAGCTGTTGAACGCCTGCTCGGGCAGGTGGTCGAACTCACCCTTGGTGACGCGGTCGAATGCCTCGATGGTGTCGCGCAGCGGCACCACGGAGCCGGGCTCGCCGGTGAACTTCTCGGCCACGATGAAGTTCTGGCCGAGGAACTTCTGCAGACGACGGGCGCGGCCGACGAGGACCTTGTCCTCCTCGGAGAGCTCGTCCATACCGAGGATGGCGATGATGTCCTGCAGCTCCTTGTACTTCTGCAGGATCCGCTTCACCTCGTTGGCGACGCGGAAGTGCTCGGCACCGACGATGCCGGGCTCGAGGATGCGCGAGGTCGACGTCAGCGGATCCACAGCGGGGTAGATACCCATCTGCGAGATCGGACGCGAGAGCTCGGTGGTCGCATCGAGGTGCGCGAACGTCGTGGCCGGCGCCGGGTCGGTGTAGTCGTCGGCGGGGACGTAGATCGCCTGCAGCGAGGTGATCGAGCGGCCACGGGTCGAGGTGATCCGCTCCTGGAGCTCACCCATCTCGTCGGCCAGCGTCGGCTGGTAACCGACGGCCGACGGCATACGACCGAGCAGGGTCGACACCTCGGAACCGGCCTGGGTGAACCGGAAGATGTTGTCGATGAACAGCAGCACGTCCTGGCCCTGAATATCGCGGAAGTACTCCGCCATGGTCAGCGCGGACAGGGCGACGCGCATACGCGTTCCCGGCGGCTCGTCCATCTGGCCGAAGACGAGGGCGGTGTCCTGGAGGACGCCCATCTCCTCCATCTCGAGGTGGAGGTCGGTGCCCTCACGGGTGCGCTCGCCGACGCCGGCGAACACCGACGTGCCGGAGAACTCACGCGCGATACGGGTGATCATCTCCTGGATCAGAACGGTCTTGCCGACACCGGCACCACCGAACAGACCGATCTTGCCGCCCTTGACGTACGGGGTCAGCAGGTCGATGACCTTGATGCCGGTCTCGAGGATCTCGGTCTTGCCCTCGAGCTGGTCGAAGGCCGGCGGCTTGCGGTGGATGCCCCACTGCTCGCCATCGCGCCCGGTGCCCGGGGCGTCGAGGCAGTCACCGAGGGCGTTGAACACGTGGCCCTTGACGACGTCGCCGACCGGCACGGAGATCGGACGGCCCGTGTCGACGACCGTGGTGCCGCGCACCAGGCCGTCGGTGGGCTGCATGGAGATCGTGCGCACCAGGTTGTCACCCAGGTGCTGCGCGACCTCGAAGGTCAGGGTCTTCGCCACGGACGGCAGAGTGACCTCTGCGTGCAGGGCGTTGAACAGAGCGGGAACGGCACCACGCGGGAACTCGACGTCCACGACGGGGCCGATGACCCGAACGACGCGGCCGGCGGTGGCCGAGGCCGCCCCCGCCCCGTAGTTATCGGTTACTGCTGCGGTCATGTGCTTAGTCACTTCCTGCACTCGAGGCGAGCGCGTTGGCACCGCCGACGATCTCGCTGATTTCCTGGGTGATCTGCGCCTGGCGGGCCTGGTTGGCCTGACGGCTGAGGGTGTTCACCAGTTCCGTGGCATTGTCGGTGGCCGCCTTCATGGCGGTACGCCGAGCAGCCGACTCCGATGCCGCGGCATCGAGCAGCGACGCGAAGATGCGGGTGCTGATGTACTTCGGCAGCAGCGCCGCGAGCAGCGTCGAGGCCTCCGGCTCGAAGTTGTAGCCGGGCCGGGGCCCGCCGTTGCTGCCGACGTGCCGGCCGTCGGTGAGCATGTCCTCGCCGAGGTCGATCTCGTCCTCGGTGACGGTCACCTCGAGCGGCGCCATCCGGCGCACCTCGGGGGTCTGGGTCAGCATCGAGACGAAGCGGGTGTAGACGATGTGCAGTTCGTCGACGCCCTCGATCGTGCCCTCACCGTTCGGCGCGGGCACCTCGTTGCCGGACCCGGCCATGAACAGTTCCACCAGGTGACGACTCGCCTTGGCCGCATCCGTGTAGCGCGGCTCCTGCGAGAAGCCGGTCCACGCCCCCGCAACCTGCCGGCCGCGGAAGGTGTAGTAGCTCAGGCCCTTGGCACCGAGCACGTAGAACACCGGCTCCTTGCCCTCGCTGACCAGCAGCTGCCGCAGCTCCTCGGCCTCCTTGAGGACGTTGGCGTTGTAGCCGCCGGCCATGCCACGGTCACTGGTGACAACCAGGACTGCGGCACGCCTCGGGTTGGGCCGTTCGTTGAGCAGGGGGTGATCCAGCGACGCGGACGCGCTCGCCAGTTCGGAGAGCACCTTGGTGATCTCCTCGGCGTACGGCTTGGACGCTGCCACTCGGGCCTGAGCCTTCGTGATCCGCGACGTCGCGATCAGCTCCTGCGCCTTGGTGATCTTCTTGGTCGAGTTGACCGACTTGATCCGCGAGCGGAGCTCGCGCAGGCTTGCCATTCGTCGATCACACTCCCTTCACAGGACGCTGGGTCATGGTCTCCACGCTCACTTGCGAACAGTGGTGCGCTTGACGGAAACCTGCTCCTGCTCGACCTCGTCGGCGCCCAGGGCCTCGGCCTCGGCCTCGTTCACGACGCGGGTTCCGTCGGAGGCGATGAAGCCCTCCTTGAACTTGTTGGTCGCGGCGAGCAGCGCGGACGCGGAGTCGTCGGTCAGCGCCTTGCCGCCGGCGATCTGCTCGTAGACGCCCGAGGCGCTGTGGTGCAGGTCCTCGAGCAGCTCGGCCTCGAAGCGGCGCACGTCGCCGACGGGAACCGAGTCGTAGACGCCCTCACCCGCGAGGTAGATCGACACGATCTGGTCCTCGACGGCGACCGGGGAGTACTGGTCCTGCTTGAGGAGCTCGACCAGACGCTGGCCACGCTCGAGCTGCGCCTTCGAGGCCGCGTCGAGGTCGGAGGCGAAGGCGGCGAAGGCCTCGAGCTCACGGAACTGCGCGAGCTCCAGACGCAGCGAGCCGGACACCTTCTTCATGCCCTTGGTCTGCGCGGCGCCACCGACTCGGGACACCGAGATACCGACGTTGATGGCGGGGCGGATGCCCTTGTTGAACAGGTCGGACTCGAGGAAGACCTGGCCGTCGGTGATGGAGATGACGTTGGTCGGGATGTAGGCCGAGACGTCGTTGGCCTTGGTCTCGATGATCGGCAGGGCCGTCAGCGAACCGCCACCGAGCTCGTCGGACAGCTTGGCCGAGCGCTCCAGCAGACGGGAGTGCAGGTAGAACACGTCGCCCGGGTAGGCCTCACGTCCCGGCGGGCGGCGCAGCAGCAGGGAGATCGCGCGGTACGCCTCGGCCTGCTTGGTCAGGTCGTCGAACACGATGAGCACGTGCTTGCCCTGGTACATCCAGTGCTGGCCGATGGCCGAGCCGGTGTAGGGGGCGAGCCACTTGAAGCCGGCGGAGTCGGAGGCGGGGGCCGCGACGATGGTGGTGTACTCCATCGCGCCGTGCTCCTCGAGGGCGGCCTTGACGCCCGCGATGGTGGAGCCCTTCTGGCCGATCGCGACGTAGATGCAGCGGACCTGCTGCTTCGGGTCGCCGGAGGCCCAGTTGGCCTTCTGGTTCAGGATCGCGTCGACGCAGACGGCGGTCTTGCCCGTCTTGCGGTCGCCGATGACCAGCTGGCGCTGGCCGCGGCCGATCGGGGTCATCGCGTCGATGGCCTTGATGCCGGTCTGCAGCGGCTCCTCGACCGGCTGGCGCTGCAGCACGGTCGCGGCCTGCAGCTCGAGGGCCCGGTTCTCGGTCGCCTCGATGTCGCCGAGGCCGTCGATCGGCTGGCCCAGGGGGTTCACGACGCGGCCGAGGTAGCCGTCGCCGACCGGCACCGACAGAACGTCGCCGGTCCGCTTGACTTCCTGGCCCTCTTCGAGGTCCTGGTAGTCGCCGAGGATGACGGCACCGATCTCGGTGGCGTCGAGGTTCAGGGCCACGCCCAGCACACCGCCGGGGAACTCCAGCAGCTCGTTGGCCATCGCCGACGGCAGACCGCTGATGTGCGCGATGCCGTCACTGGTGTCGGCGACCACGCCGACCTCCTCGCGGGAGGCCTCCGGGGAGTAGCTCGCGGTGTAGTTGTCGATCGCGCTACGGATCTCGTCGGAGGAGATCGTCAGCTCCGCCATGTTCTTCCTGCTCTCGGTATCTGGTCTTCGAAAAGATCGCTATGTGTGTGTGTTCGGTAGTGGACTACGTGAGGCTCTTGCGCACTGCGGCGAGTCGACCCGCGGCGGTGCCGTCGATGACCTCGTCGCCCACCCGGACGACCAATCCACTGAGAAGCTCGGGAACCACCTCGACGTGCACCGTGACCGGTTTCCCGTACGTTCTGGTCAGGATACCGGTGAGCCGTTCGGCCTGCGCCGCGCTGAGAGGTGCCGCGCTGCGCACGTGGGCGACGGCGCGGTCCCGCTGGGTGGCGGCGAGGTTCGACAGTGCGTCGAACGCGTCGGCCGGGGCCTTGTCCTTCAGCCGTCCGACGGCCTGCACGGCCAGGGCCTCGGTGATCGCCGTGGACTTGCCGTAGAGCAGACGCGAGAGGAACTCCCGCTTGGCCGCCAGCGGCTTGGTGCGATCGGAGAGGGCCTGTTCGAGTTCGGCGTTGCCGGCCACGATGCGACCGAGCCGGAACAGCTCGTCCTCGACGGTGTCGAGCTGGTTCTGGTCCGCCGCCGCCGACAGGAGGGCTTCGCGGCCCAGCTGAACGAGGGAGTTGGTCAGGTCGGACTGGGTCGACCAGTCCTGCCCGGCCGCCGCCTTCAGGGTCGCGAGGGTGACGGGCGAGACCTTGCTCCCGAAGACCCGCTCGGCCAGTGCCTGCCGACCGGCTGCCGGGGCCGAGGCGTCGGCCAGCGCACTCCGCAGGGTGCGCTGATCGTCGAGCACCTCGACCACCGAGAACAGCTCGGAGCCGGCCTGCGCCGCAGCTGCAGTTGCGGCACCCGCGGCAGCGGATGCGGTGCTCGACGCCAACGCGCCCTGCAGCGCGGAACGCGTCTGAGCGAGTGCCTCACGGCTTGCTGCGTACATGGTGCTCACTTTCGGGATGCAGAGTCAGCGCTGAGGGAGTCGAGCTCGCTGAGGAAGCGGTCGATCGAGCCGGCACGCTTGACGTCGTCGGAGAGGGACTCCCCGATGACCTTCTCGGCCAGATCCACGGCGGTGCGTCCGAGATCGCCGCGCAGCTCGGTCACGATCTGCTGGCGCTGGGCCTGCAGCTGGTTGTGACCGGCAGCGACGATGCGGTCGCTCTCCTCCTGGGCCTGGGCCTTCATGTCCGCGATGATCTGCTGGCCCTGGGCACGGGCCTCCTCGCGGATCTGCGCCGCCTCGGTGCGGGCCTCGGCGAGCTGCGCGCGGTACTGCTCGAGCGCGGCCTTTGCCTCGGCCTGAGCTTCCTCGGCCTTCTTGATGCCGCCTTCGATCAGCTCCGAACGCTCGTCGAGCACCTTCTGGAACAGCGGAAGCACGTACTTCCAGAAGACGAGCCCGACGATGATCAGGGCGACCAGCGACCAGACGATGTCATACGTCGCGGGGAGCAGAGGATTTTGGTCCTCCGCCTCCGCCGCGAGCAACAGGATGCTGTCAGCCATGGTCGTCAGATCAGAAGATGAAGCCGGCGACGATACCGATCAGCGCCAGGGCCTCGGTGAACGCGATACCGAGGAACATGGTGGTGCGCAGCTGGCCGGCCATCTCGGGCTGGCGGGCCATGCCCTCGATCGCCTTGCCGACGACGATGCCGATGCCGATGCCGGGGCCGATGGCCGCGAGGCCGTAGCCGACCGCACCGAGACCGCTGATGGTGCTCTCCGTCTGGGCGAGGACGTCAACTGCCTGAAGCGCAACGCTCATTGGTGTTCCATTCCCTTTCTTGTGGCTCGGCCCCGGGGATCGGCAACCGAGTCAGTCTGTGTGTTGTGTGGGTAGTGCCGGTCGGCGCGCTAGTGCTCTTCGGCGTGCAGCGCCAGGTCGATGTACACCGCCGTCAACAGCGAGAAGATGTACGCCTGCAGGACGATCACCAGCAGCTCGAAGAAGGTGAACGCGACGCCACCGATCAGCGAGCCGATGCCGAAGATCTTCATCGCGCCTTCGGAGCTGAAGAAGAAGAACTGGGTTGCGCTGAAGAACAGCACCAGCATGATGTGGCCGGCCAGCATGTTCGCCATGAGACGGATGGTGAGCGTGAACGGGCGCAGCAGGAACGTCGAGATGAACTCGATCGGGATGACCAGCACGTGCAGCGCGGGGGGCAGGTTCGGGACGACGATGCTGCTCTTGACGTAGCGGAAGAACCCGTACTTCTTGATGCCCACGTAGTTGAAGACGACGTAGGCCAGCGCGGCCAGCACGATCGGCATACCGATGCGCGCGTTCGACGAGATGTTCAGGAACGGGATGACCGACGTCAGGTTGAGACCGACCACGAGGAAGAAAATGGTCACGAGCACCGGAAGGAATCGGCGGCCCTGCTGCTTGCCGAGGATGTCCTCGGCGATGTTGATCCGCACGAAGTCGATCATGATCTCGGCGACGTTCTGCACACCGCGGGGCACAATCTTCGGGCTGCGCATCGCGAGCGCGAAGAACAGCGCCACGAGCACGGCCACGACGACGCGGATGAGCATCAGGCGGTCCATTTCGAAGGGGGTGCCTTCGAACAGAACTGCTGGGGGGAAGAAATCGGCTAGTGACGGCGCGTGGAATTCTCCGGCAGCCAAGGTGGTGACGCTCAGCGCTCTCTCCCGTAGTCGGCCGCAGGCATTGCCGTCTGCGGTTCGATCGGACATTGACGATCCAACAAGTCGACCAGGTCGGCTCGCGTATTCGCCAGCTGCTGTCGGCTCCCGATCGGGGCCAGCGTCTGTCGGTGTCGGCGACTCTCGTCGACTCGGCGGCCATTCGAACACGACCGCCTGCGAGGGCACAACCGCACTCGACTCCTCCGGAATCGCAGGCAGTCGCACTCGCTTGGGACGACCTTATCAACACTTCTACGACGTTGTGTAGGCGGGTGCCCGTACCGCCAGGTCATTGACAACGGCGGTACTACCGCTCGTCGTTGTTCCCCTGCTCAGCGCTACCGGCAGGCTCCACGTACAGCGCCCGCTGCGACAGCACACCGTAGGTCTCGGCCCCCAGGACGATGAGCAGCGCGAAGACGATGGTGAGCACCAGCGCACCCTTGTCGTAGAAATCGAGCGGCTTGAGCAGCATCATCACCACGATCGCGAGGATCAACTTGAGCAGCCAGGTGCCCAGCAGCACCGCGCCCGCCGTCGTCGCCGGGAGCCGGGCGGTGAGCAGCACGCCGAGAGCGGTGAAGAGAATGAACCCCCCTCCCACGGCCGCGCCGATCAGCGCGCCCCACACGCCCGGCAGGCCGGCGACGAGGCCGCCGATCACCGTCGCGACGACCGTCAGTGCGATCAGTCCGAGCACGCCGTAGCGGACGGCGGCGCGCATCGGCGCGGAAGAGTCGGGCAGGGCGGGCAGGGGCCGATCCGGGGAGGTCACGGGAATCAAGCCTAACGGACCCGGCGCCGGCCCCAACGTCGCCGGGGACGGTCGGCGTCCTCGTGACGCAGCGACGGCACCGCCGTGACGACCAGCGCGAACACCAGTCCGCCCGCCACGAGCAGCACGACGGCCCGCCGGTCGAGCAGGGAGGAGCCGACGGCCCCGAACGCGAGCACCCCGACCCACAGGTAGATCAGCAGCACCACCCGGCGGTGCGAGTGCCCGATCTGCAGCAACCGGTGATGCAGGTGCATCTTGTCGGGACTGAAGGGGCTGACCCCGGCCCGGGTGCGCCGGACGATCGCCAGCAGCAGGTCGAGAATGGGGATGAACATGACAGCCCCGACGAGGATCAGCGGGGAGAGCAGGCCGAGCAGGTCGCGGGTGCCGTAGGCGGCCAGGGGGATGCGTCCCGACGCGCTCGTCGAGGTCGCCGCCAGCATCAGGCCGATCAGCATCGATCCGGAGTCGCCCATGAAGATCCGGGCCGGCTGGAAGTTGTGCGGCAGGAAGCCGAGGCAGGCGCCGGCGAGGGCCGCGGCGATCAGGGCGGGCGGATACGCGCTGACGTCGCCGCCCTGGTCGTGCAACAGCCCGACGGAGAACGCACAGATCGCGACGGCTGCGATCAGTCCCAGGCCGGCCGCGAGCCCGTCGAGGCCGTCGACGAAGTTCATCGCGTTGATCATCACCACCGCGACCAGCACGGTGAACAGCCCCGCCTGCAACTGGTCGAGGATGAGGGTGCTGCCGCCGAACGGCTCGTAGATGACGATCCAGCTCACGCCCATCACGACGAGCACGCCCGCCGCCGTGACCTGCCCGACGAACTTGGTCAGGGCGTCGAGTCCCCAACGGTCGTCGATGATCCCGACGATCACGATGATGGTGCCCGACACCAGCGCCGCACCCATGTCGGGGGTGTACTCGAAGCCTCTGGTCAGCGCCGGCAGCTGCTGGGCGAACAGCAGGCCCGCCACCAGCCCGATGTACATGCCGACGCCGCCGAGCCGTGGCGTCGGCTGGACGTGCACGTCGCGGTCCCGGGGCACCGCGACGGCACCGAACCGGATCGCGGCGATCCGCACGGCCCCGGTCGAGAGGAAGGTGACGACCGCGGCGGTGAGGAGCACGAGCAGCAGCTCACGGATGGGCACGCCGGCGCCGCGGCCCGACTGGGCCAGCACCAGGGATGCCGTGTCGGCGGCAGTCACTTCGCCCGGTCCCCGCCGTCACTCCCCGCCGGCACGCAGCTGCGCCGGGTCCTCGCCCAGCACCTCCGCGATGTCCTCGACCGCCACGGCGCCCTCGCGCAGCACGCGGGGCCGGTCGGCGGTCAGGTCGACGATGGTGGAGGCGACGGCGTGTTCGGCCGGTCCGCCGTCGAGGTACACGCTCGCCGACCCGCCGAGCTGGGTGCGCGCCTCGTCCACCGTGGTGGCCGGCGGACGGCCGGAGACGTTCGCGCTCGACACGGCCAGCGGGCCCACCTCGCGCAGCAACTCGAGCACAACGGGGTGCAACGGCATGCGCAGCATCACGGTGCCGCGCGTGTCCCCCAGGTCCCATGCGAGCGAGGGCGCTTGGTGCACAACGAGACTGAGACCGCCGGGCCAGAAGGCACGGATGAGTTCCCGCGCCTGCGGACGAACGGTGTTCACCAGGCCGTCGATCGTGTTCCACGAGCCGACCAGCACCGGCACCGGCATGTCCCGGCCCCGGCCCTTGGCGCGCAGCAGACTGGTCACCGCATCGCTGTCGAAGGCATCCGCCGCGATCCCGTACACCGTGTCCGTGGGCACGACGACGAGCCGTCCGGCCTTGAGCGCACCCTTGGCGGCGGTCAGACCGGCGGCGCGGGAATCGGGGCGACTGCAGTCGTAGACGGTGCTCACGGGTTCATCCTTCCACTGCCGCGAACGTGTCCGGCATCACACACCCGTCCCGCCCTGGGATCCGCCGCGCCGCGCCTCCACGTCGGTCGGCACCCGGCGGGCGACGACGAACCGCGGCCGGCCCGCCAGATCGGGGTGCTCGGTCACGTCACCGAACACGCGGCGCTGCGCGAACAGCTCCGCGACCTGGGCACCGTTCGTGTCGTCGTGCTCGACGCCGACGGCACCGCCGATCCGCAGCCAGCGGGCAATGTTCGACACCATCGGCTTGATCACCGACAGCCCGTCGGGACCGCCGAACAGCGCCGAGTGCGGGTCGTGCTCGATCACCTCGGGCGGGAGGTCGGTGCCCTCGGGAATGTAGGGCGGATTCGACACCACGATGTCGACCCGGCCCTCGAGCGAGGTGAGCAGGTTGCGGTCCGTCACGTCGCCCTGATGCAGGAGGATCGGCGTGTCCCCCGCCGCCGCGCAGCGTTCCGCGTTCCGCCGCGCCCAGGCCAGGGCGTGGGGCTCGAGTTCGACGGCGTGGACGACCGCGTCGGGCCGGGCGTGCGCAACGGCCAGCGCGAGGGCGCCCGAGCCGGTGCACAGGTCGAGCACCACCGGCGGATGCTCCTGGAGTCCTTCCAGGTACGCCAAGGCCCAGGCCAGCAGCAGCTCGGTCTCGGGCCGCGGGACGAAGACGCCGGGGCCGACCTCGATGTCGATCTCCCCCATCCCCGTGCTGCCGGTGATGTACTGCAGCGGGATCCGCTTGGCACGCTGCGCGATCATCGCGCGGTACGCGTCGACCATGGCGGGGTCGACGAGCGGCACGAGCCCGAGACGGGTGCGCTCGATGCCGAGCAGATGCGCGGCGAGCAGCTCGGCGTCCACACGCGGGCTGGGGACACCGGCTTCCTCGAGCACCGACACCGCTTCGAGGATCGCCAGGCGCAGGGGTTGACGAGTCACGGCGTACAGACTGCCATGCCGGTCACCACACGGAAACGGACAGGTCACGCATCCGGTCTGCGGCATGATCGAGATCGTCCGTGTCAGGCAGCACTACGGAACTACGGAAGGATCTTCCTGTGACGAAGTCGGGATTCGCGGTTCGGGCAGCGGCCGTCGTCGCGCTCGGAGCCGCCGGCAGCCTCGCAGCGCCCGGACTTGCCTCCGCATCGCCGATCGACGTCCAACCCACGCCGCTGCTCTGCAGCTACGTCGCGCCGATCCACAGCGTGACCGAGACGGACAGCGACGCCCTCGAGGAGGGTCGGCTGTTCTTCGCCGTCGGCGAGCAGAAGGCGCAGAACGGTCAGGTGGGCTGGGTCAACACGGCCACCTGGCAGACGGGGGGCGCCTCGTTGACCGCGACACCGCAGAGCAGCGACGTCCCGGTCGCGCTGCTGAACACCGGGCCGGGCACCGTCGTGTCCGCCGTGTGGGGACCGCATCAGAACGCGAAGGGCGAGAGCTGCTTCCTGCTTCCCGGCATCGACATCTCGCAGGTGCCCGGGGACGACGATCCGGGCGACGAACCCGGCGAGACCGCGCAGTAGCCGCCCGGGGCCCGGCTCACGGCGTCACTCCGCGGCGAGCCGGGCCTCCCGGTCGGCCTTGCCCAGGGCGTCGAGCAGGGCGTCCATGTCGCCGTCGAGCACACCATCGAGGTTGTGGGCCTTGAAGCCGATGCGGTGATCGGTGATCCGGTTCTCGGGAAAGTTGTAGGTGCGGATGCGCTCGGAGCGGTCCACCGTGCGCACCTGGCTGGCCCGGCCCGCGGAGGCCTCCGCCTCGGCGGCCTCCTCCGCCGCGGCCTGCAGCCGCGCGGCGAGCACCTGCATCGCCCGTGCCTTGTTCTGCAGCTGGGACCGCTCGTTCTGGCACGTGACGACGATGCCGGTGGGCAGGTGCGTGATGCGCACCGCCGAGTCGGTGGTGTTGACACCCTGACCACCCTTGCCGGAGGAGCGGTACACGTCGATGCGCAGGTCCGACTCGTCGATCTGGACCTCCTCCACCTCGTCCGGCTCGGGGTAGATGAACACGCCGGCCGCCGAGGTGTGCACCCGGCCCTGGGACTCGGTGACGGGGACACGCTGGACGCGGTGCACGCCCCCCTCGAACTTCAGGCGCGACCAGACGCCGTCGCGCACATCGCTCTTCGACTTGATCGACAGCGTCGCGTCCTTGTAACCGCCGAGGTCGGAGATGGTCGCGCCGAGGACCTCCACGCGCCAGCCGGCGCGCTCGGCGTACCGGATGTACATGCGGGCGAGGTCGGCGGCGAACAGCGCGGACTCCTCACCGCCCTCCCCCGACTTGACCTCGAGCACCACGTCGTCGCCGTCGTGCGGATCGCGCGGGGCGAGCAGGTCGGTGAGGGCCTTGTCGAGTTCGCTCACCCGCTCCTCGAGGGCGGGAATCTCGGTCGCGAAGGCGGCGTCGTCCGCGGCGAGCTCACGCGCGGCCTCGAGATCGTCGCGCGCGGCCCGCAGCTTGGTGTAGGTGGCCATGACGGGAGCGAGCTCGGCGAACCGCTTGCCGACCTTGCGGGCCGTCGCCGGGTCGTTGTGCAGCGCCGGATCGGACAGCTGCTGCTCGAGACCGGCGTGTTCGGCCAGGATGTCGTCGATGGCCGACGGCTTGGTCTGCCCCGCCATGTGATTCGCTCCACTCGTCCGTCGTGCCGATCCGTGCCGCGCCCGGATCGGGATGGAAAAAGGCCGACGCCCGGTCTGTTGCTGAGACAGAACCGGGCGTCGGCGAGACAGCTACTTGTCGGCAGCAGCCTTCTTGGTGTCGCGCTTGCCGTAGCGGGCCTCGAAGCGGGCGACGCGTCCGCCGGTGTCGAGGATCTTCTGCTTGCCCGTGTAGAACGGGTGGCACTGCGAGCAGACCTCGACGGTGATCCGTCCCGACTCTGCGGTGCTGCGCGTCTCGAACGTGTTCCCGCAACCGCAGACGACGGTGGTCGTCACGTAGTTCGGGTGGATTCCTGCCTTCATGGTGTCCCTTTCGTGGCCGCCGGGTCGCCTCCGCGGATCGGAGACGTGAACCGGGACCGGACTGAGCTGTTCGATTATGCCAAACGCATGCCCGGGGGAAGAAATTCCGCCCCCGGGCATGCGGCGCCGCTGCCGCGGCGATCAGTCGTCGAGCGCTCCCGGTGCCGTCTTCGACACCTGCAGGAGGAACTCGATGTTGCTCTTGCTCTTCTTGAGCCGGTCGATGAGCAGATCGATGGCCTGGTGCGAGTCCAGACCGGAGAGCACGCGGCGCAGTTTGTGCACCACCGCGAACTCGTCGGGGCTCATCAGCAACTCGTCCTTGCGCGTACCGGAGGGGTTGACGTCCACCGCCGGGAACACGCGCCGCTCGGCGATCTTGCGGTCGAGCTTGAGCTCGGCGTTGCCGGTGCCCTTGAACTCCTCGAAGATCACCGTGTCGCCCGTCGAACCCGTCTCCACCATGGCCGTGGCGATGATGGTGAGCGAGCCGCCGTTCTCGATGTTGCGAGCCGCGCCCAGGAACCGCTTCGGCGGGTACAGGGCGGTCGAGTCGACACCACCGGAGAGGATGCGGCCCGACGCCGGCGACGAGTTGTTGTACGCGCGGCCGAGGCGCGTGATCGAGTCGAGCAGGACGACCACGTCGCGGCCCTGCTCGACGAGCCGCTTGGCCCGCTCGATCGCAAGCTCGGCGACCGACGTGTGGTCCGACGGCGGCCGGTCGAAGGTCGAGGCGATGACCTCGCCCTTGACCGAGCGCTGCATGTCGGTGACCTCTTCGGGCCGCTCGTCCACCAGCACGACCATGAGGTAGCACTCGGGGTTGTTGGTCGTGATCGCGTTCGCGATGTCCTGCATCACCGTCGTCTTGCCGGCCTTAGGCGGCGAGACGATCAGGGCACGCTGGCCCTTGCCGATCGGCATGATCAGGTCGATCACGCGGGTGGTCAGGATGTTCGGGGTGGTCTCGAGCCGCAGCCGCTGGTTCGGGTACAGCGGGGTGAGCTTGTTGAACTCCGGGCGGCGCTTGGCGGCCTCGACGTCGCCGCCGTTGACCGTGTCGAGCCGGACCAGCGGGTTGAACTTCTGGCGCTGGTTGCCCTGCTCCCCCTCGCGCGGCACGCGGACCGCACCGGTGATGGCGTCGCCCCGGCGCAGACCGTTCTTGCGCACCATGTTCATCGAGACGTACACGTCGTTGGGGCCGGCCAGGTACCCGGAGGTCCGGACGAACGCGTAGTTGTCCAGGACGTCGAGGATGCCGGCGACCGGCTGCAGGACGTCGTCCTCGCGGATCTCGGGCTCGCGTGTGTCACCGCCGGCCTCGCCGCGGTCACGTCCGCGACGACGCTCACGGAAGCGGCGCCCGCGGCGCCCGCGGCCGTCCTCGTCGTCCTCGCCACCCCGGCCGTCGCGGCCGTCCTGACGGGGGCCCTGACCACGGTCCTCGCGGCGGCGTTCCCCCTGGTCGCGCTGGCCGTCGCGCTGACCGCGCTCGCGCCGACCGCCGTCGGACGGCTCGGCCTTCTCCTCGGTCTTCTCCTCGGCGCGCGGCTTCTCGTCGGTCCGCGCCTCAGCGGCGTCCTTCGGGGCCTCGGCGGTGGTCGTCTCGGCGGCCTGGTCGCCACCTCGGCGACCGCGACGCTGACGACCCCGGCGGCCACCCTCGGCCTCGCCCTCGGCGGGCTGCTCCGCCGCCTCGGCGGGCTGCTCGGGCGCCGTCGTCGCGGCGGGCCGCGCCTGGGCCGGCTCGGCGGCGGGGGCGGCGGTGTCGGCCGGGGCCGCGTCCTGGGCGGCACCACGGGCGCGACGAGCCCGGACGGGCCGGGCCGGCTGTTCCGGCGCAGGAGCCGTCTCGGCGGCTCCGCCGCCCTGACGCTCCTTGATCGCGGCGATGAGATCGCCCTTGCGCATCCCGGAGGTTCCCTTGATGCCGAGTTCGGCCGCGAGAGTCCGCAGCTCGGCCAGCACCATGCCGGAGAGACCGGCGCCACGCCGCCCCCCGGCACGCGGTGCAGTCTGTGCAGGATCGGTGGCCTGCGCTCCCGCGGACGAATCCGTGGTATCGAGAACAGGCGTAGCGATCAGGTCCGTATCTGTCACGGAGATCCTTTCCTTCCCTCACTCGCGCCACGCAGAGTCGAGGGTTCGTTCCGCAGATCTTGCGTCGATCTGGGATTGCCGTACGTGTTCACGGATCGAACGGTCGGCACGTCCGCCATCACGCCATCCTCCGGCAGGTGCGGTCGGTCCATCTCCCCGAAACGAGGTCAGGTGAGGATCGATCCAGGATCGATCGCCCCGATGGATCTGGAGTGAATGCCCTGGAAAAGCCAGCGACTGAAACGCACGACGTGCGGACTAAGCACAGAATAGCGACGAACTGTACGTTGAGCAAGAAGAAGCCCCCGGGCGCGTCGCCCGGGGGTTCGCGCCCGACTCGAGAGGTTCGGGCTCGCTCACACGACCTGCACGCCGTCCGCGACGTCGAGTTCGAGCACGGTCATGTCGTCGGCCTCCGCGGCCGCGCGCAGGTCCGCGGGGAACGACTCGGTCGTGAGGGCGAGGACCGTGGGGCCGGCACCGGAGACCGCGGCGGGAATGCCCGCCGCGCGCAGGGCGGCGATCCACTTGGTGGTCAGCGGCAGGGCCGGGGCGCGCTGCGCCTGGTGCAGCAGGTCCTCCGTCGCCGGCATCAGCAGGTCCGGCCGCTCGGTGAGGGCGACGACGGCCAGCGCCGCGCGGCTGACGTTGAACGCCGCGTCGCGGTGCGGCACCAGATCGGGGAGCAGCCCGCGGGTGTGCGCGGTGGACGAGCGCGACGACGGCACCAGCACGACGACCCGGATCGCCGGGTGGACCGTGAGGGGCACCGCGCGGTAGGTGCGCTGTTCGTCGCCGACGACCGACTCGCTCCACGACACGACCGCGCCGCCGAGGATGCTGGCGGAGGCATTGTCCGGGTGGCCCTCGAATTCGGAGGCGAGCTGGACGAGTTGCGCCTCGTCGAGCACGCGCTCCGGAGCCACCTTGCGCACCAGCCCGTTGGCGGCCGCCAGGCCTCCGACGACCGCCGAGGCCGAGGAGCCGAGGCCGCGCGAGTGCGGAATAACGTTGCGGCACAACACGTCCAGGCCGTCGGCCCACACTCCGGCGGCCTCGAGGCCACGCTCGACCGCCCGCACCACCAGGTGCGACGGTCCCCACGGCACCTCTTCGGCGCCCTCGCCCTCGACGCGCACCTCGAGGCCCGATGCGGTTGTGGTGACCGTGATCTCGTCGTACAACCCGACGGCCAGCCCGAGCGAATCGAAACCGGGGCCCAGATTCGCGCTCGAGGCCGGGACCCGGGCGGTCACGGAGATCCCTACGGGCAGCGTCTGCGTCATGTCGTCTTTCCCAACGGAGGAGGGCGCGGCGGTCACTAGGCCAGCTCGAGCGCCGCGGCCACAGCGACCGGATCGACCGGGATCGGCTCCACCTGCGGCATCCCGAGCAGCGCCGTGTCGGGATCCTTCAGGCCGTTGCCGGTGACGGTGCACACGACCTTCAGCCCGGAATCGAGCCAGCCCTCCTTGCGGGCGGCGAGCAGACCGGCGATCGACGCGGCGGACGCCGGTTCGACGAACACGCCTTCGGTGGCGGCGACGAGCCGGTACGCCTCGAGGATCTCCTCGTCGGTGGCCGCCCGGAACGCGCCGCCGGACTCCTCCTTGGCGGTCATCGCCCCGTTCCACGACGCCGGGGCGCCGATGCGGATGGCGGTGGCGATGGTCTCGGGGTCCTTGACGGGGGCGCCGTGCACCAGCGGTGCCGCGCCCGCGGCCTGGACGCCGAGCATGCGCGGCTTGCGGGTGGTGAGGCCGTCCGCGAAGTACTCGGTGTAGCCGCGCCAGTAGGCGGTGATGTTGCCGGCGTTGCCGACGGGCAGCACGTGCACGTCGGGGGCGTCGCCGAGCGCGTCGGCGATCTCGAACGCCGCCGTCTTCTGCCCCTCGATGCGCACGGGGTTGACGGAGTTCACCAGCCCGATGGTGGGGAACTCGGCGGTGGTCTTGCGGGCGAGCTCGAGACAGTCGTCGAAGTTGCCCTGGACCTGGATGATCTTCGCGCCGTACATGACCGCCTGGGCCAGCTTGCCCATCGCGATCTTGCCGTCCGGCACGAGCACCGCGCAGCCCATGCCGGCCTTGACGGCGTATGCGGCCGCCGAGGCGGAGGTGTTGCCGGTGGAGGCGCACAGCACGGCCTGCTGGCCGCGGGCGAGGGCGTCGGTGACGGCCATCGTCATGCCGCGGTCCTTGAACGAGCCGGTCGGGTTCAGGCCCTCGACCTTCAGGTGCACCTCGCAACCGGTCAGTTCCGACAGGTGCGCCGCGGGCAGCAGCGGGGTGCCGCCCTCGCGGAGGGTGATGGTCTTCCAGTTTTCGCCGATCGGGAGCCGGTCACGGTACGCCTCGATCAGACCCGGCCACGGGGTGTGCACGGGGGTGGCGGTGTTCTTCTCGGGCGCGCTCATTCGGCGGATCCCTCCAGTCTCAGGACGCTGGTCACAGCGATCACGGATTCGAGTTGGTCGAGCGCTGCGACGGTGTCCGACAGCGCCTTGTCGGTGGCGCAATGGGTCAGCACCACCAGGCGGGCTCCGTCGCCGGCGCCCTCCTGGCGCACGGCGGCGATGCTCACGTCCCGCTTGGCGAACTCCGCGGCCACCGCCGAGAGCACGCCGGCCCGGTCCGCGACCTGCAGGTTGACGTAGTAGCGGGTGACGATGTCGCTCATCGGGGCGATCTCGAGGTCGGCGTACCGTGATTCGCGCGGGCCCCGGCCCCCGTGCACCCGGTTGCGGGCGGCCATCACGAGGTCGCCCATCACCGCGGAGGCGGTGGGCGAACCGCCGGCACCCTGGCCGTAGAACATCAGACGGCCCGATGCCTCGGCCTCGACGACGACCGCGTTGAACGCACCGTTGACGGCGGCGAGGGGATGCTCGCGCGGCACCAGGGCCGGATAGACGCGCGCCGAGACCCGGTCCTTGCCGTCGGTGGTGATCCGCTCGCAGATGGCCAGCAGCTTGACGGTGCAGTTCAGCGCCCGCGCGGTGGTCAGGTCGGCGGCGGTGATCTTCGAGATGCCCTCGCGGTAGACGTCGCCGGCGGTGACGCGGGTGTGGAAGGCGATCGAGGCCAGGATCGCAGCTTTGGACGCGGCGTCGAAGCCCTCGACGTCGGCCGTCGGGTCGGCCTCGGCGTATCCGAGCCGGACCGCCTCGGCGAGGGTCTCGGCGTAGTCGGCGCCGGTCTCGTCCATGGCCGAGAGGATGTAGTTGGTGGTGCCGTTGACGATGCCGAGGACCCGGTTCACCTTGTCACCGGCGAGGGACTGGGTGAGGGGCCGGATGACCGGGATGGCGCCGGCGACGGCCGCCTCGAAGTACAGGTCCACGCGCTTGGCCTCGGCGGCCTCGGCGAGCTCGCCCGTGTACTCAGCGAGCAGGGCCTTGTTGGCGGTGACCACGGATTTGCCCGAGTCCAGGGCCGTGCGGACGAGCTTGCGCGGCAGTTCGATGCCGCCGATGACCTCCACCACGATGTCGACGTCGTCGCGGGCGATCAGGCCCTCGGCGTCCGTGGTGAGCAGGTCCTGCGGGATGCCGCGGTCGTCGCGGACGGTGCGCACGGCCACGCCCCGCAGCTCGAGCGGCGCGCCGATGCGCGCCTCGAGATCTGTGGCATCGTCGCGGATGATGCGCACGACCTCGGCTCCGACGGTGCCGTGCCCGAGCACAGCCACACCGATCGGGCGCTGCCCCGGTTCGTTGGTCACCGCTTCGGTCGTCACTCCGTAACCTCCAAGCTGAGCAGATCTTCCACGGTTTCCCGACGCAGGACGACGCGGGCGGCGCCGTCCTTGACCGCCACGACGGCGGGCCGGGGCAGCAGGTTGTACCTGCTGGACATCGAGTAGCAGTATGCACCGGTCGCGGCGACGGCCAACAGGTCGCCGGCTTCGAGGTCGGCGGGCATCCAGGCGTCGCGGATGACGATGTCGCCGCTCTCGCAGTGCTTGCCGACGACGCGGGACACGACGGGCTCCGCGTCGCTGGACCGCGACACCAGGCGGGCCTCGTACTCGGCCTGGTACAGGGAGGTGCGGATGTTGTCGCTCATGCCGCCGTCGACGCTGATGTAGCGGCGTGCCTGGTGAGCCCCCACCGCGACGTCCTTGATGGTGCCCACCTCGTAGAGGGTCACGGTGCCGGGGCCGGCGATCGCGCGTCCGGGCTCGACCGCGAGCGTCGGCTCGGGCAGGCCGGCGAGTGCGGACTCGGTCTGCACGATGTGCCGCAGCTTGGCAGCGAGTTCCTCCACGGGCGGCGGGTCGTCGCTGGGCACGTAGGAGATGCCGAGGCCGCCGCCGAGGTCGACGATGTTCATCTGCGCGGTCTTGTCGACGCCGAATTCGTGGACGGCATCGCGCAGCAGGCCGATGACCCGGTGCGCGGCGAGCTCGAACCCGTCGACGTCGAAGATCTGCGAGCCGATGTGGCTGTGCAGGCCGACCAGGCGCAGGTGATCGCTCGCGAACACCTTGCGGACCGCGGCCATGGCCACCCCGCCGGCCAGGGACAGCCCGAACTTCTGGTCCTCGTGCGCGGTGGAGATGAACTCGTGGGTGTGCGCCTCGACGCCGACCGTGACGCGGATCAGCACGTCCTGCACGACGTCGAGTTCGGCGGCGACCGCGTCGAGCAGGTCGATCTCCGACATGGAGTCCAGGACGATGTGCCCGACGCCTGCGGCGACGGCGGTCCGCAGCTCGGCCACGGACTTGTTGTTGCCGTGCATGGCGATCTTCCCCGCCGGGAAGCCGGCGCGCAGCGCGACGGCGAGCTCACCGCCGGTCGAGACGTCGAGGGACAGGCCCTCCTGCTCGACCCAGCGCGCGATCTCGGTGCACAGGAACGCCTTCGACGCGTAGTGCACCTTCGCGCCCGGCCCGAACGCGGCCGCGATGTCCCGGCACCGGGAGCGGAAGTCGTCCTCGTCGACGACGAAGAGCGGGGTGCCGTATCTCTCCGCGAGTTCGGTGACGGGCACGCCGGCGATCGTCACGACGCCGTCGTCGCCGCGCCGCGCGTTGCGGGGCCACACGTTCGGGTGCAGCAGGTTCAGCTCGCCGGCGTTCGCGGGCCGCTCGGTCAGGCCCGGTGCGTGCGGGATCTCGGCGTGCCGGGGACCGGCGGGGTGCGCGTTCACATCCGCTCCGGGGCGCTCACGCCGAGCAGTCCGAGCCCGTTGGCCAGCACCTGACGGGTCGCCGCGCACAGCGCGAGCCGCGCCGCGTGCAGCGGGCCGGGCTCCTCGTCGCCCTGCGGCAGGATGCGGCAGGAGTCGTAGAAGCGGTGGTAGGTGCCGGCGAGTTCCTCGAGGTACCGCGCGACGCGGTGCGGTTCCCGCAGTTCGGCGGCCTTGGCGAGGACGCGCGGGTACTCGCCGATCGTGCGGATCAGGTCGCCCTCGCGCTCGTGGGTGAGCAGGGCCAGGTCGGTGTTCTCGGCGCCGAGACCGAGCTCGGCGGTGTTCTCGACGCCGAGACCGAGCTCGGCGGTGTTCTCGGCGCCGAGACCGAGCTCGGCGGTGTTCTCGGCGCCGAGACCGAGCTCGGCGGCGCCCCGGGCGATGGACGAGAGCCGGGCGTGCGCGTACTGGACGTAGTAGACCGGGTTCTCGTTGGTGGTGCTGGCCCACAGCTCGAGGTCGATGTCGATGCTCTGGTCCACCGACGAGCGCACCAGCGCGTAGCGGGCGGCGTCCACGCCGATCGCCTCGACGAGGTCGTCGAGGGTGATGACCGTGCCGGCGCGCTTGCTCATCTTCACGGCGACGCCGCCGCGCACGAGGTTGACCATCTGCCCGATCATCACCTCGACGGTGTCCGGGTCGTCGCCGAACGCGGCGGCCGCGGCCTTGAGCCGGCCGATGTAGCCGTGGTGGTCCGCGCCGAGCATGTAGATGCACAGGTCGAAGCCGCGCGACCGCTTGTCCTGGAAGTAGGCGATGTCACCGGCGATGTAGGCGGCGTTGCCGTCGCTCTTGATGACGACGCGGTCCTTGTCGTCGCCGAAGTCGGTGCTCTTGAGCCACCACGCGCCGTCCTGGTGGTACAGGCTCCCGGAGGTCTTGAGTGTCTCGACGGCCTTCTCCACGGCGCCGGACTCGAACAGGGAGTTCTCGTGGAAGTACACGTCGAAGTCGACACCGAACTCGTGCAGGGTGCGCTTGATGTGCGCGAACATCAGTTCGACGCCGATCGAGCGGAACACCTCGTGCCGCTCCTCTTCGGGCAGCGCGAGCGCATCCGGGCGCTGCTGCAGCACGGCCTGCGCGATGTCGGCGATGTACGCGCCGGCGTAGCCGTCCTCCGGCGCGGGCTGCCCCTGTGCCGCGGCGATCAACGAGCGCGTGAACCGGTCGATCTGGGCGCCGTGGTCGTTGAAGTAGTACTCGCGGGTGACGTCGCCGCCCTGCGTGGTGAGGATCCGGCCGAGGGCGTCGCCGACCGCGGCCCAGCGGGTGCCGCCGAGGTGGATGGGCCCCGTGGGGTTCGCGGAGACGAACTCGAGGTTGATGCGGGTTCCGGCCAGCGCGTCCGAGTTGCCGTACGCGGCGCCCTCGGTGAGCACCTGGGCGACGATCGCGCCCTGGGCGTCGGCGGCGAGGCGGATGTTCAGGAAGCCCGGGCCGGCCACCTCGGCGGACTCGATGCCGTCGGCGGCGGTGAGGGCCTCGGCGAGCCAGCCCGCGAGTTCCCGCGGGTTGACGCCGGCCCTCTTCGCGACCTGCATCGCGACGTTGGTCGCGTAGTCGCCGTGCTCCGGGTTGCGCGGCCGCTCGACCGTCAGGGTCTCGGGCAGGACGGACACGTCGAGGTCGCGCTCGGCGAGCACCCTCGCAGCGGTTCCGTGGAGCAATTCGGCAAGGTCGGCAGGAGTCACGGGTCTCTATCCTATTGGCTCCGTCCCACCCGGCGTGACGCCGGTCCGGCCTGTTGTCGCGGTCACGGCCCGCCCGCCGCGGGGATGCCTGCCCGCCGCCCGCCCGTAGAGTTGACAGAGCACGCGCGGACCGAGCGTCGTGCGCCCTCTGTTGTCCATCCGTCGAAAGAGCACCCAACGATGCCCAGCGGTTCGGTAAGTGGCGGTTCCGGCAAGAAGTCCGGTGCCAAGTCTGCGAAGGCGATCAAGGCCGCCCAGAAGAAGAGCGGCGGTCGCGGCCTGCCCAAGCAGCGGCAGATTCCGTGGCTTCTGATCGGCGGCGTGGTCGCGGTGGTCGCGCTGGTCGCGGTCATCGCCGCCAGCATCATCCCGAAGTACCAGGACTCCCAGGCGCTCGCGGAGTGGACGCCGTCCGAGTCGAATCAGGACCCGTCGACTGCGATCGAGGGGGTCGTGACGGTCGACTACCCCGCCGGTCAGCACATCGGGTCCACGCAGCGCGTCGCGTACGACCAGAGCCCGCCGTTCGGCGGGCCGCACGACGCGATCTGGGCCACGTGCACCGGCACCGTGTACCCGGAGGCGATCCGCACCGAGAACGCCGTGCACTCGCTCGAGCACGGCGCGGTGTGGATCACGTACAACCCCGACCTGGTCGACCAGGCGGGCGTCGACGCGCTCGCGGCGAAGGTGGACGGCAAGTCCTACCTGATGATGTCGCCGTACCCGGGCCTCGACGCTCCGATCGCCCTGCAGTCGTGGGGGCATCAGCTGAAGGTGGACGCCGCCGACGACGAGCGGATCGACCACTTCATCGCGTCGCTGCGGCTGAACCGCTACGCCTACCCGGAGGTCGGCGCGAGCTGCTCCACGCTGCCCGGCTCGTACGACCCGAGCAATCCGCCGCCGTTCGATCCCTCCGCCCCCGGTCCGGACGCGGTGCCGATGGACGGCGGCACGGTGGACGGCACCGAGCAGGTGCCGGCCGACATGCAGGCCCCGGCGGGGAGCTGACGTGACGCACGATTCCGCTCCCACCGCCCAGGGGACTCCCACCCCCCAGGAGGTGGGCCGACGCAGGGCGCTGCTGATCCTCGGTCTCGTCGCCGCCGTCGCGATCGGTTTCCTGCTCGGGTTCCTCGCCCGCATCCCGCTCGAGGACTCGCCGCCGGCGACGCCGGCCGCCGGCTCCGTCGACGTGGGATTCGCCCAGGACATGACCGTCCACCACAGCCAGGCGATCGAGATGGCCACCGTCGCGTTGACGGTGTCGGGCGACCAGCGGGTGCGCAACCTCGCGTACGACATCCTCACCACCCAGCAGAACCAGGTCGGGCAGATGCAGGGCTGGCTGTCGCTGTGGGGGCAGCCGCTGCTGCCCACCGGTGACTACATGACGTGGATGACCGAGGAGTCCGGCCACGACCACGGGAGCACGAGCCACTCCGACGGCGGCGGCGCCGGCCGGATGCCCGGCATGGCGACGTCCGAGGACCTGGCGAACCTGCGCCGCGCCACCGGCCCGGAACTCGACGTGCTGTTCCTGCAGCTGATGCTGCGCCACCACGAGGGCGGGCTGCCGATGATGGAGTACGGCGCGCAGTACGCGGGCCAGCCGGCGGTACGGACCCTGGCGCAGACGATGGTCGACACCCAGACCAGCGAGTCGGAGCTCATGACGTCGATGCTGGCGGAGCGAGGCGCGCAGCCGCTGCCGATGAACTGACCGACCGGACCCGCGGACGGGGGACGGCCCACCGGGCCGTCCCCCGTCGGTGTCTACCGCCGGGTCCCCCGTCGGTGTCTACCGTCCGGCCCGGCCCCACTCCCAGTCGCGGATGTCGGGCATGTCCTCACCGTGGGTGCGGATGAACTGGTGGTGCTCGACCAGCCGGTTCTTCAGGTGCTCGCGCGCGTATGCGGAGATCGGATGCAGACGGGGCACCCGGTCGACGACGTCCATGGCGAGGTCGAACCGGTCGATCTGGTTGAGCACGCACATGTCGAACGGCGTGGTGGTGGTGCCCTCCTCCTTGTACCCGCGCACATGGATGTTGTCGTGGTTGGTACGCCGGTACGTCAGGCGGTGGATCAGCCACGGGTAGCCGTGGTAGGCGAAGATCACCGGCTTGTCCGTGGTGAACAGCGAGTCGAATTCGCGGTCCGACAGTCCGTGCGGATGCTCCGTGTGGTCCTGCAGCCGCATCAGATCCACGACGTTCACGACGCGGATCTTCAGGTCGGGGAACCATTCGAGCAGGATCTCCACGGCGGCGAGGGCTTCCATGGTGGGCACGTCGCCGGCGCAGCCGAGCACCACGTCGGGTTCGACCCCCTTGTCGGTACCCGCCCAGTCCCAGATCCCGATTCCCTTGGTGCAGTGCACGATTGCCGCATCCATATCGAGGTACTGCAGCTGCGGTTGCTTGCCGGCGACGATCACGTTGACGTACTGCCGGGTGCGCAGGCAGTGGTCGGCCACCGACAGCAGGGTGTTCGCGTCCGGCGGCAGGTACACGCGGATGACATCGGCCTTCTTGTTGACCACGTGGTCGATGAAGCCCGGGTCCTGGTGCGAGAAGCCGTTGTGGTCCTGCCGCCACACGTGCGAGGTGAGCAGGTAGTTCAGCGACGGGATCGGCCGGCGCCAGTCGATGCCGTTGGTGGTGCGCAGCCACTTGGCGTGCTGGTTGAACATCGAGTCGACGATGTGGACGAAGGCCTCGTAGCAGGAGAAGAAGCCGTGCCGGCCGGTCAGCAGATAGCCCTCGAGCCAGCCCTGGCAGGTGTGCTCGGACAGGATCTCCATCACCCGCCCGTCGGGGGCGAGCCGGTCGTCGGTGGGCAGGATGCGGGCGTTCCAGGTGCGTGCGGTGGCCTCGAGGACGGGACCGAGCCGGTTGGAGTTGTTCTCGTCCGGGGAGAACACACGGAAGGTGGTCGCGTTCTCGCGCATGACGTCGCGCAGGAAGGTACCGAGCACGCGGGTCGATTCGACGCTGCCGGTACCGGGCGCCTCGACCGGCACGGCGTAGTCGCGGAAGTCCGGCAACGCCAGGTCTCGTACGAGCGGCCCGCCGTTGGCATGGGGGTTGGCGCTCATCCGCCGCTCCCCCGCCGGGTGCAGGTCGCGGATCGCGGGCACGGGGGCACCGTGGTCGTCGAACAGTTCCTCGGGCCGGTAACTGCGCAGCCACTCCTCGAGAATCTTGCGGTGGCTTTCGTCGTCGCGGGCATTGGCGAAGGGCACCTGGTGCGAGCGCCAGTACCCTTCGACCGGGAGACCGTCGACCTCCTTCGGTCCGGTCCAGCCCTTCGGGGAACGCAGCACGATCATCGGCCAGCGCGGTCGCTCGGTGACCCCGTCGCGGCGGGCGCGGCGCCGGATCTCGAGGATCGCATCGACGCAGTGGTCCAGGGCCGCCGCGAACGCCTGGTGCATGCGCTCGGGATCGGAGCCCTCGACGAATACCGGATCGTGGCCGTAGCCGCGGAGCAGGTGCTCGAGTTCCTCGTGTTCGATGCGGGCGAGGACGGTCGGATTGGCGATCTTGTACCCGTTCAGGTGCAGGATCGGCAGCACGGCGCCGTCCCGGCGCGGGTCGACGAACTTGGTGGAGTGCCAGCTGGTGGCCAGCGGGCCGGTCTCGGCCTCGCCGTCACCCACCACGGCAGCGACGATCAGGTCCGCATTGTCGAACGCGGCCCCGTAGGCGTGCGACAGGGCGTACCCGAGCTCGCCGCCCTCGTGGATGGATCCGGGCGTCTCGGGGGCGACGTGGCTGGGAATCCCCCCGGGGAACGAGAACTGGGTGAACAGCCGGGCCATGCCGTCCGCATCCTGGGACACGTCGGGGTAGATCTCGCTGTAGGTGCCCTCGAGCCAGGCTGCGGCGACCGGCCCGGGCCCGCCGTGGCCGGGGCCCATCACGTACATCATGTCCAGCTCGCGGGCGACGATGGCCCGGTTGAGGTGGGCGTAGACGAAGTTCAGCCCCGGGGTGGTGCCCCAGTGTCCGAGCAGCCGGGGCTTGATGTGCTCGGGACGCAACGGCTCGCGCAGCAGGGGGTTGCCCATGAGGTAGATCTGCCCCACCGACAGGTAGTTCGCGGCTCGCCACCAGGTGTCGAGCGCGGCGAGCTCCTCGGAGCTCAGCGGTCCGGTCCGAGTTGCCGTGTCGGGTCCTGCGTCCACGTACGGTCCTCTCCTGCGGGTGCGGTGTGGTCCGGTCTCGGGTTCGAGCCTGCCCCGGGCGGGTGGCCCACGCCGGCCGTTCCGGGAAACACTCGCCGAAGAGTTCCTCCCGGACGGCGCATCCGTGCCTGCCGGACACCCGACGAGCGCCGGAGAAACCCCCTCCGACCAGGCGATGTGGCGTATCGCCGACAATGCGCTACGCTAACTCCCGCCCCACCGAGCAACCGGTGGAGTCCGGAACGCCCTCGTAGCTCAGGGGATAGAGCGCTTGCCTCCGGAGCAAGAAGTCGCAGGTTCGAATCCTGCCGAGGGCACCACGGGAACGGCCCCGCGTCGCAGTGCGACGCGGGGCCGTTCCCGTTCTGCGGCCCGGACCTGGCGCAGAGCGGCAGGACGTCGAGACCAGGTGTTGTGAAACGCGGACTCGTCACGAAGCAGGATGTGCGCATCGTCCACGCCCAGAGATTCTGTGTTCATCGTCCGATGTCACCGACTGCCACCCCGTGCGAGAACCCGTACAGCATCAGCGCCACCGCGCTGAGCAGTGACACCGCCGCGGTGACGACGAGCAGCGACCCCAGACCGAGGGCGGGTATCGCGGCACCGGCGTGCTGCGACCGAGCTGAGGGCTCCCACGACCAGGCAGGCTGTGAACGCCGCACCGGCGCGCTCGGGTACCAGCTCGGCGGTCCAGACCGCGAGCACCGCGGATCCTGTCATGTACCCCATGCCGAAGATGCCCGCCGAGGGTGCGGTCGCGGCTACGGAGCCACCTGCCAGCCCGAGCAGCACCAGCGCCGCACCGACCGTTGCAAGGCACAGCGCGGCGACCCGGACGCTGCCCAGTCGCTGCCCGAGGGTTCCGGTCGCCACCCCCACCATGCCGGTGAGACCGAGGGCCGCGTAGAGAGCCGGGACGGCCGCCGCCGGGAGGGTGCCGCTGTCCAGGACGTCGGCGGCATAGGTGAAGTAGACGACCACGACCGCGAAGTAGACAACGGAGTAGGCTACCGGGACCCGAAGCGCTGCCACCAGCGAGGAGGCACCGGCTCGCCCCTCCGGACGTGGGGCCGACCCGGTCCGCGGCACCAGGCGCAGGTTCACGAGTGCGGCGGCCACGGCAGCGAGGGCGATGCCGGCCCACACCAGGCGCCACAAGCCCACCGCAGCCAGGACGGCCAGCGCGCCCAGCAGCACCAGTCCGCCGCTGGTGCCGGTGGTGATGATCGCCAACGCTCGGGGCTGCTGCCGCGAGGGCACCGATCGCGTCACTATGTCGGAGTAAGGCGCCCAGACCCAGCCACCGGCGCTGCCGGCCAAAACGACACCGACGGCAAGCAGCCCCGGGGACTGCGCGAAAGTCACGATCACCGCCCCCGCAGCGCCGCAGGCCCCGCCCGCTGTCGTCGGCGCGCGCGACCCGCGGCGAGCGGCGAGCCGCGGCGAGCGGCGAGCCGCGGCGAGCGGCGAGCCGCGGCGAGCAACAGACCGGCCAGGTAGCCCGCAAACGTTGCGCTGGCGACGAGGCCGAGCACCAGCTCGGAGAGCCGCAGGTCTTCCCGGATATCGGGCAGTGTCAGGCCGTAGGCGTAGCGGGCCATGCCGAAGCGACTCCGACCACCGCAGCTCCGGCCAGGCCGATCCGCCCGCCTGGGGAGAGCGTCATGAATTCCCCTTCATGCCGTGGGCCCGGCTACGTCACGGACCTCGGCCCGACTCCCGGGAGCATCGGCACTCACTGCGTGCATGCACCGACTCTCCCACGGCCGGATCAACTCGGTCACCTGCGGCCGACGACCGCGAGACCGGGTGTCAGTCCGCCGGATCCTGCTGGGCGGCCTCGGTGATCGGCGCCATGTCGAAGTAGTCGCGCCAGCCGGCGATCCTGCCGTCGACGACCTCGAAAGTCCCCATCACCGGCAGTTCGACGGTCCGTCCCCCGAGCGTGAACACGTCGACCCGCTCGTTGAGCACCACGCCGCCGTGGACAGCCTGGTGCCGGATGCGGAAATCGATGCCGCCGAACGAGGCGACGAACCCGGCGATGAACTCCTCGATCGCCGCGCGCCCGCGCACCGGTTCCATCGGGATGTTGTGGTAGACGGCGTCGTCGGTGAAGTAGGACGCGAGCACGGCCGGGTCGGGATCGGCCCAACGGCGGCAGAATTCGGTGACGAGCTCGTCGGGGGTCATGCGGTTCCTTCCGTCAGGCCCGGGCGAAGCGCGCCGGATCGGTGCCCGGGACCCGGCGCGCCCGGCCTCTCTCGATGAGGTGCCGCACGTGCGCCGAGGCCTCGGACAGCGCCATCTGCTTGCCCGTGGGCGGAGTCTGGTCCCAGGGGCGGTACCACGTCATCCGCTCGGCAGCCTGCCACAGCGTCAGCTCCTCGTCGCCGAACGCCGCGTACAGATCGTCGAGGCGTCGCTCGTGGTGCTCGACGAGCGCGTCGGTGCGGGCCGCGAGGTCGTCGATCGGCTGCCGGTGCGCGGGCAGGGTGCGCCGGGCCGGGAGCGTGCCGACGGCGCGCAGGGAGTCGATGAATTCGCCGAGGGCGTCGCGTTCGGGGAGGGGGAAATCGAAGTCGCCCACGTGCGGGGTCGTGGTGGCGAGGACGTGGTCGCCGCTGAAGAGGATGTCGTGCTCCTCGATGTAGAAGCAGGCGTGGCCGGGGGTGTGCCCGGGGGTGAACACTGTGCGCAGGGTGCGGCCGGCGAGCGTGATCCGTTCGTCGGTGGCGAGCTTGCGGTCGGGATGGACGTCGGGCTTGCCGGTTGCGCGTTCCCCGTTCACCCGGTCGAGGTAGGTGGTGATCTCGTCGTCCGGGGCGCCGGCGCGGCGCCACTGCTCGGCCTCCCACTCGGCGTTGCCGTCGCCGGAGATCATGAGCTCGAGCTGGCCGAAGTCGTCCTCGTGCATGCCGACCCAGCAGCCCGACGCCTCCCGGATCCGGCCGGTCAGACCGACGTGGTCGGGATGGAAGTGGGTGACGACGACCCCCTCGACGTCCGCGACGGAGGCGCCGACGGCGGCGAGGCCGTCCTGCAGCGCGGCCCAGGACGTGTCGTCGTTCCAGCCCACGTCGACGAGGACCAGCCCGCGCGGCGACTCCATCGCATACACCTGGGTGTCGCCGACCGGCAGGTCGCTCACCGGTACGGGGATGCGGTAGATGCCGTCGCCGATGTCGCGGGCGTGGTCCATGGGGTCCTCCGAGCTACTCGATCGTTAGCCATTCAATGAACACAAACAGTAAACTATTTGGGTTCGTGCGGCTCGATGATCGCCATGATCGACCGGATCTCCCCCGCTGGGATGGCGAAGTGCTCGGTGACCGCCACGGTGAGGGTGCCGTCGCCGGCGTCGAGGTCGAGCAGGAACCGCGCGACGACGTTGTCGTCCCACTCGCGAAACGTCAGCTCCCGCACACGACGGATCGAGCGGTACTCGGGGCCCTGCTCGAGCCGGTCGCGGATCTCGACGCCGCTGTCGCCGGTGCGCACGCCGTTCTCGACCCGCCACGCGTCGGCCGCGAGCCGCACGTGTGATGCGTCGTGTCCGACGAGGGAGCGGATGTAGGAGCGGGCCATGGCGACGCGGGCGCTGTCGGTGGGCGCGCCGGCATGCTCGGCGATCGCGGCCATCAGGGTCGGCGCCCAGTCCGGCCGGCAGATCACCAGGTCCGGCATGTAGGGGTGGGGGCGGTTGTACTCGAGCTCGCTGCCGTCGATGCGGGCGCAGTACAGCCCCGCCGCCTGCGCGACCCCCACCGGCGCCGCGGAGTCCCACTCCCACTGCCCGCCGGCGTGCACGTAGGCATCGACGTCGCCACGCACCACCGCCATGGCCTTGGCCCCGGCCGAACCCATCCGCACCACGTGGGCGCCGACGGCCCGGGCGACGTCGGCGACGAAGGCCGGCGGCCGGCTGCCGCTGACGACGATCCGGGGCCGTCGGCCGGCCAGCGGCCGCAGTTCGGCGGGACGGACGTCGTCGGTGCCGTAGACGGCACCGACGGCCGGCTGAGCGACGGCGGCGGCGGTGATACCCCTGCCGGCCTCCCACAACGCGACGTGCACGGCCCAGTCCTCGTGGTCCGGCATGCCGTACTCCTTGGACCCGTCCAACGGGTCGACGATCCACACCCGCTTCGCGTGCACCCGCACCGGATCGTCGGCGGATTCCTCCGAGAGCACCGCGTCGCCGGGGCGCTCGGCGGCGAGCCGCTCGAGGATGTACGTATCGGCGGCGCGGTCGCCGCGGCGGCCGAGTTCGCGACCGGTGAGCGTGTCGGCCTCGGCCGCGCGGACGGTCAGCAACAGTTCGCCTGCAGCGGTGGCGATCTCGGCGGCGAGGGCGGCGTCATCGGTCATGGGGCCAACAATTCCATGACCAGCCCGGCCTGCGCGACCGGATCGCCGTCCTGCGGCCGCAGCACCAGGTCCGGCCGGGTGGGCGCCTCGTAGGGGTCGTCGATACCGGTGAACCCGGTGATCTCCCCGGCCCGGGCCCGGGCGTACATGCCCTTCGGATCGCGGGCCTCGCAGTCGGCGAGCGGGGTGTCGACGAACACCTCGAGGAACGGCAGCCCGGCCTCCCGGTGCTGCTCGCGGATCCGGTCCCGGTCGGACCGGTACGGGCTGATGAGCGCGCAGATCGTCACCAGGCCCGCGTCGGCCATCAGCTGCGCCACCGCGCCGACGCGCCGGACGTTCTCCGCGCGGTCCCGCGGCCCGAAGCCGAGGTCGGCGTTGAGGCCGTGGCGCAGGTTGTCGCCGTCGAGCCGGTAGGCCGGGACACCGGCCGCGAGCAGGCGCCGCTCGAGCGCCGCGGCGACGGCGGACTTGCCCGACGCCGACAGGCCGGTCAGCCACACCGTCGCGCCGCGCGAGAGGCGTTCGGCGCGGGTCGCCTCCGCCGCGTGCCACACGACGGGGGCGGCGGCGAGGGTGGGTCCGGTGATCATCCCGGCGGCGACGGTGCTGCCGGTCGCGTCGTCGACGAGCACGAAGCTGCCGGTGGTCCGGTTGCGCCGGTAGGGGTCGAACAGCACGGGACGGCGGGTCCGCAGCTGCACCCGTCCGATCTCGTTGAGGGTCAGCGATCGTGCCGTCCCGTCGCGGTGGAGGGTGGTGACGTCGAGCCGGTAGTCGAGCCGCACCACGTGCGCGGCGGTGGCGTTGGTGGTGTGCAGCAGGGTGTAGGTGGCGTCGGGTGCGAGACCCGGGCCCTCGGCGAGCCAGCACACCATCGCGTCGAGCTCGTGCCCGACGAGCGGGCGGTTCCCCGGGCGGCACAGCATGTCACCGCGGCCCACGTCGAGGTCGTCCTCGAGTTCGAGGCACACGGCGCTGCCCGCGAAGGCGCTCGGCACCGGGTCGCCGCCCGGTCCGTGGACGGCGCGCACACGCGTGCCGTAGCCCGAGGGCAGCACCACCACCTCGTCGCCGGGGGCGAACGCCCCGCTCGCGACGGTGCCGGCGTAGCCGCGGAAGTCGCGGTGCTCCCCGTGACCGGGGCGGAGCACGTACTGGACGGGGAATCGCGCGTCGATGAGGTTGCGATCGGAGTCGATGTGCACCTGCTCGAGACGGTGCAGCAACGAGGCGCCCTCGTACCAGGTCATGGTGGTGGTGCGCGTGACGACGTTGTCGCCGAGCAGCGCCGACACCGGCACGAACGTCAGGTCGTGGATGTCGAGTTTGGCTGCGAACGAGGAGAATTCGGCGCAGATCTCGTCGAAGCGCTGTTGCGACCAGTCGACCAGGTCCATCTTGTTGACGCACAGCACGAGGTGGGGGACGCCGAGCAGGCTGGCGAGAAAGGCGTGCCGGCGGGTCTGCTCGACGATGCCCTTGCGGGCGTCGACGAGAATGAGGGCGAGGTCGGCGGTCGAGGCGCCGGTGACCATGTTCCGGGTGTACTGCTCGTGGCCGGGGGTGTCGGCGACGACGAAGGCGCGGTGCGGGGTACAGAAGTAGCGGTGGGCGACATCGATGGTGATGCCCTGTTCCCGCTCCGCCCGCAGTCCGTCGGTGAGCAGCGCCAGATCGGGGGTGTCCATGCCGCGCTCGCGGCTGGTGCGGGTGACGGCGTCGAGCTGGTCCTCGGGCACGGCCTTGGAATCGTGGAGCAACCGGCCGATCAGCGTGGACTTGCCGTCGTCGACGCTGCCGGCGGTGGCGATGCGCAGCAACCGGGTCATCAGAAGTAGCCCTCCTTCTTGCGGTCTTCCATGCCGGCCTCGGAGATGCGGTCGTCGGCGCGGGTGGCGCCGCGCTCGGTGACGCGGCTGACGGCGACCTCGGCGACCACCTCGTCGGGGGTGGCGGCGGCGGATTCGACGCACCCCGTGCAGGTGGCGTCGCCCACCGTGCGGAACCGCACCAGCGCGTCGCGCGGCTCGTCGTCCGGCAGCAGAGCGAGGAACTCGTTGAGCGCCAGCAGCATTCCGTCGCGCTCGACGACGGTGCGGCGATGGGCGTAGTAGAGCGACGGCAGCTCGATGCCTTCGTCGCGGATGTAGTTCCAGACGTCGAGTTCGGTCCAGTTGGACAGCGGGAACACGCGGATGTGCTCACCGCGGCGGTGCCGGCCGTTGTACAGCTGCCACAGTTCGGGACGCTGCGCCTTGGGATCCCACTGCCCGAACTCGTCGCGGAAGGAGAACACGCGTTCCTTGGCGCGGGCCTTCTCCTCGTCGCGGCGGGCGCCGCCGAACACCGCGTCGAATCCGCCTTCGCGGATGGCGCGCAACAGCGTTCGGGTCTGCAGCCGGTTGCGGCTCGCGCGCGGGCCGACGTCCTCGACGGCCCGGCCGGCGTCGATGTCGTCCTGCACCGAGGCGACCAGCAGGCGCACCCTCCGGCGGGCCGCCTCGGCGTCGCGGTAGGCGAGGACCTCGGGGAAGTTGTGGCCGGTGTCGATGTGCAGCACCGGAAACGGGATCGGCGCCGGCCAGAACGCCTTGGCCGCCACGTGCAGCATCACCGCGGAGTCCTTGCCTCCGGAGAAGAGCAGCACGGGACGTTCGAAGGTGGCCGCCACCTCCCGGAAGATGTGCACGGACTCGGCCTCGAGCGCGCGCAGCAGGGACAGTTCGTACGACGGCGTGAGGGTCATCGGGGCTCCAGCTCACGAGCGCCGGTCCAAATATGTACCGGCTCGGTCGAAAGGTTTCGCCCCGAACAATAGAACGAGTTTCAGTTCCGGGTCAACGCCTCGCGGGGTGCGAGCGAATGTATCGCCCACTCGATCAGACCGACGGCATGATCCATTCGCTCGGTCCCCAGGGGCCGCAACACCCGGCCGTCACCGGGCCGGGCGACGCCCGCCGAGCTCGCGCGTGACGGCCTCGGCGGTGGCCACGAGGGCCGCCCCGCGCCGGGCGATCTCCCGGTTGGCCAGGGTCGCGCCCACGTGGAGCGTGAGCACCACCGACTGCCGCCCGTCCGCGTCGTAAGCGGGGGCGGCGAGCAGGTTCACCGGATGCTCGGCGTCGGCCGGTTCCGCCCCGGTCAGCAGCACCCGCTCCCCCAGGCTGGACACCATCTCCCCCAGCAGTTCGCGCAGCTCGGACGGCAGGTCGTGCGCCGCGACGCCCGCCATGAGCGCGTGCAACCGCCGCCCGCCCGCGGTGAGCGACTCGACCAGATATCCCGCGGTGCGGCACTCGTCGACCACGTCCCGCAGGCGGTCCCGGTCCAGCCGCACCGGAAGCGTCGGCTCGCGCGCGAGCCACTGCTCGAGCCGCTCGTCGGAGTCCCACAGCACGTACATCAGGCCCACCGGCGGCGCGAACGGATAGACCTCTCCCACCCGCGCCCCGGCACCGTCCGGATCGGCCCCGGCGACGTCGAGGACCGCGATGCGGTCGCCCACCACCGCCGACGCGGCGCAGGTGGCACCGAACTCGGCGCCGAGCGCGGCCAGGTGCCGGTGGGTGACGGGACCGACGGCGAAGCCGCGCTGCGCGGCGCGGCCCGCGACGATCAGCGCGGGACCGAGGCCGTACGTCCTGTCGGCGGGATGGCGCATCAGGTAGCCGGCCTCGGTCAGGGCGGTCAGGATCCCCAGGCACGTCGGCTTGCTCATGCCCAGCCGGCGCGCCAGCTCGGAGAGCCCGAACCGGGTCTCCGGGTGCGCGACCAGGTGGTCCAGGACCTGCACGACCCGCTCGGTCGGCGGCGAACGCCGAGCGGACGACGTCGCGGCGGCCTCGGTCATTGACGCCTCCTTGGAACACGTTCTATCGTCGCTGCACCGAGAGCCTACCGCACCGGTACATATTTGAACCGCAAGGAGATCGTGTGCTCACCGATCCGCTCACATCCGCCATCGCCGAGGCCGAGAAGCTCGTCGCGACGGCGCCGCACATCCGCACCGAGCAGGACCTGGTCGAGGGGTACCGCTACCTCGCCGGCGGGATCACCGCCTGCGTCCACTCGGCGTGGGCGGCCGAGAGCCCCCACCCCACGTTCGTCACCGGCACCGGGCCCTACACGAAGATGGGTCTCGACAACCCCGACACCCTCTACTTCGGGGCGCGCATCCGCGACGACGCCGAGTACGTCGTCACCGGCCGCCGCGGCACCACCTGCGACCTGAGCTTCCAGGTGCTCGCCGGCAACTACACCGACGCCGAGGTGCCCGGCAACGTCACCGCGTTCGACGACCGCGAGCTGCGCATCGCCGACGACGGCACCTTCGAGGCCCGGTTCGGTCCCGGCCCTGCCGACCCCGGGAACAACTACTTCACCCTCGCCCCCGGCTCGTCCCAGCTCGTCGTCCGGGAGGTCTACAGCGACTGGTCCCAGCGGCGCGGCACCCTGCGCATCGACCGGGTCGACGCGCTCGGCACACCGCCACCCGAGCCGACGCAGGACGACGCCGCCGCTCGCTACCGGCGGGCCGGGCGCGCGCTCGTGTCCCGGGTGCGGACGTGGCTGCAGTTCCCGCAGTGGTTCTACCTCGACCTTCCGGTCAACACGGTCACCGAACCGCGGCCGACGCCCGGCGGCCTGGCCACCCAGTACTCGTCCGTCGGGCACTTCGACCTGCGCGACGACGAGGCGATGATCCTCACCGTCCCCGCCTCCGACGCGCCCTACCAGGGCTTCCAGCTGGGCAGCCTCTGGTATATCTCGCTCGACTACATCCACCACCAGACGTCGCTGAACAACACACAGGCCCAGGTCGATCCGGACGGGATGATCCGCATGGTCGTCTCCGCCCGCAATCCCGGCGTCGCCAACTGGGTCGAGACCCTGGGCCGCAGCCGCGGGTTCCTGCAGTTTCGCTGGCAGCGCCTCTCCCGCGACCTCACGACCGCGGACGGCCCGACGGCCCGGGTGGTCCCGTTCGACGACCTGGCCGCGGCACTGCCGTTCCTCGACCACAACCGGGTCACGCCCCAGCAGTGGTCCGCGCGGATCGCCGCTCGCCAGACCGCGATCGCCGACCGGATGCTCGGGTGAGCGCCGTGACCACCACCCCGAGCCCCCTGCTCGCCGGACAGACCGTCGTGGTCAGCGGCGTCGGGCCCGGACTCGGCCGCACCCTTGCGGTGCGGTGCGCCGAGCACGGCGCCGACGTCGTGCTCGCCGCCCGCACCGCCGCCCGCCTCGACGACGTCGCGGCCGAGATCACCGCCCTGGGCCGGCGCGCCCTGTCCGTCCCGACCGACATCACCGACACCGGCTCCGCGTCCCGGCTGGTCGAGACGGCCCTCCGCGAGTTCGGCCGGGTCGACACCCTGGTCAACAACGCTTTCTCGGTTCCGTCGATGAAACCGTTGGCACGCACCGACTTCCAGCACATCCGCGACAGCGTGGAACTCACAGTCCTCGGCGCGCTGCGCCTGACCCAACTGTTCACCGACGCCCTGACCGAGACGAAGGGCTCGGTGGTGAACATCAATTCGATGGTGCTGCGACACTCGCAGGAGCGCTACGGCAGCTACAAGCTGGCCAAGTCGGCCCTGCTCGCGCTGTCACAGTCCCTCGCCACCGAGCTCGGCCCTCACGGAATCCGAGTCAATTCCGTTGCTCCCGGCTATATCTGGGGAGAAAACCTGAAGGCGTACTTCGAGCACCAGGCAGAGAAGTACGGCACCACCGTCGAACAGATCTACCAGCACACCGCGGCGGGCACCGACCTCAAACGCCTGCCCACCACCGAGGAGGTGGCCGACGCCGTGATCTTCCTCGCCTCCCCGCTGGCGCGGGCCGTCACCGGCCAGTGCCTGGACGTGAACTGCGGCGAATACCACCACTGACCAGCCGTGCGCGTTTTCGGTAGCCGGCACTACCAGAATCGCGCACAGGGAAGGGAGATACATGAGTGAACGCACCAGCGTCGGCACCGTCGAGGACCTGCACGCCTCCGCGACGCGGCTGACCGGCCTGACCGACTTCGGCGACGACGACTACACCGGGGCCCTCGGCGTCCTCCTCGACTCGTATGCGCGCGACGAACACCTCACCCCGCTCGGCAGCAAGATGTCGCGGGTGTTCCTGCGCGGCGCCCTCGTCGCGCGGCTGCTGAGCGAATCGGCCTGGCGCGCGCACCCCGAGCACGCCGACGTCGCGATCGAACGGCCGATCTTCGTCACCGGCCTCCCCCGCACCGGCACCACCGCGCTGCACCGCCTGCTCACCGCCGACCCCGGCCACCAGGGACTCGAGATGTGGCTGACCGAGCTGCCGCAGCCACGGCCGCCGCGCGAGACGTGGGCCGGGAACCCGGCGTTCGCGGCCATCGAGGCCGGGTTCGCGCAGCACCACGTCGAGCACCCGGAGTTCATGGGTGTGCACTACATGTCCGCCGGCGAGGTCGAGGAGTGCTGGCAGCTGCTGCGGCAGTCCTTCCGATCGGTGTCCTACGAATGCCTCGCGCACCTGCCCACCTACTCGCGCTGGCTCGCGCGGCAGGACTGGACCGGAGCGTACGCCCGGCACCGCCGGAACCTGCAGCTGATCGGGCTGCCCGACGCCGGCAAGCGCTGGGTCCTGAAGAACCCGAGCCACCTGTTCGCACTCGACGAACTGCTCACCGTCTACCCCGACGCGCTGATCGTCGTCACCCACCGCGACCCGCGCACCGTGATCCCGTCGGTGTGCAGCCTGGCCGCGCACGCCACCGACGGCTGGTCGCACACCTTCCGGGGCGCGAGCCTCGGGCGCAGCCAGCTCGACCTGTGGGCGCGCGGGCTCGACACGTTCACCGCGGCACGGAGCCGGCACCACCCGGATCGGTTCGTCGACGTGGACTACCGCGACTTCGTCGCCGATCCCCTCGGCACGGTCGGCGCGATCTACGACCGGTTCGGCATCCCGCTCACCGCCGGCGCCGAACAGGCGATGGCCGCGCTGCACGCCGAGAGCCGCAGCGGGGATCGCCGGCCGGCGCACCGCTACCGGCTCGAGGATTTCGGTCTGAGCGACGCCGAGGTGGACGAGCGGTTCCCGGACTACGCCTGTCGCTGACCCGCGGCGACCGCCGCGGCGGCGAGGACGTCGAGCAGCGGGAACAGCGCGGCGGCGATGAGATCTCCGGTCTCGACGAACGCCTGCTCGGACAGGCCGATCGGGTCGGGGATGTTCGGGGTGCGGGCCGCGCCGCTGGGATCCCGGCAGGCGTCGAGCCGGGCGATCGTCTCCGCACCGGTGACGGTCGCGATGCGGTGCGCCTCGGTCAGGGTGAACGACTTCGCCGCGGCGCCGGCGGTCAGGCCGGCGACCCGGTCGCGCTGCTCCTCGCTCATGGTCAGGACCAGGTCGGCGCCCTCGACCATCGTCGCGGTCACCCGGCGGGCGCGGAAGTCGCTCGCGTCGGCGCCGAGACCGGCGATGACCGCGGCCGCGCGGGGTTCGACGGGATACCCGACGAGGGCCCGCGTGCCCGCGCTCTCGGCGGTCAGGTCGGCCCACCCCGATTCGCACGCGTAGGCCCGCGTCAGCCGCTCCGCGATCACGGACCGGCAGACGTTGCCGCTGCAGACGAACAGGATGTGCACGCGCGCACTCTAGCCGCCGCGAATCGGGCGGAGGGGACGCGATTTTCGGCGCCGTGCGATGTTCACGTGCCGTTCGCACGCGCGCCGCGTGTCGTTCACTCACGGCGGCCGGTTCGCGGGCCGCCCCGGCGGGGTCCGGAAGCCGTGTCCACGTCACGTCCAGACCGTGCGACATGGGATGATCGACGTATGCCCGCACCCCTACCGCTCGATCCGATCGCCGAGGCCCACCGCCAGTGGACGGCCCACGGCTGGGGTGAGGTCGCGGACGGCATGGCCGCGGTGACCTCCGTGATGCGCGCGCAGCAGATCATGATGGCGCGGGTCGAGGAGGTTCTCAAACCGTTCGGGCTCACGTTCGCCCGGTACGAACTGCTGACCCTGCTGCACTTCACCAGGACCGGGGCGCTGCCCATGGCGAAGGCCAGCGCCCGGCTGCAGGTCCACCCCACCAGCGTCACCAATGCCGTGGACCGGCTCGAGACCGCGGGGCTCGTGCGCCGCACCCCGCACCCGAGCGACCGTCGCGCCACACTGGTCGAACTGACCGACGAGGGGCGGGCGCTGGCCGTCGAGACCACCGAGAAGCTCAACGCCGAGGTGTTCGCCCGGCCCGGCGTGCCCGACGACCAGCTCGAGACGCTGCTGCGGATCCTGGCCGGCCTGCGCCGCGACGCCGGCGACTTCGACACCGGAGGCGATCCCACCAGGTGGTGACACGGATCGGGGCCGTCCCGCAGGATGCGGAACGGCCCCGGTCGAGGACGACGATCAGGCGTGCTTGAACTCCGGCGCGCGCTTCTCGACGAACGCGGCCATGCCTTCCTTCTGGTCGGCGGTGGCGAACGTCGAGTGGAATACCCGCCGCTCGAACTTCACGCCCTCGGCGAGGGTGGTCTCGAAGGACCGGTTGACCGCTTCCTTGGCCATCATCGCGACGGGCAGCGACATCGACGCCACCGTGGTCGCGGCCTCGAGCGCCACGTCGAACAGGTCCGCGGCCGGCACGATGCGCGACACCAGGCCCGCGCGCTCGGCCTCCTCGGCGTCCATGTTCCGGCCGGTCAGGCACATGTCCATCGCCTTGGCCTTGCCCACGGCGCGGGTGAGCCGCTGCGAGCCGCCGATGCCGGGGATGACGCCGAGCTTGATCTCGGGCTGGCCGAACTTGGCGGTGTCCGCGGCGATGATGAAGTCGCACAGCATGGCCAGTTCGCAGCCGCCGCCGAGGGCGTACCCGGAGACGGCGGCAATGATCGGCTTGCGGGCCGAGGAGAGCCGATCCCACTGCGAGAACAGGTCTTCCGCGTACACCTCGGAGAACGTCTTCGGCGCCATCTCCTTGATGTCCGCGCCCGCGGCGAACGCCTTCTCGGAGCCGGTGAGCAGGATGGCGCCGATACCGGCATCCGCCTCGAGCTCCTCGACGGCCGCCACCACCTCACGCATCAGTTGGCTGTTGAGGGCGTTGAGCGCCTTGGGCCGGTTCAGCGTGATGATGCCGACGCGGTCCTTGCGGTCGAGCAGGATCGTCTCGAAGTCCGTCACTGGGTTTCCTGTTCTGTCGAGCGGTTGCGGATCTCGGTGATGATGGCCGAGAAGTCCAGTCCGCCGCCACCCGACTCGTTGAAGCGGTGGTAGATCTCCGCGGCCCGCAGCCCCAGCTCGGCGTCGACGCCGTTGGCGCGCAACGCGTTCGCGGCCAGACCGAGGTCCTTGTCCATGAGCGCGGCGGCGAACCCGGGCTGGTAGTCGTTGTTGGCGGGGGTGGTGGGCACCGGCCCGGGCACCGGGCAGTTGCTGGTCAGCGCCCAGCACTGGCCGGAGGCGTTGGACGCGACGTCGAAGAGGGCCTGGTTGGTCAGTCCGAGCTTCTCGCCGAGCACGAAGGCCTCGCTGATGGCGATCATCGACACGCCGAGGATCATGTTGTTGCAGATCTTGGCGGCCTGGCCGACGCCGGACCCGCCGCAGTGCACGACCTTGCGACCCATCACCTCGAGCAGCGGCTTTGCGGCTTCGAAGTCCTCCTCCGACCCGCCGACCATGAAGGCGAGGGTGCCGGCGGCCGCACCGGCCACGCCGCCGGAGACGGGCGCGTCGATGGCGCGGTGCCCGGCCTGCACGGCCTTCTCGTGGGCGGCGCGCGCGTCGGCGACGTCGATGGTGGAGCTGTCGACGAACAGCGTGTTCGGCCGGGCGGCCGGCAGGACCTCGTCGTACAGCTTCAGCACGAGGGCGCCGTTGGGCAGCATCGTGATCACGACGTCGGCGTCGCGGACCGCGTCGGTCGCGGACTCGGAGATCGTGAGGCCGTCGGCGCGGCCCTGTTCCTGGGCCGCCGGCACCGGGTCGAAACCGGTGACCGGGTAGCCGGCCTTGACGAGGTTCGCGGCCATCGGCCCGCCCATGTGGCCGAGACCGAGGAAGGCGACGTTCGGCAGTGTGCTCATGTCAGGCGGTTTCCTTCTCGGGTGCGACGAGCCCGAGTTCGAGCTCGCCGAGTGGCTGGAAGTACGCGTCGACGTCCGCGTCGGTGACGTCGGCGAGGGTCGCCGGCGACCACGCCGGGTTGCGGTCCTTGTCGACCACCTGCGCGCGGATGCCCTCGACGAGGTCGTGCGAGCGCAACGACGCCAGGGACACCCGGTACTCCTCGTTCAGCACCTCTTCGAGGCTGCCGAGTTCGCGGGCGTGGCGCACCGATCGCAGGGTCACCTTCAGCGCGACGGGCGACTTGCCGAGGATCTGCTCGGCGGCTGCGCGGGCCTCGGGCTCCTCGGCGTCCTGCAGTCGGGCGACGATCTCCTCGACGGTCGGCGCCGAGTAGGCGGCGTCGATCCAGGAGCGCTGCGCGAGCAGCGGCGACTCCGGGGCCGGCTGGGCGAATTCGGCGAGCGCCTCGTCGACCGTGCCGGATTCGAGGGCGGCGACGAACTTGTCGAGCGCCTCGGACGGCACGAAGTGGTCGGCGAAACCGAGGGCGATGGCGTCGCCGGCCGTCATCCGGCCGGTGGTCAGGGCGAGGTGGGTGCCGAGCTCGCCCGGTGCGCGCGAGAGCAGCCAGGTGCCGCCCACGTCGGGGACGAAGCCGATGCCCACCTCGGGCATCGCGATCGTGGAGCGTTCGGTGACGACGCGGACGTTGCCGTGGGCGGCGATCCCGACGCCGCCGCCCATGACGATGCCGTCCATGAGCGCCACGTACGGCTTCGGGTAGCGGCCGATGGCGGCGTTGAGGATGTACTCGTCGCGCCAGAAGTCCTGCGAGCCGGTGCCCCCGTCGCGGGCGTCGTGGTAGATCGAGACGATGTCACCGCCGGCGCACAGGCCGCGCTCCCCCGCCCCGTCCACGACGACCGCACGGACCGAGTCGTCCCCGGCCCACTCGCCGAGCGCGGCGGCCGTCACCTTCACCATGTCGTAGTTCAGGGCGTTGATGGCCTTGGGCCGGTTCAGGGTGATCCGGCCGATGCCGCCGGAGACCCGGACGAGGACGCCTTCCGTCTCGGTCATTTTGCTCCGTTCTGCGCCGCGGCCACCACGCTGCGCGCGACGACCACCCGCATGATCTCGTTGGTTCCTTCGAGGATCTGATGCACCCGCAGATCCCGCACGATCTTCTCGAGCCCGTACTCGGCAAGATAGCCGTAGCCGCCGTGCAGTTGCAGCGCGTCGTTGGCGGCGTCGAAGCAGGCATCGGTGGCGAATCGCTTCGCCATGGCGCACAGCTCGACCACGTCGTCGGCATTCCGGTCCAGCGCGTCGGCCGCGCGCCACAGCAGGGTGCGGGAGGCCTCGATGCCGGTGCGCATGTCGGCGAGCCGGAACTGCAGGGCCTGCGAGTCGAGCAGCCGCTCGCCGAACGCCTTGCGTTCGGCGAGGTAGCCGACGGTCTTGTCGAGCGCGGCCTGAGCGCCGCCGACCGAGCACGCGGCGATGTTGAGCCGGCCTCCGTTGAGCCCGTGCATGGCGATGCGGAAACCGCTGCCCTCCTCGCCGAGCAGGTTCTCGGCGGGCACCCGGGCACCGTCGAAGATCACCTGCCGGGTGGGCTGGGCGTTCCAGCCCATCTTCTTCTCGTTGGCGCCGAAGGACAGCCCGGGGGTGTCCTTCGGGACGATGATCGCGGAGATGCCGCGCGGGCCGGGCTCGCCGGTGCGCGCCATCACCACGTACACGTCCGACGTGCCGGCGCCGGAGATGAACTGCTTGGCGCCGGTGAGGACGTACTCGTCGCCGTCGCGGACGGCCCTGGTGCTCAGGGCCGCCGCGTCGGAGCCGGCGCCGGGCTCGGTCAGGCAGTAACTCGCGAGCTGGTCCATCGAGCAGAGCCCGGGGACCCAACGGCGGCGCTGCTCGTCGTTGCCGAACCGGTCGATCATCCACGTGACCATGTTGTGGATGGAGATGTAGGCGGCGATGGACGGGCAGCCCTTGGCGAGTTCCTCGAAGATCCGGACGGAGTCGAGGCGACGCAGGCCCGACCCGCCGACGTCCTCGCGGACGTAGATGCCGCCCATCCCGAGGGCCGCGGCCTTGCGCAGGACGTCGACCGGGAAGTGCTTGGTCTGGTCCCATTCGACCGCGTTCGGGGCGAGGAACTCGGCGGCGAAGTCGCGGGCGGTGTCGCGGATCGCCCGGTCGTCGTCGGTGAGGGTGAACATCGGTATCTCGTCCTAGTCCATCGTCGGGATGACGAAGTGGTCGGCGTTCTCCTTCAGGCCGGAGAACCAGCGCTGCGTGACGGTCTTGGTCTTGGTGTAGAAGCGGATCGAGTCCGGGCCGTGCTGGTTGAGATCGCCGAAGCCGGACCGCTTCCAGCCGCCGAAGGTGTGGTACGCGATCGGCACCGGGATCGGCACGTTCACGCCGACCATGCCGACGTTGACGCGGTTGGTGAAGTCGCGGGCGGTGTCGCCGTCGCGGGTGAAGATGGCCACGCCGTTGCCGTACTCGTGCTCCGAGGGCAGCCGCAGGGCCTCCTCGTAGTCGTGCGCGCGGACGACGATCACGACGGGACCGAAGATCTCCTCGCGGTAGATCTTCATCTCCGCGGTGACGTTGTCGAACAGGGTGGCGCCGGAGAAGAAGCCGTTCTCGTGGCCCTCGAGCACGAAGTCGCGCCCGTCGACGACGAGCTCGGCGCCCTCGTCGATGCCGGACTGGATGTAGTCGTGCACCCGCTGGCGAGCCTCGGCGGTGACGAGCGGGCCGAAGTCGGCGTTCGGGTCGTCGCTGCGGCCGACCTTCAGCTCGGCGACGCGTTCCTTCAGCTTGGCGACGAGAGCCTCGGCGGCCTCCTCGCCGACGGGCACCGCGACGGAGATGGCCATGCAGCGCTCACCGGCGGAGCCGTAGCCGGCGCCGACGAGGGCGTCGGCCACCTGGTCCATGTCGGCGTCGGGCATGACGATCGCGTGGTTCTTGGCGCCGCCGAAGCACTGGGCGCGCTTGCCGTGGGCGGCGGCGGTCTCGTAGATGTACTGGGCGATCGGCGTGGAGCCGACGAAGCCGACGGCCTTGACGCGCTCGTCGGTCAGCAGCACGTCGACGACGGTCTTGTCGCCGTTGACGACGTTGAACACGCCGGCGGGCAGCCCGGCCTCGATGAACAGCTCCGCCAGGCGCAGCGGCACCGACGGGTCGCGCTCGGAAGGCTTGAGCACAAACGCGTTTCCGCACGCGATGGCCGGTCCGGCCTTCCACAGCGGGATCATCGCGGGGAAGTTGAACGGGGTGATGCCGGCGACGACGCCGAGCGGCTGGCGCATCGAGTAGACGTCGATGCCGGTGCCGGCGGAGTCGGTGAACTCGCCCTTGAGCAGGTGCGGGATGCCGGTGGCGAACTCGATCACCTCGAGGCCGCGCTGGATGTCGCCCTTGGCGTCGGCGACGGTCTTGCCGTGCTCGGAGGACAGCAGCCGCGCGAGGTTGTCCATGTCGTCCTGCACGAGCTGCAGGAACTTCATCAGCACGCGGGCGCGCTTCTGCGGGTTGAACGCGGCCCATTCCTTCTGAGCCTCGACGGCGTTCGCGATGGCGGCCTCTGCCTCGGCGACGTCGGCGAGCGGAACCCGGGCCTGCACCTCGCCGGTGTTGGGGTCGAAGACGTCGGCGAACCGGTCGGAGGCACCGGGGATGTGCTTGCCCCCGACGAAGTGGGTGAGTTCTCGAACGCTCATGTCCGGATCCGTCCTAACTGGTCGAATTCTCGTGTTTCGGTGGGATGATCGGGGGCAGCGGACGACACCCCCGGCAATGTGTGCTCATCCTATAGTTGGAAGTCCATGTATGTCCATAGGTGGCTGCGCCGCCGGTGCGTCCTTTGGGTCGCTCCAGCCGCCCAAAGGACGCACCGGCCGAGGAGCGGCCTATCGCAGCCGCCGGTACATCTCTTCCAGGTCGGCGGCACCGCGGATGACCACCGACTCGTCGGTGCCGCCGGCCCGCAGGACCCGCCGCAACAGCATCGGATCGAGATCGTCCAGCGCGGGCCGGTACGGCTCGGCCGGCAGATCCGGCAACCGGATCGCGTCCCCGTAGAAGTCCTCGTCGTCGGTCTCGGCGGCGTCCACCCCGCCGATCAATGCGTTCAGGTCGACCCCGCGCAGGGTGAGCACCGCCAGCGGCTGCTCGTCGATGTGCTCGGCCAGCAGGTACCCGACCGCCGCCGCGTGTTTGCACGGCCACCCGTCGTCCGGGCACGTGCAGTCGAAGTCCAGTTCACCGGCGCGCCGCGGCAGCAGCAGCGGACCCAGTTCCTCCGGCAGCGCACCGCCCGCGAGCCGGACCAGCATGCCCGGAGCCGACCGCACCCGGTCGATCAGCTCCGTGACCGCCTCCTCGTCGAGCGTGCGGATCGAGACCGTCGAGGTGAACGGGCGCAGCTGACTGCCCTGCACCTCCCCCACCGCCACGCCGGGCTCGAGCCGCATCGAGACCACCTGTCCCGACCGGGCGTAGGTCCGGCCCCGCGCCAGCCGGCCCTTGTCGGCGACCTGCTCCATCGCCGAGACCAGCTCCTTCGACCACCAGGTGCGTCCGATCGACCCGCGCTTCGTCCGCGCCTCGATGCCGCCGACGACCCGCCGGCGCTTGCCGTAACGGTCGAACCCGCCGGCCGGGCTCACTCGCCCACCGCCTCGTCGCCCAGGGACAGCAGCGAGTGCAGCTGCTCGGTGGACAGCTCGGTGATCCAGTTCTCGCCCGCTCCCACCGCAAGCTCCGCCAATTCCTGTTTCCCCGCGATCATTTCGTCGATCCGTTCCTCCAGCGTGCCGACGCACACGAGCTTGCGGACCTGCACGTCGCGGCGCTGGCCGATGCGGAACGCCCGGTCGGTGGCCTGGTTCTCCACCGCCGGATTCCACCAACGATCCAGGTGCACCACGTGATTCGCGGCCGTCAGGTTCAGGCCCGTGCCGCCGGCCTTGAGCGAGAGCAGCATCATCGGCGGGCCGCCGTCGCCCTGGAACGCGGCGACCATCGCGTCGCGCCGGCCCTTGGACACCCCGCCGTGCAGAAACGGCACCGTGGTGTCGAACCGCTCGGCGAGATACGGGGCGATCAGCTCACCGAATTCCCGGAACTGGGTGAACAGCAGCGCCTTCTCGCCGTCGGCGAGGATCGACTCGACGATGTCCTCCACCAGCCCGAGCTTGCCCGAACGGTGCCGGCCCCGCCGCAGCACCCCGGAGCCGTCGCCCAGGTAGTGCGCGGGGTGATTGCACACCTGCTTGAGCCGGGTCAGCGCGGCGAGCACCGCGCCCTTGCGGGCCATGCCCTCCTTGTCCCGGATCTGCCGCATCATCTCGTCGACCACCGCCCGGTACAGCGCCGCCTGCTCGGCGGTCAGGTTGGCCCGCACCGTCTGCTCGAACTTCTCCGGCAGGTCCGAGATCACCGACGGATCGGTCTTGACGCGGCGAAGCACGAACGGCGACGTCAACGCCCGCAGCCGCGCGGCGGCGGCCGCGTCGCGCTCCCGCTCGATCGGGACGGCGAACCGGGCCCGGAACGTCGACGGCGAACCCAGCAGGCGGGGATTGGCGAAGTCGAGGATCGATCGCAGTTCCTCGAGCCGGTTCTCCACGGGGGTGCCGGTGAGCGCGACGCGGTGCCGCGCGGGGATCGCCCGCGTCGCGCGGGACTGCGCGGTCGCGGCGTTCTTCACGTGCTGGGCCTCGTCGAGCACCACCCGGCCCCAGCGCAGCGACCTCAACGGCGCCACGTCACGCGCGACGAGCGCGTACGTCGTGATCACCAGGTCGCTGTCGGCGACCGCCGCGGCCAGCGCGGCGTCGCGCAACCGCGCCGGGCCGTGGTGGACGTGCACGCGCAGGCCCGGGACGAACCGCTGGGCCTCGCGCTGCCAGTTGCCCACCACCGACATCGGGCACACCAGCAACGTCGGGGGCACGTCGTCGCCGCCCGCCCGTTCGTGGGCGAGCAGCGCGAGCACCTGCACGGTCTTGCCGAGGCCCATGTCGTCGGCCAGCACCGCGCCCAGCCCGAGGCCGCTCATGAACGCCAGCCACTCCAGGCCGCGCTGCTGGTACGGACGCAAGGTCGCGTGCAGGCCGGGTGGGGGCGGCACCGGTTCGGGCCGGACCTGCCCGTCGAGCAGGGTCGCCACCCAGCCGGTAGCGGCGACGTCGGTGACCTCCACCGGGGGCGGCTCGTCGCCGGTGAACCGGCCGAACAACGTCGCCAGCGTCGCGTCCGTCGCGCCCTGGCCGGCGACGTAGCGGGCGGCCCGCGCGAGCGCGATCGGATCGGCCTGCACCCACTTGCCGCGCAGCTTGACCAGGTCGCTGTTGGCCGCGATCAGCCGTTCCATCTCGGCGGGGGTGAGCAGCATGTCGCCCACGGCAAGCTGCCACTCGAACGAGACGAGCGCGTTCATGCCGACGGTGTCGTCCTCGGCGGCGACGGGTGCGACCGGCGAGGACACCTGCAGCCGCAGCGACGGCTCGAGCCGCGCCCACGCGCGCGGCAGCAGCAACGCGACGCCGGCCTCACCCAGCGCACGGCCACCGTGCTCCACGAGGTCGGTCACGACCCCCGTCGGCAGCAGCAGGTCCAGGCTGTCCGGGTCGCGCGGCACGTCCTGCAGCCGCGGATACGCCTTCAGGGCGGCGCCGAGCTTGCGGATCCCGATCTGCAGCAGCTGCGCGTCGGAGCCGTCCACCGGCACCGGCACCGGCGCCTGCCCCTCCGACCGCAGGCACACCTCGAGCCGCCACAGCGTGTCGGCGCCGATGCCGTCCTCCTCGTCGTCCGGTTCGACGAGCCGCAGCACCAGGTCGGGCTCGTTTCCGGCGAGCGAGGCCCGCCATTCGTCCAGCGCCTCGGCCATGCGCTGGGAGCCGCTGTGGTGCGGCTGCCCCTCGGCCAGGGCGGCGATCAGCGGATGCAGCGAGGTACCCACGTTGCCGATCAACGCCCGGGTGATCGGATCGGTGAGCTCGGTGGCGAGGTCGTCGAGGAGCGCCGCGGGCCGGCCGGCCTGCCGCTGCACCGGCGGCATCGCGGCGGACAGCTCGGCCGTCCAGGCCCGGATCCGGTCGCCGCCGAGCAGGCGCCACCGGGCCCACCACTGCCCGTCGGCGCGGTGCAGTTCCGGGGCCACCCGCCCGGCCTGCGCCCAGCGCTCGATGCCGCGGGCGACGTGGGCGAGGTAGCGCAGGTCCCCGGCCACCCCCTCGGCGTGCCGCGGCAGCGCCAGCAGCAGCTCCGCGGCGTCGGGCGGCGCGACCGCCACCGCGGGGATCCGCCGCGGAGCGTCGTCGCCGGGCAGACGCAGCTCGACGCGGTGCCGGAACGGCCGGTCGATCCATCGTCGCAGTACAGCGGGTGTGTCGTCGGGCGGGTCGTCGCCGTCGCGCCACAGCATCAGGCCCGCTCCCGGTGACCACAGCCCGTGCAGCATGCCCACCATGGTGCCAGCCGCGACCGACACCGTCGTGACGGGCTGGGGCGCACGCCCGCCGTCGTGGCGGGTGGGCCCGCGCGGGACGGTCGTGCCGAGCGTGCGCCGAGCGCCGGTGACGATCGGCCCTGGATCGGGCTCGCTCCCCGGAGGACACTGGGCTGCAGGTGCACCCACCAGGAGACTGCGATGTCGATCATGATCCAGGTCCTCGAACAGGCCTACAGCGCCCACACCCCTTGGGAGCAGGTCAAGTACGCGTTCGTCGACTCCGAGCACATCACCACGATGCGGCTCGACGGCCAGTGCGGCGTGTGGCTCGACGGGACGAAACACGGTGAGTCCCACCGGCTCGCCGCCACCGCCACCGCGGAGCAGGCGGTGTTCTTCCTGCTGACCGTGTTCGACCGGATCGCCGAGTGCAGGCAGCACGGGGGGTCGTGGATCGTCGGGCACGACGGCCGCACCATCGAGTCCATCCACGCGACGCGGTTTCCGCTGACGACCGACGGCTGAGCGGGCACCGGCGCCGCCGCTGTCGGTGCGGTCGGTGAGAATGTCCGCGTGCGAGGGGGCGCAGCGTTCTGGGGGCTGGTGGTGGCGGTCGCGATCGCCGTGTCGTGGGGTTGGGACCGGATCGAGTCGAACGCACCACCGGCACCGGGCAGCCCCGGCCGCGGCGAGCTCGAACAGTTGCTGGCGCGGGCGGCGGTGGTGCCGCACCGGCCGCAGGTGCCGGGGTACGAGCGGGGGTGCGGACCGGGCGAGGGGTGCGTGTTCGGGGAGGCGTGGTCCGACGACCATCCGGGACCAGGCGGCCGCGACGGGTGCGACACCCGCAACAACGTGCTCGCCCGCGATCTGCGCGACGTGGCGTTCCGGCCCGGCACCGGCGACTGTGTCGTCCTGTCGGGCACGCTGACCGACCCGTACACCGGGGCGCGGCTCGAATTCCGTCGCGCCGAGGGCCGGGCCGTCCAGATCGACCACATCTACCCCCTGGCGGCGGCGTGGGACCTCGGGGCGGCGGCCTGGCCGGCCGAACGGCGCCGGCAGTTCGCCAACGACGTCGCCTACAACCTGATCGCGGTGGACGGCCCGGCGAACGAGGACAAGCGCGATCACACCCCGGCCGAGTGGCTGCCGCCGGCGGCGGCGTATCGCTGCTGGTTCGCGGGCAAGTACCTGTCGGTGGCGGTGCGCTACGGGCTGCCGATCACGGTGGCCGACCGGCGGGCGCTGGCGTCGACGATCTCCGCGTGCCGAGCCCGTCGTCGCGGCGATCGCCCGCTCGTCGGTCGGACCCATCCACGAATTGCCCGCGCGGACGCCCGGTGGTCGCGCGGCTGCCGCCCTCCGGCGCCGTGCCCCGCATCCGGGCGCAGGGAACTAGCGTGGCACTCATGGTTTCGCGCATCACCAAGGACACCCGCCTGTGCATCTCGCTGTCGGGCCGCCCGAGCAACATCGGCACCCGCTTCCACAACTACCTCTACGACGAACTCGGCCTGGACTTCGTGTACAAGGCGTTCACGACGACCGACCTGCCGGCGGCGGTGGCCGGGATCCGCGGCCTCGGCATCCGCGGGTGCGGGGTGTCGATGCCGTTCAAGGAAGCGGTCATTCCCCTGATCGACGAGCTGCACGACTCGGCGCGGGCCATCGAGTCGGTGAACACCGTCGTCAACGAGAACGGGGTGCTGCACGCCTACAACACCGACTACCAGGCGGTGGTGGATCTGCTGCGCGAGCACGAGGTCGACCCCGCGTTGCCGGCCGCCGTCGCCGGCAGCGGCGGGATGGCAAAGGCGGTGGTGGCGGCCCTGCGCGACAGCGGGTTCGCGAACGTGTCGGTGATCGCCCGCAACGAGAAGACCGGTCGCCCGCTCGCGCAGCAGTACGGGTTCGACTGGCGGCCCGAGCTCGGCGAGCTCGCTCCGGGCCTGCTCGTCAACGCCACGCCGATCGGGATGGCGGGCGGGCCGGAATCCGGGCAGCTGCCGTTCCCCGAAGCCGCGGTGGGCGCGGCGACGACGGTGTTCGACGTGGTGGCGATGCCCCCGCAGACGCCGCTGATCCGCGCGGCCCAGGAGCGGGGACTGCCCGTGATCACCGGCGCCGAGGTCATCGCCCTGCAGGCGGCGCAGCAGTTCGCGCTGTACACCGGCGTGACTCCGACGCCCGAGCAGGTGCGCCGCGCGTCGGAGTTCTCCCGATCCGCGGCCTGAGCCCGGCATTCACGCCCCGGTGGCGATCTCCCGGGCCGGGTCCCGGCACCACTGCGACCACGACCCCGGGAACAGGGCTGCGTCGATCCCGGCGAGGGCGAGCGCCGCAATCTGATGGGTCGCGGTCACCCCGGATCCGCAGTAGACGGCGACGGGACCGTCCCCGCACACGGTCGCGAAGCGGTCGGCGAGTTCCTCGGCGGTCCGGAACGTGCCGTCCTCGCGGAGGTTGTCCGTGGCGGGGGCGCTGACCGCGCCGGGGATGTGGCCGGCGCGCGGATCGACGGGCTCCTCGTCGCCCCGGTACCGCGCCGCGGCCCGCGCATCGAGCAGGGTTCCCCGCGAAGGGAACTCGGCCGCCTCGTCGATGCCGACGGTGGACATCCGGCCGCCGCGCAGGGTCACCGATCCCGGCTTCACGGCCTCCCCCGGCCCGGCCGCGAGGCCATGTCCCGCCGCCGTCCACAGCGACAGCCCGCCGTCGAGCAGGCGCACGTCCCGAAGGCCCGCCCAGCGCAGCAGCCACCAGGCCCGGGCGGCGGCGAGGCCCCCGGTGTCGTCGTAGACGGCGACGGTGTCGCCGTCGTCGATCCCCCACCGTCGCGCGTGGTCCTGCAGCCGCACCACGTCCGGCAGGGGGTGACGGCCTCGCTCGGGCGAGCCCGGATCGGCGAGCTCGGTCTCGAGGTCGACGTACACCGCTCCGGGGATGTGACCCTCGTGGTAGCGGTCCTCGCCGTTCGGGTCGTCGAGCGACCAGCGCACGTCCAGCAGAACCGGCGGCCTGCCCACCTCGACGAGATCGGCCAGTTCGCTCACGGTCATCAGCACGGGATTCGCAACCATGGCTCCGATCCTGGCACGCCCGCGCGGTGGGCGCCGCGCGACACGGGAGGTGCGGCGGCGTCCACTGCGGCAGAATGCCGCCCGGGTCCACTGCGGCAGAATGCCGCCCGGGTCCACTGCGGCAGAATGCCGCCCGTGTCAGATGCTCCCGCGCCCACCCGTCCCGCCCCGCTCACCCAGCCGATCGGGGCGGGCATCGTCACGGCCCTCGTCGGATTCACCAGTTCGTTCGCGGTGGTGCTGACGGGACTGCGGGCGGTCGGGGCGTCGCCGTCGGAGGCGGCGTCCGGTCTGCTGGCGCTCTGTGTGACGCAGGGGCTCGGCATCCTGTGGCTGGCACGGCGGTACCGCACACCGATCACCCTCGCGTGGTCCACGCCCGGCGCCGCGCTGCGCGCCGGCACCGGCGTGGTGGCGGGCGGATGGCCGGCCGCGGTGGGCGCGTTCGTCGTCGTGGGCGCCGCGATCGTCCTGACGGGGCTGTGGCCGCGGCTCGGCGCCCTGATCGCGGCGATCCCGACGCCACTGGCCCAGGCCATGCTCGCCGGGGGGCTCGTCCCGCTCTGCCTCGCCCCGGTCGAGGGGGTGATGTCCTCGCCCGCCTCGATCCTGCCCGTGGTGGCGACGTGGCTCGTGCTGCAGCGGCTGCGGCCGCGCTGGGCGGTGCCGGGGGCGTTCGCGACGGCCGCGGTGGTCGTGGCAATCCACCTGTCGCGCTCGGGAACCCGGCCCGCGGCGCGGGATCTGCTGCCCTCGATCGATCTCACGGCTCCGGCGTGGACGTGGCAGGCGCTGCTCGGCATCGCCGTGCCCCTGTACATCGTGACGATGGCGTCGCAGAACATCCCGGGCACCGTAGTGCTCGACTCGTTCGGTTACGCCACGCCGTGGCGGGCGGCGATGACGGTCACGGGCCTCGGCACCGTCGTGGGCGCGCCGGCCGGTGGGCACGCGATCAACCTCGCGGCGATCAGTGCGGCGCTGGCGGCGGCGCCCGAGGCGGACCCGGATCCGGCACGCCGGTGGGTGGCGGCGTGGTCTGCGGGCTGGTCGTATCTCGCGCTGGCCCTGTGCTCGACCGGGCTCGCGACGGTCGTGGCGATGGCACCGGACGGGGTGGTCGAGGCGGTGGCCGGATTGGCCCTGCTCGCGACGCTCGGCGGGGCCCTGGCCTCGGCTCTGCGCGACGCGCCGGAGCGCGAAGCAGCGGTCGTGACGTTCCTGGTCGCGGCGTCCGGATCGACCCTGTTCGGTATCGGATCGGCATTCTGGGCGTTGATGGTCGGACTTGCCGTCCGCGTGGGACTATCGTCAGCACGGTGACGAACCGCCAGCCGACGACGCCCGCCGCCGACCCACCCGTTCCCGCCCGGTTCCCGGTCCTCTGGCCGATGCAGACCCGGTGGGCGGACAACGACCACTACGGCCACGTCAACAACGTCACCTACTACTCGTACTTCGACTCCGCGGTCAACGGATGGCTGATGGCCACGACCGGGGTCGACATCCGGGAGCTGGACGCGATCGGCGTGGTCGCAGAGACGTCGTGCCGGTATCTGGCGGAGCTGTCGTTCCCGGACCGGCTGCGCGTCGGCCTGGCGGTGGAGCGGCTGGGAACCCGCAGTGTCACCTATTCGCTGGCCATCTTCCGGGAGGACGGCGAAGGCGGGCTGCAGCCGGCGGCGACCGGGCGTTTCGTGCACGTGTACGTCGACGCCCGCACGCGACGTCCCGTGGCGATCCCCAAGGAGATCAAGAAGGCGGTCGCCCAGCTGGTGACGCCCCCAGCGGAATAGCTCCCGACCACCAAGCATCCGCTTGGCATTGTATTCATCTACCGGATTACACTCCGGGGCATCCGCACGTCCCCGAGAGAGAGCGATCCCAAGATGCGCGATGCTGTCATCGTCGAAGCCGTTCGTACCCCCATCGGCAAGCGGGGCGGCGGCCTGTCCGGCGTCCACGCCGTCGAGCTGTCCGCCCACGTCCTGCGCACCATCGCCGAACGCACCGGCGTCGACCCGGCGCTCGTCGACGACGTGCACTGGGGCACCGTGCAATCCGTCGGCATGCAGTCGGGCAACATCGGCCGCATGGCCGTGCTCGGCGCGGGCTGGCCGGAATCGGTGCCCGGCTTCACCATCGACCGGCAGTGCGGCTCGTCGCAGCAGGCCGTCTCGACGGCGGCCGCGGCGGTGATCTCCGGCCAGGCCGATCTCGTCGTCGCCGGCGGCGTCGAGATCATGTCGGCGATCCCGCTGGGTTCCTCCGCCCCCGAGGGCACCGGGCAGATGGGCGGTCCGGCCCGCGAGCGGTACGCCGACGAGCTCACCGCGCCCGGCTTCCACGGCCGCTTCAACCAGGGCGTGGGCGCCGAGATCATCGCCGAGCAGTGGGGCATCTCCCGCACCGAGCTCGACGAGTACTCCGTCCGGTCGCACGAGCGGGCCGCCCGCGCGCAGGACGAGGGGTTGTTCACGGACGAGATCGCGCCGTACACCCTGGCGGACGGCACCGTGATCGCCGCGGACGAGGGCATCCGGCGCGGCTCCACCGTCGAGAAGCTCGCGGGCCTCAAGGCCCCGTTCCGGGAGAACGGAGTGGTCACCGCCGGCAACGCGTCCCAGATCTCCGACGGCGCCTCCGGGCTGCTGATCACCACCTCGGAGAAGGCGAAGGCGCTGGGCCTGACCCCGCTCGCGCGCGTGCACACCGCCGTGGTCACCGGCGACGATCCGGTCAAGATGCTCACCGGCCCCATCCCGGCCACCGCCCTGGCGCTGAAGCGGTCGGGACTGTCGCTCGACGACATCGACGCGTTCGAGGTCAACGAGGCCTTCGCCTCGGTACCGCTGTCGTGGCAACGCGAGACGGGCGCGCCGCTCGAGAAGCTGAACCCCCTCGGCGGTGCCATCGCGCTCGGCCACCCCCTCGGCGCCTCGGGCGGTCGCCTGGCCGCGACGTTGATCCACCACCTGCGCCGCACGGGTGGCCGCTACGGCCTGCAGACGATGTGCGAGGGCGGCGGCACCGCCAACGCCACGATCTACGAGATCCTCTAGTCCGCGGTGGTGCCTTCCGGGATCCGGTCCCGGAAGGCACGCCTCATCGCTGCGCCAGCCGCTCGAGCAGCGGCGTCGTGCGCGGACCCACCAGTTCGCGCATCACCAGCGCCATGTTGGTGCGCTCGACGCCGGGGATCTCGAGGATCTGCCCGGCCAGCCGGTAGAGATCCTCGGCGTCGCGCGCGACCACCTTCACCGACAGGTCCGTCTGCCCCGTCATGCCGTACACCTCGGTCACCTCCGGGATCTGTGCCAGGGCCGCGACGACCGAATCGAGCCGGTGCTGATCGACCCGGGTGGCGACGAACGCCGCCAGCGGATAGCCGAGAGCCCGCGGATCCACCCGCCGCTCGAACGACCCGAGGACCCCCTCCGCATCCCATCGCGCGAGCCGCGCCTGCACCGTGTTCCGGGACAACCCCAGACGCTGGGACAGCTCCACCCCGGTCGCCCGCGGGGTCCGCGCAAGCTCGAGCAGCAGCCGGGCGTCGGTGGCATCGAGACTGGTCATATTTCGCAGTATGACAGCGGCGGGCACCCCGAAACCGTGCTTCCTGCACAATTGCGCATCGGCCGATTGCGCACCTGCACCCCGCGTGGATCATGTGAGGTACAACACAGGTCCGCCGGCCCGCCTCACGAGGGCGACCGGTCCCGCCATAGCGAGGTGGTGCACGGTGGTCGACAAGATTGCCTATCCGGTCCAGCTGATCCAGCCCGACGGACGACGGGTCTACAACCCCGAGTACTCCGCGCTCGTCGCCGACGTCGGACCCGACGAACTCCGCGCCCTCTACCGCGACATGGTCGTCGTCCGCCGCCTCGACGCCGAGGCCACCGCGCTGCAGCGGCAGGGCGAACTCGGACTGTGGGCGCCCCTGCTCGGCCAAGAGGCCGCCCAGGTCGGCTCCGCGCACGCCCTCCACCGCGACGACTACGTGTTCACCAGCTACCGCGAGCACGGGGTGGCCTGGTGCCGCGGCGTCGACCCCGCCGACATGACCCGGCTGTGGCGCGGGTGCGCCCACTCCGGCTGGGATCCGGCCACGGTCAATATGACCAATCCCGCCATCGTCGTCGGCTCCCAGGGCCTGCACGCCACCGGATACGCGATGGGCGCCCACTTCGACGGCGCCGAGATCGCCACCGTCGTCTACTTCGGCGACGGGGCGACCAGCCAGGGCGACATCGCCGAGGCCCTCGGCTTCGCCGTCGCGTGGGGCGTCGGCGTGGTCTTCTTCTGCCAGAACAACCACTGGGCGATCAGCCACCCGGTCCGGTCGCAGAGTCCCGTCCCGATCGCGCAGCGCGCCGCCGGCTACGGGATGCCGGCCGTGCAGGTCGACGGCAACGACGCGCTCGCGGTACTCGCCGTCACCCGCCGGGCCACCCGGCATGCGCGGGAGGGCAGCGGCCCGTCGTTCGTCGAGGCCATCACCTACCGGATGGGCCCGCACACCACCTCCGACGACCCCACCCGCTACCGCACCCCCGCCGAGACCGAACTGTGGAAGGCCCGGGACCCGATCGACCGGCTCCACCGGCTGCTCCGGCGGGAAGGACACGCCGGCGACGAGTTCTTCGACGAGGTCGGCGCCGCCGCCGACGAGGCCGCGGCCCGGCTGCGCGCCGGCACCCTCGGTGCCCCGAACCCCGAGCCGCTGAGCATGTTCGACCACGTCTACGCCACCGACCATCCGATGATCGCCGAGGAACGAACCCGCTACCGCGACTACCTCGCCGATTTCGAGAACGCGACCCACGAGGAGGCGCTGTCATGACCACCACCACGCTGGCCCTCGGGGCCGCCCTCGGCGCCGGGCTGCGCCGGGCCCTCGAACACGACCGCAAGGTGGTGATCATGGGCGAGGACGTCGGCCGGCTCGGCGGGGTCTTCCGGGTCACCGACACGTTGCAGAAGGACTTCGGCGACAACCGCGTCATCGACACGCCCCTCGCCGAATCCGGGATCGTGGGAACGGCTTTCGGCATGGCCCTGCGCGGCTACCGGCCGGTGTGCGAGATCCAGTTCGACGGCTTCGTCTACCCCGCGTTCGACCAGATCGTCTCGCAGGTCGCCAAGATCCACTACCGCACCGCCGGGAGGGTCACCGCCCCCCTGACCATCCGCATCCCCTACGGCGGCGGGATCGGTGCGGTGGAGCACCATTCGGAGTCACCCGAGGCGTACTTCACGCACACCGCCGGACTGCGGGTCGTCAGCCCGAGCCATCCGGCCGACGCCTACACGATGATCCAGCAGGCCATCGCGCTCGACGACCCGGTGATCTTCCTCGAGCCGAAACGCCGGTACTGGGACCGCGGCGAGGTCGACCTCGACGCCGAGCCCGACCTCCCGCTCGACAAGGCCCGCGTCGCCCGGCCCGGAACGGACGTCACCGTCGTGACGTTCGGGTCGATGGTGGCCACCGCGCTGCACGCCGCGCAGATCGCCGACACCGAGGGGCACTCGGTCGAGGTGATCGACCTCCGGTCCCTCTCCCCCATCGACTTCGACACTGTCGAGGCGTCGGTCCGGCGCACCGGACGGCTCGTCGTGGTGCAGGAGGCTCCGCTGTTCTGCGGCATCGGCGCCGAGATCGCCGCCCAGCTCGCGGAGCGCTGCTTCTACCAGCTCGAGGCGCCGGTGCTGCGGGTCGGCGGCTTCGACATCCCCTATCCCCCGGCGAAACTCGAGGCTTACCACCTGCCCGACCCGGACCGGATCCTCGACGCCGTCGACCGCAGCCTCGCGGCGTGAGGAGCCGGACATGGAACCGGGCATGAGCGAACACGGCACCGTGGTGACCGAACACAGCGAGGTCTTCCGGCTGCCGGACCTCGGGGAGGGCCTGACCGAGGCGGAACTGGTGTCGTGGTCCGTCGCCGTCGGCGACCGGGTCGAGCTCAACCAGGTGATCGCCGAGGTCGAGACCGCCAAGGCAACGGTGGAACTGCCCTCCCCGTACGCGGGAACGGTCGCCGAACTGCTCGCCGAGCCGGGCGCCGGCGTGCCCGTCGGGGCGCCACTGATCCGCATCGCGGTGCCGGTCGCGGCGGGCACCGCGCCGGCCCCGACCGGTGGCGGGGACTCACCCGTGCAGGTGCTCGTCGGCTACGGGCCGGGCGCCGCGCCGGTGAGCCGGCGCGCGGCCCGCGCCGCAGCGGCGGCACCGGCCCCGGCGCAGGCACCCCCACCGCCCGGGGAGCGGCACCGCCCCGACGCGAAACCGTCGGCGCGCCGCGAGGCCCGGCTCCTCGGCGTGGATCTCACCGAGGTGACGGGAACCGGCACGGGCGGGGCGATCACCGTCCCGGACGTCCGACGCGCCGCGGAGGAACGCGGATCCGCTACGGCGGCAACAGGATCGGATCGCGAGACCCGGACCCCGATCCACGGGATCCGCAGACGTACCGCCGCCGCGGTGGCGCGCAGCGCCTTCACCGCCCCGCACGTGACCGTGTTCCTCACCTGCGACGTCACCGCCACGGTCGACCTCGTCGCCCGGTTGCGCGGCGCGGCCGCCTTCGAGGGCCGTCACCCGACGCTGCTCACCGTGGTGGCCAAGGCGCTGCTGCGGACGCTCGAGCACCAGCCCGTCCTCAACGCGGCCTGGGACGAGGAGCACCAGGAGATCGTCACCCGCCACTACGTCAACCTGGGCATCGCGACCGCCACCGACTCGGGCCTGATGGTGCCGGTGATCCGCGACGCCGACCGCATGTCGCTGCCGGACCTCGCCGGCGCCATCGCCCACGCCGCGGAGACCGCCCGCTCCGGCCGGGCCACCCCGGCCGACCTGACCGGCGGCACGGTCTCGATCACCAACATCGGCGTGTTCGGCGTCGACACCGGCACCCCCATCCTCAATCCCGGGGAGACGGCGATCCTCGCGCTCGGTGCCGTCACCCCGCGACCGTGGGTGGTCGACGGCGAACTCGCCGTCCGGCAGGTGACGACGCTGTCGCTGTCGTTCGACCATCGTCTCGTCGACGGCGAGCAGGCAGCGCGGGCGCTGGCCGAGATCGGGGCGATCCTCACCGACCCGGTGCCGGAACTGCTCGCCGGTATCTGACGGGCGGTAGCGTCGGGACACGTGACCGCTCAGGATCTTCGCCGCGCCCGCGCGGCCGTGTTCGCCACCTTCGGCGTCAACGGGTTCCTGCTCGCGATGTGGGTGGTGCACATCCCCGCGATCGAGGAGCGCGTCGGCATCGACCACGCCACGCTGGGTTCTCTGCTGCTGGTCCTCGCGGCCGGGGCGATCGCCGGAATGCAGGCCACCGGTCCGCTCGCCGACCGGTTCGGCAGCGACCGCACCACCGTCGCCGCGGCGGTCCTGCTGGCGGTGGCGACCCTCGGCCCCGGCCTGGCCGGCGCGGCGTGGCAGCTGGGCGTGGCGCTCGCGGTGTTCGGGTTCGCGAACGGCGCCCTGGACGTGTCGATGAACTCGCAGGCCGTGGCGGTCGAGCAACGCTACCGGCGGCCGATCATGGCCGCGTTCCACGGCCTGTTCTCGGTCGGCGGGGTCGCCGGGTCGCTGGTCGGGGCGGCCGCCCTGGCGACGGGGCTCGCCCCGGCCGTCGCCCTCGGCGGCGCCGGCCTCGTCGGCGCGCTCGTCGTCGCGGTCTCGGCGCCGCACCTCGTGCGGGTGCCCCGGGTCGAGTACCCGCGCGAGCCCGGCCCGCGCGGCGGATACTCCCGCCGGGTGCTGCTGCTCGGCGGGCTCGCGTTCATGCTGATGCTCAGCGAGGGCGTCGCCAACGACTGGAGCGCCCTGCAGGTCAAGGAACACCTGGGCAGCCCGGATGCGGTCGCGGCGCTGGCCTTCGGCGCGTTCTCCACGACGATGACGCTCGGCCGCTTCGTGGCGGACCGCGTCAGCGCCCGCATCGGCGCCGTGGCCGTGGTCCGGTACGGCACGCTGCTGGCGGGGGCCGGGATGGGCACGGTCGTCGCCTCCCCGTGGCTGCCCACGACGCTCGCCGGATGGGCGCTGTTCGGGCTGGGCCTGTCCGGCGCCGTGCCGCAGATCTTCAGCGCAGCCGGGAACATCGACGCCGGCGCCCCGGGCCGCAACATGTCCCGTGTCGTCGGCATGGGATACATCGGGTTCCTGGCGGGGCCCGCCACCATCGGCTGGCTCTCGGAGGCGACGTCGCTCACCGCGGCGATGACGGTGCCGTTGGCATGTGTGCTCGCCGCCGCAGCCCTCGCCGGCTCCGTCGGTGAGCGGACCCGTCGCACGCTTGCGCGCGTGGACGGCCGCTAGCGCGGGAGGACGGTCAGGACCCGCACGACGTGGTCGCGGAACTCGCGCATGTAGTTGCGGAGGAAGTCCTCGGTGCCCGAGTTGTGGACGGTGCCGTCGTCCCCGAAGACCTCGGGCGTGTAATGGATGTACGCCTCGGGCGACGTCATCTGCCGCGCGTTGCAGAAGCTCAGCACGGCGCGCAGGCTCTGCTGGCCCACGGCGGTGCCGATCGCGCCGATGGAGGCGCCGATCACGGCGGCCGGGATGTGATCGAACGAGTTCTGCCCCCACGGGCGCGACGCCCAGTCGATGGCGTTCTTCAGCGCCCCGGGAATCGACCGGTTGTACTCGGGTGAGACGAACAGCACCGCATCCACAGCGGCGATCGCGTCCTTGAGCGCGGCCCCCTCCGGCGGGTAGTTCGCGTCGTAGTCGGGGCTGTAGAGCGGCAGGTCCCGGATGGCGATCTCGACGAATTCGAGGTCGTGCGGGGCGAGCCGGATCAACGCCTTCGCGAGGATACGGTTGATCGAGGTGGACGACAGGCTGCCGACGAAGTAGCCGACCCTGTACGTCCTCTCGGTCCCTGGGTGCTCGGTCCCTGAGTGCTCGGTCCCTGGGTGCTCGGTCACGGGACGCATCCTTTCCGTCGGTGCCACGGGCCGGGGCACAGCCCGCCTGCCACCTCCGACGGTCGCACACGAGCGGGGCGCCCGCACGGTGTTCCGTGCGGACGCCCCGGTTCGTCGAACTCCCTACAGCGCCTTGAGTTCCTCGGTGACCTCGGAGACCATCTTCTTCGCGTCGCCGAAGAGCATGGAGGTGTGGTCGGCGGTGAACAGCGGGTTGTCGATGCCGGCGTAGCCGGAGCTCATCGAGCGCTTGAGCACGATGACCGACTTGGACTGGTCGACGTTGAGGATGGGCATGCCGTAGATCGGGCTGGACGAATCCTGCCGGGCGGCGGGGTTGGTGACGTCGTTGGCGCCGATGACGACGGTGACGTCGGTGCGGGAGAACTCGCCGTTGATGTCGTCCATCTCCTTGAGCGCCTCGTACGGCACCTCGGCCTCGGCGAGCAGGACGTTCATGTGCCCGGGCATCCGGCCGGCGACCGGGTGGATGGCGTACTTGACCTCCACGCCCTTCTCCTCGAGCAGCGCCGCCATCTCCTTGACCGCGTGCTGCGCCTGCGCCACCGCCAGCCCGTACCCGGGCACCACGATGACCTGGTTGGCGTAGGCCATCTGGACCGCGGCATCGGAGGCGGAGGTCGCCTTGACGGTGCCGCCGGCCCCGCCCGCGGCCGCACCGGCACCGCCGTCGCCGCCGAACGAGCCGAACACGATCGCCGGGATGGACCGGTTCATCGCCTTGGCCATCAGGTTGGTCAGGATCGAACCCGACGCACCGACGATCATGCCGGCGACGATCATCGCCTGGTTGTTCAGCGCCAGGCCGGCCGCCGCGGCCGACAGGCCGGTCAGGGCGTTGAGCAGCGAGATGACCACCGGCATGTCGGCGCCGCCGATCGGCAGCACCACGAACAGGCCCATCAGCCCGGCCACGACGAGCAGCGCGACGATCCACACCGCCGAGGTCGGATCGTTCGCCGGGTCGGCCGCGAGTCCGATGTACACGGCGAGCGCGATCGCCGCGAGCGCGAGCACGATGTTCGCCAGCTGGAAGGCCTTGGCCGCGCCGACGAGGCGGCGCTCGAGGTTCTTGTTCAGCAGCTCCTGCAGCTTGGCGAACGCCACCAGCGAACCCCAGAACGACACCGATCCGATGATCGCGGCGAACAGCGAGCCGACCACCACGGGCACCGTCGGTTCCTCGGCGAGGGTGGTGAAGCCGTCCGAGTCGAGGAACTCCGCCCACGCGATCAGCGCGACGGTGCCGCCACCGACGCCGTTGAACAGCGCCACCAGCTGCGGCATCGCCGTCATCTTCGTGCGCAGCGCCGGCGGGACGCCCAGGACGACGCCGACGACCAGGCCGGCGACGATCCAGCTCCAGTTGTCGGTGTCGCGGATGTCGATCAGCACGGCGAGCACCGCCACGGCCATGCCGACCGCGGCGATGTAGTTGCCGCGGACCGCGGTCTTCGGGCCGGTCAGGCCCATCAGACCGTAGATGAACATCGCGAACGCGACGATGTACAGGACGGAGACGAGGTAGCTCATTTCGCGTCGGCTCCCTTCTGCTCCGCCGGGGCGGCCGACACCGGCACCCGCTTCTTGGGCTTGAACATCGCGAGCATGCGGTCGGTGACGACGAAGCCACCGACGACGTTCAGCGTGCCGAACACCAGCGCGACGAACAGGATGACCTTGATGCTCCACGGCGCGCCGGCGGGCAGGTGGCCGAAGACCACCAGCGCACCGAGCACCACGATGCCGTGGATGGCGTTGGTGCCCGACATCAGCGGGGTGTGCAAGGTGTTGGGCACCTTCGAGATCACGGCGAAGCCCACGAACCCGGCCAGGACCAGGATCGCGATGTTCGCCAACAGTTCGGTATACATCTAGACGTTCTCCTTCGAGCGGGTCACGCACGCGCCGTCGAGGATCTCGTCCGAGAAGTCCGGCGCCAGGGCACCGGACTCGTCGAGCATCAGCTCGAGCAGGGCCACGACGTTCTTCGAATACAGCTGCGAGGCGTGCTCGGGCATGGTCGCGGGCAGATTCAGCGGCGAGCAGATGGTCACGCCGTGCTTGACCACCGTGCGTCCGGGTTCGGTCAGCTCGCAGTTGCCGCCGGTCTCGCCGGCCAGATCCACCACCACCGAGCCGGGCTTCATGCCCTCCACGGCGGCGGCGGTGACCAGCCGCGGCGCGGGCCGGCCCGGCACCAGCGCGGTGGTGATCACCACGTCGAAGCCCTTGATGGCCTCCTCGAGCGCCGCCTGCTGCTGCGCACGCTCGTCGGCGGTGAGTTCGCGGGCGTAGCCGCCCTCACCGGCGGCGTCGATGCCGAGATCGAGCCACTGCGCACCGACCGACCGCACCTGGTCGGCGACCTCCGGACGCACGTCGTAGCCGGTGGCGCGCCCGCCCAGGCGCTTGGCCGTGGCCAGCGCCTGCAACCCGGCCACCCCCACGCCGAGCACCAGCACCGTCGCCGGCTTGACCGTGCCCGCGGCGGTGGTGAGCATCGGGAAGAACCGCGTCGACTCCGTCGCGGCGACCAGCACCGACTTGTACCCGGCGACGTTCGCCTGCGACGACAGCGCGTCCATCACCTGCGCCCGGGAGATCCGCGGGATCGACTCGACGGCGAACGCCTGCACCCCGGCGGCGGCCAGCGCCCCGATCTGGTTCTCGGCGTTGCGCGGGGCGAGGAACCCGATCAGCGCCTGCCCCGACCGCATCCGGGCGACCTCCGCATCCGACGGCGGCGCCACCTTGAGCACCACATCCGCCGACCACGCATCCCCGATCCGCGCCCCGGCCTCGACGTAGGCCTCGTCCGGGATCAGCGCACCGAGCCCGGCCCCGGACTCGACGACCACGTCGAGCCCCTTCTTGATCAACGACGGGACGATCATCGGCACCAGCGCGACCCGCCGCTCGCCGTCGTTGGTTTCCCGAACGACGCCGACGGTGGGTCGCGCTGTCACCGCACGTCCCGTACCCATATCCTCGGTTTCCAAAGTTTTCGACTCCTGCGTTGAATCGGCACCTCACCGCGATGAGCGGCGGGTCATGTGCGACGAGCGGCCGACTCGGGCCGTGCACGATGGGCGATGAGCCTAGTCAGACGTACCCCGCCCCGGACAGGGGCGCAACCGCTGGGTTTCGTCTGAATCGAGTCCGAACAGTCGAACGATGCCAGAATGTGAGGTAGTTCACTTCACAATTCTGCCGTATCCGCGGTGAGGGAGGAGGGGCGAGTCCATGGCACGTCGCAGCGTCGTCGTCGAGCGCGTGTACGACCATCCGGGAGACGAGGAGGCGTTCCGGGTGTTCGTCGACCGGCTGTGGCCGCGGGGGCTGCGCAAGGACGCGTTCCATCACGACGACTGGGCCAAGGACCTGGCGCCGTCGACCGGGCTGCGCAAGTGGTACTCGCACGACGCCTCGCAGTTCGCCGAGTTCCGCGACCGGTACCTCGCCGAACTGGACGGCCCGGACGCGCGTGCAGCCCTGGCGCGCCTCGACGACTTGGCCGACGGCCGGTCCGTCGTCCTGCTCACCGCCACCCGGGACCTCGAGCACAGTGGCGCCGCCGTCCTCGCGGAGCGGATGCGGGGTGCGCGGTGAACGACGTGCCCGCCGCCGGCGGCGACCCCGTGTGCTGGATGCACCGGGTCTGCCCCGACTGCGGCTTCTTCCTCGAGGAACCGGAGGCCCCGTGCCCACGGTGCGGCGCCGTCCTCCGGCACGACGAGGAGAGTACGGACGAGTCCGGCCCCGGCCCCCTACCCTGACCCGATGCCCACTCCCCCCGCGCGGATCCTCGATCTGGCCCGGCCCGCACGACGGGTCGCCGTGCTCACGGGCGCCGGAATGTCCGCCGAAAGCGGCGTGCCGACGTTCCGCGACGCGCAGACCGGCCTGTGGGAGCACTTCGACCCGGCCGATCTGGCGACACCGGAGGCGTGGGACCGCGATCCCGCGTCGGTGTGGGCCTGGTACCAGTGGCGCGTGGCCCTGGTCCGACGAGTGCAGCCGAACGCCGGGCATCGGGCGCTGGCCCGCTGGGGGCGCACCGTGGACCTGTCGATCGTCACGCAGAACGTCGACGACCTGCACGAGCGGGCCGGCAGCCCCGTGCTCTCGCATCTGCACGGCAGCCTGTTCTCGCCGCGGTGCGCCGAGTGCGGCACCCCCGCCGACCTGCCCGAGGCCCCCACCGAGCCGGTCGCCCGTCTCGATCCACCGGCCTGCGGCGCGTGCGGCGGCGACGTGCGGCCCGGGGTGGTGTGGTTCGGCGAGCCGCTGCCGGCCGGACCGTGGGAGGCGGCCACCGCCTCCGTGCTGACCGCAGACGTGGTGTTCGTAGTCGGCACGTCGGGGATCGTCTATCCGGCCGCCGGCCTGCCCTCGCTGGCCCGCCGGCACGGTATCCCCGTCGTCGAGGTCAACCCCGAGCAGACCGACCTGTCCGACCGGGTGGACGAGGTGTGGCGCACCACCGCCGCGGTGGGCCTGCCGCAACTCGTCGCAGCGGTCGCCGCGGAGCAGACGCCCCGCCTACAGTGAGCGGGTGAGCTCCTGTGTGTTCTGCGCCATAGTCCGCGGCGACGCTCCCGCCGTGCGGGTGTACGAGGACGACGACGTGGTGGCCTTCCTCGACATCCGGCCGATCGCCCGCGGGCACACGCTGGTGGTGCCGCGGGTTCACGCGCCCCGGCTCGACGACCTCGATCCCGAGCACGGCGCCGCGCTGTTCCGGGCCGGGCAGCGCATCGCCCGGGGCGTGCAACGCTCGGATTTCGCCGCGGACGGCGCCAACCTGGTGTTCAACGACGGCCGGTCCGCCTTCCAGACCGTCTTCCACGCGCATCTGCACGTGCTGCCGCGGTGGCGCGGCGACAAGCTGCGCCTCGCGGCGGGACTGCTGCGGCGCCGGCCCCACGACCCGGAGGCCACCGGCGCGGCGATCCGCGCCGGCCTGGCCCGTCTCGAAGCGGAGGACGCACTGTGACACACGGAAAGACACACGGAAACACCACGACCGGCGGCACCACCGGGCCGGACACGGACGCCGCGCCGGAGTTCCCGGTCGAGCCGATCCGCGCGCTGCTGCTCGAGCAGTTCGGGGTCATCGACGAACTGCTCGCCGACGTACACGGGGACACCTGGTACACGCCCACCTCGCTGCCCGGGTGGACGGTCAAGGACATCACGGCACACCTGATCGGGACCGAGTCGATGCTCGCCGGCATCGAGGCGCCGCACGTCGAGATCGACGTGCACGCCCTCGGCCACGTCCGCAACGAGATCGGCGCCTTCAACGAACGGTGGATCGAGTCCCTCCGCGGCACGCCCGGCGACGAGGTGCTCGCGCGGTACCGGGAGATCGTCGCGCGCCGGCGGGAGCAACTCGGGGCCATGACCCAGAAGGACTTCGACGAACCGGCGATGACCCCGGTGGGGCAGGCCACCTACGGCCGTTTCATGCGCATCCGCGTCTTCGACTGCTGGATGCACGAACTCGACCTCCGCGACGCGCTCGGCGTGCCCGGCGACGAGGGCGGCGCCCGGGCCGAGCTCGCAGCCGCGGAGATCTTCGGGGCGCTCGCGTACGTCGTCGGCAAGCGCGGCAAGGCTCCCGACGGGGCGCGGATCACGTTCGAGCTGAGCGGCCCGCTGGCCCGCACCCTCCACGTCGAGGTGGACGGCCGGGCCGCGGTGGTGCCGGCCCTGTCCGGTCCGGCGACGAGCACCGTAGCTATGGATTCGCGGCTGTTCGTGCGGCTCGCCGGCGGCCGCACGCACGCGTTCGACCGTCTCGACGAGATCACCCTCGGCGGCGACACGACGGTGGGCCGGCGGATCGTCGACCACCTCGCCTTCACGATCTGATCGGCGGCTTCGTGCGGCTGTTCCTGTCGTCGTACCGGTTCGGCACGGATCCCGGGTTGCTCCTCGGAGTCACGCGGGGGCCGTGCCCGATCGCGGTGATCGCGAACGCGGCCGACGCATGGCCGTCCCGGGCCCGGGACTCGGCGGTGGCGAGCGAGCTGGCGCCGCTGCGTGCGCTCGGATACGAACCCACCGAGGTGGATCTGCGGGACCATGTCGGCGCCCCCGACGGCCTGCGGGCGGCGCTGTCCCCGTTCGGAGCGTTGTGGGTGCGCGGCGGCAACACGTTCGTGCTGCGCGCGCGGCTCGCCCTGTGCGGGGGCGACGAGATCCTCACGGACCTGGTCCGTTCCGGTGCGCTGGCCTACGCTGGATACAGCGCAGGGGCGTGCCTCGTGACGCCGTCCCTGCGCGGTCTCGAATTCTCCGACGATCCCGGCGAGGTCGACGCGGTCTGCGGGGTCCCGGCCCGCTGGGACGGTCTCGGGTGGGTGGACTACGCGATCGTCCCGCACGCCGGGGACTCGCCCCTCGCCGACGCGGGCGTCGCGCGGACGCTGGACTTCCTCACTCGCGAGCGGCTGCCGTTCCGGGCACTCGGCGATGACGAGGTGATCGTCGTGGACGAGTCCTGAGGCCCCGTGCCGGTGCCGTGGTCACGGCCCGCTGCTCGCGCGCACGAACGGCGCGAACCGGTCGAGGGAGACCCAGGCCGTGCGGCACCGGCGGGCGGTGACCTCGTCGGCCCGCGCGAGCAGGATGTCGAGAAGTTCCCGGGGATTGTCCCGCCAGCGCAGGGCGAGGTGCCGTTCCTCCTCGTCCGACAGCGCCGCGAACCTGCTCGCCGCGGCGGCCCAGTCCGCCACGTCCCCGTGATGAAGGCGCTCCAGCGCGTTGTAATCGACTCGCCGCGAAAGGAATTCGTCGGACAACGCGCGGACGAGTTTCGCGTCCGTCAGCGCGGATGCGGTCATACGGCACCTCCTTCGAACGACCGTTGACGTTAGTGACCTGCGACAACCACCCGATCGCGCAGCCGGAACGATTCGATAACAGAGTGACTGGTGAGACTGATGTGACTTCCGCTGTTAGGATCCGTACGGTGGAGACACTGACCGACCTGCTCACGAGCGGTGCGGCACCCTGGTGGGCCGTACCGGTGGGACTCACGGCCGGCGTGCTCCTCGGCGTCCTCGCCACCCGGATCGGCGCGCGACCCCCGCGACGGAACGCCGCCGTGGCCGCTCCCCTGCGGGCGGCCGATCGCGCGCTGCAGGTTCGCTTCCTGCACGCCGCCGACAGCGTCTACAACCACCTGTTCGAGGCGGATCACTCCGCCCTCGCCGAGGCCGACCTCACCGAGGCCCTGCAATCCGACGACCTGCACCTGCGCTCGGTCGCCCGCGGCATCGTCGACCTCGACGCGATCGTCAACGAGATGCGGCTGTCCGCTCCCGATCCGGTGCTCGCCGCCGCCGTCGCCCTCTTCGGATACCTCACCGCCGTCTCGAGCGACGGAACCGACGACCTCGACGAGTTCCGGGACCGCTACCTGACCCGCAAGTCCGCGTTCGTCGACGCCGTCCGCGCCGCCCACCCGCCGGCCGGCCCGGTCCCCGCCTGAGTCCGTCGCCACTGTCGACTGCATCGCGTCACCACCACCACGTCACCGCTCACGTCACGCGGGGCCCGCCCTCGACACAGGTCCACAACAGGAACATCGCGGCCCGCGCCGCGCGCATTACCGCCGCCGCGGGCGGATCCCCCCGCCGGCGCGACGGCCGGTAGGGTCGTTGGCGTGACCAACGACGAGCACCGCATCGAACATCACGCCGAGCAGTCCCGATTCGCGTTGTACACCGGCGACACCCTCGCCGCGTTCGCCGACTACACCGACTCGGACGGTGTGCGCGACTTCGACCACACCGTCACCCAGCCCCGGTTCCGCGGTCACGGGCTCGCCGCCGAGGTGGTCCGCCACGCCCTCGACGCCACCCGTTCGGAGGGCCTGAAGATCGCGGCCTCGTGCTGGTACGTCGCGCAGTTCCTCGACGCGAACCCCGAATACCGGAACTGACTCGCCGAGGCGCCGCCTCTATCAGCACGGAGGCGCCGCCTCGATCGGCACGGAGGCGCCCGCCTCTAACAGCGCGGAGGCGCCCGCCTCGCTCAGCGGGCGCCGGCCTGCCCGGTGGGCGCACCCCCGGCGCGCAGGCGAAGGCCCAGCGCGACGAGCGCGGGGAAGACGACCAACCAGAGAATGCCCCGCTGCACGAGACCCGCGACATCGTGCAGGGGCGCGTCGTCGGGCAGCACCAGCACGACCATGAGCGGCACGCCGGCCGCGGCGACGAGTCCCGCACCGAGCACGTAGCGCGACAGCGCCGGGAACCGCCCGTCGCGTGCGAGACGGCGCGACGTCACGACCAGGCCGAGCGCGATGCACGAGAAGAACGTGAAGCCCGAGACGAAGTGGTAGCCCGGGTCGTAGGTGACCCCCGCTGCGTCCTCCCGCAGCGGGAACACCGCCGCGAGCAGTGCGCCGACGCCGGCGAGACCGATCAGCACCGGGCCGAGGGCGCCCGTCCGGTCGGCCGCCGGTCCCCGGTGCACGGCGACGGTGAAGATCAGCAGCAGGAGTCCGAACACGACGAAGTTGAACTGCTGGATCCAGCCGTTCGGGCCGGCTTCGAGCGCACTGATCGTTTCCGCGGTCGGGCTGTACTCGTCCCGCCGGGCTGCCTGCTGCGCCAGCACCACCACGGTGAAGAGGAGGGGCGCGACGATCCCGGCGAGTGCGGCGGCACGTCCCCGAACCAGCCGCGTACCGGGTCCGACGCCGACGTGTGCGCTCATGACCGCTCCTGACCGAGTCCGAATCTGCCGTCGCAGAGGACGTTAGGAGCACCGACGGTGACCGGCATCGGAAGGATTGCCCATTCGGCCCGCCCCGGGATGGGAACTTCGACCCATCGCCCGGCGGACGCGGCCCGTGGGCCTGCGCCGCGGCGCAGGCCCACGCGTTCACAGCTCCCGTGGCGCGTCGCCGGTGTCCGTATGCAACTCACCCACTTCCGTCTTCAGGATTCGCATCGACCGCCCGAGGCCCCGTGCGGCCTCGGGCAGCCGCTTGGATCCGAACAACACCAGCACCACGAGGGCAATGATCGCCCAGTGGGCGGGACTGAGTGCTCCCATCAGCGGGGTCCCTTCCCCTCGGGGAAGACGGCGTCGACCTCCACTTCGACGAGCCACCCGGCCACCGGCAGACTCGCCACCTCCAGCGCGAATCGGCTCGGGCGAGCCGGGTTGCGTTCGAGCGGCGCGGCGGGCTCGGCGGTCCCCATCGGCACCAGCTCGGTGTCGCCGGTCTCGAGGTTGGTGTTCGCGAAGAACTGGCGGTACGCCCGGTTCCATCCGGCGTAGTCGGCGCGATCCGTCCCCGGGGCGTTGTCGAGGAAGACCCGCATCGTGGTCACGTCCGCCAGACCGAGCCCCTGAGCCTCGAGATTGTCGCGGATCTTGCGGAGCACATTGATGCCCTGCGCCTCGGTGACCGTCACCCCGGCCGGGAGGACACCGCCCGCGAAGGTCGCGGTGTCGATGTAGGACTCCGGGGACCCCTGCGGCGCGGCGGTGTTCGCGGCCGACGGCCCGATTCCGCTGGTCTTGTACACGGCGGCGTCGGCGCCGATGCCCACGCCCTCGGCGATCATCGGGTTGGCCTCCCCGACCGGCAGCACCGACTGCACGAGCACGGGCGGTGCCGAGCCGGCCTCCGCGTCCGTGGACGAGCACGCCACGGTCGAGGCGCCGACGACGGGCAGGACCAGGGCCGCGAGAACGGTTCGGGCGGCACGCTTGTTCATGGATCTCTCCTTGTCCGGGATGGGGATGTCAGGATGCGGCGACACGCTCGTGCAGCGACGTGACCACGGCGCGTGCGGAGGTGAACGCACCGTGTTGCCAGGCGATCGCGTTGGACAGGTGGTCGCCGGCGAAGTAGACGTTCTGCACCGGGTCGAGCAGCAGGGTGTATTCGGGGGTTGCCTCTCCCCCGTGGGAACCCCCGGCACCCTGCCACGATGCCCAGGCCGACTCCGAGTACCGGGTGCGGCGCCAGCTGCCCGAGAACGACGAGGCAATGTCGCGGGTGTACTTGTCGCCGTGGATCTCTGCCCCCTCCGCGATCGCCTTGGCCAATCTCTGCTTGTGCGTGAGCGATTCGAAACCGAGGTGCCTCTTGCCCGAGGAGTAGTAGCCGACGACCACGCCGCGGTCCGAGTTGTAGTGGTCGTAGGGGAACATGATCTGGGAGATGTCCTTGTCGGTGTTGCTGGCACCGCCGTAGATCCGGTCCTCGAGTTCCCACCAGCGGCGCGTGTACTCGATGCCGAGCTTGCCCGACGAGCTGGGCTCGGCCGCGCCGAGTGCGTGCACGACGTCGGCGGGCAGGTTGTGGTTCAGCCGCGTCACCAGGTGCGGCGGGATGGTGCAGATCGCGAAGTCGGCGTCCACCACCCGCGGCGCACCGTCGCGGGTGTATTCCACCCGCACCCCCTCGGTCGTGTTCTGCAGGGCCGTCACCTCCGACCCGTATTCGATCCTGTCGGTACCGATGCGGTCCTCGAACGCGTAGTAGATGCGGTCCATGCCCCCGACCGGGGTGAACATCATCATCGCCTGGTCGTAGCCGAAGTCGAAGCTGAAGTTGCGGCCGATGCCGCCGCGGATCACGTCCGTCATCGCGAAGGGCGGCTCGTGCGTGCCGAAGTCCAGACCGGCGCCGGGCTCGGAGGTGTACCCGCGTCGGGTCGACCCGACGTATCGTCCGTCGCCGGACAGGTCGCCGAAGTCGCTGAGGAACTCGGACAGCGCGTCCTTGTCGGCCTGGGTGAGCACGTCGTCGAGTGCGCCGCGGGAGGCCGCCTTCTGCAACAGCTCCGACATGTACCCGTACGTGTCGGCCTTCGCCGCCCGATACGTGATGGACCGGTCGGACAACGCCGTGTCGCTCGAGTAGTGCACGAAGGTGTTGGCGTTCTGGTTGCCGAACGCCTGCAGTTCCACCCCCAGTTCGCGGCAGTAGTCCATCGTCACGTGGCTCTGCGGGATGCGGGTGGCACCGAGGTTGAAGTAGTGCCCGTCGGCGAAGGTGCAGACCTGCTTCTCGCCGTTCAGGTCCGTCTCCTCCGTTCCGGCGCGCACGGACCAGACCCGGCCACCGGGCCGACGCCGAGCCTCCAGCACCGTGACGTCGTACCCGGCCTTCCCCAATTCGTAGGCGGCGCACAATCCGGCCGGGCCGCCGCCGAGGACGACGACCGAATGATGCCCGTCCACCCGGCCGATCAGGTCGCTGCGCGCCGGCGCCCGGAAAGCCGGCGTCGACGCCGTTGCGGGCGCGAGGCCGATCGTGGACATCGCGCCGTACATCAGGCCGGCGCCGCCCGTGACGCCGAGTCCTTTCATGAAAGACCTACGTGTAACTGCCACAGTGACTGCTCCCATCGTGCAACACCGACCGTCCCGATCGGCTCGGCACCTATGGTGGGAAGAGCGGGATGCGGGGATGTCTCGCACGCGCAACGTCTTGCGGACCGGCGCTCGAGAACGACGGTCCGCCGCGGACCCGAATTCTCGATCCCGGTGCGCCCGTTCGACTTCCCCCGGAAACAGACCGGAAACACCGGGCCGATAGCTTCGCGTGCCATGTCCGCACTCTCCGACGCGATCACGCAGTCCTTCACGGCGCGTGAGCCGGAACGACCGGCCTTGTCGCCGCTACGAGCCCTCGGCCGGCGCCGGCTGTCCGGCATCGAGGTCCTCGCGCAGTCGGTCGCCACCACGGCGCCCGCCGCGTCGATGGTCGTCCTGACGACCGCGATCGTGGCCGGGCAGTCGATGCTCGCAGGCCTGCTCACCGTGGCGGCGACGACGGTCCTGCTGGGCGCGGTGGCCGGATGCTTCGCGGCCTTCACCCGCCGCCTCGCCGCCGCCGGCGGCCCGTACACGTTCGTCGCGCAGGGACTCGGCCCGCGCGCCGCGCTCGGCGGTGGTGCCGCGCTGGCGGTGAAGTACCTCGGCAGTGCCGGGCTCACCCTCTACCACGGGGGGCAGTCGATCCTGGCAGTCGCCCACGGGGCCGGCGTCTCCGTTCCCGCACTGCCGTTGTATCTCGTGCTGGCCTGCGTGATCGGCGCGTGCGTGGTCCGCGGGATCAGATTCGCGGTCCACGCGATCCTGCTGGTGGAGGCGTGCTCGCTCGCGTTCATCCTCACGCTGTTCCTCGTGCCGGCCGTGCCCACACCGGTCGCGGAACCCCCCGGCGGCGGCGCCGGCGAACTCGTGGTCCTGGCGCTCACCGCCGTGTTCGCGCTCGCCGGATTCGAGAGCGCCACCTTCCTGGCACCCGAGGCCCGGCGACCGTTGGTGACGGTCACCCGCACCGTGCTCTGGACACCGGTGATCTGCGGGGCGCTCTGCGTCCTCGCGGCCCTGGCGGTCTGGGGTGGCCGCGGCGGGACGGTGATCGACGCGTATCGCCACGGCACCGACTCCGGCGTGCCGGTCGCCGTCGTCGTGGCGCTGCATCTCGGATTGACCTGCTCGTGGCTGGCGTCCTCGATGGCATCGGTCAACGCGGTTTCGCGACTGGGGTACACGATGGGGATCGAGCGGGTGCTCCCCCGGCCCCTGGCCGCGGTGCACCGGATGTACCGCACGCCGTACCGTGCCGTCGCCGCGGCCGGGCTGGTGGCGCTCACGATCGCCGTCGCCAAGGCCGGGGCTCCGCATCTCGTCGCGGGGCTTCAGCACGCGGTACGCGTCGCGGTGCTCGTCGCGTACGTCCTGGTGGCCGTCGCCTCCCTGCGCTTCCTGACCAGAATCGGCGAGCAGACCCGCGGCTCGACCCTCGTCGGTGGTGCTGCGGCCGCGGGCGGCGCGCTGCTGCTCGGCTGCGTCGTCGGCTCCGGCATCGTCGCGGTCGATCCCGCCGTGGTGGCCGTCCCCCTGCTGCTGCTCGCCGCGGGACCCCTGTGGTACCTCCTGCTCCGGCGGCGGACGCCACGCGCTGCGACGGCGATCGGGGTGTTCGACAGCGCGGAATCCGCGGACGTGCTGCCGGGCGCCGGGGTCTTCGCACCCGACCGGCTCGGCGCGATGACCCTGGTGCGTGCCGACCGCGGCCCGCATCGGGATCTCTGACGGTGGCGCGCGAGGTCACCGGCCGGGAGCCGACGGCCGTGCAGCGTGCGCTGGCCCTGCTCGAGGCGGTAGCTCAGCTGGGTTCGGGCGCGACGGCCAAGGATCTGGCCCGGCTCACCCGCATCCCGCCGGCGACCGCGTACCGGCTGCTCAACCTCCTCGTCGCCGACGGCTATCTGGTGCGGGTGCACGACCTGTCGGGTTTCGCGCTCGGCCGACGGACGCAGGAGCTGGCGGCAACACCGCACGTGGAGACGTGGCCGGTGGCCGAGGTGCTCGAGGATCTGCGCGCCCAGGTGCGGCACGGGGTGTATCTGGCCTCCTACGAACGGGACCGGATCCGGCTGGTGGATCGCGACCCGGACCACGAGCTGCTGGGCGAGTCGTCGTTGACCCGGCACCTGCACGCGTCCGCGATCGGGAAGCTGCTTCTCGCCGACCGCCCCCATCTCGTCCCCGGCACAACCCTGCCGAAAGTGGGGCCGCGCACGATCGTCGAGCTCGACCGGCTCGCGATCGAGCTGAGTCGCATCCGGAGCCTCGACGTGTCCGTCGAGCAGGACGAATTGCGTCAGGGACGCACCGCGGTCGCCGTCCCGGTGCGCGACGACGGCGCCGCGATCGTGGGATGCCTCGCGGCGATCGGCGGTACCGGGCGCATCCGCACCGACGATCGGGATCTGATCGATCTGCTCCACGAGTTCGCCGGGCGCCTGCGGCTGCCCGGCACAGCGCGACGCACGTGAGCGGGTCCACGCACCGGGTCAGCGGGACGCGTGCAGATTCCGGGCGGTCGGCGACGTCTCGACCGAGGCCGGGTCCGGTTCGGTGCCGAGAATCCGGTCGGCGGTGCCCGCGGTGGTGACGGTGAACCAGTAGTGCTCGTTCTTGAAATGGTGGTGCCGATGGTGGCGCCACACCGCGCGGTAGGGCCGCGAGTCCGGGCGGTAGTCCGTGTGGATGAGGTAGTGCGTCCATTCGTAGCTCAGGCCCAGGACGCCCACGGTCACCAGGAACGTCAGTGCCAGGCCGGCCCTGGGGAAGACCAGCCATGCGCCGGCGACGAGAACCGGCAGCAGCCACACCAGGGTCTGCCAGGGAATGAAGATCAGCGGCACGTCGCGCGGGTCGCAGTGGTGCTCGCGGTGCTTGCGGGCCAACAGCGAATCCAGCGTCAGCCCGGCGATCCGGCGCGGCCGCCAGTGCAGGATGCCGACGTGGATGACCCATTCCACCAGCGGGAACACCAGCAGGGCGACCAGTGGGACCAGGGCGTCGGAGATCTGCCAGTCGCCGCGGAGAACCCGCGCGACGCTCGCGGCGGCGAGCATCGCGCCGATCATCCACGGCGACGGGTGCCGGGCGAACTCGGCGGCGGCGTCCCGCAGGCCGATCGAGGTGCGACGGCTACGCCGTTCGGTCCGATCGGTGCTCATGCTCGGCTCCTCGCATCTGCGTGTTCCGCATGGTCGATGGCGGTCGTCAGGGCCGACGTGCCCAGGTCGAGCAGTTCCCCGGCGGCGCGTTCGGCGCCGTCCTCGTCGTGGGCGATGATCGCGCCGGCGAGCCGTTCGTAGAGGTCGGTGCGGCCGACTTCGGCGACCAGGACACCGGCCATCGCGGTCATGGCCGGTTCGTAGGCGTTGCGCAGGCTGTTGAAGATCAACCGGAACGCGAGGGAGTCGGCCGCGTCGACGACGCGTTCCCAGAATTCGAGGGCGGCGACCTGCAGCGCGACGGGGTCCTCTCCCGTCGCGAGCCGCGCCACGGCGTCGCGCAACCGGGGTTCCGTCTCGTCCGTCGCGCGGGCGGCGGCGAGCCGGGCAACCTGACGGCCGAGGAGGCGTCGGGCCTCGAGGACGCTGCGGACGACGTCCCAGTCGGGCCGGCCGTCGCGCACGAGCAGCCGCGGGAGCAGCTCCGGACCGGCCTGGGTGCGGAAGTCGCGGACCGACGTCGCCTCCCCCTGGCGCACCTCCACCAGACCCGCGTGGGACAGCCGGGAAATCGCCTCGCGGACAGCGGGTCTCGATACACCGAACGCTTCGGCCAGGTTGCGCTCGCTCGGCAGCGCCGCCCCGGCGGCGAGGTCGCCCCCGAGCACCCGGGCGGCGATCTGGTCGTACACCTCGCCGGAGGCGGACTTGCGGGCGATCGGCTCGAACATCACGGACCGACCGTAGGCCGGAACCCGGCCAGAGGTCAAGTGGTCATACCAGTTCGCTGTCGGCCGAATGTCACAGCAGGCCAATCTGAGCGAAGTGATGTGACATTCGGCCCGCACGGAGCCGCCCGATCAGCTGAAGCCCATCACCTGGTCGCCCCAAGCCTCACGCAGCACCCTGTCGGGGTCCGAGACTAGGGTGTCGGTGCTGTCGATCAGCAGGGTCATCCGCTTTCCGGTGTCGTACGGCGCCCAATGCCGGGACCCGTCCAGGGCGGCGGGCACACCGTGGTGCGCGAAGGCCAGCCAGCGGCGCTGGATCCGGCCCGAGACCACCGTCGCGGCCTTGCGGCCGCCGAGCCAGAACGTGGGGTCGCGATCGAGGGTCCCGAAGTTGCCGAAGACGTAGGGTAGTTCGGTGGCGTGGCCGGCGCCGATCCGCGCCGCCTTGAGCATCGGGGTGGCGTGGTCGAACCGGTACACCCACGTCGGCGAGTGGGCGCTGTGCGCGTCGGCGATCCACACGACCGGCATCCGGAACCCGGCGTCCCGCGAAAGCGCCATCGCCCCCGACGTTTTCGAGACGTCCGGATACGCGGAGATGATCTCCGCGATACGGTCGGGCGGCAGCTCCGGATGATCCGCGGCGAGCGCGTCGAGCATCGCCTGCACGGAGGCGTCGCTCACCGGCATCAGCGGCGACTTCATGAAGCGGAAGATCGACGGCTCGTCCTTGTTGGACCCGATGATCAGGGGAATCCGGTGCGCGAGCCCCTTCTGGAACGCCGCCACCGGGTACTTCGGCACCAGGTCGCGGTCGACCACCGGCGCCATCGCGAGCGTGCCGGGGAACTTCGTGGGGATCTCCCCGACGAGCACGTCGCCCGCATCGGTCAGCGTCTCGTGCGGCATGTCCCGCAACGCCCACACCCGGGCCGGCGTGAGGTCGAGGATCTCGAGGAACCGCTCGGCGACCCGGGCCGCCCGCTCGGACCCGTATGCCGACGTCGCCGGCGGGCTCTGCGCGATGGCCCGGTGGAACAGGCCCTCGGCGCGGGGCACGGTCATCAGGGTGGTCAGCGACCCGCCGCCCGACGACTCGCCGAACACGGTGACCCGGTCCGGGTCGCCCCCGAACGCGGAGATGCAGTCGCGCACCCACTCGAGCGCGGCGATCTGGTCCCGCAACCCGACGTTGGATTCGAAGGTGGTCCCGGCTGTCGAGAACGACGAGAAGTCGAGGAAGCCGAGGGCGCCGAGCCGGTAGTTGACCGTCACCACGACGACGTCCCCGCGTTCGGCGAGCAACCGTCCGTCGTAGATCCGCTGACCCGAGTACCCGAGGACGTAGGCGCCGCCGTGGATCCAGACCATCACCGGCCGCGGCTCCCCGTCCGGCTCCGGCGCCCAGATGTTCAGCGAGAGGCAGTCCTCGCCGATCGACAGGCCCGGGTCGATGGGGATGGGATTGTTGCGGCCCTGCGGCGCGATGGGCCCGAACCGGCGGGCGTCGAGCACGTCGGTCCACGGCTCCGGCGGTTCGGGGGCGCGGAACCGAAGGTCGCCGGACGCCGGCGCGGCGTACGGGACACCCTTCCACGCGTAGACGGAACCGTCGCGGTAGCCGCGTACGTCGCCGTACTTGCACCCGACGATGAGAGTCTCGGCGTCCACGGTCCCTCCCGAACGAACGGTCTGGGGCCAAGGTACCAACAACAGACAGGCTGCACGCGCAGCCCCGGCGACCCGGCACCCCGGGCCCGCGTGGGGCGAGCCACACCCGGTGCTATCGTCGCCTCCGTAGACACGGGGTGCTCCGCACACGAGCGGGAGCTGAGATCACACCCGTCGAACCTGATCAGGTAATGCTGACGAAGGGATGTCACGGCATGACCATGCCTGCCCATGCGTCGGTCCCGGAGGGGACCGAGCGCTTCACCGATCTGCTGTGGGACCGTACGAAGGTCCTGCGCGAGGCCATCGACGACCTCGAGTTCCTGCGCCGGCTCGGCGACGGGACCCTGCCGCTCGACGCGTTCCGCTTCTACATCGAGCAGGACGCCCTCTACCTCGCCGGCTACGCCAAGGCGCTCGCCCTCCTCGCGGCGAAGGCCCCGGACCCGGCCACCGCCGCGTTCTGGGCCAACAGCGCGGCGACGGCCGCCACCGAGGAATCGGCCCTGCACCGGGGTCTGCTCACCGGTGGTGTCCTGCCGCCCGCCGAGGACACCCCCGCGCACTCCCCCGCCTGCCTCGGCTACGTCTCCTACCTGACCGCCACGGTCGCCACCGATCCGTATCCGGTCGGCGCCGCCGCGGTGCTTCCGTGCTTCTGGATCTACGCCGAGGTCGGCCGCGAGCTGGCCGTCCGCGCCGCCGACGTGCTCACCGCGGACCCCACCCACCCCTACGCCCAGTGGGTCACCACCTACGACGCGCCCGAGTTCCACGCCGCGGTCGCCACCGCCCGCGAGCTCGTCGACGTCGCGGCGGCGGCCGCCACCGACACCGAGCGCGACGCCATGGCCGGGGCGTTCACGATCGCCACCCGCTACGAGCTGCTGTTCTGGGACACCGCGCTGAACACGCAGGACTGGCCGGCCTCATGACGACCACCTCCCGGCTGCGTCGCCGGCTCACCGTCCTGGCCGCCCTCACCGCGGCGCTGCTGCTCACCGCGTCCTGCGCCGGCGGCACCGGCGACGACGACTCCGGCGACACGATCCGGTTCGCCCTGGACTGGACGCCGAACACCAACCACACCGGCCTGTACGTGGCCCAGCAGGAGGGCCTGTTCGCCGACGCCGGTCTCGACGTCGAGTTCCTGCCCTACAACAACACCACCCCGGACACCCTCGTCGACGCCGGCAACGCCGAGTTCGGCATCTCGACGCAGGCGCAGGCGACGTTCTCCCGGGCGGCCGGCTCGCGCACCGTCTCGGTGCTCGCGCCGCTGCAGCACTGGGCGACCGGCATCGCCGTCAAGGCCGACCGCGCCGACCTCACCCGGCCCCGGGAACTCGACGGCCGCACCTACGCGGGCTTCGGCGACCCGGGCGACGAGGAGACGCTCGCGCAGGTGATCCGGAACGACGGCGGGCGGGGCGACTTCACCTCCGTCACCCTGGGCACCTCCGCCTACGAGGCCGTGTACTCCGGCACCGCCGACTTCACCGTCTCGTACCTGGCGTGGGAAGGCATCGAGGCCGAGCACCGCGGGCTGCCGATGCGCTACTTCCGCTACACCGACTACGGGTTCCCCGACGCCTACGCGATCGTGATCGACGGCAACGAGGACTGGCTGGCCGAACATCCGGACCAGGCCCGGGCGTTCGTGCAGGCCGTCCAGCGCGGCTACGAGATCGCCGCGCAGGACCCGGACCGCGGAGCCCGCGCGCTGATCGAGGCCGAGCCCGGCGCCTTCCCCGACGAGGATCTCGTCTACGAGAGCCAGCGGATGCTGTCGGCCGGCTACCTGCGCGACGAGAACGGCCGCGTCGGCACCCTCACCCTCGAACGGTGGACCGGGTACTCCCGGTTCCTGTTCGAGAAGGGCCTGCTCTCCGGCCCCGACGGCAAGCCGTTGACCACCGAGCCGGACTGGTCGACGTACTTCACCGATGACTACCTCACGCCCTGACCCGACCCGGAATCCCTGGGTGCGGCGCGTCGCACCGGCCGTGCTGGTCGTCGCCGCGCTGACCGTCGGCTGGCAGCTGTACGTGACGCTCAGCGGCATCCGCCCGCAGGTGCTGCCCTCCCCCGCCCGGGTCCTCGGGCAGGGCTGGGCGCACCGCGACGACATCGCGGGCCATGCCTGGTCGACGCTGCAGGTCACCCTCGTCGGTTTCGCGGTGTCCCTCGTCGTGGCGTGGCTCCTCGCGATCGTCGTGGACTTCTCGCCGTGGCTGCGCCGCGCCCTGGTGCCGCTGTTCGTGGTGTCGCAGACCCTGCCGATCATCGCGATCGCGCCGCTGATGATCATCTGGTTCGGATTCGGGCTGCTGCCGAAGATCCTGGTGATCGCGCTCGCCACGTTCTTCCCCATGGCGATCGGCCTGATCGAGGGCTTCGCGGCCGCGGACCGGGAGGCGGGAGCGCTGCTGCGCAGCATGGGTGCCTCCCGGTGGCAGGAGTTCCTGTACGTGCGGCTGCCGTCGGCGCTGCCCCGGTTCTTCACGGCACTGCGCATCGGGGTCACCTACGCCGTCGTCGGTGCGGTCTTCGCCGAATACGTCGGCGCCACGTCGGGGCTCGGGATCTACATGAGCACCCAGAAGAACTCGTTCCGGACCGATCTGGTGCTCGCGGCGGTGCTCGTCACCGCGGTGGTCTCGCTGGCGTTGTACCTGCTCACCTACGCCGTGGAACGGGTGGTGGCGCCGTGGGCGCAGACGACGAGGAGCCCGCGATGAACGCCGTCACGGTCACCGGCGTGCACAAGGCGTTCGGTGCGCGCACCGTCCTCGACGGCGCCGAGTTCGCCGTGGCCGAAGGCGAGTTCGTCTCGCTCATCGGCCCGAGCGGGTGCGGCAAGTCCACCCTGTTCGGGCTGATCGCCGGTCTCGACTCTCCCGACACCGGTGCCGTCACGGTGGGTGACCGGCCGGCCGCACCGGGACGGGCCGCCCTGATGCCGCAGAAGGACCTGCTGTTCCCGTGGCGCACCGTGCTCGGCAACTGCGCACTCGGCCTCGAGGTGCAGGGCGTGCCGCGCGGCGAGGCGCGTGCCCGGGCCCGGGAGCTGTTCCCCGCCTTCGGCCTCGCCGGGTTCGAGGATGCCGCCCCCCGGCAGCTCTCGGGCGGGATGCGCCAGCGCGCGGCCCTGGCGCGGACGGTCCTGCAGGGCCGCAAGGTGCTGCTGCTGGACGAACCGTTCGGGGCCCTGGATTCGCTGACGCGCACCGAGATGCAGCTGTGGCTGCAGCAGGTGTGGCAGCGGGACCGGTGGACGGTGCTGATGATCACCCACGACGTGCGCGAGGCGCTGCTGTTGTCGGATCGGGTGCTGGTGCTCACGCGGCGCCCGGCCCGGATCTGTCACGAGGTGACGGTGCCGCTGCCCCGCCCCCGGGGTCTGGACACGTTGACATCGCCGGAGTTCGTGACCCTCGAGAAGGAACTCGTCGACGTCCTGCACGCCACCGGACCACGCAGTTCCGCACTGCCGGACTGACGCCGATCACGAAATGTCAAGTGCCACCTCGAGTTCCACAAGGGCGTCCTCGAGGTGGCCGAGCAGCCGCTGCAGGCCGGGGACCGTGCGGCGGCATCCGACGACGCCGAAGTCGACGGTGTCGGCGGTGGTGGTCAGCGTGATGTTGAGTGCCTGGCCGTTGAGCACCACCGACACCGGGTAGATCCCGTCGAGCCGGGACCCGCTGCGGTACACCCGCTCCCGCGGTCCCGGCACGTTGGAGATGATGAGGTTGAACGGCGGCGGGGCCAGGGAGACGGCGCCCGAGATCGGTGCCAGCGCGAGCCCGGCGACGTTCAGCGCCGACCACACCGTCGCCTGCAGCGGCGTCATCCCGGCGAACAGGGTCTTGCCCTCCGCCATCGAATCGCTGACCGTCGAGAGCCGGGTGAGCGGATCCTCGAGATGGGTGCCGAGGTTGCACAGCGTGACCCCTACGCTGTTGCCGCCCGCGGCCGAATCGGGAGCGTCCTTGGCTCGCAGCGACACCGGGACCATCGCGATCAGCGGGAGGTCGGGCAGGTCCTGCTGTTCGAGGAGGTAGGCGCGGAGGGCACCTGCGCACATGGCGACGACGACGTCGTTGCTCGACACCCCGGCCGCCTGCCGCACCCGCGTGATGCGTTCGCGGCTCCAGGACTGCGCCGCGAAGCGCCGCGTCCCGTCGATCGGAACGTTGAACATCGACCGCGGTGCCTCGTACGGCAACGCGACGCGGCGCCCGCCGAGGACGGTCCGGGCGATCCGCAGCGCGACGGGCGCCGCGCCGATCACGTCGCCGGCCAGTGAGCGCACCGCAGCGAACAGCGAGTCCTGCTCCCGGGTGCCGGAGCTGGGGCGGGCCGGCAGGTGCCAGGGCGCGGGGAATTCGCGCACGTTCGGATCGGGGGTGTAGGTCCGCTGCAGCAGCCGCAGCCCCGAGACCCCGTCGAGCAGCGCGTGATGCATCTTCGTGTAGACGGCGAACCGGCCGTCGGCGAGCCCTTCGATCAGATAGGCCTCCCACAGCGGCCGGTGCCGGTCGAGCAGGCCGCTGTGCAGGCGCGAGACGAGGGTGAACAACTCACGGATCCGGCCCGGCGCCGGCAGGGCCGAGTGCCGGACGTGGTACTCGAGGTCGATCTCGTCGTCCACGGCCCACCAGGTGTAGCCGAGGCTCGACACCGGGTCGGCCGGGCGCTTGCGGAACAGCTCGTCGACCTGCGCGTCGGCGACCAGCCGGTTGTAGAGGTCGGTGACGTATCCCGGACCGGCGTCGGGCGGCGGCGTGAACAGCTCGAGCGAGCCGAAGTGCATCGGGCGCTCCCGCGACTCGGCGATCAGGAACATCGAGTCGGTCACAGGCATGTATCCCACCGGGACAGCCCCCTTTCGTCCGCCGTCGCACGCTGGGATGGATGGTACGTCCGGCGACCGGACGGCCGTACCGGATCGATAACGGGCACGCCGACGACCTGCGGAGTTCCCTTTGTCCGGTCTCCATCGAGTCACGATGCTTCGCCCCGGCGATTCCTCGTCGTACTGTCGGGCAACCGACCCGGACGAACGCCGCGAACGCCTCGGAGAAGGGCCGAGAGAGAAGACGGGAGCCGTCGACGAGAGGGCTCCGTCCGAGCAGGTGAGGACGAGGAGGTCCCGGTGACGAGTACCGCGTCGAACCATCCGTCGTTGTCGTATCCGCCCGTGCCGCGGCCGGTGCTCCGCCGCGAGGTCGCCGGCGTGAGCCTGCCGTCGCAGGCGCTGACCTTCTCGGTGCGCAGCACCGTCAAGCCGGTCATCGACGCGTGGGCGCGCGCCCCGCACCTGCCGTGGCCGACGGGCGTGGTGGACCGGCTGGCGTTCCCCCTCAAGCCGGTCCCCGGCACGCACCGGCGCCCGGTCCGGCTGCCGTCCTGCCACGCCGAGTTCCTCGCCGCCCCCGGAGCCGACGGCGCCACGGCGATCCTCTACCTGCACGGCGGCGCGTTCCTGGTGTGCGGCCTGACCACCCACCGGCAGATGGTCTCCCGCATCTCGTCGGCGGCCGGGGCACCCGTGCTCAGCGTCGCCTACCGCATGCTGCCGGGACACCCGATCGAGAGCGCGGTCGAGGACGGCATCGAGGGGCTGCGGTGGCTGATCGCGCACGGCTACCCGACGGAACGAATCGTGGTGGCCGGCGACTCCGCCGGCGGATTCCTCACCTTCCAGGTGACGCTCGAGGCGCTGCGGCTCGGTCTCGGCCGGCCGGCCGGCAACGTGGCGCTCTCGCCCCTGACCGACCTCGACACCCGCGGCAAGCTCGAACATCCCAATTCGTACCGGTGTGCCCTGTTCCCGCGCCGCGCCGTTCCGGCCCTCGCCGCTGTGATCGCCCGCATCGACGCCGCCTCCGGCCGGCCGGGTCCGCGCGCGGTGTCACCGGTCGACGCCGACCTGACCGCCATGCCGCCCACCCTCATCCAGACCGGCTCGGAGGAGATGACGTACGTGGACGCCGAGCTGATGGCCCGGCGCCTCGCCGGCGCCGGCGTGCCCTGCGAGCTGCAGGTGTGGGAACGGCAGGTGCACGTCTTCCAGGCCGCGGCGGGCCTCGTGCCCGAGGCGGGGCGAGCCGTCGATTCGATCGGAGCGTTCGTCCGCAGCGTCGGCTGAGATTCCCCCCACCGGACCACCCCGCCGGTGCCACGTGGCGACCACCACCCGCGCCGAGCCGGGCACCTGTCGGACGGCGCGACTAGTGTCTCCGGCACAGATTGGTCCGGCAGCACTGGGAAAGGGGGCGGATCGTGACCGACACCGAGAGCCGATTCGACCGCGACGTCGACCGGTCCTGGAGCGAGTTCCGGGCACGGCTCGCCGATCACGTGGCGTCGATGTGCGACGGCGACGGGCTGCTCCTCGAGCCGCTCGTCGAGGAGGAGACCGGACCCGCCGGACCGTGCGTGCAGTTCTACGCGTGGGGTGCAGGCCAGGTGCGGTGCGAGGTGCCGTCCAACGCCCACCTCGGCGGCGACCGTCGCCTCCGCCCGGCCGACGAGGCGCTGCTCGCCGAGCTCGGCTGGCGCGAACCGTCCCGGGGACCGGAGGACCCGGAGGACGGCGGGTCCCCCGCCTACTGGATGGACCGGCCCGCGGCGTGGGCGGACCAGCTCGCGGCCGTCGCGGTGACGGCGCTGCGCCGGGTGTGGGGGGTGCCGCATCCGCTGTTCCTGCGCACCGAGACGTTCGGCGCCGGCCGGGCGGCGGCCTTCGACCTGCCCGCGCCCGCCGAGGAGACGCCGCCGCCGGCCGCGCTTCCGCTCGCCGTCGAGACCGCGGGCGAGGAGCACGTGCGCGAGCTGATCGAGTCGACGCTGCGCGAGCGGATCGGAGACGTCCCGCTGTGGGACGAGGACGGCGACCTGGCGTTGCGGGTCGCGGGGTTGCTCGTGTTCGTCGGCGTCGGGCCGCACGAGCGCACCGTCGACGTGTTCGCCCCGATCGTCCACAACATCACCGGGCGCACCCGCGCCGCCGAGGTCGTCGCCGACCTCAACCGCCGGTGGCCGCACCTGAAGTTCGTGCTGGTCGAGGACCGGGTCGCGGTGGCGGCACACCTGCCCGCGTCGCCGTTCGTGCCGGCCCACCTGCTGACCACGCTCGACCACGTCGCACAGTTCCTCGAGGGGCTGGACGAGGCATTCGGCACCCGCCTCGGCGGCGAGCTGCTGCACGAGACCGACCACGACGGTGTGCCGCCGCCCCCGGACGAGCTGCCGCCGTGGACGACGGACTCCGAGGAGGACCTGCCGCCGACGCTGCTGGCGCTGCGCGATCTCCATCTCGGCGGCCGGGTGGAGGTCGAGACCCGGACGGTGGCCCGCATGGCCGGCGACGAACCGGACCAGCTGCTGCGTTTCCTGCGGATGAGCGTGGACGCGCAGGTCTGCTGGCAGGCCGAGGCGATGGGGCGTGCCGCGGCCGGAGACGGCGCCGGCATCGCCCGCGCCGAGGCGAAGGCGCAGGAGTGGGAGCTGACCTGCCGCTCGCTCACCGCAGCGATGCGGCTGCTCGTGCCCCCGGCGGGCACCGCCACGACACGCGTGCGGCGGCCGCGTCCGTCCCCACCCGAGCAGATCGAGCTGTTCGAGAACCCGGACGAGCCGACGTTGTTCGACGAACTCTCCGACTGAGCGCCTCGTGCGGGCGAGCCGTTTCCGCGGGACGGCGCGGCCGCAGCGCGGGCACCCGGCGTGGCCCTCGGCAGCCGGGGTGGTTCACGGGGTGGTCGCCTCGAGATGCTTGAGCACGGCCAGGACGCGTCGGTGGTCCTCGGGTTCGGGGTGCAGACCGAGCTTGAGGAAGATCGCCCGGACGTGCGCCTCGACGGTGCGTTCTCCGAGGAACAGGGCCGCCCCGATCGCCCGGTTCGAGCGGCCCTCGGCCATGAGGCTGAGGACCTCGCGTTCGCGGGTGGACAGCGTGTCGATGGGACGGCTGTCGCGGTGGGGCCGGGCCACCATCCGGCTCACCACGCTGGGGTCGATGGCCGAGCCGCCCTCGGCGACCCGGTGCAGGGTGTCGACGAACTCGTCGATGTCGGCGACCCGATCCTTGAGCAGGTAGCCCAGGCCGGCGGCCCCGTCGGCGAGCAGATTCATGACGTGGTCGGTTTCCACGTACTGCGACAGCAGTACCACCGCGGTGTCCGGGTGGTCGGCACGGATGGCCGCCGCGGCGACGATTCCCTCGGTGGTGTGGGTCGGCGGCATCCGGATGTCGACGACGGCGACGTCGGGCCGCTCGTCGGCGACGAGACCGAGCAGGGTGGCGGCGTCGCCGGCCTCGCCGACGACGTCGATCCCCTCGTCGCACAGCAGCCGGGCGATACCCTCGCGCAGCAGCACGGAGTCGTCGGCGAGCACCACCCGCAGGGGTGCCGCGCTGTCGCCGCGCCGCGTCGCGCGCCGCGTCGCGGCGACCCTGCTCGGTGACGCGGCGTCCACCGCCACCGTCCGGGCCAGGGTGTCGTCGGCTGCCGGCGCGGGGACGGTGGTCGTGGTCTCGGACGTGAGGGCGTTCCGGGCGGCGGCGGTGAGTTCCCTGCAGGTGTCGTAGCGGTCGTCGCGGTCCTTCGCGAGGGCACCCGCGACGACGGCGTCGAACGCCTTCGGCAGGTCGGGCCGGGCCTCGCTCGGCCGGGGTATCGGGCTGCGGACATGCCCGTGCCACAGCTTCGCCAGGGTGTCGCCGGAATACGGGGGCCGGCCGGTGAGCAGGTGGTAGAGGGTGCAGCCGAGCGAGTAGATGTCGGTGCGGTGGTCGAGCGCGGCGGTGGTGTCGAACTGCTCGGGTGCGGCATTCTGCAGGCTGCCGACGAACATCCCCGTGCGGGTGAGCCCGCCCGCCTCGTCGAGGGCCTTGGCGATGCCGAAATCGGTGAGCAGGACCCGTTCGGGTTCGCCCGGGCCGGCGGGTTCGGCGAGCAGGATGTTCGTCGGCTTCACGTCCCGGTGCAGCACCCCGGCCTGGTGGGCGTAGTCGAGGGCCTTGCCGATCTCGGAGACGATGTGGACTGCCCGCTCGGGCGGGACGGGCCCGTGGCCGAGCAGCGCGGCGGCGTTGGTGCCGGGGACGTACTGCATGGCGATCCAGAGCCGGCCGTCCTCGCAGCCGCGGTCGTAGACCTGGACGATGTTGGAGTGCTCGAGGCGCGCGGCATGGTCGGCCTCGAGTTCGAAGCGGGCCTTGACGCTGTCGTCGGCGGTCAGGGCGGGGTGGAGAAGTTTGAGGGCCACCTTGCGCGGCAGGTGCGGGTGCTGCGCCAGGTAGATCGAACCCATGCCGCCCGCGCCGAGCAGCCGCTCGATGGTGTACCCGGCAAATACCGAACCCGGCCCGGGAGCCCCGTTCCCCGTCACCGCCACCACCTCCCGAAGCGGCCCACCTCCTCTATTCAACCCCTCGGGGATCGTCGGCGGAACCGCTGCGGCGCGCGGTTGTCCGCCGACCTGGCGCCGGTCCGGCGCGGAGCGCACCGTGCAGACACCGGCCGGGGCTCCGTGCAGGCACGGTACGGAGCCCCGTGCAGGCGCTGCCGCCGAATCACGTGACGGCCGAGATGGTCGAACAGTGCCAGCACGGTGGTCCGGCGGGGCCGGGAGCGAGATGCTGGGAGCGAGGATCGGAGGCCTCGTCGTGAGTCGTCGAACAGTGCCGGCCATCGTCGCCGTGACCACCCTGCTGGTGGTCGCGGTGGTGGTGGTGTCGCTCGATTGGCCCGGCGGTCCGCCCGTCGGCCCGGCGGAACTGGTCGCCTTCCCCGCGGTCGGCGTCGCCTTCGTCGCGGCGGGCATCATCGCGTGGCGGAGCCGCCCGGACGACAACACGGGACGGCTGATGGTGCTGGCCGGGGTGCTGTGGCTGGTGAAGGGGGGCGGTGCGTCACGCAACCCGGTCGTCTTCACCGTGGGCGCGGCGCTGACGGTGATGTATCTCCCGGTGCTGATCCATATCCTGCTCGGTTTTCCGACGGGGCGATTGAACCGGCGGTGGGAACGGTGGTTCGTCGGGGGCTGCTATGTGTACTTCCTGGTCTCGGTCCTGCTCGATCTGATGTTCTACAACCCCTCCGTGATGGTCGGCACAGAACGCTTCACCGCGCCCAACCTGCTGCTGGTCCGGGACGACCCGGCGATCTTCAGGGGGCTGCAGCTCGTCTTCGGCGCAATTGCCATCGGCATCAGTGTGGTCGTGATCGGCGTGCTGCTGGCCCGCTGGCGGTCGGGGTCCCCGGCCTACCGGGCCGCGTTCGCGCCCCTGTGGATCGCCGGCATTCTCGGATTCGCCACGGTGATCGGAACGGGGCTGGTCACGGCGCGGTCTTCCGGCGTGGGGAACGTGTGGACGGCCTACCTGAGCTATCTGGCGACCGCGCTGTTTCCGGTGGCGGTGCTGGTCGGGTTGTGGCGCTACCGGGTCGCGCGCAGCGCGGTCAGCGACGTGATGATCGAGGTCGGTGCGGCCCCGCTCGGGGACGAGTTCGTCCACGCGCTGCGCAAGGCACTGCGCGACCCCGGCCTGATCCTGTGGTCGTGGTCACCACAGTGGAACAGCTATCTCGACGCGAACGGGCAGCCGCAGAGCCTGCCGGACGACGACGACCCCCGCGCGGCGACCGTCCTCGAACGCGACGGCGTCCCGGTCGGAGCGCTGGTGTACGACCGGTCGCTGCGACATCAGCCGCAACTGCTCGCGGCGGTGCGCAGCGCCGCGACCCTCGCGCTGGACAACCAGCGCCTCCAGTCCGAGTTGCAGGCTCAGCTCGCCGAGGTCCGCCGGTCCCGGGAGCGGATCGTCGCCGCCGGGGACGCCCAACGGCGGCGGCTCGAACGCAACCTGCACGACGGTGCGCAGCAACGCCTGGTTGCCGCGACGATCCTGTTGCGGCGTGCGCAGCGGGCATCCCAGCCGGAGCGCAAGCAGGAGCTGCTCGACGAGGGCACGGCCGAACTGGACTCGGCGCTGGTGGAACTGCGGGAACTGGCCCGGGGTGTCTATCCCCCGGTGCTGCAGGAACACGGGCTCGCCGCCGCGCTGACCGCCCTGGCCGAGCGCGCGCCGCTGCCGGTGGAGATCGTCGACACCCTCACCGTGCGGGCTCCCGCCTCTGTCGAACTCGCCGCCTACTTCATCGCCGCCGAGGCGGTGGCCAACGCCACCAAGCACTCCGGCGCCACCCACATCGAGATCGACCTTCGCCGGGACGGCGGGATGCTGCGGATGGTCGTCACCGACGACGGGTGCGGCGGTGCGACGCTGACCGCCGGCGGTGGGTTGAGCGGACTGGCGGACCGGGCCACGGCCCTCGGTGGGGTGCTCATCGTGCACAGTCCCGTGGGGGGCGGAACGACGCTGACGCTGTCCCTTCCCCTCACCACCGGGACATCCGGGGAGCCGTCGTGAACCTCCGGGTGGTGCTCGCCGACGACTCCGCGGTGCTCCGCGAGGGGATCACCGGCCTGCTGCACGACGAGGGAATCGAGGTGGTCGGCCAGGCCGCGGACGCGCAGGCCCTGCTGCGGCTGGTCGGCGAGCAGCGCCCGGACCTCGCCGTCGTCGACATCCGGATGCCTCCCACCCACACCACCGAGGGCATCGAGGCCGCCCTCACCATTCGCCGGTGCTTCCCGGGCACCGCCGTGCTGCTGCTGTCCCAGTACGTGGAAACCGAGAACGTCATGAACGTCTTCGCCGGCGGGACGGCCGGTCTGGGATATCTGCTCAAGGACCGCCTCTCCGACATCGACGGGTTCCTCGGCTCGCTGCACCGCGTCGCGGCGGGCGGAACGGCGATCGATCCCGACGTGGTCGGCCGGTTGGTCTCGCGGCCGCACCGCGACCGGGTGGCCCTCGACGAACTGTCCCCCCGGGAACGGGAGGTCCTCACCCTCCTGGTCGAAGGCCGTTCGGACCGGGCGATCGGAGCGGCCCTGTCCCTCGGGGAACGCACCGTCGGCGCGCACGTGCGCGCCGTCTTCGACAAGCTCGGTCTGCCCCCCGAACCCGACGGCCACCACCGCGTCCTGGCCGTGCTCGCCTACCTCGGCCCCGCAGTCCGCAACTGACATCGCCGGGTCTGCCGAGTGGTCCGCGACCTGGCATGATCGGGTGTCGTGACATCGACGGTGAAGCTGCGGGAACTGGCCGAGCAATTCGGGATCGCCACCTCGTATGTGGGGTGGGACAAGCAGGACCACTACGCGAGCGACGACACGTTGCGCCGGGTCCTGGCCTCGCTGGGCGTGTCCGCGGGCACCGAGGCGGAGATCGACGCCGTCCTCGCGGATCTGCCGAACGAGCCGTGGCGGCGCATGCTGCCACCCGTCCTGGTGGTCGTGCAGGGCGAGGAGCGCACCTTCCCCGTGCACGTGCCGCACGGCACTGCGGTGCAGGTGCAGGTGTGCACCGAGGACGGCGACGTCGTCGACGTCGCGCAGCGCGACGTGTGGGTCGATCCGCGGGAGGTCGACGGCCGGCTCGTCGGCCGCGCGACGTTCGCCGTCCCGGACCTGCCGCTCGGGTGGCACACCCTGCACGCCCGCAGCGACGACACCGAGGCCGAGACCACCCTGGTGGTGACACCCGCGCGTCTCGGCACCGCCGACCGGCTCCTCGAGCGACGTCGCCGGGGCCTGGCCGCGCAGTTGTACTCGGTGCGGTCGAAGCGGTCGTGGGGCGTCGGCGACTTCGCGGACCTGGCGGACCTCGCCGCGATCGCCGCCTCGGTGGACGGCGGTGACTTCGTGCTCGTCAATCCCGTCCACGCGGGCGAGCCGGAGCCGCCGCTCGAGCCGTCGCCGTACCTGCCGAGCTCGCGGCGGTTCGTCCACCCGATCTATCTGCGGGTGGAGAACATCCGCGAGGCGGCGTTCCTGCCGCGCAAGCACCGCAAGACGCTCGAGGCGTACGCCGCGAAGTTCGCCAAGTCGAACCGCAAGGACAAGCGCATCGACCGGGACGCCGCGTTCCGGGCCAAGCTGGACGTGCTCGGGCACGTGTTCCGGGTGCCGCGCAGCCCGGCGCGGCAGGCGGAGTTCGACGCGTTCCGCGCCGCGGGCGGGGACGCGCTGACCGATTTCGCGTTGTGGTGCGCGCTCAGCGAGAAGTTCGGCGATCGCAGCGCCCGCTGGGAGACCCTGGCGGCGACCCCCGACGCGCCGTACGTCGCGCGGCAGCGCACCAAGCTGGCCGAGCGCATCGAGTTCCACTGCTGGTTGCAGTGGCTGTGCGACGAGCAGCTCGCCGAGGCGCAGTCCGCGGCGCGTGCCGCCGGCATGGACGTCGGCATCGTGCACGACCTCGCGGTGGGTGTCCGTCCCGACGGCGCCGACGCCTGGACGCTCGGCGACGCCCTGATCCGCGACATGACGGTCGGTGCGCCGCCGGACGACTTCAACCGGCAGGGTCAGGACTGGACCCAGCCGCCCTGGCATCCGGTCCGGCTCGCGGAGCTCGGCTACCGGCCCTACCGCGACGTGGTGCGCACCGCGCTGCGCCACGCCGGCGGCCTGCGGGTGGACCACATCCTGGGCCTGTTCCGCACCTGGTGGATTCCCGAGGGCTGCACGCCCGATCAGGGCACGTACGTCACGTACGACCACGAGGCCCTCATCGGGATCCTGGCGCTCGAGGCGCACCGGGCCGACGCCGTGCTGATCGGCGAGGACCTCGGCGTGTTCGAGAGCTGGGTGCAGGAGTACCTGTCCCGCCGCGGCATCGCCGGGACGTCGATCCTGTGGTTCGAGCGCGACGGCGACGACCCCCGGCCCCCGGAGAGCTACCGGGAGCTGTGCCTGACGTCGGTCACCACGCACGACCTGCCACCGACGGCGGGTTTCCTTGCCGGAGAACACATCACGCTGCGGTCCGAGCTGGGTCTGCTCGAACGGGACCTGGAGACCGAGGCCGCCGACGCGGCCGCCGAACGCGACGCCGTGCTGGCGGTGCTGCGGGAGCGCGAACTGCTCGACGAGGACGCCGACGAGCAGCGGACCGTCGAGGCACTGCACCGGTTCGTCGCGGCGAGCCCGTCGGCGCTGATCGGGGTGTCGCTGGCCGACGCGGTCGGTGAGCGGCGCAGCCAGAATCAGCCGGGCACGACCGACGAGTACCCCAACTGGCGGATCCCGCTGGCCGACGAGAAGGGCCGGACCGTGCTGCTCGACGATCTGCCCGGCAACGAGCGGTTCGCGGCCCTGCTCGCCGCTGTGGCGCCGGCCCCGGATCCCTCCGCAGCCGACGAGGCCTGAGCGTCTCGGCCGGCCGCCGGGTTCCGAACCCGGCGGCCGGCCGCGCGTCACTTCGCGTACATGCTCTCGATGTCGGCGGCGAAGCGCTCAGTCACGACGTTGCGCTTGATCTTCAGCGTCGGCGTCAGCTCACCGGTCTCCTCGGTGAGGTCCCGGTCTAGGATGACGAACTTCTTGATGGCCTCGGCGTGGGAGACCATCGAGTTGGCGTCGTCCACGATGGACTGCAGCGCGTCGTGCAGCGCCGGGTCGTGCCGCAGGTCGGCGATGGTGGCCGTCGGCGCCTTCCCGTTCTCGGCCTTCCAGTTGTCGAGCACTTCGGGGTCGACGGTGAGCAGCGCGGTGATGAAGCTGCGCCCGTCGCCGACGACCACAGCCTGCGAGACGAGCGTGTGCGAGCGCATCCGGTCCTCGAGCGGCCCGGGCGAGACGTTCTTGCCGCCGGCGGTGATGATGAGGTCCTTCTTGCGGCCGGTGATGCTCACGTAGCCGTCCTCGTCGATCTCGCCGAGATCGCCGGTGCGGAACCAGCCGTCGTGGAAGGCCTCGGCGGTGGCCTTCTCGTTGCGCCAGTAGCCCTGGAACACGACCCCGCCGCGCAGCTCGATCTCACCGTCGTCGGCGATGCGGGTGCTGTTGCCGCCCATGGGCTGGCCGACGGTGCCGATCTTCTGGGCGCCGGGCACGTTCACGCTGTGCGCGGCGGTGCTCTCGGTCAGGCCGTAGCCCTCGTAGATCGGGACGCCGACGCCGCGGAAGAAGTGGCCGAGACGGGGACTCAGGGCGCCACCACCGGAGATCGCGAACCAGCACTCGCCGCCCATCGCCTGCCGCAGCTTGGCGTAGACGAGCTTGTCGGCCATGTTGCGCTTGGCCTTGAGCACGAACGACGGACCGCCGTGGTCGAGCGACTCGCTGTAGGCGATGGCGGTCTCCTCGGCGAACGCGAAGATCGCCGCGTTGAACCTGCCGCCGGCCGCGGCCTTGCGCGCCGCGGCGTCGCGCACCTTCTCGAAGACGCGCGGCACGCCGAGGATGGTGTTCGGGGCGTAGCGCTCGAACTGGGCGGAGATCGTGCCGAAGTCCGACCAGTGCGCCTGCGCCGCACCGCCTTCGAAGACGGCCAGCGAGACGGCACGGGCCAGCACGTGCGCGAGCGGCAGGAAGGTCAGTACCCGGCTGCCCGGCTTGGCCACCTCACCGATCGAGGCGGTCAGGATGCCGCGGACCTCGCTGTAGAAGTTGCGGTGGGTCAGCATGCAGCCCTTGGGCCGGCCGGTGGTGCCCGAGGTGTACACCAGCGAGGCGAGGTCGTCGGCGCGGATGCCGTCGAGGCGGGCCTGCAGCTGGGCGTCGTCGACGCCGGCGCCCTCGGCGATCAGCGTCTCCACGGCGCCGCCCTCGATCCGCAGGGTGCGGCGCAGGGTGTCCGGCATGTCGACGAACAGCGCCTCGTGGCGCGCGGTCTCGACGACGGCGACGACCGCCTCGGAGTCCTGCAGGATCCAGCGGATCTGCTCGGTGGACGAGGAGTCGTAGATCGGCACCGTGGCGGCGCCGGCGGCCCAGATGGCGTAGTCGAACAGCGCCCACTCGTAGCGGGTGGCCGACAGCAGGGCCACCCGGTCGCCGGGCTGCACGCCCGCCGCGACGAGGCCCTTGGCGACCCCCGAGACCTGCTCGGCGAATTGCCGTGCGGTGACGGCGACCCAGTCCTCTCCCTCCGGGCGGGAGTACATCACGCGGTGCGGAGTCTTCTCCGCGTGCGTGAAGACCGTGCGGACGACCGATTCGTCGTCGCCGACGGTGAACTGGGCGGGGGTGGTGTACTCACGCACGAGCGTCTCCCTCGTTGTGGTCGGGGCGGGCAGTGGACCGGTGTTCCACTCCCTGGCGGAAGCGGCGCAGCATGTCGACGAACCGATCGATGTCGTCCTGGCCCCAGCCGGTCAGCGCCGCGCGGATCTCGTCGTGACGTCCGGCGACGGTGCGGGCGAGGGTCTCGCGGCCCCGGTCGGTGAGCCGGAGCGGGTGGCCGAGCCGGGTGGGTCCGGCCTGCGCCTGGACGAGCCCGGCGTCGATGCAGCTGCGCAGCTGACGGGAGACGGTCGACCGATTCACGCTGAACGCATCCGAGATGTCGGTGGCTCGGCAGCCCGGGTTGCGGTCGATGAAGCCGAGCATCGAATGCTGCGCCAGCGAGAGCACGTCGTCGTGGGCGCGCTCCCCCGCTGTGAGATGGCGAATCAGGTACACGAACTCGTCGTATACCTCGGATACACCGGCCGCTGCGGACTGCGCCGCAACCTCCCGCTTGTGTTGCACGACGCAACTGTAAGCCCTGTGCCGCTCGACACCCCAATCGCCTCTCCCCGCGGCACCGCACAGACGCGCCGAGACGCACGGCGTCGATCGCGAATTTCCCCGAACCGCAGGCCCGGCCTGCCCGATTCCGGTACAGATGATGCGACAGGACCAGGCCCCCGGCGAAGGAGTTCCCGTGGCCGCACCCGATCGTTCGACGGCCGAGCCCGATCCCGCGACGGCCGTGCGCGGCCGGCGACGGACCGCCGTGCTCGTCGGCCTGCTCGCGGCGGCGCACGCACTGCTGACGCCCGCGACCTCCGCGGCCCAGGAACCCATCGGCTCGTGCGCGTGGCAGTTCCGGTCCGACTCGACCGTGCTGGACATCGCGTTCCCCGACGTCGATGCCACCTACTGGGTGCTGCCGTACGCGCTGGCCCCGGGCGACAGCATCGAACTGCACGGCACCTATCCGGCGGCCCGGTACTTCTCGCTCAACACCTACGGAACGAACTTCGACACGGTCGACACCCTGCGCGACGCACAGATCGCGCCCGATCCGGGCAGCGGGAACCCGTTCGCGGACGCGGCCGCCGAGGGGCTGCCCGCCTCGGCCCGGCGCTGGAGCGCCACCGTCGTCACCGGTCCGGCCGACCACGCCCGCAACGAGATCGGCGCGCTGCCCACCGGCGGGTCGCCCACCGCACCGGCCGGATTCCTCATCGTCCGGGTCTATGTGCCCGACGACCCGGCCTCCCCGACCGGCGGGGTCCCGCTACCGGACGTGACGCTGCACCAGGGTGGGCGCGCCGTGCCGGTGCCCACGTGCAGCTCCGACTTCGACCCCGCCGACTACGGCAGCGGACCGGTCGAGCGCGCCGCCGAGGCGGCCGTCGACCGCATCGTCGAGGGCGCGGCGTCCGGCGCCTTCCCCGGCAACAACCCCGAGGCGACCTTCGTCAGCCCGGCCACCACGTCCGGGTTGTTCCCGAACGGCGACAACAAGTACATCGGCTCCGTGCTGACGTACCAGCCGGGCCGGATCCTCGTCGTGCGCGGCAAGGCCCCCACGTTCCCCGACACCCGCGCCGGCGAACCCGTCACCACGCCCGGCCGCCAGGTGCGGTACTGGTCGATGTGCCAGAACGACCAGGTCAGCCCGTACCCGGTCGTCGCGTGCGCGGCCGACTTCGAGACGGCGACCGACGCGGAGGGCTGGTTCACCTACGTCGTCGCGGCGCCCCAGGACGTGCCCGCCCGCGCCACGGCCGATCCGACGGTGACGGTGCTGCCGTGGGGCTCGACCGAGGTCCCCAAGAAGACTCTGCTCTACCGGAACATGCTGCCGGCCGACGCGTTCTACCCGCAGTCGGTGCAGGCCGCACAGGGCGGCGATCCGGCCGCGACGATGGGTCCCTACTACCCGCGGGCCGCGTACTGCGACACCGCCACCTTCGAGGCCGGCGGCTACGCCGCCTGCCTGCCCTGACCTCGCGGAGCCGGACCACGGGACCCGCCCGGCGGCGATACGTCCGATTCCGGGACGCCACGCCCCGCCGGCAATAACCTGTGTGACACCCGCCACACGGCGGCACCTGTTCCCCCAGGAGGCTCACGCATGTCCGTCCCCGCCCCGTCCGTCATCCTCGACCGCGTCGCGCACTGGGCGCAGACCAAACCGGACGAGGTCGCGGTGCAGTACCTCGACCGCACCCACACCTGGGCGCAGTGGCACGAGCGACTGCGCCACCTCGCCGGCGCCCTCGCCGCCGACGGCGTCGGACCCGGCGACACCGTCGCATTCGTCGACAAGAACAACCTCGCGTGCCTCGAAGTCACCTTCGCCGCCTCCGCGCTCGGCGCGGCGAACGCCATCCCGAACTTCCGGCTCGCCGGCGACGAGCTCGACTACGTGATCAACGACTCGCGCGCCCGGATCCTGTTCGTGGGAGCGGAATTCGCGCAGGAGATCGAGTCGCTGCGACCCCGGCTGTCCACGGTGCAGAAGATCGTCGTCGTGGGCGGGGAGAACGACGAGTTCGAGCCGTGGCTCGCGGCGGCCGCGCCGGCGACCCTGCCCGACGTCGCGCCCGAGACCACCGCGCTGCTGCTCTACAGTTCCGGCACCACCGGCCGGCCCAAGGGTGTGCAGCTGACGCACCGCAACCTGTTCGCGCACTCCGAGGACGTGCTCGCGGTGCTTCCGTTCACGGAGGGTGACTGCCTGCTCGTGGCGATGCCGCTGTTCCATGTGGGCGGCACCTGCTACGCGATCATGGGTATCCACGACGGCCGCCGGTGCGTGTTCACCCGGGAGGCGGACGCGCCGTCGCTGTTCACGGGTCTCGCGGCCGGCGCGAACATCGCCTTCCTGGTGCCCCCGGTAATAGCGGCCGTCCTCGGCGCGGGAGCGCACGCGATCGGGGCGTTCTCCCGGCTCAAGCGCATCACCTACGGCGCCGCGCCGATGCCGCTGCCGCTGCTGCGCGGCGCGCTCGCCGCGTGGCCGGACACCGAATTCGTCCAGGTGTACGGCATGACCGAGCTCGCCGGGGTGATCACGGCGCTGCTGCCGGAGGTGCACCGCGATCCGGCGCAGGAGGCGCGGATGGCGTCGGCCGGCACCCCCATTCCCGGCGTGGAGATGCGCATCGTCGATCCGGCCACGCGCGAGGACGCGGCCCCGGGCGCGATCGGCGAACTGTGGTGGCGCTCGGCGCAGACCACCCCCGGGTACTGGAACCGGCCCGACGCCACGACCGAGACGATCACGGCCGACGGGTGGCTGCGCAGCGGCGACATGGGCCGGGTCGACGACGGCGGCTTCGTGTTCATCGAGGACCGGCTCAAGGACATGATCATCACCGGCGGCGAGAACGTGTACTGCCCGGAGGTCGAGCGGGTCCTCGTCGAGCATCCGGCCGTCGCCGAAGTCGCGGTCATCGGCGTCCCGGACGAGAAGTGGGGCGAGACGGTCAAGGCGGTGGTGGTGCTCGCCCCGGACCAGAAGGCCGACGAGCAGGAACTCATCGACTACACCCGCCGGCACCTGGCGAAGTTCAAGTGCCCCGCGACCATCGACATCGTCGACATGCTGCCGCGCAACCCCACCGGGAAGATCCTCAAGCGCTCCCTGCGGGCCCCCTACTGGGCCGGACACGAACGGACCATCTGAGCGGTGCGGCCTTTGGGCTGCTGCAGCAGCCCAAAGGACGCACCGGCCGCGGAGCGGCCCGGCTCAGCGCACCCGGCGCAGCAGGGCGGCCAGGGCCTGGCCGCCGCCGATGCACATGGTGACGATGCCGAGTTCGAGGTCGCGGCGCACGAGGTCCTTGGCCACCCGCAGGGTCAGGATGCCGCCGGTCGCGCCGACCGCGTGACCGAGGGCGATCGCCCCGCCGTACGGGTTGGTCTTAGCCGGGTCGAGCTTGGCGTCGCGGATCACGGCGACGGCCTGCGAGGCGAACGCCTCGTTCAGCTCGACGGTGTCGATGTCGGCCGGGGTGGTGCCGGTCTGCTCGAACAGCTTCTGCAGGGCGAGGACCGGCGCGTAGCCCATCAGCTCCGGCTCGAGCGCGGCGGTGGCGACGGACTCGATCACCGCGAGCCCACCCAGGTCCCGTTCCTGCGCGACGGACTCGCGGGCGAGGACGACGACGCCGGCGCCGTCGTTGATGCCCGAGGCGTTGCCGGCGGTGACCGTGCCGTCCTTCTGAAATGCCGGGCGCAGCTTCGCGAGGGTCTCGACGGTGGTGTCGGGCTTGGGGTGCTCGTCGGTGGTGACGACGGTGGGCTTGCGGCCGCCGATCTCGACGGGGGTGATCTCCTCGGCGAACGCGGCGCGGGCGGCGTCGGTGGCCGCGCGGCGCTGCGACTCGACGGCGAACTCGTCCTGCGCCTCGCGGCTGATGCCGTACTCGCGGGCGACGTTCTCGGCGGTGACGCCCATGTGGATGCCGTGGAACGGGTCGGTGAGCATCCCGACGGTGCCGTCGACGAGGGTGCGGTCGCCCAGCTTGTAGCCGGAGCGGGCGCCGAAGTCGTAGAACGGCATGCGGGACATGTTCTCGTCGCCGCCGGCCAGGGCCAGATCCACCCCGCCCCAGCGCATCTGCATCGCCGCCGACCAGATCGCCTGCAGGCCCGAGCCGCACAGCCGGTTGACGGTGTACGCCGGCACCGAGACCGGCAGACCCGCCGCCAGCGCGACCCGACGCGCGTTGTAGGCATCCGGGCCGACCTGCCCGATGCAGCCCATGACGACCTCGTCGATGTCCTCGGCCGCCACGCCGGCGCGCTGCAGGGCCGCCTTCGCGGCGGCCGCGCCGAGTTCGTGGGCCGGTACGTCCTTGAACGCGCCGCCGAAGCTGCCGACCGGGGTACGCGCACCGTCGACGATGACGATCCGTTCCGGAGTGCTCATCTCACGTCCCATCTCTCGCAGGAACGGCACCGAGTGCCATCTCTTGCCCACGACGATACCGGAGCAGTGAGCCGCAACACAGTCGGGTGGCACTGCGGCGCAAGACGGGCAGCCGTCAGGCCGGGTCGCTCAGGTCGCCCCGGTGCACGCGCTCGGCCGCCGCGGCCGACCCGAGCTCCGCCCGGGCCTGCGGATTTCTCGCGTAGAAGTCGAGCATCCGATACAGCAGCACCGGGTCGCCGTCGAACTTGCGGGAGTCGACCTCGATCACCGGTTCGCGGGGCAACCGGTCCAGGCGGAACAGCCGGCTGGTCCGTCGTCGCGCCCAGGCGGCGGCCGGCGTGCCCAGCACCCAGATCTCGGGGAATCCGTGATGGACGGCGTGCACCCCGGCCACCGAGACCCACGGCAGGTACGACTCGATGGTCCAGCCGCGTTGCCGGATCCCGTCCGGGGTCAGCAGCAGCGCCCCTCGGCGGATCCCCCCGCGCAGCACCTCCGCGACGAACGCCGCGCAGGGCAGCCCGAAGGCGGCGAGCAGCACACTCACCCACGGAACGCCGTCGTCGAACAGGACTATCTCGACGGCCGCGCCGAGGGCGAGCAACGCCGCGCTCGTCGTCATCGCCCCCATCAGGTGGAAGACGGCGCCGGAAGCGCGGATCTCGGTAACCCCGCGGTCCGGCGACCCCACGAACCGGATCTCGGGGTCGCCGCGGCGCGGACGCCAGTACACGTATCCGAAGAGCGCCGTGAGGGCCATCAGGCCGGACAGGATGAGGAAGAACCGGGTCACCGCCCAGGCTCCCGCCTGCCCGGCATCCCAAGCCCGCCACAGCGAGACGAGGATCACGACGCCGGCGAGGGCGATCGCGGCGGCGACTCGGGCGCTGAACCTCGGGGGCGGCCATTCCTCCGGGCGGATCAGCGGCACGGCGTCGGACTCGTCTTCATCGGTGCCGTGCACAAAACACCCGTCCCACTGAGTTCCCCTTCCGGAAGCGCCGGGGATCCCACCGCCCCGACCGGTTGCCGGTAGGTGGGGAACGCTACCGCAGGGCCTGCGGATTGTGGTTCACGACACGCGCCGGGGCGGGCGTCCACGGCGGAGAAGGGACCTTCGACCCTACGTCCGAGGGGCCCGACGAGGCGGATACCCGACGGTGTGACCATTGCCACAAATGCCACGGGACGGACATAAAGCCCAGTTCAAAAGGTGTTCAACTCGTGTTGGCTGGCCGCCGGACGCGGGACACGAAAATCTTGTCTACGGATGAGTAACACTGGCGCCGACGGGAACGACACAATCATCGACGATCCAGACGAGACCGGAGGAATCTGCATGACTGTCCAGCTTGATTCGCCTGGCTTCGAGTCCGCCCGCGAGGTGGTTTCGGCCCAGGAAGACCTCGGTCGACTGTTCGACGAGATCGGGACGCTCGATGCGCAGATCCTCGAGGCGATCGAGCGCCGCAGCGAGCTGTCGCGCCGGGCGGGCATCGCTGCGAAGGAGTCCGGGACCGCGCGGCAGGCCCAGAACCACGAGATGCGGGTCCTCGACCGTTTCGCCGAGCTCGGCGCCGACGGCAAGACCCTGGCGATGACGCTGCTCCGCCTCGGACGCACCCGCCTGTCCTCCTAGACCCGACGACTTCGCGCGGCCCCCGCACCGGATCGGTGCGGGGGCCGCGTCGTCGTTGCCACCCGAAGAGCCGTGGCCGCCCGAACGCAGGTACGGCGGTCAGCGCCTCGCGTGCAGGAGGCCGTCCCGCACCCAGGCCGGCTGCGGCGTCTCCAGCTCGAACTCGGCGAACGCGCGGCCGGCGACGGCGGCGATGCCCGCCGGCGGCAGCTCCTCGAACTCACCGAGCACGAGGGCGATCTGCTCGACCGGCGGCAACGTCGAGAACAGGACGGCGTCGTCGCCGCAGCCTTCCGCACGCCGATGCGCGGGCGTCTCGGCGTGCAACAGGTACACGAACCACGACACGGCGTACGCGCAGAGTTCGGGACCGATCGGGCCCCGCCACGTCGCGACCGCACGCGCCAGCGCCCGGTCGAAGACCGCGGCCGCGCGCTCGGAACCGACGGACAGCAGCCGCGCGCAGGCCGCGAGGTCCGGGAGCTGGCCTTCCATGACCTCACGCAGGCCACGCGGGGGAACGTCCAGGTTGCCCGCGGACCCGCCACTCGGGTCCGGCGGCATGATGTACATCGTCCGCTCCTTCCGCGCTTTCCCTGTCGGGGAAACCGATGCCGTTTTCCCGTCTATCGTTATGCGGCACCCGAACGTGACGTACCCCATACGGTCACCGCAGGAGTGCCTTGACCTCCAGGAACTCTTCGAGACCGAAGACGCCGGCTTCGCGCCCGACGCCGGAGTGCTTGTAACCGCCGAACGGTGCGTCGGTGTTGAAGGCGCCCCCGTTGATGGAGACCTGCCCGGTGCGCAGCTGTCGTGCGACCCGCTCGGCCCGGGCGCGATCGGCAGACCAGACCCCGCCGGAGAGCCCGTAGTCGCTGTCGTTGGCGATGCGCACGGCGTCGTCCTCGTCGCGGTATCCGATGATCGACAGGACCGGACCGAAGATCTCCTCGCGCGCGATCGTCATGTCCTCGGTCACGTTCGCGAACACGGTCGGCCCGACGAAATAGCCGGTGCCGAGGCCGGTTTCGCGGCCGTCGAGGACCAGTTCGGCGCCCTCCTCGATGCCCTGGTCGATGTAGGACCGCACGCGCTTGAACTGGTTGGCGTTGACCAGGGGGCCGAGCCGGGTGGTGGCCGCGGAAGGATCGCCGACGGTGTAGGCCCGCGCGACCTGCTCGGCGAGGGCGGCCACCTCGTTCATGCGCTCGGCGGGGACGAGCATGCGGGTCAGTGCCGAACAGGTCTGCCCGGAGTTCAGGAAGCACTGGGCCACGCCGTCGGTGACGGCCCGGGTCAGGTCGGCGTCGTCGAGGATGACGTTGGCGGACTTGCCGCCGAGTTCGAGAGCCACCTTCTTCACCGTCTCCGCGGCGACGACGGCGACGCGCTTGCCGGCGCGGGTGGAGCCGGTGAACGAGACCATGTCCACGCCGGGATGCGCGGCGATGGCCTCCCCCACCACCGGCCCGTACCCGCTGACGAGGTTGAACACGCCGGGCGGCAGGCCCGCCTCGTCGCAGATGTCGACGAGCGCGTAGGTGATCAGGGGCGCCACCTCGGTCGGCTTGAGCACGACGGTGCAGCCACCCGCGAGGGCGGCGAACACCTTCAGGACCACCTGGTGCAGCGGGTAGTTCCACGGCGTGATGGCGCCGACGACACCGATGGGCTCGCGCACGATGAGGGCGTTGCCCACCTCGCCGGCGTCGAAGTCGTAGGTCGCGGCGAGTTCGGCGTAGCGGGTGATGTTCTTCAGCGGCATGCCGATCTGGACCGGCTTGGCCAGCGTCACCGGCATGCCCATGTCGCGGGAGACCAGCGCGGCGAGATCGTCGATGCGCTCGGCCATGAGGGCCGCGACCTTGCCGAGGTGGGCACCGCGTTCGGCGCCGGTGAGCGCCGACCACGCCGGGAACGCCGCCCGCGCCGCGCGTACGGCCCGGTCCACGTCCTGTGCCGTGCCTTCGGCGACGACGGCGATGACATCCTCGGTGGCCGGGGCGATCACGTCGATCCGGCCGGTGCCGTCGGAGTCCACCCATTCGCCGCCGATGTAGATCTTCGTGCGGTCGAGCACGTTGTTCATATCGTTCCTTCTCCGCCGAGTGATGTGCTTCACACGCAGCGTACGACGCGTCCCCGACGGGCCGCGGGAAGCGGGTCCAGCCCCGTCGCGGCGCGTCAGGGCCGGGTCTCCAGGGCGCGCTGGAGCGTCGGCCACGCCTTGGGCAGCTGGTCGCGCCAGTAGCCCCAGGCGTGCACGCCGACGGGTTCGTAGGTGACGGTGACGGGGATCTTCAGGGCGCCGAGGCGTTCCTCGAGCCGCTGGGTGCACATCCGCGAGCCGGCCTCGAGGATGCCGCCGGCGACGAGGGTGCGCGCCAGGTCCGGGGTCTCGGGCGTCTCGTGGGGACCGGGCACGCCCGTCGCGGCGGACAGGTAGAGCTCCTTGCCGGCGAGGTTCTCGGCGTGCGCGACGGTGTCGTGCTCGGCCCACTCCCGGCTGCCGGGCGGGCCCCACATGTTCACGACGTCGCCGCCCTGCGACGAGGTGCTGGTCTGCACGACGGCGCTGCCGAGCAGGTCGCCCGTCGAGTAGCAGCCGCTGAAGGCGGCGACGCCCCGGTAGAGCTCGGGGTGCCGGTGGGCGAGCATCATGGCCGCCTGCCCACCCATCGAGTTCCCGGCGATCGCGTTGACCCCGTTGCTGTTCAGCCGCGCGGCGAGCAGCGGCGGAAGCTCCTCGGTGAGGAAGGTTTCCCACTTGTTCAGGCCGAGCTTGGGGTCGGACTGCTGCCAGTCGCTGTAGAGGCTGCCGCGGCCGCCGTTGGGCATGACGACGTTGACGTTCTTGTCTGCGAAGAAGGCGGGCGCGCCGCCGATGTTCATCCAGCCGCTGGTGTGGTTGCGGGCGCTGACCCCGTCGAGCAGGTACAGGGTGGGGCGCGGGGCCGAGTTGTCGGCGGGCAGCAGGACCTCGACGCCCACGTCGCGGCGCAGGGCGGGGCTCGCGACGGTCAGCCGCACGGCGCGGTCGGAGATCGGGGTCTCCCCCACGATGGCCGGTGTCGCGATGTTCCGCAGCTCCGGCAGGGGGCCGGGGTCCTCCTGGAAGGCCGCCGGCACCGACGAGCCGGAATTCGACCCGGTGCCGGGTGCCGCGACGGCGACCCCCGCCCCCAGCACGGAGACGGCGGCGAGTGCCGTCCCGGCCGTGAACAGGCGGACGAGTGCCGGGCGCTGAACATCAACCACGAGGGCCTCCCTAAACCTCAAGTTCAGGTTGAGAGTAGCTCGAGCATCGTCCCCGTGGCGTCTTTTCGGACCGCCGCCGATCCCGAAAGACGCCACGGCGGCGGAACCGCCTCCTACACTTGGCACAGGCCACGGGAGGAGTCGCCGATGCCCGACCGCTCTGCCGCACGCACCGAACGGGCGCCCGCCGTCGAGCGCCCCGCACAGCTCCGCAACGTCGTCCTCGTCGGTTGCAGCGGGGTCGGCAAGACCACCCTCGCCGAATCCCTGGCCCTGGCCGCCGGCGCCGTGGGCCGCGCCGGACGCACCGCCGACGGCACCACCGTCTCCGACTACGAGGCGATCGAGCAGCAGCACCGCCGCTCGGTGCAACTGGCCGTGCTGCCGCTCGAGTGGAACGGCGTGAAGATCAACATCATCGACACCCCCGGGCATCCGGACTTCGACGCCGAGGTCCGCGCGGGACTGCACGCCGCCGACGCGGCCGTATTCGTCGTCTCCGCAACAGATCCCATCTCCGCCGCCACGCGCACCCTGTGGCGCGAATGCGCCGAGACCGCGATCCCGCGCGCCATCGTCGTCTCCAAGCTCGACGTCGCCCGCACGGACTTCGACGAGATGCTCACCGCCTGTCACGACGCCTTCGACCTCGGGCCGGACACCCTGCGCCCCGTGTACGTGCCGGTCTTCGACGGCGGCCGCCCGTGCGGCTCGATCGATCTGCTCACCGGCCGCGGCTACGGCCATCCCGCCGCCGTGCCGGACACCGGCGCCGCGCGCGAGAGCCTCGTCGAGGCGATCTCCGGCCAGGACGACACGCTCATGGAGCGCTACCTCGCCGGCGAGGCCCTCGACACCGAATCCCTCGACGAGGGGCTGCGGCACGAGATCGTCGACTGTGCACTGCATCCCGCGCTCGCCACCACCGACTACGGGGTCGGCGCCGCCGAACTGCTCGATCTCGTCGCGATGGCCTTCCCCGACCCCACCCACCGTCGTCCGCCCGCCCCCGCCGCCGATCCCGCGGCGCCGTTGACGGCGCAGGTGATCCGTGTCGCCGGGGACGCCTACGTCGGGCGCATCAGCCTGGTGCGGGTGTTCTCCGGAACGCTGCGCCCCGACACGACGATCCGGCTGGCCGGGTCCGCCGGCGACGACACCACCGAACGCGTCGCGACCCTCACCAGCCCGTTCGGCCGGCAACAGCGACCGGTGCCCGAGGCCGTCGCCGGCGATCTGGTGTGCATCGCCAAGCTCGTCACCGCCCAGCCCGGCGACACCCTCTCCGAAGCGGGGGCATCGACCCTGCTGGACCGCTGGCCGCTGCCCGAGCCGCTGCTGCCCGTGGCCGTCGAGGCCCACAGCCGCAGCGACGACGACAAGCTCTCGCAGGCCCTCTCCCGGCTGACCGCCGAGGACCCCGCCCTGCGTCTCGAGCAGAACCCCGACACCCACCAACTCGTGCTGTGGTGCACGGGCGAGGCCCACGCCGAGGTCGTCCTCGACCGGCTGCGCACCCGCCACGGCGTGAACGTCGACGCCGTCCCGTACCGGGTGGCGCTGCGCGAGACGTTCGCGGCCCCCGCCAAGGGCCACGGCCGCCTCGTCAAACAGTCCGGCGGCCACGGCCAGTACGCGGTGTGCGACGTCGAGGTCGAACCGCTGCCCATCGGCGGCGGCATCGAATTCGCCGAACGCGTCGTCGGCGGCGCCGTGCCCAGGCAGTTCTTCCCGTCCGTCGAGAAGGGCGTGCGTGCGCAGGCCGCCAAGGGTGTGGCCACCGGAAACCCGCTCATCGACGTCCGCGTCACCCTCGTCGACGGCAAGGCACACTCGGTGGACTCCTCCGACGCCGCGTTCCAGACCGCGGCCGGGCTGGCGCTGCGCGACGCCGCCACCCACACCGAGGTCAAGCTGCTCGAACCCGTCGCCGCGGTGCGGGTGATCCTGCCCGAGGAGTACCTCGGCGCCGTCCTCGGCGACCTGTCCGCCCGGCGCGGCCGGGTCCTCGGCACCGAGAGCGCCGAGCCGGGCAGGACCCTGCTACGCGCGGAGGTCCCCGAGCTCGAACTCGCCCGCTACCCGGTCGATCTGCGATCGCTCACCCAGGGCACCGCCGAGTTCGCCCGGATGCACCTGCGCTACGAGGCGATGCCCGCCGCGGTGGCGGCGCAGTTCACCGGCGGCCAGGAGACGGCCACGTCGAACGGCAAGTCCCGCAGCGGAAGCCGGTAACGCGTCCGGCGACGGATCCTCACTCCCGCAGCAGCAGCGACGCCAGTTCCGCCGGGCGGGCGAGGGCGGGCAGGTGCCCGCTGTCGATCACCTCGGGCTCCACGCCCAGCCGCTCGCGAGCGAGGCGCTCGATCAGCGGCAACGGGAACAACCGATCGTGACGGCCCGCGATCACCCGCACCGGCACGTCCGGCCACCGCGGCGCCCGCCACGCCGGCTCGAACGCCGCCTCCGACATGCCCGGCTGCTCGTGCGCGAAGGCCTCGTCGACCACGTCGGCGGGCACGTCGTGGAAGAACAGCCCGCGCGGATCCAGCGGCGCGTCCGGATCGCGCCCCTCGGCGACGTCCTGCGCGCGCTTCGCCTCGGCCTGCCCCACCGCCGACCACCACTGCCCCGGCGACTCGCCCGGCGCCGGAATCATCGGGGCCACCAGGATCAGCCCGTCGACGGGCATCCGCTCGGCGGCGATCGCCGCGGTGAACGCGGACATCGACTGCGCGACCAAGGTCGGCGGCCGCGCGACGTCACGGCCGGCCGCCACCACGACGTCGGCGAAGGTGTACTGGTCGGCGCCGGGATCGGTGTACGGCAGGTCGACCGGGACGACCTCGTGCCCACACTCGCGCAGCAGCGGCACCACCCGGTGCCAGTACCACGAGTCCGAGCCGGCCCCCGGCAGCAGGACGAAGGCACGGGTCATGGCATCGGGCATCGGCGGCTCCCGGTCGGTGACGACACGGCCCGGTCAGTCCGGCGCCTCGTCGCCCGTCACGATCGGCTTCTGCTCCTCGCGGTCCGAGACGCTGCCCTCGACGCCCTCCTCCTCGCGCTCGGACTCGACCCGCTTCTCCATGTCGTCCACCAGGTTCTCCAGGTCTTCCCGGGTGACCGGGGCGGGGCGGTCGGTGGCCTCCACGGGCTCTTCGCGCTCATCGCGCTCATCCGGACTTCCCACGGTGTGACGTCCTTTCGATGTCGGCCGGCGTCCGCCGGTTCGGCCCTCTCGCAGTACCCGGTCTCCCGCACCCCGAAACGGCGCGGGCGGTCGCCGGGCGCAGATCACATCGTCGGAAAGGACTCCGAGGGGCGCTCCCCCTCGTCGTACACCGTCTCGGGCGAGCCGATGATCAGCGGATCCGGGGTGCGAACCACGCGCGGATCCTTGCCGGTGTAGTCGAAGCGGTGCAGCACCCACTTCATGGCCTCGATCCGCGAACGCTTCTTGTCGTTCGCCTTGACGATGGTCCACGGCGCGTGCGGGGTGTCGGTGTAGAACAGCATCGCCTCCTTCGCCTCGGTGTACGCGTCCCACTTGTCGAGGCTCGCGAGGTCCGTCGGCGAGAGTTTCCACTGCTTGACCGGATCGGTGCTGCGCGCGACGAACCGCGCGTGCTGCTCCTCGCGGCCCACCGAGAACCAGAACTTGACCAGATGGATCCCCGACTGCACCAGCATCCGCTCGAATTCCGGTGCGGAGCGGGTGAATTCGCGATACTCGTTCGGGGTGCAGTAGCCCATCACCCGTTCGACGCCGGCCCGGTTGTACCAGGACCGGTCCATCAGCACGATCTCCCCGCCGGCCGGCAGGTGCTCGACGTAGCGCTGGAAGTACCACTGCGTGCGTTCACGCTCGGTGGGCTTCTCGAGCGCCATCACCCGCGCGCCGCGGGGATTGAGGTGCTCGGTGAACCGCTTGATGGCCCCACCCTTGCCGGCCGCGTCGCGGCCCTCGAAGATGATGACGATCTTCTCGTCGTACTCCTTGACCCAGGCCTGCAGCTTGAGCAGTTCGATCTGCAGCCTGCGTTTGCGGGCCTCGTACTGCCGCCGTGTCATCTTCGTGTCGTACGGATACCCGTGCCGCCACGGTTCGTCGACGTCGGCGACCAGGTTCTCGCGGCCCGACTTGCGCAGCAGCTCGCCGATTTCGTCGATCTCCGGGGTGACGTCGACCTGGCCGTCCGACGCGAGTTCGAACGGCTCGCCGTTCTCGTTCAACTCGTCCACTCCGTGAGATTACCGCCGGTCCCCGCACCCCGCGGTTCGATCGGGTGTGCGACCCGCTGCACATTCGCCCGTTCCCGGCCCCACCCTGTAGGCTTCGGGTATCGATGGGCATCTCGCGTCGAGCCTCCCGCTCGATGGGCCCCGATTGGAACATCTTTCCGGCTGATTCGCGGCCGACCAAGGAGCGTCCTGTGACGCACACACCGCCTCCACATCCCGGCACCCGCCGGGATGCGCCGGCACGGGCGGGAACGCAGCCGTTCCCCGAGCCCACACGCACCCCGCGGCTGCTGCTGCGACCTGCCGGGGCGCCCACGTCGTCCGTCGACGGCGCATGGTTTCCCTGGACCTCGAACATCACCTCGGAGCTGCACGACCTGATCTCGGCGCTCGCCCCGCGGCTCGGGTCCGTCTCCCGGATCGCGTTCGAATGGAATGCGGTCAGCTCCGCTCAGCGACGCATCGACGACGTCGACGGCATCGAGATCACCGGTCCGATTCCCGGACAGCCGGCGAACCTGATGTATCTGTTCGGCGAGAACGACACGCGGATCGCGCTGACGCTCGTCGATCCCCACACCGATCCGGACCGCGCCTACGAGATCATGCGAACAGTCACCGATGCGCCCGGCGACCACTGACCCTTCCCTCCCCGATCACTCCACAGAACAGGACACCATGCAGCACCACGAGTACCCGATCTTCCTTCAGCCCGGCAAGCCCGCCGAGCCGGACACCACCGCCGACCTCGAGGCGGACACCCGGCGTCACGGACCGTACGACTACTCCGGCCTCTTCTCCGCACCGAACTGAGCGCCCGCCGCCGCTTTCATGATCGAACAGCACGCGTTCCGACGATGCAGGGTTCACACTGAGGTCCGATGATGTTGTCATCCTGCCGACCCTGGGAGCTGCGATGCGCCGTCTTTCGATCCTCGCCGTGAGCGCATTCGTGGTGGTGGCCGCGGCCTGCGGCTCCGACACCGGCACCGAGGACTCCGCGACGACGACCACCCGCGCGCCCGACGCGGCCCAGGCCGAGAAGTTCCAGACCGCGCTCGACGACGTGCGCAACGACTTCAAGTTCCCCGGCGTCGTCGCGCGGGTGATCACCGCCGACTACGAGTGGACCGGCAGTTCCGGGACCGCAGGCCAGGACTCCACCGAGCCCCCGACCGCCTCCGACCACACGCGCATCGGCAGCATCACCAAGACGTTCACCGTCACCGCGGTGCTCCAGCTGATGCAGGACGGCAAGCTGTCCCTCGACGACCCCATCGGCAAGTACGTGCCGGGCCTGCCCAACGGCGACACCGCCACCCTGCGCCAGCTCGCCGACATGACCAGCGGCATCCCCAGCTACACCTTCGACGAGAACTTCCAGAACCAGCTCTTCGGCGACCCGACCAAGCCCTGGACTCCCGAGCAGCTGCTCGACATCGTGCGTGGAGCGCCGCCGAACTTCCCGCCCGGGGAGAAGTGGGAGTACTCGAACTCGAACCTCATCGCCCTCGGCCTGGTCGTCGAGCAGGTCAGCGGGCAGAGCCTGGGCGACTACATCACCGGGAAGATCATCGAGCCGCTCGGGATGCGGGAGACCTCCTTCCCCGACACCGCCGAGATCCCCTCCCCCCACCTCGAAGGCATCACCGAGCAGGGCCAGCCGGAGGGACAGACCACCGACCCCACCAACTGGGATCCCTCGTGGGCATGGGCCGCCGGGGCGATGATCTCCACCCTCGACGACCTGCAGATCTGGGCGAAGGCCATCGGCACCGGCGAGGGGCTCTACGACCAGCAGACCCAGGACGTGCGCATGTCGTCGTTCCTGTACGGGCTGCCACCGAACACCGCGACCGCGGCGTACGGGCTCGGGCTCGGCGACGCCGACGGCTGGCTCAGCCACACCGGCGAGCTGCCCGGTTTCAACACCTACTTCGGCTACGACAAGAACACCCAGGACATCATCCTCGTGGCCGTCAACAGCGACATCCCCAATGCCCAGAACCAGAACCCCGCCCCCGCCGTGGTGCAGAAGCTGCAGGCCGCGCTCGCCGGATCCTGACCGGGACGAGGCCGTGGCGGCCCTCACGTCGGCCGGATCCGGCGTGATCCGCCGTTATCGTGGGTGAGGTGACTGCACCACTCCTCGCCGCCATACCGGCCGACGCCGCCGTCCCGACCGAGGGCCTCGCCGGCTGGGCGCTGTCCCTCATGGACCGGCTCGGCGGCGTCGGAGCGGGGATCGCGATCGCGCTGGAGAACTTCTTCCCGCCGCTGCCCAGCGAGGTCATCCTGCCGCTGGCCGGCTTCGCCGCGAGCCTGGGCAGCTTCACCCTCTTCGGGGCGCTGTTCTGGACCACCCTCGGCTCGCTCGCCGGCGCCCTCGGCCTCTACGCGGCCGGGCGCGGCGTCGGACCGGACCGCATCCGCCGGATCGTCGACAGGCTCCCCCTCGTCGACGTCGCGGACCTCGACCGCACCACCGCATGGTTCGAGCGGCACGGCAGCAAGGCCGTGTTCTTCGGCCGGATGGTCCCGCTGTTCCGCAGCCTCATCTCCATCCCCGCCGGCGTCACCCGCATGCCCGCGTGGCGATTCGTGCTGTTCACCACCGCCGGCAGCCTCGTCTGGAACACGATCTTCGTCCTCGCCGGCTACGGGCTGGGAGCGAACTGGGCGCGGGTCGAGCCGTACGCGTCGGTGTTCCAGAACATCGTGATCGCCGCCGTCGTCCTGTTCCTCGGCTACGCCATCGTCAAGCGTGTCCGGAAGCGTCGCGCGCAGAGCGGTGCGAGCTGACCACGACACTGCGCCCGGGCGGGATCAGAACATGACGCCGGCGAACGGCGCCGATGCCGTCGCGAACAGCTGCTCGACCACCGGGAGCGCCTCGTCGTCGAGCACCCGCACCAGGCCGGCGACCTCCAGCTGATGCCACCGGGTCCCGCCGAGCAGCGTCGCGGCGAGCGCGGACACGTCCACCTCGAGCTGCGCCGGCTCGTCCACCCGCTCGGCCCCCGCCGCCGAGATCCGATAGGTCCCGGTGTTCTCCGGGAGACGCTCGTCGATCACGGCCAGCCGCACCTCTCCGGTGCCGGCGTAGGTCCGCGCACGCAGCGCGGCCGGCACGTCGACGATGCGCAGCCACGTCTCGTCGCCGGCACTGCGCAAGCGCACCGCGCGCGAGTCCGTCAGCAGCCACGGCAGCGGATCGTCCTGCGGGAGCGCGGCGAAGACGAACGTGTCGACGAGATCGAGGTTCAGCAGGAACCGGAGCAGGCCCAGGTAGGCGGTGCGGGTCGGGGCGAAGAAGTCCTCGACGACGACCGTCCGATCCCGGCTGCCGAACCACATGTCGGTGCCGATCGGCCGGTACCGGGCAAAGCCCGTCTCCGCGCCCGGCTCACCGTGCACCGCGACGTACCGGGGCTCGCGGTCCCCGACGATCCGGTGCTCCTGCGACCGCCACCACGGCGGGATGCGATCGATGCTTCCGGGCCGCGACGACGGATTGGCGTCGGCAATGCGCGACAGCAGGTCCCACGCGTGGTGCGGATCGACGAGCCGCACCGGTTCGCCCTCGCCCACCGACGGACGCAGCACCGCCCGCCGCACGTCGAGCTCGACGGTGTGCGTCGTCGTGGCGACGCCGTACCCGAAGCGGCCGTAGATCGTCGCCTCGGAGGCCCGCAGCGACGTCACCACCTCACCCCGGTCCTGGGCATCGCTCAGCTGACGACGCATCAACGCCGAGAGCACACCCCGCCGCGTGTGCGTGGGCAGCACGCCGACGTGCGTCACGGCGGCGTGCGGAACCCGCCGGCCGCCGGGCAGCACCATGCCACTCGACGCCGACTCCACCGTGCCGACCATCTGCCCGTCGACGAACGCCCCGAGGGTGCGGCCCTGTTCGCGCTGGGTGAGGATCTGTCCCGGCTCGAGCGGATTCGGCGCCGGCATCCCGATCATCGCGGTACGGAACAGCTTCGCCGCCGTCAGCAGCTCGGCTTCGGTGTCCAGGACTCGAATCTCCGGCATTACCGCAGCATACGGGGATCACGGCGACGGGACCGCCCAGACGTGCCCTCCGCCCGGGCCCGCCGTTCATCGAAACACCGCCGCCACCCCACCGAACAACAGGACACCGACCAGCAGCGACGGGACCGCGACGCTGGAGATGGCCAACCCCGTGCCGAATCGACGGACCGGCCCGCGGAACGCCGTCAGCAATCCCCCACCGACGAGTGGACCGAGGTACGGCCACGCTGCGTCGCCGCCGGCAACGCCGAGAGGGACCGACACCCCGCACCCCAGTCCGCACAGCGCCCCGACGAAGCTCTCCGGGCCGAACCAGTCGATGCGATTGGTCCACCACGACTCACGGCTCACCACGACAACAACCACACGACACAGAGAACTACCGCGGCCCCACCGACTCCGAGCGCAATGCCGCGGTCACGTTCGGCGCGTGAGCGCGCCAGCACGGCAGCGACGGCACCCATGAGTGCGGCGACGACAGCGAGGATCCACCCTTCCGTCGGGTTCGCCCGATGGTCGATCGTGCCGATCGCGGCGACAATCCCGACGAACAACGACGCTCCGCCGGCTGCGGCAAACGGCAGGGACCACGTGGCGGCCTCCCAGAAGCCGATCCGATCGAGCCGTTGTGAAAGCCCAGGCGGGAGGACCGGCCGAATCATCGGACGACCACCACACGAAGCGCATCCTCCGTACCACCGAGCCGCGTGGGCTGGTGCGGATCCGCATCGGGACGTGTCCCCGCCTCGTAAGGCGGCAACTGAGCGTACGCAGACCTGAAACGCTCGAACGCTTCCGTTCCGACCCCGATCGAATGATGGAACGGAAGGTTGATGAGCGGACCGTATTCGCTGCCACTGTCGGCAGGGTCGATCGTGACAGTTTCCGTACCGCCCATGGGCGTATCCCGATAGACCTCGAGCGCCGGGTAATCCGTGATCACACCGTCGACAGCAATTCCTTCCGGCCGCGGCGATACCACGATGTCACCGTTGACCGTATGCGTTGGCGTCGACACATCCGGAGCGAGAGGGTTTCTCGCGTGGTACTGGATCCGAACGGCACCGTCGGTCGCCTGCTGGACGTCTACGGTCGGCACACCGACCCGCACGTCACCGTCGACCGACACCGAAGGATTCTGACGGGCGATCACCATGCCGTTCTCGTAGTCGACGTAGATCGCGACTCGTGTGTCCTCGACGTCGAATCGGGGATCCTCGGACCGATGGTCACCCAGATCCTGCGGCAGGTTCACCACCGTTTCGGACGGGATGTAGAGCCCGATCCGCACTACGCCCTGACCCGGCACGGGTTCGATCCGACCCGCGACGACCTCCGGCCCGACTCCCGCGTACTTCTCGGCGAAGCTGTTCGCCACAAGGATGTACGCCGTCGCCCAGTCCACCGGGTCGAGCGGGAACCGACCTGTGAGTCGTTCGAATGCATCGGCGGCATCCGCACGCCGCTCGTCGCCGGAGTCTGCCCCCGGGGCAGGCGCGGGTCCGGCGAACACCACGTCCGCCGGAAACCGAACCTCGTCCGATTGCATCGCGGAGAGCGACTCGAGCGCTCTCCGCATCGCCGTTGCCACCCGCGCGTCTTCGTCGCCCAGTACGGTCAACGCGCGGACAATTTCCGTCTCGTGTCGGCTCGCGACTTCATTCGAGGCTCCGGCCACATCGACCGCCGAGACACGCCCATCGTTCGCAACCCGAAACCCCTCACATTCCGCCAACGCGATGGCATGCACTACGTACGATCGCGCGGCCTCGATGCTCGAGGCTCCGCGGTGAGCAACATCGACACAACGTTCGAGAGCTCCTGCCGCGCGATTCGCCGCATCCACGAATCGCTGCATCCTGGTGCGTTCGTGATCGCCGGCTGCTCCTCGCCAAAACCGGTGCGAGTCGTCGAAGTCGCGCTCCACGTCGCGCTTACGCCGGTCGATTTCGTCACCAAGTTCCTCCCATGCAGCTGCGATCACGACCAGCGAAGCGGTGTCCCAGCGTTGGGCCTGCTCTCTCGTCGCCGGACTCACACTCTGCCCCGCAGGTCGCGCAATGCGTCGGCCGACGCACGATCCACCTCCGAATACGAATCCGCAGCAGCATCAGCCCTCATCGCCACGTCGCGCAGACGAGCGGCCAATCGGGACATCGATGCGACCACGGCTGTCCACACCTCTTCACATGCAATCGCGGTACCCGATCCGGAAAGCAGATCCCCGACTTCCGACCTGTCGGTGCATTTCTCCAGTGCGGCAACGGCGTCCGCAGTCCTTGCTGCAAGCAACCGGAGTTCTTCCGGCACGACGAAAACGCTCTCCCCCATGCAGTTGCCCCCTGTGTCCCCAACCTGCCCGATGCACCTTACACAGAAGGACCGCCCCTACTTACGACTGTCGGATGACCCGATGCCGAAAACCTGACGACTTCCGCGGCAACGCTCACCGAGTCGGCAGACTCCCGGTCGTCCCGCCCATCAGTCGCCAGTGCCTCGCGTTCGAGCGGTGGCGTTCCCATGCCGTCGGCGCGCTACAGTACCCGGGCCGATGGACATCATGGGGGGATTTCATGGCCGGGGAACTTCGTCTGGATCCGCAGACGATCGACGAGATCGTCGCGATCTGCGACACCATGCTCGGAACGCTGAAAGACGCGGCTGAGAAGGCTGGCAATCTGTCCGATGCGCCCAGCTTCGGTGGCTTCGCGTCGGCCGAGGCTCTCCGCGCCGGATTCGTGCGCAAGGCCCAGGGCACACCCGAATCGCTCTACGAACGGCTCGAACAGTTCTATGTGGTGCTCAAGGACATGCGGGACCTGTTCGCCGCCGGTGGCGAGGGTTTCCTTGCCGCCGAGTACGACTGGGTGCAGCGTCTGCACGGCGCAAGTTTGGACGAGCAGTGACCGGCCGCCGCACCGCCGGTGGCCTGCTCGCTGTCGGGGTGCTCGCCGGCTGCGCGGTGCCTTCACACTCCGCCATCACTACGAGCGAGCCGCCGACCCCCGTGACCACCACGACACGCGTGCCGCGCCTGGTCGACGAATCCGATCGACCGCTCGTCGCCTTCGACCCCTGCCTCGACATTCCCGACGACGTGCTCACCGCCGCCGGCTACGACCCGAGAACCGAGGACAATGCGGACTTCGCCGCCACGCATTTCACGATGCTCGGCTGCTCCTACGACGGCATCGTGCACATCCCCGGAATCCTGGCCAACTATGGTCTGTCCGTACTGTCCGCCAACTTCGACTTCGAGGAGGAGCGGCAGAAGGCCACCGGCAACGGTGATGACATGGTGCTCACGGAACTCGCCGGCCGGAGAGCACTGTTGAAGACCAATACGTCCCTGCCGTACCGATGCGGCATGAGCGTCGAAACGTCATATGGGGTGCTCATATTCGGCCGAATCCACTTCCGCGACAGCAGCGCTCCCCTGCCGGAATCACAGTGGTGCGTCGGCCTGGAGGACACCGTCGGTCGGATCGTCGCGGTTCTCGACGACTTCGAATCGACGTCGCGCTGAACGGCATTCGCATCCGCATGATTCAGGCAGAGAGCACCACCTTTGTGTCGGTGCCCCGCGCTACGGTCGATCACACTGGAGGAACCACAGAGGAGGCGGCCGGTGAACGACAGCACGGACGTCCCGGAGATCAACACCTGGGACGGAATGATCGACTGGCTCGTCGACTCGTTCACCGACAAGCCGACGGGTCTCGTCATCGACCTGGGACCGAGCGGCTACGTCGTTCCGCGCGACTACGACGAGGACGACGACGAAAGCCCGGTGGTGTGCGCGCAGGTACACGTGCTGGCAGACGGTGTGCTGATGGTCCGCCGCTCCCGGACCGTCCTCGGCCGGCTGCGGCTGGACACTCACGCTGTGGAGGGGCTCGAGCTCGACCGGTGGTTCTTCGACGGTCACTTCGACGACTGCACCGAGGGCTACCTCTTCACCCGCGACGTAGTCTTGGCCGCCGACGCGTGCGTTTCGTGGTTCCGCGACAGCCCGGACGCACCCCCGCTCGACGAACTGGGATGCGAGTACGAGTTCCCCGACACGCTTCCGATCGGCACGTGGCCCCCAGCGTGATCCCTGCGGCTCGTTCCGGTCACCTGTGCCGCTGTCCGAGCAGACGCTCGAGGCCCGTCTGACCGACGATCGAGATCCTCTGCCCGAGCCGCAGGCGTTCCCGCACCGCGTACAGCTTGCGTCCCTCGGACTCGTTCAGCCCATTGCGGACGTCCCCTCGCACGAGCAGCGTGGTCGAGTCGCCGACGGCATCCTGCACGTGTCCGCCGGCGCGCCGGACGAGCTCCGCGGCCTCGTTCCGGGTCCATCGCTGGAGCTTGCCGGTGAAGACCACCCGATGGCCCTCCAATGACGCGGGGCCCCGTCCCGACCGCATGTTGACTTTCGCCAGCGTCGTCAATGCCTCACCTGCGTCGAGTGCGTCGACATACTTCTTCGCCTTGGCGGCCGTCGCGTGCCAGATCCAGCACTTCAGATCGTCCGGCGCCGTCAGAGTTCGCAGTTGCTTCACGTCACGTGCCGTCCAGATCTCGCCACTCAGCAGGGTGCACGCGAGGAGTCCCAGTTGGAACACGTCGTCGCCGGGACCCCAGTTGTGGTGGACCCACACCGCGTCCGGAACGAAGTCGGGCGTGAAAGCGGTCACCTTCGCCTTGCGGGGATCGAGTGTCATCCGGGAAATACCGAAGTCGCCGAGGACGAGCCGTCCACCCCGGAGGAAGACGTTCTGGGGTGTGATGTCGCGGTGCGTGATGCCGACGTTGTGCATCGTCGCAAGCAATTTCAGTAGGGCACCGACCTCCGTGCGCACGCGCGACGGACTCCACCCGCGACCGTTCGCCTCGACGAGGTCGGCGACGGTTCCATCCGGCATGTATTCGAACACGAGCAGGTGCAGGCGCCGTCGCCCGCCACGACCGGCGGCAACGACGAACGAGTCGTGTAGCGCGACGGCCCGGTCGTTGCCGTGGAGCAATCGACCGAAGAACGCCTCCCCGTGCCAATCGTCGATGTTGTGACACACTTTGACGCACACTCTCCGGACCCGACGACCCGAGTTCCGCGCGAGGCGGTAGGCCAGGTAGGTCTCACCAAATCCGCCCTCGCCGATCCGCTCGCAGAGCTCGTAGCGAATCCCGTCATCGTTGACCACGGATCCGCCGACCTCGAGTCGTCCCACCCCGCCTCCCGCCCGTCGGTCCCGACAGCGACGATATCGAAGGAAGGCGCCCCATCGTCTTGTCCCCGCGTCCGAGGAGCTTCGCCGAGATGTGGATGAGCAACCGGATCGAGCGCGCACCAGGCTCGTCAGCGCGTGGAGGTCTGCCTCGAGTCACTCGACAACCACCCGGCGTGTCCTGTCCAGACCGGCGCTGCCTCCCCGGAGGTTCGAAACGGCGATGCCCAGCAACCACGCCCCCGAGGCCGCTGCGCTCCGCCCAGTGAGACACGCAAGAGTGCTCGGAGCGGTGAGCGAAAGACCGAGTAGTGAGCCCTACGTCATGCTGCTCGTTCGAACCAGTCGATCGCGAGCTCGGCGACCTCGGTTGGAGCGTCGTCGGTGATGAAGTGCGCTGCGTCGTCGACGTAGGCGAACTCGATGCGATCGGCGTACCGCCCCGGATTGCGGCAGATGCGCCCCAGCTGTTCGTTCCACGGGCGGTTTTGGCGGCCGAACACGACGAGGGTCGGCACCGTGAGCCTCCGACGTCGGTAGACCCCCCGTGCCATGCGCACGGCTTCGGGCAGCACCATGCCACGCAGGAGCGGACGCACCGCGCCGTCGATGTCGGGGCGGTGCATCGGGGCGAGGTGCGCTTCGACGGTTTCCTCCGACATCGGGCGGGCAACGTACGCCTGGGAGAAGGTTCCGCGCAGTGAGGCGCCCGGGCGGTGCCAGACCAACGAGGGCAGGTGCCGGAAGCCTGGCAGGACCTTCGGGCTGAACGTCAGGAAGGCCGGGGGCACGGCGAGTTGCACTGCCGTGCGAACCCGCTCGGGGTGGTCGTAGGTCAGCTGCACTGCGGTCAGGACGCCCATGTCGTGGGCGACGAGGTGGGTGCGCTCGATGTGGAGGACGTCGAAGAGGGCGAGCAGGTCGCGGAGCCTGGTTTCGCGCTCGACACGCGGATCGTCCGCCACGGTCCAGCCGGCCCCGCGCAAGTCGGGGCAGATGACCCGGTAGCCGCAGGCCGCGATGACCGGAGCTATGGCGTGCCATTGCCACCAGTGCTCGGGAAATCCGTGCAACAGCACGACCGGCTCACCTTCGCCGATGGCGGCGACGTGAGTATGCAGTCCGGGCGTCTCCACGACGAGATGGTCGAAGCCGGACGCCTCGGGCAGCGGCGGCGACCAGGCCGAGGCGGGCGTGGGCACGGCGACCCCCTTCGCACGGTGGAGATACCACGTTCATAGTGGACCTCTCGGAAAGGGTGTGTCCATGCCGGCGGCTACCCGGGAGCGCGGACTCGAGGCAAGGGCGAAGGGACAGGAGGGCGTCCCTGTGGGCGGACAGCTGATCTCCCTGCTGCGGACAGCTGATCTCCCTCTCCGCGGTCAGGTGATCTCCTCGAGCTGGTTCCCCACCCGTCGGGCGCTCCTCGGCGGAATCGACGACTGGATCGCCGAACGCGAGCGCGCCGACCTCGAGCCAGCCTCACGCGGTGACGGTGGAACGGTTCCGGCCGCCCCTGGCCCTGTTCGCGGTCGACGCCCCCGAGCGTGACATGAGAATCGTGAAGCGGATGTTCAGGATGCGGCACGCGCGGTGACTGCCGAATTTGGTGGTCGGCCGCACTCAGCGCTCGCGTTGTTCCTGGGACGATCAATTCCATTCACAAGCTACGCCGTCGTCGTCCCGATCGAGTTCAGGTCTATAGCCCGCCTGACCGCGCAAGAGCGGTGCAACGCCGGTATCGCGGGCAGCGTCGCAATTCTTGTAATAGGCGAACGATTCAGGCGCCGGCGGTGGTGGGGTGTACTCGGGCGTGTTCACCGGTGGGGCGGGCACGTACGTCGTGGTCTCCGACGGCATGTACTCGGGGGGCGGCGGCCTGAACACGGTGGTCGTCGGTACAGAGCTCGATGACACGATCTCCGACGGTGTGCGAATTGCCTCTGGCGAAGTCTGCTGTGTCGTGGCCGCCGAGGAGAGTTCACGAGTAGTCGTCGTGGATGACACTTGCGGCGGTTCTACCGGGCGGTCGGAGTTCGAGCTGTTCACGCCGGCCAACACGCTTCCTCCGACAACAATGAACATCACCACACCGACCGCCACGAGCCCCCTGTTTGCACGTTGATTCGCTGGGGTCTTCCGCGTCCTCCGCTCTGGCACCGCCTCTGCCAACTTCGACAAGCGGGCAAAAGTCGCGGCACCGACAGACTTGGCGACCGCAAGTAGCAGTCTCCTAGCTTGCTCCGCTTCATGCCTCTCCCAGACCTTCATCGTCTGGTCTCGGGGATCGGTAGGCCGCTCATGACGAGACTCGGCCTTCTTCTGCGAAGGCCACGACGGAGGCGCCACCGTATCGGGCGCGCAGAGTCCTACCTTGTTGCGCTCAGTGACGCGACCGGCACGATCGATCTCGAACAATTGGATCCGATGCGTTCTTGCATAGTCGACAGCCGTTGGTCCGTAGCCGTTGATCGCAAAGTACGCTCGCGCCTCGGCCGTACCTATATCGCGATCCATGTAGAAGCTCGTCAGTTCGGATCGGCTGACGGGGGCGGCACGAACAGTTACCTTCGCAACCAACCCCGGTGCCCGAATATTCATGCGGCTCGATCCACCGCCGGCAGTCGGGACGAACCCGAGAGACCTCAGGTAGCGCTCAGCGATGGCTTTCGCCTCTGATGGCGTCATGCTCTCGGCCATAATGCCCTCGCCGGTCCTACTTCAAGATCATCGATGCGAAAGCGCATTCACGCTGATTCACTCATTGAGGTAATCGTTCGGTACGAATAGGCCATTACGCACCGGCAGACGTACAGCAGACGGTCGTGGGCCGTCTCCCCCTGGACGGGCTTCGCCAACCTCGCGCTTTCACGGTGGTTCGTGAGTGCAGGATGTCGCAGACAAAGAATGACGCCCTGAACTGCGAGGTTATGGCTTGCCCAGGGTCATGTCGGAGCAGTTCGAGGAGCACCTTTCAGATGAGCAAGCCTTCTCCTCCTGTCCCGTCTGTCGACAACCCTCGCCGATCTGCTCGCAGAGTTCGTAGCGGATCCCGTCATCGTTGACCACGGATTCGCGGATCTCGAGTTGTCCCCCACCGTCTCCCGCCTGCCGGTCCCGACAGCGACGATATCGAAGGAAGGCGCCTGATCGCCTGTTCCCGGGTCGGAGGTTCTTCGCAAAGACGTGGATGAGCAACCGGAATCGGACGCGCGCCAGGCTCGTCAGTGCGTGCGGGTCCGCCTCGAGTCCCTCGACTGTCAGGACACGGTCGTCGGTCGACGGCGTATAGGGTGCCGACCATGAGCCCCGCGAGCCTGGACCCGCTCGACGTCGCAGGCCGCGTCGTGCAGTTGCTCGAAACAGGTCGACGGGAATCCACCTACAAGCTTGCGACAGTCATGGCCTTGGTGGACATCTGCGTCGAGAACACGCCCGCGCCCGACGGCAGCCTCGCGGTTCCGATCGACGAGATCACCCACCGGATCGTCGCCTACTACTGGCAGCAGGTGCGGCCGTTTCAGCAGCATGGTCCACTCGCTCAGGTGAAGAGGGGCCGCTCGATGCCGGATCGAATTGCCGAGGCGCGGAACGACTTGATCCGTGAGGGATTGCGCACCGCAGAGGCAGCTCGCGCCGCTTCGCATCCCTCCTATCAGGCCTTGGTGCGCTCGCTGCGGAAAACCGTCGCGCAATACCCGCTCACACACCTGCAGACGGTTCTACATACCCGCATACGCGACGACTTCCTGTTCGATGCTTCCGCGTTCCGCAAGAAGATGACGGTCGCCGACGTCAACCGGGTCGCAATGATCGTCCTACGTCCGGGCGTCCCCGAGGGTCTGCGACGCACCTCGACGTTGCTGCGGGCATTCGTGCGCTCACTGTGGGCGCAGGACGTAATAGCCTTGAACCGTACCGAGCTCGACGCAGAGGACCTCGACGGCTTTCTGTTCGGTGCCGACCGCGTCGCCTTGCGAGCTCTCGTCGATCCACTCCGCGATCTACAGGGTGATAGGTGCTTCTACTGCGCGACCCGCATGCGCGACGATGTGCAGATCGATCACGTCGTGCCGTGGTCCCTCGTCCCGATCGACGGCGTCGCGAATCTCGTCGCAGCCGACACTCGCTGCAATCTTGACAAGTCCGCTAGCGTGCCGGTCCGGATGCATATTCGGCGGGCACTGGACCGTGCCCATCTCGATGATGTCGCTGCCGGCACGAAGATGCCGGTGCTTTTTCGGCGAACAGCCTCGGCGGCTGAGGGCATGTACGGATCGTTGCCCGTCGGGTCCCTGCTGTGGCGGCAGGTGCAGGACTACGAGCTTCACACGGGTTGAGGACGACACGAGACGGACCGTGGTTGCGGTCCCCACCGTTATCCGTTTGGTCCAATAGCGGAATGACAGACGCGCCCCTGCCCGAGGAGTTGTCCACTGCGATTGCCGCGATTCGCCGCATGGCACCGGAAGGCGTGCAGGAACACTGGGTCGATGTGGGAGGCGTCAGGTACCCACCCAAGCAGGTATGGGGAATTTTGAGTGGTCGCCCGCGCTCCGGCTACAACACCCATCACGCCCTGTCACAGCTTGGCAAGATCGGTTTCGAGACGAGCGTGTACCGGCCGCACGGAGCCCAGCAGAACGAGCTCGATTCCGCCGAGACCTCGGTCGACACCAGCACGGCGGCATCCGGAACCGATTCGGAAGCGAATGACGGGAATGACGGGGGCACCGGCATGACCACACCCGGAACTTGGCGAATCAGCGACGGCTCGCGGGTGGCATTCGCCGACGCTCGGGCGGCGTGGGCGGTGGCCGCCCAGGGCATTCTCGAGCGCACTGCGCGGCGATACAACGGATTCATCACCTACGTGGATCTGGCCGAACAAGTCCAAGAAGAAGCCGGCATTCGCACCCGAATACAGATGCGCAATTGGATCGGAAAGGTCCTCGGAGTAGTAGTCGACGAATGCGCACGTCGCGGCGAGCCCCCGCTCACGGCACTCTGCGTCAAGCAGGACCACACCGTCGGCGACGGTTACCGCTACGTCCTCGAGACCGCCAGTAAGCCCATTCCCGATGACCTCGATCATCACGCCGCCTGGGCCCGGCTCGAGTGCTACCGCGCCTATGCCGACAACCTGCCCGCGGACGGTGGAGAACCCACGCTCACGCCCAAGGTGGCGGCCACGCGGTCCGCAGCGGCTCGCCGGGAAGCGTCGACAGGACACACCCAAACCGATTTCTGCCCGGTACACCGCACGGCTCTTCCGGCTACCGGTCGATGCGACTACTGCGATTAAGCAACCGACAACGGGGACGACATCGTGCCCACCCAACTGGCGGTACGATGCGCGCTGCCCGAGACCAACTCGCCCCTGCCGTACCGATGTGGAATGAGCGTCGAACGGCTAACGGAGTCTTGATATTCGGCCGCGTCCACTTTCGCGACCGGAACGTTCCCCTGCCGGAATCCCAGTAGTGCACCGGCATCGAAGACACCGTCGCGCGCATCGTCGCCGCACTCGACGAGTTCGAGTCACGCAACCGCTGAAAGGCCCTCACAGCCGCTCGGCCGTCAGTCATCCGCTCCTGCAATTGCACGAGCGGATGACTGCGAGGTGCGCGGATAATGTTCTGCGCCTCAGCCTCCCGCCGCCGGCAGCAGATGTCCCATCCGCCGTCGTTTGGCTTCGAGGTAACGCACGTTCGCCGGGGCCCTGCCGACGTGCAGCGGCACCCGCCCCGACACGACGATGCCGTTGTCCTCGAGCCCGGAGATCTTGGCCGGGTTGTTGGTGAGCAGCCGCACCGACCGCACACCGAGGTCGTGCAGGATCGCGGCGGCACCGCCGTATTCGCGGCCGTCGGCGGGTTCGTCCAGTTCCAGATTGGCCTGCACGGTGTCCAGGCCGCCGTCCTGCAGCCGGTAGGCGGCCAGCTTCTTCAGCAGTCCGATGCCACGGCCCTCGTGCCCGCGCAGATACACCAGCACCCCGCCCTCGTGGGCGAGACGCTCGAGGGCGGCGTCGAGCTGCGGGCCGCATTCGCAGCGCTGGGAGGCGAACGACTCCCCGGTCAGGCACTCCGAATGCACCCGCACCAGCGCCCCGTCGACCGGGTCGCCGGCGAGCAGCGCCAGGTGCTCGGCACCGGTGTGCCGGTCCAGGTAGCCGACGGCACGGAAGGTGCCGAACCGGGTCGGCATCACGGTCTCGTCGGCGCGGATCACCCGCCCGGCCGGCACCACGGTTGCGGGCAGCGGGTGCGCGGCGCGGTAGTTGATCAGCTCCGCGACGGTGAGGACGGGCAGGTCGTGCCGGGCGCCGAGGTCCTCGATGCCGGGCATGCGCATCATGGACCCGTCGTCGGCGACGAGTTCGGCGATCACCCCGACCTGGGGCAGCCCGGCGAGCGCGCACAGGTCGACGGCGGCCTCGGTGTGGCCGGGACGTTCGAGCACCCCGCCGGGCCGGGCGCGCAGCGGCAGGATGTGCCCGGGCCGGATCAGGTCGCGGGCGGTGGCGGTGGGGTCGGCGAGCACCCGCAGCGTGGTGGCGCGGTCGGCGGCACTGATGCCGGTGCTCACCCCGCGCGCGGCGTCGACAGTCACCGTGTACGCGGTCTGCTTCGGGTCCTGGTTGTCGGTCACCATCGCCGGCAGGTCCAGGGCGTCGGCGCGGGCGCCGGTCATCGGCGCGCACAGCAGGCCCGAGGTGTGCCGCACGGTCCACGCGATCCACTCCGGACTCGCGTGGTGGGCGGCGAGGATCACGTCGCCCTCGTTCTCGCGGTCGGCGTCGTCGGCGACGAGGACGGGCCGCCCCGCGCGCAGTGCGGCCAGCGCCGCCTCGATCCGGTTCACGACGCCACCAGCCGGCGGAAGGCGCTGCGGTGGAACACGATCGGCTCGGTGCCGGAGTCGTCGCAGTGCAGTTCGTGGACCCGCAGCACGACGATGGCGTGGTCGCCCGCGGGCACTTGCTGTTCGATCGACACGTCCAGCCGGACGCTACAGCCGGCGACGAACAGCGCTCCCCCGTCCCGGGTTTCGGTGTCGATGCCGGCGAACCGGTCGCCGTCCTTGGCCGCGAGCACCCGGGCGGCACCGTCGGAGTTCAGGACGCTGATGCCCAGTCGCGGTCGTGCCGCGAGCTTCGGCCAGGTGGTGGAGGTGTTCTGCACGCAGAATGCCACCAGCGGCGGATCCAACGACACCGGCACGAACGTGCTCGCGGCCATGCCGAGGCGTTCGGTGCCGGTGTCGGCGCAGATCGCGACGACCCCGGACGGGACGTGGGCGAAGGCGCGACGCAGCGCGGCGCCGTCGAGGGTCAGGGTGGTCATCGGGCCTCCGTCCGGAGAGTGGACCGCAGGACCGGAGCCCAGCGCTGGGCGTAGTCCGCGATCCGCGTGTCGGTGGTGTAGGTGGAGTCGAGCAGGTACAGACCCGGCGCCGGGGTGGTGGCACCGAGTTCGACGAGGACCGGCTTGAGCAGCAGGTCCGGGGCCAGGGCGTGGGCCGGGCCGGCGCCGAGCATGAGCGGCACGGCGGTGACGTCGCGCAGGCCGTCGCCGGTGGCGAACTGGTCGAGGAACAGCTTGAGGATGCCGGTGTAGGTGGCCTTGAACGTGGGGCTGGCGACGACCACGAGGTCCGAGGCGGCGACGGTGTCCACCGCCGCCTTGACGGCGTCGTCGCCCCAGCCGAGCAGGCCGGGTCCGAGGGTGATCACGTCGACGACGTGGTCGGGTGCGGCGCCGGTGAGTTCGGTGGCCAGGAGGGTGGCGGCGTCGAGGGTGCGGGAGCCGGGCTTGGGGTTGCCGGCGACGACCGTGGTCTTCATGGCGGGTGTCCTTCGGTCGGGCGCTCAGCGCGCGGATCGGGTGGCGGTGCGGCGACGGACCGCACCGGAGAGGGCGACGGCGACGACGAGTGCGCCGCCGTAGAACAGTTGCTGGACGAAGCTGGCGACGCCGAGCATCTGCAGCCCGACGACCCCGGCGACGAGGAAGTACACCGCGACGAGGGTGCCGAAGGCGTTGAAGCGGCCGGGCACGATCGCGGTGGCGCCCAGGAATGCGGCGGCGAACGCCGGCAGCATGAACGACTGGCCGGACGACGGGTCGGCGCCGCCGAGCATGCCGGCGTAGACGATGCCGGCCAGGGCCGCGACGAGCGCGGAGGTGACGAGCGCGCCGCCGCGGATGCGGTCGACGTGCAGGCCGCTGAGCCGCGCGACCTGCGGGCCGCGCCCGACGAACAGCAGCCGGCGCCCGATCGGCGTGTACTGGAAGATCACCGCGGTGAGCAGGACGAGGGCGAGGGCGTAGTAGAACTGCAGCGACACCCCGAACAGGCGGGTGCCGATGGTGGCGTCGACGAGCGCGGCGTCGATGCCGGTGACCGAGGTGGAGTCGGAGATCCACTGCACCACGCCGAGGACGACGGTGCCGCTGCCGAGCGTCGCGATGAACGAGTCGATGTGCAGCCGGACGACGAGCACGGCGTTCACGACGCCGACGAACAGCGCGACGAGCACGGCGACGGCGATGGCCGGCAGCAGCGACCAGCCCTGCTGGACGTTGAGCACCGCGATGGTCATCGCGGCGAGCGACATGGTGGACACGGCCGAGAGGTCGAACTCGCCGGCGGTGAGCGGCACGATCAGTCCGAGGGCGAGGATGAGCAGTACGGCCTGGGAACCGAGGATGTTCTGCAGGTTGTTCGCGGTCGGGTAGATCTCGGGGCGCAGCGCGCTGAAGACGAGCACGACGGCGACGAGGGCCAGCACGAGCGCGTACTTTTCGACCAGCGGGCCGAGCGCGACGCGCGGCCGGGCGGAGCCCGCCACGGGTGCCGGGGTTTTCGCAGTGGTGGTCTTGTCGAGGGTGACGGACATCAGGCTTTCACTTCCTGTCGGGTCAGTCCGAGGACGCTGTCCGAGATGTGGTGCTTGGAAAGGTGGTCGCCGGTGAGTTCGGCGACGATGTGGCCGCGGGAGAAGACGAGGACGCGGTCGCACAGCACCGACAGCTGCTCGTAGTCGGAGCTGGCGACGACGATGCCCGCTCCCCCGCGCGCCGTCTCACGGAGCATCTCGAAGATGCGGGCGCGAGCACCGATGTCCACGCCCTGGGTGGGTTCGGCGAGCAGCACCAGCGCCGGGTTGGTCTGGAGCCACTTGCCGAGCAGGGCCTTCTGCTGGTTGCCGCCGGAGAGGGAACCGTAGACGGCCTGGGGGTCGCGGGGCCGCACGTCGCAGCGTTCGGCGAGGGACGCGGCGACGGCCCTGAGCGCGCCCGGTTTGACCAGGCCCGCGCCGAGGATCGGCAGGGTGACGTTCTCGGCGACGGTCAGCTCCGTTGCGCTGCCCTCCACCTTGCGGTCCGGCGGCACGTACACCACGTTGCGGTCGAGCGCGTCGATCGGGGTGATCGTCTGTAGCGCAACGGTGTCGGGGCCGATCGTCAACCTTCCCCCGCGGGCCGGTCGGGCCCCGTACAGGGCGGGCAGCACATCGTCGTAGCCGGAGCCGGCGATGCCGGTGAGGCCGACGATCTCGCCGGGCCGCACGTCGAAGCCGATCCCGTCGACGGTCGCGGTCTCGAGTTCCTCGATCCGGGCGAGCGGCGCCGCGTCGTCGAAGTCGCGGACGGGACCGGCGACGCGGGGGTCGGCGGAGTCGAGGCTGCGGCCGACGATGAGATCGATGAGCGAGACGGCGGTGAGGTCGCGCGTGCGGTGGGTGCCCTGGGAGACGCCGTCGCGCAGGACGGTGACGCGGTCGGTGTGGTCGAGCACCTCGTCGAGGTCGTGGGAGACGAACAGCACCGCGGCCTTCCTGTCGGCGACGATCTCGCGGACGACGGAGAACAGCAGGTCGGTGCCCTCGCGGGGGAGGAAGACGGTCGGCTCGTCGAGGACGAGGAGGGTGCGGCGGTCGCCGAGTTCCTCCACGGCCCGCAGGATCGCGACGAGCGCGCGGTCGGTCTCGCCGAGGCTCGACACCGGCGCATCGGGGTCGACGTCGAGGCCGAAACGGTCGAACAGCGCTCGCGCGGTCGACTTCTCGCGCCGCCACGAGATCCACGGCCTCGAGCCGGCGACGACGGGCCCGACGCGCAGGTTCTCCACCACCGACAGGTCGGGCACGAGCGCGAGGTCCTGGTGGACGAAGCTGATGCCGAGTTCGCGGAACCCGCCGGCCGGGACGGGCAGGGGCACGTCGCGGCCGCGGACCTGCAGGGCGGCACCGGGGTCGGGGGCGTGGAAACCGGCGAGGACCTTGATGAGGGTGGACTTGCCGGAGCCGTTCTCGCCGAGCAGGCCGTGCACCTCGCCGGCGTGGATCGTCAGGCCGACGTCCTTCAGGACGGTGTGGCTGCCGAAGGTCTTGGACAGGCCGACGATGTTGACGATGGGGTCAGGGCTGCTCACTGGACCCCCACAGGGCCTCGTAGCCGGTGACGTAGGCGGTGCCGTAGCCCTTGTCGGGCTGCGGCGGGGTGCCGGTCTCGTCGATGTTGTCGGCGGTGATGAGCTTGAGCGGGGTCTGCTGGGCACCGTCCGGGACGGGGTCGTAGCCCAGGAGCAGGCGGCCGGCCTGGTCCATGGTGGCCCAGGCGAGCCACGGGATGGATTCGCCGACGTTCATGGTGACGATGCCGTCGTCCTGCTGGATCTTCAGCACGGCGGGGGTGCCGTTGACGGAGGAGATCTCGACCTGGCCGGTCTTGCCGGCGGCCTTGATGCCGGACTGGGCATAGAGCGACATCGAATCGTAGATGGGCAGGACGAAGTTGATGGTGGGGTCGGCGGAGAGGGCTGACTGCACCTCGGACTGGATCTTGGTGGCCCACTCGGCGACGGGCACGTTGACGATCTTGTATTCGCACCGGGGGCAGTACTGCGCGATCTCGTCCTCCATCGCCGCGACCTCGGCCTTGGCGGGCGGGACCTCGTTGGAGGTGATGATCAGGGCGTTGCCCTCGCCGTCGGTCTGATCGATCATCCAGTCGACGGTGAGGCGGTTGGCCTCGGCGAGCGGGGCGTCGGTGGTGGCGTCGACGAGGCCCTCGAGGCCGGCGGGCAGCGACTCGCCGCGCAGGATGGTGTGGGTGAGCAGCACGGGAATATTTGCCGTCTCGGCCTTTTCGAGGGCCGGCTTGATGAGGGAGGCGTCGATGCCCTGGGAGAGGATGATCAAGTCGACCCTCTGGTTGACGGCCTGCTCGACGCCGGTGGCCCACTGGGCGGGCTGGCCCTGATTGGTGTATTCGATCCAGGTGGCGCCGTAGCGTTCGGCGACCTTCTTCGATTCCTCGTCGACGGCGACGTTGTAGGGGTTCTCGCTGTTGGTGGGGATCGCGAAGATCGTCTTGCCGGCGATGTTCCGCATCGGGAAGGGCTCGGCCTCGAGGGTGAACTCCGGGTCGGCCGCGTACTTCGCGAGCTGGGCGCGGGCGTATTCGATGCCGGCCGCGACGTCGACGTCGGAGACGTCGCCGCCGCCGGAGCCGGAACTGCTGCATGCGGCGAGACCGAGGGCGGCCGTGAGGGTGAGCGCGGCGATCGCGGCCCGGCCGGGAAGGGTGGTGCGCATGAATTCTCCTGGAGGGGGAAGAGGAGGTTCGACGAGAGGCGGGATTCGACGAGAGGCGGGATTCGACGAGAGGCGGGGGCGCGTCGTTGCGGGGCCGGCCGATGCGGTCGATGACTTCGAATGTATCGGGTGCCGTGTTGCGACCGGCAACACCGTTGGTTCGTTCGTGTTAACTGCCGTGCGGCTTCGCCGCCCGTGCGCGTTTCTGGTAGCCAGAGCTACCGGAATCACGCACGGGCGAGGTAGGACTGGGCGCGGGTCAGCGGCCAGACCTCGGCCATCTTCTGCTGCATGTCGAACAGGTTCGAGTGGTGGATGGCCGGATCCCGGTCGCCCACGGCGTCTTCCACGACGATGGGAATGTAGCCGTGCTGCATCGCGTCGAGGGTCGTCGCGCGCACGCAGCCGCTCGTGGACAGGCCGGCGATGAGGACAGTGTCCACCCCGAGCGACGTCAGGTACGAATTCAGCGACGTCCCGAAGAACGCGCTCGCGTACTTCTTCGTCACGAGCAGCTCGGCACACGTCGGCTCGAGGCCGTCGATGAGCTCCCCGTACGGGCTGCCCTCGCAGAACGCGACGAGCGTGCCCGACTTCTTGAAGAACACCCCGGCGTCGGCGCCGTCGGCGCGCAGCCGCACCTCGGTGATCACGACGGGGATGCCGGCGGCGCGGGCGTCGGCGAGCAGCGTGCGCATCGCCGCGACGTTCTCCTCCACCCCGGCGTAGAGCGGGCAGTCCGGGTCGATGTAGGCGCGGGCCGGGTCGACGACGATCAGGGCCGGGCGAGTGCCGGGCTGAAGTTCCTGCCCGAAGCCGGCGCGGGCGTAGTCGGCCGCCTGGGTGGTGCGGTCGGCGAGGGTCATGCGATGTCCTTCAGGGTCGTGACGGGCTCGAGGGGACGCACGGCGGCGGGCGCGGCGTTCCGTCGCGGGAAGGCCAGGCACACGGCGACGCCCGCGGCGGCGACGACGGTGAGCGCGAGACCCACCGCGCGGACGTTGTCGACGAACCGCGCCAGCTCGGCGCTGCCGAGCGTGCCGAGGGTGCCGCCGTACGCGGCCTGCCGCGCGGTGGCGCTGAGCCCGACGGTCGCGACGGCCAGCGCCAGCGCGGTGCTGAGCAGGTAGCCGACGTTCTGCAGCGTCGAGCGCAGCCCGTTGGCGATCCCGCGACGTTCCGCAGGCGCGGTGAGCATCAGCGCGCTGGTGCTCGGGGTCATGAACAGGCCGGTGCCGCAGCCGAGGACGAACAGGAACGGCGCCGTCGCCCCGAGCGATCCGCCGTCCGGCGAGAGCATCAGGGTGACGCCGAGCAGCCCGACGGCGTTGAGCGCCATGCCCGTGGCGGTCAGCGTGCGCGGGGTGAAGCGCAGCATCAGCGAGCCCGCGGCGGCGGCCGCGACGACGGTGCCCACCGCGACGGGCATCACCAGCAACCCGGCCGCGACGGCCGAGATCCCGCCCACCGCCTGCCCGTACAGCGACACGAGCAGCGTCACCGCGTAGGTGGCGACGGCGTTGACGAGCACCGCCACGAGGACGAGCGCGATGCCGCGGTTGCGGAACAGCGTCAGGTCCACCAGCGGGTGGGCGCGACGGATCTGCACCGCCGCGAATACCGCGCCGAGCACCAGGCTCGCGGCGCCGCACGCCCACGGCAACCACGGCGACGACGTCACCCCCGGTGTCAGCGCCAGCACGACGGCGGTCAGCAGCGCGGTCGACAGCACCGCTCCCGCCAGGTCGAACGGCTCACGCTCGATGCGACGGCGGGTGCCACGCGGGATCACCAGCAGCGACGACGTGATCGCGAGCACCCCCACCGGCAGCACGACGACGAACAGCCCGCGCCAGCCGAACGCGGCCGTTGCTGCACCGCCGATCACCGGCCCGACGACCTGCGCGACGGCCGCGACGGTCGCGTTCCAGCCGAGGGCACGGCCCAGGCTGTGCGGCGGGAAGGTGTCGGTGAGCAGCGCCGTGTTGTTGGTGACGACGGCCGCCGCCCCGACGCCCTGCAGCACCCGCGCCGCGATCAGCCACCCGGCGGACGGCGCGAGCATGCACAGCCCGGTCGCGACCGTGAACACCGCCAGCCCCGCCAGATACAACGGGCGACGGCCGACGATGTCGGCGAGCCGGCCGAAGACGAGGATCAGCGCGGTGGTGACGAGCATGTAGCCCAACAGGATCCACGTCGACTGCGCCGCCGAGGCACCCAGCTCGCGGGTGACGGTGGGCAGCGCGACGGTGAGGCCGCTGATGCTGAGGAACACCGCGACCACGCCGATACTGGTGGCCGCGAACACCCGCCACGGATGCGGATGATGCTGTGCGGCAACGCTATCCATCGGCGCGACGCTCGTGGACGTCGGTGACGGTCTGCAGCGCCTGCGTCAGGCGCAGGCACGTGTCGTCGACCCACGGCCGGCCCACGATCTGCACGCCGACGGGCAGGCCGTCGACGAAACCGGCGGGCGCCATCACCGCGGGCAGGCCGAGGTAGTCGAACAGGCCGGTGTTGCGGCCGACTATCGACTGCATGGGGTGGCGCACGCCGTCGATCTCGACGGTGACGTCCGACAGCCGCGCGGCCGTCGCCCCGATGCCCGGGGTGACGAACGCGTCGATCCCGGCGGCGTCGAACGCCTGCACCGTCGCGCGCTGGGCGCCGGCGCGGCGGCGCAGCGAACGCAGGTAGTCCACCGCCGACGGCACCAGCCCACGCGCGATACGCACCTGGGTGCCGATGTCGTACCGCGCGAACCGCTCCAGCGCGCCCTCCTGGTTGGCGGCGAGCTCGCAGGTGAGCACGATGGTGACGTCGTCGTGCAGGCGGTGGGCGTCGGGGATGTCGACGGGCACCACCTCGGCGCCCAGGCCCCGCAGCGCGGCGATCGCCGCCTCCCACGCGGCCAGCACGCCCGCGTCGCACAGTTCGGTGAACCACGTGGTGGGGACGCCGAGCCGCACCCCGGCCAGCGACGGCGCGCCGGACGTGCCGGGGTCCGCGAGGCCGGCCTGCACCTGCCGCGCCACCGCGTCCGGGGCCGCGGCGGGGTCGAGGTCGTCGGGCCCGGCGAGGACGTCGAGGACGACGCGCAGGTCGGCGGCGGAGCGCGCCATCGGCCCGATGTGGTCGAGGGTCCACGACAGCGACGCGACGCCCGTGCGCGGGACGAGCCCGTAGGTGGGCTTGATGCCGGTGAGGTTGCACAGGGCGCTGGGCACACGGATCGAGCCGCCGGTGTCGGTGCCGAGGGCGAGGGGAACGAGGCGCGCGGCGAGGGCGCCGGCCGAGCCGGTCGACGAGCCGCCGGTCCAGCGGCTGCGGTCCCACGGGTTGGTGACGGCGCCGTAGCGGGCGTTGCGCGGGGCGCCGCAGGCGAATTCGGTGGTCGCGGTGATCAGGACGGGGATGGCGCCGGCGGCGCGCAGCCGGGCGACGGCCGTGGCGTCGGTGACGGCGACGCGGTCGCCGGTGGTGTGCGAGCCCGCGGTGACGGGCGCGCCGGCGACGTCGATGATGTCCTTGACGCCGAAGAAGACGCCCTCGAGCGGGCGGGCGGTACCGTCGCACCAGCGACGGGTGGCGTCGGCGGCGGCCTCGTCGGCGCCGTCGACGACGGCGAGGATCGCCCCGCCCACGAGCGCCGGGGCGGCCCAGCGGGCGCGCAGCGCGGCGAGCACCGCGGTGGGCGTGGTGGTGCCGGCGGCGTAGGCGGCGAGCAGGTCGAGCACGCCGAGGTCGTGCAGCGCCGCGCCGGTGCGCGCGCGATGCGCCGAGGCAGGGAGGGGCGGGGCCGGGACGGGGCTCGCGGCGAGCAGGGCGACGGAGTGGGCGGGCTCGGCGGCCGGCGCGTCGGGTGCGGGCGGCAGCGGCGCGAGCCGGGAGGTCTCGAGCAGGGGTGCCATGTCCGCGCGGGCCTGCGGCAGCAGGTCGTCGACGGTGGTGGCCGCGGCGGCGGTGAGGTCGGGATAGTCGGTGGTGGTCACCCGCTCACCTCCAGCGGCAGGGCACTGGGCCGGGGCAGCGGCGCGGGCCGGAGGGTGCCGGCGGTGAGGTCGGCGAGCAGGCGCAGCACGTCGGGGCGACGGTCGCGGGCGAGCGGGAAGGCCGCGCGCACGGCCGGGACGGCGTCGAGGTCGAGGGTGAAGCGCAGCGTCTCCCCCGCCCGGTGCGCGGGTGCCTGCGCGACGATCTCGCCGTTCGGGGCGATGACGCACGAGAGGCCGAAGTAGTCGACGGTCACGCCGTTGAGGGTTTCCGGCCCGGCCCGGTTGGCGGCAACGATCCACATCTGCGATTCGAGGGCGCGGGTCTGCAGCTCGGCGAGGAACAGGTCTTCGCGGGTGCCGAGGGACGAGACGATCGCGAGCATCACCTCGGCGCCGAGCGCGCGGGCGACGGCCCAGTATTCGGGGAAGGTGCGGTCGTAGCAGATGACGCAGCCGAAGCGGGTGCCGAACAGGTCGGCGGTCGCCGGGGCCTGGCCGGGTGCGAAGTGGTACTTCTCGTCGATGTCGACGCCGCCGACCTTGCTTGCGGGCAGCGAGAGCTTGCGATAGGCGGGCACTGCGCCGCCGTCGGGGGTGCGCCAGGTGACGACCTCGCCGGCCGGGTCGACGAGCACGACGGAGTTGTGGGTGACGTCGTGCTCGCTGCGCTCGTACATGCCGAAGGCGACGGCGCAGCCGAGTTCGCGGGCGAGGTCGCCGAACAGCATGGTGGCCTCGCCGGGGACGGTCTGCGCCCAGGGGGTGCGGTCCACGTCGTGGCTGGTGCAGAAGTAGGGGGTGGTGATCAGTTCGGGCAGCACCACCAGGTCGGGGACGGCGCCGGTCGCGTCGGGTGCGGCGGCGGTGCGGACGAGGGCGGCGAGCCGGGCCAGGTTGCCGAGGAGGTCCTCGGTGAGTTCGCCGGCCTGGACGATCGCGACGTCGAGGGTGCGCGGATGCAAGAGGGAACCTCCGGTGTGGGGTGGCGGGTGGGGGCGCGGATCGGTGCACGCGCCCCCACCCGCCGCTCGGGGTCAGGCGGCTTCGGCCTGAACGGTGGTGCGGCTCTTCATCAGCGGCTGGATGCGGGTACCGAAGTTCTCGATGCCCTCGACGAAGTCGTCGAAGGTGAGCATGATGCCCTTGATGCCCTCGATCTCGGCGACCTCGTCGAGCAGCTTCGCGACGGTCTCGTACGAGCCGACGAGGGTGCCCATGTTGAAGTTCACCGCGCCCTCGGGCAGGGAGATGGTCTTGGCGGTCGAGGCGTCGTCGGCGGTGGCGTCGGCAGCGGACTGGTCGGCCATGTAGCCGAGGGCGGCGAGGTCGGCGTTGTCGTGGTAGTCCTGCCACTTCGCCTGGGCCGCTTCGTCGGTCTCGTCGGCGATGATCATGAACAGCGTCAGGGCGCCGACGTCGCGGCCCGTCTTGTTCGCCGCCTCGACGAGGGTGGCGGTGGCGTCGGAGATCGCGGTGGGCGTGTTGATGCCGGTGCCCATGATGAAGTTGAAGTCGGCCATCTCGGAGGCGAACTTCATGCCGCTCTTGGACTGTCCGGCCGCGACGATCGGCACGGCGCCGCCGGTGGGGCTCGGCGAGAGGACGCACTCGTCCATCGTGTAGTGCTCGCCCTTGAAGTTGCTGACGCCGTCGGCCCACAACTGCCGCATGACGGTCACGTATTCGGTGGCCTGCTGGTAGCGGTAGCCGAAGTACTCCTCGCCCGGCCACAGGCCCATCTGCGTGTATTCGTTGGGCGCCCAACCGGTCACGATGTTGACGCCGAAGCGGCCGGGGGCGATCGAGTCGATGGTCGACGCCATGCGGGCGACCATGGCCGGCGGGAGGGTGAGGATCGGGGTGGAGGCGAACAGCTTGATCTTCTCGGTGACGGCCGCGAGGCCGGCCATGAGAGTGAACGACTCGAGGTTGTGATCCCAGAACTCGGTCTCGCCGCCGAAGCCCTTGAGCTTGATCATCGACAGGGCGAAGTCGAGGCCGTGCTTCTCGGCCTTCTGCACGATCGTCTTGTTGAGCTCGAACGACGGCATGTACTGCGGCGCGCTCTTGGAGATGAGCCAGCCGTTGTTGCCGATGGGGATGAAGACGCCGATTTCCATGTCGCTCCTGAAGCTGCGGGGATTCGAAGAAGCGGTGGGGCAACGTTGCCCTGCTCGCTATGACTTCGAATGTATTCAGGGGTTATTGCCGGATCGGAGCTCGTGGGTAACGGACTTGTTGCCCCGGTTAACGATCTTTGACGGACTGCGCACGTCCCACTTGGCCGATGGGAGCCGCACTCCCCCGCTGCACCCATTCCACCCCGAAGTTCCGGTGCACCGGCGCACCCGCCGCGCCGTCGATCCGCGCGAGCAGCAGTTCGGCGGCGGCCGAGGCCATGTCCTCGAGGGGCTGGCGCACCGTCGTCAGGTCGAACATCGACCAACCCGACGCGTCGAGGTCGTTGTAGCCGACGATCGACACGTCGTCGGGCACGAGCAGGCCCAGGCGTTTGGTGGCGTCGAGGGTGCCGTAAGCCATGTAGTCCGTCGCGCAGAACACGGCTGTCGGCCGGTCCGGCCGGCTCAGCAGCTCCATGCCGCCCTCGAAGCCGGTCTTCGCGTCCACCGCGCCACGGTGAACGAGCGTCTCGTCCAACGGATGGCCGTGCCTGTCGAGGCCTTCCCGGAAGCCGGCCTCGCGCAGCTTCACGCTCGCGTTCTCCAGGGGGCCGGAGATCAGCCCGATGCGCCGGTGCCCCATCTCGATCAGATGGTCCGCGACGAGCCGGCCCCCACCGACGTTGTCCGACGTCACCCGGTCCACCCGGCCGGCCTGGCTGCCGTCGACGTCGCGGTTGAGGATCACCAGCGGGATCTTCCAGTCGATCATCTCCGACACGATGGGTGAGTCCAGCCGGGCCGAGATGAACACGACCCCGTCCACCAGCCCGCCCCGCAGCGCCAGGATGTCCTTCTCCAGCGACCCCTCGGTCCGGTCGCTCATCAGCAGCACCCGATAGTCGTGCTGCGCAAACCGGTCCTGCAGCGTGTTCACCAACGTCGGATACGACGGATTCCGCAGATCACCACTGACCACCGCGATCGACGACGACCGCCGCGTGATCAGACTCCGCGCCGTGATGTGCGGGACGTACCCCATCTCCTTCGCCAGGGCCTGGATGCGCTCGCGGGTCTCCTCGATGACGCGCGGGTCGCCCCGGAGGGCACGGGACACCGTCGACTGCGACACGCCTGCGGCGCGTGCGACGTCGTAGCTGGTGACCGACTTGTTGCCCACGCACGGATTCTAGGTATACGCAGGCCTCCGCGGCGCGCCCTACTCGTCGACCCGTTCCACCATCGGCACGATGAACTGCCGCGCGAGCGCCACCGGTTGCTCGTTGTCGTCGATGTCAACCACGTCGCCGGGCACCGTCAGAAACTACGCCGAGATCCGGACCATCATCTCGGCCGTCAGGTCAATGTTCAGACCGTCCGGGGTGTTGTCGGCGCGCTGCTCACTGCGGAGCTGACGGGCGACGAACTGCCGGGGTTATGAGCATCCGCCCGTCCTCGCCGACAAGCGGGCCGGCCAGCAGGGTCGGCTCGGTCTGGAGGAGGTTGCCGATCAGGGAATAATGGCCCCAATTCCCGACTGCGTTGCCGTGTTGTACGACCCGACCAGCAATGTGCTGCGACCGCAAGCGCGCCGACGGCAAGAAGCACAACGCCGACCAAATCTGGCTCATACGGCAGCGTTGCGATGTCCTCTACGCCATGCTCGAGAACATAACCCTCTGTAACACCCCACTCCCTCGGCGGCTTGCCAGAAGTCAGAGGGGCACCAGCCAGATCGAGGCCACTCCGTTGCTTCGCGCGCAGTCTTACGATGGTTCGCAGTCTTACGATAGTTCCTTGACGCGAACGCTGACTTGCCATCTAGGGTGCCCTTACAGACGCCAACAGTGCGGGAGCCGACACAAGGGGGTGGGTGGATGATCTCAGGATGGCGCACGACGATCGATGCTGTCGGCAAAAGTGTATTGCCACCGGATCCCGATGTGCTTGAGGCCATCGGACTCAGTCACAAGTTGACCTCGGCGATCGCTGATCTCGTCGACAACGCCATCGACGCGAAGGCTACCAACATCTGTGTACGTTTCGTCGAGGTCGAGGGACGCCTGTCTTCCCTGCTCGTCTCGGATGACGGCATAGGCATGGACGATGAGGCCATCGACCGTGCCATGACGGTGGGTAAGCGACGTGAATACGACGACCAGGCTCTGGGGCACTTCGGAATGGGACTGAAGGCCGCCTCATTCAGCCAAGCCGACGTGCTCACAGTCATGTCCAAGCGGGCGGGAGGGAAACCGGTCGGCAGAAGGTGGGTGCGCAGCGGTGCGAAGAATTTCGAGTGCGACGTCTTGGACTCGGAGCAGGTCGGATCGGAGCTTGATGCAGCGCCGGTCGAGCAATCCGCTGGCACAATCGTGCGCTGGGATCACATTCGGACCTTCCCTGCTTCCGACGACCGTCGCGTTACAGACGACTTCCTGTCCAGAACCTTTCAGGAACTTCGCACCCACCTCGGCCTAGTGCTACATCGTGTACTGGCGAAGAGCCCAATATCGATCACCCTGGATGTCCTCGACGCCGACTCGGGCGAGACCGGCGCACCCCAGACGATCGATCCGGTAGATCCGTTCGGTTATCGCCGAAGCGGCCAGGCCGGGTACCCTAAGACATTCGAATGCAAGGCCGGGGGGCGGATCCTTCCCATCCATGCTCACATTTGGCCAGCACGCAGCGAGGCTCTCGACTTCCGCCTCGACGGAAACCCGGAACGACGACAGGGCTTCTATTTCTACAGAAACGACCGGCTCCTGGAGGGCGGTGACTGGAAGGGAGCGACCGTGCCCAGCCGTCGCCTCCAGTTGGCCCGAGTCGCGGTAGACATCTCCGATGCCCTGGATCTGTTCTCGATGAGCATGGAGAAGAGCACCGTCCATCCGAAGCCGGAGTTCATCCGTGCCGTTGGCAGGGCCATGGCACCTGATGGAACAACGTTCTCGGAATTCCTGGAGACCGCCGAGAACGTCTACCGAGTCGGCAACCAGCGGAACAGAGGACGCAAGGAGGTCGTTCCCCCCGGTCCGGGATTGGCTCCCGCCGTGAAGCGCGCGATCACCTGCGAGCTGCCCATACATGATGGCCGTGTCCCGATGGAGATCCGGTGGAAGTGGCTGCCAGGTGACGACTTCTTCGAGGTCGATCGCTCACAGAACACTTTGTGGCTCAACACCATGTACCGGAAGGCCTTGTTGGCTGGGCGTCGCGGCGGACTCAACGACGTTCCGGTCGTCAAGGCTCTCCTCTACCTCCTCGTCGAGGACATCTTCACGGGTTCGTCATACGGTCCGAGAGATAAGGACAACGTCGAGATCTGGCAGTCGATTCTTACCGCCGCGGCTCAGGCTGAAGCCAATGACTGACCGGTTGGCCGGCGGCGCTTCCCGGCATCTCGGGATCGAGGGTGTCAAGAGGTACGTAGAAGAGGGCCTGCCTGGCACTCTCAGAGTGGAGGGCGCTCCGATCGGGTACCTGGTGATCGACCCGGCCGGTAAGCGTCTTGCGGTCCGGGTGCCAGCAGAGGGCCCACTTCCCAATTGTGCGCGCTACGAGAATGTCGCGGCTACCCGAGTGCGCCGTAATGGGAAGGACTGGAATGAGTTCAGCGTTGCCGCCGTCGATCACCTGGAGGACCTGTACCCGCTCCTGTGCCAGGTCCTCGATCGTGTCCAACTCGAGGGCCAGTCGTTCAACAGGGCGGTACTGGACGTCCTCCGGCTGTACCGCAGCGTCCTCAGCACCCGGACCGCGATGACGGAGTCGGACCAGATCGGCCTCTACGGCGAACTCCTCGTGCTGGAGCATCTCATCACGACATCCGGGGCTGAAGCCGCGATGGCCCGATGGCTTGGGCCCTCCGACGAGGAACATGACTTCGCCTTCGCTGACTTCGACTTGGAAGTGAAGACGACTTCCGCCGAGCGACGGCGACATTGGATCTCGTCCCCGACACAACTGACGCAGACGCAATCGAAGCAACTCTTCTTGCTGTCCATTCAGATCACCGGGGCCGGAGATCAAGGACGAAGCCTCCCTCAGCTCGTCAGCGAAATCGCTAGCCGACTCGGCCACCGATCGGCGGCGTTCCTGGCCGAGATGGCAAGGGGTGGGTACCGGGAGGCAGACGCTGATCTGTATCCGAAGCCGTGGACGCTCAGAACGCATCCGGCAGCATTCTGCGTCGACGAGAACTTTCCCGCCATCCACATAGAGGCCCTGGCCGAGTTCATTCCTGAGATCAGCCGGATAGTCGACCTTCGCTACCTGGTGGACCTCACAGGGCTGACACAGTCAACACCCGAGGTTCTGCACAGCCTCGTGAGACCCGCAGAGGAATCGGAATGACTATCCCTGTGAACGCCTACCTCGCCGCGCTCGGCGCCATGCAGGATCGGCCGAAGGATCTTCTCAAGCGTGCCGAGATGGAAGCCTCGGATTACGGCGGCGGCGAGGTCTCGCATGACTCGCTCCTGGCCCACCTACAACAAGCTTCCCCCAACGACCCCTTGAGGCAGAACTTCGGGCTCAGGTTGGCCAGATGGGACGCTGTCATCGATCCTGACTGGAGTGACCAGCTACCAGGAACCATCGACCGGCGGCGCGGCATCTACGAGTCTCTCGGCGTCACCGAGGCTGTGTCTGAGTGGCTCACCATGCACTACCCGCCCCATGAAGAGGGAACGATCGTCATCAGCAGCGACGAATGGGATCCCTGGTACATCTCAGAACGTCGTCACGGACGATTCTACTGGGACGCCTACGAGCGGCACCTGCTCGAGGTCAAGAAGTGGCCAGCTCTCGCTGTGCAAGACCTCGACAACGCCAGTGATCAAATCCTGGAGCGTCTCGCGGATCCGACCCGGAAGGAAGCGTTCCAAAGCAAAGGCCTGGTAGTCGGATATGTCCAGAGCGGCAAGACAGCCAACTTCACCGGTGTCGTGGCGAAGGCCATCGACGCCGGCTATCGCTACATCATCGTCTTAACGGGCATGATCGACCTGCTGCGCGACCAGACTCAGCGCCGTTTGGACATGGAGCTCGTGGGCGTCGAGAACCTCCTCGGCGATGGAACCCTTGACGAGGTTAGCTCGGATCCCAAATTCGATTACGGCCTGGATGAGGACTGGCCGTACAAATTCATGCGCCTCGGCGTCGACCCCGACACCGCCCAACAGCCGTCCATCACCCGCTACACCGGGCAAGCCGGCGACTACAAAGGACTGGGCGGAGCAGCAGACCAACTTAAGCCCGTCAAGATTCAACCTGATCTTCCGCTCTACGCACCGGAGAACCTCACCCGAGCACGAGCCGGACTCTTCGTCATCAAGAAGAACGCGCGGGTCATCGACAAATTGGTCGCAGACCTGAAGCGTGTTCGGAACTCGATCAAGGACATCCCGGTCCTGATCATCGACGATGAGTCAGACCAGGCCTCGGTGAACACGGTCAACCCCGAGAAGGTCGCGAAGGCGAAACAGGAAGGCAAAGAGGTAGCCAAGAGAACCGCAATCAACCGCGGCATCGGTGAGCTCCTAGGGCTCATGCCGCGAGCTCAGTACGTCGGCTACACGGCGACGCCATTCGCCAACGTCTTCATCGACCCCGATGATGCCCAAGATCTGTTCCCGAAGGACTTCGTCGTTGGTTTGAAACGACCCTTCGGCTACATGGGAGCGGCCGACTTCTCCGATGTGGACAAAGACTTCGACCCCACCACCACGCAGCTGGATCCCGCCGAGTCCAATCGCGCTGCCTTCATCCGCGATCTCCGGGCCGACGACCAAGAGGCCCGGTTCCAGGAGCTGAAGGATGCATTGGACATGTTCGTCCTAACCGGCGCCGTGAAGCTCTTCCGAGCGCACAAAAATTCCCAACTATCCTTCCGACACCACACGATGCTTGTCCACCAATCCGTCTATATGGCCGTACAGAAGGACGTGATGCAGGACGTGCAAACCCTCTGGGGGGAGTCCGGATACACGACCCCTAGGGGCCTTAACAGACTTCGAAAGCTCTACGACAAGGACCTCGCTCCCGTATCCGCCGCCCGGATCGAGGCCGGCGTGCCAGCGGTGCCCTCGTTCGATGCACTAAAGCCGTACATCGGCCAGGCGGTGGCACGCATCGCGGAACATGCGGGGAACCCGGTCATCGTCGTCAACGGCGACACGGACCTTCAGGCCAACCAGCAGCAACTCGACTTCGACAAAGGCAGCGTGTGGCGCGTCCTTGTCGGTGGCACGAAGCTGAGCCGCGGATTCACGGTCGAGGGCCTCACCGTAACCTACTTCCGACGCGTAACCAGGTTGCACGACACGCTTACCCAAGCCGGACGCTGGTTCGGATTCCGCTACGGCTACAGGGATCTGGTCCGTGTATTCATTGGTCGTAGCGAAAAGTTCGGCACGAAGCGAGTCGATCTGCTTGAGGCATTCGACGCGGTCGTGCAGGATGAGGAGGAGTTTCGGACGCAGCTGCGGTCGTACTCCCAGCTTGTCAACGGCCGACCGCAGATGCGCCCGATCGACATCCCACCCCTGGTCAGCCAGCACCTCTTTTGGCTGAAACCCACCGCAACCAACAAGATGTTCAACGCCGTACTCGAACAGCAGCATGACCCCGAGTTCGGACTCGACGGCCATCCAATCGATAGGACTGCGCTGGAGACGAACCTCTCTCTCTGGGAGGAGGTCCTCAATGAGCTCGGCCCACCGCGGCAGCTCTTGCAGACCGAGCCGCTCACGAACACTTTCGAGGCTCGATGCGGCATCGCGTCATACGCGCGCGTGCTGGCCCTGCTCCGGAACCACATCTGGCTAGAAAACTACCGCGAACGCGTCGTGGACCCACGCCTGCGGTTCCTCGAATCACTCCAGGACAAGATCGAAGACTTCGCTGTCATCTCTCCACAGCCGGGTGGAATTGCTAAGGAGGACTTCGGGACGATAGGAGAGTTTGCGGTGGTTTCGCGTAGGCGCCGGACCGAGCGCGGGAATCTCATGGGCGAGCCTACGGACCCCAAGCACCGGGGGCCAGCGATCAGGATAGCTACCGGGCACGCCCACACTGACCCGCGACTCAGCGATCTCGCAGGGGCCAGAAGGGGCGCCCTCCTCGTCTACGCGGTAAAAGACACGACTGAAGGCGCGGATCCCACCCGCATGTTCGGCTTCAGGGTGTTCCTCCCGAGCAGCGTCATCCCGCCCGGGCAGGCGGTCGTCCGGTTCCGAGCCAAGCAAGCCTCGAAGCAGGCTATCGTCGACAACACCGACCACGTGTAGGAATGACGGTTCTCCAGTTGAACGACAGTCCCTTTGGGCTGCCGCAGCGGGACACCTGATGCGTACGTCGTCGCGACTTTCGAATGCGTCCCATAAAATCGGGGGCGTCCGTTAGGCGCTGGATCCGGCCTGACATCGGTGAGTCCTAAGTTGGCTCAATATGAATGATGACACACGCCTAGGACCTGCTGGTCTCGACACGATCGAGAAAGTTCTCGCACACCAGCAGCTCCGGTTAAGCTCGGCGAGTGGCCTTTTGATGGCGCTCATTGAAAATGGATCTGGCGCACTTTCCGTGAAGCCTCTGCCACGCTTCACTATTCGAGGTGGACGACGCGCTTCCGCAACAGGTCGAGGTTGGCGCGCCCGTACATCTGTCGCTTGAGCATTTTGATTCTGTTCACGTGCCCTTCGACAGGCCCGGAGTTGTGTTCGAGGGTCAACCCGGCGGTGACGGCATCGAGGTCACGGCGCAGGCCGGCGGCGAAGGACCGCAGGGCCGGTGATCCGGTGGCGTCGACGCTGGTCATCCAGCTGATGAGTTCGAGTCCGCGCCGCTCGACCATGATCTCGGCGAAGCCGCGAACGTGCTCGCGCAGGGCGGTCAGTGCGGGACTGCGTTCGAGGATGTCGGTAAGGCGGCGACTGTCGGCGTCGGTGAGACGGTCGGGTCGAGAGGTCAACCACCCGGTGACCTGCCGGGCGGATGGCGCCGGCGGTGGCGCCGGCCGCGTCCGGTGCGCAACACGCAGTGGTGCCAGGAACCGGCGGACGGTCTTGGCGCTGCCTCGGTAGCCGCGATCGGTGATCTCCGCGGTCAGGCGGGTGGCATCGGTGCACCCCGCGGCGAAGCGGTCACGCAGGTAGGTTTCGTGTTCGCTGAGCAAGGTGGGTCCTGCTATCCGGGTGGTGGTCAGCAGTTCGTCGAGGTCATGGGCGCGGGCGAAGCGGCGGACGGTCTTGCGGTCGAGGCTCAGTTTCCTGCTGATCGCCGAGATCGTCATCCCGTTCGAGACGAGTTGTTGCACGGTGGCGTGCCGTTCCCTGGTGCGGGTGATCAACCGGCCGTCCGGCCACTCGGCATTTGTAGTGCTGGTACCACAGTCGATCTCGTTGGCAGTGGTGTCGGTGGCGACCTCGCCGGGGTCGACGGGTTCGGTCGGTGGGCGAAGATCGCAGCGGTGCCGAACCACGGTGTCCTCGACCGCGCCGACGAGGTTGTGCCACAGGTGCCACCGGTCGGCGACCTGCACCGCATTCGGTGCGCCGACGCGCACGGCTTCGGCGTAGGCCCCCGCCCGGTCGCGACACACCACCTCGGCACCGGGATGCTCCCGCAGCCATGCGGCGACGGTCTCGCTGGTGCGGTCCGGAAGCAGGTCGATCGGCCGGCTCGTGGTCAGATCCACGATCACGGTGCCGTAGACGTGTCCGCGGCGGACGGCGAAGTCATCGATGCCGAGTACGGGCGTGGCGCCGATCGGCCGGTCGGGGATCGCGCGCACCGTTCGCAGCAGGGTGTCGCGGCCGACCGTGATCCCGAGCCTGGCTGCCAGGCGGGCGCCGGCGCGACCGGCCATTGCCAGACCGATCGCCTCGAGCACTGCGTCGAGCACCGTAGTGCGGCGGGCGCACCGTCTCGTCAAACCGGCTATCTGTTCGGCGAATGTAATTGCCTTGCAGTCGGTGTTGAGACAGAAGAATCGGCGCACAGTCAGTACGAGAACGACCGGGCGGGCACCGATTGTCGTGTCGGCCGGTCTGCGTCGGTATCGGGAATGGACCCGGCTCGACGGCGTGTCGCATTTCGGGCACCGTGCTTCGCTGCGGTGAGGGTGGGCGTGGATCCGGATCGTGGATCCGACGAGGCGGACGGCGTCGACAACGACGTCGGTCAGATGCGGCAGCAAGGCCGCCGGGAGCGCAAGGTCACACCATGATGATCTTGGTCTATGCCGAGTCGTCCCTGATCAGGGGCACGTCAGGACCTTCACGGAAAGTGCGCCAGATCCTTGAAAATGCCCAGTCCTGCTCACCGTAAGTGCTCACCCGTGTGGCTCCGCCGATGAGGGCGGGTCTCCTTCGATGCTGGTGGTCTCTGACCACGCACCAGCACCTCGAAGGAGACCCGCTTTCTCATGTTGACATGGGAGGACGATGTGGAGATACACGCACTGCACAAGCGAGGCTGGACGATCTCGGCGATCGCCCGGCACACCGGCCGCAACCGGCGCACCATCCGCAACTACATCAATGGCGTCACCACGCCGGGCGTGCGCAAACGGGCCGGTGAGGACCCGTTCGAGCCGTTCGTCGACTACGTGACGGCCCGGCTGCGCGAGGACCCGCACCTGTGGGCGCGGACCTTGTGCGACGAACTCGAAGACCTCGGCTACACCGCGTCGTATCAGACGCTGACCCGCCAGATCCGCACCCGCAACCTGCGCCCGGTCTGCCCATCCTGCGCGGGCGCCACGGAGCGCCCGAACGCGGTGATCGAGCACCCGCCGGGGGAGGAAACCCAGTGGGACTGGGTCGAGCTGCCGGACCCACCCGCGTCGTGGGGCTGGGGCAAGACCGCGTATCTGCTGGTCGGCTCGTTGGCGCATTCGGGACGCTGGCGCGGGGTGCTCGCCCCGGCGATGACCCAGCCGCATCCGATCGACGGCCTCGACCGCGTCTGTCGCAAGCTCGGCGGCCTGACCCGCACCTGGCGGTTCGATCGGATGGCCACGGTCGCTCACCCCGACAGCGGGAAGGTCACCGCCACGTTCGCCGGCGTCGCCAAGCACTACGGCGTGACGGTCGCGATCTGCCCACCGCGGTCCGGGAACCGCAAAGGGGTGGTCGAGAAGGCCCATCACACTGCCGCACAAAGGTGGTGGCGAAGTGTGGCGGACGAGATCACCGTCGAGCAGGCCCAGGCGAGCGTGGACAGGTTCTGCAGCCTGCGCGCCGATTCCCGGCTGCGGGCCACCGCCGACGGCAAGGCCTCGGTGCTGACCGTCGCCGCCCGCGAACCGTTGACGCCGGTGCCGGCGAGCCCGTATCCGGTGGTGCTGCGCGAACCGCGGACCGTCTCCCGGCAGGCATTGGTGCCCTACCGCGGCAACCGCTACTCGGTGCCCCCGGAGCTGGCGTCGGCGCAGGTCGCCGTCACCCGGGTCCTCGGCGGCGAGGTGATCGACATCGTCACCGCCTCGCAGATCACCGTCGCCCGGCACCGCCTGGCTCCGGACGGGGCCGGCGCCGTGGTCCGCGACCACGGCCACGTCCACGCCCTCGAACAGGCCGCGATGGCCGGCGCCGCCACCGGTGGCCGGCCGCACCGCCGCAAGGAACGCATCCCACCCGGACCCGACGCCCTCGCTGCGGCAGAAGCATTGCGCAACAACACAACCGACTCCGAATCGACGTCGATCACGGCGCGGTCGACGGTCACCGACCTGGCCGCCTACGAGCGCGCTGCCCGTGGAAGGAACACCCTCGCATGACCACCACGCCCGCCTCCGACACCACCATCGCCACCACCCCGCAGGCCACGAGCCTCTACCAGCGCCTGCGCGGACACCTGGCGACGCTCAAGCTGCACGACGCCGCCGAAGCCCTGCCGTCGGTCCTCGACCGGGCGCAGAAACAGGGCCTGTCGATGACCGCCACCCTCGAACAGCTGCTCTCGATCGAGGTCGACGCCACCGAAGCCAGGCGCCTGTCCGGGCGGCTGCGGTTCGCGTGCCTGCCCACCCCGGCCTCACTCGAGGACTTCGACTACGACGCCGCGCCCGGCCTCGACCGGGCGCTGATCGCCGAGCTGGGCACCTGCCGGTTCCTCGAAACCGCGACGAACGTCCTGCTCATCGGCCCGCCCGGAGTCGGCAAGACACACCTGTCGGTCGGGCTCGCCCGGGCCGCCGCGCACGCCGGCTACCGCACCTACTTCACCACCGCCGCCGACCTCGCAGCCCGCTGCCACCGCGCCGCGATCGAGGGCCGATGGGCGACGACGATGCGGTTCTACGCCGGACCCACGCTGCTGGTGATCGACGAACTCGGCTACCTACCGCTGCCCGGCGAGGCCGCATCCGCGTTGTTTCAAGTTGTGGCGCAACGATATCTGAAAACCTCGATCGTCATCACCACCAACCGCGGTGTCGGCGAATGGGGCGAGGTCCTCGGCGACACCACCGTCGCCGCCGCGATGCTCGACCGGCTCCTGCACCGCTCCGTGGTCCTCAATCTCGACGGCGACTCCTACCGCCTGCGCGACCACCACGCCCGAGCCGAAAAGCTCCGACAGGCCACCACCGGCACCCGGCAACCGCTACAGTGAACCCTGCTCACGGGTGGGCACTTCCACCGAGCACAGTTGAGCACTTTCGAGGATCTGGCGCACTTTCCGTGAAGGTCCTGACGTGCCCCTGATCAGGGACGACTCGGCATAGACCAAGATCATCATGGTGTGACCTTGCGCTCCCGGCGGCCTTGCTGCCGCATCTGACCGACGTCGTTGTCGACGCCGTCCGCCTCGTCGGATCCACGATCCGGATCCACGCCCACCCTCACCGCAGCGAAGCACGGTGCCCGAAATGCGACACGCCGTCGAGCCGGGTCCATTCCCGATACCGACGCAGACCGGCCGACACGACAATCGGTGCCCGCCCGGTCGTTCTCGTACTGACTGTGCGCCGATTCTTCTGTCTCAACACCGACTGCAAGGCAATTACATTCGCCGAACAGATAGCCGGTTTGACGAGACGGTGCGCCCGCCGCACTACGGTGCTCGACGCAGTGCTCGAGGCGATCGGTCTGGCAATGGCCGGTCGCGCCGGCGCCCGCCTGGCAGCCAGGCTCGGGATCACGGTCGGCCGCGACACCCTGCTGCGAACGGTGCGCGCGATCCCCGACCGGCCGATCGGCGCCACGCCCGTACTCGGCATCGATGACTTCGCCGTCCGCCGCGGACACGTCTACGGCACCGTGATCGTGGATCTGACCACGAGCCGGCCGATCGACCTGCTTCCGGACCGCACCAGCGAGACCGTCGCCGCATGGCTGCGGGAGCATCCCGGTGCCGAGGTGGTGTGTCGCGACCGGGCGGGGGCCTACGCCGAAGCCGTGCGCGTCGGCGCACCGAATGCGGTGCAGGTCGCCGACCGGTGGCACCTGTGGCACAACCTCGTCGGCGCGGTCGAGGACACCGTGGTTCGGCACCGCTGCGATCTTCGCCCACCGACCGAACCCGTCGACCCCGGCGAGGTCGCCACCGACACCACTGCCAACGAGATCGACTGTGGTACCAGCACTACAAATGCCGAGTGGCCGGACGGCCGGTTGATCACCCGCACCAGGGAACGGCACGCCACCGTGCAACAACTCGTCTCGAACGGGATGACGATCTCGGCGATCAGCAGGAAACTGAGCCTCGACCGCAAGACCGTCCGCCGCTTCGCCCGCGCCCATGACCTCGACGAACTGCTGACCACCACCCGGATAGCAGGACCCACCTTGCTCAGCGAACACGAAACCTACCTGCGTGACCGCTTCGCCGCGGGGTGCACCGATGCCACCCGCCTGACCGCGGAGATCACCGATCGCGGCTACCGAGGCAGCGCCAAGACCGTCCGCCGGTTCCTGGCACCACTGCGTGTTGCGCACCGGACGCGGCCGGCGCCACCGCCGGCGCCATCCGCCCGGCAGGTCACCGGGTGGTTGACCTCTCGACCCGACCGTCTCACCGACGCCGACAGTCGCCGCCTTACCGACATCCTCGAACGCAGTCCCGCACTGACCGCCCTGCGCGAGCACGTTCGCGGCTTCGCCGAGATCATGGTCGAGCGGCGCGGACTCGAACTCATCAGCTGGATGACCAGCGTCGACGCCACCGGATCACCGGCCCTGCGGTCCTTCGCCGCCGGCCTGCGCCGTGACCTCGATGCCGTCACCGCCGGGTTGACCCTCGAACACAACTCCGGGCCTGTCGAAGGGCACGTGAACAGAATCAAAATGCTCAAGCGACAGATGTACGGGCGCGCCAACCTCGACCTGTTGCGGAAGCGCGTCGTCCACCTCGAATAGTGAAGCGTGGCAGAGGCTTCACGGAAAGTGCGCCAGATCCACTTTCGATGAGCCTCATCACTTTATCGACATGCAGGCCGCCTAGACCGGAACTCGGGGTTCTGAACTCGCACACTAACGAGACGAAACCCGCGACAATCTGCTTCAGCTGCCGGATCGGCGCTTGAGTGCGCACCACACGCACGGCCTCGTCACGGAACTCCTCGGGTACGGCTTCGGCACAGGGTACATCGCTCCAGCAGTTCCTCCCAACACCAAGATGCAGATTTTCCTATCCGCGCAGCGGTTCCCTCTTAGAACCAACGCATTTGGTGCCAGGCATCCTGGCCAGGAACACCTAACCGTACCGGGCATGCTGCCGCCCCGACGGTGGAGTGTCCTCGGCGAGGACGGCCACCGTTTCGGCCGCTGCTTCGGCAACCTGTCGCCGAAGCTCGTCTTCATCCAGGGCTTCGAACTCTACGACTCCGCTCGTTCGGAGGAGTCGCTTGAGCACGTCACGCAGGAGCTGGCGGTCGTTCACACCACTGCGTTCGATGCTGGGCCAGGTCTCGGCGAGCGCCCGCACAAGTGCACGGCTGCCGCCCAAGGACTTGCGCCGAGCGAAGATCTGGTCGAATGCCGCCTCGCCAAATGCGTCGAGGAGTCGATAGCGCTCCACCTGTTGAGGCAGGACGAGGAGGTGCGCGCGCCACCACAGGCGTCCCCAGACGTGGCGCGTGATGTCCGTGCCGATGACTCGGTCTGCCGGAGGGCTGGGGTAGCGCCAATAGGAGACGTCCGGGAGAAGCACGAGGGCGAGGAATGCCCAGATCGAGCGGACGGACGCTTCGGCTGCCACCAACCCGGATCGCTCGTGGAGGAGCTGGGCGACTTCCAGGTCGAAGCTCGCACGGTCCGCACGCCGACCCTCCTCCGGGAAGCCAGCGTTTTCCGCCGCCTTGACGATTCGATCTCTGAGATCGTGGAGTTCGTCCTCGGTGACCCGACGTCCACCCGTCGCCGCGAACACCGCGGACCGATGAGCGAACGCGGCACGATCGTGCAGCTGCTCGAGGGTCGCGTGCGTGTACTGCTGGTGCAGTTCGCGGGCGGCTCGGTCGAGGAGACGCGGGTAGAGCACACTGGTCACGGCGCCGCCAAGAGATTCGTAGCGTCCTGGATGCGGCTCGTGAACAGCGCAGGCTCAGACAGTCGCTCGCGCCGCAGCGCCTCTAAGGTGAACGCCGGGAAGGTCATACGGAGCACGGCCGCGAGTAGGGCACCCAACGATCCTGTCGGGTAGTCGACGTCGTCGGCGAAATCTTCGTGCGTCAGCGCTCGCTCGATGAGGGTTCGTTGGACATCGGTGCGTAGGGTGGAGAGGACCCTCCGATCGGCATCGGTGGGCGAGCCCGCACCGGCGAGGGCGTTGACTACGATCTCCCGCCGCTCGTTGGTGAGCAGGAGGATGGACCCGAGTGCGGCGGCCTCAAGATCCTCACCGACCTCAAGGTACCAGCTGGCTCTGGTCGGGTAGGGCAGGTCGTGGAAGTCGACGATCGCGAGCGGGAACAGGACTGCGTCACCCTGCAACCGGGTCGAGAACTTGTCGTTCCACAGCACACTACCCGGGCGGCGGGCCGCGGCCGCGGAGGCGCCGTCGGTGGACCGGCGCAACGTGAGGACGGTGTCGAGCTCGAGGATGCCGCCGAGTTCATCACCGTCGAGGTCGAACTCGATGTTCAACTCGATCCCGTCGCGCGCCGGCACCCTGGCACGCCACGCCCGCCCTCGCAGCGCGGAGCTCGATGCCGCCCAGCGGACGGTGAGGTCAAGGTCGGCATCGTCGACGAGTCCACTGAGCCGACGTGCGCGCAGGCCGTCGACCTGCACCGGCCGGCGGATCGAGAGGACGGTGTCGTAGTCCCAGTCGGGCAGTTCCCGCGGAAGCTCTTCGGTACCGTCGGCTGCTGCGCGGGACCACGGTCCTGCCACGACGACGTCCGCCGGTGGACGAGTGAACGGAAACGCCCGACTCATGCGGCATCCTCTCCGACGGTGGAGCCGACGACCGCGATGTCGGTCACGGTGTCCGGCACGGGATCGACGACAAGGTCGACCTCGCACGGGCTATCCACCATGCACGCCTCGGTCTGCTCCACACCCGCGGGCGTCACCCAGCAGCGAACCGTGGGTACGGCTGCGCCGGCCGGTGCCTCTCCCTCACGGCCCTCCCAGGTGGCCACGGCTAGACGAGCATTGAGGCGAACAGGGGCCGGTCCGGTCACCGCGAACCGCTGGACAACGACGACATCACCGTCGCGTTCCTCGACGCGGGGCTCGCCGACGGCGCCGACGCGAACTCGATCCCGCGGATTCGGCGAGGATCGACCCGCTCGACCGGCGCCGGAGACACCCCCGGCGACACCACGGCCGCTGCCCATGACAGCGTCACCGTCACCGCCGGCATCCGACCCGTCGGATTCAGTCGCGAACGCTGCCGCGACGAGTCCACCAAGAAAGTTGCTCGCGGCACCTAATGCGACTCCACTCGTGGACGCAGTGGTGGTCGTCACCGAAGTTCGAAACGCTGACAGTTGTTCTCTGATCCTGGTGAAGGTGACCTTCACGAAAGTCTTGGAGTGGCCGGTGAGTTGCTCATGCACCCACTGGTCGTGGGTCGGTGGTTCGGCAGCTGCATAGGTTTCATCGAGGTCGTCGTCGGCTCGAAAGACGCCCGCGTATGCTTTGTTCACCGAACTGGGTTCGGGCCCCTTGTAGTACTGAACTACCAGCTCGGGCGAGCGCATCAGACAGACATGATGCGGATCCCCGTCCACGCCCGCGTAGCTGGCGGCCAACGGCACCGAATCGGGAGACAGCGGAACTACCACGGCCTTGTCGATTGCGAAACGGCCCAACAACTTGCGAGGGCTCTTGCATTCCAATGCCATCCCCCGATCGGATGCCAGACGGCGATAGGCGGAGACGAACATCCGCAGCGGATAGGTCTTCGCCGGATCGGGAACGGCGTACGTCCGACCGCCCGCGACGACCTCCGGGACCAAGCGCCGGTCACCCCGCTCCGGGAGCATGATCGGCCACAGCTGCCAGGCGATGGTGTCGGCAAGGTGTTGCGCCGCCGACTCGATGTCGTCGAAATCCTCAAGATCAGGATCGAGGACGATCAAGGTGGTGCCCGACTCGTGCTCGGCGAACGGACGCAGTCCGAGCATCCGCGCGATGCTGTCCGCTTGGTTGCCGACCAGCGGCTCGACGTGCTCGCCCTGGACGTCGCCCCACCAGTGGCGCCCAGTGTACGGGCGGGCCTGCGCGTCGGCGCGCTCGCGGCTGTCGTACGAGTCGCCGAGAGCGATGCCGATGAGTCGAGAGGTCAGCCCGACGCCGGCAATCTCGGTCCGGGTGTACACCAGAATGGTCCCGACCTGTGAGAGCCGATAGAGCACGGCCTTGCCGTAGCCGTACGTGCCACCGCCCTGGACGGTGTCCCGCTTTTCGCCGACATTGAGCACGAATGAGACCCAGTCCCGACGGTCTCGCGCGAGCTCGTCCGCGCGCGTCGGCCCGCCGAGGCCTTTGGTGCCCCGGTCCACTACCGACAGTAGCCTGAGGTTCGGGGTCCGCAGGGCCTGACGGACCCGAAGGAAAGGCTGGGTTTGTGGAGACGGGGTCAGCAGCCGCTCCCACGCGGGCCGGTGGGTCGGCGAAACGGTCGTCAACTCAAGCCGGTAGGTCGTCGGCACTCCCGGCAGCCGGGCATCCCAGGAGTTTTGCGCGGTCTCCCGGACAAACACTGTCAACGGGTCCACAGGGGGGCGGCCGAGCTGATTACGGATGCCCTCCGACGCAATCGCGCCGGTCGGAGGGAAGGGCTGAGACCACCACTGCGGTGTCGTCACGACTGCCTCATGAACTGCGCAAGCTCCTCGTCGTCGAGGCGGACCGCGGCCGCAGAGGCGCAGTCCAGATCGACGACATAGACGATATCTTCGACGCCAGCAGGCACCGCGTGCCCTACGAAGCTGGTCGCGACGACCCGGGGGAAGGCCGGTCCGACCTCGTAGGCACGGTGCTCGAGGACCTCGAACAACTGCCGCGCGTAGATCTCGCTCTCGGCTTCGCGATAGCCATACTCCTGCAGGAGCTTCCCGAATGCGGGCGGGTCGTCCGACAGTTCCATGATCTCGTCGACGAGTGCGGGCACCGAGATGCCCTGCCCCGTCCCGAGTCGGAACCATCTGAGGATCAGCCGTCCTGGCGTCGCGAGATCGAGTTGCGTGGCGCCGTTGATCTGCACCCGACGCCCCTCCGCGGCCATCGTGGTCTTGACCTCGACGGCGTCGACCCTGAGGTGAAAGTCCTGTGCCATCCGCTCCGGGCCGGTCCAGAACGCGACAGCGCCCGGATCCTGCCCAAGCATTTCGCGTAGCACGTACAGCTCACCGAACAGCCCGGCCAAGACGGACGGCGACAGCGTCTCGCGTGCACCGGCGAGGAGAGCTTTCCAGTCGGAAAGCGCCTTCCGGAGCCCGGCCACGGCCTTGTCCGGGTGCGCGGCGACCCGCTCGATTATCTCGACACACAACGCGGTGAACAGATCTGCCTGATCTGCGTCGACCAGCTCCAGGCACGCGTACGTGCGGTAACTCTGCTCGTCCTCCAACGCGCGCCTGCGCAGGACAACCGCCTGACCGTCGAGATCCTCTTGCAGGGTCTGTTTCGCCAGGATCGGAATGAGCAGCGCGCGCCGGCCCGAGCGGTCAACCGCGGCGAGCAATGGACCGCGGACGGAGTTGACGCCGACCTCGGCTGTCCGGAACGCCTTCGTCGCCGGCTGTGCGGCCACGGCGGTCCAGAGGTGCTGGAGCTGTCCACCGTTGACCGTCATAAGGATTCGTCGTCCTGCTCAAGAACGGAGTCGTCTTCCACTTCGACCGCGACATTGGACAAATCGGCGCTGAAATACTCGACGTCGGAATCCATGCTTCCCGGGCGGGGCTCGGGGAACACGATGGTGACCCCCACCACGACGTCGTCGGTCGGCGCGGCAAGGGGTCGACGGCCGACCTTGTCCCCGGTGTCGGACTCGGGTTCGATCGGATAGATCAGCAAGAGGCCCTGATCGGGACGTTGCTTCTGCCGCAGCTCGAGGATCTCCTTGTGCGTCGCCGGTACCGGTCCGTCGAGGAGGAGATCAATGGTCTCGTCCCGCCGGCTGCTCAAGGTCTTGATATCTGCGACATCACCGAGGACCTGGTCCTTCTGCCCCAGTCGGGCGCGCTTGACCATCCGCACGCACACTCCCCCACCCATGTCCCGAGGCTCGGTCTCGTCCCGGCCGTTCCCGATCACAGCGACGCTCCAGCGCAGCAGGGCTCCTGCCCGGACCCGCTTGGTGATGTAGCTGACGAGGCGGTCGCGGTCGCCGTCCGACGACTCCTGGTGGAATTCGTAGGCTCTAAGGAAGTCGATGACGTCGTCGTAAGGAACGTCGGTGAAAAGCGCCGTCTGCTTCCGGACATGCTCATGGCGGACGCCGTCTTTAGCAGCGGCCGCCACGAGGGCCCGGGCGGCCGCCGCGTTACCGGCCAGCCACTCACGCCCTGCGGCGGAGACGTCGAAGAACCGCGCCTCCACGAGCTGTCCGCCATACGCGGCGTGTGCGAGAACCGCGCTCGTCATCTTCGCCTTAGATGTGATGCTCAACTTGGGGTGCGACCGAAGACGGACGGCGAAGGTCAGAGGGGTCTCGTTGGACGTCATGTAGCGGTTGATGTCCTGCCGCATGTCCGCCTCGACCGTTGCGAGGTGTCTGAACCACCCGGCGAGCTCGTCGGTCATCCAAATCCGAGGCAGATCCGCGTAGTGGTTCCGATACCCGAACCACCTACCCATCTGCAGCAATGTGTCGTAGGCAGACACTGCGCGGACGAACAAGCTCGAGACCAGGCCCTCGAGGGTGAGACCGCGGGAGAGGGTGCTGCCGCCGACGGCGATTGCCGTCACCGGGCCAGCTTCATAGTTCAGGCGGTCCTTGCTGCGGTAGTTGTCGATGATCACGCGGGTGTCTCGGACAACGTTTCGGAGCTCGCCGAGCACCTGCTCGAACGGCACCCCTTCTTCCCCGAAGTCGCTCGCCGAAACCCGAGCGGTCTCCCGATCCCACGTCGCACGCAGACGCTCCACGTACACTATGTCGCTGGCGTCCAACCGCTCCAGTGTCCGAGCACGTAGATGCAGCAGAGGCTCCTTGAACGCCTCGTGCACGCGCGTTTCGGTGGTCGTGTGCACGAGCATCGTCGAATGCGGGTTGCCGCCGCCGCGAACTCTACGAGCGGCGGTGGCCAGCCAGAACCACTCCACCGCAGCACGGAGGGAGTGGGTGATCGCCGGTTCGAAATCGGCCGCTTCCTTTTTGTTCTTTGGTTTGAGATCGTCGACTTCGTCCTCAGGGACCTCCCGGATCATGTCCCAGCCACCGGGGAGGTCCTCAGGATCCTCACCGGCGAGAAGATCACGCCCGAAGAGCACCTCGGTACCGTGGTACCCGTTGGGCTGGGGCAGGTTGACGATGAAATCGCGGGGGTAGAAATCCTCCTCGACCGACGGGTCGATCAGGAGATTCGCGAACGGCGTCGCCGTGTATCCGACATACCCGACCTGCGGAAACTTGTTCAGCACGTCGAAGAGCAGCGGGTTGATCTTCGGGGTGGCGACCGTAGACTGGTCGGCCTCGTCGTCGATGATCAGCGTCGGGCACTTCTCGAGATACTCACCTGCCGAGCCGAGCCACTTGCTGAGCTTGCGGAGAACGACGGGGTTCTTCTTCACCACTAGCAGCAGGCACTGCCCTTTGGCCGCGAAGAAGGCCTTCGGGTTCGGCGGCGGGACGAAGTCCTGGGTCTCGCTGGTGACCTGGTGCCATTGCCCCGGGTTTGAGTCGACCAGGTCCTTGACGAGCCGAATCTGGGTCTGTCGGCGCAACGCATTATGGATGCCCGACAGCACGATAAACAGCTTGTAGCCGCGGTCGGCGGCCTTCGCCATCACGGCGGTGAAGTTGGTGGTCTTGCCGGACTGGACGAAGCCGACAACGAGCCCACGAGTCCGAAACTCGTCCTGCTTTGGGTGGTCGAGCAAGGCGACGATCTTCGTCGAGGACTCGTCGACCGACCGGATGTTCTCCTCCCCGAAGTCCTTCTTCCGCATGGACCCCAGAAGGGCAGGCCAGTTCTTGTCCTTGTCCATGTCCGGACCCGTGTACCAGGTGGGCCGTCCGTGGAGGAACACTGACGGCGGCTCATCGAGTTCACGAATCCGAAGGCTCTCGGCGTCATGCTTCTCACGCACCAGCTTGATCACCGATTCGTCCGCTCCGAACAACCGCAGATTCTTCACGGCATCGTGAGGAGTCATCGACTCGGTGAACTTGAGGAACACCTCGTACAGCTGCTCCACCTGCTCGTCTGAAATCTCGTCGGTTGTCATTCGCCCCCTTAAGGACATGCGCCTGTTCATGATCGACACCGACCTCCGTGGCCGCATCGAAGGAGAGGATATAGGGCTCGATCCCGGCCTTGTCCGATCCTCCATCGAACGGCGGCGAGATGTCGTCGATTGGCAGCCGTTCCAGGCCGAACAGTGTCACCTCCAACGAGCGATCAGCGTGAGGCCTCCGATGACGTGGGGAGGGAGACGACGATCCACGGTGGACTAGCGGGGGCTCCCGCCTACCGTCATTGTCGGATCTCAGGTGTCTCCGGAAGGATCGTGCCGAAGCGCATCGGGTACTGTTCGATTGCTGTCTGAACCGCAGGCTATGGTGTGCCCATGCCGCGAGCTTCAGTCATCCGCACCCTCGATCTCTTTGCAGGTGCCGGAGGGCTTTCCGTAGGTCTGCATGCTGCAGACAAGCGCTTCAAGCCAATCCTGGCAGTTGAGATGGACGTCGCGGCGGCAGCGACTTTCGCCACTACATTTCGGACCCACGTCTATGCCGGCAAGATCGAGGACTGGCTGGTTGACGAGGATGTTCCCGACGTTGATGTGGTCGCTGGCGGTCCACCGTGTCAGGGGTTCTCCTCACTGGGACGGCAGGACGCGGCGGATGCACGAAATACGCTCTGGTCGCAGTATGCCGAGACAGTCCGCCGCGCGACACCGCGCTACTTCATAATGGAAAACGTCCCCCAATTCCTGCATTCGCCAGAGTTTGAATTGTTCCGCCGAAGTACTGAACCTGGGGGAAAGCTTGAGGACTACGATTTCAACGCGTTTGTCTTGAATTCCGCTCATTTTGGAGCCGCTCAAGTACGCAAACGAACCATTGTCGTCGGGTGGCATCGAGACCTACCCTCCCCTGGCATGCCCGAGCCCACGCACATCGACACGCATGTTACTGTGCGTGAGGTTCTCGATGGTGTCGCACAAACGGTTACCGAAACAGAACTTCCCGATTCTTACATCGAGTTCGGGGGCAAAACACTTCCCGGCGCATTCAAATCGTCTGAATTGCATCTCACCAGACGATATGAGAGAGTTTCGCTGGAGCGGTTCGGCTGGATTCCTCCAGGCGGAAATCGATTCGACATCCCAGATCATTTGCTCTCCAACTGCTGGCGCAATCACAAGTCTGGGTCGGCCGATGTAATGGGACGCTTACACTGGGATCGACCGTCGGTCACAATTCGGACAGAGTTCTTCAAGCCGGAAAAGGGTCGATATATACATCCTTCCGAGAACCGGGCAATTACACATTACGAGGCAGCCCGCATACAAGGATTTCCCGAGGATCATCAATGGGTGGGATCCAAGACCGCGATCGCGAGGCAAATCGGCAACGCTGTCCCGATTCCCTTAGGATGCGCCATCGGGAAGATAATTGCTCGAGCAGTGCGCCAGGGATAGCCCCGACATCTTGGGTATAGGAACCAGTCCGATCGACGAGTCCGCGTGAACGGCGACCATCTACATATTAGCGCGCGAGAATAGCACTGCCCCTAACATTGAGCCGGCGCTCACTCGCATGGCGGCGCCCTACTCATCGATCGGGGCCCAATTGTGACGGTGTTCAACCTGTCGATTTCCCACGTTGGCTCATTTCGTTAGTGCGTGAAATCAGACCGATCTCGACGAGAATCAGCAGGTCACAGGCGTAGGCAACCATTCATCCCGAAAACATGAGCTAATTCGGGTCGTACACACGCACCCTGCCGGGTGCCAACGGAGCCTGCCCCTCCGCTAACCTTCCACTGCGGCCCGACGGACTTCCGCTGCGATGAGCAGCTACGGACATGCCCCCACCCGCACGACTGAATTCGTGCTGCCCAGGGGACCTGACCGTGACGTTGCTTCGTACATCTGCCCGCCGGATCGTCGATCTCGATCGACCCGATTCAGTGGCGGAGCAGTTGTTGGAGCAGATGTTGTTTCACACCGGCCGCCGCCCAAGTGAGGCCGAGCAGAAGTCGTGGAGCCGAAGCCTGCCGGTTCTCGCGCAGGATCTGGTCGATGCCGGCCTTGGCGATGTCGAGATGCTGGTCGAGTACCATCTCCCGCTCACTTCGCAGCGTGCCGACGTCGTGCTCGCCGGTGCGCATCCTGTCACCGGAGCGGTCTCGTACGTCGTCGTTGAACTGAAACAATGGTCGGCGCCCGAGTTGCACCAGATTAGTGTGCCAACCCCGGGCGGGGATTCGCGATGCCGAGGGAGTCGAGGATGTGCACGGCGTCGTCGGTGAGCGGATCGAAGGCGGTGTGCTCGTGGCCGGCGATCGTGACGGTGACTTCCTGCAGAGGTCGTAGGGTCCGCACGATCTTCCTGATCGACATCCCGGTCGCATCCTGCAGATACCGTGAGATCGCCAATGCGGTGAACACGATGGTCAGGTGCGCCTCGATCGATTCCCGGGTGTGGCTGAAAATCGGACGGGCCCGCAGATCCGTCTTCGACATCCGAAACGACTGCTCGACGTGCCACAGATCGTGGTACTTCTTCATCACTTCCCGCGGATTCATCAGCGAGACAGGCAGGTTGGTGACGTAGTCCTTCAGCCCGATGAGTGACCGCGCCCGGGCCAGAGCGTCGCTGTCGAGGGATTTGCCCTTCGTGGTGGTCTTGACGAACCTCGGTGTGCGGGTGGTGCGGGTGCCGTCGACGACCTCCCGGGCCCGGGCTTCCTGCGCGTTCAGGGTCTGGTTGTCCCGCACGGCACGCGGGGCCGAGTACGCCCAGATCGCCCGCCACGCCGACGTGTCGGTCGGCTCCCACACCGGCTCGCCGCGGCGACCGATGTCGTTGACCGTGCTCTTGGCGTGCCGTGGGGTCACGGCGAAAGATGATCTGTCCGTCGGTGAACACGTCCCCGTTCCAGTGAAAATGGCTGGCCAGATCCGCCGGCGCCTTCGTCACCCTCGAGCCGACGATGAACTTCAGTCCGGCCGCATCGAGATCCTTCAGGTTCGTCGCCGACAGCATCCCGGCGTCGGCGGCGATGACCATCTCCACACCCTCGATACTGTGGCGGGCCTGGAACTGCCGCACGATGGGCACGATGGTGCGGGTCTGAAGCGTGGTTTCCTTCGAAACACCCGATCTCCAACGGAAATCCGGTGCGATCGACGAGCAGCCCGACGACGATCTGTGGATCGACCCGGCGCTCCTTGGAGTACCCGACCTTGCGCAGGTCGTCTTCCTTGTCGGCTTCGAAGTATAAGGTGGTCACGTCGTAGAGCAGCAGGTTCAGGTCCCCTGCGGTGGCGGCATGGGCGAAGCAGCGTTGCGCGATGTCGTCGCGGTAGCCGTCGGCGGTGCATCGCTGCAGGGTCCGCACGAAGGTGTTGCGGTGTGCCGGGGCGATCCCGATCTCGCGCAGCACTCTGCCCGCGTCCGCCACCGACGTCGGCTCGACGAGCCGGGCCACGACCAGCTGGAAGAACGCTTCGTTGTCGACCACGTCGAAGCCGAGGTGTCGCCACGCAGCAGCGATGGACTCGATCAGCCAGCGGGATCGTTTCCCGGTGATCGTCGGTGCTGCACTGGTGGCGCCGAGGCCGAGGTCGAGCTCTTGCTGGCCGGCGAGCAGCTTTGTTCGAGCGATCTCGAGCAGGGCGGCGAGTTCACTGTCGGTGTGGGCGGACCCGAGGTGCTCGAGGACCTTGTCCCGGCGGCCTTGCTTGGCCGCGATCTGCACCGCGGTTGCTCCCGAGGCGGTGCGGACTTTGCGGATGTAGGCGGCCACAGGGCGGAGTCTATCGAGCCGTTAGTGTGCCATTTTCCGAACACGCACCGCCTCTACCTGCACAGATACGCGGGACCACCCCGAGAACCGGCTCACCTGGTGCAACTCAGGTCGTACGTCGTCGTTGAACTGAAACAATGGTCGGCGGCACGGCGCTTCGAGGACGATCCCGAACTCGTCGAGGTGGCGGGAATGCCGGGCGGCCCGAAACTGCACCCGATCGCGCAGGTCAAGGGCTACTGCGACTACCTGAGCGATTTCGCGCGCGCTGTCGCAGATCAGCCCGACGCCCTCGCGGGACTCGCGTATCTGCACAACGCCACCGATCCGTCCGCGGTGGCGGAGCTGCGCGCCTATCCGGGCGGGATCACCGGCCGGTTGTTCACCGTCGCCGACCGCGGCGACATGCTCGAATTTCTTCGCACCCGGCTCGCCCCAGCCCCCGAGCACACCGCCGGTGACACACTCATGCGGTCTGCGGTGGCTCCGTCGCAGCAGCTGCTGAAGGTGGCCGCCGCCGAGGTGCGCGACCGGCCGCAGTTCCATCTGCTCGGCAACCAACAGTTGGCCGTGGCCCTGGTACTGCACGAGGTCGAAATTTCTCGTGCCGCGGACCGCAAGCGCGTTGTCATCGTCACCGGGGGACCCGGTAGCGGCAAGAGTGTGATCGCACTGTCTCTGCTCGGTGAGCTGGCCCGCCGTGGCCGCACCGTCCTGCATGCCACCGGGTCCCGTTCGTTCACCCAGACCCTGCGTAAGGTCGCCGGGGCGCGCGCCCCGCGGGTGCAGAAGATGTTCAAGTACTTCAACCAGTTCATCTCGGCCGAACGCAACGGCCTCGACGTGCTGATCCTCGACGAGGCCCATCGCATCCGTGAGACCTCCGTCGATCGGTACACCCGCGCCGAGCTGCGCACCGATCGACCGCAGATCGACGAACTCATCTCGGCGGCACGCGTCCCGGTGTTCCTGCTCGACGAACACCAGGTGGTGCGGCCCGGTGAACTCGGCTCGCTCGAACAGATCGAGCGCTACGCCGCGACCCTGGGCCTCGAAACCCATCACGTGCACCTCGGGGAACAGTTCCGCTGTGGAGGCAGCGAGGAGTATGTGCTGTGGGTCAAGCGTCTGCTCGGTCTCGTCGAGGGTGGCCCGGTCCGGTGGTCGGGGGATCCGCAGTTCGCGGTGCGCGTGGCCGATTCCGCGGAGGAGCTCGAGTTCCTGCTCGAGCAGCAGCGCGGCCGCGGATACTCGGCACGCATGACCGCGGGGTACTGCTGGCCGTGGAGCAACCCCGACAAGGACGGCCGTCTCGTCCCGGATGTGCAGATCGGCGTGTGGGCACGGCCGTGGAACAGCAAGAGCGAACGCCGCACCGGTGAGGCGCCGCCGGCCGCGTTGTGGGCCACCGAGGACGGGGGTTTCGGGCAGGTCGGTTGTGTATACACCGCGCAGGGGTTCGAATACGACTGGAATGGCGTCATCCTCGGTCCTGACCTGGTGTGGCGGGAGGGGAGATTCCTGACGGTCCGCGAGGCAAACAAGGACCCTGACTTCAAGAACACGAAGAAGATCAGCGATCTTCGATTCGATCGTCTGGTCCGAAATGTATACAAGGTCCTACTCACACGAGGAATGATCGGCACCGTCCTTTACTCCACTGACGAGCCAACCCGTCAAGCGTTGAGAAGCCTGATCTCCGAGCCCACCTGATTGTTTCGAGAAGAACTCGCTCTATGGTTCATCGAGCGCGGCCCGACGTCCGGGGCCCGTTCGAATCGTCAAGTCCGAAGCCCGACATGACCGCCGAGTGGGTACAAAGCAAGACCATCCGAACTGGGCGGTTTGCGAACGGGCTGACGCGTATTCGAATCCTTCGCCGAGGATCAATCCTTCGGTCGAGTCGGAATCAGCAGGGGTTGGGTTCACCGATCTTGACCACCGAAAGCACCGCATCCCCTTCACCGACCGGCTCTCCCACGCTCGGGGACTGCCCGACCACGATCCAGTTCGAATCGAGCACCTGATTTCGACCCCGGCCGGTGGCGTCGACGCTGCGCGAATAGAACACACCGAGCTCCTGAATTAGGTTCTGTGCGTCCTGGAGATTCATGCAGACGACCGGCGGCATGGGCACCGTCGTCACGACCGGCTGTGCCGCTACGGTGCTGGTGGCAGCGGCAATCGGGGCCGGAGGAATGGTCGATGTAGGCGCAAGCGTGGAGGTCGTCGACGACGGCAAGACCGGTCGAGTAGTGGAGGACGTGGCGGGCTTCGCCGAAGTCGACGTGACAGTGGGGGCGGCCGATGGCTCCGACTCCGCCTCGGCTCCACATCCGGACAGCAGTGTCACGGCGCTGGCGGTCGCCAGGAGCACCCCGACGTTCCGCAAGTGCCTCTCGGCACCCACCCGACCTGTCCTACGCAGACGCGAAGCGGTACTCAGCATGCAGTGTCTCCTTCAAAGCGCTGGTCGGTAGACGCGGTGACTACCGCGCTCCCCCCAAGGAATAGAAAGTTCTTTGGACACAAGGGAATCGGTCACGCACTTGCCTTCGTTACAGGCCCTGCGCAGGACTCTCCGATTCCTGGTCTCAAGTCCACACCCCACGCTGCGCCAGCACCCACCGCACCGGATCGAGGCATCGGAAGGGGGAGATCCCGCTGTGGTGCAGTCGGTCCCCGACCGGTGACTCTCCGAGCGCCGACACGGCGAAGAACCGGCTGTGCAGTGAGGCACCGGTGTGCGGCTGGTCGACGGCCATCACCATCGAGCGGGCTTCGAGTTTGTCGAGGAGGCTGCGGACTTCCTCATGCACCAGTCTGCCATCGGATTCGTTGTAGGGCGCGTACTGCAGGCTCGGGTCACGGGAGAACGCGGCGCCGCGCTGTGACATGATCTCGCTCCAGTCGCTGCCGTCGACATGCTCGAGGGCCTGCAGGGCGTCGAACTTGGAGAGGACGATTGCAAGATTCGGTGTGCTGTCGCCGATGATGGACAACACGGTCCGCAGCACCGAGCGGGGGTCGCCGCCGACGCGTTCCTGAGCCGGGACCAGGTCGTGGAGCTGCTGCCGGACGGATTCGACCTTGAGCGGATCGAACATGAACACGACGCCGTCGGCCTGCGCGAAGAAGCGCAGGTGCGGGGCGTGCGCGTTGTCCGGGTTCTCGAGGTCCTCCCCTGCCACGTCCCGCAGCACCAGGTACTGTCGAATGCCGTTCCACAGGCCGAGGCTGAAGATCAGCGGCTCCCGCTGGTACGGGTTGCTCGTGTGGGCTGCGGGGGTGGATTCGAGGATGCCGCGTTCCTCGTACAGCGGCCTCTCGTAGAGCTCGCGGTAGGCCTGTTCGGTCTCGGAGGTCGCGGGCTCGACCACGCAGTTGAGCCGCTCGCCGAGCAACTGCAGGGTCTTGACGAGAACGGCGATGTACACGGTCTTGCCGGTGGCGCGGGCGCCGGCCATCGCGATGCAGGTGGTGTGGGCGCCGCGCCACCCGGTCGGTAGCCGATAGTGGCACGTCGGGCACACCTCGGCGACCGGGCCGCTGGCCTTGTCCTCGGCGTCGCTCACCGGCGGCGCCCAGTCGTCCCCGGACCCCGAGGGCCGCTGGAGCTCGACGACCTTGCCAGACCGCACGGGGCTGCCGTGGAAGACCGTCGCGACCTCGTCGACCTCGATCTCGTCCGGCGCGGTCGGGGCCCAGGCGTAACGGTCCGACGGGAGCACCGTGAAACAACGTGGGCATTTGGTCATCGCCGCGCACCTTCCGATTCCGGTGTCGCCGACAGTCCTGCCACGAGCGACGTCACCGTTGCGAACAATTTCTCCGGGCTGGAGAGCCAGTCGGAATCCGTGCCTGCCGTTTCGCAGGTGGGCGGCACGGCGGTGCCGAGGCCCGCCGCAGCCGAGGTGTCTGCACACAGGATCACGGGCCGCCGTCGCACACCCGGCACACCCGTGCCGGTGTGATCGGCGGGTAGTGCGTCGGTCACGGTGAATACCAGCGTGGGGGTGTTGTAACTCGACCGGTCGATCTCCGCGGAGCGGAACCCCACTCCCAGTGGCGCGGCGTCCAGTTGCGCCTGGACCTGGTCGGCGACGTGCCGCAGCTCGACGACGGGCAGCGACCTGGAGGATCGGCCGATCAGATTGACCTGCAATTCTTCTCGGATTCCGATCACCGCCGTGATGCCGGTGAGCACGTCCACCGCCGCGCGAACACTGCCGTCCTCGATGAGCGGCAGCATCGACATCGTCGTATCGATATCCACCTCGACGCGCAGCCGGCGCGCCTCGGGCAGCCGGTCCACGCCGAGGGCGCCGCGTGCCGCGGACCGCGCGCGGGCGCCGAGATCGCTGAGCGGGACGTCGACCACCGTCTTGCGGGCCGTGACCGCGAGACGCTCCCCCGCGGGGGCGATCGTCGCAAGCTCGACGTGGTGAAGACCCGACACGTCCAGCGGTGTCAGCTCGGCCCGATCCGGGTCGGCGCTGCGGCTGCTGTCCACCCCGATGGTTGCCTGCAGCACGGTTCCCTGGGGAAACACCACTGCGCCGCCCCCGGGGCGCGCGGCCACGACGATCTCCTGGGCGACTCGGGGCAGTACAAGGAAGCCGGGCTTCGGGTAGAGCGCGGACGCCTCCGGGGCGCCGTCAGGCGTCATCGCCTGCACCTGAACCGTCACGGTGGTCGCATCGACCGTCACGGCCAGCGGCTGGTGCGGCAGGTCCACCACCCCTGCCCCGTCGAGCACATATCCGGGCATCAGTCTTGTCCTCCCCGTGTCCACGCACTGCACATCTGCACTGTCCTCACACCCGCCTCGGCGTCGCCCGGCCCGGCGACGATCGATCCGCGTCGGCTCGGCGCTCGTCGAGCCACCTCCGGACGAACCCGGCGTACACGTCGCACGCGTAGGCGACGTCGCGGTGTCCCCGCAGATGTAGCTCCTCGCGGATCGCGTCCATCAGACCGTGCACCCCCAGCGGGCCGCGGTAGTCCGGCCGTTTCATCACCGTCGACGCCACCTCGTCCAGAAGGGAACGCCGCACACCACCCGATCCGACCTCGAACCGTGCCAGAACGTCGCGCTGATCCAGCACGGACCGCACCCGCGGCGCCGACGGAGACGTGAACACCGCGTGTGCCATCAGCCAATAGGCGTCGAGCGCACCGGATTCCACCAGGGAGGCCAGCGCATCGACGACGAACCGTGCGTCCTCGTCCACCGCTCGGACGAGCGCCTCCCGGTGCCGGGCCGGAAGGTCCGGCACCGGGAGGCCCGATTGGGGTGGGGTCTGCCCCCGCAGCGCGACAGTGAAGATCGCGAGCCGGGCGAGCAGATCCGTGGGAAGGTCCGCTTCGTAGCCTTCCGCGTAGTCCTCCAGGACGGGTAACACATGCACGTCGAGTGCCCGGCGCAGTGCCGGTCCGCTGATCGCAGCCCAGCGCTCCTCGTTCCGGATCAGCGCCCACGACACCGCGAGGTCGTCCAGGTACGGATCGGCCGCCCACCTCGACGCTTCCTCGCGAGCGCCGGGCTCGGCCAGATGGCGGACGAGCGTCTCGAGCTCCGGTCCCCACGGTTCGCGGACGACCACGTCCTGCAGGAAACGGGGCGCAACGGCCTCGGGAAACGCGCCGACGAGTCGGCACCATTGCTCCGCCGTCCAGCCGTGCCCGGCGACCAGCGCCGGAACATCGCTCGGCGCCCAGCCGCCCTCCCGCGCTTCGTGGAGTGCCCTCCACAACGCGACCGGCACCAGCTCGCTCCGTATTCGTGCTCGATCGAATTCTTGTTCCGTGAGGGCGAAGACGCCGTCGGCGATCAGCACACATTCGGGCTCGGTGATGCGCTGCGGGTCGGAGGCGAGCTCGTCGAGGTCTGGTACGTCCAACAGTCCGTCGACGAGCCATTCGAGTACGGGAGGTGCAAGCCGGGAGCCGAGCGGGCGCCCGGCGAACACGGGATGGGCGGTCAGAGCGGGCTGCAGAAATCTCACGCGCGTCGACGCAGAGACCGGCCCGAGTTCCGCGACGAACGCGGCTCCGTCGACCCGATCGCACAGGGTCGGGATCACCGCCCGCTCGAGCACCTCGAAGGCCACGTCGACGCCGCGATCGCGGAGGAGGTCGGCACGCACGAGCAGGTCGATCGTCTTGAGGGCGTCGAACGCGACGTCGCGCAGATTCCCGCCGCCTCGTGCGCGCAAGCGCAGATCGCCGAGTATCGCGTCGGCCTCGGCCTGAAGGTCCTCGGTTCGCGTGCACGACTCGAAGACAGCGAATTGCTCGGGTCTCGCCCGACGTACCCAGTGGCCGTCACCGAGCGCGCGGAAGGCGAAGACGGTGCCGGCGAGCTGCCGGACCGCGGGCGTGACGGCATTGTCAACCTGCCAGCGGGCGAGTGTTTCCTCCGCCTGCTGTGTGGTCGCACCGAGTCGCTCGTCCACAATTCCGACGATCACGTGCGCGAGATCGGGTGCGGTGGCGGCCTCCATGGGGGACTCCGCGAGTACGACCGAGGCGGCCTCGTCCAGTGCGTCGTGCAGGCCGGGGTCGGTGACGACGGCCATCGCCAGCGGCCACGCCTCGGTCAGGTCGCGATCACCTACACCGGCCGCGATCGCGTCCTGATGCGCGAGCGCTCGATGCGCGGTCTCGACGTCGAGCAGAACCGTCTGCGCGAGCACCGACCAGTGCGTCACCGGAACGAGATCGCCGTTCGCGACGGAGTGCGGCTCGCCGTCGAGCTCCCCCAGTTCGGGAGTCTCGTTCTCGCCGAAGACGGTGCAGCCGGGACTGTCTCCGGGCAGGTCCGGAAGCGGAACGGTCACCAGGTTCGCGCCGCGTGCCACGGCGTCGTCGACGGAGTGCAGACGGTCGAAAGTGGACCATCCGAAGCGCCGGGCGGTGCCCGGCGACATGAAGTGCGAGACGGCCCCGATCCAGAGTGCGGCGGTGTCGGGATCCTCGCATCCGAACACCACCGCCGGGCCGCCGCGCAGGGACCGCGCCACCGCGTCGAGGAGGACGCTGAAGACACCGATCCGCCAGGTTCCCGGATCGAGCAGGAATCCGAGTGCGGCGTCGCGATCGACGATCCCGCCGGGTCCGGGTGCCGTGGCCGGCAGGGCTGCCTCGGCGACCTCGTCGGCGCCGTACGGGACCAGCCAGTCCGTGGACCGCCAGCGCTCGATCGGACGCACCCCGTCGCCGGGCTCCGCACCGCGATCGAGCACGGCGTGGGCGAAGACATTCCCGGGGCGGCCGGAGGCGTCCGAGCCGGCGGGCACAGTGTGCCAATAGCATCCGGCCGCGTCACGGATGTGGGCGTACATGAGCCGCCGCGGGCGCCGGGCGATGTCCTCGACGGTCGGAAATCGGGGCATCGGCTGCGGGGATTCGAATCGGGATACGACTCCCGCGCGGAGCAGTGCCTGTTCGTCGGCGTCGAGGTCGCCGGCCATCTCCTTGACCTGCCAGCCGCCGCCGGATCCGGTGCCGGGACGGTCGAACGAGGTGTAGCTGAGTTGACCGAACCGTGGCGATTCGGTCTCGTCCCTCCGAGCGGTCATCGCGCGTCTTCGCGCGGCACGTCGTCACCGATGAGGTGATCGCCGATGAGATCGAGCCGGATGTGTTCGATCGGCGGATCGATCAGCGCGATGGTACGGCTCTGCTCGGGCCGCACGTCGGCGAAGACCCGCACGTACCCGGTCAAGTCCGTCACGTCGACGGTCCACGGCTGGCTCCACTCGCGATGCAGGCCGCGCGGATGGAAGCTCCGGGCGCCGGGCTGGGTTCGCCCGTCCCCACGGACCTCCAGCGGCCGGCCGTCCCGAGCACTGAGCGGCAGCCGGGTCTGGTTGTGCACCACGACGAACGGTGGGGCCGTCGGGAGTTCGACCTGTGAGGCGAGCCGCACGGCGAGCGCGACACCACCGGCGGTGCGGCGAGTCTCGGTCGTGTACTGAATCCGCAACAGACCCGGGTAGTCGACGGTGGCGGGGATGCCCGCGATACGCTCGCCGGCCGTGTAGGCGACGGCGACCACGTGGACGGCGCATCCCTGCTCGGGCAGCGGGTTCGACAGGTGCAGGCCGCCGTCGCGTTCGTACGCCGCTCGGGAGATCTCCGCGAAGGGGCGCTGTTCGATCGCATGCTCGGCCGGAACCTGGGGCGAGCTCACGTACACCGACACCGATGCTGCGCCCTCCGGCCACGGGAAGGTGAGCACCTGCTCGGTGCAGCGCTCGACGATCCGCACCTCTCGCGGCGCGGGCAGCGGCCTGGTCGCGATGACCGTGCGCCCCACCTGCACGTCTCCGTCGAGGACGGTGACGGGCGTGAAGTAGGCCCGCACCCAGCCGCGCGGCCAGGAGACGTTGCTCATCCGGTGTTCGCCGTCGCCTCCGACGGTCACCGGATGGACCAGTCGTGCGGAGGTCGGCAGCCCACCGGAGACGTCGAGTGCGCCCGCCGCGAGCAGCGTCCGGTCGATGCCCGGCCGCGGCGCGGTCTCCGTTCGATACATCACCACGGTGCCGATGTCCGGTGGGGTCCAGCCGAGGTCGAAGTGCAGGTCGTCGCTGTCGCCGTGGGTGGCGACGTGCAGGTCGGTGACGGGCTCGAGCACCGCGGACACGAGGACTTCCGCCTGTGCTGCCGGGGAGAGTCTGGTGTGTCCGTCGACGTCGACCTCGCAGATCGCGCGGTAGAGGTAGCGATGCCCACGCTGCGGGTCGCGGTCGACGAATCCGCCGAGATTGGGTTGGTCGGCCAGGATGCGGTGCCGTGGGTCGTTGGTCACGGGGGTTCGGCCGTCGAGCGGGATGCGCAGTACCCGCACGCGGGTGACCCCCGGCCACACCGACCACTGTCCGATCACGGCGCCGTCGTCTTCGACGACCACGAAGTCGGCGACCGGACTGAGGACATGTCCCTCGGCGATGAGCACGGGCTGGCGCCGCACCGCGTCGTGCTGGTCGCGTCCGGCGTGCGCCCACACCTGGAGGTGCCGCACCGCGGCGGCCGGAGCTGCGGTGTCCACGAGGAGGGTTCCGCGGGTGACGCCGACCAGTCGCCCGGCCTCCGGCTTGTAGGGACGGTGCGTCTCACCGGCGACGACGCGGTACAGCACCGTCTGTCCGGACCGATCCGGCAGCGGGGACCATTCGAGCAGGTGCCCGCCGCCCGGTTCGGCCGTGATGGTGATCGCCCCGACCTCCTGATCGGACTCCCCGTGCATGAACTCGCAGAAGTCCTCGGTGCGCAGGTCGACCAGGTGCTCGCTTCCGGGAACCGGCGCCGGCGGAACCGGCGGTTCGGGCGCCGGCGCCTCCGCCGTCGGCGACGCCTCGGTGACGAACTCACCGGGCTGGGCCGACGTCACCACGTGGACGATTCCGTCGACCAGTGGTTTCGCCTGGCGTGGCAGCATCGGTTCGATCTCCTCGGCAGTGCGCCGATCGGACCGGATGATCTGCTGCAGATGCGTGTCCTTGAGCAGGCCGGGACGAAGACGGCCGTCGTCGATCTGCTGTTGCCGCCACAGCTGCAGAGCCTCGAAGACAACGTCGGGCATTGTTCCACTCGCTCTCAGAAGTTGATGCCGTCGGCGACGGGCGCAGCGAACGGCGCAGGGGCCGGACGGTCCGCACGGTCGTGCGTCGGTTCGGCCGGTCGCAGCTCGAGGTCGGGCACCTGCGGAATGTCGACCGGTGCTGCGGGGTGACCGTCCGACGGCATGGTCCGCAGATCCTCCGCGGCGATTCCCTCCGTGTACTGGGTGGTGACCGCGACAAGCCCGCAGCCGGCGGGGGTACGGGTCGACACCGTCTCCGCGACGGTGGTGAGGCCCCGCATCGCCGCGGTATCGGTGAAGACGGCAGGGTCGAAGAACCCCTCGGCCGCGGGTTGTCCGACGCCGGCCAGGAACTCGTCGATGCCGTAGCGACGCACGGCCCCGTCGGCGCGATGTTCGATGGTGGCGAGCAGCTCGCGTGCCAAGTCGCCACGCGACCCGGACAGCTCGCCGAGTGCCCGCTCCCACATCAGTGCCGCACCGCTCGCCTGACGTTCGCCACGGTGGAATCGGAGGGACCACTCGTCGAGTGGAGAGCCGGACCCGGCTCCAGCCTTCGCGGCGAGCAGGGTGGGGTCGCGATCGATGTCGAGTCCTGCGGCACCGAGTGAGGAACCTGCGGAACCCACGACAGAGTCCCACGCTTCGGTCAGCCACCCGACACCGAACATGTCCTGCCGCAGCGCGTCGGCGACTCGCTCGACCTGGGCGGGTTCGGGGCTACCGATGCCGACGGCGCTGTGTCGGGGCATCCCCCATTCGATGCTGCGGCCGACTGCATGGGTGTGGTCGGTGACGCCGAGCGGCTTCGCCAGGAACGCTCCGAGTGCGCGATTCCACGACAGGAACTGCCGATACGCGGCAGTGAGGTTCTCGATCTCTCGGAGGGCGGACCTGAGATTCCTCCGGTCTGCTGCGGCCGCCGCCGACGCCGCCTCGCGTTCGACGAGAAGCTGCTCGAGGTACTGCTGCGTGCGTTGGCAGATCCAGGCAACGACGCCCGCCCAGACGAGCACGCACACTGCGATGACGGGCCCGCCGGTCCACCACGAGATCAGCTCCTGCCAGGCCAGCACGCCCGCGACGATCGCGGCGGCGAGGAAACCGAGCGTGGCGATGCGCACCTGGCGGAACATGCGCGCCTGCTGATCGGCGCTCGCTTCGGCCAGATCGCGGGGCGCTTCGGCGGCGTTGAGTCGCTCGAGCAACATGCCTGCCTCGGTGATACCGGCCGACAACCCGTCGGCGAGGATCGATCCGAAGGTGACCGCGAAGCTTCGGCGGATGCGGCCCACCCAGCCCGCCAGCGCGGCGCTCGTTCTCCGCGCGTCGAGCCCGATCGTCGGATCCTGTTCCAGCTCCCGCAGCCTTGCCTGGAAGTCCCTGATGCCGAGGAGGTCCGGGGCTTCGGCGGCGTGGACGTTCAGCGTCGCCGAGACGACGCCGGGGATGTCGGTGAACTCGTCGTCCGGTCCCGGCACAATGTCCGACGCCGAACGCAACACGGCTCGGTGGGCGCCGACCTGGATGGTCGGCAGACCCGGTGACCGTTCGGCGGCGTCGGCGAGCGTGAGGGCGGCGCGAGCATAGTCCCGCCACAGCGAGGAGAGGTCGGGCGCCGCGGACTGTGGCGTGTTCGTCGCTCCGTCGAGAGCTGCGCCGATCTGCCGTGACGCCGCCTCGTACTCGGACCATCCGACCCTGCGGCCGTCCGCGTCGACACCGCGGACCACCACACGCCTGGCGCCCTGCGCCGACCCGAACAGCGTGGACTGTGCCGCCGAAGCGACCGCGGCCGAGGCGCGGTGACCGACCCGGGCGGCCCACTGCGCCGGGGCGTTGCGCAGTACTGCAACGAGGAACGAGAAGAACATCGTCAGGGCGTCGGTGAATTTCACCAGGCGCGGAGCGTCGGCCGGGGGTGCGCTTACGCGCTCGCCCTGGAGCAGGTGCCGGTGCTTGACCCACAGCGCCTGGGCCATCGTTCGCGTGGCAGCCGGGACGTCGTCGGCGTACACGACGGCGGTGCCGGCGTCGCGGGGCAACGGCAGCTGCCCGCCGAAGTCGAGCAGGTGCGTGCGCAGCTCGTGCTCGGCATGCGAGGTGTCGAGTCGGCGGTAGAACGACCGCACCACCCGCAGCGTGCTTCCCGGCAGGACCGGCTGCTCGTCGAACGGGGCATGCTCCGCATCCGTCCACAGACCCACGATTCCGGCGATCACCGGGGCTGCGTGGCGGCCGACATCGACCGGATCGGTGGTTTCGGTGAGGGACTCGTGGCCCATTCCCGGACCCCGCGAATCCTCCGGTGCGACAAGCAGGTTGTGCCAACCGGCGAGCGCGACCGCGACGGAGTCGGAAGGGGTGTCGCCGGGACGACGCAGCACCGTCCGCAGTCGAACGAGGCGGGCTCCGCCCGAGTTCGACGACAGGAGGTCGGCGAGCGCCCTTTCCGACTCGACCCGAACGGGATCGGTGCCGCGTGCTCCCGGCACGATCACGCACAGTCGCACCACATCGACGCGACGCGACGCGAGCACATCCTGCAGCACCACCGTTGTGTCCGCACCACAGGCGGTTTCGACGGCTGGGATGCGGGCACCACCCGGCGTGACGCCGGCGTCGTCGACCCACACGAACGGTGCGACCAAGCCCGCCGTGGACAGGTCGCGGAGGACGTCACGCACCCCGAGCGCCGGCCCGGTGGAGGCAAGGAACACCGTGAGAACGCTCTTCACCGAATCGGCCATGTCAGAACTGACCCGCGTCGGGAATCACGAACGCGTGCGATGCCGACGTTGTGGACGCCGCCGGCTCGTGCACCGGCCGGTCCGGCTGCTCGGCGCGGTGCCTGCACTCCTCGATCAGATTCAGCAGCTCACCGGTCGCCCAGTACACGTCCGGCGCGATGTCCCGGAATATCGGAGTATGCGACGCAGTGACACGATCGGTGATCGCCGAGAAGGTTCCCCCACCGGGTGCCGCGTCCTCCCCTGCTGCCATGTAGTGCAGCCCGGTGAACTCCCGCACCCGGCCGAGCCATGTCGCGGCGTTCTCGGCGCGAGCGTCGATCGAGACGTCCGGGCCGGTGTCGGTGACCTGGGACTGCCATCCCGTGCCGGTCTCGCCGGTCCGCAGCCACTGCGTGAGGATCGACTTGGCGGACACCTCGAGAATGCCGCCGGCCGGCTTCTCCGGGGAGGCATCGTAGATCGCGCGCAGCGTCCGGTAGGGAAGCATCGACTGCATGACCGGCGACTCGTGCGACCGCGCCATCGCCAGCAGGACCGATTCGAGCACCGCGGGCAGCCAGTCGTTGTGGGCGAGGAACCGTGACGGCGGGGTCAGCAAAGGATGCGGAAAGTCGACCCACGCCGCGGAGGTGGCATCCCACACCCGCACCGGCTCGTCGTACGGTTCCGCAGGAAGGCGCAGGCGGCCGACCACGAGGCCGAGGAACCAGCCGGCGGTCAGCGCTCGCCGCTCGCTGTGGTGCATCGGCAGCGAGGCGGCCAACGGCCGGGAGCGACGCCACTGCCAGAACGACTCCTGCTGCGTCGGAGTCGAATCCGCCCACTGCTTGGCCGCGGGGGTGAGCACGGAGTCATAAGCGAGCGGCGAGTAGTTCGGGTAGGAGCCGAAGATGTCGATGCGCGTCAACCGGTCTTCCTCGGTCAGCAGGCGCACGAACTCCGATCGGGTCTCGTGGTCGATCATCGGGTTCTTCTGCAGTACCTGCTCAAGGGAATCCGCGACGGGCAGGTTGAGGAACGGCACCGAGGTGAACTTGTACCGGTACTCGACCTGCTGCCCCGGATGCAGCGCCTCGAGCGCCTGCTGATTGACGCTGGCGAGTGGTCGCGCCAGCGACAGCGCTTCGGCGAACTTCGCCTGCAGTCGCTCACGCCGCTCCTCGAGCGCGTACTCGGGAACGGTCGGATCCTCGATGTACTCCCGCAGCGACACGCGACAGAAGCGGTCGAAGGACTCCCCGGTGCGGCCGACGAACTGCCGAGCGCGCGCGAGCAGTTCCGCAGGTCGAAGGTGCAGGTCATACCGTGCGGCCGAGGGAATGAGCGCTTCGCGGGTTCCCGGATCGTACGGGAATGCGCGGGTCCGCCACGCCGATGTGCGCTCGAGGACGGGATGCTCCTCCCCCGGCGACTTGCTGCCGTCGATCGTCTGCCACAGACCGGTGACGACCCCGACAACGGCCCGTTTGACCGACTCCTCGAACGGCGGCGTGCCGAGACCGCTGGACGCGACCGCGAGCGGCAGGTCGCTGCGGTACTGCACCATGAAGTCGGCCGACGGGGTGAGCATCACCTCGTTGTTCGCTTCCGCGAACCGCTTGGGTACCCGATCGGCCTTGTCCGCGGGCCACGCACCGTACTGGTCGGTGGACAGGCGCGCCAGGCCGACGTCGCTCGCCGGCTTGCTGCGTGCCCGCCGCATCGACGTCTGCGCGTCGTTCAGCGCCTCGAGCAGGGGCTGCAGAATCTCCGGTACGAGCGCGGCCGCGACCTCGGCCACCTTCCCGGACAGCGAGGCGTACAACTGGCGGTAGACGTTCTGGCTGCAGCTCGCGAGCACACGGTCGACGATGTCGGCGTCGCTCTCGATGGTTCCCTTGAGTGCGGACAGCGCCTGAGCGGTGTCGGCCGACTGCGCAGTGATGTCGGTCGGCGCCTGTTTCGCGAGGTCCTCCGCCCCGACCCGCACCTGGTCTTTGATGTGGCTGGTCAGCCGGTTCACGAGCGCGGTGGCGTACGGCAGGCCGAGGTCGGCGATCGCCTTCGCCACCGTGCGCTCGATGTTGTCGGCGAGAGTGCGGTGCCACTGGTACGCATGGACAAGCGCGTGCACTTCGGCGGACGCCGTGAGCGCCTGACGACGGGCACCGAGCACCCGCTGGATCTCGGGGACCCACTGGCTCGCGTTCAGACCGCTGCCGGACGGAAGGTAGCCACGCAGTTCGGACTCGGTGACCTGACGGGCCATCCGCAGGCCGTCGCCCTGGGGCAGCACCACACCGGTCAGCCACGCACTGATGCCGACCTGCGCGCCCCGCGGATCCGCCTGAACGACAGGCAAACCCATCGTGGTGAGCAGGGCCTGCCACTGGCTATCGAGGATGGAGTTGACCTGATCGTCGTCGGACGCGGCATTGCCGGGGTTGCGGTGCCCGTCGAGGAGCCGGTCCACGGTGCTACGGGCAAGCCGCTGCGCCGAGTATTCGGCGTATCGGTCGCGGCCCATGCTCAAGCTCGAGAACCCGTATGTGCCCCACGGCAGGTTGTCCCACTGTCCGCCCCAGCCGATGTTGTCGCGCTGGCCGGACAGGCCCGCACCGTTGGTGAGGTCGTACTGCACGAACTGGCGCGTCGCAGCGCCGCTCATCATCATGCCCGCCAGGCCACGAGCGAGGCCGCGGTAGATCGCCTTCTGTGAACCGTCGCCGAACGGCGCGCCCTCGACGCCGACACGGCGGCCCACAGGGAACACCCGGGCGAACGGCACCTTCTCGCCGGCGCCGTTCTGCTGGCCGAGCGCGCGCAGGATCTCGACATCGTGCTCGCGCGCGGAGCCGAGCTGGCTCGCGACGATCTCGCCGAGCATCGCGAGGGCGTTGGCGCGCACGCCGGTGGTGGCGCTGCGGCCGAGGCCGTCGAAGATGTCGGGGGCGACCATGAACACACCCATCAGCCGCGGATCGAGCTTGGGGATCAGCGTCAGCAGGCGGCACACATCCAAGGCCATCGATGCGCCGGCGCCACCGGCCATCGACGAGACGACCAGGACGATCGGGGACTCCTCCTGCTCGAAGCTGCCCCCGCCGGGGACGTTCAGCGCGCCCATCTCGGTGGCGGTCTGCACGGTGAACAGCTGGTCCCAGGCGTACTGCAGGGTCTCGCGAATTCCGCCGGCCTTGCTCAGCGTGATCATGCGGCCGAGGGCGCGGTACTGGCCGGCGCCGGACCCGATGGGCACCGTGACAGCGGAGGGATCCCGCGGGGCCCAGGTGGCGGTCTCGTCGAGGCTGCCGCGGGCGGAGAGCTGGTTGCTCAGCGCGTTGTCGAGCACCCCGTACGAGTCGCCCTGGGGGCCGCTGCCGAAGTAGTAGCCGCCCTGGTCGCGAACATTGCCGAGCCCGTCCGGCCCCGCCTCCGGCGCAGTGGGCACATCGATGCTCACGAACTGCCACCCACCCGGGATCCGGTCCACTCCCGCCGCGGCGAGATCGGACCGGAGCTGGTCCATCATGTACGCGAGCGTGACGGCACCCGAACCACCGCATCCGACTACGAGAAACCGCCTCATACCGGTCCTTCCACATCGAGAGAGAGCAAAGCTGGATTCCGACCGTCAAGCGCCGGGCGGACGGAACGGGTCGAAAGGCTGAGCGGCCGGCGCGGCGGACGAGCTCGAACCGCTGTGCGGCGCGGCACCGAATCCAGAACTGCCGCCGAACGCCGGTGGCGCACCGAATGTCGGTGCGGGCGGAGCGGTGGGTGCGCCGAACGGATCGAAGGACGACTGCGGTGCGGGTCGCCCGTCAGGCGCACCGGTGCCCGGCGTCGCCGTGTCGTCGGATCCGACACGCTCACGCAGTCTCGCGAAGGCGCCCGGTGCGCGCCGGTTCAGATCCTCGATCAACCGGACCGGGTTCGAACCTGCGCCGACGAGCAGGAGCACCGACGCGTGGTCGGCGGGTCCGGCCGGATCGTGGAGGATCACCCAGTTGTTGTGCACCGCCAGCGGCAGCCTGGCCTCACCTGTGCGCGGGTCATGGTCGGGCTTCGCACCGGAGGAGCCGAGCAGGCCACCGGCCTTGACACGGACGTACCCCGTGCCGACCGGGGAGAGCCCGGTCTTCGCCTCGAGCTTGACGCCGTCTGCCGTCAGCAGTCGCGCAGGCTTGTCCAGGTTCCGAACGATTTCGGTGAGGTCACCGTCGCGCAGCGTGAAGGGTACTCCGTCCCGCAGAACGGCGCCGTCGGCGATCGTCACGGAGAAGCGCTGGGCCTTCAGGGTTTCGGCAGGAATGCGCGAGGCTCGCCACTTGAGCACATACAGCAGAGCCAGCGGGATCGCGATGCCCAGGAACAGCGTGAGAAGGAAGGCCAGCAGGAACCGGCCACTGTCGAGCGGTTTCTGCAGCTCGGCGGTGAACGGCACATCGACCGGCATCGCGCGGTCGAGCTCCCCGGCGGGGGCCATCATCATCCGCACGGAACCGTTGAGGGAGCCGTTGCCGGCCTCGGGCACGTCGAGTTCGACCGTCAGTGCGCCCTGTGCGCCCTCCTCGACGGCCAGGCACCGCTCCGCCGAAGTCGCTGCGGGGTTCACCAAGGCCACGTCACCGACGCCGTCCGGCACGGCATCGATGCGGATCGGTTCCGCCGAATCGAGCCACACGCAGCCGGGCCCGCCGACCGGGATCTCCACCGGGAACCGACCGGATCCCTCGACAGTGCCGAAGTCGATCCGGTTCGGCAGCGTTGGATAGCCGACCGGGGGCGCCACCGTCAGCGGCACGTCGACGTATTGGGGCGCCAGTTGAGTACCGGGCGCGATGACCGTCCCCGAAGCCGTCCGGGCGTCGGCGGTGGTCACCTCGAGAGCGAGGCGCAGCGTCGCCTCACCCGGTGGCACCGACGTGAGATCCAGCTCGATCGGCTCGTCGATCCCGTTCTTCGGGATCCTCGACGCCAGCTCGTGCGCAACCCGAGCCGAGTCGACGAGCGACACCGACAAGTACGCGCTTCCGAGCAGGTCGGAGGGGTCGATCTCCCGACGGTCGGAGTCGACGATGCCGAGCTGTATCGCAGATGTCTTCTCGCCGCTGTGGATGGCGGTCACATCCTGTCCGAGCCACGCCGGGAACAGGTTGCCCGAGATATGGATGTTGGACTTGGAGCGCGCCGCGGGATCGGAGCCATCGGGGTCGACGAACACGAGAGCCCACATGCCCTGCCATTGCCCCGGGTTCGCCGACGCCGGCTGGCGCATCGTGAACGACACCGACCGCGCCGACAACCAGCGGTAGTCGACGCCGACTCCGTCGACGTTCAGGCTGCGCGGGGCGTTGTCGCGCGGCATCGCAAGTTCGGCCCCGTCGGGCGACACCAGTGTGGGTACGAGCCCGTCCGCGTCCGCGAAGCCCAGGACTGTCACCGAACCGATGGAGTTGTCGAGGACGAAGCGGTGCTGCGCTTCCTCGCACACCTGACCCACACATACGCCCGTCTCGTTCTCGAGCGGCGCTTGGCCCGGACTGCTGAACGCGTCGAACGCGAAGAGCAGGTCGTCGATGTTCTGGGCGAGGTAGAAGTCGCCGGGTCGGGGCGAGGTCCGGTTCCCGCACGCCTGCCCGGCGGCGGGTTCTCCGGTGGCGATGGACCGCATCAGATCGAAGTCCCCGGCCTGCGCTGTACCGGCCGCGAGCCCCACCGCGAAGGTGACGATTCCCGACGACCGCAACTGGTCCGCGATACCTGCGGGCCGGCAGATCGACTCGCGGGCGGCCGCAATGATCTGCTGAACGCCTGCGTCCGTGCCGAGCGATACTCCTGGGGCGTACGGCTTCTCCGCGTCCCGCGTCGTGAAGTCGAGCTTGCCGTCGGAGAACCAGGCGACGGCCTGGCATCTGTTCGCGGCTGTGGACGAGCGGTCGGCGAGAGCGCCGCGGGCACCGTCGAGAGCGGCCCAGTAGTCGGTGTCGACACCGTTCGTCCGGGATCGGAACCTGTCGACCTCGTCCTGCAAGGCAGGCAGGGACCCACCGTCGAGGCGGGTCCACGGCGCGTGCACGGTGAAGTCATCGGAGAAGCCGGCGACCGAAACGTCGAGCGCGACCCCGGCGGAGCCGCCGAAGGAGCTGAGCTGTTCGAGCAGGTAGTTGGCCGCGGAGACCCGCGCCGCCTCGGGGTCCGAGACCTGCAGACTGCCGGATTCGTCGATCATCAACAGCAGATCGCCCTCGCGCTGGGAGGCGAGACACCCGCCGAAGTCCCCCACCGCCGACTGCTGCGGCGCAGCCGACGCGGCCGGTGCCGCCACCACCAGAGAGCCGAGCAGCACTGCCGCGAGCGCAGCCACCTTCTTCACAGTCGACCCGCCCATTCCGCGATCTGCCATGCTCCGACCGCGATGCCCACGAATCCGAGCACAACGACGGTCCAATACGTCCCCTGCACAGCCTTCGAGCCCGCGTAGACCGGCCGCGCCCGCTGCTGCATGTCGGCGACCGTGTGCTGGGCAAGCAGGTAGAACGCGGCAGGACCGGCCAGCAGCCACCCGATGAAGGCGAACACTGTGGAGCCACCCGACAGGGTGAGTGCGACGGCGGTGAGCCCCAGCAGCGCTACCACGCCGCCGCCGATCAGCCATGCGCGCGGCGGCCTACCTTGCGAAATGGCCGTCACGACCGGCCGCTGCTCGACAGCGAACGCGTCGGCAGGCGCCCCGCCGAACCCGGGCGTCGACCCGCCGGGCCCCGCGAACGGGGCGGCCACGCTTCCGAACGGCTCGGGGGGTGGCCATGGCGACTGGGATCCACCCGACCACGGATTGTCTGCGTCGTCCCGCGAGCTCGAGTACTCGCTGAAGTCGAACGGGTTGGTCGAGGAAGACACGTGCTTCTTTCAGGGTCGGGCAGGGCGGGCCCGAAGCGAGCTTCCCCTGGTAGTCGTCAACAACTTCAAACTTCAATCGCTGGCGATGAGCGATTGTTACACCTTCCGAATTGGAACTTTTGCGGCCCTACCGGGTTACAGATACTCGCGCGGTCGCGAACCCTCTGCCGCACTCGCAGACCTGGGTGCTACAACTTGTTCTGCCTGGAGCCGTGAGGAGATGCATGACCGTCGACGATGAGCAGTTCAAGTACAGCGGTCTGCGCTTCACTCGGTTACGGTTTGACTCCCAGGTCTCGGCGGGCAATCCACGACGTGGCGTATATGTCCTCACATTCGCCGACGGATATCGATACGTCGGTCAAACGATCGATATCGTCGCGCGTCTCGCTGCGCACCGTCGCCGATGGTTCGATATCACCGACGTGGCGTTCAGCCCTGTGCCAAAGGCGAAGCAGCTCGATCCGATCGAACGGCATTTGATCAAGTCCGTGGGACGAACCCACAGCCTGCGCAATATCGCTCTGACCTCGACCCCGTTCCCTAGTCCCACCCTCAGCGCCCTCGTCGATCCGCGAGAGCTCACCGATTGGTTCGCTGTACCTGTGGACGAGTCCATGTTCGATCGCGTCGAAGATTCCGCCATGCGGGCATCGAGCCTTCACAAGTACCGAGAACTTGCGAGTCATCCGGAATTCCCCGAGGTCGCCAGGCTACTGGCTATGTTCGTGGAGTCGTGCCTTCCCGCACCTCGCCGAACCGAGCGTCGAGTTTGGGCGTTGAGCTCGATGCCTTCGACCGGCAGGACGGCATCGTCACGCCGATTGACGACACTTTCGGTCGGCCCCATCGAAGCACTCGTCATTTCCGACAATGGGCGCGCCAACGCCGATGTTGTGCGCGGGTTCCTCAACGTGGCACCGCCCGTGGGGAAGGCCCGGATGACGTTCGCCGGGCTCGTTCTCCGGCGTGGAATCAGCTCGCGCCGAGAATACGGCTACACCTCCATCGGACCCGTCAGACGAGTTTCCTTCGATTCGCTTTCTGGTCTCGAGAAACTGCTGTCCGATCCGGTTGTGGTTCAGCAAGCTCGAAATCTGATCGTCAACTTGATGTTCAAGGGCAGCACGGTGTACGGGAGATACCACGACTTCAACCTTGCGGACCACATCGTGAAATAGTCCTACCCAGGTCCGAATTCGGCGGTTCCCTGGACGGATGGCCGGAACCGGACCACCGCCCGGTTGCACGACTCGGCCGGTCCGCTATCGAAAATTCTGGTCCGACCGTCGGCAGGACTATTTCGCCGATGCGGACGGGGGCTGGGTGCCAGCCGAATCGCACGTAGGGGCGAACAGAAGAGCGACGTCCGTTCGACAGTCAATTGCCTTCCTCGACGTCCACGCCGTACAGCGCGACGAGCCCGCCGAGGTCGTCGTCGTACCCCTGCCCCACCGCGCGCAGCCGCCACTTCCCCGCCCGCCGATAGATCTCGGTGAGCACCATGGTCCGTTCGGTAGTCCCGGCGTCGAGTACGAACGTCGCCGCCGTGCCGTCCTCACCGTCGACGCTTACGGACACAGCCCCCAGTTCGCCGAAGGTGCGCTCGCCGTCGATGGCCGCGGCGATCGCGATGCGCGCGCATTCGTCGGGCAGCGCGGCGAGATCGAGCCGCACGCTCTGTTCGCTACTGCCGTCGATCGACAACTCGACCGCGCCGTCCTCGGCGGATGGGTTGTTGTAGAAGACGAAGTCGTCGTCGCTGTCGACCTTTTCATCCTCCCCCAGCAGGAAGGCGACGACGTCGACGTCGAAGTCGTCCGTCTCGGCGCGCCACGCGACGTTGACCGTCCACGACGTCTTCCGCGCCGGCAGGTCGATGACCTCGCCTCGGGCGAGCGCCGGCGCGGAGAGGCGGGACTCGATGCGCATGTGCGGCGGCACGACGCCCTTCTCCACCGCGGCGCTGATGTCCGTCATGGTCAGGACGGGGAGCTCGCGCGCGGTGATGCGCGGCATGCGCCGGTCGCTGTCGCCGCCTTCCAGCATCAGCACGTCCGTGACCGCCGCGGTGAGGTTGAGCGACGGGCGTGCACCGAGCTGGACGAGACGCGAGCGCATGAGCACGGCGTCGAGGTGGGTGCCGCCGAGGAGCAGCACCCGCCGGCCCTGCCACAGCTTCGGCTTCTGTCCCGTGAGCATCCGCTCGGGCAGGCTCGGTACATCGGCGAGGGGCTCCGCAGGCGCCGCCTGCGGAGGAGGTTCGATCACGGGCTCAGCAGCGGGCGCGGCCACCTCGACCACCGGACGCATCTTCGGTTCGCCTGGAATCACCCGGGTGAGCATCTCTTCGAGTTGCTGCTCGGTGACGACGGGAATGCCCTCGGCCATCGCCTTGCGGATCTTGCCCGTCTGCACGCCGGGGTCGTTACACACGACCACGCTCGTCTGGCGACTGACGGAGTTCATCACGTCGAGGCCGGCGTCGGCCATCCGGCCGGCGAGCGGGACCCGCGGCGTCACCGTCTGCCCCGTGACGACCACCTTCATCCCCTGCACCAGGCCGACGTCCAGCGACAGGCGTCCCGGGTTCTTCCACTCGCACGGCACGCGCGGCACGGAGTCCGGGTAGGCGGGCCTGCGGCTGAGGCAGTCGACCACCGGCAGCGGGAGCTGCAGGCTCTCGGCGAGCAGGGCGCTGCGTACGAAGACCTCGCTGAGGACGCGGGCGTCGTCGTAGGCGTCGTGCTCGAGCAACTGCTGGACCTGCCAGTGGGCGGCCAGGGTGGAGAGTTTGTGATCGGGCACGTCGAGTTCGAGCCGCCTCGACAGGGCGAGAGTGCACAGCCGGTGTCTGGCCGGGATCTCGGTTCCGGCGCGCCGGAACTCGGCGTCGAGGAATCCGTAGTCGAAGGCCGCGTTGTGGGCGACGATGGTCCCGCCGTCCAGCACCTCGGCGAGTTCGCCGGCGATCTGCTCGAAGCGCGGGGCACCGGCGAGCCGTTCGCGCGTCAACCGGTGCACGTGGACCGGGCCGGGGTCGCAACCCGGGTCGACGAGCGTCGAGTACTCCTGCTCGACGCTGCCGTCCTCCCGCAACACCAGCGCGGCGACGCTGAGCACCCGATGCGCGTAGGCGCGCAGGCCGGAGGTCTCGACGTCGACGACCACCCAGCGATGACCCTTCGGCAGCGTCCGCGAACCCGACGCGTGCGACAACGTGTCGATCACCTGCACCTGCTTTACCTCCGACTGTTCTCCGGCCGGTCCCACCGGCACTCGAACATAGTGACTGATGCTCACGACACCGCCGACCGCGCCACGCCGAACGCGCCTGCCTCCGACCCGTGCCGGGCAGTACCGTTCCAGCTATGGCACAGCCACTCGAAGGCAAGATCGCCCTGGTCGCCGGCGCCACCCGCGGCGCCGGCCGCGGGACCGCAATCGCCCTCGGCGAGGCCGGCGCGACGGTCTACTGCACCGGCCGCACCACCCGCGAGCGCCGCTCGGAGTACGACCGGCCGGAGACCATCGAGGAGACCGCCGAGCTGGTGACGGCCGCGGACGGGGTCGGTATTCCCGTCGCCGTCGACCACCTCGATCCCGAGCAGGTGCGACGGCTCGTGCAGCGCATCGACGACGAGCAGGGCCGCCTCGACATCCTCGTCAACGACATCTGGGGCGGCGAGAAGCTCATCGAGTGGGACACCCCGCTGTGGGAGCACGACCTCGCCGGCGGGCTGCGGATGGTGCATCTCTCGGTCGACACGCACCTGATCACCAGCCACTTCGCGCTGCCGCTGCTGATCCGGAACCCGGGCGGGCTCGTCGTCGAGATGACCGACGGCACAGCCGAGTACAACGCGAAGAACTTTCGGCTTTCGGTGTTCTACGACCTGGTCAAGTCCGCGATGCTCCGGCTTGCGTTCTCCCAGGCGAAGGAGCTGGCGCCGCACGGGTGCACGGCCGTCGCGCTGACGCCCGGATGGATGCGGTCGGAGATGATGCTCGAACACTTCGGGGTCACGGAGGAGAACTGGCGGGAGGCCACCGTGCCGCACTTCGTCGCGATTTCCGAGTCGCCGCGGTTCGTCGGGCGGGCGGTCGCGGCACTCGCAGCGGATCCGGACGTGCATCGCCGCAACGGCGGGTCGTTCTCGTCGGGCGGTCTGGCGCGCGAGTACGGCTTCACCGACGTCGACGGGTCGCAGCCCGACTGCTGGCGGTACATGGTGGAGGTTCAAGATCGCGGTCTGCCCGCGGATGCGACCGGATATCGGTGAGCGCGACACGCCGGGACTACGACTGCCCCTCGCCCACAACGTATTCCATGCCAGGACGCAGATTTGATTGACGCGCCCGCAGCACGGTGCCACCATGTGTCATCCCCCGCGCCCGCGAGGGTCACAACTGAAGAAGGCCCGTCAGGAGCGGCAACTCCCGACGGGCCGGATGTCCGACTATCAAGGAGTCGAACATGGGTCAGAATACCCTCGTCGGAGGCGTGCGCCGCGCGCCGCGCCCGACGAGCAACTACACCGTCGTCCGCAACGAGACGATCGGCAACAAGGATCTTTCCTTCCGCGCCCGCGCGGTCTTGATCTGGCTGCTGTCGAAGCCGGCCGACTGGCGCATCCGCTCCGACGCGATCGCCGCGGAATCACCGTCCGAAGGCCGCGACGCCATCCGGTCCGCGATGCGGGAACTGGCTGCGCACGGTCACCTCGTCACCGAGCGTCGCCAGAACGAGCACGGCCAGTGGATCACCGTCCAGACCGTCTACGAAGTACCGGTCCGGCCCGAGCCGGGGCCTGGAAATCCGAACCCCGGCGAGCCGGACACCGGAGAACCCAGCGCTGAACAAAGAACTGAAGACCAAGAGACTGAAACAAACCCCTCACCGGCCGCCGAGCCGACGGCACCACCCGCGCGGCAACGAGGGGTGAGCAGCATCCCGGAGAAGAAGCCGATCGCCGAGCTCGCGACCGCGTGCCGCGCCGCCGGCCTGACTGCGACGTTCGACTATCTGCCCGCCGCCGCGCGCTCCCAGCTCGCCGCGCTGATCGACTCCCACGGAATACCATGCCTGGTCGCGGCGGCACGGTCGGCGCATCGACCCAACAATCCGACGCGCTTCGCACACGCGTGGATTCCGCTGTGGCAATCGCTGCCCCTGCCCCGTTCTCCCCTGCCGCCCCGGTGCGGCCGGTGCGACGAGTACGGCTGGCTACCCGACGACGACCGCGGCCGCGCCGTGCGCTGTCCGTGCCGTCGCTTCGACGCACCCGACCGCCCAGTCGCTGCGTGAGCACCCATCCGTGGCGAACCGGTAGCATCGGCGAGAACTGTGCCATGACCACCGAATCGAGGTCGGACGTCCATGTCCCGTAAGCGCTCCGGGTCGAGTCGCGGATCCTTGCCTCGTGAGCCACTTGCCGACAATGTCGTGTCGTTGGCCGAGCGCCGGCGCCGGACGGACACACCGATCGAGCAGTACCGCACACTGGCGCCGGAGTTCGCCGCATGGCTGATGGAGAAAGCTGGGTGCCCCGCAAATCAGGCGGAGGAGTACGTTGCCAGCGTCGCGCATGCGATCGACGCGCTCTCGCGTGCGGATTCCGGGTTTGCGACCACGGCGTGGCGGAGCCGCGACGTGGACCACCTTCTCGAGCGGGTGCTGACGAGTGAACTGGTCGAGGACGACGACGAGACGCGGGCGCACATCGCCGGGGATGCCGCCGTGTTCTTGCAGTTCCTCTCGGCGACAAACCGGTGGACCGGCCAGGACGAAGACCTCGGGTACGCCCTGTCCACGCTCACGTCGTACATCGAATCGAAGCTCGCGTCCCTCTCACCGGTCGAGGTCGACGAGCCGCCGGTCGACCCCGAGGCCGAACGCGCCGCCTTGACGGTCGTGCCGGTAGTCGCACGGCTGGACGCCCTGCTCGGCTGGATCGGCGAACGCCGGCCTGTGACCGCGACCGGAGCGCTGAAGCGTGCCCTGGTCATGGAGGCCTTCGACGCTGTCGGCGGCAAGCGCGAGGATCTGGCACCGCGCAAGGTCCAGTCGATGTGGGATCTTTCCTTGCTGGCACAGACCTGGGTCGTTGCAGCCATGCTGGACCTGATCTCGATCGGAAAGACCGTCGTCAAGCCCGGTCCTGCAGCGCCGGTGTGGCGGGATCCGGACCGTAATCCCGGCGAGTACCTCACCCTGTGCCGGGACGCGGTGACACATTCCCTCGTCGTGGCCCTCGGCAGGCGCGGCGAGGGGCGGCTCGTAGCATTTCATTCCGTCCTCGACGAGGCGACCGCTGCCGTCCTGTCCGCCGGTCTCGGTGAGCACCCCCTGCCGTCCGGCCCCGAGGAACGCTTGCACGCACTGTCCGTGCTGTTCCCCGGCATGCCGGTCGGACCGAGTCTTCTCGGCAGCATGCTCGTCGACCGCCTCGACGACCTCGTCGCCGACGGCATCCTCGACGACGCGGACGGCTACCGCGTGCCGACGCCGCTCCGTCCTGCCGTGCGGGCCGCCGTGCGCATCCTCCTCGGCGACGCGACACCCGTGGCCATCCACCCGCCCGCGCGGTGCACCCTGCGAATCACGTTGCGCGACAGCGAGCCTGCGGTGTGGCGACGGGTGGTGGTCGACAATTCCCTGAGTCTGCTGCATCTGCACTTCGTCATCCAGAGCTGCTTCGCCTGGGAGGACTACCACCTGCACCAGTTCACCGAGGGCGAGCCGTTCACCGGTGGTTGCGTATACGTGCCCGACGATCAGCTCGACGACGAGCTCGCAAACGGTCAGGACGAGGTCGTCGACGAGGGAATGGTGACCATTGGGACGGCGCTGCCCCAGCTCGGGGCATCGCTGACGTACCTGTACGACTACGGCGACGGGTGGACGCACGACATCGTCGTCGAGTCCGTCGCCGACTTCGACGCCGAGGCACCGCGCGCCGCCTGTGTCGACGGGCAGGGCCTGGCGCCGGCCGAGGACTCCGGCGGGACGTGGGGCTGGACGGACATGCTCGCCGCGGCCGACGACCCGGCCCACGATCGACACGACGAGATCCGGCAGTGGCTCGGACTGCGGCCGGGTGAGCGCGTCGACCCGGAGTGGTTCGACCGCGACGACGCCAACGGACAGCTGCGCGCACTGTTCGGGTAGCGTTGCGGTCGAACGGCTTGCGCGCGAATCGCGCACCATCAATCGAGCGCGCAGGCCCTCTCCCCTGTCGGTCGTAGACCTTCGGCAGCCGTGGGTGGCGACACGAAAACCTGGGTTCGGCGCCACCCGAGGCACGCCGTGTCGGGCCGATCCGCGCCCGCCGGATGGATCAACCGGTCGGCCGGCGGCGGCTTGCCGAAGGCACGACGCAGTGGTTCGTCACTCGGCAGTGCGTGTTCGAGGTCGGTTGCGTAAGTAATGGAGAGGTCTTCGGACACGGTAAGGAGGCCGGTGTCGAATGCGACATCGGGCGTGGGGCAGGCCGTCAGTCCGTTCAGGTGCTCGAGGCGTTCCTTGCTGGCGCTCTCTCGCCACGGCTTGACGTGGCTCGCAGGGAGCAGTCGCGGCCGGCGACGTCCCCCGATCACGCTCCCCATGCCGCAGAACATGCACCGGTTGCCATGGCCGGTGAGCACTGCCTTGGCGAAGCGGTGCTGACCGATACGAACGGTCGAGGTGAGCAAACGCTGCGTGATCTCGATCGGTACATCCTGCCGCTCACGCGCCCACTTGTCGACAACCCCCTCGAGTTCTCGCTCGACGGCGGCCGCTTGTAGAGGCTGGCAAGGTGCTGGACTGGAAAGCCGGCTCGATGCGCGCTGCTGCCGGACCGACTGTGGTCGACGAGCACGAGGCACACAGCGACAGGACGACCTCGTTCTGGACGAAGTTCACCTGCCGCTGTCCTCGACCTGTTCGGCCAGGTCGAGGACCGGGACCAGCCCGGCCGCGGACACGAGATTGTGTTCGTCGAACACCGCGGACCAGCCGTGAAGGTGTCCGATGATTGCACTGAAAGTGCCTCTACGTATACGGGTAGTCGTGACATCGAGAATCTCGATTCTCTCACTACGGGAAGCGCTTTCGTCGTTCACACGCCGTCACGGCCGGCGCGGTCTCCACGGATCCGGCCTCAGTGATGCCGAGAAGCAGGAGCAGGGTCACCACATCGAACGGATTACGCCTCACCCCTCCGGGTGAGCCTTCAGTTCAACTAAAGCCCACCATAGCGATTCGACATTGTCATGAACACGGGCCGCTTCTAATGTGATGTAGGTAATGGTCAAGCGAAGGATGTGACATGCAAATAGTCACTCTTCCGGCACCCTGCGGGAACGCCTCGTGCGACGTGGACTGCGACAGCAAGACACGTTCCGCCTCGCTTGACCCGCCCGTTCGCAACTGCCGATCGGGCGCCGTTCGATCCGCCTCGCGGTGAACCGAAAGAACGCTCATGACTTCCATCGAGATACTGCCACTGATCGCATTGGTGGCGATGTTCGTGATCGCCACCTTCTTCCCCATCAACATCGGCATATTGGGGTTCATCGGCGCGTTCGTCGTGGGGGCGTTCCTCCTCGGCTACGACGACAAGGAGATCCTCGCCGAGTTCCCCAGTTCGATCGTGCTGACGATCATCGGCGTCACCTACTTCTTCGGCATGGCGAAGAAGAACGGGACCATCGACCTCCTCGTCAACACCTGCATACGCAGCGTCCGCGGACGAGTGACGATCGTTCCCTGGGTGTTCTTCTTCTGCGCCTCGGTACTCACGGCCTTGGGCACGTTCAGCCCGGCGGCCGTCGCCTTGATCACGCCGGCGGCGATGTCGTTCGCCGCTCGCACCCGGATGAGCCCGCTGGTGATGGGCATCATGACCATCAACGGCGCACACGCCGGAGCATTCTCGCCGATCTCGGTCTCGGGCGTCCTCGTCCGTGACATCGTCGAATCGAGTGGGTTGACGATCGCCCCGTGGACCCTGTTCTTCGCCAGCTACGGCATCAACCTGCTGCTCTCGGTCCTGACCGTGATCGGCTACGCCGTGCTCGCCCGGATGCGGAACCTCGAATTCACCGCTACCGGCTCGAGTGACGAGTTCGACTCCGACGGCGGGGGGAGTCCTCACCGCACTCCCGTCGAGGGACCCGGCGCGGCCCCGTCCGGCAGCTCGGCCGGGGGAACCGGCACCCAGGTACTCATCCGGACCCCGCGCACCGAGATCGTCACCGAACCCGCACGACAGCCGGTCACCGCCGTGCAGAAGCTCACCCTCGTCCTGATCGCCGCGGTGCTGGTGCTGGTGCTGGTGCTGCACATGCCGATCAGCTTCGTCGCCATCGCCGCCGGTGCGATCCTCGCGTTCACCGACCTGTCCAAGCAGAGTGAGGCCATCGCCGGTATCAGCTGGTCCACGGTGCTGCTCGTGGCGGGCATGGTCACCTATGTCTCCCTCATGGAGGAGATCGGCACGCTCGACCATCTCGCCGAAATGGCGATCACCATCGGGGCCCCCCTGCTGGTCGCCGTCGTCCTCTGCTATGTCATCGGCGTCACCTCGGCGTTCGCGTCGTCGACCGCACTGCTCACCGCTGTCATCCCGCTCGCGCTTCCGCTGCTGCAGACCGGAGCACTCCCGGTCGTCGGCGTCGTGGCGGCCCTCGCCATCTCGGCCACCGTGGTCGACGTATCCCCGTTCTCGACCAACGGCGCGCTCGTCCTCGCCAACGCCCAGAACATCGAACGCCCCCGGTTCTACCGCCAGCTGCTGCTGAACGCGGGCATCGTGGTCGCGATCGCGCCGATGCTGTGCTGGCTGCTGCTGGTGGCCATCCCGGCCCTGGCCTGACGCGTCGACGCCACCCCCTGAGGGTTTAGCTCGAGTTAACCCTCATCGAGAAATCCGCCATTGTTCTCCACCCTGATCTCGGTCAGGGTGGGTAGTGGGACACCGCTGGCACCTACGCTCCCTATCCGATCGGAGCCTCCAGCGGTGCCTCACACACTCTTCCAACCCGAAAGGTGGGCCGACCGTGTTCACACTCCGTGGAACCTGGATGCGGGGAGGCACCAGCAAGTGCTGGCTGTTCAACGCCGTGGACGTCGATCCCCTCATCCCCCAGGCAGGGGGGCTGGACGCCATCTTGACCTCCGCGTTCGGCTCCGGCGACCCGCGCCAGCTCGATGGTGTCGGGGGCGGCAGCTCGACCACGTCGAAGGCGGCGATCGTGCGCCGCTCCAGCGAGTCCGGCATCGACGTCGACTACCTGTTCGCCCAGGTCGCGATCGGTGACCGGCAGGTCGAATGGGGCAGCAACTGCGGGAACTGCGCCACCGCGATCGGACTGTATGCGCTGCAATCCGGCTTCGTTCCGGTCGACTCCGCGGTGACGACCGTGCGAATGCGCAACCAGAACACGGGCGCAATCCTCACTGCCGAGATCGCGACCCCGGGCGGAATGATCCCCACCGAGGGCGACGCGGCCGTGCCAGGCACCAGCGCGCTGGGCGTCCCGGTTGGCCTCACCTTCGCCGGTCTCGCTGCCGATACAGCCACACTGCTGCCCACCGGCTCAGCCGCCGAACAGATTTCGATCGAGAACCACACGTACCGCGCCACGATGGTCGCCGCTGGCGCTCCGGCGGCGTTGTTCGACGCCGCCGACCTCGGCCTGACCGGCGCAGAAGACAATCGGACCATCGCCGAACACCTGCCGCTGCTTCTCCGGCTGCGACGGGAATCATCGTTGCGGATGGGACTGAGCAAACCGGGAGACCCGATCACACACGCGATCCCCAAGGTCGGCGTCGTCGGCCCGCCGGTGGACTACCGCACCAGCGCGGGCGTCGACATCGACGAAGACGACTACGACATCTCCGTCCGGATGCTGTCGATGCTTGCCCCGCACCCCGCAATCGGACTGACGTCCGCTGTCGCCGTCGCCGCGGCGTCCACCGTGACCGGTGGCGTCGTCACCCACAACACACGGGTCCGGTGGCCCGGATCGCTACGGATAGGGACGCCCGCCGGGGTCCTCGACGTCGACCTCACCACCTCGCCCGACGGTATCCTCGAATCGGTCACCTTGCACCGGGCGGCCCGACGCATCGCAGTGGCGGAACTCTTCGTCACCGGCCCGGCGCCCGCACTGGTCGGGTTGGCACGGTGAAGGTCCGAATGCCCGAGAACGCCACGATCGCACCCCGGACAATCGACGCGCGGATCGCCCGCTCCTGGCTGCTGGTCAACGGCGGCCGGATCGACTTGTTCGACCAGGCCGAACGTTCATGCGCCGATCAGATCGTCCTCGACATCGAGGACGCAGTCGATTCGCAACGGAAGTCCTCAGCACGCGAGGACGTTGCCGTCTGGCTCGAACACTCCTCGGCCTGGGTCCGGATCAACGACCGGTCCTCGAAGTACTGGAGCGACGACGTCGATCGACTCGCCGGCCTTCCCGGACTGGCGGGCGTAATGCTCGCGAAAACTGAAGCGGCAGAACATATCACCGAAACCTTCGACCGACTCGGCGGAGGCACCCCAGTCCTTGCCCTGGTCGAATCCGCCCTCGGCATCGAGCAGGCCGGCGCTATCGCCCGCGCCCGCGGCGTGTTCCGGCTCGCCTTCGGCAGCGGTGACTATCGCCGGGACACCGGCACGAGCGCCGACGACCTCGCCATGGCGTACCCTCGCTCCCGACTGGTGGTCGCCAGCCGGGTCGGCCGGCTGCCCGGACCGATCGACGGCCCGACCGTCGGCAACGGCCACACCGTGTTGCGCGAACAGTCCGCAGTGACCGTCTCCCTCGGCCTTACCGGGAAACTGTGCCTGGGCACCGATCAGCTGCAGGTGATCAACGAGGCCATCAGCCCTACACCGTCGGATGTCACCTGGGCGCGGCAGTTCCTGGCCGATTTCGAAGCCCGCGGCCGCATCATCCGCGACGGCAGCGACCTACCCCGCCTCGGGCGGGCCGAGCAGATCACTCGCCTCGCCGACGCGTTCGGCATCTGCCGGAACTGACAGGCATCCTTCCGGGGAGGGTTGGGCCCCTATCCGGCCTCGAATCCCTCCTGCAGTAGGCGGGCGGCGGCAGTGCACACCGCGATTCCTTCCTGCGCGGCCGGGCTCAGCCGCCGCTCGGTCAGATGCGCGACCAGGATGCGCCGCTGCGGCGGGCGGGTCGCGAGGGGAATCGACCGGACGTCGGGCCGGAGGTTGAGCACGGCCAGGCGCGGCGCGATGGCCACACCGAGCTCGACGGCCACCATCGCCTGTACTTCACCGTAGTCGTGCGCGAACACGCTCGTCCGAGGCATGAAACCACCTTGTTGACAGAGCTTTTCGAGTGTCTGGGCAACCGGGTGATCGTCGGCGCGCACCACCCACGACTCGTCGCGCAGTTCGGTGATCCGGATCGAGTCGCGGTCGGCCAGACGGTGCCGTTCCGACACCAGCAACACGGTCGGATCGTTCATCAGGTGGTGGTAGGTCAACGTGGGGTCGTCGATCCGGTTCCATTCGTAGTCCCACAGCAACGACAATTCGGTCTCCCGCCGGCGCAGGGCGTCGACCAGTTGCGCGAACCGGCCGCTGAGCACCTTCAGATCGACGCCCGGGTGCCGCGTCTTGAACTCCTTGACCACCAGCGGCAGCAGTGACGATCCGGCCGTGGGAAAGGTGCCGATCGCCAGCACACCGGCCCGCAGCCCCTTGATCTCCGCGAGTTCGGCCTCGGCGGCCTCCAGCTCGACCAGGATACGTTCGGTGTGCCGAACCACCGAGCTTCCGGCCTCGGTCAGCACGATGCCTCGCGCGTGCCGTTCCAGAAGCGGCTGCCCCGCCTCCTTCTCCAGCTTCGCGATCTGTTGGGACACAGCCGAAGTGGTATACCCGAGCGCGGACGCCGCCGCGGTGATCGACCCGTGCGCGGCGACCGTGCGCAGTGTGAACATCCTGGCAGTATCCAGCACGCGCCACCCCTGACTTTAGACAAAGTTAACTGCTGTCGATATGCCCGTGATTGTAGTTGAACCCGGGGGATGTCAATCTGAGGTGGCGGCAACGGCGCCACGGACTTTTCGGTCGCGCCATGACCCTGCCGGCATCACCCGTCGGTCCGCGCTCGTGCACCCCGGCCGCTGTCGAGCGCCGCACCTGTATCGACCTTCCCCACCATCCGAGGACAGCTTATGACTGCACACCCGAGCGACAGTTACTCGACCCACGACCACCCTGGCACGAGCACAGCCGACAGCCCTCCTCCGACACGTGGCCCGTTGCACGGCCTCCGCGTCCTCGACATCAGTACCGTCTACGCCGCACCGATCACCGCCATGCTCCTCGGTGATTTCGGCGCGGACGTAATCAAGATCGAGCACCCCTCGGGCGATCCCGCCCGCTCACACGGAGCCCGGAAGGACGGCCACGGACTGTGGTGGAAGGTCATCGCCCGTAACAAGAAGTGCATCACTCTCGATCTCAGCACCGACGAAGGCCAGCAGATACTCCGCGACCTCGTGATCGATGCCGACGTGCTGGTGGAGAACTTCCGCCCCGGCGTACTCGAGAAGTGGGGGCTGGGTCCGGACCGACTCCATGCCGTCAATCCGGGACTGGTCCTGCTCCGCGTCACCGGGTTCGGCCAATCCGGACCCTACGCCGAGCGCCGCGCATTCGGCACCCTGGCCGAGGCGATGAGTGGCTTTGCCCACCAAACCGGGACGGAGGACGGTCCACCGACGCTGCCGCCCTTCGGACTCGCCGACGGCGTTGCCGGACTTGCCGGCGCATTCGGCGTGGTGACCGCACTCCTCCACCGCAACGGCTCGGCCGGCCGCGGACAGGTCATCGACATGTCACTACTCGAACCACTCCTGGGAATTCTCGGCCCCGGGCCCACCGCCTACGACCAACTCGGCACCATCGCCGGCCGCAACGGCAACCGCTCCCCCAATAACGCCCCACGCAACACCTACCTCACCAAGGACGGCCGGTGGGTTGCCGTCTCCGCGAGCGCCACCTCTGTCGCCGCGCGGGTCATGCGCCTGGTCGGCCGACCTGACATCGTCGAGCAATCCTGGTTCGACTCGGCCGGCGAACGCAGCCGCAACGGCGAACTGCTCGACGACGCGGTTGCGAAGTGGATCGCAGACAGACCCCTGCGCGAGGTCACGGCCGAGTTCGAACGGGTCGGCGCCGCGCTCGCACCCATCTACGACGTCGCGCAACTCATGAGTGATCCGCAGGTCCTCGCCCGTGACTGCATCACGACCGTCGACGACGAAGACCTCGGCCCGATCAAGATGCAGAACGTCATGCTTCGCATGCTCGGGACTCCGGGCGCGATCAAGTTCCCCGGCCGCCGCCTCGGGCAGGACAACCAGGAGTTCTACCGGGACACCCTCGGCATCGACCAGGAACGAATGACCGAACTCACCGAGAAGGGCGTCCTTTGATGAACCGCAGCTACCTCTTCGCGCCCGGCCACAACCTGAATCTGCTCGGAAAGGTGTTCCACGCCGGCGCCGACGCCGTCATCCTCGATCTCGAGGACGCGGTGCCGCCCTCCGAGAAGCGAACCGCCAGGGCAAACGTCGCATCCGTCGTCACCACCAGGACCGCATGGGTGCGAATCAACGCCCCCGGAACCGGACTCGCCGCCGCTGATCTGCATGCCGTCGCTGCCTCGGCACACGGCATCCGCATCCCCAAGGTCGAATCACTCGACGACGTTCACTGGGTCGCAGCCCGGGCCCCGGAGAAGCCCCTGATCTGCGCCATCGAAACCGCGAAAGGGGTCGCCAATGCCTTCGATATCGCCGATCACCCGGCGGTGACGCATCTCGCACTCGGTGGTATCGACCTGCAGAAAGACCTCGGCACGGGAGAGGGGGACATACCGATGCAGTACGTGCGATCCCACCTCGTCGTCGCCGCGCGCGCCGCCGGCATCGCCCCACCGATCGACAGCGTCTACCCCCACCTCGACGACAATGACGGACTCATCCAGCAGGCCGCCCACAGTCGCAGCCTCGGCCTGTTCGGCAAGTCCGCAATTCACCCCGCCCAGCTGACGGCCATCCATGCCACCTTCACTTCGGGACAGGACGACATCGACTGGGCCCGCGAAGTGGTCGACGCATTCGAGAAGGCCGGCGGAGCGGCGGTCCGGCTACCCGGAGGTGAATTCGTGGATCTCCCCGTCGCAGAGCGGGCACAAAAGATCTTGGACGCCGCGCGAACGTGATGCCGTCATGCTCCGCACCGTCTACACCATGTAGTGCACGAACGCGTGCCACCTGCCATGAGCAGATGCTTCGGCCGACGCATCACCTCCCGATACGCCGGCTGGTGGCTACCGAGAGTAGACCTAGGACAGCAAGATGGCGATGAGCACGGTTCCGCGGCTGCCGGAGTGCAAGTACCGGTTCGGCAACTCCCACAGCCTGCGAACGTTGGCAACCTCGTCGAGCACCGCGAGCAGGGATAGCGGGAGCCGCTTCGACACCGTGGTGACTCCGTACTGGGGGGCTCCCGCGATGAGGAGCAGCCACCAGAACGCGTCGAACTTCCCGACCGTCTCGCGCACGAATTCTGGGCCTCGCTGTCCAAGGTGACGCCGGGGGATTCTTCGGTTACTGCGTCGCCGTCGCAATCGGTACCGGCGCGCTGCTGTTCGCGATCTGACCCGCCACCGTGGTTTACCCACGGAGGTTTGATGCGCCCCGCACATCTGTGCATCCGCTTTGGGCTCGACGCCGCGCATCGGCCCTGGCTTCGACGGCCTGGCACTGACGATCCTTGTCGTCGTCGGCATCTGCGGACTGATCGCACCGATTCTCGCCGTGGTAGGCGACCGGGGAGCGCCGACCTTCGACAAGCACTCCGCCTGGATGCTCGCCTCCGGCCTGACCGCACACACTCTCGCAGAAGCAGGCCTGACACTGGCGCTGTGAGACACCGACCCCGCCGACGAGAACCGAATCGTCCCGACCGAATCGCACGCGAGTTCGGTCGGGGCGCAGGCGTCTCAACCCCCATTCTCGAAAGAGAATCCCGCGTGACCTGCAATCGAATGCGTTACAGTTCCCGGGCCAACTGATACCGGGGGGATTCATGGCAGAGAGACTTCGTTTAGAACCGCGGACGATCGAGGAGATCGTCGCCATCTGCGACACCATGCTGACGACACTTCGCAACGCAGCACGCCATGCAAGCGACCTGACCGATGCACCAAGTTTCGGGGGCTTCAAGTCGGCCGAAGACCTCCGCGCCGGCTTCGTTCGCAAAGCCCGCGGCACACCCGAATCGCTCTACGAACGACTGGAACAATTCGAGGCGGTGCTCAGCGGCATGCGAGAAGCGTTCGCCGCAGGCGGTGAGGGGTTTCTCGCGGCCGAAAACAACTGGACCGCCCGTCTGCACGCCCTGAACCAGGACGAGCTGTGACCGCGGGCCGTACCGGTGCCGCAATCACAGGGACACTTATTGTGCTTGCATCGCTCTCAGCGTGCACTGCCTCGTCCCCCAACTCGGAATCCACAGACGAGGCCCCGAGTACCCCAACAGCAACGACACGAGTACCGCGCCTGGTGGACGAGTCCGACCGACCTCTCGTCGCCTTCGACCCGTGCCTCGACATCCCCGACGACGTTCTTGCCGCGGCAGGCTACGACCCGAACTCCGAAGACAACACGGATTTCGCGGCGACGCACTACACGATGCTCGGCTGTTCCTACGACGGCGTCTTGAAGTTTCCCGGCGTTGCCGCCTACGCCCTGACGGTGAGATCGGCCAACTTCGACTGGGCAATCGAACTCCAGAAGACCGCCGACAACGGCGACGACGTCATTCCATCTGAGATCGCGGGCCGACGCGCACTGCTGAAGACCAACCTGTCCCTCCCCGAACGTTGCGGCATGAGCGTCGAGACGTCCTACGGCGTGCTCATTCTCGCTCAGGTTCTTTTCGGCAAGGGCGGCACTCGCGTACCCGAAGCGCAATGGTGCACCGGACTTGAAGACACGGCCGAGCGCATCGTCGCCGTCCTCGACGACTTCGAGTCGCACACCCGCTGACTCGGTACTCGTCTGGATTCGCCCCCGGAGGCCGACCTCGAACCCGCCCGAGTTCGGCGGACCACGCCCGCGACGCTGTCGCTCCCATATGTCAGCATGGTCGAACCCGATCCCGGAGGGAGCGTCGTGTCCACCGCCGACCTGCACCGCCTGCGACAGCAGCACCCGGCGTGGGCGTTTGCTACGGCCGGACAACGCGGCCGCAGTGCTGGTACTGCTCGAGCAGAAGCGGATTCCGTGGCCGTACGTCGTCGAACGGCTTACACGGATGTCGGAGGCACAACCCTGACCAACGCTCGGCCGAACGGCGACCGGACGGCGGCCAGACGGCGACCGAATGTCACAGTCATGCGATCCAATCGACCCGCTGTGACATTCGGTCCGCGGGTCGTCACGCAACGATCACGTCCGCAGCATCGAATCGACACAAAGCCGACAACGCGCCGCCTCCCCGGCTACAGGTTCTCCCCTGCAGTCTTCAGTTGCACCTTCAGTCGCATCGGCCACTAGAATCAAACTTCTCGTTCCCGGGATCTTTCACGGGAAATCCCTTCACAGGAAAGGAGCACTCCGACGCATACGCCGGCCCCCCACACCGTTCATCTCGTCTCCCTGCCCCACAGCGTCGGGGAGGCTCCCCCGCTCGCGTCCGAGCGGCCCCGGCTGCACGGCCACCCGGACATCGTGTGGTTCCGGGATCGCTATGCGATCCCCATCTCGACGACCACGCCGCACGAGGCGATGCTCGAGGATCTGTACTTCGTGCGCCGGGTCCTCGACGACGCCGGCATCGACTATCTGCTGGTCCGCGGCGACGGCGCCCGCCCGGTGCTGGCGGTGGACTGGGCCGACCGCAAGGAACTGCGCGCCGCGCTGGTCGCCGCGTGCACCGACGAACCGTTCTACTCCAAGACGGTCGGCGCCAAGCGGCGCCGACCGGTGCTCGTCGCCGACGGCCGGCTTTCCCCTAGTTCCAAGGACCGGGCGTTCCGCCTGTTCCGGCCGCGAGTCGAGCTGACCAGCGGACTGCGGTACGGGGCGTCGAACGGGGTGCAGATCGAGCTGTGGTCGCACACCGACGACGAAATCCTCCTGCCGAAGGAGAACGCTCTGACCCGGCGCAGCGTGCCGCGGGAGGAGATCACCCGCACCACCGTGGAGCGCTACGGGCAGACGTGGCCGACGATCGAGGGGATGTTCGCGACCCATCCGTCGGACGTCCCGTTCGAGATCGACCTGGTGTTCTCGTGGGTGGACGGCTCGTCGAAGGAGTGGCAGGCCGAACGCGCCAAGCGCATGCAGAACTACGTGGTGGGCGAGGGCGACGACTCCCCCGCGCGCTTCCGGCAGATCAACGAGCTGAAGTACGCGCTGCGCTCCGTGCACATGTATGCGCCGTGGATCCGGCGGATCTTCGTCGCGACCGACTCGGAGCGACCGGACTGGCTGGCCGACGACGGCCGGGTCACGTTCGTGCGCAGCGAGGAGTTCTTCGCCGACCCGTCGGTGCTGCCCACCCACAATTCGCAGGCCGTCGAGTGCCAGCTGCATCACATCCCGGGTCTGTCCGAGCACTTCCTGTACTCGAACGACGACATGTTCTTCGGCCGCGCGGTGGATCCGCAGATGTTCTTCTCCGCCGGCGGGGTCACGAAGTTCATCGAGGCGGACACCCGGATCGGGTTGGGCCGGAACCACAAGAAGCGCAGCGGTTTCGAGAACGCGGCACGCGTGAATCGCCGGCTGCTCGAGGACCGGTTCGGGGTGACAATCACCCGGCACCTCGAACACACGCCGGTGCCCCTGCGCAAGAGCATCATGGTGGAGATGGAGCGGGAGTTCGCGGAGGAGTTCGCCGCGACGGCGGCGAGCACGTTCCGGGCCGCGGAGAACATCTCGGTGACGAACTCGTTCTACCACTACTACGCGCTGATGACCGGCCGGGCGGTGCAGCAGACGACGGCCCGCATGCGGTACGTCGACACGACGATGGTTTCGGGTCTGCGCGAGCTGGACACGCTGCTGGCGACGCGGAAGATGGACTTCTTCTGCCTCAACGACGGCAGCGTGCCCGAGGTCGACCTCGAGCTGCGGACGGCCAAGGTCACGCAGTTCCTGGAGCGGTACTACCCGATCCCGGCGCCGTGGGAGACGGACTACCCGAGGCGGGCGTGACCTGCGCCCTCGGACGCACCGGGCCGCCCCGCTTATCCGCGGGGCGGCCCGGCCGGGTGAACGCGAACTCGGGGACGACGCCGGGCTGGCGTCGACGCTCACCGCCCGTTCGGTGACGAGGCGAGGGCGGGAAACACCCAGCTTCCGTCGAGGACCTCCGCACGCGGGCGATACAGGCGAACGAGATAGTTCCACCCCTCCGTGACGGGAAGGTAATTGGCGCGGTCCGCACCGTCGCCCCCACCGAAACGGACGGTGATCGAGCCGTCGGCGTTGGGAACGCCTGTGAGGTTGTTGATGCTGTAGGCGTGGTGCTCGTTCGGTTCGAAGAAGCCCTCGGCGTTGTAGACCGAGACGGACCAGAAGCCGTCGACGGGCACATCGCCGACGGTCAACTCGTACTCTCCGACCGGCAGTCCCGGATCGACACCGATGTACACGGCCTCCTCGGTCGGAAGGCCGCCCCAGCCGGCGGCGGTACCGATCAGGTGCCGGACCGGGTCGACGGTGTTCCGGGCACCGAACATCCGATCGAAGCCGGTCAGTCCTCGTGCCAGCGCCAGCAGCGCCTCCCGCGTCGCGTCGAGGCTCGCACGGTCGTAGTCGGGCGCCGCGAACGGCGTCGACGAGCCGACTTCGAGACGGAACCGGTCCTGGAGCGAGACCACGGTGCGGACGTCGTCCGGATCGGAGGGATCGACGAGAATCCGCACCGCGACGGCGACGTACGGTGTCGGGAACTCGTCGGCCGTGAACCTGTGCTCTCCCGGGTCGTGGAGGATCCGATCGACATGGTGGTCCTGGTCGACCACCATCACGGACATGTACCGCCGACCGCCGTCGGGGATGGTGAGCGTCGCTCCCTCCGAGGTGTCGACGATCGCGAGGCTGTACAGGGTGTCGCGGTTCATCCGGATCACCGTCTGCTGCTCGACCGAGGCGGGCTCCCGGTTGTGCCGGAGCACATTGATGCCCCCGGCGTCCCGCTGAAGGTCGAGAAACATCCGATCCGTCTCCGCGCGAACGAAGTTGTCCACATTCACCGGAATCGATGTCATGCGCGGCAGCCTAGACGACGAACACCCCACGCGCTGTCCGATTCGTCCGCCTCCGCGACGGACCGGGGTTCCCTGCCGGAACTGCCGGGCCGGCCGCCGGGCACGGTGCGGCCCCGTCTCATTCCGGCTCCGACATCCGCGCGCGGCGCGCGAGGGTGGCGGCGACGCCGGCCGCGGCCGCGCGCACCGACGTGGCGTGCCGCTCGGGATGGAAGCGGGCCACGGGACCGGTGACACTGAGGGCCGCGATCGGCCGGTCGTCGGGGTCGAGTACCGGCGCGGCGACGCAGGTGATGCCCATCGCGGATTCCTCGCGTTCGTACGCGACCCCCTCGTCGACGATGCGTTCGAGCTGTGCGCGCAGCAGTCCGGGCCCGGACAGCGTCTTCGGTGTGCGCCGTTCGAGTGGCCCGGCGAGCACCCTCTCGATGATCTCCGGATCGGAGTATGCGAGGAGGGCCTTTCCGATGGCCGTGCAGTGCAGCGGCATTCGGCCACCGAGACGGGACGGGGAGCGGGCCTGCCGGTGTCCCCCGATCTTGGAGATGTAGACCACTTCGGTGCCCTCGAGGATGCCGAGGTGCACCGTCTCGTGCGTCCGCTCGTACAGGTCCTCCATGAACGGGGTTGCGACCTCGATCAAGCTGCGTTCGGTGGACGCCCGCATTCCGAGTTCGAACAGTTGCCCGCTCAGCCGGTAGCCGGCCTGGGTGCGGTCGAGAAGGCGCACCTTGACGAGGTCGGAGACCAGCCGGTGCAGGGTGCCCTTGGGGATGCCGGTGCGCCGGCCGAGTTCCGCGAGGCTGAGCCCGTGGTCGTCGACGGTGAACGCATACAGCACGGTGACGACCTTGCCGAGCACGGTGTTCGGGTCGATCTGTACGTCGCTGGGAGTGTGCACCGCATTCACCCTTTCGTCCGGTGACCTGGCGATTCGGGTCACCCGCCACTGTACGTTCCACTGAGTCGAACACTTTCCTGGCCGGATGCCGGCTCGCCCGGCGACAGTGGGCAGACCAATTCCCTTCGACCTTCCGGGACCGCCATGACCCCCTCCCCAGGAACCGACCACATGCCGGCTCCGCCCTCCGGCGGCGCCGCGACGGACGATCCGGCTGTACACGCGGCCTTCGTCCGGATCGACCACGCGGTGCGCACCCACTCACCGTGCCCGCCGGTGCGTGACCTCATCGGCAGCTCCGATATCGAGCGCGCCTACGCGGTCCAGACGAAACTGAACGCGGCACGCACGGCCGCCGGCGCTCGTGTGGTCGGTCGCAAGATCGGGCTCACGTCACCGGCGGTCCAGCGGCAACTCGGCGTGGACCGGCCCGACTTCGGTGTCCTGTTCGACGACATGCAGTACACCGAGGACGAACCCGTGCCCTTCCACCGCCTGCTGCAACCGAAGGTCGAGGCGGAGATCGCCTTCGTGCTCGGGCAGGACCTCGCCGACGGCCCGCTCGACGACCGGCGTATCCGCGACAGCGTCGACTACGCCGTCGCCGCCCTCGAGATCGTCGACAGCCGGATCGCATTGTGGGACATCACCTTCGGGGACACGGTCGCCGACAATGCCTCGTCCGGGCTGTTCGTCCTCGGCACCCGGCGCCGCGGGCTCGACGAGTTCGAACCGGTCGACACCGAGATGGCGATGCGTGTCGACGGCGCGGCGGTGTCCACCGGGAACGGCGCGGCCTGCCTGGGCGACCCGCTGCGGGCCCTGGCGTGGCTCGCCGACACCGCCCGCCGGTTCGGTGAACCGCTCCGCGCCGGGCAGATCGTCCTGTCCGGGGCTCTCGGGCCGATGGCGCCCGTCCACCCCGGCTCCACCGTCACCGCGGACATCACCGGACTCGGTTCGGTGACCGCGACCTTCACCGAGGAGGACCACACATGAGCACCCGCAGAACACAGGTGGCCGTCATCGGCTCCGGCAACATCGGCACCGACCTGATGATCAAGGTGATCCGGAACTCGACCAATCTCGAGATGGGCGCCATGGTCGGCATCGACCCGGAGTCGGACGGCCTGGCCCGCGCCCGCCGGCTGGGTGTCCCCACCACCGCCGACGGCGTGGCGGGCCTGATCGGCCTGCCGAACTTCGACGAGATCGGCTTCGTGTTCGACGCGACGTCGGCACGGGCGCACCGGGCCAACGCCCGCGCGCTCGAACCCTACGGCAAGCGGCTGATCGACCTCACGCCCGCAGCGATCGGCCCCTTCGTCGTTCCGGCCGTCAACCTCGACGCACACCGGCACGCCCCGAACGTCAACATGGTCACCTGCGGTGGGCAGGCAACCATCCCCGTCGTGGCGGCGGTCTCGCGCGTCACGCCCGTCGCCTACGCCGAGATCGTCGCGTCCATCGCGTCGAAGTCCGCCGGACCCGGCACCCGCGCGAACATCGACGAGTTCACCGAGACGACGGCGCACGCGATCGAGTCCGTCGGCGGCGCGGCCCGGGGCAAGGCGGTGATCGTCCTGAACCCTGCCGAGCCGCCACTGATCATGCGGGACACCGTGTTCTGCCTGATCTCCGAGCCGAGCGCAGTCGTGCACGACGCCGTCCGGGAGTCGATCGAGCGGATGGTCGCCGACGTGGCCGCCTATGTGCCGGGCTACCGGCTCAAGCAGCACGTGCAGATCACCCCGGTTCCGCAGGGGCAACCGGTGCATACCCTGCTCGCCGACGGCGCCCCGACCACACCCACCCACCAGGTGTCGGTATTCCTCGAGGTCGAGGGTGCCGCCCACTACCTGCCCGCGTACGCGGGCAATCTCGACATCATGACCTCGGCTGCCCTGCGGTTCGCGGAGGCCGCCGCCGAGACGGACACCGCGCGCGCGGCAGAACTGGAGACCACCCGATGACGACCGAACTGTTCATCCAGGACGTCACGCTCCGGGACGGGATGCACGCCGTTCGGCACCGCATCACCCCGGACGACGTGGGCCGTATCGTGGCCGCGCTGGACGCGGCCGGTGTCGACGCCATCGAGGTCGCCCACGGCGACGGACTGGCCGGGGGCAGCCTCAACTACGGACCGGGCAGCCACACCGACTGGGAGTGGATCGAGGCCGCGGCCGCGAACGTGTCCCGGGCGCGTCTCACCACGCTGCTCCTGCCCGGGATCGGCACGATCCGCGAACTCGAGCACGCCTACCGGCTCGGGGTCCGCTCGGTGCGCGTGGCCACCCACTGCACCGAGGCGGACGTCTCGGCCCAGCACATCGCGACGGCCCGCGAGCTGGGCATGGACGTCTCCGGATTCCTCATGATGAGCCACATGGCACCGCCCGCCGAGCTGGCGCGACAGGCGAAGTTGATGGAGTCCTACGGCGCGCACTGCGTCTACGTCACCGACTCCGGCGGTCGTCTGACCATGGACGGGGTACGCGAACGGGTTCGGGCCTACCGGAGCGTGCTCGACCCGGGCACCGAGATCGGTATCCACGCCCACGAGAATCTGTCGTTGTCGGTGGCGAACTCCGTGGTCGCCGTCGAGGAAGGGGTCACTCGCGTCGACGCCTCCCTGGCCGGCCACGGCGCCGGGGCCGGCAACTGCCCGCTCGAGGCGTTCGTCGCCGTCGCCGACCTGCAGGGCTGGACCCACGGCAGCGACCTGTTCGCGCTGCAGGACGCGGCCGACGACCTGGTCCGGCCGCTTCAGGATCGGCCGGTCCGGGTGGACCGCGAGACCCTCACCCTCGGCTACGCCGGCGTGTACTCCTCGTTCCTCCGCCACGCGGAGGCAGCGTCGGAGCGTTACGGCATCGACGTGCGCACCCTCCTGCTCGAGGTCGGGCGGCGCGCGCTCGTCGGCGGGCAGGAGGACATGATCGTCGACATCGCCCTCGACCTGCTGGGGGAACGTGCCGGCAGCCCGGCGTGACCCGGAATCCGCATACACGCGGGGGCGGGTCTGTCGCGAACGACAGACCCGCCCCGGTCGCTGCGCCGTCAGACGGCGTCGGTCCTCTTGGGTGTTCCCCAGCTGCTGACGTCCACTACCGTTCCCGTCACGGTCGCGGAATCGTCACGGCACGCGAGATAGAGGTAGGCGCCCACGTAATCGTCGGGTTCCACCTCGATCTGCAGAGCTCCGTTGTCGCGCACCATCTGCCGGATCGGAATGGCCTCGGCCACCGAGTGATCGGCGAGCCCCATCGCGCCGGGCCCGCGCAGGTCGGTGGCCATGCCGCCGGGAGCAACCGCATTGACCCGAACCTCCGGGGCAAGTTCGTACGCCAGCTGGCGCACGAGTCCCACGCCGGCATGCTTGGACGAGACGTACAGCGGCCCACCCCCGCCCGGGAAAAAGGCCGCGTTGGACAGGGTGAAGATCATGCTGCCGCGGGAGGACTTCAGGTGCGGCGCTGCGGCCTTCGCACCGAGCAGATAGCCCTTCACGTTGACGGAGAACAATTCGTCGAACCCGGTACCCAGTTCTTCCGGCGACGCGTCGAGCAGCGAACGACCGAAGTCCCAGACTCCGGCGTTGCCGACGAAGGTGTCGAGAGCACCGAACTCGCGCACGGCGAGATCGGCTGCTTGCTTGTTGTCGGCGAACGAGGTGACGTCGCCCGTCAGGGTGCGCACGCTGGTCCCGAACGCCTCGCGCAGTGCGGTCAGCTTCTGCTCCGACCTGTCGAGCACGGTCACGCGACCGCCGTTCTCGACGAACCGTCTCACCAGGGCGTGGCCGAGCCCGGATCCGCCGCCGGTCACGAGAATCGACTTTCCGTCAAGCCGTCCCACTACGGGCTCCTTCCTTCAGTTCGTACGAGTCGGGAAGTCCGACGTGGATGTCGCCGCCCTCGATACGGACCGGGTGCGTGCCGACCGCGGTCGTCGCGGGCGGATTCAGGGGCCGGCCGGTTCGGAGGCAGAACTTCGCCATGTGGAGCGGGCATTCCACGACGCAGTTCTCGATCCATCCGTCGGCGAGGGAGTACGTCTCGTGCGTACACGTGTCGTCGACGCAGAAGTACTCCCCGTTCGACCTGAACACCGACACCGGCGGACGCGAGTCGAGCCGCACCGCGTCGTCGTCGTCGAGGTCGCCGACCGCGCAGACACGAACCCACCGCGTGTTCTCACTGGATGATTCAGCCGTCATCGTCGGATACCTCACAGGAAGATGCTGATGCTGGGGGCGAGGATCGTGGTCTGCTCGAGGACGATCCGGCGCTCGCGGATCTTGAAGGGCAGGGTGCCGGTGTGGTGGCGCAGCACATCGAAGCGCTCACCGACGAACCAGTCCTGGTGCCGCTCGAGCCGGCTGCGGTAGACCCAGAAGTTGCACACCACGTCGAGATCGCCGTCCTCGCGGTGCGCGACACGGACATTGGTCAGCAACCGCCGGGTGCGCGACGGGGGCTCCTCCGACCACGACAGGCCCGAGGTCAGCCGTCGGACCCTGCCCCGCAGGAAGGGGAAGTCGTCGTCGATGAACGCGCCCTCGTCCGGGCCGGAGATCTCGGCGTCGCGTTCCCGGAACGTGCGGGTCATGCGGGTGGGCGCCCAGTAGTGCACGTCCTCCCCGAAGAACTCGAGCCATTCGTGGTAGCGGTGGTTGTCGAGGTGTTCCGCCTCGGCATACAGGAACTGTTCGACCGCGTGCTGCAGATGCACGTCGGCGCGCTGGACGGCCGCGGGCAGCCCGTCGGCGCTGCGGGTGTCGGTGGTCATCGGTTCTCTCCTGCGTGTTCGGAGCGCTTGGCCTCGTCGGCTCGGCGGAGGATTTCGTCCCACGGCAGGCCGTCGACGAGATCCAGCCACCGCTGGTAGAACCCGCGGGCGGCGGTTTCGCTGTAGACATCGTTGGACAGGCCGGGAAGACCGTGACTGTCGCGTTCCTCGAATCCCATCCCCATCTGGACGTTGAACTCGGTGCTGCGCGACTTCCAGCCTCGCAGCACTTGCTGCACCTCGGTCCAGTTCTCGCCGTCATCGGTCTCGAAGACCCCGGCCGGGCTGAAGGAGCGCTGGGTGCCCCGCCGCATTCCCGCCTTGGCCTCCGGCGAGGCATCCTTCGGCACGAACGTCCATGCCCACACCTCGATCTGTCCGGGACCGCGCGGATGCCACACGCGCATCGTGTTTACAGGTCCGAGCCAGGAGAAGTTCGGGAAGATCAGATTGTGCCCCGAGACCTTCACGGCGCGGTCGGCGCCGATCCGCCGGAAGACTTCGTCGCGGTTGGCTGTCTGCCAGGCGCTGTACTCGGGGCCTGCGTGCAGGTCGGGGCCGAATTCGGGGAGCCAGAAGCTCCCCGATCCGTGGCCGTCACCGGCGAACTGCCGGCCCGGTGCGTCAGGCGGTGGGTTGAGCAGACCGTGGAAGGCCGGATCCTCGTGCAGGGCCAGCATCGCCGACGAATGCGAGATCGCGGCGTGGTACATGTCGCTGGCGAACTGCTCCGCCGGCAGCTTCCAGTTGCAGTCGATGACCCACTTCGCGGCGCCCTTGACGAACTCGATGCCGTTGTCCCATCGATCGATGGTCGCGTCGAAGTAGTACGCCATCTCGCCCAGATACTCGACGAAGTCCGGGACCTCGTCCGACCAGGTGCCGAAGTGGAACCCCCGGTAGCTCGCGATGCGGGGGACCTTCGTGGCGCCCCAGGAGGATTTGTCGATCCGGTCACGGTATCCGCGTTGCTGCTGCGGCACGTTGATGAGGTTGCCCTCGAGGTCGTACGACCAGCCGTGGTAGGTGCACGTGAACGCGCGACTCGTGCCCTCGTCCGATCGGCAGATACGCATTCCCCGATGCCGGCACTGATTGAGGAACGCCTTCACCGAGCCGTCTCGCTGGCGCACGACCAGAACCGGATCCTCACCCATGTACGTCTGGACGAACGACCCGGGCTTCGGCAACTGACTGTCGTGCGCGAGGAAGAGCCAGGTCCGGCCGAACACCCGCTCGAGCTCCAGTTCGTAGATGCCCGGGTCGGTGTAGATGGTGGGATTGAGTAGGCCGTGAGCGGGGTCGACCAGCGCATGGATGTCACTCATCGTCGGCCCCCACTGCCACGGCGCTGGGGACGTCGGCAAGGACCTGATGGCCCCACGTGCTGGCCGACCGGTAGTGGCCGACGGTCCACGAGTCGTCGTCCACGAGTCTGCCGTTCCATCCGTACTCGATCGCGAACCCGGACGGTGTGGACAGATAGAACGAGGTCATCGCGTCGTTGGTGTGTTCCCCGAGGGCGCGGACGACCTGTCCTGGCGTCTCCATCGCCAGATCGAGTGCCCGGCCGACGGAGTCGAGGCGGCTGAGCTCGAGCATCACATGGCCGATCCCCGGTTCGAAGCCCGGGATGGCGGCGAGCGCCACCGTGTGGTGACGCGGATTGCAGTGCAAGAAGACTGCATTGGTCGGGCCGAAGGCGATGGTGTCGCTGGGGCGGAAGCCCAGCATCGACTGGTAGAACTCGGCGGATCGCTGCGCGTCGGATGCGAAGAGGAACACATGCCCGAGGCCGAGATCGCCGGTGACGAAGTCGATTCCCCGCGGCGACACGAACGGGGTGTGGTCGTGCGGATGGCCGTACACGACCTCGATCGGGTTGCCGTCGGGGTCAGCGAAGGCGATGAGCCGCTGCACATGCCGTGCACGTGCCAGATCGGCATCCTCCGAGACCGGGACCGAGTTCGCGACCAGGCGGCGGGCGAGCGCGTCGAGGTCCTCGCTGGTCCGCGTCTCGAACCCGAGGGCGAGCAGGGCGTCCGCCCCGGGGGGACCGTCCTCGACCGTCAGCCGGTACTCACGCTCGTCGAACCGGAAGCGGGCCTCGGTGGGGTCGTCGGACGATACGAGTTGGGCTCCGACGATTCGGGTGCCGAACTCCCTCCACTCGTCGACGGGGCCGCGCACACGCAGGTATGCAAGAGCCTTCACAGTGCTCACGGGATTTCCTTTCGTTGACATCTCAGATCCGGCCGCGCAGGAACAGCGTGCTGAGCTGGACGAACCGATCGGCCTGTTCGATCTGCGCCCAATGACCGCAGTGCGGCATGACATGCAGGCGCGCGTTGGGGATTCGCCGGGCGAGCCATTCGCTGCTCTCGGCGGGGACCACCGAGTCCTCGCGGCCGTGGACCAGCAGGACATCATTGCGGATCCGCCGCAGCGATGTCTCCGGGACACGTAGGCCCGGAAGCCCGGGACCGGATTGCGGAAGCCCGAAGGTGAGGAGATGGGATCGGCGCACGTCCGGACGCAGCGCCGTCTCGAGCCGGTCCCGGGCGATCGCGTCGATCTCGTCGCCGAACAGGTCCGGATCGTGGAGCATGTACGAGATCAGCTGCTTCATGCTCTCGAGCGTGGGGTCGTTGTAGAACTCGATGAGCTTGAGCAATTCCCCGGTCGGCGCGGTGTTGCCGCCGCCACCGGCCCCCATGCCGATGACCTTCCCGATCCGGTCCGGGGCGACGGTCAGCATGTTCAGGGCGACGACCCCACCCAGCGAGTTCCCCACGAGGTGCACGCTGTCGAGGCCGAGGGCGTCGACCAGCGCCAGGTTGCTCAGTACGAGCTGCCGGACACGTCCGCTCGGGGGGAGCTCGGCCGGGTGACTCGAGTCGCCCCAGCCGACCTGGTCGATCACAAGACAGTCGTAGTCGTCCGCGAAGGCGGAAACGGTCGCGGCATAGTTCGACAACCCGGTGGCACCGGGCCCCGATCCGTGCAGGAACAGAATCGTCTCCCCGGTGCGCGGACCGGCTCTGTTGAGCCGGATGCGGAAACCGCCGGCTTCGACGTCCGAAGTCTCCATTGTTGTCGTCATCGTCATCCTCTCTACGTCCGGGTGTGCCCAGATTTCACCCCGGGCCGCGGTGGGTGGGGCCACGCCACGGGGCACCTGAAACGCCCCGGCCCGGGCGAATCCGGTTATGGAATAGATTCAGGTCGCGTCTGTTTCGGGATCACCCGGTGACGTCGATGTCGCGCCGGGCGTCCGGGCTCCTCAGTTGGCGGACCAGCCTGCGCAGGTCGGTACCGGCGAACCGCAGAGTCTCGTCCGGAACTGCAATCCTGTTTTCCGCCAGGATTTTTGCCGATCGGACATCGCGCGGCTCGTCCAGGGCGGCTGCGGCGGCAACGCGCCCGTCGCGCACCCAGAAGGCCACGAATCCGGGTTCGGTGGACGAGTCACGGACAATCACGCGGTCGCCGGGCCGCCCGCGCCCGTACATCTGCAGCGTGTGCTGGTACTGGTGCGACCAGAAGTAGGGGATTTCACGGTTGACGGTCGCGTTGCCCGCCATCGACGCTCCGACGGCTGCACCGTGCCGGCGGGCCACGTCCCAGTGCTCGATCCGACCCCGGTGACCGAGGTGCGGGTTGACGTGCGCGGCGATGTCTCCGGCCGCCCAGATCCAGGGGTCGCTGCTGCGGCCCAGGTCGTCGACGGTGATGCCGTCGGCGCAGGCTACTCCCGCCTGTCTCGCGAGACCGTCGTTGGGGACGACACCGCACCCGACGACGACGGTGGCCGCGTCGAGACGTTCGCCGGTCGACAGCCGCACCGACTCCACTGCGCGCGAGCCCGCGAACGCGTCGACCGTACGGCGCGTCAGGATGCGCACCCCCCGTTCCGTGTGCAGCCGGCAGATGCGCCGGGCGATCTCCGGGCCGACGGCCGCCAGAAGGGGGAGCTCGCCGAGTTCGACGACGGTGACGTCGATTCCGCGGTCCACCGCGGCCGCAGCGACCTCGAGGCCGACGAACCCTCCACCCACGACGACGAGCGGCCCACCCGCCCTCAGCCGGGCGGACAAGGCCGCGGCGTCGGCCGCATCTCGCAGCGTGAGGATGTTTCCGAGGGCGGCCCCGGGGACGTCCAACCGCCGTGCCGCCACGCCGGTGGTGAGCAGCAACCGGTCCGCGACAAGCTCTTCCCCGTCGGATGTGTCGATGCGCCGGTCCGACGGTCGAAGCCGGCACACCCCGACACCGAGGCGCAACTCGATGTCCAGGCGCCGGTACTCCGTCTCGGCCACTATCTCCCGCAGCCTGCGGTCGGAGAGGTACTCCTTCGACAGTGGCGGGCGTTCGTAGGGTGTGTGAGGGTCGGCGTCGACGACGGTGATTCGACCGGCGAATCCGTTGTCTCTCATCGCCGACGCCGCGGCCAGGCCGGCGGCGCCGGCGCCGACGACGACGTGGTGCTTGTTTCGGGTCAAGGTGCCATCTCCTTCACGGAGCGGTTGGGAGGTGCCCCACTCCGCAGGCATGTTGTACGGATCACAGTAGGTTCGCGTGGACACCGCCGTCCATCGACTGTTCCGTGCGCCGGAACTCCGACCGAGACGGTCCTGTGAAGTGTGATGCGGCCCAGCGTTTCTCTCATCTGCGGACCCGAATCGGCACGGCGAATCCGCCGGAGCACGGCCGTGGTCGAGCGTATGCTCACCGCCATGCCTGTCGAACGATCCGGGCGCGCTCAGTACACCGACATCCTGACTGCTCTTCGAGACATCGTCGCGGCCGACAGTGCCGACGACGTGGTGCGCGCGGCACTCACCTCGGCGCGCGCCACCGCGCGTGCCGACGCGGCGTTCTGGATGGACGCCCGCGAGGACGGTCTCCACATGGTGGCCGGGTCGGGTCTGAGTCAGCCCGAAGTCCATGCCCTGAGCCACATACCGCCCGACCGGGGGCTCGGAGGCGAGGTGCTGCGCAGCGGCGGACCGGTGTCGACACCCGACTACAGCGCGGACCCCCGGGCGATCCCCCGGATGCGGCAGCTGCTGGAACGAGAGGGACTGGTCTCGGCGGCGGCGGTGCCGGTGAGCGGAGCCGCACACGTCGACTCGGTGCTGTATGTGGTGTCGCGCGCACGCCGCCCCGTCGAGTCGGAGGAGCTGCGCGCGCTGGCCGGTCTCGCGTCGATGGCCGGGGAGCTGCGCGAGCGGGCCGTGGAACGAGCACGCGCCGCGCAGGACCTGCGGACACTCGAGGACGACCGCGAGCGGTCCCGCGCCGAGCGGGAGCTGTATCTGGCCACGGCCGAATCGATGCTCTCCGGTGCCGGCCTCGACCACTGTCTCGAACTCGCAGGCGACGCGTGGGGCGCATCGGTGCACCTCGAGGGGCCGAACGGCCGCCCGCCGCGGCCGGGCAACCCGACCGTCGACCGAAGCCGCACGACGGGGTGCGTGCGGCAGTTCCGCGTCCCCGGAACGGACAACGCAATGCTGACCCTGCGCGGGGCCGCCGCCACCGGGGACGACTCGGTGCGCGTGCTGGCGGCTCTCGTCGGGATGGACCTCGCGCGGCACCGTGCCGCCCTCGAAACCGAGATCCGCCTCACCGATCACTTGGTGCGGAGCCTGCTGGACGGGTCGAAGGACGAGCTGCGCCGGCTGTGGCATCGGGCTCTGCTGGTCGGGCTCGATCTCGGCGTCCCTCGGGCGGTCGTCGCCGTGGGAGGTGACCGGCACGTGGATCGGGCACTGCTCGACACCCTGGGCCGGCGGGTGCGGACTCGGGTCCCCGACGCGCAGCTGACCACGTTCGAGGGCGACGCGTTCGTGCTGTGGCCTGTGCGCGGCGACGCGGAATCGAGCGTCCTCGCAACGCACCTCGCTGCGATCGTCGAGGAGTGCCGCCCACACGCGCTCGGCGCCGGCATCGGTCCGGTCTGTCGCCGGGCCGAGGACTATCCCGCGGCCGTGCGCGAGGCCCGCTTCGCGCTGCGCGTCGGTGTCCACGGACGACGCGAACGCGCCGTCGTCACCGTCGAGTCTCTCGGAATGTACCGCCTCTTCGCGCACGTCGGCGGAGTCGACGCGCTGGCGGCCGCGGCGGAGGAATCGTTGGCTCCGGTGCTGCGCGCCGACATCCGCGACGGCTCCGATCTGCTTCACACGCTGCAGACGTATCTGGAGAAGGACCGGCGAGCGGCCGAAACGGCCCGTGCACTGCACGTTCACGTCAACACGTTGCGCTACCGCATCGAACGCGTCGGCAAGCTGCTCCGCGTCGATCTCGACGACCCGGATGCTCGCTTCTTCCTGCTGCTGGCGCTGCGGTTGAGCACCGTCGTGGGACGCCGGGACGGCCGCTGACGCGGGCCGCGCGACCGCGCTCCTACGGGCCGGCGCCGCGATCGGCGCCCTGGGCGACGATGTCGGCGCGCAACAACCGGTAGAGGGCGCCGATCTTGCGTTCGAGGTACGCCGCGTCCCCCCCGGACTCGATGACGGCGCCGCGCACGAACGTCACGCTGGTCAGGGCGAGTTCGACCGCGAGCGCGCGCGGGTCCACCACACCGGCCTCTTGCGCGAACGGCTCGATGACGTCCACCAGCTGGTCGCGGGCATAGCCGGTGGCCTTCGCCACCACAGCGGCGAGTTCCGGGTCGGCCGCCCCGTGCCACACGATGTCCGCCTCGAGCTGGAAGTACGAGATGTGTTCGGCTATGGTTGCGGCCGCAGCCGACCAGTACGCGCGCATCGCCTCCTCGGTGGATCCGGAAATATTCACCGCCCGAGGAAGATTGGCGAAGAACCTCCGGCTTCCCCGCTCGATCACCGCGGCGAGCAGGCCGGACTTGCTCTTGAAGTGGTGATAGATCGATCCGACGGGAAGCCCCGATGCACGCCGGATGTCCGCGATGGAGGTCCGGTGGTAGCCCTGAGCCGCCATCAACTCCTCCGCGACGTTCATCAGGTGATCGCGACTGTTCTGTGAAATTGCCTCCGCGCCGGCCATGGATCCGGTCCCCACCTCCCTCGACTCGTCTAGACAGATACGTAACGCGCCCCGAGCGACCGGCCGATCGCGGCCGACGCCTCCCGCAACGGCGAGACGAGTTGCTCTCCGGTGCCGTACCCGCTCGGAAACGCCACGGAGATCGCCGCGACCGCATCGTCGCCCACCAGGACGGGAACCCCTACGCACGCCAGGCCTTTCGCAGATTCCTCGCGATCGAGCGCGTACCCGGAGATGCGGACGCGCTCGAGACACGTGTGCAGGTCGTCCGGACGCACGATCGTGCTGGGTGTGCGCGGGACGAGGACGCGAGATCGCGACGGCGCGGGGCCGAGGGGTGTGTGTGCGAGCAGAGCCTTGCCGACCGCCGTGGCATGAGCCGGCAGCCTGCCACCCACCGAGGCCGGGGTCGACGTTGCACTACCGGTCATCTTCGCCAGATAGACCACGTCGTTTCCGCGCAGGACTGCAAGGTTCACGGTCTGCCTGGTGGCCCGGTGGATTCGTTCGAGGAACGGCAGCGCAGCGTCACGGAGTTCGAGCTCGGCGGAGCAGAGTCCCACCGAGAACAACCGCAGTCCCACCTGATACCGGTCGTCGATACGCTCGACGGCGCCCACCTCCTGCAGCATCGCGAGGAGACGGTGCGTCGTGGACTTGGGCAACCCGCTTCCGCGCGCGAGTTCGCTCAGCGTCATGGACCGTCGGGACTGAGTGAATACACCCAGGATCTCGAATGCCCGCCCGAGCAACGATGCGGTAGCCGCACGATCGTCCGGCGCCGAAACACTGCGGCATTCCAGTCCGGGACGAGGATCTCCTGCCATAACGCCTCCAAGCTGGCTAGAACGATCGTTCCAATGAGGCTATCCACCGACCGGCACCCTGTCAACGAATCACGCCCGTCGCACCGCCTGCGCCCCTCGGGGTCGCGTCCACGTGCCCACCGCCTCGAGTCGATGCCCACAACACCCGGCCCGATCGCTGGACGAGTCATCCATTGAGCACCGATCCGGGTCCGGCCACAGTCGAAGCCATGACATCCGAATCCCCCTCTCCCCCGGACCCGACCTCGGCGCCACGAATTCAGGTTGTGGTCGTCGGCGCCGGCCCCGTCGGACTCGTGGCGGCCCTCGCCGCGCACTCACACGGCCTCCGGACGACAATCCTCGAGGCTGAGGACAGCAACCGGCTCCGACCCGGAAGCCGCGCGACCTACCTCTACCGCGAGACGCTGGACCAGCTCGACGCATTCTCCCCCGGCCTGGGCGCGCGGCTCGCCCACGAGGGCGTGACCTGGCCGCGTATCCGTTCGACGTACCACGGCCGCACCGTGTACGAACGGACCTTTCCGCGCGCGCCCCACGGCGCGTTCGGCGCCAGCATCTCGCAGCGGCTGCAGGAGCGGGCGATGCTCGAGCACGTCGAGAAGGCCGGGATTCCGATCCGGTGGAGCAGTCGGGTCGGCAGCGTATCGTCCACCGAGAACGGGGTCACCGTCCACCTCGTGGACGGCAGCACGATCGACGCAGACTACGTCGTAGCCGCCGACGGTGCGCACTCCGCGGTACGCACGTCGCTGGGAATCGGCATGGAGGGTCCGCGGTCCGACGCGTCCTTCGTCATCGTGGACGTCGACGAGGTTGCCGACGACCCGCTGCCCCTCGTGCGGGAGTTCCACTACCGGCACCCGGCGGTCGAAGGACGCAATGTTCTCGTCCTGCCCTTCCAGGGCGGGTGGCGCCTCGACCTCCAGGCACGCCGAGACGACGACGTCGAGGCCCTCCAGTCGGCCGACGGCACCGCCGCCTGGGTCGCGGCCATCCTCGGCGAACGCTACCGCGATCGCATCGCGTGGGTCTCGCGCTATCGATTCCACCGCGCGGTCGCCGCTCGATTCACGGACCCGCACAACCGGGTGTTCCTCGCGGGTGAAGCGGCGCACCTGTTCGCACCGTTCGGCGGCGGACGCGGATTGAACTCCGGAGTGCGCGACGCGCAAGCCGCGATCGAGGCGTTCGCCGCCGCAGCTCGCGACGGCGGGGACGCCGCCGCCCGGGAACAGGTCGGCGCGGCGGGCGAGACACGCCGCCGTGCAGGGCATTTCAACGCCGATGCCGCCGGTGGCGCGCTCGCCCAGATGGAGGCGAACACCGTGTTCGACCGTGCCGCGCAATGGGGTGCGGCGTTCGCCGCGCGCTGGTGGACCCGACCGGGAATGTGGCTGGACAGCCGGGTGACATCCGGTTCCGCCGAGCGCTTCTCGCCGTCCACCCGATTCTGACCATCACCGCACGCCGAGGACCATCATGATCGATCAACCTCATCCCAGCCCCGGCACCTCGAACACCAGCCTCTGGGACGTGTTCGCCCGCCGCGCCGCCGCCCACCCCGATCGCGAGGCCGTCGTGCACGGTTCGTTCCGCTGCACCTACGGCGAACTGCGGGAACAGGCCGAACGCACCGCCGCCGGTCTCGAAGCGCTGGGGGTGTGCCCCGGCGACCGGGTCGGCATGCTCTCGTACCCGCGCCCCGAAGTCGTCGCCGTCTATCTCGCGTGCGCCCGGTTGGGCGCCCTCTTCCTCGGGATCGGAACGCGGGTGAACGAGAAGGAACTGGACTACATCCTCACGGACGCCACGCCCTCCGTCCTTGTCACCGTGGAACGATTCGAGGGCACGCAGTTCGGTGCCCTCGTCGATCGGGCCGCGGAACGCCACGACATTCGTGCCGTCGTTCGTCTCGGTGACGAGCCAGGCGGGCCAGTGCCCTTCGAGGCGGTTCCCGCACGATCCGTCGCGCGGCCCGTCGATCCCGACGCCCCGCTGTCGATCGTCTACACGTCCGGGACGACGGGGGACCCGAAGGGCGCCGTCGTGACCCATCGCGGCATCCTCACCTTCTCCGCGCTCCTGCGCCACACTCCCGTCGAGGCGCCACGCATCCTGTCGCTCATGCCGATCGACCACATCGGTGGTCAGGGCAACGAAGTCGTGTCCGCCATTCTGTCCGGCGGCACCCTCGTCCAGCTGCCGCGCTTCGAGGCCGGCGCCGCACTCGACGCGATCGAGCAGGAGAAGGTCACCCTCTGGCAGGGAGTCATCCAAACCATGCTCAACAGGCTCATGGCACACGATCGGTTCAAGACCGCGGACCTCGGCTCGCTCGAGCGGTTGTGGTGGGTCGGTCCGTTGCCGGTGAGCCTGGCGGAACGGCTCGCCGCCCGGATCCCCGTCGTCGGCGCCTCCTACGGCATGACGGAGATCGGGTGCATCACCATGACCGATCGGGACATCACCCCTGCGGAGGCGACCCGCACCGTCGGCAAGCCGCTCGACGACATCGAAATCCGGATCGAACCGATCCCGGGGCACCGCCCCGGCGAACCCGGCGAGATCCTCGTACGACGCAACCCGTTGATGCAAGGGTATTGGGGAAAGCCCGACAAGACCGCCGAAGCGATCACGCCGACGGGATGGCTCCGCACCGGCGATCTCGGATACTTCGAGGACTCGGGAAACCTTGTCCTGGCCGGTCGTTCGAAACTGCTCATCCGCTCGGGCGGCTACAACATCTCACCGATGGAGATCGAGCAGGCCGTCGAAAACCACCCCGGCATCCAGCTCGCCGCCGTGGCCGCCGTGCCGGATCCCGACCTCGGCGAGGCCGCCCACATGCTTGCGGTCCCGGCCCGCGGGCACGCCCCGACCGAGGAAGAAGTGAAGAGGTTCCTTCGCGAGCGCCTCAGCTCGTACAAGATCCCCAAGAGCGTGCGGTTCTGCGACCAGCTCCCGTTCCTGGCCAACTCCAAGCTCGACCGCCGGGGCGTGCAACGGATGCTCGACCCGAGATCCGACAGCCCCGCACCCGTCCCGTCCCAGGAGGAACGATGATCGTCTTCGGCAGCACCGCCGATCTCACCCAGCACGTCGGCACACATCTGGGCTCCAGTCCGTGGGTGACGCTGGACCACCGGCACATCCGCGGATTCGGTGAGGCCACACACGACTTCAACTGGATCCACTTCGACACCGAGCGCGCCGCGGCGTCCCCGTTCGGATCGATCATCGCGCACGGCTACCACACGTTGGCGCTGATCGGCGGGCTCATCCAGCAGACCATCGATACGTCCTTCTGCTCCCTCGGACTCAACTACGGTCTCAACAGAGTTCGTTTTCCGGCCGCGGTTCCGGTCGACACGCGGGTACGGCTGGACCTGCACCTGGCCGACACCGTGCCGTTCGACGGCGGCGTCGACGCCGTCTACCGGTGCGTCATCGAGATCGAGGACGGCGACAAGCCCGCCTGCGTCGCCGAGGTGATCTTCCGCTACTACGACTGATACCCGCCGCCCGTCACCCCTGCCTTCGGAGAACCCATGCCTGTCTTTCACGACGGTCTCGCCGAGACCGCTCCTCCCCGTGGCCCGGTCGTCGAAACCGACGTCGCCATCGTCGGGTCCGGCCCCGCCGGCGCCTCCGCCGCACTGTTCCTGTCCACGCTCGGCATCGACAACATCATGATCACCAAGTACCGGTGGACCGCCAATACGCCACGCGCTCACATCACCAATCAGCGGACGATGGAGATCTTCCGCGACGTGGGCATCGAGCAGCAGGTCCTTGCGGAGGCGTCCCCCCACGCCATCATGGGTGACACCGTGTTCTGCACCGCCCTGGCGGGCGAGGAACTCGGGCGGATCCTGGCGTGGGGTACCCACCCCGCACGCGAGGCCGACTACGTGCTCGCCTCGCCGTCCCTCAACTGCGACATTCCGCAGACGCATCTCGAACCGATCCTCGTGAAGAACGCCACGGTCCGCGGTACGCAGACGCGGTTCTCGACCGAGTACCTCTCGCATTCCGAGGTCGCCGATGGGGTCACCGTCCGTGTTCTCGATCGGCTCGACGGCCGCGAATTCGACATCCGGGCCAAGTATCTGATCGGGGCGGACGGCGCCCGCTCCACGATCGCAGCCTCCCTCGACCTGCCGTTCGAGGGCCGGATGGACATTGCCGGTTCGATGAACATCACGTTCCGTGCCGACCTCACCGACCTCGTCGCGCACCGCCCCTCGGTGCTGTACTGGGTGGTGCAGCCCGGCTCGGATGTCGGCGGCATCGGCGCCGGACTCGTCCGCATGGTGCGCCCGTGGAACGAGTGGCTCGCGGTGTGGGGCTACGACATCGAGCTGCCGCCACCGGAGATGAACGACGATCACGCCCGGGAGATCGTCCGCACCATGATCGGTCGCGACGACATCGACGTGGAGATCACGGGCTACTCGCTGTGGGGCAACAACGAGATGTACGCCACGCACATGCAGTCGCACCGGGTCTTCATCGCCGGCGACGCGGCCCACCGTCACCCGCCGAGCAACGGCCTGGGCTCCAACACCTCCATCCAGGACTCCTACAACCTCGCCTGGAAGATTGCCGCCGTGCTGGAAGGACGCGCCGGTCCGGGACTACTCGAGACCTACTCGGTCGAACGTGTCCCTGTTGCCGAGCAGATCGTCAGGCGCGCCAACAAGTCCAGTCGGGAGTTCGTGGGAATCTTCGAAGCCCTCGGCACAACTCGGGTGACGACGGTCGAACACATGCAGGCCGAACTCGCCGAACTCCGGGCCGACACACCCGAAGGTGCCACCAAGAGGCAGGCGCTCGCGGCGGCGATGGAGCTCAAGAACTACGAATTCAACGCTCTCGGCGTCGAGCTGGGGCAGAACTACGCCGGCTCCACCGCGGTGGCCGGGGACGGGAGCGTCCTGCCCGCCCCCGCGCGGGATCCGGAACTCTACTACGAGCCGCACACGTATCCCGGTGTGCGCCTGCCGCATTGCTGGGTAGGCAGTTCGACGAGCAAGATGTCCACGCACGATCTGGCGAAGTACACGCAGTTCACTCTCTTCACCGGCAAGACCGGCCGGGCGTGGGCCGGCGCGGCGGCGAAGGTCTCGGAGGAACTCGGCGTCGAGGTGGTCCCGATCGTGATCGGAGCCGGCGAGCAGGTACAGGACCTGTACTTCGACTGGAACAGGCTGCGGGAGGTGGCGGAGGACGGTGCGGTCCTGGTCCGGCCGGACACCCACATCGGATGGCGAGCACACCGTGTGGCGGACGACCCGGTGGCCGCACTGCGCGACGCCATGCTCCGAATCCTGCACCGGCAGGCGTGACCGATGGGACTGTCGTTCACCCATGAGTCCCTTCCGCAGCGCGTGGTGTTCGGGGCCGGAGGCGCACGCCGCCACCTCGCGGCCGAGATCGATCGGCTCGGCGCCGCGCGGGTCATGCTCGTGGCATCGGCGGCGGAAGATGCCCTCGCCGACCGCATCGCCGGGGACCTGCCGGTGGTTTACCGCTGGTCGGAGGTCCATCCGCACGTCCCCGTCGAGGTTGCGCGACGAGCACGGCGGGCCGCAATCGACGCCGAGGCCGACGCCCTCGTCAGTATCGGCGGAGGATCGGCCGTCGGCCTGGCCAAGGCCGTCGCGATGACCACCGGCCTACCGATCGTGGCCGTGCCGACGACCTACGCCGGTTCGGAAGCGACCAACGTGTGGGGGCTGACCGAGAAGGGGGTGAAGACCACCGGCGCCGACAACGCGGTCCTTCCGGCCTCGGTGATCTACGACTCCGAGCTGACCGTCGGCCTGCCGGTCGATCTCAGTGTGGCCAGCGGCCTGAACGCGCTCGCCCACTGCATCGACTCGCTGTGGGCCCCGCGCGCCGATCCGATCAATGCCGCGCTCTGCCTCGAGGGCACCCGTGCCCTCGCCACCGGCCTGCCGGAGGTTGTCGCGGACCCCGGCGGCATCGACGGCCGCGACCGCTGCCTGTACGGCGCGTACCTCGCTGCCGTGGGGTTCGCGTCGGCCGGCGCGGGCATGCACCACCAGATCTGCCACGTCCTCGGTGGCGCGTACGGTCTGCCGCATGCGCAGACCCACGCCGTCGTGCTGCCCTACGTGCTGGCCTTCAACGCCGCGTCGCTCCCCACGCTCGGCCGGCGCCTCGCCGTCGCGCTGGGATCCCCGACCCCGACGGATCCCGACGCGGCCTCCGCAGCGCTCGACGAACTACGGCGGCGCTCGAACGCTCCGACGTCTCTCGCCGAGCTGGGGATGCGCGAGGCGGATCTTCCCGACGCGGTGCGGCGCTGCCTTGCCGCCGTTCCCGATACCAATCCCACACCCGTCACGCCGCGGAACCTGACCGAGCTGCTGTACGCGGCGTGGTCGGGGCGGCAGACCCGGAGGACTCCGTGAACACCCCATCCGATCACACTCACGAGCCGTTCCACCCGACCGCCCGCCCACTCGACGCGGTGCCCTCCGTATCGCCCGAACAGGCACGACGCGAGCAGGACCTCGTCGACCGGGTCGTCGCGTCGTTCGACAACACCGGTTCGCCGCGCCTGCGTCAGCTCATGCAGGCGCTCGTCCAGCATCTGCACACATTCGTGCGCGAGGTACGGCTCACCGAGCAGGAATGGAGTACCGCCGTCGGTTTTCTCACCGAGTGCGGACACATCACCGACGACAAACGCCAGGAGTTCGTCCTCCTCTCGGACGTCCTCGGTGTCTCGATGCAGACCATCGCCGTCAACAACGAAGCCATCGGCGACGCCACCGCGTCGACCGTGTTCGGGCCGTTCTTCGTCGACGGGTCACCGCGCATCGAGACCGACGGCGACCTGACGTTCGGCGCGAAGGGCCAACCGTGCCGAGTGCAGGGCACCGTCCGCGACCTCACAGGCCGGCCTGTGCCGGGCGCGCGCCTCGAGGTGTGGGAGGCCGACGAGGATGGACTGTACGACGTGCAGTACCGCGACGAGCGCGTCGCGGCTCGCGCTCACCTGTTCACCGGCGACGACGGCCGGTACAGCTTCTGGGGACTGACCCCCACCCCCTACCCGATTCCGCACGACGGTCCGGTCGGGCGGCTGCTCGAAGCCGCCGGGCGGTCACCGATACGCGCGTCCCACCTGCACTTCATGGTGTCCGCGCCGGGACTTCGAACGCTCGTCACCCATATCTTCGTCGACGGCTGCGACTACCTCGACCGCGACAGCGTGTTCGGTGTCGAGGACTCGCTCGTCAAGGACTTCGTCCAGCACTCGGCCCAGGAGACTCCGCCGGACGGACACGACCTCGCGGGGCGCAGCTGGGCGAGCGTCGATTTCGACATCGTGCTGGCGCCCGCCGAGTAGGCCGGCCGTGGCGACGCCGGTACCGACCGTCCGAGTTTGTGCGGCGCGCGCCTAGACGCGGACGGTGACGTCCGGGTTCTCGGGGATGCGGATTCCGGCCTCGGCGAGACGCTGGGCCGCGTCCTCCGCGGTGGACGGCCGGCCGGTGGTGATGTAGCTGCCGGTCGGCACCACGGAGTGGACGATGGTGTCCGGGTAGACGTGCACGAGGTTGAAGCCCTGGGCACCGTCGTGGCCGCGCTGGCACCCGGCCGGAACGTTGAGGTCCTGGGTGTAGCACGTCGAGGAGGCCACGGAGACGGGGATGTCGGCGAAGGTCGCGGTCGTGGTGTAGTGCAGGTGCCCGGCGAGGATGGTGCGCACGTCGGTGCCGCGCAGCACCTCGGCGAGGCCGGCCTGGTCGCGCAGCTCGACGAGCACGGCCTGGTCGAACACGCTGGGCACCGGCGGGTGGTGCATGGCGAGGATGGTGCCGAAGCGCGCCGACGTCTCGAGTTCCTGCGCCAGCCAGTTCAGCTGTTCCTGCGAGATCTCGCCGTGGTGGAAGCCTGGCACCGAGGTGTCGAGGGTGATGATGCGCAGGCCGTTGACGTCGTATACGCGGTCGATCGGGCCGGTGGACGGCGCCTGATCCAGCAGCAGTTCGCGGAAGGTGGCGCGGTCGTCGTGGTTGCCCATGGCCCACACGATCTGCGCGCCGAGTGCCTGCGCGACGGGCTCGACGAGGCCGCGCAGCTTCGAGTAGGCGTCGGGCTGGCCGCGGTCGGCGAGGTCGCCGGTGAACACGAGCGCGTCCGGCTGTACCTGGGACGCGCGGATATCGGCGAGAATCTGCCGCACCCGGGCGTCGGCGTCGACCGTCCCGTAGAGCAGTTCGTCTCCGCCGACCAGGTGGGTGTCGGTGATGTGCAGCAGGGTGTGCGAGGGCCTCGGGTATTCGGCTATTCGCTCGGCCCCACGAGGGCTGCCCATGATCTCTCACTTCCGTTCGCCGACGTGCTCAGGCGCACACGTCGAGTATGACCATAGTCGAACGGGTTCGGGTTGCCCTTGGGCACCCCGGAGTCGACGCGACGGCGAACAGGGCGGAAACCTCGGGTGCCGTCAGGCGAGGTGCGCCCCCAACGGCGTGGATTCCGGCTGGTCGAGGCGCCAGAACATGCCGCCGTCGCACGATTCGACGTCACCGCTGAGGTAGCTGGCGACGGCGACGGCGGCGGTGGTCGGATCGGGAAACCGCCGGCCCTCCATCGGACCGGCCGTGATCTCGAGGACGCCGGTGGCGGGGTCGAACCGCCCCTTGACCCGGTAGCCGTCCCAGTCGGCGAGCACCGGCAGCCGCGGGTCCTCGGCGACCTCGGGTTCGGCCGCCCCGCGTGCCTTGCCCGAGGCGCTCGCCTTGCGCGCGCGGTTGCGGGCGAGCCGCTCCTGCTCGGCCTCGGCCGCGTCGTCGTCGGTGTAGCGGGTGGTGTCCTTGGCCGGCGTCAGGCCGAGCAGGTCCCAGCGGTCCTTGCCGTGGGCGACGCTGCTGAGCGGGATGGCGTGGCTTCCGGTGCGGGTCCGGCCGCGCGCATCGGCCATCCAGATGTCGACCTCGGCGGCGATCCCCGCCGCGACCTCGTCGGACGGAAGCACGAAGTACGTCACCGGGGTGCTCCCCAGGTCCACGAAGACCCAGAACTGCGAGCCCGTGTCGTCGGCGTCCGGCAGGGCGTCCTGCCGTCGCGCCTGCCAGTCCCCGTCGATCTTGGCGCGGACGCGCACGATGCAGCTGTCCCCGTCGACGCCCCACACCTGGACCGGGTTGCGCGGCAGGTGCTCGAGCCGCTCGGCGCGGCCCCCGCGCTGGATGACCTCGGAAATGAAGGCTTGGATGCCTCGACCGGCCGTATCTTGCACTCGACTGCGTCCATTTCTGTGCTGCGCCCCGTACGCATCGGTGAGCTGTGTTGCGACGGGTCCAACGCGGCACGACTCGAGTTTCTGTACTCCAGAGTACGGGCAGGGGTTCGGCGGTGGCCGGACGAGTCGGCCTTCGGTGGGTCGGACCGGGTGCCGCGACGATGTCCGCCCCGCGCCGACGAGGGGTAATTTTGCTGCCATGAGCACGTCCTGGCAGGACCCGAAGGCTGTGAACCTGATGCTCGACGACTGCGACACCTGGGCGGTGGTCGGGCTGTCCGGCAATCCCGGCCGGACCGCGTATCGGATCGCGCGCCTGTTGCAGGAGCGCGGCAAGCGGATCGTCCCCATTCATCCGAACGCGCCGACGGTGCTCGGCGAGCAGGGCTACGCGTCCCTCGCCGACGTCCCGTTCCCCGTCGAGGTGGTCGACGTGTTCCGCCGGTCGGAGTCGGCGGGCGAGTTCGCCGACCAGGCCGTCGCGATCGGCGCGAAGGGCGTGTGGTTCCAGCTCGGCGTGATCGACGAGGACGCGTTCCGGCGCACCACCGAGCAGGGCGTGGCGATGGTGATGGACGCGTGCCCGGCGATCGAGTGGGGCAGGCGGCGCGGCTGAGCCCGCTGCCGCGCCGCGGCGTCGCCCTCGCTGACCGGCCGACCCGCCGGCGACGGCCGGCCGCCGTGCCGATCGAGCGGAGGGATCAGGACGCCAGGATCCGGGCCTTCTCGGCCTCGAACTCGGCCTCGGTGAGCACGCCTTGTGTTTTCAGCTCGGCGAGGTCCTTCAATGCGGCGATCCGGTCCGTCCCTCCCGGCGCCGCCGGGGCGGCCGGCGTCGGGGCAGGTTCGGGCGGGTACTGCGCATCGCGGTCGTATGGAGCCTGCTCCTGCGCCGCCCAGCGCCGGCCCTGCCGCCGGGACACCCGGTTGGACACGGCGGTGGCGGTTCCGGCCACCACGGCGGTACGGGCGACTCCGCGAAGCAGTCCGGGCATGGTGCACTCCTCGGGTACTCGAATGGCATGTCGATTCGAATTACTTTGCTCTACTTCAGCTTTCAGATCCAAGGGCGTCCAGAGACGACAGGATGCTCTGCACCGGGATGCGGCCCGACGCGACGAGCTGGGCGCCGTTGCGACGCAGTGCCCGCGCGAAGGGCGCGGCCCAGGTGTTCTCGTAGACCAGGACGGCTGCCGAGCAGCCCGGCTCGAGCGCGGCTCCGGCTTCGGCGAAATCAGTGTCGTCGAGCAGACCCGAGGCGGCCTCCGCGAACAGGGTCACGTCGAACTCGCCCTCGAGCCCGACCTCGGCGATGTCGATCCCGGCGACGGAGCCGTCGGGGTCCTTGCGGACGAACGCCAGGTCCAGCACCCGGATGATGCCGCGCTCGACGAGGTCGCGCAGGAGCGGTAGCGCCGACCCGTCGGGAGGGCGATCGGCAGGAAACTCGATGACGAGATAGTCGACCGGACCCATCTCGTCGATATCGGAATCGGTCACCAGGAGCCTCGTTTCAGCGACGGAACCAGTGTTCGGCGGGCGCACCACCCACCACCTGTTCGACGATAGTCCGCGCGCGGCAACCCGCATCGGTTTTTGCACATGCGGCATCGGGACACCGACCCGCCCCCGGCGCATGCCGGTCTCGTGACCGCTTCGAAACGGGAAAAAGGCCCGAAGCCACTGCAGAGAAACAGAGCCGAAGCGCACACTGGGCGAGACCAATCCCGCCTCGGAAGGGGAGCATCATGTCTCAGAACGTGCGTGCCGATCAGGAAGGCATGTCCGTCAAACAGGGCATCGCCGCGGGGACGTCGATCGGGGCCGCGGTCATCATGGCCACGATCGGCATCCTGCAGTTCTTCCAAGGGATTGCGGCGGTGGCCGAGGACGAGGTGTTCGTCCAGGGCCAGGAGTACACCTTCAAATTCGACCTGACCACCTGGGGGTGGGTCCATATCGTCTTCGGTGTGGTGATGGTGGTCGTGGGCATCGCCCTGATCAGCGGCGCGACGTGGGCACGAGTGTCGGCAATTGTCATCGCTGCGCTGTCGATCCTCGCGAACTTCCTGTGGCTCCCGTACTACCCGTGGTGGTCGATCCTGATCATCGCGCTCGACGTGGTGGTGATCTGGGCGATCTCGACCTGGAACCCGCGAGCCGACTACTACTGACCAGGCCGAGGAGGAGATCCGGACCTTCGTTCCCCTGCTGATCGAGAAGTCGGCCTGGCGCGAAATCGGGAATGCTTCTCGCTCGTCCCGGACCGGTCGCACATAGGCGGACAGCGATGACACAACAGGGAACCGGCGCCCAGGACGATTCGGCGCCGGGCGCGCCCGACACGGCGAACACCGGTGCAGGTCTTCCCGGCTCCGGAGCTCGCGCCGCGACCGTCGAGGCCGCGGAAGGAGACGACGAGAGCCGGTCGCCCGAGACCGGGGGCCGCCGGAAGCTGCTGTACGTCACCCTTCCGGGGTGCTGGGGCGCACTGATCTTCGCGTGCCTGTCGTTCACGCCGTCGCTGCTACCACGCGGAGGCCTGCTCCAGGGCATGATCTGTGGCATCACTGCCGCGATCGGCTACGGGTTGGGGGTGTTCGCGGCGTTCGTGTGGCGCGCATTCGCCGACCGAGGCCCTCGACGTCCGCGGCGCGGCTCCTGGCTGGTCTTCCTCGTCGCCGCGGCGGTGCTGTTCGTCGGCTCCTTCGCCGTCGGTCAGTACTGGCAGCACGAGATCCGCGGGTTGATGGGGGTCACCGAGTACAACGTCGCGCTCGTGGTCCTCTCCCCCGTCGTGGCTGCAGTGATGTTCGGTCTCCTCCTGGCGGTCGGGCGCGGCGTCCGGGGCTTGTATCGCTGGCTGGCCGCTCTGCTCAACCGGTGGATCGGACATCGCGCGGCGACCGTGGTCGGGTGGCTCGCGGTCGCCTGGCTCGTCTATGCGGTCGTGTCGGGTGTGCTGCTCGGTGGCCTCGTCGGTGTCGCCAACTCGGCGTTCTCGGTGCGGGACACCATGACCCCGGAGGGCATACAGCAGCCCACGACCGGCCTGCGTTCGGGCGGACCGGGATCGGTGGTGCCGTGGGAGTCGTTGGGGTGGCAGGGGCGCAGCTTCATCGGCTCCGGCCCCTCCACGGAGGAGCTCACACAGTTCGCCCAACGCCCGGCCCTGGAGCCGATCCGGGCCTATGCCGGACTGGCGTCGGCCGACGACTCCGAATCCCGGGCGGCGTCGGCGGTCGAGGACCTCAGCCGTGCCGGAGGTTTCCAGCGGGGGAACCTGCTGGTGATCACCACCACGGGAAGCGGGTGGGTGGACCCCGCGCTGGTGGATTCGTTCGAGTATCTCACCGGTGGCGACGCGGCGACCGTGGCGCTCCAGTACTCGTACCTGCCGTCGTGGATCTCCTATCTGGTCGATCAATCCAAGGCCCGGCAAGCCGGTCGCGATCTGTTCGACGCGGTCTACGACGTGTGGTCGAAACTGCCACAGGACAACCGCCCCCGGCTGTTCGTCGCCGGAGAGAGCCTCGGCTCGTTCGGCGGCGAGACCGCCTTCAGCGGCGAATACGATCTGCGCAACCGCACCTCGGGGACGCTGTTCGTCGGCCCCCCGAACTTCAACACCCTGTTCCGGGAATTCAGCGATCGGCGTGCCCCGGGCAGCCCGGAGATCGAGCCGGTCTACCAGAACGGGCGCACGGTGCGATTCACCAACGATCCCCGGACGGAGATTCCTCCCGCGGACACGCCCTGGGACGGCAGTCGGGTCCTGTACCTGATGCATCCGTCCGACCCGATCGTCTGGTGGAGCCCGAATCTGATCCTCGGCGAACCGGACTGGATCGGTCAGCCACCCGGACAGGATGTGCTCGAGGAGATGTTCTGGATGCCGTTCGTGACGTTCTGGCAGGTCACCGCGGACCTGCCGTTCTCCACCGGTGTCCCGGGCGGCCACGGCCACAAATACACCTCCGGGTACGTCGACGGGTGGAACGCGGTCATGCAACCGACGGGGATCACCCCCGAGCAACTCACCACCCTCCGGACGATCATCGAAGCCGGCGAGTAGGACAGGAGGGGCGCTCCGGTGGCGCCTCCCCCAGGTAAGCATCCGGCGGACTTCCACTTGATGGAGCTGGTGCTCGGTCGATCCCGCGGAGCCGGATTGGACGTGGCGTTCCGGATGGCTGGGCCATGAGACCAGCCTCCGCTTTCCCGAACCGGCAACTGCATCGGTGTGGTCCAATGAGGTGGTGTGTAGATGGAGGGCCTACTCCGGCGATCCGCTCCTCGGAGCGAAGCCCAACGCGCAGTTCCCGAACCACTTTGCGATGTGCCGCGCGCATGGAACAACACGTCCGAAGCATCGGCCGCTCCGATCGGTCTGAGCTTCGTCGGGAAGGAGTCTGCTGCTCGACACGCCGCGGCATCCGGAAACAGCGCTGCGGACCCATCCGACCATCTCGAGGAGACGGCGTGTACACGTACAGGGTGATCGAAGTTCGCGAAAAGATGCTCGGCGGCAAGATGTCCGGAGACAAACTCGAGCGGCTCCTCAACGAACAGGCCCGCCAGGGATGGCGACTGAAGGCGATCACCTCGGCAGACATCAAGGGACGGCTCGGCCCCGGTGGTGTCGAAGGGCTGCTCGTAACGTTCGAGCGCGAAGACTGAGGGGACGTGCCGTGGCGCGTCACCACCGCTGAATCGCACAAACGGGTGCCACGCGGTCGATACGTGAAACCCGGCCGACAGGATGGGAAAACGCGATGCGTATCGAGGACTACGGACTGATCGGAGATCTGCAGAGCGCCGCACTCGTCAGCCGTGACGGCGCCGTCGACTGGCTGTGCCTGCCCCGCTTCGATTCTCCGTCGTGCTTCGCCGCTCTGATCGGCGACGATCGGCACGGACGCTGGAGTCTTCGTCCGGCCGGTGAGATCGCGGACGTCACGCGCCGATACCGTGCCGGAACGCTCATACTCGAAACCGACGTCGAAACCACGGACGGGGCGGTCCGGATCATCGACTTCATGCCTCGTCGCGGTGACGGACCACCGCGGCTGATGCGGATCGTGGAGGGCTTGCGCGGTCGGGTTCCGATGCGGATGCAACTGTCGATCCGGCCGGACTACGGCACGATCACCCCGTGGGTCGAGCCCGCTGCCGATGGCGTACTCGTCATCGCCGGTCCGGACTCGTTCCGGCTGAGCACCCCGGTGCCCCTGCAACTCGGGGACGGTAATGCGACGGCGGACTTCGTCGTCACCGAGGGCGGACGCGAGCGGTTCACGCTGTGCTGGCACGACTCCTTCGGTCCCCCTCCCTCGATCGAGGACGCCGACTCGGCGCTGGCCCGCACACAGGCGTGGTGGCGCGAGTGGAGCGGCCGGCTCGCTTACGCCGGACCGTACCGGGACGAGGTGCTGACCTCCCTCATCGTGCTCAAAGCCATGACCCACGAGGCGACCGGCGCGCTGATCGCGGCCCCGACGACCTCCCTGCCGGAAGACATCGGTGGGGTGCGCAACTGGGACTACCGCTACTGCTGGATCCGTGACTCGGTGCTGGCCCTCGAATCCCTGCTGGCCGGCGGGTACACCGAAGAAGCGTTCTCGTTCCGGAATTTCCTCCAGCGGGTCGGTACGGGAGACCCCGCGAAGATCCAGATCATGTACGGTATCGGCGGCGAACGGCGACTGACGGAGTTCGAACTACCCAAGATTCCGGGATACGAGGGATCCACTCCGGTGCGCGTCGGCAACGCAGCGTCGGAACAGTTCCAACTCGACGTCTACGGTGAACTGATCGGCGTCGCCTTCCTCAGTACCGAGGCCGTGGGACGGGTCGAGCCGCATCTGTGGCCGCGCTGGCGCACCCTGATCGAGTACGTCGAGTCGATCTGGGACGAGCCCGACGACGGGATCTGGGAAACCCGCGGACCGCGGCGGCACTTCACCCAGTCGAAGGTCATGGCGTGGGTGGTGTTCGATCGCGCGGTTCGCCTGGTCGAACGGTACAACCTCGACGGACCGGCCGAACGGTGGAGGCGGCTGCGCGACCAGATCCACAACGAGGTGTGTGAGCGCGGCTTCGACCCCCGGCGCAACACCTTCACCCAGTACTACGGATCGGAGGAGCTCGACGCCAGCGTGCTGACAATTCCGCTCGTGGGGTTCCTGCCGGGCACCGACGAACGGGTGACCGGCACAATCGACGCGGTCACCCGCGAACTCGGGCGCGACGGGTTCGTCTCGCGGTATTCGACCTCCCGGACAGACGACGGTCTACCCGGCGACGAAGGGCAGTTTCTGGCGTGCTCCTTCTGGTTGGTCAGTGCGCTGGCCTTGAACGGCCGTGTCGGGCAGGCTCGCACGCTGTTCGAGCGGCTCGCCGCATTGAGCAACGATCTGGGTCTGCTCGCCGAGGAGTACGACGTCGGCCGCGATCGCCAGGTCGGCAACTTTCCTCAGGCGTTCAGCCACCTGACCCTCATCGGCGCCGCTTATGCCATCGCCGCCACCGAGGCCGAGGCCGCCGGAGGATGATCCGCCCGCCGCGCGTGCTCGTGGGGAGCCGCAGGATCAGCGGCAGTGTCGGCAGGCACCGGCGAAACAATGCTCGAGTTGTTGCTTCCCCATCGACTGCGAGGGGCATGACATGACAGAGAGCCTCAGCTCCTCCCGGCCGCCTGCCGCTGTGCGACGAATGCTGATTCCCTTGGCATTGGCTCAGTTCATCTGTAGCTTTGCCGGCTCGAACATGAATGTGATGATCAACGACATCAGTACGGATCTGGGAACGACGGTGCAGGGCGTGCAGACCGCGATCACCCTGTTCCTGTTGGTGATGGCCGCGTTGATGATTCCGGGCGGCAAGCTGACGGACCGATGGGGGCGTAAACGGTGTTTCGTTCTGGGCCTTATCCTCTACGGAGCCGGGGCTCTGCTCAGCGCAGTGTCCCCCACCCTCGGGGTCTTGATTCTCGGCAACTCGATCCTCGAAGGGGTCGGCACCGCACTGCTGATCCCGCCCGTGTACATCCTGACGACGATGCTCTTCACTGACACAGTCTCTCGGGCACGCGCCTTCGGTGTGATCACCGGGATGGGCGGCATCGGCGCGGCGGCGGGTCCGTTGATCGGTGGTCTCATCACCACCGGTATCGACTGGCGCGCGGCCTTCGTGTTCCAGGCGCTGATCGTCGGGGTCATCATCTTTCTGAGCCGAGGAATAGACGATCCGGTACCCGCCGACCCGGCACGACCGTTCGACATCGGAGGAACCGTCTTGTCGGCCGCCGGCCTCGTGTGCCTTGTGATGGGCATCCTGCAAGCCGACAACAACGCCAGGTTGGCGGTGATCCTGATCGCTCTCGGTGTGCTGTTGGTGCTGTCATTCCTGCTGTACGTGCGGGCTCGTGAGCGAGCCGGTAAAGAGCCGTTGCTCTCACTCACCCTCTTCCGCAACCGCACATCCAACCTCGCCCTGGTGACTCAGAACGTCCAATGGTTGCTGCTGATGGGAACCGCATTCGTCGTTTCAGCGTTCCTCCAGGTCGTGCGGGGCTACAACGCCATCCAGACCGGCGTGATCTTCACTGCGGCCACCGCTGGCATCCTGGGCGCCTCCCTGGGAGCCGAGCGGCTGGCAACCAAATACTCGCAACGCACGTTGATCATGGCCGGATTCGTCGCCACTCTGGCAGGAATCGTGATTCTCCTCGTACTCGTGCGCGCCTCGTCCAGTGCGTGGGCGTTCGCGCCGGGACTGCTGCTCATCGGGGTCGGCCTCGGAACCATGCTGACTCCGTCGGTGAACGTCGTGCAATCGGCATTCCCCGAGGACCGGCAAGGGGAGATCTCGGGTCTGTCGCGGTGCGTGTCGAACCTCGGCTCGTCGCTGGGCACTGCCGTGGCCGGCACCGTGCTCGTCGCCGGCTTGACCTCACCGGACCGGGCGTACGCGCTGGCAATGGTCGTCCTGGCCGTCATCGGTCTGGTGGGGTTGCTGGTGGCGGTGTTCCTGCCTGGCACCGGCGGACATGACCGGCATGCTCGCATGTCGAATTGACAGTTCGGCGTGGGGGTAGTGATGGACGCGCGCCCGGCCGTCGGGTGCGGCAGGCGGCGCGGCTGGGCCCCTACCGAGCGGCCGGCGAGCGGGCGACGCACCCGGGCACGGCCTCCCGGGGTGCCGCGAGTCGGTAGCTGCCGGCGTGGAACAGCAGCGGCTCGTCCTCTCCCCGTTCGTACTCCCGCACCCGGCCGACGAAGATGGTGTGATCGCCCTCCACGTAAGCATTTTCGCGGGTGCACACGAACCGGGCGAGGCATCCGCCGAGCAGCGGCACCCCGCCGGGCCCCTCGTCGACCGGCAGCCCGGCGAACTTGTCCTCGGCGGGCCGGGAGAACCGCTGCGACAGCCCCTGCTGCTCGACCCCCAGCACGTGGACTGCGAAATACTCGGCGGTGCAGAACGTTTCATAGCTGGGCGCCTGGTTGGCGAGGCAGAACAGCAGCAGGGGCGGATCGAGCGACAGGGAGGTCAGCGAGTTCGCGGTGATGCCGGCCCGCCGGGCGCCGGCACCGCGCGCGGTAATGACGGTGACGCCGGTGGCGAACTGGCCGAAGGCGTTGCGCAGGTCGCGGAGATCGAGTCCGTGGGTGGTCATGGCGTCACTCCTGTCCGGCGAGTTCGGCCATGAGCTGATCGGCCCGTTCGGGGCCCATGGCGGTGTAGCCGCCGTCGACGGCGTAGTCGGCTCCGGTGACGAACGACGCCTCGGGCGAGAGCAGGAACCGCACCACGGCAGCCACCTCCGCCGGGTCGCCGGTGCGGCCGAGCAGGTGCAGCGGCGCGGCCACCCGGTCGGCCTTGACGCGGTCCCCGCCGGAGAGCTGGTCGATGGCGTTGGACCAGGTCCAGCCGGGCGAGACGGAGTTGACGCGGATGCCGTCGGCGGCGAGGTCGAGGGCCATGTTGCGGGTGAGCTGGACCATGGCGGCCTTGCTGACGGGGTACGTCCAGCGCCCGGCCTGCGCGACGCGCGCGGAGGTGGAGGTGAAGTTGACGACGGCGGCCCGGTCGGAGCGGCGCAGCCACGGCAGCGCGAGCCCGGTGAGGACGGCGGCGCTGACGACGTTGACGTCGAGGGTGGCGAGCCAGTCGGAGCGGGTGGAGGCGGGCCCGTTGTCGCGGTAGACGCAGGCGAGGTTGACGAGGTGGTCGATGCCGCCGTGACGGTCGGCGATCGCGGCGACGGTGCCGGCGAGGGCTTCGTCGTCGGTGAGGTCGGTGCGGTGGAAGCTCGCCTGCTCGCCCAGCCGGTCGGCGACGGCTCCGCCGGCGGGATCGACGTCGACGATCGCGACGGACCAGCCGTCCTTGGCGAGGGCTTCGGCGACGGCCGCGCCGATCATGGTGGCGCCGCCGGTGACGACGGCAGTGGGGGCGGTGGTGGTCATGGCTGCTCCGGGGTCGTGGGGCGCGGTCCGTCGTCGGCGGGTTCGCCGGTGAGGGCGGCGCGGGTGAGCTCGAGCCGGGATCGGATCCCGAGCTTGCGGTAGGTGGTCTTGAGGTACTGCTTGACGGTGTAGCGGCTGAGGAAGAGCTTCTCGGCGATCTGCTGGTCCTGCAGGCCCGCGACGGCGAGGGCGGCGATCTCGCGTTCGCGGGCGGAGAGCTGCGAGGCGAGGTGGTCGGGCAGCGCGGCGACGCCCGGTGCGGCGGGCAACAGCTCGAGCAGTGCCACGACGCGGCGGGCGCCGCCCCGGTCGGTGACGCAGCTCTGCACCTGCAGGTGCCGGGACACCCCGTCGAGGCGCACGTCCAGGACGAACGTCTGCCGCATGCCGGCGTCGGCGTCGCGGCCGGGCCCGCCGGCTTCGATGAGCCCGGTCAGCCAGAGCGTGGGCTCGCTGATGCCGACCCGGCCGAGCAGGGCCCGCGCGGCGGCGTTGACCTGGCGTTGCCCGGTGGCGAGATCGAGGATGACCGTGGCCTCGCTCGACAGGTCGAGCGCGGCCCACAGGTCGTCCTGCACGGCGCGGGCCGCCTCCCGCCGAGCCACCTCGGTGACCGCGACACCCACGAGCCGGCCCAGGGCGCCGGCGACGGCGATCTCCGCGGGCGACGCCAGCGCGAGCCGGTCGTTGTCGGCGAAGTTGAGGGTGCCGACGACGTGGCCGCGTTCGATGATGGGCGCCTCGAGCACCATCCGCATGTCGTGCAGGCGGGCCACGTCGCGGAAGAACGGGGACTCGGTCCACGTGTTCTCGCTCATCAGCCGGCTGCTGTGGGTGGGGCGGCGGCGTTGCTCGAGCGTGCGCAGCACGGGGTCCTGGTGACGGCCGAGTTCCTCGTACAGCGTCAGGAAGCGTTCGCTGACGCCCTCCGCGGCGGCCAGCGGTGTGCGGCCGGGCGAGTCGCCGAACAGGTAGATGCCGAAGGCACGGGACGGCAGCACCCGCGGGACGAGGTCCATGCACAGGTCCTGGATCGCCTCGACCGTGTCGACGGCGAGGAGGGACTCGGCGACGTCGGCGAGATCGGTCGCGACGGTGCGATCGTCGTCGTCACCGTCGAACGGGAACTCGATGTCCATGGCCCCCTGCACCTCCTCGGCCGCCCGTGCGGCGGCCTCCACCCTCGTATCGGCAACCCGCCCGGCGTTCAGGACGCCGCCGGCCGGTAGCGGAGGACGAACGACCCGCGGTCGTCGACCTCGACGGCGAACTCGTCGGGCACCACGACGCTGCTGGTGCCCAGTTCGATGATCGCCGGCCCCTCCAAGTGTGCGCCCACGCCGAGGCCGTGCCCGTCGTACACCGCGGCCTCGACCATCGTCCGGTGCAGCACCGACCAGATCGGGCGGGTGCCGATCCGCCCGGTGCCGTCGCCGGTGGGCACGACGGCGCTGTCGAGGCGCGGCTTGGGGGTGGTGCCGACGACGCTGAGCCGGATGTTGAGCACGTCGATCGGCATGTCCGGGGAGCGGTAGCCGAACAGGGTGTCGTGCATGGCGTGGAACCGCTCGGCGACGTCGGCGAGGTCGACGCCGTCGAGGGACGACGGGTCGAGCGGCACGTTGATCTCGTACCACTGGCCGCGGTAGCGCATGTCCAGCGAGGGTTGCAGGGTCACCTCGGTGTCGGCGACGCCTTCCTCGGCGAGGATCTTGCGGCCGCGCATGGCCATGTCGTGCCAGATCCCGAGGAGTTCTCCGGTGTCGAGGGCGGCGAGTTCGGCCTTGTGGCTCTGCACGAAGTCGTGCTGGAAGTCGCACACGAGCATGCCGGCGGCGCAGAAGATCGACGACTCGCGCGGGGTGACGAGCACGGGGATCTCGAGTTCGCGGGCGATGGCGGCGGCGTGGACGGGCCCGGCTCCCCCGGCGACGACGATCGGGAAGTCGCGGGCGTCGAGACCGCGGCGGACGGTGATCTCCCGGACACCGGCGGCCATGCCGACGTTGACGACGTCGTAGATGCCGGCGGCGGCCTCCTCGACGGAGATGCCGAGGGGTTCGGCGACGTCGCGGCGGATCGCCTCGATCGAGGCCTCCCGGTCGAGGGGGATGTCGCCGCCGAGGAAGCTCGCGGGGTCGACGTAGCCGAGGACGACGTCGGCGTCGGTGACGGTGGCGCGGGTGCCGCCGCGGCCGTAGCAGGCGGGTCCGGGGACGGCGCCGGCGCTCTCGGGGCCGACGCGCAGCAGGCCGCCCTCGTCGACGTAGGCGATGCTGCCGCCGCCGGCGCCGATGGTGTGGATGTCGACCATGGGCAGGGCGATGCGGCCGCGGTCGATCTGCCCGTCGGTCATCACGAGCGGCCGGCCGTCGTTGACGACGGCGGCGTCGAAGCTGGTGCCGCCCATGTCGACGGTCAGGCAGCGGTCCCAGCCGTGCGGGGCGACCTCGAGCAGGCCGGCGGTGGGCCCGGACGCCGGGCCGGACAGCAGCGACAGGGCGGCACGGCGGGCCAGCTCGTCGGGGGTGGCGACGCCGCCGTTGGACTGCATGAGCAGCAGGATGCCGGTGAATCCCGCCGCGTCGAGCGCCTCGGTGAGCACCCGAAGGTAGCGCGTGATGATCGGTCCCGCATAGGAATTGAGCACGGCGGTGCTGGTGCGGTCGTAGTAGCGCACCTGCGGCAGCAGCTCGCTCGAGCGGGTCAGGTACACGCCGGGCAGCTCGGCGGCGAGGATGTCGGCGGCCTGTCGTTCGTGCTCGTCGCCGGCGTGCGAGTGCATGAACGACACCGCCACGGCCTCGACGCCCTCGCGCCGGAACAGTTCGGCGGCGGCACGCACGTCGTCGGTGGCGAGCGGGGTGACCTCGGTGCCCTCGTGGTCGAGGCGGCCGCCGACGGGCCGGCGCAGCGCCCGGGGCACGAGCGGCGCCGGCGGCGTGAGCCGGTTGTCGTAGGCGTCCTCGCGGGTGCCGTCGCGCATCTGCAGCACGTCGCGGAAGCCCTCGGTGGTGAGCAGGCCGGTCTTGGCGCCGGTGCGGGTGAGCAGGGCGTTGGTGGTGACGGTGGTGCCGTGCACGATGGTGTGGACCTGTGCGAGCAGGCCGGTGAGGGTCTCCCCGCGCCGCTCGGCGATCTCGGTCAGGCCCTTGACGACCGCGGTGGACGGGTCGGAGGGGATGGAGCTGGTCTTGTGCACGAGCCGGGTGCCGTCCTCGTGGACGACGAGGAAGTCGGTGAAGGTGCCACCGACGTCGACTCCGATGCGGATGCTGGGTGTTGCCGACATGGTCACTGTCCGCCTTTCCGGGTGTTGCGCAGCTGAGCGGTTGCCTCGGCGTCGAGGGTGCGGGTGGCGGCGTCGACGACGACGCCGTAGCGGATGCGGGCCTGTTCCGCGGAGAGCAGTTCGTTGCGGACCTCGTCGGCGACGAGGTCCGCGGGCCGCAGCAGCGGGTCGCCGTAGCCGGCGCCGCCGCCGCTGACGGAGCGGACCACCGAGCCGGACGGGAGCTCGACGAGTTCCTTCGACCCCCACTCGTGGGTGGTGCCGTCGGGGTATTCGACGGTCATGCGGTTCATGCCGGAGGGGCCGCCGCCGAACAGGCCGGCTCCGGGGGCGCCGCCCTCGGATTCGACGGATTCGCCGATGGTGACGCCGATTTCGGAGTCGCCGTAGCAGCGCCACGCCGAGCGGGTGCCGAGGCCGCCGCGCCACTGGCCGGCGCCGGCCGAATCCGGTAGGTACTCGTGATATTCGAGGAAGTGCGGGCTCGACAGCTCGAACATCTCCGGGTCCGGGGAGCGCATCTGCCCGGCGGTGCCGGTGAAGCCGAGCGCGTCCCACCCGTCGGTGCCCTTCATGGCGCCGGGGCCGTTGCGCTGGAACACGGTGAGGGTCACGAACGGCTGTTCGGTGCGCGGGTCGGTGCCGTTGAGGGCGGTGCAGATGAACTTGTTCCACCCGGCGGTGACGCGGTCCGGCAGGGCGTCGGCGAGGGCCGACATGATGGCGTCGACGACCTCGTCGCACATCTGGTTGCCGAAGATGGTCGCGGCCGGGAAGTGCGGGTTGAGCAGCGAGCCGGGCCGGAACACGGTGTGCACGGGCCGGAACAGGCCGTCGTTGGTGGGGATGTTGATGCCGCCGGCGGCGACGAGCATGAGGAACGCGATGCGCACGGCGCCCATCGCGGAGGCGGGCGGCATGTTGGTGATGCCGGGGGCCTGATCGTCGGTGCGGGAGAAGTCGAAGGTGACCTCGTCGCCGGAGACGGTGATGCCGCAGGCGACCTTGTAGCGGCGAGTGGGGTCGAGGCCGTCGGAGATCATCCAGCTCTCGCCGTGGTACACCCCGTCGGGCCAGCGGCCGATCTCGGCACGGACCTGCTTCTCGGAGCTGTCGAGGATGTAGTCCATGTGGGCGTCGAAGGTGCCGCGGCCGTAGCGGCCGAGCAGTTCGACGAGGCGGCGCGAGCCCACGGTGCACGCGCCGACCATGGACTTGATGTCCTCCATGACGAAGTCGATGCGGATGTTGGCGCCGACGAAGTCCCACACGTCCTTGCGCAGCACTCCTCCGGCCATGATCTTCACGGGCGGGATGCGCAGGGCCTCCTGCCAGATCTCGGTGGCGCTGGGGTTGTAGCCGCCGATGGTCATGCCGCCGATGTCGGCCATGTGGCCCTTGGCGGCGGCCCAGCCGACGAGTTCGCCCTCGTGGAAGATGGGCAGGTAGACGCCGGTGTCGGCGTTCTGGTTGCCGCCGGTGTAGACGTCGTTGTGGAGGATGACGTCGCCCTCGGCGATGTCGTCGCCGAAGTAGTCGATGATGTATTCGAGTGGCGGCTGGGCGCCGAAGGCGATGATGGCGGCGAACTCGGCCTGGGCGAGGGTGCGGCCGTGCTTGTCGAACAGCACCGTCACCAGGTCGCCGATCTCGTTGAAGATCGGCGAGCGGGACGAGCGCATCAGCATCGTCGCCATCTCCTTGGCGATGGCGTCGACGCGCCGCTGCAGCACCGACGCGAGGATCGGGTCGATGGCGGTGCCGCCCGCCGTGCCGGCGGTGGGGCGTTCCAGGGTGGTCATGATTGCTCTACCTCTCTCAGACCCGGTACAGCTCGGTCGGAAACTTGGACAGGGTGCGGGTGCGCCCGGCCTCGACGACGCAGGTGTCGGCCATGTAGCCCATGGCGCCGGAGTCGGCGTCCCACAGCATGGGGTGCAGGGCGATCACCATGCCCTCGGCGGTGGCGGTGACGGCCTCGTGGTTCTCGTTGTCCTGCACCATCTCCAGGCCCACCCACGGCTCCTCGAGCACGTCGAGGCCGAGGCCGTGGCCGGACCAGTAGGACGACCTGACCCCGTGCTGCTCGATCGCGGCGATGACGTCGCGCTGCACGCCGGACATCGTGGTGCCGGGGCGCAGGGCGGCGCTTCCGGCGGCCAGGCCGGAGCACACCGCGTCGGCGAGGCGCTGCACCTCCGGCGTGGGCGGGGCGAAGGTGACCATGCGGGACAGTTCCATCCAGTAGCCGGCGGGCCCGACGAGTTCGTAGCTGAAGGTGAACACGTCGTGGGCGGTGAGTTCCCGGCCGCCGGGGGCCCCGAACGTCGGGCACGGGCCGGTCGGCTCGTCGTCGGCGTACATGGTGAGGAACAGCGGGTCCTCGGCGCCGAGCGAGTAGGCGACGCGGTACATCTCGGCGGCGACGGCGCGTTCGGTCGTGCCGGGGCGGGCGATCTCGAGCAGCCGTTCGAAGCAGCGGTCGGCGATGTACGCGGACTCCTCGGCGCCACGGATCTCGGCGGCCGTCTTGACGGCGCGGACCTGCTCGAACATCGCACTCGCGTCCTCGAACACGGTGTCGGGCAGCGCGTCGGTGAGGTGCAGGTAGTCCTCGACCTTCATGACCTGCCCCATGCCGACGATGCCGACGCGGGCCGGTGCCGCACCCCGGGTGAGGGTCTTGACGAGCGCCTCGGAGAGCTTCTCGGCGTAGACGTAGTCGTCGATCCAGCCGGTGCGGGGCCGGCGGCCGCCCTCGAGGTTCTTCGGCAGCGCGAGGGTGGGCGCGGCGCCGGGGTGCAGGACGGCGTAGCCGTAGCGGTGCGAGAGGTTGTAGTCGGCGAGGTAGCGCAGGGCGCCCTTGTGGCCGCGGTAGTCGGCGGCGGCGAACAGCAGCGCGTCGTAACCGTCGCGCTCCATCCGCTCGTGCAGCAGCCGCCAGCGCCGGTCGCGCTCGGCGAGGGTGGCGATCACGCGCTCACCGCCCGCGGGAAGTGGCTGCCGCGCAGCGTGTTCCGGACCTGCCCGGCGAGGATCTTCGCGGTGCCGGCGGCGACGACCGCGCCGGGGCGGCGACCGGTGTGCTCGCCGATCCACCGGTCGGCGGCCGCGCGCTCGGTGAGCCACGGGAAGGCGGTGGGAGGTGCGTCGAAGACCTGCGCGAAGCGGGTGGCGAGGCGCTGGTCGGCGAAGCACGCGGTGAGCACCCGCTGCGGTGTCTTGCCGAGCGGTTCGAGGAGCAGGTTGGTGAACCGGTAGGTGCCGGCGATGTGCTCCTCGTAGACGCCTTCGAAGGTGCGGGTGATCCAATCGGCGTCGAAGGGTCCGTCGCCGCGGGCGAGGAGGGCGTCGAAGTAGTGCCCGGCCTGCCGGATGCCGGAGCCGGCGCCCTGACCGGCGACGGGGTCGTAGGCGACGGACGTGTCGCCGAGGCTCATCATCGGCCGGCCGCCCGGGGTGGTGCCCAGCCCGGAGCGCACGGACGGGGTGACCCGGCCCTTGAGCCACGAGTGCGGGTCGTCGAGCATCGGCTCCATGTTCCGCATCGACGGCCAGTCCCACGGGGCGTAGTCGCGGGCCAGGCGCGAGGCGGTCGCGAAGGCCTGCTCGACGGTGGTGACGTCGGCCCAGCAGTCGAACGGGCCGCCGGGCTTGGCCTCGAACACCAGGCACCAGACGTTCTCGCCGGACTTGTGCAGGAACGGCACCCAGAAGATCTCCCCGGCGTCGCCGAAGAGGTTGAAGCACACGCCCGTCGAGCCCTCGACACGGTTGGGGAAGGCGGTGCCGTCGGTGGGGATGCCGCGCACGAGCACCATGGCGAGGTTGCGCTGCGGGGTGTCGTAGACGCTGCGCCGCGCGTCGCGGGCGAACAGCGACGACAATCCGTACTTGCCGGTGGAGACGACGGTCAGGTCGCTGCCGGCGGCGATGTCGTCGAGGTCGTCGGGCTGCACCGATGTCACGACGATGTTGCCGCCGAGTTCGGCCAGGCGCACCATCCGGTCGTACGACTTGCGGCGCACGTCCACGGCACCGCCGGCGGCGTCGCCGAGCGCGGAGCCGAAGTGCACCAGCTCCTGCCCGATCTTCGGGCTGAAGCACACGTGCAGGGCGTCCATCGGCACGCCCTTGTCGTCGTAGCCGGGGCAGCCGAGCCGCAGCTCGGTGGCGACCGAGCGGTGGAACAGGGCCGCGGTGCCGGTCGGGGAGGTCTCGTGCAGGATCTCCTCGGCGGTCTTGTCGGTGTAGAGGTCTACTTGGAAGCCGTTGGCCTGCAGGGCCATCGACAGGAGGGTTCCGGCCTGGCCGGCCCCGATCACGGAGATTCTTCTCATGGCGGTCATCCCTTGTGCCGGTGGGTGGAGCGGTGGTCAGAAGAGTTCGAAGTACTCGCGGTGTTCCCACTCGGTGACGGTCTCGGCGTAGCCCTGCGGGTCGGGCTGCTCGGCCAGGTGCGCTTCGTAGCGCGAGACCTCGCTGGACTTCATGGTGACGAGGTAGTCGACGAAACGGTCGCCGAACGCCTCCCGGTAGAACCGGCTCGCCCCCAGGGCCGCGAGCCCTTCCTTCAGGCTCGTGGGCAGGTGCGGAACGTCGGCGGCGTACGGATCCACCGACGGGGCACCCGGCTCGGTCTTGTTCTTGATGCCGTCGAGCCCCGCGGCGGCCTGCGCCGCGATGTACAGGTACGGGTTGGCGGCGGGCTCGCCGACGCGGTTCTCGACATGTGAGGCCTTGTCACCGGGGGCGCTGATGACGCGCATCATCGCGGCCCGGTTGTCCAGGCCCCACGTCAGCCGGTCCGGGGCCAGGGAGTACGGGCGACGGCGGCGGTACCCGTTGATCGTGGGCGTCATGAACGGCGACGCGGCGGCGGCGTGGGCCAGGGTGCCGCCGACGTAGTGCCGGCCGATGTCGGACAGCAGCTCCCCCTCCCCCGGCACCATGACGTTCTCGCCGGTGACGGTGTCGACCAGGGAGGTGTGCAGGTGCCAGCCGCTGGCGTAGAAGCCGGGGATGCCCGGGGTGGACATGAAGGAGGCGAGGTAGCCACCGCGGCGGCAGATCTGCTTGACGGCGGAGCGGAACAGCAGCATCGAATCCGCGGCGGCCATGCCCTCGAGCACGTCGAAGGTGGTCTCGACCTGGCTCGGCGCCCACTCGTCGTCGATCGAGCGCAGCGGCAGCCCGAGCGCGGTGACGGCCTGTCGCACCGGGCGCAGCACGTCGTCGATCTCGTCGAGATGCGATTCGAGGAGGTAGTTGTAGCCGCGGGCGACGGCCGCGACCTCCGGCGGGTCGGCGGGCATCCCGGGGGCACCGAGGGAGCCGGTGACGAGCTTGTCGTCGAGGACGCGGGTGAGATACCACTCGACCTCGAGGCCGGTGATCAGGTGGTAGCCGGCGCTTTCGAGCTGGGCGAGGGTGTTGCGCAGGATGCTGCGGGGGGAGAACGGGAAGGGGCTGCCGTCGCGGAAGTACAGGTCGCACAGCACCCAGCCGGTGTCCGGCGCCCACGGCAGCACCCGGAAGGTGGTGGGGTCCGGAACCATGGTGAGGTTCGGGCTGCCGGACAGCTCGGGCATGTCGAACCCGCCGCCGGGGCTGAACGGGTTGAAGACGATGGCGTTGGCGGTGTCGAAGAAGAACGGCGCCATGGTGATCTCGGTGCCGGACTCGAGCGCCGCCAGGTAGCTGTCGACGGTCATCGTCTTGCCGCGGATCAGGCCGTGCTGATCCGGCCAGGCCAGGCGGACCATCTCGATGCCCTTCTCCGCGAGAAGGTTCCGGGCGCGGTCGGCGGCCTCCTGCTGCGCGGCGTCGTACAGGGCGTGGCGGGCGACGAACTTGGCTGAAGTGGACATGCGGTCCTCCGTGAGGGGTGGGTTCGTGGGGTCAGTCGCGTGCCGCGACGAGTGGGGTGTCGACCCCGATCGGGCCGGTGTGCACCGCCCCGCCCGGGGAGCCGAGCGGGGCGTCGCGCCCGGGCAGCACCGAACTGAAGAAGACGGCGTTGTCCTCGAGATGGATGCGGGTGGTCTCGTCCACCCGGCGGTCGTTCGAGATGGCCTCCATCGGGCAGACCGATTGGCAGGCACCGCAGTCGACGCATTCGAACGGGTGGATGTAGAGCTTGCGGGCGCCCTCGTAGATGGCGTCGACGGGGCATTCCTCCATGCACGACTTGTCCATGACGTCGGTGCAGGGTTCTCCGATGAAGTACGGCACGGTTCCTCCTGGGGGTGCGTCAGCTCGGGACGGGGCCGGCGTCGGTGGAGTGGCCGGGGAACAGCGGCGCATCGTCGTCGATGCGGTGCGCGATGTGGTTGACGGCGGTCGCGGCCTCACCGAAGCCGACGGACATCAGCCGCACCTTGCCGGGGTACTCGGCGATGTCGCCGGCGGCGTAGACGCCGGGGACGTTGGTGGCCATGTCGCGGCCGACCACGATGTGCTGACCGTGGAGTTCGAGGCCCCAGGTGCGCAGCGGCCCGAGCTGGGCGGTGAAGCCGAGCGCGGCGATCAGCTTCTGCGCCGGCAGCCGCACGGTGTCGCCGTGCTCGTGGCGCAGGACCTCGACGAGTTCGAGACTGTCGGTGCCGTGTGCGGCGGTGACCTCGGCGTTGGTGTGGATGGTCGCACCGCGGCGGCGTAGTTCGTCCACCGACGCGGCGTGCGCGCGGAAGCGGTCGCGGCGGTGCACGAGGGTGACGGACCCGGCGATCGGATGGAGGGCGAGCGCCCAGTCGAGGGCCGAGTCCCCGCCGCCGACGACCACGACGTCGCGGTCGCGGTAGTCGCCGAGGTCGGTGACGAAGTACGCGGCGCCGCGCCCGGCGTACCTGTCGGCGGCGTCGAGGGGCCGGGGCCGGAAGGACCCGATGCCACCGGCGACGAGGACGGCGCGGGTGCGGATGCGCTCGTCGTCGTCGGTGCGGACGGTGAGCACGTCGCCGTCGCGATCGAGGTCCACGGCCTGCCGGCCGAGGAGGTACTCGACGTCGTCGCCGGCCTGCTCGACGAGCTGCCGGACGAGGTCCTTGCCCTTCACCGCGGGCAGGCCGGCGACGTCGTAGATCTCCTTCTCCGGGTAGAGCGCGGCGACCTGGCCGCCGAGCTCGGGGAGCGCGTCGACGACGACGGTGCGCAGGCCGCGGATGCGGGCGTAGTAGGCGGCGTACAGGCCGGTGGGGCCGGCACCGAGGATGAGCAGGTCGGCGTCAGTGTTCATGACCGGCTCCGGGACTCGGGCACAGCGCCGGGGCGAGCAGGTGCTCGACGAGGTCGGCGAGGTGATCACGGGAGGGATCGGCGAACTCCGGTGCCTTGTAACGGATTTCGTCGGGGTCGGCGCCGGCGGCGCGGACCTTGTCCGGCTCGCCGGCCATGAGCCCGGCGATGCCGTCGACGGAGCTCTCGGGGTGGTACTGCACCCCGATGGCGGAGCGGAACGCGAAGGCCTGCACGAAGTCCCGGGACCGGGCCAGGACGGTCACGTCGGGCGGCAGCTGGAAGGTGTCCCAGTGGAAGGAGAACCGGGTGCCGGTGAAATCGACGGGGTGATCCAGCCCCGCCCCGCAGGCGGTGACGTCGACGAAGCCGACCTCGGCACGGTCGCTGCCGCGCACCGCCGTGCCGCCGAGCGCGAGGGCGAGCAGTTGGGAGCCGAGGCAGATCCCGAGCGTGGGCACGTCGCCGGCCGCGGCGGTGCGCAGGAAGTCCCGTTCGCGCAGCAGGTAGTCGTGCGGGTCGTCGGCGGACTCCTTACCGCCCAGGCAGATCACCGCGGCGGCCTCGTCCGGCGCGGGCAGCACGTCGCCGCGGAAGGGGCGGACGATCCGGATCGGGACGCCGTGATCGCGCACGACGTCGCCGAGGACGGTCAGGTCGGGGTCGTCGACGTGGGCGACGACGAGCAGGGGTTTCATACGGCACCTCGGGGTTCCAGAGTGTGTGTCCACGGTCGCCAGTGGTCGGTGGCGGCGAGGGCGCGCAGCAGGGCGACGGCGTCGGCGCGGTCGACGGCGATCCAGCTGCCGTCCGGGACGAGTTCGTAGGGGGTGAAGTCCCAGAACTGCGCGCGCCGGATCGCGTCGGCGACCTGCCGGTGGGCGGCGAGCTCGCGGTCGAGGCGGTCGACGCGCCGCGTGAGCCGGTCCACCTCGGCGCGCAGGCGGTCGAGTTCGGTGTTGTCGGTCATGGCGGGCCCGTCAGAGGACGAGGGTCAGGTTCTCGTGGCCGTGTTCGCAGTCGACGAGGTTGACCTGCTTGACCGCGATCCGCCACTGCTCGTCCCGGCGGACGAGTTCGTGCCCGCACCAGCCGGCGTACGTCTTGGTCGTGCCCGCCCGGAACTCGGTGATCAGGAAGTTCGATCGCACGAGCCGGCGGTCGGGTGTGTCGAGGACCTCGACGTTGGTGACGAGCCGCCGGGTGCGCGACGACGGGATCTGGCAGAACGCGAGTCCGGTGCGCAGCCAGTAGATCCGGTCCATCAGCCGGCGACGGTCGTCGAAGGCGTGGGACACCTCGCGCCGGGGGTCGCCGCCGCCGGGGGTGGTGGGCACCCAGTAGAGGCATTCGTCGGTGAACAGCTCCACCCAGTCGTTGAAGCGGCCGTCGTCGATCAGGCGCGCCTCCCGGTAGAGCAGGTTCTCGACCTCGGAGCGCACCCGCGGATCGGGTTCGCTCCAGTCCTCCTGCCAGGCCCCCATCAGCTCGGCCAGGTGGTCGTAGTAGGCGGAGTCCAGGTAGTACGAGTACCGGGAAGTGTCGTGGCGTTCGTTGCTCTGCACGGTCATCTCTCGTGTCCCTTCACCGGCTCATCAGCCGGAGCCATTCCTGGTAGTAGCCGCGCATGTGCAGCTCGTCGGTCACCGGCCCGGTCACGACGCCGTCGGCGTCGACCTTCTGCCGGCCCTCCACACCGAATCCGCGGTTCATCTGCACCCATGCGACCTCCGGGATGCTCAGGCCGCGCTGGGCCTCCTCGAAGTTGGCCTGGTCGTCGGGTTCGCCGAAGGCCGGGAAGTCCTCCTGGGTGCGCATGCGCAGGACGTTGACCTCGTCCGGGACACCGCCGACGGTGGTGGCGTACCAGGTGAGCTGGGTACGGTCCACGGCGAGCGGCTCGATCACCTGCACCTGGTTCCCGATGATGAGCAGGTTCGGGAAGATGTTGAGGTTGATCTGGGCGCCGACGGTCAGGTCGAGGTAGCGCAGCGCGTCGTCGGGGTACTCGCTGCGGATCAGCTCCTCGAACACCTCCCTCCCGGGTTGCGGGCGCTGGTTGGCCCAGAACGCGCCGGGGCCGTCGTAGCTGGGGCGCTGGTCGATGAAGGTGTGTCCGTTGCCGAGGTACTGCACGTACATGGGGCCGCGGTCGGGGGTGCGGCCGAAGTACGTCATGTCCTTGGACTCGCCGAGCCGTTCGGCCATCTGCAGCAGGGAGCGGTGCGAGAACGCCGGATGGTATCCGTCGCCGGCGTTGTCGTACGCCAGCTTCCAGTTGCCGCGGTAGACCATGCGGTGCGCGGAGTTGCGGAGGAACACCTCACCACCCGGGGCGCGGTCGATCCAGTAGTCGAGGGGTTCGCGGACCGGGCCGAGATGCTCGGCGAGCGGCGGCGCATCGGCGTTGAGGGTGCCGAAGACGAAGCCGCGGTAGCTCTCCACCCTCGGCACCACGCCGAGGTTCAGGTCGGTGCGCTCGAAGTCCGGTCCGTACGCGTCGGGCCACGGCACCCCCACGAGCTGCCCGGTGTTCTTGAAAGTCCAGCCATGATACGGGCATTGGAAGTTCTTGGCGGTGCCGCTCTCGTCGCGGCAGACGGTGGCGGCCCGGTGGGTGCAGCGGTTGAACAGGGCGTGCAGCTCGCCGGCCCGGTCTCGGGTGACGATGATGGGGCGCAGACCCAGGTAGCCGGTGCGGTAGCTGTTGGGAGTGGGGACCTGACTCTCGTGCGCGAGGTACACCCAGGTGCGGCCGAAGACGCGGCGCATCTCGTCGTCGAAGATCGACGGGTCGGTGTACAGCGTGCGGTGCACCCGGTCGTGCTGCACCAGCTCGTCGTACGAGTGGGTGGAACTCACGGTCATGGCTCTTGCCCTTTCGCCGAGGCGTCACGTGGCGGGATCGTTCGTCGTCGCCCGAGGTTCGGGCGGTTTCCGATCGCGTCGGATTGCGTTCGCGTCGGGTTAATCCTGGCCGGGCCGCACGGGGCTCGGTATCCCTCCCAGGAGGGGTATTCACCGGCCCGCAAGGGTCGAACGACACCAGAAATCCCGTGTGTAACAAGAGATTTACAGAACGGACCCATGACGGGTCGCGGCACGACGGCCGATTACGGCGGGGTTACGACACCCGCCGGACGTGGGCATGATTGTGCCCCAGGTCACAGTCGCTGTCAACGCGCGGTGGCGCACCGGGCACGGCCGCCCTCGAGGCGGCGGGCGGGAACCCCGGCCGGCGGCTATCGCGGTTCGGCGGCGAGCGCCGTGGCGACGGCACCGCCGAGCGCGACATTGCCCCGATAGACCTCGACATTGACGTCGAGGCTGCGGCCGCCGGTCGCGCGGTGGAAGTGGTCGAGCAGGAACGGGGTGGTGTCCTTGCCGACCACTCCGGCCGCCGCGGCCCGCTCCTCGGCCTCGTGCAGCACCCGCGCATGCAGCGCGGGGTCGAGCTGGGCGTCTTCCGATACCGGATTCGCAAGCAGGACACCGGATTTCAGGCCGAGTGCGTCCCGGGCACGGACAAGGGCGGCGACCTCGGCCGGCGACCCGACGGAATGTTCGAGCGGGCAGCCGCTGTCGCGGATGTAGAAGCCGGGGAAGCTGGTCGTGCGGTAGCCGACGACCGGAATGCTCAGGGTCTCGAGCCGCTCCAGCGTGGCCGGGATGTCGAGGATCGACTTGACGCCGGCGCTGACGACGAGGATCGGCACGGTGGACAGGGCGACCAGGTCGGCGGACTCGTCGAAGGTGCTCTGCGCGCCGCGGTGCACGCCGCCCAGCCCGCCCGTCGCGAAGACCTCGACCCCGCCGCGGTGTGCGAGCAGCGCCGTGGCGGCAACGGTGGTGCCGCCGGACAGTCGTCGCGCCACGGCGATCGGCAGGTCGCGCACACTCAGCTTCGTCACCGTCTCCGCCGTCGCGAGGTCGGTGATCTCGTCGGTGGACAGCCCCACGGTGGGGACGCCGCGAAGCACGCCGACGGTGGCGGGGACGACGTCCGCCTCCCGCAACCGCGCCTCCGCCTCGAGCGCCACCTCGAGGTTGCGGGGGCGCGGCAGGCCGTGGGTGAAGATCGTCGATTCCAGGGCCACCACCGGCCGGCGGGCTGCGACGGCGTCGCGCACCTCGTCCGATATCCGGATCACCGGGTCCATGCGGCTCCTCTCGTTGCGTGCAGGGTAGCGGCGGAGGGCGAGCGTCGCCGATCATCTCGGAAATTCAGAGCAGCTCACGGATTCCGCACAGCGGCAGATGGATCCACCCCTCCCGGACCGCGACGGCGCGCTGCGCCGCATCGGGCCGGACGGTTCTTCCGAGCGCTGCCGCTCGGGCGACGAGGCCGGCGACCACCGCATCGAACGCGTCGTCGGAGGCCACACAGAGGTCCCGGAAGCCGCCGAGCCTCAGTCCCGGAAGGGCGCGTTCCAGTGCGGCCACCGATGCGGCCCGCGCCTCGCGGTTCTTCGCGCTCTTGTATCCCTTGAACGGCAGGCCCCAGCCCTGCAGCGCAGCAGCGGGATACACCTCGACCACCGTTCCGTCGACGCGGTCGACATCCACCCCGACGGCATCGAGTTCCGCGAGCAGACCCGCACACCGCAGCGCCACATGGGCGATGAGATCCGCGGACACGCTCAACGGGACGATTCCCGTCCCGGCATGCACCACGCGGTCGGTCAACCGCCGCACCAGCGGGAGCCGTCCGGCTCGGCTGCTCAGGGCGCGCTCGCGCGAGTACTCGAGGCGATGGTGCGCGCCGACGAAGTCCACGAACGCGTCGGGCCACCCGAACGGCGCGTCGATGCCGGTCCGGTCCGCGGCGGCCACCGCGTTGACGACGTCCGGGTCGGTCGCGCCGAGCCGTAGCTCCTGCACCGTCGCGGTGCCGTGCTCCCAGGCGACGGTGGCGACCGCCGTCTTCGCCGGCTCCGCCGCGAGGTCGACCCCTACCGTCTTCACGGACGTCACGGTATCCGCTGCCCGGCCCCGGAGCCTGCACTCGTACTGTGCACCGCGCACCCCCGGTCCCGCCACAACGGGGGCAGGCACGCCCTGGAGGGAGCAAGCCGCCGGCACGCACAGGATCGGCGGGCACGCAATCGTGGACTACGTTCCGCATCCGTGCCACGGTGGAGGCGGATATCTCTTCCAGGAGGTGCAACACCATGGAGCACACCCAGCAGAACAGCGCCGCACAGGAATGCCCGGACTGCCATGCCCTCGCCGCGGACCTCGCGGCTCACAAGCAATGGCACTCCAGGGTCGTCCACGACCTCGCCGTCGCCGTCGAGAAGGAAGTGGATCGACGGACACGGACACCCTGACCGGCGCCGCTCCGCGATCCGGTTGCGCCGTCAGCGGAAGGCGTCGCCCTTCGTCGTGAGCGCCTTGACCCGCTCGACGATCCTGTCCTGCAACTTCTTCGGCGTGCGCCAGCGCATGGCGAGGCGGTCGTAGTCCATCGCGTGCTCGGCGACGATGTCCTTGAGCTGCTCGACGTCCAGCGGCGCCAGCTTCGCGCGCAGGCCGGCCTCGCCGCCGTCGCGGAACGCGGCGAACGGGTCGAACGGCCCCGGGGCGCGTGTGCCGCGCCGAGCGGCGGGGGCCTTCCGCGGTGCCGGGGCGGGCGACGGCGCCTCTGCCGGCGCGGTGAGTGCCGAGGCGAGGGCGTGCGCAAACCGCGGGGTGCGGGCGGCCTCGTCGGCGATCACCTGCACCAGCCGCACCAGGGCGGTCGCGGCGGCGGGGCTCGATCCCTGCAGCCGCAGCAGCGCGGCGCTCGCCTCCCCGATCTGCACTCGGAGGCGGGCCTCGTCGCGGTCGACGGTGCCGGTCACAGCAGCACCTGCGCGTTCATCAGGACGTCCTCGGTCAGCATGCGCAGGGCGTCGAACTGCCCGGAGTTGCCGTACTTGCGCTTGAGGGTGCCGTACGGGACGAACTCCGCGGACTGCGCGATCTGGTTGGCCTCGGGGATCCACGCCGGTACGACGTTCGCGATCCGTTCGTCGCGCTGCAGCTGTTCGATGATGCTGCGGTGCAGGTTCGACGCACTCCGGTACTTGGTGATGACGAGGCCGATCTCGCGGATGGGATGTCCCGTCCGCTCGGCGAACGCCCGCACCCGGGTCTGCAGCTGCGGGATCCCGTAGGTCGAGAGGATGTCGGGGATGGTCGGAATGAGGTAGCCGTTCGCCAGCCGCAGGCCGTTCTGGGTGAGCATGCCGAGGTTGGGCGGGCAGTCGACGAGGATGTAGTCGTACCGGTCGGCGATCGGGGTGATCGCGTGCAGCAGCACCTGGAGGGGCCGGGTGGACTTCGGGTCGGCGTACTGCTGGTGGCTCAGTCCCTCCTGGATGTCCATCAGATCCAGCGACGAGGCGAGCAGGTCGACGTTCTCGACGGCGCGCACGGGTGAGACGTCGCGCTGGAGGGCCTTCTCGATGTCGAAGGCGGGGGCGTCGGGATCGACGGCACCGCGGAACAGCGTGGCGAGGGTGCGGTCGAGCTGGTTGAGCTCCTGCCAGCGCTCCTCCCCGATCATCATCGTGGTGAGGTTGGTCTGCGGGTCCAGGTCGATCAGCAGCACCCGCTGCCCGAATTCGGCGGCCATGAACTCCGCGAGGGCGGCCGTCGTCGTGGTCTTGCCGACGCCGCCCTTCAGATTGATCGTCGCGATCACCCGCGCCACACCACACCCCCAGCACACTCGCTACTCGTTCGCTCAGCAAAGTACACCGGGACCCGGACGAATCCGGCGCCGGGCACCGGCGCACCCCCTAGATTCGAGGCAGTCGGCGACGGGAGCCCGCGAGTGCGAGAGGGACGGTGGAGGCGCTGGTGGCCGCTCGCGGCCACCGCGGCGCTCGTCGTGCTGCTCGCCGCGACGAACGCGGTCCCGACCTGGCCGGGGCTCATCCACCTGGTGGCGCTGCCGCCGCTGGATCAATTCACCGACCTGCGGATCCTGCTGTCGCGGGCGTCGTCGTGGCCGGCGTTCCTGGTGTTGCTCGCCGGGGTGGCCGCAGCCCGGGTGGCGCTCATGGCGTGGCTCCTGGGCGGCCTCGACGCCCGCCGGCTGCGCTTCGCGGCCCTGTTCTACACGGTCGCGTTCGGGCCGGTGCTGCTGGCGGCGTTCGCCGACGCCACCGCCTACGCGGTCCTGTACTCCCGGCTGTTCTGGCCCGCCGTCGCCCTGATCGGGGTGCTGGTGCTCACGCTCGGCCCGGTGCCGTGGCAGGGCGGATCCCGGTTGCGCGCGGCCGTCGCGCTGACCTGGCGGCGGGGGCTGCGGGTCGAGGTGATGCTGCCGTACTGCGCGGTGATCCTGGCGCTGGGTGCCGTGGCCGAACGGGTCCCGGTCCTGACGGTGCCGCTCGTCCCGGTCTCGGCCGTCGCGACCGGCCTGGCGATCCGGGCGATGGGCCGCCCGGCGCTGCGCCGGCCGGGGGCGGTCCTGACCGCGCTCGTCGCGGTGCTCGCCGCCGCGTCGCTCGTGTTCGTCGCGACCCGCGGGTACGACGAGCCGGAACCCGGACCGCCGCAGCCGGGTTCGCTGTTGATCCTGTCGGGGATCAACTCGGCGTCGGGGCGGGGCGCGATCCACGCGACGGGCGTGCACCGCCTCGGTTACCGCTGCGAGCAGGTGTACTACTTCTCGTATGCCGGACCGGGCGACGGGCAGCCGCAGCGAGACGCGACCTGCCCGATCCGCACGGGTGCCCCCTACGGGCCGAGCGACACCCAGCGTCCGTTCCACGAGCAGGTCGATCTGTTCGTCGAGCAGGCGTCCGCGCTGCCTCGTCCGCTGGTGGTGGCCGCGCATTCGCACGCCGTGTGGGTGGTGTGGGAGGCCGTCGCCACCGGACGGGTCGACGTCGATGCGCTACTGCTGGTCGGCCCGTTCCCGAGCACCCCGACCGGCTATCCCCCACCGCACGTGAACGCGCCCGGCCGCGTCTTCGGCGACCTGCTGCGTGCCGCCGCTCCGGCCACCGACCTGGTCCGGTTCCACTTCGACCCGGACACCCCCGCCGCGCGGGAACTGCTCGGCACGGCGGGAGCCGCGGAATCCATCCTCGCTCAGCCACTTCCCGCAACGGTACGAGCAACGAGCCTCCCCGCGGCCACCGATCTGCCCCTGATGCCGGACGACTGGCAGCTCGACGTCGAGCGAAACGGGTGCCCGGCCCGCGTCGCCCACCCGTACCTGCCCAGATCGGCGGCATTCGAGGACGCGGCGATCCGCTTCCTGAACGGGCGGCCGCCCCCACCGTGCCCGCCGTGGCGGGACTGGGGTGCCGTACTCGTGCGGCCGTTCGGGGTGCCGGCCGGGCAGGCTCTGCGATGATCCCGAATTCCCCGGCGACGATCGCCGCCGAGGGGGATATTCGGAGGTGGCCACCACCGGTAACGAACGCGGCATCGCCGGAAGCAGCGCGGTGCTCACGACCCACGACTGCCACCACCAACGACTGCCACGACCCAACGACTGCGGAGTACCCATGACACTGCTTCCCCGCCCCGGTCTGTCGACGATCGTGACGGTTGCCGCCGCTGCACTACTGTCCGTGTCGATGCCGCCGAACGCGCTGGCCTTCGCGCCCGACATCCACGGCGCGATCCTGCGTGCAGCGCTGCCCCCGGCCACCACCGACGGGGGCGTCGACGACCCGGCGCTCGCCGAGATCACCGGCAGCCTCCTCACCGGCACCGGCAACGAAGGCAGCGACCTGTTCCAGGGCGACGCCTTCCGGCACTTCGACAACGCCGCGCGACCGGCGGACGTCTGCGACCGTGCCCGGGACGCGTGGAACTTCTTCGTGCCCGCCGTGATCGCCGGTGCGCAACCCACCGGCCCGCCGGAGTTCCGCACCTCCGCGAACGGCTTCGCGGCCCGCAGCGCCTTCGGCGGCCTGACCCACGCACTCGCCGACTTCTACTCCCATTCGAACTGGGTCGAGCTGGCCGTCGGCACGGATCGGGCACCGGGGCTCGCCCCGCTCTTCCCGACGTGCGATCCCACCGCTCTTCCGGCCGGACTCCACACCGGATACTTCGAGCTGACCCCGGCGAACGGCCTCGACGGCTGCCCGAGCGGTCCACCCGCTCCCCCGGCCGGGTCGTCCGTCCCACCGGCCGAGGGCCCGCCCGCCCCGCCCGCCCCGTTCGAGGAGTGTCACCTGACCCTGAACAAGGACGATCCGGGCACGCTCCGCGGTCGTGAGCCGGTTCCCGGATATCCCGGCACGACGTATCACCAGCTCGCGGTGCAGCTCGCCGTCGAACACACCACCGCGCTGTACCGGGAGGTCCGCGGTCTCGTCGCCGGTTCCGTCCCCGCCGGTGTCGACGGCGAGTGCGTCGCCGACAACCTGTTCCGGGCCGCGCAATTCGCACCCTGCGCGGTCCCGGCTCCCACTCCCGTTCTTCCCAAACGTGTTTCGGGTCAGCCGGTCGGCGGTCCGCCGAGTCCGCCGGCATAGGGGCGAGACCGGCTGCACCGGGGCAGGGCCCCGGCATCCACCTCTCACCTCATCGCTGCCACCGCGGCCGGGGTGAGACTGTCCAAGCCGGGCAGCACGAGTCCTGCGAGGGCGAGCGCATCCGGGTCGGGTGGGTACCGGGGATGGGGAATCGCGATCACCCGCATGCCGGCCGACGCCGCCGACCGCAGCCCGTTGCTGGAATCCTCCACCGCCGCACACCGAGCCGGGTCCATCCCGAGTCGCTCGGCCACCGTCAGGTAGATGTCGGGTGCCGGCTTCCCACGCGCCACACCTTCGGTGGACAGCGCCACGGTGAACACGTCTCCCAGCGCTGCGGCGTCGAGCACGCCGTCGATCAGAGCCTGCGGGGACGAGCTGGCCAGCCCGAGCGGCCACCGCGCCGCCATCGCGCGCACCGCCTCGACCGCACCCGGAATCAGCGGCAGCCGGTCGGCGTAGCGAGCGCCCATGCGATCGATGACCAGCGCTGCCACGTCGTCGGGCGGCAGGTCGACACCGAGACCGTCGCTGAGATACCTCGACCACTCCGGGGTACTCATGCCCATCAATCGGCTCTGCGCGTCGGCAGTCCACCGACCCCCGTGCTCGGCCACGACCTGCCGGCGCACCTGCTCCCACAGCGGTTCGGAGTCGACCAGCACACCGTCCAGGTCGAACACCACCGCTTCCACACCGCCGATATCGGACACAGGCCCAGTCTCGGCCACACTCGTCCGCAGGCACGACACCGACACGCAACCGATCGGCGGACGGATCCGGCGCCCCCGGCCGGATGCCCGTGAGCGCTGCCGACGGGGCGAGGATGTGCTCGTCGCGCCCCTCGTCCGCCTCCTGCGGATCACGCATTCGGCGCCGCACCGGCGCGTATCGTTCTCCGATGTACGCACGTGCTCGTCGTGAGGGGGACGACCGTGAGCGAAACCGTAGGTCTGGTGGTATCCGGCGCGGGCGCCCGGGGCGCGTACGAGGCCGGAGCTATCGCATCGCTGCTGCCGCACCTGCCGAGGTCGGAGCACCCCCCGATTCTGGTGGGAACCAGCGCCGGCGCACTGAACGTCGTCGCGTTGGCCGCCTTCGCCGGGGACGGGTACAAGGCCGCAACCCACAGGATCGTGAGCCTGTGGTCGACGGTGGGACTGGACGACGTCTTCGGCCCCGTGGGGACGCTGGTCGGCACGGGCCTGCGCTACCTCGGTCAGGCCGCCGGTCTGGACGTCACGCTACCGAGCCTTCTCGACACCGAGCGCATGCACGACCTGCTGGACTCTCTCATCTGCTGGGAGGACCTGCACGCCAACATCCGCAGCGGCGCCATCGGGGCGGTCGCGGTGACCGCAACGTCGGTCGCCACCCGCGGCACCGTGGTCTTCGTCGAGAAGCACTCGTCTGTGCCGCTACCTCCCTACGACGAACATCGCAACATCACCTACGTCGAAACGGAACTGACCGTCGAGCACGTGCTGGCATCGGCGGCGGTGCCGGTGCTGTTCCGGCCCGTCCGGGTCACCGAACCGGCGGCGTGGGCAGGCTGGTACGCCGACGGCGGTCTGCAGCTCAACACCCCGCTGAAACCGGCCCTCGCCTTCGGCGCGGACACCCTCGGAGTCGTCGCGACCCAGCCGCGACACTGGATCGAACGGCCTGCCGCCGACCTCGTGCCCTGCGACGACGAACCGCCCGACGTATTCGGTGCCGCCGCGCTGATCCTGCGCGCCCTCCTCTCGGACCGCATGATCGAAGACCTCCACCAACTCGAGGTCCGTAACGACCGGCTGATGCGCATCCGTGCAGCCGGAGTGGACAGCGCGGACGTGACATCGGATCGGGAGATCCGGGTGCGGTTCGCGGGCCCGTCGCTCGATCAGGCGTACGACCTCGGCCGGCTCGCGTACGACGTGTACAGCAGGAAGGCCGCGGGCGTCGGCGGTCTGCGCCATCCGTGGCTGTCGGTCCTGGGTCGCCTCGCCGGGGGAACACGCGAGGACCACGGCGACCTGCTGAGCTTCCTGCTCTTCGACCCGGACTTTACTTCCGCCGCAGCCGAACTCGGAATCGCGGCAACTCACGAATGAGCGCGACCCGAGCGAATGTATCGCTCACCTCGGTAGTCCGACGGAACGATACATTCGCTCGCCTGTGGCGGCGCGGGTGAAGCAGCGGGCGCAGCCGCGCCAGGTTACCGGCTGCCCGTCAGCAGCACCTTGAGCGCACCGGTCTCACCCGCGCGGCCGAAGACGTCGTAGGCCTCCTCGAACTCGTCGAGTGCGAACCGGTGGGTGATCATCGGCGAGGTGTCGAGTTTGCCGCTGCGGACCAGGCCGATCAGGGTCGGCGTCGAGTAGGTGTCGACCAGGCCGGTGGTGATGGTGAGGTCCTTGATCCAGATGCTCTCCAGGTGCAGGGTGGCGGGCGCGCCGTGGACGCCGATGTTGGCGACATGGCCGCCCGGCCGGACCAGCTCGACGGCCTGTTCGAACGTCGCCGGCACTCCGACGGCCTCCATGGTGACGTCGGCGCCGAGGCCGCCGGTGAGGTCGCGCACCACCGCGGCGACGTCGTCGCGCCCGCCGTTGACCACGACGTCGGCGCCGAACGCCTTGGCGGCCTCGAGTCGACTGTCGGCGAGATCGACCGCGACGACGTGGCTCGGGCTCAGCAGCCGGGTGGCGAGGATCGCGGCGAGACCGATCGGTCCGGCGCCGACGATGACGACGACGTCGGCGGGCCGCACGCATCCGTTGAGCACGCCGACCTCGTAGGAGGTGGGCAGGATGTCGGCGAGCATGAGCATCTGCTCGTCGCTCACGCCCTCGGGTACACGGTGGGTCGAGTTGTCGGCGAACGGGACTCGCACGAGTTCGGCCTGGGTGCCGTCGATGAGGTGGCCGAGGATCCAGCCCCCGCCCCCGAGGCACTGGCCGTAGCGGCCCTCGCGGCAGAAGCGGCAGCGCCCGCACGAGGTGATGCACGAGACGAGGACCCGGTCGCCGGGCGCGAGGTTCTGCACGCCCGGCCCGACCTCGACGACGGTGCCGACGGCCTCGTGCCCGAGGATGCGCCCGTCGGTCACCTCGGGGACGTCGCCGCCGAGGATGTGCAGGTCGGTGCCGCAGATGGTGACCGCGTCGACGCGGACGATCGCGTCGGTGGGGTCCTGGATTCGGGGGTCGGGAACGTCCTCCCAGACGCGCTTGCCCGGACCGTGGAACACCAGTGCCTTCATTGCTTCGGCCCTTTCGCCGATGGGTGTCTGCCGGTCTCAGCGTCCCATCGTTCGCGCCCGTTCGGAACGGGTCCTTGGACCTCGAATCGGACGGGGGGGATGTCACACCGGGTCGGTCAGTGGCCGGAGACGATCGTGAGCCGGTCCGGGGCCGCCTCGACCAGCGCCTCGGGGGTGCCGTACCCGTCGACCTCGACGACGGGTGCCCGGTCGACGGCGGCACGGACGACGGCGCCGTCGGACATGAAGACGATCAGGCCCTGCCCCGCGGTGTCGGGGAGGTTCTCCCACACGGTGCCCGTCAGGCCGAGATCCCGGTTGATCGAGCTCATCAGCAGGGGCAGCGAGAAGCGGTACATGCGGTCCCACGACCCCGGCGACAGACCGGCGTCCTCGGCCACGGAGGCGAGGGTGCGGGGTTCGCCGGTCAGCAGGACCGTGTCGAACTCCGCCTCGAGGATCGGGGCGTCCTGCACCCGGACCGTGCCGCCGGACCCGCCGCAGCCGGCGACGGCGAGCACCGTCGCCGCCAGGAGCATCCCCGACCTCCGGGCCGTGCACGCCGGCACCGTGGGTCTCGGCACCGTGCATCTCGGCGCCGTGCATCTCGACACACTGCGCAGCATCCGTTCACCCCCAGTCGATTTCGCTCGAGAACGCGTGAAAGCTACAGCACCGCCCGCACGAGAAGCAGTGCCGTCGGGCGACGTCGGAATCACCGAGGAGCTGGGCTGTGACAGCTGACAATCGACGCGCGGGCGGCCTCACTCCCGCGCGGTGAGCTCCGCGATGTCGCCCCTCAGCTCCGACCGGAGCGAACCCATCAGCTCTGCCGCGATCCCGAACTGGTCGCCGACGAAGTGGGTGTTGTCGGCGGACAACTCCCGCGCTCCCGATCGGCCGATGAGGGAGTCGATCCGCTCGTCGAGGCTCGCGGTGCGGGCCTCGACCTCGGCCGTGCGCAGCTGGACCTCGGCGACGGTGAGCAGTTCGCCGATGCGGGCCAGTGCCGCCACCCGGTCGAGAAGCTGATCCCACACCGGTGCGAGCGCGGCGATACGCGCGTCGACGGCCGCGCGAGCGGACGGCGCCGCGCGCCGGGCGTCGGCGAGTTCGGCGAGCAGGCCCCGCAACGTCACGGCGTCCACGGCGATCTGCGTCAGCTCGTCGGCGAGATCGAGCTGGGACCGCTGCACCGCGAGGTGGTCCGACCGCCAGGCCGTGGAGCCTTCGATCCGGTCGAACAGGGTGCCGGCGAGGAACAGCAGGGTGTCGTACCGGTCGACGAAGTGATCGTCGCCGTCGGGCACCTGCCGGCCGAGGGCGTCGGCGGCGCGACGTCCCACCGCGGCCGCCGCGGTGCCGTCGGACCAGCGCGTCACCCGGTCCACGGCCACGCCGAGCACGGCGCCGCGCACCTGATCGGTCGTTCTCTCGGGGATCGGCGCGGGCGTGCGCTGCAGCGCCGCGAACAGGGCGTCACGCTGGTGCGGGTCGAGGTGCACGCCGTCGCGCCGTTCCCGCCGCACGGCCCGCACGCCCTGCGCGTAGTGCCGGCCGGACACGGTGAGCGTGTAGTGGGCGTTGCGCAGCCGCTTGGCCAGCTCCCCCGCCCGGTACTCGAACACCAGCCGGGCGGCGCCGGGGCGCAGGTCGGCGGCTCGCACCGTGAGGCGGGCGTGCTCGTCCGTGAGATGGCGCAACGCGCCGAACCCGCCGAGCGTGGGCAGGCCGCGGCCGATCCGGCGGCGCCGGGCCAGGATGTCGCGGGTCTCGTCGTCGAGGTGGCCGGCGGCCAGGCAGAGAGCGGCGGCGTCCGACAGCGGGGCGTGCCGGCCGTCGAGCCGGTGCTGCTCGCACCAGCGGCGCACCTGCGCGGCCATCCGCTCGCGGCGCTGCGCGGCCGGTTCGAACCCGACCGGGAACTGCGGGTCGTCGGACATCGGGACCTCCTCGTGGCGTCCGGACCCCTCCACTGTTCCAGAAAACCCGGGACCGCGACGGGAGCGCCGGTCAGGCGAGGAACTCGGTGACGGCGTCGACCGCGGCGCGCTGGGCCCTGCCCTGCCCGGCCGGGGTGCCGCCGAAGGCGATGCCACCGCTCCACTGGGCGTCGCCGGGGAACATGCCGAGGCGGATCAGGTGGCCGGCGCCGTCGACGGACAGGTGCCGGTCGCGACCGTCGCCGCGCCGGGCGAGCAGGGCGCCCGCCATGTCCGTGGCCGGCCACAGCTGGTCGTCGGTGCCGGTGATGCACAGGATCGGGGCGTCGATCTTCTCGGACCGCAGGTGGGCGGGGTCGGGCGCGTCGCGCAGTCCCGCGCGGTAGGCGTCGGACAGCCGCAGCAGCGACGGCCGGTGCCGGGCGACGTCGCGGCCGGCGCGCCAGGCGTTGCGGATCATCTGCGGCATCAGCGCGGAGCTGGGCAGCGGTGCCCAGGGCTGTGGCGCGCCGCCCAGGGTCCACGACGGAGTGTCCGGGATCTCCCCGTCCGGCCCGAGTCCCTGCCACGAGACGGAGCTGGGGCTGACGAGCACCAGCGCCCGCAGCGACGTGCCGTCGGCCGCGACGGCGGCGAGAAGGCCTTCGGCGCCCCGGGAAATGCCCACGGCGGCAACGTTGTCGGTGTCGATCTCGGGCAGGGCGGCGAGGTGGCGCAGCGCGCCGGTGAAGCGCTCGAGCGGTACGGACGCGACCTCGGTGTTCTCGTCGAGCCACGAGTAGGCGAGGGCGACGTGGCCGTGGGAGGCGAGGGCGGCGATGGTGGCGCGCTGGGAATCGACGCCGCCCTCGGATCCGCCGACGCACAGCACCGCCGGCCATCCGCGCAGCGGAGCCGGGCCGTCCGGGCGGGCGAGCAGACCCGGCCGTCCGGCGACGTCGAGGTTTTCGACGGTCACGCCGGGCGCGGCGTCGGTGCGGATCACCGTGCGTCGCGTGGTGTGCGGGCCGTCGGTGACGGTGAGCGTGACCGGCCACCGGCCGGGCGGGGGGACGAACAGGTCGGGTACGCGGTCGGGCTCGTCGAACCGCATGTCCCACAACGGTTCGTCGACGACGTCGACGCTGCCGTCGTAGCTGCGGTGCGACCGCCAGCGGGCGCCGGACATGTCGGCGCCCTCGGCGGTGACGGTGATCGTCGCGTCGGGCCGCGACCCGGCGAGGGTGAGGCGGAACGGCTCGTCGTGCCGCGACTGGCGCGGCACGACGAGGTGCACCCGGGGCGAGTCGAGGTCCGGGGGTGGTGCCGTCGGGGACGCGGGTTCGGGGCTCGGGTTGGCGGTGGCGGCGAGCGCGGACTTCGTGTCGAACCACTTGGGAAACAGGGCCGAAACCAGTCCGGCGGCACCCAGGACGACGAAGGGGACGACCCAGTAGCCGACGACGGAGAGCGCGTCGGTCTCGTCGCGGACGGTGGCGGAACCGTCGACGATCGGCGGGATCAGCGAGGACACGGTCATCACGGCGAACGCGGCCGCCCACATCCACGTCATCGCGGTGGTGATGTACCGGAAGCCGCCGGATGCCGCGGTCGCGGGATCGACTGTCTCGACGGCGTATTCGCGCACGAACGGTCGTCCGGCGAGGATGCCGCCGAGGACGACGAGCAGCAGTCCGAGATTGCCGACCGGCTGCAGCCAGCGTTCGAGGACGGCGTCGTCGAGCGTGAGCGCGGCGATCAGCAGCAGCGCGAAGACGACGACGGTGCCGACGTCGAGGGAGCGCCACGGCTTTCCGCGCACCCGCTGTACGAGGGGGCCGGCGGCGGCGAGCGCGAGGGCGGCGGCCACGGCGGTGACGAACCCGGTGTTGCCGACGAGGATCCAGTACACAATCCACGGCGCGAATCCGACGACGAGGGACATTCGCGGATTGTCTCCCGCCTCCCGCCGCCGTGGGGGTGCTTCCGCGATACGCCTCAGGAGTTCACGGGAACGAAGATCACGGTTCGCACTTCCTCGGCGGGGGTGCCCGGCGGGCTCCAGTACTCCTCCCACGCGGTGCTCAGGTCGAGGTCGTGCCCCTCGCGGGCGGCCCAGGCGGCGAGGGCCTCGTAGGTGTGCTCGAGCGTGTCGTAGGGACCGAGGTGGGTCTCGGTCGCGACCTGGCCGGCGGGCAGGTCGATCGGGACCACGTGGCCGTCGCCGTCGATCCGGGTGGCGACCTCGAAGCCGGCGGCGCCGTCGAAGCCCTCCCTGGTGAAGTTGCGGTAGTACGCGACGGCCGGGCCGGCCGGCGACGTGCCCGCGCCGGCCAGGTACTGCTCGACGGCGCCGTACGCCTCGCCGAGGTGCTCACCGATGTGCGCCACGTCGGTGCTGAACTCCACGGCGGCCAGATGCCTGGCCGGTGCGTGCACGATCTCGGGCATGCGTCCTCCCCTGTCGAAGCCTGGGGCCACGATAGGCGATTCACACTGCCGATTCGTGAACTTCCGGAGACATCGAGCGCCCGGGCTGTGCGGGGGTTGCCGGCGGCCGAATGTCACATCCGGTCGATGCAATCGAATCGATGTGACATTCGGCCCGCACACACGAGCGCTCCGACTACCGTGACAATCGTCACAGCACCGGCCGGACCGCAGCGACCCTCGTCGCGGCGGCGCGACGGGTCCCGCAGCCGGCGGCCCGTGTCCGCTTCGACCCGTTCGCGGCGTCGATGCCGGTCCGATGCTGGACAATTCACGTAGCCGACGGCGCTCGCGGACCCGGCATCGTGCCGCGCGAAAGACCAACGGCCCGAATGTTACTGCCCGGTGTTACCCGGCGGTATTCCCGGGCCCGCCGAGGCCGGGCCCCGGAATCATCCCCCATTTCGATCGTAATCGACTGTCCGCCAGCAGTTCCCGCGCGCGAGGCGGAGAGGGAGCGGCAAACCCCGCCCTGCCGACCACAAAACGTGACAAACCCTCATGTTTCCTTCATGCTGTTAGCGGAAGGATCGTCCCCACCGGGGGGCACTCGGCCGTCGACGACGACGGTCCGCGGGACGAGGCCGACCGCCTGTCCGCCGACACCCAGGCATCCGCCGGGCCAGTCGGTGCACACGTCCGCACGCATACGCCGACACGAGGAGCCGACCGATACATGTTCTTGCTCGCGTTATCAACCCGTGACGCGGGCCTCGACATCGGTTAACTTTTTTCACTCACTGGCGAGAAGCTTCGACGAGCGTCGCACGAGCGCGCACAAACCTGGAGAACGGTGGCAACGAGTATGTTCAAACGGATCGCGGTGGTCAACCGAGGTGAGGCGGCAGTACGCCTCATCAGAGCAGTCCGGGAGCTCAACTCCGAGCACGGCTACGACATCAAGACGATCGCCCTGCACACCGAGGCCGAGCGGCGGGCCATGTTCGTCCGCCAGGCCGACGAGGGCGTCACCCTGCGGCCGTCCACCACGGCCGCCACCCCCTACCTCGATCACGCCGAACTCGAGCGCGCCCTCCTCGAAGCGAAGGCCGACGCCGTGTGGGTCGGCTGGGGCTTCGTGGCCGAGGATCCCGCGTTCGCCGAGGTCTGCGCCCGCCTGAACATCACCTTCATCGGCCCGTCGGCCGAGGCCATGCGCCTGCTCGGCGACAAGGTCGAGGCCAAGCTGCTCGCCGAGAAGGTCGGCGTGCCCGTCGCCCCGTGGTCGGGCGGACCGGTCGAGACCCGCGCCGACGCGCGCCGGCACGCCCAGGCCATCGGCTACCCGCTGATCATCAAGGCCCGTTCCGGCGGCGGCGGCCGCGGCATCCGCAAGGTGTACTCCGAGGACGAGCTCGAGCTCGCCCTCGAGCGCACCCAGGGCGAGGCCGAGCGCTCGTTCGGCGACCCCGTGGTGTTCATCGAGCGTCTCGTCACCGACGCCCGCCACGTCGAGGTCCAGGTCATCGCCGACGGTCACGGCAACGTCTGGGCGCCGGGCGTGCGCGACTGCTCCATCCAGCGCAAGAACCAGAAGGTCATCGAGGAGTCGGCCTCGCCGCTGCTGACCAAGGAGCAGGCCGACCACCTGCGCGCGGTCTCCGCGGACCTCGTGCGCGCCGCCGGGTACTGCGGCGCCGGCACCGTCGAGTACCTGTACCAGCCGGACCTGAAGATCTTCACCTTCCTCGAGGTCAACACCCGCCTGCAGGTCGAGCACCCCATCACCGAGGCCACCACCGGCATCGACCTGGTCAAGCTGCAGATCCTGGTGGCCTCCGGGGAGAAGCTGCCCGGCGACTGCCCGCCCGAGTTCGGTCACGCCGTCGAGGCCCGGCTCAACGCCGAGGACGCCGACAACGGTTTCGCCCCCGCCCCCGGCTCCGTGCAGCTGCTCAAGTTCCCGCTCGGGTCCGGCCTGCGCGTCGACACCGGCATCGCCCAGGGTGACGTCATCCCGCCGGACTACGACTCGATGGTTGCCAAGATCATCGCGTGGGGCCGCGACCGCGACGAGGCCCTGGCCCGCCTGCGCACCGCGCTGCGCGAGACCACCGTCGTCCTCGACGGCGGCACCACCACCAAGTCGTTCCTGCTCGACCTGCTCGACCGCGAGGAGGTCATCTCCGCGTCGGCCGACACCGGCTGGCTCGACCGCACCGGAGCCGGCACCGCCACCGGTCCGTCCCGGGTGGCCGACATCGCGCTGATCGCCACGGCCGTCGACGTCTACGACGCCGAGGAGAGCCACGAGCGCGCCGCGTTCCTCACCTCCGCCCGCGGCGGCCGCCCCCGCGCCGGGCACTCGGTGGGCCGCAAGGTCGAGCTGAGCTACCAGGGCCAGGCCTACGAGCTGCTCGTCGGACAGGTCGGGCCGCACCGCTACCGCGTCGACGCCGGCAGCGGCGAACTCGAGGTGGACGTCGACCGGCTCGGGCAGTTCGAGTCCCGGCTCGTCCTCGCCGGCCGCCGCCACCACATCGTCTCGATCGCCGGCGCCACCGGCTTCCTCGTCGAGGTCGACGGCATCAGCCACCAGATCAGCCAGGACGAGGCCGGCGTCGTGCGCACCCCCGCGCCCGCCGTCGTCGTCGCGGTGCCCGTCGCCCCCGGCGACGACGTCGAGGCCGGCCAGACGCTCGTGGTGCTCGAGTCCATGAAGATGGAGACCGCGGTGCGCGCGCCCTTCGCCGGCCGCGTCCGCGAGGTCCTCGCCGTGGTCAACTCGCAGGTCGACGCCGGTGCACCGCTGCTGCGTGTCGATCGGATCGCCGAGGAGACCGTCACCGAGACGGTCGAGCGCGTGCAGTTCCCCGCACCCGCCGCCGTCGTGACCGGCGACGCCGCGGCCGACGCGCTGGCCCGGCTCGACGCCCTCGAGGCGCTCGTCACCGGTTACGACGTCTCCGGCAAGCGGACCGCGACGCTGCTCGCCGAGTACGACCGCCTGCGCGGCGAGGCCGCCGGGAACTGCGACCTGGTGCGCGCCGAGCTGGCGCTGCTCACCACGTTCGCCGACGTGTGCGAGCTCTCGCGCAACCGCCCGACGCAGGCCGAGGAGTCCAGCGACGAGCGCGTGCACAGCCCCCGCGAGCACTTCCACGGCTACCTGCAGTCCCTCGACGTCGAGGTCGGCGGCCTGCCCGAGAGCTTCCGTGCGCGACTGTCGCAGGCGCTGCGGCACTACGACGTCACCGAGCTGGATCGCACCCCCGAGCTCGAGGAGGCCGTCTACCGGCTGTTCCTCGCGCAGCAGCGCATCGAGACGCAGGTTCCGGTGGTCTCGGCACTGCTCGAGCGGTGGCTCGAGGAGACCGAGGGACCGGCCGGCATCTCGCAGGAGCTGAACGAGGTCCTCGACCGGCTCATCGTCGCCACCCAGGTGCGCTACCCGGTGATCGGCGACGCGGCCCGCAACCTGCGCTACCGCCTCTTCGAGGAGCCGGTGATCCGCAAGGTCCGCGAGCAGGTGTACGACGGGGTGCGCGGCAGCCTCGCCCACCTCGCCGACCACCCCGGCGCCGCGGACTACGCGCAGCGCGTCGAGGCCCTGGTGGCCACCCCCGAGCCGCTGATCGACCTGCTCGCCCAGCAGATCGCCCGACCGGAAACCGTTCCGGGCCCGCTGCTCGAGGTCATCACCCGCCGCGCCTACAAGATCCGCACGCTCGAGCAGGTGCAGTCCGAGGTGCGCGGCGGCCGGCAGTTCGTCACCGGCAACTTCGATCTGCGCGGCACCCGCCTGTACCTGATCTCCACCGAGGCCCGGCACGCCGAGCTCGAGGCGGCCCTGGACACCGTCGAGGAGTCGGCGCGCACCCTGCCCGGCACCGACAACCTGGTGGTCGACCTGTACCTCGCGTGGGACGACGCCCCCGCCGACGCCGACGCGCAGGCCGAGGCGCTGCGCGCGGTGCTGGCCGGCCGTGAGGTCGCCGCCGCCGCCCGCCGGGTCACGGTGACGGTGTGCCACACCGACCGCGCCGAGGAGCACGTCTTCACCTTCCGCCCGTTCGAGACCGGGTACGCGGAGGAAACCAACATCCGCGACATGCACCCGCTCACCGGTCAGCGCCTGGATCTGTGGCGGCTGAAGAACTTCGTCGGCACCCGCCTGCCGGCGAACCCGGACTCGTACCTGTATCACATTGCGGCGAACGAGAATCCGTCCGACGAGCGGCTCATCGCCCTCGCCGAGGTGCGGGACCTGACCCCGCAGCGCGACGAGACCGGCACGATCGTGGGCCTGCCCGCGTTCGAGCGGGCCCTGTCGAGCTGCCTCGACGCGATCCGCCGGTCGCAGGCCGCCCGCGGCAAGCGCCGCCTCGACGCGAACCGCGTGGTGCTGTTCGTGTGGCCCGAGGTGGATCTGAGCATCGACGACCTGAAGCGGGTCAGCCGTGGGGCGGCCCCGCTCACCGTCGGCGCCGGCCTCGAGGAGATCACCGTCATCGGCTGGTGGCGTGAGACCGCGGAGGCCGAGCCCCGCGAGGTGGCGCTGCGATTCTCGTACCGCTCCGGCGCCGGCGTGGTCGTGCGGGTGACCGATCCGCCGAAGGAGCCGCTGCAGCCGCTCGACGAGTACACCCAGAAGGTCCAGCGCTCCCGCGCCCGCGGCACCGTGTACCCGTACGAGCTGATCCCGCTGCTCACCGGCAGCAAGGGCAGCTTCGTCGAGTACGACCTCGACGACTCCGGGGCGAGCGCAGCGACGGGGGGTGTCACCGGTGCCGTGGTGCCGGTGCAGCGTCCGTACGGACGGAACAAGGCCGGTCTGGTGGTCGGACTGGTCACCACCCCGACGCCGCGGTACCCGGAGGGCATGACCCGCGTCGCACTGTTCGGCGATCCGACGAAGGCGCTCGGCACCGTCGCGGAGGCCGAGTGCGCCCGCGTCGTCGCCGCGATCGACCTGGCCGAGCAGCTCGGCGTCCCGGTCGAGTGGTTCGCGCTGTCCTCCGGCGCCACCATCTCGATGGAGTCCGGCACCGAGAACATGGACTGGGTCTCGCGGGCCCTGCGCCGCATCATCACCTTCACGCAGGCCGGCGGCGAGATCAACGTCGTGGTCACCGGCATCAACGTCGGCGCCCAGCCGTACTGGAACGCCGAGGCGACGATGCTCATGCACACCAAGGGCATCCTGGTGATGACCCCGGACAGTGCGATGGTGCTGACCGGCAAGCAGTCCCTGGACTACTCCGGTGGCGTGTCGGCCGAGGACAACTTCGGTATCGGCGGCTACGACCGCGTCATGGGCCCCAACGGTCAGGCGCAGTACTGGGCGCCGAACCTGTCGGCCGCGGTCGAGGTGCTCTTCGGGCACTACGAGCACGCCTACCTCGCCCCGGGCGAGCGGTTCCCCCGCAAGGCCGAGACCGTCGACCCGATCGAGCGCGACGTCCGGGTGTACCCGCACGTGCACCCGTCGAGCGACTTCACCACGGTGGGCGACATCTTCTCCGCGGAGACCAACCCGGACCGCAAGAAGCCGTTCGACATCCGCACGGTCATGCGCGCGGTGGTCGACCAGGACCACCCGGTGCTCGAGCGGTGGGCAGACATGGCCGACGCCGACACGTCGGTGGTGTTCGACGCCCATCTCGGCGGCAACGCGGTCACGGTGATCGGCATCGAGTCCCGCGCCATCGCCCGCAAGGGCTGGTTCCCCACCGACGGGCCGGACCAGTGGACCTCGGGCACGCTGTTCCCGAAGTCGTCGAAGAAGACCGCGCGGGCGATCAACGCGGCGAGCGGCAACCGCCCCGTGGTGGTGCTGGCGAACCTGTCCGGGTTCGACGGCTCCCCCGAGTCGCTGCGTAACCTGCAGCTCGAGAACGGCGCCGAGATCGGCCGGGCGATCGTCAATTTCGACGGCCCGATCGTCTTCGTCGTGGTCTCCCGCTACCACGGTGGCGCCTTCGTGGTGTTCTCCGGCGCGTTGAACGAGAACATGGAGGTGCTCGCGGTCGAGGGCTCGTTCGCCTCCGTGCTCGGCGGCGCACCCGCCGCGGCGGTGGTGTTCACCCGCGACGTCAATGCGCGCACCGCGGCGGATCCGCGGATCACCGAACTCGAGGCGCAGCTCGCCGCGGCCGAGGACGGCGAGAAGGCCCGCCTGCGGGTCGAGCTGGCAACGCAGCGCACGGCGGTGCGGTCGGAGAAGCTCGGTGAGGTGGCTGCGGAGTTCGAGGCCATCCACAACATCCAGCGCGCCCAGCAGGTCGGCTCCGTGCACTCGATCATCCCTGCCGCGGACCTGCGGCCGGAGATCGTCGCCGCCGTCGAGCGAGGCATGGCGAAGGTGCTCGCGCAGTAACCGCACGATCCCCGAAGGGCCCCGCACCGGTTCGCCGGTGCGGGGCCCTTTCTTGTGCCCTCACGGGTCCGTCACCGTCTCGGCCGGCGTCCCGGGTACTTTCTCCCGCCGGGACGGCCGTACGTCGCCCTGCAGTCGCTGGGCGAGGCGACCGATCCGCGCACACAACCCCCGATCCGGAGTGTCCCAATCCCGGGAAATATGCGATCGTGAGCAAGCTCACAGGTTTGCGGCGGCGTGGAGCCGGGTACCGATTTTCGCCCCCCACACCCCCCGCGCAGGTCGCTACATGCACGCTGTTGGCACGCAGTGCTTTCGAGCCGGCACCCCCCATGCGAGCGGAACAGCCACGGATCGAGCAGTGAATTATGTTGTACTGGAGTACATTTCGCAGGCAGATCACGAATACGCGAACAGACCAGCTGCATGTATGCCGCACTCCTGACCGTGCAGTAGTACCGCGCGCCATTCCGATCGGCCCGCTGCGCGTTGCGTGTTGTGACCAAGGTCCCGGAACGGACATGCAGTCGGCCTGTAGGTGAACATCACCCCAACAATGACCGTAATCCGTTGTTATTCAAGACTATTCAGTATCATTAGCGTAAGTCATTGCTCTGCCAATCATTTTCGGCGAAAGACATGACACATGACGCGCGATGCTGCATCATTGAACTCGACAGGGGAGAACGAGCGGGAGCACTACGTGAATTCGGTTGGCAGGGGCGAATATCGCGAAGCGTGCAGGGACGCTCACATCAGCTGCTCGCGGTAGCACCCACGCCGATCGGACTCCGGGCACCGCCGCTCGGGGCACCGGCATCGCCGGCCCGACACATCTGTACTCGACGGCATCCGTCGAGTTCGCCGCATTCGAGGAGAACCGACATGACCAGCACCATCGAACCGTCGTCCCGTACCACCGTCGCCGGCACCAAGCTGCGCGGCCGCGTCGCATTCGTGACCGGTGGAACGCGCGGCATCGGCGCGGCCATCAGCCGCAGCCTCGCCGCCCAGGGCGCGACGGTGGCCGCCGGGTACGGGCGCAACACCGCCCAGGCCGACCAGTTCCTCGCGGACATCCAGGCGAACGGCCAGAACGGCGTCGAGTACAGCGTGCACAAGGGCGACGTCGCGAACGCGGACGACTGCCGTCGCACCATCAACGAGGTCATCGAGCGGCACGGGCGCCTGGACATCCTCGTCAACAACGCCGGCATCACCATCGACCGCACCGTGCTGAAGATGGAGGACGACGACTGGAACAACGTCATCTCCGTCAACCTCTCCGGCGCCTTCTTCCTGGCCCAGGCCGCCCTGAAGCACATGCTCGAGCGCGGCACCGGTCGCATCGTCAACGTCTCGTCCGTCATCGGCGAGACCGGCAACATCGGCCAGGCGAACTACGCGGCCTCGAAGGCCGGCATGTTCGGCCTGACCAAGACGCTCGCGAAGGAGGCGGCGTTCACGCTGGCCCGCTCCGGCAAGCTCACCCCGGACAGCATCGGCGTCACCGTCAACACCATCACCCCCGGCTTCGTCGCCACCGAGATGGTCGAGACCATCCCGGACAAGGTCCTCGATCGCATCAAGAGCACGATCCCGGTGAACCGCCTGGCCGATCCCGAAGAGATCGCCCGCGTCGTCCACTTCCTGGCCGCCGACGCCTCGTCCTACATCACCGGTCAGGTGTGGGGCGTCAACGGCGGACTCGACATGTGACCCGCTGCACCCAGACACACCTCCGCACTTCTCACTGAACGGTACTTCGGCACATGCAGCCTTTCGAGCTCAACCGACACGGGCGGATCGTCTTCCCGTCCAACTTCTTTCCCGATCTCGATTTCTCGACGATGACGAGCGTCGAGCAGCTCGATGCCGTCATCCGTCGCGATTTCGAGACCAAAGCCCCCACGGTCTCGGAGATCCTCTCCCGCCACGCGCAGGGCGTCTACCGCACCAAGGTCGATCTCATGCGCGACATGGCGCTGAACCTGTTCTGGGCCAACCGCTTCGCGATCACGATGTTCGACAAGCGCCCCACCCGGTGGTCGGACGTGCCGCGCAACCGCGACGACGTCTACATGCCCGTCCTGACGCCGTGGCCGGACAGTGAGACGAAGACCGCCCAGGTCGCGGACGCCTACCGCGCCCTGCCCGCGGGCTGGGACGACCCCGCCGAGGACCGGATCTTCGAGACCCTCTTCGACGTCTTCGGCGCCCGCAAGCACATCGCCTCCGGGTTGCCGACGGTCAAGCCCACCGTCGCAGAGCTGATCTCCGATCCGTCGAACCGGACGATGCGCCTCGGTGCGTACAACCCGGACTTCCCCCGGTTCGGCTACGACGAGATCCTCGACTGCCACGAGGACGTCGCCGAGCTCGAGGCGCTGCGGCGCTGGTCGATGGTGCTGCACAACCAGCAGCCGTGGGAGCGAACCCAGGTCGAGCTCACCGAGGTGGGGCAGCTGCGCGACGACGACTACGTCGTGCTCTACTACCCGCGCGACCGGCACGTGCAGCGGTTCATCTCCCGGGTCACCTCGGGTCGGACCGCCCGCGCCGCCGTCCCCGCGAAGGTCGAGCCGGTGCAGCCCTCGCGGCCGTACCCGACGATCGACGTACGCCGCGACTTCGCGGTGCAGCCGCGCATCGAGGCCCTCGCCGTCGCGCACGGTGATCAGGTGTGCACCAACGAGGATCTGATCCGCAACTCGGCCTACAACTGGTCGCCGATGACCGCGGACGAGATCACCGCCAAGACCGGCATCGAACAGCGCCGCTACACCTCGGGCAGCTTCGAGGACCTCGCGCTGTCGGCGGCGAAGTCGGCGATCGAGCACGCGCAGGTGGGACCCGAGGACATCGGGGCCGTGATCGTGTGCACCTGCACCAGCGCCCGGCTGATCCCGTCGCTGGCCACGTGGATCTCCGGCGAGCTGGGCATCGCCCAGACCCACGCCTCGTTCGACCTGGTCGCCGCGTGCGCCGGCCTGCCGTACGGGCTGGCGGAGGCCACCCGGATCCTGCAGCAGGTGCAGCGGCCGGTGCTGGTGGTGTGCGTGGAGAAGTTCTCCGACAAGATCGGCAATGTGCGCCCCTCTCGGATGATCTTCGGCGACGGCGCGGCTGCGCTCGTGGTCGGCGTGGCGCCCGAAGGCTCCGCACCGGACATCGAGTACATGCAGACCTACGCCAGCGGCCCGAACAGCCAGGTCAACTCGATCATCTGGCCCAACCCGGACTTCGACAACTACATCACCGTCTACGGACCCGAGGTCAAGGCGCTCGCCGGCCGCTATCTGGTCCAGATGCTCGACGACGTGAAGGCCCTGCCCGCCCCGGAGGGCGGCATGGGAACGCTGCTCGACAACATCGACCTGATCGTCCCGCACCAGGCGAACAAGACGATGATCACCGAGCTCGCGGCGGACGCCGGCCTTTCGTCGGACCGCCTGTACTTCAACATCGAGAAGGTGGGCAACGCCTCGTCGGCGAGCATCCCGCTCGCCATCCACGACGCGGTCCGGGACGGGGTGATCACCGAACCCGTGCGGATCTTCGCTCCGGGCTTCGGCGCCGGCGCCGTCGCCGGCTTCACGGTGCTGCGGATCGATCCGGCGGTGGTGGCACCCTTCCGCCCGGTCGACGGTGGGGCCGTGGCCATCGACCCGCTGCGCGCAGCGTCCACCTCGGACGACGTGACACTCGCCTTCGGCTGATCGAACCGTCGTTCCCCGCGTGGGGAATCGTTGCCCGCGTGCGCACCAGCGCACGCGGGCAACGGCTTTCGGTACCGATTCTCAGGGCAGGACGCGGATCCAGTCGATCAGGGCCCGGGCGACCTCGTGCGGAACCTCGGGGATCAGGGCATGCCCGGCCCCGGGGATCAGCACGACCGTGACCCGGTCGGCGCCGAACTGCCCGGTGAGTTCGCCGCGGGTCGGCGCCGGACGGAACACGTCGTCGCCTGCCTGCAGGTCCAGCAGCGGCGACGGCGCGACCGTCCACCATGATTCCTTGTCCGTGGCGGCCATCGCCCGGCGCTGCGCGACGATCGCGGCGGGCCACCAGCCGTCGAGCCACACCGCCGGGTCGTGCCCCTCGGCGAAGAACACCGCCCGCAGATGCTCGAGCCGCTCGGCACCCGGCAGCGACAGGTCGGAGCACTTGGCGACGCGTTCGGTGAGCGACTCCGGGAACCGGCGGGCGCCCGCGGCGAGAATCGCCACCCCCCGCACCAGGTCGGGCCGATCCGCAGCGAGGACCCGCGCGACGTAGTGGCCGAAGGCGTGCCCGGCGAGGACGGCCGGGCCCGCGTCGAGCCGCTCGATCACCTCGGCGACGTCGCGGGCGAGGTCGTGCAGGTCGAGGTCCTCGAGCGGACCGCGGCTCGTGCCCACGCCACGCGGCTGGGGCCGGATCGCACGGAAGCCCTCGGCGGCGAGGTCGGTTGCGATCGGGTCGAACTCGTAGGAGTCGCGGCCGAGGGACGGCAGCAACACCACGGCCGGGCCGGATCCGTCGACGAGCACCTCGATCTCCACGTCGCCGAACGCGACGGTGTGTATATCGCTCATGGCGACATCCTTCCAGTGCCGCCGACCAGGGGCGCGGCCCTGTCCGACGCTTGCGTGGCTACTGCCGAAAGAATGCGATCCGTTGGGTTCTGACGAATATTCGCCTTCGTCGTCCGCCTTCTCGGCCGGAGCGTCGAGTTCCCACCGGGAGGCTCTGCTGAAATTGATGCTCGCCTAATATCAATAGCGGCACGGTCTGATAGTCGAGATAGATCAATGGGGGCAGTAGTGGAGATCCGTCACCTGCGCACGTTCCTTGCGGTAGCGGAGGAACTTCACTTCGGCCGGGCGGCCGCGCGGCTTCATATGGCGCAGCCTCCCGTCAGCCAGCAGATCCAGCAGTTGGAGAAGGAGCTCGGCGTCCAGCTGTTCGAGCGCAACACACGGTCCGTCTCACTCACGAAGGCGGGCCAGGCGTTGCAGGGCCCGGCGCAGAAGGTTCTGAACGACTTGGACCTGGCAAAACGCGCGGCGATGTTCGGCAGCTCGGGAATCACCGGCAGAGTTTCCTTGGGTTTTGCCAGCGCCAGCAGCCGCCGCGTCCTGCCTCTGATCACCAGGGCCGTCAAGGGCAGCGAACCGGGCATCGACCTTGCTCTCCAAGGGCAGACGTACGGCGGAGCGGTGGTGAATCAGATCCTCTCCGGAAGCCTCGACATGGGCTTGGCTCGTCTGCCTGTCCGCGACCCGTCGATCGACTGGCACATCATCGACTTCGAGACGCTGGTGGCTGCGCTGCCCGAAGACCACCCACTGGCGGCGAAACCGGAGCTGGAAGTCGCCGACCTGGCCGGTGAGCCGTTCGTGACTTTCCCTGGCACGCAAGGCTCTACGGTCAGGGACGCCACGGCGCTGATCGCCCTGCAGGCGGGCTTCTCCCCGCGCATCGTCCAGGAGGCGCCCGATTCCTACACGATCCTCAGTCTCGTCGCCGCCGGTGTCGGGATCACAGTGACAGTCTCCTCCGTACAGCACATCCAAATGCCCGGACTTTGCTATCGGGCGTTTTCCACACCGGTACCGAAAATGGCCGCTGTGCTGGCATGGCACAAGAAGAACACGGATCCTGCCCTGCACGCTGTCGTGGCCATTGCCCGGGAGCTCCTGCCCACACCCGAGCCCGAGCCGGTACTCCTCATCCGGTAACCCGACGTTGCCCCGAAAGGGCCGGATCAGCCCCGCCGGACTCACCGAAGCCCCGGTTCCGCTGGGGTTCTTGTCGTTCCCGTCGACGTACCTTCGGATTGGTTAATCCCCGCTATCAAACTCATAGTGAATTCAGATCAATCAGAATTGGATTGCACTACTGTGGATATGAGAAGCTCTGCGCGGTGGGTCACAACGCCCGCCCCGGGGGGCGCGCCTCATAGGAGCCGTTCCCCTTCCTCAACTTCTCCCTTCGTTAGGTTCTCCATGTCAACAACAGCCACTGCCGGCGACGGCGCCGGAATGCCAGACGGCACAGGGCACTTTCCGAGAAATCAGCGGAAGTCCATGATCGCCGTCGTCTCGGGAAACTTCCTCGAATGGTTCGACTGGACCATGTATGCGCTCCTGACCACATACTTGGCCGCCAACTTCTTCGACAAGAACGATCCCCAGTCGGCGCTGCTCTCCACGCTGGCGGTGTTCGCCGGCGGCTTCCTCGCCCGCCCCCTCGGCGGGCTGATCTTCGGCCGACTGGGAGATAGGCTGGGACGCAAGACATCCCTGGTCATCTGCATGCTCATGATGGGCGCAGGCAGTCTCCTGATCGCGGTGATCCCGACCTACGACTCCATCGGCATCTGGGCCTCGGTTCTCCTTCTGACGGCTCGGCTCATCCAGGGCATCGCCCACGGCGGCGAAAGCGGAAACGCCTACACATACCTGGCCGAGATCGCCCCGGCGAACAAGCGGGGCCTGTGGGGTAGCAGCATCATGATGACCATGCTGCTCGGCGTCATGGCGGCAACCGCGATGAGCATCCTTCTGACGTCGATCATCTCCGAGGACGACATGTCGGAGTTCGGGTGGCGCATCGGCTTTGCCATCGGAGCAGTGCTGGCCATCTTCGCGCTGTTCCTCCGCCGTCAGGCCGAGAATCCGGATTCTTCGAGGAAGCCAAGGCGGCCGCCGGCACCGCGTCGGTCCGAGTGATCACGCGCCGGCAGCTGGTGATCATCGCCGTCCGCATTCTGATGCTGAGCCTCCTGACCAACGTACTTTACTACACGTGGGTGAACTTCTCCTCGTCGTTCGCCATTTCCGGCAAGGGCATGGATCCCAACGGGGCTTACATCGCAACGTTCTGCGCACAGATTCTTGCCTTCATCGCACTGCCGTTCTGGGGGCGGCTCTCGGACCGGATCGGGCGCCGCAAGCAACTGGTGTTGTGGGCTGTCGCGGTCATTGTGGTGGTGTTCCCCATCAACTGGGTCCTGACGTCGGCGCCGTGGACCCTGTTCGTGTCGCAGGGAATTGCCCTGCTCGTATGGGGCATCCAGTCGTCGATCCACTCCACAGTCATGTCCGAGCAGTCGCCCACGGAAGCCCGCGCGACGAGCGTAGGCATCTGGACCTCCGTGGGTGCCGCACTCTCCGGCGGCACGGCGCCCTATCTCTACGCCTGGCTCAACTCCATGGATGTCGGGTGGATCTTCTCGGCCTACATCGTGGTGCTGGCTCTGGTCACCCTGGTAGCCGTCAGGTTCATCCCGGAAACAGCCGGTCTCGAAATGGACCGCATCCCGCTGCCCGGCGAAGAGAAGGTCTCCAACGAGGACGAGAGCACCGCCGTCCCGGTAGGCCGTTGAGTCCCCTGAACCAACCGTGACATTCGGCTCGGCCCCCGCCTGCATTCCAGGCGGGGCCGAGCTGTGTCTTCATCGCGATCGCCCTCGAGAGATGACACGCGCAGCCGCATCATCGAGACCCACGGCCCCAGCCTGCCGCTTCGCGGTGAGTGGATCGAAACCGAGTGTCGGACATGAAGAAGGGTGAGCCGACCTGTTGGGCACCGCCGACAAGATCGGCCTGACCACGGCCGGCTGCACGGCCCGTCGTTGATCGCGACCATGGTCGCGGCCGCGTCCTCGGCGGATCACCGGGCCAGCGCGGGCATCACCATGGCGGAAAGTGCGAGACAGACGCCGCCGACCGCCGCGGGGCCGGCGCCGCGGCCATCGGCACCCTCTCCTCATCGGGATGCCTCGGTCCCCGACGGGTGCGTCCCATACGCCGGTGGCGGCGGTGCAGGTGCCCGGGCCGCTGATAGCCCCGTTATTGGCCTAAAGATTGCCATACATGCAGCCGATAACCGATATTGTGCCGCCTCGAACGCCAGGAGCACGAGACAGATGTGCTTCAGATCGTGTCGATGTACTGGCCCAACTCGTCGAGATCGGACGTGGTGTCGAGCAGTTTCTTGCTGCGCAGGACGGTTCGGGCGGTGTCGAGGTAGCGACGGATGAGTGGGCCGATGGTGTCCTCGCGGTAGGCCAAGGCCAGGGGCACGGACACTGTCGGAGATCTCAGCGGTCGGTAGGTGACACCGTTCATGCGCAGGTGCCGTACCGACTCGGGCGCGAGGGCGACCCCGAGGCCGGCGGCGACGAGGGCGACCAGGGTGGAGGTCTCGGCCACCTGTTGCCGGACGGTGGGAACGAAGCCCGCCTGCCTGCACGCGGTGATCAGGGTGTCGTGCATGGTCGACGGGGAGCAGTAGCCGATGAATGCCTCGTCGGCGAGATCGTGGAGGTCGATCGTGGTGGCGCTGGCCATGGGGTGCTGTACGGGCATGACCACCAGCAGGGGTTCGTTGCGCAGCAGTTCGACGACGATGCCGGGCGCGTTCACCGGGGGTCGGAGCAATCCGACGGACAGGGTGCCATCGAGCAGGGCCTGAACCTGGGCCGGGGTGAGCATCTCGCTGCGCAGGGTGAGCTCCACCAGCGGGTTGCGTTCGCGGTAGGCACGGACCAGGTTGGGCATCAGGTCGTAGGTGGCCGAGCCGGTGAACCCCAACGACAATGCTCCCATTTCTCCGCGGTCGGCTTTGCGCGCCGAATCCACGGCGTCCTCGCTGGCGGCGAGCAGGGCGACGCAGCGGTCGTAGAACACCCGGCCGGCCTCGGTCAGGGCGATCGAGCGGGTGGTGCGCGCGAGCAGTCGCACGCCGAGTTCGCGTTCGAGCTTGCGGATCTGATGGGAGACCGGGGACTGGGCGATGGACAGCCGCTCGGCCGCCCGGGTGAAGCTGCCCTCGTCGACAACGGTGACGAAGTACTTCATATGGCGCAGCTCCATACCCCAGTCTGACATTCAGATGGAAGATATCTCAATAGCTGAACAAACAGGTGTTAGACATCTAGGTTTCTGCCTCCTAGCCTCATCTTCGAGAGCTGGATCACACCGACCCCGGACAGTGACGGGCCTCTCGTTCCGGTGGGACCGCGGGCTGGGCGTTTCTCACCTCGTCGCACTTGTGGAGGAGAACACGTGAAGGTCAACCTGTTCCTGCAGGCGCCGTACCGGTACCTGCCCGACGACTTCGAGACCAAATACGAGTCGGTGTGCAGCATCCCGTACTCGCTCGTCACCCGGGACGGGATGTACTCCTCGATCCGGGACTTCATGGACGAGCTCATGCTCGGGGCCCGCAGCGGCTACGACGGCGTCGCGGTCACCGAACACGGCCAGAGCAGCTATGACATGGTCCCCAACCCCGATCTGATCTCGAGCGCGCTGGCCTACATGACCGAGACCGAGGGACTCGACGTCGCCGTCTACCCGATGGGCCGCTCTTTGGGCAAAGCCCGCGAGCCGCTCCGGGCCGCCGAGGAATACGCGATGATCGACGTGATGAGCGGCGGCCGCCTGGTCGCCGGACTGACCGTGGGTCTGAGCTACGACGCCAACATCAACAACGGCATCCCGCCGATCGAGGTCCGCCCCCGGTTCGACGAGAACCTCGAACTGGTCCTGCGGGCCTGGCGCGAGCAGGAACCGTTCGCCTGGAACGGCCGCTACACCCAATATCCGATGGTGAACATGTGGCCGCGGCCGCTGCAGGAGAACGTGCCGGTGTGGATCACCGGCATCGGCAACCCACGCACCATGCGGATGTGCTTCGACCGCGGCTTCGGGTTCAACTACCTGAGCTGGTTCGGCGCCAAGCTGACCGGCAAGCGCATCTTCGACCGCATGTGGGAACAGGCCGACGAGGCCGGCGTCGCCCGCAATCCCTACCGCATCGGGTTCCTGCAGACCATCGCCGTCGCCGAGACCGACGAACGCGCCGAGACCGAGTACGGTCCGCACGCCGAGTACGCCTTCCGCAAGGGCCTGGGCTCGATCCCGATCGAGAAGCTCGGCCTGCCCGGCGCCATCGACATCAACGGCGTCAAGGCCCTGATCAAGGACCCCGGCGACTTCGGCCTGTACCACCGCATGCGCACCGCCACCTTCCGCGATCTGGTCGAGGCCGGTGTCGTGGTGGTCGGCAGCCCCGACACCGTCGCCGAACAGCTGCTCGCCTTCTGCCGCGAATACGGCATCGGCAATCTGCACGCCATGCTCGGCTTCGGCTCGCTGCCCCGGCACCTGGTGATGAAGAACATCCACCTGTTCGCCGAGGAGGTCCTGCCGCGGCTGCGCACGCTGTGGACCGACACCGACCACGAACACCACTGGTGGCCGAGCCGACTCGGCGGCACCCCCATCGCCTACGACATCACCGCCACCACGAAGGCAGGAGCGAACGCCCGATGAGCACCACACCCACCATCACCGAACAGACCGTCGACGTCTGGGGCGGCCGGCTCGCCATCACCGTCAAGGTCGCCGGCGCCGGCGCACCGCTGCTGTATTTGCACCCGGCCGCCGGTCTGGCGTGGGATCCGTTCCTGTCCCATTTGGCCTCCCGGTACACCGTCTACGCCCCCGAATTCCCCGGCACCAGCGAGGGCAACCCGTACGCCATCCACACCATCGACACCCTCAGCGACATGGTGCTGGCCTACGAGGAGCTGGTCCGCACCCTCGGGCTCGACCATCCCGTGGTGATCGGGCAGTCCTTCGGCGGCATGCTCGCCGCCGAACTCGCCGCCACCTTCCCCACCCTGCCCGACAAGCTGGTCCTGCTCGACCCGATCGGGCTGTGGACCGAGACCGCCCCGGTCGCCAACTGGATCGCCACACCCCCCGACCAGCTACCGGCCCTGCTGTTCCACGACCCGGCGAGCCCGGCCGCCCAGGCGATGCTCGCACCCTCCGACGACCTCGCCCAGCAGCAGGCCGCGGCCGCGGCGATGGTGTGGGCGTTCGGCTGCACCGGCAAGTTCGCCTGGCCCATCCCCGACCGCGGCCTGCGGCACCGCCTGCACCGCATCACCGCACCCACGCTGATCGTGTGGGGCCGCAACGACAGGCTCATCTCGGTGGACTACGCCGATCAGTTCCACAAGCTCATCGCCGACAGCACCGTCACCATCGTCGACGACTGCGGCCACATCCCCCAGGTGGAAAAACTCGACGACACAGTCGAAGCCGTCGACAAATTCCTCCTCTGACCCGAGCAGGCACCGGTGTCCTCCCGACCGGGTCCCCGACCTCCCAGGAAACCGACCATGACCACAACGCTGCAACCCCCCGCACGCGATACCCGACCGGCCGACGAGCACGAGGTCGATGCGACGACGATCCGGCGGGCCATGGGCCGCGTGCCCACCTCGGTCGCCGTCGTCACCGCCCTGTGCGACGGGGAACCGGTCGGCATGACCATCGGCTCGCTGACCTCGGTATCGCTCGATCCACCGTTGGTGGCGTTCTTCGCCTTCTCCGGATCATCGACGTTCGCCCAGCTTCGGCGCTGTCGCACATTCTGCATCAACGTCCTCGCCGAGGATCAAGCCGAGATCTGCCACGGCTTCGCTCGACTCGACGGAGCGAAGTTCGACCTCGGTGAGTGGGAATATCACCACGGAATCCCCACCATCAAGAACGCCGTCACCACGGTGCTGTGCGAGCAGGACCATGTTTTCGAAGCCGGGGACCACCTCGGCATGATCGGCCGCGTCACCGACGTCGACTTCAGCGACAACCGGCCGTTGGTGTACTACCGCGGGCAGACATCCCAGCTTCACAGCTCCGGCTCCTGGGAATGATCGGTCCGGCCGGCTCCATGCCTGTCGGGGCGTGACCGGCAAGTCTGGATTCTTCGTCCGCTTGGATTCGAGGCGGCCGCATACGATGCACCGCAAGCCTCTCGTGCCCGATCTCTCCAAGCGGTGAGACTAGACCCGGGACCGGGTAAGTTCTGGTTAGAGCCGGTTGCCGTTGGTGGCGTCGATGACCTGCCCGGTGATCGCACCGGCGGCGGCGCTGACGAGGAAGGCCACGATCGCGGCGATGTCCTCCGCGGTGGCGAGTTTTCGCAGTGCAGTGGTGGACGCGGCGGTGGTGCGGGCATGGTCGTCACCGCGAAGCCAGTGCGCGTTCATGTCGGTATCGAGCGCGGCCGGCGCCACGGCGTTGGCGGTGATGCCTCGTTCGCCGACGTCTACGGCGAGGGCGCGGGTGAACACCTCGATCGCCCCCTTGGTCATGGCGTAGCTGATGACGTCGGGTCTGGCGTAGCGGGCGGATCCGGAGGAAATGTTGACGATGCGACCGCCGTCGTGCATCCGGGGCAGGGCATGCCGAGTCACGAAGAACGGGGCGCGCTAATTGAGTGCGACCAGACGGTCGAAATCCTCGACAGTGACGCGCTCGAGCGCTCCGCGCCGACTGATTCCGGCGTTGTTGACGAGGATGTCGAGCCCTCGGTCGAGCCCGAGACCGTCGAGCGCGGAGTCGAACTCCCGCATCAGCTCTTCAGGCCCCTCGGGTCGGGACAGGTCGGCCTGGACCGCAGCCGCGAGGCCCCCGGCAGCCGTGATGCCGTCGACCACCGCAGCGGCGGCCGTCCGATCGGATCCGTAGTGGACGATTACGGCGGCACCGGAGGCGGCCACCGCATCTGCGATGGCCGCCCCGATGCCGCGGCTGGCCCCGGTGACCAGCGCGACTCCTCGGCCCGTGTGCATTCCTACTGACGAGCTGCGAGGTCGAGGGCGATGTCGGCGATGAGGTCTTCCTGCCCACCGACCAGCCCGCGTTCACCGACGGCGAGCACGGGCGGACGGAGGTCATCCGGGGCCACCTTTCGTTGGGACTGCGGGGCGGGAGCGGCGGGGTCTATTCGTCGACGGCGACGGCGGTAGTAATTCCGAATCCTGCTATCCACTCGTGGATTTCGCGGTAGAAGGTCGAGGTGACGCGGTACTTCCCGGCGGCGCTCATTGCCGCGTACGCGGCGATCCAGGTGCGCACTTCGTGGGAGGAGTGTCCGGCCTGTTCGACGAACCAGTCGTTGGTCCAGGCGTCGATCTGCTCGAGGTCGCCGGAGGCGAGGACGTCGAGCAGGTGCCGGTCCCATTCGGGGTTCAGTGGCTGGATGGCGGCGGTGCCGGCGGCGAAGTCCCGCCCGGCGGTGATGACGCGCTGTTCGCGGGCATCACGTTCGGCGGCACTGGGATTGCGGCCGTCGATCAACCGCTCGCGCACTTCCTCTGGCGCGGTGGCGAACTGCGGGACCGGCGGGTCGTGGGACAGGCCGCCGGATCCGACGAACAGCACACGCTTGTCCAGCTTGGCAGCGGCCCGCCCGACCGCCTCGCCGAGCAGCCGTACCCGTCTGACCGGGCCGAGCGGTTCGGCGACCGAATTGATGAAGATCGGCACGGTCGGCACGGCGGTGATCGATCCGACCAGCAATTGGAGTGCTTGGGCGAATCCGTGGTCGACGTGCATGCGTTCGGAGAATGCGACGTCGATGCCGCTGTCGAGGACTTCGCGGGCGACTGCGTAGGCGGCGTCACGGTCGACGTCGAGAGGGCCGGCTTCGGTGCCGTAGTCGCCGACGGACTGCGCGGCGGCACCGATACAGAACGGCGGCAGCAGGTCGTAGAAGACGCCGTTGTAGTGGTCGGGGGCGAAGATGACGATGAGATCGGGGGCGAAGTCGGCGACGAACCGGCGCGCGTGGTCGAATGCGGCGTCGACGGCGTCGATGACTTCCTGTTCGGGGTCGTTGCGTCCCATCAGGGGGGAGTGCGACATCGCGCACAGCGCTACAGGCATCGCGGCGGTCTCCTTGCTGCTGCTTCGGCGCTTTCTCTCCGGGGGTCCGGACGAGAGCGCAATAGGTCGGGTAAGTGGGATCCGGCCGGTGCCGCCCGGGTTGCAGGGGTTGGCGGCACCGGCCGGGGTCTGTGTCAGCTGCGACCGAGGAGGAAGTCCAGATGCAGCTTGTTGAAGGTCTCGGGGTCCTCGTACTGGGGCCAGTGGCCACAGTTCTCCATGATGGCCAGCTTGGCGCCCGGGATGTGGGAGGCGATGCGCTTGGCTTCGTCGACCGGACCGGAGGGGTCCTTGGTGGTCCACAGCACCATCGCGGGCACCGTGATGCCGTTGAGAGTGGCGTCGGTGATCATGTTCCGCTTGCGGGTTTCGAGGTCCTGCAGTGCCATGTTCATCTCGCAGGCCTTGAGCCAATCCGGCTGCTGGAAGATGGCCTGGCGGGTGCGGATCAGGTCGTCGGTGACCATGGTCGGGTCGGCCATGAGCCATTCGAGGCGTGCTTTGACGCGTTCCCAGCTCGGGTCCTTCGCCGCTTCCATCGACAGGGTATAGAGACGTTCCATCACCTGAGGGTTGGCCATGGTGCCGCCCATGGTGTTGAGCACGATCCGGTCGACCTTCTCGGGATGGTCGTGCGCGAACTGGGCGGTGACCCAGCCGCCGAGAGACTCCCCGGAAAACGAGGCCTTCTCGACGCCGATGGCGTCCAGGAACTGCAGCACGTGGTCGATGTAGTGCTTGATCTCGAGCGGGTGGTCGGGCTTGGTCGAGTAGCCGTGGCCGATGAAGTCGATTGCCCAGACGTTGAAGTGCTCGGAATGCGAGCGCAGATTGCGCACGTACGCCTCGGCGTGGCCGGTGATGCCGTGCAGCAGGATCAGCGTGGGCTTGGACGAGTCGCCGGCGTGCAGGTATCGGGTCCGGTAGGGGCCGGCCTGGATGAATCCCTGGCTGAACTCGACCTGGTTCAGGTCGTCCCAGACGCTGGTGTAAGGACGGGTCATCGGTTCTCTCCCTCGACTGTGGTGGTGCGGGTGGCGGAAGCTGGTGCTGCATCCTCGGCGGTAACGTGCGGAACGACGATCGGCACGGCCCGGGTGCTGTACTGCGGCTCGTTTGTGCCGCTCGGGTTCCCGTTGTCGCTGGCCGAGTGGTCGAGGACCGCGGTGAGAGCGTTCTCGAGGCTGGTGAGCGCTTCGGTGTCGTCCCAGACCGGAGCACTGTGTCGCCACGCGACGTAGCCGTCGGGCCGCACGAGCAGGGCGCCGGCCTCGTCGATGTCGCGGACCCGCCGCCAGTATCCGTAAGGGTCGATGGTGCCGGGTTCGCCGACAACGACGGTCCGCAGGAACGGCAGGTCGAGTTTGGCGGCGGCACGCTTCCATGCCTGGCCGCCGAGTCCGGTCAGCAGGGTCATCATTCCCTTGCCGGTGACGTCGAGGGTGGAGATGCGGGTTCCGTCGGCGCCGACCAGCCACGCATGCGGCAGCTTCGCGCCCGGCCGGGTGGTGGCCTGCAGGTACAGCTCACGATCGCGCACCCACACTTCCTCGCCCGCCTCGGGGTCGGGAACGACCGCGGACGAGGTGTAGCGCTGGTTGAGTTCGACGCCCTGGGCGTTGAATTCGGCGTTCTTCACCTCCAGCGCCTCGTACAGCCGCTCACGCAGAGCAACACCTTCGGACGAGGGTTCCTTCAACTTTGCCAGGCCGGCGGCGACCGGGTCGTCGCTCTCGTGATCGAACCATTCGCGCAGCCCGGCGTAGTCCTTGCGGGACTGGTTGGCGCGAGCGACGATCTGTTTGCCGACCGGAACACGCTCAGGAGAGTAGGACTCGAGCAGACCCGGTCCTGCATACCCCTTCACGACGAACGCGATCTTCCATGCCAGGTTGAACGCGTCCTGCATGGACGTGTTCGAGCCCAGCCCGCTGCTCGGCGGATGCCGGTGCACCGCGTCGCCGCCGCAGAACACTCGACCGGACTGGTAGTGCTCAGCCCACTGCTGGTTGACGTACCAGAAGGACCTCGACACGATCTCGACGTCCAGGTGCGGGTCGCCGACGAGGGTCCGGATCTGTTCGAGGACAACGTCGTCGGAGACATCCGGCTCGCCGTTCGCCATGTCGAAGCCCCAGCCGGCGATCCACTGGTCCCACGGTCGGATCGCGCGCAGCAGACCCATGCCGATCTCACCGAAACCGGCCTTCGAGTTGACGATCCAGTGCAAGATGCTCGGCCGATGAGCGACATATTTGCTCAGGTCCGCGTTGAACAGGATGTACGCGGTACCGGCGCGGGCGAGTTCACCTTCGAACGGAAGCCCGATCTGTTCGGCGATCTTCGATCGTGCGCCGTCGAAACCGAGCAGGAAGCGGGCTCGCTGGGTGAACACGGTGCCCGAGCGGACGTCGCGGAACCGGACGGTCACCCCGTCCTCGTCCTGGGCGTGGTCGAGGTATTCGGTGTTGAAGCTGATGACCGCACCACGTTCGGCGGCGTTCTTGATCAGCACCGGCTCCATCAGGGGCTGCGGAATGTCGAGCATCGTGCAGGGGCTTCCGGACAGGTAGTCCCCGTAGCGGATATCGCCCGTACCCCAGGTCTGCATCCGGACGATCTCCTCGCCGGCCAGGCTCGTGGTGAACAGCGTGTCGCCCATCTGGTCCCACGGGGTGGCGTAGTTGCGCGCCTCGTCTTCGACGCCCAGGTCACGCAGCACTTCGACGGCGCGCTGGTTGGTGATGTGCGCGCGCGGCGAGTTCGCCACCCAGGGGAACATCGAGACGGCGTGAACGCGGATGCCGTAGCTGGCCAGGGCAAGCGCCGCTGTGCCACCGGCGGGGCCGAGGCCGACGATCACGACGTCGGTGTCGTAGGAGGTGCGGTCGTGGTCACTCATGTCTGTCATCACTTCACTTGTCGAGGACGCGCAGGGATGCTGCGGTGTCCGGAACTGTCCGAGTCGAAAATGTTTCGGTGTCAGGCATTTTCGGTGTGGAGGTGGCCTGGTCGCGAGTGAGCTGGCTCGCAGCGCCCTTGCGCCCCCAGCCGCCGGGCAGCAGGATCACCGAGACGATCGAGATGGCCGAGACGATCAGCAGGTAGGTCACGATCGAGTTGCTGGTGTTGGTGGAGGCGTACAAGGCGGTCGCGATCGTCGGGGCGAACGCGGAGCCGGCGACCTGGGAGATGGTGTAGCCGATAGAGACACCGCTGTAGCGCACGTCCGCGTCGAAGACCATCGTGAACAGGGAGCCTGTCACGCCGGCGGCGGGGGCCATTGCAATTCCGAAGACCAGCACCTGCGCGGCCATGAACAGCCACGGGTTGCCGGTGTTGATCAGCGCGAAGGCGGGGGCGATCACCACACCCATCGCGGCGGCGCCGAGCAGGTACATGGTCTTGCGGCCGAAAGTGTCGGACAGAGCGCCGAACACGGGGTAGAGGAGGACGGCGACGATGCCGGCGACGAATACTCCGGCCAGGGCGAAGGTGCGGCTGATCCCCGCGACGGTGGTGCCGTAGGAGACGAGGTAGGCCATGCAGATATAGGCGAACACTCCTTGGGACAGGTAGGTGCCCGCGATGAGGAGAATTTCCTTCCAGTGCTTGCGGAACGCTTCGGCGATCGGCATTCGCACCACGGCGCTCTGTGCCTTCACCTCGGCGAAGTCGGGGCTTTCGGCCAGGGACAGGCGAATGAACAGCCCGATCACGATCAGCACCGCGCTGAACAGGAACGGCAGTCGCCAGCCCCAACTCAGGAACTGCTCGTCGGGCAATTGGGAGACCGCGAAGAACGCCAGGGTTGCGACGCTGGTCCCGGCGGGTGCCCCCATCTGGGAGAAGGATCCGAAAAAGCCCTTCTTCGCGGTGGGGGCGTGCTCGACGGCCATCAGGGTGGCTCCACCCCACTCGCCGCCGACGGCAAAGCCCTGCACCAGGCGCAGCAGGGTCAGCAGGATGGGGGCGGCGATCCCGATTTGGGCGTAACCGGGCAACAATCCCATCAGTACGGTGGCCGAGCCCATTCCGACCAGGGAGATCACCAGCATCTGCTTGCGGCCGACCCGGTCACCGAAGTGCCCGAACACTATGCCACCCAGCGGGCGGGCGAGGAACCCAACGCCGAAGGTCGCGAACGACAACAGGATTCCGATCGCGGACGAGACATCCGGGAAGAACAACTCAGGGAATACCAGCGCGGCCGCGGTGCCGTAGATGAAGAAGTCGTAGTACTCGACGGTGGTACCGATGAAGCTGGCCATCGCTACCCGCAGCGGTGAGGTCTTCGTCGGGGAGGTAGGTGTGGTGCTCACGGTCGGGCTTCCCCGATCTGTGGGCGGAAGTGGGCTCGTGCCCCGAAGGACGATGCGTGCGAAGCGGTCGTCATGGCCGCTCCTTTCTTCTGGGGATGTTCGAGAGGGGTTCTCTGGAGAATCTTCGAGAGGGAGCACTCAACTAGAATGCTAGACGTCTAGTTCAGACGCTACTCGGGCATAGAGGGTGACGCAAGTCTCTGGATGAGGGTAAAGGTGATCGACGGCGCGCCGGCCCTCTGGGGCGAGACAGGGGTCAGCGTGGAGGGTGCCGGTGGATCGTCTGCAGCGCTACGGCCGAGAGTCCCCCCTCGGCGTAGGTGGCGCGATAGCGGAGCCGGTCGATGGCCCGGGTATCGGGGTCTAGCTCGGCAGCTGGGCGTTGGATTCGTCGCGGATTACTGCGATGGTGCCGACGATGTGGCGTTCCATGGCCTCGCGGGCGGCAGCTGCGTCACGGTTGCGGATGGCCTCGGTGATTTCGTGGTGGTCATGCTGCCGGTCGGGCAGTGCGCTCGAGAGCGGGTTGGTGATGCCGGTGGTGTTGATCAGGAAGTCCGACAGATCCCACATTCGCTGGCTGGTCTCCTCCATGATCCGCGAGTGCGCCATCGCGTGGATGGCCGCATGGAACTCCCGGTTGTGCACGCGGTACCCGCGGGCGCGGACCACCGGGTCGTGGGAGGTGATCAGGGCGTCGACCCGCGCCGAGATCAGGTCCAGCTCCAGCAACTGGGCCTCGGTCCGCCGGGAGGCCGCTACCGCGGCGATGGTCCCTTCGAAACCGCCGAACAGGGTGTAGAAGTCTTCCACTTCGCGCGGGGCGTAGGAGACGACCTCGCAACCGACCTGGGGAACGATGTGGACCAGCTTGTCGCTGGACAGGCGGCGCAGAGCGTCCATGACGGGCTGCTTGCTCACCCCGAACTCTTGCCGGATCGACTCGACGACGATCTTCTCGCCTGCCGCATAGCGCCCTTCGAGCAGCCGGTTCTTCAGAATGTCGTACAACGCGGAGGACAGCCGCGCCCCCGAGGTGCGGACATTGGCGAGCAGGGCGGCGGCCTCACTGCCCGGCTTGGGGCCGGTGTCGGTGGTGGTCATCGAGTCAGGCTTTCCGTCGGCGTCCCGGACATGGCTCCCCCTTATGCCGCGGCGCTCACCGCAACAGCTTGCATTCTAGTACTTGTGGTGTGAGTCACTGTGGGTTACCTTCGTCTGGAACGCTAGCATTCCAGACCTGATGGACGGGGCATCGTGGCCAACCTCGGGGTTAACGCCGGAGGGCACGCCGTACGCGCCATATCCCGGCACCCGGACATGCGCCCTCTGCGGGCGACAGGCCGAGCAGTGCCCTCGGCAACGCGGGCCACATGCAAGGAGAAGAACATGGAATTCTGTATCGGTACCTGCGCCAAGATCGATCAGGTCGCAGTGGTGAAACGGGCCGAGGACCTGGGCATCACACACTTCGGCGTCGGCGAAGGCCCCTTGCTGTTCTCCGACCCTTACCAGTTCCTCGCCCTTGCCACCCAGCACACCAGCACCATCAACCTGGGCACCATGGTCACCAATCCGCTGACCCGGATCGCCCCGGTCACCGCCAATTCGATGGCCACCCTCAACGCCCTGGCCCCCGGCCGGACCTTCCTCGGCATCGGCACCGCCAACAACGCCCTGCGCTCGATGGGCAACCGCACCGCGAAGATCTCCGAACTCACCCACGCCATCGAAGTCTCACGAGAGCTGATGGCCGGCCACCGGGTCACCCACCATTGGCTCGGGCAGTCCCGGGAAGTGGAGTTCCTCGACAAGGACAGTGGCTTCTACAACGTCACCGACCACATACCCATCTGGGTCGCGGCCGGCGGACCCCGCGGGCTCGCCGAGGCGGCGAAGTACGCAGACGCCGTCGTCTACTGCCTCGGGCCCGACACCGACATGATCGGCCTGATCCGCCGCGAACTCGACAAGGCGGTCGCCGATGCCGGCCGGGCACCGGGTTCGGTCAAGCTCGTCTCTCTGTCGTGGTTCTACCAACTCGGCAACGGGGAAACCTGGGAAGACGGCGTCACCAACGGCTTCGGTTCCGGCCCGATCAGCTCATGCATCACCAACGCCGGGCTGATGGACCAGCACCGCGAAGAGCTCGGCGATCCGATTGTCGACGCGTCCCTCACCGCCGCCCAGCAGTACCTCGCTGACCCGAAGACCCCGGACCAGCCGCACTACCTCGATGTCTGGGCGAAATACCTGCGCGGACTCGATCCCCGACACCGTCCGATCATCACCAAAGAACTCGTCGACTACTGGTGCCTGTACGGATCCCCCGCCGACCTGCGCGAGAAGGCGGCCCTGATGCGCGAGGCCGGCGTCGACATACTCCAGGTCTTCCTGTCCAACCCGTTCACCGCTGCCCGCGACATCGACAACATCGGGCACTCGATCCTCGCCCACGCCTGACCGCCCCCACCCTTTCCCAGCCAGGAGCTCTTGATGGAACTCGACCCGCGCACCACCGCCGTCGTGGCAGTGCACTGCCAAGGCGACATCGTCGGCCCCACCGGCGCCTTCGCCGACTTCTTCCACCAGCAGGTCACCGTACGCCACGTCATCGACCAGATTGCCGCGCTCATCGCCGCCGCCCGCACGGCCGCCGCAACCGTCGTCTACACCCGGGTCGCGTGGAAGCCCGACTTCTCCGATCTCGAGGTCAATTCACCCCTGCTGGGCATCGTCGCTCAATCCGGCTGCCTCAAAGAGGGCAGCGAACTCGCCGAGATCGTTGAACCGCTCGCACCGCACGGAGATGACATCGTGCTCACCCATCAGCGCATCGGCGCGTTCGCTCGTACCGACCTCGACACCGTCCTGCGCGAGAAGGGCATCACCACTCTCGTCTTCGCCGGAGTGGCCACGAACGCCTCCGTCGAGGGCACTGCCCGGGTGGCCAGCGATCTCGGCTACCGGGTGGTGATCGTCGAAGATGCATGCTCCGCAGCCACCCCCGCAGCGCACCACGCGAGCATCGACTCACTCGGACTGCTGGCCGAGATCAGCACCGTCGACGAGGTCCGCACCGCCCTGACCGCGACGGTCACCGGCACCCGCGCCTGATCACACCGAAGCTCGCTTCGATGCGGGCACATGACCGCGCCGTACATCCCCACCTATAGACCGCGACCAAACACACTAAATATCAGGAGTTTTCGTACATGAAGTCCACCATGCGTGTGGCCCGCCTCCACGAGATCAATCAGCCGATGCAGATCGAGGACCTCCCTGTTCCCGAGCCACGGCCGACCGATGTGCTGGTACAGGTCAAGGCATGCAACGTCGTGCCGAACCTGAGCAACGTCCTGGCCACCTACAGCGAATGGTTCCCCTATCTGCCGCTGCCCAAGCTCCCCGCCGCCTTCGGTCTCGACTCTGCCGGTGTCGTCGCCGCCGTCGGCAGCCATGTCACCGACGTCGCCGTCGGTGACCGGGTCTACGTCAACCCCGGCATCTCCTGCGGCGGCTGCCGCGCCTGCCGGCAGGGCAACGATCAGAACTGTGACCGCTATACCTTCATGGGCTACTTCTCCTTCGGCGCCGACGGCCAGAAAATGTTCGACGCCTACCCCTATGGCGGCCTCAGCGAGTATCTGACCGCACCCCAACGCAATCTGGTCAAACTGCCCGACACGGTCAGCTTCGAGGAAGGCGCCCGCTTCGGCTATCTCGGCACCGGCTACTCGGCACTGCGCAAGGCCGGCGCCGGCCCGGGCACCACGGTCCTGATCGACGGCATCTCAGGAACTCTGGGCCTGGGCACCTGCCTGAACGCCCTCGCGCTCGGCGCGACCCGCATCTTCGGCACCGGCCGCAACGCCGGCCTGCTCGACGACGTCCGCGCGATCGCCCCCGACCGCATCCACGTCCTCCCCGCCGGGGAGGGTGAGCTGCGCAGCTGGGTGCACGAGCACAACCACGGCGAGGGCGTCGACATCGTCATCGACGCCCTCGGTCCCGGCGCCCCTGCCGAATCGTTCCTCGACGCCATTACCACCCTCCGTCGCGGTGGCGTCGCGGTCGATATCGGCGGCATGATGGAACGCCCACCGCTGGATATGTTCTCGCTGATGTGCCGGCAGATCAGCGTGCTCGGCAGCTTGTGGTTCTCCACCGCCGAAGCCCAGGACATGGCCGACCTCGCTGGCGCCGGGGTCCTCGACCTCTCGGTCTTCGAACACCACAGTTTCCCGCTCGAGAAGATCAACGAAGCACTCGCAGACCTGCCTGCCCGACATGGCGGATTTTCGAACTTCATCAGCGTTCCCTGAGGTGACACGCGAAAGATAAGAGCGAGACTCGGTGCAGATGGCCTTTGCGATGAAGATGCGAAGGTCATCTGCATTCAGCGCCGGTAGCTACGCGCGCATTGCAGGTTCAGTGCCGATAGCCGAAATCATGTGAGTCTGGAGATAGCAAAGCTCATTTCCCACTGCGATCCACTTCCTGCCGAACTCCATGATCGTCCTCCTGTCGTCGGTGCGCCCTGTTGCGCACCACCAGCCGTGGTTCCCACGCGTGAAACCTCGGGGAGACCGACATCAGCGAGTTCTCATGATCGAAGAAGGGATCGATGCGGTGCCGCGAATGGACAAAAGGGATAATCGAGCGGCCGCGCGGATTCCCCCGATCCGTGCGCCGTCCCGAGAGAAAGAGACACACATGAAGATTCGTCGGCTCATCGCCACCGCGGCCGGGTGCGCTGCCCTCGTCGTCGCCGCTCCGGCCACCGCGAACGCATTCTCGCTCGCCGACCTGCTGCCCACCGGATCCGCGGATTTCCTGTTCCCGCAGCCCGCCCCGCCGGCTCCTGCCCCGGCACCCGCGCCCCAGGCGGCCCCGGCCCCCGCGCCCGCGCCCGCGCCCGCGCCGAGCGTCGGATACAAGAACTGCACCGAGGCGTGGAACGCCGGCGTGGCGCCGCTGTACCGGGACGAGCCCGGCTACGCGCCGAAGCTGGACCGCGACGACGACGGCATCGCCTGCGAGGTCGACCCCCGCTAGGATCCACCGACGCGACGGGGGCCTGCGACCGTGTCCGGTCGCAGGCCCCCGTCGTCGTGTGCGGTGATCAGAGCCAGCGCGGCGGCTGCACGTCGGCGCCGGCGGTGAGTCCGACGGCGCCACGTCCGGCGGCCCAGCGCACCACGGCGGCGAGCGGGCCGCTCACCTTGGTGACCGGGTCGGCGTCCTGTCGCACGGCGATCGGGTCGCGACCGTCGACCTCGAGCACGAGGCCGGCGCCGAGATCCTTCTTGCGCCACATCCCCACGATGTCGTCGAGCAGCGAGTCGAGGACGACGGGCGGGAAGTCGCCGAAGCGCGCGCCGTTGCCCAGATCCACCGCGTGGATCCACACCTCGCGGGTGCGCATCCAGGCGGTCTCCTCGGCCGGCACCAGCCGGCCCTGCGCCGTGCGGACCTGCGCCTGCCACGCCGACTCCGGCAGGTGCCGCCACTTCTCGTCGAGCCGGGCCACGGTGTGGGTGAACAGGTTCCGCAGCGCCGCCGCATTGAGGGTGGCGCCCTCGGCGATCTCCTGTCCGCGCTGCTCGGTGGAGGCATACATGGGCGTCTCGACGCCCGTGGCGGCCCAGTCCATGAGCCGGCACAGGGCCGCGGCGTTGTAGCCGACGTGCGCGACGAGGTGCTTACGCGTCCACCCCTCGAGCGCGGTCGGTGCGTCCAGCTCGTCGTCGGTGAGTTCGGCGAGACGCTGGGAGAAGTACGCGGTGCCACGCCGGGCGATCAGCAGCCGCTCGGACAGGTCGAGATTGTTGAACCCCACGGGTGAGCTCCTACTTGACGATGGTCTTGTTGCGCACCGAACCGAGGCCCTCGATGCTGACCTCGACCGTCTCCCCGTTGCCGATGTAGCGAGCAGGCTTACGGGCGTGCCCGACCCCACCGGTGGTGCCGGTGATGATGACGTCGCCGGGCTGCAGGGTGACGATGTGGGAAATGTAGTCCACCAGCTTGGCCGGGGTGAACACCAGGTCGTCCGTGGTGGCCGACTGCATGACCTCACCCTCGAGCCGGGTCTCGATGCGCGAGCCGAGGGCGTAGTCGGTGCTCAGGAACGGACCGAAGCCGCTGGTCTTCTCGAACGTCTTGCCCTGATCCCACTGCAGCGTGCGGTACTGGTAGTCGCGCATCGTGTAGTCGTTGATCACCGAATAGCCGGCGATGTACTGCTCGGCGTCGGCCTCGGAGACCTGGTACGCCTGCTTGCCGATGACGACGGCCAGCTCGGCCTCCCAGTCGAGCTGCGCGGCGGCGTACTCGGGGACGATCACGTCGTCGTAGGGGCCGGTGAGGGCCTCCTTGAACTTCGAGAACAGGGTCGGGTACTCGGGCAGGTCGCGGCCCATCTCCTTGATGTGGGTCCCGTAGTTCAACCCGACGCAGACGATCTTGCCGGGGTTCGGCACGACCGGCGCGTAGTCGGCGTTCGTCAGGTCGACGGTGCGTCCGGCGGCCCGCTCGGCGACGGTCTTCCAGTCCGGGTCGGTCAGCAGCGCGGACAGGTCGGCGTAGCCGTCGATCACGGTGGCGGTGGTGTCGGAATCGACGCGCACGGCGGCGGTCGTGCCGTCGAGGCGGAGGGTGGCGAGTCGCATGTCGGGTCAGGCTCCTTCGGAGATGTAGGTGCGGTTGAAGTGCAGGCGTTCGACGATCGGGGCGTCGGAGAAGGCGAACAGGTCGACGCCGCCGTCGGTCTCGAGCGACCACTCCACCCAGGACGGCACGACGATCATGTCCCCCTTGGTGACCGTGTGGTCCCGGCCGCCGAGGTGGAAGCGACCTTCGCCCTCGAAGACCTGGAACACGGTCGAGCCCACGTCGCGCCGGGTGCGGGTGTGCGCGCCGGCGCGCAGCCGGTGGAACTCGGCGCGGATCGTGGGCATGACGTCGCCGCCGGTGGTCGGGTTGGTGTACCGGATGGCGGCGTGGCCGGGTTCCGGGGTGGCGGCGTAGCCCTCGTCCTCGAGGGCGAGCTGCTCGTTCAGCGCGGCGTCGGTGTACTTCCAGCGGTAGCACGCGATCGGCGAGCTGGACTTGGCGTCGAGGCCGACGAGCGGGCGCAGGCCGGGGTGCACCCACAGCCGCTCGGAGCGGGAGACGTCCGGGGTGGACTCGTCGGTCACCCCGTCGGAGCCGAACTCGAAGAACCCGGTGTCGGTGTAGTGGACGAACGGGATGTCGAGGCCGTCGATCCAGGCCATCGGATGGTCGGTCTCGTTGTGGTGGCCGTGGAAGTTCCAGCCGGGGGTGAGCAGGAAGTCGCCGCGGCACATGGCCACCGGATCGCCGTTGACGACGGTCCACACGCCCTCGCCTTCGACGACGAACCGGAAGGCGTTCTGCGAGTGCCGGTGCTCAGGCGCGGTCTCCTTGGGGCCGAGGTACTGGATCGCCGCCCACAGCGTGGGGGTGACGTAGGGGACGCCGCCGAGACCGGGGTTGGCCAGCGCGATGGCACGCCGCTCGCCGCCGCGGCCGACGGGCACGAGATCGCCCGCCCGCTGGGCCAGCGGGTACAGGGTCGACCACTTCCACACGAACGGCACGGCCTTGGACGTCGGGGCCATCGGCATCAGGTCGCCCAGCTGGGTCCACAGCGGATTGAGGTGCTCGGTCTCGAAGTCTGCGTAGAGCTGCTGCAGCTCCGGATCGGTGTTCTCGGTAGCGGTCATGACCTCTCCTCGTGAAGCGGGACACGTGCGGCGTTGCTCTCAACCTAGGTCGCCGGTCCTCCCGCAGCACAAACAATTCTTCTATGCGGAATCCCTGCGCCACCCTCCGCGGGGCCCGGGCCGCGTCATTCGATGTGCGCGACGTCGACCTCGATCCCGCGGACCGTCGCGCGCATCCGGGAGACGAGGGACCCGTTCAGATGCTGGCGGTACCGTGTGATCGGCACCGCGGCCGTGATCGCCGCGATCGCCCGTCCGCGCCCGTTGCGGACGGCGACACCGAATGCGGCGACCCCCTCCTCGGTCTGCTCCACGTTGACGGCGAACCCCACCCTGCGGGCCGCCTCGAGCTCGGTGAGAAACACCTCGAATTCCCCGGGGGCGAGCCGGCGGTCCACCCCGTACCCCGCGATCGGGCGCGGGTCGATGTGCGGCTCTTCCGGCGGCCTCAGGTAGAGCTGCTCGAGCGTCTGCCTGGGCAACTCCGCCAACAGGATTCGCCCTCCGGCCGTGAGCTCGGCGGCCAGCACCTGACCTTGGCGGTCGCCGACCCGCAGCATCGACTCGGACTCCGCGGAGTAGAGGAACCGGGCCTGCGACCCCACCCGGATGACGAGGTTGATCGTCTCGCCGGTCAGGATCGCCAGCGCCTCCATGTGCGGCCGGCAGAGTTCGGTGAGTTCCCGCGTCCAGCCCTGCTGCGCGGGTCCCACTCCCATCGCCGGGCCGGGGTGGTAGCGGCGCTTCTCGTCCTGCACGGCGAACCCCCGGTACACCAGCATCGACAGCAGGCGGTGGGCCGTCGACGGGGCCGTCCCGAGTTCCTCGGCGGCATCCTTGAGCCGCAGCGCACCGACGTCGCGGAGCATCTGCAGCAGGCGCAGGGCGTTGTCCACCGATTCCAGCGCATACGACGGCCGGGTGATGGTCTTCGATGCCTTCTTCGGGGCCGCGGACTTTTTCTGCACACCAGAACTTTATTGCACCGGCGCGTGGGGCGCATCACGGTAGAGCCATGCACAGTTCTTCCGGCGCCGACGCCGCCCCCGGCGAACGCACGATCGTCCTGAATCGCGGTACGGCGCTCGCAGTGATCGTCTGCTGGCTGTTCGTCGTCTTCGACGGCTACGACCTCATCGTCTACGGCAACGTCATCTCCAGCCTCCAGGACGAGTGGGGCATCAGCTCCGCGACCGCCGGAACCCTCGGCAGCCTCGCGTTCCTCGGCATGATGATCGGCGCGGTGCTCGCCGGGCGCCTGTCCGACGCGATCGGCCGCAAGCAGGCCGTCATCGGCTGCGTGGTGGTGCTGTCGGTGTTCACCACGCTCTGCGCCTTCGCCACCGGTCCGTTCATGTTCGGCGCCATGCGGCTGATCGCCGGACTCGGCCTCGGCGGCCTGGTACCGACGTCGAACGCCCTGGCCGCCGAACTCGTTCCGCGGCGGTGGCGCGCCGCCGTCGCGACGATGATGATGTCCGGCGTGCCGATCGGCGGATCCATCGCGGCCCTGCTCGGCATCCCGGTCATCCCGAACTGGGGCTGGCGCCCGATGTTCCTGTTCGCTCTCGTGCCCCTGTTCGTCCTCGTGCCGTTGGCGCTGAAGTACCTGCCCAACACCCATTCCAAGACGGACGCCCCGGCCGGCGGCGGCTTCCGCGAACTGCTCGGCTCGAGGTTCCGGACCATCAGCATCATGTTCGCCCTGGTCACCGTGGTGACGCTGCTCGCCTGGTACGGCCTGGGCACGTGGCTGCCGAAGCTCATGCAGAACACGGGCACCGACCTCGGCAGCGCCCTGACCTTCGCGCTGGCGCTGAACCTCGGCGCGGTGGCCGGCTCGTTCATCACCGCGTGGGGCGGCGTGCGGTTCGGCACCGTGCCCACCAGCATCGTCGCGGCGTTCGTCGCCGGCGTGGCCCTGCTCGCCCTGCTGCTCTCCCCACCCACCGCGGTGGTGTACGCGATCTTCGTGCTCGCCGGCGTGGGCACCCACGGAACGCAGTGCCTCATCATCGCGGCGGTGGCCTCCTACTACCCCGACCATCTGCGCGGCACCGCGCTCGGCTGGGCGCTCGGCGTCGGCCGGATCGGGGCCGTGGCCGCCCCGCAGATCGGCGGCTGGCTGCTCGCCGCCGGACTGGGCGCGAACTCGAACTTCATCCTCTTCGCCGTGAGCGCGCTGATCGCCTCGCTGTTGCTGACCGTCGTGTGGAAGCGCTTCCCCGTCAGCGACGACGCACCGCGCGGCCCGATCATGGCCCACTGATCCATTCGTCATATCGATCTACCGACCACAAGGAGTGTCATGTCCGATCTGAAGGACGCGCGGGTTCTCATCGCCGGCGGCGGCATCGGCGGAGTCGCCAACGCCCTCGCCCTCGCCCTCAGGGGAGCCGAGGTCACGCTGTTCGAGCGCGCTTCGGAGTTCGGCGAAGTGGGCGCCGGACTGCAGATCGGCCCGCACGGCTCCCGCATCCTCCAGGCGCTCGGCGTCTACGACGAGGTCATCTCCAAGGGTGTCCTGCCGAAGAACCTCGTCTTCCGTGACGCCGTCACCGCCGAGATCCTCACCAAGGTCGACCTCGGCCACGACTACCAGCAGCACTACGGCGGCGTGTACTTCGTCGTCCACCGCTCCGATCTGCACGCGGTGCTCGTCGACGCCGCCCGCCGGGCCGGCGCCGACCTGCGCACCGACGCCCCCGTGAACGACGTCGTCACCGAAGGCGACAAGGTCCGCGTCATCCTCGAGAACGGTGAGGAGCACGTCGGCGACATCGCTCTCGGCATGGACGGCCTGCACTCGCGGCTGCGCCCGAAGCTGTCCGACGACAAGCCGGTCGGCTCCGGATACGTCGCCTTCCGCGGCACGTTCCCGATGAACGAGGTCCCGCTCGAGGAAGAGATCGAGGACGTCGTCGGCTACATCGGCCCGCGCTGCCACTTCATCCAGTACCCGCTGCGCCAGGGCGAGATGCTCAACCAGGTTGCCGTCTTCCAGTCGCCCGCATTCCTGCGCGGTGAAGAGAAGTGGGGCAGCCCGGACGAACTCGCGCACGCCTACGACCACTGCCACGAGAGCGTCCAGACCGCGCTGAAGTACCTGTGGACCGACCGCTGGTGGCCGATGTTCGACCGCAACCCGATCGACAACTGGGTCGACGGCCGCATGATCCTGCTCGGCGACGCCGCGCACCCGCCGCTGCAGTACCTCGCCTCCGGCGCCGTCATGGCGCTCGAGGACGCCAAGTGCCTGGCCGACTACGCCGCCGAGGACTACCAGGGCGACAACGCCAACTGGCCGAAGATCCTGCGCGACGTCAACGCCGAGCGCGCACCGCGCTGCAACCGCATCCTCACCACCGGCCGCATGTGGGGCGACCTCTGGCACCTCGACGGTGCCGGCCGCGAGGCCCGCAACGAGCTGTTCCGCATCCGCGACACGTCGAGCTACAAGTACACCGACTGGCTGTGGGGCTACAGCTCCGACCGCAACCGCTGAGCCACCGGGCGTGTGGCCGAATGTCACACGCGTTCGATCCAAGCGAACCCGTGTGACATTCGGCCGCCGGCTCGTAGGCTGGCGCGCATGGGTTCGCTGCGGGCCGCCGTCGTGGGCGGGGGGATCATCGGCGCCGCCACCGCGCGGAAGCTGGCGATGCACGGGGCCGACGTCACCCTCTTCGAGAAGGAACCCCGGCTCGCCGCGCACCAGACCGGCCACAACAGCGGGGTGGTGCACGCCGGGCTGTACTACCCGCCCGGCAGCCTCAAGGCGCGCCTGTGCCGGCGCGGGGTGCAGTTGCTCGCCGAGTTCACCGCCGCCCGCGGCCTGCCGTACGAGGAGTGCGGCAAGCTCGTCGTCGCGCTCGACGACAGCGAACTCGACCGTCTCGACGCCATCCACGACCGCGCCGTCGCCAACGGGGTGCCGGGAATCCGCCGGATCGGGCCCGACGAGATCACCGACATCGAGCCGCACGCGCGCGGCATCGCCGCCCTGCACTCCCCGCACACCGCCATCGTCGACTACGTCGCGGTGACCACCGCCCTCGCCGACGACGTCACCGCGGCGGGCGGCACCGTCCGGCTCGCCACGCCCGTCACGGCGATCCGCTCCCTCGGTGACGAGGTGCTCGTCGGCACCGACACCGGCACCGACGGCTTCGACCTGGTGATCACGTGCGCGGGCCTGCAGTCGGATCGGCTCGCCCACGGCGCCGGGGACCTCGCGACACCCGCGATCGTGCCGTTCCTCGGCGACTACCACCTGCTGCGGCCCGAGGCGGCCGGGCGGGTGCGCGGACTGATCTATCCGGTGCCCGATCCGCGGTACCCGTTCCTCGGCGTGCACCTGACCAAACGGATCGACGGCGCGATCATGGTCGGGCCCAACGCGTTCCTGGCGCCGGGCCGCGAGGCGTACCGCCGCCGGTCGGGGTCGCTGCGGGACCTGCGCGACGCCCTCGTCTTCCCCGGATTCCGCCGCTTCGCCGTCCGCAACGTCCCGGCCGCGACGCGCGAGCTGCGCACGGCCGTGAGCATCCGGCGGTTCGTCGCCGAGGCCGCGAAGTACGTGCCCGGGTTGACCGTCGCCGACGTGCTCCCCGGACCCCGGGGGATCCGCGCGCAGGCCATGGAGGCCGACGGCTCGCTCGTCGACGACTTCGTCATCACCGGGCACGGGCGCGTGGTCCACCTGCGCAACGCCCCCTCCCCCGGCGCGACGTCGTCGATGGCGATCGCCGAGCACCTCGTCGGCGCGGCGCTCGAGCGGGCCGGTCTGCAGGCCTGAGCGCTCACACGACGTACGTCTCGAGCCACCGCTTCATCACGGCCGCCGCGTGCGCGACGGTCTCGGGCTGTACCGAGCGCAGTTCGGCGGCGACGGCGTCGGCGGACCCGGGCCCGAGGGCCGCCTCGAGCGACGCCCGGTACTCGTCGATCGCGAGCCAGCCACCGAGTTGGTCGGCGTCGGCCTCGAGATGGAACTGCACGCCGTAACTGCTGCCGTGCCGGAACACCTGGTTCGGGTAGGCCCGCGACGACGCGAGCAGGGTGGCGCCCGGCGGCAGGTCGAAGGTGTCGGCGTGCCACTGCAGGACCGGGAAGGTGGACGGCAGCTCGCCCCACACCGGGTCGGCGGCCGAGGCGTGCGCGAGTTCCACCTCCCCCACGCCGACCTCCGGGACGGGGCCGGTGTAGACGTCGGCGCCGAGGGCCGCGGCGAGCAGCTGCGCGCCGAGACACACCCCCCACACCGGAATGCCGGCGGCGACGGCGGACCGCAGGTACGCGATCTCCTCCCCCAGCCACGGCAGCGTCGCGGCGTCGGCGACGCCCATCGGGCCGCCCATGACGACGACGGCGGCGTAGTCGAGCGCCGTGGGCACCGGGTCGCGCCCGAGCCGGACGGTGCGCACCTGCGCGTACTGCTCGAGCACCGGCAGATACGCGGCGGGGCCCTCGCATTCGACGTGGCGGAGTTCCAGGACGACAGGGTTCATCGCCCCAGCATGCCCGCTGTACGTTGCACCTCGGGTGCCCGGGGCGTGAACGTTCGGTGAGCGAACGTCGCCGACCGGTGCTCCCCCACGGACCACCGCCGCCATGGTGCGATGGTGGGAGGCGGCCCGACGGGCGGGCCGGCGACGGAAGGATTCGACATGGCACGGATCGTGATCATCGGCGGCCACGGGAAGGTGGCACTGCACCTCGAGCGGCTGCTCGCCGACGCCGGCGACGAGGTGACCGCGGTGATCCGCAACCCCGACCACGCCGACGACGTGCGCGCCGCGGGCGCGACCCCCGTCGTGGCCGACGTCGAGCACCTCGGCGTCGACGAACTCGTGCCGCTGCTGTCCGGTCACGACGCCGTGGTGTGGTCGGCCGGCGCGGGCGGCGGCAATCCGCAGCGCACGTACGCCGTGGACCGCGACGCGGCGATCGCCTCGATGACCGCGGCCGAGCGCGCGGGGGTTCGCCGCTACGTCATGGTGTCGTACTTCGGGGCCGGCCCGGACCACGGCGTGCCCGAGGACAACGGCTTCCATCCGTACGCCGAGGCGAAGGCGGCCGCGGACGCGCACCTGCGCGGCACCGATCTGGACTGGACGATCCTGGGCCCGAGCCTGCTGACCCTGGATTCGCCGACGGGCCGGATCGAGACCGGCCCGGACGCCGGCAAGGGGCAGGTCTCGCGGGCGGACGTGGCGGCGGTCGCGGCGGCGGTGCTGCACCGGCCCGCGACGGTGCGGCGCACCATCGAGTTCAACAACGGGGACACCCCGATCGAGGAGGCCCTCGACGCACTCGGCTGAGCAGCGCTTGACGGGTGACGCCGGCGGGGCCGATGGTGGAACGGGCCGGCAGGAGCACAGCTCGACGACAGGGGTATCCGCCATGAAGGTTCTCGTTGCATACGCCAGCCGGCACGGCGCCACCGCCGGGATCGCGGAGCGGATCGCCGAGGTGATCCGGACCGAGGGGCACGTGGTGGACACTCTGGAACTGCCGGCTCCGGCGTCGGTGGACGACTACGACGCGTGCGTCGTCGGCAGTTCCGCCTACCTGGGGCACTGGGAGAAGCCGGCGAGCGCGTTCGTGCGCGAGCACCGCGACGGACTCGTCGCCCGCCCGGTCTGGCTGTTCACCAGCGGACCGCTCGGCACCGACGAGGTCGACGAACAGGGACAGAACGTGCGGGAGAGCGCGGCACCGCAGGAACTGTCGGAGCTGACCGACGCGGTCGCGCCACGGGAGCATCACGTGTTCTTCGGCGCCCTCGACCCGAAGACGCTCGGTGTCGGAGCGCGGTTGATGCGCAAGCTGCCCGCCGGACGAAAGCTCTTGCCCAAAGGCGATTTCCGGGACTGGCAGGAGATCGAGGACTGGGCGAGGGGCATCGCACGGACGCTGGACGCGGCGTGATCGCAGCGCAGGAGGGCACCTGGAACTCGGGCATGCCCTACCTGCGCGCCGGTACGGGTCCGCCCCTGCTGTTCATGCCCGGCCTGTCGAACCACCACCGGCCACCCCGCGGCTTCGACCGCCGCACCCAGCTGGGACAGATCGCGCCCTGGACGACGACGCGACGCGTGTGGTGGGTGAACCGCCGGCCGGGCCTGCCGCCGGGGACCACCATGGCGGATCTCGCCCGCGACTACGCGGAGGCGATGCCCGACCACTTCCCCGGCCCGGTCGACGTCCTCGGTGTCTCGACCGGCGGCAGCGTCGCGCTCCAGCTGGCTCTCGACCACCCGGCGCTGGTGCGCAGGTTGGTGCTCGTGGCGTCGGCGCACCGCCTCGGCCCGGGCCGCGAGGTGCAGCGACGGGCCGCGGCCGTCGTGCGCGAGGGGCATCCGCGACGGGCGATGGCGGAGCTCGCGGCGACGACGGGGGCGCGATGGTGGTCGCGCAGGCTGCTGTGGACGCTGGGATGGCTGCTCGAGCCGTCGGGTGCCCGGCACGGGTACGACGATTTCCTCGCCGTGGCCGAGGCCGAGGACCGCTTCGACGTGACCGCCCGGCTCCCCGAGGTGTCGTGTCCGGTGCTCGTGGTCGGCGGCGACCGGGACGGCTTCTACGGCGCGGCGCTGTTCCGGGAGGCTGCGGCGGCCGTGCCGCGGGGCCGGGTGCTCGTCCATCCCGGGGTGGGCCACCTGGGCGTGATAACGGGTGAGCGGAGCGTGAGGGACGCTTCGAGCTTTCTCGACACTCCCGACGCGCCGGACTTTCCGGGGAACTGGCGGGCACCCTCCGGCACAGCCGGATAATCGTCGCGTCATCGGGACAGGTCGGTGGAGGGAGCTCACGTGAAGGTACTGGTGGCGTACACGACGGCATACGGGGCGGCCCGCGGCGTGGCCGAACGGATCGCACAGCGGCTCACCGAAGCCGGGCACGACGCGGACCTGCGGGATCTGGCCGAGCCGGTCGATCCGTCGGACTACGCCGCGATCGTGCTCGGCAGCTCGGTGCACAACGGGCAGTGGCTCGCTCCCGCCGCTCGTTTCGCGGATCTGCACCGCGCGCTCCTCGCCGGGAAGCCCGCGTGGCTGTTCTCGGTGCAGACCATCGGTGCGACGAGCGCGATGATCTCCGCGCGGCTGGCCGGGTGGGTGCGGCCGAAGCTGAAGGAGCCGAAGGTGGCGGCGGCGCTGCGGGCGACGGCGAACGTGCGCGAGTACCGGGCCTTCGCCGGGGCGATCGAGCCGGAGCAGTGGCCGGGGCCTCTGGGCCGGGTGGTGTTCCGCCTGACCGGCGGCCGGTACGGCGATCACCGGGACTGGGCCGACATCGACGCCTTCGCCGCCCGGATCGTCCGGAATATCGATCGGCCGTAGCCGGGAATTCACATTTCGGGCCGACCGCGCGAATCGCACATAATTCCGAATCCCCGCGACCCGGCTGCGGTCCGAACAATATGCTCACCCATATATCTGCAGATTTCCCCGGCCCTGACCGGCGGAAATACCGAATATCAAATAAAAAGGGCAATCGGTACCCGAATTACCTGCGACTCAACCACACTCGTGTTACACATGAAAAGTCCGCCCGAACAAACAGAATGAAGGAGCTTTCATGTCAAGCCTCCAAGATTTGCTCGGTTCAATCGAGCTCGGTGACCTGCTCGAACTTATCCTGGATCTGCTCAGCTGACCGTCCGACGCACAAGAGCCCGCACATGCCCCGTGCGGGCTCTTGTGCGCCGTAGCATCGAAGGATCTCGTCCCGACCGAAGGTGATCCCATGCGCCGTCCGAGACCGTTCCGTCGAGTGACGGCAGTCGTCGCGGCGACGCTGACGGCCGCCGCGCTCGCCGTGGCCGCACCCGCGGCGGCACAGCCGGCCCCGAGCGCCGACGGTTCGTACCTCGAGCGCAGCGAGGACAACAGCCCTCGGCAGCGCACCCTGCACGTGTACTCGGCGTCGATGAGCCGCGTGATTCCGGTGGCGGTGCTGCTGCCGCGCGACACGAGCACCCCACGCCCGGTGCTGTACCTGCTCGCCGGCGCCGGCGGCGGCGACGGCGGCACCCTCACCTGGCTCGACCGCACCGACGTGGCCGACTTCTTCGCCGACAAGGACGTCAACGTGGTGCTGCCGCTCGAAGGCGCGTTCAGCTACTACACCGACTGGAAGCAGGACGACCCGGTCCTCGGCCGGAACCGATGGACGACCTTCCTCACCCGCGAGCTGCCGCCGATCGTCAACGCGGCTCTCGGCACCACCGGGGCTAATGCCATTGCGGGACTGTCGATGTCGGGGACTTCTGTGCTGAGTCTCGCGGAGTCCGCACCGGGCCTGTACCGCGGTGTCGGCGCCTTCAGTGGCTGTGCCCAGACGAGCACCCGTCCCGGCCGGACCTACGTCGAACTCGTCGTCGAGGTGCGCGGTGGCGGCGACGCCGACAACATGTGGGGTCCCGAAGGCGACCCCGCATGGGTGGCCAACGACCCCTACGTCAACGCCGAGAAGCTGCGCGGGACGCAGATCTACCTGTCCAACGGCACCGGGTTGCCCGGTCCGTACGACCGGCTCGATCATCCGAACGTCGCCGGCGACCCGGCGAACCTTGCCGAGCAGGTCGTCGTCGGGGGCATCATCGAGGCCGCCACCAACGAATGCACGCATCTGCTGGCCCGGCGGCTCGCCGAGCTCGGCATCCCGGCCACCGTCGACTTCCGGCCCGTGGGCACCCATTCCTGGGGCTACTGGCAGGAGGACCTGCACCGGGCCTGGCCGATGCTCGGCTCCGCCATCGGCGCCTGACCCGCAACGCGCGACGGCACCCCCGTCCGGGATCGCCGGGCGGGGGTGCCGTCGTCGGACGGACTCAGGCCTGTGGGGCCAGTTCCTCGGTGCGCACCGGCGACGTGTCGGTCGCCGCAGCGATGGCCTCTTCGAACTCGCGGTGGCCGGCCTGCGAGCCGAGCTGCAGGGCGAGGCGGACCAGGAAGCCTTCCCGGTCGGACGGGTCCACCTGATCGAGCGCATCCGACAGACCCAGCCACACGTTCTCGCGGCGCTGCTCGTCGTCGGTGAGCACCTGCGCGGGGCGTGCGGGGACGGCCGGGCCCTCGGGTGCCGTGCCGGCGCGGAGCGCGGCCGCGACGCCGGACAGTTCGGCGACCGGCACCCGGCACAGCAGCAGGCCGTCGGGGCGGATGACGAAGGCCTCGCCCGCGGTCGCGCCGAGCGCCTCGGCCAGGTCGGGCGCGTCGAGCACCGTGACCCCGTCGGCGGCGGTACCGCCGACGGCAACAGAACTGTCGGCGCCGCCGACGGCAGCAGCGCGCACGCTCTCCGGCGCAAGAGCGGCGGCGAGGTCGGAAGTGGCCGCGGCGAGGGCGGCACTGCCGTCGGCGTCGAGGCCGAAGCCCACGACGGCGAAGCCGGTGCCGCGAACCACGTTGAGCGACGACGCGGTGCTGCCGTCGGCGGTGACGACCCGCACGCGGCGGTCCTCGACGGGGTCACCGGGCAGCACCCCGGTCAGGCCCTCCGCGACCGGCCAGGTCAGCGGCGACAGGCGAGCGTGGGTGGCGCTGGACTGGCGCGGGTTGATCAGTTCACCGAACTCGGGGCGGCCCACGGCGAGCGCCAGCACCGCGTCGCGGGTGGTGCGGTACCCGTGGGTTCCCGGGGACATGATGAGCGTGGACTTGCCGGCGTTCGCGACGTTCTGCTCCCACGCGTCGTGCCGCTCGATCGAGTACGCCTGCAGCAGCGCGGCGTCGGCGTTGCCGTGGACGACGGCGGCGAGCTGCCAGGCCAGCGTCTCGGCGTCCTCCATGCCGGAGTTCAGGCCGCGCACGCCGAAGATCGGCACGAGGTGCGCGGCGTCGCCGGCGAAGAGGATGCGGTCGTGGGTGAACTCGCGCAGCGCGAGGGCGCGGGCGCTGTAGAACCCGTGCCACTCGAGCGTCCAGGGCAGGTCGTTCTGCAGCCAGTCGAGGTGCTTGGCGATGCGGGCCCGGATGGCGTCTTCCTGGGTCTCGATCTCCGCGTCCTCGGACGGGTCGAGCTGGTAGTCGATGCGCCAGATGTTCTTCGGCTGCTTGTGCATGATGATCGTCGAGCCGGGGTTGCTCGGCGGATCGAACCAGACCATGCGCTCGGCGGGCAGGTCCGACTCCCAGTGGATGTCGGCGATGACGTAGCGGCCCTCGTAGTTGGTGCCCTCGAGGCGCAGGCCCGCGAGCTCGCGCATGCGGCTGCGGCCGCCGTCGGCGGCGACGACCCACGCGGCGCGCAGGTGGCGCTTGCCGAACGCGGTGTCGACCTCGAGGGTCACCTCGTCGTCGCCGCGGAGGATGCCGGCGATGCTCGCCTGCCAGTGCAGCGTGATGAGCGGGTTCTGCTCGATGGTGTCGACGACGATCTGCTCGTACTCGGACTGCGAGACGTTGATCATCGGCGGCCGCACATCGAACTCGCGCTGCGGCATCCGGAAGTGCAGCACCTGCTGGTCCCGGTAGAAGCTGCGGCCACCGACCCAGGGCAGGACGATCTTCTCGAGCTCGGCACCGAAGCCGAGGCGTGCGGCGGCCTCGAGGCTGTGCCGGGAGATGCAGATGGCGCGGCTGCCGAAGGAGACCTGGTCCGCCGCCTCGAGGATCGTCACGGGGATGCCGCGCTGCGCGAGACCGAGGGCGACGGCCATGCCGACGGGTCCGGCTCCGACGACGACGACGGGCAGCGCCTCGGCGTCGGGCTGCATCGACGGGAAGTCGGATGCGGGGTACTTGGGGGGCTGGTAGTAGGTCGACATGCCTCAGGCCACTTCCTGCTCGGACCGATGGGAGGGCGCCACCGCGACCGACGGGTCGTGGGGGTGGCGCAAAAGGAGGATGCTGATCAGGCTGACGAGCGCGATCAGCACGAAGTACGCGGTGACGGCGAGCGAGGTGCCGAAGGCCGCGAAGAGGGAGGTCGCCACGATGGGGGCGAGGCCGCCGCCGAGGATCGCGCCGATCTGGTAGCCGAGCGACGCGCCGCTGTAGCGGATGTGGGCGGGGAACAGCTCGGCGAACAGGGCGGACTGCGGCCCGGCGCAGGCGCCGAGGACGAAGCCGAGGGCGATCATCGCGACGAGCATCACGGGCAGGATCGCGGTGTCCATCAGCGGGAAGAACAGGGCCGCGACGATCACGAGGGCGATCGAGCTGACGATGTAGACGCGGCGCCGGCCGACGATGTCGGACTTGTAGGCGCTGATCGCCATGCCGGCCATCCAGAACGGGCACGAGGCGATGAGCAGGAACAGCATCGTGGACTTGTCGAAGCCCAGTTCCTTCTCTCCGTACTTGAGGACGTAGACCATGTAGGCGTAGGCGATGCCGTTGGTGGCGACGAAGGTGCCGCCGGCGAGCAGCACGGTCTTCCAGTGCTTGACGAGGACCTCGGCGAGCGGGAGCTTGACGTCCCCGGCCGCGTCCCGGCTCTTCTCGAAGTCGGCGCTCTCCTCGAGCCCGAGCCGGATCCACATGGCGACGCCGACGAGGGCGGCGCTGAGCAGGAACGGCACGCGCCAGCCCCAGTCCGCGAACGCGGCATCGTCGAGGACAGCCGTGAGCGGCAGGAACACGAGGTTGGCGAGGAGGACGCCCGCGGGAACGCCGATCTGGGGTGCGGCGCCGTAGAGGCCGCGCTTGCCCGCGGGCGCGTTCTCGGTGGCGACGAGGACGGCCCCGCCCCATTCGCCGCCCACGCCGAGGCCCTGGACGAAGCGCAGGGCCACCAGCAGGATCGGCGCGGCGACGCCGATGGCGGCGTAGTTGGGCAGCAGACCGATGGCGACGGTCGCGAAGCCCATCAGCAGCAGCGAGGTGACGAGCATCGATTTGCGGCCGACGCGGTCGCCGAAGTGGCCCATGACGATGCCGCCGATGGGGCGGGCCACGAAGCCGACGGCGAGGGTCGCGAAGGCGGCGAGGGTGCCGGCCAGTTCGGACGTGCCGGGGAAGAACTGCGGCCCGAGCACGAGGGCGGCGGCGGTGCCGTAGATGAAGAAGTCGTACCACTCGATCGCGGTGCCGACGAAACTGCCGAGCGCAGCCTTGCGGGCCTTGCGCTGCAGTACCTCCGGCGACGGTGCCGGCGTGGTAATCGTCATGTGTTGCTTGCCTTTCACGATGCGGCCCGCGTCACGGCGGACCGGGCAAGCATGACCCCCATCACAAGCGGTTGAAAAGCGCAACTATTCGTGCTGATACCCCGGAAATTCCGTGGTACTCCGGATCACCGCAGGTCAGGGTCTCGCGGTGGGTGTCCTTCCCGTGGACGCGAAGTGAATGAATGCTCGTGTCACCCGGCTGAGCATCGAGTCCTGATGCCACGCGACGACCACGTCGACGGAGTCGGGAACCGGATCGACGAGCGGCCTGACGACGAGTGGGAGATTCTCGTACGTCACGTCGAGCGGGGGCCGCTGCAGCAGCAGGGTCCACCCCAGGCCGCGACCGACGAAGGCCCGCGCCGTCTCGTAGTTGGAGGTGCGGTAGGCCACGCGCGGCGCGAACCCGGCGCCCCGGCACACCTCCATCGCGTGGTTGCTGCTCGGCGGCGCGTCGAGCAGCACCATCGGGTCGTCGCGCAGATCGGCCAGCCGCACCGGGCCGTCCCCGCCGGCGAGACGGTGGTTCGCGTCGAGCAGCACCGTCGGCTCGCGCGTCATCAGCGTCGCCTTGCGCCACTCCGCGGACAGTTCGAGGTCGTAGACGATCGCGAGGTCGAGCTCGCCGTTGTCGAGCTGGGTGCGCAGCCGGTTCTGGGTGTCTTCCCGGAACTCGACCCGCGCGCGCGGGAAGCGGTGGGTGAATCCGGCGAGCAGCGCGGGCAGCACCGTCGGCCCGAGGGCGGGGTAGCACCCGATGGCGACGGGGCCGGCCACACCGCCGCCCTCCCCCACCGCGTCGGCCTGCAGTTCGCTCGCCTGGTGCAGCAGCACCCGGGCGCGGGCCAGTACCGCCTCCCCCATCGCCGTCAGCTGCACGCCGCGCGCCCGCCGTCGCACGGCCAGCTGCGTCTGGAGCGACTTCTCGAGGTCGGTGAGCGCCGCGGACAGCGCGGACTGTGACAGGTGCAGCCGCTCGGCGGCGCCGGCGATCGTTCCCGTCTCGGCAACCGCGACGAACGCCGCGAGCTGGCGCATGGTGAAGTTGGGCACCGAGTCGGGACGGGTCATGCGGGCAACGGTATCGAGCGGGAGCTTTCTACCCCCAGCGGGAGGTTGTCGCCGGTGCTACTCGACGGATGGCGCAGCGACAGCCCGGTGGTCGCGACAACCTCCCCTTCCCACGGGCCCGCTCGACATCGACTACGCGCGGCGGGGCCGGGCACCTGTGCGGTGCCCGGCCCCGCCGGTGACGCGGATCAGGCGCTCAGGTCGACGTCCTTGCTCTCCTTGACGAACCGGGCGAGGACCACGGCACTCAGGGCGCAGCCGGCGACCAGGTACACGATCACGCTGCCGATGGTGCCGGAGCCGGCGTACAGCGAGGCCACGATGACCGGGGTGAAGCCGGCACCGAGGAGGCTGCCGATCTGGTAGCCGAGGGAGGCGCCGGTGTAGCGGGCGCGGGTGCCGAACTGCTCGGCGAGGAACGCCGGCATGGGGCCGAACGTCAGCGACTGCAGGACCGAGCAGGCGATCACGAAGGCCAGCACGACCAGCAGGAAGTTGCCGGACGAGGCGAGCTGGAACAGCGGCCACGCCAGGACGACCATGCCGACGAAGCCGGTCATCATGACGGGCTTGCGCCCGTAGGTGTCCGACAGCCGGGCGGCGCCCAGGATGCCGAAGATCGCGACGAACTGGCAGATCGCGAAGGCGGTGAGGCCCTGCGACCGGGACACGCCGTTCCCGGCGGCGTAGGTGATCACGAACGTCGAGAACAGGGCCTGGATCACGAACGGCGCGGTGCACACCAGTCCGGCGAGGATCAGGGTGCGCGGCGCGCGCAGGATCGTCACCAGCGGGATGGTCTCCTTGGTCCGGTCCTTCTTCGCCTCGGCGGCGCGCAGCGCCTCCTCGAAGACGGGGCTCTCGGCGATGCGGGCCCGCACGAACAGGCCGACGGCAAGCAGGACGGCCGAGAACAGGAACGGGACGCGCCAGCCCCACGAGAGGAAGTCGTCCTCCGGCAGGAGAGCAGCGAGCGAGAGGGCGACGGTGCCGAGCACGGCGCCGGTGGGGCCACCGGCGTTGGTGAACGCCGCCGCGAAGCCGCGGTTGCGGCCCTTGACGTGCTCGAGCGACATCAGGGCCGCCCCGCCCCACTCGCCGCCGATCGCGACGCCCTGCACCGCACGCAGCAGGATCAGCATCGCGGCGCCCCAGGTGGGTATCGCCGGGACGAGGCCGATCAGGAAGGACGCCACTCCCATGATCGTCATCGACAGCATGAGCATCTTCTTGCGGCCGATGCGATCGCCGAAGTGACCGAAGACGATGCCGCCGAGCGGGCGGGAGATGTAGCCGATGGCGAAGGTCGCGTAGGAGGCGATCAGCGCGAGGCCGGGGCTGAGGTTCGCGAAGAACACGGGGCCGAACACGAGCGAGGAGGCGGTCGCGTACAGGATGAAGTCGTAGAACTCGACGGTGCTCCCGAGGTAGCTCGAGAACACGACGCGACGGATGTCCTTGTTCCGCTGCGCCGGCGCGACGATGGCGGCGGGCTCTGGGTCTGCGAGGGTCATGGTGGGTCCTTACTCTGCGAGGACGATGCTAGATCCGGTCGGCGGGGCCGCTCAGAAGGGGTAGACGGGCACGTCGCGGCTGACGGTGATCCAGCGCGACTCGGTGAACGCCTCGATGCTGTTGGCGGCACCGCCGAATCGGGCGCCGTTGCCCGAGGCGCCGAGACCACCGAACGGGATGTTCGCCTCGTCGCCGACGGTCTGGTCGTTGATGTGGGCGATGCCGGTGGGGATCCGCTCGGCGAGGGCGAGGCCCTTGCCGACGTCGCGGGTGAAGATGCCGAGTGACAGCCCGTACTCGGTGTCGGTGGCCAGGGCCACGGCCTCGTCGAGGGTCGAGAACTTCACGACGGGAGCGACGGGCCCGAACACCTCCCGGGCGTAGGCGGGGGCGCCGGCGGGGACGTCGGCGAGGACGGTGGGCCGGTAGAACAGGCCCTCGTACGTGCCGCCCGCGACGAGGCGGGCGCCGGCGTCCACGGACGCGGTGACCAGAGCGTGGATCTTCTCGAGCTGACCGTGGTCGATGATCGGCCCGAGCGCGACCTGCTCGGTGGCGGGGTCGCCGACGGGCAGCGCCTCGGCCTTGGCGGCGAGCTGCGCGACGTACTCGTCGTAGACGGACTCGTGCACGATGTGCCGGCCGGTGGTCATGCACACCTGGCCCTGGTGCAGGAAGGAACCGGCGGCACCGGCGGCCACCGTGGCGGCCAGGTCGGCGTCGTCGAGGACGACGATCGCGGAGTTGCCGCCGAGTTCGAGGTGGACCTTCTTGAGGTTGCGGGACGCGGCGGCGCCGACGGCGCGGCCGGCCGGGGTGGAGCCGGTGAAGGAGATGACCGGTACCCGCGGATCGTCGACGAGGGCGGCGCCGACGTCGGCGCCGGCGGGCAGCACGGACAGTACCCCGGCGGGCAGGCCGGCCTGTTCGAAGATGCGGGCGAGGGCCACGCCGCCGCAGACGGCGGTACGCGGGTCGGGCTTTAGGATCACGGCGTTGCCGAGGGCGAGCGCCGGCGCGACGGATCGGATGGCGAGGATCAGCGGGAAGTTGAACGGCGCGATGACACCGACGACACCGACGGGCACGCGCTTCGACATGCTCAGGCGCGGTGCCTCGCTGGGCAGGATCTCGCCGAGCGCGTGCGAGGGCAGGGCCGCGCCCTCGAAGCACTCCTGCGCCGCGACGTGCGTCTCGAGCTGGGCCTTGGGGCGCAGGGAGCCGGACTCGCGCATGATCCAGCGCTCGATCTCGTCGGCGTGCCGCTGCCACAGGTCGCCGGCGCGGCGCAGCACGGCGGCGCGTTCGGTGTGTGGGCGGGCCGCCCAGTCGCGCTGGGCCGCGACGGCACGGTCGACGGCGCGTTCGAGGTCGCCCTCGTCGGCGAGGCCGACGCTGCCGAGCGTCGCGCCGGTCGCCGGTTCGACGACCTTGATCTCACCGGCGCCGCCGGGGATCCAGTCTCCGGCGAAGATCTTTCCCTGCCAGATGGATTCGTCGAGAAGTGCCATCACGAACTCCTTGTGTACGGGTGCCGGACCGGCCGGCGGGCGAAGCGGGGCACGCGGCGGTCGCGGCCGTGAATGAGGGGACCGCCGAGGCGGCCGTGGGTGAGGACCGCCGAGGCGGCCGGACGAGGCGGCTGGACGCTCGCTCGGTGCCGGGGAGCGAGCCCTCCGTTGGCCCCTGAAGTATGGGTCACGTCACAATGGCGTGAAAAGCAGAATTAGCCGGTGATATTCCACAGGTCTGCTCAACAATGGTGACATGCGGGACCGCGGGCGGCACCGAAGCCGGTCGCCACCCGCGGATCCGGTGAACCTGCAGTTCAGGGGGTCGGCGCGACGGCGTCGAGAATGCCCCACGTGCGCAGGATCTCGGACGGGTCGTCCCGTCCGGGCACGGGAGGCGCGGCCGGCACGCCCGCCGGGGTGCGCGAGAAGCGAGGCGCGGGCGCAGGTTCGGGGTGACCGTCCCGGTACAGGAAGGTGCCCCGCGCGGTGAGGTGCGCGTCGGCGGGCGCCTCGGTCATCGAAAGGATGGGGGCGACACAGGCATCCGTGTCCCGGAAGACTGCCGCCCACTCGTCGCGCGGGCGGGTGGCGAACGCGGCGGCGATCCGCTCGCGCAGCTCCGGCCAGCGCCGGCGGTCCCACTGCCCCGGTAGCTCGCCGGCCGTATCGAGGCCGAGCCCCGCGAGAAGCTGCGCGTAGAAGGGTGGTTCGAGGGCCGCGACCGCGACGTGCCGGCCGTCGGAGGTCTCGTACACGTCGACGAACGGGGCCCCGGAGTCGATGAGGTTGGTGCCGCGCGCGTCCTGCCACGCGCCCCCGGCGAGCATCGAGTACGGGTTGGCCATCAGGTGCGCGACGCCGTCGACGATCGCGGCGTCGACGACCTGGCCGCGCCCGGAGCGCTGCGCCTCCCACAGCGCGGCGAGGATGCCGGATACGAGATACATTGCACCGCCGCCGAAGTCGCCGACCAGGCTGAGCGGCAGCTGCGGGGGTCCGCCGGCCCGGCCGATCGCGTGCAGCGATCCGACCAGGGCCTGATAGGTGGGGTCGTGCCCGGCGCGCTGCGCGAGCGGCCCGTCCTGGCCCCAGCCGGTCATCCGGCCGTACACCAGCTTCGGGTTGCGCGCCCAGCAGTCCTCGGGACCCAGGCCCAGGCGTTCGGTGACACCGGGCCGGTAACCCTCGATCAGCACGTCGGCCTTCTCGACCAGCGCGAGCACCGTCGCGAGCCCGTCCGGGTCCTTCAGGTCGGCACCGATCATCCGCTTGCCGCGCTGGAGGGTGTCCAGCCGCGGATCGATCGGCATGGTGAACCCGGCGCCGGCACGCTCGACGCGTACGACGTCGGCGCCCTGATCGGCGAGGAACATCGCAGCGAACGGCGCCGGTCCCAGCCCGGCCAGTTCCACGACCTTCAGGCCGGCCAGCGGGCCCGTCCGGTGTTCGGTCATCGTGATCTTCTCCTGCAGGTTCTCGGCGTCGCTAGACGCCGACGAGCTCGCCGACGGTGACGGTCTGCTTGCCCTCGGTGATGTGCGAGGCGATGAACTCCTCGTTCAGTTCGATGCCGAAGCCCGGGCCCTCGTTCGGGTAGAGCTTGCCGTCGGCGAAGATCGGCACGTTCAGGGCGATGTCCTGCGTGATCTTCTGCTCGGCGTTCTCCCACTGGTTGTTGATGATCAGCGGGCCGAGGTTCTCGTGGGTGAACTGCGACGCCCAGTTGTTGGCGATCATCAGGTGCGCCGAGGGGCTGGCCTCGAGGCCCGAGCCGATCATGCAGCCGCTCATGACGGCCATGTCGGCGAGGCGCGCCATCGTGAGCCAGCGCTGCGCCTTGAGCAGGCCACCGGCCTTCTGCATCTTGATGAACAGGCCGTCGGCGGCGCGACGTTCGATGATCTCCCGGATGTTGTGCAGCTCCTGCGCCGACTCGTCGGCGAAGATCGGCGTGTCGATGCGGCTGCGCAGGCGCGCCATGCCCTCGATGTCCCAGTGCGGGACGGGCTGCTCGATGCACTCCATGCCGTACCGGTCCAGCCGGCGCATCGTCTTCAGCGCCTGGTCGTAGTTCCAGAAGCCGTTGGCGTCGACCACGATCCGGGCGGAGTCGCCCAGTGCGGCACGGACCTCGCGGACGTTGTCCACGTCGTGGTCGGAGTTGCCGTCGGACTTGAGTTTGATCAGGCAGAAGCCCTTCTCGTGGGCCTGCACGGCCTCGGCGACCACCTGGTCGACCGGGCCGGCGGAGGCGACCCAGCCCTGCACGGAGGCGTCGGCGTTCTTCCCGCCGAGCAGCTGGTACACGGGCACGCCCAGGGCCTTGCCCTTGAGGTCGTGCAGCGCGAAGTCGACGAGGGCCTTGGCCTGGTTGTTGTCGCGGACGAAGGTGTCCATCTGCCCGACGATCTTCTCGATGTTGAGCGGATCCTGGCCGATCAGGAACGCCGGGGCGATGTGGTTCGCGATCATCGCCGTCATCGATTCCTGGGTCTCGCCCCGGTACCAGGTGGAGGTGTCGCCGCTGTCGCCGTAGCCGACGATCCCCTCGTCGGTGTGCAGCTTCAGCACGACGGAATGGATGTGGGTGATCCTGGTCCCCGGCATGAGAAACGGCTTGACCAGCGGTGTGGAAACCGGGATCAGTTCGACCTTGGTGATGATCATGCGACGTGCTCCTGAGCGGAAGAAGGGATGACGGTGGCGCCGGCGTCGGCCAGGGCCGTGAGTTCGGCGGTGTCGAGGCCGGCCTCCCGGAGGATCTCGACGGTGTGCTCGCCGACGAGCGGGGCGCGGCGCTCGACCGCGCCCGGGGTGCGGGAGAGCTTGGCGGGGATGCCGGGGACGGTGACGGCACGGCCGTTGTGCGGGTGCGTGACGGTCGGCAGCATGTCGCGGGCCCGGAAGTGGGGGTCCGCGAAGATGTCCGCGGCGTCGAGGATCGGGCCGAGCGGCACCTTGCCGCCGAGCAGCTCGATGAGTTCGGCGACGGTGCGGGTGCGGGTCCAGGCGTTGACCACCTCGTAGACGGCGTCGCGGTTGAGCCACCGGTCGTGGTCGGTGGCGAACCGCGGGTCGTCGACGAGTTCCGGCTGCCCCATGACGGCGGCGAGCTTGGCCCACTGCGGGTTGTGCGGGGCACCCAGCGCGACGACGCCGTCCTGTGCCTGCACCGTGTCGAACGGCGCGAAGCCCTGCAGCTGGTTGCCGAGCGGGCCGGGGACCCGGCCGGTGTGGCCGTAGGTGTTGACCACGACCTCGGAGATCGCGAGGACGGCGTCGGCCATGGCGACGTCGACGTACTGGCCCTGCCCGGTGCGCTCGGCGTCGCGCAGGGCGGCGAGGATCCCGAAGGCGGCGAACAGGCCCGGAACCGTGTCGCCGACACCGGAACCCACCCGGACGGGGTGCTCGGCGTCGGTACCGGTGATGGACATGAGCCCACCCATGGCCTGCGCGACGATGTCGAAGGCCGGCCAGTCCCGGTAGGGGCTGTGCCCGCCGGTCTTGTCGCCGAATCCGCGGATCGAGGCGTACACCAGGCGGGGATTGCGCGCGGCGAGGGTGTCGTAGTCGAGGCCGAAGCGGTCCATGACGCCGGCGCTGAAGTTCTCGACGAGGATGTCGGCGTCGTCGATCAGGCGCAGCAGCACGTCGCGGGCGTCGGGCTTCTTCAGGTCCAGCACGATCGACCGCTTGTTGCGGTTGGCCGACTGGAACACTCCGCCGTAGTCGCGGGGCTCGTCGTCGGAGGCGAACGGGCCGGCGTAGCGGAGGAAGTCGCCGCGCGGCGGCTCCACCTTGATCACGTCGGCCCCCTGGTCGGCGAGCAGCGACGTGCAGAACGGCCCGGCGAGGGCCTGGGTCAGGTCGATGACCCGCACCCCGTCGAGGGCGCGGCGCCGGCTGGTGCTCATGCGGTGGCCTCCCGTCCGAGCAGCGCGCGGCCGATGACGACCTTCTGGATCTGCGGGGTGCCCTCGCCGATCTCGAGTCCGGAGACGTCGCGCAGCATGGCCTGCAGCGGCAGTTCCTCGGCGAAGCCGCTGTGGCCGTGGGCGACGATGCAGTCGCGGATGGTCTGCAGCGAGACGTCGGTGGCGTAGAGCTTGGTCATCGCGGCCTCCTTCGTGAAGGGCCTGCCGGCGTCGGCGAGAGAGAGGGCGCGGTAGGTGAGCCAGCGGGCCGCCTCGAGCTTGGTGGCGTTCTCGGCGATCGGGAAGGACACACCCTGGAACGAGGCGACCGGCTTGCCGAACGCCTTGCGGGACTTGACGTAGTCGATGGTGATGTCGAGGGCCTTGCGGGCGACTCCGGTCGACATCAGGCCGATGACCGAACGGGTGTAGTCGAATTCGCTCATGACGAGCCGGAATCCGTTGCCGACGCCACCGATGACGTACTCGTCCGGGACGAAGACGTCGTCGAGGAACACACCGGCCCGGCCGAGCGGCTTCCAGCCGGCGTCCGGGAACTTCTGCATGCTCACGCCGTCGGAGTCGAGGGGCACGAGGAAGGCGGTGACGCCGGATTCCTCCGGGGTGGCGCCGCGGGCCTTGACGAAGGTGATCATCGCCTTGGCGTGCGGGGCGAAGGTGATGGACGTCTTCTCGCCGTTGAGCTTCCAGCCGCCGTCGACCTTCTCGGCCTTGGCGCGCATGGCCATCGCGTCCGAGCCGCTGCCCGGCTCGGTCAGGCCGAGGGCGACGACGTGGCGGCCCTCGACGATGCCGCGCACCCAGTCCTTCGCGACATCGGGGGCGAGGAAGCGCTCGAGCAGCGGGCCGGTGAGGTTGTTCGTGTAGGCGAGCTGGCTGAGGTAGAAGTTCGCGTAGGCCAGTTCCTCGTGGGCGATGCCGAGGTGCGTCTTGGTGAGCACCTCGCCGATGCGGCCCTGACCGCCGTTCTCCTCGGAGACGCCGAGGCCGAGGAGGCCCTGTGCGGCCATCTTCTCGGCGAGGTCCCACGGGAACTCCTCGCGGTGGGCGCGTTCGAGGTAGCTCTCGGCGTGCGGTGCCGCGAACTCGCGGACCCACTGGGCGAACTCCTCGTGTTCCGGCGCGAAGAGGACCGGCGGATGCAGGGCGTCCGTGGCAGACATTATCGATCTCCTCGAAGTGGTTGTGAATCAGCGCTTCTCATCGGAGCCGGGAACGGAACCCGGACCGCGCGCTGCCGATCAGCGCGTCGGAACCCAGTATGTCCGCAGTCACAACCTCAGAAAAGAACAGGAATCTGCTGATCGATATGAGAAATACTCAAGAATGGTCGGCGGCGCCGCTCACAGCGCGCCCACGCGGGCCGTTGCGAACGAGATGAACTCGCGTACCACCCGGCTGAGCACCACGTCGGGACGCCAGGCGATGACCAGCCGCACCGGATCGAGGTCGGGGACGTCGATCGGCAACAGCACGATCTTCAGTCCGCCGTAGGTGCGGTTGAGCTGCGGCTGGTGCAGCATGATCGTCCAGCCCAGGCCCCGGCCGACGTACGCCCGCACGGTCTCGTAGTTCGCCGACCGGTACTCGATCCGGGGCGTGAACCCGGCCCGCGCACACACCTGCATCGCGTGTGTCGACGCCGGCACCGCGTCGAGCAACACCATCGGTTCGTCCCGCACCGAGGCCAGCTCCACCGGGCCGGGCGTGGCCGCCAGCCGGTGCCCCGCCTGCACGACCAGCGCCGGCCGCCTCGTCATCAGCGTGGCGGTGCGCCATGCCGGTGGCAGCTCCAGGTCGTAGGTGATCACCGCGTCCAGCGCCCCGCCCTCGAGCCGCTCGCCCAGCTCGTCGGCCATCGCCTCCCGGAACTCGAGCGACACCCGCGGATGAAGCTCGGTGAACTCGGACAACAGCGGCGGCAGGATCGTCGGCCCGACCGTCGTGTAACACCCGACGGCGAGCCGGCCGGCGAGTTCGCCGCCCGCCCCGAGCATCTCGTCCTCGATCTCGCTCGCCTGCTGCAGCAGGGCCCGCGCCCGGGCCAGCAGCGACTCCCCCGCCGGCGTGAGGTGCACGCCGTGGGCACGGCGGCGCACGCACAGCTGCGCCGACAGCGCCTTCTCGAGTTCGGTGACCGCCAGCGACACCGCCGACTGCGACACCAGCAGCCGGTCGGCCGCCGCGCTGATCGTCCCGGTCTCGGCGACGGCGACGAAGGCGACCAGTTGCCGCATGGTGAAGGCCGGCGCCCGGTCGCTGCTCATGAATCGATCATATGGGCGGTCCGCGCCGCGCCCGTCGCGGCGGTCAGGCGTCGGGGGCGGTCGTCAGCGGCACGTCGCCGCCCGGCCGCCGGCGGGGCTCCGCGACCCGGTGCAGCCCCCGGCCCAGCTTCCCGACCCCGGTGCTGCCCGCCCCGACGGCCCGGCCGCCGAGGGTGCGGGCGCTGTCGCCGAGGGCACCGCTGACGGCCCGGACCGGGTTGCCCAGCTCCGCCAGGTTCTCGGCCACCGACGGATCCTCGGCCTCGAGGGCGCGCTCCGCGGCGCTGCCGAGCGCCGCCGCGACGTCGTCCAGGTCCGCCCGGAGCCGGGCGATGTCCTTCTTCACCCGGGCGGTCGACAGCCATCGCACCAGCTCGAACGGCTTGAGCGCGGCGTAGCTCGCCAGCCGTGCGCGGGCGCGCAGCAGCAGCCCGACGTCCCGCTCGACGCGCCCGGCGAGCGTCGTGCCGATCGCCGCGCATTCGTGCTCGAGCCGGTCCGGTTCGGTGGTGCGGATCCGCGCGAGCCGCAGCCGCTGCCACAGGTTCAGCGAGTCCTCGACGAGGACGAGCAGCTGCAACGTCTCGCCGAGCCGGTCGGTCTCCACGGCCTGCTGCAGGCAGGCCACCCGGTCCTGCGCCGGAGCGTCGGCGGCGAGCCCGTCGAGCACTTCTCCGGTGTGGGCTCGCAGCCGCCCGGCCCGATCGGCGAGTACGTCGCCGAGGCCGCGCACGGATTCCCAGTCGGTGGCGCGCAGCTGCCCGGTGGCGTCCAGGAGCCCAGCCACCCTGGTCAGCGCGTTGTGGTGGTCGACGGCGTCCCCGCCTCCGGGTGCGCCGACCAGCTCGAAGATCTCCGCGGAGAACTCGTGCACCCGCGCGACGGCGGCCTCGACCGAGACGATCGCGTCCCGCAGGGCGCGGGCGACGGCTTCGTCGGCGGGACCCGGTTCCTCGATGTGCGCGTCGTCGGCCATGGCTCCATGGTGCTACGCGCGCACGACGGGCGCAGCAGGATGCTCCGTGCCGAGCAGGTGACGGATGCCGAAGCCGGTGACCAGGGCGGTCACAAACGCCATCAGCAGGCCGCCGAGCGCCCCGATCGCCACGGTGAGCCACAGCGGCTGGCCGGGCTGCCACAGCGGCGTGCACACCACGAGGAACAGCGTGAGACCGGCCAGCCACGCACCGGCCGTCCACACGATCCAGCGCCCGGCGCGCGGGAGGTGCCGACGCAGCTCGAGCCACTGCGCGACCCCGATCGAACCCAGCAACGCCACGCCGAAGAGGACACCGAGCGCGATCGGGATCGCCACCGGCCACGCGGACCACGTCTCGTAGAAGGTCGAGGGCGACATCCCCAGCAGGTAGGCGCACGCGGCGGCGACACCCGTGCCCAGCACCCAGCGCCGGACCGACATCGCCGGCAGCCGGTGCCGCAGCACCCGCGCCTGCGACCAGCCCAGCACCGATCCCTCGACGACACCGGCCACCATCAGCGCCGGCAACGCCGCGGCACTGTCGAACAGCACGGCCCCGACGACGGCGGGAACGAGGAATCCGACGAACTCCCCCGCCGTCGCCGACACCGTCCAGTCCCGCAGCAGGCTCATCGGCCGATCCCCAGCCGTGCCGCCAGCTCCGGACCGCCGACCTGCCGGACGAAGTCCGGGTCCCCGCACACCACCAGCTGGTCGCGGGCCCGGGACAACCCCACGTACAGGCGCTCGCGCGAGCGCTCCTGGGGCTGCGTCTCGTTCACCGCGAGCACCACCGCCCGGCGCTCGAGTCCCTTGAAGCCGAGGACATGCCCGTAGAAGACCTGTTCGGTGTCCCAGAAGCTGTCCCAGTACGCCGAGTTGCCCTCGGACTGGTGCGCCACCTGCTCCGGGTGCCGGCTGCCCGTCGCGAGCAGCGCGACGTCGCCGGGCCGCCAGCCCTCCTCGAGCAGGGCGTCGATCCGGTCGTCGGCCACGGCGAGCGCCTCGTCGCCGCGGCACGCGACGAACTGCACGTCGGGGCCGTCGCCGCCGAGCAGCCGCATCCGCTGCCCGACGAGCGGGCCGAAGGTCCCCGCGATCTGCCGGGTGTTGCGCAGGTTGTGGTCGAGCACCAGCGGAACCAGCGGCACCGGGGGCCGGCCCTCCCGGTCGAACACCCGCTGCGCCTCGTCGGTGAACACGTAGATGCCGCTGGTCTCCTCGTCGCGCAGGGCGGCCATGATCGGATCCCACCAGGCGTCGGCGAAGTCCTGCGCCTCGTCGACGACGACCGCGTCGAAGCGCTGTCCCTCCGGCAGCGACCGGGCCAGCTCGGTCATCTGGGCGGGCAGGTCGTGTTCCCAGAAGCGCACGGTGTCGGCGGTGCGCAGGGCCTCGTCGGGACCCTCGGCGGCCCCCCACAGCCGGCCGAGGGCGTGGAACTCGCCGACGTATGCGGGCCGCTTCTTCCGGTTCCACGTCGCGGTGATCCGCTGCAGGTACGACGCGAGGCCGTGCGAATAGCAGATCAGCGCGACCCGCTGGTGCTGCTCGGCGAGGCGCCGGGCCTGCTCGAGGGCGAGGAACGTCTTGCCTGTGCCGGCGCCGCCGCGCACCTCGACCCGGGTCAGCAGGCGGGTCGCGTCGAGGATGACGGCCTGCTGCTCGGTGAGCCGGTCCGCGGCGTCCTCGTTGGCGACGGCACGCGAAACCACGTCGCGCTGCGGCAGGCCACGGCCCGCGAGCACCTCGGCGAACTGGTCGACGCCGTCGGCGACGAGGGCCGGCCGGTCGAGTTCCTGCTTGTCGAGCACCGCGCGCAGCCGTTCGGCGATGCTGCCGAGGTCGTTGCGGTCGATCACCTTCCAGCGGGGGCACTCGGGCAGGGCGAAGTCGGCGCGGACCTCGGTGTTGGGCAGGACGACGAAGTGGTCCCAGCGCAGCCGGCCCTGCGTCCAGCGGGGGTCGGCCTCGACGTAGCGGCGCAGCGCGTAGCAGGACTGCATCACCTGCCGGACCGGATCGATCGACCGGTCCTTGCCCTGCCGGGCCTGCACCCACTGGAAGCCGTCGTGCCACACCTGGCCGCCCTTGACCTCGAGGCACGCGATGCCGTGGCCCTCGAGGGCTAGGACGAAGTCGATCTCGTGGTCCTTGAGATGGTCGGTGACGCGCAGGCCCGCGGCGACGAGATCACCGTCGCCGAGCTGCCGGACGAGCGCGTCCCAGACGACGCGTTCGGCGTCGTTCGCCAACAGCGGATGCTCGGGTCTGCGGATCGGCATGCGCTCAGCTTGGCACGCGCACCCATGCCTGCTCGAGCAATGCGGTCACCTCGGCCTCGTGCCGGGCCCGGTAGGCGCTGAGCACCCGGCGCGGCCGGGTCTCGTCGCCCAGGCCGACGGCGGCGGCGAAGGCCGGCGCGACGCCCTCGTCCGGCACGATCTCCGGGGCCGAGTGGCCGATGAGGGCGAGCGCCTTGCGCAGCGGTTCGGCGTTGTCGGCGACGGTGCGCAGCGGCAGCACGTCGAACCGGCCGCCGGGGTGGAACTCGAGGAACATCTCGTTGCCCTCGTCCACCCCGAGGTCCTCGAGAAACCGTCGCACGCTGCCGAGATGGGGGGACGCGCCGGTCCAGCGCACGACCTGGGTGCCCAGCCGGGACGACAGGGAGACCTCGCGGCCCGGCGCGCAGCCGATGACCCCCGCGACCGCGGACGGCACCGGGAAGTCGGCACCGCGCAGGTGGTCACGCGTGGCGGTGACCCGCAGCCGCCACACGTCGCCGAGGCGGTAGAGGCGGCGGGTGCGGTGCGGCGGCTTGATGCTCACGTGGGTGCGGCGGCGCCGGCGCACCCGGCCGTCGACGATCTCGAAGTCACCGCTGCCGGCGAAGATGCGGGCGCTGGTCGGCGACACCCCGAAACGCTCGACCAGACGGTCGACGACGCGGTCCAGGTCGGCGGATCCGCCGTCGGCGTCGACGATCCGGGCGATGCGGCCGCGCACCGCGCCCGCCTCGTCGGTCTCCCATTCGCTGAGTGACCACCTGCCGTCCTCGGAGAGCGTGAACCGTTCGTCTGCGCCGATCGCGTCGATCACGGCGGCGGGACCCGCGGGGGTGCCCATGCGGTCGACGAGCTCCGCGGCCGGCAGCGGATCCCCGATCACCTCGAGAACCGCCGCGGCATGATCGGCGAACGCGGACCGCCGGGTCAGAGCGCGGCCCTCGAACATCGGTACACCGCACCGGCGCAGCCACGCGGCGAACTCCGCGGCGGGCAGGTCCCACACGACAGCGACGGCCGCGGGTTCGACGACCCCGTTCGGGGATTCGAACTCGGCGAGCAGCGCGTGGGTGCGCCGCTCGGCCTCGGCCAGACCGGGCACGGCGACCCACCCGTCGACCACCTCGAAGCGGTCGTCGAGGCGGGCGAGAGCCCGCCACAGCGGCACGTCGAGCCCGGGGACGGGCTGGGCCAGCTCCGGCCGCAACCCCAGCATCCGGTCGAGGGCGGCGACGGGGCGCACGTCCACGCGCAGCGCCGCGAGCAGGTCGCCGACGGCGGTACCGAACGCGAAGGTCGACGGGGCGTCCGGGTCGGGCGGCTCGTCGCCGAGGACGCGGCGGCGGATCGCGTCGCGCTCGGGCGCGGACAGCCCGGCGACGTACGCGGCGAGTTCGTCGAGCGCGCGGTGGGGCGCCGGCACGGGCAGGTCACGCGCGGTCAGGGCGGCGATGCGCGCGGCGACCTGCTGGATCTCCTCGGGGGTGCCGTCCTCGAGCTCGACCCGCACCAACGGCCGGTCGGGGTCGGCGCGCAGCCCGCGCCACCGCGCGAGCGCGACGAGGTCGTCGATCAGCAGCGACAGCGCCGGCGGGAGCGTGGGGGCGTCGGTCGCCACCCGCAGCGACGCCGGGTCCCGCAGGATCGCGAGGACGAGGACGGCCTGCACGATCTGGTGCACGGTCTCCGGGCCCGCACCGCGCACGGAGAACAGGGCGGCGGGCGTGTAGCCGAGCAGGCCGGCGGTGGTCGCCGCGCGGGGCAGCCGCGCGACGGTGGCGGCGGCGCGGGTGCCGAGCCCGAGCGCCGCGACGGGGACGTCGACGGTGTCGGCGATTCCCGTGGAGAACGCGAGATCGGGGTGCTCGGTGACGTAGATGCGGGCCAGTTCCCCACAGATCGCCACGACGTCGGCGGAGGCGGCGGTCTCCGCCGGGGACCGGCGTTCCCACCAGCGTTCGTCGGGGACGAGGGCGGCCAGTTGCGCGTTGCGGGCCGAGCCGTACCGGTCGAGCCACGGCATCAGGTCGAGCCAGACGTACTCGCTGAGCATCCCGGGGGACAGTGCAGTCGACCACAGCGACACGACCCGGTGCTCCTCTTCGATGCGCGACAGGCGACCGCGGTCTCGTGCGGAACGCCCGTCGGGGACTCTACCGGCCGGCGGTCCGGCCGTCGTACGACGACCGGATCAGCCGAGTTCGTCGGCGCGCCGGACCAGCATGTCCCGCAGACGGGCCGTGTCCCGGTCGTCGAACCCGATCTCGGCGACGCGGTCGAGGCCGCCGGCGATCCCGCGCCGGATCCCGTCGAGCATCCGGACGACGGCGCGTTCGGGCACGCCGAGCCGGCCACCGGACTCGACGAAGTGGCGGCGGGTGAGCTTGTTGGCCTTGCCGTACAGGTCGAGGGCCATCGGGTCGCGCCAACCGAGGTAGGGCTGGGTGCACAGGAGGTCGTACGCCGGGGTGACGGCCCACAGCCCGGCCTCGGTCAGGTGGATGGAGAAGTTCTTCCCGTGCAGGTCGCCGTTGCCGACGGCGTACGAGTAGGCCACGAGCCGCAGCAGTTCGAGGGTGGCGACGCGGGCCGATCCGCCGCCGCGCTCGCACGCGGCGGCCAGCGCCTCGACGACGCGTTCGGTCTTCAGCCGGTACTTGGCCGCCGGGTAGACACCGAGGACCTGGCAGGCGTCCTCCTGCGCGGTGCGGTGGACGGTGTGGCCGGGACCGATCCATCGGTCGAAGCGGGCGACGAGCAGTCCCGCGTTGCCCCTGCGGTCGTAGACGAGCTGATGCCCGGCGACGGCGAGGCCGCAGGCGGTCGCGAGACCCATGAAGAAGTGCTCGTTCTCGACCAGGCGGGGGTAGCCGCGGGGCGGTGCGAGTTTGAGGATGGCGGGGCCCTGCACCGTCGCGACGGGGGCGGAGTACATCTGGGCCGACACCTTCGCCTGCACTCCCGGCAGGGAGGTCGGGTCGAGGACGACGGACTCGTGGCCGGAGATCCGGTCGAACAGCTCGTGCAGGTCCTCGCGCCGGACGGCATCCGGGTCGAGCAGGAGCGTCGACGTCGGGGGCCGAGCGCCGGCGGGGAGCACCCGCACATCGCCGATGGTGTCCGCGCCGACCGCCATGAGGATGGTGAGATGGTCGTCTTCGGAGGTCTTGGTGGCGGCGACGGCGCCGCGGAGCCGGATGCCCTCCGGCAGCAGGCCGGCGAAGAACGGGGGCACGCTGCCGCCGCCGGCGCGGACCTCCTCCCCGGTCTTCGGCACCGTCCACGCGAGGGCGGGAGCGGCCGGATCGTCGAGGTAGTCCTGCGCGTACCGGAACACGACATCGTGGCCGTCCCGGGTGAGGTGCCCGGCCAAGCGGTCGCCCTTGTACACGTCGGCGCTGTCGACGGCGACCAGGCGTTCGACCACCGCGCTCACCCGGCCCGGTCGCCGCGCGTGGTGAGGGTCAGGTCGCAGCCCAGCGCGTCGGCGATCGCCACGACGAGGTCGAGTTGCACGGTGGCGCGGCCGGACTCGAGCGACTGGACGCTCGAGCGCGACACCCCGGCGAGGTCGGCCAGCTCGGACTGGGTGAGGCCGAGCCGGTGCCGCCGGTCGACGAAGTGGTCACCGAGACCGCCGCGTCCCGTGCGGGCGCGACGGCGGGGCGTGGCCACGGCGCCTCCTCCCTGTGCTTGCGACGGCATGCTTTGCGTCGAGTGTGCCGTCGCTACGCGCAGTTGTCCAGGGCTATGCCTGCAATGGCAAGCTCAAGAGTCGCAAAGCTGGCCCGTCCACGGGAGTTCGTGGCTTCGGCCTGGCCTCGCAAGCCCAGGGGTGCGGCCGGTCAGGGCGTGACGCGATCCGGCTCGACCTCGAGCTGGGCCGCGGGCCGAAGCCGCAGCAGCACCAGGCCCGCGACCGACGCCACGATCAGTGAGCCGACGGCACCGTGCACGTGCAGCGCGTTGACGGCGATCCCGGCGCCGACCAGACCCGCCAGCAGCGCACACCACAGAACGACTTTCGCGACCACCATGACCCAAGCACCTTCCCGAGGCCCCCCGCCCGACTACGAAGAATAGTGCGCTGGGTCACACGATCGCGGGAGGGGCGCGGCGTGTCCGCTCGCCGGCGGTGCGGGGTACACGCCGCGCAGCGGCACAGGGCACACGCCGCGCAGCGGCACAGGGCACACGCCGCGCAGCGGCACAGGGCACACGCCGCGCAGCGGCACAGGGCACACGCCGCGCAGCGGCACAGGGCACACGCCGCGCAGCGGCACAGGGCACACGCCGCGCAGCGGCACAGGGCACACGCCGCGCAGCGGCACAGGGCACACGCCGCGCAGCGGCACAGGGCACACGCCGCGCAGCGGCACAGGGCACACTGTTGCCCATGAACTCGGAGGAGATCCTGCGCCCTCTCGAGGGCATCCGCGTCCTCGAACTCGGCAACTACATCGCCGCACCCACCGCGGGCCGGCTGCTCGCCGACTTCGGCGCCGAGGTCATCAAGGTCGAACGTCCCCGCACCGGCGACGAACTGCGCAACTGGCGCCTGTACGCCGGGGACACGTCGATGCTGTACCGCACGGTGAACCGCAACAAGAAGTCCATCGTGGTGGACCTGCGTACCGACGCGGGCCGGGCCGTGATCCTCGATCTGGTGCGCCACTGCGACGTGCTGCTCGAGAACTTCCGGCCGGGCACCCTGGAGAAATGGGGCATGGGCCCCGAGGTGCTGTCGGAGATCAAGCCCGACCTGGTGATCACCCGGATCTCCGCGTTCGGCCAGACGGGGCCCCTCGCGGATCGCCCCGGATTCGCGGCCGTCGCCGAGGCCGTCGGCGGGTTCCGCGAACTCGTCGGGGACCCGGACCGGCCGCCGGTGCGGGTCGGGGTGTCGATCGGCGACTCCATCGCCGGGCTGTACGCGGCCTTCGGCTCGGTCACGGCGCTGCTGCAGCGGCAGCTGATCGGGTCGCTGCCGATGGTGAACCGGGTCGTCGACGTCGCCCTGAACGAGTCGATGCTGTCGATGATGGAATCGCTGATTCCCGACTACCTCGCCTACGGCGTCCGGCGCGAACGGGTCGGCGGCCGCATGGAGGGCATCGCCCCCTCGAACGCCTACCCCTGCTCGGACGGCACCTCCGTGATCATCGCCGGCAACGCGGACGCCATCTTCCAGCGCTACATGCGCACCATCGAGCGGCCCGAACTCGCCGACGATCCCGGCCTGACCACCAACCACGGGCGGTGGGACCGGCGGGAGGAACTCGACGCCGCGATCGCCGACTGGACGCGGCGCCGGCCGCGCGACGAGGTGCTCGGGATCCTCGAGGCCGCGGGGGTGCCGTGCGGGCCGATCTACACGGCGGCCGACATCGTCGACGACGAGCAGTACCGGGCCCGGAACATGATCCAGCACTTCGCCGTCGACGTCGGCGAGGACGAGCCGAAACAGGTCGGGTTCCCGGGCATCGTGCCCGTGCTCGGCGGCCGGTCGCTGCCGATCCGCAACGTCGGGCCGGACCTGGGCGAACACACCCGCGAGATCCTCGGCGGCCTGCTCGGCCGGACCGAGGCCGAGATCGACGAGCTCCTGGAGGTGGTGTCGTGAGCGGTGGTGTCGTGAGGGCCGGGGCACCGCAACTGCGCGACGTGACCCTGCGCGACGGGCTGCAACTGACCGGCAAGGTGCTGCCCGTCGAGCGCCGGGCACAGATCGTCCGTGCCCTGCTGACCGCCGGCGTGCCGCAGCTCGAGATCGGCTCGATGGCCCGGCCCGATCTGGTGCCCCCGATGGCCGGCACCGTCGAACTGATCGGGATGCTCACGCCCGAGGAACTCGACCGCTGCTACATCTGGGTGGCCACGCCGCGGCACGTGGAGAAGGCGGCCGCCGCCGGCGCCCGGCACTTCCAGTACTGCCTGTCGGTGTCGGATGCACACAACCGTGCCAACATCGGCCGGGACACCGACGCGAGCCTCGCCGCGATGCCCGCCGCGGTGGAGCACGCCCGCGCTGCCGGCGGCAGCATCCAGCTCTGCCTGGCCACGGCGTTCACCTGCCCGTTCGACGGGCCTGTCGACCCCGACCGGGTGCTCGAGATCGCGTGCGACCCCCGCGCCGACGGCGCCGCCGACATCGTCCTGGCGGACACCCTCGGCCAGGCCGTGCCGGCGCAGGTCGCGGCGCTGGTGTCCCGGGTGCGCGACGACTCCCCCGCCCGCCGCATCGTCTTCCACGGCCACGACACCTGGGGTCTGGGCGTCGCCAACAGCCTCGCGGCGATCGGGGCGGGCGCCGCGGTGGTGGACGGTTCGCTCGGCGGTCTCGGCGGCTGCCCGTTCGCCCCCGGCGCGAGCGGCAACACCGCGAGCGAGGACCTGCTCTTCGCCACCCGGCCCCCCTGGCTGACCCCGGCGGTGTTCGCCGACCTGGTCCGGCTCGGGGAGTCCGTCGTCGCCGACCTGGGCGAGCCGAACCGCTCCCGCGCTGCGCAGGGGGCCCGATCCGAGGCCGCGGCGTTCGAATGGGTGGTGAACCGGTGAGGGTGCTGATCGCTCCGGACAGTTTCAAGGGCACGTACCGGGCCGCGGAGGTCGCCGAGGAGGTGGCGGCCGGCGCGGAATCCGCCGGGCTCGAGGCGATCCGGATGCCGGTGGCCGACGGCGGCGACGGCACCCTCGACGTGCTCACCGGCGCGCTCGGCCTCGAGCCGATCGAGATGGAATCCGTGAACCCCTGGCGCGCACCGTGCTCGGGATCGTTCGGACTCGGCGAGGACGGCACCGCAGTCGTCGAACTCGCCACCTTCAGCGGAATCACCACACCGCACAAGGGCTTCCGTGATCCGATGACGGCGGACACCTACGGCACCGGGCTGGCGATGGTCGAGGCACTGCGGCGCGGCGCCACGCACATCGTCGTCGCGGCCGGCGGGTCGGCCACGACCGACGGCGGGCTCGGCGCGATCACCGCCATCGTGGAGGCCGGCGGCCTGGGCACCGCCACCGTCACGGTGCTGACGGACGTGACCACCCGCTACGCCGACGCCGCCGTGGTGTTCGGCCCGCAGAAGGGCGCCGACGAGACGGCCGTGGAGCGGCTCACGCGGCGCCTCGAGGACGCGGCCGTGACGCTTCCGCGTGATCCGCGCGAGGTCGACGGCACCGGCGCGGCCGGCGGTTTCGCCGGCGGCATGTGGGCGCAGTTCGGCGCGGACCTGCGCTCGGGAGCCGAATTCGTGCTCGACGCCGTCGGTTTCGACGCGGCCCTCGCCGACGCCGACCTCGTCGTCGTCGGCGAGGGCCGCCTCGACGGACAGTCCCGTGCCGGAAAGATCGTCTCGGCGATCCTCGCCCGGGTCCACACGGTGCCGGTGGTGGCGGTGGTGGGATCCGTCGGCGACGACCTCGGTGACTACCGCGACCGATTCGCGGAGATCATGGTCGCCACCGATCTCGACGCCATGCGTGCGGCCGGCGCCCGGCTCGCACGCCGCGCCTGAATCGAACGATATTCCGGGGGAACGTCATTCGCACGGGGGTGCGGTGACGGTCGTCGTCGGCGGCGTCGGGCCGGGGTGGGGGCCGAGGTCGGGGTCGGACGCCCGCACCGACCAGCCCGCGGGACGGGCCTCGGGCGCCTGCGCGGCCGGAGTGTCGCGCCCCGGGCACGGAACCGCGGACGGCGTCCCGGTCTCCGGCGAGAGGCTGGTCTGCGGTGCGGGCACGGACCGGACGGCGTCGGCCGGGCGCGGCGGCTCGGACGGTCCGGCCCCACCGATGGCGACGGCCAGCCCGCCGCCGAGCAGCACGGCCAGCGCGACGAGGGCCGACACCAGCACCGCCACCCGGCGGCCCGGGGAAGGTGCCGGGACCGGCGGCCGATCGGTGTGTGCGGCCACGAGCGCGGCTCCGGTGGCCCGGTGCCACGGCACGCCGTGCGGGGTCACGAACGGCACGCCGAGCACCGCGGACAACTCCCGGGCGACCGCGGCGTCGCCGGGTCGCAGGTCCAGGAAGGCCAGCGCCTCCGGCGCCACCCCGGCCCGCGCCACGGCCTCGTCCGCGGCCTCCGGCAAGGCCGGGGCGATCCCACCGAAGTCGTCCTCCGCCACGGCGACCGACGCGAGGACCGCCCCCGAACGGATGTCGGCGACCGACGCGGTCGTGGCCGCATCGCCGCGGCCGATCAGTGCCACCACCCGTACACCCTCGAGTTCCGGGGCCGCGGCGAGGAAGGCCAGCCGGGCCTCGTCGACCCCCACGGCCTGCACCGGCACCGCGGTCTCCCCGGGGTCCGGCACGACCGCCTCGGACGCCACCAGTCCGGCGCGGGCAAACGGCACCCCGGCCCGCGCGGCCCGCTCGGTCATCACCGCGAGCGCCCGGCGCACCGCCTCCGCGTCCGCGCGTTCGCCGGCGGCCCACCGCTGCGTGTCGAACGGTCCGAGCGCCGGAACGTCGGCATCCACGAGCACCGCACAGACCTCACCGGCATCGATCGCAACGCCGAGCACCGCACGCATCACTGCCCTTCCGCCGACGGGACGATGCCCGAGCGTAACGCACCGTGGCGGAAGGACGTGGCGTCCGAAACCGCTGTCGCTACTCCTTCTCCCCCGCCCTGCGCGTCGTGAACGGCAGCACGAGCCGGGACCGGTGGGCGGCGTCCCGGTAGATCTTGTGGGTGACCGGGCGGCCCACCGGCAGGTGGAACGCATCCGGCGGGAGCAGCGCGTTGTGCTCGTCGGCCAGCGGCTCCCCGTTGGACAGCTCCACGGTCAGCTTGTGACCCGGCTGGAAGGTGTTCGCGAACGGGTAGAGGCGCAGCACGTACTCCTCGATCTTCCCGGGCTCGACCGGCACAGCGCGGGTGTGCGGGTGGTACGGGTTGCCCTCGGTGGTGCGCTCGTCCAGCTCGCGGTGCGAGGCCTTCAGGTAGCCGGTGGTGATCAGCTGGCGCTTGCCGCCCGGGGCGTAGTCCCACAGGCGCAGGATGAAGTTCGAGTCCGGCTGGTCGATTTCCGCGAAGATGTGCGCGGCACCGGTGCCGATCATCTCCGTCGACTCCTCGAACACCGGGGTCTCCCACCTCAGGATCTCGACCTTGTCGGTGACGGTCAGCGGGGCCTGATAGAAGCCGTCCGGGGCGGCGTACTGCGCACCCATCGGCTCCGGCTCGGTGGAGAGCTTGCCGCGCGGGCGCAGGTAGAGGGACGTGTATTCGATGTCCTTCGGCGGCCACTGGTTGCCGGTCACCCGCTCACGCGAGCCCTCGACGAAGACGCTCACCGCGGGCTCGTCCATGATCCCGTTGTCGATGCCCTTGATCCAGTAGTCGTACCAGCGGAACATCTTGTCGTGCTCCTCGATGAAGGGGCGCGACTGCATGGGCGGGTACGGGCCGATGTCCAGCTTCTTCGGACCCTTCAGCGCGTCGAAGAGTTCGATCGTGCCGTCCATCGTCCAGCCGCGACCCTGGTCGATCTGCAGATAGACCGGGATGTCGATGTTCGGGGCCAGAGTGATGGGGTTGCGCTCCTCGTACCACTCGCCGTCCAGCTCGTTCATCACGATGTCGAACCAGGCCTCGTGGTGCTTCGGGTAGTTCAGCACGTGGACCAGGTTCGGCCAGGCGGCCACATCCGGATCCTCGAGGCGCTCGGCGACGCGCTCCCTGATCTCCTCCGGGGAGTACGTCTCGAGCATGCGGGACTTGACGTTGTCGGTGAAGGCCCAGCCGGAGTCGCCGCCGCGGCCCTCGCGGGCGGCCCGCGGCATGAACCACATGATGCCGCCGTGGTAGGTGGTCTCGTAGAAGTCGTAGTGGCCGCCGCTGACGAAGATCGCCTTCAGATGCGGCGGACGCTCCGCGGCGGCGAGCACCTGCATCGACCCGAAATAGGAGATGCCGATCATGCCGACGTTGCCGTCGCACCACGGCTGCTCGGCGACCCACTCGATGAAGTCGTAGGCGTCCTGCCCCAGCGGCACGCCGCCGGCGTTGTAGTTGCCGATGTGTTCGCCCTCGGAGGCGCCGGAGCCGCGCAGGTCGCCGATCACGTGAACGTAGCCCTCCGCGACGACGCGGGCGATGTCCCCGGCTTCGATGCAGCCGTCCCACATCGGGCTGGGGCGACGCTGCGGCGGCGTCGTGAGGGCGAGCGCCTGCAGCTCCTTGCCGTAGGGGCTCAGCGCGACCAGCGCCGGTCGAGGCTTGTCGTCGACACCCTGGTAGGCGTCTGCCGCCAGCTCGATCCCGTCCCGCATCGGGACCCGGAGATCCTTGTGGATGTGGATGGTCTGCCCACCCGCGTCGAATTCTTCGAAATCGGCCATGAGTCTGCGACTCCTATCCTCTGTCAAGACTTCTGGGTGAACTGTGTGCGGTAGCCGTGCAGCGACGTGAAGAACGGGGACGGTTCGAGCGTCGGATCCCCCTCGTAGCCGAGTTCCTCCGCCACCGGCGCGAACGGCGAGTACGCCGAGTCCGTCTCCTGCAGACCGGCGCACAGGCACCGATGGGCCGCGCCGCGGACGCCGCCCTCGATGTCCACACTCTCCCGGAGTGCCTCGGCAGCCTGGTCCCGATCGAGTTCGACGCCGTACGCGACACCGTCCGCCCGACGGTACGGATGCCCCAGGTACAGGTGATTCGGGCGGATCTCGTCCCGCAGGTACTGCAGGCTCGACCGGTACGCGTCCGGATCCTCGTAGCCGGGGAAGCCGTTGGCCGCCCCGTGGACCTGCACGGCGTCGCCGACGAACACGGAGTTCTGCCCCTCGACGACGTACGCGACCGATCCTGCGGTGTGCCCGGGGATGGAATGCACCGAGACGGTGACGTCGCCGCCGAGGGACAGCCTTTCGCCGCCCCGCACCAGCATCGTCGGCTCCATCTCCCCGGAGATGACGGCCTCCGCGGTGGCGGTCTGCTTCGCAGCGCCCTCGGGATCGTGCAGGTACTGCCCACGCACCGACAGGTACTCGTCGACGTGGGCCCGCCGCGAGCGCAACAGGTGCGCGTCGGCCTCGTGGATCACGACCCGGGCCCGTCTGCCGGTGAGTTCCCACAGGGCGTGCGCCCCACCGATGTGGTCGATGTGGCCGTGGGTCAACAGGATCCAGCGCACGTCCTCGATCCTGCGCCCGAGAGCCTCGAGCGCAGGAGCCATGCCCTCGGCGGGCGACGAGGCGATCCCGGTGTCGACGATCGCCGGCTCCGGGGCGTCGATGAAGAAGCTGTAGAGACCGAATCGACCCCAGGGTGAGACGAGCGGATGAATCGTCACGTCCTGCACCACGTCACTCCCCCCGGCCGGGTCGGGCCTGCCGAAGGAACTCCGCCGTCTCCTCGAACGCCCGGTGGAACTCCGGGATCCACGAGAAGTTCTGGACGAAACCGTGATTGGCGCCCGCGTAGCGCCGCACCGTCGCGTCCACTCCGGCCTCGGTCAGACGCCGGCCGTACAGCTCGCCCTCGTCGCGCATGGGGTCGAACTCGGCGGTGACGATCAGCGCAGGGGGCAGCCCGGTGAGATCCTCACGCTTGATCGGGGAGACGAGCGGGTCGGCCGGGTCGGCACCGCTGTCGACGTAGAAGGAGTTGAAGCCCTTCAGTCCGGCCGTCTCCACGCCGTACCCTTCGGCGTTCTCCCGCAGGGAAGCGTAGCGGTCGACGTCGAAGTCCAGATCCAGCGACGGGTAGTACAGGACCTGATGCGTGATGCGGTCGAATCCCTCGTCGCGGGCCATCGCGGCGACGGCGGCGACGAAGGTGCCGCCCGAACTGTCACCGGCCAGCGCAAGGGTCTCACCGTTCCACTTCAGGGCCTCGCCGTTCTCGGCGGCCCACCGGACCACCCCGAGGCAGTCCTGGAGGCCGGCCGGGAACGCCGCCTCGGGTGCCCGGCGGTAGCCGACGGAGACGACCTTCAGCCCGGTCTCCGCGGCCAGGTTCCGCGCGACGTGGTCGTGCGTGTCGAGGCTTCCGAGGAAGAACGCGCCGCCGTGGAGGTACACCAGCAGTCCGTACGAGTCGGCGTCGACCGGGGTGTAGATCCGGACCGGCACGTCCCCCGACGGGGTCTGCGCGGTCGTGTCCTCGACGGCGTGGAGGGGCAGGCGCTCCTCGACGGGAGCAACCTGCGACTCCTCCGCTGCACGCATGGCCGCGGGGTCGAGCGGGCCCTCGGGCGGGGCCGGCAGGTTCGCCAGGACCTGTGCGATCTGAGGATGCAGTGCCATGGCGTCAGACCTGCGGCTGGGAGACGGACGCCTGGGACGACGGCTTCTGCCCGGGGAAGACGTCGTTGACCTCGTCCTCGGTCCATCCCTGACGGGAGATGCGCTGCAGCTCGTCCGTCACCGGCTTGCGGGTTGCCTGGTACGACGCGAGCGCCTCCCTGACGGAGTCCGCCTCCCGCAGGGCGTCGGCGAGACCGCCGGCGTCCAGGATTGCCGAGTTCGCGCCCTGGCCCTGGTGGTGCAGCATCGAGTGGGCCGCGTCGCCCACGAGGACGACCGAGTCCGAGTGCCACGTGTCGACCGGGTCGATGTCGTAGACCGCGCGGATGTTCACGGTGTCCATGTCGAGGTCGCGTGTGATGTTCACGATGCGTTCGTCGAAGCCTTCGACGGTCCTCAGGAGATCGTCCTTGGTGATCTGCGGCGCCCAGGTGCTGTCCGGGCACAGGGCAGTGATGTCGAAGGACACCTGGCCCCGGTGGCGCAGCGGCAGCAGGTAGACCTTCGTTCCCTTGCCGATGTACATCCGGAGATTGTCGTCGGTGACCATCCCGTGGGCGTCGTCGACGGAGATCACTGCGCGGTAGGCGTGCTCGCCGGAGAACCGTGGGTCCTTGTCGCTGAACAGCTCCCGGCGCACCACCGACTTGATGCCGTCGGCGCCGACGACCAGGTCGGCCTCGACGGTCGTGCCGTTCGTGAAGGTGAGGACGGAACGGTCGCCCCGGTCCTCGACGGTCTGCAGCTTGTGACCGAGGTGCACCATGCCGTCGGGGAGCACGCCCAGGAGAGCGTCGATGAAGTCACCGCGGTGGATCAGGTAGGTCTTCGTCTGGTCGGCGGAGGCCGGCCAGGTGTCCTTCATGATCGGATCACCGGTGGCGGTGAGGATCTCGAAGTAGTCACTCGGCGAGCTCACGTTCGCGATCGCGTCGAAGATCCCCCATTCGCGGAAGCGGTCCATGCTGGACGGACGCAGACCGATGCCGGCGCCGACCTCCCGGACCTCGGTGGCCTGCTCGTACACGTCGACATCGGCGCCGAGCAGGCTCAGTGCCTTGGCCGCCGCCGCGCCGGCGTATCCCGCGCCGACGATGGCGACGCGGAGGTTCTTCAGGTCTGAAGGCTGCATGGGTCTCTTCTCTCTGGGTCGGGCGTACGGGAGCGCCCTGGGAGTGGATGCGCTGGGTTGTCCTGGGGCGATCAGGACTGGATCGTGAGGAAGTCGGCCGGGTTCTCGACGAACAGCTTGGTGATCGTGGCCTCGTCCAGACCGGCCTCGCGCAGATCCGGGATGAGGTCCTCGAAGAGGTAGTTCACGGTGTGGCCCTTGACACCCGGCCACCCGAGCGGGCTGCAGTTGGCATCGACGCCGGCGAGTGCCTGGTCGAGGTGGCCCTCCCCGAGGAACCGGAGGAAGTGGTCCAGGCGTTCCTTGCGCGGCCGGGCCCAGAACGGCGGGTCCTCGAGTTCGGTCTCGTATCCGAAGGTGTCGAAGCCGACGCGGCCACCCTGTTCGGCGATCCAGGTGTCGCGCGTCTTCTCGGCGTTCACGCCGTCGTCGGCGTGCCCGAACAGCACGCGGTCCAGCGGGAGGCCCTCTTCGTTGAAGATGGTGATGGCGTTCTCGGCGTCGATCGCCAGGTGGGTCAGGATCGGCACGCCGGTGCTCAGCGCGGCGCGAGCGGCAGCACGGTAGATGCGCTTGTCCAGCTCCGTCATCCGGCCACCACGGCTCACCCCGACCTTGATGACGCCGGCGCGGCTGCCGGTGTCGCCGATGCCGACGGTGATCTCGTGCACGAACTGCCGGGTCAGGTAGTCCACGCTCGCCCGTTCGAAGAACGGCAGGGCGGTGTCACCGCCGACGAATCCGGTGCAGGCGATGATGTTCACGCCGGTCTTGGCGGACAGCGACTTGTAGTAGTCGATGTCACGGCCGTTGCAGATGCCGGTGACGTCGACGAAGGTGCCGCCCCCGTATTCATGGAACTTGCGCAGCTTCGGGACGGTCTCCTCGTAGCGCTCCTCGGGGGTCTTCCACCATCGGGTGTCCAGTTCGGAGCCGGGCATGCCGTATCCGATGTGTTCGTGGATGGCGACGATGCCCAGTTCCTCGGTCGCGATCGGACCCAGAACGGTGTTCACTCTCGACACAACAACTCCCCTTCGGGAAAATCTCTTCGGCGGTTTCGGGTGGGGCGTCAGCGCACGGCCAGCAGGTCGCGCGGGTTGCCGGTGAGGATGCGCTGGATGTCCTCGTCGCCGAGACCCTGCGCGGCGAGCAGGGGCACGAACGTCGAGAGCACGTAGCTGAACGGCAGGTCGCGGCCGGGCCGGCCCGTGCCTCCGCCGGGTTCGCCCTTCGACACGCCGGTCGCGTTGCACGAGAGCAGGATTCGGTTTCCGTGCCCGGCCTCGATCAGTTCGCGGATCACGGCGGCGCGCTCCTCGTCGGTGACGTGGATGTCGTCGGCCGTGCCCACGTGGTCGAGGGCGACGAAGGCTCCGCGGCGAGCGATCTCGAACGGTGCGCCGGCGGCGATCGCGTCCTTGCGGTCGAGACCGCCGACGACGACGCGGTCCGCCGGCAGCTTCTCGACCAGGACGATCCCGAGGTCGTGGACGGCGTCGTTCCCGTAGCGGATCGAGGCCGCGACTCCCGTAGCGAGGGCGGTGCGGGCCGCGCCGCGGAACAGGCTCTCCTCGGTGGCGGTCATACCGTCGGGATCCGCGGCGGTGGTCACCAGGCCTGCGGCGCCGCGGCGCTCGACGCGGGGAACCACCATGCCCTCGGTGATCTCCCTGGTGAACAGGTCGGCGAACTTCTCCGCGGGCCACGGGGTGGGCGGGTCGGTCTGCGGCGTGAGGAAATAGCCGCCGAGCAGGTTCTCCGGGCCCATGCCGGTGGACGCGACGATGTGCACGCCTGTCGTGCGGGAGAGTGCCTCGTACAGCTTCACGTCGCGACCGTGGAACATGCCGGTGCTGTCGACGATCGTCCGTCCGCCGTGTTCACGGAAATCGGTCAGCTTCGCGGCCAGGGTCTCGAAGATCTCGGCGCGGTCCATGGTGATGTCGAATGCGTGCTCCGCGCCCGGAACCACCGACAACAGCGCCTCGTGAACCGAGACAACCCCCAACTCGTCGGCGGGAACGGGGCCGAGGACGGTATGGACGGTGTTGCTCTCGGCAGTGTGGGCGCCAGTCATCGGCACTTCCTTTCGTCAGCGTCGCGTCAGCACGACGTGGTGTGTATCACAGTAGGCGTTCGCATTACATCATGTCAAGTAACGATGCATATCGACATGTGACTGTGCTGACAAGTCAGTGGCTGTACTGCAGCTAGAATCCGAGCCCATGTCGCTCCGTGCCGCACAGAAGCAGATGACCTACGAGCTCTTCCTCACGAAGGCACTCGAGCTGTTCGGAACCAAGGGCTACGCCGCGACCACGATCGACGACATCGCCACCGCCGCCGGCTCGACCCGGACCACGTTCTACCTGCACTTCGCGTCCAAGGCCGAGGTGATGAGCGCACTGCTGACGAAGGTCGACGCGATCCTCACGACGGCCGACGACCCCACGCTGACCGCAGTGGTCGCCTCCGGCTCGCGCGACCGGATCCAGGAGTGGCTGGACCGCAAGTTCTCGCAGTGGGACGAGATCAAGCCCTACCTCACCGCGTCCTACCAGGCCGCCCATGAGCCGGACGTCGCGGCCAGGACCGAGCAGTGGTTCGAGGACGCGGTCGGCCAGATGACCGAGGGGCTGAACCTGGCGAACCGATTCCCGCCGGACCGTCGCCGGATCCGCTGCGTGCTCGCGTTCGGCCAGCTCGAGTACCTCTCGCGCCGCTACTTCTCGGTCGGCTGGCGGCCCCCCCGCGAGATCTGTCTCGACGAACTCACCGGATCCTGGTGCCACCTGCTCGCATCGGACGACTGAGGCTCAGCATCGGCACGAGGAAGTCCGTCCCCGACGATCACCCGTCACGGGCCGCCCGGGACGTCGGTGCCGCCGGCTCGAAGGCGGACGCGTCGACCAGGATCCCCCGCAACCAGCCGATGAACTCCCGATCTGCCAGGCGCGGGTTCCACACCATGTCGACACCCAACGGAGAGACCGGCAGCGGGAACTCCTCGATGCGGAGGTTCACCCGTTCCCGCATCGCGACAGCGACCCGGAAGGTGTGTACCGCCACCCCACCGGCCGTTGCCACCAGATGCGGGATGAGCAGGTGGTCCGAGATCAATTGCCCGATCCGGTAATGGACGCCGTGCGCGTCCATCGCGGCGTACGGTGCCACCCGGTGCCGGGAGTCGTAGGTGACGTGGGGCAGCGAGGTGAGCAGGTCCAGCGCAGACGCCTCGGGATCGCTGTCCGGGTGGGCGATCACCACCCAGCGGTTCTCGTAGAGCCGGTGGCGCGGGTACGGCGAGGAGAACGCCTCGGACACGAGTACGACGTCCACCCCGTCGTCGGTGAAGTCGCTCGGATGCGGCTCGACGAAGTTGCGCATCCGGAGGGTCGCATTCGGTGCCCGCTCGGCGATCAGTCGCGCCAGATTCGGCCCGACCACGAAGGCGGTGCTGGTGGTCATCGCCACCGTGATGGTGCGGCTGTCGCGAGCGGGATCGAAGCCCGGGAAGTCCACCACCCGCGCGGTCTGCCGCAGCACGTCACGCAGCGGAGCGATCAGTTCCAGGGCGCGCGGGGTGAGCACCAGGCCGCTCCCCTGCCGCATCACCAGGTCGTCGCCGATCAGCCGGCGCATCCGGCCCAGGGCATGGCTCATCGCGGGCTGGGTCATGCCCACCCGGGCCGCGGCGCGGGTGACGGACCCCTCCTCGAGCAGTGCCAGCAGCGGCACCAGCAGGTTGAGGTTGACCGAGGCGAGCCGTCCCAGGTCCGGATCGCTCGGGTGGTCGAGCGGTTGGTTCATCCACACGAACTCTACGTATCCGTCGGCCGACCCCGCGGCGACAGTCGAAACTGCGGCGTCAGTCGAAACTGCGGCGTCAGTCGAGACTGCGGCGTCACGCGTCGGCCGAGGCCATGCGGCGCAGCTTCGGGATCGGGATCCGGTGATTGACGGCGACCGCGACGCCGCGTCCGTCGTCGTGCGTCCAGCGCATCACCGACGGTCCGTGCGGGCTGTCACCGACGAGGAACTCGGGTTCGCCGGCCGCCGGCAGGTGGCCGGCCGCCTTGAGGTTCAACCCGAACTGCTCGGTCCAGAAGTACGGATCGAGGTCGAGTTCGGGCGCGGCGTCGCCGGCCAGGAGCGCGACGGCCGCGACCTTGGCCTGCTCGATCGCGCTGCTCCACAGCGGAATCCGGCGCACACCCCCACGCGTCGGGATCGCCGCGACGTCACCGGCCGTGACGATGCCGGGCGCGACTCGCCCGCGCGAGTCCGCCTCGAGGCGGCCGTCGACCATCAGTCCGCTGGTGGCCAGCCACTCCGTGTTGGGAATGTCGCCGATCGCGGTGACGATCAGGTCGGCCTCGACCCGTGAGCCGTCGCTCAGGACCACGGCACGCGCGCCGTCGATTCCGGCGGCGGTACCGTCGACCAGTTTCAGCCCCTGGGCGACCGCAGCCGCGGTGAACGCTTCGGACAGGCACGGACCCAGATGCGGGAGCATCGGCCTACCGTCGGCCACCAGCGTGACCTCGCATCCCGCCGACAGCGCCGCGGACGCGATCTCCATGCCCAGTGGGCCGGCGCCGACGACCACGACAGACGGCCGCGCCGCCAGCCGCTCCCGCAACGCGAGGGCATCGTCGAGGGTGCGCAAGGTCAGCTCCGGGCTGTCGGGACCACCGAGGCGCCGGGCCCGGGAACCCGTCGCGATCACCAGTCCGTCGAAGCTCAGCTCCGATCCGTCGGCGAGACTCACGCGGCGGGACTCGACGTCGAGGCCCACCGCTGCGACCCCGAGCACCTCGGTGGCCTCGTGCGTGGGCGGGGCCAGTTCGTGGGAACCACCGTCGACCAGGAGCGCCTTCGAGAGCGCGGGCCGCGAATAGGCCGCCCGCGGTTCGTCCCCGACGATGGTCAGGTCGCCGTCGAAACCCGCGGCGCGCAGGCTGTCACAGGCCGTCTGGCCGGCAATCCCGTTGCCGACGACCACGATTCGTCGGGGAGCTTCGGTGCCGTTCATGTCGGTGCCGTTCATGTGGGTTCCGTTCCTGCGGCTGTCGGTGTCAGGCCAGTTTGAGGGCGGCCACGGGGCAGACCCGGACGGCGGCACCTGCGGCGGCGAGTTCGGTGCTGCCCTCGGGGAGCTCGCCGACGTCGATGATCAGTTCGCCCTCGTCGTCGAGGTGCATCAGTGCGGGAGCGACCTCTTCGCACAGTCCGTGGCCTTCGCAACGGGGCCTGTCGAGCACGATCTTCATGCGGGGACCACCTTCAGGATCTCGAGTTCGTCGATGGAACGGGTGATGTTGCTGGGCACGCGAACCGGCTCGGCGGCCACGAGCCGCTGCGCGTGATTCGCCAGTGCCGCGATGACGGCGTGAGCTTCGAGACGGGCCAGACCCTGACCGGCGCAGCCGTGCGGACCGTAACCGAAGGACAGATGGTCGACCGGGTTCCGTTCGACCAGGAAGGCGTCCGGGTTCTCGTAGTGCCTCGGGTCGCGGTTGCCCGCACCGAAGAGGATCGCCACCTGGGATCCGGCCGGCACCAGGGTGCCGTCGATCTCCACGTCCTCGGTGACCGAGCGGCCCCAGGCATGGATCGGAGCCCAGAATCGAAGTGCCTCGTTGAAGGCCGCCGGCACCAGGGCGGGATTCCGGCGGACCAGGTCGAACTGGTCGGGGAAGGCCGAGAAGAGCGCGACGATGTTGCCGAGCGCGGTGATCGTGGTGTCCACCCCCGCACCGAGGTACTGGTGGATGATGTGGCCGGCGGTGTCGGGGGGAATGACGCCCCGGGCCTCGGCATCGAAGATCCCGCGACCCACCGACCCCGGTGCCAGATCCTCGGCCCGGACCCCGGCGCACCATTCGTAGAGTTCACCCGCGATCGGGAAGTTCTCGGCCGTCCGCTGGTTCATCGGGCCGATGACCTCGATCGCGGCCTGTCCCCAGCGCAGCATGTTGTCGCGCGCCGCGCCGGTGAAGCCGATCAGGTCGGCGACGACCTCGAGCGGAAAGGCGCGGGCCAGCGCATCGATGGCCTCGAACGATCCCTCGGCCACCAGGTCCGCGACCAGCGCATCGGCCTTGGCCTCGATCTGGCCCTTGAGTCCCCGCAGCGCCCGCGGGGTGAGGTTCTCGGTGAGCGCCGCGCGCAGTTCGGTGTGGATCGGCGGGTCGGAGGCCAGGGACGTGCCTCGGAGCGCCTCGTTGACCATCGGGTTGAAGCCGATCGTCCGGGACGAGAAGGTGCCGGGGTCGGCCAGGGCGTCGCGGATGACGTCGTACCGGGTGAGGGCATAGACGTCGTTGGCGGGCAGATGCACCACCGCGCCGAGATCGCGGAGTTCGGCGTACGTCGGATAGGGGTCGGTCAGGACCTCGTCGGCGAAGAGGTCGATGTCGGAACTCGCGGGAGTGCTGCTGGTCATGCACCCATTGAAGTGACTCCACTCACATAAATCCAACTCATATTGTGCATACGATTACATGCACTTAGTTCATGTGATGTCCCGCGGTCTTCGGGGGTACCGCCGGTAGGAGATGGCGTTGAGGCGGGGGCGGCCGCCTCTACGACCGGATGAACCGGCCGATGACGGTGGCGACCATGGCGGGATCGGTCTTGTGGGCCATGTGGGCATGCCCTTCGAGCATCTGGATCCGGGCGTCGGGAATTGCACCCGCTGCGCGGTGAGTTGCCTCGTTCAGCCGAGAAGGGCTTTCGGTGCCCGCCGGCAGGAGCGTCGGGGCCGCGATCCCGTCGAACCGGCCGGGCCGATACACCCAGCTCTCCTCGGCTCTGCACTCCCTGGACACGGTGGGCGCAGCGGCGAGGAGGGCCGGCCATTGCGGACCCGATCGCATTGTGTCGCATTCCTCTTCGGTCAACTCCAGGATCTCGACGAGGATTGCACGGATCGCTGTTTCCATGTCGCCGGCAGCCACCGCCTCCTCGATCGCATCGATCAAACCCGCGGGATAGACCATCCCCAGGCTCGGCTCGTAGAGCACGAGGTGATCGACGTTGCGCGCGAGGGCAGCTCCGCCCATCGCGCAGTTGGCCCCGTAGGAGTGACCCCATACCGCGACAGTCCCGCCGGTGCGGGCCACGACGGCATCCACGACCGCGGCCACGTCCTCGAAATCACGCTCGATGGCGTAGCCCGGTGTGTCGCCGCTCGCACCGAAGCCTCGGCGGTCCATCGCGAACGTGGTGACGTCGGCGTGCAGCTCGTCCACCAAGGGGCCGAACGTGGTGTGGTCGCGGAGGGACCCGTGCACCATGACGAGCGGCGGCCCGTCGCCGTCGACCCACACGGCCAGCGGTGTCCCATCGGTGGATCGAACGTCGAATCGGGTTGCTCTGCCCTCGGCAGCCCTCAGGTGACTCATGACCGTCTCACCTGCCGCCCTGTGCGGCTGCCGTGCGCCGGTCGAGCTCGGTGGCGAACGACGACGCGGCGTCGGCGAATTCGTCGGGCCGCTCGGCGTAGGTGACGTGGCCGCTGCCCTCCAGCTCGACGAAGCGAGCGTCGGGGAGGGCCGCGGCCAGTTGACGGGCGATCGACCGCAGCGACGGGTGGCTTTCGCTTCCGGCGACGACGAGCGCGGGCACTGTCACGGCGGCCAGGTCCCCGGCCGTGACCTCGAGCGACGGGGACCGCAGGTCGGTGAAGCCGATGTCGGCGTTGGCTCGATAGCGGTTCCTTCGCTCGTCGTCGATCATCGACCACAGCCCCGGGCAGACGACGGAGAAGAACGCGTCGACCCCGGCGGCCGGTCCGCCGGCGGCGGTGGCCTGCTCGACGCGGGGCACCACGTCGCGGAGGACGACCCGGCCGGCAACCGGATCGAGGCTGAACAGCGGCGGCTCGCTGAACACCGCGCCGCGGAGCAGGTGACCGTGGCGCAACGCGACCTCGACGGCGACGGCGGCGCCGCTGCTCGATCCCACCAGCAGGCAAGGGGCAAGTTCCAGGGCTTCGATCAGGGCGGCGGCGTCGTCCGCGTGCAGGGAGTCGCTGATCGTGGCGTCGCCGCGGGAACTTCGGCTGTGGCCCCGGCGGTCGTAGCGCACGCACGTGTAGCGGTCCGACAACCGCCGTGCCTGGTCTGCCCAGACCTCGGCGTCGCCGCACATACCGTGCACGAACAGGATCCCCCGCCCTGACCCCGTGCGCTCGAAATAGATTCTGGCGTCGTTGATGTCGATCGTGGGCACGGCTTCCTCCCTCGTCTTCGGTCCCTGTCGGAGAGTGTGAACCGGTCGCCGCCGGCGCACATCGGGCGTTCGCCCCATTTCCGACGCCGGTCAGGGTGAGAGGAGGCCGTGCTCCATCGCGAACAGCGTCGCGCCCGCTCGCGTGGTGACCCCGGCCTTGGTGTAGATGTGTTCGATGTGGTGTCCCACCGTCTTGGGCGAGATGACGAGGGCGCTCGCCACTTCCTTGTTGGTGCGGCCGCGGGCGATGAGCGCCAGCACGTCGACCTCGCGCTCGGTGAGACCCGCGGGACGGGAGACCCGCGGCGGGCGGCTCACCTGACCGGCAGCATCGAGCACCGCGTCGACCTCGACCCGGGTGAAGCGGCCCGCGTCGACCTCGTCGAGCAGCTGCGACGCCGCCTCGGCCGGGGTGAGCGCCGGCCGGTGCGGCCGGTTCTCGGTCATCGCGTGGTAGGCATCGGCGGCGCCCAGCAGCCGGGCACCAAGGCCGAGCTGGTCTCCCGAGGCCCCGCGGTGGTAACCGGAGCCGTCGGCTCGCTCGTGGTGGCGTGCCGCCAGGTCGGCGAGGGGGGCCAGCAGCGCGCAGCGGTGCAGGACCCGCTCGCCGAGGTAGGGGTGCAGCCGAACCCGTTCCCACTGCTCGGCGCTGAGCGGACCCCGGCGATCCCAGATCCCGTTGGGGATACCGACACGTCCGACGTCGTGGACCAGTCCGGCTCGGCCCAGCGTCGTCGCGTCGGCAGTGGCAAGGCCGGCAGCTTCGGCGGCGGCAACGGCCAGCCGCGAGACACCGGTGGAGTGGCCTCGAAGGTACGGCGACTTCAGATCGGCGAAATCGGCCACCGCGGTCAGAGCCACGTCGAGGTTGCCCGACTCGATCGTCAGGGCCGGTGCCGGCTCGGCATCGAGGACCGCCGCGCACGGGTCGTCACCGATTCCGGCGAGCCAGTGTTCACCGTCGGCGACCACGGCGTCGACCACGGCCGGGTCGTACGCGCGGCCCCTGCGGTGCAACAGCACGTCGGTGGCTGCCGCCCAGCCCGCCCGGCGCGCCCACAGCTCGGCGTCTCGGGCGACCGTCACGATCCGCACCGCCACCGGCACCTCGTCGGCCGCCAGGCCGGCCGGATAGCCCTTGCCGTCCCAGCGCTCGTACGCATGCGCGAGCGACCGACGGACGGATTCGGCCATCCCGAGGCGGGTTGCGAGGCGGGCGCCCGCCTCGCAATGTTGCGACAGGCTGCGCCGATTCATGTCCGGGTCGCTCAGTGCCCGCACAATCCGCCCCACGCGGCGGTGCGACGGGAGATCGTGCGCCAGATGGCGGACGAAATAGCGCACACCTTCACCGGGCTCGGCCATCAGCATCGGCGCCATCGTCGCGTCGAATGCGATGTCGTCGCCGCCGGCCAGTACCGCGGTCTCCGACGCATCCGACGTGCATCCCAGAAACCGAAGCAGCGCAACGTAGTACACGCAGGACCGCGCCGGCGCGGCCAGCCCGAGTGCCTCCGACGCGGCCAGTGACAGCCAGCACGTACGCAACCCGTGCTCCATCGGTTGCCCCGTGCCCAGATCCGTCGCCAACGACAACGCAATCGTCAACTCCGCCACGCGTCCGGACCGGGCATGGTCGCTCACAACCACCACTATCCCAGCCGGAACTCCCTGGTAGTCGCGATTCGACCGTCGATCCTGCGGCGGTCCGCGGGTCGGCCCGTCTCGTGAGGCAGGTTCGGGGACATGACGCTTCTTCCTGGCGGATTCGCCTCGACCGAAGCGGGTTGCCGCGCGACGGGTCAGTCGCGCAGGAATTCGAGGACGGATTCCGTCCGGCCGAGGATCGCGTGCCCGGCCTCGGGTAGCACCTCGACGGTCGCGTGCGGGAGGCACCGGTGCACGCGGTCGGCGGTGCCCTCGGAGTCGAACAGGACGTCGCGGCCACCGACGATCACGAGCGCGGGCATGGTCAGCCGCCGCAGCGCGTCGTCGGAGAACACGGGCAACCGCTCCGTACGCGGCTTGAAGTGGGCGAACGTCAGCACCACCTCGTCGAGGACCGGACGCGTCTCGGGAGTGTCCAGGCCGGTGACGACGGCCGCCGAACGGAGTGCCCCCCGGCGCCCGAAAAGACGCAGGAACATCGCCTTGACCAGCCAGCCCATCCGCTGCCGGCCCAGGCCACCGGGGCACAGCAGGACCAGCCGCGTCACCCGTTCCGGGCGCCGGGTGGCGTAGTCCACCGCCATCCAGCCGCCGAGGGACACGCCGACGATCGCAGCGCTCGTGACCCCCAGACCTTCGAGCACGTCATCGAGCCACAGCGCGTACGCGTCGGAGGCCAGGGGCGGCCGGGACGGCGCGCTCTCCCCCGGTTCACCGACGAGGTCGACGGCGTAGGTTCGGAAATGCCGCGCCCAGGAGCCGATGTCGTCACGCCACATCGTCGCGTTCGCTCCCGAGCCGTGCAGCAGCAGCACGGGCGGCGCGTCGTCCGGACCGGAGACGAGCACGAAGGTCTCCCCCTGGCGGGTGGGTACCCGCACATGCTCGGCCGGAATCGGCCAGTCCCGCAGGGCATCACGATAGCGCCGCCGGACCTCGCGGGCGCCGGCCTCGGACGTGTAGATCGTGGTCATGACTCGAGCACCCCGTCGATGTAGTCGAACAGCCGGGCGGTGTCGGCCAGCCCGCCGAGGATGACGATCTTCATCCTCGCCCTCCTCTCGTCGTACACCGTCTCGATCCGCAGCGGCTCGTCGCCCGAACGGCGGTTGCCCGCCGCGCTCGTCACGAGAGTGGTGAGGCGGTGGGCCGTCTCGGCGCCGACCGCGTCGATCTCCACGATGCTCGACACGTCGGTGTGCCGCCGGCGGGCGGCCGACTCGTGCGACGAGGGCGGCATCGGGCGGCCGGTGAAGGCCTCGAGGTCCTGCTGCGCGATGCGGTACTGCTTGCCGATGCGGACCGCGGGGAGCCGCCCGGAGCGCACGTAGTTGCGGACGGTGCGCACGTGTAGACCCAGGCTTTCGGCCACCTCGTCCACCGAATAGAGACGTTCACTCACATGAATACCTTAAACTTCCCTCACTATCCGCGCAATAGGGATATTAACGTGCATATGAGGAACCTCCCCCGCTCCTCGCCTCCCGACCCTTTCTGCCCTCGTCGCACACCGGCGGGCACGGGGAGTTCACTACGGCCGGTCCGGGTAGCACCCCACCGTCAGCCCCACCGTCACGGCGAGATAGCTGCCGAACGAGATGGAGGAGCCGTCCGCGGCGAACATCCGGATCTGGAGCCCGGTCTCGACCGGCAGCGACCGGGCACCGCGGAAACCGGTGCCCGCCAACGATTCCTCGAACACCCGCGCCGCCCGCTCCAGCTGCCCCGGCGGCACCGGCCGATCGGAGAGGTGGATCGGGAGGAACACCGTGGTGCCCGCCGATCCGTCGGGCAGCTCGCAGTAGGCCGTCGTGGCCGGGTCCGATTGCCGGAACTGCATCTCCGGGAAAGCGTCCGACAGGGCGGCCATCGCGTCGCGCTGGACCCGGGTGTAGTACTCGACGGCACCGGCGCGGTCCGCCGCCACCGGCTCGGGCACGGCGACGGGGACCGGCCCGCCCGCGCACCCCGCGAGCGACAGGGCCAGCACCGGCACACCGACGCGCAGAACCTTCATCGCACCACTCGATCCGGGAGGCCGCCGACGACCGCGGCGACGTTGTACAGGCTCATCGTTCCGTCGCTCAGGTACTCGCTGTGCCCGGTCGAGCCGAGCCGCGGCCGGCCAGACGCGTCCGCCCCGGCGTCGCTCGACAGGTGGGTCACGCCGTCGAGGAAACTCGGATCGCCGTCGAACGTGCCGACGTCACCGACCGGGTCGCGGTCGGCCTCCACGAGGTACGTCGCGCCCGGCGGCACACCGAGTTCGGCGACGTCGTCGGTGCCGATTCCCGGGGCGCCGAGGAACACGGCGGCGTCCACCCCGACACCCTGCTGCAGCGCCAGGCCGGTGGCGAGCGCACCGTAGGAGTGACCGACGGCGGTGACGTGCGGGTCCCGCTCGGCGTACAGACCGTCGAGAAAGCCGGCGAGCCGCGGGGCGGCACGAACCGCCGCGAGGTCCGACACCGGGCTCAGCTCGGTGCGGGCGAGGCCCCAGCCCCATTGCGGCACCTGGTAGTTCAGCCACGTCACGGCGGCGACCGACTCGGCGGCACGGCCGGCCTCCTGCAGGTGGCGCATGGCCTCCTCCCGCAGCGCCGCCATCCGGGTGTCGTACCCGGCGAGGTTGCCCTGCACCGTGGAGCCGGCGCCGGGGGTGAACACGGTGACGTGGTCGGCGGTGTCGACGTCCCCGACCGCCACCGCGGCCATCGCTTCCCGGCCCGACAGATCGAGGCCCAGCAGCCGCCTGTCCTCGCGGGCCAGCGTCGTCTCGATGGCGTCGAGCGCGGCGATCTTGTTGCGGGTCTGGGCGAGTCCGGCGTCGGCGTTGCTCGCCAGTCCGCCGAGCGGATCGGCGTCGAGCTGGGCCTGCAATCGGGCGGCGACCTCCTCGAGCCGGCGCCGTTCCCCCGCCAGTTGCGCGCGGTTGGCCAGGTCGCGGACCGCGGCCGGCACGCCGTCGAGGTTGCCGATCAGCTCGGGTGCCAGGGTGACGACCTTCGTGCGCTCGCCGTGGTCGAGTCCGGCCCACCACGCAGCCACCTGGGCCGCCGCCGTCCCGGGCGCCGGCACCGCCGGGGTGGACGCGGGCGCAGCGCGCACGCCCCCGAAACCGAGCGGACGCGAAGGGCTTTGGTCCGGCACCCGGCCGAGGTCGGCTGCGGCCCGCCGATCCAGCGTCTCGGCCCGGTCGAGGACCGCACGGATGCGGGCCTGTGCCTCGTGCCGCTCCGGGTCGGTACCCGGTCCGCCCGCGACGGTTCCGTCGTCCCGCACGGTCAACGCCCGGTCCCGCGCCCAGCGGGTCGCGTCGTCGAGTTCCGCGCGCAGTGCCCGCAGCCGCGGCGCGCACCACGCCGCGCAGCGGCTCACCTCCCGATACGCGTCGGACCGTCGCACGATCCCGCCGGTGACGTCATCGAGCCGCTGCTCGGCGGCCGCGTGCGCGAGCCCCGACCACTGTCCGTCGAACCGTCCCGACGCGGTGATCTGCGCGCCGATCCGCTCGAGTTCCCCCGCATGCCGGTCCAGCACCGCGCCGAGACCGTCCAGCGCATCCGGGTCCCACCGCTGCAACTGCCGAAGATCCATTCGATCCACCCCCTCGGCGCAGCAGCGTAATCCGCTGCGCGCCTGCCGCGGCGGGGCGCACTGCCGCCGGCGTGAAACTGTGGAAGAACGGGCCGGTTGTGGACAACTCACGTCCGGAGACGAGGGTCCCGGTCACCGCGGCCGGGTCGCGCCTGCGGCAGCACGAGTTCCGCCCCCGGCGCGCGGGGCACCGGGGGCGGAGGGAGACGGGCGGGGGTCCCGTCGCGTCAGATGTCGGAGATCGCCTCGAGCGGCGGCGTGCGTGCGGCACGGACGCCGGGCCACAGGGCGGCGAGCACACCGACCACGCCGGAACCGACGAGCATGGCGATCACCTGCCCCCACGGGACGGCGATCTTGTCGAGGCCCTGGTCGGCCAGCGTCCGGACGAAGCCCCAGCCGAACGCCAGGCCCAGCACCAGACCGACGACCGCGCCGAACACCGCGATGAGCATCGACTCGATGTAGATCGTGCGGCGGACCTGGACCCGCTGCATGCCGACCGCGCGGAGCATGCCGATCTCCCGGCGCCGCTCCACCACCGACAGGGCGAGGGTGTTGACGATGCCCAGGACCGCGATGACCACCGCCAGCGCCAGGAGCCCGTAGAGCACGGCGAGCAGCGTGTCGATCTGGGCGGCCTGCTGGCCCTTGAACTGCTCCCGATCGAGCACCTGGACCACGACGAACTGCTTGGTGGCGTCCTCGAGCGCCGTGCGGATCGTCTCCGGATCGCTGCCGGCCGCGGTGTTCACGAACACCACGAAGTCCGAGCGCGACGCAGGCGGGGTGAACTGCTGGTAGACCTCCTCGGAGACGACCCACGAGCCGAGCAACTGGTTGTCGGCGAAGATGCCGCTCACCGTCGTGCCGACGTCCTCGCCGTCGCGGCTGGTGAGGGTGACCGCGTCGCCGACCTTCCAGCCCTTCTCGCCCGCCGTGGTCTGCGACACCAGCAGGTCGGTGCCGGCGACGTCCTCCCGGCCCTCGGTGACGTCGACCTCGAGCACGTCGCCGAGGGGGCCGGACAGCGCGACGCCGAACGTGTCCTCGTCGCCGATGCGCGCCGGGACGCCGTGCATCGCGATGGTCTCCTCCACGCCCTCGGCCCGCGCCGCCGCGGCGGCGGCCCCCACGGGCACCCCGATCATCTGCGGTCCGGTGAGCATGAAGTCGGACTTGACGCCGGTGTCGACGAGCGAGTTGACGCTCTCCTTGGCGGACGCGCCGAACACCCCGATCACCGACACCAGCATCAGACCCAGTGTGAGCGCGAAGGCGGTGGCGGCGGTACGGCGGGGGTTGCGCACCGCGTTGGTGCGGGCGAGCCGGCCCACGGCCCCGAACGGGCGGGCGAACACCGCGCCGAGCCCCGCGACGAAGGGCCGCGACAGCGCGGGCGCCGCGAGCAGGACCGCGATGATCAGGGCGAAGGCCCCGACGCCGACGGTGGAGGCCGCGCCACCGCCGGTGCCCTGGGCGCCGACGACGACGGTGACGGCACCGGCCACGGCGGCGACGGCTCCGATGACGGTCCGCAGCCGCAGCGACTCGACGGTCGCGGTGGACTCCTCCCGCATGGCCGCGACCGGCGGGACCTTGCTCGCGCGGCGGGCCGGCGCGTAGGCGCTGACCACGGTGACGACGACGCCGATGAGCAGGGCCACGAGCACGGTCCGCGGCGCGAGCTGCAGCGGGCCCGAGGGCAGGCCGACGTCGAACGCGTTGAGCGCGGAGCGCAGCCCGTAGGCCAGGGCCACGCCGCCGGCGATGCCGAGGGCACTGCCCACGATCCCGACGACCAGTGCCTCGAGGTTCACCGACCGGCCCACCTGGCTGCGGCTCGCCCCGATCGCCCGCAGCAACGCGAGCTCCCGCAGTCGCTGCGCAACGATCATCGAGAAGGTGTTGTAGATGATGAAGGTGCCCACCAGCAGCGCGATCGCGCCGAACGCGAGCAGGAAGTAGTTCAGGAAGCTCAGCGCCTCCTCGATCTCGGTCTTGATCTCCTCGCTGACCTCGGCGCCCGTCTGGACCTTCTGGCCGGGCACGGCGGCGGCGATGCGGTCCCGCAGCTCGTCCGCGGGCACACCGTCGCCGGCGACGTCGATGTACTGCACGTGCGTGCCGTCGGTGAACAGGGTGCGGGCCTGGTTCTCGGTGAACATCGCCCCGACGTAGCCGCCGGTGTCGGTCTCGACGTCGTAGATGCCGCTGACCGTGACCGGGACGATCCCGGCCGAGGCGGCGAGGATCTTCGTCGGGTCCCCGACGGACAGTCCGGCACGCTCGGCGGCGCTCGAGTTGAGCGCGATCTCGCCGTCGACGGCGGGCGGTTGTCCGGCGACGAACTCGTTGGGGTCGCCGAGCTGCTGGTCGGGGGGCAGGTAGGCGGTGCCCTCGCTGGGGGCGCCGCCGGTCTGGATGGCCGCGCCCTCGGAGTCGAGGACGATGACCGGCCCACCGAACGCCGGCACCACGGTCCGCACGCCGGGGACCGCGGCGACGACGGCGACGTCGGAGTCGGGGACGCCGCTCGCGCCCTGCTGTTCGCTGCTGACGCGGACGTCGACGCCCTTGGCGGCGTCGGCGAAGATGCTGTCGAATGTGCGCTGCAGGGTGTCGGTGAAGACGAAGGAGCCGGTGACGAACGCGGTGCCGAGCACCACGGACAGGACGGTCAGCAGCAGCCGCACCTTGTGGGCGGCGAGATTGCGCAGGGCAACCCTGCGGATGGGATTCGCACTCATGATCGGCTCGCCCTACTTCGCCGTGGGAACGGCGACGGCGTCGAACTGCTTCATCCGGTCGAGGACCGAGTCGGCGGTCGGGTCGCGCATCTCGTCGACGATGCGCCCGTCCGCGAGGAACACCACCCGATCCGCGTAGCTGGCCGCACGCGGATCGTGGGTGACGATCACGACCGTCTGCCCGAACTCGTCGACCGCGGCCCGCAGGATCGACATCACCTCGCCCGAGGAACGGGAATCGAGGTTGCCGGTGGGCTCGTCGCCGAAGATGATCTCGGGCCGGCCGGCGAGCGCGCGGGCGCACGCCACGCGCTGCTGCTGACCGCCGGACAACTCCCCGGGCCGGTGGTCGAGCCGGTCGCCGAGTCCCAGGCGGTTCACGACGGTGTCCAGCCATTCGCGGTCGACCTTGCGGCCGGCGATGTCGACGGGCAGCGTGATGTTCTCGAGTGCAGTGAGCGTGGGCACCAGGTTGAACGCCTGGAAGACGAAGCCGATGCGGTCGCGCCGCAGCTGCGTCATCTGTTTGTCCGACAGGTCGGTCAGGTCCGTGTCGCCGAGGACCACCGAACCGGACGTGGCGGTGTCGAGGCCGGCGAGGCAGTGCATCAGCGTCGACTTCCCCGAACCCGAGGGACCCATGATGGCGGTGAACTCCCCCGCCGCGAACTCCGCGTTCACCCCGTCGAGGGCGTGGACGGCGGTCTCACCGGTTCCGTAGATCTTTCTCAGGTCGATTGCGCGCGCGGCAGTGGCGGTGTGGGCTGGCATGCCCACCATCTTCCTGACTTTTCCGACAGGGCACCATCGGGGACGTCCCGGATTCCGCGCCGGACGGTTCTCAGGGTGCGCCCGGTGACGTCCCGGTGAGGTTCTCCTGCGTCGCCGCCGGGCGCTACCGTCGAGACCATGCGGATAGGAGCACACGTCCGGCAGGACGACGATCCGATCGGCTGCGGCGAACGCGTCGGCGCAGACCTGGTGCAACTGTTCCTCGGCGATCCCCAGCAGTGGACGAAGCCGGGCCCGCACCCCCGGGAGGAACAGATCCGCGATTCCGACGTCGCGGTGGTGGTGCACTCCCCCTACGTGATCAACGTGGCCAGCACGAACAACCGGCTGCGGATGCCGTCGCGCAAGGCCGTGGCCGAGCACGCCGAGGCGGCCGCCCGGATCGGCGCCTTCGGCCTGGTGGTGCACGGCGGCCACGTCCGGTCCGGCGAGGAGGTCGCCGCGGGCGTGGAGAACTGGCGCAAGCTGTTCGAGCGACAGGAGGACAAGGGCGGGTTCGCGGTGCCCGTCCTGATCGAGAACACCGCCGGGGGCGAGTTCGCGATGGCCCGGCACGTGGATGCGATCGCGCGGTTGTGGGATGCCGTCGGCGACTACGACGTGGGCTTCTGCCTCGACACCTGCCACGCGTGGGCGGGCGGCGAGGACCTCGTCGACGTCGTCGAGCGGGTACGGGCCGCGACCGGCCGGATCGATCTGGTGCACCTGAACAATTCCCGCGACGGCTTCGGCTCCGGCCGGGACCGGCACGCCAACATCGCCGCCGGCACGATCGACCCCGGCCTGCTGGTGGCGGTGTGCCGGGCCGCGGACGCGCCGATCGTCCTCGAGACCCCGGCGGAGGGGATCGCCGAGGATGTCGCCTACCTGCGCGAACTGCTCGGGTGAGGCACGCCTCCCGGAGACCGGGCCGTCACAGCCGTAACATCTTGCTCATGAAGCACGCCCGGATCGCCTTCGCCGTCACCGCCGCCGCGCTGGTACTTGCGGGCTGCTCGGACGCCGACAGCCCGGCACCGTCCGCGTCGGCGAGCACCGCCACCTCCACGATCTCGTCGGGGTCGGGGTCCGCCGACTCGTCGCCGACCCCCGAGCCCGCGCCGACCGACGCATCGGACAAGACGTCGCCCGCCTCGGCCGGCGCGAAGCTGACCGTCACCGACATCCGCACCGGCCGACACGAGAACTTCGACCGGGTCGTGTACGAGATGGGCGGCACCGGCACCCCGGGGTGGCGCGTCGGATACGTCGACCGGGCGGTGCAGGACGGCAGCGGCAACGACGTGGCCGTCGCCGGCGGCGCGATCCTGCAGGTGCTCATCGACGGGTCCGCGTATCCGTTCGACAGCGGGGTCGAACCGTACTCCGGCCCCAACCCGGTGCTCGCGCAGCCGGGCGGCTCGGTCGTCGAGGTCAACGGCTCCGGCGTCTTCGAGGGCGTGACCCAGTCGTTCGTCGGCGTCGCGGAGCCGAACACGCCGTTCGCCGTGTACGCGCTGACGAACCCGACGCGGCTGGTCGTCGACGTCGCTCGCTGATCGGGCGGCTCAGGCCCGGCCGGGCGGGAAACCGCCCGTCGCGACCGGCCCCCAGTCCTCGACGGTGATGCGGATCAGCGACTTGCCCTGCGTGCGCATCGCCTCCCGGTACTCGTCCCAGTCGGGGTGCTCCCCGGCGACGGCGCGGAAGTACTCGACGAGGGGCTCGACCGAGTCCGGCAGGTCGATCACCTCGGCGGTGCCGTCGACCTGGACGTAGGGCCCGTTCCAGTCGTCGGAGTGGATCAGGATCGACACGGCCGGGCGGCGGCGGATGTTGACGACCTTGGCGCGTTCCGGGTAGGTCGCGATCACGATGCGGCCGGCGTCGTCCAGCCCGCACGTGACCGGGGACATCTGCAGCCGGCCGTCGGACCGGGTGGTGACCAGGGTGCCGCGGTGGCGCGGGCGGACGAATTCGAGCAGCCGGTCGCGGTCCACGCGGTCCGCCGTTGCGATCTTCGGTGCCATGCTCCGACCCTACGTGCGCGGCCGTGACGACGGGCCCTGTCGGAGGTCACGTGCAGAATACCGGTGGGCGAGGTCGACACGAACGGGCATACTCGGTGCCGGCCTCGCGAGCCCGCAGCAGTCCGCGCACCTACGCTTGACCTCGAGTCCACTCGAGGTTCTACGGTCGGGCGACCGACTTCAGGAGGCTCCCGCATGAGCATGGAAGTGACCGCGTGGAACGCGATGTACAACGCGATGCACGCGCAGAGCGACCGGCGCCCGTTCTCGCGCGCCAGCCTGCGCCGGATCGCCGAGTTCGCCCGCCCCCACCGCCGCAACATCGGCATGTACCTGCTGCTGAGCGTGGTGATCGCCGCACTCGGCGTGGCCACCCCGGTCCTCGCCGGCCGGGTGATCGACGCCATCGTCGACCGCGCCGACCTCTCGGTGATCACGTGGCTGGCGGTGCTGATCGCCGCCATCGCCGTCGTCGAGGCCGGGCTCGGCATCCTGAACCGCTGGCTGTCCGCGAGCATCGGCGAGGACCTCATCCTCGACCTGCGCACCACCGTGTTCGACCACGTGCAGCGCATGCCCATCGCGTTCTTCACCCGCACCCGCACCGGCGCCCTCGTCAGCCGGCTCAACAGCGACGTCATCGGCGCCCAACGGGCGTTCAGTGACACCCTGTCCGGCGTGGTCGGCAACCTCGTCACCCTCGCGATCACGCTCGTGGTGATGATCGGGATCTCCTGGCAGATCACGTTGCTCGCACTGTTGCTGCTGCCGATCTTCGTGGTGCCCGCCCGGCACATGGGCGTGCGGCTGGCGCGCCTGAATCGTGAAGCGGCCAACCATAATTCGGTGATGAGCACCCAGATGACGGAGCGATTCTCCGCGCCCGGCGCGACGCTGGTGAAGCTGTTCGGCCGGCCGTCGCAGGAGTCGTCGGAGTTCGCCGTCCGCGCCCGCCGGGTGCGCGACATCGGGGTGAAGACGGCGATGCTGCAGTCGGTGTTCGTCACCGCCCTGACCCTCGTGTCCGCCCTCGCGCTGGCCCTCGTCTACGGCCTCGGCGGCTTCTACGCGCTGCGCGGCCAGCTCGAGCCGGGTGCCGTCGTGGCGATGGCGATGCTGCTGACGCGCCTGTACTCGCCGCTGACGGCACTCGCGAGCGCCCGCGTCGACGTGATGAGCGCGATGGTGAGCTTCGAGCGGGTCTTCGAGGTGCTCGACCTGCGGCCGCTGATCGAGGAGGCCCCCGACGCCCGCCCCGTCCCCGACGGCCCGGTCGCCGTCGAGTTCCGGCACGTGGATTTCGCATACCCCGCCGCCGACAAGGTCTCGCTGGCGTCGCTGGAGGAGGTGGCCACGCTCGACACCCGCGGCGGCGCACCGGTCCTGCACGGCGTGAGCTTCCGGGCCGAGCCCGGGCAGATGGTGGCCCTGGTGGGCTCCTCCGGCGCCGGCAAGTCCACGATCGCGCAACTGGTGCCGCGGCTCTACGACACCGACTCCGGATCCGTGCTGCTCGGCGGGGTCGACGTGCGCCGGCTCACCACCGCGTCGATCCGCGGGACCGTCGGCATGGTCACCCAGGACGGGCACCTGTTCCACGAGAGCGTGCGGGCGAATCTGCTCCTGGCCCGCCCGGAGGCAACCGAGGACGAGCTGTGGGAGGTGCTGGGCCGGGCCCGGCTCACCGACCTGATCCGCTCCCTGCCCGACGGCCTGGACACCGTCGTCGGCGAGCGCGGGTACCGGCTCTCCGGCGGTGAGCGCCAGCGGCTGACCATTGCGCGGCTGCTGCTCGCCCACCCGCGGGTGGTCATCCTCGACGAGGCCACCGCGCACCTGGACTCGACGTCGGAGGCTGCCGTGCAGGAGGCGCTCACGGAGGCGCTGGCCGGACGGACCTCCGTGGTGATCGCACACAGGTTGTCCACGGTCCGCGCGGCGGATCTGATTCTCGTGGTCGAGGCCGGACGCATCGTCGAGCGCGGCACCCATTCCGAGCTGCTCGCCGCCGGCGGGCGTTACGGCGAGTTGTACCGCACCCAGTTCGCCGATTCAGGACCGCGGGTGTCCGCAATGGCTCCCACACTGGGCGCATGACGACGAACGAGACCGATCTGCTGCTCCTGCTTCTCGACAATCAGCGCGCCGCGTTCCGCAACGCACTGTCCGGCCTGACCGAGGACCAGGCGCGCAGCGTGCCCAGCGCCTCCGCGATGAGCCTGGCGTCGCTGTTGAACCATGTGATCGACGGCGAGGTCGCCGCCGCCGACCGCATCGCCGGGACGCAGAGCCGCGAGCCGGACCCGGTGGCGGCGTGGACAGCCGGGTGGGCAGTGCGCGACGACGAGACCGTCGCGGATCAGCTCGCCCGGCTCGACACAGTCGCGGCCCGCTTCGCCGACGTGCTGCGGGCGGACCCGGACCTGGGCCGGGTGGTGGACCTGCCGGCGGACATCGCCCGATGGCTGGACCAGGGCGTGCCGCTCTCCGTGCGGTTCCTGGTCCTGCATCAGATCGAGGAATGGGCCCGGCACGCCGGCCACGCCGACATCATCCGCGAATCCGTCGACGGCGCCACCGCCGACGTCCTGGCCGGCAGGGTCCGGTAGCCGGCGCCGGCGAACCCGGACGACGCCCCGCCGGCGCGATAGGCTCGCCGTAGGCACCACTGCCGGGGCGCCCCGGCGCCGTCGCCGCGAGATCCTGGAGGCCGTCGCGTGACCGGACAACAGACCAGCACGGGAGCTGCGGGCGCTGCCCAGCACCCGATGTTCGAGAAGGTGGCGCGGGTCGGACAGGCCGCGAGCGGGGTCGTGCACCTGCTGATCGCCTACATCGTCGTCCAGGTCGCGTTCGGCGATCCGGCCAGTGCCGATCAGTCCGGTGCCCTCGGCGAGCTCGCCGCCCAGCCCGGCGGCCGGATCGTCCTGTGGATCCTGGCCGTGACGCTCACGGCGCTGGCACTGTGGCGTCTGGTCGAGGCCGCAGTGGGCAAACGTTCGGACGTCGAGAAACCGTCCGCCCTGGACCGGGTCAAGACCGTCGGCGTCGCCGTGGCGTACCTGGCGCTGGCACTGGCCGCGTTCCAGTTCGCGCGGGGCACCGGCAAGTCGAGCGGTGAACAGAACGCCGGACTCAGTGCTCGCTTGATGCAGTCCGGAGGCGGCAAGGTCCTGCTCGTCGCGGCCGGGCTGGTGATCATCGGAATCGGCGCCTACCACGTCTACAAGGGCGCGGCGAAGAAGTTCCTCGACGACCTGCACCGGGCGCGGTTGCCCCGGTACGCCGAGCCGCTCGGCGCCGTCGGGTACGTCGCGAAGGGCCTGGCGATCGCCGGCGCCGGCGTCCTGGTCCTCGTCGCGACGTTCACCACCGATCCGTCCAAGGCGACGGGACTGGACGGTGCCCTCAAGACGCTGGGCACCGCCCCGTTCGGTCAGATCCTGCTCGTCGCGGCCGGCCTCGGTATCGCCGCGTACGGCGCGTACTGCTTCGTCCTCGCGCGGTACGGGAAGATGTGAGCCCCGCCGCTGTGCTCAGTCGCGCCCGCGGTAGCCGCCGCTGTGGCCGCCCGAGCCGTGTCCACCGGACTGCCCGCGCTCGCCGGAGCGTTCACGGAATCCGCGGTTCGGCTTGTCGCCGAACCGGTCGCCGCGCCCACCGAAGTCCTTGTTGCGGCCGCCGCGATCGCCCCAGTCCTTCTTGCCGCCGTACTCCTTGCGCTCACCCTGACGGCGTTCGCCGCGGTCGTCGCGCTGACGGTAGGTCGACGGCCGACCCGCCGGTGCGCCGCTGTCGGGCTGCAGCTGGATGAGCACCCCGGAGATGCGGGTGCCGCGCAACGCCTCGAGCGTCTCCGGCGACAGGTCCTTCGGCAGCTCGACGAGGCTGTGGTCCGGGCGGATGCTGATGTGCCCGAAGTCGCTGCGGCGCAGGCCGCCCTCGTTGGCGATGGCGCCGACGATCGCGCCGGGCACCACCCGGTGCCGCTTACCCACGGCGATGCGGTAGGTCGCCATTTCCTGCCCGTCGCGCCCGACGCGTGACGCACCGTCGTCGTCGAACCGGCGCGGCGGCCGCTCCCGCGGCTCGCGTTCCCGCCGCGGCGGCGCCACGGGCTCGGGTTCGGCCTCCATGAGGAACGACTCCCCGTCGCGGGAGAGCACGGCCAGCGCCGCCGCGATGTCGGCGAGGGGCACGTCGTGCTCGCGCTCGTAGTCCTCGACGAACGTGCGGAACAGCGACAGGTGATCCGACGTGAGCGCCTCGGTGATCGAATCGTTGAACTTCTCGACGCGCTGGGCGTTGACATCCTCCACCGACGGCAGCTGGATCTCGGTGAGCGGCTGCCGGGTGGCCCGCTCGATCGCCTTGAGCAGATGCCGCTCGCGGGGGGCGACGAACAGCAGGGCGTCACCGCTGCGCCCGGCGCGGCCGGTGCGGCCGATGCGGTGCACGTAGGACTCGGTGTCGTGCGGGATGTCGTAGTTCACGACGTGGCTGATGCGGTCGACGTCCAGACCGCGGGCCGCCACGTCCGTCGCGACGAGGATGTCCAGCGCACCGCTCTTGAGCTGGCCGATGGTGCGTTCGCGCTGGGCCTGCACGATGTCACCGTTGATCGCGGCGGCCGAGAAACCGCGGGCTCGCAGCCGCTCCGCGAGGTCCTCGGTGGCCTGCTTCGTACGGACGAAGAGGATCATCGCCTCGAACTGCTCGACCTCGAGGATCCGGGTCAGGGCGTCGAGCTTGCGCTGGTGCGACACGAGCACCCAGCGCTGGGTGATGTTCGCCGACGTCGTCGTCTTCGACTTGACCGTGATCTCGACCGGGTCGTGCAGGTACTGCTTGGACAGCCGGCGGATCGCGCCCGGCATGGTCGCCGAGAACAGCGCGACCTGCTTGGTCTCCGGGGTGTCGGCGAGGATCCGTTCGACGTCCTCCTGGAAGCCCATGGTGAGCATCTCGTCGGCCTCGTCGAGCACGAGGAACTCGAGCTCGGAGATGTCGAGGGTGCCCTTGGCGAGGTGATCGATCACACGTCCGGGGGTGCCCACGATGACGTGCGCGCCACGGCGCAGCCCGGACAGCTGCACGCCGTAGCTCTGGCCACCGTAGATGGGCAGCACGTGCAGACCCGGGATGTGCGCCGAGTACTTACCGAAAGCCTCCGCGACCTGCAGGGCGAGCTCACGGGTGGGAGCCAGGACCAGTGCCTGGGGCCGCTTCACCGCGGTGTCGATCCGCGACAGGATCGGCACCGCGAACGCGGCGGTCTTGCCGGTGCCGGTCTGCGCGAGACCGACGACGTCGCGCCCCTCCAGCAGCGGCGGGATGGTGGCCGCCTGGATCGGCGACGGGGTCTCGTAGCCCACATCCGAAAGCGCTTGCAGCACACGGGCGTCGATGTCCAGATCGGCGAACGTGGGGGTAGCGGTGTCGGCTTCGGGGTCTTGCACAGTATCACTCATTTGACCTGCAGTTTATCGGATGGACGGCCATGACCCTTCCACAGCGCCGGACAAGGGTCCCCGACCACCCTATCCGGACGCCGCATCCGGTGCCGTCGCCGCCACGTGGCGGGCCCACAGCCGCAGCGCCGGCCGCACCGGCGGGTACTCGAGCCCGTGCCGGCGCGCGAGGGCGGTGGCGGGCGCAGTCGGATAGGTGTCGGCGCTGAGAAAACTCAGGGTCTCCTTCTCCGCCCCGGTCAGGCGGGCCGGCAGAGCCCACAGCGCCGCGACGGGTATCCGCAGGCGCGGCGCGGCCACCCCGAGTTCGTCGGCGACCAGCGCGACCAGCTCGGGCAGCGGCGGCGTGGCGTCGTCGAGGACCCAGTAGGCCCGCCCCGCCGTCTCCGGGTTCCGCGGCATCAGCGCCAGGAAGCGCGCGAGGTGGTCGATGGTGACGACGGGCAGCACGGTGCGCCGCGAGCCGGGCACGGCGCGCAGCTGCCCGCGGGCGAGCTGCACGACCAGCTCCGCGAGACCCAGGTACTGATCGGCCTCCCCGGTCCGGGAGTCGCCGATCACCGTTCCGGGGTTGACCACCGTGAGGGGGACCCCGAGCTCCGCGGCGAGTGCACGCACCACCGCGTCGGCCTCGATCTTCGACGCCTCGTACGCGCCGAACCTCCGGTAGATCCGGCGCCGGTACCGGGGCGGCCACGGCGCCGGCACGGCCGGGTACGCCGCGACGCGGTATCCGCTGACGTGCACCAGCCGGCGCGCGCCGGCAGCGGCCGCGAATCGGGTGATCTTCTCGGCCAGAACCACATTCACCTCACGCGCCGCCCGGGCCGTCATCCCGAAGGCGAACGCGGCGGCGAGGTTGTAGACGTCGCGCACGTCCGCCGCCACGGGATCCAGGACGAGCTCGGCGGAGCCCGGATCGAACACATGGACCGAGAGCCGGTCCAGCGGCACCCCGCCGGACACGAGCCGGTCGCGCAGCCGCGCCCCCGACTCCGCGGTCCGCACCGCCGCGACGACGAGATCGTCGCCGTCCGGGTCGGTGAGCAGTTCCCGCAGCAGGCCGCGGCCGATGAACCCCGTCGCGCCGAAGACCACCGCGGCGCTCATCGCGCGGCTCCGAGGAGGTCGAGCGCGACGGCACGGGCGTCCACCAGAGGGGTCACGTCGTGCCGGGCACGGGCGACGGTGGTCGCGCCCTCGACGAGGCTGACGATCACCCCGGCGAGCCGGGCGGCATCGGGCGTCCCGTCGCGGACGAGCACCCGCTCGAGGACCACCCGCCACGACTCGTAGACGCGGGCGCAGCTCTGCTGCAGAACGGGGTTGTCGGTGGCGGCGTCGACGGCGACGGAGGCGACGGCGCAGCCGGCCGCGAACCCGGATCGCCCGAGCCGGGCGGCGAGGTCGTCGAACACCGCGGCGACGATCTCGGCGGCGGTCCGCCCCTCGGCCAGCAGCGCCTCGAGCAGGCCGGTGAACTCCGCACCCACCCGGTCCAGCGCCGCCACGACGAGCTCGTCCTTGCCGCCGGGGAAATGGAAGTACACCGAGCCCCGGGGCGCACCGGAGGCGTCGGTGATGCGGGCGAGGCCGGTGCCGTGGTAGCCGCGGGTCTGGATCAGCTCCAGCGTGGTGTCGATCATGCGCGCCTTCGTGCGTGCTCCCTTGGTGGTCACGGCAAAATAATAGACCGGTCTACATATTTCTGTCGACACCGCGAGCCCTCCGCCGGACGGGCCACGCGCGACGGGGGGCACACTGAACCGGTTCCACTCTCGACAGACGAAAGGACCTTCCGGTGTCGGAGCTCGTCAGCATTCCCACCCACTGGTACAACATCGCGGGAGATCTGCCCGACGCCCCGCCGCCGCACCTGCATCCCGGCACCAGGGAACCGGTCACGGCCGCCGACCTCGAACCGCTGTTCGCCGCCGGCCTGATCGAGCAGGAGCTGTCCACCGAGACCGACATCGCGATCCCCGAACCCGTCCGGGAGGCGTACGCGACCTACCGCACCACGCCGCTGCTGCGGGCCCGGTCCTTCGAGCGCGCACTCGGCACCCCCGCCCGCATCTACGTCAAGTACGAGGGCGTGAGCCCGGTGGGCAGCCACAAGACGAATTCGGCTCTGGCGCAGGCGTATTACAACTCCCTCGACGGCGTGAAGAAGCTGACGACCGAGACCGGCGCCGGCCAGTGGGGCAGCGCGCTGTCGTTCGCATGCGCCAAGTTCGGCATCGATCTCGAGGTGTGGCAGGTGCGCGCCTCGTACGAGTCCAAGCCGTACCGCCGGCACCTCATCGAGGTGTACGGCGGCACCGTGCACTCGAGCCCGTCGGAACTCACCGCGTCCGGCCGCAAGGTGCGCGCCGAACAGCCGGACACCCCCGGCTCGCTGGGGATCGCCGTGTCCGAGGCCGTGGAGGTCGCCGCCGGCGACCCCGCCGCCCGGTACGCGCTCGGCAGTGTGCTCAACCACGTCGTGCTGCACCAGACCGTGATCGGTCTCGAAGCCGTCGCCCAGCTGCGCGCCGCCGGAGAGGAGCAGGCCGACGTCGTGTTCGGCTGCGCCGGTGGCGGCTCCAACCTGGCCGGCCTGTCGTTCCCGTTCCTGCGCGAGGTGCTGCACGGTCGCGCCACGACGCGGGTGGTGGCCGCCGAGCCGGCCGCGTGCCCGTCCATCACGCAGGGCGAGTACCGCTACGACCACGGCGACATCGTCGGCCTCACCCCGCTGCTCAAGATGCACACCCTCGGTCAGGACTTCATCCCCGACCCCATCCACGCCGGCGGGCTGCGCTACCACGGCATGGCGCCGCTGCTCAGCCACACCGTCGAACTGGGATACGTGCAGGGCACGGCCGTCGCGCAGACCGACGCCTTCGCGGCGGCCGTCGAGTTCGCCCGCAGCGAGGGCATCGTGCCCGCCCCCGAGTCGGCCCACGCCCTCGCGGCGGCCGCCGAGTACGCGCGGACCGTGACCGGGCCCGAGGTGATCGTGATCGGACTGTCCGGGCACGGGCAGCTCGACCTGCCGGCCTACGCCGCATACCTGCACGGCGAGCTCGGATAGCGCCGGAGCGTGTCTTCCTCCCCTGTGACGGGGAGGAAGACACGCCGAGGAACTCTGTGATGCAACACACGCCCGGTCATCAGCGATACACCTGTGGAACCGCTCCACCGCGCCATGTCACCACCGGGAGGCCCCGATGCCCGACGCAGCCGACAACCTGGCCCTGCGCCTGCTCGACGCAGTGCACCGCACCCGAGGCGTAGATCCCGGGATCGTCACCGATCGCTACCGGGCCTACAGGGCCGCCCAGGGCGCGGACGCCGGCCGCGACGGGATCCGCGCGCTCCTGCGCACCTTCGAGGAGACCGGCGGCAGCGCCCAGTGGGCCGGCAAGGTCGGCCACTACCGTCGCCGCTACAGCCCCGACGAGGCCCCCATCGCCGCCGACACCGTCGAACTGGCCGCCGAGGTCCTGTACCGGCACGGCGTCGACACCATCGACGACCTCGCCGGTACGGACGACACCACCCTCGCCGGCGAGTGGCAGCGGCGCGGCGGCGACGCCTCCACCTGGCAGCCGCTCCTCGACGCCCTGCGGCCCGCCCGAGCCCTGCACACCGTCGCCTGAGCCCTGCACACCGTCGCCTGAGCCCTGCACACCGTCGCCTGAGCGGGCCCGGATCCGGACGCAAACCCACCCGGGCCGCCCGCCGCCGGGCGCATACTCGACCTATGCGTTATTCCGGCCGTCCGGAGGCCGGGCGGCGGCTGGCCCGCTCGGTCGCCCACCTGCGCGACGCGAACCCCGTGGTCCTCGCCCTCCCACGCGGCGGCATCCCCGTCGCCCGCGAGGTGGCTCGCGCCCTCGACGCCCCGCTCGACGTGCTCGTCGTCCGCAAGCTCGGGGTGCCGTGGCAGCCGGAACTTGCGATGGGCGCCATCGCCGAGGGCGGATTCCGCGTGCTCAACGAGGACGTCATCCGGATCGGCAGGGTGGCCGAGGACTCGATCGCACGGATCGAGGCCCGTGAACGCACCGAACTCGACCGTCGCGCCCGGCTGCTGCGCGGCGGCAAGGAGCGCACGTCGCTGTCGGGACGCACGGTGGTCCTCGTCGACGACGGCATGGCCACCGGCGCGACCGCCGCCGTCGCCTGCCTGGCCGCTCGGGAGTCCGGTGCCGAACGGGTGGTGCTGGCGGTGCCCGTGGCGTCCCCGGAGGCGGCGCGTCGCGTGGGCGCGGTGGCCGACGAGGTGGTGTGCCCGTTCACGCCCGCGGACCTGGGCAGCGTCGGCGCCGCATACGACGACTTCCATCAGCTCTCCGACGACGAGGCCGCCCGGCTGCTCGAGCCCGCCTGAGCACGCACCCGCGCACAACGGTTGTCCGTGTCCATCATTAACAGGTATCTTCACAGGTCAGAGCGAAAAGGCTACAAATCGGGCACCCCCGTTGCTGCGTTTTCCGTCCTCGTGTGATGCAATGCACATCCACCAGTGAAAAATTGATGGAGGGGTCACCGTGAGAGAGTTTGCCGTGCCACAGTCGTTCTCGATTCCCGAGGACGCATCGATGGCGGACGCCGTCTTCCGGCACGAGAAGGAGTCGCCGACCTGGGTGCCGTTCGAGCGCAGGGTCGACGGCCGGTGGGTCAGCGTCACCGCCGCCGAGTTCGCCGCACAGGTCCGCGGGGTGGCCAAGGGCCTGATGGCCTCCGGGATCGAACTCGGCGACCGGGTCGCGATCCTGTCGAGCACCCGCTACGAATGGGTCCTCATCGACTACGCGATCTGGGCCGCCGGGGGCTGCACCGTCGCGATCTACGAGACCTCCTCGGCCGACCAGGCCCAGTGGATCCTCGAGGACTCGGGGACCTCGCTGCTGGTCGTGGAGAACGACAACCACGCGCGGACGGTCGCCGCCGTGGCCGAGGCCGCGCCGGCCCTGCGCGAGGTCCTGCAGATCGAGGGCGCAGCAGGAGCGAAGGGCGCCGTCGACGAACTGATCGCGCGCGGCGCCGCGATCACCGACGAGCAGCTCGAGGAGCGGCGCCACCAGGTGCGTGCCGAGTCCCCCGCCACCCTGATCTACACCTCGGGCACCACCGGCCGCCCCAAGGGTGTGCAGCTGACCCACAGCAACCTGTGGGCCGAGGCGGCGGCCGTCAAGCTCGCCCTGCCGAACTCCATGGTGAGCGGCAAGCGGACCCTGCTGTTCCTGCCGCTCGCGCACGTGTTCGCCCGCGAAATCTCGTTCGGCGCGTTCGAGCACGGCGTCACCGTCGCGCACACGTCCGATCTGACCACGCTGCTCGACCAGCTCGGCGAGTTCAAGCCGAACTTCATCCTGTCGGTGCCGCGCGTGTTCGAGAAGGTCTACAACTCGGCCAAGCAGAAGGCGTACGACGGCGGCAAGGGCCGGATCTTCGAGAAGGCCTCCGATACCGCCATCGCGTACAGCGAGGCGCTGGACAAGGGCCGGCCCGGTCTGGGCCTGAAGATCAAGCACGCGGTGTTCGACAAGTTGGTGTACAGCAAGTTGCGCGCGGCCCTCGGTGGCGAGTGCGAGCAGGCGGTTTCCGGCGGCGCAGCCCTCGGCGCGCGCCTGGGCCACTTCTTCCGCGGCGTCGGCATCCCGATCTTCGAGGGCTACGGCCTGACCGAGACCACCGGTGGCGTCACCATCAACACCCCCGAGCACCAGCGGGTGGGCAGCGTCGGCCGGCCGGTCAACGGGCACGCCGCACGGATCGCCGAGGACGGCGAGCTGCTGCTCAAGGGCCCCGCGGTGTTCGGCGGCTACTGGAAGAACGAGAAGGCCACCGCCGAAGCGATCGTCGACGGCTGGTTCCACACCGGTGACATCGGCAATATCGACGAGGACGGATTCGTCCACATCACCGGCCGCAAGAAGGAGCTCATCGTCACCGCCGGCGGCAAGAACGTCGCCCCGGCCGTGCTCGAGGACGCTCTGCGGGCGCACCCGCTGATCAGCCAGGTCATCGTCGTCGGCGACGCGAAGCCGTTCATCGGCGCGCTGATCACCCTCGACCCCGAGGCCCTGCCCGGCTGGAAGGAGCGCCACGGCATTCCGGCCGACGTCCCGGTGTCCGAGCTGTTGAAGAACCCCGACCTGATCGCGGAGATCGACGCCGCGGTGGCCGAGGGCAACAGGAAGGTCTCCAACCCCGAGCAGATCAAGAAGTACCGGATCCTCGAAGTGGACTTCACCATCGAGACCGGCGAGCTGACCCCGACGCTCAAGCTCAAGCGCAACGTCATCCACGAGGCGCACGGCACGGCGATCGAGGCCATCTACTCGTAGGGCCACGCCCATGGTGAGCGAATGTATCCTTCATCTCCTCTGATCGAGTGAGGGATACATTCGCTCACTGTTGTTGGGGGGCCGGCACTTCGGTCACGGTCCGGACGAACTCGGCGACGTCGCGCGTCACCGTGCGGTGCACCGGTTCGTGCAGCAGGTCGTGGCCCGCGTCGGGGTACTCGCGCAGGTCCAGGGCCGGGATCGTCCGGGCCCAGGCCCGCACGGGGTCGATCGGGGCCAGCCGGTCGTCGGCGCCGTGCACCGCGAGCAGCGGGATGCGAGCCCCCGCGAGGATCTCGGCCGTCGCGGGCACGGCCGCCGAGCGCGGCGTCCCGCACAGCACGGCGCCACGGAAGCGGCCGGCGTCGGTGCGCAGCAGCGTGAGGGCGGTCGCCGCGCCGAGCGAATGCCCCATCACCACCAGCGGCATCCCCGGCTCGGCACGGTCCGCCACCTCCGCGACGCGCAGCAGGTCCCCAGCCAGGTCGTCGAGGACGCCCGGTTCGCCGGGGCTGCCCTCGGACAGACCGTGCCCGGCGAGATCGATGCCCCACAACGCGATGCCGTGCGTCGCCAGGCCCGCCGCGAAGCGGTGGTAGTGGCCGGTGTGCTGACGCATCCCGTGGGCGAAGACGACGGCGGCCGCCGCGCCGTCGACGGGCCAGTGTCGGTAGTGGATACGGCCGGTGCTGCCGTCGAAAAAGGGCATGCGGTCATTGTGCGCCGGTGCACAATCGCGGGATGACACCGACTACCGCCGCCGAGCGCAGTCGAGCCGAGGGGCGTGCCGCCCGCAGCCGCGTGCCCCGCGGTGCGCACGGCGAATTCCGTTGCCCCGACCGCGACCCCGTGGCGATCTTCGAGCAGCAGAACCGCACCCGGCTGCCGGAACTGGTGCCGATCCGGTACGAGCGGATGACGGAGTCCCCGTTCGCCTACTACCGCGGCAGCGCCGCCGCGATGGCGGCGGACCTGTCCACCGAGGCCGTGACGGGACCGCACGTGGTGGCCTCGGGCGACGCCCATCTGGCGAACTTCGGCCTGTACGCCTCGCCGGAGCGACAGGTCCTGTTCGATCTCAACGACTTCGACGAGGCGTATCCGGCGCCGTGGGAATGGGACGTCAAGCGGCTGGCCGCCTCGGTATGGCTGGCCGGCCGTCACACCGGCTGCACCGAGCAGCAGTGCCGGGACGCGACCCTCGCGACGGTGTGCTCGTACCGCGAGACCATCCGGTTCCTGTCCGGCCTGACGGCCACCGAGCGGTTCTACTTCCAGGTCGACGCGGAAGAGATCGAGCAGGCGTCGCGGAATCCGGAGGCGATACGAGCCGTCGTGCAGAAGGCTCGCAGCCGCACGTCGGAACAGGTCCTGAGGAAACTGACGGTCACCACGGCCGACGGCGTTCCGCGCATCGTCGACCAGCCCCCGATCGTCCGCCACCTCGACATCGGGTCACTCGACGCCATCGAGCGGATCGTCGCGTCCTACCGTGCGACGGTGCGGGCGGATGCCCAGCTGCTGCTTTCCCAGTACCGCGTCGTGGATTTCGCGATGCGGATCGTGGGGGTGGGCAGCGTGGGCACCCGGTGCTTCCTCGTCCTGCTGCTCGGCCCGGCCGACGAGCCGCTGTTTCTCCAGGTCAAGGAGGCCGGGCGGTCGGTGTTGGAGACGCACGGCGGGATCCGGGAGACCCCGCACCGGGTCGAGGCCGACCTCATCGCGCACGGCCAGGGCGCCCGCGTCGTGGGGGCACAGCGGATCCTGCAGGCCCACTCGGATCCGCTTCTCGGCTGGATCACCGGCGTCCCCGGCGCCGACGGCGTGCGCCGGGACTTCTATGTCCGTCAGTTCCGGGACATGAAGGGATCGGTACAGTGGGAACGGCTCAGGCCCGCACAATCGGAGCAGTACGGCCGGCTGTGCGGAGCGCTGCTCGCCCGCGCCCACAGCCAGAGCCCGGACGGCGCGTTCGTCGCCGGGTATCTCGGCCGCGGGACGGTGTTCGACGAGGCGGTGGCGCGGTGGTCCGCCGCCTACGCCGATCGCACGGAGCAGGACTGGAAGGCGTTGTGCACCAGCGCGGCACCGGCGTAGCTCACCAGCAGTGTCCCTCGCCGCGATAGGTGGGGACGGTGGTGCGGGTGCCGCCGGCGTCGACGAGATGCAGGTGCGCGAACCGCTCGCACAGCTCCCCCGCCTTGGCATGCCGCAGCCACACGCGGCCGCCGACGGGCAGGTCTGCGGCGGCGCGGCCGGTGACCGGGGTCTGCACCTCGCCGGCACCCTCGGCGCGCAGCAGCCGCAGTCCGGCGGGCCGCACCGGCCGCGGTACCCGGGACGGACCCGTCGGGCCGGAGGCGATGTAACCGCCACCGAAGAGCGTGGCGATGGTGGGACTGGGCCTGCGCACCGTGGGCAGCGCGAAGTACAGCGCGGGCCGCGGTGTGAAGGCCCGGTATCGGTCGAACAACGTGGGCACGTAGAGGCCGGAGCCGGCGGTGACCTCGGTGACGACCGGGTCCGCGGAACTGATCTCGAGCGAACCCGTGCCGCCGCTGTTGACGATCTCGAGGTCGCCGACGACGGCGCGGACGGCCCCGACGACGGCGCTGCGACGGGTGGCCAGCTCGGCGGCCGACCGGCGCTTGATCAGGCGGACCGCGAGCGACGTGTCGGGCAGACCGGCGATCTGCGCCTCGTAGAACATCACTCCGACGACGGCGAAGCCGGCGGTCGTGGCGCAGCGGGCGAGCTGCCCCACCTCGTCGGGCGTGCGCAGCGGCGAGCGCCGCACGCCGAGGTGCACCGGCCCGAGCCGCAGCGACGCATCCACGTCGAGGCACACGCGGGGCCGCACACGGGCGGTGCCGAGGGCGTCGCGGACGATGCCGAGCTGGGCGGCGGAGTCGACCATGAGGGTGACGGCGTCGAGGGCGTGCGGCCGGCCGGCGAGTTCGGCGAGCGCGGCACGGTCGACGGTCGGGTATCCCAGGAGCACGTCGCGGGCGCCGCGCTCGACCAGCCAGAGCGCTTCGCGCAGCGAGTACGCCATGATCCCGCGGAAACCGCCGTCGGCGGTGAGGCCGGTGCCGAGCACCTCCTCGAGGACCGTGCGGCACCGGACGGACTTGCTCGCCACCCGCACGGGCGTGCCCCCGGCGCGACGGACGAGGTCGGCGGCGTTGCGTCGGAGTGTGGGAAGGTCGACGGCCGCGAGCGGCGGGTCCAGGTCGGCCGTCGCGTCGTGGAGCCGGTCGAGGGGGTGGGTCACGGCGGGGGTCCAATCCACGGCAGGTCGGGTCGTCGCGGCCAGTCAAGCACCGACTTGGACCTGTGTCCAGGTTCAGGTCGTTTCCACGGCCCGGCCGGCGACGATCGCGGCGATGTCGTCGAGTTCGGTGACGATGGCGTCGCTGTCACGATCCACCAGCCACCGCAGGACCAGGCCGTCGAGCATGGCCAGCGCCAGGCGCGCGACGGTCGAGACCGGCTCGACCCACTCGGTGCCGGTGCGGGCGGCGCACTCCTCGAGAAATGCCTGGGCCTCGACGTCCATGATGCGGTACTGCTCGGTGGCGATGTTGCCGCCGAGCGGCTCGCCGGCGGCGCGGTGGCGCAGCGAATAGGTGGTGATCTCGTAGGTGAGCAGCTGACGGTCGGCCGTCGCCTCGATCGTCGGCCACATCGCAGTGATCCCGGCGTAGAGCAGCTGCCGCAGCCCGCGCGGGCCCTGCGGGTCCGGCCCGTTCTGCGGGAGAGTGAAGGCGGTGCGCAACGCCTGGCTGAGCTGGAGCACCAGCGTCTCCCCCATCGCGGCGACGAGGGCTTCCTTGCTCTCGAAGCAGTAGTGCACCACCCCGAGCGATACGCCGGCGTGCTCGGCGACGGCACGCACTGTGACGGCCCCGAGACCGCCGCCCTCGGCCAGCGCGAGGGCGGATTCGACGAGTTGGGCTCGACGTTGGTCCGCCGGCAACCGGTTCAGCATGCCTCCGATCGTAGAACCCGGTCCGGATCCGTCGGCCCCTATTGACCTGGACGGTCGTCCAAGTCGATGATTGCCCCATGGCCACCGACCGTCCCGCAGCCACCTGGCGCAACTGGGCGCGCACCGAATCCGCGACGCCGCGCGCGTACGAGACTCCGGAATCCCTGGACGAGATCGCCGCCCTCGCCGCACGCGCATCCGAGCGGGGCCTGCGCGTCAAGGCGGTCGGGGCGGGACACTCGTTCAGCGGCGTCGCCGTCACCGACGGCGTGCTCGTCTCCCTCGACCGGTTCACCGGCATCGAGGACGTCCGGCCCACCTCCGCCGGTGCGCTCGTCACCGTGCGGGCCGGCACCCGGCTGCGGGATCTCAACCGGCTCCTGTGGGATCAGGGTCTGGCCGTGCCCAACCTCGGGGACATCGACGTGCAGTCGCTCGCCGGCGCGATGTCCACCGGCACCCACGGCACCGGCGCACGATTCGGGGGCCTCGCCACCGTCGCCCGCGCCGCCACCGTGGTGCTCGCCGACGGTTCCGTCGTGCACTGCTCCCCCGACGACCACCCGGAACTCTACGAGGCCGCCCGTCTCGGCCTCGGCGCCGTCGGCATCCTCGCCACGATCACACTCGAGTGCGTGCCCGCCTTCGCGCTGCACGCCGCGGAAGCGCCCGGCACGCTGCACGACACCCTCGCCGTGCTCGAGCGCGACCGGCTCGCCGTCGACCACTTCGAGTTCTACTGGTTCCCGCACACCGACCGGGTGCTCACCAAGCGCAACACCCGGCTGCCCGCCGACGCGCCCGGCGCCCCGGTGGGCCGGGTACGGGGCTTCGTCGACGACGAGGTGCTCGCCAACGGCATGTTCGAGGTCGTCCAGCGCGTCGCGACCCGCGCCCCCGCGACCATCCCGCGGCTCAACGAGTTCGCCGCCCGGACGCTGTCGCCGCGGGAGTTCGTCGACCGCAGCTATCGCGTCTTCGCCTCCCCGCGCCGGGTCCGGTTCCGGGAGATGGAGTACGCCGTACCCGTCGGCGCGGTGACCGACGTGCTCACCGAGATCGATGCGTGGCTCTCCCGCAACGACTTCCGTGTCGCTTTTCCCGTCGAGGTACGCTTCGCCGCCGCCGACGACGTGTGGCTGTCGACGGCACACGGCCGCGACAGCGCGTACCTCGCCGTGCACCAGTACCACCGGCGCGAGCACCGGGCGTACTTCGATGCGGTCGAGGCGATCGCCCGCGCCGTGGACGGACGGCCGCACTGGGGCAAGATGCACGGCCGCAGCGCGGCCGACCTGCGCACGACGTATCCGCGCTTCGACGACTTCCTCGCCGTCCGCGACCGCGTCGACCCGCAGCGCACCTTCGCCAACCCGTACCTGGACCGCGTGCTCGGCCCGTAGGCCGCGGGCTAGCCGAAGGACGCCGCGATCGAATTGCGCGCCAACGTCTCCCGCTGATCGGACGTGAGCCCGAGCCGATCGCGCAGCGCCGCGAACGTGTCGTCGACGTACCCGCCGAAGTACGCCGGATCGTCGGAGTTGACGGTCACCAGCAGGCCCGCCTCGAGCATGCGCGGCAGCGGATGCCGCTCGAGCGAATCCACCACGCGCAAACGGACGTTGGACAGCGGACAGACCGTGAGCGGAATCTGCTCGTCCACGAGGCGCGTGACGAGGAGGGGGTCCTCGAGGGATCGGATGCCGTGGTCGATGCGTTCGGCCCCGAGCAGATCCAGTGCCTGCCACACGTATTCGGGCGGGCCCTCCTCTCCCGCATGGGCGACCGTGTGCAGGCCCTCGGCGCGGGCGCGGGCGAACACGTCCTCGAACAGCGACGGCGGATAGCCCACCTCCGCAGAGTCCAGACCCAGCCCGATGATCGGAGCCGACAGGCGCAGCAGCTCCCCGAACACCTCCTCGGCCTCGTGCACGGGCCGGTCCCGCACGACGGAGGCGATCATCGCCGCATCGACGCCGAACTCTCGCCGGCCCGCCGCGACGGCGTCCGCGAGGCCCTCGACCACCTCCGTCAGCGGCACGCCGCGGCTCGTGTGCGCCTGCGGGTCGAAGAAGAACTCGGCCCGCGTCACGCCGGCCTGCGCCGCCCGGCGCAGGTACGCCCGCGCGAGATCGGCGAAGTCCTCGGCCGTCCGCAGCACCTGCATGTTCGCGTAGTACAGGTCGAGGAAGGACTGCAGATCGGTGAACTCGTACCGGCTGCGCAGTTCCGCGAGGTCGGCGTACGGGAGCGCGACCCGGTTGCGCTCGGCCAGAGCGAAGATCAGCTCCGGTTCGAGAGTGCCCTCGATGTGGACGTGCAGTTCGGCGAGCACGATCCTCCTTCGTCGACGCGTCCCTTCCGCGGCCGCGCGGAAGGGACGCGGGTCGTCAGCGGCCCTTCCAGACCGGGGAACGCTTCTCCGCGAACGCCGTCGCGCCCTCGCGGGCGTCCTCGGACACGAACACCGGGCCGACGATCTCGCGTTGCCTGTCGAAGGCCTCGTCCGCCGGCCAGTCGGCGGCCTTGGCGATGACCTCCTTGGTGGCCGCCACGGCGAGCGGGCCGTTGGCCGTGATCCGTTCGGCGAGGGCCAGGGCACCCTCCAGCGCGCCGCCCGGCTCGGTGAGAACGTTGACGAAGCCGTAGCCGTGGGCCTCCTCGGCGGTGAACGCGTCGCCGGTGAGGGCCAGTTCCATCGCCTTCTGATACGGGATCCGGGTGGGCAGGCGCAGCAGGCCGCCGCCCGCGGCGACGAGTCCGCGCTTGACCTCCGGGATGCCGAACCTGGCGTCCGCGGCGGCGACCACGAGATCCGTGGCGAGGACGAGTTCGGTGCCGCCGGCCAGCGCGAAGCCCTCGACGGCGGCGATGATCGGTTTGCGCGGCGGCGCCTCGGTGAAGCCGAGGCCCTTGCCCGGCACCGCGACGTTCTCCCCGGCGACGAACGCCTTGAGATCCATGCCGGCACAGAAGTTGCCACCCGCACCGGTGAGCACGCCCACGGACAGGTCGGGATCGGCGTCGAGTTCGTCGACGGCGGCGGCGAGGGCGTGGCTGACGGCCGCGTTGACGGCATTGCGGGCCTCGGGCCGGTTGATGGTGATCACCAGGATTCGACCGCGACGCTCGAGCAGGACCTCGTCGGACATGCGCGCACACCTTTCACAGGATTCGGTTGCCGACCGCGCGTACCGCGGTCCATTCGCTTATACCGCAACCGAACCCGGCGGCGGCGGACCGGCCGTACCGCCGTGTCACGACACCCGGACGGCGACGGGCGTGACGAAGCCGTCCCCGTCGATGTGCACCTGGTCGCCGGTGTGGAACCAGCCGTCGTCGAAGGTCTCGGCGGTCGATTCCGGGTCGTTCCAGTAGCGGCGCGCGACGCTGGGACCGCGGCACAGCAGTTCGCCGACGCCTTGATCGGCGGCCGGGCCGAGGAGCGCGACCTCCATGCCGCCGAACGGAACTCCGACGCTGCGCGGGTGCGCGGCCCGCTGATCGGTGGGCAGCAGCAGCCCGATGCCGCCGGTTTCGGCCACCCCCCAGCCGCGTACGCACCTCGCCGCGGGGAACGACGCGCGCAGGTGCCGCCACGGCACCCGCACCCCCCGGGCCCCGGCGGCGACGACGGTGCCGCCGGCCGCCAGGGTGGGCAACAGCTGCACGGCGCTGCCCGCCGCCGTGGACAGCGGTGCGGTGAGCACCGTGCGCGCCCCCTCCGCGGTCAGGTCCATCGCGTGCACCACGGCCTCGATCGTGGAGAGGATGTTCTCGTTGGTCAGCTCCACCCCGTGCAGTCCCCCGCCGCGTTTGCGCACGTAGTACAGCACCGCGAGCTCGTCCGGCGCGGCGCCCTCGTCCAGGAACGCCACCCCGTCGGGCAGCTCGCCGTCGAGGGTCAGGACGGCGCCGCTGTCGTCGGCGATCCACTCGAGTTCCGGATCGCTGCACGTCGGATCCGGCAGCACCGGCACCCCACCGGCGAGGACCACCCCGAGAAACGCGTACAGCCAGCGGAACCCGTTCGGATAGTGGACGACCACCCGGTCGGCCGGGCCCACGCCCTGATCGAGCAGTCCACCCGCCACCCGTGCCGCCGACGACCACATCTGCCCGTAGGTGAGGGCGTTGCCGGCCCGGTCGACGGCGGCGACGCGGGCTGAGTGCCGCAGCGCGCTGCGGTCGAGCAGCTCGGCCAGGCACGGCTCGAGGTCCTCGTACCGCAGGACACCGTCCAGTCGGCGACTGACACGCTCGTCACGGAACCACCCCGCTGCGCACGAAACCCGGACCACCGCCACCGACATCGTCACCTCCGCCTCGTCGTGTGCCTGCACTATATGGCGCGGGTCACAACTGGGGGCGGGATCGGCTCACCTTCCGGTGTACGACGCCTTCCCCGGGCCGACGGTGAGGAAGCTGCGCACGGCACCCTTCAGGTCGTCGGTGCCGAACAGCGCGCCGGAGACGTCCGGGGTCTCCGAGTCGGCGTGCGCGACGCCACCGGACCGCCACGCGCCGATGATCTGCTTGGTGGCGTCGTGGGCGCGGGTGGGGCCGTCGGCGAGCCGGTCCGCCAAGGCGCGTGCGGCGGAGTCCACATCCTCGTGGACCGCGTTGACCACGCCCCACGACCGCAGCGTCTCGGCGTCGTAGAGGTCGCCGGTCATCACCAGTTCGCGTGCGCGGCCGGAGCCGGCACGCTCGGCCAGCCGCTGCGGCCCGCCCATCGACGGGGTCAGACCGACGACGGTTTCCACCAACCCGAACTTCGCGCCCGGCGCCGCGAGGACGATGTCGCAGGCGAGGGAGATCTCGAACGCCGCGGTGAGGGTGAGCCCGTGCGCGGCGAACACCACGGGGCACGGCAGGGCCTCGAGCGGGTGGATGATCTGCGCGAACAGGTCCTGCCACAGCTGCGCGCCCTGCCCGGCGTCGAGGCCGTCGAACAGGTGGACGTCCACCCCGCCGGAGACGACCTTGCCTTCCGCGCGGATCAGTACCGCGCGCGGCGGCGCGGCCACGAGCGCGGTGATGTCGGCGATCACGGCGTCGAACAGGGCCCGGTCGAACAGGTTCAGCGTGCCGTGCGCGACGGTGAGCACGGCGACCTCGGCACCGGCCGCGGTGGTGTGGCGCTCGAGGCGGGTGGGATGTGTGGTCTGCGTCATGCGCGCCACACTAGGCGAGCGTGCGGCGCTGCTCGAGGGGTGGTCTCGGCGCCGGCTCGGTGCGCACGGGCCGCGCGAAGAACAGCGCCGCGGCGAAGCCGACGAGCAGGACCGCGGCAGGCAGCAGCGTCGACTCGGCCATGGCGGCGGCGAACGGAGCGCGCACCGGCTCGGGCAGGGCCGTCGTCCCGCCCTCGCCGGCACCGCCGCCGGCCAACCCGTGCACGGCGAGGCGGGACGTGATGAGCGCACCCACGGCGGCGCTGCCCAGGACGGCACCGACCTGCCGGGTGGTGTTGTAGACACCCGACCCGGCCCCCGCCTGATGCGGCGGCAGGCCGTGCGTCGCGGTGGCGGCCAGCGGCGACCAGATGCCGGCCATCGCGGCGCCCATGAGGGCGATCGGCAGCAGCAGCTGCCACACCGGCGAGTCGGGCGTCATCACCGCGGCCAGCCACGCCAGCGACACGGCGAGCAGCGCGAATCCGGTGCCGGCGATGTAGCGCGGATGGGTCCGGTCCACGAGCCGCCCGACCATCGGGGCGAGCACGCCGGTGAGGACCGCCATCGGGGCCATCAGCAACGCCGACTCCGTGGGTGTCCAGCCGCGCACGCCCTGGGCGTAGAACATCAGCGGCAGCACCATCGCGGTGACCGAGAAGCCCATCGTGGCGATGCCGATGTTGGCCAGCGAGAAGTTGCGGTCGTGGAACAGGCCGAGCGGAACGAGCGGCTCCCCGCGCCCCCGGGACTGGTACCACACGAACACCGCCAGCAGCGCCACCCCGGCGGCGATCAGCACCCACACGGGAGTGGACCAGTCGTAGGAGTTGCCCTCCTGGATACCGAACACGAGACAGAACATGCCCGCGCCGCTGAGCAGCACGCCGAGGAGGTCGAACCGGTGCGGATGGGTGGGCAGCGCCGGGACCAGCCGCGCCGCGAGGACGAAACCGACGATCCCGACCGGCACGTTCACGAAGAAGATCCATTCCCAGCCGAGGTTGTCGACGAGGACACCGCCGGCCAGCGGGCCCACGAGGGTCGCGACCCCCGCCACCGCGCCCCACAGGCCCATCGCGGTGCCTCGCCGGTCGGGCGGGAAGGTGCGGGTGATGATCGCCATCGTCTGCGGGGTCATCAGGGCCGCGCCGAGGCCCTGGAAGACCCGGGCGACCACGAGGGCGGCGACGGTGCCGGACAATCCGCACCACAGCGACGCCGCGGTGAACAGCACCAGGCCCGCCAGGTAGACGCGCTTCGGGCCGAACCGGTCGCCGAGGCGGCCGGTGACCAGCAGCGGCACCGCGTATGCCAGCAGGTACGCGCTGGTGACCCACACGACGTTGTTGATGTCGGTGTCCAGCGCCCGCATGATCGCCGGGTTGGCGACCGCCACGATGGTGCTGTCCACCAGGATCATGAAGAACCCGAGGCACAGCGCCCACAGCGCCGGCCACGGATTTGTCTCGGTCTCCACCCGCACGTCCTCCGCTCGTAGGCGTCTACGGTAGCGCCGTGGACGGACATCTCCTGGACATCGTGCGGCTGGCCTGGTGCCGCGAACTCGGGCTCGACGACGGAGCGCTCGCCGCGCCGGGACGGGTGACGCGGGTGGACGACGCGTCCGCGCTGGTCCGGGTGCTGCGCCTCGGTGAGGCCACCGCGGTGGTGGGTCCGGGCTGGGCGGTCGAGGCCGTCGCGGCGGTGCCCGACGCGGAGCTGGACGCGTCGGCGTTGCTCGACCTGACCCGCGGCCGCGCGGTGCGCAGCCACGCGCTGAGTTACTGCGCCGACTGGGTCGACGCGACGCGGGTGCGCGATCCGCTGATCTCCCACGAGGTCGACGATCTCGCAGAGCTGTTGCGGCGCTGCCCACCCGACGACGCGACCGAGGCGGGACTCGAGAATGTGAACGGGGAGGCCTCGTCGTTCGTGCTGCTCGACGACGACCACCGGCCGCTGTCGGGGGCGGTGTACCGGGAGGTGCAGTCGATCCTGGCGGACGTGACGGCACTGACCGTGCCGGAGCACCGCCGGATCGGTCTGGCGGCGACGGTCGCGACGCTCGCGACGCACGACGCGCTCGACGCCGGGCTGATCCCGCAGTGGCGGGCCCGGCGCGACAACACCGCGGGCCGTGGCCTGGCCGCGGTGCTGGGATACACCGAACTGGGTACCCACACCTCGGTGGCCGTACCGGCTAGCGTCTGAACGGGCCGCACCGAGCGAAGGGAGCCCTGTGAACGAGCACTCCGGAGGCGACAGCGACGGGTATGTCACGCCCGGCGCCGAGTACAGCCGCGACACGCACTACATCACCACGCGCATCACCGCCGACGGGCGCGACGGGTATCCGGTGGAGGCGGGCCGGTACCGGCTGATCGCCGCCCGCGCCTGCCCGTGGGCGAATCGCACGCTCATCGTGCGCCGGCTGCTGGGGCTCGAGGACGCGCTGTCGCTGGGGTTGTGCGGGCCCACGCACGACGAGCGCAGCTGGACGTTCGATCTCGACCCGGGCGGGGTGGATCCGGTGCTGCAGATCCCGCGGTTGCAGGACGCGTACTTCGCCCGGGACCCCGAGTACCCACGGGGCATCACGGTCCCGGCCGTCGTGGACGTGCCCACCGGCCGGGTGGTCACCAACGATTACGCGCAGATGACCCTGGACTTCTCCACGGAGTGGACGGCGCTGCACCGCGACGGCGCCCCCGACCTCTACCCGGAGCCGTTGCGCGACGAGATCGACGAGGTGGCCCAGCTCGTCTACCAGGACGTCAACAACGGCGTGTACCGGTGCGGGTTCGCCGGGTCGCAGCGCGCGTACGACCGCGCCTTCGACCGGCTGTTCGCGCGGCTGGACTGGCTCGAGGAACGGCTGAGTTCGCGCCGGTACCTGGTGGGCGAGACGATCACCGAGGCGGATGTCCGGCTGTTCACCACGCTGGCCCGCTTCGACGCCGTCTACCACGGGCACTTCAAGTGCAACCGGGGTCTGCTCTCGTCGATGCCGGCGCTGTGGGGGTACGCCCGGGACCTGTTCCAGACGCCGGGCTTCGGCGACACGATCGACTTCGTGCAGATCAAGGAGCACTACTACATCGTGCACGCCGACATCAATCCGACGCAGATCGTGCCGAAGGGCCCCGACCTGAGGGGGTGGCTGACGCCGCACGGCCGGGAAGAGCTGGGCGGCAAGCCGTTCGGTGACGGCACGCCACCGCCCCCGCCGCGGGCGCAGGAGGCGGTGCCGGCCGGTCACGGCGCGTGATTCACGCGCCCGGATAGGTTCCGAAGCTCCAGTACACCCCCTGCGGGTCCCGGCACGTGAAGTCGTGTGAGCCGTAGTCGGTGTCGTGCAGGGCGACGACGATCGTGGCGCCCGCGGCCACGGCGCGTTCGTGCAGCGTGTCGACGGCGGTGGCATCGGGGGCGACGAGGTAGATGCAGCCGGTGCCGGCGGGCGTCTCGATCGGGCCGCCCCGACCGGCCGAGCCGAGCATGACGCCGCCGCCGTGCGGCCATCTCAGCTCGGCGTGGTCGACGCGGTCGCCGTCGCCGTAGACGGCGTTCTCGGTGAAGCCGAACGCGTCGACGAGGAAGCGGATCGCCGCCCGGGCATCGGTGTAGGAGAGGCAGGGCCACACGGTTGTGGTGAGTGCTGTCGTGGTCATGTCTGCCAGTGTTCGTCGACGGCCGGGTCGCCGTCTTGGACGATTGGGAACTGCTCGTCGCGCAGCCAGCGCGACGGCGGGACCCCGGCGATCTCGCGCCATTCCCGCGCGAGGTGGGCCTGGTCGTAGAACCCGCACCGGGCGGCCACGTCGGCGAGCACGTGCGGCCCGGGGCTGCGCAGCAGCCGACGGGACCGGTCGAATCGGATCACCCGTGCCGCCTCCTTGGGCCCGACCCCGAACTCGGCGGTGAATCGCGACGTCAGATGCCTTCGGCTCCAGCCGATCTCGTCGGCCAGATCGGTGATCCGCGGCCCCGGCGAACGCGGGTCCTGCAGCCTGCGCCACGCGTGCCGCAGGCGGGGATCGATCTCGCCGCGCCCGCCGGCGAGCCGCCGGCCGAGCACCTCGTCGAGGATCCGGAACCGGCTCTCCCACGCCCCGGTGGCGGCGATCCGTTCGCCGAGCTCGCGGGCGGCGGCGCCGAGCACCTCCTCGAGGTCGACGACCCAGGCGCCGAGCGCACCGGCGGGAACGCCCAGCAGCACCCGGGCTCCCGCCGGGGTGAGTGCGAGCTGGATGCCGTGCTGGTTGCCGTCGTGGGCGATGGTGACGGCGGTGGTGGCCAGCCCGCTCGCGAGCGCACCGAACCGGCCGGGCCCCTGGCCCGGTGCGGCGGCCCGCGCGAGTTCGAGCGGTGCGCCGATCGTGAGCACGACGGTCAGGTCCGGGGACGGCAGGCCGAGGTGGGTGCCGGGTGCGAATCCCGTCAGCCGGTACCCGTCGTAACCGCGCACGTAGGGACGCAGCGACGGGGCGGGCCGCCGCCGGGCACCGTCCGAGATGCCGGTCACGGTCCCAGGGTAAACAGGGATAGAGGACACGCGCATGGGGTACACGGGGTGAGCAGCCGTGGACTCACGGCGGCGCATGCAGGCCCGGGAGGGCCGGGAGGATCGAGGACGGAACGATGACCGACAGGGTGGGACGCGTGGAGAAGTATCTCGTCACGCTCCTGGACAACGGCAGCAGGCTGCAGGCGCCCGCGGTGGCGCGCTACGTCGAACTGACGCGGCGCGCCCATCCCGGCGAGACTCCGGAGCAGATCATTGCGCGGCTGGAGAAGATCTTCCTCAACGGAGTCACCGGCAGCGGCACGGCGGCGGGCGCCGCCGCGACCGTTCCCGGCATCGGCACGCTCGCATCGATCGCCGCGGTCGGCGCCGAAACCGCGTTCTTCCTCGAGGCTGCCGCGCTGCTGACGCTTGCGGTGGCGTCGGTGCACGGGATCGAACCGCACGAGCACGAGCAGCGCCGCGCCCTCGTGCTCGCCGTGGCACTGGGTGAGGCAGGCATGGAGATCGTCGAGCGGGCCACGGGCACGACCGCGAAGACGTGGACGTCGGCGATCACCGGCAAGATCCCCGGCGCCCAGCTGAGGTCCGTGAACAAGTCGCTCGCGCGGACGTTCGTCCGCAAGTACCTCGCCAAGCGCAGCGCCCTCGTGTTCGGCAAGCTGGTGCCGGCCGGGATCGGTGCCGCGATCGGCGGCGTGGGCAACCGCGCGCTGGGCAAGCGGGTCATCGCGAACGCGCGCGATGCGTTCGGCCCGCCGCCGGCGCAGTGGCCGGCGAAGCGTCCGCCGCTCGCCGGACCGGCCACCGGGCCGGACGGCGATCCGAACTGGCAGGCGCTGTCCTCTCCCCTGACCGGCTGGTGAGATGTCCGCGGGCACGGTGTTCGTGCGCGAGAGCGGATCCGGCCCGCGCACCGTGGTCCTCCTGCACGGATACTCCGACCACGGGGGCACCTGGTGCAAGGTGGCCCCGGCCCTGGCCGAACGCCACCGGGTCCTGACCGTCGACCTGCCGGGGTTCGGCCGGAGCGCCGGGCACTGGCGGGCGCCGGTACTGGACCACTACGTCGACACCGTCGCCGACGTGATCGCCGACTGCCGGGATCCGGTTGCGCTGATCGGCAATTCGCTGGGAGCGGTGACGTCGCTGGCGTTCGCGTCGACGTATCCGCGCCGGGTGGACGGCGTCGTACTCGCCGACATGCCGGGGATGGCCGGCATACCGCGCAGCTGGCTGGGCGGAGCGCGGCTGCCGTTGGACATGGTGTCGCGCGCGCTGTCCCGGCCCGTGCCGCCGGCGCTCGTGCAGTTCGCCGTCGCCGCCCTGTACACCCGCGCGGCGCTGCACCGCCCGGACCGGCTGGGCGTCGACACGCGCACCGCGTTCGCGGCGAACTACGCGACGCGGCGCAGCATCGAGACCATGCTGGCCGTCGGCCGGGCCGTGATCCCCGAACTGGGCCGGCTGCCGATTCCCGAGATGGTGAACTCCCTGACCGTGCCGGCGCTGCTGGTGTGGGGCGAGCGGGATCTGATCACCCCGGCGCGCGCCGCGGGCCGGGTGAACACCGGGGCCCGGCGACGGGTCGCGATCATTCCGGACGCCGGGCACTGCCCGCAGCTCGACGCCCCGAGCGAATTCCTCGAACTGGTGCTTCCCTTCCTCGACCGGTCCTTCTCCCGGTCCGCCGCGCCGGGCACGTAGGCTCGCGGGGTCCGAGCAGGGGCCCACACCAGGGAGGGTATCGATGACAGCGCCGTTCCCGACGGGGCCGGTCGCCGGCGCCGGGTACGCGAACGCGGCCGCGCCGCCGCCGGGCATCGCCGTGCAGGGGCTGAGCAAGACCTTTCGCAACGTGCCGGCGGTGTCGGACCTGTCGTTCTCCGTCCCGCCGGGATCGATCACGGGATTCCTCGGACCGAACGGCTCCGGGAAGACGACGACCCTGCGGATGCTGCTCGGTCTGGTGCGCCCGACGGCCGGTGCCGCGCTCGTCGACGGGATGCCCTTCACCTCGCTGCCGCAGCCGGCGCGGGTGGTCGGTGCGGTGCTGGACGCGCAGAGCTTCCATCCCAAGCACACCGCCGGAACCCATCTCGACGTGTACGCCGCCGCGATCGGCGTGCCGGCGGCCCGGGTGCGGCACGTTCTCGACCTGGTCGGGCTCGGCGCGGCCGCCCGACGGCGGATCGGCGAGTTCTCCCTCGGCATGCGGCAGCGGCTGGCCCTGGCCACCGCGCTGCTCGGCGAACCGCGCTACCTCGTGCTCGACGAACCGGCGAACGGCCTGGACCCCGAAGGCATGGCCTGGCTGCGCGACTTCCTGCTCGGCTACGCGCGTTCCGGGGGCACCGTGCTGATCTCGAGCCACATCCTGCGGGAGGTCGAGCAGACGGCCGACCGTCTGGTGATCATCAGCCGCGGCATGCTCGTGCACCAGGGCACGACGGCGGACCTGCGGCACGCGCACCGCGCGCGGGTCCTCGTCGCCGCCTCCGACCCGGCCCGCCTGGCGACGGCGCTGGCCGCGGCGGGCCACACCGACGCGCAGGTGCAGCCGGACGGCCGGCTCGCGATCGTCGGGGTGGAGCCCGAGCGCGTCGCGGCGCTCGCCGCCGGACACGGCGTGACGGTGTTCGGGACGAGCGTCGAGCACGCCGACCTCGAACAGGTGTTCCTGGCGATGACGGCCGGGCAGTACGTGGGGGCCGCGCCGGGGTGGGGCATGCAGGGGCCGACGCCCCCGCAGCAGCCGCCCTACCCGGGACAGTTCCCGCCGCCCGGCCCGTTCCCGCCCGGGCAACAGCATTCGCCGACCGGCTGGGAGGGACCCCGATGACCGCGTTGCTGACGGCCGAGTTCCGCAAGGTCCTGGGCCTGCGCTACTGGTGGATCCTCGGCATCACCCCGGTGGTGGTGGGCCTGTTCTCCGGTGCGCTGACCCTGCCGATCCTCGGCACGCTCGAGAGCCTCGTCGGCGAGAGCTTCGCCGAGACCGCCGCCGCCGCGATCGGGGTGAGCGTCGCGCTCGCGCTGGTGTTCCTGTTCGCGGCGCTGTTCGGGGTGGTCAACACGGGCAGCGAGTTCCAGCACCGCACCATCGTCACCAGTTTCCTGACCACGCGCGGCCGCGACGGGGTGATCGCCGCCAAGCTGACGACGGCGGTCGCGTTCGGGCTGCTGTACTGCGTGGTGGTCGAGGCCGTGTCGATGCTGACCATCCTGATGTTCGGCGGTGGTCTCGCCGGTGACGGCTCGGGTGCGGGCAGTGTCGCCGCGGTCCTCGGCGCCGGCCTGTTCGCCGCGATGCTGTGGGCCCTCATGGGCGCCGGACTCGGCCTGCTCACCGGGTCGACGGCCGGCAGCGTCCTGGCGATCACCGCCTGGATCCCGTTCGGGGAGCTGATCGTCTCGCTGATCCTCGACGGCCTCGGGGCGGGCGCACTCGCCCGGCTGCTGCCCGGGCAGCTCACCTGGTACACGGTCTTCACCGTCATCGACCTGCCCGAGGAGGTCGACCCGGCCGTGACGTGGCCGGCGGCGCCGCTGGGGCTGCTCGGCTGGACCGCGCTGATCTGCGGCCTCGGCTGGTGGCGCACCCGGACCCGCGACATCGTCTGAGTCCGACGGCGGTTCTCGCGGCGAAGGGGAGGTTGCTGCGGCATCGATCGAGTGGTGGGCGCAACAACCACCCCCTCGCCGCAGAATCCTCCCGTGTCCCCGGCCGGCGCTAATGTCGGAAGACGATGGCACACGACGCGCGTTCCCCCGGTTGGATCCGTCGGCTGGGCGCGGAGGCCTGGCAGCATCGCCGCGTCGCGCTCGGCGCGCTGACCGTCACCGTCGTCGCCGCACTGATCGACATCACGTTCCCGTTGCTGACCAAGCTGGCGCTCGACAGCGCCACCCACCCCGACGGCCACGACCTGCAGCTGATCGGGCTGGCGGCGGCGGCGATCGCGGTGGGCGCGCTGGTGCGGTTCGGGTGTCAGTACGGCCGGCGGATGCTCGCCGGCCGGCTCTCGCTGGACGTGCAGCACGACCTGCGGCTCGGGCTGCTCGCCTCGCTGCAGCGGCTCGACGGGCGCGGCCAGGACCAGATCCGCACCGGGCAGGTGGTGTCGCGGTCGATCACCGACCTGCAACTCGTCCAGGGCCTGCTGGCGATGGTCCCCATGTCGGCCGGGGCGCTGTTGCAGTTCGCGCTGGCGCTGGTGATCATGGCGGTGCTCTCGCCGCTGCTGACCCTCGTCGCCCTCGTCACCGTCCCGGTGATCGCCGGGGTGGTCGCCGTCGTCCGGCCCAAACTGTTCGCGGCGACGTGGTCGGCGCAGCAACGCGCGGCCGACCTGGCCCAGCACGTGGAGGAGACCGTCACCGGGGTGCGGGTGGTCAAGGGGTTCGGGCAGGAGGCCCGCGCCGTGGACCAGCTCGAACAGCACGGCCGCGCCCTCTATGCCGAGCGCATGCGCGCCGCCCGGATCAACGCCACGTTCGCCGCCCCGATGGGTGCCATCCCGCAACTCGGGCTCGTCGCCGTGATCGCGCTCGGCGGCTGGCTGGCCCTGCAGGGCACCGTCACCGTCGGCACGTTCCTCGCGTTCGCCGCCTACCTGGCGACGATGACCGCGACGACGCGCACGCTGTTCTCGGTGGTGATCATGGCGCAGCTCTCCCGCGCCGCGGTCGAGCGGGTGTACGAGGTGATCGACACCGAGCCCGACGTCGCCGACCCGCCGCATCCGGTGCCGCTGCCGGACGGGCCGCTGGGGCTGGTCCTCGACGCGGTGACGTTCGGTTTCGAGCGCGGACGGCCCGTGCTCGACGGTCTCGACCTCGAACTGGCGCCGGGCGAGACCGTCGCCGTGGTCGGCTCCGCCGGCTCCGGCAAGACGGCGATGTCGCTGCTGCTGCCCCGGTTCTACGCCCCCGAATCCGGCGCCGTGTACGTCACCACCGCCGACGGCGACAGGATCGACGTCGCCGCCCTGCGCGCCGAGCACCTGCGCGAGGCGGTGAGCCTGGTGTTCGACGAACCGTTCCTGTTCTCGGACACGATCGCGGCGAACATCGCGCTGGGCCGGCCCGAGGCGAGCGCCGAGGAGATCCGCGCCGCCGCGCGGGCGGCGTGCGCCGACGAGTTCGTCGAGGCGCTCCCCGACGGGTACGACACCGTCGTCGGGGAGCGCGGTCTGACGCTGTCGGGTGGGCAACGGCAGCGCGTCGCGCTCGCCCGGGCGCTGCTGCTCGACCCCCGGGTGCTGATCCTCGACGACGCGACCTCCGCGGTGGACGCGGAGACGGAGGCCGCGATCTTCGCGGCGCTGCGGGCGCGCCCGAAGCGCACCACGCTGATCCTCGCGCACCGGCGGTCCACGCTGTCGCTCGCCGACCGGGTCGCGGTGCTCGACGGCGGTCGCGTCGTCGACTCCGGGACCGTCCACGAACTCGAGGCGCGCAACGCCCTCTTCCGGGCCCTGCTCAGTGGCGCCGAGGACGAGACGCCGGAGCCGGACCGCGCCGACGGGTACGGCGTCGAAGCGTTGTGGCCGGAGGCGGCGCCCGACTCCGATCCGGCCGCGGTCCGGGCGGCCGCGCCGCAGGCGGGGCCGGGCGGGGGTGGCCGCGGCGGCGGTCCGATGAGCGGCGCCCTCGGGTCGATCGCCCCCACGCCGGCGCTGCGCCGGGCGGTCGAGGCGTTGCCCCCGGCCACCGAGCAACCGGGGCTCGACACGGCACAGCTGCGGCGCCCCGACCCCGAGTTCCGCCTCTCCCGGACGCTGCGGCCGGTGCGGTGGCTGCTGGCGGCGGTGGTGCTGTGCCTGGCGGTCGAGTCGCTGACGTCGATCGCGTTCCCGTCGATCGTGCGTTACGCCGTCGACCGCGGCGTCACGCCGGGCGAACCCGCGCGGCTGTGGGCGGCCACCGCCGTGGGCGCCGCGCTGGCGCTCCTGGCCTGGCTGGTGGTCGCGGTGCTCACCGTGCTCACCGCCCGCGCCGGCGAAAGGGTGCTGTTCGGGTTGCGGGTGCGCAGCTACGCGCACCTGCAGCGGCTGGGTCTGGACTACTACGAGCGGGAGCTGTCCGGCCGCATCATGACCCGGATGACCACGGACGTCGACGCGCTCTCCTCGTTCATCCAGACCGGGTTGTCCACCGCGGTGGTGAGCGTGCTGACGCTGGTCGGGATCTCGGTCGCCCTGCTCGCCACCGACCTCACCCTGGGGCTGGTGGCGCTGGCGGTGGTGCCGCCGTTGCTCGCGGCGACGCTGTGGTTCCGGCGGGTCTCGTCCACGGCCTACTCGGTCTCCCGCGAACGCATCTCCCTGGTCAACGCGGACTTCCAGGAGAACGTCACCGGGCTGCGGGCGGCCCAGGCCTACCGCCGGGAGGAGTTCGCGGCCCGCCGGTTCGCCGAGCGCGCCGATGCGTACCGGCGCAGCCGGATGCGCTCCCAGCGGGCCATCTCGCTGTACTTCCCGTTCATTGCGCTGCTGTCCGACCTCGCGCTGGCCGCGGTGGTGTTCGTCGGAGCCCGGGAGGTGGCCTCCGGGGCGACGACCGCGGGCGTGCTCGTCGCGTTCGTGCTCTACCTCGGCCTGCTGTTCGGTCCCATCCAGCAGTTGTCGCAGGTGTTCGACGGCTACCAGCAGGCCCGGGTGGGGCTGCGCCGGATCGGCGACCTGCTGCGCACCGAGAGTTCCCTCGAGACGGGCGGCACCGGCACGGTGCCCGTCCCGGGACACCTGCGCGGCGACGTGCGCCTCGACGACGTCGGGTTCCGCTACGCGGGGGCCGACACCGACGCGCTCACCGGCGTGGACCTGCACTTCCCCGCCGGCTCCACGGTGTCGCTCGTCGGCCGCACCGGCGCCGGCAAGTCCACGATCGTCAAGCTGCTGGCCCGGTTCTACGATCCGACGTCCGGCTCGGTGCGGGTCGACGACGTCGACCTGCGCGGGTATCGCCTGCCCGAGTACCGGGCCCGGCTCGGCGTCGTCCCGCAGGAGGCGCACCTGTTCACCGGCACCGTCGCGAGCAACATCGCCTACGGGCGGCCCGATGCGGACCGCGCGGACATCGAGGCCGCCGCACGCGCGGTGGGGGCCCTCGACATGATCGCCGGTCTGCCCGGCGGCATGCTGCATCCCGTCGGCGAGCGCGGGCAGGGCCTGTCCGCCGGGCAGCGTCAGCTCGTGGCGCTGGCCCGGGCCGAACTCGTCGATCCGGACCTGCTGCTGCTCGACGAGGCCACCGCGACGCTCGACCCGGGCACCGAACGGGCGGTGCTCGCGGCGGGCGAGTCGGTGACCCGCAGCCGCACCGCCGTGGTGGTGGCCCACCGGCTGGCCACCGCGGCACGCTCCGACCTGGTCGTCGTGGTCGACGGCGGGCGCATCGTGGAGACCGGATCGCACGACGCACTGCGGCACGCCGGAGGCGTGTACACGACCCTCTGTGATGCGGCCCAAATGCGGGCAGGGAATAATCGGCTGTCGAGAACCGTCGTCGATGGGGATCCCATCGAATCAGAGATTGTGAGGTAGGTCTCGACCGTGGCAGAGCTTTTTTGTTCGTCACAGCCGCGGGCTAGCCTCATATACATAGGCACTCCGATCGGGTACCGAAGAAAGAAACGAGGCGAACAACTGCCGTGAGCAGCAGCTCTACTTCCCAGTTCGGACAGAACCAGTGGTTGGTTGACGAGATGTACCAGCGGTTCCAGGACGATCCGTCGTCCGTGGACGCCAGCTGGCACGAATTCCTGACGGACTACTCCCCGGAGGCGGCGGTCGCGGGTGGCGCGAACGGCGCCACGCAGACCCAGCGTCCGGCGCAGAGTTCCGCCCCGACCTCCACCGAATCCGCCCCCGCCTCGAAGGCCACCCCGGCCCAGGCTCCGCCGAAGGCCGCTACTGCCCCGGCGAAGCCCGCACCGGCACCCAAGGCGGCTCCCGCTCCGGAACCGGCCAAGCCCGCCGCCGCCAAGCCGGCCCCCGCGAAGCCCGCCGCCGCCAAGCCGGCCCCCGCGAAGCCCGCCGCGCCGGCCACCCAGGAAGAGTCCAAGGTTCTCCGTGGCGCTGCCGCTGCCGTCGCGAAGAACATGAACGCCTCGCTCTCGATCCCGACCGCCACCAGTGTGCGCGCCATCCCTGCGAAGCTGATGGTCGACAACCGGATCGTCATCAACAACCACCTCGCCCGTACCCGCGGCGGCAAGGTGTCGTTCACTCACCTGCTCGGCTACGCCATCGTGCAGGCGGTGAAGGCGTTCCCGAACATGAACCGCCACTTCGCCGAGATCGACGGCAAGCCGAACGCGGTCACCCCCGCGCACACCAACCTCGGCCTGGCCATCGACCTGGCCGGCAAGGACGGCAACCGTTCGCTCGTCGTCGCCGCGATCAAGAACTGCGAGTCGATGAACTTCGCGCAGTTCTACTCCGCGTACGAGGACATCGTCCGTCGTGCGCGCGACGGCAAGCTCACCGCCGAGGACTTCTCCGGCGTCACCATCTCGCTGACCAACCCGGGCGGCATCGGCACCGTGCACTCGGTACCGCGGCTCATGCCGGGTCAGGGCACCATCATCGGTGCCGGTGCGATGGAGTACCCCGCCGAGTTCCAGGGCGCCTCGGACGAGCGCATCGCCGAGCTCGGCGTCGGCAAGCTGATGACGCTGACCTCGACGTACGATCACCGCATCATCCAGGGCGCGGAGTCCGGCGACTTCCTGCGGACCGTCCACAACCTGCTGATCAGCGACGATTTCTACGACGAGATCTTCCACACGCTGCACATCCCCTACGAGCCGGTCCGCTGGCGCAAGGACGTGCCGGAAGGCGCGGTCGACAAGAGCACCCGCGTCCTCGAGCTGATCGCCGCCTACCGCAGCCGCGGCCACCTGATGGCCGACACGGACCCGCTGCAGTTCGTCAAGGACAAGTTCCGGTCGCACCCGGACCTCGACGTCACCACGCACGATCTGACCCTGTGGGACCTCGACCGCGAGTTCAACGTCGGCGGCTTCCACGGTCAGCAGCGCATGAAGCTGCGCGACGTGCTGTCGGTGCTGCGCGACGCCTACTGCCGCCACGTCGGCGTGGAGTACACCCACATCCTCGATCCCGAGCAGCAGCAGTGGCTGCAGGAGCGCGTCGAGGCGCACCACGTCAAGCCGACCGTGGCGCAGCAGAAGTACATCCTCAGCCGCCTCAACGCCGCCGAGGCGTTCGAGACCTTCCTGCAGACCAAGTACGTCGGCCAGAAGCGGTTCTCGCTCGAGGGCGCCGAGTCGGTCATCCCGATGATGGACGCGATCATCGACCAGGCCGCCGAGCACGAGCTCGACGAGGTCGCCATCGCGATGCCGCACCGCGGCCGCCTGAACGTGCTGGCCAACATCGTCGGCAAGCCGTACTCGAAGATCTTCACCGAGTTCGAGGGCAACCTGAACCCGGCCGCCGCCCACGGCTCCGGCGACGTCAAGTACCACCTCGGCGCCGAGGGCAACTACATCCAGATGTTCGGCGACAACGACATCAAGGTGTCGCTCACGGCGAACCCGTCGCACCTCGAGGCCGTCAACCCGGTCCTCGAAGGCCTCGTGCGCGCCAAGCAGGACATCCTCGACAAGGGCGAGGGCGGCTTCACCGTCATGCCGCTGCTGCTGCACGGCGACGCCGCGTTCGCCGGCCAGGGCGTCGTGGCCGAGACCCTCAACCTCGCGCTGCTGCGCGGCTACCGCACCGGCGGCACCGTGCACATCGTCGTCAACAACCAGGTCGGCTTCACCACGGCCCCCGAGCACTCGCGGTCGTCGGAGTACTGCACCGACGTCGCGAAGATGATCGGCGCGCCGATCTTCCACGTCAACGGGGACGACCCGGAGGCGTGCGTGTGGGTGGCCCGGCTGGCCGTGGACTTCCGGGAGAAGTTCAACAAGGACGTCGTCATCGACATGATCTGCTACCGCCGTCGCGGCCACAACGAGGGCGACGACCCGTCGATGACGCAGCCGGCGATGTACGACGTGATCGACACCAAGCGCAGCGTCCGCAAGAGCTACACCGAGTCCCTCATCGGTCGTGGCGACATCTCGCTCAAAGAGGCCGAGGACGCGCTGCGCGACTACCAGGGCCAGCTCGAACGGGTCTTCAACGAGGTCCGCGAGCTCGAGAAGTACAAGCCGGAACCGTCGGAGTCGGTCGAGCTCGACCAGACGCCGCCGGCGAAGCTGACCACCGCGGTCGACAAGTCGGTGCTCGAGCGGATCGGCGACGCGTTCGTGAACGTCCCCGAGGGCTTCTCCGTGCATCCGCGCGTCAAGCCGGTCGTCGAGAAGCGCCGGGAGATGTCCCGCGAGGGTCACATCGACTGGGCGTACGCCGAGCTGCTGGCGTTCGGTTCGCTGGTCGAGCAGGGTGCCCTGGTGCGCCTGGCCGGTCAGGACTCGCGCCGCGGCACCTTCACCCAGCGCCACGCGGTGCTCATCGACCGCAAGTCCGGTGCCGAGTACACCCCGCTGCAGCAGGTGGCGGCCGAGGGCGGCAAGGGCGGCAAGTTCATGGTGTACGACTCGGCGCTGACCGAGTTCGCGGGCCTGGGCTTCGAGTACGGCTACTCCGTGGGCAACCCGGAGGCGCTGGTGCTGTGGGAGGCGCAGTTCGGTGACTTCGTCAACGGCGCGCAGTCCATCATCGACGAGTTCATCTCCTCCGGCGAGGCCAAGTGGGGTCAGCTCTCCGACGTGGTGCTGCTGCTGCCGCACGGCCACGAGGGCCAGGGCCCGGACCACACCTCGGGCCGCATCGAGCGGTTCCTGCAGCTGTGCGCCGAGGGTTCGATGACGGTGGCCATGCCGTCGACGCCGGCGAGCTACTTCCACCTGTTGCGCCGCCATCACCTCGACGGCATCCGCCGCCCGCTGGTGGTGTTCACGCCGAAGTCGATGCTGCGCAACAAGGCCGCGGTCAGCGACCTCGAGGACTTCACCACCGGCAAGTTCCGCTCGGTGTTCGAGGAGCCGCTGTACGAGAACGAGGGTGGCGACCGCGACAAGGTCACCCGCGTCCTGCTGACCTCCGGCAAGCTCTACTGGGAGCTGAAGGCGAAGAAGGACAAGGAGAAGCGGGACGACATCGCGATCCTGCGGATCGAGCAGTTGTACCCGGTGCCGCGTCGCCGCATCGCCGAGGCGCTCGACCGGTACCCGAACGCGCACGAGTTCTTCTGGGTGCAGGAGGAGCCGGCCAACCAGGGAGCGTGGCCGTTCCTGGGTCTGGCGCTGCCGGAGATGCTGCCCGAGAAGCTGTCGGGCATCAAGCGGGCGTCGCGGCGCGCGATGTCGGCTCCGTCCTCCGGCTCGAGCAAGGTTCACGCGGTCGAGCAGCAGGAGATCCTGGAGAAGGCGTTCGGCCGGTAGTCACCGGCGGTAGCCCCGCGGTTCTCACGCGAGCCGGGTCGTGCCTGCCCTTCGGGGCGGCCGGCCCGGCTCGCGCCGTTTCCGGCCCCCGGGACGTGACCGAATGTCACACGCGTTCACTCAGATCGAACCGCTGTGACATTCGGTGCGCCTGCGGCGAGGGCCAGCGCGGGCAGGGCGGCGACGGCGAGGTCGACGAACTCCTCGCGGGTGAGCTGCGGGTCCCGGAGCCAGGCGATCGTCGTGTCCTCGACGAACGCGATCCAGCCGCGCACGGCCAGGGCGACGGCGGGCCCGGCGTCGATGCCGATGCGGGGCAGGTACGCGACGGTCCGATCGACCATGGCGGTGCGTGTGTCCTCGAAGACCTGCCGCATGTCCGGGTCCCCGCTCGCGGTGCCGCGCAGCATCGACAGGTAGGTGTCGCGGTGGTCGGTGACGTAGTCGACGTACGCGACGATCGTGCCGCGCAGCATCTCCATCGGTTCGAGGCTGTCGTCGGGTGCGGTGCGCTCGAGCATGTCCCGGCTGGTGTGCCGGACGAGTTCGACGTGGAAGTCGTGCTTGGACGCGAAGTAGTGGAACAGCAGCCCGCGCGACACCCCCGCCTGGTCGGCGATGTCCTCGACGGAGATCTGCTCGAGCGGCCGTTCGGCGAGCAGTTGCACGCCGAGGTCGACGAGCTGGGCCCGCCGCTCGGCGGGACTCAGCCTGGTGCGCTTGCTGCTGTTGCCCTTCACAGATGCCATGCAAACACTCTTGTTGAATCGCAGTCAACAGGCTATTGACCGGCGCTCAATATGGCCCTACGCTTATTTACATGAGTCTTCCGGTTACAGACACCATCGCCACCGATGCGCACCCGCGTCAGGTCGACACGCTGATCATCGGCAGCGGGTTCGCCGGACTCGGCGCCGCCGTCCGACTGACCCGGGCCGGCAAGGACTTCGTGGTCCTCGAGCGCGGATCGGAGGTCGGCGGCACCTGGCGCGACAACACGTACCCGGGCGCCGCGTGCGACGTCCCGTCCAACCTGTACTCCTACTCGTTCGCCCTCAACCCCGGCTGGACGCGGTCCTTCTCCCCCCAGCCCGAGATCCAGGCCTACATCGCCTCGGTCGCCGACAGGTACGACGTACGCCGCCGCACCGTGTTCGGGTGCGACGTGCAGACCGTCCGCTGGAACACCGCCACCCACCGCTGGGACGTGCAGACCACCAAGGGTGCGTTCGACGCCCGGATCGTCGTCTCCGCCGTCGGGGCGCTGTGCGAGCCGTCGCTGCCCGACATCGCGGGCATCGAAGGGTTCCGGGGCGAGATCTTCCACTCCGCCCGGTGGAACCACGACGCGGACCTGACCGGCAAGCGCGTCGCCGTGATCGGCACCGGAGCCTCCGCAATCCAGATCGTGCCCGCCATCGCCGGCAAGGTCGCCCACCTCGACGTCTACCAGCGCACCGCTCCCTGGGTGCTGCCTCGCGCCGACCGCGAATACACCCCCGTCGAGCGGCTCGCGTTCCGCCGCGTACCCGGGTTCCAGCGCCTGTCCCGCGCCCTGCAGTACCTCACCCGCGAGACGCAGGTCGTCGGCCTGGCCAAGGCACCGGTCTTCATGAAGCCGCTCGAGCTCGCCGCCCGCGCGCACATCCGCCGCCAGATCACCGACCCCGAGCTGCGCCGCAAGGTCACCCCGAACTTCCGGATCGGCTGCAAGCGGATGCTCATCTCGAACAACTACTACCCCGCGCTGGCCCGGCCGAACGTCGACCTGGTCACCGACGGCATCGCCGAGGTCACCGCGGACGGCATCGTCACCCGCGACGGCACCACCCGCCAGGTCGACGCCATCGTCGTCGCCACCGGCTTCCACGTCACCGACTCGCCCACCTTCGCCGGCATCTTCGGCAAGGACGGCCGCAGCCTCGCGGACGTCTTCGACGCCACCGGCATGCAGGGCTACAAGGGCGCCGCCGTCGCCGGTTTCCCCAACATGTTCTTCCTCGTGGGACCGAACACCGGACTCGGCCACACCTCGATGGTGTACATGATCGAATCCCAGCTGAACTACCTGGTGGACGCGATCGAGACGATCGACCGCCACCGGATCGGCACCGTCGAGGTGCGCCCGGAGGTGCAGGGCGAATACAACCGCAACCTGCAGGACGCCCTGAAGCGCAGCGTGTGGAGCAACGGCGGCTGCGCCAGCTGGTACCTCGACAAGCACGGCAACAACACCACCCTGTGGCCGAGCTTCACGTTCGAATTCCGCCGCATCACCAAGCATTTCGACCTGGACGCCTACCGCAGCGTCGCCGCGGCGGACCTCCCCCCGGTCCCGGCGCAGACGCCGGCGACCGTCCGTGACTCCGACGAGACCGACACCCGGAAGGTGGCAGCGCAGTGAGCGAGTTCGCAGGAAAGGTCGCCGTGATCACCGGCGCCGGATCGGGCATCGGCCGTGCCCTGGCGCTCGAGCTCGCCCGGCGCGGCGCCCGGCTGGCCCTGTCCGACGTCGACACCGCCGGGCTGGACGAGACTGTGCGCCGGGCCCGCGACCTCGGCGCCGAGGTCAAGGCCGATCACCTCGACGTCACGCAGCGCGAGGCGGTGCTCGACTACGCCGACGCCGTCGCCGTCCACTTCGGCCAGGTCAACCAGATCTACAACAACGCCGGCATCGCCTACCACGGCGAGTTCGAACGCTCGGAGTTCAAGGACATCGAGCGGATCATGGACGTCGACTTCTGGGGCGTGGTGAACGGCACCAAGGCGTTCCTGCCCCACGTCGTCGCGTCCGGGGACGGCCACATCGTCAACGTCTCGAGCCTGTTCGGGCTGCTGGCCATCCCCGGTCAGAGCGCCTACAACTCCGCGAAGTTCGCCGTCCGCGGCTTCACCGAGGCGCTGCGCCAGGAGATGCTGGTCGCCCGGCACCCCGTCAAGGTCACCTGCGTGCACCCCGGCGGCATCAAGACGGCGATCGCCCGCAACGCCGCCGTCCCGGCCGGCGACGATCAGGAGTCCTTCGCCCAGTTCTTCGACCGCAAGCTGGCCCGCACCAGCCCGGAGGACGCGGCCCGCACCATCGTCGAGGGCGTGCGCAGGGGCAGGGCCCGGGTACTCATCGGCGCCGACGCGAAGTTCCTCGACGCCTGGGTGCGCATGGTGGGCCCGTCCTATCAGCGTGTCGTCGCATTCGTCAGTGGCCGCTTCGTGCCGAAGGGCTAGGGTCGCGGTCATGCCCCAGCTCCCCCTGCCCGTCGTGCGGGCCGCGGTGCGGCCGGCCTACCGGCTCGCCCTCAACGCGCGGCTGCCGTACCCCGTCCAGCGCCGGCTGCTCGAGCTCGTCGCGCCGATCCAGACCCTGCCCGAGGGCACGGTGGTGCAGCAGGTCACGCTCGCGGGCCGGCCCGCCGAACGCGTCACCGTCGGCGCCACCGAACGTCCCACCGCGGTCCTGTACCTGCACGGGGGCGGGTACACGGTGGCCTCGCCCGCCACGCACCGGTCCCTGGCCGCGCACCTGGCCGCGGCCTCGGGTTCGGCGGTGTACGTGCTCGACTACCGGCTGGCCCCGGAGCACCCCTACCCCGCCGCACTGGACGACGCGGTCGGTGCGTACCTCGAGCTGGTGACCGAGCACGGCGTGACCCCGCAGACCGCCCCGATCGCCGGCGACTCGGCCGGGGGCGGCCTGACGGTCGCGGCGGCGCGCCGGCTGATCGACCGGCACGGGGTGCGGCCCGCCGCCCTGGGGCTGATCGCGCCCTGGGTCGATCCCGCCTCGCGGGACTTCCCCTTCGACCGGGACACGGTCCTCAACGCCGCCTGGATCTCGGCGTCGGCGCGGGCGTATCTCGGCGACCGCGACGCCTCCGACCCCGGCTACGCGCCGCTGCGCGGAGACCTGGCCGGCCTGCCGCCGACGCTGATCCACGTCGGCACCGGCGAGATGCTGTACCCGCAGGTCACCGAGTTCGCCCGGAAGCTGCGTGAGGCGGGGGTGGACGTGACGGTCACCGAGCAGCGCGAACTGTGGCACGTGGCCCATCTGCAGGCCGCGCTGGTGGGCGAGGCCGCCGACGCGGTGGCACAGCTCGGCGCCTTCCTGCGCTCACACGTGCTCGGTGAGCCACGCCTGCGCGACGACGGCTGAGTCCTCGCCGCCGCCGATCCGGTCGAGCATCTCGGCCAGGTCGGCGGTGGTCAGCTCCCCCGCGACGAGACTCAGGGCCTCGAGCTGACGTTCCTCGAGGACGTGCTTGCGGAACACCGGGACGACGTTCTGTGCGGTGAACACCGGTGGCTCCGTGCCGGTTCCGGTCTCCGGACCGGATCCGGGCGCGCGGTCCGGCGCATCCTGCAGCGCGACGCCCGTCGCGTCGCGCGCGGCGGCCGAGGCGGTCGTCAGCGCGGCCACGCCCCCGCCGGCCGCGGGCCCCGGAGCGTCGTCGGTTTCGACACGGCCTGGGACGCAGCCTCTTTCGGCCATGTCCCGCAGTCCGTCGTTCTCCTCGAATCCGCCCGTGACCGTCACGGTCAGCTCGCCGCACCGGCCGACGATCCCGGCCAACTCGGTGGTACCGAGCCGGGCAGCGGTGGCGTCGGAGACGAACAGCACCGAACGATCCTGTGCGGCAGCATAGTCCGTGATCGCCATGTCGTCGGGCAGGGATCGGGCGAGCGCCTCGAACACGTCCTCGGCGTCCGTGTCCGTCGCAGCCGGGGCGAAGTACCGCAACAGCCGTCCGGTGTAGTCCGGCACGAGGGTCACCTCGGCCGCGTCCAGCGCCGCGAGGTAGTCGGCGCGGCCGCCGAGCCCGGTGCGCAGTTCGGTCCGGGTCCCGCTACCGGCCAGGGCGCCCGCGTAGATCCGGGCGAGCAGTTCGCTCGCGGCGTCGTCTCCGGCGCCGACGACCACGGTGGCGACGTCCGTCGACTCGTCGACCACCGACGGCCCGCACCCGGTCAGCACCGCGACGGCGACCACCGGCCCGGCCACCGCCCGAATGAATCCCTCGCCCCGCAGTCCCCGGCTCCTCGCGCTCCACACGATGCCCATCCTCGCGCATCCCCGGAAAGCCGAACGCCCCGGTCCGGAACCTGGGTGCGGGCTCCGGCCGGGGCGTGCGGTCGATCGCGTCAGTCGGTGACGCCCTCGGCCCGCGCCGCGGCCGCGACGGCCTCGGCGACGGCGGGCGCCACCCGCGGATCGAGAGGGCTCGGGACGATCTTGTCCACGGCCAACTCGTCACCGACGACCGAGAGGATGGCCTCGGCGGCGGCGAGCTTCATGCCCTCGGTGATGCGCCGGGCGCCCGCGTCGAGCGCGCCCTTGAACACACCGGGGAAGGCCAGCACGTTGTTGATCTGGTTCGGGAAGTCGCTGCGGCCGGTCGCGACGATCGCGGCGTGCTTGGCGGCGACCTCCGGGTGGATCTCCGGATCCGGGTTCGACAGCGCGAACACGATCGCGCCGTCGGCCATCCGAGCGACGATCTCCTCCGGCACCGTGCCGGCCGAGACGCCGATGAACACGTCCGCGCCGTCGAGGGCCTCGATCAGCCCGCCGTGCCGGCCGGCCGGGTTGGTCCGCGCGGCCAGGTCGACCTTGACCTCGTTCAGGTCGGTGCGCTCGGCCGAGACGATGCCCTTCGAGTCCAGCACGGTCACATCGGCCGCGCCGGCGGCGAGCAGGATGTTCGCGACGGCGACGCCGGCGGCACCGGCGCCGGAGATGACGATGCGCAGGCCGGCCAGCTCGCGGCCCTGCACCTTGGCGGCGCCCTTGAGCGCGGCGAGTGCCACGATGGCGGTGCCGTGCTGGTCGTCGTGCATGACCGGGCAGTCCAGCGCCTCGATGACGCGTCGTTCGATCTCGAAGCAGCGCGGGGCGGAGATGTCCTCGAGGTTGACCGCGCCGAAGCTCGGGCGCAGCCGGATCAGCGTCTCGACGATCTCGTCGGGATCCTTGGTGTCGAGCACCAGCGGGATCGAGTTCAGGCCCGCGAACTTCTTGAACAGGGCGGACTTGCCCTCCATCACCGGCAGCGACGCGCGCGGGCCGATGTCACCGAGGCCGAGCACCGCCGAACCGTCGGAGACGACCACCACGAGGCGGTTGGTCCAGGTGTAGCGGTCGGCGAGGGTCTCGTCGGCCGCGATCGCGCGGGAAACCTGCGCGACGCCGGGCGTGTAGGCGATCGACAGATCGCGCTGCGTCTCCAGGGGTGCGGTGAGCTCGACGGACAGCTTGCCGTCGATATGGCTGCTGAAGATTTCCTCGTCGGTCAATTCGACCTTCCGGGGGGTAGGTGCATCAGACACGATTGACACGATGACACTCCTGCTCGAGCCGGAACCACTCGGGTTCCGGTTACTGCGAAGTAGCTGCGCGACGGACATCCGGCGCAGCGCTTCGCCAAGGACATTTCGGTGAAGCTTCCGGGCGCGATCACGGTTACCGCTGTACAACGCTGTACGACTTCCGGAGCGTGATGGCGCCGAGGCGGGTGAGCCCTGGCGACGAGCCCTCTACAGGGTCTGCCATCTTCGTCCGGCTTCGGGGCGGTGGCACCGACGCCGGATTGAGGAAAAGTTTGCCACCTTCACAACCCAACAATCAAATCGGTATTTCTTGCGAATGTCTCACGTTTTTCCCCGCTCACCTGTGAGTTTGGACAGCCGAGCCGGAATGTCGACCCCGCGATCGGAGCCGTTCCGAGGCAAAAGCCCGAGATGCCGGCCGGTTACCTACCGGTAACGGACGGCGCGCGAAACGTCAGCCCCACCACTGGGTGAACATCAGCACCGCGCCCGTGAGATAGACCACACCGGCGCCCACGGCGGCGGCGAGCCCGCGCCGGCGGTCCGCGAACACCTGCGCGGCCGACACGACGACCACCGCGACGACGTGCGCGGACAGCGACGCCGAGCCCGGTCCCGGGAAATCCCGCTTGTCGCCCAGGTACTGCGCCGCCCAGACCACCACCGTCAGGACGATCACCGCGCCGCACACCACGCCGGACAGCGCCCGCAGTCCCCGCACGACGAGCCCGTCCCGCCGCGGCGCCCCGCGACCCGGGCGGGACGGCGCCGCCGTGGGGGCGCCGTAGGGGTCGCGGCCGGAGTCGTCGGCGTAGTAGTCGTCGTACCCGTCGGCGCGGTCGTGACGTCGCGCAGGGCGGCCCCAGGTGGTCATCCCGCAAGCACCTCGATCCCGGTGGCACGGGCCGTCAGGGCCTCGAGCGCCTCGGGGTCCGTCGTGTACCGGCCGAGGGAGACTTTCTTGTTGCCGCCGTGGTAGTCGGACGACCCGGTCACGAACAGGTCGAGCTTCGCCGCCATGTCCCGCATGAGCCGCGCGTCGGCCGGATCGTGGTCCGGATGGTCCGCCTCGAGGCCCCCGAGGCCCAGCTCGGCGAGCTCCTCGATGTGGTCGAGCGCAAGCAGCCGCCCGCGCGAGCGGGCACGGGCATGCGCCACGACGGTGACGCCGCCGGCCGCGGCGACCATGCGCACGGCGTCCGACAGCGGCGTGTCCGCCTTGGTGACGTAGTAGCGGCCCCGCGACGAGAGCAGGTCTGCGAAGGCGGCGTCGATGCTCGGGACGACACCCGCCTCCACCAGCGCACGCGCCAGGTGGGGTCGGCCGGCCACCGGGCCGGCGGCGGTGACGATCCGTTCGGGGTCGACGGGCAGCCCGTCGTCGGCCATCCGCTCGGCCATCGCCCGGATGCGGGCCACCCGCTCCGCCCGCAGGCGCTCCCGCTCGACCGCGAACGCCTCGTCCCGCGGGTCGAACAGGTACGCGAGCAGGTGCACCGCCACGGGCCGGCCGTCCTCGCCGCGCCCGGTGCACGACATCTCCATGCCGCGGATCAGCCGCAGTCCCCCGGGCAGGGCGTCGGCCGCAGCGTCCCAGCCGGCGGTGGTGTCGTGGTCGGTCAGGGCGACGACGTCGAGCCCGGCCTCGGCGGCGGCGCGGACGAGCCCCGCCGGGGTGTCGGTCCCGTCGGAGGCGAGCGAGTGGGCATGCAGGTCGATACGCACCCCACCAGTGTGTCAGGTGCCGTCGCGCAGCCCCGGCGGCCGGCCCGGGGCGGGTTAGCATGACGCAGTGACGGCCCGGACCCGCCCGGTGCGGGCCGGAGCGTGCCGCGCGGAAGGGAACCGATGCCGAACCTGCCCTCGCACTCGTCGCGACGCACCGGCGCCGCGGCGCCCGCCCTGCGGATCCCCGCCGAGCGGGCCGTCGTGGACTGCGCCGTCTACGTCGACGGCATGCGGCTGCCGGGCCGTTACGCCCACGGCGCGGCGCTCGCGGAGGTGCGCCGCCGCGGCGGGGGCTTCGTGTGGCTCGGCCTGCACGAGCCCGACGAACAGCAGATGACGAGCGTGGGCCGCACGTTCGGCCTGCACGAGCTGACGGTCGAGGACGCCGTGCACGCACATCAGCGGCCCAAGCTCGAGCGCTACGACGACGTGACGTTCCTGGTGCTGCGGACCGTGAACTACGTCGAGCACGAGTCGGTGACCACGACCAAGGAGATCGTCGAGACCGGCGAGATCATGCTCTTCTGCGGCCGGGACTTCGTCGTGAGCGTCCGCCACGGCGACCACTCGGCGCTGGCGGACGTGCGGCATCGGCTCGAGGCGGCCCCGGAGCGGCTGGCGCTGGGGCCGTCGTCGGTGCTGCACGCCGTCGCCGACCACGTCGTGGACACGTACCTCGCCGTGGTCGACGCCGTGCAGCCGGACATCGATGACCTCGAGGAACTGGTGTTCACGCCCGACACCCGCATCGCGGTGGAACAGATCTATCTGCTCAAGCGGGAGATCGTGGAGTTGCGGCGGGCGGTGCTCCCCCTCGCGACGCCGCTGCGCCAGCTGACCCGCGGCGCGGGCAATCCGGTGCCCAAGGAGGTCCGGCGCTACTTCCGGGACGTGGCCGACCATCACACCAAGGTGGCCGAGCGCATCGCGGACTACGACGAGACGCTGAGCACTCTCGTCGATGCCGCGATCGCGAAGGTGACGGTGCAGCAGAACACCGACATGCGCCGGATCTCGGCATGGGTGGCGATCGCGGCCGTACCCACGATGATCGCCGGGATCTACGGGATGAACTTCGACAACATGCCCGAACTGCACTGGGAGCACGGATACTTCGTGGTCATCGGGGCCATCGTCGCGATCACCGTCGGCCTGTTCGTCACGTTCCGCCGCAACAAATGGCTCTGATCACCGCGGCCCGGGAGCGCCTCGCGCCGGTCTCCCCCGACGGGCGCACACCCGGCCCGGCGGTGCTCGCGGCGGCTCTCGTCCTGATCGCCCTGCAGCTGACGGTGCGCTCGCTGCTCGCCTTCCGCGGGGAGTTCTACTGGGACGACCTGATTCTGGTCGGACGCTCGGGCATGCACCCGCTGTTGTCGTTCGAACTCCTCGGCTACGACCACGACGGCCATCTCATGCCGGGTGGGTTCCTGGTGGCCGGCGTCGTCACGGCCCTCGCGCCGCTGCAGTGGTGGCCCGCAGCGGCGACGCTGGTGGCCGGCCAGGCGCTGGCGTCGCTGGCCGTGCTGCGCGTGCTGTGGTTGCTGCTGGGGCCGCGGCCGGCGCTGCTCGGCCCGCTGCTGTTCTACCTGTTCACCCCTCTGACGCTGCCGTCGTTCGCGTGGTGGGCGGCGGGGCTGAATTCGCTGCCACTGCAGGCGGCCCTGGCGTGGGTGGCCGGCGACGCGATCCGGCTGGTGCGCACCGGCCGGATCCGCTACGCGCTGAGCGGGACGGCGGTCACCGTCGTCGCGCTGCTGTTCTTCGAGAAGTCGGTGCTGGTGCCGGCGGTGGCCTTCGCGACCGTCGCCCTGATGTACCGGCTGGACGGCCGCCGCCGGCCGGTGCGCACCGCGGCGGTGCGCGGGGCGCCGCTGTGGCTCGGCTCGGCGCTCTCCCTCGCCGGGTGGGCGGCCGCCTACCTGTCCCTGGTGGAGTCCCGGTTCGGGGCGCCCACGGCCGACATGGTGCGCGGGCTGACGCACCACGGCGTCTCGTTCGGGGTGCTGCCGACCCTGCTGGGCGGGCCGTGGCGATGGGACCGCTGGAATCCGGGCCCGCCGTGGGCGGATCCGCCGGCCGGGCTGGTCGTGGCGGCCTGGGCGGCGGTGCTCGCCGTCCTGGTGTGGTCGCTGCGGCGGAACCGGCGCACGGGCTGGGTGTGGGCCGCGACGGCCGTCTACGTGGCGGCCTCGACGGCCGCGATGATCAGCACCCGCTTCGGTCCGGACACGACGTACGAACTGGCGCAGACCCTGCGCTACCACACCGACACGGCCGTCGTCGTCGCGATCGCCGCGGCGCTGATCCTGCGCGCTCCGTCGCGCGGCGACGCGCCCCCCGCACAACCGGCACGACGGCTCGTCGCGGCCGGGTGCGCGGTCACCTTCGCGGCGAGCAGCCTGTGGTCGACGGCGACGTTCGCCCGCACCTGGGCCGACAACCCCACCGGCGCGTACCTGGCCGCCGCGAAGTCCGCGCTCACCGCGCGGCCGGACGTGCCGATCCTCGATCATCCCGTCTCGGTGTGGGTGCTCCTGCCGGTCACCCACCCCCACAATCTGCTCAGCCGCGTGTTCTCGCCGCTGCCGGGACGCGCCGAGATCGGCGCCGTCACCCCCGAACTGCAGGTGCTCGACGACGGCGGACGGCTGGTGCCGGCGGGTCTCGTCCCGGTGCGGCACGTGCTGCCCGGGCCGGTGCCCGACTGCGGGCATCTGCTCACCGCGTCGACGACGACCGTGCTCCCCGCCGACACCGCGCTGGTGGGCGGGGAATGGACGGTGCAGCTGAACTACCGTGCCTCCGCGGACGGCGAGATCGAGGTGGGCTTCCCCGCCGCGCCGCGGGTGCGGGTGCCGGTCACCGCGGGACTGGGCACGGTGTACGCGCGGGTCCCGGGCGCGGGCACCGGGCTGCAGGCCCGCTCCGCGTCGGCCGGGCTCGACGTCTGCCTCGCCGGTGGCCCGATCGGGGTCGTCGTTCCCCGCTGACGGCACGATTCACATGCGGGCCGGGGCGCGGTTCGGGTCCCGCACGTCGATGCCGGCCTCCGACCACGCCTCGCGCAGCGCATCGCCGCCGCGCAACCGCTTCCACGCGGCCTCGGTGCCGGTCAGCGGTATCACCTCGAAGAACCGCACCGGGTCGGCGGGCTCGGGCAGCACCAGGTCGGGGACGTCGCTCGGCTCGAGCATCACCGCGGTGAAGGTGGCGCCCTGCCACAGCGGCTCCCCCAGGTCGAGCAGGGCGTCGTCGGTGAGGACGACGCCCTCCACCGCGGGCAGGGCCGCGAGCGTCGCGAGCGTGCGGACCAGTCCCGGGAGACTGCCGCTGAGGCCGCGCACGCTGAGGATCAGCTCGGCGCGCGGCCCGCGGGTCGGGTCGGCGACCGTCGCGGTGGGGTCGCCCATCGGGTGCCGCGAACACCCCAGGGTCGCGAACCGCACCAGGTCCGGCTGTTCCACGCGGAAGCGCAGCACCTCGATGGGTTCGAGGCCGAGGAACGTCACGGACGCCGTCTCCGGCTCGCCGCCCCCGAGGCGGGCGCTGAGATGGGCACGGACGGCGGGCAGCACGGCGTCGATCACCCCTGCAATGTAGACCCGAGGCGGGTCCCGTGCCGCCGGTGCGGCCTGCGCCGATCCGGCCGACCGGGACCCCGTCCGCCGGTACCGTCGTGTAATGGTGCGAGACACCGGCTTCCCCGGCGCCGACGCCGGCGACGACTTCTCCCGGCAGCGGCGGCGCGCCGAGTACGCGCGGCTGATCGCGTGGCTGCGCCGCGAACCCGAGGACGTCAACGCCGTGCTGCCGTTCGACGCCGTGGTGCGGGCCCTCGGCCGGGTCGGGGAACGGCGCCTGGGCCTGCAAAGCATCGACGTGGCCTCGATCGTCGGCAGCGTGGACCGCACCGAGGACTTCGACCGGCGGTTCCGGCCCACGTCGGCGCGGCTGCGCCAGCGGTGGGAGAAGCTGGCCACGGCCCGCCGCCGGGGCGAGGCGGTGCCGCCGATCACGGTGTACCGCATCGGGACGATGCATTTCGTGGTGGACGGGCACCACCGCGTCTCCATCGCCTACGCCCGCGGTGACGCGACCATCGACGCCTACGTGACCGAGATCGTCACCCGGATCTCGCCGGAGGGCGTGACCCAGCACTCGGACCTGATGCGCAAGGACCATTACCGGATGTTCCTCAGCCGGGTGCCGCTCACCGGCAGCCGGCGTGATGCGGTGACCGTCCGGGACCCGTGGGACTACGCGGAACTGGCCGAGTGCATCGAGGCGTGGGGCTTCAGGCTCATGCAGGAGCGCGGCGAGTTCCTCACCCGCGACGTGGTGGCGCAGCGGTGGTTCGACGAGGAGTTCGTACCGGTGGTCGACATGGTGCGGGCGGCGGGGATGCTGCGCACCCGCACCGACGCCGAGGCGTATCTGTGGCTGGCCGGCGAACGGTACCGGCTGGTGCGGCGGCACGTGTGGAACGAGGAGATCATCGAGCGGCTGCGGCGGCGGGCCCCGCGGTGAGCGCACGCCCACCGGTTTGGTCCCGGGGCGCCGGAGGTATCCCCGGTCAGCCACCGAGGGCGCCCACCGAACGCCCGGGTGCCTCGGGCCGGTCGAGAAGCGTGCCGGCGCCGGTCCGCGCTGGGGTTGGGGACTCCATGCGCTCCGTACCCTGGTCGGGAGGACCGGGCCCACGACAGGAGGACACGCTTGACGGCGACCGTGCAGGACGCAGCCGACACGACCGGACCGCGTGACATCCGGGCCGAGCTACGGGCGGCCGCGCGCCGCGTGTTCGGCTGGGAGGAACTGCGTCCCGGCCAGCTCGACGCGATGGAACCGCTGGTGCGGGGCCGGGACGTGCTCGCGGTGATGGCCACCGGATCGGGCAAGTCGGCGATCTACCAGGTGCCGGCGTTGCTGATCGAGGGCACGACCCTGGTGATCTCCCCGCTCATCGCGCTACAGAACGATCAGATCGCAGGTCTCGACGCCACCTCGGCGCCGGACGCGGTCGCGATCAATTCCCGGCAGCGGGCCTCGGCGACCGCGGCCGCGTGGGAGACGATCCGGGAGCGCACCGTGGAGTACGTCTTCCTGGCGCCGGAGCAGCTCGCCAACGACGAGGTGGTGGCCCGTCTCGCCGACGCGCACGTCTCTCTCGTGGTGGTCGACGAGGCGCACTGTGTGTCCGCGTGGGGCCACGACTTCCGGCCCGACTACCTGCGCCTGGCGGACGCGCTCGACCGGCTCGGCCGGCCGCCGGTGGTGGCGCTCACGGCCACCGCATCGCCGCCGGTGCGGCAGGAGATCGTCGAGGAGCTGCGCCTGCGCGACCCGGTGGTGATCGCCAGCGGATTCGATCGGCCCAACATCGATCTGGCCGTCGAGCGGTACACGACCGACGCCGAGAAACGCCGGGCGGTGATCGAGACGGTCGCCGGACTCGAGACGCCCGGGCTGCTGTACACCGCGACGCGCAAGGACGCCGAGTTCTATGCGGCCGAACTGGCCGAACGGGGGCGGCGGGCGGCCGCGTACCACGCCGGCCTGCCGTCGGCCACGCGCGAGCGGGTACACCACGGGTTCCTCGACGGCGAGTACGAGGTGGTGGTGGCGACCTCCGCGTTCGGCATGGGCATCGACAAGCCCGACGTGCGGTTCGTCGCGCACGCCTCCGCGCCGGATTCCGTGGACAGCTACTACCAGCAGATCGGCCGGGCCGGGCGCGACGGGCTCGAGGCGAAGGCGCTGCTGTTCTACCGGCCCGAGGACCTCTCGCTCGCGAAGTTCTTCACGACCCACCGCCCGGACGAGGAACTGCTCGGCCGGGCGTTCACCGCGCTGCGGCGGACGAAGGCCCCGACGCGACTGAAAGACCTACGCGCCGAACTGGATACCCGCGGCCGGACCCTGACCAACGCGGTCAACCTGCTCGAACGGGCCGGGGTGGTCTCCTCGGGACGCAAAGGGTTCACCGCACGCACCGTCGAGGTGGAGATCGCCGTCCGGCGCGCGGCGGAGGTGGCAGCGGTGGGCGAACGGATGGACCGCTCCCGCGTGGAGATGATGCGCGGCTACGCCGAAACCCGCGGCTGCCGAAGGCAGTTCCTGCTCGGGTACTTCGGCGAGTCGCTGCTCGAACCGTGCGGCCACTGCGACTGCTGCCGCGAGGGGATCCCCGAGAGCCGGCCCGAGCCGGCGAATCATGTTCGTCACGAATCGATTCCGCTACACACCCGGGTCGTGCACGCGCAGTGGGGCGCCGGCGAGGTGATGAGCGCGGAGACGGACCGGATCACCGTGCTGTTCGACGGATACGGCTACCGCACCCTCTCGCTCGAGGCGGTCGAGGAGCACGACCTGCTGCGCCCCGAGAACTCGGAGCCCGAGCCGGAGCCCGACATCGCCTGACGTCCCCAGGCGGGCCGGGCGGATGCGCCCGGTGGATCCGCCCGCGACTTCGGAATCCGCCCACGCCGCAGCACGGGCGGATTCCGAACCGGCGCGTGGATCCTGCACGGCCCGTCCTGCCCGAGACGGCACAGGGGGGCGACGGGCCGCGGCGCTCACCCGACGCTCTGCTGCGCCTTCGCGTAGGCGAACTGCAGGAAATCCGCGCCGGCCAGGGCCGCGAACAGCCCGGCGACGAGCCGCGTCGGGCGCGGCGCGAAGACCATCCCGATCGTGAAGAAGGTCGCCACCCACACGTCGAAGCAGAACGGGCAGGTGAGCAGCTCCCCGAGGCTGTGCCGCAGGGTGTTCGTTCCGCGCACCTCCTCCGTCACCTCGGCGGGGCCGCCCCGTCCCGTGTACCGGGTGAAGGGCGCCCGCAGGGGGCTGGTCACCGCGTCCTTCGTGACCGTCCGCGACAGCTTGTGCGTGCCCAGGGCGAGCACGATCAGGTCCTCGCCGCTCAACCGGTCGGGCAGCCGCCGGCCGGTCACCAGCGCGCCGATCACGGCGACGGTGACGAGCGTGCTGTACCCGGCAAGGACCGTCGCGTACCCCCGCATCGGGAGGTCCTCACCCGCCGTGTATTCGCGGGCGTGCCTGCGGGCGGTCTCCGCGAGGTCGAGGGACGTGTCGGTCTGATTGCTCATCTGCTGCTCCTGCGGGTAGTTCGGTCCGCCCGCCGGATACCCCGTCCGCGGGCGGGCCACGCCTGCCGCCGCGCGCCTACTGGTCGACGAACCGCACCTCGTGCACTTCGGCGGTCGCAGCAGCGAATCTCGTCAGCCGCAGACCTTCCTTCTCGACCGCCGCGCGCCGGGTGGCTGTCAGTCGCTGCCAGGGGGTCACCTCGAGCACGGCCGAATTCCTCGTGACGATGAGGTTCGCGGCCCCGGCGACGGTCCCGTCGACGAGGAAGGTCGAGCGCACGATGCCGTTCTGCGTCATGATCCGGCGACGGTGCTCGTCGGGGACGATCCGGGTCCGGTCGGCGTGCGAGAGCAGCACGTTGTCGTAGGGCGCAAGGATCCGCACCGGCGCCGGCGTCGCCGGTTCGGGTCGCGGGGCGTCGGGTAGGTCGAACACCTCGACACCGTTCTCGTCACGGAACACCTCGAGCGACGGACGCAACCGCTCGAAGACCTCACCGAGCCGGGTCAGCCCCGACCAGGTCTGCGCGTCGCGCACGCTCGCCGGCCCGAACGCGGCGAGGTATCGCCGGAGGACGACGGCCGGGTCCGCCCGTGCCGGGCCGCGACCGATCCACTCGTCGAGCGGCGTGAGTCTCGGCTGCCCGGAGCGCCCCCACAGCCCCCGCGGCGGCACCTGCACCAGCGGAAGCAGATTCCGCAGCCCGTAGGCGAGCGCGGCCGGGTCGCGGCCGGGGAACCGCTCGGCGAGCAGCGGGCGCAGTTCCTGCAGGCTGCGCGGGCCGTCGCGGAGCAGGTCGCGGCCCACGGCGGCGAGCTCGCGCAGATCCAGCCCCGCCAGACCGGCCGCATACTGGGTATTGGTGGTCAGGTCCCGGTCCAGCAGCGGCTGGATCCAGTCCCGCAGGGCCACCGCGTCGGCCGCCGAGACGGCGAACACCGTGCCGCGCATGAGCACGATGCGCACCACGTCGCGTGATTCGAGGAGGTCGGCCAGGGCCGTCGGCCGGAACCGCCGCAACCGCGCCCACAGCGCGAAGTAGGGCGGGCTCGGCGCCTGGGCCTGCAAGCCCAGCAGATGCTCGACCAGCTCGATCGCGGGCAGGTTGCCGCGCCGCAGCAGGTGCTGCCGGGCGAGGGTGGCGCGGCCGAGCGCGCGGGCGGTGAGGGTGCGCGGCGTCACGGGGACACCCTGCCACGGCGGTCCGACGGCGGCCCGGGTTTCGCATGCGCCTGGACGGCGAGACCGAGCGTCCGGTAGATGTTTAGTTGAATTTAGTTTCATGTTGCAGCGTCGAGGAGAGCCGATGTCCGATCCGAGAGGTGCGCGGCTGCTGGTTCCCGTGCTGTGCTTCATCATCACCACGATCGCCGTGATGCAGACGTCCGTGGTGCCGATCGTCGGCACCATCCGCGACCAGCTGGGCGTGAGCACGACCGCCGCCGGCTGGGTGCTGACCGCGAACCTGCTCGCCGCCGCCGTCACCACGCCGCTGCTGGGCCGGCTGGCCGACCTGCGCGGCAAACGCCCGGTTCTGCTCACCGTCCTCGCCGTAGTGCTCGTCGGCTCGCTGCTGTGCGCCGCCACGGACTCGTTCGCGCTTCTGCTTCTCGGCCGGGTACTGCAGGGCGTGTCGTTCGCGTTGTTCCCCGTCGGCATCGCCGTGCTGCGCGCCGAACTGCCGCCGCAGCGGCTGATCGGCGCGATGGGCCTGTTCTCGGGCACGCTCGGCGTGGGTGGTGCGATCGGCATGGTGCTCACCGGCCTGATGGTCTCGGGCGGCGACTACCGCCGGGTGTTCTGGCTGGTGGCGGCGTTCAACGTCGTCGCGTTGCTGAGCGCCTTCCTCGTCGTGCCGAAGCGGCGGCGGGCCGAGGGAGGCCGGATCGACTGGCTCGGCGCGGCCCTGCTCGCCGTCGGCCTGGCGCTGGTGCTGCTCGCCCTGTCCGAGGGCGGAACGTGGGGGTGGGCGGCGCCGCCCACCGTCGCGAGCGCCGCCCTCGGCCTGGCCGTGCTCACCGGGTGGTTCCTCTTCGAACGGCACGTCGACGAGCCGCTCGTGCCGCCGCGGATGCTCACCCACCGGCCGGTGTTCGTGGTGCACGGCGCCGCGTTCCTCGTCGGCATGGCCATGTTCGTCAGCTTCCTCGCCACCGCATACTTCGTGCAGACCCCGCCCGCCGTCGCCGGATACGGGTTCGGCGCCACCGTGCTCGAGGCGACCGCGGTGTACATGCTCCCGGGCGCGCTCGTCGGTGTGGTCGCCGCGGCACTGGCGGGCCGGCTCATCCACCGGTTCGACGCCCGCTGGGTGCTGATCGGAGCGTGCGTTCTCGGGATCGCCGGCTTCGCCCTGGTGGCGGTCGTGCACGACCGGAGCTGGCAGCTGATCGTCTCCGGCATCCTCGTCACCACCTTCGTCAGTCTCGCCTATGCGGCGCTGCCGGCGCTCCTCGTCGCCGAGGTGCGCCCCGATCAGACCGGGGTCGCGAACAGCATCAATTCCATCGCCCGCACGGCGGGCAGCTCGCTCAGCAGCGCGGTGGTGACGACATTGCTGGCCACGCTGACCGTCGCCGGCACCGGCGGCGTCGTCCGCGAGAGCGCGTTCGTCGCGGCGTTCGCGCTGGGCGCCGCGGCCGCGGCCGCCGCCGCGGTGCTCGTTCTCGTCGGCGGGCAACCGGCGACGCGTCCGCTCAGCGACCGCGAGGAGGACGAGGTGGAGGCGACGGCCCTCGCCGCCGAATGGGGATCGGTGTCCGGTCTCGCCGCCACGCCCGTCGTCGCGGACGATCAGGCCGAGGCCGCCGCGGCGCGTCGGGGCTGATCGGGCGACGTCAGTCCTGCTCCCGCAGCGCGCGCACCGCCTCCTCCGCCTGCCGCGCCGCGTCCTCGGCCTTCGCGGCGTCCTCGTCGGCCGACCGGGCGGTGCGTCGCGCGAACTCGCGCCGCTGCTCCACCCGGCTCAGCTCCTCGCGCAACCGCGCGACGTGCCCGTCGAGTTCCTCGACCGCCGCGCGTGCCCGCGCCGCCACCGACTGCGCCTCGTCGGCGGTGTTCCGCGCCGCCTCCGCCTCGGCGACGGCGGTCTCCAGGGCGGCGGCGCGCCGGGTGCGCTCGGCCTCGTCCGCCTCGGTGTCCGTCCGTGCCGGCGGGGGCGGGACGACCGACAGCCCCACCGGGCCGAAGCCGCTGTAGTCCAGGGGCGCCTCGAGCCGGCCCCCGCGCACCTGCTCGGCCAGATCGGCGTCGGCGAGGGCGGCGTGCAGGGTCTGGCCGACCTCGCGCAGGGCCGCCTCCGACGCCCGCCGGCCATGCTCGGCGGCGAGGCGGGCCGCGGTCTTCTCGAGCGCACCGATCACCCGCCGTCGCTGCGTGGACAGCCGCCGCAGCTCGGACCCGGAGAGCTGGCGCTGCGCGGAGCGCAGGGCGTCGCCGAGCCCGAGCAGGGCCGTGACCTCCTCGGACTTCTCGCGGACGAGCATGTTCACCAGCCAGGCCGACACGGTCGGCTTGCGCAACCGGCCGACGGCCGCCGCGAGCTCGCGGTCTCCGGCCTCACGGGCGCGGGCGACGTGCTCGCTGCGGGCCGCGGTGAACTCGCCCGGATCGAGCCCGTACAGCTCGTCGGCGATGTCGTCGAGGTCCACCGGCCTACTATGCACCGCTCGGTCAGAGGGTGATGTTCTCCCCCGTCGCCTGGTCGAAGAGGGCGATCTTCGCCGGATCGAACCACAGCTGCACGGGCCGGCCCTTCGCGACGCCGGACTCGGCGGGCAGCCGCGCGACCATCGACCCGCCGGCGAGGTCGGCGACGCCGACGTCGGCCGCCAGGTCGTCGAGGTCGCTCGAATGCAGGTCCGGGGACTCGACGGTGAAGTACGCGTACTTGTCCGACCCCATCGACTCGAGCACGTCGACGTCCACGGTGAAGGTCGTACCCTGCTCACGCTGGGCCGGGTCCAGGAGCGCGGCGTCCTCGAAGTGTTCGGGCCGGACGCCGACGACGACGTCACGTCCCGGATTGTGCTTCTGCACGGCCGCCCACCGCTCGGCCGGCAGGGTGAAGTCGCCGATCACGGTGCGCACGCCGTTCGACTCGAGCTGGCCGGCCAGGAAGTTCATCGACGGAGAGCCGATGAATCCGGCCACGAACAGGTTTCTCGGCCGGTCGTAGAGCTCCTGGGGCGCGCCGATCTGCTGCACCAGCCCGCCGCGGAGGACGACCACCCGGTCGCCGAGGGTCATCGCCTCGGTCTGATCGTGGGTGACGTACACCGTGGTGGTGCCCAGCCGTTTCTGGAGGCGGGCAATCTCGGTGCGCATCTGCACCCGCAGCTTGGCATCGAGGTTGGACAGCGGCTCGTCCATGAGGAACGCCTTGGGGTTGCGCACGATCGCGCGGCCCATCGCCACCCGCTGACGCTGCCCGCCGGACAGATTCGACGGTTTGCGGTCGAGATGGTCCGTCAGGTCGAGGATCTTGGCGGCCTCGGTGACCTTCCGCTCGATCTCGTCCTTGGGCATCTTGGCGAGGGTGAGCGGGAAGGCGATGTTCTCCCGCACCGTCATGTGCGGGTACAACGCGTACGACTGGAACACCATCGCGATGTCCCGGTCCTTGGGCGCCTTCTCGTTGACCCGCTCGCCGCCGATGCGCAACTCGCCGGAGGAGATGTCCTCGAGCCCGGCGATCATGTTCAGCGTCGTCGACTTCCCGCAGCCCGAGGGACCGACCAGGATGATGAACTCCCCGTCGGCGATCGTCACGTCCACGTCGCTGACCGCCTTCGCCCCGTCGGGGTAGAGCTTGGTCACCTTGTCCAGCACGATTTCAGCCATCTGGGTCATCCCTTCACTGCGCCGGACGTCAGGCCGGCCACGATGCGACGTTGGAAGATCAGCACGAACACGATGATCGGGATGGTGATGACCACCGCGGCCGCCGCGATCGAGCCGGTGGGCTCCTCGAACTGCGAGGCCCCGGTGAAGTTGGCGATCGCCGCGGGCGCGGTGATGGACCGCTCGGTGGAGGTCAGCGAGATCGCGAACAACAGGTCGTTCCAGCAGAAGATGAACACCAGGATCGCGGCGGTGACGATGCCCGGCGCCGCCAGCGGCGCCACCACCTTCCGGAACGCCTGCCCGGGCGTGGCGCCGTCCATCTTGGCGGCCTTCTCGAGCTCCCACGGGATCTCCTTGAAGAACGCCGAGAGCGTGTAGATCGCCAGGGGCAGGGAGAAGGTGATGTACGGGATGATCAGGCCGGCCCACGTGTCGAACAGCCCGAGTTTGCGGATGATGTCGAAGAGCGGGCTGACGAGGGAGATCTGCGGGAACATCGCGATCAGCAGCGCCACGCCGACGAGGATCTTCTTGCCCGGGAAGTCGAGCCGCGCGATGGCGTAGGCCGCCATGGTGCCGATGACCACCGCGACCACCGTCGCGATCAGCCCGATACCGATGGAATTGATCAGTGCGCTGGTGAACGCGTCGGTGCGGAAGATCCCGCGGTAGTTGTCGAGTGTCCACTCCCGGGGAATGAACCGGCCGTCCTTGATGGTGCCGGCCGGCTTGAAGGACAGGCTGGCGATCCACACGACGGGGATCAGCGCGTACAGCAGGACGAGCAGGTTCACCACCGACCAGCTCAGCTTGCGGCGCGGGGTCTCGGTCGTCGTCATGTCACCGTTTCCCTTCCGGATCGGAGCCCGGTGCGGACGCCCCGAACAGCTTGATGAACACGAACGCGATGATGGCCACGCACAGGAAGATCAGGACGCTGATCGCCGACCCGATCCCGAGGTTGAACGCCTTGAACAGGTTGTCGTATCCGAGGATCGACACCGAGCCCGTGCCGTTGGATCCGCGCGTGAGGACGTAGATGTTGTCGAAGATGCGGAAGGCGTCGAGGGTGCGGAACAGCAGGGCCACCAGGATCGCCGGCTTCATCAGCGGCACGATGATCCTGGTCAGCCGCGTCCATGCGCCGGCGCCGTCGACCTGGGCGGCGCGCAGCAGATCGTCCGGAACGAGGGCCAGCCCGGCGAGCAGCAGCAGCGCCATGAACGGGGTGGTCTTCCACACCTCGGCGAGCACGATGATCGCCAGCGACGGAAGCTGCTGCGTCAGTGGGGCACTGCCCTCGGGCAGGAGATTCGCGAGGTAACCGGTGCCCGGCGTCCACGCGTAGTACCAGCTGTAGGCCGCGGCGACGGTGACGATGCCGTACGGGATCAGCACCACGGTGCGGACGGTGCCCTTGCCGACGATGGTGCGGTGCATGATCAGCGCCAGTGTCAGGCCGAGGACGAACTCGATCGCCACCGACACGACGGTGATCCCGGCGGTCACGGCGAACGCCTGCCACCAGAACGCGTCGGTGAGGACCGAGACGTAGTTGGCCAGTCCGACGAACTCGCGTTCGTCGGGGAACCGCAGGTCGTACCGTTGCAGGCTCAGCCAGACCGCGTACCCCACCGGGTAGGCCGTGACGGCGAGCATCAGCAGCGCCGCGGGTGCGACGAGCCACAGCCCGAGCCGGCGTTCGGCCTTCTTCCCTTCGGAGAGAAGGGCTTTCTCGCGCCGGGACGGTGCGGTCCGGGCGCCCTCGGCCGGCGGGACGGGTCTGGTTGCGGGCGTGGTGGTCACGGGATCAGCCCTTCCGAATTGACCGCCTTGCGAACCTGTTCCGCGAGTTCGTCGACCGTGCGCGGCGGATCGATCCGGTCGACCGGGTTGAGCGTGGCGGTGATGAGCGTCGAAATGCTCTGGTAGGCGGGCGAAACCGGGCGCACCGCCGCGTTCTCGAGGCTCTCGCGCACCTCCCGCCACACGGGATACGCCTGCTGGAACTCCGGGTCGTCGTAGAGCGAGGCGAGAGTGGGCGGAACGCCGCCGTCGACGGCGTTGTTGCGCTGGTTCTCCTCGTTGCGCAGGCACTGCATCGCCTCGAACGCCAGGTCGGGGTTGCGGCTGGTGCGGGCGACAGCGATGTTGAACCCGCCGATGGTGACCCGTGCGGGCGTGCCGGCGATCACCGCCGGGTACGGCGCGGGGAGGAAGTTCTGCTCGCCGTTCACCGTCAGCACCGTGTTTCCGGTGTTCTCGGCGGTCACGTTGCCGTTGTCGTCGATGGAGGGCAGGAAGCCTTTCTCGGCGTTCTCGAGGATGCCGGGGTAGACGAACGGCCAGTTCACCTGGAAGGCGGCCTTGCCGCTCTCCATGCCCAGGCGGGCGGCGGCCTCGTCGGACTGGTTCAGCGACGGGTCCGCACCGGGCGCCGTCGCCACGCGCTTCATGATGTCGAGGGCCGTCACGGCGGCGTCACCGTCGGCCACGGTGACGGTGGTGCCGTCCTCGGCGACGACGGATCCGCCCGCGCTGGCGAGCAGGGTGTTGAACCACACCATCAGGCCCTCGTACTGGCGGGCCTGTACCCCGATCCAGCTGGGCCGGCCCTCGTCCGCGAGCCCGCTCGCGATGTCGATCATCTCGTCCCACGTCTGCGGCGGGCGGCCGCCGGGCATCAGGTCCTTGCGGTACCAGAGCAACTGGGTGTTCGTGTTCAGCGGAGCCGCGTACAGGGTGTCCTGCCACGTCGCCGAGGCCAGCGGCCCGGCGAGGGTGCCCTCGGACACCGAGGCCGCGACGTCCGGCGGCAGCGGCAGCGCCCATCCCGCCTCGGCGAACTCGGCCGTCCATACCACGTCGAGGGTCATCAGGTCCAGCGTGTCGTCATCGCCGGTGAGCCGCCGCGCGAGCTGCAGCCGCTGGTCGTCGGCGCCCTTCGGCAGGGTGCGCTGCTCGATCGTGTACCTGCCGCCGGCGGCGGCCGTGCAGTTCGCCGCCGCGGCGGCGTACTGCTCCGCACCGTCGGCGGCGGTGTAGAAACTCAGTACCGTCCCGCTGGACTCGCTGCCGCACGCCGCGACCGACGACAGCGCGAGCACCGCCGCGGCACCCACCAGTCCGACCCTCACCGCCCGTCTCCGCACCGCAGCCTCCGCCCGTCGTCCAGCGCGACGGTGACTTCCGTCACACTTGGTGCGAACGTAACGCACCGGGCGCCGGCGCGCGACCCAACTGCCGCCCGGAGCGGAACTGTGATCGAACGGTTTACAACGCGAGCTTGGCGAGCAGGTCCCGGGCCCGTTCGGCGTTGCGCGGCGCGCACAGCACGTCGTAACGGCCGGCCACCAGCTGCATCGTCGACGAGAAGTCACGCTGGCCGCGCGTCGCGGCGTACGGGATCGTCGTGGAGATCAGGCCGAAGACGATGCCGCCGACCATGCCGACGAGCAGGGGGCCGAGGAAGTCGGTCGAGAAGATCCCGAGCAGCAGGCCGAAGAACAGACCGAGCCAGGCGCCGGAGGCGATGCCGCCCCCGATCACCTTCGCCCACGTCAACCGGCCGGTGACCCGCTCGACCTGCATGAGGTCGACGCCCACGATGGTGACGTCCTCGACCGGGAAGGACTGGTCCGAGAGGTGGTCGACAGCCCGCTGCGCATCGGCGTAGGTGGTGTACGAACCGACCGGCCAGCCGCTCGGCGGAGTCGGCAGGCCCGGCGTGGCGCGTCCCGGCTGTCCGAGGGGGTTGGTCATCTTCGGCTCCTTCTCGTGACTGCGCGCCCCGATCCGGCGCACCTGTCCATTCTGCCCGTGTGCGCCTTCGGCGCCGGTGCGTCCTTTGGGTTGTTTCCGCCGCCCGAAGGACGCACCGGCGGCGCAGCCGCCTACTGCGGCGGCTCGAACTTCGTGGTGCGGGTCATCCCGGCCGCCCGGCCCTTCGCGGAGATCACCAGCGCCATCTTGCGGCTGGCCTCGTCGATCATCTCGTCCCCGAGCATCGCGGCGCCGCGCGCGCCGCCGGCCGCGGAGGTGTGCCACTCGTAGGCGTCGAGGATCATCTCGGCCTTGTCGTAGTCCTCCTGCCGCGGGCTGAAGACCTCGTTCGCGGCGTCGATCTGGCTGGGGTGCAGCACCCACTTGCCGTCGAAGCCGAGGGCAGCGGTCCGCTGCGCCGAGCGCCGGAACGCCTCGACGTCGCGGATCTGCAGGTACGGCCCGTCGATCGCCTGCAGGCCGTGGGCCCGGGCCGCCATGAGGATGGTCATGAGGATGTGGTGGTAGGCGTCGCCGCGGTCGTAGCCGTCGGGCTGCTCACCGACGACGAGGGTGCGCATGTTGATGCTCGCCATGAAGTCGGCCGGGCCGAACACCAGGGTCCGGACGCGCGGGCTCGCCGTGGCGATGGCGTTGATGTTGGTCAACCCGAGTGCGTCCTCGATCTGCGGTTCGATGCCGATGCGGCCCACCTCGAGGCCGTGGGCCTTCTCCACCTGGGTCAGCAGCAGATCGAGCGCCTGCACGTGGCTCGCGTCGGGGACCTTCGGCAGCAGGATCGCGTCGAGGTGCGCGCCGGCGCCGCCCACCACGGTGGCGACGTCGAGGTAGGTGGCGTCGGTCGTCCAGTCGTTGACCCGCACCACCTTCAGCTGCTCGCCCCATCCGTCCTCGTTGAGGGCCTCGACGATCGTCGTGCGGGCCTGCTCCTTCGCCAGCGGGGAGACGGCGTCCTCGAGGTCGAGGAACACCTCGTCGGCGGCGAGGCCCTTGGCCTTGTCGATCATCTTGCGGCTGCTGCCGGGAACGGCGAGCACGGACCTTCGGGGCCTGAAGTCGAACGACATGGGCTGGGCAGACCTCCGTGTTCCGAAATCGACGACCGCACGTTCTAGCCTGACCATCATGGCAGCAGTGAGCAAGGTATTCGCGGCGAGGCTCGCCGGTCTGGTGGTCCTCGGGCCCGACGGCGAGTCGATCGGCCGGGTGCGCGACGTCGTGCTCACCATCCGGATCGGCCGGCAGCAGCCCCGGGTGCTCGGCCTGGTCGTCGAACTGCCAACGCGCAAGCGAATATTCGTGCCGATGCTGCGGGTGACGGCGATCGAGCCGGGCGCCGTCACCCTGAACACCGGCAACGTGAGCCTGCGCCGGTTCACGCAGCGGCCGACCGAGGTGCTGGCGCTCGCGCAGGTGCTCGATTCGAAGGTCCGGGTCGACGATCCCGAGCTGGGCGAGCTCGCGGGCGTGGACGTGGTCGTCGTCGACCTCGGCATCGAACTGACCCGCACCCGGGACTGGCTGGTCTCGCGGGTGGCCGTGCGCGCGCACCGCGGCCGGCTGGGCCGGAGGTCCGCGATCCACGTCGTGGACTGGCAGCACGTGCACGGTCTGACCTACACCAACCTCGGGATGCCCGGCCAGGGCGTCTCGCAGCTGCTGCTGCAGTTCGAGGACATGCGCGCCGCCGACGTCGCGAACGCGCTCCGCGAGCTGCCGGAGAAGCGCCGGCACGAGGTGGCGGTCGCGCTGGACGACGAGCGGCTCGCCGACGTCGTGCAGGAGCTGCCCACCGACGACCAGACCGATCTGCTGATGCACCTCGAGGTGGAACGCGCCGCGGACCTGCTCGAGGCGATGGATCCCGACGACGCCGCGGATCTGCTCGGTGAGCTGCCCGACTCGGAGGCCGAGTCGCTGCTCCGCCTGATGGATCCGGAGGATTCGGAGCCGGTGCGGCGGTTGCTCGAGCACTCCCCCGACACCGCCGGCGGCCTGATGACCCCCGAGCCGGTGGTGCTCACCCCGGCGACGACGGTGGCCGAGGCGCTGGCCCGGGTCCGCGACCCGGACCTCACGCCGGCGCTCGCGTCGATGGTGTTCGTGGTGCGGCCGCCCACCGCGACCCCGACGGGCAAGTATCTGGGCTGCGTGCACCTGCAGCAGCTGCTCCGGGAGCCGCCGGCCGGCCTGGTGGGCGGGATCGTCGACAACGACCTGCCGCGACTGGACCCGGACGACTCGCTCACCGCGGTCACCCGGTACTTCGCGACGTACAACCTGGTGTGCGGGCCCGTGCTGGACGACGAGGGGCACCTGCTCGGTGCCGTGACGGTCGACGACGTGCTCGACCACCTGCTGCCCGAGGACTGGCGCGAGGAGGAGGCCGACGATGAGTGACCGTTCCGCCGTGGCCCGGCAGCGCCTCGACACCCCCCGCACCGGCCGCTTCCGGGTCAACTTCGACGTCGAGGCCGTCGGGCGCGTCAGCGAGTCGATCGCCCGGTTCCTCGGCACCGGGCGCTATCTGGCCATCCAGACCGTCGTGGTGATCGTGTGGATCCTGCTCAACGTCTTCGCCGTCGCGCTGCAGTGGGACCCGTACCCGTTCATCCTGCTGAACCTCGCGTTCTCCACGCAGGCCGCGTACGCCGCGCCGCTGATCCTGCTCGCCCAGAACCGGCAGGAGAACCGGGACCGGGTCTCCCTCGAGGTGGACCGGGCCCGCGCCGCCCAGACCAAGGCGGACACCGAGTTCCTGGCGCGTGAGCTGGCGGCGCTGCGGCTGGCCGTCGGCGAGGTGGCCACCCGCGACTATCTGCGCCGCGAACTCGACGATCTGCGCGCACTGCTGATCGAGCCGGGGGAGGAGGACACGGCAACGACGACGGCCGGTAAACCGCGCCCTCCCCGCCGCTGAGACGTGACTCGCTGTAACGTTCATCACAGCCGGTCGATGGTGTCGGTGGGGTAACGGTCCGCGACGAGTAGGTCTGTGGGGTGATGGCGTGCGCTGGCAGGGTCTGATCGCGGTGCCGGTGGTGCTCGGCGCGGGGTTCGCGGCGGTCGCGTCGTCGCCGGCGACGGTGGCCGCGACGGAGAACACGGAGCCGGTCGCCGTGACGGCGGCGGACGGCAGCACCGGGATCGGGGTGCTGCCGGCGGATCCGGCGTCGCCGCGGCCCGTGCGCGGAGCCGCGGGCACGGCTCCCGATCCCGCCGCGGACCTACCGCCCGCGGTCACGGTCGCTCCCGGACAGCCGTCTCCCGTGATGGCCGGTGAGGGCCCCCTGGCGATCCCCGAACTGGTGCTCTACGCGTACCGGGCGGCCGAGATGCAGCTCGCGATCAGCGAGCCCGGGTGCGCGCTGCCGTGGCATCTGCTCGCGGCGATCGGACGGATCACCTCGCAGCACGCCGATTCGGGACGCACCGACGTGCTCGGCACCCTCACCACCGCGCGCGTGGCCCCCGGGACCGGCAGGCTCGGGCCGATGCAGCTGCCCCCGGCGGTGTGGTCGCAGTTCTCGGCGGACGGCAATGCGGATGGCGCCGCCGACCCGCAGAACGTCTTCGACGCCACCCTGGCGGCCGGCACCTGGCTGTGCTCGGACGACGCTCGCCTCGCCGAGCCCGACGCCCGCGCCCGGGCAGCGGCCCGGTTCGACCCGTCGCCCGAGTTCGTCTCCAACGTGCAGGCCTGGTCGGCCGCCTACGAGAAGGGCGCCGCGGTCTCGCCGGGGATCGTCGTGCCACCCCCGATGCCGCCGGCCGTTCCGGCCTCGCCGAACACCGTCGACGTCGCCGAGACCGTCCCGGCTCCCGTCGCCGGGACCACCGGTGCGCCCCCACCGGGGCCGGTCCCGGCGCCCGCGGTCGAGCCGGACCCCGCCCCCGCGCCGGTCGTCGGGACACCGCCGCCCGCGCCGGTGCTGCCGCCGCTGCCGTGTCTCGTCCCGGCGCTGTGCCCGGCGCCGCCCGTGCCCTGATCCGGTCACGACTCGATCTCCCCGTAACCCCTCCCTGCCACCGTATGCCCAGCTCAGCGCGTTACATCACGGTAGGGTAACGGAAACGCATCACTTCATGTATGGTCGATACCGCCATGTAACGAAAGCGTCTCGGGGTAGGCGCCCAGGAGGTATCGAGTGGGCCGGCACAGAAAGCCTTCGGAGTCCAAGCTTCGCCGCAATTCGGTCATCGCCCTCACCGGACTGGTTCCGGTCGGCGTGGTCGCCGCCGCCACCAGCGCCGGTGCGAGCCCGAAGACCCTGTTCGGCGTCCAGGACACCGAAGCGGTGGCCGAGCCCGTGACCGCCGCGTCCGAGACCACCTACGTCGCCGACGGGGTCTCCCGCGACGTCGCCGCCGCAGCCGCCCTCATGACCGCCCCGGAGCCTACCGCGGAACCCGCGGCGGCCCCCGCGCCCGCCCCGGAGCCCGCCCCCGCCGCCCCGGCGCCGCTGCAGCCCGGCCCCCTCGGGATCCCCGGCATCAACTTCGCCGCCTACCAGAACGCCGAGCGGATCCTCGCCGCCGAGAACCCCGGCTGCAACATGTACTGGACGCTGCTCGCCGGCATCGGCCAGGTCGAGTCCGGCCACGCCAAGGGCGGCAAGGCCGACGACAAGGGCAACCTCCTCGAACCCGTGATCGGCCTGCCCCTCGACGGCAGCCTGCGCGGCCAGGCCGTCATCCGTGACACCGACGGCGGCACCCTGGACGGCGACACCGTCTACGACCGGGCGGTCGGCCCCATGCAGTTCATCCCGTCCACGTGGAAGCTCTACGCCGGTGACGGTGACGGCGACGGCGACGCCGACCCGCAGAACCTGTACGACTCCACCCTCACCACCGCCAAGTACCTGTGCGACGGCGGAAACAACATGCACGACATCGCGCAGGCCACCAAGGCCATCCATCGCTACAACAACTCCATGGCATACGTTGCCAACGTGCTCGCCTGGTCGGCCGCCTATTCGACCGGTGTCACCCCCAGCGCGGCGGACCTGCCGCGCATCCACTGATCGGGCGCCACCTACGATTGATGCCATGGCAGTCAGCGAGTCCGACGTTCGCAGCGCCCTGGCGCGGGTCCAGGATCCCGAGATCCGCAAGCCCATCACCGAGCTCGGCATGGTCAAGAGCATCGAGATCGGCGGCGACGGCAGCGTCGACGTCGGCATCTACCTGACAACCGCCGGCTGTCCGCTGCGCACCGAGATCACCGACCGCGTCACCAAGGCCGTCGCCGACGTCGCCGGGGTCTCCGCCGTGCGCGTCGAACTCGACGTCATGACCGACGAGCAGCGCACCGAGCTGCGCAAGTCGCTGCGCGGCGACTCCACCGAGCCGGTCATCCCGTTCGCCCAGCCCGGCTCGCTCACCCGCGTCTACGCGGTGGCCTCCGGCAAGGGCGGGGTCGGCAAGTCCTCCGTCACGGTCAACCTCGCCGCCGCGATGGCCGCGCGGGGCCTGTCCGTCGGCGTGCTCGACGCCGACATCTACGGCCATTCCATCCCACGGATGCTCGGCACCGACGCCAAGCCCACCCAGGTGGAGCGGATGATCATGCCGCCCGTCGCGCACGACGTGAAGATGATCTCCATCGCCCAGTTCACCCAGGGCAACACGCCCGTGGTCTGGCGCGGACCGATGCTGCACCGTGCGCTGCAGCAGTTCCTCGCCGACGTGTTCTGGGGCGATCTGGACGTGCTGCTGCTCGACCTGCCGCCCGGCACCGGCGACGTGGCGATCTCCGTCGCGCAGCTGATCCCGGGCGCCGAGATCCTCGTCGTCACCACGCCGCAGCAGGCCGCCGCGGAGGTCGCCGAACGGGCCGGCTCCATCGCGCTGCAGACCCGCCAGCGCATCGTCGGCGTCGTGGAGAACATGTCGTGGCTCGAACTGCCCGACGGTACCCGGATGGACGTGTTCGGCACGGGCGGCGGTCAGGCCGTCTCCGAGCGGCTCACCCGCGCCGTCGGCGCGACCGTCCCGCTGCTGGGCCAGATCCCGCTCGATCCGGCGGTGCGCGAGGCCGGCGACGCCGGCACCCCGATCGTTCTCAGTGCCCCCGAGTCGCCTGCGGGTACGGCGCTGCGCGAGATCGCCGAGAAGCTCGCCGTGCGGCGCCGCGGCCTGGCCGGCATGTCGCTGGGGATCGACACCACCCGCCACCTGTAGGCGCCTGCGGCGCCGGTGTGCCCTTCGGGTTGCTCCTGCCGCCCGAAGGACACACCGGCCGCGCAGCGGCCTACGTCGCGTCGGAGTCGATGGGGGGCTTCTCCCCGGCCGCCAGCGGCGGCGGGACGGGCTTGCTCACCGGCTTGGTGCCGGGCTTGTCGAAGTTGCCGGTGAGCAGCGAGTCGTCGCCGTCCAGCAGGTGCTTGGTGATGACCGCCTTGGGCGTCATGCCGCGCAGCTCGTTGAGTTCGGACAGGGGTTGACGCAGGTCGTCGAACTCGGGGCCCAGCTCCTCCTTCAGCTGCTCCTTCGCGCCGGACGCGTAGTCGCGGACCTGCCGCAGCGACTTGGTCACCCACGACACCGCGCCGGGCAGCCGCTCGGGGCCGAGGACCACGAGCGCCGCGACGAGGAGGACCATGAATTCGCCCCAACCGATGTTGCCGAACACCGCTCCAGGGTACGTGGTGCCGCGCCGTTCGCAGCCCGGAGGACCCAGGTCACAGCGAATTCCCAGCGAACAGGGAGCCGACGGTCAGTCGGACTGCGGGGTCACCTGCACGTCCACGAGACGGCCCGAGCGGACCAGCTGCACCGTCACTGGCTCGCCGATCTTCTGGGCGTGGACCGCGACGACCAGCTCGTCCGCGCTGGTGACCTCGCGGTCCCCGACCTTGACGATCACGTCGCCCTCGACGATCCCGGCCTGCTGCGCGGGGCTGCCCTCCTGCACGTTGGCCACCTCGGCGCCGCTGGCGACGTCGTTGACGACGCTGCGGGCGTTGACGCCGATCTCCGGGTGACGCATCGCGCCGGTGCGGATCAGTTCCTGGGTGACGGCGGTGACGTCGTCGATGGGAATGGCGAACCCCAGACCGACGGAACCGCCGGTCTCGGTCTTGATGGCCGAGTTGATGCCGATGACGCGGCCCTCGGCGTCGACGAGCGGGCCGCCGGAGTTGCCGGGGTTGATGGAGGCGTCGGTTTGCACCGCGTCGATCACGGCGTCGGTGTCGGTGCCCTGACCGCCCAGGCGCATCGGCCGGTTGAGGGCGCTGACGATGCCGCGGGTGACGGTCTTGCTCAACCCGAGCGGCGAACCCACGGCGATGACGTCCTCACCGACCTGCACGTCCCCGGAACGGCCCAGTTCGGCGACCGTGAGGTTGTCCACGTCGACGGAGAGCACTGCCAGGTCGGTCTTGATGTCGCGCCCGACGATCTGTGCGGGCACCTTGGTGCCGTCGTTGAAGGTGACCTGGATCTTCGCGTCCGGACCGGTCGCGGCCATCGAGATCACGTGGTTGTTGGTGACGATGTATCCGGCACCGTCGATCACGACACCGGACCCGGTGCCGGACTCGTCGCCGACGGTGACCTGGATGGAGACGACGGCGGGCAGCACCGCGTCGGCCACGCGGGCCACCTGCCCGGTCGGCAGGTCGCCGTCCTGCTCCACCTGGGCCAGCGTCACGCTGCGGCTGGTGAGGGAGCCGGTGTCGGACGTGATCAGCGCGACGACGAGACCGCCGATCATGCCGATGGTCAGCGCGACCGCCGCCAGCGTCGCGAGGGCGCGGGTCTCGATCCGACCGCCGAAGAGAACTTCCCGCAGCGTGAGCTTGGGGGCGGGCGGCAACGGGCGCTCATCGCGGGCCTGCGCAGGCGCGCCCAGGCGCACGTTCGTCGTGGGGTCGCGCCACGGGTCGGGCTCGGGGCCGTCCGCATCGGTCTCGGCGTCCGGGTCGGCCGGGGGCCGCTGCAGGATCTCGGAGGTGCCCACGGGTCGGCCGAATGCCTCGGCCAGCACCGGATCGGCGGGCGCACCGTGGCCGACCCGCGGCTCCGCGGCCCGTTCCTCGGCGGACCGGCCGAACGAGCCCGTCGTACCGGCCGGCCGGCCGAAGACGCTGCTGGCGGCGGCGTCGACGTCCGGGCGATAGACCGGGCGGGGCTGCAGGCGCGGGGCGTCGGCGCGGTGCGACACGCCCGGCGCGGGAGCGCCGTCCGTGTCCGACGTCGAGGCGGCCCGGCGCTCGGACTCCACTGATTCCGCTGTCACGCGTGCCCGTCTCCCCCGTGTCCGTCAGTCACGGTGCCCAGTATCACCGATGGCACCGGTGGCACCGCCACCGACCGTCGCGGGTCGATCACGGCGCGGAAGGACGCGAGCACCGTCAACGGCGCCAACGGATCGGCCAGCGCCGCCCGGCGGGCCAGGACTGGTCGGCCGCCAGCACTCCCCCGAAGCCGGGCGCGGACAGGTCCTGGTGGTGCTGCGGGATGTCGGCGAGGGCACCCAGGAGGGAACTCGGCATCGGGGGCGGCGCCGTCCGGGCGGCGTCGCGCAACGCGCGCCGGGCCTGCTGCTGGGCCTCGACCTCCGTGGCGCACTCCGGGCACACGGCCAGGTGCTCGGCCGCCCGGAGATACGCGTTCATCCGCAGTTCGCCGTCCACGTACGCTGCCACAGCCTCACTCGCCAGGTGCTCCGTGGAACCGAACCGGCGGGTCGGGTGTGCCCTCGTCATGAAATCCTCCTGGCGGCTACCCCGCATCGACTCGACCGACTTCGACCTTCCCATGCTCGCGCAGGTGCTCACGCAGCGCCTGCCGTCCGCGATGGATGCGGCTGCGCACCGTGCCGAGCTTGACTCCCAGTGTGGCACCGATCTCCTCGTAGGACAGGCCTTCGATGTCACACAGGACGACAGCAGCACGATAGTCCGGCGCCAGCGAGTCCAGGGCGGACTGCAGGTCGGCGCCGAGCCGGGCATCGTGGTAGATCTGCTCGGGGTCGGGGCCCTCGGAGGGCACGCGGTCGTAGTCCTCGGGCAGCGCCTCCATGCGGATGCGGTTGCGGCGCCGGACCATGTCGAGGAACAGGTTGGTGGTGATGCGGTGCAACCAGCCCTCGAAGGTGCCCGGCTGGTAGTTCTGCAGCGAGCGGAAGACCCGGATGAACGTGTCCTGGGTGAGGTCCTCGGCGTCCTGCGCGTTTCCGGACAAGCGGTAGGCGAGCCGGTACACCCGGTCGCCGTGCTCGCGCACCAGCTCGTCCCACGACGGCATCACCGCACGGTCACCGGTGGCGTCGAACACTGCCGTGCCGGTGAGCTCGACGTCGGCCGTGGGCTCGGCGTCGGGGCTGGGGAGCTGGGGGGAATCGGCCATGTGGATCGCTGGATCCTCCTCTTCGGGACCGCTGATCGTGGGTGTCGGTGTCTTCGTCCAACACCCGAGGGCGCCGGCTTGTTCCCGGTACCCCGATCGCGCTGTCGGTGCGGTCTGATGTGGTATCTACACCCTCACGCACGGGGATGTGGTGCCGATATGAGCAACCTGAGCATCGCCTGAGAATCCACCCGCCGTGCGCGCCTGCCTGCGACCGGCCCCCGGCGACGATAACCTCACTGGGGTGCACACGAATGCCGAACGGATCCTGGCCCACGTCGAGAACGTCACCGAGGACGAGAACCTCGCCCTGGCGCGTGAGCGTGCCCTCGATCTCGGCGCAGATCCGATCCCGGCAGCAGTGGGCGCGGCCCTGGCGATGTTCACCCGCATGCTCGACGCACGGACCGTCGTCGAGGTCGGCACCGGCGCCGGCGTCAGCGGACTCTGGCTGCTGCGGGGCCTGCGCGAGGACGGCGTCCTCACCACCATCGACAGCGAGCCCGAGCATCAGCGTGCCGCCAAGACCGCGTTCCGGGAGGCCGGCGTCACGGCCTCCCGCACCCGGCTGATCAACGGGCGCGCGCTGGACGTGCTGCCACGGCTGGCCGACTCTGCCTACGACCTGGTCTTCGTCGACGCCACCCCCGCCGATCATCCGCACTACGTCCGCGAGGGCGTGCGGCTGTTGCGACCGGGCGGGGTCATCGTGCTGCACAACGCGCTGCTCTGCGGCCGCGTCGCCGACCCGGGCGAGCGTGACTCCGCCGTCCTCGCCGTCCGAGAGGCGACGCGGGCCGTGGTGACCGACGAGCGTCTCGCACCGGTGCTGCTGCCGGTGGGCGACGGGCTGCTCTGCGCCGCCAAGCTCTAGGCCCCGGCGCACGCCCCGATCAGATCCACACGCCCTTGCCGATGGCGACGACGCCGCCGCTGCTGACGGCGAAGCGCTGCCGGTCGCGTTCGAGGTCCACGCCGATGATCTCGCCGTCGCCGACGACGACGTTCTTGTCGAGGATCGCGCGCCGCACGACCGCGCCCTTGCCGATGCGCACGCCCGGCATCAGGACACTGCCCTCGACGGTGGCGCCGTCCTCGATCATGACGTTGGAGCTGAGCACCGAGTTGCGGACGGTGGCGGCCGACAGGATGCTGCCCGATCCGACGATCGACTCCTGCGCGAGACCGCCCTGGACGAATTTCGCCGGGGGCCACATCTCGGAGGCGCCGCGGATCGGCCAGCGCCGGTTGTAGAGGTTGAAGATCGGGTGCACCGACACCAGGTCCATGTGCGCGTCGTAGAACGCGTCGAGGGTGCCGACGTCGCGCCAGTAGCCACGGTCGCGTTCGGTGGCGCCCGGCACGACGTTGTCGTTGAAGTCGTAGACGTGCGCGGCGCCCTGCGCGACGAGGGCGGGGATGATGTCGCCGCCCATGTCGTGGTCCGAGTCCGGGTTCTCGGAGTCCGCCCGCAGCGCCTCCACCAGCACCTTGGTGGTGAAGACGTAGTTGCCCATCGAGGCGAAGGTGACGTTGGGATCGTCCGGGGTGCCGGGCGGGTGCGCGGGCTTTTCGAGGAACTGGGTGATGCGGCCCTGCTCGTCGGTGTCGATGCAACCGAACGCGAACGCCTCGCTGCGGGGTACCCGGATGCCGGCGACGGTCACGCCCGCGCCGGACTCGATGTGCTGGCTCACCATCTGCTCCGGGTCCATCCGGTAGACGTGGTCGGCGCCGAACACCACGATGTACTCCGGATCCTCGTCGTAGACGAGGTTGAGCGACTGGAGGATGGCGTCGGCGCTGCCGGTGTACCAGCGCGGCCCGAGCCGCTGCTGCGCCGGCACCGGGGTGATGTACTCGCCGGTGAAGCCCGACAGGCGCCAGGTCTGGGAGATGTGCCGGTCCAGCGAATGGGACTTGTACTGGGTCAGCACGCAGATCCGCAGGAACCCGGCGTTGACCAGGTTGCTCAGCACGAAGTCGATCAGTCGGTAGGCACCGCCGAACGGTACCGCCGGTTTCGCGCGGTCCGCCGTCAGCGGATACAGGCGTTTGCCCTCGCCGCCGGCGAGCACGATTCCAAGCACATGGGGCTGGCTCCTCACACAGTCAACCTATCCGCCACCCCCCTCCGCCGCCAGCGAAGAGGCCCATCGGTGGCCGGAACGTCACGCGCCGGATAGTTTGATCCGGTGCGGGTGGCAATGATGACGCGGGAGTACCCGCCGGAGGTCTACGGTGGTGCCGGCGTGCACGTCACCGAATTGGTTGCGCAGTTGCGCCGGCTGTGCGAAGTCGACGTGCACTGCATGGGGGCGCCCCGCGAGGGCGCCTTCGTCCACGGACCCGACCCCGAACTGGCGGGCGCCAACCCGGCGCTGACGACGCTGTCCGCCGAGCTGCGGATGGCGCACGCCGCGAGCGGTGCCGGCGTCGTCCACTCCCACACCTGGTACACCGGCCTCGCGGGGCATCTCGCCGCCGAGCTGTACGACGTGCCGCACGTGCTGACGGCACATTCGCTCGAACCGCGCCGGCCGTGGAAGGCCGAGCAGCTGGGCGGCGGCTACCGCGTCTCCTCGTGGTCCGAACGCAACGCGGTCGAGCACGCGGACGCGGTCATCGCGGTCAGCGCTGGGATGCGCCTCGACGTGCTGGACGCATATCCGTTCGTCGACCCGGCCCGTGTGCACGTGGTGCGCAACGGCATCGACACCGGGGTGTGGCACCCGGGGCCGGCCGAGCCGGGCGAGCCGTCCGCCCTGGAGAAGATCGGGGTGGACCCCGATCGGCCGATCGTCGCGTTCGTCGGGCGCATCACGCGCCAGAAGGGCGTCGGGCACCTCATCGCCGCCGCCCACGACGTGGACCCCGGAATTCAGCTGGTGCTGTGCGCCGGCGCGCCGGACACCCCGGAGATCGCCGCCGAGACCGAGCAGGCGGTGGCCGAACTCGAGCGCCGGCGCGGCAACGTCTTCTGGGTCCGCGAAATGCTCCCCACCGACTCGGTCCGTGAGATCCTTTCCGCGGCATCAGTTTTCGTGTGCCCATCGGTGTACGAGCCACTGGGTATCGTGAACCTCGAGGCGATGGCCTGCGAGACCGCTGTCGTCGCGTCGGACGTCGGTGGCATCCCCGAGGTCGTCGAGGACGGGGTCACCGGCCGGCTCGTGCACTACAACTCCTACGAGCCGCGGGCGTACGAGCAGGCGCTGGCCGCGGCGATCAACGAGGTCGCCGGCGACGCCGCCCTGGCTGCGGAGATGGGCCGGGCCGGACGGGTGCGGGCCATCGCGGAGTTCTCCTGGGCGCAGATCGCGCGGCAGACCCTCGCGGTGTACCAGGAGGTCGCCGCCGCGCGGCACTGAGCGTCCCGGCTCAGTGCGTCGCGCGCCGTTCCCACACTGTGACGGTCACCGAGGCGGTCACCGGGAACGGCTCCGGCAGCCCCGAGACCAGCTCCGCCAGCCGCTCGGCGGTCAGGTGGTGCCCCGAGGGCCCCATGCCGGCCAGCTGTCCGAGTGCCGGACGGTCGAGCTCCAGGGTGTACTGCACGTCGGCGCGGTCGACCCGCTCGAACGCGCCGGACAGGGCCGCCCCGAGCCGCTCGGTCTTGCGCTCGTCCACCTGGACCATGCCGGGCAGGGCCACCAGCTCGCGCAGGTGCGACGGGGTGGGGGCCGCGACGACGAGCACGCCGCCCGGCGCGAGGACCCGGTGCGTCTCGGCGGCGTTGCGCGGCGCAAAGACGGACAGCACGTGGCTGAGGACGCCGCTGCGGATCGGCCACTGCCGCCACACGTCGGCGAGCACGGCCCCGACGCGGGGATGGCTGCGGGCGATGCGCCGGACCGCGGGCTTGGACACGTCGAGCCCGACGCCGCGGCTGCCCGGCAGCGCGTCGAGCACCGCCGCGAGATACCGCCCGGTGCCGGCGCCCACCTCGAGGACGCGGGCGGTGCCGTCGCCGCCGGGACGCTCGGCACAGGCGCGGGCGACGGCGTCGCGCAGCGGATCGTAGTGTCCCGCCTCGAGGAAGTCCGCCCGCGCGGCGATCATCTCCGCGGTGTCGCCGGTGAACCGCGTCGCGGCCCCGGTGAGGAGGCTGACATACCCCTGGCGGGCGACATCGAAGCTGTGCCCGGCCTCGCACAGCAGCACGCCGTCGTCGAGATCGAGTCCGCGCTCGCACTGCGGGCAGGCGAGCAGATCGGTCACCGCGTCGAGCACGGGCAGTCCTTCCGAGAAACGAAGAGCACCGGAGTACGAACAGCAACGGGCCCCGCGCACCGTGGAGCGCGGGGCCCGGAGAACCCGGCGAATCGTCGCCGGGTGCCGACACCTAGCTGGTGACGCCCTTGAGCTCTTCGCCGAGCGCTGCAGCTTCCTCCGGCGTGAGTTCGACGACCAGACGTCCGCCACCCTCGAGTGGAACCCTCATGACGATTCCTCGTCCCTCTTTGGTTGCTTCGAGGGGACCGTCCCCGGTCCGGGGCTTCATGGCCGCCATCCTCTGCTCCCTCCAAATCTGCGCTCGACTCTTGCGCGCGTGGGTTACCGTGGGGGCCTCGTCGGAATTCGACGAGGCTCGCCACATCATTCTTCCCTATCCGGCCGACCGCCGGGTAGCTGACTATGCCCTAATGTGGCCGGAAACTGGTCGAACGTCCGTCTCGACCCAGCAGTCGGCGAGGTGATCGTCGACCATGCCGGTGGCCTGCATGAGCGCATACGCCGTGGTAGGACCGACGAACGCGAAGCCGCGCCGCTTCAGTTCGCGGGCCATTGCCGTCGACTCCGGTGTCACCGCCGGCACCTCCGCCACGGAGCGGAACCGCCGGGCGCGCCGCGCCGGCGCGAACGACCACAGCAGCGCGTCGAGGTCCGTGCCCTCCAGGTCGAGCACCGCCCGGGCGTTGGCGACCACCGCCTCGACCTTGCGCCGGTTCCGGACGATGCCGGCGTCGCCGAGCAGGCGAGCGACATCGTCGTCCGTGTAGCGGGCGACCACCTCGACGTCGAACCCCGCGAACGCCGACCGGAACGCCTCCCGCTTGCGCAGGATCGTCAGCCACGACAGCCCCGACTGGAACGCCTCGAGGGCAAGGCGCTCGAACAGCTCGTCGCGCCCGTGCAGCTCGCGGCCCCACTCCTCGTCGTGGTAGTCCCGGTACAGCGTGGACCCCGGCGGATCCACCGCCCACGGACAGCGCACCCGGTCCTCGTCCATCGCTACTCCCCCCTGTCCGAGCGGTCCCCTGCGGCCTCTACCGCAACGGATGCGTCGGCCTGCCCCACCGCGGCGTCGCCACCGGGCGTGCCCCGCTCGGCGTCCTCGTACGCGGCGAGCCTGGCCCGCAGGTCGTCGATCTCGTGCGAGAGCCGGTCGAGCGCCCAGTCCACCTCGGCGGTCTTGTAGCCCCGCAGCACCTGCTGGAAACGCAGATCCCGGACGTCCGCGCCGGTCACGTCGGTGACCGGCAGGGCCGTGGCGGTGGTGCCCGGCGGGATCGGCGCCAGGGTCTCCCCGCGGCCGAACACCGCGCTCGCCACGAGGAACAGCACCGCGCCGACGACCACCATGACGAGCAGGTAGAGCAGAACCGTCAGCATGTACCGATCTTGGCACGGGCCACCGACAGGGCGCCCGGGGCGTCAGGCCACGGTGGCGGCCGGGGGCCGGTCCGCGAGGCTGACCTCCGTGGTGACGGGGACGAACGCGTCGCCGTCCACCAGGAACTGGGTCAGGCCCGCCCCCGAGTCGGGGATCCCACAGCGGGCGAGCATGGTGCCGACGATCTGCCGGCTCATCACCCCCAGCTCCCCGAGCGGCCGGTTCCGGTGCTTGCGCACGCCGAGGTTGACCTGGGCGATCGCGCCGATCCCGAGCCGGTCGTAGGTGTCGAGCAGCAGCCCGATCTCGACGCCGTAGCCGGGCGCGAACGGCACCGCCGACAGCAGTTCCCGAGTACCGGCGTACTCGCCGCCCAGCGGCTGCAGCACGCACGTCAGCTCCGGCCGCAGCGCCGCGAGCAGCGGCCGCGCCACCAGTTCCGTGACCCGCCCCCCGCCGTTGGCCTCCTCGGCGCCGCTGACCCGGAGCGGGCGGCGGTAATAGCCCTTGACCAGGTGGATTCCGTCGCCGGTGAGCAGCGGTCCGAGCAGCTTGGGGACGAACGCCGGATCGGGGTCGAGCAGGTCCGAATCCACGAACGCGATGAGATCACCCGTGGTGGCCGCGACGGAGCGCCACAGCACCTCCCCCTTGCCGGGCACCGGGGCGAGGCCCGGCACCGCCTCTTCCCGGGAGAGGACGCGGGCGCCGGCGCTGCGGGCCCGCTCCGCCGTGCGGTCGGTGGACCCCGAGTCCAGCACGATCAGCTCGTCGACCAGCCCGCCGAGCAGCGGATGGATGGTGTCCACCACCCCCGCGACGGTCGTCTCCTCGTTGAGCGCGGGCAGCACCACCGACACGGTTCGGCCCCGCTTCGCGCGTTCGAGTTCGGCGATGCTCCATCCGGGCTCGTCCCAGCTGTTCGCCTCGGCCCACGGCCGGGTCATCGCGGTGCTCATGCCAGCCCCCTGACGGTGCGCGCCGGGGGGCGCGTGCCGGCGACGGCCGCCACCATGTCGACCACGCGACGGGTCGCCGCCACCTCGTGCACCCGAAACATCCGCGCGCCTGCCGCGGCCGCAAGTGCTGTCGCTGCCAATGTGCCCTCCAACCGGTCGGCGAGTTCCACCCCCAGAGTCTCCCCGATGAAGTCCTTGTTGCTCAGCGCCATGAGCACGGGCCACCCGGTATTTACGAGAACGTCCACGTGCCGCAACAACTCGAGGCCGTGGAAGGTGTTCTTGCCGAAATCGTGGGTCGGATCGATGAGGATGGCGTCGCCGGGCACCCCGGCCTTCGCGGCCCGCTCGGCCGCGGCGACGATCTCGCGCGTCACCTCGGCGACGACGTCGGTGTAGCGCACGCGGTGCGGCCGGGTGCGCGGGACCGCACCTCCGGTGTGCGAGCAGACGATGCCCGCGCCGAGTTCGGCCGCGACGGTCACCAGTTCCGGATCGGCACCCGCCCACGTGTCGTTGATCAGATCCGCCCCCTCCGCCACCGCGCGCCGCGCGACGTCGCTGCGCCAGGTGTCGACGCTGATGAGCAGCCCGGGGTGGCGGGCCCGGATCGCCGCGACGAACGGCACCACCCGCCGGGTCTCCTCCGCCGCGTCGACCACCTCGCCGGGGCCGGCCTTCACGCCGCCGATGTCGACGAGGTCCGCGCCCTCGGCCACGGCCCGATCCACGGCCGCCATCGCAGCGTCGTCGGTGAAGGTCGCGCCCCGGTCGTAGAACGAGTCCGGGGTGCGATTGACGATCGCCATCACCAGGGCCCGGTCGGTGGCGACCGGGCGGCCGCAGAGGGTCGGCGAGACGGTGACGGAGGCGGTCATGATTTCCATCCTGGCACGCACCCGCGGGCGGGCCCGGGCAGGAACCGGCCCAGCGGGAGTCAGCCCGCCGGCAGCTCGCCCCCGGCGACGGCCTCGACGTAGCCGTCGTACGCGGGCCGGTAGCCCTCCTCCGGCCCGGTGAGCACGTAGACGGGGTCGTCGCCGGTGTCGGCGTAGCCCTGCTTGCGCAGGTCCACCTTGCGGCTCTTGAACGTCGAGGTGTGCTCGAGTTCGCCGACGACACGGACGAACAGCGGCACCGCGTACGACGGCAGCGCCCGGTACAGCTGCGCCGCGAGCGCGGTGCCGTCGAACTCGGCACCGTCGTGGAGCGTGATCGCGGCCATGCCGGCCCGGCCGTCGGTGCCGGGGATCTCGACCCCGTAGACCACTGCCTGCGAGATCGACTCGTTCGCCGACACGGCCGCCTCGACCTCGGTGGTGGCGACGTTCTCGCCCTTCCACCGGAAGGTGTCGCCGAGGCGGTCGACGAACGCGACGTGCATGAAGCCCTGGCTGCGGACGAGGTCGCCGGTGTCGAACCAGGTGTCGCCGTCCTCGAAGCCGTCGCGCACGAGTTTGGACTCGCTCGCCTCGGGATCGGTGTAGCCGTCGAACGGGGCACGGTCGGTGACCTTCGCCAGCAGCAGGCCCACCTCGCCGCGGCCGACCCGGCGCAGCCGGCCGTCCGGTCCGCGGAGCGCCTTGCCGGTCTCGTGGTCGTAGTCGACCACTGCGTACGGAAGCGGGCAGACACCCGCGGTGCGCGGCTGGTTGAGCGCGTTGACGAACGCGATGTTGCACTCGCTGGCGCCGTAGAACTCGGCGACGCGGGCGATGCCGAACCGCTGGGTGAACTCGGTCCAGATCTCGGACCGCAGTCCGTTGCCCACCATCAACCGGATGCCGTTGTCGCGGTCGTCCGGCGACGGTGGCTGGTTGAGCAGGTAGCGGCAGATCTCCCCGATGTAGACGAACGCCGTCGCGCCGTTGCGCTTCGCGTCGGCCCAGAATCCGGTGGCGGAGAACTTGCGGCCGAGCGCGAAGGTGGCGCCGGCGGCGAGCACCGACGACAGCGACACGGTGAGGGCGTTGTTGTGATACAGCGGCAGGCAGCAGTACAGGGTGTCGTCGCGGCGCAGCCGGACGCCCAGGCTGCCCAGGCCCGACATGGACTTCAGCCACCGGAAATGGGTCATCCGGCTGGCCTTGGGCATGCCGGTGGTGCCCGAGGTGAAGATGAAGAAGGCGGTCTCCTTCGCCTGCAGGCGGTCGGTGACGGCGGGGTTCGCGGAGTCGGCGGCGACGGCGAGGTCGTCGAGTTCGCCGACGCGCAGCACCTTTCCGGCCGGCGGCGCCCCGTCGAGGGACTCCAGGGCCTCCTCGCATTCCTCCCCGACCACGAGCACCCGGCTGTCGAGCAGGCCGAGGCTGTGCGCGAGCACCTCGCCGCGCTGATGGTGATTGAGCATGCCGGCCGCGGCACCGAGCTTGACCGTGGCGAGCGCGACGAGCAACGCCTCCGGACGGTTCTTCATCAGCACGCCGACGACGTCGCCGGTGCGCACACCCTGCGCGGTGAGCACGGCGGCGTAGCGGTTGACCTGGGCGTTGGCGTCGCCGTAGCTGAGGGCGTCGCCCTCGAATCGCAGGAACGGCCGGTCCGGGTTCCGCTCCGCGAGGCGCTGGAACACCGACCCGATCGTCTCGCGCGCGTCCGGCCGCCGGATGAGACCCCGCGCGCCGCGTAGCAGGCTCGGTGCGTCGGGCAGCATTCGCGGAAGCTGGGTGGCGAGACCCACCAGGGAGATCGTCGAGCCGGACTCGGTCATGGCATCCTCGGTTACTGGCGGACAGGAACTTACTGCAGAGTAAGCAACCTCGGCGCGAAGCGGAAGCCCCTCACCCGGCGCAGCGGTCGAGGGCGTCGTCGATGTCGCCGGTGACCTGCAGGCCGTCGAGCGCGTGGCGGTTGACGAAGCCGGCCGGCACCATCGCCTCGAGCCAGTCGAGCAGCCCCCGGTAGTGCCCCACCGGGTCGAGCAGCACCACCGGCTTGGCGTGCATGCCCAGATAGCCGGCCGTCCACGTCTCGAACAATTCCTCGAGGGTGCCGATCCCGCCGGGCAGCGTGACGAACGCGTCGGCGCGCTCCTCCATCGCCTGCTTCCGCTGGCGCATCGTGTCCGTGACGATCAGCTCGTCGGCGTCGACGTCGGCGACCTCGCGGTGCACCAGCGCCTTGGGGATCACACCGACGGTGTGCCCGCCGGCGGCGCGCGTCGCCTGGGCGAGCGCACCCATCATCGACACGTTGCCGCCTCCGGAGACGAGCTGCCAGCCGCGCCGTCCGATGGCGGTCCCCACCGCCGCCGCGAGCTCGAGGTAGGACTCGTCGACCGGCCCGGAGGCGCAGTACACGCACACCGCCCGCGCCTCGACGGTGCGCTCGCCGCCGATGCCCTCGAACGGATGGAAACCGCTCACCACGCCCCGCCCCCTCCGTACAGCGCCGACTCGTCCTGCCCGCGATGGGCGTCGACGACGATCTGCACCGCCTCCTCCACGCTGTCGGTCAGGTACAGCAGATCGAGGTCGCTCGGTGAGATCCGGCCCTCGCCGACCATCGCGTGCCGGATCCATTCGAGCAGCCCCGCCCAGTAGTGGGTGCCCAGCAGCACGATGGGGAACCGGGTGATCTTGTGGGTCTGGACCAGCGTGAGCGCCTCGAACAGCTCGTCGAGCGTGCCGAAACCGCCGGGCAGGCAGACGAAGGCCTGGGAGTACTTCACGAACATCGTCTTGCGGGCGAAGAAGTAGCGGAAGTTCAGTCCGAGGTCGACCCATTCGTTGAGCGCCTGCTCGAACGGCAGCTCGATGCCCAGTCCGACGGAGAACCCGCCCGACTCGCTCGCGCCCCGGTTGGCCGCCTCCATCGCCCCCGGCCCACCGCCGGTGACAACCGCATAGCCCGCCGCGGCCAACGCGGCCCCGAGGGCACGGCCGGTGACGTACTCGGGGTGGTCGACGGGGGTGCGGGCAGAGCCGAAGACCGCCACCGCGCGCGGCACCTCCGCCAGCGCACCGAAACCCTCCACGAACTCGCTCTGGATGCGCAGCACCCGCCACGGATCGGTGTGCACCCAGTCGGAGGGGCCCCTCCGGTCCAGCAGTCGCTGGTCCATCGTCGTGGTCTCGGTCGCCCGGTCCCGGCGCAACTGGACGGGACCGCGGTGCACCACATCGGCACTCGCACGGTCGCGGGATCCGGGGTCGGTGTCGCGCGCCATGCGCCCAGATTAGGGGATGCCGCCGGGCCGCCCCGGCCGATGCCCCGCATCGTGCATCAGGCGGCCAGATACCTCCGCAGCGTGCCGGCGACCTCCGTGATCTGCTTCACGGGCACGTGCTCGTCGCGCTTGTGCGCGAGGTTCGGATCGCCGGGACCGTAGTTGACCGCCGGGATCCCCAGCGCCGCGAAGCGCGCGACGTCCGTCCATCCATACTTGGCCCGGAACCGGCCGCCGGCCGCGGCGACGAGGTCCGCGGCGGCGGGGTGGGCCAGGCCGGGCAGCGCGCCGGGCGAGCTGTCGGTGAGCTCGAGGGTGACGTCGAGACCGTCGAGCACCTCCCGCACGTGCGCGAGAGCCTGCTCGACGGTGCGGTCGGGCGCGAACCGGAAGTTGACGTCGAGGTCCGCGGCGTCGGGCACCACGTTGCCGGCGACGCCGCCGGCGATCCGTACCGCGGACAGACCCTCGCGGTAGACGCAGCCGTCGATGTCCACCGATCGCGGTTCGTAGGCCGCGAGCCGCTCCAGCACCGGGGCCAGCCGGTGGATCGCATTGTCACCCAGCCAGGACCGCGCCGAATGCGCGCGCACCCCGGTCGCCGAGATCCGCACCCGCAGGGTGCCCTGGCAGCCCGCCTCGATCTGCCCGGCCGTCGGCTCGCCGAGGATCGCCACGTCCGCGTCCAGCCAGTCCCGCAGGTCCCGCTCGATGCGGCCGAGACCGTTGTAGGCCGCGGCGATCTCCTCGCAGTCGTAGAAGACCAGCGTCAGATCGTGCGCCGGGTCCGCGATGGTGGCGGCCAGGTGCAGGAACACCGCGTCGCCCGACTTCATGTCGGCCGTGCCGCAGCCGTACAGCAACTCCCCGTCGCGCCGCGACGGCACGTTGTCCGCGATGGGCACGGTGTCGAGATGCCCGGCCAGCAGCACCCGGCTCGGCCGGCCGAGCCGGGTCCGCGCGAGGACCGCGTTGCCGCTGCGGACGATCTCGAAACCGGTGGTCTGCTCGCGCAGCGCCTGTTCGACGGAGTCGGCAATCACCGCCTCGTCCTGCGAGACACTGGGGATGTCGACCAGCGCAGCGGTCAGCTCGATCGGATCGGCGTGCAGGTCCAGGCGCGGTGCAGACATGCAAGAACAATACGTGGAGCGATTTCCCAGGCCGCCGGTGCGAACGACGACGCCTCGCGTACGCTTCACGACCGTGAGTGCACAGGGAGCATCAGCAGTAGGCATCGCCAACATCGCGGCGGACGGCACCGTTCTCGACACCTGGTACCCGGCCCCCACGCTGGGCGAATACAGCGAGACGGGCACGTCCCGGCTCGAGGGCACGGACATCCCGTCGGACTTCGCGCTGCTCGTCGGCGCCGACGAGGCGCGCGAGGTCAACCAGGTCGCGGTCCGCACGACGATCGCCGACCTGTCCCAGCCGCCGGCCGACGCGCACGACGCCTACCTGCGGCTGCACCTGCTGTCGCACCGCCTCGTCCGGCCGCACGGCGCCAACCTCGACGGCGTGTTCGGCCTGCTCGCCAACGTCGTGTGGACCAATTACGGCCCGTGCGCCGTCGACAACTTCGAACTGGTGCGCTCGCGCCTGCGCATCCGTGGCCCCGTGACCGTGTACGGCGTCGACAAGTTCCCCCGCATGGTCGACTACGTCGTGCCGTCCGGGGTGCGCATCGCCGATGCCGACCGTGTCCGCCTCGGCGCGCACCTGGCCGCCGGCACCACCGTCATGCACGAGGGCTTCGTGAACTTCAACGCGGGCACGCTCGGCAACTCGATGGTCGAGGGCCGCATCTCCGCGGGCGTCGTCGTCGACGACGGCTCCGACATCGGTGGTGGCGCGTCGATCATGGGCACCCTGTCCGGCGGCGGCAAGGAGGTCATCGCCATCGGCAAGCGCTGCCTGCTCGGCGCCAATGCCGGTGTCGGCATCTCCCTCGGCGACGACTGCATCGTCGAGGCCGGCCTGTACGTCACCGCCGGCACCAAGGTCAGCGGCCCCGACGGCACCGTCGTCAAGGCCAAGGACCTCAACGGCCGCTCCAACCTGATGCTGCGCCGCAACTCGGTCACCGGCGCCGTCGAGGTGGTTCCCACCAAGGGCACCGGCGTCGAACTGAATGCGGCGCTGCACGCCAACGACTGACCCAGAGAAACCGATCGTGTCGAAAACCGAGCACACACTCACCGAAGCCGACCACCTCGAGCACGGGCTCAAGGTCCGGCACCTGACGATGATGGGACTCGGTTCCGCGATCGGCGCAGGCCTGTTCCTCGGGTCCGGCGTCGGCATCGCCGCCGCCGGACCCGCGGTGATCGTCTCCTACGTCCTGGCCGGCATCATGATCGTCTTCGTGATGCGCATGCTCGGGGAGATGGGAGCGGCCCTCCCGGCCAGCGGATCCTTCTCCCATTACGCCCGCATCGGCATCGGTGAATGGGCCGGCTTCACGATGGGCTGGCTCTACTGTTCCAAGTACGGTTACCCCCACTGAAGTTCCGACCGCCAAGGAGCCCTCAAATGACTGACGCCACCGCCCGCAAGACCATCACCTACGTCTCGCTCCGCAAGCACTCCGGCCCGTGGGCTCCCCGCACCGACGGCATCGACGTCAGCAGCGACGAGTACCGCAGGCTGATCGACGCCGGATGGCTCCCGCAGCGGACCTGGACCGCCACCGAGACCGCGCCCGGCGTCTGGTCGCTCTCGGACTCCCGTCCCGTCGAGAAGATGGAGAAGTGATCATGACCACCACCGCCATCCGTCGCCTCCGCGCCCACCGGATCGTCGGCAACCTCCCCGATCGGCTCGGCGACCGCCAGCGCAGCGTCCTGGAGGCCCTTCTCGACCACGGCCAGTGGTACGCCGGGTGCGGCTGGGTCTGGGACACCGTGTCCGGCACCGACCGCGTGATGCGATCCCTCGTCCGGCGCGGGCTGGCCGAGCAGACTACCGGCGGTGGCTATGTTCGCTACATGCCCGCCGCCTCCCTCGCCGAGAAGATGGAGAGCTGATCATGACCTGCATCGAGCACGCCCGCCAGGTGGCCGTCGACAACGGCTGGAACGTCGTCGAGTCCGTCCACGGACTCACCTCCTGCTACCGGGGCGAGGACACCGTCCATCTCACCTACATCGACGACGGCCTGATCCGCTATGTCGACCGCCAGGCGCCGGGAGAGGGGCTGCGTACCGTGGCCACCTGGCACGACGCCAGCCCACTGCAGGCGGCCGTGGACATCCTCACCCTGCCCGCGCCGTTCCCGCCCGCCCAGGTCGGCGACCGTGTCAGCACCGCCGCCGAGCTGAACGCCCTGCCGTCCGGTGTCATCATCGTCGACCCCGACGACGACGCCTGGCAGAAGTCCACCGACCAGAGGTGGAACGGGGCCTCGGCCTCGACCAAACGCTGGACCGCAGCCGAGCTGGCCGACCTCGACGGCTTCACCGTCGTCTACATCCCCACAACCCGATAGGAGCACTGCCATGCCCACCACCAAGGTCACCGGCCTGACCCCCTCCAATGTCGCCGCCCTCCGTGGGGTCGCGGGGGAGATCAGGGATGTCACTTGCGGCGCCACCTACGCCGTGTTCGAGGGCGACCCCGAGGCGGTCCTGATGCGGCTGGAGATCGTGATGAACCGCCTGCTGATCAGCCTCGGCGGCCGGTCCTTCGAGTACCGATCCCTGATCGCCGTCCGCAACAAGCTCCGCAAGTTCGTCGAGAACGAGACGAACTCCGGCAAGCACGTCCGTGTCACCGACCGCTGAGAGGATCCCGATCATGGAACGCGAAGACATTATCCAGCTCGCCCGCGAGAACGGCCTGCGGTTCACCGACTCTCGGCACAACCGGCTGATCACCCCGAACGACCGCTGGGAGGTCCGCAAGATTCTCGACGAAGACCGATGGCTGGTCTTCGACCAGCAGGGCCACACCCCCCGGGCCGACGTGTCGGGCCTGATCGAGGCCCAGGAGCACATCGACCGCGTCGTCTTCGACGAGGAGGGGTCATGACCGACGTCTACGTGCTCACCCGCGAGTACCCCTACGAGCCGGGCACCGTGCTGGGGGCCTACTCGGACCTGGAGTCGGCCCAGGCTGCGGCCTGGCGGCACGCGCAGACCGCCATGGATCCCGACGAACTCGGGTGGATCTACCCGGACCACGAGATCCGGTGGCGGCACGAGACCGACCCCATGTGGATCTACCACAGCGCCGAGCGGTGGTTCGACAAGGCGGACTACAACAACTGCGCCTACTACATGGTTCACCGCTTCGAGGTCGGGGTAAACCAGTTCATGCACGACACATCTGACCACGACCCTAGTCAGATCCAGGATCCTGGAATGTGACCCTAGACACACCATAGCTTCGGGTGTAACCTAGATCTCACCAAGCAAACCGACCGTTCTCGAGGAGCCCGAAATGTCCGACACCGCAACCCGACTGGCCGCCGTCACCACCGACCGGTTCGTCGCCACAGACAACGGCAATTTTTGGTTCGTGGCCGACACCCATGCCCTCGACCGCAACGGCACCGCGCGGGTGAAGGACAAGGCCGCCGCCAAGCAGTGGACCGAGGACGTCCTGGCCTCCGAGATCGCGTGGGAGGGCCTCTACAGCCTCGACCACACCGAGGGCTCCACCCCTGACGGGGACTTCTTCGTCAAGAAGCTCTCCTACGACCGGTGGGAGATCACCCGCCCGAACTACCCGAAGATGAAGCCCGTCGTCGCCGACAGCGCGCGCACGGCGCAGCTCTACGTCCGCGAGCGCAAGCTGTGGTGGGTCGACCAGACCACCAACCTCGGCGAGGGCTCCCGGGTCACCATGACCGACCCCGAGACCGGCCGCCTCCGCACCGAGATCGTCGTCCAGTACATCGCCTGGATGGACAACTCCGACGAGATCGTCGGTCACCTCGGCGGCCGCAAGATGCTCTCGTACCCCTCCGGGGATGCCTGCTTCTGATCCATCGCCTGACCGGGGCGGGACTTCCCCGCCAAGAGAACACCCGCCCCGGCTCGGCTTCCTAACCAGTCCCGACTCATCGACAGGACCGCCATCATGACTACCACAACTACGGCCGAGGCGCCCGCACCGCGCCCCCGGCGCCGCCGCAAGGCCGACTACGAGGTCGCCTGGTACTGGGCCGACCAGCGCCCCGAGACCGCCCCGTTCCTGGGGGCCGCCATCGACCACGTGAAGGCCTTCGACGCCGAGGACGCCGTCCTCGCCCTCCGCCGCAAGCTCCGCCAGGAGTACACGTTCGCCCGCAAGGCGATCGTCATCGTGGAGGTGGCGCCGGTATGAGGAACCCCGCCCCGCCCCGCCAGTGCGACTACTGCTGGAAGCTGCACCACAAGATCGTCAACGCGGTCACCGTGGTCAAGCTCGTCAACGGGAGCTGCTCCGGCGTCTGCACCGCCCACCTGACCGCCCACACGCACCTCATGGACATCATGAAGGCTGCCGAGGAACCGGCACCACGATGAACGGGACCGCGCTGCTCTCCCGCACCTGGTGGCGGCACCTGATGCTGGAGACCACCGAAGAGCTGTACGCGGAGATGCACAGCTACGCATGGGGCTCCCCGGAGCGGGCGAGCATCGCGGACTCGATCAGGGTCAGGACCAACGCGCAGGCCGCCATCGAGCACATCGCCTGCGAGCACGCGGACTCGGACGACTGGTCGAAGGTCGTCCGAGGTCTCCAGTACGACACCTACGAAGCCGACTGCACCCCCTCGGTCGCCTTCGACCCCTTCGCCGACGAAGAAGACTGACATGAGCGCACCCACCCGCGACCGCACCGGCCGTCCCAAGCAGAAGACCTTCCGCCGGTTCGAGATCGTCTACCAGATCGGTCAGCGGACCAGCTCCATCACCGTCGTCGCCCGCGACGTCGCCGAGGCCCTGCAGACCTCCTGGGCCGCCACCGAAATGCCCACCCGCACCATCCGCTCCATCACCGAGATCGGAGGCTGACATGACCACCACCATGCACCGCCCGCTGTGCGCCATCGCCCGCGAGATCGCCCGAGACTGGCCCGCCGCCCGCTCGAGCCAACACCCGGCCGGGCACTACCTGGCCGCGATGGCCGAGCTGTGGTCGATCGACCAGCGGTACGGCGCGGACGACGCCAGGTACGTCATCCGGTACTTCCTGTCCAACGCCGGAGGCTGGCGCGGCGACACCGCGCGCCGGGTCAAGGCCGAGCTGAAGAGGATGCTCTGAGATGTTCGCCGCCGACCCCGCCAACCCCACCGTCGTGGCCGCCGAGATCATCCGCTACGAGAACGGCGAGCTGACCGACGAGGAGACCGCGAACCTGTTCCAGTACCTCATCGACAACGACTGGATCCCGCGCCTGCAGGGCCACTACGGGCGCCAGGCCTACTACCTCGTGCAGGCGGGGCTTTGCAGCGTCCCGCCCGAGGAGGGCTGACCCGTGCCGCGCCTGAACCGGGCCCAGACCCGTGAGCTGCAGGTGATCTTCGGCAAGATGGTCGGGATCCCCGAGTCCCCGAACGTCCATGTCCGGGCGGCCCGCTTCAAGGAGTCCCTGAAGGCCCTGCAGGCGTTCATCGACCAGCACGGCCACCAGGGCGGCGTCACCGCGCGGGTGGCCGAGGCGATGGGCGAGCAGATCCATCATGTCGCCGACTACATCGACGAGCACCTCGAACACGAGCCGCAGCCTCAGGAGAAGCTGCCACTGAAGGCCCGGATGATCCACGGCCTGGCCGAGACGATCGACGGCATCACCGAACACCTGAAGGAGGGGCCATGACAGACCAGCTTGTGATCGGCGGCGGCATGGGACCGTTCGTCGGCGCCCTGTTCATCGACCGTTACGACGACGCCTTGGTGGGCCGGGTGATGCTCGGTCTCATCACCCCCTGGGGGATGCGGGTGGCCCGGCTCCCCGAACTCGTCGTCGAGATCCAGCCCGACCGTCACCCCGCACACCACTGAGAGACCATCATGGGACAGTATTACCACCCCGTCATCCTCGACCCGAGCGGTCGTGTCGTCGCCACCATGTACTCGCACGAGTACGGCGAAGGCCTCAAGCTCATGGAGCACAGCTACCTGGGCAATCCGTTCGTCGAGGCCTTCGAGATCCTGCTCGCAATGGACGCCGCCTGCCGGGTTGTCTGGGCCGGTGACTACGCCGACGATGAGCCGGTCGCCCCGGAGCTGGTCAGGACCCCCGGCACCGATCTGGAGCTGCGCGAGGCGCACGATGAGTTCGAGGGCCTGAATCTGTACGGCTACGCCCAGAAGGCGCCCCACGTCCGCATGAACGTGCCCGCCTACCGCGAGCAGCAGCCCTGGCACCGGGATCCCAAACCGGAGCCGAACTTCGAGCCGCCGTTCCTGGTCACCGCCGAGTCGCACCCGTTCATCCTGAACCACGACGACATGCTGTACGTCGACAAGCGGTCGGTGCCCGATGTGGCCTGGCGGGACGGGCTCAAGATTCACCCACTGCCCCTGCTCACCTGCGAGGGCAACGGGCGGGGGGGTGGAGACTACTTCGCTCACGACGACGTCGACCACCTGATCGGGTCCTGGGCCCGCAAGCGCATCTCCGTGGGGAGCAGCGTGACCGACGACTTCACCGAGATCAAGTTCAACCTGACGGAGCCGTCATGAAGATCTACCTCCTGCAGGCCCCTGAGGGGCGCGACTGGGATGAGTACCAAGGCTTCGTGATCGTCGCCGAGAGCCGTACCCAGGCCCGCGAGATCGCCGGGCAGAAGGCCCAGCAGTACTCGGGCACCACCGAGTTCGGCCGACGGGTGAACGAGAAGGAGCGCGCGTACTGGCTCAACGACGCCGACTGCACCCTCGTCGGCGAGTACACCGGCTGCACCCTCGAAGACCCCGTCCTACTTCACGACTACAAGGCAGGCTAGCCATGAAACTCACCACCGCCCTTGCCGTTACCGCCCTGTCTGCCACCCTGGTCACCGCCTGCGCGGGCACCGCCGAGGACAAGACCGTGTTCCCTCCGCCCGAGAGCGTGGCCGGGAAGGGGGTCGCCGAGGCCCCACTGAAGTCCGTCGTCAGCGAGCACCGGATCACCGTCGGGCAGCCGACGACCATGACCACCACCGAGGGGGTCGCCGTCGACTTCACCATCACCGGCATGACCCCGATGCCCGGCTCCGACTGCCCGAGCGTGGTCTACGACGGCCCGCCCGACGCCCGCTACCTCAAGATCGATCTGACCGTCCGCACGCGCCAGGTGGTGCCCGGCGACTACAGCTCGCTGTTCGACGAGTTCCTGTGGAAGGTGCGCGGCGACAACGGTGAGGTCATCGAGGATGCCGGGATGGAGTGGAACGCGTTCTCGTGCCTGGACTCCGAGCAAAGAGGCGACGAAATGGACAAGCTCGAGACAAACTCCATCTACCACAAGAGCATTGTGCTACCACAGGAAGGACCAACCGGTACGGTAATCCTGGAGCCGGGGTACGAGTCCGACGACCGATTCGAACTGAGGTACTGATCATGACCGACATCCGCGAGCATGAGCACCGGAAGTACGAGAGCAAGGCTCAGTACATCGAGGACAATCACCGGAGGCTGCTGGACGCGATCCGTGAGCTACCCCTGCTCAATGACAATGCCGTCTGCCCGAAGTGCCTGTGCGACCGCATCACCACCGACTGCGTGCAGGTCACCAAACCCAATCGGGTGATCACCGACAAGCCGCAGCGAGGCCATCCGTATGCGACCACGCTGCGGACCTCGTGGGCGATGAAGCGACAGTGCGGCCGGTGCGGATACCCCTGGTTCGAACGACCCCACGACGTCGAAGGGAACTGACAATGAGCGTTGTCAACTACGACCTGCATCACCTGACCCGCCAGCAGCGCGAGGCCCTGCGGGTGGAGCTGAACCTGGCAGAGGCCCGCGCCCGGCGCCGGTTGGGCTCGATCAACACCAGCGAGGCCAACCTCAAGCACCGCCGGGCCGTGATCAACCGGCAGCTCGAGAGCCTGTCGTCCGAGAGAGACAAGGTGCAGTCCCAGTTGGACGCGATCGAGCAGAGCAGGGACTACCTGTCATGAAAGCGATCTCTGCATACATGGGCAAGAAGGACTGCGACAGCTCGCACTGCAGGCGTTACTTCGGCCCGGAGGGGTTCTCCAGGGATTGCATGGGGTGGCACTGCTCCTACTGCGACAAGCCCTGCGGCCCGCAGGGGCACAACGACTGCCCCGAGGCTCCCTACGTCGTGTAGGGGGCGCCCCTGAAACGACGAAAGAGCCCCCTGCCTCGGGGAAGAGGCAGGGGGCTCAGTCTTGCGTGTCAGCGGTAGTTGCGGTCGTACTGGGAGGCCGTGGGGCCCATCTGGGACTGGTACTTCGAGCCCAGCCCCTCGCTCCCGTAGGGTCGCTCGGCCGGGCCGGACATCTGGATGAAGCAGAGCTGACCGATCTTCATGCCGGGCCGCAGCAGGATCGGCATCGGAGTGACATTGGCCAGCTCCAGGGTCACCTGACCGACGAAGCCGGGATCGATGAACCCGGCCGTCACATGGGTCATCAGCCCCAGGCGCCCTAGTGAGGACTTGCCCTCGAACCGGGCCGCCAGGTAGTCCGGCAGCTTCACGACCTCCAGGGTGGACCCCAGGGCGAAGTCGCCGGGGGCCAGCCAGAAGCCCTCGTCGACCTCGAGTCCCACCGGGTAGGTTAGGTCGTCCGGCAGGTCCATCGGGTCGATGGCGATGTGCCCACGGTTGAGCGCCCGGAACTCGCTGCCGAGCCGGACGTCGACGCTCGACGGCTGCACCAGGTCGGGGTCGAAGGGGTAGAGCTGGATGCGGCCACGATCGATGGCCTCACGGATGTGGCGGTCTGAGAGAAGCATGACAAGGAACGCTACCGGCGCCCTGAGACGGCCCTGGTACGACGAAAGAGCCCCCACCCATGTCAGGGTGGGGGCTCAGTCATCTCACTGGGTGTTCGCGGGCACGAAGCCGGAACCGGTGATGTTGCGGGGGTTGAGGTCTGCCAGGATCCGCTGCGCCGACAGCGAGGTGTGCGGCGGCCACGAGAACGAATTCCGGGTGACGATGCCGACCCACTGGCCGGTGTCCTTGACGACCACGGCCGCGCCGGAGTCGCCCGCGTCGTGGTACGCGTAGGAGCCGAAGTTGCCGTTGTAGGTGTTGAACCAGCCGACCGTGCCGTAGCTGTAGCCGGTGGTGGCGCCGTACTTGCTCACGACCTGGCCCACGTTCGGGCGGCCGTCGGCCTCGTTCGAGTCGACCCGCTGGGCGCCGGTCGGGGACAGCTCGGACAGCACCGCGTCGTCGCGGATCTGGATGACCATGTAGTCCCTGGCCGGATCCTGTCCGCCCTTGGCGGCGATGAATCGGACCCGACCGATCGGCCCGGCGGCCGTGTTGTTGACGTCCCACACGAGAGCCTGGGCGGCCTCGGCGTCGGTCAGCTCGCGGCCGTACCAGGAGTCCGGTGCGCCGACACAGTGACCGGCGGTGATCGCCACCCGGCGTCCGGCGCTGTCATGACCGACCGGGCCCAGCGAGCACCAGGTGCTGACGTTCGCCGCCGGGGGCGCGTCGGGGGAGCTGGAGAACTGGATCTTGATGCCGTTCGAGACGACCGGCCCGGCCGGTTCCTGGGCGGCGGCCAGCGGGGTCAGCCCGAACAGCGCCAGCAGGGCGGCCAGGACGACGAAGAGCAGCTTGCTCATGCGAGTTCCTTCTGGAGACAGCGAAAGGGCCCCCTGGTCGCAACCAGGAGGCCCTTTCGGGGTGGATATGGGTGAGTTACCTACGGAGCCGCAGAACGGCCCCCAGGAGCGAGATGTGATGGAACGGATCCAGCCGCTCGGGGATCAGGTTCAGCAGATGCGCCGCCGTCACCACGACCGCCACATGGGTGGCCAGGGGGTGGCTCTTCAGCCAGCGGTCGACGGCGTTCGACAGGAGCTGATCCTCGTCGGCCATGATCTCGTAGGCGATCACGCCACCGGCCAGCCAGGCCCAGGCCCTCTCACCGGTCATCGCCCTCTCCATTCAATGCGGCCGGATCGATCACCGGCTCGTCGCCACGGAACTGCACGACCTCAGGTCCGGGCTCTCCCTTGCATTCGATCAGGAATGCGTCCAGGTCGGCCATGAACTGATCCCGGTTGAACACCGGAACCCGGACCGGCTCCCGGTCCACGAAGTTGACCTTGATCTTCACAGCAGCAACACTCCGATCAGGTTGTCCGGCAGCGGCCTTGCGGGCAGCCCCGAGTCCACGAAGTCCTGCCGGATCTGCATGATGTACAGCACGGCGGCCCTCAGAGCCGCCCTGCATTCCTCGCGCTCGGCGTCGACTTCCTTCATCACCAGCACGGCCGTCTCGGTCGCGATCTTCTCGCGCTGGGCTGCATTCAGGCTCACCTGGGACGACGAGGTCCGGCGGCCGGTCCACCAGTTCAGTAGACCGGCAACCCCGCCACCCCCCACGGTCGCAGCCAGGAGAGCCAGGAGCAGGGTCACTCTTCGACCCTGTCGCCGACCCCGAACGGGCGAGCGACCGGAAGCGCCCAGGCCTCGGTCTGGGCATGCCTACCGGCCGAGGTGAACTCGGCGTCGATGTAGTCCTGGGGCGGCACATCGTAGTAGCCGGGGTCGCGGTCCTCGACCTCGTCCTCGAGATCCTCGAACGGCTCGGCGTTGACACGCACATGGCGGGCCGGGCGTACCGGGGTCACGCGCCCGCGTACCGCCTCCACGCCGCCGACCCCGAGGACGGCCATCACGAGCATCTCGATCAGACCCAGGTCGTCCTGGCTGATGTAGCCCTTGCCCAGCGCGATGCTGACGACCAGGCCCAGGAGCGGGTAGACCCACACCCGGACCGGCTCGCTCTCGCGCAGATGCTTCAGCTTGGTGAACATGGTTGCCCTCCTCAGGCGCCCGGCATCAGCCGCAGCACTGCGCCGACGCTGATGATGTTGGGGTTGTTGATGCGGTCCCGGTTCAGCTCGTACAGACGCTGCCAGGTGGTGCCGTAGGTCGACGCGATCGATGCCAGCGTCTCACCCGGTCGGACCGTGTGGGTGCGGGCCAGGCCACCCGAAGGCGACCGCTCCGGCTCCAGCCGGAGGATCTGGCCGACACTGATCACTGCCGGGTTTCGCACCCGGTCCTTGTTCATGGCATGCAGTTGCTGCCACGTCAGCCCGTACAGACCGGCGATGCGAGACAACGTCTCTCCGGGGCGCACGGTGTGCTCGCGGGGCTTCGGGCCCGGAGCCGGGGGCGGATTCTGCGGAGGCGGACCGTAGATCCCGAGGTGCCCGTTGCGGAGCTTCTGTGCGAACTCGGCGATCTTCCTGTGGCCCTGAGGCAGACCGAGCTGGTAGTGCATCTCGTCGGGCTTGCGCCACCAGGCGCCCCAGAAGACGGTGCCCTCGAACAGGCGCAGCCCGTGCTCGACGGCCGCGATCTTGTCGGCAGGCATCCGACGCAGGCCCCACGGGTACTTGGTGGCGTTGAGGTCGATGGCAGTGCCGGACAGGTGGTTCGAGTTCCACACGTCGTTGGTGGCGGACCAGCCCCAGTCGTCGAGGGGGCGGTAGTTGTGCTCGATGTCCTCGACGTTGCGGTCGTACCAGGCCGCCCAGCCGTGCAGGATTGTCGCCGGGTCACCGGCCTTGACGGGGATGACGAGGCCGGTGCCGGGGACCGGCGACCGGTCGAGCTGACTGGAGTTGCACTGGGGCCAGCCGTTTTCGGTGATGAGCGTCACGGGTTATCACTCACTTCAGGTAGGGGACGGCGTAGCCCTCTTCGAGCAGGACGTCCGCGATGGATTCCTCGCCCGCGTACACGTGCGAGAGGTAGCGGCCGAACGAGTCGACCGAGACGAGCTGAACGAGCACCCGGCTGCCGATCGGGGCCAGCGACACGCAGCGCGCCGTGGCCTCCCTGTAGCCGCTCTGGCCACGCTCCGGGGTGTCGACACCCAGGAGCCGCAAACGGGCATTCTGGGCCAGATTGGGGTGCGGTACGACGGTCAGGAGAACGTCGCAGGTGTCACCGTCCACCCAGCGCAGCACGATCGCCGGGTAGGTGAAGGGGGTGGGCGCCATCAGAGTTCCCATTCGAAGGTCGGGATGATCTCGTAGTCGAAGTGGATGTGGCGGCCGGACGGGTTGCTGGTGCGGATCCAGAACGACGGCACATGGTCGTCGGGCTCGAAGCCGACCTCGACGGTCATCGCATCGGCGTCCCCGGCGTCGTGCGGGGTGAGCCGCACCTCGGCGTCGACCGCGTAGGCGGGCAGCCGGAACCGGAACACATCGAACCCCGGCCCGGCGTCGATCCAGCCGGTCAGGAAGTACTGGGCCATGGGCTCTCCTACAGGTAGAACTCGACACCGTTGAACGACAGCCAGGTCGGATGCGCGACAGCGGTCATGGTGTGGGTGTGATTGGGGGTGGTGTGCGAATGCGAGCCCGTGACACCGTGGTCGTGCGAGAACAGGTGCTGGTGGGTGGTGTCGCCGTTGTTGACGATGATCGTCGGGCCGGACGTGCGGGCGCGGCCGGATCCGTCGATGCCGCCGTCGTAGGAGTTGCTGACCCCGGTGGTGTTGTCGTTCGGGTCCACGGAGCTGGTCGAACCGCCGCCGCCCGAGGAGGACACCCCGGTCACACCCGTGGTGGCGCCGATCAGCATCACGGTGCCGTCGGTGTACACATCGATCTGGGCGACGACACTGCCGCCGTCGATGTTCCGCGCGACGAGCAGGCTGCGCTTGACCGTGGGCCGGAACCCGACAGGCAGGACGCAGACCGTGATCTGGGTGCCCGAAATGGCCACCCCGCCACGGAGCTGCAGCTTCAGGTCACCGTTGTCGACGACCCGCCGGAACTCGGCGTTGCCGTTGGCGTTCCCGTTGTGCGAGAAGCCGGACCCCAGGGTCATCTGGGTCCAGCCGTTGGCGCTTCCCGAGCCGGTGTCGTTGATCTGGCCCAGACCGAAGATCTCGGAGCCGTTCTTCACGATCAGCACGGTGTCCCCGACGACCGGCGAATAGCTGTCCAGGTGGACGATGTCGCTGACCGTGGTGGTGGTGTCACCGCCGAGCTGGGCGGCGAAGTTGGGCGGGCTGGCGGTCGGATTGACCGCCGTCACCACACCCTTCAGGAACTGCGGCACCGTGGCGCCGCCGCCCGCGATCTGGGCGGCGATGGTGCGGATCTGGGCGTCCTGTTCGACGGACGCCGCCGACACCTCGGCCGGATCGGTCATGAGATCACCCGCTTCTGCCGGACGACGATGTTCTGGGTTCCGTCGGCCCGCAACGGAACCGACATCGAGTCGATCGAGTACAGGCCGTTCACACCGAGATCGGACTGCACGACCTCGACGATGTCACCGGCCTCCAGACCCGGATGCACCCAGGAGGTGATCGCGAGCTGGGCCGGGGCGCCGAGCATGCCACGCAGCAGTGAGGCTGCCATCGCGTTCGCCTCGGCGGTGGTCTTGACGTTGTTGTCAGACACCTGCATCGGCACCTCCCCGTAGGGGCTGTACCGGTACGTCGGCGAGGAGGGCTCCATGTCCCAGGCCTCACCGCGCACGGGCGGCTTGTCGTCGCCGGGCGAGGCGCCGGTCACGATGACCCCGTTGTTGCCGGGCTCGTCCTGCCACTGCCGGGTCAGGTCCAGCATGGTGCAGCCGACACCCTCCACGTAGGTGAAGTCGGGCGCCGGGAGGGCATCGATGTCGACCGGCGGTGCCAGCACCACGATGCCCTCAACGTCGAAGTACAGCTCGCACCCGAGGGACTCGGCCAGCTCGGTGGCGGCCTCCCAGGGGTCGTCCATGACGTCGTACACCTTCGGCGCCGAGGTCACCATGCCCGACGACACCGCATCGAACTCGGCGTCAGGGAAGGTGCGCTGGATGATCTTCTTGATGGCGTCGACGATGTTGGCGCCCTTGGCGATCGTGTAGATGTTGGTGAACGCGTCCCGCTTGACCGTGCGGGACCGGTCGAACGCGGTGATGTTGATCTTCACCCCGGAGGTGGTCACCTGCGCGCGCACGTCCGACACCCGGAACACCCCCAGCGGGTGGATCTCCTCGGTGCCGTCCTTGTACCGGATGCCCCGGTAGGGGCGGATCTCCGTGCCGTAGGGCGTGAGGAGATCCGCCGCCTGCTTCGGGGTGAACTGCCCGAGGGGGTCGACACACTCGACCCGGCATCCACGCCGGATCGCTGCGGTACGGTCCACCGACACGTCCCCGGAGACGGCGATCAGTCGCGTCGTCTCCTGTGTGGCGCTCACGACGTCCACATAGGACACGACGGTATGCGACCGTCGCACCGCCTGATTGAAACGTTCGGTGGCCCTACCCATGTGTCGACCTCCTCGATCAGAACTCGGGTTCGACCTCCACGAACTGGATGGTCACCACCCGAAGGGGATTGGCTCGGCGCTGGTTGGTGGCCATCACCACCTGCGCCAGGTCACCGACCGGCCGGACGAACCAGGCATGGTCGATGTCGGACTGGATGAACAGCGTCTGGCCGGACTCGAGCAGGTCTCGGAGCTGAACCCACTTGCTGCTGTTCACCGGTCGCAGCGACAGTGTGAACATGTCGCCCTTGTAGCCCTCGGACACCACCACCGGGTACTTCGCGCCCATGGGCTGGAAGACCGTTGCGGTGTTGGTCTTGGCGATGGACAGATCCTCCCAGGCCACCGAGAGCTGGATGTTGTTGTCCGGGTTCGAGATGTCCTTGATCCACCAGTTGACCGCCTCGAACCGGAACTCGCTCGACTCGGACCCGTAGGCCGAGACGAACAGGTCACCGGCCAGACCGTAGGCCACGGTCTTCGCGCGGTACTTGCGGTTGGTCAGCGGGATCACCGTGTGGTCCATCAGGACCGCCACACCCGACGTGATGTCGAACTCCGGCGCGTTCGAGAGCGACCCGGGCAGGGTGGCGAACTCGTCGTAGCCGGAACCGGCGTCGTCGGCGAACTGGAACTCGGGCCGCGACCACACCGGGTGCGTCGAGCGCGAGGTGCCCGGCCGGTAGCCCTGGGACGAGCCCAGCGCGATCGAACACCGGTCGAAGTAGACGATGTCGCTGACCGCCAGGTTCGACGCGGACACCCCCAGCTTCACGCGGGTGGTGCCCTCGGGCAGGTCGAACGTCGCCGCCGACTTGGCCCACACGCTGGTGCCGAACGTGTCCCCCTCAGCCACGAGGGACTGCAGGAGCTGGTTCGCGCGGTAGCAGTGCAGGGTCAGGTATGGGGTGGACGCGACCGAGCCCAGGAACGATGCCGTCACCGACACCTTGCGCCCGCACAGGTCGAGCACCACCGGGTCGATGTTCGAGATGTCCACCGTGGTGGCCATGTCGGCCGAGCCGTACCCACCCACCGTCGGCGAGGCCGGGATGATCAGGCCCTGCCAGCCCACCATCGAGTTCATGTCCGAGCCGGAGCCCGGCGCCCAGATGCCGGTGATGGACTGCGGACCCACCGGCACAACGCCGTTCGAGTCGAAGACCCGGGACGTCAGCCAGGGGTTGGAGGCGCCCGCCGCAGCGACCTGACGCGCGGTCTCGTCGGCCACCCCGGAGGGCGGAGCCGAGAGCGGCTTCAGGATGCCGATCCAGGCGGCCATCGCATGGTACGAGGTGCCGAACGTGCCGGACCGGCTGTAGCTGCCGGTGGAGACCGGACCGTTCGAGTCGTACATCGCGACGGCCGTGGTGGCCTTGGACCCGAAGAACCCGCCGTTGTAGCGGGCGTTGTTGTCCGCCCGCTCGACCGACTCGTTCGAGGTGAACCCGTAGTTGCCGTCGACCGGGGCATCGGCGCCGAATGCGCAGATGCGCCATGCCATCGAGTTGGTGTTGGTCACCGACGGCGTGTACAGGGTCTGCCCGTCCACGTCGAGGGTGCCGTTCTCCGCGATGAACGGGGTGGTCTGGTCGACGTTCCGGTACGCCACACACTGCGTGACGCGGGTGTTGAAGTTCTCGTCGATGGCCGTCAGTGACCCGGTCCAGGAGTTCGGCTCGGAGCCGGTGGCATACCGGTACATCACCGCGAACGTGAAGTCCGCGCTGTTGGACTGGCTGTTCTCCACCAGGGTCCACCCGGCAGGCGGATTGACCGTGGGTTCCTCGGTTGCCGCACCCAGGGTCGCCACCATCAGGTCGCCTGCCTGGATACCGGCAGGCTTGTTGATGACGAAGTCGGCGGGATTGCCGGAGTCGGTCCAGGCCGAGGCCTTGCCGACATACTGGATGCCGGGCACCGCCGACGGCTGCTGCCGGTTCGCGGTGAGGGTGCCACCGGAGGCGTTGTCGGAGACCGCGAACGCGCTCACCCGCCAGGCGCCGGGGTCGGTGTTGTTCACCGCTCCGGTCGTCGCATACAGGGGGGTGCCGTTGACCGCCGAGGCCTGGGCCGTCCCGAGGAACTGGCTGGCCGCGTCGGCGGCACCGCTGTAGGCCACCACGACCGCCGTCCGGCGCCCGCAGGCCGAGGACAGGGTCGCCGACCAGGTGGCCGGTTCGCTGCCGCCCGCTGTGCGCTTGAGGACGAACATCGTGACGTCCTCGGTGGACCCGTCGTCCACCTTGACGGTGTCGGCCAGGGTCCAGCCGGACGGCACCGTCAGGGTGCGGTCGTACTCGTTGCAGGTCAGGAACGCCAGCATGAGATCACCCGAGACCACGCCCGCAGGCTTGTTCAGGGTGAAGTCGGAGCCGGACGTGCCGGACTGGAACGCCGTACCGGCGGCCCGCCAGGCGATGGTCGGACTGAGCCCGACGTAGGTCATCTTGTGGCAGGTCCAGCCGGAGGCCCCGGTGCCGGTCGCGGTGGCCGTCGTGGTCGAGGTGCCCGGACCGGCGGTCCAGGCCTCCCCGGATCCCGGTGCGCCCTCGGCGGTGGAGTACCAGCACGAGAGCAGGTTGCGTGACATCTGGCCGCCCGACGACCAGGGGGTGCTCGATCCGTACATCAGACCCAGGTGGTCGATGTAGTGGACCTCGCTGCCCGCCACCGACAGCACCTCGGCCGACAGCCGCGCGTAGACGGTGCCTGCCGGGATCGGTCCGGTCACCAGCACCTCGGTCCAGGTGCTCGCCGAGTCGGTCACCGAGGTGCCGGTCAGGGTGCCCGAGACCGCGTTGAACTGGCTGTCGTAGAAGTCGATCCGGGCCCGGCAGGAGCGCGTCGTGGACGCCGCCCGGAACTGGATCCGGCCGGTGATGTCCTCACCGGACGAGTCGACCTCGACGTAGTCGGTGTCGATCGTCATGTTCCCGGCCCCGGTCGCGGTCAGCGACCAGGACGCGGTCTCGCCGGGATAGGCCACCGTGGTCGAGCGCACGACGTTGCAGCCGGAGTTGGTGTACACCGGGCCCTCGGTGGAGGACTCGGCGTCGGCCGACTGCGGGTCGAGCATGTTCGAGGTGTCACGGATGGTGATCTGCGCGGCGCCCTGCTCGGGGTCGTCGACCACACTGATCAGCGAGCCGCCGGTCGTGGGGTCGATGTCGCCGGGGATGCCGGGCGCCGGGCCGGACACAGTGAACTGCTTACCGGCCCAGCGCGAGACCGCCAGGAAGCTCGAGGCGGCCCGCACGTACACCCAGTAGCTGTCCGGGTTGAGCGAGTCGGGCAGGGTGATCGAACGCTGATCGCCGAACACCATGCCGGTCGAGACCGGCGTCGAGTACTCGGGATTGAACGAGACCTCGGCCTTCTTCGCGGCCGTGAAGATCCGGTACTCGGCCCACTTCTGCTGGTCGCCGTCGGACTGCTCGTAGTTCCACGCGATCACCGGGGACGGTGTGGTCACCGTGCCCGACGGCGCCGTGATGGTCACCGTCGGGCGGATCCGGTAGTTGATCTCGCAGAAGAACTTGAAGATCCGGCACAGGTCGGCCACGCCCACATACGAGAACACCCGGCACAGCAGGTGGTTCAGGCGGTGGACGTCCCACGACAGGTTCAGCGCGTCACGGGTGAACGTGCCGACCGTGTACGTGGTCGGTGTCGAGGTCGGATAGATCGTGCGGGTCGCATACCGGGCGGTGTTGTCGTCCGCGCTGACCGCGAACGTCACCGAGGGGGCGACCCCGGACGGGGCGGACCCCAGCCCGAGGCCGACCCTGGCCTTGATCGTCACCGAGGTGATGACCGCGCCTTCCGGCACACTCGACGTGTCGATCGGGAAGCTGACCGTGGCGCTGCCCTTCGACGACGGCGACTGAATGAACTTCGCGTCGTCGTCGTTGTTCAGCGCCTCGAACAGGGCCGTGACGCCGGTCCCGACGAGAGACCAGCCTTCGTTCAGCCAGTCGGCCACCGGAAGGTGGTTGAAGAGTGGCATCAGGCGTTCCTCCTACCGATTCCTTGCCGCACAGCCATTTCGAGCTTCGGCACGACCTGCTGCTGGATGAGACTGACGACCTCCTGGCCGTCGTTGATCCCGTCGCCGATGCTGACCGGAACCTGGATCTCGATGCCCACCAGGTCCGCCAGACGCTCGGCCATGGAGCGCATCTCCGATGCCAGCTTGTTGGCCAGCTCGGAGTTGTGCGTGTGCGCCTCGGACGAGAGCCGGTCGATCGCCGCAGCAACCTCCCGCGCGACTTGATCAGCGATCTGCTGAGCGTTGCCGGAGGCTTCCTGCTTGATCTTCTCGATGATCTCGTCGAACGAGTGGACCTTCTCGCCGCCACGGAAACGCACTGCCTCAGGGCCGCGTTCGCCGACGATGGCCCACCCGGCGGGTGCGTTCATCGTGCCCTCGGCGTAGCCCTTGGGGGGCATGTTCGCGTTGGCCTGCTGGACGTTGAAGATCGACCCGTACTTCGACTTGATGTAGTTGATCGAGGCTGCGACGTTGTCGACGGGGGCGTCGATGTTGTCGTAGCCCGGCACCTTGTACGTCGCGAAGGTGGTCGGCACGACCTGAGCCAGACCGCGAGAGGCGTTGCCTGCCGCAGCGTTCGAGTCCGTGGTGTTGACCGCGCCGGGGTTCCAGCCCGACTCGCGCGAGATGAGGGTGTTCATACCGCGCAGCCAGTCCTCGACGGTGTCCGGCGGCGGGGTGTTGGTGATCCTCATCGCGTGCTCGATGATCGCCCGGCGCTCCCCCTCGGGGATGACGCCGCCGATCGCTGCCTTCGCCGCAGCGAGAGCAGCGTTGAGCTGGTTGATGGCGCCCGAGCCGGAGCCCAGGATGCCGCCACCGTGGACGTCGCCCGCAGGCGCGTACACGCCGAACGGGCTCTTCATCTGCTTGACCTTGTTGAAGTCCCCGTAGCCCTTGCCTGCACCGTCACGGACCTTGCCGTAGGCGAACATGCGGGTTGCGGTGTTCTCGTTGGTCCGGTTGATGATCGCCTCGATCTCGGCGACCGCCTCGCGGTGCGCTGCGATCTGTGCGGCCGACGGACCGGAGTAGCCGCCACCGTCACCGATGGGCAGACCAGCCTCGCCGTCCAGCGCGCGGGCCACGGCCCAGTGGACATGGTTCCTGTGCTGGGCCATCGTCCCCGCGCCGTACAGGCCCATGCCGTCGCCGACGTTGCGTCCGTCCTTGATGTTCATGTTGAACGGGGAGTGGATCAGCTCCAGGGTGTCCCGGCCCCACTTGTTGGCGACAACCGTTGCGACGTTCCGCATCTCAGGGGTGGAGTCGGAGCCGTTGGAGACGTCGATCGCCTTGCCCTGGCCGTGGTAGTCGTTGGTGTCGCGGTAGCTGGAGGTGAGCTGCATGGAGGGCTCGATCGAGCGCACCTTGCCCCACATCCATTCCACCGGACCACCGGCCGCGTAGCCCTGACCCTCGACGACGCGCTGCCGGAGCTGCTCGACGCTGCGATGGCCACCGGCCGCCTTGACTTCCGATGCGGTCCAGACATGCTCGCCGACGGACAGCCAGGCCGGGATGTTGTCCTCGGTCGGGCCACCGATGCCGGGCACCGGGCCGCCGGTCGCGAACGACCCTGCGGACGTACCACCTCCGCCGACAGCCCCGCCGTCGGCCTTGCCGATCGGCTCCAGGCCGAAGATCGGAGCCACCGCGTTCCAGGCGCCCTTGATGAAGCCGAGGGGGTCGTTGAACGCGGGAACGATCTTGGACCAGGCCTCGCCGACCTTCCGAACGATCGTGTCGATCTCTTCCTTGAGATCGTTACCCCAAGTGGCGAACTCCTCCTTGATGTCGTTCCAGGTGTCAATGCCGAACTGCTTGATGCCGGTCCAGAAGGTGTTCCACTCCCGGCCGATCTCCTCCTTGTGGGTCCGCCAGTGCTGACCGAGCCAGCCCAGCGCGGTGTTCCACTCGGACTGAATCTCATTCCAATGAGTCTTCGCAGGCTCCTTGATCACCGTGGTCCAGAAGGTGTTCCACTCCTGACCGAGTTCGGCCTTGTAGGACTCCCACTTCGTGTCGATGGTGGTCCACATAGTGTCCCACTCGCGGTTGATCTCGCCCCACCAGCCCTTGACGGGATCCTTGATGGTGCCGTTCCAGAACGTGGACCACTCCTGGCCCAGCTCTGCGGTGTACTCGGACCACTTCGTGTCGACGGTGGTCCACATCGTGTTCCACTCGGAACTGATCTCACCCCACCAGCCCTTGACGGGATCCTTGACGACGGTGGTCCAGAACGTCGACCACTCCTGGCCCATCTCGGCGGTGTAGGTGTTCCACCGCTCCTTGACCTCGGTCCACAGTGAGCCCCAGACGATTCCGGTCGCGGTGGTCATGCCGCTGACGGAGAGCTTCAGATCCTGCCAGAACGGATCCCACACGGCGCGGACGTCGGCCGTGAAGGTGTCCCACTTCTGATCGATGGTGGTCCACATCGTGTCCCACTCGGAGCTGATGTCGGCGCCGAAGTTCTTGAAGCCCTGACCGATCCCGTTGAAGAAATTGTCGAGAGTCGCTTCGAGAGTGGTGAATTCCGAACCGATGTCCTGAGCCCAGGTCTTCAGTCCGTTCCCGATGCCATTGAAGAACTTGTCGAGATTGGCCTCGAGCACGGTAAGCTCGCGACCCATCTCGCGGAAGTGGTCCCCGATGGCGAGGGTGAAGACACCCCACTCGCGGCCCATCTCCTCGAAGTGATCACCCAGCCAGGTGGTGAACGTCGCCCACTCGCGGCCCATCTCATGGAAGTGGCTCGAGAAGACGCCGGTCTCCTGCTCGAGCTTGATCAGGGCCAGTGTGACGGCGGTGATCGCGATGGCGATGCCCGTGAACGGGTTGATCGCCAGCGCGGCGTTCAGGCCCCACACGGCCACCGTGACACCGATGATGACACCGGCCGCAGGGTCGCAGGCGTCGACCAGGTCGGCGATGCCGTTGACCAGATCCGACACGGCGGGCAGCATCTCGATGGACAGGTCGATCATCTTCTGGAAGGCCGGGTTGAGCTGACCGTCGGCCGTCAGGACGAAGTCGGTGACCTCCTCCAGCAGGTGGATGAAGGCCGGGGTGAGCTGCTCGACGAGCTTGGTGGCCAGCTCCATGATCTGCGGGATATGCGGCTGGATCGCGCGCACCAGCTCCGCGAAGTTCTGCGCCGCAACCAGAATCAGGGGATGCAGGTCACGGATGACCGGCGCCAGGTTCTGCAGGATGATCGTGGCCAGTTCGGCGATCGGCGGGATGACGATCTTGAGGACGTCGGTCAGGATCGGCGCCAGCGCGGCCGTGACCTCACCCAGGGCAGGAAGCACCTGCGCGAAGGCGTCACCGAAGGTGTGACCGAAGACGTACCAGAATTCGGACAGCGGACCGGCCATGTGCTGCATGGCGCCGCCCAGACCGAACAGGATGCCGTCGATGAGTCGGTTGATGCCGCCCATGACGCCGTCGAACATGACGGCGCCTTCCTTGGCGAACTGACCGGACCGGACACCCCAGATCTCGAAGAACTCACCCATCCGGTCGCCGAGCACGCGCCACATGTCGCCGAAGCCTTCGGCGTCGGCCATCATGCCCCGGAACATGTTTCCGATGCGCTCACCGAAGCGGGCCATGCCGTCCTCGAGGCCCTTCATCATCGGCTCCATGTCGCGCAGGGCGTCACGCATGCCGGGCAGTGCGCCCTCGGCCATCCGCATGATGCCGCGCGCCAGCTCGTCGACGAGCGGGCCGGTGGCCTCGAAGGTTTCGGTCAGGAGCGGCTTCAGCTCCCACAGCCGGTCATGGATGATGTCGGCCGCGTTGACCAGTGGGTCGACCATGGACTGGGCGGCCTCACGGAAGATGACGCCCGCGTCGTCCTTGAGGTGACCCCAGCTCTGACGGATGGCTTCGTTCTCACGCAGGATGACGAACGAGGCGCCGATCATGGCGGCCGGGAGGGCCGTCGAGATGATCGCGCCCACGGCGGTCACGGCGGGACCCAGCAGGTTGAATGCGGCCACGGCGCCGAGCACGGCGAGCTGCGTGAAGGTCAGGCCCTTCTGGCTCAGCAGGCCGAAGTTCTTGGCGTGCTCTCCGGCGCCGTTGAACGCGCCGCCCAGTCGGCGGACGTTGACCAGGGCCTGGTCGGTGTCGACGTTGACCCGCACGTTGCGGTCGTGGGCGACGGCGGCGATCTCGGCGGCGGCCTGACCGGTGTCGGCCTGCACGTCGAGCAGAACCTCGCGGTCCTCGGTCATCGCGGCCAACTCTGCCTGGGCGGCGGCCGCGTCGAGGTCGACGTCGAGGACGATGCGCTTGCGGGACAGGGCCTCCAGCTCGCCGGACAGGGCGGCCAGATCGTTGCGGGCCGCCCGGACGCCGGAACCGTCCCAGTTGGATCCGATGTTGAATCCGAGCGAGGTGATGGTTGCCATGGAAACCCCTTCAGGTACACGAGAAGCCCCCCGAGCCAGCGGCGGCTCGGGGGGCACTCGGGGTTGTCAGTCGAACAGTCGGTCGAAGTCCTCCCGGCTGAGCGTCTCCTCCTCAGGAGGAGGGAGCGCCCACTCGGTCGGCCTCGGGAAGGGCTTGGGCGGCGGGACGGGATTGTCCTCGCCGCCGCGCATGAGCCCACCCATGACGTGCATCTCGAGCTGTAGTTGCTCGTGGATGGATGCCAGGGTCTCGTCTGCGTAGCGTGACCCGATCGGCCCGAAGGCGCGTTCGTAGGCCTGCCACTCAGTCAGCTCGCGGGAGTCGATTCGCTCGAGCAGTTCGGCTACGGTGCATCCCAGCGCGAGGGCTAGTCGGAAGTAGAAGCCTCGGCGGGATCCTCGTCGAAAGACTCGGTCAGCTCCTCGACGTCGTCCTCGGTGATCGCGTTGATCTCCTGGCAGGCGTTGAAGATCCGCTGCAGGGCTCGCGCGGACTTGTCGCCGAGGATGGCGACCTCCTTCTGCGAGAACAGCAGCTTGGACCGGTCTTCGGGGTCGACGATCGACATGGCCAGGAGCCGTGCGCGCACGTTCTCCAGGTTCTGGACCGGCTGACCCTTCTTGTTCACCGAGACGGTGGACGTCTCGAACTGGTCGCGTTCCTTGCCGCTCAGGGAGCGGACCAGGACCTTGCCGCCCCATTCGGGGACGTCGACCTCTTCGTAGCGGCGGTCATCGACAGCCAGGATGGCGGACTTGCTGAGAAAAGACATTGCGGGTCTCCTCGGTAGTTTGCGGATCGGATTGCGGGTCTCATGATTTGGAGGACGGGGCAGAGTGACCCGCGAGACTCTGCCCCGCCCTTTGTCTGTGTCAGCCGTCGATCAGTCCGGCCGTCTTGGCACGGTCGATGCGATCGGCGGCATCCTCGAGCACTTCGTTCAGACGGCGCACGATGTCGTCGCGGCCGTCCTGCATGGCGTCGAGAAACCAGGAGAACGAGCCGGACTGGCGATACCACCTGCTGCGGTCTCCGAAGAATGGGTGCTCCCAGCCCTTGTGGCCGGAGGCTCGGGTGTCGGTGCCTCGAGGCAGCATCGCCTCGTCGTTGTCCGACATCTGGGTGCCGATGCGGATGAGACCCGGTCCCATCCGTCGAACTCGCACACCGGCCGCGATCTCTGCGCGCATGCCGGTATGGCCCGCGTTGGCGGGAGTGGGCATCGCGAGGATGTTCTCGCGTGCCTTGTCGCGCATCTGGCGGGCCTCTTGCATGACCTCGTGATCGATGGCGCGGGGGATCCACCGGTTCGCCTCCTGCGTGAGCTGGAGACGAACCCGGCGGATCTCCTCGACGCCGTCGACCGAGAAGGTGATCTCGGCCCTAGCCATCGGATCAGGCCGTGGCGCGCGCGATGCCGGAACGCTGGGTCGGGAAGGTGACCTTGATCTCGGACAGGTCGCCGACCTTGCCGGACAGCGCGGTGTACTCGAGCAGCACACAGGTCGCCGAGTACTCCGGGTTGCTGGCCGACACCGCAGCCGCCGTCGGGCGAACCTTGACGGTGAACTCCTGCTCGAGGTCGTACAGCGGGTACAGCACAGCGTCCACGCTGGCCGGTGCGAAGTCCTGCTGGAAGGTGATCTCGATCGTGTCGTCCTTCAGACCGGCGACGACTTCCTTGCCGCCACCGGAGAAGTTGGTGGTCTCGACTGCGGCCTTCTTCATGGACAGGGACGCTGCGTTGACGTGGCTGGAGAAGTCGACGCCGTCCACCTCGATGAAGCAGTCCTTGAGGACGAGCTTTGCCATTGCGATTTACTCCTCGCTTGCCTCGGCCGCGTCGGCCGAGGAGATGATGAACCGACTCGACGGCGTCGAGTCCTTGCGCTCCGGTGCCGGAGCAATGAGCCCTGCGCTGAGCAGGCGGTCGAGATGCGCCTTGGTGGTGCTGATCTCGATCGTTTCGCCGGGCTTGCCGCCGAGTACCGGCTGCCGCCCGGTGACGACATACCGGCCCGAAGCCGTGTCGTCCTCGGGGGTGGGGGCTACGGGGGACGGGAGCTGAATCCCGTTGTAGCGACCCATCAGGCGACCTTCACGACCGCCACGGTCACGCTCGTCTGGGACGAGGTGGTGATGGTGGCGCGGCCGGTGCCGTCGTCGTAGGCCTTGCGGAGCGGGATGAGCGTCTCCGCACCGGCCGCGACGACGACCGCGTTGTCGGGGTTGGCGAGGCCGAAGAACGTGGTGCCGGGCACGAGCACCGTGACGGTGACCGAGGAGCCGGAGTCGTTCTTGTAGTGGGCGTAGGTGTTGCGTCCGCTGCCGATTTCGGCGGTGTCGGACGCGGCGGCAGCCGCGAACGTCGGGTAGAACCCGTCGTCCTCGATCACCTGGGTGGAGAGTGCGGCCATTGCGGCCACCGTCCTTTCGGATTGGGTCAGCGAACGCGCGCGTCCGTGATGACTTCGATCTGCAGGACAGCGCCGACGTGCGGGACGCCGCTGTCCTTGAAGTTGCCGCCGTACCCCTTCATGTAGATGGGGGTCACGTCGGTGCCGTCGGTGAAGCCGAGTTCGGCGTTGTTCAGCAGGATCTCGATGATGCTGTTGTCGCCCGCACTGTCGATCAGCTCATCGATCCTCGACTGGGCGGACTCGACGTCGGCCCGACTCTCGACCACGAACAGGTTGATGCGCCATGTCACCATGGCGCCCCGGTTGAACACGTAGTCGGCCTTGTCGGGCTCGATGATGATCGCCGGGAAGTGGTGCATGTCGGCCACGTTCTCGTAGCAGAACACATCGAAGTCGATGTTGTTCTCGAGTACTCGCGCGATGGCCTTGCGGATGTTCTGCAGGGACGCCACGGCTCACCACACGAACGTCTCGTCACGCGCGTAGGCGTGAATCAGGCTGTACACCTGCGGAATGTCCTTGACACGCACCTCGCCGAACTGGCCGAAGCCGATGACGCCGTGCGGGGCCTCCGCAAGTTTGTGGAGCTGACTGGCGAGGATCAAGGTTGCCTGCTTGATCGGACCCGGAACCTCGGCCCATCCCCACTGCGCTGTCACCCTGACGACCGCACAGCGGGTCAGGAAACGCATGTCGGGGAACCGCTTCCCGCCGACCGCATGGATCTCGTGGTACGGCCAGCCGGGCTCGCCGTCAACGATCCCGTTGCGGGGCGACAGTTCGTAGTCGGTCGACGACCAGACCTGGTCGAACGTTCCCGCGCCCGCCGAGTCGACCTCGACGACGAGTTCGTCGGTGGTGTGGAAGTCGTCGACCTCCAGGCGCACCAGGGAACTCGGTTCGTACAGCCGCGCGGTGGCGGTGCTGGTCCGGCCGAACTGGCGGCCGCAGCAGGCGTTGATCTTCCGTGAGGCCGCCTGCACGGCCAGTGTCAGCTTGTCGTCCAGGCTGAACTGGGTCTCGTTGACCTTGAGGTAGGCCTTGATCTCGTTCAGCGAGACGTAGGGGTCACCGATGGCGCCCATGGATTACTCCTCGCTGTCGTCGGCTGCCTTGTCGGCGGCCTTCCTGCTGCCGTAGTGGCGCCCGCAGTCGAAGTCGACCTCGAGCGGGCGGAACAGATGGGCGCCCGCCTCGAGGAGAGGATGCCCGACACGCACCGTGGCGCCGCGCGGAATGACCTGGCCCTTGTACCAGAACGGGGTCTTGACGACGAAGATGCTCTTGTCTGTAGCCATGGGCTACTCCTTCCTGCCAGCAAGGTCGGGGCAACCATCAACTCAGAGTTGACAGTTGCCCCGACCTCACAGGACTAGACGGATCAGGCCGTGGTGGCGACCGTCAGGATGCGGAAGGCATTCGGGACGAGCACCTTCGCGTTGTTACGCCAGATGGCGTACACGCCACGCTGGCCGGTCGGACGACCGTTGGTGCCGAAGATGTGCGGGACCAGCTCGACGCTCATGCCGACACGGTCGACGATGATGAAGTTCGAGAAGTCACCGAACACCAGCACCCGCGAGGTCGCGGTGACCGTGGCATCCGACACGGGAACGAAGCTGTTCTCGTGGATGTCGTAGCCGAGCAGCTTCGGGGGCAGACCGTTGCCGATCCGCTCCCAGAAGTCGTGACCGTCGGCGTCCGCGAACTGGCGGATCACGTTGTAGGTCGACTTGTTGCCGAGCCACTTGGCGTTGCCGCGCCAGCGCGGGGCCAGCTCGGTCTCCAGGTTGTAGATGTCGGCCGCCGTGAAGGTCTCGGTGCCGGTGGCCGCCACGAGGGAGCCAGCCGCCATCGAGCCGACCACGCCGCCGGGCTGGGTGCCGGTGCCGTCGCCGAGGACGAACGACTCGTTCTCCTCGCGGGACTTGGCGTCGGCCAGCATGCGGGTGATCTCGGAGCGGAGGCCGCCCCAGTCCTGGTCGATCTCGATCGAGAACGGCACGAAGCCCTGGACGCGCTCGACGCTGATGGTCGGCTGGGCCAGGGTGAACGAACCGTCGGAGACCTCGGCAGCTTCCGTGGTGCGGCCGATCTCGCCAGCGGCGGGAGTGCCGTCACGGGAGACGGAGATGCCATCGGAGGTGATGAACTGCTTCTCCTTGCCGACGATCGTCTCCACGCGGGCCAGGCGGCGCAGGTCGCCGATATGGCCGTCGTTGGTGAGGATCACGGTCGGGTCGAGCTGAACCGGCACCGCGTAGCCGCCGCCCGAGTCGGCGCCGAGCGACATGGCGCGCAGCTCCTCCTGGGACAGGCCGTAGGTGTTGCCTGCGCGCAGGGCCTTGCCGAACGCGCGCTCGTACAGCGGGGAGCCGGTGACGAGGATGCGCTTGGCCAGCTTGGCGTCCTCGGTGTCCTCCTCGAGCAGCTCGGAGATACGCTCCTGAGCCTTCTCGCGGCCGGTGACACGCGCGAACTTCAGGGACTCGACGGCACGCTCGGCACCCTCGGTGAAGCGCACCGCGAGATCCTCTTCCGAGGTCGCGTCCTTGCGGATGGCGTCGACGTCGAAGACGTCCTTCTGGATGTGGACCGCCGGGGCCCGGGGGGCCGTGCGCTCGACGTGGCCGGGCTCGGAAGCCAGCTCGGCGAGACGGGCCTGACGGGCCTCGATCTCCTTGATCGCGTCGACGGTCTTGCGGAGTTCGGCGTCGGTGGAGTCGAACTCGGCCTGGCGGGCCTCCTCGAGCGCCTCGTCACCGGCGAAGTCGGCGAGCTTGGCCCGCAGTTCGGCCGCACGGGCGATGAGTTCTGCCTTGGTCATGGGAATCACCTTTCGAGTGATCGTGGGGGTGGGGGTGCTCTCCTCGGAGGTGCCCGTGCGGGCGGCGTCCTCGGGTTCCTCGACGGGCGACGAGGTGACAGGGTCGGCGTCGTCGCGCTCTTCGGGGGTCTCGGGAGCAGCGTCGTCTTCGCGCTGCTCGGTCTCGGTGTCAGCGTCTTCACGCTGCTCGGCCTCATCGGCCGGGGCTTCGGTCGGCTCGACGGGAGGCTCGTCCGCAGAGCGGGTTTCCTCGTCGACGAGCATGGTCTTGCGGTACTGGGCCACGAGCTGTTCTCGGCTGATCTCCGGCTCGTCCTCGGATCGGATACCGACCGAGGTGCCGCCGTAGGCGGGGGTCGACACCGGACCGGCCTCGTACAGCGCGATCTCCTTGACGATCCGCTTGGGCAGGCCGTCCTCGGAGCTGGCGTTCCAGAGGATGTCGAGCAGCTTGTCGGGCTTGATCAGCTTGCCCTTCGCGTCCCGCCATTCGTCGCGAACGACGCGGAACTTGAAGGACATTCCGCCGATGGCGCCCGACTCGATGGCCTGCCGGACCGGTTCGACGACATCGTTCTGATGCAGCCGACCGTCGACGTCGAGGCCATGCTCGTCTTCGCGGAGTTCCTTGTAGTAGCCGATCGGCACGGTTCCGACCCGGACATCGCGTCCGTGGTCGTACTGCATGATGATCTTGCCCTTACGCTCCCGCAGCGTCTTCTTGAACGCGCCGGGGGCGATGGACTCGAGGAACCGGCCCTCCCAGGAGTTGATCTCGGTGTCCTGGTTGAACACTGCCGCGTAGCCGCGCAGGTTGTAGCCGTCGTTCTCGTCAGGGTTGTCACTCTGCCGGAACTCGGCATTCCTTGTGCAGTAGGTCATTTCTTCTCCTGCTTCGTGGTGGCAGGCTTGTCGTCCTTGCCGCTCGCGGGCTTGGCCGTACCGTCGCCCTTCTTCTGGTCGGGGTCGTTGTGCTTGGCCTGCCCTGTCCCAGAAGGCGCGTCGGCGCCGGGCGGGATGAGCTGGACCGAGTAGAGGCCGGTGTGATCGAGAGCGTTCCAGTTCTCCTTCATGAGGGCCTCGACGATCGACTCGGGCGTGAAGCCCTGCATCACGAGGTAGCCCATGGCCTGTGCCTGCTTGGCCTGGATCTCGGCCACTTCCTCACGGTCCTGCCGGAGGAAGGCGATGTCGCGGTCGTCGTACCACAGCTCCATGCCGTCCGGCGCCAGATCCTCGATCAGCCGGGTGTAGGCCGAACAGAGCGAGCGCCACAGCGGCCGCATCGTGGAATCGCCGAACGCATCCTTGGCGGCCCGGAAGTTACCCTCATTAAGGGACGAACCGCCGAGGCCTTCGGAGATACCGGCGATGACGGCAGGCACTCGGGCGGCGGCCGCGATGCGGGTCTCGCCGTGCGCCTGGGTCACCTTGAAGTCGAGCTGCTTGAGGTCGGCGCCCAGCACCTTCACGTCCGCACCGCCACCGAGGTACAGCGTCTCGTAGGCATGCTCGAGCCCGTGCTTGCGCTCGTTCATGTTCTGCGCGAACGCCTTCGCCTGGTCCGGTGTGACGCTCGGATCGAACGACACGGACAGGTTCGGGGTGGCTGCGTTCTGGAAGAACTTCAGCTTGTGGGTGGTGGCCGCCTTGTCGGCCATCAGCTCACTGAGAATCGGCTGCAGCCAGGACATGCCACGGTACTGAGCGGCCGGGTCGGGGATCGGAGCCCAGTGGGCGACGACCCCGTTCGAGCCGTCGATCGGGTAGACGATCCACTTCGCGCGGTCGTCGGTCCCGCCGGGCCGGTAGAGGTATCCGGCGACGTCGGACTCGACGGCCTCCTCGGGGGGCGCGGTCAGGATGATGTCGACCCAGTCCGGCCGCAGGCGCCGCAGGCGCTTGTCCCTGCCGACACCCTCGGTGACCATGTAGTGGTTACCGGCCATGTCGACGTCCTGGATGGCGCGCGCCAGCAGGTCGCCGGTATTGCCGTTCGGCCAGGGATTCTCGAGCAGCCGCAGCGACGGATGCCGGATCAGGTCGCCCGGCTGGCTCTCCTCGCTGTGGCGGCGCATGATGAACCGGGCCTCGGTGAACACCGACCGCCGGGCCTCGCAGCAGGCGAAGATGATGCCGTTGCCCTTGTAGGCGCCGTTGACGTAGCCGAGGTAGTCGTTGTCGATCGACTCGGCCTTGTTGCCGTGGATCGGGGCCCCGTACCCGAACGGGTACTGCTGCCCCTGGAAGTTGAACATCTGCGCCCACTCGCTGACGGTGAGACGCTCCTCGGTCTGTTCTGTCTTGCCGCGCAGGCGGTTCCAGATGCTGGCCATTACTTCTCCTCATCGACGAAGAGGGAAGCGAGCACCAGCAGCGACCCGACGGCGACCAAGGCCGACACGCCGATCACGATGAACAGTCCCGCAGTGAACAGACCAACTCCGGCCAGGAAGCACAGCAAGGCGTTTCGGTTGAGCTTCATAGATTCTCCTCACGCCCAGAAGGCGAACGGGGGCGGTGGCGGCTCCTCGTGCCCGAGCTTCTTGAAGCCCCACAGCGCGAGGGTGGCCGCACGGAGCGGGGTGATGTCGATCGTCGTGTCGGAGTCGTCCCACATCCACAGGTCGGTGGACTCCTTGATGCCGGTCGATGCGACCGCCTTGTCCAGCGGCTCCTGACCCATGTGAACGACGTTCGCCTTCTCGCCCTTCTTCGGGACGATGCCGGTGAAGAAGTCGGCGCAGCCCTGCGCGTACTCGCGCTGCAGCGGCGAGATCACCTGGGTCTCGCGATCCATGTTGGCGGCCTTGATCTCCCGCTCGAGATCCTCGAACAGGACGCCTGCCTGGGTCGACTTGTTCACGACGATCGCGATCGGGCGGACCCGCCTGGCGATCATGATCGCGCGGTGCAGGGCCCAGCCCAGGCCGGGACGGTAGTCGTACTCGCCGTCCGCGTTCTGGGTCAGCTCGATGTGGTAGTCGCCGTCGGCGTTGAGGCCGCACACGAAGATCGCCGAGAAGGACCGGTCGGACGCGGTGTGGATCGCGATGACCGGACGGCCCACGACCTCGGAGACATCCGACTCGCGGACCCGCCAGGAGTCCTCACTGATGACGCCCCAGGATCCGTCCTCGGTCGGCCAGTCGCCGACGCCGAGCCGTTCCATTCCGAACGCGGCGTCGTCCATCGACCGCCGCTCGGCGGCGATGTGCTCGAGCGAGATCCGGCGGCCCAGCGCGGGGTTCGCCTTGGCCCACCCGTTCGGGTCGTCGAGGTCGTCGTGCTCGTCGCAGGTCGGGTCGCACATGACGGTGTGCGGGTTGATCGACCACTCGCCGTACAGCAGGCGCGGGTCGCCGCCCTTGATGGCGCGGTGCCGGACACGACCGAACTGGGTGGAGTTCTTGTCGCCCGCCGATCCGGCGTACCAGACCTGCGGGTTGGGGCGGGCCGACACGGTCGGCAGCATCGCCTTGACCTGGTCGGTGCCGAGCACCATGGCCTCGTCGAGGATGATGCAGTCGGCGGTGAAGCCTCGGCCGCCGCCCTTGGTGCGGGCCTTGAAGCGCAGGCGCTGACCGGAGTTGAGGTAGATGCCCTCTTCGCCGTGGCCCTGCTTGACCTGCCGCACCTCGGCCCACAGATCGGGGGTGTCCCGCACCAAGGACAGCACGCGCTCGAACGCTTCGAGGGCGGTGGGGAACTCGTGCGCGGAGTGCATGATGAGCCGCTCACCGGTCAGGAACATCCCGGCCAGCTCGCGGGCCTCGATGATCGAGCCCTTGCCGTTCTGGCGGCAGACACACAGCCCACACTCGAACGCGGCCCACCGTGGCTCGTGGAGCCCGGTGAACTTGTTGTAGACCATCTCGTCGGTCGTGAGCATGGACTTGCGGAGATACCAGGACTGCCAGGGGTCCAGCTCCAGACCGGCATGCGCGGAGAGTTCGACTGCCTCCTTGCCGATCTGGAACTTGTCATGCCCCTGCGGCAGATGCTGGATCCTGGGCAACTGACAGCCGAGCGGCCCGTTCGTTGCGGAACTTGGCAACGCCTGTCACCTCCCCTGTCTCCTTCGGGATCGCCGCGATGGCTTCCGTGATCTGCTGCAGCCGCAGGATGAGTGCGGCCTGCTCGCCCGCCTTGAGGCGGGACAGCGAGCAGGAGCTGCAGGCGGTGCCCTCGAGCTGGTGGATGATGAAGTCCCGCAGGCCGACCAGCTCCTCGCGGCGGTCCCCGGACTCCATGGCCCGCCGGAGCGGGCCGTCCTCGTATTCGGTGTCGCTCACTTCTCTGCTCCGATGCTGACGAGGTTGGACACCGGCAAGACCTTCACCGTGCGGTCCTCGCGGCCGATGACCTTGAGCCGGTTGTCGTAGGTGACAACCACCATGCGGTCGACCCGCTCGACGGCCAGCGTCCGGCGCTCCTCGGTGATGCGGATCAGGCGCGGCACGTTGAGGATGCCGTCGGACGCGCGGAACGCGACCTCGTCGAATCCGGCGTTGGTGTCGCCGTCGGAGACCGCGATGTTCACGGCCTCGGCGGCGGTGCCGGTGTCCGAGTCGATCATCAGGGCGACGGAGACGAACGCAGTCTCGGAGGCCGTGCCGGTGTCCTCGACGCCGACAGTCAGCGACTCCGACTCGACGACGGCGGTGTTGGTGTCCGAGCTGACCTGGGCGACACTGACCATCTCGGTCTCGGCTGCGGTGCCGGTGTCGGTGTCCGGTGGCGCGGTGGCCGTGATCGAGGTGGTCTCGGCGGCGGTGCCGGTGTCGGCCGCTGCCGGGGTGATGATGAACGTGCCGACCGTCTCGTCGACGGCGGTGTTCGTGTCGGACTGGGCCGGGGTGACGATGAACGAGACCGTCTCGTCGACGGCGGTGTTCGTGTCGGACGACGGCACTTCGGCCGTGACCGTTTCGGTTTCCGCGCCGGAGCCGGTGTCGCCGTCGGTCTTGGTGAGCTGCTGCGGCGGTGCAACGGCGATCGTGACGGCCATGATGTCGGCGTCGTTGGTGGAGGACGGTGTGACCGTCAGTGTGCCGGTGGAGCCGGGACTCGACGGTCCCGCCTCGGTTGCGGCGGCGATGGCCGAGTAGGCCGTGGTGGCGCGGTCGAACTGCTCGGTCGCGGGCGATGCGAACGAGACCGAGAACCCACCCGCGAACGGGTCGCACAGGTAAGCGCGGACCAGCACGGTGTCCGACATCGTCGTCGTGACGGACGGGCAGACCTGGGTGGTCGAGCTGTGTGTGTTCTCGCCCCATACGTCGAGGGGGCTCGTCGAATCGACGCCCGTGAACGCCAGGATGCCCATCTCCAGGCCGAACGACGAGGCCGACGTCTGGAACGTCACGCTGGTCTCGGTGCCTGCGGTCCGGTAGTACACATAGGCCTTGCTGTCACCGGCCACCGTGTAGCTGGTCAGCAGCGTCCACCCGGACGGGGTGCCTGATGCAGCGGAGTAGCTGCTCACCAGGAGGATCAGGAAGTCGCCCTGCGCCGTGTTCGTCGGGTAGCTGCAGTTCACCGAGGTGGTGAACGAGCCGCTGGCAACGCTGGTATTGACGAGGGTGGGAGCCATGGCATCTCCAATCCTGCGAGTTCACAACGGGGCTCGGGGTGGTTGACTCCGAGCCCCGCTGTGAGCCGACAGGTCAGGACAGGGTCACGGTCGCCTGCAGCGTCCAGGAGGCGCCGGAGGACTTCGTACCGAGCGAGGCGACCTTGCGGTTGAGGATCACCGAACCGGCGCCACCGGCACCGGCCAGGGTCGCGGCCGGGGTGACGTCGGCGTTGTTGGCGATGGCGAAGCACCACTCCTCCCACGCGAAGTTGCCGTCCGCAGAACCGAACAGAGCCGAGGCGGTGATGGCGCCGTTGTTGGTCGACGGCGACCCGGCCTCGAGATCCTCGTAGTACTTGCTGGCGCCCTGTAGGTCGACCATGCCGACCGTGGTGGCGGTGTTGGAGTTGCCGACGCCGATGATGCCCTTGGCGTTGTTGAACGCGCCGCCGCCGCCGCCCGTGATCAGGTTGGTGAGCCGGGCCAGGCCAGCGGTGACCAGCGAGTTGCCGACCGCCTCTGCGATGTCGTCGGGGACAATCGCACCGACCCGCTCCAGCTCGCGCAGCTCGGGGCCGGTGGGCTCGTGGCCGAGGTAGTCGGTCAGTTCGCGGACCGTGTCCGGGTTGTACTTGATCACCCGGATCTCGGGGGTCCACTTGATGGACTCCCGCCGGGTGGTGAGCAGGTTGGTCATGGTGATGTCCCTTCAGGGCTACGGAGATACGGTCCAGACGCGCCGGTCCGGGCCGATCCGGGCGGTACGGGAGTCGGGGCGAATGCGCGCGGTGCGCTTGGGGTGCGGGAGAATCGAGTCCTGGTAGAAGACCGTGACGAACTCGGACTCGGTTGCCTGCCCGGTGTCGGTGTCCGGCACCGACGCGGAGACGAACTCGGACTCGGTCGACTGCCCGGTGTCGGTGTCGGACTTGTTGACCAGGGTCGCCGGGGCCAGGGCCACGGTGGTGCCGCCGCCCCAGTTCGATCCGCCGGTACTGAACGAGACCGACTCGGTGCCGGTGGATCCGGCGGCAGCCTGGGCTCGGGTGGCGGTCGAGGCGACCGCCCACTCGGGCGCACTGTGGTTGCTGCCGAACACTTCCAGGTCATGCACGGAGGTGCGCCTGGTGGACAGCGGCCAGTTCGGGGCGATGCCCGGACTCGACGTGTACTGGGTGTAGATGAGCCGGACCACGAGGGTCTCGTCGACCGTGGTCGTCACCGACGGAGTCAGGTACATGTTGCCGCCGCTGTCGGTGTTGTGCGCGGCGGCATTGACCGGACTCACGGTGTCGACACCCGACACGGACAGCATGTGGGACGAGATGCCGTCGCCCACATTGCAGGTCACGTCCGGCGCAGTCTCGGAGGGCCCGGCGAACTTCCAGTACACCCGACGCTCGGTGAAGTTCGTGGCGTCGGTCTCGTCGGCCAGCGTCCACCCGTCGGGGACGGTCATGTCGATCGGCAGCCCCACGAAGTTGCCGGAGATGACCAGACACCACAGCAGCAGGTCACCCACCGAGTGCGAGGGCATGTCCGTGTGGGTGAGGGAGACCGGGAAGGCCGCATTGCCGGACGTGGCGGTGGTCGCGTCGACGAATACCGGTGAGGCCATTCCAGACTCCAATGCTGCGTGGGGTCAGAGACTCCCTCGGTAGGACGAGACGTGGTAGGCGGTCGACTGACCGGAGTTGTTCCGGCGCCAGGTCGAGACCATGAACCAGGCCTCACCCTTGGTGGACCACGGATGGATGAAGCCGCCGTACAGGTTCGGTTCCTGCTGCGCGGTCACCTGCACCTTCTCCGGCGACCAGGCGCCGTCCACGCGGGCAGCGGTGCGGGTGACGATCTGGCCCTGACCGTTGAGGTAGGCCATCGCCCAGGTGCCGTCCTTCAGCAGCCGCAGCGACGGTTCACCGAAGCGGCCGTGCAGGATCGGGGTCGGGGTGCGTCCCCAGCCCCAGTCGCGTCCGTTCCAGCCCCAGCCCTCGTAGGCGGCCGGGTCGAGGATCCGCGTCCAGTGGACGCGGCGCAGCATCATGGGTCCGTCCTGGCGGCCGCCGGGCACCGACACGATGTAGACGTAGTCGCCTGCGAGCTGCATGGACCACATCTGGAACGGGTCGTTCCCGGCGCCGTTGTTGTTGAACCGCACCCCGGTACGGATCCAGTCGTTGCCGTTGTCGGTGTAGGCGAGCCCGGCATAGTTGGTCAGCCACGACCGGTGCGGGGTGGCATCCCAGTTGCGGACCGAGAAGTACGACATGACGGTCCGGCCGTTCGGCAGGCGCACCGCGTCGTTGGGGATGACGGTCACCTCGCCGCCGCGCCAGTGGCCGTTGTAGAACAGCTCACCGCCGCCGCGATGCGCGGAGTCCCAGACGATCCCGTCACGCGGGTGCGAGTCGGACCGCAGCGCGACCGGGGAGCGCCAGTAGTTGTTGGGCTGCTCCGGCCAGGGGGTGTTGAAGGTGTCCCCGTACAGGTACGAGACGGTGCCGCCGTCGGCGTAGGGGATGCCGAGGTCGGTGCCGCAGACCTGCCAGCGTCGGCAGGTGTCGAGGTCGGCGCCGGTCACCCGCTGCTGCCAGGAGGCGGCCGGGCGGGCCTGGCTGAACCAGGCATCCCAGGGCCAGGCGGTGGCGGGTCCGGCGTAGGCGATGGAGAGCATGAGGACAAACGCGGCCACGAGGGCCGCGCGAAGCGTGCGGGTCAACGCTGATTACCTGTCCTTGACGCGGATCGTGATGGACCGGTCGTCTTCTCGGCCCTGATTGGTCACGATGTGGTTGGTGATCTCGTAGAGGCGTCCACGGATGCCGCCGGACAGCCACACCGTGGCGACGGTGGCGGTGGTGGTGTTGGAGTCGATGGTGATGCCAGCGGTCGACTCGAAGGTCGAGCTGGAGATCGTCTCTCCGTCGGAGAGCCAGGCCGACCAGTCGAAGTGGTAGTCGAGGACGGCCTCGGGATCCTTGGTGAACGTGTAGTCGGCCACGTCATCTCCTGGGACGCACCCGACCCGAGCAGCATGGAAGTCTGCTCGGGTCGGGGCGGGTCCGGGTTACGGCATCATGCGAAGAACCTGATCGGGGTAGATCAGGTTGGGATCCTCGATGGTGTCCTGGTTGAGTTCGTAGATGCGCTCCCACGCGGTGCCGAAGTCCTCGGCGATGGCGGACAGCCAGTCGCCCTCCTGCACCACGTACTCGAGCGCCAGCTCGGCGCCGATCGCGGCGACCTCGACCTCGACGGCCACCGGGGTGACCCCGATGTCGTCGACCTGCGGTGCGGGCTGCGGATGCTCGCCCGTGTTGCAGGCGCCGACCTCGTTGAGGAAGGCGACCGGGTCCAGCGGGGTGCCGTCGGCGGCAACGATCCGCAGATGCAGATGCGCGCCCGAGGACACGCCCTCGTTGCCGACCTGCGCGATCTCGTCGCCGACCTCGACCCGGTCTCCGACGTTCACGCTGAACGAGGAGATGTGGCCGTAGTCGATGACATGACCGCTGTCCGCGCGGACCTGGACCCACTGGCCGTAGCCCTGGGCCGGTCCGGCGTTGATGACGGTGCCGCCGGACGCCGACAGGATCGGGTGCCCGATGGACGCACCGAAGTCGGCGCCGTTGTGGAACGCGCCACCGCGCGGACCGAAGCCGGAGGTGAGCGGTGCGTCGACCGGCCACATCCATTCGCAGTTGACCACGGGAGCCGGTGCCGGAGCAGGCGCCGGGGCGGGCTCCTCTACCGGTGCCGGTGCGGGTGCCGGGGCGGGCACGACCTCGGGGCCGCCGTCCCACCAGCCGGGCACGACCCGGTTGGAGCAGTCGGGCCAGGCCTGATTGCCCTGGACCTTGAGCACCGCCTCGGCGACGAGGATCTGCTGCTCCTTGGTGGCCAGGTCCGCGCGCGCTGCGTACTGCAGACCGCCGAACTCTTCCCAGGTGGACTGCTGGAACTGGACGCCACCGTAGAAGCCGTTGCCGGTGTTGATGGCCCAGTTGCCGCTGGACTCACAGCTCGCGAGCCGGTCCCAGTCGGGGGCGGCGGCGGCTGTACCGGCGCCCATGAGCGCGATGGCGCCCGTGGCGGTCAGGGCCGCGAGAGGTCGAGTTGCCGGATTGGATGTTGGCTTCCGATGCTTTCCCATCGGATCACCTCCTGTTTTCGGTCCGGGCGGACCGGGGGGGTTTCAGACCGCAATGACGAGCGGCCTGCTCTCTCGCGGGTCGTAGTAGGCGCCCTTCTCCTCGTTGCACCGTCGGTGCGCGAGGTGGACGTTCTCGGGGGTGTCACCGCCGCCGCGCGAGATCGGGACGATGTGATCGACGGTGGGCCCCATCGGCTTGAGGCCGGACAGCTTCATGTCGACCAGGTCTCCGCAGAGCTGACAGCAATACACGTCACGCTCGGCGATCTGGGCGAGTGTGTAGGGGCGGCACTCGGCACCGGCCAGCCTGGCTCGACGACGGCGATTCTTGGCAGCCATGCGCTCGTTGTCGGTGGGATGAACGCGGGGCGGGCGGGCGCATTCGCGCGAGCAGAACCGGTTGACGCTGCCCGGCTTCCTCAGCCGGAACTTCCTCCGGCACTTGTCGCACTTCCGGTAGCGGCCCTCCTCGGCCTCGGCGTTGCGGCAGGCCCTGCATTTCGCCTCACCCGGTGGCCGACTGCCGGAGCTGATCTCGATATATTTGCCGCATCCTCCCGCGCAGGGTGCGCCCTTTTTGAATCTGGGAGTCCCTTTGTGGCGCTCGTAGTAGTCCTTCGACCTGCGCGCGGCCATGCACGGGAGGCATACGTCGACGTATTCACCGGAATGTCCGCACTTGCGCGTTCCCGAATTGGCCGATGGGGGCGCCGTGGCGTCGACGACATTCCTTCTCGGCGAGCGTTTCGGCGTGCCCCCACGCGCGGGGCGTCTGCATGAGGGGCAATTCTTTGCGGGGCGTCCGCGAGTGATCGGCTGATGGAATTCGATTCCACAGGAATTGCATTCGATAACTCTCGATTGCATTTACCGAATTTCCTTTTCACTGGCTAATTTGGCGGTCCAGGGTGAGAGAAATGGGGCATCATCCCAGGCAGTTTTTGTATGGTCGGCGATTGTGCGTGATCTGCAACGCTCTGACCTGGGCCTTTTCAAAATTTACCGGGGTCAGAGACGCGGCCAAGGCGCGGGGTCGGCCCCTATTCCGCGAAAAACGGTTGTGTACCACCCCCCGTACCATGGGTAATGGGGGTATGCGGTGCCATTGTCGAGCGGTATTCGTAGGCAATTGTGCTTTGTTGAATTGCCATTGTGTGAATGCATTGTTAGTGAATGCATATCGATAGGCAGGCTCGAGTATGGCCATAATGGGAATGGCATATGCATGGTGACAATGCGTGTTGTCAGTGTGTGCATATGCCAATTGGTATTGGTTCGATTGCTTTGTTCACAATTGGAATTGAAGATTCGAATTCAATGAATTGAATTTTGAATTGATGATTAAACAATGACAATGTGTGTTGTCACTTAGTGCATATGCATATGGTGTGTGTGCATATGCATATGCATATGGTGTGTGTGCATGGTGCATATGGGTATGTGCATGGTGCATATGGGTATGTGCATGGTGCATATGGGTATGTGCATGGGTATGTGGTGTGCATGCATATAGGTATGTGGTGTGCATGCATATGGGGTACGTAGGCCTAGGCCTAGGCCTACCATGCCGCACCACTACCACTACCCATATCCGTACTGTGCCCTGTTCGCTCACCACGCACGTGAACCGCGTGTTGCCCGTACTGCCCTACTGCCTGCACCTCGAGCGCTGTTACAGCGCATGTGAGCGGGTCTCACGTTATACGGGCTCTCAGGGTCGCCACCTTGCGCCAGCGGGATTATGTGGTCCAGCGTCCACGATTCTTTGTGCCCGGCCGGTAATGAAAGATCGATCGGGCCGCCGCATATTCCACATACGGGCTCGAGTTGGGCCCGCATAATTCGACAAAGCCGTTTCCAATTCCGCGTACTGCGGCCGCGTGTCGACATTGCTCCCACCTGCGGGTTTCGGTCCGGGCCCGAAGATGACAACGCGTGTTGTCATGCGTTCTGGGCCCCAGATTCGGGCGTAAATGATCTAGGTTCAGGCCCTAGTTGATCTAGAAGCCGAAAAAATTTTGTCTGTACCGATAAAGGTACGCGTGACCTGCATCGATGCCGAGGTGCAAGCCGAGTGTTGATCTTGAAACTCGACTTCCCTATGTAACTGACTCCAGTCTGGGTGCATTCTGTGGTGGCAGTACCCACGTTCGAACCAAGATCATTAGGAGCAAGATCATGACTACCGCCACCGGACTCGATCGGTATATCGAGACCGCCGAATTCGACGAATTGGTCCACGCGCTCGCTTACTACGGCCGTGGGTCGCACGAATGGGAAACCATTCACCACGCAATCGATGCGCGTATCGCTACGCGCTACGCAATCGACGCTATTTCCGCCGGTCGCACGTGGACCGAAATTCACCCGCAGCACGTAATCGTCATCGCCGATGACGCGTCCACCATCGCCTAGAAAGTCTGAGAGCAATGACTACCGTCGCCACCACTATTACCGCCACCATCGATGCCCTGTCGGCCGCGTTGATCGACGCGACCGACTCGACCACGGTTTCCGTGGACTACCGACAGGGTCGCAAGCCGGTAGGCGCCCGGATCACTGTCACCTATCGGCCGCGCATGTACGGCCGGGCGAGCACACCGGGCGCGTTGGGATGGATCGACGTATCGATGCACGCGCTCGAGGGTCTGCATCGCCCGGCCGACGCGACGTTCCGGCGCATCGCGAACGGCGTCAAGATCATGTTGTGGCCAGCCGCTATCGAGTCGGCCGAGTCGGCCGAAACCGAGCGCGCGGCCGACCGTGCGGCGGTCGCGGAATTGCTGCAGGCGCACGACGTCGCTCCCACGTGCCAGCACAACGGGACGCGTGCCACCTATACCGACTGCCGTGGGTTTGTGGTCGCTATCGAGTGCGACGATTGTGAGGGCTCTATTCCGATTGTGTGCGAGTCCTGCTATCGCGCGGTATCCGTGGTATCGAACCGTGGACGTTGCGCCTACTGTGACGCCGATTCATTCCGGCCGATCATCGGCGCCGGTATCGGCGTAGGCGTATCGCTGGGCAAGCCGTGGGCCGCCGACTACTCGGCCGTAACGGCCGATCGGACACTGGGCGAACGTATCGGGGCCGCATATGTGGCGGCCCCGGAGTACGACGATAGGCCGATCGTGCGGCGTTGCTATGCCGCGTTCATTGCTGAGACGTGGGCCCAATTGGATCGAATACTGTCGGCCGGTATCGATGTCCGCGTGACGGACGACGATCCGTATTCGGACTACGCCGAAATGGCTGCAGACGTGCGTAACGGCCGACTGTCGGTTATGTCGACGGAAACCACCGGCGGTCATCCATTCCTCACGAATGACGACAACGATGCTTTCCGGGCAGTCCACGATTACTACGGACATTTCCTGTCTGGCCGTGACTTCAGTCGCCATGGCGAGGAGGCGGCGTTTCAGCGCCATATGCGGATGTACGGCACGGCCGCACGGGCAGCAATGACAGTCGAGACGCGTGGCCAGAATTCCGCGTTCATTTGGATCAATGGTGGCGGGTCTAATTTTCCGGTACAGAAATTCACGCTACTGCCCGTGTGGGCAACGTATGAACGTACCGGTATGCAGATACCGGAGCATGCCTTGCGTATCGAGTACGCACGATCGGCCGGAATGATGCGGCCGCTAGGCGCCGGGGTAGGCGTAGGCATCGTTACGGCCGAACAGCTCACGGTCGCCGGTCGCATCATGTGGGCGGGCATCGGCTCACGGGATCCTGAGCGCATCGGCCGGTATGCCATGGCCGAATACGTGGGTAGTGATGCCACGGCCGATGACTACCGACTCACTATCGGCGCTGGGGTAGGCGTAGGGATCGCTACAGGCCTGCAGGCGACCGGAGTACCGGCGCGGCGCCAGCGGCCCGCTACGCGCCGCGTAGGCATGCACAACGGCCCGACTGTGGAAGTAGTGGGGCCGCGCGCTCGTGAGTCGCGGCGCCCGGCCGATGCGCTGGGCCGCGTGTTCGGATTGTCCACGCGTGCCGTGGTCGCCAATATCCTCGCGTACTACGATGCCGCGTCGGACGAGCAGCGGGCCGCCGGTGTCGAGTGGTATGAAACGGCCCGGGACCACGCTGCAATCATTTCGTGGCAGCATTCGGCGCCGATTGAAAACGTCGTGGCAGTCATTTCTCATCTGTCGCCACAAACGGCGTGGGATGTGAATCTGGCTGGCGCCTACTCGCTGTATTCGGACGGTACTGCCGCGCGGTGCATGGGCGACAATATCGCGCGAGCCAAGCGAGCCATGCACGCGCGGGATCCGTTCGCGACATTCGGCGACGATGCGCCCAAAACCAAATCGTTCTACCGAAACATTCTCGGCGACGATTCGTATGTGACCATTGACGTTTGGGCACTACGCGCGGCGGTCGGCCGCAACGTAGAAGAATCGCGACTCGGCCGAGTAGGCGCATATGACGCTCTGGCACATTGCTACCGGATAGCGGCGGCCCGTCGCGGGATCGCGCCCAGCGCTATGCAGGCGGCTGTATGGGTCGCTATTCGTGGCCGTGCGAACTAACAACACAACTCACTGACAGGACACAAGACAATGATCACCACAACGCTTCTTGCCATTCTCGGAATCATGCTTTCCACGCCTACGGCCGACAATCCCGATTCGGCAGTGATGCCAGAACCGTTCCGGTCGATTGTGAATCAATGCGACGACGATATCGTTTATGTCGATATCAATGACCTGATTATCTACGGTGACCAAAACGGCGACCATATTCTGTCCGGCGACGATTGCAATTGGGAGTGAGTAAGATGACTACAGTGAATATGGTTTCCGTTTCGACTCGCCATAGTGTTGGCGACTACAGTCCTAGGTATTGCTGCTCCAGTGATTCGATTATTTCCGTCGACGCGCTCGAGGAACGGCTCGCCACGTATCGAGCTATTCCAGCGGCTGTAATTCACGATTACAGGAACGGATCGATCTATGGCGAAATTAGAGTAATCTACGGCTATCGGCGCAGCCGCAACAATTACGCGATTACCGTCTCCCCAGCGATTGAGGATGAGTGACTGCAATGTTCGGTATCCGTCGCCGCAATCCCGCGCCCGAACCGTTCGATCCTGATTGGCAGGCAATTCGTGAATATGCGGAGCTGCACAATTGGTATTCCGCGAAAATGGTGCCCGTGAATATGCCGCATTTTCATGATCCGATCCGTGGGCTCGTGAAGATCACGCACCACAAGGTGGAACGGTTCGAATACGTATCCACGGGAATGGGGGACAGTCTCACACTCACTGAGGAATTCCCATTCCTACCGGACACGCTCGAGCGCGTGAAAGCAATCCTGAGACAGTAGGCGCCAGCGCCAGCCAGCGGCCCCGATGGATACGTCCGTCGGGGCCGTTGCTTGTCTGCAGGCTGGCGCGGCAGGCCTGCCAGCCAGAACCTAGGCCGAGCGTCGACGCTGGGGACTGCCGTAGTGGCGCCCAGCGTCGACGCTGGCGGCCGAACGTGGGGCCGCCGGTACTCGCCTACGTGACGTGCATCACTGGAGGGTCTACGGCCCGTACAATTCGTTGCTTAGTGCAAGCACCTGGCCGGCCCGGGCTGGCAGGCTCGACCCACGGCAGGCCTACGCACTACGGACTGCCGTAGTGGTGCCCAGTGTCCACGCTGGCGGCCGAACGTGGGGCCGCCGGTACTCGCCTACTTGTGAGCAGTCTCGAGGCCTCAGCGGCCCGCACAATTCGTTGCTTCACACAAGCATCGTCGTCCGTCGCGCTGGCGCTGGGGTAGCGGCTCGAGCGCGACGGACGACGGACGGACACATTCGGAACGATGCTCGAGGCCGACCGCCAAGCAAGCCGAGCAATTCATTTCGACGAATGGTCCGATTAGGACGCCGGATATATACGGCGACTCGGCGCCCAGCCTATCCGGGGACGGTTTCACCCGGGAATGCATGTGTTCCCGGTACGCATGAGAGTTGTTACGGATGTGACCAAATGGCCGGACGACTTGATCTTGATCCCTACCAAGATCACCATCGTCCGGCACCAAGATCATCTCCGTAGAGTTGATCTTGGTCTGGAACAAGATCATCAGGGGCCGGATGCGTCCGACCCTAGAAATTTTTCGGCGGCGACCCTGAGAATTTCGCCGAGCCGATAGACGTTCTCACCCTGACGATCTTGACCACGACCCTGAATTTTTCCGCGACTGGCCCAGACCCGGATCCGCTTGGCCGTGATCTGCACACCGTGCAGCTCGCCTGCGTACAGCGCGGCCTCCCTGGCCGTGAGCAGCAGATCGGCACCGGCCTCGCGGTTGGCGACCCTGGACTCGGCGACCCTGAAAATTTCGCCGCACCGGCACTCAGCCTCGTCGCCACCCTGTCCGTACACCGGCCGACCGCACCGGCAGTCACCGATGTACACGCGCGGTTCGGGCCGCTCGATCGTGGCCAGACCCAGGTCCACCGCCGACTGCAGCTCGCCCATCACGTCGCCGATGTCGTCCAGCCGGGCCACCTCGAACAGCCGCGACCGCAGCCACGGCACCAGCCGTCGCGGATCCGACGGGCACATGCCCCAGGTGTCCACGCAGCGCCGGGCCAGCCCGGTCAGCGTGTGCTCGAGCACCCAGGCCGCCTCGCTGGCCTTGTCGTCGAAGACCAGCGGCTTCTCGGTCGACCGTCCGCCCTCGCGGTAGCGCGAACCGGACTGGGACTGCCGGGTGACGTTGAGTTCTAGCTGACCCTCCAGCCAGCCTGCCCGTTCCAGCCATTCGTCGAGCCGGGCCACGCACACCCGGCACAACGATTCGGCTTTCACGGCACACCACGGGCATCGACCCAACACCCTCCCCCGGAATTTTCCTGGGGCCTCCACCCGTACCCAAGACCCTCCCCGGAATGTTTCGTGGATCACACTGCGGGGCTTGGTCTCCGGCCTCGACTCACCCACACACCAGCACGGGTCGTCGTACCAGTGGTCGGTCATCAGACTGGCCAGGCAGTGACCGGCCGGGGCATGGTCGGCGAGCGCATGCCCGCACGCGCACATCACTTCAGCGCCCTCCTGGCCGGTGGGTCGTTGAGGTACATGATCGCTCGGGCCAGCATCTGCACGTCGTCCCGGCAGTGCCCGAGAAGGTCATTGCATGGGCGGCACAAAAGCCCACGCACCGCCTCCCGCATACCGAGGTGCTCGAGCCGGTGGTCGTGGTCCACGCTGAGCCTGCGCGAGGCTCCGGTGGCCCGTCGGCAGATGAAGCACACCCCACCCTGAGCGCGGTGCAGGGTGTCGTACTCGCCGACCTCCAGCCCGTAGGTGTTGCCGACCCTGGTCTCGTGGGCTCTGGCCTTGCGGGCCTTGATCACTGACCTGTGGTGCGTGACACATCTCGGTCCCGGGTGGGGGGCCGGGCGCATCCTGTTGATCCCCTCGGCGATGCAGTCCTTGCACCACTTCACGGTTGTCGTCACTTCACTCCTCAGAACGGTGGCGGCGCGTGCTCGTCGACGGCCGCCTCGGGTTCGGGGCGCCGCAGCGCCCGCTCGATCGTGGTCCCGCACACGTGCTCGGTGAGGACCACCGAGATCACCGGAGCCGGATGGTTGCGGATCCGGTACGGGGTGCGCCGGTAGAGCTGCTTGGCGCACAGCTCGAACGTCCGGCGCCCGGACATCAGGGCAGCGATCTCGCCGACCTGACTCAGCTCGGCATCCTCCAGCACCTCATGCCAGCCCTCGTGCCAACAGGCCAGCACCCGGGCCCCGCAGTCCCCGCAGTGGGTGACCGAGGGCGCGGTGCGGTACATGCCGGGATGTCGGCTACCCACGGGGCTCGGCGTTGTCGTGCCTCAGGTGCTCCATGAGGACAGCGGTCTCGAGATGCTCAAGGGTCCGGGTGGCCGCGATGTGCGCCACCCTCAGGTAGATCAGATCGCCACCGATCGAGACCAGCGGTCCCCGGGGGGTGCCGATCCCGTACTCGATCATGCCGATCTTGAGCAGTCGGTCGAGCGCCGGTTGCAGGTCGCCCAGGATGACCCCGAGCGCCTCCGAGAGGTCCCCCACCGTGGGCAGCGGTCCGTCCCGCAGCAGGCGCTTGACGATCCGCCGTTCCAGTTCCTTCATGACTCTCCTTGTATGTGTGACGAAGCGTTACGGTATGGCTGTATGGTCGTATGGCTGCTCCTGCGAGAGAAAAATCCTCGCGCACTACGGGAATGAAAAATTTTAGTAATATAACCCCTCTGACCAGGGCTTTCTTACCTACGGTCCCGTAACCGTTTTTTCTCGCTCGGACCCCAGCCATACAGCCATACAGCCATACAGCCATACGGCCAGGGGTCGAGCCATACTCATTCGGGCAGGCAATACCGCCCGTCGCGCACCTCGAGAACACCACCCGCGAGCAGCCCCTCGAAGGCCTCCTCGGTCACCTTCCGCTGGGCCCGGGAGAGGTCGATCTTGATCCTCCCGGCACTCAGCGGCCCGCGCTCGCGCACCAGTTCCACGATGCGCTCGCGGGTGGCGGTCACCCGTTCGTCGGCCGTCTCCTCGAGCGCCTCCTCGGTGGCCACCGTCTCCAGGGCCTTCGCGCGACCCATCTCGCGCACCTTCTCGCGGCGCTCCGCCGACAGCTCCCGCAGCACCATCCGTCGGGTCTCGTCGGACTTGGCCATCACCACACCGGCCAGCTCCCAGTCGTCCAGGTTCACGAAGTCACGGAACTCCAGCACCGCCAGTGCGGCCGCCACCTTGGCCCGCGTGTACAACGCATGACCGTCCAGCGGGTCCACCGACGGGTCACCCTTGGCCACCTTCCAGCGGTGGACCCGGATGGCCTGCTTGGCCTCCTCCGGCAGTGCCATGGTGCGGTCCGACATCGACCCCGCCCAGCGGTTGCCGGGCATCGTGGTGAGCGGATACTCGGGGGGATCCGGCGGGTCCAGCAGCACCGCATCGTCGATGACCGGCAGCCACACGAACCGCTGGGGGGTGCCCCCGTCGGAGTCCGCAAACAGGTCTGCTGCTCTGCGTGGCTGCACCCCCACGACCATGCCCAGACGGTAGGAGTGGGGCGGCATCGGGAGGAACTTCTGGTCGTCCCGGTAGGCGTTGCCCAGGGACTCACCCGACCATGCCTTCTTCAGCACCGACAGCAGCGTGGACCCGGACCGGTTGGCCTGGGCCGACACCATGTCCACCTCGGGCACGGTGAACAGCACCGACTTGCGGATCCAGGTCAGGGTGCCCCGTTCCTCGCCCTTGGTCTCCCTCCTGACGTACTGGGCCGGGATGCCCTCACCCGAACCCACCTCGATCTCGTACACCCCGTCCGGCTCGAATCCACCCAGTCCGGGGAACGCGGTCCTGGCCGCCGCCATCGAGACCCCCTTGCCGTGACCGGACTTGCCGACCACCGCCACGAACAGGTTCAGCGAGCCCGGCGACCCCACCAGCGGTGGCAGCGTCACATGGGGCGGCACCGTGGCCAGGGCCCGGCACATCACCACCCCCAGCAGCGACCACGGGGACACCATCTGCGACTGGGCGAACTGGAACACCTTCCGCAGCGAGTCCCGTGCGGACCAGAACTCACCGAACGGGTCGATGACCTTCTTGGCCTCTTCCGGTGTGATCCCGGCCATCTCGAACAGGTCTTCGTCGGTGACCGTGGGGGTGGCATCGATGAGGTCATGGATGCGGCGGTTGGTCCACATCCGGTCGTACTCGCCGCCCGCATCGGGGCGGTCCACACCCACCACCGACACATACGCGTAGCGCAGCGTCACCCGTGCCGTCTCGATGCCCGGCTCGCCCCGCTCGTTGAGCCGCAGCAGGTGCCCCACATGGCCCATGGTGGTGTCATGACGGCTGCCCGCCCCTGCACCCCTCAGGTCGTTGATCGCGGCCGCCAGGGCCTCGTTCACGGCCTGCGACGGCTTGCCCCCGCGCAGGTTGGACAGCACCTGCTGGACGTCGGCCGTGGCGTCCACGATCGCGGCGGCCTGACCCAGTCCTTCCACCCAGGCCGACGGCAGGTCCGGCAGCTCCTCCAGCTTCGGGTAGAACGGTGCCGCTGACCAGACCCCGTTCTCGTCGGTCTCCGGCGGACCGAGGGCCACATCCCCGAGGTGATTCAGCCACACGTACTGGCTGCCGCTGGGATGGATCGACGGCCAGCACACCGCGTACCGGTGGAAGTACTGGATGACCTCGATGCCGCCCAGTCCCCGGTCGGGGAAGGTGATCTGGGTCCGCAGGCTGGTGCCGGGCGGCACCCGGTACAGCCGGATGCCGGACACCCCGTCGTCTCTGGCGGTGGATCTCACCGTGGGCGGCAGTGTCCCCCAGAGCTGCTCGGCGTGGGCCAGGGTGGCCTCCCCGGTCTTGCCGTCATAGGCGTCGACATCGATCCCGACCACACCCTCCGGCAGCCGCAGGCAGATGTTGGCCCCGGGCTGGGATTCGGACCAGGCATAGACGTCGGCATAGGACGGCACCACCGCCTTGTAGCCGGTGCGGTCGTCGGGTGGCGGGTACTTGCGTCCCGGCGGCAGCGGCAGGATGGACCGCCACCCGGCATTCCAGTAACCCTCGAAGGCGTCCGCGTAGCTCACCGATGGACCTCGTTCCACACGGCGGCCAGGGTGGACCTGTCACCCCGCCCGGCGGGCTCGATGGGCATGTCCATCCCGCGCGCCTCCCACTGCCTGAGAACCTCGGCCTGCCACGGCAGCAGCTCCAGTCCGGCGGCGCGGGCCACCTGCTGCCAGTCGGTAGGCTTCGGCTTGCCCCAGAAGGCTTCCGGGGCGATCTCGACGGTCTCGTTCACGAAGTAGGAGCCGAGTACCCCAGCGACTGCCTTCGGTCGGACGAACACGTACTCGCCCTGGGCGTTGCGGCCCGTCATTCGGAAGATCGTTTTCACAGGTTCCCCTTTCGGATCATGTCGACGACGACCGGGTCATGGTCGTGGTCCCTGACGCACACCCACCGCCCGCCCCGGCGGACCAGGAGGCACTCGTCGGGCGTCAGTCGGCACAGCGGCCGGTCGTCGTCGTCGTCGTCGTCGTCGAGGTCGTCGGGTACGAACGCGTCGAAGAACGCCTGCACTATTCGGGTGACGAACGCACGCATGGCAGGCACCTCACATTCTCTGCATGCAGCACGGTGGTCTCACCGGCTGCGGTGGTCTCGAGGTGGGCGGCCACGAACGCCAGTCCTTCCTCGGTGGGATCGAACCGGCGCCCGCAGGCCCCGCACCAGAACATCTCGTCGGTCACGGGCGGCACCTCGTGCAGGCCATGCGGGTGATGTCCACCTGCATCTCGAAGGTGCCGTCCTGGTTCAGTGTGACGTCGGACGGCCGCACGCCGAGGACCGTGTAGCCCTCGACGTGCGGTGCGTACATCCGGCCGCATTCGCAGCAGGGGTAGTAGGCGACGAAGCTCACGCGACCCTCGCGACCCTGACCGGCTTGCAGGTGTCCTCGGCGTAGGCGATCTCGCCGCGCGTCGAGTCACCGACATAGCCGGTGCTGTCGGTGACGACGATGACCTCCTGGGCCATGTCGATCTTCCGTTTGTGCAGCTCGTCCAGGGCCCGCTTGAAGTCGAGGCTCTGGTCTTCCGGTGCTACCACACAGAACGGCATCAGAACGATGCTGCCGTTGAGCGTTTCGTCTGCTGCGACCTTCAGCATCTTCTCGAAGAATCGCATGGATCCGCAGATGGTGACTGTCTTCACTTGACCCTCTCGTATTCGGTGCCCAGGAGCTTGAGCCGTTCCGGCATGCCGTACCTGCCCTCCAGGTCGTACAGCATCTCCTTGCTGGTGATGTTCCAGTAGTAGGGGCGGGCCGCATTCTCGAGTTCTTCGGCCCTGCGGTCGAAGTCGTCGGCGAGATGGTTCTGCGGGTGGTTGGCCCGGATCACCTTGGCGGCGGCCCGATAGTCCTCGGCGGTGAATGGCTTGCCGCTCATGCGTGTACCCCTTCGGCGGTGCGAAGCTGGGCGATCTGGTAGTTGGTGGACAGCGCGAACAGGATCATGTCGACCCCGTCGACGATGGCCTGCCACAGTTCGGCGAGTACTTCCTTGATGGTCGTCATTCGACTTCCTCCCATTCGGTGGTGGCGACGAAGCGCCGGACGATCCGGGCCTCGGGGTTGGCGTTGAGGACGCGCTCGCTGTCGCGATACAGCTCCAGTGATGCGCGGGCTGCGTCTTCGGATTGTGCTATGCGGTAGTCCATTCCGAAGTGCTTGGTGGGCACGCGGATCGCCCACTCGACACGGGTCTCGACCTTCTGGATGGGGAGTCCGATCATGGCCATGGCCGGATCCTTTCGGGGTCGTGGCGCCATTTCACTATGCCGCCCTTGGGTTTACGTGCTTCGTGGACCTTGCCGTGGCCCGCCTCCAGCCTGCACCGGGCCTCGACCGGCGGCTGACCAGACTTGCCGAGGAACACGAACATCCGGTTGCACCTCATAGGCCGATCGCCTCCCAGAATGCCCGGTTGATATGTTCTTCCAGGGCCGGATTGCGGTTGTCCTCGATCATCTCGGTGCTCATCGGCAGCACGGGGATCGGCCGCCACTCCCGGTAGCGGCGACGGATGCCGTCGAATATGTCCCGCTCGTGGGTGGTGAGCCGGAACCGACCTGTGTCGATCCCGGTCTCCACCAACTCGAGCAGTCGCTCGAGATCAGTCACTGAGCACCGCCTTCAATGACGCGCTGTGCCGGTAGTAGATGTGGAAGTCGTTCCCGCGCTGCACGCACAGCCGGAGCCGACGACCCTTCGGTGTGACGATCGTCAGCTCGACGTCGTCGTTGTAGATTCGCCTGCTCTCGGGCAGGCTTACATCGTCTGTGCTCAGGCGAAGCTCGACCCGGTCCTGAGTGCGGCCGATGCTGCACAGCTCGTCGACGGTGCCGTCGCTCTGGTGAACGATGATCTTCATTCCTCGTCCTCTGGGTTGTAGAGCACCACGGCCGGGTATTCGACTGCAGTCAGTTCGATGTCGTTCTCGGTGCCGAAGCCGAACATCCACCGATATGCGCCGAGGATCCCGTTGACCCTGTAGGCCTCCCCGCTGTCGTCCATGATGATGGACCCCGGCGGCAGCGCGGCCAGCTCCTCGAGGTTGCGGACGATCTTGCTCACGACATCCTCTCCATGATCAGGTAGCCGATCAGGCACGTGATCCCGAATGCGATCCCGATGATCGCCCCCACGACCCCGCCGATCACTAGTCCCTGCCATACTTCGGTCCAGGTGAATGCGTCGGTGCAGGTCATCGGGTGATCTCCCTGTCGTAGAAGACTTTCCGATTCAGATCCTCGCGGGCCCGTTGCTCGGCTTCGTCCTTGCTGGCGCCCCGGCCGTAGCCGACGATGCCACCACCGCGCGCGAGTCGGGCCGAGGCGTTCCACACCTCGGTGCCGCTGCGGTCGGTGTCCACCTTCATGGACCGGTAGTTGATGTCTGGGGTTGGTGTGCTCACTGGTCCTTCTCGGTTCGTGGGGGGACGAAGCTGCCGCCGCACAGCAGCACCCCCTGATTGTTCTTGCGCGGCTTGCCGTGCCAGTCCCACCCGCAGAACGGGCACGGCACGAACTCCTGGGTGCGCCGCCGCTGTGACGCGGCGGCGCCTGCCTCCAGGTAGGCGTCAGGCCATTCGGTCATCTCGCTGTCCGGTCTCCTCCGGGGCCAGGCTGTAGTCGACCTTCAGTCCCCGGCATCCGTGTTTGGTGGGTGCGATGAGGTACAGCATTCCGCCCGAGTCGAATTCGACCCGCTCGGAACCTGCGGCGCGGCAGATGCGCTTGACGCCCCAGGCCTCGCCGTCGAGCCTGCCCAGGTCTCGGACGGCCTCCTTGACGGCCTCCCGGCTGCCCAGTCTGAGGGCCACCCGCTTGCCGCTCCCTGCTGCGGCCATCGCCCACAGCAGGCCCACCTCGCCCTCGGGGATGGTGTATTTCGGGGCCAGCAGCTCCATGTCGATCACGGTCATGTTGTCTCCCTATCGGATGGGGCAGGCTCCGCTGGAGCATGCCTCGTCGACGCCGTCCCCGACGTCCTTCTGTGTCGCGGCCTCGTACTCGGCCTTGGTGATTCGTGTGTAGGGCGCCTGCTCGAACCCCTTCTCGGGGAAGATGGTGGCGCCCTTGAGCCGACCCCCGAACTGCTGCAGGGTCTCGGCGATGTCGACCGGGTCGTACTGGCCGGGGTCGACGTTGGCGGTGAAGCTCACCGCGTTGTCGGCCCACTCCTCCTGGTACATCGCCTGGAACTCGAGCATCTCCTCCAGGGTCAGCTCGTCGGCCGACTGCACCAGCTTCTCGGCCTTCTCCTCGCCGTGGATCGCCGCGACCTGCTCCACCAGCAGATCCTTGGTGGGGATCTGCACGATGACCGTGTCGGCGGCGTTGTTGTCGTTCTCGGTGAGGAACCCGTCCCGCGCGTACTCGGCGACCCTCGTCCGCTGGTCCGGGTCGTGGATGCTGAACCGGATCCGGCGGATGAAGTACCGCGAGAAGATCGGATGGATCCCCTCCGACACGCCGGGCATCTTGGCGATGGTGCCGGTCGGTGCCACGGTCCGCGACTTGACCGGCACCGGGATGCGGAGCTGGTGGCAGTACTCGGAGATCTCACTGTCGACGACCTCGGCCAGCCAGTGGAGCTGGTGCCGGAACCAGCCGACCTTGGGGGCGTCCGAGTAGCGGGTGCCCATCATGGCCAGGTAGCTGGCGACCCCCAGATGACCCAGCCCGATGCGCCGGTTCATGTCCAGCACGCGGGCCTGCTTGTGGTCGTTGACGTCTCCGTAGGTGGCCCGGATCAGGAACCGCGCCATGAGCCGGTGGGCCCTGGCCAGTTGACCGATCCGCAGCTCGCTGTGCTCGCGGCCCTGCAGGGCGAACGCGGCCAGGTTCACGTGACCCAGATTGCAGTTCTCCCAGGCCATCAGCGCGATCTCCCCGCAGGGGTTGGTGCAGATGACCGGGTTGGGTTCGCCGACGTTGGACATGTCGGAGTCCCAGAATCCGGGCTCCCCGTTGGCGGCCATGCCCTTCGCGATCCGTACCAGCACCTTGCGGGCCTTGTTGCCCAGCTCCCCGTCGTTCATCAGCTCGGTCCAGAACTCGGTGTCGACCTCCACGCTGATGTTGGTCGACCAGAACGAATGGCCGTCGGCCTTGCAGTCGATGAACTCGAAGACCTGGGGATCCTTCCAGTGCAGCATCGACATCCGGGCCGACCGCCGGATCCCGCCCGACACCACGCAGGCCGCCAGCGCATGGTCCAGGGCCATCGCGCCCATGGCGTCCAGTCGCTGACCGCACCGATCCCCGAGCACCCCGGAGATCTCGTGCAGCATCCGGGCCAGCGGCAGCGGACCCGAGGCCCGGCCCCCGAACGTCTTCAGGCGGGCACCCGAGGGCCGCACACGGGACACGTCGTAGACCCGCTTGAAGTGGACCGTGTCGGGCCGGTAGTGGGTGTCGATGAGGTCCACCATGGCATCGGACCAGCCCTCCCGGCTGTCCTCGATCTCGAACGAGCCGTCCCAGTCCGAGTCGTACTGGTCGGACAGCAGACCGGCCGCCTCCATGGCCGGGTAGTCGGCATGGTCCGGGTCGCACACGATGTGGACCTGCAGGTGGTGCTGGATCAACGGATACTGGTCGAGGTGGCGGTTGCTGTAGTTGGCACCCACCCCGCCACCCTCCATCAGCCGCAGGAACGTGAATTCGAAGTGGTCCGTGAGCCTTTCGCTCCAGCCGGACACGTGGCAGTTGAACAGGTACTGGCGCCCCTTGACCCCCGATGCCCACAGGTGGCGGCCGCCGGGCAGGATCTTGAACTCCTCCATCAGCTCGATCAGCGCCTCCCGCTCACCGTGCTGGTGGTGCCTCTCGTCGACCAGGGCCAGGTTGCCGTCGACCACCCGCCGCACCGTCTCGGGCCAGGTCTCCTTGGTCCCGTCCGGCTTGGTCCGGCTGTAGGTCCGCTCGAACACGGTCCTGCCGGTGTCAGTCATCTCCATGGGTGGTGTTCTCCTTCTGGCTGTTCAGCCATCGTTTGATGAGATGCATTGCTGCGTGGATGGATACGATCGCGATGCCCACGGCCACCGAGTACAGGACGATCGCGAGGCAGGTGACCAGCGCCCAGGCCAGCAGCAGGCTGGGGCTCACTGGGTGACCTCGGTGTGGACCCAGCGCCGGGTCTGGTCGTTCCAGCCGTGGATCCGGTACAGGTGCTTGCGGCCGGTCTGCTTGTCGGTGAGGGTGACCTCGTCGTTGAACGGGTTGCCGACGGTGCGGGTGACCCCGTCCCCGACCCCGCCCAGCAGCTCCACCTGGCGCCCTTCGGGCATCCACCGCATCGTCCAGGTCTGAGGTCCGGCGGCCTGCCCCCGGTCCTCTGCGATCGACCGGAAGAAGATGGTGTCGCGGATGTCGACCAGGATGCCGTGCTTGTGCTTGGCGACATCCGAGAAGCTGCGGTAGCAGGTGATTCTGCCTGCGGTGGTGTACATCTCGGTGTCGTCGCTGAGCTGACAGGTGACGTACAGGTTGCGGAACTCCTTGAAGTTCTCGTCGGTCAGGCTGTGGATCGTCACAGCATGCCTTCCTTCCTCATCTTCCGGTATCGGTGCTGCACCCGGGTGTTGGCGTCGGCACAGTCCTGGCACCGGCACCCGAAGTTGACGTAGGCGGTGAACCGCCCGTGCGGGGCGTCGGGGTGGAAGGGCTTGCCGTTCACCCCGGGCACACGCTCGGAGTACCTGCGCTGCCGCCATTCCCGTTGCCGGGCTGCGCTGCTCATCCGAACAGCCTCACCAGCCAGGACCGCCGCAGGGCCTCGGTCTCGGCCTGCTGCCACAGCGCGTAGTACCGGGACGACCGATCCTTGTGGTGGTGGACCTCCTGCCGCAGCAGCGAGATCCGGTCGTTGACCAGGACGGTCAGCTTGTTGAGCCGCCGCAGCTCGCGCCGCTGATTCTTGATCCGGTCGGCCTGCAGCTCACGCTGCTCCTCGCTGGTGACCAGCGCCTTCCTCAGCTCGACGTGCTGCCGGTGGGCGAGGTCGCCTGCGTGTGCGGCGGCCTTCAGCCGTCGGTACTCGTCGTTTGTCAGGAGTTTCATGGTGGCCCTTCATGTGTCGGTAGATGTAGTAGGTGATCCCGCGTCGTTCGCGGAGTTGGTCTGCCAGCCGGTCGATGATGCGCTGCTGCCAGTCCGGCAGGCAGGGCACCGGCTCGATGCCGCTCACTTCCGCTTCTTGCGGCGGTAGCTGATGACGTTGTAGGGCAGGCTGATCGGCCACAGAAGCGCCCCGGGAATCGGGATGGTCACGATGACCAGGGCGGCCAGGAGGGCCATCGTGGTGGACGGTGTGCCGTCGAACAGGGCCGGGTTTCGGTCGCGGGTGATCTTCCAGAACTTGTCCCGGTTGTCGACGATGGCCATCACCCAGAAGATGTAGGTGGTCAGGGCGATGCCCAGGTAGATCCATGCGAACAGGTTCATCGGTCCACCTCGTCCGGGGTGACGGCCACCATGACGTACATCCAGGCGTAGTCCAGGAAGTCGACCAGCCGCCGCCAGATGCGTTGATGCAGCTTCGGTTCGGGCTTGGGCCAGGTGGACGGGATGTCCTGCCACAGGCCGTGCCCAGGCTCGGTGCCGATCGGGCCGTACCGCTCCCGTATATAGGCCATGGCAGCCCGTATGTTGGCCTCCGGGTTGTAGTCCCGCCTCGAGAACGCGAGCCGGTCGGTAACGTCGTCACCCTGTCGCTGAGACACTCTCAGCCTCCTTCACGATGTCCTTGTCGCCCTTGGTCTTCTTTGTCCACGGGGTGCGGACATGGGTCGACTTGCGGTCGATGGATGCGTTGACGTAGCCCCGCTCGACGATCCCGACGTCGGCCAGGCGCAGCAGGAGCAATTCGTACTGCTCCCAGCTCAGCTCGTGGTCGATGTACAGGTGGTAGTGACCGGGCGTCGTCGACGGCACCAGGGCCGCCGGGAGATCCAGGTCGATCGCCACCACATGCACGCCCGGCCGGACCTCCGAGGTGAGCAGCGAGGCGTCCTCGAGGTCGGCCACCTCGTCGTACTTGTTGGCGTCCTCGTAGTCGCCCGGCACATAGCCGGACAGCTTCCGCATCTTGTTGGCGATACGGGTCCAGGGGATGACCCAGGTCGTCATTCCGCGTATTCCCCCTTCAGGAGGGCGATCTCATCCCGCACATACCAGAGCACCTTCTCGAGATCCTCGATGTGCTTGGCCTTTTCTCCGTCACCCTTGAGTCCGGCCCGCCACAGGTACTTGATGGCGTTGCCGATGTTGAACGAGCGATGGCGGGTGATCTGTATGCACTCCACGCCGGACGGATCCGAGGTGTAGTGCTTGGGGTGATTCACCGGGTCGTACTCTGTGGCCGTCTCGCCCTCGGCTGGGGCCTCGGGCTCCGGTTCCGGGGTGGACGCGAGGGCCTCCTGCAGGGACTTGGTGTGGTCGTGGGCCGGGTCGACGTAGCGCAGGTGGGACACGAGCGAAGTTCCCGCGTACTCGCCGCGCGCGTGACCGTCCGCGAAGTCGAGGTCGGCCATGACGCCGTTCTTCCCGAACTGCGCGATGACATACCGTGTCGTGCCGCCGACATAGGTGACGGTGTCGCCGACCTTGAGTTGATCGCTCATGCTGCTTCCTTCTGTGTGGACTTCTTGGCTCGGGCTCGGAGTCGTGCTTCGCACCGCACGCACATGCCCTTACGGGAATGCTCGAGGGTGCCCGGATGGTCCTGCAGGCGGGCCTTGGCGGGCCGCATCCTGTGGTCGCACTCGACGCACCGGGTGGGGCGGTCGATCGGCGACAGGCGGTCCGAGGTGCTGCCCTTGCGGGGCCTGGTCTTCGAGTAGCAGGAGTCACAGATCCCGCAACCGTGGTGACGGATGGTGTCCGGGCGCTCCGCCTTGAGCACCCCGGTCGGGCGCATCCGCACCGAGCACCGCACGCACCGTTCCGGCATCGGTCGATGCAGGAGTTCCGACTCCGGCTTGCGGCGGGGGGCCTTCTTCGGCTCCAGCAGCCGCCCGTAGCAGGGTCGGCAGAAACCCTTCGCCTTGTGCGGCACCGCGCCGGGGGTGAGCGCCATGCGGGAGCAGAGCGGGGTGTTGCAGCCCTTGCAGGCGGGCGGCCGCTTCGGTGCGACCGGGCCCCGCAGCTCGCGTGCCCTGGCCCGCTTCTGCCGCGAGTAGCAGGTCTGGCACAACCCCCGCGCACAGTGGATGACCTCACCCTTGCTGCGATGGGCCGGGTTGACGACCATGTCCCGGCCGCAGTCGGCGCAGTCGGTGCGGCTGATCTCCTCCATGCGGAGCGTGTCGTGCTCGACCCGGAACTTGTTGTAGCAGTTCGAGCACAGGCCCCGGCCGTTGTGGATGACGGTGCCCGGGAACTGCTTGGCGGAGGTGTGCTTGGACCGCATCGGGCGCCTGCACTCGAGGCACACCTCGGGGGTGAGTGGCCGGGCTGCCACCCGGTACGGGTACTTGCGGCGGTCGTCGGCCAGAGCCGCCCACAGGCGCTTGTCGACCGTGATCGGCTTGCGGGGCTGGAAGCTCATCGCCCACTGGTCGAGCGCGAGCGACATCTCTCGGGTGAAGGTGTCCGTCATCTCGGGTCACCGTCCTTCCTGACGATATCGAGTAGTTGGTCTCCGATGAGGCGGACCTTCTCGGCCCGCGCCGGGTGTGAATGCGACAGCCGCTCCGCGAATTCGGAGACGGCGTCCAGGACTTCGTGGTCGGCCCGCCACTTCGCCTCCCAGGCCTCGGCCCGGCGCACCGCCGACTCGTAGGCCGACTTCCAGGGGCCCTCGTCGACGACGGTGGGGGCGGTGGGCTCGGGGGTGTCCTCCATCCCGGCCCAGGGTGTGCAGAGGTAGCGGGCTATCATGCCCGGTGTCGTCTGGAACACGGCGATCAGTTGTGATCGGGTCCAGCCGTATTCGTAGAACAGGGGCCGGACGTAGGCCCGCTTCCCGCCGGGCAGTGTTCGGGGGACCGGCGGCAGCCAGCCGTTACGAATGCGGCGGAGCATCTCGTTCGATGCCCCGCCGCGATAGCCACGCTCCATGTGTGTGATTACTCCAGATCTGCTGTGTCCCAGACCATCGGGCCGGTTCGGATGCCGATCGCGTAGCCGTGCTGACCGGTGAGGATCGGCTTGCCGTCGGCGCCGGTCACGATGAACGACACGTCCACGAACCTCTCCGACGACAGCCGGATGTCGATGATGTCGTTGACGTCGAGCCCGGTGACGTCGGCGACATGCTTGATGAACGCCCCCACGATCTTGCGGCTATCGGGCACCGGGGGCCGTCCTGCCGTCGTGGACCGGGTGCCGCCAGGCGTGGCACTCGTCGCAGTAGCCGTAGCCGGACTTGTCGTCGGCGATGCACCGCAGCGGGTGCAGGCAGTGCGGGCAGGGGACGTCGCTGTCCCCGCCGTCGAAGTAGCGGCGGGCGGTCATGCATCCCTCCGGGGCACCGGCACCAGGCCGGTCGTCTCGTCGAGGATGAGCAGCGGCCCATCTGAAGGGTCGTCGTCATCCTCGTCGTCGTCGAACATCGCCTCGTCGAACGAGGTGGCCAGCCGCTCACCGGCCTCGGCCGAACGCTCCAGGGCGTCGGCCATGCGCTCGAGGGCGACCACGCCGCGCCCGAGCATGTCCTGCAGTTCCTGAGGAACCGGCAGTCCGAACATCTCTCACTCCATCTCGAAGGGGATCACGTACTGCTCGAGCGTGTTCCCGTCGTACTGGTCGTCGACGAACTCGGGTTCGTCTACGGGGTGTGTTTGATCCGGCGAGTCCATCCCGCCCTGGCCTCCTCCAGACGCTGCTCGCGGGCCTCCTCGTACCGGGCCGCGATCTCCGCACGGTGCATGTCGGCGCAGTGCGGTACGTGGAACACCTTGCCTGCCGGGAGCTTCTCGCCACAGACGCTGCAGTAGCGATGAAGCTCCGGCACTTTCGGCATGTGGGCCGGGTTGGTCATCCGAGAATCTTCCGTGCATGGTCCCAGCGGAGCCGGAACCCGTCGTAGTCGCAGCGCCGACAGTGCGGTGCCGTCTCTGTTGCCCGGATCTCATGGAATCGGAACCGGGTGATCTTGCGGCAGCCTGTGCAGCGCATGCCGATCCACTCCGACTCGTGGTTCACGCTGAACAGCGCGCCCATGTCAGATCTCGCGTGGGATCTGATCGACCTGGTGCCGGACCGTGTCGGTGTACGCGCCGAACACATGGAAGAACAGGTTGACCTCCCACATGAGCTGGCTCTGCCGCTCGAAGACCTCCAGGCCCTCCAGCTCCTGGTACAGCAGCTCATGCACGTAGATGTACCGGCTCATCACGACCTGGGCGTCGATCACCCGGATGTCGGCCGGATCCTCGACGCCCAGTACCTCGGTGGGGGACTTCGGGACGTATCCGTCCAGGGACTGCACGAACAGCACCACGAACTGCTCCCCGGTCCAGTAGGTGGCGTTGCGGTGCAGGAACTGGATGGTGGTGGCCAGGTCGGCCAGCTCATGGATTTTCTCGATGACGGACAACGTCATTCCCCTTCCTCGGGGGTGGATGTGAACAGGATGGGCTCGCCCCTGTGGTTGGCGAGCAGGTGCGGCGCCGGATGATGACCGGCGTCCAGATGGCAGGGCATGATGAGCCGGGTGACGTCGACCTCGCTGTCCCACTCGATGTGGGGCGCGACGACATAGAAGTCGCAGTTGCTCTCACCCGAAGGCGATCGGCTCATCCATGTCCACCCAGTAGGGGGCCGTACTGCGGACCTGCTCCTGCAGTGCCTCCCGCTGCTCCTCGGTGAGGGCCGGGTCGTACTGGGAGATGATCAGCTCCAGATCCGCAATGCTGTTGCTGAAGTAGAACAGCTCGTCGGCCTGCCCGGTGGTGAGCGCGAAGTAGCCGGTGGCCCACGTCTCCACGGTCTCCAGGTCGCCGTCGGCGTCGATCACCAGACTGTTGGCGAAGTGAGACTGGTCCAGGGCGGGATGCGCCCAGCGCACGGCGGGGCAGCGGTCAGCGGCGGTCCCGGCGTAGCACATCCCGGTCTCGCAGCGCCAGGTTCTCTGGTTCCAGGATTCGGGGTGTGCCTTGATGTAGTCGAGCGTGTCGGAAAGTCGTTGGTAGTTCGGCATCAGGTAGTCCGTACATGATCAGGTCGCGCGTCGTCTCAACTTGACGGAGGCGGACATAGGTGGTGGCAACGAAGAGGATCAGTCGCATCAGCGCAGCCAGCATGCTGAAGATGAGTACGACGATCGAGGCGGTCACGGAGAAGACCACGGTGGCTATCTTCAGGCAGCCAGCCAGGACTCCCTCCCATGCGATGTCGGCCCCCTCACCGCTGGCGCGGTGGCGGCCGGATACTTGCTCTTTCTGCCTGTGCTGCATGGCGGTACAGCAAAGGGGCGGCAACCGAAGTCGCCGCCCCTTTGCTGGGATCCGTTCCTACTTCTGCAGTGCCGCGATGGCTGCGAGCACCTCAGGGGTGAGGGCTGACGGATCGATGCCGCCCGCCGGGGCCGCAGCAGACGCCGCCGGAGCGGCAGCGGTCTGCGGCTGGACCGTCTTCTCTGCCAGGAAGTTCGCGGCAGGAGCCACGTACTCGGCCTGGTAGAGCTTGGGCGGGTTGAAGCCCCGAGTCTCCTGCTTGCCGTCGGCGTAGTACTTGACGGTCAGCCGACCGCCGACCTCCAGCTTCTTCGCACCGGCACGCTTGATGGCGGCCGAGACGGCGGACTTCATGTTCGACTTGATGAACAGCCGACGCTCGCCGTCGTCCTCGGGGTCCTCGGGATCCCGTTCGTCCGTCTGCAGCGAGACCACCATCTGCAGCATGGGGTTCCCGTCCTTGTAGGTCTTCAGCTCGCCCGTGGGTTCACGCTGCTGCATGATCTCGGGTGCGCTGATGACCTCGCCCGACACCACGGTGCCGACGGTCGGGAAGGACGCCGACTTGGCGCCGCCCATGAGGAAACGATCCGGGTCGATGAACTCAGACATTCACTTACTCACTTTCACAGGGGATGGATCTGATGGGGTCACAGATCCTAAGGCCTGGCGGACCTTTCGCCGCCAGGAGTCTCATGAGGGGTCGAACGGGATCTCAACCGAGAGGCCGTTGTTGCTGATTCCCACGCGGGTGCTGTTCAGGCCCCCGATCGCGCGGACTTGCTTGCAGAAGTCCTCGATACGGGTCAGCTCGGCGCATCCGTTCTTGGCGGTGTTGAGCCAGGCCGTGCGGGCCAGATTCAGGGGTGGTCGGTCCATTTCACTTTCCTGGGCAGTTGTAGGGGCCGGGCTCGGCAGACTTGAACGGGCAGTACTGGCACGAGTCCTCGGACGGGGTGTGCGGAATCAGCGCGAACCGTTCCGGGTGCTCGACGACCTGGAGCTGGTCGGACAGCGCGATGATCTGGTGGTAGCGGTCGATGGTGTCCAGCGCGAGCTGTCGATCGTAGGGCTCCGACCACAGGTGCGAGTACCGGAGCAGGGATCCGACCGGCATCACACAGATCGCGACGTTCTTCACCTCGAACCCGGCTCGCTCGTAGCCGAGTCCGTATGTGTGGAGCTGACCCCGGTAGGTGCCGCGCGGGCCGTTCTTCAGCATCTTGTCGCTGGACGCCTTGCCCAGGTTCTTCCAGTCGACCACGGTCTTGGTCTCGTGGTCGTACAGGTCGCAGTGACCGTGGAAGCCTTCTGCAGGAAAGACTTCCCGCTCGTGCTCCCACCGATTCCAGCCCAGCTTCTCGTTCATCTGGCCAGCGAACTCGTCGAAGATGGTGTGCAGCGCGGTGCCGGTCAGGGACGGCAGCGGGTCCACGAAGTTGGGCTTGCCGTGTTCCTTCGCGAAGGTCAGGTAGGCCAGCTTGCGGGCGCACCCGTCGCCGATCTCGGACGGCCCCAGCTCGACCTGGTTGTGGCGCGGGATGCTCATGTACCCGTTCCAGATCATGGCCCGCAGATCCTCGAGCAGCGCGTCGGGGTCGAACCTGTCGACGTCGAAGAAGGCTTCCTGGGTCATGAGTGGACCGCCCGACGCAGTATCGCTTCGATCTCCTTGGGAGTTTCCTTCACGTGGTAGGTGACTCCATTCAGGGTGGAGATCTGGGTCTCGTCCGCCCTGAGCGGGGCACCGATCACCGAGTTGATCTGGTCGACACGCAGATACAGCGGCCTGCCCCTGTGGCTGGTCAGCTTGATGAATCCGATCATGAGATCCCATTCCGTTTCATGAATTGGTGGGTGCGGTGCAGGGCGCCTGCAAAGGTGTGGGCGGCGGCGACATGGCAGAAGACCTCACCGTCGGCCTTCATGAGCTTGACCTGCCAGCGGTTGGCGCCGAGTTCCTTGTGCTTGCAGCGGATCTGCAGGTAAGGCTTGGCGCGCGTTCTCATCGGGCGTACCTCGCGCAGGTCAGGCAGTAGTGGAAGCCCACGATCCTGAGGGCCTCTTCGTCCTTCTCGATCGTGAACTGGCAGAGATCGCAGCGGGTGTCGACTGCGACGACCACGATCCGGGCCTCGCGGCCGAGTCTGGTCACTGCAGCACCTCGGCGGGGTAGACGACGGCATCACCCTCGTGGCGGTGTCCGGCGAGGGTGGCGACCCGGCCGCCGGGCAGGACGGTCCAGTAGTTGCCGTCCAGGTCGCGGATCGCGGTGCTGGGCTTCAGGTCCAGCAGGCCGTCCTCGGACCACACCATTCCCTGGAAAATTCCTTGCATGTCAAAGCCTTTCGAGTTCGTAGCAGGACTTGCAGAAGTAGGCGCCGCGCAGGCCCGGACGGATCTCCTCCCGGCCCGGCCAGGACTCGGGATCGGATCCGTCCGGCCGCAGACCGGCACCGCAGGCCGAGCAGCGTCGGTCTGCGTAGCGGCGCCGGGCGCGGGTCAGCTTCTGTTCGTCGGTCAGTGCCGGACGCGAGACCGGCTTCACCGTGCCGATGACGCTCAGGTCGCCGCCGGACGCGATGACGGCGTCCAGCTTGGCCCGGCTGGTCTTGGTGGCGGCGCCGCCCTTGTTGTAGATCATCGGCACCCCGGACCGGATCACGTCCGTGTCGGAGTGCTGACGCGCGGCCAGCGCACACTCGAGGGTCACCGGACACCCCGAGCACAGTTCGATCGCCCGCCGCTGCAGGCGCTCGGAGCGGACACTGCCGTAGCTGTCCAGCTCCCAGGGACCGGGATCCTGGCCCCTGCACTTCGCCCGGAGGCGCCAGTTCTCGTCCATCGGTCAGATCAGCCCCAGCATGGCCAGGACGTCCTCGGCCTCCTCCCGGTCGGCCGAGTTGGCGCACACCGTGAGGGCGGCCCTGCGGCGGTCCTCGTCGGTGATCTCCTGGGGCCGGATGTTCTCGAGGGAGTGTTCGAACGGCGACTGCAGCTCCGGGCTGCCGTAGTACTGCTGGCCGTCCGGGCTGCCGCTCACCGGCGCTGTGCCTTCCGGGCTGCCTTGGCGCGCTTGCCCTTTGCGCGGCGGCGGGCCCGCTCCTCGACTCCGACGGTGCCCTCGTAGAGCGGCTTGCGCTGCAGGCCGTTGATGATGCCCAGTGCGTACCGGGTCTGGAAGTGCTTGCTGGCTTCGGTCATGGCGGTCTCCTCAGTTGGGGATGTTGATGTCGTCGCGGTAGCGGCGGTCGGGCGGCATGTGGCCGGACTCGTAGTACCGGCGCCAGCCGTCCTTGGTGGCCCAGACGATGGTCTGGACGACGAGACGGTTGGGGTCCTCGTCGGCCGGGACACAGGCGGCGGTGATCCGCCCGTTCCGGCGCATCTGGCTGCCGTAGGTCGGGGACACCCACACCTTGGTGGGTGACTCGATCGCGGCCCTTATCTCCTCCGGGCTGAGGTTCATCTCGACGGCCCGTCGGGTTGCATGGTGCGTCAGCACATAGTCGGTCATGTCTCTCCAGGGATGGTGGTGGAGAGCGGACGCCGGGGAGTCGATTCGCCCGGCGTCCGCTCATCGTGCTCCGGCCCGGCTCAGACGGGCGGGCAGGTCAAATTCCCTGCGCGGAGCTACCTTTGAGTATTTTTCGACGCAACCGGCTTGCTTTACCTGCCAGGAGTCTGTCCCTCCCACCGACCTGTGGGCCATCCTGGCGTGTGGGCACCCACCCGAGGTCGAGTGTGATGGGGCGCCCGTATCGTCTGCCGTCCGCTGTATTCGGTATCACCCGTCCCCCGTGCGATGAGGGGTGCGCTCTTGTCACCTGCTGACCACCAGGGCATGACTGACCCAGTGATCTCGTGTGCGCTTGGTACGGGGTAGCTGCTTGGGGATCCGCGAGCTACGGGCGGAAGACTGTGGTCAGGCTGCGCGGAGCTTGGCCGCTGCGGCCCGGAAGGTGTCGACGACCGTGTCGGCCGTCATGTCCTCGCGGTCGTTCCAGGCGACGACAGCGCCGTCGGTGAACTCCGTGAGGTGGCAGAGAGCGTGGTGGAGCTGGTGACGCTCGATCGGCCGGGGAAGTGCGTCGACCAGGGCCTGGAAGGCGCACCGTTCGCCGTGGGGGCCGTATCCGGTGGACTGGGCCCAGCCGTCGCGGCTGATGAGGGTGGCGGCCTGGTCGAACGAGTCGGCGATGAGGGTGTCGAGAGTATGCATGGCTGGAATTTCCCTCCAACTAGGGTCGAAAGTCCCTATCCCTGGGTGGTTCGACCCTGGTCAGGTATTCGGCGAGTAAAGACTTGAGTAGGACAGCGTCGTGGACTGACAGGCTGTACGGCCCAAGTTCAAGTGCTGAGCCCAACAGTTCGGTATCAACGATCCGTACCGGTAGGTTTATGTGGGCTCCAAGTTCGTCGACTCGTAATGTAACGCTGCCGAGCCGGGCGACGATATGCCTAGAGCCCTGTAGCTCCGACACCACTCTGGTGTCCCGGTCCGCGTCGAACTCCTGGCCGTCCATGATGGTTTCCTTGCCTCATGAAACCCGAGATCATGGCGGCAACTCTGTCGATGGTGGAGTCGGGAGCCTTCGGGATTTCCCTTGTGCGCCTAAGGTTTTCGCTGTCCGCCTGGGGGGCGGTGGTGTTTGTCATGGCACCAACATTAGACCCAGCTCACACCACTTCCAAGACCTGAACTAGGGTTGGAATACACGTGAAGTGTTGGTTGAGACTTTGGTCTCGTCGTGGTCTCAGAGTGTGGTCTTTACTCAAGCCTTTGGTAACACCATGGAATCAAACCAAGAGTTGCCTCAGGCTGGGGGCTGGTGGATGATCGGTCCATGAACCCGCCAGATCGCAAGCATGTGCTTGCAGACGCCATTAGATCCCGACGCAACGAACTGGGGCTGCGCCAGGACGAGCTACGCGAGTTCGGCGGCCCGTCGGCCCAGACCGTCCTCGACTACGAGGCCTGCAAGATTCCCGACGAGCCGCAGGCGCGCACCCTGCAGGGATTCGATCGGGCCCTGCGGTGGAAGATCGGTACGTCGTACCGCATCCTCAACACCGAGGGCGCCGAGCCGGTCCCGGCGGACGTCGCCGAAGACCGGCGGGACGCCCAGAGGTTCCAGGCGACCTTCCAGCCTGTCCTCGGCAACACGGCGCCCGACGACCCCTGGGTGCCGGTCCGGGCCTCCCTCATCAAGGATCTGTCCATGAAGGCCTCCAAGCTGCTGGTAGCGGCCCGGCTCGAGCAGTGCCCTCCCGGTCATATGGAGTACATCACCGGCATCCACGGCATCGCGGGCGACATGCTCGCCCTGGCCATCGGCGTAGAGTTGGGTGACGACGAACTCATGAATTTGGTTTCCAAGCTCTCCGGCCAAGGGCAGTGACCCTGGCGGAAGAGGGGAAGGGGTGTATTGGATCGATGAGCAGCAACGATCGGTGGGTCATACCCTCGACGATGCTGCGCCAGATCCGCGACCTGCTCGCCGAAATGTGTACATGCGACTCGGAGGGGCAGCAGGTGCAGCATCGAGAGGAGGAGGAGTCCAATTCCTCCCGCTGCGGGGAGCGCCCACCCCATCCACAGAAGAACCGCCCGGCCTGAATTGGTCGGGCGGTTCTTCGTTTTGCGGCTGTCACTCCCGCCAGGAGATGTCCACCGTCTCCGCGACGTCGTAGTTGCGGCGTCCCCGGCCTGCGGGCCGGATGACGACACTCAGGGCCGCCCGGAGCACCTCACGCTGCTGCGCGAAGCTCAGGGCCTCCCACCGCTGCCTGGCATCCGGCCCGGCCACCTGGGCCAGCACCGGGTCCACCATGTAGCTGTTGGCCCGCGCCTCGGCCGCATCGATCTGGGGCTGCAGGCGGGACTCGATCGCCCCCAGCGCGCGGCCCGAGATGATCCCCTCGGCGGCCTCCGCGTAGTGCTCCTCGAGCCGCTGCCGCAGCGCCCGCGCGGTCTCCAGGGCGTCCGCCAGTTCGTGGTCGCCTTCGTCCTCGGCCGCACTCAGACGGGCCACCATTCTGGGGTCGGACAGGATCGACAGCATGTACTCGACGGCCAGCTCGTCGACGGCCTGCTGGGGTCGCTGGACGTGCCGCTGGGGCGCCGAGCAGGAGTACATGTCGCGGCCCTTGTAGCCCTTGATCCGTTCGACCCCGGCCCCACACACACCGCACACGGCGATGCCGGACAGCAGTCGGCTGGGGGCGTTGCCGCGCTGGGTCCGGCGGCTCGGGTTGGACAGGATGGCCTGCACCTTGCGCCAGTCGGCCTCGTCGATGAGGGGCTCCCAGTTGGTGCCGGGCCCGACGATCTCGCCCTTGTGAGTCCGCAGCCCGGCATAGGTGGCCCGCCGCAGCAGGTAGCCGAGGCTGGTCTGGGTCCATTTGACGCTGGCCCCGTAGGACGGCACCTGGCGCCGGTTGAAGTCCTGGGCGATGGTGTACAGCGGCTCCCCGGCCAGCACCCGCAGGAAGGCCTCCTGCACCACCGGGGCCTCGGTGGGGTGCGGCACCCGGGCCAGCACCTCCCCGGTGTCGGGGTCCCGTTCGGCCCGGTAACCGAACGGGATCTTCCCGTGCGCCTTGCGGGCCTTCAGGTTGGCCCGGTGCGCACGCAGGATCCGGTCCCGCGCCTTGTCGGCCTCGTAGGCGGAATCGACACTGTCCTGGCGCATGGCCCGCCGGTCTCGGGCCTTGGACGGGTCGTAGATCTCGCCGCTGACGTAGCCGAGGATGACCCCCCGGTCGACGCACAGGTCGATGACGTCCTCGAGTTCGCGGGGCTGGCGGGTGATACGGGAGGGTTCCCAGCAGACCAGGATGTCGCCCGGCCGCAGGGTGGTCAGGAGCTGCTTGTAGCCGGGCCGCTCCTTGCCGCCCCACTGGCTGGCCGAGATGTTGTTGTCGACGACGACCGAGCGCACCGGCCAGCCTTCGCTCTCGCACAGCTCGCGGCACTCGGCCTCCTGTTCGGTGACCGACCGGGCTTTGCCGGTGGTGTCGGCGGAGACGCGGGCATAGATGACTGCTTGGCGATCTGTCATGTGTGTATCCTCGGGGTGAATCCGGCCCCTGACCTGGGGCTCAGCGGCCACCCTACCACAGTGGTATTGACGACTTGGAATGGTTCATGCTCATCATGGTGCTGGGCGTCGAGATCACCGGCGCCTCGGCGATCGTGAGCAGCTGGCTGCCGGGCGTGCCGCAATGGGTGGTGGCCCTGGTGTTCGTCACGTTCTTCGCGGTGGTGAACCTGGCGAAGGTCGCCAACTTCGGCGAGTTCGAGTTCTGGTTCGCGGCGCTGAAGGTCGCGGTCATCATCGCGTTCCTCGTCATCGGCGTGCTGCTGGTGTTCGGTCTGCTGCCGGACACCGAGCCGGTGGGACTGACACACCTGCTCGGCGACGGCGACGGTTTCGCCCCCAACGGGCTCGCCGGTATCGCCGCCGGCCTGCTGGCCGTCGCCTTCGCGTTCGGCGGCATCGAGATCGTCACCATCGCCGCGGCCGAGTCGCGCGACCCCGAGCGGTCCATCGCGACCGCGGTGCGCACCGTCGTGTGGCGCATCAGCCTGTTCTACCTGGGCTCGATCTCGATCATGGTGCTGGTGCTGCCGTGGACGTCGGCGAGCGGGGAGACCTCGCCGTTCGTGAGCGTCCTCGACATCGCCGGCCTGCCGTACGTGTCGGGCTTCATGGAACTCGTCGTGGTGATCGCCCTGCTGTCGGCGTTCAACGCCAACGTCTACGGCACCTCACGCATGGCGTACTCCCTCGCCCGGGGCGGCGACGGCCCGACCGTGCTCGCGAAGCTCTCCCGCACGGGTGTTCCCCGCAACGCCGTGCTGCTGTCCGTGTTCTTCGGGTTCGTTTCGGTCCTGCTCAACTGGTGGCTGCCGGAGGACATCCTCGGCATCCTGCTCAACGCGGTCGGCTCCGCCCTGCTGGCGATCTGGATCTTCATCGTCGTCTCGCACCTGCGGCTGCGGCCCACGCTCGAACAGGAGGGCCGCCTCACCGTCCGGATGTGGGCGTTCCCCTACCTGAGCTGGCTGACCCTGGCCATGCTCGGCGCGTTCATCGTGCTCATGCTGTTCGACTCCGCCGCGCGGATACAGCTGGCCTCGACGGCGGTGCTGTTCCTGTTCATCGCCGCGGTGTCCCGGCTGTGGCAGCGCCGGAGCCGGTCCCGCACCGCGGCGCGGTAGTGCCGGAGGCGCGGTAGGTCCGGGGGTGGCCGGCGGCCTCAGCGCTCGCCGCGGTCGGCGAGGGCGTTGACGAAGACGTTCGCGATGTCCGCGGGGTCGCGGGCGACGTAGCTCGAGCCGCCGGTCACGCGGGAGATCTCGGCGAGGGTCTGCGCATCCGCGTCCTCCGTGATGCCGATCGTCACGACGATCACCGGCCGTGCCGGGTCCTGCTCCCGCGCGAGGATCTCGAGGAGCTGCGCCTCGGTGATGCTGTCCGGATCCTCGTTCGCTCCGTCGGTGAGGACGATGACGCTGTTGACCGCGCGCGGGTCGTAACTCTGCTGCACGGCGCGGAACGCCGCGAGAGTCGTGTCGTACAGGCCGGTGCCACCCCCGACCAGACCGGGCACCTTCTCCGCCTGGGCCGCCATCACCTCACGCTGGGTGCGCCCGTCCACGTCGGTGTCGTACCGCCGGATCGGCACCAGCTCGAGATAGTCCTGGCCGTCACCGCCGAGGTCCTGCGAGAACGCCCACAGCCCGGCGGAGACGCTGTCGGGGAACATCGCATTGCCCGCGAGGGCGGCCCGCACCGTCAGGTCCATCCGGGTGCCGTCGCCGGCGGGAAACCGCATCGAACCGGACACGTCGATCGCGACGAGCGTGCGGATCGGCAACGCCATCAGCGACCAGGCGCCGAGCGCCTCCTCCGCCATCGCCTCGTCCCGCAGCGACAGCAGCGGCACGCCCCCGATGCCGCGGCCGTCGGGCAACGGCTCGCCGTCGGGCCCGCGGAACCCGTGGTCGTGGAACACGTCGAGGGCCTTCTCCGTGCCCAGCACCTCGATCAGTACCCGTGCGGCGTCCGTCGCGCGATGGTGCCGGTCGGGCACCGGCGACGTCACCACCACCGGATACTCCAGCAGGATGCTGCCGTTGTCCGGTACCCGCGCCTCGAGGGCCGACTCGTTCGCCGTCGTGAAGGCCAGCACCTGCTGCTCGGTGGCGACGCCGATGCCGTCGGCGCCGATCGTCGCCAGCAGGTCGGCGCCGCTGGGCGCCTCCTCGGTGCGGATGCTCTCCTTCTGGGCCAGGGGCACCATGGCGGTGCGCACCGTGCCGACGGCGACGGGGTCGTCCTGGGTCTCGGCCAGGGCCGCCCGGATCGGGGCGGCGGCGACACCGGTCCGCAGCGGGTTGCCCAGCACCAGATCCGGGATCGCGAGGGCGGCACGCCAGCTGGACACCTCCGGAACCGCCCCCGGGGGCCCGACCAGCACCGCGGGGGTGCTCGCGACCGCCCCGGCGATCATCTGTACCGGCCCGGCGGCGGTCGGTGCCGCACGACTCGCCCACCACCGGGCATCGGGAATCCACAGGTCGGGCGCGTCGATCCCCTTGCCGAGCAGCCCGGCGACGTCCCCCGGTTCGGCGGTGTCGACCGTGAACTCGTAGCAGTGGGTGTCCGCGTTTTCCGAGAGGACGGAACTCACGGCCGGTTCGATGCTCGGAGCGACGGCGAGGCGGTACTGCTCGACGGTGTCGCATCCTCCGGTCAGGGCGCGGACGACGCCGACTCCGGCCGCCGCGAGCACTACCACCACCACCGCTCCGACGACTGCGACAACCCGGGTCGATCGGCCGTCACGTGCCGTCCGCACGCTGTGGCGGCCTCCTGCCATGTGGTCCTCCCCTGCCGGTGCCGGGCCGCGCCGCACACACCGTCGTCATGATCTGCGCCACATCGTAACGGTCCGGTCTCACGTGCCGTCGAAAGGTGAGCCGCCGGCTGCCGCTCCGCTCTGGAGGCGCCGCGCGACGAGCGCGGCGTGCAGGTGGCGCAGCCCGGAGGGGACGGTGGGATCGAACCCGGTGAGCTGCGCGACCCGCTTGAGCCGGTAGTCGACGGTGTTGGCGTGCACGTGCAGGCTCCGCGCGGTGCGCTGGCGGCTCAGTTCGTGGGCGATGTGGGTCTCGAGGGTCTCGACCAGCTCGGGCGCGTCGGCGAGCGGTTCGAGCACCCGCACGAGGTGCTCGCGGGCCGGCCCGGGCCGGGTGAGCTGATACTCGAACGCGAGGTCCTGCATCCGGTACACGCCGGCGGGCCGGCGCAGATGGCCGACCAGTTCGAGCAGCTCGTGCGCCTGGTGCGCCGCGGCGGGGATGCCCGGGACGTCGGACTCGACGAGCGAGACCGTCAGCGGCACCCCCGCGGCACGCGCGACCTGCTCGTAGAGCGCGGTGCGGATGTGGTCGGCCGGGGTGTCGCCGAGCAGCACGGTGCCGCCCTCGGGTCCGAGCATGGTCAGCTGCCGGCCGTCGCACACCCGGTCCAGCTCGGTCTCGAGCCGCCGCAGGGTACGCCGCGCGACGACCTCCGGCCGCACGTGCGGATTGCGCTCGTCCGGGTGCCGGCCCAGCCGCACGCCCAGCACCGTGTACCGCTCGGCCAGCTCGAGCCCGGACCGGCGCGCGACGGCGGCGGCGTCCTGCCCGCCGAGCAGGGCCGTCACGAGCTCCTGGGCCGCGACGTCGCGGTTGCGGCGCATCGCCTCGAGTTCGGCGACGAACCCGGTGGTCGCGGCGACGGTGACGCGTTCGAGCAGCGCCATCCACAGCCGCGACGCCGCGGCGACCGACTCGACGTCGCCCTCGCGGGCCCGGGCGGTGACGAGTTCCCAGCCCAGCCGGATGCCCTCGTGGTAGATGCGCAGCATGTATTCCAGACGGAACCCGGCGCGCGCCCACTGGGCGGCGCTGCTGCGCAGCTCCGACAGGTCGGCGTCGGTCGGCAGCTCCCCCGTGTCGAGCACCTGGATCGCCAGGCGCAGGCACCGGACGGTGATCTCGGTGACGTCGCCGCGCAGGGCTTCGCCCGGTTGCAGCGAACACGGCGCGACGTTGTCCGCGAAGTGCGCGACCAGCTTGCGGGCGACGGCGCGCAGGTCCCGCAGCGGGACCGAGGCGGGCCTTCCGTCGACGACGAACGCCACCCCGGACCGCGAACCGTATTCGGACACCGACATTCCGCGGAACCCCCCATGACTCCGGAAAGAGACGAACTTACTCTGCCGTAGGAAGGTACGTGGCCCGGGCGAATCGGACAAGGGCCCGCAGAGACCTGGCTCACACCCGGCGGCGGCGACGGGCCGAGACTCAGGTCAGCAGCTGCTTCTTCTGGACCTTGCCCATCGCGTTGCGCGGGAGGGTGTCCACCACCCGCACCTCCCGCGGCCGCTTGTGCACGGAGAGCTGACGGGCCACGAGCTCGATCAGCGCGCCCGGGTCGACGGCCGGGCCGTCCGGGGCGGGCACCACGAAGGCGACGATGCGCTGGCCCAGGTCGTCGTCGGGGACGCCCACCACCGCGACCTCCCGCACGGACGGATCGCCGAGCAGCACGGTCTCGATCTCGCCGGCCCCGACCCGGAAGCCGCCGGACTTGATCAGGTCCGTCGACTCGCGACCGACGATGCGGTGGAACCCGCCCGGATCGATCGCCGCGACGTCGCCGGTGACGAACCACCCGTCCGGGGTCCACGCCGCGGCCGTCGCGTCGGGACGGTTCAGGTAGCCGTCGAACAGCATCGGCCCGCGCACCTGCAGCCCGCCGATGCTCTCCCCGTCGCGGGGGACGTCGTTGCCGTGCTCGTCGCGCAGCCGGGTTTCGACCCCGCGCACCGGAGTACCCACCCATCCGGGCCGGCGCTCCCCGTCGACCCGGGTGCTGAGCGTCAGCATCGTCTCGCTCATCCCGTACCGCTCGATCGGGGTCAGCCCGGTCAGCTCGCGCAGGCGCTCGAACACCGGGACGGGCAGCGGCGCGCTGCCGGACACGAGCAGCCGCGCACCGCTCAGGGCTTTCGCGGATTCCTCGTCCTCCACCACGCGGGACCACACCGTCGGCACCCCGAAGTACAGGGTGCCGTGCGCCTGCGCGTACGCCTCCGGGGTGGGCCTGCCGGTGTGGATCAGCCGGCTGCCGACGCGCAGCGGACCGAGCACGCCGAGGATCAGGCCGTGCACGTGGAACAAGGGCAGCCCGTGCACCAGCGTGTCGCGTTCGGTCCAGTCCCACGCCTCGGCCAGCGCGTCGATCCCGGCCGCGATCGCGCGGCGGCTCAGCAGCACGCCCTTGGGCGCGCCGGTGGTGCCGGAGGTGTAGAGCACGAACGCCGTGCGGGACGGATCGGGTTCCGGGTGACTGTGCCAGTCGCGGGCGTGCAGCCGCACCGGCACCACCGGCAGGCCGGGTTCGTCCGGCGCGTCCCCGAGCCACGCCTGAGCTCCGGAGTCGCGCAGGATGTGCTCCCGTTCCGCGGGGCCGGAGTCCGGTGGCACCGGGACGACGGTGACCCCGGCGAGCAGGCAGCCCACCACCGCGATCACCGTCGTCGCCGTCGGCGCGGCGAGCACCGCGAGACGTTCGGCTCCGCCGATGCGGCGGGCCAGGGCACCGGCCGCGCCGAGGATGTCGCTGCGCGAGAGCGTGTGCCCGTCGATGCGGACCGCGTCGGGCAGGTCGTCGCCGCGCGCGACGGCCAGGGGGTTGAGGGAACGAAGCAGCGAAGACACGTCGGTCAGGATCGCACAGCCGCCGCGAGGGCGGCGCGGCGCGGCGGCGCCACCGTCCCGAGCACCGCGCCGAGCAGCACACCGACGAGGACGGCCACGCCGTGCCCGTCACCGGCCACCACCAGCACCGCGCCGGCGAGGCCGATGCCGACGGCGGCCGCGAGCACGGCCCCGCGGGCGCCGACCGCCAGCCACAGGCCCGCGATCGACCCCGCGACCGCGAACGACGCGCCCGAGCTGCCGGCACCGGTCGACGGCGACACGAACGCGGTGAACAGCCCGAACAGCAGCTGGCTCACCGCGAACAACCCGACCGCCCGGCCCGGGCCCCACACCCGCACCGCGACGGTCGCGACGACGGCGAGGAGGAGCAGATTCACCAGGGTGACGAACACGCCGCCGTCCTGCACGAGCACCGAGGTCAGGACCCGCCACCATTCGTCCTCGGCGCGGATCCGCAGCGGGTCGCGGCCGAACGTCCCGAGCAGCGACGGCACGGCCAGGCGCAGCAGCGACGGGACCGCGACGACGAGCCACAGCACGAGCGCGGTCACCGGCGGCGGCCACAGCAGCTGACCCGGCGGGGGCCACCACACCAGCCGCCCCGGCGGCGCGCACCGACGCTGCGCGAGCAGCACCGCGAGGGCCGCGACGAGGGCGAGCAGGAGCACCGAACCGGGGTCGGCCTCCGAGGTGCTCACGGGCGTCAATGTACCTGCGGACGTACCCGGCGTCCGGTTCCGTCGACGGCGGGTCCGCTCCCCCGGCGCCGGACGTTCAATCCCGTGACACCACCGAGCGCAGGAAGAACCGCAGGTTCGACGGCCGCTCCGCGAGCCGCCGCATCAGGTACCCGTACCACTGGGCCCCGTAGGGGACGTACACCCGCATGCGCAGGCCGGCGCCGGCGAGCCGGCGCTGTTCGAGGTCGCGGATCCCGTACAGCATCTGATGCTCGAATCCGTCCGGGCCGCGGGCGTACTCGGCGGCGAGCGGTCCCGCGGCCGCCACGATCGCCGGGTCGTGCGAGGCCACCATCGGATAGCCCTGCCCGGCCATGAGCACCCGCAGGCACCGCAGGTACGAGGCGTCCACCTCGGCGGAATCCTGGTACGCCACCGACGCCGGTTCGCGGTAGGCGCCCTTGCACAGCCGCACCCGCGAGCCCGGACCGGACAGGTCCCGGCAGTCCGCCTCGGTGCGGCGCCGGTAGGCCTGGAGCACGGCACCGACCCAGGGGAAGTCCTCGCGCAGCCGCCGCACGATCGACAGGGTGGCGTCGGTGGTGGTGTGGTCCTCGGCGTCGACGGTGACCCACACCCCCGCCGCGGCGGCGGCCGCGCAGATCTGCCGGGCGTGCCCGAGCGCGATGCCGGGGCCCTCGGTGCCGAGGGCCAGGCCGAGCGCGGTGAGCTTGACCGACACCTCCACCGCCGGCATCGGGGCATCGCGCTCGACCAGCGGAGCCAGGTCGGCGATCAGCGCCTCGTATTCGGCGACGATCGCCCGGGCCTGCGCGAGATCGGTGGTGTCCTCCCCGAGGTGGTCGATGCTCACCGCCCGTCCGGTGCCGAGCAGGGCCTTCGTGGCCGCCAGCGCGTCGGGGCGGGTGTCCCCGGCGACGAACCGGTCGACGAGCCGGCGTGTCGGCGGCGCCGTGGTGACCAGCGCCCGGACGCGGGGCGACTTCGCGGCCGCGAGGATCACCGGCCGCAGCGGGTTCGACGCCAGCCGCGGCAGCGCCCGCGACGTCACGGGCGGCGACGGCAGCGGTTCCGAGGCGACCACGGACCTCACCCGCCCTTCATGTGCGGGTACCGGTAGTCCGTCGGTGGCACGAACGTCTCCTTGATCGTCCGCGCCGACACCCAGCGCAGCAGGTTCAGCGGCGAGCCCGCCTTGTCGTCGGTGCCGGACGCCCGGCCGCCGCCGAAGGGTTGCTGCCCCACCACCGCGCCCGTGGGTTTGTCGTTGACGTAGAAGTTGCCGGCCGCGAACCGCAGCGCGGCGGTGGCCTCCTCGACGGCCGCGCGGTCCTCGGCGATCACCGAGCCGGTGAGCGCGTAGGGGGCACCGCGGTCGACGAGGTCGAGCACCCGCCGCCACGCGTCCGGCTCCGCGTCGTCGTAGACGTGCACACTCAGCACCGGACCGAAGTACTCCGTGCACATCGACTCGTCACCCGGATCGTCGGTGAGCAGGACGGTGGGCCGCACGAACCAGCCGACCCACTGGTCGTACCCGCCGCCGACGGCGATCTCGATCGACTCGCGGTCGCGGGCCCGCTCGAGGGCGCCGACGACCTTCTCGTAGGCGGTCCGGTCGATCAGGGCGCCGCCGAAGTTCGACAGGTCGGTCACGTCGCCGTAGGTCAGGCTCTCGACCTCGTCGAGGAACTCGGTGCGCATGCGCCGCCACAGGGAGCGGGGCAGGAACGCCCGCGACGCCGCCGAGCACTTCTGCCCCTGATATTCGAAGGCCCCCCGGATCAGGGCCGTGGACAGCACGCCCGGATCGGCCGACGGGTGCGCGAGGACGAAGTCCTTGCCGCCGGTCTCCCCCACCAGCCGCGGATACGTGCGGTAGCCGTCGATGTTGGCCCCGACCTCCCGCCACAGGTGCTGGAACGTCCGGGTCGACCCGGTGAAGTGGATACCGGCCAGCCGCGGATCGCGCAGGAGCACCTCCGACGCGACCCGGCCGTCCCCGGTGATCAGATTGATCACGCCCGGCGGCATCCCCGCCGCCTCGAGCAGGCGCATCGTCCAGTACGCCGACAGGGACTGCGTCGGTGCGGGCTTCCACACCACGGTGTTGCCCAGCAGCGCCGGAGCGGTGGGCAGGTTCCCGGCGATCGCCGTGAAGTTGAACGGGGTGATCGCGTACACGAACCCCTCGAGCGGCCGGTAGTCCATCCGGTTCCACACACCCGGCGACGAATACGGCTGGTCGGCGAGCAGCACCCGGGCGAAGTGCACGTTGAATCGCCAGAAGTCGACCAGTTCGCACGGCGCGTCGATCTCCGCCTGCTGCACCGACTTGGACTGGCCCAGCATGGTGGCGGCCGCGATCGTCTCCCGCCACGGCCCGGCCAGCAGGTCGGCGGCCCGCAGCAGCACGGCCGCGCGGGCGTCGAACGACATCTCCCGCCACGCGGGGGCCGCGGCCGTCGCCGCCTCGACGGCCGCCGTCGCCTCAGCCGGGGTGGCGTTGCGCAGGGTGCCGAGCACCGCGTGATGGTTGTGGGGCTGCACGATGTCGAAGCGATCGCCCTCACCGTGCACGTGCTCGCCGCCGATGACGTGCGAGACGTCCACCGGTTCGGCCGCCAGCTCCTTCAGCTTGGCGGTCAGACGCTCCCGCTCCGGGCTGCCGGGAGCGTAGGTGTGGACCGGCTCGTTGGCCGGCGCAGGAACTGCAGTGACGGCGTCCATGGGGCCTCCCTGGGCCCAGGGTAGCGCCGAACACGGCGTCGCATACGGCAATCCTGCTCGGGCAGCGTCGCTTCCGCCGCGCGCCGCCGCGCGCGCATCACATCAGCCGGTGCGCGCACATCACATCAGCCGCTGCGCGGCGGCCGCGATCCTCTCGTCCGAGGCCGTCAGCGCGATCCGCACGTGCTGGACGCCGCCGGGACCGTAGAACTCGCCCGGGGCCACGAGGATCCCGCGTTCGGCGAACCAGTCCACCGTCGCGCGGCACTCCTCGCCGCGGCTCGCCCACAGGTACAGGCCGGCTTCGGAGTGATCCACCGTGAACCCGGCACCGCGGACGGCCGCGAGCAGCACCTCGCGGCGCTTGCGGTACAGCTCGCGCTGCGCGTTCTCGTGTTCGTCGTCGTTCAGCGCGACGGTCATCGCCGACTGGATCGGCAGCGGCACCATCATGCCGGCGTGCTTACGCACCTCGAGCAGGTCCGCGACGAGTTCGGCGTCGCCGGTGACGAAGCCGGCGCGGTAGCTGGCCAGGTTCGACGTCTTCGACAGCGAGTGCACCGCGAGCAGGTTCGTGTGGTCGCCGTCGCACACGCTCGGGTGCAGGATGGACAGTGCCTCACCCTCCCAGGTCAGGCCCAGGTAGCACTCGTCGGAGACGACGATCGCGTCCCGGCTGCGCGCCCAGTCCACCACCTTGCGCAGGTGTTCGAGGCCGAGCACCTTGCCCGTCGGGTTCGACGGCGAGTTCACGAACACCAGCGCCGCGCCCTCGGGTCCCAGGCGGTTGAGGCCGTCGGCACGAATGATCCGCGTGCCGGCGAGCAGCGCTCCCACCTCGTACGTCGGGTACGCCAGCTCGGGGATCACCACCAGGTCGCTGCCGCCGAGGCCGAGGAGGCTCGGCAGCCACGCGATCATCTCCTTGGTGCCGATGGCCGGCAGGATCGCGGACGCGTCGATGCCGGTGACGCCGTAGCGTCGGGCCAGCGCCCCGACCGCGGCGGCGCGCAGCGCTTCCGTGCCGTGGGTGGTCGGATACCCGGATTCCTCCGCGACGGCGAGCAGCGCCTCACGGATGACCGGGGCGACGGGGTCGACGGGGGTGCCGACCGAGAGATTGACGATGCCGCCGGGGTGCGCGGCCGCCTTCTCCTTCGCGCCGGTCAGCGAGTCCCACGGAAAGTCCGGCAGGCTCGCGGCCACCGAACGACGAGTGCGCGTCACGGTACCGCCGATCACTATTCCTCGCCCATGGGCGGCAGGGCCTTGACGAACGGCGGGTCGTAGTCGACCTTGCCGAGCTTGGCGGCGCCACCCGGGGATCCGAGATCGTCGAAGAAGTCGACGTTGGCCTTGACGTACGCGCTCCACTCGTCCGGCACGTCGTCCTCGTAGAAGATCGCCTCGACGGGGCACACCGGCTCGCAGGCACCGCAGTCCACGCACTCGTCCGGATGGATGTACAGCATGCGACCGCCCTCGTAGATGCAGTCGACCGGGCATTCCTCGATGCACGCCTTGTCCAACACGTCCACGCACGGTTCCGCAATCGTGTACGTCACTGGTGTTCTCCCTGCCTCTCTGGTCGCCCGCCCACCTGCACGGTCACGCCGAATCGGGGCGCGCTCCGCGTCCGTCGACGTCCAGTATCCCCCGCCGCGGGGACACCCCTCCGAGTTAGGGTGCCCTGACTAGATGGGCCCCGGCTGGGCGCCCAGCCACTGCTGCCCGTCCGCGGCGGCCCGGGACAGGGCGGACCGCTCGCCGACGTATCCGGCCAGTGCCCCCACCAGCGGCAGCACGCCGAGCGCGCGCCACGCGCCCGACGGCTGCGGACGCCGCGCGAGTTCCGCGTTCACCGCGCGGACCAGGTCGATCGTCGACCGCACCGGACGCCGCACCCACGACAGCGGTGTCCCGGTTTCGCCCGTGCCGAGGAGGTCGCGGCGGCACAGCACGGCCGCGAGCATCCGCACCTGGCGGTCGCGGTCGTGGATTCCGCGTTCCCGGGCGACGGCGAGCAGCACGACCGCCTGGTTCACGAAGCCGAGCGCGTCCTGCAGCGGCAGCATCCGGCCCACCACCCCGAGCATGCCGGGGAACGCGACGGGCAGCGTCGAGACCGAGCCGAGCCCGCCGACCCACCAGTTCACCCGCTCCTGTTCCGACGCGGCCGCCCACGCCGCCGTGCCCGGCACGCGACCGGCGTCGAGCACGGCCGCGGCCGCGTCGAGCACCTGCTCGACCGGGGTCCGCTCCCGCACCGTGGGCACGAACGTGCGGGCCTTGAGACCGAACGGGTCGAGGTACGCCAGGTCGAACAGCGGCCCGACGCCCGCGGCGGTCGCGTCCAGGGCCGCCACGACGACCCCGTCGCCCAGCCTGGGGCTCACCGGCCGGCCCCGCTGAGGGCGCCCCCGTCGACAGCGAGCGGCGCGTAGGCGGTGCTCCGCTGACGGGCCGGGCGACCGATGCCCTCGGCGATCGCCACGAGTTCCGCCACGGTCTTCTCCGAGCCGTGCTGGGAACCCGCCATCCGGGAGATCGTCTCCTCCATCAGGGTGCCGCCGAGGTCGTTGGCGCCGCCCTGCAGCATCGCCTGCGTGCCGGCGACACCGAGCTTGACCCAGCTGGTCTGGATGTTGTCGATCCGGCCGTGCAGCATGATCCGCGCCAGCGCGTGCGCGGCGCGGTTGTCGCGCAACGTCGGACCGGGCCGCGACGCGCCGGCCAGGTACAGCGGCGACGACTGGTGCACGAACGGCAGCAGCACGAACTCCGTGAAGCCGCCGGTGCGGTCCTGGATCCCACGCAGCACGTTCAGGTGCCCCACCCAGTGGTGCGGCTGGTCGACGTGGCCGTACATCATCGTCGAGCTGGACCGCAGCCCCACCTCGTGTGCGGTGGTGACCACCTCGATCCACTCCGCGGTGGGCAGCTTGCCCTTGGTGAGCACCCAGCGGACCTCGTCGTCGAGGATCTCCGCGGCGGTGCCGGGGATCGTGTCGAGGCCGGCCTCACGCAACTCGGTCAGCCAGTCGCGGACGGACACGCCGCTGCGGGAGACGCCGTTGGCGATCTCCATCGGGGAGAAGGCGTGCACGTGCATCGACGGCACCCGCTCCTTGACCGCGCGGACCAGGTCGGCGTAGCCGGTGACGGGCAGTTCCGGGTCGATGCCGCCCTGCATACACACCTCGGTGGCACCGGCGACGTGCGCCTCCCACGCCCGGTCCGCGACCTCCGCGGTGGACAGGGTGAACGCGTCGGCGTCGCCCTTGCGCTGCGCGAACGCGCAGAACCGGCAGCCGGTGTAGCAGATGTTGGTGAAGTTGATGTTCCGGTTGATCACGTACGTGACGTCGTCGCCGACCGTGTCCCGGCGCAGCTGGTCGGCCAGGGCGACGACCGCCTCGAGGCCGGGCCCGTCGGCGTGCGCGAGGGCGACGTACTGGGCGTCGGTACAACCGGCGGGGTCCTTCTCCGCGGCGCGCAGCGCCGAGAGCACGTCCCCGTCCAACCGCACCGGGGCATTCGCGCCGAGTGCGAGGACCTGCTCGCGCACGGTGTCCCAGTCGCCGAACGCGCTGCCGAGGTCGGAGCGGTACTCGGTGTTGCGCCCGGTCACGTCGATCTCGGAGTTCAGATCCACGCGGCCGCTGGACTCCCAATCGAGGTCGGGCTCCTGCCACGGCTGCCCCTGCGGGGTCACGTCCCGGGCCAGACCGGTCGCCGGGTCCGCCAGCGCGCGCACGTGGGCGGCGATCCGCGGGTCGATCCACGGCTGCCCGGCCAGCACGTACTGCGGCTGGGCCGCGATCCGCTCGGTGAGGGTGAACCCGGCGTCGGCGCTGATCCGTGCGAGCGCGTCCAGGTTCGGCCACGGCCGTTCCGGGTTGACGTGGTCCGGGGTCAGCGGTGAGACCCCGCCCCAGTCGTCGACGCCCGCGGCGAGCAGCGCGCGGCACTCGTCGGCGGCGACGAGGTTCGGCGGCGCCTGGATGCGCATGGACGGGCCGAGCACGAGCCGGGCCACGGCGATCGCGGCCCGGAACTCGTCGAGTCCGGCGTCGTCCACGTCGCGCATCGCGGTGTCGTCCTTCGCCCGGAAGTTCTGCACGATCACTTCCTGGATATGTCCGAACGCCTTGTGCTGCTTGCGGATTGCCGCGATGGATTCGGCGCGCTCGGTGAGCGTCTCGCCGATGCCGACGAGGATGCCGGTCGTGAACGGCACCGACAGCCGGCCCGCGTCGGTGAGCACCCGCAGCCGCACCGCCGGGTCCTTGTCGGGGCTGCCGTAGTGGCACTCCCCCTGCTCGGTGAACAACCGGGTCGACGTGGTCTCGAGCATCATGCCCATCGACGGGGCCACCGGCTTGAGACGGGACATCTCGGCCCAGCTCATCACCCCGGGGTTCAGGTGCGGCAGCAGCCCGGTCTCCTCGAGTACCCGGATCGCCATCGCGCGCACGTAGTCGAGGGTCGAGTCGTAGCCCCGCTCGTCGAGCCACTGCCGCGCCTCCGGCCAGCGCTCCTCGGGCCGGTCACCGAGCGTGAAAAGCGCTTCCTTGCAACCCAGTTCGGCTCCACGCCGGGCGATGTCCAGGATCTCGTCGGGCTCGAGATACATCCCCTGCCCGGCGGCGCGCAGCTTGCCCGGCACGGTCACGAACGTGCAGTAGTGGCAGCGGTCCCGGCACAGCCGGGTGATGGGGACGAACACCTTGCGGGAATAGGTGACCGTGCCCGGCCGGCCCGCCGCGAGCAGACCGGCGTCGCGCACCCGGGCGGCCGAGGCACACAGGTCCTCGAGATCCGATCCCCGGGCGGCGAGCAGGATCGCGGCCTCGTCGACGTTGAGCGTCGCCCCGTCCCGCGCGCGCCGCAACGCCCGCCGCATGCCCGACGGCGAAACCCGCACAGGATCCGCCGCGGACGACGCGGGCCCGGCCGCGCCGGCGCGGACCGAGGGCAGGGGCAACATCGCGGGCGTGGCACCGTCGTGGGTCGAATCGGTCATTCGCCGATCATGCGCCACCCGCCGTACCCATGCCACCTCGGGGGCACGTCCCCGGCGAACTCACTCGCGGGGATAGTCCTCGTCTCCCGGGACGACCCGGCTCTGCTCGAGAACGTCCGCGGGCTCCACCTCGAGCGGCACCGAGGTCACCTCGTCGTCGGCCGGTTCGTCCTCGGCCGGCATCTCCTGCTCGATCCGATCGGCCTCGGGCAGTTCCGTGTATTCGGTGGTCTCCGATGATTCGGTCACGGCGGTCCTCCTCCTCGTGTCGACTCCGAACCCGGTCGCGGCATTGCCGGGTTTGCTCGCCCGATCAGCTTAGCCTGGAACCGACTGGACACCACCGACGAGGAGAACCGCGTGAACCGGGACGACCCCCCGCCGCCCCCGGCAGCCGGCAGGGCCGCCCCGCCGCCGGTGACGATGGCCGATCCGGCGTGGCGCCCCAGCCCGAGGGCGCGGCTGCTGTGGGCGGTGAGCGCCGCACTGCTGTGGGTGCCGGTCGTGGCCGCGCAGGTGGTGTGGGCGATAGTCGACTCCGGCCGGCACCCGGGTTGGCACGTCGCCGCCGGCGTCGCCACCGCGGTTCTCGCCGTCGCGCACGTGGCCGTGATGCCGCTGTGGCGGTACCGGGTGCACCGCTGGGAGATCACCGACACCGCCGTGTACACGCGCTCGGGGTGGCTCACCCAGGAACGCCGGATCGCGCCGATCTCCCGGATCCAGACGGTCGACACGGAGCGCGGCCCGATCGAACGATGGCTCGGCCTCGCCACCGTCACCGTCACCACCGCCTCGTCCGCGGGCGCCGTGGAGATCACCGCTCTCGACGTCGGGGTCGCCGACGCCACCGCCGCCCGGCTCACCGCGATCGCCGGCAGCAGCCAGGCCGATGCCACGTGAGCGACGTACCCGTGCCGCCGGAGCGGGAGGACGCCCCCGCCCTCGCCGCCGAGGCCGAGCAGCCGTGGTTGCGGCTGGATCCGCGGATGCTGCTGATCCACCCCGTCGAGGAGGTACTGCGGCTGCTGCCGGTGCTGGTGGCGTCGGTGCTGCTCGGCAGCAGCAGCGGCAATCACGGCTGGGGCCTGGCGGTGGCCGCGCTGCTGGTGGTGATCGGCATGCTGCGCTGGTTCACCACGACCTACCGGATCGGACCGGTGCACGTGGAGCTGCGCCGGGGCCTGCTGCAGCGCCAGCTGCTGTCGGTGCCGCGCAGCCGCATCCGGTCCGTGGACGTCGAACAGCGCCTGCTGCACCGGCTGCTCGGGCTGGCGGTGGTGCGGATCGGGACCGGCCAGCGGACCGGCGCCGGACGCGACCGCAACCGGTTCGAGCTGAACGGCCTGGCGGTCGGTGCCGTGCCGGCGCTGCGCGCCGTCCTGCTCAGCACGCACCCAGGGGCGCCGGACGAGGCGGCCGGGGCGGCCGCCCCGGCCGAAACCGCGATCGCCCGGTTCCAGCCGGGCTGGGTGCGCTACGCCCCGTTCTCGACCACGGGGCTGGTCACCGTCGCGGCGGTGGTGGGACTGGCCTTCCAGTACGGGATCGCCGAGCGGCTCGGCGAGTCGGCCACCGTCGAGCGCGGGCTGTCGTCGATCGAGGCCGCCGGCCCGTTCGTCGCCGCCGTGCTCGGCCTGCTCGTCCTGGGCGTGGTGGCGAGCCTGGCGGCGTGCGTGCGGTACGTGCTGCTGTACGCGGACCTGTCGGTCACCGACGACGGGCGGATGCTGCGGGTCGGGCACGGCCTGCTGCGGCACCGGCACACCACCCTGGACCGGCGCCGCCTGCGCGGCGTGAGCCTTCGCGAGCCGCTTGCGCTGCGCCTGGCCGGCGGGGCCCGCCTGGACGCGGTGATGACCGGCGTCGCCGCCGAGCACGGCGAGTCGTCGCTGCTGCTGCCGCCCGCGCCCTCCGCCGAGGCGCGACGGGTCGCGGCAGCGGTACTGCGCGACACGCGGCAGCTCGACGCCCCGCTGCGGCCGCACGGGCCGGCGGCGCGGCGGCGACGGTTCACCCGGGCGCTGAGTCCCGTGGCGCTGGCCGTCGCCGCCGGTGCGACGGCGGTCGCGGTCACCGGCCGCACGGTCCCGGTGGCGGCATGGGGTCCGGCGGTCGCGGCCGTCACGGTGGCGGCGGTGGGGCTGGCGTGGGATCGCTACCGCAGCCTGGGGCATGCCGTGCTGGGGGCGGGGCCGCAGGACGCGACGGCGTGGCTGATCACCCGCGGCGGGTCGCTGGATCGGCGCCGCGTCTCGCTCGAGGCGGACGGCATCATCGGCTGGACGGTGCGGCAGACGTTCTTCCAGCGCCGCGCCGGGGTGGCGACGGTCGTCGCCGCGACCCCGGCCGGTACGGGCCGCTACGCGGTGGTGGACCTCCCCGCGGAGCAGGCGTGGGCGCTGGTCGAGGCGGTCACTCCCGGGGCCGGCGACGGATGGGTGCGCCGATGAACCCGATCGATCGGCCCCCGGACCTGGCCGCGCTCGACGCGCGCCTGATCGAGTGCCGGGCTTGCCCGCGCCTGGTCGCGTGGCGGGAGCAGGTGGGCCGCGAGAAGCGTGCCGCATACCGCGACGAGGAGTACTGGGCGCGTCCCGTGCCCGGGTTCGGACCGGCGGATGCGTCCCTGCTGATCGTGGGCCTGGCCCCGGCCGCGCACGGCGGCAACCGGACCGGCCGGATGTTCACCGGCGACCGCTCGGGCGACTTCCTGTACGCCGCGCTGCACGCGGCGGGCCTGGCGTCGCAGCCCACCGCGACGCACCGCGGCGACGGCCTCGAACTGTTCGGCACCCGCGTCACGTCGCCGGTGCACTGCGCGCCGCCGGCCAACCGGCCGACGCCGCAGGAGCGGGACACGTGCCGCACCTGGCTCGACGCGGAGCTACAGCTGCTGGCGCCGACGTTGCGCTCGGTCGTGGTGCTCGGCGGCTTCGGATGGCGGGCGCTGCTCCCGGTGCTCGACGACGCCGGCTGGGCCGTGCCGCGTCCCCGCCCCGGATTCGGGCACGGCACGGCGGTGGAACTGCGGCCGCGCGGCGACGCTGCGGACCGCAGGCCGCTACACGTGTTCGGTTGCTATCACGTGAGCCAGCAGAACACGTTCACCGGCCGGCTCACCCCGGCCATGCTCACCGCCGTGCTCACGGACGCGGCGCGGGCTGCCGGACTGCGCTCGTGAGCGCGGCCATGCGGGCGACGAACAGGTGCAACCCTGCGGGGGCGAGCGCACCGACCGGCAGCAGCAGGGTCCGCCAGTCGGCGACGAGGAGCTGATCGCCGCCGGAACCGCCGGCCAGGCACACCACGAAGCCGACGATCCACGCCAGCAGCGGCCACGCCGCGCGCGAGGCGGACCCGGTCTCGGCACGCATCGCCATCACCAGGAGCATGTTCGCCGCGCCGGCCAGCACGATCGTGATCGGGAACGGCACCGTGCCGATGTACAGGCCGAGGAAGAACACGGACAGCAGCGCGCAGAGGAAGCCGTCGAAGGTCAGCAGCGCGACGATGCCCGGCCGCGGCTTCGGCGCCGGCGGGGCGGGAGCTTCGGTGGCTGTGGTGGCGGGATCGACCGTCATCGTTCGATAGTGCGCCACCGGCGCGGGTGGGTGGTCACCGGGTCCCGGCCGATCACGGCACCGGCGGGTAGCCCATGAGCGTCAGCACGTGGCTGGCCTGGTCCGCGAATCCGTAGAGCGCCTGGTAGTAGGCGGCGTTGATCTGGTCCGCGTAGGGACGCAGCGAATCGACGAATGCGACGATCTGGTTCTGGACGGACCAGTTGTACATCAGGACCCTCTCGTGTGACCACGATCACCTGTCCGGTGCTCGTGGTCACACTAACTCAGCCCGGCGAAGAGGTCACGCTCCCGGCCGGAGCCGTCGACGTCGCCGCGGTCGCCCCGGACGAGCACGTAGTGCTCCTGCTCCAGCACGGGCTGCGCGACGAGGTTGGACAGGGCGAACTGTGCTCCGCCGGGCGCGACGACGACCTGGGTCGCGTGCGCCGCCAGGGCCGCCCGCTTGGCGTCGAGCACGCCGGCGACGTCGACCACGGTGGTGACCTGTTCGTCGGGCACGCACGGCAGGTCGTCGGGGCCGGGACGCTGCCACCCGTCGGGCAGGCCGGTCATCTCCGCGATGCCGCGATGCAGGGCGCTCGCCTCGGTGACGGTCCAGTACAGCTTCGCCGGATCCCACGGTGCGCCGGCGTGCGGGTAGGCGCCGGTCCCCGCAGCCTCGACCGCTGCGGTCACGACGTAATGCACCCGGATGTGGTCGGGGTGGCCGTAACCGCCCACGGGGTCGTAGGTGACCACCACGTGCGGGCGCAGTTCCCGGATCACCGCGACGAGTGCGGCCACCGCCTCGTCGCGGTCGGCGTTCACCCAGGCCCGCGGGTTCGCGGCCGACGGGGTGCCGGCCATCCCGGAGTCGCGCCAATGCCCGGCGCCGCCGAGGAAGCGGGGCGCGGGCACGCCGAGGGCGGCCAGCGCCCGGCCGAGCTCGTGGATGCGATAGCCACCGAGCTGATCGGCCCGGTCGGCGGTGAGCTGCGCCCATTCGTCGCCGACGACCTCGCCCTCCTCCCCGAGGGTGCACGTCACGACGGTGACCTCGGCGCCCTCGGCGGCGTAGCGGGCGATGGTGCCGCCCGTGGTGATGGATTCGTCGTCGGGATGGGCGTGCACCAGCAGCAGGCGTTTCGGCGCGGGGGCGTTCCGATCGGTCACGGTGTGGTCCTCCACCAGTTCTGCGCGTCGGACAGGGAACCGGCAGGGATCGAGCCGGCCAGCGTCACGCCCTCGACGCCGGGTCCCGCGGCGATCACGGTGCGGTCCTGCACGATCGGCAGGGTGACGGCGAGGTCCCACAGCTTCGGCTGCGCCCCGGCCAGGACGGCGGGCACGTCGCCGGCGCCGCGCAGGGCCCCGGCGAGTTCCGGGTCGAGGGTGGGGTCGCACACCCCGGACACGTTGCTCGGTGCGGCGAGTTGCGCCTCGGCGGCCTCGATCTCGTCGTCGGGAACCGGCCCGGCGTCACCGTCGGGAACCGGCCCGGCGTCACCGTCCGGAACGGACTCGGCGTCACCGTCCGGAACGGACTCGGCGTCACCGTCCGGAACGGACTCGGCGTCACCGCCGGGGGCGGGCTCCGGCGTCGGGGTGGGTGCGGGAGCCGGCTCGACGGAGCCGGGGCCCTGCTCGGGAAGCACTGGGGGGCAACCGAATCGGGACAGCGCAGCGGTGGCGGGGTCGCCTCCGGCGCGCGTCCAGCCGACCACCGCATGCACGGTCCCCTCGACGAGGGCGTCGCCGTAGAGCTCGTCCGGCGGCAACGTCGTCACGGTGGCGGCGACGCCGGCCCCACGCAGCTGGTCCGCGGCGGTGCGGGCGACGGCGTCGGCCACCGGCGAGTTCTCCGGCACGCCCAGCACGAGGGTGAGCGGCACGCCGCCCTGGGCGAGCAGACCCGTGGTCGCGGTCTCGGGCGCCGGGGTGCCGGTTGCGTCGATCGTCGCCGGGCCGGCCGGTACATACCCGGCCCCGGCGAGGAGCGCGAGGGACTCCTCGCGGCCGGGCCGCGGCGGCATCGTCGGCGAATAGCCGGGATCGGACGGGGCGAGCACCTGCGCGCGGGCCGCGACGACGGCCGATTCCGTGCCGGCCGCGACGGTGGCCAGCAGGTCCGGGTCGAGAAGCCCGAGGACGGCCCGGCGCACGCGCGGATCGGCGAACTCGGTCGTGCGGCCGTTGAGGGTCAGCTCGAGGACGCGGGGCTGCAGCTGGGTGCCGGTGCGCACCTGCGGGATCGCGCCGAGCTGGGCGAGCAGCGCGGATCCCCCACCGTGCATCTGCGCGACCTGCGCGTCGCCGGTGCGAATGGACTCGGCGAGCTGCGCGTCGGTTCCGCCGCGGCGCAACAGGATCCGGTCGGGCCGGGCCGGCGTGCCCCAGAAGCGATCGTTGCGTTCGAGCAGGATCTCGCCGCGGCCGCGGTCGACGGACTTGACATGGAACTGCCCGCCGGACACCGGGATCGATTCGGCGAGGCTCGTGGTGAAACCGCCCGGAGTGTCCTTGACGAGGTGAGCCGGCAGCAGGTGGATGAACAGTTCCCGCCACGCCGGGTAGGGCTCGCGCAGCGTGACGGTGACGGTCTTGCCGCCGCCGGAGGATCCGACGTCCTCGATGAGGCGGTATCCGGCGGGATCGACCACACCGGGCTGGGTGATCATCTGCTGCCACAGGTACCGGAAGTCCTCGGCGGCGATGGGCGCGCTGTCGGACCACTGCGCCTCGTCGCGCACCTGATAGGTGATGGTGAACGGGGCCTGCGAGGTGACCTCGGCCGATGCGAGGACGGACTCGTCGAGCACCCAGGCGGAGGCGCCGGGCCGCGCGGGGTCGGGCACGGGCCGGAACGCGCTCGGCAGCACCATCCCGGCGACGGTGTTGCCGACGGGCGACTGGTCGGCGAGCAGGTGCGGGTTGAGCCCGGCGCCCACGTCGTCGACGGCCACCACGACGGTGTTGAGCTGGGGAACCGGGGTGGGGATCCGGGTGGGCTCGGTCTGCTCGATCGGCGGCGGCGGATCGGCGGTGCACGCCGTCAACCCCAGCACCGCGGCGACCGCGGTGATCCCGGCGATCCTGCGCATCCGGCCTCCCTTCCCTCCGGGATGCGGCGGTGGTCCCGGCTGCGCCGGGACCACCACTGCCGCGACTACTTGTTGCGAGCCTTCTCCCGCGAGCGGGCGCGGGCCCGGTCGGTGGCCGACAGGTGCACCTTGCGGACGCGGAGGATCTCCGGGGTGACCTCGACGCACTCGTCGGACGCACAGAACTCCATGGCCTCCTCGAGGCTCAGGGTGATCGGCTTCGCGAGGGTCTCCATCACGTCGGCCGTGGAGGAGCGCATGTTGGTGAGCTTCTTCTCGCGGGTGACGTTGATGTCGAGATCCTCGGCGCGCGGGTTGATGCCCACGACATGGCCCTCGTAGGTGTCGCTGCCCGGCTCCACGAAGAAGGTGCCGCGGTCGCCGAGCTGGATCATGGCGAACGGCGTGACCGAGCCCGAGCGGTCGGAGACCAGCGAGCCGGTGTGCCGCGCGCGGATCTCCCCGGCCCACGGGGCGTAGCCGTGGAAAACGGCGTTGGCGATGCCCGTGCCACGGGTCTCGGTGAGGAAGTCGGTGCGGAACCCGATGAGGCCGCGCGACGGGACGATGAACTCCATGCGCACCCATCCGGCGGCGTGGTTGGACATCTGCACCATCTTGCCCTTGCGGGCCGCGAGCAGCTGGGTGATCGCGCCGAGGTGTTCCTCGGGGCTGTCGATGGTGAGTTCCTCGTAGGGCTCGTGCACCTTGCCGTCGACCTGCCGGGTGACCACCTGCGGCTTGCCGACGGTGAGCTCGAAGCCCTCGCGGCGCATCTGCTCGACGAGGATGGCCAGCGCCAGCTCGCCGCGGCCCTGCACCTCCCAGGCGTCGGGGCGGCCGATGTCGAGCACGCGCAGCGACACGTTGCCGACCAGCTCCGAGTCGAGACGGGACTTGACCATGCGCGCGGTCAGCTTGTGGCCCTGCACGCGGCCGACGAGCGGCGACGTGTTGGTGCCGATGACCACCGAGATGGCCGGCTCGTCGACCGTGATGCGCGGCAGGGCGACCGGGTTGTCCACGTCGGCAAGGGTGTCGCCGATCATGATGTCCGGGATACCGGCGACGGCGACGATGTCGCCGGCGACGGCGACGTCACCGGGCCGGCGCTCGACACCGATGGTCTGGAGCAGCTCGGTGATCTTCACGTTCTTCACGCCGTCGGCGTGCATCCACGCGACGGTCTGGCCCTTGCGCAGCTCGCCGTTGTGGATGCGCAGCAGCGCCAGGCGGCCGAGGAACTCGGAGGCGTCGAGGTTGGTGACGTGGGCCTGCAGCGGTGCGGCCGGATCGCCCTTGGGGGCGGGGATGTACTTCATGAGGACGTCGAACAGCGCGTCGAGGTTCTCGGCGGAGGGCGCCTGTCCGTTCTCGGGCTGTTCCGTCGACGCCTTGCCCTCGCGCCCGGAGGCGTACAGGACCGGCAGGTCCAGCAGCTGCTCGGCGGCCTCGGAGGCCTCGTCGTCGAGGTCGGAGGCGAGGTCGAGCAGCAGGTCGTGGGTCTCCTCGACGACCTCGGCGATGCGGGCGTCGGGGCGGTCGGTCTTGTTGACCACCAGCAGCACCGGCAGCGACGCGGAGAGCGCCTTGCGCAGCACGAAGCGGGTCTGCGGCAGCGGGCCCTCGGATGCGTCGACGAGCAGGACGACGCCGTCGACCATGGACAGGCCGCGCTCGACCTCGCCACCGAAGTCGGCGTGACCGGGGGTGTCGATCACGTTGATGACGGTGACGGTGCCGTCGCCGTTGTACCGGTGCACGGCGGTGTTCTTCGCGAGAATGGTGATGCCCTTCTCGCGCTCGAGGTCACCGGAGTCCATGACCCGGTCGACGAGTTCCGCGCGCTCGGCGAAGGCGCCCGACTGGCGCAGCATGGCGTCGACGAGGGTGGTCTTTCCGTGGTCGACGTGCGCGACGATGGCGACGTTGCGGAAACTGGCGGTGCTCACGCGATGGCTCTCCTGGCTGTTGTCCGGCCACACGGCACTGGACCCAGACGGCACCTCGCCCGTACGGCGTTCTTGCGGTGGCCGCGTCGCGAATGCGAGTCACCCGTTCGCGGCCGCGAACGGCCCGCACAGGCACTGCGGCCTCCAATACAGTACAGGCCGGACGTGGTACCTCGCGCCCGCCGACGGCTGATTCACCAGTTCGCGGGCCGGAGCGTGACGTTCGCCACGTCCCGGCGCACTGTTCGGCGAACCCGCCGGCGGCTGCGGGCCGCCGAAACCGGCTCGCCGGGCGCCTCCGCCTTTGTTAGGGCATGCTAACCTTCCAATTGATGTGACCAGGGGCCCAGTGCTGTGGTCCGGGACCCACCGACGAAAGGCCGGCGACACGGATGGGCAAGGTGAAGGCGAGCAGGGTCGCGCAGCTCGAGCCCAAGAAGAAGTGCTGCCGCAAGAAGACCCGCTGTGTGCGCTGCCCCGTGGTGATCATGCGGATGAAGAGGCTCGAGCACGAGGGCCTCGGCGGGAAGGAACTCGCGAAGCGCCTGAAGAAGGCCCGCGCCGCCTGACCGGCCGCCCCGTCAGCGCCCGAGGTGCGCGCGCAGCTCCGGCAGCCACAGCCGGTCGTTCGGCACCAGGTCGATCTGCTCCAGCTCGTCGGCGTCCACCCAGCACAGCGCCGCGTGTTCGAGCGGCCGCGGTTCCCCGGAGAGCAGCTCCACCCGGTAGGCACGCAGCACCCGGCCGCCGTCCAGCGGCACCCCGACCCCGACCCGCTGCGCACCGGCGACCTCCACGCCCAGTTCCTCGCGCAGCTCCCGGCGCAGCGCCGCCTCGGCGGACTCCCCCGGCTCGGCCTTGCCGCCCGGCAGCTCCCACAGCCCCGCGAGCTCCGGCGGCCCGATGCGCTGGGCCAGCAACAGCCGGCCGTCGCGGAAGATCGCCCCGGCCACTACCTCGTCCGCCCGGCCCGTCGTTGCACTCATGTGCGGCATCGTCCCAGAATGGGGCATGGCCGAGTTGCTCTCCGACGCCGACATCGATGCCGCCCTCGCCCAGCTGCCCGAGTGGCGACGGGACGGGAACGCGATCGTGCGGACCGTCGAGTCCTCCTCGTTCCCCGCGGCCGTCGCGCTGGTGGACAGGGTGGCCGAGGCCGCCGAGGCGGCGAACCACCACCCCGACATCGACATCCGCTGGCGGAAGGTGACCTACTCGCTGTCCACCCATTCCGCCGGCGGGATCACCGGGTCGGACGTGGAGCTGGCCCGGAAGATCGACGCGCTGGCCCGCGGCTGACGGGCGGGGCCGCAGCCGGGCGCCCGGTGTAGACGATCCACGCGTACACCGCCAGCACCCCCACCACGTTGCACGCGCCCGCCCAGGCCAGCAGGGCGGGGCGGGAGATGTCCCACATCGAGTCCTGCGCCAGGCCGAGGAGCCACGGCACCCCGACGACGGTCAGCACCGCCCAGAACCCGGCGAGCACACGGGTGCCGAGGCGGCCGGCGAGCGGCCCGTAGACCAGCCACAGCAGCATCGGCAGCACCCACACCCAGTGGTGCATCCAGGAGATCGGCGACACCAGCAGCCCGAACAGTTCGACGACGACGATCGTGCCGAGCCGGTCGTCCGGGCCGAGGGCACGCCAGGCCGCGACGGCGAGCGCCGCCGAGGCCGCGACAGCCGCCAGCCACAGCGGCCCGGTGCCCACGTCGTGTCCCACGATGCGGCTCAGCGCTCCGCGCAGCGACTGGTTCCAGACCGACCCCACCGGCCCGATCCGGTCGGCGTCGCCGAACAACGTGGTGAAGTAGGTCCGCGCCTGGTCGCCGAGGAGCAGCCAGCTGACGGCGACGGTGGCGGCGAAGGTCGCCGCGGAGAAGAACGCCGCCGCCCAGCGGCGACGCGCCACGAAGTACATGCCGGCGATCGCCGGGGTCAGCTTGATGCCGGCGAGCAATCCGACCAGTCCGCCCGAGAGCCACCAGCGGTTGCTGCGGACCGCGACCATCACGCCGAAGGCCAGGAACACGTTGACCTGTCCGTAGTCGAGGGTCGTGCGGATGGGCTCCGTCCAGATGCCCACCGCCGTCCACACGAGCGCGACCGCCGTCCAGCGCGCGCCGTGCGCCGCGGAACCGAACAGCAACTCGAGGCAGATGCGCAGGAGGCCGAACAGGGCGGCCACGGTCAGCAGCTGCCACGCCACCCCGACCACCGGGAAGGGCAGATAGTGCAGCGGGAAGAAGACCAGTGCCGCGAACGGCGGGTAGGTGAAGGGCAGGGAGAACTCGGGAGTGTCCCGGGTGTAGGTGAAGTCGTACAGTTCGCCGCGCAGCAGCGCCGCGGAACCGTCGACGTACACGTGCAGATCCACGAGATTCATGCCGTTGGGCGTGAGGAAGTTCCACGCCAGCCGGGCTCCGACGGAGACGGCCAGCAGGGCCGCGCACCACCACAGTCGATGCGGGCGAACCGGATCGGACACTGCGGTGCGGCCTCCCGTCGTCACGTCACCCCGGGGGGAAGGGCCGGGGACGGATGCAGACTATCCGTTCCGCGGCGGCGGGCCGAACACGATACTCACATCAGTAACAGTTTCATCTACTCTCACAAAAACCACATCAGTCACACGTAGTCTCGAGCGGACACCACTGATCGGAACACGTTATGGCTAGACTCCCGCCAGTACGGGCGCGGCTGTGAGACCGGCCACGGCTTGTACTGATCGGGGGGCCTACATAAAGTGTCTCCCCGAGCCGTCAGCGGCATCGGCGCCTCGCGCTCCGGAGCCGCTTCAACGACAAGGATGGGGAAAAGTGCTTCGAACCCGAGCAACGCGCAGGATGTTCACCGCCTGCGCCCTCGCCGCCGCCGCGGCGCTCACCGTGCCGTCGCAGGCGGTCGCGCAACCCGTCGTTCCGGGCATCCCCGACGTGCTCCAGCTGCCGGCCGAGTTCGCCGGCTACCAGGTGCCGGCGGATCTGTCGATCGAGTCGCTCATGGGCATGCTCAGCACCCAGGCAGCCGCCCCCGAAGAGGTCGAGGCCCTCGCCTCCCTCGCCCCCGCCATCGTCGGAGCGGCGGCCGGCCCGGCCGACGTCGCGGACGGCAAGAATCAGCTCCTCGACCAGGCGAAGGAACTGCTCGCGAACTCGCAGCTGCCGGACTCGGTCAAGGCCCTGCTCCAGCGCGTGATCACCTTCCTCGACGGCAGCGGCGGCGGCGGACCCGACATTCCGGAGCCGGGCGCCGTGGCGATCTCGCAGTTCCTGTACCCGAGCATCGGCAAGGACTGCATCCGCGACGGCGGCGACTCCATCGGCACCGCGCTCGCCGTGGCCGGCCCCGCGCCGCTCCCGCCGCCGGGCCCGAAGGCCGGCCAGGCCGGGTTCGTGTTCACCGCCCTGGGTACCGCCAAGTTCGCCGACCAGCAGGCGCAGCCGCTGACGGTGAGCTGGATCAACGTCTCCAACGGCCGCAGCGGCACCGCGACGTTGACCAACGAGGCCAGGATCAATCCCGACGGGCCGACGACGCTCAGCGCGATCGCCGACACCGGCTCCGGCAACGTGGCCGCCGTGATCTCCGGCGGCATCACCACGCAAGCCGCGGGCGCGGCCCCGCGTTCGTGCACCTTCCTGCCGACGATCGGGCTCGTCACGGTCGCCTGACCGATCATCCGCACCTTGGCCGAGGCCGCCGGGATCATCCCCCGGCGGCCTCCGTCGTCCGGGCGCTTCCCGAGCCGGGAACCGCGTGGTAGACCGAGTCATGGCCGAAACACCGTCCAGGCTCACCGCTTCCCGGTCCCTGCGCTCGCGCCGTTCACACCGGTCGATCCTGTCCGTCCGCTCCGAGGGCTCGATCCTGTCCATCGGCTCGGCGTACTCGATCCTGTCGATCGGCAGCGTGGGGTCGGTGCTGTCCGTCGGTTCGGTGGGCTCGTTCGGTTCGGCCCTGTCGTCGCTGTCGTTCGCCAGCCTCGGCTCGGCGCTGTCGGGACTGTCCCGCTGGTCGCTGCTGTCGTGGCGCGGTGTCCACGATGCCCCCGACAACCCGCATCCCACGCTCGTCGTCACCGCCGCCGAACCCGACCCCGCCGCGCACTGCCAGAGCTGACCGGCCGGGCCCGTGTCCCGATCGGCGGGCGCGCGGCTGCCCTCCCGGTGGGGAACCTGATACATCTCGTAGATCACGTCCATGCCCGCCCGTATCGCGCGGCCCCCGGACCCGAGGAGGCGCATGGCCGTCGAGACCCCCGTTCCGGTCACAGCCGAACGCCCCGCACCCCGTGGTCTCGTCGCGGTGCTCTCCCTGTGCGGGATCGTCGTCGCGTTGATGCAGACCCTCGTCATCCCCCTGCTCCCCCAGCTGCCGCACCTGCTCGGCACGTCCGTGGAGAACGCCTCATGGGCGGTCACCGCCACGCTCCTCGCCGCGGCGGTCCTCACCCCCATCAGCGGCCGGCTGGGCGACATGTTCGGCAAGCGGCGCATGCTGCTGGTCAGCCTCGGCGCGGTCGTGGCCGGCTCCCTCGTCTGCGCCCTCGCCGAGTCGCTGCTCCCGATGATCGCCGGCCGCGCCCTGCAGGGCGCGGCGACCGGCGCGATCCCGCTCGGCATCGCGATCCTGCGCGACGAACTGCCGCCCCGGCGGATCGCCGGGGCGATGGCGACCATCAGCGCCACCCTCGGGGTGGGCGGCGCCGTCGGATTCCCCGTCGCCGCGGCCATCGCCCAGATCGCCGACTGGCACATGTTGTTCGCCGCCGCCGCCGGCTTCGGCCTGCTGGGCATCGCCATGGTGCTGAAGGTGATCCCGGAGTCGCCCCACCGCAACCCCGGCCGGTTCGACGTCGTCGGCGCGATCGGCCTCTCGGTCACGCTGACGCTGTTGCTCCTGCCCGTCACCAAGGGCGGCACCTGGGGCTGGTCGAATCCCCTGACCCTGGGCATGTTCGCCGGCGCCGCCGGCGCGGCGCTCGTGTGGGGATACTACGAACTGCGCACGGCGCGACCCCTGGTGAATCTACGGATCTCCGCGCGGCGCCCGGTGCTGCTGACCAACCTCGCGTCGGTCGCCGTCGGATTCGCGATCTACGGACAGATGCTCGCGTTCCCGCAGTTGCTGATGGCCCCCACCGAGACGGGCTACGGATTCGGGCTGTCCATGGTGACGGCCGGCGTGCTCATCGCGCCGGGCGGGATCGTCATGATGGCGCTGTCCCCCGTCTCCGCGCGGATCACCGGCAGCCACGGGCCACGGGTCACCCTGGCGAGCGGGGTCGTGGTGGTGGGCGCCGGCTACGTGCTGGTCTACGTCGCGTACACCGAGATCTGGCACATCGTCGTGGCGGGGATGATCATCGGGGCGGGCATCGGCCTGGCGTACGCGGCGATGCCGGCCCTCATCATGGGCGCGGTGCCGCTGTCCGAGACCGCCGCCGCGAGCAGTCTCAACACGCTGATGCGTTCGATCGGGACGTCCACGTCCGCGGCGGTGGTGAGCGTGGTGCTCGCGGCGATGACCACGACGGTCGGCACCTACACGGTGCCCGCCCTCGACGGGTTCCGCGCCACCTTCCTGCTGTCGATCGCGGCCTCCGCCGTCGCGCTGGCCCTGACCGCCGCCGTTCCCCGGGCGCGGCCCGGCGGGCTCAACCGGCGGTGAGCGACCACTGCCCGTAGTCGGCGCTGAATACATTGTTGACGTCGATGCCGATGCCGTCGATCGTCCCGCCACCCACCTGGTGCAGGTTCGCCGCGGGATGCACGTAGCCCTCAGCCGTGCCCCAATCATGTTGCCAGTAGAACGATCCCAGGCCGGCGTCGCGGGCCCAGGAGATGGTCGGCCCGTTGGCGTACACGCCGGTGTTCCCGGCGCCGAGCACGTCGTGCCAGCCCTGCAGGTACGGCGCGATCAGGTCGGCGAACTGTTGCTCGGACGGATTGTCGTCGACCGAGGCGTAGATCGGCCGGTCCGCCGGTCCCCCGGCCGCCCGATGCAGCTCGAGGCCGCGCGTCGCGTGCCGGACCCCGGCGTCGTATCCGCCGAGCCAGTCCGCCGTGTCGGCCTTGCCGAACTGATAACACGACACGACCTCGAGGTCGCCGGCGACGAGCGCGGCGGCCTCCGACTCCGTCAGCGGCTTGGCCAGCATCCATTCGGCGCCCGGCCGGCGGTCCGAGACGTACCGGATGGCACCGATGTGCCCGGCGGCACGGATCGACGACGGCGACGGCACGGCCGCCGAGTAGTCGACGATCGTGCCGAGCACCTCCCGGCCGTGCGCCACCCCGGGGGCGGCGACGGCCGACACCCAGGCCGCGCACGAGCCGACGGCCGCGTACCGCAACAGTTCCCGACGTGAGATGGCCATCGAACCTCGCTTGGACGAGCGTGCACGGCGGACAGGGTGTCGAGCTTCCGGTATTGCACCACACTCGCGGGTCCCGCGCGGGCACATCGGGATTCGGGGCCCGCGCGACGGGGACGCGGCGCGGCTACCGGCCGCCGAGCTCGGCGAAGAAGGCGGGAACGAGGGCGACGTCCTCGACGGTGCGCACCGTGGTGTGGACCCCGAGACCGTGCTCCTTGAGCAGATCGCACAGGCCGTCGCCGTCGACGAGTTCGATGGGCGGCGCGCCGAGGCGATGCGCCTCGGCGCGGGCGTCGTCGCCGAACGTCCCGGTGGTGACGAGCAGGCCCTTCTCGCCGCGACCGGCCATCGCGGCGCGGAACTCGCGCACGACGTCCGCGCCCGCCCGCTCGGGGCCGCGCAGGAACCGGAAGAACACCGAGAAGCCGAGCAGCGACACCCGCAGCACGCCGGTGCCTTCGACGTCGACGTCGTTGTCGGAGCCGGTGTCGAGGTGACCGCCGTGCGGGGGCACCGAGATGGTGGTGAAGCCGGCGGCGCGGAGCACCGCGACGGCGAGCCGTTCGAAGCCCTCGTCGGGGAGCTCGGCGACGGCGGCGAGCACGGGCTCGCGCCACAGCTCGGGATCCTCGGGGGCGGCCGCGAGGGTCACCACCTGCGCGCGCGACGACGCGTTGCGCACGAGCCGCTTGCGCCGCTTCTCCGCGGTGTATGCCACCTGCAGGGGCTTGATCTCGGATTCCTGCACCGCGCGGCCGCGGTCGGTGACGCTCCACACGCCGCGACGGGTGTTGGCGAGCAGCCCCATGCCCTTGAGGTAGGTGCGCGCCCAGCCGACCCGGTACTCGATCTCGGTGACCGGCCCGTCGCCGTGCAGTACGGACCGCGCGGCCTCGGACAGACCTTCGCGCGCGATGACGGCCTTCTCGAGCTCCTCGATCGAGGCCGAGCCTCCGAGCCCGATCAGCGCCTGCAGGGTGGGCCACAGCAGATCCGTGTACGGCGGTAGCGCCACCTCGCGGCCGGACGAGTCTCCGACGGGGTTACCGATCACGTTCCGGCGCTGCACACCTTCCCCTATCGTTTCGGCCCTGCTCGCCGCGGCTGTCCGGTCCCGCCACGACGCGCATTTCACCCTAGCCGATGGGCGCGGGCGCGATGGCGGCCACACTCCCCGGGCCCGGCACTGCCGGGGCCGGCGGCGCCGCTCGCTACCGTGGGGCGGGTGGGATTCACGCGCGCCGAACTCGAACGCTTCCGTGACGCGGTGGTGCCCGATTTGATCGGGCCGGACTGCCGGCTGCTGTTCGTGGGCATCAACCCGGGCCTGTGGACGGCGGCGACGGGTGCGCACTTCGCGCGGCCCGGCAACCGCTTCTACCCGGCGCTGCTGCGGGCCGGCATCCTGCTCCGGCCCATCGACCCCACCTCGGGGATGAGCGAGGACGACAGGGCCCACCTGATCGAGCGGGGCGTCGGGATCACCAATCTCGCGCCGCGCGCCACGGCCCGCGCGGACGAGCTCACGGCCGAGGAACTGCGGGCCGGGGCGGTGCGGCTGGCCGAGGTGGTGGCGCTGCACCGGCCGCGGGTGGTGGCCGTCGCCGGCATCACCGCGTACCGGTCGGCGTTCGGGCACCGGAAGGCCGTCGCGGGGCTGCAGGCGGAGACGCTCGGCGGGGTGCCGGTGTGGGTGGTGCCGAATCCGAGCGGGCTCAACGCCCACGAGACGGTGGACACCCTCGCCGAGGCGTATGCGGCGCCGGCCCGCGCGGCCGGGATCCTGCGCTGAACCGCGGACGGATCAGCCGCGTCCCACCTTGGCGAGGTAGTCCCTCGCCCGGTATCCCGGCGGCACGCCGTCGACGAGGATCGCCGAACTGTCGGAGTGCTCGGTGCGCAGCGGCAGAATCGCCTGGTAGGCCGGCGACCGGTACCAGGCGCGGGCCTGCTCGAGGTCGGGGAACTCGACGACCACGACGTGGCCGGGCCACGGTCCCTCGTGAACCTCGGGTTCGGCGCCGTGGACGACGAACCTGCCCCCGTACGGCGTGAAGGTGTCGTCGATCTCCTCGAGGTAACGGACGATCTCGGGGCCGAAGTCGACGGAACGCAGATGGGCGATCGCGTAGGCGGTCATGGGGTCCTCCCGGTCGGTCGGTGGCGGCGGTGTGCCGCACACCGACGAGACTGCCGCGCTCCGGTGCCCGAATCGATTACCCGGCAGGTAATGGCCGCCCTTCCCACTCCGCGCCTACGGTGACGGGCATGACCACCGTGCACGAGGAACCCGTCGGAGTGCTGCTGCGGCACTGGCGCGAGCGTCGCGGCCTGAGCCAGCTCGCGCTCGCCAACCGGGCGGAGGTCTCGGCGCGGCACGTGAGCTTCCTCGAAACCGGCCGGTCGCGGCCGACCCGCACCATGCTGCTGCGCCTGGCCGATCAGCTCGACATCCCGCTGCGGGAGCGCAACTCGCTGCTGCTCGCGGCCGGCCTGGCCCCCGCGTATCCGGAGCACCGACTCGGGGACGTGCCGATGGCCGCGGTGGCCGACGCGATCGAGCGGATCCTGGCGTCGCACCGGCCGTATCCGGCGCTGGTGGTGGACCGGCACTGGACGATGGTCGACGCCAACGACGCCGTGGTGGGACTGCTCGACGGCTGCGCGCCGCGGCTGCTCGAGCCCCCGGTGAACGTGCTGCGGGTGACGCTGCACCCGGAGGGCATGGCGCCGCGCATCGCCAACCACGGCCAGTGGCGGGCGCACCTGCTGACACGTCTGCGGCACCAGCTCGCCGCGACGGGCGACCCGGTGCTGCGACGGCTGCACGCCGAACTGGCCGCCTACCCGTGCGACGACGGCCACGACGCCGAGCTCGACCCGGCCGGCGCCCACGCCCTGGTGGTGCCGCTGCGGCTGCGCACCGACGACGGCGAGCTGTCGCTGTTGAGCACGACGACGCTGTTCGGCACGCCGCTGGACGTCACCGTCGCGGAACTGGCGATCGAGGCGTTCTACCCCGCCGACGAGACCACCCGCCGTCTGCTGGGGAGCCGATGACCCGGATCGGCGAACCGGTGCCGCGAAGGCCCGCTCGGGAGTAACGTCCGGCCCGAGACCTGTCCCGTCCCGCACCGGAGGGCATCGATCATGAGCAGGAAGAAGTGGTGGGTACTCGAGGGCCCGGAGAGCGGGTTCTCGCTCGAGGAGCGCGCGACGGGAGACCTCGTCCTCGTCAACACGCAGACGTCGGAGGAACACACCCTGCACGGCTACGTGTGGAAGCACGCCCCGCACTTCGGAGTGCAGATCATGGGCGAGGGCCCCCCGCCCTACGGCAAGTGGGTGGAGAACCCCGAGGAGTGAGCGACGTCGGTCACGGGACCCGCCGCAACGGACGGCGCTCCCCCGTCGTGGTGTCGATCAGTGCCGCGCCGGACACGGCCGTTGCGAGGGGCAGCACGTCGTAGACGGCCGCGGCCACCCGCGGCAGGTCGTCCAGCCGTGCGCGGGGGCTGAGGGTCAGGTGCGGGGTCCATACGCCCGGCCGGTAGTGCTTGTGCAGGTCCGCGCCGGTGGCGGTGACGGTGTCGACCACACGCTGCTGGCGCCGCAGGAGGTCGGCGGTGGGGGCGGGCGCGAGCCAGATCCGTCCGCGCCGGAAGGCGCCCAGGCCGTCGGAGTAGAGGGTCAGCGGCCCGCCGTCGGGCAGCGCCTCGAGCGCGGCCGTCACGTCGTCGACGTCGTAGCTGCGCAGCACCGCGTACGACAGGTGCGGCACGTGCCGGCCGTGGGTATGGGTGAGCAGCGTCGGCACACCGAGATCTTCGAGCCGGGCCCACAGCTGTTGCAGGGCGCGCCGGGCGGCGGCGTCGAAGAGCAGGCAGACCGCGAGTGCCATCAGCGCACGGTACCGCGGTGGCGGTTCGCCGGCGGTCAGTTCAGGGTGGCGTGCCAGACCAGGGCCGCGGCCAGGGCACCGGCGCCGTTGAGCGACCAGTGCAGGGCGATCGGGGCGATCAGGCTCCCGCTGCGGCGGCGCAGCCAGGTGAAGACGAATCCGGCGGCCGCGGTCGCCACGACCGCTCCGGCGATGCCCAGCACCTGTCCCCACAGGCCGCCGCCGAGGACGCCGCTGAGCCCGCGGTTGCCGTTCGTGAGCCCGAGCGACGAGGCGATGTGCCACAGGCCGAACAGCAGCGAGCCGGCGGCGAACACGCCGCGCGCACCCGAGACACGTTCGAGCGTGCCGTGCAGCACGCCGCGGAACGCGAGTTCCTCGGGGATGACCGTCTGCAGCGGGATGACGATCATCGACGCGAGGAGCGCGCCGGAGATCGTGGCGTAGCGGTCGGACAGGAAGAACTGCCGGGTCGGGGGCAGCGCCACGCCGACAGCGATCACGGCCAGCACGATCCCCGCGGCGCCCAGCGCGTAGAGCGAACCGGACCGCCAGTGGCGCGGCGAGAGCCCGAGTTCGGACCAGCGCATGCCCCGGCGGCGCATCAGCGCGACGAGCACCACGGCCGCGATGGGCACCGTCGCGATGCTGGCCCACACGGTGGTGAAGTGCGCGATCAGGTTGGTGGCGACGAGGACGACCACCACGACGGCGACGTCGAGCCAGGCGTGGGCGCCGCGAAGCGATCCGCGGTGCGCAAGTGCCGTCGTCGGCACGGTCTCGGTACTCAATGTGTTCTCGAACTCCCGCTCTCGGGTCTGTCGGAAGCGGTGCCCTCCGGGTACCCGATGCTCTCCGAGTACCCGTTCCTGTGCCGTACGAACCATCCATACCAGTGTACGGATCGCGTGCCGCCGGGGCCGTGACCGGCGCCACAGCGACGGCCGAATTCGATAGTGACGCAGGTCACGACGGGTGCGGGAGCGGATTGCGTCACACGCCCCGGCGTCGGGGCGCCGTGTCGCCCGGACTAGCCTTGTCGCGAACATCAGCCCCGCTGTCCAGGACAGTTCAGGAGAAGAAATGGCCGACTTCCTCTACGAGGACCTGCTGCCGATCGGGGAAGACCCCACCGAGTACCGGCTGCTGACCACCGAGGGGGTGTCCACCGTCGAAGGACCGGGCGGCCGCACCTTCCTGCAGGTCGAGCCCGAGGCGCTGCGCCTGCTCACCGAGACCGCGCTGCACGACATCCAGCACTACCTGCGCGCGGATCACCTGAAGCAGCTCGCAAGCATCCTCGACGACCCGGAGGCGTCGGACAACGACAAGTTCGTCGCGCTCGATCTCCTGAAGAACGCCAACATCGCCGCCGCCGGGGTGCTGCCGATGTGCCAGGACACCGGCACCGCGATCGTCATGGGCAAGCGCGGCCAGCACGTCCTCAGTCCCGGCAACGACGAGGAAGCCATCGCCCGCGGCGTGTACGACGCGTACACCCGACTCAATCTGCGGTACTCGCAGAACGCTCCCCTCACCATGTGGGAGGAGAAGAACACCGGCTCGAACCTGCCGGCGCAGATCGAGCTCTACGCCGACACGGCGGCCGGCCACGAGAACGCCTACAAGTTCCTGTTCATGGCCAAGGGCGGCGGATCGGCCAACAAGTCGTACCTGTACCAGGAGACGAAGGCGATCCTGAACCCGGACTCGATGATGCGATTCCTCGAGGCCAAGATCCGCTCGCTCGGCACCGCCGCGTGCCCGCCGTACCATCTCGCGATCGTCGTCGGCGGCACCTCCGCCGAGTTCGCCCTCAAGACCGCCAAGTACGCCTCGGCGCACTACCTGGACGAGCTGCCGAACGAGGGCGCGATCACCGGCCGCGGCTTCCGCGACCTCGAGCTCGAGGAGCAGGTGCTCGAGCTGACCCGCAAGATCGGGATCGGCGCGCAGTTCGGCGGCAAGTACTTCTGCCACGACGTGCGTGTCATCCGCCTGCCCCGGCACGGCGCGTCGCTGCCGGTGGCGCTGGCCGTGTCCTGCTCCGCCGACCGGCAGGCGAAGGCGAAGATCACCCCGGAGGGCGTGTTCCTCGAACAGCTCGAGTTCAACCCGGGCCGCTTCCTGCCCGAGATCACCGACGCCCAGCTCGACGCCGAGACCGAGGGCGTGTCGGGCACCGGCAAGGGTGCCGCGGTGAAGATCGACCTGACGCGGCCGATGCCGGAGATCCTCGCCGAACTGTCCAAGCACCCCGTCAAGACCCGGCTGTCCCTCACGGGCCCGCTCGTCGTCGCCCGCGACATCGCGCACGCGAAGATCAAGGAACGCCTCGACGCCGGCGAGGGAATGCCGCAGTACCTGAAGGACCACCCGGTGTACTACGCCGGGCCGGCCAAGACCCCGGACGGCATGGCCTCCGGTTCGTTCGGCCCCACCACGGCCGGCCGGATGGACTCCTACGTCGAGCAGTTCCAGGCCGCGGGCGGCTCGATGGTCATGCTCGCCAAGGGCAACCGCTCGCAGCAGGTCACCGACGCCTGCAAGAACCACGGCGGCTTCTACCTCGGCTCCATCGGCGGGCCGGCCGCGCGCCTCGCACTCGACTGCATCAAGAAGGTCGAGGTTCTCGAATACCCGGAACTGGGTATGGAAGCGGTGTGGAAGATCGAGGTCGAGGACTTCCCGGCGTTCATCGTCGTGGACGACAAGGGCAACGATTTCTTCGCCGGCACCGGCGAGGTCACCCTGACGATCGGCAAGCGCCCCGGCCTGTAGGCGGCTGCGCCGCCGGTGCGTCCTTTGGGCTGTCCCAGCAGCCCGAAGGACGCACCGGGATGCTGCGGCGCCGGACGAGCCGACGCATCCGGTCGATCAGGCCTCCGACGGGCCGGACTTCTTCGGTTCGCCGGTGGCGGGGTAGTCGAGCAGCGACTGCTGCAGACGGGACCACTGATGGGCCAGACCCTGCAACGGCGCCAGCGACTTTTCGACCACCTCCAACTGACGGTCGAACGCCGACAGTTGTGCCTGCAGCGCCTGCACCGATTTTCGCTGCGCGTGCAGCTGCTCGACGAGTGCGTCGAACTCGGTGAGGACGGGTGGCACGAGCTCCATCACCTGCCGAAGAGAGCCGAGCATCCGGTTCGCGGGCGCGGACAGGGGCTCGGGAATCGCGCCGAGGGCGTCGCTCCCGATCGACCCGACCGCGTCCGCCACGGCGCGGGTCCTCTCCAGCAACTCCTCCATCGCGGACCCGAGCAGTCCGAATCGACGGGTCTCGCCTTCCTCCGCCATCGTCACCCTCCTCCGGACCACGGTTCGGTCCCGATCCGATCATGCCCCCCGGGCACCGTCTCGGCAGCCGAACCCCGTCGCGGCGGGCTCCCTCAGGCCGCGGGGGTGTCCGTGCGGGAGAGCACGGCGGGCGCCTGCGCGACGAGGCCCTGCAGAAAGCGGACGACGGTGCCGGCCGCCGGAGCGGCGTCCGGCGTCAGCATCGCGCACAGCGTCCGGTAGCTGCCCGGATCGAGTTCCGGCTGCGCCCGGAACTGCGCCGTGAGCGGCACCGTGAACGCGATCGTCCGGTCCCGCGAACGGATGTCGAGCGTCGGTCCACCCACCGCCGCGGTCAGCCGGACCTCGAACCGGTTCGCGCCCACGGTGTGCACGAAGCCCACGGTGCGCACGTTGGCGCGTGCCATCTGCCGGTAGAGCGGCCGCAGTCCTCCGAGGACCATCGACGGAAGCGTGACGGCACCGGAGCCGGCGGCGAACATGAGCGCACTCCTTTTCGTTCGGGGCCGTCACCACGCGGGCGACGACCCTCCGACGCATTATCTGGAATGATTCCAGAAAATACGGCGGGGGGCAACGTCGCGGTCGTCACCACTGCGCGCCGGCCACCTGCTTGACCGTCGCGTTGAGCCGGTTCCACACGTTGATCAGCGAGATCTGCAAGATCAGCGCCGCCAGTTGCGGCTCGTCGTAGTGGCGGGCGGCCTCGTCCCAGACGTCGTCGGGCACCGGGTCGGGCCGGTCCGCGAGCCGGGTCACCGCCTCCGTCAGCGCCAGGGCCGCCCGCTCGGCATCGGTGAAGTACGGCGCCTCGCGCCACGCCGCCACCGCGAACAGCCGCTTGTCGGTCTCCCCGTCCTTCTTCGCCAGCCGCGGGTGCATGTCCACACAGACGCTGCATCCGTTGATCTGGCTCGCCCGCAGATGCACGAGGTGGGTGGTGCGCGCCGGCAGCCCGCCACCGTCGGCGGCGTTCCCCAGTGCCTGCAACGCCGTCACCGCGTCGGGCAGAACGAGCGCGGGATTCGTCATTCGAGCCTTCATGATCGTCTCCTTGTCACATCCGGGGTCGTGCGTTCGTCACAGCCATGACGGATCCCGACGACAGAATGTGACGACATGAGCGACGGATACTTTTCGGCCCACCCCGGCGGCGCCTTCCCCGCCGAACAGTTCGAGGCACATCGGGACCATCTCCGGGCGGTGGCCTTCCGCATGCTCGGCTCGGCGAGCGAGGCCGACGACGCCGTGCAGGAGGCCTGGCTGCGCCTGCACCGCTCCGGCACCGACGAGGTCGCCAACCTGGGAGGCTGGCTGACGACGGTGGTGAGCCGGGTGTGCCTGGACATGCTGCGCTCCCGGGGCTCGCGCCGGGAGGTCCCCCTCGATCAGCCCGACCGTCCCGAACCTGGGTCGACGGACCCGCGCGACGTTCCGGAAAGCGCTGCACTGCTGGCCGATTCGGTCGGTGTGGCCATGCTCGTCGTGCTCGACACCCTCGCCCCGGCCGAACGCCTCGCGTTCGTGCTGCACGACCTGTTCGCCGTCCCGTTCGACGAGATCGCCCCGATCGTGGAGCGCTCCCCCGCCGCCACCCGCCAGCTCGCGAGCCGCGCGCGGCGGCGCATCCAGGGCGCGACCGCCCCACGGGCCGACCTGATGCGCCGCCGTCGCCTCGTCGACGCGTTCCTCGCCGCGTCGCGGGAGGGACGGTTCGACGACCTGCTGGCCCTGCTCGATCCGGACGTGGTCCTTCGCGCGGACGACGTCGCCGTGGCGACGGCCCGTGCCGGCGCGGCTCACGGCGCACCGGCGCTCGCGCACGAGCTTCACGGACCCCACAGCGTCGCAAAGGTTTTCGACGGCCGCGCCCAGGCCGCCCGGACGGTGCTCGTCGACGGAATGCCCGGTGCCGCATGGGCGCCGGGCGGCCGTCCGCGCACGGTGTTCGCCTTCACGATCGAAGACGACGCGATCGTCGAGATCGAGGTGGTGTCGGATCCCGGGCAGCTCGCGGCGCTCGAGGTGACGTTCCCGGACGCCGGCTGACACGCGGGTGCGCACCTCTCGTCGCGGCACGCCGGAGACCGGCGCGGGAGGTGCGCACCCGCAGAAGGCCAGGGCTCAGACCGGGGATCCCGAAACCGCTCGGGAATGGTCGATTTCGTCCGGAACCGCGCGTTCCGCGGCACTCACCTCCGGGTCGTCGACGGGAGCACCGGGACCGAAGTGCGAGAACTTCTCGATGTGCTGATCGAGTGCGAGCGGATTCGGGGTGCCGTAGGTGAAGTACGTCTCCCACGGCAGCTTCGCGCCGCCGACCGCGAGACCGGTGTCGATATCGGACATCTGCCAGGTCTTGGTCTCGGCGTCCGGATCCAGGTGCAGGTAACCGGCCTCGCCGAACAGTTCGATGCGGTTGCCGCCCGGCTCGAACACGTAGAGGAACTGCCCCTGGGTGATCCCGTGCTTGTCGGGGCCGGCCTCGATCTGGATGTCGTAGTCGCGGAACATCTCGACCGCATCGGCAAGGTGCTGGCCGGTGCCGTAGTAGAACGCGAGGTGGTGGAGCTTGCCGCGGCCGCCGGTCATGTCCCGCATGCAGGCGACCTCGTGGCCGAGCAGGTTCGAGCTCATCCAGGCGCCGATCTCGACGTTGCCGTCCACGACGCGTTCGGTGGTGCGGAATCCGAGGTGCCGCTCGAACGAGTCCTTGAGCGGGGTGACATCCGAGGCCATCAGGTTGAGGTGGTCGATCCGCTTGACCGGAATCCCCGACAGCGGCTTCTTCGACGGCCGCGAGAGGATCTTGCTCTGCAGTTCCTGCGGGGCGACGTACTTCTCCACCTCCCACAGCAACTGCAGGTTGTGACCGTCCGGGGACTGGAACTCGAAGGTCTTGCCGTAGCCGAACTGGTCCTCGCTCCACGTACCCTCGACGTTGCCCTGCTTCAGCGACGCCACGCGGCGCTCGAGCGCCTCCGGCGAACTGGCGCGCAGCGCGGCGTGGCCCATGCCGGCTTCCGGCGCCTCGGTGACCTTCAGGCTCCACTGGTACGGGTCTTCGTACCCACGCAGGTAGACGGACTGCCCCTCCCGATGCGTGACGTACATGCCGAGGAACTTCGTGAAGAAGTCGAGGGTTTCCTGCGGCCTGGGGGTGAACAGTTCGGCACGGGCGAGGTGCGCGATGTCGAAACGGGCAGTGGGGTCGGTCATGGCTACTCCTGATCTCCGCTGGCCGGGCTTGCTGCTCCGGTTGTGGTGGATGTCACGAGCTTGCGGGGGTGCCGGCGCTTCCGTCAGCGCTGTTCGGGATAGCCGAACACCGATCGGATCACGGCCGGGCGTGTCCGGTACCGCCGGATCACCCGCCGTCTACCAGGGGATCGCCCCTAGCGTCGGCAGCATCACCCCGACACTGGAGGGAAGGCCCACAGATGAGTCGATTGAAAGCCGCGATCGTCGGATCCGGGAACATCGGGACGGACCTGATGTACAAGCTGTTGCGGTCCGAGCATGTCGAGCCGGTGTACATGGTCGGCATCGATCCGGCCAGCGAGGGACTCGAGCGGGCCCGGCAGGAGGGCCTCGAGGCGTCCGCGGAGGGGCTCGAGTGGCTCCTGGCCCGGCCCGAGCTGCCGGACGTGGTGTTCGAGGCCACCTCGGCGAGGGTGCACGCCGCGGCCGCACCCCGGTACGCCGCGGCCGGCATCACCGCGATCGACCTGACGCCCGCCTCGGTGGGCCCGTACGTCGTGCCCGCGGTCAATCTCACCGAACACCTCGACGCACCGAACGTGAACATGGTCAGCTGTGCCGGTCAGGCCACGATCCCGATCCTGTACGCGATCAACCAGGCCGCGGACGCCTACTACGGGGAGATCGTCGCCGCGATCGCCTCGCACAGCGCCGGCCCGGGCACCCGCCAGAACCTCAGCGAATTCAGCGAGAAGACCGGCCGGGCACTCGCGCAGGTCGCCGGCGCGGACCGCGCCAAGGCGATCTCGGTGATCAACCCGGCCGAGCCGCCGATGAACATGCGCGACACCGTCTACGCCAAGGTCCGCCACCCCGACCCGGACGCGATCGAACGCGCCGTGGTCGAGATGGTCGCCAAGGTGCAGCAGTACGTCCCCGGCTACACGTTGCGTCTGGTCGATGTGGACGGCGACCTGGTCACGGTCATGCTCGAGGTCGTCGGCGCCGGCGACTTCCTGCCCACCTACGCCGGAAATCTCGACATCATCACCGCCGCCGCCGTGCAGGTCGCCGACGTCATGGCGCAGCGCAGCCTCGTCCAGGGAGCAGCCCAGTGAGCACCACCGACACCACCCACACCCCCGGCACTCCCGGCGGGCGCCGCAAGGTCACCCTCGTCGACACCACCCTGCGCGACGGCATGTCGTCGGTCTCGCACCGGTTCACCCCCGGCAACGTCGCCGACATCGCCCGCGGCCTCGACCGGGCCGGGATCCCCACCATCGAGGTGGCCCACGGCATCGGCCTCGGTGCCTCCTCGATCCAGTACGGCTTCGCCGCCGCCACCGACCCCGAGTACGTGCGTGCCGCCGTCGACGCCGTCGACGATGCGGACATCGCGGTGCTGTACGTCCCGGGCATCGCCACCCTCGCCGAACTGCAGGGCGCGATCGACGCCGGCATCAAGACCGTGCGCGTCGCGGTGCACTGCACCGAGGCCGACTGCGCCCAGCAGCCCGTCGAGTGGGCCAAGGACAAGGGCCTGAACGTGATGACGTTCCTGATGATGAGCCACAAGCTCGAGCCCGAACCGCTCGCCGAGCAGGCCGCCAAGCTCGACTCCTACGGCGCCGACGTCGTCTACGTCGTCGACTCCGCCGGCGCGATGGTGCCCCGGCACGCCGGCGACCGCGTCGCGGCCCTGCGGCAGGCGATCTCCGCCGACATCGGTTTCCACGCTCACAACAATCTCGGGGTCGGCATCGCCAACGCGCTCACCGCGGCCGAGCACGGGGCGACGTTCATCGACGGGTCGCTGCGCGGGCTCGGCGCCAGCGCCGGCAACGCCCAGACCGAGGTGCTCGCCGCCGCGTTCGAGCGGGCCGGCTGGGACACCGGGGTCGAGCTGTTCCCGCTGATCGACACCGCCGAGCACGTCGTCGCCCCGCTGATGACCGAACCGCAGATCGTCGACGAGACCGCCCTGATCCTCGGCTACGCCGGGGTGTACTCGACGTTCTTCCACCCGACCAAGCGGGCTGCGAAGAAGTTCGGCCTCTCCACCCGCGAGATCCTGCTCGAGCTCGGCCGCCGCGGCGTCATCGGCGGGCAGGAGGACATGATCGTCGATGTCGCCTCCGAACTGGCCGGCCGCACCTACGAACTGCCGGCCCGAGCCGGCGTCTGACCCGGGGAGACTGCCATGACACAGACCCAGAACACGCCGTCGGTGACGCAGGTCCGGCACCTGATCGGCGGCGAATGGAAGCCGGCGTCGGACGGGGCCACCTTCGAGTCCCGCGACCCCCACGACGGGGCGCTGCTCGGGGTCGTGCCCGCGGGCACCGCCGAGGACGGTGCCGCGGCGATCACCGCCGCCCGCACCGCCTTCGACGACGGCCCCTGGCCGCTGCTGTCCCCGAAGGAGCGCGCGAAGATCCTGCACGCGGTCGCCGACACGGTCGACGCCCACCGCGAGGAACTCGCCCTGCTCGAGACCCGCGACGGCGGCAAGAGCATCAACCAGTCGCTGCACGCCGAAATCCCCCGCGTGGCCCACAATCTGCGGTTCTTCGCCGACTACGTCGCGATGGCCGCCAACGAGGCCTACCCCGACGGGGACCTGCTGTCCTACGTGCTCTACCCGCCGGCCGGTGTGGTCTCGGCGATCAGCCCGTGGAACGCACCCCTGATGCTGGCCACCTGGAAGATCGCCCCCGCGTTGGCCTTCGGTAACACCGCGGTGCTCAAGCCGGCGCCGCAGACCCCGCTGACCGCGCACCGCTTCGCCGAACTCGCCCTCGAGGCCGGACTGCCCGAGGGCGTGCTCAACGTCGTGCACGGGTTCGGCGGTGAGGCCGTCGCCGGGCCGCTGACCTCGGATCCGCGGGTGGATCGGATCACCTTCACCGGCTCGAGCGCGACGGGCGTGAAGATCCTGCAGGCCGCGGCAGTCAACCACACCCCGGTCTCGGCGGAGATGGGCGGCAAGTCCGCGAACATCGTCTTCGCCGACGCCGACCTCGACGTCGCCGTGCCGATGGCGATCCGCGCGATCTTCGGCGGCAACGGACAGGTGTGCCTGGCCGGGTCCCGGCTGCTGGTGCACAACAGCATCATGGACGAGTTCCTGGCCCGGTTCACCGAGCAGGCGAACACGCTCACCGTCGGCGACCCGAAGGACCCGTCGAACTTCCTGGGCCCGCTCATCGAGCAACGCCACCTCGACAAGGTGCACGGCTACGTCGAACTCGCCCAGGAGGAAGGCGGCAAGGTCGTCACCGGCGGCGCCCGCCTCACCGACCAGGCCCGCGCCGGCGGCTTCTACTACCCGCCCACCGTGATCACCGGGCTGAGCAACGACTCCCGCACCGCACGCGAGGAGATCTTCGGTCCGGTCGAGACCGTCCTCGGCTTCGACACCGAACAGGAGGCCCTGCGCATCGCCAACGACTCCCCCTACGGCCTGGCCGGGATGCTGTTCACCCAGAACCTGGACCGGGCCCACCGGATGGCCGCCCGCTGGAAGGCCGGCACCGTGTGGATCAACACGTTCTTCGAACGCGACCTGCGCCTGCCGTTCGGCGGCGAAGGCGCCAGCGGCCTCGGCCGCGAAGGCGGCCAGTACTCGCGCGAATTCTTCACCGAACCCCGCGCGGTCACCCTCCGATTGCGCGGCTGAAACGGCCGGAGAATCGGATTCGCTCCGCAGACCGGAATCCGCCCACGGCATCTTGCGTGGGCGGATTTCTGTTCGGCGCGTCGATCGCGGCCGAACGACCAATCGCCCGTCCCGCTACTGCGCGGATCGTCCGGGCGTTCCACAACGGCAAGAGGGAGCACAGGTATGACTTCGTCCTCAGTGTGTGTCGTCGTCGGCGCGACCGGTGCGATGGGCACCGAGTTCACCCGTCGCCTGGCCCGTCGCGGCCTTCGCGTGATCGCCGTCGCCCGCAACGCCGACGACCTCGACAAGCTGGCGGCCTCGGACGACCTGATCGTCCCGTGCGTCGCCGACATCGCCGACGACAGCGCGATCGAGGCGATCGCCGCCCACGTCGACGCACCGGTGCGGATGGCCGTGTTCGCGGCCGGACTTCCGGTGCGCGGCTCGGCCGACACCATCGCGCCGGGAGACTTCGCGGTCGGCGCGAACATCAAGGTCGGCGGGCTGGTGCGGCTGCTGCACGCCGTCCGCGACCACCTGGTGCCGGGTTCGCGTTTCGTGACGATCGCCGGGTCGCTCGGACTCGAACCCGGCCCGCTCGACGCCGGGCCGGGGACGGTGAATGCCGCGGTCTTCAACCTCATGCGCCAGCTCAGCGCGCTGTACGGCCCGAAGGGCGTCACCACCCACACCATCGCGCCGGGGCCTGTCGACACGCCACGGCTGCGGAAGTTCGTCGAGACCGAAGCCGCCGAGACCGGCCGCGACCCCGGCGAGATCTGGAACCGCTACCGCGCCAAGACCACGCTCGGCCGGCTACCGACCCTCGACGAGATCGGCTGGACTCTGGAGATGCTGCTCGCCCCCGAGGCCGCCGTGCTGCACGGAAGCGTCCTCACCGTCGACGGCGGGACCCGGCACGGAGTCCAATAGTCACGGAGTCCAATAGTCACGGAGTCCAATAGTCACGGCGTCCACTAGATCTGTACCCCAAAACGTCACAAAGGAGCGGCCATGCCCGTTGCACACTTCCATCTCGTCGACGGCGCCTACACTGCCGAGCAACGACGTCGGCTGCTCGCCGACGCGAGCCGCTGCTACGCGGAGGTCCTCGACTCCCCGATCGAGCGAGTGCGGGCGTTCGTCGTCCGGTACGACCCGGACGACGCCGCGACGGCCGGGACGGTGATCGCCGACGGCGGCACCCCGGCCCCCTACTTCACCGCGATCGTCCTCGCCGGACGCCCGATCGAGCAGCGCCAGGAGTTGGCGGCTCGATTCACCGATCTGATCGTCGAGATCCTTGGGGCGCAGCGGGATCTGGTGCGCGGACAGATCGTCGAAGTCGATCCGGTGAACTGGTCCATCGCAGGCAACCCGGCCGCTGCCACGCGCGCCGGCGAGATCACGGCGCGCGCGGCGGCCGCACAGCCGGCGCGGTGATCAGCGGGGCATGAGCGAATGTGCCGTTACGTCGATCTATCCGACACAACGGCACATTCGCTCGGGGGTTCGAGAGGCGGGGTGACCGCGACGCCCGCCGCGGCCACCCCGCCCTGCTCGATCAGAACCCCCAGGGTTCGTCCCTGCCCTGCAGCTCGAGCGACCGGAAGGTGCCGGTGTAGAACACCAGCGGGTGCCCGTCGTCGTACCAGAGCCGCTCCACCCGGCCCACGTGCAGGGTGTGGTCACCCGCGGGATGCGAATCGACCACGGTGCACGCGAGGTGAACCAGTGCACCTTCGAGGAGAGGCACGCCCTTGCGCCACACGAACCGAACCAGATCCGGCTGGTTCGCCGCGCCGGCGAAGTGCAGGGACAACGGTTCCTGGTCCCCGGCGAGGATCGAAACGCCGTACCGCCCCGCCTCGCGGATCCGCTCGTTCATCTTGGCGCGGTTGGCGATCGATACGAGCACGAGCGGCGGATCGAGCGACACGGAGGTGAACGCGTTGGCGGTCATTCCGTGCACCGAGGCCTCGTCCTCGGACTCGGCGGTGGTGACAATGGTGACGCCGCTGGCGAACCGGCCGAGGGCCTTACGCATGTGCAGAGGCGTGACGTCGAGATCGGATCCCCGGGCGGTGTCGGTCATGACCGTACTCCTCATCGCTGCGCCCCGTTCAGCTACGGACGATCTTCAGATCGTCGTTGTTGATCAGGTCCGGGCGCGTCCAGCCGTCGATGTCGTATTCGGACATGCACTGCTCGGCGAAGCCTTTGAGCTGATTGTCCAGGCCCTGAGCCTGGTAGGCGAACAGCGTCTGGAAGCGCACGGCCTCGTGGTCGCCGCCGTAGTTGCGCTCGTACAGTTCGTGCCGGCCGCCGAACTCGGTACCGACGGCATCCCAGAGCAGCTTGAGCAGCTTGACACGATCGATGGCCACGATGCCGTTCGACCCGCGAACGTACTGGTCGAGGTACGGCCGGATCTCGGGGTTACCCCAGTCGCTCGCATGCGAATTCAGGTAGATCAGGCCGCTGCCGAGGGTCTGCTGGATGATCTCCTTGATCCGCGGGTAGCCGACGCCCATGAAGGTGCGGTAGGCGAGACCGTAGTTGAGGTTCGGTTGCACGGCCCCGTTGACCCACGGATCGGGCGTCTTCGCCATCGCGTCGGACAGTCCCCAGAACATGTCACGCCAGTTGAGGATCTCGCCGATCTGCATCTGCACGCCGCGGAATCCGGCCGAGCCGGTCATCTCCACCGCCTTCATCACACAGCCGGCGATGAAGTCCAGCTTCACGGCGAGACGGGCGCAACCGTGGAACATGAAGCGAGACATGAAGCCCGACTTCATCACGAACCCGTTGGTCGTCTCGGTGTCGTAGGCGAAGACGTTCTCCCACGGAACCAGCACCCGGTCGAACACCATGATGGCGTCGTTCTCGTCGAATCGGCTCGAGAGCGGGTAGTCGAACGGCGTACCCATGACGGCGGCGTTCATCTCGTAGGACGTACGGCAGAACAGCTTCAGGCCCGGCGAATCCATCGGGACGGTGAAGATCAGGCCGAACTCCTTCTTGCGGAGCGGCAGGCCGTAGTGCGCGATGAAGTTGGCGTTGGTGATCGCCGACCCGGTCGCCACCACCTTGGCGCCGGACACGATCAGGCCCGCGTTGGTTTCCTCCACCACGTGCACGCAGATGTCGGCGGTCTCGTCGGCGGGCTTGTCGCGGTCGATCGGGGGGTTCACGATCGCGTGGTTCATGTAGATCACGCGTTCCTGTGCTTCCTTGTACCACCGCTTCGCGTTGTCCTGGTACTCCCCGTAGAACTCCGCGTTGGCTCCGAGGGTGCCGAGGAACGACGCCTTGTAGTCGGGCGAGCGGCCCAGCCAGCCGTACACCTCGCGCTGCCAGGTGGCGATCGCATCACGAGCGAGGAGCAGATCGTCGGCACTGTGCGCCGTCTTGAAGAACGGATGGGTGAATCCTCCGTTACCGGTGTCGGTCGGCACCGACAGGATGCCCTTCGCTTCCGGCTTGTGCATCGCGTCGTACATCCGGGCCACCGACCGGACCGAATTGCGGAAGGCCGGATGTGTGGTGACATCGTCGACCCGCTCGCCACGGAAGTACACCTCACGACCGTCGCGGAGCGACTCGATGTACTCGTCGCCGGTCATGGGCCGGACGGTGTTGGGCGCTCCGACGGCGTCGCCCAGGATCGATGTGGTCGTCATGGTCTTCACTCCTGGTCTCGGGGGTGTGGTGCAGGAATCGGCTCGGGTGGGGAACGGCACGACGGGCGTCGACCCGGCCCGGCCGTATCCGCCGACTTCGGAGGATCCCGGCACCGATCACGCTGGCGCGCTTCGGTAACCGTCCTCGGTGGTCGCGCGGGGCCGGGGGTTGGGATATCGTTCCGGGCGCCACGTTCCTGTGATCTGTAACACTAGAAGGCGGAGGTGTGGTGGAACATGGCTGAGCGCGAACAAACGGGTGACTCTGCGCGCAACGGAGCGGCCCCCGGCATCGTTTCCCTGCGGACGCAGGAGCTGGACACGAGCGAGGGGCACACCCGATGGGCGAGCACGCTGGGGCAGCTGTACTGCGAGATGGACGTCGCGTGGCCGAACCCACGACGTCACTTCGACGCGGAATGGGGCGGCCGGCCGTTCGGCGATCTGCACGTCAGCACGATCCGGGCCGACGCCCACACGGTGGTCCGCTCGCCCGCGATGGTCGACTCCGACTCCGGTGCAGGCTATCTCGTGTGCATCGTGACCGAGGGCCACGTCGAGGTGCAGCAGTCGGGCCGGACCACGACGGTCGAGCGAGGGTCGTTCGCATTGCTCGACTGCGCCACCCCGTTCGTCTTCCACTCCCCCGCGCCGTTCCGGCAGATCGTCGTGCGGTCTCCTCGTGAACTGCTCACCTCGCGCCTGCCGGGGCGGATCGTCGAACACGGCACGGCCCGCACGATCTGCGGCGAGACCGGGCCGGGCGGACTGGTCGGTCGTTTCTTCGTCGACATCGCGTCGATGAATGCCCCCATCTCGCGGGGGGCCGCCGTGTCGTTCGCCTCCTCGGCCGTCGACATGCTGGTCACCGCCCTCACCGAAGGCACTGTCGCGACCGGTGCCGCCCAATTGCACCGCACGGAAGATCTCACCCGCGTCCAGCGGGTCATCGAACAGAAGCTGCACGATCCCGAGCTCACGCTTCCGGACGTCGCCGCCGACGCCGGGATGTCGTTGCGCAACGTCCAGAAGCTCTTCAGCGCAGCGGGCACCACTCCGCGCGCATGGCTGTATCAGGCACGGCTCGAGCGCGCGCGGAAGTACCTGCTGACGACCGAGATGTCCGTCGCCGAGGTCAGCGAATGCGCGGGCTTCCGGGACGTCTCCCACTTCAGCAGGACGTTCCGCGCCGCCTTCGGCGCGAGCCCCGGCCAGTATCGGAAGGAACGCGCCGGCCGCGAACCGGGGCACCGACACTGAACGACGACCGGCCGGGTGCTCGGGCTGAACCCGAACACCCGGCCGCGGAACCGGTCACACCGGCGACATCACCGGCGGCGCGCTGCCGACGGTGAACTCCTCCTTGAAGATCAACCGGGGCGCCATGCGACGCCGTTTGAGCGCCTTGACCGCCGCGGTGACCATGGCGGGTGGCCCGCACAGGTATGCGCTGCGCCCCTTGCAACTGGCGAAGTCGTCGAGCACGGCGTCGGTGACCACGCCGGTGGCGCCGTCCCACTGCTCCTCGCTGAGTACAGGGTGGTAGCGGAATCGGGGATCGGCGGCCTCGAGAGCCCGGAAGAAGTCCACGTCGTACAGATCCGCCTGCCCGCGCCCTCCGTGGTACAGGTCGATGCTCGGGACAAGATCGTTGGAGAGTGCATGGCGCACAATCGACTTCAAGGGGGCAAGCCCCGTTCCGCCGCCGACCAGAATGGCCGGTTCTTCCTGGGGACGAACCAGGGCGAACTGCCCCAGCGGCCCGCGCAGCCCGATCCGGTCTCCCGGCCGAAGCGAGCCGAAGATCCACCCCTCCGTCGCGAGCCCTCCATCGACCCGCTTGATGTGGAACTCGAGCCGGCGCGACTCGGAGGGCGGATTGGCCATCGAGTACTGACGCGCCACAACGGAACCCGGCACGATCAGCTCGGCGTACTGACCGGCGGAGAACTCCATCGGCTCGTCCAGCTCCACGACGAGCCGGCGGGTGCACCGTGCGATGTCGGCCAGCTCGAGCACGGTGCCGGCGTGGTCGCGCAAGGGATGCCTCGGCCCGTCCGGGGGCACGTCGTTCAACGGCGCGACGGTCAGATCGGTGCGAGGTGTCGCCTGACAGGCGAGTGTGAGCCCGGACGCGCGCTCCGCCTCGCTCAGGATGGTCTCGTCGGGCCGGCCGTGGTCCACCTCGCCGCACAGCACCCTGATCTTGCAGGTCCCGCAGGTGCCCTGCGAGCACGCGTGCGGCAACCAGCGGTTCGCCCGCAGTGCGGACTCGAGTACCGAACGGTCGGGCGCGCCGGGAAAGGCCCCGTCCTGCCCGGAAACGGTCACCGAGTGGCTCACGACTACACCTCCCATCGGACGTGCAGGCCCTGCGGGCCGCGGAAGGTCCAGCCCCAGAAGCTCGGGGTGCGGTCGGGGTCGGGTTCGATGTTCGGGATCGTCTCGAACAACTCCTCGAGGGCGATCCGGACGATCGCGGTCCCGAGGTAGGTGCCGGCACAGGCGTGCTTGCCGGCGCCGAAGGCGAGGTGCGGCATGACCGGCCGGTCCACGTCGTAGGCGTCCGGGTTCGCCCACACCGTCTCGTCGCGGTTGGCCGAGCCGTACGCGAGTATGACCGGCGTACCCGCGGGCAGGTCGACGCCGCCGACGGTGACCTCCCGGTTCGCGACCTTGACGGCGGCGCTCCAGATCGGCGCTACCCAGCGCGCGCCCTCGTTGACCGCCCGCGGGAGGAGATCCGGATCGTCGACGACGCGCTCGAGCTGGTCGGGATGCTGCAGCAGGCCCGCCAGTGTCGTCGTCATGACGTGACCGGGCTCCTGCAGCGCACCGAGCAGGAAGACGTAGATGTTCGGGTAGATTTCCGACCGCTCCCGCACCTGCCCCTCCGGCATTCCGTCGTGCAACCAGTGCGAGATCAACGTGTGGTCGGGATTGCGGGTCCAGTGGTCGAGCAACGGATCGACGGTGGCGACGATCTCCTCCTTGATCCGGTCTCCGGCCTCGAAGGGCTCGGCATGGGCGAACTCGCCGTTCTCGTCGACCTCGGCGTTGCCGTACGACAGCGCGAGCGTCTGGAACCACCGCACGAGCGTCTCCGAGGGGACGTTCCGCAGACCCATCAGGTCACCGACCGCACGGACGCTGACCGGAGCGAAATAGGCCTCCTGGATGTCCACGGCCCCGAGTTCCTCGATCCGTTCGAGGATGCTCCGCGCCTGCGGCCGGACCAGCGCTTCCACGTAGGAGTCGACCGCGGCGGGCCGGAGTTGCGGATCGATCCATTCGCGCAGCTTGCGGTGCCGCTCGCCGTTGGAGTCGAGCACGGTTCCGGTCCCGAACGTCCGCCCGCCCGAGGGGGCGATCACCGTGGACCACGTCTCGGAGTCCTGGGTGATCTGCAGGCACAGCTCCCTCGTGGCCACCACGTGCATCCCGATCGCCGGGACGTAGGCGACCGGCGCCTCCCGGCGCAGCCGCTCGTAGATCGGATTCGGGTCGCGGTCGAGTTCCTCCATGGTGATCTCGTCGATCCAGGTATGGGTGGTGGTCATGATGTCGCTCTCCTGTCGTGGGCTCATCCGGAGATGACGGCCGGGGTCGCGCAGACGGGGTGTCCCGCGGTATCGTCCGCCCGCCGAGTTCCTGTGATCTGGAACACTAGAAGGCGGAGGTGAGCGGGAACATGACCGACAGTGCACCGAAGGATGACTCCCCGTGCACCGCGGCGTCCGGCCGGAGATTGGCGCTGAGCACGCGCGAACTGGAGTCCACCGAAGGTCGTGCCCGGTGGACGGACACGCTCGAGACGACCTACTGCGAGATGGACGTCGACTGGCCGCAGACGCACGACCGTTTCGCGGCGGATCTGGTCGCGCGCCCGCTCGGGGAGATGACCGTCAGTGTGGTGCATGCCGATCCGCACGCGGTGGTGCGGACACCGTCGATGATCACCTCGGATCCGAACGACGACTACCTGCTGTGCTTGATCACGCGCGGTTCCGCGATCCTGACGCAGGGGACCCGGTCGGCGACCCTCACCGACGGCGCCTTCGGCATCGTCGACTCGTCGGCACCGTTCGTCGTCGACGCCACAACCGAATTCGAGCAGATCGTGCTGCGCACGCCGCGTGAGCAGCTGACCTCCCGCCTTCCTGTCGAGCTCATGAACAGCGTGACAGGCCAGGGCATTTCCGGACAGTCCGGAATCGGACGGTTCGTGTCCCGGTTCCTCGTCGAGGTCGCCACCGCCGATACCCCCTTGTCGCAGGGCTCTTCGGCAACCGTTGCGGCCGCGGCGCTGGATCTGCTCGTGAGCGCGATCGGTGAACAGTCGCCCCCGTTGAGCGCCACGAAGCGGATCCACGCGGACGACCTTCGCAAGGTGCAGAGCACCATGGTCCGGTATCTCCGAGACCCCGACCACACGCTCGCCGATGTCGGCGCGGAACTCGGAATGTCCGTGCGGTACATCCACAAGTTGTTCAGCACGGCGGGAACCACCCCCCGCACCTGGCTGTACCAGGTACGCCTCGGACGCGCGCGTGCCCTGCTGTCGGAAACCGACCTCACGGTCACCGAGATCAGCGGCCTGGTCGGCTTCCGGGACGTGTCCCACTTCAGCCGTGCCTTCCGTCGGCAGTTCGGCTCCAGCCCCGCGCATTTCCGGCTCGGTCGAGCCGTACGATAGTCGCCGGGACGGGCGGACCGCGTGCACCGCGCGTCCGCAGTCCCGCGAGAACCGTTCGTCCCGTTGCCTCGCCGGAGATCGACGACCGTCCCGCGCTCCGAATGATGTGCGGAGAATGTTCCGTTATCCGGTGTGATCGCGTCCGAAGATCTGTCGTGCGAGGACCCATCGCTGGATCTCGTTGGCGCCCTCGTAGATCTCACCGATCTTGCTGTCCCGGTATATCGCCTCGACCGGTCCTTCGGTGTCGTCGGCTCCGAGGGACTGCACGAATCCGAGTCCGCCGAACGCCTGCACGGCATCCCGGGCGATGCGCGCCGCCAGGTCGGTGCCGCGCAGCTTCGCCATCGCCGCTTCGGGCTCGGGAAAATGTTCCCCGGTGTCGAGCCGAAGAGCCGCTTTCAGGTACAGGCTGCGGGCGGCCTCGAGATCCGCCGCGTAGTCGGCCATCACGAACTGCCAGTGCTGTTTGGAAGCCAGCGAACCACCGAACGCGTGCCGCGACTTCAGATGCGCGACGGTGCGGTCGAAGGCGGCCTGCGCCATGCCGACGCCGGCGGCGCCGATTCCGATGCGGCCGTACGTGAGTGTCCGGAGCGCGACGCGCAGGCCGCCGCCGACCCGCCCGAGCACCGCTTCCGGTCCGAGCCGAACACGGTCGAGGATCACGTCGGCCGTGATCTGCCCGCGGTTGCCGAGTTTGCGGTCGGGTGTGCCGACGGTGACGCCCGGTGCGCTGGTGGGAACGATGAAGGTGGTGAGGCTGTCGCCGGTCCGGGCGAGCACGACGACGACGCCGGCGACGACCGAATTGGTGATCCACCGCTTGCGGCCGGTGAGTACCCACCCGTCGCCGTCCGGGCTCGCGACGGTCTGCACCGCTTCGGGAGAGAGATCGCTCGACGCACCGGGCTCACTCGTCGCGAACGACCCGACGATCTCCCCGTCGACGACGGGACGCAGCCATCGGTGCCGTTGCTCCTCGGTGCCCTGGTCCAGTGCCGTGCCGGCGAGGATGCAATGGACGTCGTAGATGGCGGCGACACTGTTGGAGTAGTACGCCAGTTCCTCGACGGCCACCGCGGTGGCCGTGGCGCGATGCGTGAGTCCGTCGCCACCGACGTCCGCGGTGAAGGGAATGCGGAACAGACCGTTCGAGGCCATGGCCTCGAACGCGTCCCGCGGGAACCCGTCGAGGCGCTCGTCCCCGCCGGCGATCCGGCCGGCGATCGGCGCGACGGCCCGGGTGGCGAAGTCCCGGACGCGGTCGCGCACCTGTCGCACCTCCGGTCGCGACAGCAGGTCGTGGTACATCCGGTCCGCCACCCGTTCGCAGCCGGGCTCGGGCTCGGCAACCAGGGTCAGGGCGCGCTGTCGGTTCGACGTCATCGGGTTCTCCGGGGGATACAGGGGATGGTGTCTCCCTTGTGTATCCCGCGGCCCCGCCCCGATCCGGTCCGATCACGATGCTCGACTTCGTCGCCGGCGGGCGTTGTCGCAGTTCGGGATATCCGGACCGTTCAGGCCCGTGTCTCACGCTCGGCGATCGTCACATCACCCGCCGCGAAGTGTGTCTTCGGCGTCTCCCGCAGCACCACCCGGATGTTGGGCAGCGGCGCGTCCAGGGCCCGGTGCGCCGCCTGGGTCAGTTCGTGGATCAGCCTCCGGAGCTCGTCCGGGCTGCGCCCCTCCGCGATCGTCACGTCGATGAACGGCATCGTCAGCCTCCCGCGACGGTGACGGTGCCGAGGGTGGTGAAGTGCGCGGCGATGCGCGCCCCCGGCTGCACCGGCACCGCGTCGGTCATGCCGCCGGTGAGCACCACCCACCCTGCCTCGATGGCGAGTCCCCGCTCGGCCAGGGTGTTCGCGGCGAAGGCCAGCGCCTCCGCGGGATGTCCGTGCACCGCGGCGCCCGTCGCCGAGTCCACCACCTCGCCGTCGACCTCGAGCAGGCACGCCTCGAGGGCGAGATCGAGATCCTCCGGCGCACGGCCGACCGGACCGGTCACGTACCGTCCGGACGAGTTGTTGTCCGCGACGGCGTCCATCATCGAGAACTGGTAGCCGGAGAACCGGCTGTCGATGATCTCGATCGCGCCGACCACGTGCTCCACCGCGGCCAGCGCGGTCGCGGCCGAGACCCCGGGTCCCTCGAGCCTGCGGCCCATGACGAACGCGATCTCCGGCTCCGCGCGGGCGTGGATCATCTTCTCGCGCGGGACAGGCTCGCCGATCGGCAGGATCATCCGGTCCGTGAGCCACGCGGTGGACGGCGAGTCCACGCCCACCTGCCGTTGCTTCGCCTTCGACGTGACCCCGAGCTTCACGCCGGTGAGCCGCTCGCCGCGGGCGAGCCGCATGCGCAACGCGATGTCCTGCGCGGCGTACGCGGTCCCCAGGTCCAGTCCGTCCCATTCCGCGAGGATCGACGTCTGCGGGGTCGCGGTGTCCTCCGCACGCAGCAGCACGTCGGCGACGCGGGCCGCGCTCCACAACTGGTCGCTCATTTCTCGTCCTTTCCTCCGAGCACGGCGGTGACGCTGCCGAGCCCGCTGATGTTCGCCACGACGGAGTCGCCCGCCGCCACCGGGAACGCCCTGGTCATGGAACCTGGAAGCACCACATGCCCCGGTTCGAGGGTGACCCCGAGCGGGCCGACCGTGTTGGCCAGCCACACCAGTGCGTTGAGCGGGGACCCGAGCACGGCTCCGCCTGCTCCCGTCGCGGTGAGTTCACCGCCTATGTGGAGCGTGCATCCGATCAGCCTCAGGTCGACGTCGCCGAGGGAGACCGGCCGGCTCCCCAGGATCACCCCGCCGGAGGAGGCATTGTCCGCGATGGTGTCGAAGATGCCGATCTTCCAGTCCCGGATCCGCGAGTCGACGATCTCGAGTGCGGGCAGCACGAAGTCCACGGCCCGCGCGGCTTCGGCGGCGGTGACGCCCGGACCGGCCAGCGGCCGGCCGAGCACGAACGCCACCTCGGGCTCGATCCGCGGCTGCAGGAAGCGGCCGGCGGGGATCGGCTGGTGCTCGAGGTGGAACATGCTCGCGGTCAGGTGCCCGAAATCGGGTTGATCGACGCCCATCTGCCGCTGGATCGCGCGGGAGGCCAAGCCCACCTTGTGGCCCTTGACGACATCACCGGCCAGCGTCCACTGCTCGACCTGCAGCTGTTGGATCCGGTAGGCGAGTTCGATCGACGCGTCGGGATGGTCCGGGGTGAGCGGATCGATCGGTTCCCCCGTGCGATACACCTCGAGCAGTCGGTCTGCGGCCTTGTGGGCGGCGGTGTCCATGGCTCCTCTTTTTCGCTTGTCTCGTTCGTGCGGTCGGATTCGTGGTCAGGAGGCGCGTGGGCTCGCCGCCGTCAAACCGGCGGCACCCGGGTCGTCCCGCAGGAGCACGGGACTGCAGTCGTGGGCTTCGGCGATCGCCCGGGTGATCTCGTGCGCGGCACCGACCACGGCCCGCTCGAGCTGCGGTCGCCGCTGGACGAAGCGCGTCGCGGGCACGCTCACGCTCACGGCCGCCACGACGGAACCCAGGTCGTCGCGCACCGGGGCGGCGACGCAGTGCACCTCCGAGACCGTCTCCCCGAGGTCCGCAGCGAAGCCGGCCGAGCGCACACCGGCCAGGGCGTCCAGAAGTGCCTGGGGGTTCGTGGTGGTCGACGGTGTCAGCCGCCGCAACGGGCGCGTGGCCAGATACCGGCGCACCTCGATCTCCTCGAGTTGCGCGAGCAGCACCTTGCCCACCGCCGTGGAATGCGCATCCAGGCGCGTCCCGATCCGCGCACCCTGCACGGTGATGTTGTGATTGCCGAGAATCTTGTCCACATAGAGGACGTTCCATCGATCCATGACCGCGAGATGAGTTGTCTCGCCGCACTTCTCCACCAGGCGCTCGAGGACCGGGGCGGCACAGGACCGGACGTCGACGGTGCCGCGCAGCGTCTCTCCCAGCTCCACGACGCGCCAACCGAGCCGGTAGCGTCCGCGTGCGCGGCACTGGAGCAGCCCCGTGTCGACCAGGCTCGACAGCAGGGCGTGCGCGCTCGATCGGGGAACGTCGATCGCCGCCGCGACCTCGGAGACTCCCCACTCGGGTTGCTGCACCGTGAACAGGTCCAGCACCGGTCCGATCCTCTGCACCGTCTGCAGTGACGCCACGTCCAGGTCCGTCCTTTCGGGTCGCGGCGGAGGCCTCGAATGCGCACCGCCGCCGCCGGATGCTTGTGATCTGGAACACTAGGTCCCCGGATGGCGGGCGAACATGGCTGGGAATGCACAGAAGGATGACTCCACGCGCACCGAGTGCGCACATCCCGTCGCGCGGCCTCGGGAATCGGCGCGAGACGTGCGCACTCGCGGGGCCTCGGCGGTTACGCGCCCAACGACATCCGCAGGTGCGCCACGACGTGCGCGAGGGTCGGGTCGTCGACCTGACCGGCGCGCCGGACGACGCTGACGACCCGCACGGCGCCGGGCGCGGGTATCGCCACCAGGTCCGGTCCCAGCGGCCTGCGGCCCAGTCGCGGCACCAGCGCGGCGGCGAGCCCGGCGCGCACGAAGTCCAGATGGATGTCGAAGTCACTCGACGTGCAGGTGATCCGGGGGCGCAGGCCGTGCCCGGCGAACATGGACATCAGCCATTCGTGGCACAGCGTCCCCTCGCCGGTGGACACCCAGTCCGACGACGAGAGCTGTTGCGGTGAGAGCGTTTCGCCGAGGGCCGGCGGATGGTCCGCGCGCACGATCACGTCGGCGCCGTCGTCGAGCACATGTTCGGCGACGAGGGTGTCGGGCAACACCCGCGGCAGCGACCGCCAGTGGTGCAGCACGGCGACGTCGGCCCGCCCGGTGGCCACCCTCAGGGCAGCGTCGACCGGGTCGGCCTCGACGACCCTGACGGACAGATCCGGCCGGCCCATGGTGGCCGAGGCCAGCGCCGCGGGGATGCCGGCCCGGATCGCCGTCGTGAATGCCGCCACCGTGACCGCGCCGGCGATCCGCGACGATCCCGAGACCCGGAAGAAGGCCGATTCCAGCTGCCCGAGAAGGGGTTCGGCGTCGTCGAGGAGGCGCTGGGCGGCGGGGGTGAGCACCACCCGGCGGCCCGCCGGGGCCGTGAGGGCCGCGCCGAGGCGTCGCTCGAGCCGTTTGACGCGCTGGCTGACGGCGGAGGGCGTGTATCCGAGGGCGCTCGCGGCCTCGGTGACCGTGCCGTGGTCACGCAGCGCACGCAGGGCCACGAGCCCGTCGACGTCGAGCATGTAGCAACATTACACAGAACCCTGCACAAAGCCGTGATGGACGTGCACGTTTCCGCGCGGCACTCTCGATCCTGTCCCGAACGGAAGGGGTTCCCGTGGTTTCTGCCTCCGCTGCGGCCGGGGTGGCCGTGGTCGCGCTGGGCATGGTCCTCACGCCCGGCCCGAACATGATGTACCTGACCTCCCGGTCGCTGGCGCAGGGCCGCCGGGCCGGCCTGGTGTCCCTCGCGGGTGTCGGCGCCGGGTTCCTCTGCTACCTGCTCGCCACTGCGGCCGGGCTCTCCGCCCTGTTCGCCGCGGTCCCCGTCGCCCACGATCTCCTGCGGTTCGCCGGCGCGGGCTATCTCGCGTATCTCGCATGGGGCATCCTGCGTCCCGGCGGCGGTGCACTCTTCGCCCCGGCCCCTGCGACCGAGCACTCGGCGGCGCGACTGTTCGGCATGGGCCTCGCGACGAACGTGCTCAACCCGAAGATCGCCCTGATGTATGCGGCGCTGCTGCCCCAGTTCGTCTCGCCCGTCGCCGGTCCCGAGTGGCGGCAATTACTCGTGCTCGGCGCGGTCCAGATCGGGGTGGCGCTGACGGTGAACGGGTTGATCGTGCTCGGCGCGGCAGCCGTCGCGCGCCGCGTGGCAACGCACCCGCGGGCCGTGCGGGCGCAGCGCCTCGTCACCGGCACGGCCCTCGGGGCCTTCGCCGTGGCGACGGCCTGCAGCCAGGCGCCGCCCGCACGGTCGTAGGGCTCAGGCCTCGAGCACCTGCCCCTTGCGTTCCGGCAGCGTGTAGGCGGCGACGGCGGCGACGGCGAACGCCGCCGCGAACACCCCGAAGACGAGCGGGTTGCCGCCGGCCGTGAGCAGCCCGGGCACCAGCAGCGGCGCCAGGATCGACGCGATGCGCCCGAACGCGGCCGCCGCACCGGTCCCGGCGGCCCGCACCGACGTCGGATACAGTTCCGGACCGATCGCGTACAGCGCGCCCCACGCGCCGAGGTTGAAGAACGACAACGCCATTCCGGCGGCGACGATCCGGGTGGGGGTGTCGGCGAGGCCGAACAGCCCCGCGGCCGCCGCCGAGCCGACGAGGAAACTCGCCAGGGTGGCGCGCCGCCCCCACACCTCGATCAGCCACGCGGCGACCGCGTACCCCGGCAACTGCGCGAGCGTGATGATCAGCGTGTACTCGAAGGACTTCACCAAATCGAAGCCCTGGGTGACCAGCAGGCTGGGCAGCCAGATGAAGGCCCCGTAGTACGAGAGGTTGATGCCGAACCACACCGTCCACAGGGCGACGGTCCGGCGCCGCAGCCGCGACGACCAGATCGACTCGGCCGCCGCCGGGTCGGTGCGCACCGGGCGCGACGTCTCCTCCTGGTCCGGGGGCGCGTCGACGCCGGCGGACGTCTCGAAGGACCGGACGGCCGTCTCGGCCTCGCCGTAGCGGCCACGGCTCTCGAGGTACCGGACGGATTCGGGCAGGCCGAACCGCACGACCACCGCGTACAGGGTGGGGACGATCCCCACGGCCAGCGCCCAGCGCCAGCCGTCGTCGCCGAGCGGGATCACGAAGTAGCCGATGAGGGCGGCGAGGATCCACCCGGCCGCCCAGAACGCCTCGAGCGCCACCACCATGCGGCCGCGCTGCCGACGCGGCGCGTATTCACTGACCAGGGTCGACGCCACCGGAAGTTCGGCCCCGAGACCCAAACCGACGACGAACCGCAGCACGATCAGCACCGCGACGGAGCCGGCGAGCGCGGCGGCACCGGTGGCCAGGCCGTACACCAGTAGTGTCACCGCGAACACCTGGCGCCGGCCGATCCGGTCGGCGAGCAGGCCGCCGAGCGCGGCGCCGACGGCCATCCCGACGAAGCCGATCGAACCGATCCACGACAACTGGGTCGTGCTCAGGCCCCACTGCACCGCCAGGGCGGCCATCACGAACGAGATGAGCCCGACGTCCATGGCGTCGAGCGCCCAGCCCACACCGGAGCCGAGCAGCAGCCTGCCGTGTTTGCGGGTGAACGGGAGCTCGTCGAGCCGCTCGGTGCGCGTGGTCATCGACCGAAAGCTATCACCGCCACCGCGGTGATAGCTGGGCTCGGCCGCCGCGCCGGTTCAGCCGCGGGCGGCGTCCTCGAGCGGCGCGATCTCGATCTTGCGCATCTGCAACATCGCCTCGGTGATGCGCCGTCCCACCTCGGGGTCGGTGTCGGAGAGCAGCTCGTAGAGCCGCCGCGGCACCACCTGCCAGGACAGCCCGAAGCGGTCCTTCAGCCAGCCGCACTGGCTCTCCTCCCCGCCCTCGGTGAGGGCGTTCCAGTAGTGGTCGACCTCGTCCTGGTCGGCGCAGTCGATCTGGAGCGACACCGCCTCGGAGAACGAGAACTCCGGGCCGCCGTTGAACGCGACGTAGCGCTGGCCGTCGAGTTCGAAGTCGACGGCCATGACGGTGCCGGCCGGCTTGGGGCCGGCGTCCTGGTAGTAGGTGGTGCCCAGGATGCGGGAGTCGGGGAACACACTGGTGTAGAACTTGGCCGCGTCCTCGGCCTCGGTGTCGAACCACAGGAACGGGGTGATCTTCGGCATCGTCTTCTCCTTGCTCGGGTGGATGACGGCACTGCCCTCGGTGTCACAGATATCGACCCGAGACGGAACCGGAACTCATCGCGGTCGCGAACCGGTGCATGCCCGGGCGATCATGAACTGGTTTCGATACCCGTCGGAAGGAGACGCTCATGCGGACGTCGGCTCGCATCACCACGGCAGTTCTCGGCGCCACAGTCCTGTCGGCGCTCGCGCCCGGCACGGCCCTCGCCGACACCACCGACGAGGGCTCGAGCGTGATCGGGTCCGTCGAGATCTTCTCCTGGCTGATCGACTTCCTGGCCAGTGCCTTCGGCCTGTCCTGAGCAGGCCACCCGCGTCAGCTGCAACGGATCGTGTCCTCGGTCAGGTCGCGGACCTCCGCGTACCGGGCGCGCACGGCCGGCATCGGGTCGGTCTCGTAACGCTGCACGGCACCACCCTGCCACCGCGGTGGTTCCGCACCGCCGTCGAGCACCCACGCCGCCTGGCGGGCCGCGCCGACGGCGACGTACTCGCCCGGCTCGGGCACCTCGACCGGGACCCCGAGCACGCCGGGCGCGACCTCGCGCAGCGCGCGGGAACGGGCGCCGCCACCGACGAGCAGCACCCGTCGCACCGGCACGCCCTGCGCGGTGATGTGGTCGAGGCCGTCCGCGAGCGAGCACAGCAGCCCCTCCACGGCCGCGCGCGCCAGGTGCTCCCGCGTCGAATTCGTCAGGCGCAGGCCGTGGATCGCGCCGGTCGCGCCGGGGCGGTTGGGGGTGCGCTCGCCCTCGAGGTACGGCACCATCACGAGCCCGCCGGCGCCGGGCGGGGCCGACAACGCGAGCCGTGACAGTTCGTCGTGGTCGACGCCGAGCAGCGCGGCGGTGGCGTCGAGGACCCGCGCCGCGTTGAGGGTGCACACGAGCGGCAGGTGGCGGCCGGTGGCGTCGGCGAAGCCGGCGACCAGCCCGTCGGGGTCGCGGGTGGAGGTGACCGAGACCGCCGAGACCACGCCCGACGTGCCGACGGAGACGATCACGTCGCCCTCGCGCGCACCGAGGGCGAGGGCGGCGGCGGCGTTGTCCCCGGCGCCGGGTCCCAGCGCGGCGCCCCGGCTCGTCTCCCCGACCTGTTCGGCCGGTCCGGCCACCCGGGGCAGCAGGGGCCGCCGGCCGCGCAACGCCAGTTCGAGCAGGTCGGTGCGATAGGCGTCGTCGGCGGCGCTGTAATAGCCGGTGCCGCTGGCGTCGCTGCGGTCGGTGATCAGCGCACCGATGTCCGATCCTCCGGCCAGCCGCCAGGTCAGCCAGTCGTGCGGCAGGCACAGCGCCGCGGTGCGGTCGGCGCGGGCGGGCTCGTGGTCGGCGAGCCAGCGGGCCTTGGCGACGGTGATCGCGGCGAGCGGGACGACGCCGACGGCGTCGGCCCACTTCTGTCCGCCCCCGAGGTCGGCGACGAGGTCGGCGGCGGCCGCGGCCGAGCGGGTGTCGTTCCACAGCAGCGCCGGGCGCACCACCGTCCCGGTCTCGTCGAGGGTCACCAGCCCGTGCTGCTGACCGCCGACCGACACCGCGGCGACGTCGGCGAGCCCGCCGGCGGCGGCGACGGCGCGGTCGAGGGCGTCCGCCCAGGCACGCGGGTCGACCTCGGTGCCGTCGGGGTGCGGGGCGCGGCCCTGCCGCACGATGCGGCCGGTGTGCGCGTCGCAGACGAGCACCTTGCAGGACTGGGTGGACGAGTCGATCCCGGCGACGAGCGTCACCACGGCTCCTTCGGGTCGGCGTCCCGCTCGTCGCGGGTGGGCAGGTCCGCGCCGGCACGCGCGACGGTGCGGGCCGCGGTGAGCGCGGCGACGTCCAGGGCCGTGCGCAGCGCGTCCGGTCCGATTCCGCGCAGGCCCTCGCGGTCGCCGAGCAGCTCCTGGGTCCACAGGGCGTCGAGCAGGCCGGCCATGAACGCGTCGCCGGCGCCGACGGTGTCGACGACCTCGACCGGGTGCGCGGCGACCTCGACGGCGCCGGACCGCGCGACGGCGACGGCACCGCCCGCACCGAGCGTCACCGCGACGAGTGCCGGCCCGAGCGCGAGCCACTCCCGCGCGACGTCGCGGGGGTCGCGGCCGGGGGCGAACCAGCGCAGGTCTTCGTCGCTGGCCTTGACGACGTCGGCGCCCGCGACGAACCGGGTGATGCGGTCGCGGGCGCGCGGGTCGTCGCCGACGAGCGCGGGCCGGACGTTCGGGTCGTAGCTGACGGTCGCGGTGGGCACGTGCCGGTCGAGCAGCGCGGCGACGGCCTCGCAGCCGGGTTCGAGCAGGGCCGCGATGGATCCGGTGTGCACGTGCCGGGCACCGGGCGTGGGACGAGGATCGGGCAGTTGCCATTCCAGGTCGAACTCGTATGTGGCGGAGCCGTTCTCGTCGAGCACGGCGGTCGCGGTCGGGGTGCGCGCCGCGGTGCTGCTGCCGGCGGCGAGCCGCACCTTCGAGGCCGCGAGGTGGCCGACGATACGGCGGCCGCGGTCGTCGTCGCCGATATGGGTGACGAACTCGACGTCGCGGCCGAGCCGGCCGAGGCCGACGGCGACATTGAGCGGGCTGCCGCCGACGTGTTCGACGGGCTCGGCCGCGCCCCGGCGGACGATGTCGACGAGCGCCTCGCCGATCACGAGGACGGGCCCGTTCACGATCCGACCTTGCTGCGCAGGGCTTGCAGGGTGGCGCGGGCCCCGACGCGGTGCAGGGACCCGAGCGCCCACAGGTAGGCCTCGACGAACCGCGGCTGATCGGCGAGATCCCCGAAGACGGACCGGTTCCCGAGGAAGGCGGTCGGCTCCTCGCGCTGGCTGCGGGCGAGGGGCCCGAGGGTGTCGGCGAGCCGGTCGACGACCTCGATGGGGTCGCCGGCCTCGTCGATGCCCTCGGCGTAGCGGGCCCAGCCGGCCACGACGGCGGCGGCCAGGCGCACCGATCCGCCCGTGGCGAGGTTCTCCCGCACCACCGGCAGCAGCCACTTCGGGATGCGGTCGGAGGATTCGGCGCACAGCCGGGCGACGGTGTCGCGGATCTCGGGATTGGCGAAGCGCTCGATCAGGGTGCGCTTGTACTGCGCGAGGTCGATGCCGGGCACGGGCCGCAGGGTGGGGGTGGCCTCGGTGTCCATGTAGTCGAGCAGGAACTCCGCGAACAGAGGGTCCTGGGCGGCCTCGTGCACGTAGCGGTAGCCGCACAGGTGGGCGAAGTAGGCCAGCGCCTGGTGGCTCGCGTTGAGCAGGCGCAGCTTCATCAACTCGTACGGCGCGACGTCGTCGACGAGTTGCACCCCGGCCTCGTCGAAGGCCGGACGGCCGCAGGAGAAGTCGTCCTCGAGCACCCACGAGGTGAACGGTTCGGAGACGACGGGCCAGCGGTCGCGGACGCCGAAGCGGGCGTCGAGTTCCGGGGCGATGTCGTCGGTCGTGACGGGGGTGATGCGGTCGACCATCGAGTTGGGGAACCGGGTGTGCTCGCGCATCCAGCCGGCGAGATCGGGGTCGACGAGTTCGGCGAAGGACGTGAAAGCCCGCCGGGCGACGGTGCCGTTGCCCTCGATGTTGTCGCACGACATGATCGTCGGCGACGGCAGCCCGCGCTCCCGGCGGCGCGCGAGCGCGGCGGTGACCAGGCCGAAGACGGTGGCCGGCGCGTCGGGGTGCTCGAGGTCGCGGCGGACGGCGGGGTCGTCGACGTCGAATTCGCCGGTGTCGTGGCGGATGTTGTAACCGCCCTCGGTGACGGTGAGCGAGACGACGCGGGTGGTGGGTGCGGCGATCAGTTCGATCACCGCCTCGGGATCGTCGGGGGCGTAGCGGTAGTCGACGATCGAACCGATCACCCGCGGTTCCCATTTGCCGTCCGGGTGGCGCAGGATCAGGGTGTAGAGGCCGTCCTGGGACGCGAGGGCGTGGCGCATGCGGCGGTCGCCGGGCATGACGCCGACGCCGCAGATGCCCCAGTTGCGGGCGCCGCGTTCGAGCAGCCGGTCGACGTACATCGCCTGATGGGCACGATGGAATCCGCCGACCCCGAAATGCACGATGCCGACGCCGATGTCGCGGCGCGAGTAGGTCGGGCCAGGGACGGGCAGGGCGTTCAGGGTGTTCTCCCCCAGGTCCACTTCGGGGCTCCTTACGTGTCGTCGCCGGGGTGCACCCGCACGACGGTCTTGATGTTGCCGGGTGTCCGGTCGGATTCGAGTGCTTCGGCCGCCCTCTCGAGCGGGAAGCGGGCGGTGACCATCGCGTCGAGGTCGACGCGGCCGGTGGCGGCGAGGGCGATCGCCGTCGGCCAGGTGTGTGCGTAACGGAAGACGCCGGTGAGGACCAGCTCGCGGTTCTGGATCAGCTGGACCGGCAGGTTCATCGTCTCGGCGCCGGAGCCGACGAGGACGACGGTGCCGGCGGGCCGGACCGCCCGCATCGCGGCGGCGACCGCGGCGGGGGCGCCGGAGGCGTCGATGTAGGCGTCGACGTGCAGGTCGCTGACGTCGTCGGTGCGCGGGTCGAGCGTGGCGGTCGCCCCGAACTTCCGGGCCAGCGCGCGCCGGTCCGCGTCGAGGTCGGTGACGACGATGTCGATGGCGCCGAACGCGCGGGCGACCTGCGCGGTGACGATCCCGATGGGGCCCGCGCCGGTGACCAGGACCCGGGAACCGGCGGTGACGCCCGCCTTGCGGACGGCGGCGATGCCCACGGACAGCGGTTCACAGAGGGCGGCGGCGTCGTCGGAGACGGTGTCGGGCACGGGGTGGGCGAATTCCGCCCCGATGGTGACGTAGTCGCAGAAGGCGCCGTCGACGGGTGGGGTGGCGTAGAACCGCATGTGCGGGCAGAGGTTGTAGCGCCCGCGCCGGGTTTCGTCGGTGGTGGGGTCGGGGCGCTGCGGCTCGATGGACACACGCTGCCCGACCCGGCCGGCGGGGACGCCGGCGCCGACCGCGGCGATCGTGCCGGCGGCCTCGTGGCCGAGGACGAGCGGGGCCTCGACGACGAATTCGCCGATGCGGCCCTCCCGGTAGTAGTGCGTGTCCGATCCGCACACGCCGACGGAGGTGACCCGGACGAGCACGTCGCCGGGTGCGGGTTCGGGGACCGGCCGTTCGCGCATCTCGATCCGTCCGGGTTCGACGAGGACGGCGGCGCGCATGCCGGCCGGGATCGACGGGGGTGTTGTGTGGGTCACATTGCCGATGCTAGCGTACTGAGCAAATGAACGCACCCATGAGCATTTGCTCACGGTGTTCCTCCGAACCAGGAGATGTCGTGACCGTCCCCCACGTGACGAACCAGCCCGCGGCCGCCGCCGCGCCGGAGGAGCTGCGCCTGGCGCTGCGCGCGGCGACGCTGTACTACCTGGACGGCCTCACCCAGGCGGAGGTCGCGACGCGCCTCGGCGTCTCCCGGCCGACCGCGGGACGCCTCGTCGCCCGGGCCCGGGCCCAGGGCCTGGTGCGCATCGAGGTGAACGTGCCGGCCAACCTGCGCGACGACCTGCACGCCGACGAGGAACGCGCCCTCGAGGAGCGCTTCGGCCTGCTCGAGGCCGTCGTCGTCGGCGACGGCGTGGACGCGGCCGGCCCGCTCGACGAGGCCGCCAGCTTCGCGGGCGTCGGACGGGCCGCCGCCGCCCTGATCAGCCGGCGGATCCGCGCGACGGACACCCTCGGATTCACGTGGGGCCCGGAGACCGTGGCCGTCGCGCAGGCCCTGCCGCCGGGCGGGGCGACCTGCGCGACGATCGTCCAGCTCGACGGCGCCGTCACCGCGTCCGACTACCAGACCGGCGCCGAGTACGTGCTCGGACGATGCGCGGAACAGTTGCAGGCCAAGATGGTCCGCCTCCCCGTTCCCCTGTACGCCGACCCCGCGACGGTCGCGTCCATGCGTGCCGACTCGATGATCTCCCGCACCCTGGACATCGGCCGCCGCGCCGACATGATGATGTTCGGCGTGGGGGCGGTGTCCACGTCGACCACCCTGTTCGAGGGCAGCTACCTCGACACCGCCATGCTCGACTCCCTCACCGACCTCGGCGCGGTCGGGGAGATCGCGGGACGGTTCTTCCACGCCGACGGCACGGCCGTCGGCGGGGACCTCGACCGTCGCGCCGTGTCGGTCTCGCTCGACGACATCCGCGCCTGCCCCGGCACGGTCCTCGTCACCGGCGGGGCCGCCAAACACCAGGCCGCGCTCGGGGCGCTGCGCGGCGGCCTGGCCACCATGCTCGTGTGCGACATCGAGTGCGCACGTTGGCTACTCGACCGATAACCCCACCGGAGAGACCGAAGAAGAGGCGACGATCGGTGAACACATCCAGAACGACCACCCGAATGCTGGTGGCCGGAGCGGGGGCGCTCAGCCTCACGCTCACCGGCTGCGCCGGCGCCGGCTCGCTCGGCGCCTCCGACCAGACCGTCACCATCGCGATGGTGTCGAATTCCCAGATGCAGGACGCCCAGCAACTCGCCGCGCAGTTCGAGGCCGAGAACCCGGACATCGACCTGCGGTTCGTCACGCTCTCGGAGAACCAGGCCCGCGCGAAGATCACGGCCTCCACCGCGATGGGCGGCGGCGAGTTCGACGTAGTGATGATCAGCAACTACGAGACCCCGCAGTGGGCGGAGAACGGTTGGCTGACCAACCTCTCCGACTACGCCCGGCAGACGGAGGGCTACGACGAGGACGACTTCATTCCCTCCCTGCGCGAATCGCTGTCCTACGACGGCGACATGTACTCGGTGCCGTTCTACGGCGAGTCCTCGTTCCTGATGTACCGCAAGGACCTGTTCGAGCAGGCCGGCATCGCCCTGTCCCCCACCCCCACATGGGACGAGGTCGCCGCTGCCGCCGCCCGCCTCGACAGCCCCGACACCGCCGGGATCTGCCTGCGCGGCAAGCCCGGCTGGGGTGAGGTGCTCGCCCCGCTGAACACGGTGATCAACACCTTCGGCGGCCGGTGGTACGACGAGAACTGGAACGCGCAGCTCACCAGTCCCGAGGTCGTCGAGGCCGTGCAGTTCTACGTCGACCTCGTGCGCGAGCACGGCCAGCCGGGCGCCGCCACCAGCGGTTTCAGCGAATGCGCCACGCAGCTCGCCCAGGGCCGCGTCGCGATGTGGTACGACTCCACGTCGGCGGTCTCCACCCTCGAGGACCCCGCGTCGAGCAACGTGGTCGGAAAGATCGGGTACGCGCCGGCACCGATCCGGGTCAAGGACGACGCGGGCTGGCTCTACAGCTGGTCGCTCGGCATCCCCGTCGACAGCGACAACGCGGACTCGGCGTGGCGGTTCGTCTCGTGGATGACGAGCAAGGAGTACCTGCGCACCGTCGGCGAGACCCTCGGCTGGGAGCGGGTGCCGCCCGGCAGCCGGCTGTCCACCTACGAGATCCCCGAATACCGTGAGGCCGCAGCCGCTTACGGGCCGCTCACCCTCCGGTCCATCGAGAACGCGACCCCGGACGCCCCGACGGTCGAGCCGGTGCCCTACACCGGCGTCCAGTTCCTGGCCATCCCCGAGTTCCAGGACCTCGGAACCCGCGTGAGCCAGCAGATCAGCGCCGCGATCGCCGGCCAGAAGACCGTCACCGAAGCGCTGGAACAGGCCCAGGAATACGCCGACGTCGTCGGTGCCACCTATCGGGAGGATCAACAATGACAACCGTGGCAGTCGGCGCACCCACCGCCGACGACTCGGAACGCATCCGCCGGGTGCGGGAAGCCAAGAGCGACGCGGTCTCCCGCGCGGAAGGCTGGCGCCGCCGGGGGCCCCTGCTGCCGGCCCTGATCTTCATGATCGTGGTCACGCAGATCCCGTTCGTGTTCACCCTCTACTACTCCACGCAGTCGTGGAACCTGGTGCGCCCGGGCTCGCGCAGCTTCGTGGGCCTGCAGAACTACGCGGACGTCTTCCGCGACAGCCAGTTCCGCGAGGTCGCCGTCAACACCGTGATCCTCATCGTCGGCACCGTGCTGATCTCCGTCGTGCTGGGCCTGCTGCTCGCGCTGCTGCTCGACCGGGTCTTCCTCGGCCGCGGCATCGTCCGCACCCTGCTCATCACGCCGTTCCTGGTCACCCCCGTCGCGGGAGCGCTGATGTGGAAGACCGCGATGTTCGATCCCGTGTTCGGCATCGTCAACTTCGTGCTCTCCCCGTTCGGCGTCGGGCAGATCGACTGGGTCAGCCGCTACCCGCTCGCCGCGGTGATGGCCAACCTGGTGTGGCAGTGGACCCCGTTCATGATGCTGCTCATCCTGGCCGGGCTGCAGTCCATGCCGCGTGACACTCTCGAGGCCGGCCGGGTCGACGGGGCCGGCGCCTTCGCCCTGTTCCGCGAGCTGACGCTGCCGCACCTGCGGCGGTTCATCGAACTCGGCGCCGTGCTCGGCGCGATCCACCTGGTCAACACGTTCGACGCCATCTACATGATGACCCAGGGCGGACCGGGCACCGCCAGCTCCAACCTGCCGTTCTACATCTATCAGCGGGCGTTCCTCGGCTTCGACATCGGCCAGGCCGCCGCCATGGGCGTGGTGGTCGTCGTCGCCACCATCGTCGTGGCCACCGTCGCGCTGCGGCTGATCTTCACATCGTTCACGGGCAAGGAGGAGGCCGCCTGATGAGCACCACCGCCCCCACCACACAGCAGCTCCCCGCACCGGAGACCGTCCCGGCGCGCCCCCGGAAACGTAAGCACCGCAAGGCAAATCCATGGGGCGTCGTCGCCTGGATCGCCGCCCTGGGGTTCTTCTTCCCGGTGTTCTGGATGGTGCTCACCGCCTTCAAGCAGGAGGCCGACGCCTACTCCGATCCACCGAAGTTCTTCTTCACACCCACCCTCGACCAGTTCCGCGCGGTGTTCGACACCGGCGTCGGTGTCAGCCTGCTCAACTCGGCGTTCGCCACCGGCGTGTCGACGATCCTCGTCCTGCTGCTCGGCGTGCCCGCCGCGTTCGCCCTGTCGCTGCGGCCGGTGCGCAAGACCAAGGACGCCCTGTTCTTCTTCATCAGCACGAAGATGCTGCCGATCGTCGCCGCGATCATCCCGCTGTACGTGATCGTCGCGAACATCGGCCTGCTCGACAATATTTGGGCCCTGATCATCCTCTACACCGCGATGAACCTGCCGATCGCGGTGTGGATGATGCGCTCGTTCTTCCTCGAGGTGCCGGGCGAGCTGCTCGAGGCCGCGAGCATGGACGGCGCCGGCCTGTGGACGTCGGTGCGGGAGGTGATCCTGCCGCTCGTCTCGCCCGGCATCGCCGCCACCGCCCTGATCTGCGTCATCTTCTCCTGGAACGAATTCTTCTTCGCCGTCAACCTCACGGCGGTACAGGCGCAGACAATTCCCGTGTTCCTCGTCGGCTTCATCACCGGCGAGGGCCTGTACTGGGCTCGCCTGTCCGCGGCCGCGACGATGGCGGCGCTGCCCGTCGTCCTCGCCGGCTGGGTCGCCCAGAACAAGCTCGTGCGCGGCCTGTCGTTCGGCGCAATCAAGTAACTCCCCCGATCACTTTCGAAGGAATCGTCATGGCCGAGATCACCTACCGCAACGCGTCGTGCATCTACGAGAACTCCGACACCCTCGCCGTCGACTCGCTGAACCTGGACATCCAGGACGGGGAGTTCGTCGTCCTGGTCGGACCGTCCGGCTCCGGCAAGAGCACCGCGCTGCGGATGCTCGCCGGACTCGAGGACATCGACGAGGGCTCGATCAGCATCGGCGGCCGCGACATGGTCGGTGTGCCGTCGAAGGACCGTGACATCGCGATGGTCTTCCAGAACTACGCCCTGTACCCGAACAAGACCGTCGCCGAGAACATGGGCTTCGCACTGAAGATGCGCGGTGTGAGCGCCGACGAACGGCGGCGCAAGGTCGAGCAGGCGGCGAAGCTGCTCGACCTCACCGACTACCTGGACCGCAAGCCCGCCAAGCTCTCCGGCGGCCAGCGGCAGCGCGTCGCGATGGGCCGGGCGATCGTCCGCGAACCGCAGGTGTTCTGCATGGACGAACCGCTGTCCAACCTCGATGCCAAGCTGCGGGTGCAGACCCGCACCCAGATCGCCGCGCTGCAAAGGCGTCTCGGCACCACCACGGTGTACGTCACGCACGACCAGGTCGAGGCGATGACCATGGGCGACCGGGTGGCGGTGCTGCGCGGCGGCACGCTGCAGCAGTTCTCCTCCCCCACCGAGCTGTACGACCGGCCCGCCAACGCGTTCGTCGCCGGGTTCATCGGCTCGCCCGCGATGAACCTGCTCGACGCGCGGATCGTCGACGGCGGCGTGCAGATCGGCAGCACCGTCGTCGACGTCGAACGGGACCGCATCGCCTCGCTGCACCGCGCCGGCCTCGAGACCGTCACCGTCGGGATCCGGCCCGAACAGCTGGAGATCACGGACGGCGACGGCGTCGAGGCCATCGTCGACCTCGTCGAGGAACTCGGCAGCGAGTCGTACGTGTACACCCGCGTCGCGCGCAGCGACACCACCCTCGTCGCGCGGTCGCTCACCCGCACCCCGGCCCGGCTCGCGGACACGATCCGGCTGCGCAAGCGGGAGGGCTCGGTGCACCTGTTCCATCCGGAGACGGGCGAACGCGTCGGCGACTGACCGGCCGGCGGTGAACCTGCGCCGGAACCGGCGGTGAACCTGCGCCGGAACCGGCGGTGAACCTGCGCCGGAACCGGCGGGGGTCGGTACGGTCGGGACGTGCTCTTCTCGACGATCGTCGCCACCTCACGGGCCGTCGGCACCACCCGGTCGCGACGGACCAAGGTGGAAGAACTGCGCAGCCTCCTCGCCGTCCTCGACCCCGTGGAGGTCGAGCCCGCGGTGTCGTGGTTGGCGGGCGAGCCCCGCCAGGGCCGCATCGGCGTGGGCTGGCGCACCCTCGCCGGGGCCCGCGTCGACCCGGCCGACGCGCCGTCGCTGACCGTCTCCGACGTCGACCGGGCCTTCACCGAGCTCGCCGGTCTGGCCGGGACCGGATCGACGGGGCGGCGCCGCGAACTGCTCGCCACGCTGCTCGGCGCGGCCACCACCGCCGAACAGGAGTTCCTGGTGCGGCTGCTCACCGGGGATCTGCGGCAGGGCGCGCTCGAGGGCGTGATGACCGACGCGGTGGCCGCCACGGCCGGTCTGCCCGCCGAGACGGTGCGCCGGGCGTTCATGCTCTCCGGGCAACTGTCCGTGACGGCGGCCGCCGCGCTCACCGGCGGCGCCGACGCGCTCACCGCGTTCCGTCTCGAGGTGGGCCGGCCGATCAGGCCGATGCTCGCCTCTCCCGCGCCGTCCCTCGCCGACGCCTACAGCCGGTTCGGCGGCGACGTCAGCGTCGAATACAAGCTCGACGGCGCCCGCATCCAGGTGCACCGCCACGACGAGACGGTGCGGGTGTTCACCCGCACCTTGCGCGAAATCACCGGCAGCGTACCGGAACTCGTCGATCTGGTCGCCGCGCTGCCGTGCACGTCGGTGGTGCTCGACGGCGAGACCCTGGCGCTCGACCCCGCGGGCCGGCCCCGGCCGTTCCAGGAGACCATGAGCCGCTTCGGCGCCGAGTCCGCCCACGATCTGTTGCTGCACCCGTACTTCTTCGACTGCCTGCACCTCGACGGCGTCGACCTGCTCGACGCACCGCTTGCCGAGCGTCTCGACGCCCTGCAGCGGGTCGCCCCCGAGCACCGGATCCCGGGCGTGCTGCAGCCGGACGACGCCGCAGCCAAGGCCCAGTTCGAGGCCGCGCTCGCCGCCGGACACGAGGGCGTCGTCGTCAAGGACCTCACCGCGCCCTACGCGGCGGGCCGGCGTGGCCGCGCCTGGCAGAAGGTCAAGCCGGAGCACACCCTCGACCTGGTGGTGCTCGGCGCCGAGTGGGGCTACGGCCGCCGCACCGGGTACCTGTCCAATCTCCATCTGGGCGCGCGGGACCCGGACGGCGGTGAACCGATCATGGTCGGCAAGACGTTCAAGGGGCTGACCGACGCGCTGCTGCAATGGCAGACCGAGGAATTCCCGCGTCACGAACGCAGCCGCGACGCACACGCGGTGTACCTGCGACCGGAGCTGGTCGTGGAGATCGAACTCGACGGCGTGCAGGTCAGCCCGCGCTACCCCGGCGGGGTGGCGCTGCGATTCGCGCGGGTGGTGCGCTACCGCCCCGACAAGACGGCTGCCGAGGCGGACACGATCGACGCGGTGCGGGCGCTGCTGCCGGCGACGGATTCCGGTTAGCGCCCCGCACTTCCGCCCGATACCGGATGTCGCTCGTGGCCGGTCATGCCCGCCCCTGGGCGAGCGACTCGACCACGGTGGCGAACATGGTGGACTTGATGACACCGAGGGTGCCGGGGTCTTTCCCCACGAGCGGGGTGACGAGCTCGACGGCGGCATCCAGGACGGTACCCTCGCCGGCTGTGCGGTCGACCAGGCCGGCAGCCTCGGCCTCGAGGCCGCCGTAACGGTGCCCGGTGGTCATCGCGGTGACTGCAGTCTGCGGGGTCAGCTTGGCCTGGATCAGGGCGGCCATGCCCGGCGTGAACGGGATGTGGATGTCGACCTCGGGGAAGCAGTAGTAGCCCCGGTCGGCGCGCATCACCCGGTAGTCGTGCGCGATGCCGAGCATGGCGCCCGCCCCGAACGCGTGCCCGACCACCGCGGCGACTGTCGGCAACGGGAAGGTGAGGATGCGGCTGAACAGCGCCTGCACCCGGCCGACGTACCACTGCGCCCGATCACCGTGCGCCGTCAACCATTCCAGGTCCAGGCCGTTGGAGTAGAACTTCCCCGTCGCCGTGGTGACGAGCGCGTGCGCGTTCTGCTGCGCTTCGTCGAGGAGGCGGTCGACGGTGTCGAGCCAGTCCGGGGAGAACCGGTTCTCGTCGTCGCCGAGGTCGAGGACGGCGATCTTGTCCCGGTAGGTCAGAGTGGCAGTCATCGAGAACCTTTCGTGTGGCCGCCGCGCCGGGGCGGCGCCGGCGGAGGATCGAGGGCGAGAACCGCACGGACCGCGGCCTCGAGGCGTTGCCGCAAGGCGGTGTCGGGGACACGCCGACGCCGGAGCAACAGCCCTGTGGGCAGACCGACGACGCAGTCCTCGACGACCGCGACCGCACGCGCGTCGCCGCGGCCCCACAACGTCCGAGTCAGGCGAACGAGCAGCGCGACCAGAACCGAATCGAGCCGGCTCAACTCTGCGGCGACATCCTCCGGCAGGTCGGACCCGAGCAACTCGTCGCGCCGGACGGTGAGCAGAAGACGCGAGGACTCGGGGAAGCGGGCGGCGAACGTCGCCGGGGTATCGGCAGCTGCGACGACGGCGTCGACCCCGACGGCCCAGCCCGGCGCCGAGGCGGAGCCGAGAACCTCGTCGACCGCCGCGTGTTGCAGGTCGAGGAAGCGGTGGGCCGCGCGCAACCAGGCCCGGCCGACCAGCCCGCCTCGTGAGCCGAACGCGTGATACAGAGCGCCGTTCGACATCCCCGTGGCCGCGGCGACCGCACGCAGCGTCACCGCACTCGCGCCACCCTCCACCACCAGACTTTCGGTGGTGTCGAGAACCTCGTCGAGGTCATGGATGCGGGGGCGGGGCACAGCGGGACCATAACAGAACATGCGCTCTATTACTAGGCGGTAACCGCGGGGTGGCGATCGGCTGCGCTGCCGAACCGCGGCCGGCCGTGCCGCGTCGCGTCGCGGACGGAGGCCCCCGTTTCGCTGTCGGTGAATACCCCGGCCCCGGCGCCGGCATCGTGCGAGACTTCGGGGCATGTCAGCAGCGGACCGGCCCGCCGTCGCGGATCTCGACGCCCGGCGCCGACAGCACCGTGCCAAGCGGCCGCGGCCCGAGCGCCTGCTGCGCGAGGTCTACGGGGAGATCCTGCGCGACGAACGCCGGGATCAGGACCGCAGCCTCGCCGACGTCGCGGCCGCGGTCGGCATGTCCAAGCAGTACCTGTCCGAGATCGAGCGCGGCCGCAAGGAGCCGTCGTCGGAGGTGCTGCGCTCGGTGTGCGGCGCGCTGCACCTGCCCGTCGAGCACCTGCTCTCGCGCGGGATCCGGCGGTTGACCGCCGCGCGAGTGAACGCGCAGGTCGAGCGGGTGCGCGACCCGCGCGTGGAGCTGTGCGCCGCCTGAGCCCCGGTCCCGCTGAGCGGAACCCGTGGTATCGCCCGTCGCTTCGGGGCTGGAGAATCCGCGTCCGACCCGACGATCCCCCCACTGCCGAGGAGACGAGCATGGATGCCGCCGGCCGTTTCGAGAACAAGGTCGCCTTCGTCACCGGCGCAGCCCGCGGCCAGGGCCGCGCCGAGGCGGTGCAGTTCGCCCGGGAGGGCGCCGACATCATCGCGATCGACGCGTGCATCGATTTCGCCTCGACCGCCTACCCGGGCGCCACGGAGGAGGATCTCGCGGAGACCGTGCGGCTGGTCGAGACGACCGGGCGTCGCATCGTCGCCACGACCGCGGACGTGAGGGACTTCGACGCGCTCTCGCGGGCACTCGCCGACGGCGTGGACCGGCTCGGCCGGCTCGACGTGGTCGTCGCCAACGCCGGCATCTGCTCGGGCGCGCTGTCGTGGGAGATCACCCTCGAGCAGTGGCGCGAAACGGTGGACGTCAACCTCACCGGAGTGTTCCACACCGCGAAGGCCGCCGTGCCCTACCTGATCGAGCAGGGCGAGGGCGGCGCAGTCGTCTTCACCAGTTCCGTCTCGGGTCTCAAGGGCACCCCGTTCACCGGCCACTACGTCGCGACGAAGCACGGCATCACCGGACTGGCGAAGACGATGGCGAACGAACTCGGCGAGCATCGGATCCGGGTCAACACCGTCCACCCGGCCGGGGTGGAGACCGGTATGAAGGTCAGCGACCTGCACCCGCTGATCGCGAAGTACGCGACCACTCTCGGCCCGATCTACATGAACTCCCTGCCGTACGAGATCCTGCAGCCCGAGGACGTCGCGGCCGTCGTCGCGTGGGTGTGCTCGGACGAGGCGAAGTACATCACCGGCGCGCAGATCCCGGTCGACCTGGGGAACCTGATCCGCTGAGCGCCCCCACCCAACGTGGCCGAATGTCACACCGCTTCGATCCGAGCGAACGCATGTCACATTCGGCCACCCGAAGGGGGGAGTGCACCCTGCGGCCCGGCCACTACGGCTCGCGGTCGACGATCAGCTCGTCGGCGAGCCCGTAGTCGATGGCCTCCTGCGCGGTGAAGACGCGGTCCCGATCGGTGTCCTTGCGCAGGCGCGCCGGGTCCTGACCGGTGTGCTCGGCAAGGATCTCCTCGGTCTGCGCGCGGATCCGCAACACCTCTGCGGCCTGGAGCGACAGGTCCGAGATCGTGCCCTGCCCCTGCGTCGACGGCTGGTGCAGCAGCACCCGCGAGTGGGCGAGCACGAAGCGCCGGCCCGGTGCTCCGGCCGCGAGCAGCACCGCCGCCGCGGACGCGGCCTGACCCATGCAGTACGTGGCGACGGGCGGCCGCAGGAACCGCATCGTGTCGTACACGGCCATCATCGCGGTGCTCGACCCACCGGGCGAATTGATGTAGAGGCCGATCTCCCGATCGGGCGACTCGGCTTCGAGGTGCAGCAGCTGGGCCATCACGACGTTCGCGACGCCGTCGTCGATCTCCGTGCCCAGAAAGATGATTCGCTCGTTCAGCAGCCTGCTGAACACGTCGAAGGACCGCTCCCCCGCCGGCGTCCGTTCGATCACGTGCGGAATCGTGTACTGGGACATGATCACAACCCCATCCGGCGACCGGCCGCGAACGGGGCGAGCTGACCGAACGAGTCGACCACTGCGTCGACGATGCCGTACTCGCGGGCCTGCTCGGGCGTGAACCACCGGTCCCGGTCGCTGTCGGCGGCGATCTGCTCCACCGGGCGCCCGGTCTCGGCCGCCAGGATCTCCTCGGACTGGCGCTTCATGTATTCCCAGTTGTCGGCCTGGATGGCGATGTCGATCGCGGTGCCGCCGATCCCCGCCGACGGCTGATGCATCATGATGCGACTGTGCGCCAAGGCGATCCGCTTGCCGTGCGTGCCGGCGGCGAGCAGCACCTGCCCCATGCTCGCGGCGAACCCGAGAGCCACGGTGACCACGTCGTTCGGAATCAGCTTCATGGTGTCGTAGATCGCGAGCCCGGCGAGGACCGATCCGCCCGGCGAGTTGATGTAGACGACCACGTCGCGTTCGGTGTCGGCCGTGGCGAGCAGGACGAGTTCGGAGCAGACCCGTTCGGCCGTGTCGTCGTTCACCTCCCCGGTCAGCAGCACCGTGCGGTGCTGGAAGAGCCGGTCGGCGAGTTGGTCGCGGTAGTTCAGCGGTGGTGTGGTGATCATGACCGTCATCCTGGCGCCGGCTCCGCGCGCCGGGGCGCTTCGTCTGCCGACGGCAGACACAGGTGATGTTGCAGGGGCGCGACCGGCGGATACGCTCCGGAGGTGACCTGGTCCCTGGAGTTGGTGCCCACCGCCGTCGGGGTGGCACTGCTCGTCGGGACGACGACCGCGGTGCTGTGGGGCTACCGCGCCCCGCATCAGTTCGCGCCGGCGATCGCGGTGCTGCGGGGCGCCGTGCAACTGGCCCTGATCAGCGTGGTGCTGTCCGGGGTGATCACGAATCCGATCTGGGTGGGCGCCGCCCTGCTCGTCATGTTCACCGTGGCGGCTCTCACCGCATCGCGCCGGATCGGCTGGAGCCCGGGACACGTGGCCCTCGTATCCGGTGCGATGGCGCTCGGGATCGCCGTGACGCTCACGATCGTCTTCGTCACCGGCGCCATCGAGTTCTCCCCGCGGTACGTCCTGGCCATCGGCGGCATCGTCGTCGGCAACGCCATGACGATCGCGACCCTCGCCGGGCGGCGCTTCACGGAACTGACCGGGGACAACTGGGACACCGTCGAGGGCTGGCTCGCGCTCGGTGCGACGCCGCGGCAGTCCACCCGCGAGCTCACGCGCCTGGCCGTCCACTCGGCGCTGATCCCGTCGACCGACCAGACCAAGACCACCGGGCTGGTGACGCTGCCGGGCGCCTTCGTCGGCGCGATCTTCGGGGGTGTGTCCCCGCTCGAGGCCGGACGCTTCCAGATCGTGGTGCTCGCCGCGATCATGGCCGCCGGAACGATCACCGCCGTCGTCCTCGTCTCCGGTCTGGCACCGGTCCGTACCCGGCCCGGCCTGCCGGACTGATCTCCGCTGCGCCCCGGACCGGGAGGCCGGGGGGCGTAGGATCGCAGGCAACCACTCGGTGCACGTTCGGTCGCCGCAGGGAGCGAGGATGGGCCCGTCGACGGTGCTCGACCACGCGCGGGCAGCGTTCCACGCGCGGGACTGGACGCGGGCGTTCGACGCGTTCCGCGCCGCCGACGCGCACGAGCCCCTCACCGCCGACGACCTCGACCTGTTCGCACGGTCGGCGTATCTGGTCGGCCGGGACGACGACTGCGCGACGCTGTACGAACGTGCGTTCTCGGCCCATCTCGACGCCGACGACCCCGAGCGGGCCGGACGCAGTGCCTTCTGGCTCTGCTTCCTGCTGATGAACCGTGGTGAGGTGGCGCGCGCCGGCGGCTGGCTCGCCCGGGCCCAGCACCTGAGCGAGCCCGGACGCCCGGACTGCGCGACGCGCGGCTTCCTGCTGCTGCCGGCGGCGGTGCAGGACATGCATGCGAACCGCCCGGCCGACGCCCTGCCCGCGTTCACCGCCGCCCAGGAAATCGGCCGGTCCTGCGGCGACGCCGACCTCGTCGCGCTGAGCACCCTCGGCATCGGGCAGTGCCGCATCCTGCTCGGCGACGTCACCGGCGGTCTCGGCACGCTGGACGAGGTGATGGTCGGCGTGACCCTCGAAGAGGTCTCGCCGGTCGTGGCCGGCCTGGTGTACTGCGCGGTGATCGAGGCCTGCCAGGACACGTTCCAGCTGCAGCGGGCCAGGGAATGGACGCGGGCACTCGGCCGCTGGTGCGACGCCCAGCCCGGCCTCGTCCCGTTCCGTGGACAGTGCCTCGTACACCGCGCGGAGATCCTACAACTGGAGGGCGCCTGGACGGAGGCCATGGACCTGGCCCGGCTCGCCTTCCGTCGGCTGTCGGACCCACCGGGGCAACCGGCCGTCGGCATGGCCCTGTACGAACAGGGTGAACTGCACCGGCTGCGCGGCGAGTTCGACGAGGCCGAGGACGCCTACCGCCGCGCGGGCCGGCTGGGCCGCGAGATCCAACCGGGCATGGCGCTGTTGCGTCTGCGTCAGGGCGACCCCGACGCGGCGCTCGCCGGGATCCGGCGGGCGCTCGGCGAATCGCTTCCCCTCTATCGTCCGCGGCTGCTGGCGGGCCACGTGGAGGTCGCGCTCGCCGTCGGCGACGTCGCGGCCGCGCGCCGCAGCGCCGACGAACTCGCGGCGCTGGCCCGCGAACAGGACGCTCCGGCGTTGAGCGCGATCGCCGAGCAGGTCACCGGGGCCGTCCTGCTCGCCGAGGGCGCACCGCGCGCCGCCCTCGACCGGCTGCGCCGCTCGTGCGGGCTCTGGCGCGGGTTCGAGGCGCCCTACGAGTGCGCGCGGGTGCGGGTGCTGCAGGGCCGCTGCTGTGATGCGCTCGGCGATGCCGAGTCGGCGCGGCTCGAGTACGAGGCCGCGGCGGCGACGTTCCGGGACCTGCACGCCGAGCCGGACCTGCGGGACCTCGCGCGAGTGCCGACGCGGCCGGCCGCGCGGGGCCGGCTGACCCCGCGCGAGGTCGAAGTGCTGCGGGCCGTCGCCACCGGGAAGACCAACCGGGCCGTGGCCCGTGAACTCGTGTTGAGCGAGAAGACCGTGGCGCGGCACCTGAGCAACATCTTCACCAAGCTCGACGTGTCGTCCCGGGCGGCCGCGACGGCATACGCGTACGAGCACCACCTGCTCTGAGCTGCACAGAATTACCCATCCGGGTTCTCGGGCCGGCTACATAGTTCGCCCGACGCGGCCGATGCCGGCGGCGCCTAACGTCGTCCGTCCAGACCCCTCGAGCCAGGAGTTCCCCATGACCACCGACAGTGCACCCCGACTGATCGACACCGTCGTGATCGGCGCGGGCCAGGCGGGTCTGTCCGCCGGCTACCACCTCGCCCGGCGCGGCCGCTCTTTCCTGATCGTCGACGCGAACCGGCGGATCGGCGACAACTGGCGCAGCCACTGGGATTCGCTGCGCCTGTACAGCCCCGCCGGATACGACGGCCTGCCCGGCATGCCGTTCCCCGGCGATCCGCACCGGTTCCCGACGAAGGACGACGTCGCAAACTATCTCGAGGCATACGCCGCGCGGTTCGATCTCCCCGTCGCGGGCGGCACCCGGGTGCGTCGGCTCTCACGCGACGGCGACCGCTTCCTCCTCGACTGCGGCGAGATGCGGATCGAGGCCGGCAACGTCGTCGTCGCGACCGGCACGTTCGGCCGCACCCCGAGCATCCCGGAATTCGCAGCGGAGCTGGACCCGCGGATCGTGCAGCTGCACTCGAGCGAGTACCGCAATCCGACACAGCTGAACGACGGGCCGGTGCTCGTGGTGGGCGCCTCCCACTCCGGCGGCGACCTCGCCTACGAGGTGGCGACGTCCCATCCGACGATCCTGTGCGGCCGCGACACCGGGCAGCTCCCGGTGCGGATCGAGAGCCGCCGGATGCGGGTGCTCTTCCCCGTCCTGTGGTTCGTGTGGGGCCACGTGCTCTCCGTACGCACCCCGCTCGGCCGGAAGGTGCGTGAACACGAACGCCGGCACGGCGCACCGCTGTTGCGGGTCAAGCGGGAGGATCTCGCCGAGCTCGGCGTCGAACGGATCACCGAACGGGTCACCGGGGTCGTCGACGGCCGTCCGGTCCTCGCCGGCGGGCGCGTCCTCGACGTGACGAACGTGTTGTGGTGCACCGGTTTCCGCCAGGTCTACGACTGGATCGACCTGCCGGTGCTCGGCCCGGACGGCTGGCCGCTCGAGGACCACGGGGTGGTGACCGACATCCCCGGCCTGTACTTCACCGGGCTGTGCTTCCAGTCGTCGTTCCGCTCGATGCTCGTGGGCGGGGCCGGCGCGGACGCCGGGCACGTCGTCCGGCACCTGGTCGAGCACCGCGCGCCCGTCGCCGCTGGGGTTCCGACCCGACTCGGCGCTCCGGCGCACGGCCGTTCATACGGCTCGTCGGGGACCTACGCTACGTCCAGCCGGCGAGTGTCTCGGCTGCTGCCCGGTAGTCGATCGTCCCGGTAGAGACGGCGATCACCAGGTCGTACGCGTCGTCATCCGGCGCGTCGAGATCGAGCCCGTTGAGGCCGTAGAAGACGAACACCGCCATCCACGAGAGCCGCGTGTTGCCGTCGACCAGAGGATGGTTCCGCGCGATCGATTCGAGCAGCACCGCGGCCTTCTCGTGGATCGACGGATAGGCATCACGCCCGAAAAGCGAGGAGCGAGGTCGGTGCGCAGCCGAATCCAGGAGACCGAGATCGCGAATGTGCGGCACTCCCAGATCCTCCGCAAGCGCGAGCAGATCCTCGAGTTCCAGGTACTCGACGTTCACTGAGCCAATCGGTCGAGCAGCGCAGCGTATCGCTCCCGGCCGTCACGGGACAACGCCTGCACCCGCGTGTCCCGCACGCGCCGCGCCGCCGCCTCCGTGATGGCACGCACCGTCGCCTCGTGCTTACTCACACCGTCGGCCTCCGCCAACAGCGCAAGTGCTCGCTCCTGCTCTTCGGTCAACCGGAGTGTCATGGCCATGAGTCCGATGCTACCACTTTGGTATCACCGGACGGCCCGAGGGCCCGGCAGCTGCCGGCGCAGGCCGCTGGCTCGCAGCACCCGCCGCTCGACCCCGGCGCGGACGGCTTCCTCGGTGCCGATCAGGCGCACGTGACCGCGCGCCCGGGTGATCGCGGTGTACAGCAATTCGCGGGTCAGCAGCGAGGATTCGGGTGGGGGCAGGATTACCGAGACCGTGCCGTACTGGCTGCCCTGGCTGCGGTGGATGGTCATCGCGTACACGGTCTGCACGGCCGACAGCTGGCTCGGGTGGAGCCGGAACGGCTCCCTGCCGCGCGCGAATGCCGCGACGGGTTCGCCGGCGGCGTCGACGACCACGACGCCGGTGTCGCCGTTGTAGATGCGGGTCTCGTGGTCGTTGGCGGTGACGAGCAGCGGCTGACCCGGGTACCAGCGCTCGGCGTCGAGCCGCCGGCCGGTGTCGGTGGCGATCCACTCCATCGCCCGCCGCGCCCACCACTGCACCCCGTACGGTCCCTCGCGGTGCGCGCACAGCAGGCGGTGCGTCTCGAACTGCTCGAGCGCAGTCCCGGCGTCGCCCGCGACGGCGGCGGCGGTGACGGTCGCGGCGGTGGTGACGACGTCGTGCCGCAGGGCCTCCAGGTCGTTCGGGGCGTGGAAGGACACCTCGGTGCCACCGCCCCCGAGAATCCGCATCACCGCGTCGGCGTCGCCCTCCCGCACGGCGACGGCCAGGTGTGCGATGTCTCCACCGAACCGCCGGCCGCGGCTGAGCCGGATCACGCCGCCGCGCAGCCGGTTCCGTTCCCCCGGCGAGAGCGCCGCCTCGGCGGGGTCGTCGCCGGCGTCGAGGTCGGGTCCGACGACGCGGCCGAGAACGGGGTTTCCCGCGGCGGTGACGGGACGGGCGACGAGGTCGGCCAGGACGGCGCCGGCGTCGACGGAGGTCAGCTGGTCGGGGTCGCCCACCAGGATCAGGCGGGTGCCGGGGCGGACGGCCTCGAGCAGCCGGCACATCATGGTCAGCGACACCATCGACGTCTCGTCGACGACCACGACGTCGTAGGGCAGGTGGTTGCCGGCGTGGTAGCGATACCGGGTGCGGCCGCGCTGCCAGCCGAGCATGCGGTGCAGGGTCATCGCGGACAGGTCGGCGCGCAGGCCCAGCGGCTCGGCCTGCTCGCGGACGGATTCCTGCAGCCGGGCCGCGGCCTTGCCGGTGGGCGCGGCCAATCCGATGCGCAGGGCGGGGCCGTGCAGCGTGGTCAGGAGCGCCAGGATCCGGGCGACGGTGTGGGTCTTGCCGGTGCCCGGCCCGCCGGCGATGACCGTGGTCCACCCGGTGGCGGCCAGCGCCGCGGCGATGCGCTGCCGATCCGGTGCGGCGGCCGGGCGGCCGGGGTCGCGCTGGTCCCGGAACAGCTCCCGCAGCCCCCGCTCGAGCGTCTGCTCGTCGACGACGGGATGACCGAGCCCGCGGGCGTCGAGGATCTGCCGGACTGTCTCTTCCTGACGGAAGTAGCGCTCGAGGTACAGCAGCGGACCGTCGGCGGTGTCCACCAGGCGCAGCGGGCGCAGCGGGCCGCGGTCGCCGCCGACGACGAGCGGACTGCGGCGCAACCCGGCGACGACGGCGTCGTCGTCCGGCCACGGCAGCGCCGCGAGATCCACCTCTGCGGCCTCGTCGACGGTGACCTCCCGCAACCGGGTCAGGTCCAGGCACACCGAACCGGCACGCACGGCGCGCACGGCCAACGCGGTCGCGAGGTGCACGTCCTCGGCGGTCTCCCCGGACAGCTGGGCCAGCCGCAGCGCGACGTGCACGTCGGCGGCCGCGAGCACCCCGGCCTCGTTGAAGACCCGCAGGGCCCCCTTGCCACGCTGGGCCACCTGGGCGTTCGTCACGGGACCTCCTTGCCTGCCAGCAGGTCGGACAGTTCGGCGACGAGGGCGGGCGGCGGCGCCCAGTCGAACACGCCGCAGCCCGCGGGGGTGTCCGGGCCGACCATGCCGCGCACGAACAGGTACTGCACGCCGCCGAGGTGCACGGCCGGGTCGTACCCGGGCAGCCGCCACCGCAGATACCGGTGCAGGGCAACGGCATACAGCAGCGCCTGCATCGGGTAGTGGGCGCGCAGCATCTCCTCGGCCATCCGGTCCCGGGTGTAGTGGGCGGTGGTGAGCTCCTCCGGCCCGAGCCGGTTCGTCTTGTAGTCGACGATCACGAATCGCGGCTCGGTGCCGTGGATCCGCAGGACCGAATCGATGCTGCCGGTGAGGTAGCCGCGCAGCGGGGTCGGCTCGAGGATGCCCACGAGATCGGCGTAGGACGCGAACGGGTCGCCGGCGGGCAGGTGGGCACGCAGCAGCCGGGCGACACCGTCGAGGGTGACGGTGGTGGCGACGGGGTCGTCACCCCCGGCGAGGGGCAGCTCGAAGTCGAGTTCGGCGAGCCGGTCGGCGGGAGCGATGTCGGCGAGCGTGCCCGCGCCCCCGGCGAGCGGGGTGCGCAGGACCGGCAGCAGGGCCTCGGCCAGCTCCTCGGGGTCGACGTCGGAGAATTGTTCGGCGACGGTGTCGCGGCAACAGCGCAGCAGTTCCGCCCCGAGGTCGGCGGCCGCGGTGTCGACGACCTCGAGCACCGCGTGCACGAGGGTGCCGAACACGGCCCCGCCGGGCAGCGGGTTCATCGGGGACGCGATGCCGTCGTCCGCCGCGTCGGCCGGCAGCAGCGGGGGTTCCTCGGGTTCGTCGGTCTTCGCGGGCTGTTCGGCCTCGGCGCCCGCGCCGGGCCCCTCGTGGGCAGCGGCGGTGAGGGCGGTGTAGGAGGTGCGCCGCCAGGCGTCGTCGAGCTCGCGGTCGAAGCGGGCGGCCTCGAGTTCCACGACGGTCTCGTGCGGCCGCACCCACGTGACGGCGGGGATCGGCGCCGATCCGACGGCCTCGACGGACGCCGTGCCTGCGGCCCGGCCGGCCCACCCGGTCAGCTGCTGCGCCACGATCGGGTCCTCGGGCACGCGCGCCTTGTGGGCGATCTCGGAGGTGCCCGGCACGCGGCCGAAGAGCATGCGGTGCAGCGGGGCACCGGAGGTGCTGTACCCCGGAGCCCACCACAGCACCAGGTGACAGCGGGCGCGGGTCAGCGCGACGTAGAGCAGGCGCAGTTCCTCGCCGGCCACCTCCTCGTCGTGGCGCCGGCGGCGCTCGCCGTAGCCCGCGCTGCCCTCGCCGCCGACGTCGAGGACGCGGCGGCCGTCGTCGTCGTGGAGCAGGAGCCGGTCGGGTTTCGACCGGACGCCCGACTCCCACGCGAACGGCACGTACACGACGGGGAATTCGAGGCCCTTGCTGGCGTGGACGGTGAGCACCTGCACCGCGGCGGCGTCGCTGTCGAGGCGGCGGCTGCGGTCGGCGCGGGCCGTGCCCGCCTCGGCGATCCGTTCCGTCAGCCAGCGGGTCAGCGCCGTGACACCCAGCGCCTCGGCCGACGCGGTCTCGTCGAGCAGTTGCGCGAGGTGCCGCAGATCGGTCAGTTCCCGCTCGCCGCCCGGCCATCCCAGCAGCCGCGGTTCGAGGTCGCAGAACGCGGCGAGGCGCTCGAAGAGCGCGGCGAAGCCGGACCGCTCGAACACGACGTCCAGTTCGCGCAGCAGGGTGCCGATCGCGGCGACGAGTTCGTCGCCCCGGGTATCGACGTCCTCGGCGGTGCGGCCCATCAGCGAGGTCAGAGCGGCCAACCGCACCCGGTCGGGGCGGTGCGGCTGTTCGAGCGCCTGCAGCACCCGCAGCCATTCCCGCGCGGCCGGGGTCGCGAAGACACTCGTCCCGCCGGCCAGCACGGCCGGGATCCCGGCACCGGTGAGCGCCCCGTGGACGAGGGCGACCTGCGCATTGGTGCGCACCAGGACCGCGACGTCGCCGGGTTCGACGGGCCGGCGGCCGGCCCCGAGGTCGACGGTGACGTCGCCACCGAGCAGGGCCGCGACGTCGGCCGCGACATCGCGTGCCACCCGTTCCTGCAGCGCCTGGGCCTTCGGGAAACCGGAGGCGCCGCACGGGCCGGCCCCGGTCCGCGGCAGGTGCCGCAGCCGCAGCGGCGCTGCCCCGGCGATCCGGGACGCCGGCTGCGCCGCCTCCACCGGGTGCGCGACGATCCGCGGATCACCCAGGGCCGCACCGCCGTACAGATGGTCGAGGGCGGCGAGCAGGTTCCCGTCGCTGCGCCAGTTGCAGACGAGTTCCTGGTGGCCGTCGGCGAACTCCATCGCGCCGAGGTAGCTCAGCACCTCGGCGCCGCGGAACGCGTAGATGGCCTGCTTCGGGTCGCCGACGAGGACGAGGGTCGTGCGGCGGTGGAACGCGCTGCGCAGGATCTCCCACTGCAGCGGGTCGGTGTCCTGGAACTCGTCGACGAGCACGACGCGGAAGCGGGAGCCGATGCGGCGGCACGCGACCTCGCCGTGCTCCGGGTCGGTCAGCACCGCGTGCAGCAGCGCGAGCTGGTCGTCGTAGTCCCGCAGGCCCGCGAGGCGCTTGCGCCGGTCGACCTCGGCCCGCACGGCCCGGGCGAACTCGACGCGTTCCCCGGCGGGCGTGCCGTCGGCGCCCTCGGGGGCGAGGGCGGCCTGGGGGTCGAAGACCGCGGCGCGCGCGGCCTCCGCGGCCTCGGCATGCGAGATCGGTGCCCTGTCCGCCCGCCCGTACCGGCGCAGGTACAGGTCCGCGATGACCTCGATGGTCAGGTCGTCGACGTCCTCGACGAGCACCGCGTCGGTGTCCCGCTCGCCGGCGGTACCGAGCTCGTCGAGCATGCGCTGGCAGAATCCGTGCGTGGTGGCGATGGTGGCGGCGTCGAAGTCGGACAGGGCCCGCAGCAGCCGGCGCCGGTGCGTGGCCACGTCGCCGCCGGCGAGGTGCCGGATCAGCTCGTCGGGGTGGTGCCGCGCGGCCTCCGGGTCGGCCAGCGCCCGCGCGACGCCGGCGAACCGGTCCCGGGTGCGTTCGCGCAGTTCCTGCGTCGCGGCGCGGCTGAACGTCACCAGCAGCAGCTGCGACAGCTCCGCCGCCCCCTCGGCGACGAACCGGGTGGCCAGGCCGACGATGGCGTAGGTCTTGCCGGTTCCCGCGCTGGCCTCGAGCACGGTGGTGCCCGTCGGGAGCGCCCCGAGCAGGTCGAACTTCGACACGGTTCGGGTCACGGACGCCCCTGGATCTCGTTGGACAGCAACGGCTCCCACAGGCGCCGCGCGAGGGCGCCGAACCGGGTGGGCTCGCCGTGCCACGCCTGCTCGTCGTCGCGGGCGGCGACGGCGGTCAGGTCCCGCAGCGTCACGCCGGAGCCGTACAGGTAGGCGATGTGCCGGTCGGTGCGTTCGCCGTAGGTGGAGCCGAACTCCTGGGCGGCGGCGTCGACGCCCATCTCGACGGAGTCGCCGCGGTGTCGCCGCTCGGCGTACTCGGCGGCGGCGGCGGTGGCCGTCGGCAGCGGCTCGTGCAGCCCGCGGTCGCGCAGGTCCACGAGCCGGGCGAGCTGCTCGAGCGCGTCGGCGGGGGCGTTGATCGTGGACCGCCAGGCCGGGGTGCTGCGGAACCGGCCGCGGCCGGTGGTGATCGCCTGCCACTGCCCCGGCCGGTCCGACGCGGCGACGGCGAGCAGGTGCACCCAGGCGGTGAGGCGGTGCTTCGGCGCCAGCCGGGAGAAGGTGCTGCGGGCGACGACGGTGCCGTGGACCCCGCCGACCGTGCCGGTCAGCCGCCGGCCGTCGCCGAGGTCGACGTTCACGTCGACGGTGTCGGCCGGTCCCGTGTAGATCGGCCGGCACACCGCCACCAGGGCGTCCACGGTGCCGGCGACGTCGTCGAGCGCGAGCTCGCCGAGCCGGTACGGCGGCAGTGTCCCGCGCCGCCATTCGGCGGCCCGGAAGTCCGCGGGGTCCGTGCCGGCGAGCAGCGCCTCGAGCATGCGGTCGCCGAGGTCCCACCGGGCGAGCGGGTCGAGCCCGATGTCGAGGGCGTCCGCGATGTCCTCGTCCCGGTCGGGCACCCGCACCCCGAGCCGCTGCCGCAGGAACGCCTGGGTGGGGTGGGTGACGAACGCGACGAGGTCGGCGAGGTCGACGTCGGTGCGCGCGACGGGCGCGAGCGGACGGTGCAGCAGCCCGGGCCGGTGCCTCGCCGGATGCTGCGCGGCGCGCGCCCCGGCGAGTGCGGCCCGGTCGAAGCTCAGCGGGCGGCCGGGCCGGAAGTTGCGCGGATCGAACGGCTGCAGCGGATGCCGGGTGACGACCTCGGCCATGCCCTCGGGTCCGACCATCGTCTCGACCACGTCGCGCAGCTCGCTGAGCGGGATCGCCGGGGGCCGGCGGGCGCCGGTGACCGGGTCCGCACCGGTGTAGAACAGCAGTAGCGTCTCCCCCGCCGACATGACGGCGTCGAGCAGCAACTGCCGGTCCTCGCTGCGCGGATCACGTTCTCCCAGACAGGGGTTCAATGCCAGCACGTCGTCACCGTCGATGTGCGCGGCGCGGGGGAAGACCTCGTCGTCGAGGCCGAGCAGGACCACGACCCGGTGCGGCACCGACCGCATCGGCACCATCGTGCACACGGTCAGTTCACCGGTGCGGAAGTTCGCGCGCGTCGGCCGCCCCGCGAGCCGGGCCGCCAGCATGGCCCGCACGTCGGCGAGCCGCAGCGGCGCCGGCCCGGCGTGCTCGACGGCGGCCGCGAGTTCGCGGTGCGCCTGGGCGAGCTGCCAGGCGTCGGCGGGCTCGACGTCGGTCAGCAGGTCCAGTGCGCGGGCGAGGGCGGCGGCCCACTGCGCGGCCGGTTGCGGACCGCGCAGGCCGTGCAGCGCCACCGTCAGCCGGTCGATGTACTCGGCGAACCGTCCGGTCAGGTCGATGTCGTTGCTCTCGACGTCGTCGAGCGGGAGGGTGAGCCCGAGCCACTCGCTCTGCGACTCGTCGGCGGCCGCACCGAGCAGGATCCGGTCCAGTGCCGTGCCGAAGGTGTTCTGCGGGAAGTCCCCGAGCCCGAAGGCGTTTCGCTGTCCCTTGCCGATGCCCCATCGGGCGCCGGCGGCGGCGGTCCACTCCTGCAGCCGTTCGAGGTCGTCGTCGACGAGGCCGAACCGCCGGCGCACCGGCGCGGCGGCGGCGAGGTCGAGGACCTCGCTGGCGGTCACCCGCGCGTCGGCGAGGTCCACGAGCGTCGACACGACCGCCAGCACCGGGTTGGTGCGGCGCAGGCCCCGATCGGCCAGACGCACCCGCAACCGGTGCCCGGGGTGTCCGGAAGCGTCGCGCTGGGCGAGGGCGCCCTGACCGAAGGCGGCCTGCACGAGCGGCGCGTAGGTCTCCACGTCCGGGCACATGACGACCACGTCGCGCGGTTCGAGACCCGGATCGTCCGCGAACAGGTGCAGCAGGCACTCGCGCAGCACCTCGACCTGCCGGGCCGGGCCGTGACAGGCGTGGATGCGGATCGTGCCGTCGGCGACCGCGGAGCGGGCCGGGGGCCGGTCGGCGCGGAGGTCGTCCTGCAGCCGGCCGAGGAGGGTGTCGGGGCCGGGCCGGCCGGTGTGGTGCACGTCGGCGACTCCGGGGCCGGCCAGGTGCGCGCGCAGTTCGCGCACGTCACGGGCCAGGCTCGCCAGGAGGGGGTGTTGCACCGCGAGGGCGCTGCGGTCGTCGGCGCGCCGGCGCACCGGCTCCGCGGCCGCCTGCCCCTCCCACATGGCCGGGCTGGGGTGCGGAATCCACAGGTGCACATCGCGGTTCGCGGCGATCGCGGACAGCACGGCGCACTGGGCGACGGTGAGCCGGGTGGGTCCGAACAGCGACAGCCGCGACGGCCAGTCCACGAGCGCGGGCTCGGCGCGCAACCGCGCGCAGGCGGCGGTGAGCCGCTCGGCGGGACTGTCGTCGCCGATGCGCTCGCGCAGCCGCCGCCACAGCCGTGCCTGCCACCCGAGGTGGTCGGCGAGGCCGTGGCCGGTGCCGTCCGTGTCGCGTCCGGCGGCCCAGTCGACGAGCATCTCCGGGCGCTGCGTGGAGTAGCTGCGGAACAGGCCGGCCAGGTGGGCGGCGGTGGCGTAGCGACGGCCGGCGCGGTGATCGACGCCGTCGCGGCCGAGATGCCGGGCGAGGACGGTGCACCACGATTCGTCGAGGCAGTCGTCGACGACGTCGAGCAGCGTCCACAGCATCCGGTCGGGATGCCACGGGTCGTCCTCCGCAGCCCGGCCGGTGGCGGCGGCCAGTGCCTCGTCCACCAACCGTGCCGGCGACGGGTGGTCGATGTTGGCGGCGACGCCGTCGCCGCAGGTGCCCCCGAGCACCGTCGACAGCCGCTGGGTCAGCCACCGCTCGACCCCCTTGGCGGGGACGGCGACGAGCTCGCGGGCGAACGGGTCGGCGAGGGGCACGGCGAGCAGGTCGGCGAGGGCGGCCGCCAGGGTGTCGGCGCGCTCGGCGCGGTGCAGCGTCAGCACGCAGGTCCCCTCGTCGCTCGGTGTGTTCCGGTCCTCCACCGGCTTATCACACCGCGGTGACAGGGCTCGCCGCCGCGGCGGTGCAGCAGGCGCGGCGCGGGCGGTCGCGGCAGGTCAGCGCGACAGCCACGCCGCGATCGCGATCCGATCGTTCTCGACGATCTGCAGGACCATCCCGTGCACCATCGACTCGATCCGGCCCCCGAGGAGCGGGACCCGGACCACGACCTGCCCCTGTACGTCGATGAACGTGCCGCCGGTCTCGCTCACCCGCAGCCGCGAGCGTCCCTCGAGGGCGACGGGCAGGCCGGTGGCGCCTCCGGACATCCGCCCCTCGGCGGCCTCGCCCATCAGCGGACCCCATTCGTCCGTGCGCTCGATGACCAGCGGGCCGCGCAGCATCCCGCGCACGATCGACGGCAGCTCCGAGGGTTCGGACCGGTCCGTGACGGTCACGCGCAGGGTGCCCGGACCGTGCGGTTCCTCGACCACCGCGGTGGCGCTCGCCCGGTCCGCCACCCGGTCGAGCCAGTACCGCTCGTCGATCAGGGCCGCGTGCACGTCCCGGACGTGGTGGTCCAGCTCGGTGGTGAAGGCGAAGGACTTCGGCATGAGCTGCACATTATCGGCCCGCCCGGACCGTTGACAGGGCTCCGCCCCGATGCAACACTGAACCTAATGGTTCAGTATTCGAGTCTCGATGCCACGTTCGCGGCGTTGTCGGACCCCACCCGGCGCGGGATCCTCCAGGACCTGCGTGCCGGACCGGCCTCGATCAGCGACCTGGCCGCCCGGTACCGGATGACGCCGACCGGGATCACCAAACACGTCCGGCTACTCGAGGAGGCAGGTCTCGTCGTCACCGAGAAGAAGGGCCGGGTGCGCTACTGCCGGCTCGGCACCAACCCGCTCGAGCGGGAGGCGGACTGGATCCGCAACCACCAGCAGATGATCGAGGGCCGCATGGACCGCCTCGCGGAGTTCCTCGACCGAACGAAAGGAACGTCATGACCACCACGAATCCCTCTGCTCCGCTTGCCGTTACGACGCCCAGCGAGCGCGAGATCCGGGTCGAGCGCGTCTTCGACGCCGACCGCGACCGCGTGTGGGCCGCCTACACCGAGCCCGAACTGCTCGCCCAGTGGTGGGGCCGGGGCAACCGGCTCGACGTGGAACGCTACGAGTTCGAACGGGGTGGACACTGGCGGTTCGTCGAGCACAGCGACGGCGAAACCCACGGGTTCGAAGGGCGATTCCGGGAGATCACGCCCAAGGACCGCATTGTGCAGTCCTTCGAATGGGACGGGATGCCGGCATACGTCGCCATCGACACCGCGACGTTCGAGGACCTCGGCGACGGCCGCACCCGCGTGGTCACCGTCTCGCAGTTCCACACGCCCGAGGAACGCGACGGCATGCTGAACTCCGGCATGGCCGAGGGTCTCGGCCAGAGCTACGACGCGCTGGACGCGCTGCTCGCCCGGATGTGACCGCCGTCCGGGCTCAGCGTCTCCCCGCGGTGCGGGGCTCAGCGCCTCCCGGCGGTGCGGGGCTCAGCGCCTCCCCGCGGTGCGGGGCTCAGCGCCTCCCCGCGGTGCGGGGCTCAGCGCCTCCCCGCGGTGCGGGGCTCAGCGACCGGAGGCGGTGTCGCCCTCCTCGTCGACCTCGTCGGACCCCGTGTCGACGAGGTCGGCGAACGCCGTGCCCGACACCGTCCCCCCGGTCCCGGGCAGCGTCACCGTCGGCCGGGCCCCCGGCTCGTACCGGCGCTGCATCTCCTCCGCCTGTTCCTTCGCGCGGCGCTTCGTGTCCTCGTCGATGTTCTCCAGCGGATCCTCGGGCCTGTGCTCGGTACTCAACGGTTTCGCTCCGATCCCCTCGCGGTGCACCTGGCCGCCGGTCGCCCGGCACCCCTCACGATCCTCCGCATCGGCGCCCGGCACCACCCCCGCCGACGAATCGGCCGAGCCGGGCCGCGGAGACCCCGCGGACCAGTAGGCTCGTGCGCATGGCTGTATCGCCGATCCGAACCCCGAGGTAGGTGGCGCCATGGCGAAGCTCATCCTGGGCCCGGTCCTTCGGCACGTCGGTCGCAGCGACGCCACCGTGTGGGTGGAGACGTCGGACCCGTGCACCGTCGAGATTCTCGGCCACCGGGAGCGCACCTGGACCGTGGCCGGCCACCACTACGCACTGGTGGTGATCGAGGACCTCGAGCCCGGCTCGACCACTCCGTACGAGGTCCGCCTCGACGGCGATCCGGTCTGGCCGCACCCCGACTTCCCCGCGTCCGTCGTCCGCACCCTCAGCGACGACGGGCCGCTCGAACTGGCCTTCGGTTCGTGCCGGTTCGCCACCACGTCCGCCACCGAGAACCACGACAAGCTCGGCGCCGACGCCCTCGACGCATACGCGCAGCGCATGATGACCCGGACCCCGGACCGGTGGCCCGACGCGCTGCTGCTCCTCGGCGACCAGGTCTACGCCGACGAACTGTCCGAACAGACCCTCGCGCGGGTCCGCGAACACCACGACCTCGACGAGCCTCCCGGCCCGCAGGTCCGCAACTACGAGGAGTACACCTGGCTCTACGCCGAGTCGTGGTCCGATCCGCACGTGCGGTGGCTGCTGTCCACCGTCCCCACGTCGATGATCTTCGACGACCACGACGTGCACGACGACTGGAACACCTCGCAGTCCTGGCGCGACGAGGTCGAGGCCACCTCGTGGTGGGAGGAACGCATCGTCGGCGGGCTGGCGTCGTACTGGGTGTACCAGCACCTCGGCAACCTCGACCCCGTCCAACTGGCGGAGAACGCGCTGTACCAGCGCGTCCGGAAGGCAGACGGGGACGCCGAGCCGCTGCTGCGCGAGTTCGCGTCGGCCGCGGACGAGGAGGCCGACGGCGCGAAGGGCGCCCAGTGGTCCTACCGGCGCGACCTCGGGAGGGTGCGACTGCTCGTGATCGACTCGCGGTGCGGGCGGGTCCTGTCCGGCGGCCGGCGGGAGATGGTCTCGGACCCGGAGTTCTCCTGGATCGAGCGGCAGACCCAGGGCGACTACGACCACCTGCTCGTCGGGACGTCGCTGCCGTGGCTGCTGCCGCGGGCGCTGCACGACCTCGAATCCTGGGACGAGCGGCTCGCCGCCGGGGTGCGCGGGAATCGGGTCGCCCGCTGGGCGGAGACCGTCCGTCGCGGCGCGGATCTCGAGCACTGGGCGGCGTTCCGCGACTCGTTCGACCGGCTCGCCCGGCTCTTCGCCGACATCGGCCGGGGCCGTTGCACCGAACCGTCCGGCCGTCCCCCCGCGACGATCTGCGTGCTCTCGGGCGACGTGCACCACGCCTACGTCGCGCAGGCGCGGTTCCCGGATCCGATGCCGACCCGCGTGTACCAGCTGACCTGCTCGCCGCTGCACAACTACGTGCCCGCCGCGGTCCGGGCGGTGTTCCGCATCTCCTGGAGCCGGGCGATGGAACGGACCGTGCGCTTCGCGCTCGGGCGCGTGTCGGAGGTGCCGCCGGTGCCGATCGAGTGGACCAAGGCGACGGGACCGTTCTTCGGCAATCAGATCGCGACGCTGCGCCTGGCCGGCCGCGCCGCGCATCTGGTGCTGGAACGGGCCGGCCGGGTCCCGCACGGTCCCATCGGCTTCACCACCACCGCCGACCTCGTGCTGTCGACGCCGGACGAGACCACGTGACCCTGCGGACCGCGAGGCGGGTCCGGTGACGGGATCCGGCACGCGTTCCTGGTGGGGCTGGGGCACGGTCGAGGACGCGGTGCGCGGCGCCGAGCTGCGGGACCTGGTCGACCGTGCCTCGGCCCTGCTGCCCGGCGCCGACCTCACGGACCACCCGCCGCCCGACGTGCCGTCGCTCGGACTGCCGCCCCCGCGGATCGTTCCACCGGATTCCCTTGCGGCGCTGTGCTCCTCCGACCCGACGGACCGGGCCGCCCACACCCACGGGCGCGCGTTCCGGGATGTGGTCCGGAACCTGCTCGGCGACCTGCGCCATCCGCCCGACCTCGTCGTGCGGCCGACCGTCGAGGGCGAGATCGTGGACGTCCTGGACTGGTGTGCCCGGGTGCACGTCGCCGTGATTCCGTTCGGCGGCGGCACGTCCGTCGTCGGCGGTGTCGAGCCGCGGCTCGACGGCGACTTCTCCGGTGCGGTGAGCCTGGATCTCGGTGCCCTCGAAGGAGTTCGGGAGATCGACCGCACGAGCCGGGCGGCCCGCATCGGGGCGGGCACCCTGGGTCCCGCGCTCGAAGACGAACTGCGCCCGTCCGGTCTGACGCTGCGCCACTTCCCGCAGTCGTTCGAGTTCTCCACGCTGGGAGGCTGGCTGGCCACGCGTTCGGGAGGCCACTTCGCGACCGGATACACCCACATCGACGACCTGGTGGAGTCGATGCGGGTCGTCACCCCGGCGGGCACGTGCGAGTCGCGTCGCCTGCCCGGCTCGGGAGCGGGACCGTCACCGGATCGCCTGTTCCTCGGTTCGGAGGGGGTCCTCGGTGTCGTCACCGAGGCCTGGATGCGGCTGCATCCGCGCCCCCGGTGGCGGGCGGACGCGTCGGTGCACTTCACCGACTACGGAGCGGCGGTGGCGGCGACCCGCGCCGTCGCCCAGTCCGGTCTCCGGCCCGCCAACTGCCGGTTGCTGGACCCCGTCGAGGCGTTCGTCAACGCGGCCACGCCGTCGGGGGGCGGTGTCCTCCTGCTCGCCTTCGAGTCGGCCGATCATCCCGTGGACGCCTGGATGGACCGCGCCGTCGAACTGTGCCGCGGGCACGGCGGCACCCTGCCGGAAGCGCCGCGGCGCACCGCGCCGGAGGCGCCGCGGCGCACCGCGCCGGAGGCGCCGCGGCGCACCGGCTCGGCCGGCGACGAGAGGGACACGGACGCCGCGGGCAGGTGGCGGTCGTCGTTCCTGCGCATGCCGTACCTGCGCGACGCCCTCGCCGCGCGGTCGATGATCGTCGAGACCTTCGAAACCGCCTGCACGTGGGACACATTCGATTCTCTTCGGGCGGCGGTGCACGACGCCGCGAACGACGCGATGCGCCGGGCGGGCGCGACGGGGGTGATCGCGTGCCGATTCAGCCACGTGTACCCGGACGGCCCCGCACCCTACTTCGGCATCTACGCCGCGGGCCGGTGGGGCAGCACGGTGGCCCAGTGGGACGACATCAAGGCCGCCGTGTCGGAGGCGATCCTCGCTGCGGGCGGCACGATCACCCATCACCACGCGATCGGCCGGGATCACCGGCCCTGGTACGACCGTCAACGCCCCGAGCCGTTCGCGGCGGTCCTGCGGGCGGCCAAGTCGGCTCTCGACCCGGCGGGCATCCTGAACCCGGGGGTCCTGATCGGCCCGGTGGCATCCGCGCCGGACGGCCCTACGTCGTCGTGAACCGGTCCATGATCGAGCGGGCGCAGCGCACCACGGTGTCGCGGTCGTACGAGACGACGTAGTCGAACTCGCGGTCGAGGTCGGCGGTGCCGCGATGCAGGTCCACGGCCGACAGCACGCACGCGAAGTGCGGGCCGAGGACGACGACGTTCCACTCCTCGACGAGCGGGTCGTCCGGGTCGAGCGGCGCGTGGTGGATGCCCGCCTCCGCGTAGTGCCCGAGGCCCACGCCGTACACCCCGGCGTACGCGATCCGGTCCGCCATGTACTGCCACCGCGCGCGGGTGCGCTCACCGAAGTGCCGGGCGTACTGGAAGGTGCCGAGCACGATGGTCTCCGGGCCCGCGGCGCCGGCCTGCTTCTCGAGATTCGTGCTCATCGCGACCAGGAGGCGCTTGAGGCTGCGCACGGGCCGGCGCCCCACCGAGGCGATCGCGAACGGGGTGCGCGCCTCCTCCGGGCGGACGCTGCGGACGGGTGCGGGCGGGAAGGGGTCGATCCCCTCCTCGTCGAGTTGTTCCGGGGTGTCGACGGCGGGGTACAGCGCGCCGAGGCCGTACGTGGCCCCGAGCCCCAGGGCCCGTCGCCGGCACAGTTCCGAGTCGACGCCGTCCGCGATCACGAGCGCGCCCGTCCGCTCGACCTGGGCGGCCACGGCGTGCGCGGTACGGGCGGTGTCCGTGTCCGCACGATGGGCCAGCAGCCGCGCCGCGAGGATGATCACGTCCGGTTCGACGAGCGGCAACAGGGCCAGGGACTGCGGACGCGACCCGACCTCGTCGACCGCGACGACCTTGCCACTGCGGCGGGCATCGGCCACCGCGCGCAGCGTCCGCGACGGGTTGGCCGTCAGGGACTCCTCCGTGATCACCACGACGTCGCGCCGCAATCCCTCCGAATCGGGAACGTCGAGGCTCTCGACCGACTCGAGGTCCATCGCCACCAGCGCGGGTACGTTCCGGACCGGCCTCGACTGCGCGACCGACCACTTGAGCCGGTCGAGGTGCCACTTCTCGCTCATGGTCCGCGCCGCGACCCGCAGGGCCTCCGCGGTGGCGAGCGGCCCGTCCGCGGGGCCGCGCAACTGGACCTCCACCGCCGCGAGCGCGCCCGAGTCCAGCCGGCGCACCGGCGCGTAGGACGGCGTCACCTGCAGGCCCGCGGCCTCGGGATCCGCGTGCCGGGTGGGGTCGGAGAGGACGAACACCATGACCCCAGCGTCGCATGCGCGACCCGCTGCGCAAAGGCCGGTGCGGGCGACGGGCCCGGTCCCGACCTTCCCCAGCCGGGACCGGAGATCACACGACGGCGACCAGCACCGCGGCCAGCCCGCCGACGAGCAGCACCACCGAGATCCCGATCAGGAACGACCCGGCGATCGACGCCGCCACCAGTCCCCCACCGAGGCCGAAGAGCGTCAACAGAATCCACCCGACCCCGGGGCTCTCGACGAGCGGGGCGGCCCGCTCGGAGGACGCGGTTCGCTCGGAGGACACGGTGGGGGATGCCGGTCTGGTCGCCATGGTCACGTCCCAACCTCGTGCGCACCGCACAGTCGTCGCCCGACCGTTGCTGCTGATGCTCCTGAGCCTGACGTGCTCGAGCATGCCCCCCTACGGTGACATTCCCACCCCTGCCGACATCACCGAACGGCAACAAACGGTCACGAATGAATAACAGACCCGGGAGGGTCTGCCTCGGATCCGGCGCCTCTCCGGGGGCGCCCCGGTTCCGGTGAGGTTCGGTTCCGGAGAGGTTCGGTGCCGGAAGAGGTTCGGTTCAGCCCTCGGACGTCCCGCACGGGGCGAGTTCGAACACCGGGTGGCGGTCGGCCTCGGCCGCGAATTCCTCCGGGGAGGCATTCTTGTCGGCCTGGAAGTAGTCCCGGGTCGCGGATGCGATGGCCACGTACTTCTGCAGGACGGGTCCGGCCTCCCGCGCCGACACCTCCCGGATCGTGTAGTGACGGGTGCGGAACCTGCGGGTCAGGCCGATGCGGCCGGAAGCGCGCGCGTTGAGCACCCAGGGCACCACACCGTAGGGCGCTACCAGCCAACGTCGGCCCGCATGCTCGACGACCGTGACCGGGTTGGCGCGCTTCCGGCCGGTGCGACGACCCCGGGTGGTCAGCAGGTACGAGTGCGGGACGACGCCGGCCCGGACCAGCGCGCTCATCAGGGCGTTCTCCAGGCGATGAGCCCGGCCCCTGCGATACCGGCGGATCGGCCGCGCCGCGCCGGGGCGGTTCCCGGCGCCGGGCCCCTCGTCCGGAACCGGACGGTCGGGCTGGGCAGGGGAATTCACATCGCGGGAACTCACATCGCGCTCCTTTGCGCCGGAGATCGGGCGAGCAGGGTGCACGACTCCCACCACGGCCGCCGTCGTCGGATTCGTCCCACCGGAGATTTGCCCCCGGGCGCGGAAATGTCAACCTGCCCGAGACAGGTCGGTGACCGGGCATCGGGCGGGCGGGCATCGGCGGGCCGACGCCCCGGGTGCCTAAGGTGGGCCGCACAGGTGACCGCGGCGTGCCGCGCGGTCGAATCGAGGAGGAACCGACGATGAGTGCACGTACTCCCAGCGATCGCACCCCCAGCCAGTGGGAGGAGATCACCGCTGCCGATCCCGCGCATTCCACGTGGTACGTGGAGCGTTTCCGGTCGATGGCGGCGGAGGGCAAGGACATCGTCGGGGAGGCACGCCTGGTCGACGCGATGCTCGGCCGCGGCGGACGGGTCCTCGACGCGGGGTGCGGACCGGGCCGGCTCGGTGGCTATCTGCACGATGCCGGTCACGTGGTGGTCGGCGTCGATGTCGATCCGGTGCTGATCGCCGCCGCGGAGGAGGATCATCCCGGTCCGACCTGGCTCGTCGGTGATCTCGCCGAGCTGGATCTGCCGGCCCGCGGGGTCGCGGCCGATTTCGACGTCATCGTCTGCGCGGGCAACGTGATGACGTTCCTGGCGCCGTCCACCCGGGGTGCGGTACTGGCGAGCTTCGCCCGTCATCTCGCGCCCACCGGCCGGGCGGTCGTGGGGTTCGGGGCCAACCGGGGCTACGAGTTCCCGCAGTTCCTCGCCGACGCCGCAGCCAACGGTCTCGTGGTGGACCTGAAGCTCTCGACCTGGGATCTGCGCCCGTTCACCGACGAGTCCGAGTTCCTGGTGGCGGTGATGTCGCGCGCGGACTGATCGCCGGCGTCGGGGCCGGACCAGCAGGCCCCCGATCACATCCCGCTGGATGTGTCCTCCCTCACACCGTGTTACCCGTCGGTAGGAGCCGGGTAGCCGAATCGTGTCACGTCGGTGAGCCCCATCGATGACATCGACCGAAGGAGCGAACGCACGATGACCAAGACCGACACCGCTACATTGCTCACACAGCTGCGAGCACTGCTCGACCTGACCAACACCGAGATCCAGGTCGCCGAGACCCGCATTCCCCAGGCCCGCACCGACGCGGTCCGCCGCGAACTGACCGAGAACGCCGCCAACGGCCGGGCCCGCGCCGAAGCCATCGAGCGCACCATCCGTGAGCTGGGCGGACTGCCCGACGTCATCGGCCCGTTCGTCGGCCGCGCCGCCGCCGCGGTGAAGGCCATGGCCGAACAGGCCCAGCCGTTCGACGAGGCACTGCTGGGCGACCTCGCGCTCGAGCACCAGCTACTCGACCGCGCCCGCTACCTCAAGGCCCTCGCCACGGCGGCCCAGGCCCCCGCGGTCGTCGGCCTGGCCGACCGGCTGATCACCGCCCACAGCGCGACCGTGGAGTGGCTGACCACCGTCCTGGCCGAGGATGCGCTCGGCGGACCCGCCGCGCTGCGGCGCACCCCGCTGCAGGCCGCCGCGGGCGCCGCGGTCCGCATCGTCAACCTGCCCGTGACGTGGTCCACGCGCGGTATCGACCGCGCGATCGACGCCGCCCGCTCGACGCGGCCCGCCCTCGGCGCGCTGCTGGCGCGCGGCGCCCACGCCGGCGACGTCGCCACGAAGACCCTGACGGCCAGCCGGGACGCCGCGCTCGAGACCGCCGAACGGATCACCCGCCGCGAAGGTGCGGACGGGACCGCCCGGGCGATCCACACGGCCCGCAGTGCCACCGGGATCCTCACTGCCGAGGAACTCCCGATCCCCGACTACGACAGCCTCAACGTCTCCCAGGCGGTCGCCGCCGTCAAGGAACTGACCGAACCGGCCGACGTGCGCGCGATCGTCGCGTACGAGGAGGCCCACAAGAACCGGCACGGCGTCGTGTCGGCCGCCCAGACCCGCCTGGCCGCCATCGCCCAGGAGGTCGTCGGGCTCCACTGATCACACGCCCCAGGAGATCGCCGGGTTCCGCGTCGCGGGGCCCGGCGGTCACTTGTGAGCCGGGCAGTCCCGCGCGGGCGGGAATCTCCCCCGGTCCCATTGCGTACGTGGATGATTCGACGCACCGCGCAACCGGCTGCGAATCCCGGTGCCGGAAGGGATCAACCACGAACCACAGGACCCCCGGGCACCCTTGTCCCGGAAGCATCCGGTTTCGGACGTCGGCGGCACACCGAGGAATCTGCCGCCTCACCCCACGTCTCGTCGCGACCCGCGGCGGGACGAGACGGCAGGCGGTGGGATGATGACGGGCGTGCCGATGCCCTCACCGCTCCCCGTCAAGAACGGGGTCGGACCGACGCGCCTGCGCGTCCCGACGTCCGGTCCGTGGGCAACGATCGCCGCGTACGTCGTCGCGAGGTTCGACCACCTGGACGCCGACGACCTGTACCGGCGGTTCGACGCCGGCGAGATCGTGGGCTCCGACGGCAGTGCGATCGGTCGCGGAACCGCGCTGGGCGCGCATCGGTTCGTCTGGTACTACCGCGATCTGCCGGTGGAGGAACCGATGCCGTTCCACGAGGAGATCCTGCATGTCGACGACGACCTCGTCGTGATCGACAAGCCGCACTTCCTCCCGACCACTCCGGGCGGACGATACCTGCGCGAGTCCGCGCTCGTCCGGTTGCGGACCCGCCTCGACAACCCGGACCTGACGCCGATCCATCGACTCGACCGAGCGACCGCCGGCCTGGTGATGTTCTCGGCCCGTCCCGCGACGCGCGGCGCATACCAGTCGCTGTTCGAAAAGCGGCGGGTCGTGAAGGTTTACGAGGCGGTGTCGGCGCGACCGCCCGGGTGGGACCCGGACGCACCGGCGCTTGCCGGGCGCGCCCTGCCCATCGTCTACCGCAACCACATCGAGGCGCGGCGCGGGGAGTTACGGGTGGTCGTCGACAACTTCCGTGAGCCCAACGCCGAGACGGTGGTCGATGTGAGTGGGACCGGCGTGAGCGCCTCCGGACGTGCTGTGCTGCACACGGTTCTGCGTCCACACACCGGACGGATGCACCAGTTGCGGGTGCATCTGGCAGCGCTCGGCGCCGGGATCCTGGGCGACCGTTGGTATCCCGACCTGCTGCCCGAGGCCCCGGACGATCATTCCCTCCCACTCCAATTGCTCGCGCGGGAATTGGAGTTCAGCGATCCGCTGTCGGGGACGCCGCGAAGGTTCGTCACCCGCCGGACGCTGTGCGAGGCACCCGTGTCGGGGCGCTGAGCGCCGCGCGCGTGCGGCCGGGTGGCGTCGCGCTCGGCAACCCGGTGGACGCGACGGCCGAGGTCGTCGCCCGGCTCGAGCAGTTGCGACGCGAGAAGAAGCGGTCGGCGCGGCGCATCGCCCTCGCGCCGGCCACGGCATCGGGCACATCCACCGCATCGTCACCGACACCGGCTCGTGAGCAGACGCCGAGCCGGTGTCACCAACGTCGTGGCCTCATACATCTAGACGTTGAAGCGGAACTCCACGACGTCGCCGTCCGCCATCACGTAGTCCTTGCCCTCCATGCGGACCTTGCCCCGGGCCTTCGCCTCGGCCATCGACCCGGCCGAGTCGAGGTCCTCGAAGGAGACGACCTCGGCCTTGATGAAGCCCCGCTCGAAGTCGGAGTGGATGACGCCGGCGGCCTGCGGTGCGGTTGCACCCTGCGGGATGGTCCATGCACGAGCCTCTTTCGGACCGGCGGTGAGGTAGGTCTGCAGGCCGAGAGTGTGGAAGCCGACGCGGGCGAGCGAGTGCAGGCCCGGCTCGGTCTGGCCGATGGACTCGAGGAGCTCCTGGGCCTCGTCGGGCTCGAGTTCGATCAGCTCGGATTCGACCTTCGCGTCGAGGAACACACAGTCGGCCGGGGCGACGGCCGCGCGGAGTTCCTGCTGCTTCGCCTCGTCGGTGAGCACCGCCTCGTCGGCGTTGAACACGTACAGGAACGGTTTGGTCGTCATGAGGTTCAGCTCGCGCAGCAGGCCGAAGTCGAGCGAGTCCTTCGCCGCGAACAGGGTCTTCCCCTCGTTGAGCACGCCCTGGGCCTTGACGGCCTCGTCGAACTGCGGCTTGAGTTCCTTGTTCTTCTTCGCCTCCTTCTCGAGGCGTGGCAGGGCCTTCTCCAGGGTCTGCAGGTCGGCGAGGATCAGCTCCGTCTCGATGATCTCGATGTCCGCGAGCGGATCGACGCGGCCGTCGACATGGACGACGTCGTCGTCGGCGAACACCCGCACGACCTGGCAGATGGCCTCGGCCTCCCGGATGTTGGCGAGGAACTTGTTGCCGAGCCCGGCACCCTCGGAGGCGCCCTTGACGATGCCGGCAATGTCGACGAACGACACGGTCGCGGGCAGGATCCGCTGCGACCCGAAGATCTCGGCGAGCCGCTCCAGCCGCGGATCCGGCAGTTCGACGACGCCGACGTTCGGCTCGATGGTGGCGAACGGGTAGTTCGCGGCAAGCACTTCGTTCTTGGTCAGCGCGTTGAACAGCGTCGACTTTCCGACGTTGGGAAGACCGACGATTCCGAGGGTTAGGCTCACGGAATCGATATTCTACGTGGTCGCGGTCGCGCCCCTTCCATCCCCACGGCGTGCGACGGCCACCAGCCACTCGGCGTCGTCGTGCCACGGCCGCAGGTCCCAGGTGGCGAAGCGGTGCTCGAGGCTCAGGCCGGCGGCCGCGAGGTCGGCGGCGAACTGCGACGGGCGGTATGCCGCGCCGGTGGTGAAGCCGGCGACGAACACCCCACCGGGACGCAGATGCGCGGCGATCCGCTCGAGCACGGTCCGCTCCGAACCGGGCGCGAGGAACACCATCACGTTGCCGGCCGAGACCACCGCGTCGAACCGCTCGCCCGGCAGATCCAGCTGTGCCAGGTCGGCGAGATGCACGGTCAGCTCCGGGTGCGCCCGGGCCTCCTCCACGAGCACCGGGTCGAGGTCGACGGCGGTCACGCTGTGGCCACGCCGGGCCAGCTCGAGCCCGACACGGCCGGTGCCGCAGCCGGCGTCGAGGATCCGCGCGCCGCGCGGAACGAGCACGTCGACGAACCGGGCCTCCCCGTGCAGATCCGTCCCCGCATGGGCGAGCTCGGCGAACCGCTCGATGTAGGCCCGGGAATCCCCGGCACTGCGCTCGGACTGCCATCGCGTCGCGGACATGGGCCCGATGCTAGCCCGGGCCGCGGGCGTCAGCAGGCGACGCGGACGAGCTGCGAGATCCGGCCGGCCTGCTCCTCGGTGGGAGCGGTGTCCCCGTTCTGTGCCAGCTCCCCGACCTTCGCGATCACCTCCTGATCGCTCGCGCCGGAGTCGATCAGTGGGCACGTCTCGATGACGATCGCCTCGATGGAGGCGTCGTCGCGGTCGGCGGCGAGGTTGGGATAGCCCGTGCGGAACGCGGCGACGAACGTCGCGAGCTTCGCTTCGTCGAAGGCGCCGCGCGCCCGCTCGGCCACGCTCGACGCGGCGGAGGCGAGGCTCGAGGCCGCCCCGCCGAGCGTCGTGCGCGCCGCATCGGATTCGTTCGACGCGTCGTCACCGGAACTGCAGGACACGAGCACGACGGCCGCGGCACCCGCGGCCAGCACGGCGGTGAGCTTCCTCATGATCAGAGCCTGCCACGATCCGGGTGTTCGCGCCGGTGAACCGCCCCGCGGGGCGCGGTTCCCGTAGATTGCAGACGAGCCCGATCCACGTCGTCGAGAGCATCGGAAGGACCGTCCGTTGAGCGATGTGCAGAGCACCGAGCGGAAGCCACCGGCACCGAAACCGGACCGCACCACGCTGATCGCCTCCGGCGGGTTGACGCTGGCGAAGTGGTCGGCGGCGTTGGTGGTGATCGCGGCGGGCGCACTGGTCATCGGCTGGATCATCGAGAAGATGTGGGTGATCGTCCTGCCCGTGGCGCTGGCGATCGTCATCGCCACGATGCTGTGGCCGCCCACCCGCGGCATGATGAAGCGCGGCGTGCCGCCGGCGGCCGCGGCGGGCCTGACCCTGTTCCTGTTCTTCGCGATTCTCGGCGGCATCATCGCCGGCATCGTCCCGTCGGTGGTGGCGCAGGCGCCGGAGCTTGCGAACAAGACCACCGACGGCATCAACAAGGTGCTGGACTGGGTGCAGGGCCCCCCGGTCAACCTGAAGGACGAGCAGCTCGAGAACGCGACGCAGGTGGTGATCGACAAGGTCCAGGAAAGCGGCGCGACCATCGCCAGCGGCGTGTTCACCGGTGTCAGCACGGCCGGTTCCCTGCTGGTGACGATCGGTCTGGTACTCGTCCTGGTGTTCTTCTTCATCAAGGACGGCCCGCGGTTCATCCCGTGGGTGCACGCCGTCGGCGGCGGTCGCGCCGGGCGGCACCTCGAGGAGGTGCTGATCCGGATGTGGAACACCCTCGGCGGTTTCATCCGCACCCAGGCGCTCGTCAGCTTCATCGACGCGTTCTTCATCGGCCTGGGGTTGGTCATCCTCGGGGTGCCCCTCGCGCCCGTGCTGGCGATCCTCACGTTCATCGGCGGGTTCATCCCGATCGTGGGTGCCTTCGTCGCCGGAGCGCTCGCCGTCCTCGTGGCGCTGGTCGCGAACGGTCTGACCACCGCGATCATCGTTCTCGTCATCATCATCGCGGTGCAGCAGCTCGAGGGGAACGTGCTGCAGCCCGTGCTGCAGTCACGCAGCATGCACCTGCACGCGGTGGTGGTGCTGCTCGCCGTCACCGCCGGGACGTCGCTGTTCGGGATCATCGGCGCGTTCCTCGCCGTCCCCGTCGCGGCCGTCGCCGCGGTGGTGCTGCGCTACGTCGGCGAGCAGATCGACGAACGCAGCGCCGCGCCGGAGGAGCCCGAAACTGCCGGGGAGGAGACCCCGGCGCTGCCGCCGGGACCGGCGGCAGCCGAGCCGGGCCCGGCCTGATCGGCGGGGCTCAGCTCGCGATCTCCACCGTGGATCCGGTGCGGCCGCGCACGACGTGCAGGCGGCTGGGGATGCGCTGACGCATCTCGTCGACGTGGCTGACCACGCCGACGACGCGGCCGCCGGCGCGTAGCTCGTCGAGCACCCCCATCACCGCGTCGAGCGCGTCGGCGTCGAGCGTGCCGAACCCCTCGTCGATGAACATCGTGTCGAGCACCAGTCCCCCGGATTCGGCGGCGACGACGTCCGCGAGCCCGAGGGCCAGCGCCAGCGACGCCTGGAACGACTCGCCGCCCGAGAGGGTCTTCGTCGACCGCACCGCACCGGTGTACTCGTCGTGGATGTCGAGGCCGAGGCCGCCGCGCTTGCCGTGCGTGCCGGCGGCATCGGTGTGCACGAACTCGTAGCGGCCGCCGGACATGCGCCGCAGCCGCACCGACGCCGACTCGGCCACCTCCTCGAGGCGAGCCGCGAGGACGTACGAGCGCAGCGACATCTTGCGCGTGTTCTGCCCGGTGCCCGCGACGACGTCGGCGAGCGCTGCGAGTTCGGCCTGCTCGTCCCGCAGCGGCACCAGCTTGGCGTACTCCTCTTCGAGGCGCGCCGCGAACTTCTCGATGTCGGCGTGGCGCCGCTCGGCCTCGGAGGCCGCGGACACCGCCGCGGCCAGCGCGGCCGCGCTCCGGGTGACCGCCGCCTCCGGTTCCGTCAGGTCCACCGGGTCGTCGCCGACCCGGGCGGTGTCCGGGTCGTCGAGCACGGCCTGCGCGGCCGCACGCCGGTCCGCCGCCGCGCGCAGGGCTTGCTCGATCTCGCGGAGGCGCGAATCGGGGCGCACCGCCGAGAGTGCCTGCTCGATGCTCGCGAACCCGGCCCGTTCGGCGGCTGCCGCCGCCTCCTGGGCCCGCTCGCGCGCGACCGTCGCGGCGTTCGCGGCCCGCACCCGGGCGTCGAGCAGGTTCGCCGCGGCACCGGCGAGCGCCGCGATCCGACGTCGGCGGGCGGCGAGGGAGTCCTCGGCACCGGCCGCCGCGGTGATGCGGGTGCGGATCTCGTCGGCCTCTGCCGCGGCGCTCTCCTCGCGGTGCGCGGCCTGGGCGGCTTCGACGTCCACCGCGTGCGCCTGCTCGCGCAGGTCCGCGTCGAGCCCGCGCAGCCGGGCGATCTCGCCGCGATGGCGCTCGCGTTCGGCGGCGGTGGCCGCCGTCGCGGCGTGCGTGGCGGCGGCCGCGGCCCGCATCTCGGTGAGCGTGTCGAGACCGGCGTCACCGCAGCGCTGCCGCAGCACCGCGACGGTGTTGGCCGCGTCCGCGACCGCCGCCTGCGCCCGCGTCAGTTCCGCGGCGGCTCGCTGCTCGGCCTCCCGGGCGGCGTCCTCGTCCGCCTTGGTCGCGGTGTCCGAGGCGGGCCGGGCCGGGTTCGGGTGCGCCGTGGCTCCGCACACCACGCACGGACGCCCGTCGACCAGATCGGTGGCCAGCTCGGCGGCCATCCCGGCGATGCGGCGCTCGCGCACGTCGAGCAGGGCGGTGCGGGCGTCGTGGTGTGCGTCGCGCAGGGCGACGACCTCGTCCTCGAGGCGTCGCAGCCGGGGGGCCCGGTCCTGGAGTTCGGTGGCGGCCGCGAGGGCGTCGGTGGCCCGCGCCAGTTCGGCCTCGAGCCGGGGCAGCGTGGCCGCGGCCCGCTCGGACCGGCGCGCGGCCTCCTCCGCGGCGTCGCGGCGGCCCGGAAGTCCCTCCAGTTCCGCGGCGATCCGCTCGGCGCGCACGGCCAGGTCGCGCCGCTGCTGCTGCAGGGCGACGCGGTCGGCCTCGAGCCGGGTCAGGCGCTGCTCCTGTTCGAGCAGGGCGTCGAGGCGGACCACCTCTGCAGACCACCGCTGTTCGTGGGGGCGGATCAGAGCGCGGTCGGTTTCGGCGGGGGAACCGTCGAGCTCGGCGACGAGGGCCTGTCCCTCCCCGTCGGCGGCGAGCGGGGCGGCCGCGGCCACCGCGGCGGCGTGTGCGGCGGCGGCGGCCTCCGCGGCGCGGTGCGCGTCGCGGGCGACGTCGACGACCGGCGCCGCCCGCCGGGCCGTCTCGAGTTCCGTGGACAGGGTTTGCAGCTCGCCGGCCGCGGCATCGAGGTCGGCGAGTTCGGCGACCGCGCGGGCGCGTCGTTCCTGGCACCGTCGCAGCTCGGTCGCCTCGGCGAGGACCGCCCGGTCGCGGGTGTCGTCGGCGCGCGCGACGTCGAGCGCCGCGAGCGCGAGATCGCGGCTCTCGGCGGCGTCGTCGCGCAGCCGGTGCGCCCACACGACCGGTTCGGCGTCGGCGCCGGCCTCGAGGCCGGCCGCGGCGCTGACCTTGGCGAGCAGCAGGTCGACGGCGCGTTGCTGTTCTTCGAGGCGTTTGGCGGCGGTGCTGCGGCGGTCCTTGAACCAGCGCTCGACGGAGCCGAATCGCGTGGTGTCGAACAGCCGCTCGAGCAGCTTGCCGCGGTCCTCGCTGTCGGCGCGCAGGAACTTCGCGAACTCGCCCTGCGGCAGCAGCACCACCTGGAAGAACTGCTCGGCACTCATCCCGAGCAGGCGCCGGACGGCCTCCCCGATGTCGGGCAGCCGCGAGAGGTGCTCGCCCGAGCCGTCGAGCCAGGTCAGGCTCGCCTTGGCATTCTGCTTGACGGTCCCGGTCCCGCGCAGCTTCGGGCGCTCGTAGTCGGGGCTGCGCACGATCCGCAGCCGCCGGCCCGCGATGGTCGCCTCGAGACTCACCTGCGGTGCGGTGCCGGCGGGGGCGTGGTCCGACAGCAGCCGGCGTCCGTCGGCGCGGGCTCCGGGCACCGTGCCGTACAGGGCGAACGCCACCGCGTCGAGAATGGAGGTCTTGCCGGCGCCGGTGCGGCCGTGCAGCAGGAACAGCCCGTCCGCGCCGAGCTCGTCGAAGTCCACCCGCACGGTGTCGGCGAACGGCCCGAACGCGGTGATCTCCAGCTGGTGCAGCCTCACGCGGACGCCTCCCCCGGTGCGACGGTCTGCTCGGTCCCGACGCCCGCGGCACGGTCGACGTCGCGCAGCGCCTGCTGCACCCAGCGCAGCTCCCGCTCGGACGGCTCCGATCGCACATCGGCCAGGAATCCGCGGGTGACGTCGAGGTCGCTTCGGCCGCGCACCTTCTGCCGGTAGGTGACGGTCGATGCCGCGACGGGCGGTTCCCACTCGACGTGGAGGGCACGGGGGAAACGGGACTGCAGCCGACGCATCGCGTCGAGGGGGCGCACGGCGTCGGTGAGGACGGCCGAGACGTAGTGGTCTTCCGCCCCGGTGTGCGCGACGTCGGTGAGCAGGTCGTCGAGGACGCCGGTGAGACGGCTCAGGCCCCGCACGACCGGCAGGTCGACGCGCTCGACGGCCGCCCGCCCGGTGGCGTCCAGATCGACGAGCCACACGGCCTTGCGGTGGGTGCGTTCGCCGAACGAGTACGGCAGCGGCGAGCCCGAGTAGCGGATGTGCTCGGCGACGGTCTGTGGGGAGTGGAGGTGACCGAGCGCGACGTAGTCGACGCCGTCGAACGCCGACGCCGGGACGGTTTCGACGCCGCCGACCGAGATCGACCGTTCGGAGCCGGCGGCCTCGGCGCCGACGACGAAGGCGTGGGCGAGCACCACTGCGCGAACGCCGCGGGCGCGCGCGTCGGCGCGGACCCGGTCCATCGCCGCCCCGAGGATCTCCGCGTGCGAGCGGGCCTCGGGCACCCCCAGTTCGGCGCGGGTGATCTCCGGCTCCAGATAGGGGATGCCGTAGAAGGCGACGGTGCCGTGGGCGTCGTCGAGCAGGACGGGCCGGTCGACCTGGGAGACCCGGGTGATCAGGTGCAGCCCGCCCTCGGCGGCGAATGCCGCGGCGGCGCCGAGACGGACGGGCGAGTCGTGGTTGCCGGACGTCGCGACGATGACGGCGCCGGCCCGGCGGATCGCCTCGAGTCCCGCGTTGCACACCGCGACGGCATCCGCGCTCGGGATGGACCGGTCGTAGACGTCGCCGGCCACCACCACCACGTCGACGCGCCGCTCGGCGACGAGGTCGGCGAGGGCAGCGAGGGCCTGCGCCTGGTCGGACAACAGGTCCACGCCGTGGAAGGTGCGGCCGATGTGCCAGTCCGAGGTGTGCAGGATCCGCATGCCGTCAGACCGTAGAGCAGCTCACCGACACGGCATCTCCCGGTCCGGGTGAGCCTGTCGGTCGTCTCGGGCATCATGCGCACCATGACGGCACTCACGGCACTCGCGTTGCTCGCCGCCCTCGCACTCGGCGCGGTTCTCGGCTGGTTGCTGCACGCCGCGCGCAGCGGCGACCGCGCCGCGCGGGCGGAGGCCCAGCTCGCGGCCCTGCGCGAGAACGAAGCGCAACTGCGGCAGGCGCTCGGTGCCGTGAGCGAGGATTCCGCCCGCCGGCATTCCGGTGCGATCGGCGAGCAGGTCTCACGTCTCGTCGGGCCGTTGCAGGAGGCGGTGGGAGCCCTCGCGCGGCAGGTGGAGCACGTCGAGCGGAACCGGGTGCACGCCTACGCCGGCCTGACCGAGCAGGTCGAGGGCATGCACCGCGCCTCGCAGCTGCTCTCGACGCAGACGCAGCAGCTGGTGACGGCCCTGCGCGCCCCGCAGGTGCGCGGACGATGGGGCGAGATCCAGCTCGAACGCGTGGTCGAGCTCGCCGGGATGGTGCGGCACTGTGACTTCGACACCCAGGTCGCCAAGGACGGGGTGCGCCCGGATCTGCTGGTGTATCTCGCCGGCGGCAAGCAGATCGTCGTGGATGCGAAGGTGCCGTTCGCCGCCTATCTCGACGCCGCCCAGGAGGAGGACGTCGCCCGGCGGGACCAGCACCTGGTGCGGCACGCCCGCCAGGTGCGCACGCATATCGATCAGCTCTCGGCGAAGGCCTACTGGGAGTCGTTCGATCCGACGCCCGAGTTCGTGGTGCTGTTCGTCCCCGGCGACCCGTTCCTCGATGCGGCGCTGGCCGCGGATTCGGAGCTGCTCGAGTACGCGTTCGCCCGGAACGTGATCCTGGCCACACCTACCACCCTCGTCGCGCTGCTGCGCACCATCGCGCACACGTGGCGGCAGGAGGCCCTGTCGAAGGAGGCCGCGACGATCCACCAGCTCGGCCGGGAGCTGTACCAGCGGATCGGCGTCGTCGGGGGGCACCTCGATCGGCTCGGATCCCAGCTGGGCAAGGCCGTCGACTCGTTCAATCTGACCGTCGCGTCGATGGAATCCCGGGTGGCGGTGACGGCGCGGAAGCTGAGCGAACTGGAGATCTTCGACGGCGAGCATCCGGAGGTGCGACCGGTCGACGCGTGGCCGCGCCGCACGACTCCGACCGACATCTCCGAGTCCGGCGGTCCTGTCGACGAAGCAAGTTGACCCGATGGGTCTAGTGTCGACATGTGTCTGCAACGCAACGTGCTCGCTCGGCGGTGCCGCTCGACATGCGGTCGGTGGCGCCCACTGTGCCTGGCGTCCCGTGGTGGGGCGCGATCCTCGTCGCGGCGGGCTCGACCCTGCTCGGCTTCCTCATCGATGCGGCACGCGGTAACGAGCTCGGCTCGGCGTTCTCCGCGTTCTACGTGCTCGGATGCATCGCGGCGGTGGCGGCCGTGCAGCACCGGGCGCTGTTCACGGCGATGGCGCAGCCGCCGCTGCTGCTCCTCGTCGCCGTCCCGATCGCGCAGGAGTTCCTCGTCGAATCCGGCGGCGGCGGCCTGAAGGATCTGGCGCTCAACGTCGCGTATCCGCTGGTGAACCGCTTCCCCGTGATGCTCACCGCCACGGTGGCGGTCCTGGTCGTCGGCGGCCTGCGGATCTTCCTGAGCCGGCCCCCCGTGCCGGCTCCGGCCCGAGCGGGCAGGAGGAGCGCACGCGCGGCAGCGCGTGCGGCCAAGGCCCCGTCGCGGGCCGCGCAGCAGGACCGCGACACCACCGTGCCCGCGAAGCCGGCGCGGGGCCGTCGCGGGCGCCCGGCCGCGCGGCCGCCCGCCTCCACCAAGGCCAGCGTGCGGCAGGTGGCGGACACGCGCGACAACCCGGTGGTGCGGCGCCGCACCACCGCCCCGGCCCCGGCTCCGGACGCGGTCCGTCGCGGCGCAACCGAACCGGCCGCGGCACGTGACGTCGCCGACCGGCCGCGGCGCAGCGAACCGGCACCGCGACGGGCCGCCGAGGCCCGCCGGGAATACGACCGGCGCGGCGACCACCGGACCCGCACCGACCGGCCCTACGAGCGGGGCGATGTTCCCCCGCCGCCCCGCAGGCAGTCCCCGGTTCCGGAGACCCCGGAATACCGGCGGCCCCGGGTGCGCTACCGGGACCGGTACGAGGACTGAGCGTGCCCGATCAGGCGCGCCGCGCGGAGCGCAGTTCCCGGGGCAGCGCGAACACCAGGGTCTCGTTGGCCGTGGTCACCGACTGCACGTCGGCGAAGCCGTGCTCGGCGAGCAGGTCGATCACGCCGCGCACCAGAACCTCCGGCACCGATGCGCCCGAGGTGATCCCGACGGTCTGCACGCCCTCGAGCCAGGCCGGGTCGACCTCGCGGGCGTAGTCGACGAGATGCGCGGCCCGGGCACCGGCACCCAGCGCCACCTCCACGAGCCGCACCGAGTTCGACGAGTTGCGCGAGCCCACGACGATGACGAGGTCGCATTCGGGCGCCATCGCCTTGACCGCCACCTGCCGATTCTGGGTGGCGTAGCAGATGTCGTCGCTCGGGGGGTCCTGCAGCAGGGGGAACTTCGTGCGCAGCCGCTGGACCGTCTCCATGGTCTCGTCGACGCTGAGGGTGGTCTGCGACAGCCAGATCACCTTGGCCTCGTCGCGCACGGTGACGTGGTCGACCGCGTCGGGCCCGTCGACGAGCTGGACGTGGTCGGGAGCCTCGCCGGCGGTGCCTTCCACCTCCTCGTGACCCTCGTGACCGATGAGCAGGATGTCGTAGTCGTCGCGGGCGAAGCGCTTGGCCTCCTGGTGCACCTTCGTCACCAGCGGGCACGTGGCATCGATGGTGCGCAGGTTGCGTTCGGCGGCGGAGGCGTGCACCGCGGGCGAGACACCGTGCGCCGAGAACACCAGCACCGCGCCCGCCGGCACCTGGTCGGTCTCGTCGACGAAGACCACGCCACGCTCGGCGAGGGTCTCGACCACGTGACGGTTGTGGACGATCTCCTTGCGGACGTAGATCGGGGCACCGTGCTTCTCGAGTGCCTTCTCCACCGTTTCGACGGCCCGGTCGACGCCGGCGCAGTACCCGCGCGGCTCGGCGAGCAGGACGCGCTTACCGGCAGCAGGTGAACCGGCCGACCGAGTGATTCCGACTTCGAGGGGAACAGGCGCAGACATGCCTCCAGGGTACGGGCCGTTCGCGGGGTCGGCCCTCGTCGGCTACCAATCGGGCGGCACGTGAGGCAGTCTGTTTCTCATGATCCGTCCACCGTTCATGGCGCGGGTGGCGGCCGGGCTGGCCGTCACCGCGTACGAAGAGACCCTCAAGCTGCCGTCCACCGCGGTCGCGCTGCCGATGACCACGGTCAGCCAGATCCTTCAGACAACGATGCGGATCCAGCAGACGATGACGTCGCTCGCCATCAAGGGCGACCAGCTGTTCGAGCTGCTCGGCGCGGCCCCCGCCGAGGAGCCGTCGTGGGCCACCTTCGACGACGACGCCGAGGTGCCGGCGGGCACTGCCGAGATGTCGACTGCCGCGGCGCCGGGGCGGTTCGCGCTCTACTCGATGCCGCCGGCCGCGGAGGCCGCGGTGCCGGTGGCCGCCGGCCCGAACGCGGGCAAGTCCCCCGTCGCCGAGACGGAGACCGCCGGCTCCGGCGCCGCCGAGACCGGGTCGCCCGCCGAGTCCACCGCCGCGAAGATCAGCGCCGGCAAGACCGCCGTCGGCGGCGCTGACGCGGCCGGGGGCAAATCCGCGAAGAAGGCGGCGAAGAAGACGGCCGCCGGGAGCGCGGCAGGATCCGAGGTGCCCGAGATCGTCGAACTGCTCGACTACCCGTCGCTGACCCTGGCACAGCTGCGGGCCCGGATGCGCACCCTGTCGGTCGAGGACCTGCGGGCGCTGCTCGAGTACGAGAGCGCCACGCGCGCACGCGACCCGTTCGAGACCATGCTGTCCAACCGGATCGCGAACGCAAGCACCAAGTGACCTCCGCGCCCACGGTCACCCCGTCCAACTCCGCGGAGCATCCGTGGCCGGTCCGGACCGTCTCGCAGAAGGTCGCCGGCTGGATCGACCGGCTCGGTTCGGTCTGGGTGGAGGGCCAGATCACCCAGCTCAACGTGCGTCCCGGCACCCGCACCGCGTTCCTCACGTTGCGGGATCCGTCGGCGGACATGTCGCTGTCGGTGACGTGCTCGCCGCAACTGGTGCAGAACTCCCCCGTACCGCTCACCGAGGGCAGCCGGGTGGTGATGTTCGGCAAGCTGTCGTTCTGGACCGGCCGCGGCACCCTCGCCCTGCGGGTCACCGAGATCCGCGCCGTCGGTATCGGCGAACTCCTCGCCCGCATCGAGCGGCTGCGTGCGCTGCTCGCGGCCGAGGGACTGTTCGACCCTCGGCTCAAGCGGCCCCTGCCGTTCCTGCCGCAGCGGATCGGTCTGATCACCGGGCGCGCGAGCGCCGCCGAGCGGGACGTGCTCAGCGTCGCGCAGCGCCGATGGCCGGCCGTCCGTTTCGAGATCCGCAACACCGCCGTCCAGGGGCCCACCGCGGTCCCGCAGATCCTGGATGCGCTCGAGGAACTCGACGCCGACCCGTCCGTCGACGTCATCGTGCTCGCGCGCGGCGGCGGCAGCGTGGAGGACCTGCTGCCGTTCTCGGACGAGGCGCTGTGCCGCGCGATCGTCCGGTGCACGACGCCGGTGGTCAGCGCCATCGGGCACGAACCGGACAGCCCGCTGTCCGACCACGTCGCCGACCTGCGGGCGGCGACCCCCACCGACGCCGCCAAACGGATCGTGCCGGACGCGGTGGCCGAACAGGACCTGGTGGACGAGCTACGAGGGCGGTCGGCGGCGGCGCTGCGGAACTGGGTGCGCCGGGAGGAGCACGTGATCGAGCAGTTGCGCAGCCGGCCGGTGCTCGCAGACCCCCTGAGCACCGTCGACCGGCGAAGCGAGGAGATCGAGCGGCTGCGGCAGTGCGCCCGTCGCGACGTGACCCGCGCGATCGACGCCGAGGCCGCCCGGATCGAGCACCTCGGTGCGCGGCTCGCGACCCTCGGTCCCGCCGCCACCCTCGCCCGCGGCTACGCGGTGGTCCAGCGGGTGGTCCCCGACGGGGATCCGGAGGTGCTGCGGTCGGCCGGCGACGCACCGCCCGGCACCCAGCTGCGGGTGCGGGTCACCGACGGGGCGCTGCGCGCCGCCGTCATCGGACGAGAGAAGTGACGGGGAACGGATGAGCGAGACGAAGGACACGGCCGCGAGCGGCCCGAAGACCACGGCCGCGAGCGGCCCGAAGACCACCTCCGCGAGCGGCCCGAACGACGACGTGGCGGAGTTCGGCTACGAGCGTGCGCGCGACGAACTGGTCAACGTGGTCAAGATGCTCGAACAGGGTGGCTTGGACCTGGACGATTCGCTGGCGCTGTGGGAACGGGGCGAGGCGCTCGCGCGGCGCTGCGAGGAGCATCTCGCCGGTGCCCGGCAGCGTGTGGAGACCGCGCTGTCGCACGCCGACGACGACGAGGAGTGAGCGGAGCGGCTGCTAGGGCTGCAGCGGTTCGGCCGCACCCGCGGCGGTCGCCAGCTCGCGGAACTCGGCCTCGTCGCCGGAGCCGCCGATGAGGATCCGGACGTCGCCGAAGTCGGACACCCACAGCGGTTCGACGCCCTCGCCGCCGTAGACCACCCAGTCGCGGCCGGCGAGGCTCTGCGCCCCGGTCGCGGTGCGCGGCTCCCCGGCGACGAACCGCACCAGCTCGTCCTCCCCCGCATTCGACTGGGTGAACCGCACGTACCGGCCGTCAGGGGTGATGAATCCGACGGTGCTCGAATCGCCACCCTGCTCGCCGGTGATGATGCTGCGGCTGCCGGAGTTGGCCTGCCAGTCCTCGGGCACCTTCGGCTGCCGGATCGGGAAGTCCAGCTCGCGGGCGTCGTACTTCAGGCCGGCGTCGACGTCGAAGCTGGGCACGGGTCCCGCCGTGGGGCCGCCGGGGCTGAAGGAGCATTGGCTGGCGATCGCGGCCACGACGACCATGATCAGCAGAAGCGGGATCAGCGACCACGCCATGTCGCGCGTGTCGTGGAGAATGCGGGGTTTCTGGGAGGCCACGCTTCCAGTCTGACAGCCGTCCGCACCGATACCCGCACGTGGCCGGGTCCGAGCCCCGCCGACGGGGCGGTGATGAGAGAATTACCACTCGAAACCATCGGAACCCGGCGGCTGTCCCCTCGGCGGCCGTCCCGCGTCGGCGTCCGCGCCGACCGACTGCATCAGGAGGCAGTAGCCCATGACGGCCAGCACCCCGACCCGCCGCCAGGCCCCGGACCGCAATCTCGCCCTCGAGCTGGTGCGTGTCACCGAGGCCGCGGCGATGGCTGCGGGCCGCTGGGTCGGCCGCGGTGACAAGGAAGGCGGCGACGGCGCCGCCGTCGACGCCATGCGTCACATGGTCAGCTCGGTGTCGATGCGCGGCGTCGTCGTGATCGGTGAGGGCGAGAAGGACGAGGCGCCCATGCTCTACAACGGCGAGGAGGTCGGCAACGGCGACGGTCCGCTGTGCGACGTGGCGGTCGACCCGATCGACGGCACCACCCTGATGGCGAAGGGTGCGCCCGGCTCCATCGCGGTGCTCGCCGTCGCCGAGCGCGGCGCCATGTTCGACCCGTCCGCCGTGTTCTACATGGACAAGATCGCCGTCGGCCCGGAGGCCGCGGACGTCATCGACATCACCGCGCCCGTCGCCGAGAACATCAGCCGGGTCGCGAAGGCGAAGCACTCGGAGATCTCCGACATCACCGTCACGATCCTCGACCGTCCCCGGCACGCGCAGCTCATCAGCGATGTGCGCGCGACCGGCGCGCGCATCCGCCTGATCTCCGACGGTGACGTCGCCGGCGCGATCGCCGCGGCGCGCCCGGGTTCGGGTGTCGACATGCTGCTCGGCATCGGCGGCACCCCGGAGGGCATCATCGCCGCGGCCGCGATGCGCTGCATGGGTGGCGCGCTGCAGGGCCGGCTGGCGCCGAAGGACGACGCGGAGCGGCAGAAGGCGATCGACGCGGGCCACGAACCGGGCCGCGTGCTGACCACCACGGACCTGGTCAAGGGCGAGAACATCTTCTTCTGCGCGACCGGCGTCACCGACGGCGAACTCGTCAAGGGTGTCCGCTACTACGGCGGCGGCGCGACGACGCAGTCGATCGTGATGCGCAGCAAGTCCGGCACCGTCCGGATGGTCGAGGCGTACCACCGTCTGAAGAAGCTCAGCGAGTTCACGTCGATCGATTTCCACGGCGTCGCGGGGGCCGTTCCTCCCATGCCGTGACCCGCTTCGCGGTCGTGGTGTCCTTTCGGATCTCCGCCGGTCCGAAGGGGCGCCCCTGCGGCGCGAGCCGCCTACTGTGAAGCCATGGCCGAAAATCCCGAGCAGCAGTTCCGAATCGAACACGACACCATGGGTGAGGTCCGGGTCCCGGCCGACGCCCTGTGGCGCGCTCAGACCCAGCGGGCCGTGGAGAACTTCCCGATCTCCGGCCGCGGCCTCGAACGCACCCAGATCCGCGCGATGGGCCTGCTCAAGGCGGCGTGTGCCCGGGTCAACCAGGACCTGGGCCTGCTCGACGCGGAGAAGGCCGACGCGATCGTCGCCGCCGCTACCGAGATCGCCGAGGGCCTGCACGACGACCAGTTCCCCATCGACGTGTTCCAGACCGGTTCGGGCACGAGCTCGAACATGAACGCCAACGAGGTCATCGCGAGCCTCGCCGCGCAGCGCGGGGTGACGGTGCATCCCAACGATCACGTCAACATGTCGCAGTCGTCGAACGACACCTTCCCCACCGCGACGCACGTCGCCGCCACCGAGGCGGCGGTGAAGGATCTCATCCCGGCCCTCGACCAGCTGCGGGCGTCCCTCGCCGTGAAGGCGGAGGAGTGGAAGCGGGTCGTCAAGTCCGGCCGGACCCATCTGATGGATGCCGTGCCGGTCACGCTCGGGCAGGAGTTCGGGGGCTACGCCCGGCAGATCGAGGCCGGCATCGAGCGGGTGCAGGCGACGCTGCCGCGGCTCGGCGAGCTGGCCATCGGCGGCACCGCCGTCGGGACGGGCCTGAATGCCCCCGAGGGGTTCGGCCCCCGCGTCGTCGCCGAACTGGTGCGCGCGACCGGGGTGGAGGCGCTGACGCCGGCGAAGAACAGTTTCGAAGCGCAGGCCGCGCGCGACGGTCTGGTCGAGGCGTCCGGGGCGCTGCGGACCATCGCGGTCTCGCTGACGAAGATCGCGAACGACATCCGGTGGATGGGGTCGGGTCCGTTGACGGGTCTCGCCGAGATCCAGCTGCCGGACCTGCAGCCGGGCAGCTCGATCATGCCGGGCAAGGTGAACCCCGTGCTGCCGGAGGCGGTGACCCAGGTGGCGGCGCAGGTCGTGGGCAACGACGCGGCCGTGGCGTGGGGCGGCGCCGCGGGCGCGTTCGAGCTCAACGTGTACATCCCGATGATGGCCCGCAACCTGCTCGAGTCGTTGCGCCTACTGGCCAACGTCTCGCGCCTGTTCGCCGAGCGGTGCGTCGACGGTCTCGTGGCGAACACCGAGCACCTGCGCACCCTGGCGGAGTCGTCGCCGTCGATCGTGACGCCGCTGAACTCGGCGATCGGATACGAGGAGGCCGCCGCGGTCGCGAAGGAGGCGCTGCGGGAGAAGAAGACGATCCGGCAGGCGGTGATCGACCGGGGCCTGATCGGCGACGGCCTGAGCGAGGAGGAGCTGGACCGGCGGCTCGACGTGCTGGCGATGACGCGGGTCGAGCCGCAGGGCTGACTGCGCCCGACGCCGGTGGGTCTTGTGACAGGCGTCTCATCGTGGTCTCATATGAAGCTGAATTCCAATTCAGGTCTTCAGGAAGCGAGACGCCATGACCACCGTCCCCACCGTCACCGGCACCGTCGACAGCGGCAGCCTCGGCCGGACGTTGATGCACGAGCACCTGTTCGTCCTCTCCCCCGAACTGCACGGCAACTGGGACATCGGCGTCGACCTCGACGCGGCGGTCGCGGAGGCGATCGACCGCGTCCGGGAGGTGCACGCGGCCGGCTTCGACACGTTCGTCGACCTCACCGTGGTCGGCACGGGCCGCAACATCGACCTGATCCGGCGGGTCGCCGAGGCCACCGACATGAACATCGTCGTGGCGACCGGTCTCTACACCTACATGGACCTGCCGCACTACTTCCACTACCGCGGTCCCGGCACCCTGTTCGGTGGCCCGGAACCCCTGGTGGACTTCTTCGTCCGCGACATCGAGGAGGGCATCCTCGATTCCGGAGTGCGCGCCGGAATGCTCAAGTGCGCCATCGACGCCCCGGGCCTGACCGCAGGCGTCGAACGCACGGCCCGGGCCGTGGCGGTCGCCCACCGCCGCACCGGCGTGCCGATCACCGTGCACACCCACGCCCACTCCGAGTCGGGGCTGGTGATGCAGCGCCTGTTCACCGAGGAGGGTGTCGACCTCTCCCGTGTGATCGTCGGCCACAGCGGCGATTCCGACGACATCGGCTACCTCACGTCGCTGATGGACGCCGGGTCGTACATCGGCATGGACCGCTGCGGCGTCGACGTCTACCTCGGATTCGAGCAGCGGGTGAAGACCATCGCGACCCTCGTCGAGCGCGGCTATGCCGGCCGGATGCTGCTGTCGCAGGACTACGCCACCCTCAACGACTGGCTCGATCCGAAGATGCTCGCCGTGGAGACGCCGCGGTGGAGCTACATGCACCTGCACAACGACGTGCTGCCCGCCCTGCGGGAGGCCGGGGTGAGCGAGGCGGACATCGACCGGATGCTGATCGACAACCCGCGCGAGATCTTCGAACGCCGCGACACGTACTGAGTCGGGTGCCGTCCGCTGCCGGGTGTGGCACCCGGCAGCGGACGGCGCGGATCACACCGCCGACTCGGAGCGGCGTACGACGAACCGGGACAACTCGTCCCGGTCGATGGCCCGCTTGAGGATCTTCCCGGACGCCCCCTTCGGCAGTGCGTCGACGAAGCGGACGATGCGGGGTGCCTTGTAGGCGGACAACCGCTCCCGGCACCATCGCACGACGTCCTCGGCGTCGGCGCCGCCGCCGTCGCGCAGCACGACCACCGCGGCGATCTCCTCGCCGTAGTGCCGGTCCGGGACGCCCACCACGGCGGCCTCGACGACGTCGGGATGCTCGTAGAGCACCTCCTCCACCTCGCTGGGGTACACGTTGTAGCCGCCGCGGATGACGAGGTCCTTGACCCGGTCGACGATGCGCAACCGGCCCTGCTCGTCGAACTCTCCGAGGTCGCCGGTGCGGAACCAGCCCTGCTCGTCGAGCACGGCCGCGGTGTCGGCCGGGCGCTGCCAGTAGCCGGCCATGACGACGGGTCCGCGGACGAACACCTCCCCCACCTCGCCGGGCCCGCACGGGGCACCGTCCGGCCCGTAGACCTCGACCTCGATGTCCGGGGCCGCGGTTCCGCTGTACCCGATGCGCGCCGGGACGTCCCCCCACGAGAAGGTCGCCATGGCCGTGGTTTCCGTCAGGCCGTAGCCCTCCCGGATGGTGCAGCCGAAGCGCTGCCCGAAGTCGCGGGCCACCTCACCCGGCAGCGACGCTCCCCCCGAGACCGCCAGCCGCAGCCCCTCGAAATCCGCCGGGCCGTAGGGCGATTCGGCATGCAGCATCGCGTTCCACATGGTCGGAACCCCGCACACCACCGTCAGCCGATCCCGGACCACGAGATCGAGCATCGCCGCCGGGTCGAACGGGGACAGCAGGGACAGGGAGGATCCGGCGGTGAACGCCGACATCATCACCGAGGCCTGGCCGAAGATGTGGAACAGCGGCAATCCGGTCCCCACACGGTCCTCGGGTCCCGATCCGGACAATGTGCACGAAATACGGCCCGCGGACAGCAGATTCGAGACGGTGAGCTGGGCCCCCTTGGGGCGGCCGGTGGTGCCCGACGTGTACAGCACCGCCGCGATGTCGCCGTCGGCACGGTCGACGGGGTCGATGGGGTCCTCCTCGACCGCGGCGCCCGGCTCCAGCGGCAGCCACGGCACGCCGAGACCCTCCGCGGCCTCGGCCACCGAGGCGGAGGCGCCGTGCCAGGCGATCGCGAGCACGGCCCGCGAGTCCCCGAGCGTATAGCTCAGCTCGGCCGCGGTGGACATGGTGTTCACCGGAACCACCACGGCGCCGACCGCCTGGATGCCCAGGTAGGCCACGACGAATTCGGGTACCGACGGGGCGAGCAGGAGCACCCGGTCGCCGGTGGTGACGCCGCGACCGCGGAGCAGTGCGCCGTAGCGCAGCGCGTCGTCGCGAAGCCGGCGATAGCTTCGCTGCCCGTCCTGCGTGCGCAGGGCGATGCGTTCCGGCGCCGCGTCCGCATGGGCGAGGACGGGGTCGAGAACACTGGCCATGACTGGTTTCCCTTCGTCGAGTGACATTTTGGGGGGAGGCCCGCTCGTGATTGACATCACATGACGGATGCCCCAGACTAGCACCACAGCCTGAACCCGAATTCATGTTTGAGTGCTGTTTCTCGGCCCGTCCGACCGGAGGAATTGATCTGTGACATCGTCATCCGTGAGTCCGACCGGCATCGCGCCCGCCGGCACGTCGCACCACACGCGCGCTCATCGTAAGCTGCTCGCCGCCGGGCTCATCGGCAGCTCGATCGAGTGGTACGACTTCTTTCTCTACGGCACCGCCGCGGCGCTGGTCTTCCCGCACGTGTTCTTCCCCGACAGCTCACCCCTGATGGGAACGCTGTTGTCCTTCAGCACCTTCTGGGCCGGATTCGTGGCCCGTCCCATCGGCGGACTCGTAGCCGGCCACTTCGGTGACCGCTACGGCCGCAAACCCGTCGTCGTGGTCTCCCTGCTGCTCATGGGCCTGGCGACGTTCCTCATCGGCTGCCTGCCCTCCGCCGCCTCCATCGGCGTCCTCGCCCCCATCCTCCTGGTGACGCTGCGCTTCCTGCAGGGCATCGCCTGCGGCGGACAGTGGGGCGGAATCGTCCTGCTGCTCACCGAGTCCGCGGATCCCAAGCGGCGCGGCTTCGCCGGCACGTTCGGGCAGATGGGTGTGCCGTGCGGCGTCATCCTGGGCAACGTCGCCTTCCTGACGGCGACGGCCGCGATGCCGAACGAGGTGTTCCTCGACTGGGGCTGGCGGATCCCGTTCCTCGCCAGCGCGGCGCTGTTCCCCGTCGTCCTCTACATCCAGACCAAGGTGGAGGACACCCCCGAATTCCGGGAACTGCAGGCCGAAGTCGCAGCAACCCGGCCCGAGCAGCAGGTCGTCCAGGCCCCGCTGGCCGAGGCGATCCGCACCCACTGGCGCAAGATCCTGCTGGGCTGCGGCCTGCTCGCCGCGACGAACTCGCTGTTCTACATCAGCATCGCCGGCGTCCTGAGCTACGGCACCACCGAACTCGGCATGAACCGCAACTCGATCCTGGCCGTGTCGCTGGCCAGCTCGCTGGTGGGCCTCGGGTTCATCCTGTGGTCGGGGTGGATCTCCGACCGCGTCGGCCGCCGGCCGATGATCATGATCGGGGCAGCGGCGCTCGTGCTGTGGGCCTTCCCCTACTTCTGGCTCGTCAACACCGCGAATCTCGTGTTGTTCGCGGTGGCCGTCACGGTCGGCTCGATCTTCCAGTCCATGACGTACGGCCCACTGGCGGCGTACCTGGGCGAGCTCTTCGAACCGAACGTCCGGCTCTCGGGCGCGTCGCTCGCCTACCAGCTCGCCGCCGTCACCGTCAGCGGTGGCACGCCGTTCATCATGACCGCCCTGATCGCCAACACCGGCACGACGACGTGGGTCTCGGTGTTCGTGGCCCTGATGGGCGCCCTCACGCTGTTCTCGGCGTGGGTGCTGAAGGAGACCAACCCCGCGGCGGTGCGCCGCGACCCGAAGGCCGTCCCGGGCATCGCCCACGCACGGTAACCGGAACGGGTGCTGCCGGCCTCCACGATCACTCGTGGAGGCCGGCAGCATCTTTGCCGTATACCCCTCAGGCGACGACGCGGGCGAGCGACTCGGCCACCGCGACCGGCTTCTCCTGCCCCTCGCGCTCGAACGTCTGCAGCGTCCGGATCTGGATGCCGCCGCCGGCGGCCTCGGCCCCGAGAACCTGCATGCGCATCCGGATGCGGGAGCCCACCGGCAGCGGCGAGACGAAGCGCACCTTGTCGTAGCCGTAGTTGAGCCCGTGGGCGAACCCGTCGAAGCTCATGAGCTTGTAGGACAGTCCCGGCCCCAGCGAGAGCACGAGCAGACCGTGCGCGATCGTCGTGCCCAGAGGACTCGTCGCGGCGCGCTCGGGGTCGACGTGGATCCACTGGTGGTCGTCGGTGACCTCGGCGAAGGCGTTCACGAGTTCCTGGGTGACCGGCACCCAGTCCGTCGGCCCGATATCCCGTCCCACCAGGGCCTGGAGGTCGTCGAGGCCCGTGGGACGCACGGGCAGAGTGGTGATGTCGTCGGTCATGGATGCTTCCTCTCCGCGCGGCCGGAACGACTCGCGCCGAATCAAAACTTGAAGTTGAAACCGCGTTCAACTATACAGAGAGGGAGACGTCCGTCACCATCCTCTTCGCGACGCACCGCCTTCGACGACGGGCGATCCCAGCCCTGCCCCCCTTCCGCCAGGAGTGACCATGTCGGTCTACGAAATGTCCGAGCGCACCGTGCAGTACCGCGACACCCTGCTCGCCTTCATGGACGAGCACGTCTACCCCGCCGAGGCGGTGTACGAGGAGCAGATGCGCGCCTCCGGGGACCCGCACTTCCAGCCCCCGATCCTCGAGGAGCTCAAGGCCGAGGCCCGCCGGCGTGGCCTGTGGAACCTCTTCCACCCCCACCCCGACTGGGGCCCGGGTCTGACCAACCTCGAGTACGCGCCCCTCGCCGAGATCATGGGCCGCAGCCACATCGCCTCCGAGGCGTGCAACTGCAACGCCCCCGACACCGGCAACATGGAGGTGCTCACCCTCTTCGGGACCGACGAGCACAAGGAGAAGTACCTGCGCCCGCTGCTCGAGGGCACGATGGCCTCGGCGTTCGCGATGACCGAACCCGCCGTCGCCAGCTCCGACGCCACCAACATCGAGCTGTCCATGGTCCGGGACGGCGACGAGTACGTCCTCAACGGGCGTAAGTGGTTCGCCTCCAACGCGATGCACAAGAACTGCAAGGTGCTCATCGTGATGGGCAAGACCGATCCCACCGCCGCCCCGCACCGCCAGCAGTCGATGATGGTCGTCCCGATCGACGCCCCCGGCGTGACAGTGGTGCGCAACCTGCCGGTCTTCGGGTACGCCGACCGCGAGGGCCACGCCGAGATCACCTTCGAGAACGTGCGGGTGCCGAGCAAGGACGTCCTCGCGGGCGAGGGCGAGGGCTTCGCGATCAGCCAGGCCCGGCTCGGACCCGGCCGCATCCACCACTGCATGCGCGCCATCGGCATGGCCGAGCGGGCCCTCGAGCTCCTGTGCCGGCGCGCGTCGAGCCGGGTGACGTTCGGTCAGCCCCTCAGCGAGCGCGCCAACATCCAGGACTGGATCGCCGAGGCCCGCATCGAGATCGAGATGACCCGGCTGCTCACCCTGAAGGCGGCGCACCTGATGGACACCGTCGGCAACAAGCAGGCACGCATGGAGATCGCGGCCATCAAGGTCGCCGCCCCGACGATGGCGCTGAAGATCATCGACCGTGCCATCCAGGTGCACGGCGGCGGCGGCGTCACCGACGACTTCCCGCTCGCGATGATGTACGCACACATGCGCACGCTGCGCCTCGCCGACGGCCCCGACGAGGTGCACAAGCGCTCCATCGCCGTCGCCGAGCTGCGCAAGTACCGCACCGCTCCCGCCGGCGCCCCGTCGGTCAACGGCCACAAGGTGACGGTGGGCTGACCCATGACCGGACTCGATCTGACCGGCCGCACCGCGATCGTCACCGGGGCGTCCCGCGGTATCGGCCTGGCCGTCGCCCGGGACCTCGCGGCGGCCGGCGCGAACGTGGTGCTCACCTCCCGCAAGCAGGACGCGGCCGACGCCGCGGCCGCGCAGGTCACCGCGGCCGGGGTGCGGGGCACCGCACTCGGTGTCGGCGCGCACGCGGTCGACGAGGACGCGGCCCGGCGGTGCGTCGAACTCACCGTCGAGCGGTTCGGGCGCCTGGACATCCTCGTCAACAACGCCGGCACCAACCCCGCGTTCGGCCCGGTGATCGCCCAGGACCACGCCCGGTTCGCCAAGACCTTCGACGTCAACCTGTGGGGTCCGGTGCTGTGGACCTCCCTGGCCGTGCAGGAGTGGATGGGCGAGCACGGGGGCGCGGTCGTCAACACCGCCTCCGTCGGCGGGATGGCACCCGAAGCGAACATCGGCCTCTACAACGCCTCGAAGGCGGCGCTGATCCACCTCACCCGCCAGCTCGCCCTCGAGCTGGCGCCGCGGGTGCGGGTCAACGCCGTCGCCCCGGGCGTCGTGCGCACCCGCCTGGCCGAGGCCCTGTGGAAGGACCACGAGGACCGGCTCGACGCGGCCCTGCCGCTCGGCAGGATCGGCGAGCCGGCCGACATCGCCTCGGCGGTGGCCTTCCTCGCCTCCGACGCGGCGAGCTGGATCACCGGCGAGACCCTCGTCGTCGACGGTGGAGCGATGCTCGGTACCGCCGCCGCAGCCGAGGCCGGCGTCGCCGCCCGCTGAGCGCACCTCCGCACACCGAACTCGAGCGAAAGGTAACCCTATGAAGGCCTGGCGAATTCACGAAGTGGGCGAGCCCAAGGAAGCGCTGCAGCTGATGGACGTCCCCGACCCCGAGGCGGGGCCCGGACGGCTCGTCGTGCGCGTCGCCGCGGCGCCGGCCAACTTCCCCGACGTGCTGCTGTGCCGCGGGCAGTACCAGCTGAAGCCGGAACTGCCCTTCACACCGGGCGTCGAACTCGCCGGGACCGTCGTCGCGGCCGGCGAGGGCGTCACCCGCTTCGCCGTCGGCGACCGAATCATCGGCAATCCCGAGTTCCCCTTCGGCGGATTCGCCGAGCTCGCCGTGGTTCCGGAGGAGGACGCCTACCGCGCTCCGGCGTCCCTCGACGACGCCGAGGCCTCGGCGCTGTCGATCGGGTACCAGACGTCGTGGTTCGCCCTGCACCGCCGTACGCAGTTGCGGGCCGGGGAGACCCTGCTCGTGCACGCTGCCGCCGGTGGGGTCGGCAGTGCCGCAGTGCAACTCGGCAAGGCCGCCGGGGCCACCGTGATCGGCGTCGTCGGCGGCGCCGAGAAGGCCGACTACTGCCGGGCTCTCGGCGCCGACGTCGTCGTCGACCGGCACCGCGAGGACTTCGTCGACGTCGTCAAGGACGTCACCGCCGGCCGCGGCGCGGACGTGATCTACGACCCCGTCGGCGGCGACTCGTACAACCGCTCCACCAAGTGCATCGCGTTCGAGGGCCGCATCCTGGTGATCGGGTTCGCCGGGGGCACCATCCCGCAACCGGCGCTGAACCACGCGCTCATCAAGAACTACTCGATCATCGGCCTGCACTGGGGCCTGTACCGGCAGTACAACCGTGCCGCGATCGAGGCGTGCCACGAGGAACTGTGCCGCCTCGCCGACGACGGCGCCATCAAGCCGCTGATCAGCGAGCGGCTCTCCCTCGACGACGTCGCCGACGGGGTGGCCCGCCTCGGGGACGGGCACACCGTCGGCCGGCTCGTGTTCCAGCCGTAGCCGGCGCGGGCTACATCGGGACGGGTTACTTCGGGATCACCTGCGTCGCACCCGCGACGTAGGTGATGGTGCCCATCTCGAACTCGCTCTCCAGGCCGTTCGGGATCGGGCGCTCGTCACTGATCGGGAAGCCGAGTTCACCCTCCGCGCCGCCCTGGGCCTCCCAGGCGGTGCGGATCTCGCCCCACACCACGTGCGAGTCGGTGTCGGGACTCCAGGCGATGATGCCGCCCTCGAACTCCGCAATGTAGCCGTCGCCGACGTCCTGCTGATCCGCGGTCGGCGCCCCGAGGGGGCTGTTCGCCCCGCCGATCTCGTTGTACTTCGCGAGAATCGGCCCGCTGATGGTGTACTCGGCGCCGCCCGCACCCGGCAGCGTGGTCGTCTCCTCCACGGAGGCGCCCGGTTCCGTGGGGCCTCCGGTTCCGGTGGCGTCTTCGACCGCGGACCGGGCGGCGGACGTTGCCCCCTCGACCGCGGACTGCGCTGCACTCGTGGCGCTGCCGACCACATCCTCTGCGGTGGTGCCGTCGTCGCTGCTGCAGCCGGCCAGTACCAGCCCTGCAGCGGCGACGGCCGCGGCGACAGTGGCAGAACGACGCGGGATTCGATTCATGGGATCACTCCTCGTTGGCATCCGAACACCGGCCCCTCGACGCTAACCATCCCGTACCGTCCCGTGCGGCGGTTTCCTCGCGCCGGACCGGACCGCGCGGCCGGTGCCCGTCCGCGCCCCGCCGCGATCGCAGCATCGGCGCAGGTCGCGCCCGGTGCGGCGGTTCGACCGTCCCGGCCCGCTCTCCTCGTCACAGTCGGACAACGATCGGCGAACGAGGCTGCGACCGGCGTCCGTCGCCGTCACCGGCGCCCGTGACGCGGAACAGAACGCTTCCGCGCCACGGACGCAGGGCTTACCATGCGACGGACGAGAAAGGCCGTGACATGCGCGCACCCCGTCGTCGCCGGATCGGCGCCGCCCTCGCCCTCGTGGCGACCCTGTCGGCCGGGTGCGTCTCGGTCGACACCGATTCCCCGACGTCCTCGGCACCGGCCTCGCCGGAGTCCCGGTCGCTCACTCCCCCGCAGGTTGCCGGCGTCGACATCCCGGACGGGCAGGTCGACGACGCCGTCGCCCGCCTCGACGACCTCGCACGCGAACTGATGGATCGGACCGCCATCCCCGGGATGGCCGTCGCGGTCGTGCACCGCGGTGAGATCGTGTACGCGAAGGGGTTCGGTGTGCGCGAGGCCGGCCGCGACGCCGCGGTGGACGCCGACACCGTCTTCCAGCTGGCGTCGATGTCGAAGCCGCTCGGTGCAACCGTCGTCGCACACCAGGTCGGCGAGGGCGTGATCGGCTGGGACACCCCGGTGATCGAACGCCTGCCGGGCTTCGCCCTCGCGGACCCGTACGTGACGAGCCGCGTGACTGTCGGCGATCTCTACGCCCATCGCTCCGGGCTTCCCGACCACGCCGGCGACGAGCTCGAGGATCTCGGTTTCGACCGCGAGCAGGTGTTCGACCGGTTCCGCCTGCTGCCGCTCGGGCCGTTCCGGGATTCCTACGAGTACACCAACTTCGGGCTCACGGCCGCGGCGCAGGCGGTGGCCGACGCGTCCGGGGCCGACTGGGCGGACCTGTCGGCACGGGTGCTGTACGAACCCCTCGGAATGACCTCCACCAGTTCACGATTCGAGGACTACGAGGCCCGGCCCAACCGGGCCGTGGGTCATCAGCTCGTCGACGGCGACTACGTCGCGCGCGCCGTCCGCGATCCCGACGCCCAGTCCCCGGCCGGCGGGGTGAGCGCCTCGGTCACCGACGTCGCGCGGTGGCTGACCATGCTGCTCGGCGACGGTGAGTACCAGGGCCGGCGCATCGTCGACGCGGACGCCCTGCTGCCGGCGGTGTCCCCGCAGGCCGTGTCGAGCCCGCCGGGCACCGTCGACAGCCGGGCGGGGTTCTACGGGTACGGGTTCAATGTGGGCACGAGCCCGGCCGGGCGGGTGACGCTGAGCCATTCCGGGGCGTTCTCGCTGGGTGCCGCGACCGCGTTCACGGCCCTGCCGTCGGCGGACGTCGCGATCGTCGCGCTCACCAACGCCGCCCCGATCGGCGTGCCGGAGACCCTCGCCGCCGAGTTCGCCGATCTCGTGCAGTTCGGCGAGATCCGCGAGGACTGGTTCGCCCTCTACGAGAAGGCGTTCGCATCGTTCGACGACCCGAAGGGCTCGCTCGTCGGACGCCCCGCTCCCACGAATCCGGCCCCGGCCCGCCCCCTCGGGCAGTACACCGGCGTCTACACCAGCGAGTACTACGGTCCCGCGCGGATCGACGATCGCGCCGGCACACTGGTGCTCACCATCGGTCCCGCCGGGCAGACCTACCGGCTCGACCATTGGGACGGCGACGTGTTCACCTTCCCGATCGACGGCGGTGAGAACGCCCCGGACGGGACGATCTCCACGGCCACCTTCACCCCCGACGGCGTCACGTTCGAGTACTGGAACGAGAACGGCCTGGGAACCTTCACCCGAACAGGAGCGTCATGACCGAGCCGCACACCTCCGTGGACGAGAAGTCCGTCGCCGTCGTCCGCGAGTTCCTCGACGCGATGGTCGCCGAGGACGTCGAGCGCGCCGTCGCCCTCCTCGACCCGGACATCGCCTGGCACAACACGTCGCTGCCGACCGTGCGGGGCCTGCCCCGCGTGCGGCGCATCCTCGAGGGCCTGCGCCGGCCGTCGCTGGGCTTCGACGTCACCATCCATCACATCGCCGCGACCGGAAACGTGGTGCTCACCGAGCGCACCGACGTCCTGCGCCTCGGCCCCGTCTCCACCCGGTTCTGGGTGTGCGGCACGTTCGAACTGCGCGACGGGAAGATCGCGGTGTGGGACGACCACTACAACGTCGGCACGATCGTCGGCGCACTGGGCGCCGGCGCGCTCCGGGCGGTGCTGCGCCGGTCGTAGAATCTCCCCGGCCGCCGAACCGTTCGACGGCGACGAGGCAGGGAGCACGACGATGACCGACGCCGACCGGACGCCCGCGTTCGAGGCCGGAGTTCAGGTCCGCAGCGAGGTGATGGGCGCCGACTTCGTCGAGCGGGCCTTCGACCGCGCCCGCGGCACCGACTCCGAGGAGATGCAGGAGTTCGTCACCGAGCACGTGTGGGGCTCGGTGTGGACCCGGCCGGGACTCGACCGTCGCAGCCGCAGCCTGCTCAACCTGGGCATGCTGATCGCGCTGCGCGCGGAGAACGAGCTGCGCGGGCACGTGCGCGGCGCCCTGCGAAACGGTCTGACCCGCACCGAGATCGTCGAGGCGGTCATCCACGCGGGCGCCTACTGCGGCGCCCCGGCCGGCCTGGCCGCGATGCGCGTCGTCCAGGAGGTCCTCGAGGCCGAACTCGGCCCGCGCCCCTCCCAGGACTGACCCGCCCGCGCGGGGCGGTGGCCGAATGTCACATCGGGTCGATCACATCGCACCGGTGTGACATTCGGCCCACCAGCCGACGGCGTCAGGCGCCCGGGGCGAACTCCTCGAGCATCTCGGTCACCAGCGCCGCGATCGGCGAGCGCTCACTGCGGGTCAAGGTGACGTGCGCGAAAAGCGGATGCCCCTTGAGCTTCTCGATCACCGCCGCGACGCCGTCGTAGCGGCCCACCCGCAGGTTGTCGCGCTGGGCGACGTCGTGGGTGAGCACCACCCGCGAGCCGGCGCCGAGCCGGGACAGCACGGTGAGCAGCACGTTGCGCTCGAGGGACTGGGCCTCGTCGACGATGACGAACGAGTCGTGCAGCGACCGGCCCCGGATATGGGTCAGCGGAAGCACTTCCAGCATGCCCCGGCTGATGACCTCGTCCATCACCTCCGGGCTCGCGAGACCGTCGAGGGTATCGAACACGGCCTGCGCCCACGGCCCCATCTTCTCGCTCTCGCTGCCGGGCAGATAGCCCAGTTCCTGTCCGCCGACGGCGTACAACGGCCGGAACACCACGACCTTGCGCTGGGTGCGACGCTCCAGCACGGCCTCGAGGCCCGCGGTCAGCGCCAGCGCCGACTTGCCCGTCCCGGCTTTCCCGCCGAGCGAGACGATGCCGACGGACTCGTCGAGCAGCAGGTCCAGCGCCACCCGCTGTTCCGCGGAACGGCCGTGCAACCCGAACGCCTCCCGATCTCCGCGCACCAGCTGCACCCGCTTGTCCGGCGTGACCCGGCCCAGGGCGCTGGACGAGCCGCCCAGCAGCCGGATCCCGGTGTGGCACGGCAGATCCCTCGCGGTGTCGAGGTCGACGATCCCCTCGGCGAACAGGTCGTCGATCAGCGCCCTGTCCACCTCGAGCTCGGTCATGCCGGTCCAGCCCGACGTCACCACGTCCTGGGCGTGGTACTCGTCGGCGGTCAGCCCGACGGCACCGGCCTTGACCCGGAGCGGAATGTCCTTGCTGACCAGCACCACGTCGCGGCCGTCGCCGGCGAGGTTCAACGCGCACGCGAGGATCCGGGAGTCGTTGGTGTCGGTGCGGAATCCGGCCGGCAACACCTCCGGGTCGGTGTGGTTGAGCTCGACGTGCAGGGTGCCTCCCGCGGTCCCGATGGGGATGGGCTGATCGAGCCGGCCGTACTGCAGGCGCAGGTCGTCGAGCAGCCGCAACGATTCCCTCGCGAACCAACCCAGTTCGTGATGGTGCCGTTTGCCTTCGAGTTCGCCGATCACTACGAGGGGCAGCACCACTTCGTGCTCAGCGAAGCGGGTCACCGCCCACGGATCGGAGAGCAACACGGAGGTGTCCAGTACGAAGGTGCGTACATCGAGTTTCTTCGCCGGGGTCCTGCCGGAGCGGCGGGCGGGGACGGAGCGTGTTGCAGTCACGTGAGGCTCCTAGATCTGTGCAGCACCACACAGACTTCGTTCGATGGGCCGGTCGAACCTGGTGTCCACGAGGGACACGAGGGCCGGGTGCCGGCCCCTCGCTCTGCCTGTCACAGTCACGATCAGGACCTCCCGCGTAGCCGGCAACTGCGCCGTCTACACCCCCGACGCTAACGCCGACACGCCCCGTCCGCTCGATGAGCGACGAGGCGTGTCGGTGAAGATTGGGTAAACGAGACGATCCGGACAGATTGCCGGGCGTCGCGCCTAGACCAGGTTCCAGTCCTCGAGACCCTGGTACAGCGGAGCGTCGGCGGCAAGCTTGCTCACCCGGCCGCGCAGCGTCGCGGTGTCGGACGACCCCGTCAACGCGGCCGCGATGATCTCGGCGACCTCGGTGAACTGCTCGTCCCCGAAGCCGCGGGTGGCCAGTGCCGGGGTGCCGATGCGCAGACCGGACGTGACCATCGGCGGACGCGGGTCGAACGGAACCGCGTTGCGGTTGACGGTGATGCCGATCTCGTGCAGCAGGTCCTCGCCCTGCTGGCCGTCGAGCTGCGAGTTGCGCAGATCGACGAGGACGAGGTGCACGTCGGTGCCGCCGGTCAGCACGGTGATGCCCTTGTCGGTGACATCGGACTGCATCAGGCGCTCGGCGAGGATCTGCGCACCGGAGACGGTGCGGCGCTGCCGGTCCTTGAACTCCTCGCTCGCGGCGATCTTCAGCGCGACGGCCTTCGCGGCGATGACGTGCATGAGCGGGCCGCCCTGCTGGCCCGGGAACACCGCGGAGTTGATCTTCTTGGCCCACTCCTGCTTGGCGAGGATCAGACCCGAGCGCGGGCCGCCGAGGGTCTTGTGGACGGTGGTGGACACGACGTCGGCGTACGGCACCGGCGACGGGTGCAGGCCCGCGGCGACGAGCCCGGCGAAGTGCGCCATGTCGACCCACAGGTAGGCGCCGACCTCGTCGGCGATGGAGCGGAACGCGGCGAAGTCCTCGTGCCGCGGGTACGCGGACCATCCGGCGACGATGACCTTCGGCTTCTCGGCCACCGCGATGGAGCGGACCTCGTCCATGTCGACGCGGTGGTCGTCCTTGCTGACCCCGTAGGACGCGACGTCGTACAGCTTGCCGGAGAAGTTCAGCTTCATGCCGTGGGTCAGGTGCCCTCCGTGGGCGAGGTCGAGCCCCAGCAGCTTCTCGCCCGGGTTCATCAGCGCCATCAGCACGGCGGCGTTGGCCTGCGCGCCCGAGTGCGGCTGGACGTTCGCGAACTCGGCACCGAACAGTTCCTTGGCGCGGGTGCGGGCGAGGTCCTCGACGATGTCGACGTTCTCGCAGCCGCCGTAGTAGCGGCGCCCCGGGTAGCCCTCGGCGTACTTGTTGGTGAGCACGCTGCCCTGCGCCTGGAGCACCGCGCGCGGCACGAAGTTCTCCGACGCGATCATCTCGAGCGTGTCGCGCTGGCGCGACAGCTCGCCGGCCATGGCCTGCGCCAGCTCGGGGTCGAGGTCTGAGAGCGAGGCGGTGTTGACGTCGGTGCCGGGCACAACGGTCATCGAGGATTCTCCAAGCTGGGGACGGCAGGAATTCACCTACCAGTCTACGAACCTCACCCCCGGTCGAGGAACCCGGTCCCCTCGGGCAATGGACCAGGTCACGCCCGCTCGTTACCGCAGGGCGCTGGGCACCAGCGGTTCGTCGAGCAGGCGACGGAACCGTTCGATGCGTTCCGCGCCCGCAGGGGCCTGCGCCAGCCAGCCACCGAGCAGGCGGTAACCCTCGACGTAGGTGCTGATGTAGGCGCGCCACAACGGCGACGACAGGAAGCGCAGCGACTGCCGGGCCCGCTCCGGGCTCGACAGCGACCAGCGCTGCAGGAAGGCGACGACGTCGTCGCCGGTGCGGCCGCGGTCGTGCAGGAGCAGGGCGGCGTCCTGGCGGACGCCGAGCAGGCCGGCGGACGCCTCGTGCAGCTTCTCGGCGAGTTCACCGTCGAACCGCAGGCCCAGGTCGGCGTAGATGTCCTGCGCCCACTGTCCCCAGCCGGGCCCGACGATCGTCTCGAGGGCGAGGTCTGCGAGCCCCTCGGCCATGAGGCACTGCGGGGTGTTGACGACGAAGAGGGTCTGCTCGTCGTGCCCGCCGGCGACGAGTCCGGCCTCCTTGCGGCAGTGTTCGGTGTGGTGGCCGGGGTAGGACTCGTGCGCGATCAGCCGCGGCAGGTGGGACATGTGCTGTTCGAGGTCGGAGTTGATCGCGACGCGGGAGCGGTAGTTGCCGAGGTAGTAGTTGAACCCGGACCACGGTTTGTCGCCGACCACCTCGTATTCGACGGTTTCGGTCTCGGGCAGTGGGAACACCGCGCGGACCCTGTCGCGCAGGGCGCTCGAGAAGGCGTCGACACACTCGGCGAGGCGCTCGGCGGGGACGACCTCGGACTTGCGGTGGGCCTGCACTCGCTCGGCGAGCGGGCCGCTGCCCGGCAGCAGCGCGTCGATGCGGCGGTGGGCCTCGCGGTACGCGTCCTCGTCGCCCATGTCGATATGCACGTCGAAGTAGGCCTCGACCTCGTCGACGAAGGCGATGTCCGCACCGGCGAACTTGCGGGCCGAGCATTCGAGGGCGCGCAGGTGCACGTCGAGGAAGCGGGTGCGCTCGTCGGAGAGCCCGGAGACGGGCAGCGCGGCCCGCAGTGTGCGCGCGGTGTGGGATAAATCACGAGGATCGGGGGCCGGCGCGTTCTCCACCCGGCCACGCAGGGCGGGGTCGCCGGTGAAGGCGTCGACGAAACCCTCCTCGAGCCGGTCGAATGCCAGGCCGAGCAGGAGATATTCGCGCACCAACGAGTCCGGGTCCATGCCCTGGCACCCTAGTCCCCCGGATCGGCCCCGTGCCTGCCGGCGAACCCGGAAACCGGACCCCGCGCGGCGAGCGGATGTGTCAGCGAGCACAATCGGCCGATATGGACATCCTTCGCCGCCAGCCATACCCGGGGTATGCCGCCGGGCCCGTCGTCGAGTCGGGAGTGTGCCGGTGGCGCGTCTGAGCGAGCCGAGTCCGTACGTCGAGTTCGATCGCAAGCAGTGGCGGACGCTGCGCAAGTCGACGCCGCTGGTGCTGACCGAGGAGGAACTGCGCGGCCTGCGCGGCCTCGGCGAGCAGATCGACCTGGCGGAGGTGGCGGAGGTGTACCTCCCGCTGGCCCGTCTGATCCACCTGCAGGTCGCCGCGCGGCAGCGGTTGTTCGCCGCGACCGCCACGTTCCTCGGCGAGAAGCACCCGGACCAGCAGGTGCCGTTCGTGATCGGGGTGGCCGGGTCGGTCGCGGTCGGCAAGTCGACGACGGCACGCGTGCTGCAGGCACTGTTGGCGCGGTGGGAGCACCATCCCCGGGTGGACCTGGTGACCACCGACGGCTTCCTGTACCCCTCCCGGGAGCTGATGCGTCGGAACATCATGCACCGCAAGGGCTTTCCGGAGAGCTACGACCGTCGCAAGCTGCTGCGGTTCGTCACGGAGGTCAAGTCCGGCGCCGCAGAGGTGGCCGCTCCGGTGTACTCGCACATCTCCTACGACATCATCCCGGGCCAGTACCACGTGGTGCGGCAACCGGACATCCTCATCATCGAGGGCCTGAACGTCCTGCAGACCGGTCCACGGCTGATGGTCTCGGATCTGTTCGACTTCTCGATCTACGTCGACGCCCGCCTCGAGGACATCGAGAAGTGGTATGTCGAGCGGTTTCTCGCGCTCCGCAAGACGGCATTCTCCGACCCCGACGCGCATTTTCACCACTACGCGAACCTGTCGGACCGCGACGCCGTGGGGGCCGCGAAGGAGATCTGGCATTCGATCAACCGGCCGAACCTGGTGGACAACATCCTGCCGACGCGGCCGCGCGCAACGCTGGTCCTGCGCAAGGACTCCGACCATTCGGTCAACCGCCTGCGCCTGCGGAAGCTGTAGGCGGCTTCGCCGCCGGTGTGTCCTTCGGGCGGCGGAAACAGCCCGAAGGACACACCGCGGCTACGTCCCGAACCGGCGGTGCCGCGCCGCGAAGTCGCGCAGGGCGCGAAGGAAGTCCACGCGGCGGAACTCCGGCCAGTAGGCCTCGGTGAACCAGATCTCGGAGTACGCGCTCTGCCAGAGCAGGAAGCCCGAGAGCCGCTGCTCGCCGGAGGTCCGGATGACGAGATCGGGATCGGGCTGCCCCGAGGTGTAGAGGTGATCGCTGATGGCCTCGACCGTGACGGCCTCGACCAGGCCCTCGCCGTCGAGCCCCTCGGCCTGCTTGGCCCGGAGCAGGGCCTGCACGGCGTCGGCGATCTCCTGCCGGCCGCCGTAGCCGACCGCGACATTGACGTGGGTGCCGGTGCGCCCCTGCGTGCGCTCGGCGGCCTCGCTCAGCCGCCGGCCCAGTTCGTCCGGCAGCAGGTCGAGCGTGCCGACGATCTTGACGCTCCAGTTCTGCTCCGGCCCGGAGATCTCCTCGACGACGTCGGTGATGATCTCGAGCAGCGCCTCGAGTTCCTCGGGCTCACGTTGCAGGTTCTCCGTGGAGAGCAGGTAGATGGTGGCCCGCTCGATGCCGGCGGCGTCGCACCAGCTCAGCAGTTCGGCGATCTTCAGTGCGCCCATGCGGTGCCCGTGGCTGACGTCGGTGAACCCGTTCTCGCGGGCCCAGCGACGGTTGCCGTCGCACATCACGGCGACGTGCCGGGGATGCTGCGCGCCGTCCAGCTTGCTCAGCAGCCGTCGTTCGTAGAGCTGATACAGCAGGCCGCGCGCGTTCACCCCGAGATCACCACGCGGGTCACATTACGCTCACGGTCGTCTCCGGTCGCAGCGGCGGTCGTGGCCGACGCCCGTGCGCCGGCCTCCGCCCCGTCGCGGATCCGGCACACCGCGAAAGTTACGGAAGCGTAGGTTACTCTTCGGTATCGAAGGGAGGCCCGACCATGACGGTTTTCGGGATCGACGAACTGCCCGTGAAGCCGCGGATGCGCGGCTGGATCCATCTGTGGGCGTTCGGCGTCGCAGTGGTGGCCGGCATCGCGCTGGTGGTCCTGTCGCAGACCGTGGCCGATCCGCCCGCGGGCTGGTCGACGGTGATCTACAGCCTCACCGTCTGCGGTGTGTTCGGCGTGAGCGCCCTCTATCACCGCGTCCACTGGCACAATCCGCGGGCACGCACGTGGATGAAGCGTGCGGACCACTCGATGATCTTCCTGTTCATCGCCGGCAGCTACACCCCCTTCGCGACGCTCGCCCTGCCGCCGGAGACCGGCCGCACCCTGTTGTTCGTGGTGTGGGCCGGCGCCCTCGCGGGGGTCGCGCTGAAGATGCTCTGGCCCACCGCGCCGCGCTGGGTGGGAGTCCCGCTGTACCTGCTGCTCGGCTGGGCAATCGTCCCCGTCGCCGGTCAGCTGATCGACGAGGCGGGCATCGTCCCGATGGTGCTGCTGCTCGTCGGCGGCATCCTCTACAGCATCGGCGCTATCCTCTACGCCACCAAGTGGCCCGACCCGTGGCCGCACGTCTTCGGCTACCACGAGTTCTTCCACGCGGCGACCGTGCTCGCCGCGCTGTGCCATGCCGTTGCCGTGTGGCTGGTGGTGTTCGGGTAAACCCGTTCGGACGAAGATCACATCGGTGGCAGTCGCGGCACGGATCCGTAGACTCGGCCGGGATGACTGTTCAGCGACTGGCATTCGAACTGACCGAAACCAACCGGGAGTGGCTCGTCGAGCGGCCGCTGACGATCGCGGGATACCTCGTGGCAGCGCTGATCCTGAGGTATGTGCTGCACCGGTTCATCGACCGGATGACGAAGCCGCGGCACCAGAACGGCAAACCCGGCCTGCTCCGGCCCTTCCAGGAACGCGCCCCCAGGGGCCTGCCGGGCGTGCTGGTCAACGAGCGGCGCACGCAGCGCGCCGAGACGATCGGCTCGGTGCTCAAGTCCGGCGTCTCCGTCGTGGTTCTCGTCTGGTGCGTCCTGCAGATCCTCGGCACGCTCGGACTCAACGTCGCGCCGTTCATCGCGTCCGCCGGCATCGTCGGCGTCGCCCTCGGTTTCGGTGCGCAGAACCTGGTGCGTGACTTCATCTCCGGAATGTTCATGCTGCTCGAGGACCAGTACGGCGTCGGCGACGTCGTCGACCTGGGCGACGCGGTCGGCACCGTCGAATCCGTCGGCCTGCGGGTCACCACCGTCCGCGACATCAGCGGCACCCTCTGGTACTGCCGCAACGGCGAGATCCTGCGCGTGGGCAACATGAGCCAGGGTTACGCCGTCGCCGTCGTCGACTCCCCCATCGCCCACGCCGCCAACGTGCACCGAGCCTGCGAGGTGGCCCTGCGCGCGGCCCTCGAGACGGTCGAACGCGACGACCTGGCCGGCGACATCCTCGAGCCGCCCGAGATGCTCGGCGTCAACTCCGTCACCCCGGAGTCGGTGACGCTGCGGATCACCGTGCGCACGCGTGCCGGCAAGCAGTGGGCCGTGCAGCGGGCGATCGCCCGCGCGGTGCTCGAGGCGTTCGACGGCAACGGCATCGACGCTCCGCTGCCGGCGCTGCTCACCCCGTCCCGCGCCGGCTGAGCCCCGGACCGCTCAGGCCGAGAGCGCCGCGCGCAGTTCGGCCTCCGTCGTGACCGGCCTGTCGCACACGTATCCGCGGCACACGTACGCCGCCGGCCCTCCGTCGACCAGCGGGCGGTCGGCCAGCAACGGGGACGAGTCCGGGTCCCCGCCGACCACGACGGCGCCGCCGGGGGCCGCCTGCCGCACGACGGAGAGCAGCTCGCCGCCGCCGACCACGGCCACCTGGATCGGGCCGCGCACCGCCGCCTCGGCGACCGTCAGCCAGTGCCCGGCCGAGCGCGGCGCCCGCTCGAGCAGCACCACCGCCGACCGCAGCGACGCGTCCGCCGCGTCGGCGTACCGCGGGTCCTCGGGCACGACCGCGGCGAGGGTGAGCAGGGCCTCGGAGATCAGCGCCGCCCCCGACGGGGTGGCGCCGTCGATCGGGTCACGAGGCCGCGCCACCAGGGTCTCGGCGTCGTCGGCGGTGTCGAACCAGCTTCCGGGCCGCGCCGGATCCTGGAAGTGCGTCAACGCGACGTCGGCGAGGGCCCGGGCCGGGTCGAGCCACGCGGCGTCGCCCGTCGCCTGGTACACCGCCAGCAGGGCGGTGACGAGGGCGCCGTAGTCCTCGAGCACACCCGCGGGGGCGCCGACCGTGCCGCCGAGGGAGGCACGCCGGAGCCGTCCGTCCACCAGGTGCAGGTCCAGCAGGGCCCGGGCGCAGTCGACGGCCGCGTCGACCCAGTCGGTGCGGCCGAACGCGGCACCGGCCTCGGCCAGCGCGGTGATCGCGAAACCGTTCCACGCCGTGACGACCTTGTCGTCGCGGCCGGGCTGCGGCCGCTGCAGCCGGGCGGCGAACAGCTCGGCCCGCACCCGCTCGTAGCGCTCGGCATCGTCCGGGTCGGCGAGCAGCTGCAGCACCGACGAGCCGTGTTCGAAGGTGCCGGCGTCGGTCACGGTGAACAGCTCGGCCGCCCACTGCGCGTCGTCGCCGAGGACCTCGGCCAGCTGCCCGGGGGTCCACACGTAGGTCAGGCCCTCGACCCCGTCCGTGTCGGCGTCGAGAGCGGAGGCGAAGCAGCGCCCGGCCGTGCGCAGGTCCCGCAGCAGGAACTCGACGGTCTCCTCGGTGACCCGCCGCACCCAGGGCGCCGACATCCGTCGCGCGAGGTGCGCGTACACCCGCAGCAGCAGCGCGTTGTCGTAGAGCATCTTCTCGAAGTGCGGGACCACCCACCCGGCGTCGACGCTGTAACGGGCGAAGCCGCCGGCCAGCTGGTCGTAGATGCCGCCCCGCGCCATCGCTTCGGCCGTCCGCTCGACGAGGGACAGCACGGCCGGGTTCCCGCTGCGCTCGTATCCGCGCAGCAGACCCTCGAGCAGCGCGGACGGCGGGAACTTCGGGGCGCCCCCGAACCCGCCGTGCACCGCATCCTCGTCGGCGGCGACGGCGGCGTCGGCGGCGTCGAGCAGCGCGGCGTCCACCGGGCGCTCGCCGGGAGCGAGGCCGCCGCTGCCGCGGCGCAGCTCGGAGACGATGGCGACGGCGGACCGGTGCACGTCGGCGCGACGGTTGCGCCAGGTCTCGGCGATCGCCTCGAGCAGCTGGGTGAACGACGGCATGCCGCCGCGCGGCATCTTCGGGTAGTAGGTGCCGCAGTAGAACGGGGCACCGTCCGGGGTGAGGAAGCACGTCATCGGCCAGCCGCCCTGACCGGTCATCGCGACGGTGGCGTTCATGTAGATCGCGTCGATGTCCGGGCGTTCCTCCCGGTCCACCTTGATGCACACGAAGTGCTCGTTCATCAGCGCGGCGGTGGCCTCGTCCTCGAACGACTCGTGCGCCATCACGTGGCACCAGTGGCACGCCGCGTACCCCACGGACAGCAGGACCGGCACGTCCCGCTCCCGGGCCCAGGCCAGCGCCTCGTCACCCCACTGGTGCCAGTGCACCGGGTTGCCGGCATGTTGCCGCAGGTAGGGGCTGGTCGCCTCGCCGAGGGTGTTCCGGTTGCGGGTGCCGGGCACCGACGGCTCCGGGGGTGTCACGACGCGCCCGTCAGTTGGTGGCCATCGGGGGCTGGGGGTGGTCGGGTTTGCGGCTCTCCGCGGCCCCGCGATCGGTCCCCTCGTCCGCGGCCTGGTCCGGCTCCGGATGCTCGGGCTCGAACGTCTCGGGCAGCTTGCCGAGCCGCTTGTTCATCGAGCGGATCAGCAGGGCGGTCGCCACGAGCAGGATCACGATGAGCGCGAGACCGAGCGGCGACGCCTTACCGAATTCGGGGCCGGTGGGGTCCTGGGCCAGAACCTCGGCCGCCAGCATGCCTACCGTCATCTCACCTGTCCGTCCTCGAGGCCCGCGAACAGATCCGTTTCGGGGATCGCCGTGTGCACGCGGGTCTTGGCCAATTCGAATTCCTCCGTCGGCCACACCTTCTGCTGGATGTCCAGCGGCACGGCGAAGAAGGAGCCGTTGGGGTCGATCTGCGTCGCATGGGCGCGCAGTGCGTCGTCCCGCTTCGGGAAGTAGTCGCTGCAGGTGATCTGCGTGGTCACCCGCGCCATGATGTCGCCCTGCTCGGTGCGCCACCGCTTGAGCCATTCCTCCATGGGGAACGGTTCGCCGCGCCGCTCGTACTCCTCGCGGAACAATTCCAGGCGCTTGCGGATGAACCCGTGCGAGTAGTACAGCTTCTGCACCTTCCACGCCGGGCCGGCCTCGGGGAACCGATCCGGGTCGCCGGCCGCCTCGTACGCCGCGACGGAGACCTCGTGGCAGCGGATGTGGTCGGGGTGCGGGTAGCCGCCGTTCTCGTCGTACGTGGTCATCACGTGCGGCCGGAACTCGCGGACCACCTCGACGAGCTTGCGGGTCGGTTCCTCGAGGGGCACCAGCGCGAAGCAGCCCTCGGGCAGCGGCGGCTTGGGGTCGCCCTCCGGCAGCCCGGAGTCGACGAAGCCGAGCCAGCGGTGCTGCACGCCGAGGATGCGGGCGGCCGCGGCCATCTCCTCGCGCCGGACCTCGGGCATGCGGTCCTGGATCCCGGGGATGTCCATGGCGGGATTGAGGATGTCGCCGCGTTCACCCCCGGTGAGGGTGACCACCAGCACCTCGTGCCCTTCCGCGGCATAGCGGGCCGTCGTGGCGGCACCCTTGCTCGACTCGTCATCGGGATGGGCATGCACGGCCATGAGCCGTAGTCCGCTCACGTCTTTCCTCCACCTCGCCGTCGGCTGCATCGTCGCGGCCCGGACCACCGGCACTGCGAGCCGGCGTCCTGGGTTCCTCCCCTATAGTTCCACCTGACACGTCCATCGTCAGCCACGCCCCCGCGGCCTTCGCGGGTGCACGAAAGTAAATGTGATGACCGACACCACCCCGATCGACCGCTACCCGACCGGCCGCTACCCGGCGACGGGCGGATCCCGCCGCACCTGGTTGTGGGCGCTGGTCGCGGGCGGGCTCGTCGTCGGGGTGGTCGGGGCGTTCCTGCTCTACCAGAAGTTCGGCACCCCGGAGATCGAGAGCGACGTCGTCACCTACACCGTCGTCGACGACTCCACCGTCCAGGTGCAGTTCACCGTGACGCGGAAGGATCCGTCGCAGGCGGCGGTGTGCATCATCCGCTCGCGGTCGAAGGACGGGTCCGAGACGGGCCGCCGCGAGGTGCTGATCCCCTCGTCCGAGTCCGGCACCCTGCTGATGGACGCACCGGTGGTGACGTCGCAGCGCCCGGGCATGGCGGACATGTACGGCTGCAGCTTCGACGTGCCCGAATACCTGCGCGCACACTGACCGCACGCTGCGGATTCCGTGGTGGAGACCACGTTGGTGCTAGAATCGCCGGATACACGGTTCCACCCTTTGGGGCCGTGTATTGCTGCATAGGAAGCAGTGCGGTCCTGTTCGCCACTGGCTTGGGGGGAACGTTCGAGGGATCCGCGTTGCCGTCGTCGCTGCGAGTGCGGCGACCAGTCGACGGAGCCGGGGGCTCCAACCCGAAGGAAGTGATCGAGGATGACCGAGACCCAGGTGACCTGGCTGACACAGGAGTCGTACGACCGACTCAAGGCAGAACTCGACCAGCTCATCGCGAATCGTCCCGTCATCGCGGCCGAGATCAACGAGCGCCGTGAAGAGGGCGACCTCAAGGAGAACGGTGGTTACCACGCCGCTCGCGAGGAGCAGGGTCAGCAGGAGGCCCGGATTCGTCAGCTGCAGGAACTGCTGAACAACGCGAAGGTCGGTGTTGCGCCCACCCAGTCCGGCGTCGCGCTGCCCGGCTCGGTCGTCACGGTGTACTACGACGGCGACGAAAGCGACAAGGAAACGTTCCTCATCGCCACCCGTGAGGAAGGCGCCCGGGGCAACGAGATCGAGATCTACTCGCCCAGCTCCCCGCTGGGCGGTGCCCTGATCGACGCGAAGGTCGGCGAGACCCGCGAGTACACGCTCCCCAACGGCAGCACCATGAAGGTGACGCTCGTCAGCGCGGAGCCGTACCACAGCTGATCGGCGGCAGCCGCCTCGCGGCGCGGCCGGCACGACGTGAGGGCCCGACCGGTCTCCGGTCGGGCCCTTCTCGCGCGCCCGGGGCAGGCGGTTCAGAGCAGGCGCCGGGCCTTCATGCCAGGGAAGACCGCGCCGACGCGCACCACGTCCCCGAACGTCGGGGCGTGCACCATCTGACCGCCGCCGATGTAGATGCCCACATGCCCCGGCCCGTCGGACTGCCAGTTGCCGAACACCAGATCCCCCGGCCGGGCCAGCTGGATCGGGATCTCGGTGCCGACCCGCCACTGCGTCTGCGAGGTGCGCGGCAACCTCACCCCGGTCGCCGCGTACACCGCGTACGACGTCAGGCCCGAGCAGTCGAACCCGCCCCCCGACGGACCGTTGACGTTGCCGCCACCCCACACGTACGGCAGCCCCAGATACCGGAACGCCAGGTCCACCACCCGGTTGCCGGTCTCGGTCATCCCCGGCAACCCGAGCCCGAAGAACGGCGAGAGCAGCCGCGCGAACACCATCTCCGTCGCCCGGATCTTCGCCACGTACGGCTTGGTCTGGTTCTCGTAGTCCGGCGACCCGGACGGCATCCCCCCGGACCGGCGCACCGCCCCCAGCCCGGCGTTGTACGCCGCCAACGTCAGGTCCAGGGTGTCCCCGCGCACCACCCCCTGCGCCTTCCACTGCTCGATCTGCCGGTAGTTGTCGCACAACAGATTCCCCGACGCCATCACCGGATCGGCGATGCCCAGCACATCGGCCCGCCCGTCCCCGTCGGCGTCCTTGCCGTAGGCATCCCAGGTTCCGGGCATGAACTGCCCCGGCCCCTTCGCCCCCACCGGCGAGACCGGGGCGCTGGGCCCGTACCGGAAGCCGTTCTCCGCCGAGTACAGCGCCGCCAGCACCGGCGCGCCGACCCCGTCGCACAACTGGCCGGCCTTGCGCAGCCACGGCGCAAACACCGCGATCGCGCCGATCGGCGCCAGGTTCGTCCCGGGCAGGATCGCCGGGATCGACGGCAACGTCACCGCGCCGCCACCCCACGCCGGACCCGGCGCCCACGCGTCGCTGCCCGTCGCCCCGGTGGCCGGCGCCCCGAACACCGACGGCCGTCCCGCCGGCGCGGCCGGCGCCGGCACCGACGGCACCTGTTCGAGCACGGCCTGCACCGGGTTCTCCACCGGCGCCGGCGGCGGTTCGAGCACCGCGGCCGCCTCCGCCGGCAGGTGCGGCATCAGCGCGTCCTTCGCCGCCGACGTCGCGTCCGCCACGGCCTGCTCCGCCGCCGGACGCATCGGCTCGGGCAACCCCGCCACCAGATCGGCGACCTGCCGGTCCGTGGTCGCGGCGGAGGCTTCGGCCGATGCCTGGAACGACTCGACCGCCTGCGTCACCTGTTCCTTGATCTGATCCGGGATGTCCGCTCCCTGTACCAGGGCACTCGCCGCCGTGGCCACCGCCACAATCACCGCCGACGGGTCAACTGACATACGCGAACTCCCCATCCCTCAGACGACCGCCTTCACCGTACTTGTGATCTCTGTCACCGGTGCGGTTTCGTTACATGGATATCATATATATGTAAGAACCTGTTCCAGTTTGGCTGTTGTGACGCGCCACACAGCGAACTCGAAGTTACATCAACAGGAAATGCGGCGCTCGATCACCGCGCGGTCGACCAGGAGGTTCGGGGGTCGAGAGGGCGGTTCCTGCGGCCACATGCGAGAAGAGGCGCCCACATCCGCCCCCTCGCCGCAGTCACATCCGGGTTTACGCCTCCAGTGCCTGCTCGATGTCCGCGACGAGGTCGGCGGCATCCTCGATGCCGACGGACAGGCGCACCAGGTCTTCCGGGACCTCGAGCAGCGACCCGGCGGTCGAGGCGTGCGTCATCGCGCCCGGGTGCTCGATCAGCGACTCGACACCACCGAGGGACTCGGCGAGGGTGAAGATCTCGGTTCGTGCGCAGAAGTCGAGGGCGGCCTGCTTGCCGCCGGCCAGGCGCAGCGAGACCATGCCGCCGAACCGGCGCATCTGCTTCGAGGCGACGGCGTGGTCGGGGTGCGCCTCGTGGCCGGGGTAGATCACCTGGGCGACGGCGGGATGCCCGTCGAGCAGCTCGACGATCTTCTCGGCGTTGTCGCTGTGCCGTTCCATCCGCAGTGCCAGCGTCTTGATGCCGCGCATCGTCAGGTACGCGTCGAACGGGCCCGGGACGGCGCCCGCACCGTTCTGCAGGAACGCGAACCTGGTGTCGAGTTCCTCGTCGTTCGTGACCAGCGCGCCGCCGACCACGTCGGAGTGGCCACCGAGGTACTTGGTGGTCGAGTGCAGTGCGACGTCGGCCCCCAGGGCCAGCGGCTGCTGCAGGTACGGCGACGCGAACGTGTTGTCGACCACGATCTTCGACCCACCGGTGTGCGCGACGTCGGCGAGGGCCGCGATGTCGCCGATGTTGAGCAGGGGGTTCGTCGGGGTCTCGACCCACACCAGCTTGGTGGTGGGGCGCATCGCCTCGCGCACGGCGTCGACGTCCGAGATGGGCGCGGGCGTGTACTCGATGCCCCACTGCGTGAACACCTTGTCGATCAGCCGGAAGGTGCCGCCGTAGGCGTCGTTGGGGATGACGAGGTGATCGCCGGGCCGCAGCACCGAACGCAGCAGGCAGTCGGTGGCGGCCATGCCGGAGCTGAAGGCCCGGCCGAAGGTGCCCGCCTCGATGGCCGCGAGGTTCGCCTCGAGCGGCTTGCGGGTGGGGTTTCCGGTGCGGGCGTACTCGAATCCGCCGCGCATCCCGCCGACCCCGTCCTGCGCGAACGTCGAACTCGCATAGATGGGGACGTTGACGGCGCCGGTCGCCGGGTCGGGATCGTATCCGGCGTGGATCGCTCGGGTGGAAAAGCCGTGGCTGCGCTGCTCACTCATGCGGCTCAGCCTAGTCGGGGGCACACGCCGGTGGCCCGGGGAACACACCCCGGGCCACCGGCGCGGCCGCTACGAGCCCGCGCTGATGAACCCGAGCAGGTCGTGACGGGTGATCACGCCGACGGGCTTGCCGTCGTCGATGACCAGCAGCGCATCGGTGTCGCCGAACGCCTTCGTGGCGGCGGCGATCGACTCGCCGACACCGATCAGCGGCAGCGACGGGCTCATGTGCTTCGCGACGGGGTCGGCCAGCCTCGCGCGGCCCTCGAAGACGGCGCTGAGGAGCTCGCGCTCGCTGACGCTGCCCGCGACCTCACCGGCGGTGACGGGCGGCTCGGCACCCACGACCGGCATCTGCGAGACCCCGTACTCGCGCAGGATCTCGACGGCGTCGCGGACCGTCTCCGACGGGTGCGTGTGCACGAGGGCGGGCAGCTCCCCCGACTTGCTGCGCAGCACGTCGCCGACGGTCGAATCGTCCGGCTTGCCGTCGAGCGGGGCCCGCAGGAAACCGTACGAGGCCATCCACTTGTCGTTGAAGATCTTCGACATGTAGCCGCGCCCACCGTCGGGAAGCAGTACCACGACGAGCGCGTCCGGTCCCTCGCGCTCGGCGACCCTCAGGGCGGCGACGACGGCCATGCCGCACGACCCGCCGACGAGCAGGCCCTCCTCGCGGGCGAGACGCCGGGTCATGTCGAACGAGTCCGCGTCGGAGACGGCGATGATCTCGTCGGGGATCGAGGGGTCGTAGGCGCTGGGCCAGAAGTCCTCGCCCACACCCTCGACGAGGTACGGGCGACCGGTGCCGCCGGAGTAGACGGAGCCCTCCGGGTCGGCGCCGATCACCTTGACCTTGCCGCCGGAAACCTCCTTGAGGTAGCGGCCGGTGCCGGTGATGGTGCCGCCGGTGCCGACGCCGGCGACGAAGTGGGTCACCTTGCCGTCGGTATCGCGCCAGATCTCCGGGCCGGTGGTCTCGTAGTGGCTCTCCGGCCCGGCCGGGTTGGAGTACTGGTCGGGCTTCCAGCCGCCGGGCAGTTCCCGGGCGAGCCGGTCGGAGACGCTGTAGTAGCTGTCGGGATGCTCCGGGGGCACCGCGGTCGGGCACACCACGACCTCGGCGCCGTACGCGCGGAGCACGTTGCGCTTGTCCTCGCTGACCTTGTCGGGACACACGAACACGCACTTGTAGCCGCGCTGTTGCGCGACGAGCGCGAGACCGATGCCGGTGTTGCCGGAGGTCGGCTCGACGATGGTGCCGCCCGGTTTCAGCGCACCCGAGGCTTCGGCGGCGTCGACCATCTTGACCGCGATGCGGTCCTTGGAACTGCCACCGGGGTTGAAGTATTCGACCTTCGCCGCGACCAGCCCCGAACCCGGCTTCGTCACCGAGTTGAGCTTGACCAGCGGCGTGTTTCCGATGAGACCGACGACGGAATCCGCTATGCGCATTCCTCCATGGTCTCAGATGCCTCTGCACAACGCCGTTCCGGCTGCTCGAGCGACGCATACGACGCACACTGGACACGGCAACTTCAGGGTGTGGCCGTCCTCTCGGAAAGGTGATCCACCGTGCCCCGAACTTCGTGGCGTGCCGCGGCGCTGGCCGGCGCGACGGCCGTCGCCGCCGGCTCCGGCGCCGGCGGCGCCTCGTGGCTGACGTACACGTACCTGATGCGCCAGGCGACGGAAGCGAGAGGCGTCATCGGCCGCACCTGGGCGAAGCCGCCCGAGGCGGACGGGGTGTACCTGCCCGGAGCGCAGTCCCCGGTGCCGTGGCGCCGCGACGTGCCGTTCGACCTGCACCTGATGATCTTCGGGGATTCGACGGCGGCCGGCCTGGGCTGCGCGAGCGCCGCCGAGGTGCCCGGGGTGCTGCTGGCCCGCGCCCTGGCCGACGAGTCCCGTCGCCGGGTCCGGCTCAGCACGAAGGCGATCGCGGGGGCCACCTCGCGGGGCCTGGCGGGGCAGGTCGACGCGATGTACGTGGCGGGACCGCCGCCGGACGCGGCCGTCATCCTGGTCGGTGCCAACGACGTGACCGCGAAGCAGTCGCTGCATCGTTCGGCGCAGCGGCTGGGCTCGGCGGTGCACCGGCTGCGCGCCGGCGGCGCCGTCGTGGTCGTCGGCACGTGCCCCGACCTCGGGGTGGTCGGCGCGATCCCCCAGCCGCTGCGCACGGTGGTGCGGACGTGGGGGCGGCAACTGGCCCGCGCGCAGGCCGCGGCGACGCGCGCGGCCGGTGGGCATCCGGTGCCGCTGGCCGACCTGTTGACGCCCGAGTTCCTCTCCGCGCCGGACCGCCTGTTCTCCGCGGACGGGTTCCATCCCTCGGCCGCGGGATACGAGCTGGCGGCCCGTCACCTGCTGCCGGTGCTGGCCGCCGCGCTGGGTCACTGGGCGGGCGGTCCGGTGCCGGAGCCGCCGCTGACGTTGGCGGCTGCCCGGCTGTGGCTGCCCCGGACACGCCGCGGGCCCCGGGAACGGCTGTTCCCGGGGCCCGCGGTCGGCACGGTGGCCGGAGAGATCGGCTAGTCGTTCTGGAAGTACGACAGCAGGCGCAGGATCTCGACGTACAGCCAGACCAGGGTGACGGTCAGACCGAAGGCGACGCCCCACGCGGCCTTCTCCGGCGCCTGGGCGCGGATGAGCTGATCGGCGGCGTCGAAGTCCAGCAGGAAGCTGAACGCGGCGATGCCGATGCAGACGAGGCTGAAGACGATCGCCAGGGTGCCGCCGTCGCGCAGGCCCAGGCCGCCGTCGACGAAGAAGCTCGCCACCAGGTTGCCCAGCGCCAGGACGAGGACACCGATCAGCGCGCCGACGATCATGCGCGTCAGGCGCGGGGTCACGCGGATCGCCCCGGTGCGGTAGACGACGAGCATGCCGAAGAACACGCCGAACGTGCCGAGCACCGCCTGGACGATCAGGGTTCCGCCGCCGGCGCCACCGAAGGTGATGTCGGTGAACATGAACGACAGCGCACCCAGGAAGAAGCCCTCGGCGACGGCATAGGCCAGGACGATGGCCGGGTTGTCCATCTTGCGGCCGAAGGTGGCCACGAGGACCAGGACCAGGCCGATGAGACCACCGCCGATGACGAACGGCGCGGCCAGATTCACGTTGCCGTTGACGAGGACGTAGGAGATCAGCGCCGAGATCGCCAGCACGCCGAGCGTGATGCCGGTCTTGGTGACGACGTCGTCGATCGTCATCGACCGCTCGGTGGTGGGCCGGGCCCAGGGGTCCGCCTGCGCGTACTGCGGCTGGCCGAATTGCTGGGTGACCTGCGCGGCGCCCGCCGTCGCAGAGCCGAACGTGGCGTATCCGCCGCCCTCTTGCTTGGGCAGGTTGCGGAACACCGGGTTACTGGTGGTGCGCACCGTGCACATCCCTTCTCGTGGTCGGTTCTGTCCGTTCAACGATCCGCGGACGCCGGGAGTTCCCCGGACCGGAGCCGAGCACGGACAAACCGGACTCTACCGGGTGCGCACGGAGCGGGTCACGGTGAACTTACGGTTGCGTCCTGCAACTTCTGTGCGGCCGACCGTCCGCTGCAGCATCCCACGATAGTTCAGGTGGGTGTTGTAGACGGTCCACAGTTCACCGCCCGGGCGCAACAGCCGGGCGGCCGCGTCGAACATCTTCACGGCCGCGCCCGTGTGCACGGCGGCGCCGACGTGGAACGGCGGATTGCACAGCACCACGTCGACGGAGGCGTCCGGCAGCGACCCGGCCACGTCGTCGCGCAGGACCTCGACCCGGTCCGCGACGTGGTTCGCGGCGGCGGTGGCGGCGGCCGACGCGACCGCCGCGGCCGACTGATCGGTGGCGATCACCCGCAGCCCGGGGAACCGCCGGGCCGCCGCGACGGCGAGGATGCCGGTGCCGCAGCCGAGGTCGACGGCGGTCCTCGCGTCGCGTGGCAGCCGGGGCAGGAAGTCCAGCAGGAATCGGGTGCCGATGTCCAGGCGGGAACCGGCGAACGCGGCCCCGTGCGCGACGACGGTGAGCCCGACGTCGGTCACCGTCTCGGTCACCGGGTAGGTCGGCTCGGCGGCGATCGGGCCGCGGGCGGTGAGCACCCGTGACTTCTGCCGGCCCCGGGAGGCCCGGACCTCGGTGAAGCTCCGGGCCAGCACCTCGTTCATCGCGGGCGTGATGTGCTTGTCGCGGCCACCGGCGAACACCGTCACGCCGGGGTCGGCGTGCCGGGCGACGGTCTCGGCGATCTCGGTGAGCGCGGCGAGCGACCGCGGCAGCTGCAGCAGCACCACCCGGGCACCGGTGAGCAGATCGGCCCCGAGACCGTGCACGGTGAAACGGTCGGACAGGCCCTCGCGCGCGGCGTTCGCGGCCAGGGCCCGCTCCCCCACCACCGAGTCCTGGTGCACCCGGATCCCCGACGCGGAGTACCGCACGGCGACGCCGAGGGTGAGGGCGCCGTAGTGGTCGTCGATCACCGCGACGGTCCCGGCCGGCGCCGCGGCGAGCGCGGCGTCGGCTTCGTCGAGGATCAACCTGTCGGCGGCGTCGACGGCGACCAGGTTGGGCGCCTCCACGTCCGGGAGGCGCCGCAACCGGCCGAACAACTCGTCGCCGGCAGCAGAGTCGCCGGTCAGCACTGCCCCTTGCCGGCGTTCTCGACGGCGCGCAGCGTTTCGGCCTGCTGTTCCTCGCTCAGCTCCGCCCAACCCGGCAGCGACTTCTGCGCGTCGGCGACGGAGGTCGCGGCCTGGGTGCGGTCCTGCCCCCAGGATTCGAGCTGGTCGAAGTACGGCACCAGGGCGCTGCAGATCTGGTCGTAGCTCTGGCCCAGCTCGATGCCGGTGCTTCCGGTGACCTGGCTCGTGCTCGGCGCGGCGGTGGTGGACTCGGTGGTCCCCTCCCCTGCGGAGCCGGAGTCGCCGGACGATCCGCAGGCCGCCGCGAGCAGCACCGCACCCGTACCGAACAGCGCCGCGAGAGTCTTCTTCATCGTTTCCCAATTCCGATCGCAGTGTCGTTTCCCGGAGTTTCCGGCCGTCGTTGCCGGGAGGCCCGGCCGGACAACGGTAATGGAGAACCGGCGATCGATCCGTGTCGTGCCCGCCACACCCGGGACTATCCTGGAGGAATCCACGTGAGGTGAGTGCCCCGATGGCAGAGAACGATCCACTCGCCACCCGGCGAGCCCCGGTCTCCCACGCCGGCGCGGCGGAGGACGAGACCGTCGAAGATCTGCGCCTCGCGGGGTTCGCGGACGCCGTGGAGATCGGCCGCGGCGGTTTCGGGGTGGTGTACCGGTGCCGGGAGACGGCACTAGACCGCACCGTCGCGGTGAAGGTGCTCACCGCGACGCTCGACGCCGACAACCTCGAACGGTTCCTCCGCGAGCAGCGCGCGATGGGCCGGCTCTCCGGGCACCCGCACATCGTCACCGTGCTGCAGGTCGGCACGACCGGCAGCGGCCGGCCCTACCTGGTGATGCACTACCACCCGCACGACTCGCTCGAGGCCCGCATCCGCCGCTACGGACCGCTGCCGTGGCCGGACGTGCTGCGCATCGGCGTCAAGCTGTCCGGGGCGCTCGAGACGGCACACCGGGCCGACGTGCTGCACCGCGACGTCAAGCCCGCGAACATCCTGCTCACCGAGTACGGCGAACCGCAGCTGACCGACTTCGGCATCGCGCGCATCGGCGACGGCTTCCACACCTCGTCGGGCGCGATCACCGGCTCCCCGGCGTTCACCGCGCCGGAGATCCTGGCCGGCACGCCGCCCACCCCGGCCGCCGACGTCTACGGCCTGGCCGCCACCCTGTTCTGTGCGCTGACCGGGCACGCGGCGTTCGAGCGGCGCCGCGGCGAGCAGGTCGTCACACAGTTCCTGCGGATCACGACCGAACCGGTCCCGGATCTGCGTAGCACCGGCGTCCCGGACGACGTGTGCTCGGCCCTCGAGCGCGGCATGGCCACCGAGCCGGATGCCCGTCCGCAGTCCGCCGCGGAGTTCGGGGAGCTGCTGCAGCAGGCGCAGGAGCGCGGCGGCTGCGACGTGGACGAGATGGCGCTGCCCGTGGGTCCGGACAGTCTCGGGCCGCTGCCGGTCGCGGGGACCACGCACACCACCGGACCGCACCCCACGCCCACCGCGATCACCACGCCGCCGGTGCCGGCGACCCGATTCCGGCCGCAGGCACCCACCCGGCCGCTGGTGAAGCGCACCCGGCTCATCGACCGGCTGCGCCTCGGCCGGCGCCGCCGCCTCGTCGCGATCCACGCCCCGACCGGGTTCGGGAAGTCGACGCTGGCCGCCCAGTGGCGGGAGGTACTCACCGCCGAGGGTGTTGCGGTGGCGTGGCTCGCGGTCGATCGGGACGACAACAACGTGGTGTGGTTCCTCACCCATCTGATCGAGGCGTTCCGGCAGGTGCGTCCGCAGTTCGCCCGTCAGCTGCGGCAGGTGCTCGAGGCCCACGGCGACGACGCCGAGCGGTACGTGCTGTCCACCCTGATCGACGAGATCCACCGGGAGGAGGCGCCGATGGCCCTGGTGATCGAGGACTGGCACCTCGTCACCGCCCCGGGGACCGTCGCCGCACTGGACTTCCTCCTCGACCGCGGGTGCCATCACCTGCAGATCGTGGTGACCAGCCGGAGCCAGGCCGGCTTACCGCTCAGCCGGATGCGGGTCCTCGACGAGCTCATCGAGATCGACTCGGACGCCCTGCGTTTCGACGCCGAGGAATCCGATGCCTTTCTGCGCGACGTGAGCGGCCTGGACCTCGAGCCCGAGGACGTCCGCGACCTGACCGACGTCACCGACGGCTGGGTCGCCGCGCTGCAACTGGTGTCGTTGTCGCTGCGCGACAGTGAGGATCCGACCGGGCTGATCGAGAACCTCTCCGGCCGGCACCACGCCATCGGCGAGTTCCTCGCGGACAACGTGCTCGACACCCTCGAGCCGGAGGTGTACGAGTTCCTGCTCGCGACGTCGATCACCGAGGAGATCACCGGCAGCCTCGCCACCGCGCTCACCGGCGACCCGCACGGGCAGGCGATGCTCGAGCAGATCGAGGAGCGGGACCTGTTCCTGCGCCGGGTCGACGACGAGGGCCGCTGGTTCCGCTACCACCGGCTGTTCGCGGACTTCCTGCGCCGCCGGCTCGAACGCGATCACCCCGAACGCGTGGGCGCGCTGCACCACGCCGCCGCGGAATGGTTTGCGCGCCAGCACATGCTGCGCGAGGCCGTGGACCATGCGCTCAGCGCCGACGAGCCGGAACTCGCGGTCGAGATGGTCGCCGCCGACGGGATGCTCCTGGTCGAGCACTCCCACATGACGACGCTGCTGGCGCTGGTCGCGAAACTGCCGCCGCGTGGGGTGGCGGCGCATCCGCAGCTGCAGATGACCGTCGCGTGGGCGAACGCGTTGCTGCAACGGGCCGACCAGACCCGCGTCGCCCTCGCCGCGGCCCGGGGATGCCTGAGCTGCTGCAACGCGCCCGAGGAGGACATCGCGGTCCTGCAGGTCGAGGCCGACGTCGTCGACGGTGTCGTCGCCGCCTCCACCGACCACACCGCCGGCGTCGCGGACAAGGTCGCGCCGTGCCTGGACGACCCGGACACCTTCCGCCCTTGGGTGGTGTCCGTCGCGGCGAACGTGGCGACCTTCGTGGACGTCTACCGGTTCGACTTCGAGGCGGCGCGGCGACGGCAGCGGTGGGCCGAGCCGTACCACCGGGCCACCAACGGCCCCTTCAGCCTCGTGTACGGGCTGTGCCTGCTCGGCATCGCGGCAAACGAGCAGCTCGACGTCGCCACGGCCGAAAGGCACTTCCGCGCGGGGTTGCGGGCCGCCCGCAAGGGGGGCGGCGTCCACACCCATGCCGCGCGCCTGGCCGCCGCCATGCTCGGGGAGCTGCTCTACGAGCAGGGCCGGATCGCCGAGGCCGAGGCTCTGCTCGACGAGAGTCACGAGCTCGGAACCGAGGGCGGCGTACCGGACTTCATGATCGCCCGGTTCGTCACGGCCGCGCGGCTCAAGGCGCTGCGCGGCGACCGCGCCGCGGCGGCGGCACTGCTCGACGAGGGAGCGCGGGCCGCCGACGACTACCGGTTGCCGCGGCTGCGTGCCCGGGTGATCAACGAACGCGTGCGGCTCGGCCTGCCGGTTCCGCGGCCCGCCCCGCGGGAGATGCCGGATTCCGACGCCCCGGATCCGGACGGCATCGCGGAGATCACCGCGCAGGTGGAGGACGCCACCGCCATCCGTCTCCTCTACGGCACGGGCCGGGCCGAGGACGTGGCCCGGGCCTGCGACTGGGCCCGGCTGTGGCATCGCCGGGTGTCCGGCCGCGGCCGGTACCGCGCCGAACTGCAGGCGGCGCGGCTGCTCGTGGCGTGCCTGCACGCGGCCGGACGTCTCGAGGAGGCCCAGGAGGTGCTGGCCCCCGCGGTGGCCACGTGCGGGCGGCTGGGCATGCTCCGCTATCTCGTCGACGGTGGAGCCCATGTGGTGCAGGTCCTCCCGTTGCTCCGCGACCGGCTGCAGACTCTGCTGTGGCCCCCGGACTGGCCGGCGGTGGACGAGGCCTTTCTCGACGAGATGCTGCGGCTGACGGAGTCGGGCGGCACGAGCACCGCGCTCTGAGCACCGGCCGTCGGGGCACGCGTCGGCGGACGGGTAGGGCAGACTGCGAACGTGACCGCTGCTGTTCCCGACCACGTCCGCACCCGGCTCTGGCGCGACGGACGGCTCGTCGCCGAGAACTATCCGCTGGCCGAGGTCTCCGAGCACCTTCAGGACGAGGGGGCCCTGGTGTGGGTGGACCTGCACGATCCGACGCACCGCGAGCTGTCCGACGTCGCGGACGAGCTGGATTTCGATCCGCATGCCGTCGAGGACGTCGTGGCGCACGCGGAACGCACGAAGGTCACCCGCTACGCCACCCACACCTTCATGACGATCTACGCCACGTCGCTGGCGGACGAGAGCGAGCCGGCCGATGCGCACGGGTCACGGCTCAGGATCACGCGGGTCTCGGTGTTCGTGGTCCCGCGCGGCCTGGTCACGGTGCATCGGGGCACCGGATTGGACGTCGGCGAGGTGATGCGGCGCTGGGACGACAACTCCGATCTGCTCCGGCACGGCACCGCCGCGTTGCTGCACGGGCTGCTCGACGTCGTCGTCGACGGCCAGTTCGAGACCATTCAGGGGCTCGACGACGCGATCGAGGAACTGGAGGACGGGTTGTTCGACGAGCGCGCGCACATTCGCGCGCTCCAGCGTCACACCTACCGGGTACGCAAGGAACTCGTCCAGCTGCGCCGGGTCGTGCTGCCGATGCGGGAGGTGGTGGCCGCGGTGATGCGGCACCGGGCCGAGCGGGGAAACTCCGTCGAGCTCGACGGCTGGTACACCGACCTGTACGACCACGTGATCCGCGCGACGGAGTGGACCGAGTCGCTGCGCGACATGGTCACCACGGTTTTCGAGACCAACCTGTCGCTGCAGGACGCGCGGCTGAACATGGTGATGAGGAAGCTCACGGGGTGGGCCGCGATCATCGCCGTGCCCACCGCGGTGACGGGCTGGTACGGCCAGAACGTGCCGTACCCCGGCTTCGGGCAGTGGAGCGGGGTGTTGTCGAGCACCGCGATCATCGCCGGGTCGGCGGGGATGCTCTACATCGTGTTCAAGCAACGCAACTGGTTGTGACCGGCGCGGCCCGCGTCCGGCCGTGCTACGAGGTTCCTTCGGTGTCGTCGAAGAACCGCCAGTCGTGGTCGCCCTCGACCCTGACCTCCATACGCCAGCCCAGCTCGCTGTTGTCGGCCTTGGAGTCCACGAACCAGGCGTGCGCGTCGTCCGCGCTCTCGATGTCCTTGGTCGCCACCACTTCGCCCTTGGGGTCGATCACTCGGTAAGTAGCCATGCCCGGGGCTTTCCCCGGTGACGCGGCGGCCAAACCCGCGGCGCGGGGGATTGAGCCGTCCCCGCGGCGCGGGGATTGAGCCGACGCGCTGTGGGGTAACCGGCAGGGGAAGCGACCACGGACGAAGGAGGAGACATGGCTGATTTCATCGACAAGGCCAAGCACAAGGCGGAGGACGTGTCCGGTCAGGCCAAGGAGGGAGCGGGCCGCGCGACCGGTGACCGTGACCTCGAGGCGGAGGGCCGGGGCGACCAGGCGTCGAGCAGCCTCAAGCAGGCCGGCGACAAGATTTCCGACGCCGCCGGCAAGGTCAAGGACTCGTTCAAGAAGTAGTGCCGCGGCACGCATGCACGTGGCCTCGTCGACCCTGTCGACGAGGCCACGGCTCATGTCCGGGGACCGTCAGCGTCCCTCCCCGGGGCGGGTCTGCTCCCCGGAGGCCGGGTCGCCGTACTGCTCCTTCGAGAGCGGGATCTGCGTTCGGGTGGGGCCGTGTTCGGGCGGGAGGTCGTCGTGCGGCCCCTCCGGTGCCGCGTACTCGTGCAGTTCCCGGGGACCCTGGTCGAGCCGGAACGGCGGGTACTCGTCGCGCAGCAGGGCCGCGTAGGCCCACACGCGGAACCGCCAGCGGTTGATGCCCACGACGAGATCGAACAACCCGCTCGGGTAACGGGCGGTGAACAGCAGGGCGATCGCCGCGACGAGCACGAGAATGCCGAGCAGCGACCACGAGTAGGTCCACACCGCGTCGTCCCAGTCGTCGCCGTTCCCCGACGCCGCTGTGGCCCCACCCCCGACGAGCACGGCGAGGATCAGATAGTGCGGGACGGCGAGCAGCCACCACTTGACCAGCACCAGTCCCCGGGAGAGGCGTTCCGGGTAGGGGACGTCGAAATCGGCGGGATAGTCCGTGCGGTGCAGCGTGAAGGGCGGATACCGGTCGGTGCCCAGGGCCGCGTAGGTGTAGAACCCGACGCGCCACCACCACCGCATCACGCCGACGTTGAAGTCGAACAGCGGCCGTGGGTAGCGGCCGGTGAACAGGATCGCGAAGCCCGCGACGATCGTCGTGACGAAATGCGCGATCGCGAGGAAGAAGAGCACGATGTAGTGCGGGATCGCCAAGAGCCACTTCACGAGCCACAGCCCGCGCGACGGCGCGTCCGGATCGCCGCGCAGCATCACCGGATAGGAGCCCGGGGCGACGGCTGAGGGAGGCGGAGCGTGCGCCGCGGGCGGGCCGTGCCGGCCGAGTCCCACCGCTCCGAGGACGAGCAGCGGCACCCCGATCACCAGTAGCACGAGCCCGCTGATCAGCAGCCACAGCGCGAGCGGTCCCAGGAACGGGAACTGGGCGCCCGCCTGCAGGTCCACCGCCACGCCCGGGGTGGCGTCGGCGTTCATCACGACGATCGACCACACCCCTTCCTGGAATTCCCAGCGCAGCTCCTGGGTGCCCGGGCCGGAGGCCGACGCGGCCCAGAAGTCCTCGTCACCGGGCACGCGGGCGGGGTCGTCGCCTGGGATCTCGCGATACTCGGCGCGGAACGGCTCGAACCGGACGTCGGTGATCTCGGCGTGCGCGACGCCGGACAGGAAGGCGTCGACCTCCGCCTGCGGGCCGATGCCGACGAACACCGGCCGGCCGGGATCCTCCGACGCCGCACGCAATCTGAGCCGGCCGAGGTCCTCGGCGCCGAAACCTGTCGGCGCGTCGTCGAAGACCAGGTCGATGCGCTCGGAGACGAGCGCACTCGAGTCGGTGCGGTACCGCTCGGTGGGAGCGGTGAACCAGCCGTCGTCGCGCTGGGCGAAGTATCCCCAGCCGAGCACTCCGGCGGCGACGAGCAACGCCAGGCCGAGCATCGACAGCAGGACGCCTACAACGAACATGACGATCTTGCCGGCCTTCATATCGGCCTCCGATTCGCAGTGTCGTACACGCGGTCCGCACTCACCGTAGACGCCACCGAACAGGACGAACAAGACTTTGCCTCACCTCGCCGCGCCGCACCCCGCGACACGTCACGCACAGGTTCCATGCGCGTAACGCATCGGCCACCTCCCGCCGTGTAGGGTGACTGCATCGACGACACGTCTCGGTCGATCGCTTCCGATCGGGCGAGTACAGCGTGATTTCGGTCGAGCACCACCAACCGAGCCCTGTCCCGTGACCGTCCTACCCGCATACCGGGTACGGGTGTAGCGGCGGCAGCGTCGGGGTACCACAGCTGCGGCTCCGCCGCCCCGACCCGGCTCGCCGGCCCGAAAGGACATCATGCACAACGAAACCGAGTTCCAGACGCCGCTCTTCGTCGAGCCCACCACTCCCGGCGACGAGGGGAACACCGAGCCCGTCGCGACCTCGCAGCCGCCGAGCGGTCCGTACGACTACCACGGCATCTTCTCCGCCCGGGCCTGATCCGCGTCACTGCCGGCCCGGATTGCGGGATGACAAGCCCGCCAGACGATCCCGGCAGTCTCCCTGCCCTCGAGGCCCGTGCGACAGGGCCGCCGTCCGGAAGGCGTACAGTGGACGGCGGCCGGTGGGGAAGACCCGGCCACGCGAACGCCCCGGCCCCGCGCCGGGGCGTTCGTCATTCCGGACGCCGTTCGGTCGACGATTGGAATCGGCCGGGAACGGGAACGCAGTCCGAGGGTCGCCCACGACCCTTTCCCGACCGGAAGGACTTCCATCATGACCAAGGTGCTGTTCGTCGTCACCGGAGCCGATCACTGGACGCTGGCCGACGGGACGCGACACCCCACGGGGTTCTGGGCCGAGGAGCTGATCGAGCCGTACCGGGTGTTCACCAACGCCGGATTCGACATCACGTTCGCCACACCGGGTGGCCGCACCCCCGTCGTGGACGAAGCCAGTCTCGCGCCCGACGCCGCCGGAGGCGAGGAGCGCAGCGACGAACTGCGGCAGACCCTCGCCGACCTGAAGCCGGTCCTCGACTCCCCCACCGTGCTCGAGGACGTGCGCGCCGAGGACTACGACCTCGTGTTCGTCCCGGGTGGGCACGGCCCGATGGAGGATCTTGCCGTGTCCGAACCGTTCGGCCGGCTGCTCGGGAACTTCCTGGACGCCGACAAGCTCGTCTCCGTCGTATGCCACGCCCCCGCCGCACTGCTGCCGGCACGACGCGCGGACGGCGGCTGGCTCTTCGACGGGTACCGGATGACCGGCTTCACGAACGAGGAGGAGACGCAGGCCGGGCTGGCCGAGAAGGCGCCGTGGCTGCTCGAGGATCGCCTCCGTGAGAGCGGCGCCCAGTTCTCCGCGGGACCGGCGTGGCAACCGCACGTCGTGGTCGACCGCCGCCTCTACACCGGACAGAACCCGGCGTCGTCGCGCGAGGTGGCGGAGCGGGTGGTCGAGGCGGCGAAGAACTGATCTCGCCCCGAGCGGGCGACGCTTGTCGCCCTGACCGAGCCGGGGCGCGGGGTGTCACATTGCGGACATACCGGTCACCCGGTTTCATGTAGGGGTGCGCCGGCTGTGGAAGTGGAACAAGGAAGAGCCGTTCTTCGGGGACCCCGAAGAGCCCCGTGGCACGGCCGCGATCGTCGTGATGATCGCGGTCGTCGTCGCAGTGGGGACCGTGCTGTTGCTGACGGCGGGCGCGCCGCTGCCCTGACGCGTGGCCGACACTGCAGTCAGGCAGCCGGCACCGACAACGGCGGCTGCAGGTCGAACCACGGTCGTGCCCGCTCGAGTTCGGCCGCCAGGGACAGCAGCAAACCCTCACCGCCCAGAGGCGCCACGAACTGCACCCCGAGCGGCAGGCCCGTCGTCGTCCAGTACAGCGGCAACGAAATCGCCGGCCTTCCGGTCAGATTCGCCAACTGGGTGTAGGGCGTCCGACCGAGGTTCTCGTCCACGATGCGATCCATGACGCCCGCCCGGCGGAGGACCCCTCCCAGATGTGCCGCGAGGAGGGCGCGACCGGCGGCGCGGACGACGCGGGGGGTGGTCAACTCACCGATCCGCGCCGGCGGGAACGCAAGCGTCGGAGTCAGCAACAGGTCGTACGTCTCATGGAAGACCGCCAACCGGCGGGCGTATCCGTTCCACCGCTCGAGCGAGGCGAGGTACTCGGACGGCCGCACCGAGTCCCCGAGGGCGGCGAGAAGACGGGTGTCCATTTCGAATCCCTCGGGACCACACCCGGTGAGCCGACGGGCTCGCCGGATCTCGACGGCCACCCCCGCGAACCACATCGTCAGGAAATCCACTGCGAGGCCGCGTTCGTCGACTCCGGTGGCCGCGGGTTCCACGTGGTGCCCGAGTTCGCCGAGCAGGGTCGCCGCATCGGCGACGGCCGCGACGGCCGCCGGATCCACCGGCGTGCCGAGCGGCGATTCCGTCGCGAATCCGATGCGCAGCCTGCGGGGTTCTTCCGACGCCACAGAGGAATACGAATCCTCGGGCATGGCAACCAGATACGGACCCGCCGGGTCCGGACCGGCGAGCACGTCCAGCATCGCCGCCGTGTCCCGTACCGTGCGCGTCACCACCCCGTGGCTGACGGCTCCGTGCAGGAGCTCACCGAACGCGGGACCACTCGGAACCACACCGCGCCCCGGTTTCAGGCCGACCAGCCCGCAGCACGCCGCCGGGATACGGATCGAACCGCCGCCGTCGTTCGCCCCCGCCGCCGGCACCACCCCCGCCGCCACCGCGGCGGCCGAACCCCCGGAGGATCCGCCCGGGGTGTGCGCGGGATTCCACGGATTACGGGTGGGACCGTTGACCTCCGGCTCGGTGATGCCCTTCGCGCCGAACTCGGGGGTGTTGGTCTTCCCGAAGATCACCAGTCCCGCTCCGAGCCACCGGTCCACGACCAGCGCGTTGCGCTCGGCGGGCAGTGCGGCGAGGGCGCGGCTGCCACTTCCGGTGGGCGTCCCGGCGACGTCCTGCAACAGATCCTTGACCAGGAACGGCACCCCGGCGAACGGGCCGGTGAGTATCTCGCGCGCCCGGGCACGGGCGCGCTCGTCGAGCCGGTACACCACCGTGTTCAGAGTCGGCTCCACAGTGTGGAGTCGGCTCAGCGCCGCTTCGAGCAGCTCCCCCGCGTCGACCTGCCCGCTCGCGACGAGCCCGGCAAGGCCCACGGCGTCGAACCGGCGGTACTCGGCGTAGTCCACGGCTCCGCCTCCTCGGGAACCCGGCGGTGTCTCCTCATTCTCCCGCCGGGGCCAGCGCGAGGGGAGCGCTTTCCCGCGATGTTCGCGCGACCGGGTTCGACCGAATGCGCCCGATCGGGACGGGGGCCTGCAACGATTTTGGATATGAAGCACTTTCGGATAGTCAACGAAGACGGGTCCGTCGTCGACCAGCAGCCGTTCGAGACCGAGGACGAGGCCCTGGCGTGGGCGCACACGCATCCGCGGGCGGGAACCCCGGGATGGACCCTGGAGGAGCAGGTCGAGGCAGACTGGGAGAAGCGGGAGAACTCCGAGCGGACCTGACCGCAGCGGACCGGGCTGCTCGGGGGGTGGATTCAGCCCTCCTGACGCTTCGCCCACGTCAGCACGAGTCTCGGCTCTGCAGAATTGGACGAATCGAGTTCCAGCGTGGCGTCTTCCGGAGCGCCCGCGAGGAACGCACGGACGATGCTCATCGTGACCGGGGTGCTGAGGGGCAGAACGGCACTTTCGGTTTCGTTCGACATACACCGAACGTATCGTCATCGCGGGTCCTCCGCTGGGTGAGACGAGCGGTCGTCCGCCTCCGTCAACGCTCGCCGGCAGTCACGAGCGTCCGAGAACAGAACCCCGACAACGGTGAGGACCTGGTCGGTCCGCAAGTCCGTGCGAACAAGATCATCAGTGGGTGTCGGTCGGCTGTCGGGGACAGCAACAGGCCTTCGCTGCCTGGCGGCTGCTGAGCGCAGATGATTCGACGAATGCGCCGCGACCAGGGCCTTCGTCCGGGACGATGCCCACTGGAAGTACTCCCGGATCGTGCACACGGACGGCGCCGTCGTCGACGAGCAGCCGTTCGCGACCCAGGACTAGGCGGACGCGTGGGCACGCACGCACCCGTGGACGCTTCCCGACCGAGGAATGGGCTGGGAGCAGGCGGGGCCTGCGCTCCTCATCCCTTGCAGGTGAAGGGAGCTACTCGATCGGCGGCCGACGACTGTGTACCGCGCATCCGGGGCTCAACCTGCGAGTCCACTGATTCCGAGAGAGGACCGACATCATGGACGAAACCACGCGGCCTTCGGAGGCCCTCAACACGTTCCTGAATGCACTTCCCGGAGTCAACAGCTGGGCGATGCGCAAGGGGTATCTCGAGGCGGGCATCCGGGACAACGACGTCGTCGTGTGGTCGGGGATGCTGGACTCCAGGACGATCCTGCTCGGGGGAAGTTCCAGCTCTCTCTACTTCTCGACGTCCGCGGACCTGACCGGCGGTCCACTGGTAGTCGAGAGTCCGCCGCTCACACTCACATTCATGAACGACATGTGGGCACGGTGGGTGACCGACTCCGGCATGGGCGGCCCGGACCGCGGTGCCGGCGGTTCGTCGAGGGAACCGGTCTCCCCATGAACACCGTCAATCCCAACGACAGTTCGTTCTACCAGTTCGCGAGTGACCTGGTGAGCGACCAGCCCGCCGAGGCACTCGATGCCGAGATTGCCGGCGAACTCGCCGCGATCGGGATCGTCAAGGGCAAGGCCTTCGAGCCGGACGCGCGGATGCGGGAGATCCTGACCGAGGCAGCCGCCGTGGGCAATGCGATCGCACGCACCCTCACCTTCCGCCCGCGCACAGAAGACGGGGTCCACTACTACGGGGAGGCGTCGCAATGGGTCAACGGCCTGCTCGCGGGCGGTTACGACCTCATGACCCCGCCCGCGGAGGTTTCCGACACGGGAATCGGGCCGTACCCGTCCGACGGCGCACGGAAGCTGCATCTTCGCACCCAGTTCTTCTACCTCGCCTGGGGAATCAGTCCGGCGATGTGCATGCGGATCACGAACCTCGGTTCGCAGTACCTCGTCGCGGCCGCGGACAAAGAGGGCCGAACCCTCGACGGCGGCAGGCATTACACGGTGTCGCTTCCCCCTGGCATCCCGGCCGCCAGGTTCTGGTCCCTGACCGCGTGGGACAACCAGACCCGGTCCATGCTCGACACACCGCAACGATTCTCGAAAGTCGGCAGCCAGGGCTACCCTCGCCGGGCTGCGACCGCCGATCCCGACGGGTCGACGACGGTGCACTTCGCGCCCGAACTCCCCGACGGCGTACCCGATGGCACCTGGATCCAGACGACGCCGGACAGGGGATCGTGTGTGCCTGCGTCTCTACAGCCCGCTGCAACCGTTCTTCGACAGGTCCTGGCGCCCCGGGGAGATCGAAGAAGTGGAGATCTGAAGGGATCACCGCCGTCGATGCTGGGCACCTCTTACTGTTCACCCGACGACGCACCCGGTGGTGCGGGTCATTTGCTACGCCGCGAATTGGTCGCCGAATTGTACAGATCGAGTGCCCCCAGTCGGACTCGAACCGACACTTGGCGGATTTTAAGTCCGCTGCCTCTGCCAATTGGGCTATGGGGGCGCAAGAAGAGGGTAGTGCGTGGTGTCCTCCCGGACCCGGGCAGGTCCGGAAGGACACCACGGCGGCAACGCCACCTACGCGATCGACAGCGCGATCCCGTCGAGGATGTCGTGCTCGCTGACGACGAGCTCGCCGATGCCCGCGCGACGGCCGAGTTCGTCGGCCAGCACGGTCGTCACGATCGCCCCGCCGCCGATGACGTCGACCCGTCCGGGGTGCATCGGGCCGAGCGCCGCGCGCTCGTCGTGCGTGGCGGCGAGCAGGCCGTCGCACACCTCGCGCAGCCGGTCGAAACCGACGGTGGACAGGTGCACGCGTTCGGGGTCGTACTCCGCGAGGCCGTTCGCGAGGGCCGCGATCGTGGTCATGGTGCCGGCGACGCCGACCCAGGTACGGGCCTGCTCGACCGGCACGTGTGCGAGCGCCTCGGCGATCTTCTCCCTCGTGAACTCGCGGGCCGCCGCGATCTGTTCGGCCGTGGGCGGGTCGTCGTGCAGGCACCGCTCGGTGAGCCGCACGCAGCCGATGTCGGTGGAGTAGGCGGCATGGACACCGTCGGCGTCGCCGAGCACCACCTCGGTGGAGCCGCCGCCGAGGTCCACGACGACGAACGGCCCCCGGGTGGGGTCGAGTTCGCCGACGGCGCCGGTGAAGGACAGCCGCGCCTCCTCGTCGCCGGTGATGACCTCGGCCTCGGCACCGGGGATCACCGCACCGAGGACCTCGCGGGTCATCGCGAAGAAGTCGTCCCGGTTGGCGGCGTCGCGGGTGGCGGAGGTCGCGACCATCCGCACCGCCTGCGCACCGGTCTCCCGGATGAGGCCGGCGTATTCGACGAGGGCGACGCGGGTGCGTTCGATCGCCTCGGGGGCGAGCCGGCCGGTGGCGTCGACGCCCTGCCCGAGCCGGACGATGCGCATCAGCCGCGTCACGTCGGTGAGCCGGCCGTCGTCGCCGAGGTCGGCGATGAGCAGGCGGATGGAGTTGGTGCCGCAGTCGATCGCCGCGACGCGGCGGGCGCCGACGGCGGTCACTCGGTCTCTCCGCGCAGCTCGGCGTAGGTCGGCCAGTCGGCGGGGACGGCGGTGCCACGCAGGCCGGCGTCGGCGGCGAGGGCGACGGCCTCGTCGCCGAACGGGTTCACGCCCGGCCCCTTGGCGAGGGAGTGCGCGATCAGCACGTGCAGGCACTTGACGCGGTCGGGCATGCCGCCGCCGCTGAAGTCGGTGCCGAGCGAGTCGATGGCGTCGCGTTCGGCGAGGTAGGACTCGTGGGCCCGCCGGTACGCGGCCGCGAGGTCGGGGTCGGCGGCGAGCCGCTCGGTCATCTCCTTCATGACCCCGCCGGATTCCTGCCGGCTGGCCTCGGCGGTGAGCCGCGGATCGGTGAGGTAGAACAGCGTCGGGAACGGCGTGCCGTCGGGCAGTTTCGGCGCGGTCTTCACGACGCCGGGGGCTCCGTCCGGGCAGCGGTAGGCGATGGCGAGGACGCCACGCGGGGCCCGCCCGAGCTGGGCGGCGACGGCGTCGAGGTCTTCCTGTGCGACGGGATCGGTCACCCGGTCGGTTCTCCTGGTTCTGGGGGCGCCACCGGCATCTGCCGCGGCACCGGGGCGGGTTCGGGTTCTGGCGCGGGAACGGACACCGACTGCCACAGGTCGCTGTACCAGGCGCCGGTGGAGGGCAGTTCCTCGGTCTGCTCGGTGACCGGTTCCTGGTAGTCGCCGGGCAGCTGCACCTGGTAGGGAGTCTCGCCGGGCATGACGAACCGTAGCCGTTCGCGGGCCTGGGCGCGGATCCACGCCGGGTCCTCGATCTGCGCCTTCTGTTCGCGGAGCGCCGCTATCTCCTGCTCGAGCTGTGCCCGTTCCGCGGCGACCCGCTCGGCCTCGGAGCGCTGGCTGACGTACGTGCGCAACGGAACCGCGAGGGTCAGGGCGAGGCCGCACACCACGAGGGCGAGGACGACGGCACGGCCGGTGGACAGGCCGAGGAAGGTGCGCTCGGCACGGGCGGGCCGGGACTCGCGCGGCGTTCCGACGCGGGTGGGCCGGGCCCGCCCCGATGCGCCCCCGGTGCGGGCACCGGGAGCGTCGGCGGGCGGTTCCGTCGAGGCGGTAGGTCCGGCCGGGCGGGCCCGTCCGGGCCGCCGGACGCCCGGCGCACCCTCGGTGCGGGTGCGCCGGGCACCGGGCCGGGACCTACCGCGCTGGCTCATGCGGGTGCGCTCAGCCCTCGATGTTGAAACGCGGGAACGCCAGTTCGCCGGCGTACCGGGCGGCGTCGCCGAGCGACTCCTCGATGCGCAGCAGCTGGTTGTACTTGGCGACGCGCTCGGAGCGGGCCGGGGCACCGGTCTTGATCTGGCCGCTGCCCACGGCGACGGCGAGGTCGGCGATGGTGGTGTCCTCGGTCTCGCCGGAGCGGTGGCTCATCATCGACTTGTAGCCGTTGCGGTGCGCGAGGTCGACGGCGTCGAGGGTCTCGGTGAGGGTGCCGATCTGGTTGACCTTCACCAGCAGCGCGTTGGCGGCGCCCTTGACGATGCCTTCCTCGAGACGCTCGGGGTTGGTGACGAACAGGTCGTCGCCGACGAGCTGCACCTTGTTGCCGATCTTGTCGGTCAGTGCGACCCAGCCGTCCCAGTCGTCCTCGCTCAGCGGGTCCTCGATGGACACCAGCGGGTACGCGGAGAGCAGCTCGTTGTAGAAGTCGGCGAGCTCGTCCGCGGTGCGGTCCTTGCCCTCGAACTTGTAGCCGGCAGCTTCGGTGTAGAACTCGGTGGCGGCGACGTCGAGCGCGAGCGCGACGTCGGTGCCGAGCTTCAGACCGGTCTTGGCGACGGCCTCGCTGATGAGGTCGAGGGCCTCCTTGGTGCCGGCGACGTCGGGCGCGAAGCCGCCCTCGTCACCGAGACCGGTGGCCAGGCCGCGGCTCTTGAGCACGGACTTGAGGGCGTGGTACACCTCGGCGCCCCAGCGCAGGGACTCCTTGAAGGTGGGGGCGCCGATCGGGGCGACCATGAACTCCTGGACGTCGACGCCGGTGTCGGCGTGGGCGCCGCCGTTGAGGATGTTCATCATCGGCACGGGCAGGATGTGGGCGTTCGGGCCGCCGAGGTAGCGGAACAGCTCGAGTCCGGAGGACTCGGCCGCGGCCTTGGCGACGGCGAGGGACGCGCCGAGCAGGGCGTTGGCGCCGAGCCGGCCCTTGTCGGGGGTGCCGTCGGTGTCGAGGAGGGCCTGGTCGACGGTGCGCTGTTCGGTCGCGTCGAGGCCGATGATGGCGGGGGCGATCTCGCCGAGGACGCCCTCGACGGCCTGCTCGACGCCCTTGCCCAGGTAGCGTTCGCCACCGTCGCGCAGCTCGACGGCCTCGTGCTCACCGGTGGACGCACCGGAGGGCACCGCAGCGCGGGCAAAACTTCCGTCGTCGAGCAGCACCTCGACCTCGACCGTGGGGTTACCACGCGAATCGAGGATCTCGCGGGCTCCTACCTGCTCAATGATGGCCACTGGCTGATTCTCCTTCGATGGACTTCACGCTGCGGGGTCTGCACGCTGGGAACAGCCTAACCGCCCCGACCTGCGCCCGAAGCACGGCGCGCCCCACGGCGGCGGCCACCGGCCGCCCGCCCGGCGGGGAGGCGGACGGATCGGGCAGCCGCGTCAGGGCCGACGGCCCACCCCGTACGCGGCGGCGCGGTCGCGCACCAGCGCGAGGTATTCGCCCGAGAGGTTGTAGGCCGTCAGCGCCCGCGTCCAGCCTTCGGCGGTGGTGAGGTCGCCGCCCCGGTCGCACAGGTAGCGGCCGGCGGTCAGGGTCGCGTCGTCGATGTTGTCGGGGTCGGCGACGCCGTCGCCGTTCGCGTCCACGCCCCAGCGGAACCAGGTCTCGGGGATGAACTGCATGGGCCCCACCGCCCGGTCGAGAACGGGGTCGCCGTCGAGCCGGCCGCCGTCGGTGTCCCGGATCTCGGCCAGTCCGGGACCACCGTCGAGGGGCACACCGCGGATGGGCGGGTCGACGCGTCCGTCGGGGGCGATGCTCGCGCCGTTGTACCGGCCGTGCCGGCTCTCCACGCTCCCGATGCCGGCGAGCGTCGTCCATGCGAGCCCGCAGCCGGGGCGCGAGGCGGCGAGCACGGCTGCGGCGTGACCGTAGGCCTCGAGCGCGGTGCGGGGGATGCCGAGCGCCTCGGCCTGCGGTGCCGCCCAGTCCCGCAACTGGTCGGCGGTGCGGCCGGGGGCGTCGACGTCGATCGCCGGGACCGCGGTTCCGGGGGCGGGCGGGACGCCGTCCGGGATCGGGATGCGCGGCTCGCGCGGGCTCCAGACGGCAACGCCGACGACCACGAGGATCACCGCGGCGACGGCGCCGACCAGGACGCGCGGCCACGGTGAGCGTCGGCGCGAGGCGGCAGGGGGCATGGTTCCCATCATCCATATCCCCGGCAAAGCGCAGGTAAAGAGACCAAGGTCCCTGTCGACGGAGTCCCGACCGGGTGTATGTTTTCGGCTTGCATCACCTAAGAGAGGTTCGCCTCACCTAACCGTTGGAGTCATGCCCATGTCCGCACTCGCCGCGAGCTCCGAGGCCCCGTCGATCGCCACCCAGCTGTTCGGCTCCGGCCTCATCGGGCTCCGCGAGGGCCTCGAAGCGGGCATCGTCGTGATGATCCTGGTCGCCTTCCTCGTCAAGGCCCAGCGCCGCGACGCCCTGAGGTGGGTATGGCTCGGCGTCGGCGCCGCGGTCGCCATGGTCGCCGCGACGTTCGGGATCATCCACTTCGGCACCACCACCCTCACCGGCCTCGCCGCCGAGGTGGCCGCGGGCCTCGCGTCGCTCGCCGCGGTCGTGATCGTGACCGCCATGGTGCTGTGGATGCGCAAGGCGTCGCGGTCGATCTCCGGGGACCTGCGCTCCGGAATGGAGAAGGCACTGCTCGCGGGACCGGCGGCGGTGCTCACCCTGTCGTTCTTCGCGGTCGGCCGTGAGGGCCTCGAGACCGCACTGCTCATGGTCGGGTACGCGGAGAACACCGCCGGCAGCGCCTGGCCGCTCGTCGGCCTGCTCCTCGGCATCGGCGTGGCCGCCGGGCTCACGGTACTGATGTACCTCGGGGCGATCCGGATCGACATGGCCCGCTTCTTCAAGTACACCGGCGCCTTCCTGATCGTGGTCGCGGCCGGCATTCTCGCCTACGGCCTGCGCGCCCTCCAGATCGGCGGCGTCCTGCCCGGGGGCTCGAACCTCGCCTTCGACGTCTCGGCCCACTACGACGCCGGCAGTTGGTACGGCACCGTGCTGGCCGGGATCTTCAACCTCCGTCCGGACCCCACCGTCCTCCAGGCCGTCGCGTGGGTGAGCTACCTCGTCGTCGTCCTGTACGTGTTCCTGCGTCCCGTCGCGCCGGCCCGCACACCCGAACCGGCCGTCGCCGTCTGACCCCCTCCCTGTTCGAAAGGCACCGATCCATGCGTCGATCCACGTACGCCCTCGCGGCGGCAGCGGCCCTGCCCCTCGCCCTGGCGGGCTGCACCGAGAAGTCCACCGCCGGCGACGACGCGATCGCGGTCACCGCCACCGACACCGCATGCGACGTGGCGGCGGCGGACGGCGCGACCGGGCACTCGACCTTCAGCATCACCAACAACGGCACCAAGGTCACCGAGTTCTACGTGTTCGCCGCCGGCGACCGGGTGATGGGCGAGATCGAGAACATCGGCCCCGGACTCACCCGGCAGCTGATCGTGAACCTGCCCGAGGCCGGCACCTACGAGCTGTCCTGCCGCCCCGGCATGGTCGGCGACGGGATCCGTCAGGAGTTCGTGGTCACGGGCGATTCCCAGGCCGCCACCGACGCCGACGGCAAGCTCACCGAGGCGGGCGACGGCTACCGCCGGTACATCCGCAGCCAGACCGAAGCCCTCGTCACCGCCACGGGCGAGTTCGTGGCCGCCGTGAAGGCCGGCGACGCCGACGAGGCCAAGCGGCTGTTCCCGGTCAGCCGCACCTACTTCGAACGCATCGAGCCGGAGGCGGAGAGCTTCGGCGACCTCGACCCGCGGATCGACCTGCGCGAGGCGGACCTCGAGCCCGGCCAGGCCTGGACCGGATTCCACCGGCTCGAGAAGGACCTGTGGGTGCAGGGCCCCCAGCCCGACACGGGCGCGATCGCCGATCAGCTCGCGGTCGACGTCCAGGAGCTGGCCGACCTGGTGAACGCCGCCGACTACACGGTCGACCCGACCAAGATCGCCGGAAATGCGCAGGGCCTGCTCGACGAGATCGCCACCTCGAAGATCACGGGTGAGGAGGACATCTTCTCCCACACCGACCTGTGGGACTTCCAGGGCAACGTGGACGGCTCGCAGGCCGCGGTCGCCGCGCTGCGCCCGATCCTCGACGCGAACGATCCCCAGCTGGGGCAGGCCATCGACGCCCGGTTCGCCGACCTCGACGCCGCGCTCGCCCGGTACCGGCAGGGCGACGGCTTCGTCTCCTACGACACCGTGACCGAGCCGCAGCGGCAGGAACTCTCGCGCCTGATCGACGCGCTCTCGGCCGAGGTGAGCAAGGTGCAGGGTGTCGTCGCGGGAGCTGCAGGCGCATGAGCGGGACCCCGGACACCGCCGCGGCCCCCGCCGCCCGCGGAGGCATCTCTCGCCGCCGCCTGTTCGGTGCGGTCGGTGCCGGCGCCGCGCTCGCCGGAGCGGGCGCGGTGGTCGGCCGGGTCACCGCACCCGGCGCGGACACCGCCCACGCCGGCGCCGTCCCGTTCCGGGGCGAACACCAGGCCGGGATCGTCACCCCCGCCCAGGACCGCATGCACTTCGTGGCGTTCGACGTCACCACCGACGACCGGGACGAACTCGTCGCGCTGCTGAAGACGTGGACCGAGATGGCCGAGCGGATGACCGCCGGGCTCGAGGCCACCGAGGACGGTGCCACCGGCGAGGGTCCCTACCATCCGCCCACCGACACCGGCGAGGCCCTGGACCTCGACGCCTCCCAGCTGACCCTGACCATCGGGTTCGGCCCGTCGCTGTTCGACGGCCGGTTCGGTCTCGCCGACCGCAGACCCTCTGCACTCGAGGAACTTCCGCACTTTCCCGCCGACAACCTCGATCCGGCCCGCAGCGGCGGCGACATCGCCATCCAGGCGTGCGCCAACGATCCTCAGGTGGCGGTGCACGCCATCCGCAACCTGGCACGGGTCGCGTTCGGCACCGCGTCGGTGCGCTGGTCGCAGCTCGGATTCGGCCGCACCTCGTCCACCTCGACGTCGCAGCAGACGCCGCGGAACCTGTTCGGATTCAAGGACGGAACCAACAACCTCAAGGCCGAGGACCCCGGCGCGCTCACCGAGTCGGTGTGGGTCGGCCCCGGCGACGACCAGGCCTGGCTCGCCGGCGGCACCTACCTGGTGGCGCGGCGGATCCGCATGCTCATCGAGCAGTGGGACCGAGCGGTGCTGCAAGAGCAGGAGCAGGTGATCGGCCGCACCAAGCGCGACGGCGCTCCGCTCGGGAAGACCGGCGAGTTCGACGAACTCGACCTCGAGTCCAGGGGACCGGACGGGCCGTTCGTCCCCGTCGACGCACACGTGCGCCTCGCGTCGGCCCAGCACCTCGGCGGACTGAAGATCCTGCGCCGGGGCTACAACTTCACCGACGGCTCCGACGGCTTCGGCCACCTGGATGCGGGCCTGTTCTTCATCGCGTTCTGCCGCAACCCGCTCGAGCAGTTCGTGCCGATGCAGCGCGAACTGGCACGACGCGACGCGCTCAACGAGTACATCCAGCACGTCGGGTCGGCGGTATTCGCGTGCCCGGCCGGGCCGGCACCGGGCGAGTACTGGGGGCAGGCGCTCTTCGAGGCGTGAACCGTCCCGGAACGAGATCGGTGACGCCGAGCGGGGCTCAGTAGGCGCCGTCGCGGTGCAGGACGGCCCGGAGGGTCCTGCGCAGGATCGACAGATCGAGGGCGAAGGTCCAGTTCTCGACGTAACGCAGATCGGCGCGGACCGATTCCTCCCAGCTCAGGTTGCTTCGTCCGCTGACCTGCCACAAGCCGGTCAGTCCCGGCTTGACGAACAGCCGCCGGCGGGCGCCGTCCTCTCCGTACCGCGCCACCTCGCATTCCAGCGGGGGACGTGGGCCGACCAGCGACATGTCGCCGGTGACCACGTTGAACAGCTGCGGCAGTTCGTCGAGCGAGTACCGGCGGATGAAGCGGCCGACCCGCGTGACACGGGGGTCCTCCCGCATCTTGAACAGGATCCCGTTGCCGTCGCTGCAGTCGGTCAGGTCGGCGAGACGATCCTCCGCATCGACCACCATGCTGCGGAATTTGAACATCGTGAACGTCCGCCCGTCCCTGCCGACCCGGGTCTGCCGGAAGAGCACGGGACCCGGGCTCGTGAGCCGGACGGCGAGGGCAATGGCCAGCAGCAACGGCGCCAGGAGCACCACGATCATCAGGGCGGCCACGCGGTCGAAGATGTTCTTCACCAACCACGCCGGGCCGGCGTAGCGCGGGGCACTGAGTTGGAGCAACGGCAGCCCGGCGAGCGGTGCCATGTGCAGGCGCGGCCCCACCAGGTCCATGAGAACCGGGGCCATGAGGAGATCGGCGCCCGTGTGCTCCAGATCCCAGCTGAGTCTGCGGGTCTTCGAGTGCGTCCAACCGCTCGACGGCAGCAGCGCCACCGCCTGGAATCCGTGCAGCTGAGTGATTCCGACGATGTCGTCCTCGGTCCCCAGCACCGGCACATCGTCGACGGCGAGGGGCAGCACCACTCCTGACGTCCTGGCGGGCAGGCAGATCCCGTCCACCTGCCAGCCCGCATCACGCAGTTCCCCCGCCCGGGCCAGCAGCTCGTGCACCTCGATCGAGTCACCCGCGACGAGCACCGACCGCACGAGGCGTCCCCGGCGGCGGCGCATGCGGACGAATCGCCGCAACAGCAGGCGGGCACCCAGCGTTGCAGCGCCGGCCAGGGGCAAGGCGCCGAAGATCCAGGACTGGCCGCTTGCCGTCCCCCACGCGTATCCGGCCCCCGCCAGGACCGCGATCGCAAGGACGTAGGCACGGCCGACACGCCGGAACTCCTCGACACCCGCCCCGAGAACCCTGGCATCCCATGCCTTTTGCACCGCCAGGGCGAGCACGGCAGCGAATGGTACGACCATCACGAGCGCGAGCGTCTTACCACTGGGCAACTCCCCCCGGTGGTAGCCGAAGGTGACGGCCAGGTCCGCAATCAGCACGCACAAGAGGTCGATGCAGAAGACAAGAATCGCATAGCGTCGTTCCCAGGCCGGCCGCGGCACGGCTTCCGGAGCACACAGCCCGGGCAGGCTCCGGACCACTCCTGTCCGGTCCCCGCCCCTTCGCTCCACGGACGAGCCTTCTGGGGCGTTTCCCGCCCCAGCGAAGGTTCTCGCCGTTTCCCGGTTTTGCATCAGGGCCCGCCCCATTTCGGAGTCGCACGACTCTCGGACCCCTAAAACATACTCGGAGATTGTTTCCCCGGCAATAACGGACTGGTAGTTCATTCGGGGAGCGAAGCCGGAAGTCTCCACGGGAGTTCGATCCTGCCGTGACGCAGCATCTCGACGATTTGCTCGGGCGGCTGGGGCCGGCTGAGGAGGAATCCTTGCGCGCGTCGACACCCGAGTTCCAGCAGCTTCATCGCCGCCGCCACGGACTCGAGCCCTTCGGCCACGACGTCCAGCCCGAACGCGGAGGCCAGCCCCATGATCGATTCGACGATGACGCGGTCGCTCTCGCTGCGCTGCAGATTGAGCACGAACGCCTTGTCGATCTTGAGTGTGTGGACCGGCAGAGACTTCAGGTGGGCGAGCGAGCTGTAGCCGGTGCCGAAGTCGTCGATCGCGCAGCACACACCCAGACGCTCGAGCCGGCGCAGTGTCTTGCGGGAGCGCTCCAGATCGCTGACGACCACGTACTCGGTGATCTCCAGACACAGGCACGAGCTGCCCAGGCCGAACTCCTCCAGCGTGCTCTCCACCGTCTCCACGAAGTCCAGGCTCACCAGCTGCACCGGCGAGACGTTCACGCTCATCTGCAGGTTCAACCCCGGAATCCGGCGCCGCCACTCGGCCAGCTGCCCGCACGCCGTCCGCAGCACCCAGCGCCCGAGTTCGCCCGCAAGGTTCGTCGACTCGGCCACCTCGATGAACTCGGCCGGCTGCAGCTTGCCCAGCACCGGGTGATTCCACCGCACCAGGGCCTCGACACCGAGAATGCTGCCGTCGCGCAGGTCGAATTCGGGTTGATATTCGAGGGTGAGGTGCTCGTCGTCGATCGACGTCCGCAGGCTCAGCTCGATGAGGTTGCGGCGTTCGCTCGCGCCCCGCATGTCGTCGGTGTACGCGACGACGCTGTTGCCGCCCTTGCTCTTGGCCATCAGCATCGCCTCGTCGACGCGCCCGAGCAACGCCACCGGAGTGATCCGTCCGGGCTCGCCTACGGCAACACCGAGGCTGCCGCCGCGACCGACGACCTGGCTGCCCAGCTGCACCGACATCCCGACCGCCCACCGCAGTGCCTCGGCGCGTTCCCGCGCCACCTCGAGCGACACCGCCCCGTCGAGCACGATGACGAACTCGTCACCGCCGAGGCGCGCCACCATGTCCTTCGGATCGCACACCCGCGACAGCCGCTGCGCGGTGCGGCACAGGAACACGTCGACGGCCGCGTGACCGAGGAAGTCGTTGAGCGGCTTGAGGCGGTCCAGATCGAGGAAGAGGACGGCGACCGGTCCCGGCTGCCCCCGCTTCAACCGCTCCTCGAGGTGTTCGAGGAGAGCCCGCCGGCTCGCCAGGCCGGTGAGGTCGTCGTGATAGGCGGCGTCGCGCAGGTCCTGTTCCGCGCGGACCCGGGCCTGCACCTGGGCCAGCAACGCCGCGATCATCATCAAGGTATTGATCTCGTCCTCGCTCCAGTCACGATCACCGGCCTTGATGAAGCCCAGGGTGCCGGTGGTGACGCTGCCGGAGATCAGCGGCACCGCCGCGACCGAGACCTCGGGCACTCCCGAACCCGCACGCACCCGGTCCGCGTATTCGGCACCCGACTGCGCCGGACGGCTGACCGCCGGTTCCTTCATGGTCTCGGTCATGGCGAAGATCGGGTCGGCGTCGCGGAAGTGCACCACGCCCAGAGGATCCGGGCTCGGCACGAACTCCCGCGGCGGCCACTCGGCGACGAGCACCGTCGCGTGGATGTCATGGTCGTTGTAGCGAAGGAAGCAGGTGTCGACCTCGAAGTGCTCGACGAGGTCCTGGAGCACCCTTTCGATCACCGAGTGATGAGACGCGGCGTCCGCCGGCATGAGGCGGGAAGCGACCCGGGTGACAATGTTCTCGAAGCTCTTCTCCGCCATCCCAAACCCCTTGTGAGCAGCACATCCGACGCGACCGTGGCCGCATCAGGGATGTCTTCGAACCCTATCCGAGCGGCGCGCACTGCGAACCCGTTCCGGCTTCGCCCGCGCCACCCGGAGCAGGAGGGCGAAGCGTCGTCCGATCGGTCTGTCGAACACGTCGTCGAACGTCGACTGCAGTTTTCCGAGAGCGCCGAACCGGACCTCCGAGAGCCGGGTGAGGTCGGTGTCGTCCTCGGCGTAGAGGAACACCGGTGACGCCGGCTGAACCGCCAGGCCCATGCCGTGGGCGCATATCCACACGCTCTCGGCCGCCATTCCCGCTCGGACGTAGTCGGCCGGCCGCGGTCCCGACGCGAAGACCGCTACGAGTGCCGAGCTGCTCCGCACCCGCGTTCCGGTCAGACGCCCCAGACCGTGCCCGAGGTCCCACTCCCCGAGTTGATCGAGCACATCGTTTCGCACCGTCAGGTCGAGCATCGTGCGCTCCGCGTCGTCCATCCCGAGTGCTCCGACGTCGATGCCACTGTCGATGGCCTCGGAGTGCGGCCACCGCAGTTCCGCGAGCATCTCCCGGCGCAGGACGGGAGTCAGGTAGCGGATCCTGTCCGATTCCGCGAGCAGCTCCGCGGTCTCGGCCAGGCGATCGACGTCCGTGACGACCCGGATCCGGCCGCCCTCCCGCGCGGCCGCCTCGTACAGGGCAGCCGTCTCGGCATCGGACAGTGGCGTTCCGTCACCAGGTTGCCGATTGGTGCCGCGCGAGAGCATGGCCTCGTACTGGGCGGCCAGCACCGGGTCGGTGTCGTCGGAGAACCGCATCGTCGCGATCACCTCGCGCGGCGGCTCGCCGCGGTCCCGCGCGAGCACTCGGACCGGGCCGAGTATCCGGTGGGCCGCCGCGGCGATGCGCGCGTTCTGCAGGGCTGCGCCGAGCGCCACGTAGGTGCCCCGACAGTGGATGTCGATCGCGGTCGGCACGAAGTCGTCCGAGATGTCGATCTCCAGCATCCCGCCGCCGGCCGTGATGGACCAGGGTTGGCTGTTACCTCCCGAGGGGGCTCTGTTCGCGGCATGCAGAACCCGGTCGATCGGATCGTTCGATTCCGCGGGCAGGGAGGCTTCCGCGACGGCCCGGTTCCCCGGATCCGCAGGTGGGGTCAGGGCGTCGAGGCAGGCCTCGACGTCCACGCGGCCTCGCCCCGAGTTCAGCGGCTGCCCGAGGCCCAGCCGGCGCACGACCGCGGCGACCGTCGCGCCGCCGAGCATCACCTCGCTCCCCAGTTGAGGCCAGGTGACCAGCGTCCGCTCCACCTCCAGGAGGGAGGCGGCCATCCGGGTCGAGATCCGCTCCGGTCCCAGCAGGCGCAGAGCGTACGGAATCTTCTCCCGACCCGACAGGGCGGCGAGCCGCTGCGGGTCGATCTCTCCCAGCAATCCGTGAAACGGGGGTCCCGGCCGCAGATCGAAGCGCTCGACGTCGATCAACCCCCGGTCACTCGTCTCCATCACCACCGGGATTGCTCGCCGGGCCGCTTCCGCGCGCAACACGACCTTGACGTCCAGGGAGTCGCACTCGTCCACGACGACGTCGAGTCCGTCCAGGAACTCGCTCATCGTTTCCGGTCCGACCCCGTCGGGCCACACCGACAGGGACAGGTACGGATCCAGCTCCGAGAGTCGTCGCGCGGCCACGACCGCCTTGTTCGTGCCCAGATCGACGAGGGAGGCCGGCACCCGGTTGAGATTCGACAGCTCGATCGGGTCGAAGTCGGCGAGCCGCAGTTCCCCGCCCACCCCGTCGAGCACCAGCGCCTGCGCAACCGAGAAGCCGACGCTCAATCCGACGATCCCCACCGTCACCCCGCGCAGCCGGTCCTGTTCGGCCGACGTCACCTTGTTCCGGTTGCGGTCCAGCCGTAGCCGCCGGAACGAGTGCGGGCCGAGCACGCGGACGACGGTCCGGCGCCAGGGGTAGTGGACCCACCGTGCCGGTTCGTCGAGCAATTCGCTCCCCGGCGGTGGGAGCACTTCGCGCAGTCCTCTCACCTGATCGGCGAGACGGTCGACGACCACGAGGCCGGGTTCGGAACGAACGCGCCGGAATTCCTCCATATCCTCCGGCCGGTCTTCCACAAACACGGAAGCCGTCCATCCCGCCTCGCCGTCGGACATCACGCCGGCTCCCCGTCGAACGGAAAACCACCCACTTCTCGTCGGAGTTCGTCGCCGAGCGGATCGGCGCACAGACGGTCCCACCACATGAGCCGGGTCCGATAGCGGGAGTCCGGGTACGGGGTGGCCGGCATGCTCTCGTCCACCACTCCCCCGCAGGTCTTCCACAGATCCAGAAGGTTGTCGGCGGCCGTGGCCATCATGTATCGGGATTGGAGCAGGTCCATGAACTTCGCGCCCATCCGGGCTATCGCAAGGGTGAGCTCCCGACGCTGGGGCACATCCTCGGACACCCATGCAGCCTTCGCCTCGATCAGACCGAACGGGATTCGGCTCTCGATCATGCTGCGGAGGTGATCGACGTGCTCGGGAGCACTCCACTCGGTCACGGCATGGGACTCGTCCGCACTGCGAAAAGGCCCCTGGGCTCGTACCCCACCCACGACGACCCCCCTTCGATCGAGCCCTGCGCAGAACATCGCCGTGTTCTCCCCGCTTCGCACCTTCTCGTACTCGAGTGCGCACTCGACGCCGAATCTGCGATAGGCACCCAATGCCCGGGCGAGATATTCGTTCCACAGATCCGGCGCCGCACTCGGTGCGGCAGCGACGAACGAATACCCGGAGGCAGGATCCCTGTAGGTCGAGACGCGCTCGCGCACCGAGTCCGATGCGACCCGCACTGCTCGATCCACTGTCGGCCTCCGACCTTGCGGGTGACCCCGATCGGAGTTACCCGGCGGACCACATCAGGCCCTCTCGCTCACCGCCGTCGTGATCGTCGACCTGGGACAGCACGGGGCATACATGTGGCTGTATGGGTCGAGTATGCAGTATTCGGGTGTTTCACACGGTCTTCAAGCCAAAGATATGTAAAGTTCCGTTACTCCCGACGGGCCGATGACAGCCACCTCCTCACGGTACGCCCGTTCGATCCGACCCTCCTTTTCGGCAATCTCGACCTGGTGCCACACGTCCTCGACGGGATCGGAGTGATCCCCGCCCGGAACGAATCGGGCGAAGTATCCGGTGGGGATCCGCACCAGCGAGTCTCCGATCGTCAGGTCGGACAGGCCGTCGCAGCGATAGCCGACCACCGCGTTCCATCCGACCTCGGGGTGGCAGATGTAGACCACGACCACCTCGCCGATGCCGCGCGCGCGGATGCGATCCTCCGTAAAGGTCAGCAGTTCGGACCGCTGCCCGGTTGCCCCCGGCTCGAGTCCGGGCAGAACGAGTCCCCCCACATAGTGGTCGTGCAGCTTGGTGAGTTCGAAAGTCATTGCGCACCACCCTTTTCCGTGGTTCGGATCGCCACGTACATGTCGATGCGGTACGCGTGGGGATAGAACTCGAAGTCGCCGGTGAACGACCGGACGATCTCGCCCGCCTCCTCGGCCGCACGGATCTGGTTCCACAGGTCGATGAAGACGCCGGGAAACGTACCGGTCGAGGAGAACTTCGCGTAGGTCCCGGCGGGCAGGCAGGCCACGAGGTGGCCTTCGGTCACCTGATCCAACGACTCGCACTGATACCCGACCGTCTGGGTGTAGTAGGAGTCGATGTCGACCGCATGATCGGTGTAGGCGGAGGCCAGGGGCCCGCCGAGTTCCTGCTTCAGCACCGCCGACCATGCCCGTTCGAGCGCCCGGTCGCGAACCTTGCCGAGGGCCCGGCGCGGGCTGCGCACGGGTAGGCCGGCGACGAGCGTCTGGTCACGCTGAACGATCTGAAACGACATCGGGCGACCTCCCCAGGATCTCACCGTACGCCTCGACACCCCGGCGTGCCCGACCCACGTGTGGGGTGTGAGTGATTCGAGTCTAGGGGTGTCTACCAATTGGCACCAAACAGCAGGCAAAACAATCTCGAAGATTGTTTCAGGGTTCCATTCATCCCCTCAGTATGATTATCTAATCGAGTCGGACCTGATGTTGCGAATATCTCGTCGGCACGGTTCCCACCGACTGCCCGAGGGGTGCCATCAATGAAGTGCCGCCTGTGCGAATCGGAACGGCTCCTCAGCGTGCTCGATCTCGGCGCCACACCGCCGTGCGAACGCTTCCTGGCCGCGGACGAGCTCGACCTGCCCGAGACCACCTATCCGCTGCACCTGCGGTTGTGCGAGGACTGCCTACTGCTGCAGATCCCGGCGCTGATCACACCCGAGGACACCTTCACCGAATACGCCTACTACTCGTCGTTCTCCGACTCCTGGGTCGACCACGCGCGGCAGTTCGTGGAAGCCGCCATCCGGGATCTACATCTCGGCGCGGGCTCGTCGATCGTGGAGGTCGCCAGCAACGACGGTTATCTGTTGCGGCACGCGGTCGCGGCCGGCATCCCGTGCCTGGGCATCGAACCGTCGGTGAATGTCGGTTCCGCGGCTCGTGCCATCGGGGTTCCCACCGTCACCGCTTTCCTCGACGAAAGCCTCGCCGAGGACATCCGCGGGGAGTACGGGCCCGCGGACCTGGTCGTGGCGAACAACGTCTACGCCCACATCCCGGACCTGCTCGGGTTCACCCGATCGTTGCGCACCCTCGTCGCCGACGACGGCTGGATCTCCATCGAGGTGCACCACGCACTGAACCTCGTGCGCGAAGCGCAGTTCGACACCGTCTACCACGAGCACTTCCAGTACTACACGGTGCTGTCCGCGATGCGGGCGCTCGCCACCGGCGGCCTGTCGGTCGTCGACGTGGAACTTCTCGGCACCCACGGCGGATCGATCCGGCTCTGGGCCCGGCCGGACGAGGTCGCGGATCCCCCCGGGTCACGGGTGGAAGCCGTGCTCGAGGAGGAACGCCGGGCGGGTCTGCACACGAGGGCGGGTTACCGCGAACTCGAGGCCCGCGCCCGTTCCGTCCGCCAAACCCTCCTGCGCTTCCTCCTCGACTGCCACGACCAGGGCCTGTCCGTCGTCGGTTACGGCGCGCCGGGCAAGGGCAACACCCTGCTCAACTACTGCGGCATCCGCCCCGACCTCATGGCGTACACCGTCGACCGGAATCCGTACAAGCACGGGCGTTACACGCCCGGCGCCCGGATCCCGATCCTGCCGCCGGAGCAGATCGACAAGGACCGGCCCGACGTGGTCGTCGCCCTGCCGTGGAACCTGGCGGCCGAACTGACGACGCAGCTGCAGTACATCGCCGCCTGGGGCGGCCGGCTCGTCTTCCCGCTGCCCACTCTGCACACCACCATCGGCCCCGCCGACTTCGTCAGGAGGATCACGGTATGAAAGTCGTTCTGTTCTGTGGCGGCTACGGCATGCGGATGCGCAGCGACCGCACCGACGAAATCCCCAAGCCCATGCAGATGGTGGGACCGCGGCCGCTGCTGTGGCACATCATGAAGTACTACGCGCACTTCGGCCACACCGAGTTCATCCTGTGTCTGGGCTACGGGGGCACCAAGATCAAAGAGTTCTTCCTCGACTACCACGAGGAGGCATCCAACGACTTCGTCATGCACCGCAACCGGGTCGAACTGCTCCATACGGATATCAGCGACTGGTCGATCACCTTCGTCGACACCGGCCTCGAATCCTCGATCGGCGAGCGGCTTCGACGCGTGCGGAACTATCTCGGAGGCGACCAGCACTTCCTGGCCAACTACGCGGACGTGCTCACCGACGCGCCACTCGATCGGATGATCGAGCGGTACCACGAGTCCGGCGCGACCGCCGCACTGCTGGTCGTACCCCCACAGTCCTCGTTCCACTGTGTGGATCTGGCCGAGAACGGCGAAATCAAGGAAATCGTGCCGGTCAGCCACTTCCCCATCTGGGAGAACGGTGGCTACTTCGTGCTGAATCGGGAGATCTTCGAGCTGTTGCCGCCAGGGGGTGACCTTGTCACCGACGTGTGCGGCACCCTTGCGGGCCGCGGCCGCCTGTTCGGATATCGGCACGACGGCTTCTGGAAGCCGGCGGATACGTTCAAGGAACGTGCGGAGCTCGACGACAACTACGCGCGAGGGATCCGGCCGTGGATGCTGTGGGAACCGACTGCCGTGGCGGTGCAATCATGATCGAGCTCTGTGCCGGCGACGTCCGAGAGATCGCAGTGCTCGGTGCGCACTGCGACGACATCGCCATCGGTGTCGGCGGCACATTGCTGACGCTGTCGGCTCGGGTCTCGTCCCCGCTGCGCGTGCATGCGTTCGTACTTTCCGGTGAGGACTCGCGGCGCGAGATCGAAGAGCGGCACGCTCTGGCGGCGCTGTGTCCCGGTGCCGAGGTCGAGGTGAGGGTCCTCGACGTTCCCGACGGCCACGCCCCTGGATACTGGGAGCCCATCAAGAACGCACTCGAATCGTTCCGGCACACCTGCGAACCCGACGTGGTGTTCGCGCCGCATCGCGACGACGCGCATCAGGATCATCGAATACTGGCCGAACTGGTGCCCACCGTCTTCCGTGACCACCTGGTCCTGGGGTACGAGATCCTCAAATGGGAAACGGATACGCCACGACCGACGATCTACCATCCGCTGACCCGCAGGATCGCCGAGGAGAAGGCACGGATCCTGCTCAAGCACTACCCGTCCCAGACCGACCACGACTGGTTCGACGAACAGGCATTCCTGGGTCTTTCCCGTCTCCGCGGCGTGCAATGCCGACGGCCGCACGCCGAGGCCTTCGTCGTGGAAAAGGCCACCGTCCACTTCGGAAAGGTATGACATGCGTGTCCTCGTCACCGGTCATCAGGGATACCTCGGGTCGATCATGGTGCCGGTCCTTCGCTCGTACGGTCACGAGGTGATCGGCCTGGATTCCGGTCTCTTCGCCGACTGCATTCTCGGGCCCGCTCCGCAGGATCCTCCCGCGATCCGGCTCGATCTACGGGACATCACCGCATCGCACCTGACGGGATTCGACGCCGTGATCCACCTCGCGGCCCTGTCCAACGATCCCCTCGGCGCGCTCGAACCGAGAATCACCTACGAGATCAATCACCAGGCCTCCGTGCGGCTCGCTCGATGCGCCAAGGCGGCTGGTGTGCGTCGCTTCCTCTACGCATCCACCTGCTCTGTCTACGGCGCCGCCGGGGAAGAGGCCGTCGACGAGAGTGCACCGCTGCGCCCGCTCACGCCGTACGCGGAGAGCAAGGTGCGCGTCGAGGACGACGTGGCTGCGATCGCCGACCCCGGCTTCTCGCCGGTGTTTCTCCGCAACGCCACCGCATTCGGGTTCTCCCCCCGACTGCGAGCGGACATTGTCCTGAACAACCTGGTGGGGTATGCCGTTCTCACCGGCGAGGTGCGTGTGCTGTCGGACGGAACCCCTTGGCGACCGTTGGTGCACGCTCGGGACATCGCGGAAGCGTTCGCGCGCTGCCTCGTGGCGCCGGTGGACGCCATCCACTGCCACGCATTCAATATCGGCACCGAAGCCAACAACCTGACGGTGGCCGACATCGCCGGTGCCGTGGTGGACGTTGTCCCTGGCTCCGAACTCGTGATCACCGGGGAGAGCGGCCCCGACCCTCGCTCGTACCGGGTCGACTTCTCTGCTGCTCGGGATCGGCTCAGCTACGAGGCGAAATGGACAGTTCCCGAAGGCGCCGCGGAACTGTACGAGAAGTACACCGCCTTCAGCTTGAAAATGGAGGACTTCCACGAGCGGTTCACCCGGCTCTCACACCTGAAGGAGCTACGGGAAACGGGAATCCTGGACGAATCGATGCGGTTTGTCAATGCAATCGCGTGAGCAACTCCCGCCAGCTTCCGGCCTTCGCGTCCCTCGCGGACACGGCCGTTACCGGCAGCGGCCAGTCGATCCCGAGATCCGCGTCGTCGTAGGCGACGCCGATGTCCTCCGCCGGGTCGTGCGGCCGATCGATCCGGTAGCAGACGTCCGCCGTCGCGGTCAGTGCCTGGAACCCGTGCAGGAATCCCGGCGGAACGTAGAGGTGGCGAAATTCTTCGTCGTCGAGCCGGAAAGCCTGGCTTCGTCCGAACGTCGGCGAGTCGGGCCGGATGTCGATCAGGACGTCGTGCACCGCGCCGTTCGCACAGCGCACGAGTTTGGCTTCGCTACGGCCGGACCTACCGTGCATTCCCCGGACGACGCCGCGGACCGACCGGGATTGGGAGTCCTGCACGAACGCCGCGGCAGTTCCCGGCCTGCCGAGGTGGTCATCGAAGGTCTCCGCGTCGAACGTGCGCGTGAACAGCCCCCGTTCGTCGCGGAAGGGCTGCGGAATCAGCACGATCACGTCGGCCAACTCGGCTTCCTCGATGCGCACGAGGAAATGTTCCCATGAGTGTGTGCCGAGCGTGCGGAATGCCCGATCTGGATCGAGTACTCGATCTCGGAAAGGTGCCGGCCGCCGATCACTTTCCCCCGGCCGACGACGTCATCGGCGACGACGAGGTCTCGCATCCCCTTGCCATGGATCTGTGTGCGACGTGCGGCCTCGCGCAACTCGCCGAGGACGATACGATCATCGAGGAGCCACGCGGCGTCGAACCGCAGGCCCTGAGAGAACAGGCCGTGTGTGCGGTACGGTGCGTCGCTCGATCCGAGCGGTTACGGGGCTCGACCGTACGGGAGTTCGGCAGTCCCCACGGAGGGACGTGGCTTCCGCTGCTCGTCGAGCGTGGCTTCACCGTGGCCGACGGTACCTGCGACGTCGTGCTCGACTGTTTCGGCCTGATGCACGAACCGGACCAGTTGAAGGCCATGGTCGAGCGAGCCGCTGCCACAGCCCCGGACGGTGTGCTGCTCGTCCAGTTCCATTCCCTGGCCACCATCGTCTGCCGGGGCCAGTGGAACGCGCTTCGTCATGGCCACTTCGCGTACTACTCGATGACGGCGCTGAACCGCCTCCTCGAGGACGTCGGCATGGGTCCGGTGGCGGCCTGGACGTTCGACCTCTACGGCGGCACGGTCCTCGTCGCGGCCATGCACGGGCAGGTCGAACCGGACGAATCGGTGCGGAGGGTCTTCGCCGACGAAACCGGTATGACCGATCCACGCACCGTAGGTTCACTGCAACGTGCTGCCGACGACCATGTGCGCTCACTGCGCACCTGGCTCGAGGACGAATACCGTTCCGGCAAACGCGTGTACGCATATGGCGCGGCGTCCCGTGCGGTGGCGTTGTTCAGCCTCGCGGCCGTCGACCGGAGGCTGGTGGCCGCGGTAGCCGACGCCTCACCGGCTAAACAAGGGCGCCGAATGCCCGGCACCGACGTGCCGATCATCTCGCCGGAGGAACTCGTTGCAGCTGAGCCGGACCGGGTGCTGCTGACACTTCCGGATCTGCTACCGGAAGTCGATCGGAGGTACCCCGCACTAGCCGGACGATGGAAGGTCGACGGTTCATGAGCTCGATCGGACATGCCCCTCCCGCGATGCGCATGATCGCGCCCATGCCTCGGCTCCGGACCGACGGCGCCGGATGGATCGCCGACGTGCGCCGGCTCGAATCCCTGGGGTTCGACACGGTAGCCGTCTCCCAGCACGTCAGCCACGGCTGGCAACTTGCTCCACTGGTCGCCATGGCATACGCCGCGGCCGGCACCACCCGGTTACGGGTCCTGTCCCTCGTGTTGCCGAACGATCTTCACCACCCGGCGTTGCTCGCCAAGGACATCTCGACGATCGACGTGCTCTCAGGCGGACGAGTCGAAGTCGGGATCGGCGCCGGCTGGCAGCCGGACGACTACGCGGCCCTCGGCCTCCGATTCGACACCACCGGCCGGCGGATCGCGAGGCTGGACGAAGCATTGACGGTGTTGCGGCGCTACTTCACGGCCGAGTTCGTCGATTTCGAGGGAGAACACTATCGAATCGGCCACATGGAAGCCCTTCCACGGTGCGTACAGCAACCGAATCCGCCGATTCTCGTCGGCGCCGGAGGGCCCCGGATGCTCGACCTCGCCGGACGTGCCGCCGACATCGTCGGGATACACCCGAGCATGCGCGCCAACACGATCGACGAAGCGGCGATCGCCGACCTCACGCCCGATCGCATCGAGGCCAAGATCCGGAGAGTCCGGGCCGCCGCCGACGCCGCGGGGCGGCCCTGTCCCGTCCTCCAGTTCAACTGCTACTACGTCCGCGTGACGGACGCGCCGCACGGTTCCGTGCCACGTTCGTCGTGGTCGGGGCACATCGAGGCGGCCGGCGACACGTTGAAGGGCTCGCCGGCGATACTTGTCGGCACGGCGTCGGAATGCGCGGCGCAACTGCTCGAGTGGCGAGACCGATACGGAATCACATACTGGCACTTGGGTCAGGACGTCGACAGCGCTGCTCGGATCATCGAAGAACTGGCTGTACAGTCCGTTTCGGTCCGGACGGCTGCGCCGTGAGTACATCGGCTGCACCCGATACTCCGCTACGCCGGGGCCTTCGGCGATTCGCCACGCACCGAGGGCTCCCGCTGCGATCCCGGGCACGGACCCCCCATGCCTGACAGCAGTCTGTCCACGGGAATCCGCTGGAGCGGCATTTCCGTGATCGGTAGGGAGGTGTCCCGAGCCGGGTTCACGATCGTGCTTGCCCGGTTGATCGGTCCCGAGGCATTCGGCATCGTCGCGCAGGCATTGGTCTATATCGGCATCGTCGCACTCCTTCTGGACCAGGGCTTTTCCAGCGCACTGATCCAGCGCGAACGCATCGAACCCGACATGCCCGGTGCGGTCGTTACGGTCAATCTGGCCGTCGGGGGGGCGCTCACCGCCCTGACCTGTGCCGTCGCCTCGACATGGGCCTCCTTCATGCACTCCCCCGAGCTCACCCTCGTGCTCGTGGCGCTTTCGCCCAGCTTGCTCATCCGAGCCGCCTCGATCACTCCGCGGGCGCTGCTCCAGCGCGACATGCGGTTCCGCGAGATCGGCCTCGCCGACATCACGGCCGCAATGGTCGGCGGGTTGGCCGGGTTGGGTGTCGCGCTGGCAGGGGGCAGTTATTGGGGACTGGTGGCACAGATTGTCACCACCGACTCGGTGCTGCTGCTGATGCTGCTGGCAGCGGGAGCCGGACGGTCGCCGAATCTGCGTCTGAGGCACCTGCGCGACATCGCCGCCTTTTCGTGGCGGGCGTTCACCGCCGGACTGCTGATCAACTCGGTGTCCCGGAATATCGACAACCTGTTGGTAGGACGGTTTCAGGGCCCTCAAGCTCTGGCCTTCTACGGCTTGGCGTATCGGCTGCTGCTCTTGCCGGTTCAGCTGGCATGCACCACCGTCGGCGCGGTGTTGTTTCCCGCGTTCGCCCGACTGGCGCACGACCTCGACGCGCTTCGTAGGGAACTGGCGCGTGCAACGCGCGCCAATGCCGTCCTCGCGCTGCCCGTCATGGCCACGGCCGCCGTAGCAGCGCCCCAATTCATGGCCCTGCTGTTCGGCTCCCAATGGGAACCTGCAATCCCCATCATTCAGGTACTCGCCATGGCAGGCGCCATACAGGCGATCTACCAGCCGTCGACAGCTCCCCTGATGCTCGGGCTCGGGCACGCAGGGCTCAACCTGCGCTATGCGTGGCTCACCACCGTCGTGTCCACCACAGGCATCGTCGCCGGTCTGCCGTTCGGTCCGTTCGGCGTGGCAGTCGGCTACAGTCTTGCGACCGGACTGCTCGTCCCCGTCGAGTGGCTCATCCGGCGGCGACTCCTCGGCGTAACTCTGCGCAGCCAGGTCGCCTTGTTGCTGCCGGGTCTCCACGTGGCGATCTGGGCGGCGGCGACCTACCTTCTGGTTGCCGTCCTCGTGCCGGATCGCACTGTGGTCGTGCTCGTACTCGGAATGCCGGGAGCGGCCGTTGCGGGTGCAACCGTTCTGCGACTCGCACATCCAACACTCTTCGCCGAACTTCGGCACATGGCCGACCGGGTACTCGGCCGCGGGGGCGGTCCGCCCGTTTCCTCCGAGGGTCGCACCGACGTTGCGCGCTAATCGACAGCGGCCTCGACCACGGGCTGCATCCGACGCTCCCACGAAACCGCGTCGATGAACTGCTGTCGCCGGCCTTCCGGTGCGCTCCCCATGTCGAGGACCCGCTTCACGCCACTCGCCCATTCCTCGCGCCGGCAGATACACACCCGCTCGTCGTCGACTCCGTGAATGGGGGGCAGATCAACCGACAGCACGGGGAGCCCGGCAGCGAGATACTCGTAGAGTTTGAGGGGCGACATCGCGCGGATACAGGCCTGATCGCGGTGCGGAATCAATCCGACGTCGCAGGCTTGCACCAATGCTGCGAGTTCATGCTGCCCGACTGGGTCGAACACATGCACGCGGTCGAGCGAACGCAGCCACTCGACGGTCCGCGCATCTCCTGGATAGCCGATCATGACCAGCGAACCCACCATGCTCGCCGTGGTCTCGACCAGATCCGCTTCGAGACGGTCGTCGATCGTGCCGGTGTAGACGGCGCGAGGTCGCGGCAGCGCCGCGATCCGATCGGGTTCAGGATGCCGCGGACGCCACACGTCGGCGATCACCCCGTTGGGCACGACTGTGGTGCGCGGCGAAATACGCTCTGCGAGTTCCTCGGACACCGCGAATATCGCGGCTCCGCGTTCCTCGATGCGCCGGTAGGCTTCGCGGTAGAGATCCCACCATCGAACCACCCCCTCCCCTGTCGCCCAATCGTCCTGGCCGAAATACACGACCTTGCTGATCCACGGAGAATCACAGAATGCCGCCACGAAGGGGTTGTAGGTGACCAGGGCCGCCGACCTCGGACGCGGTTTCCGTTCGCCGCGAGTCCGAGCCAGCGCGCGCCCGAGCACTGCGCCGTAGCGGCGATAGGACCGTTCCACCCTGCCGAGATCGGTGGGATCGCCCGTCCGCAATCGGTGAGGCCGGACGCGGACCGCGTTTCGCCCGGCGACTGTGATGTCCTCGACGAGCCGGACAGGCCGACGGCGCGCCGCGGATACGACGTAGGAACGCCACGGATCGGCCACGATCAGTCCGCCGACCCGATCGTCGTGGGCAAGGGCAAGCAGCGTCTGGTCGGGCGGTCGGCAGAATTCACGACCGACTGCATCGTCGAACATCTCGTACGAGAACCCGAACACCACGTCAGGCCGGGGAGACGCCGAAGGGCTTCGCTCCATACCTCCAGATCCTAGGTCGATCGGTGCAGGGAAGGTCGCCGATCGGGATCCGCGATATCGAGGTCCTCGCGTGCCGGTCAGGCCTGACCGGCAGGCAGGATTCCGTCCGTATCGATTTCGACGCCGACCGCACGATCCGACAGAGCTGCGTCCCATACACTGGCCGGTAGTCACGGCACCCTCGGCTCGAAACGGAGAACGCGTGGGTGAGGCTTCGAAACAACTGGCCTTCCATCCGTGTGGTGGTGGCGTCGATATGCATGCTGGTGATCGCAGCACTGGTTACCGGGTTGCCGGTCTACGTCCGGCCACAGACTGATTCGCTGCGCCCTGCCGACGCGATCTTCGTCCTCGGCGGTGAGGACTGGCGCCGCCACTCGCTCGGCATCGAGCTCGGCATGGCAGGCTGGGCGCCGAAGGTGGTTCTCTCCCATCCCGACGGGCCGGGTGACAACTGGGCCTCGGAGAACTGCGGGAAGGCGTATCCCGGATTCGAAGTGGACTGTTTCCTCCCCGATCCATCGACGACCCGGGGCGAAGCGCGAGAAGTGCGCCGCCGGGCCGAGCAGTACGGTTGGAACCGGGTGATCGTCGTGACGTACACACCGCACATCTCCCGAGCTCGATTCGTCCTGCAGCGGTGCTTCGACGGCGAATTGATCATGGTGGCAAGCCCAGCGGAGCTCTCGCTGTGGGGATGGGCGTCCGAGTACCTATACCAGACCGCGGGCTATCTGAAGGCCGAACTGGAGCCGGGATGTTGAAAGGCGGACGATGCGAGGCAATCGTGCAGTACTGCTCCAGGGCGCACGCATCTGGGCGTTTCCGCTGTGGTGGATCTCCGCCCACTGGGACTCGACGGATGCGATCACGGAGGACGTCGACTGGTGGAGCGAGTGCATCGGGGACGCGGATCTGGCGTCCCTCGACAGGTACTCGAGATTCGCCTATCTGGCCGGGGCGCTCACCGAGTTTCGTACGCTCGTGCACTACCGTCTCCGTTCCGCCCCGCCGGTCCTACGGATGCTGCTTCGCGCGCTGTACCGACCCGCCGCCACGCTGACTCTCGAAGCGGACCGAATCGGTCCCGGTCTCTTCATTCAGCACGGCGTCGGCACGATCGTCACGGCCGAATCCATCGGGCGTCATTGCTGGATCAACCAGCAGGTCACCATCGGTCACGACGCGCGGGGAAGGCCGACCCTCGGTGACGGGGTCCGCGTCGGCGCCGGCGCGATCGTGATCGGTCCGATCACCCTGCACGACGGGGCGACCGTCGGCGCGAACGCGACGGTGATCCGTGATGTGCCTGCAGGGACGACCGTAGTCGCCCCGTTGGCCACCGAACTCAGGGGCCCGCGAGTGACCGGCGACGAACCAGGCTAGGTACCCACAGCAGATCCGGGAGAACTTGCGCCAGGCAAATGCCCAGTACAGACGCGCACACCACGCCCACTGCTCCGAACGGTCCCGCCAACGCGAACCCTAGCCCGAGACTGAGTGCGGCCATGACGACCGTCCACAGCGCTTGCCACCGCGCCTCGCCGGGACCGACCAGCAGCACGTTCGCCGGGAGATGTGCGGTTTGTGCGACCATCAGCACACCGAATCCGAGCGCGAGCAATGCAGACACGTCGATCTGACCGCCCGAAAGCACGGACGCGGCCCATGGGCCGAGCAGCGCGATTCCGATGGCCCCGATCGCTGCGCACAGGACGAGTACAGCCGTGAGCCGCCACCACATCCGGATCGTCTCGTCAGGGGCGGACCGTCGTTGCACGAACACCGGCCAATAAGCCAATCCCACCGTCGAGAGAACCGACCAGACCACACCGTAGATCTGGGCCATCACGGCGTACTCGGACAGTTCGGTGGGTGTCGACAGATGCGCCAGGAGAACCCGTCCGGACTGGAGCCCGATGGGCAGCCCCACGCCGACGACGAACAGCCATCCGCTGCCCGCCAGCAGCCTGGCGCCGGTCGTCGGTGCGGACGTCCGTGCAAACGCCGACCATCCGAGCCCGCTCAGTCGCAAAGCCAAGACCGTACCGAGAATCTGTCCGCCGAGCAGACCACCGAGCGCCGATACTGCGTACCAGATCTCGTTCACCCCGGTCACGTACAGCACGAGGGTGATGACCAGCGCGACAGCCGGACAGCTCATCTGCACCAGCGTCGCCTCAGGGATCCGTCCGATCCCGATGAGGATCCGGAAACCGAGGCCGGCAGGAATCGTGAGGGCGAAGACACACGCGGCAAGAGTGATCGCCCACCGGTCCGCGGGACCACTGGACATGCCGACGAGCACGGTCCAGCCGTCGAATGCCATGACGACCAAGGCCCCGGACACGACTGCGGCGGCGACCACGAACAGGACGCGATAGGCACGTCGGATGACATCGGCCGCACTCGAATCCCCCTCATGCTGATGGAGCGTCGCACTGGCGCTCAGCACCGTCGCGCCGATCCCGAAGTCGACGAATGGCACGAGAAGAGTGATCGTTGCGATCAAGGACACCAGCCCGAAGACCGCCGCTCCCGTCTCGTGCGCGATGACGGCCGTGTTGGCGAGTCCCAGGACAGCAACCACCGGAGTACCGAGAATGCGGTACAGCGTGCCCCGGAACAATGCTCGACGCTCCTCCGGCGTGAGCTGATCGTGCTCCGCTGCCATCAACGGACCGATGCATGTGCTGTGCGCACAAGTATCCGCGCGGCGCCGAGAACTGCGTAGACGACCGCGAACGGACCCGGCCTGCCATGACGTATCGCCGACCACATCGAGCGCCGCACACCTGCCAGCGACCGCGCGGACACCGCCGCGCTCACCGGGCTCGTGCAGAGGTAATCACCACGAACGCGCGGCGATTCCTCACCGAGATACTGCAGTCCCCAGGCAATGTACTCATCGGCTCGGTCCGACGAGCTGTGGGACAGGGACGAATTCCCCACGTGGTAGGTACTCAACACGTCCGGATGGTGGACGAGGCAGACATCAGGGACGGCACGTCGGATCCGGAGCAGCCAGCTCGCCTCCTCGTGCGGCGCGTCCGCGTCGGTATCCCATGGGACGGTGCCCACGAGGTCCACGGGGAAGCACAGTGTCGAGGTCTGCAAAGTCGCGCCACCGACCGTGAATCCGGTGAACCGGAACAGATACTCTGCGACGGATTGCTCCGATCCGATAAGTCGCCGCGGCCAGACTCGCCGCCGGGTCCCCGGCCCGACGACCGCCATACGCGACGATGCGATCCAGGGCTTTCCGAAGGCCGCCTCATGCTCGACGGCCGCCAACTGTCGTTCGAGCTTGACCCGGCGCCACTCGTCGTCGTCGTCGAGCAGAGCGATCACGCTCCCGTGCGCGGCATCGATTCCCAGTTGCCGACATCTGGCGGGTCCGACCCGACCTTCGCTGCGCAGCACCACGATGCGGTCGTCCGACGGCAGGGACATGGCCAGATCGGTGTCCGCGACCACGATGACCTCGGCGACCGGATACGTCTGCTCGAGAGCGGATTGCACAGCGCCGTACAGGGAAGGCCGACCGAGCGTGGGGATCACGACGCTCACACTCGGTCTCATGACGAGTCCCGTACAGCAACCATCGGCCGGCGGACGCGTACCGCGCAGAAGAAGAGCGTGATGCAGGCAAACTCCGGGATCATGTTGTACGTCCATGGCGCGTAGAGCAGGTCCCAGATGCCTTGCAGTGCGAGGGTCACCACGAGCGGACTCCAGCGGCCGAAAGATGTGCTGTTCCAGACCACGCCGACGCAGGCGACGAGGAGCCACAGCGGCAGAAGCACCGCCAGAATGCCGCCCTCGACCCAGGAACCCAGCAGGATCGAATGGGTTGCGGAGTAATCACTCGGCGGCAGCCGCCAGTAGAGTTCGAACGGGAAAGTGGGATCGAATCCCATCCGGATCGCCAGGTGCTGGGCCCGGGCATACACGTCCGGAGTCAGGTTGAAGGCACTTCCCCAACCGAGGAACGGACGCTCGAGGATCGCTGTGATGTTCAGCGGGGGCTCGGTGCGGCCGGCCAGCAGCAACGGCAGATTCGTGGCATCCTGCTCCAGCGTCTTCTGCTGCAGCGCGGCCCCGAACAGTCCTGCCCGCGCAGCGATCGGCATCACCTGCGCGAAGACCAACCCGAACACCGCGACCCCCAGGAACTGCCAGCCTCGTCCGATCCGGGAGCCCAGCAGGTGCCGGGTGAAGACGATGGCGCCGGCGAGGAGACACACGAGGGCATGCGAGCGGAAGTTCAGTCCCAGGCTCGCCAGCCCAAGCGCCACGAGCACCGCCGACTGCAACAGCGGCTGAATCCGCGCCGTCGTCATTCCGAAGAGGACGAGAATCGTCACCGCGTGAGCGATTCCGTACTTCCAAAGGTCAGGAATGCTCCCGGTTCGCGTCAGTTCGATTCCCTGGGTCAGGAAGAAGGCCATAGTGCCGGTGGCGATTCCGGCGAGGACTGTGGCGGTCGCGTCCACCGCACGGACTGTGAGCACGGTCAGGCCCACGAGGTAGAGCAGGAATGCAGGAAATGCGATTGCGTTGGGCCATAGCACGGTGACCCCGTTCACCGCGCACGACGCGACAAAGGAGAGTGATCCCGCCACCGCGAGTACGGCCGGCAACAGGTCGATCCCCCGGTGCATCATGAGCAGGAATCCGGGTGCCAGCAGCAGACAGACCACCGACAACCCGGTGACGGTGAAATTCGCCAATTGAACACCCGATGTGGCGCCGATAGCGAACAGGGCCACTCGGGCCAGCACCTGACGGTGTGCACGCTGGCGTTCGGCCACGGTAGGGACGGATGCACACCCGAGATCTGTCACGAAATGCCCCTCGGTCGGAGCCGAACACGGCGTATCCTCTCGAAGTGTAGTGCGTTGTCCTGCGGAGGTGCGCGTGTCCGCTGCACAGTCCAAGCGGTCGCTGCAATCCCTGCGTGGCCGCCCCTACGACAAGGGTCGCGGCTTCGCCGCCCAAGCCCTGTGGGTTGCGGTCTCGACGCTGATCTTCACCCAGGTATGGTGTCCGGCGCGCCTGCGGTGCACGATCCTGCGGTGCTTCGGGGCCCGCATCGGCACCGGGGTGCTGATCAAGCACCGGGTCAAAGTTCAATGGCCGTGGAAGCTGGTGGTCGGGAACGATTCGTGGATCGGAACAGATGCCGATCTCTACAACATCGACGAAATCGTGATCGGTTCGGATGTCTGCGTTTCGCAGTACACCTACCTCTGCACGGGGAGTCACGACAGGCGGTCGAAGACCTTCGAGTTCGACAACGGCCCGATCGTCATCGAGGACGGCGTCTGGCTCTGCGCCGGTTCCACCGTCTTGCGGGGCGTGACCATCGGCGCGAATTCGGTCGTGGGAGCGAGAGCACTGGTGACCGCCGACGTTCCTCCCGATTCACTCGTCCGGGCTCCGCGATCGATCGTCACACCGGGTTGACTCCGTGCGCATCCTGCAAGTGGTCACGCTGCTCGACCCCGACGGCGCGTACGGGGGACCCGCCCGGGTCGCGCTCAATCAGAGTATGGAGCTGATCCGCCGGGGCCACGAGGTGACGCTCGGCGCCGGCGCCCGGGGGTTCCCGGTCGTACCGACCCGCTTGAACGACGTACCGGTCAAGCTGTTCACCGTCCGAACCGTAGTTCCCAGGACGGGGTTCGCCGGTGTCGGTGCGCCCGGATTGCAGCGATGGTTCCACCGCAACCGAACTCGGTTCGACATCGTCCACATCCATTTCGGCCGCGACCTCGTCGTGCTCCCGCTTGCGGTGAGCGCGCGGCACCACGGGATCCTGTACGTGCTCCAGCCCCACGGCATGGTCACTCCGTCCGATCATCCGCTCGCCGGCCCACTCGACGCACTGTGGACGAGGAAGGTGCTGCGCGACGCCGGAGCCGTGTTCCACCTCACCGCGCTGGAGAAGGACCAGCTCGCCACCGTCGCACGGACGTCATTGCCTTTCGTGCAGCTCGGCAACGGCGTGCCGTGCTACCCACCCGGCCGGCCGAGCGCGGAACCTCCCGAGGTGCTCTTCGTCGCACGCATGCACCCGCGCAAACGCCCGACGGCTTTCGTGGAAATGGCCGAAGTTCTGCTCTCCGCCGGGATGGACGCCCGGTTCACCCTGGTGGGACCGGACGAGGGCGAGGGCCCGGCGCTGCGCGCCATGCTCGCAGCCGAAGCAGACCCGCGGATTTCCTGGGAGGGAGCGCTCGACCCGGACGACGTGCCCCGGCGAATGGCGGCAGCGACCGTGTACGTGCTCCCCTCAGTGCGTGAGCCCTACCCGATGTCGGTGCTCGAGGCCATGTCCGTGGGTGTTCCCGTCGTGGTGACCCGCGACTGTGGGCTCGCCCCGACGATCGAACGAACAGGCAGTGGAATCGTCACGGAGCCGGCAGTGCCCGCGCTGGTCACCGCGGTCGAGTCGCTGCTTGCCGACCGGTCTCTCGCGCGTGCCATGGGGGAACGAGGACGCCGTGCTGTGCGCACCGACCTGGGGATGCACGCGGTCGGTGACCGACTGCTCGATACCTACACGGACGTGGCCGGGAGTGAACGATGAAGCGACTCACCATTGCTCCACGGACGCTCGTGGCCGTCCTCGCGGCCAACGTCTTGGTCAGCGCACTCGTAGCCACTTCGGTCTTCGCGATGACACGTACCAGCGAGGCAGATGCGTCCCCACTCGCCATCGCGGTGGTGGGGGACGAATGGTCGGCCGGATTCCGCAACCGAACGGTGTGGCCGACGCTCATGGCCGAACGAACGGGATGGTCCGTCGCCAATTTCGCCCTGCCCGACTCCGGCTTCGTCGCCGATGGTCAGGGCGGCCACGCGTTCACCTATCAGGTCGACCGCGCGGATGCTGTCGATCCACGGGTCGTCCTGATCGTCGGGGGGCTCGGCGACACCGGACTGCCGGACACGGAGGCGATCGTGGTGGGCGCGACCGATGCGATCAACAAGATCATCGTCGGTGGCCGGCGCCCCCTCTTGGTCGGGCCCACGTGGTTCGAGACGCCGGTTCCGGCATCCGTCGTCCGGGTGTCCGACGTTCTCCGCAGCACCGCAGACGAGATGGGGGTGCCGTACCTGGATGCACTCGATCCCCCGTTGCTGACGAGGGATCAGATGTGGCCGGACCTGAGCGGGCCGACGGACGCCGGACAATCGGCGCTCGCCGACATGATCGCGGCGTGGGTCCGCACGCAGGTCATCCGATGAACCGCACCCGACTGTTGGGTACGGCCGCGATGATGCCGGCCGTGGCGATCGCGGGCGGCGCGGTGTTCGTGTTCTATCGCCGACGGCGTGCTCGACGAGATCATCCTTCACCGCCGGCAGCCCCCCGCCGCCGGGCCCTCGAGATTCGAAGTACGGATTCGGAATCTCGCCGCGCAGATTTCCGGTACTCGCCGGGCCGGAGCCAGGGAGGGAAGGGCGCCACATCTCGACGCGCTCGGTGGGATCTGGCCGCAATGGTGTCGGCCCTGGCAATCGCGATCGGCCTGGTGTTCGTCTCCGGACCGATGTACACCGCAGATGCACCATCCACACGCCCGTCCCCGGAGATCAATCGCCTGAACGTTGCCGGCGACAGCCGGCCTTCCGCACTGTTCATCGGCGATTCGTACACCGGCGGGACCGGTCTTGCGGAAATGTCCTACGCCTGCACGACGGCAGTCCGGATGGGGTGGCTGTGCAACCTCGCGGCCGTGCCGGGAACGGGCTACATCAGCGGCGGGCCGGCCAACAGGTTCGTGGTCGACGAGTACATCGGTCGGTCGACGTCGTTCGCCGAACGCATCCCGCGCCTGGCCACCGTCTATGCACCCGACGTCGTGGTGCTCGACGGCGGACGAAACGATCTCTTTCCACCCACCGAGGACGTCTTCCGGGCAATGGTCGCGACCGTCGAAGACGTACGGCGCACCTGGCCCGCGGCCACGGTCGTCTTCGTCAGGCCCCGCCTCCTCGCCGACCCATCCGATGATCTGGGATTCGACGACGAATTCATGGCGCGCCTGGCGGCAGAACCCGCCGCCGAGGGTGTCCTGTTCGTCGATCCCATCGCGCCGTTGAGCGGGACGGACACCTCCGCGCTGCTGGCTGCGGATCGAAAGCACCCCAATCCCCTCGGTGTGCAAGCCATCGGTGCGGCGCTGACCGATTCGCTCGAAGCTCTCGGACCGGGCGTCCGATCATGAACGACACGGTTTCCGAGTACGGTCGCGTACTGCGTGAGCGGTGGCGCTGGATCGTATGGGGAGTTCTGCTGACGCTGGCTGCAACGACGCTGTTCCTGCTGCTGCGTCCGCCGCTGTACCGGTCCGAGGCCGCCGTGTTCGTCCGCACGCCCGGTGATGTCAGCCGCGTTCTCGACGGGGGCGACTCCTACGCGCAGGGCCGCGCCCGAACCTATGCCGCACTGGCGAACAGCCGCGACGTGGCAGCTCGGGTGATCGCCGATCTCGGTCTCGGCCTCACGCCCGAGGTGCTGTCCGCGCGAGTGGAGGCCGTCAATCCACCGGGCACGGCACTCATCGAGTTCGAGTTCCGTGCTCCTTCGGCCGAAGAGTCCGAACAGATGGCGACCGTCTTCCTCTCCGAACTCGCGGCCACAGTGCGCACTCTGGAGTCGGTTCCCGGATCGCTCGTCCCACGCGCCGAGTTGATCGTCGTCGATACCCCGGGGCCGACAGCTCGTGTCGTCGCCATGCGTGCCACGATCCCGGTCGTCTTGTCCGGCGCGGTGCTGATCGGGGCGCTCCTCGGCTCCGCGGGGGCCGTGCTGCGTTTCCTCTTCGATCACTCGATCCGCGACCCCCGCGATGCTGCACGGATTTCCGGGCGGCCGGTTCTCGGTTCGATCGGCGGGGAACCGACGGAGCAGTTCACGGTGGAGGAGCGCGGGATCCTGTACCGTCTGCTCGCGGCCGTCGACCGGTCGGAACGCGGCGCGTTCACGGTGACCGGCGCCGGTCCCGGATCCACGGTCTCCGCGGTGTCCGTCTTCCTCGCCACGGCGCTCGCCATGCGCAGCGATTCGGTGGTACTGGTCGATCTCGACTTCCGCTCCGCCGAACTGACGGAAGCGCTGTCGGATCGCCACGCGTCCGGGGTTGCCGACGTCCTGCGCGGAGAGACGACACCGGCTGAAGCGGCGAGAGAAGTCTCGCTGCGAACCACCCACAGCAGTTTCATCGGAGTAGGCACCGCAGCGGGGGCCATCGATGATCGGATGCTCACAGCCCCACTGCGGGAGATGGTCTACGCCCTCCGCACGTCGTACACATGGGTGGTACTCACGTGCCCCTCGCTGCCGGCAGCAGTAGAGATCGGGGCCGAGTCGGATGTGGTCGTGCTCGCGGTGGGAAAGAATGTGACGACAGAGGAGCAGCTACGTCAGGCCTCGGCGTTGCTGCCGAGGGACGCGGTCGTGGTCTTCGACATGGACACCCACTGGAGTCCCGGCCGAAGTTCTGAGCGCGACAGGAAGACCGAGGCGGCAGAGTGAGACTGGACGGGTTCCTTGCCGAGCTGAAGCTGTACCGGAAGACGTTTCTCGTCGTCACCGTTGTGGTGTTCGTCGCAGGTCTCGCCTGGCTTCTCCTGGCCCCGGACAGGTACGTGTCGACCACCAAGCTGATGGTGTCGATCGAGGGATCGACGACCGCCGCCGCATACCAGAACGACGAGGTGGTCGCAGGACGGGTCAACTCCTATGTCGTCCTGCTGACCAGCGACGTCGTGACCCAGCTCGTTGTGGATGAACTCGGCCTGCCGGAGACGGCCCGAGAAGTGTCCGGCAAGGTGAGCGCAACGGTCGTGCCGCCGAGAACGTCGATCATCGACATCACGGTGACGGACCGATATCCGGATCGTGCTCGGCTCATCGCCGACGCGCTCGCGCGCGAGTTCGTCGGGTATGTCGAAGCACTGGAAACACCGACCGGCGACGACGGTCAGAAGGTGAACACGCGGATCGCCTCTTCCGCGTCCGAGCCGCAGCAGGCGTGGGTCGAGCGGGCAGGTCCTGCTGCCGCCATCGTGCTCGCCGCACCATTGCTGGGCGCCGTCGCGGTGTGGATCCGATCCCGAACCGACCCCATAGTGCGAACCGCCGACCGCGCCGTCACCGTGTCGGGAGTTCCGGTGCTCGGACGCGTGGACGGGGTGGATTCCGCAACCGACAGTGATATGGACGGGTATCGCCGGCTGCGGCTGCGGCTGCGCCCCGACCCTCGTGCCGAGCCTGGTGATCGGGCACAGGTCTGGGTCGTGACGTCGGCTGCAGGAGAGGCCGACACAGCGACGCTGGCGTCGAACCTGGGGCGTGTCACGGCATCGAGCGGCGATCGGACGCTCGTCGTCCATACCGACGAGCGAGGGAGCCGGGCGGAAGCCGGGACACGGGGACCGGCCTGGACCGAACCGGCGCAACGCGACGGCGCACCCGACCTGACCGATTCCACGCCCGGACTCACCGGCTACCCCTCCGACCCGACGACCATCGCGACCGACGCGACCGATCCGACTGTCACGATCGACCGTCTGCGACCGGACTACGCGCAGGTCATCGTGGCCGCGCCCGCCGTCCTGTCGACGTGTACGGCCTCGATTGCGGGCGAACAGGCCGACGGCATCCTCCTCGCGGCCGTATTGGACGTGACGCGACGGCGGGATTTGAGTCGCGCCGTCGAGTCCCTTCGCTCTGTCGGCGCGCCTGTGACCGGCGTGGTGCTGTCGGATGGGGCAGAAAGGTCACAATGGACGGGTTTCAGTCGGTAGGGTTGAACTGCTCGGGTCGGCGAGTCTGCGGGTCGTCGAGCACGGTTCGTCCTCGGCAGGTAGCTCACGTCGGTTCATCCGATGATGAGGGGGCATTGACATGGATCTGTTCGATGTCGTGCGGTCGTGCTTCCGCCGCTGGTATGTCGTACTTCCACTTCTGGCGATCACCGCGTGGTACAGCTACGGCGTCTACAGCTCCGTGAAACCGGTCTACTACGCAAGCGCGGTCATCGGCTTGGCTCCGCCGAGTGTCCGGCAGGACACGCCCTCGACTGGCGGCGAGATCCGGCGGAACGGTCTGCTGGATGTCGGTGGAGCGTCACTGCTGGCGAATCTGACCGCACTCGGGCTGAGGGAACCGTCCGTGGTGGACCGGGTCGTGGCGGCCGGTGGCCTGTCCGATTACGGCGCGAAGGCATTCCCGACCCCATCTCCCAACCCGCAGCTGCCGCTGGTGTTCGTCGAGGAGACGGCGTCGGATCCTGCCGACGTGACGAAGACCTTGGAGCTTGTTGCCGCACAGGCCGAAGTGACGCTGCGGACCCTGCAGCAGCAAGCTCGGGTACCCGAGGATCAGATGGTCACGTCCTTCGTCGTGACACCGCCCGGCGTCCCGACGGCCGCGATGCCCACCCGCACACGCTCGACCGTCGCGATCCTTGCCACCGGGGTCGGACTATCGATCCTGTTCACCGTGTTGGTCGACGTTTCGCTGACGCGGCTGAAATCACGCAGGCAGACAGCCCAACCTCCGTCGCCGGCAGGTCCGCGCCCCGGCAGATCCTCGTACAACCCCGACGGCGAAGGCGGACGTATGCCTGCCGACGGTGCCGTGGATGCCCGATGAAGACTACGGTCTTCGTTGCGCGCCGACGGCCGGGCGATCACTTCGACGGTGCGGTCCGCGGTGCCGAACAGCGAGAACGCACCCCGTGGTTTCTCGCCTTCCTGTGTCTCCTGATCCCCTGCCTACCGGCCTTCGCCACCCTGCCCGGCCCGCTCAAGAGCAACGGTTCACCTGCGCGGATGGCCGCGGTCATGCTGTTCGGCCTCGTCGTCCTCGGATTCCTGACGGTCCGACGCACCACAACTCACCCCACGGTGAACCCTGGGGTGGTCGTCATGCTTCTGTTCTTCCTGCTGCTGACCCTGGTCTACGGAATCGGGTTGCTCCGTACGGGCGATGCCCTGGTAGAAGCCAACAAGACCCGGGCGATCATCACCCTGGTCGCAAATGTGGGGGTGGCCCTCTATGTTCTCGTGAGAATCGAGAGCACACGGCAGCGGACCATCATCCTCGGCTGCCTCACCGTAGGTCTGGCATTCGCGTGTTCGGTCGGACTACTCCAGAGTCTGACCTCGATCGATCTGCGATTCCTGTTCATGCCCCCGGGCTTCGTCGTGAACCTCGATCCCGAGTACCTGCAGTTCACCGAGCGGAGAGGCGCCGTGCGTGTTGTCGGTACCTCCGAGCACGCGATCGAATTCTCCGTTCTGGCTGCAGTGACCGTGCCGATGACCATCCACTTTGCGCGTTACGCCACGCGCCGGAGCGCCCGCTGGGCTGCGGTCGCCACGTGCGGTGTGGCGTTGGTGTCCATGCCCGCCGCCATCTCCCGCACCGGCGTGCTCACTCTGCTCGCGTGCCTGCTCGTCTACATGTTCGCGTTCCAGGTTCGGCAGCTGGTCCTGGCCGCCGTCGCCGGGGCGGCCGCGATCATGGGCTATGCCGTCGCCTTCCCGGAGACACTGGATGCGCTGTGGCGGACGATCACGGGTTCGGAGCAGGATGACAGTATCCTGACGCGGACAGCCGACTATGCCGCAGTGTCGCAGACCTTTCGCGAGAATCCTGTCTTCGGGGTCGGCCTCGGTGGAGCTCCTCCCAGCGCGTATCAATTGCTGGACAACGAGTGGCTACGGACGATCGTGCAGGGCGGTGTTGTAGGACTCGCCGCGATGATTCTGCTGACGGGAGGAGCAATCTTCGGCATCTCGGCGGGATTGCGCCGCGCCACCTCACCCCGGGAACGCGATCAGGCCTACATGATGGGATCAGTGCTGGTGGGCATCCTGGTCTCCAGCACTACCTTCGACCTGTTCTTCTACCAGCAGGCAACCTTCGTCTTCTTCATCGTGTTCGGCCTGCTGTGGTCCACCTTCAGCGTTTCGGTGCCGGAAATCGACTCACCCGACCGATACGACGCAGAACGCGACATTTCCTCGCCACAGGCTGACGACAGTGCTCGATAAGCGCCCGACAGCACGTTCCCTCGTCGCCCCGCTGCTCGTGGCGGTGATGGTGCTTACCGGATCATGCACGCAAGGCTCCCCCGACACGGCCGAACGTCCCGGCTCGCCGGCAGGAAGCCTGTGGTCCGACGAAACCGTCCCGGCCGTCTCCGGCGATCCCGCCGCGCGGCCGATCGAAGTCGGCACCGAGTTCACGACGACGAGCGATGGAGTCGTCACCGCCGCGCGGTTCTATCAGGGACCGGAGGACACAGGGGCGGTCACCGCCACCTTGTGGTCGTCCGACGGCACCGCCTTGGGTACCGTCCCGATCACCACCGGCCCGAGCGGCTGGCGGAACGTACCGTTCGACGAACCGATTCCGATACAAGCGCACGGAAGCTACGTGATCTCCTACCGTGCTTCGAATGGGCACTATCCGACGGATCCGAACACCTTCGACCTGGGCGCAACCGTGAAGAGCGGATGGTTGACCGCGCGCGACGGACGGTTCACCTACGGCGAGGGAATCCCCGACCAGTCGGGAAACGGTGCCGCCTATTTCGTCGACGTCGTGTTCGAGCCGACGGGTCCGTCGCTGCGATCGGTCGACGGCGGTGAGGAGTACTACGACACCTTCGAGAATTCGCTGCCAACGTCGCCGGACTACTTCCCTCTCGCAGTATGGTTCGCGCGCGTGACCTCCCCTGAGGAGGCTGCCGTCGATCGGACCATCGGACTCAATACCTACGTCGAACTGACCGAAGACAGCGACGTGCGGGTGATTCGTGACAGCGGGATGTTCGCCCTTCCCAGCCGCCCGGACCCGCTAGCGTCCGGTCAACTGACCACAGACGAGGCGGACATGTGGGCGGGTGCCGGAGATGCGCCGTGGACGGGTCGGATGCCTGACGATCGACCGATCTGCGTACCCGAACAAGCTAAGTGCGGTTACACGGTGATGTATGCGTTCAGGAGCAAAGTACCTTCGGGCGTCATGACTTTCACGAACTACGGCAAGGGCGTCACCTTCTGGGAGCCCCGGGACGCAGCAGAGCGATTCGTCAACGACTTTCAGGATGTCGTATCCGCAGACAACTACTGGTTCACCGACGATACGATCTGTCAGGCCGACCAGGGCGGTGTCCTCACGAAGGACGGGCAGGCCGACCTCTCCCCCGCGGAGTGCCATCTGGCGGCCAATTATGGTGTGACAACACGATACGTCCGCTCCTTGGTCCAGCCGCGTGCGGCGATGCCGGTGTGGAACTTCGTGGAGGTGGGTCACCCCTTCGAGGAGGACACGGGCGGCACGATCACGGGCCCGCAGATTCGAGCCGCGGTCTGGAGCAGCATCATCAACGGCGCACGCGGCATCGTCTACTTCTCCCACAACTTCGGCGGGCCGTGCCTGTCGTACAACATCTTCCGGGATCGGTGCGGAGACGGCATCCGCGACGACGTCAGGGCAGTCAACGATCAGATCAATCGACTGGCCCCAGTTCTCAATGCACCGTTCGTCGACGGATTTGCCAGATCCGACAGACCCGTCGATCTGGCTGCCAAGTATCACGAGGGAAGTCTCTACGTGCTCGCGGGATCCACGCGGAACGAGGGCGGAGACGCCACGATCGCCCTTGCATGCGGGAATGCGGACCAGGTGGAGGTCTTGGACGAAGGGCGGAGCATACCCGTCACCGGTAACACATTCCGGGACACATTCGACGACGGCAACGCCGTTCATCTTTATCGGATCGACCGGACTGCCGACTGCGACCTCCAGTAGCACCCCTCATGAACCCCTCACCGAGGCTCTCGACTGCTTTCGTCGCGCTCCCACGGCACGTTCGGATGCAGTGCACCCCGCCGGGCCGCGAGCGCCACCGCGATGTACACCGCTGCATCCCCAGCCGATCCGGGTCCCCGGATCGACCGCAGCACCGCGCGAGCGGTGGCCGGGCCGGTGCGGCGCACGCGACTCCGGTCGACGACGCGCGCTTCGGTGCCGCCGCGATGACTGCGACGCAGAATTGCGAGCAGACTTCCGACATCAGTGGGAGTCGTGACCACGGCCGGTTCCGTACGCACCACGGATTTCTCATCGGCGTCGAACAGAGAGTCGACGAAAAGATCGTCCCCCGTAAGATCCGGGAAGGATCCGAACCTCGCATGCCCCTGTCTGCTCAGGCCGTACACACCGGCACCCCACAGTATGGGCTCTCGCTGCGGAATCCGCTGCCGGGCACGGTAGTAGCTGCGAACCAGTGGGTCGGAGCGGTCGAACGCGTAACGGAACTCGGGACGAGCGGCGAGCACGTCACCGCGGGCGAGTCGATCGAGGACGGCCAGTACCGCACCGGCCGAAATCCGGATGTCGGCGTCCAGGTACAGCCGGGGCCACATCGTGGCGATCCGGTCACCGGTATTCAGTGCCGCAGGTTTGGACCCCTCCCGCAACTCGACAACGTGCACGCCCGGGATACGTCGGGCCACCGCGGCGGTGTCGTCGGTACAGCCGTTGGGCACCACAATCAGCTCGATATACCCCTCGGTTGCAGCGTGGCCGAGCGGCAGGAGCGTCCGCTCGATCACCGCGGCTTCGTTGTACGCGGGAACGATCACTGCGCCGCGTCGGTGCGGTCCCGACAGTTGTTCAGCCATGTGAGGTCGCGTGCGGGAGATCTCGCCATTTCCTGCGGTTCAGCACAGCTGCGAGCGTACGTCGACGCTCCCGATCGTAGGAGCGCAGCGCTTCGGCCAATGCCACGGCTCCGCGGAAAAGCACCGCGTACGCGGCTCCGTGGTGTCGTTTCACGTATCGAATTCGGTTCACGGCCATGAGCCGTGCGAGAGCCGGCGATGTACCCGAGCCTCCCTGGCGGTGTTGCACCACCGCCGACGGCTCGAACCGAACCAAATGGCCGCTCTCGCGGATGCGACGGAAGTAGTCCGTCTCCTCGGAGTAGAGAAAGAACTCCTCGTTCCAGGGGCCTACCTCGTGCGCCACCGTGGTTCGAATGAGCAGTGCGGCTCCGGTTGCCCAGTCCACATCGTGAGCTTCGAGGTAATCTGCTGGACAGTAATCGATTTCGGAAAGCAAGGACGGCCTCTTACGAAGTCTGCGGCCGAGCAATGCGTCCCCGACCGCACGCGAGAGCGAGGGCTCGCGTCGAATCGAGTTGTAGACTGCGCCGTCTGCGTCGAGAATGAGCGGTACCACGGCCCCTATTCGGTCGTCGCCACGGAGCGATGTCATCAAGCGGGTCACCGCTCCAGGGGCCAACGACAGATCAGGATTGAGTATCAGCACGGCCTCGCACGGCTCCACGAACGGCATCGCCGCATTGATGCCACCGGCATAGCCGAGATTCCCCCCGGACTCGACCAACGTGATGTCGGTGTGCGAGCGCACCACATCGGTTGTGCCGTCGGACGACTGGTTGTCGACGACAACGACGCGGATCGACTGGTCGCGAGCAGCGATACGCAGGTCGTCGATCAGCCCGGGCAGATCGGACACACTGTTGTACGTCACCACCACCACGGCGACGGTAGCCCGCCGTCGGTGCCCGACGAATGCACCGCGCCCCACACTCCTGTCGGGATGCGCCATCGCCGCTTCGTGCTGGAGGGTCGGTTCTCGGCGCATCAACCGCAGCAATTCCGGCGGATCGTGCACGAGATAGCGACGGCTCAACCGTCGTGGCTCCAGCATCAGTCGCCACGTCCACTCGAAGCCGTGGTCCGCCATCCACCGCGGCGCCCGGCTCACGCGGCCGGCGAGGAAGTCCACCACGGCACCGAACGCGAGCAGCACCCGCGCTCCGGTGTCCGGGCCGAATCGCGCAATCCAATTCTCCTGCAGGGGCTTTCCCAGTCCCACGATCAGGATTTCCACCTCGGCCGAACGGATGTCGGCGGCGATTCCCGCCGACGTTCGGGAGTCGAGTATCTCGGATCGCGCCGGCGCCCAGGTGCCCGCGACCTGCAGGGCGGGAAGGCGCATCCTCAGCGTCTTGCGGAGTTGCTCGTGTGTCTCGGCGGTCCCGCCGAGAAACCCCACCCGCGTGCCGTGTTTCGCCGCGTACTCCAGAATCGGCCAGATCAGGTCACTGCCCGAAAGCTTCGGCCAAGGCCGACCGCTGAGTGCCTCGGCTTTCCGGACGAGCGGCACTCCGTCGAGCAGTGTGAGCCAGCGCAGCCCCCTGGACGGGTCTCCGATGGAAACCGCAGGTGGACGGTCCGTCCAGAAGCTGTCGCGTTCGAAGTGATGGAGATGGTCGAGGTTGGCCGATGCGACGGCGAGCGGGTCCGGTAGGCGGAGCGCATCGACGATGAGGGCCATCGCGAGCTCTCGATCGACCAGATCGATCGGAACGGCATCCACAACCATTCGAGGCCACGACGTCGGACATGGGTGCGCCGGACCGCGCAGGTCTCGCTGTCCGTGATCCCAACTCGTCCCACCCAACTCGCACCCCTCGAGGCGTCGTTGTTCCGTCGAATTTTACCCGAGCTGCATGCAGTTCGGGCCCGATACGTGCGTGCGCGGCCAGATCGGAGCACCCGACGACGCGGTGAGCTCGCCGGCACGTGCCGGCCGTGTCGCGTTCCGTCGGCTCAGTCGCAGTCCTGCCCTTGCACCGGGCACGCGCTGAGAATCTCCGCGCATCGACGAACGAGCAAGTGGTAACCTTCGAACCCGGTACCGGCTCCGGTTCGAGGTGATCGGTTGGAGGAAGTTGCGGTGCGTGCATGTGCCACCCTCTCCCGGACATCACCGGAGCGTTCGGGACCCCCACCGGAGGATCGAGGTGGCCGTGTCGGATACCGACCCTGCACGGGATAGCGTCGATGTCGATCGGTCCGATCGAGCCTCCTGCGTCGCAGGTCGTCATCCCGGGACGAACTCCTACCCCCTACCTCGAAGCACCCGGATCTACATCGCGGGTCACCGGGGACTGGTGGGATCGGCGCTGTGGCGCCACTTCGCAAAGCGCGGCTTCGAGAATCTGATCGGACGTAGTTCGGCCGAATTGGATCTGCGCGACGCCCGCGCTACCACGGAGTTCTTCGAGGCGACCCGCCCGCAGGTGGTGATCGCCGCAGCAGCACGGGTCGGCGGGATCGCAGCGAACGCTCGTCGACCCGCCGACTTCATCTCCGACAATGTGCGCATACAGGTGAACCTGCTGGACAGCGCCGTCGCGAGTGGCGTGAAGCGATTCCTCTTCCTGGGGTCGAGCTGCATCTACCCCAAGTTCGCAGAACAGCCGATTCGCGAAGAGGCACTCTTCACGGGTCCCTTGGAGGAGACGAACGAAAGCTACGCGGTCGCGAAGCTGGCCGGGATCGCGCACGTCACCGCCATCCGCCGCCAGCACGGCCTGCCCTACATCAGCGCGATGCCCACGAACCTCTACGGTCCGGGCGACAACTTCAGCCCGCACGACAGCCACGTCCTGCCCGCCATGATCCGTCGCCTCCATGACGCGGCCCGGGACAGCGCTCCGCATGCAACGTGCTGGGGCACGGGCCGGCCCCGGCGCGAGTTCATGTATGTCGACGACTTCGCGGATGCCTGCCACTTCCTGCTGGACCACTACGACGACTGCCGGCCGGTCAATGTGGGCACTGGTAGTGACGTAACGATCGCCGAGATCGCGCACCTTGTCGCCGACGTGGTCGGCTACCGCGGGGAGATTCGGTGGGATCCGTCGAAGCCGGACGGCACCCCGCGCAAGTTGCTCGACGTCCGACGCCTCACGGAACTCGGATGGACCGCGAAGACCCCGCTCGAGGAGGGCGTCCGGATGACATACGAGTGGTTCGTCGCGCATCAGGGAACCTGTCGCAGCTGATCCCACAGGGTCAGTGCGACGAGGTGCCCCACCCCGGCAGCTCGGGTCTGTCGATCCGGTGACCGCCTCGAGATTCGAGTGCCGCGAGGTCGGCGTCCACCATGATCTTCACGAGTTGGGGAGTGCGCACCCGAGGATTCCAGCCGAGGATCGCTCCGGCCTTCGCTGCGTCGCCGATCACCGAGTCGACCTCCGCGGGGCGAAGGTAGCGTTCGTCGAATCGCACGTACTTCTCCCAGTCGAGACCGGCGTGGTCGAACGCGAGGGCAAGGAATTCGCGCACGGAATAGCCTTCTCCCGTCGCCAGCACATAGTCGTCCGGGGTCTCGGCCTGCATCATCCGCCACATCCCCTCGACGTATTCGGGTGCGTAACCCCAGTCACGGACTGCGTCGACGTTGCCTATGTACAGATGCCGATCCAGGCCGGCCCGGATGCGAGCCACCGCACGGGTGATCTTTCGCGTGACGAAGGTTTCCCCCCGTCTGGGTGATTCGTGGTTGAACAGGATGCCGTTGACTGTGAAGAGACCATATGCCTCCCGGTAGTTGCGTGCCGTCCAGTAGGCGAACACCTTGGCGGTGCCGTACGGCGAGCGGGGATGGAACGGCGTCTCCTCATTCTGCGGCGGCGGCGATGCGCCGAACATCTCCGAACTCGACGCTTGGTAGAAGCGGCAGTCGAGTCCGATCTGGTGAATCGTCTCGAGCAGCCGAATTGTTCCGAGTGCTGTTGTTTCGGCGGTGTATTCCGGCTCGTCGAAACTCACGCGAACGTGTGACTGCGCCGCCAGGTGGTACACCTCGTCGGGACGAATCGCCGACAGCAGCGCCGTGAGCCGTGCCCCGTCGAGGAGTTCTCCGTAGTGCAGGAACAACCTCGCGCCGGGTACGTGAGAGTCCACGTACAGGTGTTCGATCCGGTGGGTGTTGAACGTCGAGGCACGGCGGATGACTCCGTGGACCTCGTAGCCCTTGTTCAGCAGCAACTCCGCGAGATAGGACCCGTCCTGTCCGGTTATGCCGGTCACGAGTGCGCGTTTGACCATCAGCGCGACCTCTGCCTGCGCGACTCGCGCACGAGATCCCCGATCCATTTCTCGTAGCGCTCCAGGGCCTCGTATGTGGACAAGGTTGTAGCGCAGTAGCGACGTCCCTGCTCTCCCATGTGTGCGGCGAGCGCCCCGTCCGTGCCCAATCGGACCGCCTCCCGGAGCAACAGGTCCGGTCGGTCGGCCGGGATACGGATACCGGCCCCTGATGCGGCGATCTCGGTCGCCGTGAATCCGTCCGCGTCGGTCGCCGCGAGGACAGGCTTGCCGGAGTTGAAATAGGACGTCAGCTTGCTGGGTACCGCCATCTGCGCGACGCCGGGTCGTTCGTTCACGAGAAGCACATCCGCAGCTCCGAGCGCTGAAGGAAAGTCCTCTTCTGTGACCGGCGGCAGGAACTGCAGTGTGGGGATTCCGGCGCCCGCAGCCTCCAGACGAACGCGCTGGTTGCCGTCACCGAGCAGGACGAACCGCACACGGCGGCCTTCGCGACTTGCCAGCCGGGCCGCCGCGACAACATTCTCCAAGCCCTGTTTGGTGCCCATGTTTCCAGCATGCAAGATCACCACCTCGTCGGAATCCCAGCCGTGTGCGGCACGGAATGCGGAGCTGGCCGCGGGATCCGGGGGTGCGACATGGTTCCAGTTCCGGATCGTGCGAATTCTTCTGCGGTCGACGCCGAGGTGCTCCTCGAGGATCTGCGCGAATCCGTCGTGGATTACCACAATGCCGTCCGCCGACCGAAGGAATGCAGATTCCACCGCCTGTGCCACGCAGGCGGACAAGCCCGACAGCGCCGCCGCCTCCACGACCCCACGGCTGTAGAGGTCGTGGACGATGACGCCGATTGCAGGTCGCCGCCACGACAGCCGTGCGCGCACCACGGACAGTCCTGCCGCCAGCAATGGTGGACTCACGCAGAGGACGACGTCGGGTCCGTTCCATCGCGCGAGCAGAAGCTGAAGCCCGAAGCTCATCTCCATCAACGCTCGACCGACTGCCGTAGCACCCCGCGGGACGTGGTGACCGAAGCGCCGAATCCGAACGCGATCCTCGATTTCGTCGGATCGGAACCGGAAACCTCCGTCCAGGCGCTTCCATTGCGGATAATGAGGGAATCCGGTCAGAACTTCGACTTCGTGCCCACGCGCGGCCAATCCGGACGCGAGAAGGGTCGTATAGGGCGCGATCCCGGTCGGCTCTGGGGCGAAGTTGATGCCCAGGATCGCGATACGAACCTTCGGTCCGGTCATGAGAACCGAGGGTAGTACGCGCGAACCACGCAAACGGCGCATCGAACCGGATCGAGATCGGCCCTGTCGTCGCACGGCGGTGATAGCATAGGCGTCTTGCGAACGTCGAGAGCCTGATCACCGGAGGGGGATCTGTGGCCGGCACCCAACTGCGACGCATACTCGTGGATTCTCCGACATCTCTGGGCGCCAGAACGAGGATGCGGCGTTGGCAGATGTTTCGTGAGGCATTCCCGGCGATCGAGAACATGCGGGTTCTGGATCTCGGCGGAACGATAGAGGCATGGCGCCGTGCCCCGGTCAGGCCCGAGCACGTTACGGTACTCAATCTCTTCGAGCCCGGTGAGTCCGACGACGGGTGGATCGTTCCCGTCCTCGGTGATGCGTGCGATGCGACCCGCGTCCTTGCACAGGCGGACGTCGACTCCCGCTTCGACATCGTGTTCTCGAATTCACTCATCGAGCACGTGGGCGGACATGCCCGCAGAGCGGAGCTGGCGCGACAGGTCCGGCGCCTCGCGCCGCACTATTGGATTCAGACGCCATATCGTTACTTCCCCCTCGAACCGCACTGGCTCTTTCCCGGAATGCAGTTTCTGCCTGCCGCTGCCCGGGTCGCCATTGCCGCACACTGGCCCTTGGTCCACACGAGGCCGGCGAACATCGACGAGGCGCGCAACGAGGTTCTGTGGACCGAACTGGTGAGCATCACAGAGATGCGCGACTACTTCCCCACGGCGACCATTCTGCGCGAACGGATACTGGGTGTCCCCAAATCGATCATCGCGGTGGGCTGACGGATGCCACTCCCGACACCCGATTCGACCCGAAATCCTGGGGTGCTTTCCGACAGAGCGCTCCGTCCGAGTCGAAGATTCGACGGCAAGGCCGGAGGTAGCATCGAAATGGAACAGGCCCCGATGGCGATCCCGAACACGAATCGCCCGTTCGCCCGGTAGCGCAGCGCGGAGGACGTCCCGGATCGCTGCAATCGTGGTCCACCGCGTACACCCGGACATCCGACGCGCTGCAGCCCCCAGGGAGGGAAGGAAACACTCACGATGACGAAGTCCGCGACCATTCCGGGCCTGCGCGTCGGCGACCTGGTCGAGGTTCGAAGCGCCGAAGAGATCCTCGCGACGCTGGACGAACGGGGCGAGCTCGAGAACCTGCCCTTCATGCCGGAGATGCTCGGGTTCTGCGGCCGTCGGCTGACCGTGCACAAGGTTGCGCACAAGCTCTGCGACACCATTTCGGGCAGCGGCATCCACAGGATGGACAATGCGGTCCACCTGACCGATTCGCGCTGTGACGGCTCCGCGCACGGGGGCTGCCAGACAGCGTGTTCCCTGTACTGGAAGGAAGCCTGGCTCAAACGCGTCGGCCCCGGAACGCCGACTTCGTCCGTCTCCGGCCGTATCGAGATTCCATTGCTCGAGGTCAACACCCGCAAGGAACCGGGACCCGACGGCCGACCACGCTATTCGTGCCAGGCCACCGAGCTGATGCGCGCCGCGCCGACGTGCCTGCCGTTCCGCGATCTCGGCCAGTATGTGACGGACGTGAAGACCGGAAACGCCGGTCCCATCGACTCGATCAAGGCCTTTCTCGTAAGCCTGTTCAATCGCCTGCAGGACGCCAGCAGGCGGCGGCTACCGCGCAAGCTGTGGTTCCGCGACGGGCTGCCCTGGGGCTTCGTCGCGGGCAAGGCGGTCGGAAGGACGCCGACCGCCCACCTGAACCTCCAACCGGGCGAGATGGTACGCATCAAGCCCAAGGATCAGATCATGTTGACGCTCAACGAAGATCGGTTGAACCGGGGCATGGGCTTCGAGGAAGAGATGGCCCGCTACTGCGGCCGCACGGCACGAGTGCAGGCCCGGGTCACCAAATGTATAGACGAGAAGACCGGCGAGTTGCTGACCATGAAGAACCCCTGCATCGTGCTGGCGGACGTCGTCTGCAGCGGCGCGTACAACGCCAACTGCCCCCGCGAATTCGTGCCTTTCTGGCGGGAAATCTGGCTCGAACGTATCTGAAAACCGGACTCGGTGTCCGGTCCACCGAGTACCGGCCTGATCGAAGAAGCCGCCAGGCCTGTCGTCGCCCCGGCCCGAGCATTCCGCCCGAGGCGTGGAGGCACGGTGTAATGCACGAGTCGAGCGACGAGGGGGTGCCCGATGGGCCACACCGACACGCTGGTCTCCATCGGGTTGCCCGTTCGCGACGGGGCGGATCGCCTCGAGGTCGTGGTGCAATCGGTGCTCGCCCAGGACCACACCGACATCGAACTCGTGATCTGCGATAACGCCTCCACCGACGGGACCGAGGAGCTGTGCCGCAGCCTGGCGGAGCAACACAGCCGGGTCGTCTACCACCGGCACCCCGTGAACGTGGGCCTGCTCAACAACTACATCAGCGCGCTCCGGCTGGCCACCGGCACCTTCTTTCGGTGGGTAGGCGATGACGACTGGCTTGCACCGCGCTGCATCTCCAGGGCTCTGGAGGCGTTCGCAGCCGACGACCGGCTGATCCTGGTGACGAACCGAATCGAGTACACCGCTCCGGACGGCCTGACACGACTCAGCCCGCACCACGGCACGGCCCTCGCTTCCGACGACCCGGTTACGCGGTTCACCGCGATGCTGGGGATGCTGAACGAGGCCATCCCACTGGTCGACCCTCTGTACAGCTTGATCCGACGCGAACCCGCGGTACGGATCGAGCGTCGGAACATGCTGCGCGAAGACGAGGTGTTCGCCGCCAAGCTGGCGCTTGCCGGGCCATGGGGGCACGTGCCGGAGGTGCTGGCGCGACGGCACCTGACGCATGCGACACCGTCGATGCTGGCACGCAAGCTCGACGTACCGTCGTGGCAGGCGTACATCGCGACCACACTGGAGTGCAGGGAAATGGTGCGATCGCTGGCCGAGTACGACCTGAGCGCCGAGCAGCGGCGCAGGGCGCGGCGCGCAGTGGCCCAATTGTATGCACGGCGCCAGCAGGACTTGCTGATTCGAGTCGGCCGCAAGCTCACGCGCACGACCCGCCGACATGCAGGACGTCGCCAGACAGGTTAGGCCGCGGGCGGCGGGCTGCCGCATCCTGCCGGGTCGGGCGACCCCGACCGGCGTCGTCGCTCACGTCTGCGGCCAATACCTGCGCCAGTCGTCGCTCGACAATGGTCTTCGCTTACCGCGATCGGCTTCGGCGGCGTCTTCGGCTCTGCGGATCCGGCCGGCGAAAGCCACGACAGCGGTCCGCAGCGTCTGCTCGGCGCTGCCCTCACCGCAGATCCGTACCGAACCGAGCGATTCCGGTACCAGATCCGACGGAAATCCCGCCTTGGCGCTGCGGGTCAGCACCTTCTCGGTCAACGCCAGCGCCGGCTGCGCCATCGCGATGCCGTCCAGGCAGGAGGGCCGGGCCTTCTCCGCCGCCTTCGCCACCTCCCACGCCGCCTCCTGCTCGGCCACGTCGATCGGGCCGGTGTGACCGTTGGTCAGGTGCGGGCTGCGCAACGCGAGCTTGGTGACGAGCGTGTCGGCGACATCGTCGACGGTGAACGGGTCGGTGCCGGACTCCTGGGCGATCCGCGAGTGGAACAGCACCTGGAGCAACAGGTCTCCCAGTTCCTCGCGCAGGCCGTGCGGGTCACCTTCCTCGATCGCGTCGAGCAGTTCGTAGGTCTCCTCGAGCAGGTAGCGGCGCAACGAATCGTGCGTCTGCGTGACCTCCCAGCCGCCGAATCCCCACAGCCGGTCCATCACCTCCACGGCACGCAGCAGGCGCTCCCCCGGCGCGGGCGGGGCGGCGATCACCCGCTCACCCCGCCGCACGCGTTCACGCACCGCCTCGTGCCCGGCGTCGACGGCCACCAACGTCTCGGCGTCGGATCCCGCTGTCGCGCCGAGCGTTTCCCGAACCGCCGCCGGCACGTCGTCGGTGCAGGCGAGCGGCCCGGTCAGCAGCGGCACCGCCTCGAGCGGCACCGATCCGGGCCGGTACGGGTCGAGCAGAATCACCGTCACGGCCGTCGCCTCACATTCCCCGTCGCTGCGCTCGCCCCGGTCACATTCCCCGTCGCTGCGCTCGCCCCGGTCACATTCCCCGTCGCTGCGCTCGCCCCGGTCACATTCCCCGTCGCTGCGCTCGCCCCGGTCACATTCCCCGTCGCTGCGCTCGCCCCGGTCACACGCTCGCGACGGCCGGCACGCGCACGTCCACCGAACCCTGCGCCTTACCGTCGAGGGCGAGCAGGAAGTCCGCGATGTACTGCAGCAACTCGACGTCGCGCACCCGATCGGAGCCCACCCCACCGGTCCGCGGCAACGGCAGCTGCACCAGGCCGCTCGTGGCCCGGTACTGCGCCGCCGGGTAGAGCCGCTTGAGTCGCATCTGCTTCGAATCCGGCAGATGCATCGGCGAGATCTTCAGCTGGGTACCGGAGACCGCGACCTCCTCGAGGGCGTACTCGCGGCACAGCAGGCGCAGCTTGGCCACCGACACCAGCCGGCCGACCTCCTCGGGCAGCGGGCCGTAGCGGTCGACGAGTTCCTCGACCACCGCGGCGATCGCGTCGTCGTCGTGCGCCGCGGCGAGCTTGCGGTAGGCCTCGAGCCGCAGCCGGTCGGAGGTCACGTAGTCCGGCGGGATGTGGGCGTCGACCGGCAGGTCCACGCGCACCTCCTTGGCGGCCTCCTCCGTGGCGACGGGCCGGCCGTCCGCGGCGGCCCGGAAGGCCTCCACCGCCTCGCCGACGAGCCGCACGTACAGATCGAACCCGACGCCGGCGACGTGACCGGACTGCTCCGCGCCCAGCACGTTTCCCGCGCCGCGGATCTCGAGGTCCTTCATGGCCACGGCCATGCCCGCACCGAGGTCGGAGTTCTGGGAGATCGTGGCGAGCCGGTCGTACGCCGTCTCGGTCAGCGGCTTCTCCGGCGGATACAGGAAGTACGCGTAACCCCGCTCGCGGGACCGGCCGACGCGCCCGCGCAGCTGATGCAGCTGCGACAGGCCGAGCGAATCGGCGCGTTCGACGATGAGGGTGTTGGCGTTGGAGATGTCCAGGCCCGTTTCGACGATGGTGGTGCACACCAGGACGTCGTACTGACGTTCCCAGAAGCCCTGCACGGTCTTCTCGAGGGTGTCCTCGTTCATCTGCCCGTGCGCGACCGCCACCCGCGCCTCGGGGACGAGGTCACGAATCCGCTTGGCGGCCTTGTCGATCGAGCTGACCCGGTTGTGCACGTAGAACACCTGCCCGTCGCGCAGCAGCTCGCGACGGATGGCGGCGGCGACCTGCTTGTCCGCGTAGGCGCCCACGTAGGTGAGCACCGGGTGCCGCTCCTCGGGCGGGGTGAGGATCGTCGACATCTCGCGGATGCCGGCCATGCTCATCTCCAGGGTGCGCGGAATCGGCGTCGCGGACATGGTCAGCACGTCGACGTGCGTGCGCAGCGCCTTGATGTGCTCCTTGTGCTCGACGCCGAATCGCTGCTCCTCGTCCACGATCACGAGGCCGAGGTCCTTCCAGCGCACGCCGGTCTGCAGCAGCCGGTGGGTGCCGACGACGATGTCGACCGCGCCGTCGGCGAGGGCAGCGATCGTCTCCTTCGACTCGGCGGGATCGGTGAAGCGGCTCAGGCCCTTGACGGTGACGGGGAACGACGCCATCCGCTCCGTGAAGGTCTGCAGGTGCTGTTGCGCCAGCAGCGTGGTGGGCACCAGCACCGCGACCTGCTTGCCGTCCTGCACGGCCTTGAACGCGGCGCGCACCGCGATCTCGGTCTTGCCGTAGCCGACGTCGCCGATGACGACGCGGTCCATCGGGACCGCCTTCTCCATGTCGGCCTTGACCTCGGAGATGACGGTGAGCTGATCCTGGGTCTCGGTGAACGCGAACGCGTCCTCCATCTCCTTCTGCCACGGGGTGTCCGGGGCGAACGCGTGCCCGGGCGCAGCCTGGCGCGCCGCGTACAGCTGCACCAGCTCCCCGGCGATCTCACGAACAGCCTTGCGCGCCTTGCGTTTCGTGTTGGCCCAGTCGGAGCCGCCGAGCTTGCTCAGGGCGGGCATCTCGCCGCCGACGTAGCGGGAGAGCTGATCGAGGGACTCCATCGGCACGAACAGCCGGTCACCCGGCTGCCCGCGTTTGCTCGGGGCGTACTCGATGACCAGGTACTCGCGGCGGGCACCGCCCACGGTCCGTTCCACCATCTCGACGAAACGGCCGATGCCGTGCTGGTCGTGGACCACCATGTCCCCGGCGGTGAGCGCCAGCGGGTCGACCTGGTTGCGACGCTTGACCGGCGTGCGGCGCCCCTCGGCGGCGGTCACCCGGTTGCCCGTGAGGTCGGACTCGGTGACGAGCACCAGGCCGGGCACGTCCGCGCCGTCGCCCGGCAGGACCACGCCGTCGTGCAGCGCGCCGCACAGCACCCCGACCGTGCCGCGCACCGGCTCGGCGCCCGGATCGAGACGCGCGGCGGGCACGTCGTTCTCCTGCAGGCGCTCGAGCACCCGCTGCCCGGTGCCGGCGCCCGCGACGACGATCGCGGCCCGCCCGCCGGTGGTGACGTGCGCGCGCAGGTTCGCGAAGAGCATCGTCAGCAGCTCGTCCGAGCCGCGCACCTCCGGCGCCGGCTGCACGTCGAGCACGACCTCGGTGTCGGCGCCCGACGCCAGCGGGCTCAGCGTCCACCACGGCCGGCCCGCCGCCTCCGCCGTCTCCCGCACCTGGGTCAGCGGCCGGTACGCCGACGCGGCCAGGTCCACGCCCTTCATGTTGGCGGTGTCCAGCGGCGCGGCACCACCGAGCGAGGCCGCGGTCCACGACGCCTCGAGAAACTCCTGACCGGTGCGCATCAGATCCGCCGCGCGGGTGCGCACCTTCTCCGGATCGCACAGCAGCACGTGCGTGCCGGCCGGCACGACGTCGGTCAACAGCTGCAGCTCGCCCGTCTGCAGCACCGGCAGCAGCGCCTCCATGCCCTCGACCGGAATACCGGAGGCCATCTTGTCGAGCATCTCCACCAGCGCCGCATCGGCCGGGTTGTCCTGCGCCAGCCGGGCCGCGCGCTCCTTGACCTGCTCGGTGAGCAGCAGCTCCCGGCAGGGCGGGGCGATGAGGGTGCCCACCTCGAGTTCGGGGATGGACCGCTGGTCGGCGACGGAGAACGGGCGCAGTTCGGTGACCTCGTCGCCCCAGAACTCGACCCGCACCGGATGGTCCGCGGTCGGCGGGAAGACGTCGAGGATGCCGCCGCGCACCGCGAACTCGCCGCGCTTGCCGACCATGTCGGCGCGGGTGTAGGCCAGCTCGACGAGCCGCTCGATCAGCTCGTCGAAGTCGTGCTCCGCGCCGACCCGCAGGGTGACGGGCTCGATGTCGCCCAGACGCGGGGCCATCGGCTGCACCAGCGACCGCACGGTCGCGACGATCACCCGCAGCTCGGGGCCGTAGTCGCGGTCCTCGGGGTGGGCGAGCCGGCGCAGCACCTGCAACCGGCGGCCGACGGTGTCGGCGCTGGGCGAGAGCCGCTCGTGCGGCAGCGTCTCCCACGACGGGAACTGCGCGACGACGTCGCCGAGCATCTCGTGCAGTTCGGCCGTCAGGTCGTCCGCCTCGCGGCCGGTCGCGGTCACCACGAGCAGCGGCGTCTTCGCGGCCAGCGCGGCGGCGACGAACGGCCGGGCCGACGGCGGGGCCACCAGGGCCTGTTCGGCGGTCCCGGCGAGGGCGGCCACACGTTCGAGCTGAGCGTCGGCCAGCGCGATCCGCGCCAATCCGGACAGGGGGGTGACGGACACGTCGGACACGGGAAGGGCGCTCCTGGGTTCGAGAAGAGGACCGTCCGAGTCTATGCGGTGTCCGGTTCGGGCTGCCAGGACCACCGGGGGCGTCCGGTCACGGTCGGACCGGGTCCGCGGCCAGCAGATCGGCGCTGTTGTCGCCGAGATCGCGACGGGCCCACGCGGCCAGCCGGGTCTGCAGGGCGGCGTCGGGGGTCTCCTCGCCGGGCCCGAGCCACCGCCGTCGCGCCATCCGCAGCAGCACGCGCCGGCAACGCTGCGGCTCGGCGTCGAGCACGTACGCGACGAACGCGTCCGGCGTCTGCGGCTCGACCCCGGACCGCTCGAGCGAGCGAGCGAGACCGGCGTCGGTGGTGACGACGACGTCGGCCTGCGCGAACAGCGCCACCGCGGTCAGGTGCGCGTCGCGGGGATCGCTGATGTACGGCACCTCCCGCAGCACCGTGGCCGGCCAGGTCACCCGGGCCTCGGGGAAGGCGGTTTCGAGTTCGGCGAACAGGAAGTCCCGCGCCGGGCGCGACATGTGCGACGGCAGCCGCCGCTCCACCTCGGCGACGATGCCGTCGCTCCAATAGGGCTGGAACAGCGTGTCTTCGGCCAGGGCGAGCAGCACGTCGCGCACGCGTGGCGGCGTCAGCGCCGGCGCGTCGAGTACCGCTCGGATCGGCACGACCGTTCCCCCTAGAAGTCGTCGTCGTAGAGGCCGTCGCGGCGGCTCAGGTCGGCGACGGTGTCCAGGGCCCGGGTCCGGGTCTCGGCGCGCCGCTCGGCGTAGGCGAGGACGTCGGCGCGGCGGATGCGGCGGTGCAGGCCGCGGAACCGGGACGGCAGGGTGCCGTCGTCGACGAGGCGGCCCACATGCCGGCGACCGACGCCGAGCACGTCCGCCGCCTGGGCGGTGGTGAGCATCGCCGGCACCGGGGTGATGGTCACGGCGGCGGCGGCGCCGAGCTCGTCCAGGGTGCGGGCGAGTGCCGCACCGGCCGCGTCCGCGTCGAACGGTCCCAGGGTCACGGCGGCGATCGTGTCAGGCGGAGGCACCGAACGCAATCGCCCGGCTACACCCGCAGCCGGCGCGAGACGAACTGCCGGAAGTACTCGACCTTGTCGGCGGGCACGAGCGCGGGCACCAACAGGCGCCACATGTTCTCGAGGTGCTCGACGAGCTCGTCCCGACGATTCAGTGCCGCCGCGACCGCGCGAGCCCCGGTCAGGGCCTGCAGCACGAGCAGGCCCACCGCGTCCGGTTCGAGCTCCTCGCTCAGGTCGCCCTCCGCGAGGGCCCGCTTGGCGAGATCCTGCACCGTCGAGAGCCAGATCGCGAAGACCCCTTCCCCGGACCCGCGGTAGTCGCCGATCTCGATCACCAGCCGGAACATGGCGCGCACGATCGGGTCGGCGCGGGACACGTCGACCGTGAGGACCGACAGTTCGATCATGGTCTCGAGGGCGGGGGTCCGGTCGCTGATCGCGCTCAGCCCGGCCGAACCCAGCCGGGCGAAGCCCTCGTCGATGACCGCGCGGGCCAGCTCCTCCTTGGAGGCGAAGTGGAAGTACAGCGCGCCCTTGGTGACACCGGACTGCTGGATGATCTCGTTGAGGCTGGCGTTGGCGTAGCCGAGATTCATGAACACTTCCGCGGCGCCGCGCAACACGGAGTCGCGCGTCACCTCGGCGCGAACCTGCCGGGCCATTCATCCCCCTCGATGCGGGCTCGGCGCCACCCGGCGACCCGGACGATCGGCGCCGATCGCCGCTCCGCTGGGTACCACGATCACCTCGCAATTGCTCGTCGAGTCGGCTGGGCAACGATACCACCTGGTAGGGGCGCGATCGGGAGTTCGCATCGCCCGGTCAGTCGGTCCCGAGCTGCGGATTCGCCTCCAGATGGGTGAGGCCGTTCCAGCACAGGTTCACCAGGTGGGCGGCCACGACCTCCTTCGACGGGCTGCGCTCGTCCAGCCACCACGTGGCGGCCGTCGCGACCATGCCCACCAGCGCCTGCGCATACAGCGGGGCCAGGTCCGGGTCGAAGCCCCGGCGGGAGAAGTCGCCGGCGAGGATGTGCGCCACCTGCCGCACCGCCTCGTTCAGCAGGGACGAGTACGTGCCCTCCTCCGCGGCGACCGGGGAGTCCCGCACGAGGATGCGGAAGCCGTCGGTGCGTTCCTCGACGTAGGTGAGCAGGGCGAGCGCCACCCGCTCGACCCGGATGCGCGAGCGGTTCTGCGTCAGGCTCGCGCTGATCATCGACATCAGGGTCGACATCTCCCGGTCCACGACCACGGCGTACAGGCCTTCCTTGCCGCCGAAGTGCTCGTAGACCACGGGCTTGGAGACCTGGGCCCGCTGGGCGATCTCCTCGATCGACGCCGCCTCGTAGCCGCGCTCGGCGAAGATCGCCCGCCCGATCTCGATGAGCTGTTCCCGGCGCTGGGTCCCGGTCATCCGGACCCGGGGGCTGCGGTCGGCGTGGTTCTGCGACGGTTTCGACACGTGTACATCCTTTCCGGCACCCGGCCGGACCCTGTGCCACCGGAAAACACCGAGGACGACGCGCGGCGGGTTGCGATCAGCCTATCCGTGGCGGCGACGCGCCCGGCCCCGCGTTCGACTCCGGGTGTGGCGGCATGCGAGGATCACAGACGCATGACCGGGGCGTCGGCGCCGGGAATGCGGCAGTCCGCCGTGGTGTAATCGGCAGCACCTCTGATTTTGGTTCAGATAGTTCAGGTTCGAGTCCTGGCGGCGGAGCGGGGCAGTCGGGGCCGGCGAGCTCCCCTGCCGGTGCCGAACCTGCGCATGTCGAACGTCGAGGGAGCTTCATGCAAGTGCAGACCGCAGTTGTCGTTCTGGCGGCCGGAGCGGGTACGCGAATGCGATCCAAGACCCCGAAGGTGCTGCACACACTCGGGGGTCGCACGATGCTCGCCCATTCGCTGCACGCGGCCGCAGAGCTGGACCCGAGCCACCTGGTGGTGGTCGTCGGGCACGAGCGCGAGCGGGTTTCCGCCGCGACCGCCGAGATCGCCGAGACGCTCGACCGCAAGGTGTCGATCGCGGTCCAGGACCGGCAGCTCGGTACCGGGCACGCGGTGCAGTGCGGGCTCGACGCGCTGCCCGGCGACTTCTCCGGCGTGGTCGTCGTCACCAACGCCGATGTCCCGCTGCTCGACGGCCACACCCTCGAGGCTCTCGAAGCCGAGCACCTCGCCGAACCGGCGCAGTCGGCGGTGACCGTCCTGACGTTCCTCGCCGACGATCCCACCGGGTACGGCCGCATCGTCCGGAACGGCCACGGCGAGATCCGCGAGATCGTCGAGGAGACCGACACCGACGCCGAGCAGGCTGCCATCAACGAGGTCAACGCCGGCATCTACGCCTTCGACGCGAAGTTCCTCCGCAGCGCGCTGACCCGGCTGCGGGCCCACAATGCGCAGGGCGAGCTGTACCTGACGGACGTCGTCACGATCGCCCGGGAGGACGGCCTGCCGGTGTTCGCCGCCCAGCTCGCCGACCCGATGAAGGTCGCGGGCGCGAACGACCGGGTGCAGCTCGCGGCGCTCGCCGCGCAGTTGAACCGGCGCACCCTCGAGCACTGGATGCGGGCGGGTGTGACCGTGATCGACCCGTCCAGCACGTGGGTGGACGTCGACGTCGTCCTCGCCCGGGACGTGACCCTGCACCCCGGGGTGCAGCTGCACGGCCGGACTGTGATCGACGAGGACGCGGTGATCGGCCCGGACACCACGCTGACGAACGTGCGGATCGGCGCCGGAGCGTCGGTCGTGCGCACCCACGGGTCGGACTCCGTGATCCGCGAGGGCGCGACCGTCGGGCCGTTCGCCTACCTGCGGCCGGGCACCGACCTCGGCGAGTCCGGCAAGATCGGCACGTTCGTGGAGACCAAGAACGCCGAGATCGGCGCGCACTCGAAGGTGCCGCACCTGACCTACGTCGGCGACGCCACCATCGGCGAGTACTCGAACATCGGGGCCTCGAGCGTGTTCGTCAACTACGACGGCGTGCACAAGTCGCGCACGGTCGTCGGATCCCACGTCCGGACCGGGTCGGACACCATGTTCGTGGCCCCCGTGACGGTCGGCGACGGAGCTTACACCGGCGCCGGCACGGTCCTGCGCCGCAACGTTCCGCCGGGGGCGCTTGCGGTGTCGGGTGCGCCACAGCGCAATATTGAAGGCTGGGTCCAGCGAAACCGACCCGGGACCCCCGCGGCCGAGGCAGCGTCTGCAGCACGGCAGCAGCAAGAGATCGAACGGCATAAGGACGGCCAGGACCAGTGACCTCCAATTGGATCGACAACCAGAAGAACTTGATGCTCTTCTCCGGCCGGGCCCACCCCGAGCTGGCCGAGCAGGTGGCGAAGGAGCTCGACGTCCAGGTCACCCCGCAGACCGCGCGTGACTTCGCCAACGGCGAGATCTTCGTGCGGTTCGAGGAGTCCGTGCGCGGCTCCGACGCGTTCGTGCTGCAGAGCCACCCGTTCCCGCTCAACCAGTGGGTGATGGAACAGCTCATCATGATCGATGCGCTCAAGCGAGGCTCGGCCAAGCGCATCACCGCCGTCCTGCCGTTCTACCCGTACGCCCGCCAGGACAAGAAGCACCGCGGCCGTGAGCCCATCTCCGCCCGCCTGATCGCCGATCTGCTCAAGACCGCCGGCGCGGACCGCATCATCACCGTCGATCTGCACACCGACCAGATCCAGGGCTTCTTCGACGGACCGGTCGACCACATGCACGCCCAGGGCCAGCTCGCCGAGTACATCCGCGACAGGTACGGCGTCGAGAACATCGCCGTGGTCTCCCCCGACTCCGGCCGCGTCCGCGTCGCCGAGAAGTGGGCCGACACCCTCGGGGGCGCCCCGCTGGCGTTCATCCACAAGACCCGCGACCCGCTGGTCCCGAACCAGGTCAAGTCCAACCGCGTGGTCGGTGAGGTCGAGGGCCGCACCTGCATCCTCATCGACGACATGATCGACACCGGCGGCACCATCGCCGGGGCCGTGAAGATCCTGAAGGAGGCCGGCGCGGGCGACGTCGTCATCGCCGCCACCCACGGCGTGCTCTCGCACCCCGCCTCCGAGCGCCTCGCCGCGTGCGGTGCCGAGGAGGTCATCGTCACCAACACGCTGCCGATCGACGACGAGAAGCGGTTCCCGACGCTCACCGTCCTGTCGATCGCGCCGCTGCTCGCGCGCACCATCCAGGAGGTGTTCGAGAACGGCTCGGTGACGTCGCTGTTCAACGGTTCCGCGTAGTCGCGGAAGGCGGTGTACCTTCGGACCGTCACCGGACCGAAAGGACACCCGGCATGTTCACCGGCTTCCCCGTTGCCGCCCTCGACTTCTACGAAGACCTCGAGGCGGACAACAGCAAGCCGTTCTGGGCCGCGCACAAGGCCGTCTACGACGACTGCGTGCGCGGCCCGATGCTTGCCCTGCTCGCGGAACTCGAACCGGAGTTCGGCCCGGGCAAGGCGTTTCGTCCGCATCGCGACGTCCGCTTCAGCGCGGACAAGTCGCCGTACAAGACTCATCAGGGCGGATTCGTGCAAACCGGGCCCGGCGTCGGGTTCTACGTGCAGATCGACGCCGCCGGGCTGCGGATCGCCGGCGGCTTCTACGCGGGCTCGTCCGCACAGGTCTCCGCATACCGTGCCACCGTGGACGATTCGCGCCACGGCCCCCGGCTCGAGACGCTCGTGCGGCGGCTGCGCCGGGCCGGGTACGAGATCGGTGGCGAACGGCTGAAGACCCGTCCGCGCGGCGTCGCGGAGGACCACCCCCGTCTCGACCTGCTGCGGCACAAGTCCCTCACCGCCGCGCGGGAGCACCCGTCGCCCGAGTGGCTCGACACGCCGCGCACCCTCGACGAGGTGCGCACCACCTGGCGCGACGTCCGGCCGCTCGTGGAGTGGCTGACCGCCGCCACCGCCGCCTGAAAAGCGTTCGCATCGCGGTCGATTCCGAGCCCCCTCGGCAAACCGATCGGTATGGAAAGTCGTGTGGCACAAGGCTTTGCCGCCCGGACGCCGACGGTTAACATGATCTTCATCACTCCGACATCCCTCAGCCGCAGGTCGTGCAGGACCCCCCCGACCGACCGGGCCGGCTTTGACTTAAGGTGGCTCCTCGTGATCGACGCTCAAACCCTCGAGGCCCCCACCGAAAACGCGAAACTCGAGACCGTCCGCCGGTGGAGGCCGGGAGCCTGCGTCTGGTGCGGCGACACCGATTCCGTCGAGGAGTTCCGCAACGAACCCCGTTGCGCCACTTGCCGCACGCACGAGTCGATCATCGACGAGGCGCGCAAGTTCGTCGGCATGTACGGCCTGCGTCCCATCGGCGGCACCCTGCAGTCGGACGACGAGGAGGAGTACGAGCACCGCAAGGCCGCCCGCGACTCACGCCGCGTCCTCAACGACATCCGGCTCGCCGAACAGCCCGACCCCGCCCTCGTCCGCAAGGCCCTGCGCCCCCGCGCCGCCGCCGTCGTCGCCGAGACCGCCCCGGCGCGCCGGACCGCCACGCCGCGCACGTCCTCGTCGCGCCCGTCGCAGCGCGCCGCCTCCGAGCCGGCCCCCGCGCCGGTGCGCACCGGCGCCGTCGACGTCGACGAGATCCAGAACCGCGCCCTCGCGCTGCTCGACCAGCTCTCCGCGATCGACGCGCAGCTCGCCCTCGTCGCCGAGCAGTCCGGCCTCGCCGCCCGCGCCCGCCGCGGTGACCTCGAGAAGCAGAAGGCCACCGTCCTGCGCACCCTGGCTGCCCTGGAGAAGGCCCGGCTCAGCGCCACCCGATAGGGAACTTTCTCGCCCCGAGGGGGAGGTTGTCGCGGCATCGTTCGAGTGCCGCAGTCGACAACCTCCCCCTCGTCGCATATATCACCTGGTGGGACTACGCATACCGGACATCCCTCCCCTCGATCCGTAAGAGACCAGGTAGTCTGCCCGTGCCGAAGGGTCTGTCGGGGACACCGGGGTATCGGTGGAGACCGCACATGCAGGCTTGCGTGGACCGACCGATCGAGAGGAGTTGCCGTGAGTGTCCCCGGCGCCGGCCGTACGGGGGTACCGACGTGGCGGGCGCTGGCCACCGCGCTGCCCCGTCCTCGCCTGTTCGAGATGCTCGACCGCGGGTCTGCGCTGACGGTGGTCCACGCACCGGACGGGTTCGGCAAGAGCACGCTGCTCGCCACGTGGCTGCACGGCGGCGGCGTACCCGGGCGCGACGTCGCGTGGGTGCCGGCGGCGACGGACGACGGGACACCGGACCGCATCTGGTCCGACGCGTGCGCGGTGCTGGGCGACCATGTCGTGGCCGGCGACCCGGTCGACCGGCTCGCCTCGACCCTCGGCGGAACGCCGTCCCTGCTCGTCCTCGACGGGCTCCCCGGCACCGCCCTCGACGACCTGCTGCCGACGATCCGGCAGCTGCTGGATCGCTGCCCGTCCGTGGACGTCGCCGTCTGTCTTCGCGGCAGCACCACGTCCGCCACCGTGGCCGCGGCGGGCCTCGACTGCACGTTCGTCTCCGCCCACGACCTCCGGTTCACGCCCCGGGAGACGGCGGAACTCTTCCGCGCCGCCGGGGTGGAACTCGGGATCGACGAGTACGGCGACCTGTGCCGCGCCCTGGGCGGGCTGCCCCAGCTGATCTCGGGCGCCCTGAACGTCGCCCGGCTGCACCGGGGCGCACCGGTCGACGAGGAGGGCCGGCCGTCCCCCGACCTGGCCGTCGCCATCGCCGGGTTCGCGTCCGGTCTGCTCGACACGCTCACCGCCGAGGAACGGGCGTTCGCGATGTGCGTCGTCGCCGCCCGCGATCTCGACGCGGAACTCGCCGCCGAGCTCACCGGCCGGCCCGAGCCGGCCGCGCTGCTCGACCGTCTCGAGGCGCGAGGCCTGCTCGTCGTCGACGAGGCGGACGAGACACGGACGTGGTCGTGGCCGTCGGCCCTGCGGTCGGCGGTACTGGAACAGGCCCGGCAGGAGGAGCCCGCACGGGTCGACGAGCTGATGACCTTTCTCGCGCGCCTGCACCGGGATGCGGGCCGGCCGGCGCAGGCCGCGGTGTACGCGGCCGAGGCTCGCAACTGGACGATGGCCGCGGGCATCGTGGAGCGCAGCTGGGGCGAGATGGTCTCCGAGCACCTGGAGGTGCTCATCCTCGTGTTGCGGACGATCCCGGAGGACTTCCTGGAGGACTACCCGGCGGTGCTCGCCGGACGGGCGCTGTTCGTGCAGATGCTCGCCGATCACCCCATCCTGCGGGCGTCGCTTCCGAGCGAACCCGACGAGCTGCACACGCTCGGCGCCGGGCCGGACGCCGCGAACGTCCTGCACCTGGCGACGGTGCAGTCGCTCGCGCTGCGTGTCGCCGGGGACTTCGTCCAGGGCGCCGACTGCACGCGACGGCTCGAGCCGCTGGTACAGAGCATGCTCCTGCACCAGCCGGACAACATCACCCCGCAGCTGCCGCTGCTGCGGGTCCAGTGGGCGATCACCTTCCAGCTCGTCGCGGAGCTGGCCGAATCCAACCGGCAGTTCGAACTGGCCTACCGCGGCGGTGTCGCCACGGACACCCCCTACATCGTCCAGAACGCCGCGGGCAGCTCGGCGCTCAACTGGGCTCTGGTCGGCGACGTCCCGCGCGCCCGCCGGTGGCTCGACCGGGAGGCGACGGCGGAACCGTCCGACGGGCTCTTCGGCGAACTCGTCAAGGTCGGCGGCCGGGTCGCCGCGGCCCTGACCCATCTCGACGCGCTCGACGTGGGCGCGGCCGAGTCGATGATCGAGCTGCTCGGCGCGCCCAGCGATCGGGAGGAGCTGTGGGGGTTCGTCGCCTACGCCCACGCCCAGCACGCCCTGCTCACCCTCGAGGCGTACGCGGGCCTGACGTGGTTGCACCACACCGTCGCCGGCCACGCCCACCGGCACGGCGACGGCGCATTCTCCCGGACGCTGCTCACCGCGACGGAGATCGACCTGCACCTGGCTCTCGGCAACGGCAACCTGGCCCGCGCCGTGGCGGACCAGGAGCCCCGGCACCATCCGATACTCGTCGTCTCCGACGCGCGGGTGGATCTGCTCGGTGGGAGTCCCGACCGGGCCGCCAAGAAGCTCGCGCGGGTGTCGTGGCCGGACTGCGGATTCCCGCGGGCCCATCTCGAGGCGTTGCTGCTGGACGCCGCCGCGCAGCTCGATCTCGGCAATCCCCGGTCCGCGATCGTGTGCTGGGAGCGCGCCTGCACGCTCGCCCGGACGCTCGGCAATCGGCGCGCCTTCACGACCGTGCCGGACCGGCATCGGCGAGAGCTCGTCGAGCGCAGCGGTATTGCGGTGCCGGGCGGTTCCGTCGAGGCGGTGTTCCCGGACGAGGTCGTGCGGGTCGAGCTGTCCCCGCGGGAGAGGCAGGTGCTCGCGTTGCTGGCCGACGGATCACCGCAGAGCGAGATCGCCCGGCTCCTGTTCGTCTCCCCGAACACGGTCAAGACGCAGCTGCGCAGCATCTACCGCAAGCTCGAGGTCCACACCCGGGTCGAGGCCATCACCCGGGCGCGGGAGCTGCGGCTGCTGCCGGTGACCGGTGAGCTCTAGGCGCGCTTCCGCGGCCCTTTCCGGCGCCGACGTCCCCTCCCGAACCGAGCGAATGTATCGCTCATCTCCGCAGATCGACGCGATGGCACGTTCGCTCGGCTCGGGAGGAGGTCACGCCGGTTTGTGGGCGAGCACCCGGAACACGATGCCCATCCGCCCGGTGCGGTGCACGTCGTCGACCACGAGGCCGGCCTCGGTGAGATAGGGGACGGGGTCGCGGAGCAGGTGGTCGGCGCCGAAGCGGATGCTGAGCGGCTCGATGCCCCGTTGCAGGGCGCGCAGCGCCCGGTTCGTCGACGGCCCGTGCTCGGCGAGGACGACGCGGCCGCCGGGGACGAGCACGCGGTGCGCCTCGGCGGCGGCGCGGGCCGGGTCGGGCACGGTGCAGAACGTGAAGGTCGAGAGCACGGTGTCGGCGCTCGCGTCGGGCAGATCGAGGGCCTGGACGTCGCCCTCCCGCAGTTCGACGCGCGGATCGGCGGCGGCCTTCGCCCGGGCGAGTTCGAGCATCCTCGGTGAGATGTCGATGCCGACGACGTGCTCGACCTCCGGCCCGTAGAGGGGAAGGTTGAGCCCGGTGCCGACGGCGAGTTCGACGACGCGGCCGCGGGCCTGCGCGGCCGCCCAGTGCCGGGCCGGCCCGAGGATCAGCCGCTCGACCAGGCCCATGCCGCGGTCGTAGTTCTTCGACATCTCGTCGAAGATCCGCGATACGCGGGCGTTCTCGTTCTCGACCTTCTCCGAATCGGTCACCGTGTCTCCTTACCGCCGGGTCACCGCCGACGTTACCGGCGTACCCTCCCGGCTGTGACCGAACCGATCCCGGAACAGCGCCGCGTACTGACCGTGCTGGTGGCCGCGCAGATCCTCAGCGGCGCGGGCCTGGCCGCCGGCGTGACCGTCGGCGCGCTCCTCGCGCAGGACATGCTGGGCAGCACGAGTCTCGCCGGGGTGCCGAGCGCCCTGTTCACGATCGGGTCGGCGGCCGCGGCCGTCGCCGTGGGGCGGATCTCGCAGCGCGCCGGGCGCCGTGGGGGCCTGACGTTCGGCTACACCACGGGCGCGATCGGCAGCGCGGGGGTGGTGGCCGCGGCGGCGCTCGACACCGCGGTGCTGCTGTTCGCGGCCCTGTTCGTCTACGGCGCGGGCACGGCGACGAGCCTGCAGGCGCGCTACGCGGGCGCCGACCTGGCCGCCCCGGCGCGGCGCGGCCGCGCCGTGAGCACGGTGCTGGTGGCGACGACCCTCGGGGCGGTGGTGGGCCCGAACCTGACCACCGTGATGGGCGACGCCGCCGAATCGTGGGGCATTCCCCGGCTGTCCGGGCCGTTCGTGCTCTCCGGCGTCGCCTACGGTCTCGCCGCCGTCGTCCTGTGGGTGCTGCTGCGCCCGGACCCGCTCCTGCTCGCCCGCAGCCGCGCCGCCGCGGAAACCCTGAGCGGCACCGTCGGCGAGGATCCGGCGCCGGCCGGCGACCCGCCGGCGCCGGGCCGGCCGTGGACGCCCGCGGTGACCGCCGGGGTCGTGGTCATGATCGTGACGCAGCTCGTGATGGTGGCGGTGATGACGATGACGCCGATCCACATGCGCGACCACGGGCACGACGTCGGCGCGACGGGCGTGGTCATCGCGATCCACGTTGCGGCGATGTTCCTGCCCTCACCGATCGCGGGGATGCTCGTGGACCGGGTCGGGCCCTACCGGGTCGCGGCCGCCGCGGGACTCGTCCTGCTGGCCTCCGGGGTGTCCGCGGCGCTGGCCCCGCCGCACTCGGTGGCGGCGCTCGCGTTCGCGCTGGGCCTGCTCGGCTTCGGGTGGAGCCTGGGCCTGGTGAGCGGCACCGCGCTCGTCACCGATGCGGTGCCGCTCGAGTCCCGCGCGGCCACGCAGGGCACCGCGGACCTGTTCGTCGCACTCGCCGGGGCGGGCGGCGGCCTGGGTTCCGGGCTCGTCGTCGCGGCGGCCGGGTTCCCCGCCCTGGCGCTGACCGGTGCGGCGGTGTCGCTGGTGATCCTTCCGGTCCTGGCGCGACGGTCCGCACACGTCGCGCAGTCCGCCGTCCACTAGCATCTCAGGCCGGCACGGCGACGGCTCGTCGCGCCACCCGCAGGTCCGCGACCCACACCAGGGCGGTCACGACGGCCGCCGCCACCCCGAACACGCACACCCCGGTCCAGCCGGCGCTCGTCCACGCGACCGCGCCGAGCGCCGAACCGGCAGCGGCGCCGATGAAGTACGTCGTCATGTACACCGCGTTGATGCGGGAACGCGCCGCGGGCGCCAGCGCGTAGACGATGTTCTGGTTGCTGATGTGGATGGCCTGCAGCGCCAGGTCGATCGCGACCATCCCGATCAGGAACCACGCCAGCGAGTACGCGCCGGCGCCCAGCGCGGCCCAGGACGCGACGAGCACCGCCGCGCCGGCGCCCGAGGTGAGCTGCGCGAGCCCGCGATCGGCGAGGCGGCCGGTGAGGTTGGCCATCACCGCGCCGGCGACCCCGGCCAGGCCCACCAGTCCGATCTGCACCTCGTCGAAACCGTAGGGTTCGCCGGCCAGCAGGAACGCCATCGTCGAGAACAGGGCGCTCACGGACGCGAACGACAGGGCGCCGAGCAGCGACCGGGTGCGCAGCCGCGGCTGGGTGCGCACGAGGGTCCCGAGCGAACGCAGCGTGGTCCCGTAACCGATGCGCTCGGCGGGTCGCGACATCGGCAGCACCCGCCACAGGGCCAGCGCGACCACGACCATCACGGCGGCGCTCACCCGGTAGACGGTGGCCCAGCCGCCGACGCCGGCGAGGAGCCCGGCGACGCTTCGGGCGAGCAGGATGCCGAGCACCAACCCGCTCATCACCGTCCCGACGGCCTGGCCGCTGCGCTCCGGTGTGGCCAGGGTCGCGGCGAACGGCACCAGCACCTGCGCGGCCACCGAGAACAGCCCTGCGATCGCCGTGCCGACGGCCAGCACCGCGATGTTCGGGGCGAAGCCGCTGATTGCCTGGCCGGCCGCGGCGGCGAGCATGAGCCCCACCGTGAGGCGGCGCTTGTCGAACATGTCACCGAGCGGCACCAGGAACAGCAGACCGAGGCCGTAGGAGACCTGGGCGATGGTGACGGTGGCTGCGGCGGCGGAGTGGGAGGTGCCCAGAGCGGCGGCGATCGAGTCGAGCAGGGGCTGGTTGAAGTAGTTGCCGCCCACGCACAAACCGGTGGCCGCCGCCATCAGCAGCAGCACGGGGGTGGTCAGCACGGGCCGGGTCGACGTCACGTCTGCCAGCCTCGCGCGGCCGGGTCGGTGCTGTCCAACCGGCTTCCTGCCGTCGGCGGCCCGGGACCGCCGATGCGCGGCTCAGGCGCGGCTCGCGCCGATCAGCGCGAACCTCCCGTCGGGATCGATCCACTCGCGCCGGACGACGAACCCGGCCTCGGTCAGTTCACGGCCCATCCCGTCGAGACGGAACTTGGCGGAGATCTCGGTGCGCAGCTGCTCACCCGCCGCGAAGGAGATCTCGAGATCCAGCCCGGGAATTCGGACGGTCATGGGCTCGGTGGCCTCGAGCCGCATCTCGATCCATTCGTTGATCGGGTCCCACACGGCGACGTGCCGGAACTTCCCGGGTTCGAAGTCCGCACCGAGCCGGTTGTTGAGCACGTTCAGCACGTTGCGGTCGAATTCCGCGGTGATCCCGGCCGCGTCGTCGTAGGCCGGCACGAGCACGTCCGGGTCGGTGACGAGGCCGATGCCGAGAAGCAGCCACTCCCCCGGCTCGAGCACGGCGGCGAGATCGGTGAGGAACGCGGCGCGCTCGGCGGGCGCCAGGTTGCCGATGGTGCCGCCGAGGAACGCGATCATGCGGCGTCCGCCGCCGGGCAGGTGCGCGAGCGAGCCGGTGAAGTCTCCGACGACGCCCCGCACCGTCAGGTCCGGGTACTCGGCCGAGAGCCGGGTCACCGCGGGCTGCAGGGCGGCCTCCGACACGTCCTGCGGTACGTACGTATGGATGTACGGTTGCAGCGCGTCGAGCAGGATCTCCGTCTTCTCGGAGGAGCCCGACCCGAGCTCGACGAGCATCTCGGGGCGGGCCTCGTCGGCCAGTTCCGGTGAATGCTTTTGCAGCAGAGCCCGTTCGGTGCGGGTGGGGTAGTACTCCGGCAGGCGGGTGATCCGGTCGAAGAGCTCGCCGCCGCGCGCATCGTAGAGCCAGGTCGGCGAGAGCCACTTCGGCGACGACGTCAGCCCGCGGCGCGCGTCGGCCCGCAGCGACTCGTCGAGCTGCTCCGGGGTCAGGTACACGTCCACCGTCATGAAACGGCCACCTCCATGGGGGACACGATGAGGTGTCCCGGTCGGGCGCTGACCAGGTGCCGGTCCGGCACCTGACGCCAGCGCGGATCGTCGTCGTACGGTTCCGAGGACACCACGGCGACGTCCTCGTCGACGAGGGTCCACAGCGAGTGGTACCAGGCCGTCGCCCACAACCCGGAACCGTTGCCCAGCAACAGGTTCAGCCGCGAACCCGGCGCGACCGCGAGCACGTCGTGGACGAGCCGCATCAGCGCCTGCTCGGGCCGCGAGGAACGCAGCCGCGAGTACAGCAGCAGCCACAGCGCGGCCGCGTCGGTGGGCGACTCGAGCTGCAGCAGTTCGGCCACCGGCAGGCGCTGGGCCAGCGAAACGAGCGAACCGGGCCACCCGCGGACCAGCCCGTTGAGGCTGAACGCCCAGCCGTCGCGGGTGAACGGGGCGCAGGCCGAGCGCTCGACGGGCATGCCCTCCGTCGCCGAGCGCAGCGACGCCATGACGGCTCCGGCGCTGATGTGCGAAAGGCCTTCGGCGACAAAGGGGTCGGACCAGATCGGAGCGGGGTTCCGGTAGCGGCCGAAGCCGTCGGCACCCCACCATGCCACCCCGAACCCGTCGGCGTTGATGGTGCCGCCGCCGCGCATGTCCTTCGGCGCCCACGATTGGCGCAACAGCGACCGGGGTCCCTCGGTCACCAGGGAGCTCACCGAGCGGACCGGCCCGAGATATCCCAGGTGTCTACACATCCGGCACGTCCCGCGCGCAGCGGAAGCCGGCGAAGATCTGCCGCCGGATCGGCAGGTCCCAGTTGCGGAAGGTGCCGCGGCAGGCCGCGGGGTCGGTGCCGAACGAGCCGCCGCGCAGCACCCGGAAGTCGCCGCCGAAGAACACCTCCGAGTACTCCCGGTACGGGAAGGCGGTGAACCCGGGATACGGCTCGAACCCCGAGGCCGTCCATTCCCACACGTCGCCGATCAGCTGGTGCACGCCGAGGCGCGACGCACCCGCCGGATAGGCACCGACGACGGCCGGCTCGAGGTGCCGCTGGCCGAGGTTGGCGTGGGCCTCGGTCGGTTCCTCGTCGCCCCACGGGTAGCGCCGGCTCGCCCCGGTCAGCGGGTCCCAGCGGGCAGCCTTCTCCCATTCGGCCTCGCTGGGCAGCCGGCGCCCGGCCCAGCGCGCGAACGCCTCGGCCTCGTGGAAGCACACGTGCACCACGGGCTCGTCGGGATCGAGCGGCACCACCGCCCCGAACCGGCGGCGCCACCACGTGCCCGAGTCGTCGCGGGTCCAGAACTGGGGGGCCTCGAGACCCGCCTGCTCGCGGTGCACCCATCCCTCCGGGCTCCACAGCTCCCGGCGGGCGTAGCCGCCGTCGGCCAGGAACTCGAGGTAGCGCCCGTTGGTGACCGGCACCGTGTCGATCGCGAACGCCGGTACGTACACCCGGTGCGCGGCCCGCTCGTTGTCCAGCGCCCACGGATCGGTCGAGGTCCCCATCTCGAACTCGCCGCCCGGGATCAGCACCTCCTCCGCGGCCGGCGGCTCGGCGCGCCGCGGCGGCGGTGGGGCGTCGAGCACGGGCGATCCCGCCCGCAACTGGTGCGTGGCCAGCATCGTCTCCGCATGCTGCACCTCGTGCTGGACACTCATCGCGAAGACGAATCCGTCACGGGTGAGGTCGGTGTCGAATGCACACTGCGCCAGCACGTCCGCCGCCCGCGCGCGGACCTCCGCCGCGTAGCCGCGGGCCTCCGCCGGCCCGAGCAACGGCAGCGCCGGACGGTCCGCGCGGGGATGCCGGAAGGCGTCGTAGAGGTCGTCGACGTCCGGGCGCACACCGCCCTGACCGCCGGCCGCCCGGAGCAGCCAGCGTTCCTCCTGGTTGGCGATATGCGCGAGATCCCACACGAGGGGGCTCATCAGCGGCGAATGCTGAGCCGTGAGCTCCGCGTCGTCGATGTCGGTCAGCGCGAGGACCCGCGCCCGCGCGCGGGCGAGGTCCCGGCCGAGCCGGGTGCGCAGACCGCTCACCGGTCCTGGACCTCCGGGGTGCGACCGCGGCAGCACCGCGCCGCCGCCGAGTCCAGGGCCGTGGTGAACCGCATGTCCGGCGACGCCTCCGCGGCGAGGGCGAGCAGTCCGACCGCCGCGGCCCGGAGCTCGAGGTCCGCGAGACCGAACTCGGCAGCCTCCTGCCAGCGGTCCACGACGGGTGCGGCGACGGCCAGGGCCTCGTCCATCACGGCCGGCGAGGTGAGCAGCGCCTCGACCGCGGCGACCGGGACCTGCCAGAGGGCACCCGGCTGGGCGTCGATGTACCGGACCTCGAGATGCCCGGCGGGACGCACCGGCGGAAACAGGGTGGTCAGGTGGTAGTCCAGGTCGGCGACGGTGGGCCGGCGCCCGATCTCGTCGTCGAGACCGCCGCCGAGCCAGTCCGCGAACGACGCACCCGGCGGCGCGTGCCAGTCCCCGTCGGACGCGCGCACGCACAGCAGCGGCGCGTCGAGCGCCCAGGCCGGGTAGTGCGCCGGATCGGGGACGGGCGTGGTGCGGTCGGCGTCCAGCGCCAGCCAGGTCCGCATCCGCTGCGACGCCCAGGTTCCGTCCGGGGCGCCGCGCAGCGAGGGGGAACACGCGAACGCGGCCACGAGCGCCGGTCCGACGGCGTGCAGCACCCGCCACCGGCGGGCCAGCTCGTCGTCGTCGGCGCCGGCGTCGACGCTCACCTGAGTGGCGGCGGTGCTGTTCATCATCAACCGGCCCAGCGGCCCGATCCGATCGAACCGGAGCTCCATCGCGCTGTACCGGGGGGTGCGCAGCAGCCGCTGCGGGGGGCGCAGTTCGTCGGCCGCCGCGTCGATCATGTCCACCGACCGGCGCGCCAGCAACGCACGGAGCATGCGGGCATCGGCGGTGAGACGGTCGCAGACCTGCCGCGCCGAGCCACACGGCACGCTCGACAGTTCGACCTGCCCGCCGGGCTCGAGGGTCACGGCGCTGCCCGACGGCAACGGCCGCGCCGAGGAGCCGGGAGCCAGCTGCCGCGGGGCGTGCGGGCCGAGGGCCTCGAGGATCGCCTGCAGCTCCGGCCGGGCGCTCGTGCCGTCGGCCCGGGCCGTGAGCCATTCCAGTTCCACCCCGATCAGCCGGGGCGGCCCGAAGCGGAAGCTCACCCTTCGCACGTGCAGTTCGGCGGCGGTTCGCGAGGCGATGCCGGCGTCCGCGCGCGGCACCGCCGTGTCGACTGTGATCACCACTCGGTCCGCCCCTCCCTCGCCTGTGGGCCAGCTCACGGACGAGCCTAACGTCAACCGGCGACAGGATGCGGGTGAACGCTCACGGCACGGCCCGGCGCGTCGCCCGTGCGAGGACACCGACCGCCAGCACGGCGGCGCCGACCCCGACGGCGCCCGGCGGCAGCGTCAGTGTCAGCGCGACGCACCCGACGGCCCCGATCACCTGCAGGAATCGGGGGTAGCGACGGTGCTCGTCCCGCTGGGTGAAGGCGGACAGGTTCGCGACGAGGTAGTACACCAGCACCCCGAAGGATGAGAATCCGATCACTCCGCGCAGATCGACGGTCGCGACGAGCAGGCACACCACCGCGGCGACGGCGAGTTCGGCCCGGTGCGGCACCGCGAACCGCGGATGCACCGCCGCGAGCGGGCGCGGCAGATCGCCCTGCCGCGCCATCGCGAGTGCGGTGCGGCCGACGCCCGTCACGAGGGCGAGCAGGGCGCCCAGCGACGCGACCGCGGCCCCGGCCACCACGACGGGCGCCGCCCACGCCCAGCCGCCCGCGCGGACCGCGTCGAGCAGCGGCGCGCTGCTCGACGCCACCCGGTCCGGCCCGAGGCACGCGAGCAGGGTCACCCCGACGACGGCGTAGAGCAGCACCACGAATCCGAGGGCGCCGACGATCGCGCGCGGGATGGTCCGGCGCGGCTCGCGCACCTCCTCACCGAGCGTTGCGATCCGCGCGTAGCCCGCGAAGGCGAAGAACAGCAGGCCGGCCGCCTGCAGCACCCCGTACGCGCCGCCGCCGACGGGGCCGAACGGATCGGCGGGCTGCGCCCCGGGGCCGGCCCAGCTCGCCGTCACCGCCACGGCGAGGGCGACGAGCACCAGCGCCACGATGATGCGCGCGAGCCGGGCCGTGCGGGTGATGCCCCGGTAGTTCACGGCGGTCAGGGCGAGGACCGCGGCGACGGCGACCGGCCGCCGCCACGGTTCCGGCACGGCGTAGGCGGCGAAGGTCAAGGCCATCGCCGCGCAGCTGGCGGTCTTGCCGATCACGAAGCCCCAGCCCGCCACGAAGCCCCACCACGGCCCGAGCCGTTCCCGGCCGTACACGTAGGTGCCGCCGGACGTCGGATACTGCGCGGCGAGCTGCGCCGACGACGTGGCGTTGCAGTACGCCACGACTGCGGCGACGGCCAGGCCGACGAGCAGGCCCGCGCCGGCCGCGGCGGCGGCCGGCGCGAACGCCGAGAACACCCCCGCCCCGATCATCGCGCCGAGCCCGATGGCGACGGCGTCACCGGTGCCGAGCCGGCGCTGCAGGGGTGTCGGTTCGCTCACGCGTACATTCCAACCACGAAGACATGAACGGGAGGTACGTCCTCGATGCTCGACCTGCAACGCGCCCGTCGGGACACGCCCGGCTGCTTCGACCGGGTCTTCCTCGACAGCGCTGGCTCGTCGCTGCCGCCCACCCCGGTGCTGGAGACGACCGTCGCGCATCTGCGGCGCGAGGCCGAGGTCGGCGGGTACGTCGCGGCCGCGGAACGCGCCGGCGACCTCGCCGCGGTGAAGACCTCGATCGCGCGGCTGATCGGCGCGGAGGCGTCGTCGATCGCGCTGGTCGAGAGCGCCACCCGGGCGTGGGCGAGCTTCTTCTACTCGGTGCCGCTCGGCGAGGGCGACCGGATCCTGCTCACCCGCTCCGAATACGCCAGCAACGCCGTCTCCGCGCTGCAGCGCGCCCGCGCGACCGGCGCGACGGTGGAGACGATGCCCACCGACGCGCTCGGCCGGATCGACGTCGACGCCCTCGGCCGCACCCTCGACGAGCGGGTCAAGCTGGTGTCCGTCGTGCACGCCCCGACCAACGGCGGGCTCGTCAACCCGGTGCGGGAGGTGGCCGACGCCGCGCACGAGGTCGGTGCGCTGGTGCTGCTCGACGCGTGCCAGTCCGTCGGCCAGCTGCCGGTAAGCGTGCCCGAGTTCGACGTCGACGCGCTCTCCGCGACCGGTCGCAAGTGGCTGCGCGGACCCCGCGGCACCGGCTTCCTCTACGTCCGCCCCCGGCTGATCACCGAGCTCGAACCGGCCGTGCTCGACCTGCACAGCGCGCAGTGGACGGCCCCGGACGAGTACCGGGTCGCCGACGACGCGACGCGGTTCGAGCTGTGGGAGACCAACGTCGCCGCCCGCCTCGGGCTCGGCGCCGCCGTCGACTACCTGCTCGACTTCGGTGTCGACGCGGTGACCGAGGCGGTCGCCTACCGGGCCGAGCACCTGCGCGACGGGCTGGGCCGGATCCCCGGCGTGGCCGTGCGCGACCTCGGCAAGGAACACAGCGGCATCGTCTCGTTCACCGTCGACGGCTGGGATCCGGCGCACCTGCGCGAGGCGCTGGCCGCCGAGGCGATCACGGTCACGGTCAGCGGGCGCGGCTCGACGCTGCTCGAGATGTCGGCGCGACGGCTCGAGTCGGTGGTGCGGGCCTCCCCGCACTACTTCGTCTCCCCCGCCGACGTGGACCGGTTCCTGGCGGCCGTGCGGTCGCTCACCCGGTCCTGACCGTCCCGGCAACCGGGACAGCCGGTACCGCTCCCCCAGGTCGCGTGGTCAAGGTGTGCGAATCCCCGCACCACTTCGAGAGGATCGCGATGACCGAGACCAGTCCCGTCCGTCCTGTTCCCGTCGACCGGATCCCCGCCTGGGATCTCGAGGCCGACGTCGTGATCGCCGGATACGGCATCGCCGGTGTCTGCGCGGCCATCGGCGCCGCCGACGCCGGAGCCGACGTGCTGGTGCTGGAACGCACCGGCGGGTGGGGCGGCGCGGCCGCCCTCGCCGGCGGGTTCGTCTACCTCGGCGGCGGCACGACCGTGCAGCGGGCCTGCGGGTTCGAGGACTCGGTGGACGACATGCGCGCGTTCCTGACTGCGGCACTCGGACCGGGCGTGGACGAGGAGAAGATCGCCGCGTACTGCGCGGGTTCCGTCGCGCACTTCGACTGGCTCGTCGGGTGCGGGGTGCCGTTCAAGCACGAGTTCTGGGGCGAGCCCGGGTGGGAGCCACCCACCGACGCGGGCCTGCAGTACACCGGCGGGGAGAACGCGGCGCCGTTCCACAGCGTCGCCCGGCCCGCGCCGCGCGGTCACGTGCCGCAGATGAGCAACAAGCGCACCGGCGAGCAGGGCGGCGGCTACATGCTCATGAAGCCGCTCGCCGAGAAGGCCGCCGCGCTCGGGGTCCGCGCCGAGTACGACGTGCGGGTGCAGACCCTCGTCACCGATGCGTCCGGACGGGTGGTCGGGCTGCTGGCCAAGCGGTACGGCACCGACCTGGCGATCCGGGCGCGCCGAGGGGTCGTTCTCGCCACGGGCAGCTTCGCCTACAACGACGACATGGTGCGGGCGTACGCGCCGCATCTGGTGGGCCGTCCCGCCGCGTCGATCGAGGAGCACGACGGCCGGGCGATCCGGATGGCGCAAGCCCTCGGCGCCGACCTCGCGCACATGAACGCGACCGAGGTGGCGTTCTTCTGTGATCCTCAGCTGATCGCGCGCGGCATTCTCGTCAACGGGCGCGGCCAGCGATACGTGCCCGAGGACACCTACCCGGGCCGCATCGGTCAGCTGACCCTGCTGAAGAACGACAACGAGGCGTTCCTCGTCATCGACGAGGCGGCGTACGAGGCGGGGATCGCAGCCCCGACGTCGTCGGAGCAGCTGCGGCATCAGCCGAAATGGGTGTGCGAGACCGTCGCCGACCTCGAGGCCGAGATGGGTCTGCCCGAGCAGGCGCTGCAGTCCACGGTGCAGCTGTACAACCGGCACGCCGCACGGGGCGAGGACCCGCTGCTGGGCAAGAAGCGCGAATGGGTGAAGCCGATCGGTTCGCCCGTCGCGGCGATCGACCTGCGCGGCATGACCGGCGGGTTCACGCTCGGCGGCCTGCGCACGAGTCTGGACTCGGAGGTGCTGCACGTCGACGGCACGCCGATCCCGGGGCTGTTCGCGGCGGGACGGGCGGCGGCCGGGCTGTCGGCGTGGGGATACTGCAGCGGCATCTCCCTCGGCGACGGCAGTTTCTTCGGCCGGCGGGCGGGCACCGCCGCCGCGCGCGGCTGAGCGCAGGGCGGCGTTCGACTGGCCCGGGCGGATCCGGTAGAGTCGTTCGAGTTGTCTCGGCGAGGGTGAACCGCGAAATCGCTGGCTCACCGTGATCGACGCGGCTGCGGCTCCGCTCGAGCGTGTCCACGCTCCTGGCCGCGCGCGTCGCCCCTCGCCGGGAAGACCGCCCCAGTTCGAGCCATATGCGTAGGAGCCTTTCAGCATGTCCGACGAAAACCGTCTCGTAGCCGCCGTCCGTACCGAGTTCGGCAAGGGTGCCGCCCGCCGCGCCCGCCGCGACGGTCAGGTCCCCGCCGTTCTGTACGGCCACGGCACGGACCCCAAGCACCTCGCCCTCCCGGCCCGTGAATTCGCGGCCGTGCTGCGCGCCCACGGCACCAACGCCCTGCTGACCCTCGAGGTCGACGGCGGCGAGGAGCTGGCGCTGACCAAGTCGGTCGTCGTGCACCCGATCCGCAACTACATCGAGCATGCCGATCTGCTCGTCGTGAAGAAGGGCGAGAAGGTCACCGTCGAGGTCCCGCTCGTGGTCACCGGCGAGGCCGCCTCCGGCACCCTGGTCGTCAACGAGGTCAGCACCGTCCAGCTCGAGGCCGACGCCCTGAACCTGCCCGAGCAGGTCGAGGTGTCCATCGAGGGTGTCGAGGCCGGTACCCAGATCCTCGCGAACAACGTGCAGCTGCCCGCCGGTGCGACCCTGCAGGGCGACCCGGAGCTGCTGCTGGTGAACGTGGTCGCCGCACCGACCGCCGCCGCGATGGAGGGCGAGACCGCGGAGGGCGAGGCCGCCGAGGCCGAGGAGGCCTGAGCCCCCACCGGCTCCGCGTGACGTGACGAGCGGCGCGTCATCCCACGGGATGACGCGCCGCCGTCGTGACAACACCCGCCGCAACGGAAGGACACCGCCAAGTGAGCGACGGCACCGCCCTCGTCGTCGGGCTGGGCAATCCCGGCCCGCAGTACGAGAAGACCCGCCACAACGTCGGCTGCATGGTGGCCGACACGCTCGCCGCCCGGGTCGGCGGAAAGTTCAGCGCGCACAAGCGCAGCAACGCCGACATCGTGCAGGCCCGCCTCGACGGCCGGCAGGTGATCCTCGCCAAGCCACGCACCTACATGAACCTCTCGGGCGGGCCGGTCGCCGGACTCGCGCGGTTCTTCTCCGTCGAGCCCGCCGACGTCGTCGTCCTCCACGACGAGCTGGACCTGGACTTCGGCACGATCCGGCTCAAGCTCGGCGGCGGCGAGAACGGCCACAACGGGCTGCGGTCGATCTCGAGTGCCCTCGGCACCAAGCACTACCTGCGCACCCGCATCGGGATCGGCCGCCCGCCCGGCCGCATGGACCCGGCCGACTACGTGCTCAAGCCGTTCTCCTCGACCGAACGCAAGGACCTCGACCTGATCCGCGAGCAGGCCGCCGACGCGGTGGAGCTGTTGCTGCGGGTCGGCCTGGAAGAGGCGCAGAACAGGCTGCACTGAGCGCGGCGTCAGCCGCCCAGCAGGTGCACTGAGCGCGGCGTCAGCCGCCCAGCAGGTGGACGGAGCTGCCACGGCGCAGCTTGCCCGACGACGTCTTCGGGATGCTGCCCGGCCCGAGCACCGCGACGGTGCGCGGCCGCACCCCGACCTCCGCGACGACCGCGTGCACGACGTCGTGTTCGATGCGGCGCACCTCCTCCGGATCGTCGATCCGGTTGGTCTCGACGGCGACCGCGAACGACTCGCGTTTGTCGCCGGCGTCGAGGCGGATCGCGACGGCGTTGCCGGGGCGCACGCCGTCGACGCTGCACGCGGCCCGTTCGATGTCGGTGGGATAGACGTTGCGCCCGCCCATGATGATGACGTCCTTGACGCGTCCGCACACCACGATCAGGCCGTCCTCGGTGAAGTAGCCCACGTCGCCGGTGTCGAACCAGCCCTGCGAGTCCTGCGCGGGCACCGGACCGTCGACGGTGAGGTAGCCGTGGGTGACCGCCTTGCCGCGCAACTGGATGATGCCGACGCCGCGGGGCGGCAGCAGCTCCCCGTCCTGGCCGACGACGCGGCCCTCGAGGCCGGGCACGAGGTGGCCGAGAGTGGGCAGGCGACGGGCGTTGGACCGGCTCGACGGCACCGCCATCCCGCCGGCCTCGAGCAGGTCGGGGTCGACGAGATCGAGGATCTGCCCGCGTCCGGGGTCCGGCACCGAGACCGCGAGGGTGGTCTCGGCCATGCCGTAGACCGGCGCGAGCGCGGCGGGGTCGAGGCCGAACCGGGCGCCGGCGGCGGCGAGGGCCTCCATGGTGTCCGGGTCGACCGGCTCGGCACCGTTCCACATCCACCGCACCGACGACAGGTCGACCGCGCCGTCGGGCGCCTGCGCAAGCTTGCGCGCCAGCAGCGAGTACGCGAAGTTCGGTGCGGCCGTTACGGTTCCGCGGTACTTGCTCATCAGCTCGGCCCACAGCAGCGGGGACCGCAGGAAGTCGAGCGGGGTCACGGAGACGACCTCGGCGCCGACCTGCATGGGCACGCTGAGGAACCCGACCATCCCCATGTCGTGGAACAGCGGCAGCCAGCTGACCATCACGTCGTCGTCGAGGGAGAACTTGATCCGCTCGATCATCGCGTACGCGTTGACGTAGAAGTTCTCGTGCGTGATCTGCACGGCCTTCGGGGATCCCGTGGACCCGGAGGTCAGCTGCTGCAGCGCGATGTCCTGTTCGTCGGTGGGCAGCGGGTCGACGGGCGTGCCGGCGTCCATCTCGGCGATCGTGACGACGGGGATGCCCCGCTCGGCGAGCAGCGGCGCGGCGATCTCGAAGGGGGCGCCGAGCACCACGGTGCGGGCGCCGATCATGCCGATGACGACCTCGGTGTCGCGGGCCCACAGGGCCAGGTCGGTGCGCGGGGTGGGCTGGTGCAGCATCGTCACCGAGGCACCGCGCATCCACACGGCCTGGCAGGCGGGGGCGATGTCCACCGGATTCCCGGCGAGGATGCCGACGGCGTCGCCGTGGCCGATGCCGGCCGCGGCGAGGGCACCGGCCATGCGCCGGGCCTGCTCGTGGATCTGCCCCCACGTCTGCCGCAGCGGGGCGTCCGGCTCGCCGGTGACCAGAGCATGCGGCGAGCGAGCCGCGGTCTCGTACATCTCGTCGGTGAATCTGCTCACGAACCACTCCTCACGCCGGATACGACCACGCCCAGGGTGCCCCCGATCCGCGCCGAGGGGGAGTCTCTTCGGCGAATGTGACCGAATCTGGCGGAAATCGACATTCAATCGCCGAGTAACATGGACGAGTTGTCTGCGATGCGCGAGCCGCCCGCGCGCATCCACGAGCCGCACATCCGCTTCGAGAGGTTCTCCTGCGTTGACTACCCCGCCCGTTTCCACCGGCAACGACGCCGGCAACACCGCCGTGTCGTCGAAGGAAGTGCTCGCGGAAGCGGGTCGCCGCCGCACCTTCGCAGTGATCTCCCACCCGGACGCCGGCAAGTCCACGCTGACCGAGGCGCTGGCCCTGCATGCGAAGGTCATCGCGGAGGCCGGTGCGGTGCACGGCAAGGCCGGGCGCAAGTCCACCGTGTCCGACTGGATGGAGATGGAGAAGGCCCGCGGCATCTCCGTCAGCTCCACGGCGCTGCAGTTCAACTATCGCTCCGAGGAGTCCGGCGACGACGTCGTCAACGTGATCAACCTCGTCGACACCCCCGGCCACTCCGACTTCTCCGAGGACACCTACCGGGTGCTCACCGCCGTGGATGCGGCGGTGATGCTCATCGACGCCGCCAAGGGCCTCGAGCCGCAGACGCTCAAGCTGTTCCAGGTGTGCCGGCACCGGGGCATCCCCGTCATCACCGTGATCAACAAGTGGGACCGGCCCGGCCGGACCCCGCTGGAACTGCTCGACGAGATCGACGAGCGCATCGGCCTGACCCCCACCCCCCTGTTCTGGCCCGTCGGCATCGCCGGCGACTTCCGCGGCCTGCTGCGCCGCGGCGAGGACGGCGCACCGGTCGAGTACGTCAAGTTCACCCGCACCGCCGGCGGCGCGAAGATCGCCCCCGAGGACCGGCTCTCCCCCGGCGAGGCCGAGGACCGCGAGGGCGAGACGTGGATCGAGGCGGCCGAGGAGTCGGAGCTGCTGTCGGCCAGCGGGCAGGACCACGACCAGGAGCTGTTCCTGGCCGGGCAGACCTCGCCGGTGATCTTCGCGTCGGCGATGCTCAACTTCGGTGTCCGGCAGATCCTCGACACCCTCGTCGCGCTGGCGCCGCCGCCGCGCGCCCGGCTCGACGTGAACGGCAACTCCCGCAACGTGGACGACCCGTTCAGCGCCGTGGTGTTCAAGGTGCAGGCGGGCATGGACACCGCGCACCGCGACCGCCTGGCGTTCATGCGGGTGGTGTCCGGGGTGTTCGAGCGCGGCATGGTCGTCACGCACGCGCAGACGGGCAAGCCGTTCGCCACCAAGTACGCGCTGACGGTGTTCGGCCGGGAACGGTCCACGGTCGAGAACGCCTACCCCGGCGACGTGGTCGGCCTGGTCAACGCCACGGCTCTCGCGCCCGGGCACACCCTGTACGTGGACAGGAAGGTGGAGTTCCCGCCGATCCCGTCGTTCGCGCCCGAGCACTTCTCGATCCTGCGCGCCGAGAGCGCCTCGAAGTACAAGCAGTTCCGCAAGGCCGTCGATCAACTCGACTCCGAAGGCGTGGTGCAGATCCTGCGCAACGACATCCGCGGCGACGCGTCCCCGGTGATGGCAGCCGTCGGTCCCATGCAGTTCGAGGTGGTGGCGGCCCGGATGAAGGCCGAGTACAACGTCGAGCCGCGGATGGAACCGCTCGGCTACGCGCTGGCCCGCCGCACCGACGCGGCCTCGGCGGACGAGCTGAACCGGCAGCGCGGCGTCGAGGTCTTCACCCGCTCGGACGGGGTGCTGCTGGCGCTGGTGAGCGACAAGTGGCGGCTGCAGTACATCCAGAAGGAACTTCCCGAGCTCACCCTCGAGCCGCTGGTGGCCACCGCCGATTAGGGACGCCCGTGGTGCGTGGGGCTGGTGTTACTGGTAGTTTGCTGTGCCGTCGAGCCGACCGAGCTCGCGGATGTCAGGAGCGTTCATGGACGACGACTCGGCCGCACCGACCGACGGCACGCCGCTGCGCGGCCGTTCCGACCCGGCGGACGAGTCGCCGGGGCCCAAGCGGGCGGGCACCTTCGTCTATCCCCTGCCGGGAACCCTGACCGGTAACGGCGCGTCCGCCCCGCACTCGGTGGGAAGCCACGCGGCGGACCACGACGTCGCCGACGAGGCCGGTGGCAACGGCACCGATCCGCTCTCGCTGCCGAGCTTCGACGAGATCGTCGCCGGCACGAACGGCGTCGCCGCGGACAGCACGCCGACCGCCGCGTCGCGCCGCAACTCGATGGGAGTGGCATCCGTGCGGATCGCGGCGCGACTGGCGCACACCGAACTCGCCGCCCGCGCGCAGCGGCCCCCCGCCTCCGACCCGACGATCGGCACCGACGAACTGCTCACCCTGCTCGGCGAGTACCTCGTCGCGGGCGGGTTCGAGAACCCGGAGATCCGCGCCGTGCTGGGCGGCCAGGAGATCGTCGTCGACCTGCTCGCGCCGCAGCGCAGCGCACGCTGACGCCCGCATCCGCGCCCCCGCCGGTCGGCAACGCACGAAACAACCCGCACTGCTGAGGATTTCGTGCGCGGATGCGTCGTCTCGTCGCGCCCCACTCCCCGCGCGGGACTGCGGCCGGCCGAGCGTCTACTCCCGGAACAGCCCCGCGACGACGGCCGGGTCCACCTCGCCGATCCCCCGCGGCGACCACGACGGGTTGCGGTCCTTGTCGACGAGCACCGCGCGCACCCCCTCGGCGAAGTCGGGCTCGGCGGTGATCCGCACCGCGACCTCGAGTTCCCGCGCGAAGCACTCGCCCAGGGTGCTCTCGGCGCCGCGACGCAGCAGCTCCGCGGTGGCCCAGAGGCTCGTCGGGGACGCCGCGCACAGCGCCGCGCGGGTGGTGACGGCCCACTGCTCGTCGAGGTCGTGGTCGCCGGAGAGCCGTTCGACGGCGTCGGCGACGGTGCCGTCGCCGAACACCGCGTCGATGTCGGCGTAGCGGTCGGCGATCGCCGATGCGGGGGCCGCCTCGGCGAACTCGTCGAGCGCCAGCTGCCAGTGTCCCTCGCGGATCCGGTCGGCGAGGGCTTCGATCCGGTGACTGGGAACGAAGTGGGTGGCCAGGCCGACGGCGATGGCGTCGCCCGCGTCGGCGCGGGCGCCGGTCAGCGCCAGATACAGGCCGACCGCGTCGCAGCGGGCGGTGGTGCCGCGCAGCCGCGGCAGGAAGTGGCTGGCGCCGACGTCGGGGATGAAGCCGATCGCCGTCTCCGGCATCGCCAGCATCGCCTTCTCCGTCACGACGCGCACCGCGCCGTGTACCGAGATGCCCAGCCCGCCGCCCATCGTGACGCCGTCGAGGAGCGCGAGATACGGCTTGGGGTAGGTGGCGACCAGTTCGTCGAGCCGGTACTCGTTCGCGAAGTAGTCCCGCACCGTGGCGGTGTCGCCGGCCACGGCGGCGTCCCGCACCGGCTTGATGTCGCCGCCCGCGCAGAACGCCCGGTCGGATGCGCTGGTGACCAGCACCGCGGTGATCTCGGGGTCGTCGCGCCACGCCAGCAGGGCCTCGTACATGTCGCGGATCATCGACGAGTCGAGGGCGTTGAGCGCCACCGGCCGGTCGAGCACCACCTCGCCGATGCCGTTGGCGACGCGGGTGCGGATGAAGGTGTCGGTCACGGGGCGGAGCCTACCGGGCCGCTCCCCCGACGGCCGATCGTGTGAGCCCGGCGGCGCGCGTGTCGAACTCGGCGCACCGCGGCCTACTGTCCGGTACCGGCGGTGCCGTCCTGCCGGCGACCGGTCGGGGGGCCGATGAGCAGCCAGCGGTGCCCGAACGGATCGAGCAGCGTGGCGTTGCGGTGACCGTGGCTCTCGGCGATCCAGCGCTCGACGGTGCCGCCGGCGTCGTGGGCCTTCGCGAGAACGGCGTCGGTGTCGGCGACCGGCAGCATCAGGCTCACCGACGTCGCGCCGGCCTCGGGCGCGGCCAGGCCCATCTCGGGGAACTCCTCCGCGAGGTAGACCATTCCGGTCGGAAAGACCAGCTCGGCGTGCCCGATCCGGCCGTCCTCCAGCACCACGGGGTCCGCGGCCAGTGTCGCGCCGAACACCTGCCGGTACCAGTCGATGGCGCTGCGGGCGCGCGCCACGATGAGATACGGGAGCGCACCGGCCCGGGGGAAGACTTCGGTGTCGGTCGCGGTCATCGGGCGGGGTCCCCTCCTCTCGGGTGGTTCAGGATGCGCGGGGCGGCTGCTGCAGCAGCGACCACCGGTTCGACGTGAGCCGGAAGCTGGGCATGTCGGACACGGATGTGACTGTCTCCCAGTTTCTTTCGTATCCGGTATGGGAGATGCGCCAGCGCCCGTCGGAGCAGCGCACGTAGCGGTCGTGGTAGTAGGCGGACCCGCGCATCACCAGCCCGTCCTCGGGCACCACCACCGTGTCGGCCAGGAACCAGATGCCCGTGGCCGTGTCGCCCTCGACGTCGATCTCGGGATGGCCACAGTGATGTTCGGTGATGACGTGGGATCCGAGGGTGTTCTCGAGGAAGTTCAGGAACGCGTCGCGCGACTCGAAACTCAGGTGCTCGCCGTAGACGGCGGTGGCCTCGGGAACCATGGTGTCGGCCAGTTCGATCCACGACTTCGTGTCGAGCGCCCGCGCGTAGCGGTACTTCAGCCGCTCGATCTCACCTATCGCCTGCAGATCCATTCTCGCGCCTCCCACCACAGGTAAGACCTGTCAGCCAGGCTAGCCGGGATCACCCTCGGAGGGTATCGATTTCGGCGGCTCGCCGGGCAATTCGATTGCAGTTAGGTCACGGCACCTGGATCGTGTTCCCGTTCCGCGACCAGCGCCCGGATCGCGGCGTCGACGAGCGTGCGGGCATAGGCGTCGTCGTCCGCCGCCGATCCCGGGTCGGCGAGGGAGAACAGCACGTGACTGAGCGCCGCGCCGGTGACCATCTCGAGCAGCAGGGTCACCGAGACCGCCGGGGGCAGCTCGCCCCGCTCGACCGCCCGCAGCACGATGGTGCGGGCCGCGACGAGGCGGCTCCGGTTGAGCGTGGTGGTCAGGTTGGCCAGCAGGTCCGGGTGCACGCGGGCGTCGAGCGCGACGCGCAGGCTCACCAGCCCGGGCGTGGTGCGGTAGCCGCGCAGCAGCTGGGTGACGAGCTCGACCAGGTCCGAGCGCAACGATCCGGTGTCGATCGGCACCGGCAGCGGGCTGCGCGCCTCGAGGGCCTGCACGAGCAACTCGTCCTTGGTGGCCCAGCGCCGGTACAGCGCCGCGCGGCCCACCCGGGCGCGCCTGCCGACCGCGTCGATGGTGAAGCCGCGCCAGCTGGTCTCGGAGTAGACCTCGATCACCGCGTCGTAGACGCGGTCCTCGAGGTCGGCGTCGCGGGGTCGGCCCCGGCGACGGACGGTCGGCTCGGTCACGGTCTGCAGTGTGCCAGACACCCCACCCCATTTACAGACTGAATCAGTCCGTATTAGTGTGCGGGTGACCGATCCCAGGACAACTCCCCCGAGGACCGCCATGACCGACCCTGCCCGGGTACCCGTCGTCGTCGGCGTCGGCGACCTGCGCTCCGGACGCGCCGGCGCCCCCGCCGACCCCCGCGAACCGCTCGACCTGATCCACGAGGCCGCCGTGGCCGCCCTCGCCGACTCCGGTGCCGACGGACTCGCCCAGCGCATCGACTCCGTGTACGCCGTCAAGACCGCGAGCTGGGCGTACGACGACCTGCCCGCCCTGCTCGCCGCGCGTCTCGGCGCCGCAGCGGTCCGCACCCACACCAGCCCCATCGGCGGGCACTGGCCGGCCGCCCTGCTCGACCGGATCGCCCACGAGATCGCCACCGGCGCCGCGGGTGTCGCGCTGCTCGTCGGCGGCGAGTCCCAGGCCTCGGTCACCGCCGCGACGAAGACCGGCACCGACCCGGCCACGCTCGGCTGGACCACCGACCCCGGCGGGCCGCCGGCGTTCGACCCCGACGACCTCGGCAGCCCCGCCATGCAGCGCGCCGGGATGATCGCACCCACGCGCGTCTACCCGCTGTTCGAGACCCGGCTCAGCCACGAACTCGGTCACTCCCGCGACGAGTCGCTGGCCTGGTCCGCCCAGCTGTACGCCGCGTTCTCGGAGATCGCCGGCCGCAACCCCGCCGCCTGGAACCCGGACCTGCGCACCGCCGAGGACATCACCGCCGTCGGCCCCCGCAACCGGATGGTCACCGCCCCGTACCCGCTGCTGCTCAACGCGATGCCGTTCGTCGACCAGGCGGCCGCCGTCGTCGTCACCTCCCTCGCGACCGCCCGCGAGCTCGGCGTCGCCGAGGACCGGATCGTGTACGTGTGGGGCGGTGCGGGCGCGACCGAGCCGGCCGACATCCTCGCCCGCGCCGACTTCGACCGGTCCGCGGCGCTGGCCGACGCCCTCGCCCGCACCCTCGAACGCACCGATCTCCGGCCGGCCGACCTCGACATCGTGGACGCCTACAGCTGCTTCCCCGTGGTGCCGAAGCTGCTCATCGAGCACCTCGGCCTGCCCCGCGAGACCGTCCCGAGCGTCACCGGCGGCCACTCGTTCTTCGGCGGACCGCTCAACAGCTACACGCTGCACTCGTTCGTCGCCGTCACGCGCCGGCTGCGCACCGACGCCGAGATCGCCCTCGTCCACGGCAACGGCGGCTACCTGACCTACCAGCACACCGTCGTGCTCGCCGCCGCCCCGCACACCCGCGGGTACGTCGGCGACCCCGAGCCCCGCGTGCTGACCGCCACCGCACCCGAGTTCGCCGCCGACTACACCGGAGAGGTCGAGATCCACACGGCCACCGCAGAATACGGGCGCGACGGCCACCCGGCGATCGGGTTCCTGGTGGGCACCACCCCCGACGGCCGCCGGGTCTCCGGCTACACCGATGCGGCGGGCGCGGCGGTGCTCGCCGGCGGTCCCGACCTCGCCGGCCGCACCGTCCACGTCGTCGACCGCGGTGGCGCCCTCACCGTCACCCTGACCGACCCCGTCCCCGAGGAGACCCCCGCATGACCGAGCCCGTCGTCCTGGTCGAGCAGCGCGGCCACACGTTGCTCGTCACCATCAACCGGCCCAAGGCCGCCAACAGCATCGACGCCGACGTGCACACCGGCCTCGGCGAGGCGTGGGAACGCGCCGACAAGGATCCGGACGTGCGCGTCGTCGTCCTCACCGGCGCCGGGGACAGCGTGTTCTGCGGCGGCGCCGATCTCAAGGCGCTCGGCACCGCCGGCCCGGGTGGGGTGACCCCGCCCGAGACCGCGCACTGGGGCTTCGCCGGCGTGGTCAGGCACCACATCACCAAGCCGATCGTCGCGGCGGTCAACGGCACCGCCCTCGGCGGCGGTACCGAGCTCGCCCTCGCGAGCGACCTCGTCGTCGCCGCCGACACCGCCGAATTCGGGCTGCCCGAGGTCCACCGCGGCCTCATCGCCGGCGCCGGCGGCGTGTTCCGGATCGTCGAAGCCCTCCCGCGGGCCGTCGCGATGGAGCTCGTGCTCACCGGCAAGCCGATGGCCGCGGCCGACGCGCTGCGCTGGGGTCTGGTCAACCGCGTCGTTCCGCGGACCGACCTCCTCACCACCGCGCTCGAACTCGCCGACCTCGTCGCCGCCGGCGCACCCCTGGCCGTGCAGGCGAGCAAGACGATCGCGCGCGGGATCGTCGACGGCATCGTCCCGTCCGAGGAACAGGCGTGGGCCGCGACCGACGCCGCCCTGGCCCGACTGACCACCAGCGCCGACACCCTCGAGGGCGTCATGGCCTTCATGGAGAAGCGCACACCCATCTGGAGCGGACGATGACCACGACGTTGAACAGGGAAACCTGGGACACCCCCGAGCGGGCCGCGCTGCGCCGGCTCGCCGCCGACTTCACCCGCAAGGAGATCCTCCCGCACCTCGACACCTGGGAGCGCGAGGGCGCCGTCCCGCCCGAGCTGCACCGCACGGCGGCCGACGCCGGGCTGCTCGGCGCCTCGGTCGCCGAGGAGCACGGCGGTTCCGGCGGCAACCCGCTCGACATGCTCGCGATCCTCGAGGAGATCATCCTCGCGGGCGGCTCGTCCGGCCTGATCTCCGCGTTGTTCAGCCACGGCATCGCCACCCCGCACATCGTCGCGTCCGGGAACCGGGACCTGATCGAGCGGTTCGCCCGGCCCGCCCTCGAGGGCCGGATGATCGGCTCGCTGGGTATCACCGAGCCGGGCGGGGGTTCCGACGTCGCGGGCATCCGGACCACCGCCCGCCGCGACGGCGACGAGTACGTGATCAACGGCGCCAAGCTGTACATCACCTCCGGCACGCGCGCCGATTTCGTCACCACCGCCGTCCGCACGGGTGCGGCGGGAGCCGGGGGCATCTCGCTGATCGTCGTGCCCACCGGCACACCGGGATTCACGGTCTCGCGCAAGCTCGACAAGATGGGCTGGCTGTGCTCGGACACCGCCGAACTGTTCTACGACGACGTGCGGGTGCCCGTCGCGAACCTGATCGGCGAGGAGAACAGCGGGTTCGCACAGATCGCGCAGCAGTTCCAGGGCGAGCGGCTCTCGCTCGCGTTCCAGGCCGTCGCCACCGCGCGGCGTTGCTACGACCTGGCGGTGGAGTGGGTCCGTTCGCGCGAGACGTTCGGCCGGCCCCTGTCGAGCCGTCAGGTGGTGCGCCACCGGCTCGCGGAGACGGCAACCGAGATCGCTGCGGCCCACACCTTTTGCCGCTCCGTCGCCGAACGCTGGGTGAACGGCGAGGCGATGCTGCTCGAGACGTCGATGGCGAAGAACTTCGCCGTCCGGGTGTGCGACCACGCGGTGATGGAGTCGGTGCAGCTCTTCGGCGGCCTCGGCTGCATGCGCGAGAGCGAGGTCGAACGCCACTTCCGCGATGCCCGCGTTCTCGGCATCGGCGGCGGCACCACCGAGATCATGAACGAGATCATCAGCAAGCTGCTGGGATTGTAGGCGGCTCGGGGCGGGTCGCCCGCGCGCTCACCAGCGCAGGCGGCCCGCGGCGATGTCGTCGGTGAGCGCGCGCACGTAGCCGAGCTCGGCTGCCAGCACGGCCCGCCGGTACTCGTCCTCGACGACGAACAACCGCGGCAGGAACGCGGCCGCGCCCGCCAGGCCGGCGGCCAGCGCCTCCAGGTTCCGCTCGAGCGCCGCGACGCGCGCCCGCAATGCTGCGGCCGCCTCGTCGGGGGTGAGACTGGGCAGAAATGCCAGAGCGGCCGGGAATTCCGGGAATTCGCGTGCCGGTTCGGCGAGCATCGTCGTCAGCCATTGCCGCAGGATCATGCGCCCGGGCTCGGTGAGCCGGTAGGTGGTGCGCTCGGGGCGGTTCTCGGCCCGCTCGGTGGCCTGCACTTCGATCAGGCCGTCGCGCAGCAGCCTGTCCAGTGTCTGATAGACGCTGTTGCGCTGCGCGACGTTGACGACGTCGTCCTTGTGCCGCTCCTTGATCAGCTGCTGGATCCGGTAGGCGTGCATGGGTTCCTCGGAGAGCATCGACAACAACGCCATGGCGAGGACCGATCTGCGCGGTGTGGCCATCGGTGGAGCATATCCACCCGTCCGTCATGGTCATTTTATGTATAGTGTAAGTATGACTAACACCGTAGCGATCATCGGAGCGGGCATCGCCGGACCGGTCACGGCAATGGCGCTACAACAGGCGGGACTCCACCCCGTCGTCTACGAAGGGCACGACCGGATGGCGGACGGCGTGGGCGCGTTCCTCACCGTCGCCACCAACGGCCTCGAGGCGCTACACCTGCTCGACCTCGACCTTGCCGGCGTCGGCATGGAGACCCGCCGGATGCGCATCTGCAGTGGCACCGGGAAACTGCTGGCCGAGTTCGACAACGGCGGCGTGACCTCGTTCGGCGCGGCAAGCCGCACCCTCCGGCGCGCCGACCTCTATCGAGTGCTCCGCGACGAGGCTCTGCGTCGTGGCGTGCGAATCGAATACGGCAAACGCCTGGCCGACGCCCGCCCCTGCGGCGACGGTGTGCGGGCCGACTTCACCGACGGCACGTCGGCCGAAGCGCACCTGCTGATCGGGGCGGACGGGCTGCACTCCCGCACGCGCGCGGTCCTCGACCCCCACGCCCCCGAGCCCTGCTACCTCGGCCTCCTCAACACCGGCGGGTTCGCGAAGGGCCTGCGGCTCGACGTGGAGCCGGGCACGGCGCACTTCGTCTTCGGCGCGCGGTGCTTCTTCGGGTACCTCGCCCACCCCGACGGTGACGTGTGGTGGTTCGCCAACCCGGGCCGGCGCACCGAACCGGCCCCCGGGGACCTCGCCGCGCTCACCCCGGATCGGTGGCGCGACGAACTGCGCACCCTCTTCGCCGCCGACGCCGGTCCCGCGCTGCGGATCGTCGATGCCACCGAGGAGATCGTCCGCGGATGGAGCACCTACGACCTGCCCACCGTCCCCACCTGGCGCACCGACCGTATGGTACTCGTCGGCGACGCGGCGCACGCCGCCTCGCCGTCGTCGGGACAGGGTGCATCCATGGCCGTCGAGGACGCCCTCGTGCTCGCCCGGTGCCTGCGCGACATCCCCGGCACCGCCGACGCGCTCGCGGCCTACGAGCGCCTGCGCCGCGGCCGGGTCGAGCGAATCGTGGAGCAGGGCAGGCGCAACGGCAGCTACAAGTCCGTGGGCCCGGTCCGCCGGATGCTGCGCGACGCGGCCCTGCCGGTGATCCTGCGCGCTGCGTCCCGTCGGGACAACCAGCGCTGGATCTACGACTATCGCGTCCCGGAGACAGTCCGGTAACCGATCCCTATTCCAGTTCTCCCGCCAGCTCCATCCACTGCTCCTCGGCGGCCTCCTTCTCCGCGACCACGCTGCGCAGCTCGGCGTCGAGCTTCTGCAGGCGATCGGGGTCGGTGGCCGCGTCGGCGAGGTCGTGGTGCAGCTTCTCCTCGCGCTCGGTCAGCTTCGCCACGCTCCGCTCGAGCCGTGCCAGTTCCTTGCGGGCGGCGCGCTCGGCCGCACCGTCGCGCTTCGGTTGCGCCGCAATCTGATCCGGAGTCGACGCCTTTGCCACGGTGGAGGCCGACGACGGGATGTCCCCGTCGCCCAGCGCCGCGCGCCGGCGCAGGTACTCGTCGATCCCGCCCGGGAGGTTGGTGAGCCTGCCGTCGCCGAACAGCGCCCACGTCGAGTCGCAGATCCGCTCGATCAGGTAGCGGTCGTGGGAGATGACCACCATGGTGCCCGCCCAGCCGTCCAGCAGGTCCTCGAGCTGCTGCAGGGTGTCGATGTCCAGGTCGTTGGTGGGCTCGTCGAGCAGCAGCACGTTCGGCTCGGCCATGAGCACCCGGGTCAGCTGCAGCCGTCGGCGCTCGCCGCCGGAGAGGTCGCCGACGGGGGTGCGCTGCCGCGCCGGGGTGAAGCCGAGCCGTTCGGCGAGCTGGCCGGCCGAGATCTCCTTGTCCCCCAGGGTGATCCGCTCAGCCACGTCCTTGACCGCGTCGAGCACCCGCAGGTCGGTGGGCAGGTCGTCGAGTTCCTGTCGCAGCCAACCGATCTCGACGGTCTTGCCCTGGATGCGACGACCCGACGCCGGTTCGAGTTCCCCGGCGAGGGTGCGCAGCAGCGTCGTCTTCCCCGATCCGTTGACCCCGACCAGGCCGATCCGCTCGCCCGGGCCGAGCCGCCACGTGAGGTCGTGCACCAATTCCCGGCCGTCGGGGGTGGTCAGCGTCGCGTCCTCGAGTTCGATGACCACCCGGCCGAGGCGCCGTTTGGCGAACGACGCCAGCGCCACCGTGTCCCGCGGCGGCGGCACGTTCGCGATCAGCGACTCCGCCGCCTCGATGCGGTAGCGCGGCTTCGAGGTGCGCGCCGGAGCCCCGCGCCGCAGCCACGCCAGTTCCTTGCGCGCGAGGTTGCGGCGCCGTTCCTCCATCGCATCGGCCTGCCGGGCCCGCTCGGCGCGGGCGAAGATCCAGTCGTTGTAGCCGCCCTCGTAGCTCTCCACCTGCCCGTTCACGACCTCCCACGTGCGGGTCGCGACGGTGTCGAGGAACCACCGGTCGTGGGTGACGACGACGAGGGCGCTGCGCCGGGCGAGCAGGTGCTCGGCGAGCCACTGCACGCCCTCGACGTCGAGGTGGTTGGTGGGTTCGTCCAGCACGAGCAGGTCGAGGTCCTGCACGAGCGCGGCCGCGAGCGCGACGCGCCGTCGCTCGCCGCCGGAGAGACCGTCGACGAGCGCGTCGAGACCGAGCCGGTCGACGCCGATGCCCGCGAGGACGGAACGGATCCGGGCGTCGCCGGCCCACTCGTGCTCGGCGACACCCAACGGCCCGAGCACGACCTGCCCGACCGTGGACCCGGGCGGCAGAACCCCGCGCTGGGTGACGACCGCCATGCGCAGCCCGCCCACCCGGCTGACCCGGCCCGAGTCGGGCTCCTCGAGGCCGGTGAGGACCTCGAGCAGGGTGGTCTTGCCGCCGCCGTTGAGGCCGACGACGCCGATGCGTTCACCTTCCTGCACGCCGAGGGACACCGAGTCCAGCAGCGGCTTGATGCCGAAGGACTTCGAGACCTGTTCGAGGTTGATCAGATTCGCCACGCGGAGCAATGCCTTCCGAGAGATCAGTGGTGGGAGTTGTCGACGACGCGCGCGCCCGGGACCGGCCCGGAGGCCACGCGCACCGTCCGGCACACGCCGGCTCCGGCCAGCTCGGCGCTCACCGTCACCGCCGCGGCGGCGTCGGCGCACAGGAACGCGCATGTGGGTCCGGACCCGGAGACGATGCCCGCCAGGGCCCCGGCCTCCACGCCCGCGCGCAGGGTGCGCCGCAGCGCGGGCTCGAGCGACAGGGCAGCGGCCTGCAGGTCGTTGCCCAGCAGCGGCGCCAGCGCGTGGGGATCGCCGGCGGCAAGCGCCTGCAGCAGACTGTCGAGTCCGCCGACCCGGGGCGGGGAGCCCTCGGCCCGGAGCCGGTCCAGCTCGCGGAACACCACCGGGGTGGACAGGCCGCCCTTGGCGAGGGCCAGCACCCAGTGGAACGTGCCGCGGGAGAGCACGGGCACCAGGCGCTCGCCGCGCCCGGTGCCGATGGCGGTGCCGCCGTGCAGGCAGAACGGGACGTCGCTGCCCAGTTCGGCGGCGAACTCGTCGAGGTCGTCGCGGGTGAGACCGAGCCCCCACAGGGCGTCGAGGGCGACGAGCGTGGCGGCGGCATCGGTGCTGCCGCCGGCCATGCCACCCGCGACGGGAATGCCCTTGTCGATCGTGATGGCGACCTCGGGTGCGCGTCCGGCGCGCTCGGCGAGCAGGGCCGCCGCCCGCCACGCAAGGTTGCCGGCGTCGGTGGGGACGGCCGCGGCGTCGGCACCGCGTACCCGCAGGCTCAGCGTGTCGGCGCGGGCGACGGACACCTCGTCGCTCAGCGACAGTGCGTGGAAGACCGTGCGCAGCTCGTGGTATCCGTCGTCGCGCAGGTCACCGACGGCGAGGTGCAGATTCACCTTGGACGGCGCCCGCACGGTGACGGGGCTCGGAACGACGGACAGCACGGATATACAGCTTACGCACCCGCGCGGAACCGATTGCGGACGACGGCTGTCCTCGTTCGCTGGCATGCTCGGGCCATGCGCGAAACGTCCGCTCGCCTGCTGCGCCTGCTGTCGCTGCTCCAGACCCGGCGGGACTGGTCCGGCACCGAGCTCGCCGAACGCCTGCAGATCACCACCCGCACGGTGCGCCGCGACGTCGACAGGCTTCGCGACCTCGGCTACCCGGTGGACGCGACCGTCGGGGTCGGCGGCGGGTACCGCCTCGGCGCGGGTGCGGAGATGCCGCCGCTGCTGCTCGACGACGAGGAGGTCGTCGCGGTGGCGGTCGCGCTGCAGTCCGGCGCGACCGGCTCGGTGACGGGCATCAGGGAGGCCTCGGGTCGCGCCCTGGCCAAGCTGCGGCAGGTGATGCCGTCGCGGTTGCGGCACCGGCTCGAGGCGCTGCGGGTGGACGTGGTCGAGCAGGCTCCGGCCGCGTCCGCGGTCGACGCGGGCCTGCTGTCCGCCGTCGCCTCGGTGTGCCACGCACACGAGCGGCTGCGCTTCGACTACCGCACGCACGACGGCGGATTCTCGCGGCGGGAGGTGGAGCCGTACCGGCTGGTGCGCTCCGGGGCACGGTGGTATCTGGTGGCGTGGGATCTGCACCGGCAGGACTGGCGGTCGTTCCGCGTCGACCGGATGGAACCGAAGATCCCCACCGGTCCGCGGTTCACCACACGCGGGCTGCCGCCCGGCGGGGCCGCGGAGTTCGTGGCCCGGGGCATCGCGCGCGGGTCGGTCCGGGTCCGGGCCCGGGTGCTGCTGCACGCGCCGTTCGAGTCGATCGCGCCCATGGTCGACGAGCAGTGGGGCACCCTCGAACCGGTCGACGACGACCATTGCGCGGTGGCGCTCGGCGGCACGTCGCTCGGGTCGATCGCGGGCTGGCTCGCGGCGTTCGACGTCGACTTCACCGTGCTGGATCCGCCGGAACTGCGGGACGCGTGCCTGCACGCGGGACGGCGCCACGAGCTGCTGGCCCGGCGATACGAACGCGCCGGCTCCGTCGCTGTGAGCGACTGAGCCGGCGCGTGCGATGACCGGATGTCACACGTATTCGATCGAACCGAACTCGTGTGACATCCGGCCGGTGAGGCGGGTGTGTCAGCCGATGACGGTGACGCCGGTGGCCTGCGGGCCCTTCTGACCCTGGCCGACCTCGAAGCTCACGCGCTGGTTCTCCTCGAGGGTGCGGAAGCCGCCGCCCTGGATCTCGGAGAAGTGCACGAAGACGTCCGCGGAGCCGTCGGCGGGGGCAATGAAGCCGAAGCCCTTTTCGCCGTTGAACCACTTCACGGTACCTTCAACCATGTTCATTCCTAAGAAGATTCGGGAAGCACCAGGCTTCCCCACTCGTCGAGCGACACATCGCCGCTCGGGTCTGTCACTCGACGGTAGAAAACGATTCCGTGTGGGCTATCGCATCCGCTCGCGACCAGAAATGCGCGAGGGGTGAACCACGAACACTACCTAACGACCGAGTGCAAGTAGATCACATCGGCGCCCGCACCGCCAGCGATATCGCCGGAACTGCCACGAAACAGCGTTGTGCCGAAACGTTTTCGCAGGACACGACGCCGACGCCCGGATACGACGACGCCGGCCCACCGACACGAAGAGGGGCCGGTCCCTGCGGACCGGCCCCTCTTCACTGCTCGGATGCACCTCTCACGGCGACACTTCCACGACGACCTCACGAGGCCGTCGGAGAAGGCACCTGCCCGGGGAACGCGCGCCGAGCGTTCGACCTACGTCAGCCGATGACGGTGACGCCGGTGGCCTGCGGGCCCTTCTGACCCTGGCCGACCTCGAAGCTCACGCGCTGGTTCTCCTCGAGGGTGCGGAAGCCGCGACCCTGGATCTCGGAGAAGTGCACGAAGACGTCCGCGGAGCCGTCGGCGGGGGCAATGAAGCCGAAGCCCTTTTCGCCGTTGAACCACTTCACGGTACCTTCAACCATTTTCAACCTCATACATCTCGGAAAGCCGTGCGGCCTTCATCTTTCGTCGAACGACACGACGTCGTCCGGGCCTGTCACTCGACGGCTGAGAAGGATTCCGTGGGAATTTCGCATCCGCTCGCAACTAGAAATGTGCGAGGGGTAAACCACGAACACACTACCTAACGACCGTGTACCAGTAGAGCACAGATCCGCCCGCCTGCCAAGCGCTGCGACGGAACCGACCCGCCCGGCGCCGTCACTGCGTACCGGCCCTGCCCGGCGCCGTCACTGCGCGGCGGCGATCCGCACGAAGGCAGCGGCGTCCAGCTTCTCCCCCCGCGTCGACGGATCGATCCCGGCGGCGAGCAGGCGTCGCTCGGCCTCCGCGGCCGAACCGGCCCAGCCGCTCAGCGCTGCCCGCAGCGTCTTGCGGCGCTGCGCGAATGCGGCATCGACGACGGCGAATACCCTGCGGCGGTGCCCCTCGTCCGTGGGCCACGGCGGCTCGGCGTAGCGGTCGATGCGCACCAGCCCGGATTCCACCTGGGGCACCGGCCAGAAGACGGCCCGGCCCACCGACCCGGCGCGACGGACGTGGCCGAAGAAGCCGGCCTTGACACTGGGCACGCCGTACACGCGGCTCCCGGGTTCGGCGGCGAGCCGATCGGCCACCTCGGCCTGCACCATCACCAGAGCCGTGCGCAGCGAGTCGAATTCGGCGAACAAGTGCAGCAGCACGGGCACCGCGACGTTGTAGGGCAGGTTCGCGACGAGCGCCGTCGGGGTGGCCGGCAGGTCGGCCGGATACACCCGCATGGCGTCCTTCAGGACGACGTCGAGCCGCCCGGCGAGGTCGGGCGCGCGGTCGGCGACCGTCGCGGGCAGGCGCTCGGCGAGCCTGGGATCGATCTCCACGGCGACGACGCGGTCGACGACGTCGAGCAGGGCGAGCGTCAGCGAGCCGAGGCCCGGGCCGACCTCGAGCACCACGTCGTCGCGGCCCACGCCGGCGACCGAGACGATGCGGCGCACCGTGTTGGCGTCGTGCACGAAGTTCTGGCCGAGTTGTTTGGTCGGCCGGACCCCGAACTCCTCCGCGAGGGCGCGCACCTCGGCGGGACCGAGCAGGGCGGCACGACCGCGAGCGGTCACGTCGGAACCGTCGCGGGCGGTCACGTCGGAACCGTCGCGAGCGGTCACGTCGGAACCGTCGCGGGGGGTCGAGCCGGGGTCGCCGGGTGAGTGGTCTGGCACGTGCCGAACCTAACGCACGCCGATGCGGGACGAGCAGGACGGCCACGCTCCCCAGCCCTGGGCACGCTGCATCCGGCTCGCGACGGCGATCTGTTCTTCCCGGGTGGCGAGGTCGGCACGGGGCGCATACTTCAGGCCGCCCTGGCGCTCCCAGGTGCTCTGGTCGAACTGCAGGCCGCCGTAGTAGCCGTTGCCGGTGTTGACGGCCCAGTCGCCGGTGGCTTCGCACTGCGCGAGGGCGTCCCAGGCGTCGCCGTTCTCGACGGGCGGCACCTCGGTTCCCGGCTTGGCGCCCACGCGCACGATGCGCGGCTGCGCCGGGGTGGTGACGACGGCGTCGATCTGTTCGCGGGTGGTCTCGACGCCGTCGACGGTGGTGACGGCGAAGGTGACGTCGTGCACGCCGGGCACGCCGGGGTTCTCGACGACCGTCCGGCTCATGTTCATGGTGGGATCCTCGATGCGCTGCTCCGGAGGCGCGAGCGGCTGAGTCTCGGTGACCCGGACCGTGCGCTGGCGGGTGACGCGGATCTCGAGGCCGTCGGTCAGCGCCGCATCGACCGCCGGCACCACCGAATCGGCCTGCTCGAGCGCCACCCCGTGCGCGGCCAGGAACTCCCCGACCGTCGGCGCCGCCATCCGCACCTGAACCGCCGGCGCACCGCCGTCGAGCAACCGCACCGTCTTCGGGCTCACCACGTCGAGCTCGGCACCCTCGAGCGGCAACCGGTGCGACCGCGACGCCGAGGTGTACACATCCGCCGCCAGCTCGAACTGCGCCAGCGCCTCGTCCACCGTCGTCGCCGTCGTCCACACCGTGCGCTCGGCACCGTCGACGCTCAGCTGCACCTCACGCGCCCGCCGCAGCACCACCGTGTCCCCGTCCGACACCTCGGCATCGACGGCCGGGGCCACCACGTCGCGCTCGCCGACGGGGTAGCCGGCGTGGGCGAGGACGGCTCGGACGTCGGTGCCCATGGTGCCCAGGGTGAGCCGGTCCCCGTCGACGTCGATCGTCACGGTCTTGTGCCGGGCGAGCGCCGTCGCGGCGCCGGCCACCAGGGTGGCCAGGAGCGCCGCGACGACGGCGTACAACAGCACGGAGCGCGAGTTGTTGATCTTCGTCAGTGGGGACACAAGCCGTACTTCTTACCGCAGTCCCATCTTGCTGGTGCACGCCGGCCAGGCTCCCCAGCCCTGCGCGGCCTGGACCTTCTCGGCGACGGCGATCTGCTGCTCGCGGCTGGCCAGGTCGGCGCGCGGCGCGTACTGGGTGCCGCCGAACGCGGCCCAGGTCTGCTGGGTGAACTGCAGACCGCCGTAGAAGCCGTTGCCGGTGTTGATGGCCCAGTTGCCGGTGGCCTCGCACTGCGCGAGGGCGTCCCAGGTGGAGGAGCGTCCGGAGGCGGGCACGGCCGGCTTCGGCTTGGTGCCGACGCGGACGATCGCAGGAGCCGGCTCCCGGACGGTGGTCGAGGCCTTCTCGGTGCGGCCGACCTCGACGCCGTCGATCGTGTGCACGTCGAGGGTCACGGTGCGCTCACCGGGAGCGCCCGGGTTGTCGAGCGCGGTCTCACCCTCGGTCATGTTCGGGTCGTCGACGCGCTGCTCGGGCGCGGGGACCGGCTGGTTCTCGATGCGGGTTTCGATGCGGTCGCGGGTGATGCGGATCTCGAGGCCGTCGGTCAGCGCCGCATCGACCGCCGGCACCACCGAATCAGCCTGCTCGAGCGCCACCCCGTGCGCGGCCAGGAACTCCCCGACCGTCGGCGCCGCCATCCGCACCTGAACCGCCGGCGCACCGCCGTCGAGCAACCGCACCGTCTTCGGGCTCACCACGTCGAGCTCGGCACCCTCGAGCGGCAACCGGTGCGACCGCGACGCCGAGGTGTACACATCCGCCGCCAGCTCGAACTGCGCCAGCGCCTCGTCCACCGTCGTCGCCGTCGTCCACACCGTGCGCTCGGCACCGTCGACGCTCAGCTGCACCTCACGCGCCCGCCGCAGCACCACCGTGTCCCCGTCCGACACCTCGGCATCGACGGCCGGGGCCACCACGTCGTGCTCGCCGACGGGGTAGCCGGCGCCGGCGAGAACGTCGCCGACCTCGGAGCTCATGGTGCTGAGCGCGATCCGCTCACCGTCCACGTCGAGGGTGAGTTCCTTGTGCTGAATCAGGGCGGCGACGCCGCCGGCCGCAAGGGTGAGGAAGAGTGCGGCGACGACCACGTACAGCGTGGGCGATTTCGCTCGGTTGATCTTGGTGAAAGGTGACACGGCTATTCCTGCACTGTCGACAACTTCGATCACGGCACGGTAACGAATCGGCATTGATACGGCAACTGCACCATTTCTACCTGCAGTTTCTCGGTAACGAGACAGGTGACGATTCGTAATTTTCGATCAATAGCCGGGCCGCGACCGAAGGTGCGGGCTAGCGTCGATTCGACGCTCGGGAAAACGTGCCGCACGACGCGCGAATTACAGAGGTGGGATTACTTTGGGTGACCGAATTCACCGTCCTCCGGCGCGGCGGAGTGCGGCGCTGCTGACCCTGCTCGGCATGCTCGGCGCGCTGCTGCTCGCTGCCACCCCGGCGGCCCTGGCGCAGTCCCCCGCCGCCGGCCGCACCTACGTCATCGCCACCGACGTGACCTTTGCACCCTTCGAATTCCAGAACGAGCAGGGCGACTTCGTCGGCATCGACATGGACCTGATCCGGGAGATCGCGGAGGATCAGGGCTTCACCGTGGAGGTTCGTCCGCTGGGCTTCGATGCCGCCCTGCAGGCGGTGCAGGCGGACCAGGCCGACGGCGTGATCGCGGGCATGTCGATCACGGAGGAGCGCAAGCAGGTCTTCGACTTCTCGGATCCCTATTTCGAGTCCGGCGTGCAGATGGCGGTACTCGCCGGCAACGACGAGGTCGCGTCGTACGCCGATCTGGCAGGCAAGCGCGTCGCGGTCAAGAACGGCACCGAGGGCGCCGCGTTCGCCGAGTCCATCAAGGGCGAGTACGGGTTCACCACGGTCTACTTCGCCGACTCGGCGAGCATGTACGACGAGGTCCGCACCGGGAACTCGGTCGCGGTCTTCGACGACTACCCGGTGCTGGCGTACGGCATCGCCCAGGGCAACGGGCTGAAGACGGTCACGGAGAAGGAGGCCGGTGCGAACTACGGGTTCGCGGTGAACAAGGGCCGCAATCCCGAGCTGCTCACCGCGTTCAACGCGGGCCTGCAGAATTTGCGGGACAACGGCCGCTACGACGAGATCGTGGAGAGTTACCTCGGCGAGGGCGCCGTGCAGGCCGACAACTCCATCCCCGGCCTGCTCCGCAGCACCTGGCAACTGCTGCTCGAGGGGCTGTGGCTGACCCTCGTGCTGTCGGTCGTCTCGATCGCGATCGCGCTGGTGCTCGGTGCGCTGTTCGGCCTCATGCGGGTCTCACGCAACATCGTCCTGCGCGGGATCGGCACCGCCTACGTCGACGTCTTCCGCGGCACCCCGCTGCTGGTGCAGGCCTTCTTCATCTACTTCGGCATCCCGGCCGCGGCCGGATTCCAGATGTCGGCGTTCACCGCGGGCATCATCACGCTCTCGCTCAACGCGGGCGCGTACATGGCCGAGATCGTGCGTGGCGGCATCCTGTCCGTCGACAAGGGGCAGATGGAGGCCGCCCGCAGCCTCGGCATCGGCTACCTGCCCGCGATGCGCAAGGTGGTCATGCCCCAGGCGGTGCGCACCATGATCCCGTCGTACATCAATCAGTTCGTGATCACGCTGAAGGACACCTCGATCCTGTCGGTGATCGGCATCGCCGAGCTCACCCAGACCGGGCGGATCATCATCGCCCGCAACTTCCAGTCGTTCCAGATGTGGCTGATCATCGGGGTGATCTACTTCGTCGTCATCATGGCGCTGACCAAATTGTCGGACCGACTCGAGAAGAGGATCAACCGTTGACCGAGGCAGCCGCGGCCCAGCCGCTCGAGGACGGTCGCGAGGTGAAGATCCGCGTGCGCGGCCTGAAGAAGTCGTTCGGCGAGAACGAGGTGCTCAAGGGCATCGATGTGGACATCCTCGCCGGCGAGGTGGTGTGCGTGATCGGCCCCTCCGGTTCGGGCAAGTCGACGTTCCTGCGATGCTTGAACCGGCTCGAGGACATCAGCGCCGGTTCGGTGGTGGTGCACGGGTTCGACCTCGCCGACCGGAAGATCGACATCGACCGGGTGCGCCGCCACATCGGGATGGTGTTCCAGCACTTCAATCTCTTCCCGCACATGACGGCCCTCGAGAACATCGTGCTCGCGCCGGTGCTGACGAAGCGGGCGACCAAGGAGGAGGCACGGACGCGGGGGCTCGCCCTGCTCGACCGGGTGGGGCTGAGCGAGAAGGCCGACGCGAAGCCGGCCAACCTGTCCGGCGGGCAGAAGCAGCGCGTCGCGATCGCACGGGCGCTGGCCATGAATCCGGACATCATGCTGTTCGACGAGGCGACCAGCGCCCTCGACCCGGAGATGGTGGGCGAGGTGCTGCAGGTGCTGCGCGACCTGGCGGCCGAGGGCATGACCATGGTCGTGGTCACGCACGAGATGGGCTTCGCCCGGGAGGTCGCCGACCGGGTGCTGTTCATGGCCGACGGGTACGTCCTCGAGGAGGGCACGCCGAAGGAACTGTTCGGGAGCCCCCGCCAGGAACGGACCCGCGACTTCCTCGCGAAGGTGCTCTGAGGCCGGCGCCCGGTTCCCGGGCGCCGGTCCTCACCCACGGCTACGCGGTCTGCAGGAACCGCACCCGGCGGGCGAGCAGGGCGTCGACGCTGTAGGCGCCGGCGCCGACGACGGCGAGCACCAGCGCACCCGCGCCGAGGGCCCCGACGAGTTCCCATCCGCCGTCGGTGACGTAGATGCCGTTGCCGATGTGGACGACGAAGAACGCGCCGAGCATGTTGATCAGCAGCAGGACGCCGAAGATCGGCACGAGCAGGCCGATGATGAGAGCGATGCCACCGAGCGTTTCCACCCAGGTGGCGTAGAAGGCGGACAGCGCGGGCACGGGCACGTCCATGCCCTCGAATCCGGCCTTGGTGGCGGAGTATCCCTGGTTGATCTTCTGCAGGCCGTGGGCCAGGAAGACGATGCCGATGACCACTCGGGCGACGAGCAGCCCGACGTTGCGCAGGACGGGGTTGTTCATGGAGATGACCTTTCGGTGCGGGCGGTGGGGGGCTCGTCCTTCGATCGAAGCCGCGTCCACGGTAGCTGCGCAAGGTTGAAGGTTCAACCTTGGGGTGCCCGAGCGCCCCGGCTGCCGGAAGGTCGGGGGCCGAAAAGTAGTTGATTAATCAACAATGTGGAGTATGCTCCTCGTCGAAGGGGCAATCACCGGCCGAAGGAGCACTATCGTGGCAATCAGCGTGGAAGAGGAGCGCAGCCGCCGATCCGCGACGCTGCGGGAGGAACTGCGCAGCCGTTACCTCCGGCCGGTCGACGAGCGACCCGCGTCGTCGGCCCGCGGGCTGCACCACACCGCGCTCGTCAGCAGCGACGTCGAACGCACCGTGCGCTTCTACCAGGACGTGCTCGAATTCCCTCTCACCGAACTGATCGAGAACCGTGACTACCCCGGTTCCTCGCACTTCTTCTTCGACATCGGCAACGGAAACCTGCTGGCGTTCTTCGACTTCCCCGGACTCGACGTCGGGCCCTACCGGGAGGTCCTCGGCGGCCTGCACCACATCGCGATCAGCGTCGAGCCCGGCAGGTGGGAACGCCTGCGCACCAAGCTGACCGACGCCGGCGTCGAGCTCGTCGAGCACAGCGAGGTCTCGCTGTACTTCCGCGACCCCGACGGCGCCCGCATCGAACTCATCGCCGACCCCCTCGGCGAGATGTACGGAAACAAGGTCCTCTAGATGAGCAACGTCGACGCCGAGCCCACCGAGATCCGCTGCGAAACCGAGCCCGCCCCCACCCGTGTGCAGATCATCACCTCCCGCGAGGTGCCGCTCGGCGGCCCGCGCGCGATGCCGGTCCGCCGCACCCTGCCGCAGCGCGCCCGGTCCCTCATCGGGGCCTGGTGCTTCGCCGACCACTACGGGCCCGACGACGTCGCCGCCACCGGCGGAATGGACGTCGCGCCGCACCCGCACACCGGCCTGCAGACGGTGAGCTGGCTGTTCGCCGGCGAGATCGAGCACCGCGACAGCCTCGGCAAGCACGCGTTCGTCCGCCCCGGCGAACTGAACCTCATGACCGGCGGCCACGGCATCGCCCACTCGGAGGTCTCCACGCCGGCCACGACGGTCCTGCACGGCGTCCAATTGTGGGTGGCCCTGCCCGACGCGCACCGCGGCGCACCCCGCGACTTCCAGCACTATGCCCCCGAACCCGTCCGGATCGAGGGCGCGACCGTGAGCGTGTTCCTCGGCTCCCTCGCCGGGTCCGCGTCGCCCGTGCACACCTTCACCCCGCTGCTCGGCGCCGAGATCACCCTCGACCCGGGCGCGACCGTCGAACTGGCCGTCGATCCCGAGTTCGAGCACGGTCTGCTCGTCGACACCGGCAGCGTCCGCCTCGCCGGCACCGTCCTCGCCCGCTCCGCGCTCGGCTACGTCGGCACCGGAGTCCCCACGCTCCCCCTGACCAATCTCACCGTCGAACCCGCGCGGGCCGTCCTGCTCGGCGGTACGCCGTTCGGCGAGGAGATCGTCATGTGGTGGAACTTCGTGGGCCGTAGCCACGACGAGATCGTCGCGTTCCGGGACGAGTGGCAGCGCGAGGGGGAACGCTTCGGGCGGGTCGAGGGCTACACCGGGAAGGTGACACGGCTACCCGCGCCGGCGCTGCCGAACGCGCAGATCCGGCCGCGCCGCAACCCCCCGACCGCCCCCTGAGTGAGCACACACCGAGTGAGCACACACCGAGTGAGCACACACCGAGGGCACACACCGAGCGCGCACCGTCACTCGGGGCGGACTCCGGCATAGGCGTCCCCGAGCAGGCGCCGCACCCCGACCCGGGTCACCTCCCGCGGGTTGGGGTACTGCCGCTCGGTGGCCAGGTGCGCCGCCTCGTCGAGGTCGCCCTCGGACATCCCCAGTTCGGCGAGCGTCGTCGGGCCGCCCGCCGCCGCCACCAGGTCGAAGACCCCGGCCGGGGCCGTGGGGGTGCCGAGGGCGTCGGCAATGCGGCTCATCACGGTCGGCACCGACGGCGCGTTGAACGCCATCACATGCGGTAGCACCACGGTGTGCGTCGGCGCGTGCGGCAGGTCGAAACTGCCGCCCAGGACATGACACAGCTTGTGGTGCAAGCCCATTCCCACCGCGCTCAGGCACGTGCCGGCCAGCCACGCCGCGAGCAGCAGATCCGAGCGGCCCTCCCGGTCCGCGGCGTCGGCGCCGAGGACCGGCACGCCCCGGGCGATCGCGCGGATGGCCTCGAGCGCCAGCGTGTCGACGATCGGGTTGGCATGCTCGGCGTACAACGCCTCCACGGCATGCGCCATCGCGTTGATCGCACTGGTCACCGCCATCGGGATCGGCATCGACAGGGTGAACTCGACGTCGTAGATGACGGTCTCGGGCAGGATGGCCGGCGACGAGTGCGTGGTCTTCACACCGTCCGCGGTTTCCCCGAGGACGGGAGTCACCTCGGATCCGGCGTAGGTGGTCGGCAGGATCACCTGGTCCACGCCGGTGCGCACCGCGATCGCCTTCGACAGTCCCGTCGTCGACCCCCCGCCCACGGCGACGACGGCATCGATGTCGTGTTCGGAGACCAGGCCCAGCACCTTCTCGGTGACCGCCACCGGCGTGTGCATGACGGCGCCGTCGAACCGGGCGACCTGCAGCCCACCGAGGGCCTTCTCGACGAGTTCCACCTGCGGACGGACGTGCTCACCACCCAGCAGGAGAACCCGGGAGCGGTCGAGGCGGCGCACCTCGTCGGCGACCCGCGCCGCGGTTCCCGGCCCGAACACCACCCGTGACGGCTGAGCGTTGTAGACGAAGCTGTGCATGCCGTCCATTGTCCCGGCCGCACGGGCCGGCCGCCTCGGAACGGCGACACCGTTACGAAAGTCCGTACACCCGTTCGGCGTTCGCGGTGGTCGCGGCGGCCAGCTCGGCCGGGTCCGCGCCGCGCACCTCCGCCAGCGCCCGCACCGTGTACGGCAGGCAGTACGACTCGTTGGGCGCGCCGCGGAACGGATGGGGCGTCAGGAACGGAGCGTCCGTCTCCACCAGCACCTGCTCGAGCGGCACCAGCGGGGCCGCGGCACGCAGCGCCGCGGCGTTCTTGAAACTCACCGTCCCGGAGAAGCTGAGCAGGTAACCGGCGTCGACGCAGGCCCGCGCCATGTCCGCGTCCGACGAGAAGCAGTGGAAGATCACCGTCTCCGGCGCACCCTCGTCGTGCAGCACGCGCAGCAACTCGGCGTCGGCGTCGCGGTTGTGGACCATGAGGGTCTTGCCGAGCCGTTTGGCCAGGTCGATGTGCCAGCGGAAGGCGTCCTCCTGCTCGATCGGGTCGGCGCAGCCGTCGAGCTTGCCGGGCCAGTACAGGTCCAGGCCGGTCTCCCCCACCGCGACCACGCGCGGGTCGGCGGCGAGCTTCTCGATCTCGGCCCGGGTGGCGTCGTCGAGCGCGTTCGCCCGGGTGGGGTGGATCGCCACGGCGGCGTAGACCCGCTCGTCCCAGTGCGCGGCGTCCACGGCGAAGCGGGCGGCGACGATGTCGTCGGCGACGGTGACGACCCGTCCGACCCCGACCGCGGCCGCCCGGTCGAGGATCGCCGCCACCGACTCGGCGTCGTGCGCGCCGCACGCGTCGAGGTGCGTGTGGGCATCGACGAGAGGCGAGAGCGGCTGCGGAGGCTCGGGCGCGGGGCGGGTTCGGCTCACGGCCCATACACTATCTACCTATAAAGTGGACGCACCATGACTGTTCCTGCCGCCTCCCGCCCGCCGTTCTACCTGACGACCGCGATCGCTTACCCGAACGGCGCCCCGCACATCGGCCACGCCTACGAGTACATCTCCTCGGACGCGATCGCCCGGTTCAAGCGCCTCGACGGCTTCGACGTGTTCTTCCTGACCGGCACCGACGAGCACGGCCTGAAGATGCAGCAGACGGCGGCGAAGGAAGGCCTGGACGTGCGGGACCTCGCGGCCCGCAACTCCGGGGTGTTCGAGGCCATGGACAAGTCGCTGAACATCTCCTTCGACCGGTTCATCCGTACCACGGACGCCGATCACCGCGAGGCGAGCAAGGCCATCTGGCAGCGCATGGCCGACAACGGCGACATCTACCTCGACACCTACTCGGGCTGGTACTCGGTGCGCGACGAGGCGTTCTACGCCGAAGCCGAGACGACGGTGCTCGAGGACGGTACGCGCATCGCCACCGAGTCGGGCACCCCGGTGGAGTGGACGGAGGAGTCGACGTACTTCTTCCGGCTCTCGGCGTATCAGGACAAGCTGCTGAAGCTGTACGAGGAGCGACCGGACTTCATCGCCCCCGCCACCCGGCGCAACGAGATCGTCAGCTTCGTCTCCGGCGGGCTGAAGGATCTGTCGATCTCCCGCACCACCTTCGACTGGGGCGTGCCGGTGCCGGACCACCCCGAGCACGTGATGTACGTGTGGGTGGACGCGCTCACCAACTACCTGACGGGCGCGGGCTTCCCCGACACCGAGGCGGAGTCGTTCCGCCGCTACTGGCCCGCGAACCTGCACATCATCGGCAAGGACATCACCCGGTTCCACACCGTGTACTGGCCGGCGTTCCTGATGTCGGCCGGAATCGAGCTGCCCGAGCGGGTGTTCGTGCACGGCTTCCTGTTCAACAAGGGCGAGAAGATGTCCAAGTCGGTCGGCAACGTCGTCGACCCGCTCGAGATGGTCGAACAGTACGGTCTCGATCCGCTGCGCTTCTTCCTGCTGCGGGAGATCTCCTACGGCCAGGACGGCAGCTACAGCCACGAGGCGATCGTGACCCGCGTCAACGCGGACCTGGCGAACGAACTCGGCAACCTGGCGCAGCGCTCGCTGACGATGGTCGCCAAGAATCTCGACGGCGTGGTGCCGACCCCCGGCGACTTCACCGAGGACGACCGCGCGCTGCTCGCGCAGGCCGACGCCCTGCTCGAGAAGGTCCGGGCCGAGTTCGACGTGCAGGCACTGCACCTCGCACTGGAGACGATCTGGCACGTGCTCGGCGAGACGAACCGGTACTTCTCCGCGCAGGCACCGTGGGTGCTGCGCAAGACGGACCCGGCCCGGATGGCGACGGTGCTGTACGTGACGCTCGAGGTCGTGCGGATCGTCGGCCTGCTCGTGCAGCCGGTGATGCCCGATTCGGCCGCGAAGATCCTCGACCTGGTGGGCCAGGACCCGCAGGCGCGGCAGTTCGCGGACATCGCCACACGCCTCGCCCCGGGCACCCCGCTGCCGGCCCCGGCCCCGGTGTTCCCGCGGTACGAATAGGCATCCCGCCGCCTGTCGGTGGCCTCGTGCACACTCCCGCGCATGGGGCGAGATAGAACATACTTTCGACAGGCGCCGGCGGGGTCCGGGGCATCCGACGAGGTCTTCCACCTCGGCACCCGGCCACTTCTCGACGAACTGTGCGCCGCCTACGAGCGCGGCTGGCAGCCCGCCGACGTGCTGCACGTGACGGCCCGGTCCGGCGACGCCACGGACGTCCCACTGGCGGCCGCCGCGGTGCTGTACGACGCCCGGCGCAGCCACGCGGCCGACCGGGCGCCCATGGACTGGGTGCAGCAGCTCGGTGTGATCGCGGAGCGCTGTCCCGGTGCCGCGCGGATCGCCGAACGGGTTCCGCCCGACGCACCGGTGCGCCACCTCGGCGTCGAACTGCTGCGCGAGCTGCCCGGCCTGTCCCGCTTCCAGGTGATGGGGCTGGCGTTCGCCTGGAAGTACCTGCCGCGGTTCGCCCCTCTCCTGCCGCCGCCGTCGCAGTGGCCGCCGTTGCGCCCGGTCCCCGCGGCCGGCGAATCCCTGTGCCCGGACCCGAGGGTGCTCGCACGGATCCGCGGCCTCCTGGCGAAGGCCGAGTCCACGGACTATCCGGAGGAGGCCGAGACCCTCACCGCCAAGGCGCAGGAGCTGATGACCCGGTACGCGATCGGCGCGGCCCTGCTCACCGGCGCCGAGACGGGCGCCGCGCGGGGGCGCCGCCTGCACGTCGACAACCCGTACGCGAAGGAGAAGGTGCTGCTGCTCACCGCGATCGGGAACGCGAACCGCACCCGCACGGTGTGGTTCACCAAGGTCGGGATCGCCACGATCGTCGGCGCCGACGTCGACCTGCAGCAGGTCGAGGTGCTGTTCACGTCGCTGTCGGTGCAGGCGAGCCGGGCCGTGCGCGCGGCCGGGACCGGGGGCCGCACCGGCGGCGCGGCGACGGCGTTCCGTCGCGCCTTCCTGGCGGGGTTCGCATACCGGATCGGCGAACGGCTGCGGCAGGCCGACGTGCGCGCCACCGCGGCCGCCGCGGCCGACGCGAGCATGGCCGTCACGCAGCTCGCCCCGTTGCTGGCCCGTCGCTCCGAGGCCGTGGACTCGGAGTTCCGCCGGTTGTTCCCGACGACCCGGTCGACGCGCACACGCAGCGTCGACGCCGAGGGGTGGTTCGCGGGCCGGGACGCGGCCGAGTCGGCCTTCCTCACCCCCGGTTCCCCGTAGCGGGCCGGCCGTGTGAGCACTGCCACGCCGCACCCTGTCACATTCGCGGGCCGGCCGGTGTCCCATGCACGACCGCGAAATCGTCGACAGCAGAAGGGGTGGTCAGGATGGCAACCGACGTGGTGGTGCTCGGGGCCGGGTACGCGGGCGTGATGGCAGCGAACCGCATGCTCGCCGCGCATCCGGAGGTATCGGTGACGGTCGTCAACCCGCGACCGGTGTTCGTCGAGAGGGTGCGGCTGCACCAGCTCGCGGCCGGATCCGGTGCGGCCGCGCACGACCTCGCCGAGGTGCTGCACCCGGCGGCGGTCGTGCACCTCGGCACCGCGGTGCAGATCGGTGCGGATCGTGTGCTGCTCGCCGACGGGACGGCGCTGCCGTTCGACGTGGCGATCTACGCCGTCGGCAGCGGCGCCGGCGTGCCCGCGATCCCGGGCGCCGACCGGCTGCACTCGCCGGCCGAGTTCGAACGCGCCATGGACACGGCCGCCGCGCTCGACAGGCTCGGCGACGGTGCCGGCGTGGTGGTCGTCGGCGGCGGGCTCACCGGCGTCGAATCGGCCGCCGAGATCGCCGAGGCGCATCCCCACCTGACCTGCACCCTCGTCGGGGACCCCGTCGCACACCTGCCCGGCGCCACCCGGCGGTTCGTCGCCGCACGGCTGCGACGGCTCGGTGTCCGGGTGCGGCCGGGCCGGGTCGTCGCGGTCACCGGGCGGGAGGTGCTGCTCGCCGACGGCGAAGCGGTGCCCGCGGAACTCACGATCTGGGCGGGCGGCTTCACGGTGCCCGACCTGGCCCGGCGGAGCGGGTTGCCGGTCGACGGGACCGGTCGGCTCCGCGTCGACGCCACCCTGCGGAGCACGGGCGCAGCCAACGTCGTGGGGGTGGGCGACGCCGTGACCGTCGACGGCCAGGATCACATCCGGATGAGCTGCCAGGCGGCGCTGCCGCTCGGCGCGCACGGCGCCGACACGGCATGGGCGCTGCTGGCGGGCCTGGAGCCGCAGCCGCTGTCGCTCGGTTTCGTGGCGCAGTGCATCTCGCTGGGCCGGGCCTCCGGCGTCGTGCAGCGCACCCGCCCGGACGACACGGCCCGCGGCGGCGCCCTGCGCGGTACGTTGGGCGCATTCGGCAAGGAGATGGTGGTGCGCGGAACGGTGTGGACACTGCGCCGGCAGGCACGGGGGCACGGCTATCCCTTCCCGAAGGGACCGGCCGCTGCGCACGATCCGATCGCGGCGCCGCGATGACGCACGACGAGCTGTTCACCCGGCACCGCGGCCTGCTGTTCGGCATCGCGTACGAGATCACCGGCAGCGTCGCCGACAGCGAGGACATCCTGCAGGACAGCTACCTGCGGTGGGCCGAGGTGGACCTCGACGAGGTCGCCAACCCCCGGGCGTATCTGAGCCGCGTGGTCACCCGGCAGGCGCTGAACGCGCTGCGCACCGCGCAGCGTCGCCGGGAGGACTACGTCGGGCCGTGGCTGCCCGAGCCGGTACGCACGGCGCCGGATGCCGCCGAGGACGTCCTGCTCGCGGAGTCGGTGTCGATGGCGATGATGCTGGTGCTCGAGACACTCGGCCCGCTCGAACGGGCGGTGTTCGTGCTGCGCGAGGTGTTCGGATTCGACCACGCCCAGATCGCGGCGGCGGTCGGCAGGCCGGAGGCGACGGTGCGGCAGATCGCCCACCGCGCCCGAAGCCACGTGCACGCGCGGCGCAAGCGGTACACGGCGTCCGGCGCGGAGACCCGCCGGGTGGTCGAGGAACTGCTCGCCGCCGCCGGCACCGGCGACGTGGAGGCGCTGATGAAGGTGCTGTCCCCGGAGGTGGTCTACGTCGCCGACGGCGGGGGCAAGGCGACGGCCGCACGGGTTCCGGTGTCCGGGGCGAAGAAGGTCGCGCGGCTGTTGCGGAACCTGGGGCGCAGGCCCCTGCCCGACATGCGCTTCGAGTTCGCGTCGTTCAACGGTCTGCCCGCGCTGGCGGTGTACTCGGCCGAGCGGCTCGACCTCGTGATGATGATCGAGACGGACGCGGGCCTGGTCACGGGCCTGTATGTGGTGCGGAACCCGGACAAGCTCGGCGCGGCGGACAGGGTGATGCCGCCGGTCCACTGAACGCCCGGTGTGATTCGGCCCGTTCCGGCATCCCGTGGGAGGCTGTGCTCATGCGGATGGAACGGCTCGGCGCCGGGGGTGGCCCGGCGCAGGTGCTGCGGGTGCTGGGCGCCCGCGCCGAGGCGGCGGGAGCGCCCCCGCCGGCCGCACTGACCGGCACGTGGTTCGGCGCGGCGGCGGTCCTCGCGCCCCACGTCGAGGCCGTCGCCACCCCGCCTTCCGACGCGTTCGTCCTGCGCGAGGGCCCGTCCCTGCGCACCCGCGACGACGGGCCGGTCGTCGGCGGGGGGTGGATCGGCTACCTGGCGTACCCGGACCGAGCCCCCGCCCACCCGGCGTTGCCTCGCGCGGCCGGGGGGTGGGCGGACACCGTGCTGCGACTCGACCACGACGGCTGCTGGTGGTATGAGAGCCTCACCGACGCGCCGTGCCCGGCCGGGCTCGCCGCCGCCGTCCGCGAGGCGCCCGAGGCTTCCGGGCGGGCGCCGTGGCATATCGACTGGACCGCGCCGGACCGCGGCGCCCATCGCCGCGGCGTGCGGCAGTGCCTCGACGCGATCCGGGCCGGCGAGGTCTATCAGGCGTGCGTGTGCACTCGCTTCACCGGCGCCTGGTCGGGCAGCCCGCTGCACTTCTTCGCCGACGGGATCGAGCGCACCGCGCCGGCCCGGGCCGCCTACGTCGCAGGCGGGTGGGGGGCGGTCGCGTCGCTGTCGCCGGAGTTGTTCCTCGCCCGCCACGACGACCGGGTGACGTCGAGCCCGATCAAGGGCACGCTCCCGATCGGCGCGGATCCGGCCCGGCTGCGCGCGTCCGTCAAGGACGTCGCGGAGAACGTGATGATCGTGGACCTCGTGCGCAACGACCTCGGACGCGTGGCCGAGACCGGAACCGTCACCGTGCCGGATCTGCTCGGGGTGCATCGGGCCCCCGGAGTCTGGCACCTGGTGTCCACCGTCGCGGCCACGCTGCGGGCCGGTGTGGACACCGCGCGGTTGCTCGGGGCCGCGTTCCCGCCGGCCTCGGTGACCGGCTGTCCCAAGCTCCGGGCGCGGGAGTTCCTGCGGGTCTGGGAGCCGCAGCCGCGGGGCGTGTACTGCGGCACCGTGGGCATGGCCAGCCCGCTCGCCGGGCTGGAGCTCAACGTGGCGATCCGCACCGTCGAGTTCGGCGGCGGGGACGCGGGCACGCCGGGGTCGTGTGGTCTCGGCGTCGGCGGTGGCATCACCATCGATTCCGATCCGGACGCCGAATGGCAGGAGTGCCTCGACAAGGCCGCCAGCATCCTGGCGCTCAGCCCCCGCACACCGTCCGGCCGGCCACCGGCAGATCGGACTGCGGCAGCGATGCGGTGATCCGGCCCGTCGTCGCCGCGCAGATCCGCGCGATGATCGACTCGACGTCCAGGCCCCACGTGCGCACCATCCCGTCGCCACCCGCCGCGATCACGGCGTTGCTGCCCGGCAGGAAGCCCACCTGCCACCGGCCGACGCCGACGTCGGTGATCGGGCCGCCCACCGGGTGCATGTCCTCCGGGTCGCCGACGTGCCACAGGCGCACCGTGCCGTCGTCGCCGCCGCTGACCACCTCGTGGCCGTTCGGCGTCACCGACACCGAATAGACGGTGCCGGTGTGCCCGCGCAGCGCCTCGGGGCGGACGGTGAACGACCCGTCGGGTCCGCGGTCCCACACGCGGACCGTGTGGTCGTCGCCGCCGGTGGCGAGGACGTTGCCGTCGGCGCTGAACGCGAGGGCGTTGACGCCGGTGGCATGGCCGTCCGACACCGGCACCGGGACCGGGGCCGCGGGATCGGCGACGTTCCAGGCGTAGAGCGAGCCGTCCGCGCTCGCCACCACCAGGTGCCGGCCGTCCGGCGCGAACGCCGCCGCCCGGATCAGGTTGGTGGGGCCCCCGAGCGGGGCGCCCCACGGCGCCGGACGCGCCGGATCCGACACGTCCCACAGCACGAGGGAGTGGTCGTCGTCTCCCGTGACGAGGGTGGTGCCGTCGGGACCGAATGCGAGTTCGGACGTGAACCGGGTCTCGGTGACGATCGGGTTCGCCCAGAGCCGCGGAACGGTGGGGTCCCGGACGTCCCACAGGTGGATCTCGCCGTCCGTCGTCGAGGCCGTGGCCAGTGTGCTGGCGGAGGGAGACAGGGCGGTCGTCACCGCACCCCCCAGCGGTCGCGGGCGGTTCACGGCACCGAGCGGCGACCAGCGCCCGTCGGGGCCGATCCGCCACAGCGGCACGGTGGCGTTGTAGCCCCCGGTCGCGACAAGCGAGCCGGTGCGGTCGATCGCCGGGAGGGTCAGGGCGGAATCCGCGACCGGGACGCGTCCGCGCGGCAGCGTCCAGACCCGGATGGTGCCGTCGTGACCGCCGGTGACCAGCGCGGCACCGTCGGGGGTGAACGCGAGCGCCGGGACGCCGCCGCCGTTGCCGGCGAGGGCCGGCCGCATCTCGTCGACCGCTCGCGTCGCCGGGTCGATCGACCACAGCTTCGCGGTCCCGTCCCACGATGCGCTCGCCAGGGTGCGGCCGTCGGGCGCGAACGCCACGGTCCACACCCCACCGGTGTGCGCCTGCACGGGCGGGCCGGCCGGCCGTACCGCCCCGGGCTCGGCGGTGTCGAACAGCGTGAGGACGCCGTCGTCGCTGCTGACCGCGAGGGTCCGGCCGTCGGGAGCGAACGCGACGGAATGCGCCACGTCGCGGAAACCGGTCAGCGGCTCGCCGAGCGGCGCGGCGGCCTGGTCGGTCAGGTCCCACAACCGCACCGAGCGATCGTCGCTCGACGTGGCCAGCACGGTGCCGCCGGGGTGGAACGCCACGGTCCGCACGGCCGCCCCGTGCGCGGGCAGGACGGTGCGGGGAAATCCCCGCGTCCGGGGTTCGCTCGTGTCGACGAGCACCACCGACCCGTTGTCGTACGGCACGGCGAGCAACCGGCCGTCCGGGCTGAACCGCACGTTGTGGATGACCTCCGGCACGAGCACCTCGGCGGTGAGCAGGGCGACGGGCCGGTCGCGATCCGTGACGTCCCAGATCCACACCGCGCCCGTCGCCCCGCCCGCCGCGAGCAGGGTGCCGTCCGGGCTGAACGAAACCGATGCCAGATACTCGGGCTCGCCCGACACCAGCGCTCCGAGCGGCCGCGGGGCGGTCCGGTCCGACAGGTCCCACAAGCGAACGCTGCCGTCGTCGCTGGCCGAGGCGAGGGTCGTGCCGTCCGGCGCGATCGCCACCCCGTAGACGGGACCGCTGTGGCCCTCGAGAGGCAGCGCCAGCGGCATCTGCTCGGTCGCGACGAGCCGCGAGTACGCGACCTCGCTGTCCGGCTTCAGCTGCCACGCCGCGAGCGCCAGCTGGGCCGCGGTCGACGGGTCCTTCTCGCGCATGGAGTCGGCGAGCGCGACGACCTGCTGGAACTGGGCGGCACTGCGCTCGGCCTCCGCGCGGTTCTTGCCGGCCCAGGCCAGCGTCCCCATCACCACCGCGACGATCGTGGACAGCACGAGGGCGGCGATCGCGCCGTTGCGGATGCGGGTCCGCCGGCGGATCTGCCGCCGCGATTCCCGGAGGAAGTCCACCGCGGTCGGGCTCAGCGCGGCCTCGACGCCGACGGGCCGCGTCCGCCCCGCGAGGTCCCCGGCCTCGTGCTCGGCGACGAGGTCCATCCGGCCGCGCTGGTAGAGCAGGTCCGCGTGCCGGCGTCCCTCGACCCACCCGGCGGCGTCCGCCTCGATCTGCTGGCACAGCGCCGCGTACGAGCGGTCCGCCTGGATCCAGGACTTCAAGCGCGGCCAGGCGTCGATCACGGCGTCGTGCAGCAGCTCGACGCTGCCGGCGTCGACGACGAGGACGCGAGCGGTGACGAAGTGGTCGACCACCCGGCGCCCCGCGTCGACGTCGTCTCCGGCGACGGCGAGCAGCCGGTCCAGCGGACGCCGGATCTTCACGTCGGTGCCGGTGTCGGTCACGTAGACCAGGTGCACGAGCATCGCGCGAGCGAGGCGGCGGCCACGGGCGTCGAGCTCCTCCCACGCGCGTTCCGCGCTGGCGGCGATCGATCCGCGCACCCCGCCGGTGGCACCGTAGCCGGCCACGGTCAGGTGGCCGCCACGCCGGCGTTCCCACAGGGCGTCGAGCAGGTGGGACAGCAGCGGCAGCTCCGCCCCGCCGACGTCGTCGGCGGTCAGCACGCCGAGGTCGTGCAGGATCAGCTCCACCAGCCCCGGCTCGAACCGCAGGCCGAGCAGCCGCGCCGGTGCGGAGATCACCTCCACCAGATCGTCGCGGGTCAGGGGCTGGACCGTCTTGCTGTGCCGCTCCAGCGCCCGCGCCAGCACGGGATACGTCACGGCCCGGTCGTAGAAGTCCGACCGCAGCGTGGCCACCACCGCGATCGGGGTGTCGCCGTCGCCCACGGTCGCGGCCCGCTCGAGGAGCGCCAGGAACGCCGAGCGTTCGGCCGGGTCCTCGCAGTGGGTGAACAGCTCCTCGATCTGGTCGACGACGATCAGCAGGCCCGAGCTGCCCTGACGGCCGGCGGCGGCGCGCAGCCGCGCGACGGCGGAGGGCTCGTCCGCGTCCGAGATGTCGGCGAGTTCGGGTATGCACTCGACGAGCTGCGCCACGGGGTGCCGCCCCGGAGTCAGGACCACCGGCCGCCAGCGGCCGTCGCGGCACAGTTCCGGGATGAGGCCGGCCTGCACGAGCGAGGACTTGCCGACGCCGGAGGCGCCGGTCACCACGACGATGCCGTGCCCGTGGGCGGCGACGACGGTCTCGACGAGCTCGCGCACACTCCGGCTCCGGCCGAAGAACAGCTGCGCGTCGCGCTCGCGGTACGCCTCGAGTCCCCGGTAGGGCCGCACACCGGTGGGCGGCGTCGCGGCGGGCGCCTCGGACGTCTCCGCCCGGGCCCGCCCGGCTGGTCCCCGGGCGAGTTCCCACCACCGTTCCCACCGCTTTATCGAGTAGAGGCCGGGTGCCGGCGGCTGGGCGTGCAGGGCCCGGGCGGCGCGGATCAGGACGACCAGGACCGGACGGATCGCCTCGAAGGTGGCGGGCACCCGGGCGCCGGATCGCCAGTCGCTGAGCCGCTGCACCGACACGGTCCGATCGCTGCCCACGGCGCGGGCGACGGCCGCCGCCTCGGAGGAGACCTTCTTGAGTGCGGGACGCCCCGCCGCCGCGAACAGAATCCGGAGCTGGTCGGCGAACACCTGCCGCGGCTCAGCCTCGGTTCGCTCGTCCGCCGGTTCCATCTCCCGCATCCTCCCTGCTCCGCACCCCTCGAGAGCCCGGATCGTCCGCTGCGGAAAAACTCCTCACCAGCCCTGACCTGGGATGATATCGCGAGCGGCACGCGAACCGGTTGGTCGCCCCGGATATACCCGACAGAGTTGTTCCCGAGCGGGAAGACCCCGCGACGCGCTGCACCTCCGCACCGGCCGGAACCCGACGAGGGGTGGTTCCGCCCGAGGCGGAGGGAAGGCAGCGCGCGACCCGAACCGAGGGATCGTGTACAAGCTCGTCGACCGGATCGTCAACGGCGTTCCGCCCACGTTGGTCGCGGCCCTGATCGTGGCCGTCGCCGTGTTGCTGATCGTCGCGCTCTCCTCGGCCGCGCCGTAGCGACGGCCGGCCGCGCCTACCGGGCCGGCGTGCTGCTGCCCTTCTCGCCGAGCAGGTACGGATCGCGGGCGAGGTACTCCTTCGTCTCGCGGGCGATGAGACCCGAGAGGACGAGCAGGCCCACCAGGTTGGGCAGTGCCATCAGCCCGTTCATCACATCGGAGAAGTTCCACACCACCTCGAGCTCGGTGGTGGCGCCGACGTAGACGACGAGCACGAAGATCGCCCGGTACGGGAGGACGCCGCCCCGGCCGACGAGGCGTTCGACGCAGCGGTCGCCGTAGTACGACCACCCGAGGATCGTCGAGAAGGCGAAGAACACCACGGAGATCGTGACGATCCAGCTGCCCCAGTCGCCGCCGAGGCCGTCCGAGAAGGCGAGCGAGGTCATCGCCGCGCCCTGCTCGCCGGACTTCCAGGCGCCGGTGGTGATGATGACCATGCCCGTGAAGGTCACGACGATGATCGTGTCGATGAACGTCTGGGTCATCGACACGAGGCCCTGCCGCACCGGATGGGTGGTCTGCGCCGCGGCGGCGGCGATTGCGGCGCTGCCCATGCCGGACTCGTTGGAGAAGATGCCGCGGGCCACGCCGTAGCGCAGGGCGATCATGAACACCGAGCCGATGAAGCCGCCGGTCGCGGCGGTTCCGGTGAATGCGTCGGAGAACACCAGGGCGAACGCCTGCGGGATGTCGGTGATGTTGACCGCGAGGACGATGATCCCGGCGCCGACGTACAGCAGGATCATCGCGGGCACGAACCCGGCGGTGACCTTGCCGATGGACTTGATGCCGCCGAGCAGCACCGCGGCGGCGAGCACCGTCATGACGATGCCGGACAACCAGGTGGGCACCCCGAAGGTGGAGTCCATCTGGGTGGCGACGGTGTTGGCCTGCGTCATGTTGCCGATGCCGAAGCTGGCGAGTACGGCGAACACCGCGAACATCAGGCTCAGCGCCAGGCCGAACTTGTTGGGGATGGCGCGGGCCAGGTAGTACTGCGGGCCGCCGGACTGCTCGCCCTTGGCGTCGGTGACGCGGTACTTGACGCCGAGGAACGCCTCCGAGTACTTGCTGGCCATGCCGACGAGACCGGTGACCCACATCCAGAACAGGGCGCCCGGGCCGCCGAAGTAGATGGCAGTGGCGACACCGGCGATGTTGCCGACGCCCACGGTGGCGGCCAGCGCGGTCGTCAGCGCCTGGTACTGGGAGATGTCACCCTCGGTGGCGTCCGGGTCCTTGCGGATGATCAGCCCGAGCCGCAGGGCCGGCCACAGCTTGCGGAACTGCACGCCCCGCAGCCGCACCGTCAGGATCACGCCGGTGCCCAGCAGCAGCGGTATGAGCAAGTACGGCCCCCACACCACCGACGCGACCTCGACGAGGAATTCGTTCACCGACTCCATCCGTACCTCCTGCTGCGCGGTAAGGGGCAGAGTCTACGACGACGGCTCGTCCTGCCGCGCGGCCAGTACCGCGTCGTACAGCTCGCGTTTGGACACCCCGGACGTCGCCACCTGCGCGCACGCGTCCTTCAGCCGCACTCCGTCCGACACCAGCCGTTCCACCTCGTCGACCAGCTCGGCCGGCTCCGCGATCTGCGCCGACGCGCCCTCGAGCACGACGGTGATCTCGCCGCGCGCACCGTCGGCCGCCCACTGCGCCAGCTCGGCGAGCGTGCCGCGACGCACCTCCTCGTAGGTCTTGGTCAGCTCCCGGCACACCGCGGCGCGCCGCTGCCCGCCGAGCACGTCGACGGCGTCGGCGAGGCACGCGGCGAGGCGATGCGGGGCCTCGAAGAACACCACCGCGCGCGGCTCGGCGGCGAGGGTCTGCAGCCAGGCGCGACGGGCGCCGACCTTGCGCGGTGGGAAGCCTTCGAAGCAGAACCGCTCGACCGGCAGCGCGGACAGCGCGAGTGCGGTGGTCACCGCGGACGGGCCGGGCAGGCACGTGACGGGCAGCCCGGCCGCGACGCACGCCGACACCAGGCGGTAGCCGGGGTCGCTGACGGACGGCATGCCGGCGTCGGTGACCAGCAGCACCGTCTTGCCGGCCTCGACGTCGGCGACCAACGCCGGCGTCCGGGCGGCCTCCACCTGGTCGTAGAAGCTGACCACCCGTCCGGTGACGGTGACCCCCAGCGCGGCGGCGAGCGCCCTGGTACGACGGGTGTCCTCGGCCGCGACGACGTCGGCGCTGCCGAGCGCGTCGCAGAGCCGTTTCGAGGCGTCGCCGATGTCGCCCATGGGGGTGGCGGCGAGCACGAGCCGGCCCTGTCCCGGATTGTCTGCCTGCATGCGTCTCAGCCTACGATCGGGGCGTGACCGTGACGGACGAGCGCCCTGCCGTGGCATCGGACCGCCGCCGGATGAACAGCCCGGGCCCGACGGTGCCCGCACCGGATTTCGGTCCGGTCGACCGCGGCCGGGGCTGGGTGGTGACGCTGTTCGTCACCGCGATCGCGGCGATCACCCGGTTCACGATGCTGCACTACCCCACCGACGCGAAGACGCCGGTGTTCGACGAGAAGCACTACGCCCCGCAGGGCTGGCAGGTACTCACCGGCGGCGGGATCGAGGACAACCCCGGATACGGCCTCGTCGTGCACCCGCCCGTGGGCAAGCAGCTCATCGCGCTCGGCGAGGCGCTGTTCGGTTACAACGGGTGGGGGTGGCGGTTCTCCGCCGCCGTCGCCGGGACGCTGCTGGTCCTGCTGGTGGTGCGGATTGTGCGGCGGCTGACCCGCTCGACCCTGCTCGGCGGCCTGGCGGGGATCCTGCTGATCGCCGACGGCGTCACGTTCGTCTCGTCGCGCCTCGGGATGCTGGACATCTTCCTGGCGCTGTTCGCGGTCGCCGCGTTCGGGTGCCTGATCGTCGACCGGGACGAGATGCGGGAACGCATGGCGCGCGTGCACGCCGAGGGACGCATCGCCGACACGGTGTGGGGTCCCCGGCTGGGCGTGCGGTGGTGGCGGTTCGGGGCCGGTGTGCTGCTGGGTCTGGCGGTGGGCACCAAGTGGTCGGGGCTGTATCTGATCGCCTTCTTCGGGCTGATGTCGGTGGCGTTCGACGTCGCCGCCCGCCGGGCCTACGACGTGCAACGGCCGTGGCTCGGCACCGGGCTGCGCGACGTCGGTCCGGCGCTGTACGCGCTGGTGGTGGTGCCGCTCGGGGTGTACCTGGCGACGTTCTGGGCGTGGTTCGCCGGCGAGACCGGGGTGTACCGGCACGCGGTGGGTCGTCAGATCGGCACGGACGGGGCGTTCGCATTCGTGCCGGACGCCCTGCGGTCGCTGTGGTATTACAGCGCCTCCGTGCTCGAGTTCCACTCGGGGCTGACGAACTCGGCCGGCAACCTGCATCCCTGGGAGTCCAAGCCGTGGACGTGGCCGATGGGGCTGCGCCCGATGCTGTACTACTTCGCCGACGGCGAGCAGATCCGTGGGTGCGGCGGCGAGCAGTGCGTCAAGGCGGTCATGCTGGTGGGCACCCCGGCGATGTGGTGGCTGGCGCTGCCGATGCTCGCGTGGGGTGGGTGGCAGCTGCTGGTGCGGCGGGACTGGCGGTGGGCCGCGGTGCTCACCGGTTACACGGCGACGTTGCTGCCGTGGTTCGCGACGCTCGACCGGCAGATGTACTACTTCTACGCGGTCCCGCTCGCGCCCTTCCTGGTCATGGGGCTGGCGCTGGTGCTCGGCGACGTCCTCGGCTCGCCGCGGGCCTCGGCCGAGCGACGCTCGACCGGCCTGCTGGTCGTGTGCCTCTACGTCGGCCTGGTGGTGGCGAACTTCGTGTGGCTGTGGCCGATCCTCACCGCAGCGCCGATCACCGTGGAGACGTGGCAGCAGCAGTTGTGGCTGCCGAGCTGGCGGTGACGTCCGGCGGCGCGGCCCGCACGCCGACGGTCCGCTCGCGCTCGACGATGTCGACGATCGCGTAGCCGCAGCGCGAGAGCAGCGCGCTGATCCGCATGGACACCGGTCCGAGGGCGAGGCCGGGCGGCGGTTCGTCGAACACCCACAACTCGCCGGCGGGTCGCAGCAGCGATGCGACGGCCGTCGGCGCGGCCGGGTCCTCGCTGCGGAAACCGGGGACGTTGACGGCGAAGACCAGGTCGAACGATCCCGGCAGGTCGACGCCGGGGAATTCGCCGACGCGCAGTTCGGCGAGCCCGGCGTCGACTCCGTCCCGGTTGCGGCGACGAGCCCGATCGATCTGCGTGGCCGAGCGGTCCACCCCGACGACCCGGCCGCGGCGGCGCAGCCGCTCGCACACGAGCGCGACGGCGACACCCCCACCGCAGCCGATCTCGAGCACGTCGCTGCCCGGCTGCGGGTCCATGGCCTCGACCGCGAACGCGATCCGCGCCGGCACGGCACTACTCATTCGACGTCCGTTCTTCTCCGCGCCGCGCCGGGGACCGGTACTCGGCGCGGCGCAGCAACCGCCGACCGCGTGGGGACACCAGTGGATCCCGCGACAGGTCCCGGTACAAGGACACGCACAGACCCACCATGACGAGCACGAACGGCGCCGCCGCGATGATCGTCATGGTCTGCAAGGCGGTGAGGGCATCGGCACCGCCCGTCCACAGGAGCAGGGCGGCGACGCCGCCGGTGAGCACGCCCCAGAACACCACGACCCGACGGTGCGGGGAGAGTGTGCCGCGCTGGGACAGGGTGCCCATCACGATCGATGCGGCGTCGGCCCCCGAGACGAAGAAGATGGCCACGAGCACCATCACGACAGCGGCCGAGATCGTGAACAGCGGCAGATTCTCGAGCATGCCGAACAACTGCGCCTCGGTCGTGCCGACGTCGGCCAGGCCGAGGCCGTCGCGCTGCTCGCCGATGGCCGCACCACCGAACACCGCGAACCACACCAGGCTCACCGTGCTGGGAACGACGATGACCCCTACGACGAACTGGCGGACCGTGCGGCCACGGCTGATGCGGGCCAGGAACATCCCGACGAACGGCGTCCACGAGATCCACCATGCCCAGTAGAAGACGGTCCATGCGGAGAGCCACTCGGCGACCTCGGGGCTCGACGCCGCGGTACGAGCGGACATGCGGGCCAGATCGGCGGCATAGGCGCCGAGAGTGGTGGGTACGAGATTCAGGATCAGCACGGTGGGACCGACCACGAAGACGAACGCGGCGAGCGCGAGCGCGAGCACCATGTTGATGTTGGACAGCCACTGGATGCCACGAGCCACACCGGACACCGCGGAGGCGACGAAGGCTGCTGTGAGCAGCGCGATGATCGCCACGAGCAGCAGCACCCCCGTCTCCTCGAGCCAACCGGTCACCGCGAAGCCGGACCCGATCTGCAGGGCCCCGAGGCCGAGCGAGGCAGCAGTGCCGAACAGCGTGGCGAACAGGGCGAGGATGTCGATGACCTTCCCGGCGGGTCCCTCGGCGCGGCGGCCGAGCAGCGGCAGGAAGGCGGAACTGATCAGCTGCTTACGCCCCTTGCGGTAGGTGCCGTAGGCGATGGCCAGACCCACCACGGCATAGATCGACCACGGGTGCAGGCTCCAGTGGAACATCGTCGTCGCCATCGCCGGTCCCACGCCCCCGGCTGTGCCCGGCGGCGGGGTCACGAAATGGGCCAGGGGCTCGGCGACACCGAAGAACATCAGGCCGATGCCCATACCGGCGCTGAACATCATCGCAATCCAGCTGACGGTGCGGAACTCCGGCACCTCGTCGTCCTTGCCGAGCGGGATCCGTCCGAACCGGCTCAGGGCCAGCCAGATCGAGAAGACCACGAAACCCGACGCGGTGAGCACGAACAGCCACCCCAGGTTGACCACCAGCCAGTCCAGTACCGCCCCCGTCACGGCGGCGAAATTGTCCGGTGCGAGCAGCCCCCAGACGACGATCGACACCACGATCAGGGCCGTCGGGACGAACACGGCCGGATCGATCACCGGTGCGGTCCGTCGGCGCAGCCCTCCCGGGCGAACCGAAACGAGCCGGCCACGCTGAGCGTCGTGCGGATCCGTCGGTTTGTCCGAAAGGCCCATGATGTAAACCTCGTCCACTTCCCTGCGGAGCGCAACCGTCACCGCTCCGGGGGAAGTCGGACGAGTCACGCGCCCCGCAGCGCCGCGACGACGAATTCGAGCACCTCGTCGTCGGACATGCCGAGGGTGCGCAGTTCGCGGACGTAGCCGGTGGCGGCGCGCTGGGCGAGCGTGCGGGTGGGGTCACCGGACTCGGCGACGAACGTGCCCGCCCGGCCCCGAGTCTCGATGATGCCGAGATGCTCGAGCTCCCGGTAGGTCTTGGCCACGGTGTTCGGGGCGATGCCGAGGTGTTCGGCCAGCCCGCGGACGGTGGGAAGCTTGGTGCCGGCGATCAGCTCGTCGCGCCGCACCATCGTGACGATCCGCTGGCGCAGCTGCTCGTACGGCGGGACCGGCGAGTCGGGGTCGATGACGATGTCGAGCATCGGGGCGTCCTCAGGTGGGCAGGTGGTGCGTCGAGGCTAACAGTGCGGGCCGACCGTCCCCGACTGCGCCGCGGGGGCCGCCTCAGACCCGCGCCCTGTCCTCGTCGGCGTCCGCGGCCCGGGTGTAGCTGCCGGTCTCAAGCAGGTCGCGGATCTGGATCAGCAGGTCGGTCTCGCTCAGCGGCTTGTCGCCCTCCTCCTTGGGGGCGAACCGGGCCTTGGCGGTGTTCACCGGCAGGATCAGCACGAAGTAGACGACCGCGGCGATCAACAGGAAGTTGATCACCGCCGACACCACGGCACCGATGTTGACGAACGTCTCCGGGCTCGAGGTGATCTGGAATCCCCAGCCGTACTCGTTCGCGCCGCCCACCGAGGCCACGAGCGGGTTGACGATGTGGTTGGTGAAGGCGGTGACGATGGCCGTGAACGCGGCCCCGACGACCACCGCGACGGCGAGCTCGACCACGTTCCCGCGCAGCAGAAAATCCCGGAATCCCTTCAGCACGACACCTCTCCTGTCCTTCACCGACGCCGGACGATGGTAGAGACCGGCCGCGCCGCACTCAACCGGAGCGGGTGCGGCACGGCAGAATGTGGCCATGGCAACGACCGCGACGATCTACCACAACCCCCGGTGCAGCACGTCCCGCAACACCCTGAAGGTGCTGCAGGAGGCGGGCCTCGAGCCGACCGTCGTCAAGTACCTCGAGACCCCGCCGTCGCGCGACGGGCTGCGCAAGCTGCTCGACGACGCCGGACTCGTGCCGAGCCAGGCGATCCGGCGGAAGGAGTCACTGTTCGCGGAGCTGAACCTGGCGGACGCCTCCGAGGACGAGCTGCTCGACGCGATGGTGAAGCACCCGATCCTCATCGAGCGGCCGATCGTGGTCACCGACAAGGGCACCGTGCTCGCCCGCCCGGTGGAGAAGGTGCGCGAGATCCTCTAGGGTCCGGCCGCTCGCCCGCGCCGGACGCGCCGGTCAGCCGCGGGCGAGCGGGCAGGACATGCAGCGCGGCCCGCCGCGTCCGGAGCCCAGTTCGGACCCGGCGATCCGCAGCACCTCGATGCCCGCGTCCTCGAGGCGGGTGTTGGTCTCGATGTTGCGTTCGTAGGCGACCACCACGCCGGGCGCGAGGGCGAGGGTGTTGTTGCCGTCGTCCCACTGTTCACGCTCGGCGACGACCGGATCGAGGCCGGTGTCGATGACGCGGAGCTTCTCGATGCCCATCGCGTCGGCGGCCGCCTCGAGGAACCCGCGCGGCCCGCCGATCCGGACGTCGCCGTTCTCCCGGCGCAGAGTGAAGGCCTGCAACGTTTCCCGCACCGCGGGGTACATCACCACGGCGTCGACGTCCACCATGGTGCACACGGTGTCCAGATGCATCGAGGCCCGCTGCTGCGCGATCGGCACCGCCAGCACGGTGTGCGCGAGACCGTCCTCGAAGACGCTGCGCGCCAACGCTTCCGCACCCGCCGGTGTCGTGCGCTCCCCCACGCCCACGGCCACGACTCCCGGGCCGAGCAGCAGCACGTCGCCGCCCTCGACCGGCGCCGTGTGCGATTCGTAGGCGCGGCGCACCCCCAGGAACCGCGGGTGGAACGCGTAGATCAGGTCGGTGATCGAGGCCTCCCGGCGCCGGGCCGGCAGTGCCAGGGTGGGGATCGCGACCCGCGGGCCGATCCAGAACGACGAGTCGCGGGTGAACAGCAGGTTCGGCAGCGGCTCGATCACGAAGTCGGCTCCGTGATGCATCAACCGCACCAGCGACGGCGCGGCTCCGAGGCCCGCGACGGGCAGTTCGTCGAACGTCATGCCCGCGACGAGGACGCGGGTGAGATCCGCGGCGGACATCGCGCGCAGGTGCGCGGCGAGTTCCTGCGCCAGCCCGTGCCCGAGCCGGCGCGGATCCACCGCGGACGACACCCCCTGGACGCGGGCGGCCCCGCTGACCTCGAGGGTCTCGGTGAGCAGGTCGGACAGGAGCAGCACCTCCACCCCCCGCCCGCGCAGCAGGTCGACGAACGCGTCGTGTTCCTCCTGCGCCCGCGCCACCCACGGCAGCGCGTCGAACAGCAGCTGGTCGTTGTTGCGGGGAGTCAGGCGTTCGAGCTCCGCGCCCGGCCGGTGCATCAGCACCGCCCGCAGCGACCCCACCTCGGAATCCACACCCAGCTGAGCGTTCATGAATAAGACCGTAATGCCGTGGGCCACCGCGCGGCGCGCCGAAACTCCGCGAAGCCGGCCGGGCGCCCGCCCGGCGATGGCAGGATCGACGGTGCCCGACGACCGAGGAGACCCACATGACCGACACCGGCCCGCTCGGTGATCTCGCCGCCTTCGCCGGCCGCTGGGTGGGCGGCGGCGAAGGCCACTACCCCACCATCGAGGACTTCACCTACAACGAGACCATCGAGTTCACCCCCACCCCGGGCAAGCCGTTCCTGATGTACGTCAGCCGCACGAAGAACCCGGGCACCGGTCAGCCGATGCACACCGAGAACGGATACCTCCGTCTCGCCGATCACGAGGTGGAGCTGCTCGTCTCCCAGCCGACCGGGTTCGTGGAGATCCAGCGGTCGCGGCTCACCCACGGCGTCCTCGACTTCACCACCGTGCACCTCGAGCGCTCTCCCCACGCGAAGCCGGTGCACGAGCTGCGGCGGCGGTTCGTCCTCGACGGCGACGAACTGTCCTACGACCTGTGGATGGCGCACGCCCAGACCCCGCTCACCCACCACCTGCACGCCCGGCTGCGACGCGCCGGATAACCGTTCACAGCAGGCCGCGCTCGCGCGCCGCCGCGACCGCCGCGGTGCGCGAATCCACGCCCAGCTTCGAGAAGGCATGCACCAGATGGGACTTGACGGTGGCCTCGCTCACGAACAGTTCCTTGGCGACGGCCCGGTTGGAGAGCCCCCGCGCCACCGCGCCGAGCACCTCGATCTCGCGGGCGCTCAGCTCCACCCGCGGCGTCTGCATGCTGCGGTAGAGCCGTTGCGCCACACCGGGATCCAGCACGGTTTCGCCCCGGGCGGCCCGGGCCACCGCGTCGACGAGCACGGCCGGGTCGGCGTCCTTGAGCAGATACCCGGCCGCCCCCGCCTCGACCGCGCGCAGGATGTCGGAGTCGGTGTCGTAGGTGGTCAGCACCAGCACCTTCGGCGGATCCGGCGCGGAAGCCAGTTCGGCCGTCGCCTGCGCCCCGTCCATCCCGGGCCCGAGCCGCAGGTCCATCAGCACCACGTCCGGGCGGTGCGCCGCGTTCTGCGCGACGGCCTCCCGACCGGACGCAGCCTCGGCCACCACCTCGAGCCCGGGCTCCGACGCGAGGAGGGCGCGCAGCCCCGCCCGCACGACGGGATGGTCGTCGACGAGCAGTATCCGGATCACGGCAGCACCCGCACGGGAAGCGTTGCCGCCACGGCGGTTCCGTCGCCCGGCGCCGACTCGAGGAACACCGTGCCGCCCAGCTCGGCGAGCCGCTCCCGCATGGCGGTGAGCCCGAACCCACCGCCCGAGCCCGCGTCGCGGACGTCGAAGCCGACGCCGTCGTCGACCACGTCGAGCCGGACCTCGTCCGGGGTGTAGGCGAGGGTGACCCGCACGCGGCGCGCGTGGGCGTGCAGCCGGACGTTCGCCAGCGCGCTCTGCGCCACCCGCAGCAGCGCGACGTCGAATCCCGTGGGCAGCGGCAACGGTTCGCCGTCCACGCGCAGTGCCGCGTCGATGCCGGTGTCGGCACGCAACCGGTCCAGGATGCGGCCGAGGGCCGCCGCGAGCGGCGCATCGTCGAGATCGGACGGTCGCAGCTTGTCGACGACCCGGCGGGCCTCGACGAGATTGCGCCGTGCCGTCTCCTCGATCCGGCCGAGCAGCGCCACGGTGTCGTCGCCGGCCCGCAGCCCGGCGCGGGCGAGCAGCAGGATCGACGAGAAGCCCTGGGCGAGGGTGTCGTGGATGTCGCGGGCCAGCCGGGCCCGCTCGGCGGTGGCACCGGTCTCCCGCTGCAACCGCACCAGCTCGTCCTGGGCGTCGAGCAGTTCGCGGTGTGCCTCGGTGAGCTCGGCGAGCAGCGCGTCGCGCTGCTCGGCGTCGCGCACGAGCTGCCGGTAGATCAGGGCCGTGCCGGACGCGACGAGCGCCCCGAACAACGGGCCGACGACGGCGGCCGTGGCGTTGGCCGTGCCGTGGCCCAGGCTCGCGGCGATCGCGACCGCCGTCAGAGCCGCCGTCGCGGCGAACGCGGCGATCGTGGGCAGCAGGTGGAAGCACAGGAAGAACAGCGCGAAGGCGAGCCACACGAAATCCGGTGCGAGCACCACCAGCGCCAGCCAGCCGGCCAGCAGCACCGCCAGCCAGATCCCGCCGCGGGACCCGCGCCGGGCGAACCACAGCCCCGAGATGTACCAGGCGAATTCGGCGCCCGCGAGGACCAGCACCCCCGGGGTGCCGCCGCCGCGCAGCACCCCGACGAGCAGCAGCAGTACGAACAGCGCGTGCTGGCCCAGCTGCATCGCACGCAGCACCGGGACCGTCCCCTCGGGGCGGTGCTGTCGGGCGGTCTGCATTTCACCGACGCTAACACCGCCGCGCACGCCGCCGCCTCCCACTTTCGATTGATCCGGGAACCCATCCACCGAGCGATGCGTCGGCATCGCCGCACCGGGCACCGTGGAACTCATGTTCCTCGCACTGCGCGATCTGCGCTTCGCCACGGGGCGCTTCGCCGTCATGTCGGCGGTGCTCGTCCTGGTCTCGTTTCTCGTCGTCATGCTCTCCGGCCTCACCGCGGGCCTGGGCAACCAGTCGATCGCCGCGATCCGCGGCATCGGTGCCGATCACTTCGCCCTCGACGGCGGTGACACCGATCCGTCCGACCTGTCGTTCGGGGAGTCCACCGTCACGGACGCGCAGCGCACCGCCCTCGCCGCGCAACCCGGCGTGACCGACACCGCCGTGCTCGGCGTTGCCCCCGGACGCGTCGGTGCGGGCGGGCGCGAGGTGATGGCGGCACTGTTCGGGGTCGCTCCCGGTTCCTTCGCGGCACCGGCGGCCCTGCGCCCGGCGACGGCGGCGGTCGACGCGCAACTCGCCACCGACAACGGCTGGACGCCGGGCACCGTCCTGACCGTCGGCGGGCGGGAGGTCACCCTCACCGCTCTCGTCGAGGACTCCTACTACAGCCATCAGCCCGTGGTGTGGCTCGACCTCGGGACCTGGCGCGAACTCCCCGCGACGGCCGGCGCCGACGGGACGGTGATCGCGCTGCGGACCGGTCCCGGGTTCGACAGGGCGGCGGCCGCGGCCGCGACCGGCACGAGCGTCCTCGACACGTCCGCGACCCTGAACACCGTCGGCTCGTACACCTCCGAACGCGGGTCGCTGCTGCTGATGCAGGGCATGCTGCTCGTCGTCGGCGCCCTCGTCGTGGGTGCGTTCTTCACGGTGTGGACGGTCCAGCGCAGCCGGGACATCGCGGTGCTGCGCGCGGTCGGCGCCTCCACCTCCTACCTGCTGCGCGACGCCCTCGGACAGGCCGCGGTGGTGCTCGTGCTCGGCACCGGCCTGGGCACCGTCGCCGCGACAGCCGCGGGAGCGGCCGCAGCCACCGTCGTGCCGTTCACGCTGAGCGCGGCCACGACCGTGCTGCCGTTCGTCGCGCTGGTCGGGGTCGGCCTCCTCGGGGCCGCGGCGGCCGTCGCACGCATCGGCTCCGTCGACCCGCTCACCGCGCTCGCCGCGGCCCACTGAGCTGTTCGAGACACCAACGCTGTTCGAGACACCGACGCTGTTCGAGACACCGACGCTGTTCGAGACACCGACGCTGTTCGAAAGACACCGACCCGTTCGAGAAAGGCACCACCATGAGCGTGCGGCTCACCGACATCGTCCTCACCTATCCCGACGGCGACGCCACGCTGCGCGTCCTCGACGGCCTGGACTTCCACGCCGAGCCCGGCGAGACGGTCGCCGTCACCGGTCCGTCCGGATCCGGCAAGTCGAGCCTGCTGGCCGTCGCGGGGCTGCTCACCGTGCCCGACTCCGGGCGGGTCGTCCTCGACGGCGTGGACACCACGGGCCTCGACGCGGCGGCCCGCACGCGGCTGCGGCGCGAACGGATCGGCTTCGTGTTCCAGCAGGCGAATCTGCTTCCCTCGCTGACCGCCACCGAACAGCTCTCGCTGATCGCGCACCTGAGCGGGCGCCGGCTCGACCGGGCCCGCGCCCGCGACCTGCTCGCCGCGGTGGGCCTGACGCAGCAGGCCGACCGCCGCCCGCACCAGCTCTCCGGCGGGCAGCGGCAGCGGGTCGCGATCGCCCGGAGCCTGGTCAACGATCCGGCGGTGCTGCTGGTCGACGAGCCGACTTCGGCGCTGGACGCCGAGCGCAGCCGGGAGATCGTCGAGCTGCTCGAACGGATGGCACGCGAACGCGACGTCGCCGTCGTGATGGTCACGCACGATCGGGAGGCGCTGCGGGCGGGAACACGGCTGCGCGAGTTCGCCCTCGACAAGACGCCCGCCTGAGCGTCACCGGCGGGTACGCACCGCCTCGAGCGTGCGGGAGAAGTAGTTGTTGGCGAGCTGCATCACCACGTTGTACGGAGGCGCGAACTTGCGGGCCCACCAGTAACCGAAGCGCACGTCGAACGACGTGTACACCAGGAAACGGTTCTTCCGGATCCCGGCGAGGATGCACCCGGCGACCTTCTCCGGCGACGCGGCGTGCCGCTCGAACCGCGAGGTGAGCTTTCGGGCAGCCGGATGGTCGCGGTCCACGCCGACGATCTGCACCGAGTTCACCAGCGGGGTACGCACAGCGCCGGGCACGACGAGCGAGACCCCGATGCGGTGCCGGTGCAGGTCGAAGCGCAGCACCTCGGAGACTCCGCGCAGGCCGAACTTGCTCGCGCTGTACGCCGCGTGCCACGGCAGGGCCAGCAGGCCCGCCGCGGAGGAGACGTTGACGAGGTGCCCGCCGCGGCCGGCCTCGATCATGGGGGGCACGAAGTTCTCGATGACGTGGATCGGGCCCATCAGGTTGACATCGACCATCTGCTTCCAGTGGCGGTGCTCGAGGGCGTCGACCGTGCCCCACACCGACGTTCCGGCGACGTTGGCGACCACGTCGAGGGCGCCGGCGCGGTCGTGGACGTCGGCGGCGAAGGCGGTGACCGCGTCGTAGTCGGAGATGTCGAGGGCGGCGGCGTGCAGCACCGACCCACCCCCTTCGCGCACCGTCCGCACCGTGTCGTCGAGACCGTCGGCGGCGAGGTCGGTGAGCACCAGTTCGGCACCCTCCGCGGCGGCGGCCAGGGCCAGCGCCCGGCCGATGCCGCTGGCCGCCCCGGTCACGAGGAACTTCCGGCCCCGCAGGTCCTTGATCGCCATCTCCGCCCCCGATTCGTCGTGTGCGGGTCACCTTAGCGCGGCGCGATCCGCCGCGGCGCCGCGCGGGCGCCGCGGTGAGAGAGAGGGGCTGAGGGCGTATGGGACCGCCGGCCGCGCGCTCGACAGTGCGTGTGCGCGACGAATGCGCGCGGGCGGCACCGATGCGCGCGGACGGCTCAGAGACGCTGGGCCATCTCCTCCTGGTACTTGCGGATCGTCTCCTCGATGCCGTCGGCGTCGGCCTCGCGCCCTTCGCTGCGGGCGCTGTCGGCACGTTCGCGGAGCACTCGAATAGCGCGCCGCAGTTCGTCGTCACTCATTCTGTGTTCCATGTCACACAGTCTCCCCGACCGCGGGCCGGTTCGGCCGGCAATCGGCGGCACGGCATCGACGACGAAGGGCGCCTCCCTGTCCGGGAGACGCCCTTCGGTGGTGGAGCTGAGGGGAATCGAACCCCTGACCTCTTCGATGCGAACGAAGCGCGCTACCAACTGCGCCACAGCCCCGCAGGTTCCGTTCGGAACCGCTCGCAAACTGTAGCAAACGTGCGAGCCGGAGACGAAATTGCGGTATCGGCACAGGTCACGGCGGCGGACAATCGACATGTGGATGCAGTGCGCCTCCGCGGGGACCAGGCCCTGCGGGAGGGTCGGTGGGCCGCCGCGCTGGCCGACCTGACGTCGGTGGCGGCCGCGACCGACGATCCGGCGGCGTGGCTCGGCGTCGGCGAGGCGTCGTGGTGGCTCGGGCGCCTCGACGACAGCGTCGCCGCCTATCGCAGGGCCTACACGACGGCTCTCCGGAGCGGCGACCGAGAGAGTGCGGTTCGCTGCGCGGCGTGGCTGAGCATCAGCTACACGTCCGATTTCGGCAATCGGTCGGTGGCCCACGGTTGGGTCCGCCGGGCGCAGCGACTGCTGCCCGAGGGCGCACCGGGCGCGTTGCACGCCCTGGTGTGGGTGGCACACGCCCACCGCCTGCTCCCGGACGCCGCAGCGGCCGGACCGTGGGCGGCGCGCGCCCTGGACGCCGCACACCGATGCGGCGACCGGGATCTCGAACTGGTGGCACTCGCCCAGTCCGGTCACGTGGCTGTCGCCCGGGGCGACCTGGAACCCGGATTCGCGCTGCTGGACGAGGCCGCGGCGGCCGCTCTGGGCGATGCGGACCGCCGATTCGACACCGTCGTGTTCGTCTGCTGCGACATGCTGGGCGCGTGTGCGCTCGCCGGCGACACCCGTCGCGCCGACGAGTGGTGCCGCGTCGCCGAGGACTTCACCTCCCGCTGGGGGTGTCCCTTCCTGTACGTCGAGTGCCGCACCCTCTACGGGGCATTGCTGCTCACCGCGGGCCGTTGGGCGGAGGCGGACCGGCTCCTGACGGCGGTTCTCACGCTCGACGAGAAGGTCTGCCCCGCCGTCCACGCGCGCGCCGTCGCGGCCCTCGCCACGCTCCGGGTCCGGCAGGGGCGGCTCGACGAGGCCCGGGCGATGCTGGACCGATCCCGCCGCCCGACCACGGAATTGGACACCGCCCGCGCCGAGGTCGCCCTCGCCGACGGCGATCCCGCAACCGCCCGGCGGCTGCTCGAACGTCACGGCACCACATCCCTGCTGTGTGCCCGGGCCCAGGCGGCCACGGGCGACCTGAACGCGGCGACGACCACCGCGGCGGCGCTCGATCCCGACGGTCCCGAGGCGGTGGAGGCGTCGGCGCTGACTGCCGCGGCGCAGGGCTGCGTGGCGGCCGCCGTCGATGCCTTCGAGACGGCCGCCGCTCGCTGGGCGGACCGCTCGGCGCCGTTCGAGGAGGCCCGATGCCTGCTCGAATTGGCCGAGTCGGCGATGAACGACGATCCTGTCCTCGCGACCGCACGCGGGCGAACGGCGGTGACGATCTTCCGGGAACTCGGAGCCGTCGCCGCCGCGGACCGTTCCGCGGCCGTGTTGCGGCGTCTCGGGGTGCGCGGCCCCGGCATCGGCGCCACCACTCGCGCCGGCCCGGATCTCGACAGCGACCTCACCGCCCGCGAACGCGAAGTACTGGACCTGCTCGCGAGGGGTTTGACGAATCCGGAGATCGCCGGCCGGCTGTTCGTCTCCCGCAAGACGGTGGCGCACCACGTGAGCCACATCCTCCGCAAGCTCGGCGTGCGGAACCGCTCGGAGGCCGCCGCGTATGCCGCCGCCCACCCGGAAGATGGGTCACCTGCCCGATGCGCGGCACCCGGGCGCGGCGCCATCCTCGGTGTATGACGAACACAAGCGAGAACTTCGGGATTTCACCGGCGGCCGCGGAGGTGTACGAGTCACGCTTCGTACCCGCGATCTTCGCGCAGTGGGCGCCACGGCTGCTGGACCAGGCTGCGATCACGACGGGCACGCGGGTGCTGGACGTGGCATGCGGAACCGGGATCGTCGCGCGCGTAGCCGCCGACCGGGTAGGCCCGTCGGGACGGGTGGTCGGTGTCGATGCCAGTGAGGCCATGCTGGCGGTGGCACGTCGGTTGCGTCCCGACCTCGAATGGCACCGGGGTGACGCCGGCGCGCTGCCGTTCGCGGACGGTTCGTTCGATGCGGCGCTGTGCCAGATGGCGCTGATGTTCTTTCCCGATCGTGCACGGGCACTGCGCGAGATGCGCCGCGTGGCGACGGAGATGGTCGCCGTGTGTGTGCCGGCCGCGTTGGACGAGCAGCCGGCATACCGAGACTTCGTCGACGTCGCGGTGCGGCACGCCGGCCCGCCCGCGGCATCCCTCCTGGGCACCTACTGGAGTTGCGGGGACCGCGACGAACTACGGGGATGGTTCCGCGACGCCGGACTCACCGTCGATCGGTTCACCACGCACACCGGAAGCGCGCGGTTCCCGTCCGTGGATGCGATGGTGGCGACCGAGGTCGAGGGCAGCCCGTTGATCGAACGGCTCGACGCCGGAACGTACGAGGCGATCACCTCGGAGGCCCGAACGGTGCTGGCCCGGTTCACCGACCCGGACGGCTCGGTGTCGGCGCCTCTCGTGGCACACATCGTCACCGCGCGCTGAATACGCCCCGCTCCGAGCGAATGTATCGCCCGCTACCGCTGAGGAGATGAACGATACATTCGCTCGGCCCGAACGGATCGGTGACTACTCCCCGGAGGCCCGACGCACCGGGTAGTCGTCGGCGTCGTAACGGGGTTCGTACGTCTCGTGGGCGGGCTCGTCGTCCGTGTAGTGGTCCAGGTGCTCGAACACCGGGTCCTCGTCGTCCACCTCGAGCACCACCGCGCCGGGGCGTCGCAGCCGGGCCGGGACCAGCCGCAGCTCGTCGTCACTGTGTGACTCGACGCCGAGCCGCGAACGGTTCAGGCGCGCCATGCGACGGCGGCGGATCTCCTGCTCGACACGCACCTGGCGACGGAGGTAGATCAGGTAGCCGGCGAGGGCAGCCGTCGCCACCGTGCACAGCCACCACAGGGCCGACGAGACGATGAGGGCGAGGGCGGCGGTGATGATCGCGGCGAACAGCAGGCCGAGCACGGTGCGCTGCCGGAACTCGTAGCGCGCGGCCCGGGCCATGGCGTCGGCCTGCGGGTCGAATCCGCCGCGTCCGCGGCGCTGGGGCACGAACTCCCGGGCGGGAGCCCGGTCGGGACGCTCCTCGAAGTCGAAGTCGATGTCGGTGTCGTGGTCGGTGTCGAGCTGTGTGTCCATGCGGTCCTCCGCTGGGTGGCGGTGTCTGCGGTCGTCCACCGTGCGGGCGCGACCGGAGTCGTCGCCGGCTGTGGGACGGGCGGAATCCCGACTCGGACGCCAGTGGGGGTCGGTGCGATGACCGGCGGCCGGCCCGCGCGGGGCGAGTGGCTCGTCGTCACCTCGGTGCAGGACCCGGGTTGCGAGTGCGGCGTCGGTCGTCTGGCGAATACGGGGGCGCTTCGTGACCAGCATGGGCACCAGAACGAACAACCACACGGCAACCAGCCCGATCCACAGGAGCGAGTTCGGCATTTCGGCGGCCCTCCTCCCAGTTGTCGCCTACCAGTCCGTCGACGCCACTGACCCCGTCAGGTTAGCGGCCCCGAAGCCGTCACCCGGACAGAAACGCCGACTCAGATGACTACAGCTGTCACACGAGTCACGCGAATCATGTGACACTCTCTTCACTCTAGTCACAGAGATATAGGACCGTGTGGGTATTACTACGCAGCGATGCACGTAATCTGCGTTACAAGATCAGGCCCAGGTGGCCCGGCCGCCCCGGATCAGCACATCGGACACGCTTCCGGGGACCTCCTCGACCGTCATCGCGACCAGCAGATGGTCGCGGAACCGCCCGTCGACGTCGAGGTAGCGCCGCAGCAGGCCCTCCTCCCGGAAGCCGACGTTGCGCAGGACCGCGCGGCTCGCAACGTTCTCCGGCCGCACCGTGGCCTCCACCCGGTGCAGTCCGGCCGGCCCGAAGCAGTGGTCGAGCCCCAGCGCCACCGCCGCTGTCGCCACGCCCAGGCCGTTGACGTGCTTGGCCACCCAATACCCGATCCACGCCGACCGCAGCGCGCCGCGCACCACGTTGCCCACGGTGATCTGCCCGCAGAACTCGCCGTCGAGCTCGATCGCCATCGGCAGCATGTGGCCCCGGCGGGCCTCCGCCCGCAGGCTGCGGTACAGCCCCGGCCACACGGTGATGTGATGGCGCATCTCCCACGGCACGTCGCCGGTGGGTTCCCACGGCTCGAGATGCGCCCGGTCCCGGATCCGCAACCGGCTCCACGCCGCCGCGTCCCGCAGCCGGATCGGCCGCACCGTGACCAGGCCGCCGGCCACCCGCAGCGGGCCCAGCTCCGCCGGCCATCCCGGATGACGGGTCATCAGCCGCGCTGTCCGAGGAAGGCGACGTCCACCGGATCCCCGGTGCGCACCTCGGTCACCTCCGGCTCGATCAGCACCAGGCAGTTCGCCTCGGCCAGGGTCGCCAGCAGGTGCGACGACGCGCCCGCCGCCCCACCGAGCGCCTGGACCATGTACTCGCCGGTCGCCTCGTCGCGCATCAGCTGCCCCCGCAGGAATCCCTTGCGGTCCGGGATCGAGGTGATCGGCGTGACGGTGCGGGCGGTGACGACGCGGCGCATCGGCTGCCGGCGGCCGAGCGCGATACGGATCAGCGGCCGCACCATCACCTCGAACACGACCAGCGCGCTGACCGGGTTGCCCGGCAGCAGGAAGGTGGGCACCTCGTCGCGGCCGAGCTGGCCGAACCCCTGCACCGAACCGGGGTGCATCGCCACCCGCTCCACTTCGAGCTTGCCGAGGTCCGACAACGCCTCGCGCACGTCCTCGAGCGCGCCGCCACCGACGGCTCCCGCGACGACGACGATCTCGGAGCGGATCAGCTGGCCCTCGACGACCTCCCGCAGGCGCTTCGGGTCGGTGCTGGCGATCCCCACGCGGTTGACGTCCGCGCCGGCGTCGCGGGCGGCCGCCGCGAGCGCGTACGAGTTGACGTCGTACACCTGGCCGGGGCCCGGGGTGCGGTCCACGTCCACGAGTTCGCCGCCGATGGAGATCACCGAGAGCCGGGGACGCGGATGGACCAGCACTTTGTCGCGGCCGACCGCCGCGAGCAGCCCGACCTGGGCGGCCCCGATGATGGTGCCGGCCCGGACCGCCACGTCACCGGGCTGGACGTCGTCGCCGGCGCGACGCACGTAGTCGCCGGTCCGGACGGGACGCAGGACCTTGATGCGCGCGCGGCCACCGTCGGTGCGGTCGAGCGGGAGGACGGCGTCGGCGAGGGTCGGCAGCGGCGCCCCGGTGTCCACCCGCACGGCCTGCCGTGGCTGCAGCCGGATCGGTTGACGCGAGCCGGCCGAGACCTCCCCCACCACGGGCAGGGTCAGCTCGATCGGCTCGCCGTCCTCGCCGGTCCGGTCGGTGCCCGCCCCCTGGACGTCGACGCTGCGGACCGCGTAACCGTCGATCGCGGCCTGGTCGAAGCCGGGCAGTGGCCGTTCGGTGACCACTTCCTCCGCGCAGAGCAGCCCCTGGGCCTCGGAGATGGCGACCCGGACCGGCCGTGGCGCCACCGCCGCCGCCGTGACCCTGGCCTGTTGATCCTCGACCGACCGCATACCGCTTCTCGTCCTCCCGACCTGTCGCGCCGTCAGTGCTTCAGGCGCTCGACCAGCCACTCCCGCAGGGAGGGGCCGTACTCCTCGCTGTTCAACGCAGAGTCAACCGCAGCGCGCAGATAGCCGCCGGGATTTCCGAGGTCGTGTCGAGTGCCGCGATGCACCACCACGTGCACGGGGTGACCCTCCTCGATGAGCAGGGCGATCGCATCGGTGAGCTGCAGTTCGCCGCCCGTACCGGGGGTGATCCGGCGCAGCGCGTCGAAGATCGCTCGATCGAGCAGATAGCGGCCGGCAGCGGCGAAGGTGGACGGCGCATCCTCGGGCGCCGGCTTCTCGACCATGCCGACGACCTTCAGCACGTCCGGGTTGACGGCGTCGGGCACCTCCTCGACGTCGAAGACGCCGTAGGCGCTCACCTGGTCCTTGGGCACGTCGATCGCGCACAGCACCGTGCCGCCGCGCTTGGCACGCACCCGCTGCATGGTCTCGAGGACGCCGCGCGGCAGCACGAGGTCGTCCGGGAGCAGCACCGCGATGGAGTCCTCGTCCGGATCGAGGGCGACCTCGGCGCACGCGACGGCGTGCCCGAGCCCGAGCGGCTTCTCCTGCACCACCGACTCCACCTCGAGCAGGCCCGGCGCCTTGCGGACCTTCTCGAGCAGGTGGTACTTGCCGCTCTCCTTCAGCTTCGACTCGAGGACCAGGTCCTCGACGAAATGCGCGACGACGCCGTCCTTACCCGGAGCCGTCACGATCACCAGGCGCTCGGCACCCGAGTCCGCGGCCTCCCCCGCCACGAGCTCGATTCCGGGCGTGTCCACCACCGGAAGAAGTTCCTTCGGCACGGTCTTGGTCGCGGGCAGAAAGCGCGTACCGAGACCGGCCGCGGGAACCACCGCCGTCCGGAAGTGGCCGGCTTCACCGGTCGCTCTGTTCGTCATAAACACCCACCCTAACTTTCGGCTACCACCCGGTAGATACGTCAGATCCTAAGGTGGCGGATATGAGCGCACTCTCCAAGTCGGAATGGCGGGCCCGAATCGTTGCTGCGCGACGGGCCCGCAGCGACGGGGAGCGCCGCGGCGAGGACGACGCCCTCGCCGCGGCGGCACGGTCGCTGGCCCCCGCCCGGGCGACGGTCTGCGCGTACGTGCCGGTCGGTTCGGAACCCGGGGCGTTGTCCCTGCTCGACGCCCTGCGCGAGGCCGGAAACCGGGTGCTGCTCCCGCTCACCCGCCCGGACAGCACCCTGGACTGGGCGCAGTACACCGGCCCCGGCGCCCTCGCCCCCGCCGGGTACGGCCTGCTCGAACCCACCGGGCCGGCGCTGGGCCCGGAGGAGGTGCGGCGGGCGCACACCGTGGTGGTGCCGGCGCTCGCAGTGGACGAGCGCGGCGTGCGGCTCGGTCGCGGGGCCGGCTTCTACGACCGGACCCTGCACCTCGCCGCCGCCGACGCCGTCCTGGTCGCGGTGGTCCGGGACGACGAACTCGTGCCGGAGCTGCCGGAGGATCCCCACGACATCCGGATGGGCTGGGCCCTGACCCCCGGCCGCGGCCTGGTGCCGCTGAACGGGTCGCGCAACACCGGGAATAGAGCACCCAGGTAGCCACGTTGGCACTGTCGGCTGTAGAGTGCTAATGCTGCGGTCGCCAACCAATTCGCGGAGGATCCACCGGTGCCCACTTACTCCTATGCCTGTACGTCCTGCGACAACCGATTCGACATCGTGCAGTCGTTCACCGACGACGCCCTGACGGAATGCAACGAGTGCTCGGGCAAGCTGCGCAAGCTGTTCAATTCGGTCGGCATCGTCTTCAAGGGCAGCGGCTTCTACCGCACCGACTCCCGCGGCGGAGGCAGCACCGCCAGCGAGCCGGCCAAGTCCGACTCGTCGTCCGGCAGTTCGTCGAGCACCTCGTCGTCGGACTCTTCGTCGTCGAGCACCTCGTCGGCACCGGCCGCAGCCGCAAGCTGACACGGTTTCATCCACAGGCGGACGGTTCATCCACAGTCCGCCCGTGACCGGCACTTCACCGGGCCGGCGGGCACGGCCGAACTCGTAGGGTTCGGACCATGCCCGCCGGTCCGTTCTCGTTCCCGCCCCTGCGGAATCCGCTCGATCCCACCCTGCCAGACCGCCTCACGGCCCTGATACGGCCGGGCTGGGCGCGCACCGTCGCCGTCCGCCGCGCGATCGCGGCCGGTCTCGTCGGAGTCGCGGCGGTCTCCGCCCTCACCGGCGGCCCGTCGGGCGACCGGACCCCCACGGTCGTCGCCGCCCGCGACCTGCGGCCCGGGCAGACCCTCACCGCCGACGACGTCACCGTCGTCGAGCGCGACTCGTCCCAACTCCCGTCCGGGGCACTCACCGACCCCGCCGAGGCGATCGGCCACACCCTGGCCGGACCGGTGCCCGCCGGCGAAGCCCTCGTCGGGGTGCGGATGCTCGGGCCGCGGCTGGCGGCGTCCGCTACCGGCGACGCGGCGGCCCGGGTGGTCCCGGTGCGCCTGGCCGATCCCGGCGTCGGGGATCTGCTGCGCGAAGGCGACCTCGTCGACGTCCTCACCGTCGCCGAGGACGACCCCCCCTCGTCGGGTGCGGCACCGGAGGTGCGGGTACTGGCCACGGGGGCGACCGTCGTGCTGGCCCAGGGAACGGACCGGACGAGCGACCGCGGCGAGAAGGTGGTCCTGCTCGCCCTGCCACCCGAGCCGGCGACGACTGTGGCTGCTGCATCGCTCGTGAGCGCGTTGACGGTGACCCTGCACTGATCCGGGTCGGGATCCGCATTCCGGACTTTGCGACATACCTACTGGTCTATGGTGCGACTGCGAGCATGACGACAAGACACGTCTAGGAGAAGCGCCATGTTGAAAGGCTTCAAGGACTTCCTGCTCCGCGGAAACGTACTCGACCTCGCTGTCGCGGTCGTCATCGGCACCGCGTTCACGGCCATCGTCACGGCCTTCACCAGCAACGTCATCGAACCCCTGATTGCCGCGCTCGGCGGCGACAACGAGATGGGCTGGGGCTTCCAGATCCTCGCGGACAATCCCGCCACCTTCGTCAACATCGGCGCGGTGGTCTCGGCGATCATCAATTTCGTCATCATCGCCGCCGTCGTCTACTTCGTACTGATCCTCCCGGCGAACGCGGCCAAGAAGCGGTTCGCCACCGAGAGGGACGACACCAAGGCGAGCGCCGAGGATCTGCTCATCCAGATCCGCGACCTCCTCCAGGTGCAGTCCGGCCAGACCGGCGCACACGCCAAGCTGAGCCTCGAGGAGAGGGAACAGTAGGCGCAACCGTGCCACCGACGAAAAAGGTTGGGCCCGCTCGGAATTCCGAGCGGGCCCAACCCGTGTTCAGCCTGTCGGCAGGACGTCGTGTCAGACGGTCCAGGGCTTGCCGTAGGTGGTCACGTTGTCGCCGTTCGCGGTGATGGCGCGAACGAACGGACGGACCTGAACGGCGCCGATGACGCCGGAGGCGGTGCCGTGAACGTTCGAGAACTGCACGGACTTGAAGTCACCGTCGAACTCGCCCTCGGCGACGACGAGCTCCTCGATGCCCGGAGCCGGGGTCAGCTCGAGCTCGGCGTAGGCCTGCGGGAGGATGTCGGTCACGATGATGTCACCCGCATCGAGTTCCAGCTGCGGGGTGGAGTAGGTGACGCCGATGGCGCCGTCGATGCTGCCGGCCCACGCGAACTGATAGCCGAACTGGAACGTGGTGCCCTCGGCGTCGGCAGCGGACTCACCGACGAGGTTCGCGGTGCCGCGGCCGTTGTGGAAGAACTCGCGGTTGAACGGGCTGCCACCCAGGGCCGGCACACCCTGGATGAAGGTGTCCTCCTGGGTCACCACGACCTCGTAGCCGTCCGTGGAGACGATCCGGTTCTGATCGTCGACCGCAGCCTGCGCGGAGCCGGTCGCACCGAGGACCAGGCCCAGGACAGCGGCACCGGACACCGCGGCGTTACGTGCGGCCTTGAAGCCACGCGACTTGATTCCCATGATTTCTCCGTATTTCTTGGTGGGGATTACTGCGGGGTGGGGCGAGCAGGACTAGATCGTCCAGACCTTGCCGTAAGTGGTGACGTTGTCGCCGTTCGCGGTGATCACGCGGACGAACGGGCGGACCGAGACCGCGCCGATGACGCCGGTGGCGGCACCGTGGACGTTGGCGAACTGGACGGACTTGAAGTCCCCGTCGAACTCGCCGTCGGCGACGACGAGCTCCTCGATACCCGGGGCCGGGGTCAGCTCGATGCCCGCGGTGAACTGCGGAAGGATGCTCGAGACGGTATTGGTGTTGTCGATTGCGTCGACAACCTTGTAGGCAGGGACGGGCTTACCATCCTTGTCAAGGATCGCGTTACCGTCCTTGTCATACTGAAACACCGGCTTGCCCTCGTCGTCGAGGATCGGCTCCTCGACCTGAGTGGTCGCGAACTCCGCTTCGAGCTCGGGGCTCGCCCACGCGATGCCGATCGAGCCGTCGACAGCGGCGGACCACGCGAACTGGTAGCCGAACTGGAAGGTCGAGCCCTCGAAGTCCGCGGCGTCGGGGCCGACGATGTTGGCGATGCCACGGCCGTTGTGGAACCACTCGCGGCTGAGCGGGCTGCCGCCGATCGGTGGAACACCCTGGATGAAGGTGTCCTCCTGGGTCACGATGACCTCGTGGCCGTCCGACACGATCCGGTTCTGGTCGTCGACCACAGCGCCGGCGGTCCCGGTCGATCCCAGAACCAGGCCGAACACGGCGGCGGCGGCCACCGTGACGTTGCGGGCGGCCTTCACACCGCGTCGCGTCTGCATCTTCATGAATGCCTCATCCATTCTCTGCGTGCCGGGTCACGCACACGCGTCCGACAACTGCCCTGTCGCCCGCGAGGCATGCCACACCTGAGACACCGGCGAGCGTGCTCACCGGTGCCGACGTGTGCGTCATCCGCACGGTTGCGTTTCCGATTCGTGATGAAGACCGTCGCATTAGCTACCGATCTTGACCTGAGCGAACCAGGACAGAGACTAGACCGTGACCTCTGAAGCCAGCAACGGCTACGTCCCGGGGCGAGGCCTCGTCGAACCCGAAATTGTTTCGGCCCGATGAAACAATCGGTGCCATTTCAACGGACGCCCCGAAGGGGTTGCGGAGGCGCCGAAAACCGTCTCTCACCCATGAATAGAGCCGCATACCCCCTGGTGGCAGGTTCATGCGCCGCTGTGGCCGAATACATACTGCCGGTACTTCCGTGATGCGCGCCACCGAAAGCCGGGCGCGCGTCGACCGCGACTCGCCGAGTTGCAGGGTTACGAGAAGGTTGCGGAATCCCACCGCTGGAATTAACGATTCGGCATCGGCCGACTTCTACAAGTGGGGTAGATCACATGTGGCCGTGGTGCGGCGGTACCTGCCGGCGCAGCCATTCTTCCGAGTCGGACGAATCGTCTGCCGGCGAGCGCTCGTCGCGGGTCGTCTCGGGGAGGACGTCGCCGAAGATGCGGCGGAGCCGGGCCCGGTCGATCCGGGCCCGGCTCGCGTCGTCGCGCCGTGGTGCGTCGTCCGACGACGCGCCGGACGCGCTCTCGTCCGTGCCGGTGATGGCTATCCCTCCACCCGTGACAGTTCCTCGATCACGTGCGAGGCGAGCGGCAGGAGCGTGGCCATGCCGTCGCGGATCGCCGCGCGCGAGGAGGCGAGGTTCGCGACCAACGTGGAGCCGGACAGGCCGACCAGACCGCGGGACAGACCGGCGTCCATCGCGCCGGCGGAGAAGCCGGACGAGCGCAGGGCCTCGCCGATCCCCGGGAGTTCCCGGTCGAGCACATCGGAGGTGGCGTCGGGCGTCACGTCGCGCGGCGACACCCCGGTGCCGCCGACGGAGATGACCAGGTCCACGCCGCCGATGACGGCGGTGTTGAGGGCGTTGCGGATCTCCACCTCGTCGGCCGACACCGTGACGACACCGTCCACGGCGAATCCCTCCTCTGCGAGGAGCTCGGTGACCAGGGGCCCGGCGGAGTCCGGGTTGTCGCCGTGCGCTACCCGGTCGTCCACGATCACCACGAGGGCTCGCCCAGTCCTGGGGGTTTCGAATTCCATGATGCCCACCGTAGTTGCCCTGTCCGTCGAACGAGCTGTATGTCCGAGAATGAATCCGGCGGCGTCTCTTCTCATCGGCCACCCGCCTCGGCCGCCGCGAGCTGCACGTCGACGGTCTTCTCGCTGCCACCCTGTGCGTCGGTGTAGGTGATGCGCACGGTGTCGCCGGGCGCGTACGAGCGGACCGCCGCGATCAGGGAGTCCCCGTCGGTGACGAGCCGGTCGTCGACCTTGGTGATGATCACGCCGCTCGGAATACCGGCCCGTTCCGCGGGCCCGCCGCCGGTGACCTCCATGACCCGAGCGCCGCGCACGTCGCTCTGCGACGGCACCTGGACGCCGATGACGGCGTGGGTCGCCTTGCCGGTGTCGACGAGTTCGTCGGCGATGCGGCGTGCCTGATCGACCGGGATCGCGAAGCCGAGGCCGATGGATCCGGACTGTCCGCCGGCCGTGGCGATCGCCGTGTTGACGCCGATCAGCTGGCCGTCCATGTTCACCAGCGCGCCGCCGGAGTTGCCGGGGTTGATCGCGGCGTCGGTCTGCAGCGCATCGATGACGGTGTTCTGGTTGCCGGTCTCCCCGCTGGTCGACACGGGCCGGTCCAGGGCCGAGACGATACCGGTGGTCACCGTGCTCTCGAGACCGAGCGGCGAGCCGACCGCCACCACCTGCTGGCCCACCTGCACGGCGTTCGAGTCGCCGAGCTCGATCGGGGTGAGGTCGGTGCGGCCCTCCGCGCGGATCACGGCGATGTCGGAGATCGGGTCGGCGCCCACGATGGTCGCGGGGACCGAGCTGCCGTCGGAGAAGTACACCGTGAGCTGCGCGCCGGCGCCGCCCCCGGCGACGACGTGGTTGTTGGTGAGGATCAGGCCGTCGGAGGACAGGATCACGCCCGAGCCCTCGCCCTGCGCGGTGCGGCCGACCACCTCGATGCGCACGACGCTCGGTACGACCTTCTGCGCGACGGCCTGCACCGAACCGGCGGGGGCGGCGGCGACGGTCGTCGTGGACGGCCGCGGCGCGTCGAGGGCGTTGGTGACGGCCGTGCCGCCGGTCGACTGCTGCGTGGTCCACGCGCCGACGGCGCCGCCGATCCCGCCGCTGACCAGTGCCAGCGCGACGGCGCCGAGGGCGAGCAGGCCCCGCGCCGATCGGGGTGAACCCTGGGGCCCCGGCGCGGGCTGGGGCGGGGCGCCGAACGGCGCGGTGTGCCCGTACCCGGCATAGGGACCGGAGGGAGCCTGGTAGGGATTCGGCTGGTGCGGTGTCGGCTGCTGCGGTGTCGGCTGGTGCGGCTCGGGGCGGCCGCCACCCGGTGTGGGGTCCTCGCTCATCTCATCGCTTTCGGTCTACACGGCCGCCGGGTCGGCGGCTCGTCGTTCGGCTTCCAGCATGCCCGCGGCGGCTGAGAGTCCGCTTAGATCCGACGGCGATTTTCCTGTCAATCCGCCGGGTGTTCGAGCTGCGGGGTGCCGGGCAGCACGATCCGGACGAGGGCACCCCCACGCGACGAGATGTCGACCGCGATGGTGCCGCCGTGCTTCATCACCACCTGCCGCACGATCGCGAGGCCGAGGCCGGATCCGGGCATCGACCTCGACGCGGTGGAGCGGTAGAACCGCTCGAACACCAGCTCGCGGTCCTCCTCGGGGATGCCGGGCCCGGCGTCGTCGACGGTCAGCTCCATCAGGCCGGTGCCGAGCTGGCGCATCGACACCAGCACCTCGGCGTCGGCGGGACTCCACTTGGCAGCGTTGTCGAGGACGTTGAGCACCGCCCGGGAGAGCGCGGCGTGGTCGCCGTAGACGAACCACGGTTCCGTGTGCGCCGTGAAGTCGATGTCGGAGCGGCGGCGCCGGGCGCGTTCGAGGCTGCGCTCGACGACCTCCGAGATGTCGACGGGTTCGAACACCGTCTCGGGGGCGTCCTCGCGGGCGAGGTCGACGAGGTCGCCCACCAGGGTGGACAGCTCCTCGATCTGCGCCACCACGTCGGCGCGCAGCTCCGCCATGTCCTCCTCGGGCAGGTTCGGCGCGTCGGGCCGGCTCGCCGCGATGAGCAGCTCCATGTTCGTGCGCAGCGACGTCAGCGGGGTGCGCAGCTCGTGGCCGGCGTCGGCGACGAGCCGGCTCTGCCGCTCCCGCGACTCGGCGAGGGCGCGCAGCATCGTGTTGAAGCTCTCGGTGAGCCGGGCCAGCTCGTCGTGCCCGGTCACGCGGATCGGCCGCAGGTCGTCGGTGCGGGCGACCCGCTCGGCCGCCGCGGTGAGGCGCGCGACGGGGCGCAGACCGGTGCGTCCCACCGTCGCGCCGGCAGCGGCGGCGAGCACCACGCCGCACCCCCCGACGACGAACAGCACGCTCGCGAGCCGTTTGAGGATGTCCGCCGTCGGCTGCAGGCGCTGGGCGATGACGATGGTGCTGCCGTCGGGGATGCGCTGCGCGAGCACCCGCTGATGGCCGACGGTGCGCAGCGACGACTCCCGTTCGCCCTTCGCGACGGCGAGTTCGGCGCCGCCGATCGGGACGGACGACCCGGGCGGCACGTACTGCCCCAGGTTGGAGTAGATGAGCGCCACGCTGATGTCGGAGCTGTAGAGCTGGGCGCCACCGATGTAGCGGGGGTCGTAGGTGATCAGGGTGCTGCTCTCGACGAGCGCGGCAGCCCGCGCCCGCAACTGCTTGTCGACGTCGGCGTAGAGGGCGCGGGCCACCACCGCGTACGCCGCGATGGAGGTCACCGCGACGGCGATCGCCACCGCGCCGGCGGCCAGCAACGTGACACGCCGGCGCAGCGGCACCGACCGGGTCAGCAGCAGCGGGGGGCGCATGGGGCGCTTCGAATCCGGGTCGGCGCCGTCGAGCCGGGTCACGGCGGGGTTTCCCGCAGGACGTAGCCGACGCCGCGCACCGTGTGGATCAGGCGCGGCTCCCCGTCGGCCTCGGTCTTGCGGCGCAGGTAGCCCACGTACACCTCGAGGGCGTTGCCGGAGGTGGGGAAGTCGTAGCCCCACACCTCCTCGAGGATGCGGCTGCGGCTGAGGACCCGGCGGGGGTTCGCCATGAGCATTTCCATGAGCGCGAACTCGGTGCGGGTGAGGCTGATCGACCGGGTGCCGCGGGTCACCTCGCGGGTGGACGGGTTCAGCGTCAGGTCCGCGAAACGCAGCGTCTCCTCCGACTCGGTGGCCGGGTCGGGCGAGGCGCGGCGGAGCAGCGCGCGCAGCCGGGCGAGCAGTTCCTCGAGCGCGAACGGCTTGGGGAGGTAGTCGTCGGCGCCGGCGTCCAGGCCGGCGACGCGCTCGGAGACGGAGTCACGGGCGGTCAGGACGAGGATGGGCAGGTCGTCGCCGGTACTGCGGAGTCGGCGGCACACCTCGAGGCCGTCGACCCGCGGCATCATCACGTCGAGGACCATCGCGTCGGGCCGCTCGGCCGCGACCTGTTCGAGGGCGTCCTGCCCGTCCGTGGCGAGTTCGACGGTGTATCCGTTGAAGCTCAGTGATCGGCGCAGGGACTCCCGCACCGCCCGGTCGTCGTCGACCACCAGAATGCGCATGGCCTCCAGTGTGGACCCGACCGCTGAGAGGTGTCTGAGAGGGCGGCGGCGTGTCCGGCGAGGGGGACCCGCCCGGCGCCGCGGTTCCCCCTCGCGGGTCGTCACACCTCGTTCGGGTCGATCACCCCGAGCCGCACGGCCTTCACGAGCCGTCGCGGGACGTGGTGCGTGACACCGGCGACGGTGACCGGCACCAGGGCCGGGACCTGCGCGTGCCACTGCGAGCGGCGGCTGCGAGTGTTGGACCGGGACATCCGGCGCTTGGGTACTGCCATGGTGGTTCTCCTCGGGTGTCCGGGTGGGGGTCAGGGCCGGCGGCGCTTGCCGTACTTGCGTTCGAACTTCTCGACCCGGCCGGCGGCGTCGAGCACGCGGGCAGTTCCCGTCCAGAAGGGGTGGGATTCGCTGGTGACGTCCACGACGATCAGCGGGTAGGTGTTGCCGTCGGACCATTCGACCGTGCGGTCGGCGGTGACGGTGGAGCGGGTCAGGAACGCCGATCCGGTGTTGGCGTCCTGGAACACCACGGGGTGGTAGTCGGGGTGGATGCCGGGCTTCATGCTCGTCCTTCTCCTTCTGTCGGTGCGGTGCCGGCGGTGGGTGCCGGCAGGTCGTCGCACGGTTCTTCGTGGTACTCGCCGAACGGGTCGTCCCACGTCGGCCAGGCCGCCGGGTCGGCGAACTCCTCGTCGGTGAGCAGTGCCCACTCCAGGGCGCGGTGGATCTCGTCGGGGTCCGCGTCGTGGGTGAGGATCACCATCGAGGTGTCGCGGTCCCCGTGGGTGTCGTCCCAGCGCAGTGCCGCCATGGCCCGCCGTTCGCCGGAGACGCGTTGCTGTTGCTCGGGAGTCATCGCGGCGAGCCACGGCCCGGCGTGGGCGACGCGCAGGCCCTCACCGGCGGACTCGATCAGCAGCGCGTTGTCCGGTTGCGTCGCGACCCAGGCCCGGCCGCGGGCGCGGACCACGCCGTCGAGGAGGACATCGATCGCCTCGTGCAGGCGCTGCGGGTGGAAGGGCCGGCGGGCACCGAACTCGAGCAGCCGCACGCCGCAGTCCTCGCCGAGCGGTGGTTGACCGCGCAGCAGCGGAGAGTGCGCGTCGGACACCGTCCCGCGCCGCGCGCCGGGCGGGATCTGCCGGAGCAGGTGTTCGACGTCGACGTCCTCGCCCCACGCCAGGGGTGCGTCGGGCGCGAGCCGCGAGAGCACCGCGTGCAGCTTCGCCTGCTGCCAGCCGTCGGCTCCGGGCCGGACGACGAGGGCGTCGGCGAACTCGACCTGGCCGACGACGACCTGGGCGACGGTGCGGTCGTCGTCGAGTTCCTCGTCGCCGGTGGCGTCGGTGAGCCAGGTGGCGGCGTCGATGCAGGTGACGGTGGCCTCGATCCGCACGTCGTGGGCGGCGGGTCCGTCGATCTGCCCGACCACGCCGGAGACGACGACGTGCTCGACGGCCCAGCACAGCGCCTCGGGTTCGAGCCGCGGGTCGAGGAGCAGGACGATGCGGTCGACGTTGCTGCGGGCGTGCAGGCGCCGCAGCAGCGGGAGCAGATCCTCGCGGAGGGTGCAGGAGACGCAGCCGTGGGCCAGTTCGAGCACGTCGAGGCGGTCGTCGTGCACGGTGGTGAGGGTGCGGCGCACGACCCCCTCACCGACGTGGTCGAGGTCGTGGTGCACGACGACGGTTCCCGGACGCAGCAGGGCCCGCGCGGTGCGTTCGGTGGGTCCGCGCCGGCCCGAGACGACGATCAGCGGCGTTCTGGTGTCCACCGGAACCCCTTTCGGTAACGATTGTCATTAGCTCGAAGGGAGCGTACAGTTGCTCGGGCCATTTGTCGAAAACGATTGTCGTTACGCCCTCGGGGCGCCGACAGAAGGGAGCCCGCCGTGTCGGCGCACTGCCAGGTGACCGGACGCAAGCCCGGCTTCGGGAAATCCGTCTCCCATTCGCACGTCCGCAGCAATCGCCGCTGGGACCCGAACATCCAGCGCAAGACCTACTACCTGCCCTCCGAGGGACGCCGGGTCACCCTGACGCTCTCCGCCAAGGGCATCAAGACCATCGACCGCGACGGCATCGAAGCCGTCGTCGCCCGCCTCCGCGCCCGAGGAGAAAAGCTCTAGTGGCCCGCAACGAGATCCGACCCATCGTCAAGCTCCGCTCCACCGGCGGCACCGGGTACACCTACGTCACCCGCAAGAACCGGCGCAACGATCCCGACCGGCTGGTCCTGCGCAAATACGATCCCGTGCTGCGCCGCCACATCGACTTCCGCGAGGAAAAGTAGGCCATGGCCAAGAAATCGAAGATCGCCCGCAACGAGCAGCGCAAGCTCGTCGTCGCCCGCTACGCCGCACGTCGCGCGGAACTGAAGGAGATCGTGCGGCGCCCGTCGAGCACCGACGCGGAACGCCTCGCCGCCCGGACCGCCCTGCAGCGTCTGCCGCGCGACGCCAGTCCGGTACGATTGCGCAATCGAGACGCTGCGGATGGACGTCCGCGCGGCCACCTGCGGAAGTTCGGGCTCTCACGCGTGCGCGTGAGGGAACTCGCGCACCGCGGCGAGCTGCCCGGCGTCCACAAGTCGAGCTGGTGAGGAGCGAGTCATGGCAGTCAAGAGGGGCCCGTCGAAGAAGTCGCGTGCCGTGGAAGGCCGCAAGCCCAAGAAGAACCCGCTGTTCGCGGCGAAGATCGAGTACGTCGACTACAAGGACGTGAACCTGCTCCGCACGTTCATCTCCGATCGCGGCAAGATCCGCAGCCGTCGCGTGACCGGCCTGACCCCGCAGCAGCAGCGGCAGGTCGCCGTCGCGGTCAAGAACGCCCGCGAGATGGCGCTGCTGCCCTTCACCACCACCAGCAAGTAGAGCTCCACTCGCGACGAGGGTCGCGCGGGCACGTGCCCGCGCGGCCCTCGTCGTATCTGTGGACCGTCGAGTGTGCACAATTCGCGCTGGCTCACGGTGTGTCGTCCCGAGATGTGCACACTCGCGCGAGTTGTCCACAGGCCGTCGCGACCGCGGTTCCCTCCCGCACGGTCACCGGGCATCCTCGGCGATCATGGGGGAATTCGACGAACCGTTCCTGGGGACGCAGGCCGTACGGGCGGGCCTTCTCACGCCGCACCAACTTCGGCGATTCCGGCGCGTACACCGGGACGTGTACATCCACCGGGACGCGGCCGTCACACCGTACGGCCGCGCACGGGCCGCATGGCTCTGGGCGGGAGGCGACGGCGTGCTGGCCGGCTACTCGGCCGCTGCCCTGTTCGGCAGCCGATGGATCGACGCGACCGCGCCCGCCGAACTGATCCGACGCGGTAGCCGCCGGGGTACGGACGGGGTCGTCGTGCACGCCGAGACGATCCTCGACGACGAAGTGTGCACGCTGGCAGACATGCGGGTGACGTCTCCGGCCCGGACCGCGTTCGATCTCGGCCGTCGTCTCGTCCTGGATACCGCGGTCGAACAGCTCGACGCGCTGTGCCGTGCCACCCGCTTGGACCCTGCGCATGTCGCCGAACTGGCCGATCGGCACAGCGGCGCCCGCGGCGTGCGGCGGCTGAGGCAGGCGCTCCCACTGGTCGACCCCGGAGCCGAGTCGCTCCCGGAGACGCGGGTACGGCTGCTTCTCGTGCGTGGCGGCCTACCCCGCCCCAGCACCCAGGTCCCGGTCGCCGGCGTGGACGGACGCGTCCTCGGGTGGGCCGACCTGGGCTGGAAGCAATGGCGCACCCTCGTCGAGTACGACGGCATCCATCACTGGACGGACGAGCGACAGCGCACCAAGGACATCGAACGATACGAGGCATTTGCGGCGCTGGGCTGGTCCGTGGTCCGCGTCAACTCCGAACAACTGCGCCTGCGCCCTGGATCGGTCGTGGAGCGCGTGCGGATGCGGCTTCGAGCGGCAGGCGCTTCCGTCCGACCGCCGAGTGCGCACAATTCGCGCTGAGTCACGGCGTGTCGTCACGAGAAGTGCGCGCTCACGGGGCGACGGACGCGCGCAGGGCGGGCGCGGCGGGCCGACGCAGGGCGTCCGCGAGATCGTCCAGCCGGACCGGTTCGGCGACGAGTTCGTCCCACGGGTAGGTACCGGCCGTGCGGGTCAGGAACGCCACGGCACGACGGAGGTGGGCGGGCTCGTAGTTGTGGACTCCGGTGACGGTGAGCCACCCCCGCACGACGGCCTCGGGGTCGAGGGGCACCGAAGGGCCCGGCGTCACGGACCCGGCCAGCACGAGGCGGCCCCCGACGTCGAGCCGGCGCAGGCACTCCCCCACCGCCGCGACGGATCCCGAGAAGTCGAGCGCGACGTCGACGGGGCCGCCCTCGTCGCCGAGGGCCCCGAACCGCTCGGCCACCGCGATCCGTTCCGCATCCGGGTCGGCGCCGCGCACATCGGCACCGGCCGCCGCGCACAGCGCGATCGCGGTGACCCCGAGCAGGCCGGCGCCGCACACCAGCACCCGCCGTCCGGCGACGTCACCGGCCGCCTCGACAGCGGCGACCGCCGTCGCCGTCGCACATGCCGCCGGGGCCGCGACGACGTCCGGCACCGAGTCCGGCACCCGGACCACGCCCACCCCGGCCGGCAGCACGATGTGGTGGGCGTAGCCGCCCGACAACGCCCAGTCGCCGTCGAACGGTTCGTGCCCCACCTTGCGCACGGCCCGGCACTTGGCGGTCCGCCCGGACACGCACCTGTCGCACGCGCCGCACGAGGCCGTGACAGTCCACACGACGCGCGTGCCGACGACGGTCCCGGCACCGGGACCGGCCGCGACGACGTCACCGACGGCTTCGTGCCCCAGCACCGACGGCCGCGGCCCGGGCCGCCGTCCGGCGACGGTGTGCAGGTCGCTGCCGCACACGGTTGCGAGCCGGACACGCACCAGCAGTTCCCCGTCACCGAGCCGCGGGACGGGGACGTCGAGCACGTCGACGCCGTCGCCGGTCCACACGGCCGCGCGCGTCAGACCACCAGCGACCGGATCCATCCCGACATCCTTTCGATCAGGTAGACGACGGCGAACACGATGATCACGATCGCTCCGGCGAACTCGAAGTTCAGGGTGCGGATCGCCTCGAACAGCAGGAAGCCGACGCCGCCGGCGCCGACGATGCCGAGCACCGTCGAGGTGCGAATGTTGACGTCGAGCAGGTAGAGGCTCGAGCCGATGACGGACGGCACCGCCTGCGGAATCACCGCCGCGAACAACGTCTTCCACCAGCCCCCGCCGACGGCCCACACCGCCTCGACCGGCCCGGGATCGATCTCCTCGACGGCGTCCGCCACGAGTTTGCCGAGGAATCCCACGGATCCGAGAGCGAGTGCGCACGCCCCCGCGACGGGACCGAGGCCGATCGCGGCGACGAAGATCACCGCGAGGATCAGCTCGGGCACCGCGCGGACGAACAGGATCACCGAGCGAGCCGACCAGTACACAGCCGAGTTCGGGGACACGTTGCGGGCGGCGAGTATCCCGAACGGCAGGGAGAGCACGATCCCGGCGGCCGTGGCGACCGCACCGATCGCGAGGGTTTGCAGGACGGCGTCGAGCAGCCTGCCGCCGACGGCGGTGAAGTCCGGCGGGAGCAGCCGGGTGAACACCTCGAGTGACGGACCGATCCACGTGACCAGCGCACGCGGGTCGATACGCAGGCTGATCAGTGCACCGATCGTGGCGGCGGCGACCGTGCGGGAGAAGATGAGTCGCGCGGCTCTTTCCCGGCGCGGATCCGGAACGGAGGGTGCCAGCAGAACCCGCCGGACGACGACCGCGAGCACCTCCATCGCGGCGATGATCGCGAGGATCACGCACACGATGCCCAACGCCCGCGGATACACCAGTCCGCGCAGGGCGTCCTGGAGCGCGAACCCGATGCCGCCGGCACCGACGAAACCGAGCACGACGGAGGTGCGCAGGTTGATGTCGATGCGGTAGACGAAGGTACCCATCCAGGACGGAACCACCTGGGGCACCACGGCATTGAGCATCTCGCGGACATAGCCGGCACCCGTGCTGCGTACCGCCTCCCGTGGTCCGGGATCGGTCTGCTCGACGGCGTCGGCGAACAGCTTGCCGAGCATGCCGATGGAATGCAGCGCGAGCGCGAGCACGCCGGGCAGGACACCGATGCCGAGGGCGCGGACGAACAGCACCGCGAACAGCAGGTCCGGCACCGCCCGGCAGAAGGTGATCACCGCGCGCGCCACCGTGTACACGGCGGGGTGCGGGGTGGTGTTGCGGGCGGCCAGGAAGGCCAGCGGCACCGACGCGACGGTCGCGAGCACCGTCCCGAGCACCGCCATCAGCAGCGTGTCGAGGGCGAGTTTCCAGATCCGGCCCGGATCGTCGAGGGTGGGTGGAAACATGCGGCCGAGCAGGCCGGCGACGTCGTCGAGCCCGTCGAGCAGTGCCGCGGGGGCGAAGTCGATGTAGCGGGCGGAGACCAGGACGACGAGGAGCGCGACAGCCGCGCACGTTCCCAGCAGACGCCGGCGGCGGACGGCCGACCGCGGCAGGCGCCGCCCGACACGGTCGGGCGGCGACGGCGCGAGGGCGGTGCTCACGACGGTCCCGTCGGCGCCGAGGCCGGCCGGGCGGCCGGGTCGACCCGCCGGTAGATGTCCATGGCCTCACCCCTGCTCAGCTCCACGGCCGGCCGGTCGAGCACCTTCCGTCCGCCGCGCAGGCCGACGATCCGGTGGGCCCAGCCCAGCGCGAGGTCCACCTGGTGCAGGGTGCACACGACGGTGAGCTTGTCCTCCATGCACACACGGAAGAGCAGGTCCATCACCACCCCGGCGTTCTCGGGGTCGAGGGACGCGACCGGTTCGTCGGCGAGCAGGACGGTGGGACGCTGCATCAGCGTCCGCGCGATCGCGACCCGTTGCTGCTGCCCACCGGAGAGGGTGTCGGCGCGACGATCCGCGAGGTCGGCCAGCCCCACGCGGTCGAGGTGGTCGAGGGCCTCGGTGCGCATCCGCTTCGGGTACGTCGCGGCGCCGTAGCGGGGCAGGCGCAGGCGCCCGAGCCCGCCGACGAGGACGTTCTCGAGGCAGCTGAGCCGGCCGACGAGGTTGAAGTGCTGGAAGACGAACCCGACCTCCCGCCGCAGCATGCGCAGCTCGGCGCGGGACGCCAGATCGACGCGGGTGCCGGCCACCTCCACGGCCCCTTCGGTGACGCTGTGCAGACCGTTGAGGCAGCGCAGCAGCGTCGACTTGCCGGAGCCGGACAGGCCCAGCAGCACGACGAGTTCGCTGCGATGCACCTCGAGGTCGACACCGTCGAGAGCCACGGTGTGGCCGAACTTCTTCGTGACGCGACGGGCGGAGACGACGACATCATCGCCCGCCACGGTGAGGTCTTCGTCACCCGCGACGGTGAGGTCTTCGTCGCCCGCGACGGTGTGATCGCTGTTCAACTCAGCCCTTGCACTTGTCGGACTCGGTCAGGGCACACACCTCGCGCACGCCCTCGTAGTCGGCGTCGGTCGCGGCGACGACGCCCCACGCCCGTTCGTCGGTGATGCGGCACTCGCCGTCGCACAGTCCCGCGGCGCGCATGTGATCGGCATTGGCCTTGTCGACGAAGATCGTGCGGAGCCGGTCGACGGTGTCGGCACCGAGCGAGTTGCTCGCCACGAACAGCGAGCCGGCGATCGTCTCGGACTCCCAGACCTTCTTCAGTTCGCCTTCCTTCAGGTCGCCGCTGGCGATCATGGTCTCGTCGACCATGGTGTCGAAGGCGAATCCGGCATCGCAGTCGCCGGCAGCGATCGCGAGGGCCGAGGCGTCGTGGCCGCCCGCGTAGATCGGGTTCACACCGGCGGCGACGGCCTGCTCGGTGCCGGATTCGACGACGCCGGCCTCGATGAGTCCCGCGGAGGGGTAGAGGAATCCGGACGTGGATCCCGGGTCCACGAAGCACACGTCCTTGCCGGCGAAGTCGTCGATGCCGTCGATCTCGGTGTTGTCGGAGCGGGTGAGGCCGTAGGACCGGTAACCCGGCTCGCCGCCGGCGGCCTGGACGACGGCGCCGAGCGGGCTGACATCGGCGCCGTTGACGCCGGCCACGACGTAGGCGAACGGGCCGAAGAAGGCGAGGTCGACGTTGTCGGCGATGATGCCCTCGACCACGCCGGCGTAGTCGGAGGCCTGCACGAACTCGACCTCGGCGTCGGTCTCGCGCTCGAGGAGCGCGATGAGCGGGTCGTAACCGGCCTGCAGGTCCGCCGAGTTCTCGGCGGGAATCGCGGCCAGGGTGAGCTTCTCGGGGAAGCCCTGGGCGTTGACGGCGTCGGGATCGGAGCCGCCGCAGGCGGTGAGGGCGAGAGCGAGGCCGGTCGCGAGCGCGGTCGCGGCGACCGTTCGGCTGGAGCAGTGCATGTCGGGAAGTCCTCGGGGTCGGGGTGTCTGTCAGGACTGCAGGAGCAGATCGGGCAGGTCGGCGACGGAATCGACGATGTGGGTGGCCCCGGCGTCGCGCAGCGCCTGTTCGTCGTGGGCGCCGGTGCGGGTGCCGGCGACGACGGAGGCACCGGCGCGGCGGCCGGAGAGCATGTCGCCCACGGTGTCGCCGACCACGGCGACCTCGCGAACGTCGTCGATCTCGGCGCGCAGCAGCGCGGTGAGCACCAGGTCGGGGTACGGCCGGCCGCGAACGGCGTCGGACGGCGCGAGGGTGAGATCGGCGAGGTCCTCCCAGCCGAGGGCGGCGAGCAGCCGGTCCTGGGTGGTGCGGCTGAAGCCGGTGGTGAGGGCCACGGCGAGGCCGGCGTCGCGCAACCGGGTGATCGCCTCGGCGGCCCCGGGGATCGGCTCGACCTCGCCGGCGTCGACGAATTCGTCGTAGGCCCGCTCGAAGGCGGCGTTCGCGGCGCGGGCCCGTTCCTCGGAGCCGAACAGGGACCGGAAGACGACGATCTTGGACCGGCCCATCGTGTCGAGGACGTAGCTCCGGGCGGCGTCGCGTTCGGGCCCGTCGGCGGGCAGTCCGACGCTGGTGGCGGCCGCGTCGAAGGCGCGGAGGACGAGGCCGCCGTCGGCGACGGTGGTGCCGGCCATGTCGAGCACGGCCAGTCGGATGACAGTCATTGCTACTCCGGAATCGTTGCGGGAGAGGATGTTCAGAGCTCGAGGAGATCGGCGGTCCGCTCGCCGAGGTAGGGGCCGAGGGTCATGCCGCGGCCGCCCGGCCCGGCGATGATCCAGATGTCGTCGTCGACGCGGGCACGGTGGACGAGTTCGGTGGGATCGAGGCACTGGCTGTAGACCCCGGCCCAGCGCCGCATCACCGGCGGGAGCCGGCGTCCGAGCAGGTCCTCCGCGACGGTGACGAGGTGCTCGTACGGGGCCTCGTCGACGTCGAAGGCGAACGGTTCGTCGTACTCGTGGGTGTCGCCGAGAGTGAGCCCGCCGTCCAGGCGCTGCACGCACAGCAGCTGCATGCGGTGCCGCTCGGCGGTGAGCGCCTGCGGTTCGCGCGCCTTCAGCTCCTCCAGCGCGGCCCCGGCGAATCCCGGGTAGTAGCGCAGGCTGTCGCCGTCGGCGACGGACGTGGTGAGCTTCTCCCCCAGCGGCGCGGTCTGCATCATCTGCAATCGCACGCGGCGCAGGGGCAGGTCGCCGCCGAGTTCGCGGGCGAGACCGGACAGGGTCGCTCCGGGGCACACGAGCACGAGGTCGGCCTCGTGGACGGTGCCGTGGTCGTCGCGCACCTGCACGGTGCCGTGGGCGGTGCGGGTCACGGTGCGCGCCTCGGTCTCCGGCCGGAATCGATACCGCCCGGAGGTGGCGAGGTGCCACCGGATCGCGGGCAGGGCGACGCGGGATTCGACGGCGGCGTCGGTGCTGCAGTGCAGACCGGCGACGAACTTGCCGCGCAGGGCGGGATTGAGCCGCCGGACCGCCTCGGGCTCGAGCAGGGTGAAGCCCCGGTCACGCGCGTCGGCGCGGTCCGCGGCCTCCCGGGCGACGGCCACCTCGGCGTCGGTGCGAAGAAGGGTGATCGATCCGTTCGCCCGGAAACCGATGCCGGGGACGCGGGCGCCGAGGTCGGCCCACAACTCGCGGGAGCGCAGGGTGGCAGCCAGTTCGCCCTCGGTACGCCCGGAGACCCACACGAGGCCGAAGTTGCGGACGGTGGCGCCCCGGGCCTCCGGTTCGCGTTCGAGGTGAACGACGTCGTGTCCGCGGCGGACGGCGGCGTCGGCGTGGGCGGTGCCCAGAATGCCGCCGCCGATGATCAGGATTCGCATGGCCCCGAGCCTGAGCGATGGTCTAGACCAATGAGGGGACGGCAGGCGAACGCGCGGTGAACAATTGGTATAGACCAAAATCCGGTACGCTTCGAGCGTGACAGCAACCGCTCGCGAGGCCCGGGTCCCCAAGCACCAGATCGTGCGGCATCAGGTCGACGCCCTGCTCGACGAGCTCTCCGTCGGCGACCCGGTGCCTTCCGAGCGCGACCTCGCCACCCGGTTCGACGTGGCCCGGGAGACCGTGCGCCAGGCGCTGCGCGAACTCCTCGTCGACGGCCGCATCGAACGCCGCGGCCGGGGCACCGTCGTCGCGAAGCCCAAGATCCTGCAACCGCTGATCATCGGCTCCTACACCGAAGCCGCCCTCGCGGAGGGCCGCAGCGCGGGACGCATTCTCGTCGGCTGGACCGACCTCGCCGCCGACCCCGACCTCGCCGAGGTACTCGCGATCGCCGTCGGCGACCCCGTCCTCGAACTCGAACGCGTCCTGCTCACCGACGGCGTCCGCGTCGGACTCGAACGGACGCGCCTGCCCGCCGATCGCTATCCGGGACTCGTCGACAGCTTCGACTCCACGTCGTCGCTGTACGCGGCGATCCGCGCGCGCGGGATCACCTTCGCGCGCGCGGTCGAGTACATCGAGACCACCCTGCCCGACGCCCGCGAGGCGGCACTCCTCGACGCCGACATCCGCACGCCCATGCTCCTGCTCAACCGCGTTTCCTACGATCAGCACGACGCGCCGATCGAGCAGCGGCGGTCGCTCTACCGCGGGGACCGGATGACGTTCGTCGCCACGGTGACGCCCTGAGTCCGCCCCGGAGCACGGCGGCGAGGTGCGCCGGTCCCGGGCCCGGAGCCCCTCAGGAACCGTCGTCGCCGCACACGCCGAGATGCTGCAGGACCAGTTCCTGCCGTCGCACCAGCCGCTCAGAGATCGTCCAGTCGGCGTGCTGGTAGCGCGGATGCTGAGCCAGCGCGATGACGTTGGCCGGAGGGTAAACAATCGGGTCGGTCGGCATTTTTTCAGCATCGCAGACTTTCGCCCGCGATGCCCCGCCGGGCTCCCAACCGCATCGTTCCTGCTGCCCGGCACGCCCGGTGAGCCGCGGTGCCGTTACCGCCGGTAAGGTTCTCGGCCTGGCGTGCAGCGCCTGAGTGTCGGGTGGTGACGAAGGGTTGTGACGGTCGGTGTCGGGCGTGATCGCGGGATTCAGCGTCATCTTCGTGATCATCGCGATCGGATTCGCGCTCGGCCGCACCGGCACGCTCGGACCCGAGGGCCAGTTCGTGCTCAGCCGGATGGTGTTCTTCGTCGCCACCCCCGCGCTGCTGTTCGACTCGCTGGCCACCTCCGACCTGTCGGTGATCTTCTCCCCCACCCTGTACGTCGCCGCGGCCACGGCGTTCGCCGTCGCCGCGCTCTACCTCGTCGTCGCGAAGCTGTGGCTGCGCCGGCCCCTGCCGGAACTGACGATCGGCGCGCTCGCCGCCTCCTACGTCAACTCCGCCAACCTCGGCATCCCGATCGCGGTGTTCGTCCTCGGCGACGCCTCCTTCGTCGCGCCGCTGCTGCTGTTCCAGATCGTGCTGTTCTCCCCCATCGCGTTGACGATGCTGGACCTGTCCACGATGCGCGCCGGGGCGTCCCGGATGGAGACGATCACCGCCCCGTTCAAGAACCCCATCGTGCTGGCCGGTGCGGCCGGGCTCACCGTCGCCGTCGCCGGCTGGACGCTGCCCACCGCGCTGATGCAGCCGTTCCACCTCCTCGGGGGCGCCTCGGTGCCGGGTGCCCTGCTCGCGTTCGGCCTGTCGCTCCAGGGCGTGCGGGTGCTCGAAAAGGGCACGAGCCCACGCCGCGACGTCGCGCTCGCCTCGGTACTCAAGATCGTGGTGCAGCCCGTCCTCGCCTACGTCATGGCCCGCCACCTGATGGGCCTCGACGGGCACGAGCTCTTCGCGATCGTCGTGGTGGCGACGCTGCCGACAGCACAGAACGTGTTCGTCTACGCCAGCCGCTACGGCCGCGGCATGGTGCTCGCCCGCGACGCCGCGCTGGTCACCACGCTCGCCTCGATACCCGCGATCGGCGTCGTCGCCGCGCTGCTGGCATGACGGGCACGGCTAGGTTGAGACCCATGCGATTGCTGCTGCTCGCCGCCTGCTGCGTCCTGGCCGTCGCGTGCGGTCCGGGCGGCGCCGGCGTCCCCGCCCTGCCCGAGGCGCCGACGCCGGAGGGGGCAACGGTCTTCACGGCCCACGACGATCTCGTCGACCCGCACCCGATCCCGATACAGTCGTGGACCCGCGTCGACGGCGACCGCATCGCCGTCCACTTCGAGACCGGCACACCCGAGTGTTTCGGGGTCGACGCCACCGTCACCGAGTCCGGCACCACCGTGACGGTGGCGCTGCGCGGCGGCACGCTGCCCGAGGCGGTGGACCGGGCGTGCATCATGATCGCCGTCACCGGTGTGCTCGAACTGACGCTGCGGGCGCCGCTCGCCGACCGGATCGTGACGGCCGGCTGATCGATGGCCCGCACCCCCCGGCACTGGCTGCTGCTCCTGTGCACGGCGACGGCGCTGCTGCACGCGACGTTCCAGTCGGTGCGCGTCCTCGTCTCCTACCGCGTTCTCGCCCTCGGCGGCGACGCGGCCGTGATCGGCGTGGTGACGGCCCTGTTCGCCCTCGTTCCGCTGGTGCTCGCGGTGCCACTCGGCCGGGCCGTCGACCGCCGGCACGCGGCCGGAATCCTCCGGGCCGGGGTGGTCGTGTCGGTGGCCGGTGCGCTGATCATCGCCCTCAGCCCGGACCTGCTGGTGCTCGGTCTCGGCAACGCCGTCCTGGGTCTCGGTCAGCTCCTGGTGACGGTGTCGGGGCAGGCGTTCGTGTCGATCCTGTCGCCGCCGGGCGAGCTCGATCGCGGCTTCGCGGGCATCACCCTCGGGGTGTCGGTCGGTCAGGCGATCGGGGTGCCGCTCGCCGGCGTGATCGCTGCGGCGAGCAACGGCGAGACCGTCGAGACCACGCCGGCGCTGCTCGTGATGACGGTTCTGGCCGCGATGGCCCTGCCGTTCGTCGTCGGCTTGCGCGAACCACCCGGTTCCGGACGCACCCCGGACGACGCGCCCCCGCAGTCGGTGCTGTCGATGCTGCGCACGCGCGGGATGAAGCCCGCGATGTTCTCGAGCCTCGTGGTGCTGGCGTCCGTGGACATCGTCGTCGCGTACCTGCCGCTGCTCGGTGAGGAGTTCGGATTCGGGGTGCTGCTCGTGTCGGCTCTGCTCACCGCCCGCACCGTCGCGTCGATCGTCTCGCGCGCGGTGCTGCCGTGGGCGCTGCGGACGATCCCGCGGCGACGTCTGCTGCTGTCGGCGACGGCGTGCACTGCGCTGCCCGTCGCAGCCCTGCCGTTTCTGCCCAACCCGTGGGCGCTGGGCGCGCTCCTGGCGCTCTGCGGCGCCTTCTGGGGTTTCGGGCAGCCGCTGACCATGACGTGGGTGGTCGAACTGGTGGCACCGGCGGACCGGGCGTCGGCGCTGGCGGTACGCCTCACCGGCAACCGTCTCGGCCAGGTGTCGGTGCCGTTGGCAGCCGGCGCGATCGCCGGGGTCGCCGGCACCGCCTCGGTGTTCCTGGTAACCGCGGGACTGCTGTCGGCTGCCGCGGTGAGCACGTGGCGGGCGCTGCGCAGGTAGACGCCACCCGTGCGCGCTTTCGGTAGCTCCCACTACCGGAACCGCGCACGGCCGCGTCAGCGGCGGCGCAGCCGCGCATAGTCACCGGCGGCGCAGCCGCGCATAGTCACCGGCGGCGCAGCCGCACGTAGTCACCGACGACGGCGGCGCCGAGTCCGTCGACGTCGGGCGCGACGACCCGCCCTCCGACCCGGCGGGCCATACGGTCGACGATCCGTGCCAGCCCGGGATCGTCGCCGAGCCGGAAGATCGTCACGTGCGCACCGGCGCGGGCGAGATGATCGAATTCGCGGACCGTCATCCCCAGGGTGCGGGCGCTGGGTGGATAGTCGAACGCCGCGTAGCCGTCCGCCTCGAGGTGCGCGGTGGGTTCGCCGTCGGTGACCACCAGCACCACCGGCTGGGCGTTGGAATGCCGGCGCAGGTGCCGGCCGGCCAGCATCAGCGCATGATGCAGGTTGGTGCCCTGCTCGTAGACCCCGTCCAGCCCGGCGAGTTCGGTGGCGGTGACGACCCGAGCGTGCCGGCCGAACGCGATCAGCTGCAGGGCGTCACCGCGGAACCGGGTCGAGACCAGGTGGTTGAGGGCCAGTGCCGTGCGCTTCATCGGCACCCATCGACCGTCCATCACCATCGAGAACGAGGTGTCCACCAGCAGTGCCACGGCGGCCTGGGTGCGCTGCTCGGTCTCGACGACCTCGACGTCGGTGACGTCCATCCGCACCGGGATTCGCGCGGGGGCGCGCAGGGTGGCGTTGGTGAGGGTGCGCACGACGTCCCACGGCTCGGTGTCTCCGAACTCCCACGGACGCGACGCCCCGGTGGGCTCGCCCGTGGCCCCCGCACGGCGGGTCTCGCGCTGCCCGCCGCGGGTGGACAGCTGGTCCATGACGTCGCGCAGCGCGGTCCGGCCGAGTTCACGCATCGCCTTGGGCGACAGTCGCCACTGCCCGTCGGCGCCGCGGTCGAAGAACCCCTGCCGTTGCAGTTCCCTCTCGAGCTGGGCGAGCATGCGCGCGTCGGCCGCGGCCTCGTCGCCGAGCTGGCGAGCCAGCGCGTCGAGGTCGATGTCGTCGAGGGAGGCCCCGGCGTACTGCTGGGAGAGCTGGTCGGCGAGCGCGTCGAGTTCGGCAACCTCCTGCAGCGCCCCGGTCGCTTCGCCGAGGCCCATGCCCTGGTCGCCGCGGAACCGCTCCGACCCGGTCCAGTCCTCGCCGGGACGGGCGGCGCGCAGGTGCGAGTCGAGGCGGTCGAGCTGCGACATCAGGCTCGGCGAGCCGAACGCCTGCTGGGCGAGGGCGTCGAGCTCGTCCCGCTGTTCCTGGCTGAGCGAGTTGCGCAGTCGCTGCGCCGCCGCCGCGCGCTGGGCGAGCGAGTCGAGCAGTTCCTCCACGTTGCGGGGGTTCTCCGGGAAGAAGTCGCCGTGCTCGGCCATGAACTGCTCGAAGTCCTCCTGGGTGTCCTCCCCGCGGGAATGCTTGTCCAGCAGATCGTTCAGATCCTCGAGCATCCGGTTCACACGTTCGCGGTCCTCGTCGGTCGCGCCTTCGAGGGCCTGCTTCATCCCGGCGAACCGCTGGTCGAGCATCTCCCGCCCCAGCAGATCGCGGATCTTCTCGTAGTCCTCCCGGGCTTGCGAACTGCGCCAGTCGTAGTCGGCGAGTTCCTGCACGGCCTGGGCGGCGGAGGCGGGCAGTTCCTCGATCCGCATCTCCGCGAACCGGGCCTCGTCGTCGAGAGCGCGCGCGAGCGCCTTGCGCTCCTCGAGCACGGCCCGGTCGAGCAGCTCGCGCACCTCACGCAGCGTGCCGTCGAGATTCGTGCGGTCCAGCAGGTCCCTGCGACGCCGATTCGCCTGCGCGGCAAGCCGGTCCAGGCCGCGCATGGACCCGTGCCCGCGGCGCAGCAGCTCCCGCAGCGCCCGTCGCGGCGAACTGCCGGACAGCACGTCCTCGCCGATGGCGGCGAGGGCCTCACGCAGATCCACCGGCGGGGCGAGCGGGTCGCCGCCGTCGTAAGGTCCGTACCTCGCGCCCCGGCTCATCAGGAGTACACCGCGGCACCGTCGTCGTCGGCGTGCTTGGCGATGCGCCGCGCCAGATAGAGGCCCTCGAGGGCGAGTTCGACGGCGGCAGCCCGGGTTCCGATGCCGTCCGCGCCGAGCCGTTCGGCGACGACGTCGAGGACGGGCAGGTCGGGCAGCTCGTCGAGCAGCGCCTTGGCGGTGATCCGGTCGCCGGTCACCACCGGCCGGCCCTGCTCGACGGCCGCGACGAGCGGACCGAGGTCCACCCCGGCCAGCCGGGTTCGGGCGGCGTCCGCCGTGGCCCGCCGGAGCAGATGGTCGAGCACCTCGAATTCCCGTCCCTCCTCGCCGGATTCGAACTCGACCTTGCCGCGCAGCACCTCCACGACGGTGCCGAGGTCGACGGGCCGTGCGACGGGGTCGGCCTCGCCGAGCACGGCCCCGCGACGCATCGCGGCGGCCGCGACGGTCTCGGCACCGGCGACGGCGAAGCGCGCGGACACGCCGGAACGCTGGTCCACCGACGTGGATTCGCGCAGCAGGCGGGTGAAGCGGGCCAGGATCTCGAGCAGGAAGTCCGGGACCCGCGACTGCAGCTGCGCCTCCTGCTCGATGACGGCGATCTCGTCGTCGAGCTGCGTCGGGTAGTGGGTACGGATCTCGGCGCCGAACCGGTCCTTGAGCGGGGTGATGATCCGGCCCCGGTTGGTGTAGTCCTCCGGGTTGGCGCTGGCGACGAGCAGGACGTCGAGCGGGAGCCGCAGCGTGTACCCCCGCACCTGGATGTCGCGCTCCTCCATCACGTTGAGCAGCGAGACCTGGATGCGCTCGGCGAGGTCGGGCAGCTCGTTGACGGCGACGATGCCGCGGTGGGCGCGGGGTACGAGACCGAAGTGGATGGTCTCGGGGTCGCCGAGGCTGCGGCCCTCGGCGACCTTGACGGGGTCGACGTCGCCGACCAGGTCGGCGACGGAGGTGTCGGGGGTGGCGAGCTTCTCGGCGTAGCGCTCGCTGCGGTGCCGCCAGGCGACGGGCAGGTCGTCGCCGAGCTCCGCGGCGCGGCGGATCGAGGCGGGGGTGATCGGGTCGTAGGGATGCTCCCCGAGCTCGGAGCCGGCGATCACCGGTGTCCACTCGTCGAGCAGCAGGGGCAGGGTGCGCAGCAACCGGGTCTTGCCCTGACCGCGTTCGCCCAGCAGCACCACGTCGTGGCCCGCGAGGAGGGCGCGTTCGAGTTGCGGAACGACGGTGTCGTCGAATCCGACGATGCCCGGCCACGGGTCGATGCCGTCGCGCAGGGCGGCGAGCAGGTTCTGCCGGATCTCGTCCTTGACGGAGCGGTGCACATGGCCCGAGGCGCGCAGCTCGCCGAGGGTGGACGGCCTGACTGTGGGTGACGTCACCCCTCCCAAGGTACGAGCGTTCGGTGATTTCGGCACCTGCAGCCGCGGCGCGTCGCCGCGGCGGGAACGCCGCGCGGGAGCGCCTGCCCGGCCCGGTTCGGTACCCGATGTCGGCGGCGATCCCTACACTCCCGCCATGGACACCTGGCTCCTCGCGGCACTGCTGGGCCTCGGACTGGCCGCCGCCACCGGCCTGCGCACCTTTCTCCCGCTGCTGATGCTCGGCACCGCGGTGCACTTCGGCCTGTTCGGGATCGCGCTCAACGAGTCGATGCAGTGGGTCGGGTCGACGGGCGCGCTCGCCGCCCTGGCGATCGCCACCGTCGTCGAGATCGGCGCCGACCTGGTCCCCCTCGTCGACAACGTCCTCTCGGCCGTCGCCACCGTCGTGCGGCCCGTCGCCGGCGCGCTCGCCGCCTGGGCCGCGTTCGCCGATCTCGACCCGGCGATGGCGGCCCTCGCCGGCATCGTCGTCGGCGCCCCGACCGCGATGGCGGTGAGCACGGTGCAGACCGGCACCCGCGCGGCGAGCACGGTCACGACCGCGGGACTCGGCAACCCGGCGCTGTCACTGCTCGACGACCTGCTCTCCTTCGTCACGTCGTTGATCGCGCTCGTCGTCCCGCTGCTCGTGGTGCCCCTGCTCGCCGGCTTCGCGTGGGCCGTCCACCGCGGGTACCGAGGGCTGAGCCGCCTGCGGACAGGCTGACCGGTTCTGATAGACACGACGCCATGGCGGACACCGACATCTCCTTCTCCAGCGGCGACGTGACCCTGCACGGCAGCCTGCGCGTGCCCGCCGCGGGCGACGGGGACGTCCCCGCCGTGCTGCTGCTCGCCGGCAGCGGTCCCACCGACCGCAACGGCGACAGCGCGCTGCTGCCCGGCCCGATCGGCACCCTGCGTCACCTCGCCGACGTGCTCGAACGCAACGGCTTCGCCAGCCTGCGCTACGACAAGCTCGGCAGTGGCGTCACCGGCCTCGGTCCGTACGACGTCTCCGACGTCGCCGACCTCGGATTCTCCACCTTCATCGACGCCGCCACCGACGGCCTGCGGTTCCTCGCCGGACAGCCGGGCGTCGACGCCGAGCGACTCTACGTCGTCGGGCACAGCGAGGGCGCGCTCATCGCCCTCTCCCTCGCCCACGCCGGCGCGCCCGTCGCGGGCATCGCCCTGCTCGAGCCGCTGGCGGTGCGGCTGCTGGACCTGCTCACCGCCCAGATCGACGCCCAGCTCGACGCCGTCGTCGACGCCGGTCAGCTCCCGATCCAGGTGGCCGACGAACTGCGTCTCGCCCTCGCGGACGCCGTCGAATCGCTGCGGGCCGACGGCACCCTCAGCGACACCCTGCCCGAGCCGCTCCGCAACGCCGGACTGGTCTCGGCCAACGCAAAGGCCCTCGCCGAGGAGGACGCCCTCGATCCGCGGATGCTCGCGGCCCAGCTCGACGGGGCGCTGCCGGTACTCACCAGCGTCTCCGCGAAGGACATCCAGGTGCGGGTCGAGGACGTCGACGCCCTCGACTCGGCACTCGTGCACACGAGCCTGACCTCGCTGCGCCTGCACCGGGCCAACCACGTGCTCAAGGACATCGGCGACCAGCAGTCCACCGGCGCCGACTACATCGCCGATCTGCCCTTCTCGGACGAGTTCACCCGCGGTTTCGAGGCGTGGCTCGCCAAGCTCTGACCCGCCGCCCGAGATGGGCGGAAAACAAGAGATGTCAGATTCGCGTTACTCGGGTATGGTGTCCGGTTAACCCGTAGGAACACACGAGAAAGGTACGGTCCGATGCGAGACGACAAGGTCATCGCGGCGAAGTCGATGCGCATTGCCGTACCCACCTGGTGCCGACACACCTACGCGTACTTCCACTTCGCCAAGTGGCAACCCCGGGAATGAGTCGACGACTCGAAAGACTCCTTCTCGGGCACCCGGGCACATCGCCTCGGGTGCCTTTCTTTATCCCGTACCGATCTTGTCCAGTAAGAGGAGAACACGATGAAACTGCGACTCGGCGCCACCGGCGCCGTCCCCAAGGACCTGCCCGACGATCTCACCGGTCACGCGATCACGATCGACCTGAGCCACGTCGGCACCGAACAGGCCGCGGCCGCTGCGGACCTCATCCGCGAACTGCTCGACCGCGGTGCCGCCCGGCTGGTCATCTCCGACGCCCGCGACGCCGCGCCGCGGACCGTGACCCGCCCGGCGACCGGCCACCCGCACGCGGCCTGACGGCGCGGGCGGCGCGGGCGGCCGGGCGGCGCGGGCGGCCGGGCGGCGCGGGCGGCCGGGCGGCGCTCAGTGCGCGAAGTGCCGTGCGCCGGTGAGGTACAGGGTCACGCCGGCCTCGCGAGCGGCCTCGATCACCTCGTTGTCGCGCACCGAACCACCCGGCTGCACGATGGCCTTGACGCCGGCCTCGGTGAGCACCTGCAGGCCGTCCGCGAACGGGAAGAACGCGTCCGATGCGGCGACGGATCCGGTGACACGGTCCCCGGCGCGTGAGACCGCGAGCCGGGCGGAGTCCACGCGGTTGACCTGGCCCATGCCGACGCCGACGGTGGCGCCGCCCGCAGCGAGCAGGATCGCGTTGGACTTCACGGCCCGGCAGGCGCGCCAGGCGAACTCGAGATCCGCGAGGGTCTCGGCGTCGGCGGCCTCGCCGCAGGCCAGCTCCCAGTTCCCGGCCGAATCACCCGGCGCCGTGAGGGTGTCGCGCTCCTGCAGCAGCATGCCGCCGGAGATCTGACGCAGCTCGATCTGCGCCGCCTGCGGCGAGTCGGCCCGCAGGATGCGGATGTTCTTCTTGCGGCTGAGCACCTCGACCGCGCCGGCCGCGTACGCCGGGGCGATGATCACCTCGGTGAAGATCTCGGCGACCTGTTCGGCCATCGCCACGCTCACCTCGCGGTTGACGGCGATCACGCCGCCGAACGCGCTCACCGGATCGCACTCGTGCGCCTTACGGTGCGCCTCGGCGACGGTGTCGGCCACCGCGATGCCGCACGGGTTGGCGTGCTTGATGATCGCGACGCACGGCCGGTCGTGGTCGTGCGCGGCGCGCCAGGCCGCGTCGGCGTCCTGGTAGTTGTTGTAGGACATCTCCTTGCCGTGGAACTGCTCGGCGCGGGCCAGGCCCGGCTCGCCGGCCTCGTTCACGTACAGCGCCGCCGCCTGGTGCGGGTTCTCGCCGTACCGCAGCACGGCCGCACGCTGCCACGTCGCACCGGCCCAGGCCGGGAACTGCTCGGCGGCGTCCGCCTCCGGGACGGCATAACCGGCGTTCATCCAGCTCGCCACCGCCACGTCGTAGGCGGCGGTGTGCTGGAACGCCTGGGCGGCAAGGGCTTTGCGCTGCAGCAGGGTGAAGCCGCCCGCCTTGACGGCGTCGAGCACGTCGTCGTACCGGGCCGGGTCGACGACGACGGCGACCGACGGATGGTTCTTCGCGGCGGCACGCACCATGGACGGGCCGCCGATGTCGATCTGCTCGACGCACTCGTCGGGGGTGGCCCCCGAGGCGACGGTCTGCGTGAACGGGTACAGGTTCACCACGACCAACTCGAACGCCTCGACACCGAGCTCGGCGAGCTGGTCGAGGTGGTCCTGCTTGCGCGTGTCGGCGAGGATGCCGGCGTGCACTCGCGGGTGCAGCGTCTTGACCCGGCCCTCGAGGCACTCGGGGAAGCCGGTCAGGTCCTCCACCTTGGTGACGGGGATGCCGGCGCCGGCGATGGTCGCGGCCGTGGAGCCGGTGGAGACCAGCGCGACACCCGCCTCGTGCAGACCCGTCGCCAGTTCGACCAAACCGGTCTTGTCGTAGACGCTGACGAGTGCACGTCGCACAGCCTTACGTTCGGTCACTGGGGATCACGGCCTTTCGTCCATCGGATACAACTCCACGGGTGGCGACGGCGGCGACCACGTCGGCCAGCAACCGTCGCTCCACAACCTTGATGCGTTCGTGCAGGGTGGCCTCGTCGTCGTCGTCGAGGACCGGCACGGGTTCCTGCGCCAGGATGGGGCCGGTGTCGACACCGGCATCGACCAGGTGCACGGTCGACCCGGTGACCTTCACCCCGTAGGCGAGGGCGTCGGGGACTGCGTGCGCGCCGGGGAACGCCGGCAGCAGCGCAGGGTGGGTGTTGACGATGCGGCCGCCGAACCGGTGCAGGAAGGTCGGCCCCAGGATCTTCATGAAACCGGCGGAGACCACCAGGTCCGGCTCGTGCGCGGCGACGGCGTCGGTGAGGGCGCGGTCCCACGCGGCGCGGTCCGGGTGCTCACGCAGCACGACGCGGAGATGCGGGATGCCGGCGGCCTCGGCATGCCCCTCGGCGGCGCACTCGCGGTCCACTCCGACGGCGACGATCCGGGCGGGGTACCCGTCCGTGTGCGTCGCGTCGATCAGCGACCGCAGCAGGCTTCCGGTGCCCGAGGCGAGGACGACGACCCGTGCCGGCGCAGTCGGCGGCAGCTGGTCACGCGAGGCAGTCAGCGCTCTACTCCTGGAACTCGAGAGGGGTCGGCCGGATGCTCGGCCGGGTAGAGCCTAGCCCTTGGGGGGTGCGGCCCCCTCCGGCAGGTCACCGTTGCGCTCCGGCGGCGCGCCGGCATCCTGCTCGGTTACGCCGGACCCGCCCGGCTCGTCGGCGGCGTCCTCGAGTTCCGCGTCGGCGACGTGCACACGCTCGTCGTCGGCGGGGTCCTCGCGCTCGGTGCCGGCGACGGCGGGCGCCCCGGCGTCGCCTGCGGCGTCTGCGTCGCCCCCGGCGTCGGCGGCGTCCTGCTGCCCCTCGGGGCCGTCCTCGACGATCTCGGCCTCGAGCACGTCGGCGGCCGGCGTCGCCGGGCCCGCCTCGAGCGCCTTCGCCTCGTCGAGCGGGGTGGCGTCGGCCTCCTCGACCGGCTCGTCGCCGTCGGGATTCTCGGCGGCGGCGGTCTCCGTGGCGGACTCCTCCGCGGCGGCCGACGCTCGGGCGGCCTCCGCCGCGGCCAGGCGGTGCTCGCGCCACAGCAGCAGCTGCGACGTGACGAGGCCCAGCAGCCCCGACCACGCGAATACCAGAACCCCGGCAAGCCACCAGTTTCCGCCGACCACGCCGAAGATCCCCAGGGGGCCACCGGCGACCCACGTGGCCAGCGCGCTCGTCGCGCCCGCGAGCGCCGCCGCAGCGACCACCGTGAGCGCGGCGTCGGTGGACGACACGTACTCCCCCCGGGCCCGCGCCTCGAGGTGGCGCTGGGCGACGTACCGTCCGAGCAGCGCACCCACCGTCGCGGGAACGGCCAGCAGCACCGGCCAGAACGGCGCGGCCGGTCCCGGTGGGATCACGGCGAGCACCGGCAGCGCGGGCAGGTCACCGCCGGTCGCCTCGAACAGGCTCAGGGTCACGTCGCCGAACTGCACCGTGCTCCCGGCCACCACGGCGGCGGCCCCGATCAGCACGTTGGGCAGGTACAGCACCGACAGCACCGTCAACCCGAGCGCCCCGGTTACTCCCCCGCCGCGGCCGATCAGGTCACCGACCACGGTCCACGACCACAGCAGCCCGAGTACGGTCACCACCCCGGCCGCGGCGAACATCCCCAGCACCGCGCGGGCCGCGGGGCGCACGGCGGCGACCAGCCAGTTCGGCACGCCGTAGCGGACGGACAGCGGCCGCCACGTCCGGGCACCGATGCCGAGCCCGGCCCCGAGCAGGTAGAGGGCCGTCACCCAGGCCAGCGCGGCCGCCGGATTGGGGGTGACGACGGGCAGGACACTCGCCGCATCCTGGATCACGATCAGTGCCACGATCGTGATCACCGTCGGACCGGCGAGGGTGGCCACGGCGATGCGTGAGGCGTTCCGACGATCGAGCGGACGGCCGCCGAGCGCGACGAAGGCGTCGGTGGCCGAACGCGCGGCCCGGGCGGTCAGCCACACCAGCACCGCAGTCGGCAGCAACGGCAGCACGCCGAGCGCTACCCCGTCGATCGTCAGCGTCACCTGATGCAGGGCCAGCCAGCTTCCCGCGATCGCCGCGTAGATGCCGGTCAGGTCGCTGCTCGCGGCCACCATCGTGGTCACCACCAGCGTGGCGATCAACGCGAGGGTCACTGCCGGCACCCTGGCCGCCGTGCCGAGCAGGATCCGCAGCTGCTCCGGTTCGACCGGGTTGCCTTCCGGGGTGGTGCGCCGGTCGGACCGGCCTAGCGTCGAGGTCATCGTGTCGAGAGTGTCACCCGGCGACGGTCGTGACGGTCAGGCGCGCCGCAGCACGTGCGGGAGCCGTCACCGCGGCTCGTCACCGGGGCGGAACGCCTGCGTCGGCGCCGGGTCCGACGTCCGCTCGGCGTCGTCCTCCGACGGACGCCCCGCGGCATCCTGCTCGGAATCGGCGTGCCGGGGGGCGAGCACGGTCGGCTCGTCCGCGCCGCCACCGGCGGGCTCCCCCGGCCGGCCCGAAGGACCGGGCGACCCGGCGCCGTACGGGGCCTGGGCTCCCGTCGGGGTGTAGGCCTGCTGGCCGGGGTGCTGCCCCTCGGATTGCGGCCGGTCGACGCGCAGCGGCTGGCTCAGGTGCTCGGTCTGGGCGCCGTAGTCCGGGCTGGGGTAGTGCTCGCGCGGCTGCGCGCCCGAGTACTGGGTGCCCGGGTACTGGGATCCCGGGTACTGTCCGGACGGGTGCTGCCCGGACGGATACTGGCCGGTGGAGTACTGCCCCGACGGGTACTGCCCGGTGGAGTACTGCGGCTGCTGGTAGCCGGGGTACTGCGCCGAGGACCCCGAGGGGTAGGCCGAGGACCCCGAGGGGTAGCCGGAGCCCTGCGTTCCGTATCCGCTCGACGCCGCGCCGGGAGCGTAGCCCTGACCGGACGGATAGCCCTGCCCCGCGCCGGCACCCTGCGCTCCGTAGCCCTGGCCGCCGTACCCCTGACCGCTGTAGCCCTGGCCGCCGCTGTACCCCTGGCCCACGCCCTGCCCGCCGCCTCCCTGGCCGCCGAACGACTGCGCGGGCGCGCGGCGCTGGCCGGGCACCAGGATGCCGATCCCGAAGAGCAGCGCCATCAGCGCGAGCGCAGTCTGCAGGAAGCCGAGGACGAGGATCGACACCCCACCCCACGAGATGCCGGTGTCGTCGGGCAGGTGGAAGAGCTGGAACAGCGACACCACGAAGCCGACCGCGGAGGCCGCCACCGCAACGGAGCGCAGGTCCTGACCCGGTAGCAGCGACAGTGCCGCAGCCGCGCCACCGAAGAGCAGGAAGGCCAGCGGCACGACCGCGAACCCGAAGTCGAACGACGACAGCGCAACCTGGGTGCCGAAGGAGATCCGCACGTACGGGGCCAGGCCGAGCAGGAAGTTCAGCACCGCCAGCACCGCGACGGCGATCGGCAGGAGCAGCGGCACCACCTTGTCGGAGCCACGGGAGGCGAGGCTGGATCCGCCCCCGGTCGACGACCCCGTGGGACCTGACGGGGTGTCGGACCGGCCCGTTCCCGAGCCTGCTGGGTAGGTCATCGCTCCTCCTGATGTCGTCGGCTGCTCTGTGACCAGCCTAGGCACGATCACCGTGGGCGGCAGGAGTCCCGCGAATCCGGCGAATCCCCACCGGCGAGAATGTACGCATGCCCAGCACCCTCGAGCCCGGAGCGGACGTCGTCGCCGAGACGGAGATCAAGCATTCCCGCTTTCTCGCCGCGCTGCGTCGCGTCGACTCGGATACCGCCGCGCTCGCCTTCGTCGAGGAACAGCGGAGGCTGTATCCCGATGCGCGGCACCATTGCTGGGCCTTCGTGGTGGGCGACGAGCCGGCGCACCGGGCGGAACGGTCGAGCGACGACGGGGAACCGGGTGGCACGGCCGGGGTGCCGATGCTGCAGGTGCTGCACCATCGCGATCTGGTGAACGTCGCGGTGGTGGTCACCCGCTGGTTCGGCGGCATCAAGCTCGGCGCGGGGGGACTGGTCCGGGCGTATTCGGGTGCGGTGGCCGTCGCGGTCGACGCGGCGACGCTGGTGCCGCGGGAGCGACGGGCGGTGTTCACCCTGGCGGTGGGGCACGGTGACGCCGGCCGGCTGGAGTCGGAACTACGGGGCCGCGGGGTGAGCGTGCTCGACGTGTCCTACACGGAGCGTGTCGTCTTCACGGTCGCGGCCCGGGATGCGGCCGGGTTGCGGAGCGTGGTGGCGTCGGCGACGGCCGGCGCCGGCGAGCTCGAGCCCGTCGGCACCGAATGGGTGGACGGGTAGGCAGCGGAGCTGCCGGTGCGTCCTTCGGGCGGTCAGGACCGCCCAAAGGACGCACCGGCGGCGGAGCCGCCTACAGCGACTGCAGGATCTCGCGCGCGAGAGCGGCGGTCTCGGACGGCGTCTTGCCGACCTTCACGCCGGCCGCCTCGAGGGCGTCCTTCTTGGCCTGCGCGGTGCCCGAGGAGCCGGAGACGATGGCGCCGGCGTGGCCCATGGTCTTGCCCTCCGGAGCGGTGAACCCGGCGACGTAGCCGACGACCGGCTTGGTCACGTTGGCCTTGATGTAGTCGGCGGCGCGCTCCTCGGCGTCGCCGCCGATCTCGCCGATCATGACGATGAGCTTGGTCTCGGGGTCCTTCTCGAACGCCTCGATGGCGTCGATGTGGGTGGTGCCGATGACCGGGTCGCCGCCGATGCCGATGGCGGTCGAGAAGCCGAAGTCACGCAGCTCGAACATCATCTGGTAGGTCAGGGTGCCGGACTTGGACACCAGGCCCACCGGGCCCTTGCCGGAGATGTTGGCCGGGGTGATGCCGACCAGCGACTCGCCCGGGGTGATGATGCCGGGGCAGTTGGGGCCGATGATCCGGGTCTTGTTGCCCTTCTCGACGTTGTAGGCCCACGCGTACGCGGTGTCCTGCACCGGGATGCCCTCGGTGATGACCACGAGCAGCGGGATCTCCGCGTCGATGGCCTCGATGATGGCGTCCTTGGCGAACTTCGGGGGGACGAACGCGATCGAGACGTCCGCGCCGGTCTCCTTCATCGCCTCGGCGACGGTACCGAAGACGGGCAGCTCGACGGCAGAGCCGTCGGCGGCGGTGTGGGACACAGTGGTGCCGGCCTTGCGGGCGTTGACGCCGCCGACGACCTGGGTACCGGCCTTGAGCATCAGGGCGGTGTGCTTGGTGCCCTCGCCGCCGGTGATGCCCTGGACGATGACCTTCGAGTCCTTGTTGAGGAAGATAGACATGTTCTCCGTGTGTCCTTACTTCGCGGCGTGCGCCAGCTCGGCGGCCTTGTCAGCGGCCTCGTCCATGGTTCCGACCAGCGTGACCAGCGGGTGGTTGGCGTCGGCCAGGATCTTGCGGCCCGCCTCGACGTTGTTGCCGTCCAGGCGGACGACCAGCGGCTTGTTGGCCTCGTCACCGAGGATCTCCAGCGCCTTGACGATGCCGTTGGCGACCGCGTCGCACGCGGTGATGCCACCGAAGACGTTGACGAACACGCTCTCGACCTGGCCGTCGTTCAGGATGACGTCCAGGCCGGCGGCCATGACCTCGGCGGACGCGCCGCCACCGATGTCGAGGAAGTTGGCGGGCTTGACGCCGCCGTGCTTCTCACCGGCGTACGCGACGACGTCGAGGGTCGACATGACCAGGCCCGCGCCGTTGCCGATGATGCCGACCTGGCCGTCGAGCTTGACGTAGTTCAGGTCGTGCTCCTTGGCCTTGGCCTCGAGCGGATCGGTGGAGTCCTTGTCCTCGAGCTCGGCGTGCTCGGGGTGGCGGAAGCCCGCGTTCTCGTCGATGGTGACCTTGCCGTCGAGGGCGAGGATCTGATCGTCGGGGGTGCGCACGAGCGGGTTGACCTCGACCAGGGTGGCGTCCTCGGCGACGAAGACCTCCCACAGCTTCTGGATGGTCACGGCCGCGGCGTCGAGCACGTCGGCGGGCAGGTGGCCCTGCTCGGCGATGCTGCGCGCGAACGCGAGGTCGACGCCCTTGACGGCGTCCACGGGAACCTTGGCGAGACGCTCGGGCTTGGTGGCCGCGACCTCCTCGATCTCCATGCCGCCCTCGACCGAGCACATGGCCAGGTAGGTGCGGTTGGCCCGGTCGAGCAGGAAGGAGATGTAGTACTCCTCGGCGATGTCGCTGGCCTCGGCGACCAGCAGCTTCTTGACGATGTGACCCTTGATGTCGAGGCCGAGGATGTTCTCGGCGTGGGTCTTCGCATCCTCGGGGGTGGCGGCGTACTTCACGCCACCGGCCTTGCCACGACCACCGGTCTTGACCTGGGCCTTGACCATCACAGGCTTACCGATTTCCTCGGCGATCGCCTTGGCATCGTCGGCCGTGTCGGTCACACGACCCAGCGACGTCGGCACACCATGCTTGGCGAAGAGTTCCTTCGCCTGGTATTCGAAGAGATCCATCTGCTCACCGTCTCGTCTGCGTTGACGCCCGCTCGAGGGGTATGAGCGGGTCCGTTCGGACTGTAACTAGTCGGAAGTCCCACCAAACGCCCGCACTCCTGGTATGTGTCGCATGTCACCGGAGCGAAGGGCCCGAGGGGTACCTCACGGATTTTCCTCCCGGATTGTGAGCCACGCCGCAGCCAGGAGGAACACCACCCCAAGGATTGCAGGCAGAGTGAGGACGCCGTTCACCGGCTCCTGCTCCGGGCTCCGCACGAGCAACCACGACGCCGCATACAGGGCCACCGACGCCGCCGTGCCGAGCAGCAGCACACCGCCCCGGGCCGGCCGCGACCGCGCTGCGACCAGCACCGCTGCGACCACCGCGACGGCGAGCAGCACCCGCCCCCACACGTCGTAGCCCCACGGATAGCCCAGGACCGAACCGGCCCCGGGCTGCACCGGCAACAGCACACCGGCACCGGCGACGAGAGCCGCAGCCGCGCCCACCGCGCGCACGACCGGCCCGGCGATCCGTTCGACGGAGGTGTCGATGCCGTCGCGTTCCGCACCCCCGGCCAGCACGACGAGCACCCCCGTCACCGCCGCCCCCAGGATCGCGGCGCCGGCCAGCCACGCGCCCGGCCCGGCGCCGACGCCCGGCAGGTCCGCGGCGAGCACCCAGGACTGCAGCACCGCCCCGGCGGCGGTGACCACCGCGACGACCGGCACCGCGACGGCGGGCCGCAGCGGGGCGGCGAATTCGGAGAGCAGCAGCCATACGCTCAGCGCCAGTACGAGCAGGCCCGCGGCGAGCAGCAGACGAGTGGCCGGCAGGTCGGGCGCCGGCGCCCCGGCCGGAACCGACAGGGTGGGCAGCAGCGCACCCGCCGTCGCGACGACGCCGGTGGCAATCCCCGCGACGCCCGCGGTGACGTGCCGGCGCAGCATCGCCGGGACGGACATGACCGCCCTGGGCACCGGCCCTGCGGCGCGGGCGGACCGGGCGACGAGCCGGGGCAGTGCGACCGCGGCCGCGACGAGGGCGACGGCGGCGACCACCCCGACGGCGGCACCGGGCGACGGCGCGAGCCGCTCACCGGTGAGGCCCGCCGCCAGGCGCGGGCCCAGGATGCCGAGCGCACCGAGCCCCGCACCCGCCACCAGGCCCGTCGCGGCAGCCGGCGAACCGGTCACCAGCGCCCACGTCGCCGTCAGCACCACCGCGACCGCGGCGGCCAGGGAACCGATCGCGGTGGCCGTGGTGGCGTCGAGGACGCCGGGGCCGAGCAGCACCGGGTCGTCCGAGACGAAGGGCGGGGCGAGGAGCGCACCGGCCGCGACCAGGGCCGCCACCGCCACCGCGGTCGCCGCCGGGGCCCCGACGCGCACACCCACCGGGCCGTCCTCGCCGGGCACGTGTGCGGGGTCGGCCACGAGCCGCCGGACCGCGACGGCCCCGAGGACTCCGGCGCCGACCGCGGCGAGATGGCCGGCGAGGACGACGCCCGCGCCCGGGCCCGCCGTGAGGCCGGCGGCGGTGAGGGGCCGGAAGAGCTCGAGCCGGTCGGCGTCGAGGGCGTCGGTGAACAGCGCGACGTCGAGCAGGGCCGCGCCGAGTGCGACGAACCCGGCCCCCGCAAGCAGCGCGCCGGCCCGGATTCCGGCGAGGGGCCCGGGCCGACGGGCGAGACTCACCGCGCCGACGGGCACCGCGAGCGCGGCGGCGACGGCGACGAGCGTCGCGGCGCCGAGGGCGGCGCCGACGGGACCGGCGTCGGCGCGGACCGCCGGCAGGAACGGCGCGACCGCCACGGCGATGGCGCCGAGCACGGACAGGACGAACGCGGCGACGAGGACGGGCGGGCGGCTCGGCACGCCCCGACGCTACGGCGACGTTCCGATTCATCGCGGCGTGACACACCGTGAATATTCGGTATCGCGCCGTAACCGAAGGAACGTTTCCATATACGCCCAGCTCAAACTGTGATGCCAGTCACAAGGCCCGATTTCCAGCCCGTTTGGGTTGCCACGCTTGCGATCGTTTCGTTACCGTCGCTTCGGTCCGAATAACGGTCAGGTCACGAACGGAGGACGGCAGTCGATGCACACTTGCACTCCACGCGCCGACAGCCGTCCCGGCAGCGGGTTCGGTGACTTCGAGTCCACGGAGGCCACCGACCATCTCTATCCGGGCCACTGGCAGCCGCACGAGCGTTACCTCGACGAGGGCCCGGCGGACGATCTAGACGTCTCGAGCATTGTGAACTTCCGCAACACCAGCACCACCGAGCAGTACGAATTCTATGGCACCGAGCCGGCCGAGCCGCTCACCGCCCCCGGATCACCCGACGGCGATCTGGCCGCCCCCACTCGTCGCGGCGGCGCCCACCGGGTTCCCACTCCCCCCGCCGCCCTCAAGGGCCGCGCCGCGGTCCTCGCGGTCGCCGCCGGCGCCGTCGTCGCCGCGGGCCAGGCCGCCGCCAGCGGCCCCGCCCAGGAGTCCGAGCACTCCGAGGTCGCCCTCGCCGCGGACGCCACCGACTCGCACGTCATCACCGCCACCGCGGTGCCGCAGGCCGCGCAGTTCGCCCCGGAGACCGAGTCCGAGGGCGCCGCCCCGTCCCAGGCCCCGCAGGTCCTCAACATCGCGGACCCGAACGACCTCTCCCAGTTCTCGAACTTGCTCGCCAAGGGCCAACGGTTCAGCGAGGAGCGCGCCGCCCGCGAGGCCGCCGCCCGCCGCCCGCTGTTCGTCCTTCCGGCCGCCGGCGTCTTCACCTCCAGCTACGGTGCCCGCTGGGGCACCCTCCACGCCGGGGTGGACATCGCCGGTCCGATCGGGACCCCGATCCTCGCGGTCGCCGACGGCACCGTCATCGACTCCGGTCCGGCGTCCGGCTTCGGCATGTGGGTGCGCCTGCGCCACGCGGACGGCACCGTCACCGTCTACGGCCACATCGACCAGTCCATGGTGACGGTCGGTCAGCAGGTCATGGCCGGCGACCAGATCGCCACCATGGGCAACCGCGGCCAGTCGACCGGCCCGCACCTGCACTTCGAGGTGCACCTCAACGGCATCGACAAGATCGACCCGCTGCCCTGGCTCGCGACCCGCGGCATCTCCCTCGGCATCCGGAACGACTGACCTCCGGCGCTTCTCGCGAAACGGGCCCCGCACCGGCTGGTGCGGGGCCCGTTTCGCGTCCGGCCGGGAACCCGGGGTCAGAGCTTGACCATCGGCACGCCGCCGACGAGCATCAGCCGCACCTTCCCGGCGCTGCCGAAGTCGATGACCACCGTCGCCGTCGGCCCGGAGCCGCGGGTCTCGAGGACCGTGCCGAGGCCGTACTTGTCGTGGCTGACCCGGTCGCCGACGGCGAGCACGAGATGGTTGTTACGCGAGCGCGCGGCCACGAAACTCGGTGTCGACTGCCGGTCGTCGCCGAACCGGGACGCTCCGCCCCCGAAGCCGGAGCCGACTCCGCCGTAGCCGCCCCGGCCCCGGCCGGCTCCGATGGCGTGACCACCGGCCACCCCCGGATCCTCCCGGCGCCACTCCACGAGTTCCTGCGGAATCTCTTGCAGGAAGCGCGATTCCGGATTGGTCACCGGCTGCCCCCAGGCCGAGCGCAGCACCGCCCGGCTCAGGTAGAGGCGCTGCCGCGCGCGGGTGAGCCCGACGTAGGCCAGGCGCCGTTCCTCCGACAGCTCGGCCGGGTCGCCGAGCGCTCGCATGTGCGGGAACTGCCCGTCCTCCCACCCGGTCACGAACACCACCGGGAACTCGAGACCCTTGGCGGTGTGCAGCGTCATCAGGGTGACGACCCCGTCGCCCTCCTCGGGGATCTGGTCGGCGTCGGCCACCAGCGACACCCGTTCGAGGAACGCGGCGAGCGAGCCGGGCTCGGGCTCCCCCTCCGCGCCCTCCCGTTCCTCCTCGAGGCCCGCGGCATTGCGGGCATCCGAACTGAATTCCCTTGCCACGCTGACCAACTCGTTGAGATTGTCGAGCCGCGTGCCGTCCTGCGGGTCGTCGCTGGCCTCGAGCTCGGCGCGGTAACCGGTGCGGTCGAGGACCGCCTCGACGACGTCGCCGATGTCGACGAGGTCGTTGCCGTCGGCGTCGGTCTCGGTGAGCATCCCCCGCAGCTCGTCCATGAGGTCGACGAACGCGGCGATGGCCTTCTGCGAGCGGGTGTTCAGCAGGGGCACGGTGCCCTCGGCCGCGTCGCGCAGGGCCCGGCCGAACCCGACCGCCGTGCGTTCGGCGTGCACCGCCACGCAGGCCTCCGCGCGGTCGCCGATGCCGCGACGGGGGGTGTTGAGGATACGGCGCAGGCTGACCGTGTCGTCCGGGTTGGCGAGCACCCGCAGGTACGCGACGAGGTCGCGAACCTCCTTGCGCTCGTAGAAGCGCACGCCGCCCACCACCCGGTAGGGCACGCCGTGCCGGATGAACACGTCCTCGAGGGCACGGGAGGAGTTGTTGGTGCGGTAGAACACCGCGACGTCGGCGAACCTGGCCTCACCGGCGTCGACGAGCCGGTCGATCTCCGCGGCCACGAACTGCGCCTCGTCGTGCTCGTTGTCGGCGACGTACCCGGTGATCGGTTCCCCCGCGCCGGAGTCCGTCCACAACCGCTTCTCCCGTCGTCCGGTGTTGCGCGCGATCACCGCGTTGGCCGCCGAGAGGATGTTCTGGGTGGAACGGTAGTTCTGCTCGAGCAGGATCGTGCGAGCGTCGGGATAGTCGCGTTCGAACTCCTCGATGTTGCGGATCGTCGCGCCGCGGAACGCGTAGATGGACTGGTCGGCATCGCCGACGACACACAGCTCCCCCGGCGCGACCGCATCGTCCGTCACGGTGTCGTCCGCACCGCCCACGAGCGTGCGCACGAGCACGTACTGCGCGTGGTTGGTGTCCTGGTATTCGTCGACGAGAACGTGGCGGAACCGTCGGCGGTAGTACTCCGCCACCTGCGGATGCGCCTGCAACAGTGCCACCGTCTCGCCGATCAGGTCGTCGAAGTCGAAGGCGTTGGCCGCGCGCAGCCGCTGCTGGTAGTGCGCGTAGACCCGCGCGACGATCCGCGGCAGTTCCGCCGCCTCGCGGTCCGCGTCGGCCGCGGCCTCCTCGGGGCCGATCAGCTCGTTCTTGAGATTGGAGATGTGCGTCGCCAGCAGCCGCGCGGAATACCGCTTGACGTCGAGGTCGAGATCCTTGGCGATCATGGTGAGCAGCCGCCGGGAGTCGTCCGCGTCGTAGATGGTGAAGTTCGAGTTCATCCCCGACAGCAGCGCCGACTGCGCCCGCAGGATCCGCACGCAGCTCGAATGGAACGTCGACACCCACATGCTGTTCGCGCGCGGACCGACGAGGTGGGCGACGCGCTCGCGCATCTCGGCGGCGGCCTTGTTGGTGAACGTGATCGCCAGGATCTGGCCCGGCGCCACCCCACGCTCACCCAGCAGGTACGCGATGCGCCGGGTCAGCACCGCCGTCTTGCCGGAACCGGCCCCCGCGACGATGAGCAGCGGAGACCCCGTGTGGGTCACGGCCTCCCGTTGCTGGGGATTGAGTCCCTCGAGCAGCGCGTCGGGGGTCATCGCCCGCACCCCCGAATTCGACGCGGGGACGGGACGGCCGGAGGCAACGGGTGTGTTCATCGTGGTACCAAACTACCGGCGATCGCCGACAGCCGTGCCGGCCGGGCCGGGGCGATTCGGCAGGTATGCCTTACTTGGCCGGTTCGGGGACGGGTGGCAAACTGAACGTCATGTCATGCGCTCCACGTCGCCACTATCGGCGACACTTCCATCGGTGTGAGAGCCGATGACCGAGGCCTGACCACACCCGAGGCTTCGGCTGCTGCGCCACCGAAGTCCCGAGCCGACGGCCGGACCGGTAACGCCCGCAGTATCCGAAGCGATCCCAGAGCTGACGCGAGGAGACGACATGAGCACCAACACCGAGGCCGCCGGTTCCGGAGCCAGCGCATCCGACGCTGCCCTGCCCACCACCGAGGCGGAGATCGACGAGCTCCGCAAAGAGATCGACCGGCTCGACTCCGAGATCCTGGCGGCGGTCAAACGCCGCACCGAGGTCTCGCGCATCATCGGCCAGACCCGCATGGCCTCCGGCGGTACCCGCCTGGTGCACAGCCGCGAGATGAAGGTTCTCGAGCGCTTCAGCGAGCTGGGCCAGGAGGGTCACACCCTGGCCATGTTGCTGCTGCGGCTCGGCCGCGGCCGTCTCGGTCACTGAGGCCACGGCCGTCTCGGTCACCGAGGCCACGGCCGTCCGGGTCACCGAGGCCACGGCCGATTCGGTCACCGAGTCCCGCCGGTACGCCCCCGAGCCCGTCGGTCCCGACGCTCGGGGGCGTCACCGTCGCGCAGGTCACTGCAGCGCGATGTACTTCGTCTCGAGGTACTCCTCGATGCCTTCACTGCCGCCCTCGCGGCCCAGCCCGGAGGCCTTGACACCGCCGAACGGCGCCGCCACGTCGGAGATCACGCCCCGGTTGACGCCCACCATGCCGGACTCGACGGCCTCGGCCACCCGCAGCGCCCGGTCCAGGCTCTGCGTGTAGATGTACGCGGCCAGTCCGTATTCGGTGGCGTTGGCCGCATCGATCGCCTCCTGCTCGGTGTCGAACCCGGCCACGGCGGCGACGGGGCCGAACACCTCCTCCCGCAGGATCCGGGCCTCGGCCGTCACCCCGTCGAGCACGGTCGCCGGGTAGTACCACCCCGGGCCGTCGGGGACGGATCCGCCGAGCCGGAGGCTCGCCCCGGCCCCCACCGCGTCCTGCACCAGCGCGCCGACGGTCTCCCGCTGGCCGGCGTTGATCAACGGCCCGAGTGTGGTGCCGGGGTCGGTGCCGCGCCCGAGCCGGTACTGCGCCATCCGCTCGGTCAGCTTCTTCACGAACTCCTCTCGCACCGAGTTGGCGACGTGGAAGCGGTTCGCGGCCGTGCACGCCTCGCCGCCGTTGCGTAGCTTCGCGGCCAGCGCGCCCTCGACCGCGGCGTCGAGGTCGGCGTCGTCGAACACCAGGAACGGCGCGTTGCCGCCCAGCTCCATCGACGTGCGCAGCATCGCCTTCCCGGCCCGCTCGGACAGGGCCCGGCCGACCCCGGTGGAACCGGTGAAGGTCAGCTTGCGCAGGCGGGGATCGTCGATCAGCGGACCGGTGACCGCCCCGGCGCGCGACGTCGGCAGCACGGACAGCACCCCCTTCGGCAGGCCGGCCTCGGCGAACAGCTGGGCGAGCAGCAGCATCGTCAGCGGGGTCTCCGACGCGGGCTTCATCAGGATCGTGCAGCCCGCAGCGAGGGCGGGACCGATCTTGCGGGTGCCCATCGCGAGCGGGAAGTTCCACGGCGTGATCGCCAGGCACGGTCCCACCGGCTGCTTCGTCACCAGGATCCGTCCGTTGCCCGCGGGCGCGTGGGTGTAGCGGCCCGCGATCCGCACCGCCTCCTCGGCGAACCAGCGGAAGAACTCGGCACCGTACTTGGCCTCGGCCCGGCTCTCCGGCAGGGCCTTGCCCATCTCCAGGGTCATCAGGAGCGCGAAGTCCTCGGCACGTTCGGTGATCCGCGCGAACACCGAACGCAACAGTTCGCCACGTTCGCGCGGCGGGGTCGCGGCCCACTCGTGCTGGACGGCCACCGCGGCGTCGAGGGCGCGGACGGCGTCCGCCGGACTCGCGTCGGCGACGTCGGTGAGCGTGTCGCCGGTGGCGGGATCGTGGACGGGGAAGGTGGCGCCGTTCTCTGCGGCCACCCACTCCCCGCCGAGGAACAGTTCTGTCGGTACGGTCCGGATCAGTTCTTCGGTGTCCATGACCCACATCATGCGCTCCACGACCCGAGCGGATTCCGAACCCGCCGGTAACTGCGGCCCCGCACTAGGCTCTGAATTCATGAGCGACGTGACTCGAACCGCACCGTGGCAGCAGCTGTCCCAGCACCGTTCGGAGCTCGAGGCGGTGGATCTACGGGGGTTGTTCGCGGCGGATCCGGGGCGGGCGCAGCGGTTCTCGCTGACCGTCGGGGAGTGGTACATCGACTACAGCAAGCATCGGATCACCGACACCACGGTGGGGTTGCTGCTCGAGCTGGCCCGGGCGTGTGGGCTCGAGGCCCGCCGCGATGCGATGTTCGCCGGGGACCGGATCAACACCACCGAGGACCGGGCGGTGCTGCACACCGCGCTGCGGCTGCCGCGGTCGGCGACGCTGACCGTGGACGGCACCGACGTGGTCGCCGAGGTGCACACGGTGCTCGACGCGATGGCCGGCTTCGCCGAGAAGGTCCGCTCGGGCACCTGGCGCGGCGCCACCGGCGAGCCGATCGCCACGGTGGTGAACATCGGGATCGGCGGCTCGGATCTGGGCCCGGCGATGGTGGCGCGGGCGTTGCGGCACTGCGCCGACGGCCCGGCGGTGCGGTTCGTCGCCAACATCGACCCGGCGGATCTGACCGCGCAGCTGACCGGCCTGGACCCGGCCACCACGCTGTTCGTGGTGGCGTCGAAGACGTTCACCACCGTCGAAACCCTCACCAACGCCACCGCCGCGCGGCGCTGGCTGGTCGCCGCGCTCGGCGAGGACGCCGTCGCGGCGCATTTCGTGGCGGTGTCCACCAACGCGAGCAAGGTCGCCGAGTTCGGCATCGACCCGGCGAACATGTTCGGGTTCTGGGACTGGGTGGGCGGGCGGTACTCGGTGGGCTCGGCGATCGGGCTGGCGGTGATGTGCGCGATCGGGCCGGTGCGCTTCGCCGAGTTCCTCGCCGGGATGCACACCGTGGACGAGCACTTCGCCACCGCCCCGCTGGAGGCGAACGCGCCGGTGCTGCTCGGGCTGCTGGGGGTGTGGTACGCGTCGGTGCTGGGGGCGCAGTCGCGGGCGGTGCTGCCCTACAGTCAGGACCTGGCCCGGCTGCCGGCGTATCTGCAGCAGCTGACCATGGAGTCGAACGGCAAGAGCGTGCGGCGGGACGGGACGGCGGTGGACCACGACACCGGGGAGATCTTCTGGGGCGAGCCGGGCACCAACGGGCAGCACGCGTTCTACCAGTTGCTGCACCAGGGCACCCGGCTTATCCCGGCCGATTTCGTCGGGTTCGCCGCCGCGTGCGAGGACCTGCCCACCCGGGACGGGACCGGCAGCATGCACCAGATCCTGCTGGCGAACATGCTCGCCCAGGCCAAGGTGCTCGCGTTCGGGCGCACCGCGGCCGAGGTCGCCGCCGACGGCACCGACCCGGGGTTGGTGGCGCACAAGGTGATGCCCGGCAACCGGCCCTCGACCACCCTGCTCGCCCCGGCGTTGACCCCGGCGACGCTGGGCCAGTTGATCGCGTTGTACGAGCATCAGACCTTCGTCCAGGGCGTGATCTGGGGCATCGACTCGTTCGACCAGTGGGGCGTCGAACTCGGCAAGACCCAGGCCCTGGCCCTGGCACCGGCCCTGACCGGCGCGGCGGACCCCGACACCGGCGACACCTCCACCGACACCCTCGTCCGCACCATCCGGCGGTGGCGTCAGAAGTAGAGCAGGCACCCGTCACGGCGGGCTTGCACCGGTTTCCGACTGCGGAAACGGGGGCAAGCTCACCGATTCGGGCGCAAGCTCCGCCGCTCAGGCGGCGTGCGGGCGGGACCAGCGGCGCGTCGTGTGCACCCGGCCGCCGCTGTCCACGAGCCGGGCGGCGAGATCGTACTGCTCGAGCCACCGCACCGCCGGCGCCCCGCGGCGCAGCGCCGCCGCGGCCGCGGCGTCGGCCCACAGCGCGTCCCCGGCGATGACGGTCACCTGCGCCCACCGCCCGGCGACGTCGTTTCCGCCGTTCTCTTCCACCTCGTCGGGTTCGGCGGCGCGCACGCGCGTCGCCATCGCGCTGCCCGCCGGAAGTTCGACCGTGCCGGCTCCGGGGATGGCCACCTGCCAGCCCCCGGCGGGGCTGTGACCGGCGGTGGCCGTCACGTCGCCCATGCGCACCAGGACACCGCATTCGAGACTGCGTGCGACGGTCGCGGCGGCCCGATCGGCCGTGTCGGCCCTGGCCGTTTCGGTGATGTCGAGGTTGACGCCGAACGGGGCCAGCACGGTCTCGCCGTCGAGGTGGATGTCGCTGTAGTCCGGAAGCGGATGGATGGGCGGGGTGGCCTCCTCGTCGATTCCCGCGTCGTCGGCCGACAGGGGGCTCACCGCCCCGTCGGTCATCCGGGCGACCCAGAGCGCCGAGCGCAGCAGCGCCGACAGCCGCGGACTGACCTGCACGGGAATGCCCTGGGCGAGATTGACCTCGTGGATCTCCGCGTCACCGCGCAGGGGGTTGCAGGCCGCCTCGGATTCTGCGATCGCGGCGCGCACCAGCGTTTCGGCCTCCACCAGTGCGGCGCACTCGGTGACGGCCACCTCGACCGGGACCCCCCACTCCCGCCATTCGCTGCTGCTGATCATGAGGGGCTCCGGCCTCGCTCGACGATCGTTGTCGTTACCCCAGTATGCCCCTGCGGATCGTCGCCGGTCGGATGCGCGCGAGAATCGCCACTGTTCAGATGCGCGCGAGAATCGCCGCGGTGTCCACGCCGGTCGGCATGGTCCCCAGGGCGATGCCCCAGTCGTCGCCCAGCCGCGTGGCGCAGAAGGCGTCCGCGACTGCGGGATGCCCGTGGCGCACAAGCTGTGCCCCCTGCAGCACCAGCGCCATCAGCTCCACGATCCGGCGGGCCCGGTATTCGACGTTCTCGAGGTCGGCGAGTTCCTTGCCGACCCGGGCCACGGCGTCGTCGAGCCGGGGGTCGGCGCCCTCGGCGAGGCGCAGCTCGGCGAAGAACGCGTCCACGGTCTCGGGCTGCTTGACCATCGCCCGCAACGCGTCGAGGGCGGCGACGTTGCCGGAGCCCTCCCAGATCGACATGAGCGGTGCCTCGCGGTACAGCCGCGGCATCCCGGATTCCTCGGCGTAGCCGTTGCCGCCGAGGCATTCGAGAGCCTCCGCGGCATGCGCGGGGGCGCGCTTGCACACCCAGTACTTGGTGACCGCGAGGGCGATGCGGCGCAGCGCCGCCTCCTGCGGATCGGTCGACGCGCGGTCCGTCGCGCCGGCGAGCCGCATCATCATGGTCGTCGCGGCCTCCGACTCGACGATCAGGTCGGCGAGCACGTTCCGCATGAGCGGCTGGTCGACGAGCAGGGCGCCGAACGCCTTCCGGTGCCGGGCATGATGCACCGCGCGCAATGTCGCCGCGCGCATCCCGGTCGCCGAGCCGATGACGCAGTCGAGGCGCGTCATGTTCACCATCTCGATGATGGTGTTGACGCCGCGGCCCTCCGCACCGACGAGCCAGCCGGTTGCGCCCTCGTATTCGATCTCGGAGGAGGCGTTGGACTTGTTCCCGAGCTTGTCCTTGAGCCGCTGGATGTGGATGCGGTTGCGGCTGCCGTCGGGAAGCACCCGCGGCAGCAGGAAGCACGAGACGCCGCTCCCGGTCTGCGCCAGGGTGAGGAACAGGTCCGACATCGGGGCGGAGGTGAACCACTTGTGCCCGACGATGCGATAGCTGCCGTCCGCCTGGGGGGTCGCCGTCGTCGTGTTGGCCCGCACGTCCGATCCGCCCTGCTTCTCGGTCATGGACATGCCGGCGATCAGGCCGCGCTTGGTGGACGGTTCGCGTAGCCCGAAGTCGTAGTGCGGGGCGGCGAGCAGCGGCTCGTACGTCGCGGCGAGTTCCGGGTTGTGCCGCAGCGCCGGGATCACGGCGTACGTCATGGAGATCGGGCACATGTGTCCCGCCTCCGCCTGGCCCCACACGTAGAACTTGGCGGCCCGGGCGACGTGCGCACCGGCCCGGGGGTCGCGCCACGGCGCCGCGTGCATGCCGTGCTCGACGGCCACCGTCATGAGGTCGTGCCAGTGCGGATGGAACTCGACCTCGTCGATGCGGTGCCCGTAGCGGTCGTGGGTGCGCAGCACGGGCGGGTACTCGTTGACGAGCCTGCCCCAGTCCTGCGCGCGCACACCGCCGGCGAGCGCGCCGATCTCCCGGACCTCGTCCTCGGCCCAGGCCGCGCCCTCGCGGCGCAGGCCCTCGAGCAGCGCCGGGTCCGCCGCCGCCTGGTAGGGCACCAGATCCGGGACCTGGTTGAACACCTCGTGAGTGGCGGGAAAGTTCACCGGGTGGGGGGCGGGCGAATTCACTGTCGGGCTCCTATTGCGCGTAGGGCGAATGCGACGAGTTCGGGAACGGTGTCGGCGGCGGCCGCACCGGACTGCAGCGGACCGGTGAGGACCTCGCCGACGGCGCCGACGAGGGCGGCGGCGGCGAGGGCCGCGTTCCGGGGGGCGAGATCGCCCGAGTCGATGCCCCGGCGGACGGCCCCTTCGAACGCGGCCGCGAAGGCGCGGCGCAGCACCAGGCGCTCGGCGTCGACGGCCGCGTCGACGGGTTCGGCGAGCAGGGCGTAGGCCAGGGTGGGGTTGCGCATGGCGCGACGGGCGAAGGTCTCGACGACGGCGGCGACCTGCGCGGCGGCGCCGTCCGGCCGTGCCGTCTCGGCGGCGGCGACCACGGCGTCGACCTCCCGCCCGCACAGGCTGCGGAAGATGCGCACCATCAGCTCGGACTTGTCCACGTAGTGCCGGTAGACGCTGCCGGTGGCGACGCCGGCCCGCTCGGCGACGGCCGCGATGGACAGGCCCTGGTAGCCCCGTTCGGACAGCAGGCTCACCGCGGCGTCGGCGATCGCGTCGCGTTGCGCGTCGAGCCGTTGCTGCACGGCGGGGGTCCGGCGGTAGGCCACGAAAGAATTGAACCTCGATTCATAGCTTGGGTCAAGGATCGCGGCTACCGTCGGGGAGGTGAACCGGCTCAGCGTGGTGGACGAGATCTTCCTGCACAGACACCGTGGCCTCGGCATGCCCGTCGCCCTGCAGGGACTGTGGCGCACCGGCGACACCGTCGGCGCCCCCCTGCTGATCTCGCTGCACGACGCGCTCGGCCGCAGCCCCCTCGGCCGGCGCGTCGTGCGCCCGCACGTCCCCGGCGCGCGCCCCCGGCTCGAACCGGGTCACCACAGCTACCCGCTGCGCTACCCGCCCGAGCCGATCCCCGCCGCCGACGTCCTCGCCTGGGCGGACCAGCAGGCGGAGGTGGACGTCAACCCCGAACTCGGACCGGGATGGGCGCTGACCGCCACCCGGGTCGAGGGCGGCGGGACCGTCGTCTCGCTGGTGTGCTCGCACGTGCTCGCCGACGCGCGCGGCCTGATCGACGCCGTCGCCGACGCGCTGGCCGAGCGGATCCGCCCGTCCGACCCGGCGCGCGTCTCCGACGTGCGCGACGCCGCGCGCCTGGTCCGGCGCGTCGCCCGGGGCATGCGCCGGGCCCGCTGGTCCCCCGCCACCGAGAAGCCTCCGCGGCCCCGCCCGATCCGCTCCCCGGCGCGCACGGCACTGCTCGACGTCGATGCGACCGCGTGGGACACCGCGGCGAACGCGGCCGGCGGCACCCCCAACTCCCTCTTCCTCGCGCTCGCCGCGGGCATCGCCCACCGCGCCGGGCTCGACTGGCCGCTGCGGATCGCGGTGCCCGTCGACGGCCGCACCGCCGCCCCCGGCCTCCCCGACGACGGCGCCGGCAACGGAGTGACGATGACCGAGGTGGTGGTCGACGCGTCCGACACCCCGGCCTCGATCCGCCACCGCGCCCGTGCGGCGTACACCCGCCGCCGGGAGGGGGCGCCGCACGGCCTGCCGGACGAGGTGCTGCAACTGCTGCCCGACCGGCTCGCCGCGCGCCTCGCCGCGGGGGCCGGCGAGCGGGACCTGCTGTGCTCCAACATCGGGCCGCTGCCCCCGGTGCTCGACGGATTCGGCCCGCACCGCACCACCGGCGTCGCCACCCGCGCCGTCCACCCGGGCCTCGCGACCGCCCGGGCCTCGACGTCCACCCGGCTCGCCGCGTACCTGTGCCGGCAGGGCGACCGCTACACCCTCGCCCTCGTCGCGCTCGACGACGAGCACTTCCCCACCCGGGCCGCCCTGCGCGCGGACACCGACGCCGAGCTCGCCGCCCACGGGCTGCACGGCCGGCACTGGTAACCGCGGCACCTATGACTCGGCGTCACGTACAGTTCGAGCATGGCGGCTGAGACCCTTGTCACTGTTCCCGACGGCGCCCTGCGCGGCACCCGCATCGGCGACCTCCTCGCCTGGCGCGGCGTCCCCTACGCGGCACCCCCGGTGGGACCGCTGCGGCTGCGCGCCCCGCAGCCGGTGCAACCGTGGACCGGTGAACGCGATGCCACCCGCTTCGGCGCCGCGGCGAGCCAGCATCCGCGCGGCCTGACGATCGGTTTCCGGAAGCAGCAGCCCGCGAGCGAGGACTGCCTGACGCTCAATGTGCTGGCGCCCGCGGCGCCCGCCGCGACGCCGCGGCCGGTGCTGGTGTTCATCCACGGCGGCGCCTACACGCTGGGCACCACGGCGATGCCGCTCTACGGCGGGGAATCGCTGGTGCGCCGCGGTGACGTCATCTACGTGTCGATCAACTACCGGCTCGGCAGCCTCGGCTATCTCGACTTCACCCAGTTCTCCACGGCGGAAAGGCCTTTCGACTCGAACCTGGGGCTGCGCGACCAGGTCGCCGCGCTGGCATGGGTGCGCCGCAACATCGCCGCCTTCGGCGGGGACCCCGACAACATCACGATCTTCGGCGAATCCGCCGGCGGCAACGCCGTCACCACCCTGCTCGCCACACCCGCCGCCGCGGGACTGTTCGCCCGCGCCGTCGCCCAGAGCTCGGCACCGAACCTCGTCGTCGACGCCGACCACGCGGCCGAGTGGGCGCGACGTTTCGTCGAACTGCTCGGCGCAGAACGAGATTCCGCGGTCGCGGCGCTCGAGTCCGCGACCCCGGCGGAGCTCGGCCGCGCCGCCCAGCGGCTCAGCGGGCGCATCCTGCACCAGACGCCCGGCCTGCACGCGTTCGGTCCCGTCATCGACGGCGACTACCTACCCACCGCCCCGATCGAAGCCTACGAAACCGGTGCCGCACATCGGGTTCCGCTGATCATCGGCACCAACGCGCGGGAGGGCACGCTGTTCCCGCGGGTCCTCGACGCGCTGCCCACCAATCAGCTCCGCATCGAGCAGATGTTCGGGCTCACCGATCCCACGGCCCAGGAGCGTGTCGTCGCGGCCTATCCCGGCTACCCGGAGGCCCGCGCGGCCGTCGATCTCGGCGGCGATCTCACGTTCTGGCATCCCTCGATCGAGATCGCCCAGGCCCACGCCCGCCACGCCCCCACCTACAGCTACCGGTTCGACTACGCGCCGCCGCTGCTGCGCTGGACCGGCTTCCACGCCACCCACGCGTTCGAGCTGCTCGCCGTGTTCGGCCAGGCCGACACCGCGCTCGGCCGGGTGGTCACGGTCGCCGGGGGCCGGCGCGCGCTGCGCACGGTGAGCGACACGGTGCAGCGTCAGTGGCTGCACTTCGCGCAGGAGGGCGAGCCGCTGCCGTCGTGGCCGCGCTACGACGAGCGTGACCGCGCCACCGTCATCTTCGACGACCCGACGCGCGTGGAGTACGACCCGTGGCGGGAGCGGCGGCTGGCCTGGGCCGGGTACCGCGGCTACCGCGGTCTCGCGCTGCCGCAGGCGGGAGCGGTCACTTGACCACGGTCAGCAGGAACACGACGTCCTCGAGCGCGGTGACGCTGTGCCGGACGGTGGGCAGCACCAGGTAGTCGCCGGTTGAGCCCTTCCAGGAGTCGTCGCCGGCGATCAGGGACAGCCGCCCGCCGAGCACCTGCAGCGACCCCTCGCCGGGGCCGTCGTGCTCGGCGAGTTCGTGGCCGGCCAGCAGTGCCACCATCGTCTGCCGCAGATGCTTGGCGTGCCCGCCCAAGATCGTCTGCGAGCTGCGGCCGCTGCTCGATGCCGCCGCCAGCTTCAGTTGCTGTCGCGCCAGAGCCGTGAGGGAAAGCTTGTCCATGGCAGCCCTTCCTGGTCGGGGTACGCCCTCGCAGTATGGCCCACCGGGCGCGCCACCGGTCAGGTTCGCGCGTACCGGACGAAGCGGAACCCGATTCCGTCGCCGGATTCCTGCCGCGCGCCGACGTCCACGGCCGTCCACCCGGGACCGATCCGCGGGGCGAAGGCGTCCGCGCCGACCTCGAGGTCCACCTCCGTGACGAGCAGCCGCGTCGCGTGCGGCATGGCCTGCGCGTAGATCTGGCCGCCGCCGATGACGCAGACGTCACCGCCGCCGGCGAGCGCCAGGGCCTCCGGCACGCCGTGGGCCACCTCGGCGCCCGCGTCCGACCAGGCCGGGTCGCGGGTGACGACGATGTTGCGCCGGCCGGGCAGCGGCCGGAACCGCGGCGGCAGCGACTCCCACGTCAACCGGCCCATGATCACCGGTTTACCCGTCGTCGCGGCCCGGAAGTGCGCCATGTCCTCGGGGATGCGCCACGGGATCGCGCCGTTACGGCCGATGCCGCCGTCGCGGTCCTGCGCCCAGATCAGGACGATGTCGCCCGTCTCCGTCATACCGCGACCGGCGCCTTGATCGGCGGGTGGTGCCGGTACCCGGTGATCTGCACGTCCTCGTACTCGTAGTCGAAGATCGACCCGCGCCGGTTCAGCTCCAGGGTGGGATACGGGTAGGGCGCGCGGGAGAGCTGCTCGGTGACCTGCTCGACGTGGTTGTCGTAGATGTGGCAGTCCCCGCCCGTCCACACGAACTCGCCCGGCTCGAGGTCGGTCTGCTGGGCCACCATGTGGGTCAGCAGCGCATAGCTGGCGATGTTGAACGGCACGCCGAGGAACAGGTCGGCGCTGCGCTGGTACAGCTGGCAGCTGAGCTTGCCGTCGGCGACGTGGAACTGGAAGAACGCGTGGCACGGCGCGAGCGCCATCCGGTCGATCTCGCCGACGTTCCACGCGGAGACCACGATGCGCCGCGAGTCGGGGTCGGTTCGGATCGTGTCGATCGCCTTGGTGATCTGATCGATGTGCCCGCCGTCGGGGGCGGGCCAGGAGCGCCACTGCACCCCGTAGACGGGACCGAGCTCGCCGTCGGCGTCGGCCCACTCGTCCCAGATCGTGACGCCGTGCTCCTGCAGCCACTTGACGTTCGAGTCGCCGCGCAGGAACCACAGCAGCTCGTACACGATGGACTTCAGGTGCACCTTCTTGGTGGTGATCAGCGGAAAGCCCTGCGAGAGGTCGAAGCGCATCTGGTGCCCGAACAGGCTGCGCGTCCCGGTGCCCGTGCGGTCGGCCTTGGGCGTGCCGGTGTCGAGCACCAGGCGGAGGAGGTCTTCGTACGGGGTCGGCACGGCAGTCACCACGACAGGCTATCGCCCGTGCGTGGTTGTGGTCGTTGGGGCAGCCCGAAGCACGCACGGGCGATAGCCTGACTCCATGCCCGAGCTGCCCGAGGTGGAGGCCCTGGCGGTGTTCCTGCGCGAGCACGCCGTCGGTGCCGTCGTCGGCCGGATCGACGTGGCGGCGCTCAGTGTCCTGCAGACCGCCGACCCGCCGATCACCGTGCTGCAGGGCCGCGACGTCACCGGCGTGTCCCGCTTCGGGAAGTTCCTGGCCGTCGACTGCGCCGGTCTGTGGCTCGTCACGCACCTGTCGCGGGCGGGGTGGCTGCGCTGGCAGGACAACCCGTCGCCGGCACCGCCGAAGCTGGGCCGGGGGCCGCTCGCGCTGCGGGTACACCTGTTCACCCCCGACGCCGCCACCCCCGCCTTCGACCTCACCGAGGCCAGCACCCGCAAGCGCCTCGCCGTGTGGATCGCCGACCGTCCGCAGCAGGTGCCCGGCATCGCCCGGCTCGGTCCCGACGCCCTAGCCGTCACCGCCGACGAGCTGGCCGCGCGGCTGGCGGGCAGCACCGCACGCCTGAAGACCGCCCTCACCGACCAGCAGGTGCTCGCCGGGATCGGCAACGCCTACTCCGACGAGATCCTGCACGTCGCCCGGCTGTCGCCGTTCGCGCCGGCGGGCCGGCTCACCGACGAGCAGCGGCAGGCGCTGTACGACGCGCTGCGCACGGTGCTCCTCGACGCCGTGAGCCGTTCCGTGGGCCAGGATGCCGCGCGGCTCAAGGGTGAGAAGCGGTCCGGGATGCGGGTACACGCCCGCACGGGCCTGCCGTGCCCGGAGTGCGGCGACACCGTCCGCGGGGTCGCCTACGCCGAACGTTCCTTCCAGTACTGCCCCACGTGCCAGACCGGCGGGAAGATCCTCGCGGACCGGCGGCTGTCGCGGCTGGTCAAGTGAGTGGTGTCGTTCGGGACCCGCGCAGATCCGGAAGGACACCACGGCGGTAGCGTGCGGCTGTGACGGTTCTCGACGGTCTCCGCGGGGGTGCCCGCACGCTCGACCCCGGCTACTTCGCGCTCGTGATGGCGACCGGCATCGTGTCGATCGGCATGCACCTGCAGGGCCTGGTCACGGTGTCGGCCGCGTTACTGCTGGTGTCCGTCGCCGCCTACGCCGTCCTGCTGGTGTTGACCGGGTGGCGGCTCGTGCGGTTCCGCGGCGAGGTCCGCACCGACCTCACCGACGCGAGCCGCGCGTTCGGGTTCTTCACGTTCGTCGCGGGCAGCAACGTGCTGGGGATCCGCCTGACCATGCACGGGTGGCACTCGACGGCGGCGGTCCTGCTCGTCGGCGCGGCCGCGACGTGGCTCGTGCTCGGCTATGTGATTCCCTGGACGGCGGTGCTCGGCACTCGCAGACGCCCGGTGATCGCCAAGGCCAACGGCAGCTGGTTCGTGTGGGTGGTCGCGGCCCAGTCGGTCGCGCTCGCCGCAGCCACCCTCGAGCCGATCTACGACGACCTGCGGCGGCCGCTGTCGCTGGTGGCCGTGTTCGCGTGGTCGGTCGGCCTGTTCCTCTACGCCGCGGCGGGCGTGTTCGTCGCGGCCCGGATGATGCAGTATCCGCTCCGGCCGGTGGACCTCACGCCGTCGTACTGGGTGTCGATGGGCGCCGCGGCGATCACCGTGGTGGCCGGCTCACGCATCGTGGCGATGGAGTCGGCCCCGATGGTCGACGCCACCCGTGGACTCGTCGCCGGGCTGGTGGTGGTGTTCTGGGCGTTCGCGACGTGGCTGCTGCCCGCCCTCGTCGCCGCCGGGTGGTGGCGGCACCGCACCCACCGCATCCGGCTGCGCTACGAGCCGGGCCTGTGGTCGGTGGTCTTCCCGCTCGGGATGTACGGCGTCGCCGGGGTCTACCTCGCCGAGGCCGACGAGTTGCCGTGGGTCGGGGTGGTCGGCAGGACGGAACTGTGGGCGGCCGTGACGGTGTGGGCGGCGGTGTTCGCGGCGATGCTCGTGCACCTGTGGCGCACGGTGCTGCGTCCGCGTCCGGCTACCGTGGGCCGGTGACGACCGAGGACCTCGACGACGATTCCGTGCACGGCGTGCTGCACCACCCGGCCGGTGTCCCGCGCGGCGCGGTGGCGCTGACCCACGGGGCCGGCGGCAACTGCGACGCGGCGATCCTGCGGCAGGTGTGCAGCGCGTTCGCCGACGCCGGGTTCCTCGCGTTGCGGTTCGACCTGCCGTTCCGGCGCCGGCGGCCGAAGGGGCCGCCGCAGCCGTCGCGAGCGGCGGAGGACCGGGCCGGGATCGCGGCGGCGGCCGAGGCGATGCGGGTCCGCACAGTCGGCCCACTCGTGCTCGGCGGCGTCTCGTACGGCGGCCGGCAGACGTCGATACTTGCCGCCGAGCAGCCCGACGTCGCGGACGCGCTCGTACTGCTGTCCTACCCGCTGCACCCGCCGGGCAAGCCCGGGAAGGCCCGCACCGAGCACCTGCCGTCCCTGACGGTGCCGACGGTCTTCGCGCACGGCGACCGGGACCCGTTCGGCACCCTGGACGAACTGCGCGCCGCGCTGACCTTGATTCCGGCGCCCGTCGTGCTGGTCCCGGTGACCGGCGCGGCGCACGACCTCGGCAAGGCGAAGACCGATCCGGCACTGCCGATCGTGCACGCCGTGTCCGGACTGCTCTCGGACACGGCGTCCCGGCCGTGACACCCGGGGCCGCGGGTGTCACGCGTCGGTGGCGTGGGCCCGGCCGGAGGGCGGTGACCGCTGCCCTCGGGCCGGGCCTGGCCTCGTGTAGATCCTCGACGGCGGCGGCCGGGGCGGTCTGTCGCATCCTCCACGAGCCGACCCGCCGTTGTGGCCGGTGTCAGGCCGCCAGTTCGCCCCTCCAACCTCCGACGGGACGCGGAAGCCGGGGCTAGAGTCGATCAAGTCGGACGTGGGAGCAGGGGAGGTGGGCGGTGCCTACGTCTCGGTTGCGGACCAACGCGAGGACCCTGCCGATCATCCTGGCCCTGTCCCTCGCCTTCACGATCACGGTCGTCGACCCGCTGGTGCTGAGCCTGAATCTGCCGCAGGTGAGCCGGGCCCTCGACGTGCCACCGCAGGTCGTCGGATTGCTGGGCGGTATGGCGACGCTGGTGATGGCCGCAGCCGTCCTCGCCGCGGGCAACCTTGGCGACGCGTTCGGGCTTCGACGCTTGCTGAGGTCGGGACTGGTCGTCGTCACGGTCGCCAATCTGCTCTCCATGCTCTCGCCCAACTACGCTTTTCTGCTTGCGATGCGCGTCTTGGACGGATTGGGAATGACGGCGCTGCTCGGAGTGCCGCTGGCCCTGCTCAAGACGTCCGTGACGGACAAGCAGCGGCCGACGGCCATCGGCGTTTTCGTGGCCATCGAGATGGTTCTCTGCGGGGTACTCCCGGCGTTGACGGGCTGGGCGGTGGCGGCCGTCGGCTGGCGAGTTGTGTTCCTGGTCGCACCGCTGCTTGCCATGATCTCGCTTCTGCTGACGGCGAGGTACGTCCCGGAGACGCCCGTTCAGCATCGCGCTCGGCTGGACGTGGCCGGCGTCATCCTGGTCGGTATGGCCCTCCTGGCACTCGTCATCGGACTGGCAGCCGCGCAGAACGGCGTCTTCCGGCCCGAGACATGGCTGCCGCTGGCCGTGAGCGTGGTCGCCGCCGTGCTTTTCGTTCGCCACGAACACCGCACTCCCCAACCGGCACTGGACCTGGCTCTGTTCGGAAACCGGCCCTTCAGCGTGGCTCTGGCGGCGGCCTTTACGCTGAATTTTCTCATGGCAGGGCTCGGCATCGTCCTGGGGCAGTTCGGCAGTGTGGTGCTCGCGCTGTCACCGGAGACCATCGGCCTGTTGTTCCTCCCCGGCACACTGCTGATCGCCGGTTTCGTGGTCTTGTCCGGGAGCCTGGTGGGGAAGTTCTCGCCGAGACCGGTGATGGTCGTCGGCCTCCTGCTCATGGCAGCCGGCGGACTGCTGATGGCGGGCACGGTCAACCCGGCAATGGCGCTGTGGTTGCTCGTGGCGGCCGTATGGCTGTACAACCTGGGCTCGATGGTGACCTCCACATCGGTATCCGAGACGGTGCTCTCCCAGGCGCCGAGCGGGCAGTCCGGAACGGTGGCTTCCGTGCAGTTGGCCTTCGGGATGACCGGCTATGCGTTCGGGCCCACCGTGTACCTGCTGCTTCTCAACGTATTCTTCCAGCGAGAATGGCTGGCCGACACCGAGGCACGCGGGCTGACGGCGACTCAGGGCGAGCAGGCCGTGGATGCCGCGCGTAGCGCGGTGGCGCAGAGCCCCGGCGGCGCCGGGTACGACCCGAACTTGCTTCGGCAGGTGGGCGGTCTCGATCTCGGAGCGGACTTGGCCGACGCGGTGCGACTCACCATGCTGACTGTCAGCGCCCTGCCGATCGCTGTGGCGGTGGCGGCCTTTGTGCTCATGTCCCGCCGCAAGAGGCCGATCAGGACGGTACGCAGGTGACCACCAGCACGTCCCTACGTGCCGGCTTGCCGCGGTCGATCGCTCGGATCGGCGAAACACCGTGCCGGGTGCAACGGTCGTCGCCCAGAAGGAAGGTGCCGGGTTCGCGCAGGGTCGTCGTCAGAAGGCGATCGCCCTCCGGGCCGAACACCGAACTTTCGCCGCCGAGGGCATTGTCGACGCCGATCAACAGGGAACTGACCAGCGTGACACCGTCGCGGTGCACGCCCTCGGGCGTGGGCCGGCCCTCGTCATCCGCCGTTGCGACCACGCGGAACGGATGCACCCAGACCGTCCATTCGGGAGCTTCGTCGAGGACCGGCGCGATCCGGCCCACCAGCTTCACCGTGCGCTCGAACAGCGGATCTTCGAGGAACGCGGCTGTCAGCGGTTCGAAATGGCGGTCTCGTGCGAGGTAGAGGGCGTTGGAGTCGTCAGGCTGTACGAATTCACGGTGCGCCGTCGGCGCCAGCGCGCCGTCGGCCGCCCGGTACCGGAACCGGCCGTAGCGCCGCAGCCGGTGAACGCCCTGTTCTGCCGCGTACGGGTCGGGCGCAAGCTCCTCCCAATGCGCGGAGAACCGAACCCACGCATCGGCGTCGGCACCGATGGATCGCCACAGGTCTGCCGCCGACATCAAGAACGTGCCCACGGAGGCGAGTGCTCGCCGGGCGGCTTCGACCGGATCCGTGCCGGCCTCCGTACCTCCCGCGGCTTCTTCCCTCATCTGCTCAGAGGTAGCAAGGACGGTCCCGACGCGCAACCATCGCCGGTGCAGACGGATGAACGCAGCTGCCCACCGAAAAGGCGCCGAACGAAATCCATTGGGTCGAAGAGCGCGAACGCCACCGTCGGCACGGCGAGTTGCCCCGAAGCGGCCTCCGCCCGCCCGACGCGGCAGGCCCCGGTCAGGGAGTCTGCCGCGCCCGGCGTAACCGGTCGAGATCGTCCTGCACCCGTGCGCTCACGGCCACCGGATACGGCGCTCCCGCCTCGTCGAGGGAACGAAGCGCCTGCGGAAGAGCGTCGATCTGCTGCCGTGCACGCCGTCGCGCCGCGTCGAGTCCGGCGTCGTACTGCGACAGCCGCCGCCCGCCCCGCATCACGGGCACCAGCAGCGGCTCACCCGGGAGGTTCTCGTCGGGCCGGCCGATGATGTCGCCTGCGAAGACGCCGTCGTCGACCCGGCGGTACACCTGCTTGCGCCCGGGAGGGAGGACCTTGCCGCTCGACAGCTTCGTCCGCCCGACGCCGGCGTACTCGACGAGCTTGTACGCCATGTCGAGCGTGGGCGCGTCCTGGGCGACGGAGAGCTGGGTGCCCACCCCGAAGCCGTCGATGGGACAGCCGTCGGCCAGCAGTGCCGCCACGCTGTACTCGTCGAGGCCCGACGAGGCGAAGATCCGGACGTCGTGCAGACCCGCCGCGTCGAGCCGGGCGCGCGCCGCCTTCGACAGCGCCCCGAGATCCCCGGAATCCAGCCGGACCGCCCGCACGTCGAACCGGTCGCCCAGTCGCTCCGCCAGTTCGACGACCAGGTCGACGCCGCGGAGTGTGTCGTAGGTGTCGACGAGCAACGTCGTGCCGGGGTTGAGCCGGGCGAACGCCTCGAAGGCGTCGAACTCGTCGTCGAACGCCTGGACGAAGCTGTGGGCCATCGTGCCGAACGCGGGTATTCCGTATTCCTTGGCCGCGCGCAGGTTGGAGGTTCCCGCCGCACCCGCGAGGTAGCTGGTCCGGGCGACCTCGAGGGCGGCGTCGGTGCCGTGGGCCCGGCGCGCCCCGAAATCCACCACCAGCCGCCCGCGGGCGGCCTCGACCACCCGCGCGGCCTTGCTCGCGAGGACACACTGCAGGTGGATCCGGTTCAGAACGAAGGTCTCGACGAGCTGCGCCTCCAGGATCGGCGCGACGACCTGGACGATCGGCTCGTTCGGAAAGACGACGGTGCCCTCCGGCACGGCCCACACGTCGCCGGTGAAACGCACCCCGGCGAGCCGCTCGAGGAACTCGTCGGAGAACAGGCCGAGGCCGCGCAGGTACTGCAGGTCGTCCTCCTCGAACCGGAACGCCTCGAGGAAATCGAGCACGTCGGGCAGGCCGGCGGCCAGCACATAGGACCGCCCCGGCGGAAGCTTGCGGAAGAACGTCTCGAACACGGCCGTGTCCGACATTCCCAGAGCCAGATAGGCCTGCGCCATCGTGACCTCGTACAGGTCGGTGAACAGCGCGGCACCGCGCGGCGGAACTCCCATGGCAGCCGTCACCCGTCTCCGTCGAACCCGGCCCGTCCGGGCCCGTTCTCCATATGCGGATTCTCACACGCCGGCGACGGGCTGCGGCCGTGTTGCCCCCTTTTGCCGCGGTGCACGGACCGGCACGCAGGGCCGCGCGAGGAGTGCACCTATGCTGACGGGTGTGAGCGCTCCCGGTGACAACGGCACGATCGACGACACCGCCGACATCGACGGACTGCTCGCCGAGATCCGTGAACGGCTCACCGACACCGTTACCACCCCGGCGAGCATGCAGAGCCTGCTCGAGGCGGTGCTCGTCGTCGGGTCGGGCCTCGAACTCGACTCCATGCTGCAGCGCATCGTCTCCGCGGCCGTCGCGCTGCTCGGCGCCCGCTACGGTGCGCTCGGCGTGCGGGCGCCCGACGGCGGGCTGTCGGAGTTCGTGTACGTCGGCATCGACCCGGCCGAGCGCAGCCGCATGGGGCACCTGCCCGAGGGCCGGGGCCTGCTCGGCCTGCTCATCAACGACCCGCGGCCGGTGCGGATCGCGGACCTGTCGGAGCATCCCGCCTCGATCGGCTTCCCACCCGGCCACCCACCGATGAAGAGCTTCCTCGGCACGCCGATCATGGTGCGCGGCAGGGTTTTCGGGAGCATCTATCTCACCGAGAAGATCGACGGTCCCGCCTTCACCGAAGAGGACGAGGTGATCCTGAAGGTCCTCGCCACCTCCGCGGGCGTCGCGATCGACAACGCCCGCCTGTTCGAGGGGTCCCTCACCCGCGAACGCTGGCTCGAGGCGGTGGCCGCGATCAACTCACGGTTGCTGGTGGGCGGTTCCGTCGACGAGACCCTGGCGCTCCTGGTCGACCGGGTCCGGGACCTCGCCCACACCGTGGGCACCTACGTCCTGCTGGTCGACGGCACCGAGGGGACCGTCCGGGCCGCCGCCGCGCCCGGCCCGCCGGCGACGGGCTCGCGTCTCGACCTCACCGATTCTCCTGTGCTGCAGGCGATCCGCACCAGGCGCACACTGATCACCGACAACCTCGAGGGGCTTCCGGCAGCCGGCGCGGGCCGCGCCGCGATCCTGCCGCTGTCCGCCACGTCGGGGGTCACCGGCGTACTGATCGCCACCCGGTCGGCCCGTTCCGATGCGTGGGACGACGCGGAGGTGACGCGCCTTAAGTCCATGGCCGACCTGGTCACGGTGGCACTCGAATTCGCGGCGCAACAACGCAAGAAGCGGCTGCTCGACGTGCTCGCCGACCGGGACCGGATCGCACAGGATCTGCACGACAACGTGATCCAGCGCCTCTTCGCCACCGGGATGAGCCTGCAGAGCACCCTGGTGCCCGGCACCGATCCGGACCGGGTCGCGGACATCGTCCAGCACGCCGTCGAGCAGCTCGACCGTACGGTCCGCGAGATCCGCACCACCATCTTCGATCTGCACACCACCGGCGCCGCGGCGTCGACCAGCCTGCGGCGGCGGCTGCTGGATGTGGTCGGCGACCTGACCACTCAGTCCCCCGTGGCGCCGAACGTCCAATTCGCCGGCGCCATCGACACTCTCGTACCCGCACGCATCCATCCGCATGCCGAGGCGGTGCTGCGGGAGGGACTGAGCAACGCGCTGCGCCACTCGCAGTCGGAGAAGATCTCCGTATCCGTCACCGCGGGCGACGAGTTCACGATCGAGATCGTCGACGACGGCATCGGACTGCCGGACACCCCGCGCCGCAGCGGCCTCGCGAACCTCGAGCGGCGCGCCCAGCAGTGCGGCGGACGCTGCAGCACCGGACCCGGCGAGAGGGGCGGGACGCGCGTGCTGTGGCAGGTCCCCCTGTGACCCGGGGTCCCCGTCAGACCTCGCGCTGCTTGCGCAGCTCGGTGGCGAGCACCGCGGCCTGCGTGCGGCGCTGCATCCCGAGCTTGGCCAGCAGCCGCGAGACGTAGTTCTTGATCGTCTTCTCCGCCAGGAACAGCCGCTCGGCGATCTCGCGGTTGGTCAGGCCCTCCCCGATCAGCTCGAACACGGCCCGCTCCTGCTCCGACAGCTCGGCGAGCGGGTCCGCCGTGCGGGACGCGCGGATGCGTTCCATGAGCGCGGCCGTCGCCCGGCTGTCGAGCAGCGAGCCGCCGGCCGCGACGGTCCGGATCGCCGAGACCAGGTCGGTGCCGAGGATCTGCTTGAGGACGAATCCGGACGCGCCCGCCATGATCGCGTCGAACAGGGCCTCGTCGTCGGCATAGGAGGTGAGCATGAGCGCCCGCAGCTCCGGCATGCGGGCCCGCAGCTCGCGGCACAGTTCGACGCCGTTGCCGTCGGGCAGGCGCACGTCGAGCACCGCCACTTCGGCTCCGCTGCCCGGGATGCGGGCCAGCGCCTCACCGACCGACGCGGCCTCCCCGACAACCGTGAAGTCGGGCACGCTGTCGAGCAGGTCGACCAACCCGCGCCGCACGATCTCATGGTCGTCGACGAGAAATACCCGAGGCATCGTCCCTCACCTTTCCTGACACCGGCATTGCGGTGACCATCGTCTCAGCTCGCTCGCGCGCCGCCGACCCCGGGCCGTTCGACGGCAGTTTCGGGACCTTCGGCACATGCGCCCGGTGCAGCCCGCGGGCGATGCTCGGACAGTCATCCTCGATGAGCCGTGCGAGGTGACCGACCAGGACGAGGAGGCTGCGATGTCCACGGTGCCCGACACCTGGTCCACGAGCGACACCGAGGTGATCGCGCGTGCCGTGATCGAGGCCCCCTCGATCCACGACACTCAGCCGTGGAACCTGCGCCTCCCGGCCCGCACGGCCGAACTCGAGGAGCGGGTCGAGTTCGCCGCCCCCGGCCAGGACCCCCTGCGCCCGGATCGGCTGATCTCGTGCGGAGCCGCCGTCGCCAACCTCGAACTCGGCATCCGGGTGCTCGGCTGGAGCACCCGGACCCTGCTGCTGCCCGAGCCGGAGCGGCCCGAGCTGATCGCACGGATCGAGGCAGCGGCGCCGGCCACTCCTTCGAGCACCGACCTGGGGTTCTTCGCCGCCATCTCGCACCGGCGCAGCCACCGCGAGTCGTTCGCCCGGATCCCGGTGCCGGCGACCACCATCGCCGACGTGATGGCCGCCGCCGACCTCCCCGGGGTCGAGGTTCGCCTGCTGGCGTCGGACGAGGCCCCGGCGCTCGCCGACATGCTCACCTACTCGGCCGACGCGATGCGCCGCAATCCGTACTACCAGCGCGAGATGTTCCGGTGGACGTCGCACTGGCACCCCGAGGGCAACGCCGAGGTGGTGACCGACTGGGGCGCCGATCTCGACGCCGGCGGACCCGCCGGGCGCGCGCTGATCACCACCGGTGTGCCGGACACCGCCGAACTCGCGGCGGCCATCGACCGGGAGACCGTGCTGGTGTTCTCGGTGCACTCCGGCGATCCGATCGACCTGGTCCGGGTGGGCATCGCGTCCGAGCGGGCGTGGCTGGCGGCGGTCGACGCCCGGTTGTCGGCGTCCGTACTCACCTATCCACTGCGCGTGGAGGATTCGGCTGACCGGCTCGCCGAGCGGATGGACATCGACGGCCTGCCGCAACTGATCATGCGCATCGGGTTCTGACCCGACCGAACCGACCGCCGGGCGCCGCAGGGGGGCGCCCGGGGTCCCACCAGAGAGGGAATACATCACTGTGACCAGGGAACTCACGGATCTCGAACTGCTCCGAGAGCTCGAGCCGATCGCCGAGGACAACGTCCACCGCCACCTGGCGATGGCGAAGGACTGGCATCCGCACGACTACGTTCCGTGGGACGCGGGCCGCAACTTCGCCGCCCTCGGCGGCATCGACTGGGACCCCGACCAGTCCGCGCTGTCCGAAACCGCGCAGGCAGCGATGATCACCAATCTGCTCACCGAGGACAACCTGCCCTCCTACCACCGCGAGATCGCCGAACACTTCAGCCTCGACGGCGCCTGGGGCACGTGGGTGGGCCGCTGGACGGCCGAGGAGAACAAGCACTCCGTCGTCATGCGGGACTACCTGGTGGTCACCCGCGGTGTGGACCCCGTCGCGCTCGAGAACGCACGCATGGCGCACATGACCACCGGATTCGACCCGGGCTCGACGTCGATGCTCGAGTCCGTGTCGTACGTGACCTTCCAGGAACTGGCGACCCGGGTCTCGCACCGCAACACCGGTAAGGCCTGCGGGGATCCGATCGCGGACCGCATGCTCGCCCGCGTCGCCGCGGACGAGAACCTGCACATGATGTTCTATCGCAACATCGTCGAGGGCGCCCTCGACATCGCCCCCGACCAGGCGCTCGCCGCGATCATGAGCGTGCTGACCCGCTTTCGGATGCCGGGCGCGTCGATGGCGAACTTCCGGCGCAACGCCGTGCTGATCGCCAAGGGCGGCATCTACGACCTGCGGCAGCATCTCGACGACGTGGTGCTGCCGGTGCTCCGCAAGTGGCGCGTGTTCGACCGCACCGACTTCGGCAGCCGCGGCGAACAGCTGCGCGAGGACCTCGACGCCTTCCTCACCGACCTGCAGACGAAGGCCGAGCGGTTCGAGGAGGCCCGGGACCGGGCGCTGGCCCGTCAGTCCCGGCGCGACGAACACGCAGGGGCGAGCGCATGACCAGCGTGCGCGAGCCCGGATCCCGGGAGGACCGCGACACCGGGTCGGCAGAGCTGTTCGGCTCGGTGCTCGACATGGCCCGCGCCGCGAAACGCGGCGACGTGTCCGGATGGCTCACCGTCAAGAGCGGCACGCACCGCCCGGAGGACGTCGCCTTCCTCAGTTCGCAGATGCTCGGCGTGCTGATCGAGAACGACGCCGTCCGTCGCGGGGTGCATCCCGCCGACGTGTGGAGCGAGCTGCGCCGGCGCGGCCTCGACGACTTCGGCTGACCACGCGGCGACCCGGAACCACCCGGCGACGATGCCCGGCACCCGCTCAGGGTGCCGGGCATCGAGCGTCCGGGTACGTTCCCGGCGGTCGCGCGCTGCGGCGCTTCCCGCGCGCGTAGGGACGCGCGCGGGAAGCACCCTGCCGCGCCACCACATGCGGCGCAGGCCGCGACGGGACGGCTACTTCTCGCCGTCCGGCCGGACGATCAGCACGGGGCAGTCGGCCGTCTGCATCAGCGCGTTGCTGGTCGATCCGAGCAGCAGGCCCTTGAAGCCGCCGCGGCCGCGGGAGCCCACGACGATCAGCTGGGCGCGTTCGGCGTACTCGCTCAGCACCCGCACCGGCCGGTCCCGCGCGACGACGCGCTCGACGACGACGTCCGGGTAACGCTCCTGGAACCCGGCGAGGTTCTCGGCGAGCACGACCTCCTCCCCCGTCTGGATCCTGCTCCACTGCGGATCCTCGGGCACCGCGCCCAGGGACGGCTGCACGCTCACGTCGCTCCACACGTTCACCGCGACGAGCGTCGCCTTGCGGGCGGCCGCCTCGGCGAACGCCACCTCGACGGCGCGCACAGAGGCCTCGGAACCGTCGACGCCGACCACGACCGGGCCGTCGGAGGGCGGTGCCCCGTCGAGGGTGCGGCCGCGCACGATCGCGACCGGGCAGTGGGCGTGCGAGGCGAGACCGAGGGTGACGGAGCCGACGAGCAGCCCCTTCACCTCCCCGAGCCCGCGCGAGCCGAGCACGATGGTGTCGGCCCGGTTCGAGAGGTCGACGAGGGTGGGGACGACCTTGCCCTCGATCTGCTCCGTGGTGATCTCGACCGGGCCCTGCTCGTCGGCGATGCGCTTGGCGAGCACCTTGGCACTGTCGAGCCGCGCCCGCGCCGTCTCCTTCATCTCCTCGTGGAAGCTCTCCGCGAGGTAGGGCTCGGAGTAGTAGAACGCGGGGATGTGCACGACGGTGACGATGTGCAGCGGCAGCGCGCGGGCCGCGGCAGCGCGGGCCGCCCAGATCACCGCGGTCGCCGCCGCGTCGGATCCGTCGACCGCGACGACGATCGGTTGGGTTTCGGTCATGAATTCCCCTCTGTCGGCGGGCCGGTGGGCCCGGGTTCTCACATCGGCGCGGGTGTCAGTTGCAGATCTCCCGCAGCTGTTCGATCAGTCGGACCCGGCCGGCGGTGTTCTCCGCGATCGGGTTGACGTTGAGGGTGGTGACGCCGGCTTCGGCGAACGCGGCGACGCGTTCCCGGACGTAACTCTCGGGCCCGATGAGCGAGACCGCCCGCACCAGGTCGTCGGGCACCGCGGCGGCGGCCTCCTCCTTCCGGCCTGCGAGGTACAGGTCCTGGATGGTCTCCGCCTCCTTCGCGTACCCGTAGCGGACGGCGAGGTCGTTGTAGAAGTTCTTGCCCTTCGCCCCCATGCCGCCGATGTACAGCGCGAGGTGCGGGCGTACGAAGTCGAGCAGGAAGTCGACGTCGTCGCCGATCGCGAGCGCCGCGCCGACGTAGACCTGCAGGTCCCCGAGCGCGGGATCGCGCTTGGCCTTGCCGCGCGCGAGGGACTCGCCCCACACGTCGGCGGCCTTCTCGGGATAGAAGAAGATCGGTTCCCAGCCCTCGGCGATCTCGGCGGTCATCTCGACGTTCTTGGGGCCGATCGCGGCGATCAGGACGGGGATGCGTTCGCGCACCGGGTGATTGATCAGCTTGAGCGGCTTGCCGAGTCCGGTGCCCTTCTCCGGCGGCAGCGGGATCTGGTAGTACTTGCCCTGGTACTCGACCTTCTCCCGGCGCCACACCTGGCGGCAGATGTCGACGAGTTCACGGGTCCGGCCGAGCGGCGCGTCGTATTTGACGCCGTGGAATCCCTCGATGACCTGCGGGCCGGACGCACCGATGCCCAGGACGAAGCGGCCGTCGGAGACGTAGTCGAGACCTGCGGCGGTCATCGCCGTCAGGCTCGGCGTGCGGGTGTAGATCTGGAAGATGCCCGAGGCCAGCTCGAGTCGTTCGGTCTTGGCCGCGAGGTAGCCGAGCTGGCTGACCGCGTCGAACGAGTACGCCTCCGGTACGAAGACGATGTCGAGGCCGGCCCGTTCGAGATCGGCCACCTCCGCCGCCGTCTCGGCGAATCCGCCGCTGTAGTTCAATCCCATCCCGATGCGCATCCGCATACCCCGTGATTCGTTGGTGCGTGGTCCTGCCGGGCACGCTCGTACCCGTGTGCCAGGTACCCTACCGCCGGGGTGTGGCGCGACCTTCAGGACTCGTCGGGGCGCACCACCATGACGGGGCACTGCGCGTCGCGGATCAGCGAGTTGCTGGTGGAGCCGAGCAGCATGCCGGTGAAGCCGCCGCGGCCGCGGCTGCCGAGCACCAGCAGCTGCGCCTTCTCCGACCAGGCCAGCAGGTGGGCGCGCGGCCCGTCGACGTACACCTCGCGACGCACGTTCACGTCGGGGTAGCGGTCGTGGAACCCGGCGAGGCGCTCGGCGAGCAGGGCCTGCTCGGATTCCGCGAACGCGTTCGGGTCGATCGAAACCTCCACGGCCTCGTCGAAGGTGCCCCGCCGCATGTCGCTCCACACGTGCACCGCGACGAGGTCGACGCCGCGCAGGCCGGCCTCCTCGAACGCCGCGCGGACGGCCTTCTCGCTGAGGGGGCTGCCGTCGACCCCGACGACGACGGGCCGGGTGTCGGGCAGGGACTCCGGAGCCTTGCCGCGGACGACGACGACCGGGCAGCGACCGTGGCTGGCGACGGACACCGGGGTGGAGCCGAGCAGTGCCTCGCCCACCCGGCCGGTGCCGGAGGAGCCGAGCACGAGCATCCGCGCGCGGGCGGACAGGTCGATGAGCCAGCGGGCGCTGCCGGTGGCGGCGAGCCGGGTGGTGATCTCGAGTGCCGGCGCGACGGTGCGGGCGACCTCCTCGGCGCGCTGCAGCAGCGTCTTGCCCTCGTCCTCGACCCATTCGAAGACCTGTGCGGTCTGGATGAACGGCGCCCCGCTGTAGCCGCTGGGGGCGAAGTCGAGAGCGTGCACGATGTGCAGCGGCAGCCCGCGGTCGGCGGCCGTCGCGGCGGCCCACCGGACGGCGTCGTCGGAGGCCGGGGATCCGTCGATCCCGACCACCACGGTGTTCGAGCGCACCGCCTCGTCGTGCGTGGGCTCGTGGTGCGCCTTGCTGCCTGGGAACTTCACGTCGGTCACCGCTCTCGTCGCAGGGATCGTCCTCGGGGTCGAGGTTAATCCGCTCCCCTGGGGGCAGGAATGGTCTTTGGTCCCTCTCCGGGAAGTCCGGAGCCACTGGCCCGGTAGCGGGGATGCGGCCACAATCGTAGGCAGAGGAGGCGCATCATGTCCGGTGGACCGATCCGCATGGCGGGGCCCGCGGCCCACAAGGTCCGCGCGGCGGACGTGATGAGCACGCCGGTGCTGGCCGTGACGGTCGACGCCACCCTGGAGCGGGCCGGGGAGGTGCTGGCCCGCAACGGCTTCACCACCCTCCCGGTGGTCGACGAGCACGGCCGGCTCTGCGGCCTGATCACCGAGGAGGCGCTGGCGGGGGCGCATCTGGCGCGCCTGTCGATGTACGCCGACCTGCCGCTCGTCACCGCGATCCGCCGGCCGCTGACGGTGCGGGCGGTGGCGTTGCCGCCGGTGGCCCTCGATGCGGACGCCGAGCTGTTCGACATCGCGCGGGCGATGCTGCAGATGCGGCTGCGGTCCGTGCCGGTGGTGCGCGACGGCAGGCCGATCGGAATCGTCAGCTGGCGCAATATCCTTCCCGTGCTCGAACGCTGACGCACCGAAGCGATCTACGTCACATTAAATTGTCATTTCAGATACCAATTATCTAGTCTCAGGTCATGCAACTCACCCAGTTCACCGATCTCGGACTGAGAGTTGTCATGTACCTGGCGGCCGCCGCGCCCGACAGCTCCCCCAGCACCAAGCGCGTCGCCGAGCAGCTGCAGCTGTCGTACGCACACACCACCAAGGTGGTCGCACGATTGAGCGAACTCGGCGTCGTCACGACCCGCCGCGGCCGCGGCGGCGGACTGACCATCACCGAGCTCGGCCGGGGCGCGTCCGTCGGATGGCTCACCCGGCAACTCGAAGGCGACGGCGAGGTCGTCGCCTGCGAGGGCGACAAACCGTGCCCGCTGCGGGAAGGATGCAGCCTCCGCGGCGCACTGCGCCGAGCCCAGGAGTCCTTCTACGCGGCGCTCGACTCCGTCACCGTCGCCGATCTCACCCGGGCCCCCACCCGCACCGTCCTGCTCGATCTCACCCGCCCCGCCGTCTGACCGCACGGTTCCACAGCCCGGAACCGGCCCAGCCCTACCCGAAACGGAGTTCACGATGCCGCTCTCAGCCGAGTCCAAGGAAGTTGTCCGCGCCACCCTCCCCGCCGTGGGTGCCGCCATCGGCGACATCACCCCGCTGTTCTACAAGAAGATGTTCGCCGCGCACCCCGAACTCGAGCGCGACCTGTTCAACCGCGGCAACCAGAAGCAGGGCGAACAGCAGAAGGCCCTGGCCGGCTCCATCGCCGCCTTCGCGACCCTGCAGCTCGATCCCGACCCGGCCCGGGTCGAGGCGATCCTGTCCCGCATCGCGCACAAGCACGCCTCCCTCGGCATCAAGCCCGACGAGTACTGGATCGTCCACAAGCACCTGTTCGAGGCGATCGTGGAGGTCCTCGGCGAGGCCGTCACCCCCGAGGTCGCCGCGGCCTGGGACGAGCTGTACTGGCTGATGGCCAACACGCTCATCAAGCTCGAGGACGACCTGTACAAGGCCGCGGGCGTCGCGCCGGGCGACGTGTGGCGCACCGTCCGGGTCGCCGAGCGCCGGCACCAGTCCGCCGACACCGTCTCGTTCGTCCTGACCTCGCTCGACGGCGCTCCGCTGCCCGCTTTCCGTCCGGGACAGTACCTTTCGGTGGGCGTGAGGCTGCCCGACGGGGCCCGCCAGATCCGCCAGTACAGCCTGACCAACGCGCCGGCCCAGGGCGACTGGCGCATCACCGTCAAGCGGATCGTGGCGACCACCACCCCCGACGGCACCGTCGCGCCGGCCGGTGAAGTGTCGAACTTCCTGTACGACAACGTCTTCGAGGGTGACGAGCTGCAGGTCACCACCCCGTTCGGCGACCTGGTGCTGCCCGACGACGGCGCCCCGCTGCTGCTGGCCTCCGCCGGCATCGGCTGCACCCCGATGATCGGCATGCTCGCGCACCTCGCGGAAACCGGTGACGAGCGCAAGGTTTCGGTGCTGCACGCCGACCGCTCCGTCGCCAACCACGCGCACCGGCACGAGCTGGCCACCCTCGTCGAGCGCATCCCGTCCGCCGAGGTGCACCGGTGGTACGAGGACCTCGGCGCCCGCGAGCCGCTCGAGACCGTGCGCGTGGGCCGGGCCGACGTGTCGGACCTGCCGCTCGACCCGAACACCAAGGCGTACCTGTGCGGTCCGCTGCCGTTCATGCTCTCGCTGCGCGAGGCCCTCATCGAGCGCAACGTGCCCGCCGAGAACATCCACTACGAGGTGTTCGGTCCCGACAGCTGGGCCCCGAACGCCTGAGTCGCCTCCGACCGTGCCCCGGCCCCCGCGGCCGGGGCACGGTCGTCTCCACGATCCGGCGCTAGGCTCGCTCGCATGGACGATGCTCCGGCCCCCGCCGGCGCGGGCCGCACCCGCCGGGCCGGCCGGATCGGACTGCTCGTGCTGCTCCTCGTCGGGCTCGCGGCCACGCTGCGGACCCCGGCGGCACCCGCACCGGCCGACGCTCCCCCCACCGCGTTCAGCGCCGTCCGCGCGACGACCCACGTCGAGGCGGTGGCCGCGCGGCCGCGCACCCCGGGTTCGGCCGGCCATGCCGCGGCCCGGGAGTACCTGGTCCGTATCCTCGACGACCTCGGCTGGTCCGTCCGCGTCGACGACGGCGTCGGCTGGTCGGCCACCGCCGTGCAGGGCACCCAGCGGGGCGGCCGGGTCGCGAACGTCGTCGCCACCCTGCCCGGCACCGACCCCACCGGCACCGTCGTGCTCGCCGCGCACTACGACACCGTCGCCGGCTCCCCCGGCGCGGGCGACGACGGGATCGGGATCGCCACGGTGCTCGAGGCGGCCCGCGCCCTGACCGCCGGCCCCCGCCCCCGGAACGACGTCACGGTGCTCGTGACCGACGGCGAGGAACGCGGCCTGCTCGGCGCCGAGGAGTACACGCGGCGGCAACCGGCCGACGCGAGGCCGACGGTGGTGCTCAACCACGAGGCCCGCGGCAACGGCGGGATCCCCGTCACCTTCCGGATCTCCTCCCCCAACGCGGGTCTCGTGGGTGTGCTGTCCGGCGTGCCCGGCACGACCGCGGACTCGTTCACCCAGACGGCGTTCGAGTTGCTGCCCAACGACACCGACTTCCGCCGCCTCACCGAGGCCGGCATGCACGCCGCGGACACCGCGATCGCCGGCGGCGGCGCCTACTATCACAGTCCCCTCGACACCCCGGACCGGCTCGACACCGCGTCGCTGCAGCGCATGGGAGAAACCACCCTTGCTGCGGCACAGCGGTTCTCGTCCGCCGACCTGGCAGAGCTCGGCTCGGGGGGCGACGACGTCGTCGTCACGCTGCCCTGGGGGCCGGTGCACTACCCGCGCCCGCTCGAGATCGCCCTGACCGCGCTGCTCGCCGCCGTCACCGGCGCCCTCGCGGCCCGGCGGATCCGGGACGGTGCCGCCTCGGCGGGCCGTCTCGCGGCGTCGGGCGGGATCTCGATCGCCGTGGCGGCCGCGGCGGCGGGTGCGGCGTTCGTGCCGTGGTGGCTCGCGCTGCGGATCGCTCCCGGTCAGGCCTCGGCGGTCCTGCGCGAGCCGTACCTGCCGGTGCCCTATCAGGTCGCCGCGGCGGCCGCGGCCGTCGCCGTCCTGCTCGCGGCGTATCCGCCGGTGCGCCGCCGTGTCGGCCCTGCCGCGTTCGCGACGGGCGCGCTGCTCGCCGTGACGGTCACCGCCCTGGCCGCGCTGCCCTTCCTCGGCGTCGCGACCGTCCTGGTGCTGCCGGCGCTGCCCGCGGCGATCGCCGCGCTCGTCGTGGACCTGCTGCCCACCGATCGGCGCGGGTGGCGGACGCCGGTGACGCTGGCCGGGACAGTTCCGGCGGTCGTGGTGCTCGTGCCCGCCGCGGTGGCGTCGTTCGACGCCGGTCTGCTCACCGGAGCGCCGCTCGCGGGGGTGTTCGTCGCGGTGCTGTTCGCGCTGGCGCTGCCGCTCCTCGACGCCGCCGGCGCGCCGTCGCAGCTGCGGCTCGCCGCGATCGCCGCCGCGGGGGTCGTGCTCGTGGCCGCGCCGGTCGGCGGCTGGGTCAACCGCGACGGCGCCACCCCGCCGCGGCAGGAACAACTGCTCTACGCGCTGAACGCGGACACCGGTGCCGCCGTGTGGGCGTCGCCGCGCGCCCCCGCCTCGGCCTGGAGCCGCGCCCTGCTGCCCGAGGAGCCGGCCACGCTGCCGGACGCGTTCCCGTGGCGCAGCGAGACCAGGTTCGCCCACGGGCCCGCGCCGGTCGCGCCGCTGCCCGCGCCCGGGCTCGCCGTCGTCGCGGACGTCACCGACGGCGACGAACGGACGCTGACCCTGCGGCTGACGTCGCCGCGCGGGGCGCCGACGATCGGGCTGTGGGTGGACGGGACGTCCGCGGCGGTGCGGGAGGCGGTGGTGGCCGGGCGGAGCGCCGCGCCGGCCGCGCCGTTCGGGTTCCTGTTCTCCGGGACCCCGGCCGAGGGCATCGAGGTGCGGCTGACCGTCGCCCCGCGCGACGGCGCGGTGGTACTGCACGTCGCCGACGTCACCGACGACCTCACCGTCGTCCCGGGATACACCGCTCCGGACGACCGGGCCGTGGTCACCCCCGCGGTCGCGGTGACCCGCACCGTCCGGTTGTGATCATGCCGTGCCGAGCGGCCACTCGTGAACGGGCTTGCCGCCCAGCATGTTCCGGATGTAGTCACGCATCATTCCGTGCAGGGCGGTGCGCCGGTCGGCGCCGGCGTCCTCCCGTTCGACGACCTGCGCCCGCTGCCACGCCGCCCCGGTCTGCCGGTTCAGGCACCGGCCTTCGATGATGCCCAGGTACCGGTCCCGCGCCTGCTGCGACAGCCCGAAGGCGGTCAGGCCCGCGTCCGCCATGGGCAGCAGCCGGCGCAGCACGAGTTCGTCGGCGCCCACCCAGCCCAGGCCGGGCCAGTACAGCCGCGCGTCGAGGCCGTACTTGGCCCCGATCCCGAGGTTCTCGCGGGCCGCGTCGAAGCTCATGAACCGGCACAGCGGCACGTCGGCGTCGACGAGGGCGCGCAGCGCCCCGTAGTAGAACGCGGCGTTGGCCATGATGTCGAGCACCGTCGGGCCCGCCGGCAGCACCCGGTTCTCGAGCCGCAGGTGCGGGTGCTCGTCGGCGACGTCGTAGACGGGCCGGTTCCAGCGGTAGATGGTGCCGTTGTGCATCTGCAGCTCGCGCAGCCGCGGAGTCCGGCCGGCATCGAACTCGGCGATCGGATCGACGTCGGACACCTCGGGCAGCAGCGCCGGGAAGTACCGCGAGTTCTCCTCGAACAGGTCCGTCACCGAGTCGATCCAGCGCTCGCCGAACCACACCCGCGGCCGCACCCCCTGATTCTTCAGCTCCTGGGTGCGGGTGTCGGTGGCCTGCGCGAACAGCGGGATCCGGCTCTCGTGCCACAGCGCCTTGCCGGCGAGGAACGGGGAGTTCGCGGCGAGCGCCACCTGCACTCCGGCCAGGCATTGAGCGGCGTTCCAGTGGTCGGCGAAGTCCTCCGGGGCCACCCGCAGGTGCAGTTGCAGCGACGTGCAGGCCGCCTCCGGCACGACCGAGTTGGCGTCGGCCCGCAGCTGTTCGGCGTCGTCGCGGCCGGGGAGGGGCACGCCGTCGAGATCGAGCTCGATGTCCTCCCCGCGTGCGGCGAAGATCTGCTCGTTGAGGGCCTCGTAGCGCGGGTTGGCGGTGATGCGCTCCCGGTCGAGGTGGGCGAGCTCGAGCGTGGGCAGCATGCCGATCATGACGAGCTGGGCGTCCTGCCGGTGCATCCGCGTGTCGGCGCGGCGCAGCGACTCGCGCAGGGTGTTCTCGATGTCGAGGGTGGCGTCACCGGCGAACGGCCCGGGGTCGACGTTCATCTCGACGTTGAACTGGCCCAGCTCGGTCTGGAACACGGCGTGATCGTCGATCGCCTGCAGGACCTCGAGGTTGCACATGGCCGGTTCCATGTCGTCCTGGACGAGGTTGAACTCGATCTCCATGCCGAGCAGCGGCTCCGGCCGTTCGCGCGCGTCGGTGAAGGCGCCGTCGCGCAGCATCCGGTCCAGGGCGGCGAGGCAGGCCTGCACCTTGGTGCGGAACTCGCGCCGGTCGGCGCGGGTGAAGGAGCGAGCCTTGATCTGCGTGCCCATGGAGCCGTGTCCCTCTCCCCCGCTAGGTGATGATTCGTCAGCCTAGCGGCCGAGCGACCGCAGTTGGGGGCGAGCGTCAGACGGCGCGGTAGCTGCCCCAGTCGGCGACGACGCCGCGGGTGCTGAGCCAGGCGTTGGGGTCGGTCTTGCCGCCGGCCTGGTCCCACACCTCGAAGTGCAGGTGCGGGCCGGTGGACCAGCCGCGGTTGCCGACGGTGGCGATCTGCTGACCGGCGGTCACCCGCTGACCGGCACTGACCTGGTAGGTGTCGACGTGGCCGTAGACGGCGGTGGTGCCGTCGTCGTTGAGGACGCGCACCCACTGGCCGTAGCCGGAGGCGGCGCCCGCGTCGAGGACGGTGCCGTCGGCGGCGGACTTGATCGGCGTGCCGATCGGGGCGGCGATGTCGATGCCGCCGTGGTGGCTGCCCCAGCGGGGGCCGAAGTCCGAGGTGAGCGTGCCCGAGACGGGCTGCACGGTGGCAGGCTTGGCGGGGTTGAGGTTGTTCAGCCAGCCCTGGCCCGCGGCGAACTGGTCGACCAGGGTGTCGAGCTCCGGCGGCAGGGCGGGAGCGGCGGCGTGCTCGTGGCCGTGCTCGTCGGCCGGGGCGGGCGCACCGGGCAGCTGCGGGAGCTCGAAGCCCTCGGGCAGCAGGCCCTGCGGCACCTCGAACGGCAGGGTGCCGGTCTGGGCGGGGGCGGGCGCGGCACTGGCCGTGCCGGCGGCGAGCTGGGCACCCACGGCGAAGAAGGCGCCGGTGGCGGCGGCCACGGTGGCGGCCTTCACGGGTGCCGACGGACCGGTGGGCTCGACGCGGTGCCGGCCGCGGCCGGAGGACGCACCGGACAGATCCATCTCGAAGGTGGTCGCCTCGTCGCCTGCCCGCTGGTGCCGTCCCACAGTTGCTACCTCATCCGTCGTCCGTTGCGCGCCGGGTGTGCCCCGGCCGTTTCTGGCGACTCAAAGTAACAAAACGATATAGGGCAGCGCCAGCGTTACGTTTCGGACACTTCTGCGGTGGGTACCGACGGCGACCCGGCGGCAGCCCGGCCGGATGCAGCCCTGCCCCACCTGCGTGAACTGCGGAAACACCCTCCTGGTGCGCGCGGGCGGGGTTGGGACGTCCGCCGGGGCCGGCGGCTCCCGGCGCCGCCTCGCGCGCATACAGAACCGCGAGGAGACGACGGCAGTTATGTGATTGTGATCACAGCGGAGCGCCCGGCGCGTCAGCCGATGTACGCGATGGGCGCCTCGGGGATGTAGTCGACGCACGAGAGCAACGGGGTGGGCGACGGGCTGAGGTAGCCGGTGTCGAATGCCTGGATGCGCTGCTCGGCGGTGCCGTGGGTGCGCTCCGGCCCCTTGTCCTCCCCCACCGCGGCGAACGCCCGGCCCAGCGACGCCAGGTCGGTCTGCTCGACCGTGACGCCGAGGTCGCGTTCGGAGTACGCGACGAAGGCGCCCGATCCACAATCGGCCTGGTTCTCGTAGGGGATGGCACTGTTGGGTTCGGCCGGGTCGGGCTCCGGCAGTGCCAGCATCGTCTGGAAGTGATGCGTCACCTCGTGGCTCAGCACCGCGGCAATGGCGATCTCCCCGTAGCCGTTCACGAGGTCCATCGCCGCCTTCTCGCCGATGTAGAGGCTGCGGTCGGCCGCGCAGTACATCAGCGAGTTCTCGTCGTAGGCGCAGCCGGGCGCCGCCTCCCCCGACTTCCCCGCCGCCACCGAGTAGTAGGCGGTGGGATGCGGCATGTCCTGGTACGTGGCATCGATCCACGACTCGATCGACGGAAGGAAGCACTGCACATACGGTCCCATCGCGTCCGTCGCGTACTGCCCGGTGCTCCCGGCGGCGAACGGACACTCCGCTGTGGGCGAAAGCTGTTGCAGGGCAGACTCGTCCTCCGCGGCGGCCGGAGCGACGGCACCCAGGGCGGGCACCACGGCGGCGACGGCCACGGCGGCGAAGCGGATCGTGCGCGAGATCGAGCGAGGCATGAGTACTCCCGGGGACGAGGATTCGGCGTGCGGATCCACCCTCCGGCACGCCACGGCCGCACTCCAGGGCTCTTCGGGCTGCACACCGCACCCCGAGGGGGACGGTTCCCACCCCCGGGGTCACTGGCCGCACCTCCGACCGAAGGTCACCGGCCGCAGGTCACCTGCCGCAGGTCACCTGCCGCACCTCCGGCCGAATGTCACATGCGTTCGGTTGGATTGACGGCGTGTGACATTCGGGTGCACGACCGGGCGGGAACGGCGATCGCCCTCACGGGCGCCGCGATCTACGGGTCGAGCTTCCGTACCCCGGCCCTGCTGTCCGCCTCACACGCCTCCGACCAGGCCTGGACCGTCACGTGGATCGCCGTCGGCGCGGCGGCGGCGCTCGCCGTGCCGCTGGTTCCGCGACCGTTTCACACCGGCGCCGCGATCCCGGCTACACTCACACCGCGCATCGAATCGGCACCGCCGGTCCACCGCGCGCCGCCCTCGTAGCTCAGGGGATAGAGCACGGCTCTCCTAAAGCCGGTGTCGCAGGTTCGAATCCTGCCGGGGGCACAAGAGACCGCTGGTCGAGCTCACCCGCAGCCGCTCTCTACGGACCGCCGCTCGCGGGGAGCGGGCGAACCAGCGCGATGCCCCTGCTCCAGCCGCTCGATCAGTCCGCCTGCACGCCAGGGGCGATGTCCAGCCGTAGATACGACTCGACGCCGAACAGTCGGTGCATCCTCCTCGATGCCGACGACAGATGCGGTTCCGCCTCCGCCGCCGGCACGATCACGGGAGCGACGGCGTCGTAGCGCACGCCCTCGCGCTCGAGGACGCAGCCCCCGCCCGCCAGAACGTTGCGGCACCAGTCGACGTCGGTGCCGTAGGGCAGATGGATGAAAAACGACTGTCCGGATCGTTCCGCCCACACCGGGGTCACGTATGGCCATCCGGATGTGCGACCCACGTGATGCACCGCTGTGACCGTCTTCCCTCCCCTCTTCAAGATCACCGGGTTGAGGACGACCTTGTTGTACCGGCGCAGGGCAGTCAATGCCGGCTTCCAGCGCGAGCGCCACACGACGACACGGATCACCGTGAAGACCGTGTCGACGACGAGCACGACGCCGCCGAACACCCACTCCGCCAGTCGCCGGAGCGTTGCCTTTTCGGTCACGGGTCCGCCCTCTCGCTCAGGAGGAATCTCGACCCGGATCGCTGCGTGGCGGCGAGCGGTCCACGGCACCCGGCCCGTCCTCGGAGTTCGCCCACCGGAGGAACCTCGCCGCGAGGTCGGCACGGATCTCTGCGAGAAAATCGCCGTCCCGGGCGTGATCCAACTGCTCGACAGTGTCCAGTTCAGCCCGTACCGTCGCGGCCTCGTCGCCCCGAAGGCTCGCGATCCACCGTTCCACCGGGCCGGGCGGTGCGGGAACCGGACGGGGTACCACCACGTACTTCTCGAATACGTTCCGGAACCGCTCCCAGCATTGCTGTTCCTGCTGCAGAAGGAACCACGGCCATTCGACGATCCGGCCCTGGAGGCACACCTTCTTCGAGGGACCGTACTCGAGCGGATTCCACTGCGGCGGACGCGTGAACACGACCTGCAGGTCCACACAGTCCTGATCGCTGCCGGGCGTGCTCATCAGCGAAATGGTGTGCAGGTTCCTACCGTCTCCGGGACACCGGTATCGGATCGTCGGCACTCCTTGGCACGGCGCATAGTAGCCTGCCGGCGATATCGCCGCGCCGTTCACGATCCAGCCGACGGACAGGTCGTCCTGGCCGTGCTCGAAGGACATCAGCACGGTTTCGGAAAAATCGACCCGACGCCCCACCCAGACACCGCGACGACAGAGCGACGGCGTCTTCGTGTAGTCCTCGATCACGAAATGCCGCCCGGCTTCCGAACGTTCCCGGGACTTCTCGACGAGCGGGTAGGTCATCGTTCCCCCTCTCGGCTGCCTCGACTCAACGGTAGATCGAGGAGCGGACCGGGGAGGCGGTTTCGCCCTGCGGATGAGGCCCTCTCAGCGACGGGTCGGCTGGACAGCGGATCGCTGCCTGCTCATTCCGCGTCTCCGCGCTCCGCGTGTGCGGCCTGCTCCGCCGCCACGGCCGCGGCGACGTGCGCTTCGGCGGCCGTCTTGTCCACGCCGAGACCGGTGAGGACGCCGTTTCCGTCCTCGTATTCGAGGAGGGCGAGGAGGATGTGCTCGGTGCCGATGTAGTTGTGCCCGAGACGAAGTGCCTGCCGGAACGTCAGCTCCAGGGCCTTGCGCGCACGCGCGTCGTAGGGGATCAGGTCGGGCACGTCCCCGGACGCCGGCGGGAGCTTCTCCACCACGGCGCGACGGACCGCGTCCGGCGAGACGTCCTGCGCGACGAGCGCGCGGACCGCGAGGGCGTCGGGCTCGCTCAGCAGACCGAGGACGAGATGTTCGCAGGTGATCTCGGCGTTGCCGGCCGCCCGGGCCTCGTTCTGTGATGCCATGACGACGTTACGGGCGCGTTCGGTGAATCGGCTGAATCCTTGTTCGGGATCGAGATCGGCAGAACCCTTGGGCACGAAGCGCTTCTGTGCCGCCTGCTTGGAGACGCCCATGCTGCGCCCGATGTCCGTCCAGGACGCGCCGGAGCGGCGGGCCTGGTCGACGAAGTGGCCGATCAGATGGTCGGCGACCTCCCCGAGATGCTCGGCGGCGAGGACCGCGTCGGTCAGTTGTTCCAGGGCGTCGGTATGCACCTTCTTGATGGCATCGATGAGGTCGTCGAGCCGGACGGGATTGCTCATGGGTACCGGGTTCGTCATTCGTCAACCATAGGTTGACGCGCTCATGGTCGTCAATGCCCGGTTGACGATCAATCCGGTGCGCCTCGCCGGCACCGCGAGGCGGGTACTGTCGTCGCATGGACCCCGACGTCCGCGCTGGTCACCGGGCCGATCGCCACTCGCGGCGCGAGCCGATGATCGCGCCCAGCCTGGCCTCGGGCGACCTGGCGCGCCTGGCCGACGAGGCGCGGGCCGTGGCCGGTGGATCCGATCGGGGCGCGGACTGGCTGCACGTCGACGTGATGGACGGACACTTCGTCCCCAACATCACCTTCGGGGTGCCGGTCGTGCGGTCCCTCGCCCGGCACACCCCGCTGCCGCTCGACTGCCACCTGATGATCGAGGATCCCGACCGGTGGGCGCTCGACTACGCGGAGGCGGGCGCGCACAACGTCTCAGTGCACGTCGAGGCCGTCCGCGACCCGGTCGCTCTCGCCGGCCGCCTGCGCGACGCCGGCGCCCACGCCGGTCTCGCGCTCGCGCCGCAGATCCCGCTCGAGCCGCACATCGGCACGCTCGCGCACTTCGACACGCTCCTGGTGATGAGCGTGCCTCCGGGATTCAACGGCCAACGGTTCATCCCCGAGATGCTCGACAAGGTGCGCGCGGCGCGACGCCTGGTCGACGCGGGGGAACTCGACGTGCTCATCGAGGTCGACGGCGGGGTGAACCTCGACACCATCGGGGCTGCCGCGGCGGCCGGCGCCGACTGCTTCGTGGCCGGCACGGCCGTCTACGGCACGGACGACCCGGCCCGCGCCGTGCGCCTGCTGCGCGAGAAGGCCCGGGCGGCGTACGGGAGACCGTGACAAGCGGGAGACAGGGACGAATCGGAGACAGGGACGAACGGGCGACAGGACGAACACGAGAACGGGCGCCGAGAGACATCTCGGCGCCCGTTTTCGGGTGACGGCTCAGCTCCCCAGCGCGTCGATCGCTGCCTGCAACCGCCGGGCGGCCTCGTCGGCGACGGGCTGCAGCCCGGGATCCTCGGCCACCTGCACCATCAGTTGCGGGTTCATCGCCTCGACGTGCACCAGGCCGGCGTCCTCCGGATCGCGCCGGACGACGACGTTGCACGGCAGCAGCAGCCCGATCTGCCGATTGACCGAGACGGCCTGGTGTGCGAGCGGCGGGTTGCACGCCCCGAGGATGACGTACGGCTCCATGTCGACGTCGATCTTGGTCTTCAGGGTGGCCTGCATGTCGATCTCGGTGAGCACCCCGAAGCCCTGTTCCTTCAGCGCCTCGCGGGTGCGCTCGACGGTGTCGCCGAGCGGGGCGCGCAGCGTGGTGGCGAGAGCGAGTGTCATGCTGCTCCTTCGTGGTTCGCTGTTGTCAGGCGAGCGCGAGGAAGAGCTTCTCGAGTTCCTCCTCGGTCAGCTTGTCGACGCAGGTGTCGTCCTGCTCGTCGAGGACACACTGCCGCAACCGGGTGGCGACGATCTTGAATCCGGCCCGGTCGAGGGCGCGCGAGACCGCGGCGAGCTGGGTGACCACCTCGCGGCATTCGCGCCCGTTCTCGATCATGGAGATCACGCCGGCGAGCTGGCCCTGTGCGCGGCGCAGCCGGTTGAGCACCTGGGTGGTGGATTCTGCGGCATTCACGGTGTTAACTGTCATGGTCGGCCCCTTCATACTGAAGATGAACCCATCATACCCGGTGGGGTATTCCCGTGCCCACATTCCGGCTCGGCGCCGATTCCCGGACCTCGGGCCGGTCGACCCGGCGATTCCTTCAGCGGCGACCGCCCTTGACCACCCGCTCGCCGGCCCGCTCCCAGGCGATCATGCCGCCGCGCAGCGAGGCGACGGGCGCCTGCGCCGCCGGGGCGAACATCCGCGCGGCGCTCGCGGAGCGCATGCCCGAGTGGCACACGAACACCACCGGCCGGTTGCGCACGATCCGCGCCGCCTTCGTCGGAACCTGGGAGAGTTCGCAGTGCTGCGCGACGGGCGCGTGCCCGGACCGGTACTCGGCGGCGGAACGTACGTCGACGAGGACCGCCCCGCCGTCCAGCAACTCGCGCGCCCGGCCGACGCCGACGGACTCGTAGGGCTTGGCGAAGCGCGCCTTGATCTTCTCGAGCAGGCTCATCGGGTTCCGCCCTGTTCGGCCGGGTGACCGGCGCGCAGCCAGCCCTTGGTGCCGCCGGCGACCGAGACCGCGGACCGCCCCGACGCGGACACGATGTCCGCGCCGCGCAGGCTGCGATTGCCGGAGGCGCAGATGACGTAGACGAGGTCGGTCCCCGGGATCTCGGCGAGACGGGAAGCGAGTTCGCCGAGCGGGATCCACTGGGCACCGGGCACGTGCGCCTGCTCGTATTCGTAGTCCTCGCGCACGTCCACGACGGTCGCGCCGGACTTCCACTCGTCGGCGAATGCAGCGATGTCGATTTCCCTCATTGTCCACTCCTCGGCCCACACCGGTGGGCATCGTGCCGTCGTTCGAGGTTCATACCCCATGGGGTACTGCATACCCTAGGGGGTATATCGGAATCTGTCCACCGTCTCCGCCGGACGACCGGCGCTTCGGCCCGGCGCGTGGGCGCTTCCGTGTAGCGTCCGAGACGATCCCGCCCGACGCACCAGTGAGGAATCGCCGATGAGCGACGGACCCGTGGCGCCGCAGCCCGGCGCGGGCCGTGCCCGCCAGAACGTCATCTACCGGGCAGGAGTGCTCGGGCGCACCCCCGCGGTGCCGACCGACTTCGCCGGCCTGGAACGCCTGGCGCGACGGAAGACGAGCCGGCGCGGCTGGGCCTACATCGCCGGGGGCGCCGGCGAGGGCGCGACGATGCGCGCCAACCGCGAGGCCTTCGACCGCTGGAAGATCGTCCCCCGCGTGCTGCGCGACGTCTCCCGCCGGGACCTGAGCGTCGAGCTGTTCGGCCGCACCCTGCCCGCCCCGGTCCTGCTGGCGCCGGTCGGCGCCGCCGAGCTCGCGCACCCCGACGCCGACGTCGCGATCGCCGGCGCGGCGGCCGAACTCGGCGTGCCCTACATCTTCTCCAACCAGGGCTGCGCCCCGATGGAGGAGAGCGCCGCGGCGATGGGAGACTCCCCGCGCTGGTTCCAGTTGTACTGGAGCAGCGACGACGACCTCGTCGACAGCCTGCTCGCCCGCGCGAAGACGATCGGCGCGGACGCCGTGGTCGTCACCCTGGACACCACCCTGCTGGGCTGGCGGCCCCAGGACCTCAACCTCGGATCCTTGCCGTTCGCTCGCGGCGAGGGCATCGCCCAGTACACCTCGGACCCGACGTTCGTGCGCATCGTCCGCGAGCGCATCGCGGCCGCCGCCGGCGCACGACCCGAGGTGGAGGTGACCCTAGGCGCGATCAGGACACTGCTCTCGATGAGCCGGCGCTACCCCGGCCGCCTCCTCGACAACCTCCGCTCCCCCGAGCCCCGGGCCGCCGTCGAGACCTTCCTCGACATCTACTCCCGGCCCTCCCTGACGTGGACGGAGATCGAGTCGCTGCGCGAGCGCACCGATCTTCCCGTGCTGCTCAAGGGCATCCTCCATCCGGACGACGCCCGGCGCGCCCTCGACGCCGGGGCCGACGGCATCATCGTCTCCAACCACGGTGGCCGCCAGGTGGACGGCGCGATCGCCTCGCTCGACGCCCTGGTCGGCATCGCACCCGCCGTCGACGGCCGGGTACCGGTGCTGCTCGACAGCGGAATCCGCACCGGATCGGACGTGTTCAAGGCGCTCGCCCTCGGCGCCGACGCGGTCACCGTCGGCCGCCCGCACCTGTACGGGCTGGCGGTGGGCGGCCGCGAGGGGGCCCGCGACGCCGTCGCGAACATCATCGCCGAGTTCGATCTGACGCTCGGGCTCAGCGGGCTGACGTCGGTGAAGGAGATCACCGCGGACGCGCTTACGCGCACGTGACCGACGGGCGACGCGTGATGCCGATCTTCGACGCCCACTTCCATATCGTCGACCCCCGCTTCCCCGTGACCCCGAACGAGGGATACGTGCCGCCGGCCTTCACGGTCGCCGACTATCTCGAGCGGGTCCGCGGGCTCGGCGTCACGGGTGGCGCCGTCGTGTCCGGCTCCTTCCACGGCTTCGATCAGGGCTACCTGCTGGACGCGCTGGCCCTCCTCGGCCCCCGCTTCGTGGGCGTCACCCAACTGCCGGCGACCGTGACCGACACCGAGATCGCCCGGCTCGACGAGGCCGGCGTGCGCGGGATCCGGTTCAACCTGCGCCGCGGCGGTTCGGAATCCGCCGCCCACCTCGACTCGCTCGCGCGGCGGGTCCACGACGTCGCCGGCTGGCACACCGAGTTGTACGTCGACGCCCGCGAACTGCCCGCGCTCACCGAGACCGTCGCCGCCCTGCCCGCGGTGAGCATCGACCATCTGGGCCTGTCCGCGGCCGGACTGCCGCACCTGCTGGACCTGGTCGACCGCGGGGTCCGGGTCAAGGCGACCGGGTTCGGCCGCGCCGACTTCGACGTCGCCGCCGTTCTGCGCGCCGTCGCCGACCGGAACCCGCACGCCCTGATGTTCGGCACCGACCTGCCGTCCACCCGGGCGCCGCGGCCGTTCACCGACACGGACGTCGCAGTGGTCACCGATGCACTGGGCCCGGACCTCGCCGCGCGGGCGCTGCACGACAATGCCGCGCAGTTCTACCGCGTGCGTTGACATCCCCGGCAAGCAAGATCTCCGAAACGTCGTATGCTCCGCCGTTCGCGATCTAGACTCGGGGGCGTCATTCGGTGCGCGGGGCGCGCCGCCGGCGGGGCGCGGCGGTCGGCACCCGGACGTGACATTCCGATCACAGGAGCATCAGCATGAGCGCCGCCCGAACCACCCGAGCAATCCTCGCCACCGCCGCACCGATCGCGGCCGCCGTCCTGTTCGCCGGCAGCGCCGGCGCCGCACCGCCCCAATCCCTCGGCACGGCACTGACCTTCGGGTGCCTCAACCAGGGCAGCCTGGCCTCGATCACGGCGGTCACCGCGCAGGCCGGCCCGGAGGCGAACCCCGCGATCGCCCCCGGTCACGTACTGTTCTCCACCGCACCGGGAATGGGCCCCATGCCCGCTGCGGGGCAGGTGTCGGTCGCATGGCTCAATCAGAGCACCGGCCAGGCGGGGATCGTCGACCTCGAGGGGACGTACCCGAACCTGGCGAAGGTGGTGAACACCGGCCCGGGCACCGTGCTCACCACCGTATTCGGTTCGGTGAACCTGAGCAGCGGCCCGATCTGCAATTCGACACCGGCCGCGGGGACGGTGACCGTCGGCTGACGGTGCCGGAGTTCAGCGCGGGCTGTACATGATCAGCGCCACGCCGAGCAGGCACACCAGGGCGCCGGCCACATCCCACCGGTCGGGGCGGAAGCCGTCGACGATCATCGCCCACACGAGCGATCCGGCGACGAACACTCCGCCGTAGGCGGCGAGGATGCGACCGAAATTCGCATCCGGCTGCAGCGTTGCCACCATTCCGTACCCGCCGAGCGCAATCACACCGGCGCCCACCCAGATCCAGCCGCGCTGTTCCCGGATTCCCTGCCACACGAGCCAGGCACCGCCGATCTCGAACAGGGCCGCGACGACGAACAGGACGAGGGACTTCGCGATGCTCACGCGAAGTACCCTACGGCGCTGCACGGCTCCGGTGCGGGTGCCCGCACCGGAGCCGGCCGGAACATGGTCAGGTTCGGCTCGCCGCGCGCGGGCGGGGCACCAGCCGGGGCACGCGGGCACTGTAGTCGCGGTACCGGTCGCCGAACGTGTCGGTCAGATCGTGTTCCTCGAACCGCAGCGCGACGAGGATGTATCCGGTGGTGACCGCGGCGAACAGCAGGTGGCCCACGCTCATCGTCGGCGCCACCCAGAACGCGATCAGGAAGCCGAGATACAACGGGTGACGCACCACGCGGTACAGCATCGGGGTGCGGAATACGACTTCGGCCGGGGGTTTTCCGGCGAAGTTCCGCAGCACCTGCCGCAGGCCGAACAGGTCGAAGTGGTCGATCGCGAACGTCGATGCGAGCACGAGGCCCCATCCTGCGAAGGACACCGCATAGAGCACCACGCGCACCGGTGTCGCGTCCACGTCCCAGATCTCCTGTGGCAGTGGATGCCACTGCCACATCACCAGCGCCAGGGCGGCGGTGGCGAACAGGACGAACGTGGAGCGTTCGATCGGCTGTGGGACGATGCGGGTCCATCGGTCCTTGAACCAGGGCCGGGCCATGACCGAATGCTGAACGGCGAACACGGACAACAGGGCCAGGTTCACCATCACGGCGACGACGATCGGCGTCTGCGGCCCCTCGTCGATGGTGCGGGGCACCACGAGACCTTCGACCCACCCGATCGAGTACAGGAACACCGCGAAGAACACGGCGTAGGCGGCCGCGCCGTACGCGGTCATCAGGGTGCGGCCGAGGCGGCCCCTGTCGGTCGTCTGCAACATCGTCGAACCTTCCCTCCTCCGGGCGCGCCGGCCCGTGCCACAGTCGGCGGATGTGCCGTGTGACCACGGTGCGCCAACGCGCCGGAGGACGACAGGCACCCCGGGGTGAGGTTTTCGGCACCCGGGGCGGGCGGTCATCCGCTGCCGCGGGCCACGTCCTGCGGGTCGATGTCGTCGCGCAACCCGCGCCAGCTCGGATGCCAGAGCTTGCCGGCGTCGGTCCACTCCCGGAACCGCACCTCCCCCACCAGCTTCGGGCTCACCCACACCGCGTCCCGCGCGTCCTCGCGCGGGACGTCGCCGGCGAAGGGGGTGGTGCGGCGCCGCAGACCCGCCATGGCGGCCGACAGTTCGGCGAGCTGGGGTTCGTCGAAGCCGGTGCCGACGCGGCCGACGTACTCCAGCCCGGCCTCGCCCTGCACGCCGACCAGCAGCGAGCCGAAGGTGCCGGCGCGGGCCCCCTTGCCGAGGCGCCAGCCCCCGATGACGACGTCCTGGGTGAGCCAGTTCTTCGACTTCACCCAGTCGGGGCTGCGCCGACCCGGCACGTACACCGAGTTCCGCCGCTTGGCCACCACCCCCTCCCAGCCCCGCCGGGTGCTCTCCTCCAGCGCTTCGGATCCGTTGCCGTGCAACAGGTCCGGAACGACCAGCCCGTCGGCCGCGGCGGCGAGCGCGTCGAGCACGCGCCGCCGGTCGGAATACGGCTTCCGGTACAGGGTCACCCCGTCGAGGAAGAGGACGTCGAACACGAAGTACTGCGGGGTGCCCCCGGTCCGCAGCCGCCGGAAGCTTGTGACGCCGAGGGTGTCGCACGCGACCACCTCGCCGTCGAGGACCACCTCGTGCCCGTCGAGGATGCGGGTGAGATCGGCGAGAGCGGGGTAGTCGCCGGTGATGTCGCGGCCGGAACGCGAATGCAGCCGCAGCTGCCCGTTCTCGATCTCGGCGACGGCGCGGTAGCCGTCCCACTTGCCCTCGAACGCCCATTCGCCGGCGTCGAGACCGGTCACCTCACCCGGTGTCGCGAGCATGGGCTCGAGGTCGCGCGGGAAGCTCGTCGGCGGGCCCGGCGGCGCGCTCTGGTCCTTCATGCGGTGCGCGAGCCACTGGTTGCCGGCCGTGCGGATCAGCGCGTACCGGCCCTGCACCCGCGCGCCGTGCAGGCGCACGATCACCTCGTCGTCGCGCCATTTCTCGGTGTCGTAGGTGCCGGTGTCCCAGATCGTCATGCCGCCGGCGCCGTACTCCCCCTTGGGAATCACGCCGTGGAAGGTGAGGTACTCGAGCGGATGGTCCTCGGTGCGCACCGCGAGGTTGTTGCGGCCGGGATCGTCCGGCAGATTCTTCGGCACCGCCCACGACGCGAGCACCCCGTCGCGCTCGAGCCTCAGGTCGTAGTGCAGGCGGCGGGCGTGGTGCTCCTGGATGACGAAGGAATTGCCCGGTCCGGATCCCACGGTGGCGGGGACGGGTTCGGGGGTGCGGGACGGGTCGCGCTTGTGCCGGTACTCGGTCAGGGCGTCGGACTCGGGCAGCGGCGGGTCGAGCGCGGCGAGCGGGTCGGGTCCGGCCTCGAGGCGCGCGAGCACCTCGTCGAACCGCAATTGGTGCAACCCGGGGTCGTCGAGTTCGTCCCAGGTGCGGGGCGCGGCGACCCACGGCTGCTCCCGACCGCGCAGGGAATACGGCGCGATGGTCGTCTTGGCCTGGTTGTTCTGGCTCCAGTCGAGGAACACCCGGCCACCGCGCACGGCCTTCGCCATGGTGGCGGTGACCAGGTCGGGATGCAGCGTCTCGAGGTTGATCGCCACCTGCTTCGCCACGGTCGACGCCCCGCCCGGTGCAAGCTCGCGGTCGAGCGGCACATACAGGTGTATCCCCTTGCTGCCGCTGGTGACCGGGTAGGCCGGCCAGCCCAGCCCGCCGACCATGTCGCGCACCAGGCGGGCAACCTCGGCGCACTGCGCCAGCGTGACCCCCTCCCCCGGGTCGAGGTCGAACACGATCCGCGTCGCGGGACCCGGAACGGAACCCGAGAACCGCCACTGCGGCACGTGCAGCTCGAGTGCCGCCTGCTGCCCCAGCCAGGCCAGCGACGCCACGGAGTCGAAGACCGGATACGTCACCGACCGCTGCTTGTGGTGAACAGTCTTGCGGGTGAGCCACTTCGGCGCGTGGGAGGCGAGGTTCTTCTCGAAGAACGACTCGCCGCCGACACCCTCGGGCCAGCGTTTGCGGGTGCCGGGCCGGCCCGCGACGTGAGGTAGCAGCACCGGGGCGACGGCGACGTAGTAGTCGACCACGTCGGCCTTCGTCGTGCCCGTGCTCGGGTACAGCACCTTGTCGAGGTTCGTCAGGTTCAGACGACGGCCTTCGAACGTGCGGGTCGTCATCGCCTCATTCTGCCGAGCGCGGCCCGCGGGCGCGCACTTCTCGCGCCGGTCCCCGGCGTGTCGCCCGCGCGGAGGGCGCTTTCGGTGCTGCGCTCACGAGCACCTTCGGCGCTGGGACCCATGAGCGCCTTCGGTGCTGGGACCCATGAGCGCCTTCGGCGCTGCGCTCATGGGCACCTTCGGTGCTGGGACCCATGAGCGCCTTCGGCGCTGCGGCTCAGCTGTAGAGTTCGGCGAACCGGCGCAGCGAGGCCTCGATGTCGCCGTGCAGGGCCCGCGCGACGCCGGAGCCGATCGGCCCGAACAGCGGCGCCCCGCCGAGGTCGATGTTCAGGCTGAGCACGGAGCCGATCCCGGCGGCCCGGACGGTCATCCGCAGCTTGAACCGGGTGCCGCCCTTGCCGGAACCGTGGAGCACGAGGTGGTGCGGCGAGTCGATCTCCCGGACGGTCCACGCGACCCGGTTGCGCATGCCCTTGACCGAGACGACGGACTCGGCGGTGGTGCCGACGACGAGTTCGCTCGGCAGGTCGCTGCGCCACCCGTCGTGGATGGTCAGCCATTCGTCGAATCCGTGCAGGTCCGACGCCCGCACCCAGGTCACGTGCGGTTCGAGCGGAAGGTCGGTCGATACCTCGAGTTTGGCCATGCCCCGCAGCGTAGACGCCGAAGCGCGGACGCAGGGTGATCGACCCTGCGTCCCGCTTCGTGGGTGTTGCCTAGTGGGCGACAGCCTTTTCGACACCGACACCGGTGAGGGAGCGGACCTCCATCTCGGCCTGCTTGGCCGGGTCCTCCAGCTTGCGCCGGCCGATGTAGGTACCGACGATGCCGAGGACGAAGGCCAGCGGGATCGACACGATGCCGGGGTTGGCGAGCGGGAAGAGGGCGAAGTCCGCGTTCGGGAACATCGAGGACGGCTTGCCGGACACCGCCGGGGAGAAGGCGATGAGCAGCAGGCAGCTGACCAGGCCGCCGTAGATGCTGAACAGGGCGCCGGTGGTGTTGAACTTCTTCCAGAACAGCGAGTACAGCAGCGTCGGCAGGTTGGCGGACGCGGCGACTGCGAAGGCCAGGGCCACCAGGAAGGCGATGTTCTGGCCCATCGCGAGGATGCCCAGCACGATCGAGACCACGCCGATCACCACGACGGTGATGCGGGAGACCCGCACCTGATCCTCCTCGGAGGCGTTGCCGCGCTTGATCACGCTGGCGTAGATGTCGTGGGCGAAGGACGCGGACGCGGTGATCGCGAGGCCGGCGACGACCGCGAGGATCGTGGCGAACGCGACGGCGGAGATGATGCCGAGGAAGATGGTGCCGCCGAGTTCGAAGGCGAGCAGCGGCGCGGCCGAGTTCTCCTTGCCGGGGGCGCCAAGGATGACGTCCGGTCCGACCATCTTGGCGGCACCGTAGCCGAGCACCAGGGTGAACAGGTAGAACCCGCCGATCAGGGCGATGGCCCAGGTCACCGAGCGCCGGGCCTCCTTGGCGGTGGGCACGGTGTAGAAGCGCATCAGCACGTGCGGCAGGCCGGCGGTGCCGAGCACCAGGGCGATGCCGAGCGAGACGAAGTCGAGCCGGGTCATGTCGCTGATGCCGTACTTGGCGCCGGGGGCGAGCACGTCGCGGCCGGCGACGGCCTCGTTGGTGGAGCTGTTCACCATGGCCTGCGCGTCGGCCAGCAGCTGCGAGAAGTTGCCGCGGACCGCGAGCAGCACGAGCACGAACATGATGCCGGCACCGGCGACGAGCAGCACGGCCTTGACCATCTGCACGTAGGTGGTGCCCTTCATGCCGCCGATGAGCACGTACACGATCATCAGGACGCCGACCACGGCGACGACGATGCCCTGGCCGAGCTTGCCGTCGATGTTGAGCAGCAGCGCGACGAGGCCGCCCGCACCGGCCATCTGGGCGAGCAGGTAGAACAGCGACACCGCGAGGGTGGACAGCGCGGCGGCCATGCGCACCGGACGCTGCTTGAGCCGGAAGCTCAGGACATCGGCCATGGTGAACCGGCCGGTGTTGCGCAGCAGTTCGGCGACGAGCAGCAGGGCGACGAGCCAGGCGACGAGGAAGCCGATGGAGTACAGGAATCCGTCGTAGCCGTAGACGGCGATGGCGCCGGCGATGCCGAGGAACGACGCGGCCGACAGGTAGTCGCCGGCGATCGCGAAGCCGTTCTGCGGGCCGGAGAACTGCCCGCCGCCGGTGTAGAAGTCCGAGGCCTTCTTGGTGGAGCGGCTGGCCCGGATGACCAGGCTCATCGTCACGACGACGAATGCGACGAAAATCGCGATGTTGAACAGGGGGTTGCCGACGTCGGTGGCACCCTGGGCCAGAACTGTCACTGGGCCGGTCCTTCCAGCTCTTCACGGATCGCGGCGGACCGCGGATCCAGGTCACGGTTGGCGAACCGCACGTAGAGCGCGGTGATGACGAAGGTCGATACGAACTGCGCGAGTCCGAGGATCAGGCCGAGGTTGATGTTGCCGAGCACCTTGGTCGCCATGAAGTCGGCGGCGTAGGTGGCCAGCAGGACGTACACGAAGTACCAGGTGAGGAAGAGTCCCGTCATCGGGAAGACGAACCGCCGGAGCCGGCGGCGCAAGTCCTGGAACTCCGGACTCGCCTGCATGTCGACGAAGTCCTGCGCATCGGGCGTGCGGCGCTCGAGCGCCCCGCCCTTGCCGAGGTGAGCTGTGGTCACTGCCGACTCCTTGGTCGTGGCTTCAGGGATCGCCCCTGTGAGACGTACTACCAGTAGACCGTAATGAGACGAGAGTCACACGAGAAGATGGTGGCACCGGTCACACGCCGAGCTGTCGACCGGTGCGGCGAACGGTCCCCCGGGCGCGACGAGTGGCGGCTCAGTGGCCTCGCGGCCGGGGCGACTTTCCGGGTCCGCGCCGGTCCGCGGGGTCGCCGGTGTCCTCGAACGCCCCGAGCTCCCGGTCCCGGCCCATCCCCAGCCGCTCGGGCACGTGCATGCGGGAGAAGACGCGACCGATGTCCGCCGGGACGCGGGATCGGGTGGCGAGGCTGACGACGACCATGGTGACGAACGCGAGTGGCACGCTCACGGCGGCCGGGTAGCCGATGACGGCGGCGAGCCAGCCTCCGCCCGTCCCGGGGTCGATGCGCACCAGCACGACCACCAGGGCCGCGCCGCCGGCCACCACCGCGCCGACCACCATGCCCGCGGCCGCCCCGGCCGCGGTGAGCCCGCGCCACCAGATGCCGAGCATCAGCAGCGGACACAGCGTGGAGGCGGCCACCGCGAACACCAGACCCACCGCCCGCGACAGGTCCAGCGACGTCACCGCCAGCGACAGGCCGAGCGGCACCAGGCCGGCGAGGACGGCCGCGATCCGGAAGTCCCGCACCCGCCCCCGCAGCACGTCGGTGGACAGCACGCCGGCGACGCTGACCAGCAACCCCGAGGACGTGGACAGGAACGCCGCGATCGCGCCGGCGGCGACGAGCGCGGCGAGCAGCTGGCCGCCCCAGCCGGACAGGACCGACCCCGGCAGCAGCAGCACGGCCGCGTCCGAGCGGCCGGTGATGAGCAGTTGCGGCACGTACAGGCGCGCGAACACCCCGAGCAGCGTCGGGAACAGATAGAACACGCCGAGCAGGGCGATCACCGCGAGCGACGTCATGCGGGCCGCACGCCCGTCGGGGTTGGTGTAGAAGCGCACCAGCACGTGCGGCAGCCCCATGGTGCCGAGGAAGGTGGCGAGGATCAGCGAATACACCTGGAACATCGGGTGCGCGCCGCCGATCCCGCCGCCGGGCGCGGCCCAGTCGTCGTTGGTGGCGGGTGCCCCGGCCACCACCGGCACGGCTGCGCCGGGCTCGAGCACCAGCGCTGTGCCGGCGGCCACCTCGTGCTCGCCGGGCGCGAGCAGCACGGTGCCGTCCACGGTCCGTCCGTCGACCCGTCCGGTGGCGGCGACCTCGAGAGGCTCGCCGACCTGGACGACGACGTCGGTGGTGACGTCGACGGTGGTGCGCTCGGTGACCGTCGGCGGCGCCGGCTGCCCGACGGCGCGGTCGTCGTCGAGGAAGTGGACGGCGAGCACGAGGGCCGGCACCGCGACGGCGGTGAGCTTGAGCCAGTACTGGAACGCCTGGACGAAGGTGATCGAGCGCATGCCGCCACCGACGACGTTGCCGACGACGATCAAGCCGACCGCGACGACGCCGACCCAGTCGGGGACGCCGAGCAGGATGTTCAGGGTCAGTCCCGCGCCCTGGAACTGGGGGACGAGGTAGAGCACGCAGACGACGGCGACGATCACCATCGCCAGGGTGCGCAGCCATCGCGCGCCGAGCCGGAACTCCGCGAAGTCGGGCACCGTATAGGCGCCGGACCGGCGCAGCGGCGCGGCGACGAACAGCAGCAGGCCCAGGTAGCCCGCCGTGAAGCCCACCGGATACCACAGGGCGTCGGCACCGTACTTGGCGATCAGCCCGGCCACTCCGAGAAACGAGGCGGCGGAGAGGTATTCACCGGATATGGCGGCGGCGTTCCAGCGGGGGCCGACGCTGCGGGAGGCGATGAGGAAGTCGGAGGTGGTGCGGGCCAGCCGGACTCCGTAGATGCCGATCGCGACGGTGGCGGCGGCTGCGGCGACGAGCCCGATGACGGTGACGACGGGGATCGAACCGGTATCCATGAGCCGCTCAGTCGTCGACCAGGTCGGTGAAGTCCTGCTCGTTGCGTTCGGCCAGGCGGACGTAGAGCCCGCCGATGCCGAGCAGCAGCGGGTATCCGACGAATCCGAGCAGCAGCCACGGCAACCGGATGCCGAGCACCGTCAGGTCCGTCAGGCGCGGCACGAAGTGGAACAGCAGCGGCAGGGCACACAGCAGGCACACCGCCACGAGCGAGAGCCGCGCGGCGAGGCCGAGCTGGGCTCGGACCAGGCCGCGCACCATGGCCTCCCCGACCTCGGTCTGTTCCTGGACCTCCACGCGGGTGCGCACCATGCGGGCGCCGCGGCGCTGGGCGAGCACCACCCGTTCGCGCGGCGGCGGGCCGCCCGAACCACGCGGCGGCGGGCCGCCCGAACCATGCGGCGGCGGGTTGCCGGACGGACTCATCTGGTCGTCCAGGTCTGCATCGGTCCGCGGATCAGGCGGTCCTTGAGCTCGCGGGTGTGGCGACGGCTCACCGGCAGTTCGACGGGCGGCTTGCCCTCCTCGGCCCGCAGGCACACGACGAGGCCGGAGCCGACGCTGCGAATGCCGGTCACCAGGGGCAGCGACACGAGGTAGGAGCGGTGCACCCGCAGGAACCCGGCGTCTGCCCAGCGGCTCTCGAGGGTGGAGATGGGGATGCGCACCAGGTGGGAGCCGGTGCCGGTGTGCAGGCGTGCGTAGTCGCCGTCGGCCTCGACCCACTGCACCGACGACCGCGGCACCAGTGTGGTCACGCCGCCGAGTTCGACGGGGATCACCTCGTCCGCCGCGGCCGCGCCCGCGGCGGCGGATTCGGTTTCGCGGGTGCGGCGGCGCTCGGCGATGCGGCGCACCGCCTCGGCGAGACGTTCCTCGCGCAGGGGTTTGAGCAGGTAGTCGACCGCGCCGAGGTCGAAGGCCGCCACCGCACGGTCGTCGTGCGCGGTCACGAACACAACGGCGGGCGGGTTCGCGAAGTTGCGCAGGATGCCGGCGAGCTCCAGGCCGTCGAGGCCGGGCATGTTGATGTCGAGGAACACCGCATCGATCCCGCCGTCGCGCAGCAGCCGCAGGGCGGTGGTCGCCTCGCCCGCGGTGTGGACATGGCCGATTTCCTCGCGTCGCCGCAGCAGGTACGCGAGCTCGTCGAGGGCCGGCGGTTCGTCGTCGACGGCCAGCACGGTGAGGGTGTCGGTGGTGTCGTTCACAGCCGGTCCATCGTGCCATGCCGGACCGTCCGCGCGGAGCGGACCGGTCCACTCGCGCGGAGCGGGGCCGGGTGGCGGAAGGGTCGCGTCATGCCCGTATCCCGGGCCGGAACTTCGGCACCCGCATGCTGACCTTCGTTCCGGCCCCCGGCGCCGTCTCGACGACGAGGCCGTAGTCGTTGCCGAACGCTGCGCGCAGGCGATCGTCGACGTTGGCCAGTCCCACGTGCGCCGCCTCCTTGGCGCTGGTGCGCCCCTGTCCCTCGGCGACGGCGTCGAGATCGCCGGAGCGCAGGAGTTCGGGGTCCATGCCGACGCCGTCGTCCTCGACGCTGATGACGCAGTCGGTGCCCTCGTCCGCGGCGACGATGCTGATGGTGCCGGTGCGGGTGCTCTTGCCCGCGATGCCGTGCCGCACGGCGTTCTCGACGAGGGGCTGCAGGGCGAGGAACGGCAGCACCACGTTGAGCACCTCCGGCGCGACCTGCAGCCGCACCTCGAGGGCGTTGCCGAACCGGGCCCGCTCGAGCGTGAGATACCGGTCGATGTTGCGCAGTTCGTCGGCGAGCAGCGTGTACTCCCCGGCCGCGCGGAACGAGTACCGGGTGAAGTCGGCGAATTCGAGGAGCAGTTCGCGGGCGCGTTCGGGGTCGGTGCGCACGAACGACGCGACGGTGCCCAGGGCGTTGTAGATGAAGTGCGGGCTGATCTGAGCGCGCAGCGCCAGCACCTCGGCGCGGTCGAGGCGGGCGCGGGAGGCGTCGAGTTCGGCGAGTTCGATCTGGCTGCAGGCGTAGCGGGCGACCTCGGTGAGCACGCCGAGCAGAGCCGGGCCGGGTTCGGTGGTGGTCACGACGCCGAGCGCACCGACGACCCCGACGTTGTCGATGACGAGCGGCTGCACGATCACGGCGCGCGCGGCCTGCTCGTCCGGACCGCGCTGGAGGTCACCGTGCCCGACGAGGACGCGCCGGTCGTCGGCGATCGCGCGCTTCGCGGCGGCGAGCAACTGGGCGGACAGCCCTTCGAAGGGGCCGCTCCACGCCAAGCGGGTGCCGTCCGCGTCGACGAGCGCAACGGACGACGTGCCGGTGAGCGAGCGCAGGTGCGGGGCGGCCTCCTGCGCGGACGTCGCGTCGAGGCCCCGGCGCAGCGGCCGCGCGGCCAGCGACGCGGTGTGCAGGGTGGCGTGCACGGCACGTTCGGCCGGTGTGGTCAGGCCGCGCCGGGTGCGCAGCCACAGCACGGTGACGCCGGCGACGACGAGCAACGCGACGGCCAGGAGCGCGGCGAGGGTTGCGCTCACCGCGGGTCCGGTCCCGGCTCGGCGTCGAGCCGCGCCACGAGGGTCTTCGGCGCGACGGTGCGGTACGCGTCCTCGACGATGTCCGCGACGTCGTCCCAGAAGGCGTCGCCGGTGGCGCCGGGGCCGTCGAGGCGGACCCCGATCCAGCCACGGGTGCCGACGTACGGCGGCCGGAAGAAGCGATCCGGGTCCCGCTCGATCCAATCCTGTTGTGCGCCCGCGGGTGCGGCCGCCCAGAACGCGACACGGTCGTCGTGGTGGTGGTCGGCGAAGGTGGCGAACTGCGGGGAGCGGCGGACGAACCAGGCCGGTTCGCCGTGGCTGACGCGCTCGGTGACGTCCGGAAGCGCGGTGCACAGGGCACGCAGGCGGTCGAGCGGACTCATCATGAGTTCACGCTAGGCCACCGCAGCGACGCCGTTGCGGGGTACACGGTGGCCGGGTGCACGCGGATCGGCGCGGCGCCGGCCGGTGCCCGCACAGGCCTCAGCAGCAACGTGCCCCCGGGTTCGCGTCCGCGGCGGCGTAACGGGTGCGCCAGTACTCGCGTTCGGTGGGGATCTCGGCTCCGGGGTGCAGCCGTTCCAGGTGGGCGACGTAACGCGCGTAGTCGTGGTCGCCCATCAGCGCTCCGATCCACCAGCGCACCGTTCGTCCCCGCGCGGCGAGCGCGGCGAGCACCCTACTCATGGTGCGCTCCGGTCGGCTCCGAGCGGGGGCCGCGAGCGGGACGGATGTGCGCGGCGCCCGGGGCGCGCACGCGTCCGGACGCGATGAGCACGTCCCACTGGTGCTGTATTCGTTTCTCGGCGGCCGTGGGTACGAACCCGGCCGGGGCGAAGATCTTCGACGGAACGTCGGGAGCCTCGGTGGTGGGCAGCCCTCCGGCCCGGAACGCCTTGACGCACACGATGGCTCCCGCGACGGCGACGATCAGCACGAGACTCGCGAACACGATCGACAGTGTGCCCTGGATGAAGGTGTTGCGGATCACCGCGTCGATCGCGGCGGGGCTCGTCGCGGACCGGAAACTGGTCTCCCCGGCGTCCTTGGCGGCCTGGAAGTCGAAGTGCTGGGTCCAGTACCCGATCGCGGGATCCCCCGAGAAGATCTTCTGCCACGAGGCGGTCATCGTCACGATCAGGTCCCACACGAGCGGAACGCCCGGGATCCATGCCCATTTGAACAGGCCCTTCTTCATCACCACGGTGAGCACGACCGTCAGGGCGATCGCGGCGAGCAGCTGGTTGGCGATGCCGAACAGCGGGAAGAGGGTGTTGATACCCCCGAGTGGATCGGTGACGCCCATCAGCAGGATCGCACCCCACGCGGCCACGACCAGCAGCGAGCACAGCCACGCGCCCGGACGCCACGACGGGTCCTTGAACCGGCGGGCCGGTCCCCCGAAGTTGCCGAGCGAATCCGAGAGCATGAAGCGGGCGACGCGGGTGCCGGCGTCGACGGTCGTGAGGATGAACAGGGCCTCGAACATGATCGCGAAGTGGTACCAGAACGACTTCAGCGCGTCGCCACCGAACAGGTCGCTCAGCACGCTGGACATCCCGAACGCGAGGGTCGGGGCGCCGCCGGTGCGCGAGATGATCGAGTCCTCCCCGACGTCGGCGGCGGCCTGGGAGATGGCCTCCGGGGTGATATCCGGGGCACCCAGTCCGAGGCCGTTGACGTAGTCCGCCGCAGTGGCGGGAGTGCCTCCGGTCACGCCGGCCGGGGCGTTGAGCACGAAGTACAGATGCTGATCGATCACGCAGGCGGTGATCAGCGCCATGATCGCCACGAAGGATTCGGTGAGCATGCCCCCGTACCCGATCAGCCGGGTCTGCTTCTCCTTCTCGAGCAGCTTCGGGGTCGTGCCTGAGGAGATGAGCGCGTGGAAGCCGGACAGTGCGCCGCAGGCGATGGTGATGAACAGGAACGGGAACAGCGATCCGGCGAAGGCCGGGCCGTTGCCCTCGAGAGCGAAGGAGGTGACGTCCGGCATCTGCAGGGTCGGGCGGACGATGAGAATACCCACGGCGAGCAGCGCGATCGTCCCGACCTTCATGAACGTGGACAGGTAGTCTCGCGGCGCCAGCAGCAGCCACACCGGTAGCACCGAGGCGGCGAATCCGTACGCGATCATCAGCCACGTGATGGTGACCTTGGACAGGGTGAACCACTCGGCTCCCCAGTCCGTTTCGGCCACCCAGCCGCCGGCGACGATGGCCAGCAGGAGCAGTGCGACGCCGATGAGCGAGACCTCCGAGACCCGGCCCGGCCGCAGGTAACGCAGGTACACCCCCATGAAGAGGGCGATGGGGATGGTCATCGCGATGGAGAACAGACCCCACGGGCTCTCGGCGAGCGCATTGACCACGACCAGAGCGAGAACCGCGATGAGGATGATCATGATGACGAAGACCGCGACCATGGCGGCGATTCCGCCGACGACGCCCAGTTCCTCCCGCGCCATCTGACCGAGGCTGCGCCCGCGGCGCCGCGACGAGATCGACAGCACCAGGAAATCCTGCACCGCACCGGCGAACACGACGCCGAGGATGATCCACAGGGTGCCCGGCAGGTACCCCATCTGCGCGGCGAGCACCGGACCGACGAGAGGACCGGCGCCGGCGATCGCGGCGAAGTGGTGTCCGAACAGCACCCGCCGGTCCGTCGGGATGTAGTCCTTTCCGTTCTCGAGGATCTCCGCCGTGGTGGCCCGGTCGTCGCGCGGTTGGACGATCTTGCTCTCGACCAGCCTGGCGTAGAAGCGGTAGGCGATCAGATACGTGCACACCGCGGCGATCACGAACCAGACCGCGTTGACGTTCTCCCCGCGGACCACCGCGATCATCGTCCAGGCGACACCACCGAGCAGCGCCAGCACGACGAACACGACGCGGGCCGACGAAGGCATCGGGGAACGGTCGACGATGCCGACCGGCGGGAGGTCGGGATCCGTGCGCAGGTATTCGATCCGGGGCGGGGACTCGGGAACCGATTCGACGGCCATAAGGAATCCTAGAATCGTCTGCTCCCGCCCCGGCGGGAAAACGCGGATGTCGGCAGTCCGGGGCCCGGTCAGTACCGGGTGCGCCGGTTGAGCCGTTCCTCCGCGGCCGCCTCCTCGACGTCGAGTCCCTCGAGCACCGTGCGGAGCGTCTCGTCGTCGAGGTCGCCGTTGTCGCGTGCCGCGATCAGGGCCTGCCGCTGGGCGCGCAGCACGGAGCGCCGGAGCTTCTCGAACAGGGTGCCCGAGTCGGGCACGGCCGGTTCGTGCTCACCGGCCTCCTCGGCCTGCTGCGCTTCGAGGCGGGCCTTCATGGACCGGTTCACCCGGGCGAGGATGCGTTGCAGCGCCTCGGCGTCGACGCCGTCGGGCGGATTCTTCGCGAGCAGCGCGAGGTGCTGTTCGGCGGCAGTGCCGGAGATGGTCCGCGCACGTTCCATCTGCTCCTGGGCATACAGCCGTTCGTAGGGATCGGCGACGTTCAGCACCCGGATGAGGGCCGGCATCGTCGCCCCCTGGATCAGCAGGGTGCCGACCGCGACCACGAAGGCGATCACCTGGATCGTCTCGCGACCGGGGAACGGCTCGCCGGAGGCCAGGACGAGCGGCACGCCCCCGGCGGCCGCGAGGGTCACCACACCGCGCATCCCGGCCCACGAGATCACCAGGTACTCACGGCCGGTGAACTGGTCGCGCCCCAGCCGGTCGAGCCCGACCTCCCGCGTGAGGCGGCGACGCGCCCAGTGCAGCAGCACCCACAGCGGCCGCACCGCGATCACCACACCGAGCACCGCGAACGCGTAGAGGAACGCGCGGTGCACGTCGAGACCGCTCTCGCGGACCTCGTCGATCACGAACTTCAGCTGCAGTCCCATGTAGGCGAAGACGAACATCTCGAGCAGCACGTCGAGGCTCTCCCACACCGCCCGTTCCTGGATGCGCGTCGCCACGGACGCGTCGGTGGCCCGGTGCCCCATGTACAGGCCGGCTGCGACCACGGCCAGCACACCGGACGCCTCGATCTCCTCGGCGGCCAGGTAGGCGGTGAACGGGAGCACCAGTCCCAGCACCGTTTCCAGCGGCGAGTCGTACATGCGGCCGCGCACCCGGTGCACCACGACGGCGAGCAGCAATCCGATCGCCACGCCGCCGGCCACCTCGTACCCGAAGAACACCACGGGCGAGTCCACCAGCACCCGGGTGCCGGCGACGGCGGAGACCGCGACGGTGAACAGGGTCAGCGCGGTCGCGTCGTTGACCAGACCCTCACCGGTGAGGACCGCGATGACGCGTTTGGGCAGTCCGAGTCGCTGTCCGACGGCGACGGCGCTGACCGCGTCGGTCGGCGCGACCACGGCCCCGAGCACGAGTGCGGCGCCGAGGGTCAGATCCGGCACCAGCGCCGAGGCGGAGAACGCGACGGCGAAGGCCGTGACCAGGACGGTGAAGATGCCCAGCCGCAGGATCGGCGCGAGGTGCCGGCGGAAGGTCGCCACGGAGAAGCGCAGCGCCGCCGAGTACAGCAGCGGCGGCAGCACCACCCCGAGGATGATGTCCGGATGCAGCTCGAGCCGCGGCATGCCGGGCAGGAACGAGGCGATCGAGCCGATGGTGACGAGGACCAGCGGGGCCTGGAGGTTTCCGCGGTTCGCGAGTCCGGTGACGGCGACGGCCGCGATGACGACGAGGAGGATCCAGGTCCCGTTCACCCGTCGATTGTGACCCGGACGGGCGGTGGGCGCCGCCGCACGATCCGAGTGCCCGGTGTCCGAGCCCACCGGGCACCGATACTCGCGTGCCCTGCACCGCACCCTTGACACCCCCCGAGAAACGAACGTATATTCACCTCAAGTGAATGAGCATTCATTTTGCTCGTGTGCTTTTCGAAATCCGACGCACCCCGCCCCGAAGGCCCCGGTGGTGCCCCAGCAAGGAGTCGACATGGATCTGGCGTTGACGGAGGAGCAGCAGAGTTTCCGGCAACTCGCACGCGAGTTCCTCGACAAGGAGGTGGTCCCGCACCGGGCCGCATGGGACCGCGCCGAATCGGTGGACATCTCGATCGTGCCCAAGCTCGCCGAGATCGGGTTCTTCGGGCTGACCATCCCCGAGGAGTACGGCGGCCTCGGCGGCGACTACATCACCTACTGCCTCGGCATGGAGGAACTCGGCCGCGCCGACTCCGCTGTGCGCGGCATCGTGTCCGTCTCGATGGGCTTGGTGGGCAAGGTGATTCTGTCCCACGGCACCGAGGAGCAGAAGCACGAGTGGCTGCCACGCATCGCTTCGGGTGAGGCGCTCGCATGCTTCGGTCTCACCGAACCCGACAACGGCTCCGACCCCGGACACCTGAAGACCCGCGCGGTGCGCGACGGCGACCACTACATCATCAACGGGTCGAAGATCTTCATCACCAACGGAACCTGGGCGAACCTGTGCCTGGTCTTCGCCCGCACCGGCGGTCCCGGCCCGAAGGGCGTGTCCGCCTTCCTCGTTCCCACCGACACCCCGGGCTTCGAAGCCCGGGAGATCCACGGCAAGCTCGGCCTGCGCGGCCAGGCCACCGCCGAGCTGTACTTCACCGACATGAAGGTGCCCGCGAGCGCGCTGCTCGGCGAGGAGGGCCAAGGCTTCTCGATCGCCATGCACTCGCTGGACAAGGGCCGGGTCTCGGTCGGCGCCGGCTGCGTCGGCATCATCCAGGGCTGCCTCGAGGCCGCCGTCGACTACGCGACGAACCGCAAGCAGTTCGACCGGCCCATCGCCTCGTACCAGCTGATCCAGGACCTGATCGCGGACATGTCCGTCGACGCCGACGCCGGCCGCCTGCTGACCTGGCGGGCAGCCGACCTCATCGAGCGCGGAGAACCGTTCGGCACCGCCGCATCCAAGGCGAAGTACTTCTGCAGCGAGGCTGCGGTGCGAGCCGCCAACAACGCGATCCAGCTCTTCGGCGGGTACGGCTACGTCGACGAGTACCCCGTCGCCAAGTACATGCGCGACGCCCGCGTGATGACCCTGTACGAGGGCACCAGCCAGATCCAGAAGCTGCTCATCGGCCGCGCCGAGACCGGCATCAGCGCCTTCCTGTAGACCGTCCAGGACGGCGGGCCCGGGATCGCCGGCGGAGCCGGAGGGGGGGTCGTCGCCACACCGGCGGGTAGTCAGGCGGTAGTAGATCACGCACAACGCTCGGCTGGGGTCTCCCAGTCGAGCGTTGTGCGTGATCGGCCGTAGAGGCCCCGGCCGGGAACCCCGGGCAGGGCCTCGACGCGCACCCTTGACAGAGTGACGCGCGCCACACTACCGTTCTGGTCGAACACAATGAATGAGCATTCATCCACTACGAATTTTTGTTCACTCATCGTTGTCGCTCCGACGGGGCCGACCCGCCCCGGCGAAAACTCGCCCCCTGACACACACGGAGTTCTCATGCCCCCTGTCTCGGCCGACTGGACCAGTACGCAGCATCGACGCTCGGTGACGTGGATCGTCGCCCTCGCGACGGCAGCGCTCGTCTTCGACGGATACGACCTGGTCGTGTACGGAACCATCCTCCCGATCCTCATGAAGGATCCGACCCAGCTCGGTGCCGTCTCTGCCGAACAGGCCGGGGTGCTCGGCTCGTACGCCCTGGTCGGGGTCCTGATCGGCGCCCTGCTCGCCGGCGCCTTCGGCGACCGGGTCGGCCGCCGAAAGCTGACACTGATCAGCATCACGTGGTTCTCGGTGGGCATGGCTGCCGCGGCGATGACCCACTCCGTGACGATGTTCGGCGCCATGCGACTGCTCACCGGCATCGGCGTGGGTGGACTCATCGCCACCACCGGCGCGGTGGTCGCCGAGTTCGCGCCGCCCAGCAAGAAGAACATGTACAACGCGATCGTCTACTGCGGTGTCCCCCTCGGCGGTGTCATGGCGTCGCTGCTCGCCCTGCTGCTGCGTGACGCCATCGGCTGGCGCGGCCTGTTCTGGATCGGAGCGCTGCCCCTCGTGGTCCTGCTGCCGCTCGTGCTGCTGAGGCTTCCCGAGTCGCCCCGCTGGCTCGTCGCCCGTGGCCGGATCGACGAGGCCCACGCGATCACCGCACGTACCGGCATCCCTTCTCCGACAGCCGAAGAACTCGTCGTCGAGCGGGCGGGTGCCCAGAAGGTCGGATTCGCCGCGCTGGCCACCCGCCGGTACGCGCTCGGCACCGCACTGCTCGGCCTGATGAGCTTCGGCGGCATCATGCTCACGTACGGGCTCAACACCTGGTTGCCGAAGATCATGGAGAACGCCGGATTCGACGCGAAGAACTCGCTGGCATTCCTGTTGGTGCTCAACGGCGGCGCGATCGCCGGCGTTGTGCTCGCCTCCCGGACGGCGGATCGCACCGGCCCGCAGCGGGTCATCGTCGGCACGTTCCTGCTCGCGGTGCTGTCGCTCATCGTGCTCACCCTCGACCTGCCGCTGGCGGTGCTGCTCGGCGCGGTCGCGGCGGCCGGTATCGGCGGGATCGGCACCCAGATCCTCATCTACGGCTTCGTCGCCAACTACTACTCGACCACGGCACGCGCCGCCGGCGTCGCGTGGTGCGCCGGATTCGGCCGTCTCGGCGGGATCTTCGGGCCGCTCGTCGGTGGGCTGATCCTCGGCGCCGGACTGAGCAGCAACATCGCCTTCTACATCTTCGCGGGCATTGCGCTGCTCGGCGCGGGCCTCACCGTGCTGGTGCCCACCCGCCACGAGAGCGTCGCGACAAGCCCGAGCGGGACGCACCGGGCGGCCGAGCCCGCCATGGTGACCGTCGACTGACCGCACCCGGAACGGGGGCGGGTCCGTGGTTACGGACCCGCCCCCGTTCGTGCGTGGACGTCGGATCCTTGCCCGCTCAGCTCCAGTCGTAGAAGCCGCGGCCGGACTTGCGGCCGAGCTCGCCGCGGGCCACCTTGTCGCGCAGCAACTGCGGCGGCGCGAACCGCTCCCCCAGGGTGCCGTGCAGGTACTCCGCGACGGCCAGCCGGATGTCCAGGCCCACGAGATCCGTCGAGCGCAGCGGGCCCATCGGATGCTTGTACCCCAATTCCATTGCCCGGTCGATCGACTCGGCGTCGGCCACGCCCTCCTCGAGCATCCGGATCGCCTCCAGGCCGAGCAGCACGCCGAGGCGGCTGGTGGCGAAGCCCGGCGAATCGCGCACCACCACGGGCGTCTTGCCGAGCAGCTCCACCCAGCCCGCGACGTCGCGCACCAGCGCGTCGGAGGTCGTCTCGGCGCGCACGATCTCCACCAGCTCCGACGCGGGCACCGGGTTGAAGAAGTGCATGCCCAGGAACCGGGACGGGTTCCTCAGGGCGGCGCCCAGCTCCGTCGGCGACAGCGAGCTGGTGTTGGTGGCGATCACCGCGTCGTCGGGCACGACGCGCTCGGCGTCGGCGAGCACGCGCCTCTTCAGGCCGGGCTCCTCGGGCACCGCCTCGACGAGCAGCCGGGTGTCGCCGGGCAGCTCGGCCACCGACGCGACGAACGCGACCCGGCCGGCCACCACGTCGAGCGGATCGACGAGCTTGCCGCGCTCGGCCGCGCGGGAGAGGCTGTCCGTCAGCCGCTTTCGCGCGGCATCCAGGTCGCCGGTCTCGGACACGGTCACGGTCGCGCCGAGCGCGGCGAAGGCATGGGCGATGCCGACGCCCATGCGGCCTCCGCCGATCACGGCAACACGGTCGGGAAGTCCTGTCATCTGCTGGTCCTCTTCTCCAGGAATCGGGTCATGCGTTTCTACCTGTCCACGGCCCCGTACCGCACCGCCCGGGCGGGATCGTCGAGATGATGTGGTCGCTCACAGCGCCTCCACCGCCAGCGACACGCCCTGGCCGACACCGACGCACAGGGTGGCCAGGCCCCGCGCCGCGCCCTCGCGTTCCATGCGGCCGAGCAGGGTGACGAGGATGCGCGCCCCGGACGAGCCGAGCGGGTGACCGAGCGCGATGGCGCCGCCGTCCGCGTTGACGAGGTCCTCGTCCAGGCCGAGTTCGCGGATGACGCCGAGCGACTGGGCGGCGAAGGCCTCGTTGAGCTCGATCGCGCCGATGCCGTCGAGGGTCCAGCCGGTGCGGTCGAGCAGCTTGCGGGTGGCGGGGACCGGGCCGAGGCCCATGATGTGCGGGGCGAGCGCCGCCGAGGCGCTGCCGACGATCCGGGCGCGCGGCGTCAGCCCGTGCCGGCGCACCGCGTCGGCGCCGGCGAGCACCAGCGCGGACGCGCCGTCGGACAGCGACGACGACGAGCCGGCGGTGACGATGCCGCCGGCCCGGAACACCGGCTTCAGGCGGGCGAGTTTCTCCTCGTCGGTCCCGCGCCGCGGGCCCTCGTCCACGTCGACGACGCCGTCGCGCACCGGCACCGGGACGATCTCCTTCTCGAACCGGCCGGCGTCGATGGCGGCGAGAGCGCGCCGGTGGCTGCGGACCGCGAACGCGTCGCTCGCCTCTCGGGTGATGCCGTGCAGGGCCGCGACCTCCTCGGCCGTCTCGCCCATCGACAGGGTGGTCGTGTCGTCGAAGCGCGGGTTGGTGAACCGCCAGCCGATGGCGGTGTCGAAGACGGCGCCGGGCTTGGCCCAGGGTGTGCCGGGCTTGCTCATCACCCACGGCGCCCGGGTCATCGACTCGACCCCGCCGGCGACGACGATGTCGGCCTCCCCGGACCGGATGGCCTGGGCCCCGGAGGCGACAGCGGTGAGCCCGCTCGCGCACAGGCGGTTGACGGTGTACCCGGGGACGGTCTGCGGCAGGCCGGCGAGCAGCACCGCCATGCGGGCGACGTTGCGGTTGTCCTCGCCGGCCTGGTTGGTGGCGCCGAGGATCACCTCGTCGATCGCGTCGGCCGGGACGCCGCTGCGCGCGACGGCCTCGCCGACGACGAGTGCGGCCAGGTCGTCGGGCCGCACCGGGGCGAGCGCGCCGCCGTAGCGGCCCTGCGGTGTGCGGACTCCGTCGACGACGTAGACGTCGATCATCCGTAGATCTCCCTTCCGAAACCGGGGGCCGTGTGACCCTTGACACCCTCCGGTAGTGAATGTACGTTCATAGTTAGTGAAGCACAATTCATCACTCATGAACAGAACTTCAATTCCTGACCCGACCTGCGCTGACGAGGAGTCATCATGACCGTGTTCGAGGACATCACCTACGAGATCGACGGCCCCGCGGCGATCATCACGATCGACCGCCCGCACCGCTACAACGCGTTCCGCGGCAAGACCGTCGAGGAGCTCATCAAGGCGTTCCGCGCCGCGTGGGCCGACAGCCGGGTCTCGGCGATCATCCTCACCGGCGCCGGCGAGAAGGCGTTCTGCACCGGCGGCGACGTCAAGCAGCGCGCCGAGACCGGCGACTACGGCCCCACCGAGAGCGGCATGTTCGAGATCGGCTACCTGCACAAGCTGATTCGCGACATCCCGAAGCCGGTCATCGCCGCGGTCAACGGAGTCGCCGTCGGCGGCGGACACGTGCTGCACGTGCTGTGCGACCTCACGATCGCCTCGGAGAACGCCAAGTTCGGCCAGGCCGGCCCGAAGGTCGGATCGTTCGACGCCGGTTTCGGCTCGGCCTTCCTCGCCCGCGTGGTCGGCGAGAAGCGCGCCCGCGAGATCTGGTACCTGTGCCGCCAGTACGACGCCGCCACCGCCGAGCGCTGGGGCCTGGTCAACTGGGTCGTGCCGCAGGACAAGCTGCTCGACGAGGCCAAGGCGATCGCCGCCGAGATCGCCGAGAAGAGCCCCACCGCCATCAAGTTCCTCAAGCAGTCGTTCAACGCGGACACCGACCACCAGGCCGGCCTGAGCAACCTCGCGATGTCGGCGCTCGACCTGTTCGGCAAGTCCGACGAGGGCCTCGAGGGCGCCAACGCGTTCGCCGAGAAGCGGCCCGCCGACTTCGCCAAGTTCGTCAAGGCCTGATCCCTCCCCATTTCGGATTCCCCGAGAGGACCCCTCATGAGCAACATCGCACTGGTCACCGGCGCCGGCTCCGGCATCGGCAAGGCCATCGCACTGGCCTTCGCCGCACAGGGCGACCGCGTGGTCGCCGCCGACCTCGACCTCGCCGCCGCCGAGGCCACCGCCAAGGAGTACCCCGAGCTGATCACCGCCCTGCCGGTGGACATCGCCGACCGGGCCCAGGTCGACGAGCTGCGCGAGCGCACCCACGCCGAGGTCGGCGTGCCGAACGTGCTCGTCAACGCCGCCGGCTGGGACCGCACCGATCAGTTCCTCAACGCCACACCCGAATTCGCGCAGAAGGTCGTGGCGATCAATTACCTCGGCCCGGTGCACGTGTGCAGCGCCTTCCTGCCCGGCATCATCGAAGCCGGCAACGGCGGCCGCGTGATCAACCTCGCCTCCGACGCCGGCCGCGTCGGCAGCTCCGGCGAGTCGATCTACGCCGGGGCGAAGGGCGGCGTCATCGCGCTGACCAAGTCCCTCGCCCGCGAGATGGCGCGGCACGGCATCAACGTCAACTGCGTGTGCCCCGGCCCCACCGACACCCCGCTGTTCCAGGCGCAGGACGAGAAGCTCAAGGCCGCACTGATCAAGGCCATCCCGTTCCGCCGGCTCGCCCGGCCCGACGAAGTCGCCGCCCCCGTGCTGTTCTTCGCGTCGGAGGCCGCGTCGTTCGTCACCGGTCAGGTGATCAGCGTCAGCGGCGGCCTCACGATGGCCGGCTGACCGCGGACACGCGAGGGAGGACGGACACCATGACCGCGTCGTACAACGCCCGGGCCTACCGGGAGTACTTCGAGAACGACTTCACGTACCTCAACGGATTCCGGCGCAACACCAAGCGTTACGCACACCAGGTCGCCCTGAGCGACCCCGGCACCGGGCGGCAGTGGACCTACGCGCAGCTCGGGGAGCGCGTCGACCGGATCGCGACGGGCCTGGCGGACGCGGGGGTGCAGACCGGGGACGTCGTCGCCTACCAGCTGTTCAACGGCGTCGAATTCGCCGAGCTCTACCTCGCCACGCAGGCCGTCGGGGCGGTCGGCTCGCCGGTGAACTTCCGCCTGGCGGCCGGCGAGACGGCGTTCGTCCTCGACAAGTGCACCCCTGCGGTATTCGTCTACGACACCGAACTCACCGATATGGTGCAGGAGGCGTTGCGGCTCGCAGCGCACACCCCGAGGGTGATCGTGGCCGTCGGCGACGGCGACACCGTCGAAGTCGACGGCGTCACGGTGATGCGGTACCGGTACCTGGCCGCCGACCGCATCGCGCTACCGCCGCTGCATCGCACGGTGTGGGACGAGACCACCCGTCTCTACACCTCCGGCACGACGGGCATGCCGAAGGGCGTGCCGCTCAACAGCATGATCGAGATCTTCAGCGCCCACGACGTGATCATGCACTTCCCGCTCGGCCCCGACGACAAGACGCTCAACATGACCCCGTGGTTCCACCGCGGCGGCCTGCACGCGGGCGGGCCCAACCCGACGTTCTACGTCGGCGGTGAAGTGGTGCCGCTGCGGTCGTTCGACGCCGACCGGGTCCTCGACCTCGTCGCCGCGTACGGACTGACCTTCCTCATCGGCGCACCGACCAATCTCGCCATGCTCGCCGCCGCCCAGGAGGCGCGCCCGCGCGACCTGTCCAGCCTGCGCGGCATCGTCACGATGGGCGCGCCGCTCGAGAAGGAGGCGGCGCTGCGCTACCAGAAGGTGCTCAACCCCCGGATCTTCAACGGCTACGGCACCACCGAGGCCTTCTGGAACACCTTCCTGCGGCCGGCCGACCTGCCCGACCGCGCCGGCAGCGCCGGCCGCGCCTGCACCGACGACGAGGTCCGCGTCGTCCACGTCTACCCCGACCGGCTCGCCGACCCCGACGACGTCGTCGCCCACGACGGCCACGACGTCGGTGAGGTCATCGTCCGCTCCCCCAAGTGCGCCAACGCCTACTTCGACACCCCCGACCAGGAGAGGGCCAAGTTCCACCAGGGTTGGCTGCACATCGGCGACCTCGCCACCTGGGACGCCGACGAGTTCGTCACCATCGTCGGACGCAAGGACGACATGCTCATCTCCGGCGGCGAGAACGTCCACCCGGTGCAGGTGGAAGAGGCACTCAACGCCCATGCGCAGGTGCAGGACTCGCTCGTCGTCGGCGTCCCGGACGAGAAGTGGGGACGCATCGTCGTCGCCTACATCGTCGCCGAGGATCCCTCGCTGACGGTCGATCACCTCGACGCCCACTGCCGCTCCCACCCGATGCTCTCGTCGTTCAAGCGGCCGCGCGCCTACCGGTTCGTCGAGACCCTGCCCGTCTCCCCCACCGGCAAGAAGCTGCATTACAAGGCCACCGAAGCCGCCGCGGCCGAGTTCGCCGCCGGCCTCTTCTCCGCTCCCTCCGACTCGAGGATGACCCGATGAGCACCGCCACCACCCTCCCCAAGTTCGACGCCCTCGACCCGCTCGCCATCGACTCGCTCTACTCCGACGACGAGCTCGCCGTCCGCGACACCGTTCGCAAGTTCTGCGCCGAGCACGTCACTCCGCACATCGCGGAGTGGTTCGAGGCCGGCGACCTGCCCGGCGTGCGCGACCTCGCCCGCGAATTCGGCAAGCTCGGCCTCCTCGGTATGCACCTCGAGGGCTACGGGTGCGGTGGCTCGTCCGCCGTGCACTACGGCCTCGCCTGCCTCGAGTTGGAAGCCGCCGACTCCGGCATCCGCTCCCTGGTCTCGGTGCAGGGCTCGCTCGCGATGTTCTCGATCTGGAACAACGGTTCCGAGGAGCAGAAGCAGCGCTGGCTGCCGGGCATGGCGGCGGGCGAGATCATCGGCTGCTTCGGCCTGACCGAACCCGACGTCGGCTCCGACCCGGGGGCGATGAAGACCCGCGCCCGCCGGGACGGATCCGACTGGGTTCTCGACGGTCGCAAGATGTGGATCACCAACGGCTCCATCGCCGACGTCGCCGTGGTCTGGGCGAACACCGACGAGGGCGTCCGTGGCTTCGTCGTGCCCACCGACACACCCGGTTTCAGCGCCCACACCATCAAGCACAAGCTGTCGCTGCGCGCCTCGGTCACCGGCGAACTCGTCCTGGACAACGTGCGCCTGCCCGCCGACGCGCTGCTGCCCGAGGCCAAGGGCGTCAAGGCGCCGCTGCAGAGCCTGTCCGAGGCGCGGTACGGCATCATCTGGGGCGCGATGGGCGCCGCGCGCTCGGCGTGGGAGGCCGCCCGCGACTACTCGATGCAGCGCACCCAGTTCGGCCGCCCCATCGGCGGATTCCAGCTCACCCAGGCCAAGCTCGCCGACATGGCCGTCGAACTGCACAAGGGCCAGTTGCTGTCGCTGCACCTCGGCCGGCTCAAGGACAGCGTCGGGCTGCGGCCCGAGCAGGTGAGCTTCGGCAAGCTCAACAACACCCGCGAGGCCATCGAGATCTGCCGCACCGCGCGAACCATTCTCGGCGGCAACGGCATCTCCCTCGAGTACCCCGTCATCCGGCACATGGTCAACCTCGAGTCCGTGCTCACCTACGAGGGCACCCCCGAGATGCACCAGCTGGTGCTCGGCCAGGCCTTCACCGGCGAAAACGCCTTCCGCTGACAGGAATCCCACCATGAACGCACGATTGATCCACGACTCCGAGCACCTGCAGTTCCGCGAGGTCGTCCGTGACTTCGTCCGGGACAAGATCACCCCGGTGCACGAGGACTGGGAACGGGCGAGCTGCCTCGACCGGTCCCTGTTCACCGAGGCCGGCAAGCTGGGCCTGCTCGGCTTCCCGGTCCCGGAGGAGTACGGCGGTCCCGGCGTCGACGACTTCCGCTACAACGCCATCCTGATCGAGGAGGTCAACCGGGCGGGCAACGCGGCCGCCGGGATCGCGTTCTCGCTGCAGAACGACGTCGTGCTGCCGTACCTGACCGACATGACCACCGACGAGCAGAAGGCGCGCTGGCTGCCCGGCGCCGTCACCGGCGAGACCGTCCTCGGCATCGCGATGACCGAACCCGGCACCGGCAGCGACCTGACCGGCATCCGCACCTCGGCGGTGCGCGACGGCGACCACTACGTGGTCAACGGCGCCAAGACGTTCATCTCCAACGGGCAGAACGGCGACCTGTTCGTCGTCGCCACCCGCACCTCCGACGACCCGCACAAGGGCCTGACCCTGCTCGTCGTCGAGGCCGACACCGCCGGCTTCTCCCGCGGGCGCAATCTGGAGAAGATCGGCCTGCACGCGCAGGACACCAGCGAGCTGGCCTTCACGGACATGCGGGTCCCGGTCGCGAACCGGCTCGGCGAGGAGGGACAGGGCTTCTACCAGCTCGTGCACAACCTGCCGCAGGAACGGTTGTCGCTCGCGATCGGCGCGGTCGCCGCGGCGGAGGGCGTGTTCGCCGAGACCCTCACCTACGTCAGGGAGCGCAAGGCCTTCGGCAAGCCGGTCTCGAGCTTCCAGAACACCCAGTTCGTGCTGGCCGAACTGGCCACCGAGCTGGATCTGGCCCGCACGTTCCTCGACGACTGCATCGCCGAGCACGTTGCCGGCGAGCTCACCGCCGCCCGCGCGGCGCGGCTGAAGTGGTGGGCCACCGAACTGCAGGTGCGGGTCGCGGACCGGTGCCTGCAGTTGCACGGCGGCTACGGGTACATGCGCGAGTACGCGGTGGCACGCGCGTTCGTCGACGCCCGCATCCAGACCATCTACGGTGGCACCACCGAGATCATGAAGACGATCGTCGCCAAGGATCTCGGGATCTGAGCGGCCGTCCCGAGCGACGAGGAGGACGCCCATGTCGGCCGATCCGAGCGAGCTGCCGATCGACGAGGCCGTGCGCGCGGTCCGTGCGAACTCCCGGCGCAGGCAGATCCTGATCGCTGCCGCGAAGGTGATGCAGCGCACAGGGTTCCATCAGATGTCCATGCAGGCGCTGGCCGACGAGGCGAACGTCAGCGTGGGCCTGCTCTACAAGTACTTCGGCAACAAGGAGGAGATCCTCCTCGCCACCATCACCGCCATCCTGGACGCGTTCCGGGATCAGCTCGAGCCCGCGATGGCGGCGGCCGGCACGGACCCCGTGGAGCGCCTGGCCGCGGGGATCGGCCGGTTCGTGGAGATCGTCGACGAGAACCTCGACGCCGTGGCCCTGACCTACCGCGAGAGCCGCACGCTCGACCCGGCCGGGCGGGAGATGCTCAAGCGGCTCGAGATCGCCACCTCCGCCCCGCTGCGTGCGGTGCTGACCGACGGCATCGACGCCGGCATCATGAACCCGGTCGACGTCGACCTGATGGTCTTCGACCTGGTGCTGCTCGCCCACGGCTGGGCGCTCAAGCACTGGCATTTCGGCCGGCTCTACAGCCTCGACGACTACATCCGGCTGCAGACCCGGTTCGTGCTCAACACCGTTCTGCCACAAGAACACCGAACCCGCTACCGACACCTGCTGGAGTAACCGTGAGCGTCGTCACCACACGCGAAGACCGCGTCGGGATCATCACCCTCGACCGTCCCCCCGCCAACGCCTTCGACGAGGCGCAGGCGGAGGCCCTGGCCGAGGCGGTCACGACGCTGGGCGAGGACCCCGCCGTACGGGCCGTCCTGATCCGCAGTGCCCGGCGGATCTTCTGCGGAGGCGCGGACATCGCGATGATGGAGTCCTGGAGCACGCAGCCCGATCGGGGTGCACGCCTGCGCCGCTTCACCGCACGGCTCCAGGACGTGTTCGCCCGCATCGAGGCGCTGCCGAAGCCCTCGGTGGCCGCCCTCGCCGGTGCCGCCACGGGAGGCGGCCTCGAGTTGGCCCTCGCGTGCGACTTCCGCGTCGCGGGCGCCTCGGTGAAGCTCGGGCTTCCCGAGGTGGGAATCGGGCTCCTCCCCGGTGCGGGGGGCACGCAACGGCTCACCCGGCTGGCCGGTCCGTCGGTGGCGCACCGGCTCGTTCTCGGCGCCGAACTGGTCACCGGCCGTGCGGCCGAACGGCTCGGAATCGTGCAGTGGGCCACCGACGCCGACGTCGAGACCGAGGCCCGAGCCTTGGCCGATCGACTCGCGCAGCTGCCGCCGGCCGCCTACGCGTCCGCCAAACGCTGCATCGTCGCAGCTCGGGGCGATGAGGGGTTCGCCCGAGAGCTCGACGAGATCAGCCGGTTGATCGAGACGCCGGACACCGTCCGCTTGCTGGAAGGATTCGTCGCGCGCGCCCGGTAGCCCGGCGTGCGGGCCGTCGCGGGATGTCCGCCGCCCGGGGCTGCGCCGGACGACCCGCCCGGATCACTCGGTACTGTGGATCCGACCCAGCGGCGACGAGGAGCACCACCATGACCACCGACCACGACGCGCTACCCGTGGACGAGGCCGTGCGAGCCGTGCGCACCAGCTCCCGCCGCAAACAGGTGCTCGACGCCGCGGTGACGGTCATGCAGCGGACCGGGTTCCACCAGATGTCCATGCAGGCGCTGGCCGACGAGGCCGGGGTGAGCGTGGGGCTGATCTACAAGTACTTCGGTGGCAAGGAGGACGTCCTCCTCGCGACCATCCTCGCGATCCTCGACGCCTTCCGCGACCAGCTCGAACCGGCCATGGACGCCGTCGGCGACGACCCCGTCGAGCGGCTCGCCGCCGGGATGCGCCGCTACATCGAGATCGTGGACGAGAACCTCCACGCCACGGTGCTCACCTACCGGGAGAGCCGCACCCTCGACGACGCCGGACGCGCCCGGATCAAGGAACTCGAGGTGGAGTCCTCGGCGCCGCTGCGCGCCGCGCTCGACGCGGGGATCGATGCGGGCGTGATGAACCCGGTCGATGTCGACCTGATGGTCTTCGACATCATGCTGCTGGCGCACGGCTGGGCGCTCAAGCACTGGCACTTCGGGGCGATCTACACGCTCGACGAGTACATCCGGCTCCAGACCCGCTTCGTGCTGAACACGCTCCTCCCGGCCGAGCGCCGCGACGACTACGCGCAGTTGCTCACGTAGCCGACACGGGAAGCAGGTCGCCGCCGAGAGGTAGCGACCAGCGCGCCCCGCGCACCGTCTCGATCGCGTCGTGGCGGGAGGTCGGCATGATGCCGGGCAGCAGCAGCGTCCACATCTGGTCGATCCGCTCCTCGAGGTCGACGCGCCCGGCGAGGACGTCGGACAGGAGCTGCACGCCCGTGAACGCGGAGATCACGAAGTGCGCCAGCATCGACGGATCGAGGTGGGCATCCAGGTCGCCTTCCTCGACGGCACGACGGCCGAACGCCTCGCAGGCCGTGATCCAGTCCAGGTACGGCCCGGCGGGCTTGTCGAGACTGCCGAGTTCGAGGGTGAGCCGGATCCCGGCGCGCACGACGGGGTCCTCGATCATCTGCCGGCCGATGCCGTGGCACAGCATCACGATCTGTTCGAGGGTCGACGCCTCGGTGCCGGCGATCGCATCGACGAGCGCGATCGAGCGGCGGTGCTGCTCGGCGACGATGGCGCCGGCGAGGTCGATCTTCGACGCGAAATGGAAGTACACCGCCCCCTTGGACAGTCCCGTGTCGCGGAGAATGTCGGCGAAGCTGGCGCCGTGGAACCCTCGTTCGTCGAACATCGCGGCGGCGGCGCGCACGATCTGCTGCCGGGTCACTGCGGCGCGGGCTTGCTTGGCCACTCACTCACCTTTCTCGCGAGGCGGATTCCGACGAGACACCTCGGCCCGAGGCATCCGACGTACATCCCCTCGACAACCCCCGACCGACACACCGCCGACTCCCCCTGGGCGGCCCGCCGGGATCTGCGTCGATCCCGGCGGAAGGCACCAGCCACCTTAACAAGACCGATCGACCGTTCAACGGAGGGTGGACGGCACCGGCGTGCCCGCCCCGCTCCCCCTCGGCAGCACGGGCCGATCGGCGGCCCCGGCCTATCCGGCGCCGAGGGCCTTCTTCGCCGCGTCCTGCGCCTTGTCGACCTGCTCGGCGTACTTTCCGCCGGTCTTGCGGTCCGCGAGATCACCGGCCTTCTCGATCGCCTCGTCGACCTTGTCGGGGTTCTGCGCCGCGAACTCCTTGCCCTTGTCGACCAGCCCCTTGACCGAATCCATGAAACCCACGTCGCGTCCTTTCGTCCGAATGATCGAGCGGGCCAAGCCTGCCACAGCAGGTCGCGACCGGACGTGGGGCCGGGTCCGACGCCGCGCTATCGGGGGTCGGGTCCGGGAGCCGGGCCGGGTCCGGCAGCCGGACCCGGTCCGCGACCTTCGGTGCCGAGGGTCTTCTTCACCGCTTCCTGCGCCTTGCCGACGTGCCGGGAGTACTTTCGGGGCCCCTTCGTCCGGGCGAGATCGCCGGCCTTGTCGATGGCGTTGTTCACCGTGTCCGGGTTCTTCCGGGCATAGTCCTTGCCCTTGTCGACCAGGCCCTTGAGCGAATCCATGAATCGCATCGGGTCCATCCCTTCTCTGTGCAATGGTCGGATCGTCACCAGCGTGCCACCGGTGGACGCAGAGCGGGAGATCCCTGTCGGGACCACCCGCCGAAGACCTGCACTGCTACGGGCTGCGCGGGCCCGGCTGCGCCTGCGGGCCGGGATCGGACTCCGGGCCGGGCCGTCCCGCGGGACCCGGAGTCGCACCGGGAACGGGATGGTCCGCGGTACCGAGGTGCTTCTTCGCGGCGTCCTGCACCTTGTCCACGTGCTGGGCGTACTTGCCGCCCGTCCGGGCATCGGCGGCGTCGCCTGCCTTGTCGACGAACCCGCCGGCCTTGTCGGGGTTCTTCTCCGCGTACGCCCTGCCCTTGTCGACCAGGCCCTTGATCGAATCCTTCAAACCCATCTGCCGCTCCTTCCGTTCGAGGGATCGATGCCTCAGCGTGCCACCGCGGGCCGGTTCCCAAACCTGCCGCGGCGGCGCAGTGTCCCCGTCCCCGGCCGGGCCGGGGCAGTGCCCTCGTCCCCGTCAGTGCACGCCCGGCAACAGGTCCTCACTGGCGGCGAACAGCCGGCGGTGCTCACCGTGGACCCGCCCGGTCACCCACCACGAGACCTCCACGAGGACCACGCCGATCGCCCCGCACGTGAACGCCGTGACCATTGCGCCGACGTTGGAGATGTCGAGGGCGAAGAACTCGCGGGCGAAGGGGAAGGCGAACAGGACCAGGTACCCGAGCACCGAACCGGCCAGCAGCACCAGTTTCCACATCACGTACGGCCGCGCCACCACGGCGAGCACCCACAGCGCGATCATGATCAAGGTGATCAGCGCCGCGGTGCCGGCCTGCATCTTCTGCGCCTCGGTCTGCTCGGGCCCGGCGTACACCAGGATGTAGCAGACGTACGTGCTGATCCCGATGATCACACCCGACGGGATCGCCAGGCGCATCACCCGCGACACGAAGCCGGAGCGGGCCCGCTCGTTGTTGGGGGCGAGCGACAGGATGAACGCGGGGACTCCGATGGTGAACCACGCCGCGATCGTCACGTGCCGCGGCAGGAACGGATACGGCATCGGCTCGTAGCCGAACACCTGGGACAACGCGCCCGAGAGCCCCACGAGGAACGCCAGCAGTACGGAGTACACGGTCTTGGTGAGGAACAGGTTCGAGACCCGCTCGATGTTGCCGATCACCCGCCGGCCCTCGGCGACGACGTAGGGCAGGGTGGCGAACTTGTTGTCCAGCAACACGATCTGCGCGACCGCACGGGTAGCCGGGCTGCCGGAGCCCATCGCGACCCCGATGTCGGCGTCCTTGAGCGCCAGCACGTCGTTGACCCCGTCGCCGGTCATGGCGACGGTGTGCCCGCGCGACTGGAGGGCTCCGACCATCGCCCGTTTCTGGTCGGGCCGCACGCGACCGAAGGTGGTGGCCGAGTCGAGGGTGTCGGCGAGCCGGTCGCGGTCCTCCGGCAGGGTGCGGGCATCGACGGGGTGATCGGCGTGCGGCAGGCCGAGCGACGTCGCGACCGCGCCGACCGACACGGCGTTGTCGCCGGAGATGACCTTGACCTCGACCTGCTGGCTCGCGAAGTACTCGAGGGTCGGCTTGGCGTCGGGCCGGACCCGCTGCTCGAGCACGACGAGGGCCTGCGCGGTGACCGTGCCGGGGGCGTGCGGGTCGTCGACGGGACGGTCGCACCGGCCGAGCAGCAGCACCCGCAGCCCCTGCGCCCCGAGCGCCTCGGCGCGCCGGGCCGCCTCCGAGCCGGGATCGAGCAGCACGTCCGGTGCGCCGAGCACCCAGTCGCCGTGGTCGCCGTACGACTGGCCGCTCCACTTCTTCGCCGACGAGAACGGGGCGACGGCGGTGGCCTCTCCCCAGCCGGGGTCGTCCGGCATCGCCTCGCGGACGGCGAGGACGCTGGCGTTGGGACGCGGGTCGTCGGCGGCCATCGCCGCGAGCGCGGCACGGGCGGCCGTCTCGTCGCTGCCGTCGACGCACACGACGTTCGCCAGGCGCATGCCGTTCTCGGTGAGCGTGCCGGTCTTGTCGGCGCAGACCACGTCGACGCGGGCGAGGCCCTCGATGGCCGGCAGTTCCTGCACGAGGCACTGCCGGCGACCGAGACGGATCACGCCCACCGCGAACGCGATCGACGTCATCAGCACCAGGCCCTCGGGGACCATCGGAACGAGCGCGGCGACCATGCCGCTGAGTGCCGGGCCGAGCGCCTCGCCGCTCGAGAACAGCTGGTTGTAGATGATGAGCAGGCCCGCCGGGATCATCAGGTAGGTGATGAATTTCAGGATCTTGTCGATGCCGGCGCGCAGTTCCGAGTGCACGAGCGTGAACTTGCTGGCTTCCTCGGCGAGCCGGGCTGCGTACGCGTCACGGCCGACCTTCGTGGCCCGGTAGGCGCCGCTGCCCGCCGCGACGAAGCTGCCCGAGAGGACGTGTGCGCCGAGCTCCTTGTGCACAGGATCGGCCTCACCGGTGAGCAGCGACTCGTCGAGTTCGAGCCCCTCGGCCTCGACGACGAACCCGTCCACCACCGCCTGGTCGCCGGGGCCGAGTTCGATGATGTCGTCGAGCACCACCTCGCGCGGCGGGAGCTCGGCCACCACTCCGTCCCGGCGCACGAGAGGCTTGGCCTGGCTGACGATCGCGAGCCTGTCGAGGGTCCACTTCGCGCGGATCTCCTGCACGATTCCGACGGCGCTGTTGAGGATGATCAGCAGGCCGAACATGCCGTCGATGATCGAGCCGGTGGCCAGGACGATGGCCAGCAGGACGGCCAGGATCGCGTTGATGCGGGTGAAGACGTTGGCGCGGACGATCTCGCCGACCGACCGCGACGCCCGGTCCGGCACGTCGTTGGTGGCGCCCCGGGCCACGCGTTCGGCGACCTGCTCGGTGGTCAGGCCCAGCTCGATGTGCCGCGCGTCGGTCGGGGGCGCGGCCGCCTGGTCGGCGACGGCGGTGGGCTCCTCTGCTGCCATGGGAATCAGGCTAAGCCACCCGCTGCGCTCCGCCGCCGTGCCGTGACGCCTCGCGCCGGGCTCAGCTGTCCGGGCGGACGAACTCGGGCTGGTCGAGCACGCGCAGCCAGCTGCCGTCGGGCTGGCGGCGGGCCACCTGGGCCCGGGCGCCGGCGCCGTCCTTCGGCGGGGTGGCGGTCAGCGCGAGGTCGCCGCTGATCAGTGTCGGCAGCGGCGGCTCGGGTTCGAAGTGGGGCGCGTGTTCCAGCACCTGCTCCCACAAGCGGCGGATGGCCTCGCGGCCCACCGTGCGACCGCCCGGCGGGTAGGCCATCACGGCGTCCTCCTCGTACAGTGCGGCGACACCCGCCGCGTCGCCGGCGTTGGAGCGCTCGACGAACAGGCGGGTGAGATCCTCTGGCTGCCAAGCCTTCTCTGCGTCGGACACGGTCATCCTCTCCAGGAACGGAAGCGGGACACCTCCAGCCTCCGACCCGCAGAGTCAGAAGTCCAACAGATTGTTCTGATCGGAACTAGAATCCGGGGTTATGGAACTGCGGCAGCTCGAGTACTTCGTCGCGGTGGCCGAGGAGGCGAACTTCACCCGGGCGGCCCACCGCGTCCACATCAGCCAGTCCGGGATCAGCGCCCAGGTCCGCCGGCTCGAGCACGACCTCGGCGCCGCCCTGTTCGACCGCTCCACCCGCACCGCCACCCTGACCACGGCCGGGGAGGCGGCCCTGCCGCACGCCCGGGCCGCGCTGGCGTCCGCCGCGGCCGCCCGGCAGGCGGTCGAGGAGGTGACGGCACTGATCCGCGGACGGCTGGTGGTCGGCATGGTCACCGCCTGCACCGTCACCGGGCTGTTCGACGCGCTCGCCGCGTTCCACCGCGCGCACCCGGGGGTCGAGATCACCCTCGTCGAGGACGCCTCCGACCGGCTCGTCGAGCGGGTCCGCTGCGCCACCGTGGACCTCGCCCTCGTCGGCTCCGCCGGCAGCCCGCCCCCGGGCCTCGAGGCGCTCACCCTCGTCAGCGAACCGATCGTCGCGGCCGTGCCGCCCGGTCACCCGCTGACCGGCCGCGCCCGCCTCACGCTCGCGGACGTGTGCGCGCACCCCGTCGTGTCCATGCCCGAGGGCACCGGGATCCGGACCGTGTTCGACCGGGCGTGTGCCGCCGCCGGCCTGCGCCCCGACATCGCCCTGCAGGCCAGTTCCCCGGACACCGTCGCCGACCTCGCCCTCCGCGGGCTGGGCGTGGCGATCCTCAGCCGCTCGATGACCGCGCACTTCGAGGGCCGGTTGTGCGGGCTCACCCTGGACGACGCCACCGGGCCCGCGGTGCTGTCGCTGATCTGGTCCGATACGGACGCTCCGGCCCTGCGCGAACTCGTCCGGCACAGCCGTCGCGCCTTCGCCGTCGCAGGGACCTAGGACACTTCCCCGGCGGCGGCCCGCGGCCGAGAATGGGCACGGGCCGGCGAACCGGCCGGAGTCGAATCCACGACGACAGGGGGCGGACATGAATCTCGAGGACCTGATGGCCAAGGCACGCGACACGGTCACGGTCAAGCGCGTGTACTCGGAGCCGGTCGAGAAGGACGGCCTGACGGTCATCACCGCGGCCGTGGTCTCCGGCGGTGCCGGCGGAGGCGGGGGGTACTCGCCCGACGGGGAGAACGGCGAGGGCGGCGGCTTCGGCGTCGGGGCTCGCCCGGTGGGCGCGTACGTCATCAGCGGCGGCAAGCTGTCGTGGCAGCCGGCGGTGGACGTCAACCGCCTGGTGCGTACCGTCGCGAGTGTGGCGATCGCCTTCCTCGTCACGCGGGCGCTCGTCGAACGCAAGCGTGCCGCTACGACGCGCTGACACCGCTCACAGCGTCGCGAGGACGAACGACAGCACGAATCCCGCGGCGGTGCTCAGCGCGACCGTGGGACCGCCCTTCTCGTAGGCCTCCGGCATGAGCGTGTCGGCCAGCGACGCCAGCACCGCGCCCGCCGCGAACGCCAACGGCAGGGAGATCGTCTCCGGCGGGGTCACCGCGAGCGGCCCGGCCCCGACGACGACGGCGACGGTCAGCAGCGTGGCGCACGCGACCCACATCCCGAGGATGTACCCCCGGGACCGGCCCTGAGCGCGCATGGAGGCGCTGCCGACGAGCGACTCCGGGAAGTTGGACACGAAGATCGCGACCAGCAGGGCGAGGCCGCCGGTGCCCTCCCCCAGGGACACACCGAGCGCCACGTTCTCGGGCACCCCATCGAGCGTGACCGCCGCCAGCAGCGCCAGCCCGGCCGCCCCGCTCACCGAGGACGACGACGGCGCGGTTTCCTCGGCGGCCGCGTCGACGTCGAGTTTCTCGCTGCCGTGGTCCTTCTCCCGCCGGCCCTCGGCCACCCGGTCCAGCCACGCGCTGAGCACGGTGAACACGAGCGCGCCGACGACGAGTCCGATCGCCGCGCGCCAGATGCCGCCCTTCTCGTACGAATCCTCGAACAACTCGAACGACAGGGCGGTGATGAGCGCGCCGGCGGCGAACGCCAGCATCGCCGCGAGAACGCGTTTGGGGATCTCCACCCATCCGCCCACCAGGGCACCGAGCACCAGCGCACTCGAGGCGATGATCCCGAAGAGCAACGATTCGACGATGGCCCCGCCCTCCCTCCGACGCTCCCCGACGGACGGCGGGATACCCGCTGCGGCGGCCCGGAAACCCCTACCGGCCTGGAAACCCCTACCGGCCCGGGGTCAGCCGAGCGGAACCCACCACGGATCCTGCGAGCCCGGCCGCAGTGCGTCGACCCGCTGCCCCGGCATCGGCACGGCCGTGGGCACCCCCTCCTCCCGAGCGGCCGGCAGGAGCCGCGCGATCGGCTCCGACCACGCGTGGAACGCCAGGTTGAAGGTGCCCCAGTGCACGGGGACGAGCAGGCCGGGGTGGTCGCCGCCCCCGAGATCGAGGTGGGTGCGCACCGCCTCCTCCGGGTTCATGTGCACGTCGGGCCACCGCGGGTCGTACGCCCCCACCGGCAGCAACGTCAGATCGAACGGGCCGTAGCGGTCCCCGATGCCGGCGAACCGGGGCGTGTAGCCGCTGTCGCCGCCGAAGAACGCGGTTCGCGTCGGCCCCGCGATCACCCACGACGACCACAGCGTGATGTTGCGGATCAGGCCGCGTCCGGAGAAGTGCCGCGCCTCGGTGCACGTGACGGTGAGCGCGCCCACCTCGGTGTGCTGGTCCCAGTCCAGCTCGACGATCCGGTCGGCCGGGATCCGCCACCGGCGCAGGTGCGCGCCCACGCCGAGCGGCACCAGGAACCGGGCCTCGCGCTGCGTGGCCGCGAGCGCCTCCACGGTCTCGCGGTCCAGGTGGTCGTAGTGGTCGTGGGAAATCACGACGGCGTCGATCGGCGGCAGTTCCGCCAGTTCGACCGGCGACGGGTGCAACCGGGCCGGGCCCACGGCCGGCGACGGCGAGACCCGCTCGCTCCACACCGGGTCGGCGAGGATCCGGTGGCCGTCGATCTCGAGGAGGACGCTCGAGTGCCCGTACCAGGTGACCGCCAGTTCCGCGGCCTGCACCGGCGCGAGCTGCGGCGCGAGCGGCACCGCGTCGCGCGGCGTGCCGGAAGACCGTCGGGTGAGCATGTCCTTGACGAGGCTGCCGCCGGCCTCGGGCAGCACCGTGCTGCTCGGCTCCGAGTTGTGGAACCGGCCGTTCCGATACCGGGGTGAGCCGGCGGCGTACGGGCGGATGTCCGCCGGAGTCGCGCCGATCGAGCCGGGGACGCCGCGGGCGGCGCGCGCCACCCACAGCAAGCCGGCGCCGGCGAGGGCGGACGAGGCGGTCTGCTTGACGCTCACCCCACCACTGTAGAGGGGCGCGGGCGCGCTCAGCGGCCGCGGAAGACCGGCTCCCGGCGTTCCGCGCGGGCGAGCCGGGCCTCCTGGACGTCCTCGCTGAGCCACGCCGCGGCCAGCGCGGCCGTCTGCTCGGGCGACGGCTCGTCGCGGGTGCCGTCGTCGTTGAGGAACAGCTTCATCGCGTGCAGCGACAGCGGTGCGAGCTTGGCGATCTCGTGTGCCCAGGACTGCGCGGCGACGAGGTCGCCGATCCGGTTGGCCAGGCCGCGGTCCACGGCCTCGTGGGCGTCGACCGGCTCGGCGGCGAGCAGCACGGCCCGCGAGGGGCCGCCGCCGAGCAGGGAGGCCAGCCGTCGTACCGTCCACCGGTCCACCGAGATACCAAGGCGCGCCGCGGGAATCGCAAAGCGAGCACCCGGCGCGACGACCCGCAGGTCCGCGGCGAGAGCGAGCTGGGTGCCCGCGCCGATGGCGGGGCCGTTGATCGCGGCGATCACCGGCACGGGCGCCTCCTGGATGGCACGCAGCATCTCGCCCAGGCTGTCGAGGAATCCCTCCGCGTAGACGTCCCCCGACAGGTCGGCGCCGGCGCAGAAGCTCGAGCCCCGGCCGGTGATCACGACCGCACGCGCACCCCCGTCGAGCGCCTCCTCGAGTCCCTCCCGGACCTGGACGCACAGCTCGGTGTTGAGCGCGTTGCGGCGCTCCTCGCGCCGCAGTTCGAGCGTGACCACGTCGCCGTCGCGGCTGATCCCCATCATGTGTGCTTCACCTTTCGTCGCCGGCACGCATCATCGCACCCGCCGCGCACGGGCGCGACGTCGCTCCGCGTCAGCCCTCGTCCGCGCGCGGCCGGCCGGGCTTGCGGATGCGCCCGGCGTCGCGCGGCATGCGTCCCGCCTCGCTCAGCGCGCGCCGGAGCAGGAACTCGATCTGCGCGTTGGTGCTGCGCAACTCGTCGGCGGCCCACCGCGCGAGCGCGTCGTGGACCGCCGGGTCGAGCCGGAGCAGGAGCTTCTTGCGTTCCGCCATGGCGTCGACGAGCCCTCAGGCGTAGAGCGATCCGGTGTTGAGCACCGGTTGCGCGCTCTGGTCACCACACAGGACCACGAGCAGATTGCTCACCATCGCGGCCCTGCGCTCCTCGTCGAGCTCGATGGTGTGCTCCTTCTCGAGCTGTTCGAGGGCGGTTCCGACCATGCCGACCGCGCCCCTGACGATCTGCTCGCGCGCGGCGATGACGGCACCCGCCTGCTGGCGGCGCAGCATGGCCTGCGCGATCTCGGGCGCGTACGCGAGCCGGTTGATCCGGGATTCGACGACCCGCACGCCGGCGGATCCGACCCGCTCGTCGACTTCCGCGGAGAGCCTCGAGGTGATCTCGTCGGCGTTCTGCCGCAGCGACAACGTCTCCGGGCCCGCGTCGTACGGGTAGCTGCCGGCGATGTGGCGGACGGCCGCCTCGGTCTGCACGGCGACGAACTCCTCGAAGTCGTCGACGTCGAACACGGCCCGGGCGGTGTCCTCGACCTGCCACACGATGACGGCGGAGATCTCGATGGGGTTGCCGTCGGCGTCGTTGACCTTGGCGATCCCGGTCTCGTGGTTGCGGATGCGGGTGGAGATCTTGCGCCGGGTGTTGAGCGGGTTCATCCAGCGCAGCCCGTCCTGCCGGAGGGTGCCCGAGTACGAGCTGCCGAGCAACTGCAGCACGCGGGCCTCGTTGGGTTCGACGAGGACCAGGCCGGCGAGCGCCACGGTGGCGGGGACGAACAGCACCGCGCCGGCCACGACGAGCGCGACGTTGTGGTTCACCGCGCCGAACACGGCGAGCGCCGCTGCCACGACGTCCACGGCGAGCGCGATCGCGAGGACGGACCAGCCGCTCGCGGATCGTCCGGGCCGCTCGATGGTTACGGAGGGGGTGGCGGACATGGCGGTGACTCCCTTCCCGGTCATTGCAATGCGATATTAAAGTGATATCACATTTTTGGCCGTGCGGACAAGCCCGTGAGTCCCTCCGACGGTGGTCGCGCCGGCCCCGATCGTGCCGACGGCACGGACCCGATCGTGCCGACGGCACGGCCCCGATCGTGCCGACGGCACGGCGGCGACGGGGACGCCGGTGCATCATGGGTGCGGACCCACGGAAGGGAGGGCGGTGATGACGACGGACGCACCGGCGACCCCCGTCGACGTCGTGGTGATCGGCGCGGGACAGGCCGGGCTGTCCACCGCCTACTTCCTGCAGCGGTTCGGCGTCGAACCGGAGTCCGGGTTCGTCGTGCTGGACCGGTCGTTCGGCCCCGGCGGCGCCTGGCAGGAGCGGTGGCCGTCGTTGACGCTGAGCACCGTCAACGGAGTACACGACCTGCCGGGGTGGCCGTTCTCCGAAGCGGTCGACACCACCGCCGGGCAGGTGCCGGCGGCCGCCGCGGTTCCCGAGTACTACCGCGCCTACGAGGCCCGCTTCCACCTGCCGGTGCACCGCCCCGTCCAGGTCGGCGTGGTGTGCGCCCGCGGCGAGCGACTGCGCGTGGAGACCGACCGCGGCGTGTATTCCGCCCGCGGACTGGTCAACGCCACCGGCACGTGGGAACACCCCTTCGTGCCCTGGTACCCGGGCGCCACCCGCTTCCGCGGACGCCAGCTGCACACCCGGGACTACCGCAGCGCCGACGAGTTCACCGGCCGCCACGTCCTCGTCGTCGGCGGCGGCATCTCGGCGGTGCAGCTGCTCGACGAGATCTCCCGCGTCACCGAAACCACCTGGGTGACCCGCCGCGAACCCGCCTGGCGCGACGAGGATTTCACCCCGGAACTCGGCCGGGCCGCCGTCGCGCTGGTCGAGGACCGGGTACGGCGGGGCCTGCCGCCCGGGTCGGTGGTGTCGGTGACCGGACTGCCGGTCACGCCCGCTATCCGTGCGGCCCGCGAACGCGGCGCACTCGACCGCCTCCCGATGTTCGACGAGATCACCGAGACCGGCGTCCGGTGGCCCGACGGCACCACGCTCGATGTCGATGTCATCCTGTGGTGCACCGGTTTCCGCAGTTCCCTCGACCATCTCGCGCCCCTCGGCCTGCGCAATCCCGGCGGCGGCATCACCATGACGGGGAAGCTGGCGACGCAGGTCGCCGCGGACCCGCGGGTCCACCTCGTCGGGTACGGGCCGTCGGCGTCGACCATCGGCGCGAACCGCGCCGGTCGCGCCGCCGCCCGCGAACTCGTCGACCATCTCGCGGCCACCGCGCCGGGGCCGTGATCCGCCGCATCGGCGCCGTCCTGGCGATGGTGTCCGCCGGACTGGTGCTCACCGCGCCGGCGACGGTCGAGATCGTCGTGCTGCCGCCGCCACCCCCGGCACCCGCCCCGCCCGTCGTGCCTACCACCGAGGAGGTGGCGGCACGGATCACGCCGGCCGTCGTCACCCTCTCCGCCAACCGCGGCTGGCGCGGCATCTCGGGCACCGGCATCGTCCTCACCGCCGACGGCACGGTGCTCACGAACCACCACGTCGTCACCGGCGCCACCGACATCAGCGCGGTCAGCCCCCACACGGGTGCGAGTTACGACGTCGCGGTGCTCGGCTACGACACCACCCTCGACATCGCCGTACTGCAACTCGGCTCCGCCGCCGGCCTGCCGGTCGCGGCCGTCACCGAGAGCCCCCTTCCGCAACCGGGAGCGCCGGTGACCGCCTTCGGCAACGCGGACGGCGGCGGGGTCGTCGTGCCTGCGCCCGGCACGGTCGTCGCCGTCGACAAGACGGTGTCGGTGCGCGATTCGATGGACGGATCCCTGCGCCGGCTCAGCGGAATGCTGCAGGTCGACGCGGCGATCCGGCCCGGGGACTCCGGGGGTCCGCTCGTCGACGCGTTCGGCACCGTCGTGGGGGTGAACACCGCCGGGGCCTTGGAACCGGATCCGGCCGTCGTCCCCGACCCACCCGAGGCGTACGCGGTGCCCATCGGGATCGCCCTCGACGTGGTGGACCAGGTCCGTACCGGCACGAGCGCCGGGACGGTGCACGTCGGCCCGACCCCGCTGCTCGGCGTGAGCGTCACCACCGGCCGGACCGGCGGCCAGGAGACCGGCGCCGAAGTGCTGTGGGTCGGCTACGGCACCCCGGCCGCCGGCACCGACCTCGAGATCGGCGACGTCATCGTCGCGTTCGACCGGCGCCCGGTCTCGTCCACGGCGGACCTCGAGGAAATGCTGATGGCGCGACGGCCGGGCGACAGCGTGGAGATCGGCTGGCTCGACGCCGCCGGGCAGCGACGCACCGCCACGCTCACGCTGGACGCCGGCCCGCCCCGCTGACAGGCGACCGGCGCGGTGCTCGCGCGGTTGTGTGGCCGAATGTGACATGCATTCGATCGGATCGAAGCAATGTGACATCCGGCCGGGAACGGGCCGTCGGCACGGGCGGTCAGGCGAACCGGTGCGTGGTCTGCCCGAACGGCCCCTTGGCGAAGACGAGCACCTTGCTCGGCTCGACGCGGAAGACCCAGCCCGGGTCGTCCACCGGCCCGACGGCGTCGCCGTGGACCTCGAACCGCCACTGCTGGCCGTACTTGACGTAGTACGCCTCGGCGACGTCGCGCAGCGCGTCGCCGTCGGTGACGCGCCGGGCCCGCCCCTCGACCACGACGTCCGTGCCGGCCGCCCACGTCGCGACGCCCGTGGTGACAGCCACCGCATCGTTGTGCCGGAGGTTGTGCGTCTTCTGCTCGCCCGGGCCCGTGCAGAAGACGAATCCGCCCGCGTGCCACAGTCCGATCAGCGGTGTCACATGCGGTACGCCGTCGCGCCGGACCGTGCTGAGCCAGTACAGCTGCGCGGACTCGAGAAGCTCCTCCGTGTCGGTCCACGGCAGGGGCGGCTCCCCTTCGTCCCCGAAGCGGGCATCGACGGTGGTGGTGACAGGTGTGCTCACGACGACTCCTCTCCCGGCTCCGGCCGGAGCCCGTATCGATACGGACCGGTCGGACCGGGAGAACTCATCGCCCGCCCGGGCCGAATGTCACACTGCGTCGATCAGATCGAACGCGTGTCACATTCGGCCACCGCCCCGGCCCCGCGGATCAGGAGAACGTGGCGGGATCGCCGCCGATGCGGCCGCCGTCGTCGTGCAGCCCGCGGATGCGGTCGAGGTCGTCCGCGGTCAGCTCGAAACCGAAGACGTCGAAGTTGCTCGCGATGCGCTCGGGCGTGACGGACTTCGGGATGACGATGGTGCCGAGCTGGATGTGCCAGCGCAGGATCACCTGCGCGACGGTGCGGCCGTGCGCCTGCGCGATCGACCTCAGCGTCGGGTCCTCGAGCACGGTGCCCTGGCCGAGGGGGCTCCAGGCCTCGGTGGCGATGCCCTTGCCGGTGTGATACGCCCGCAGCTCGGCCTGGTTGAACCGCGGATGCAGCTCGATCTGGTTGACGGCCGGGACCTCGCCGACGGCGTCGATCAGCCGGTCGAGATCCTCGACCCGGAAGTTGGAGACGCCGATCGAGCGGGCGCGGCCCTCCGCCTTGATCTTCTGGAAGGCGCGGAAGGTGTCGATGTAGCGGTCCTGGGCCGGCGCCGGCCAGTGGATCAGGTACAGGTCGACGTAGTCGAGGCCGAGCCTGCCCAGGCTCGTGTCGAAGGCGCGCAGCGCCGAGTCGTAGCCCTGGTCGCTGTTCCACAGCTTGGTGGTGACGAACAGCTCGTCGCGGGGGACGCCCGAGTCGCGCAGCGCGCGGCCGGTGCCGGCCTCGTTGCCGTAGAGGGCCGCGGTGTCGATGCTGCGGTAGCCCACCCGCAGCGCCTCGGTCACCGCGTCGTAGCTCTGCTCGTCCTCGACCTGCCACAGGCCGAAGCCGAGCTGCGGAATGGTGTTGCCGTCGTTGAGGGTGATCGTGGGAACGGTCATGATCGGCCCAACCCGTTCCGGCCGCCCGGTGTTCCCCGCATCCCACCATCCGGAAACCCCGCGACGCGCGTGGGGATAATCGAGAGGTGACTGCAACACTGCGCATCAGCGGCCTGTCCGCCTCCCGGGGCGAACGCACCCTGTTCACCGACCTGAGCCTGACCGTCGCGCCCGGCGACGTGATCGGCCTGGTCGGCGCCAACGGCGCAGGCAAGTCCACCCTGCTCACGACGCTCGCCGGGGTCGGCACCGCCGACGTCACCGGCACGGTCGTCCTCAGCCCGCCCGACGCCACCGTCGGGTATCTCGCCCAGGAACCCGAGCGCGTCCCGGGCGAGACGATCCTCGGCTTCCTCGGCCGACGGACCGGTGTCACCGACGCCGAGCACGCGATGAACGCCGCGGCCGAGGCGCTGGGGACCACCGATGTCGACGACTACACCCCCGCCCTGGAACGGTGGCTCGCGCTCGGCGGCGCGGATCTCGCCGAACGCGCCGAGAAGGTCGTCGCCGACCTGGGCCTCGAGGTCGGGCTGGACGCGCCCATGACGGGGCTCTCCGGGGGACAGGCGGCGCGGGCCGGGCTGGCGGCCCTGCTGCTGTCCCGGTACGACGTGCTGCTGCTCGACGAACCCACGAACGACCTCGATCTGGCCGGCCTCGATCAGCTCGAGCGATTCGTCGCCGAGACCCGCACCGCGCTGATGGTGATCAGCCACGACCGCGAGTTCCTGGCCCGCACGGTCACCGGGATCGTCGAACTGGATCTGACGCAGCAACAGATCGCGGTGTACGACGGCGGTTACGAGGCCTACCTCGTCGAACGCGAGGTGGCTCGGCGGCACGCCCGCGAGACCTACGAGGAGTACGCGGACACCAAGCAGGAGCTCGAGGATCGCGCCCGGATGCAGCGCAACTGGCTCGAGCACGGGGTCCGCAACGCCCGCCGCAAGTCCAAGGACAACGACAAGCTCGGCAAGAAGTTCCGCGCCGAGGCCACCGAGAAGCAGGCGGCGAAGGCGCGGCAGACGCAGCGCCGCATCGAGCGGCTCGACGTCGTCGAGGAGCCGCGCAAGGAGTGGGAGCTGCGCATGTCGATCGCGGCGGCGCCGCGCAGCGGTGCGGTGGTGGCCACCCTGAACGGCGCACGCGTCGACCGCGGCGACTTCGTGCTCGGCCCCGTCACGACGCAGGTGCAGTGGGGCGACCGGATCGTCGTCACCGGCCCGAACGGCGCCGGGAAGACGACGCTGCTGCGCCTGCTGCTGGGCCGGATCCGGCCCGACACCGGCACCGCGGCCCTCGGGTCGGGCGTGAGGATCGGCGAGATCGACCAGGCACGTGCGCTGTTCGAGGGCGACGAGCCGCTCGTGGACGCCTTCGCCGCGCAGGTGCCGGATTGGCCGGACGCGGAGGTGCGGACGCTGCTCGCCAAGTTCGGGCTCAGGGGCCACCACGTGCTGCGGTCCGCGTCGTCGCTGTCACCGGGCGAACGCACCCGGGCCGGACTGGCCCTGCTGCAGGCCCGCGGGGTGAACCTGCTGGTGCTCGACGAACCGACGAACCACCTGGACCTGCCCGCGATCGAGCAGCTCGAGCAGGCCGTCGACAGCTTCGAGGGCACGCTGCTGCTGGTCACCCACGATCGCCGGATGCTCGCCAACACCCGTTCGACCCGCCGGTGGCACCTCGACGGGGGGCGGCTGACGGAGGAGCCGGCATGACGGCGGGCAGCGTCCGGGTGGACAGCTGGACCTGGGCGGTGCGCCTGTTCAAGACGCGGTCCGCCGCCGCGGCCGCGTGCCGCGGCGGGCACGTGCGGGTCAACGACGCCCCCGCGAAGCCGTCGCAGCCCGTGAAGGTCGGCGACGAGGTGCGGGTGCGCGTGGCCGGGGCGGAACGGATCGTGCGGGTGACGCAGCTGCTGGCCAAGCGGGTGGGGGCGCCGGTCGCCGCCCAGGCGTACGAGGACCACAGTCCCCCTCCCCCACCGAAGGAGATCCTCGCCTCGATTCCCCGCCGCGACCGCGGCACGGGCCGGCCCACCAAGCGGGACCGGCGCGAGCTCGACCGGCTCCGCGGGCTGCTCGAGTAGGACTCCCGCGGGTCTTTCGGCGGCGCGCCGGGGTGCTGCCTGCCGCGCGGACGCGTCGACACCGCTTGACCGTTCGTTGGGTTTTTACAATACTTCGTTGTATGAGTCCGGTACGTCGGGGGGAAACCCTGCCGATCCACAACCGCATCCGCGTCCTGCGCGCGGAACGCGGGATGAGCCGCGCGCAGCTCGCGCAGCTCGTCGAGGTCAATCCCCAGACCGTCGGCGCCCTCGAGCGTGGCGACCACTACCCGAGCCTCGACCTCGCCTTCCGCATCTGCGACGTCTTCGGCCTCCCGGTCGAGGCCGTGTTCTCCCGCACCGAGTTCGGGCCGCTGTCCACCGAGGTGTACCGGATCCGCACCGCAACCGAAGGACGTGACGCACAGTGACCGAGATGCCCGTGCACGACGCCACCCTCCTCGAACGGTACGAGGCCTTCCGCACCCGGCGCTTCCTGAGGAACGAAGAAAAGTTCCGGAACATGTTGCCGCGCTGGCGCACTCGTCGACGCCGCCGAATCCTGGTCGTAGCTCTCGCCGCGACGTTCGTTCTCATGTTCACCGTGGGCGTGCTGTGCCACTTCTTCGAACGGGGACCACTGCTGTGGCTGCCGGCGTGCCTGGCGTTCTTCCCCCTCTGGATCTCGCTGCAGATCGTCTCGGGCCGGCAGGGCGACGCACCGCGCGCGGCCCTCGACGAGCGGGAGATCCAGGAACGCAACAGCGCTCGCTCGATCGCCCTGACCGTGACCCAGTCCCTGGTGATGATTCCGGTGCTCTACCTCGTCGTCGGCAGCGTGCTGACCGACGGCATGCATCCCAGGATGGCCTATGCGGGCGGGCTCATGACGCTGACCGCGACGCTGATCGGCGGTTGCCTGCCCGCGATGATCCTCGCCTGGAACAACCCCGATCACGACGAAACCGACTGACGCAGAGAACAACCCGAGAAGACGGAGGAAACGTGACGCTCACGATCAACGGTGTCTCGAAACGATACGGTGACGTCGTCGCGCTCGACGACGTCACCTTCGACGTGCGGCCCGGTGAGCTGTTCGGCTTCGTCGGCAGCAACGGCGCCGGGAAGACCACCACCATGCGGATCGTCCTCGGGGTGCTCGCCGCCGACTCCGGTGAGGTCCGGCTCGACGGCCGGCCCGTCGACCTCCAGGTGCGCCGCACCATCGGGTACATGCCGGAGGAACGGGGGCTGTACCCCAAGATGCAGGTCGGCGCGCAACTGTCGTACCTCGCTCGGCTGCACGGACTCTCCCGTTCCGAGGCCGATGCCGCCGTGACGCGCTGGACGAGCCGGCTGGGCATCGCCGAGCGGGTGGACGACGCCGTCGACGCGCTCTCCCTCGGTAACCAGCAGCGGGTCCAGCTCGCGGCCGCCCTGGTGCACGACCCGAGGGTGCTGGTCCTCGACGAGCCGTTCTCGGGCCTGGACCCCGTCGCCGTCGACGTCATGAGCGACGTGCTGATGGAGAAGGCCGAAACCGGTGTCCCGGTGATCTTCTCGAGCCACCAGCTCGATCTCGTGCAACGGCTCTGCCACCGTGTCGGGATCATTTCCAAGGGAACGATGCGCGCCGTCGGCACCGTCGACGAACTGCGCGGCCACGGTGAGGCTCGGCTCGAGGTGCACGCCCCACAGGCCCCCGAGGGCTGGGCCGCCGGGCTGCCCGGCGTCACCACCGTCGCGCACGGCGGCGGGCGCACCGTCCTCGTCCTCGGCAACGGCGCCGACGACCAGCAGATCCTCCGGGCCGCGCTCGCCACCGGCCCGGTGCACGAGTTCTCCGTTCGTCGGCCGACATTGACCGACCTGTTCCGAGAGGTGGTCGCAGCGTGAGCGCCCCGTTGAGTCCCGCCCGCGCCGTCGCGCTGGTGGCCCGCCGTGAGTTCCTCACCCAGATCCGCAAGAAGAGCTTCCTGATCAGCAACGCGATCATCCTGCTCGCGATCGTCGGCGGCATCGTCGCCGTGTCGCTGTTCTCCGGCGACGACGAACCCGCCACCGTCGGCGTCGTCGGCGACCCGGCCCTCGGCGCCGCCGTCACCGCCGTCGGAGAAGCCACGGGCAGCCCGGTCGACGTCACGGAGATCCCGGACGCCGGCACCGGCCGCGACCGGGTACGCGACGGCGAGCTCGACGTCGCGCTGGTCCCGGGCCCGGCGGGTTCCGTCACCGCCGTCGCCGAATCGGAGATCGACCCGGCCGTGCGCGCGACGATCGACACGGCCGTCGCGCAGCAGGCGCAGGTCGACGCCCTCACCGCGCGCGGCGTCGACCCGTCCGCGCTGGCGGCGGACACCGCCCGCGCCACCGTGACCGTCGAGGCCCTCGACCCGCCGGACCCGGAGCAGGCGCAGCGCACCACCCTGGCGATCGCGGCGGTCGTGTTGCTCTACATGCAGATCATGATGTTCGGGATGTACGTGGCGATGGGCGTGGTCGAGGAGAAGTCGTCGCGCGTGGTGGAGCTGCTGCTGTCGACGCTGCGCCCGCTGCAGTTGCTGTGGGGCAAGATCCTCGGCATCGGTGCGGTGGGTCTGCTGCAGCTCACCGCATACGGGGTGGCCGGGGTGGGGGCCGGTCTCGCCACCGGCACACTCACCGTCACCGGCGCGGCCCTGGGCACGCTCGCCGGCACACTGGGCTGGTTCGTCCTCGGGTTCGCGTTCTTCGCGGTCCTCTACGCCGCGGCCGGCTCGATGGTGTCGCGCCAGGAGGACGTGAACGCCACCGCGTCCCCGCTGATGGTGCTCATCGTCGCGATGTTCTTCGCGGCCTTCTCGTCCGTGGACGACCCCGAGTCGACGTGGAGCACCGTGCTGAGCTGGATCCCGCCGTTCTCGGCGATCCTGATGCCGCTGCGCATCGCCTCCGGCGTGGCGACCCCGCTGCAGATCGTCGGCACGATCGTGCTGATGCTGCTCGTGACCGGCGCCCTGAGCGTGGTCGGGGCGCGGATCTACCGCCGGTCCATCCTGCGCATCGGCCGCGTGGTCACCTGGAAGGAGGCGATCGGCCGGTAGGCGCCGGTGCGTCCTTCGGGAGCCTGGAGGCGCCCGAAGGACGCACGGCTAGGGTCGTGCCATGGCCCTCAGGATCTCGGCGCAGGAGTTCATCGACAGCGTGCTCGACGCGGGCAGCTTCCACTCCTGGGACACCGCCCCCGTCGACGTGCACCCCGACGAGCAGTACCGCGCCGAGCTCGAGGCCGCGGCGGCGAAGTCCGGCGTCGACGAGTCCGTGATCACCGGCGTCGGAACCGTGCACGGCCGGCACGTCGCGGTGATCGCCTGCGAGTTCGCTTTTCTCGCCGGGTCGATCGGGGTGGCCGCGGCCGAGCGCATCGTCCTCGCCGTGGAACGCGCCACCCGCGAGAAGCTGCCGCTGCTGGCCTCCCCCACGTCCGGCGGCACCCGGATGCAGGAGGGCACCCTCGCGTTCGTGCAGATGGTCAAGATCGCGGCGGCCGTCACCGCTCACAAGGCCGCGCACCTCGGCTATCTGGTGTACCTGCGCAACCCCACCACCGGCGGGGTGTTCGCGTCGTGGGGTTCGCTCGGGCACGTCACCGCCGCCGAACCCGGCGCGCTCGTCGGCTTTCTCGGCCCCCGCGTCTACCAGGCGCTCTACCACGAGGCCTTCCCGGAGGGCGTGCAGACCGCCGAGAACCTGTCCCAGAAGGGCGTGATCGACGGGGTGGTGCCGCTCGCCGGGGTCCGCCAGCTCGTGCACCGGATGCTCCGCGTGCTCACCGAGCCGACGGTCATCGATGCGTCCGCAGGTCCCGCGGTCACCTCCGCCGACGACGTGCCCGACGTGCCGGCGTGGCAGTCGGTAATGCTCTCCCGCCGGACGGAGCGTCCCGGCATCCGGCAGTTGCTGCGGCATGCCGCGGCCGCGCAGGTCCCGCTGTCCGGCACCGGGCAGGGCGAGTCCGACCGCACCGTGCTGGTCTCGCTCGCCCGGTTCCGCGGCGCGTCGTGCGTGCTGTTCGGCCAGGACCGCAGCGGGCAGTCCGCAGCGCGGACGATGGGTCCGGGCGCGCTGCGCGAGGCGCGGCGCGCGATGCGGCTGGCCGACGAACTCCGCCTTCCCCTCGTGCTGGTGATCGACACGCTCGGCGCCTCGCTGTCCAAGGAGGCCGAGGAACGCGGACTCGCACCGGAGATCGCCCGCTGCCTGGCCGACCTGGTGACCCTGCCGACGCCCACGGTGTCGGTGCTCCTCGGGCAGGGCACCGGCGGTGGCGCGCTGGCGCTGCTGCCCGCCGACCGGGTGCTGTGCGCGCAGAACGGCTGGCTCGCCCCGCTGCCGCCCGAGGGCGCCAGCGCGATCGTGCACCGCGACACCACCCACGCCCCGCAGATGGCGGCGGCTCAGGGCATCCGCTCCCGCGACCTGCTGCGCGACGGTGTCGTCGACGGTGTGATCCCCGAGTTCCCCGATGCCGCGGAGGAGCCCACCGAGTTCGCCAAGCGTGTCGGTGCCGCCGTCGCCCGCGAACTCGGCGTGCTCGTCGGCCAGGACCCGACGCTGCGATACCGGCGGCGGCTCGAGCGCTACCGGAAGCTGGGGCTGCCCCGGTAGCCGCGTGCCCGCTCACCGACGCCGAGGCGCCGCCCGGCGCACCGGCCGAACGGGCAGTGCCTCACCCCGGGGGCTCTCGAATAGGGTGGTCAGCGTCACAGGCTGTGGTCAGAGAGGATGCGAATCGATGAGCTCGTACGCGGAGGCCTTCCGGCAGAGCGTGGAGGACCCCGAGGGGTTCTGGCTCGAGGCGGCCCGCGCCGTGGACTGGGTGAACACGCCGACGCGCGCCCTCGACGGCTCGCAGGCCCCGTCGTTCCGCTGGTTCCCCGACGGCACGCTCAACACCAGCTTCAACGCCCTCGACCGGCACGTGCAGGCCGGACACGGCGACCGGCCCGCCCTGATCTGGGATTCGGCGATGGTCCCCGCCAAGCGCACCTACACCTACGCCGAGCTGCTGGACGAGGTCGCGGCCTTCGCCGGGGTGCTGCGCGATCAGGGCGTCGTCGCCGGCGACCGCGTCGTGATCTACATGCCGATGATCCCGGAGGCCGCGATCGCGATGCTCGCGTGCGCCCGCATCGGCGCCGTGCACTCGGTGGTGTTCGGCGGTTTCGCCGCCAAGGAACTCGCCACCCGCATCGACGACGCCCGGCCGGTGCTGCTCGTCACCGCCTCCGGCGGCCTCGAGCCGGGCCGCACCGTCGAGTACCTGCCCATGGTCGAGCAGGCACTGTCACTGTCGCAGACCCCGCCGCACACCGTGATCGTCAAGAACCGGGAGATGATCCCGGGCTCGGCCGCCGACTACAAGGCCTCCGTCGCCACGTGGTTCGACTGGGACGAGCTCACCGCCGACGCGGACCCGGCCGGGCCGGTCACCGTCGCGGCCACCGACCCGCTGTACATCCTCTACACCTCCGGCACCACGGGGAAGCCGAAGGGCGTGGTGCGCGACAACGGCGGGCACGCGGTGGCGCTGACCTGGTCGATGCGCAACATCTACGACATCTCCCCCGGCGACGTGTGGTGGACCGCGTCCGACGTGGGCTGGGTCGTCGGCCACTCCTACATCGTCTACGGCCCGCTGCTGATCGGCGCGACCACCGTCATGTACGAGGGCAAGCCGGTGGGCACACCGGATGCCGGCGCGTTCTGGCGGATCATCAACGAGAACAGCGTCGTCGCGTTGTTCACCGCGCCCACCGCGATCCGCGCCGTCCGCAAGGCCGACCCCGAGGCGAAGGAGCTGGAGAACTACGACATCTCCTCCCTCCGTACGCTCTTCGCCGCGGGCGAGCGGCTCGACCCGGACACCTACGAGTGGGCGACGAAGGTACTCGACCGGCCCGTCGTCGACCACTGGTGGCAGACCGAGACCGGCTGGGCGATCGCCGCGAACCTGCGCGGCCTGGACCCCATGCCGATCAAGGCGGGCTCGCCCACCGTGCCGGTACCGGGCTACCGCGTCGACATCGTCGATGCCGAGGGCAAGCCCGTCGAAGCCGGCACCGAGGGCAACATCGTGATCGCTCTGCCGCTGCCCCCGGGCACCCTGACCGGGCTGTGGCAGGACGAGGACCGCTACCGGCGGTCGTACCTGGAGACCTTCCCGGGCTACTACCTCACCGGCGATTCCGGCTACGTCGACGAGGACGGCTACGTGTTCGTCCTCGGCCGGTCCGACGACGTCATCAACGTTGCCGGCCATCGGCTTTCGACCGGAAGCATGGAGGCCGTGGTGGCGTCGCACCCGGCCGTCGCCGAGTGCGCGGTCGTCGGCATCCGCGACGAGCTCAAGGGCCAGCGGCCGTCCGGTTACGTGGTGCTCAAGTCCGGCGTCGAGATCGACCCGGAGACGCTGCGGCAGGAACTCGTGGCGATGGTGCGCGAGCAGATCGGCGCGGTCGCCACATTCCGTGACGTGACCGTGGTGCAGGCGCTGCCGAAGACCCGCTCCGGCAAGATCCTCCGCAAGACGATGCGGCAGATCGCCGACCACGAGCAGTACACCGTGCCGTCGACGATCGAGGACCCGTCGGTGCTCGAGGCGCTCGAGCAGCAACTGCGCGGATAGCTCGCCGCTCGCAACGTCGAGAGGGAGGTTGTTGCGGAGCCCTTTCGGGCGATGCCGCAACAACCTCCCTCTCGATAAGGAGACCTCCCGCTCAGTGCTTGCGGCGGCGGCGCACCACCTTGCGCTTGCCGTTGCGCTTGCCGCGGCGGCGCGCCACCCGGCCCACGACGAGGGCCGCGACGATGCCGCCGACGACGGCCGCGACGATCTGGGGACGTTCCTGCGCTTTCACCTGGACTTCGTGCACCTTCTCCTGGGCGGCCGACTTCGCGCGGGCCGGGACGTCGACCTTGTGGGCGAGGGCCTCCACCGTCTCGGCGAGCTCGGCGCGTTGCTGCTCGACGCTGGGCACCGCGTCGGCGGCCTCGGTGTTGCGTGCGGGGTCGGGACCGGTCATCGCACATGCTCCTTCACGGTGTTCACGTCCTTGCGGATACTCTCCGCCGTCTCGCTGGGTACCGGTGGGGCCGAGTTCTTGGCCCGCGACCTGCCGACGGCGGCCAGGGTGCCGCCGACAGCCAGGACGATCAACGAGACGATCAGCGCGGCCAGCCACGGGGAGAGCACGGTGGCGAGCCCCAGGATCGCGGTCGCGATGAGGGCGCCGACGCCGAGGTAGATCAGCATCAGCCCGGCACCGGCGATGCCGACGCCGACGCCCATCCGGGTGCCCTTGGCCTTCACCTCGTCGAGGGCGTGGGTGACCTCGGTGCGCACCAGGGTCGGCACCTGGGTGGTGAGCCGCTCGATCAGTTGCGCGGTGGACAGTTCGCTGGGGTCCGTGGCACTGTGCGTGCCGCCGGGGGACGCGGTCATCGTCGAGTCCTTTCGGTGTGGTGCGACGTCTCGGTCCGATCTGTCGCCCTCCGCATCGTCGTCGGCGCCCTCGCGGGCCGACGCGGTGTGCGCAAGGCGGAGTTCACGGCCGCGGTCGATGTCCTCTTGCCGCTTCTCCTCGTTCTTCTCGATGTTGCGGGTGTCCCGCGGCGGCAGCTGCAGCGTCTCCTCCGCCTCGATGCCGGCCTGCAGCTGACGTCCACGCTCGAGCTCGGCGTCGAACTCCGCGCCGAACAGCAGCGCGAGGTTGGTGATCCACAACCACAGGAGAAACACGATCGCGCCGGCGAGGGAGCCGTAGGTCTCGTTGTAACTGCCGAAGTTGGAGACGTAGAACGCGAACGCGACCGACGCCACGATCCACGCGAGGATCGCGATGGCGGCACCCGCACTGATCCAGCGGAACTTCGGCTGCGTCACGTTCGGCGTCGCGTAGTACAGCACGGCGACGATCATGATCACCAGGATCAGGATCACGGGCCACTTCGCGATGTTCCAGACCGTCACCGCAGTCTCGCCGAGCCCGATCACGTCCCCCATCGCCCGGGCCACGGGACCGCTCACGACGAGCATGAGGGCCGTCGCGCCCATCGCGATCAGCGCGAGGGCGGTGATGAGCAGCATCCACGGCCGCAGCTTCCAGATGGGGCGTCCCTCGTCGACCTCGTAGATGCGGTTCATGGCGCGGCCGAACGCGCCGACGTAACCCGACGCCGACCACAGCGCACCGGCGATACCGACGACGAGCGCGAACCCGGCCGCCGGCGCCTGCACGAGTTGTTCGACCGGGCCGCGGAGCGTGTCCACGGCGGTGGCCGGGCCGAGATCCTCGACGATCTGCATCACCGCGTCCACGGTGCTCTGGCCCTGGCCGAACACGCCGAGCAGGGACACGACGACGAGCAGCGCCGGAAACAGGGACAGCACGGCGTAGTACGTCAGCGCGGCGGCGAGGTCGGTGCACTGATCATGGCTGAACTCGCGAGCGGTCTTGCGCAGCACGAACTTCCACGACGGTTTCGTCAGGTCGGTCGGCGAGTCGGGTTTGCGAGAATCGTCCGGTCGCGGGAAGTCCTCCGCCACGTCGGGGTCGCCGTGTTTGGCCGTCATGTTGCCGCGATTACCCGTACACGGTGGGGACCAAACGCCGCAACCGGCCGGAACAGGAGGCCGGGCGGCGTAGGAATGAAGGCATGACGAGTGCACACAAGGTGTTCCATTCGATCGTCGGCCGCCTGGATCAACCGGTGTTCGTCGTCACCACCCGGGTCCTCGAGGAGCGCACCGGGTGCCTGGTGGGGTTCGCCACCCAGGCCAGCATCGACCCGCCCCGGTTCCTGGTGGGGTTGTCCACCTCGAACCGCACCTTCCGGGTGGCCACCGCCGCCGAGCATCTCGTCGTCCACGTACTGGGACGGGACCAGCTCCCCCTGGCGCGCCTGTTCGGCGGCGAGACGGGCGACGAGGTGGACAAGTTCTCGCGATGCGCGTGGCACGACGGCCCGCACGGCCTGCCCGTCCTCGACGGCGTCCCGGCGTGGTTCATCGGACGCGTCGTCGGCCGGGCCGCGCTGGGCGACCACGTCGGATTCCTGCTCGACCCGGACGGCGGGGAGTGCCACGGCGAACTGAACGACGTGATCCGGCACGGCGACGTCCGTGACCTCGACGCCGGGCACGCGCCCTGATTCCCCACGGCGCCGCGACGCGTGGTGTGATCGAGCGATGCGGCGCCTCGACGATCCGACCTGCCCGGCCCGTCCGCTCGACGACGACGAACTGCGGGCCCTCTACGCGTATCCGGCCGATCTGCGGTCGCCGTGGATCCGGGTCAACTTCGTCTCCTCCCTCGACGGGGCCGTCGCCGTGGAGGGCCGCTCGGGTGGGCTCGGCACACCGTCGGACAAGAAGGTGTTCGGGCTGCTGCGGGGCCTGGCCGACGTGATCGTCGTGGGCGCGGGCACGGCACGCGGCGAGAACTACGGCGGTGCCCGCACCAGCGCGGCGCTGCGGGAGCGGCGCCTCGAGGCGGGCCTGAGCGAGGTGCCGCCCGTCGCGGTCGTCACCGCCACATGCCACCTGGACCCCGGGTGCCGGTTGTTCACCGACACCACCGTCGCGCCGGTCGTCCTCACGTGCGAGACCGCGCCCGGGACCCGTCGTCGCTCTCTCGCCGCCGCCGGCGCGGACGTGCGGGTGATCGCCGAGCATTCGATCGACGGGCACGCGGTGCGCGACGCGCTGGCCGCGGCGGGCTGGACCCGCGCGCTGTGCGAGGGCGGGCCGCGGCTGTTCGGTCAGCTGATCGCCGACGGCGTGGTCGACGACCTGTGCCTCACGCTGGCGCCGCTGCTCGCCGCAGGTCCGGAGGGACGCATCGCCACCGCCCCGCAGACGGCGGTGACGTCGATGCGGCCCGCCCACGTCCTCGCCGACGACGACGGCACGGTCCTCACCCGGTGGATACGCGGGGAGCGGTGACGGGGTGGGGCCCCGCCAGGAGCTTCTGCACCACGTCGAGATCGCCGTGCGCCCGCAGCGTCGGCGCGACGCGGTCCAGCAGGCGGGCGAGCATGTCCCGGGCCGGGATCCGGGTGCCGGTGTGCACGTCCACCGCCGGGCCGTCGAGACCGTACCGGGCGGCGCTCCACACCGCCGCCGCACCGAGGTCCGGCTCGACCGGCCGCACCTCGACGCCACGGCGCAGATCGCCGAGAGCGGCGCCGACCAGGCCCCGGCCCAGGGCCGCCTGCAGGACCGTGCCGTCGACCGTTGGGGCGGTGTCGGCCGCGCGGATCTCCACCGTCGGCACGTGGACCGACGGCCGGGCGAGCCAGAACGTCATCCGGGAGTCGAGCAGCACCCCGGCGTCGACCAGGCGGGCGACGAGAGCGGCGGCGTGCTGCGCCGAACGCAGGTACGGGGGCAGACCGAAGCCGGGAAACCGGCTCTGCTGCACGATGCGCCAGCTCGCGTAGCCCGTGTCGCGGCCGCCGTGCCGCGGGGAGTTGGCGCCGAGCGCGACGAGCGTGGGCAGCCACGGGGTCAGATGGTTCACCACGGCTGCCGCGGTGTCGCGGTCGGCGACGCCGACGTGCACGTGGCAGCCGCAGGCGTGGTAGTCGTCGACCAGCGCGCGGTACCGCTCGGCGATGGCGGCCCGCCGACCCGCCGCGACGAGGGTGCCGGGTCCGGCGTCGGACTCGGGGACCCCGACGGCGGCGAACCGCAGCCCGCATCGGCGGGCTGCGGCGTCGAGCGCGGAGCGGGACGAGGTCAGCCGGGTCCGCAGCTCCGCGAGGGTCCGGCACACCCCGCCCACGGCCTCGATCTGGGTCGGGTGCAGTTCGCCGACGAACGTCACCCCGGGTACCCCCGGAAGCCGGCCGCACACCGCGTCGAACCCCGGCGCGGGGTGACCCGTCGCCGGGTCGACGAGGAGGAATTCCTCCTCCACGCCCATGGTGACGCCGTCGCCCGGCGCCGCGCCGGAGGTTTCGGGGTTCATGGTTGCGGGCTACCCGTTGCCGCCGGCGGCGACACGCCGGCCGGTAGAGTCCGGACAGCATCCGGCGGAAGGAGTTCCCCATGCCCGACGACGTTCCCGAAGGATCCGCACGGTCCAGCGCGACGGCCGAGCGGATCGGCGAGCTCGCCGCCGACCGCGATCTGACCGTCGCGTGCGCGGAGTCGCTCACCTCCGGCGCCCTGGCCGCCCGGCTGGGCGCCGCGCCGGGCAGCGCAGGGTGGTTCCGGGGCGGCATCGTCGCCTATTCCCGGGCCGTGAAGCACTCGCTGCTGCGGGTGCCGGAGGGCCCGGTGGTCTGCGAGGCGGCGGCGCGCGCCATGGCCGAGTCGACGGTCGAACTGCTCGGCGCCGACCTCGCGGTGGCGGTGACCGGGGCGGGCGGCCCGGACAGCCAGGACGGGCAGGAGCCGGGCACGGTGTGGTTCGCCGTGGCCGGGCGCGGGCCGACGCACGCCGAGGAGAAGTTCTTCCCGGGGGAGCCCGAGGACGTGCTGGCCGAAACGGTCTTTCACGCGCTCACTCTGCTCGCGGACCGCGCGGCGAGCTGAGCGGGCCGGTGCCCGCCCGGCCGAGCAGGCGGGTGACGAGTTCGGTGACGAGTTCGTCGGGTGTGGCGTCGGCACCGATCGAGGTGGTGAGCAGGTCCAGCAGCAGCCCGTCGACCGCGTAGTGCAGCAGGGCGACCTCGAGCGCGGTGGCGGGTAACTGTGCGGCGTCGTTGAATTCGACGTCGAGCCGATAGTTGCGGGAGAGCGTCGCGCCGAGCACCTCGGCGAGTCCCGGGCTTCTGCGGGACTCGAGGCGCAGTTCCATCAGGGCGACGGTCAGGTCCGGCTGGGCGGTGGTGCGCTCGACGAGGTATCGCATGTAGTCGATGTAGAGGTCGACGCTCGGGGTCCGGCCGGCGAGCGCCTCGAGCCGGTCCGGGTCGGGGGCGAGCCGCTCGAAGATGCGCGCACCGAGGGCGCCGAGCAGTTCGTCCCGCGTCGGAAAGTAGTTCGCGCAGGTGCCCAGGGGCACTCCTGCCTCCCGGTCGACGGCGCGGTGGGTCAGCTTGCGGGCGCCGTCCGCGCCGAGCACGCGCAGGCCGGCATCCGCGAGCTGTGCTCGGCGCTCCGGATTCGCTGCCATGAAAAAACTCTAGCATCGACTACAACACCTGTTGTAGTTTGACCACCACAGGTGTTGTAGTCGACGATCCGAGGAGCCCTTCGTGCGAAAACTGACCTACTACGTCGCGACCACGCTCGACGGCTTCGTCGCCGACCCGGCCGGCGGATTCGACTTCTTCCCGGTCGAGGGCGACCACATGGGATACCTCCTGCGGGAGTTTCCGGAGACGTTTCCGGTCCACGCCCGCGGACCCCTCGGAATCGAGGGACCACCGAAGCACTTCGACGCCGTCGTGATGGGCCGGCGCACGTGGGAGCCCGCCCGCGCCGCCGGGCTGACGAGCGCGTACCCGCACCTGCGACAGTACGTGTTCACCACGACGATGACCCAGGCGCCGGACGAGACGGTCACGCTCGTGGCCACCGATCCGCTCGAGTACGTGCGCGACCTCAAACGCCAGGAGGGACTGGGAATCTGGCTGTGCGGCGGGGGCTCGCTCGCCGGGGCGCTGTTGCCCGAGATCGACGAACTGGTGCTGAAGGTGAACCCGATCGTCGTCGGCGACGGAATCCCGTTGTTCCGCCGCGGGTTCGAGCCGCACCGCTTCACCCGGCTCGAGACGAAGACCTTCGACAGCGGCGTCACGGTGTGCCGCTTCGCGTCCGGTGTGTCCTTTGGGCGGCCCTGACCGCCCAAAGGACACACCGGCGGCGCAGCCGCCTAGAGCCAGGCGGGATCGGTGTCGAGCGTGGTCCGGTCCAGGCTGTCGAGCAGGTCGAACTGCGGACCCGTCTTCGGCAGTTCGAACGCGAAGAAGTATCGGGCGGCGGCACGCTTGCCGTCGTAGAAGCCGCCCTCCCGGGTCCCGGCCGCGAGGAGCTGTTCGAGCCACATCCACGAGACGATCACATGCCCGACGGCCTCGAGATACACCGACGAATTCGCCAGCGCCACCTCGGGATCGCCGGTCGACCACAGCCGTGCGGTGGTCGCCGCGACACGCGTCACCGCCGCCTGCAGCTGCCCGGCGTAGCGGGCCGCGTCGCCCCCGGCGTCGACGGCCCGCGCGACGGTCCGCCCGATCGTCTCGCCGAGCAGCGCCAGCCCCGCCCCGCCCTGCATGACCACCTTGCGCCCGAGCAGGTCCAGCCCCTGGATGCCGTGCGTACCCTCGTGAATGGGGTTGAGGCGGTTGTCCCGGTAGAACTGCTCGACGTCGAATTCGCGGGTGTAGCCGTAGCCCCCGTGCACCTGGATCGCCAGGCTGTTCGCCTCGAGGCACCACTGCGACGGCCAGGACTTCGCGACGGGGGTGAGCATGTCGAGCAGCAGCCCGGCGCGGGTGCGGGCCTCCTCGTCCTCGGCGGTCTGCTGCTCGTCGACGAGCGTCGAGCAGTACAGCCCCAGCGCCAGCGCGCCCTCGACGTAGGCCTTCTGCGCGAGCAGCATCCGGCGCACGTCGGCATGCTCGATCAGCGGCACGGGCGGCGACGACGGGTCCTTGTCCCCGAGGGGGCGGCCCTGGGTGCGGGTGCGGGCGTACTCGAGGGACTGCAGGTAGCCGGCGTAGCCGAGCGACGTGGCGAGGAACCCGACGCCGATGCGGGCCTCGTTCATCATGTGGAACATGTACGCCAGGCCCTTGTGCGGCTCGCCGAGCAGGTAGCCGACGGCGCCGGCGCGACCGCCGGGGGTGAAGGTGCCGTCGCCGAAGTTCAGCAGCGTGTTGGTGGTGCCGCGGTTGCCCATCTTGTGGTTGAGACCGACGAGGGCGACGTCGTTGCGCTCGCCGAGCTGCCCGTCCCCGCCGACGAGGATCTTCGGGACGATGAACAGCGAGATGCCCTTGACCCCCGCCGGACCACCGGGAATCTTCGCCAGCACGAGATGGACGATGTTCTCGGACAGCTCGTGGTCGCCGCCGGAGATCCACATCTTGGTGCCGGTGAGCCGGTAGCTGCCGTCGTCCTGCGGCACGGCCTTGGTGGTGATGTCCGCCAGCGACGATCCGGCCTGCGGCTCGGACAGGCACATGGTGCCGAAGAACCGGCCCTCGAGCAGGGACGGCACGTACGTGGCGATCTGCTCCTCGCTGCCGTGGGTGGCGATGAGGTTGGCGTTGCCGACGGTGAGGAACGGGTAGGACGAGGTGCCGGCGTTCGCGGCCTGGAACCAGGCCATCGCCGCACGCAGCACGGTGACCGGCAGCTGCATGCCGCCGAGTTCCTCGTCGAACGAGGACCCGATGAGCCCGGCCTTGGCGAACAGCTCCAGCGCCGCCTTGACCTCGGGGATGATCTCGACCTTGCCGTCGTCGCCGATCCGCGGCTCCTGGGCATCCGCCTTCTTGTTGTGCGGCGCGAAGTGCTTGGTGGCCATGTCCGCACTGAGGTCGAGGACGGCGTCGAACGTCTCCCGTGAGTGCTCGGCGAACCGCGTCCGCGCGGTGAGGGACTCGACGTTCAGCCACTCGTAGAGCAGGAAGTCGAGGTCACGCCGGGACAGGACGGGAGCGGGCATGGAGGTTCCTTTCACAGTGCCACGGATTCACTCAGCGGCCACAGATTCACTAAGCGCTCACTTAGTACAGCAACGACGGTGCATGATGTCAACGGACCAGCACGGCGACGGAGAGACCCCAGCATGATCGACACGCCCATCACCGACCGGGACGACCTCACCGGCATCTTCACCGAGGTCGAATCCGACGTCGCGCGTCGTCTCATCGGCTCGGCCGTGGAGTCCTTCGCCCGTCGCGGCTACCACGCCACCACCACCCGTGACATCTCCGTCGGCGCAGGCCTGAGCCCGGCCGCACTGTACGTGCACTTCAAGTCCAAGGAGGAGGTGCTGTTCGAGGCCAGCCGCATCGGGCACCAGCACGTCCTCGACGCCGTCGTCGCCGCGGCCGCCTCCGCCACCGAGCCGGCCGACCGGATGCGCGCGATCGTGGACGGCTTCGTGCGCACCCACGCCGTGCACCACACCGTCTGCCGGGTGGCGCAGTACGAACTGCACGCCCTCACCCCGGAGCACTACCGGACGATCGCCGCGATCCGCCGCGACACCGACGCCGTGATCCGTGCCGAGATCGAGAACGGCATCGCGGCCGGGGTGTTCACCGTCCGCGACGTGCCGACCACCGCCCTCGCGATCCTGTCCCTCGGCATCGACGTCGCTCGCTGGTACCAGCCGGGCCGTATCGACGTCGACACGCTCGCGGGCAACTACGTCGAGCTCGTCCTCGGCATGCTCGGCGCGGGCACAATGCAGGGGTGACCGAGCCAGCCACCGTCCTCGTCGTCGACGACGACGAGGACGTCCTCGCCTCCCTGCAGCGCGGGCTGCGCCTGTCGGGGTTCGACGTGCTCACCGCCGCGAGCGGCACCCAGGCGCTCGACGTCGTCGCCCGGCACCGCCCCGATGCGATGGTGCTCGACATGAACATGCCGGTCCTCGACGGCACCGGCGTGGTCACCGCCCTGCGCGCCGGCGGTCACGACATCCCGATCTGCGTGCTCAGCGCGCGCAGCACCGTCGACGACCGCATCGCCGGGCTCGAGTGCGGCGCCGACGACTACCTGACGAAGCCGTTCGTGCTCGCCGAGCTCGTCGCGCGGATCCGGGCGATGCTGCGGCGCAGCGTGCCGGGCGCTCCCGGCGCCGGCTCCGTCGTCCGGGTCGGCGGGCTCGAACTCGACACCGCGGGCCGCCGGGTGCGCATCGACGGCAGCGACGTGGAGCTGACCAAGCGCGAGTTCGAACTGCTCGAGGTGCTCGCCCGCAACGCGGGCATCGTCCTGAGCCGCGACCGCCTGCTGACCCTGGTGTGGGGCTACGACTTCGACGCAGACACCAACGTCGTCGACGTGTTCGTCGGCTACCTGCGCCGCAAGCTCGAGGCCGGCGGGCGGCCACGGCTGGTGCACACCGTGCGCGGGGTGGGCTTCGTGTTGCGGGATCAGGCGTGACACACCGTTTCTCGCTGCGTGCACGGGTCGCCGCGGCCACGGCGCTCGGCACCACGCTCGTCGTCGCGGTCCTGGGCGTGCTCGTCGCGCTGGCGATCACCCGGAACAACCTCGCGCAGCTCGACCGCCGCCTCGAGACGGCGACACAGGTGCTGGTCGCCAACGCCGGCACCGCCGGTCTGTTCCTGCCCGCCCTGGGCGACGCCGGCGCCTTCGCCGTCACCATCCGCACCGAGTCCGGGCGGTTGCTCAGCAGCACCCCGACCGAACTGCCGGTCCTCTCCCCCGGCGCCCACACCGTCGACCTCGGCGGCACCGCCTACCGGACGTACACCGCGCCGACCGACCGGGTGCCCTCGCTCCTGTCCGTCGCCGTGCCCTACGCCGAGGCGCAGGACATCACGACCGAGCAGCACCGTCAGCTCGCCGTCGCCGGTGCGATCGCCGTCGCGGTCGCCACGGCCCTCGGCTGGGTGTTCGGCGGGCGGGCCGTGCGTCCCCTGGTGGATCTCACGCGCCGGATCGCGGCCCGCGAACCGACGCTCGCGCCGCGGCGCTCCGGCATCCGCGAGGCCGACGAGCTCGCCGCCGCGGCCGGCGACATGCTCAGCGACGTCGCCCGCGCCCAGGCCGCCACCGACGCCGCCCTCGCCACGGCGCGGGACTTCGCGGCTGCCGCCGCCCACGAGCTGCGGACCCCGCTGACCGCCATGCGCACCGACCTCGAGGTGCTCTCCACCCTGGACGCGACCGGCGACGTCCTGAGCGTCGAGGAGCGCACCCAGATCCTCGCCGACCTCACCCGGACGCAGAGCCGCGTCGAGTCCACTCTCGACGACCTCGAGCGGCTCGCCCGCGGCGACCTGTCCACCTCCCGGGACTTCGTGCCCACCGACCCGGTGGAGATCTGTGACGCCGCGGCCGCCGATGCGATGAGCCGGCATCCCGGCGTGCAGATCGAGGTGGTCGGCGAGACGGGACGCGAGATCCGGGCGCTGCCGAGCGGACTGCGGCTCGTCGTCGACAACGCCGTGGCCAACTCGGTGCGGCACGGCCACGCCCGCCGGATCCGGCTGGCGGTCACCGCCGACGGCACCGACACCGTGCTCACCGTCGACGACGACGGCCGCGGGGTGCCCGCCGACGAGCGCGGCGTGGTGTTCGAGCGGTTCCGCCGGGGCAGCGGCGCCGCCAGGGGCGGCTCCGGGCTGGGGCTGGCGCTGGTGGCGCAGCAGGCGGCGCTGCACGGCGGCGCGGCGCGGCTGGAGGCGAGCCCGCTCGGCGGGGCACGGCTGACGGTGCGGCTCGCCGGATCGGCGGGGTGAACGTTTTCCACCCCTCGGGTCACTACGACGCGGGACGGGGCGGGCGCAGGATCGTAGGCAGCCCCTCCACCGATCCCAGGAGATCCGAATGTCGAAGAGCCGCAAGCTGATCGTCACCGCCGCCCTGATCGTCCTGCCGGTCCTCGGCGGTGCCGGGACCGCAGCCGCGTCCTCGGACCACCGCGACGACCACGACCGCCGCGACCGTCACGACCGCGGTTGCGCCATCACGCATTTCGACAGGAACGGCAACTTCCAGCGCACCGAGTTCCGCAACCACGGCTCCCGGTTCGACGGGCGGATCTGCCGCAGCGACGACCAGTGGCACTTCCTCGACAGCGGCGACATCGCCCCCACCCCCTTCGTCCGGCACTGACTCCCGCGGGAATCCCCCGCATGCGACGGAGCCCCGCATCGCGACAGGCGATGCGGGGCTCCGGCCGTGGGCGGGACCTACTCGGTGCCGAGGAGGTCGATGACGAAGACCAGGGTCTTGCCGCCGAGCGGGTGCCCGGACCCGGCCGGGCCGTAGGCGAGCTGCGGGGGCACCGTCAGCTTGCGGCGACCGCCGATCTTCATGCCGGGGATGCCCTCCTGCCAGCCGGGGATGAGCCGGCCGAGCGGGAACTTGACGGACTCGCCGCGGGCGAACGAGGAGTCGAACACCTCGTTCGTGTCGTACTCGACGCCGTGGTAGTGCACGTCGACGACCGACCCGGGCTGCGCCTCGGGCCCGTCCCCGACGGTGATGTCCTCGATCACGAGCTCGGCGGGAGCCGGGCCGGTCGCCGGCTCGATCTCCGGCACCTCGGGCTTGGCCTCCACCCCGAGCAGATCGATGACGAAGACCAGGGTCTTGCCGGCGAGACGGTGACCCGAGCCGGCCGGGCCGTACGCCATCTCCGGCGGGATCGTCAGCTGCCGGCGGCCACCGACGCGCATGCCGGGGATGCCCTCCTGCCAGCCGGCGATCAGGCCGCTGAGCGGGAAGGTGATGGATTCGCCGCGGCTCCACGACGAATCGAACTCCTCGCCGGAGTCGAACTCGACGCCGACGTAGTGGACCTCGACCTTGGCTCCGGGCGTCGCCTCGGCGCCCTCGCCGACGGTGAGGTCCTTGACGACCAGGCCGGTCGGGGCGGGACCCTCCTGGAACTCGATCTCGGGCTTGCTGCTCATGTATCGGTCTTCCGGTAGGGGACGGGTCAGCGTGCGTCGATGCTGTTGTAGTCGCGCTCGGTGTAACCGGTGTAGATCTGCCGCGGGCGGCCGATCTTCAGCGTCGGGTCGGAGTGCATCTCGCGCCAGTGCGCGATCCAGCCCGGCAGGCGGCCGAGTGCGAACAGCACCGTGAACATGCGGGTCGGGAAGCCCATCGCCCGGTAGATCAGACCGGTGTAGAAGTCGACGTTCGGGTACAGCTTGCGCTCGATGAAGTAGTCGTCGGTGAGCGCAGCCTCCTCGAGGGCCTGCGCGATGTGCAGCAGGTCGTCGTCGCCGCCCAGCTTGGCGAGCAGGCTGTCGGCGGTCTTCTTCACGATCGCCGCACGCGGATCGTAGTTGCGGTAGACGCGGTGTCCGAAGCCCATGAGCTTGACGCCGTCTTCCTTGTTCTTGACCTTGCGGACGAACTCCTTGACGTCGCCCCCGCTGGTCTTGATCTCGTTGAGCATCTCGAGCACGGCCTGGTTGGCGCCACCGTGCAGCGGGCCCCACAGCGCGTTGATGCCGCCGGAGATCGAGGTGAACAGGTTGGCGTCGGAGGAACCGACGAGCCGCACCGTGGAGGTCGAGCAGTTCTGCTCGTGGTCGGCATGCAGGATCAGCAGCATGTCGAGGGCCTGGGCGATCTCGGGATCGACCTGGTACGGCTCCGCCGGGAAGCCGAAGGTCATGCGCAGGAAGTTCTCGACCAGGTTCAGCGAGTTGTCCGGGTACAGGAACGGCTGACCGACGGACTTCTTGTAGGCGTAGGCCGCGATGGTCGGCAGCTTGGCCATCAGCCGGATGGTGGACAGCTCCACCTGCTCCGGGTCGTCGGGATCGAGCGCGTCCTGGTAGTACGCCGACAGGGCGTTGACGGCGCTGGAGACGACGGGCATCGGGTGCGCGTTGCGCGGGAAGCCGTCGAAGAAGCGCTTGAGATCCTCGTGCAGCAGCGTGTGCCGGCGGATCTTGTCGGTGAAGACCTCGAGCTGCTCCGCGGTGGGCAGCTCACCGTAGATCAGCAGGTAGCTGACCTCGATGAACGTGGACTTTTCCGCCAGCTGCTCGATGGGGTATCCGCGGTACCGCAGGATGCCCTTCTCCCCGTCGATGAAGGTGATGGCCGACGTGGTGGAGGCGGTGTTGACGAAACCGGGGTCAAGGGTGGTGTACCCGGTCTCCGCAAGGAGCTTGCCCAGCTCGATGCCGTCGTTGCCTTCCGTCGCCTTGGCGATAGACATTGTGTGCTCGCCACCGGGGTAGCTGAGGGTGGGTCGGGTGTCATTCTCAGCGGGCACGAAGGATCCCTCTCAAGCTCAGATCAACGCGATTCTTCCGAACATTCACGTAGAACCTAGCCCTTGCGCAGGCCATGTGCCCAGGGAGGGTCCGTCGAAGGTCCCGGATCGCGCCGGATCGGCGGTGTGCCACGAGGGCACCGAAACCGTCGGTCGTGCCCCCCGCAACGGCGCTCACCTGCGTCGATATTGCATATCACGTTCCCTGCGCCGTCGCGGTGAGCGCCCGTCGGCGTGTCCGCACCGCCGGTGCACCGGCGGTGCGGGAACCGGTCAGGCGGCCGGCAGGGCGGTCAGGCCCCACCGGCCCGTCCACGTCTCCCCGGGCTGCAGCACGACGAGATCGATGCCGAGATTGAAGGCGTCCGGCGGACACGTCATCGGCTCGAGCGCCAGGGCCCGCCCCCGCCCCGGATATTCGAGCTCGGGGACGGCACCGGCGGTGAACACCTGCAGCCAGGCGAACTCGCGCCCGGCCCACAGTTGCACGCCCCTGCCGTCCGGGCCCCGCAGGTCGTGCCGGGCCCGGCCGTCCACGTCCACGTCCAGCGCGCTGTAGGGGGCCTCGAGCTCGATCCCGCGCAGCGGCCGCGGCGCGGTGAAGTCGAACTCGGTGCCCTCGACCGGCTGGGAGTACGCGTTCGGCAGTCCGCGCCCGGGGTCGAGCGGCAGCCGGGTGCCGGCGGCCAGGCGCAGCGTGCACTCGTCGAGCGGGGCGTCGCCCGCACGCACGTAGGGATGCACCCCGAGCCCGAACGGCGAGTGGTAGCCGCCCACGTTGGTGGCGGTGTGCGTGACGGTGAGCCCGTCGTCGCCCACCTCGTGGGTCGCGGTGAGCCGCAGCTGGTACGGCCACCCCTTGTGCAGCCCCACATCCAGCGCCTGCTCGATGCGAGAATCGTTGTGGGAAACCAGAACCCAGTCTCGATGCCAGGCGAACCCGTGCACCGCGTTGCCGCGTTCGGGTTCGGTGAGCGCGAGCTGATGCTCGATGCCGTCGAAGTAGAAGTGCCCGTCCCGGATGCGGTTCGGCCACGGGGCGAGCACCGTGCCGGAGCGCAGCGGGGGCCGCTCGTTCTCCGGCCAGCTCTCCGTCAGCCGGTACGGCCCGGTCGCCGATTCGTGCTCGAGCACCCGCAGGGCCGCCCCCGAGCTGGAGACCTCCGCGCGGTACCCGCCCCCTCGGATCCGGTAGTTCTTCGGATCGGACATGGGCCCAGTGTCCCGCGGACGGACTCAGCGGGTCAGGGATTCGACGATCACGGCTGTGGCCTCGGCGATCGCGGCGTTGTCGTGCGTGGCGTCCGGCAACCCGGTGACCGAGTCGCTGAGGAGCACGAGCACGAGCGGCGAACCGTCCGGGGACCACAGCACCCCGGCGTCGTTCACGGTGCCGTACCGGCCGGCCCCGGATTTGTCGGCCGCGGTCCAGCCGGCCGGCAGCCCCGCCCGGATGCGCTGCCCGGAGGTGACACTCGCCCGCATCCAGTCCGTCAGGGTCTGCTGTCCCGCCGCGGGCAGGCCGGACCCGAGCAGCAGCTCCCGGTAGCCGCGCGCGAGACCGGACGCGGTGGAGGTGTCGCGCACGTCGCCGGGCTCGGCGCTGTTGAGCTCGGGCTCCCAGCGGTCGAGGGTCGTGGCGGTGTCGCCGAGCGACCGGGCGAAGGCGGTCACGGCGGTGGGCCCGCCCGGCCGCCGCAGCAGGAGGTTGCCGGCGGTGTTGTCGCTGCGGGTCAGGGCGGCGTCGCACAGTTGCGCCAGCGTCAGGGTCCGGCCCTGCGCCTCGGAGGTGACGGGCGAATTCTCGACGATGTCCGCAGGATCGACCGGAACCGTGTCGTCGAGCCGCAGACTGCCCTGCGATTCGAGCCGCAGGATCGCGGCGGCCGCGTACACCTTGAACGTCGAGCACATTGCGAACCGGTCGTCGGCCCGGCGGGCGTACGTCAGCCCGCGCCCCGGATCGTGGGCGAGCACGCCGAGCCGGACCCGGCGACGCTCCTCGAGGTCGGCGAGCACCGCGTCGAGCCGGGCGAACCGAGCGCCGGCCTCCGGCCCCGGCGGCGGCACCGTCGCCTCGGTGCGCGCGCCGCACCGCGGCGTGTCGGTGGCGGGCAAGACCGGCACCGTCGGCGTGATCCGCAACGAGGTCGCCGTCGTCGAGTTCCCGCACGAACAGCCCGTCGCGGTGGCGGTCTTCACCCGGGCCGCGCGCGTGGACCCGGTACTGCCGGTCGTCGACGCCGCGATCGCCGAGGCCGCCCGCATCGCGGTCACCGAGCTGCGTCGTCCGGCGCCGCACGAGTGATTCCCGCGCCTACGATGACCGGATGCGACTGCGCCTCGGCCGCCCGGACCTCGCCGCCTACGCCGACCGGTTCGACGTCCCCGCAGCGACGGCGGCGTCCCGCCCGGCCGTGACGTTCCTCGGCGTTTCCACCCTGCTCGTCGACGACGGCACCGACGCGCTGCTCACCGACGGCTTCTTCACCCGGCCGGGCCTCGGCGCCGTCGCGCTGGGCCGGCTCGCACCCGACCCGGCCCGGATCGACGCGTGCCTGGCCCGCGCCGGCGCGTCCCGGCTCGCGGCCGTGCTGCCCGTCCACAGCCACTTCGATCACGTGCTCGATTCCGCGGTCGTCGCCGAGCGGACGGGTGCGGTACTCGTCGGCGGCGAGTCCACCGCGAACGTCGGGCGCGGGCACGGCCTTCCACCGGAGCGGATCGTCGTCGCCACCCCCGGTGAGCCGCTGCGGTTCGGCGGGTTCACCGTCACGCTCGTCGCGTCGGAGCACTGTCCGCCCGACCGATACCCGGGCACGATCGACGCGCCCGTGGTCCCGCCCGCACGGGCTGCGGCGTATCGGTGCGGCGAGGCGTGGTCGACGTTCGTCGCGCACGCCGACGGCCGTACCCTGCTGATCCAGGGCAGCGCCGGATTCCGGCCCCGGGCGCTGGCCGGCCGGCGCGCCGACGTCGTCTATCTCGGCGTCGGCCAACTCGGCGTGCAGAGCGAGGAGTACATCCGCACCTACTGGGCGGAGACCGTCGGCACGGTCGGCGCGCGGCGGGCGGTGCTCGTGCACTGGGACGACTTCTTCCGCCCGCTCGACCGGCCGCTGCGCGCGCTGCCCTACGCCGGCGACGATCTCGACGTCACCATGCGGGTCCTCGGCGGGCTCGCCGAACGCGACGGCGTACGCCTGCACCTGCCGCAGGTGTGGCGGCGCGAGGATCCCTGGAGGTAACCGATCAGCGGATCGTGCGGTCGACCCGGTACCGCACGAACGCGGGGAAGGCGAGCACGCACACCAGCACACCGACCACGACGAGCACTCCCCCGCCCGCCGCGGCGATCGCGGTGCCCACCAGCGCGGCCGCGCCGCCGTGCAGGACGTCGCCGATGCGGGGTCCGCCGGCGACAACGACGATGAACACGCCCTGTAGCCGGCCGCGCATCTCGTCGGTGGCGACGGACTGCAGCATCGTCGAGCGGAACGCCGCCGAGACCATGTCGACCGCGCCGCCGAACGCCAGGAACGCCAGCGCGATCCACAGCCACACCGCGGTGCCGCCCGGTTCGGCCGCGCCCACCGCGACGCCGAAGCCGATCATCGCCAGGCCCCAGGCGACGATGCACACGATCACTGCCAGGCCCTGCCGGCGCACCCGCGGCAACCACCCCGAGAACACGCCGCCGAGCACCGCGCCGACCGACATCGCCGCGAACAGCAGGCCGAGCGCGAGCCCGCCCTGCGCGGGATCCCCGAACGAATCGTGGGCGATCTGCGGGAACAGTGCCCGCGGCATGCCGAACACCATCGCGACGATGTCGACGACGAACGAGGCGAGCAGGATCTTCTGTGTGGACAGGTAGCGGAACCCGTCGAGCACCTCGCGCAGGCCCGCCCGCCGGGCCTGCCCGGTCGGCGGGATCGGCGGCAGCGCGAGCACCGCCCACAGCGTCGCGAGCAGCGCGACGGTGTCGATCAGGTACAGGGTGGGCAGGCCGAGCACGGGGATCAGGGCGCCCGCGAGCAGCGGCCCGGCGATGGCGCCGAACTGCATCACCGTCATGTTCAACGAATTGGCCGCCGCCAGTTGGCCCTTCGGGATGAGTCGCGGGATCACGGCGCCGCGCGTCGGCTGGTTGACCGCGAAGCAGGCCTGCTGCAGCGACAGCAGCACCAGCACCAGCCACACGTTCCCGAGGCCCGCGGCGGCCTGCGCCCACAGCAGCAGCGACGTCACCCCCATGCCCACGGTGGTGAGCGTGAGCAACCGGCGCCGGTCCATCACGTCGGCCAGGGCCCCGCCCCACAGCCCGAACACCACGAGCGGCACGAGGGCGAACACGCCGGTCAGGCCCACGTACGCGGAGTTGCGGGTGATCTCGTAGATCTGTTGCGGCACGGCGACCACGCTGAGCTGGGCACCGATGACCGTGACGATGCCGGCGGTCCACAACCGGCGGTAGTCGCGATTCTCGAGCGGTGTGGTGTCGGCGAGCAGTCGCCTCACGGCTGCAGACGCTCGGTGATCCACCGCCCGTCGACCAGCCGGGTCCGGACCCGGTTGTGCAGGCGGTTGGGGCGGCCCTGCCAGAACTCGGCCGACTCGGGACGGATCCGCAGCCCACCCCAGTGCGGCGGCACCGGGATCTCGGCGTCCATGCCGTAGCGCTCCGCGACCTCGATGAGGGCGTGCTCGAGCGCGGCCCGCGACTCGATCGGCCGGGACTGCTGCGACGCCCACGCGCCGAGTCGGGAGCCGCGGGGCCGGGAGTGCCAGTACTCGGTGGTCTCGTGCTCGCCGACCCGCTCGACGGGTCCGCGCACGGTGACCTGGCGGAAGATCGGGATCCAGGTGAACGTGGCCGACGCGTAGGGCGTCGCGGCGAGCTGCCGGCCCTTGTCGGAGTCGTAGTTGGTGAAGAAGGTGACCCCGTCCGCGTCGACGCCCTTGCACAGCACGGTGCGGGTGACGGGCCGCCCGTGCTCGTCGACGGTGCCGAGCACCATCGCGTTCGGCTCGGGCAGCCCGGCCGCGGCGGCGTCGACGAGCCAGCGGCGCAGCAGCGGCAGCCACCCGTCGGCGAGCCACTCGGGCTCGAGATCCTCGTCGGCGGCAGAGGCGCCCTGCGGGCCGGCGGGGGTGTAGTCGACACGCATCGAGGCCAGGTCGGCGTGCTCGGCCGCACCCGGAGGCAGTCCCTCGGCGCTCTCGGCGCCGGGCTGTGGATCGGTGGACACGATGCTCGACGCTACTCCTGGGTATCCCATCGCTGAGCGTCCAGTCCGGGGGACTACAGTCGCACCGACGAACGGAGTGGGGCGCCGATCACATCCGCCGAGTCCCGCTTCACCGGCAGTGCTGCCCGGACCGGGTTGCACCGAACGAGGAGAGCCCAACCGTCATGGCATCGCGCGCGTCTGTACCCGAGGATTTCGTCGCCGGCCTCGAAGGCGTGGTCGCCTTCACCAGTGATATCGCCGAACCCGACAAGGACGGCGGTTCGCTGCGCTACCGCGGCGTCGACATCGAGGACCTCGTCACGCGCGGGGTGACGTTCGGGGACGTGTGGGCGCTGCTGGTCGACGGGAAGTTCGGCCAGGGCCTGCCCCCGGCCGAGCCGTTCCCGCTGCCGATCCACACCGGCGACGTCCGCGTCGACGTCCAGGCCGGCCTGGCGATGCTCGCCCCGATCTGGGGCTTCGAGCCGCTCCTCGACATCGACGACGCCACCGCCCGCGAGAATCTCGCCCGCGCCGCCGTGATGGCACTGTCCTACGTCGCGCAGTCCGCGCGCGGCATCTACCAGCCCGCCGTGCCGCAGAAGCGCATCGACGAGGCCGCGACCGTCACCGAGCGGTTCATGGTGCGGTGGAAGGGTGAGCCCGACCCGGCGCACGTCGCCGCGATCGACGCGTACTGGGTCTCGGCGGCCGAGCACGGCATGAACGCCTCCACCTTCACCGCCCGCGTCATCGCCTCCACCGGCGCCGACGTCGCCGCCGCGCTGTCCGGTGCGGTCGGCGCGATGTCCGGCCCGCTGCACGGCGGCGCCCCCGCCCGCGTGCTGCCGATGATCGAGGAGACCGAGCGCACCGGCGATGCCCGCGCGCTGGTCAAGGGCATCCTCGACCGCAAGGACAAGCTGATGGGCTTCGGCCACCGCGTCTACCGCGCCGAGGACCCGCGGGCGCGGGTGCTGCGCGACACCGCCAAGCGGCTGAACGCCCCGCGCTACGAGGTCGCCGCGGCGCTCGAACAGGCCGCCCTCGCCGAGCTGCGCGAGCGTCGCCCCGATCGCGCCATCGAGACCAACGTCGAGTTCTGGGCCGCGGTGATCCTCGACTTCGCCGAGGTCCCGGCCGCAATGATGCCGGCGATGTTCACCTGCGGCCGCACCGCCGGCTGGTGCGCGCACATCCTCGAGCAGAAGCGCCTGGGCAAGCTGGTGCGCCCGGCCGCGATCTACACCGGCCCGGACCCGCGCAGCCCCGAGAGCGTCGAGGGCTGGGACTCCATCACCCACAACTGACCCGCGAGCCGGGCGGACGGCCCCTGCGCCGGGCGCCCGTCCGTCCGGCCGCCCGACGGGGGCCGTCTAGACTACCGGTGCACTCGTTCCTCGACGTTTAGGACACGCATACCGATGGCTGACGCTACACCGATCATTCCCGCCGACCTCAAGCCCGCAGACGGCCGCTTCGGCTGCGGCCCCTCCAAGGTTCGCCCCGAGCAGCTGCAGTCCCTGGTCGAGGTCGGTGCCTCGGTGTTCGGTACCAGCCACCGGCAGAAGCCCGTCAAGGACGTCGTCGCCCGCATCCGCTCGGGTCTGCGCGAGCTGTTCTCCCTGCCCGACGGTTACGAGGTGGTGCTGGGCAACGGCGGCACCACCGCGTTCTGGGACGCGGCCGCGTTCGGCCTGATCCGCGAGAAGTCGCAGCACTTCACCTACGGCGAGTTCTCGTCGAAGTTCGCCACGGTCGCCAAGAAGAACCCGTTGATCGGTGACCCGATCGTCGTGGACAGCGCGCCGGGCACCGCACCGGAGATCGTCGCCGACGGCTCGGCCGACCTCATCGGCTGGGCCCACAACGAGACCTCGACCGGTGTCGCGGTGCCCGTCACCCGCCCGGCCGGCTCCGGGAACGCCCTCATCGCCATCGACGCGACGTCCGGTGCCGGCGGTCTGCCCGTCGCCGCGGAGGACTTCGACGTCTACTACTTCGCGCCGCAGAAGTGCTTCGCCGCCGACGGCGGCCTGTGGATCGCGCTGATGAGCCCGGCCGCGCTCGAGCGGGTGGACGAGATCAAGGCCTCGGGCCGCTTCACCCCCGAGTTCCTGTCGCTGCCCATCGCCGTCGACAACAGCGCCAAGGATCAGACGTACAACACCCCGGCGGTGGGCACGCTGCTGCTGCTGGCCGACCAGATCGAATGGATGAACGGCAACGGCGGCCTGGAGTGGACCACCGCCCGCACCAAGGACTCGTCGTCGCGGCTGTACGAGTGGGCCGAGGCCTCCGAGTACGCCACCCCGTTCGTCGCCGATCCGGCGCTGCGCTCGCAGGTGGTCGGCACCGTCGACTTCGCCGACTCGGTGGATGCCGCGAAGGTCGCAAAGATCCTGCGCGCCAACGGGATCGTCGACACCGAGCCGTACCGCAAGCTGGGCCGCAACCAGCTGCGCATCGGCATGTTCCCGGCCATCGACCCCGAGGACGTCACCCAGCTGACCAAGTGCGTCGACTGGGTGGTCTCGCAGATGTAGGGCGGTAGCGCAACCGTTCGGGGCGGGGTCGGATCCGGGTCGGGTCCGGCCCCGCTCGCCGTCTCGCACACCTCCCAAACTCTCGACGAGTAGTAGAGACTTTCGGGGAAACCTTGGACAATAGCGCCACGTCGACGGATTCGTGCCACAGGGTCCCCCGGCGTGTCGGCGTGTCCTGCTCCGCAGGGGTCACGAGTCCGTTACAGTCGGGCGGGTCAATCGCGATTCCCCGCGAGGAGGTCATGGTGCGAGAGCTTCGAGTGGTCGGCCTCGAGCCCGACGGAACGCACGTCGTGCTTGCCGATCCCGAAAACGGCGACAGATTCCGCATCCCGATCGACGACACGCTCCGCGCCGCCTCCCGCGGTGACCTCGCCCGCCTCGGGCAGATCCAGATCGAGACCACCAGCCAGCTGCGCCCCCGCGAGATCCAGGCCCGCATCCGCTCCGGCGCGTCCGTCGAGCAGGTCGCCGAGGAGGCCGGGATCCCGCTCGCGAAGGTGGAGCGGTTCGCCTACCCGGTGCTGCTCGAACGCTCCCGCGCGGCCGAGATGGCCCAGCAGGGACATCCGGTGCGCCCGGACGGCCCGGCCGTGCACACCCTCGCCGAGATCGTCGCCCAGGCGTTCCGGGCGCGAGGGCACAGCATCGACGCCGCCACGTGGGACGCGTGGCGCGACGACGAGGGCCACTGGGTGGCTCAGCTGCAGTGGGCCGCCGGCCGGTCCACCAACACCGCGCACTGGCGCTACCAGCCCGATGCGCACGGCGGCACGATCCTCCCGCTCGACGACACCGCCACCGAGCTGATCGACCCGGACTGCGGGCGGCCGCTGCGCTGCCTCACGCCGGTGTACACGGCGCGCGACGTCGACGACAGCGGAGACAACGACGGGCCCGACCGGGAGGACGTCGTCGCCGAGGCGATCACCCTCGATCCGCCGCCCGCGGTGATCGACGCGGAGGTCGAGGAGGTCCGGCCCATGGCGTCGAGCCTGCCCGAGCCCGACGCGGAGGAGGACCGGCCGAAGCTGGCGCCGCAGCAGAGCCCGGGCAAGGACAAGCGGGGCAAGCCCGCCCTCCCCTCGTGGGACGACGTGCTGCTCGGCGTGCGCAGCAACGGGCGCGTCTGAGGTTCGGGCCCACCGATGGTGGCGGCGGCCGTGTCGACCATCTGGTACGTCGACGCCCCCGACCCCGGTGCGGTGCTGCGCGCCGCGCGGGCCGACCGGAAGACGGCCCACGCACTCGTCGGGCGGCTGCACCCCGGGATGTCGTCCGAGCCGCTGGACCGGGTGCCGCTCGCGCAGGCCGCGGCCGGTGACCCCGGCCGGGTCTACGTGGGCAGCTTCCCCGGGGTGACGGTGGTGTGCAGCCCGGACCTCGCGGCCACGCGTCCGTCGCAGCTACCCGAAAGCTGGAGGCGCACCGTCGCTTCCGAGAACACCTACCTCGTCGTGTCGGACCCCACCGGGGCCCGCGGCGCCGTCGGGGCCTGGCGGCGCGGCATGCTGCGACGGGCGTTCGACGCCACGCCCGTCGACATCGCCGAGGACGACGGCCTGCCGTTCGTGTGGGAGCGGCCGTTCTGGGGTGGGGAGTTCCCCATCCGCTGGCCGCTGGACGTGCTGCCCGATCCGCAGGCGCTGCCGTTCCACCCCCGCCGGTTCGCCGAGGCCGCCAACTCCGCGTGGCTCGGGTTCCGCTACACGGGCCGCGCCGGCGGCGAGCTCGACCCCCACGAGATCGAGGTGTGGGGCTTCGAGTTGTACCGCGAGGGCGAGCGACCGCCCACCGCACGCGACGAGCCGGCCCGCCCGCCCGCGCGACGGTGGTGGTGGCCGCGACGGACCTCCGCACGCGGTCGCGCGCTGTCCGGTCACCCGCACGCCGAATAGCCAGCCGGTCCGTCCGGTGTCGCGCGCGGCTGCGGAGCCGCTCAGAACGTCGTCACGCCGAGCAGCACGATCCAGCCGACCGGAACTCCGGCCGCGACACCTGCGACGATCCACCGCCACAGCGGCACCCGCCGCCACCACCACAGGGTCGGGGCGATCCCGGCCGCGGCGACGAGGTTGACGATCACCGCGAGCAGGGGGTGCACGCGCCCGAGCTCGAGCCCGAACGCGACGATCGTGACGACGGTGACGACGAGGGCGAAGCCCGTCAGCGTCAGCCCCGTCGACCACGGCGTCGACGGGGCGCGCAGGGGTGCGATCACCGCGGGAGCCGTACCCGCTCGTAGAACGCCATCGCCGCGGCCGTGGCGACGTTGAGCGAGTCGGTGCCCGGCGCCATCGGAATGCGTGCCCGCACGTCCGTCGCGCGCATCGCGTGCTCGGTCAGCCCCGGGCCCTCGGCGCCGAGGAGCAGGGCGACCTTCTCCCCCGTCATGGCCTCGGCCAGCGGCACGGCCTCGGGATTCGGCGTGAGCGAGATGAGCTGGAAGTCCCGCGCCCGCAACCGGTCCAGGTCGTACGGCCACCGCTCGACGTGGGCGAACGGAACCCGCAGCACGTGCCCCATCGACACCCGCACCGCCCGCCGGTACAGCGGGTCGGCGCAGCCCTTGCCGAACAGGACGGCATCGACGCCCAGGCCGGCGGCGTTGCGGAACATCGAGCCGAGGTTCTCGTGGTCGTTCACGCCCTCGAGCACCGCGACGGTGGTGGCCTTCTCGAGGACGTCGTCGAGGTCGAGCGCCGGCGGCCGGTGCGCCGCGGCGAGTACCCCGCGGTTGAGATGGAAGCCGACGACCTCGGCCATCACCTCGGCCGAGGTGCGGTAGAACGGCACGTCGACGTCGCGCAGGTCGTCGGCGAGTTCACCGAGACGGCGATCCACCCCGAGCAGGCCGCCCGGCGCGAACCGCGAATCGAGCATCCGCTGCACGACGAGCACGCCCTCCGCGATCACCAGGCCCTTGCCCGCGGGCAGGTCCGGCCGGCGATCCGACGAGTTGAGGTCTCGGAAGTCGTCCAGCCGGGGGTCGGCGGGATCCAAGATGTCGATGACGTGAACCACGCCGTCGATTCTCCCAGGTCGCACCGGAGTCTCGTCGGCGGGTTCTCGCTCCGCGCTACCCCGTGCCGTCCGGGCGCAGACTCGTCCCTACGGGCCCGGACCGGCTCACTCCGCTTCGCTGACCAGCTTGTTGATGATGCCCACGGCGTCCTGCAACGTGGCGAGGTGGTCCTCGTCCAGCGTGGCCAGCCGTTCGGTCAGCCACGCCTCGCGGGCCTGCTGCTCGTCGACCAGCAGTGCCAGGCCCGCATCCGAGAGCGAGACGATGACCTGCCGGCCGTCCGTGGGATGCGGAGTCCGCTCGACGAGCCCGAGCTCGTCGAGCGATGCGATCACCCGCGTCATGGACGGCGGCTGAACCTTCTCGCGCGCGGCCAGCGCGCCGGGGGTCATCGCTCCCTCCTGCCTCAGCGTGGTCATTGCCGACAGCTGAGTCAGGGAAACCCGGGAATCGGAGCGCCGCCCCCGCAAATGGCGCGTCAGGCGCACAACTGCCAACGAGAGGTCGCCGGCGAGCGTGCGATGTTCCGATGTCATGGCGTGCACAATACGGGACCGACCGGACACATCGCGCCGTGTGTCAGGTGAGCAGTTCGGTGATCGGGTCCACCGCGAAGTAGGCGACGAACAAGCCCGCCACCACCCACAGCAGCGGGTGCACCGCCCGCGCCTTCCCGGCCGCCGCGTGCAGGACCACCCACGTGATGAAGCCGACGCCGATCCCGTTGGCGATCGAGTACGTGAACGGCATGACGACGATCGTGAGGAACGCCGGCAACGCGACGGCGAACTGCGTGAAGTCGATGTCGCGGACCTGCCCGATCATCAGGGCACCCACCACCACGAGGGCCGGGGCGGCGGCCTCGACGGGCACCATCTCGTAGAGCGGGGTGAGGAACATCGCGGCGAGGAACAGCACGCCGGTCACCACGTTCGCCAGGCCGGTGCGCGCACCCTCGGCGATGCCGGAGGCGGACTCGACGAACACCGTGTTCGACGACGCGGATCCCACGCCGCCGGCGATGGCCCCGGTGCCCTCGACGACGAGGGCACGGCCGATACCGGGCAGGTTGCCGTCCTTGTCGGCGAGACCGGCCTCCTTACCGAGGCCGGTCATCGTGCCCATCGCGTCGAAGAAGTTGGCGAGGACGAGGGTGAACACGAGCAGCGTCGCGGCGATCACGCCGATCCGGGTGAACGCGCCGAAGAGGTCGACGTTGCCCACCAGGCTCAGATCCGGCACGCCGGCCACCGTGTCCGGCACCTCCGGCGTGCTCAGATTCCAGCCCTTCGGGTTGGTGCCCTGCGACGGCCCGACCCCGGCGACCGCCTCGACGATCGCGGCGACCACCGTGGTCACGACGATGCCGATCAGCAGCCCGCCGGGCACCCGGCGCACGATGAGCACACCCATGAGCAGCACACCGAACACGAACACGGCGGTCGGCCACGACGCGATCGAGCCGTCGATGCCCAGCCCGACGGGGACGGTGGTGCCGGCCGCGTCCGGCAGGCGGCGCACGAATCCGGCGTCGACCATGCCGATCAGGGCGATGAACGCACCGATGCCGGCCGCGATGGCCGCCTTCAGCTCGGGCGGGATCGCGTTGAACACGGCGGTGCGGAAGCCGGTGAGGGCGAGGACCACGATGATGATGCCGTCGATCACCACGAGGCCCATCGCTTCGGGCCAGGTGACCTGGGGTGCGATGGTGACCGCCAGCAGGGTGTTGATACCCAGGCCGGCCGCGATGGCGAACGGATAGTTGGCGACGACGCCGAAGACGATGCTCATCAGTCCGGCCACCAGCGCGGTGACGGCGGCGACCTGGTTGATGGGCAGAATGTTGCCGAGCACGTCGACCTTGGCCGAGGCGTCGTCCGGGGAGAAGCTGCCCAGGATCAGCGGATTGAGCACCACGATGTAGGCCATCGCGACGAACGTGACGACGCCGCCGCGCACCTCCCGCGAGACCGTCGATCCCCGTTCGGTGATCTTGAAGTAGGTGTCGAGGAACGAGGTGCCGACCGCCGTGCCGGACTTCCGCTCTGAGGATTGGGCCATATCGACTTCCGCTCTGGGATGGGGGCTGCGTCGCAACGGGAGATTATTGCAATCGGGCTGGACTAGCCTGAAATCGTGAACGACGCGCAAACGGTTGCCGAGCGGATACGGCGCCTCGCCGATCCCCGTCCCGCGCTGGCGATCGGCACGGCACTGTGGACGGTGGCGACGATCGTCGTACTTGCCACGGGCGACCGGTGGCCGGCCGCCCTGCCCGTGTGCGTAGCGGGAATCATCGTGGGGCTCTTGGGATTCGCCGTCTACCTCGTGCAGCGCCGGGCCGCCCGGCTGGGTCGGCGCGGCGCGCAGGTCGGACTGGACTGACGAGCGGGTCCCACGCCGCCCGGCCCCACGGCCGCGGTCACAGCCGGGCCCGCACCCGCGTGATCAACCCCACCCACAGCAGCGCCCACAACGACCCCAGCAGCCACCCGGCGACGACGTCGGTCAGCCAGTGGGCCGCGAGATAGACCCGCGAGAGCCCGACCGCGAGCGTGTAGGCGCCCAGGGCGCAGTACGCCACGAGCGCCCGGCGGCTGCCGGGCGGCGACTGCCGGGCGATCACGACGGCGAGCACCGTCGCCAGCATCGCGGTCATCATGGCGTGCCCGGAGGGGAACGAGTGGGTGGTCAGCTCGACGAGGCGCGCGGGCTGCGGCGGGCGCTCCCGCCCGAACTGCAGCTTGAGCAGGCTCATCAACGGCCAGCCCGTCAGGATCGTCGCGGACAGGAGCAGCGCATCGTCGCGACGGCCCGCGCGCAGCATGAGCATCGTCAGCGCCGTCGTGACCACGGCGACGGCGACGGTACCGCCGGTGTGGGTGACGGCGGTGACGACGGCGGTCAGCGCGGGTTCGCGGAGCTCCACCACGCCGTCGAGGGTCGTCGTGTCGATGCTCATCGTGGCTCCGGCGGCGAGAGCGCCGCGACGGCGGCGGCCAGTCCCGGGCCGGTGCAGTGCGTCGTACCGCTCTCGTCGACCCACCACGAGACGTCGCGCTCGCCGGTGACCGCGCCGGAGCAGCGCACGGTCAGTCGCTCGTGCACGACGAGGGGTCCGCGCGGCAACGGCCGCTGCGCGACGGCCGCCGCGAGCACCGCGGCGGGCTCGTTCCGCCACCCGGTCGCGCGGCCCGGGCCGGTGACGTGTCCGGACACCTCGGCCGAGGCGAGGGCGACGTCGAGGAGGTCGGCGAGGACCGCTGCGGTCGGCAGGGCGCCGAGCACGAGCCGGTCGGCGGGCACCACGGCGGCGAGCCACGGCCGGTCCAGCACCAGCGCGTCCGCCGCGTCGACGATCGACCCGGCGAGGCTGCGGACGGCGTCGGGCAGGTGCAGGGCGTCGAGGTCGAGCATGCCGGCGGCACTCGCCGCGGCCAGGGCGGCGTGGGCGCGGGCGGTGACGGCCGGGGCGGGGGTGCGGTCGGGGTCGGCGAGGCGGTCGAGAAGCAGCGCGGCCGTCTCCGTGCTCTCGACGCCCGTCGCGGCCAGGCACGGCCGCAGACGGTCCGCGTCCGGGTGCGGGCAGGGGTCGAGCAGACCGGCGAATGCCTCGTCGTCGGGGGCGCGCAGGTGCCCGAGGGTCCGGCCGCCCAGCGACGCGTAGGTGCGCAGCCACCAGGCGGTGTAGCCGCGCCGGTCGCCGAGGGCCGCAGCCGTGCCGGGTTCGGCGACGAGGAGCGACAGGGCCCGATCCCAGCGGGCGTCGTCGACGAGGTCGAGGTCGCGCACCGCCACGAGCGACTCGGGATCCTCGTCGAGGGTTCCCCACCACTGCTCCTCGTCGGGCAGGTCGTGATCGGGACCGGTGGGCAGCTCGGCACGCAGCACCGTGAAACCCCATCCGACGCCGACGGCCCGCAGCGCCTCGGCGTCGTACTGCTCCGCCACCTGCGGATCGAGGATGGCGAAGGGCGCGTCCTCGACCAGCACATCCGCGAGGGGCGCCCCCGGCAGCAACAGCTCGTCGGCGGGCACGAGTTCGCCGTCGGCATCGGGCAGGAGCAGCGCCCCCAGCTCCCGGGGCACCGCTTCGGCCGGTACCTGCGCCGCCAGCCGGAGCACGACCTCGGCGAGCTCGGCCGTCGCCTCGTGGTCGTCGACGTCGACGTCCTCGACCGCCGCGAGCAGCGCCGGGTCCGCGAGCAGATCCACCGCCGTGACCGTGCCGGCGCCGAGCCGGGTGAGCAGGGGATGCGCGGCGTCGGGGTGCACGAGGCGCACCCACGGCATGCGCAGATGCCCGACGTCCGTGCCCAGCACGGCGGTCCGCGGCCCGGTGACGGTGCGGCCGTCCGACAGCGGCACCGGGATCGCGGCGAGTTCCTCGGCCACCACCGAGTCGACGACCAGCGGGGTGAGCGCCTCGTACAGCCGGTACCACCACGCAGGCTCGCGCTCGACCCCGGCGAGCAGCTCGGCGATCCGCGCCGGCCCGAGGCGGTGCACGTCGACGGCGCCGAGCGCCGCAGCGTACCGCGGCCCGCACAGATCGGGCCGGATCAGGCCGGGCACGACGTCGGCGAGGACGGCGGCGAGCTCGTCGGTGAGACCGGTCAGCGCGGTGGCCCGGTCCGGGACCAGATCGTCGCCACCGCCGGCCGGGGGCAGCCACGGATGCGCGCGCAACTCCTGCAGCACGGCCTCACGCAGCAGCGCGTCGACCTCGCTGCGCGCGAAGCCGGGAACCGGAACCATCGCCGGCCGCTGCCGCGGCGGCAGCGCCGCGACGAAGCCGGCGTAGCCGCGCGCGAGGCCGGCCACCGGGGCGCCGGGGAGCAGGCGGCGCCGGTCGGGCTGCATCGGCACGTCGGCGATCACCAGCGCGGGCAACGAGAGTTCCTCGTCGGAGCGGGTGGGAGCCCGCAGCACGTCCTGCGGCACCGGCACCGCCACCCCGTCCACGACGGGAACGAGCCAGCGGGCGTGGGGCCCGGCGTACTCCCACCAGGTCCGCTCGCCGACGGCGACGACGCGCAGTCCGGACTCGGCTTCGGTGCAGGTGCGGGTGAGCTCGCGGCCGCCCACCGTGACGGCGGCCAGTGCGGGCAGCTCGAGGAGCAGGTCGACGGCCTCCGCGGCGAACCCGTCGAGCAGCGTCTCCGCGTCGATCCCGGGACGCAGCCGCAGCACCACCTCGGTGTCCCAGCCGGGCGCCGGCGGCATGGACGCGGGCCACGCGAGACGCAGCACCGGGATGCCGGACTCCGGGGCGGGCACGCCGCGGTCGGCCAGCGCGTCCCGGGTGTGCGCGGCGGAGAAGCGGATCGAGCCGGACCGCGAACGGATCTCGATGTCCTCGCTCACCGCGGCCGCGGCGGTGAAGCCGACCCCGAACCGGCCGACCCCGCCGGTCTTGCTCGACGCCCGCAGCGCCGTCAGCGCCTGCACGCCGGCTTCGTCGAGCGGCGCGCCGGTGTTCGCGACGTGCAGGTCGTCGCCGTCGCGCCACAGGCACAGCGCGCCCGGCACGCCCGCGCGCGCGGCCGCGTCGGCGGCGTTCTGCGCGAGTTCGGTGAGCACCCGGTCCCGGTAGCCGGCCCGGACGAGATCGGCCTCGGTGGCGGCATCCTCCCGCAGCCGCGTCGGGGACGACGCCCAGGCCAGCAGGGTGCCCTCGCGCAGCGCCGCGGTCCCGAAGGGGTCGGCGGGGTCGGGGCGCGGCATCCTCAGTCGGTCTGTTCCGGCGGCGCGACCGCGGCCGGCTCGGCAGTCGTGTCCTCGGTGCTCTCGGTGCTCTCGGTGCTCTCGGTGCTCTCCGTGTCCCCGGCGCTCCCGGACCCGGTCTCCTCCGAGGCCTCCGGGACCGTGCCTTCCGCGTCCGCCGGGGCGTGCGCCTCCGCACCCGCCTCGGCCGGCGGCAGGGCGACGACCTCCACAGCGGAGTCGTCGTACGCCTCGTGGACCGGGGAGCCCGCGCCGGTCGGCAGGGTGGTGTCCGAGTGGGCGCCGCACCCGTACGCCGAGTGCACCACGTGGCCGTCGGCGGCGAACTCGTTGCCGCACACCCCGAACGCTGCCCGCAGGGAACCCGCGAGGGGAAGGTAGAACCCGCACAGCCGACACGTCGAGGGCGCGGCCTTGGCCATCTCCGAGTCGGGGCCGTAGTCGCCGTCGTACCAGCGCTGGGCTGCCTCGAGGCGGCCCTCGAGGCTCATGACCTGCGTGCGGCCGAGGCCGATCTCGAGGGCCGTCTCGTCGATCTCGGGGTCGCCGGTGGCGACGTAGCCGGGCACGAGGCGCGGATCCCCCGCCGGGGGCGCGAGCAGGTCGCCGGGACCGAGGTCGCCGGGCCGGATCCGCTCGTTCCACGGCACCCACCGCGGCGCGACGAGCGCGTCCGGTCCGGGCAGCAGCGCCAGCTCGCTCACCGTCACCCGGTCCGAGCCGGGTGCGGCGGCGACGACGACGGCCCACTGCCAGCCCCGGTACCCGGGCAGTTCCGCGGCGAACCGGTGGGTGGCAGCGCAGTCGTCCTCGGCCGCGACGCCGAGGTACGCGCCGACGCCGGTCTCGCCCGCGTCCAGCAGCGCGGCCCGCGCGACGTCGACGGCGTCGGCCAGCAGAGGCTGCACGAGCTGTTCGGTAGAGGCGGACGCGGAGCCGGACGCAACTGAGGAAGGCACACCACTCACGGACCCCATTCTGCCGCACGGAACCGCCACCGCGACCCTCGGCTGCCATCATGTGGGCATGCGCCGCCGTCCGCTCTCCGTCGCGGCCGCGGTCGCCGCCTGCGTCGCGGCAGCCGCGTGCGATTCCGCCCCGGCGGATCCGGGTCCGCCGCCCGAGCGCCTGCGGGCCGAGGTCGTGGCCGTGCATCCGCACGATCCCGCCGCGTTCACGCAGGGCCTCGAGGTGTCCGGCGACGAGTTGCTCGAGGGCACCGGCCTGTCCGGCCGGTCGTGGATCGCGGCGCGGTCGCTGGCCACCGGCGCCGAACGGGTCCGGGTGCCGGTGCCGGACGGCATGTTCGGCGAGGGCATCACCGTCGCCGGCACCACGGTGTGGCAGCTGACGTGGCGTGACGGGGTCGCGGTCGCCCGCGACCGGGACACCCTGGCCGAACGCGGCCGCGCCGGCTACGACGGGGAGGGCTGGGGGTTGTGCGCCCAGGACGACCGGCTGGTGATGAGCGACGGCACCGCGGAGCTGACGTTCCGGCACCCCGGGACCTTCGCGGAGACGGGCCGGGTGACGGTCCTGCGCGAGGGCCGCGCCGTCACCCGCCTCAACGAACTCGAATGCACCGACGACGGTGCCGTGTACGCCAACGTGTGGAAGACCGACGAGATCCTGCGCATCGACCCGGACGAGGGCCGGGTGACCGCCGTGGTGGACGCCGGGGCGCTGCGCGAGCAGCTCACCGACGGGCAGCGCGAGCGTATCGACGTGCTCAACGGAATCGCGCACCTGCCCGGTACCGATCGCTTCCTCGTCACCGGCAAGTACTGGCCGTCGGTGTTCGAGGTGCGGTTCGTGCCGTGATCGCGCCGCAGGTGGGGCACGCCACCGAACACCGATCCGCCCGGTGCGACAGAATTGTGCCGTGACCGATTCGGACGAGGAACGCGCACACGACGACGCGGGCCGTGGCGCCGACGTCGGCGGTCGTCCCCGCCGGTCGGCCCGGGCCCCGCACCCCGGCAACGGCAACTATCCGCCGCCGCGGCGCACGTCTGCGCGACGTACCCCCCTGCCGCCGCTGCACCCGGTCGAGGACGCCCGCAGGTACCGGGGCGACGACTTCTCCCGCGAGGAGCGCGCCGGCGCCCCGCGGGCCCCACGGATGCCGCGGAAACTGACGGTCACCCGCGTCGCGGCGCTGCGCAGCCGTGAGCTCACGAGCAAGGGCATCGCGACGTTCCGCCGGGCCGCCACCGCGGACGGTGCGGACCGCTCGGGCCTCACGGCCCTGACCTACGCGACGATGGCGAACTTCGCGAGCGACGCGGCGGTCGCCGTGGCCCTGGCCAACACCCTGTTCTTCTCGGCGGCCACGGGCGAGGACAAGACCAAGGTCGCCCTGTATCTGCTCATCACGATCGCCCCGTTCGCGGTGATCGCCCCGCTGATCGGTCCGTTGCTCGACCGGTTGCAGCACGGTCGCCGGCTGGCGCTGGCCACGTCGTTCGCCGCGCGCACCGTGCTCGCCGTGGTGCTGGTGTTCAACTTCGACAGCTGGGGGCTGTACCCCGCCGCGCTGGCGATGATGGTGCTGTCCAAATCGTTCGCGGTGCTCAAATCGGCGGTGACGCCGCGGGTGCTGCCGCCCGAGATCGATCTGGTCCGGGTGAACTCCCGGCTCACGGTGTTCGGCCTGGTGGGCGGCACGATGGGCGCCGGGGCCGTCGCCGCCGCCGCGGCCTGGCTGTTCGGATCGTCCGGCGCACTGTGGCTGTGCGCCGTCATCACGGCGTTCGGCGCGTACCTGAGCATGCGGATCCCGTCGTGGGTCGAGGTCACCGAGGGCGAGGTGCCGGCCACGCTGTCGTATCACGGCGCCGAGGCCCGCACCGAGGTCACCGGGACCCGCACCGAAGTGATTGCGACGCCCGCGCGCGCCGGCGGCGCGAAGAGCCGTCGGCAGCCGCTGGGGCGGGCCGTGCTCACCGGTTTGTGGGGCAACGGCACGATCCGGGTGCTGACCGGCTTCCTGACCTTGTTCATCGCGTTCGTCGCCAAGTCGAAGACCGAGCACGAGCCCCTGGTCCAGGCGGGGATGCTGGGTCTGGTCGGCGCGGCCGCCGCCATCGGCAACTTCACCGGCAACGCGACCGGCGCGCGGCTCACGCTGGGCCGTCCCGCGCTGATCGTGGTGCGGTGCACCGCGGCCGTGACGGTGATGGCGGCGCTGGCCGCCGCGACCGGCAACCTGATCACGGCGGCCCTCGTGGCGCTGGTGGGATCCTGCGCGAGCGCGCTGGCGAAGGTGTCGCTGGACGCGTCGCTGCAGCAGGACCTGCCGGAGGAGTCCATCGCGTCCGGGTTCGGTCGCTCGGAGACGGTGCTGCAGCTGAGCTGGGTGTTCGGCGGGGCCCTGGGGGTCCTGCTGCCGACCGAGTACTGGCTCGGGTTCACCGTGGTCACCGTCGTGCTGGCCCTCGGTCTGACGCAGACGATCCTCACCTACCGTGGAGGCACCGTCGTTCCGGGCTTCGGTGGCAAACGCCCGGAACACGCCACCCAGGAGACCACCGGTCGCATCCCGCGGCCAGGCGGACGTACGACGAGAAACGGAACGTGATGAGACTGCAGCCCCGGACGAAGAAGACGATCGCGATCCTGGTGATCGTGGCGCTGGTCGCGATCGGCGGGCTCACCGCGGTCGTGGTCTCCCTCGTCCGTTCCGCACCGCCGAGCGTGCCCACGGTGACGGCGTACGCGCAGGGCCGTACGGTCACGGTCGAGCCCGGCCTGTGCAGCGCCGACGGCACGTGCGCCGGCCTCGAGGCCGTGATGCTCGAGGTGCCGGCGGGCCGGCCGCTGCAGCTGTCGTTGCCGTCGGAGATCACCGACTCGGACTGGCGGCTGAACGTCACCTACGGTGATCCCCGCACCGGCGAGATCTTCGAGGGGTTCCGCGACTACACGCCCGGTCAGGCCCGGGCCGTGACGGTGCCGTCCGACCCCGGCGCGCAGTTGCTGAATGTGGTGCTGCAGCTTCCCGCCACCGGGGAGCAGGCGCCGGTGTGGGCGATCCAGACGTTCTGACCCCCGTCCGGCATGCGAGAGGGGCCCTCCGGGTGCTGTCCCGGAAGGCCCCTCTCGCGTCGGGTCGGCCCGACGCCGGGCGTCAGGAGTCGAGCTCGCGGGCGACGGCCCGCATCACCTCGGAGATCCGCTGGGCGGTCTTGCGCTCGGGATGGCGGCCCTTGCGCAGCTCCGGCTGCACGGTGGCCTCGAGCAGCTTGATCATGTCCTCGACCATGCCGTGCAGCTCGTCGGGCGTGTGCCGCTTCTGGGGGGCCGCCTCACGCCGCCCGCCCTGGCGCACCGACGGCAGCGGATCGAGCAGTTTCAGGCTGAGCGCCTGCGGTCCGCGACGGCCCGCGGCCATGCCGAACTCCACCCGCTGACCCGGCTTGAGGCCCTCGACCCCGGCCGGGAGCGCGGAGGCACGCACATAGACGTCCTCGCCCTCCTCCTGGGACAGGAAGCCGAAGCCCTTCTCCATGTCGTACCACTTCACCTTGCCGGTAGGCACTGCGTTCACCCGCTCCTCGACAGCCGTGCCCCGGTGGGCACGAGTGGATATGCAAAACAACGCGCCCCGCTTCGAGTGCGGGACGCGCAGACATGCGTCAGTGTACCCGCGGCGGAGTCCACCTTCGAAAGTCCGGCGGCGGCGCGGGCGGGTGGGGAAGCACTACGGTGGAACCCGTGGGCACCTCCAGTTCTTCCGCACCGGGCAACGGCCTGCTCAAGGCCGCGCTGGCATGTTTCCTGGTCGGGATCGTCGCCGTGGTGGCGATCTTCCTGACCCCCGCCGTCACCGACGGCCGGCCGGGCCTGGTGCTGTATCTGCTGACTCTCGCCTGGCCGCTCGGCTTCGTGCTGGCATTGACCTTCGCGCTGCGCTCCGGCCGGCGCTCCCGCGGAAGGGATCACACGTGAGGATTCTGCTCAACATCATCTGGCTGGTCTTCGGCGGCCTGTGGCTGGCGCTGGGGTACTTCCTGGCAGGCCTGATCTGCTTCGTGCTGATCATCACCATCCCGTTCGGCATCGCCTCGTTCCGCATCGGCATGTACGCGCTGTGGCCGTTCGGCAAGACGGTGGTGGACAAGCCCACGGCGGGGGCCGGGTCGCTGATCGGCAACGTGATCTGGGTCGTCGTCGCCGGCATCTGGCTGGCCCTCGGTCACGTCGTGACGGCGATCGCGATGGCGATCACGATCATCGGCATCCCCCTGGCGCTCGCGAACCTGAAGATGGTGCCGATCTCGCTGCTGCCGCTCGGGAAGGACATCGTCCCGGTGGACAACCGCCCGAGTTACATGTGACGTTCCTCACATAACACGGGCATAACGGCGAGGTCGCGAACCGGCACCGGCGATGGACTTTGGTCCCTACCTGCGACTTCATCCCGCCACACGCGCCACTCACGCGCCGCCCTCGCTGCGCTCGGCGTTATCAATTGGTGACAATCCCCGCCTCGAGCCGTTACCGTCGTCTCCGGCCGGTTGGTTCGGCCACCCCGGGTCCGTCGCGCCAAATCCTGCTCCGCGGATTCCGGGTGTCCCGACGAACGATCCACGGGAGCAGGAAGCGGGGGACCCAACGGTCTCCCAGGGAACACCGATTCCCAGGAGGCACCCGGATCGCCGCCCACGGCGACGGTCCTTGGGGTGAAGCCGAATCGCCCACCGGCGAGGAGGCCGGGCTACCTCTTCAGCCCGAACCCGACAGCTGACCTCGTAGGCGCGTACGGAGAGGAACCGGAACCGACATGAGCGGACGCCATCGCAAACCCACCAACACCGGCCGCACCGTCGCCAAGTTCGCGCTGACCAGCGCGGTTCTCGGCGTCACGGGCGTCGCCTTCAGCGGCACCGCCAACGCCGCTCCCGACTCCGACTGGGACCGCCTCGCGCAGTGCGAGTCCGGCGGCAACTGGGGCATCAACACCGGCAACGGCTACCAGGGTGGCCTGCAGTTCTCCCCCAGCACGTGGAACGCCTACGGCGGCGGCGAGTACGCGGCGACCGCCAACCAGGCCACCCGCGAGCAGCAGATCACCGTCGCCGAGCGCGTGCTCGCCGGCCAGGGCTGGGGCGCGTGGCCGTCCTGCTCCTCGAGCCTCGGCCTGAGCAGCGCTCCGACGCAGCGCAGCGCCCCGTCCACGAGCGCCGGCACCGTCCAGAACACCCCGGTCGTCGAGGCCGCCCCCGAGGTGCCCGAGCTTCCCGCTCTGCCCGCGGAGGCCCAGGGCCTGCGGGCCGGCTTCGAACAGGGCCTCGACGCCCTGCGCCAGGCCGGCATCGCCGTCGACCAGAACCTCGTCGACGCGGTCAACGCCGCCCTGCCGAACTGATACCCGGCACAGACGCACGAAAGAGCCCCGCACCGTTCCGGTGCGGGGCTCTTTCGTGCTTCGATCAGCGGTTGATGACGGTGCGGGGGTGGGTGTACGGCAGGGAGTCGACCGGCAACGGGAACTCCATCTCCTCGCCGTACGGGGACAACGGGCCGGAACGAGTCGAGGACAACTCGGTGACGGCGTGGTCCCCGTCCGCCACCTTGGGCCACCCCGGATCGACATACTGCTTCTTCGAATTGTCAGCCATGCGCTCATTTTGGCAGGCAGGTTCACGGACAGCTACTTCAGGTCTCTAATCTGGTCTCGATGACCGCCACCGACCCCGCCGCGCCGGAGACCGGGCCGGAGTCGCTCGCGCGCTGGCTGAGCGACCGCCGCGACGCCGACCTCGCCGAGCTGCTGCGCGCGCGCCCCGACCTGGTGGTCCCGCCACCCGCGACGATGGCCGTCCTGGCCGGCCGCGCGCAGCAACGTGCCTCGGTGTTCCGCGCCGCCGACGAACTCACCGTCCTCGACTTCGGTGTGGTCGACGCGCTGACCCGGCTGGGCGCCGACCGGGAGCCGGTGACCCGCCGGGCGCTGCTCGACTCCGTGTCCGGCCGCGTCACCGCCAAGAACGTCGACCGGTCCCTCGACCGCCTGCGCCGCCTGTCGCTCGTGTGGGGTCCCGCCGACGGGCTGCGGCTGGTCAAGGCCGCGGCCGAGGCGGTGCCGTGGCGAATCGGCCGCAGTCCCGACCCCGAGCAGCTGCCGGCCCCGGCCGAGGTCGGCGCCCTGCTCGCCGACCTCGATCCGGCGCAGCGCAGCCTGCTCGACACCCTCGCGCGCACCTCGCCCGTCGGGCGTACCCGCGACGCCGCGGCGGGCACACCCGCCGACCGGCCCGTGCAGCGCCTGCTCACCGCCGGGCTGCTGATCCGGCTCGACGACGAGACCGTCGAGCTGCCGCACCGGGTCGGTCAGGCGCTGCGCGGCGAGGCCCCCTTCGACCCCGCCGCCCTCACCCCGCCCCGGCCGCTGCCCGCGACGCACGTCGTCGCCGAGGTCAACGCCACCGCTGCGGGCGCCGCCCTCGAACTGCTGCGGCACTGCGAGAACCTGATCGACGCGCTCGCCGCGCTGCCCGCCCCCGCGCTCAAGTCCGGGGGACTCGGAGTGCGCGAACTGCGCCGCCTCGCCAAGACCGTCGACGTCGACGAGCAACTCGCCGCGCTGCTCGTCGAGGTGCTCGCCGCGGCCGGCCTGATCTCGCGGGGTGTGCCCCAGCCGCCGCCCCCGACGGACATCGACGACTACTGGGCGCCGACCACCGCCGCCGACGGCTGGTCGAACGCGCCGCCCGCGCAGCGCTGGGCCGTGCTCGCGGGCGCGTGGCTCGACGCGCCGCGACGTCCGTGGCTCGTCGGGCGCCGCGACGCGACGGACAAGCCGATCGCCGCACTGTCCGACGAGTGCCAGTCCACCGCCGCACCGCGCGAGCGGCGCCTGCTGCTCGAGCTGCTCGCCGAGGTGCCCGGGTCGGCGCCCGGCGCGGATGCGGCGCGAGCCGTGCTGGCCTGGCGGCGGCCGCGGTGGGCGGCCCGGCTCGGCGCCGACACGGTGGCCGAGACGCTGCGGGAGGCGACGGCGCTGGCCGTCGTCGCGCACGGGGCTCTCGCCTCGCCCGGCAAGGCGCTGCTGCACGGCGGCGACCCCGAGGCGGAGATGGCCGCGGTCCTGCCGGAACCGGTCGACTACGTGCTGGTCCAGGCCGACCTGACGGTGGTGGCGCCCGGCCCCCTGGTGCCCGAACTCGCGGACCGCATCGCCCTCGTCGCCGACGTCGAGTCGGCGGGCGCGGCCACGGTGTACCGGGTGAGCGAGCCCGGCGTGCGCCGCGCTCTGGACGCGGGCACCGGCGCCGCCGAGCTGCACGCCCTGTTCGCCACGCATTCGCGCACTCCCGTCCCCCAGGCGTTGACCTACCTGATCGACGACGTCGCCCGCCGCCACGGCCGGCTCCGCGCCGGGATCGCCGCCTCGTTCGTCCGCTCCGACGACCCGGCGCTGCTGGCCGAGGTGCTCGGTCACCCCGTCGCCGGCCACCTCGCCCTGCGGGCCGTCGCGCCGACGGTCGCGGTGTCGCAGGCGCCGCTGGCGGAGGTGCTCGCCGAGCTGCGCGGTGCGGGCTTCGCGCCCGCGGGCGAGGACGCCACCGGCGCGGTGCTGGACCTGCGGCCACGAGGCGCCCGGGTGTCGGTGCCGCGGGCACGGCCCCGCTACATCGGACCGACGCCGCCCACCGGGGAGCAACTCGACACCCTGATCCGCACGCTGCGCGCCGGGGACCGGGCCGCGGCCGCCCCGCGCGGCACCACCGTCCGCGGCGACGGCACCCGCACGGGCGGTGCCGCGACGATGGCGCTGCTGCAACTCGCCGCGCACGGCAAGCGCAGCGTCCGGATCGGCTACGTCGACGCGCAGGGCGTCGCCACTCACCGCATCGTCGATCCCGTCGCCGTCGGCGGGGGGCAGCTCGAGGCGTTCGACCCCGCCGCGGGCACGGTCCGCAGCTTCGTGCTGCACCGCATCACCACGGTCGCGCTCGTGGAGTGACGGCGGCCGGTGGCGGGCCTGCCGCCGCACCTGGAGAATGGGGAGGTTCTGCCTGTTCCCGTGCTAGGAGGCGTCCGTGGCCGACGGACCGTTGATCGTCCAGTCCGACAAGACCCTGCTCCTCGAGGTCGACCACGCCCTCGCGAACGAGGCCCGGCAGGCCATCGCGCCGTTCGCCGAGCTCGAACGCGCCCCCGAGCACGTGCACACCTACCGGGTCACCCCGCTGGCGTTGTGGAACGCCCGCGCCGCGGGACACGACGCCGAGCAGGTCGTCGACGCCCTGGTCACCCACTCCCGGTTCGCGGTCCCGCAGCCGCTGCTCGTCGACATCGTCGACACCATGGCCCGCTACGGCCGGCTGCAGCTGGTGAAGAACCCCGCGCACGGCCTGACCCTGGTCAGCCTCGACCGGGCGGTGCTCGAGGAGGTGATGCGCAACAAGAAGATCGCGCCGATGCTCGGCGCCCGGCTCGACGACGACACCGTGATCGTGCATCCGAGCGAGCGCGGCCGGCTCAAGCAGATGTTGCTCAAGGTCGGCTGGCCGGCCGAGGACCTCGCCGGCTACGTCGACGGTGAGGCACACGCGATCAACCTCGACTTCGAGACCAACCCCTGGCACCTGCGGGACTACCAGGAGATGGCCGCGGACTCGTTCTGGGCCGGCGGCTCCGGCGTGGTGGTGCTGCCGTGCGGGGCGGGGAAGACGATGGTGGGTGCGGCCGCGATGGCCAAGGCGGGCGCCACCACCCTGATCCTGGTGACCAACACCGTCGCGGGCCGGCAGTGGAAGCGCGAGCTGATCGCCCGCACGTCGCTCACCGAGGACGAGATCGGCGAGTACTCCGGGGAGAAGAAGGAGATCCGCCCGGTCACCATCGCCACCTACCAGGTCATCACCCGCAAGTCGAAGGGCGAGTACCGCAACCTCGAGCTGTTCGACTCCCGCGACTGGGGGCTGATGATCTACGACGAGGTGCATCTGCTGCCCGCCCCGGTGTTCCGGATGACAGCCGACCTGCAGTCCCGGCGCCGGCTCGGCCTCACCGCGACCCTCGTGCGCGAGGACGGCCGCGAGGGCGACGTATTCTCGCTCATCGGCCCCAAGCGCTACGACGCACCGTGGAAGGACATCGAGGCGCAGGGCTGGATCGCGCCCGCGGAGTGCGTCGAGGTGCGGGTGACCCTGACCGACGCGGAACGGATGACGTACGCGGTGGCCGAGCCCGAGGAGCGGTACAAGCTGTGCTCGACCGCGCACACGAAGATCGCGGTGGTGAAGTCGATCCTGGACCGGCACCGCGACTCCCCCACCCTGATCATCGGGGCGTACCTCGATCAGCTCGACGAGCTCGGCGAGGCGCTGGACGCCCCGGTGATCAAGGGCTCGACCCGGAACAAGGAGCGCGAGGAGCTGTTCGACCGCTTCCGCGCCGGTGAGCTGAAGGTGCTCGTCGTGTCGAAGGTCGCGAACTTCTCGATCGACCTGCCCGAGGCGTCGGTGGCGGTGCAGGTGTCGGGCACGTTCGGCTCGCGCCAGGAGGAGGCGCAGCGCCTCGGCCGGTTGCTGCGCCCCAAGCACGACGGCGGGCAGGCGCACTTCTACTCGGTCGTCGCGCGCGACACCCTCGACGCCGAGTACGCCGCGCACCGGCAGCGGTTCCTCGCCGAGCAGGGTTACGCGTACCGGATCACCGACGCGGACGATCTGCTCGGCCCCACCATCGGCTGACCGCCGGCCGGTTCAGCCGGGCGGGAGGCGGTACTCCTGTTCCGGTCGTCCCGTGCTGCCGTACCGGAGCTGCATCCGCAGCTGCCCCTTGGTGACGAGCGCGGCGAGATAACGCTGAGCGGTCGCGCGGGACACCCCGATCGTGGCCGCCACCTCCCCCGCCGACATGGGCGTATTCGAGGACGAGAGAGCTTGCAGGACAAGTTCTTTGGTCACCGATCGGGGCGCCCTGTCGCCGGCGCCCGACGGCGCCGGGCGCAGCGCGGCGAGCGCCGAGTCGATCTCGGCCTGGGTGAGTTCGGCGCCGGCGACGAGACGCCGGTACTGCGCGTACGCCGACAACCGCCGCGCGAGTTCGGTGTTGGGAAACGGCTTGACCAGATACCCCGAGGCGCCGGCGGCCAGCGCGGCCCGCACCGTCGTGCCCTCGGCGGCTGCGCCGAGTACGAATGCGTCGCAGTCGAGTTCACGGATCAGGTCGATGCCGGAGCCGTCGGGCAGGTACACGTCCACGAGCGCGAGGTCGACCGGGGCCTCGCGGACCGCGTCGCGCGCGGCCGCGACGGTACCGGCGACCGCCGCCACGCGGAACCCGGCCACCGCGGCGACCACGCTCGCGTGCAGTTCCGCGACGCGGAAGTCGTCGTCGACGACGAGCACCGTCAGATCGGATCCGCCCACGCGGTGTCTCCTTCGTCGAGTACGTCGATCAGCGTGGCGACGAACACCGCGCCCCCGGTGGGATTGTCCGGGGTGCGCCGCCCGCCGGGATCGGCGAGGATCACGTCGCCGCCGTGCTGCCGGGCCACCTGCCGCGCCAGCGCCAGGCCCATTCCGCGACCGCCCGGGACGGCACCGTCGGCGTGGGTGGTGACACCCTCCCCGAAGACCTCCCCGGCGCGGCCGGCGGCGATGCCGGCACCGGTGTCCGCGACGGCCAGGTGCAGGTCGCGGCCGGCCTCGACGAGTTCGACCTCCACCTCGGCGGGGTCGTGCCCGTGCTCGCGGGCCGCCTCGATCGCGTTGTCGAGCAGGTTGCCCAGCACGGTCGTGACGTCCACGGGGCAGCGGACGGTGCCGCGCACCCAGGTGTTCTCGCCGAGGACCAGCGTCACCCCGCTCTCCCGCGCGTGGGCGGCCTTGGCGGTGAGGAAGGCGTGCAGGTACGGGTCGGCGACGGCGTCGAGCCCGTCGAGGGGCCGGCCGGTGGGCCCGGATCCGAGGAGCTGCTCGAGGTACTCGGTGGCCTGAGCGCTGCGGCCTTGCTGCAGCAGGCCGTAGAGCAGGTGCAGGCGGTTCGCGGTCTCGTGCCGCTGGGCCCGCAGGGCGGTGGTCAGCGACTGCACGGCGTCGAGTTCGCGGGTGAGCTTCTCGACGTCGGTGCGGTCGCGCACCGACATCACGGTGCCCAGGTCGCGGCCGTCGCGCAGGACCCGGCGCGCGACGGCCAGCACGATCCGGTCGCCCGCGGCGGCGGCCACCGGCTCGTCGCGGGGGCGGCGCGCGACGTCGAGCAGGCGCGGGGTGAGCCCGACGTCCTCGAGCCGGTCCCCCACTCCGCCGCGCAGGTCGAGCAGCCGCCGGGCCTCGGCGTTGACGACGGTGACCACCCCCTCGGTGTCGGCGCCGATCACCCCTTCCCCGATGCCGTGCAGCACGACCTCCTGCTCCCGGACCAGCTCGGCGAGCTGCTCGGGCTCGAGGCCGAGGGTCAGCCGCTTCCACCGGCGGGCCAGCAGCGCCGATCCCGCGGCGCCGCACGCCAGGGCGCCGGCCGCGACGAGCGCCGCCTGCGCGACGTCCTCGCGCAGCTCCGACCGGACGCGGTCGGTGGCGATGCCGACGCTGACCTCGCCGACGACCCGCTCCGAGCCGGGGGCGACGACGGGCACCTTGGCCCGGACGGAGTCGCCGAGGGTGCCGCGCTCGCTGCGCACCACCTCCCGTCCGGCCAGGGCCTCGTCCGGGTCGGTGCTGACCCGCAGACCGAGCAGCCGCGCGTCGGGGTGAGCCAGCCGCAGTCCCTGCTCGTCGGTGACCACCACGAACAACGCGCCGGTGGCCGCGCGCACCGCCTCGGCGGCCTGCTGGACCGTGCCGGTCGCGAGCTCCGGGTTGCCGGGTGCGACGACTCCGTCGTCGGCGGCCGCGAGCCGGGCCACCTCGGCCCGGACCGTGGCATCGGCTGCGACGGTCCGGGCGACGGCGAGGGCGCGTTGTCCGTATTCGTCGGTGACGCGGTCCTCGGTGGTGGTGACGAACGCCGCGAACCCGAGGCCGAGCGCCACCGCCACCACGGCGGACTGCAACAGCAGCACCTGGGTGCGCAGCCTCACGACGCCTCCGGCAGTTCGGGGTCCGACACGTTGATCCGTTTCTCGCGACGGTACGTCGGTGCGGAGCTCAGCCGAGCGGGATCTGGCCCAGGAGGATGCCGACGGCCAACATGGTGAGCGACACGAGCGTCGCACGCCACAGCACCTTGCGGTGGTGGTCGGCGAGCTGGACGCCGGCGAGGGTGACGAGCAGCAGGATCGCGGGCACCAGCGGGCTCTGCATGTGCACGGGCTGGCCGGTGATCGAGGCGCGGGCCATCTCGACCGGTTCGATCCCGTACTGGGCGGCCGTCTCGGCCAGGACCGGCAGCACGCCGAAGTAGAACGCGTCGTTGGTCATGAAGAAGGTGAACGGGATGCTGAGCACGCCCGTGATCACCGCCAGGTAGGGGCCGAGCGCGTCCGGGATCGCGCCGGTCAGCCACTGCGCCATCTCCTCGACCATGCCGGTGCCCTGGAACACACCGGTCAGGACGGCGGCCGCGAACACCATGGCCACGACCGACACGATGCTCGACGAGTGCCGGACGATCGCCTCGGACTGCTCCGACACGCGCGGGAAGTTCACGGCCAGCGCCAGGCCTGCGGCGATCATGAACAGGACGGGGATGGGCAGGATGTCGAGCCCGAGGACGACGAGCAGGGCGACGGTGAGCAGCGCGTTGAACGGCAGCAGCCTCGGTCGCAGGGTCGCGCGGGTCGGGTCGAGACCTGCGACGAAACCGCCGGTCTCGTCGTCGCCGGGCGCGTCCGGGCCGGATCCGCTGCCGGCGCCACGCGAACCCGAACGACCCGCTCCCGTGGAGCCGCCGCGGCCGGCGCCGGCCAGGACCGGCTCAGCGGTCCACACCAGCTTGCCGAGGCGCCGGCGCTCCATGACACCGAGGTGCAGCGCGAACCCGAGCACGACGACCAGGCCGACGAGCAGCGACGGGATCATCGGGACGAACACATCCGACGGGGACAGGCCGAGCGCGCTGGCGGCGCGGACCGTCGGGCCGCCCCACGGGATGATGTTCATCGTCGCGTTCGACAGGCCCGCGACAACCGTCAGCACCACCGGGCTCACCCGCAGCTTCAGGTACAGCGGCAGCATCGCGGACGTGGTGATGATGAAGGTGGTCGAGCCGTCGCCGTCGAGGGAGACGACCATCGCCAGCACTGCCGTCCCCACGACGAGCCGCGCCGGGTCGTCCCGGACGAGCCGCAGGACGAGCCGCACCAGGGGGTCGAACAGCCCCACGTCGATCATGATCCCGAAGAAGATGATCGCGAAGAACAGCAGCGCGGCCGTCGGGGCGAGGTCGGTGACCCCGTCGACGATCATGTCGCCGAGATCGGCGCCCGCACCGGCGAACAGGCCGAAGGCGACCGGAACGAGGATCAGCCCGACGACGGGAGTGGCCCTCTTGGACAGGATCAGATACATGAAGACGGCGACCATGAGGAAGCCGAGGAAGACAAGCACGATCTGCTCGCTTTCGTCGGTGGACGGTGCGGAGGAGGTTCGAGAATCCGGGTCGTCGCCCGGTGTGATCTCTGCTACACGGAAGTGTGGGGCAGGCCACTGCGGGTGGTCACCGTTGCGTGCGATAGCGCCGTTGTGCGCATTCTGCTCGAGTGCATTCGCCCCGGTCGGCGGGTTTACCGGGACCGCATGAGGGGTACGCCTTCCGCATGGGCGCACGGGGCGACAAGGGTGGCCGGACCGCATCCGGCAGCCCCGGCCGAACGGCTACCAAGGCCGCGGACCGGGGCAGCTCGACCAGGACGACCGAGCGGCCGCGTCGTGCGGCCCCGTCGTCCGGGACGGCGAAAAGGCCGACGGCGTCGGCCACCGCCGGCCGGGAACGAGCGCCCCGCAGACGCTCGTCCGCCACGAAACCGACCGCCGCGAAGTCGGCCGCCACGAAGTCGGCCGCCACGGAATCGACCACGGCGGCACCGCGGCGGACGGCGTCGAAGCCGCGCACCGAACGGGCAACGGCCCCCCGTCGATCGGCGCCGGAGACACCCCGCCGATCGACGTCGGATGCCCCCCGGCGCCGCCCGGGGCAGGAGGCCGCCACGAAATCGACCACCACGGCGGCACCGCGGCGGACGGCGTCGAAGCCGCGCACCGAACGGGCAACGGCCCCCCGCCGATCGACGTCGGAGACCCCCCGCCGCCCGGGGCAGGAAGCCGCCACGCGCCCGGCCCGTCCGCGGACGCGGACCGCCGCCGCGGGGGAGGCACGGCAGCGGCCCCGCGAGCAGTCCCGCACCTCCACGACATCCCGGCCCTCGTCGGCATCCCGGCCCTCGTCGCCGGAGCGCACGCCCCGCCGGCCGGCCTCGACCTCGCAACGCCCCGGACCCACTGGTCGCGGCGAGCCTCTTCCGAGCCGCAAGCCCGGACCCTTCGCGGCCCTCGTCGAGTGGCTGAAGATCCGCGTTCGCCGACTTGCGCGCGCGGCGCGGAGGCAAGGAGCCGCGGTGATGCGCAAGATCCCCGGGTGGACGGATCAGCTCACCGACTCCGTCACCGAGGGCCACCCGATCAAAGGTGCCGTCCTGGAGGGGATCCGGGCCTTCCTGACCGGCAAGAACGTCGTGTGGGCAGCGTTCAAGGGCCTGCTGTCCGGACTGAGCATCAAGGCCAAGATCCTCCTTGCTCTCGCCGTCGTCCTGGTGGCGCTGCTGGCTCCGGTCCTGCTCGTGGTCGCCCTGCTGGCCCTGCTCGTCGCCGGGGTGATCGCGGCGGTACGGGCCGCTACGCAGTGATCCGAAGGTCCTCGTGTCGAAGGGGTGGATCCTGCGCCATCGCGCGAGAGGGCTCCACAGCAACGCCCCCCTCACCACCGCTGCGGCCCCCCTACAGGGCTCCACCGCCGACCAGCCGGTCGCATAAGCTGACGGCGTGCGCCGTTTCGACTTCCCCGTGGACCTGCCCCACGCCAAGGCCGTCAATCAGACCGTCGCCGAGGTGCGGCGGCTGCGGGTCTCGGGGATCGTGCTGGCGGTGCTGTTCGCGGCGGCCGCGGTGTGGCTGCTCCTGATCGGCCAGGCGTGGTCCTTCGTCGTCGCGGCGGTGGTGATCGTCGCCGCACTCACCGCTGCGTGGGTTGCGGTATGGGCGCCGCGCAAGGTGGGCACGATCCAGCACCTGTACCGGGACAGTCCCCTGGTGCCGGCCGTGGTCTCCGAGCTCCGGCCGCGCGGGATGACGCTGCTCGCGCTCGTCGACATCGCCAAGCCGGAGACCGGCGTCCACCGCTATGCGCTGGTCGCCCGGGACGTCACGGCCGTACCGGGGCACCGGGTGCAGGTCGGCGAGCGCGTGCCGTGCGTCGCGGTGCTGTCGGACCGCACCACCCGCAACACGAGCGGCGCGTGGCAGATGGTCAGCCCGATGCCGATCGCGTGGGGCACCCGCGACGCCTCGGTGCTGCGGGAGGCCGCGGCCGCCATCGACGAGACCGAGTGGAAGGTGGTCGAAGGCAAGCTGTCCCTCTCGGACGAGGTCGCGGCCAGCGACGAGCGCCGGCTCGTGCTGGACCCGAAGGACCTGCCCCCCGACCTCCGCTGACCATGCGACCCGTCGTCCTCGCCGGAAGCACCGTCGTTCTCACGGTGCCGGGCCCGGACGACGTCGACGCGATCACGGCCGCCTGCCGGGACCGGTCGATCGTCCGGTGGACGACGGTCCCCGACCCCTACACCCGCGCCGACGCGCAACGGTTCGTCGGCGACGTGGTGCCCGCCGGCTGGGAGGGACACAGTCCGGTGTGGGCGGTGCGGACCACCGCCGACGGCCCGCTGCTGGGCACGATCGGGCTGATCGCGCGCGACCCGTCGGCCGCGGAGATCGGGTACTGGATCGCTCCGGCCGCACGCACCCGCGGGCTCGCGACGGCCGCGGTGAACGTGTTGTGCGACTTCGCCTTCCGCGCGGACGGTCTGAAACTGGGCCGTATCGAATGGCGGGCGCTGGCCGCCAATCTCGCGTCGGCGGCGGTGGCGCGGCGCGTCGGCTTCCGCTTCGAGGGGGTGCAACGGCGCGGCGTGCTGCAGCGCGGGGTGCGGCACGACGCGTGGGTCGCGGGTCTGCTGCCCGACGACCCACGCGTGCCGGCCGACGGGTGGCCGATGTGATCGGCACGGCCGCCGGCGACCCCGGTCAGCGCAGTTCGGGCAGGACTTCCCTCTCGAACAACTCGATGCCCGAGGTGTCGTACGCGGCCTCGGGGAAATAGAGGATCGCGTAGGTCATGCCCTGCTTCTTCAGCGCGGTGAAGTTCTCCACGATCTGCTCGGGAGTGCCGACGGCGGGCAGCCCCCGGAACGCGTCGAGCGCGCTGTCGGCCTTCTCCGGCCCGACGTACGGTTCGAGCCGCGCGCGCAGCGCATCGAGGCGCTCCTGCACCTCGGCCTCGGTCCGGCCGATCGCGACGTTGTAGTTCGCCGAGCGGACGATGGCGTCGAAGTCGGTGCCCACGTCGGCGCAGTGCCCGCGCAGGATCTCCGACTTGTGGGCGAAGCCCTCCGGGGTGCCGTCGAAGTTGGTGTACTGCGCGTACTTGGCCGCGATCTTCAGGGTCACCTTCTCCCCGCCGCCGGCGATCCACAGCGGGATGCCGCCGTCCTGCAGCGGCAGGGGGCGCACGACGGCGCCGTCCACCTGGTAGTGCCTGCCGTGCAGGGTCGCGGTGCCGGTGGTCCAGGCCTGCCGGAAGATCTGCACGCCCTCGTCGAGCCGGCGCAGCCGTTCGGCGGCGGGCGGGAAGCCGTATCCGTACGCGCGCCACTCGTGCTCGTACCATCCGCCGCCGATGCCCATCTCGATGCGGCCGCCGGAGATGATGTCCGCGGTCGCGGCGACCTTCGCCAGGTAGGCGGGGTTGCGGTAGCTCATGGCGGTGCACATCTGTCCGATGCGCACGTTCTCGGTGACCGCGGCGAATGCCGACACCAGCGACCAGGCCTCGTGGGTGGCCTCCTCGGTGGGCAGAGGCACGGTGTGGAAGTGGTCGTACACCCAGATCGATTCCCACGGGCCGGCGTCGGCGCGCTGCGCCAGGTCGCGCATCACCCGCCACTGCTCGGCGGGATCGATGCCGACGAGGTCGAGCCGCCAGCCCTGGGGGACGAAGAATCCGAAACGCATGTGGGTCCTAACTCGGTGTCGTGGTGTGTGCTGCCTTCTCGGACGCCGACGCCGGTTGCAGCGTGCGACGCGGCCAAGCCGAGTATCGCGGAATGTACCGGTACATGACGGCGGCACCGAGCATCGCGAGTCCTCCGACGGTCAGTGCGCCGGCCGCCAGCGACAGCGCGGCGACGGCTCCGACCGCGAACGGGCCGGCGAACATACCGCTGTCGTGCATCAGTCGCCAGGCCGCGAGAAACTCCGCACGCGTCCGCGGCGGGGCGGTGTCGGCCCCGAGCGTCATGATGACGCCGTTGCCCAGGCCGTTGCCGATTCCGAGGAGCACGGCCACCGCCACGAGGGAGATGAGATCGTCCGCGATCGGGAGCGCCAGAAACGCCACACCGATCACGAGCAGCGACGGCACCGCCACGACGCGGCGGCCGAAGCGGTCCATCATCTGTCCCGCCGGATACGAACAGAGCAGGTCGACGCCACGATCAACCCGGCCACGGACACCGGGGCCCCGAGGTCGCGCGCGAGAAGCGCAACCACCGGGGCCCCGGCACCCTGCCCGATCCCGAAGATCGCGGACGGGACGAACACCGTCCGGACGAGCGACGTCGGTTCGAGGGGCGGACTCACGCCGTCGCGGCACCCGCGTATGCGGTGGCCGCGAGGCGACCGGCCGGGCGGTCGAGCCCGTAGTGGCCGCGCAACGTCGTCGCCGTGTACTCGGTGCGGAACAGCCCGCGCTCCTGCAGGATCGGCACCACGCGGGTGGTGAAGTCCTCGAGTCCGCCGGGCAGATACGGCGGCATGACGTTGAAGCCGTCGGCGGCCTCGCTGTCGAACCACAGCTGCAGTTCGTCGGCGATCTGTTCGGGGGTGCCGGCGAAGGTGCGGTGACCGCGGCCGCCGCCGAGCTTCCCGATGAGCTGGCGCACGGTCAGGCCCTCGCTCTCGGCGAGGTTCCTCACCAGTTCGTAGCGGCTCTTGTTGCCCTGGATCCGGTCGATCGGCGGCAGCGGAGGCAGGGGCGCGTCCAGGGCATGCTCGGTGAGATCAACTCCCACCATCCCGGAGAGCTGGCGCAACGAGTACGCCGGTGAGATCAGGTCGGTGAACTCCTGCTCGAGCGCCTTGGCCTCGGCCTCGGTGTCGCCGATGAACGGCACGATCCCGGGGAGCACCTTCAGGGAGTGCGGATCCCGCCCCGCCTCGGCCACGCGGGCCTTCAGGTCGCGGTAGAACGCCTGCCCCTCGGCCAGGGTGCGCTGCGCGGTGAAGACCGCCTCGGCGTACCGGGCGGCGAAATCCTTTCCGCTCTCCGAGGATCCGGCCTGTACCAGCACGGGACGGCCCTGGGGTGAGCGCGGGGAGTTCAGTGGGCCGCGCACCGTGAACCGCGCGCCGTCGTGGTCGATGGTGTGTACCTTGGCCGGGTCGGCGAAGCGGCCGCTGTCGACGTCCAGCTCGACGGCATCGTCGTCCCAGCTGTCCCACAGGTCGACGGCGACGTCGACGAACTCGGCGGCGCGGTCGTAACGGCCGGCGTGGTCCGGTGTCTCGTCGTAGCCGAAGTTGGCCGCCTCGTCGGCGCCACCCGAGGTCACGATGTTCCAGCCGGCGCGGCCGTGGCTGATGTGGTCGAGCGAGGCGAACTTGCGGGCGAGGTTGAACGGCTCGTTGTAGCCGGTCGACGCGGTGGCGATCAGGCCCACCCGCTCGGTGACGACGGCCATCGCGGACAGCAGGGTGATCGGCTCGAAGACCGCCTGGATGTTGTGTTCCACGCGGGGACCGGTCGCGAGGCCGTCGGCGAAGAACACCGAGTCGAGCTTGCCGCGTTCGGCGATCTGCGCGAGCTCCTGGAAGTGTGCGACGTCGAGGACGCGGCGCTCGTCGGTGCGCGGGTGCCGCCAGGCGGCCTCGTGGTGGCCGACCCCCATCAGGAAGGCGTTGAGGTGGAACTGCTTCGGAGACTGGGACATGACAACCTATCCGAGTACGTGGGAACGGACGGACTACTGGTCTGCGCGCCAGCGGGACAGTCGGCGCTCGACTGCGACGAGGATCCCGTTGAAGGTCAGACCGACGAGGGAGATGGCGACGATGCCGGCATACATGTTCGGGATCTGGAAGTTGAGCTGCGAGGCGGTGATGAGATAGCCGAGACCTGCTTTGGCGCCGACCATCTCGGCCGCAATGAGCACGAGGATCGACGAGGCCGCAGCCATCCGGATGCCGGTGAAGATCGTCGGCACGGCAGCCGGCAGGATCACCTTCTGGAACAGGCGGTAGGAAGGCAGACCGAGGGAACGGGCCGATTTGACCAGCAGCGGATCCACGGTGCGCACGCCGGAGATGGTGTTGAGCAGGATCGGGAAGGTGCTCGCGTAGATCACCAGCGCCACCTTCGAGGTCTCGCCGATGCCCAGGATCAGGATGAACACGGGCAGCAGTGCGAGCGCGGCGGTGTTGCGGAACAGCTCGAGGATCGGGTTGAGGAACTCGGCCACCGGCCGGTACCAGCCGATCGCCACCCCGAGCGGGATCGCGACGAGCACTGCGATCACGAATCCGGTGACGGCCCGGGACAGGCTGGCGCCGAGGTGTTCGGCGAGCTGGCCACTACCGATCAGCTGGGTGAAGGCCTCCGCGACCACGGTGAAGGGCGGCAGGAACACCTCGTCGACGAGCCCGAGCCGGGGCGCGGTCTCCCAGACCGCGAGGAAGGCGAGGATCGCGAGGGCCGGCTTCACACCGCGCCATACGACGGCACCGACCCGGCGTCCGGTCCCGGCGCCCGGGGCGGGCACGGCCGGCGCGGGTCGCTGCTCCGCGAGGGCCCCGTCGAGCTCGACGGGGTCGATCAGCGTGGCGCTCGGACTAGACATGCTGCACCTCCTGGGTTGCGGCACCGAACTCGTGGTGCTGCGCGCGCTCGACCTCCGAGTGCAGCAACGACCAGATCCGGTGTCGATAGTGTCGGAACGCCTCGCCGGACCGGACGTCGTCGACGGTGCGATCGATGTCGATGTCCACGACGGTCTTGATCCGCCCGGGCCGGGACGTGAGCACGGCGACGCGCTGTCCGAGGTAGATCGCCTCGTCGATGCCGTGGGTGATGAACAGGATGGTCTTGCCGGTCTCGTGCCGGATCCGCAACAGCTCGTCCTGCAACGACTCCCGGGTCTGCGCGTCGAGGGCGGCGAACGGCTCGTCCATGAGGAGCACCTCGGGGTCGAACGCCAGGCTCCGGGCGATCGCGACGCGCTGTTTCATGCCGCCGGACAGCTCGTGCGGATAGCGATCGCCGAACCCGCGCAGCCCCACCAGCTCGAGGTAGTGCTCGGCCAGCGCGCGGCGCTGACGCCGGGGCAGGCCCTTCGCCTCGAGGCCGAATTCGATGTTGTGCCGCGCGGTGCGCCACGGCAGGAGCGCGTACTGCTGGAAGACGATGCCCCGATCCAGGCCCGGCCCGGAGATCGGCTGTCCGTCGAGCAGGATCCGTCCCGACGTCGGGCTGCTCAGCCCGCCGAGAAGGTCGAGCAGCGTGGACTTGCCGCAGCCGCTGGGGCCGACGAGGACGAGGAACTCACCGTCGGCCAGGTCGAGGCTGACATCGTCGAGGGCAGTGAACGCGGTGTCCGTACCGCGGACCGGGAACTGCTTGGTCACGTGCTCGAGACGGAGCTTCGGGGTGGTGCTCATTTCGCCTCCTCGACGGGTTCACCGTTCGGACCGCTCGACGGTTCGTAGGTGCCGTTGGCGTAGGGGTTGAATTCGTTGGTGTAGATGTCGGCCGGGGTGAACGTGCCCTCGGGCAGTTCGCCGTTCCGGGCGAGCCAGTCGAGCCAGGTCTGGATCTCCTGTTCGGTGATCGTCCCGCCCGGGCCGGCGACGCCGGGGCTCTTGTAGAACTCGACGAGGTTGGTGTTCTCGTTGCGGCCGCGGCCGTTGATGATCTCCTTGTACTCGGCGATGACCTCGTCGCGTGGGGTGGTCTGCGCCCAGCGAATGGCCCGCGCCGTGCCCTGCACGAAATCCGCCACCGCGTCCCGGTTCTCGGCGATGAAGTCGTCTCGGAAGACGTACGTGCCGTAGCTGAACGCCCCGAACAGGGACTCGTCGGTGAACAGCGGACGGATCCCGCCGCGCGAGACCGCGGTCTCGCGGAACACGCTGCCGAGGGTGCCGACGTCGATCTGCCCTTCCCGCAGCGCCTGCTCGGTGTTCACCGGGGGCACGACGATCAGTTCGACCTGCTTGATCTCGTCCGGGGTCAGTCCCTGCTGGGCGAGCCATTCGCGGACGAGGAACTCGTGGTGGGCACCGAGCGTGTTCATCCCCACCTTCTTGCCGATCAGATCCCGGGCGGTGCGGATCGGGCTGTCCTCGAGCACGTAGTAGCCGTTGAACGACTCCTTGTCGGAGCCGTAGTAGCTGATGACCGACGTGATCGGCGAGTTGGCGGCGGCGAGCTTGATGACGGCGCCGTTGAATGCGCCGCCGAACTCGGTCTGGCCGGTGGCCGCGGACTGGATGTCCTGCGGACCGCTGGTGGTGTCGCCCACCCAGTCCAGCGCGACGTTCTCGTAGTAACCGAGGTTCTCCGCGAGTTCGGGATAGGTGACCTGGCCGGCCGAGCCCTGGTAGCGCAGGACGGTGCGACCGTCCTCGGTGGTGGTGGTCTCCGACCCCGAGGAGCAGGCCGCGACCCCCGCGGCGAGGGTGACGAGAGTGGCTGCGACCGCAGCCGACCGGACCAGTCGGCTGCGCAGCGTGGAATACGACATCGCGAGAGTTGTCCCTTACGTTCGACGAAGAGGCCCGGCACGGCGGGCACGGAGAAATGCGGCGCGCGGCGACAGTGAAGGCGTACGCGACACCGGGATTCGCGGTGCGGCAACGGAAGATCGCGCGACGGCGGCCGGCCGGACGGGCCGGCACGCCGGGCTACACCGGGAGGGTCAGCGACAACAGTCCGGACACTCGTACACGGTGGACTCCTTCTGCGGCGATCGGACTCCGGAAGTCTGTCCCGGGCCGCCGCGACGGGTCAACGCTTCGGCGCATCCGTGTGCGGATCCCTTGACATGTTCGGTCCGGTGCCGTACCGGTCGCGATCGCGCCGTCGGTCGGTACGATCGCCCCATGCGCACCGCCGTGCTCGCCGACGCCTTCGAGCAGCATCGGCCGCACCTGCTCTCCGTCGCCTACCGGCTGACGGGCAGCGTCGCCGACGCCGAGGACGCGGTCCAGGACGCGTGGCTGCGCCTCGACGGCGCCGACACCGACCGGATCGACGATCTGCGGGCATGGCTGACCACCGTCGTCGGACGCCTGTGCCTCGACCGGCTGCGGTCGGCGACGGCGCGCCGGGAGAACTATGTCGGCCAGTGGCTGCCCGAGCCGATCGTCACCCCGCTCGGCGGATCGCCGGCCCCGGATCCACTGGAAGCCGTGGTGCGGCAGGAGGACAGCAGGATGGCGGCGATGGTCGTGCTGGACACGCTCACCCCCGCCCAGCGCGTCGCCTTCGTCCTGCACGACGGGTTCGCCGTGCCGTTCGACGAGATCGCCGGCATTCTCGACGTCACGCCGGCGTCCGCGCGCCAGCTCGCCTCCCGCGGTAGGCGGGCCGTCGCGGCCGCGCCGCCCCCCGTGCCGGCCGCCGAGCACGTCGAGGCGGTGCAGCGGCTGATGACCGCCCTCGCCTCCGGGGACCTCGCGGCGGTGGTCGCGGCGCTCGATCCCGATGCCCGGGTGATCGGAGACGCCAACGGGGTGACCCGCACGGCCGTCAACGTCGTCGTCGGCGCGGAGCGGTTCGCCCGGTTCTTCCTGGGCCTGATGCAGCGCTACGGCGCCGAGGCGTTCCTGGCCGGCACACCGGCGCTCGTCAACGGCGAACTCGGGTTCGTCAGCGGGGGCGGCCCCGGCGACGAGACCCACCGGGCCTTCGCCGGCCGGGTCGTCGGCTGCACGGTCCGCAACGGACGGGTCTGGGCGGCCTACGACATGGCGAATCCCGACAAGCTCCGCGGCGTCCTGCTCGCCCGCGGGGACGACCACCGAGCGTAGCGAACCGGGCCGAATCCGCCGACCGGACGGTGCGATCGGTTTCACCCCAGGTGCAGCCATCGGCCGATCGACGGCACCTCGTGCTCGTCGACCGCGAACACGAGGTACCACCCCGGCGGCGCGAGGTCGGGGTCGGTGGGCAGATGCAGCGTGACCGATCCACCCGCCCCGGTGGTGAACGCGACGTCGACCAGGCGTTGCTCGCTGTCGCACGAGTGGGTGCAGGCGCCCGGACGGACGAGGCCGACGGTCTGTACGGCGCCGCGCGGGTGCACGGTCGCGGCAACGGTTCCCCCGTACCCGCCCTCGGCGGCGGCCAGCTCGAGGGTCGGCCGGTCGCCGTGGAACAGATACGGGGGCCAGTAGATCTCGATGCGCAGGTCCTCCGTCTTGCGGGCCGGATTCGAGCCGGCGGTGACCACTTTCCCGTCGGGGGTCAGCAAGGCGACCGAGTGGTAGAGCCGGGGCACCCGAGAGGGCGCGGTGTGCGTCCACACGCCGGTGGCGGGCCGGTAGATCTCCGCATGGGGCGGTGCGCCGTGCGCCGTCTCCTCCACCGCCGAACCGCCCGTGGCGAGCACCGTGCGGTCCGGGAGCAGCACCGCGCTCAGATGCATGCGGGCATGGGCCATCGGGGGACCGGGCCGATAGGCGGGCTCCGGGTCGGTGAGGTCGACGATCCGCGTGTCGGCGAGTGCAGGTGCGGGACTGTGCAGGTCGAATCCTCCGCCGCCGAGGATCATGACCCTCTGCTGCTGGGCCGGCGGCAGCAGCACGCTCGCCGCCTGATTGCGGGAACCGGGCACGGCCAGGCCGGCCACGGCGGTGACGTGACCCGTATCGGGATCCCACACGGACGGCCGCATGCCGTTGTTCCCGCCGTATTGACCTCCGGAATAGAAGATCCGGCCGTCCGCGAGCAGGAACAGGTGCGCATACATCGGGATCGGGCCCGGCGACGGCAGTTCCGACCACGTCGCGGTCGCCGCGGTGTACCGCTCGGGGACGACCGAAAGATGGTTGTCGGCGCCGAGTCCGGACACCGCGACCACGTTCCCGTCGCCGAGGGTGAGCAGCGTCGGGTACCACCGCCCGTACGTCATGTCGGCGGTCGCCGACCACTCCCCCGTGACCGGATCGAAGACGAGCGCGTCCTTCAGACCGTAGAACGGGTCGTACCGTTCGGTGCCCCCGGCCGCGAGAAGGCGCCCGTCGGGAAGAAACGCCTGCCCGACGCAGAACAGGTCGATCGGTGTGGCCGGAGCGTCGAGTTCGGGAGCGGGATAGTGCCAGACTCTGGTGCGGAATCGATGGGCTGCATGGTGGTCGGGATCGTTCCCGGAGCCTGCGAAGAAGAGCACGTCCCCGGTGTGCAGCAGCGCCGCGTGCACGGGATTGATCTCGGTGCCGAAGTCGAGCAGCCGCCAGAGGCCCATGTCGGGCGCCTCGTCGACGTCCGTGACGAGTTCGACCACGCGGAGGTATCCGGTGTTGCGCTGCGGTGGGTTGTCCGTCGCGAGCACGACCAGTTCGGGCCGGGAACCGTCGCCCCGATCCAGCACTGCGGCTGCCGCACCCTGGTTCTCCCAGAAGCCCCACGCCGGGATGGTGGACCACACGCTCCAGCCGTCGAGGGCGTGACCGGATCCGTCCAGACCCCAGCCGATCGTGTAGTGACCACCGTTCTCCCCCGGCGGATTGTCGACGGCGAGCACGATCAGTTCGGGCCGACCGTCGCCGTCGAGGTCGGTGACGGCGATGCCCGCACCCTGGTTCTCCCAGCCGTACCAGTCCGGTACGGGCACCCAGGGCGTCCAGCCGGCGGTCAGCGTTCCCTCGGGAGTCAACCCCCGGCCCAGCCGGAACTGTCCGCTGTTCTGGCCGGGCGGGTTGTCGACGACGAAGACCACGAGGGTGGGCAGGCCGTCGAGGTCGGCGATCGCGATGTCGGCGCCCTGGTTCTCCCACCCGTACCAGTCCGGGACCGCGATCCACGGCGTCCACCCTCCCGTGACCGTTCCGTTGGCGGCCAGGTCGCGGCCGATGCGGAAGTATCCGGAGTTCTGACCGGACGGGTTGTCGACGACGAAGACGACGAGGTCGAGCGTGCCGGTACCGCCGAGGTCCGCGACGGCGATACCGGCGCCCTGGTTCTCCCAGCCCCACCAATCGGGAACGGGGATCCAGGACTCCCAGTTGCGCACCGTTCCGTCGGCGGCCAGCCCGTGTCCGACCCGGTACCAGCCGGTGTTCTGCTCTCGCGGGTTGTCGATCATGAGAGCGACGACGTCCGGTGCGCCGTCACCGTCGAGGTCGGCGACGGCGACGCCGCAGTCGTGATTCTCCCAGCTGAACCAGTCCGGAACAGGCACGAAACCACCGGCCATGGCGCCTCCCAGTATCCGGGTCCGGCCGCGGTCGGGTCCGCGAACGAGACACCACGAACAGTGTCGCCCATCCGCACTCGCGTGTCCGGGACGGACACGCCTAGGCTTCGGCCATGGAGCAACGACTGAGCTTCGTCACTCTCGCCGTCGCCGACCTCGAGCGCACCCGGCGCTTCTACGTCGACGGACTCGGCTGGACCCCGGTCGTCGACGTCCCCGGCGAGGTGGTGATGATCCAGGTCGGCCCGCACCTCGTCCTGTCCCTGTGGGACGAACGGCAGTTCGCGGCCGAGGTCGGCCCCGTGCAGCGGGGCGGCGTCCCGCCCGTTACGCTCGCCCACAACGTCGCCGACCGAGCGGACGTCGACCGGGTGCTGGACACCGCCCGCCGCGCCGGAGCCGATCCGGTCTCCGACGCGGTCGAACGTGAGTGGGGCGGCTACACAGGGTATTTCGCGGACCCCGACGGATTCCGGTGGGAGATCGCCTGGAATCCGGGTCCCATCGGTCAGCTCGTGCTGCCCTGAGCCGCGTCGTCCTGCAGCCACGGCACCCGGCACGCGTCGGTGCTGAATCCCTGCTCGTGGATGCCCAGGGCCGAGTTCATCCGGGCCCGCATGTTCTCGAGCGCGATCTGGTACGTCAGTTCCACCACCCCGGCCCGCCCGAAGCGACGCTCGAGGTCGGCGACCTGCTCGTCCGTCACCGCGACGGCCGCACCGCCGGCTCCCGTCATCGCGTCGGCGTACGCGATCGCCGCACGCTCGTCGTCGCTGTAGGCGTCGGAGGTCGCGTAGTCGGCGATGTGCTCGAGGCGGTCCACGTCGAGTCCGTCGAGCCGCTGCAGCATCGCGCCGAAGTCGACGCACCAGGAGCACCCGACGCTCCAGGCCACCCGGTACACCGCGAGCTCGCGGACGTGCGCCGGCAGCACCGTCGAGGCGCGCTCGACGAGCATCTCGTGCACGGCGCTCGCCCGCATCAACGCCGGATGGTGGGCGTAGACGGCGAACGGCTCGGGCACCTCCCCGAAGCGGCGCCGGGCCACCCGGTAGGCGATCTTCGTCGTGACGCCGGCCTCGGCCGGTGTCACCGCGGGAATGCGCGCCATGACCTTCTCCGTTCCTCGGGTCCCGAGCGGGACCGTTCATCCTTTGGACGAGACAGCCCCGCCGGATGTGACACGACCGCTGCCGGAGGCCGGGAAGGGCGCGGCTAAGCTGCAGAAATGGCAGAAATCGCGTCCTCACATCGGGTCCGCACCGTCCGCAGGCTGCGCCCGTTCGCGTCCACGATCTTCGCCGAGATGACCGCCCTGGCCGTTACGCACGACGCCGTGAACCTCGGCCAGGGTTTTCCCGACACGGACGGCCCCCGCGCGATGCTGGACGTCGCGCGCCAGGCCATCGCCGACGGCGTCAACCAGTACCCGCCCGGGCCGGGCACGCCCGAGTTGCGCCGGGCGATCGCGGCGGACCGCGCCGCCCGGTACGGGCTCGAGCACGACCCGGACACCGAGGTCCTCGTCACCGTCGGCGCCACCGAGGCGATCAGCGCCGCCATCCTCGGTCTCGTCGAACCCGGCGACGAGGTGCTGCTCACCGAGCCCTACTACGACTCCTACGCCGCGTCCGTGGCGCTGGCGGGGGCGAGCCGCCGCACGGTGCCGCTCGCCCGCGCGGGGTCCGGGTTCGTCCTGGACGTGGACGCGCTGCGCGCCGCGGTCACCGAGCGCACCCGCATGCTCGTGGTCAACACCCCGCACAACCCGACGGGCACGGTCTACGACGACGCGGCGCTCGCCGCGGTCGCGGCACTGGCCTGCGAGCGGGACCTGCTGGTGCTGTCCGACGAGGTGTACGAGCACCTGGTGTTCGACGGCCGCCGGCACCGCCCGCTCGCGTCGCTGCCCGGCATGGCCGAACGCACCGTCACCGTGTCCAGCGCCGCGAAGACGTTCAACGTCACCGGCTGGAAGATCGGATGGGCGCTCGGCCCCCGCGAACTGATCGACGGGGTGCGCGCGGCGAAACAGTTCATGTCGTTCGTCGCCGGGGCGCCGTTCCAGCCCGCCGTCGCGTACGCGCTGACCCACGAGCAGCCGTGGATCGCCGCCCAGCGCGACGATCTGCAGCGCAGGCGCGATCTGCTCTCCGGCGCCCTCGCCGACGCCGGATTCGGTGTGTTGGACTCGGCCGGCACGTATTTCGTGTGCGCGGACATCACCCCGTTCGGCGCGACGGACGGTGTCGCCTTCTGCCGGACCCTGCCCGAACGCATCGGGGTGGCCGCGGTCCCGGTCAGCGCCTTCGTCGACGACCCCCAGCAGTGGAACCATCTGGTGCGCTTCGCGTTCTGCAAGCGCGACGACGTCCTCCTCGAGGGCGTCCGGCGGCTGCGCAGCCTGCGGGAGCACGGCTGAACATGACCGCCCCCGCCACCATTCCCTCCGACTTCGTGCGCCGCTCGGTGGTTCTCGCCGCGGCGAACGGCGTGGATCTGGCCCCGGCCCTGGACGCGGCCCGGATCAGTCGCGCGGTGCTCGCGCACCCGCACGCGCGCCTCACCCCCGAACAGGTCACCCGGTTCACGCAGAAGACCTGGGAGCTCACCGGTGACGAGTTGTTCGGCCTCGGGCCGGGGCCGGTGCCCCGCGGCACCTTCCGCGTGATGTGCCTGACGCTGATCCACTGCCGGGACCTGGCCCAGGCCCTCGAACGGATGATCGAGGTCAACCGCGTGCTGCCGACGCTGCCGAGACTGCGGCTGACGCCGGGCCCGCAGACGACCCGGCTCGAGGTGGTGCTGCCGGAGCCGTGCGACGACAAGACCCGCGTCATCATCGATTTCCTGCTCATCCTGCTGCACCGCTTCGCGGCCTGGCTCGTCGGCGGACGAGTACGGCTGGCGTCGGTCACGGTTCCCTACGGCGAGCCCGATCCGGTGCTCGCGAAGAACTACGACGCGATCTTCGGGGTGCCGGTCACCTTCGACGCCGACGGGGCGGCGCTCGAAATCGACAACGCGGCACTGCGGTCGCCCATCGTCCAGACCGAGGAGACGCTCGAGGACTATCTGCGCGAATCGCCGAATCTGATGATGTCGGAACGCGACTACGACTCCACCGCCGCGTCGCAGGTGCGGCGGATCTTCGAGTCGGGCATCGAGGGACGCACGGCGACCGCCGAGGAAGTCGCGGAGATGCTGTCGGTGAGCGCACCGCATCTGCGGCGCCTGCTCCGGCAGGAGGGCACCTCGCTCGGGCAGTTGCGCGAGGAGGTGCTGCGCGACACGGCGATCGCCGGGCTGCGCCGCGGCGAACCGGTGGACGCGCTGTCGGCCCGCCTCGGCTTCTCCGAGCCGAGCGCGTTCCGGCGTGCCTTCAAGCGATGGACGGGCAAGACCCCGCGCGCGTATCGGTAGGTCCGCCGGTTCACCCGACGCAGAACTCGTTGCCCTCCGGGTCGGTCATGGTGATCCACTCGCTCGGCCCCTGCCGGCCCCGGTGCAGGACGGTCGCGCCCGCCTCGACGAGCCGCCCGGCGAGCGCCTCACGTTCCTCCCCGGCCCGGATGTCGAAGTGCAGCCGGTTCTTCACCGTCTTGCCCTCGGGCACCCGCTGGAAGAGCACGCGCGGACGCGCGGGCACCTCGGGATCGGAGATCGCGGCGCCCGCCTTCCAGACCAGGACGCCCTCGAAGATCTCGGTGTCGTCCTCGCGGGCGTGGCCGGCCGCGACCAGGCCGCGGATGAAGTCCTCGTTGCTCGGCTCCACCCGCCAGCCCAGCGCGGCCGCCCACCATTTCGCCAGCGTGTGCGGGCTGTCGGAATCGACCGTCACCTGGAATTCGTAACCCATGCGGCGACGGTACGACGAGACTCCGACAGGTCAGGGCTGAACGAGGATCCGGATCGGATCCCCGATGTGGTTGTGCAGCTTCTCGATGCCCTCGGCGATGTTCTCCAGCGGCACGATCTCGCTGATCGAGCGGGAGATGTCCAGGCGGCCGCGGGAGACGAGCGCGGCGAGCGTTTCGATGTCGACATTCTTGTAGCCGAGGTGGCCCATCACGTGCTTGCGCGACAGTCCGAACGTGGCGGTGGGGCCCAGGGAGGCCTCCTGCCCGCTCAGCCCGACGACCACGACGCGGCCACCCGTCATCACGCACTGCAGGGCCTGGTCGAAGGTGGCCTTCACGCCCGCCGAGTCGAAGGCCACGTCGAGCATCTTCCCGCCGGTCGCCTCGGCGACCCTCTGCACCAGGTCCGGGTCGCGGGAGTCGAACGCATAGTCGGCGCCGAGTTCGAGGGCCCGCTCCCGCACCGCGGGGTTGATGTCGAACGCGAGGACCGGCACGGCACCGATCAGCCGGGCGAGCTGCACGATGTGGGTGCCCACTCCGCCGACCCCCCACACGCCGACGGCCTCGCCCACCTGTACCTGCCCGGTGCGCACGACGGCGCCGAACGGCGTGGACACCGCGTCGGCGAGGATCGCCGCCTGCTCGAGCGGGACGTTGTCGGGCACGAGGGTGAGACCGCCCGCCTGTGCGACGGTGTACTCGGCCCAGGCGCCGTCGTACGCGAAGGCCATCAACTGGATGTTCAGGCAGTTGGTCAGGTCGCCGCGCCGGCACTTGCGGCACTGCATGCACGGTCGTCCGGCCGAGGGCACGACGCGGTCCCCGACCTCCCACCCGGTCACGCCGTCCCCGACGGCCGCGATGATCCCGGCGGCTTCGTGGCCCTGGGTGACCACCGGCAGCAGGGCCGGGAAGGTGCCGTCGAGCAGGCTCAGGTCCGAGTGGCAGATGCCGCAGAAGGCGACCTTGACGAGCACCTCGCCGGGGCCCGGCGACGGAATCGGAACATCTTCCAGCACATTGGTTCTGGTGTCCGCATGAAAACGCGCGGCGCGCATCGTCTCGGTCATGATCCCCTCATCCTGTTGTGCGGCGGCAGCCAGGGGCGACCCTACTCCCGGCGCATGCGGCGTTGCGCATGTTTGTGCCGCGGATCTCCGCGACGGGTTGCATCCGCCCACGGCGGGTGAGAGCGTCGGAAGGAACCGTCATCGACTTCGAGAGGGTGATTCGCAACAATGCAGACGGCCGTCATCGACGACTACCCGACCCGGAACCGCACGAACTGCGTGAGCGTGTCCCGGCCGGATCCGGTGGTGTGGGGATCGGCAACGGGGCCGCCGGACGCCCCGGCCGTCGCCGAGTACGACCGGCGCGGGTTCCACACCGTCGACGCGCTCCTGCCGGCGCACGACGTCGGAAATCTGCTCGACGAGACGGCACGTCTGGGCCGGGATCTGGCCGACGACGAGCGGGTCGTGCGGGAGGCGGGAAGCGGGGACGTGCGCTCCGTGTTCGACGTGCACCGCCTCTCCGGCACGGTCGCCGAGATCGTCCGGCGACCGGAGATCGCCGGAATCGCCCGCCAACTCCTCGGCTCGGCGGTCTACATCCACCAATCGAGGCTGAACGTCAAGCCGGGATTCCGCGGCGGACCGTTCTACTGGCACTCCGATTTCGAGACCTGGCACGCCGAGGACGGGATGCCGCGTCCGCGGGCGCTGAGCATCTCCGTCGCGCTGACCGAGAACTACGGTTACAACGGCGGTTTGATGATCATGCCCGGTTCGCACCGGACCTTCGTCTCGTGCGCCGGTACCACCCCCGACGACTACTACCGGCAGTCCCTCGTCACGCACGTGCCCCCCACCGGTTCGCCCGACGAGGACACGCTGACCTCGATGGCCGCCGAGCACGGCATCGCCACGTTCACCGGCTCGGCCGGTTCGGCCACGGTGTTCGACGCGAACTGCATGCACGGTTCGAACGGCAACATCACCCCGTTCCCCCGGTCGAATCTGTTCGTGGTGTTCAACAGTGTCGAGAACGCGCTCGTCGAGCCGTTCTCGGCGCCGCGCCGGCGGCCGGACTACCTCGGCAGCCGGGACTTCACTCCCCTGCACTGACCCGAACGGACGTGCTGACACGAACGGACGCGGGGTGCGACCGGCGCGGGCCGGGCGCACCCCGCATCGCGGCGCTCACACGCGGGCGGTGTCCGCCACGTCGATCGGCAGCGTGCGGGCACGCGGTGTGCGCAGCAGCCGGGTGAGCGTGAACCGGCCCAGCTCCGGATCGTAGGGCCGGTAGGCCAGATACACGAGCACGTGGAACGCCCAGTGCGCCCGCAGGATTCGGCGAAGCACCGGATTCATCCGGCCGTGCAGTTCGAACGTGGCGGTTCCGGAGCGGATGTACTTGGTGTACTCCCGCGGCGGCGTCAGCGCACGCCGTGGGGAGATGTCGACGAACAGCTCGGAGAGCTGGGCGATCTCGATGTCGGCCTCGCGCAGGCACAGGGCCAGGTCGAGGTCTTCGTGGATCCCGGCATCCGTGCTGACCGCGTCGCGGACGCGCTGCCAGGCCGACCGGCGCACGGCCATGTTGGCACCGTGCAGGTTGTCGATGCGGCGCTCACCGCCGAAGAAGCCCTTGCGCACGCGCTGCTCGATATACCGGCGCTTGAGCTCCCGGTACGGCGAGTCGTAGGAGTTGCTGAGTCCGCTGACGGCACCGACGCTCTCGGTGTCTGCACGCGCGAAGAAGTCGAGGATCGCGCGGGCCCATCCGGGCCGCACCCGCGTGTCGGCGTCGATCCGGCCGAGGAGATCTCCTGCCGCCGAGTCGAATCCGGCATTGCGGGCGAATGCGACGCCGGGGCGGGGCTCGACGATCCGGCGGACGATCGGAGACCGCTCGGCGATCGCGTCGACGATCTCGCCCGTCCTGTCCGTCGAATTGTTGTCCACTACCACGATTTCGCGGATGTCCGCTTCCTGCTCCAACAGCGCCGCCAGGCACGGACCGATGTAGCGTTCCTCGTTGTACGCCGGCACGACCACCGACAGCGTGTGCTGATGCATGCCTCCGACGCTACCGCGACCGGCCGCGCGCCGCGGAGCGCCGAGGGCGGGAACCGTTCCGGGACATCCCCCGAAACGGTTCCCGGGCACCGGCGTCAGGGGCGCCGCGGGCCTCAGGCGCGCCGGCGGCGCACCGCGGGCCTCAGGCGCGCCGGCGGCGCACCGCGTCGGCCAGCCGGTCGAGCTGGTCGGCCGTGGTGGCCCAGTCGAGGCACGCGTCGGTGATCGACTTGCCGTACTCGAGCTCGTCGGACCGGCCCAGGGTCAGGTCCTGACGGCCCGCCGCGAGGAAGCTCTCCAGCATCACACCGACGATGCCCTTCTCGCCCGCGACGAGCCGCTCGGCGATGTCGGTGACGACGTCGACCTGCTTCTCGTGGTTCTTGCTGCTGTTGCCGTGGCTCGCGTCGATCACGACGCGCTCGGGCAGACCGGCCTTGCGCAGGCGGGCCATGGTGTCGGCGACCGTCCCGGCGTCGTAGTTGGGGCCGGCGGAGCCGCCGCGCAGGATGACGTGGCAGTCGGGGTTGCCGACGGTCTCGATGAGCGCGGCCTGCCCGTCGAGATCGGTGCCGGGGAACACGTGGCTCGCGGCGGCGGCGCGGGTGCCGTCGACGGCCACCTGCACGTCACCCTCGGTGGAGTTCTTGATGCCGACCGGCATGGACAGGGCGCTGCACAGTTGCCGGTGTACCTGGCTGGCCGCGGTGCGGGCACCGATCGCGCCGTAGGTGACCAGATCCGCGTAGTACTGCGGCAGGATCGGGTCGAGGAACTCGCACCCGACCGGCAGTCCGAGGCCGGACACGTCGAGCAGCAGCTTGCGGCCGATGCGCAGACCGGTGTTGATGTCGTAGGTGCCGTCGAGGTGCGGGTCGTTGAGCAGGCCCTTCCACCCGAGGGTGGTGCGCGGCTTCTCGAAGTACACCCGCATCACCACGTGCAGGTCGTCGCGCAGATCGTCGGCCTTGGCGGCGAGGCGGCGCGCGTAGTCCATCGCGGCGGCGGGGTCGTGCACCGAGCACGGCCCGACCACGACGAGCAGCCGGTCGTCGGTGCCGTCGAGGATCGCCACGGTGTCGGCGCGGCCCGAGCGCACGGTGGCGGCGGCCACCTCGTCGGGGGCGTGCTCGCCGCGGACGACGGCCGGGGCGACGAGCGGGCTGATCCGCACGGTCCGCTGTTCGTCGAGATTCGCGGTGGAGATGGAGGTGCTGGTGGTCATCGGGGTTCGGTTCCTGTTCCCGGGCCGACCCTGGCTGAACCTGAAAGATCCCAGCGAGCCGGTCCGTGTCCGGCTCGTAGGTGGAAGAAGTCAGCGCGCGGTTACGCCGACCGACCCACCCCGGGCCGGCCTGCTAAACCAGAAATATGCACGCTGCATGACGGACACCCTACCCGAGCCCCCGCGGGGGTGCACATCGGGGGCCCGGGGCGAGTCCGCATTGCCAGCGCGACGGCGCCGACCCCCCTACGATCGGAACGAACCGAGAACACTGCCCGTACCGCCGAGACGATCGCCGAGGTGTTATGCCGCTCGAAGGTTCACACGAGTCCAGGGACCGGTCGAACGAACCGGAACACACAGCCGACGGCCATCTCGTCGAGGCCCAGTCCGAGGACTTCTCCCATGCCAGAAACCTCGCGGTGGATCCCGACTGGTTCAAGACCGCGGTGTTCTACGAGGTCCTGGTGCGCGCCTTCAACGACTCGAACCACGACGGGACGGGTGATCTGCGCGGGCTGACCGAGAAGCTCGACTACATCGCCTGGCTGGGCGCCGACTGTATCTGGCTGCCACCGTTCTACGACTCCCCGCTGCGCGACGGCGGGTACGACATCCGGGACTTCCGGGCGGTGCTCCCGGAGTTCGGCACCGTCGACGACTTCGTCACGTTCCTCGACGAGGCGCACAAGCGCGGTATCCGCGTGATCACCGACCTGGTCATGAACCACACGTCCGACACGCACGCGTGGTTCCAGGAGTCGCGTACGGACCCGGACGGCCCGTACGGCGACTTCTACGTGTGGTCCGACACCGACGAGCGCTACCCGGATGCGCGCATCATCTTCGTCGACACCGAATCCTCCAACTGGACGTGGGATCCGGTGCGCAAGCAGTACTACTGGCACCGGTTCTTCTCGCACCAGCCGGACCTGAACTACGACAATCCCGAGGTGCAGGACGCGATGATCGACGTCCTGCGCTTCTGGCTCGACCTGGGGATCGACGGGTTCCGGCTGGACGCGGTGCCCTATCTGTTCGAACGCGAGGGCACCAACTGCGAGAACCTGCCCGAGACACACGCGTTCCTGAAGAAGTGCCGCGCGGTGATCGACGCGGAGTATCCGGGCCGGGTGCTGCTGGCGGAGGCGAACCAGTGGCCCAGCGACGTGGTGGAGTACTTCGGCGAGCCGGAGGTCGGCGACGAATGCCACATGGCGTTCCACTTCCCGCTCATGCCGCGCATCTTCATGGCGGTGCGGCGCCAGAACCGGTTCCCCATCTCCGAGATCCTCGCCCAGACACCGCCGATTCCGAGCAGTGCGCAGTGGGGCATCTTCCTGCGCAACCACGACGAGCTGACCCTCGAGATGGTCACGGACGAAGAACGTGACTACATGTATGCCGAGTACGTCACCGACCCGCGGATGCGGGCGAACATCGGCATCCGGCGCCGGCTGGCCCCGCTGCTCGAGAACGACCGCAACCAGCTCGAGCTGTTCACGGCTCTGCTGTTGAGCCTGCCCGGCTCGCCGGTGCTCTACTACGGCGACGAGATCGGGATGGGCGACAACATCTGGCTCGGCGACCGCGACGCCGTGCGCACGCCGATGCAGTGGACACCCGACCGCAACGCGGGCTTCTCGCGGGCGGACCCCGCGCGGCTGTACCTGCCGACGATCATGGATCCGACCTACGGCTACCAGTCCGTGAACGTCGAGCGGCAGATGAACTCGACGAACACGCTGCTGCACTGGACGCGCCGGATGATCCAGGTCCGCAAGCAGCATCCGGCGTTCGGCAAGGCCGCCTTCACCGAATTGGGCAGCGCCAACCCGGCCGTCCTGTCGTACCTGCGGGAGATGCCGCTCGGCCCGGACCGCAACTACAGCGACGTCATCCTGTGTGTGAACAACCTGTCCCGGTATCCCCAGGCCGTCATCCTGGACCTGTCCCGGTTCGCAGGGTGGATTCCGGTGGAGCTCACCGGTTCCGTCCCGTTCCCACCGATCACGGAGGAGGGGTACATGATCACCCTGCCCGGTCACGGTTTCTATTGGTTCGCGCTGCAGCCCGATCCGACGAGGGAAGGCGTCGGCGAACATCCGGTGAGCAGCGAAGCCGAGGCGGCGGTGCAGCCATGAGGGATCCGAACGTGCAGCACTACTCCGATGCGGAGCTCGAGGCCCTGCTGGCCGAGTGGCTTCCCCACCAGCGTTGGTTCGCCGCCAAGGGCAGAACCGTCGCCGCCGTCCGGATCATGCTGCGGGAACCGCTCACCGACACCCCCGCGTTCGGAGCGGACCACCTGCTGGTGACCGTCGAGTTCGAATCCGACGCCGAGCAGATCTACCAGGTGCCGCTCGGGTATCGCCCGCACCTGCCCGACGAGCTGGCACCCTGGGCGCTGCCGCGGCCCGACGGGAGCGGCGACGACCGCCCCCACGCCTACGACGGCCTGCGCGACCAGGAGATCATCGACCTGTACGCGCACTCGATCGCCACCGGGCAGGTGTACGGCCCGGTCGAGCTGCACACCGTGCCCGGCACGGTCATCGAGGAGGGACTGCGCGGGCGGGCGCTCAGCGCCGAGCAGTCCAACACCTCCGTCGTGCTGGGCGAGCAGTTGCTGCTCAAGCTCTTCCGCCGGATCACTCCGGGCGTCAACCCCGACGTGGAACTGCACCTCGCGCTCGGCGAGGCGGGCTGCCGGTCGGTCGCCCCCGTGCGCGCGTGGATCGACGCCGAGATCGGCGGCGTGCGCACGACGCTGGCGATGGTGCAGGACTTCGCGGCCAACTCCGCCGACGGCTGGTCGATGGCTCTGGGCAGCGTGCGGGACCTGCTGCTCGAGGCCGACCTGCGGGCGGACGAGGTGGGCACGGACTTCGCCGGCGAATCGCAGCGGATGGGCGCGGCCGTGGCCGAGGTGCACGCGCTGCTGGCGCAGTCCCTCGGGACGTCGCAACGACCCGTCGGCGAGATCGTCGACGGCATGCTGCGCCGCCTGGACGCGGCCGGTGCCGTCGTACCGGAACTGGCGGAATTCGCCCCGGCGGTGCGGGAGCGGTTGGCGGAGGCGGCGGCCACCGGCACGACCACGGTGCAGCGGGTCCACGGGGACCTGCACCTCGGGCAGGTGCTGCGCACCCCGGAACACTGGCTGCTCATCGATTTCGAGGGCGAGCCCGCCAAGTCCCTCGACGAACGGCGGGAACCGGACAGCGCCCTGCGCGACGTGGCGGGGATGCTCCGCTCGTTCGACTACGCGGCCCACCACTCCCTGCACGATGCGACGTCGGAGGCCGCCGCCGCGCAACGCGAGTTCCGGGCGCAGGAATGGGCGCAGCGCAACTCCGCCGCGTTCTGCGACGGCTATGCGGGCGCGTCCGGCCCGGATCCGCGCGAGTCGGCCGCGCTGCTGCGCGCGTACGAACTGGACAAGGCCGTTTACGAGGTGGTCTACGAGGCCCGCCACCGGCCACAGTGGATCCGGCTGCCGCTCAACGCGATCCGTCGGCTGGTGCAGGCGACGTAGGGCTGTGGCCGTCGGTGGTATCCGCCAGGGGATCCTCACCCGAGGGTGCCGGGTCGTCGAGTCCGCCCCGATGCGGCCGGTGGACCGGGTCGATCGCGGCCGCCCCCCGGTCCGGGGAGGACCCTTTCCGGCGTGGTCGGCGCAGGTCCACGGAGGACCGGTGCCGGCCCGCGGCGGGTGTCGACCGGCCTCCCGCGGTGGCCCGGTGGCGCGGGCCCCGGCCCTCGGACCATCCGTGCATGATGCGTCGGTGCAGGCGTGCCAGGGGTGCCGGCGCCCACCAGTTCGCGTCGCCCATCAGCTTGATCAGTGAGGGAACCAGCAGCATGCGGACCAGCGTGGCGTCGATGACGAGGGCGAAGATCATTCCCAGTCCGATGAACCGCATGATCGTCATCGGGGAGAGCGCGAAGGCCGCGGTGACCGTACCGAGTATCAGCGCGGCGCAGGTGACGACACGACCGGTGAGGGCGGTACCGGTGTGCACCGCCGTCTCGGTCGACGCCCCCGCAGCATGCGCTTCGACCATCCGCGACATCAGGAAGATCTCGTAATCGGTCGACAGGCCGAACACGACGGCGAGGATCAACACGACCAGGGTGGGCTGGACGGGCTCCGGAGCCACACCGATGAGACCGGCGCCGTGTCCTTCCTGGAAGATCCAGGTCAGCAGCCCGAAGGTCGCCCCGAGGCTCAGTCCCGCCATGGCGACCGCCTTGACCGGCAGCACCACCGTGCCGAAGGCCAGGAACAGCAGCAGCAGTGTCGCACCCACCATGACGGCGATCATGGTGGGCAGCGCCTCGGTGATCGCGTGATTGTTGTCGGCCTCGAGGGCGAACGGTCCGCCGACCTCGATCCGGGTTCCTGCCGGCGGCGCCAGCTCACGCAGTGCTGCGACGGCCGCGTTCGCGCGCTCGACGTCCGATCGGTCGGTCACCGCCGCGGAGATGACGGTGAAATCCGAGGTCGTGGCGATGGGCTGCGCACCGGTGACCCCGTCGACGGCATCGGCCTGTGCCACGAACCCGAGGCTCGCATGCAGGGGCGGGGGCGAGCCGGCTGTTCCGTGCACCAGGACGGTGATGTCGCCACCAGGTGACCGAAATTCCTGGACCAGCTGTTCGGTGGCCGCGCGAACCGGATTGCCGGGCGGCAGCGAGGTGTAGCTGATCGAGCCGAACCGCGTCAGAACGACCGGGGCCGCGAACACCACCAGCACGAGGATGATCGGGACTGCGACGCGCAGCGGATGGCGCATCACCCGGTCGGCGACGGCTCCCCAGAATCGGTGGGCTCGCACCTCGCCGCGCTCGACCGCCCCGCGGCGCCAGGTCAGACTGTTGATCCGGGCACCCAGAACGGCCAGGGCCGCGGGCACGGCGGTCAAGGACAGCAGGGCCGCGCTGAGGGCGGCCGAGATGGCGCCCAAACCCAGCGACCGGATCACCTCCTGGGGAAAGACGAGCATTCCGGCGAAGGCACATACGAGCAGCAGCGCGGAAAAGCACACGGTGCGGCCCGCGGTGAGAACGGTCCGCCGGACCGCGTCGTTCGGCGAGGCGCCGGAGCGGAGTTCTTCCCGGAACCGACTGACGATGAACAGTCCGTAATCGATGGCCAGACCGAGACACAGAAGGGAGGTGACGTTGAGGGCAAAGGCATTGACCGCGGTGAACATGGTCAGCAGCCGAAGCGTCCCGAGCGCGCTGAGCACCGACAGCGCGGCGACGAGAACCGGCACCGCCGCGGCGGTCAGTCCGCCGAAGATCATCACCAGCAGAATCAGGGTCAGCGGAAGCGACACCGACTCGGCGACGACGAGGTCGGTCTTCAGTTGCGTGTTGAACGAATCGTCGACCACGGTCTTGCCGGTCAGCTGGGTGTCGACTCCGGGAACCTGCAGCACGGACAGCAGATCGTGGTACGGCGGCCGATCACCCGACCCGGAATGCTGCAGGGTCACCGTCGCGAGCGCTCGGGTGCCATCGGCGGAGCGCAAGTACGGTTTCTCGACCACGGGCACCGTCCAGTAGGTGTCGACGCGCTCGACCCGGGTGCGATCGAGAGCGGCGAGGTGCCCGGCCACCTCGGGTCCGATGTCGTCGATGCTCTGCCCGGGTGGGGCGGTGTAGATGGCGACGATGTCCGGCTCCCGGCGGCCGAGGTGCTCCTCGACCTGGTGCGTGACGTGCGCGGCTTCGCTCCCGTCGTCGAGGAAGCCCTCGAACCTCAGATGGGGGAAGACCCCCAGCCCCCATGCGCCGCCGAGCACCAGCGCGGTGACGGTCACGATCAGCACGAGCCACCGGCGTGCGAGAAGAAGTGCGGCCCAGCGGGTCATGGCCGTGGCGGAGGCCGGGTCGGGGACGTCGACATCGTCATCGTGCGACCTGATGGACGGCGGCAGCGAACAGGCGTGGTGACCGCGCAGCCAGCGGCACGATGACAGGGCCGAGGCGGGGTTGCCGACGCGCCCACAGCAGGGAGGAGGTCAGCAGGCGTGAGCGCCGCGACGCCCGCGACCATGCCCGTTCGTAGCGTGCCGGTTGCCCGCATTCGAGGCACTGCACAAGGGCGCGTGCGCATTTCAGAGCGACGTCGATGCCTTCGCCGGTGATCGCGTCCACGTATCCGGCCGCGTCGCCGACGAGCAGCACACGGCCCGCGACGCGGGCCCTGGCGTCCTGACGCATCGGTCCCGCCCCCCGGACGGCGGTCGCCGCGGTGTCGGGGAGCCGCTGGGCAAGGGCGGGGAATTCGGCCAGCTGCCGGGCGAACGACCCGCGGGTAGCGGAGAGCAGCGCCACGCCGACGAGGCGGGGACCGACCGGGGTGACGTAGGCCTCGCGGTCGCGGGCCCAATGCACTTCCACGAAGTCGGTCCATGGGGCCACCTCGAAGTGCCGGCGTAACCCCCACCTGTGGTGACCGGACGGTGGGCGGTCCAGGCCCAGCTGCCGTCGGATGGCGGAGTGCAGCCCGTCGGCCGCGACGAGGTACCGCGCCGTGGCGCCTGCGGCCGTCACGCACCGGGCATCCTGCGTGATCTCGGAGACCCGGCGCTGCAGCACCGGAACACCTCGCGTCACGACCTCGGACTGCAATGCTGCCTGCAGATCGGTGCGGCGCACCCCCAAGCCGTGGCCGTCGCGGAAGACGGCCTCGGCCCGGCAGTGCCCGTCCGTGTACCGGATCCCCCGGAGGGGATGTCCGTCGACCGGCACACCGAGTTCGCGCAGGCAGGCGACCGCGCCCGGCATCAGACCCTCCCCGCAGGCCTTGTCGATCGGCGACGGCCTCGACTCGATCACGACCGTATCGAGGCCGGCCCGGGCGGAATACAGGGCCGTGGCCAGCCCGGCGGGGCCGGCGCCGACGACGATCAGGTCATGCATCGCGCACCAGTTCGCGCAGGGCGGCGTTCTCGGCGCGGATCCGCACCCGAAGTACCACGGCATCGAGCGCAGTGAAGGTCACCGCGGTCACCCACGCGGAGTGGACGAGCGGCAGTGCCGCACCCTCGACGACGACGGCCACGTAGTTGGGGTGCCGGAGCCGGCGGTACGGCCCACGGCGGATCAGGGGCAATCCGGGCACGATCACGATGCGGGTGTTCCAGCGGTGTCCGAGGGTGAGGATGCACCACCATCTCAGGCACTGCGACGCCAGGACGAGTGCCAGCATCGGCCGGCCGAGAGCCGGCACGTACCGGCGGCCGACGCCGAACGTCTCGATCAGGCATCCGGCCAGCAGCCCCGCGTGCAGTGACGCCATCACCGGATAGTGTCCGCGGCCGCTCTCCCGGCCCCCGCGCTCCATGCTCCACGCCAGGTTCCGCCGGGACACCACCAGCTCGGCGAGCCGCTCCGTGGCGACCGCGGCGACGAGCAGGAGATAGAACATGGCGTCCGCGCTACCACTCGAGGAGGACGAGTTCGGAGCAGAACCCCGGCCCCATGGCCATCATGAGCCCCGGAGTGCCCGGTTCCGGGGGGCGCTGTTCGAGCGTGTCCCGCAGCACGTGCAGGACCGACGACGAGGACAGGTTCCCCACCGCGGCCAGCGACCGGCGGGTCATCTCCAACGCCTGCGACGACAGACCGAGCACGGACTCGACCGCGCGGATCACCCTCGGCCCTCCCGGATGGCAGACCCAGGCGGTGATGTCGTCCGTCCGCAATCCGTGTTCGGCCAGGAACGAGCGGACGTCCGCACCGAGGTACTTTTCGATCACGGCGGGCACCTGGGCATCGAGGACGATCTTCAGGCCGCTCGACCCCACATCCCACCCCATGGTCCGCTCGGTGTCCGGGTACAGGTGGCTGCGCGACGCGATCACCCGGGGCCCGCGCGCCCGGGTCCGTTCGGCGCGCCGGGCACCGACGGCCGCCACCGCTGCCGCACCGTCGCCGAACAGCCCGGTCGCCACGAGATTGGCGATGGAGTGATCGTTGCGCTGCACCGTCAGCGAACACAGTTCCACGGACAGCAGGACGGCCACGTCGTCGGGGTGCCCGAGCAGATAGTCGTACAGACGCGCTGTTCCCGCCGCACCGGCAACGCACCCGAGCCCGAAGATCGGCACCCGTTTGACGTCGGGTCGCAGCCCGACCCGATACGCGATCCGGGCCTCCATCGACGGGGCGGCGACACCGGTGACCGTGGTGGACATGATCAAGTCCACCTCGTCGGGTCGAATCCCGGACTGGGCGAGCGCGCCGGTCACGGCGGCCGCACCCAACTCGATCGCACCTTCGATGAACGTGTTGTTGCAATCGTCGAAGTCGTGCAGCTCCGGATAGCGCTCGAGCGGGCGCACCAGGTGCCGCGTCCGGACCTCGGCATTGGCGTGCAGCCGCTGCAGCAACCTGATGTCGCCGTCCTCGCCGAGGCAGTAGTCGGCGAACATCTTGGTGAGCTCGGCCTGAGCGTAACGGTGCGGTGGTACGACGCCGCACACCCCCGCCAGCGTCGTCCCCTCGACGAGGGGTTTCGGTGTGGAGCGCTGCCCCGGAGCGGCCCGGGGGTCTGCCTGCAGGTTGACGATGCTCATGAGTGACTCCTCGCATCGCGCGGCTTGTGGCGCCGCGCCACTTACCCAGCTCGACACTTGTCCGGGATCGGGAGCCTCGATAGCCACCCTAGGGGTGAGAAGTGTGACCCTGGGGTGAGAGCCGGGAGCGCGGGGACGTCCGGTTCGGAACCCGGAACGGCGTCCCGCCGCCGGGGCCACGTCTTCGGAGCGTGCGGCCGCTATGGGACGTGGGCGCCGGACCGAACGATCATCTCTCGGTTGGGGATGCCGGTGCAACTGCTCGGATGTGCAGTCCCGTGTCGGCGAGCGGAGGTGGGCCGGTGGCGGTGCGGGCGAAGCGGCGTGACCTGTCTGCGCTGCGGCCTCATGCGACGTCTGCCGGTCAATTGCCTTCCATCGTGCGAATGGGACTGCGCGGCGCCGAAATATCCGGCAACCCGGGCGGGGTGAGATTCACGATGACTCCCTCGAACCAGCGCCCGTTGCCGATGATGTTCGTGTACATGCGGATGAAGGGGTAGTACAGCTCCAGCGCCCGGTTCAGGTCGTCGTTGCGGGCGTCGAGGATCTGCACGACGCCGCGGAGTTGTTCGAGTGCCGGTCCGATGGTGGCTTCGTTGTCGCGCACGAGTCCGGTCAGTTGCCGGGACAGGCGCTGGGTTCCGGTGAGCAGCTGGGAGATCGCCTGCTGCCGGCTGTTCAGTTCCCCGATGAGCAGTCCGGCGTCGGTGATCAGTTGAGTGAATTCGGCATTGCGGTCGGCCAGCACCCCTGTGGTGTGCTCGGTCGCGTCGAGCAGTCTGCGCAATTCTCGGTCGCGGCTCGCGATGGTCTGTGAGAGTCGGGTGACGCCGTCGAGGGAGGCGCGGATGTCGTCGGAGGTGTTGTCGAATGCCTGGGACAACACCGTCAGGCTCTGGGCGAGTTGGGTGGAGTCGATCTCCCCGATGGTCTGTGCCGCCGCCGAGAAGGCCTCGAGCACGTCGTAGGGAGACGTGGTGCGGTCGCGTGGGATCACCTCCCGCGGATTCAGGACCTCGGAGCCACGGGGGTCGAGGGCCAGGTACTTCTGCCCCAGGATCGTCTTGATCTGTATGGAGGCGGAGGTGTTGTCACCGATCCACGCGTCCTTGGCTCCGAACGTCACCTCGACGTGGTCGCCTTCGAGTTCGACCGACATGACCTTGCCGACCTTGACACCGGCGATCCGGACTTCGTTGCCAGGTCTCAGGCCCGCTGCTTCGGTGAACTCGGCACGGTAGAGGGCGCCGGCTCCCAGGAGCGGTAGCGAATCGAAGGAGAAGACCGCCAGCGTCGCCAACAGCATCACGAGGATGGCGAGGGCCCCCACCGCGGCCGGGCTGCGAGGTTCGGCCATGGCGTCTGCAACTCCTCCTCGTCGACCGCGATCCGCGTCTCCCCCTGCTGCACATCCACCTGGGCGGCTCCTTCGTTGCGACCCCGGGCCCGCACGGGATCGCAGACCGCTGCCCAGTCAGTGTGATCACTGTCACTGCGGGTGACAAGTTGCGCGCCCGGACAACGGACAAATGCCGCAGGGGCCGGTGGAACAGGGCCGCGTCGCCGACGCCCGGTCGGAGCCGGGCTCGACGACGACCCGCGGACCCGTTGCACAGCACGCGGGGCGGTGACCGGTTCCGGTCACCGCCCCGCGTGCCTGCGCGTCGGTGGCAGCGTCAGCGCACCATCAGGTCCAGTTCGTCGTCGGCGACGTCGACTCGGACCTGCCCACCCTCGACGAGCACGTCGTCGAGCAGCAGGTCGGCGATGCGGTCGTCCACGGCGCGCTGGATGGACCGGCGCAACGGCCGCGCCCCGAACTCCGGCTGGTGGCCGTGCTCGGCAATCCAGTCGACGGCGGCCTCGGTGAACTCGATCTCGATTCCCTTGGCGTGCAGTCGCTTGCGGCTGTCGTCCAACAGCAGGTCGGTGATCCGGTGCAGCTGCTCGGTGTCGAGCCTGCGGAAGATCACGATCTCGTCGATGCGATTGAGGAACTCCGGCCGCATCGACTCGCGCAGACGACCCATCACCCGGTCCCGCAGCGGCTTCTCGGCCGCCTCGGCGTCCCCGGTGCTGAAGCCCAGCGCCCCGCCGCGGCTCGAGATGATGTCCGAGCCGAGGTTGCTGGTCATGATCACCACGGTGTTGGTGAAGTCGACCGTGCGGCCCTGGCCGTCGGTGAGCCGGCCGTCGTCGAGCACCTGCAGCAGGGTGTTGAACACGTCCGGGTGCGCCTTCTCGATCTCGTCGAGCAGCACGACCGAGTACGGGTTGCGCCGCACCTGCTCGGTGAGCTGACCCGCCTCGCCGTAGCCGACGTAGCCCGGGGGCGCCCCCACGAGGCGGCTGACGGTGTGCCGCTCGCCGAACTCGCTCATGTCCACCCGCAGCATCTTGCGTTCGTCGCCGAACAGCACCTCCGCCAGCGCCTTCGCCAGCTCGGTCTTGCCGACGCCGGTGGGACCCAGGAACAGGAAGCTGCCGACCGGCCGATGCGGATCGCTCATGCCGGCGCGGCTGCGCCGCACGGCCCGGGCCACGGCCCGGACGGCCTCGTCCTGCCCGACGACGCGCCGGTGCAGTTCGTCCTCGAGGCCGCGCAGCCGCTCCTTCTCCGCCTGGGTCATCCGCGTCGCCGGGATGCCGGTGGCGCGGGAGACGACCTCGGCGATCAGTTCCGCGGTCACCTCGGGCACCTCGGCACCGGCGGGGGCGCCGGCATCGAGACGGGCCTGCACCTCGGTGATCTGGTCGCGCAGTCGCGAGGCCTGCTCGTAGCGTTCCGCCGCGACGGCCCGGTCCTTGTCGGCCTCGAGCCGGGCCAGCTGCTCGCGCAACGCCTTCTCGTCGACGCGCGGTGAGCGCAGCCGCAGCCGGGCACCGGCCTGGTCGATCAGGTCGATCGCCTTGTCGGGCAGGTGCCGGTCCGGCAGGTACCGCACCGACAGGTCCACGGCGGCGTCGAGCGCGTCGTCGGTGTACCGCACACCGTGGTGTTCGGCGTAGCGGTCCCGCAGGCCGCGCAGGATCGCGACCGCGTCGTCGTGGCCGGGTTCGCCGACGGTGACCGGCTGGAAGCGGCGCTCGAGCGCCGGATCCTTCTCGATGTGCTTGCGGTACTCGTCGAGCGTGGTGGCGCCGACGATGTGCAGTTCCCCGCGGGCGAGCTTGGGCTTGAGAATGTTGCCGGCATCCATCGCGCCTTCGTTGCCGCCGCCCGCGCCGACGACGGTGTGGATCTCGTCGACGAAGACGATCAGCTCGTCCGAGTGCGCGGCGATCTCGTCGAGCACCTTGGTCAGCCGCTCCTCGAAGTCGCCGCGGTACCGGGTGCCGGCGACCATACCGGTCAGGTCGAGCTGCACGATCCGCTTGCCGCGCAGGCTGTCCGGGACGTCGCCGTCGACGACGCGCTGGGCCAGACCCTCGACGATCGCGGTCTTGCCGACACCGGCCTCACCGACCAGAACCGGGTTGTTCTTGGTGCGGCGGGAGAGGATCTCGACGGTCTGCTCGATCTCGTCGGCACGGCCGATGACGGGGTCGATGCCGCCGCCGCGGGCACGCTCGGTCAGGTCTACGCCGTACTTGTCCAGGGTGGGGGTGGCGGACTGCTCCTGCGCCGCCTCGGCGGGCGCGGCGGGCTGCAGGGCGGCCTGGAGCGACTGAGCGGTGATCCCGGCCGAGACGAGCAGCCCTCCGACCCCGTGTTCCTGGTCGGCGGCGAGGGCCACGAACAGGTGCTGGGGTTCGATGTAGGTCGCGCCGAGGGCGCGCGTGAGCTGGTGCGCCTCGAGCAGCACCGTCTTGATCGCGCCGGTGAGGGCGGGAGCGGTGACCGCGGTGCGGGTCTGTTCCTGCGGGAGCCGTTGCTCCACCGCGGCCAGGACCTCGGCGGGATCGGCCCCGGCGCGGGTCATGACCGACCGGACCGGGTCCTGTTCCGCCATCACGTGCAGGACGTGGAGCGCGTCGAGGTCCGTGTCGCCGCGTTCGGCGGCGAATCGGGCCGCAGCGGCCATGAGTTCCTGGGTGCCACGGCTCAGGTAGCGGGTGATGTCGATACGCCCAGGGCCACCAGGCCCGAAGAATGCCGGCATTCCGAAGCCTCTCTCTCGGACTTGAGTCTTTCTCACTCAACTAACGTGTCGGGTCCCCTGTCAATTCCACAGATGGTGTGATGTGCGCCATATCCTTGAGGCCCGAATTTCAGTTGTGCACAACATAGCGGTGCGCTACTTTATTTCTCGTGTCCGACGATCTCGCGCTCGACCGGCAGGTCTGCTTCGCGCTCTACTCCGCCTCCCGGGCCACCACCGCCGCCTACCGCGGCATGCTCGACCGGCTCGGCGTCACCTACCCGCAGTACCTCGTACTCCTGGCCCTGTGGGAACAGGAAAGCCGCGGGGACCACAGCGGCCGCGGCGTCCGCGACCTGTGCGACGCCCTCGACCTCGACACCGGCACCCTCTCCCCGCTCCTCAAGCGGCTCGAGAGCGCCGGACTGCTCGAACGCCGGCGGCAGAGCAGCGACGAGCGCCGCGTGCAGATCCACCTCACCGAGGCCGGGCGCGAGCTGCGCGCCCGCGCCGAGGACATCCCCGCGCGCATGGCCCGCGCGAGCGGCCTCGCGGCCGACGAGCTGGCCGCCCTTCGCGACACGCTCCACCGCATGACCGAGGCGCTGCACCGCCCCGAAACACCCGATCCCCATCCCGCCACCCCACAGGAGAAGCCATGAACGTGCTCTACACCGCCGAAGCACTCGCCACCGGAGAGGGTCGCAACGGCCGCGCCCGGACCTCCGACGGCAAGCTCGACCTGGGCCTCGCCATCCCCACCGAAATGGGCGGCACCGGCGAGGGCACCAATCCCGAGCAGCTCTTCGCCGCGGGATACGCCGCCTGCTTCCACTCGGCGCTGCAGCTCGTCGCCCGGCAGGACAAGGCCGACGTCGCCGACTCGGCGGTCGGAGCACGCGTCGGCATCGGCCGCACCGACGGCGGCGGCTTCGGCCTGAAGGTCACGCTCGAGGTGTCGCTGCCCCACGTGCCGCGCGCACAAGCCCTCGAACTGACCGAGAAGGCCCACCAGGTGTGCCCGTACTCGAACGCCACCCGCGGCAACATCGAGGTCGACCTCGAGGTCACCGAGGACTGACCCGCGCGGCTCGCCGCGGTCACTCTCGCGCGGCTCGCCGCGGTCACTCTCGCGCGGCTCGCCGCGGTCACTCTCGCGCGGCTCGCCGCGGTCCGTCCCCAGGCACGCGTAGCGTGGATTGCGTGTGCAGGCAGGACGGGCCGCGGCTCGCGCAGTTCACCGCGGGACTCGGCTTCACGCTCGACGACTTCCAGGTCCGCGCCTGTCGCGCTCTCGACGAGGGCCGGGACGTGCTCGTCTGTGCCCCCACCGGCGCCGGCAAGACGATCGTCGGCGAGTTCGCGGTGCACCTGGCGCTCGCCGCCGGCGGCAAGTGCTTCTACACGACGCCCATCAAGGCCCTGAGCAACCAGAAGCACGCCGACCTCGCCGCGCAACTCGGGGACGAGCGGGTCGGCCTGCTCACCGGAGACGTCTCGGTCGACCCGCACGCACCCGTGGTCGTCATGACGACCGAGGTGCTGCGCAGCATGCTGCACGGCCGCTCGCCCCTGCTCGACGGGCTCACCCACGTCGTGATGGACGAGGTCCACTACCTCGCCGACCGCGAGCGCGGCGCGGTGTGGGAGGAGGCCATCCTCTATCTACCCGGCACCGTGCGCCTGGTGAGCCTGTCCGCGACGGTCAGCAACGCCGAGGAGTTCGGTGCCTGGCTGGGCCGGGTCCGCGGCGCGACCACCGTCGTCGTCGAGGAGACCCGGCCGGTTCCGCTGCACCAGCACGTGCTCGCCGGGGGCCGGCTGTTCGACCTGTTCTCCCCCACCACCGGTGCGATCGACGAGAACCTCGTGCGGTACGTCGCGCATCGCCAGCTCGTCGACGCCGCCCCCGCCGTCCCGTCGCGTCGCCGGCGCCGCCGCACGGCCACGCCCGGCCCGGCCGGCGTCGACCGGCCCGAGCTCGTCGCGCGGCTCGAGGCCGAGTCGCTGCTGCCGGCGATCTGGTTCCGCTTCAGCCGCAGCGGCTGCGACGAGGCCGTCGCCGAATGCCTGCGCTCGTCGCTGCGGCTCACCGAGGCCGCCGACGTCACCCGCATCCGCCGCATCGTCGACCGGCACACCGCCGGCCTCTCCCCCGCCGACCTCGACGCGCTCGGATTCGCCGACTGGCTCGACGGACTCGAACGCGGCTTCGCCGCCCATCACGCGGGCATGGTGCCGGTATTCCGGCACGCCGTGGAGGAGCTGTTCGGCCTCGGCCTCGTCCGGATCGTCTTCGCCACGGAGACCCTCGCCGTGGGCGTCAACATGCCCGCACGGACAGTCGTGCTCGAACGCCTCGTCAAGCACACCACCGCCGGGCCGGTCCGCCTCACCGCCGGCGAGTACACCCAGTTGACGGGACGGGCCGGCCGTCGCGGCATCGATCGGGAGGGCCACGCGGTCGTGCTGTGGAGCCCGGAGGTGCAGCCGGCCACCGTCGCGGGGCTCGCCTCCACCCGCACCTACCCGCTGAACAGCTCCCTGCGGGTGGGCTACAACACCGCTGTCAACCTCGTCGACCGGCTCGGCGTCGCCGGAGCCCGGGACCTGCTCGGCCGGTCCTTCGCCCAGTTCCAGGCGGAGCATTCGGTGGCCGCGCTGGCCACCGCGGCGACGACGAACGCGGCGACGCTCCACCGGCTCGACGACGAACTCGGGGACGCCGAGGGTTTCGCCGAGTACCAGCAGTTGCGCGAGCGGCTGGCCGCGGCGCGCACCAGCGGCACCGCCGACGCGGTGACCGCTCTCGCGCGGGCCGTGCGTTCGCACCCCGGGCACCGGCACGCCGATCGGGAACGCCTGATCACCGTCGCCGAGCGCCGTCGCGCGCTGGCCGCCGACACCGAGGTGCTGCGCGGGCAGGTCGCCGCCGCCACCGGCCGGCTCGTGGAGACGTTCGACCGTGTCCTCGGGCTGCTCGACGAACGCGGGTACATCCTGTCCGACCCGTACACCGGCGAGGCGGTGGCCACCGACCACGGCCGGATGCTGGGCCGGATTTATTGCGGCAGCGACCTTCTCGTTGCCGAGTGCCTGAGAACCGGCGTGTGGGCGGGCCTCGATCCGGCCGAGCTGGCCGCCGTCGTGTCGAGTGTGCTCGGCGAATCGCGACGGCCGGCGCCCGGCGGCGGAGCCCCCACGGCCGGTGTCGACGCCGCGTACCGCGCGACGGTCCGGCTGTGGCGGGAACTGTCCGACGCGGAGCGCCGGCACGGCCTGCCCGCGGGCCCCGAACCGGATCCGGTGGCGATGCGCGCGATCCACCGGTGGGCCCGTGGCGACGGCGTGTCCGCGGCCCTGCGCGAGGCGGCGGAGTCGGATCTGTCGGCGGGCGATCTCGTCCGGCGCTACCTGCGCACCCTCGACCTGCTCGGGCAGATCGGCAGGGGCGAGTGCCCGGTGGAGCCGGCCGGCTTCACCGCGGCCGGGTACCCACAGCGCTCTCCAGTTCGGTGAGCGCGCCCTCGAGGAGCTCGACCAGCCGGTCGAGGGCGGGCACCGCGTGGCGGTCGCCGACCACCCCGAGATCGAGCCGGCCGTCGTTCCCGGTGAGGGTGATGCTCAGTGCCTGCCCGTTCAGCACGGCCGGCACGGGGTAGATGCCGGTCAGCCGCGCACCGTTCCAGTACCGGGTGCGGGAAGGTCCCGGCAGGTAGGAGATCAGCACGTTGAACGGCGGCGGGATCTCGTCGACGAACCGCCGCACCGGCTCGAGCGCGAGCGGGCTCAGCGACAACGCGCTGAGCATCAGGAACTGGGTTCCGCTCAGCGCGGTGACCACCCGGTCGGTGTGGACGAGCGAGTCGGCGATCCGGGCGAGCCGCACCGCGGGATCGGGTTCGTCGGTGGCCAGGCCGATCACCATCGCTCCGACGCCGGGTTCGCGGCCGCCGGGACCGACCGCGGCGCCACCGAGGTTCATCGGCACCGGGAGCATCGCGGTCAGCGGTGCCTCCGGGAGCGCGTACCGCTCGGACAGATACGCGCGCAGGCCGCCGGCGCACATCGTCAGCACGACCGCGTCGATCGTGGTGTCCGCCGACGTCGCAACCGAGTGGAGCCGCTCGATCGGCCAGGAGCGCGCCGCGAGGGTCCGGCCCCGCCCCACTGCGACGTTGAACATCGTGGGCGGCGTCTGCCACGGCAGCGCCACCTGGTGCCGGCGCACGCCCTCCGTGACCAGCCTGCCGATCTCCGGGGTCATCGCGAACACCTCCGCGCCGACCCGGAGCCCGGCGCGCAGCCACGAGGTGGGAAGGGGCGACAGCCGAGCCCGGGGGGCCACCACCTCCGGGCTCCACGGCGCGGGGCAGTCGCGGGCGCCGGGGTCGGTGGACATGCTCCGGTGCAGCAGGCGCAGGCCGGCCGGGCCGTCGGCGAGGGACAGGTGGATCTTCGCGTACATCGCGGTGCGCCCGTCCTCGAGTCCCTCGATGACGTACACCTCCCACATCGGGTGGAGCGGGTCGAGCGGGGAGCCGTGGATCCGGGAGACGAGGGCCAGCAGGTCGGCCATCGAACCGGATCCGGGCACGGCGGTGTGACGTACGTGAAACCGCAGGTCGACGTCCTCGGGACGCGACCACCACGGGTAGCCGGCCCCGCGCAGCGTCCGCACCGGACGCCGGCGCAGCGCATCCGCCACCTCGTCGTGGGCGAGCAGGGTCTCGTACATGCGACGGGCATGGTCGTCCCCGGCATCCGGCGGGGGCTCGAACAACGCGAGAGCCCCGAGGTGCAGTGGACGCGACGAGGTTTCGAGCAGCACGAACAGCGCCTCGGGAAGGCTCATCACCTGCATTCCCCCATCGTGGCGCCGAAACAGCCCGCGCGTGCGGTAACCCGGCCATCTCCGCAGGGACGTGCCCGCGACGCGCGGAAATGGTGTGACGTCTCCGCGCCGCGGGGACTACCCCTCGTCCAGTCCCGGACGACGCGGAGACGTAGGGGGCCGGGACTCCCCGCTCGCATGCCAGGCGGAGTGACCTCCCTGCCGGGATCGCGGCCCGAAGCGACGATAGCAACAAACCGGTCGCACGGTATGTCTTTGGAGCTGGTCCCGCCCGTATTTCTCCGCGCGGGCGTGTTTCGACTCGGGAGCGCGTGGCTATAGCCCTTACACGGGCACCGCCCCACGAGAGGTCTCCCGCGCGGCGCGGCGGCTCGCGGACCGTTGGAGCGACAGGAGCGCGGACCATGACCATCCAATCCGCAGGCGGAGGTGGGGGCGGCGGCACGATGGCACGGCCGAACTCGTCCGGCCTCGCCGACGTCATCGACACCATCCTCGACAAGGGACTCGTCATCGACGCATTCGTCCGCGTCTCGCTCGTGGGCATCGAGATCATCACGATCGACGCACGGGTCGTGGTGGCGAGCGTCGACACCTACCTGCGTTTCGCCGAGGCAGTCAACAGGCTCGAGATCTCCACGACCGAGCCGAAGGGCCTGACGGACGTCGTCGGCGGCGTGGCCGGGAACGTCGTCGAGAAGGCCGCCGAGCACAAGACGAAGGGCGCACTGGACTCCGCCGGCGAACGGGTCCGTGGCCTGCTCGCCGGCAACGAGGACGAACGGGAGCCGGCGCCACGCCGATCCCGCAGCAGAGACCGGTGACGTTCACCTCCGCCGATCGGCGGCCCGCACCCGCCGCCGTCACGGCATGGGTCCGAACTCCGGCCACCGCCGTCCGGTTCCCCGGCGGCCCGGAGCGGGTCTAGTCTCCTCCGGGTGAGGACACGCACCGGTGCGTTCGCGCCGTCCCTGCTGCGGCGCATGGCGGCGCGGGCGACGCTCACTCCTGTCCGGGTCGTGGCGCTGAGCTTCGCCGCCGCGATCGCCGTCGGCACGCTCCTGCTCCTCACGCCCGCGGCGAGCCTGCCCGGTACCGCGACCTCCCTCGTCGACGCCCTGTTCACCGCGACCTCGGCGATGTGCCTGACGGGCCTGGTCGTCGTCGACACGCCCACGCACTGGTCCGGCTTCGGCCAGGGCATCATCCTGGCCCTGATCCAGGCCGGCGGGTTCGGGATCATGACCATGGCCTCGCTCGTCGGCCTGCTGCTCGCGAACCGGATCGGCCTCAAGGCCCGATTGAATACCGCGGCCGAGGTGCGTGCGTCGGGGCTCGGCGACGTCCGCTCGGTCGTCGTCGGCGTCGTGCGGATGAGCGTGTTCATCGAGTCGGTCACCGCGGTGGCGCTCGCCCTGCGGTTTGCGCTCGGCTACGAGGAGCCGCCCCTGCGTGCGGTGTGGCTGGGAGTGTTCCATTCCGTCTCGGCGTTCAACAACGCCGGCTTCGCGCTCTACAGCGACAACATCATCGGCTTCGCCGACGATCCGTGGATCTGCGTGCCGCTGATGCTCGCGGTGATCCTGGGCGGCATCGGGTTCCCGGTCCTGTTCGAAGTGACCCGGCACCTGCGCGGCCGCAGCCACCGCTGGAGCCTGCACACCCGCCTGACCGTGACCGTCACCGCGGTGCTGTTGGTGGTGGGACCGGTGCTGGTGCTGGTGCTCGAGTGGACCCGCACCCTGCAGCACTACCACTTCGGCCAGAAGCTGCTCGTCGCCGCGTTCCAGGGCGTGATGCCCCGCACCGCCGGCTTCAACAGCGTCGACTACGCCCAGATGGACCCGGCCACCCTCCTGGTGACGGACGTGCTCATGTTCATCGGCGGCGGCAGCGGCGGCACCGCCGGCGGAATCAAGGTCACCACCTTCGTCCTTCTGCTGTTCGTCATCCTCGCCGAGGCCCGCGGCGAGCGCTCGGTGAGCGTCTTCGACCGGCGCATCGACACCCGGGTCCAGCGTCAGGCGTTGTCGGTGGCCCTGATCGGTGTCGCCCTGGTGATGGTGCCGACCATCGCCCTGTTGGCGGGGACCTCGTTCGACCTCAACGTCCTGTTGTTCGAGGTCACCTCCGCGTTCGCCACCGTCGGCCTGTCCACCGGGATCACGGCCCAGCTGCCCGTCTGGGGGCAGCTGATCCTGGTGCTCCTGATGTATCTGGGCCGCATCGGATCGATCACCCTCGTGAGCGCTCTCGCCGCCCGCGATCGCGGCCGGCGCTACGAACTCCCGGAAGAAAGGCCCTTCATTGGCTAGGAAATCCGCCGCCGACGTGGTGGTCGTGCTCGGGCTCGGGCGGTTCGGCAAGTCGCTCGCGCTCGAGCTGATGAGCCAGGGCACCGAGGTCCTCGGCATCGACTCCAGCGACGCCGTGGTGCAGAAGGTCGCCCACCGCCTGACCCACGCCGTGGTCGCCGACACCACCGACGAGGAATCGCTGCGGCAACTGTCGGTGCACGAGTACGGCCGCGCCGTCGTGGGAATCGGTTCCGATCTCGAGGCCAGCCTGCTCACCGCCTCCGCCCTGATCAACCTGGGCGTGCACAACATCTGGGCCAAGGCGATCAGCAACGCGCACGCGAAGATCCTCACCCAGATCGGGGTGCACCACGTCGTCCGGCCGGAGCACGACATGGGCAAGCGGGTCGCCCACCTGGTGCGCGGCCGGATGATCGACTACATCGAGTTCGACGACGGCTTCGCGATGGTCAAGACGACCCCGCCGGCGTTCGCGATCGGCCGGCGCCTCGGCGACACCGCCGTCCGCTCCGACTTCGGCGTGACCGTCGTGGCGATCAAACGTCCCGGCGAGGACTTCACCTACGCCACCGCCGACACCGTCCTCGCCCCCGGGGACACCATCATCGTCTCCGGGCGGGTCCGGAACACCGAACGATTCAGCGAACTCACCTGACAGCACCGGAACGACGTAGGCTGCAGACGATGTCACCGACAGCGCACCAGGAGCGACCGGACCCCCACCCGGCCGCGGCACCGAACGGCACCGGTCGTGCCCGGTAGCACGCTGAGGACCCGGTTCAGCCGTTCCGACGCCCTGACCGAGCGACCCGACTTCGCGCTGGTGGGCATCCTGCGGGTGCCGCAGCTACAGACCAGCCCGGGCCGGGCGATCGTGCGCCGGATCGGATACGCCCTGATCGCCCTGGCCCTGGTGGTGCTCGTCGTCTACCTCGACCGCGACGGCTACTCCGACGCCCAGGACAACGAACTGTCGTTGCTGGACTGCCTCTACTACGCGACGGTGTCGCTCTCGACCACCGGCTACGGCGACATCACCCCCATCACACCGCAGGCCCGCCTCGTCAACGTCCTGGTCATCACCCCGCTGCGGATCTTCTTCCTCATCATCCTGGTCGGCACCACCCTCTCCGCCCTGACCGAGAGCTCCCGCCAAACCTTCCGCATCCAACGCTGGCGACACCGCGTGCGCAACCACACCGTCGTCGCCGGCTACGGCACCAAGGGCCGCACCGCGGTCGAGGCGATGCTCGGCGACGGCGCCGCGCCCTCGGACATCGTCGTCGTCGACACCGACCCCGTGGTGCTCGACGCCGCCAGCGGCCAGGGCTTGGTCACCGTCCAGGGCTCGGCGACCAAGTCCGACGTGCTGCGCCTGGCCGGGGTGCCGCACTGCGACTCGATCGTCGTCGCCGCCAACCGCGACGACACCGCGGTGCTCGTCACCCTCACCGCCCGTGAACTCGCCCCCGCCGCCAAGATCGTCGTGGCCATCCGCGAATCGGAGAACACCCATCTGCTCCGCCAGTCGGGCGCCGACACGGTGGTGATCTCCTCCGAGACGGCGGGCCGGTTGCTCGGAGCCGCCACCATCACCCCGAACGTCGTGGAAATGATCGAGGACCTGCTCACCCCGGAGGAAGGCTTCGCGATCGCCGAACGCGAGGTCGAACCCGGCGAGGTCGGCGGCTCACCGCGGCACCTCCCCGACATCGTCCTGGGCGTCGAACGCAACGGCCGCCTGCTGCGTGTCGGGTCCCCGGAGGTCGAGGCGGTGGAGGCCGGCGACCGGCTGCTCTACCTCCGGCGCGTCTCGGACTGATCGGAACGTCCCGGACCGGCCGGGGCGTCTCGGACCGACCGTGCGGTTGCCGTCCCGGGTTCCGCTATCCGGCCGGGGCGCACAGCCGCGCCGACAGCTCCCAGAGTCCGCGGGCGACAGCCTCGTCGTGCGAGCGCGAATTGGATTCGACACGCTCGGGGGCGCCCCGCAGCTCGAACAGGCCACCGGGACCGTAGTACCCGCCGGGCTCGACGCCGGGCGCGGTGGCCGCGTACAGCAGCGGCAGCGCTCCGGTCTGCGGGGACTGCCCCACCAGCCGGTTCGCCACGCCCAGGAACACGTCCTGGATCGACTCGGTGTGTGACTGCAGGTTCGTCGAGGAGTATCCCGGGTGCGCGGCCACCGCCACGACCGGGGACTGCTGCTCGGTGAGCCGGCGCTGCAGCTCGTGGGTGAACAGCAGGTTGGCCAGCTTCGACTGCCCGTACGCCAGCCACCGGTCGTAGCGACGGTGCTCCCAGTTCAGGTCGTCGAGATCGATGCGACCGATCCGGTGCATGCCGCTCGACATCGTCACCACGCGGTCGGTGACGCGCTCGCCCAGCAGGGCGGTGAGGGCGAAGTGGCCGAGGTGATTGGTTCCGATCTGCATCTCGAATCCGTCGACGGTGCGGCGCAGCGGTACTGCCATCACGCCGGCGTTGTTGACCAGCACGTCGACCTCGTCGACGCCCCCGGCGAATTCACGCACCGATGCCAGGTCGGCCAGATCGAGGCGCCGCACCCGCGCGTTGGGCCCGATCTCCCGGGCCACGGCCTCGCCCTTGGCCACGTTCCGGCACGCCAGCACCACCCGCGCCCCCGCGGCCCCGAGTGCGCGGGCCGCCACCTCGCCCAGGCCGCTGTTGGCGCCCGTCACCACGAAGGTGCGGCCGTCCTGCTTCGGGATGTCGCGTGTGGTCCAAGCCGTCATGTCGGCCACCCTACGGGGAACGGGACATCCGGGAAAGGAACCCGCTCGGCCACCCGCCCGGCGCCGACACGTCGCCGACACGTTCCCGAAACAGGCCGGCGATAGGGTCGCCTCGCTTCCGTCGCCCGTCGCGCCGGAATTCCGAAGGGAGCAGTAGGAGGGGTCCCGTGCCGCCACGTCGCAGGTCGATACTGCTCGACCGGCTCGAATCCGGGACCCCCGGCCGTCCCCAGCAGGCCATCCTCGACGAACTGCGCCGCGTCATCCTCTCCGGCGCCGTCCCGCCGGGAACCCCCATCCCGGTACCCGAGGTGGCGGAACTGTTCGGCGTCAGCCGCATCCCGATCCGAGAATCGCTGAAAACCCTCATCGGCGAGGGACTCGTCGACCACCGGCGGAACCACGGATACACCGTCGCCCGGCTGACCGCCGCCGAACTCCGCGAGATGTATCTCGTGCGGGAAACCCTCGAGACGGCAGCACTGACGGCGGCGGTGGCGCTGGCCACCGAAGCCGATCACGCCCACGCCGCATGGGTCCACGCACGCCTCGAACGCGCCGTCGCCGACGACGATCCGCACACCTACCACCGCGAGAGCCGCGAGTTCCACCTGGCGCTGGCCGGCCCGTCGCGCATGCACCGGCTGCTGCACATGCTCGAATCGGCTTGGAACATCACCGAACCCGTGCAACCGATGGTGCACGTGTCCGCGGTGCAGCGGACGGTTCTGCATGCCGAGCACGAGCGGATGCTGACCGCGTTCCTGGCCCGGGACACGGCGGGGCTCCTCGCCGCCGCCGACGCCCACAACCATCGGCTCGATTCCGTGATCGCGACGCTGCCCGCCGACGCCGGGTTGCTGACCCCGGAAGATATACCGATCGGGAAACCCACCGGCAACACCTGATCGTTACCGTTCTCCTCATCGGAATTCACCACCGTCGCTGAGATTCCGGGTCCACTGCCTTCCTCGCGGACCTGCGCCGTGCCGAACCGATCGGCGCCCCGCCGGTCGTCGACGTCCAGGAGTACCCATGACCGAATTGATCTCTCCCCGCCGTGATCTGCCGCGCGGCGCCGTGCTCGGCGCCGACGACCTCGTCGAAGCGGCGGGCCACCCCGTCGGCGGCGGGCTGGTCGAGCCGGACTACGACCCGCGGCTCACCAACGAGGACCTCGCCCCGCTGAAGAAGCAGAGCTGGGGCTCGTACAACATCTTCGCGTTCTGGATGTCCGACGTGCACAGCGTCGGGGGCTACGTCACCGCCGGCAGCCTCTTCGCCCTCGGCCTGGCCAGCTGGCAGGTGCTGGTGGCCCTGCTCGCCGGCATCACGATCGTCTACTTCTTCTGCAACCTCGTCGCCAAGCCCAGTCAGGTGACCGGCGTGCCCTATCCGGTGATCTGCCGCAGCGTCTTCGGGGTGCTCGGCGCGAACATACCCGCGATCATCCGCGGCCTGATCGCGGTGGCCTGGTACGGAATCCAGACGTTCCTCGCCTCGGCGGCGCTCGATGTGGTGCTGATCAAGCTGTTCCCGTCGCTGGCCCCGTACGCGGTGGTGGAGGACTACGGCTTCGCCGGACTCTCCGCCCTGGGCTGGGGCAGCTTCCTGACCCTGTGGATCGTGCAGGCCTGCGTATTCTGGCGCGGCATGGAGTCGATCCGTAGGTTCATCGACTTCTGCGGTCCCGCAGTCTATGTCGTGATGTTCCTGCTGTGCGGCTACCTGATCTCCCAGGCCGGTTGGAGCGCAATCGATCTGAATCTCGGCTCGGTGACCTACACGGGCCTGGATGCGATTCCGGTGATGCTGGGCGCGATTGCGCTGGTGGTGTCCTACTTCTCCGGACCGATGCTGAACTTCGGCGATTTCTCCCGCTACGGAAAGTCCTTCGCCGCGGTGAAGAAGGGCAACCTCCTCGGCCTGCCGGTCAACTTCCTGGTGTTCTCGCTGCTCGTGGTGATCACCGCGTCGCTGACCCTGCCCGTGTACGGCGAGCTGATCACCGATCCCGTCGAAACGGTCGCCCGCATCGACTCGACCTTCGCGATCGTGCTCGGTGCCCTGACGTTCACCGTCGCCACCATCGGCATCAACATCGTCGCCAACTTCATCTCCCCCGCCTTCGACTTCTCCAACGTCAGCCCCCAGCGGATCAGCTGGCGCGCCGGCGGAATGATCGCCGCCGTCGGCTCGGTGCTGATCACCCCGTGGAACCTGTACAACAACCCCGATGTCATCCACTACACCCTCGAGACGCTCGGCGCGTTCATCGGTCCGCTGTTCGGCATCCTGATCGCGGACTACTACCTGGTGCGGAGGCAGAAGGTGATCGTCGACGATCTGTTCACCATGTCCGAGCGCGGCGCGTACTGGTACCGCAAGGGCTACAACCCCGCCGCGGTGATCGCCACCGTCGTCGGCGCCGCCGTCGCGGTGATCCCGGTGCTGGTCAAGTCCGCGCCCGGCATGCACACCGCCGCGCAGTACAGCTGGTTCATCGGGTGCGGCCTCGGCCTGGCCGTCTACTACGTCCTCGCCACCCGCACCGCCCTCGCGGTCCGCGTCGGCGACGGTTCCGCCGAACCGGTGAGCGTGGGCTGATCGGAATGCGCATCAAGGTCGTTAACCCGAACACCACCCGGTCGATGACCGCCACCATCGAGGCGTGTGCCCGGACCGTCGCCGGCCCGGGCACCGATGTCGAGGCGGTCAGCCCCACGATGGGTCCCGCCTCGATCGAGAGCCACTACGACGAGGCGCTCGCCGTACCGGGTGTGCTCGCCGAGATCGCCGCGGGCGAGGAGGCCGGCGTCGACGGATACGTCATCGCCTGTTTCGGCGACCCGGGGCTCGACGCAGCGCGGGAGATCGCCGCCGGGCCCGTCGTCGGCATCGCGGAGGCCGCCATGCACGCGGCCGCGCTCCTGGGTCGTGGCTTCTCCGTCGTCACGACGCTGGGCCGGACCACCGGCCGGACGTGGGATCTGGCCGAACGGTACGGCCTGCGCCGGTCCTGCCTCGGCGTGCACGCGTGCGAGCTGCCGGTGCTGGACCTCGAGACCGATCCCGACGCCCGCAAGATCGTCACGGAGGCCTGTTTCGAGGCGCTCGACTCGGACGGCTCCGACGCCGTCGTGCTCGGGTGTGCCGGCATGGCCGACCTGTGCGCACACATCTCCGAGGAGCTCGGCGCCCCGGTCGTGGACGGGGTGGCCGCGGCGACGTTGTTCGTCCAGTCCCTGGTCACGCTGGGTCTGCGCACCGGCAAACGGGGCGAGTTCGCCGTCCCGCCGGCGAAGCCGTACGCGGGCCTGCTGGCGCCGTTCGCTAGAGCTCGAACCGCACGCCCGTGAGCTTCTCCGACAGCTCCCACAGTTGCCGGGCGGTGTCCGGATCTCCGGCGCGGCGGCTGTAGGCGGCCACGGTCGGCGGGCCGTACAGCTCGAAGAAGCGGTCCGGCCCGATGTAGCCGCCGGTCACCTCGGGATCGGCGGCGGCCACCACCACGGATTCGGCGCCCTGGGCCGGGGTGCGCTCGAGCACTCTCTTCCCGAGGCGGAACAACTGGTCGAACCACGTTCCGGTGTGCGTGCCGACGTCGGTGGCCGCGTAGCCCGGATGCGCGGCCACCGCCCGCAGCGGCGATCCGGCGGCCGCCAGCCGGCGCCCGAGCTCGAGGCTGAACATCAGGTTCGCCAGCTTGGATTCCGCGTAGGCCAGCGAGCGGCTGTAGTGCCGGCGGCGCTCCCAGTTCAGGTCGTCGAGATGGATGCGCCCGAACCGGTGACTCATGCTCGAGACGGTGACCACGCGGTCGGTGAGCCGATCGAGCAGCAGCCCGGTCAGCGCGAAGTGCCCGAGGTGGTTGGTGCCCATCTGCATCTCGAAGCCGTCCACCGTGCGGCTCAGCGGCACACCCATCACGCCGGCGTTGTTGACGAGCACGTCGACGGTCTCGATGCCCGACGCGAACTCCCGCACCGACGCCAGGTCGGCGAGATCGAGCCGGCGCACCTGCGCGTGCGGGCCGATATCCCGCGCGACCGCCTCGCCCCTGGCCACGTTCCGGCACGCGAGCACCACGTCGGCACCGGCGGCACCGAGCGCCCGGGCGGTGGCCGCACCGAGGCCGCTGTTCGCGCCGGTCACCACGAAGGTGCGGCCCCGCAGGGTGCCGGGTGCCGGCGGGGAGAACCGTTCAGGCACCGATGGAGGACTTCATCATGGGCAGCATCGCCCACAGCTGGTCCTGCCAGTAACCCCACGTGTGGGTGCCGGCGGCCGGGAAGTCGAAGTGGGCGGAGTTGATGCCCAGGGTCGCCAACCGCACCTGGAACGCGCGGTTCTGCGCCAGGGCGAGCGCCTCGAGTCCCATCGCGTTACCCGTGTTGAACACCCCGATCGCGGAGTTCGGCCGGTCGTGCTGGCCGGGCAGGCCGCTGCCCGCGGAGATCCACATCGGCAGCCCCCGCATGCTGGGCGCGGCGACGAACGGGTCGTTGCGCAGCCACGCCGAGTTCCACGGCGGGCCCCACATCGAGTCGGCGTTGTAGCCGCCGGAGTCGATCATCGCGAGGCGGATCGCCTCCCGCATACCGGGCGCGGACAGGTTCAGGTAACCGGACATGGAACCGGCGAAGCGGAACTGGTCGCGGTGGTAGGCCGCGAGGATCAGCGCCGCGTTGCCTCCCATCGACAGGCCCACGATCGCGTTGCTGGAACGGTCGATGCCGTACGTACCGGCCAGGAAGTCCGGCAGGTTCTGGGTGAGGAAGGACTCCCACTTGTAGGTGTAGCGCTGGCCGTTGAGGTTGCTCGGCGCGTACCAGTCCGTGTAGAAGCTGGACTGGCCGCCGACCGGCATCACCACGTTGACGCCGTGATCCGACAGCCACGCGGCGTTCGTCTCGTGCTCCCAGCCGCTCACGTCGTTGGTGGCGCGCAGGCCGTCGAGCAGGTACATGGCCTTGTTGCTGCCGTTGTTCGCCAGCCAGATGCGGACCTTGATCTGGCCGACCCCGCCCGGCGCCGGCACCCAGTGTTCCCGCAGGCGGGAGTAGGGGTCCGCCGAGGCGGTGCCCGCGCCGGCGAAGGCCACCGCGAGCGGCAGCACGAGCGCCGCGATCAGGAATCGGACGAGCGCCCGAACCCCCCGGCGTCCGGCCTTGGTTCTGGAAGTATGAGTCACACCAGGCTCCATCAGCACATCTGTAGCAACAACAACTGTGGCCCCGACAGTTACGCAACAACACGGTAGAGGTCCACGTCGGCCTGTACGAGGCTTGCACATAATCGTTATCGAGCAAAGCCGAACCGAAAGGCAGGCGCAATGAGCAGCGACCTCGGCAGGCGGCCGGTCACCGTCGGAATCGACGGCTCCGACGCCGCGAAACAGGCTGCGACCTGGTCCGCAGCCGTCGCCGCGCGGCTCGGCACGAACCTGCAGCTCGTCCATTCGCTGCCGGGCCCCCGGAATTATTTCAGTGACGCCGCGCTGCGCGCGCGGACCGAATACACCCAGCGCCTCGCCGAAATCGGCCGTGAACTGCTCGACGACACCGCGGCGGCGCTGCACCGGCGGCACCCGGATCTCGAGGTGGTCACAACCGTCCATGACGGCCCACCCGACCTGGCGCTGCTCGAACACGGCGACCGCAGCCGGATGCTCGTGCTCGGAGCCACCGGCACGGGTGCGCTCGGTTCGCTGCTCACCGGCTCCACCGCGCTGCGGGTCGCCAACCGGTCCACCTGCCCGGTCGTGCTCTGGCGGGGCGATCCGGTCCCCGAACCGGGCACGGACCGCCGGCCGGTGCTGGTCGGCATCGACGGCAGCGAGGACGCCGGCCCGGTGGTCACCGCCGCGTTCGACATGGCCGCGGCGCTCGGGGTCGGCGTCCTCGCCGCGCACGCGTGGGGTGCCGGGGAGGTGGCGGGCCGCACCTCGGCGCTCGAACTGATCGACTGGGCAGTCGTCGAGGCCGAGGAGACGGCGTTGCTGTCCGAGTGCATCGCCGGGCAGCGCGAGCGGTACCCGGACGTGCCGGTCACCGAGATCGTCGAGCAGATCGGCGCCCGGCACCTGCTGCTGCGGCTGGCGACGCACGCTCAGTTGAGCGTCGTCGGCAGCCACGGCCGGGGACTGCTCGGCGGCCTGCTCCTGGGCTCGACGAGTCAGGCGCTGCTGCACCACGCGCCGTGCCCGACCATGATCTGCCGTCCGGGGGTGTGACGATGCTGCGCGGATCGATCCGGCTCGGCCGGGTCACGGGGATAGAGATCCGGGCCCACTGGTCGCTGCTCGCGACGCTCGGGCTGCTGTCGTGGCTGCTTGCCGGGGCGATCCTGCCCGCCCGGATCAGCGGTCCGAGCCCCGCACAGTTCTGGATCGCGGGCGTCGCCGCGGCGGTGGGCCTGCTGGTGTCGCTGCTCGCCCACGAACTTGCGCACTCGGTGGTGGCGGGCCGCTACGGAGTCGGGGTGGACGGGATCACGCTGTGGCTGCTCGGCGGCGTCTCCGAGCTGCGCGACGAACCCCCGAACCCGAAAGCCGATCTGCGTATCGCGCTGGCCGGACCGCTCACGAGCGTCGGGATCGGCGTCGTCGCGCTGGCGGCGGCCTCGTTCCTCGGCCCGCCCGTCCCGGAGCTGGTGACCGCGACGATCGGCTGGCTCGGCGCGACCAACCTGGTGCTGGCCGTGTTCAACCTGTTGCCGGGTGCGCCGCTGGACGGCGGACGGGTCGTGCGGGCGGTGCTGTGGCGCCGCACCGGCGACCGCCTCGCGGCCGCGAGCGGCGCCGCGCGCTCCGGCCGCGCGGTGGGGCTGGCGCTGATCCTGCTCGGCGCCGCCGAGACGCTCGCCCTCGGCAGCGCGGGCGGCCTGTGGCTGATGCTCCTCGGCTGGTTCCTGCGGACCGCGGCCAACGCCGAGCTCGCGAACGCGTCGCTGCGGCATCAGCTCGGCGACACCCGGGTCGGCGACGTCATGACGCCGTCGCCGGTGGCCGCCCCCGCGCGCTGGAGCGTGGCGCAGCTCCTCGCCGTCGCGGCCCGCGGCTCGCACCACCGGGTCTTCCCCGTCGTCGACGACGGCCACCGGCCCACCGGGGTGGTGTCGCTGTCCGACCTGACGCCCGTCCCGGAGGGCGAGCGCACGGTCGTCGCGGTCTCGGACCGGGCCCGGCCGCTGCCCGCGGCGGCGCGGGTGCCCGCCGACGCGTCGCTCGCCGAGGTCGCGAGCCGGGTGCTGCTGCGGCCGGGGCTCGACCTCGTGGCCGTCGTGTCGGGCGAACGACTGGTCGGCATCGTCACGGCGACGGACCTGGTGCGGGCCTGCGATCGCAGCGCGCTGGGCCTGCCCATCCGCCGCACACCGCCGCCGGACGAGCAGACCCGACCCGGGTCTCCCTAGTCGCGCCGGACCACGAGCAGCGGACACGGCGTCGTGTGCAGCAGCGCCCGGCTCGTCGAGCCGAGCAGCATGCCCTCGAAGCCGCCGCGGCCGCGGCTGCCGACGACGAGCAGCCGGGCGTTCTCCGCCCGCTCGAGCAGGTGGCGCACCGGGCGGTCCCGCACGACGACCCGTTCCACGTCGACGTTCGGATAGTCCTGCGTGCGGCCGGCGAGGGACTCGGCGAGCACGACGCTCTCCTGCTGGTCGACGTCCTCCCAGGTGGCTCCGGGCGTGCCGGCGACGACGTCGACGAGGTCTCGGTCGGACCATGCGTGCACCGCCACCAGCGGCGCCTTGTAGCGGTCTGCGGCCTCGAACGCGACGTCGAGGGCGTGCAGGCTCGCCGGCGAGCCGTCGACACCGACCACGACGGGGCCGTCCGCGCCCCGTCCGCTCTCGTCGGGCCCGGGGATCACCGCGACGGGACAGTGCGCGTGCGCGACCACCGCGGAGGTCACCGATCCGACCAGTCCGCCGGTGAACTCGCCGAGACCGCGCCGGCCGAGGACGAGCATCCGTGCCCGACCGGAATACCCGAGCAGCGCCTGTGCGGCCACCAGGCTCGACTGTTCGGTGCGTACGGACAGCTCGGGGTGCTCGCGTTCCACGGTCTCCGCGGCGGACGCCAGGTTCCGTCGCGCGGTGAATCGCAGTTCGTCGACGAACGGCGACGAGGCGCCGATCCCGCCGGCGTTCGCGCTGGAGACGAGCAGCAGCGGCGCCCCCGTGGAGACGGCCTCGCCGGCCGCCCACCGCAGCGCGGCGCGCGCCGGCGCCGATCCGTCGACCCCGACCACGATCGGCGCATCATTCATCGCCCGCTCCTTGTCCCGTTCCGTCCGGTTCTTCCGCCACCAGTGTCGCCATCCTGCGGTCGCCGCGCGGTCGGTTGGCGGAAACAGTTACCGTGCGGGTGTGCGCCGTGCCCCGCTGCCCGTCCGCGACGGCCTGAATCCGACCCGCCTGCGCCTGCCCGACGGCGGCTCCTGGGCGACGGTGGCGGAGTTTCTGCTGGCGCGCTTCCCCGCCGACGCGGCGCGCGTGCAGGAGAAGGTCGCGGCCGGTGAGGTCGTCGACGGTGCCGGCGCGGCGATCACCGGGAACACCCCGTACGCGGCAGGCCGATTCGTGTACTTGTACCGCGATCCGCCGGTCGAGGAGCGGGTGCCGTTCGAGATCGCTGTCCTGCATCGCGACGAGCATCTGCTGGTGGTGGACAAGCCGCACTTCCTGGCGACGACACCGCGTGGGTCGTGGGTGGCCGAGACGGCGCTGGTGCGGCTGCGCCGGGAACTCGACCTGCCGGAGCTGAGCCCGGCCCATCGGCTCGATCGGCTCACGGCGGGCGTGCTGGTCTTCACCGTCCACGCCGGTGCGCGCCGGGCCTACCAGTCGCTCTTCGATGCCCGCCGGGTCGACAAGGAGTACGAGGCCGTGGCCCGGCACGTGCCCGGGATGCGGTTTCCGCGCGAGGTGCGCAGCCGCATCGTCAAGGAGCGCGGCGTGTTGCAGGCGCGGGAGGTGCGGGGTGAGATCAACGCCCTCAGCCGCGTCGAACTGCTCGAAACGGACGCCGGGCTGGGCCGTTACCGGTTGCTGCCCCGCACCGGCAAGACGCACCAGTTGCGCGTGCACATGAATTCGCTCGGCCTGCCGATCCTCGGGGACAACCTGTATCCCGATGTATATGACGTTGCGCCCCAAGACTATTCACGACCACTGCAGTTGCTGGCCCGCGCGGTGGAGTTCGACGATCCGTATACAGGTCGACGGACCCGCTTCGCCAGCGCCCGAAACCTGGCAGCATGGAGGCACAGCACACCAGGACCCCGTTGATCGCACGGGCTCACGTCTTGGAGGACCCCATGGATAACGGCACCGTCTCGCGCACCTACGACGGCCGCGTCGCCCTGCGCTTCCAGCACGCCTTCGCCCATCCCCCGGACCGCGTATGGCGGGTCATCACCGACCCCGAGTACCTACGCGCCTGGTTCCCGGCCCGCGTAGAACTGGACCTCACCCCCGGTGCCCAGCTCGTCTTCCATGCCACCGAGCAGCAGGCCGAGCGCCTCGGGCTGCCCGCCGACCACACCGCCACGGGGACCGTCATCTCCGTGCATCCCGGGCGCATCCTCGAGTACATGTGGGACGCCGAGGTCCTGCACTGGGAACTGGTGCCGGACGGGTCCGGGGGCTGCTGGCTGACGCTCACGCACACCGTCGAGGACGAGGACTCGGCCTACGCGCACGGCGCCGACTGGCACGCCGGGTTCGAGGTGCTCGAGGCCCAGCTGGAGGGCCGGGACGTGAACTGGTCGCCGTGGGAACGCGCCCGGGAACTCGCCGACAAGTACCGCAACCCGTCCGACTGATCCCACTCGGCCGGTTGCCGGCGGCTATCCGTCCCGTCCGCTCCGGTCGACGAAGACCTCGTCGACCGGACGTCGCGACGTGGTGGGCAGTCCCCGCGCGCTGCGGGCCCCCAACCGGATCACCACCTGGGGAAATCCCGCGACCTCCCCGGTCCGCGCCGTCGCCGTGCGCACGATGCCGCGGCTGGCCTCGATCTCCGTCACGTGGGTGAGCGGGCACGTCGCCAGATGCGCCGCGGTGGCCTCGAGCAGTACCGCGGACATCGCCTCCCCCGCCCGCAGCCAGTCGATCCGCTCGTCGGCCCGGGTGCTGAGCACCGCCAGCGCCGACGCGTCCGCCTTCGGCTGCGCAGTGTCCAGAGTTCCTGCGCCCGTGGGGAACCGCCGTCCCACATCGATGTCCCCGGCGGCCTCGTCGTCGAGCAGCGCGGACGCCGGCACGCCCGTGTCGCCGGGCTCCGCGCGACCGGTCCACCAGGCCAGCTCCTGCCGGTAGGCCTCGTCGCCCTCGCGGATCGCCGCGCTCAGTTCCGACGCCCGCGCGAGGTCCGAGCGGGCCTCGGCGTCGAGGATCGACAGCGACGCCCCCTCCCGGCGGGCGGCGTTCTCCAGATCCACCAGGCTCTCGCGCAGGGTCGTGGGCGCCGCGAACGGCCGCCGGTCGGTGTGCCGGGCGCCGATCGCGAGGGCGAGGGCGGCGTCACGGGCGTCGACCGTGTGGGGCCGGTCGAAGTCGAGAACGGCCAGCAGGTCCGGTCGCGACGGATCCGGAAGCCGGGTCACGGTGGGGATCCACGACGCGGCGGACAGCGCGACGCGGGCGTGGTGCAGCGCCGCTCCGCAGCCGAGAACCAGCTGCCGGCCGCTCGGATCGGTGTGGCCGAGCATGCGCTCGGCGACGGCATACAGTTCGAGCCGTTCGCCCGTCCACTCCCAACGCCACGGCTGGCTGTTGTGCAGGGACGGCGCCCGGCACGCCGACTCGACCGCATCCCGGATCGCCGCGGTGTCCGGCCGGATCTCAGTAACCATCGTTGTCTCTCCCCCAGCCGCTCGACTCGACCGCATGCCGCTCCACGGACTCGACGATCTGCGCGGCCCAGGTCCCGATCGCGTCCCAGTCCCGGAAGTCTCCGGTGCGTCCTCCGGTCATGCGGGCAACCACGCGTTCGCCGGCGCCGAGCACCTCCGGATCCAGTTTCCCCGCGAACATCCGGTGCTCGCGCGCGCCCGTGCGCTCCGTCGCCAGGGAGGCGTCGTACGGCCTGTTCACGGGGCGGTCCTGGTCGCCGATCGGGCCCGAGGAGAACAGGAACACGGCGCGCTCCCGCAGCGCGCCGGCGTGCCGATCGACGAAGGTCTTGGCGGGATGCAACCAGTGCCCGAGGTAGACGGCGCTGCCGAGGACCACCGCGTCGTAGCCGTCCACGGCGTCGACCTGCTCGGGCGCGACGACGTCGACGTGCGCTCCCTTGTCGCGCAGGGCGGCCGCGAGCGCCGTGGCGATCTCCGTGGTGGAGCCGTGCCTGCTCGCCGCCGTCACCAGAATCCTCATCTGTGTCCTCCCCGGCCCAGGTTATTCGATGATCGCCCGACGGGCACGCGGTCGGACAGAGTCGAAGGGCCCCGCTCCCGGGCCGGCCGCAGCCGGGCCGATGCGGCGATCACGTGCGACGGGCACAGGTCGGTGCCGGGGTGGCAGAGTGGTCTGACGAACGCCGCCGACGAGCGCGACGAGGACACGCAGGGCAACCGCCGGAACAGGAGTCGGATCGCATGACCACGCCGCCCAGGATCGACGCGGTTCAGGAATCGGAACGCAAGTACGCGGTCGGGCACGCGCAGCAGCTGCCGGACCTGTCGGGCCTGCCCGGCGTCGCCGCACACCCCGAACCCGACCTCCAGCAGCTGTCGGCGCGGTACTACGACACCGACGATCTGCGACTGCTGCGCGCCGGGATCACCCTGCGCCGCCGCGAGGGGGGTCACGACGCCGGCTGGCACGTGAAGCTCCCGGCCGGCACGGACACCCGGACCGAGGTGCGCTTCCCCCTCGGCGACGACACCGCCCGGCCACCGGCCGAACTGCTCGCCCTCCTGCACGGGGTGCGCCGTGCGCGTCCCGTCGCGCTCGCGGCGGTGCTGAACACGCAGCGGTGGCGCCACCGCCTGATCGACGACGAGGGGCGGGCCCTCGCCGAGATCGTCGTCGACGACGTCGTCGCGACCCGAGGGGAGGGCAGCGAGCCGCAGCGGTGGCGCGAGATCGAGGTCGAGCTCGCCTCGGCCGGAACCGATCTGCTCGATGCCGTCGAGGATCGGCTGACCGCCGCCGGAATCGAGCGCGCCCCGAATCCCTCCAAGCTGCATCGGGCGCTCGCCGATCTGCTGCCCACCGAGGAGCCGGTGCCCGGCCCGGCCGGGCACCTGCGCGACTACCTGCGCGGCGAGTTGCGCACCCTCGAGCTCGCCGAGATCGGCGTGCGCCGGGACGCCCCGGACGCCGTCCACAGCATGCGCAAGGCCCTGCGCCGGATCCGCAGTGCCCTGCAGACGTATGCGGGAACCTTCGCGATCGACGACAGCCTGGTCGACGAACTACGTTGGACGGGAAGGAAACTCAGCCCCTCGCGCGACCTCGAGGTGCAGTGGGAGCGCATCGTGGACCGCGTCGCGGAGGTGCCCGTGGAAGCGCAGCGCGAGGCCATCCGCGCCCGCATCGACGAGTACTTCTCCGCCCGGTCGGACGCGGCCCGGCTCGAGGCCGTCGGCACCCTCGACTCGGACCGCTACGCGGCCCTGCTGGGTTCGCTCGACGCACTGATCGACGGGCTGGCGAGGGGGGCAGTCGGATCCGGTCCCGGCGAGCAGCGACGACAGGTTCGCCCGAAGGACCTCGACCGCGCCCTCGCCCGCCTCGCGAAGAAGGTCTCGCGCCGGGTCCGCAACGCCGGGGAGGCAGCCACGCACGCCGAGCGGGACGAACTCGTCCATCGGGCCCGCAAGGGCGCCAAGCGGATGCGCTACGCCATCGAGGTGCTGCGGCCGCTGCATCGCAAGCGCGCCCAGCGCGCCCTCGATCACTTCGACGACTTCCAGGATCTGCTCGGCGAATTCCAGGACTCGGTGGTCGCCCGCGAGCACCTGCTCGACATGGTCTCCGAGCAGGACCACACCGCCGAGTCGAGCTTCGGCCTCGGGATCGCCTACCAGCGCGAACTCGAGATCGGTGAAGCGCAGGTCGCGCAGCTCGAACGCGCGTGGAAGCGGGCGCGGCGGGCGGCGAAACCGCTGTGGAAGTGAACCACTGCCGACCGGGTCCTTGTCCCCTGGCCGACCACCGCCGAGAAAGGGCATGCTGAGCCCGGACGACGGAAGGAGGCGCGCATGAGCACCCCTGGAGAGATGCGAGCATGGCGTGTCGACATCCCACGCCCCGCGGCGGAGCATCCGCTGCGGCCGGTCCGGGAACCGATTCCCGAACCGGCGCCCGGGGAACTGCTGGTGCGTGTCCTCGCGTGCGGGGTGTGCCGTACCGACCTGCACGTGAGCGAGGGCGACCTGCCGGTGCACCGGCCGCACGTCATCCCCGGCCACGAGGTCGTCGGCGAGGTGGTCGGTGGCGACCTCGGCGAGCACCGGGTAGGCGACCGGGTGGGCATCCCGTGGCTGCGCAGCACGTGCGGCCGGTGCCGGTACTGCCTGCGCGGGGACGAGAACCTGTGCCCGAACTCCACCTACACGGGCTGGGACGCGGACGGCGGTTACGCCGAATATGCCACCGTCCCTTCCGCTTTCGCACTGACGCTGCCGTCCGGGTACGCCGACGCGGAACTCGCCCCCCTGCTGTGCGCCGGCATCATCGGCTATCGGGCGCTGCTGCGCGCCGAGGTTCCGGACGGCGGCGTGCTCGGCCTGTACGGCTTCGGCGGCAGCGCCCACCTCGCCGCGCAGGTCGCCCTCGCCCGGGGCGCCCGCGTGCACGTCATGACCCGCGGCAAGACCGCCCGGCGGCTCGCCCTCGAACTCGGCGCGGCCTCCGCGCAGGGCGCATACGACGAGCCGCCCGAGCCGCTGAACTCGGCGATCCTGTTCGCCCCCGCCGGGGAACTGGTGCCCACCGCTCTCGCCGCACTGGACGCCGGCGGCACGCTCGCCGTCGCCGGCATCCACCTCAGCGACGTGCCCCCGCTGAACTACCAGCAGCACCTGTTCCGCGAACGCCAGGTGCGCAGCGTCACGGCCAACACCCGCTCCGACGCACACGAGTTCCTCGGCTTCGCGAACGAACACCGCCTGCGCGTCACCACCACCGCGTACGGGCTCGACCGTGCCGACCGCGCGCTCGAGGACCTGTCCGCGGGGCGTTTCGGCGGCGCGGCGGTCCTGGTTCCGTGAAACACTCGACATGCGCCCCCGAGCGCGGAGAATGCACCGAGAAGGAGTTCGAATGAGCACACTTGCCAACCGGAATGCCGTCGTAGCGGGCGTGGACGGTTCCGCCGTCGCCACGAGTGCGGCCCGGTGGGCGGCCGCCCTCGCCGCTCGTCTCGGCGCGCCCCTGCACCTGGTGCACTCGCTGCCCAGCGAGGGCATCTTCTACAGCGAGGCCGCGGTGCTCATCCAGGCGCAGATGGTCGACCAGCTCCGGGAGGACGGCGAAGCGATCCTGTCGAACGTCACCGACGTGGTCCGCTCCGACCATCCGGATCTCGAGGTGCAGAGCTTCATCGGTCCGGGCCCCGCCGCCAACTCGCTGCTCGAGGCCGCCGAGGACGCCCGCCTCGTGGTGATGGGCGCCACCGGCGCCAACGCCGTGGAGAACTTCCTGCTCGGCTCGACCGTGCTGCGCGTGGCCAACCACGCCCCGTGCCCGGTGGTGGTGTGGCGCGGCGACACAGCACGACCGCTGCCGGACACCCGGCCCATCGTCGTCGGCGTCGACGGCAGCGAGCTGTCGACGGCCGCGGTCGGGCACGCCTTCGAGTACGCCTCGCTGTTCGGTGTGCCGCTGGTCGCGGTGCACTCCTGGATCGGGGACGCCGCCCTCGGCGTCGGCACGGTCGCGACGCTGGTGGACTGGGAGGCGGTGGGTGAGTCCGAATCCGCGGTCCTGTCCGAGACTCTCGCCGGCTGGCACGAGAAGTTCCCCGACGTGGAGGTCCGCCGCGTCGTGGACCGGGGCCCCATCGCGAAGGTGATCCTGCGCCAGCTCGAGGACGCACAGCTCGTCGTGGTGGGCAGCCACGGCCGCAGCCAGTTCACCGGGGCACTGCTCGGGTCGGTGAGCCAGAACCTGCTGCACAACGCGCCCTGCCCGATCATGATCAGCCGCAAGAAATGACCACCGGCCGGTGCCGCCCGTCGCCGGGCGGCACCGGCTCAGGCCGTCACGGTCCCGAACGCCATACCCACCGCGTACGTCACGATCATCGCGAGCGCACCGCCGATCACCACGCGGGACGTCGCCCGGCCGCGGCGCGCGCCGCCGAGCCACGCGCTGACCGAACCCGTCAGGGCCAGCGCCACGAGCACCGACACGAACGTGACGGGGATCCGCAAGCTCGCCGGGGGCAGCACGATCACGAGCAGCGGCACGAGGGCGCCGACTGTGAACGAGACCGCCGACGACAACGCCGCGGCCCACGGATTGGCCAGCGCCTCGGGATCGATGCCGAGTTCGACCTCGGCGTGCGCGGCCAGCGCGTCGCGCTTGGTCATCTCCTTCGCCGCGGAGCGCGCCGTCGCCCTCGACATTCCCTTGCCCTCGAGCAGCGCGGTCAGCTCCTCGAGTTCGGCGTCCGGCATCTCCTCGAGCTCGCGACGTTCCTTGTGCAGCAGCGCCCGCTCGGTGTCACGCTGCGTGCTGACCGACACGTACTCCCCCAGGGCCATCGACACCGCGCCGGCCGCGAGCCCGGCGAAACCCGCTGTGAGGATCGTCGATTCGTCGGTGGTGGCGGCGGCCACACCGACGACGAGGCCGGCCGTGGAGACGATTCCGTCGTTCGCGCCCATCACGCCGGCGCGCAACCAGTTCAGTTTCGCCGAGATGCCTCCGGAGTGCGGCTCGACGTCGGCGTGATTGAGGGAAGGATCGGTCGACATGCCGCCAGGCTAGGGCGATTCCGCGCGCCGCGGTAGCAATGCGAGCCTGTCCTCACCACGGTCCCGGACCGAGTTCCCGCTCCAGCCACGCGGCATCGGGGAGGGCGCCGTCGCTCGTGTCCACGACGCGAGCCGTGGGCCACTCGTCGCGCACGTGCAGCTGCTCGTCCAGGACGGCGGGCGTGGCGTCGGACGCGTCGTCGCCCCGCTCGCGCCGGGCCACGATGCGGCGGACCAGCACCGCCGGGTCCGCCCGGCACTCGATCTCGACGAGGTCGGCGGTCGCGGCGGCCGCAACCGCACGCGCCGCCGCGCGACGAGCCTCGGTGAGCCACGTCGCGTCCAGCACGACCGACTCGCCGTGGGTGAGCGCGACGACGGCGCGGCGCAGCACCTCCCCGTAGGTCTCGTCGGTGTGGGCGGCACTGTAGAGCCCGGCACCGACGGCGGCGGTCGCATCGGCGGTCGGGGCGAGACCGGCCAGTTCCTTGCGGACCACGTCGCTGCGCAGCACGGTCGCACCCAGGTGCTGCCCGGCGAGATGGGCCACGGTGGTCTTGCCGGTGGCGGACAGACCTCCGACGACGACGAGGCGGACGCGGCCCCGGTCGAGGTTGCGCCGCGTCTGGTCCAGGAACGCGAGCGCGCCGGCGCGCGAGTGCTCGTCACCCTGTTCGTGCCGCAGCGCGGCGACCTTGGCCCGGACCACGGCCCGGTACGCGATGTAATGGTGCATCAGCGACGGCGGGAACGCGTCGGCGGAGAACTCGGCATAGGCGGGCAGCAGCTGCCGCGCCGCCGCCTCGCCGCCGAGCCGTTCGAGATCCATCGCGAGGAAGGCGATGTCGAGTGCGGCGTCGCCGTAGCGCAGCCGGTCGTCGAACTCGAGGCAGTCGATGATCCGGGGGCCGTCGTCGAGGCAGAAGATGTCGTCGGCGAGCAGATCACCGTGGCCGTCGACGGCCCGCCCGGCGGCGATCCGCTCGTCGAGCACCCGTTCGCGGCCCGCGAGATAGCGGCCGGCCATGTCCCGGATCGCGGTGAGCGCGTCGCCGGCCTCGGCCCCGACGGGCAGGCGGTCGAGGTGGTCGAGGCTCTCGCGCCACAATCCGTCGAGGAACTGCGCCGTGGCACACCGGTCGATGGCCGGATCGCGCGGCGACGCGGCGTGCAGGGCCGCGACCTGCCGCGCGACGGCGGTGACGACCCCGGCGACGGGCTCGCCCCGCTGCACCAGCGCGGCGAGCCGCCGGTCGTCGGGCAGCCGGCGCATCTCGACGAGGTGCTCGCACACCTGCCCGTCGGGCCCGCGCACGTCGGCGACGCCGAGGTAGACGTCCGGGGCGAGACGCCGGTTGAGTTCGACCTCACGGTGGCAGGCCCGCTCCCGCGCCTGCCGGGTCCGGTTGTCGAGGAACCCGAGATCGAGTGGCTTCTTGAGCTTGTGCACGCGGCCCCCGACGAAGAACACCACCGAGGTGTGGGTCTCGCGGATCGCCGCGTATGCGGGTTCGGATCGGTCGGTGCCGGTCACGGAGTTCCTCCCCGATGAGGCTTGTCGAACGTCGGTACGCTGCCCACCTTGCCTCAGGGTGGACCGGATCGCGCGCCGGCAGAAGTGCCGAAGGTCTCTCGTGTGGTTGCACCGGAGCCGGTGCCGGAGACGCGGTACGTTTCACTCGGGCTATCCGGGAATGGGGTGACATGAGCACGAACGGGCGAGGCTCGGAATCCGGGAGACAACCGACGGTGGTCGTCGCCGAGACGACGACACCGATCGAGCGCAAGCTGATCGCGAGCTGGCTGCGGTCGAACCGGGTGCCGAAGGAGTACCGCGCCGACGGACCGGTCGAGGAGATGGAACTCGACCCGCGCCGGCTCGCGCGCGATCTCGTGAACCGGGACGACGATCCCCTCGTGCTCCCCGTCGGGGTGGTGTGGCTGCCGGAGGCCCGGGACGGCGAGCGCCGGGTCCGGTTCTCCGACGTCGTGGCGCTGACCAACCCGCGCAGCCCGAACCGGCTCCTGCAGAAGTGGCTGGTCGGGCGGTCCCCCGACCGGTATCGGATCGTTCTCGCCGAGCCGGCGCGGCTGAGCGAGCTGCGGGCCCGGCACCTGGCCGAGGACGGCGACCCGGCACCCGAGTCGTTCGCCCGGTTCGTGACGCACCGCGCGGTGGTGGGCCTCGACCGGGCCGAGCGTGCCGTCATCGGCGACCGGTACAAGGTGCCGAGGCTGGTGGCGGAGCAGATCATGGATTCGGCGTCGTTCCGGCGGCGGCTCGACGCGATCAGCACCGAGCACAACATCGCGCCCGAGGAGGTCCGGTTACGAGCGACGTCCGCCCTCGGGGAACTCGTCGCCGTCCAGTCCCGGCTGGTGACCGACCTGTTCACCGAGATGATGCGCCCGCTGCACTCCGCGGCATGGACCGTGCACGCCGACGAATCCGGGCTGCGGAGCCTGCGCGACGTCAACCGGCGGTATCCGCTGGTGTTCCTGCCGTCGCACCGGTCCTACGCGGACGCGTTCGTGCTCGGCGACGTGCTGGCCCGGAACGATTTTCCGCGGAATCACCTCATGGGTGGCGCCAACCTGACGTTCTGGCCGATCGGCCCGATCGCCCGGCGCACCGGCACCGTCTTCATCCGCCGTAGCTTCGGCGACGACGCCGTCTACAAGGCGGCGCTCGAGGAGTACTTCGCGTATCTGCTGACCAAGCGGTTCAACCTCGAATGGTATTTCGAGGGTGGCCGCACCCGCACCGGCAAACTCCGCGCGCCCCGCTACGGCCTGCTCAACTATGTGGCCAACGCCATCCGGAGCGGCCGGGTCGAGGACGCGATGCTCGTGCCGGTGTCCATCACCTACGAGGGGCTCGCCGAGGTCGCGGCCGTCGCGGCCGAACAGACGGGCGCCCAGAAGAAGCCCGAGGGCCTGGCCTGGCTGGCCCGGTACGCGCGCAATCAGCGGCGCCGTGCGGGCAACGTGTACGTGCGGTTCGGCGAACCGCTGTCGATGCGCTCGCAGCTCGCCACGAGCGGGGATCCCGAGCTGTCCGGGGAGCCGGCCGAGCCCGGGAGCGAGCGCAGCCGCAAGGCGCTGCAGAAGGTCGCGTTCGAGGTGGCCGTGGGCATCAACTGCCACACCCCGGTCACGGTGAACTGCCTGGTCACCCTCGCTCTGCTCGGCGTCCGGGACCGGGCGCTGACCCTGGACGAGGTGCGGTCGGTGATCGCGCCGGTGCGCCGGTACATCGACGCCCGCGGGATACCCCAGGGCGAACTCGGCGTCCTCGACATCGAGGGCGGCCTCGCGAACGTCCTCGCCTCGCTGAGCGATGCCGGTGTGGTCACCACCTACGCCGGCGGGGACGAGCCGGTCTACGCGATCCAGCCCGGGCAGCACCTGGTCGCGGCGTTCTATCGCAACAGCGGCGTGCACTGGTTCGTCAACCGTGCCCTGATGGAGCTGGCCATCCTCCACGCGCACGCCAATCCGGGCCTCGACCCGGTGCGGGCGGCGTGGGAGGAGGCCAAGGCGGCGCGCGACCTGCTCAAGTTCGAGTTCTTCTTCCCCGACCGGGACCGGTTCGAGGCCGACATGCGCGACGAGATCGCCCTGCTGATGCCGTCCTGGCGCAACGCCTTGCCGGACGTGGAACTCGCGCTGGCCGCGCTCCTCGAAACCGGGTTCTTCATGGTGCACCGAGCTCTGCGGTCCTTCTTCGACGCGCAGCTCGTCGTCGCCGAGCGGCTCGCGCGGCGCGACCCGTCCCTGCAGGTCGACCGCAAGGCGTTCCTGGACGAGTGCGTCGCGGTCGGCCGGCAGATGCTGCTGCAGGGCCGGCTGTTCGGACCCGAATCGGTCTCGTCGGAACTGTTCACGACGGCGTTACAGCTTGCCGCCAACCGCGGGCTGCTGGAACGTGGGGGCGAGGAGATTCGGCAGAAGCGGGAGGAGTTCGCGGCACAGCTGCTGGCGGTGGGTGAGCGGGTCCGGCTCGCCGAGTCTCTCGACGTATCCAACAGAAAGGCGGAGCGGTGATCCTCGAGGAAGCGCTCGAGCGCGTGCGTACCGGGCCGAAGGGTCCGGAGATCGCGGCATTCTTCGACTTCGACGGCACCATCGTCCACGGCTTCTCCGGTCTGCACTTCTTCCGCGACCGGTTGCTCGCCGGGAAGGTCGGCGCCGCCGAACTCGCCGCAACCATGCTCAACGGCCTGCGCGGCCACGACACCGAGGCGGACTTCGAGCGGTTCGTCGCGGTGGCGTTCAAGGCGTGGGGCGGGCACACCGAGGAGGAGCTGTACGAGATCGGGCGCCGGCTGTTCGCCTCCACGATCGCCGGCCACATCTATCCCGAGGCGTGGCAGCTCATCCGGGCGCATCAGGCGGCGGGGCACACGGTGGTGATCGCGTCCTCGGCGTCGCGCTACCAGATCCAGGCGACGGCGGATGCGCTCGGCGTCGAGCACGTCCTGTTCAGCCCCCTCGAGGTGCGCGACGGGGTGCTCACGGGCCGTGTGGACGGGAAGTCGTTGTGGCGCAGCGGTAAAGCGCAGGCCGTGGTGGCGTTCGCGGAGGCGAACAACATCGATCGCGAGCAGAGCTACACGTATTCCAACGGGGGCGAGGACGCCGACTTCCTCGCCACGATGGGCAATCCGACGCCGACCAATCCGGACCGGAACCTCGAGCGCACCGCCGCCGAGCAAGGCTGGCCGATCCTGCGATTCAGGCCGCGCGGAACGCCGGGCACCAAGGAGGTGATCCGCACCCTCGCGGCGTACGGCGGGCTGTTCGGCTCGGTGTGGACGGGCGTCGGCCTCGGCCTGCTCAACCGCAACAAGAAGGTGGCGCTCGACTCGATCGCCACCCTCACCGGCGAGGTGCCCCTCGCGCTCGCCGGCATCGACGTGAACATTCGGAACGAGGCCAACGCCTGGTCACATCGCCCCGCGGTGTTCATCTTCAACCATCAGAGCCAGCTCGATCCGGTGATCATGGCGCGGGTGCTGCGGCACAGCTTCACGGGGGTCACGAAGAAGGAGATGGCCAGCGACCCGCTGTTCGGGCTGGTGCTCCGCTTCGTCGGTGCGGCGTTCGTGGACCGGGCCAACACCGAGCAGGCGAAGGCCGCACTCGGTCCTGTGGTCGACACGCTGCGCGAGGGCACCTCGGTGATCATCGCGCCGGAGGGCACCCGCTCCCTGACCCCGGAGATCGGCCGGTTCAAGAAGGGCGCGTTCCACATCGCGATGCAGGCGGGCGTGCCGATCGTGCCGGTGGTGATCCGCAACGCCGGGGAGGTGCTGTGGAAGCACTCCACGGTGCTGCGGCCGGGAACCGTCGACGTGGTGGTCCTCGATCCCATCGACGTGAGCGACTGGACCCTCGACGAGCTCGGCACACGGGTCGCGGAGGTCGAGGACCTGTACCGGAAGACGCTGGCGAACTGGCCCACGACCACATGACCGATGCGGGTGAGAACGGGGGCGCGTCCGTGGGCGAACACGACCACACCCCGAGCCACGGAAGAGACAACGGCAACGGCAACGGCAACGGCAACGGCAACGGCGGAATGTCGCCGACCCGGCGCCGGCGCCTCAAGTGGCTGCTCGGCCTCGTGCTCGTCGTCGTCCTCACCGTGGAGGTCGTTCTCGTCTGGCCGGAACTGAAGACCAGCGTCGGCAGCCTCGGCGACCTGCGCTGGTGGTGGGTGGGCGCGGCGATCCTGGCCGCGCTGACCGAGATGTCGAGCTTTGCCCGGGTACAGCGCACCCTGCTGTCCGCGGCCGGGGTCACCGTGACGCAGCGCCAGTCCCTGTCGGTGGCGTACGCGGCGAACTCGATGAGCGTGACCCTGCCCGGCGGACCCGTGGTGGCCACCACCTTCACCTACCGGCAGATGCGCAAGTGGGGGGCCAGCCCCGTCGTCTCCACCTGGCAGCTGGTGATGGCCGGTCTGCTGCAGGCCGCGGGCCTGGCGCTGCTCGGCCTGGTCGGCGCGCTGCTCGTCGGTGCCACCACCAACCCGTTCTCGCTCATCTTCTCCCTCGGCGGATTCGCGGCGTTCGTGGTGCTCGTGCAGTACGCGGCAAGCCGGCCGGATGCGTTCGAGTCGATCGGCATCATCGCGCTGCGCGGCGTGAACCGCCTGCGCAAGAAGCCCGCGCGGGCCGGCGCCCGCGCCTGGAAGCGGATCGTGGCGCAGCTCCAGGCGGTCCAGCTCGACCGCACCCACGCCGCGCGCGCGTTCGGCTGGTCGTTGTTCAACTGGCTGTGCGACGGTGCGTGCCTCGCCTTCGCCGCGTACGCGATCGGCGGCAAGCCCAGCCTGGCCGGTATCGCCGTCGCGTACGCCGCCGGTACTGCCGCCAGCCGCGCAATCCCCCTCCTGCCGGCCGGGCTCGGGGTGATGGACGCCGTGCTCGTGCCCGCGCTGACGGCCAGCGGGATGACCGGCGCGCAGGCCCTGGCCGCCGTCGTCGTATACCGGCTCGTGAGCTTCCTGATGATCGCGTCGATCGGCTGGGTGATCTTCGCCCTGCGCTACCGCGGCGCCCCGCCGGACGAGGAACCGGGTCCGGAACTCGACAAACTGTGGCGGGACTGAGCTCCGCTCCGACACACCGCGTCCGCCCTCCCGGATCAGCCGCGAGGCAGCCGCGGGGGTGCTAGCGTCGACAGTCTGTAACCGAGGAAAGGTACGTCAGTGACAGAGGACGCAGCGGTGCGCAAGAGAGAGGTCTGGTCCGGCCGGTCGGTGTTCATTCTCGCCGCCATCGGCTCGGCGGTCGGGCTGGGCAACATCTGGCGTTTCCCGTACATCGCGTACGAGAACGGCGGCGGTGCGTTCATCGTGCCGTATCTGGTGGCCCTGCTGACCGCGGGCATCCCGTTGCTGTTCGTCGACTACGCGATCGGTCACAAGTTCCGCGGGTCGCCGCCGCTGGCGTTCCACCGCCTCAAGCGCGCCACCGAGAGCCTCGGCTGGTGGCAGGTGGGCATCTGCTTCGTCATCGGCGTGTACTACGCGGTGATCATCGCGTGGGCGCTGCGCTACACGTTCTTCTCGGCCACGCAGGCATGGGGCGACGACGCGGAGACCTTCTTCCTGCAGGACTTCCTGCAGATGAACGCGGACGCCACGTTCGGCCTCGACTTCGTCCCGGGCGTGGCGTGGCCGCTGCTCGGGATCTGGCTCGTGGTGCTCGTCATCCTGGGTCTGGGCGTGCAGCGCGGCATCGGCGCGGCGAACCGGTTCTTCGTGCCGTTGCTGCTGGTGCTGTTCGCCGGCATGGTGGTGCGGGCGCTGACCCTCGACGGCGCCGCCACCGGTCTCGACGCGTTCTTCCGGCCGGACTGGTCGGCGCTGACCGACACCGGGGTGTGGATCTCCGCCTACGCGCAGATCTTCTTCTCGCTGTCCGTCGCGTTCGGCATCATGGTCACCTACTCGTCGTACCTCAAGCACCGGACCAACCTCACGGGCTCCGGTCTCGTCGTCGGCTTCTCGAACTCGAGCTTCGAGATCCTCGCCGGAATCGGCGTGTTCTCGGCGCTCGGCTTCATGGCACAGGCGCAGGGCGTCGCCGTCGACGAGGTGGTCAGCGGCGGTATCGGGCTGGCGTTCATCGCGTTCCCGACGATCGTCTCGGAGATGCCCGGCGGTTCCCTGTTCGGCCTGCTGTTCTTCGGCTCGCTCGTCTTCGCCGGTTTCACGTCGCTGATCAGCATCATCCAGGTGTGCGTGTCGGCCGTCGAGGACAAGACCGGCCTCACCCGCGTGCCGGCGGTCCTGATCGTCGGTGGCGTCGCAAGCGTCACCTCGCTGCTGCTGTTCCCGACCACCACCGGCCTGAACACCCTCGACGTGGTCGACCGCTTCGCCAACCAGTTCGGCATCGTCGGGGTCGCCTTCGCGACGCTCGTGGTGCTCGCATGGGGGCTGCGCCGGCTGCCCGAACTGCAGGACCATCTCAACTCGGTGTCGTCGTTCCGGGTAGGCCTGCTCTGGCGGGTCTTCGCCGGCGTCCTCACACCCATCGTGCTCGGCTACATGCTGATCAGCGAGATCGTGGATCGGAGCCGGGAGGGCTACAACGACCTGCCGGATGCACTCGTCATGACGTTCGGGTGGGGCGTGCAGGCGCTGGTGATCGTGATCGCGGTGGCATTGTCCTTCGCACCGTGGGGCCTGACCGACGCCGAGCTGGCGCATACCGAATCGACGGAAGCGGGAGAGAGACTGTGAGTGGATCTGCGATCGGGATGATGCTCGTCGCGCTGGGGCTGGTGTGGGGCGGTCTCACCGTCAGCCTGCTGCATCTGCGCCGGAATCCGGACGAGACGTCGGGGCAGACGCCGGTTGAACCCCACCACGACTGAAATGTCCGGTCTCGAACCGGCCACAACTCGTTTCGTTTGAATAACGCCACGCCGCGCCGGACTGGCCGGTCTGTTCTTCCTGTGGTCTGCTAGATCCCACCAACACCATGAGTCACACGAGTAACACCAGACCCATGGGTCTCCGCCCCGGAGCCGTCGCACGACTCCGGGGCGAAGGGTGTTCCGGTTCCGACCACGTACAGGAGCGAAGCATGACCACCAGGACCACCCGGCGCAGGCTGCGCCGGCTCACCGCCGCAGCCTCCCTCACCGTGGCCGCTGCTCTGGCGCTGCCGACCGTCGCGGCCGCCGAACCCCCCGCGGACCCCGCAGTCGCCGCGGCGCCGGCGCCCGACCCGCTCCTCGGCGCCCTCGAGACGCTCCGGGCCCAGCCGGGCGCCGATGCACTCGCGCTCGCCGCCGCCGAGGCCATCGGCTCCGCCCGCGGCGGTGCCACCGACGTCGCCGAGAACTCGCCGCTCTCCGCCTACGAGGACGCCGTGGAGTTCCTGCGCGGCCTCGGCATCGAACCGTTCCTCTACCCCACCGGCGCGCCCTTCTGCACCGAGGGCGGCAGCCTGCCGCTCGGTATCGCCCCCGCCGTCGCCGGCGCGGCTCCCGGCCCGTGGCCCAACCTGAACATCCCGATGGTCGGTCCCGTCAATGCCGTCGATCCCGGCGAAACCCTGTTCGCCTTCGTGCCCATGGGCGTCGAGAAGGACAGCGGGAACACCACCGGCATGCAGGTCGCCTGGTTCAACGTCAACACCTTCCAGGGCGGGTTCGTGCCCATGGGCACCATCGCCGAGGCCGCAGCCCTCGCCGTGCCCGGCGGCCTGCCCGAGTTCGCCAAGCCCCTCGTCGCCGCCGCGGTGCAGAACTTCTTCGCAGGCGCGGTCCCGCTCGGCGGAGTCCGCGCGGCACCGGTCGCGACCGGCTCGGGAACTGTCCTGGCCGCCGTGTTCGGCACGGTGCAGAACGGCGAGACGTCGTGCTTCTTCCTCCCGACCGTGGGCATCGTGGAGGTTCCCGCCTGATCCGCTGCGTCAGCCGATCGCCTGCAGCTTCTCCAGCCGGTCGAACACGAGCCGCACCACGCTGTCCATGTGCGCCATCACCTGATCCGCCGTGGCCCGACCGGCGGCCCAGCTCACCAGGTTCGACATCCACACGTCCGCGATCACGTGCACCGCGTTGAGGAGCTGCTCGCTGACCACCTCGACCCCGGCCGCCCGGGCGTACATCCCGGTGATGATCGCTCCGAGCCGGTCGAGCTCGGCCGACGACGAGGCGTCCGCGAACATCGCCGCACGCACGAGCGCGTCGTAGAGGTTGTGGTCGCTCTCGAGCCGGCCGATGTAGCCGTGCAGCACCGACATGATCCGTTCGTGAGCCGAGTCGCCGGGGATGTCGGTGTCGCCGAACCTGTTGCTCAGATCTTCGAACAGCAGCACCATCGCCACCACCAGCAGGTGGTTCTTGGACGGAAAGTAGCGGTACACGGTGCCCAGCGCCACGCCCGACCGTTCGGCGACGGCACGCATCTGGACCGCGTCGTATCCGCCCTCGGAGGCCAGTTCCTTCGCGGCCTCGATGATCCTCAGGTAGCGGGCGCGCTGGGCCGGCTTCAGGTCCGCGCCGAGAAGCGAAGCGGACCGCGCCTTCGTTCGGGATGCTGCACTCGGCTCCGCCATCGTCCTCACCTTTCGTACGCCTGCCCGCCAGCGTAGTGCGCCTTCCCCGGGCCGGCGCCGGGACCTGACCGAAAAAATGGACAGGTGTCTGGAACGGGTTCCACCAATCACTAGAACGCGTTACAGTTGCGGGGACCCGACAAGTAGGGAGGCAGCTTCCGTGCGTCACGGCATCACCCTGTTCACCAGCGATCGCGGTATCCGGCCCGAGACGGCCGCCCGAGCGGCCGAGGAACGCGGCTTCGACGCGTTCTACGTCCCCGAACACACCCACATCCCCGTGCGCCGCGAATCCGCACACCCCAGCACCGGCAACGCGACGCTGCCCGACGACCGGTACCGCCGCACCCTCGACCCGTGGGTCGCCCTCGGACTCGCCGCGGCCGTCACCTCGACCATCAGGCTGGGCACCTCGGTCGCCCTGCCCCTCGAGCACGACCCCATCACGCTGGCCAAGACCGTCGCGACCCTCGACCACCTCTCCGGCGGGCGCGTCGTCCTCGGCGCGGGCTTCGGCTGGAACGCCGAGGAACTCGCCGACCACGGCGTACCTCCCGGCAAGCGGCGTACCGCCCTGCGCGAATACCTCGAGGCGATGCAGGCGCTGTGGAACGAGGAGGAAGCCTCCTACGACGGGCAGTTCGTCTCGTTCGGCCCGAGCTGGGCCTGGCCCAAGCCGATCCAGCAGCCCCGCCCACCGGTGCTGATCGGCGCGGGCGGCAGCGAGCGCACCTTCGCGTGGATCGCCCGCTCCGCCGACGGCTGGATCACCACCCCGATCGAACGCGACATCGACGACAACGTCGAGCGGCTGCGCGCCACCTGGGCCGAGGCCGGCCGCGCCGGCGCCCCGGAGATCGTCGTCCTCGCCGGCCGGCCCGACCCCGCCAAGCTCCAGCAGTGGCGCGACCTCGGCGTGACCGAAGTGATGTTCGGCCTGCCCGACCGCTCGGAGGACGAGATCCTCGCCTACCTGGACAAGCTCGCCGCCACGCTGGAACCGACCCGCTGACGGTCACGACCGAGAAGGAAACACCTCCATGACCACAGCTCCCTTCCGCCCGCTCCGTGCCGCAGAGGTCACCGCCTGGGACCACGAAGCCGACATCGTCGTCGCCGGCTACGGCATCGCCGGCGTCTCGGCCGCCATCGAGGCCGCGCGGGCCGGCACCGACGTGCTGATCCTCGAACGCACCGGCGGCTGGGGCGGTGCCGCCTCCCTGTCCGGGGGAATCGTCTACCTCGGCGGCGGCACCCCGCTGCAGCGCGAGCTCGGGTTCGAGGACACCCCGGAGAACATGAAGAGATTCATGCTCGCCGCTCTCGGCCCCGGCGCCGACGAGGCCAAGATCTCGGAATACTGCGACGGCAGCGTCGAGCACTACCACTGGCTCACCGACAACGGAGTGGTCTTCAAACCGGCGTTCTGGGGCGAGCCCGGATGGGAGATCCCCGGTGACGACGGTCTGATGTACTCGGGGGGCGAGAACTCCGCGCCGTTCAACGAGATCGCCACACCCGCCCCGCGCGGCCATGTGCCGCAGATGAGCAACAAGCGCACCGGTGAGCAGGGCGGCGGGTACATGCTGATGAAGCCGCTCGCCGAGACGGCAGAATCCCTCGGCGTGACATCCGTCTTCGACATCCGGGCGCAGCGGCTGATTGTCGACGACACGGACCGGGTCGTCGGGATCGCCGCCAAGAAGTACGGGAACGAGGTCTTTGTGCGGGCGCGGCGCGGCGTCGTGCTCACCACCGGCAGCTTCGCCTACAACGAGGCGATGGTCACCTCGTTCGCCCCGCAGCTGATCGGCCGCCCGGGCGCCGCGATCGAGGAGCACGACGGCTGCTCCATCCGGATGGCCCAGGCCCTCGGCGCCGACCTCGCGCACATGAACGCCACCGAGGTGGCGTTCTTCGCCGACCCGCAGCTGATGGCGCGCGGCATCCTCGTCAACGGCCGCGGCCAGCGGTACGTTCCCGAGGACACCTACCCGGGACGCATCGGGCAGCTCACCCTCCTCGAGAACGACAACCAGGCGTACCTGATCATCGACGAGGCGGCATACGAGGAAGGTTGCACGACGACGAGTTCCACCCCGTACTTCCGGTTCCCGCCGAAGTGGGCGGCGGAGACCGTCGCCGAACTCGAATCCGACATGGGCCTGCCGGAGGGCACGCTGCAGGCCACCGTCGAGGTGTACAACCGGCACGCCGCGGCCGGCACCGATCCCGTCCTCGGGAAGAAGCCGGAGTGGGTCACGCCGATCGGCACCCCCGTCGCGGCCCTGGACCTGCGCAACTGCACCGCGGGCTTCACCCTCGGCGGCCTGCGCACCACCGTGAACTCGGAGGTCCTGCACGTCTCGGGCGAACCGATCCCGGGCCTGTTCGCCGCGGGCCGGTGCACCTCCGGCGTGTGTGCGGGGGGCTACGCGAGCGGCACGTCGCTCGGGGACAGCAGCTTCTTCGGCCGTCGCGCCGGCGTCGCCGCCGCCGCCGAGAACTGAGCGTTCCCGAATCCCGTTGTGTGGCCGAATGTCACATGGGTTCAATCGAATCGAACCCATGTGACATTCGGCCGGTTCGGGGTGCTCAGAAGCAGGTCGGCCGGGAACGGCACCGGGCCGGTGACGATCATGAGCGGACCGGCCGGATTCCCGAGGTCCTTGAAGCCGACGCACGCGGGACCGCCCTGCCATGCACCCGGACCGAGCAGCGTGGTCGTCACCGAGAACACGCGGTCTCCGTTGTTGCCCCATCCCGTTCCCACGGCGTCGGGCAGATCCGGGATCAGATCCTTCGCGAGCGCCTTGACGAGAAGCTTTGTGGTACCCGGTGGTCCGGCACCGAGAAACAGCGCGTCGGCGACGATGCGCTTGCGTTCGAGTACCACACCGTCCGTGGAGTCCGGTCCGTATGCGCGATCCGCGTGCCGTCCCGTCCGCGCTCGATGTCGTTGACCCGGTGCAGCGTCTCGATGCGGACGTAACCCGTGGCCTCGGCCTCCGCCAGGTACGTCACGTCGACGGAGAACTTGCCGCCGTTGTTCACGCCGTAGATCAGGTCGCCGTTGGTGTACGACGGCGCCAGTTCGCCGGCCAGCTCCCGCCGGGCGAACTCCCAGTCGATGGGCATCGGCACACGGAGTGGCTCGAAGCCCTCCTCGGCGACCCGGTCGAGGAATTGCCTCGACGAGCGGTAACGCTCGTGGTTCAGCAGATCGTCGGGGATGGTCTGCAGGCGCAGCGTCCGCGCCACGCGGGGAAAGTGTTCGGTGGCGAGCAGGTCGTAGTCGATGCGCGACGACACACTCTGCGCGAAACGCTCACCGTCGGGCTGCAGCGTAATCCCTTGGTAGAGAAGGGAACTGCTGCCCGCCCTGACTGCACGCAGCCACCCGAGCGAATGTATCGCTCACCTCTTCAGGCCGACAGAACGATACATTCGCTCACCTGGGGGCGCGTGGGGGTGGGGGTGGGAATGGATGGGACGCTCAGACGACGGTGAGCGGCAGGGGGATTCCGCGATCGGCGAACGTGAAGTTCGCGCCGGTGCTGAAGCGGGTGATCGCCACCTCGCCGCATTCCTTCGCGGGTTCGGCGTCGCGGATCACCTCGACGGTGAGCGCGTGTGCGTCCTCGGACACCACGTGCGCGGTGAAGTGCGGGTCGACGCCGCGCACCAGCGCCTGCAGCGGCTCGAGGTGGTGCCCGTCGACCAGAGTCGGCCACGACCCGTCCGCGTCGGCACCCCCGGCTCGCCCGAGGCGCAGGCGCAGTCTGTCCGGCTCCCACCGGATGTCGCGCTGGACGTACTGCCTCGGCGCGAACACGGGGTGGACCGACAGCACCGTCGCCAGTCCCTCGAAGTCACGCGGCAGGCCGAGGGCGTCGCGTATCCGCTCGGACGCCAGCCCGGCGATGCCGGTCAACTGCTTGCGGGTGAGGGCCAGCGCGGCGTCCTCGTCCGTGCGTTTGCGCACGCCGATGAGAAAACCCAGTGTGAGCAGATGCTGCTGCAGGCACACCTCCTCCGCGATCCGCACCAGGGCCGAGTGCGAGAAGTCCGCGAACCGCAGGTCGGAGAGCAGGGGCCCGGAATAGTCGCCGAGTCCCTCGTCCGCCGGGTCGATCGCGCTGAGTTCCACTGCGACGGCCGCGGTACGCCCGATCGCCTCGGTGTGGGGCGCGGCCTGCGGTGGAACGTGCGACGGGTCGATCGTCACCGTCCACGCGCAGTGCGGATGGCGGCCGGCCGGCCGGCGCGGCGGCCGGTGGATCGGCCGCACCCGGGCGTGCGGGTTGGTGGCAAGGGCGGTCGCGTCGAACGTGGGGTCCTCGATGTCGTGGCACATGGCCTTCACGTACGCGTCGCCCATCGGTTCGACGTCCATGAGCGCGCCGCAGTGGTCGAGCCGGAACTCACCGTGGTCGTGGTCGTCGACGCGGAACCGGAAGTCCATGAACTGCGGGGGCGCGCCGATGTCGAGTTGCAGCCCCTTGAAGATCGTCTCGACACCGTCGCCCTCGTACCGCAGGGCCCGCTGCATGCGCCGGGTATACCACGGGCTCGACGCCTGCCACTCCTCGACGGCGACCTCGGTCATTCCCTCCCGTCCGAACGCCGAGATCAGGTGCGCCATCCCGGAGCGGTCGATGAGCTGACCGCACAGGAGCAGTTCGGGGACGAGGACGGCGAGGTCGGCCCGGGAGAGCGCCGCGAAGGAGTCGCGGACGTTCACCGGGCTCACCACAGCGGAACCGGCGCCTGTCCGGCCGGATACCAGCCGGGAAGACGTTTCGTCGACGTCGACCGTTCGATCCGCTTGTTCATGCCGTCGGACAGGGCGTTGCCCGTGATCATCTCCAGGAAGAGGTGGGAGACGTTCCCGAAGTCGAAGAAGTCACGCTGCCAGGACCATCGGAAGTTCCCGCCGTAGCGGAACCAGCTGCCGCCGAAGCCGTGCACCTCGTAGTGCGACCCGTCGTCGCGGGTGGCGTCGGCGACCTGTTTCCAGAAGCCGATGACGTCGCCGGTCCGCTCGTCCACGACGAACCGCTGATAGGGATACTGCCAGCCCTCCAGGCCGGCCATCTCCTGGCCGAGCGCGAGCTCGCGGATCTCCTCGCGCCCGACGGCCATGAAGTCGTCCGTGGGACCGTAGTTCCAGCCGTAGGTCGCGTCCTCGGTGTACATGTCGGCCAAGGACTTCCAGTCACCGGCTGCCTCGGCCTTCTTGTTGGCCTCGATCCAGCGCTCGATCATCTCGTCGAGTTCTGCTCGGTCGAAGGGTGCCATGACTTGTCTCCTCTGGATCAGTCCTCGACGATGCGGAGGGCTCGGGTGGGGCAGTACCGTACGGCGGATCGGACGTCGCCGCAGAGTTTTTCGGGTATGTCGTTCATCAGGATCCGGACCTTGCCGTGCTTGGGAACGTCGAAGACGTCCGGTGCCTCCAGCGAGCACATCGCGTGGCCCTGGCACAGATCGAGGTCTGCTTCCACTTTCACGGCGCGAGTCCTTACATCCGGGTGCGACGGCGATAGCGCACGGCGCACGGCTGCGCGAGCTGCACCACCATCTTGGAATGGTCGTTGCGGTAGGTGTCGGCCGGCTGAGCCATCTCGAATTCGTAGTCGCGCAGCAGGACCGAGAAGATCGCCTTGAGCTGCATGAGAGCGAACGCCGCTCCCACGCACCGGTGCCGGCCGGCCCCGAACGGGATCCAGGTCCAGCGGTTGACGATGTCCTCCTGCCGCGGATCGAGGTAACGGCCCGGATCGAAGGCATCGGGCTCGGGGAAGTCCTCCGGGATGCGGTTGGAGATCGCCGGGGTAGCGCCGACGAGGTCGCCCTCGCCGATCCGGTACCCCTCGACCTCGAACTCGCCGCGCGCGACGCGCAGCAGCAGGATCAGCGGCGGGTGCAACCGCAGCGTCTCCTTGAGTACCGACTCGAGCATCGGGATCTGCCGCAGCGCATGGAAACTCACGCCCTCACCGTCGGCGTAGAGGACGTCGAGTTCGTCGGTGACCCCGCGCAGGTACTCCGGATTGCGCAGCAACTCGATCAACGCCCATGCCGCCGTCCCCGACGTGGTGTGGTGGCCGGCGAACATCATCGAGATGAAGATGCCGGTGATCTCGTCCGCGCTGAACCGCTCCTTGCCGTTCTCGTCCTTGATGGAGACGAGGACGTCGAGCATGTCGCGATCCTCCTTGCCCTGGGGCGGGTTCGCGATGCGGTCGACCATGATCTCCTCGACGAGGGCGACCAGCCCGCGGCGGGCCTCGTCGCGGCGACGGAAGCTCTCGATGGGCGCGTAGGGGTCGACGAAGGCGAGGGCGTCGGTGCCCTTCTCCAGGTCGTGGTAGAGGCTCGCGAACCGGCTGTCGAGCTGGTCGCGGAACTTCTTGCCGATCAGGCAGGCCGAGGACGTGTAGATGGTCAGCTCCGCGAAGAACTCCAACAGGTCGATCTCACCCTCGTCACCCCACCCGGCGACGATGTCACGGACCTCGCGTTCGATCGTGGCGGCATGGCCCTTCATCTGCTCGCCGCGCAACGCGGAGTTGTGCAGCATCTCCTTGCGGCGCTCGGGGCTGGCATCGAAGACCACGCCCTCCCCGAAGACCGGCTTCATGAACGGGTACGCGGCCTGCTGGTCGAGGTCCTCATCGGCGGAGCGGAAGAAGAACTCGTTGGCCCGAGCCCCGGAGAGCAGCACGACGTTGCGGTCGGCGAGCTGGAAGGCGCCGACGTCGCCGCACTCCTCGCGGACTCGCTGCATCAGGCCGATCGGGTCGGTGCGCAGTTCCTCGAGGTGGCCGTGTTCGTGCTCGCCCCCCGAGACGCGCGTGGGGGTGGTGATCGTGGTCATTCAGGGTCCTTTCCCCGAGAATCCTTCTGCAGAGGCGCTTCCGGCTGCACTTCGGTCAGCACCAGGTGGGTTCCGCGCGGGGCCGAGACGACGGCGACGACGGCGTTCGCGATCTCGGAGGCGCGGAGGAAGTAGGAGTGCCGGGCGAAGCCCCATCTGGTCCAGTCGGCGATCAGCGGCTCGATGATCTCCGCGGGGGCATCGAGTCCCATCCCGGTCTGTGTCGGGCCGGGACGCACCACCGACGCGCGAACCCCCGTGCCCTCGAGTTCCATCCGCATCTGACGCACGAGCGCCTCGAGGCCCGTCTTGGCGGCGACGTAGGCGCCCATGCGGGGCCGCGCGACGTCGGCGCAGTCCGAACCGATGACGACGAAGTCGCCGCGGCGCCGTTCGATCATCCCCGGCAGCACGCGATGGGCGAGACGCTGCGTGCCGACGAGATGGACGTTCACCTGGAACTCGAACCGGTCCGGATCCATCTCGTGCACGAGCCGGAAATCCATGTCACCGGCGCCGGACAGGACGATCTCGGTGGGACCCAGGGCCTTCTCGGCGGCGGCGACGAACTCGTCGACCGATTCGGTGGACGCCACGTCGAGGAAGTGCGCGACGGCCTCGCCGCCCTCGCCGCGGATCTTCTCCGCGAGGGCCTCGCACTGTTCGACGCGCCGCGCACCGAGGGCGACCGGGTGACCGAGGGCGGCGAGCGCGAAGGCGGTGGCCGTACCGATGCCGGAGGAGGCGCCGCTGACGATCGCGGGCCGGCGCGGCGGATTGGGTTCGAATCTAGGCATGTCGCCGGGTCACCTCTACGGGCAGGGCCGCGAGGCCTCGGACGTTGGTGGAGTGGACGCGTTCACAGCGGTCGAAGTCGACGTCGTAGTCGGCGACGCGCGCGGCGAACTGTTCGAGCGCGATGTTCGCCTCGAGGCGCGCAAGGTGGGCACCGAGGCAGAAGTGCACGCCGCCACCGAAACTGGCGATCTTGGACGCGCTGTCGCGGCCGATGCGGAAGGTGTCGGGATCCTCGAACACCTCGGCGTCACGGTTGGCCGAACCGATGAGCAGCAGCACCTTGTCGCCCGCGCGGATGGTGCTGTCGTGCACGTCGATGTCGGTGGCGGCAGTGCGCGCGACGATCTGGCTGGAGGTGTCGTAGCGCAGCGTCTCCTCCACCCAGCCCGGGGCTGCGTCCGGGTTGCCGAGGACGCGGGCCACCTCGGTCTTGTTCTTCGCGCCCCAGTACAGTGCGTTGCCGAGCAGTTTGGTGGTGGTCTCGTTGCCCGCGACGACCATCAGGAACATGAAGCCGATGATCTCGTCGTCCTCGAGGCGGTCTCCGTCGACCTCGGCGTCGAGCAGGGCCGAGGTGAGGTCCTCGCTCCGGTGGGCGCGGCGCTGCGCCAGCATGTCCGCGTAGTAGCCGACGAGGTTCAGCGACGCCTCCATCGCCGCGACGGGCACGTCGAGTACGCCCCGCTCCCGGTGGACCACCAGATCCGCCAGCCGGCGCAGTTCGGCGCGGTCGGCCTCGGGCACGCCCATCAGTTCGGAGATGACGTCCATCGGGAGCTTGCCCGCAAAGTCCGCGATCCAGTCGAATTCGTCCTTGTCCAAGGCGGTGTCGAGGTAGTGGAGAGTCAGCTCGAGGATGCGGCCGCGCAGGTCGGCGACCCGGCGCGGGGTGAAGCCCTTGGAGACGAGCCGGCGCATGCGCATGTGGCGGGGGTCGTCCATCGCGAGGAACGACATGACCTTGTGGGCGTGGGGGCCGTAGGCCGCCGGGTCGAGGGACACCCCGTTCGCGCTGGAGAGCCGGGTGTGGTCGCGGAAGCCCGCGACGACGTCGGCGTGCCGGGACAGGGCCCAGAAGCCGAGGTCGTCGTTGCGGTAGAGCGGCGCCTCCTCGCGCAGGCGCCGGTAGATCGGATACGGGTCCTCATGGAAGCCGTAGTCGTAGGGATCGAACAGGAGCGGTTCGAGCGAAGCCTGGGTCATGCGCTACTCCAATAGAAGTTTGGCGGAGGTCTCCAGCCGATCGGCGATCTTCTCGTAGGTCTCGTACCCCATGCCCGCCCGGACGAGGGCGCCGGCGTAGAGCATTTCCAGCGCTTCGATCTCGTCGGGATCGGCGTCGGGGCCGAGGGCCGTGGCGAGCCGGTCCCGGATGTCGAGGCCGATGCGGGCGCGCAGGTGTTCGACGTCGGGGTCGCGGCCGAGCAGCGCGCTGGTGACCGCGCCGGCGAGTTCGGGCTCGTCGGCCATCATCAGCGCGACGTTGCGCAGCACCGCGACCACGCGGTCGACCCGGTCGGTCGTGGCCGCCTCGGGTTCGGGCGAGGCGGCGAGCCGGCGCCAGAACACCTCGGCGACGAGGTGCTCCTTGGACGAGAAGTAGGTGTAGGCGGTGGCCGGTGCGACACCGGCCCGAGCGGCGACGTTGCGTACGGTCAGTCCTGCGAACCCCTCTTCCCGCAGGACCTCGACGGCAGCGCGCGTCAGACGGTCCACGGTGTCGGCCTGCTTCTCGGTGAGACGGCGGCGGGTGGATTCGAGATTCACATTTCTGGACACGTGTCTGGACATTACTACGGTCGCCTGTCCGAGGCAATGGTCCCACCCACCCGAATTCGCTTCAGACCTTCGGATACACCCGTACGGGCATGGATTTGATGCCGTTGATGAAGTTCGAGCGCAGCCGCCGGACCGGCCCTGCGGGCTCGATGCGCTCGATCCGGCGCGCCAGGGTCTCGAACAGGATGCGCAGTTCCAGGCGCGCCAGGTGGGCGCCCAGGCAGAAGTGCACCCCGGTGCCCCCGAACGCCACGTGCGGGTTGTGGGTCCGGCCGATGTCGAAGACGTGCGGGTCCTCGAAGACGTCCTCGTCCCGGTTCGCGCTCGGGTAGTAGACCACCACCTTGTCCCCCGCCTCGACGGGCTGGTCACCGATCGTCGCCGGACACGTCGGCGTGCGGCGGAACCCGATCACCGGGGTGACCCAGCGGAGGATCTCCTCGACCGCGCCGGCGGCGAGTTCCGGCTCGGCCTGCAGGCGGCGCCACTGATCCGGATGGTCGATGAAGGCCTGCATGCCGCCGGCGGTGGCGTTGCGCGTCGTCTCGTTCCCGGCCACCACCAGCAGCACGAAGAACATGTCGAACTCCATCTCGGTCAGCGTGTCACCGTTCTCGTCCGGCCGGACGAGCCGGGAGACGATGTCGTCGCGCGGCTCCACCCTGCGCGCCGCGGCGATCTCGTTGGCGTACAAGAAGATCTCCGCGGCGGCGAGTTCCCCGTCGGCCTGGGTGTTGCCGTACTCCGGATCGTCGAACCCGATCATCCGATTGGACCAGTCGTAGAGCCTGCCGACGTCCTCCGTGGGTGCGCCGAGCAGGGCGGCGATCACCTCGAGCGGAAGCGGGGCGGCGGCCACCGGCACGAAGTCGACGACCGCGCCGTCGCGGCCCCGCTCGATCAGATCGTCGACGATGCGGTTGCAGATGTCCCGGATGTGCCCCTCGAGCGTCCGGACCATCCGGGGCGTGAAGCCGCGGCTGACGAGCTGGCGCAGCCGGGTGTGCGCGGGCGGATCGAGGTTGACGAGCATCGCCGCCTGCTTGAGGCGCGTCTCGTCGTCGAACTCGTCGATCTGGGTCGTGCCGAGCGCCGACGAGAACGTCGCGCTGTCGCGGGAGACCGCGGTGACGTCCGCATGGCGCGTCACCGCCCAGTAGCCGGGTCCGTCCTCCTCGTCCTGCCGGTAGACCGGGCAGCCGTGCCGCAGCTCGGCGAAGAAGTCGTGGGGTACCCCCTCGGTGTAGAGATCGGGGTTCTTCAGGTCGATACGTGATGCCGTCACGGGACCACCTCGCACTTGTTTACGAATGATCGTCGTTTATAAGCTACACACATTCGTTTGAAATGGAAGACCCGTAGGATGGGCGGATGGAAACCGAGAAGAAGAGGCCGATGCGCCGTCGAAACCTCAGCCGCGAGAAGGTGATCGAGGCGGCACTGGAGGCGGTGGACGAGTCGGGCTGGGAGCAGCTGACAATGAGCACCCTCGCCGGCCGCCTCGGCATCGTCACCGCCTCGCTCTACAACCACGTCCGTGGTCTCGACGACGTCCGCGGCGAGATCCAGGTGCGGACGATGGCCGACCTCGGTGAGCGGCTGCGCGAGGTGGCGATGGGGCGCAGCGGGCCGGAGGGCCTGCGCACCCTGATCGATGCACATCGTGCGTGGGCCGCCGAGCATCCGCACCGCTACCAGACGCTGACGACGGAACCGATCGAGCGCAGCGCCCTGATCGCGGCGGCCCTCGACGCGAACAGGGCGCTCCGCTCGATGCTCGCCTCCTGCGGGGTGCCGGAGGAGGACACGCTCGAGGCCGCGGTGAGCCTGTTCACCGCGATGCACGGGTTCGCCACGATCGTGCGCAGCGGCTTCCTCGGCGACGAACTCGACCTCGACCGCATCTACGAGAACGTGGTCGCGGGAGCCTTCGCGGCGGCGGGGGTGACTCCGCTGCCGCGCTGAGCCATTACCCGGTTCGGCGTCCGGGGTCTACCACTCCGTACCCGCGATCTTCAGTGGGTCGGAGTAGCAGCTGCCCCACCGGACCGCAGCTGTTCCGCCGCCTCCTCCGTCACGATTCCCGGAAGCAGGAAGTTGGTGAGCATCCGTCTGTTTTCCGGGTCCCCCTCGGAGCCGAAATCCATCCGCCCGACCAGGATGAGCTGCACCAGCGCGATCCACTGGCAGATCTCCTCGTCGGTGAGGCCTTCGCGGATCTCACCTCGTTCCCGGGCCTCGTCGAGCAGCGGCGCCCACATCTCCTGGGTCAGCCGGACCGCCAGTCCGGTGCTGCCGATCAGAGCCGTCGCCATGTCCATGTGTTCGGGGCTGACGATCAAGCGGACGATCGGATCGTGGCGACCACGGTCGACGAGAAAGATCAGGCCGTCGACGATCTGCTCCGCGAACGTCGTCCGTTCCCTCAGGAACGCACGAGCCTTGTCGAACAGCCGGCGCGACCGCAACTCGATCAAGGCCGTGATCAGCGTGTCGCGGTCACCGAAGTAGCGGTAGACGGTCGGCCGCGAAACGCCGGCCTCCTTGGCGATGTCGTCCATCGTGGTCTTCGTGAGCCCGTACCGCTGGAACATCGACTCGGCAGCCTTCAGTATCTGCCCTCGCGCCACCTCTGCGTTCTCACTGAGGACGTTCGCCCGCCGTCGCGCCATGTCGCACCCCCGAACTCGTCCTCACCGACTCCTACGGGCAATGATACAAGTAATGACCATTGTCAAGCATCGGGCCCGCGACTGTGGCACGGAGCGTCCGACGCGGCACCAGTGTCACTCGAACAGATCCGGCAGTCCATCCGAGACGCGATCAGGGAACTTCGGATCACGTTTTTCGAGGAAGGCGTCGACACCTTCGCGCACGTCGTCGGAGGAGCCCCGGACATAGATGCCGATCGACTCGGCGCGGTGCGCAACCTCGGGTTCCGACGCGCCGAGCATCCGCCACATCAGCTGACGGGTCAGTGCCGCCGATACCGGCGACGTGCCCGAAACCAGTTCCCGGGCGACCTCGAGTGCGCGATCCAGTACCTGATCGGCGGGCACGACCTCACGTACCAGACCCCGGTCGAGAGCTTCGGTGACCGGCACCATCTTGCCGCCGACCGTCCATTCGACGGCGGTGGAGATTCCGACCGCCCGCGGGAGGAACCACGTCGAGCATGCCTCCGGCACCAAGCCGCGGCGAGTGAACACGAAACCGAACTTGGCCGTATCCGAGGCGATGCGGATGTCGGCCGGAAGCGTCATCGTGACGCCGACGCCTGCTGCAGGCCCGTTGATCGCCGCGATCACCGGCTTCAGGGAACGGTAGATCCGCAGCGTCACCTGACCACCCGTGTCGGCGGGGGCTCCACCGGTCTCCGGATCGTCGCCGAGGACGAACGTGTCGCCGCCTGCGGCGAGATCGGCGCCCGCGCAGAACGCGCGGCCGGTTCCGGTGAGCACAACCGCGCGTACTTCGTCGTCGGTGTCGGTCTCGTCGAAGATCTCGATGAGCCGGTAGCACATCGCATTGGTGAACGCGTTGAGCCGATCGGGACGGTTCAAGCGCACGACGGCGATCTCTCCGTGCCGCTCGAGGATCACCGCGTCGTCGGTTCCGGTCCGAGCCACGAGGGCTCCTTTCTGCGCGACGGGTGCGTCAGCGCACCTTGTCGAATCGTTCGGAGACGTCCCGGTACTCGGACCGGATCGCCGTCTTCGACAGCTTGCCACTGGGGAGCCGGGGCAGCGGCTCGTCCCGGATCACGACGTAGCGCGGAACCTTGTAGTCGGCGACCAAACGGTCGCAGTATTCCACGATCGTTGCCGCGTCGACCCCGTCCTTCACAGTGACGATCGCCGCGGGCGTCTCGCCGAAACGCTCGTCGGACGCGGCAATGACCGCGACCTCCTCGACACCCGGGATCCCACTGATGACACGCTCGATCTCGACGGGCGAGACGTTGATGCCGCCGGTGATGATGAGGTCCTTGAGGCGGTCGACGAACTTGACGCGCCCGCCCTCGTCGAGGGTGCCCAGGTCCCCACTGTGCAGCCAGCCGTCGCGCAACGCGGACGCCGTCGACTCCGGATCGTTCCAGTAGCCGGGGGTCACGCCGGGTCCCCGCAGCAGGATCTCCCCCTCTTCGCCGGGCTCTGCGTCGGTGCCGTCGGTGCGGACCACCTTCGTCTCGGTGAAGATCGAGCCGGACCCGCAGGTGTCGGGGTGGTCGAAGGCTTCGGAGACGAGAGTCGCAGTCGCGACGCCGCCGGCTTCGGTCATGCCGTAGATCTGACGCAGCGCGACGCCCTTGTCGGCCCACCGCTTCAACAGGGCCGGTGCGACTGCCGCGCCGCCGACGATCGCGGTGCGCAGCGACGACAGGTCGGCCTTCTCGAATTCGGGCGACCGCGAGATCGCTTCGAAGATCAGCGGAACCCCGAACAGAGCCTGCACCTTGTGCTCACCGAGCAGTGCCGCGGCACGACCGGGATCGAGTTCCTTCTCGATGATGAGCGTGCCACCGAGCACCGTGGACATGACCAGCCCCCACACGAGGCCCGGGGTGAACACGAGCGGCAACACCAGCAGCGACGTGGAACCCGGACGGAAGCCTTCCTCGGTGAGGGTGGCCTCGAACACGATGTTGAGCAGAGTCCGATTGGTGCAGATGACGCCCTTCGACAACCCCGTGGAGCCACTGGTGAACAGAAGTGCTGTGGGGTCGTCGGGCGCGAGGTCGACGCGGAAGTCGTCGCGCTCCCCTTCCCGCAGCGCCGCGATGTCGGTGAACCCGAACGTGTCGAAGGGATCGCCGAGGTCACGCGCCTGGGCGACCGTTGCGGAGAACTGTTCCGGCGCGATGACCAGGACGGCACCCGCGTCATCGACGACCTTGCGGAGTTCCGCCGGCTTGAACCGGGGATTCAGCGGGACGAGCACCGCACCGGCCTTGAGTACGCCGAGTGCCACCACGGGCCACGTCACCGAATTCGGGCCGAGCACTCCGACACGCTCACCCGGCTTGATGCCCCGGTCGACGATCTCACGAGCGACGCGGCTGGACCAGTCCTGGAGTTCACGGTAGGTCAGAGCCTCACCGGCAACGATGATCGCGTTCTGTTCCCCCTTGGTCTTCGCCCACCAATACAGGGCCGAGCCGACGGTGGCAGCCATGTGTCCCTTGCCTTCCTTGACCGAGAGAATACGAATCTGTTTTGTGTACAAGAATTTTCAGCGCGAGAGGAGCGCGGGTCCTCATATCGCGTACACCTCAGGCTATAGGCTCACTCATGAGACGTCAATCAAATTTTGTAAATTGCAAAGGGCGGCTCGCACCGGCGACGAACCCGGCGGCAAGCGCGGCCACACCGCCGATCACGAATGCGGCCACAAACGCACGCTCGGAGGGAATGTCGGCACCCGCGATCGTGATCGTCGCGAGGAGCATCCCCACCAGCGCGCTCGCCAGCGAACTGCCGAATGTCCGTGCGATGGCGTTGATGCCGTTCGCAACACCGGTGTCGTGCAGCGACACATGCTCGACGAGCATTGCCGGCAGGGCGCCGTAGGCAACGCTGACGAAAACATTGAGGACCGCCACCGCAACGATCACCTGCCACGGGCGGTCGTGGGCGAACCCGACAAATGCGAACCCACACACGCCGATAGCGCACGCCACCATCAGCACCCGCTCGGCGCGGAACCTCCGCACGAGAAACCCGCTCACCGCAGCCGCGGAGATGCCGACAACCTGCCCGGGCAGCAGGTACAGCAGGCTCGTCTCGAGCACCGAAGCACCGAACCCGTACCCCGCTTCCTCCGGGGCGGCCTGCACGAACACGGCTGTGGCCAGGAACTGCACGAACATCGCGATTCCCACGAGGAACGCGGCAAGGTGGGCGGGCGCCACCGCACGTGCGGTCAGGAGGGCTGGGGCCACCAGCGGCGCATCGGATCGCCGCTCGTGCCGGTACCAGGCGGCAAGCACGAGCACACCCGCGACGACACAACCGATCGTCGGCACGGACACCCAGCCCCACGTCCCGCCCTGCGCGAGCGCCAGAAGCAGTGCGGACAGGCCGACCGCGAGCCCGACCGCACCCCAGAGATCGGATCCGGATCCGGTCCCGGAACCGGGCGAACCGGGAACGACCGCCCACGCAAGTGCAGCTGCAATCACCGCGAGCGCCACCAGCAGCCAGAACACGCGACGATAGTCGTCGCCGTCGCTGTACAGCAGTCCGGCGGCGATCATTCCCGCACCGCCGCCGACGCTCATCGTTCCCGACATGATGCCGAGCGCCGCCGTGAGCCGATACGGCCCGAGAGCGCTGCGCAGCACAGCGACTCCGATCGGAAACAGCGCGAACGACGTCCCCTGCAGCGCTCGCCCTGCGATGAGTACCGGCAACGAGTCCCACGCGACACACAGCAACGAACCGACGAGCACCACTCCCAGGATGCCCAGCAGCACTCTTCGTGGTCCACGTCGGTCGGCGAGCCTGCCCAGCAGCGGCGTACAGACTGTGGCCGTCAGAAGATTCCCGGTGACGATCCATCCCACCGCATTCGTACCCACCCCGAGCTGCGCCGCGATATCGGGCATCAGCGGCACGACGGCGGTCTGCATGACCGAGGTGATCATCACGACGAAGCAGAGCACCGGGATCAGCACACCGGGCGAGACGGCAGGTGTGCGCACACGCGTTCGCGCAGTGGCGAGACGGAGGGTCACCATGGGCCGATCTACAGATCCAGAGTGAGCTTGGGGGTGCAGCTGCGGGATACGCAGATCATCATGCAGTCGTTCTCCGCCTGCTCGTCCTCGGTGAGGACGGAGTCGCGATGATCCGGAATTCCTTCCAGCACAGTGGCTTCGCACGTACCGCAGGTTCCCTCGCGGCACGAGAACGGCGAATCGACGCCCGAGCGGAGCACCGCGTCGAGCAGTGTTTCGCCCGAGTCGACAGTGATCGTCTTGCCCGATTGCCGGAGTTCCACCTCGAATGCCCCGTCGACGGCGTCGGCCGGCCGCTCCTTCGCGGCGAACCGTTCGACGTGCAAGGTGACACCCGAGCGGTTGCGGCACTCGTTCTCGATGGCGTGCAGCAGTGGTTCCGGCCCGCAGCAGTAGACACCGGTGCCGTCCCCGAGGGCGTCGAGCGCTGCCGCCAGGTCGAGGAGCCCGCATTCGTCCTGAGGCCGGAGCTCGACCCGGCCGGGATACCGGGCGACGAGGCCGTCCGCGAAAGCCATGCTCGCGCGGGTACGTCCGCCGTACAGGAGCCTCCAGTCGGCGCCGGCCGCGTCGGCCGCCCGCACCATCGGAAGTATCGGCGTGATGCCGATTCCGCCCGCGACGAAGAGATACGACTGCGCGGGCTCGAGGCTGAAGTTGTTGCGGGGGCCGGCGATGCTGACGAGGTCGCCGACCTGCAGCGAGTCGTGGATCCACCGCGAGCCGCCGCGTCCGTTCTCCTCACGGAGGACCGCCACAGTCAGGCAGGTGTCGTCGGCCGGGTCGCCGCACAGCGAGTACTGCCGGACCGTCGACTCGTCGATGATGACGTCGATGTGCGATCCGGGTTCCCATGCGGGGACGGTCCCCCCGTCGGGATCGGCGAACCGCACCGCCACGACGCCGTCTGCAAGTGCGTCCTTGCCGATCACCTGCATCTTGCCCTGCTCCACATCGGCGCTTCCGGCCATCAGTGTTTCCGTTCCCCTGGACATCACCTACGCTCTAATCTTAAGTAATTAGTTTTAAGGGACGCAAGGCCCACAGACGAACCCCATGACACGCAGCACCGGGAGCAGCCACATGACCTCGACAGATACCGCACACGACACCGGCTCGATCCTCGACCTCTTCAGGCTCGACGGGTCCGTCGCCGTCGTCACGGGCGCCGGCAGCGGCCTCGGAGCAGGGTTCGCGCGCGCCCTCGCGGAGGCCGGGGCGGACGTGGTGATCGCCGCACGCCGTCGCGAGAAGCTGGACGCCGTCGGCCACACGATCGAGGCCACCGGCCGACGCTGCCTCATCGTCCCCACCGACGTCACCGACCCCGAGCAGTGCGACGCCCTCGCCCGGGCCACGGTCGCCGAGTTCGGTCGGCTCGACATCCTGATCAACAACGCCGGCGTCACCCATTCCGCACCCGCGACGCGCGAGCGACCCGAGGATTTCCGTTCCGTGCTGGACGTGAATCTGCTCGGCGCGTATTGGGCAGCGCAAGCATGCGGACGCGTGATGAAGCCGGGCTCGAGCATCGTCAACATCGCGAGCATGCTCGGGCTGGTCAAGTCGGTGCTCCCCCAGGCCGCCTACGCCGCGAGCAAGGCCGGTCTCGTCGGCCTCACCCGCGATCTGTCCCATCAGTGGTCGCAGCGAAAAGGGATCCGCGTGAACGCGATCGCGCCGGGTTTCGTCGAGACCGACCTGATCGCCGAGATGTCGTCGGATACCCTCGAGGAGTTCCTGCGCGGCTGCTCGCTCGGTCGCACCGCCACGCAGCGCGAGATCGACGCCGCCGTCGTGTTCCTCGCCAGCCGTGCTTCCGGCTACATCACCGGGTCGACGCTCGCCGTCGACGGTGGGACTTCCGGACACTGACTCCGACGACGAAGGGCGAAACGATGACGATCTCCAGCACCGTGACCACACTTCGGGGCGACGGCGTTTCCCTGGTCGCCGATGTCTGGGAGCCCCCGTCCGAGCGGAAGGGGACCGTCCTGCTGTTGCACGGCGGCGGGCAGACGAGGCACTCGTGGCAGCGCACCGGAATCCGCCTCTCGGAACAAGGATGGCGCTCATACGCGATCGACGCGCGCGGGCACGGCCACAGCGGATGGGCCGACGACGGCGACTACAGCTCCGACGCACACGCGCGCGACATCTGCACGATCGTCGACGAACTCGGTGAGCCACCGGTGCTCGTGGGAGCGTCGATGGGCGGTATGGCCTCACTCGTCGCCGAAGGAGACAATCCGGGGCTCTCCCGCGCGCTGGTGCTGGTGGATATCACCCCGAAGGCCGAACCCGAGGGGTTGGCCAAGATCACCGGATTCATGCGCGCGGGACTGGCGGGCTTCGACAGCCTGCACGACGCGCTCGACGCCGTGATCGCGTACAACCCGCACCGGAGCCGTCCGCCGCGGGTGGAGGGGTTGCGTAAGAACATGCGCGAGCGAGACGGTCGCTGGTACTGGCACTGGGATCCGCGGATGCTGTCGCATCGGACGAACCTTCCGGATGCTGCCGCGGAGCGCGAGGAGCGGGCCCGGGCCGCGGCGCGCGCCGTCGCGGTTCCGACCCTCCTGATTCGTGGTGCCCAGTCCGACGTCGTCAGCATCGAAGGTGCGCGCGAACTCCTGGAACTGATCCCCGGGGCGCGGTACATCGACGTGGGCGGTGCCGGGCACATGGTGGGCGGCGACGACAACGACGTGTTGAGCCGCGGCCTGGTCGAGTTCCTCGACGAGGCCGTCCTCACGGCGTAACCACCGGCCGGACCGGAACAGATAGCATCTATAGGTCACCCGCCGGGCAGACCCGCCCGGCGGACCGCACGAGCTGAAAGTAGATGATGGCCCGACCGTCGAAGCCTCTCATCAGTCGCGCGTCCGCGGTGGCGGCTTCCATCGAGATCATCGACTCCGAGGGACTCGATGCCTTCAGCCTGCCGCGGCTGGCGAAGCACCTCGGGGTACGGGCGCCCTCCCTCTACCACCACTTCGCCGACAAGTCGGAGATCCTCCAGGCTGTCGCGCGACAGATTGCCGGCGCCGGCACCCTGCCACGCCGCAGGCCCGGCCCGGACTGGCCCGAGTACTTCGTGACGCTGAGCATGAATCTGCGTCAGTCGATCCTCAAGCACCGCAATGCCGCGCCGATCCTGCTCCAGTATCTTCCGCGTGATCTGCTGATCGGCACCTACGAGGACACTGCCCGATTCCTGGAGGAGTCCGGCGTGCCGGCCCGCCTGCACGTCCAGATTCTCGACGGCATGGAGCGTTTGACGCTGGGCGCAGTGCTCACCGAGGCGATGCGCAAGCCGAGTACGAAGAACACGATCTTCCCGAACGTCGACCCGGAGTCGCAGCCGCTGCTGGCGCGAGCTCTCGCCGAGAACGAGATGACCTCCCGGCAGTTGTTCGAGGAGATGATCCGCAGCTTCCTCCACGGCGTGGTGCGCAACGCTCAGGTAGAGATCGCGGACAAGAGCCAACTGAGCGCGTCGGCCCACTGAGCGTGTCGGCCCACTGAGCGTGTCGGCCCACTGACCTGATCGGCAGTCGTACGACCACCCACGACGCAACGACGACGCCGCGCGGATCGAATCGCGGGGCGTCGTCGTCGGTCCTACCGGGCCGGAGCGGGCATGTGGACGGTCTTGATCTCGAAGAACTCCTCGAGACCTTCGAGGCCGCCCTCACGGCCCACGCCGGACTGCTTATAGCCGCCGAACGGCAGGGTGAAGTCCATCGTCGCGGTGTTCACGCTGATGGTGCCGGTGCGGATGCGCCGCGCAACCTCGAACCCGTGGTCGATGTCCTCCGTGTACACCGCACCCGACAGCCCGTACATCGAGTTGTTGGCGATCGCGATGGCGTCCTCTTCGTCTTCGTAGGTGATCACCGAGATGACCGGACCGAAGACCTCTTCCTGCGCGATCCGGGAGTCGGGGTCGACGTTGTCGAGCAGTGTCGGTGCGACGAAGAAGCCCTTGTCGAATCCCTCCGGTCGACCGCCGCCGAGCACGACCTTCGCGCCGTCCTCCTTCGCGATGTCGATGTATCCCAGGACGCGATCCTGCTGTCGCTTCGACGCGAGCGGGCCGAGGAAATTGGTCGGCTCCCACGGGTTGCCGATCGGCAACGCGCCATACGCGGCCTTCAGGACCTCGAGCACCTCGTCGTGACGCTTGCGGGAGACGAGCACGCGCGAGAGGGCGATGCACGCCTGACCGGACTGCATGCAGCCCCCCATGGGGAGCGTCTGCACCACATGGTTGATGTCGGCGTCGTCGAGGATGATCGCCGCGGACTTGCCGCCGAGTTCGAGCGAGACACGCGCGATGCGCTCGCCGGCCAGCGACATGATGCGCCGGCCCGCCGCGGTGCTGCCGGTGAAGGTGACGTGGTCGACGTCGGGGTTGGTCACGAGCGTCTCCGACACCTCGCGGTCGGCGCACAGCACGCTGACGACCCCCTCGGGAATGCGACCTTCGGCGACCAGCTCGGCGATGATGTCCGCGAACACCGACGGCGAGAGCGGTGCCTCCGGTGCGGTCTTGAGCACGACCGAGCAGCCCGCGGCCAGCGCCGGGGCGAGTTTGAACGCGATCGTGCCGACCGGGCCGTTCCACGGGATGATCGCGGCAACGACGCCCGTCGGTTCCTTCACGATGCGCGAGACACCGCCCGCTGCGCGCGGACGCTCCTCGGTGGTCTCGAACGTGCGGGCCACAGCGGCCACCGCACGGAACAACCCGCCGACCATCTCCTGGGTCGGCCGGCTGACGCTCACAGGCACGCCGACCTCGATGACCCCGATCGGGGTGAGCTCGTCCACCCGCCGTTCGAGGCGGTCGGCGATGGCGTCGACGACATCGGCGCGCTCTGCCATGCTGCGAGACGACCACTCGCCCTTGTCGAACGATTCACGCGCTGCGGCAACCGCTTTGGCGACGTCTTCGACCGTGGCGGTGCGCACCCGCGCGACCTTCTCCTCGGTGAACGAGTCGACGACGTCGACCCATTCGCCGCCGGTCGAATCGACCCAGCGGCCGCCGATGAAAACCTGTTCGCGGTCGGCGATCGACGGGGTGGTACCCGTCGAGGCTTCGGTGGTGGTCATATGTGAAAGCTCCTTCGCTTCAGCGGATGTTGTAGCCGGCGTCGACCGGGAACGTGACACCGGTGACGTAACGAGCCTCGTCGGAGGCGAGGTAGACGATCGCGTTGCTGATGTCGACGGCCTCGATCAATTCGACCGGCATCGGGTTCTTGTACGACTCGTCGGCGGCAACCTCGGGATGGGAGTTGACGAACTCGCCGTACTCCGCGTTCGCCACCATAGGCGTGTTCACGCCGGTAGGGTGCACAGTGTTCACCCGAATACTGTGCGGGGCAAGCTGTTTCGCGTAGATCCGCATGAGACCGACAACACCGTGCTTGGCGGCGCTGTACCCGACCTGACCGGGGAGGGTGTTCAGCCCGATGCTCGTCAGGCCGGCCGCAGAACTCGTGATGATGATCGACCCGCCCTCCCCCCGTTCGACGAGGTGCGGCACCGTCACCTCGAGCACGTGCCATACCCCGGTGAGCATGGTGTCGATTGCGTCGTGCCATGCCTGGCGCTGTTCACCGGGACCGATCACCGGCATGATGCCGGCGTTCGGCAGCACGATGTCGACCTTGCCGAACTGTGCGATGCCCGCGTCGTAGGCCCGCTGGACATCCTCGATGTTGCGGACGTCTCCAATGGACGCGACGATCGAGCCTCCGGCCTCCTTGACCAGCCGCTCGGTCTCGGCAAGGTCGTCGCTGGTCGCCATCGGATAGAAGACCGTGGGGATCTGGTCGCAGATGTCCATCGCGATGACGGATGCCCCCTCTTCGGCGAGCCGGACGGCGTGCGAGCGCCCCTGGCCTCGCGCCGCACCGGTGATGAAAGCGACCTTGCCTTCGAGTCGACCCATGAGTGTTCTCCTCCGATTGCACGCCCCAGCTCCGGGCGGGCAAGCGCCCGTGCGTGGGAACGTAGTGAAGTTGGGGACCCACACATCAGTGTGAGGCGCACCACAGACGGTAGTTGCCTAAACCCTTTAGGTCAACGTCGGACAAGATTCGTCGCTCGTCTCACCCGGGCGGACTCGGAAGCTGGGCGCCTCGGCCCACTCGCCGACCTGGTAGCAGGAATGTTCCCCCTCCTGCTCGAATGCCATCAACCGGCACATGCGCACCGCCCCCGCGTCGTCCGGGTCGATACGAATCAGGGCGATCTGGGCCCCCGCGTCGCGCAGCGCCCCGAGTGCCATCGTGAGGAGCGTCATCCCGAGGCCCGCCCCGCGGGCGGTCTCCGTGAGCACGAGCGCCCGGACCGACGCCGCATCCAACTCGAGGTGGGTGGACAGCGCCGGATCGGACCACACGAACCCCACCTTCGCTCCCGAAGAGTCGGTTGCGACCAGCACATTGCCGGAACCGAGGCGGATCTCGTCGGCGAGGCGCTCGCGTTGCGCGGGTACGAGCGACGCCGCGTCCAGCACCTCGTCGATCGCCCGCGACACCGCCGGATCACCGAGCGGATGCGCGTCGCCCGTCGTGATGCCCTCGGGCGCCGCGACCTCGTCGAGCGGGATCGCGAACGGGCCGGACAGGTGGCGGAACAACGTCCACAGCCTGCCCACCGCCGGGATGCCGAACCGTCGCGCGAGACGTTCGGACGCGGGGTGCGTGCTGTACGCCCAGCAGCGCAGAGCCACCGCACCGGTGCGCTCCCAGCCGCCGTCCGCTGTCGTGCCCAGGCCGATCTCCTCGACCAGCATCGTGGCCACACCGCGCGACCGGTAGTCCGGATGGACGACGAACTGCACGGTACCCAGCCCCTCGCCGTCCACCTGCAGGTGCAGGTACGCCACAATCACCAGCGGCGCGTCGTCGCGCGCGCTCAGGTCCTTGCGCGCCTTGATCGGCAGATGGGAGACGCGGACGCCGTCGCGACTCGTCGAGGTCACATCACCGGGGTGGATCCGCGAGAACCCGGCTTCCTCGTCGTACTCGGCGGCCGCGGCGACAAGAGCCAGCACCTCGTCCCGATCGCCGGAATCCAGTTCCGAACACCACTGATACGAGATCATCCTGTTCGCTCCTCATCTGCGGGTCAGTTCTCATAAATCTAATGCCGATCGGTATAGGGCCGCAACGGCCGGAGCGCCACCCGCAACCGGTCCGGGGTTTACACTTAAAACTACTTGAGTTAGATTTAGCGTCATCGATCCGAACCACCGCCTGGAGGGCAGCCATGACAGAGGTCGGAATTCCCCGCGAGGAACGCATTCGCCGCGCTCTCGACCATCTGCGCAACGACACCACCGACGAATTCGAGCACGTCACGTGGTTCGAACCCGTCGAGTTCACCGATCCGGAGATCGCCAAGCTCGAACGCGAGCGTGTCTTCGGCCGGGTTCCGTCGATCATCATCCACGGCTCCGAGATCCCCCGCGCGGGCGATTTCGTCACCCTCCAGTTGCCGCGGAACAATGTCATCGTCGTCCGTCAGCGCGACGGCAGCGTCAAAACCCTCGTGAACCAATGTCGTCACCGCGGCGCGATGGTCGAGAAGGAGGAGAAGGGCCGTTGCCGCCTGTTCTCCTGCCCGTACCATCGCTGGTCCTACGACACCGACGGCGCGCTGCGCACCATCACCCGCGACAACACGTTCGGTGACGCAGACCGTTCCGAACGGAACCTCGTGCAACTCCCGACCGAGGAACGTCACGGATTCGTCTGGGTTGTCGACGACGCCGACGCCACCATCGATGTCGCAGACTGGCTCGGCCCCGAGATGGACTCGATCATGGGGTCCTACGGCATGGACAAAATGGTGACTACCCGAGTTCAGCGCTTCGACGAGCCCGTCAACTGGAAGCTGATGCAGGACGCGTTCCTCGACGGCTACCACATCCAGTACGCGCACCCGAACACCGCCGCCAAGCACATCCACACCAACGTCATGGCCTTCGAGGACTTCGGACATCACTGCCGGTTCCTCAATCTCCGCAAGACCATCGACCGGTGGATCGAGGAAGACCCCGGCGATCGCAGCCTCGCCGAGCACGTGACGGAAAGCCACCTGGTGGGTCCCAACAGCACCCTGCTCAAGCAGCCCGACCATTTCCAGCTGCTCACCTTCCGCCCCCACCGGAGCGATCCGCAGCGCTGCCACATGGAGATCCGTCTGATCGCACCGACGCTCGAAGACAGCGGCATGACCGAGGAGCGCTGGAATCGGATCTGGGACAAGAACGTCGAGATCCTGATCGCGGTCCTCCACAACGAGGACTTCCCGATCCTGCGTGGTTCGCAGGTCGCCATGGACAGCGCGAACGCCGGCAACATGCTCCTGGGCCGCAACGAGGTTGCCAACCAGGTCTTCCGCCGCGAGATCCAGAAACTCGTCGGCGAGAACTGACACCGAACACCACAGCGGGGCGCCTGCGGGCGCCCCGCATCAGGAGGATTACATGGAGAGCGATCTCTTCGAACACGACCACGAACTGTTTCGCGACTCCGTGCGGAGCTTCGTCGACAAGCACGTCGTCCCAAATCTCGAGAAGTGGGACGCCGACCGGCTCATCGACCGGGAAACCTGGCTCGCCGCGGGTAAGCAAGGACTGCTGGGCCTGAGCGTCCCTGAGCAGTACGGCGGGCCCGGCGAGCTCGATTACCGCTTTCGCGTCGTGATCCAGTCCGAGATTGCGCGGGTGGGCGCGTCCGCGCTGCAGTCCGGGTTCTCGACCAACGACGACATCGTCCTCAACTACCTGCTCCGCCATGCCACCGATGAGCAGAAGCAGCGGTGGTTGCCCGGATTCGTCACGGGCGAGACGATCGGCGCGATCGCGATGAGCGAACCGGCCGCCGGCAGCGACCTGCGGGGCATCACCACCACCGCAGTGCGCGACGGCGACCATTGGGTCCTCAACGGGTCCAAGACGTTCATCACGAGCGGCATCCTGGCCGACCTCGTCATCGTCTTCGCCAAGACCGACCCCGCAGCCGGTTCGCGAGGGTTCAGCCTCTTCGTGGTCGAAGACGGAACGCCCGGGTTCTCCCGCGGCCGCAAGCTCGACAAGGTCGGTCTGCACGCCCAGGACACGGCCGAGTTGTTCTTCGAGGATGTCCGCGTTCCCAAGGAGAATGTGCTCGGCGAGCTGGGGCAGGGCTTCGGCTACCTCATGCAGAGCCTTCCGCTGGAGCGGCTCGGTATCGGCATCGCCGCGCAGGTGTCCGCCGAGGCCGTCATGAGCTGGACACTCGACTACGTCAAGGAACGCACCGCCTTCGGCAAGCGCATCGGCGAGTTCCAGGGAATGGGCTTCACTCTCGCGGAACTGCAGACGGCGGTGGAGGTCTTACGCAGTTACCTCGATCGCTGCGTCCGGGAACACAACAAGGGCACGCTCACCGCGGTCGACGCGTCCAAGGCGAAGCTGTGGGCCACCGAGTTGCAGGGCCGTGTGATCGACGCCGGTGTGCAGTTCCACGGCGGCTACGGCTACATGATGGAATACCCGGTCGCGAAGGCCTTCATCGACGCCCGCATCCAGCGGATCTATGGTGGCACCAACGAGATCATGAAGGAAATCATCCACCGTGATCTGCTGAAGGCCTGAGCCCCGGCACACGAGGAAGGGGACCCGATCGAATCGGGTCCCCTTCCTCGTGTCAGCTTCGCGATTCCGGTGTGAACGTGAGCGGTAGCCGCACGCAACCACGCACCGACGTGCCGTGCATCAACGGCGGATCACTGTCGACCAGCGCGTAGTCGGGGATTCTCCGATGTATCTCCTCCATCGCCAAGGTGAGCTCGAGGCGGGCGAGGTGAGACCCGAGGCACCGATGCGGCCCTGCGCCGAACGACAGATGCCTGTTCGGGCCACGATCGATCACGAACGCGTCCGGATTGTCGAACTCGGCTTCGTCGCGGTTGGCCGCACACAGCAGGAGCAACAATTGATCGTCGGCCTTGATGTTGACGCCGGCGATCTCGACATCGCGGGTGGCCCGCCGGCCCATGCTGACGGCGGCTTCGATGCGGAGGATCTCCTCGACTGCGTCCGGCACCAGGCTGCTGTCGTCGATGAGCGCCTGCCGTTGCACCGGGTTGTTCGCAAGGTGCACCATGGCCCAACCGAGTGAACCCTGCACCGTGTGCAGTCCGGCAATGAGCAGCAGGAAGAACATGCGGCGCAGTTCCTCGTCAGTGAGGTGCCGCTCGACTCCGTCCATCCGGATCGGGGTATCGATGATCTGTGCGGTGACGCTCTCCGAGTCCTCCTGCCCGGAACGCACCCGATCCACGAATGCACCGAAGTACTCGAACACGTTCGTTGCCGCTTCTGCCCGGGCACGGGCGGATTCCTCCTCGCCGGCTCCCGGAATCCCCTGGAGCGCAATATCCGTCCACTCCGTGAACTGTTCGGCATCGTCGAGAGGCCAGCCCATGAGACTGAGGAAGACACGAGTCGGCAGCGCATGCGCGAACTCGGCAACGAATTCGCACCGGCCGGAGTCCGCGAAGCCGTCGATCAGTTGGTTGATGATCTCGCGGATCCTCGGCTCGAGCTCTTTCATCCGCGCCGGACCGAACAGTGGCTGGAGCGCCTGACGATACTGCGTGTGCTCGGGCGGATCGATCTCGACCGGGATGAACTTGCCCTGGCCGGCATCGACCAGGTTGTTCGGATAGCTGGAGAACGTCTCGGCATCGCGCAGGATGCGGAAGATGTCCGCGTACCGCGTGACGATCCAGTGCCCACCGTGGTGCGGGGAGTAGACGATCGGTCCGCGGGCACGGAGTTCGGCGGCCTTTTCCTGGAAGACATCGACCGGAGCGGCGAGAGCTGGGTCGTACACGTCGAAGTCGACGAGCAGATCCTCGGATACGTTACTGGCAGTCAACGCGTTGCACCCTTCTGAATCCATGGAACCTACCGATCCGACGCTCAGGTCGTCGGTGTGAACCTGATCGGAAGCCGCAAGCAGCCCCGCACCTGCGTTGCGTGCAGGATCGGCGGATCGGATTCGACGAGTTCGTAGTCCGGAATCCGGCGGTGCAATTCCTCGAGCGCGATCGACAGTTCGATGCGGGCCAGATGTGAGCCCAGGCACCGGTGCGGACCGGCACCGAATGTCAGGTGCCGGTTCGGTGACCGGTCGATCACGAACTCGTCGGGATCCTCGAATTCGCTTCCGTCGCGGTTGGCCGAACAGAGCACCAGCAGCAACTGGTCGCCGGCCTTGATCTTCGCCCCGCCGAGTTCGACGTCGCGGGTCGCACGGCGGCCCATACTCACTGCAGCCTCGATCCGCAGGACCTCCTCGACGGCGTTCGGGATCAGCGAGTCGTCCTCGATGAGCGCGGCGCGCTGACGAGGATTGTTCACCAGGTGGATCACGGCCCAGGCCAGCGATCCCTGAACGGTGTGCAGACCTGCGATGAGCAGGAGGAAGAACATGCGGGTCAGCTCTTCGTCGGTGAGCAGTCGCTTGCCGTCCTCGAGGTCGACCTCGGTGCGGATGAGTGCGGAGGTGACATCCTCACCGGGGTTCGCGCGACGCTCGTCGACGATCTTCTGGAAGTAGGCGAACATCTGCTGGGCTGCCTCGGCGCGTGCCTTCGCCGACTCGTCCTCGCTGGCGCCGGGCTTGCCCATCAGGGCGGTGTCGGTGGCCTCGGTGAGTATCGGGGCGTCCTCGAGTGGCCAGTCCATCAACGCGAGGAAGACGCGGGTAGGCAGCTCGTGCGCGAAGTCGGCGATGAACTCCGCCTCACCCTTGCCCGCGAAACTGTCGATCAGTTCGTTGACCACGCCCCGGATCTGCTCGGACAGCGCCTTCATCCGGTTCGGGGAGAACAGCGGCTGCAGGGCCACCCGATATCCGGTGTGCTCCGGCGGGTCGAGCTCGAGCGGCAGAAACTTGCCGTCCCCGGCATTGACGAGGTTGTTCGGGTAACTCGAGAAGGTTTCCGGGTCGCGGAGGACCTCGTGGAGCTCCCTGTACCGGGTGACGATCCAGTGGCCGCCGTGCGCGGTCGAGTAGACGACAGGGCCTTTGGCCGCGAGTTCGGCGACCTTCTCCTGCACGGTGTCCACCGGGTCCGTGAGCGACGGGTCGTAGATGTCGAAGTCGACGACAGGTGTCGACATTTCGTCGGTGATGGTCATGCTGATCGCCCCGTTCGAAGGGTCTGTGTTGCTCGAGAAGTCAGAGTGTTTCGAGGCTCAGGGCTCGTTCGGGGCACATCGCGACGGCCTCCTCGGCCGCCACGATGTGCTCCTCGGTCCTGAGCGTTTCCTGCACGAGCACCGGGTATCCGGCATCGTCGCAGTCGATGATTTCGGGGGCGCGGCCGTAACAGAGGCCGTGCCCGGCGCACGCCGACCGATCCACGACGAGTCGGCGCGTGCCTGACTGCGCTTCCGTGTCGTGGGCAGTCATCGTCATTCCTCGCCGGTGACCATCGGCGGCGGGTTGTTCCCGTCTTCGGGGAACATCATCGCCACACGAGACAAGGTGCCGCCGTCGGTGGTCGGCAGGGTGACACCGGATATGTATGCCGACTCGTCCGACACGAGGAACAACGCAGCCCGCGCATTGTCCTTCAGCGACGGCGGACGATTGAGCTTGAGCGGAATCGGCGAGACACTCGGGTCCCACGGACCGGCGACCTCCTCGTACGACTGCCCCACCACCGGAGTACCGGCCGGCGCCAGGAAGTTCGGCGACATCCCGTGCGTCGGGGCGATCGCATTCACCCGGATCCCGTACTTGCCCAGATCCAGGCTCAGACCGCGAACCATCCCGTTCACACCGGCCTTCGTCGCCGAATACGCTGCGATGCTGTGGTACGCCACGAACGACGCCGCCGACGAGGTTGCCAGGATGACACCGCCACCATTGGCCCGCAACGCCGGCACCGCCGCCTTCGCGGTGTAGAACACGCCGGACAGGTTCACCCCGATGACGTCCTGCCAGTCCGCGTCCGTCAGATCCTGGAACTCGACCTGCTCACCGCCCGCAACGGACGGCACACCACCGCGCGAGACGATCCCGGCATTGGCCCACGCGATGTCGAGCTTGCCGAACGCCGCCACCGTCGCCGCCACCGCATCGACCACCTGCTGCTCGACGCGTACATCGGCGGTGACCGCGATCGCCGAACCACCCTGCTGCTCGACCAACTCGACCGTGCCCTTCGCACGCTCCGGATCGATATCGACCACCGCGATCTTCGCGCCCTCCGACGCGAACAACTGCGACGCCTCGCGTCCCAACCCGGACCCGGCACCGGTGATCAGCGCGACCTTACCTTCGAGTTTCATCAAAGCTCCTCAGCTCGAACATGTAACAGAGGGATGGAAGATGCTGGAGGACGGCGACTTCCCTACAGGGTTCGCACCGTTATGTGATTCATCTTACATACATGAGAAGTGATACGTCAATCGTTCTTTGTAAATCAGCCGAGCCGGATCGACGTGTCGAGGACCCTTGCGCGGGAATCGACTCCTCACCGCATCGATGTCGTTGATGAACAGCCGCTTGACCATTGGCGAAACACTGCCGGTACGCGACACTGCTAGTACGCGATGAAGAGAATCTCATCGCGCGAGTACTCCATTCCGGGATGTGACTCGCTCAGGTGCGACCGGGCCTTCGCAACGAGGTCGTCTTCATCCGTGCCCGTGACCACGGTTCCACACGGGCAGGTCAATCTCGTCTTCATTCTCATAGCGGTCGGCCCTTCTGCGCCATCGGTACGGTCGGTGACACCCCTGTCCGCCCTCGTCGACCGAGAGACTCGGGAGCGCCGGCCGGATGTGGGCGACATCACACCACAATATCTAACGTACGTAGGTTACACAACCGCCGGAGCCCTGATGCCGGTCGCCTGCTGTCGATAGAGCCGCCCAGTGCGACACAGCAGGAACGTCGCGAAGTTCGGGTCGCAGACGAAGGCTACGTGCGCGCCTCCGTCCCCCAGCCCCCTCACGTTTCGGAATCGATCAGGCAGGCTCCGCGGCCTTTTCGACAGGCGCGTCCGTCCGATGCATGGCATTGGTCCTTCGGGGAACCAACGACACCAGCACTGCGGCAGCCACTCCAGCGAACGCGAAGGCGTAGTAGGCCCAGTCCGCTCCGAGCGCAGAGCTCATGATCATTCCGGTGAGAATGGGCCCGCAGACACCACCCAACCGGCCCAGCCCCACCGCCAGTCCGAGCGCTGTGCCACGCGCGGCGGCCGGGTAGAAGACCCCGACGAATCCGTAAACACCCGTCGTGGAGGACGCACAGAAGCCGATCAGCAGAACCAACCCGAACACGAGTGCCTGTGCCGGCTGCAGGGTCAGGGCGGACACTGCGATCGCTCCCCCGACAAAGCTCACCGAGATCACCGGACGCGATCCCAATCGATCAGCCAGACCGGTGATGACCACCATGCCGAACCCGCTACCGATGTTGAAGGCGAGCAGGAACGTCAACGCGGACCCGAGATCGTAGCCGGAGGCCCTCAGCATCTGAGGAATCCAGGTGTTCATGCCGTACGAGACGAGAAGGCCGAAGAAGGTGATGAGCGGAAACATGATCGTCGCGATCCTGTATCCGGGTGCGAACAGGAGCTTGAGACCCGACTTGGAACCGGCATTCGCGGTTCTCGACTCCTCCAGGGCCAGGCCGGATTCGGCACCGTGATCAACCGAGTAACGCTGCGTCAACGCGCGGGCCTCATCGTGCCGGCCCTTGCTCACGAGGAAAGCGATCGATTCGGGCAGGCTTCGGTATGCGATGACGAACAACACGACCCCAAGGAGGCCACCCACTGCGAACATCGATTCCCAGCCGAAGGCAGGGATCATGAAGATGGCGGCGATGGCGACCACGCACCCGCCGATGGGAAAACCGGTTTGGATGACGCCGTTGTAGAACTGCCGTCGGTCTACCTTGACGTATTCCTGGGTGAGCGCAATCAGGGTGGGGAGGGCTCCGCCGAAGCCGAGGCCGGCAAGCAACCGGAAGAGGCCGAAGGTCTCGAGATTCGGCGCAATGGCACATAACCCGGTGAACAGACTGAAGCTCACAATGCAAGCGAGCACGATCGGTCGCCGGCCGACGAGGTCTGTGAGGTAGCCGGCCAGCATTGCGCCGGCCATCATTCCGAACAGCGACAAGCTGCCGATCAACCCTGCCGAGGCGGTGGTGATCCCCCACTGTTCGATTTCCAGCAACGTCGGAAGCACCGCGCCGAACATGATGAGGTCGACACCATCGAGGATGGTGATGGCCAAGCAGGTGAGGACCACGGATCGGGCACCCGAGACGGCCCTTTCCTTCCCCGGGCCGGAGATCTGCGACATGTTGGTTCCTTCGGGTTGTGGGGTATCTGGGTTCGATGCCGACGAACGCGCGAGTGGCGGTTGTCGACGTGTGTCGACAACGGGGCAGAATCGTTCGATTGCAAGCCCATCGCGACCGTCGAGGTGCGGGGCTGCGGGGCTGCGGGAGACGCTCTTTACCACCGCGGTATGCCCTGCATCACACGGGCAATAATCTAATGTCTATCGGTACTGGCGACAAGCCCGGAATGAGCACTTCGGAGCTCAGCCCCACTTCCTCGAATCCTCGAACGCACGCGCCATCCACTGATGAAAATGCTGATTGGCAATCTCGTTTCGCCCGAAGTAGATCGGTCCGATGTCCGTGTTCGTAACGGCCTTCTGCAGACCCTCGTTGACGACGAGGTCCTCCTCTCGAAGTACCGCCATCAGAATGTTCCAGTTCTTGTCCCACCGCGCCTTCTGCTCGTCCGTCACGGCAGGTTCCCGAGTGAGAAGACGCATCTGCATCCGAGCCCCGACGGGCGTGCCCGGAGCAGGGACGAAGTTGAGCACCTCCAGATGATCCGGTTGACGCAGCACCGACATATTGGGCATCAGAAAGTGCGCAACGGTGATGTGCCGGTCGATCGGGGCGTCCGCGGGCGCGACACCTCGCACCGTGTCGATGCTCTTGCGTGCCGTGACCATTCGTCCGTGCCTGCCCATGGGTTCCCAGGATTGCGCGTTGTTGTAGAAGTACGGCGCAACAGTTCCGGCGTGGGTCGAGGTGATGTGGTAGCCGTCGAGGAAGGCATCCATCAAGACCTTCCAGTTGATGTCCACATCGAAGTTCTGGGCGATATGGCAGTGGTACTTGTCCATCTCCATGGCGGCGAGGGACTCGTCGAACTCCCGGCCGAGCCACTCCGCGATGTCGATCGTTCGATCACCCGCGGCGGAGTCGACGACCCAGACGAAACCATGTCGCTCCTCGACCGGAACCTCCAGCAGGCTCATGCAGCGACGATCGACCCTACCGAACGTCGGCTCGTCCGCGATCGACCGCAGACTGCCATCGCTCCCATACGCCCACCCGTGGTAGCGGCACGAAAAGATGCGCTTCGAACCCCTCTCCTCGGGAACGAGCCGGGCGCCTCGATGCCGGCAGGTGTTCACGAACCCACGAACCCCACCGTCCGCCTGCCGAACGAGAACAATCTCGTTGTTCGGCAACTGGACCGTCGCAAAGTCGTGGTTGCCGGGCAATTCGGTGCTGTGCGCCGCGATGATCGGCACATATCCGAACAGCTCTCTGCGCTCGCGAGCCGCCAGTTCCGGATCGGTGTAGACGCGCGGATCGACCTCGAGGATCTCCGGCGCCATATCGGTGGTGTCGTGGTCGAGGTGATCGAACAACGCCCGGGCAAAACCCGCTTTCGTCGCCTCGTCGTACGGAAGATCGGTGTAGACCATCGTGCTCACTCCTTCGCGGGACCGCGGCGGTCCCCGCAAGAACGTCGCTAGAGCTGCAGACTCTTGATTTCGACAAACTCCTCGAGGCCGAATGCCCCGCCCTCACGCCCAAGGCCGGATTGCTTGAATCCGCCGAAAGGCGCAGCGCCGTTGAACTTTCCACCGTTGACCTCGATCTGCGTCGCACGCATCCTGCGCGCAACCGACTTCGCGCGCTCGGGGTCGCCGGACCACACAGCGCCGGCGATACCGAAGATCGTGCCGTTCGCGATCTCGATCGCTTGCTCGGGTGTGTCGTACGCGATGATCGACAGCACCGGACCGAAGATCTCCTCCTGAGCGATCGTGCTGTCCGGGTCCACCTCCGAGAACACGGTCGGTTCGACGAAGAATCCGGTACGGGCCGGTGCGTCGACCGACCCGGCGACGAGCTTTGCGCCCTCCTTGACGCCGGCACGGATGTAGTCGAGGACCCGCTCACGCTGAGATGCGGTAACCATGGGTCCGAGCTTCGTGTCGCCGTCGGCGGGATCGCCGGGCGCATATGCCGCGGCCGCCTTCGCGGCGAGCTTCTCCGCCTCGGCCAGGCGGGAGCGCGGTACGACCAAACGAGTCTGCGCATTGCAGGACTGTCCGCCGTTCATGTAGCAGGCACGCACGGTGTGCGGCACGGCCTTACCGAACTCCTCGTCGCTGAGGTCGTCGAGCAGCACAGCGGCGCTCTTTCCACCCAGTTCGACCGACACCCGCTTCACTGTCCCGGCGGCCAGTTCGAGGACTCGCTTGCCGACCGAGTTCGATCCCGTGAAGCTGACCATATCGATGTCCGGATGAATGGCGATGGCCTCGCCGACGATCGGACCGTACCCGTGAACCAGATTGAATACGCCGGCCGGAACTCCGGCAGCGTCGACCGCTTCCGCCAGGGCGTGGGCGGTGAACGGGGCAACCTCGCTGGCCTTGACGACCACCGTGCACCCGGTCACGAGCGCAGCCCCGATTTTGGCGGTGATCTGGTGCAACGGGTAGTTCCAGGGCGTGATACACCCGATCACCCCGACAGGCTCACGCACGATCAGGGAGTTGCGGAGCTGTTCTTCCCACGGGAAGTCCCTCGCCGCGGTCACGGCCTCACGCAGGTCGACGATACCCAGTCCGATCTGGGCCCAACGCGCCACCCTGCGTGGGGTGCCGACCTCGGCGACGACGATATCGGTGATCTCCTCCTGTCGCCGCTCCAGTTCGTCGGCCAGACGCGAGACGAACTCCGCCCGCGTGTGCGGCGCGGTCTGTGACCACTGCTCCAAGGCCCGCCGCGCGGCAGCCACCGCCACATCGACATCTGCGGCAGCCCCGGCGGGGACATCCCCTATGCGTTCCTCGGTGGTCGGGTTGACGACGTCGATACGCTCCGCGCTCGTGGAGGCACTCCACGTGCCGTCCACGTACAGATCAAGGGTCACGATGGCTTACTCCGTATCATCGAGTTGACAGAATTCACCGGTACACCGAGCTGCTCGTCACCGAGAAGGCATAAGAAGCAACGGCTTACCGCTTACGATCCGACGAGGTCCCGCAGACCTTCGTCGCTCACCGGTGCGGTGGCCACACCCATCACACCGGCGAGGAATCCTCGGATCGCTACCACGAAGAGCTCGCGCGACGACCATCGGTTGGCTGCCAGCGCGCGGGTGAGCGTCGGGTGTCTCCGCTCGTCGACATTCGGGAAGACCTCCGTGCTGCCGACCGGGTCGCGCATGAGATCGCTCAGAGTGGTGGCGAGTGCCAGTTTCTCCAGTCCGTCCAGGATCACCACGTGCAGGCGCGCCGGTACGCCCCCGTCCTCGAGGATTCGGGCACACATTTCGTACGTTCTCGTGAGGACGTCGCGCGGAAGAAACTGCACCAGCACGAGAGCGGCATTGGGATGGCGGAGAATCGCGTCGCGGTAGTTGAGGCTGAGTTCGACGAACCATTCCACCCAGTCGGTATCCGACGAATACTCGGGCACCGTGGCCCCGGTCATGAGCTCCTTCGCCACCTCTGTCATGAGCTCACGGCGATCGGCGAAGTGGTGATACAGCGAGGAGGTTTTCACGTTCAGGTGTTTGGCCACGCGCGGCAGGCTGAACGCAGCCATACCTTCGGTGTCGATGATCTCGATGCTTGCCGCGATCGTCGAACTCCGGCTGATCAGAGGCTTTGCCGGTCGTCCCATCACGTCCCCCTTTCGATCGACCCGAGACTCAGTTCCACAACCCCGCCGTATCGACTCCGATGGAAAACCAGTGGCTGCGTGGTCGGATCGGACCCGAAGCCGAGGAGGTCGGCAACCGCGATGAGGTGATCGCCACCGTCGTGCTCCGCAGCCAGCGCCACCTCGAACCACGCTGCCACCCCGCCGATGATCGGCGCGCCGCCCTCGGCCGGGCGCCACCGCACTCCGTCGAATTTCCGGCCCCCCGATTTCGCAAAGCGGTCACTGAGAGCGTGTTGGCCCGAGGAAAGTACGTTGACACAGAACGTCTCGGCGGTACGAATCGCCGGCCAGCTCGTCGAACGCCGGCTCGGGCACAGCAGGACCTGGGGCGGATCCAGCGACAGCGCCGAGAACGACTGACAGGTGAATCCGGCCGGTTCGTCGCCTACCATCGCCGTCACCACCGTCACACCGGAGCAGAAATGTCCCAAGACGTCGCGGAGCGCCCGAGTGTCCGTTGCCGGGCCGGTGCTGCTGTCCACTCGAGTCGACACGTGTCGTCCTCTCATCTGGCCGGTGCGATGTGCACCCGGATCTCGCCTGCAGGAACGAGCTGCATCGGGCTCATGGCGCCGTCCGTACCGCGCGGGGTGTGATCCGTCGCCAGACCAGTGCCGGAGACAGCGTGGTGGTGCGGAACACGAGCGGATCCGACGACAGGGTCATCACGTCACCCTCGAAGCGCACGTACCGCTTCTGGTCGTCGCCGATCCAGTTCGGAAACAGCGATACCGCCATCTCGTGCCAGACAGCGGAGTTGTCCTCGTCGACACGGTAGGGACCCGAATAGGCGAGGTACCCCCCGGCGGCCTCGCTTCGTTCGCCCATCTCGCCGCTGTGCACGTTGCGCGTCCGGTAGAGGGTTCGGCCGGAACGCATGATCTGTGCCGACATGTACCCGTCCGCCGAGTAGATGATCAGTCCGCGAGCCTCGGGACCCAGCGGGTAGTCGACCTTTCCCGTATCGGAGGTTGTCGAGTACTCGACGAGTTCCCAGGCCCCGACGATCCGCTGGGCGATCGAGACGCCATCGATGTCGGTGTCGGTGTCGGTGCTCATGTCCTGCTTCCTTTCAGCTCACAGCACGTCGCGCGTGCAGAGAAGTACCGAACTCGAGAGTGCGGCCATGGGCCCGCCGATGAACAGGGACACCTTCGCCCCGGGCACCTGGTTTGCCGAGCTTCCGCGCACCTGGCGCACGGCCTCGACTGCCAGCCCCATCCCGTTGACGAACGAATCTGCGAGATTGCCCCCGCTGGTGTTCACCGGGAGCAGTCCGTGCGGAGCCGTCAGATTCTCGAGGGTCATGACCTTGCCGGCTTCGGCGCCGGGTGGGCACAGCCCGTGATCGATCAGCGCGGCCACCCCGGAACCACTGAAGTTCTCGTAGACCTGGACGACATCGACCTGGTCGGGACCGAGGTCGGCATCTGCCCACAGACTCTCCGCGACCCCCGCCGCCCCGGAGAATCCCGCCGAGGTGTAGTCGAGATCGTTCTCCGTGTCGACGGCGTAGCCCCCTACCGCGCCCTGACTGCCGGCCAGCACGTAGGCCGGATTCGGATGGAGCTTCTCGGCGCGCTCGGCAGCGACGAGGATCAGAGCAACGGCTCCGTCGTTCTCACGAGAACAATCGTAGAGCCGGTACGGCTCGACTATCATCCGCGAGGCTTCGTAGGTCGACTCGTCGAGAGGACGCCCGAACGCCGCGGCAGCCGGATTCTGCTGCGCATGTTTGTAGTCGGCGAGAACCAGGGACCTCATCGCGGATTCCGGGACGCCGTCGTGCTCGAGCATCCGCTGGGTGCGCAGTGCGCAGGCCTGGGCGGGGGATCCGACTCCGTGCGGGAGCATGTGACCGTCGAAATGGTGCTTGGCATATCCGAGGCGGCCGGAATCCCGCTGTGCCATGGCGCGGTACACGACCACGCACTGTGCTTGGCCCGCTGCGATAGCGACCGCCGCGTTGGTGATCGCCGCGGCGGCACCACCACCGCCACCACCCCAGATCATGGTGGACCAGCGGATCCGGTGCGACATCAGTGACGCACCCACGACGGTCCCGTCGTTGTCACCGCCGCCGTACGAGACGAAGCCGTCGATCTCGCGGGGCGACACCCCGGCCTCGGCAGCAGCCTCGACGATGGCGCGCAACGTCATCCGAAGTTCGCTGTCGGGCGATTCGCCTCGTTTGTAGTGGAATTCGCTGACGCCCACGACGGCTGCGGCACCGCGGAGAAATGAGCCGGTCATCGCTCGTCTCCCCGTTCGGTCCCGTTCGCAGTACTCGCGAGGCGCCAGCGGAGCACCGGCCAGGGCGAGTCGGCAGGTTGCTGGATGATTCCCGCAGCCGAGTCACCGATGGCGATGTCCGCATCGTCGTTCTCCGCCAGCAGACCGAGCACTCGTCGCCCCCCGGCGTGCGGGAGCTCGACGAGAACCGTGACGTACGGCAGTTCGCCGGCCAGCTCCGGGATGAAGGGGTGCCAGGTCCGCGACCACGAGAAGACCCGTCCGACCGGTTCCACGGCGACCCATGCCGGGTCGAACGCCCGGCACTGTCCGCACATCCAGCGTGGTCCCCAGATCCACAGTCCACACCGGCCGCATCTCTGCAGCCGCAGCTCACCCGCCCGCAGACCTTCCCAATACGGCAGGTCCAGGCCGTCCGCGTACGGACCGGCCAGGACGGTGGCCGGGAACTCGCGGGCCACCCCGGGACCCGGTGTCATCGGATCGCACCGCTTTCGTGAATCGGCATATCGCTCCTTCGCCCTACGGGCGGGTGTCGCAGAAAGTCCGGTCGGTCAGTGCTTGGTCAGGTAGCCCGCGTCGATCGGCAGGTCGATCCCGGTCACGTACTTCGCGCCGTCGGACACGAGCCACAGCACGGCGTCGGAGATATCCTGTGGTTCGAGCATCATCACGTCGAGCAGATTCGTGCGGTCGTTGTGCTTCCACTTCCGCACCACGTGTGGCAACACCTTCGACAGTCCCTCCGCCATGGGCGAATTGACCCCTGTGGGGTTGACCGTGTTGACGCGGATGTTGTGATCGGCGAGCTCGAACGCGAGTGTGTCCTTCAAGCCTTGGAGTCCGTGCTTCGCGGCGCCGTAGTGCCCCCACGAGGGAGAAGCGCCGAGTCCGTCGACCGACGAGGTGATCACGATCGATCCGCCTCGACCACCCTCGATCATCACCGGTACGACAGCCTTGCACGCCTTCCACGCTCCGGTGAGGTTGACGTCGAGCATCGTCTGCCACGCGTCGTCTTCGATCTCGATCGTCGACTCGCAGTGATCGTGGATTCCGGCGTTCGCCAGCAGGATGTCGATCCTTCCGAATTGCGATACCGCAAGATCTGCGACAGCCTTCATGTCCGCACTGCTTCGCACATCCGCCTGCATGCCGGCAATCTCACCCCCGGCTTCCTTGACCAGCTGGATCGTCTCCTCGAGGTCCCCCGGTGTCGCGAGTGCATACTGCACATTCTTGATCGGTGCGGCGACGTCACACACCACGATCCTGGCGCCGGCAGCGGCAAGCGTGAGCGCGTGGGCGCGACCCTGGCCGCGAGCTCCGCCGGTGATGATTGCTACTTTTCCGTCGAGTGAGGTCATCGATTCTCCTGCTGTCGGATAACGGTGTTGAGCGGGGTCTTGCCGGATCGACTACCGCGCGCTCTTCACACGCTCGTAGTCCTGCGTCGCTTGGCTGATGCCGGTCGCGAATCGCTCACTGAAGCCGTCCTTGCGCGCTTGGGTCCAGTGATAGGAGTTCAGCAGCGGTTCGCAGGCGCCCGTGAAGCGCGGCATGACGTCGCGCATGAGGATGCGGTACATGCGTGAGGTGGCCTCGGTGTCGGCCCAGTCGTGTGCTGTCGCGAGGAAGGTGCCGAAGCCGCCGGTGCGGTCGATGATCTTCTGGATGTAGTCGATGGCGTCGTTCGCATCGCCGATGCAGCCGTATCCGGACTCGTTGACGCGCCGGACCAGTTCCTCGTGCGCGACTTCTTCGCCGGGTTCGATCATTTTCATCGGGGTGACGACGTGGCGGTAATCCATGAAGTCGCGCAGCCCGTACCGGGTGTCCTCGACGGCCTGCTCGAAGGTGTCGGCGATGTGGATGTTGCCGACGATCGCCCAGTCACCGCGGTCGACCGTCCGACCGTGCTCGTTCGCCTCGTGGGTCGTGATACCCCACGTCTGCTCGAGCAATTCGAACGACTTGTCACTGGTGCCACCGATGGACAGCAGACCGAGTCCGTACTTGCCGGCCAGCTTGGGTCCGGACGGGGACATCGCCGCCGCGACGGTGATCGGCACGCCGGGGTACGAATAGGGGCCCAGCTGCACTCGGGCATCCTCGAGGGAGAACCATTCGGTCTTCCGGTCGACCGGCCCCGGTGTCTCGAGCAGTTCCAGGATGGCGTCGAGGGATTCCTCCATCCGCGGCCGCAGAAGGTTGTAGTCCATGCCCATCATCTGCGAGTCGGCCACGAGCGCGCCCGGCCCGACACCGATCCTGATGCGTCCTCTAGTCATGTGATCCAAGAACGTGATTCGGTCGGCCACCATCAACGGATGGTGGTACGGGAGAGAGATGACACCGCTGCACAGCTCGATGCGCTCGGTGCGCTGTGCAGCTGCCGCGATCATCAGTTCCGGTGACGGACCGACCTCGTATCCACCGCTGTGATGCTCGCCGAACCACACCTGGTGGAAACCGAGCCGATCGAGATCCTCGACATGGCGGAGATCCTGTTCGATCGCCATCGTGGGGTTACGGCGGGGATTGTGGTACGGCGGAAGGAACACTCCGCACCGGAGCGGAGCCTTCCTCGCAGCCGGCGCATAGTTCACGTTCGACCCGGTGTTCTCGGTTGCCGATTCCATTTCAGTTCTCCTGTCGGTCATTGCGTGACGCGCCGCAGATGGTGACGATGGCCCGAGCGGTCCGTTCTCCTCGGTTGTGCCATCGGTGCCTGTTCCCGTTGATCACCACCGTGTCGCCGGGATTCAGTTCGATCTCCACACCGTCGTCGAGTTCGAGCACGAGCGAACCCTCGAGAAGGACGTGCACGTCCACGGAATCCGTCCGATGAAACCCCGGATCCTCGTCGTCCATGACGACGATTCCGTTGTCGCTGTCGCCGATGCGACCAGGCTCGAGCACCCAGCCGATCACCCACACTCCGCCCGGATCCGGAAATCCGACGGCGTCCGGTACTTCACCGGAATTGGGGACCTCGGGATCGGAGTCGGTTCGCCAGATGGGGTCGATTCCGGCGGCGTCCAGCCTCTCGATCTGCTCGTCGGCGACGAGCACGGCCGCGCCCTTGCGTTCGACTGCGATTACGCGACGAAAGCCCATGTTTGCCCCTCCGGGAGACAATTCTGCGACGACGAACGGCGCCGGGATTGCAGACAGTACGTTCTGTCCCACAACAGATTTCAGTTCACGGACACGAACAGGGAAGCACCGCGTGCTACGTGTGATACGCGCCCCACCCGCAGCACGCGAGTGCTGCGCATCACACCGATCAATCTAAATGCTATCGGTTAATCGGTCAAGCGGGCACCGACTGCGCGACAGCAATTCCCCTGCGAAACGCAGACATGAGCACATACGCTGTTGACCGGTCGGAAACGACTGATCTACCGTCGTCCCAAGGCAATCGCCCCTCCCCACGTCAGCCCGCGCTCGTCACAGCGCCACATCACCTGACTCCCCGGAAGACCCCTCCCCGCCGAGGCGCTCTCCGGATCACTCCCCTCGCGAAGGATCGCCGATGATCACGACACAGATCGAAATTCCCGCACATCTGATCACCGACTTCGATGTGTACGACCCGTCCCTGGCCGTGCCGGCCGATGTGTTCCAGGAGCGTGTCGCTGCGTTACGCAAGCAAGGGCCGGTCCTCTACTCCCCACATCACGGCGGACACTGGGTCGTCACCCGATACAGCGAGGCACTCCAGGTGCTCCAGGATCCGGAGACGTTCTCGAGCTTCCCGAACAACCTGCTCAATGCCGCGCAGGGTAAATTCCTTCCACTCGAACTCGACCCGCCCGAACACAGCTACTATCGGCAGGCACTTCAGCCGCTGTTCAGTCCCAAGCAAATGAAGGCGCTCGAGCCCGAGATCCGGGGCATCATCACCGCGCTGATCGACGACTTCGCAGAAAAGGGCGAGTGCGAGTTCATCTCCGAGTTCGCACACGAACTGCCGACGCGGATCTTCCTTGCGCTCATGGGGTGGCCACTGAGCGACGCACCGCAATTCACGGAGTGGACCGACATCACGCTCCAGGGCATCCCCGGCGCGAGCGAGGAGGAATCGGCCGAGGCCCGCGCGAAGGCCGCCGGCGAGATCTACGAGTACTTCGGGCAGGTGGTCGCCCGGGTCCGCTCCGGCGACGACAACTCCGGGAGCCTCACGGCGCAGATCATCAACACCCCACTCGACGTCGAAGGAACACCCAGGCAGCTCACCGACGAGGAACTGTGCCGGATGTTCTTCCTGCTTCTCGTCGCGGGACTCCACACCGTCCAAGGCGCTCTCGCCTGGGGACTCATCCACCTGTCTCGTAATCTCGAGCAGCGCGAGGCGATCCTTGACGACCCGACGCTGATTCCGTCGGCGGTGGAAGAGATCCTGCGGATCGAGACTGCCACGAGCGGCGGCCGGCGTGCGACCCGAGACACCGAGATCGGTGGTGTCTCGATCAAGGCCGGCGACCAACTCTTGGTGTTGATGACCTCCGCCAACCGTGACGACGACGAGTTCGACAACCCTGACGAGCTGCAGATCGAACGGCACCCCAACCGCCACATCGGGTTCGGCGCCGGCCCGCATCGCTGCCTCGGCTCCCATCTCGCGCGGCTCGAGCTGAGGCTCGCCATGGAGGAGATTCACAAGCGGATTCCCGACTACGCGCTCGTTCCGGACAATCCCGCGGTCTTCCATTCGTCCCAGGTCCGTGGATGCGAGAAGCTGCCGATCACGTTCACGCCGTCGACGCGCTGATCCCGCTCGACCCGGTCGCAGGAAGTCGGCCCGAACAGTAGAAGGTCCCCGGAGGAAGCTCCGGGGACCTTCTCGGCTGTGTCACACAGTGGAGGGAACCGGCGACAGCGCCGGATCGTCGGCGGGCGGTTGCAGCACGCCGTCGCGCACGAGCGAATCGATCTCGACTGTGCTCAGCCCGAGCACTCTCTCGCAGATCTCACGTGTCTGCTGACCGGCCAGGGGCGCCTGCCGCAGCGGCCAGTCCGGCAACGTCGCGAAGTGCGCCACCTGCTTCGCGGTCGGGAGCGGCGCCGGAAGCAGCTCGTGTTCGAGCTCGGTGTACGCACCGCGCGCGATCAGCTGAGGGTTGGTGAGCAGCTCCGGCAACCGGATCATGGCCCCGGCCGGTATTCCAGCCGCCTGCAGAGTCTCCATCGCCTCGGTCGGCGTGTGCCGCAGCAGCCACTCCGTCAGCACCTCGTCGGCCTCGGCGCGGTGGTCGATCCTGAGCTCGGCGGTGGCGAAACGAGGGTCGTCGGCGAGGTCGGGCCGGCCGACTACACCGCACAGCCTCGCCCAGTCCGTGTCGTCGCGGACGGTGACGACACACCACTCGTCGTCACCTCCACACGGGTACACCCCGGAGGGCGCCGAGTACGGATCGGAATTTCCCGGGGCGCCGATCGACCCAGGGTCGAGATGTTCCGCGACGAGCTGGCTACCCAGTTGCACGATCGCGGTGTCGGCCTGAGCGACCTCGATCGCGGCGCCACGCCCGGTCCGCAGCCGGTGGATCAGCGTGGCGAGAATCGTGGTTGCGGTGACCTGTCCGGCGATGTGATCGGGGTAGACAGTCGAGCCGTCGCACAGTGCATCAGTGGTGTCCGAGTACCGCCAGAGCGCCGAGACACCACAGGCTGCCCGTACCAGCGGTCCGTAGCCGAGCCGCTTGTTCCACGGGCCGACACTGCCGAAGGCGCTGCTCTCGGACACGATGATGCGCGGATTGATCGCGGCGAGCTCGTCGTACGAGAGCCCCATCGAGGCGAGAGTGCCGGGCTTGAAGTTGGCGAGCACGATGTCCGCTTCGGCGGCCAGCCGCTTGAAGATGCGGATGCCTTCGGGACTGCGCAGGTTCAGTCCGAGGCTGCGGCGGTTACGGTGGCCCCACGCCACGGACGCGGCGAGGGCCGCACCCCGCTTCGACTGACGCAATCCGTCCGGGAAGTTCGAGTTCTCGATCTTGATGACGTCGGCGCCGTTGTCCGCGAACTGGCGCCCGAGTTCAGCACCGAACACCACGACACCCATATCGAGGACCCGAAGACCCTCGAACGGCCGCCCACCCGGTTCGCGCTGCAGTGCGGGAATCGGATCGTGAGCCCCGTCGATGTCGGACCCGAACACCGTGTCGTTGTGCTCACCGAGTTCTGGCGCACGCATGCGCACTCCGGCTCGCTGCCCGTCGACCTTCGCGTACCCGGACGGGACTCGCGCGGTGACGCCGGGTGAGATCTCGGTATCGACGAACGTACCGGCCGCATCGAAATGCTCGGTCGTCAAGACCTCCGACACGGTGTTGAGACCACCGATCGGGATGCCCCGGGCCGCACCTTCGACGACGAGTTCGTCGCGGGTATAGGTGCTGAACAGCTGTTCGATGAGCGGATTGAGGCGAGCGGACGCAGCGAATCGCGCGGGAATGGTGTCGTATGTCGGATCCGCGAATTCCTCCGGCTCACCGAGCCATTCGAACATCGCCCGCCACTGCCGCTTCGCGAGCAGGCAGATGCGCACCTGCCCGTCGCCGCAGCGATAGACCGGGTAGAAGTTGGCGGCGTCGGGCCGGCCCCGCGGGAAGTCCTCGGAACGGCCGGCGGCAGCGGAGCCCTGCACACCGAATCCGGGATCGAAGCCGTGCACGATGACCTCGAACGCCGAGATGTCGACGGTCTGGCCACGTCCGGTGTGCAACCGGTCGAAGTAGGCGAGTAGCGCCGACCACGCCGTGTGCACGCCTACCGACTCGTCGATCAGCCCGTCGGGCGGCAGCAGAGGCTGCTCCCCCGGCTCACCGGAACGCGACAATACACCGCTGAGCGCATACAGGACCGGCTCTGTCGCCGCCCAGTCGCGATACGGACCGTCCTGACCGAAACCGGTGATCGACACGGCCACGAGCGCGGGATTGGCCCGGCACAGGTCCGCAGTACCCACGCCGCGCGCAGCGAGGAAGCCCGGGGGGAACGACTCCAGCAGAATGTCCGAGCGCCGCGCGAGGGCGCGCAACCGGTCCCGGCCTTCGTCCTCCTCGAGATCGAGCGTGACGCCGAGCTTGTTCGCGTTGCGCAGCGCGAACGGAACGCTCACGCCGTTCCGGACCGGGTGCGCCGAGCGCGAAGGCGAGCCTCCGGGCAGTTCGACTCGGACGACCTCGGCCCCGAGGTCGGCGAGGAACCGGCCCGCGGTGTCGCCGAATCCGTCCGTCAGTTCCAGTACCCGGACACCATGCAGAGGTAGTGCCATCTTGTGCTCCAATAGTGTGTGCTCGCCGCGAGACCTGGCTCTGGTCAGCGAGTTCCGAAGTACACCGACTTCGCGGTGAAGTACGGTGCCAGTCCCTCCGGGCCGAGCTCGCGGCCCAGCCCCGACGACTTGACGCCGCCGAACGGCGCGTCCAGATCGAGGGCGTAGTAGTTCACTCCGACTGTGCCGCTGTGAATCCGCGCCGCGAGGTCGAGGCCGTGCTGTTCGTCTGTGGTCCAGACCGTGCCGCCGAGTCCGTACTCCGAGTCGTTGGCGATGGCAACTGCCTCGTTCTCACCGTCGTACGCGGTGATGGTCAGCACCGGACCGAAGATCTCCTCCTGCGCGATGCGCGCGGAGTTGTCGACGTCGGCGAACACGGTCGGCTCGACGAACCACCCCAGCGGTTGGTCGGCAGGGACGCCGCCGCCGGTGGTGATGCGGTAGCCGTCGGCGCGGCCCGAAGCGATGTAGCCGAGGACGCGGTCGCGCTGCGCGGCCGAGACCAGCGGACCCACGTTGGTGGCCTTGTCGAGCGGATCACCGACGGTCAGTGCCCGCACGGTCTCGGTGACCGCGTCCACGACCTCGTCGTACCGCGAGCGCGGGGCGAGGATCCGGGTGCTCGCGTGGCAGGTCTGGCCGTTGTTGACCAGCGACACCTCGAGCAGGTTCTTCGCGAAGACGTCGAGATCGGCGTGCTCGGTGACGATCGCCGCGGACTTGCCGCCGAGCTCGAGCGTGACCGGCCGCAGCAGCCGACCGCAGACCGCCCCGATCGCGCGACCTGCCGCGGTGGACCCGGTGAACGCCACCTTGTCGACGCCCGGGTGCGAAACCAGGTAGGCACCGGCGTCGCGGTCGGCGGGGACGACGTTGACCACACCGTCGGGCAGGCCCGCCTCGAGCGCGGCGTCGGCGAAGGCGAACGCATCGAGTGCGGTCTCGGGGGCGGGCTTGAGCACCACCGTGCATCCCGCCGCGAGCGCGGGAGCGAGCTTCATCGCAGCGAGCGGCTGCGGGTAGTTCCACGGCGTGATTGCCGCGACCACGCCCACGGGCTCGCGGCGCACGACGGTGCGACCGCCGAATGCACTCGGCCGCACGTCCTCGTTGGACGCTTCGCGGATCAGACCTGCGTAGTACGAGAGCATCGCCGCGGGGCCGAAACCGTTCACACCGCCCGACAGCGCGATCGGCATGCCGTTCTCGCGGCTCACCAGCCGGGACGTGTCGCGACCACGTGACTTGAGGGCGGCCGCGAACGTGTCGAGCAGGTCGGCCCGTTCGACGTTGGTCAGCCTGCTCCACGGACCCGTCAGGGCGGTACGCGCGGCCGCGACGGCCGCATCGATGTCGGCGTCGGACGCGAGAGCGGAGGTACCCAGCACCTTCTCGGTGGCCGCCTCGATGACGTCCACGCCGCCACCGGACTTCGGCGCTACCCACCGTCCGCCGATGAACAGCTCGCTCCGGTCCAGACTATTGGTGTCACGGTCGTTCATGTCGTGCCTTTCGGACGTGGCGGTCAGAGGGTGTCTTCGTGGCCGAACAGCACCGAGCTCACCAACGGCGCCATCGGGCCGCCGATGAACAGGGAGGTCTTCGCGCCCTCCACCGGGTTGGTCGAGGTGCCGCGGATCTGCCGGACCGCTTCGACCGCGAGGTTCAGACCGTTGATGAACGAATCGGCGAGGTTGCCGCCGCTGGTGTTGATGGGCAGTTTGCCGTTCGGCGCGGTGAGGTTCTCGACGGTCATGAAGGTGCCGGCAGCCTCCCCCGGCGGACAGAGGCCGTGATCGATCAGTGCCGCGACAGCAGGACCACTGAAGTTCTCGTAGACCTGGACCACGTCGACATCATCCGGTCCGAGACCGGCTGCAGACCAAAGCCTTTCGGCGACACCGGGTTTTCCGTTGTTGGCCGGGCCGAATCCGGCGGTCATGTACTGCTCGCCGAGATCGTTGTCGATCAGTTCCGAGTATCCGCCCGGTGCACCTTGCGCGCCTGCCAGTAGATACGCCGGGTCGGGACGCAAGGTCTTCGCCCGCTCGGCCGAGACGAGCACCAGCGCGACCGCACCGTCGCTTTCACGGGAGCAGTCGAACAGGTGGAACGGCTCTGCGATCAACCGCGAATCCTCGTAGGTCTCCTCGTCGAGTGGGCGTCCGTAACCCTGCGCCGTCGGGTTGCTCTGCGCGTGCTGGTACGACGCGAGGACCAGGGATCGCATGGCCGACCGCGGCACCCCGCCGTGCTCGAGCATCCGCTGGGTGCGCATCGCGCAGATCTGCGCGGGCGAGCCGATGCCGTGCGCGAGGAAGTGACTGCCGTAGTGGTACTTCGCGTATCCGAGCCGACCCGTATCCGCCTGCGTCATCGCGCGATAGACCACAACACACTCGGCTTGACCGGTGGCGATCGCAGTGGCCGCATTCGTGATGGCCGCTGCGACGCTGCCGCCGCCCCCACCCCACATCATGTTCGACCAACGCAGTTCGTCGATCAGCAGTGCGCCGCCGATGATGGCGCCGTCGTTGGCGCCGCCCGCGTAGGAGACGAAGCCGTCGATCTCGCGGGGGTTGATACCCGCGTCGGCACACGCCCGGAGGATGACCTCGAGAGTCATGCGCTTCTCGCTGTGCGGGGCTTCGCCGCGCTTGTAATGCTGTTCGGCGACGCCGACGACGGCCGTCGCGCCGCGCATGATGTTGGCGCTCATCGCATTTCTCCCTCTACGATCGAATCGGCCCGGCGCCAGCGCAGCAACGGCCAGGCGGCGCCCTCGGTCCGCTCGAAGACTCCGACGACCCGGTCGCCGATCTCGGGGTTCGCGTCGATGTCGTCTGCGAGAATGCCCAGCACCCGTCGGCCACCGGCGTGCGGCAGTTCGACGAGCACCGTCACGTACGGCAACCGCTCGGCATATTCGTCCATGTACGGGTACCAGCTGCGATTCCAGCTGTAGACGGTGCCGGCCGGCTCGACGGTTTCCCATCCGAGGTCGAAGCTGTGGCAGTGACCGCAAATGGCCTGCGGCCCCCAGATCCACGTGCGGCAATCGCTGCAGCGCTGAAGGCGCAGCTCACCGGCAAGGAGACCGTCCCAGTACGGCTGATCGAGTCCGTCCGGCGCGGGTCCCCACGGTTCGGTCGCGAGTTCTGTTGCGGTCATGCGTTCGCCTCCGTTCCGGCGGGGAAGTTCTCGAGCTTCGCCGCGAGCCAGCGTCCGTCGTGGAGCTCCCAGATGGAGCGCAGCCCGATCGAACGGTCGCCCATGTCGTAGACGGTCTCGCCCACCATCCGGTCGCCCTCGGCGCGCACGTCCTTGATCTCGAAGCCTTTCGTGGCCTCGCGGGGGGTGTCGATTCCGTCGAAGACCTGCGGAATGTTCTCTCGCACCATGTCGGCGAGAGCGGCCTTCATGTTTCCGGCGACAACGTAGCCGACATGCTGTTCGTACAGTGCACGAAAGTCTTCGACAGACATCTGTGAACTCCTCGATTCGTGACACGAGCCTGTCGTGTCCGTCAGTGCAATAACCTTATGTCGTTAGATAAATGCCGTCAACGTCGCGCGAAGTGGAACTGCCCGTCCTCCGTGATCGAAACGTGCTGACCTGCAACATCGCCCTCCGTGAGGCGCGCGAGATCCTCGGCGTCCGTGGTCGCCGCGAGGGTTCGCTCCCCTGCGGCAGTGCGTGCCGCGAGGAAACCACGCTCCGGCGAACCGTCGCGGCCGTACACCACGGTCCACGACTCCGCCGACGCCGTGCCCGCGTAGGACATGAGCGCGGCGGTCGTGGGCTGCCCCGCCACCTCGGCCTGCACGTCCAGCCGCCGGAATCCTCCGGCGGGAGGTTCCGTCCGGTACACGCCCATGGCGTGCTTCGTGAGATAGCCGCTGTTGGCGGTCACCAGACCGTACGAACCCGGGGACTCACGCACCCGTTTCGCCATGGTCGCGATCGAATGGCTCACGTAGTTGTTCCACGGGCCACCCCCGAACGTCAGACCACCGGTCACGGTCAGCGGCCGACCCGGATCATCCAGCGCCAACCCCAGCTCGTTCGCCGCAACCTGTACCGCCGACGGAAAACACGAGTACACATCGACGTGCGCGACATCGTCCAGCCCGATACCCGCGAGCTCGAGAGCCCGCGCCCCCGCAATGCGAATCGCCGGTGACCCGTCGAGGGCACCCCGTTCGGCGATCGCATACGTATCGTGCGATTCGGTGCCGGACTGCGGAAAGACCCAGTTCTCCCGCGGGATACCGAGCCGGGCGGCCGTCTCGACCGAGCACATCAGCAGCACCGCGCCCTGATCGACCATGTTGTTCGAGTTCAGCAGCTTGGTGTAGGGCGTGGAGATCATCCGGTTCTCGGGCGACGGTGTCGCGATCTCCGCCGCGGTGTACTCCCGCTGCACCCACGCATTCGGGTTCGTTGCCGCGATCTTGCTGAACCGCGACCACAGGCCCCCGATGAACTCGCGGTGCTCCTCGAGGGAGCGTCCCGCCGAGACCCGCAGCGCCTGCTCGAACAGCGGATAGACGTACGAGGGCCGGTCCAGACCGATCCGGCGTTCGCTCTCGTCCGCCATCGGCACATCGGTGACCATGATCTCGGCGGCGGGCACCGACTCGTCCTGCACGCTCCACTCGGGTCGCTGCTTCTGCGCCCGCAGCTTCATGCGGGTCCGCCAGGATTCGGCGCCACCGATGAGCACGACGTCGGCGCGGCCAGCGGCGATGTCCTCGGCGGAACCGTTGACCAGCACCTGCGGCGTGCTCCCACCGTTTCCGGAGTAACCGGTGTGCCGTACGGTCGCGCCGATGCGCTCGCCGACGAGTGCGCCCGGGTCGCGGTAACGCCAGGACAGGAGCCCGACCACGCGGACGGAGTCGACCAGTTCGAGCAGGCGCGCGGACCCGGCATCGGCAGCGGCCTCGCGCGCCGCGCGCACCATGAGATCGACGGGCTCCACGCCGCGGCCGCGTTCGTCGACCTGGCCGGTGCCGACCAGGATCGGGGTTCTCGGATCGAGGGTCACGACTGCACTGCCTCCAGAATGCGCTCGCGGTTCTCCGGCTTCGGCCACCCACCGAGGATGAGGGTGGTCAGGCACGTGGACTTCCACTTGGTTTCGATCTCTTCGATGATCTTGTCCGCGGGACCGACCAGGGCGACGTCCTCGACCATCTCGGTGGGCACGGCCTGTGCGGCGAGCTCGGGCCGCCCGCTCAGGTACAGCTCCTGGATCTCGGCGCACACCTCGCCCCACCCCATGCGGGCGAACACGTCGTTGTGGAAGTTGGCACCCTTGGCCCCCATACCGCCGGCGTAGAGCGCGACCGTCGGCTTGAGCCGGGCGGCGGCCTTCTCCACGTCGTCGTTCTCGAGGAGCCAGCACACGTTCGCAACCTCGAAGTCGTCGGCGGTGCGGCGCGCTCCCTCACGCGAAAAGCCTTCGGCGAGTGCCGTGCGGTAGAACTCGTCGCTCTTGGGCGAGAACCACAGCGGCGTCCAGCCGTCGGCGATCTCGGCGGCGAGCGCCACGTTCTTCGGGCCCTCGGCGCCCATGTAGACGGGGACGTCGTTACGCAGGGGGTGGACGATCGACTTGAGCGGCTTCCCCAGTCCGGAGCCGCCCTGGAGCGGCAGCTGGTAGTGCCGTCCCGAGTAGGTCACCGGCTCCTCACGCGCCCACACCTGCCGCATGATCTCGATGTACTCGCGGGTGCGTTCGAGAGGTCGCGGGTAGGGCTGCCCGTACCAGCCCTCGACGACCTGCGGCCCGGACGCGCCGATGCCGATGATCACGCGACCACCGCTGAGGTGATCGAGGGTCTGCGCGGCCATCGCCAGCGCCGTCGGTGTGCGCGCCGACATCTGGCACACCGACGTCCCCAGCTTGATCCTCGACGTCTGCGCACCCCACCACGCGAGAGGTGTCAGCGCGTCGGACCCGTAGGTCTCGGCGGTCCAGAAGCTGTCGACCCCGAGCGCTTCGGCCTCGGCGAGCATCCGTTCGACATTGCGCGGCGGGCCCGAACCCCAATACCCTGCGGCGATTCCAACTCTCATGCTGCTTTCACTGCCTCTTCGGTGTGTCGTCGAATCAATCGGTGCCGGTCAGTGATTCTGGAACGCCGGCGGCCGCTTCTCGAGGAACGAGACGACGGCTTCCTTGTGATCGCGCGTCAACGAGCTGAGGATCTGCGTACGGTTCTCGAGGTCGATTGCAGCGCGCATGCTGGGCGCCTCCAGGTTCGACCACATCACTTCCTTGGTCATCCAGACGCCGAACGGGCTGTTCTGTGCGATGGCCCCGGCGGTGTCCAGCGCGACGTCGAGCAGCTTGTCGGCGGGTTCGACGGACGAGACGAGCCCGATCCGTTCGGCTTCGGCGGCGTCGATGGACCTGCCGGTGAGCATGATCTGCGCAGCCCGGGAGAAGCCGATCATGCGGGGCAGGAGCCAGCTCATTCCGATGTCGCAGTTGGACAGGCCGCGGCGAATGAACGCGGCATGGAACACCGCGGATTCGGACACGATGCGTATGTCGGACATGAGGGCGAGTGACATTCCGCCGCCCGCCGCGGCCCCGTTGACGGCCGCGATGATCGGTGGCCGCGCACCGCGGAATGCATCGACGAGACCCGCGATGTGCTTCTGCACCCGCAGTCCGAGTTGCGCGCGACCCTCCCCCTCGGTCGCACCCTGCGGGATTCCGTATCCGCGCAGATCCAGACCTGCGCAGAAGGCACGTCCTTCACCGGTGAGCACAATCGCGCGGGTGGTCGAATCGTCCCGCACCTCGGCGAGCACCTCGTGCAGCGCGTCGATGAGGTCGACGTTCATGGCATTGAGCTCGTCCGGGCGATTGAGGCGAATCAGGAGAATGCCCGGCCGCGGCCGCTCGGTCAGGATCGGTGTCGCATCGGACATATGGCTCTCCCCAGGGACGAAGGATTCGACAGAAGAAGACTAATGGCTTTAGATTAAAGCTCGAGGAACCGGCGAGCACAACCGAAGGAGTCCACCATGACGAACCTCGACGGCAAGGTTGCCGTGGTGACGGGAGCCGCGAGCGGAATCGGCGCAGCCACTGCTCACGTGTTCGTCGAGCGCGGGGCGCGTGTGATCGTCGCGGATATCGACGACGCTCGCGGGGAGACCGTTGCTGCCGCCCTCGGTCCCCGCGGTGCCTACCTGCACACCGATGTACGCACCGAATCCGAGGTCGAGGCCGCCGTCGCGCTGGCGGTCGACCGGTTCGGACGGCTCGACTGCATGGTCAACAACGCGGGCCGCGTCGGTGCCTGGACATTCCTCGAGGACACCTCCCTCGAGGAATGGGAAGACGGGTTCGCCGTGCTCGCACGCAGCGTGTTCCTCGGAACCAAGCATGCCGCGCGCGTGATGCGCGACCAGGGCTCCGGCAGCATCGTCAACGTCTCGAGCGTCGCGGGCGTGCGCACCGGATTCGGACCGCATCCCTACAGCGCCGCGAAGGCCGCCGTGCTCCAACTGACCCGGACCGCGGCCGTGGAGCTGGCCGAATTCCGGATCCGCGTCAATGCACTGGTCCCCGGAGGAGTCGCCACCCGCATCGTAGGCCACGGTGCGGGACTCGAGGACGAAGCACTCGACCGCAGCGTCGACGCCGTACGGGGCAGCCTGACGACGTTCCAGCCCATCCCGCGAGCCGGCGAACCCGAGGACCTTGCGCACGCCGCGGCGTTCCTCGCCTCGGACGACTCCGAGTTCGTCACGGGCCAGGCCCTCGGAGTCGACGGGGGACTGACCCTGGGCAAGAAGTGGCCGTCCAACTATCGGGACGAGGCGCAGGCGGCATCGACTCGCGCAGCCGCCGTGGGCGGCATCGACTTGCGCAGCCGCCGTGGGCGGTTGACCAGGTGACGACGCGCCGGGTCCACACGTTCTGCCGCATCTGCGAACCGGGGTGCGGTCTCGTCGCAGACGTCCGGGACGACCAGGTAGTCTCACTGCAGCCGGACAAGGATCACCCGATCCACCAGGGATTCGCCTGCCACAAGGGTGTGCACTTCCTCCAGGTCCACGACGATCCGAACCGCCTCGACCGCCCGCTCAAGCGCACGAATCCTCGCCACGAGGAGGTCGGCGACTTCGTACCGATCGACTGGGACGATGCGGTACGCGAGATCGCCGACAAGCTCGGGGACATCCGCCGGCGGTACGGGCGCAACGCGCTCGCCGTCTACCAAGGCAACCCGTCGGCGTTCAACGGCACCTACTACGCCAACGCGGCGGCACTCGCGCGTGGTTTCGACACCAGGATGCGTTTCAGCGCCGGCACCCAGGATACCTCTGCAAAATACGCTGCAAGCGAGGCGATCTACGGGGCGTCGATGGCGCATCCGATCCCGGATCTGCTGCACACCGACTATTTCCTGTGTCTCGGCAGCAACCCCCTCGTCTCGCACATGACCCTCATGCACATCTCGAACCCGATGGCCAAGATCAAGGCGGTCAAGCAGCGCGGAGGGACCGTCCTGTTCGTCAACCCGCGGCGGATCGAGTCGTCGGGACCGGACACCGGTGACGTGCTGCTGATCAAACCCGATTCCGACTTCTACTTCCTCGCGGCGATCCTGCACGAGATCGTGTTCCGGATCGGGTACGACCGCACCGCGGTGGAGAAGCATGCACGCAACATCGACGGGCTGCTCGATTTCCTCCGGGGGTATCCCGTCGAGCGAGTAACGGCGGCGACCGGCATCGAGGCCGACGTCATCAGGAAGGTCGCCGAGGACTTCTGCACCGCCCCCACCGCCAGCATCTACATGGCGACCGGCGTGAACCAGGGACGCCAGGGCACGCTGGCGTACTGGATGCTCAACATGATCAGTCTCTTCACCGGCAACCTCGGCCGCCGAGGCGGCAACATCTACTCCCGCGGCATGACCGACGTCGTGCAAAATTCGAAGCGCAAGCGCGAGAATCCGTTCTTCCATAACAACGTGGGCGAGGTCCGCACTGTCAGTGGGGATCTGCCCGCAGCAATGCTGTCGGAGTACATCGAGACTCGGGATGATCCGATCAGAGCGTTGATCGTCATCTCCGGTAACCCGCTGTTGTCGGTAGGCGGAGAAGAGCGCCTGCGCCGCGCCCTGAAAGACCTGGAACTGATCGTGACGATCGACCTGTACCGCACGGTCACCGGCGAGATGGCGGATTACGTTCTCCCCGCCACGGATTGGCTCGAACACGAGGACCTCAACTTCCTGAACACGATGGGCGTCGCGATGGAGCCCTACGTGCAGTACACCCCCGCGGTGGTACCGCCGAGGGGCGACCGGCGCGACGACTGGTGGATCCTGTCACGAATCCAGCAGGAGATGGGCGTGGAGACGCTGCTCGACAGTCCCGATCCCGACCCCCTCGCCAACGCGGATGCCGCCATGCGCGACTCGGGCCTGAGTATCGAGCGGCTGAAGGAAATGCCTTGCCAGACCGCGGTGTTGCCCGAGGCGGACCCGTCGCACGTGTTCACCATCGCAGTGCAGCACGACGACGGCCTGATCGACTGCTGCCCGGCAATTTTCCGGCGCGCATACCGCACCGCCGAGGACATTCTCGAGGAGTTGTCCACCGAGAGTGCCGACCAGCTCAAGCTCATCACACGCCGCACCCTGTACATGGTGAACAGCTGGCTGCACAACCTTCCGGTACTGAAACAAGGAGTGCACCAGAATAATCCCCTGTGGATGAACCCGGCCGACGCGGAGCGGCGCGGACTGGTAGCCGGTGACGACGTCACCGTCCACAACCGTTACGGGTCGGTCGACGCGGTACTGGCATACGACGAGGCCCTCAAGCCGGGCGTGGTCGCGATGACACACGGATGGGGTCAGAGCTCCGCTCGCAGCCTCGAGGTGGCGCGGCGCCAGCCCGGTGCGAACGTGAACAGACTCTCCCCCATCGGGAAAGACGGATACGACGTCCTCAGCAATCAGTCGCACCTCACCGGCATCAACGTCGATGTCACACGGCGCGGGCACAACGGACCCCGATAGACAAATCTAATGCCTATAGCTTAATGTGGTTTCCGTCACTACATCATTCGGGCAGATCGCCCATCACTCACATCGAGGTTTCGCATGACCGAACGTACGACCGCGGCTGCAGGCCCTCCCCCGAACACGACCTCCGGGCCCTCCCGCGCGGACTCACGACGCGCAAGCCGTGCCGCCTTCGTAGGAACCCTGCTCGAGTACTACGACTTCAGCCTCTACGCCTCGGCGGCGTCGATTGTCTTCGCCAGCGTGTTCTTCACCGGCTCGAGCCCGTTCCTGGGAACACTACAGGCGGTCGCCACGTTCGCGGTCGGCTTCCTCGTCCGCCCGGTAGGTGGCGTGATTCTCGGCAGCCTCGGTGACCGCATCGGACGCAAGAAGATCCTGGTCTTCACGATGCTGCTGATGGGAGGGGCAACCCTCCTCGTCGGGCTTCTGCCCAGTTACGCGCAGATCGGATGGGCTGCACCGGCTCTGCTGGTCTTCCTGCGCATTCTCCAGGGTATCGGGGCCAGCGGTGAGTACGGCGGTGCCGCCCTCGTCGCCGTCGAGTTCGCACCCGAGAAGAAGCGTGGGTTGCTCGGCTCCCTCCCCGGCATGGGCGCGGCACTCGGTGGCGTGCTCGGAACCTTGTCGCTCCTCCTGGTGTCCGCCCTGATGTCCCAAGAGGCCTTCCTCGCGTGGGGCTGGCGCATTCCGTTCCTGCTCAGCGTCGTGATCCTCGCCTACGGCCTGTGGCTCCGTCGTGCCCTGCCCGAGACGCCCGCGTTCCGCGAGATCAAGGAATCCGACGCCCTGTCGAAGAGTCCCATTCTCGATGTGATCCGACAGCAGCCGCGCGCCCTTCTGACCGTCCTTGTGATGACCATCGGACAGACCGGTATCGGCTACTTCTACATCGTGTTCATGGGCACCTTCGGCACCAACCAGCTCGGTTTCGGTAGAACCGAAGTACTGGTCGGTCTGATCGCTGCGCAACTCACGAATACCGTTCTGATCCCGCTCTTCGGAGCACTGTCGGATCGTGTCGGACGACAGCCTGTGATCATGTTCGGCTTCCTCTACAGCGCCGTATTCGCGTGGGTGGGCATTTCACTCCTGTCGGGGGCAGCAACTCCTCCGTTGCTGTACTGGGTGGTCATGGCACTGGGCAACGGGGTCGGAGTCGCCGCCATCTTCGGTCCGATGGGCGCGTACGTCATCGAGTTGTTCCACACGCAGCACGCCTACAGTGGCCTCGGTCTCGGTCGTGAGGCCGGCAACGCGCTCGGCGCGGCAATCGTCCCGGTCATCGCAGTCGCCTTGGCGTTCGACGACACGACGGTGTGGCTCAGCCTCCTGGTCTGCGTCGTCTCGCTGCTCGGTTTCGCAGCAACCGTCCTGTCCCGTACCCGGTCGTCGTCCGTCCTGAAGCAGGACGACGACCGAGCCCCGGTGTCGGTGTAACACCTACCCAACACCGTGCGCGTTTCTGGTAGCGAGAGCTACCAGAAACGCGCACGGGTGCAGGGGGCACGCAACAACGATGCGACCCGTGCCGATCGAATCGGCACGGGTCGCATCGTGGTCGCATCTCAGACGCCGACCGGACCACCCCGCCACACACCGATCTCCTCACCGGAGACGTCGGCGGCGTTGTCGCTCACCAGGAACGACACCGTCGAGGCGATCGACTCGGGCGGAATCGACGGCCAGTGCCTGGTCAGGGCCTCCACGCCGGCTTCGCCTCCCGACGACACGATGTCCGTGGCGACGAAGCCGGGCATCACAGAGTTGACCGTGATGCCGCGACGGGCCACCTCCACCGCCATCGTCTTGGTCATGGCTACGAGACCGGCCTTGGCTGCGGAATAGGCACTCATGCCGGGCGACGGCCGGCGCCCGCCCGACGGGCTGTTCACGAACACCACACGGCCCCAACCTGCGTCGTACATTGCGGGCAATGCGAAGTGTGTACAGTAGAACGCGCCGTTGAGATTGACCGCGATGACTTCGTCGAACTCGTCGGGGGACTGCTTACGGGCCGCACCGGCCTTGTTCATGCCCGCATTGTTGACGAGCACGGTGGGAGCACCCAGTCGGGCCGTCGTGTCGGCGATGAGCCGTTCCGCGTCGGCGGCTTTCGAGATGTCGGCCCGGATTGCCACGGCCTGTCCGCCGTCCGCGACGATCTTCGCGACTACGTCCTCGGCATCGCGCGCACTACGTGAATAGTTGACCGCGACGGCGAATCCATCGGCGGCGAGCCGCTGCGAGATGGCCGCGCCGATGCCGCGCCCCCCGCCGGTAACGACAGCAACTTTCTGCGGGTTCACCACTGGATTACCGGACCTTCTCGTAGTTGTCGGGCACATCCGCGAAGGCGTCGCGCAACTGGCGCTTCGCGATCTTCCCGCTGGGCATCCGGGGCAGCGGCTCGTCCATGAAGACGACGTAGCGCGGCACCTTGTAGTCGGCGAGACGCTCGTTGCAGAAGGCGACGACCTCGGATTCCTTCATCTGCGCGCTCGTCCTGACCAGCGCTGCCGGCGTCTCGCCGAACTTGGCGTCGGGGACGCTGATCACCGCGACCTCTTCGACCTCTGGGATCTGATTGATGACGGTCTCGATCTCGGCGGGCGAGATGTTCAGGCCACCGGAGATGATCATGTCCTTGAGGCGGTCGACGTACGTGAGGTAGCCGTTCTCGTCGAGCTTGCCGAGGTCGCCGGTCTGGAGCCAGCCGTCGATCAGAGTCGCACGGGTGGCCTCCTCGTTGCGCCAGTATCCCGGCATCATGCCCGGTCCGCGCAGCAGGATCTGACCGGTTTCGTTGGGCGGGAGGTCGTTTCCTTCGGGGTCGACCACCCGGATCTTCGTGAAGATGCCGCCCCACCCGCACTTGTCGGGGTGTTCCGCGGCTTCGTCCCGCGGCATTGCGGTGGCCGATCCGCCGATCTCGGTCTGACCGTAGATCTGCCTCAGGGACACCCCTTGGGCCTGCCACTTGTGCAGCAGGTCGACAGGCACGCGGGCACCGCCGACGTGTGCGGTGATCATGTGGCTCAGATCCGTGTCGGCAAATCCGGGCACCTTCGCGATCTGTTCGAAGAGAATCGGGGGCCCGGTCAGGGTGTTGGCCTTGTCCTCGGAGAGGACGCGCAGCGCCGACGACGGGTCGAATCCCGGCTGCAGGAACAAGGTTCCGCCGTGCAGCACGACACGCGAGATGCCCCAGACGATGCCGGCGGCGGTGAACAGCGGCAGCACCAGTACCGGGCGCAGACCGTTCGGCTGAATCGGTTCCATCAGCGACCACTCGTGCATCTCACCGGCAATCGTGGCGTGCGTGAAGATCACACCCTTCGGCTTCCCGGTGGTGCCGCTGGTGAACACGATGGCAGTGGGAGTGTCGAGATCGACGACCGGCGAGCGGTACTTCGCGTGTTCGCGGCCGCGCAGCGGGCGCACATCCTTCTCGAACACGGCGACCGAGAAGGTGTTGCGTGCCTGCTGGACCTCTTCGAGTCGCGGCAGCAGTGCCTCTTCGCAGTAGACCACGGAGGGTTCACAGTCGTCGACGAGGGTGGTGAGCTCGCCGGTGAGCATGCGCTGGTTGAAACCCACGGCGATGGCGCCGACCTTCATGGCGCCGAGCGAGGCCACGGCCCATTCCAGGCTGTTGGCACCGAGGAAGCCCACTCGATCACCCGGCGCGACGCCACGGGAGGCGAGGTCGTGCGCAACACCGTCTGCCCAGCTCGACAGCTCTGCGTAGCTGACGACATCGCCGTCGAAATCGATCGCGGGCAGATCCGGCTTCGACCGAGACCAGTAGGTCAAAGCGTCTACAACGGTGCCGCTCATGTAGCCCTCCATGAATGTGTGTCGTCGATGCGGGCCCACCTCGGTGAGGCGCAGATCACACCCGCCTGTTAAATCTAAAGGTTGTCGTTTATTGAGGCAAGTACGAATGGGCGTCCGCACCATGGGCGACGGCGCGCATCGCATCGACCTCGACCAGTTTCCGACGGGCACGGCCTTGGCGACGCCCCTCGGTACGTTCGTACCGGTCGATGCGCCGCCAGCCGTCGAAGCCGAACGCGTCCGGACAGCGCGTCTCGACGATCGCCGCCAGATCGTCGCCCGTGCGGCTCGGCCGCGACAGGAGGGCGCGTTCGTGGTCAGCAACGATCGCTTCGACGGTCTCGGCTGCGCAATATCGATTGGTCCCGATCACGCCGGTCGGCCCCCGCTTGATCCAGCCTGCTACGTAGACACCGGATATCGGACGGTTGCCGGCCGGATCGACGACGCGACCTGCGACGTTGGGTATCGTTCCGCGGACCGCGTCGAACGGCAGACCCGACACCGGACGGCCGCGATACCCCACCGACCGCAACACCAGAGACGCGTCGAGGTCCTCGCCGGGCCCCGCCTGGCCGTACGGTGCGATCCGCAGACCCTCGACGCGAGTGCCGCCGAGAATCTCGACCGGCGCGGCCTGGAAGCGTAGCGTGATCCTCCGCCTGCCCGGTTGCGGACGCCGGTGCGCGTACTCGGCGATCGTCTGCAGCTTGATCGAGGCGCCCTCCGGCGCGTCGTAACCGCCGTGGACGGTCACGTCCAGCTCGGGCAACGAGCCCAGCGCCAGCAGTTCCGGTGTCGTGAACGCCCCGTGCTCGGGGCCGCGGCGCCCGAGCACCACCACCTCCTCGATCGCGCTGCGGCGCAGTACATCCAGAGCATGCTCCGCGATGTCGCCGGGCACGAGCCGCTCGGGATCGCGTGCCAGGATCCGCGCTACATCCAACGCGACATTGCCGTTGCCGATCACCACGGCGCGACGCCCCGACAGATCGAACGTACGGTCGGCGTAGTCCGGATGCCCGTTGTACCAGGCCACGAATTCACGTGCGGCAAAGCTGCCCGGCAGGTCTTCGCCCGGGATACCGAGCTTCCGGTCGTCGGAAGCGCCGCCTGCGTGGATCACCGCATGGTGGTGGTCGAGCAGTTCGTCGACGCTGAGGTCACGTCCGACCTCCACACCGAGAAATGCGCGGAAGCCGTTGCGGCCGGCGGTACGGGCGAAGACCCGCTCGACGGCCTTCGTCGTCTGATGATCCGGTGCCACACCGAAGCGGACGAGCCCACCGACGACGGGGAGCCGCTCGAACATGGAGACCTCCACGTCGATGTCACGCCGTTTCAGCAATTCCTCGGCAGCGTAGAAGGCGGACGGACCGGAACCCACGATCGCCACCCGCAGCGGACCGGGCCGCTCGGCGACGACGACGGGCTCCTTCGGCACCTCCGTCGGGCCGGACACGGTCGGGTTCCCCAGGAAGTATGCGGCATTGAGATCCTTGTAGATCTCGGTCTCGGGTGTGAGATCGCTGTCGGGCGCGATCGCCTCCACCGGACACACGTCGGCGCACGCCCCGCAATCGATGCAGGTGTCCGGATCGATGTAGAGCATCTCGGTGCGCGCGTACTGCGCTTCGTCGGGAGTCGGGTGAATGCAGTTCACCGGACACACCGCGACACACGTCGCGTCGTTGCAGCAGGCTTGGGTGACTACGTATGTCATGGATACTCCGGTTGATCGTGTGCTTCCGAACTCTGTTCCGGCGGGAGGAAGCGGTGGCCGTAGCGGTCGGCAAGTTCGCGGGCGCGAGCCGTGAATCCCTCCGCACCACCGGTATAGGACCGCCGGAACGACACGACCCCACCGGTGTGCGCGGGGAATCCGATGCCGAGAACGGATCCGGTGTCTGCGTCGGCCTCGGAACCGATCACACCTTCGTCGAGACAACGCAGCGCTTCGATCACCTCGACGAAGAGCAACCGGTCGCGCATGTCGTCGACCGGGATACTCCGGGTCGTCCCGAACACGTCGCGAAGGCCGGGCCACAACCCGATTCGCGTGCCGTCGGTGTCGTACTCGTAGAATCCGCGTCCCACCGATCGACCGACTCGACCGTGCTCGTCGATCATCCGGTCGCGGACACGGTCCGCACCAGTCGCCCGCCACGCGCCGCCGGCGGTCCCGACAGCGGCTCGGTTCTCTCGCTGCACCGCGCGGTTGAGGGTCAACGTGATCTCGTCGAGCAATTGCAATGGCGGCACCGGGTATCCCGCTTCGAGCGCCGCACGCTCGACGAGGACCGGATCGATTCCTTCCCCGACCGCGACCATCGCCTCGTCGAGATAGGGCTGCATCACCCGGCTGGTGAAGAACCCCCGGCTGTCGCGCACCACGATGGGCGTCTTCCCGAGCTTCCGTGAGTACGTCAAGGATGCCGCGAGAGTGGTCTCCGACGTGCGCGTACCGGTGATCGTCTCCACCAACGCCATCCGGTCGACGGGCGAGAAGAAGTGCATCCCGACGAAGTTCTCCGGACGTGCCAGCGTGGATGCGAGGGTTGTGATCGGCAGGGTCGACGTCGTCGACGCGAGGAAGGTGCCCGGGTCGGTGACGGCCTCGACCGACTGCAGGACCTGTTGTTTGGCGGCGACGTTCTCCGCCACGGCCTCGACCACCAACGAGGCCGGCGCGAGGTCCGAAACCCGTTCGGTAGGCGTGATGCGGGCGAGCAACGCCTGTGAGACCGCCGTATCCGTCGTCCCGGCCTGCAGTGCACGCATTTCGCGCCGGTCGGCGTACGCCCTTCCGCGGCGCGCACCCTCGAGGGTCCGCGCAACGAGCACGACGTCGGCGCCGGCCCGTGCGCACGTGTACGCGAGGGCCGATCCCATCATCCCGGCGCCGACGACACCGATCGTGGTGCCGGTCAGAGCACCCGACTCCCCGGTCATGACTGCGGCCTTTCCACGCGGGTGACGTCGACGGGGAAACCGTTGAAGATCGGGGCGCCTGTCAGCGGTTCGACCACGGTGTCGTCGACCAGGGCATTGACGTTCGCACCGGGTGCAGCGGCCGAGCGAGTGGTGCGGAGACCACGGCCGTCGTGACCCCACCCGTGCGGCAGGCTCACCACGCCCTGACGCATCGCGTCGGTGATGCGCAGTTCGGCGACGACAGCGCTGGTCTTCGATGCGATACGCACCGTGTCGCCGTCCACGAGGTTGCGTGCGGCAGCGTCGAACGGATTCATGAACAGCGCACACTGACCTGTGTCGGGCTGTGGCAGCGCATTGTGCAGCCAGGAGTTCATACCGCGACGCTGTCGCCGGTTGACGAGGACCAGCTCCGGCACGGGTTGTGCCAGCGTGTCACGCAGGCGCGGCAGGTCGGCGGTCAACGCATCGGGGACGAGGTTGATCCGTCCATTCGGGGTCCGCAGCACCTCGGGGATTCGCGGTTGCAACGGCCCGTAGTCGATGCCGTTGGGATTGCGTTCGAGCAGTTCGAGGGTCAGTCCGCCGGGAACGGCACCGAACCGGTCGCCGTACGGGCCGCTGCGCAACCGCAGGTCCAGCAGCCGCTGCGGGCCGGTGCGGCCCGCGGTCGCCCGTACGACGTCGTCGAGTTCGCAGCCCGCGAGCTTCGCTGCGCGACGGATCGCTGTGGTGGCGACCTCGTCGTCGAGCTCGGTGACCGGCCGCTCCGGTTCGCCACGGACGATTGCCGCGAGGCGCAGCAAAATCTGCCACTCGGGGACCTGGCCCGGACTCGGCTCGAGCAACGGGGCCGTGTACCGGGCCACATTGCGCACCTGGAAGTGGGTGAGCGCGAGGTCGTGGTGGCCCCGCGTCGTCAGCGGTGGAGGTGGCAGGATGACATCGGCATAGCGGGTCGTCTCGTTGAGGTACCCGTCGATGCACACCATGAATTCGAGATCGGCCAGGGCGGCCTCGACAGCGTGGCTGTTCGGAAACGACCGTGCCAGGTTGCCGGAGATCGTGATCAGGCTCCGCACCTGTCCCGGGCCCGGGGTCAGGACTTCCTCGGCGAAACAGACCGCGGGGATCTCTCCCATCGCCTCCGGCATGTTCCGGACCCGCGACCGCCATCGGTCGAACACGAGCGGAGCCTTCGGGTTGGCGGGCCAGGTGGTCGGACCGCCTGCCGGTGGCACGGGGAACATCGCGCCCCCCGGCCGATCGAGGTTGCCGGTCACGATGTTGAGGATCTCGACCATCCAGTTGGCGACCGAACCGAACTCCTGTGTGCACGAACCCATCCGGGAATGGGCAACGGCCGAGTCGGCAGCGGCGAAATCCCGTGCGATCCGGCGGATCACGTCGGCGTCGATACCGCAGATCTCCGCGACCGCGTCCGGGGTGAACTGTTCTGTGAGCCGAAGGACGTCGTCCAATCCGTCGACGTACCCGGTCAGGCGCCCGGGCGCAGCAAGCCCCTCGGTCGCGATCACCGAGACGAGTGCGAGCAGGAGAAACGCATCGGTACCGGGCCGGATGGCGAGATGGAGGTCGGCGACCTCCGCCGTCCGGGTGCGCGCCGGGTCGACCACCACCAGGGTGCCACCGCGCTCTCGCAGCGCTTCCAAACGCCTCCCGATTCCCGGCGCGGTGACGGTGCTCCCGTTCGACACGAGCGGATTCGACCCCAGGATCAGCAGATACGACGTGCGGTCGATATCGGGGACCGCCATTCCGAGCCCGGTTCCGTAGAGCAATGCGTTCGCGTAGTTCTTCGGAAGAGTGTCGATGCTGGCGGGCGAGTAGACATTGCGGGTGCCGATCGCCGAGATCAGCGGCAACGTGTAGAACGACGGGTCCAGGTGGTGCGCGGCCGGGTTGCCCGAGTAGACAGCGCAACTGTTGGGGTCCGCCGCGATGATCGGAGGCAGTCGCCGACCGATCTCGGCAAACGCCTCGTCCCACGTTGCCTCACGGAAATCGTCCCCGTCGCGGATCAACGGAGTGCGGATGACGTCGGGGTCGTTCTCCAGTTGCCCGAGGCCCAGCCCCTTCGCGCAACTGTGCCCTGCGGTGAACACGTCGTCGGGGTTCGGCCTCACCGACGTCACCGTGCGTCCGCCGAGTTCGAAGAGCAGACCGCACGTCGCTTCGCACAGCGGACAGATGCGTGCGCCTACCGTCGTGGCGGAAGTGTCAGTGAGCACCGGCGGGGACCTCCGATTCGACGGCCACCGGCACCGCAGTCATCACCGGCATCGCGTTGATGTTCTGGACTCGGTCGTAGCCGGTCAGGTCGTTGACATTGCTGCCGACTCCGCGGGGGTCCGCGTCGGCGTCGGACGCACCCCAGCAGTGGGTCATCGAGACCGTGCCCTGTCGGACGGTGGGGTCGGTGTGTGCGACAGCCCGGATGCGGCCGTGGGCCGAGCGGATGCGCACGATGTCGCCGTGTTCGATGCCGAGCTGCCGCAGGTCCTGCGGATTCACGTGTGCGGGGTTGTAGCCGAAGCGTGCGAGCCCGCTGACATCCCGGCCCACCGAATTCATCAGCTCCCGCATGCGGCGCACCGTCAGCCGCATGGTGAGCCCGCGTTGTGGCGTCGACTCACCCAGTGCAGCAGCGATTTCTGCGCTCACATCGTCCGGGCACAGGGCGAGGCGATGTTCGGACGCTCCTTCTGCGGGCGGACCGACCACCTTCTCCTCCGGAGGCGCGAGCGTGCCGCGTCGTGCCGACATCACTTCGTCCATGGAAACGCGCCCGCGTTCTGCGAACATCGCGAGCATTTCGTCCGAGGTGGGCGGCACGTCCGGATCGAGCACCCGCCCGGCGAACTTCACCGTGTGCCCGGCCGCAGAGGCAAGGCGGAAGAAGAACTCCCAGTCCTCGATCACGCCTGCGGGCGGAGCCACGAGTCGTGGTGTGTATTGCGCGAAGGGCCGGGCGAAGAAGAACTCCATCAGCAAGGTGTGGTCGGGTCGCTCGTACGCCATCGTCGGCGCGATCACATAGTCGGCCAGCCGGGCGGTGTCGGACATTCGCGTGTCGACGCAGACCAAGAGCTCCAGCTCGCTCAGTGCACGTTCGGCCTTCTCCCGATCCGGCAGGGCCCGCGCCGGGTTCCCGCCCGAGACCACCAGTGCCCGCACCCGGTCGGCGCCCGGCTCGAGGATCTCGTCGGCAAGAATGCCCGACGGCAGCTCGCCGTTCATCGTGCCGATCCCGCCGATGCGGCTGCGGAACCCGGATTCCCAGGTCCGGTACGGCGGACGAACCTCCGCCTTCAACGGGGTCGTCCGTGCGAGAACGTTGCGGTTGGGTGTCACCTCGCCTTCGCGGAGGTACCGACCGCAGACGACGTTCAGGCACGCGGCCAGGTGTTCGGCGACATTGGAATGCGGGCCCATGCACACCCCGGTGCCCGTTGTCGCCATGCCCCGCCGCCCCGCCGCGAACATCCGGGCCGCGCGGATGACATCGGCGGCCGGCACGCCCGTCACCGCTTCGGTGTGCGCCGGTGTCGCCGGTGCGACCGCCGCGCCGAGCTCCTCGAGGCCGTCTGCGAAGCGCTCGCAGAACCCGTGATCGTGACAACCCTCGGACAGGATCACGTGCAGCAGTCCTGCGAACAGTGCGGCATCGGTGCCGGGGCGGAGCTGCAGGTGCAGGTCCGCACGAACCGCAGTTTCGGTGCGCCGAGGATCGACGACGATGAGCTTCAGCCCTCGCTCGCGCGCCCTGCGGATCGTCACGGACGGGTTCTGAGTGATCGCGCCGTCCCCGTCACCGCCGTTGAGCGACACCATCGGGTTCGTGCCGGCCAGCAGCCACACGTCCGCGGTGTCGAAGCGCTGGCGCCCGCCGAGATACTCCCCCATCCGCGACTGCACGATCCACTTGGCGGACTGATCGATCGTCATGGTCGAGAACAGTTTCCGGGATCCGGTGGTGCGGAACCACGCCCGCGCCATCGGGCCGGTCAGCGCCGCGAAGTTCTGCTGGGTTCCCATGAACAATGCCAGTGCGTCCGGACCGTGCTCCCCCGTGATCGCTTCGAGGCGCTCGGCAATCTCCGCGATCGCGACCTCCACCGGGATGGGCTCGAAGTTGCCGCCGGGGGTGCGGCGCATCGAGGTGGTGAGCCGATCCGGCCCCTGATGGAAGTCGCCACCACGACGTCCTTTCGGACACGAGTAGCCGCCCGACAACGGGTGCAGTCCGTCGCCGACGATGCCGAGGATCCGATCGCCGTCGACCTCCACCCGCACCCCGCACGAGGCGGGGCACAGGCGGCAATAGGACAACTTCACCGGCACTGTCCGCTCCGTCCGCTGTTCGGCAGAGGCGATGGGCTCTGCAGGATGTGATGATCGTCACCGACGTCATCGCAATCTAACATCTGTAGGTAAATGGCACAACATGAGCCTGTTGCGGCGGCCACGAACGGCAAACGGTTATTCACCAGCAGAACTCCATGCGGTGAATAACCGTCAACCGCGTAGGGCTATTCGGCTGCAGCCATGGTGTGGGGTGTCGTAGCGGTCTCGGAACGGCGGTTGCTCTGCACTCGGCGATTCCGGATGGACATGACCCCGAGAGTCACGACAGCGAGCAGCGTCGGCACGATCGTGAGGAGGAAGATGCTCTGCGCACCCAACCCCGCCGCGATCAGAAGCGCGCCGACCGCCGGACCCGCGATCGAGCCGATTCGCCCGATGCCCATTGCCCAGCCGACACCCGTCGCGCGGACCGCAACCGGATACACCGTGGCTGCGATCGCGATGATGCCGGCCGAGCTACCGGACATGCCGAATCCGACGAAGAAGACCGCCAGCAGCAGCAACCATCCGCTGCCGAGAAGCATCGCGACCAGCGCAGTGAACACGGCTCCGAGCGTGTAGCCCGCCATCACCACGACGAAGCCGTTGCCGATCCGGTCGGTGATCCGGCCGAATGTCAGCGCACCCGTCATCCCGCCGAGGTTGAACAGCGACGCGGCGAGCAACGCGGTCGATGCACTCCGACCGCCTTCGCCGAACAGCGTCGGCATCCAGCTGAGCAGAAAATAGATGACCAGGAAGTTGATGACGAACACGCCCCACAACAGGACCGTGTCGACCGCGCGGCCGCCCTGGAACAGGACGCTCACCGGCGACTTCGTCACGGTCGACGTGTCCTGCACGAACCTGGCCGTGGCGGTGACGCGTGCGTGGGGCGCGATCTCGTCGACGATGTGCGCGGCCTCCTCGTTGCGGCCTCGGGCAACGAGGAACTTCACGGATTCCGGCAGCCACCGCATCGCCACAGCCATCAAGATCAGCGGTAACACGCCACCGACGACGAACAGCGCCTGCCACCCGAACTTCGGGATGAGGAACGCGGCCGCGAAACCACCGACGAAGCCACCCAGCGACATGCCCGCGACCGTCACGGTCACCATCGTCGCCCTCATCCGGGCAGGACTGTATTCGCTCACCATCGCGATGAGATTCGGTGTCACACCGCCGAGGCCGAGACCCGCGATCACGCGCAGCACGATCAGCGCCGTCATGGAGGTCACCAGCGCGGTGGCGAGCGTGAACACCGCGAAGATGACAGTGCACACCATGATGATCCTGCGGCGGCCGTAGCGGTCGGCCAGCGGCCCGAAGAGCAGGCTGCCCACGACCATCGCGCCGGTACTCAGCGCGAGCGCGAAGCCGAAGGACGCGGGCGACAGTCCCCAGTCCGCCGACATGGCAGGAATGACGAACCCGATGAGTTGTGCGTCGATGCCATCGAGGATCGCGAGACCGAGGCACAGGGCGAGGACACGCTTCTGCAGGGATGACAGGGGCGAGTCGTCGATGATCTTGGTGATGTCCACATCGCGGGTACTGCTCACGGTGCGTGTCCTCTCGGAGAAGGGGAAATGAACCTCAGGACCGGGACGTCGCGGCATCCGCCGACTGCGCCTCTCGGGGTACCGGGATCGCATGGGCCGGCGGCGTCTGAAAGCGCTCTCGGAGAACAGCCTTCGCAAGCTTGCCCGAGAAGGTGCGCGGCAGCGGTTCGTCGAGCGCGAGCGCCACCGCGGGGCGCTTGAATCTGGCCAGGTTCCCGCTCGCGACGCACGCGATGTCGGTGACGATGTCGTCCGCCGGCCGTTGACTGTGGAACACCACCATCGGGACCTCACCCCATCGGTCGTCCTTGACGCCGATCACCGCGAGGTCGACCAAGCCGTCGATGCCGTGCAGCGCCTTCTCGATCTCGGCCGGGTATACGTTGAGTCCACCGGAGATGAGCATGTCCTTGCGGCGGTCGACGACCTTGAGGAAGCCGCCTTCGTCCTGCAGGCCCAGATCGCCGGTGCGCAACCAGCCGTCGACAAGCGTGTCCGCCGTCGCCTCGGGCTTGTTCCAGTACTCCCGCATGACGTGCTCGCCGCGCACCAGAATCTCGCCGACCTCGTTCGGTGCGGCGAAGCCACCGGCGATGCTGCCGATGCGCACCTGGGTGCCGGCCAGGGCCAGGCCGGCGAAGCCCGGCCGGGTACGAGCGTCCTCGTAGTACAGCGTCGAGACCATTCCCGAGGCCTCGGTCAGTCCGTATGCCTGGGTGAGCGGCACGCCGCGGCTGTTGTAGAAGTCGAGCAGGTCCAGGCTCACGGGTGCGCCACCGGCGCCGGCGAACGTGAATTTCGCGAGCTTGCGGGTTCCGAAGTCCGGGAGCTGGGCCATGCGCTCCCAGATCACCGGCACTGTTGTGGTCGCGGTGACCTGCTCACGCTCGAACGTGTCCAGGGCGATCGCCGGATCGAACTCGCGCAGCAGCACCATCGTCGATCCCGGCAACACCACGAGCTGCATGAAGATCGACAGGACCGAGCCGGTGTAGACGAGGGGCGCCGAGCACATCACGCGGTCGCGGCGGGAAATGCCGTGGCTGAGCACCTGCGCGATACCGGGCGCGAGTGCGCTGCGATGTGTGACGAGCGCACCCTTCTGTATACCCGTGGTGCCCGAGGTGTAGCAGATGAATGCCGGATCGGACGCCTCGATGTGAACGTCCGGCACGTTTCCGGGGTCGAGCAGCGTCTCGTATGCACGGTGGTCGCTTCCCCCGATCGCGAAGATCTCGAACTCGGTTTCGGCCGCTGCCTCCTCGAGCAACGGAGCCAGCTCGTTCTCCACGATCACGACCCGCGGCGCCGAATCCACGAGCATCGGAGCCAGTTCCTTGCCGAGCAGTCGGAAGTTGAGCGGGACGCTGATCGCACCGAGCTTGAGTGTCGCGAGGATGACGTGCGCCAGTTCCGGTCGATTGAGCATCATCACCCCGACGCGGTCACCCTTACGAACGCCCCGGGCGGCGAGGCCACGGGCCAGCGCGTCGGTGACTGCGTCCACCTCGGACCACGTCTGGGAGGTGTTGCCGAACACGATCGCCTGCTGGGCGGGACGAGTCTTGCCCCAGTATCGAACCAGATCGGTCAGATTCATTGTCGTCTCCTCATGCTCGCCGTGGCGGCGTACCCCGCTCTCGCTCACGGCGGTGGGGGTGCGGCCCGCGCCGGGCCCGTCCACCCGATTCGGACGCGCCTCCGTCGGGCGGCGCGTCTGGAGTTGCTGCGCGACCGTCGGGCCGGATCACCCACCGAGGCGGTGTGTGATCGCCGTCACCGAGGTCGCAGTTAATCTAACATCTGTAGATAGTTGGCACAACAGAATGCGGGGATTCCGACCTTGCCGCCCCTACCCGCGCGAGATCGGTCCTATCGCGTCGGAATGGTCGGATACACTGCGTGTTAACACTTTTCGGAGGACTTCCGCTGTGTCCGCCCCGAGCTCCGGCGGTAGCGACGGCGCGAACTTCTCATCCTGCACCCGGACCGGGCTCACCACGAACTCGAGCTCACCCACTCCCTCGTACTCGACGCGGTACGTGTTCGCGCGACCGGCGAAGTGTGGATCGGCGATCATGTCCCGGACGCTGTTCACCGGTCCACCCGCGATGTCGTGCGCGAGGAACAGCGCGACCCACTCGTCGCGGGTGCGCTGCAGGAAGATCTCGCGAAGCTCGCGGTATACACGGTCGGCGCGCGCCGGCGCTTCCGGATCGGTACCCGCCAGATCGATCTCAAGCAGATCCGGCCGGTCGACGGCCATGCAGAAGTTGCGCCAGAACTTGTCGACGTGCGAGCCGAACAGCACGGCCTCGTCGTCCTTCGTGCGGTACGCCTCGAGTCGCGGCCAATCGGGCAGCCGTCCGTCCGGCAGCCACGTGGGGCGATGGATGGATCGATCCTTGTTGAGTTCGGCATCGACCAGGTCCGGCATCCACGACGCGGCCACGTCGATGCCCGCCACCTCGAGCTTGCAGCCGCGACCGGTGCGATCGGCACGATGTACCGCTGCGAGCAGGCCCATCGCGCCGTAGGCACCCAGCGCGTACATCGCGATCGGCGCAGTCGTGGACCCCGCGATCCCGTCGGTCGGCGGTTCCTCCGGTGTGCGCACGTCGCGCAGCCCCGCGTACGCATCGAACACAGGACCCCCGGTCCCGAGCCGGCTGTAGGGCCCATCGGATCCCATACCCGAGACCGTGCAGAAGACGATCTTCGGATTGACCTCTCGCAGCTGGTCGTAGCCGACACCGAGCCAGTCGAGGTAACCGCTGCGCATGCCCTCGACGACCGCGTCACACGTCCGGGCGAGATCGAGGAAAGCCTGCGCGCCTTCGGGGGACCGCAGGTCGAGTGCAACGCTCTTCTTACCCCGGTTCCACCTCAGATGCATGAACGACGGACCGTCCTGGTCGCCGATCGCGCGGCTGCCGCCGATGCGCACCGGATCGCCGAGCGGCCCTGATTCGATCTTGATGACTTCGGCACCCAGGTCGGCAAGGTGCCCACCGACCGATGCGGGCGCCAGTTGTGCGACCTCGAGGATGCGCATGCCCTCGAGCAACGAGTAACCACTCATACGTCTCCTCCTTCGGAAATATTGAGCGTCTGTTCGGGTTTCAGTTCCACCCAGAGTCCGTCCGCATCGGCGACGAGCACATCGCCGTTGTACATGGTTCCGCGCATGAACCGCTTGCGTCCGTCCTGTCGCAGGTACTCCGCCTCCACACGGAGTTCGACGTCGAGTGGGGCAGGCGCCCGGAAGTTCACGTTCAGATAAGCCGTACGCGCCCAGGGACGTCCGGAATCATTGGCCAGCCGGGCCATGATCTCGTCGAAGATCAGCGGTGTGACACCACCGTTCATCGCGTAACGACCGGCATGGAAGCGCCCGACCGTGACCCGCCCACGAGCGGTCGTTTCCGTCACCGCGTCGATGTGCAGCGGCGGCGCCAGGGCCTGTCCCCGACCGGCCAGATCCCAGCGATGACCCGCGATCTGATCGTCCTCGCCTACCTCGAGTTCTTCCAATCGCTGTGCAACAGAACGCAGTGTCCCGGCGATACCCGACGCGGCGGCAGGGTCGGGACGCGACCGCGTGAAAGCCTCCTGTACCGCACGGACTGCGGCGACCAGCTCGGCGAACTCGTCGCCGGCCTCGACTGTCGGATCGAACGGATCGTTCCAGTCCGGATTCCAGATATCGATCGGTGCGTTCGGGCGTAGCGAGACGTCCATGATGCCCCTTTCAGTCGGTTCCCGCACGGGCACCGAAGAATTCCGTGAACATGTCGCCGATGGGGCGAGGGCGCAGCGCGGTGCGTGCGACCGCGTTCTCGCGGTCGTAGCGGCTGCGCAGATCCTTACCATGCCCGGCGAGCAGAAGCGATTTGATCTCCCGGACCGCCTCGGGCGGTTGCGCTGCGATCTGCGCCGCGGCCTCCAGCGCGGTCCCGAGAACGTCACCGTCACCTGCGTATCGGGTGAGCAGGCCCATCCGATATGCCTCGTCGCCGGCGACGGGACGCGAGGTCATGAGCAGATCTCGCGTCTGTCCGGCCCCGATCAAGGTGTCGAGCACCCAGGTCAGGTTCGCACCACCGTACTTCGCCGCAGTCACGGTGAATTGTGTCGACGATCCGCCGACCCGTAGGTCGGAGCAGACAGCGAGCAGTGTCCCGGCGCCGTACGACACGCCCTGAACTGCCGCGATCGTGGGCTTGGCGAATTCGAGATACCGCCAGAGCAGTTCCTCGCGCTCGAGCATCGCCTCCAGGTTCGCGTCCGACGACAGTGCCGCGAGTTCCTGCAGGTCGTACCCTGCAGAGAAGGCGCGCTCACCGGACCCGGCGATCACCACGACCCGGACGGCGTCGTCGCACGCTGCACGGGTCAGCGTCTCGTCGAGTGCCCGTTGCAGCGACAGCGAGATCGCGTTGTGTACCTCCGGACGATTCAACGTCAGTTGCAGTACACCCGGTGCGGGAGACGATTCGAGCAACTCACGCGAGGTCATGTCGTCACGCCGGCCTTCTTCCGCCGCTCCTCCGCGATCGCAGCGGCATCGCCCGAGATCATCTTGTGGAAGACCTGCCCAGGCAGTTCGTTCCGTCCGTAGACGAGTTCGTCCACCTGGCCGTGCGCGACGTTGTCGGTGATCGTCTTCGTGACGAACCAGTCCTCCGCGTGGAGAGTCTCCATCAGGAGTTCCCAGTTCTTCTCGAGTACCCGCTTCTCCCGGGGAGTCGTGGGTTCGGCCGGAGACAGCAACCGGATGGTGCAGTACGAGACGTTGGGATCGTCGACGTCGGGGACGATGGTCCAGACCTCGAAGTGATTCGGCTCGGTGACCAGCATCGTGCCGGGATAGATCGTGTAGTTCGCGAGCGAGTAGTCGCGGACATCGAAGGAATCCGGATCCGCATCGCGAACCTCCGTGATCGCCTTGCGCGCCACAACGATTCGCCACGACCTGTCGACGAGATCGAAGGCCGTGATGTTGCCCTCGAGGAAGTTGCACACGGTCTTGGTGTGCAGCTGGCACAGATGGTAGGAGTCCTGCACGCCGTCGACCGCGATCTTCCAGTTCATGTCGAGCTTCCAGGTCTCCTTGCGGACCTGGAACGACGTGGCAATACCGGTGTCGGCGACCTCGGCGTCGTGCTTCTCACCGAGCACCCTCGCGATGTCCAGTTCGGCACCGACCGTCGGCACGACCCAGACGAGCCCGTGCCGCACCTCGCACGGGAACTCGACCAGCCCGTACTGCGATCGATCCAGGCCGTCGAACCCTTCGGCGTGAGGCATTCCCCGCAGCGCACCGTCACGGCCGTACGCCCAGTTGTGGTAGGGGCAACTGAAGAGGCGCTTGCATCCCGATTCCTCGAATTCGACCTTGGAACCTCGGTGCCGGCACACGTTGGAGAACGCCTTGACGCTGCCGTCGGACTGCCTGATCACCAGCAGCGGCGTGCCGATGAGCTCGGTGGTGACGAAGTCGCCGGTCTTCTTCAGCTCGTCGATGTGCGCCACGATGTGCGGAAATCGGCGCACGGCGTCACGCTCGAGGCTCGCCAGTTCGGGGTCGTTGAACACGGAGAACGGAACACGAAGCATCTCGTCCGCGTAGTCGGTGCTGTTGTTGTCGACGTGCGCGATCAGGCGCCGAGTGAGGTCGATCTTGTCTTCACGCTGCATGACCCCAGCGTGGCACATGAGACATGTGGCGTCTAGTGTCTTATCCAGATTACCCGGCGGTATGGTGCATGCGTGGCACACAAGACGGACACCGAGACCACGGACGTCGGCGCAGCGATCCTTGTCGCCGCCGAATCATGCTTCGAACAGTTCGGTATCACGAAGACCACGATGGCCGACGTCGCGCGAGCTGCAAACATGTCCCGGGCGACCGTCTACCGCTACTTCTCGGACCGCGAATCGCTCATTGTGGCGTCGATCGTCCGCCGCGCACGGATGAACATGGAGCCGTGGCGAGTGCGCATCCGGAATTACCCGACATTCGGCGAACGGATCGTCGAGGGCCTGTGCGCCAATATCCGCCGAGGCCTCCGCGACCCGATGATCCATCTCCTCGTTTCCCCCGCCGAGGCAACACTCGCCACAACCCTGCTCGCGACCTCGGGCCGTGCCGTCCAACTCACCCGCGAACTGTGGGAGCCGATTCTGCTCGAGGCCCGGGAGTCCGGAGAGCTTCGCGCCGATGTCGATCTGGACCTGCTCTACGAATGGCTGTCGGAGATCGAGATGAACTACATCAGTGCGCTCGGCGCCAGTGCGGGCTCGCTCGACCGGTTGCGGGCGAAGCTGTACGCGTTCGTCGTGCCGTCGCTACTCGCCCGCCCGTAGACCCCGCGGGACCACCACTCCCCATCCACGCCGCGCGATCGGGCGTTCCCCGCCCGCTCCGGGCCGATCACTCGACCCCGTGGGGAGCCGGCTCCGGAGGAGCCGCCGAGGCCCGGGGCCGCGGCGTACCCACGCCGGGGACCGACCGTCGTGCCGTGCGCCGACTCGTGCCCAGTCCCATCGTCCGGCCCCTCCGCACGCGTGCCGCTTCGCCGGGCGACGCGGGGCATTGCGTCACGCACTTGTCCGAACTATAGTCCAGACAACTGTCCAGACAAGGGGCACCCGAGGCACGCAGCGAAGGCGTCAGCATCGCGTACCGACCGGTCCCCGCCATGTGCGCATCCGAATCTCCTACTACACCTGACACTTTCCAATCTCCAGAACGGAAACGTCCGATGTCCCTGATTCCCGGCGACAGCTCGGCTCTGCTCGTCGACGGCAAGCTGGTTCCCGGCTCCGGCGGCACGTTCGAGGTCGTGAACCCGGCCACCGCGGAGGTGCTCGGCACCGCCGCCGACGGCACCGCCGCCGACATGGACGCCGCGATCGAGGCGGCCCGTCGCGCCTTCGACACCACCGGCTGGTCCCGCGAGCACGCCTTCCGCGCCCGCTGCCTGCGTCAGCTCCGCGATGCGCTGCGCGGCCACATCGAGGAACTGCGGGCGATCACCATCGCCGAGGTCGGCGCACCCCGGTTCCTCACCTCCGCCGCCCATCTCGAGGGCCCCGTCGACGATCTCGGGTACTTCGCCGACCTGGCCGAGAACTACCCGTGGCAACAGGATCTCGGCAATGCCGCGCCGATGGGCATCCCCACCCACCGCTACGTGCTCCGCGAGGCGGTCGGTGTCGTCGGGGCGATCACACCGTGGAACTTCCCGCACCAGATCAACTTCGCCAAGCTGGGTCCCGCGCTCGCCGCCGGCAATACGGTGGTGCTCAAGCCCGCGCCCGACACCCCGTGGTGCGCCGCGGTCGTGGGCCGGATCCTCGCCGAGGAAACCGACATCCCGCCGGGCGTCGTGAACATCGTGACGTCGAGCGACCATGCCGTCGGCGCCCTGCTCGCCACCGACCCGCGGGTGGACCTCGTGTCGTTCACCGGCTCCACCGCCACCGGACGGTCGGTGATGCGCGCCGCCTCGGAGACGCTGAAGAAGGTGTTCCTCGAACTCGGCGGAAAGTCGGCGTTCATCGTGCTCGACGACGCCGACCTCGGAGCCGCATGCTCGATGGCCGCCTTCACCGTGTGTACCCACGCCGGGCAGGGCTGCGCCATCACGACCCGTCTGCTCGTCCCCCGGAACCGCTACGACGAGGCGGTCCGCGTCACCGCCGACGCCCTGCGCGGCATCCGGCCCGGCGACCCGAACGAGCCCGGCACGGTGTGCGGTCCGCTGATCTCCGAGCACCAGCGCGCACGGGTCGAGGGCTACCTGCGGCTCGCCGTCGAGGAGGGCGGGACGATCGTCGTCGGCGGCGGCCGTCCCGCCGAGCACCGGCGTGGCTTCTTCCTCGAACCGACGCTGATCGCCGGGGTCGACAACACCGCTCGCGTCGCCCGGGAGGAGATCTTCGGGCCGGTCCTCGTGGTCCTCCCCTACGACGGCGACGACGAGGCGATCCGCATCGCCAACGACTCCCCCTACGGCCTGTCCGGAGCCGTCTGGGGCACCGACGAGGACCGGGTCCGCCGGGTCGTCGAGGGGGTCCGCACCGGCACCCTGGGCGTCAACGGAGGCATCTGGTACGCCGCCGACGCTCCCTTCGGCGGCTACAAGCAGTCCGGAATCGGCCGCGAGATGGGTGTGGCCGGATTCGAGGAATACCTGGAGACCAAGCTCGTCGCCGAACCGGCGGCGAAGCAGAGAGGCTGACGAACATGACCCGCAGCACAACGCGTTTCGCCGACCGCACCGCGATCGTCACCGGATCGGCGCAGGGAATCGGCGAGGCGTACGCCAGAGCTCTTGCCGCCGAGGGCGCCTCCGTCGTCGTCGCGGACATCGACACCGAACGCGGCGAGCAGGTCGCCGAGCAGATCGTCGCCGACGGCGGCATCGCCGTCTTCAAGACCGTCGACGTCTCCGATCCCGACTCGGCCACCGAGCTCGCCGCCTTCACGGTCGAGACGTTCGGCAGCATCGACCACGTCGTCAACAACGCCGCCATCTACGGGGGCATAAAGCTCGACCTGCTGCTCACCGTCCCGTGGGACTACTACAAGAAGTTCATGAGCGTGAACATGGACGGCGCGCTCAACATCACCCGCGCGGCGTGGCCGCACATGACGGACCGCGGCGGTTCCGTCGTCAACCAGTCGTCGACCGCCGCGTGGGTGTACTCCGGCTTCTACGGCCTGGCCAAGGTCGGTGTCAACGGCCTGACCCAGCAGCTGGCCGTCGAACTCGGCGGCTCGAACATCCGCATCAACGCGATCGCCCCGGGTCCGATCGACACCGAGGCCACCCGCACCGTCACGCCGGGAAACATGGTGGCGGACATGGTCTCCACACTGCCGCTGAAGCGGATCGGTACGCCCGGGGACCTGGTGGGAATGTGCCTGTTCCTGCTCTCCGACGAGGCGAACTGGATCACCGGGCAGATCTTCAACGTCGACGGCGGCCAGGTGATCCGCTCGTGACCAGGCTCGGCTACATCGGCCTCGGCAACATGGGCGCGCCGATGGCGAAGCGGCTGCTGGACCGGCCGGGTGGGCTCACCGTCCTCGACGCCCGGCCCGAGGCCGTCGAGCCGTTCACCGCGGCCGGCGCCCGGGTCGCCGGCGACCCCGCCGACCTGGCGCGCGACTGCGACGTCGTCTGCGTCACCGTGGTCGACGACGCGCAGGTCCGCACCGTCGTCGCCGGGCTGCTCGACACGGCCCGGCCCGGCACGGTGATCGCGGTCCACTCGACCATCGCCGACACCACCGCCGTCGAGCTCGCCGCCGAATGCGCCGACCGCGGCGTCGAACTGGTCGACGCGCCCGTCAGCGGCGGGGCCCCCGGCGCCGAGCAGGGCCGGCTCGCGGTGATGGTCGGCGCCTCCGACGCGGCGTTCGACGCGGTACGCGAGCCGTTCTCGCGGTTCGCCGACCTCGTCGTGCACGCCGGTCCGGTCGGCGCGGGCACCCGGATGAAGCTGGCCCGGAATCTACTGCACTTCGTGTCGTTCACCGCGGCCGCGGAGGCGCAGCGCCTCGCCGAGGCGGCCGGGCTGGACATCACCGCGCTCGGGAAGGTGGTCCGCCACACCGACGCGATCACCGGTGGCGCCGGGGCGATCATGCTCCGGGACACCACCGCACCGATCCCGCCGGACGACTTCTGGTTCCCGATCCTCGACCACGTCCGCGCCCTGGGCGAGAAGGACCTGTCGCTGGCCCTCGGCCTCGGCGCCCGTCTCGGCGTCGACCTGCCCCTGGCCACGCGGGCACTGACCGGTCTGGGACCCGGACTCGGCGTCGGCACCGGAGACGTCGAGAGCCGGAACCGACAGGAGGAACGCATATGACCGACGATCGCCGCCGCCGCGGCCTGGACATGATGTCGAAGGTGTACGGCTGGGAGATGCAGGACGGGCCCGGCGACCACTTCGCCGTCACCGCGGACCACCTGTTCGCCGACATCTGGTTCCGGCCCGGGCTCAGTATCCGCGACCGGCGGCTGCTGCTGCTCGGTGCGCTCACCGCACAGGGACTGATCGACGTGGCCGAGATCCAGGTCGGCGCCGCCCTCCACAACGAGGAACTCGACGAACAGCAGCTGAAGGAGATCGCCCTGTTCCTGTGCCACTACGTGGGGTGGCCGCTCGGCACCAAGCTCGACTCGATGATCGGCGGCGTGCTCGCCGAGCGCCGCAAGGCGGCGAAGTGAGCCTGCCACCGGCTCACCGTGCGGCACGAGAACACAGGGAGTGACGAGTGCAGGACTTCGCGGACCGGCCGGGCGCGGCCCTCGTGGCCGGCGGCACCGGCGGGATCGGCCGAGCGGTGTGCCGGGTGCTGGCCGAGCGCGGCAGCGACGTCGCGTTCATGTTCCGCCGCAGCGGGGCGGCCGCCGCAGCCCTGACGACCGAACTGTCCGCGCTCGGCGCGAAGGTGCTGTCGCTGCAGGTGGACCTGGGCGACAGTGCCGCGGCCGCCGGCGGCGTGGACGCGGTGATCGAATCCTTCGGTGCGCTGCACACTCTCGTCTACGCGGCGGGACCGCACGTACCGATGCTGCACCTGAGCCGGGTCACGCCCGCGCAGTTCCGCGACCAGCTCGTGGGCGACGCGGGCGCGTTCTTCAACCTCGTCCGTCCCGCCCTGCCCCGGCTACGGGAGTCGCGGGGCAGCATCGTCGCCGTGACCACCGCCGCGACCCGCCGGTTCCCCGTCCGGGACGGTCTGTCGGCCGGACCCAAGGGTGCGATCGAGGCCCTCGTGCGGGGCCTGGCGGCCGAGGAGGGACGGTTCGGTGTGCGCGTGAACGCGGTGGGGCCGGGCATGCTCACCGACGGCACGGCCGCCCGGCTGATCGGGTCCGGCGATCTCGACGAGCACGCACTGTCGTTCGCGCGGAACAACATTCCGCTGCGCCGCTTCGGCGACGCCGAGGACATCGCCGAGGCGGTCGCGTTCCTCGCCTCGGACCGCGCGGATTTCGTGTCCGGGCAGACACTCGACGTCGACGGCGGTTACGGCGCGTGACCGGCGCCCACCGTGCGCGGGGTACCGCACCGGAACCGGCGATGGGTAATGTGCTCGTCAGTACACGCCGCTTCAGCACCCGCCACCGGACCGCAGCGAACGGAGACCGCCGTCATGACCCGTACCACCCTACCCCGGGAGATGATCGAACTCGCCGAGGCGACACCGGGTTTCATGCCGATCGACGAGGGCACGGCCCTGCACGACGCCGCGGTGCGCTACCTCGGTGACGGTGTCGGTGTCGAGGTCGGCACCTACTGCGGGCGCTCGACCGTCTATCTCGGTGCCGCCGCGAAGGCCACCGGCGGCACGATCGTCACGATCGACCATCATCACGGGTCCGAGGAGCACCAGCCCGGGTGGGAGTACCACGATCCGGCCCTCGTCGACGCGCACACCGGCCGGCTCGACACGGTGGGCCGGTTCCGCCACACCCTCGCCGACGCGGACCTCGAATCCCACGTCGTCGCGGTGCTGGGGCGGTCGGGCCAGGTCGCGGCGTTCTGGCGGACCCCGGCGGCGTTCGTGTTCGTCGACGGCGGTCACAGCAGCGAGGCGGCGCAGGCGGACTACGCGGGCTGGGCTCCCTGGGTGCGTGTCGGCGGGGCCCTGATCATCCACGACGTGTTCCCCGACCCGAAGGACGGCGGACGACCCCCGTACGAGGTCTACCTGCGCGCGCTCGGCAGCGGCGAGTTCGCCGAGGTGTCGGTGACCGGGTCGCTGCGGGTGCTCGAACGCACCGGTGGCACCGTCGGAGTGCTGCCGGGCTGACGGCTCAAACCGTCACCCGGCAGTCCTCGTGGCAGTTCTCGGTCGCGACCCATCCGGAGGGTGCGGCGGCATCGCGGAACACACCGTTGCCCGCGGTGCTGCGTGAGAGCGCGTCGGCGGCAAGGATCACGGCGGCACTGGTCCAGGAGCTCTTCTCCACGGGCCAGCGCTTACCGTCCGTGAAAACCATTCCGGTCCAGTACGACCCGTCCGGATCGCGCAGATGCTGCATGGCCGCGAGCAGTTCCCGGGCCGTCGTGGCCTCACCGATCGCGTCCAATGCGAGCACGAGTTCGCAGGTCTCGGCCCCCGTCACCCACGGCCGATGGTCGACGCAGCGGATTCCGAGACCTCCGACCACGAAATCGTCCCAGCGTTCCCGGATCCGTTGCCGGGCCGGCGCACCGCGCACCGCGCCGCCGAGGATCGGGTAGTACCAGTCCATCGAGTACTCCGGTTTGGGCGCGAACGCCTCCGGGTGCCGGCGCAGCACGTGCCCGAGCCGATACCACGCGACCTCCCAGTCCGGGTGGGGATCGCCGACCACCTCCGAGAGGCGCAGGCCGCACTGCAGGCTGTGGTGGATGCTCGAGCACCCCGTCAGCAGGGCCTCGTCGGCCGCGCCGTGTTCTCCTCGTGCCCAGTAGATCTCACCGCCGGGCGCCTGCAACTCGAGCACATGGTCGAGGGCCGTCCGCACCGTCGGCCACAGCCGTTCCACGTGGTCGACGTCGCCTGTGACGAGGTAGTGGTGCCACACCCCCACCGCGATGTATGCGGTGAAGTTCGAGTCGGCGTCGTGGTTTTCGACGGCGTCCTCGCGGAACTGCATGGGCCACGAGCCGTCCGGCCGCTGGGTGCGACGGGACCAGTCGAAGGCCGCCTCCGCCTCTTCGAGCAACCCCGCGGCGGTGAGAGCCATCGCGGACTCGATGTGGTCCCACGGATCGGTGTGACCACCGGGGAACCACGGGATCGCTCCGGAGGACTCCTGCATGTCGGCGATCGCGCGGGCGGTGTGCAGGCACTGTTCCTCGGACAGCACTCCCGGCACGGCCGGAACCGCCGGCCGTGCCCCGCCGGGGCGGAAGTCAGCGGCCGGCAACGGGAACCGTCGGCTTCTCGAGGTAGAACACGACGCTCTTGCCGAGCACCGGGTTCAGCAACGACTCGGCGGTGCGCGTCAGCCACGGCCCCTGCATCAGGTCCCACACGAGGAGCCGGTGATACGCCTTCGTCAGGGGGTTGTCGTCGTTGTCGACGCCCACAGCGCATTTGAGCCACCAGTACGGCGAGTGCAGGGCGTGCGCGTGCTCCCGGCCGCGCACCGTCAGGCCTGCCGAGGTCAGCTCGGCCGCGAGCTCGTCGGCCTTGTAGATCCGCACGTGCCCGCCCTCGACCTCGTGATACGCGTCGGACAGCGCCCAGCAGATCTTCTCCGGCAGCCACCGCGGCACGGTGACGGCCGCGACGCCGCCCGGCTTGAGCACACGCACGAATTCGGCGATGGCACGGTCGTCCTCGGGCACGTGCTCGAGCACCTCGGAGATCAGCACGACGTCGAAGGTCTCGTCGTCGTAGGGCAGGGCGAGGGCATCGCCCACCTCGGCCCGGGCTAGGGCACCCTCGGGAACCTGGCCCTCGAGCTCCATCGCCGCGAACATGTCGCCGACGGCCTTCATGTCCTCCGCGCTGCGGTCGAACGCCACCACGTCGGCGCCCCGACGGTAGAGCTCGAACGAGTGCCGGCCCGCGCCCGCCCCGATGTCGATGGCACGGTCGCCGGGCTTGACCCCGAGCCGGTCGAAATCGACTGTCAGCATCAGGTGTTCGTCCTTCCTGCCTGCGCCGCCACGGTGTCCTGGTAGGCCCGGACGGTCCGGGCGGCCACGGCCGCCCAGCTGAATCGCTCGAGCACGCGTGCCCGTGCCACCGACCCGAGGCGGATCTGCTCGGCGGGATCGTCGAGAACCCGCGCCAGCGCCGCGGCCAGCTGTTCGCTGTCCCCCGGAGGCACGAGGATGCCCGCGTCGCCGACCACCTCGGGGATCGCGCCGGCGCGGCTCGCGACCAAGGGGGTGGCGCAGGCCATCGCCTCGACCGCGGGCAGCGAGAACCCCTCGTAGAGCGACGGGACCACAGCCACCTGCGCCGAACCGAGCAGCTCGGCCAGCTCGCGGTCGTCGATCCCGGAGACGGTGCGCACCGCGTCGCCGATGGCCAGTTGCTCGATCAGCTTCTCGGTGACCCCGCCGGGCGCGAGCCGGGTGACGAGCACCAGCTCGACCCGCCGTTCGGTGCGCAGCTTCGCCACCGCCTCGAGCAGGTTGGCGACGCCCTTGAGCGGCGCGTCCGCGCTGGCCACGCACACGATGCGGCCGGGCACGCGCTCGGCCGTCGGCGGGGCGAAGACCTCGGTGTCGACGCCCAGCGGGATCGTGCGCAGCCGCCCCTCGGGGATCTCGAAGGCGGTACGGATGTCGTCCTCGGAGGACTTCGAGACGGTGAGCAGGGTGGGGATGCGCCGCGCCACCCGGGCCTGCATGCGCAGGAACCCGTACCAACGGCGCAGGGTGAGCTTGCGGCGCAACGTCGGCGCGCTCGCGAGGTCCAGTTCCCGGTCGCGGGTGATCGGGTGGTGGATCGTCGCGACCAGTGGCAGGCCCGCGTCCGCGATGCGGAGCAGGCCGTAGCCGAGGCACTGATTGTCGTGCACGACGTCGAACTCGGCGGCCCGGGCCCGCAGCAGCCTGGCGGCGCGCAGGCTGAAGGTCAGCGGCTCCGGAAAACCCGCCGTCCACATCGTGCCCAGCTCCAGGAGGTCGATCGCGTCGCGAATCTCGCGCGGGTGCGGAAAGCGGAACGGATCGTCCTCGCGGTAGAGGTCGAGACTGGGCACCTTCACCAGGGTCACCCCGTCGTCCAGCTCGGGGTACGGCTGGCCGGAGAACACCTCGACGTCGTGGCCGAGCGCCGCGAGCTCGCGGCTGAGGTGTCGAACGTACACGCCCTGACCACCGCAGTGCGGCTTGCTGCGGTACGACAGCAGAGCTATTCGCACAGATCACCTCGTTCGTCGTGTCGCCGGAGCGGGTCCGTCCAGAAGATCGAACTCACTCTAGAACATGTTCTCGTCCGACGTGCAACCCGGCGCAGCCCTGCGGATCAGCGCCGGAACCGCACCAGGTCCAGTGCAAACTGAACGTACAGGGTAGCGAGCCGTTCCGCCGTCGAAGACCCGCCGGGACGCCCCGGGCTCGTCGGACACATCGCTGTCGCCCTCGAAACGGTGGCCGTGGAACAGGCGACCTTCGCGGTCGGCTCGATCACATTCGACAGATTCTCTGGGACGTACATCCACAACATCTACGGCCTCACCGAAACCACCTCCCCCTCGCATGCGGTTCCGTTCGGCACCCGGGCTCCGGTGGACGAGGCGTCCGGCGCCCTGTCGGTCGGAGTCCCGACCTTCGACACCGTCGTGCGGATCGTCGACGAGGACGGCAACGACCTTCCCGTCGGTGCGGTGGGCGAGCTCGTCACGTCGGGCCCGCAGGTGGTCGCCGGCTACTGGAACAAGCCCGAGGAGACCGCGACCGCACTGCCCGGGGGTGCCCTCCACACCGGGGACGTCGGGTACACGGACGCCGACGGCTGGTTCTACATCGTCGACCGCAAGAAGGACCAGATCAACGCCGGTGGGTACAAGGTCTGGCCGAGAGAGGTCGAGGACGTGCTCTACGAGCACGAAGCGGTGCGCGAGGCCGCGGTGGTGGGGGTGGTGGACAGCTACCGCGGCGAGACGGTCAAGGCGTTCGTCAGCCTCCGTCCGGGGCATTCGGTCACCGCGGAGGAACTGATCGCCTTCGCCAGGGAGAGAATGGCGGCGTACAAGTACCCGCGGCTGGTGGAGATCATCGACGAGATCCCGAAGACCGTGTCCGGCAAGCTTCTTCGCCAGGAACTCCGGGCCCGCGGCTGAACCGGTCGGGACGGCGAAGGCCCGGTCCGTTTCGGGACCGGGCCTTCGCCGTGAAGCGACCCTGACGGGACTCGAACCCGCGACCTCCGCCGTGACAGGGCGGCGCGCTAACCAACTGCGCCACAGGGCCGTGTGCACCCCCGAAGGGGTTTCCACAGAAAACCCACCGCCGAGCGGTGGGTCTACCGTATGAAATTGTGTGGTGGCCAGGGCCGGGATCGAACCGGCGACCTTCCGCTTTTCAGGCGGACGCTCGTACCAACTGAGCTACCTGGCCGGACGGCACCCGAACCGAATGCCAATTGCCAACTCTGCGACCCTGACGGGACTCGAACCCGCGACCTCCGCCGTGACAGGGCGGCGCGCTAACCAACTGCGCCACAGGGCCATGCTCTTCACTTGTGGTCAAACCGTACTGCATGCGGTGATACTGCTTCCGCAAGCGTACCCCCTACGGGATTCGAACCCGCGCTACCGCCTTGAAAGGGCGGCGTCCTAGGCCGCTAGACGAAGGGGGCCCGCCGGATTACTCCGACCCGCACCCTCAACGGGTTCGCGTTCCGTTGGGAGCGTGGATAGCTTAGGACACGGGTTTCCGGATTCACAAATCAGCAGGTCACGCCGGTTGTTCGCCTTCGAGGCGCAACTCCGGCGCACCACGCCGCCGCTCGAGCCACTGCGGCGCAGCCGTCGCCTCGAGGCAGACGTCCAGGCATTCCGCGAACCGGGCCCGGACGTCGACGTCCTCCGCGGTGAGGTCGTGGAAGTAGCGCTGCCCGGCCAGGCACGCACTGAGCACACCCAGGAACCGTTCGAGGTCGACCCCGGCACGGAACAGCCCCGCTTCCTGCGCCTCGACGGCGAGCCGGTGACCGGCCTTCCCCCACACCGAGCTGCCGCGCAGTTTGGCCTCCGCGTCGAACTCGGGCTCGGTCACGAGCTTGAACTCTGCCTGGATGATGACGTCGCCGTGCAGGGCATCGGCGAGATCTCCGACGAGGCCGTACAGCCGCTCGAACGGATCGAGCCCCGGCGCGTCCAGCCACCGGTCGGCGATCACCCGGTAGCGCTCGAGGCCCTCCGCGAGCACCGCCCGGGCGAGCGCTTCCTTCGAATCGAAGTGGAAGTACATCGCACCTTTGGTGGCCCCGGAGTGCTCGAGGATCGCGTTGACCGAGGCGGCGCCGTATCCGCGCCGGGCGAATTCGATCGCCGCGGATTCGACGATCGCCGCGCGTGTGCGCCGCGCCCGCTCTTGCTGACGTGACATGGGGGGTTCGTGCCTCCGTACGTGACCGGCAGTCCCCCCCGGACGCCACTGTAGCCGCCGTCCGGCCCCCACGCCCGCAACCAGGCGTTTTCCGGCCTTCGCAGAGAACACACCAAGTGGTATGCTTTTGCGCGGCTCGGGTGCGCCGCAGGGGGTGCGCACCCGAGCCTTCGAACGGCCCGCGCGTCCGATACTGTTGTCCGGCGCGATGCAGCTAGACTGTGCGCCCACGCCCCTATAGCTCAGTTGGTAGAGCTACGGACTTTTAATCCGCAGGTCCCAGGTTCGAGCCCTGGTGGGGGCACCACACCCTCGTCCGTCCGGAAGGACGGGAGCGCCCCGGCACGAGGCGGCTCGTCGTCGCCCGTTACTCCGGAGCGCCGGCCACCTTGCCCGGCCGGTCGCTTCGTAGCTCCGGCTCCTGCCGGCCCCGCCCGTCACGCTCCCGCTCGAGGTCGCGACCGCGTTTGCGGTACGTGTAACTCAGGGCCGCGAACACCAGGAACACGATCACGCCGACGACGGCACCGACGAGCGTCGCGCCCCGGAAGCCGGGGGCGTCGACGTCGAGGATCCGCTCCCCCGCATGGGCCGCGTTCCCGTTGCCCAGCACGATGCTCAACGTCATCAGGTTGGGGATCGCCACCACCACGGCGGCGGCGGCGAACACCACCTGCAGGACGCGGTGCCGGCGCCACGTCCTGATCCGCCATGCGGCGGCGAACAGGGCCAACGGCACGAACGTGCACACAAGGCCGAACAGCAGGCCCCAGGCTATCCCGCGGGCGAAGCCGGCATCGGCCAGCCCGGCGATACGCTGCGCCCACCACCGGGGGACGAATGCCGCCAGCACGAAGTACGCGACCACCAGCGCGAGCAGGGCCCCGACGCTCCACAGGGCCTTCTTGGCCCACGGCGGAAGCCCCGACCGCTGCACCGTCTCGTTGCCCACCATTGCGTTGTTCCCCTTCCGGGTCCGGGTGTGCCGCTCCCCTCAGATTACGTACCCGCAAGCCCGACACGGCGCCCGAATCGTCGGTTCCGCGCTGCTGCCGCACCCGAATTGCGGTTAGGGTGTGGTCGCTCACAAAACCGATCCGACGATCGATGGGAGTGGCGTGCGCAGCTTCGTGGACCTGGGTCTGTTCCTGTCCGCCGTCGCCCTGGGGATCGGCTCGTTTCTCCCGGTGCTGGCCGGGACCCGGCCGACCGACGTCCCGCTGACCGAGTTGCGCGACGGGATCGCGGCCGGCGACGTCTCCGCCCTCGGCGCAGCCGACCTGCCCGTCCATCAGACACTGGCGGCGCCGCTCGTGCTCGCCGCCGTGCTGCTGCTCCTGGCCGCCCTGTTCGACTCGGCGGTGGCCGGCTGGGCCGGGGTGGTGATCGGCCTCGTCGCGACCGGCGCCTTCGCGGTGCGGGTCTATCAGCGGTTCGGCGACTACGTGCAGGTCAACCACGCTACCGCGCTGACCAACCAGACGGGGTTCGTGCTACTGCTCAGCGGGTTGGGGGTCGCCCTGCTGTGCGCGGTGATCGCGGGGCGGCGGGCGTCCGCGTAGCCGAAACGCCGACGCGGGATCCCGGAGCGGGCGACCACGGTGGCTACCCTCGGTTCCCATGCCTTCCCTCGACGATCTCCTCTCGCGGATTCCGGTCGACCAGATCGCCCGCCGGCTCGACGTGGACGAGCAGACGGCGGCGACGGCGGTGCGGGCCGCCCTGCCCACGCTGGTCGGCGGCCTCGAGGCGAACACACGGCATCCGGACGGCGCCTCGTCCCTGCTGTCCGCGCTCGACCAGCACCGGAGCCCGGCCCTGCTCGACGGTGGAGTGGACGTGACCGACGTGGACACCGCGGACGGCGACCGGATCGTGGCGAACGTGTTCGGCGACCACAAGGACCGGGTCGTGCAGACGCTGGGCCGAGCCGACGGCGCGGGCGGCAACGACCTCGTCGCACGGCTGCTGCCCATCCTCGCCCCGATCGTGCTGACGTACCTGGCCGAGCAGGTCGGCAGAAGTTCCGGCGGCCAGGGCGGCCTGGGCGAGCTGCTGGGCGGGCTCCTGCGCAGCGCGACGAACGGCACCGGAAGCGGCGGCGGTCTCGACGGAGTGCTCGGCAGCGTTCTCGGCGGCAACGGGGGTGGCCTGGGCGAGCTGCTCGGCGGACTCCTCGGCGCCGGCAAGCGCTGAGGTCACGGCGGGATATGGATTGCCCCCGCGCGTCGCCCCGGGACGCCGTTCGCGCCCCGGTATGATAACGACGTCGCCGTCTGTGAGTGATCCCATCGGCGGGTAGGCCCCGGTCGGCCGAACTTGGAACAGGTAACAGACAAACGGGTGCCGAACCTACGGTGCCGTAGGCTGTAATTCGTACGTGACACGCACAGTTATGGAGAGGTAAACGGAATGACGCGAGTTCTGACTCAGCTGGAGCTTCTGCGCGAGCTGGAGCCCGTCGCCGAGGCGAACGTCAACCGCCACCTTTCGATGGCCAAGGACTGGCACCCCCACGACTACGTGCCCTGGGACGAGGGGCGCAACTTCGCCGCCATGGGTGGCGTGGACTGGGAGCCCGAGCAGTCGAAGCTCGACGAGGTCGCCAAGGCCGCGATGATCACCAATCTCCTCACCGAGGACAACCTGCCGTCCTACCACCGCGAGATCGCCGAGAGCTTCTCGCGCGACGGCGCCTGGGGCACCTGGGTGGGCCGCTGGACCGCCGAGGAGAACCGCCACGGCATCGTGATGCGCGACTACCTCGTCGTCACCCGCGGTGTCGACCCCGTCGCCCTCGAGAACGCCCGCATGGAGCACATGACCAACGGGTTCGCCTCGCCCAACGAGGTCGGGATGCTGCACTCGGTGTCGTACGTCACCTTCCAGGAGCTGGCCACCCGCGTCTCGCACCGCAACACCGGCCGGGCGTGCCACGACTCGATCGCCGACAAGATGCTCCAGCGCATCGCCGCCGACGAGAACCTGCACATGATCTTCTACCGCAACATCTGCGAAGCGGCCCTCGACGTCGCCCCGGACCAGACCCTCGCGGCGATCACAGACGTGCTGAAGAACTTCCAGATGCCCGGCGCCGGTATGCCCAACTTCCGCCGCAACGGCGTGCTGATGGCCAAGCACGGCATCTACGACCTGCGTCAGCACCTCGACGAGGTGGTCATGCCGGTGCTCCGCAAGTGGCGCATCTTCGAGCGTGAGGACTTCGGTGCCGAGGGCGCCCGCATCCTCGACGAGCTCGGCACCTTCCTCGAGGATCTCGAGAAGCAGGCGGTGAAGTTCGAGGAGATGCGCGATCGGTCCCTCGCCCGCGAGGCCGCCCGCCGCGAGCGCAACGAGGCCGCGTCCTGATCCAGGCCGTTCCGTGATTCGGGAGCAGCGGCCCCGAACAGCTATCCTGTGCCCGGTACCGGATTCGGTGCCGGGCACAGTTGCACGCCCTTCTTCTTCACGCCGTCTTCGAGGTTTTTTCATGTCACCCCTTCGCATCGGCTCGCTCGAGTTGAACAGCCCGGTCGTACTCGCGCCGATGGCGGGAATCACCAATGTCGCCTTTCGCACCCTGTGCCGCGAACTCGAACTCGAGCGGTCGGGGAGCACGTCGGGGCTGTACGTGTGCGAGATGGTCACCGCCCGGGCACTCGTGGAACGCCACCCCGTCACGATGCACATGACGACGTTCGGTCCCACCGAGACGCCGCGATCGTTGCAGCTGTACACCGTCGACCCGGACGTCACGTACCAGGCCGCGAAGATGATCGTCGACGAGAACCTCGCCGACCACATCGACATGAACTTCGGCTGCCCCGTGCCGAAGGTCACCCGCAAGGGCGGCGGCTCGGCGCTGCCGTACAAGCGGCGGCTGTTCGGCAACATCGTCGCGGCCGCCGTCCGCGCCACCGAGGGCACCGACATCCCGGTGACCGTGAAGTTCCGCATCGGCATCGACGCCGATCATCACACTCACCTCGACGCGGGCCGGATCGCGGCGGCCGAGGGCGCCGCCGCCGTCGCGCTACACGCCCGCACGGCCGCGCAGCGTTACTCGGGTGAGGCCGACTGGAACGAGATCGCCCGCCTCAAGGAGCACGTCACCGACGTGCCGGTGCTGGGCAACGGCGACATCTTCGCCGCCGAGGACGCCCAGAAGATGATAGAGCAGACCGGCTGCGACGGCGTCGTCGTCGGACGCGGATGCCTCGGCCGGCCCTGGCTGTTCGCCGAACTCAGCGCCGCACTGAACGGCACCCCCATGCCCACCCCGCCGAACCTGGGCGAGGTGGCGGCCATCATGCGCCGGCACGCCGAACTCCTCGCCGACCACCACGGCGAGGACCGCGGCATGCGTGAGATTCGCAAGCACATCGCCTGGTACCTGCGCGGCTTCCCGGCCGGATCCGACGTGCGCAACGCCCTGGCGCGCGTGTCCGGTCTCGCCGAGCTGGACGACCTGCTCGGCCGGCTCGATCCGACCGTGCCCTTCCCGAAGGACGCGGAGGGCCCGCGCGGTCGCCAGGGCTCCCCCGGTACCGTCGCACTGCCGGACGGCTGGCTCGACGACCCGGAGGACTGCATGGTGCCGGCGGGCGCCGACGTCATGCACTCGGGCGGCTGACCGCAGGGTCCGCCGTGCGGGCCGGACGAACCGGACCGGTGCTCGGCGGACGCCTCGATCCGGATCGAGGCCGCCAGTATCATGACGGAATCGCCGTGGTGGCGGATGCGTACGAGAGCGGAACATCCGCGGAGAGGCGAGGGAATCGGTGGGTGAGGAGCACGAGTCGGGCCTGCCCGACAGTCGCGCTCCCTGGGAACGTCCTATCGCCGACTCCGGGTATCGCAGCTCACATTCCGGCCGGGTGCGACGACGTCCGGAGGGTCTTGCGCCGCCCGCCGACGCCGGACCCGCGCCGTCGGGCCGGGGCGCCGATACCGGCCGCCCCCGCCGCTCGGCCGCCCCCGACGAGAATCCCGATCAGGTCACCGTCGCCGCGCTGATGAACAAGGTCGGGCGCGACAGCCCGCCCGGGCGGCACCCCGAACCCGAACCGGCCGTGCCGGGCCCGCAGCCGGGCCGGCCGCGGCGGACGCCGGCCGTCGACGACGACCCCACCGAGAAGATCCCGCCCGTGGCCGCGGCCCCGCCGACCGGCCCGCCGCCCCCACCCCCGCGCGACGACCGTGCCGGACGGCGGAGCGACGACCCCGACCAGCCGCCCGCGCTGCCCCAGGCCGTCGGGGGCGACGGCCTGAGCAGGCTGGCTCTGAACAAGCGCCGCAAACGCCGGCGCCTCGCGACCGTGGGCCGCACCGTTCTGGCGCTGCTGTCCGTGCTGACCCTCGTCGGCAGCGGCCTGGTGTGGGGCTACGTGCGTTCCACCGAGGCCGGATTCGCCCAGATCGCGGCGCTGGACACCGAATCCACCGACATCGTCGACCCCGGCGGGCAGACCGGCGACGAGACCTACCTGATCATCGGCACCGACACCCGCGCCGGGGCGAGCGGCGCGGTCGGCGCCGGCACCGTCGCCGACGCCGAGGGCGCACGCGCCGACACCGTCATCCTCGTCAACATCCCCGCCGACCGCAGTCGCGTCGTCGCCGTCTCCTTTCCGCGCGACCTGGACGTGACGCGGCCCGTGTGCCGCGGCTGGGACAGCACCACCGGCGAGTACACGTCGGAGACGTTCCCCGCAGCCGAGGGCGACAAGCTCAATGCCACCTACGCGCTGGGCGGGCCCAAGTGCCTGGTGAAGGTGATCCAGAAGCTGTCCGGCCTGAAGATCGGGCATTTCGTCGGAATCGACTTCGCGGGCTTCGAGAGCATGGTCAACGAGGTCGGCGGCGTCGAGGTGTGCACACCCACCCCCCTGGTCGACGGGGAACTCGGCACCATCATCGAGACGGCGGGCACCCACACCCTCGACGGCCGCCGGGCCCTGGACTACGTGCGGGCCCGCAAGGTCGAGTCGGAGGGCAACGGCGACTACGGGCGTATCACCCGGCAGCAGAAGTTCCTGTCGTCACTGCTGCGCTCGGCCATGTCGAACAAGGTCCTGTTCGACCCCGGCAAGCTGAACGGGTTCATCAACGCGTTCACCCGCGCCACGTTCGTCGAGAACGTCGACACCGAGTCCCTCGTCCGGCTCGGCCGCTCGCTGCAGCGGGTCGAAGCCGGCGCCGTCACCTTCCTCACCGTGCCGACGGCCGGAACCAACGAGTGGGGCAACGAGATTCCGCGTCTCGACGACATCAAGGCGATCTTCAACGCGATCATCGACGACGAACCGCTCCCCGGCGAGAAACGCGATGTTCCCGAGCCGGAATCGTCAGCGCCGCCGGCAGCCCCGCTGCCTGCACAGACCGCGGTGGACCCCTCGACGGTGTCGGTGCAGGTGTCCAACGCCTCCGGCGAATCCGGCCTCGCGGCCCGGACCGCGGAAGAACTCGGCGCCTACGGTTTCCCGATCTACAGCGTCGGCAACTACTCCGGGACGAGCAAGGAGACCGTCGTCCGCTTCTCGCCCGGGCAGGAGGCCGAGGCGTTGACGCTGGCCTCCGCAGTTCCGGGGGCCGTGCTGCAGGAGTCCCAGGACCTCGGCGGCATCGTGGAACTCGTCCTCGGCACCGGGTTCGTCGGCAGCATCGCGGCTCCGACCGAGGTGGGTTCGGTCCTGCCGACGGTGCCGATCCAGGCCGCCGAGGAGAACGAGCTGCCGGTCGACCTGTCGATCACCAACGCGGGCGACGATTCCTGCGCCTGAGCAGCACCTCGAGCCCGTCCATTCACCCGGCGTTCACCCGCTGCTCGTGACTCGGCTTTGTCTGCGCCGTAGTCTGTGCCATTATGCGCGTCGTATACCACGAACAGATGACCGAGCTCGCCGATCTCCTCGGAGAGATGGCGGGCCTTGCCGGCCTTGCGATGGAGCGGGCCACCCAGGCGCTGCTCCAGGCGGATCTGGCGCTCGCCGAGACCGTCATCGGCGAGCACGACAAGATCACCGACCTGAGTACCCAGTGCGAGGAGAAGGCCTTCTCGCTCCTCGCCCTCCAGGCGCCGGTCGCCGGTGATCTGCGTTCCGTGGTCAGTGGCATCCAGATCGTCGCCGACATCGACCGGATGGGTGCGCTGGCACTGCACGTCGCCAAGGCGACGCGACGTCGGCACCCCAATCATGTTCTGCCCGAAGAGGTCAACGGCTACTTCGCCGAGATGGGCCGCATCGCAGTCTCGCTCGGCGCAGCGACCAGGGAGATCCTCGAGACGCGCGACCCCGAGCGGGCGGCCCGGCTCCACCAGGAGGACGAGGCGATGGACGATCTCCATCGTCACCTGTTCACCGTGCTCATGGACCGGGAGTGGAAGCACGGCGTGGCCGCGGCTGTGGATGTGACGCTGCTGGGCCGGTTCTACGAACGGTTCGCCGACCACGCCGTCGAGGTGGGTCGTCGCGTGATCTTCCTGGTCACCGGCAAGCTCCCCACCGACGAGGATTTCCGGGCGATGCGTGAGCGCGTCGACAAGCTCACGGTGTACCCGCAGGACCAGTAACCCGACTCGGCATAAGGCCCCGCCCGGAGTTTCCGGGCGGGGCCTTTCCGCGTCCGCGGTGCCGAAGTCGCAGCCGGCTCAGCCGAAGCGACCGGAGATGTAGTCCTCCGTGGCCTTCTGGGTGGGGTTGGAGAAGATCTTCTCGGTGTCGTCGATCTCGACGAGCCGGCCCGGCTTGCCGGTGGCCTCGAGGTTGAAGAACGCGGTCTGATCGCTCACGCGCGCGGCCTGCTGCATGTTGTGCGTGACGATCACGATGGTGTAGTCCTGCTTCAGCTCGGCGATCAGGTCCTCGATGGCGAGGGTGGAGATCGGGTCGAGAGCGGAGCACGGCTCGTCCATCAGGAGCACCTCCGGCTGCACCGCGATGGCGCGGGCGATGCACAGGCGCTGCTGCTGGCCACCCGACAGGCCGCCGCCGGGCTTGTCGAGGCGGTCCTTGACCTCGTTCCACAGGTTCGCGCCGCGCAGCGACCGCTCGGCGATCTCGTCGAGCCTGTTCTTCTCGCGCACGCCCTGCAACTTCAGGCCGGCGACGACGTTGTCGCGGATCGACATGGTGGGGAACGGATTGGGGCGCTGGAACACCATGCCGATCGTCTTGCGGACGCCGACCGGGTCGACGGACGAGTCGTAGATGTCCTCGCCGTCGAGCAGCACGGAGCCCTCGACGCGGGCACCGGGGGTCACCTCGTGCATGCGGTTGAGCGAGCGCAGCACGGTCGACTTGCCGCAGCCCGACGGTCCGATGAACGCGGTGACGTTCCGCGGCGGCACGGACAGCGTCACGTCGGAGACGGCGTGGAACTTGCCGTAGAAGATGTTGACGTCCTTGAGGTCCAGACGCTTGGCCATTACCGGCTCCCTATTGGTGTATCGAAATCGAAGGGTGTGTACATGAGGTGACCTACTTGGTGCGCACCTGGGAGAAGTGGCCGACCACCTTGGCAACGATGTTGAGGATGGCGATGACGAGGATGAGGGTCAGGGCAGCGCCCCAGATCCGCATCGTGCCTGCGTCGGTCGGGTTGTTCATCTCCGCCACCATGACGCCGGGCAGGCTGCCCATCTCGCCGCCGAACAGGTTGAAGTTGATGAACGGCGCGTAGCCGACCAGGATCAGCAGCGGAGCGGTCTCGCCCATGACGCGGGCCAGGGCCAGCATGACGCCGGTGATGATGCCGGGCAGCGCGGTCGGAATCACGATGCGCGCGATGGTCTTCCACTTGGGCACACCGAGGGCGTAGGAGGCCTCGCGCAGATCCTGCGGCACGATCCGGAGCATCTCCTCGGTGCTGCGCACCACCACGGGAACCATGAGCAGGACCAGCGCCAGGGACACCGCGAAGGCGGACTTCGGGAAGCCGAAGGTGGCGATCCACAGTGCGTAGATGAAGAGCGCGGCAACGATGGAGGGGACACCACTGAGGATGTCCACCATGAAGGTGGTGATCCTGCCCAGTCGCGTGCCGGCGCCGTACTCCACGAGGAAGATCGCCACGAAGATGCCGATCGGGATGGAGATCACCGCGCACACCAGGCCCTGCAGCAGGGTCCCGACGAGGGCGTGGTAGATGCCACCGCCCATCGCGGACGCGGACAGACCGCTCAAGGAATTCGTGAACCAGGTGGCGCTGGTCAGGGCGGGAAGACCCTTGACGATCACGGTGATCAGCACCCATGCCAGCGGCACGAGAGCGATCAGCACCGACACGGTGACCAGGACGGTGGCGGTGAGATCCGAGACGCGCCGACGGGTGCCGACGCCCCGGAAGGTGGGGCCCTTGACCGGTGTCTCGAGGAGAGTGGTCGTCATGGCTTCAGTCCTTCTTTCCTGCGACGACCGCACGCGCCGCGGCGTTGACCACGAAGGTCAGCACGAAGAGCACCAGACCCGCGGCGATGTAGGCGCCGGCCTGGATGTCGTTGTTGAACTCGGCGTAACCGAGGGCGATCTTCGAGGCGATGGTGGCACCGCCGTCGAACAGCGACCACGAGAACGGCTGCGACGTGGTGCGCAGGATCAGGTACAGCGCCATGGTCTCGCCGAGTGCGCGGCCGAGACCGAGCATCGAGCCGCTGATGTAGCCCGACTTGCCGAACGGGATCACCGTGGTCTTGACGACCTCCCAGCGCGTCGCACCGAGAGCGAGCGCCGCCTCGATATGGGACGTCGGCGTCTGCACGAACACCTCCCGGCTCACCGCGGCGATGGTCGGCAGGATCATCACGGCGAGCACGATGCCCGCGGTGAAGATGGTGCCGCCGCCGAGGATGGAACCCGAGCCGGACGCGAACAGCGGGAACCAGCCGAGACTTTCGTTGAGCCACGTCGCCAGCGGCCGGATCGCGGGGGCCAGGACCAGCAGGCCCCACAGGCCGTAGACGATGGACGGCACGGCGGCGAGCAGGTCGATGACGTACGCCAGGGGCTTCTTGATGCGCTCGGGGCAGTACGAGGTGAGGAAGATCGCGATGCCGAGTGCGACCGGCATCGCGAGCACCAGCGCGAAGAACGACACCAGCACGGTCACCTGGAACAGGTCGAGGACGCCGAACGCCATCGCGGCGATGTCCTGGGTGACCCACTCGCGGCTGGTGAGGAAGTTGACGGTGTTGCGCTGCAGCGCCGGCACCGCACGCCAGACGAGGAACACGCCGATGGCCGCGATGATCACCGAGATGAGAACGGCGGACCCGGAGGCCAGTGAACGGAAGATCCGGTCGCCCGGCCTGGTCAGCGGCTTGCTGTCGCCGCGCGCTGGAGTGGTAATCGTGGCCTCCGGGGTGTTGCCGTGCGGACCGCCCGCCCCGGGCCCGGCATCGCTGCCGGACCCGGGAGTGCGAGGTGCGGATTTGGTGGGCGCGTCACTCATCTGCGCTCGCGATCTCTCTCTGCTGGGGATTGACGGTACGGTCCGCGGCGCTCATCGGCTAGGCGATGGCGTTGATCGACTCGGTGAGCTTCGCCTTGAAGGACTCGGGCAGCGGCACGTAGCCCTGCTCGGCGAGGCCTTCCTGGCCCTCGTTGGCGGCGCTGACGAGGAACGACTTCACGGCCGCGGAGGTGTCGGCATCGTAACCGGCGGAGCACACGATCTCGTAGGTCGCGAGCATGATCGGGTAGGCCCCCTCCTCCTTCGTACCGAAGATCGAGGTCAGGTCGAGCGTCAGGTCGCCCTCACCGGTCGGAGCGAAGGTCGCCGCCTCGATGGCCTTCGACGCGGTCTCGTCGGTCAGCTCCACCGCGCCGGATCCGTTGTCGATCTGTGCGACGTTCAGGTTGTTCTGGTCGGCGAAGGACTTCTCGACGTAGGTGATCGCGCCGGGGGCGCTGGCGACGGCCTGGGCGACACCGGCCGATCCCTTGGCGCCTTCACCGACACCGCCGGTGAAGTCGGAGCCGGCGCCGGTGGTCCAGGCACCGTTCGAGGCGGCCTCGAGGTACTTCTGGAAGTTGTCGGTGGTGCCCGACGAATCCGAGCGGACGATCGGGGTGATGGCCGAATCCGGAAGGCTCACACCCTCGTTGAGAGCCGCGATGGCCGGGTCGTTCCACTGCTTGATGGTGCCGTTGAAGATCTTGGCGACGGTCTCGCCGTTGAGCACGAGGTTGTCGACGCCCTCGACGTTGTACGCGACGGCGACCGGACCGAAGACCAGCGGCAGGTTCCAGGCGGGGTTGCCGGCGCAGCGCTCGGCGGCCTGGGCGGCCTGCTCGCTCTTGATGGCGGAGTCGGAGCCGGCGAAGTCGATCTGCTTCGCGATGAACTGGGTGCGGCCGTCACCGGAACCCGACGGGTTGTAGGCGACGTTGACGTTCTTGCCCTTCTCCTGGCAGACCGCGATGTAGGTGGACACGAACTGGTCCATCGCGTTCTTCTGCGCGGACGACCCGGCGGCGGACAGCGTCTCCTTGCCCTCACACGTCGCTGCCGATGCGGACGCGTCCACGTCCGTCGAGGCGGCATTGTTGTCGCTGCCGCATGCGGCCAGGGTGAGGGCACCTGCAGCCACCACACCGAGCAGGGCGCCATTGCGCTTGAGGTTCACTCGTACTCCTCCGGAATTCGCGACCGGCACGCCCGCGACACGGGCGGCGGCATCAGGCGCGGGGTGATCCCGGCGCCGGACCGGCATGCTGCGGCCCGTAATGGAAAGTTAATGAGGACGGGTTGACGGTTGGGCGCCCGAAGGTGAACGCGACGTGAACGCGAAAAGTACACCTGCAGTCCGTATGGTCGACGTCACACGACATTCACGGGCCGGACTCGTTCGGTACGTGCTCCGCTCACGCTCTCGCGTATGCGAGGTCCACGTGGAATCGCTCGAATCCGAGCCGGCCGTAGGTGCGCAGCGCGGCGTCGTTGTCGCCTTCGACGTACAGCAGCACCGCGCCGAGCCCGCGTTCCCGCAGATACCGCAACCCGGCGAGCGTGAGCAGCCGGCCGAGACCGCGCCCCTGCGCCCCGGGATCGATGCCCACCACGTACACCTCCCCGATCGCCGGCTGGTCCGCCGTGGCGGCGTGCACCTTCGTCCAGTGGAAGCCGAGGAGCCGGTCCGGGTCCTGCTCGTCGAAGGCGAGGAACACCCCGGCCGGGTCGAACCAGGACTCGCTGCGGCGCTGCGCGACGTCGCGCTCGGTCCAGCGGCCCTGCTCGGGGTGCCACGCGAAGGCGGCGGCATTGACCCGCAGCAGTTCCGCGTCGTCCTCGGGTCCGCGGTAGGTCCGCAGGATCAGCCCGTCGGGGACCTGCAGGGCCGGCAGCTCGGGCTCCCCGAGGGGGCGCCGCAGCTGCAGGAGTTCCCGGACCGGGGTCAGGCCGAGCCGCGCCGCGAGCGCCCGCGCGGACTCGAGGTCGCCGTGTGCCCACACCCGGGTGCCGGCACCACCGGCGTCGAGGGCCGCGGCGACGAGCCGCGACCCCACGCCGCGGCGGCGGTGCGGCGGATCGACGACCACCTCGGCCATCGCCGGGTGCTCCCCGTGACCGGGGACCAGATTGGCGTAGCCGACGATCGCGGCGGCATCGACGGCCACCAGGTGCCGGACGTCGCCGTCGCCGGTGAGGGAGTGCAGCACCTGCTCGGACACGGGGGCCGTTCCGTCGGCGGCGTGGGCGCGGGCGACGAGCGCCCGCACCTCGGCGGCCTGCTCGGCGGACAGTCGGCTGACGAATTCCACGACGGCGAGCCTAGTCCGCGAGTTCGGCGTCCTCGAACTCGATGGTGGTGGAGCCGCCCTTCCCGGTCTTGGTGGTGGGCCGCACCGCCTTGTAGCCGACATTGCGGACCGTGCCGATCAGGGACTCGTACTCGGGGCCGAGCTTGGCGCGCAGGCGCCGCACGTGCACATCGACGGTGCGGGTGCCGCCGAAGAAGTCGTAACCCCAGACCTCCTGCAGCAGTTGCGCGCGGGTGAACACCCGGCCGGCGTGCTGCGCGAGGTACTTGAGGAGCTCGAACTCCTTGTACGTCAGGTCGAGGGGGCGGCCACGCAGGCGAGCGGTGTAGGTGCCCTCGTCGATCGAGAGCTCCCCGAGGGTGATCTTGCCGGTGTTCTCGGGGCCCGCCGCACCGCCGGACCGGCCGACCAGCAATCGCAGCCGCGCGTCCAGCTCGGCGGGGCCGGTGGTGGTCAGCAGGATGTCGTCCAGCCCCCACTCCGGGTTCACCGCCACCAGGCCGCCCTCGGTGAGCACGGCGACGACCGGTATCGCCGACCCGGTGCTGCCGAGCAGCCGGCACAGGCCGCGGGCCGCGGCCAGGTCCGTGCGGGCGTCGACAATGGCGATGTCCGCGGAACCGGCCTCGAGGAGCGAGGACACCTCGGTCGGTGCCGGGCGCACCGAGTGCGCGAGTAACGACAGCGAGGGCAGGACCGCGTCCGGGTTGGGGTCGGAGGTCAGCAGCAACAGCTCCACCGTGCCTCCATTCTTCGCGGGCTGCGCGAAACTCGTGTAAACGACGCGCTACAGATTAACGCCACGACGGCGTTCACCGGGCAACCGCACTCGGGAAGCGGCGCGAGCCGTCCGTCACAATGGTGCGGTGCGCAAACTCATCCTCGCTCTCGTGACGCTCGTCGGAGTCGCGCTCCTGATCGATTTCGGCGCCGCGGCGTGGTCCGAGTACCGGGTCTCGCGGTCGCTGCGGGAGGGTGGGGCGCTGACGGCGGACCCGGCAGTGACCATCCACGGATTCCCGTTCCTGACCCAGGCCCGGGCGGGCCGCTACGAGAACGTGGAGATCCGGGCGCAGGGCGTGCCCAGCGGGACGCTCGGCGACATCACGATCGAGGCCAACCTGATCGGTGCCCATGCGGCCGCGGGCGAGCTGCTCGACGGTTCGATCCGCTCGGTGCCGGTGGACCTGCTGTACGGGCGCGTGATGATCGACGCGACCGAGCTCGGTCAGCTCTACGGCATTCCCGACCTGCAGGTGTCCGCTCCCCCGGCCGACAAGTCCGACGGCACCGGCGGGTCCGGCGGCTCCGGACGCACCACCGCGGGCGGGGTCGTCCTCACCGGCACGGTTCCGGTCGGCCCGGTCTCCGCGGAGGTCAGCGTCCAGGCGGACCTGCTGCTCGAGGGCGACACGGTGCGCATCGTCGCGTCGGACCTGTACTTCGGCCCGGAGGGACAGGCGGACTTCACCGTGCCGGATCCGCTGAAGCCGGCGGTGCTGGGCCTGTTCACCACCACGATCGAACCCCAGAACCTGCCGTTCGGGGTGCGCCCGACCGCGGTCGAAGCCCGCGGCTCGACGATCGTGATCGAGGGCGAGGCGCACCAGACCACGATCGACCTCGAGGAGGTTCAGCGCCTGTGACCGCCGTCGTCGTACTGCTGGTGGTGGTGGCTGCCGCCCTGATCACCGGGACCGTCCTGCGGGCCCGCGCGGGCAAGGTCCGCGCCGTCGCGGCCGCCCCCGCGCCGGGGCCCGGCCCCCTGCTGGCCGCGGTGGGCGTGGGCACCGGCAGTGCGCCGGTGGTGCTGCACTTCTCCGCCGACTGGTGCGGACCGTGCGCCGCGGTGCGCCGGGTCGTCGCTCAGGTGGTCGCCGACCTCGCGGCCACCGGCGACGGGCTGCCGGCACCCCGCGACCTCGAACTGGACATCGACGAGAACCCGCAGTTGGCAAGGGAACTCGGCGTGCTGTCGCTGCCGACGACGTTCCTGTTCGACGCCGCCGGCACCGAAAGGTACCGGGTTTCGGGGGTGCCGGCCGCGGCGGACCTGCGGGCCGCGCTGGTGCCGCTGCGCACCCCCTGGGCCCCGATCCGTCGAGACGTCGGCTAAGCTGCCTGCCGTGTCGACCTGCCGAGAGCTCATGCTCACCCGACGCCGCACAGTCGATCTGTGCCGCCTCGGCGGCTTCTGCTGTACCTGCTGCTGATCACCCCGGCCGAGACGCCCGACCGTCTCCGCGGCATCCGCTGCCGTCACCGGTGTGATCCCCGCGGTTGCCACCGCGACGGTTCGCCCCCATGCGTCCCCTCCCAGCAGGAGCACCCCTCATGTCCACCACCGCCCCCGCCGCCCGCCAGGGTCAGCAGGTAGACGTCCGCGGCCCCCGGTTCGCGGCGTGGATCACCACCGCCGTCCTCGTCGTCGTCCTGGCCGTCGCGACGGTCTCGACGACGGTGGCCGGCGTGCTGCTCGCCGTCCAGACCGCGGTGTTCGCGGCCGGTGCGGCCCTCGGCCCGCGCCGCAGCCCCTACGGCCTGCTCTTCGCGCGGCTCGTCGCGCCCCGGCTGGGCGCGCCCACCGAGAAGGAACCGGTCGCCCCGCTGCGGTTCGCGCAGCTCGTCGGGTTCGTGTTCGCCGCCGTGGGCACCTTCGGATTCCTCCTCGGCGCCGACCTCGCCGGTCTCGTCGCCACCGGGTTCGCGCTGTTCGCCGCGCTGCTCAACGCCGCGTTCGGGGTGTGCCTCGGTTGCGCGATCTACCCGCTCGTGGCCAGGTTCCGGGCCGTCGCCGCCTGACCACCGTTCCCTCCGCACCGTTCCACTCGACCGAGAGTGTCAACACCGAAAGGAAACTCCATGGCTCGCTCCGACGTCCTGGTCTCAGCAGACTGGGCAGAGCAGAACCTTCACGCACCGAAGACCGTGTTCATCGAGGTCGACGAGGACACCGCAGCCTACGACGGCGGGCACATCGAGGGCGCGATCAAGCTCGACTGGCGTAAGGACCTGCAGGACGGCGTCCGTCGCGACTTCCTGAACCGGGAGCAGTTCTCCGCCCTGCTGTCCGCGAAGGGCGTCGCCGACGACGACACCGTCGTGCTCTACGGCGGCAACAACAACTGGTTCGCCGCCTACGCGTACTGGTACTTCAAGTTCTACGGGCACCGGGACGTCAAGCTCATCGACGGTGGCCGCAAGAAGTGGGAGCTCGACGGACGCCCGCTGTCCAAGGACGAGGTCACCCGCCCGGCCACCGAGTACAAGGCGCAGGAGCCGGACTACTCGATCCGCGCCTTCCGCGACGAGGTGATCGACGCGATCGGCACCAAGAACATCATCGACGTCCGCTCCCCCGACGAGTTCTCCGGCCGGATCCTCGCCCCGGCCCACCTGCCGCAGGAGCAGGCCCAGCAGCGCGGCCACGTCCCGGGTGCGATCAACATCCCGTGGAGCACCACCGCCAACGAGGACGGCACCTTCAAGTCGGACGACGACCTCGAGGCCCTCTACCGGGCGAAGGGCTTCGACGACAGCCGCGAGACCATCGCCTACTGCCGGATCGGTGAGCGCTCGAGCCACACCTGGTTCGTGCTGCAGGAGATCCTCGGCAAGAAGAACGTCAAGAACTACGACGGCAGCTGGGTCGAATACGGCTCGCTCGTCGGAGCCCCGATCGAGTTGGAGGTTCGCTGACCATGTGTGGTGCACCCGTTCAGTCCCAGACCCTGCCCGCGGGCGTGGACGTCGAGAAGGAGACGGTCCTGACCGGCCGTGTCGTCGACGCCGACGGCCAGCCGGTCGGCGGTGCCTTCGTGCGCCTGCTCGACGGCACCGGTGAGTTCACCGCCGAGGTCGTCGCCTCCGGCACCGGTGACTTCCGCTTCTTCGCCGCACCCGGCGACTGGAAGGTCCGCGCGTTGTCCGGCCGCGGCAACGGTGACGTCGCCGTGAGCCCGGCCGCCCCCGGCGTCCACCACGTCGAGGTCACGGTCGCGAAGTAGCAGACCGTTCGGCGGGCCCGTTCCTCCGGGAACGGGCCCGCCGTCGTCCGTGGTCAGTTCTGCGGCTGCCGGTCCGTCCGTTCGGCGTCGGCGAGCGCGACGATCCAGTCGACGATCCGCTCACTGTCCGAGTACCAGGGATCGTGCGGGTTCGTGTTCCAGTAGCCGATGTGCTGGATGAAGCCCAGCAGGAGGTACGGCTCGAGGAACAGGTCGACGATGCCGCTGTTGTCGTCGGCGAAGCCGGCTCCCTCGGCGCGCAGCTTCTCCACCACGACCGGCCGGCCCGGTCCCAAGGCCCAGTCGAGAATCTCCCGCATCCGTTCGGGGCTCACGTCGACGCTCGGGTCCACCGGGTACGTCGTGTCGACGACCTTGCGCAGCACGTCGAGGAGGGATTCGTCGGACTCCCACCAGTCGTCGCGGGTGACGATGTGGGCGGCCGCGCGGGCCGCCGTCACCGCCAGCGCACCGCCCAGGTCGCCGACGGTCTGCAACGGGTTCAGCAGCGTGAACCGCATCTGTCCGAGCACGCCGAGGACCAGTTCGAGCACCGCGATGTCCTCGGGTGCGTCGCACGCGACGTCGTAACGCCGGCACGAGTACACGACCCGGTCGGCCAGCGCCCCGTAGTCGGCGGGTTCCGAGGACATGAACCCGCCACCGGGCGGACCGGGCTCGCCCATCGAGTCGACCCCCGCCGGCCGGTACGGGTCACCGACGAGGACGACCCCGGCGATGTCGTCCGGCGCGACGTGGGCGTCGGCGGGCCGGTGCCCGAGTTCGCGGCTCACCCGTTCGATCACCTCGGCGCCGACGCTGTAGCCGACGAGCGCGAACCGGGTGCGCTCCCCGCAGGCGCTCTTGCGTTCGTCGAGGATGCGGTTGGTCGACGCGACGCCCGCCGCCACCGAGTCCTGATAGGTCGGCACGTCCTCGAACAGGCCCAGGCCGTAGGTGGCCGGGTACGGCACGTACATCCAGCCGATCGAGCCCGGACGGTCCGCGGTGGCCTCGCCGGCCGGGACCGTCACGTTGCCCACCCAGTTCGACCACAGCTGCCGCGACTCCTCGACCACGGGATCGCGGCCGGCCTCGGAGTCGGTGGCGCCGGAGACCGCGACGATCAGCAGGTCGGGGCACTCCAGGGCGTAGTTGTCGGGGTGGACGGCGGGCCCGGACGAACCGCTGCTCGACCCCGTCCCGGGGGCGGCGACCGCGACGGGCACGGTCAGGGACAGGGTCGCGAGCGCCGCAACAACCGGCAGCAGCAGACGGATGGGGCGCACACGACCTCCGAGTCGGACTTTCCGGACGAAAGGGCCCACACGGCCCACTGCACGGTACTATCCCGCGCGCCGCACTGCGCGCCCGGTGAGGACGTCGGTTTTCGCGCTCTCCGGGCGCCGTCTAGGATATGGCCGTGGTCATCTTCTTCGAAGCTCTCCTTGTCCTGGCGGCCGTGCTCATCACGTGGTTCGCGGTGTACGTCCTCTACCGTCTGGTGACCGATCAGCCGTGAGTGCCGAGTCCGGTGAGGAACGGGAGGTCGTCCGCGGGAGCGGCGACAAGGCGGTCGCGGACGCCCTCGAACGGGCCAAGGCGACTGCCGACAAGAACGTCCCGATCCTGAGCGGCCTGCCCGTCCCCGACGACACCGCAAACCTGCGCCTCGGCCCGGACATGCATCCGGAGCTGTTGGCGCTGCTGCCCATGGTGGGCGTGTGGCGCGGCGAGGGCGAGGGCAACGATCCCCGCACCGGCGACTACCGCTTCGGCCAGCAGATCGTGGTCACCCACGACGGCGGCAACTACCTCGTGTGGGAGGCCCGTTCGTGGCGCCTCGACGAGGAGGGCGGTTACCGCGGCCCGGACCGGCGGGAGAGCGGATTCTGGCGGGTCTCCGGCACCGGCGCGCCCGGCAGCGAGGATCCGGAAACCCTCGAGCTGCTCCTCAATCACAGCTCCGGCGTCGTCGAGCTGTACTACGGCACCGCCCTGACCCAGTCGTCCTGGGAGCTGGCGACCGACGTGGTGATCCGAAGCCAGTCCGGCGAGGTGGTCGGCGGCGCCAAGCGCCTGTACGGCATCGTCGAGGGCGGCGATCTCGCCTACGTCGAGGAACGCGTCACCGCGGACGGGGAACTGCAGCCGCACATGTCCGCGCGGCTGGCACGCTACATCGGCTGACCGCCCGGCACTCCTTCGGAACCGCCCTCCGGGCACGCGGCCCGTTCCGCCGGTCCCCGAGCCGAGGGACGTGGTCGCGCGGCCCGCGCACGGCCTCCGCCCACGGACGCGAACGGCCCCCGAGCGACGGACGCGAACGGCCCCCGAGCGCTACGCCGGGACGGATCGTCTCGGCGATTCCCGGTCGGACGGACCGGGAGGCTCGGGGGCCGGGTGACTGCGTGGTATTCGCCGGCCGCTGCAGCGGTCGACAATCCCGTCGTCGATGACAGCGGCTAGCGCGCAGCCACCTCACGTGTCCGATACTTCAATTCAGACCACCTCCTTTCTCGTGTACGCCCGAAAGTACGCCCCGCTCAGACCGCGGGCAACGAGTTTTTCCCCAGGCGAACGACGAGGTCGGCCGCGGTGTCGCCGGGCAGTTGGTGCGTGACGACGACGACGGTGCGCTCGGGCGCGACGAAGCCGGCGTCCCGGTCCAGCAGCAGCCGCTGCAACTGCGCACCGTCGACGGCGTCGAGATGCTCGGTCGGCTCGTCGAGCAGCAGCACCCGTGCGGGGGACACGAGGGCCCGCGCGAGCAGCAACCGGCGCCGCTGGCCCCCGGAGACAGCCCGCGCACCGCCGGCCAGGGTGCTGTGCAGTCCGTCGGGAAGCCCGGCCACCCACTCCCCCAGCCCGACGTCGCCGAGCACGTCCAGCGCCTCGGCCTCGGTGAGGTCGCCGCGGGCCACCCGCAGGTTCTCCAGCACGGACGTCTCGAACAGGTGGGCGTCCTCGGCGAAGAATCCGGCCTTCTGCCGCAGGGCAGCCGGTTCGAGCTCGGCGAGCGGCACGCCGCCGAGGGTGACCGTCCCGGCGACGGGCTCGAGCAACCCCGCGAGGGTCATCAGTGTGCTGGTCTTGCCGCTGCCGCTGCTCCCGACGAGGGCGACGCGCGCGCCGGGTGGCAGGTCGAGCGTGAGGGGCCCGGCGTCCCGTCCGCCGGGCCAGCCGCTGCGCAGATCGACGGCACGCAGGTGGCACGGTTCCGCGACGGGCCGGGTGCCGTGCGGCACCGGCCGGTCGGCGCGGTCGAGCAGGTCGACGACGCGGCGCGCCGCGATCCGGGCGCGGGTGAGGGTGACGGCCGCGCCGGGCAGCGCCGCGCCGGCTTCGAACGCGGACAGGGGCAGCAACACGAGGATCCCGAGGGACATCGGGCTCATCCCGCCCTCGGCGAAGACCGCGATGCCGACGAGCAGCGACCCCAGGACGCTCGCCCCGACCGCGAGGGGGGTGGCGGCCTCCGCGTACGCGGCGGGGACGGCCGCGCGGTCGGTGGCCCGCACCGCGTCCACGCCCGCGCGGTGCGCCCGGCCGACGGCCTGCGGGAGCAGGCCCGCGACCCGCAGCTCGGCGGCGTGGTCGAGCGCGGTGACCGCGTCGCGGGAGAACCGGACGCGGGCGGCGGCGCTGTCGGCCTCGGCGCGGGCCGCGGCGCGGGCGGACAGCCACGGGGCCGCGACGCCGGTGACGAGCAGCGCGACGGCGAGGACCGCCGCCGCGGCCGGGGAGATCAGGGCGAGCCAGCCGACGGCGGCGAGGGCGAGGACCGCGGCGACGGCGATGGGCACCAGCGCCCGGACCACCACGTCCCCGAGGGCGTCGACGTCGGCGCCGGTGCGGGCGAGCAGGTCCCCGCGGCGCAGGCCGGCGGAGGCGACCGGGTCGCCGTCGGCGAGGCGCCGGTAGAGCCGGGTGCGAGCGGCGGTGGTGCCGCGCAGCGCGGTGTCGTGGCCGGCGAGCCGCTCGAGATAGCGGAACAGGCCGCGGGAGATGCCCAGGGCCCGCACCGCGACGACGGCGACCGTCAGGTCCAGCACCGGCGGCATCTGCCACGCACGGATGATCAGCCAGGCCGACAGGCCCGCCAGCGCCAGGGCGCTGCCCAGGGTGGCGACGCCGGCGGCGACGGCGGCGGCGACCCGGCCGGGGCGCAGTTCGAGCAGCGCCATCGCGCGACGCAGATCGTTCATCACCGCTCCCCCGTGCCGGAGGTCGCGTCGCTGTGGGAGCAGACCCGGACGACGGTGTCGGCGACCGCCAGGATGCTCGGGCGGTGCGCGACGATCACCACGGTGCGTCCGCGACGGGCCAGGTCCCGCACCGTCGCCAGGACCGTGGTTTCCGTCGCGTCGTCGAGGTGGGCGGTCGGCTCGTCCAGCAGCAGCACGGGCCGGTCCGCGGCGAGGGTGCGGACGAGGGCGAGCCGTTGCCGCTGCCCGAGCGACAGCCCGCTGCCGCCGGCGCCGACGACGGTGTTCCAGCCGTCCGGGAGCTCCTCGAGCACCTCGTCGAATCCCGTTGCCGCACAGATGTCGTCGATCCCGGCGGTGGTGAGGTCCACGCCGGTGAGGCGCAGGTTGTCGGCCAGCGTGCCGGGGAGCAGCACGGGCCGCTGGGGCAGCCACGCCACCTGCCCCCACCACGCGTCGTCGGCCACCACGGGACGGCCACCGACCTCGACGCGGCCCTCCACCGGCGCGGCGAGGCCGAGGACGGCGAGCAGCGCCGTCGACTTGCCCGAGCCGTTCGCTCCGGTCAGCACGGTCACGGCGCCCGGCCGGCACACGGCGTCGAGCCGGAACGGGGCGTAGCCGTCGCGGCTCGCGACGCTGAGGCTGGTCAACGTCAGTTCGGCTGCGGTGGCATCGAATTCGGCGCTCTCCGACACCGCGGTGGTCGCGGGGGCACGGTCGAGGATCGTGAAGGCGCGCTCGGCGGCGGCCTTGCCGTCCTCGGCAGCGTGGAACTTCGCGCCCACCGTGCGCAGCGGCAGATACGCCTCGGGGGCGAGGATCAGCGCGACGATGCCCGCCTCGAGGGCCATGTCGCCGTAGACGAGGCGCAGGCCGATGCTCACCGCGATCAGCGCGACGGACAGGGTGGCGAGCCATTCGAGCACGGTGCCGGACAGGAAGGCCACGCGCAGCGCCGACATGGTCGTGCGGCGGTGGTCGTCGCCGAGTTCGCGCACCTTCTGCGCCGGCCCCTGCTCGCGGCCGAGCGCGCGCAGCGTGGGCAGACCGGCGATCAGGTCGAGCAGCTGGGCCGACAGCGTCGTCATGGTGCGCAGCGTGCGGTCGGCCTTGCCCTTGGTCAGCAGCCCGATGAGGATCATGAACGCCGGGATGAGCGGCAGCGTCACGACGACGATGATCGCCGAGGTGAGGTCCTGGAAGGCGATGACCACCACGGTGATCGGGGTGAGCGTGACGGCGAGCAGCAGGGCCGGCACGTACCCGGTGAGGTACTCGGAGAGCCCGCCGAGCCCGCGGGTGAGGACGGTGGCGATCTCGTCGCGGCGTGGTTCGAGTTCGCGCGGCGGCAACCGGGTCGCCGCCGCGAGCACCTCGTGCTCGAGTTCGGCGACGACCCGGCTCGCCGAGCGGTGCGCGAACCGGGACTGCACCCACGTGACGAAGGTCCGGACGGTGACGGCCGCGGCCAGCGTCAGCAGTTCGGTCCGCCATGCGCCGAGGTCGGTGGAGCCGGTGGTGAGCACCCCGGCGAGGACCGCACCGATCGCGAGTGCGGACACGACGATCATCGCGACGTTGATCGAGGCCGTGACGACGGCGAGCGCCAGATAGCCGCGGGCGGTGGCGGAGTAACGCCACAACCGTGGGTCGATCGGCCCGCGACGCCGCGGCGCGTCCGACGCTCCGGGGGCGGAGCCGAACGGACGCACCGGGGCGTCGGCGGGCGCGGTCATTTCGTCCCGAGCGACAGGCCGATGGACTTCGGGATGTGCTTGGTGGAGATGCGCTGGCGGAACACCCAGTACGTCCACCCCTGGTAGATCAGGACCACCGGGGTGACGATCACCGCGGCCCACGTCATGACCTTCAGCGTGTACGGGCTCGACGACGCGTTCTCGATCGTCAGCGACAGGGTGTCGCCGAGCGTGGACGGCATGACGTTCGGGAACAGCGAGCCGAACAACAGGACGACGGTGCCGACGATCGCGACGGTGGTGAACACGAACGCCCAGCCCTCGCGCTCCGCGCGGGTGAGGGCGACGACGGCGAGCAGCGCGGCCGCCGCGGCGCCGACGACGAGCCACGTCCAGGTCTTGCCGTAGGCGAGTTGCGTCCACACCACGAAGGCACCGGCCACGACGACCGCCGGAACGGCGAGCCGGGCGGCGAGTTTCACGGCGTCCTCGCGCACCTCGTCGGCGGACTTCAGGGCGATGAAGACCGCGCCGTGCAGCGCGAACACCAGTGCGGTGGTCGCGCCGCCGAGCAGCGCGTACGGGTTCAGCAGGTCGAAGAAGCCGCCGATGTACTGCTTGTTCTCGTCGATGGCGACGCCGCGGACGATGTTCGCGAACGCCACGCCCCACAGCACGGCCGGCACCCAGGAGCCGAAGACGATGCCCCAGTCGCAGCGCCGCCGCCAGGTGGGGTCGTCGATCTTGCCGCGGTACTCGATCGCCACGACCCGGACGATGAGGCCGAGCAGGATCAGCAGCAGCGGCAGGTAGAACCCGGAGAACAGGGTCGCGTACCACTCGGGGAACGCGGCGAACATCGCGCCGCCCGCGGTGAGCAGCCACACCTCGTTGCCGTCCCACACCGGTCCGATGGTGTTGAGCAACACCCGGCGGCGGGTGTCGGCCGTCTCGGTGCGGCCCCGGCCGAGCACCGGCATCAGCATGCCGACACCGAAGTCGAAACCCTCGAGCACGAAGTACCCGGTGAACAGCACCGCGATCAGGACGAACCAGACCTCTTGAAGTCCCATGACCGATCTCCTAGTACGCGAAGGACAGCTGCTTGGGCCGGCCGGTGTCGTCGGGTTCGTCGTCGTGCTCACCCGGCGGGTGGGCGTCGTGCGGCAACGGGCCCTCGATGGTGTAGCGGCGGATCAGCCAGAACCACACGACGCCGAGCGCGCCGTAGACGACGGTGAAGGCCACCAGCGAGGCGATCACGGCGCCGGACGAGTTGTTCGACACGCCCTGGTCGACGGTGAGCCGGATCATGTCCACGCCCGTCGGGTTGGGGTGCACCACCCACGGCTGGCGTCCCATCTCCGTGAAGATCCAGCCGGCGCTGTTGGCCAGGAACGGCGTGGGGATGGCGAGGATGCTCAACCAGCCGAACCACTTCTGGTCGGGGACGCGGCCGCGGCGGGTGACCCACAGCCCGGCCAGGGCCAGCGCGGCCGAACCGGCGGCCAGGCCGATCATGGCGCGGAACGACCAGTAGGTGACGAACAGGTTGGGCCGGTAGTTGCCGGGGCCGAACTGCTCCTCGTACTGGTCCTGCAGGTCTTCGACGCCCTGCAGGGTGACGCCGGTGAACTCGCCCTGCGCGAGGTACGGCAGCACGAACGGCACCTCGAGGACGTGGATGACACCGTCGCAGTTGTTGTGCGTGCCGATCGTCAGGACCGAGAACTTGGGGTCCGTCTCGGTGTGGCACAACGACTCCGCCGACGCCATCTTCATCGGCTGCTGTTCGAACATGAGCTTCGCCTGGATGTCGCCACTGACGAAGAGCGCGACACCGGAGACGATCATGACCAGCATGCCGAGGCGGGCGGCGGGGCGGAACATCCCGCGGGCCTCACCCTCGAGCCGGTCGGCCTCGACCGGCTCGGCCTGCGCGGCGCGCCGCATGTTGCGCACCATCCACCAGCCGGCGATGCCCGCGACGAAGGTGCCGGCGGTGAGGAACGCCCCGGCGACGGTGTGGGGGAACGCCGCGAGCGCGGTGTTGTTGGTCAGCAGTTCCCAGATGCTCGTCAGCTCCGCACGCCCGGTCTCGGGGTTGTACGTCGCACCGACGGGGTGCTGCATGAACGAGTTGGCCGAGATGATGAAGTACGCGGAGGCGTTCACGCCGATCGCGACCAGCCAGATCGTCGCCAGGTGGAGCAGTTTCGGCAGCCGGCCCCATCCGAAGATCCACAGGCCCAGGAAGGTCGACTCGAGGAAGAACGCCACCAGGCCCTCGAGCGCCAGCGGGGCGCCGAAGACGTCCCCGACGAAGCGGGAGTATTCGCTCCAGTTCATGCCGAACTGGAACTCCTGGACGATGCCGGTGGCCACGCCGAGAGCGAAGTTGATGAGGAAGAGCTTGCCGAAGAACTTCGTCAGGCGGTACCAGTGGTCCTTCTTCGTGACCACCCACATGGTCTGCATGATCGCGATGAGCGGGGCGAGACCGATGGTCAGCGGGACGAGGATGAAGTGATAGACGGTGGTGATGCCGAACTGCCACCGGGACAGGTCCAACACATCCATGGCTACTCCGAGGTGACGCCCAGGGACAGGCTCCGAATCCGGGGCGCGGGCTCGGGGCCTCGGACTCTGTGCACAAGGGACCATCCGCCGCACGCGCCGGAGACCTTGTTACTACTAACAGTAGTAGAAGTGGACAGAAGCGTCGACGGTGTCGACCGACACATGCTTCCGATCGCGCGAGCGGCACGCCCCCGGCCGGGCCGCGGCGGCGCTCACTCGACCGCGGCGTCCACCAACGCCTCTACCTCACCGACCAGGGCACGGCGGGACAGGGCGTGCCCGTCGAGGGTGTGCACCCGCGCCGCCAGAGCAACGCTCGAGACGAGCCAAACACCTTCCGCCACAACAAGATCTGCAGGACGGACCGGCTCGTACCGCACCACGAAATTGTGGTCGCCCGCGACGTCGAACAGCGCCTGCTGCGTGGTGCCGGGCAGGATCCCCTGCTCCGGCGGCGGAGTGATGAGCGTGCGGCCGCGCGCAATGAGGACCGACGAACGTGGCCCCTCCAACACGTACCCCTCGCTGCTGATGTAGATCACATCGTCGGCGCCGAGCGACTCGGCGTGCCGCAGCGCCGCCATGTTCGTCGCGTAGGACAGGGTCTTGGCCCCGAGCAGCTGCCACGGCGCCTTCGACGCGAGATCCACCGAGTAGCCGCGCTCGAGCGTCACCACGGACACCCCGTCCTTGCGGGCCTTGTACACCCGTTCGGCCACCGGCGTCAGCAACAGGAACGCGGTCGGTTCACTCCCGCCCTCCCGGCCGCGGGTGTACACCAGGCGCAACGCCCCCTCCCGCTCCGCGTCCCACTGCTCGATCGCGACCTCGATCGCCAGCCGCCAGTCGTCGCGCTCGGGGGCCGGCAGTCCCGCCGCCGCGGCGGACGACACGAGCCGGCTCAGGTGCTGTTCGACGGTGCGTGCCCGCCCGCCACGCACGAGGAGCGTCTCGAACACCCCGTCGCCGCGCAGCACCCCGATGTCGTCCGCGTGCAGCAGCGGCACATCCGCGTCCCGAACCTCGCCGTCCAGCGTCACCAGCACCCGCTCAGCCATGCGCACACCCTATCCATTCCTCCCGGTACAGACCCGCGCTCCTAGACTGGTGTCGTGGCCGACACTCCCTCCGTGACCGACAGCCCACTCCTTGCCCGCCCCGGCGCCGTCCCTGCGCCGGCCGGCACCCCCGACGCGGGACTGCCGTGGCACTACGGCGACCCGTTCGGTGAACAGCGCGCCGCCCTCACCGGCGTGGCCGTCGTCGACCGCTCGACCCGGTTCGTCGTCGCCGTTCCCGGCGAGGAGCGCCTGAGCTGGCTGCACACCATCTCGAGCCAGCACGTCGCGCAGCTGCGCGACGGCACCTCGGCGGAGAACCTCAGCCTCGATGCGCAGGGCCGCGTCGAGCACCACTTCGTGCAGACCGATCTCGACGGCGTCACCTGGATCGACACCGAGCCGCAGCGTGGACCGGACCTGCTCGCGTTCCTCACCAAGATGGTGTTCTGGTCCAAGGCCGAGCCGCGGGACGGCAACGAACTGGCCGTGCTCACCCTGCTCGGTCCGCACGCCGGCGATGCCGCCGTCCTGGCCGCGCTGGGCATCGACGCCCTGCCCGCCGACGTCTACGCCGCGGCCGCGCTGCCCGGGGGCGGGCTCGTCCGGCGCATGCCCTGGCCCACCGACGACGCCTGGGACCTTCTCGTACCCCGGGAACGGCTCGCCGACGTGTTCACCGCCCTCGTCGACGCCGGTGCCCGCCCGGCGGGCACCTGGGCGTTCGAGGCGCTGCGGGTCGTCTCGCTGCGCCCGCGCATCGGCCTCGACACCGACGAGCGCACCATCCCGCACGAGGCCCGCTGGATCGGCGGCCCGGCCGAGCGCGGCGCCGTCCATCTCGACAAGGGCTGCTACCGGGGGCAGGAGACCGTCGCGCGGGTGCACAACCTCGGCAAGCCGCCCCGGCACCTCGTCCTGCTGCACCTCGACGGTTCCGCCGAGGGCCGGCCCGAACCCGGCGACCCGGTGACCGCCGACGGTCGCGCCGTCGGCCGGGTGGGCACCGTCGTCGACCACTTCGAGCTCGGTCCCGTCGCGCTGGCCCTCGTCAAGCGGAACGTTCCCGTCGGTACGGCGCTCGTCGCCGGACCCTGCGCCGCGGCGATCGATCCGGACTCGGTGCCCGACGACGCCGCCGTGCAGGCCGGCCGGCTCGCCGTGGAACGGCTCCGCGGGCGGTGAGCCACCCGTACGTCCCGACCGGCCGGGTCGAGGCGGTCTGCGTGGTGCACGCCGTCCGCCACAGCGGCACCCGCCGCGTTCCGTACACCGCCATCGACAAGCGGCCCGTGCCCGGGCCCGTGCCGGTCCGGCAGCTCGGCCTGCACGGCGACCGGCAGTGCGACACCGCCCACCACGGCGGCCGCCACAAGGCCGTCTACGCGTACGCCGAGGACGAGGTGCGCCGCTGGGCCGACGAGCTCGGCCGCGAACTGCCCGCGGGTTGGTTCGGCGAGAACCTGCGCGTGAGCGGGATCGCCACGTCGGATGCCGTGATCGGCGAGCGCTGGCGGATCGGCTCCGCCGGCCTGCTCCTCGAGGTCACCGGACCGCGCACCCCGTGCGGCACGTTCGGGGTGTGGGCGCAGGAACCGGGCTGGGTGAAGCGGTTCGCGGCCCGCGGCGACACCGGCGCGTACCTGAAGGTGATCGTCGAGGGCCCGGTCGAGGCGGGCGACGGGATCACCGTCGTGCACGTGCCCGAGCACGGGGTGACCGTGCGGGAGCTGTTCACCGGCCGGGACCCGGCGCGGATCGCGGTGATGCTCGAACGGCAGGCCGACTTGTCCCCTAGTGTCGCCGACAAGGCTCGCAGACGAGTCGCCGGACGAGAGGTGCAGGTGGAGTATTGAGCGTCGAACTCGTGGAAGTGGTGCGGTCCGGATTCCGCGAATGCGTGCACCGCGGCTCGCTCGTCGTGGTCGGGCCGGACGGTGAGGTGCGGATCGCCCTCGGAGAGATCCACACGCCCGTCTACCCGCGTTCGTCGAACAAGCCGCTGCAGGCGGTGGCCCTGCTGCGCCACGGATTCGTGCCCAGCTCGACGGAGGAACTGGCCATCGCGACGGCCTCCCACGAGGGCGAGGAGGATCACGTCCGGCTCGTGCACGCGCTGCTCGCCGGGCACGGGTTCACCGAGGACGACCTGCAGTGCCCGCCGGACCTGCCGGGCAACGAACCGGCCCGCGCGACGATCGTCGCGGCCGGCCGCCCACGGCGGACGGTGTACATGAACTGCTCCGGCAAGCACGCGGCGATGCTCGCGACGTGCGCCGCGAACGGCTGGCCCGTCCGCGCCGAGCAGGACGAGCCGGGCTACCTCGACTCCGCCCATCCGCTGCAGCAGGCCGTGCTCGAGACGATCCTCGAGCTCGCCGGGGACGTGGAGGACACCGATCTCGGAATCGACGGGTGCGGACTGCCGATCGTGCCGCTACCGCTGTTCAACCTCGCCCGCGCCTATTCGCGGCTGGCGACGGCCGCGCCCGGGACGCCGGAACGGGCCGTCGCCGACGCGATCCGGCGTCATCCGCGCCTCGTCTCGGGCAGCGGCAAGGACGACGCCCGGCTGATGCCCGCGGTGCCGGGGCTGCTGTGCAAGGCCGGCGCGGACGGCGTGCACGCGGGCGCCCTGCCGGACGGCACCGCGTTCGCCCTCAAGATCGACGACGGCCACGAGCGGGCCCGGCTCCCCCTCACGGCCGCCCTGCTGCACCACCTCGGCGTGACATGGTCCGAGGACCACGCGGAGCTCGCCTCGCAGCCGGTGCTCGGCGGCGGCATCCGGGTCGGCACGGTGCGGGCGATCCCCGGGGTGCTCTGAGCGCCACCGGCACCGCATTTGCCCAGGTCGCCTGTGGGTGAGACCAATCGGACACTGCCGCAACCAGGTGTGTGGAGGCGGAACCGACTTTTGCACGCTAGAGTGGTGGCCAGGAAAATACTCAATTAACCGGGGCCGCCAAATTCCCCAGGCCGCCCCGTCAAGGCGCGAGGGGGTTAGCCATGGGCCGCGGCCGGGCTAAGGCAAAGCAGACCAAGGTTGCACGGGAGCTCAAGTACAGCTCACCGGCCACCGACTTCGAGAGCCTCCAGCGGGAATTGTCTGGCGGTACACCCAACTCGCACCGGGACGAGGTCTTCGCGGACCAGCGTTCCGGCCCGGACGGTCGTTCCGCCTGGGACGACGACTACGACGACGACTGGCGTCGCTGACCCGAGCCTCACGCACGGGAGGGGGGAGTCGGACCACCGACTCCCCCCTCCCGCTGGGCACCCCTCCCCTCCGCCCGGATCCCGCACAGCTCTGCGGACCCGGTCGGGCGGTGAGGCGATCCCGAAAACTTCTTCATCACCACGACGCGCAGCGCCCGGGCCGTCCTGAACGGCCCGGGCGCTGCGTGTTTCGGGTATGGAGAGGTTCCGGGGTGGGGCGTTCCCGGATGCCGGACTCGGGCCGGCGCCGGGTCAGAACCGCGGGTGGTCGCCCACCAGCACGGCCCGCACGTCGTCCTGGTCCTGCGACTTGCGCACGGTGCCCAGGGTCCAGCAGTCGATGTGCCGCGCGGTGAGCACCGCGAGGGCCCGGTCGACGTCCTCGGGCGCGACGATCGCGACCATGCCGACGCCCATGTTGAAGGTCTTCTCCATCTCGGCCCGCTCGACGCGGCCGCGCTGGGCGATGAGCCCGAACACCGGAGCCGGGCTCCACGTGGTGCGGTCGAGTTCGGCGACGAGTCCCTTCGGCATCACGCGGGCCAGGTTCCCCGCGAGTCCCCCGCCGGTGACGTGGCAGAAGGTACGGACCTCGGTCTCGGCGGCCAGCGCGAGGCAGTCCTTCGCGTAGATCCGGGTCGGCTCGAGCAGTTCCTCGCCGAGGGTGCGGCTGAACTCGTCGACGTGTGCCGTCAGGCTCATCTTGCCGATGTCGAGAAGGACCTTGCGCGCCAGCGAGTATCCGTTGGAGTGCAGGCCCGACGAGCCCATGGCGATGACCACGTCGCCCGGGCGCACCCGGTCGGGTCCGAGCAGCCTGTCGGCCTCGACGACGCCGACACCGGTGGCGGACAGGTCGTAGTCCCCGTCGGCCATCACGCCGGGGTGCTCGGCGGTCTCGCCGCCGAGCAGCGCGCAACCGGCCTGGACGCAGCCGGCCGCGATGCCGCCGACGATCTCGGCCACCCGCTCGGGCACCACGCGACCGACCGCGATGTAGTCCTGCAGGAAGAGCGGTTCGGCGCCGCAGACCACGAGGTCGTCGACGACCATCGCGACGAGGTCGAGACCGACCGTGTCGTGCTTGTCGAGGGCCTGCGCGACGGCGAGCTTGGTGCCGACGCCGTCGGTGGACGCCGCGAGCAGCGGTTCCTTGTAGTCACCCTTGAGCGCGAACAGACCCGCGAATCCGCCGAGGCCGCCGAGCACCTCCGGGCGGGTCGCCTTCTTCGCGTGCGGTGCGAACAGTTCGACGGCTCGATCGCCGGCCTCGATGTCCACGCCCGCCGCTGCGTAGGAAGCTCCGGGGGTTGTGTCCTCGGTCATGGGTTGTCGGCTCCAGCCTCGAGTTGTGGTGAACAGGTGTGTCGGCATCGCTGCCGGGCGCGCGCACGCACGCCGAAGCCCGCCGATCGCGCACCTCAAGGTACCTGACCGGGTCGGACCGCCGACGCGCGACGACGCGAAACCGTGGCCGCCGCCATCGCGGCGGCGGGTGGGTCTAGGGGCGGCTCAACGCGTCCGCGTTGTCGTTGTCGAGCACCGGCGCGGTGCCCGCGGCCCCGCCGAGCATGCCTTCGAGCACGTTCTTTCCGACGGCGTGCTCCTTCGGCAGCGCGATCGGGTAGTGCCCGTCGAAGCACGCGGCGCACAGGCGCGATGCGGGCTGCTCGGTGGCGCCGATCATCCCGTCGATCGAGATGTACCCGAGGGAGTCCGCACCGATCGAACGGCGCACCATCTCCACCATCTCGTCGAAGTCGTGCCCGGTCAGCTCGGAGGCGTCGCGGGTGCCGCCGCCGTTGGCGATCAGCTCGGCCGGGGACGCGAAGTCGATGCCGTAGAAGCAGGGCCACTTCACCGGCGGCGACGCGATCCGCACGTGGATCTCGAGCGCACCGGCCTCGCGGAGCATGCGGATCAGGGCGCGCTGAGTGTTGCCACGCACGATCGAGTCGTCGACGACGACGAGCCGCTTTCCGCGGATCACCTCGCGCAGCGGATTGAGCTTGAGCCGGATGCCGAGCTGCCGGATGGTCTGGCTCGGCTGGATGAAGGTGCGGCCCACGTAGGCGTTCTTCATCAGGCCCTGACCGTAGGGGATGCCGGAGCCCTGGGCGTAGCCGACGGCGGCCGGGGTGCCCGACTCGGGGACCGGGATGACCAGGTCCGCGTCGACCGGGTGTTCCTTGGCCAGGCGCCGGCCGATCTCGACGCGGGTCGCGTGCACCGAGCGGCCCGCGATCGTCGAGTCCGGACGCGCGAGGTAGACGTACTCGAACACGCAGCCCTTGGGCTCGGGGTTCGCGAAGCGGGTCGAGCGGACGCCGTCGGCGTCGATGGCGAGCAGCTCGCCGGGCTCGATGTCGCGCACGAAGGACGCACCGACGATGTCGAGCGCGGCGGTCTCGCTGGCCACCACCCAGCCACGGTCCAGGCGACCCAGGCACAACGGCCGGATTCCCCACGGATCGCGGGCGGCGTAGAGCGTGTGCTCGTCCATGAAGGTGAGGCAGAAGGCACCACGCAGGGTCGGCAGCAGCTCGAGGGCCGCCTGCTCGACGGTGCTGTCGGCGGCGGCGTGCGCGAGCAGCGCGCCGACGATGTCCGAGTCGGTGGTCGCCGTGACCGCCCGCCGGTCCTCGCCGAGGCCCAGCTCGCGGGCGCGCTGGGCGAGTTCGGCGGTGTTGACCAGGTTGCCGTTGTGGCCGAGCGCGACGCCGGTGCCGGCCGCGGTGGTGCGGAAGATCGGCTGGGCGTTCTCCCAGGTGGTCGACCCGGTGGTCGAGTAGCGGCAGTGCCCGATCGCGATGTGACCGGACATGGCGGCGAGCGTCTGCTCGTCGAAGACCTGGCTCACCAGCCCGAGATCCTTGAAGACGAGAACCTGCGAGCCGTCGGCGACGGCGATGCCGGCCGCCTCCTGGCCGCGGTGCTGCAGCGCATAGAGGCCGTAGTACGTGAGCTTGGACACATCCTCGCCCGGAGCCCACACTCCGAAGACTCCGCACTCCTCGCGAGGTTCGTTCTCAGGTTCCTCGGCTGCGAGGAGATTACGTGTGTGGACCGACAGATCGGCACTGGTCACCGGGGTGCTCCCTGGGGGCTGGACAGAAGAGAGGCAACACCATTCTACGGGTCGCGCGACGGTGCCCCGCCCCGACGGGCCGCCGGGGCCCCATCCGGCGTCCCGTAGCCCCCCACTCACAACCGCAGCAGCGGCATCCAGTGCGCGATTTCCCCCGCCCGGCTGCCGGACGCGTCCAGCGATCCCTCGGCGGCCGCGTCGGCGAAGCCGACGAGACCGGTGGCCAGCCGCAGCCACGTCCGCGGGTCGGTCTCGACCACGTTGGGCGGGGTGCCCCGGGTGTGGCGGGGTCCCTCGATGCACTGCACCGCCACGAACGGCGGCACCCGGACCTCGACGCCGGATCCGGGCGCCACCTGTTCGAGGGCACGGGCGCTCAGGCGCACGGCCGTCGCGAGGTCGGTGCGGGCGGGCGCGTCGTCGGTCTCCGCCCGCAGCCACGGACCGACCCGGAGCAGGGCGGCGCGGAGTTCGGCGGGGTCGACGGGTCTGCGCGGTGCCACGGCGAGCCAGCCTAACGCCGCCGCGGCGCGGCGGCGTCCTCCTCGGGCGGCAGGCCGGCCAGGCGGACGGCCACCGCGCCGCCGGCGTTGAGGGCCAGGTGCAGCAGTGCCGGCGCGAGGACGCTGCCGCTGCGCCGGCGCAGCCCGTCGAAGACCACCGCCGAGAGTCCGGTGACCAGCACGGTTCCGAGCACGTGGTGACCGGCGTCCCTCGCGGGCCGCACGTGCCACAGCCCGAAGGCCGCCGCGTGCAGGCCGGACCCCGCCCCACCCGGACCGAGCAGCGCCGCGAGCACGCTGCGGAACAGGAGTTCCTCGGCGGCGACGGTGCCGAAGGGAATGTGCAGGCCCACCCATTCGTAGAAGTCCTCACGTTCGGCACGGGCCTCGTCGACGAGCCGGGCACGCAGCGACGGGACGGCCAGCATCACCCCGTAGGCGGCGAGCGGGACGGTCGCGGCGGCCGCACCCCAGCGGGCGCCGGACACCAGGTGCACCGGGTCCAGTCCCAGCGTCGCCCGTTCCAGGCCCGAGGCCCGCGCCGCACCCACCGCCGCGGCGCCGACCGCTGCGGACAGCACGGCCCGCCCCCGCGGCCCGAGGCGCGTGGCCGGCAGCACCGCACCCCAGCCGACGACCGCCGCGGCGACGACCGGACCGAGCCACGGCCGGCGGCGAGCCCGTCCCGGCCGGCTCACTTCTCCGGTCCCTGCAGGTCGTCGATGACGCTCAGCGCGAACCGCACCCGCTCGGTGTCGGTCTCCGCCCAGCCTTCGGGCCGGGCGATCGCGAGCCACCCGTCGAGCACCGTGGTGCCGTAGTTGTGGCCGTGACCGTCGGGTACCCCCGCGGCGTTGGTCAGATCCGCCGAGACCTGCCAGAACGTCACGAACGGGAACCACCGCATCTGCGGCAGCCGATCGGGTCCGGGCGGTTCGGACAGCCAGTCCGGCCGGCTGAAGATCAGGTCCGGGGACCACCACACCACCGGATCGGAGGCGTGCTGCAGGTACAGGATCCGGGGGAACAACCATTGAGTGTCGGGTTCGCCGATCGACGCGCGGTTGTCGGCGAAGCGCACCACCAGACCGTCCGCGTACACCGGCTCGACCTCGGTGGTGCCCGGGTCGCGCCGGGTGACGAGCTGACGCCACAGGCGGTTCGAGTTGGGCGGACCGACCCACAGGACACCGTCGACGGTGTCGCGGATCTCGGCGAGCGTGTCGAAAGCGCCCTCCCCCGACTGGGTTCCGAGGCTCTCCCCGTACAGGTACAGCTTCGGGCGATGCTCGGCGGCCTGGGCGAGCCACCGGTTGTGCACCCGGTCGATCAGCATGTCGCCGGCGGCGGCGGCCTTCTCGCGGTCGGCGAGGAACGAGATCCAGCTCGGCATGTACGAGTACTGCCACGCGACGAGGGCGACGTCGCCGTTGTGGACCAGTTCCATCATCATCGCCGCGGTCGGATTGACCCATCCGGTGCCGGTGGTCGGGATGACGACGAGCACCTCGCGGTCGAACGCGTCGGTGCGTTCGAGCTCGTCGATCACCAGGTCGGCACGCGCCTCGGGGGTGTCGGCGGTCTCGAGCCCGGCGTAGACCCGGATCGGTTCCCTCGCCGGGGCGCCGTTGATCGCGGTCAGCTCCGCGGCGCTCAGTCCCCGGCCGACGAAGTCGCGGCCCTGGTAACCGAGCGTGTCCCACGCCGCGAACGACTCCGGGCTCCCGGACTTCTCGGGCACGAGCGGCTGGGTGATCCCGGGGCGGGTCTCGCTGTTCTGGAGACCGAACACCACGTTGAGTCCCGCGTACGCACCCCGGGCCAGCACACCGTCGATCAGCATGAAGACCACCAGCACCACCAGCAGCGCACCGAGCGAGCGAGCCGCACCCGGCGGCATGCGCAGGCGCCGCACGAGTTGCCACGCGACGATTCCCGCGAGTTCGCGCAGCCCCCGCCAGGTCGCGATCAGGGTGATCGCGACGGCGGCGGCAAGCACCAGGGTCCGCAGATACCCGCTGGTGGTGGTGCCCTCGGCATTCATCAGCGCGGCGAGCTGACGCTGCTGCCGCGAGGCGAACACCAGGGCCACCAGCGACGCGAGCACGGCCGCGACGGGGACCGCGACCTTGATCGCCCGCAGCACGGGCAGCGGCGGCGGCCACCACGGTCGGTTCGCCAGCAGCAGCCGGTACCCGGCCCAGCCGACGGCACACCCCACGCCGTAGCCGATGGCGACGTTGATGCCGCCGATGATGCCCTGGAACAACCAGTCGCGGGGCAGCAGCGACGGGGTCAGCGACCAGCAGAAGAACAGGGCCGCGAAGGCGATGCCGGTGAAATCCAGGCTCAGCAGTCCCCACGCCTGAGCGGTGTGGGGATGACGGTCACCGAATTCGGTGACCGCGTCGATGATCCGGCCCTGCCGGGCCTCGATCAACGCCAGCCGATCGACCTGGGATCCGACCATCGCTCACCCGAACAATGCCGGCAGTGTGCCCTCGTAGACCTCTCGCAGTTCGGCCATCGAGACCGAGAACCGGCCCTGCACCTCGACGGAGTCGGAGCCCTCGTCGACGACCCCGATCCGCACCCACGGCATGTTGCGCGCCGTGCACATGCCGGTGAAGCGGGTCTCCTCGGTGCGCGGCACCGCCACCAGCACCCGGCCGGCGGACTCGGAGAACAGGGTCACGAACGGATCCGCGTCCTCCGGCAGCAGGATCCGGCAGCCGGTCTCGCCGGCCAGCGCGGCCTCCACGACCGCCTGTGCGAGGCCGCCCTCGGACAGGTCGTGGGCGGCGGAGATCAGGCCGTCGCGCGAACCGGCGGTGAGGATCTCGGCGAGCAGCCGCTCCCGCTCGAGGTCGACCTTCGGCGGCACGCCGCCGAGGTGGTCGTGCTCGACCTGCGCCCAGATCGAGCCGTCGAACTCGTCGCGGGTCTCCCCCAGCAGGATCAGGGTCTCGCCCGGCTCGAGGCCGAGGCCGGTGGGGATGCGCCGGTGCACGTCGTCGATCACGCCGAGCACGGCGACGACCGGGGTCGGCAGGATCGGGGTGGCCCCGGTCTGGTTGTAGAAGCTGACGTTGCCGCCGGTGACGGGGATGCCGAGCTGCGCGCATCCGTCGGCGAGACCACGCACGGCCTGCTGGAACTGCCACATCACGCCCGGATCCTCGGGCGAGCCGAAGTTGAGGCAGTTGGACACGGCCTTGGGGGTGGCACCGGTGACGGCGACGTTGCGGTAGGCCTCCGCGAGGGCGAGCTGCGCGCCGGCGTACGGGTCCAGCTGGGTGTAGCGGCCCGACGCGTCGGTGGCCAGCGCGATGCCGCGGCCGGTCTTCTCGTCCACGCGGACCACGCCCGCGTCGGCGTTCTCGGCGAGCACCGTGTTGCCGCGGACGTAGCGGTCGTACTGCTCGGTGATCCACCTGCGGCTGCACAGCTGCGGCGAGCCGATCATCTTCAGCAGGGTCGCCTTCAGCTCCTCGGGAGTCTGCGGGCGCTGCAGTCCGGCGGTGGTGTCCGCGACGAGCGCGTCCTGGGACTCCGGGCGCTGCACCGGACGGTGGTACACCGGGCCCTCGTGCGCGACGGTGCGCGGCGGCACGTCGACGACGGTCTCACCGTGCCAGGTGATGACGAGCCGGTCGCCGTCGGTGACCTCGCCGATCACGGTGGCGAGCACGTCCCACTTCTTGCACACGGCCATGAAGGCGTCGACGTTCTCCGGGGTCACGACGGCGCACATGCGCTCCTGGGACTCGCTCGAGAGCACCTCGGCGGGCGTCATTCCCTTCGCGCGCATCGGGACCCGCTCCAGTGCGACGTGCATGCCGCCGTCGCCGGCGGCGGCCAGCTCGGAGGTCGCGCAGGCGAGGCCGGCGCCGCCGAGGTCCTGGATGCCGACGACGAGCTTCTCGCGGTAGAGGTCGAGGCAGCACTCGATGAGCACCTTCTCGGTGAACGGGTCCCCCACCTGCACGGCCGGCAGCTTCTTCCGGCCGGAAGAAGATTCGTCGCCCTCGAAGGTCTCCGACGCCAGGACGGACACGCCGCCGATGCCGTCCAGACCGGTGCGCGCACCGAACAGGATGACCTTGTTGCCCGTGCCCGACGCGAACGCCAGGTGCAGGTCCTCCTTGCGCATCGCGCCGGCGCACAGCGCGTTGACGAGCGGGTTGCCGGCGTAGGAGGCGTCGAAGACGGTCTCGCCGCCGACGTTGGGCAGGCCGAGGGAGTTGCCGTAGCCGCCGATGCCGCGGACCACGCCGTCGACGACGCGACGGGTGTCGGGCGCGTCGGCGGCGCCGAAGCGCAGCTGGTCCATGACCGCGATCGGGCGGGCGCCCATCGCCATGATGTCGCGGACGATGCCGCCGACACCGGTCGCGGCGCCCTGGTACGGCTCGACGTAGGACGGATGGTTGTGGGATTCGACCTTGAAGGTGACCGCCCAGCCGTCGCCGATGTCGACGACGCCGGCGTTCTCACCGATACCCGCGAGCATCGACGCCCGCATCTCGTCGGTGGTGGTCTCCCCGAAGTACCGCAGGTGCACCTTGGAGGACTTGTAGGAGCAGTGCTCGGACCACATCACCGAGTACATGGCCAGCTCGGCGTCCGTGGGACGACGGCCCAGGATCTCGCGGATGCGGGCGTACTCGTCGTCCTTCAGCCCCAGCTCGCGGGAGGGCTGGGCGACATCGGGGGTTTCGGCGGCGTGGGTGACGGTATCCACCTGCGGTGACACTGGGCGTCGGGTCCCTTCACTCTGGGATCGAAACGGCAGGCCGGGCGCGCGCTGCCGCGGCCAGTCTATCCGGGTGCACGCCCGGCGCCGTCCACCGGTGCGACGCCCCGCGGCGGCCGCACCGCCGTCAACGCGTCGAGATCCACGCTCACCCGGTGACCCGCGGCCGGAAGCAGCACCTTGCCCGTGTACTCCCCCTCGTAGCGGTACCACCCGTCGTCGAGCACGAACACCCCCAGCGTCGCGGGTTCGACGAGGTCGATCATCCAGTAGGCGGGGATGCGCGCCTCGGCGTACTCGGAGAACTTCGTGACGCGATCGGTGCGGACGCTGCCCTCGGCCATGACCTCCACCACCAACCGCACGTCGGCGGCCGTCGCGCGGTCGGGGTCGGCGTCGACCAGCGCCCGGTCGACGACGATGCCGTCCGGGCAGCGCACCGTCAGCGGGGACTCGGTGAGCAGCACCTCCACGTCGCCGAGCACGGCCAGTTCCTTCGGCAGCTGATCGGCGAGCTGAGCGACGAGCCCGAACGCGACGTGCTGGTGCAGGTATCCGGGCCGCGGCGACGCCGACAGCACCCCTTCGCAGACCTCGACGTGGAACTGCTCGTATTCGGGCAGTTCCGTCCATTCGGCGAGCGTGAGCAGATGGTCGGGGAACGACGGGCCGGTCACAGGATCACCACCGTTCGCGGTCGGGCGAATTGTCCCCTCAGTCTGGCACCGGATGCCGGGCCGTGCCGGTCAGTTCGCCGGAGTGAGAAACGCCCGGAGAGCGCGGGCGTACGCGGTGACGTCCTTCGCTCCCATGAGCTCGCGCGCCGAGTGCATCGCGAGCTGCGGAGCCCCGACGTCGACGGTCGTCAGCCCGGTCCGGGAGGCGGTGATGGGGCCGATCGTCGAGCCGCACGGCAGGTCGGCGCGATGCACGTAGCGCTGCAGCGGCACCCCGGCCTGATCGCAGGCGAGCGCGAACGCGGCGGCGCCGGCGGCGTCTGTGGCGTAGCGCAGGTTCTGGTTGACCTTGAGCACGGGGCCGCCGTTCACCGCGATGCGGTGGGCGGGCTCGTGGCGGTCCGGGTAGTTCGGGTGGGTGGCGTGAGCCATGTCGCCGGAGGCCACCACCGAGCCGGCCATGGTCCGCAGAAAGTCCTCGCGGCTCCCGCCGCGGGCCAGCACGACCCGTTCGAGCACGGTGTTCAGCAGGTCCGAGAACGCGCCGCGGTCGGACATGCTGCCGACCTCCTCGTGGTCGAACAGGGCGAGCAGCGGCACCGGGCCGCCGTGCTCGGCGACGTGGCCGACGGCGGCGAGCAGCGCCGCGGTCCCGGCGTAGCAGGTGCCCTGGTTGTCCAACCGTGGCGCGCTGACGAGGTCCGCGTCCGCCCCGACCAGGGTGGACGGGGCCAGGTCGTGGGTCATCAGCTCCCAGCCCAGGATCGCGTCGGCCTCGACCTCGACCGCCTCGGCGAGGAAGGCGAGGAAGGACCGCGGCGCGGTGCCCACCCCCCACACGGCGTTGACGTGGCGCTGCGGATCCAGTTGCACGCCCTTGCGGTCCTCCGAGAGGTGGATGGCGAGCTGGGGGACACGCAGGATCGGCCGGTCGACGCGCACGAGCACGTCCTCGGCACCGTTGCCGGCCCGTACCGTGAGCCGGCCGGAGACGCCGAGATCGCGGTCCAGCCACGAGTTCAGCCATGCTCCCCCGTACGGTTCGAGACCGACCAGTTGCCAGCCTGCCGAGGCGAGGTCGGGGTGCTGCTTGACCCGCAGGTTGGGGCTGTCGGTGTGGCCGCCGACGATCCGGAACGGGCGGGCGGGGTCGCCGTCGGCGCCTTCGGTGCTCCACGCGATCAACGAGCCGCCCCGCAGCAGGTAGTAGCGGCCGGGCTCGCTCGGCCACACCTGGGTCTCGGTGAGCTGCGTGAAGCCGGCGTCGGTGAGGGTGGCCGCGACGGTCGCGCACACGTGGAACGGCGACGGCGACAGATCGACGAAGTTGCACAGGCCCTGTGCGTCGGCGGGCGTGGTCGTAGGCATGGCTGCATCCTCGCACCGCACCCGCCTCGACACACCCCGGCCGCGCCACCCCGCACCCCGGCACGTCCGTGATGCACGACCGGGAGTGTCTCCGCGAGCGCACCGCGTCGCCGGCGACCGCGCCGACGGGGCGGGATCGAATCCCGCCCCCGGGGCCGCGCTGCCGCCGTCGCTCAGTGCCCTCCCGCCACGCAGAACTGGTTGCCGTCCGGGTCGGTGAGCGTCACCCACCGGAACCCGCCCATGTCCTGGCGGTGCACCTCACCCGCGCCCGCCTCGACGAGCCGGCGCACCTCGGCGTCGAGATCGGGCGCCACCAGGTCGAGGTGGACCCGGTTCTTGCCCGGGGTCGGATCCGGAACCTTCTGGAAACCGAGTTTCTGTGCGGTGCCGGGCATTCCGACGATGTAGAACCAGCCGTCGTTGTCCTGCTCGATCCGGCCGCCGATCTGCTCGGCCCACCACGTGGCAAGCGGGCCGGGGTCGGCGCTGTCGAAGGTGATCATGCCGATGTTCAGTGCCATGGCCGGGACGGTAGCGGACGGGACCGACACGAGTGTGCCGCCACGGCACCGAGTTCGCCGTCAGCAGGCGGCGCGGACGAGCTGGGTGATGCGGTCCACCTGCTGATCGGTGGGGGTGACCGCCCCGTTGGCGGACAGCTCCGCGACTTGGCTGTTGATCTCCTCGTCGCTCGCCCCGTCGTCGATCAGGGGACAGGTTTCGGTGACGATCGCCTCGATGGAGGCGTCGTCCCGACCGTCGGCCAGGTTCGGGTAGCCCGTCCGGAAGGTTGCGACGAAGGTCCCCAACTTCGCTGCGTCGACGGCACGTTGGACGACGCTGGAGGCGACGCTGCCGGCCGGGCGGGTCGTGCTCTCGGGCGCGGACGTCTCGTCGTCGGATCCGCAGGCGGTGAGCAGGAAGAGGGCGGCGACCGCCGCCACCACAGCAGTCTTGGTCTTCATCGTTCGAGCGTGACACGCCGGGACGCGCCCGCGCCGGTGAAAGGCGGAATTCACGGTGAGCCGTCGCGCTCACGCGCTTCCCGGCCCGGGAAGGGGACGGCCGAACGGCCCCGGCAAAGATGCGTAATGCTACTCGAGACAACGGCGACGACGTGCGGCATAGTGGTGCCCGGCACGGCCGATCGGGGGATTCGGCGGTGCCCGCCGGAGCCGGTTGGGGGCCGCGCTCCGGACCGCAGGAGAAGGGGCCCCGCCGCCGATCGGGACGGCGGCGGGGCCCCTTTCGTCGCGTCGGGCGACGGTCGTCTCAGCTCCGGGCTGCGACCTTCGCCGGATCCAGCTCCAGCCGGCGCAGCAACTGCGCGTTCAGTGCCACGACGATCGTGGAGACCGACATGAGCACGGCAGCCACCGCAGGCGGCAGGACCACCCCGGCGAAGGCCAACGCACCGGCCGCGAGGGGCACCGCGACGACGTTGTACCCGGTGGCCCAGGCCAGGTTCTGCCACATCTTGCGGTAGCTCGCCCGCGACAGTGCGATCACCGACAGCACGGCGCGCGGATCGTCTGCGGCCAGGACCACGCCGGCCGACTCGACGGCGACGTCGGTGCCCGCGCCGATCGCGATGCCGACGTCGGCCCGCGCCAGCGCCGGCGCGTCGTTGACCCCGTCACCGACCATCGCGACGCGGTGCCCGCGGGCCTGCAGCTCGGCGACCTTCGCGTCCTTGTGTTCGGGCAGCACGTTCGCGAACACCTCGTCGATACCGAGGTCGGCGGCGACGGCGTCGGCCACCTGCCGCGCGTCCCCGGTGATCATGGCGACCTTCACCCCGCGCGCGTGCAGGGCGTCGATCGCCTGCCGCGACTCCTCGCGCACCGCGTCCTCGAGGGCGACGGCTCCCAGCACCGTGCCGTCGCGCACGACGTGCAGCACCGACGCCCCGCGGGCGACCCAGCGGTCGGTCGCGGCCGCGACGTCGGCGGGCACGTGCGCCCGCAGGTCCGCGAGCACGGCCGGACCGCCGACGAACACGGTCGCCCCGTCCACCACGGCCCGCACCCCGCGGCCGGGCAGGGAGCGGAAATCCTTCGTCGGCAACATGACTCGCCCTCCCGCGGCGGCGACGACGGCGCGGGCGACGGGGTGCTCGCTGTCGGATTCGACCGCGGCGGCCAGGGTCAACAGGTCGTCCTCGGTGGTGCCGGCGGTGGCGACGACGTCGGTGACGACGTGCCGCCCCTGGGTCAGGGTCCCGGTCTTGTCGAACAGGACGACGTCCACGCCGCGCATCCGCTCCAGCGACAGCCGGTCCTTGACGAGCACGCCGGCGCGGGCGGCGCGCTCGGTCGAGATGGCGATGACGAGTGGGATGGCCAGGCCCAGCGCGTGCGGGCACGCGATGACCAGGACCGTGACGGTACGGACGACGGCCTCGTCGACGTTGCCGAGCAGCGTCCACACGGCGAAGGTGAGGACGCCGGCGACGGTGGCGAAGTAGAAGAGGAAGGCGGCGGCCCGGTCCGCGAGCGCCTGGGCTCGCGAGGACGAGGCCTGCGCGTCGGCGACCATGCGCTGGATGCCGGCGAGCGCGGTGTCCTCCCCCACCGCGGAGATGCGGACGCGCAGTGCACTGTCGGTGGCGACCGTGCCGGCGACGACGGTGTCGCCCACGGCGCGGGGCACGGCGCGGGACTCGCCGGTGATCATCGACTCGTCCACGTCGGCGCGCCCGTCGACGACCGTGCCGTCGGCCGGGACGCGCGCACCGGCGCGCACCAGCGCGACGTCGCCGACGGCCAGGTCGGCGAGGGCGACCTGCACGACGCCGTCCGCGGTCACCTTCTCGGCGGTGTCGGGCAGCATCGCGGCCAGGGCGTCGAGCGCGCGCGACGCCGAGCCCAGCGCCCGCATCTCGAGCCAGTGCCCGAGCAGCATGATCACGATCAGCAGCGCCAGTTCCCACCAGAAATCGAGGTCGAACCCGCCCAGCCCGAGCGTGGTCACCCAGGACGCCGCGAACGCGACGCTGATGGCCATGGCGATGAGCAGCATCATTCCGGGCCGGCGGTCCCGCAGCTCGTTCCACCCGCCGACGAGGAAGGGGCTGCCGCCGTAGGCGAACACGACCGTGCCGAGGACGGGCGAGACCCATCCGGCCCACGCGGCGTCGGGCAGCGCGTAGCCGAGCAGGTCGGCGAACATGGCGCTGAACGCCACGATCGGAACCGCGAGGACCAGGCTCACCCAGAATCTGCGACGGAAGATCTCACCGTGCGGCCCGTGCCCGGCGTGCCGGTCCCGGGCGCGGTGGGCGTCGCGCGCTCCGGGCGGCGTGGTGTGGGCAGCGTGTCCGTGGTGTGCGAGCTCTGTCATGGCTCCCGCCTCGATCCGTTTCCGTTTCCGTGGACCCCTCCATTGATACCCCCTGGGGGTATAAATGGAAGGGGTGGGACGGTCACGATCCGGTCACGGCACCGACTACCGCTCGAGCATGGCGCGCATCTCGTCGATCTCCGCCTGCTGCGTCGCGATGATCGACTCGGCGAGTTGCCGCGCCTCCGGGTTCACGCCCTCGGCCAGCTCGGTCTGCGACATCTCGATCGCGCCCTCGTGGTGGACGATCATCATGGTCAGCCACATGCGGTCGAAGTCCATGCCGCGGGCCCCCATCATGGAGTCCCACTCGTCGTCGGACATCATTCCCGGCATCCCGCCGGGCATGCCCATGCCGCCGTGACCCATCCCGTCCTCGTCCGGCGCCTCCCGCCCCCAGCTGTCGAGCAGCGACACCATCTGCTCCATCTCGGGTTCCTGCGCGGCCTCGATGCGGGCGGCGAGGTCGATGAGCTGCGGATCCTCGCTGCGTTCGGGCACGGCCTGGGCCATCTGCACGGCCTGCGCGTGATGGGGATACATCTCCTGCAGGAACTCGACGTCCGCGTCGACGAACTGCGCCTGCCCGGCCGGCACCGAGGTCTGGGACGTGCCCGGAGTCGCCGTCCCCGCCTGCTGCTGCGGCTCGTCGCTGCCACACGCCACGATCATCAGGGCGAGCGGAACCGCCGCCGCTGCCGCTACTACTCTCTTGTTCCACAACATGATTCGACGGTACCCGCCGTATCGGCCGAGTCCGGGGCCGCAGCCCCGCCCCGGCCGGTCCTTCATCGAAACTTCATCGGCCGCAACGCCCGCCCACACGCGGCGGCGCGCACACTCGTCGTAGGAGGTGCGCGATGATGGGTTGGTACGGCGGCGCAGGCTGGGCCGCCGCCCTCGCAATGGGTGTGTTCTGGCTGTTGCTCGCCGGGGTGGTGGTGTGGGCGGTGGTCCGGGCGGCGGCGCCACCGGATCCCGGCGACGACGCCCGCCGGATCCTGGACCGGCGGCTCGCCTCCGGCGAGATCGACGTCGCAACCTACCGGACTCTGCGCGACGAACTGGACGCGCGGCCCCGACGACGGACGCGTCGATAGATCCGCCTGCTCGATACGCGATGCAGCACGTTCACGGGGTCACCGCGATCCGATCCGTCGTCGACGGGTCGCCGAACAATTCTCTGCCGCAACCCGAGTGGCGGGCAGCCGGGGGCGCCCGGCCCTCGTCCCCCGCGGCATGGTCACCCGAGGCATGGTCGGCACCCTGCGGCACTCGCTCGTCAGCGATGTTCCCGGCGGGCATCGAACGCCGCGACGACCCGCTTCGGCGCGGTCAGCCGCCACGCATCCTCGATCAGTTCCGCCAACTCGACCGTGTCGACCGCGGCGAAAACCACGTCGATCCAGCCGTAGCGCCCGAAGAACGGGGCCGCGCGGAACACGTCCGGATCCTCGTGGAGCAGGGCCGCCTGGGTGTCCACGGTGGCTTTGAGGCAGACCGTGGCCGCACCGTAACCCAGGAGGCCGAACATCTTGTTCCGCACCCGGTACGTGGGTTGGTCACCCCAGCTGTCCACCACCACTTCACGTGCCTCGGGCAGCGCCAGCATCATCGCGCGTACACTGTCCGCGCTGGGCATGGGATCTCCTCGGTCGGCGGACAGGGCCACCCAGTTGTACACCCGACCCGCGACAGGGAACGGACGGCCGCGAGTGCTGGGTACCCTGGCCGCGTGCACACCCCCGGCCCCCGCATCCTCGTAGTCGACGACGAAGCCGCCCTGGCGAAGGTGGTGGCCAGCTATCTCGAACGGGAGGGCTTCGAGGTCGCGCTCGCCTACGACGGACCGACGGCCGTCGCGCTGGCTCGGCAGACGGACCCGGTGCTCGTGGTGCTCGACCTGATGCTGCCGGGATTCGACGGCATCGAGGTGTGCCGGCAACTGCGGACCTTCTCGGACGCGTACGTGCTCATGCTCACCGCCCGTGGCGACGAGGTGGACAAGGTGATCGGCCTGTCGGTGGGCGCCGACGACTACGTCGTGAAGCCTTTCGGGCCACGGGAGCTCGTCGCCCGGGTGCGTGCCATGCTGCGCCGGCCCCGCAGTGGCACCGCGGCGGAGGCACCGCGCCGGATCGGCGGGCTCGTCGTCGATCCGGTGTCGCGCACCGTCTCGGTCGACGACGCGCCGGTGGAGCTGACACGCACGGAATTCGATGTGCTGCTGGCACTTTCGGATCGACCTTCGGCGGCGCTCTCACGCCGGCAGATCATCGACGAGGTGTGGGGGCCGAACTGGTTCGGCGACGAGCACATCGTCGACGTCCACATCCGCGCCCTGCGCCGCAAGCTCGGCGACGATGCCGCCGCCCCGCGCTTCGTCCGGACCGTGCGCGGGGTCGGGTATGCGATGGAGGCCGCGCGGTGAACCGGCTGGGACTGCGCGGGCGGCTGCTGATCGCGCAACTGCTCGTGCTGTTCGTCGGGGCCGCGACGCTCACCGTCGTCGCGACGCTGGTGGCCGCCCCGCTGTTCCATTACCACCTCGCCCACGCGGGCGTGGAGGACACGCAGGTCCGCCTTCACACCGAGGAGGCGTTCGCGCAGGCCGGGGCGGTCGCGCTCGCCGCCGGGGCAGCCGTCGCGCTCGGTGCCGCGGCGATCACGTCCGTGGTCCTGGTGCGCCGCATCACCGCGCCGGTGGGCCGGCTGGTGGAGGCCGCGGGCCACGTCGCCCGCGGCCGCTACGACGTGCCGATCACCCGGTCCGGCGACGCGGACTTCGCCCGGCTCGAGAACGCCTTCGCCGACATGGCGGGCCGCCTGCACAGCACGGAGCTCTCACGACGCCGGCTGCTCGACGATCTCGCCCACGAACTGCGCACACCCGTGGCCACGCTCGAGGCCTACCTCGAGGGCATCGAGGACGACGTACTGCCCGCCGACGCCACCTCGTGGCAGGTGATGCACCACCAGCTCGACCGGCTGCGGCGTCTCGTGTCGGACCTGTCCGACCTCTCCGCCGCGGACGAGCACGCGCTCGCCCTGCACCCCGAGGAGGGCGACCTCGCCGCGGCGGTGACGGCATCGGTCTCGGCCGCGGCACCGCGGTTCGCCGACAAGCAGGTCGGGCTCGGGACGGAGCTGCCCGAGGCGCTGCCGCCGGTCCGGTTCGATTCGCAGCGAGTGGCGCAGATCCTGGCGAACCTGCTCGAGAACGCCCTGCGTCACACGCCGGCCGGGGGCCGGGTGGTCGTCACGTGCGAGCGCGCGGACCGGGCGGCCGTGCGGGTGCGGGTCCGCGACACGGGCGACGGCATCCCCGCGGATCAGCTCGACGCGGTGTTCGAGCGGTTCCACCGGATCGATCCGGCCCGCAGCCCCGGCGGCAGCGGCCTGGGCCTGACCATCGCGCGCAGTCTCGCCCGCGCCCACGGCGGCAATCTCACGGCCGCGAGCGACGGGCCGGGGCGCGGTGCCCGCTTCGACCTGACCCTGCCCACGAACGGGAATCAGGCAGAGACGACCGCGTCGAGAACGCTGTAGAACATGCCGAGCCCGTCGTCGCTGGGACCGGTGAGCGCTTCGGTGGCGTGCTCGGGGTGCGGCATCAGGCCGACGACGCGGCCGTTCGCCGACGAGATGCCCGCGATGCCGCGCTGGGAGCCGTTCGGGTTGTCGCCGGCGTAGCGGAACACCACGCGGCCCTCACCCTCGAGTTCGTCCAGCACCTTCTCCGAGGCCTGGAACCGGCCCTCACCCGACTTGAGGGGCACCAGGATCTCGGCCCCGGCCTCGTAGCGGGTGGTCCACGCGGTGGTGTTCGACTCCACCTTCAGCCACTGGTCGCGGCAGATGAAGTGCAGGCCCTCGTTGCGGGTGAGGGCCCCCGGCAGCAGACCCGCCTCGCACAGCACCTGGAAGCCGTTGCAGATGCCGAGCACCGGCATCCCGCCCCGAGCGGCCTCGACGACCTTGCCCATGACCGGGGCGAACCGCGCGATGGCGCCGCAGCGCAGGTAGTCGCCGTAGGAGAAGCCACCCGGCACGATGACCGCGTCGACTCCCCTCAGGTCGGCGTCGCCGTGCCAGAGGCTGACGGCCTCACCGCCGGCGAGTTCGACGGCGCGGGCCGCATCGATGTCGTCGAGCGTGCCCGGGAAGGTGATGACTCCGACGCGGGCACTCATGCGTCACCGTCGATCCGCCGCACGGTCCAGTCCTCGATGACCGTGTTGGCGAGCAGAGCCTCGGCGATCTTCTCGACCTCGGCGTCGTCGACGCTGCCGTCGACCTCGAGCTCGAAGCGCTTTCCCTGACGGACGTCGGACACGCCCGCGAAGCCCAGTCGCGACAGCGCCCCGACAATGGCCTGGCCCTGAGGATCGAGAATCTCGGCCTTGGGCATGACTTCGACGACGACACGAGCCACGTGCTGCTCCTCGGTAGTAGTGCTGGCGCCCGGGGACGGACACCGGACAGCCCGCAGTTTACCGGCCGACCCGAGCCGGTCCGGAATCGGCAGGGCCCGACGCCGGCGGCCCCGTCACGGCTGTGGCGGCCCCGGCTCGGCGAGCGACGCCGTGAAGTTCTCGACGATCTCGGCCGCGAGGGTGCGGACCTTGACGTTCGTCGCCTGCGACATCGCCGACAGCTGCGCGAACGCGGTGTCCGCGTCGACCCGGTGCGCTGCCATGAGCAGGCCCACGGCCCGGCTCGTGACACTCCGTGTGTCCAAGGCGGTCCGGAGCGAGGCGGCCTCGCGCTCGCCGGCGGCGAGCAACGCCTCCCGCAGCCGCGACATCTCCAGGTGCACGCGGACCCGGGCGATCAGCTCGCTGGGATGGAACGGCTTGACGACGTAGTCGTCGGCACCGGCCCGCAGCCCCTCGACGGCGGACTCCGATCCGGCCCGGGCCGTGAGCAGGATCACCGGCAGCCGCACCAGCCGTTCGTCGCCCCGCACGTCCTGCAGCAGCGACAACCCGCTACGTCCGGGCAGCATGACGTCGCTGAGGAGCAGGTCGGGAACCTCCGTCCGGATCCGCTCGAGCGCGGACTCGGCGTCGGCGGTGACGTCGACGTGCCAACCCTGCGCGGCGAGCAGGTCGACGAGATGGTCACGCATGTCCGCGTTGTCCTCGACGAGGAGCAGGCGCGGTTGCCCCTCGCGCGGTCCGGCGCCGGGGGTCGCGACGGGCCGCCACGCCTCGGCCTCCCCCAGATACGCCGCGCCGGCGGACGCCACGACGTCGTCCGCGGCGCGTGGTGCCGGCTGCGCGCTCGGCACCGCGGGCACCGTCACCGTGAACACCGAGCCGTGCGGGGCGACGGCGTCGACGGACACCGAACCACCCAGGGCGGCAACGAATTGCGCGACAAGAGACAGCCCGATGCCCGAGCCCTCGCGGCTGCGGCCGGACCGGTCGCCGATCTGGTAGAAGCGGTCGAAGATCTTGCCCCGCTCGGCCTCCGCGATGCCTGTGCCGGTGTCGGCGACACGCAGCACCAGGTTCGCCCCGTCACCCCGCAGGGACACGGCGACCGATCCCTCCGGCGTGAACTTCATCGCGTTGGACAGCAGGTTCAGCACGATGTGCGTCCACATCGCCCGGTCGGTCGCCACGTACCGGGTCGGCACATTGTCGACGTCGACGAGGAGCGCGAGCCCCGCGCGGTCCGCGGCGTCGCGGAACAGTTCGGCGGCCTCGCGCGTCACCGCGACGATGTCGGTGGGCTCGGTGTGGGCGTCGAGCCGGCCGGCGTCCCCACGCGCAACGTCGAGCAGCATGTCGACGAGCCGCTGCAGGCGCAGGGCGGCCCGCCGCGCCGCCGCGACGGCGTCGACCTGGGCGGGTGGCAGCGCGGCGGCGTGCTCGTCGAGCAGGGTCTGCAGCGGCCCGAGGAGCAGCGTCAGCGGGGTGCGGAACTCGTGGCTGACGTTCTCGAAGAACCGGCTCTTGGCGGCGTCGAGCTCGGCGAGTTCGGCCGCCCGCCGGCGTTCGGCCTCGTAGGCCTGCGCATCGGACAGAGCCGTGGACACGCGGACCGCGACCATATCGAGGAACACCCGGTACTGCTCGTTCAGCTCGCGGAACCGGCTGATGCCGAGCACGAGGGAGCCGGCCGGGCCACCAGCGGAGACCGGGAGCGGCAGGACCACCGCGGTGTCGCCGTCGCGGCCGAGGTCCGCGACGGTCTCGGCCTTGCCGGACTCGGCGACCCGGGCGATCACCTCCGGCAGGTCCGACGCGGCGCCGGGAGCGGTGCCGAACTCGGCGACCGTCACCGTCACCTCGTCGCGGCACAGGTGGGCACTGCCGAACGGCAGATCGTCCTCGTGGCCGGCGAGCAGGCCGAGCGCAGCCCGGCAGGCATCGTCGGCGGTATCGGTCTCCGTCATCGAGAGCTGGCCGAGTTCCCGCAGGACGGCGGCCCGGCGCTCGGCGAGCACCTGCTCGGTGACGTCCGTGGTGGCGACGAAGATGCCCGCGACGGTGCCGTCGGCGGCCCGGACGGGGCTGTAGGAGAACGTCCAGTACGTCTCTTCCGTGTAGCCGAATCGGTGCATGAACAACTGCATCCGCTCCGACAAGGTCGGCTCCCCGCGTTGCGCCTGGGCGAAGAGGGCGCCGACGAAGTCCCAGATCTCGCCCCAGCACTCGGAGGCCCGCTGGGCGACCGCCGCCGGAAACTTCTCGCCGAGGAGGGGCCGGAAGGCGTCGTTGAAGATCTGCACCAGTTCGGGGCCCCAGCACAGCAGCATGGGCACCCGCGACGGAACGACGGTCCGCACGGCCGCCGTCAGTTCGGGAGGCCAGGTGTCGATCGGCCCCAGCGCGGTCGACGCCCAGTCGGCGGCGCGGTGGGCGGTCGCGGTGGGATCCGATTCCGGGAACAGGGCGCGGGCCGAAGTCTCGTCGTTCACCTCGGTGTCGCCTCACATCCTTGCCGTCGGTCCTGTCGGAGGTTCTCAGGATAAGGCGGGCCGGCCCGCCGCTTTCCGGGCCTTGTCCCGCCCCGACGGCACGCGGCATTCCTGAAGATTCGATGAAGAGCACGTCCCGCCCTGGCGGTTCAATACCCCTAGGGGGTATAAATGGGGTGCACCCACGCAGAGGAGAATCGCGATGACCCGGCTCCTGCCCCTGACCGACACGGCCAGCGGCTGCCGCTGCGGCAGCCACCCCACCGAACCGACCGGACCGAGCAGTGAGGACCCCCGAATGAACACCCAGGCCTTCCCCGTCGTCGGCATGACCTGCGGCCACTGCGCCGGCGCCGTCACCGAGGAACTGCGCGCCCTGCCCGGCGTCGAGGACGTACACGTCGAACTGGTCGCGGGCGGCGTCTCCACCGTCACGGTGACCAGCGTCGACGGAATCGACGACGAGGCCGTCGCCACCGCGCTCGACGAGGCCGGCGACTACCGCCTCGCCCCGCAGTGACCCGCCGACCCGAGAAGGGACCCGCCCATGACCACGGGTGAGATGGTGCACGAGGTAGAACTCTCGATCGGCGGCATGACCTGCGCCTCCTGCGCGGCGCGCATCGAGAAGAAGCTCAACCGGATGGACGGCGTGACCGCCACCGTCAACTACGCGACGGAGAAGGCGAAGGTCACCTATGCGCACGGGGTCGCCCCCGACGACCTCGTCGCGACGGTCGAGGCGACCGGCTACACCGCCGCGCTCCCCGCCCCGCCCCGGGCCGAGGAGGCCACCGAGGCCGCCCCCGAACCGGACGAGGCCGCCGCCTGGCGTCAGCGCCTGACCGTCTCCGCGGTCCTCACCGTGCCGGTGGTACTGCTGTCGATGATCCCGGCGCTGCAGTTCGACAACTGGCAGTGGCTGACCCTGACCCTCGCCTCCCCCGTCGTGGTGTGGGGGGCACTGCCGTTCCACCGCGCCGCCTGGACCAACGCCCGCCACGGCGCCGCCACGATGGACACCCTCATCTCCGTCGGCGTCACGGCCGCGTACCTCTGGTCGCTGTGGGCATTGTTCTTCACCCACGCCGGCATGACCGGGATGCGGATGACGTTCGACCTGCTCCCCACCGGAAGCTCCGAGCCGCACATCTATCTCGAGGTCGCCGCCGCCGTCACCACCTTCATTCTCGCGGGGCGCTATTTCGAGGCCCGCGCCAAGCGGCAGTCGGGCGCGGCCCTGCGGGCACTGCTCGACATGGGCGCCAAGGACGTCGCCGTGCTGGGCGACGGTGACACCGAAACCCGGATCCCGATCGGCCGGCTCACCGTCGGCGACCGGTTCGTCGTGCGTCCCGGCGAGAAGATCGCCACCGACGGCGTCGTCGTCTCCGGCACCTCCGCCGTCGACGCGTCGATGCTCACCGGCGAACCCGTGCCCGTCGAGGTCGGGCCCGCGGACCCCGTCGTCGGCGCGACCGTCAACGCCGGCGGCCGGCTCGTGGTCCGCGCGACCCGCGTCGGCGCCGACACCCAGCTCGCTCAGATGGCGCGGCTGGTGACAGAGGCGCAGAACGGCAAGGCCGAGGTGCAGCGGCTCGCAGACCGGGTGTCGGCGGTGTTCGTCCCGATCGTCATCGGGCTGTCGCTGCTCACCCTCGCCGGCTGGCTCCTCACGGGCAACTCGGTGACCGCGGCGTTCACCGCTGCCGTCGCAGTACTGATCATCGCCTGCCCCTGCGCGCTGGGCCTCGCGACCCCGACCGCACTGCTCGTCGGCACCGGCCGCGGCGCCCAGCTCGGCATCCTGATCAAGGGACCGCAGATCCTCGAATCCACCCGCCGCGTCGACACCGTCGTGCTCGACAAGACGGGCACCGTCACCACCGGCCGCATGGCCGTGGCCGCGGTGCACGCGGCGGACGGCGGCTCCGAGGACGAGGCGCTGCACCTGGCGGGGTCGCTCGAGCACGCCTCCGAGCACCCCATCGGGCGCGCCGTCGCCGACCGGGCCGCGGCCACCGGGGCTCTCTCGCCGGTGGAAAGCTTCGAAAACCACGGTGGACGAGGGGTTTCCGGTGTCGTCGACGGACACGCCGTGCTCGCGGGCCGGCTGTCCTGGCTGCGCGACGAGTGGTCGCTGACCGCGCCCGAATCGCTGCGACGGAGCGCCGGGGCCGCCGAGGCCGAGGGCCGCACACCGGTGTGGATCGCCTGGGACGGGCGCATCCGGGCGATCGTCGTCGTCTCGGACACCATCAAGGACACCTCCGCGTCGGCGATCGCCGATCTGCGCGAACTCGGCCTGCGGCCGGTGCTGCTCACCGGCGACAACCGCAGCGCCGCCGAGACCGTCGCGAAGCAGGTCGGCATCGACGAGGTCATCGCCGAGGTCCTGCCCGCCGACAAGGTCGACGTGGTCAAGAGGCTGCAGGAAGAGGGCCGGGTCGTCGCCATGATCGGCGACGGCGTCAACGACGCGGCCGCCCTCGCCCAGGCAGACCTCGGACTGGCGATGGGCACCGGCACCGACGTCGCGATCGAGGCCTCCGACCTGACGCTCGTGCGCGGCGACCTGCGGGCCGCTCCCGACGCGATCCGGCTCGCCCGCGCCACCCTGCGCACCATCAAGGGCAACCTGTTCTGGGCGTTCGCCTACAACGTCGCGGCCCTGCCGCTCGCGGCGCTCGGGTTGCTCAACCCGCTGATCGCCGGCGCGGCGATGGCGTTCAGCTCGGTGTTCGTGGTCAGCAACAGCCTGCGGCTGCGGCGGTTCAGCCCCCGCTGAGGCCCGCACCCACGACGCGCTGCCGGCGGAAGGTCTCCGATTCGCCGGCAGCGCGTCGTCGTGCTGTGTCACGCTCGTGCCATGGAGGCGGAGCGGGACCAGCTGCTGCTCACGGTGCGTAACCTCGCCCGGTTCCACCGCGAGCACGAGAAGTTCTATTCCGAATCGCCGTTCCACGACGTGATCCGGCTGCACCGCAGCTCACGTGCCCTGAAGGCGCTCGCCGAGCGGTGGTCGGTCGTCGCACCACTCGAACGGACGTCGCCGAGCCCGTTCGCCGGCGCGCCCGACCTCAACGACGATCGGGCCACCGAGACGCTCGGCATCCTGTTCATGGAGAGCGGCGACGAACCCGCCGAGATCACCAGACTGAAGGCCGACCTCGGGGCGCTCGCCGAGGCGAACCGGACGACCGGGCAGTGGCTCGCCGACGCCATGGCGACCGCCTGGGACGTGCTCGAGGCGCTGCTGGCCTACCCGGGCCTGGCGGACCTGCTCGCCGAACGGCACCGCATCGTCACCAACGACTGGCAGTGCGCGACGACGGCCCAACTCGTCGCCCGCAACCTCGACCGGGCGGTCGCGATCCTGGGACGCATCGACTTCACCGCAGCCGCCCTGCGCGCGGACCTCGCCGGGGACCGCATCGCGCCACGTTACGTCTTCTCGGCCGCGGAAATGATCGACCACGCCGCCGATCTCGCGGCGCAGAGCGCGGTGCTCACGCACGAGAACGAGCGGCGCTGGCGGATCTTCCACGATCGGGTCGAGCAGATCGTCGCCGGCCCGGAGCCGTAGCCCCGGCCGCTCAGCACCCCTGCGTGTCGAGGAGGACACAGTCCCACGTGACGGTCCGCTCCGCCGGGATGCGGCCACCGCCCTCCCACAGCGTCGGCGGCCCGGACGGGTGCACCGAATACCAGCCCGGATACCGGGTCGGCGTGCGATTCGCGAGCTGGGTGATCCAGCCCCGGCGCACGATCCGGCCCCGCGCGGTCGGCACCGTGCGGTGGAACACACCGAGGTAGCGGTCGTAGAGCAGGCAGCCGGAGACCGTGTCCCGCCCGTCCTCCGGATATCCGGGCGGGAGCAGCGCCGACACCCCGTCGCCGAGGTGCGCGACCCGGTCGAACCCACCCGGCGTGCTCGCCGGGACCCGCTCGACGTGAGCGGGCAGGTTCCGGCTGATCAGTTCCGGCGGCAGCATGTGCGGCAGGCACCACTCGGTCGTGCCCTCGATCGTGTCCCCGACGTGCAGCCGTTCGTAGCTGGGTTCGAGGTCGACGAGCATCCAGATCCTCACGCCCGCCACCCTCGCCGACCGGCCGGCACCCGAGCGAGCGGACCCGAGGGCGCAGCAGTGTTCCCGTCGTTACCGACCCGGGCACCGATCGGAGTCGGCTCGGTGAAACGATGCATCATCACAGCCCGGTGCACTCGACGAAGGCCCGGAGGGCGACGCCTCCGGGCACCGGGATACCGTGCGGCCGCCCTACCCGCCGCGGGCGCTGCCGTCACGGATTCCGCTGCGACGTCACCCGATCCAGCACGCCAGCTCGTCGGCGCGCGGATCGGCCACCACCGGATCACCCTCACCGCCGAACACCCGGACCGGCCGCGAGGCACCGATCGGCGCCCATCCCGGACCTCCCGTGGTCGCGAACTGCACCCAGGCGCGGTGCATCTCGTCGGCGAGGGCCTGCGGGGGCCGATCGCCGGTGAGCCGGTGGGAGACGTCGAGGCGGTCGAAGACGAACGCGATCTCGAGGGCATGGCACGCCCGCAGATCCTGCACCGGGCTCGGCCAGGCGAACTCGTACAACCACGCCGTGCCACCGCGGCGGGCGACCGCGTCGGCCAGGGTGACCGTGCCCGACCGGAAGGCGTAATCGGTGAGGACGGCGGCGAGCACGTCGCCGGGAGTCGCGCCCGGCCGGTGGGCCGCGTACAGGTCGGCGAGCGCGGGATCGATCCCGTACCGCTGCAGGACGAACGGCAGGTTGTCGTCGGTGATCGCCGCGGCGATACCGGTCGGCACCAGGAAGAAGCGGAACTCGTCCGTGGTCGTGCCGGCCAGCACCGGCACACCCGTGCCCGCTCCGGCGGCGATCGCGTCGATCGGCAACGACGGCAGAATCTCCCCGTCGATCGTCGGGAACATGCTCATCACGCCCAAGCCGCGCTGCACCACCGACCCGCCCCACCGGGCCGGGTCCGGATTCTGGGCGAGGTCGAGCCCGAGAGCGTCCTGGGCCGCCTGCAGGACGTCCGGGGCGAGGGCCCCGAACGCCTCGGCCGTGGCCGGCACACCCAGGCGGTCGGCGAGGACAGCCCCCACCCGGCGCGCGTCCTCGAGGTCCGAGGCGGCCGTGGCGTTGCCGCTCTGCACGACGGCGCGGTGGAACAGTCCGCTCGCGGCGGGCGAGGCCAGCAACGTGGCCACGCTCATCCCGCCCGCCGACTCGCCGAACACCGTCACGTTGTCCGGGTTGCCGCCGAAGGCCCGGATGTTGTCCTGCACCCAGCGCAGCGCGGCGAGCTGATCCAGCAGGCCACGATTGTCCGGCGCGCCGTCGAGCGACAGGAACCCGGTGACGCCGAGCCGGTAGTTGATGCCGACCAGCACCACACCGTCGCGCGCGAAGGCGCGTCCGTCGTAACTGTCGATCCGGTTCGAGCCGCGGGTGAACGCGCCACCGTGGATCCACACCATCACCGGCAACCCGGAGGCGCCCGGATCGGGTGTCCACACGGACAGATTCAGGCACTCGTCGCCGGGTGCGATGACGTTGCCGAGCAATGCGGCCGCCGGAGCGGCGTACGGCGCCTGAGGGCAGGTGGGGCCGGGCGCGGTGGCGTCGCGGACACCGTCCCAACGCGGCGCCGGGCCCGGGGCCGCGAACCGCACCGCCCCCACCGGGGCGGCCGCGTACGGAATGCCCAGAAAGGCCCACACTCCGTCGGTCGGCGTGCCCCGAACCGTTCCCCCGGTCGTCTGCACCGTATCCGTCATGCCCCGATCCTCTCCTCGCAGCTCCTCACAACGCCACCCACCCGAGCGAATGTATCGCTGATCTCCGTAGGCCGACGGAAAGTCACATTCGCTCGGTCCGACGGCTCCTATGCTGAGTTGGACGGTCGTCGACTTTCCGCCCAGCCGAGGAGGCGCGGCATGCGAGCACTGGTGGTGTACGAATCGATGTTCGGGAACACCCGTCACGTGGCGGAAGCCGTCGCGCGCGGGCTGGGACCGGCGGACGCGGTGCGCACGGTCCCCGTGACGCAGGCGCATGAGGAGAACCTGTCCGAATACGACCTGGTGGTCGTAGGCGGCCCGACGCATGCGCACGGCATGAGCCGGGAGTCGACGCGCCACGGCGCGGTCGAGCAGGCCGAGAAACCCGACAGCGGGCTGACGCTCGAGCCGGACGCCGAGAGCGAGGGCGTCCGCGAGTGGCTCGATTCGCTGCCCGCCGGCGGCGGGAAGGCCGCATCGTTCGACACGCGCATCGACATGGCGGCCGTCCTGACCGGGCGCGCCGGCAAGGGCATCGCCAAGAAGCTGCGCAAGCACGGGTTCGAACTCGTCGCCGATCCGGAGAGCTTCCTCGTCGACAAGCAGTCGAAGCTCGAGCCCGGCGAGGAGGATCGGGCCGAGCAGTGGGGCCGCTCGCTCGCCCAGCAGGCAGCGAGCGGGTCCGAGGAGCTGCGCTGACCCGCCCGCGGGCCGAGCGAATGTATCGCTCATCTCCGTAGGCCGACGGAACGATACATTCGCTCGGCGCAACCCGGACGCGAGATCGCTCGGCGCGCCGCGGCACGCGACGGTCCATACTCGGGTGCATGCGACTGACCCACTTCGGACATTCCTGCCTGCTCGTGGAGCACCTGGGCGCGACGATCCTGTTCGACCCGGGGAATTTCTCGCACGGCTTCGAGGGCATCACGGGGCTCGACGCGATCCTGGTCACCCATCAGCACCCGGACCACGCCGACCCGGCGCGACTGCCGGCGCTGGTGGAGGCCAACCCGGGGGCCGCCCTGTACGCGGACCCGCAGACCGCCGCTCAGCTGGGCGGCGGCTGGAAGGCCGTGCTCCCGGGCGACGCATTCACCGTCGGTGACGTGCGCGTGCGCGGCACCGGAGGCCGGCACGCCGTCATCCACCCGGAACTGCCGGTCATCGACAACACCGCCTATCTGCTCGGCGACGCCGAGAACCCGGCGCGGCTGCTGCATCCGGGCGATTCGCTGTACATCCCGAACGAAGAGGTCGACGTGCTCGCGCTGCCCGCCGCGGCACCGTGGCTGAAGATCTGGGAGTCGGTGGACTATCTGCGCGCGGTCAATCCGCGGGTGGCCGTGCCGATCCACCAGGGCATCGTCGCGGAGCAGGCCACCGGCATCTTCTACGGCCGTTACTCCGAGATGGCGCCGGAGGGCACCGAGTTCCGGGTGCTGCCCGCCGAGGATTCGGTCGAGGCGTAACCGCCGGTGCGTCCTTTGGGCTGCAGTAGCCGCCCAAAGGACGCACCGGCCGCGTCAGCGGCCTGCGGCCCTCCCGGCGGCGCGGCCGGAGAAGATGCAGCCGCCGAGGAACGTGCCCTCGAGCGAGCGGTAGCCGTGTACCCCGCCGCCGCCGAATCCGGCGACCTCACCGGCGGCGAACAGGCCCTCGAACACCGAGCCGTCGGCCTTCAGCACCCGGCCCGACAGGTCGGTTTCGAGACCGCCCAACGTCTTGCGCGTCAGCAGGTGCAGCTTGACCGCGATCAGCGGTCCGGCCTTGGGATCGAGCAGCCGGTGGGGGGCGGCGATGCGGGTGATCCGGTCCGGCAGGTAGGCGCGGGCCGCGCGCATCGCCGCGACCTGCAGATCCTTGGTGTACTTGTTCGCGATCTCGCGATCGCGGGACTCGACGACCTGCTTGACCGTCGCGTAGTCCAGCGGCGCATCCGGGGTGATCTCGTTCATTCCTGCCACCAGTTCGGCGAGGGTGTCGCGGACGACGAAGTCGACGCCGCGGCGCTTGAACGCCTCCACCGGTCCGGGTGCGCCGGGCTTGACCCGCTGCAGCACCTTGCGGATGTCGCGTCCGGTCAGGTCCGGGTTCTGTTCCTGGCCGGAGAGCGCGAACTCCTTCTCGATGATCTTCTGGTCGAGCACGAACCAGGTGTGGTCGTGGCCGCTGCGCACGATGTGCTCGAGCGTGCCGAGGGTGTCGAAGCCCGGGAACAGCGGCACCGGCAGTCGCTTGCCGGTGGCGTCGAGCCACAGCGACGACGGGCCGGGCAGGATGCGGATGCCGTGGTTGGGCCAGACGGGGTCGTAGTTGGTGATGCCCTCGGTGTAGTGCCACATCCGGTCGCGGTTGACGACGCGCCCGCCGGCGCGTTCGGTGATCTCGAGCATCCGCCCGTCGACGTGCGCCGGCACGCCGGTGAGCATGTGCTTCGGCGGGTCTCCCAGCCGCTTCGGCCAGTTCTTCTTCACCAGGTCGTAGTTGCCGCCGATGCCGCCCGACGTGACGATCACCGCGCCGGCCGAGAGTTCGAACTCGCCGGTCGCCACGCGCGACGACGCCACGCCCCGCGCCGCCGACGACGGCTCGAGCACAGTTCCGCGCACCCCGGTGACGGCGTTGCCGGTGACGACGAGGTCGTCGACGCGGTGCCGGTTCCGCAGGATCACCCGGCCGCGCTCGACGCCGTCGAGCACCCTGCGGGCGAAGATCTCGACGAGGGCCGGTCCGGTGCCCCACGTGATGTGGAAGCGCGGCACGGAGTTGCCGTGACCGCCGGCGTCGTAGCCGCCGCGTTCGGCCCAGCCGACCATGGGGAACAGCTTCAGCCCGCGTTCCTTCAGCCACGCGTGCTTTTCTCCGGCCGCGAACTCGACGTAGGCCTGCGCCCAGCGGCGCGGCCAATAGTCCTCGTCCTCCCGGTCGAAGGCGGCGCTGCCCATCCAGTCCTGCAGGGCCAGGTCGTACGAGTCGCGGATGCCGAGCCGGCGCTGCTCGGGGGAATCCACGAAGAACAGCCCGCCGAACGACCAGAAGGCTTGTCCCCCGAGGTTGTGCGAGTTCTCCTGGTCGACGAGCACCACGGTGCGCCCGGCGTCGATGAGTTCGGCCGTGGCGACGAGCCCGGCCAGGCCGGCGCCCACCACGATCACGTCTGCGTCCATGCCCGCCAACCTACTGCAGGGTAGGTTCGTGTGGGCGGATCTTCGGGCTCAGGCCGCGCCGAGTGTGCGCAGGCGCGGCGGCCAGCGGTAGACGGAGGGCTGCGCCTCGAGGTGCAGGGCGAGGTCGATCGCGTCGAGCATCGCCTGCCGCGGCCCCGGCCGGTCGAGTTGCTTGCCGGAGATCGACAGCCGCAGCAGCCCGCCGCGCCGTGCGACCCGGGCGGCGCCGATGACCATCGCCCGGCACCACCACGGTTCGGCCTTGGCGCCCTCGCCGATGCCGAACACCCGTGCATGGGTGACGGTATCGCGGTCGAGGTCGTGGATTCCGGCGGCGCCGGCCAGGAGCCGGAAACCGGTGGCGGGCAGCGCCGCGACGGCCCCGGGCGAGGCGAGCCAGCGCGGCGGCGCGAACAGCCGGGTCCGCAGCCCCGTCTCCTCGAGCACCCGGTCGGCGGCGAGCAACCGCAGCCGCGCCTCGTGTTCGGGCAGGACCGCGAACTCGGCGCGCCGCCGCTTGGTCGCGGCCTGATCGTAGCCGTGGAGCACGATGGCGTCGCCGCCCTCGCGACGCTCGAGCAGCCACTCCTGGGTGTGCGGGTCGCGCGCCAGCCGGTAGTGATCCTTCAGTCGCGGCGCGACGAGCAGCGACAGCGGCACGCCGCGGGCGTCCATCTCCCGGGCGAAGTCGTCCACCGCCGGGCGGGTTTCGTCCCTGATGCCCGACACCGACACGATCAGCTGGCCGCTCATGGGCTCCACGGTGCCAGGGCCGGGTGAACGTCAGGCGTCGCGGACCTGAAGGGTTTCGGCATGCACGGCGTCGGCGAGGGGCCGGCCGGTCCGCCACCCGAACCGTTCGAGGTCCGGCACCTCCTGCAACCGCGTCACGGGGCCGACGCACAGCCACGCGATCGGCCGCACCGGGGTCCGCGCCCCGACGAAGTCGGCGAGGAACGCCTCGTCGTAGAACGAGACCCAGCCGACACCGAGTCCTTCGACGGTCGCCGCGAGCCACAGGTTCTGGATCGACAGCACCGCCGAGAACACGCCCACGTCGTCGATCGTGTGCCGGCCGAGGATGTGCTGCCCGCCCCGCGACGGGTCGTAGGTGACCACGATCCCGGTGCCGGACTCGGCGATGCCCTCGACCTTGATGGGGTCGAAGGTGCGCCGCCGCTCCTCCGGCAGCGAGTCCGCGAACGCGCGACGGCATCCGGCGACGTGGTCGGCGAACTCGGCGAGCCGCTGCGGGTCGCGGACCACTACGAAGTCCCACGGCTGGGTGTTGCCGACGCTGGGCGCGGCGTGCGCCGCACCCAGCACCCGCCACAGGACCTGCTCGTCGACGCGCTCGCCGGTGAACTCCGCGCGGACGTCGCGGCGCGCACGGATCACGTCGTACAGGGCCGCCCGCGCATCGATGGTGTCGGTCATCGCGGTCAGCGGGGCAGCGCGGCTTCGATGGCCGCGATCACCTCGGGGGCGTCGGGCTCGGTGCGCGGCCGGAACCGGGCGACGACGTTCCCGTCCGGCGCGACGAGGAACTTCTCGAAGTTCCACTGCACGTCGCCGGCCTCCCCGTTCGCGTCGGGGTGCTGGGTGAGCTCGGTGTAGAGGGGGTGCCGGCTCTCGCCGTTGACGTCGATCTTCTCCATCAGCGGGAACGTGACGCCGTAGTTGGTGGAGCAGAAGGTCCGGATCTCCTCGGCGGTGCCCGGCTCCTGGCCCATGAACTGGTTGCACGGCACACCGACCACGGTCAGGCCCCGGTCCGCGTACTCGACGGCGAGCTTCTCGAGCGCCGTGTACTGCGGGGTCAGGCCGCACTTGGAGGCGACGTTGACCACGAGGACCGCGCGGCCGTCGAACTCGGCGAGGGAGGTGGGCACCCCGCCGAGGGTGTTGATGCCGATGTTCTGCAGAGAAGTCGTCATGCCGCCCGACGTTAGTCGCGGCGGTCCCGGGTGCGGTAGTGCGCCCGGAAACCGCCGCGAACCGGCACGTCAGAGTGCGGCGACGACCGCGAACGCGCCGAGGGCGACGAGCACGGCGCCGGTCAGCGTCTGCACGCGGCGGTCGACCACGCACATCGCCGACAGGAAGCCCGGCATCGACCCGCCGCCGCGGGTGTGCAGGATCGCCAGCAGGCTCGGCAGGCACCGGCCGAGCGAGACGAGCGTGAACAGGGCGGCGCCGAGCGCCGGGGAGCCGACCACGGCGACGCCGAGCACCAGCAGGTAGTACGCGCTCGACCGGATGAAGATCACGAAGCCGGGTCCGATCATGGCGCCGAAGAGCAGCGAGACCTTCCACGGGGCCATCGACCGGCGCAGGTGCCGCGGCAGCTGCCGGCGGCGCATCGGCGTCGGCAGCGTCACCAGACCCAGCTCGTGCAGACCGTAGGCGAACGCGACGACGCCCCACGCGACGAGCGCCCACGTCACCGGGACGGATCCGGCGACGAGCGCACCGAGCGCGCCGACGAGCGCACCGGTGGGGGCGCCGGTCGCGACCGACCCGAGCGCGTGCCAGCCGAGCCGGCGCACCGGCGTCGACGAGCCCGCGCGGTCGGGCTGCTTCGGAGCCGCGACGACGCCGGCGACCGACATGCCGCACGTCGACCAGTTCGCGGCCAGGGCGGTGACGGCGCCGGCACCCACGACCGCGGCGGTCGTCGCGGCGGGTCCCGACGGCGTGAGGAGCGCCGCCGCCCCGGCACCGGCGACGCCGGCGGCGGCGATCAGCGCCGCCCGGGTGCGCGACGGCACGGCCTTCTGCAGGGTGGGACGAATGTCCGGCACGTCCGTCGTCAGCGGCTCGTGCGTGAGTACTGCTGTCATGACTTCCTCCAAGGGGGTCGGTGTTCTCCGGATTCGGACGACTGGTTCAGGATTCGGTGACGGTGACGGTGCCGGTCATGTACCGGTGGACCGAGCAGGTGTACTCGTAGGTTCCCGGTTCGTCGAAGGTGTGGGAGTACGTGCCTCCCCCGGTGATCCCGCTGTCGAACCGCCCCTCCGACGTGACCTGGTGCAGCACCCCGCCGTCCTCGAACCGCCATTCGACGGTGCCGCCGGCCGGCACGGTCACGTCGGGCGGAGCGAAGTGGACGTTGCTGACGACCACCACCGCGTCCGGGGGCCGCTCGGACGGGCCGCAGGCCGTGACGAGCGGAAGCAGCAGGGCCGCAGCCCACCCCGGCCGCCGGGTCATTCCCGGACGATCACGGTGCCGACCATCATCGGGTGCGGCGTGCAGTGATAGGTGAACGTGCCGGCTTCGTCGAAGGTGTAGGAATACGTTCCCTCGGTGAGGAGTTCACTCTTCAGCTCCCCCTCGAGGGGGCCCTCGCCCACGACGTCGTGCGGCAGTCCGCCGTCGTCGAATCGCCATTCGACGGTCTGCCCCTTCTCGATCGTCACCGACTCCGGGTTGTAGGCCATGTTCTTCACCTCCACGACGACGGCCGGCTCGGCCGAACCTCCGGCGCTGCCGCACGCGGACAGGCTCGCCGCGGTCAGCAGGCCGGCGAGCAGGGTGACGGACCTTCTCATGGCGATTCCTCTCATCGGATGTACCGCAGGTTCGCGGTCATGCCGGCTTCGAAGTGGTAGGCGTTGTGGCAGTGGAACATCCATTCGCCCGGATTGTCGGCATCGAATTCGATCGCAAGTTCGGTGCCGGGCAGCACGTTGACCGTGTCGCGGCGCAACCCGCCGTACGCGCCGATCGCGAAGGTGTGTCCGTGCGTGTGCATGGGGTGCCACATGGTGGACGAGTTCTTCATCGTGATCCGCACGCGTTCACCCTGTTTCATGACGAGGCGGCCGGCGTCGGCGCCGGCCATGCCCCACACGTAGCGGTCCCCTGCCTGGATCAGCTCGATCCGGTAGTCCCGGTCGGGCTCGCGCGGGTCGAGCCGCACGGTGTCGGCAGGCCGCAACGCGTTCTCCGCGACGAGCCGGCCGCCGAGTTCGGGGATCGCATCGCCCACGTCGGCGTCGGCCATCGGCACCGCATCCGGGGTGCGCAGCACCGTCGAGGCATACCCTTGCCGCCCTTCGACCTTCGCGACGATCGGCCACACGCCCGACTTCACGGTGACGAGGACGTCGTAGCGTTGCGCCATTCCGACGACGATCGTGTCGGCGACGGTGGGCTGCACGTCGAAGCCGTCCGCCGCGACGATCGTGAGTTCGTGCCCGGCCACCGCGAACCGGTACGGGGTCTCCGCCGCCGCGTTGACGATCCGCAGCCGCAACCGCTGTCCCGCCGCGGCGACGACCGGGGCGGGATCATTCGGAGGACGACCGTTGATCAGGTGCAACGGATACGCGATGTGCTGGGTCATCCCGCCGAGGGGCGCGGAGTCGCCGTGCCCGGCGCTCACCAGCCGCCGGGCGACGTCCATGTCGCCGGCCGGGTGCGCGCCGGGTGCCGCACCCCCGCCGTGGCCGCCGTGACCGCCGGAGATCGCGGGGTTGAGCGCCGTGAGCACGGCGTCGGGCGTGGTGCCCAGGCCGTCGACCCAGTCGTCGAGGACCAGGACGGCGTCGGCGTCGGCGCCGGTGCGGTCGTCGGGGTCCTCCACGATCAGGGCGCCGAACAGGCCGCGGTCGGCCTGCAGGCCGCTGTGCGAGTGGTACCAGTGGGTGCCGGGGTCCGGGACGACGAAGCTGTAGTCGAACGTCGTGCCCGGTGCGATCGCCGCCTGGGTGACGGGCGCTGCGCCGTCCATGTCGTTGCGGATCCGGATGCCGTGCCAGTGGAGCGTGGTGTCGGCGTCCAGGTCGTTGCGCACCACGGCGTCGAGCCGGTCGCCCTTGCGTACCCGCAGTTCCGGGGCGACGGCGTGCCCGCCGTAGGTCCAGGTGTCGACCAGGCGTCCGCCCAGGTCGACGGTGGAGAATCCGGCGGCGAGCGCGAACGACGCCACGGTGCCGTTCCACCCGCGGGCGGCCTCGGCGGCGGCGATCTCCGGATCGGCCGGGGAAATGTAGTCGAGATCGGACGCCGCCGATCGTGTGTCCGAGCCGGCGGCCGCCGGCTGCGTACCGGACGATGCGGTAGCGCAGCCGGCGGCACCGAACCCGAGCGCGCTCATTCCCAGCGCCCCGGCTCCGAGGGAGCCCAGGGCGAGGAATCGGCGCCGGCCCAACCCGTTGTCGGGTTGTCTCATCCGATCACCTCGGGGGTGAGCAGGTCGGTGAAATCCTCGACGTTGCCGCTGATCTCCGCCGAGGAGACCTGTTGCCCGGTCGCGGCGTCGAACCCGACGATGCGCTGTGCCGCCTCGCCCTGACCCTCCGGATTGCCACCGAGGACGTAGAACGTCGCGCCGTCGACGGAGAACGCCATGCTCGCGATGTCGGTCAGCCCCAGGTCCTGCAGGCTCAGCGACCGGATCGGGGCGAGGTTCGCGGCGTCGGACAGCACGATGCGGGCCAGGTCGCCGCCGCGCGCGGAACTGGGATGGATCGGTGAGTCGGTGTAGGCGATCGCGATCCGGGTGCCGGTGTTGTCGATGACGTCGCTCGCGAACCGCCCGTCGGGCTGACCGGCGTTGCCGATCGGCGTCACCGCGCCCTGCGGCAGGCCGTTCGAGAAGTCGAAGACGTACACGTCGCCGTTCTCCCCGACCAGCAGGGCCTTGCGCGCCTCGGCGGCCCACCCGACCTTCCGGGCGCTGACGAAGTCCTCCGGCAGCACCTTCGCCCGGGCGGTCTCGGCCGGCACGCCGTCGTCGCCGACGGAGATCCGGATCAGCTCGCCGGTCTCCTCGCACACGCTGTAGATCTCGTGGTCCACGGTCCAGGTGAACGGTCCGCAGCCGACGATCTGCACGGCCCCGCTCTGCTGCTTCGTCTCGAGGTCCACGACGCGGACGCCGTAGAGCCCGTCGTCCCACGTGACGAAGTACCGCCCGTCGGAGGTGACCGCGTTGGAACCGGGCCGCGAGTGCACGCGCGCGACGTCGGGCAGCAGCGCCTCGGCCGGCTCGAGCAGATTCCCGGAGTAGGTGCTGACGGTGAAGTCCGCGGCCCCCCGCGAGCCGCGGGGGCGCCACACCTCGGCGGCGAGAACGGCCGGATCGGACGGGGTCTCGCCGACGAAGCCGTGGATCACGGGGTCCCAGATGCCGGGGCCGACGACGATGCGGCTGCCGGCGACGCCCGTCTTCGGGTCGAGGACGTTGACGCCGAGCTCGAGCTTGCCGAATCCGCCTGCCACGGCGACGAGCTGGTCACGTCGGATGGGGTCGATCTCGGCGACGTGCAGCGGTTCGGGGATGGTGTCGCCGATCTCCTGGTCGTCGTGGCCGAGCGAGATGCCCTCGCCGGGGGTGCTGAATTCGACGGTGGGATAGGTGACGTCGCCGGCGGTGTTCGCGTCGTCGCCGGACGAGCCGCAACCGGCGAGGGTGACGAGCAGCGCGAGCGGAACGACGGCCGCGGCGGGACGCACGAGGCGGCGGGAACGCGATGTCATGATCCGGCACCGACCTTCGGGCGGTCGGCGGGACGGGCCTGACAGTCCTCGCCGATGATGGGGGCCATGGTGCAGGTGTACGACTGGGATTCGTCGGACACGCACCAGATGATCTCCTGGTCGTAGCTGCCCGAGACCGGGTTGTACATGACGGCCTGCATGTCGGGCTCGCCGCAGAAGGCGTTGGAGCACGACGGTGCGCCGCAGCAGTCGTAGTAGGCGATCAGGTAGGTCTTGCCGGTGTCGGGGTTGGTGCAGCAGCCCACCCAGAATTCGGCGCCCGGCTTGCTGCCCGGCGCGCACGTGGTCACTCCGCCTCCGTTGCAGGCAGCGCAGGAGGTGCCGTCCATGTTGCACCAGCGCCAGTACTCGCACTCGGCGGGATCCTTGCCGTCGTACACGGGCACGAGCGGTTCCGGGCCGGGCTCGGGGGCGGGTTCCTGCGCGAACGCGGTGCGCGTCACCGGAAGCGAACTGATGAGCGCCACCCCCGACACGCCCATCGTCCAGCGGCCGAGGCGGCTGATCATCGAGCGGCGCGACACCTGTTCCGACATCCGGCGTCCGGTGCGGCTCATGAACGAGCCGCCCTTGCCTGCCATCCAGGCGGCTTGTTCCTTGACGGTCTCCTCGTCGACCGGATACCGGTTCTCGTACATCTCTTCCAACGCATCTCTCCGTTCGTCCAGGGGGAAGGCGGGATTCAGGCGCTCGCGGCGGCGCGGGCCTTGGCCTGTTCGTGCAGGTGCTGCAGCGACGGGGTGCCGGTCTCGAGGGCGTTGAGCAGGCTCTCGACCTGGGCCATGTGGTTGCACAGCCCCTTAGCGCGGATCTTGCCGTGCTCGTCGAGGATCACCCCGTAGGGGGTGGTGCCGACCTGGTAGGCGATGCCGACGTCGCGGCCGTCGACGTAGCTCAGTTCGGTGCCGATGTTGCTTCCGGCGAGGAACTGCCGGTGTTCCTCGGGTGTGCCGTCGGAGACGATCACGACGTCGAGGTCCTTCTCCGCCTTGGCCATCGCCCGGATGCCGGGCAGCAGGCTCTTGCAGGTGGAACAGGTGGGCGCCGTGAACAGCAGCAGCTGCGGCCTGTCGCGGTGGCCGCCGACGCCGACGGTGCGGCCCACATGGTCGGTGAGGCCCCGGAAGGACGGACCGGCCTGCTCGATTTTCGGACCGGTGTCCATCATGCGGGCCCCGAGGGGGCCGAGCCGGACCTGCACCCGGCCGATCTCGCGGGCCAGCGCGAGCACCATCAGGAACAACACGGCGACCGCCACCACCAGCACGATGATCGCAACGAGAAATATGGTGTCCATCTGTCGTCCTGTCTCGGAAAATGTTGTGGAAGAAATGGTTTCAGGCCCCGTAGCGCGACACGGCAGAGACCGCGCGCAGTTCGATGGACGCGCCGGTCAGGTGCTCGTCGACGGGCCGGCGCCCGACGTGGACCACGGAGCGCAACTGGGCCACCGCGAGCCCGGCGGCGAGCGCGAGCGCCGCGAGCGCGATTGCCGCCACCTGCTGGAGCGCGGCGATCGTCGCGGGTCCGTTGAGGGCCAGCACGATCGACGCGGCGGCGAACGCACCGGCCCGCACGGAGTGGAACCAGCCGATGCGCGGTGCCTCGCCGTGGCCGCCGAACGCGAAGCAGCCGCAGTCGAGCTCGCGCCGGCCCCGCGCGAGGTTCACGGTGAGACCGACGAAGAAGCCGAGGAACAGCACCGCCGCGACAGCCGCGGCGGCACTGCCGGCGACACCGAGCACCAGCAGGGCACCCACGGCGATCTCCGCGGCGGGCAGCACCCGCGCGACCGCCCGTTCCAACACGGGCGGCAGCAGCCGATAGCCGCGGACGACGCGCACCAGCCCCTCGTGATCGCCGGCCTTCGGCACCCCGGCGAGCAACAACGTCCCGCCGACGAGCGCCGCAACCACCGCCCAGATCATGGTCGTCCCCTTCGCAGTCGAGTGATCGTGCCGGTCAATCGTGCGCACCGGATGCGTCGCGAACGGGTCGTCGGGGAAACGTCCGGGGGCACCGCGAGTGGAACCGGCCGTGGCGGCGCGCCCCATGCGGACACTGCAGGTGGGACACGGTCTCCGGCGCTCGGGGGACCGTGTCCGCACGGGGCACGGGGCCGTGCGGTGGCGCGGGCCACAGCGCCGCGCCGGGCGGATTCCCACTTGCCGTCCACATGTCGTTCGCGGAGGTAACCGTCGCGTAACACCGCGGCGCTACGTTGTCCCTCGCCCTGAGGCGTTTCACCGCCCGAGGTGCCGGCACCGCCGGCTGCACGGACGCACAGACGGGATACGACGATCGTGACAACCGCACTCCGGGCCGCGATTGCCCGCTCACGGGACGCCGAAACCCATCGGGATCCGGTGTATTCGCCGCTGCGCGCCCTCGGCCGCCGTCAGCTCACCCCGATCGATCTGCTCGGCCAGTCCCTGTCGACGATCGCGCCGGCCACCGGGATGGTGTTCATCGCGCTGTGGATGGTGACCCACCGGCCGGGCGTCGGCGGTCTGCTGGCGATCGCGGGGACCACCGCCGTGGTGGTGCTGGTGGCGCTGTGCATCACGCAGTTCACGCGGCGCCTCGCCGCGGCCGGGTCGCTCTACAGCTTCGTGTTCCAGGGCCTGAGTGCCCGCGCGACCCTCACCACGGGTGCGGCGCTGCTGCTGGGCTATCTCGGCATCTCGATCTCGGTGATGTCGCAGGCCGCACAGAGCCTGCTCCGCATCGCAGACCTGCTCGGCATGCACGTGCCCGGCGCCGCGCCGTGGTCGGTCACGATCGGTCTCGTGGCGGTTGGCGTCGCGGTGATCACGGTACGCGGCGTGCGGTTCGCGACGCGCGCCATCCTGCTCGTCGAGGCGTGCTCGCTCGTGCTCATCGTGGCGCTCATGCTCGGCACCCCGGCCGGTGCGGGCACGGCCACCACCGAACTGCCGGACGCACCCCTGAGCCTCATGCCGTTCCTCGCGATGCTCACCGTGCTGTCGATGGCGGGCTTCGAGAGCGCCGCGTTCTTCGGCCCGGAGGCCAAGCGGCCGTTGGTGACCGTCACTCGCACCGTGCTGATCTCCCCCGTCGTCGTCGGTGTCCTGTTCGTGTTCGCGGCGTGGGCCGCGTTGTCCGGCCACGGCGCCGTCGTCGTCGGCGCGTACTTCGACGGCACGGCGTCCGGCGCGAGCGTCGGTGTGGTGCTCGCGGTGCAGGCGGGCATGACGTGCTCGTGGCTCGCGTCGACCCTGGGGTGCGCGCAGGCGGGTTCCCGGTTGCTGTACTCGATGGGTGTCGAGCGGGTGCTGCCGAGCGCCCTCGCCCGTGTCCACGACCGGTTCCGCACCCCGCACGTGGGCGTGCTCTCCTTCACCGCCGCGGGTTTCGCCGGCGCGTGCCTGTACGCGTCCCTCGCGGGGGCGGATTCGGGGGCGTTCGACGGCGTCGTGGAGATCGGCCTCGTCGTAGCCTACACGCTGGTGGCCGTCGCGTCGCTGCGATTCCTGCACCGCATCGGCGAGCACACCGTCGTGACGCGGGCGGCCGCGCTGTTCGTCTCGGTCCTGGGGATGGGCCTGCTCGGCTACATCGCCGTCGACGGCACCGCGCACGGCGTATGGGTCGTGCCCGCGACACTCTCGGCGGTCGCGGCGTCCGGCACGGTGTGGCAGTACGTGCTGCGCCGGGTCCGGCCGGGCAGCCTGACGACCATCGGTGCGTTCGACTCGGTCGAGACCGGGGACATCCTCCCCGGGGCGGGGACCCTCGTGATCGGCGCGGACGGGCGGCGGCGCATCCTCCCGGACGTCCCGCACCCCGGCGACGACGCCCGTCCCCGCGACGGGAACCCGGGTTGACCGCGCACGTGTCCGTGCACGCGGACGATTCGCACTTCAGCGGACAGCAGCCGCGCGCGGTGCAGAAGGCGCTGGGGATGCTCGAGGCCGTCGCGCAGCTCGGCCCCGGCACGTCCGCGAAGGAGATCGCCAGGTTCGCCGGGGTGCCGCCGACCACCGCGTACCGCATGCTCAACCTGCTCGTGGCCGACGGATTCCTCGTCCGCGTGCCGGACCTGTCCGGCTTCGCGCTGGGTCGTCGCACCGCGGAGCTCGCACAGGCGGCCGCGGAGACGAGCCCGTCGCCGACGCTGCACGACGTCGTCGAGGAGCTGCGCACCCACACCCGATTCGGGGTGCACGTCGCCTCGTTCGCGGCCGGGCGGCTGCGGTTCGTCGACAAGGACCCCGACCACGAGATCATCGCCATCGGCGTGCTGGCGAAGAACCTGCACGCCAACGCCCTCGGCAAGCTCATGTTGGCGCACCATCCGCACGTGCGTCCCGATCCGGAACTGCGGCGCCTGACCGACCACACGATCTGCGACCACGACGTCCTCGCCGAGGAACTGCGCGCCGTCGCCGCCGCGGGCTACGCGTACGAGGGCGAGGAGTGCCGGACCGGGCGGGCCGCGCTGGCGGTGCCGATCCGGGACCGTTCGGCGTTCGTCGTCGGCGGCCTCTACCTGCAGGGGTCGGCGTCGCGGGTCACCCCGGACGACGCGGTGCTCGTGCGGTTCCTCTTCGACGGCTCGGCACGCCTGTCGGGGCTGCTGTGACGGCGTGAGTCACCGGGTGGGCCGCGGCGGGGTTCGTCACCGGGTGGGCCGCGGCGGGGTTCGTCACCGGGTGGGCCGCGGCGGGGTTCGTCACCGGGTGGGCCGCGGCGGGGGTGCGTCGTCCGGGGCGAGGTGCGCACCGATCCGACGGAACAGCGTGTCGGCCTCGTTCCGGTACGCACCGGTGTCGTCGAACGCCGCCGGGTCGAAGGTGACGGCGACGGCGACGGCGATCTTCCGCGACGGCAGGTATGCCTCGACCGCGGCGTACCCACCGAACAACGGGTTCTGCATCAGCCAGTTGCCGGTGACCACCACACCGAGGCCATAGGTGTAGCCCTCGGACTGCGGGAAGCACGTGGGGCAGCCGGGCAGCGCGGTGGTCCGGCCGCGCAGGTCCGTCGACACCATCGCCCGGTACGACTCCGGGGAGAGCAGCGTGCCGGTGCCGACGGCGACCGCGGTGTCGTGCAGGTCGTGGATGTCGGTGGTCTGGACGGCGCCGCGGGTGATGGTCCAGGACGGGTCCCAGAACGTGGATTCCTCGTAGAAGGGTGTCGCGGCGGGGATCCCGAGCGCCTCCCGGCGTTCCGAGCTGAACGCATGCAGCACCGGCTCCGGGATCGCCGGCGTCTGCGACGGCGTCGTGCCGTCCAGCCCGAGCGGGTCGAGTACCTTCTCCTGCAGCAGTTCCGCCACCGGCCGGCCGGTGATCGTCTCGAGGGCCAGGCCGAGGATCACGTAGTTGGTGTGCGCGTAGTTCCAGTTGGTGCCGGGCTCGTAGAAGAGGGGCTGGGAGGTGCCGTAGGCGATGAGCTCGTCGGGCGTCCAGTTCCGGAACGGGTCCTGGTAGATCGCATCCGACAGTTCGGGATTCTGCACGTAGTCGGCGTAGCCGGAGGTCATCTGGGCGAGCTGCCCGAGGGTGACCCGGTCCGAGTTCGGAATGTCGGGCAGCCACGTCGAGACCTTGTCGTCGAGGCGGACCTTCCCCTCGTCGACGAGTTGCAGCAGCAGCGTGGCGACGTAGGAGATGGCCACCGCGCCGTTGCGGAAGTGCATGTCGGTCGTCGCCGGCACGCCGGTGGTGGATTCGCCGTAGGCGCGGGTGAGGATCTCCCTGCCGTCGACGGTGACGCGCACGACCGCCGCCTTCAGGTGCGTCTCCGCCATGGTGTCGCGCACGATCCGGTCCACGGCCTCGGCCTGCGCGAGGTCGGCCGACGATGCGGTCCCCGACGCGGCCGCGGTGTCGGCGGATCCGGACGGGCCGGGCGCGGCATCGTCCGTCGACGTGCAGGCGGTCAGGAGGCCGAGTGCGCACAGCACGGACAGGATCCGCCGGTTCAGGGGCATGCCTGATCTTGGCAGATGCGCTCGGCCGGTGCGATCACTCCGGCCCGGCGGCTGTGGTTCGGCGCAGGTCCCGATCGGACCGCAGGCGGGCGGTGAGTTCGGCCCTGCTGCGGACTCCGGTCTTCGTGTAGATCGCCTTGAGGTGATCGTGGACGGTGTTCGGAGTGATACCGCGACGGTCGGCGATCTCGGCGGTCGAGTATCCGGCCATCACCTCGAGGCACACGTCCCGTTCGCGGGCGGTGAGCGCGTATGCGGCGAGCAGCAACTCGGCGAGTTCGAGGCCGGTCGCATGCTCGATGGTGACCACGGTCTGCGGTTCGGCACCGCCCAGCAGCGCGGTGGCCCGCATCAGGATCCACCCGCCGGTGGCGTCGCGGATCCGCGTTCGGAACACACCCGAACCGCTCGCACGCGCCCCGAACGCGGCGGCGCGCACCATGACGGCCAGCCGTCCGGGCGCGATCTCGTCGAATCGGTCCTGCCAGTCGCGGGCGGCCGCTGTGAGCGCGAGCGGCTCACCCGCGGTCCCGGTGAGTACGACCGCCGGACCCGGGTCGCCCAGGCGCGAGGCGGCGGTGGCGCACACGGCGGCGCGGGTCGCCGACGCCACCGCCGGCGCCACCCGCGTGAGGAACTCGACCTCCGAGTCGGTGAAGTCCGCCCCGGACCGAACGAATCCGGCCGCACCCCAGCACAGTCCGCCGATGCGGAAGATCACGCGCAGTTCGTGGTCCAACCCGAGCGGACGCCACACCTCGGCGTGGCGAAGACTGTGGGCCACCTCGTCCGGGGGCAGCTCGGATCCCCGGGCCGCACTGCGGCCGTTGCGGAACAGCTCGGCGAAAGTGCCGGGATCCCGCCCGCGGTACTCGCTCTCGGCGAGCAGCGGCTCATACTCCGGCGGAACCCGGTCGGGTCCGCTCGTCATGGAACCGATCGTCAGGGACCGGGGATCGATCATCGCCCAGCACGTCAGGTCGCTGCGCACCGTCCGGCCGACGAGTTCGATGGCGCGCCCGTGCACCTGCGTCACATCGGCGCCCGCGGCCGCGAGCGCCACCACCTCGCGGCCCACCTTCTCCGCCCGGATCTCGAGCATGAACCCAGTATGCGCTGGTGGCGGACCTGTACCCATCCCCGTTTTCGGGGATGGGCCACCGGCCGGGCGGTTCCTAACGTGACAGACATGTCCGACAACATCGAACTCTGCAGGATGGGCGAGGGCCGTCGCCTCACCCTGCCCGACGCAACCGTCACGGTCCTGTCCACCGGTGCACACGCCGGCGGAGCCTACGAGCTCTTCCTCGTCGAGGCCCCGCGCACCGAGCCGGCGCCGCTGCACGCCGAACCGTGGGCCAAGTCGTATCACGTGCTGAGCGGCCGGATCCTGGTCCGTGCCGCAGCGACCGGTCACGAGCTCGCGGCCGGGGACACGATCACCCTCGCGCCGGGAACGGTGAACTCCTTCACCGTCCTGACCGACGCCGCGACCTTCCTGCTGATCGCCGCCGGGACCTCGATGGGCGGCTTCTTCGGCGCGGTCGACGCCCTCGGGCACGAGCGTCCACCGGACGAGACGGGTCGGATTCTCCGAGAGGTCGCCGACCGGTACGGGGTCACGCTCGCAGCGGAGGCAGGTGCGTCGTGATCGTTCTCGCGCAGGTCGCCGCGCTGGTCGGCGCGGCCGTGCATCTGCTCGCCTTCGTGTGGGAGACGCTGCTGTTCCGGCGGCCGTCGATACACGAAGACCTGTTCCGCATCCCCACCGGCGACGTCGCAGCGGTGCGGATGTGGGCGTTCAACGTCGGCTTCTACAACCTGTTCCTCGGCACCGGCGCGCTGATGGGGGTGGCCCTGTGGCGGGCCGGCGAGGACACGGTCGGACGCGCGCTCGTGCTCTACACGTGTTCGTTCATGCTGCTCGCCGGGATCGCCCTGTTCGTCTCGGACCGCATGGCCATGAGCCGGCCCCGCGGCGCCGGGCTCGGGGGTGCCGCGGCGCAGTGCACGCCACCGGCGATCGCGCTGATCGCGCTCGCGGCAGCCTGATCCGCTACTCCTGCGCGGCGACGTACCGCCCCAGCGCCGCGGCGCGGTCGGCCGGTGACCGGCGCGGGCAGCTCGTGCACTTGCCGCTGTCGGTCGCCCGGTAGATCAGGCAGCAGGAGCTGCGTCGCACGAAGCGTCGCCCGTCCGCCGGTTCCGGCGATCCGGGAGCTGCCGCCGTGACGCTGCCGGTGGGATCGACGTCGACGAAACGCGGTGGCAGCAGCGGCGGCCGCGACAGCGCGGCGGCGAGGGTGCACCCGTCGTCGACGCGGTGGGCGGCACGCCCGGCGTCGAGGGCACGGTTGGCGATCGAGTCGGACGCGACGGCCCACAACGCCCGCTCCGGCGCACCCGACACCCGCGCGAGCGGCGCGATGATCGCCGACAGCGCCGGCACGAGAGCGCGCGCAAAGGCATCGCGCCCGGGCAGCAGGCGCGAGGAACGCACCGCGCCGAGGTAGCCGTCCTCCCGCAGCACGCAGCGCAACCGGGCCGGGTCGGGATCGGGAGCGTGGCCGGTGGCCAGGAGCATCGCGACGGGTCCGGCCACCAGGGTCGAACTGGCCGAGTACCACCAGAGCGTGCCGTTGACCCGAGGGTCGCTGCAGTCCCACCTGCGGCCGGTGTCGGATACCCGTCCGGCCAGCCACTGCGGATCGGTCGTCACCGTGCCCGGAAGGACGGCGGTCCCGACGTCGACGGTGTGCGCGAAGTCGCCGAGCAGGGTTCGGGCCGCGGCGTAGGCACGCGCCGCGGCGTCGGCGTGCCCGTCAGGCATCGGCGAGCCCCCAGACCTCGAGCGTGCGTCGTCCGTCGCCGTCCACAGCCACCCGGCCACGAACTCCGAAGACCCCCGCCAGCACGGCGGGATGCAGGACGTCTTCCGGGGTTCCCGCAGCGACCACCGATCCGTGGTCCAGTACCGCCATGCGATCGCAGTACGCGGTCGCCAGCCGCAGGTCGTGCAGCGTCACCAGCACGGCGAGCCCGTCCGCGGCGAGGCTGCGCAGCAACTCCAGCACGGTCAGCTGGTGGCGCAGGTCGAGATGATTCGTCGGCTCGTCGAGCAGGAGCACGCGGGGTTGCTGGGCCAGGGCCCTGGCTATGGACACACGCTGGCGTTCCCCACCGGACAGGGCGAGCACGTCGCGATCGGCGAGGTGCAGCAGCCCGAGCCGGCCGAGCACATCCTCGACGACCACCCGGTCGTCGTCACCGAACGGTTCGAGCCATCCCCGCCGGGCGGTGCGTCCCAGCTGCACCGATTCGCGCACGGTCGTCCCACCGAGCGAGACCGGCTCCTGGACGCCGACCCCGACGAGGCGCGCGAGCGTGCGGCGCTTCAGGTCCGTGACGTCCTCGTCGCCGACGGTGATCGCGCCGGCCCCGACCCGCACCGCGCGGTAACAGGCGCGCAGCAGGGTCGTCTTGCCGCTGCCGTTGGGCCCGACGAGGGCGAGCACCCGGCCCGGGGCCACGTCGAGGTCCACCCCGTCGAGTACGGTGCGTTCGCCCAGCCGCGCGCGGACCCCGGTGGCGCGCAGGCGGGTCATCGTGCCCGCCCGTAGCTGCGCCACAGCATGACGAGGAAGGCGGGCGCACCGAGCAGACCGGTGACGACCCCCACCGGCAGCTCGGTCGAGCCGCTGACCGAACGGGCGACCATGTCGGCCAGGACCAGCGCGAGCGCCCCGGCCACCGCCGCCACGGGTATCAGCCGGACGGTGTTGCGGCCGACGAGATGGCCGGCGATGTGCGGGATCAGCAGTCCGATGAATCCGACGGTCCCCGAGACGGCCACCGCCGCGGCGGTGAGCAGAGAGACCGCCAGCAGGATCAGGATGCGGAACCGCCGCACGTCCATTCCCAGGGCGGTCGCCCCGTCGTCGCCGACGAGCAGCAGGTTCAGCTGCCGGCCGCACAGCAGGACGCCGCCGCCGACGGTGAGCAGGACCAGCGCCGGCGCGGCGAGCATCGACCACGTCGCATCCCCGAATCCTCCTGCCAGCCAACGCATCACCGTACCGATCTGACGGTCGTCACCCAGGACCAGCAGGGTGAAGGTGGTCGCCGCGGAGAACACCATCGACATCGCCACGCCGACGAGGACGATCGCGGTGACGGCATGGGCGCGCAGACTCACCGCGATCGCGCCGGCGAGCGGAAACAGGGCTCCGAGGAAGGCCGCGAACGGCAGGGTGAACGCTCCGAGTGCGCCGCTGCCGACACCCAGGACCGTCACCAGCACCACCCCGAACCCGGCACCGGAGGACACGCCCAACAGGTAGGGGTCGGCCAGCGGGTTGCGGGTCACCGCCTGCGCCACCACCCCGGCGATCGCGAGCGCGGCACCGACGACGGCGGCCGTCAACGCCCGGGGCAGGCGTGATTCGACGACGATCGCTTCCCGCGCCGCGGTCCACCACGGCGTGAAGGCCCCCGGTGCGAGGCGGTGCGCGACGATCGCCCACACGTCGCCGAAGGGGATGTTCACCGTGCCCAGCGACACGGCGCCCGCCAGCGCCAGCACGAGTGCGGCGAGCAGCGGCGGCAGGATCAGCCACAGCGAACGACGCGCCGCGCCCCCGTCCCGTCCCCGCGCGGCCGGCGCCGCGGCGCCGGCGTGCGGCGCCGATGCGTCGGCCAGGGTACCGGCGGGGGTCATTCCGGATCCGTGAATGCGGCCGGGTGCAGTCCGCGGGCGATCGTCGCGACCGAGTCGACCATGCGCGAGCTCTCGAAGAAGTCGTCGAGCGGCACGACGACGAAACGATCGTTGCGCACGGCGGGCGTGGTGGCCACGATCGGCTGGTTCTTCAGATAGGCGATCTTGTCCTCCGCGCTGGTCGCGCCGTAGTCGAGTACGACGATCGCCTCGGGTGCGCGCTCGCCGACGACCTCCCAGCCGGTGGTGAAGTACGGTTTCGGGCCTTCGGCGGTGATGTTGTCGGCGCCGGCGTATTCGGCGATGAGGTTGCCGATGCCCACGCCGCCGACCGAGAGCGGCTCGGCTTCGCCCGAGTCGTAGAAGAAGGTGCGCACCGGCGCGACGGCGGCCCGCTCCAGGCGGGCGCGTACCGCGTCGAGTTCCGCTGTGATCGATTCGGTCAGGGCCGCGGCCTGTTCCTCGGTACCGAGGAGGGCGCCGAGTTGGGCGAAGTCGTTCTCCAGCAACGCGATATCGGAGAAGCCGGCACCGCAGTACTCGGAGAACAGGAACGTGCGGATACCCGCCTGCTCGAGTGCGTCCCGCCCGCGTCCGGTCTTGTCGTCGAATGCGCTGCGCATCCCGCCGACGACCAGATCCGGGTCGAGGTCGCGGATCTGCTCGTACGTGGGGTACTCGGCAGCCAGCGACGGAATCGCCCGGAACTGCTCGGCCGTCTCGGGCAGCGGGTCGTCCTTCTCGCCGTAGCCCATACCGACGATGCGATCCCCCACGCCCATCTGGATCAGGGTTTCGGTGACGTGGTCGTTCATCGACACGATCCGCTGCGGGGGCGCGTCGTAGGTCGCGGTGCGTCCGCAGTTGGTGATCGTCACCGGTTCACCGAAGGCCGCGGCCGGCGGGGTGGCGCCGGTGTCTGCGCCCCGCGAGCAACCCGACAGGGCCGCGGTGGCGACGGTCAGGGCGGCGAGAACCGCGGCGGCGTCTCGCACGGGACGGCGGAAGTCGACGGGCATGGGACCTCGTGCTCTGCTCAGGTGGCACGAGGCAGACTCCGGCACGGCAGCGACCCCGGACAGCGGGCACCGGCTACCCTGCTGGACTCCATCTCGTAGACCACGACGAAATACCGGAGTCGCGCACCCCCGTGCAGGCGATCGGGCTCACCGTCGGATGGACGGCCTACCGTTGCGGGTCAGCGCCGGACTCGGACCGGACTTTCCCTGCACGGGCGTCAGCAACGCTGCGGCCATTATGCATGTCGGCGGCCGGCCCGCATCGCAGGGCCGGCCACCGGTGCGCGGGTCCGTCGGGACGGCCACCCGGAGCGCCGTTCCATCGTCCGCCGCCCTCCCCCGGTTTTCACCCTCACTTTCACCCCGTTCGCGACCTCGGCTCCGGAACCGCGACGATCCCCGGTGCGTTCCGATTGATGGTGGCTGTCGAACGGGCTGCGCCCTCGTGCGGCCGGGGCGTCGCCACCGGCCCCTCTTCCGAGGAGCAACGCGCCGGAACGTCGGGTGATGCTGCGGACCGGCGGGGCCGGTCACCGCGCAGGGGGCGGTGACCGGCATCCGGGCGCGTGCGGGCCGGCACACTCGGGCGGATCACCGTACTGCCACGCCGCTGCCTCGCCCGCGGTGCCCCGGAACCGGGACCGACGACGCCGACTCCACGAAACCCAGAGTTCAAAATGCGGCCATCTGCCGGAGACCCGCCGCCGCGACACTGGAGGCACAAGGTGTCAACGACGGACGGGGAAACACTGATATGTCCGAGAACATCGCCCACCGACCCGACCCCCTCTTCGCTCTGCCGGCCGCGACGATTCCGGCGGCGCCCCACTCGATACGCCTCGAGGAGCCGGCCCCGATCCGTCCGGCCTCCGGCCTGCGTCCCCGCGTGGGCACCGTCCTCGGCACGGTCGTCTCCGCGGGGGCCGTCGCCACCATGGTGACCGGCTTCGTGGCGGTCGGTACCGTCGCCACGGTGTCCGGCCTGGTCTCGGCCGTCCGGCTCGGACCCTGACCGGCTCGGCGAACCCCTCAGTCGCCGAACTGCACGCTGTCGACGACGACGTCGGACCCGAACAGTTCGCGGGCGCGGACCAGAGCCGCGTCGCGCACCTCCGGCTCCGACAGCGTCGTGGGCAACGCCAGGGTCAGCAGCACGGAACGACCGTCGGACCTCGGCTGTGCCCTGACACGGCACACCCAGTCCACCGTTCCGCCCTCCCGGCGCAGCGCCAGCTCGGTGCGCGCGACGTCGCGCGCGAAGCAGGGCAGCGCGGGATCGGTCGTGCGTTCGAGCTGGGCCACGAGATCCTCGAGGCGATCGGTGCGCCATTGGCGCAACCCGGCCATCCGCGGTTCGACGTTCATCTCGGCACCCTTCGACGCCGGCGACCGTCGGGTGCGCTCGCGGCGGCATGCGGGTCCGAGGTCTGCGGCGTCAGCGAAAACTGACTACTACCGAGACCATCGCGCCGCGAGCGCGCGGCGTTTCACGAGCCCGGCAACAGGCTGCGCTTCATGAGCCCGGCAACAGGCTGCGCTTCATGAGCCCGGCAACAGGCTGCGCAGCGCCGGTAGCAGTTCCTGTTCGGCCCACCGGATGAACGGCCCCTGCCGGTCACCTCCGATCTGGACGAGGGCGACCTCCGTGAATCCCGCGTCGACGAACGGCCGGATCTTGTCCACGTACTCGTCGATGTCGTCGCCGCACGGCAGTTGCGCCCCGACCTGCTCGGGCGTCACGAACCGGGTGGCCGCCGCGAACGAGGACGGCGCGGGCAGGTCCGGGTTGACCTTCCAGCCGAGGCCGAACCATCGGAACTGCTCGTGCGCCCGCTGCACCGCCGCGTCGCGGTCGGTGTCGTAGGAGACGGCGATCTGCCCGACTCGCGGTTTGCCCGCTCCCCCGGCCTCGTCGAACATCCGGGTCAGCTCCGGCTCGGGTTCGGTCGCCACCATCAGGTCGGCCTTCTCCCCGGCGAGGGCGCACGACTGCGAACCGGACACGGCGATGCCGATCGGCACCCGGGTCTCGGGCAGGTCGTACAGGTGCGCGGACTCGACGTCGAAGTAGTCGCCGCGGAAGTTCACGTTGCCGCCGTCGAACAGCGCCGAAATGATCTCCACGGCCTCGGCGAGCATCTCGTGACGGGTGCCCACCGCGGGCCAGCCCTTGCCGACGACGTGTTCGTTGAGGTTCTCGCCCGCGCCCAGGCCGAGGCGGAACCGGCCCCCGGACAGGATCTGCATCGTCGCCGCCTTCTGCGCCACCACCGCCGGGTGGTACCGCAGGATCGGGCAGGTCACGTAGGTCATGAGCGGGATCTGCTCGGTGGCCTGGGCCGCGGCCCCAAGGATGGACCACGCGTAGCCGGAATGCCCCTGTTCCTCCAGCCACGGGTTGTAGTGGTCACTGATCACCGAGAAGTCGAAGCCGGCCTTCTCAGCCATCTGCACGTCGCGGACGAGGTGGTCCGGCCGGGACTGCTCGCAGAGCATGGTGTAGCCGAAGTCGGTCACTGTTCGTTTCCTCCCGTGGTCCGTGCCGGGCGCCCTGCCGATGCCGGCGATCCGTCCTTCGGGATACCCACCGGTCGCCTCGGTACACGACCGTCACGGTAGGGAGGGGCCGCCGAGATGCCGGCTGCGCATCTCGGCAGGTACGGGTGTCTCGTTGCGGCGGGCCGGCCGGGCCGGCTCGCCGCAACGAGGGGTCGACCCGGTGTCAGACGAGGCAGACCACGAACAGCGGCACTCCGACGACCGGAACGAAGAGCAACGGAACGCACACGACACCGAACGGGCCGAGGACCGCCGGCTGGACGGATTCCGCGATCGGGGCAGGCGCGGTGGGGATGGCGGGGGCCGCTGTCGCGGCGCCGGTGCCGAGGGCGATCATGGGGGCCATGGCGGTCGCCGCTACCGCCGCGCGAAACGTATTCCTGCTCATGGTGTTTCTCCTCGCATCGCGTGCCGCGACCGGTACGCGCCCACGGCACGGAAATGGATCGGCTGTGTATCAGCATCGCCGAAGAACCCGACGCCGGGCGACGGGGAAAACCCTGCATCGCGACGACTCGGGCATGACCACGTACCGACGGGTCTCGTTTCGGTCGAGGCCGGCCCCGATGCTTCCATTTCGGTTGAGAAGAGGGTCCCGGCCCCCGCCCGGGGGCTACGGTGAAGCTGTGCTGTTCGGGCGGGGACCGGAATGCGCACGCATCGATCGGCTGCTTGCCGCACTCCGGCAGGGAGCGGGTGGAGCAGTGGTGCTGAGCGGGGAAGCGGGAATCGGCAAGACCGCCCTCCTCGACTACGCCCGCGAGCATGCCTCCGGGCTCGGCGTGCTGTCGGTGACGGGTGCGGAAGCCGAGGCCCCGTTCCCCTTCGCGGCGCTCGAACGCCTGCTGGCGCCGGTGCCGGGGCCCATCGCGTCGCTGCCCAGGGTGCGCGCGCTGTGCGGCTCCACCGCGCGCGAAATTCCCGGGCCGGAGGACCGATTCGCGATCTACGCCGGATTCTTCCGGATTTTGACAGCGGCCGCACGCAGCGCGGCACTGCTGGTGGTGATCGACGATGCCCAGTGGCTGGACCGGCCGACCCTGGACGCCGTCGCCTTCGCCGCTCGGCGGCTCACCACCGAGCGGATCGGGATTCTGGTCGCCACCCGCGAGCCGCAGGGTCCGGCCGGCGTCGAGACGTCGGTGGTGCGGGGTCTCGACGACGAGGCGGCCGGTCAGCTGCTGGCCGCCCTCCTGGGCCGGCGCCCGCCGGACGACGTGGTGGCGGCGGCGGCCGCACAGGTGGGGGGCAACCCGTCGGCGCTGCTGGAGCTGGCGGGCACTCTCTCGTGCGACGAACTCACCGGAACCCGTCCGCTGCGCCTCCCGGTACGCGCCGGGTCGGCCGCGACCCGCATCTTCGGCGCGCGCATCGCCGCGCTCGACGACGCGACACGCCGAGCCCTCCAGGTCGCGGCGGTGGCGGCCGACGACGGGTTGCCGGTGGTGTCCGCCGTCCTGGCGCACCTGGGGATCGCCGGCGGTGCCCTGGGAACGCTCGAGGACACCGGGTTGACGTCGTTCGCGGGCGGCCGGTTGTCCTTTCCGCATCCGTTGATCCGCAGCGCCGCGGTATCCGATCTCCCGCCGACGCGGCGGCGGTCGCTGCACCGCGCAGTGGCCGAGATGCTCACCGATCCGGCGCAGCAGGACCGACGTGCGTGGCACCTGACCGAAGCCACCCTCGCCCCGGACGAGGGCACCGCCCGGGAACTGGAGCAGTCCGCGCGGCTGACGTCGGAACGGCGCGGGTACGCGGCCGCCGCGGTCGTCATGGAGCAGGCTGCCGCGTTCTCCGCCGACGAGGCGGGTACGGCCCGGCGTCTCTGCGCGGCGGCCGACGCGGCCCGGCGCGCGGGCCGCAGCACGACCGCGCTGCGGCTGCTGGACCGATCCGACGACCACACCACCGATCCGGCCCTGCGGGCCGCCAGCGCCGGCGTCCGCGGACGGGTCGAACTCCACACCGGCGCAGCGTGTATCGCACGCCGGGTGTGGGAGACGGGCGCCGCGGACATCGGTCGACGAGACCCGGCGCGAGGCGCCCACCTGTTGGCCATGGCGGCCGAGGGAGCACTCGTCGCCGGCGAGCCCGAGGGGGCACTGCGGCTCGCTCGCCGGGCGATCCGATCGGCGCCGCCCCGGGACACCGACACGACGCTCCTCGGCTCGCTCGTCATCGGCAACGCGCTGTCGTTGTCCGGCAACCCCTCCGACGGGATGCGCTGGCTGCAGGATGCGGCGGCGCTCGCACGGTGGGGCACCGACGCCGACGTCGAATGGGTCCTGTTCGCGGAGCTGGGCGCGGTGGCCTGGCACGGGGAGGACGGCGATCCGCGGCAGGTGCTCGACCCGCTGGTCCACCGGCTCCGGGCCGAGGGCGCCTGGGGGCAGTTGCCCCTGGCGCTGTACGTCACGGCGCTGGCCGACAGCCGCCTCGGACGCCTGCACTCCGGTCGTCGCGCGGCCACCGAGGCCGTCGAACTCTCCACCCACACAGACGATTTGCTCGCGCTCTGCGCGGCGCTCGGATGCCTGGCGGAACTCGAGGCGCAACTCGGTGACGAACAGGCCTGCCGGGCGCACGCCGCCGACTCGTTGCGGATCCGCGAGAGGACCCGTCTGGGCGAGATGCATCGCGACGCCCTGGACGGACTCGGGCTGCTGGAACTGAGCCTGAATCGGCCCGACCGTGCCGTCGACCATCTGGAGGAGGCCAACCGGCGACCGTCCGGGTACGCGGACGGTCTCCTCGTCGCGCGAGCGTCGTCCGCAGACCTGATCGAAGCGTACGTCCGAACAGGACGCGACGTGCCGGACGCGGTTCGCGAACAGTTGCGGCTGCTCACGGAACTCGCGCTGCCCGATGCCCTCGGAGCCCTGATCTGCCGCGGCCGGGCACTGATCGGCGACGACGCGGAGTACGACACCTGGTTCACCAAAGCCCTGCAACTGCACGCACGCTCGCCGTCCCCGTTCGACACCGCCCGGACCGCGCTGTGCTACGGCGAACGGTTGCGCCGCGCCGGGCGCCGGCGCGACGCCCGCAAGCATCTGGAGGTGGCGTTCGACGCGTTCCGGCACATCGGGGCCCGCACGTGGGCCGCACAGGCCGCGACGGAACTGGGCGCTGTCGGCCGGCCGGTCGACGCGCCCGCCGCTGCCGCGGGACACCGGCTCACCCCGCAGGAACTCCAGGTGGCCCGGCTCGCGGCCCGCGGCGGCACCAACCGTGAGATCGCCGAGCAGCTCTTCCTCAGCGTCAAGACCATCGAAATGCATCTGGGACGGCTGTACCGGAAACTCGGCGTCCGGTCCCGCACCCAGCTGGCGAACTACCTGCGCGACAACGTCCTCGCCTGAGCATCCGACTCCCAGGACGATGGTCGCATCGGAATAGGTTGGGAATTCAGTCGATTCGATGCCATCTGAGAGTGCAATGCGTCCAGGAATGCCACCGCGGCGGGCGCGGGGTCGAAGTCGCTCCAGACGAGGTATTCGACTCGGGTCGGCCCGTCGCTGACGGGCACCTGGACCAGGTTCGGGTTCGAGGGGACGAAGGCGGGGGGCAGCAGCGCGACGGCGAGGCCCTGTTTCACGAGGTCGAGGATCAGATCGGTAGACATCGATTCGAAGGTCACCTCGCGCCGGAGTTCGGCAGCATCGAAGGCCCGGTCGCTCTGTGCGCGCCCCTGCGTCCCGGCGGGAAAATCCGCGAAGGTCTCGTCTGCCAGATCGCGTAGGCGCAGGCGGCGCCGCCCCGACAGTCGATGATCAGCGGCGAGAACGGCAACGAGACGTTCGCGGGCCAACTCGATGAACCGGACACGGTGAGGGGTGGTCGCGTCAGGCAGGCCCAGCACGGCGATGTCGACCTCGCCCGCGCGGATCGCGGTCACGAGTTCGTCGCTGCCGCCGTTTCGAAGCGCGATGCTCACCGCCGGGTGAGCGCGGTGGAATTCGCCCAGCGCAGCGGGAATGTCGATGGCGGTCACGGTGGGGATGACACCGATCGTCAACGGGCCACGGATCTGCCCTACGGTCGCGGCCGCGTCGGCGGCGGCACGCTCGGCGGCCTCCAGACTCGCCCGCGCCGCGGGCAGGAACGCCGCCCCGGCATCAGTGAGCTCGACCCGACGGCTGGTCCGGGCGAACAGCGGCACGCCCAGCTCTTGTTCGAGCGCCTTGATCTGGTGACTGAGCGCCGATTGGACGACGAAGCACTGCTCGGCCGCTCGGGTGAAGTTCTTCTTCTCTGCCACGGCGAGCACATACCGCAGTTGCTGCAACTCCATCCATCTATCGTGCATCGCGATCGTTGTGATGAAAAGCATGTGTTGGACTCATCAACCGAAAGGGCACGACAGTGGTGGGGTGACTACGACGACCACTTCTCCGCCCACGTCACCCGGCCCGGTGACGAATCGTGCGGCGCTCACCGCGGCGACCGCCGTGGCCCCGGTGGTGTGGGGCACGACCTACCTCGTCACCACCGAACTGCTGCCGCCTGACCACCCCCTGTTCGCCGCGCTCATGCGCGCTCTGCCCGCAGGCGCACTCGGCCTCCTGCTCTCCCGCACGCTTCCGCGCGGGGCATGGTGGTGGAAGGCCGCGGTGCTGGGCGCCTTGAACATCGGCCTGTTCTTCCCGCTGCTGTTCCTCGCCGCGGAACGACTGCCCGGCGGAGTGGCCGCCACTCTCGGGGCGACCCAGCCGATCCTCGTCGCCGTCCTCGCCGTGATCGTTCTGTCCGAACGCCTCTCGCTCTGGCGCCTGGGCTGGGGCGTCGTCGGCGTGGTCGGGGTGGGGCTGGTGGTGCTGGGCCCCGGAGCGATGTTCGACCCCGCCGGCATCATCGCCGGTCTGGCCGGTGCCGCTGCGATGGGAATCGGCGTCGTTCTCACCAAACGGTGGGGCCGGCCCGAGGAAGTCAGCGCGATCGGCTTCGCAGGTTGGCAGCTCACCGCCGGAGGCCTGGTGCTGCTGGCCCCGACGCTGTTGTTCGAGGGGATTCCCAGCCGAATCGGCGCCCCCGCCGTGGCGGGCTACCTCTGGCTCGGCATCGTCGGCGGGCTTCTTGCCTATTCCCTCTGGTTCAACGGCCTGCGCACCCTGCCGGTCACCGCGACGGCTCTGCTCGGACTGCTCTCCCCACTCGTGGCCGCCGTCCTCGGCGTCGTCGTGGCAGGCGAAACCCTCAGCGCACTCCAACTTGTCGGCTTCGCGTTCGCCCTCGCAGCGCTGGGCGCCGGACAGGTCATCCCTCGTCCCCGTACGAGGAAAGGACTCCCGTCGTGAACATCACCGTCATCGGCGCCACCGGCATGGTCGGCTCGCGCCTCGTCACCGAAGCCGCCGCCCGCGGGCACCGCGTCACCGCCGCCGCCCGGCACCCCGGTACACACCCGACCCCCGCCGTCACTCCCCTCGCTGTCGATGCCGGCGCACCCGGGCAACTCGAGGCCGCACTCGCCGACGCCCACGCCGCGATCCTCGCCGTCCGTGCCGCTCCCGGCCAGGAGCAGACGATCGCACCGCTGACCACCGCAGTTCTGGACGCGGCAGGCCGGGCCGGCGCCCGTCTACTCGTCATCGGCGGGGCCGGGCCCTTACGCTCACCGCACAAGGGCGACCTGTTGGTCATCGACGATCCGAACTATGTGCCGATCGAATGGCGAGCGATCGCCGACGCCAGCGCCACCCAACTCCGCACCTGCGTCCAGCACCCGAACCACCGCTGGACCTATCTCAGCCCGCCCGCGATCCTCGAACCCGGTACCCGCACCGGCACGTACCGCCGGGGAACCACCACCCTGCTCACCGAGCCGGACGGCACCTCCCGCATCACCGCCGAGGACCTCGCCGTGGCCGCCCTGGACGAAATCGAGCGCCCCGGCACCGACCGGCACTTCACCGTTGCGCAGAACTCCACTGTTCACGCCGCCACATCAACGTCAGGGGTCAGGAGGGGCTGACAGCCCCGATTACGGCGCGCGCACTCTTCAATCGTCATCGGCGGTGCCGGCGCGCCGCCGACGAGTCCGCCCAGTGCTCCCACGCCGACTGACGCGTCATCCCCACCAGCTCCCCCACCTGCGCCCACGAGGCACCCTCGGCGCGCAGGCGCCGTACCCCCTCGTCCACCACTTCGGTCAGGGCCTGCTGTTCGGCCGCCAACCGGTCGAGCTGCTCGAGCGCATCGAGCACCGCCGCCTTCGCCGACACCCGATAGATGTGGCGCACCCACTCCTCCTCGAGCTTTTCCCGCGTCAGGCGCCCCGGACGCAACGCCTCGCCCGAACCGACCCGCACCGCCGTGCTGCCCAGCCAGTCACAATGCAGACACTCCGCCCGCCACGCGCACGCCCCCACCGCAACGCCGCCGGCGATCGGCACCGGCCGCCCCGCCTCGTCCTCGATCCGGATCGTGCCGACATACGGCCCCTCCCCGGGTACCAGCAACTCCCACTCCGGCAACCGCCTCGCCATGTCGTCAGGCTCCACCCATCACGCAGGCGCCGTCAACCACACCCCGTGCCAGGTGCTGCGCGACGGGCACGGCAGGCAGGCGCTTTCGAACGTCGATCGACCACTCGCGGAGTGCACGGGCAGCTGCGGACGAAGGCGGATCGGATTTCGGGTTCGCTTCCGTCCGGTACGCGGCACGGGCACACTCACTGCATGGACTGCTCGGGGGACCCCCGTTCCGGGACCGTCCGATGACCGGATTGCCTCCGGCATCGGAGGCCCGGTATCCCGGATTCGACGATATCGAGATCGGCGATCTCGTCCGTCGCACCGGGGTCAAGTGGGCACGTGCCGTCCGCGCGGGCGCCCTACCGGCCTGGGTGGCCGACATGGACTTCCCGATCGCCCCCGAGATCCGGGACGCGCTGTGCGAGTCGGCCCGGTCGGGAGAACTCGGCTACCCCGATTGGCTCGGCGGTACCCCGCTGCGTGCGGAATTCGCCCGGCGGATGCAGTCCCGATACGGATGGACGGTCGACCCCGCCGACGTCCGGGAGCAGACCGATCTCATCCAGGCCCTGCAACTGATCCTGCACCTGCACACCGAGCGCGGCGACGCCGTCGTGATCCAGACTCCGAACTACCCGCCGTTCCTGGCCACCATCGCGGCCATGGGCCGCAGGACGGTCGAATTCCCGTTCGCCGACACACAGGACGGGTGGCGGCTCGACTTCGAGACGCTCAGGGCGTCGCTCGCCGCCGAGCGCCCGAAAGTGCTCGTCCTGGTCGATCCGCACAACCCGACCGGACGCGTCCACACCCGTTCCGAACTCACCCGCATCGCCGAACTGGCCGTCGAGTTCGACCTTCTCGTCGTCAGCGACGAGATTCATGCGGAGCTGATCTACGCGCCGCACCGGCACATCCCGTTCGCGTCGATCAGTCCGGAGGCGGCAGCTCGGACGATCACCGTCACGTCGGCCGGAAAGGCCTTCAACATCGCCGGACTGCGCTGCGCCGTCGCGCACTACGGGTCGAAGCAGTTGCTCGCCGTGCGGGACGGCGAACCGCCCGACCTGTACGGAACCGTATCGACCCCGGCGGTGCTCGGCACACTGGCCGCATGGCAACGCTGCCAGAGCTGGCAGGACACGCTGCTCCGAGTGCTCGACCGCAACCGGCGACGTGTCGACACGGTCCTGCGCGAGCACCTGCCGGAAGCCCGCCACCATCTGCCGGAAGCCACCTACCTCAGCTGGGTCGATGTCTCGGCCGCGCCCGTCGACGATCCGATCCGCCGGATCCGGGACCTCGGCCGGGTGCTGGTCGACGGCGGCAGACCCTTCGGAAGCGCGGCAGCGGGATTCGTGCGGATCAACTTCGCCACGTCGGCGGCTGTCCTCGAGCACATCCTCGACGGCATCTCGGCGGCGATGCGCGGGCGACGAGCCGTCTCACCGCTGACGGAGTTCCTCGGAACCTGATCCGCCCCGGTCCTCCGGCACCTCCCGATCGAGTTCGTCGAGCCAGATGCGCGCGGACGCGTCGGAGGGCGCACGCCAGTCCCCGCGCGGTGAGAGGGACCCCCCCGGCGGCGACCTTCGGCCCGTTCGGCATCGCGGACCGCTTGAACTGGCTGAAGGCGAAGAACCGCTGGACGAACACACCCAGCCACCGCCGGATCTCGGGCAGGTCGTACTCGCGGCGGGCATGCCCGGGATGGCCGGACGGCCACTCCCCGGCGCCGGCCTCGTGCCAGGCCTGCCATGCGAGGTAGGCGATCTTCGACGGCCGGAACCCGAAGCGCAGCACCTGGAACAGGAAGAAGTCGTGCAGGTCGTAGGGACCGATCGTGGCCTGGGTGCTCTGCGGCGTCTCCCCCTCCTCGACGGGGACGAGCTCGGGACTGATCTCGGTGCCCAGCACGGCCTCGAGGGTGGCGCCGACCTCGTCGTCGAATTGCCCGGACGAGACGACCCAGCGGATCAGATGCTGGATGAGCGTCTTCGGCACCCCGGCGTTGACGTTGTAGTGCGACATCTGGTCCCCGACGCCGTACGTGGACCAGCCCAGCGCGATCTCCGACAGGTCGCCCGTCCCGAGCACCAAGCCGCCGCGCTGGTTCGCGGCCCGGAACAGATAGTCGGTGCGCAGCCCGGCCTGGATGTTCTCGAACGTGATGTCGTAGACCCGCTCGCCGCGCGCAAACGGGTGACCCAGGTCCTCCAGCATCACGCGCGCGGCACGGGTGATGTCGATTTCCTCGAGCGTCACCCCGAGCGAGTGGCACAGCCGGCGGGCGTTCTCCCGGGTCCGGTCGCTCGTCGCGAACCCCGGGAGGGTGAAGGCGAGCACGTCCTCGCGCGGACGGCCGAGGCGGTCCATCGCCTTGACGGCGACGATGAGCGCGTGCGTGGAGTCCAGTCCGCCCGACACGCCGATCACGACCTTCGGACCGCCCCGCGTCGGACCACTCAGCGCACGCAGGCGCTGCTCGAGCCCGGCGACCTGGATGTTGTACGCCTCGTAGCAGTCGTGCTCGAGGCGGGCCGGATCGGACGGCACGAAGGGGTATCGCTCCACCCGGCGCCGCAACCCGATGTCGGTGAGCGGAGGCGCGAGGGTGAACGCGATACGGCGGAACGCGTCGAGGCGGGCCGCGTGATGACGCCGATTGTCGTCGAAGGTGCCCATGCGGGTGCGCTCGTTGCGCAGCAGTTCGAGGTCGACGTCGGCCACCGCGTGCTGTTCGCCGCGCGGGAACCGCTCGGTCTCGGCGAGCAGCATCCCGTTCTCGTACACCATCGCCTGCCCGTCCCAGGACAGGTCGGTGGTGGACTCCCCCGATCCCGCCGCGCAGTACACGTAGGCGGCCAGGCACCGCGACGACGCCGAGCGAGCCAGCAGGTGACGGTCCTCGGCGCGGCCGACGGTGATCGGGCTGCCCGACAGGTTCGCCAGCACCGTCGCGCCGGCCAGGGCGGCCTCCGCGCTGGGCGGGATGGGGACCCACATGTCCTCGCAGATCTCCACGTGGAGCACCAGACCGGGAACGTCGGTGGCCTCGAACAGCAGATCGGGACCGAACGGTGCGTCGTGACCGGCGACCCGGACCGTGCCGCTCGCATCGTCCCCCGGCGCGATCTGCCGGCGCTCGTAGAACTCCCGATACGTCGGCAGATACGACTTGGGGGCGACCCCCAGGACCCGGCCGCGGTGCACGACCGCGACGGCGTTGTAGATCCGGTGCCGATGCCGCAGCGGCAGGCCCACCAGCAGGACGGGCAGCAGGCCGGCCGAGCCGGCGACGATCTCCGCCAGCGCCCGCTCGGCCGCCTCCAGCACGGTGTCCTGCATCGACAGGTCCTCGACCGAGTACCCGGTCAACGTCATCTCGGGAAACACCGCCAGCCCGACCCCGTCGTCATGGCAGACCCGGGCGGCCCGCAGCACCGCCGCCGCGTTGGCCGCCGGATCGACGATCGTCGTCGGCGTCGCGCAGGCCGCGACCCGCAGGAAGCCGTGGCGGTAGCTGGACCGGAACTCGGGTCTCGCCGCGGGGACGGGGACGTCCCGAGCGCCGGCTTCGTCGGTCATCGCGCTGCCTCCTTCTCCGTCGTCCGCGCCCTCGCGGCGCCCGGATCGCGTGATCGAATCCTAGGGATCCGGCCGCTCGACGCCACTCGGCGACGTGGAGCGGGCCGGATCCGGACTTTCGCGGCATTATCTCGGCGTTTCGGGGAACACTCCGGTACAGACGACGGAAACTGGGCCCGTCCGCGCGGCACAGGGGGTGGTGATGGCCTACCGGCACAGGGAATTCGTCGCTGCGCTGTCGAAGTTCGCGCAGCGCCTCCTCACCCCGTACGAGGTCGACGCCGCCCTCGACGCAGTCGTCCGCAAGGTGACCACCGTGCTCGAGCTGTCGGGAGCGGGAGTGACTCTGCACATCGACGGCCGGCTCCGGTTCGTCACCGCCGCCGGCGAACAGATCGAAGCGATGGAGCGGTGCCAGGAGCGATTCGCCGCCGGACCGTGCGCGCACGCCTTCGCCCATGGCGAGACCATCGCCGTCTCCGATGTGCGCCGCCGCGACGATCTGTGGCCGGAGTTCGCCGCCGAGGCGCGACGGCGGGAGATCGCCGCCGTCGCCGGTGTCCCGATGCAGCTCGGCGAGGTCAAGGTCGGCGCCCTGGACCTCTACTGCCGCGAGCCCCGGGAATGGGCCGACGACGAGCTCGCCGCCGCGCAGGTGTTCGCCGACATGGCCACCGGCTACATCGTCAACTCGGACAAGCTGCGCCAGCAGGAGCAGCTCTCCGCGCAACTGCAGACCGCGCTCGACACCCGCATCGTCGTCGAGCAGGCCAAGGGCATCACCGCCCAGGCCCGCGGCGTCACGCCGGCCGCGGCGTTCGAGCTGATCCGCGCCTACGCGCGCCGCCATCAGGCGCCGGTGCGCGCCGTCGCGCAGGCGATCGTCGACGTCGGGTTGCGCATCTGACGTCGAGGTGCGCATCTGAGGACGTCAGACCTCCGCCGCGATCTCCCGCACGAGGGCGACCAGCTTCCGGTGATGCGACCCGGCCCAGTAGATGCGGCCGCAGTCCGTGCACCGGGAGAACTCGTCGTAGAAGCGGCGGGTGAGCGGCTCGAGCCGATCGAGGACCTCGTCCTTGGGCACCGGGTCGAGCCGGCCGTTGCAGCGCAGGCACCGGGTGAGCGGGGCGAACCGCGCCGCGAGATCGAGCCGGCGGACGACCTCGACGATCTGCTCGAGCGGGCGGTCGGCGTGCACGAACAGCCCGTGGGTGATCTCCCGGCGCTCGAGCAGTCCCCGGTCGCGGGTCAGCAGGATCCGCTGATCCGCACGCCCGATCCTCGCCAGCTCCGCGTCGTCCATATCGGAGGTCCAGATCACGTCGAACCCCAGCAACCGGAGCAGACGCGCCAGCCGGCCCAGGTTGACGTCGACCACGAACCGGGGGTCACGCAGGGGAACCGGGCGCAGCCGGGTGATCGGCTCGATGTCGAGCGCCTCGAACAAGGGATAGACCGCTATGCGGGCGCCCGAGCGCGGCCGGTACGCGAAATCCACCGGCTCGCCGTCGACCACGATCAGATCGACCTCGGTGTGCGGTATGCCCATCGCCTCGACGACGTCCTTGACCGTCTGATGGGCACGGAACGGCCGCCGCACCGCGATGCCCCGCGACTCGGGCGCCACGAAGTCGTTCAGCTCGGCGTACGCCCGGACCTCGACGTGGCCGGTCATCGGACCATCTTCGCGCGCAGCATGACCCGGCACAACCGTCGCGGCGGGCGTGACGCCGGTCGCAGTCGGTCACGTTCGGGAATCGCGGGTACGCCAGCCCGGTTGCGCCCGACATGGATTTGTTTACACCCGTCACCCTCGGAGACCTCGAACTCGCCAATCGCGTTGTCATGGCCCCACTGACCCGGCTGCGGTCCGGCGCCTCCGGCGTCCCCGGAGACCTGGTGGTCGAGCACTACCGGCAGCGGGCGAGTGCCGGGCTGATCATCGCCGAGGGCACCTATGTGAACCACGAATCGCAGGCCTTCGTCGGCCAGCCGGGGATCGTCACCGGCGAGCAGGAGGCCGGCTGGCGGCGGGTGGCCGAGGCGGTGCACGACCGCGGCGGCCGCATCGTGCTGCAGGTGATGCACGGCGGCCGGGTCACGCACCCCGACGTGAACGGCGGCCGGCGGGTCGTCGCCCCGAGCGCGATCGCGATCGACGGTGTGGGGCACACGGAGAAGGGCAAGCAGCCGTACCCGGTGCCGCACGCGCTGACCACGGAGGAGGCGCGGGCGATCATCGGGGACTTCGTCGCCGCGGCCCGCCGGGCGATCGAGGCCGGGCTGGACGGCGTGGAGATCCACAGCGCCAACGGCTACCTGCTGCACGAATTCCTCTCCCCGGCCGCCAATCAGCGCGCCGACGAGTACGGCGGTTCGCCGCAGAACCGGGCCCGTTTCGTCGTGGAGGTGGTCACGGCGGTGGCATCGGCCATCGGCGCCGGCCGGGTCGGGCTGCGGATCTCGCCGGAGCACAACATCCAGGACGCCTACGAAACCGACCGGGACGACGTCCTGGCCACCTACGGCACCCTGCTCGAGCAGGTGCGCCCGCTGAATCTGGCCTACCTGTCCGTGCTGCACGCGGACCCGGCCGGTGAGCTGGTGCAGGAGCTGCGCCGGCGTTTCGGCGGCAGGCTGATCGCCAACAGCGGCTTCGCGTCGCCGACCACCCGTGCGGAGGCGGTGCAGCTGATCGAGGCCGCCCATGCCGACGCCGTGGCGGTGGGCCGGGCGCTCATCGCCAATCCCGATCTGGTCGAGCGCTGGCACGGCGAGCACCCGGAGAACGAGCTGCGGCCGGCGTTGTTCTACTCGCCGGGCGCCGAGGGCTACACCGACTACCCGTTCCTGCCGTTCCTGCAGGCGGGCTGAGCCTCAGGGCTGCGCCGGCCCCGCTCGGCAGCGGAGAGAACAACTCTCGCCGTCTTCATGGTGCGGTGACGGGCGCGACCAATCATACCGATAGATGCAGACTATCAATCGAATCAGACCGGTCGATTGGCATTATCTATCGAAAGTCGTTAGTGTTCACAACGTCAGAAACCCATATCGACCGAACAGAGGTTCAACGTGGCCCTGATCAACAAGCAGATCAAGCCCTTCTCCGCGACCGCCTACCAGGAGGGCGGCTTCGTCTCCGTGTCCGACGAGGACATCAAGGGCAAGTGGGCGATCTTCTTCTTCTACCCGGCCGACTTCACCTTCGTCTGCCCGACGGAGCTCGGCGACCTGGCCGACCACTACGAGGAGCTGCAGAAGCTCGGCGTCGAGGTCTTCTCGGTCTCCACCGACACCCACTTCACGCACAAGGCGTGGCACGACTCGTCCGAGACCATCGGCAAGATCAAGTACGCCATGATCGGCGACCCGACCCTGCAGATCAGCACCAACTTCGAGGTGCTGCGTGAGAACGAGGGCCTGGCCGACCGCGGCACCTTCCTCGTCGACCCGGACGGCATCATCCAGTTCACCGAGGTCACCGCGGAGGGCATCGGCCGCAACGCCGCCGAACTCGTCCGCAAGGTCAAGGCCGCCCAGTACGTCCGGTCGCACCCGGGCGAGGTCTGCCCGGCCAAGTGGGAAGAGGGCGACGACACCCTCGCCCCGTCGCTGGACCTCGTGGGCAAGATCTGACGCACCCGGATTCGACACCCCGGTAGTGCGGCGCGGGGGTCCGGTCCGCCGGACCCCGCGCCACCCCCGGAGCGCCGAACCACCCGGCGCAGTTCCCTTCGCCCCGATCACCGTTCCGCCCCGTCGATGGAGTAGATCCCTATGCTCGAAGCCTCGCTTGCCGGCCAACTGAAGTCCCTCCTCGAGCGGCTGACCCTGCCGATCGAGCTCGTGTCCTCCCTCGACGACGGACCCAAGTCCGCCGAACTCGCCGAACTGCTCACCGAGATCGCGGCGATGTCGGACAAGGTCACCTACGAGCGTCGCGACGACGACGCGCGTCGCCCGTCCTTCGCGGTGCGCCGCGTCGGCACCGACATCGAGGTCCGCTTCGCCGGCATCCCGCTGGGCCACGAGTTCACCTCGCTCGCGCTTGCACTGCTCCAGGTCGGCGGTTACCCGTCGAAGGAGCCCGAGGAGCTGCAGCAGCAGGTGCGAGACCTGGACGGCGAGCTGCATTTCGAGACCTACTTCTCGTTGTCCTGCCAGAACTGTCCCGACGTCGTGCAGGCCCTGAACCTGATGTGCGTGCTCAACCCGCGCATCAAGCACGTCGCGATCGACGGCGCCCTGTTCCAGGACGAGGTCGACGGACGTCAGGTGATGGCCGTGCCGACGGTGTACCTCAACGGCGAGCTGTTCGACTCGGGCCGCATGAGCCTCGAGCAGATCATCGGCAAGCTCGACACCGGCGCCGCGGACCGGGCGGCGGCCGCGATCGACGAGAAGGACCCGTTCGACGTGCTCGTCGTCGGCGGCGGCCCGGCCGGTGCCGCGGCCGCGATCTACGCCGCCCGCAAGGGTATTCGCACCGGTGTCGTCGCCGAGCGCTTCGGCGGCCAGGTGCTCGACACGATGGCGATCGAGAATTTCGTCTCCGTGCCCTACACCGAAGGCCCCAAGCTCGGCGCCGCACTCGACAACCACGTCCGCCAGTACGACGTCGACATCATGAACGTGCAGCGCGCGGCGAAGCTCGTGCCTGCGACCGAGGGCGGCCTCGTCGAGGTCGAGCTCGAGAGCGGCGCCTCCCTGCTCGCCCGCAGCGTGATCCTGTCCACGGGTGCACGGTGGCGTTCGATGAACGTGCCCGGCGAGACCGAGTACCGGAACAAGGGCGTGACCTACTGCCCGCACTGCGACGGACCGCTGTTCAAGGGCAAGCGCGTCGCCGTGATCGGCGGCGGCAACTCCGGCGTCGAGGCCGCGATCGATCTCGCCGGCGTCGTCGCGCACGTCACGCTCCTCGAGTTCGACTCGGCGCTGCGCGCCGACGAGGTGCTGCAGCGCAAGCTGCGCAGCCTGCCGAACGTCGACATCGTCGTCAGCGCGCTGACCACCGAGGTCCTCGGCGACGGCCACAAGGTCACCGGCCTGACCTATCAGGACCGCACCACCGAGACCGCGCACACGCTCGAACTGGAGGGCATCTTCGTCCAGATCGGCCTGCTGCCCAACACCGAGTGGCTCACCGGGACGATCGAGCTGTCGCCGCGCGGCGAGATCGTCGTCGACGACCGCGGCCAGACCTCGGTGCCCGGCGTGTTCGCCGCCGGCGACTGCACCACGGTGCCGTACAAGCAGATCATCATCGCCGCCGGCGCCGGAGCGACGGCAGCGCTCGGCGCGTTCGACCATCTCATCCGCACCAGCGCCCCGGCCGAGGACTCGGTCGCCGCGGTCGTCCGATAGTTCGTCCCTCGTGAACCTGCGTGATCTCGAGTACCTGGCCGCGGTGGCGCATCACCGCCACTTCGGCCGGGCGGCGGAGGCCTGTTACGTCAGTCAGCCGACGCTGTCGACCCAGATCCGCAAGCTCGAACAGGAACTCGGCGTCGAACTCGTCGAGCGGAGCCCGCGTCAGATCACCCTGACCGACGCGGGCCGGCAGATCGTGGAGCGGGCCCGGATCATTCTGAGCGAGACGGCGAACATTCGCGAGATCGCCCGGCAGTCCTCCGACCCGGAGTCGGGCACGCTCCGCATCGGCCTGTTCCCGACCCTCGCGCCGTACCTGCTCCCCCATGTCGTGCCGAAGGTGCGGGCGAGGTTCCCCGACCTCGAACTGCTGTTGATCGAGGAGAAGACCGAGGACCTCCTCGAGCGGCTCCGCGGCGGCGACCTCGACGTCGCCGTGCTGGCGCTCCCGGTCAACGACGAACACCTGCACCAGGAGTACCTGTTCTCCGAGGACTTCGTGCTCGCCGTCCCGGCCACGCATCCGCTGGCCGCCACGGCCGAACCTGCCCCTATGTCGGTGATCGCGGACGAGAGCCTTCTGTTGCTCGAGGACGGTCACTGCCTGCGGGACCAAGCCCTCGAGGTGTGCCGGTTGACCGGAGCCGCCGAACGCAACGGCTTCCGGGCGACGAGCCTGGAGACCCTGCGTCAGATGGTGATCGCCGGGGTCGGGGTGACACTGTTGCCCCGCCTGGCCGTCACCACCCCGGTCACCCAGCCGCCGGACATCCGGCTGCTGCGCTTCGAAGATCCCGTCCCGCATCGCCGCATCGGCATGTTCTGGCGCAAGAGCAGCGGCTTCCGCGACTTCCTGCCTCAGCTCGCCGAGATGTTCCGCCAGCTCCCCGCCGGCCTGGTCGATACGACACCGCCCTCCTGAGCCGGCAACCCGAGGCGACGGCCGGGTCGCCGCCCGCACGCCGGCATCGACGGAGGTGGTCATAATCGCAGGACACCGGCTGAGGAAGGACCGCATGAACGTCGACATCCCCCGCGATCTGCGGACCCGGCGCCGCCTGGACACCCACCAGGAGATCCACCGGGCTGCCCTCGAGTTGTTCGAGGAACAGGGCGTCCGCGAGACCACCGTCCAGCAGATCTCCGACCGGGTCGGCATCTCGGCCCGCACCTTCTTCCGGTACTTCACCTCCAAGGAGCAGGCCGCCCTGCCCGGACAGCGCCGCCTGCTCCTGGTGATCGACGCCCTGGAGGTCTCCGGCCCGGATCCCGCCGCCGTCCTGAGAAGCGTCGAGGCCGCCGCGGAGGCGGTGATGAGCCGGGAGACCGACCCCGACCTGGAGGAACACCGGCGCGTCGCGCGCCTGCTGGCGAAAGAGCCCGACCTGCAGGCGCTCGCCGCATCGCAGGAGCAGGTCCTCACGTCCCGCCTCCGGGCCCGCCTGACCGAACAGCTCCCGCACTACGACCCGGCGACGATCCTGCTGGTCGCCGAGACGGCCGTGGCCGTGTGGCGCACGAGCTGGGAGCGTTGGGGCGAACTCGCCCTCGCGGGCGAGGCCGCGGAACCGGTGGAGGTCTACCGCCGCTGCCGCGAGGAGTTGCGGCGCATCGTCGGCTGAGACCGCACTCGCACTGCCCGAGCCGCGATCGGCCGTCCGTCCGCGGTGTGGTCGGCATCCACACCCATCCGGCCCGCCCCGACCGTTCCGGGCCGCGGCCGCGTACTGCAGGATGGGCGGGTGCCCGAACCCACCCGCCTCGTCGCCGACGTCGACACCGGCATCGACGATGCACTCGCCCTGCTCTACCTGCTGGCGAGTCCGGACGCGGAGATCGTCGCGGTGCTCTCCACCGCGGGGAACGTGCCCGTGCAGCAGGTCACCACGAACAACCTGGCGTGGCTGCAGGTGTGCGGCCGGCCGGACATCGAGGTCGCCGTCGGCTCCGAGGCCCCGCTCGTCGCGCCGCTGATGACCACCGAGGACACGCACGGCCCGCGCGGCGTCGGTTACGCCGACCTGCCCGCCCCCGGACGCGGCCCGTCGGGCCGCAGCGCCGCCGAGGCATGGGTGGAGCTGACCCGCGCCCACCCCGGCGAACTCGTCGGGCTCGTCACCGGTCCGCTCACCAATCTCGCACTGGCGGTCCGGCTCGACCCGGAACTCCCCCACCGGTTGCGTCGTCTGGTCGTGATGGGCGGGGCGTTCAACTACCCGGGCAACACCACACCCACCTCCGAGTGGAACGTCGCGGTGGACCCCGAGGCCGCGAAGGCGGTGTTCGACGCGTTCTCCGCGGTCGAGCCCGGCCGTCGGCCGATCGTGTGCTCGCTCGACACCACCGAGTCCATCGCGATGCGACCGGAACACCTGCGACGGCTCGCCGAGACCGCGGGGAGCGTGCCGGCCGAAATCCTCTCGCCGGACGATCCGCGCGGACTGCGCTCGGAGGCGTCCCACCCGGTCGTGCGGTACCTGTCCGACGCCCTGCGCTTCTACATGGAATTCCACCGCGATCAGGATCAGGGTTTCCTGGCACACGTCCACGATCCGTTCGCGGCGGCGGTCGCCCTGGGAGCGGTGCCCGTCACCACCCGTCCGGCGACGGTCGACGTCGAACTCGACGGCCGGCTCACCCGCGGCACCACCGTCGCCGACTGGTCCGGCATGTGGGGCCGGCAACCGAACGCCGAGATCGTCGTCGCCACCGACCCGCCGCTGTTCTTCGACCACCTCGTCGAGCGGGTCGGGGCGCACCTCGCCGCGCTGTCCCGGACGCACGTCTGACCGAACGCCTGTGGCCGAATGTCACACCGGCTCGATCTAATCGAACCGGTGTGACATTCGGCCACAAGGGGTTTCGCGGAGGCGGGTCAGGCGCGTGCCAGCACCTTCTCTTCCGGCTCGGCGGCGACGGCCGGCTTCGGCTCGGCGACCGGACCGTGGCCGTCGTCGACCATGGTCTCCTCGTCGAACGGGATGCGGCCGGCGAGGACGTCGCGGACGCGGCCGCGGTCGACGGTGCCGGTCCACGTTCCCACCAGCAGGGTGGCGACGGCGTTGCCGGAGAAGTTGGTGACCGCGCGCGCCTCGGACATGAACCGGTCGATGCCGACGATGAGGCCGACGCCGTCGAGCAGCTCCGGACGGTGGCTCTGCAGGCCGCCGGCGAGCGTGGCCAGGCCCGCGCCGCTCACTCCGGCCGCGCCCTTCGACGCGACGATCATGAACACCAGCAGGGAGAGCTGCTCGGCCAGGGACAGCGGCGAACCGAGCGCATCGGCGATGAAGAGCGAGGCCATCGTCAGGTAGATGGCGGTGCCGTCCAGGTTGAACGAGTAGCCGGTGGGGACCACGACGCCGACGGTGGTGCGCTCGACACCGACGTGCTCCATCTTCGCGATGAGCCGGGGCAGCGCGGACTCGGACGAGGACGTCGCGAAGATCAGCAGGTATTCGCGGGCCAGGTACTTGACCAGCTTGAAGATCGACACCCCGGACACCATGCGCAGCAGGGAGCCCAGCACACCGAACACGAACAGCACGCAGGTGAGGTAGAACCCGATCATGAGGGTGCCGAGCTGGACGACCGCGCCGAGACCGGTCTGCCCGACCACGTTGGCGATGGCGCCGAAGGCACCGATCGGAGCGAGCCACAGGATCATCGACAGGATCTTGAACACGAGCTTCTGCACGTAGCCGATGCCTCGCAGGACCGGCTCGCCGGTCTTCCCGAGGGCCTGCAGCGCGAAGCCGACCAGCAGTGCGACGAACAGGGTCTGCAGCACGCTGCCCTCGGTCAGCGCCGACAGCAGCGACGTGGGGATGATCGACGCGATGAAGTCCATGGTCCCGCCCGCGGCGTGGGCCTTGTCCGCCAGCGCGGCACCGGTGCCGGCGGTCTCCGGAGAGAGGTTCAGGCCGCTGCCCGGATCGAGCAGGTTACCCACCCCCAGGCCGATAGCGAGCGCGACGGTGGACATGCCGAGGAAGTACACCATCGCCAGGCCGCCGACCTTGCCGACGCTGGCGGCGGCCCGCACCGAGCCGATGCCGAGGACGATCGTGCAGAAGATGACCGGGCTGATCATCATCTTGATGAGATCGACGAACATCGTACCGAGGACGCCGAACGACTTGGCGACGTCCGGGGCGAGCCAGCCGACGAGGACGCCGGCCACCACCGCCACGATGACACCGACGTAGAGCCAGTGCGTCCGGTCTTTGCGCTTGGCCGGCGACTTGGCACCGGGTGGCCGGGAGTCTGTGGACGTGCTCATGGCGGATCCTCTCGGATGGGACGTTTCGGGGGACTTCGTGATCGCGGTCACGTTCCTGATAGAAATGGTGGTAGCGCAGCCTCACCCGGTGAAGATTGCGTTCATTTCGTTCAGGTGATGTCGCGCTCACGAGGCGGACCCACCGGCATCCGGAAGGAGTACGTCCGTGCCGCCGACCGCGCACCGGCCGTCGATGAGCGTGGCACGTCAGCTGCTGGTGCTGCAGCTGGCTGTGCTCGCCCTGGTCATCGCCGCAGGTACCGTCCTCGTCGGGATCGACGAGCGCCGCGACAGCGACGACGCCACCCGCCGCACCGTCCTCGCCATCGCCGAATCCCTGGCCGGGTCCGACTCGACGGCCGCGGCGCTGCGCACGCCGGACCCGACCGCGGTGCTGCAACCGCGCACCGAACGGATCCGGGAGGCGACGGGCACCGACTTCATCGTGGTGATGGCGCCGGACCGGACCCGGTACACCCACACCGACCCCGCGATGATCGGTCTGCCGTTCAGCGGCAACATCGAACCGGCCCTCGCCGGCACCGCGTTCACCGAGACCTACGCCGGCTCGCTCGGCCCGTCCATCCGGGCGGTGGCGCCGATCCTCGACGACGAACGCGTCGTCGGCCTGGTCGCCGTCGGCGTCACCCGCGCGAAGGTCGCCGACCAGTTCGCCCGTGGGCTGCCCGCCCTCCTGGGCCTGTCGGCCGCGGCCCTGGCCGTCGCGGCCGCCGGCGCCGTGCTCGTCAGCCGGCGCCTGCGCCGCCAGACCCTCGGACTCGCACCGGACGAGCTGCGCCGGCTCTACGAGCACCACGACGCGGTCCTCCACGCGATCGGCGAGGGCCTGATCGTGCTCGGCACCGACGAGCCCGCACGTGTGGAGGTCGTCAACGACGAGGCGCGGCGCCTGCTCGGCCTCGGCGACGGCCCGGTCACGACGAAGGACCTGCCCGAGGCGCTGCGGGTGGCCGGCTCGGACCTGGACGCCCGCGGCGACGTACTTCTCACCGAGGACCGCGTCCTGGTCGTCGACCGCAGCCCGGTGCAGTGGGAGGGCCGACGGATCGCCACGGTGATGACGTTGCGGGATCGCACCGAATTGCGGAGGGTGCTGGGCGAACTGGACTCGGTGCGCGGATTCGCCGACGCGCTGCGCGCGCAGGCGCACGAGTCGGCGAACCGGCTGCACACCATCGTCACGATGGTCGAACTGGGACGCCCCGAGGAGGCGGTCGCGTTTGCGACGGAGGAGCTGCGCCTGTCGCAGCAGCTCATCGACCGGCTCACCGCGTCGGTGCAGGAACCCGCGCTGGTCGCCCTGCTGCTGGGGAAGATCAACGACGCCGCCGAGCGCGGCGTGGAGCTGACCGTCACCGACGACACCGCGCTGGGCGCGACGCCGCTCGGCACCCGGGACCTGGTGACGCTCGTCGGCAACCTGGTGGACAACGCCATCGACGCCGCGCGGGCCGTCGACGAGCCCTGGGTGGAAGTGACGATACGGCAGGATGATTCGAACATGATCGTCGAGGTGGCGGACAGCGGGCCGGGGATGTCGCCGGAAACCCTCGCCCGTGCCATGGCGCGGGGCTACTCCACGAAGGCGGACCACCACGGCCTGGGCCTGGCCCTCGTCGCGCAGGTGGTGGCGCGGCACCGCGGCACTCTGCGGACCGAACCGTCGCTGGGTTCGATGGTCGTCGCGGAGATCCCCCTGCAGGCCGAGCACGGAGGCGGCGCACGATGATTCGCGTCCTCGTCGTGGAGGACGAGCCACGCATCGCCGACGCCCACCGCGCCTACGTCGATCGGCTGCCGCAGTTCAGGGTCGTCGCCGTCGCCAACACCGGGCAGGCCGCGCTGCGCGCCGTCGCCGACGCCGCGCGGACCGCCGAGCCGGTGGATCTGGTGTTGCTGGACATCGGCCTGCCCGACATGAGCGGCCTCGACGTGGCTGCAGCGATGAGCGGGATCCGCCCGAGCCCGGACATCATCGCCGTCACCTCCGCCCGCGACCTCGAGGTCGTCCGCACCGCCGTCGCCCGGGGCATCGTGCTGTATCTGCTCAAGCCGTTCACTTTCGCGGCCCTGAGCGACAAGCTCGACCACTACCTGGCCTACCGCGACGCGCTCGGCGCGTCGGGCACGGCCACCGGCCAGCACGACATCGACCGGGCGATGGCTGCGCTGCGGACCTCCGATCCGCGCGCCTCGTCCCCGAAAGGCGTTGCGCCGCAAACCCTCGATGCGGTGGCCCGGTGCCTGCGGGACGCGTCGCGCCCGCTGACGGCCGCCGAGGTGGGCAGCGCGGTGGGCGTGTCGCGGGTGACGGCGTGGCGGTACCTGGAGCGCCTGGCCGACGACGGCGTCGCCTCCCGGCACACCGAGTACGGCCGTGCCGGCCGGCCGCAGATCCGCTACGCCCCGCGCTGAGCGGTGGCCGTTGTGGCCGAATGTCACACCGTGTCGTTTACATCGAACGCATGTGACATTCGGCCCCGGCGGTTCTCAGCCGCGGTATGCCCCGGAGGTCTCGAGCACCCACGCGAACTCGAAGGCCACCTCGCGCCACTTCTCGTACCGGCCGGACACGCCGCCGTGGCCGGCGCTCATCTCCGTCTTGAGCAGCAACGGGGCGTCCCCGGTCTTGGTGGCGCGCAGCTTGGCCACCCACTTGGCCGGCTCGACGTAGAGCACCCGGGTGTCGTTGAGGCTGGTGATCGCGAGGATCGCCGGGTAGTCCTTCGCCTCGACGTTCTCGTACGGGCTGTACGAGCGCATGTACTCGTACACCTCGGGGTTGTCGAGGGGGTTTCCCCACTCGTCCCATTCGATCACCGTCAGCGGCAGCGACGGATCGAGGATCGACGTGAGCGGGTCGACGAACGGCACGTTCGCAAGGATCCCGGCGAACAGCTCCGGCGCCAGGTTCGCCACCGCGCCCATCAACAGGCCACCCGCGCTGCCGCCGTCGGCGACGAGCCGGTCCGGGCCGGTGACACCGGCGTCGATCAGGTGCCGTGCGCAGGCGACGAAGTCGGTGAAGGTGTTCTTCTTCGCCAGCGTCTTGCCGTTCTCGTACCAGTGCCGGCCCATCTCGCCGCCGCCCCGCACGTGCGCCACCGCGAAGACCATGCCCCGGTCGAGGAGCGACAGCCGCGCCACCGAGAAACCGGGGTCGATGCTGGCCTCGTACGACCCGTAACCGTAGAGCAGCGCCGGCGAGTTCTCGGGCGTGCCCTTGCGGGTCACGATCGACAGCGGGATACGGGTGCCGTCCTCGGCCACCGCCCAGTCCCGGCGCTGTTCGTAGTTCGACGGGTCGAAGTCACCGAGCACCGGCTGGGCCTTGCGCAGCAACAGCTCTCCCGAATCCACGACGTAGTCGTAGACCCGGCTGGGGGTGATGAACGACGTGAAGCCGAGCCGCAGCATCGGCTGGTGCCATTCCGGATTCGCACCCGGGCCGACGGCGAAGAGTTCCTCGTCGAACTCGAGTTCGGTCAGCTCGCCGTAGCCGTCGGCGGTCAGCGGCCACACCGCGAGCCGGGTCAGCGCCTCCCGCCGGTACCCGAGAACGAGGTGCCCGGCGAACGCGTCGACGTCCTCGAGACGCACGTCGTGCCGGTGCCCGATGAGAGTGCGCAGCGCCGACGGATCGTCCACGGGCGCCTCGGCGAGGACGAAGTTCTCCGCCTTCTCGCGAGTGATCTCCCCCGTCGCGTCGTTCACCACCTCGACGACGTCGTTGTGCATGACCAGGAACCGGTCCTCGCCGCCGATGACGGCATGCTCGGCGCCGTACTCGACGCCCTCGCGGCGCGGCAGCAACACCCGGAATTCGCCGGTGGGATCCGCGGATTCGAGCACCCAGCCCTCGGTGGTGATCTTGGATCCCACCCAGATCATCAGATACTTCTCGCTGCGGGTGGTACCCACCGACACCCAGTACCGCTCGTCGGGCTCGTGGAAGACCTTGACGTCCTCGGTGTGGGACGTGCCGAGACGGTGCCGCCATACTGTGTCCGGCCGCCACGACTCGTCCACGGTGAGGTAGAAGATGTGGCTGTGGTCGATCGCCCACGTCGCGCCGGGTGCGGTCCCGGGGATCTCGTCGGCGAGCAGCTCGCCGGTGCCGAGATTCTTGAACCGCAGCGTGTAGCGCTCGTCGCCGACGACGTCGACCGAGTACGCGAGCAGCGTCCCGTCGTGGCTGATCGAGAACGCGCCGAGGGAGAAGAACTCGTGCCCGGCCGCCTCGACATTGCCGTCGAGCAGCACCTGCTCGCCCGGCAGTTCCACACCCGGCGCCAGCTCCGGCGGATTCCAGTCGTCGGGGTCGGCGATCGGACAGCGGCACTGGATGCTGTACTGCTTGCCCTCGACGGTACGGGCGTAGTACCACCAGTCCCCCATGCGGGTGGGCACCGACATGTCGGTTTCCTGCGTGCGGGACTTGATCTCCTCGAAGATCCGCTCCCGCAGCGGCGCCAGATGCGCGGTCTGCTTCTCGGTCCACGCGTTCTCGGCCTCGAGATGGGCGATGACCTCGGGATTCTCCTTGTCGCGGAGCCACTCGTACTCGTCGACGAAGGTGTGTCCGTGATGGACCCGCTCGGACGGGACCCGCTTGGCGATCGGCGGGGTCATGCGCTCGGCCCCCACCAGTCGGCGAACGACAGGCCCGAGATCCGTTCGTAGGCTTCGATGTAGCGCTCCCGGGTGGCGTCGACGATGTGCTGCGGCAGGGGCGGCGGCGGGGTGTCGGACGCACGGTCCCAGCCGGACTCGGGGCCCGTCAGCCAGTTGCGCACGAACTGCTTGTCGAAGCTGGGCTGCACCTTGCCGGGCTCGTAGCCCTCGGCGGGCCAGTAGCGTGACGAATCCGGGGTGAGCACTTCGTCGGCGAGGATGAGGTTGCCGTCGTCGTCGAGGCCGAACTCGAACTTCGTGTCGGCGAGCAGGATGCCCTTGTCCGCCGCGTACATCGCGGCACGGCCGTAGATGTCGAGGGTGTCCTCGCGCAGCTTCACGGCGAGATCCACGCCGACCTTGTCGGCGACCTCCTCGAAGGTGATGTTCTCGTCGTGGTCGCCGAGTTCGGCCTTGCTCGCCGGGGTGAAGATCGGATCCGGCAGCTGACTGGCCTCCACGAGGCCCTCGGGCAGCGGGACGCCGCACACCGCGCCGGTCTTCCGGTAGTCGAGCAGGCCCGACCCGGTGAGGAAGCCGCGGGCCACGCACTCGATCGGCACCATCTTCAGCCGTTTGACGACGAGGGCGCGGCCGAGAACCTCGGCGGGGATGCGTTCGTCGTCGGGCTCCCCGGCGAGGTGGTGGTTCACCTCGAGCAGGTTGAAGAAGAACACGCTCATCGCGGTGAGCACCCGGCCCTTGTCGGGGATCGGGGTGTCGAGCACGTGGTCGTATGCCGAGATCCGGTCGCTGGCCACGAGGAGCAGGTGCTCGTCGTCTATGACATACAGGTCCCGGACCTTGCCGCCGGCGAGGTGGGGGTAGGACTGGAGTGATGGACGCACGCTGCCACCCTAGTGCGCCGCGCCGACCTGCACCGCACCCCCGTCCGATCGCCGGATCGTTCACTATGACAATGATCGTGACCGGAACCCCACCCCGAACAGGAGCGTGATGTCGGCCGCACCCCGGATCGACGTGGGTCTGCGCTCGGAACGCGGACCGATTCTCGCGGCTCTGATGCTCGCCACCGCGCTCGTCGCACTCGAGAGCACCATCCTGGCCACCGCCGTCCCGACCATCGTCGCGGACCTCGGCGGCTTCACGCAGTTCCCGTGGCTGTTCTCGAGCTACCTGCTCACGCAGGCCGTGCTCGTGCCGGTCTACGGCAAGGTGTCGGACGTGTACGGGCGCAAACCCGTGCTGCTGTTCGGCATCGCGCTGTTCGCGCTGGGCTCGGCGTTGTGCGCGCTGGCGTGGAGCATGCCGGCACTGATCGCCTTCCGCGCGGTGCAGGGTCTCGGGGCGGGGGCCGTGCTGCCGATGGCGCAGACCATCGCCGGCGACATCTACACCGTCGCCGAGCGCGCAAAGGCGCAGGGCTACCTCGCGAGCGTGTGGGGCATGTCGGCGATCGTCGGCCCCGCCGTCGGCGGCGTGTTCTCCGACTATGTGTCGTGGCGGTGGATCTTCTGGGTCAACCTGCCGCTGTGTGCGCTGGCCGCGGGGGTGCTGCTGCGGGCGTTCGCCGAGCCACGGCCCCCGGCCGCCCGGCGGCGGGTGGATCTGGCCGGCGCCGCGACGCTCGCCACGGGTTCGGGTCTGCTGATCCTGGGTCTGCTCGAGGGCGGGCAGGCGTGGGCGTGGGCATCGGCGCCGAGCGCCGGGGTGTTCGCGGCCGGCACGACGCTGTTACTGCTGTTCGTGTGGGTCGAGCGGCGGGCGCCGGAGCCGATCCTGCCGCCGTGGGTGTTCGCCCGTCGTGTGGTGCTGACCAGCAGCGCGGTCGCTGCCCTCGTCGGCGCCGTGGTGCTGGGGCTGACCTCCTACGTGCCCGCGTTCGTGCAGGGGTCGCTGGGCACCACGGCACTGGTCGCGGGATTCACCCTGTCGACGATGACGATCGGCTGGCCGCTCGCGGCGGCTCGTTCCGGCTGGTTCTACCTGCGGATCGGGTTCCGCAACACCGCGATGATCGGGTCCGTGCCGGTGCTGGCCGGCACGGGTCTGCTGACGCTGCTCGACGAGCAATCGCCGGTGTGGCACGTCGCGGTGTGCTGCGTGCTGGTCGGTCTCGGGATGGGCCTGATCGCGAGCCCGGCGCTGATCTCGGCGCAGTCGAGCGTGACGTGGGCCGAGCGGGGCGTGGTGACGGGGGCGTATTCGTTCGCCCGATCGATCGGCAGCGCCGTCGGGGTCGCGGTGTTCGGCGCGCTGGCGAACTCGGCGCTGGCCGCGGACGGGGTCGCCGGGTCGGGCCCCTTGGAGCCGGAGCGGCTCGCCGACGCGGTGGCTCCGGTGTTCGTCGCCCTTCTCGTGGCCGCGGTGGGCCTGGCGGTGACGGCCGCGACGATGCCGAACCGGCCCGCCGAACCACCCAGCACCCCTTAGGTTGGAAAGGCTCACCTAAGGTGTGGGTCATGTCGAACGAAGACGGGCTGCTGCCCAGCGTCATCGAAGTCGCGAAGGTCGAGGACATCACCCCCCGCATGCGCCGCGTCACGTTCGCCGGCCGCGGGGTCGAGGTCTACGCGAGCGACCCGACCCGCGTGCCCAACATCAAACTGATCTTCCCGCGGGAGAACGGCGACCTCGACCTGCCGGTCAACACCGGCGGCCGTCGCCTCGAGTGGCCCGACCCCACGCTCAAGGCACAGGTCCGCACCTACACCGTGCGGCGGCTCGATCCCGCGGCCTCCGAGATGGACATCGACTTCGTCCGGCACGGCGACGAAGGGCTGGCCAGCGCCTGGGCCGAGCGGGCCCGTCCGGGTGACCGCATCGCGGCGGCCGGCGGCGGCGGGATCGTCGCGCCCCCGGCCGACTGGTATCTGATCGTCGGCGACGAGACGGCGCTGCCGGCGATCGGCCGCATGCTCGAACGCCTACCCGAGGGCGCCCGCGGCACCGCCGTCGTCGAGGTCGCCGACGAGGGTGAACGGCAGGATCTGCGCTCCCCCGCCGACATCGAGATCCGCTGGGTGCACCGCGACGGGGCGCCCGCGGGCACCACCACACACCTGGCCGACGCGGCGACCGCCGTGCCGATCCCCGACGGCGAATTGAAGCGGTTCGCGTGGGTCTCGGCCGAATCCGCGACTGTGCTGCGGATGCGCAGGTACCTGCGGAACGAGGCGGGCTTCGACCGCAGGTCCACCCTCGTCATCGGCTACTGGCGGCACGGCATGACCGAGACCGGGTACGGCCGTACCACGGATCACGACCGGGACTTCACCGAGCACGACGCCTGAGCCGGGCCGAGCGACGCGCGACGCGCCGCCCCGGGCCGCCCCGGGCCGAGCGAATGTATCGTCCATCTCCTCAGCGGTAGCGAGCGATACATTCGCTCGCCCCGCAGGAGGTCAGGGCGACGAGTCGGGCCCGTGCACCTGGTCGTGCAGGGCCTCCATCCGGACGTCGAGATCGCGGGCGGTCGCGGCCGCTGCCCGGAGTTCGTCGAGCAGTCCGACGGGCACCGCCTTGTCGTACTTGTAGAAGATCTTGTGTTCGAGACTGGCCCAGAAGTCCATCGCGACGGTGCGGATCTGCAGTTCGACGAACACCGGCTGCACCCGGTCGGACATGAACACGGGGACCTCGACGATCGCGTGCAGGCTCCGGTACCCGTTGGGCTTCGGATGTGCGATGTAGTCCTTGACCTGGACGACCCGGACGTCGCGCTGCCCGGTGATCAAGTCGAAGATCCGGTAGACGTCGGAGATGAAACTGCAGGTGATGCGGATGCCGGCGATGTCGTAGATGTTCTCGCGGATCGCGTCGAGGGTGAGCGGCAGGTCCTTGCGGACGGCCTTCTCGACGACCGACTCCGGTGTCTTCAGCCGCGACTTGACGTGCTCGATCGGGTTGTGGTCGTGGGCGAAGCCGAACTCCTCCCGGAGGATGTTGATCTTGGTCATCATCTCGTCGATACCGAACTTGTAGACCATCAGGACGCGGCGGAACTCCCGTTGGAGCGCGATCTGCGGCGGGTCCAGGTTGAGCTGCGCCGGCTCGACTCGTGGTTGCCTCAGCTGCACGTCGTCAGCGCCGTCCACCGTTTCCGTCACCGTCTGTCTCCTCATCGCCTTCCCGATCGAGTCTGCCAGGTCGGCCGAGGGTGCGGCCCGGCGCCGACCCGGAGCCGCGGTGACGAGCGTGAGGGCGGCACGCGGCGACCGCGCCGGAGCGGCACGGTCGCCGCGCACCCTCAGCCGGGATGGACGGGCGCAGTCGTCACCACGGCAGCGGCACCCACTGGTCGAACAGCCAGAACCCGTGCCCCTGCGGCCCGGGCTGCTGATGCTGCGGGGCCGGCTGGTGCTGCGGCGCCGGCTGCTGCTGAACCGGGGACGAACCGGGTGCGGCGCTCGCGACGCCGGCGCCGGCGCCCACTGCGGCCAACGCGATCGTCCCCGTCGCCGCGACCTTGCCCAGCTTCGTGTTCAGAACCTTCACGACTTCGCAGTCCTCTCGTCGGGGGCGAGGTGGTTCCCCGCCCGTTGGACGACTCCACACTGACCCGCGCAGCTGGCAGCAGCCTTGGGAAACCCTGCCGTTCGGCTCCGAATTCGCGGGGCGCCCGCGGTGACCACCGCGGGCGCCCCGAACGTCTGTCACGACGGATCGGCTCCGGTCCGGCTCAGCATGTCGTATCCCCCTCCGGCACAGCCAGATCGACGAGGTAACGCGCGACGGGCAGGTCGACGCACCACTGGCCGCTCAGCACCACGCCGTGCTGGGTTCCGCGGTACGTGACGAGCACCGCGTCCAGTTGCTTCGCCAGGTCCACACCCGCCTGATACGGCGTCGCCGGATCCTCGGTGGTGGAGACCACGACGATCGGGGGCAGACCGTCGACCTCCACGGCGTGCCGATCTCCCGTCGGCGGCACGGGCCAGAAGGCGCACGCACCGAGCGGCGCGTTGCCGGTGCCGCGGCCGTCGTCGAGGAACGGGGCCGCCTGCCGGGACCGGGTGTCGAGTTCACCGGCCACGGCGGGGTCGGTCACGGCGGCGTCGTCGACGCACCGCACCGCCGCCATCGCCTCGGCAGAGTTCGAGTACGAACCGTCGGCGAACCGGCCCTCGTACATGTCGGACAGCACCAGCAGTGTGTCGCCCCGGCCCTGCACCAGTTCGGCGAGCCCGTCCCGCAGGTATTCCCAGCCCTCCGGCGAGTACAGGGTCGCGATGACGCCGCTGATCGCGTTCGCGTAGCTCAGCCCCCGCGGATCCTCCGTCGCGGCCGGCCGATCGATCAGGGGATCGACCAGCGAGCGGAACCGCTCGACTGCGACCGCGGGATCGGAGCCGAGGGGGCAGTCCTCGCGGGTCGCGCACTCCGTGGCGAATGCGTCGAAGGCCTGCTGGAAACCGGCGGCCTGCCGCACCGCTTCCTCGACCGGGTCCTGCTGAGGATCGAGCGCCCCGTCGAGCACCATCGCCCGCACGTTGCCGGGAAACGCCTCCGCGTAGGCCGAACCGAGCCGGGTTCCGTAGGAGTAGCCGAGGTAGTTCAGCTTCGGGTCGCCGAGAACGGCCCGGATGACGTCCATGTCCCGCACCACGTCGCGGGTGCCCACGTGCGCCAGCACGTCGGTGCCCGTGCGTTCGGCGCAGCGCGCCGCGTACTCCCGGCGGTTCTGCTCCGCCCGGGCGATCCCCTCGGGGGTCATGTCCACCGCGGGGTCCTGCCGCCACGCGTCGGTCTCCTCGGGCGTCAGGCAGTCGATCTGCGGTGTCGACGCACCGATGCCGCGCGGGTCGAATCCGACGACGTCGAACCGCTCGGCGAGCTCGGTGCCGGCGCCGACGACGGCCATCCCGAGGCCGGACGCTCCCGGTCCACCCGGGTTGACGAGCAGCGACCCGACCTTCTCCCCCGTCGCCCGTGATCGGGACAGGGCGATCTGCGCGGTATCGCCCTGGGGGTTCTCGTAATCGATCGGCACGGTCACCCGCGCGCACTCGAGCCCGGCCCCGGCCAGGTCCGATCCGTCGGTGCTGTAGCCGTCGCACGAGCCCCACTGGAGCTGCTGGGTGTAGAAGGGCTCGAGGCCCGGCGGGATCTCCCCCGCCGCCGAGGCGAAGCCGGCCGCGCCGACCGGAGACGTGAACCCGCCCACGATCAGTGCCGTCGCCGCTCCCGTTGCGGTCACGAACCGCAGGACCCGGTCCCGGGTCCTGCGCTCTCCACTCGCCGCCATGAATCGACCTGCCCTCCAGTGGTACTCGATCGGAGAGGCGAATCTCTCCTCGGACCACTACAGGGTCGGTGCCGGCGGCGACCGGCACCACCACCCCGAGGGTGTCGATGGACAACCCCTCGGGACGGCGCTCCACCCTCCTCGCCGAGCGCGTCGCCGCTCGGGCCTCGCCGCGCTCCGGCCGCCCGTGCGGCTAGGGACGTTCGGCGATGCGCTTGATCGCTTCGAGCCGGCGGTCCCACTGCCGTCCGATCGATTCCAGCTCGCCGGCCAGTTCGCCGAGCCGGGCACCGACCGCCCGGTAGCGGATCTCCCGTCCGACCCGAACCGACTCCACGAGCCCGGCGTCGGCCAGCACGGTCAGGTGCTTGGCGATCGCCTGACGACTGACCGGCAGCCGCCCCGCGAGCGCACTGGCGGACAGGTCCTCGGCGCCGATCGCGGTGAGGATGTTCCAGCGGGTCTCGTCGGCCAGTACCGCGAGCACCGCTGGAACGCCCTTCGGCACATCGTTCACCGGGATTCCAGGAACTCCACCAGATCGCCGAGTTCGGCACGCCAGCCGTCGACATTGCCGTCGTGGGCCGACTGCGGGTCGACGAGTTCCTCGAAGCCGGTCTCCACCATCGTCAACCGGGTGCCGCCGTCGATCTCGGCCAGGTCGAACCGCACGACCGTGGAGTTGCCCGGTACCGGGTCCACATTCGCGTCGCGTGCCCAGCGGTAGATCAGTGTCTTCGGCTCGTCCACGTGTTCGACCAGCACCCGGAAGGGTCCGGCGTCGTGGCCCGTCCAGCCGAACGTGCCGGTACCGCCGGGCGATGCGTCGAATTCGATTCTGTCGCCGAACCATTGCGCGATCAGTGCGGGTTCGGTCAGGGCGGACCACACCTTGGTGGCCGGTGCCGCGATGTCGATGGTGCGGGTGATGTCGAGCGGGGCCATGATCGCCTCCAGTTCGGGTAGGGGTTGTGCAACTCCAGGGTTGCACCTTTCTTCCTCGACTGCAACCCCCCAGTTGCAGAAATATGGTTGTCGCGACGGCGACTCACCTCTCATCGCGTCCGGTCGACGACCAGCGCCTGGACGGCACCGAACTGCGGGACGATCCGGCCGATCAGGGCCGCCGGCGGCTCGAGCCGGTGCCCGAACCGCGGATGCGCCGCGGTGAACAACCGGCCCTGCACCCGGGCTCGGCCGTGTCGAGCGCCCAGACGGCGCAGCTCTCGCCGCGTGACAAAGCGTCCGTCCGAGTACGGCGCTCGGCGGGTGGGCCGATCGAGCCACCCCCAAGGGCTGGTCGGGTTCAGGGTGAGTGCGACGATGCGCCCGCCCGGACGAGTGATGCGAGCCATCTCGGTGAGCACGGCCGCGGCGTCGGTGAACTCGAGGGTCGCGACGGTGACGGCCGCGTCGGCCGCAGCGTCCGGCACCGGCAGGCGGGCGGCGTCGGCGCGCACGACCCGGCCGGGTGCCCGGCCGGCCGCGACGGCCAGCATGCCCGCCGACAGGTCCACACCGAGCACACGGGCACCACGGTGAACAAGATGGCACACGAGCCGTCCGGTCCCGCAGCCGATCTCGACCACGGTGCGGCCTGCCACCTCCGGCAGGGCCACATCGATCGCGCCACGCTCCACGGCCCAGGCGTGGGCGCCCCACGGGCTGGCGAACCAGGTGTCGTAGTCCCGGGCCTGCGCTGCGTCACTCGTCATCCAGCGTGCAGAGGGGTGCGCAGCATCGATCTCTTCTCCGGGTGTGCGCTCGAACGGCACGAACGGTTCGTTGGTGGACATGCCGTCGGGATTCCCCTCGCCGGAGTCCGGAAACAGCGGTACGACGAGGCGGGTCTCACGCCGGTGCGAGCCTTCGGACCGCGTAGCTCACGATCTCGGGGGTATGCGCGCTGATCACCACCCGCTACACCCTCGACCAGGTCGCCGAGGCATACGAGGACATGCACGCCGGCAAGAACATCCGCGGCGTGATCGTGTTCGACCGAGCGGAACCGGCCCGCGCCGGCACCCGCACACGGGTGCCGGCGCAGCGGCGTTCGGCAGGACGGGCTCAGGCGACGCGCTCGAGCGAGGTCCCCTCGTCGAGCCGGCGCAGCGTGCGCAAGGTGGCCCACAGCAGCGCGGTGATCACCAGCCCGACGGCACCGTACGCGGGCAGCGCCGCCGAGATCGGCACCAGCGCCGCCACTGCGCCCGCGACCACCGCGCCGACGGAGGCACCGGCGGTGACCTGCGCCGCCCACACCGCGGCGATGCGCCCCCGGTACTCGTCGGGGGTGTGTTTCTGGACCGTCGCGTACCGGACGATGTCGGTGAGCGCGTCGCCGAAGCCGTGCGCGGCCAGGCCCAGCAGCGCCACCGCGACGGTCGCGGTGAGGCCCGCCCCGACGAGCCCGGCGGCGGAGACGGCCATGAGCAGGAAGACCACCTGCCCGGATCGGCGGAGGTGGCCGGTCCAGCCGCTGGTGAGCGAGCCGATCACCGCGCCGACGGCCGGGGCGGTGTAGAGCAGCCCCACCACCGACGGTCCCGCGCCGAGCACCTCGGTGGCGTACTCGGGGACGAGCACCGACCAGCCGGCGAGCAGCATCGTCACGAATCCGCAGACGAGCACGCCGCCGATGACACGGTTCCCCGACGCGTAGCGGAAGCCGCTGAGCACCGAGCGCAGCGGCGACTCGTCGGCGACGTGCGTCGGCGGCAGGGACGGCAGCCGGGTGATGCAGAACGTGGTCACGGCGGTGGTGAATGCCGCGAGAGCGTAGGCCACCCCGACTCCGCCGGCGGCGATGACGACCCCGCCGAGTGCGGGTCCGACCATCGCGCCCAGGTCGCCGGTGAGGGCCATGAGCGCACCGGCCGCCGCCATCTTCTCCCGCGGCAGCAGGCTGGGGGTGACGGCCATGAGCGCGGTCGCGGAGATGCCGCCGCACGCGCCGTCGATCACGGCCGCCACATAGACGACCCACATCTTCGGGTCGGGCAGAAACGCGTTGAGTGCGAGCACCGCGAACGCCACGCCCGCGGTGCCCCGGGCGACGGCGATGACGCGCCGGCGATCGTAGCGGTCGGCGAGCACCCCGCCGACGAACGTGGCGGCGAAGGTGGTCACGCCGAGCACCGCCGACACGGCGGCGACCTGCGCGGTGGACCCGGTAAGCCGGTACACCTGCAGCGGCACGGCGACGACGAGGAAGCCGAGGCCGAACAGCGACACGACCCGGGCGGTGAAGATGTAGCGGAATTCGCGGCTGGTGCGCAGGGGGTCGACGTCGAGGACCAGCTTGTCGATCAGGGCCACGGCCGGGTCACCGCGGGGCGAGCAGGTCGTACCACGCCTCGAGCCGCGGTTCGGTGGCCAGCGAGACGAAGTCGACATCCGCGCCGGCGCCGCGCCACTGCTCCACGAGCGCCATCAGACGCACCGAGTCGAGGCCCTGGTCGACGAGGCTGAGCGCGGGGTCGAGTTCGTCGGCCTCGATCTCGAGGAGCCGTGCGATATCGGTGCGGATCGTCTCGCGGTCCAGGATGCCGGACTGTGTTGACATGAGGTCACTCCTTCTCGGTTGCAACGGGTTCGGGGATGCGGGCGGCCGCGGTGAGGGCCTGGACCCAGCGCCGGGCCACGACGGCGACGGTGTGCTCGTCGAGCACCTCGTGGGGCGCGGCGAATTCGCAGTCGAGCACGGGCCCCTCCGGGGTGTCCTCGACGACGGCGTCGACGTGCAGGACGTGGTCGAGCGGCGTGGCCGGGTCGACGGAACCGCCGAGCGCGACGGCCTCGGGTGCGCCCGACCACGGGGCGCCGGTGTCCTCGCCGAGCGTCATCCGGCCGAGGTAGTTGAACACCACCTGGGGCCGCCGATAGCGGTCGAAGACGTGGTCCGGCGCGAGGCGGTGCAGCAGTCCGAAGCCGATGCCGTTGTCGGGCACGGCGTTCAGCGCGTGCGCGACTCGCGCGCGGGCCTCGCGCGCGGCGGCCGCGCCGGTCAGGGCGTCCTCGGGGTCGATACCGGCCAGGTTCAGCGCGACCGGGAACATCGACGTGAACCACCCGACGGTGCGCGCGACGTCGGCTCCGGGCACGACCTGTTCCTCGCGGCCGTGACCCTCGAGTTCGACGCGCACGACGTCGCCGCCGCGGACCGAGGCGACCGCCACGGCGAGCGCCGCGAGCAGCGCGTCGTTCACGGCCCCGGAGGCGAGGACGTCCTCGGTGACCGGCGCGGGAACCCGCACGTGCGTCGAGCGCAGCGCCGAGACCGTGTCGCGTGCCGGGTCGAGGGCCCGGACGCCGAGAGGTGGTTCGACCGCGTCGACCGCGGGTTGCCAGGCGGGCAGCGAGGCCCTGATCCGCTCGGAGCGCGCGGCCACGGCGAGGCCGGTCGCCCACGCCCGGAAGGACGTGCCGGGTGACGTCAGCGCGACGGTCTCGCCGCGTCCGGCCTGTTCGACGGCGTCGGCGAGGTCGGGCACGAGGATGCGCCACGACACACCGTCGATCACCAGGTGGTGCACGGCGACGAACACGCGGCCGGGGCGGTGCGGCCCGAAGTCGAACAAGATCGCCTGCACCATCACTCCGGATTCCGGATCGAGTGCCCTGTAGGCGATTTCGCGTTCGGCAGCGAACCGATCCGCCCACTGCTCGTCGTCGACCTCACCGACCTCGACGCGGCGCACCAGGGTCTCGATGCCCGGTGCGGTCTCGGGGACGGTCCAGCGGGGTCGGCCCCCGGCGACGGCGAACCGGGACCGCAGCATCGGATGGGTGTCGAGCAGCGCCGCGACGGCCTTCCCGAGCGTGTCCACGGTGAGGCCGACGGGCGCGACGAGCAACCGCGCCTGCGAGAACCGGGCGAGGTCGCCGCCCCACGCGAGGGCCTCCCACACGATCGGGGTGATCGGCACGTCGCCCGTCGCGGCGACCGCGGGCACCGCCGCCGGGGCCGTGTCCGTCTCGTCGACCGCGGCCAGGGCCGCGACGGTGCGCAGCTCGAACACCTGCCGGGCCGTGAGCCGGAGCCCGGCGGCCCGGGCGCGGGAGACGAACTGGATCGAGACGATCGAGTCACCGCCGAGCGCGAAGAAGTCGTCGTCGATGCCCACCCGGTCGAGGCCGAGCACCTCGGCGGCCACCTCCACCAGCACCGCCTCCCGCTCGGTGCGCGGCGCACCCGAGCCGACGAGTGCCCCGAAGTCCGGCTCCGGCAGCGCCTTCCGATCCACCTTGCCGTTGGCGGTGACGGGGAATGCGGCCAGCACGAGCACCGCGGCCGGCACCATGTAGTCCGGGAGCCGCTCGGCGAGCACGGCCCGCACGACGGCCGGGTCCACGTCGCCGTCGGGCACGACGTAGCCGACGAGCCGGCGCACGCCGCGTTCGTCGGTGTGGGCGACGGCGACGGCGTCGCGCACCCCGCGCACCGCGGTCAGGGCCGCCTCGACCTCGCCGAGCTCGACCCGGAAGCCGCGGATCTTGACCTGGTCGTCGCCGCGGCCGAGGAATTCGAGGGTGACACGGCCGTCGCCGGCCGGGGCCCGGCGCACGACGTCGCCGGTGCGGTACATGCGGGTTCCCGGCGGACCGAACGGGTCGGGCAGGAAGCGGGTGCCGGTCAGGTCGGGGCGGCCGAGGTAGCCGCGGGCCACGCCGGATCCGGCGACGTACAGCTCACCCGCGACGCCGACCGGCACGGGGCGCAGCATCCGGTCGAGGACGTAGGCGGCGGCGCCGTGCACGGCCCGGCCCAGGCACGGGGTGTCGGCGTCGGTGACCTGTCCGACGAGCGAGTCGACGGTGCACTCGGTGGGCCCGTAGAGATTGAACGCACGTCCGTCGGTCAGCTCCCGCAACCGCCGCCACAGCGCCGGGTTGACGGCCTCGCCCCCGAACCCGACCGTGGCGGGCCGGTGTCCGCCGTCGAACAGCCCGGCGGCGACCATGCGGTCGAGGAACGACGGGGTGACCTCGAGGAAGTCGAGTTCGTGTTCGGCGACGTACGCGACCATCGCCTCGGGATCGCGCAGGGTGTCCTCGTCGAACACGTGCACGGCGTGGCCGTCGAGCAGCCACAGCATCGGCTGCCACGAGGCGTCGAACCCGAACGACCAGGCGTGCCCGACGCCCACGCTCGTCCGGCCCGCCCCCGCCACGGTGGGCACGTACAGGTCGGCGCGGTGGCTGTCGAACAGGTTGAGCAGGTTCGCGTGGGTGATCGCCACGCCCTTCGGCAACCCGGTGGAGCCGGACGTGTAGATGACGTACACGGGGTGCTCCGGTCGGAGCGGTGCGGTGCGCTCGTGGTCGGCGACGGGTGCGGCCGGGCGGGCCCCGACGTCGGCACGGACCGTCTCGTCGTCGAGGTCGAGCACCGGCACCCCACCGAGCACCGGTCGCAGCGTCTGCGCCACGGCACCGTTCGTGACCACGACCCGCGGCCGCGCGTCGCCGACCATGTGCGCGAGGCGCTCCGCGGGGTACGCCGGGTCCATCGGCACGTAGGCGCCGCCGGCGGCGTGCACGGCGCAGAGCGCGACCATCATGTCCGCCGAGCGCGGCAGGGCCAGGCCCACGAGCGTCTCGGGTCCGACGCCCTCGTCGATCAGCCGTCGTGCCAGACGTGCCGACGCGGCGCCGAGCTGGGCGAAGGTGAGCCGCACGGCGCCGCACACGACGGCCGCCGCGTCCGGGGTGCGGGCGATCTGCGCCGCGAGCAGGTCGGGCACGGTGCGGTGCCCGTTCGACGGTGCCGGGGCGGTCGACGAGAGTTCGGGCAGCCGCCCTCGCTCGGCCGGACCGAGGACGTCGAGCTGGGCGACGCGCAGCGACTGTTCCCCGGCGAGCTGGTCGAGGAGGCGCACGAGCTGCCGGCCGAGTGCGCCGGCGTCGGCGGCGGTGAACAACGCCTGCTGGTACTCGAGGGTGAGGGCGAGCTCGTCGTCGAGTGCGGCGACGAGCACCAGCGGGAAGTTGGTGGCGTCGTGACCGCGGACGTCGGTGACATCGAGACCACCGGAGCGCTGCGCGCGGGCGAGGGCGTCGGTGTCGATCGGGTAGCTCTCGAACACGATGAGGGTGTCGAACAGTTCGCCGAGGCCGACGGCGCGCTGGATGTCGGCGAGGCCGACGTACTGGTGATCCAGGAGCCGGTTCTGCTCGTCCTGGACGCGCCGGAGCAGTTCGGCGGCGGGCTCGCCGGGGCGCAGCGCGACGCGCACGGGCACGGTGTTGATGAACAGGCCGATCATCGTCTCGACGCCGGGAACGTCCGGGACGCGGCCGGACACGACGGCGCCGAAGGTCACGTCGGTGCGGTCGAGCCGGGCGCCGAGGAGAACCGCCCACGCGGTCTGCACCGCGGTGTTCACGGTGACGCCGAGGTCGCGGCAGCGGCGCTGCAGCCGCGCGGCCAGGCCGGCCGGCACCGGCACCGAGAGTTCGGCGGGCAGCGTGGCGTCGAGCGACGAGCCGGCCGGGGCGAGCAGCGTGGGTTCCTCGACGCCGGTGAGCGCCTCGGTCCAGCGGCGCAAGCCCTCGTCGGTGTCGCGGTCGCCCAGCCACGCAAGGTAGTCGGTGAACGGGCGGACCGCGGGCAGCGACGCCGGGTCGGCGCCCGCGCCGTAGAGGGTGAACAGTTCCTGCATCAGCAGCGGCGACGACCAGCCGTCGAGCAGCAGGTGGTGGGCGGCGAAGATCAGCCGGTGCCGGTCCGGTGCGACGCGCACGAGGGTGAACCGCACCAGCGGCGCGGCCGCGACGTCGAACCGGGTGGCGCGGTCGGCGGCGACGAGGTCGTCGCTGCGCTCCTCGACGGGCCGAATGTCACATCGCGTCGATCTGACCGAAGCGGTGTGACATTCGGTCACGGGGGTGGGGTCGTGTGTGAGGTCGACGTCCGTCCACCGCAGGCCGGGATCCCGGAGAACGACGCCGACGGGGTCACCGGCTGCGGTCGTGCGGAATCCGGTGCGCAGGGTCGCGTGCCGGTCCAGCAGCGCGACGGCGCTGCGCCGCAACGTGTCCCGGTCGAGGTCGCCGCGCAGATCGAGGACGGTCTGCATCGAGTACACGTCGGTGCCGGTGCCGTCGTCGAGACCGGCGAGGAAGAACATGCCGCGCTGCAGCGGCGTGAGCGGCACGACGTCGTCGATCGGGCCGAGTTCGGTGGTGAGCGAGGCGAGTTCGGGCAGCGCCAGCCCCCGGTAGGTCAGGTCCGACGGAGTGGGTCCGCCGGCGCCGGGGGTGCCGGCGTGCCGGGCCAGCGCGGCGAGCGCCTCCACCCACCGGCCGGCGACGAGGGCGACGGTCTCCTCGTCGAGGACGCCCGCCGCCGTGAATTCGCAGACGATCTCGGGGCCGCGGGGGCCGTCCTCGGTGACGGCGTTGACGTCGAGGACGTGGTCGAGGGGTGTGCCGGGATCGACGGCGCCGCCGAGGGCGCCCGCCTCCGGCGCGGCGGTCCACGCCTGACCTGCGTTCTCCCCGAGCGTCATCCGACCGAGGTAGTTGAACATCACGTCGGGGGCCCGGTACCCCGGGAAGTGCCGCGTTCCTTGGGGAGCGAGCCGGCGCAGCAGCCCGAATCCGAGGCCGTCGTCGGGCAGGGCCCGCAGCGACTCCTTGACCTGGGCCAGAGCGGTTCCGGCTGCCGCGGTACCGGCGAGGGCCTCGTGCGGGTCGATGCCGGACACGTCGAGGACGGCGGGGTACAGGGTGGTGAACCAGCCGACGGTGCGGGTGAGGTCGGCGCCGGGCACGGCGTGCTCGGCGCGGCCGTGGCCCTCGAGGTGCACGCGCAGCACGTCGCCGCCGCGCACCGACGTCACGGCCAGCGCGAGGGCGGTGAGCAGCACATCCGCGACGCCCGCCCGGTACGCGGCGGGCACGGTGGTGAGGATCTGCTCGGTGACCGCCACGGGTACCCGCACCTCGCGCGACCGCGCGGTGGCGACGGTGTCGCGCGCCGGATCCAGCGGGCGGGCGCCCAGCGGCGGTTCGGTGGTCTCGGCGATCTCCTGCCAGCGCGGCAGAGACTGCGCAATGCGATCGGACGTGGCGGCTTCGGTGAGCCCGAGCGCCCAGTCCCGGAAGGAGGTGCCGGCCGGCTCGAGGTCCGGCGCGGCGCCGCGGCGCACCCGATCGACGGCGGCCGCGAGGTCGGGCACGAGAATCCGCCACGACACACCGTCGACGACGAGGTGGTGCACGGCGACGAACACGCGGCCCGCCACGTCGGGGCCGGCGTCGAGGAGCACCACGCGGATCATCTGCCCGGCCGCGGGGTCGAGGTCAGCCAGCGCGCGGTCGCGTTCGGCCTCGAACAGGGCGCGCCACCGCGCGTCGTCGAGACCTGCCGCGTAGACCCGGCGCACCGCCGTCGCCGCGTCCGGAATACCCTCGGGCACCACCCAGTCCGCGTCGCCTCCGGCGACGGTCAGGCGCGAGCGGAGCATGGGATGGGTGCGCAGCAGTGCGTCGACGGCCGCGACGAGGTGCGCCTCGGTGAGCCCGGGCGGAGCGATCAGCAGGCGGGCTTGCGCGAAGCGCCGCAGATCCCCTCCGTGGTCGAGGGTTTCGCGCACGATCGGGGTGAGCGGCACCGGGCCGGTGGCCGCGCCGGCGGGCCGCGCCGGCTGCTCGTCACCGGTGTCGGACTCGCAGGCCGCGGCGAGCGCGGCGACGGTGCGCAGTTCGAACACCTGGCGCGCGGTGATCCGGACGTCGGCGGCGCGAGCGCGGGACACCAGTTGAATCGAGACGATGGAATCGCCGCCGAGGGTGAAGAAGTCGTCGTCGACGCCGACGCGGTCGAGGCCGAGGACCTCCGCGAACGCGGAGCACAGCGCCGACTCCGTCGCGGTGCGTGGCGCACCGGATCCGGCGAGCGCCCCGAAGTCCGGCTCCGGCAGGGCCTTCCGGTCCACCTTGCCGTTCGCGGTGGTCGGCAGTTCCGGGACCCGCAGGATCGCGGCGGGCACCAGGTACTCGGGCAGGTGGGCGGCGACGGCGGTGCGGACGGTCACGGGCTCGGCCGTTCCGGTGACGTAGCCGACCAGGCGGCGCACGTCGCGGGCGTCGGTGTGCGCGACGACGACGGCGGCACGCACCCCCGGCACGGCACCCAGCGCGGCCTCGATCTCGCCGAGTTCGACGCGGAACCCGCGGATCTTGACCTGGTCGTCGTCGCGGCCCACGTATTCGAGGGCACCGCGTTCGGTGTCGACCGGGTCCGGCAACCATCGCACGACGTCGCCGGTGCGGTACATCCGCTCGCCCCGGCCGGTGAACGGGTCGGCGACGAACCGCTCCCCCGTCCGGCCGGGTTGTCCCAGGTAACCGCGGGCGACACCCCCGCCGGCGACGTACAGTTCCCCGGCCACGCCGGGCGGTGCCGGTCGCAGCCACCGGTCCAGCACGTACAGCCGGGTGCCGGGGGTCGGTCCGCCGATGGTCACGGTGTCTCCCGCGATACGGGAGCAGGTTGCGTCGACCGTGCATTCGGTGGGGCCGTAGCAGTTGTAGGCCTCGACGCCGTCCGCGGCGCCGAGGCGCCGCCACAGCGCCGATCCGACTGCCTCGCCGCCGACGGTCACCTTGGCGGGCCGGGGGCGGTCACCGTCGAGCAGACCGGCGTCGAGCAGTCCGCTCATCAGCACGGGCACGCAGTCGACATGATCGATGCGGTGGGTCCGCACGTAGTCGACGACGAACGCGGTGTCGGTGCGGTGCTCGTCGGGCAGCACGTGCAGGGTGTGCCCGGACAGCAGCCAGGTCAGGGCGGCGACGGCCGAGTCGAAGGCGAACGGGTAGGTCAGCAGCACCCGCCACGTGCCGGACGCCGACCGCATGATCGTCTCTCGCTGCGCGGCAACGAGATCGGTGAGATTGGCGTGGGTGACGGTGACACCCTTGGGGAGGCCGGTGGAGCCGGAGGTGTAGACGACGTACGCGGCGTGACCGGGGCGGAGCGGGCGGAGACGATCGGCGTCGGCCACCGCGGCGGCGGGCAGCGCGGCGAGCCGGGCGCGCAGGTCCGGGTCGTCGAGCACGACGAGGCGCGCGCCGCTGCCGGTGAGGGTCGCTCCGAGTTCGTCGGCGACGGCACGGGTGGTGAGCACGACACCGGGGCGGGCGTCGGCGACCATGTGCGCCAACCGCTCCGCCGGGTACGACGGATCGAGCGGCAGGTAGGCACCCCCGGCGGCGAGCACCGCGAGGACGGCCTCCACGGTGGCGGCGGAGCGTGGCAGAGCCAGGCCCACGAGCACGTCGGGTCCGACACCGAACCCGATCAGCAGGCGCGCGAGCCGCGCCGAGTTCGCCCCGAGCTCCGCGAAGGTGCGCTCTTCGGCGCCGCACACCACCGCGAGGGTGTCCGGACCCGCCGAGGCGGGCAGCGCCGCGACGGTGCCGTCCGAGGGCGCGGCCGGCGCGACGGACCACGTGCCGAGGACGCGACCGCGTTCGGTGCCGGTGAGCAGGTCCAGCGCGGCGGCCGGGCGGTCCGGCGCGGCGGCGAGGGCACCGAGGATGTGGACGAGGCGGCCGGCGAGGGCGGCGGCGTCGTCCGCGGTGAACAGGCCGGGCCGGTAGTCGAGGGTCATGACGAGGGTGTCGGCGACGCCCGCGGTGAGCACGAGCGGATAGTTGGTGGCGTCGCGGCCCTCGACGGCGGCGATCGTGACCCCGCCGGCGCGCTGGGCACGGTCGAGCGCGTCGCGGTCCACGGGATAGCTCTCGAAGACGGTGAGGGTGTCGAACAGCTCCCCCAGTCCCACGTCGCGCTGTACCTCGGCGAGGCCGAGGTACTGGTGGTCGACGGTGCGGGACTGCGCCAGCTGCACGCGCCGCAGCAGCTCGGTGACGGTGGCGCGGGGATCCAGGCGCACCCGCACGGGCACGGTGTTGATGAACAACCCGACCATGGATTCGACGCCGGCCAGTTCCGGCGGTCGCCCGGAGACGGTGGCGCCGAAGACGACGTCGTCGCGGCCGAGCAGCCCGGACAGCAGCAGCGCCCACCCGGTCTGCAGGACGGTGTTGAGGGTGACGCCGGCGTCGCGGGCCAGGCCGGTGAGCCGGTCGCCGAGTCCGGCCGGCACCTCGACGGCGACGGCGGCGGTCGGCGTCGTGGCCCGGGTGGCGCCGGGCGGGGCGACGAGGCTCGGTTCGGTGAGCCCGTCGAGGGATTCGCGCCACAACGCGCGGGCGGCGTCGTGGTCCTGCCTGCCGAGCCACGCGAGGTAGTCGCGGTAGGGCCGGACCGGAAGCAGGCCGGTGGTGGCACCGCCCGCGGCGTAGATCTCGAGGAGTTCGCGCACCAGGATCGGGGTGGACCAGCCGTCCACGACGATGTGGTGGGCGGTGAGCACGAGCCGCACGTCGTCCGGCCCGAATCGCACGAACAGCCAGCGGATCAGCGGCGGCCGCGTGAGGTCGAACCAGTCGCGTAGATCCTCGGCGAGCAGGTCCGCGAGGTGACGCTCCGCGACGTCCGGCTCGAGACCGGTCAGATCGACGCTGCGCCAGGGGGCTTCGGTGCCGCGCACGACGAGGCCGGCGGTGCGGCCGTCCTTGCGGGGGCGGAAGCACGTGCGCAGGGCGGGGTGCCGGTCCAGCAGCGCCTGCGCGGAGGTCCGCAGGGTGTCCTCGTCCACCCGCCCGGTCAGGCGCAGCACGGACTGCACGGTGTAGGCGTCCGGTTCGACGGCTCCGGCGGCACGGGCGGTGTCGTCGGGCGCGGCGACGGTGCTGAGGTATAGCAGGCCTTGCTGCAGCGGCGAGAGGGGAACGATGTCTTCGAGCGCGGAGGTGCGGGTCATATCTGCCTAACGAACGGGTGCGAGGTGCGACGAACACGGCCCCCGGGTCGCCGGACGCGGGGGCCGTGGGTGCCGGGAGGGCTACTGCTGCCGGTTCGCGGGCAGCGCGGCGAGCGCCTCGTCGATGGAATCGAGTGCGAGCAGCGCGGTCTCGTAGGTCGCGGCGTGGGAATGTTTGACCGGAACCAGATTTCCGGCCTGCACGGCGGGCAGGGACTGCCACAGCGGGGAGGCCATCAGCTCCTGCAGCTCGGGCGAGACCGAGCCGTCGGCCTCGACGCCGTAGACGATGACGTCGACGTTCCCGAGGTTCCGGCCGATCTCCTCGACGGAGAGGTACTCGCCGTGCACGTCCTCGGGGTTGGCGGGCTGACCGGGGAACTGCAGGTCGAGGTCCTCGAACAGGTTGGTGGTGTACGACGAGGCGTACTCGCGGAAGAACTCACCGGGCTCGGTGCCGCACACGTTGCAGACGCCGGCGAAGGTCAGGTTCCCGAGGGTGCCGCGGTACTTCCCGGCGATCTCCGCGGCGCGTGCCTCGTACTGCTCCTTGTACTCGCCGTAGGCGTCGGACACGTTCGCGGCGTCGGCGTACTGCTCACCGAGGCCGCGCCAGTCACCGGGGTTGGTCAGGCCGAGGAAGACCACCGGAGCGAGGGCCTCGAGCTTGGCCGTGTCGAGCTGCGACTGCACGCGCGCGGGCACGCCCATGATGATCAGGTCGGGCGCGGCGGCGGCGACGGCCTCGTAGTCGAGTTCGCTCACGGCCCCGTCCGGCGCCACCTTGGGCAGCGCCTCGTACGCGGCCTTGGTCTCCGCGTCCATGTTGTCGAGCTCGCGGGTCCATTCGCAGGCGGCGGCGAGATTCGCGTCGGCCTGGAGCAGCGGTAGCACCGCGTAGCCGCAGGCGACGATGCGCTGCGGGTCGGACGGGATCTCGATCGGCCCGTTCTGCGCCTCGAACGTGCGCGTGGCGTCCGCGGCCGGTTCCTCGCCGGAGCCACCGTCGCTGCCGCACCCCACCAGGCCCACGGCCAGCACCGCCGTCGCGCCGAACACCGCTGCGCGGCGCAGCCGGCCCCGTCCCTCAACCCGCATCGCTTACTCCCACATGTCTGTTCGCCGGGCACCCGCCCGGACCTGATTGGTTAGGCTAACCGAACTCGGTGCGGGCGCCAAGCGCTACGTCCCCGGTCCTGCGCACAGTTGTCTGCGCCGATCCTCGTGCCCCATGAGGGACAGCACGCGAGGACAGCTTTCGTCGCTCCGGATGAGGGGGCCACGAAGGCGCACGGTCCGTAGCCGGTCCGTGCGCCTTCGTAGCAGTTTCGGAAAGGCGCGCTCGCCCTTCGGTCCATCGTGAAGGTGGTTCAGCCGGTGATCTGGCCGAGCAATTCCTCGGCGATGATCTGCCGGGCTTCGGTGAGTATCGAGCCGAGCACTTCCTCACAGCTGGCGACCTCGTGGATCAGGCCTTGGGCCTGGCTGGCCCACCAGAGTCCGCCTTCGACGTCGCCGTTGCCGTACACCTGTTCGCGGCCACGGGCACCGCTGGCCAGGTGGGCGACGTCGTCGAAGGTCGCACCCGTTCGGCGTGAGATGGTGGCGATTTCTTCGGAGACCGAGTTGCGTGCGACGCGGGCGGAGTTGCGGAACTCGCGGAAGACGATGACGGTGTCGCGTTCGGTGTTGTCGACGATCTGCTGTTTGACGTTGTCGTGGATGGGTGCCTCGGTGGTCGCCATGAAACGGGTGCCCATGTTCACCGCGGAGGCGCCGAGCGCGAGGGCGGCGACGAGACCGGCGCCGGTGGCGATTCCGCCGCTGGCGATGATCGGGATGGACAGTGCCCGGGCCGCGGCGGGGATCAGCACGAGCCCGGGGACGTCGTCCTCGCCGGGGTGCCCTGCGCACTCGAAGCCGTCGATGCTGATCGCGTCGACGCCGAGTTGTTCGGCTTTGAGGGCGTGCCTCACCGAGACCGCCTTGTGGATCACCTTCACACCGGCGGCCTTGAACGCAGGTAGGTGCGGTCGCGGGTTGCCGCCTGCGGTTTCGACGATGGTGATGCCGCTGTCGACGATGGCGTCCCGGTACTCGTCGTAGGGCACCGGCCGGATGGTCGGGAGGATCGTCAGGTTGACGCCGAACGGCTTGTCGGTGAGGTCGCGGCAGCGGGCGATCTCCTTGATCAGCGCCTCAGGGGTGGGTTGGGTCAGGGCGGTGAGGAACCCGAGTCCTCCGGCGTTGGCCACCGCGCTGATCAGGTCCGCGGTGCCGACGGCGGTCATGCCGCCGCACACGATGGGGTGCTCGATCCCGAAGGTCTCGGTGAAGATATTGGTGAACAAATGCTTCCTCGGTGTGGGTTGACCGCCGATTGGCGGATGACCGGACTGCTCAGCGATGTCTGCTTCGGTCAGAACGGGAGATTGAATGCGCGAATCGCGTTCTCGCGCAGGAACGCCGTACGGGTCTTCTCGTCGAACTCGAGTTTGTCCAACCCGGACAGGCAGTCGGGTGCCGGCCAGGCGAGGTGGTTGGAACCGAAGAGCACCTTGTGCCGGCCGTGTCCGCGGAGGTAGTCGACGATCTCCGCCGGATAGCGGGAGGTCTTGTATGCGGAGGTGTCGATGTAGACGTTCGGGTACTTCGTGGCCAGTGAAATGGCTTCATGTGTCCATGGCACGCCGATGTGACCCACGATGACCCGGGTGACGTTCGACGATGTCGCCGACCTTGTCGTTGCTGATCAGCGGTCCCGCCGGGGCGTACCGGGCGCTCAACATGCCAGTTCGACGCCCGCTTCGTCCATGCGGTCGAGGGTCCACAACACCGGCGGTTCGGCCTCGGGGATGGTTCCCTTCGACCAGCGGCGCAGGGAGTCCAGGAAGGGCATGTCCAGCCATCGCTGGGTCGGGTGCTGCATCCAGGCATCGATCGTGTCTGTCATCGTTTTCCCTTTCTCGTGTCGGTGGTGTCGGATCAGGCGGTTTCGGGAACGGGGTGGGCCGCTCGGCTGTCCTCGTCGGTTCCGGTCTCTTCCATGTCGCGGTGCCGGGTTTCGGGCAGCATGAGTGCGCAGAACAGACTCAGGAGACCGAAGCCCGCGAGCATCCACCCGACGGCGGCGCTGCCGTACTGGGAGGTGAGGTGCGCGGCCAGCATGGGAGCGGTGCCGCCGCCGATGACCCCGGCGATGGCGTAGGCCATGCCGGCGCCCGTGTAGCGGTACTCGGTGTGGAACATCTCCGGCAGCAGTGCGCCCGCGGGCCCGTAGGAGACGCCCATGATGGCCAGGGTGAGGGCCAGGCCGGCGAGGAACGCGACCGGGGAGCCGGTGTCGAGGAGGGGGAAGAGCACCAGTCCTCCGGGGATGGCCACGAGACAGGAGGCGAGCACCATTTTTCGGCGGCCGATGCGGTCGGAGTGGATGGCGGACAGGATGATCGCGGCACAGAAGACGGCGGCGGCGAGGAGGCCGAGGGAGAGCACTGTGGTGCGGCTCAGGCCGAGGGTGGCAGTGGCGTACGAGGTGAGGTAGGCGGTGCCGATGTAGAAGAACGCGAACATCATCGCCAAGGATCCGGCGGCGAGGAGCAGCTCACGGGGCTGATTCTTGAAGACTCCGAGGAGGGGTCCGGCGCCGGCGCGGCGGGCCTGGGTGGATCGCCGGGCGAACATCGGTGTTTCCTCGACCGCGAGCCGGACGTAGAGGCCGATCAGCACGAGGAGGGCACTGGCGATGAAGGGGATTCGCCAGCCGTAGTCGAGGAACGCCTGCGAGGTCTCGCCGACGAAGAGGTTGACCGCCAGGAAGGTGCCGTTGGACAACGCGAAGGCCAGTGACGGTCCCAGCTGTGGGAATACCGCGTACAGGCCCCGTTTGTCGGTGGGGGCGTATTCGGTGGCCAGCAGGGTCGCCCCGGCCCATTCACCGCCGACGGCGAGGCCTTGCGTGATCCGCAGTGCGATCAGCGCGAGCGGTGCGGCTACGCCGATCGTGGCGGCGCCGGGGAGCAGTCCGATGAGCACGGTGCTGATACCCATCAGCAGCAGGGTGCTGACCAGCGTTTTCTTGCGGCCGATCCGGTCGCCGAAGTGGCCGAAGATCGCGGCTCCGAGGGGGCGGGCGACGAACGCGACGGCGAAGGTGGCGAAGGAGGCGACGGTGCCGGCGGCGGTACCGAGGGCGGGGAAGAAGACCTTCGGGAAGACCAGCGCTGCCGCGGTGCCATAGATGAAGAAGTCGTAGAACTCGATGGTGGTGCCGGTGCAGCTTGCAATGGCGACGCGGCGCATCGGGGTGGTCGGTGGGCTCGTCACCGTGTCGACGGTTCGGGACATCGTGATCTCCTGCTCGGTGGGCCCGTCCGGCTGGCGGAGGGGCTGGGGTACGACGAGCAGTGTGAGCGCCGTTACACCGACCGCTACACCCCCCAAAGTGGGTTGTGTTGCCGGGTAGCTGCTTTCGTGGGTACGTCGTGGGCAGGGAATGTCCGCTGGAGGTGCGGGGCTGCGGGCGGAGAGGGGTCAGCGGATGAGGCCGCGCTCGCGGGCGGCGAGGATCGCCTGCACGCGGTTGCTCGCGTGCAGCTTGCGCATGGCGCTCTTGAGGTAGGACTTGACCGTGTTGGGCAACAGGCCGAGGGTCTCGGCGATCTCCCGGTTGCTCAGACCCGGCGCAACGTGTTCGAGCACGTCGATCTCGCGGGGCCGCAGCACAGTGGGTGGTTCCTGCGATGCAGCCGGCGTCAGCACGGGCGCGAACCGGTTCCCGACCGCCTCGATCCGGGCACGCAGGACGTCGTCCTCGATCTGCCCGGCCAGGTCCGCCAGTTCCTGAGCGATGTCGTGCAGGTCGGCGCGGCTGAGCGCCGGCCGGTCGGCCTGGATATCGGTCCGCATCAAGCTGAGACGCCGCCCTACCTCGTCCTCGACGGCGATGTCGCGCTCGAGTCGCCGGACGAGTGGGGTGAAGCTGTCGAACCAGCGGTCGCCCAGGCGCACGTGGGTACGGGCCGCCAGGTAGATGAGGATGCGAGGTATCCGGTCGACGATGATCGGTAAGGCGGCCAGGGTTTCGATCGCCTCCGGGCGCACGGCGTGGTCGTACACGTGGGTGATGCCCTGGGCCGAGAAGTAGTCGGCCACCGAGACCGGGCGGGCGAGCATCAGCGCCTTTCCGCCGAGTCCCTCACCGTTGCGGACCACCAGGTTCACCGCCGAGCGGGTGCGGACGCCGGTCAGGTCGGTGATCTCCATCGCCACGGCGCCGTGCTGCACCGGCCCGCCGAACACCATGTCCATTCCGGCGTGCTTGCGGAGAGTCTCCAGCGAGCGCGCGAGGATGCGCCGTTCGACCGGCGTACCTGATTCGAATGACGTGATCATGTGGGCCTCCAACTACGCATCTGCCATTGAAGCTAGTGAGTGCCGTCACACCGTGGCAACGTCGTACCCCCGAAGGTGGGTGCCGGGCCGCCGGACCTACCTTCGGGGGTCCCGCACCGGTCCTCTCCCAGGCCATATTCCTCCTCGAGAACGGAGGAACACACATGAACACCAGGTTGAGCCACACCGTCGGTCCGGCCGAGCAGCCACTGCTCGAGATGACGATCGGTGACAACTTCGACCGGACCGTCGCGAGGTTTCCCGACCGCGAGGCTCTGGTCGACGTACCTACCGGGCGGCGGTGGACGTACGCCGACCTTCGGGCCGACGTCGACGCTCTGGCACGAGCGCTGCTCGAGGAGGGAATCACCCTCGGTGACCGGGTCGGGATCTGGGCCCCGAACTGCGCCGAATGGACGATCGTGCAGTTCGCCACGGCGAAGGTCGGCGCGATCCTCGTGACCGTCAACCCCGCCTATCGCGCCCACGAACTCGAGTACGTCCTCACCCAGTCGGGAATCCGGCTGATGTTCGCGGTCCCGTCGTTCAAGACTTCGGACTACGCGGCGATGATCGTGCAGGTCTCGCCCCGGTGCCGGAGTCTCGAGAAGGTGGTCCACCTGGGCGGCGAGGAGTGGGCGGCGCTGCTGCGCCGGGGCGCTCAGGCCTCGCCGGACCGGCTCGCCGAGGTGCAGGACGGGTTGACCCCCGACGATCCGATCAACATCCAGTACACCTCGGGGACCACCGGTTTTCCCAAGGGCGCGACCCTCTCCCACCGCAACATCCTCAACAACGGGTTCTTCGTCGGTGAACTCCTCGGCTATACCGAACAGGACCGGATCTGCGTGCCGGTGCCGTTCTACCACTGCTTCGGCATGGTCATGGGGAACCTCGGGGCCAGCACGCACGGCGCGTGTGTCGTCATCCCGGCCCCGGCGTTCGACCCGGTGGCGACGCTGCGCGCGTGTGCCGAGGAGCGATGCACGTCCCTGTACGGGGTGCCGACGATGTTCATCAGCCTGCTCGATGCCCCGGGCTTCGACTCCTACGACCTGTCCTCGATCCGCACCGGGGCGATGGCCGGTTCGCCGTGCCCGGTGGAAGTGATGAAGCAGGTCACCCAATGGGCCCCCGAGATGGCCATCGCCTACGGGATGACCGAGACGTCCCCCGCCTCCGCCCAGACCAGGGCGAACGACTCCCTGGACCGACGGGTCTCCACCGTCGGGCGGGCCCACCCGCACGTGGAACTCGAGATCGTCGACCCGGCAACCGGTGAGACCGTGCCCTCCGGGCAACCCGGGGAGCTGTGCGTCCGGGGCTACTCGGTGATGCTCGGCTACTGGAACCAGCCCGACAAGACCGCCGAGACGGTCGATGCCGACGGCTGGATCCACACCGGTGACCTGGCGGTGATGGACGAAGCGGGCTTCGTCGCCATCACCGGGCGGATCAAGGACATGGTGATCCGCGGCGGCGAGAACATCCACCCGCGGGAGATCGAAGAGTTCTTCTACACCCATCCGGACGTTCTCGACGCCCAGGTGATCGGGGTGCCCGACGCCAAGTACGGCGAGGAGCTGATGGTGTGGCTGCGGCTGCGTGACGGTGCCGCACCTTGGGACGCGGCGGCGCTCCGCGAATTCTGCAGAGGCCGGCTCGCGCACTACAAGATCCCCCGGTACGTGCACTGCGTCGACCAGTTCCCCATGACCGTGACCGGGAAGATCCGCAAGGTGGAAATGCGAGAACACGCCATCGACATGCTCGGGCTCGAAGCCTGAAACCCACACCACGAGACACACTCACCTTCGATACGGAGGAACCGACATGAGCTGGACCATCGAACGCCGCGGACGCGTCGCCGTCGTGACGATGAACACCAATCCGGTCAACGCACAGAACCGCGCCTTCTTCGCAGACCTGCACGAGGCGTTCGATCGACTCGAACGCGACCACCCACAGTCCCCGGTCGTGCTGACCGGCACCGGCACCCGGTTCTCGGCCGGACTCGATCTCGCCGAGCACTTTCCGCTCTTCGCCGGGGACGAGGCAGAGGTCGCGTCGTGGTTCCAGGACTACCGGGCGACGAACATGCGGTTGTTCACCTATCCACGGCCGACGGTGGCCGCGGTGAACGGGCACGCATTCGCCGGGGGCCTGATCACCGCCGCCGTGTGTGACCGCCGGGTCGCCGTCCCCGACGGGGCCCGGTTCGGGATCAACGAGGTGCCGATCGGCATCCCGATGCCCGCGGTATATCTGCGGATGCTGGCCTACGCCTGGGGTGAACCGGTGGCCTCGCGAACCTGTTTGCAGGGCGAGATCTTCACCTCGGCCGAGGCGCACGCCATGGGCATCGTGCACGAGCTGGTACCGGCGGAGGAACTGCTCGGCCGCGCCGTCGCCATCGCCGAACTGACCCCCGAAGACTGCATCGAGAACTACGCCTACACCAAGCGCGCCCTGCAGGCCCCCGCCCTGCGCGACATCGCGGACCTGTGCGACCCGCTCGACCGCAAGGAGCTGGCCGCCGGCATGACGAGCGAGCCGTCCCGGCGCGCCCACCGTCGGTACTGGGAACAGCTCAAGGGCCGCCCCGCGGGATGGTGACCAGGGTGGACGGCGGCGCGGACGAGCAGTTGCCCGCCTGGGTGATCTGGCGGCAGCGGCCGTTTCCCGATACCAACCTGCTTCTGCTCGACGGGCGGGAAGCGGCGCTCGTCGACAGCGGTTTCGTCGGCCATGCGCAGCAGACAGCCGAATGGGTGCACGCGCACAGCGACAATCTCACCCGGGTCGTGAACACGCACTGGCACGCCGACCACGTCGGCGGCAACGCGCTACCGCAGGCGAGGGGTGCCGGTATTGCGGCCGGCGCCCCGGACGCCGACGCCGTCGCCCGACGCGACCCGGGCTGCTGTCTCGCCGAATACCTCGACCAGCCGGTCGCCCCGTACACCGTCGACGAACCGCTCGACGACGGGCAGGTGCTCCGGCTCGGCGACACCGACTGGGAGGTGTCCGCACCCCGGGCCACACACCCGGCCACCTGGCGCTGTGGCAGCCCGAGGAGCGACTACTGGTGGTCGGAGACGCGCTGTCCGACTACGACGTCGGCTGGGTCGACAGTGCCCTCGACGGCCCTGACGCGGCCCGCACGGCCCTGCAATCGCTGCACCGGTTGACCGACCTTCGGCCACGGGTGCTGCTGCCCGCGCACGGACCGATTCCCGCCGACACCGACGGAGCACTGGCCAGTGCACGGCGTCGCGGCCAGCGTCACGTCGACGACCCGGACGGCGCGGTGCGGTACGGCGCACGTCGAATTTTCGTCTTCGCGTTGATGATTCGAGGCGGCATTCCCGCCGACGAGGTCGAGCCCTACCTGCATGCACGCGCCTGGCTGACCGACGCCGCACGGTTGTTGTGCCTCACACCCGAGGCGCTCGCCGCCGAACTGGTCGAGACGATGATCCGCGGCGGCGCCGTCGTCGCGCGGAACAATCGACTACATGCCGCCGCCGAACACATCCCGGTCACGCCGGGAACGCTGCAGGTGCCGTTTCCCCGGAAATGGTCGGCGTCGCGCGCACGCGCCGTTCCGGACCGCACGTGAACGCGTGCTGTCGCCGAGTCCTATCCGACCACCCGCTGGATCAGCAGTACCGCACCGATTCCGATCATCGCGGCACCGGAAATCCAGGTCACCACCCGCGCCGCGGCGGGGCGGGTGCGCAGCACCACCCGCGCCCCCGTCCCCACCCCCGTGTAGACCACCGCGCAGCTGACCGTGTGCACCACACCCAGCAGCACGATCTGCACCGCGAGGGGCCACCGCGCGTCCGTGTCGGTGAACTGTGGCAGCAGCGCCAGGAACAGCAGAAGCACCTTCGGATTCAGCCCGCTGGTCCCCATACCCTTGACCGCCTGCCGCACCCACGATTCCGGCGCCTGCTCCGCCCCGGCCTGCGGCAGAGCCGAGGGCTTGACGAGCATCGCGATCCCCAGCCACACCAGGTACGCCGCCCCGACCGCCGTCAACGCGGTCAGCACCAACGGCGAACGGGCCACCAGCGCCGCGACGCCGGTCGCCACCACCGCGGTCATTGCCAGATGCCCCGACAACATCCCACCGACCGCGGGCACCACGGTGCGGTGCCGCAGCCCCGCCGCGATCGCGTACGCCCAATCCGCCCCCGGCGTCAGCACGAACAGAAACGACACCGCCCAGAACGCAGCAACGGTACCGCCCGCCATGACCTCACTCATCCTTCACACTCTCGGACCGCCAGGACGCCTGGCGGTTCCCGATAGAGAGATTAGGGAGATCGACCTGGAATTCGTTCCCATAGTTTTCACAAGAACCGTGTAATTGGGGGAAAATCTTCCACATGGACAACGTCGACAAAAAGATCCTTGCCGAGCTCCAACAAGACGGGCGGCTCACCGTCACCGAACTCGCCGATCGGGTCCAACTCAGCATCTCGCCCTGCCACCGCCGCCTACGCGCGCTGGAGAGCTCCGGCGCGATCACCGGCTACCGCGCCCAGCTCGACGCCGGCGCCCTGGGCCTGACGTTCGAGGCGCTCGTCTTCGTCACCATGCGCACCGTCGACCGCGACACCCTCGAGGCATTCGAACCGGCCGTCGCCGCCATACCCCATGTCCTGCAAGCGCAACGACTGTTCGGCGACCCCGACTACCTCCTGCGGGTGATCACCCGCGACCTGCCCGCCTTCCAGAAGCTCTACGACGAATCCCTCGCCACCCTCCCCGGCGTCGGGCGCCTCAGCTCCACTCTCGTCATGAAAAGCGTGGTAGACAACCGTCCCCTGCCCCTGTAGGACCCCGACCACTGCTCCGTGGCCTACGCGGTCCGGAGCGTACCGACGCCCCAGGAAGGACGGTGTCCTGTCCGTCCCGATCGAAGAACACGTCGTTACTCCGCTGTCGACGGTCCGCATCGATGATGCGGCGCACCTCCGGGCCCAGCGCCGAGGCACTCACCCGAATTCCAGTGCGAAATCGTCGATTTCGGACTGGTCGAGGTCGCTCAGCGTCAGATCGGAGGGAGTGAAGCCACCGGCGTCGTCGCGCGCGGCGTGGTCGGCGAGCGCACACAGCGCCGCGACCCAGCCGTGCGCCAACTCGGCGACGACGGACGCCGGCACGACCCCGGTGGCGTAACCCCACGTCGCGCGGAGCACCGGTCCGGCCGGCGTCTCCTCGGTGACGGCGCCGACCTCGATCGCGTGGCTCACCGGCATCGCCTCGTCGGTGGTGCCGCCGAGCACGCCGGCCTCCGGAGCGGCCGTCCACGGTCCGCCGTCCCCCTCGCCGAGGGTCAGCCGGCCGAGATAGTTGAACCCGATCTCCGGTGCCGGTGCGGCCCCGAGTTCGGTCCCGGACTCGGGATCGAGATGGCGGAGCATGCCGAACCCGATTCCGTTGTCCGGGATCTCCCGCAACTGCTCCTTGACGAGCTTGAGCGCCACCCCGGCGCAGTCGCCGCCGGCGAACGCCTCGGCGAGATCCACCCCGGAGACGTCGAGGCGGACCGGATACAGGCTGGTGAACCAGCCGACGGTGCGGGACAGGTCGGCGCCGGGCACCACCTGCTCCTCGCGTCCGTGCCCCTCCCGGTCCACCGGGACCGCCCCACCGCCGCACACCCGGCCCACCGTCAGCGCCAGCGCGGTGAGCAGCACGTCGTCGACGCCGGCGCGGAAGCGCTCCGGCACCGTCGTCAGCAGCGCCTCGGTCACCGACGCCGGGACCTGCACCTGCACCCGCGAGACCGTCGCCATCGTGTCGCGCGCGGGATCCACCCGCCGCCCCGCGATCCGCACGCATCCGGCCGGTTCGAGGGCGCGGCGCCACAACCCCAGTTCGCCGCGCCGCGCCGGAACCTGGTCGAGCAGCCCCCGCGCCCAGGTCCGCAGCGGCGTTCCCCCGCCGGCCGGTTCGGTGCCCTCGCACGCGACGGCCAGGTCCGGGACCAGGATCCGCCACGAGACCCCGTCGATCACCAGATGATGCACCACCACCAGGATCCGGCCCGGACGCCCTGGGCCGGCGTCGAAGAAGACCACCCGCATCATGTCACCGGTCTCGGGATCCAGGGCGGCACAGGCGACGTCGGTCTCCTCGGACAGCACCGTCGAGCGGGACCGCTCGTCGAGTCCCCGGACGTCCACCCGCGTGACGAGCGTGGCCGGATCGACGGTGTCCGCGGCACGGACGTCGAATGTCCTTGCCGCCGGATCGAACACGGCACGCAAGGCGTCGTGCACCGCGAGCACCCGGCCCACCGCCGCGACCAGGGTGCCGAGGTCGACCCCGACGGGCGCGTGCAGGAGGCGGGACTGGGCGAATCCCCGGTAGGGGCCGCCGCGGTCGAGGAGGTCGTGCACGATCGGGGTCGCCGGGACGAGACCCAGGGCGGCGGTGCGTTCCGTCTCGTCCGGTGCCGTGTCGACCTGCACGATGCGGGCCAGGCCCGCCGGGGTGCGGTGCTCGAAGACGTCGCGGGCGGCGAAGCGCAGTCCCGCCGCCCGGGCTCTCGACACGAGCTGGATCGAGACGATGGAATCACCGCCGAGGGAGAAGAAGTCGTCGTCGGGTCCGATCGTGTCCAGGCGCAGCACCTCCGCCACCACCGCGCACAGGCGCCGCTCGAGGTCGTTCGCCGGGGCCCGGGACGCCCCGGCGGGCGCGAAGACCGGGGCGGGCAGCGCCCGCCGGTCGACCTTACCGTTGGGGGTGACCGGGAACTCGTCGAGCACCACGATCGCGGCCGGCACCATGTGCTCGGGCAGACTACGGGACACGTGCTGCCGCACCACTTCCGGATCTGCTCCGGCGCCGGTGACGTAGCCGACGAGCCGGCGGCGGCCCGGCTCGTCCTCCCGGGCCACGACCACGCAGCCCGCGACCGCCGGGTGCGCCGACAACGCGGCCTCGATCTCGCCGAGCTCGATGCGGAACCCGCGGATCTTGACCTGATCGTCGCTGCGGCCGAGGTACTCGAGCACCGGACGGTCGCCGCCCGCGTCGATCCACCGCACCCGATCTCCGGTGCGGTAGAGCCGGGCGCCCGCAGCGCCGAACGGATCGGCCACGTAGCGGGCCGCACTCGGCCCGGGGCGGTTCAGGTAGCCGCGGGTTACGCCGGGCCCGCCGACGTACAGCTCTCCGGCCACGCCCGCCGCGACGAGGCGCAGACGGTCGTCGAGCACGTACACCCGGGCGCCGTCGATCGGCGCCCCGATGTGCGGGCGCGCCCCGCGGATCTCGGCGACCGTGGCGTCGACCGTGCATTCGGTGGGGCCGTACATGTTCAGCGCCCGTACCCCGTCGAACGCGCCGAGCGCCGACCACAGGTCCGCGGACACGGCCTCGCCGCCGACGGCGAGCAGGCTGGGACGGTGCGGCGCCGCGGGCTCGCACAGGCCGGCGGCGAGCAGTTCGGTCATGAGCAGCGGTACGCAGTCGACGGCGTCGATGCGGTGGGTGCGCACGTAGGCGACGGTGGCGGCGGCGTCGGCGAGCAGGTCGGCGTCCGGCAGGTACAGGGTGTGCCCGGCGAGCATGGACAGCAGCGGGTCGATCGAGGAGTCGAACGACAGCGCGTAGGTCAGCAGCACCCTCAGCGGCCGGTCCTCCGCGCGGCCGACGGTCCGGCGCCGCTGGGTCGCGACCAGGTTCACGACGCCGCGGTGCGGCACCACGACGCCCTTGGGGAGCCCGGTCGAGCCGGAGGTGTAGACGACGTAGGCGGCCCCGTCGCCGGAGACTGCGCCGAGATGCTCGCCCGGCTCGAGCGGGGTGTCCGGGAGCGTGGGGTCCACCGCGGCGAGCGCGGCCTCGTCGAGGACGAGGACGGGCCTCGAGTCGGCGAGCATGTGTTCGATGCGCTCGGCCGGGTACCCGGGATCGATCGGGACGTAGGCGCCGCCGGCCTGCCACACCGCGAGGGCCGCGACGATCGCGTCGGTGCCGCGCGGCAGCATCAGCCCGACCACCGTCTCGGGTCCCACGCCGCGGCGGATCAGGTGCCGCGCGAGCCGACTGGTACGGGCGTGCAGTTCCCCGAAGGTGAGCGTCCCGGTGGCAGTGACCAGCGCGGTCGCGGTCGGGGTGCGCCGCCCCTGGCGGGTGAACAGCTCACCCAGGGTATCCACGCCGACGTCTTCGACGTCGTCCATACATACGTACGGGCTGCCGGAGCAGAGACGGTCGCGCTCGTCGTCGGCGAGCAGGTCGAGCGCGGACAGCCGGGTCCGCGGATCCCTCGCGAGCGCCGCGAAGGCGCGCACCACGCGGGCGGAGAGCGCATCGGCGGTGGCCGCGTCGAACAGGTCCCGCGCGTACTCCACCCGCACTCGCAGGCCGACGCCCGCGTCCTCGACCACGTCGAAGGTCAGGTCGAACAGGGCGGCGCCGGTGTCGACGGTGGACACCCGCGGTTCCAGGCCGGCGAAGGCGTCGACGACCGGCGGGGTGCGGTGCTGCACGAGCACCTGGAACAGCGGGTGCCGGCCGGCGCTGCGGGAGGGGTTCAGGGCCTCGACCAGCCGGTCGAACGGCAGGTCCTGGTTCGCGTAGGCGTCGAGGTCGGTGCTGCGGATCCGGGCGAGCAGTTCGGCGAGCGCGGGATCGCCGGACAGGTCCGTCCGCAGAACCACCATGTTGACGAAGAACCCGACGAGGTCGTCCAGTTCGGCGGCGGGGCGGCCTGCGGTGGGCGAGCCGATCGGGATGTCCTCCCCCGCGCCGCTGCGCGCGAGTGCGACGGCGACCGCGGTGTGCACGAGCATGAACATCGTGGCGCCCGCACCGCGCGCGACGGCCCGCAGCGCATCGGCCACGTGCGGCGGTACCAGCCGTTCGACCGTGCCGCCCGCGAACGTGGCCGTCGCGCCGCGGGGCCGGTCGGTGGGCAGGTCGAGTTCCTCCGGCATCCCGTCGAGCCGGGCGCGCCAGTAGTCGAGCTGGCGGGCGGCGAGTCCGTCGCCGTCGCCGAGGATCTCGCGGTGCCACACCGCGAAGTCGGCGTACTGCACCGGCAGCGGCGCCGGCGTCCAGGAACTCCCGGCGGCCGCGGCGGCGTAGGCCGCGCCGAGCTCGCGCAGCAGGATCGGGGCGGACAACTCGTCGGCGGCGACGTGGTGCACGAGCACCAGCAGCACGGCCTCCGCGGATCCGCCCTCGAAAAGCATCACCTTGATCGGGATCTCGCGTTCGAGGTCGAACACGTGCCGCGCCGCGGCCGCCACCGCCGCGTCCAGGTCGGCCCCCTCGACGGTGCGGGCGGTGAACGGCACGCCGGGTGCGGCGAGCACGCGCTGCATGCCGACGCCGTCGTGGTCCTCGAGCACGGTGCGCAGGACCTCGTGCCGGTCCAGCACCGCGCGCACCGCTTCGTGCAGCGCCGCCGGATCGGGGACGCCGCGCAGGCGCAGCGTCAGCGGGACGTTGTAGGTCGGGCTCGGGCCCTCGAGCCGGAACTGGAACCACAGCCGCTGCTGCCCCGCCGACAGCGGTGCACGGTCGCCGCGTTCGACCGGACGCAGCGGGATCCGCAGGGCCGCGGCACCGTCGGGGCACTGCGCGGCGAGCCCCTCGACGGTCGGGTGGTCGAAGACGGTGCGGATCGGCAGTTCCACGCCGAGCGCGTCGCGGACCTTCGCGATCAGCTTGGCCGCCGCGAGGGAGTGACCGCCGAGGAGGAAGAAGTCGTCGTCGACGCCGACGGTGTCGAGGCCCAGGACGTCCGCGAACACCGCGCACAGCACGCGTTCGCGTTCGGTGGCGGCCGCGCGGCCGCCGACGAGGGCCCCGAAGTCCGGTTCCGGCAGCGACGTGCGGTCCACCTTCCCGTTGGAGGTGAGCGACAGCGCGTCGAGGAACACGAACGCCGACGGCACCATGTGCGCCGGCAGCCGCCGCGCCACGAGCTCGCGGGCCGTCGCGGGGTCACCGTCGCCGCCCACCAGGTAGGCGACGAGCCGCGCGGTGCCGGTCGCGTCGGGACGCGCCACGGCGACGGCCCGCGCGACGCCGGGCAGCTCCTGCAGCGCCGCCTCGACCTCGCCGAGTTCGACGCGGAAGCCACGGATCTTGACCTGGTCGTCCCGGCGGCCGCGGTAGACGAGGTGGCCGTCCGCGGTCCACCGCACCACGTCGCCGGTGCGGTACATGCGGCTTTCGCTGTCGCCGAACGGGTTCGCCACGAACCGCGCCGCGGTCGCGCCGGGCGCGCCGAGGTAGCCTCGCACCACGCCGGGGCCGGCGACGTACAGTTCTCCGTCCACGCCCTCCGGGACCGGGTTCAGCGCGGCGTCGAGCACGTAGGCGCGCAGGTTCGCCACCGGCCGGCCGATCACGGGTTCCGCCGCGTCCCCCACCTCGGCGACGAGGACGTCGACGGTGCCCTCCGTGGGGCCGTAGAAGTTGAACGCGGCGCCGTCGCGCTCACGCAGACGCCGCCACAGGGCGTCGGTGACGGCGTCGCCGCCGAAGCCGAGCGTCGGCACGGTACCGGCGGGCAGCAGGTCGGCCTCGACGATCTGCTCGAGTTGCGCGGGCGACAGTTCGACGAAGTGCCAGCCCTCGCTGCCGGCGAGTTCGGCGAGCCGGTGCGGGTCCCGCTGGGTGGCCTCGTCGACGATGCGCAGCTCGTGTCCGTCGAGCAGCCACAGGTGCGGGCCCCACGAGGCGTCGAACGCGAACGACCAGGCGTGCCCGACCCGCAGGCGGTCGCGGCCGGCCTCGGCGCGGGCACGGGAGAAGACGCGCTCGCGGTGGCTGTGGAACAGGTTGACGGCGCCGCGGTGCGGGACCTCCACGCCCTTGGGCCGGCCGGTCGAACCGGAGGTGTGGATGACGTAGGCGACGTCGAGCTCGTGCAGCGGGCGGCCGCGTTCCGCGCGGGTCAGCGGCTCGGGGTCGTAGCCGGACAGGTCCAGCCCGTCGAGGTTCACCGGATCGGGTAGGCCTGCGGTGCAGGAGATCTCGGCGATACGTGCGGCGCCGTCGCCGCCGGTGAGCACGACACCGGGTGCGGTCTCGGCGAGCACGTGGGCGAGCCGCTCGGCGGGATGGTCGGGGTCCAGCGGAACGCACGTGGCGCCGGCCTCGAGGACGGCGAACAGCGCAACCAGCGTGTCGGCGCGGCGCGGCAGCGCGACGGCGACGCGCCGCTGTGGGCCGAGCCCGAGGCTCAGGAGGTGACGGGCGAGGCGGCGCGAGCGCGCGGCCAGTTCACCGAAGGTCAGGGCGGTGGCGGCATCGCGCACCGCGGGTGCGTCCGGGTCACGGGCCACCTGCGCGGCCAGCAGGTCCGGCAGCGTGAGGTCCGTCGGCACCGGCAGGTCGTCGCCGCTGCGCTCGACGAGGAGGCGGCGGCGCTCGCCGGCGCCGAGGATCTGCAGCCGGGCCAGCGGCCGGTGCGGATCGGCGAGCGCGACGACCTGGGTGAGGAGCAGTTCGAGACGGCGTGCGTGCCGCGCGAGGTCGTCGGCGGTGTAGGCGTCGGCATCCGCGTCCACCCAGACTTCGAGGCCGCCGGTGTGGTCGAGCGGCCGCACGGTCACCATGAAGTCCTGCAGCGGGCCCCGGGCCACGGAGTGCACCGCGGCGTGCAGGTCCGCGAAGCGCAGCCGGTCGCCGAACGGTTTGACGTTGACGGACGGCCCCACGACGCCCCGGGAGCCCGCGGGCAGGCGCAGGTCGTTCTGGATGTCCTCCCCGCGGTAGCGGTGGTGCGGGCGGCAGTCCGCCACGGCGGCACGCACCTCGGCGACGAGATCGGCGAGGGTGCGGGCGGGTTCGGGACGCAGGCGCAGCGGCACGACGTTGACCGCGGACATCGGCACGGTCGTCGCGGCGCTGCCGAGCCGGTTCATCACCGGGAATCCCACGATCACGTCGCCGCGTCCCGTCGCGGCGCGCAGGAACGCGGCGACGGCGGCGGTGACGACGTCGCCCCAGCTCGCGCCGGTGGCCTTGCCGATCCGCGAGAGCCCTTGCTGCTGTTCGGCGGTCAGGGTCAGGCGCACGCCGCGGCAGCGGACGGCGATGCCGCCGGGACCGTCGGCGAGGGTCACGGCGTCCTCGGCGCCGTCGAGGTAGCCGGCCCAGAAGTCCCGGTCGGCGGCGAAGTCCGCGGACGCACGGTAGGCGGCTTCCTCGGCGACGACGGGGGCGAGTGGGGCGAACCTGGCCGGTGGGACCGGCAGCCCGAGCACGTCGGCGGTGTAGCGCTCGGCGATGCGCCGGGTGAGCAGGCCGAAGCCGTAGGCATCGATCACCAGGTGGTGGATGCACAGGTAGAGGACGGCGTGCCGGTCGCCGAGGCGGAGCACGGCGACGCGCAGGCACGGCTCGCGGGCGGGATCCAGCACGCGCGTGTGGTCGCCGGCCATCCAGCGCCGGGCGGCCGCCTCCGGCTCGGGCTCGCGGCGCAGATCGACGACGGCGGGCTCCGGCGCCTCGTGCGCGCCGGGACGGATGAGGACCGATCCGTCGGCCTCCACGGCGAAGGCCGCGGTGAGCACCTCGGCTTCGGCGACGGCCTCCCGGACCGCCCGCGTCACCGCGGCGACGTCGACGTCGCCGCGGAGTTCGACGCATTCCGCGGTGTTGAAGACGGGGTTCGCGGGGTCGAGCTGCTGGGCGAACCATACGCCGGACTGGGCCCGCGTCAGCGGAAATGCCGAGGTCGACGGGCCGGACGTGGGCACGATCGATCCCCTTTCTACGGTCGAATTCGACTGTGCCGTATCGCATCACGAGAGGTGAAGCCGGTCCGGCGCGAAACGTGACGATACCAAAGGTTAGGCTAACCGTATATGTTCTGCTGGGTCGGGTGCACGGCACCGCGACCGTCCCTGTCACCACTACGAGAGGTCTGCGCACATGCAAGCACCGGCCGTCGCCGCGCACGGCACCGCCGCCCCGCGGCAGATCGGCACCGCCGCCCCGCGGCAGATCGGGTCCGCCGCCCCGTTCGTGCTGTCGCGTCCGCACGGCACCGTCGTGGCGGAGGGCGTCGACGCCCGGTTCGACTCGGCCGGCGAGGCCGCGGCGGCGCTGCGCGCCGGCTCGGTGGCCGCCGTCGTCGGCGCGCTGCCGTTCGCACCCGACCACCACGCCGCCCTCACCGCGCCCGTCGCGCTGCGGCACCAGCCGGACCCCGTCGGGGACGTCACCGTCGCGCTGCCGCCGGTGCGGATCGCCGCGACGCTGCCCACCGAGGACGAACACCTCGACCGGGTGGCCACGGCGCTGCGGCAACTGCGCGACCCGGCCGACGACCTGGCGAAGGTGGTGCTGGCCCGCGCGCTGCTCCTGCGGGCGGACGCACCCGTCGACCCGGCGTCGCTGCTCGCCCGCCTGGCCGGAAACGACCCCTCCGGCAACGGATTCGTCGTCGACCTCACCGCCGCCGGGGGACCGTGGACCGGCCGGCACCTCGTCGGGGCCAGTCCCGAGGTGCTCGTCCGGCGCCGCGGCGACCTCGTCACGTGTCATCCGCTCGCCGGTTCGGCGCCCCGGCACCCGGACCCCGAGGTCGACCGGCGCACCGGCCGGCGCCTCGCCGCGTCGGAGAAGAACCTCGCCGAGCACGCCCACGTCGTCGACGCCCTGCGCGCGAGCCTCGAACCGCTGTGCACCGACCTCGACATCCCCGGTTCGCCGACCCTGACGACCACCCGGCAGCTCTGGCACCTGGGCACCCCGATCTCGGGCCGGTTGCGGGACCGGTCGGTCACCGCCCTCGACCTCGCCCTCGCCGTGCATCCGACCCCCGCAATCTGCGGCACGCCGACCGCCCCCGCCCGGGCGCTGATCCAGGAACTGGAGGGTGACCGCGGTTTCTACGCCGGCGCCGTCGGCTGGGCCGACCGGGACGGCGACGGCGAATGGATGGTGACGATCCGCTGCGCCGTCCTCGACGCCGACGGCACCACGCTCACGACCCACGCGGGCGGCGGCATCGTCGCCGGGTCGGATCCGCTCGACGAACTCGCGGAGACCACAACGAAGTTCGGCACGGTGCTCGAGGCGCTGGGGGTGCGGCGGTGAGCCGGTCCGTCACCCTCGTCGTCGGCGCCGCCCAGGGCATCGGCCGCGCCACCGCCCTGACCCTCGCGAAGGCCGGGCACCGCGTCGTCCTCGCCGACCGCGATGTCGACGGCCTCGCCGAGACCGCCGCGCTGCTCGACGTGGCCGCCCCCGTGCACGGTCTCGACGTGTGCAACGCGGCCGGCGTCGCCGAGGCGGTCGCACGAGTGGAGGCCGAGCACGGGCCGGTCGACGCGCTGGCCCACGTCGCGGGCGTCTTCACCACCGGGTCGGTGCTCGACTCCGATCCCGCCGAGTGGCAGCGGATGTTCGACGTCAACGTCACCGGCCTGATCAACGTGCTGCGCGTCGTCGGTCGCGGGATGCGCGAGCGTCGCCGCGGGGCGATCGTCACGGTCGGCTCCAATTCGGCGGGTGTGCCCCGCGCCGGAATGGGCGCATACGGCGCGTCGAAGTCCGCCGCCCACATGATCGTTCGTGTGCTCGGCCTCGAGCTGGCCCGGTTCGGGGTCCGCGCCAACGTCGTCGCCCCGGGCTCCACGGACACGGCGATGCAACGGTCCCTGTGGCCGGATCCGGCCGACGACGCGGGCGCCCGCACCGCGATCGACGGCGACGCCGCCTCGTTCAAGGTGGGGATTCCATTGGGCCGCATCGCCGACCCTGCCGACATCGCCGACGCCGTCGAGTTCCTGCTCTCCGACCGTGCCCGCCACATCACCATGCAGACCCTGTACGTCGACGGCGGCGCCACGCTGCGCGCCTGAACCGGATCGAAAGGAACTCCGTGACGATCGCCGCCACCCGGACTCCCCTGGCTGCCACCGCCGGCTACCCCCAGGAGTTCGCGGAACTCTACCGCGCCGCGGGCTACTGGACGGACGAGACGTTCGTCCGGTTCCTGTCCGTGCGGGCCGACCGCCACGGCGAGCGCGTCGCCGTGGTCGGCCGTGACGCCCGCGGCACCGAACGCCGCCTCACCTACCGCGAACTCACCGGCGCCGCGGACCGGATCGCCACCGGGCTCGCGGCCGCGGGCGTCCGGCCGGGCGACCGGGTGCTGGTGCAGCTGCCCAACATCGTCGAGTACACCGAGGTGGTCTTCGCGGTGTTCCGGCTCGGTGCGCTGCCGGTGTTCGCGCTGCCCGCGCACCGCAGCGCCGAGATCGGGTACTTCTGCCGGTTCACCGACGCCGCCGCGTACGTGATCGCCGGCGAGCACGGCGGATTCGACTACCGCGGCCTGGCCCGGCAGGTGTGCACGAACCTCGACCGTCCGCCGGTCGTGGTCGTCGCCGGCGACGCCCAGGAGTTCACCCCGCTCGACGCGCTGCGCGAGCACGAGCCGGGCGAATTCGCCGATGTCGAAGCGGAATCCGTCGCCTTCCTGCAGCTCTCGGGCGGCACCACCGGAACCCCGAAGCTGATCCCGCGCACCCACACCGACTACCTGTACTCGGTGCGCGAGTCGGCCCGCATCTGCGGCGTCGACGCCGGCACCCGGATGCTGGTGGTACTGCCGGCGGCGCACAACTTCCCGATGAGCTCACCCGGGATCCTCGGGGTCCTGCACGCCGGCGGCACGATCGTGCTGGCGCCGGACCCGAGCCCCGACACCGCCTTCGCGCTGATCGAGCGCGAGCGGGTCACCATGGCGTCGCTCGTGCCCCCGCTCGCACTGGCGTGGCTGTCGGCGCGGCCCCGTATCGACCGGGACCTGTCGTCGCTGCAGGTCCTGCAGGTGGGGGGCGCGAAGTTCGGCGCCGAGGCGGCCGCGCGCGTGACGCCCGAACTCGGCTGCACCCTGCAGCAGGTGTTCGGGATGGCCGAGGGCCTGGTCAACTACACCCGGCTCGACGACCCCGAGGCCACCATCGTCGGCACCCAGGGCCGGCCCATCAGCCCGCACGACGAGATCCGGGTGGTCGACGACGCCGACCGTCCCGTCGCCCCGGGCGCGACGGGCCACCTGCTCACCCGCGGTCCCTACACGATCCGCGGCTACTACGACGCGCCCGGGCACAACGCGTCGGCGTTCACCGCCGACGGGTTCTACCGCACCGGAGATCTCGTGCGGCTGACCGAGGACGGCTACGTCGTCGTCGAGGGCCGCGCGAAGGACCAGATCAACCGGGGCGGCGAGAAGATCGCCGCCGAGGAGGTGGAGAACCACCTGCTCGCCCACCCCGGGGTCCTGGACGCCGCGGTGGTGGCCGTGCCCGACGCCTACCTCGGGGAGCGCACGTGTGTGTTCGTCGTCGCCGACGGCGAGGCCCCGAAGGCCCCGGCGCTGAGGACCTTCCTGCGCGAGCGGGGCCTGGCCGCGTACAAGATCCCCGACAAGGTGGTCTTCGTCGACACCTTCCCCCGCACCGGTGTGGGCAAGACCAGCCGCGCCGGACTGCGTCGCGCGCTCGCCGCCACCCTGCAGCACTGATCCCGACTCCGCTCGACCACAGAAAGCGAATCCTGCGATGGCCCTGCCGAAGTCCGTGTCCTATCCCCTGCCGACCGACCTGCCCGCCAACACCGTCGACTGGACCATCGACCCGCGGCGGGCGGTACTGCTCGTGCACGACATGCAGGAGTACTTCGTGCGGGCCTTCGACCGCGCGGCGGATCCGCTGGCGACGGTGGTCCCGAACATCGACGCGATCCGGCGGTCGGCGTACGAGGCGGGCATTCCCGTCGTCTACACCGCCCAGCCCGGCGACCAGGATCCGGCCGAGCGGGCGCTGCTCACCGATTTCTGGGGTCCCGGCCTGGCCGACGATCCGGCCCTGACGTCCGTCGTCGCCGACCTCGCGCCGCGCGAGGACGACGTGCAGCTCACCAAGTGGCGCTACAGCGCGTTCATCCGCACCGACCTGCGGGAGCGGATGTGCGCGTGGGGCCGGGACCAGCTCGTCGTCACCGGCGTCTACGCCCACATCGGGTGCCTGAGCACCGCGCTGGACGGATTCATGCAGGACGTGCAGGTCTTCGTCGTCGCGGACGGCGTCGCGGACTTCTCCCGGCGCGAGCACACCGAGGCGCTGCACTACCTCGCGGCGCGGTGCGCCGCCGTGGTGCCGGCGGCGGACGCGGTGCGGCGCCTGCGCACCGGCGTCCTCTCGGTGTCCGGCTGATCCGCGGGGAGCGCCGCTTACACGCCGACTTCCTGCGGTTCCGTGCGGGCCGCGAGCGCGGCGTATCTGCCGCCGCGGGCGAGCAGTTCGTCGTGGCTGCCCTGCTCCACGATGCGGCCGCGGTCGAGGACGACGATCGTGTCGGCGTCGCGGATCGTCGAGAGGCGGTGCGCGACGGTGAGGGTCGTGCGGCCGCGGCGGGCCGCGTCCAGGGCCTGCTGCACCGCGCGTTCGGTCTCGTTGTCGAGCGCGCTCGTCGCCTCGTCGAGCACCAGGATGCGCGGGTCGCGCAGCAGGGTGCGGGCGATGGCGAGGCGCTGCTTCTCGCCGCCGGAGAAGCGGTGTCCGCGCGCCCCGACGACGGTGTCGTAGCCGTCCGGCAACGAGGACAGGAGCTCGTGGATGTGCGCGGCGCGGGCGGCCTGCTCGATCTCGGCGTCCGTCGCGTCGGGCTTGGCGTGGCGCAGGTTCTCCCGGACCGTGGCGTGCAGCAGGTACGTCTCCTGGGAGACGACCCCGACCAGGCTCGCGATGTCGGCGAGCGGAAGGTCGCGCACGTCGACGCCGTCGATCGTCACCCGCCCCGACGTGGGGTCGTACAGCCGCGCGACGAGCGACCCGAGAGTCGTCTTTCCCGAACCTGTTTCGCCGACGAGAGCGACGTGTGAGCCGGCGGGCACGTCGAGGGTGATGCCGGCCAGCGCGTCCCGGTCGGCGCCGTCGTAGCGGAAGCGGACGTCGTCGAACCGCACGGCGCCGGCGATCCGGTCGAGGTCGAGCCGCACCGGGTTCGCGGGTTCGCCGATCTCGACGGTCAGGTCGAGGTATTCGAAGATGCGGCTGAACAGCGCCAGCGAACCGGTGACCGACACGCCCACGTCGAGCAGGCTCATCAGCGGCCGGAACAGGGTGGCCTGCAGGCCGGTGAAGGCGACGAGGGTGCCGATGGTCATCCCGCCCGACGTCGCGGGCAGGCCGGCGACGAGGTAGAGCAGGGCGGGGATGGCGGCGAAGACGATGTTCATCGTGGCCATGCGCCAGCGACCGGACAGCTGGGAACGGACCTCGAGGTCGGCCAGTTCGGTGGAGGTGCGGGCGAAGCGTGTCGACATGGCCGGGCCGGTGCCGAGGGTCTTACCGAGCAGGACGCCGCTGAGCGAGAGACTCTCCTCGATCTGGGTCTGCATGTCGGCGAGGCGACGCTGGCGCACGGCGGTGATCTCGCGGCGCATCAGGGCGACTTTGCGGGTGAGCCAGATCGCCGGCGGCAGCACCAGCAGGGACAGCAGCGACAGCCGCCAGCTGAGCACCGCCATCGCGACGGCCGTGCCGACGACGGTGGTGACGTTGGCGGCGATCGAGGTGGCGGTGGAGGTGACGACGTTCTGCATGCCGCCGATGTCGTTGGTCAGGCGTGACTGGATCTCCCCGCCGCGGGTGCGGGTGAAGAAGCCGAGGGACTGCCGTTGCAGGTGGTCGAACACGCGGGTGCGCAGGTCGTGCATGACGTGCTGGCCCACCGTGGTGGAGATCCACGTCTGCACCACCCCGAGGATCGAGGCGACGACGGTGACGGCGAGCATCGCGCCGACGGCGCCGAGCAGCAACGGCACGTCCTGGTCGGGAATCGCGTGGTCGATGAGGGTGCGGACGAGGAACGGGTTGGCGAGCGTGATCACCGACGACACCACGATGAGCGCGACGACGAGCGCGACCTGCCAGCGGTAGGGCGCGAAGAGCGCGCCGATGCGGCGCACGCTCACGGGGGATTCCTCGAGCTGGGCGCGGTCGCGCGGGTCGGGCTTGGCGTGCCGCATCGGTCCCGGCCCGCCGCCGGGCGGAGGCTGCATCATGCCCATCACCTCCTTCGTGAGGCACGAAACGTACTTGTTGAGGTTGCCTCACTAAGAGGCAGCCGTCAAGTGAGGTATGATCCGCATCATGTCCGACGCCCCCACCGACCCGGCGCTGCGCGACCTGCTGATGACGGCCACCCGCACGCTGCGACGCCGCTGGCACGCCACCCTCGTCCCGTGGGAACTGTCCCCGCACGAGCACCGCGCGCTGCACGTCGTCGGCCACTCCGCTCAGCCGCTGCGCCTCGGCGACGTCGCCAAGGCGCTGCGCATCGCGCCGCGATCGGCCACCGAGGTGATCGACCGGCTCGAGGCCCGGGGCCTGACCCGTCGCGTCGCCGACCCCGCCGACCGTCGCGCCGTGTGCGTCCACCTCACCGACGAGGGCCGTCGCATCGCCGCCGAACTCGACGCGGCCCGCGACGCCGAGGCCACCGAGTTCTTCGCCCACCTCGACGGCCCCGAACGCACCGAACTGGCCCGCCTCCTCACCAAGCTCGCCGACGGGTGACTCCCGCGACGAAGGGGAGGTTGTTGTGGCAACGTGCGAGTGGCGTGCCCGACAACCGCCCCCTCGGCGCGACAACCTCCCGCTCGGATCTCACGTTCCCCGCCCGACGGACGTCTACCCGGTGGGCCGGGTGGGACAGCCCGGGCGGAGGAGGAACCATGACCACCGGGAACCGGACCGACTCGCTCACCGCGCGGGTCGATGCTCAGGACTGGCCGGCGCTCGTCGCCGAACTCGACGCGACGGGGTGCGCGCAGACCGGGCCGCTGCTCACCGCGGACGAGTGCGCGCGCGTCGCCGCGATGTGGGACGACGACCGCCGCTTCCGCAGCACGATCGACATGGAACGGCACCGCTTCGGCAAGGGCACCTACCGCTACTTCGGCGACCCCGTACCCGAGGGCATCACCCGGTTGCGCGCGGCGTTCTACCACCGGCTGCTGCCCGTCGCACGGGGCTGGGCGCAGCGGCTCGGCGACCCGGCGCCCTGGCCCGACGACTTCGGCGACTGGCTCGACGCCTGCCACGCCGCCGGACAGGCCAGGCCGACGCCCATCCTGCTGCGCTACACGACCGGCGACTGGAACGCCCTGCACCGCGACCTATACGGCGACCTGGTGTTCCCGCTGCAGGTGGTGATCGGCCTCGACCGGCCCGGCCACGACCACCTCGGCGGCGAGTTCCTCCTCGTCGAGCAACGCGCCCGCGCGCAGTCCCGCGGCACCGCCACCGTGCTGCAGCAGGGTCACGGACTGATCTTCACCACCCGCGACCGGCCCACCCCCTCCGCGCGCGGCTGGACCCGCTCCCCCGTCCGGCACGGGGGTCAGCACCGTCCGCGCCGGCGTCCGCCACACCCTCGGCCTCGTCCTGCACGACGCCCGATGACCGGCTACACGCTGCTCGGCGCGGACGGGCGTCCCTACCGCAGCCCGACCCCCGGATCCGTCGGTGGGCACCGGCGCGGCCGGATCTACGGTCGCCTCGACTGCCGCGCGGCGCTGCGGGCGATCGCCCGCGGCGGGTACGTCCGGGACCGGGTCTTCTTCGCCGACGAATCCGATGCCGTCGCAGCCGGATACCGCCCGTGCGCGGTGTGCCTTCCGGGGCGCTACCGGGAATGGCAGACGAGGCGGCACCCGTGAGCGACGCCCTGTTCCCCGTGCCGCGCGCCCGCGTCGAGATCGCCCCGGGCGCCGTGCACGTGCCCGGCTGGCTCGACGTCGACGAGCAACGCCGCCTCGTCGCCGCCTGCCGGGACTGGGCGCGCGGGCCCGTGCCGATCCGTCACACCGCCCTGCCTGGCGGGGGCCGGATGTCGGTGCAGACCGTCTGCCTCGGGTGGCACTGGTCGCCGTACCGTTACACCCGCACCGCGGTGGACGTGAACGACGCTCCCGTCGCCCCTTTCCCGGACCGGCTGGGCGACCTCGGGCGGCGTGCCCTCGTCGCCGCGTACGACGACCCGCACGCCGGCGACGATTACACCCCCGACACCGCGCTGATCAACTTCTACGACGGCGACGCCCGCATGGGCATGCATCAGGACAAGGACGAACGCAGCGACGCCCCCATCGTGTCGCTCAGCATCGGCGACGCGTGCACCTTCCGGTTCGGCAACACCGAGAGCCGCGGCCGGCCCCACCGCGACGTCCGGCTCGAATCCGGCGACCTGTTCGTGTTCGGCGGTCCGTCGCGACTCGCGTATCACGGTGTGCCCAAAGTCTTTCCCGGCACGGCCGACCCCGCGTCGGGGATGACGCGGGGCCGGCTCAACCTCACGATGCGGGTCACCGGGCTCGGCGGGTGAGCTACCCGGAGCGGCGAGGAGCCTCACCCCTCCTCGGGCTTGACCGCCAGCACCGGTTTGCGGCAGGACAGCAGCAGCCGCTGGGCGGTACTGCCGAGAAGCAACTTGCCGACGGGTGTGCGGTCGCGGACCCCGATCACCAGCAGTTGCGCCTCGTCGGGCTCCATGGCGTCCAGGATCACGTCGACGGTCTCGTCGCCGACCGTCTGCCTGATCTCGTGCTCGACGCCGCTTCCGGACAACTTCTCCTCCAGCGCCTCGAGCTGTGCCCGGGCGGCGAACGACCGGTCGGCGAGGGCATCGCCCCTGGAGGTGTTGATCACGAGAAGTGAGGTGCCGCGCAACCGGGCCTCGGCGATGCCGTGGTCGACGGCGGCTCCGCCGTACCGGTCCGGGGTGAATCCGACGACGATCATGCGTGGGCCTTCTCTCGGGTCTCGCTGGAGTCGTCACCGGGGGTGCCGGCCGGAATCACGGCAGGCCGGCGCGAGTGGACGAACCGGGCGGCGAGCGGCGCGACGAGCAGCAGTGCGATGACGATGTAGACGACGATGGCGACGGGTTCGGTGACGAGGCTGCCCCAGTCGCCGCCCCCGAGCTGCAAGCTCTGGCGGAGTTGGCGTTCGATGCGCGGCCCGAGGATCACCCCGATGATCAACGGCAGGACCGGAAGACCGAACCGGCGCATCATGAGCCCGAGCAGGCCGAACGTCAGCAGCAGGGCGAGGTCGAGCCACTGCAGGTTGACGGCGAACGCGCCGAGCGCGGCGAAGAACAGGATGCCGGCATACAGATACGGCCGGGGCGTGCGGAGCAGCTTGGCCCACAGCGGGGCAAGGGGAAGGTTGAGGACGAGCAGGAGGAAGTTGCCGATGAACAGGCTCGCGATCAGCGTCCAGATCAGCAGCGGTTCCTTCTCGAACAGCGTCGGCCCGGGCTGGATTCCGTACGACACGAAGGCGGTCAGCATCACCGCGGCGGTCGCATTGGTCGGCAGACCCAGCGACAGCATCGGCACGAGGGTGCCCGCCGCGGAGGCGTTGTTCGCCGCCTCCGGTCCCGCGACGCCTTCGATGGCGCCCTTGCCGAACTCGTCCTTGTGCTTCGACAGCTTCTTCTCGGTGATGTACGAGAGGAAGGTCGGCAGCTCGGCACCACCCGCCGGCAGCGCGCCGAACGGGAATCCGTATGCGGTGCCGCGCAACCACGGCTTCCACGACCGCTTCCAGTCGCTGCGGCCCATCCACGGACGGCCGACCGGGATGACCTCGGCGGGGCGGCGGCGCAGGTGCGCGGCCACCCACAGCGCCTCACCGACCGCGAACACCGCGACCGCGACGACGACGATGTCGATGCCGTCGGACAGCTGCGGAATGCCGAAGGTGGCGCGGGGCTGCCCGGTGAGGAAGTCGATTCCGACCAGTCCGATCGCGAGGCCCAGGAACAGCGAGATGCAGCCCCGGAGCTTGGAACTGCCGAGGACGGCGGTGACGGCGACCAGCGCGAGCAGCATGATCGCCAGATACGACGGCGCACCGAGAGTCACGGCGAAGCGCGACACCGCGGGAGCGAAGAGCACCAGCAGCATCGTGCCGATCGATCCGGCGACGAACGAGCCGATGGCGGCGGTGGCGAGGGCCTGCGCCGCGCGCCCGGCTCTCGCCATCCGGTTGCCCTCGATCGCGGTGATCACGGAGGACGACTCCCCCGGGGTGTTGAGCAGGATCGAGGTCGTCGACCCGCCGTACATTCCGCCGTAGTAGATGCCGGCGAACATGATGAACGCGGCGCTCGGGCTCACGTTGTAGGTGACGGGCAGCAGCAGCGCCACCGTCATCGCGGGCCCGATGCCCGGCAGTACTCCGACCGCGGTCCCCAGCAGGACACCGAGACACGCGTAGAGCAGGTTCATCGGGGTCGCCGCCTGCTCGAACCCCTGCAGCAGCCAGGTCAATGTGTCCATGTCACAGAATTCCGTCCAGAATGCCTGCGGGCAGCGGTATTCCGAGCCCGACGTAGAATGCGTAGAAGCTGCCGAACCCGAGGACCGCCCCGATCACGAGACTGCGCACGTAGTGCCTGTTTCCCAGGACCGTCGCGGCGCCGGCGAACAACAGGGTTCCGGTGATCGCCCACCCCAGCGGGCCGACGAGGGCGATCGTCGCGACGAACAACGCGACCAGCAGCCCGACCGTGCGCCAGTCCCCGGGCGACGACAGGTCCACGTCCTCTCCGCCGTCCTCCTCGCCGGTCGATCCCCACAGGATCGCCGCTGCGAGCGCCACCGCGCAGACGACGAGTCCGGTGCCGACGACCATCGGGAACAGCCGAGGCCCCACCGGGTCGACCTTGACGAAACCCGCTGTCAGAGTGAGCGCGTCGACGATCAGGAAGACTCCCACCGCCACGAGCACACCGCAGACGACGAACTGGGCCGGATCCTTCATCCGGCGGGCCGGCGTCGCATCGGCCGCTGCCCGCGTACTCATGCCAGCCCCAGCTCGGACAGCGTGGACGAAACCCGCTCGTCCTGCTCTTCGAGGAACCGCTCGAACTCCGGTCCGGTCGCGAACGCGTCGCTCCACCCGTTCTTCACCAGAGCCTCCTTCCATGCCGGGGTGTCGTGCAACTTCGCGAGCGCCTCCACCATTGCCGCCTTGGCCTCGTCCGAAATTCCGGGCGGCGCAAGGATTCCGCGCCAGTTGGTGAAGGTCAGATCGATGCCCGCCTCACGGAGCGTCGGTGCGTCGATGCCGGGAACGCGCTCGTTGCCCGACACCGCGAGGACCCGGACCTGGCCCGCCTCGATCTGGTCGACGTACTCGCCGAGCCCCGACGTGCCCGCGGTGATCTTCTCGCCGAGCAGCGCGGTCAGCAGATCACCGCCGCCGTCGTAGGACACGAAGTTCACTGCCTTCGGATCCACTCCCACCGCACGTGCCGTCTCCATCGGGAACAGGTGGTCGGGACCTCCGGGTGACGATCCACCGCCGATCGTGATCGCCGACGGGTCGGCGCGCCACGCGGCGACGAAGTCGTCGACGGTGCGCAACGGCGAGTCCGCGGGGACGAGAATGCCCTCCTGCTCCTCGACCATCCTGGCCAGGGCCGTAGCGTCGGACACCCGGGCCGTCGAGCCGTTCGTGTAGCCGGCGCCGACCACCCCGAGGCCCATCATCATCATGAGGTCGTCGTTGCCCGCCTCGTTCATGAGCCGGGCCATCGCCACCGTTCCGCCTGCGCCGATGACGTTGAAGACCTCCACGCGGCCGGTGATGCCGTCGTCCTCCATGATCTTCACCGCCGTCCGGGCGGTGAGGTCGTAGCCTCCGCCGGGGCTGTTGGGAACCATCATCCGCACCCGGTGCAGACCCTCGTCCTCGCCGCGGGTGACGCCGCATCCGGCAACGAGAATCCCCGCGAGCACGAGCAGTAGGACCGCACGTACGCGGCCTCCGCCGGCTGTCCTGGACATCGTTCCTTCTTTCGCCGAAAAATGTGACCTTCGGCAATACTGAACCCGTCAGTGAGTCACGTCACTCTTGAGTACGAAACGGAACTTGAGTTCATTGTGGTCACCACGTCCCCTCCGTATCCGCAGCCTCGCCGGGCAGGTTCTGCTCCTTCAGCTCGCCGTCGTGGCGGTGGTGCTGCTGGCGGTCGCCGCGGTGTCGGTGCACCAGTCGACCGTCGGATTCCGCGACCTGCAGGGTCAGCGGATGATCGCGGTCGCCGAGAACGTGGCCTCGACGCCCGTGGTGCGGGAACTGCTGTCCGCACCGTCCGCCGGCACGGTTCTCGCGCCCGAAGTGGACCGCGCCGTGAACCTGTCCGGGGCGACGCTCGCCGAGATCGTGACCGCCGACGGCACGGTCCTCGTGTCGTCGGACCCGACCCGGCTCGGCGCGGCTGCGGAACTCGGGGCCAGCGACGTGGCAAGCGGCCGGGCCTGGTCCGGTGACGTGGTCGTCGACGGCCGTCGGGCCATCGCGGGACACGTCCCGATCCTGTCGCCGGCCGGGTCCGTGCTCGCGATCGTGGCGGTGAGCGACGACTACCCGTCCCTGTGGGACCTCCTCAGCAGCGCCGGAGCCCGGTTGCTGCTGTATCTCGGCATCGGCGCCGGGCTCGGGCTCCTCGGCTCGTGGCTGTTGTCGCGACGGATCAAGACCCACACCCGGGGGCTCGAGATCGCCGAGATCGCCAACCTCGCCGACCACCGCGAGGCGCTGCTGCACAACATCCGCGAGGGCGTGGTGGCGGTGAACACCGAGGGCGTCATCACCGTTCTCAACGACAGCGCACAGGAGCTGCTCGACCTCACCGCGGACGCCGTCGGCCGCCGCGTCGACGACGTCGACCTCGAACCCGCGGTCCGTCAGTACCTGCTCAGCGGGGACGACAGCGGCGACGTCGTGCTGTCGACGGCGTCCCGGGTGCTGGCGCTCAGTCGCCGGACCGCGACGAGCCGGGGACAGCGGATCGGCACCGTCACCACGATGCGCGACAGCACCGAGCTGGCGTCGCTGCAGAGCCAGCTGTCGTCGCACAAGAGTGTCACCGACACCCTCCGGGCCCAGACCCACGAATTCGCCAATCAGCTCCACACCATCTCGGGGCTCACCCAACTCGGCGACTACGACGCCGTCACCGACTTCGTCGGAACTCTCACCAGGCGCCGAGCGGAAATCAGTGACGCTGTGACGCAGCGTATTTCCGACCCCGCCGTGGCCGCCCTGCTCATCGCGAAGACATCGCTCGCCGCGGAGACCGGAGTGACCCTGGTCCTCGAGCCCGATTCGCGCCTGCGGGCCCTCGACCCCGAACTCGCCACCGACGTCATCACCGTCCTCGGCAATCTCGTCGACAACGCCGTCGACGTGTCGCAGGGCGGGCGGGACGCGCGGATCTCCGTCCGCATCACCGACTCCGACGGCATCACGGTCGAGGTCGCCGATTCGGGTCCCGGCGTGCCCGATTCCCTGCGGGAGGAGATCTTCGCCCGGGGCGTCACGTCCAAACCCGACACGCCCGGGGGACGCGGGGTCGGACTGGCGCTGGTGCGACTGGTCAGCGCCCAGCACGGCGGATCGGCTACCGTCTCCGATGCCCCGGTCACCGGCGGCGCCTTGTTCACCGTCCACATCCCGCGCAGTAAGGATGGCTGACCATGCACGACCGTCCAGGATCGGACGAGGCGGCGACGCACAAGGTCGTCGTCGTGGACGACGACTTCATGGTCGCGGAGATCCACCGTCGATTCGTGGACCGGACAAAGGGATTCACCACGGTTGCGGTGGCACACAGCGGCGCGGAGGCGCTCGACGCCGCGCGGACCACCGCACCCGACCTCCTCCTGCTCGACGTCTACCTGCCCGACATGTCGGGACTCGACGTCCTTCAGCGGCTGCGCGCCGAGGGCGACGCCGTCGCCGTCATCATGATCACCGCCGCCCGGGAGATCGATACCGTCGGTCGCGCCCTGCACGGCGGAGCGACCGACTACCTGGTCAAGCCGTTCGAGTACGCGCAGCTCCGGGAGAAGCTCGAGCACTTCCGGCGCCGAGCGCACGAGCTCGCGACCCAGACGAGCGCCGACCAGACGTTCATCGACTCCCTGTTCGGTGCCGGCGGCAAGGCCGCCGAACCCGTACGGCTGCCGAAGGGACTGAGCGCCGAAACCGGCCGGCTGATCCTCGACACGGTCCGCGCCCGCGGCGAACTGTCCGCCACCGAGTGCGCGGAGCTGGCCGGGTTGTCGCGGGTGAGCGTGCGCCGCTACCTCGAGCACTACCTGGACGCAGGCCTGCTCGAACTGCGTCTCGAATACGGCGGCACCGGCCGGCCGGTCCGCCGCTACCGGCCCGCCGGGCACTGACCCCGGGCCGCATCCCGTGAGTGTTCCGCGGGTTGCAGGTGCACGACGGAGCGGTAGAACGCGAGGTGCGCGGCCGCCGCGTCGTCCCAGGTGTGGGCCGCGGCGAGCGCCCGCCCCCGGTGTGTCCGCGCGGCGTCGGGCGGCTCGGTGAGGGCGCCGGCCATCCCCCGGTGCGTCGACGCGAACCGGACGGTGTCGCCGAACACCTCGCGCAGCACCGGCAGATCCCGCGCCACCACGGGCACTCCGGCGGCCAGGGCCTCCATCGCGGCGAGCCCGAAGCCCTCCTTCGTGGACAGGAACGCGAACACCGACGCCTGCGCGACCAACGCCGGCAGCGCGTCCTCGGCCACCGTCCCCAGGATCGTCGGATCCACGTCCAGTTCCGTGCAGCGACGGTCGAATTCGGCTCGGTACGGCCGGTAGTCGAACAACGTCTCGCCGCCGGCGAACACCAGCCGCATCCCGGGCCGCTCACGGCGCAGCAGGGCGAACGCCTCCACCAGATCGATGCTGCCCTTGCGGGGCTCGATGCCACCGACGGCCAGCACGTACTCCCCCAGCTGCGCCCGCCACCGGGCCCGCGCCGCCCTGTCGTGCTCGGCGCGCGAGAAGCGGTGCGCGTCGACGCCGTTGGCGATGACCGTGGGCGTGAAACCCCAGCCCGCGCGGACCTCCTCGGCGACCGCACGCGAGACGCAGATCCGCGCATACGGTTCGGCGACGGCCCGTTCGTGACAGGCGGCGAGCTGCGGCGTGGTGAACCGGTCGAGGTGGTGGATCGTGCGGATGCACCGGTTTCCGACGGCGTTGGCGCTGATGCAGTCCTGCGCGTGCACCACGTCGTACCTGCCGGGGGTGAACGCCGCGCCGAGCGCGGCGATCGAACGCATGATGCGCTCCCCGACCCCCTCCCCCTCCACCCCGGCGAACGGGACGACGCGCACCCGCACGGCCGGGTCGACGGCGCGGAAGAACCCGTCGTCGCCGCCGCGCCCGAGCGTCCACACGGCGACGTCGTGGCCCGTCCGGGCCAGGGCCTCGGCAAGATTGAGGGTGTGGACGACACCGCCGCGCGGCTTGGTGGAGTACGTGAGCAGAGCGATCCTCACCCGATGTCCCCCTTCTCGTCGAGCAGTCCCCGATAGGTGTCCACGCGCCGCTCGGCCAGGTGGTGCAGCACCCGGCGGGCCCGTTCCACCTCGACCTCGACGTCGATGTCGACGACGGCGAGCCCGCCCTTGGTGCCCGTGCGGGCGAGCACCTCGCCACCCGGGCCGACGATCTTCGCCTGCCCGAGGAAGCGCATGCCGCCCTGCATCCCGGTCTGATTGGACGAGACGAGCACGACCTGGTTCTCGGCGGCGCGGGCCGCGTCGTACAGGTCGAACAGCCGGGACTGCCGGTCCTGCGGCAGCCGGGCCGCCCGGTCGGTGACGCTCGCGGGCCACGCCGACAGCGCGGCGACGATCCGTGCGCCGTCCAGCGCCAGCGTGCGGGCGGACTCGGGGAACGTCTTGTCGTAGTCGATCAGCATCCCCATGCGGCCCACCGGGGTGTCGAAGGCCTCGAACCGGTCGCCCGGCGCGTAGGCGAGGAATTCCCCGGCCGGCTGGTGCACCTTGCGGTGGGTGCCGAGAATCCCGTCGCCGGTGACGCAGGCGGCGGCGTTGTACCGCAGATCCCCGTCCCGTTCGGTGTAGCCGACGCACACGGTCATCTCGCCCGCCATCCGGGCGAGCGCGTCGAGTTCGGGTCCGTCCCGCCACAGTGCGGGCGGCAGGTCGTCCGGGTCGGGCCGGCGCAGGTCCGAGATGTACCCGCCGAGGCACGCGTCGGGCAGCACCAGCAGCTCGATGCGGTCCCGTCGCGCGGACTCGATCAGGGTCTCCAGTTTGAGCAGGGCCCGCGGCACGTCGCGTCCGAAGTGACCGGCCAGGGCGGCGATGCGCGTCATGCGGCGCCCGTCAGGCCGGGGCGCCGATCGAGGCCCGCAGTCCGGCCTCGAGCTCGATCCGGTCCGCGAGGTGTTCGGCGTCGCGCGCGATTCCGGCGAACCGTCCCGATCCCCACGTGTGCAGCCAGGGCAGGCCCAGGAAGTACAGGCCGGGCACCGAGGTCACGCCCCGATTGTGGCACGGCAGACCGGCACCGTCGAAGACCCCGGCGTGCAGCCAGCGGTAGTTCGTCCGGAATCCGATCGACCAGATCACCGAGCCGATCCCGGCGGTGTCCAGGTCCAGGCCGGTGGGTTCCTCGGCGGGTCGCCACACCGGGACGTACCGCTCCTCCGGCGGGGCGTCGATGCCCTCCCGCGCGATGTGGTCGTCGATCATGTCCTTGATGCTCTCGGCCACGGCGTCGGCCGCGTCGAGCGACGCGCCGAGGGTGGGCGCCACACGCAGCACTCCGTCGTCCACACCGAGCAGCCTGCCGTAGAGGCGCATCCCCTCGAGGGCGAAGGACCGCAGGTCGATGTCGCGACCGCCGTCGCGGCCCGTGACGTAGTGATTGGTGTTCTCCCGTTTGGCGGTTCCGCCGGGGTGTTCGGCGATGGGCACGTCATAGGTGCCCATGTCGTGCAGCCAGGCCACGCAGTCCCGCCCGCGGTAGAACCGCGCCACCCGCGGTGCGCTCCCGGTCACCAGGTGGACCTGCCGGCCGGCGAGCATGAGGTCCTCGGCGATCTGCGCGCCGGACTGCCCGTTGCCGACCACCAGCACCGCACCGTCCGGCAGCGCGGACGCCGACCTGTACCGCGAGGAGTGCAGCTGGGTGAGGTGCGCGGGCAGCTTCTCCGCGTACCGCGGCACCACGGGCTCGTGGTAGCCGCCGGTGGCGACGACGACCTGCCGCGCCCGGATCGGGCCTGCGGTGGTCTGCACATCGAAGCCGCCGCCGGCCGCCTGCGTCACCGACGTGACCGCGACGCCCTCGCGCACCGGCGGGTGGAAGGTGCCGGCGTAGCCGCGGACGAACGCGTACGTCTCGTCGCGGGTCATGAACCCGTCCGGATCGTCGCCGCGGTAGCTGTAGCCGGGCAGGTTGCATTGCCAGTTGGGGGTGACGAGGGTGAAGTTGTCCCACCGGCTGTCGCGCCACTCGTGGGCGATGCCGTCCCGTTCGAGCACCACATGGTCGATGCCCCGCTGCACGAGGTGCCAGCTGACGGACAGACCGGCCTGGCCCCCGCCCACGACGACGACGTCACGGTTCTCGATCATCGGACTGTTCCTTCCGGTCGGTGGGCTGCGCCGGCGCCGCCCGGCGCGGCGTCGACGGTGGGCGGATCCAGGGCCAGCACCCGCACGACGGCATCGGGTTCGTAACGACCGGCCGCCGCCTCGATCTCCGCGAGTGTCGCGGCCGCGGAGGTGCAGTACATGCCGAACTTGACGCGCACGCGTTCGCTCGCCTCGGTGAGGGCCAGGCGAGTGCGGTCGACGAAGTCCCGGACGGCGTACTCCGCGCCCGCGGTCAGATGGTCGTGCATCACCAGGGACGGCGAGTAGTACTCGCCGGCGCGGCCGTCGGGCCACCGCACCGTGCAGGTCATTTCAGGCATGGGCCGGCACACCTGCGCCGCGGAGGGACGCCGGCCGCTGCTCGCGGCTCAGCTGCGTCCCGGTCACCAGGTTGGGGGCCACCACGTCGCCGTAGACCTCGGGCCGCCGGTCCCGCAGGTTGTACATGCCGCCGCCGCGGATCGCGTCGAGTTCGGCGCGCACGTCGAGCCGGGCGGACGCGAGGCCGGGGTCGGTGCCGGTGGTCGCCAGGATCTCCCCACCCGGCCCGACGATCTTGGCGCTGCACACGAACCGCAGCGACCCGAAGGTGCCGGCCTGGTTGGACGCCACCCACACCACCTGGTTCTCGGTGGCCCGGGCCCGGTCGTAGATGTCGAAGCGCTGCGTCCACCGATCGTCCGCGAGAGCCGCGGCCTGCGCGGTCCGGGCCGTCGGCCAGGCGGACAGCGACGTGACGATCTCCGCGCCGTCGAGCGCCAGGGCGCGGGCCGCCTCGGGGAACGCCTTGTCGTAGCAGATCTGCATGCCCATCCGGCCGATCGGCGTGTCGAACGCCGCGTAGCGGTCGCCGGCGTCGTAGCAGAGGTTCTCGCCCAGCGGCTGGTGCACCTTGCGGTAGGAGCCGAGGATGCCGTCGCCGTGCAGCGTCACGGCCGCGTTGTAGCGGGTCGGCCCGTCGGCCTCGCAGAAGCCCAGGGTCACCACGAGGTCGCCGGCGAGGTCCACGACCCGCCGCAGTTCCGGTCCGTCGAGTGCGAGCGCCGGCGGCAGCGCGCGCAGGCGCCGCTCCCGCGCCGCCTCGCTCTCGTCGCCACCGCCGAGGCTCGGCAGGTACCCGCCGAGGCACGCTTCGGGCAGCACCAGCAGGTCGCTGCCGCGGGCGCGGGCCTGGTCGATCAGTGCCGCGATCGTCGCGTAGGACTGCTCCATGTCGCGGCCGAATTCCGCCGCCGCGACCGAGATTCCGATCTCGCTCATGCTCTTCCCAATCCTGTGACGGTGCCGTGCACCGCGTTCGTGATCATGCCGTCGGGCCAGCGCAGGCCGACCCCCGGTCGTGTGGTCAGTTCCCCGCACACCGCGGACACAGCCGGTCCGCTCGGCGGCGTGGGGCGTCCGGGCCGGTCCGCGGTCACCATCGCGAAGCCCGGGAAGCACGCCATCCAGTCGCCCATCGTCGCGCCCGCCGGCCGGGGAATCCTCGCGACGTCGAGGACGGCGCCGACGCCGCTCGCTTCGGCCAGCATCCCGACGGTGCCGGCGAGTCCGGCCATGCTCACGTCCTTGGCCGCCGCCGGCCGCGCGCGGCGGACGAAGGACCCGAGCAGCGCGAGCTCCTCGGACGTGCACGTCGAGGTGGAATCCCATTGCTGTCCGGTGTATCCCGGTCGCCACCGGCCGCGCAGGTCCACGGTGAGGCGGAGGTCGTGGCCCGCGGAGCCACCGCCCGCCGGGATCGGCTCGGCCGCCGCGCCGAGCGCGGTGACCGACAGCGCGGCGGGGACGCCGAGCTGGGTGTGGCCACCGAGGATCGGCACGTTCCACATCCGGCCGGCGTGCGCCAGCCCGCGGAGCACGCGGGTGAGCACCGAGCGGTTGGGGGCGCCGACGGCGTCGAGCATCCCGACCGGCGTCGCACCCATCGCGGACAGGTCGTTGAGGTTGACCAGGGCCGCGCACCAGCCCGCCCACTCGGGATCGCGCTGGACCATCGCCGGCACGATCGCGTCGCACGCCGCGACGAGGTCGCTGCCGGGGACGGGCGCACCGTCGTCACCACGAAACCCGTTGCCACCGAGCCCGTCCGGATCCCGGTCCAACGGCGCCAAGACCTGCGCCAGGACCGATTTCGTGGACCGGACGAGCCGTTCGATGCGGTCGAGCGGCCACTGCATCAGCACATGCGGGGCACCGGCGACGACGACGTCGTCCCGGCGGACCCAACCGAGTCGGGTGAACATCGGCTCGTTGGGTGCCTGCACGGTCGCGTCGAAGCGCAGCACGCCGTGGGACTCGGCGTACGCGCAGGCCGCGCGGACGAGGGCCCGGCCGATGCCGCCGCCGTGGCGGCTGCGGCTGTCGACGACCAGGCGGCTGCCGGTCCACCAGCCGAGGTCCACGCCGTCGGTGGCCGGGGCGAGCCGCACCCCGCCGAGGACGGCGCCGTCGGGTGCGGCAGCGACCAGGACGACGGTGCGGGGATCGTCGTCGAGGTCGTCCCGGTCGCTGCCCGCGAACAGTCCCTGCTCGAGCACGAACGTCTCGCGGCGCAGCCGGTGGTAGGCGGCCACGTCGCCGGCGTGGGCCGCCGCGCGCACGAGGAAGCCGGGCGGCGGCGCCGGTGCGGGACCGGCGAGCACCGCGGGGTCGAACAGTTCGGTGGTCCGGGAACCGGATTCGGATGTCATGTCAGCCTCCCGCGTTCTGCAGCACGCTGCACGCGCCGCACGCGGCGCATCCGGCCTTCTGGTCGGAGCCGGCCATGCCCGCCGCCCGCAGCTGCGCGGCGACGCGCCGGGTGACGTCCTCGAGCAGCGTCGCGTCGGGGGCCGTCGCCCCGTCGACGTCGACGGCGAGGGTGCCGGCGAGGGGCCGGAACGGCACCACGAACGGGTAGACCCCCATCGCGATGAGTTCGGCTGCGCCGGCGACGAGTTCGTCGGCGTCCTCGCCGAGTCCGACGAGCAGGTAGGTGGAGACCTGATTGCGCCCGAAGACGCGCACGGCCTCGGCCCACGCCGCCCGGTACTCGGCGAGCGGAACCGTCGCCTTGCCCGGCATCCAGCGCCGGCGCACGCCGTCGTCGAGGGATTCGACGTGGATGCCGATCGAGTCGGCGCCCGCCCGGCGCAGGTCGGTGAGGGTGGCGAGATCGCCGGGCGGTTCGCACTGCACCTGGACGGCGAGGTGCGGCACGGCCGCCTTGACCGCGCGCACGCAGCGGGCCAGGTGGCGGGCGCCCCGGTCCGTCCCGGCGGAGGTGCCCGTGGTCATGATCATCTGGGTGACCCCGTCGAGGTGGACCGCGGCCGCGGCGACCTCGGCGAGCTGCTCGGGACGTTTGACCGCGACCGTCGAACCCGCCGCCAGCGACGCCTCGATCGAGCAGAAGCGGCAGCGCTGGTCGGGGTCGTACCGGATACAGGTCTGCACCACGGTGGTGGCCAGGACGTCGGCGCCGTGCAGGCGGGCGATCTTCTCGTAGGAGACGCCGTCCGCGGTCTGCAGGTCGTAGAACCTGGGCCGGCGCACCGGCTCGACGTCGAGGCCCATGTCCGTTCCGTCCAGCAGCAGCCGGGTGCCGTCCACCGTGTACGGGCTGTCGGACCGGATAGGGATCGCGCCGCCCACCCCGCCGATCAGGACGTGCCCGTCGTCGCTCGGGCCGGCGCCGGAACGCCTGTGCACCGGCGCCTCGAGGGACCGGATGCCGCGGACGGCCAGGTCGACCCGGGTCGAGAGACCGCTCATGGTGTCACCCTTCAGACCATGTAGGTGGAGTTGATGATGGCGCCCTTGCGGGCGTAGTGGATGATCGCGTCCTGCACGTCCAGGGGGTGGGCGGGAATGGCGCCCTCGATCAGGTCCTCCTCCCGGTGCCCGTGCAGCGCGAGGCCGAACCGGCACACGAAGACCTTGCCGCCCTCCGTGATGAAGGTGGTCAGCGCGTCGTTGATGTTCTGCTCACCCGGGAACCCGTTGTCACCTGTCGTCGGGAAGCCGCGTGTGGCAACGGCATTCATCGCTCCGGTGCCGTAGAAGTAGATGGCCGACTCGAAGCCCTTGCGCAGCGCGCGCGTGGCCTGCAGGACCGCGACGAAGCTCACCGACGACTCGTGGGCGATGCCGTGCACGAGGGTGAAGTAGCACTCGCCGTCCTCGGCCCGATAGTCGGGGAAGATCTTGGTCGAGCCGTAGAGGTTGGTGCCCTTGGGCAGTGCCGGATGGGGGATCTCGGCCAGGGACCTGGCGATGTTGTCGGCAATGGTCTGCTCGATGTCGGTCACTGAGTTCTCCTCGGAGATCGGTGGATTCGGCGGGCGCGCCGGTGATCTCGCCCGGCTGCGGCCTGCAATCAGTAGACGTGCAGTCGATTTCGCGTTGGTCATCCCTGGAACAACGCCGCATTTCGTGGAGCTCACATCGGCCGGAATCCCGTCATCGCCGCGTAACACCGCCGCCGGGAGGGTGCGCGGCAGCGGGTGCGAGGCGACGGCAATGGGCAGGTCACCGGTTGGGTAGCATCGAGACCATGAGCACGGAGGCCCGCCCGCAGTCGGCCGGGGTCGAAGCCGGGTCGGCGAGGGCGACGGACGACCCGCTCGCCCTGGACCGTCAGGTCTGCTTCGCGCTCGCCGTCGCCAACCGGGCGGTGCTCTCGGTGTACCGGCCGGTGCTCGAGCCGCTCGGCCTGACCCACCCGCAGTACCTGGTGATGCTGGCCCTGTGGGGCGACGCCCCGATGTCGGTGAAGGAGATCGGCCGGGCCCTGCAGCTGGACTCCCCCACCCTGTCGCCGTTGCTCAAGCGGCTCGAGTCGACCGGGTTGATCACCCGCACCCGCAGCCCGCTGGACGAGCGGCAACTCGTCGTCGACCTGACCGACGAAGGCCGGGCCCTGCGGGCGCGGGCCGCGACGGTCCCGGAGACGGTCGTCCGCAAGCTCGGCGTGAGCCTGGCCGAGCTGGAGGAACTGCACGACGTGCTCACCCGCATCAACGCCGCGGCGCTGAAGGCCGGCGCGCTGCACCACGACTGAACCGCTCGCACCCCCCACCCCCGTGCGCGGCGGCGTCCACCATGCGGGAAACCCCAGAAGAACAATTACGGAACAGTAACGAACTCTCTCCATCGTCGCATCGACCGGATCCCGCGTGCGCTCTGTGGGTACGCAGGGACGGTTGTCCGAACGAAGGGAAGTGTCGTGAGCACCACCAACGCCGGCCGGAAGGGTGAGCCCCAGGAGGTCCCACCGGGGCATCTACGGCGCGCCATCAGCGCCTCTGCCATGGGGAACTTCACCGAGTGGTTCGACTACGGCGTGTACGCCTACACCGCCACCTACATCGCCGGCGCGTTCTTCCCCGACGATCTCGAGTCGGCAACCCTGCTCACCCTCGGCGTCTTCGCCGTGTCCTTCCTCGTCCGTCCCCTCGGCGGGCTGGTGTGGGGCCCCCTCGGCGACCGCCTCGGCCGCCGGCAGGTGCTCGCGCTCACGATCATCCTGATGGGCACCGCGACCGTCCTGCTGGGCGCCGTCCCGTCGTACGCGTCCATCGGGTTCTGGGCGCCGCTGCTGCTGGTTCTGCTGCGCATGATCCAGGGCTTCTCGACCGGCGGCGAGTACGGCGGCGCCGCGACGTTCATGGCCGAGTACTCCCCCGACCGCAAGCGCGGGTTCTTCGGCAGCTTCCTGGAGTTCGGCACCCTCGGCGGGTTCTCGTTCGGCGCGCTCATCGTGTTGTTCGTCGACCTGGTCTCCACCGACGCGTTCATGAGCACGTGGGGCTGGCGTCTGCCGTTCTTCGTCGCCGGACCGCTCGCCCTGGTGGGCCTGTACCTGCGGTCCAGGCTCGACGACACCCCGGTGTTCCGGGAACTCGAAGCCGAGGGCGCCGTCGAGCACGACACCGGCACGCAGTTCAAGGACCTGCTCGTGCAGTACCGGCGGCCCATCCTGACCCTGATGGGCCTGGTCGTCGCCCTCAACGTCTGCAACTACACCCTGCTGAGCTACATGCCCACCTACCTCGAGAACCGCATCGGGCTGTCGAGCACCGCGTCGCTGTTCCTCGTCGTGATCGGCCAGCTCGCGATGATGGCCGTCATCCCGTTCGCGGGCGCCCTGTCCGACCGGATCGGCCGCAAGCCGATGTGGACGATCTCGATGGGCGGCCTGCTGCTCTTCGCGGTTCCCATGTACAAGCTCATGAGCATCAGCTTCGGGTGGGCGATCGTCGCGTTCACCGTCCTCGGTCTGCTGTACGTCCTGCAGCTGTCGACCATCTCGGCGACATTCCCGGCCATGTTCCCCACCCACGTGCGCTTCGCCGGCTTCGCGATCGCCTACAACGTCTCGACGTCGCTGTTCGGCGGGACCGCACCGGCGGTCAACGAGTGGCTGGTGGAACGGACCGGCAACGACCTGGTGCCCGCCTTCTACATGATGGGGGCATGCGTCGTCGGCCTCGTCGCGCTGTACTTCGTGGCAGAGACGGCCGGGGCTTCCCTGCGCGGGCGCGGCATCCCCGGCGTCGACACCGAACCCCACCCGACGGCGCTGTCGAAGGCCTGACATCCGCCGAACACCTTCTCCGGAGGGGTCTTTCGATCGACCCCCGGGGCCGGGTACGCGACCGCCCCGGCTCAGGTCGACGTTACGGCGCGGGTCATCGCGGCACGTAAAGCGACGTCGCGCGGATCGTTTCGAGACTTGCCCATGCGGTTGCAGACGTAGCCGTAGCCGATCCCGGCATCCGGATCGGCGTAGCCGAAGGAGCCGCCGGCACCGGGCGCGCCGAACGACCGGGGCCCGCCGAAAGACCAGTCGGGACTCGGGCGCATGAAACCGAGGGAGAACCGGATGTCCCCGAGCATGCACGCGTCGTGGAATCCGTTCCGGGGCGGCACCGGCGGGGCCGTCAGTTCGTGCAGCGTGTCCGGGCGCATGCCGAGTTCCGCACCGCCGGTGGCCAGGACGCCGTAGGCGTGCGCCAGGGCGCGTGCCGTGCCCACACCTCCGCCGGACGGTGCCTCCAGATCGCGTGCGTAGATCGTGTCCGCGTCCAGTGCCACGAGCGTTCCCGGGTTGGCGACCAGCGAGCGGTAGAACACCGACCGCTTGTTCAGGAACGCCGGAAACAGCCGCGGCGACAGCTCAGCGAGGTTCAGGAAGGGGTTCCGCATCACCAGCGGGGCAAGTCGGGCGTCGGGAACGGAGGCCGGGAGACGGATGTAGAACTCCAGCCCCAGCGGGGTCGCGATCTCGTCCTGGAAGACCTGCCCCAGCGTGCGGTGCTGCGGGTCGACCCGGCGAACGAGTTCACCCTGATAGAAGCCGAGGCTGATCGCGTGGTAGGCCTGCCGCGCCCCCGGCTCCCACTCCGGTCTCTGGCGAGCCATGATCGCGGCCAGCCGGTCCGGATCGGCAATGACCCCGACATCCACCGGCTCGTCGAAACCGAACAGCCCGGCCTGGTGGGCCAGCAGTTGGCGGACGGTGATCCGTTCCTTGCCGTTCTGCGCGAACTCGGGCCAGTAGGTGCAGACGCGCTCGTCGAAATCGAGCCATCCACGGGAATGGGCCAGCGCGACGGTCATGGCGGCCATCCCCTTCGTGGCGGAGAACACCAGCGCCATGGTGTCCCGTTCCCAGGGTTCGCCGGTCGCCTTGTCCCGTACCCCGCCCCACAGATCGACCACCTTCTCGCCGCGGTAGTAGACGCAGCAGGCAGCGCCCAACTCCCCACGGCGGGCGAAGTTCTCGGCAAACGCCTGCCGTACGGCCGCGAAGTCGCTGCGCGCGTATCCGTGAATCCCCGGATGTACGGACTTTCGAGCGGACACGGTCGTCTCCTCTCGCGCGGGCTCGGCACCCGGTTACCGACGGTCCGGCACGGGGCCGCTCACAGCTTGTAGCCGATCGTGCGCAGCAGGGCTTTACGGTCGGCGACGTCGGAACTCGACTCCACGCGGGCAGGCGGCCGCCCGTCGATCATCCCGGCGATCTCCCGACGAGGTTCATGTCGTCCGACTCGTCGACCGCCACGATCTGCAACTCCACGACCGCCTCCTCGAACGCCTGCGACTCGCCGGGTCGCCGTCCACAGACAGTCTCCCGCGCCCGGGAGACGAGGGCAATGCAGTCGCCGGCCGGGGCAGGCGCCCATCGGGCACATGTCCGCCGCATCAGGGATGAGGGAGGATGGTGCGGTGACCGATTCCTCCCGTTCCCCGGTGAGCCGGCTCCGCAGGCGCGGACGTTCCGGCCGCGCTGTCGTCCTCGTCGGCTCGCTCGCCTCGGCCCTGACCGTTGGCATCCTGTGGCTGCGGTCGGGCCAGGGCGTCAGCGCGTCGGCGTGGCGTGACGACGAAGTGGGCCCGGACGATCTGGCCGGGTGAGTCCGGAGGATTCACCCGGCCTCAATCGGAACCCACACTCAGCGCCGCGCGGATCGTCTCGGCGGTCCCGTCGAGTACGGTGCGGTTCGGCGTGCGCGGCACCGCCCGCAGCCCGAACCCGTCGCCGCGACGCCGCGGAACGACGTGCAGGTGTACGTGGAACACCTCCTGGCCGGCGGCGACGCCGTCGGCCAGGAAGAGGTTGACCCCCTCGATCGGGAGCGAACTCGCGCGCAGTGCGGTGGCGATGCGCCGGCCCGCGTCGAACACCCGCGCGCCGTCCTGCGGATCGAGGTGCGCGAGACCGGACGCGTGACGCTTCGGGATCACCAGCAGGTGTCCCGGTGTGAACGGGCGAATGTCCATGAACGCCAACACGTCCGGTTCGTCCAGCACGATGCTCGCCGGCGCGGTGCCGGCGACGATCGCGCAGAACACGCAGTCGCTCACGCACTCTCCTGGACGGGTGCCGGCCGCCGGACGCCCTCGAGGAGCTGCAGCAGCTGCGCCTGCACCTCCGGCCGTTCGCGGACCGGGTCGTCGCTGTGGGCGAGGTAGAGCATGGCCTCCTCCACGGCCGCGACGATCATGTGCGCCAGCGCCGAGGACTGCGGGGCCGGCTCACCGCTGCGCCGCGCGATGGCCCGCAGCGCGCGCTCGGTGATCATGATGGTGTTCTTGCGGTGCCCCTCCCGCACCTCCGCCCAGCCCAGCACCGCGGGAGCCTCGATGAGCAGCAATCGGCGGATCGCCGGGTCGTACACGACGTCGAGCGAGGCGAGCACCGCCGCGGTGAACGAGTCCCACGGATCGTTCCCCTCGATCGCCGCGAGCGTCTCCTCGGTCTCCACCTGCATCCGTTCCACGACGCCGCGGAACAGGTCCCGCTTGTTCGCGAAGTGGTGGTAGAGCGCCCCGCGGGTCACGCCCGCGACGGCGACGATCTCCTCGGTCGCCGCCGCGGCGTATCCGTCGCGGAGGAAGACCTCCGTCGCGGCGTCGAGCAGCGCGGCTCGTGTCCGCACCGCATCCCGAATTCGTACGGAATTACCCGGCTTCCCAGCCAACATCTTCTCCCCTGCACTTCGGCTACCCCCATCTGACAAATCCCCCGGCAGCCCGTTCCGGACGATCCCTACAGGATCGGCGCCGGCGTGTACTTCGCGGCGTCCGGGTACTGCTCGACGAGGTCCTGCACCGCCGCAACGACGGTGGCGACCTGCGCCTCCGCGGCCCCGACGAACGCCGACCGGTCGGCCAGCGCGGCGTCGAGAGCCGCTCGATCCAGTGGCAGCCGCTCGTCGGCGGCCAGCCGGTCCAGCAGGTCCGGCTCGCGGCCCTGCTCGCGCATCGCCAGCGCCACGGCGACCGCATGCTCCTTGATGACCTCGTGGGCCGTCTCGCGGCCCACGCCCGCGCGCACCGCCGCCATGAGCACCTTGGTGGTGGCCAGGAACGGCAGGTAGCGGTTGAGCTCCTTCTCGATCACCGCCGGGTACGCGCCGAACTCGGCGAGGACCGTCAGGAACGTCTCCATCAGGCCGTCGAGGGCGAAGAAGGCGTCGGGCAGTGCGACGCGCCGCACGACCGAGCAGAACACGTCGCCCTCGTTCCACTGCGCGCCGGCGAGCTCGGCGGCCATCGACGCATACCCGCGCAGCACCACCTGCAGGCCGTTGACACGCTCGCAGGAACGGGTGTTCATCTTGTGCGGCATCGCGGACGAGCCGACCTGGCCCGGCTGGAAGCCCTCGGTGACGAGCTCGTGCCCGGCCATCAGGCGGACGGTGTGCGCGAACGACGACGGCCCGGCCGCGACCTGCACGAGCGCGGAGAGCACGTCGTGGTCCAGCGAGCGCGGATAGACCTGACCGACGCTGGTGAGCACGTTCGCGAACCCGAGGTGCTCGGCGACCGTCGCCTCGAGACGCGCGAGCTTGCCGGCGTCGCCGCCGAGCAGGTCCAGCATGTCCTGCGCGGTGCCCATGGGGCCCTTGATGCCGCGCAGCGGGTACCGGGCGATCAGCTCGCGCAACCGGGTGAGCGCGATGAGCAGCTCGTCGGCGGCGGACGCGAACCGCTTGCCGAGGGTGGTGGCCTGCGCGGCGACGTTGTGCGACCGGCCCGCCATCACCAGCGCCGAGTACTCGGCGGCGCGGTCGGCCAGCCGCGCGGCGATCGCGACGCCGTGGGCGTGCACGTGCTCGAGGGAGCGCAGGATCTGCAGCTGTTCGACGTTCTCGGTGAGGTCGCGGCTGGTCATGCCCTTGTGCACGTGCTCGTGGCCGGCGAGGGCGTTGAACTCCTCGATGCGGGCCTTCACGTCGTGGCGGGTGACGCGCTCGCGGGCCGCGATCGACTCGAGGTCGACCTGCTCGAGCACCCGCTCGTAGTCGGCCAGGGCCTCCTGCGGGACGTCGATCCCGAGTTCCGCCTGCGCCCGGAGGACCGCCAGCCACAGCTGGCGCTCGAGCACGATCTTGTGCTCCGGCGACCACAGCGCTGTCAGGTCCGGGCTGGCATAACGGGTGGCAAGAACGTTCGGGATGCGACTCACAGGACATCAGTTTACGGCGCCCCGTCACGCCTCCTGTTCGGCAGGCGGTGCCACCCGCTCCACGACGTCGGGCAGGATGCCCCGCGCGAGGGCCCGCGGATCGGGCTCGAGATCGCCGAGCGCGCCGAGCACGGCCCCGTCGACGACCGCGACGAGCCGCCGCAACTGCGGCTCGTGCACCGAGCGCCCGCACCGCTGCAGCAGGTCCGTGAGCAGCTGATCGATCTGCACGCGCAACTCATGCTGGACGTCGCGCAGTTCGGGGTGCCGGGCGGTGGCGACGCACCGTTCGTAGCGGGCGATGAGGCGCTCGCGTTCGATCTCGCCGACCCCGCCGGGGCCGACGAGCAGGTCGACGATCAGGTCCGCGGTGGACTCGGGGCTGCGGTCGCTCGGCGGGACGCACTGCACCCGCGAGCGCATCGCGTCGAGCTCGCGCCGCCCGTTGTGCTGCACCGCGCTCGCGATCAGGTCGTCGAGGGAATGGAAGTAGTAGGTGGTCGAGGCGAGCGGAAGTCCGGCGCGGTGCGCGACGGCGCGGTGCCGGACGGCATCGATCCCGCCCTCGAGGATCAGGTCGGCCGCCGCCTCGACGAGCGCCTGGCGGCGCCGTTCGCCCTTCGGGGTGGCTGCGATCGACACCCTTGTCATGGTGCCAGTCCCGGTGGTCACGCCTGAGGGAAACGGCCCGAATACTCGCAGGTAGGACCTATCTGTCGGGTTTCGTCACGGTGTGGGCAACCAGGCGCGCAGCCGTTCCAGCGCCGCCCGCACGTCCGCGGTGGAACCGGCGAAGGACAGCCGGACGGTCCGGTCGCCGTGCACGGTGTCGAAGTCGACGCCGGGCGCGAGCGCCACTCCGGTCTCCTGCAGCAGCCGGGCGCACCAGCGGGTGGAGTTCTCGCCGGCCGGGAGCAGGTGACCGATGTCGGCGTAGACGTAGAAGGCGCCGTCGGCGGGCGCAAGCTCGGTGATCCCCAGCTCCGGCAGGCCCCGGAGCAGCAGCTCGCGGTTGGCCGCGTACCGCGCGACGTGGCCGTCGAGTTCGGCCCGGGCCTCCGCGCCGAACGCGTCGACGGCCGCGTACTGGGAGATCGTCGGCGGGCACACCGTCATGTTGGAGGCCAGCCGCTGCAGCGGCGGGCGCAGTCCCTCCGGCACGAGCATCCAGCCGAGCCGCCATCCCGTCATCGAGAAGTACTTGGACACGGAGCCGATCACCACGGCTTCGCGGGAGGTCTCCCACGCGCAGCTCGTTGCGGGCGCACCGTGCGTTCCGAACTCGATGCCGTGGTAGATCTCGTCGGAGATGAGCAGCGCGCCGTGGTCGTCGCACCAGCGGGCCAGCGCGGCCAGCTCGGCCGGTTCGATCATGGTGCCGGTCGGGTTGGCGGGGCTGGCGACGACGAGTCCGGCGATCGGACCGTCGAGGGCCTCGAGCATCTCGACGGTCGGCTGGTAGCGGGTGTGCGGCCCGCAGTCCAGCTCGACGACCGTGCAGCCGAGCGCGGCGAGGGTGTTGCGGTAGGCGGGGTAGCCGGGCCGGGCGACGACGACCGTGTCGCCGACGTCGAAGGCGGCCAGGAACAGCAGGGTGAACGCCCCGGAGGATCCGGTGGTGACGACCACGTCGTCGGCGTCGGCGTCGATGCCGTAGCGGTCGCGGTGGTAGCCCGCGATCGCCGCGCGCAGCGGCAGGATCCCGAACGTCTCGGTGTAGCCGAGCAGCTCGTCGTCGAGCGCGCGGTGGGTGGCGCGCAGCACCGGGGCGGGTGCCGGCGTGGACGGCTGACCCGCCGCCAGGCTCAGCACGTCGCCGTGGGTGCGCTGCCGCTCGGTGGCGGCCTTCCACACGTCCATGACGTGGAAGGTCTGGATCCGGGATCGCTGCGATTCGCTCCGCACGTCACCAGACGGTAGTCGCGGGCCCGGGGGCGACCGGCGGCCGGGGACGGTCAGACGGTGATCCGGCCCTCGACGGCGGCGAGGCCGATGTCCTTGCGGAAGTGCCCGCCCGGCAGCTTGATGCCGGCGAGCGTGGCGTAGGCCTCGTCGCGGGCGGCGGTCAGGTCGGCGCCGGTGCCGACGATGCTGAGCACGCGGCCGCCGGCGGAGACCAGCGATCCGTCGGCGAGCCTGGTGCCGGCGTGGAGGACCCCGTCGGCGTCGGCCCCGGTGATGACGTCGCCCGTGCGCGGGCTGGCCGGGTAGTACTCGGCGGCCAGCACCACGGTGACGGCGGCGCCGTCGCGCCAGCGCAGCGGCGGCAGCTCGGCCAGGGTGCCGGTCGCGACCGCGTTCAGCGCCTCCCCGAGCGGCGACTCGAGCAGGGCGAGCACGGCTTGGGTTTCGGGATCGCCGAAGCGGCAGTTGAATTCGACGACGGCCGGGCCGTCCTTGCCGATGGCCAGGCCCGCGTAGAGCAGGCCCGAGAAGCCGCATCCGCGGCGGACCATCTCGGCGGCGACGGGCCGGACGACGTCCTCGACGATCGTGTCGACCATGCCTTCGGGCAGCCACGGCAGCGGCGTGTAGGCGCCCATGCCGCCGGTGTTGGGGCCGGTGTCGCCGTCGCCGACACGCTTGTGGTCCTGCGCGGGCAGCAGCGGCACCACGGTCTCGCCGTCGACGAGGCAGAACAGCGAGACCTCGGGGCCGTCGAGGAACGATTCGAGCAGCACCGGGTGCCCGTTCTCGAGGATCTCCGCCGCGTGGTCGCGGGCGGCGGCCCGGTCGGTGGTGACGACGACGCCCTTGCCGGCGGCGAGCCCGTCGTCCTTGACCACCCAGGTGGGTCCGAAGCGGTCGAGCTTCTCGTCGAGCTCGGCCGGATTGTCGACGACCTCGCTGTGCGCGGTGCGCACCCCGGCGGTCTGCATGACGTCCTTGGCGAAGGCCTTCGAGCCCTCGATGCGGGCGGCCGCGGCGGACGGGCCGAAGCAGGCGATGCCCGCGGCGCGGACGGCGTCGGCGACACCGAGGACGAGCGGAACCTCCGGGCCGATGACCACGAGGTCGACGTTCTGTTCCTTCGCGAGCGCGACGACCTCCTCGGCGGAGGCGGCGTCGACCGGGAACTGCTCGGCGATCCGGCCGATGCCGGCGTTGCCGGGGGCTGCCAGCACGGCCGTCACGCCGGGATCGCGGGTCAGGGCCAGGACGAGGGCATGTTCACGGGCACCGGAGCCGATAACGAGTACGCGCACGCAGCACAGGTTACGGGACCGGTCCGGGGCCTCGGACCGACGCATCCGCGCGGCTCCAGCGGGCCGCTCCCGCGCCTCGGTCGTTCCCCTCCACCGGGCACCACACGAGGTCGGCGCGGTCGCGGGTCCGCGCGACGGTGCGCGCGTTGGGCATATCCACCGTGCGGACCCACTCGGCGGCCTGCTCGGCGGTGGATCCGGTGGCCCGATGGCGCCGGATGAGCCGGGCGGCGAGCTCGTCGCCCGGTGCGTCGAGGTAGACGACGAGGTCGAGCAGCGGGCGGATCCGCTCCCACCCGCCGTCGCCGAGGAGCAGGTAGTTGCCCTCGGTAACGACGACGCGGGTCTCGGGGGTGATCTCGTGGAACGCGGCGATCGGTTCGTGGAGGCGGCGCGAGTACTCGGGGGCGTGGACGGTCTCCGTGCGGTCGTCGCGGATGCGGCGCAGCAGCGCCGCGAACCCGGCGACGTCGAACGTCTCCGGCGCACCCTTACGGGATCGGGTGCCGCGGGCGTCGAGCCGGTGGTTCGACAGGTGGAAGCCGTCCATCGGCGCGGCCGCGGCGGGTATGCCCGCGTCGCGGAGGAGGCCGACGAGCAGGTCGGCGGCGGTGCTCTTGCCGGCGCCGGGTGGGCCGCAGAGCCCGACCACGCGCCGCTCCCCCGCCGCGACGATGCGCAGGTGCCGGTCGATCAGGTCGGCGACGAGCGCGCGCAGCGGGCCCGTCCGGGGCGGCTGCGGCGACGACATGCGACGAGGATACGAGAGGCGGCGCGCGCGGCGGTCCGCCTATTCTCCCCGGTATGGCTTCCGTGTTCAGCATGATCATCGCCGGCGACCTGCCGGGCCGGTTCGTGTGGCAGGACGACGACGTCGTCGTCTTCCTGACCATCAACCCCGTGAACCAGGGCCACGTGCTCGTGGTGCCGCGTCAGGAGGTGGACCACTGGCAGAGCGTCGACGCCGACGTGTGGGGCAAGGTCGGCGACGTCGCCCGCATCATGGGCCGGGCGGTGTGCTCGGCGTTCGACGCGCCGCGCGCGGGCCTGCTCGTCGCGGGCCTCGAGGTGCCGCACCTGCACCTGCACGTCTTCCCGGCGTACGACCTCGGCGACTTCGACATCAGCAAGGCCGAGAAGGACCCGTCGCCGGAGTCGCTCGACGAGGCGCAGGCGAAGCTGAAGGCCGCGCTACGAGAACTCGGGTACGCGGACAACGTCCCCGACTGACGCGCCGGGACCCGTCGGCACCGGCGCCGACGGGTCGTCGAGGAACGCGGTGAAGTGCGCCCACGACGTGCCGCGGGCGGTGAGGCCGGCGAGCAGCCCGAGGTGACTGCCGGGCACGACCTCGAACCGCACGTGGGGCGAGCCGGGCAGCACCCGGCGGATCGCCTCGACCGCCGGGACGGGCGCGAGCACGTCGTCGCTGCCGCCGAGTGCGAGCACGGGCACGGAGACGTCGGCGAGGTCGATCGTCCGGTCGTCGAAGCGGACCCGGCCCGTCGCGAGATCGTTCGCGACCGTGATGCGCATCGCCATCTGGTGGAACAGCCTGCCGGGGTAGCCGGGCATGTCGGCCTGGAACCGGTCGATCGCCTCCATCCGGGCCAGGGTGTCGGCGTCGGCGAGGTTGCAGGCGACGAACCACGGCCGGGTCAGTTCGCGTTCGAGGGCGGTGGCCCGGTAGCCGATCTGCACCAGCGGGGCGGGCACGCCGCCGAGCAGGTGGGTCACGGCGGTGAGGGCGGGCTCGCCCAGGGCGCGTCCGAGGTGGCGGGCCGGCCCCAGGAAGGGGATGCGCGCGTAGTCGATCGGCGTGCCGAACGCGGTGATCGAGCGGATCGGCAGCCCGGGGTGGGCGGCCGCGGTGAGCAGGCACAGGGTCCCACCGAGGCTCCAGGCGCCCAGGTCGACGTCGCGGCCGCCGCACAGTTCGGAGACCCGCGCGATCGCCTCGGGCACGATGTCGTCGACCCAGTGCTCGAAGCCGAGGTGCCGGTCGGAACGGTCCATGGTGCCGAAGTCGAGGACGTGGACGCTGCGGCCGGCGTCGACGAGGTGCTGCACGAGGCTCTGCCCGGGCCGCAGGTCGTAGCAGCGTGCGGGCGCGGCGAGCGGGGGCACGAGCAGGACGGGGGCACCCGCGTCGGGCTCGCCGTAGCGGCGCAGGGTACGGTGCGGTCCGTCGGCGACGACGGCCGACGCGGTGGCGTGCGGCGGTTCGATTCCGTCGCCGACGAACAGCGCCCAGGCGTTGCGCAGGGCGCGCTGCGCCGTCCCCGACAGTCCCACGCGACGTCTCCTTACTCGAAAGTCAGTTACGTCACCGTAGCCGAGGGCCGGATCGTCACTCCACCGGCATCCGCGGGATGAGCACCCGGAACGTGGAACCGGCGCCCACGGCCGACTCCACCTCCACGCGGCCGCCGTGGGCCGCCACCAGCGCCGCGACGATCGACAGTCCGAGACCGCTGCCGCCCGACGATCGGGTGCGCGACGTGTCGGCGCGATAGAACCGCTCGAAGACCCGGGCACGGTCGGCCTCGCTCAGGCCGGGGCCGGTGTCGAGAACCTCGAGCACCGCATCGGATCCGATCGTGCCCACCCGTACGGTGATGCGGGCGTCGGCCGGGGTATGGGTGAGGGCGTTGGTGACGAGATTGCCGAGGACCTGCCGCAGCCGCGCGTCGTCGCCGAGCACCTCCGGGGTACCGGGACCGTCGACCACCTCGAGCCCGACGGTGCGATCGGGCGCGACGGCCCGCGCATCGTGCACGGCGTCGGCGGCCAGGGCCAGCAGGTCCACCGGCTTCCGCTCGAGCGGCCGCTGCGCGTCGAGGCGGGCCAGCATGAGCAGATCCTCGACGAGGATCCCCATGCGCCGGGACTCGCTCTCGATGCGGTCCATCAGCATCGCAGTGTCGCTGCTCGCGCCCTGGCGGTAGAGCTCGGCGAATCCTCGGATCGTGGTGAGCGGGGTGCGCAGCTCGTGGCTGGCGTCGGCGACGAACCGTCGCATCCTCTCCTCGGATCTGCGCGCGGATTCCTCCGACGACGCCGTCGCCGCGAACGCAGACTGGATCTGGCTGAGCATGACGTTCAGCGCCACCGACAGCCGGCCGACCTCGGTGCGCGGATCCCGTTCGGGAACCCGCCGGTGCAGATCCCCGCCCGCGATCGCCACGGCGGTGCGCTCGACCTCCACCAGGGGCCGCAGGCTGCGCCGCACCACGAAGTAGCCGGCCACCCCGAGAACGAGCAGCACCGCGGCGCCGATGCCGACCTGCAGCACGACGAGCCGATCCACGGTCTCCTCGATCGAGGTCAGCGTGACCCCGACGGTGGTCACGATGCCCGCGGCGCTGCGGGTCGACACCACCCGCCAGCGCACGTCGGAACCGTCGACGGAACCCACGGTCACCGGCTCCCCCGCCGGCTCGCCGGGCAGCGCCGGCGACGTGGACTCGTCGTTGACGACGAACCGCTCCACCCCGTCGGGGCCGACGACCCGCACATAGAACGGGCTCGGCGGGCGATTCGAACTCGGGGCGTCCGGCGGCGGCAGCTCGCGGCCGGCACCGGGCGGCTTGGCCCACGTCTGCGCCGCGGTGCGCAGATCCTGATCGGTGCGGGCGAGGAGCGAACCCTGCAAAGCGGACGTCACCGCCACCCCGGACGCCAGCAGCCCCAGCCCCGACAACGACACCAGCGCCGCGACCAGCGCCAACCGCAGCGGCAGCGCCCGCATGCGGCTCACTCGCGGGGTTCCCGCATGACGTACCCGACCCCGCGCAGGGTGTGGATCAGCGGCTTGTCCCCGGTGTCGACCTTGCGGCGGAGGTAGGAGACGTACGACTCCACGACGCCGACCTCCCCGCCGAAGTCGTAGCTCCACACGTGGTCGAGGATCCGCGGCTTGCTGAGCACCGTGCCCGCGTTGACCATGAAGTACCGCAGCAGGGTGAACTCGGTGGGTGAGAGCGACACCGGCCTGCCGGCCTTCCACACCTCGTGGGTGTCGTCGTCGAGTTCGATGTCGGCGAAGGTGATGCGGGACGAGCGTTCGTCCTCGGACACCTTGCCGGCCCGCCGCAGGATCACCCGCAGCCGGGCGATGACCTCCTCGAGGCTGAACGGCTTGGTGACGTAGTCGTCCGCACCCAGGGTCAGGCCGGACACCTTGTCCTCCACGGCGTCCTTCGCCGTCAGGAACAACACCGGCGCGTCCGAACCGTCGGCCCGGAGCCGGCGCAGCATCCCGAACCCGTCCATCCCGGGCATCATGACGTCGAGGATCACCGCGTCCGGCCGGAAGGCCCGGGCCCGGTCGAGTCCCTCGGCGCCGTTTCCCGCCGTCTCGACCTCGAAACCCTGGAACTTCAGGCTCACCGAGAGCAGTTCGACGATGCTCGGCTCGTCGTCGACGATCAGGATCCGCGCTTCGGGGGTCTTGTCGGTCACGGCGTCGATTCTCCCGGAGAGCTCTGGCATGCCGCTGCGAGAATCCTGGGAACTTCCTGTATGCCGGCCCTGCCGAATTCGGGCCGTCGGAGTACGGCGATCGGGGATCATGGACGTGTCCGCACCGGGAGGAGCCGCCGTGTCGCCGAAGTGGGTGCGCCGCGGGGCGGCGTCGGCCGCAGCCGTCGCCGTGTCCCTGATCGCGGTCTGCCCGCCCGCGGCCGCGGAGGAGGTCGAGGTCTCGTTCGGCATCGCGTGCCGGGTGCGGTCGGTGATCGACGTCGACGAGCTGCTCGGGTCGTCGGCCACGGTGGACGCGCCCGCCCGGGTTCGTCCCGGCGAGCGGTTCACCTACCGCATCCAGACGGCGCCCGTCGCGTACCCCGACTCGAGCCGCGGCGCCACCACCCGCAGCGTCTCCCGCCTGAAGAACGACTTCGCCATTCCCGCCAACGCGACGTTCGTCGACGCCGCTGTCGTACCCGGCACCGCCTTCAACCTGGACAACGTGCCGCCCGGTGTGCTGCGGGTGAACGAGGACGGCGTCCCCGACCCGGCGGGCACGATCCTGCGCCTGTCCGGAAACAACGAGGTCATCGGCAACAGCCCCACGTCCGGTGCCGACAGCGAGGCCGGGATCCGGGCGCCGAAGACGCAGCTGCAGCTCGACGGCTCCCCCAGCCCCGTCGGCGACAGCTGGTTCCGGCTGCCGGCGGTGGAGGTGACCATGATCGCGGGCGACGCGGGCGTGATCACGCCGATGCTCCGCACGGCCGGTGCCGCGGGCCTGGTCGACGACGACGCCAACTACAACACCTCGCTCACCCAGGCCACGTTCCTCGGCACCAACCAGTGGGGACCGACCCGCTGCTCGCCGCGGGACACCATGACCGGTCCGCTCAACGCCGGCGCCGGCCCGCTGGCGACCATCACCATCTCCGACACCGCCGAGGTGCCCGCCACGGTCACCGTCGACGCCCCGGACGTGGTCGACGACGGGACGGTCGTCACGCTCACGGCGACGGTGTCACCGGACGTCGACGGCGGCACGATCCTGTTCCGGGACGGCGGCACCGACCTGGGTCCACCGGTGGCGGTCGTCGACGGCCGCGCCACCACCGAGCACCGCGTCTCCGGCGCCGGGAGCCACACGATCACGGCGGTCTATTCGGGCGCGCCCGGCGCGGCGGGCGCGACATCCGAACCCGTCGCCGTGACGGTTCCCGGATCCGACAGCACACCCGGCTGGTGGGTCGCAGCCGGGATCGGGGTGATCGCCGGCGCGCTGGCCGTCGCCCTCGTCGCCCGGCGCAGGCGGCGCTGATCCGGCGTAACACGCCCCGCACGTCCACCACCTTGTCGGCGCGTGATGCTATTACGGGACGAAGACAGCCACCGCGAAGGAGGTCCCGCCCATGACGTGCCGGGCGTGCCGATCCGATCTCGACCACTGTCACGGCACCCTCGTCGTGCACGCGACGGTGCCCGTGGAATGCACCGAACCCGACTGCTTCGACACCTCCCGCGTGCGGCACATGCTGGTGGTCGACTGCTCCGACCTCGCCCACGGCTGCGGATGCACCGAGACGTACGTACGGGTCGGAACGCTCCGCGTCTCCTGACGACCTTCGGTAACGGCTCGTCCCGCCGAGCCGGACTGTTGTGCCGGTTACAGTGACAGGCATGAGTCTGGCGTCCGCGCTCGCGTTTCCCGTCCGCCTCGGATTCGCCGCAGCGGACTCGGCCCTGGGCGTGGCGGAGGGCGCGATCGCCACCGTCCGCCTGGCGATTTCCCCCCGGACGTACGCGGGGTTGAGCGCGGTCGGCGTGGCGAATCCGCGGGGACCGCTGGGCTTGCTGCAACAGGTCTCCGTGCTCGCCGCCGACGACCGTCCTCTCGGCCAGGCGCTGCGCCCCGACGGACCGCTGGACCGCCTCCTCGCCCCCGGCGGGCCGGTGGACCGGCTCACCGCACCCGGCGGCCCCCTCGACCGCCTCCTCGAGCCCGGCGGCGCCCTCGACCGCGTCACCGCCCCCGGCGGTCCGCTCGAGAAGATCCTCGCCGAGGACGGGGCGCTGGACCGCCTGCTGTCGAACGGCGGCCTCCTCGACCGTCTCACCGCACCCAGCGGCCCGCTCGAGCGCCTGCTCGCCGAGAGCGGGCCCGTCGAACGCCTCACCGCCCCCGGCGGCATCGTCGACATCGCCCTCCAGCCCGGCGGCCTGCTCGAGCGGGCCCTCGAGCGGGGTGGAGTGCTGGACACCCTCCTCGCCGAACAGGGCGCCCTCGAGCGCCTCCTCGCCAAGGGCGGTCCGCTCGATCAGATCGTGTCGCTGTCCGAGACGCTGGCGCAGCTCACCCCCAGCATCCTGCGGATGAGCACCAGCATCGACGTGCTGCAGGAGACCGTCGAACTGCTCCGCGGGGCGGTGGGCCCCCTGGGCGACCTCGCGGGCAAGCTGCCCGGTCGGTGGCTGCGCAGCAACTCGGGCGGCACGGGCAACAGCGGCAGGCACGAACTGCAGCCACCGGACTGAGCCGGTCACTCCTGCAGGTCCGTGACGGCCCGGAAGGAACCGTCCATATGGAACGGGGTGGACTCGTGCTCGTGCGCGATCCGCCACGACCCCTCGACGCGGCGTAGACCGAACGTGACACGGAACCACATGTCGAATCGCGGTCCACCGAGCTGTGTCGCTCCCAGCCGCGACAGCGCGTGGCAGAACGCGACGTCGCCGGCCGCCTCGACGCGCAGATCCCGCACTTCGCAGTCGAGAGGGCCGTCGAACCCCGCGAACCACGACGCCCAGGCCTGCGGGTCGGGAGCGGACTTGCGCAGCGGCGGCGCCAGATCGAACACCGTCGCACCGGGGATATAGCACGCGGCGAGCCGATCGACGTCCTTGGCGTTGCGGGCCGCGGTGTGTTCCTCGATCAGCGCGCGGATCTGTTCGTCGGCCGGGGCCTCGTCCACCTCGAGGACGGCGAGGATGTTGCCCGCCGGGTCCCGGAACCAGGCGATCGGCGGGCCCACCCGACGGAAGATGCCCTTGCCGTCGACACCCTCGTAGCGCTCGAACCGGATTCCGCGCGCGGCGAGTTCGTCCACCGCCTTCTCGATGTCGCGAACCGGGAAGTTGAGGATCGTGTAGGTGGCCGGGGTGTGGTCCTCCTTCGGATAGATCAACGTGTCGCGGCCGCCGTCGAGGTGCAGGTGGAGCATTCCGTGCTCCTCGGACACGGAGACGCCGAGGACGTCGCCGTAGAACTTCGCGGCCGCGGCAACGTCGTCGACGGCGAAGCCGGAAAAGGCTGGGGAACGGTCGAACATGGTGCTCACTCCTCCGCTGCGAACGATGCTGCACCTGTTCCGACCGCCGAGCGACGGCAAACTCATCGGCCGGCCGGGGACCTTCTTCCCTGACGCGGATCCGTACGCCGGGGCTAGCGTGGAAGACGGTCCTGCCCGAGGGAGGTCGCCATGACACCCACCACGACCCGTCCGCGCTCCCCGGTCGCCGCCCGGCGATTCGGGTATCTCGTCGCGGTGCTCCTCAATGCGGCGGTGCTGTACGCCGCCAACGTGTGGCCGGGCTGGGAAGCCGTACCATTCCTCACCGACGGCACCCGGTCGGTCATCGGCTTCGTCAATGCCTCGATCCTGGCGAGCTTGATCGCCAATCTCCTGTACTTCGTGTGGGATCCCGTCTGGTTCAAGGCGCTGGGAGACGTGGTCACCACTGCGGTCGCGCTGCTGGCGCTGCTGCGGATCTGGCAGGTGTTCCCGTTCGACTTCGGCGACGCCTCGTTCGACTGGCCGCTCGTGGTGCGCATTGCGCTGGGACTGGGAATCGTGGGCAGCATCATCGGAATCGTCGCCGCGTTCGTCACCTTCGTCCGCAACGTGGCGGGCCACCCGTCCACCCGCGAGATCCGGCACCACTGAACGGCGCCCCGAACCGGCGATTTCCCCGCAATCCGGAGGTCAGCATGGAAGAGCGTTACGACTACGACGTGATCGTCATCGGGGCCGGACCCGGTGGGCTCACGGCCGCGGCATATCTGGCGGCCGCCGGGCGCCGGGTACTGGTGGCCGACGCCCGCAACCAGCCGGGTGGGCACATGTCCGCCTTCACCCACGACGGATACGAGTTCGACATCGGGCTGCATTACACCTCCGAGGCGCCGGTGCGACACGCACTCGGACCGTTGGGTGTGGACGTGACGTTCCGGGAGTTCGATCCCGCAGGAATGTTCCGGCTGCTGAACGGCGACCGCGAACTGGCGGTCCCGAAGGGCATGGATGCCTTCAAAGCCACTCTGTACGAGGCATTTCCGGCAGAGCATCACACGATCGACGAATTCCTCACCACCGTCGAGCTGCTCACCGAGGAGCTGGGACGGATCGCGGAGCGGCCGCACCTGCGTGAGCTGCCACAGCTGCCGTGGCGGCTACGCGGCCTGCTGCGCTACGGACGCGCGACCGCCGGTGGCTACCTGCGCCATCTGCACGCCTCCCCGCAACTCACCACCGCACTTCTCGGCTGGACGACAGGCAGTCTGGCCGTGGCGCCGTCGCGGCTGTCGCTGCCGGTGGCGGCCCGGATGATCCACACCTATCTCGAGGGCCTGTCGTACCCGCAAGGCGGATCGCGGGTCGTCTCGGAGGGCCTGGCAGAGGTGGTGCGCGGCCATGGTGGCGACGTACTGCTCGGCACGGAGGTGAGCCGGATTCTCGTCGACGACGGCAGAGTTCGCGGCGTACGAACACAGGACGCATCGCTCGACACCGTTCCGGGGGCCGGACGCGAGATTCTCGCCCCCGCGGTCGTGTCGGCGGTCGATATTCAGCAGACGTATCTGTCGCTGCTGCCGCCGGATCGTGTGCCTTCCCGGCTCCTCCGGCGGGTACGCAGCTACGAACTGGCCCTGCCGCTCGCCGTCGTCTATCTGATTCTCGACCGGGACCTCGCCGCCGAGGGCTATCCGAACGCGACCCGTCTCGTCACCGACACGGACGACTTCGATGCGGAGTACGCCGCGCTCCGTGCGGGTGAGCTTCCCTCGTCCACGTCCGCCGGCCTGTGGATCGCGAGCCTCGCCGACCCGGAGAACCCCCGGCTGTGCGCGCCCGGGCAGACCAACGTTCAGCTGATCGGCCCGGCCCCGGCACAGCACACCTGGTGGGGAATAACACCGGGAAGCGGTTCGACAGCGCGCTACGACGCGAGACGACGCGAGCTTCGCGACCGGCTCGTGAGGTCGGCCGAACGCACGGTTCCCGGCCTGGCCGACGCCATCGTCCACGAGGAGACGGGGACTCCCGTCACCGACGAACGCTTCATGCGCTGCACCGGCGGCGTGTCGTACGGCCCGGCGTTCACCCCGAGCCAGACGTTCACCCGCCTCGGCGCGACGGGACCGGTCGAGGGCCTGTTCCACGCCGGTGCGGGGGTGCGCCCGTCGCACGGGCTGGTCGGCACCCTGTTCGGTGGGGTGGCCGCCGCAGCGGCGGTCGCGGGAGTATCCGTCGACGACCTGCGGGACGCCGCAGCAGCCGGATGCGGCGCGGCCGCGGCCGGCACCCCCACCTGACCGGTCACGGGACGGCGGCGTCCCGCCGCGCCACACGACTCGGACCGCATGACGACGGCCGTCCGGCGAGGCTTGCCTGGTACCACCCCCGGCACCGCACTAGCGTTGGAACCATGCCCGTTCCCGAACTGCTCGCCGGCCGCTACGAGTTGCGCGGCCTGCTCGGCTGCGGCGGCATGGGCGAGATCCACGACGGCTGGGACACGCGGCTGGGGCGGCCCGTCGCGGTGAAGGTGCTGCGCGGCGAGTTCGGCCGCCAGCCCGACGTGCGCCGGCGCTTCGAAGCCGAGGCGCGAGCCGCCGCGAACCTCACCGATCCGCACATCGTCGCGGTGCACGACAGCGGCGAGGACGCCGGAGTTCCGTACATCGTGATGGAACGCCTGCCCGGCCGCACCCTCGCCGACGAGATCGCCCTCGGCCCGATGCCGGAGGACCGAGTGCGCGCGATACTGATCGCCGTGGTGGCTGCGGTCGCCGCGGCGCACGACGCCGGGATTCTCCACCGCGACATCAAGCCCGGCAACATCCTCTTCACCGAGACCGGAACGGTGAAGGTGACCGACTTCGGTATCGCCAAGAGCGCCGGCGAGGACTACACCCGTACCGGTGAACTCGTCGGCACCGTCGCCTACCTGAGCCCCGATCGGCTCTCCGGCACACCGGCGAGCGTGACGGACGATCTGTATGCCGCCGGGGCCGTGGGGTACGAGGCGCTGACCGGGCGGAAACCCTACGACTACGACAACCTGCTGGCCCTGGCGCGGGCGATCACGCAGGGGCCGCCGCCGCCGCTGGCCACCGCGCGACCGGACGTCGACCCCGCACTCGTGGCCGTGATCGAGCGTGCGATGGCACGCGAACCGGAGCACCGCTTCGGGAGCGCCCGGGACATGCTCGCTGCACTGCGGGAACCGCACCTGGCCGCACTGCGGGAACCGCACCTGGCCACACTGCGGGAACCGCACCGCGCCGATCCGGTGACCGAGGTGATCCACGCGCCGACCCGGGGGTTCACCGTTGCCGGGCCGCCCGTGCCGGCACCCGTCCCGACGCGGTCGACGTTCGACGCGGCGCCCGACTCCGGTCGCCGCCGGATCCTGCTCGCAATCGGCCTCACCGCCGCGGCGGTGGTCGCCCTCCTCCTGCTGGCCTGGGGTCAGGGCGGCGACACACCGCCGGTCGCCACGCCGGGGACGAGCAGCGTTCCCGCCACCGCCCCGACACCGGTCGGCAGCGTGGGTTCGCCCACCCCCTCGGCCGTGGACACCGGGCCCGTCTTCACCACCCTTCCCGTGCCGGCCCCGGCGCCGGCGCAACCGCCGGCGGAGGAGAAGCCTCCCAAGCCCGAAAAGCCCAGCAACGACAACGGAAACGGCGGCGGAAACAACAGCAACAGCGGAAACAACGGGGGCGGCAACAATGGAGGCGGCAACAATGGAGGCGGCAACGGCCGCTGACCGTCGGCCGTCGAGACAGGCCCGGCACGAGCCGGGACCGCGCGCCGCAAGCGCTCCCGCTTCGAGGCGGAGCGCTTGCGGCGTGGGTCGAGCGTGGGTCAGAGCAGGATGCCGAGACCGGCGAGCAGCGTGAACAGCGTTGCAGCGAGGGAACCGAGAACCATGTTTACCTCCGTTGTGTCGAGTGACGATCCTTCCGTCCTCGCATGAGCGGGGACGAACGACGCTCCCGCAGCAGCAGGGTGCACCACTGGGGACGCCATCAAGATCATCGAGCGGTACGTTCTAGGTGTTACCCGCGGTTCGACGTCCCACTCCGTGATGTGCATCACCGACGCCTCCGTCAGCCTCCGAGGATGCGGCGCAGCTGCCGGGCCTGACCGACGAGGTGGCCGTCGCCGTCGGTCAGCTCCGCCTCGTCGACGCACAGCATCTCGGTGGCCCACACCGTTCGGTGCCGCAGGTGATACCAACCGTCGGCAGCTGCACGCGACGGGGCGAAATGCGCCGCGAACTCCACCGTGGGAACCGGGACGGGTGCGGACATCGTCGCGAACAACCCCGGCGGCAGCGCATCGAGGAGGATCGCGGCGCGCTCGACCGGAGCGAACCCGACCGCGGACATCAGCCGTATCCACACCTCGAATTCCGGGTCGTCGCCCCGGCCGAAGGGCCGGGCCGCATTGATCGGCCGGATGTCGAGGTACTGCGAGAACGGCACGAAGTCGACCGGGATCTCCAGGGGCGGCAGCGTCACGGGATCCGTGCCGCCGAAATCGCTTCCCGTACGCGGCCAGGTCGTTTCACCCACCGTCCGGGCGAGCCTGACGAGGGCGGTGACCGAGTCCGGCATCGATGCCCGGGCGCTCACGGTCCGGCCGCCGCGGACGTCGTCGACCGCGACGTCGACGGGGCCGGGCTGCACAGGGCCGGTGAAGTGCGCCGAGACGGCGAGCGGCGTTGCGCCGGTTTCCACGGCGGCCGCGCGGATCAGGGCCGCGACGACGAGTCCGCCGTGCACGCCACCGAATCCCAGCCAGCTGGAATCGAATTCGATCGGGAAGGGGGCGGGGGCGAGATGGGTCATGCCAGGACCTTCACTTCCGGTGTGGACGGGCGGGGGGTCATACCTCCGGCGGCGAGGGCGGCGACGACGGCAACCGCCGCGATCGTCCACCAGGAGAATCGGAAGGCGGACACCGCATCGTCACCGGCCCCGAGGATCGCGACGAGCACGCTGATCCCGAGCACGGTGCCGAGCTGCCGGCTCATGGTGACGATCGCGCTGCCGGTGGCGGTGCGTGCGGGGGGCAGTTGCGCCGTGGCGGCCGAGAGGATGGTCGGCAAGGCCAGCCCCACGCCGACGCCGCCGATCAGCCAGCCGGGCAGCAGCGCGGTCGCATACTCCGGCTCCGGCCCCACCGTCGCGAGGACCAGGCCGGCGCCTGCGCCCCACAGCACGCATCCCGCTGCGGCGATCGTGCCGGGGGTGAAACGTCGCGCGAGCACCTGCCCGACGGCGGCGAAGAGCGGCACCATCAGCGGCCCGGGAGCCACGGCCAGACCCGTCCGCAGGGCGGAGTATCCCCAGACCTGTTGCACCCACAGCACATTGGCCAGGAGACCGGCCGCGAACGTCGCGCTGAAGATCAGGGCGGTCACGTTCGACCAGGAGAAGGAGCGCACCGCAAGCAGACTCGGCTCGATCAGCGGCGCGGGGTGCCGGGCGTTGACGTGCGCGAACAGCAGCAGGGCCCCGGCGGCGACGACGAACGCGGCGAGGATGCGGACGTCGGCCCAGCCCCACTCCGGCCCCTGGACGAGTCCGAGCGCGAGTGCACCGATGCCCAGCGTCAGCAGAGCGGCGCCGGCCAGGTCGAGGCGGGTGCCGGAATCGACCGGGCGGATGTCCGGCACGACGCGCCGCGCGACGGCGAGGAGCAGGATCCCGATCGGGACGTTGATCAGGAACGCCCAGCGCCACGAGACCTCGACCAGAAGCCCGCCGACCACCGGGCCGAACGCCGCCGCCGCAGCACCCGTGGCCGCCCAGATCCGCACGGCACCGGCACGTCGCGCCTCCGGCACCGCGCTCACGAGCAGCCCCAGGCTGGCCGGCGTCAGCGCCGCGGCTCCGACGGCCTGGAACAGCCGGCAGATCACGAGCACCCACAGCGACGGACTCAGCGCACATGCCGCGCTCGCGACGGTGAACAGCCCGAGGCCGGCGAGGAAGCCGCGCCGGCGGCCGATGCGGTCGGCCCAGCGACCGAGCGGGACCAGCAGCGCCGCGTACACGATCGCGTAGCCACTGAGCACCCAGCTGAGCTCTCCCAGCGAGCTGCCGGGGTAGCTGGTCCCGATGTCGCCCAGTGCGACGTTGAGGACGAACAGATCGAGGCTCGCGACGAAGGGCGCTCCCGAGAGGACGGCGAGGAGCGGGCCGATCCGGACCGAGGCCTGACTTTGGCTTTCCATAGCCAGATAGGTTAGAAGCTGACTATGGCCTTGGCAAGTCAGATAGGATGGGGGCATGCATGCGGCACGGTTGGACGGCTTCCTCGCCGATCGCGACGCCTGGCAGGCCTCCCAGTGCTCGATCGCCAAGGCGATGGACGTGGTGGGGACCCGCTCGGCGATGCTGATCCTGCGCGAGGCCTACTACGGCACCACCCGGTTCGACGACTTCGCGCGCCGCGTCGGCATCACCGAGGCCGTCGCGGCCGCACGCCTGCGCGAACTGACCGCCGAGGGCCTGTTCGAGCGCCGGCCCTACAAGAAGCCCGGGCAGCGGACACGGTACGAATACATCCTCACCGAGAAGGGCCGCGACCTGTTGCCTGCGGTGCTCGCGCTGATGCAGTGGGGCGACAAGTACCTCCAGGGCGAGCGCGGCGGCCCCCTCGGCCTGTCCGACGACGCCACCGGCGACCCCGTGCGCGTCGAGGTCCGCAGCACCGAACGTGAAGTCCCCCTGGAGGAATTGCGCCTGACACCGAACTTCACCGAGGAGCAGGCCCGGCGCGCGATGCGTCGCACCGACCCCGCAAACCGATGACTCGCCGTCACGCGCTCTGAGACAATCGCATCGGTCGATGCGTTTCCACGAGCGTGCCGGGGTGGTCACGGTGACAAAGATCCCGGAAGACGGTGCCGGGCCCGATCTCACCCGGGTGCCTACCGACTTGCTTCTCGCCGAGCTCCGCCGGCGGATCGAGTCGTCGACGGCCCCCTCCGCGGCGGCAACGCCCGGACGGAACGAGGGCACCCCTCCCCCGAACACGCCCCTGCAGGTGTTCGAGGTCTCCGAGGGCGACGAGAGCGAGCTGCGCACGTCACCGATCCACCCGGACAGCGAGACCTGAGCCGAGCACATTCCCACGCTTTGACGGTCATGCGCATGATCAAGCCGGTAGTTGCCACTCTGCTCGAGACAGGCGGGTGTTGCGGCCAGTGAGCCCGGACAGGGCCGGCGCCGTGGGGCGGCGGAACCGCTCGGAGTGTGCAGCCCAGTACTCGCCGAGCGGCTGCCGACGATGCACCTCGGCGGCGGTCCCGTGGTGCACTCCCGTCGGGGCGTGCCGGCCCGGTGCGCTGTGCCGGCGCTCGGTCGCGACCCGACTAGCAGTGTCGCTCAATATGCACCACGGAGTTGGAACCCGTCCTCGGCCGGTCAGCTCGTCGCGACGAGCCCGTCCACTGCGGCTTCGGCCAGGGCTTCACCGAACTCGTCGGCACCGAGCCGACCTTCGGGTGAATACCACTCCGATGCGGAGGTGAGCATGCCGATCACCGCAAGCACTGCGATGCGCTCGCTGCGCGCCTTCCGGAAGGTGCCCTCCGCGACCCCCGCCCGATAGATCTGCAGAAATACATTCTCGTACTGCTTACGCAGCTCGACTACTTGCTCTCGGGCACCGTCACCGAGGAACCGCCATTGATGAAAGGCGACCCGGGTCTGTTCGAGGGTCTTCGCCAGCACCTTCACGTGGGCCTTGACGGCGCCGCGCATCCGATCGGGAGCCGGATCCTGGGATTCGAGGAAGGGGCGGAGTTCTACCAGATAGTTCGTGATGCCCTCGGTGACGATGTCGGCGAGCAACTCTTCCTTGCTGCTGATGTGGGCGTACAGACTACCGGGCAGCAGCCCGACCGCCTCAGCGATGTCTCGCATCCCGATGACGGGGAACGTCCGCTCGCTGAACAAGGCCAAGGCGGCTGCACGGATCTCCGCAGCCGAAACCGGGCCGCTCTTTGCGGAACGGCTGTTGTTACGCCGTTGTCTCGGTGGCATGCCTCCCCCTTCCCCGTCCGGGACGGTCAGTTCTTCTTACGAATGTAACCCAAACAAACAGTCGTTACCAAGGCGACAGCATCGGGTTCGTGCCGCTTCCCGGCTGCTGCGACATCGACCGCTACGGTGCATTCTCGTCGAATGGACGCAGCCCGGCGAGAAGGATGTATGCCAGCTTCCGCCCGCTGTCCGCACGCGCTGGATCGTCGGCGTGGATCCATTCCGGCGCCCAGTTCAGCGCGCCGAGAACCGTCAAGGTTGCGTAGCGAACGTCGAGGTCAGGGCGGAATACCTGGGTCTCGGCGCCCTCGCGGATGGTGGTGCGGAAGAACTCTTCGTAACGGCGCCGGGCTGCGATCACCTGGGCACGGGACTCGTCGCCCAGATACCGCCATTGATGGAAGACGACGAGGGCCCGTTGCGGGTTTTCGGCGACGATGTCGATGTGGGCACGGATGGCTTGTTCGAGTCGTTCGTCCGGTGCGGTGGCGGGGTCGATGGATTCGACCGCAGAGACGAACCGGTCGATCCCGGTGGAGACGATCTCGTACAAGATCGCCTCTTTGCTCTCGACGTAGGCGTAGATACTGCCCGGGAGCATGTCGACCGCCCGGGCGATGTCGCGGATGGAGGTGGCCGGGTAGTCGAGGTCACCGAACAGTGCCGTCGCCGCGGCGAGGATCGTTTCGCGCGTGGCGGCGGCAGGTGCCCGTTCCGAAGTGCTCACAGTGTCACTGTAGTGAGGCGTCACTGTAGTGAGGCGTGAGCGGGCGCCGATGCCGCCGGATCCGCGGTGGGCGAATCCGCGGCGTGTGTCCGATCCTCGTTGAAGCGTGGTGGACGCTTGTCGAGGAAGGCCGAGACCCCTTCGAGCAGATCCGGCCCGTAGTGCAGGGCCGAGACCGCCCAGAAGCTGTTGGTCATCGAGGTGGCCAGGTCGACTTGCCACGTCGAGCGCAAGGCTTGTTTGGTGGCCTCGACCGCGCGCCAGGACTTGGCTGCGATCTTGCCGGCCAGCGCCACCGCCTCGGGGAGCAGGTCCTCGGGTTCGACTACACGGTTGACCAGCCCGATCTCGAGAGCGCGCTGCGCGTCGATGACGTCCCCGGTCAGCGCCAATTCCGCCGCCATGCCCGATCCGAGGAGTCGCGGCAGGAAGTAGGAGCCACCGTTGCCAGGGGGAAGACCCATGTTGATGTAGGTCTCCCCCATTTTCGCTCTGGTGGAGCAGATGCGGATGTCGCATGCCAGGGCGAAGTCGAGGCCCCCGGCGGTGGCGCCCCCGTTGATCGCCGCGATCGTCGGCAGCCGGGATGCGACGACACGCTGGGTCAGGGGGAAAAGTACCCGGGCGTTGTAGGGTTCGTGCTCGACGCGGTGCTGATGTTCGAGGTAGTCCTTCATCGCCTTCAGATCGGCACCGGCGGAGAACTGCTTCCCGGCGCCGGTCAGGACGAGGGCACGGACACTCTTGTCGGCCTCGAGCCGCGTCAAGGTCTCCACGAAGTCCCGGACCAGTTCCGGCACGACCCCGTTGCCCCGATCCGGGCGGTTGAGTGTCAGTACGACGACGCCGTCGTCGGCCTGCTCGTAGTACAGCGTTTCCAGGTCTTGCCGCACTGGTGTCTCCTTGGGTGCTGGATGGACGGTGCCGACGACGGTCACCGCGTGAGGAGGGTGGCGACGGTGGTGGCGTAGGCGCCCGCCAGCCATCCGCCGGCATTGACTGCCAGCCCTACGCCGGCGCGTTCGACCTGCCGGGCTCCGGCTCGTCCGCTCAGCTGGTCGAACAGTTCGACGATCTGGGCGCAGCCGGTGGCGCCGAGGGGATGTCCCCGGCTGAGCAGACCGCCGCTGACGTTGACGGGGGTACGGCCGCCGAGGGCGGTCTGACCCTTGCGCAGCAGCAGGTGTCCTTCCCCGTCCTCGCACAATCCGATTTCGCTGTACTGCAGGATCTCCGACGGTGCTGCGGCGTCGTGAACCTCGATGACGTCGAGGTCGTCGGGGCCGATGCCGGTGGCGTCGTAGACGGCGCGGGCAGCGCGGGCGACCGGTTCCGAGCCGGCGCCGTGGCCGGAGGCCAGGTCGATTCCCCGGATCTGACACGTGCCTGCCCCGTTGCGGTTGCGGTAGCGCTCGGACACGAGCACGACGGCGGCGGCGCCGTCGGTGGTCGGTGAGCACATCGGCAGGGTCAGTGGGTCGACGATCATGCGGGCGGCGAGCACGTCGTCGATCGTCTGCGGGGTGCCGAACTGGGCCCGGGGGTTGAGGGCGCCGTGAGTGCGGTTCTTGACCGCCACGGCGGCGAAGTCTTCGACCGAGGCGCCGTAGGTGTCGATGTACTCGCGGGCCTCGGCGGCGTAGACGTCGAGCAGGGCCGAACTCTTCAGTTCCTGGGCAGCAGCATCGGTGTCGAGTTCGGCGACATCGGTCGCGCCGCGGATGGCGGCGAAGGTGCGGTGTTTCTCGCTGTGGGAGAGTTTTTCGACGCCGATGGCCACGGCCACGTCGCAGCGGCCGGCGCGGATGGCGTCGTATGCCCCGAGCACCGCGCTGCTGCCGGAGGCGCACGCGTTCTCCACATTGACCAGGGGTATTCCAGCCAAGGGGGTGTGGCGAAGCGCCACCTGGCCTCGGATCATTTCCTGGCCGGTGAGCAGGCCGGCGGCGCCGTTGCCGAAATACACCCGGCCGACGTCGCGGGGCTCGATGGCGGCGTCGGTCAAGGCTTGCGCGGCGGCCGCGGCTGCCATCTCGCCGAGGGTCTGGTCGGTGCGGCTGACGAACGGTGTCATGCCGACGCCGGCGATGAAAACTCTGTCCACGGCAAACTCCTGGTTCTGTGAGGCGGCCGGGCCACCGCGAGGGTCGTGGCGCCGTCGCGGCGGCCCGGCATGCCAAGGTCGTTACGGCGTCGCGGTCGCCACGCCGCGTGCGCCGCCGCCGACCTTGCGGTCGTGGCCGGCCCAGTAGCGGTCGCGGACCTCGCGGCGCAGGATCTTCCCGTAGGCACTGACCGGGAGTTCCGGTACGAACTCCACGGCTTTGGGTTTTTTGTATCCGGCCAGGTTCTCCCCGCAGAAGCGGATGAGCTCCTCGGCGGTGACCTGGTGGCCCGGTTCGGTCACGACCACGGCATGCACGGCTTCGCCCCAGTACTCGTCGGGGATGCCGAAGACCACCACGCTGGCCACCGCAGGGTGGGTGATCAGCACTTCCTCGACCTCTCGGGGGTAGACGTTGTTGCCGCCCGAGACCACCATGTCCTTGGTCCGGTCCAGAAGGTAGAGGTAGCCCTGGTCGTCGAAGGTGCCCACGTCGCCGGTGTAGAGCCATCCGTCGCGCAGCGCCTCGGCGGTGGCCTCGGGATTGTTCCAGTACCCGCGCATGACGACGTCGCCACGGACGATGATTTCGCCGGCTTGGCCGGGAGCGACGGGAGTGCCGTCGGCATCGACCACCCGCACCTCGACGTCGGTGCGGGCTATGCCGGCCGATCCGAGGCGGGGATCGTCGGTGGCCGCGAACCGGGCGTGCATCTCCCGGGTCAGTCCGGTGACCGTGATCGGAGCTTCCCCCTGGCCGTAGATCTGCGCGAAGATCGGGCCGAAGGTTTCGACAGCGGCCTTGAGGTGCTCGAGGTAGATCGGGGCTCCCCCGTAGCACACTGCCTTCACGGTGCTCAGATCGAACCGGTCCGGGTCGTACTTGTCGAGGATCGCGACGATCTGGGTGGGGGCGAGGAAGGCGATGTGGGAGACCTTGTGCCGGGCGACGGTGTCGAACAGCAGTTCCGGGGAGAAGCTCAGCGCATCGAGGATGACGTTGGTTGCGCCCCGGGCGATGGTGGGCAGAGCGACGATTCCGCTACCGTGCGACAGGGGTGCGGCGTGCAGCACGACATCGTCATGGTCGATGTTGTAGACGTCGGCGAGGTAGTTCATCACTACCACGCGGCCGGTCCGGTGGGTCCAGGTCGCGCCCTTGGGGCGTCCGGTGGTGCCGGAGGTGTAGAACAGCCAGCTCGCGTCCTCGGCGGTCACCTCCACAGGCGCCTCGAGCGGCGTGCCGGAGTCGAGGAGGCGGTCGTACGGTTCGATGCCCGCGGTGCCCCCGACCTCGAAGCGCCACTGCATGCCGTCGAATTCGCCCAGGTGCTCGTCGATCTGGGCGGTGAAGGCGGTGCCGTGGATGAGTACCTTCGCTCCCGAGGAGCGGACGATGTAGCCCATCTCCTTGGGGTGCAGCCGGGCGTTCATCGGAACGGCGACCAGCCCGGCGGCCAGGCACCCGAAGACGGTCTCGAGGACCTCGGGACTGTTGTGCAGCGCGAAGGCGACCCGGTCTCCGCGACGCAGCCCGCGGGCGAGCAGTTCGCCGCCGATGCTCAGGGCACGACGGTAGAACTCGCGGTAGGTGACGGTCCGGGCCCCGGCCACGATGGCCGGGTGATCCGGGTGGTGGGTTGCGGACTTGGCGAGGAAGGTCGCGATGTTCATCTCGGGGATAGACACGGCACCGGCTTCCTATTCCGCCCGGAACCAGGCGATATGGCGGCCTTCGTCCGGGGTGGTGTCGAACTGGACCCGCATGTCGCAGCGATAGGCGTCCCAGCCGCCGTTCGCATCGGGACGGAGACGGGCGAGGAGCTGGACGCCCTCATCGAGCTTGACCACGCCGACGGCGTACGGCAGGTCGTCCTCGAATCCGGTTGGAGCCCCCACTCGCTGAATCGCGAAACTGTGCAGCTGTCCCGCGCCGGGAGTGGGCGTCCATCCGAGATCGGTGCTGCCGCAGGAGGGGCACACGTACTTCGGGTACATGATGGGGTTGTGGCATCCACCGCACTGCTGGATCACCAGTTCGCCTCGGCTCAGCGCGGCGTAGTACTCGTCGGTCAGAGAAGTCGTCATGTTGTCCCTCACTTGTCCACGCGCTCGAGCAGGAGCACCTGGCTGTCCATATAGGTGCCGCCGGAGCCGCCGCAGACGGCACGCCGGCAATCGGAAATCTGGCGGGCGTCCTCGGCGCGGCCGAGGAGCTGGCGGATGCCCTCCACCAGCAGGGCGGTGCCGCCGCCGACGCCGGTGTGCCCGGCCGAGAGCAGACCGCCGTTGGTGTTGACCGGCAGGCGGCCGCCGGGAGAGAACTCCCCGGCGGCGAACAGCCGGGCGCCCTCATGCAGCTTGCACAGGCCCAGGCCCTCGAGGCCGATGGTCAGCACGGCCGCATAGGAGTCGTAGACCTGCGCGATGTCGGCGTCGTCGGGGCCCCAGCCGGCCTGTTCGTAGGCGCGTTCACCGGCCCGCCGCCATCCCATGGTGGCCAGGTCGTTCTCCTGACCGATGCTGTAGTGCGACACGCAGCCGCCCGAGCCGGCGATCCGGACCCACCGGTCATGCGTCTTGCGGGCATTCTCGGTACTGGTCATCACGTACGCGGTGGCGCCGTCGGCCAACATCGGGCACTCCATGGCATGGATCGGATCGCACACCATCTTCGAGCCGAGCACCTGCTCGACGGTCAGGTCCTTGTCCTTGTACATCGCATTCGGATTGAGTCGGGCCCACTGGCGCAGGGCGACGCATACCGCGGCCATCTCTTCCGGAGTCGAGCCGGACGCTGCCATGTATCGCTGGGTGATCAGGGCGCCGACCGCGTTGAAGGTCAGGCCGGTGGGGCGCTCCCACTCGCGGGGGATGCCGTAGCCGCTGAGCATGTCGACCATGTCCGCGACGGGGGCGGAGCCCCACTTGTCGGCCTGGACCACCAGGATGTTCTTGGCCTGTCCGCTGGCGATCAGGCCGGCGGCGGTGCGGGTGATGTTGTCGCTGGTCGATCCGCCGGAGTGCAGCATGGCGCTGGCCTTGGCGCGGCCGTGCAGGCCGAGTTCCTCCACCACACGGGAGAAGATGAGGTCGGCCTGATCGTCCGCGGAGTGCAGGCACGGGATCAGCAGCACCGTGTCGATGTCGGAGATCTGCATGCCGGCGTCGCGGACCGCGGCGACCGCGACCTCGACGAGGGAGCCGATGAAGGGGCGGTTCGGATAGCGCCCGGAGGGGATTTCGGCGATACCCACGAAAGCTGCTTCGAGAGGGCTTCCCGCCATGGGGTTGAAACCGAGATCGGTCGAAGAGAGTGTCATGTGTCAGCCTTCCAAGGGGCTACGTCGCTTGGCCAGCAACACCATTCGGACGGTCATCACCGTCTCGTCGTGCTGGTTGACCACGGTGTAATCGAGGGAGAGGATGCCCTGGTCGGGCTTTCGTGCGGGTTCGGCAGCCACCACTTCGACCCGGACGTGCACGGTGTCGCCGGGACGCACCGGCTTGAGGGCACGGATCGACTGGACCTCGCGCATCGCGACGATGGCTTCGCCGTAGAAGCCGGCCAGGGCCACCAGACCCACCGCGATGCAGAAGGTGAAGGGCCCGTGCGCGATTCGGGTACCGAACTGGGTTCGGCTGGCGTACTGTTCGTCGGTGTGCAGGGGATAGTGGTCGCCGGTCAGGCCGGCGAACATCGAGATGTCGGACATGTCCACGGTGCGACCGCCGGTGACGCAGACCGTGCCGACCGGGAAGTCCTCGAAGTAGCGGTCGACGTGGAAAGTCCCCGTCTCGGCTACGGTCGAGGGTGCTGTGCTGGTCACTGTTCGGACTCCATTCCCAGATCGATGGCGGCGAGCGCTTCGTGCGCGAGGCCGAGACTCAGGTCGGCTTCCATGACCCGCCGCAGCTGACGGGTCAGCACCTTGCGGGCGTACCGGCGGGCCAGGAGCGGTTTCTCGGCGATACCGCGGGCGAGCTCCCAGGCGCGGGGCAGCAGCTCCTGCTCGGACAGGACCTCGTTGACCGCGCCGTAGTCGAGGGCGGTGCGAGCATCGAGTTCCTGGCCGGTCAGCAGGAAGTAGCGTCCACGGTTCGAGCCCAGCACGTGCGGCCACACCACGTGGGCGCCGTCCCCGGGCACGATGCCGGAAGGGAAGTGCGGTCCGTCCTGGAAGGTGGCGGACTCCGCGGCGAGGACGATGTCCGACATGACGGGGATCTCCGGGTGGTTGGTCACCGGTCCGTTGACCGCCGCGATGACCGGCACCTCGATACTCAGCAGGTTGTTGAGCAGACGCTGGCCTTCGAAGATGATCTCGTCCCAGTCGTGCGGGGTGCCGAGGTTGAACGAGGTGAAGTCGATCTCGTTGCAGAACGAGGGGCCGGTGCCGGTGAGGATGACGACCTTGTTCTCCCGGTCGCACGCGATGTCGTGGAAGCAGTAGGCCAGCTCGTCGTGTGCGGTTGAGGTCCACACCAGGCTCTTGCCTTCGGTGTGGACGGTGACCAGGAGGACGCCGCCGTCTCGTTCGAGGCGGATGTTCTCGTACTTCTGTGAGTACTCCTGGAAGGGGGTGGCCAATTGCTTCATCGAACTTCCTCCGTTCGAGTCACCGAGGAGCGGTGAACAATCATTTGTTTTTTGAATGTAACATCAGGTGAGGCCGGTAACAAGACCGCTGTACTCGTCGGAAACCGGGTAGAGAACAATCAGGTGTCATGCCGTGGTGTCCGCACTGCACGGCCACCCGTTCGAAAGGAGGCGCCATGCCCCGGCAGTCCCGTGCCCGCGCTTCGGCACCGAAGAAACCGACCAAGCAGGAACGGCTCATGGCGGCAGCGGTGCGTCTGTTCAGCCGGCAAGGCTATGCCGGTACCTCCGTGCGCGACCTCGGCGAGGCGCTGGGAATCCAGCCGGGCAGCGTGTACGCCCACATCGACAGCAAGCACACGATGCTGGTCAGTCTCGTCGAGAGCGGCATCGACCAGTACCTCGACGCTGTGGCCGAGTTGCCCGGCACTCCGACCGAACAACTGCGGCACTTCGTCGAGGCCCACGTGCGGGTCGTGGCCGAAGACGTCAACCGCGCCCGAGTCGTCTACCACCAGTGGCGCCACATCCAACCACCGGAGCGCACCCGGATCGTGGCCAAGCGCTACGCCTACGAACACCGGCTCCGGGACATCATCGACGCCGGGGTAGCGGCCGGCGAATTCGCCCCCGACCTCGATCGTCCGACCGCCGTACGCGCCGTCCTCGGCATGGTGAACTGGTGCCCGGAATGGTTGCCCGCGGACGGCTCGGAGCCGGCCGAGGCGGTCGCTGCGGGCGTGGCCGAGATCGTGCTGGCGAGCGTGCGCGTCGGCCACGGCGCAGCCCACGCCTAGTCGGGCCGGACGACGACGGCGCCGACGAGCGAGTCCGGCACACCGGAGTCGACGCACCGGGTGTGGATCAGCCAACGGCCGTCGACCTTGGCGAACTCGTCGCGGTACCGCCCCAGGGCGGCCAGACGCACGGTCTCGCCGTCGACCCGCAGTGCCAGCACGCGCGCGCTGCCCCGCGCCCGATCCGTGGACATTTTCTCCACCAGGATGTTGCTGACGATGTGATGGGTGCCGGCGGACCGTTGGGCCGCGGCGGCGAAGAACTGCGCCAGTGCCGCTGTGCCCGCCACCGGTTCCCGCCCCGTAACGGTGAATGTGCCGTCCTCGGTGAACAATTCGATGCATCCTGGGACGTCCCCGGTGTCGAAGGACGTCGAGTAGCGCGCGTACAACTCGGTGATCGCCACCCGGTCCGCTACGGGGAGGGTGCGTTCGATATCGATGCTCACAGGTACCTCCTGATCGTAAGAATTCGCCGTCAGCCGACGGCGCCGGCCGCGGCCTGCTTCTGAAAGGCCAGACGCGCCTCGAGGAATTCGCGGGGACTGTTGGAGGCGAACACCCCGGTGACGGTGCTCCCGCAGCGCAGGTGCGCGACGAACTTCCCCTCGTCGATCGATCCACTGAGCACGTCCACTTCGGCGTCGGTGCCGCCGGCACCGACGAACTGCAATCGGTGGCCGTGCTGCTCGGTCCAGAAGAACCCGTCGCCCGGGTCGTGGGAGTGCTCGGCCTCCATCAATGCGTGGGCGGTGCGGCGGGCGCTGTCGGCGGCGGCCGTCCAGTGCTGCAGGTCCTCGTGCTCGGGACCGATGTGCATGCACACGATGTCCCCGACACCGAAGACGAACGGATCGCTGGTGCGGCCGTCGACGTCGCACACCAGGCCTCGGTCCACCTCGAGCCCGGCCTCGCGCAACCACTGCAGCTCGCGGCCGACGCCCACCCCCACGGCCACGATGTCCGAGGAGCGGGAGGTGCCGTCGTCGAGGGTGAGGGTCACCCCCGTGGCGGACTCGTCCACCGACGACACCACGACCGAATTGGTCAGGCGCACCCCGTGCGCGGTGTGCAGCTCTGTCAGCCACTGGGACAGCCGGCGACCGACGATGCCGATCATCGGTCCTTCGTCGGCGGCCACGACGTCGACCTCGAGACCGAGGTGGCGGGCCGACGAGGCCACCTCGAGCCCGATGAAGCCGGTTCCGACGACCGTGATCCGGGAGGCGTCGGCCAACGCCGTGCGTAGCGCACGGGCATCGTCGACGGTACGCAGGTAGTGGATGCGCGCTGAGGGCGACAACCCCGGCAATCGGCGGGCCTGCGCCCCGGTGGCCACCACGAGGCGTCCGTAGGGCACGGTGGTGCCGTCGGCAAGGGCCAGACGGCGGCCGGCCGGATCGAGCGCGACGACTTCCGAATCCAGATGGATGTCGAGGTCGAGTCTCGCCAGGGCCTTGTCGTGGAGCAAATGCAGGCCGTCGGTGTCGAGTTCACCGGTCAGAAAGTCCTTCGACAGCGGCGGGCGGTCGTACGGCGGTTCGGACTCGTTCGAATACAGACGGATCGGCCCGTCGTAGCCCAGGGTCCGCAGCCCCTGCGCGGTCCGCACGGCGGCCAGGCCACCGCCGACGATGACGATGTCGTTGGAGGGTTGGGCCATGGTCATCTCACCGTTTCGACGCGTTGGGCCAGCACTTGGGTCGCCCGCTGCACCAGGCGGAACTTCTGCACCCGGCCTGTCACGGTGACCGGAAGCTCGTGCTCGGCGACCACCAGGACATGGGCCGGCACCTTGAATCGGGCGAGCAGATCGCTGCAATAGGCGATCAACTCGTCTTCTTGGATCGAGGCGCCGTCGGCAGGCACGACGAAGGCACATCCGACTTCGCCCATGCGCTCGTGCGGAACGCCGACCACGTGTGCCACCTTCACCGCCTCGTGGCGGTTGAGCACGGCCTCGATCTCCGACGGGAGCACCAGCTCACCACCGCAGCGGTACGACTCCTTGATCCGACCGGTCAGCGTGAGGTAACCGTCTGCGTCGAGGCGACCGAGGTCGCCGGTGCGCATCCACCCGTCCGCGGTGAACAGCGCCGCGGTCTCGGCGGGCTTGTTGTAGTACCCGGGGGTGACCGCCGGGCCTCGCACCACGAGCTCACCGATCTCTCCCACCGGCAGATCGGCGCCGGTGTCGGTCGCGATGACCTTGTACACCGCCACGGCAGCGCCGAGGCCGGGGTCGCCGGCGGCGCCGGCGGGCTTGACGGTGCCGTTGGTGGTCTGGAACCGGATCAGCGCGTCTCCCGGCAGCGTGCACATCGTCGACGCGGTGGTCTCACTCTGCCCGTACGCGGTGAACAGTTCCTCGACGCCGAGCACGTCGAGCATGCGCTGCCACATCTCCGGGCTGTGGGCGGTGCCCGAGGAGAACATCGTCGACAGGGGTGAGAGGTCGTAGGTTCCGTCGGCGGCCGCGTCGAGCAGCCGGGAGGTCATCGTCGGCACGCAGATGAGTTCGTCGATGTCGTGGCGTGAGACCGACGCGAGCATGGCCGCCGGATCGAACGTCACCTGTGGTGCCACGGCACCACCGACGAACATCGCCGCCACCATCGCCTCGATGTAGCCGAAGACGTGGTACATCGGCAGGGCGTAGCCGATGCGACGCCCGTCCTGGAAGGCCCGCGTATAGGCCGAGCTGTAGGCGGTGCGGGTCACCGCATCGTGAACGAGCATGACCCCCTTGGGTTTGCCCGTGGTCCCGGACGTGTACAGGATGTCCGAGACGGTCCGCGCGCCGACCCCGCGGGTGACCATGAGCACCTGCTCGTCGGGGATCGAGGCACCGGCGGCCTCGATACAGGACAGCGGAGCGCCGCGGCGGGGCAGGTCCGAGGTCACGGCGCGGACGAAGACGTGCCGCAGCCGCGGCAGGGCCTCTCCCCCACCGTTGTCCTCCCAGCCCGGAGCGATCCGGTCGAGGCAGTCCAGATAGTCGAGCCCTCTGAACTCGTCCATCGTGATCAGCACGCTCGCGTCGGACTGGCGCAGCACGTAGGCCAGTTCTTCGTGCCGGAGCAGGTAGTTGACCGCGACGGACACCGCGCCGATCCGGGCGATTGCCAGCTTGAGTGCGATGAAGTCGGCGAAGTTCGCCATGTCCACGGCGACATGGTCGCCGGGCCGCACGCCGACCGCCATCAGTCCGGCGGCGAGTCGAAGGGTCCACCGGTGCATGTCGGCGTAGGTGTAGGTGCGGTCGTCGGTCAGGACGAAGGGGCGCTCGGGGTACTCGGCGGCGACCTCGTCGAACAGTTGGGCGGTGGTACGCGGCCGCCACGGGGCGTACCGTTGCTCCAGCGCCAAGCGGCGTTCGGTCGTAGTGTCAGGATTCATCTCGGCGGGTCTCCGGTTCACGGGAGGGTGTTCTCGGCGGATACGAGGGCACGGATCTCTTCGGGGGCGAAGCCGGCCTCACGGAGGATGTCCTCGGTGTGCTGGCCGAGCGGCGGTGGAGAGACGAGCGGCAGGTCGCGGTCTTGGTCGAGCGGCAGGCGCACCTGTGCGGCAGCGGGGTCGTCGACCACCAGTGCGCGTTCCTTGGTCAATGGGTGGGCGAGGGCCTCCTCGAGGGAGTGGACGGGACCGACCGGCACCCCGGCGGCTGCGATGCGCGCGAGCCAGTAGCCGGACGATTGGGTGACGAACACCTTCTCGAGTTCGGTGGTGAGGTCCTCGCGGTGGTGCACCCGATCGGTGACGGTCGCGAATCGCGGATCGTCGACGAGTTCCTCGGCTTCCATTGCAGAGCAGAGTTTTTGGAAGAGTCGGTTGGTGGCGGCGGCGACCATGATCGATCCGTCGGAGGTGGGGAACTCCTGGTAGGGCGCGGTGCTGGGGGCGGCCGATCCCAGTCGTTGCGGGTGGAAGTCGGCGGCCACGAGGCCGATGATCTGGTGGCACATCATGAACAGGCCGCTGTCGATCAGGGTGGATTCGAGGCGGACCGGACCGTCCTGACGGGGCCGGTTGGCCAGCGCGGCCATGATCGACATGCCGGCCCACATCCCGGTGGAGATGTCGACGAGGGAGGGGGCGGTGCGGGCCGGGCGGCCATCGGGGTCACCGGTCAGACTCATGATCCCGGTGAAGGCCTGGACCAGCGCGTCGTAGCCGGGGCGGTCATGGCCGAGTCGTCCGCGGCCGAAGGCGCTGATCGAACAGTAGATCACTCGGTCGTTGACGGCGGTGACGTCGTCGAATCCGAGGCCCAGTCGCTCGGCGACACCGGGCCGGAACGACTCGACCACCACATCGACGTCGCGGGCTAGGCGCAGGACGGCGTCTCGCCCCTGCCTGGTGGCGAGGTCGAGGGCGACGCTGCGCTTATTGCGGTTGACTGTGGAAAACACCGTTCCGGTGCCTTCCCGTTGCGGCGGGAGCAGCCGGGTGGAATCGCCACCGACGGCGCGTTCGATCTTGATCACGTCGGCGCCGAGGTCGGCCATGATCATGCACGCGAGGGGACCGGCGATGTTCTCGCTGAGGTCGAGGACTCGTATGCCCTGGTACGTGTGTTGCAGACCCATCTACGCTCACATCTTTCCATGGTGCCCGACTGAGAACACCGGGGCGGACGGTGCTGAAAAAACAATCACTTGTTTATTGCTATCAGATGCGGTTAAGGTGGTCAAGACCACAGCGTCCTCCGAATATCACCCCCGTCACACCCCAGGAGAACTCATGGATTTCCGTTTCACCGACGAGCAGCAGATGTGGCACGAGACCGTCCACGCCTTCATGGAGCGTGAGGTCGGGATCGAGTACATCCGCAAGCACGACGAGGCCCGCGAGTTCCCGGAGGAGGCGTACCAGAAGATCGCCGACCGCGGCTGGCTCGGGTTGCTCATCCCGGAGCAGTACGGCGGCCTCGAAGCCGACCCGGTGATGTACGCGATCTTCTGCGAAGCCATCGCCAAGTACAGCCTCGACTTCGCCGCGGCGATCATGACCTCGATGTTCACCGCCACCAACATTGCGTTCCACGGCACCGACGAGCAGCGCCAGAAGTACCTGCCGGACTTCATGGAAGGCAAGATCAAGTTCAGCATCTCCATCACCGAACCCAATGCCGGTTCCGATGCCGCCGGCCTGCGCACCCGCGCCGTTCAAGACGGTGACTCGTGGATCATCAACGGCAACAAGGTGTTCTGCTCCGGAGCCCACCTCCCGGGCACAGTCATCGCCGTCATGGCCCGCACGTCCGAGGACAAGCACAAGGGTCTGAGCATGATCCTGGTGCCCAACACCACCGAGGGCGTCGACGTCCGCAAACTCGACACCATCGTCCGCCGCAGCCTCGGCACGACGGAGATCTTCTTCACCGACGCCCGCGTCCCAGTGGAGAACATCATCGGCCAGCCGGGCGACGGCTGGACCGTCGTCGGCAGCCACCTCGAATGGGAGCGCCTGAGCCTGGCAGCCACCTACGTCGGCAACGCCCGCACCGCCCTCGACGACACCATCCGCTACACCAAGGACCGCACCCAGTTCGGCCGGCCACTGTCGTCCTTCCAAGTGCTCAAGCACCGCATGGCCGAGGACGAGTGCGAGGTCGAGGCGGCACGCCTGCTGGTCTACAGCGCCGCCACCAAGCTGGCCCGTGGAGAGAAGGCGCTCAAGGAGGTCTCCATGGCCAAGGTCTTCGCCGCCAAGACCGCCTTCCGGGTGGCCACCAACGGCATGCAGGCCCTCGGCGGTTACGCGACGCTGCCCGAGTACGACATGGAGCGCTACTTCCGCGAGGCCAAGCACGGCATGGTCGGCGGTGGCACCAACGAGATCCAGCACAGCATCATCGCCAAGCAGATGGGGCTCTGACCGGCCTCGAATTCCCTGCAAGCCCCATACGCGTGACACATATCCGTGGATACGTGCGGCGCATGAAAAACAAACGATTGTTATTGGTCCGGGGCTCGATCGACGCAGCGAAGCGGCTCGCCTGTTCGGCCGCCCGGAACGCTCGCCCCCAGGCCAACGAGAGGAAGTGCAATGACGAAAGAACTCGATTTCGACGCCGTGGTGATCGGCGCGGGATTGACCGGTCTGTACCAGACCTATCGACTGCGCGAGATGGGCTACTCCGTCCTGGGCGTCGAAGGGTCAAACGACATCGGCGGTGTGTGGCATCACAACCGCTATCCGGGCGCTCGGGTCGACTCGGAGAGCGAAGTGTACGGCTACTTCTGGAATGAAGAGCTCATGCAGGAGTGGAACTGGTCCGAGCGCTTCGCCGCCCAACCGGAAGTACTCGAATACATCCACCGCGCGGCCGACCTCATGGACATCCGCAAGGACTACATCTTCAACGCGCGGGTCAAGAAGGCCGTCTTCGACGACGAGAACAACTATTGGACACTCGAGTTCGAACAACAGTATCGCGCTCCGGTGACTGCACGCTTCGTCTTCTCGGCCCTCGGACCGCTGTCCGCGCCCCAGATGCCCAACGCCCCCGGCATCAACACCTTCAAGGGCGAAAGCTTCCACACCGCGAACTGGCCGCATGACCCGAACGGATTCGGTCCCGCCGATCTGGATTTCTCCGACAAGCGCGTAGCCGTGATCGGCGTGGGTTCAACGGGTGTGCAGGTCATTCAGGAGATGGCAAAGGTCGCCAAGAACCTGACGGTGTTCCTGCGCTCACCGAACTGGTGCACGCCTCTGGGCAACGGTCCCATGACCCAGGAGCGGATGGACTACATCAAATCGCACTACAACGAGTTCATTGCCAAGTGCGACGCATCCATTGCCGGCTATACGCACGAGTTCATTCCGAAGAACCTGTTCGACGTTCCGAAGGAGGAGCGCGATGCCAAGCTGGAAGAACTGTACAAGGGCCCGGGATTCTCGCTGTGGCTCGGTGCGTATCAGGACGTGCTGTCCGATCCGGTAGCCAACAAGTACGTCTCGGAATTCGTGGCCCAGAAGATTCGTGAGCGGGTCAAGGACCCCCGCACCGCCGAACTGCTGATCCCGAAAGATCACGGCTTCGGCATGAAGCGGGTGCCTCTCGAAACCGACTACTACGAGGTCTACAACCAGGACAACGTCTCCCTGGTCGACTTGAACACGACGCCGATCACCAGAATCACACCCGATGGCATCCAGACCACCGAGACCCTGCACGAATTCGACGTCATCATCTACGCCACGGGCTTCGATGCAGTCAAGGGAGCGTGGAACCGTATCGACATCCGCGGCACGGACGGTGTGGCACTGAAGGATGCGTGGGCTGATGGCGTGACCACCTACATGGGTATGCAATGCCCCGGTTTCCCCAACTTCTTCCTGCTTGTCGGACCGCAGAGCGGGGCCACCTTCTGCAACATTCCGCGCTGCTCGGCGCTCGCCGTCGACTGGCTGAGCGAAATGATGGCCCATGCAAAGGAAAACCATGTCCAACGCATAGAGCCGGAACCCGATGCAGCCGAAAGCTATACGCTCTACTGCACGAAGTTGATGGGCAAGTTGCTCCTTGGGCAGACGAACTCCTGGTTCACCGGCATCAACAAGAACATCGAGGGGCGCGACAAACGCGAGGTGTTGCTCTTCGTTGGGGGCAATCCCAGGTTCCGGGAGTACTGCGAGGACGTGACCCGCAACGGCTACAAGGGATACGTCATGTCGTGATCCTGCGACGTCTCGGATTTACAGCTGGCCAAGGCACCGAATGCACACAGAAATCGATCGACTTGCCACACCGGCCGGTTGATTCGCGAAAGGAGAGAAGCAGATGACACGACTGTCCGATAAGACGGCGGTAGTGACCGGAGGTGGCCGCGGCCTGGGTTCGGCCATCTCGACCGCTCTGGCCTCGGAAGGCGCACACGTCCTGGTGGTTGACAGGAACAAGGAAGCAGCAGATGTCGTGGTTGCGGACATCAAGGCTTCGGGTGGTTCGGCCTCTGCCGAGATCCTGGACATCAGCGACCGTGAGGGCGTCAATGCCTTCGGCGCTCGGATGGCCGAGCAATACGGAAATATCGATGTGCTGGTGAACAATGCGGGCATCGCGCCCCGCATCAGACCGAACGATCCTGATCAGGCGGAGAAGTGGGATCAGGTCATCGGCGTGAACCTCACTGCGCAATGGGACATTACAGTCGCGCTGCTGCCCACGTTGAAGCATGCGGGCGCAAGCGTGATCTTCGTTTCGTCGATTGCCGGATTCACGGCGCCGAGATCGAGTGCCGCCTACGGCGCGTCCAAGGCTGCCGTCCGCTCACTGGTCCAGTATTTCGCCCGAACGCTCGGCCCGACAGGTGGTCGAGCCAACGGACTGGCACCGGGCAGGATCAAGAGCGACCTGATGACGGTGACCGGTGAAGCGGGCGAGAAGTTCCTCCAACGACTACCGCTCGGTCGTGTCGGCGAGACACAGGAGATCGCCGGCCCGGCGGTGTTCCTCGCTTCCGATATGTCCTCGTATGTCACAGGAGTCACGATTCCCGTCGATGGCGGTTACCTGGCCTTGTGAGCGGCAGCGTCACGCTTGGTGCACGCCGACGCAACCGCTGAGCCCCCAAAGAGTCGCCGCGATCGGAGATCCCGACCGCACTCCGATCGCGGCCTGACTCCATTGCAATCAGGAGAGAAGACAAATGGTGCTGACCGAAATCGAGCCGTTTCAGCCGGCGGATCTGTCGCAGATCGGCAGTGGCCTGAACCGGCCGGAATGCGTGCTGGCAGCAAGCGATGGCTCGATCTACACCGGCGATTGGACGCTCGGTATCGCGCGGATCGCGCCCGACGGGACCACTGGCCCCGCCGTCGAGGCAGATCTGATTGCGCAGGGCTTTCGGCCGAACGGTATCGCGTTGACGGCAGACGGTGACTTCTTGTTCGCCAATATGGGTAAGGCGGGGGGTGTCTGGCGGGTCGGACGGCGTGGTGAGGCCCGCCCCTTCGCGACCGAGCTCGACGGGACCGCTATACCGCGCACCAATTTCGTGCTGGTGGACGGTGACCGGGCCTGGATCACCATCAGCTCGTTGAGACGCAAGCACGACCACTTCACCGCGGAAGAGAACACCGGGCAGATCCTGCTGGTGCACGATGGCAAGGTCACTGTTGCGGCAGATGGGCTGAACTGGACGAACGAACTACGGCTCTCGCCCGACGGCAAGTACCTTTTCGTCAACGAGACCTTTGCCTGCCGCACCACCCGGTACGACGTTGCGGCAGACGGCCTGTTGAGTAATCCTGTCCGGATCACCTACCCGGAAGACACCTTCCCCGATGGCATGGCCGTCGATGCGGAGGGCGCGCTCTGGATCGTCTGTGTCATCTCCAACCGCCTGATCCGCATCGCACCGGATATGACCTGGACCGTCGTGTTCGAAGACGTCAATCGCAGTGAGCTGGACGCGATCGCCTCGGCCCATGCCGAGGGGCGCCTGACCTGGGATCAGATTTCGCACAGCCGTGGGTCTCGTGTGTCCAACCTGTCCAGCATCGCTTTCGGAGGACCGGATCTGAAGACGCTCTATTTGGGTGGGCTCGGCAATCGAGAGGTGCAGGTGTTGTGGTCTCCGGTAGCGGGAATGCCCATGGAGCATTGGCGATGAGGCCCTCGGCTCAGGTATTGGATCCGACTGTTCGCGGGCCTGTGACCTGGGGTGTCGGTAGAGGATCTGCGTCGCGCACCGACGGCTGTCCCACCGAATCGATCATCGTCGGCGAGTAGGTCGCACCGCCGATCCGCCACCGGCCGTCGGGGGCCGACATCGCCCATACGGACGGTTCTGCGGGACCGAGTGATCGGAAAGGGATTCGTGAGCAGAGAACTGAACGGCAAGGTAGCCGTCGTCACCGGTGGCGCGGGCGGGATCGGCCGCGCCGTCACCGAAGCGTTCGTCGACAACGGCGCCGTGGTGCTCGTCGGAGACATCGATGACCACCGCGGCGCCGAAGTAGCCGACACCCATCCCGGTTCGATCGTGTTCCACCACACCGACGTCACCTGCGAGACCGACATCCAGGCTCTCGTTGCCGCCGCAGTCGACACGTTCGGCCGGATCGACATCATGGTCAACAACGCCGGCGCACTCGGCGGCCAGGGTCGCCTGCTCGACGTCGACGCCGACTCCTTCACCCGCACCAGCGATCTGTTACTACGATCGGTGTTGCTGGGGCACAAGCATGCCGGGCAGCGTATGAAGGCCCAGGGCACCGGCGGAAGCATCGTCTCGATATCGAGTATCGCCACGACACTGGCCGGCATCGGATCGGTGTCCTACTCGGCCGTCAAGGCCGGAATCGAGCAGATCGCCCGCGCCGCCTCCCACGAACTGGGCCGCTACGCGATTCGCTCCAACGTCATCACTCCCGGTGTCATCCTGACCCCCATCCTCGCCCAGGCCACCCGCCTCGGCCGCGAACGCCACAACGAGTTCCTCGACCGACTGGCCCCACGGCTGGGCGAGTTGCACCCGCTCGGTCGTGCCGGCACAGTCCAGGACATCGCCGACGTGGCAGTGTTCCTCGCTGGTGACCGCTCCGGATTCGTCACCGGCCAATCTCTCACCGTCGATGGCGGTCTGACCTCCGTGTGGGCTCACGACATGGCCGTTCTCGTCCGGGAGGTGCTGAGCACGATGGCCGAAGGGCAGGGACCTCTTCGAACCCCGCCATCCGGAACCGCTGAGATCCGCTCCGGGACGGTGACCGAGTCGACAGATCGCTTTGAAACTTCTTGACATTCCCCGAGTGGGAGCGCACAGTGTGACGCAGAAAACAATCAATCGTTTTTTATGGCGTTCGTCCGGCTCGGCCGATGCCCGCCACGGTGGAAGCACCGTCGTCCAGGACGAATCCGTCCGGGCACGGAACGTCAGGGCGCACCTCGATCGAGGTCAGTGTCCCATCGGTTCCGTCGGCCCGCAGCTACCGACCCAGTGCCCGCCGAGCCGGCGGGCACGGCGCGCTGGGTAGACGCCATCATCCCGTCACCGTTCCACGAGGGAGCAGAAGGTATGGATGTCATCAGCAAGATCAATTCAACGAAGATGAGGCCTTATCAGTGGCTCATCGTTGTCTTGTGCATGTTTTGCAACATGCTCGACGGCTTCGATTTCTTCGCCATGGGCTTCGTGCTGCCTCATCTACCGGCAGACTTCGCCGCCCCCAGCGAAAAGGGATACCTGATCAGTGCCGGACTCCTCGGCATGGCGGCGGGGGCGATCTTCGTCGCTCCTCTGGCAGATCGCTACGGCCGGCGCCTTCTGATCCTGGCGGGCCTGACCCTGAACATCGTCTCGATGGTCACGACCGCCCTGGCACCGAACTCTGCGGTCATGCTCGGCGGCCGCTTCCTCACCGGCATCGGTGTCGGCGTCATCAGCGCCACCATGATCGTGGTGGCCCAGGAGTACTCCTCGGCCGCGCGCCGCAATTTCGCCATCGGCATCGTCACCGTCGGATTTCCCTTGGGCAGCACCCTCGCCGGCCTTACCGGCGTGTCCCTCATGTCGATCTTCGGCGGGGCATGGCAGGCGATGTTCTGGGTGGGGGCCGCCGTCAGCTTCCTCGGACTCGTCCTGGTCGCCGCTCTGCTGCCCGAGACCTTGACCTTCCTGCTGACCACCGACAAGCCGGGGGCACAGGACAAGGTCGCTCGCATCGCGACGAAACTGGGCCTGGATTACACCCCCACCGAGCAGCAACCGCAGTCGTCGACCACCGTCGCTCCCCCCGCCCCCGGCAAGCCTCGGGTGCTCAGCGCCGAACTGCGCGAGCGCACCGTACTGCTGTGGATCGGCTACGCCTTCCTCACCGCGGCGTACTACTTCGTCGGCACCTGGACGCCGCAGCTGATCGCCGACGCCAGCGGCAGCACTCAGGACGGCGCCATCGCCGGCACGATCATCAGCATCGGCAGCCTCGCCGGATCGATCGTCTTCGGGCTCATCGGCCTGAGATTCCTCGCCACCCGAATCGCCTGGATGGCACTGAGCCTGGCCGTGGTCAGCCTGGTGCTCTTCACCCTCACCATGGGCGGACCCCTCGCCCTCGTCATGGCCACCGCACTCGGACTGGCCGTGTTCGTGTCCGTGTCCTCCTACACCGCCATGGCACCACCGATGTACCCGGCGCTCGCCCGCGCTCGGGGTTACGGCCTGATGGTCGGTATCAGCCGTATCGGCGCGATCATCACCCCGATCCTGGCCGGCTACGCCTCCGAATCCGTTGCCCCCAAGTACATCTTCCTGGCGGCCTCGATCCCGCTCGCGATCTCGGCCCTGGCCGCTCTGCGTCTGTGGTCGATCACCCGTACCCAGTTCACCGCCGAACTCGCGGACGCAGCCGCGCTACACGAGGCGGCGCAGACTCTGGACACGGAATCGCGTACGGCCGTCCGGTAGGCGACACGTCCTCGGGCCAGACGATCCGCAGAGCCCGCCCCGGAATAACCGGCACAGCACTCGATCCCCACAACTCGACGGAAGGAACCACGATGTCCTCGACAGGTGACGATCCCACGGTCTGTGGCGGCCGGACCGCCGAGCGGATCACCAAGGTGGACCACGTCGCCTTCGCGGTCTCGTCGATGGCCGAAGCCGCAACGTTTTTCCGTGACGTGATCGGCGGGACGTTCCTGTGCGGCGGGGACAACGACGAGACCGGGATCCGGCTGACGCACTGGATGCTGCCCGGGTTCAAACTGGAACTGATGCAGCCGCTGCGCAGCGATTCGCTCATCTCCGAAGCGATGCGCCGCCGCGGCCCGGGTTTTCACCACATGACGTTCCTGGTCGACGACATCCCGCGCACGGTCGAGGCCCTGCGCACCGACGGGTGCGAACCCATCGACACCGACACCCGCCTATCGGCCTGGAGCGAAACGTTCCTCTCGCCTCGAGTCACGTTCGGAGCGCTGCTCCAGTTCGTCAGTACCGATCTGCGGTGGGACACCCCTACCCAGGATTACACCTGCGAGGACGTCCTCGCCGGCCGCATCGTGTGGCGGGACTACATCGCCTGTGTACGCGAGGACCACCCGATCGCCTGATGCGCCCCGCTGGACGACAAGGAGCAGTGATGACCGCCAATCCCGAGATCGAGAAAACCCCGTCCCTGACCGAGCTGGCCGCCTCGGTTCGAGAGCTGCAGGACAGGCAGAGCATCCGCGACTGCCTGATGACCTATTCACGGGCGGTGGACCGGCTCGATCGCGAATTGCTGCTGTCGGTTTACCATCCCGACGCCATCGACGACCACGGCGTCTTCGTCGGAAGCCCGGAGGAGTTCGCCGACTGGGCGATCGACATGCACACCCGGACCCACCTGTCCCACCAACATGCCATCTTCAACATCACCTGCGAGCTCGACGGCGATGTCGCCCACACCGAGACGTACTACATGTTCGTCGGGCTCAACCGTGAAGGAACACCCCTGACCATGAGCGGTGGCCGCTACCTCGACCGATTCGAAAAACGCGACGGCCACTGGGCGATCGCCGCGCGCGCCTGCATCCGGGACTGGGCACCGCTCGACTCGATCCCCGACCAACTCGACCAGGTCGCGATGACAGTGGTGAAAAACCTTCCGGAACGGACAAAGACCCTCATGCGGACGGGTCCCCAGCCTCGCCGAGACCGTTCGGACATCTCCTATCAGCGTCCGCTGACCATCGATCCCTCACGCCTCGGCGGCTGAGCCGCCGACGACGCCGTCACCACCCAGATCAGTCTCACAACAACACCACCCATCGAGCAATCGTCCCAGGAGAGATCCACATGAACAGACTGCAGGACAAGGTCGCCTTCATCACCGGAGCCGGCCGCGGGCAGGGACGCGCACACGCCGTGCGCCTGGCCGAGGAGGGCGCGAACATCATCGCCGTCGATCTCTGCGCGAACATGGCGAGCGTCCCGTACGACCTGGCGACCCAGGACGACCTCGCCGAAACCGCCCGGCTCGTCGACAAAGCCGGTGGACGGATCGTGGCGCGAACGGCAGACGTGCGGGACCTCGACTCTCTGCGCGCCGCCGTCGATGCCGGGGTCGCGGAGTTCGGCCGCCTGGACATCGTCGTGGCCAACGCCGGGATCTGGTCCAGCGCTCCCTTCCTCGACATGCCCGAACAGACGTACCACGAGATGATCGATGTACAGATGCACGGACCCTACAACACGTGTCGTGCCGCCCTTCCCCACATCGTCGACGGCGGCCGCGGCGGCTCGGTGATCATCATCAGTTCGACCGCCGGGATGCGGGGCTTCCCCAACCAGGTGCACTACAACATGGGCAAGCACGCCGTCGTCGGACTCATGCGGACCTTGGCGAACGAGTTTGCACCCCAGTTCATTCGCGTCAACACCATCCACCCCAGCTCCGTCGACACGAAGATGATCCAGAACGACGCGATCTGGTCCGCTTTCGCACCGGGAGTGGAGAATCCCACGTTCGACGACTTCGGTGACACCTTCACCGCCATGAACCTGCTGCCGGTGCCGTGGATGGAGCCGGAGGCGATCTCGGGTGCGGTCGCATGGTTGGCGTCGGACGATGCGAAGTACGTCACCGGCGCCACTATCCCCGTCGATGCGGGCTATCTCGGAAAGTACAACTGAGGCGGCAGACCCTGCGTGCGGGCAACCCGCGGTCCTCGTGATCTCGAGTTGTGTCCGCGAGCGACGGCGAGACAGCCACGCCCGCCTCCACCACGGGCGATGAGTCACTGCGCCGAGATCGAGCCCGTCAGCGCGGAGCGTCACGCCGACGGGGCTCGGATGCCCCAGCTCCGCCGGCGGGACCGGGTGAGGCAGACCCTGTATGCGGGTCTGCCTCACCGTCGTGAAAAGGACGACGAGTTGGACGAAGAGGGCGGAAGCCCCGCACAGGCGCGAGAAGAAATCCTGATCGAGGGCAGCACGGACGACACTCCGGTATCGGTAGAGTCGCCGGCGAGCATTCGTAGCAGACACATAGTGGACGCGATCTCCCTGAACACCATGCGCATTCTGCCCAGCTTCTGGTCAGCGCGATGGGCGAGAACATCCGATCTGCACCTCGACGAAGCTGTCCTCGGGTTCGCGTTCTCCGGCTATCGGCTGGTGGCGTCCGTTGCCGCGTTTCCGAGGGCCGTACTCGCAGACCGATGGGCGCCGTGAGAGCACTGCGCGCCGCCGGCCTCGGTGCGTTCGCCCTGGGTCTTGTCTTCACCTGGGCCGCGCACTCCGGTGCGGGTTTGGTACTCGCACTCGCGGTGGTCGGACTCGCTCCGGCCTTGGCCACACCCGCAGTGAACGTGGTGATCATGTCGGGTGTGCGCGTCCAACGACGCGCGCTTGCGTTCGCGGCGGCAAGTGCCAGTCCCGTGACGGCGCTGATGGTGGCCGGAGCAACCGCGCCGGTGCTGGAGAGACTGATCGGATGGCGGTCCGCCCTCGGCATCGGGGGTCTGGTCGCCGCGCTGATCGTGCTGTGGCTACGCGGGGCACAATCGCAACGGACGCGTTCCGTCCCGGCCGCTGCTCTGGAGAAGGTGTCGTTGCGTCCCTCTGGTGGTGATGATGACCGGGGTCCTGGCCGGCAACGTGGCATTGGGCGGCGCCACGGCCTTCGTGGTGATCGCCGCTCCCACTGCCGGCCTGGACATCGCGTCCGTCTCGTTCGTCGTTGCCGCCTGTGCCTGTGGATCGATCCTGTTCCGTCTGACGTGTGCTCTGATAGTCGACCGGCGGGGATCGGACCCGTTCCCCGTGGCCTGGATGATGATGGTGGCCGGCGGCGGTGGGGTTTCGTTCTGTTGGCGTCAGGGATTCCCGGAGCATTTGTCGCCCGACTGATTTTGGTCTTGGTGCCCGGCTGGTCGTGGATCCCGCTGCTCGTACACGGGGTCACGAGCCGGTATTGCGATGCGGTGGCACCGGCCTCCGGTGTGGTCCAAGGTGCATACTTCGGCGGTGGTGTCGTAGGACTCTCGATAATGGGGGTTCTCGTCACGACCGCTTCGTACTCGTTTGCCTGGTTGGCGATGGGGGCTGCCAGCCTCGTCGCTGCACTCTCGGTCCTCGGGCAGGAACGCCGACTTCCACCGTTCCGCACGGCACGGGTGGGATGCTGATTCAGGCGTGGCCGTCCCGATCGGCCCTCTCGTCGCACGCTTTTTCGGATGGGGATGTGCGTTGCCAAGCCCCGGTACCCGCGCTGACGCATGCCCGGGGGTACCCCCGCCGGACCGATTCTTGTGGAATCGTGCCCGACGTGCGTTCGACGGCCTGCAATAGCGTTCGCAGCCACAAGTGCCCACGCTGTCGACACGCATCGCCACGCCGTGGCGACCGTGACCGTCCCTCAGGTTCCGCCCCTTGGGCCGGAGCACGTGAGGCAGACCCTGCGCGTGGGTCTGCCTCACCCGTCCTGACGACTGAGTTGGAGGAAGCGCCGGAACTCCACGCGGGCGTAGGAAAGCAGAGGATTCACCATCGGACTGATCTTGGTCTTGGCGCCCGGTTAGTCATGGATCTCGTTGGTCCTGGTTCTCACTGCATGTGACGCGGGGGCAGCGGTCTCCGGTGTGGTTCAGGTTGCCGACGTCAGTGGTGATGTCTTCGGCCTCGTTACCATGGGCGTACACATCGCGTTCACTTCGTACTCGATAACTTGGCTCTGGACGGGTCCTGCACGCAGTGTGTCGTCGCGTTCTCCTGGGTGGGAATGTCGCGGACACCATGCGCCGTGTCGGATAACGCTGTAGCACTTCGTTATCCGACACGGCGCACCGCGTCGCATTTGCCGATTTACAGGCTCAGTGGGCGGTCCCACCTCCGTCGACCACGAAGGTTTGTCCGGTGACGAGGTCACCACCGGAGCCGTGCAGGTGTAAAGCCATGGATGCGACGTCGTCGGGATTGCCCAGTCGGCCGGCCGGGGTACCGGCGATCATCACGTCGTACAGCTCCTTCGGGATATCGCCCAGGATGGGAGTCTCGATAGTGCCGGGCGCGAGGACGTTGACCCGGATTTTCTCGGAGGCGTCCTGGATGGCAGCTTGGCGGGAGAGGCCGAGGATGCCTCCCTTCGCAGCGGCGTACGCGGCCGTGTTCTGCATGCCGATCAGCGCGGCGACCGAGGAGACATTGACAATCTTCCCGCCACCGGAACCGATCATCGACGGCAGCACAGCCTGCATGCCGAGCCCCATTCCCTTCAATGGGCCGGGTCACGGCTTGTCCCGGCCGCCCTGTCACGACGCTGACGCGTTCAGACCAGGGTGTAGCCGCCGTCCACGAGAATGTCGTCGCCGGTGATGAACGAGGACTCGTCGGAGGCGAGGAACAGAGCAAGGTTCGCCACTTCGGAGGGACTGGCGATGCGATTCAACGGGGTGGCGTCCTTGATGCCTTGGATGAGATCGGCCGGAAGGTGGGGTGTCATTCCGGTGCCGATCACGCCGGGCAGGATGGCGTTGACGCGAATGTTGTCCTTGGCGTACTCCACGGCAGCAGTCTTGGTCAGCATAACGACGCCTGCCTTGCTCGCGCAGTAGGCGGGCATGTTCGCGAAGGCGACGTTGGCGGCCATCGAGGCCGTACTGATGATGGAGCCCCCACCGTTCTTGATCATTGCCGGGATGCCGTGCCGCATGCCGAGGAATACACCTTTGAGGTTCACATTCAGCACCTGGTCCCACGCCTCCTCGGTGTATTCACCGGTGGCCGCTTGGTCGCCGTCGATGCCTGCATTGTTGTACAGCACATCGAGACGGCCGAAGTGGGTGATGGCTGCCTGGATCATCGCCTCGACGTCGGCCGACTTGGAGACGTCGACGTGGACCGGAATACAGCCCTCGCCGAGGCGCTTGGCCACCTCTTCCTGCTTTCCGGAGATATCGGCCACCACGACCTTGGCACCTTCCCGATGGAAGACCTCCGCTGTCGCCTCTCCGATTCCCGATCCCGCTCCGCTGATGACGGCGACCTTACCTGCCAGCCTTCCGGACATTTCTTCCTCCTCGCATCGGGTGAACGACCGTGGAAAACAATCATTCGTTTCCAGAGACGGTAACGCGGGGGGCAAACAGCGTCAATAGGTTTCGGCACAAGCCGGGTAGACGACGATGAAGCCGCCTTTACCCCGTCAGGCCGAGGAGGGATGGTGGCGCCGCCAGAAGCAGCCGAGAGTGCCGGCACTCACAACCCTGACCGAAGGGTGGTTGACGTCACACCGATCGGCATCTAGCCTTGGAAAAAACAGACACTTGTTTTTTGACCCGGACCGTCGGGCCAAGTCCACCCAGAGAGGCAACGAGGCATGACTCAAGAGCAGACGCGCACCACCCCGGACGTCGAGTCCCTCAAGGGACGCTTCGGACGAGACATGTTCAACGACTTCGATATCGACGACCCGAAGTTCAACGAGCACTTCTTCGACATCCTCGACGAGATGGTCGCGAAGTGCCCGGTTGTGCGCAGCAACGTCGGCAACGGGTACTGGATGGTCACCCGTCAAGAAGACGTGCGGAAGGTCGGCCAGGACTGGCGTACCTTCAGCAGCGCCAAGGGATACATGCCGAACCGCCCCGAGGGGCTGCCGTACCTCATGCCCGAGGAATCGGACCCGCCCAAGCACACGGCATGGCGGAAGGTCCTGAACCCGTACCTGAGCCCGACCACCGTCGCCCGGTACGAGGATCAGATCCGCGCCGACGTGAACACCCTCATCGACCGATTCATCGACAAGGGCGAATGCGAATTCGTCAGCGAATTCGGATCGAAGCTACCGGGATGGGCCTTCTTCAAGAACGTGCTCGGCGTGCCGATCGACGACCTCGACATGCTCGTCACCGGCGTGGAGAACGGCACCTTCGCTCCGCCGGAGGAACGGCCCGGACACATGGCGAAGGTCTTCGAGTACCTCGGCCAATACCTGGAGATCCGCAAGAACCAGCCCCCGCGCGGTGACCTGGTCGACGTCATCGCCGCCGGCGTGGAGTACGAGGACGGTCAGCCTGCACCGTGGGAGGACCGGGTCAGCATTCTCGTCGACCTGACCTTCGGTGGCATCGCCACCACCACCTACGTCATGGCGGGTGCCATCCATCACCTGGCCACGCATCAGGGGGATCGTGAAGCCCTTGTCGACAATCCCGACATGATCGAACGGGCGGTGGAGGAATTCGTCCGGGTCTTCCCACCGGTGGTTGCCCTCGGGCGCACCTGCACCCGAGACACCGAGGTCGCCGGCACGCCGATGAAGGAAGGGGATTTTGTTCTGCTCGGTTACAGCACAGCATCGCGCGATCCCCGTGTGGTGGAAAATCCCGGGAAGATCGATATCACCCGGCAGACGGTGCTCCACACCGCTTTCGGCGTAGGCCAGCATCGCTGCATCGGGTCGAACTTGGCACGACTGGAACTGCGTGCCACCTTCGACGAGTGGCTCAAGCGGATCCCCGATTTCGGTATCAAGCCGGGAACCGAGCCGAGCTACGAGACCGGAATTCTGCGCACGATGAAGGATCTGCACCTGGTCTTCTGACCAGCATGCTCCGGGCGTAGACGCGCCGACCAGTGGCGCGACCGGACACTTCGGTCGTGGATGTAGTGAACCACGCATGAACGACGTGATGGAGGATCACGATGAAGGTAGAGATCGACGGCACACTGTGCTCAGGTCATGGACGGTGCTTCATCCTCGCCAAGGATGTGTACCGACTCGACGACGAAGGCTACAACGCCGACCGCGGTTCCACCATCGAAGTGGCGCCCGGCCAGGAGGCAGCCGCCGAACTCGGGATGCGAAACTGCCCCGAGGGAGCGATCGCCCTCGTCGACAATTAGGACGGGACACACGGGCGGGCGCGGAGCAAAGGCAACGTCTCCGCGCCCGCCCCCTCTACCTTCCAGCGCTGACCCGGCTACTCCGACACACTCACTCGTCACCGACCACGCTTTCATCGATGGCGACCAGCCATCCATCGCCACTTCCATCCCCTTCTGCAGGGTTGTACCGAGGACACTTGTCATGGCCTATGTGATCACCCAACCGTGTTGCAACGACGCCTCCTGCGTGCCGGTGTGCCCGGTGGACTGCATCCGCCCCACCCCGGGGGACCCGCAATACCTGAACACGGAGATGCTCTACATCGATCCCGTGACGTGCATCGACTGCGGGGCGTGCATGGACGCATGCCCGGTCGGCGCCATCTACCCGGAGTGGGACCTCACCGGGACCGACGTGCGGTACGCCAGCATCAACGCAGACTATTTCGACAAGCACCCGCTCCAGTCCAAGGGCATGCCGAACATTTCGGTATCGACGATCGCATTGCCCGAGCAGGACCAACCGTTGCGGGTTGCGATTGTCGGCTCAGGCCCGGCGGCCTGCTATGGGGCCGATGATCTGCTCACCAACGTTCACGGGGCCGTCGAGGTCGAGATGTTCGACCGGCTCCCCACCCCCTGGGGGCTCGTGCGGGCGGGTGTGGCTCCCGACCATCAGCGCACCAAGGCTGTCACCGATCTCTTCCGAAACGCCGCAGCCAAGCCGGCTCTGCAGTTTCACCTCAACGTCGAAATCGGCAAGCACCTGAGCCACCCGGAGCTGATGTCGCACCACCACGCCGTCATTTACGCGGTCGGCGCGCTACGCGACCGTCGTCTCGGCGTTCCGGGTGAAGACCTGCCCGGCAGTCACGCTGCGACCGAGTTCGTGGCCTGGTACAACGGTCACCCGGACTATGCCGACCTGCAGTTCGATCTGTCCGGTGAACGTGCCGTCGTCGTCGGCAACGGCAACGTCGCCTTGGACGTGGCACGTATCCTGGTCTCCGACCCGGACGATCTCGCTGGAACCGACATCGCCGATCACGCATTGGACGCTCTGCGACACAGCCGTATTCGCGAGGTGTTGGTGCTCGGTCGTCGCGGACCGGTTCAAGCCGCATACACTACCCCGGAGCTGTTGGCTCTCGGAGCGCTCGAGGGGGTCGACGTGGTGGTCGATTCTCAGGATCTGATCTTGGACGAGCACAGCAGAGCTGCGCTGGAGGACCCCGCGGCCGAGCCCTCGACTGTGCTCAAGACCGAGCTCGCCCGCGAGTACTCCACCCGAGTCCCCGACCCGACGCGCAAGCGAATCGTGCTGCGCTATCTCGCTTCACCGACCGCGGTGCTCGGCGCCGGCCATGTCGAAGCCATCGAAATCGCACACAATGAACTCTATCGGGCCGCCGACGGCTCTCTCAAAGCCCGCCTCACCGACCGGACGGAGACCATAGAGACGGGTCTTGTGCTGCGTTCCATCGGATATCGCGGCGCAGGCGTTCCCGGCGTCCCCTTCGACGACGCCACAGGAACGATCCCCCATCGAGACGGGCGGGTCATCGACCCGCAGACCGGCGAGTCCCTGACCGGTGTGTACACCGCAGGCTGGATCAAGCGCGGACCCTCCGGCGTCATCGGAACCAACAAGAAGTGCGCCCAGGAGACCGTCAAGGTATTGCTCGAGGATTTCCTCGCCGGCACACTGGAGGGACCCGCTTCCGACTGCAGCAGGGAACAACTGAGCGCCCTCGTCACCGAACGACAGCCGGAGGTCGTCGACTACCGAGGATGGCAGGCCATCGACGCTGCCGAACGCAAGCAAGGCAGGGAACACGGACGTCCCCGCATCAAGATCACCAATGTGAAGGCGATGCTGGAAGTGGTCAAGGTGCACGACACCTCGACACGCTGATCTCCCACCTCGCAACGGCGGTGCGGTCACGGCGGGAGTCAGTCCTGTGGCGGAAGAGCAGGGTTTGAACACGTCAATGCAGACACTGCACGGGCCTTCGATTCGAGGGCGGGACCGCAGGACACGCCGCGATAGTCCTGCGCTGCAGTGTGTGCGAACAGTCGCGTTGTGCATCCGCCCGTCGATCAGCGGCAGCTGTCCGAAAGGGCGCCCCTGCGTCGGCCGAGTGCACCCAGGGGAATCAATCCGCAGTATTGAAAAACAAATGATTGTTTGCAACACTGGAGACCAGCCCACTGGATGCCGGAACGCCCGAACTTCTCACACTGGGCCGATCCATCTACGGATCAGTACTTCCCGTCCGGTCCGTTGCGCCCCGAGGCACAACGTGAACGAAAGGAGAGATCGATGACCACCGAAGACCAAGAGTTTATCGACTTCGCAACCAAGTGGCTCCCTTTCGGCGGGGGCGACGAATACATTCTTCCCCAGTTCGGCGTCACGCCGTACACCTTCTACCTACGACTGCACACCCTGCTGCAGTCACGTCCGACGCTCGGCTTGGGGCTGACGGCAAAGCGCAAACTGGCCGAAGCGTGCGCAGCAAAGCTGTCCCAGAGGAGTCGACGCGCCTCCGAGTTGGTTTGACCGCTTACGTCGACCCCGGGTCTCGGGGCGCGAAACTCGAGGAGAAAGGGCAGACGGATGGATCTCGGTGTGCACGGTAAGGCGTTCGTGATCACGGGCGGCTCCGACGGCCTTGGTCTGGCGACCGCGCGCTCGCTGCTCGCCGAAGGCGCCCACGTCACCATCTGCGGCCGCGACAAGCGTCGACTCGACGACGCCGTCACCGCCCTCGGTCACGACGTGCACGCGGTCCCCGCCGACGTCACCCGCATCGACGACCTCACCACCCTTATCGACGCCACCACCGACCGGTGGGGCCGCGTCGACGGACTGCTCAATGCCGCCGGCGTGCATACCGGCGGCCGGTTCGAAGACATCACCGACGAGGAATGGATCGCGGACTACGAACTGAAGTTCCTCGCCGCCGCCCGGACGATCCGCCTCGCCCTTCCGCACCTGCGAGCCAGCCGCGGGGCCGTGGTCAACGTCCTGAGCACCGGCGCCCGCACTCCCGGACGCAAAGCCATGCCGAGTGCCCCTCTGCGCGCCGCCGGGCTGAGCATGACCAATGCGCTCGCCACCGAACTCGGGCCCGACGGGATCCGGGTCAACGCAATCCTCGTCGGCGTCATCCGCAGCGGCCAGATCCAGCGCCCCGCACTCGAGGCGGGCCGCGACGTCGAGGAATACCTACACACGATGGCCGACCGGATGCGGATCCCGCTCGGTCGGGTCGGCGAAGCTCACGAGTTCGGTGACACCGCCGCCTTCCTGCTCTCGCCCCGAGCGGGCTACATCACCGGCACCGCCGTCCACGTCGACGGCGGCCACTGCCACGCCATCTGACAGCGCGTCCAGAGTTGGTCGATGCGCCCCTCCGTCGATCCGCTGGCGAAAGGTCCGACCGATCCAGCCGATGCCGGACTACCCACCATCCCCACGGTTGCCTCTCCCCTGTCGGTGGTCGTGGTCTCAGTTGAGCGATCGGCCGGAGCCGAGCGCCCTGCCTCCTCCTCGGCAGGGTGTTCGGTTATCCACCACCGCGTCTCGACAGACCTGGGGGCTTCACGAACGAGATGAAGGGATGGTCCGTCGACGAGGCGATCAGCCATCCAGAGCGTAGTCGACGGCATCGTCGAGCCCGAGTCCTCTCCCGTGGCGCAGTCGGGCTTCGAATTCGTTGTTACCGAGAGTAATCCGCGCGGACTTCTCGCATTCCGCATGATTGCGGTCAAGCGCACGGAAGAGTAGCGATGAGCTTCCGGTCGCACGTCCCAACGACTCCGCTGCGCCCATCAGTACGGCAGCGCGTTCGGCACGGTTCTCAACGTCCTCGGTCCACGCCAGCGCCTCGAGGCATACCGCAGCAGCCAGAGGTTCGCCGACACGCCGAATCACACCGAGCGCCTGCTCGAGCATCACCCGAGCCTCATGGTGATCGCCCTCCTGGAACAGCGCAACACCCAAGGCCCACTGCGAGTAGGACCGATACACGAACTCACCGTGCGCTTCGGTGATGGCCAGCACCTTCCGGTGGCACTCGATCGCTCGGTCGGTATCGCCGCGCAATTCGTATGCGAGACCGAGCATCACCAGAATCCAGACGTGCCGCGAAAGGTGATGTTCCGCATCGAAGACCGCGAGTGCACGCTCCAAATGCGTGCAGGCCTGGACCAGATCACCGCTGTACAAAGCGAGAAGGCCGGCGGCGTGATCGGCGCGGGCATCCAGGAGCGGGTCGTTCGCGCCCTGGACCAGGGCTTTGCACTGCTCGACCAACTCAGCCCCGGTAGCCAAATCGCCCTGCAGTTCGGCGAGAACACTGTGGGCATAGAGGGCGTCGATCCTGTCATTGCTGGAGGCGAGAGGATGCATGAGCATACGTCCGAGCCAGTGGCGGCCTTCGTTGAGCAGCCCCCGTGCCAGCCAGTACGGAAACAGCGCGGTGGCCATCCGTAATGCGGGATCCGATCTGGACGCGGCCGGTTCGGTCGAAGCGAACTCGAGGGCCTCACGCAGATTCGGCAACTCTCTGTTCAAGCAGGTGATCCAGTCCAGCTGCCGGGGACTGATCCATTCCGCTTCTGCCCGCAGGACCATCTGCTCGAACCACTCCCGGTGGCGGTGGCGCCACCCGAGGTACTCATCACACTGTTGAGCCTTCTCGCGACCGTACTGCCGGATCGTCTCGAGCATCCGGAAGCGAACCTGATCATCGTGCTGTTCTCGAATCATGATCGACTTGTCGACCAGCGCAGTGACCCGGTCGAGAACGTCGGTAGAGGTCGCGGTGCCGCCACTCAGGTACTCGACCGCCTCGAGGCCGAAACTGCCGGCGAAGATCGACAACTGTTGCCACAGTTGCTGTTCGGCGGGCGTGCACAGATCGTAGCTCCAGTCGATCGACAGACGCAGCGTCCGTTGTCGTGTGGGCACGTGCCGCTCCGCCGTGGTCAGGACGGTGAACCGCTCGGCCAAGCGTTGCCGGAGCTGCTCGGCAGACATCACCCGCATGCGGGCCGCCGCCAGCTCGATGGGCAAGGGCAGTCCGTCGAGCCGGGTACAGACCTCCACCACAGCGGCACGGTTGTACTCGGTCAACTCGAAGTCCGGCACGGCGGCTGCTGCCCGCTCGACGAACAGCTTCAACGCATCGAATCGGCGCGGTTCCCGGACCGATCCCAATTGATCCAAGGGCGGCACCGACAGCGGCGATACCCGCATGACCACCTCACCGCGAATACCGAGGGGTTCACGGCTGGTGGCCAGAATGCGTAGATCCGGACAGTGTCGCAACAACCGGTCCGCCAGCCGCGCCGCAGCGTCGACAATCTGCTCACAGTTATCGAGTACCAGCAGAAGCTGTCGCGAGGCCACGAAGTCGACTACTGCATCCTCCAGCGATCGACCCGGCGAATCTCGGACGTCGAGTACCTCGGCCACGACATCGACGAGTAGCGCCTCGTCGTTGAGTTCTCCCAACTCGACCAGCCACGCACCGTCGCGGTAGCTCGGCTGCAGCTCCGTCGCGACCCGCAGCGCCAGCCGCGTCTTACCCACCCCACCGATCCCGGTCAGCGTCAGCGCGCGGGAGGCCGTCAATCTCTTCTTCGCGGCGGAAACTTCTCGCCGGCGCCCCACGAAGGTGGTCGATTCGGCGGGCAGGTTCCCCACTCGGCGGACAGGTCTCACAGCATCGGGTAATCCGGGCCGGAGCCGGCCGCTGTACTCGAGCAGCGCCATCTCGTCGGCTCGCTGCCCTCGACTCACCTGGATTTGTTGCAGCTCGTGCCCAAAGGCTGCTGCAGTGCTCGGGCGTCGGCGGGGATCGGCGTCCATGGCGCGTTCAACAGCGCGGCTGATGTCATCCGGAAATCCGTTTTCGCGTAGATCCGGGACCGGCTGGGTGGTGATCCGCAGGAATTGGGCGACCACCTGCTCACCCTGTCGGCGTTCGAAGGCAGCGTGCCCGGTCAGAGCTGCGAACAACGTCGCTCCGAGGCCGTAGATGTCCGAGGCCACACTGGGACGCTCGCCGCTGAGCACCTCCGGCGCGGTGAATGCGGGCGACCCGATGATCGCCCCGGTTTCGGTTTCGAAGCCCCCTTCGATGTGGGCAATCCCGAAGTCGGTCAGCACCGGCTCGCCGTACTCGGTGAGAAGGACATTCGCCGGTTTGACATCGCGGTGCAAGACTCCCAGCCGATGGGTCGTGTCCAAGGCACCGGCAAGCCGGACCCCCATCCGCAGGGCGTCGTCGACCGACAACGGACCTTGGCGGCGGATCCATGCGTCGAGGGAAGTCTGGGGGTAGTACGGCATCACCAGATAGGGCCGGCCACTGTCGGTCGTCCCGACCTGCAGGACATGGACGATGTTGGGATGCCCGGTCAACCGGCCCATGGCCCGCTGCTCACGCAGAAACCGGGCAAGGTTCTCCTCGTCCAATGACACGGTGAGGATCTTGACGGCGACCGTACGGTCCAAGGCCCGCTGCCGACAGCGGTAGACCATGCCGAAGCCGCCGCGTCCGATCTGCTCGGCGTCCTCGAAACCCGCTGCCCCGAGTTCGGCACCGATGGCCGTCGCGTCGTCGCGCTGAGTCGCCCGCGGATCACCGCCTGCCATCGCAGCAACCTGTTCCAGCGTGTCGGCTCGACCGCTTCAACGCAACAATCAGGCTTGTTCGCCGTTCCTTCAATGCCATGTGCCACCTCTGCGGACAGTTTCAGAATAGCGCGGCAACACCGCCGTCACCGTGCAGCTGATGTCGACGAACGTCTGGAACATGATCCACATCGTCGCCACCGCGGCGAGCATGCACAGGAACGGATCAGCCGAACCCATCGCCACCCGTAATCCCACCCACAATTGCGCGGCGAACTGCCCGATCACCACCAGCATGCCGAATTCTTCCCCGGTGATCGAAAAGGGGAATTCGTTGTATGCCTGCGGCCTGGAACTCCACTTCGGGTCCGAAGGTCCAGGCCTGCACCCCAACCATCGAGCGCACGATCTACAGTCGCGCCCTGATCTCCTGGACTACGGCTTCGACGTCGGTGTACGAGGATACGGGGAAATCCCCACACAACTGCGCGGTCGCCCGGCTGATGCCCTGCTCTTTCCGACCAGGGGGTGATCATGGCACAATCCTCCCACCGCACCAATTGCCTGAACATCGTAATATGTTGGGGCACAGGGTCATATCTCGGAGAGTAGCCACGCCGCCCCGGTACGCCCCACACCCACGGCCGTGTGTGTGCTCCGGCTGTCGCGCTGGACAGCCCAGTATCCGATGTCGGGGACACACCGCAGCCGCACCGGGGACCGGTGTACGCGGCCGCCAGCCCCGGGGCATTACCGATGTCGAACCTACGTTCCCGTGAGTAGATGGCACTCCCCGGTCCTCATGCTGGTCCACATTCCCTGCGCCAGAAGGGCAGAACAAGCAGGTCGCCCAGTCCGGCGCTTCGAGCAGGGAGGTTGCCATGACCCACGAACAAGGCCGACACGGCGTATGGCAAGCCGACCGTGCCCCTCGACCCGCCAGCCTCCGCACAGCACACCGCTGGGGAAATAGCGCCGGTCGGGCAGGACACCGGGCGGGCGGGACTATACGACGCACTGCGCACTGCCGGCACCGCCTACTTGCGCACCGTCGGCGAAGCACTCGCCGCACACCAGCGCAACGAGACCGGCCCCAACACCGATGCCGGCACCGAAGCGGAAGAGACGAGCTGCCATGCCACGCGCCCGACCTCGGCGACGAAGCCGAACCGGCATAGTGGCGGTGGCAGACTCGACACGCTGATATGGCATTCGGTATCAGCGTGCCGGACCGTCAGCTGTCGACGAACCGAAGGCTAGCATTATCGACAGGTGACAAGGCCGTCCGAAACCTGATGGGGTGCATCGGTCCAGTCTCGGCGGGACCGGTGCCTGAGACGCTATCGAGTTCGCGGCCGATGAGGGCCGGGTCGTGCATTTTCCGCTCGACCGTGTCCTGGATGATCTCTCCGAGCCGGATCAACCCTCGATCGTTGCGAGTGGCAGCGGTCGGCGAGCGACCCGACGGTGCTTTCCAGCTGCTGCGACGGTGAGCGGCTCGAGTGGCTCGGCTACCGCGGTGGTGTCGGCCTGGCGGGTGGCTTCGAGGGCGTTGGAGCGAGCTGTCCGGGCCATGTGCTCATCCCGGGTGACGATTTCCGGCTGGCCGCGGATCCGCTCGCACAGCCGGGCGGCGTCCGGGCGTTGGACAGCGGCAACTCGGCGCGCAGGGGTTGGCTGCGGCATCGTGGCCTGTGCTGAAGGAGACAGGAATGCGACGTCACGGGGTCAACGCCCGACAATCGTCGAGCTGAGCGGGGGGCTGGCCACCGCCGCGTTCCCGGCTGTCGTCCTGGATCACCGTGCCGACGTACCGATTCGTGAACGGGATCTTGTCGGCCCCCACGGTCCCCTGCAGCACGATCTTGCCGTTGACCCGGGCTGTGTACAGGTCTCCCTCGGCCCGCAGCTCGATCACTGCGCCTTCGGGAAACCTCGACGTGGACGCGTACTGCGGAGTCCCCGCCACGGGGGTGAACCCGTTCGGGTTGGCAGGATCTTCGTGGTACAACGCCATGATGCTGTCGGTGAACGCGAACTGCACACCGGTGTCGACACCGGGATTGGCGCGCACCACCGGACCGATCGACGAGTGCTCCGGCTCGCGTCCGTTCCAGCGGACCACACACCGCATCACCTGCGTCTCGCTCGGCATCGGCTCACTCCAGAACGCAAGACTCAACGGAGTCGACGGAGTCCCCCGGCCGTCGAGATGACCGTTCACGATCTTCAGTGTGCCTCCACCCCAGGTGATCCAGTTCGGGCCGAGCGGGCCGTCCGGGCGATCGAAGTCGTCGGCCGCACGCAGCACCAAGGGGGTCGCCGGAGCCGGTGCGCGGTAGTTGTCCCCGCCCCTCTCGTCGGCGGTGTCTATGAGCGGCGAGGCCACGATCCTCGGAATCGGAGCGAATTCGGGCCCGGCAGGGCGGGCATGTGGGTCCGCGGTACCCGGATCCGCGTCAGCCAGAGGTGCCAGTCCGGTTGCGAGGGCGAGCGACCCACACACGATGCCGAGCCGCACGGCGCCTTTTCGGACGGACGTGAGAATACGATCGTTCGGTTCGGGAAGCACGCCGGGAATTTTAGGGCCCGAAAGCACATATGACAGTGATGCTCGTCACGACCACGTCCCTCCGGGCCGCGGCGGGCCGATGTCTCCAACGCCCATATGCACCGATCAGAGGCATACACGGTGTCAGTAGTGGGGGACCCTGGCGGTCCTGTTTCCGGGATTCGAACGGCCGCCTCGACGGCGGAGCTCTGCGCCCAGCCGTGCAGCCTGACGCGTGAGGTGGTCGCGTTCGGGGAGGTTGGGCGCCGATCGGGCCGCTTCGGTGTAGAGCCGTGCTGCGGTCACCAGGTCACCGGCACGCTCGTGGAGGTACGCCGCGGCGGCGGCATGGCGGGGCAGGGCGGGGTCGAGCCCCGCCAGGGCGGCCAGACCGGCCCGCGGGCCGTCGGCCTCGCCGACCGCGACGGCGCGGTTGAGGCGGGCCACCGGGTTGTCGGTGAACCGCAGCAACTCGTCGTACCACTCGACGATCTGCACCCAGTCGGTCTCCTCGGCCGTGCGGGCATCGGCGTGGAGCGCGGCGAGGGCGGCCTGGGCCTGGAACTCCCCCAGTCGGTCGCGGGCGAGCGCTGCCTGGAGCACGTCGACGCCCTCGGCGATCAGACGGGTGTCCCACAGGCTGCGATCCTGCTCGGCCAGCGGCACGAGGCTGCCGTCGGTACGGGTCCGCGCCGGGCGCCGTGCGTGGTGGAGCAGCATGAGCGCGAGCAGGCCCGCCACCTCCTCATGCTCGATCATGGCCGCCAGCTGGCGAGTGAGCCGGATCGCCTCGACGGCGAGGTCGACGTCGCCGGAGTAGCCCTCGTTGAAAACGAGGTAGAGCACGCGCAGCACCGTGGCGACGTCACCGGGCCGGTCGAACCGGACACCCGAGAGGGTCCGCTTGGCCCGGCTGATGCGCTGGGCCATGGTTGCCTCGGGCACGAGGTAGGCCTGCGCAATCTGTCGCGTGGTCAGACCGCCGACCGCGCGCAGTGTCAGCGCGACCGCCGAGGCCGGCGTCAGGGACGGGTGCGCGCACAGAAAGTACAGCGCAAGCGTGTCGTCCACTGCCTCGGCCGGGCCGGGCCCGGGCTCGACCTCGACGAGCACCTCGCGCCGCCGCCGGGAGGACTCGGCGCGGGTGGCGTCGAGGAACCTGCGCCAGGCCACGGCGACCAACCAGCCCTTCGGGTCCCGCGGCGGATCGTCCGGCCACACGCGCACCGCTTCGACCAGGGCGTCCTGCACGGCGTCCTCGGCCGCCGCGAAGTCGGCTCCGCGGCGGACGAGGATCCCGATCACCGTGGGGGTGAGGGTCCGCAGCAGGGTCTCATCCACCGTGCCTCACTCCGTGACGGTCGGAGGCGCGGACAGGAACGGGCGCACCTCGAGCCACTCGTGAATCGGCTTCCCACCCGCCCCCGGAGCCGCAGACAGCTCGCCGGCCAGCTCCAGCGCCCGCTCGTAGCTGTCGACGTCGATCACCATCCAGCCGGCGATCAGATCCTTGGTCTCGGCGAACGGGCCGTCGGTGACCGGCGGCCGCCCCTCGCCGTCGTACCGGACGAACGTCCCCTCCGGGGACAGCGCCTGCGCGTCGACGAACTCTCCGGTGCCCTCGAGCCGAGCGGCGAAGTCGTTCATGTACTGCATGTGGGCGGAGATCTCCTCCGGCGTCCACTGGTCCATCGGCACGTCGTTGACCGGTGCGGGCGCGCCACGGTAGTGCTTGAGCAGCAGGTACTTGGCCATCGTGTTCTCCTTGATGCGGTACAGCCCATTGTGGCCGTGTTCACCTCAGGGACGGAGCCGTGCTCGGGATCTCGACATCCCACCGCGACATTTCCCGGCGATCCTCCTGACACCGCGCACTCTGCGGCGCCACGGGAGCCGCGACGAGCTTCGCGCCCGCGGGCTTGCAGGCCGGCCACGACGGCGTCGAGCGAGAGAATGTGGGCAAGAACCAGAACAGGGCCGGCTCCCGTTCCCGGAACCGGCCCCTGACCTGCCGTGCAGCGTTTCCGCTGGTGGAGCCCCCTGTCAGGATTGAACTGACGACCGCTCGCTTACAAGGCGAACATGCGGTCAACGGTAGTCATCGTGCGACACCGTGACCTGCGCATTTACCGCGCCTGCCACCGCACAGGACCGTGCATCGGTGCGCGAGTTGTGACAACTGTGTGACAACTTTCGCCCGCGCGTGCCCTGTCGAACTCGATTCCGTTCGCACTTCCCCGGAAGGAATCCCTTCATGAAACGTGTCCACAGCACCGACGCGTACCTGACCATCACCATCGCCGCCCTTGCATTCCTGCTCTCGTACACCAAGCTCGTCGACCTCGCGCTCCGCGCCGGATACGGCGACTACGCCGCGCACGTGTGGCCGCTCATCGTCGACGGCATCACCATCGTCGCCACCCGCGGCGTCCTCCGCCTGACCGGATCCCGCCGCTACGCGTGGACCCTCCTCGCCGCCGGCACCGGAGTGTCGATGACCGCCGCCGTCGGCAGCCAGATCCTTCCGCCGGGACCACTCCCTCCGGTCGCGGCCGCGGCAGTGTCGGTAGTGCCACCGCTGTGCCTGCTGGTCGCACCGCACCTCGCGGTGCAACTTGCCCGCGACGCACAGTCGCGACCTGGTCGCGACGTCGACACAGCCCACGACGCGATACCCGCGGAGGTGGTTGCACCGCCCGTCGAACCGGAGGTGGCAGTCGAGACGCCCGAAGATCGGCGAGCACGTGCACTTGAGCTGCTCGCCACCACGACCATGTCCTTCCGTGCCGTCGCGAAGGAGGTCGGTGTCACCGACACGTCGGTGCGACGGTGGGCACGGGCAGGTCAGGAGGTAACACGAAACAGACCGGATGGGATGATCCGGGCATGAGACTCCGCGTCCTTGCGATCGCACCGGCCCTCGTCTTACTTGTCGCCTGCGGAGACGAAAGCGACGACTCCACGATCGGGGCAACCACAACCGTGTCGAGCGCACTTGCCAGCACCACCACTCGGGCGGCGGCGCAGACGACCACGACGACAGCCGCCACGCAGCTCGCGCCCGCACCTGGCAAGGTCCAGCACTCTGGCAATGCGAGCGAGTGCGCCGTCACCCCGATGGCGTATCCGGGGCTGACTGAGGTGGACGTCCAGGACGGCGCCACCGGCCACCCCTCAGGTGCCAAGACCATCACGTGGCACTGGGACGGCGACATCAGCACTGGAACTGTCGCCTTCACAGCAACCATGTCCGGCCCAAATGGTCAGCCGATCACCCGCGGAGTCAAACTGATCGACGGTGAGGTCATCGCGAACTACGTCTTTTCGGGCGCGCGCCAAGAGAACATCTCCATCCCCCCACGCTGGAACGATGCCTCCATCTCCGTCGCACTCCCAGCTGCCTCCGGGACGATCCTCGGTTCGTCATTCAACTGGTCCGCCGACCTCGAGGTTGACGGAGAATCGACCGGGAAGTGCCCCGGCGCGTGAGCCGCGACAACTACTCACAGGAGTTGTGCACATGCAGTGGATAGCGGTGCTCGCGATCGTCCTGCTCGTCGGCTTGGTCCTCACCTTCTGGAAGACCATCCTCGGCGCCCTCGCGGGGCTAGTCCTCGCTGGCGCCGTCCTGTGGGCATGGCACGCAGTGCGTAGCACGGTGAAGACACGTCGGATCAGGCGGCTGAACCGGCTGCACGGGCCGACCGTGAGCACGCGCTCCTCCTCGAAAACAAGGACGCCGGGGCGTACGGCCGGCCGCTACCGTCCTACCGATCTGGACCGGCCACAGCCCACTCCCCTGCCGGCCATCGCAAACGTCGAGGACGACCTCGTCACATGTAAGCGCAGGTTGACGAACTCCTCCTACGACACGATCCTTGGGGGCTCGACGACGGTACCTGCCCTCAGCGTAAGCATGATCAAAGTGGCTGACTCCAAGTAGTCCGAAGTTCTCCGAGCGACATAGGTTGGGAGTGTGATGGAAGAGCTTCAGAAGCAATTTGCGAAAGGCCGCACGACAAAACTAAACCGACCACGACGAGGAGGCCAACTCGAATCCGCAAAGAAGAAACTGGATGAGGCCAAGAATCTAATCAAAGCAGCGTCAGGGAATTCCGACCTGGAAGCCGCGGCACGATCCCTTGGCGCCGTATTCGAATATGCGCATAGACAACGGATGCATGCACCCCAAGCCGAGGTCTTGTCCCTCTTGGGCATGGCAATGAACAACTACGCGTCCGCCGACACCGACAAATCCAAAGATGCAGCGTCAAAACAATTATTAAAGTCGTCATATATCTTCGCCAGAATTGGGCTGATGAGAGAATCTGCAATCGAGCGAACAAATGCAGCTGTTTGCATACTTGAAAAGACCTTCCTCACAGATGAAGACCTTGAAGAGGCGAAGTCATGCCTTGATTTCAGTTTCATACACAAAATCCCACACACAGTGGACTGGGCGCATTCCGAATTTAACCTGGGGCTTTACTACAAGCGCCTAAGAACCAGGGATAATGAAGCCCGGTCGGACAATTTACGCCGGGCAAAAGACCTAATGACCCGGTCCATGACGTTCCTGGAAAATCACGGAGAGTACCAACACCTATCTGCAGCGATTGCGCTGGGCCAAGTTGAGTTTTTTCTATACGAGGCGGTAGTTGCCTTACGCAAAGAGGAGGTCATCCGTAATCACATCGATGAATTACCGTACAACATCTGGGCCATTGCCGAGAACTCCCCCCTCGACGTGGCAGGAATTTTGGAATCAAATCCTTCCGCCCTCGGTCTCGCCAACTGCCCGGACTGGTACGACGTCGACGAGTGCGAGACGGCGGACGATAATACCAAAGCTCAGATTACTGATTTTCTTGAAATGCTGGCGGACCGCATCGATCGCGACCCGTCGGTTGACTGGTCAACCGCGTCAGGCGCCCGGCTCATACGAGCGAAATTAAACTGGGTGATCGAAAAAAGCGCAGCGAATTACAATGCTCTTGAAAACGAGCTACTCAACTCCCACGATACAGATCCAGAATCTAGGTACTATTTTGGAACCGAATTCGCCTGGCAGGGAAATCGACACCTGCAGCGCCCCCCTTCGCTGAACGCCCTGCGCACGATCGCCAGTTACTACACCTCCGTTATTGCAGGTCGCGACTTGGATCGCCTTGAGCCTTTCATCCGGTCGCGGCCCCCACAAATTCGATTCATTGCGTGCCAGCTGTGCGATCACGGTCTGTGGGAAGAGGCATTCTTCCTATTAGAAGCAACGCGTCTTGTCCTTCATGCACCCCTATTGACGAGCCGTGCCCCGGAGGCGAGCGGAGAGCTCCAGCGGAACGATATATCTGTATTGCATCTCACTCACTCCCCCGATGCAACCTATATTATTGCGCGGACGACTACAGATGTAGGTCCCAAATTTTCCGGCAGACGCGTCGAGGAATTTAGCGGGAAGTACCTCGTTCGGCTCGTGAGCTCGTTTTCCCAAGATGAATTCGGCCTTTTGAATGCGCAGCAGCCAGGAGCGCAGGGGCAGTTGTCACGTTCAATCGAACGTTCGATGGCCGCGCTTAACCAGATCGCAGCTTCGATGGAAGAGATCGCAGTCGATCGGACTGGGCTGTTGATTGTAACCGGCGGGCTTTACGCTACTCTACCAATCACCTCTGCGATTTCAGCGCGCAGTAACAAGCATTCGTTTGTCGCTGTTATACCTAGTTTCCGAACTTTGCGCAATGATAATTTGAGAAAGTCCCCAAGTGATGCATCCGTATCCTTGTTCAGCGCCGCCAATGTCGAGAACGAGGAGACACTACCGAATGCAGATTCGGAAATTGAACTGGTTGCAAACATTTGGCGGGAAGTCAAAAATTCTGTCAAATATTCAACCGATGCGAGGTCGAGGCCGTTCCTAGAATCGGCCGAAAATTCAGATATTCTCCACTTCTCCGGCCACTCCCACGCCCATAACTGGGACCCTCGAGAATCGACTATCGCACTGGATGACAAGTCTGTATCCGTCCGGGATCTACTCAACGAGGTTCACGCGATGAGTTCGTTGACAGTTCTTAGCTCTTGCCAGTCTGCCCAAACAAATACTGTCACAATTCCGGACGAATTCTTAGGAATACAGACCGGTTTTCTATATGCGGGAAGCAGGTTTGTGGTTGGATCCCTCTGGCCGGTGCTGGACGCCTCGGCTCCATCGTTGATGGCGCGATTTCATTGGCACCTTGCCCATAGCTCATTCATTGATATCGAAAGCGTGAGCCACGCACTTCGCGAAGCGCAGTCTTGGATGCGAGCTGCAACGATCTCAGATATTGAGCAGCTCTATGCAGAGTTTGGCATGCGCTGGAATCGTCCAGGCGGCATGGTCGGATTTGATGAAAATACGCAGGTATTCAAGCATCCCCGAAATTGGGCAGGATTTTACATTGCGAGCCGTGTAGTCTAACTTTTCCGTTCCGAGGATTTCGTTGTTCACTCGGCTCGCGCGGAGGGGCAAGGCAGGGTTCCTTCACCGATGGCTGAGTACTGCCGTTGGGGTTGCATGCCTAGTCATCGCGATCGTTGACATCGTGGACGTCACCTCCTGAACGACTGAGTCGTTCGGCCGCGATATAGGTGCTCAGGCCGGGTGGGGCCTGTGGATGGTTGCGATCTCCGCTGCAGCGTTATGCCTGACTGTGTCAACCGTCGCGAAGCCGGTCAAGAATCGGTAGCTGCACACGCAAACTGCGGCCCCAGCAGGGAATGCCCGGCCACGCGAGCGCCCCGGAGACCCGCTGGGCTTCCATCATCTTCGTAAGGGCGCGAACTCAGCCGAACCATTCCGGAGTCAGCAGACCGGTCGTTGTGCTTTCCTGTGGTATGGCAATGACACCGATCGCAGTGCAGCAGCTTAAGCCCGGCTATCGCATCTATATTGCGAACTTCCTGCATGCGGGACAAGAGGTTGAGTTCGTGGTTAGAGAGGTCGACCTCAATAGCTCGCCGGATAACGTAGTCATACACGTGGAACCGAACAAGTGGGGAGAGGAGGAAATTAGCTGTCCCGTGGGCTATCACCTCAACCTACTGGATGGTGCCTAAAGGATCGTGCGCCCCACCCTCTGAAGGGTGGGGCGCACTTATGTTGTCACGTTCGACTCGCGGACCTGATTCCCCGGGTATTACCAGCCGTGCTCAGCGCTGAATCGGTTTCTGCCGGATGCAGGGCACGGCTTCTCAAAGTAGGTGTCTCCCCGCAAGTCCTGGAAGGTATGGTCCACGAAGACCTGCGGGCTTGTGCGCTCGTCTGTCGTCTGCTCCGTGCCGTCGTGCCGCATTTCGACAGTCTGATGGCAATGCGGGCATGTCGAAGTTGTCATGTAATAGAAGAGTAGGCATCGGCGCGGACAGCCCTGCAAGCGGATCCCGCGACTGGAACATCAAGAACGCCCCATTCCACGCGCGGGCGGGAACGCGCTCTCTGGTTGGCACTTTCAGGAAGACGCCGCAGTGAGTGTCGTCGTGGTGATGTCGCGCGTCGAGAAGTTCGCGTGCATCGCTTCGACCCGATAGGGATCGCCGGTCTCTACGACGACGCCCGTGATCGTCCCGGACACACCGGTATGGAATGAGCCCGACGTCGAGAACGACTGAAGAACGGTATAGCCACCGTCGCCGATCCGCTTCCGCGACACGCGAACGCCCGAGCCGCTCGATGTGTTGCTGCGTGATCGCGACGGCGAGATCCCACATACCGTCTCCGTCGGCCTGGAGCTCGTTGTCGACGATCACGGTCGCCGCCGAGATATCGCCGTCGACGATCGTCCCGTCGACAATCTTCGCGCTCGTCCGGAGTTGTCCGTCGGCACGCGCTGATCGGCGAGCCGAGCGTCGTTCCCAGCGCACGCCGTCGTCCCGGTTGTGCCGAGGGTCAGGCTCGACGTGCCAGCGCCGATCGCCGTCCGGGCCGCCGACTGCGTCGCCGCGGTGAGCACGCCGCGCCCGACGGTCGTCGAGTCATCGATCTGCGCCGCCGTGTGCATGTGCGACGTCGGCGCCTTCCCGGCGAGATCGGTTGTCAGCCCTGAGATCTTCGACTGCGCGATCGCGGCCGATGCGGAGATCTCGACGTCGGCGATCGAGCCGTCGACGATCTTCGCCGCCGTGACGGAGTTGTTCGGGACCACGCTGGCGGCGTCGTCGACGATCGTCTGTGCCCGCTCGGCTTCGTCAAAGGCGCGGTTCGCTTCCGTCGTCACGGTCGTGGCGGCCGCCGGCACGGGCGAGGCCGCCGTCGTGGCTGGCTGAACTACCGGGCGGGACGGAGGGTGTCGGGACCTTCGCCCCACATCGCCAGGGACCATATACCCCTAACTGTCCGTCACCTGCAGTTTCACCAAAGGCAAACGTAACGAACCAACCAGTCTCCCCGATCATGAATCGACGCGCACCTGCCTCGGTTCGCGACGTACCACTGTGTACCCAGCTAGGAGCCCGAAAGGCTAGGAGCCCGAAAGTTGAAGACCCATATCATCGCGGCCACCGCGACAGCCGCGGCCGCCGCCGCACTCGCGACCCTGGCAGCCGCACCAGCCTCGGCCGGCCCCGCCGAGCCGTACAAGATTCCCGGCGTCACCCAGGTCGTCGACGTCCTGGACGGCGACACCATCGTCACCCGGCATCCCGACAGCGGTGAGACGCTGACTATCAGCGTCCTCGGCATGGACGCCCCCGAGGGATCCGATTGCTGGTCGGTCCAGTCCACGGACTTCGCCCGCACCGCCCTGCTCGGCATCGCCGTGCAGCTCTCGCCCGAGCCTGGCCAGCCGAACGCAGACGGTGCCGGGCATCTGCTGCGGTACGTCGCCCTCGACAACGACATGGACGGCGACTACGCCGTCAAGGCCGTCCGCAACGGCGCCGGTCGCGCCTACACCGTCGGATCACTGCGCACCGCGGACCGCCTCGTCACCGCCGAGAACGAAGCACGCACCAACCGCGCCGGCCTGTGGACCTGCGGTGGCGCACCTGCTCCCGCACCGGCCCCCGCGCCGGCTGCGCCTGCCGCACCGGCCCCTGCGCCGGCACCGAAGTCGGCTCCGAACGGCAACGTCGTACACCCCGGCGCGTTCTGCAGCGGCGGCACCGGCGTCACCAGCAAGGGCACCCCGATGGTCTGCGCACCCGGATCCGACGGCCGCAACCGCTGGCAGTCCGCCAACTGATCTCACTCCTCTCTCGCTGAACGGAACCCAGACATGACTCAACCTCCCCAGCAGCCCTATGGTCAGCAGCCGCACCCGGGCCCACAGTCTCAGCCCCAGTGGGGGGCTCAGCAGCCGGCCCAGCCACCGAAGAAATCCCGCAAGTGGCCGTGGATCCTCGGCGCCGTAGTGGCCTTGTTTGTCGTCATCGGACTCGCCAGCGGAGGCGACGAGGACAAGCCCACCTCCACTACGGGAAGCAACTCGTCGAACAGCGACAGCGCTTCCGGTGGAAGCCCCGCCACCGCCGAGCAGGCAGCTGACGAACCGACCGCAGGAATCGGCACCGAGGCCCGCGACGGCAAGTTCGCCTTCACCGTCACCAACGTCGAGCAGGGCATCACCCAGGCCGGCGAAAACCCGTACGTCAACAAGATCCCACAGGGACAGTTCATCTTTGTCCACATCGATGTGAAGAACATCAGCGACAAGCCACAGGGCTACTTCGGCTCCAACCAGAAACTCATCGATACCCAAGGCCGCGAGTTCAACAACGACACCGCAGCCGAGATCTACGCCAACGAGAACTTCACCGTCGGTGACATCAACCCCGGCAACACCGCCTCGGTAATCGTCGTGTTCGACGTGCCGGTCGATGCACAACCGAAGTCCGTGGAACTGCACGACTCGATGTTCTCCGGCGGAGTCACCGTCAACATCAGCTGACCATCTCCCAGCGAGTGCCCCGGGCGCACTCCCCGGGGCACTCGCTGCAGATCCGAAAGCCGCCCCGCACGGGAAAGCACCGTAAGAAGTGAGCAGAAGGGGCCGGGATATCCCAAGTATCCAGGCCCCGCCCGGCCACTTTCCCACCAGCCGCGGGCGTACCTGTCGCGTGTCCAGGTTGCCGAGCTCATCGGTGTCGAGACCGGCACGCTGTCCCGGTGCAAGCTGCCATCCCCGAACGTGGTGATCGGCCCGGTCAATGCCGACGGCACCGTCCGCCGCGGCACGGTGCTGCCGGAGACGATCGACGAGTGGAACGCTCGCCGATCGGGCCGCGGCGCGCGGACGGACCTGAAAGATCGGTGACACGACGAATCGACCCCGCTCCGGAGGCATTGGAGCGGGGCCGATTCTGCTGCGGCAACGTCGAGCGTCGGGGTACTCGCGGTCACCACCGGTGGTGTCGGCGGCATTGGTTCGACCGTTACAGGGGCAGCCGGTGCGAATGCACGATCGCTCGTAGCCACGTGCGTAGATCTACTCATTGCAGACATACCGGACAGTACGGTTCTATGACGGTGTGGGCAGGTGGCGGTGGAAATGGGATCCCGACGAACCACTCTTCGGCGATGCCAGATCACCGACCGGCGGGCTGGTGATCTCGTTGTCCGTCGGCGTGGTGACCGTTCTCGTCTTTCTCCTCATTGCCGGCGGATAGGCTCAGCTGGTTTCGGCCCGGTGCTCCAGGCCGAGACTTTACCCGTTCAATGCTGCCGCCGGTGCATTCCAGGCCCTGACATACGAAAAGCGCCGCCACCGTCGACGAGGGCGGGGGCGCAACGCTATTGGGCCGATCCCATGCCAGGAAGCTGAGCACACGTCGGTGCCACTGGAGTGGGCTGTGACAGACCGGCGTCCAGTCGCGTCCGGGGCTACGGGGTGAGCGCCTGGAAGTCGTCGAGGCGCCCCGGGGGCCCGCCGCCGTTTTGCACAGCGGAGTCGTCCTGGATGGTCAGTCCGACGTACCGGTTGGAGAACGGGATCACACTGTTCTCCACGGTGCCCTGCAACATGATCGTGCCGTTCACCCGGGCGGTGTACAGGTTCCCTTCGGCGCGCAGCTCGACGAGTGCGCCCTCCGGGAACTTCGACGTCGACACGTACTGCGCCACGCCGGTCACCGGCACGAAACCATTCGTCGCGTCGTAGTCCTCGTAGTACAGCGCCATGATCGAACGCGTCCACGAGAACTGCACACCGAACTGCGCACCCGGATTCGTCACTGGATCCTGGTACGGATTCGCCCGTACGACCAGGCCGCAGGCGGAGTGCTCGGGGTCGTAGCCGTCCCACCGCATCACCGTCCGCACCACCTGCGTGTCCGACGGCATCGGCTCATGCCACCACGCGTACGACAGCGGCACCGACGGGGTACCGACACCGTTGAGACGGCCGTTGACCCGGCCGAGGGTTCCGCCCCCGGTGGTGACCCATTCCTCGGACAGTGGTCCGGTCACACCGCCCGGGCCGTCGTCGAAGTTGTCCGCGGCGCGTTCGACGAGTGGCACCACCGCCACCAGCGTGAGGTAGCTGTTCACCCCACCCTGGACGATGTTCCGGCCGAACGACGACGACGTCGAGTAGCCCTGCACGGTGATCAGCTGCGTCGCACCCGTCTCGTTCTTCCACGTGAACGGCGTCAGCGTCGCGACCGTACCGTTGCCCGGTGTACCGGCGACCGCACCGATCTGCGTGGCTCCGGCCATCACGCGCATGCGCATGCCGTTCCCCGAGAAGGAATCCGAGTATCCGAACGTCAACTTCCCGGCGATCGCGACCTCGACACCGGCGGGCACCTCGATACCATTGCCCGCGATGATCGTGTCGGGGTACCCGCTGCGGATCGCCCACGCCGGCACCGTGTGCCAGGTGTTCGTGGACGGCAGCGTGTAGTTGCCGGACTTGTTCATCCCCGACGGTGGGAACGGCGGGACAACTTGCTTGACGGTGCCGGTCGACTCCACATCGACCGTCGACACGGCGGCCGCGCTCGCCGCCACCCCGGTGACCGTGGTGGTCGAGTCGATGTCGACGATCGTCTCCGGGGCAGCATCCACGGACGGGGCCGCGAGGATGATGCTCGAGGCAACGTCCACGGCGGTGGCCGCGGCGACTGCCGTCACTGCGACCGCCTCGATCGACGAGGTGACGTCGACGACCGTCTCGGCCTCGGTCACCCCGCCCGCCAGTCGCCCGGTGGAGGTGACATCGACGATGCTCTCGAGGACTGCGCGCGCAGCCACGCCCGTCACCATGGGCGTGGAGTTCACCTCGATCGTCGACACCAGCTCGGCGACTGCCGCGGCCGTGAGGGTCGTCGCGGAGTCGAGGTCGAGGACGGTCGCGGTGGCCACCGCGACGTCGGTCCGTGCAGTGATGCTCGATTCGACGTCGACGACCGTGACCGTGTGAGCGGCGCCGAGCACTGCGCTCGTCGATTCGACGTCGACGGTTGTTTCGGCGTGAGCCTCGGCGAGCACCGCGGCGGCGGCCATGGTCGAGATGATGTCGACGAGCGTGATGGCCGCGGCAGCACGAGCCTTCGGGTACGGAGGGAACGCGGCCGCACCGCGGTCGGCCCCAGGGAACACCGCTGTTCCACTGTCGGCGCTCGGGAACACGGCTGTGCCGCGGTCGGGACCGGGAAATACGGCCATGCTCGTACCCCCGTTCATGGTCAGGCCGGCGCGGTGTAGTTGACCTTGACCTTGTGTGTCAGCTTCGCCTCACCCGCCGGGCTGATGGTGATATCCGGGTTGTCGATCACCTCGATCAGTGTCGATCCGTTCCAGCGGCAGGCGTGCGTGTACGTGCCCGCGGACACGTCGAATACCATCTCGTCGGTCGTGGTCTCCCCGCCCGATGCTGCCGGGTAGGTGCCGGTTTGCCGTGCGTATCCACCGCCGGACGCTTCGTTGGCGGTGCCGGCCGCGCCGGGATTGGCGGTGTGCAGGGAGAAGGTGTTCCCCCGGGCAGCGATGAAGTCGGCGATCGCATTGGCGGTCGCTGCGGGTGCGGTCAGTGTCATGGGTCAGTCCTCCATGTCGGTGCGGTATGCGCGGCCACGCATCCACGGGTAGTCATCGGTCGTGCTGGTCGTCGAGTTCGGGTAGTGCACCCAGATCACGAATCCGGTGCCGTCGGGGATGATCGCGGCGGTGCAGTCCTCGGATTCGATGCGCCACTTCATGTCGGCGCCGTCGATCGTGGCATCCCAGGTGACGCCGTTCGCCCACTTCACCTCGGCGGTCGTGTCAGATGGAAAGACGCCTTTCGAGTTGGTGCGTTCGAAGATCCAGTCGCCGCCGTTGAGTTCGATGTCGTCGTATAGCGTGCTCCAACCGAGCATTACGGCGCCTCCCCGTATATCGGTAGCCACCTGCCGATGATCCTGTTGAGCACTGCGGCAGCCTGGTCAAGACCCCCAGGGAAGGTGTTCACGTGTTGCAGCGCACCGTTGACTCTGACCAGCGGCCGAGGCCACCCGTCCACCTGCAACACCTCGGAGGCGCTGGAGGTGGATGTGCGCCCGTCCTTGTGGAGGAGCCACACGTCGTCAGGGTTGCCATTTAGTGCGACAGCCAGGTCCTCTGCGGCGATGCGGTACCGCCCGTCGATCAATGCCATGTCACTTCCCCAGCATGTATCCGGCCAACTGGAGGGCCGTCTCGTCACTGGGGTTACCCGAGACATGTGAACCCGGCTGAGGTCGAACCTCACGCCCTACCACCGCGCCCGTCTCTGTGGCCAGCAGTACGACCACCTGAGCGGCCTGCCCTGCGATGCTGGGCTGGGTGTAGATCAGCAGGTGATCGGCGCCAGCCATCGGCGGGTCGATCCGGTACAACGTTGCGGGGGCGGCGAATCCGCCGACCTCGGTGGCAACCTGTGTTGCGGTGCCCATCAGGGACTCTCCTGTCAGTAGAAACGAGTGGTGACAAAGACGGCGCCGCTTGCGCCGTTGCCGCCGTTGCCGGCGAAGCCGAACGTCTCGTAATGACCGCCCCCGCCTCCAGGTGCGGCCGGCCAACCGCCAGCGCCGCCACGGCCGCCGGAGCCAGTTCCGTTCTTCCCAGCTCCACCTGACCCACCGGAACCGGGTCCGATCTGCCCTACCCCTGCGCTGACACCCGGATTTCCATCCGTACCGTCGGCCTGCTCCGAGGGGCGGGCACCGCCGGGTGCAAACGGACCTTCGCCACCCGGATCGGCAAGGCCATTACCACCGGCGTAGATCAGAGACGCACCGTTGCCGCCGCGGATCTTGTAGGTGCGGTCGGCGGCACCGCCGGATCCGTATGCCTGACCGGACGAGCTGCCGCCGGTTGCGGATCCGAACGAGCCGAATGAGGACGGGCCACCGTCGGTTCCGTGTCCGCCGTCCGATGTGGCGCCTGATCCGGGGGCGCCGACGGTGATCGCCACTTCACTGGGGAGGTCTGCGGCGTCGAACTCAAGGCGCGCCCATCCGCCGGAGTAGCCGCCGCGGCCGCCTCGACCGGATCCGCCGTTGCCACCATTGTTCGAGCGCCCACCGCCGGACCCGCCGCCGAGGATGTCGACGGTGACGTACTTCGCGTCGGTCGGCTTGTACCAGGTGCCCGATGCCGAGAAGGTGGCGAGCTGGGCCTGCATGTTGCCGATGATGATCTCGTCGATGCGGTTGTCCAGACGCGGGACCTCGTTCGCGAGAGTGCGCTCGGTCCCGCGGAAGCGGTCCGCCATGTCGTCAAGGTTGAAGATCCCTCCGGTTACTCCGTCGAGCGCGTCCAGCAAAGAAGCGATCATGTTGTTGATCCACTGGATCGCCAGATCGATCACCCATCCGAGCAGGCCGCCCTGGACGAACTCGCCGGCCATATCGGACATGTCGCCCCAGCCGGTGTTGGTGCTGCCGGGGATGAATCCGTCAGGTGAGGTCATCGTGCATCCTCACTCTGTTCCATCGGTCGTCCTTCGCGCTGGATCCGCCACAGGACGAGAAGCCGGTGCAGGATGGTCAAGACCAGGGCGAGCAGAATGACGGCGCGCACCTCGTGGTGCCCGGGGTAGGGCCCGAACCACCACCGCGACATCAACTGCGTCCCTAGCAGCGCCAGGCACACGGTGGTAGCCATGACCGATCGGCCGGCCTGGGTGATGCGCCAATGGGAGCGGACCGCGTAGCTGAGCGCGAACATCCACGCGAGGATGGTCATCGCTGTGACCAGAAGCCGTGCCTCCGGTTCGGGTTCCAGGACGATAATCGCGCCGATACCGAGCAGCGCAGCGATCGCGATGCTGGTCCTGATCATGCAGGCTTCCTCTTTCTGCTCATGGCCCGTTCGATTGCTTCCCCGAAGTGGTTCCTTCGGTAGGCCTCCTCGATTCGCGCCACAACGTCATTGACGCGGCGCTCCCGCTCGGCTTCCTGGGCGAGCGCGACGTCGGCGTGCTCGAGCTGCTGGCGCTCACGCCGAAGCTTGTGCCCGAACCACCACATCACCCATCACCGTCCCTCTCCGGGTCAGTCGAGACCTGGATTTTCTCGAGGGCATCCGCCGACTTCTCGGCCCCGGAGATCAACCGGTCGAGCTGTGAGTCTCGCTTGCCGAGTAGCTCTTCGAGTTTGTCGATTCGCTGCTGTTGGATTGCGACGATGGTGCGGTGCAGGGTGCGTGGGATCAGGCCGCCGGCCAGGATCAGCAGGACGGCGAGGGTCAGCAGGCCGGACAGGCCGAGGTCGGCGATGGCGACTCCGGCGATCTCCTCCACGGGGTCACCGACCGACTGGAGGCACGACGAACGGGTCTGGTTCCGGTTGCGCCCCTGAATCAGGCTCGGCCATCTGCGGCAGAGACGGGTAAGTACTGTTCACGTTCGGCTGGTAGATGTCGGCGGTGGTCTGCGGCAGGCGCGCACTCACTTCACGGCGCACACGGTCCTGGATCACCTCGAGCAGCGGGCCCAGCTTGTCGATGCTCGACCGCACCTTCGCGACCGGGTCCTGCGGGGCGTTCGGCACCAGCCACACCAGGATCGCGCCGGCCGTCACTGCGATGATCGTCAGCGCCGAGGCGACGTTATCCGGGATCACCCCCGCCAGGGTGCCGAGGACCTGAGGGATGATCGCCGCAACCGCGGTGAGCGCAGCGACAGCGAACTTGCGGATCTCAGCGAACGTCATCACGCACCACCCTTCTTCAGCTGCTCGATCTGCTCGAACAGATTGCGTTGGTTCTGCAGCACCTGCGACAGCGCGTCGACGACGGTGCGGCCGCCGAGCTGCGGCCAGCCCGGGTAGCCCTCGTGGTCGTTGCGGGCACCGGTGAGCTGCTGCCGGTTGTCCTTCACGTCTGCCCCGATCGGGCCGCAGAACGCGACGATGAAGTCCTTGATCTCCTGTACTTCGGCTGCGCTCATCGGCGCATCACCTCCTGTGGTGGGTAGCACTGCTGCGCCAATCTCGAGGCAGCGGTTCCAGCGCAGCGTGCGATCCGGCAGACCGTTGGTACCGCCGTTGATGGCGCGGGTGACCCCGACGATGTCGCGCTCGTCGCACAGCTCGTTGATCTGCGGACGTGCGACAGTCCAGTACCAGACGGCGCCGAGGAACCCGTACCGGTCGTCGGCGAGTGCGGTGGGGTTGTCCACGAAGTAGGTCGGCGTAGGCACGTACCCCTTGCTGTGTGCCCACTCGCTGACCTTCGTGTAGTTGTGGCGTCCGGTGACCTGGATCGGACCGCGGCCCTTGAACCGGCGCCCGTCGCCAGGCTGGGTATTGCCGAGATCGGCACGCCCCTCGTAGGCGGAGCCGTCGGCGATCTCCTCCATATGCCGCAGCCCGACGGATTCGTGACCGAGCTGGGCGCACCACATCGCGGCCCGCTCGATCGTCGTGCAGTTCGCTTGCACCATCGCCGAGATGAACGCCGGTGCCAGCTTCGCGTACCGCTCCGCCGACACAGCATCGCCCATCGCCCGGGCGAGCACCTTCGCATCCATCCCGGACTGCGGCGGCGCCGCCGGTGGCGGTGCGACCGGGCCCGGTGCCGCGGCGTAGCCCTTCGGTGGGATGAGCGTGGCGAGCTGCGCGAGCGACAGCCAGTACCCCTGCGGCTGGAACCCAGAGTCGGCCACCCACACCGCCATGACCTCGTCGTCGTATCCCATGACCGCGACGTAGTGGTAGACCGTGCCGGAGTGATAACGCGGCGACACCGAGCCCTTCACACCGCGAGGGTAGTTCGACGGCGGCGCGACCCAGTTCACGACCACGCCGCGGCCGCCATTGATCGAGGCGACGATGTCGCGCCACAGTCGATCGACCTGCGCCGGGGTGGGCGGGTCCTGCGGCATCTGCACCGCGAAGTAGCCGGCGTTGGTGTAGCGGTTCAGGATCGGGGTGATCAGACCGATGTGGTCGGTGCCGCCGATGTGGGTGCCGATCTCACGCGCCAGCTGCTGCTCGGGCACGTGGATACCGAGGCTGTTGAGCACCACCTGCGTCGACGCCGGGCCGCAGTTGAAGAACGTCTCCTGCGGGACGATGCTGCGGTCGTACGGCAGCACATTCTCGGTCACGTCGCCTCCTTCGATTCTGGCGGGACATCGGGCGCGGGGTCGTCGGTCGCCTCCCGGAGCAGCTCGGCTCGCACGTGCGCCGGCGCGTCGGCGAGCTGAGCGCGGAGGTGCGCGTACGGGTCAGGACGGTTCGGCGGCGGAAGCTTCTTCGACTGCCACTGCCCCGGATTGTGAGGGTGGATGGGCCCGGTAATCGGTGGGTTGTACCGATCGAGAGGCTCCTCGACCAGGCGAAATCCGAGGCGTTCGATGTGCCTGGCGAGGGAGTTGATCTCGTCCGGCTCGAACGTCGCAACCGGCGATCCCTCCCCGTTTGTGGGCGGATGCATGAACACGTACGCGTACGGATGCATCCCGGGCGGCAGAGCCTTCTGCAGCTCTTCGGGTGTCATGCGACCTCCTGGTCTAGGTAGCGCTCGAGTGCTGGCGCAGCGCGCCGCTGATGGCTTCGAGTCCGCGCAATGCGCGCGTGCCGGACAGTTCCTCGGATCGGTAGTCGCCGACGTTGATCTCCCATGGCTGGTCCGGGTTCTCCCGCGACCAGGACTGGCGTACCGATGCGATGTGCGAAAGCCAGATCCGGTTTCCGATCTCGAACCCGCAGCGCAGGCCGTCATCGATATGCAGACCCACCCTGTAGGGCGCGGCATCATCGATCTCGGCAGCGAACGAGACGTACCCGCGAGCCTTATGCAGCCCCACGCGGATGGTTTGCAGCCCGGACGGGGACACCGCCACGCCACCGCCGGCTTCGAAGCCGGACTTGTGCGCGAACCGGCCCATGTTCGCCTTGCGCTGATAGTTCGTGAGGCTCGCCCACGCCAAGATGACATCTTCGACTGCCTTGTCGAAGATGCCGAGGGTGAGCCACGGCATGCCGATCAGGGTGCCGAGCAACCCGAGCAGGATGTTCGACAGGAGCTTGGCGCCCTGGTTGATCGCATCCGGCGACTTCCCGCCGGTCATGATCGTGTGCTCGATCGGCTTGTGGATCACCATTTTCGACTTCAGTCCGCGATGCTGACCGCGGCGGAGGATCACCCAGGGTCCGTTCGGATCAGCGTTGTCCGGGTCGTCGTTCGGATCAGCGATCGTGACGGTGTCCGAGGTGCCGTCGGATCCGAAGATGCGCAGCAGGTCCAGGATCGGGTCGGCGATCGTGCCGGTGACACCGGGGATCGTGGCCCGCTTCTTCACGTCGAACACGAACGTCGGCCGATCGAGGATGAAGTGCGACGGGCACGGCTGCGGATCACCGACCTCCCACAAGTCCGCGGTCAGCTGCAGACCACCGTCCTCGAGCGTCGGCAGCACCAGATCCCAGAATTCGTCCATGCGGGAGCCGAGAGCACACCACGGACCGACACCGTCACGCGACTCGATGTACGGGACCATCACCATCGGCCACTTCGCGTTGTCGAAGTTCGCCTGCCAGTTCGCCGCATCCCAGATGTCGAAGGCCGGCAGCCATCCGGGCTGCTGCTCACGCAGCAGATTCCGGTGTGCGTAGCCCTTGATCACCTTGATCGAGTTGCCCCACTGGAAGTCAACCTTCGGGGCCTGCACCGCCAGAGGAGCGAACGTGTTGGGCCAGCACTGCAGGTGCTTCATCTCGTCGAGGATGTGCCGGGCCATCGGCCGCACGATCGCTTCGCCGTGCTCGTCCTCGTCGTACTCGATGTCGTAGACCTTGAAGCACGCCTTCTTCCACGGCGACCGGAACACCAGGAACATGTCGTGCTCGAGAGAGAGACCGTCGATCAGCCACTGCGCCAGGTCGTCGCGGCCATCGAGACCGACCGAGGCCTCACCGACCTCGTTGCACATCGTCTCCCAGTCGGCGTCGTACTCGCCCTCGACCTCCCCGACGAGCTCCAGATTCCGATCGTGGATCGTGACTCGGGTGCGGAGCAGCGCGAGCGCCGCCTCCTCATGCTCCTGGGCGTCGATCGCCGCGAGGTCGGCGTCGAGGTCGTAACTCACAGGCAATCACCCCCAGGGCATCTCGTGGTAGCGCGGCATGTGGATACGCAACTCGGCCGGAACCGCGGACCCCTGGACCTCGACGGGCAGGAACACCTGCGAGGTGCGCGGTGGGATCTCGTGCAGGAAGCTCACGCCCCGCATCGCCTTCCATACTTCGAACCCAGCACCGGCCGCGCGGAGGGTCTGGAAGTCCTGACGGGTCTGCACCCGCCACCCCGAGGTCTGATCTTTGATCGGCACCATCCGACCCGACAGACCGTCCGGCAGTAGCCACTTCGTTGCCGGGGTGCCCTCGAACTTGAGCCACAACGGCACGTCGGTCGGATTCGAGACCGGGAAGGTCCCCACGTGGGAGCCGGGCCCGGCCTCCCACGTGATGACCTTCGTTCCCGACGTCAGGTACGGCCAGCACGCAACCGCAACCATCTCGACGTCGATGCGGGTGGTCTGCATCGACATCCGACCGACGATCTTCGGATCCCGGTCGAGCCGAAGCCTGATCGTGCGCCGGCCGGATGCGGTCTTCGTCGTGACCTCGTTGTCGTGGTCGAACGACCACACGGCCATCTGTTCGGCGAACTCCCTTTCGAAGTCACGGCGTGTTCGTCCTTCGATCCGAAGCTGGAAGTCGAGGAGGCGTTCCTCGATCTTCGTCACCTTCGGTGTCGAACCGTGCTGGTAGGCCCGGGAGGTGCGGGTCGGGGTGCGGGGCGCGGGGACCCAGAGACCGTCAAGACCACCTTGGATCCATGAGTCCTGGGCCCCGCGAGACGGGCCGCCGTACCTGTGCCGCGACCCGTTCCACCCGACCATGCTGATCGAGTCGATCACCAGCGCCTCCTGGACTCGGAGCTACGTCCGCTGCCGCGTTCACGCTGGTTGAACATGATCTCGATCTCCCTCCGCATCGCCGGCGACAACTCACCGTTGAAGTTCCAGTTGTCGCCGCCACCGACCGGCGCCAGCTCGAGCGCCGACCGTTCGGCCGCCGACATCACCTCGCGTGGCGAGGAGGCTGCCGATTGGACTCGGTCGAGCATCGGCACCAGCGCCTCGAACGCCTCGGTCTGCCGCGGCGAGAGGACACGCTCCGGACGGATGACGTCCTTGAGCATGAAACCGCGACCGGATGCGATGCCGCCCTGGTCGTAGTAGCCGTTCTTCTCCCAGAACGACTTCGCCCGGATCGGGTCGCCGTAGCGGTCGCGGATGTACTTCGCTCCCGCCACGCCCTGGGTGTACGGATCCGGACTCTCGTCCGGCAGGTAGGCGTCCTTCGTCGACCCGAGGAACTGGAACAGGCTGAACGCCCCCGAGGATGGGTTGCGTGCCAGCGGGTTCCAACTCGATTCCTTCTGGATGATCCAGTCGGCGGCGGCCCACTGCTCGCCCTCGTTCCAGCCGTACGGAGCGAAGGCCCGCTTCACCGCGTCGACAACTGACTCCGGACCGGTTCCCGTTTCCGTCTCCGTGGGTGTGGAGGTGGGTGCCGCCACCGTGGGTTCGGTGGCGGCCGGGGCCTGCGTGTCGGTCTTGTAGTCGTCGTAGGTGGCTTCGCTGCGTGCCTGAGCTTCGTCCGAGCGGCCCCGACCACGGTCGTCGACCAGGTTGAGTCCCTCGAACTGGCTCGAGAAACCGGCGATTCCGAGCAGGTCGTTCCCCCACTCTGCGAGCAGTGAGGTTCCGATCTGTGCGCCGACGCCGAGCCAGTCGATCTCTGCCGCGTACTTCGCGGCAGCCGCCGGTCCGACCTCGACCTTGTCCTGCTCGTAGCCGTACTGGCTGTAGTCGGCTGCGGGAGCGGATTCGGCTGCAGGGGCGTTGTTCAGCATGCCCATTGCAGACAGCGCACCGGCAATGTCGCCGCCCAGAAGCAGATCCTTGATGAGCTTGATCTGATCCCAGTTCAGCACCGCCTCCGGACGGCCTGTCTCGTTGCGGACGAGCGAGAGCCCGTTCGGGATCCAACCGCCCTTGTCTCGGAACAGGCCACCGATGTTCTTGGCCTTGTCCCAAACCGATCCGAGCAGGTCGCCCAGGCCGGCCACCTTGTCGGACAGGAAGCTCGACGTCATGTCGCGGCCCTTGTCCAGGTATGCCGGAGGAACACCGACCCACTCCGGCGGAGGTGTTCCGATCGCAGCGCCGATACCCGCCTTGATCGGGTTGAGGAAGAAATCGAAGATGTCAGCGACCTTCCGCTGCACGAACGACTGCTTCCCCTCGGGGGACAGCCCACCGCCGCCACCTGCACCGCCGGACTCGAACGCGCCGTCCGCGCCGATCGCAAGGTGGAACAGTCCGGGGTGTTTGCCGGCGAAGTACGGGGAGTCCGCGCCGATCGCTCCGCCGCCGTACATGACCCCGCCCGAGCCGCTCGACTCGACGTTGACCGTCGAGTACGGCCCGACACCGGTCAAGGTGCCCGCGGTGTGGCCGCCACCCGGTCCGCCCGGGTCGTCCCAGACGCCGACCGAGAAGCCCTGGCCGAGGCCGGGCGTCCACGGCTGGGTGCCGGGGAAGGATCCGGTGAACCAGTTCCGGGAACCGTTGCCGCCGTTGATGATGGCGTCGGCGATCATCGACATTAGGCCCGAGCAGTCCTCGAATCCCCAGGTGTACGGGTTGCCGTTGCGGCTCTTCGCGGCGCGGTGGCCGTTCTCGAGCTGCGTCTGCCACATCGGACGGATTTCACCGCCGTCCTTGTAGCCGGGCAGCATCCCGTCGAACATGCCCTGCGGATCAACGTTCCCCAGACCCTTCGCCGCAACCTGGGCACCGTAGGCGCTCAGGTTGTCGCGGCCGATCTGCGAGATGATCCGCCCGCCGTTCCATTGGAACGGGATGCCGCGCAGGATCATGTCGCGGATGGCGTAGAGCACGTTGTGGCCGCCGGCTGCCTTGACCTCGGCGGTGGTGACCATGTGCTCGCCGTTCGAACCCCACATCAGGACGTCGTCGGACGTGCCGGTGCCGGGGCCGCGGATCGCACCACCGGTGGCGTGCTCCGGGATGCCTGCGAGCGGTTCGGCCGGTCCTAGACCGAGGAGACCTGCGGCCTTGTTCCATGCCTTGAGGATGCCCTCGTTCCAGACCGTGTTGATCATGAAGTTGATCGGCTTCGCGAGGACGCTCTTCAGGCTGTCCCACTTTTCGCCGATGCCCTTCACGACCTCGCTGAAGAAGTCACGCACCTTCCCGAGGGCGGTCTTCATCGCCTCCCATGCAGGCGTCACGACGTTGTCGATCACCGCCTTGATGCCTGCGCCAAGGGCGTCCCACACGGGCTTGATCACCGAATTCCACACGGACGAGAAGAACTCACCGACCGCGCCGAGGGCAGCCTTCAGTGCCTCCCACGCCGGCCGGATGACGTTCTCCCACACCCAGGCGATACCGGCGCCGACCGCCTCCCAGGCAGGTTTGATCAGCGAGTTCCACACCCAGCCGAAGAAGGCGCCGACCGCCTGCAGAGCGACCTTGATGGCGTCGAAGATCTTCGATCCGACGTTGTCCCAGTACGCCTTCAAGAACGTGACGAGGGTGTTCCAGATCCCCATTACGACCTGGCCCATCAGGATGAACGCTGCAGCAACCACAGCGAGCGCGACCTTGATGGCGGTGAACACCGGCTGCACGACGTTCTCGTACAGCCACACGAAGATTGCACCGATCGCCTCGAAGATCGGCCGGATGAACTCCCACGCCGCCGACAGTGCCGCCTGGATCCCGGACCACACCGTCTCCCAGATCCGCTTTCCGGCCTCGGTCTGGGTGAAGAACCACACCAGTGCCCCGACCAGAGCAGCGATCGCGATTACGAGGAGCGTGATGGGGTTCGCGCTCATCGCCGCGTTGAGCGCCCACTGCGCTACCGCACCCGCGACGAGCGCGGCACGATGGGCCGCGAGGGCGATCGTGTTTCGACGCAGCGACATCGCGGACCGCCCGGTCGCGGCAGCGAACACACCCTGAGCCACGGACGAGGCGAACATGACCGCATTCCACGCGGTCATCGCCACACCGATGACCTTCACCGCCATGACAGCGGCGAGGAGCATCGGCGCAAGCGGCGCCAGCTTCTCGATGATCGTGCCCAAGTGCGGCGCCACCGCGGCGAGGACGTCCGACCAGGGACGGAATGCCTCCACCAGACCGGGCAGTACCGGAGCGAGGTTGGCGAGCGCCTGCCCGAGGGCAGGCATCAGCACTCGTGCCATGTCCATCAGACCCGGGATCGAGTCCTTGATCGACTGCCCCAGCGCCACGAATCCGGGTGCCAGGCCGGCCGCTGCTTCCGCCCCGAACCCGCGGAAGAGCTCGAACAGCGGACCGACCACCGCGCCGATGTTCTCGAACGTCTGCCGGACACCGTCCAGCGACGAGCGCAGATCGTCGGCGGTGAGGTTCCGCAGCTTCTCACCAAGCCCCAGCAGCCACTCATTGAGCCCTGCTCCGGTGTGGGCGAACGTCTCCGCCGCGGTCCCGAGAACGCTGATCAGGCCGGAAAACACCGATCCCAGACCGTTTTCGCCCTGAGCGAGGCTGTCGAAAAAGGTTCTCGAGCCTGCGATCATCCGATCCCAGCCGGCCACGGCGGCCGGACTCGAGATCGAGGTGGCGATCTGCGCCCCGATGGTGCCGAGGGTGGCGGCCAGTCCACCGAGGTTCGGCTTCAACCGGTCCAGCAGCCCACCGAGCATGGTGAACGAGCCGACCATCGCCAAGCTGAATCGATCGGTGAGTTCTTCGCGCAGGTTCTTGAATGCCTGCAGAAGCGGTGCCAGCCGCTGTCCGATCATCGCCGCGAACGGATCGTCTCCTGCTGCCGACTGCTGCGCATCCGCCATGCTCTGGTACGCGTCCGCCACGGCCTCGGCGGCATCGATGTTGGCCTGGGCCACATCCTTCTGTGTCTGCGCCAGATCGGACTGGGCCTCGCGCAGCTGCTCCTGAGCGTCGACCTCACGCTCCTTGGCCTCGACGACCCGGTCGGAGCCTTCGATGCCCTTGGCTTGTGCGTCGGCGATCTCGGCGCGCTGCTCGGCGTTTGTCGCCTTGATCTCCTCGAACGCCTGCTTCGCCTCGCGGACACCGAGCTCCGCTCGCCACCGGTCGAGACCGTCCGCATCCGGATTGGCCCGTGTCTCGCGTAGGTTCTTCTCGGCTTCGGCCAGCGCCAGGGCGGCGCCTTCCTCGTCGAGAGCCAACCCGGCGAGGGTCCGCGCGTAGCCCTCGGCGTCACGCTTGGCTTCCTTGCGGGCCTGGTTGACCTCGTCCTGTGCCTCCTTTACCGCTTCCTGCGCTTTGACGACCTGCTTCTCAGCAGAGACGATCTGGCGGTTGCCCTGCTCGGCGGTGCGCGCCTGAGCCTTCTTGGCGTTCTCGACGGCCTTGAGCGCGGACGCACTCTTCGAAGCAGCGGCGCCCACATTCTTCTGCGAGTCGGTCCAGGCCTTCGCCCCATCGGACAGGCCAGCGAACGCCAACTTCGCCACGCCGATGGCGGGCCCGAGGATGCCTGCCGCGGCCGCCGCAACCGTTCCCATAGCCGCGGCGATCGCCATCAGACCCGACACCATCGGGCCGGTAGCGAAGGTCGCCACCACGGAGCCGAGCGCCGAGACCGCACCGAGTGCAACGGCGGACCCGACAGTCACCACGCCGAGAGCACGGCCGATGCGCGTCAAGATCCCGACCAGCTTGGCCACGCCCGCCATCACCAGCAGGGCGGCGGTCACCCGGCCGATATCGCGGGCGAGGATGCCGGCGGCAGTGGCGGCGAGCCGCAGCGCACCCGCAAGACGGGCGACGCCCGCGCCAGTCATCATCCGCAGCAGCGAGGTACTTGCAAGCAACCCAACACTGAGGTTTCGGACAGCACGTGCAGCGAATCCAAGCACAGTGGCTGCAGTACCGACGTTCCTGATCACCGAGGTGGCCGCGGTGCTGAGGATCGCGAAACCCGCGACTGCTGCGCGCATGCCACTGCCGATGGCGGAGAAGAATCCCGCCACGAAACTGCGTCCTTCCTCGCTGCCTCGAGCATGCGAGTTCATGGAGGCGCTCACGCCGCTGACGAACTGAGCACCGGCCGCCTGGCCCCCGGCACCGAACCGCTGGGTGAGCCGCTGCAGGAGCGACGCGCTGTCGGCTTCGGCACGCTTGTCGTCGATCCGGGTCTCGATGTGCACGACCCGGTTCGCAGCTGATGTGCGCTTCGACTCGGCAGCATTGAGCGCCGCGGCCGCGGCCTGACTGTCGCGCTTGGCCTTGGCGACCTTTGCTTCGGCGGCTGCGAGCCGACTCGCGTCGGTGACGCCCTTGCTGCGAAGGGCCTGTAGTTGCCGTTCGGCATCGGCAGCTTCCTTGGTCGCCGCGGATTCCCGGCGTCGTGCGTCAGCCGCAGCCTTGGTGGCACTGTCGAGATCGGACTTCGCCTTCACGAGCTTGCGCTGATCGACTTCCACGCCGATCTTGTGGTCGACCGGGTGGCCCTTGATCTCGGCGCGGACCCGCTTGAAGTAGCCGGCCATCGAGGGCAAGACGTTGATGTAGGTCTGTCCACCCTGCAGGTCAGCCATCGTTTACCTCCGGTGGGGTGTAGCGCCGCGTGTAGCGGCTGCCGAGGAGCTGTGAGGCAATGTCGTCGTGTTCGACGAGGGCCTGGAACTCTTCGACGCGATCGCGCGCAGTCTGCGGACGAGGTGATGGCCGCGGCGGCTTGCCGCCCTTGCCCTTGAACTTCGGGGACGCTCCCCACACGGCATGCTCGATGCGGCGAGCCGAGTCGACAAGATCGGTGAGCTTCGCCCGCTCGTATGTCCAACCGACCAGAGACGGCCGCTTCGACGGAGGAGGCAGCTCGCCGCGCTGCTCCATCTCGAGGATCTTCTGGGCACGCTCGTCGTCATTGCCCAGTGCGGCGAAGTACCAGCCGCCCTCAGGCAACGTCGGCAACAGTCGAAGCAGCCGGTTCCAGGGATTGTTCAGGTGGTCGCGGACCCAGTCGTACAGACTTTCGTCGCCGGGCAGGGTGAACAGGTCCTTTTCGATCCCTGCGCCGTAGCGGTCGATCTCGTGCACCAGGTACGCCCATCCGGCGTCCGGCGGGATGAGGATCCCGAAGTGCTCGCGAATGTCGTCGACGAGGTCGGCGAGTTCGGAGAACGGCCGGCGGGCGTAGTGGTCGGCGATGACATCGGCCAGTTCATCGCCGACGAGGAGATCGAGCTGGTCATGGACGGAGACAGTGGTGTCGAGGTAGGCGACGTCGGCCGATTCGGGCGCCTCGATGACGAGCTCGGGCCCGTCATCGTCTAGATGTACGACGAACGGGCCGGCAGCCTCAACGAGGAGTGTTCGAAAGAACGAGGCCGCCGACCCGTTATCGTCGCTCACCTGTCAGCGGCGACGACCGCTGCGGCGCCGATCCCGGCTCCGTCGATCGGCGCGGTTCACCGCCTGCTCTGCATCGAACAGCCCGAAGTGCTTGGACAGGTCGCGCGCGAGGTCGATCAGCACGTCCGGGTCCTGCGGACCGAGGAAGTCGGCGACATCGTCGTACTGGTCACCGAGGAACAGCTTCAGAACACTGCGGGAGGTCCGGGCTTCCTCGATGTCCATGACGGTGTCGGCGTCCGGTTCCTGGACGTAGAAGGTCGGCGATTCGCCGATCTGGAACTTGAACGGCTTCTTCGGCTCGCGCTGTTCTCCGCCGTACCGGCGAACGTCCTGGGTGTCGATCGAGGTGATGGTGTCGAGGTTGTCCGCGCTCACTTCGCGCCTCCGTTGCGTCGGGTGGTCTTGGCCTGGGTCTCGGTCGGGGCATCGGTCGCCGGGACCGGGGTGGCCTCTGTGTCTGCGGCGGCGCTGTCGGGCGCTGCGGTGGCCGTGTCGACCACCGGCGCGGGGACGTACCCCTTGCTGCGGAGTTCGCGATCCTCGCGGAACGAGCCGGGGGTGTAGGGGCGACCCTCGGGGGACACGAGTGGTGTCGGCTTCCAGTCGTCCTTGCGGATGGTTCTCATGGTGGGCATGGCAGACCCTTCTTCTGGTGGTTGCAGACCCGGGGATAGAGACCGGCGGCGTGGCGGGGTCTGCGGGACGTCACGCCGCCGGAGAATCTGGGGACAAACGACTGAGGTCGCCACGGGAGTGGCGACCTCAGGTGCGGGAGATGGTGAGCAGCTGCGGGCAGAAGGTCTGCAGACCTCACGATGTCTGCATAGGGTTGATCTTGGTCGCCGTTCTCCCCCCGTCCGGCGGCCCGGCCCCGCCGGTCGGCTCCTCACAGAGATCACCGGCGGGGCCTCCTGCTGCGCGCGATATTGGGCGCCGATAGGGTCGGGGTGCCGCCTTCCCCGAGGTGGCTACGACGAAGGCCCCGCCGGGATTGCACAGCCCTGGCGGGGCCTTCTCGCGTCAGGCGCTCGGACGGCCGATAGTGATGCGTTATGGGCGCTATGCGGGGACGCCGGCGGGTGAACACCAAACCTGGATCTGCGAGTCCGACCCAGTGCCCTGGTGTTGTAACCAACCAGAAAACTGTGGCGATACGGGAATGTGCAAACACCTGCTCTAGAGACGATCGAACGTGCGCTCGCCGATGTTGACAACCTCATAACGCACCACCCGAAGGCAACACAACCGGGACCAGGTCATCCAGGCTCCGATGAGGGTCCGCTGCTTCGATCCTGCATCCTGCTCACCTACGCCGCATGGGAGGTCTATGCGGAAGACAGTGCGCTCTGGGCAACCGAGGAAGTTGTGAAGCGGGCAACGACTCACGACCAACTCCCGAATTCGTTGCGGACGTTCGTGGCTAGTCGCAGTCCTGCCAAGTCCGACCCATGGTCACTCGCAGGAGAAGACTGGCGACAGACCGTGGTTGACACCGTTCGGGACCGCATTTATGGAACCGGCGGAGGATCACCTTTCGGAATCAATACCGCCGGCCCCAATCAAGTGAAAAAGCTCCACCAGGAACTATTCGGCGATCACCTTATTCTCAAATGCAGGTGGAGCAAAGCAAGCAATGCCGACGTCCTCAGGCGGCTCGCCGATTTGGTTTCGATTCGCGGAACAGTGGCACATACGGGCCGAACCGACGGTTCCCTTTCCTTGGATAACGTGAGGAAATGGCGAACCTTCGCGAAGCGGCTGGCGGAGCACCTGGACAGGCACCTTGTGAAGTGGGTGGACAGCCAGGGGATTGTCCCCTAGTCCCCTTGGGATCGCTGGCATTCGGTTCACAGTTCGGGTGCGCGCCTGCGGGCGTGAACCGAGGCTGTCGCCCGAACCGTGCCGTGGTTCCATTCACTCCACACCCACGGCCCGGGCGGTCATGTGACAGTGGACTCCACCGGCGGCGGACTGAGCGTGAACAGCCCGCCGCCAGGCGGATCTTCGTCAACCCCCGGGCCTACTAAGGGTTTACGACAATGGACAGCGGCTTCAGGGCACTGCCGGACGTCGCACTGTCGACAACCTGCACGGTGAAGTTGGACGTGCCGGCCGCGGTCGGGGTACCGGAAATGCCACCGGTCGACGAGGCGAGCGTCAAACCAGCAGGGAGGTTGCCGGTCGACAGCGTCCACGTCTTGGTGCCCGTACCACCAGACACGGCGAGGGTCTGCGAGTACGCCACGCCGACGGTGCCGGCAGGCAGAGAAGCAGTGGTGATCGACAGACCGCCACGCTTGAAGCCCGCGTCCTCGAGGACACGGTTCCAGCCCTCGCCACCGAAGTAGTGCCGCACCGACACGCCGTGCTCGGTGTCGACCATCGCATTCACGGTGGTCGGCCACGTCAGCGACCCCTCACCGTCCGACAGGGTCTGCTCCCCCATTTCGGCGACCTCACCCGCATAGAACAGGCGTCCGAGGTAGATCCGATCGACCCCGGAGTTGAACTGGGCGACGCAGAGGTAACGCTGCTGGCGGATCTCCGCGATCGCCGACTGATCGAACGCGATCTCACCGGTCTCCGGATCGGCGACCATCTGCGACAGATCCATACCGAGGTTGTTCTCGATGTTGTACCGGTTCGCCTCGAGACCGGTGAACTGCAGGCCCGCGATGTCGGACGTGAAGTCCGAGCGGATCGGATTCGAGTAGCCGACCGCCATGATGTCGGACTTCTCCATCTCACGAGTCAGCGTGATCGCATCGTCCTTGAGCAGGAGACCGAAGTCCCACGCACCATCCGGGAGTTCGGCGAGCTGAGAGTTCGCACCCTCGGTGATGTACTCGATCGGGTCGACGTCCATGCCCATCCCGAAGATGTGCATGCGGTTGGGCTTGAGGATGAGCTCACGCTGGTGCCGCGCGACCTCGAGTTCGCCAACAGATGTGGCCATGATGCCTCCTGGGCATGAGAAAGGCCCACGACGTGTATGTCGTGAGCCAGGAAGGAATGGGGGGTGACCTGGGGTGTCAGCGCCGCCAGGGTTTCTGCAGACTGAGCGCGTAGTACGCGACCTCGCGTCGAGCGTCGGGGTTGTCGTACGGCTCTGCTTCCGGTGGGGTGTCGACCCGGCAGGAGTCGACGCAGATCGGCTTCGGCTCACCCTCGACGTCGATCGCAACGCCGGGGATGTTCTCCATCCGGTTCGCGACCTGCCGCGCGAGGAGCGACGCGCCACGCGGGTCCGGGTGATGGCAGGTGATCTGCACGCGCGGGTAGTCGCTGATCCCGTCGTTGCCGCCGCCGGTGCGGTTGATCTGGATGCCGATGCCGTCTTCGACAGGTGGTTCGGTGTCCGTCTCCCCCAGCGGGGCGAGGTACGCCATCAGCACCTCTTGAATATCCGGGAACAGCGTCTCGTCGAGCTCGACAACCATCAGTACCTCCGCCGCTGGTTCATGGCGCGCATCGCGGCCTCGGTCGCGCGCGCCGGCTTCGAACGCCTGGTGCCGAACAACGCGTACTGGTTACCGGCCCGGGAGGCGACGATGCGGTGACCGGGCCGCCCGTCCCAGCCTCGCGCCCGCTCGATACGCACCCGGGCAGCAAGCTGACCAGTCTTCGCGTGCCGGCGAGCTTCGCGACGGAACGCCTCGAGACCGACCCTCGCTGCCCCCGCCGTGGCCGCTTGAACGGACCTCGACGCCATGATCGCCTTCGCGTCCTTCGACGAAAAACGGAACGTGCCGGGTTTCCGATCAGACATTGCCCTCCCACCTTTCGAGATAGCCCCACACGTGATCCGGGACCCCGTCGTCGTCGAACCACGTCTGCAGCTCACCGTCGACGTGCAGGCGCGGACCGATCCCGTCGACGTCGAGCACGTTCTCGGTGGACTTCGGGAACCCTGGAGGCGCGTAGAGAACCCACCGGTCGTGTCGCTCGAGTGGAACACCCTCGGTAGACGACTCCGGCTGCACCGAGCAGCCCGGGTACTCGCCTCCGGGCCGCTCGGTCATCACACCCCGTTTACCGCGCTCCCGGACGGTCACGCGGATGGTCTGGTTGCCGAGCTCATTCATGGCAGTCCCCGAAGGTGAACTTGGGGGCCGCGACCTGCGAGATTCCCAGTAGCTGGTAATGGAACTCAGTGAACACCAGAGACCGGCCCGGATTGACGAGAGTGCCGGATCGTGTCACCCCACCGACAGTCTTCGCATAGGAGGCGTGCCCGGCGTACTTGGCGGCTGTCAGCGCAGCACGCACAACCTCGATGACAACGAACTGCGCGTCTGGATCGTCCTCGGCGAGATCGGGCTTGCGGTTGCGGATCCACTTCGAGGCGGAGGCGATCAGTTGCTCTGCCCATATCTTCTCGGTCGAGGTGAGAGGCCGCCAGCCGCTTTCGATGTCGTCGGTGTTGACGAAGTCAGCCACGGCTCCTCCTTACGTCAGTTGTCGGACTCGAACGCATCGACGAGAGCGATGAGCGAGTCCTTGTCGGACTGTGCAGCCTCGACCTCGTCCTCGTCGATTCCGATCGCCTTCGCGTACGAAGCCCACTTCGCCGCGGTCGCGGTAGGTCGAGGCTTGGTGGGCCGGCTCGACGTCGACTCCGGTTCCTTGGGGTCGTCCGCGGGCGGATCACTCGGTGCCTCGTCCGGCTTGTCTGCGGCGGACGCCGGCGGCTCGGGTTGGTCGAACACGCCAGCCCGGGTACCACGCTCGATCTCGTCATCTGAGAGGTCGACGGTGTCACCGAAGTACGCGAGACGCCGCTTCCCCTCATCGGTGCGGTACTCCCAGACCGCGACTCGGATCTTCTTACGTGCCATCTCAGCCCGCCAATCCGGTCAGCTTCTTGATGGAGTACGGGTTGGTGACGCCCATGATCGGCATGACCGAGGACTGGATCCAGTTCTTGCGGGTCTTCTGTTCGCGCCACGTCTCGGTGGTCAGACCCTGCTCGTAGTCGAGGAACCCGACCTGGCCGCGCGCGACGGCGTACCCGGTGCCCGCGGTGACACGGTTCGACGAGAACAGCTCGAGGCCGGCCTCCTTGAGGATTTCGTCGAGGTCGGGGCCGTAGGCGATCCGCAGGTTGTGATGTTCCTGCGGGTTGATCAGCCACAGGTCGTAGGTGACGCCGAGTTCCTCGATGTCCGCTGCGAGCTGCACCTTCGCGAAGTCCGCGAACGGGCGCTGGTTGTTCGGGGTCGGCGAGGTGCCAGTCAGGGTGACATCGGACCAGTCGTTGCCCGGGACGACACCGGCACCGCCGAGCGCGGTGATCGCAGCCTCGAGCGTGGCCACGGCGCGGGAGTTCACCTTCCGCACGATGGTATTCGCGAGCTGCGTGACCTGATTGTCGAAGAACACCTTGTCGTTGCGGCGGATCGCGCCGTCCGAGATCCAGAACTTGCCGCCCCAGTCCTCGGCCTCCGCGACCTTCGGCTCGCCGCGCTCGCCGCCGACGACCGGGTACTCCGCTCCTTCGGCGCGCTCCTCAACGTCGCGGGTGGTGTACAGCTCGTTGCGGGTGACCTGGTCGTAGATCACCGCACCGGAGGCAACCGACGTGCCGCTGGACGCGAAGATCCGATCGACGATGAACTTCTGCAGGGTCAGGTCGGCAAGACGCTTGGTGATACGACCGGGCTGCTTGAGCGCGGTGTCTACCGTCAGCTTGTTGCCGGAAATGGTGGGCGCGCCGAGAGGGTACGCCACGGGTGCGGGAGAAGTCATTGTGACTGCCCTTTCAGTAGAGGCTGATCTCGGCGTCGCCGCCGGAAGTGGCTGCGGTTACGGCGTAGCCGACGGCCACGCCGGTGTCCTTCGGAATTGCCTGACCGTTGGTTCCGACCTGGACCTCCGCGAACGCTGCGATGTTCGCTCCGGCGGTAACGAAGGTGACCCGGTCCTTGCCGCGCTTGACGTCGACGAGCTTGCCGACCGCGGTGTCGCGTCCGGAGACCCCGCAGATCCGACCGCCGGCGTCGGCGTGTGCGACGGCAACGTTGCCGTTGGATCGGTCGCCAGAGATCTTCAGGAATCGCTTGCCGGTGATGGCAGCCGACGCACGACCGGAGATGTCCTGGCCGGGCTCGTACACGCCGATGTTCTCGTTCGCCATGATCAGGCCTCCTTCGTGGAAGTGCTGTCGAACCAGCCGAGGTCCTGGTTCGCGTTCTCGACTCCGACGCCGTGCCCGATCTCGTCGACCGGAACGAGGCCGGGAGCGAGGGAGGCGAGGGTGGCTGCGGCGCCGTCGGGGTCCGCGGCGAGTGCCGCAAGCCAGTGATCTCGGCGCGCCGAGGCGATGCGGCCATCCTTGATGGCGGCGGAGACCAGCGCGGTACGCGCTTCGGTCTCCTGCTGGGCGCGAGCCTGCGCACCGCGCTCCGCCGCTACGCGGAGTTCGTCGAGCACAGATGCTTCGACGGTGACGACACCATCGGGAAGCGACGGTGCTGCGGCGACGGGGGCGGGTGCGGTGGCGCGCTCGAGCAGCGCCTCGTAGATCTGTTCCTGTGTCGCGTCCTCGGGGAGGCTCAGAGCCTCACGGAGTTCGCTCGTCTGCTCGTCCGTGAATGCCACGTCCGAACCTCCTCTTTCGGTGGTGATGTCCGCGGCCGAGGATTCGGGCGCGGCACTCGCCACAGGGGCGAGAATCCTGGGCGCCGGCGCAGCGTTGCGTCCGGCGTAGTTGAAGACAGACAGGTCGAACGACGCCTTCGCGGCGGCGGTATCGCCATCGTCGGACTTCGCGGTGACGCGATCAGCGAGTCCTGCCTCAACGGCCTCGGCATCGGAGTACCAAGTTTCGGCGCGCATCGCGGCGCGCCATACCTCGACGTCCGTGCCTGCTCGTTCGGCGTAGATGCGGGCGATGTTGTCGCTGACCCGGTCGAGGTCGTCGGCGACCTTCCGTAGGTCCTCGGCGTCGCCGCTGGCGTAGCTCCATGCGTCATGGATCATGATCTCCGCGTTGCGGGACATGATGACCTCGTCGCCGGCCATCGCGACGAAGCTCGCCGCGCTGGCGGCGATGCCGTCGATGTAGACGGTGACCGTGGCCTTGTGCGCGCGCAGAGCATTGAGGATCGCGATGCCGTCGTAGACGTTTCCGCCCGGGCTGTTGATCCGGACGGTCAGCGCATCGACGTCGAGTGCGGTCAGGTCCCGGACGAATGCGCGTGCGCTGACCGTGCGGTCGTCCCAGTAGCTCTCGCCGATGCGGTCATAGATGAGGATCTCGACCGGCGATTCTGTCGTGTCTTCGTTGCGGATCGAGTACCAGTCGCGGTGCTGGTTCTCCGGTGTGGCTGCTCGAGTCACGAGCCAGCTCCTTCGGTGGCGCCGCGCGGATCGCCGGCGGCGGTTGATTCAGGGGTGGTCGGGATGCCGAGCGATTGACGGACCGTGATCTTGACGATGTCGTCGGCGTCGAGCAGACCGGCCTGCACGAGCATCGCCAGCGCGGATGCGGTGGCGTCCTGCCGGGACCCGATCTCGTCGAACACAATCCGCGGCGCAGGTTCGTCCTCACCCCAGTTCAGGTCGACGAGGTCCTCGACGATGTGCGCGTTCGCGGTATCGGCGATCGTCTCGGCGAAGGCCTGCACGGACTGCACGAACGGGTCCGCCAGCACGGAGGCCAACGCGAACGAGCCGCCGCGGTCGAGGTTCAGGAAGTGTGCGAGACCCGCGAGTGCGATCTGCTTGTCCTGGTAGTCGATCGCCTGCTGTATGTCGGGCAGGTTGCCCTGTACGCCGAGCAGCTCCAGCTTCTGACCGTTGGCAAGGCCGACACCGGAGTTCATGCCGCCCCGGAACTTCGAGGCGATTTCGTGCATGTGGTCGACCTCTACCTGGTCGTCGGCCTTCGATGCGGTACCGACCGGGACGCCCATGCCGTTGCGTCGAGCCGCCCCGGCCTGGATCCGCATGAACTCGTCCTTGAGGATCCAGTGCTTGTACGCGGGACGGAGAATCGAGCTGCCCTGCCATTGGCCGGCCTCCGGGTCCCGGACGTATGCGACGAGCCGGTTGACGGGGATCGTGAACCCGTCCGGCAGCATCGACGCGACCGTCAGAGGACCCACGGGAGGTGCCTGCGTGATCGATTCGAGTCCGCCATCGAGGGCGACAGTGATCTTCGAGATGGTCTTCTGCGGCCGGGGGGCGAGCTTGCGCAGATGGGTGCGGTCATTCTCGTCGATCCGGTACACCTGCTCGAAGAAGCTGTGCCCGTACTGCAGCATGAGCAGTACCTGCTGCAGGTGGTTGGACCAGGAGAACCGGCCTCGTGTGCGTCTGGGTTTCGCCTCGGTGCCGACGATCGGGAGGCCGAGGTCGCTGGCGATGAACTCGACAACCTCGTCGCGGGCGCCGTTCGGGTCGATTCGCCACGTTGTGCCGCGGATCGGCAGACTGATCGCCTGCAGCAGCGACGACACCCGGCCGTCTTCTTTAGCCATGCGACTGTAGACATTCACCGACTCCGGCCACTGCAGCTCCGGGACTTTCTCGTTCTGGTCCCACTGCTGCCAGTCGGTTCCGTCGCCGTTGACGTACCCGACTTCGGTCACCGGCCGCGCAGTTTGCGTATCGACCATGGGAACCTCCTCAGAATGCGACAGTCAGCGCATCGAACGAGTCCTGCTCGTCGACATCCCTGCCCGTGGGCTGTTGTGCTCTCGGGGCCGCGGCAGCACCAGTGACCCTGGATTCGAATGTGAGTAGCGCCCACCGCGCCAAGACGACGGCCTGCAGCGACGCGACGCCCGGATCACCGTTCGGGTCGATGACCCAGTCTTTTCGTGGCAACTCACGCTTGATGGCGTGTTCGAGTGCGTGTTGCAGTGCCGGCTGCCCGGTATGGCAGATCAGCCCGTCCTCGACGTCGTCGACGAACCCGGCGCACATCAGCGCGGCCTGGTTCGTCGTCGACTTGACCAACTCGATCCCGGCAGTCTTCATCAGCGGCTCAATCACGGCGGCCGGCGAGCGACTGTCCGTGGCGATCGCACACGGCTCGATCGCGTCATCAACGCGAGCGAGAAGCGCGACGATCTCCGGGTTCGGTGCAATCGGCAGGTACCCGACCTCGACGTGGATCCGCTCGTCGACGGTGCGGCGGGCCGCCGAGATCGCCCACTGGCTTCCGACACGCGCGACACCGATCCCGGTCGTTCCGATCAGATCCGGCGCGTAGTCGAGCAACCCGGACCAGTGATCTTCGGCGACGATTTGCCAGGTCTCCGCCTTGTCGTCGGTGGCCGGCCAATCGCCGCGGCCGAGCGCTTCGACGTCGAACCCCTTGCGTCCCGCCGGGGTCGCGAGGTTCTTCATGATGTCGAGGATCTTCTCGTCAGTCTGAATGACCCCGTACGAGGGGTTCGCGTAGCGCCATGTTTCTTCCGAGTCTCGCGGCATTCCCTCAGCCGCCATGTACTCAGCGAAATACAGGCCCGGCTCTCGCTTCAGGCCACGCTGACGGACCGACGCAAGCACATCTCCGTTGGGGTGCTCATCCTGATTCACTGCAGACGAGGCGTAGATCCGTTGTGGGTTCTTCGCGGCCATCTGCACGAACGACATCGCGGAGATCTCGCCCGGCGTCAGGTTGTATGCCTCGTCGTAGACGACCAAGTCGACATCGGTCAGGCCGCGGCCGGTGTCGTTCGATCGGGTGCCGAACGAGATCGTCGCGCCCGATGTCAGCTCGATGATGCCCTCACCCTGCGAGCACGTAGCTCGAATGACGCGCTTCCGCAGCCATGGTCGGCTCTTGATGAGCGCCATCATCCGCTTCCACCCGTCGCGGGCGGTCTTCCACCGTTGCGCGGTGTAGATGATGGTCTCGTCCAGCTTGAACAGCCCGTACAGGCATCGCTGGATGAGGATCTCGGACTTGCCGTTCTGCCTCGGGACGATCAGGCAGCACGTCGAGTGTGTCCACCGCCCATATGGCGTGGTCGACAGGATTGCGTGCTGTGCCTTGATCTGCCACGGCATCGCGATCGATCCAGCGCGCCGACCGAGCTCGACGGCCTTCTCGCCGTGTGTGGTGTCACCGTTGAAGACAGACAGGTTGTGCGGTTCTTGCCGGCCGGTCAGGGTGGGGAAATCGTCACAGATCAGCGAGGCCGTCATCGTCATCACCGGCAGGCTCGGAGTCCTTCTGTCGGCGGATCTCGGCGAGCAGTTGCCGAAGTGCGTTGGCCTGCTGCCTCGACTCCTGCAGTGCGCCATCCACGCGGATCTCGAGGATGCCGTCCGCGCCACGCGCGTCGACGAGGCTCACCCAACAGTCGACGTCGCCGCAGAGAACTCGGTCGAACTGGTCGAGACGGTCCTTGATGCGGGCAGCTTCGACGATCAGCGCCGTCAGCGAGTAGGGATCGGCGTCGTCGTGCAACTCGGCGTAGAGGCGACGGCCGGCCGAAGCGAGACTGTCCAGGTCTGGCACGCGATCACCTCCTCGATCCCGGTAGAAAATTCCGGTCCGTAAAAAAAGTCCTGACTGAGGCGGCCAGTCAGGAGACCCCCTCCCCCTCGAGAATTTTCGGGGGTGGGGTTCTGAGTGTGTTTGCGCTGGTCAGGGCCAGGGCAGGAGGCGGATGCCGAGTGGGTCGTCGCTGTCTGCCGTGGTTGTGGGGTCGAGTCCGGTGATAGCGGGCCGTAGGTGGTCGTTGCGCCCGTCCTGGCGTTGTTTGTTGCAGATGCCGTGGAGGAGCCGGTCGGCGTGTGTTCCGTCGTGGGCTCGTGCGTGGCTATGGTCGGCTGCGAGTGATCCGGATGCGCGGTCAGGTGATGTGGGGTCGTGGTCCCAGTTGCGTGTGCGGTCGCGGTACATCGGGAGTCCGCACCACCAGCACGGCGTCCCGTCGATGTGTGCTTTGAGGAGTCGGTCGCGTTGCTTCTGGTGTTGCCATCCGAGTCCGCGTTCGGTGGTTGTGGCCATGCGTCCTTCTTGGTTTGTGGCCCCGCACCGCCACCATCCAATGGACGGTGCGGGGCGTGCCCACCCGAGCGCCTGTGGCTGCGTCGAGGGTGGACGTGTGTGGGTCAGTGGCGGAGGCCGAGGTGGGTGGCGATGAGGAGCAGGATGCGGATGTGGGTTCGAAGTTGCATCGGTTCCCCTTTCGACGACGAAAGCCGAGGGACCTTGGCGGTCACACTCGGCTTCGCGCGAAGCGTATCACAGCGGGTCGGTTAAGAACGTTTACGCTGCTCGCTTCCGTTTCCTTATCGGAATTGTCAGATGCGCGATCAGCACATCTCCTGTGTTGTAGAGGTTTCCGATTCCTTCGATGGCGCGGACGGGTGTGATGTGGCCGTTCCGTCGTAGGGATTCGACTCGTTCTCGGGTGAGGGTGGAGTAGTCGCCGCCTAGTTCGCGGCCTAGCGTTTCGAGTCCGCTCGGATTGAGTTCTGTTGCTGCTGCTGCGATTGGGTCAGCTTGCTTCCATGCGGGGTCGCGTTTCTGTTCGACGAGGTGGTAGACGCGGTCGTGGGCTTCGATGATCTCGCGGGCGGCCTGCTGGATGCGTTCGTGGCGGGCTAGGTCGAGGTAGTGGTCGTACAGCCATGTCGCGGCGGGCTGGATGCGTAGCCGTCCGGGATAGGCGATTTGGTGGTGTGTGAGGCACACCTGGTTGATCCAGTCGTCGAGGGTGCCGGTCAGGTCGAGTGCGGCGTCGAAGGCGTCGGCGTTGATGGGTAGTGGTGTGTCAGCACTTGGGCCGCCGACCATGTCGGGTTGGGCGGTGAGCTTGGCGATGGTGGTGTCGAGCTCGTCGGCGAGCCAGGTGGCGATGTTGTCGAGGGCGGTGAGGAGCCGTGCCCGGGTTGGTCGGTCGAGTTCGGTCACGGCTGCTGGTCCTCCTGTGGTCGGTGCCCGGTGATGAGTGCGATGAGGTCGGCGACAGTTCCGGTGACCCACTGCTCGAGTGGGTTGGTGGTGCCGTGGCGCTTGTGGACGACCAGTCCGCAGAGGGCATCGTCGTTACCGGCCTCGATCGCCGCCTCACGCGTCCAGCCGGGCAGATCCACCCGCTGACCCTTCCCAGGGGATTTGAGCTCAAGGACGAGCCTCTGGCCCCTGATTCGTACGCCTGCGATGTCGCCGCGGTCTTTGGCGCCGTTGCGGGCGCGGCGTTCGATGCGGTCGTCGTCGAGGTGGTGTGCGAGGGCTTGGGCGATGAGGGTTTCGAACGCGGTGCCGGCCTTGCGGGCGGATGCGCGATTGCGGGCCATCAGGATTCCCCCAGGCTGTGGAAAACTGTGTGGAGGCCGGTGTGGTGGTCGCGCGAAGCGGCGACTGGTACGCGAGATCGGCTCACATCGGGGGAAATTTTCGGTATGCGGGCGCGCGCGTTGCTTTCGTAAGACGAAATTGTCGGTGAGTAGCTATCTACGTAAGTCCGTCCGTTCGTCCGTACGTTAGTGCCATTGTCAAGTCGAAATGGCAAATCAGCGTTTGCCATCGTTTTGCCATGCCGTTTGCCATATGGCAAAACTGGTGTCAGCCGTTCCATCTCACGTCTGCCCCCTTCCGCCCTGCAGCGGACCTCGTTTCGTGTAATGCCTGTTGAGCGAACCCGACGGCCTGTCGCGTGCCGTAGTTCTTGATGCGGTACGCACCGCCTTCGACGACTTCCCAGAGCCCCGCTACTACGAGCAACTTCGCCTCGGCCGGCGTGCCGTGAATGAACGGCAGAGCAGCCTTTCGGATGATGCCGTCCGTGCCATTTGCGACCGCGTGAGCGAGGGAACAGACGTAAACGAATGCCGCAGCCTTGCCTTTCGGGCTTGATCCGACGAGCTCGAGCACCTTGTCGTGCGTTGGCAGGTTCGTGTCGAGCCGCGCCCATGGGAGCCCCATTCAGCCTGACCTCCTGCGGTCACGGCACCAGTAGGAGCCGGCGCCGGCCGGGGCGTCGCAGACCTTGCATGAACGTGATGGTGGTCGATGTGGGTGTTCGGCGGCCTTGATGGCGGCCGCTGGCTCCACTCGGCTGGTGATGGATTCGGTCATGCCGCGGCGCCCCTGTCGCGGGTGATCGTCCGTGGGTCGACGCCGAGCTGGTCGGCAATCTGCGCGATGGACAGTCCGTTGCGGGTGAGCTCGAGGACTTTCTCGCGGCGTTCGATGACGGGTCCGAGGAAGTCGTCTCGCTTGGTGCGGCGGGACACGATCGGTGTAGCGTCGGGGTTGTCGATAGCGTCGTCGTCCCATTCGAGTGGCAACGCCCACCCGTACTTGCGGCCGATGTTGCGGGCCCTGGTAGATGGGCCCTGTTCGAGTTGGAGCCGTTCGAAGAGCGCGGCGACGGTGCGGGCCTTGGCGGCCTGCACCATGTGCTGCCGGCCGAAGGTGAGCGGCACCATGTTGGCGACGGTGATGCCGACCTGCTCGGCGATGTAGGACTGGGTCCAGCCGTTCGCGACGAGGGCCTGGATGCGGCGGGTGGTGCCGATGGCGGGTACGCGTCCGTCGTCGGGGGCGACTTCGTGTGCCGCGGTGGGGATGCGGGTGGCGAGGATGCGGTCGGCGACATCGCGGCTGGTCATCTTGGCGCCTCGGCAGAGGTCGGCGACTTGTTTGCGGTCGACTCCGCTGAGGTTGCTGATGGTGCGCCAGGTGAGACCGATGTCGCGCATGGCGGTGATGTGTCGTCGTGCTGGTTCGGCGTCGACGACGAGCGGCTGGAAGCGTCCGTATGCGTGCTGGCGGAGTCGCCAGCGTTCGTGGCAGGCGCGACACATGCCGCGGCGGGTTTGTCCGCCGCGGCTGCAGCCTGGTGTCTTGCAGGTCATGAGCGTGGTGCTCCTCGGAGGGTGGCGAGTTCGTCGTCGCGGAGGCCGGCCATGAGTTTCTGGCTGCCGCGTTCGGCGATATGCGCGATGTCGAGGCGGACCTGGTCGGGCAGGATCTCGCGGTTGTCGAGTGCCCACCGGCCGATGCGGATGGCAGCGTTGGCGTCGGTGACTCTCATCGGTCACCGTCCGCCCACAGCGCGCCACAGCTGCATCCGTGCGGTCGCTCCGAGTCGAATGGATGGTTCATCCCTCGGATGCAGACGCAGACGCAGACGTGGCCGGCGCCGGTTCCCTGGCCGCCGTTGCGCCCGCACTTTCCATCGGCTGTGATGTTCCGTTCCCCGGGCGCGACAGTGAGGGCGGTGCGCAGTGCGTCGAGAAGATCCTCGTCGACGGTGTCGAGGGGTCCGTTCGTTGCGGTGTCGATCAGGTCGAGTCCCTGTCCGAGCAGCGCGGTCAGGCGCATGACGTCGGCTCGGGCGGCGGACAGGTCTTGGGCGTGCTGCCGCGACAGGTCTTCGGCGGCCAGGGCCCGGTCGCGCCAGCCCTTGGTGCGGAACTGTTCGGTGCCGAGCTGCCCGGCGAGGCGTTCGGTTTCGGCTGTAGCGGCGTCCTTGCCGGCGTCGGCCTTGGCGAGGGCCTTGCGGAGGGAGTCGCGTTCGGCGAGGACGGTGTCGATGTCGTCGTAGGCGGCGGCGATGCCGTAGCCGCCGGCCGCGGCGCGGGCCTTCTCGAGTCCGAGGCTCATGGGATGAGTCCCCTTCCGGTAGGGGTGAGGATGGTGATGATCAGGGCGCCGGCAGTGAGGAGGCCGGCGGCGGTGAGGCCGATCGCTTCAGCCGCGATGGCGAGGCGCTTCATGGCAGGGCCTTCCAGCGCTGAGGGAACGACCTCTCGATGGCGCCGACGATCGAGTCGCCGGCCAGGAAGATGGCGACCGCCACCCCCGCCGCCGACACACCGACGGCGAGGGCGAACACGGCCAGTTGGCGGCCGGTCATGGGCGGTCCCCGATCGCTGCCACATCACGCGCCACGGCGTCGGTGCTGATCTGGTCGACGGTCTTCTCCTCGTCGACGAGCGCCGCGGTCAGGTCACGCACGGCGGTGGCGAGGCCGGTAGTGGCTTCGACCTGGGCGAGCTGCGCGTGCACGCTCGCCGCCGACACCGCCTCGAACCGTGACCCGGACCCGAGCTGTGTCTGCGCAACCTGCAGCAGGGCGGTGGCCTTCTCTGCGTGACCGGTCATGCTGGCTCACCGGCCTCGGCTGGCTCGCCTTCCTTGACGAACCGGATGATCGAGGCCACCTCGTCGCGCGTCAGCTCTCGAGCAGCCCGGAGTTCGTGGCCGACGCGGGCCGACAAGAACGTGCGGCGCTCCTCCTGGTCGAGGATCCCAGCGTCGGTGAGTGCGGCATCGAGGCGTTTGAGGTCCGCAGGGGTAGCGGCCGGAGGTGTCTTCTCTGCCGTGGGCGGTTCGCTGGCCTGCGGGGTGTCCGCTTTTTCGCCCTGCTTCGAGGCGATGCCCAGGGCAGCCCGGGCGCCGGCAACACCGCGCTGCTTCGGGGCGCTGCGCTGTAGGGTCGCCTCCTCCGGCGGGTCGAGCTCGAGGTCCTCGCGTGTGTGCGCGATACCGAGGAGGACGTCCGGTGCGATCTTGCGGCAAACCTCGGAAGCGGCCTTGGCGTAGAGCATTGCCTGCGGGTCCTTGAGGTACTTCTCGTTCCCGATGAGGTTGCCCTTGTCGTTCGTCTTGAACTTCCCGGTGCGCTCATCGACCTCGGGCACGTATCCGGCCTTGCGGGCGCGGTCCATCGTCCACGTGGAGGACTCGGTGATGCCGGAGGGCGCCTGCCCGCAGACCGTCACCGACTCGTCGGTGCTCTCCTCGGTCCAGATGTGGTAGCCCTTCACCTTCAATAGGGCGACCATCGTCCGGGCGTAGATCGCCGGCGCCCCGTGCACGACGAAGATCTGCTGCAGGGACTGGATCGGATTGAGGCCCAGCTCGGCGCCGTACAGGATCGCCGCCGTGCCGTCAGCGGGCTTACCGCGGTAGATGCTCGGCACGAGCGCGGTCTTGCACATGCCTTCGGCGAGCGAGTACGCGATGTCCATCGCCTTGGCGTGCGACATGAGAGTGTCGATCGCCTTGCTCGAGTCGGTGGTCGCAGCGAAGCTTGCGCCCGAGGGAACGGTGTCGCCCTCGTCCAGGTGCGCGATGTCGTTGGTGGTCATGCACTTACTCCTTCGAGGAAGTCGGTCTTGGTGTTGGCGTACAAGCTGATGGAGTCGCCGCGGCCGTTGCGTCGGTCGGCGATCTTGCGACCGCGGCAGGTGGCGTACTGGGCGCGGCCCATTGCGTCGAGGACACGGATCTTCGCGGCACGCAGTTTGGCGTCGATCAGCTTCTGATCGGCCACAGCCCGCAGATATGCGGCGGCCAGGTCCTCGTTGAGTTCGACCTCGGTGTCCCGGTCGATGTCCGGGTGTAGACGTCGCAGGCACTCGTATGTGGTGATGCTGTTGTCCAGCTCCGGCGGGGTGCTGGCCTGTAGCGACGCCACCCATGTTCGGACACGGTCGAGGATTGCGTCGGCGAACTCGCGGTCCCATTCGATCGGGTAGATGCGCGGCATGCCGTACGTGGGCCACAGAACGATGTCGGCCTCGTGGATCCCGGACACGAGCATCTGCCACGTGACCTGGGCGGCGTAGTCGGCGGGGGCCTCGCCGCTTCCGTCGTCGCCCCATTCCTCCAGGGAGCGGGCGGTCTTGACTTCGACGATGCGGCGGGCCCGGCCGCGGGAGGCGCGGCGATCGATGGTTGCGGCGTTCGGGAACCCGAGATCGGGCAGGGTGAACTGCACCTCGCCGGTGGAGATACGCCAGCCGGGGGTGCGGTACTTCCAATACTCGGCGGCGGCCAGCTCCGCGGCGTGCCCGTAGTCGAACAGGTCCTGCTTCTGCTCCCCCAGCGGCGCCGCGTCGACGAGTCCGGCCATCTCGTGCCACAGCGCGTACTGCGACTGGTAGCGCGAGATCCCCAGGATGGCAGGGACCTTCGAGGCGGTGACGGTGCGGACCCATTCGGGCGATCCGGGCTCAAGCTTCGGCATCTTCACAGATCGACTCCCATCTCGCGGTCGACCTGCGCCTCGTGGAGACGGTCGGCATAAGCGCCGGCATCGAACTCAAGGAACCTCGGCCGGTCGGTGTCATCCCATCCGGGGTGGCTCACAGGGCCTCCTCGACGGGCCCGGCGACCGCGGCGGCCTCGCGGTGCGCACGCGGGTCGTAGTGGTCGCCAGCGAGGCAGGCGGGGGCGCATTTCGCGGACCGGATCGCGTTGCAGGTGTTGCACTGCCACAGGTTTCGCGGCGGGGCGATGTAGTGGGTGGTCATGGGAGTACCTCCACGGGGAGTTCGAGGTCGGCGACGGCGCACCAGGTGCCGGTGCCGGTGTTGATGAGGTGGCCGTTGACGGTGACGGCGAAGGTGCGACCGGACTCTTCGCGGATGCGGGTTCCGGTGCGCAGCCGCCAGATGAGTCGGTCGTCGTGGATGGTGATCGGCGGCGGTGTCGTCACAGCCCATGCGTCGGCCGGGTCGGCGCCCGGATCGTTCCAGCCGCTCATGCCGCGGCCTCGTCCACGCGCTGCACCAGCACCTCGAGGCGCTTGGCTCCCAACATGTCTTCGGTCTTGACCTGCACCTCAGGCGGTGAGCTGAGGTACAGCTCGACGAGCAGCTCGGTCGGGACGAGCACGTTTCGGGCGGTCAGTGCGCGCCGCCGCTGCTGGTATTCGTTGTGGGCTTCGAGGCACTCGGTGCACGGCTGGGTTCGGTTCCTGAGGTGCCGCTTGTATCCGCCGTAGGTGCCGTGGATGCCGTGCTTCTGCGGCCCGTACATCCGGTAGCGCCGCTGGTAGTCGTTGCGGGCGTCCTTGCATGCCCGGCACGTTGGCGTGCTATTTTTGCGGTGGTCCGCGTAGCCGGCCATCGTTCCGCACCTGTCGCTCATGGCTGCACCACCTTGCGGTACCGGGCGATTCCCCAGGCGATGGCGTGACAGGCGATCAGGTAGTGGTGATCCCAGTCCGACACGTCCCATTCGTAGGTTTCGGTGAAGTGGTAACCGTCGTAGTTCCAGCGGTTGACGGCCTCATGGAACAGTGAGCTGTCGTAGGAGTGGATCTCGTCGATGACCTGGTTACGCAGGTCGAGCCATGCATCGGCCGCCGGGCCGTCGACGTAGTGCCGCTGTGCGAGGAAGTCCTGTACGACCGCAGATACGGCTTTCGATTCGGAGAACGTGTGGGTTCCCCGCCGTGCGGCATCGTTCGTGATCTTCTCCGCCCAGTAGTGCGGATTGATCCGGGCGCCGTCGTAGGCGAAGAACTCGAACATGTCGTGTTCGCGGGCGAACGTGAATGACTCGAGGTCGCCGTCGATGCACAGATGCCCTGGCCACGTGGTGAGCGTCCACGACCACATTCCGGTGCCGGGCTTCGCGAACCGGACGTGCCTGTACACCCCGTCGTCGTGCAGGACAGTCATCTCGTGGTCACGAGTCGCTGCGGCGAACTGGCGGGCGGCGTACTGCTCGGCGGGTTCCGCGTGGCTCAGATGCCGACGGGTGATGCGGCGAAGCATGGCGCGACGTTCCGCAGTCATCGCCGGCTTCGCATGGGTGGCGCGGCGCGTGCCGGGACGGGCGATCAGTTCGGGAACGAAGTCGATGCTCATGAGGACACCGCCGCGGCGTACATGATGAACGCGAGCATCCCCACCAGGCCGACCATCGCGAGGATGGACCACCACACGCTCGGAAGTTCGTTCGGACGGCCGACGAACACGGGCAGGTGGTCGAGCTCCACATCGACGTCCAGCTCCTCGAGCTCGTCGGCCGGCACCGGGGTGTTGTCGCACAGCAGCGCGCACGGCACAGTGCGTCGCGTCTGCTCGTAGATCGGAAGGTTCATTCGAAGGTCCTTGTCAGAAGTTGGTGCCGGTTGCGCCGCCATCCCCACAGCGGCGCAACCGGAGTCATGGGATGAGGGCGAGGAGCAGCGCGAGGGCGGCGATACCGGCGGCCCACAGCAGCAGCGCGGGCGGTAGCGCGAACACGATCCCGCGGAACGGGCCCGTCACGACTGTGCCTTCGCGTGCTTCGCAGCGGTGAGATACGCGACGGCGATCCGGCGTAGTTGCTCAGGAGTTGTCTGGTGACCGCCGATCCAGACCTCAGGCCCGTAGAGGCCAGTGTGGTCCACCCGGATCTCGTAGTCGTTGAACCATTCCTGCCCGTCGTCGTCCGGAACGCTGTCGTCATCCAGCTCGACGACACCGAAGCGAGCGAGGATCGCGTCGGCGGCGGCGTAGTCGATCCCAGCTGGTCGGCCTCCGTTGCACTGCGCCTTGCAGATTGCGAGGGCGAGTTCGTCTCGGATGCTCATGCGGCACGCACCTTGATCTCGTAGCCGAACCCCACCTGCGTGCGCCCGTTGGCGAGCTCCATCAACCACATGTGGCCGGAGGCAGGATGATCGGCGATCTTCTCCATAGTCACGATCGGGCACAGAGCGAACGTCACGACGCACCGCCGATCACCGACAGTTCGTCGAGCGACACACAGAACTCGGCGTCCCCGAGTCCATCTCCATACGAGGCCTCGTCGATCACCACGTGCGCGAACCGTTCGCTGCCGTGCTCGTGGTAGTCCAGGACCTCGACCACCGTCTCGACACGGTCAGCCACCAGACGCGCGGTCACGATGCCACCTCCATGTGTGCAGCGATGTAGTCCTCGAGCCACTGGCGGGTGACCTTGCGGCCGCGGCCGATACGGATGCACGGGAGTTCGTCGTGTTTCCACATTTCGCGGATGGTGGTTTCGGAGACCCCGAGCAGCTCGGCCGCTTCGGCGGCGTTGAGGAGCAGCTTCGGTCCGATCTGGGCACTCATGCTGCACCGCCGTCGAAGAGGTCGACCACGTTGTCGCCGCCGCGCCGCACCAGTCGGGCGATCGCCTCGGCGCCAGCCGGGGTGATCTTCAAGGTGTGCATGACCTCGCCACGGAATCGCGGGGCCTCATGGTTCTCGACGCGCTGGAAGTAGCGCTTCTTGTCGGCGTACTCCGAGTACCGATTGACTGTGACCTTGCGGCCCTTCGAGTGCGACCAGCGGGTCGAGGTCTCGGAGTAGATCCACTTTTTTGCGATGAGCAGCTCGCGCAGCTTCGACTCCTGCATGCCCAGCGTGGACGCGACGGTGGCGAACCGGAGCATGTCTTCGTCGGCGACGAACTCGTCGACGTAGGCAGCCTTCGGTGCCAACTCTGCGACGTGAGCGTCGAGGACAGCGATTTCCTTGTCCTTCGATGCGAGCATCTGCTGCGCTTCGAGAACTGCGTGCGCGAGTAGCTCGGGGCCAGTGAGCGCCGGCGCCATGGTCTCGGCTTCACGGGTGCGGATCGCGAAGTAGGCCTGCGCGGCTGCCACCTCAGGCTTGCGGGAATCGCCGTTCATCGCGACGAGGTAGCAGGCGAAGCGGGAGAGATGGAAGTTGATGCGATACGTCTTGGCGATCGGTTCCCGGAGCCGGGAAGCGTTCGTGTGGGCGCTGTGGCCCTGCGCGACCATCGAGGCGATTGCCCTGTCGATGGCGTCCTCGAAGCGCTCCCACTTGTCATAGCCGAGGAGCGGCATGAGATCACGTGCGGACCAGAACTCGATTCCGTCGGCGCGGACCTGGCGGATGGAGTCGAACGGGGACTGACCCGATGGGTAAGTGCCCGGTACAGTGAGGTCTGACATTGAGATGCCTTTCGTGTCGTGGCCCTTCACCTGCTCCAACAGGTGAAGGGCCGTCTTATGCGACCCTGGTTCTCGATTTAGGTTCTTCGAGTTCTGAAATTGTGTCCACCCGAGTGAAAAAAAGACGGTGCACCGGGATGCCGAAGTAGTAGGCGATCCGCAGGGCCGGGTCCGTGTTCAGCGTCTTCACCTCCCCTCGAATCAGTCGCTGCAGATAGGTGTGGGACTTCCATCCCGCAACCTTCGCCAACTGACGCTGCGAGATGCCCCGCTCTTCCATCAGCTCGACGAGCAGGTCACGGTCTTTGATCTCCATGTAGAGGTCTCCGATCCGGCCGATCTTCGTTGGCATGGCAACTGTACTCATATTGTGCCTCCTGTGTCCAGTAATTGTGGCCAGTATGCGCTGCTTGGTGTCCACCGCGCAAGCCCTCCAATCTGAATCGCTCCGCAGGTGGTGGCTAGACCTGAGAGAATCTGGAAAGTTCTAGGTGTCCACCAAAATCGTCTCGCCAATGTCCACCAGATTCGACGCCACGCCGACCAGGAATGATGCTCAAGCCATGCAACAGCCCAGACACGAACTCGCAGCCCTGATCGAGCGAGTCCGGGAGCTGAACGACTGGTCCGACAGCGACGTCGTTCGACGAGCAGAAGCCCGCGGGCACAAGCTCAGCAAGTCGAACATCTCGCGAGTCCGCAACACCGACGTCGTCTCACTCACCGCCTCCACGATCAAGGGACTCGCGGCCGGCCTCGGAGTCCCCGAGACCGAGATCGCGCGAGCAGCTCTGGTGAGCATGGGCATCGACATGCCGGACCTCGGGGGTCTCGACCTCGAGACCGTGATCAAGATGGACTCCTCCATCTCGGTTCACAACCGGACGATGCTCCTCGGACTAGTGCGCCAAATGCGGCGCCCGAACTTGGAGGACGAGCATGGAGCAGGCATCGAAGAAGTCCCGGAACCGCGGACGAAAGAGGGCAGCACGAAGCACGGCCGCAAGACTGGCGCGGATCGCGGCCGGCCAGGAGCCCCCATGAATGAGCCGGAGGAGAGTCGCGACGACAACGTCACAGCCTTGAAACGTCAAGATCAAGATTCACAGCTTGATGACGACTGTTCCTCGCGCAATCCGCTTACTACACACGTGGCCAGTGAGCATGGGGATGATGCTCCGCCGTTCGACCCGACGAAGGTGCTGGCCGCCAAGCGCGGAAAGAAGTCCGACACGCAGTAGTAGAAAACCTGTCGGTAGGTTCGAACGCATGTTCTAATTCGGACATGGGGAGAAAACGTAAGGGTCGGCGGTGGCATCCGTGGCGACACATCGGAAAGCACCACCCCCACATCCGCGTAACCTGCAGAGACGTACTTCCCGACGGACTCGAGGGCGCATGGACAGGCGACACCGTCTACCTCGATCCGAGCCTCGGACAAGCCAGTAGACGGTGGGTCCTGACCCACGAAATCCACCACATCGAACGCGGACCGGTCCCCGCCGACCCCTATCTGTCCGCAATCGAAGAGCGCATCGTGGACATCCTGTCCGCGCGTAAGCTCATCCCACTCCCCCAGCTTGTCGACGCACTCGTATGGACACAAGACCATCACGAGCTCGCCGAAGAACTATGGGTCGACGTCGACGCGATCGCCGTACGCCTGGACAACCTGACGCCGGCCGAACGCGCATATCTCAACCGCGAGCTGGCCCGCCGCCAGCCCTGGAACAACTAGGAGCCACCCGTGGCCCGCCAACAACTACCCCCGCAGATCAAGAAAATCGAACTCGCCCGCAAGGTCCGCGGCCGCCCCGTCGTCCGCTACCAACTCACCGTCGACATCGGCACCGACCCCGTCACCGGTGGACGCAAGCAGTACCGCAAACGGTTCGACAACCTCGACGACGCGAAGGAGAAACTGTCCGAGCTGCAGAACGACGTAGCCCGCGGCACCCACGTCCACCGCTCGACCCTCACCGTCGAGCAGGCCTGCGCCGACTGGCTCGCCGGCCGCCGCATCCGCCCCACCACCCTCGGCGCCTACACCCACGCCCTCCAACCCGTGCGCGACACGTACGGGGACTTGTCGGTACAGAAGCTGACCAAGCGACACATCGACGACCTGGTCTCCGCACTCCTCGCCGGCACCGTCACCAAACCTGACGGCACCCCACGCAAGGCGTGGACCGCGAACACCGTCAACCCGATGCTCAACGTCCTGTCCTCCGTGCTGTCCGGGCTCGTGAAGCAAGGCCAACTCGTCCGGGACGTCGCAGCCCTCGTCGACCGGGTGCCACGGCAGAAGAAGGAGATGCGCACCTTCACCGAGGACGAGGTCCGCACACTGCTCGAGGTCGCGGCGACCGACCGCAACGAGCACGCCTGGCACCTCGCCCTGTCCGGGCTGCGCCGCGGCGAGATCGCCGGCCTCAAATGGGAGCACCTCGACCTCGAAGCCGGCACCATCACCATCGCCAACAACCGCGTGTCGGTGAACGGGAAGGTGTCGGAGGGCGAACCCAAGTCCACCCGCTCCGCACGCACCCTGCCACTCACCCCAGCCCTGACCGCAGCGCTGAAGGCGGCACGCACCCGGCAAGCCAAGGAGCGACTCCGCCTGGGTGAGGCGTACGGGCCCGGCACGTACGTGGTGTGCGACGAGGCCGGCCGCCCCTACCACCCGGACACGATCTCGGATTTCTGGCGAGAAATATGCACACGCTCGGGCGTGTCGCAGATCCGGTTGCACGACGCGCGACATACCTGCGGCACCCTCATGCACCTACAGGGCGTGCCAATCGTCGTGATCTCCGCATGGCTGGGTCACGCCGACGCGGCCTTCACGATGCGTACGTACATGCACTCGCAGGACGATGCTCTTAAGGCTGCCGCCCACAGCCTGCAAGGCGTTGTCTCATGGAACGCTGCAGAGAGCCGTCCGTAGTGCGGCCTCAGCATCATGTTGGTAACTACACAGCAGAGAGGGGCCATCGGTGAGCAACAGACGCAGGCGAAGTCGGCAGAAGCAGAAGGCCGTGAAGACAAGCCTCCACATGTCTGTAGCAACAGCGCCGAGTATCGGCGTGCTACACCTTCAGGGAGAAATCCGCCAGTCACAGGCGGCCTTGCTGTATGCCGACTCCGTCACGCTTATAAGCCCACGGGCCAGCCTTGTTCACTCGATCGCCGTTCTCGAAGACGCCGCTGACCTAGATATGCTTGAACTCTTAGTGCAGGTGGCCCCCGTCTACGCCCCCAACGCCGTAGAGCCGCTAGACAGCCTACTGCGGACCATCCGTTCCTACCCTGCAGGGAATCAACTGACCAGCCCTCAACGTCGAGAGCGGCGCAATGCGATAGAACAAATGTTCGATGGCATGCGGCCAGCTATCAACGAACTGCAAGATCGCGTCCGAGAGGGCATGGCCGAGTACGGCTACCACGAACTCGCCTTAGCAATGCGGGCTGGCCTGCTGACACTTGATCCTCTACCCGACGTCGATGTGGGCCAGGTCGGTAACCGTCCCGACGAAGACGTAGGTATCGCTAACCGCTACTTCGCTCGTGTCCGAGAGGCGTTGACATCAGGAGTCACGTACCCGCTGTTCGATCACGCCACGAGCAACCTTGTGAATCTCGGCGTAGAAGCCGGCATCTTCAGTCCTGTGCCGGCCGCTCGACGGCGAGGTCGAGACGCCGCTCTCGCGAACGGCCTCTTTGACCGACTCCCGAATTTCGAACACGCAACTATGTCGGAGATCCTCGACATCCGGCAGGAGTTGCATGCGCCTCTGCACAGGTTTCGGCAGGGCGTCCGAGAGATCACCAAGGATATCGACACCGCCCCCGAGGATCCACAGTTTGCCCATGAGATTGAAGACGCGTGGACGATCAAGGTCGCTCCTGCGCTGGATGAGATAGAGAACGCAATCAACGAGAACACGTCGCTGAGCGACCTCGTTCGTCGGACTGTTCTAGATCCTGGGGGCCAAGTGGCGGCTGGGGGACTGGCGGCACTGGGAGTCGCAGTCGGACCGGCATCGGGCATTCCGGCGGCGGTCGCGCTGATGCTCACAGGCGCTGCGGCAACGGTGGGGGGCGGCGGACTAGCCGCTGCGAGGTCCATCTTGGCGCAGCGTGCGGCGGTAAGAGAGGCGACGGAAGCGCAGTTCTACTTCCTATACGGCACCAACCGGCGCATTCGCCCTGGCAGTTCGTGAGCAGTCCCGCCAACCCGTTGTGACAACTCGTGACAACGTGGCGTGAGCCTTCGGAACAACAAAGGGCCCTGGCCGGCGTTTCCGCTGGCTAGAGCCCTTCGTCTTGAGCCCCCTGTCAGGATTGAACTGACGACCGCTCGCTTACAAGGCGAGTGCTCTACCACTGAGCTAAGGAGGCAGTCGAGCGGCCCCATCATATCGGTAGCGCCCGCTCCACATGCGACCGCCCGGGTTCGTTACGGTGGATCCATGGCTGCTGTTACCGCGCGCATCGCCGAACACCGGACGGACGGGAGCACGTAACGGTGGGGACGCTGGCAACCGCCTTCGGGAAGCTCGTCCTCGACCGTCGCGCCACCCTCGACACCATCACCGAGGCGCCGGCGCCGCTGCAGCCGATCGACCTGACCGACGACGCGACGGTCGCCGAGGCGCTCGACGTCGCCGTCCGCGTCGGCGAGGTGCTGCTGGCCGCGGGCACGGGTGCGATCGACACCTCCGAGCAGGTCCGTTTCGTCGCCGCGACGTACGGCCTGGCCCAGTGCGACGTGGACGTCACCTACAACTCGATCGTGCTCTCGGCGTACCGGGGGCCGACGATGCCGCCGGCGAGCACGATGCGCGTCGTGCAGTACCGGTCGATGGATTTCACGCGGCTCGCCGCGGTGGACCGGCTGACCCGGCGCATCCGACGGGAGGCGATCTCGCCGGCGCAGGCCCGCGAGGATCTGCTGGCGATCACGACGGCGCCGCACCCGTATCACCGCTGGGTGGCGACGTTCGCGTGGGCGGCGATGGCCGCGTCGATCTCGGTCCTGCTCGGCGGTGGCGCGCTCGTGGCGGTGATGGCGTTCGCATCCACGGCGGTCATCGACCGGACGAACCGCGTCCTCAACGGCATGGGCCTGCCGTTCTTCTTCCAGCACGTGGTCGGCGGCATCATCGCCGCGACGCCCGCGATCCTGTTGTTCAACCTGCGCGAACCGTTGGGTGTCGACGTGCCGCCGGGCCTGATCATCGCGGCCGGCGTGACGGTGCTGCTGTCGGGACTGTCGCTGGTCGGTTCGGTGCAGGACGCGATCACCGGGGCACCGATCACCGCGTCGGCGCGGTTCTTCGAGCTGGTGATGATGACCGGCGGAATCATCGCCGGCGTGGCGACGGCGCTGAAGGTGATGGAGGCGCTCGGCGCGGAGCTGCCGGTGATCAGCAACGATGCGCTGCCGACGGCGACCGCGCTGCCGGTGAAGGTGCTCGCCGGTGCGGCGTCGGCGTTGTTCTACGCGCTGGCGTGCTACGCCGAGCGACGGGCGCTGACGGCCGCCGCGCTCGGCGGTGCGGTGGGCAGCCTCGTGTTCTTGATGTCGATGGAGTTCGCGGTGGGTCCGATCATCTCGTCGGCGACCGCCGCGACGGTGGTCGGCTTCGCCGGTGGCTTGATGGCGCGACGGGCGCTGACCCCGCCGCTGGTGGTGGCGGTCGCCGGTATCACCCCGTTGCTGCCGGGCCTGTCGTTGTATCGGGGCCTGTACGCGGTGATCGGCAGCGAACTGCTGCTCGGGCTGACCGCGCTGTTCTCGGCGTTCGGCATCGGGTGCGCGCTGGCGGCAGGGGTGACGCTCGGCGAGTGGCTGGCCCGCACGGTCCGGCATCCGCGGAGCGTGCTGCGGGCGGGGTCGCTTCGCCGGCCGCAGTTGCGCCGCGTCCGGCGGGTGCGTCCGTACCGGGGCTCGAAACGCCACGAGAGTCACTCCGCGGGTGGTGCACCCACGGCGTGACTCTCGGTCGACGCGGTTACCGCGGCAGGTCAGGCGCCCGCGTTGCGGGCCTTCTCGTCTGCCTCCATGGCGTCACGCAGGCTCTTCGGCCGCATGTCGGTCCAGTTCTTCTCCACGTACTCGACGCATGCTGCACGCGACTCCTCCCCGAACACCACGCGCCACCCCTGCGGCACCTCGGAGAAAGTCGGCCACAGCGAGTACTGCTCCTCGTCGTTCATGAGGACGTAGAAGCGGCCGTCTTCGTCGTCAAAAGGATTCGTGCTCATCTCGCCTCACTTGTCGCATAGGTGTGCTGCTTTCGTACCCTAGCAAGCCCGGGGGTCCGGTCATGACCCGCTGGTAGTTTTCCTCCGCGCCGCTCGAGGACGGATCCGAGGATCTCCCCGGACCGGATCGCCACGTTCGACAGCAGCGACGCCGTCAACCCATGGGTCTTCTCGGTGCCGCCCTGCAGATAGATCCCGGCACGGACGTCGCCGGCGGTGGGCAGCCGGTAGTCCCGGTCGACCGTGCGCAGCGGCGACGACGCGGAAGCGAGGGCGCCGAGCAGGGGCGGCAGCGGGGCGGGCTCGAACCCGGTGGCGAGGACGACGGCGTCGCACATCAGGGTGTCGGTGAGTCCGTCGATCGTGCTGCGCACGTCCACCTCGATTCCGGTGGTCGACTCGGTGACCGCGGCGATCTCGGAGGCGCGCCGCATGAACAGCCGCCGCCGTCCGCTGACGCGTTCGCGGTACTCGGCCGCGTACAGCGCGGTGATCAGGTCGGGGTCGACGACGGAGTAGTTGGTGCCGCGGTGCAGGGCGAGCAGTCGTGCCCGCTCGGCCTCGGGTGCGGCGTGCAGTTCGTCGACGGTGGCCGGGTCGAAGATGCGGTTGGCGTACGGACTGTCGTCGGCGGGGCTGTAGCCGAAGCGGGCGAAGACGTTGTGCACTTCGGCCTGCGGATAGTGGCCGTGCAGGTACTGCACCACCTCGGCGGCGCTCTGGCCGGCGCCGACGACGACGAACCGCTGGTGCACGGGCGCGGGCATCTCGGCCAGATGGAACAGGAACCGGTGGTTGTGGAAGCAGCGCGCGGTCTCGGTGGCCCACGCGGGGATGCGGGGCCGCAACCCCACGCCGACGACGACGTTCCGGGCGTGCACGACGGTGCCGTCGGCGGTGTGGACGGCGAGGCGGTCGGCGATGCCTGCCTCGTCGTGCACGGCCTCGACCGCGGTGACCTCGGTGCCGTAGCGCACGTCGGCGTCGACGCGGCCGGCCGCCCACTGCAGGTAGTCCTGGAATTCGTGCCGCGTCGGGAAGAACGTCTGGTGGTTGACGAAGTCTACGAGCCGGCCCCGGTCGTGCAGGTAGGCGAAGAAGGTGTAGGGACTCGTGGGGTTGCGGAAGGTGACCAGGTCCTTCGGGAAGGCGATCTGCATGGTGGCGCCCTCGAGGAGCATGCCGGGATGCCACGCGAAGGCGGGTTGCCGCTCGAAGAACCGTGCCCGTACGGGATCGTGCGGGGCGTCGGCATTGTGTTCTTCGACGGCGATCGCCAAAGCGAGATTGGCGGGCCCGAATCCGATCCCGACGAGGTCGAGGAGTTCCGGTGGTTCGCCGTCCGGCGACGGCGAGTCACCGCTGTCGTTGCAGGATCGGTCGGTCATTGGTCGCTCTTCCGTGCTCTGGGGCCGCAGCCGCGGATGGATCGATCGCACAAGAAGATAGCTCAGGCTATCCTTGGTTTGGTTAGCCTACCAATCATCGAGGTCGGCTGGGGAGGCTGCGCTGCACCCCTCCCGGCCCGGCTCCGGCCCGCCCTAGTTGCGCTCCTCCGCCCGCGCGAACAGGTCGCCCTTGCGGATCTTGCCGGTGGCGGTCATGGGCAGCGCAGCCACGAGTTCGACGATCGGCACCTTGTAGCCGGCCATGTTCTCCCGCGCCCACGCCACGAGCCCCTCGGCCGTGACGGCCGTGCCGGGGACCGGCTGGACGAACGCGAACGCGACCTGTCCCCTGTCCGGATCGGACTTGGGGACCACCGCGACCGTCGCGACGTCCGGATGCATGCGCAGCAGCGCCTCGACCTCGGCGGGGAAGACGCTCATGCCGTTGGTCTTGATCATCTCCTTGTTGCGGGCGAGGTAGTGCAGCGCGCCCCGCTCGTCGAACCGACCGACGTCACCGGTGCACAACCAGGCGCCCTGGAACGAGTCCGCGGTGGCCTCGGCGTTGCGGTAGTACCCGGTCGTCACCGAGGGGCTGCGCACGATGATCTGCCCGGTCACGCCGATCGGCACCGGAACGCCCGTCTCGTCGACGATCAGGATGTCGGTGCCCGGCACCGGCAGGCCGCAGAACACGGGCTCGCTCTGGAGGTCGACGTCGCCGTCCTGGAAGCCGAGGGTGAAGGTGTCGGCGGTGTTCGTCTCGGTCATGCCGTAGCTCGCCTCCCGCAGGGTGTGGCCGGTCGCGTCGCGCCACCGCCGGCGGATCGCCGGATCCAGCTTCAGCACGAACGACACCGCCATGGCGTTGTCGAGGCTGGCGGCGCGGCTGCCGTCGAAGCCGGGCGCCTCCAACAGCTCCACGTAGTTGTCGACGGTGCCGACCGTGCTGGTGACTCCGTGCCGCTCGACGAGGGCCAGCGCGGCGTCCGCGTCCCACCGGGTCATCAGCACGACGGTGCCGCCGTTGACGAGGGGATTGAGGATGCCGAAAACCTCGCCGGCGATCCAGAACATGGGCAGGTAGTTGAGCACCACCGTCGTCTCCCCCACCCGGCGGCCGCCGCCGACGGTGGCCGCGGCGGCGGTGTAGACCATGTGCCACTGGGTGTGCTCACAGCCCTTCGGCATGCCGGTGGTGCCACCGGTGTAGTTCAGCGCGGCGAGCGCGTCCGGATCGGTCGCGACGGCAGGAGCGCGGGGGCTGTCGACGATGCCCGCCCAGTCGCCGACGGCGGGATCGGCGACCGGGAAGGGCGGTGGCACCTCCCCCGGCGCCACACCGGCGAGCATGTCGCCGAGGGCGGTGACGGCGACGTGCCGCACAGGGGTGCGCGGCCGGACCGCTTCCACGAGCGGGAGCAGTTCGGGCTGCGTGAGCAGGATCGTGACGCCGGCGTCGGCGAGCTCGTGGGCGAGTTCGTGCTCGCGCAGCATCGGGTTCACGGGCACGTGGACGGCGCCGATCTTGAGGATCCCGAGCATCGCGACGTGGAACTGCGGGCAGTTGCCGAGGTGGACACCGACGCGGTCGCCGGCCCGGGCGCCGCGGGCGAGCAGCCAGCCGGCGAACCGGTCGGAGAGGTCGTCGTACTCGGCATAGCCGACGGTGCGACCGTAGAACTCGATCGCGGGGGCGTGGGGACGCACGCTCGCCCAGTGCCGCAGGTAGTCCACGAGCCCGCGACCCTCGATCGGGTACTCCACCGTGCGCGGCACCTCCGGCGGCCAGTGGGCCTCCTGCACCCGCCGGATCTCGGCGAGCGCGGCCTCGAGCGCATCGGAATCGGTGGGGACCGTGTCGAGCTGGCGTGTCATGTCGACCTTCCGTTTCTCGGGGCATCCGCGACGGCCGGGGTGATCCCGGTCACCCGCCATGTATAGTTGAATCCGGTGTCGGATTCAACTGCCCGGAATTCTCGCGAGGAGTCCGAATCACCGCACCGCAGTAGACGTTCCGCTGCCGAAAGGAATACGCATGGCGTCCGTGAACAAGCAGGTCCGATTGGCGCGACGACCGGTCGGCCGCCCCGACGAGTCCACCTGGGACATCACCACCGCACCCGTTCCGCGGCCCGCCGACGGCGAGTTCACCGTCCGCGTCGAGTATGTCTCCCTCGACCCCGCCATGCGGGGGTGGCTGAACGACGTCCGTTCGTACATCCCGCCGGTCGCGATCGGCGAGATCATGCGCGCCCATGCCGTCGGCCGGGTACACGAATCCCGGCACGACGACTACAAGGAGGGGCAACTCGTCTCGGGACACTTCGGGGTGTGCGACTACGCCGTCTCCGACGGTAGCGGCGTCGTCCCGGTCGACGAATCCCTTGCGGCCCCGCCGGTGTGGCTGGGCGCCCTCGGATTCCCTGGCATGACAGCATATTTCGGCCTCGTCGACGTCGGGCGGATGAAGCCGGGCGACACCGTGCTCGTCTCGGGCGCCGCCGGGGCCGTCGGCAGCATCGCCGGGCAGATCGCCAAACTGAGCGGGTGTCGCGTCATCGGCATCGCCGGCGGGCCCGACAAGTGCGCGTGGCTCACCGACGAACTGGGCTTCGACGCCGCCATCGACTACAAGGCCGGTTCCGTGGGCCGGGCGCTGCACGCCGCCGCGCCGGACGGGATCGACATCTACTTCGACAACGTCGGCGGTGAGACGCTCGACTCGGCGCTCGCCGTGCTGCGCAAGAATGCGCGAGTCGTGTTGTGCGGTGCCATCTCCGGCTACAACGCGACCGACCCGCAGCCGGGGCCGTCACGCTACCTGTCCCTGCTGGTGAACCGGGCCTCCATGGCCGGGTTCATCGTCTTCGACTACCTCGACCGCTTCCCCGAGGGCATGGCCGCGGTGTCGGAGTGGATCCGCCGCGGCGAACTGGTCACCCGCGAGCAGGTCGAGAGCGGCGGCGCCGAGGCCTTCGGGCGCACGCTCAACATGCTGTTCGACGGTGCGAACACCGGCAAGCTCGTGCTGAAGATGACCGACGACGCCTGAGGGCTCGCGCGGGGTGGTCGAGTGTCGGGCCCGCCACCCCGCGACCGGCCCCAGCGATCAGTTCTCGAACCGGTAGACCGCGTAGGCGGTGCGGATGACCGGCTGCGCGACGTTGCGGACCCGCACGCCGCCCGGGGTGGTGCCGCGCTCGCACCCGGCGTGCGCGTGCCCGTGCACGGCCAGGTCCAGGTGGAACTCGTCGACCGGTTCGCCGAGCAGATACGACCCGAGGAACGGGTAGATCTCGGCGGGTTCGCCGCGCAGGGTGTCGCTGATCGGCGAGTAGTGCAGCAGCCCGACGCGGACGTCGGCACCGTCGAGCTCGGCGACGGCGCTGCGGAACCTGTCGGCCAGTTCCACGGTGTGCCCGGCGAACTGCTTCATCTCCGGCTCACCGAACGCGCTCGCGCACTTGCCCGCGAAACCCCCGCCGAATCCCTTGGTCCCCGCCACACCGAGCCGCGCCCCGCCCACCTCGAGGACGACCGACTCACCCTCGAGCATGACGATGCCCCGGTCGCGGAGCAGTTCGGTGATCTCGTCCGCGGCGTCGCTGTGGTAGTCGTGATTGCCGAGCACCCCGACGACGGGCACCGGCAGGTCGCCGAACTCGTCGGCGACGACGCGCGCCTCGTCGACGGTGCCGTGCCGGGTGAGATCACCGGCGAGCAGCAGCACGTCGGCATGCTCGTGCACGTGTTCGAGGGCGGGCCGCAGATGGCCGCGGGCGTCCTCGGCCAGGTGTACGTCGCCGACGGCGGCAATCCTCATCGCAGTTCCTCCACCGAGGTTCCGGGGTCGCGCGAGTCGACCACGTGCACGTCGTTGTGGACGGTGACGTCCGGTAGCTGTTCCTGTACCACCACGGTCAGCGCGTCGCGGCGTGCGGCGCTGGCGACCTCGCCGGTCAGGTACACGTCGGTGCCGCGGATCGTGACGCGCACGCCCTGTTCGGCGGTGCGGGGATCCTCGGCCAGGGCGCGGTGCAGGTGCGCCACCACATACTGCGGGTGATCCTGCTCCGGGTGTTCGTGACTCATCGCCGGACCTCCGAGCCGGGTTCGATGATGCCCAGGTCTGCGAGCAGGCCGAGGAAGGCGCGGGCGTACGGCGACGCCGCCGTGGCGGTGGCCACCTGGGCCCAGTCCACCTGCTCGCGCAGGGCGCGGGCGATGCGCAGCAGCGGCGCGAAGTCGCAGCGGTGCGCGTCGAGCACATTGAGCTTGTCGCTCATCAGGTCGGTGCCGCTGATCACCGGCGCCGCGGTCGGGCCGATGCGCATCCACTGGGCGCGGGCGAGCATCGAATCGTCGACGTCCCGGTCGTTGGGGCGGAAGATCAGGTCCACGAGATGCTCCCCCTCGTAGACCTTGCTCAGCCAGTTCTCGGGCGGATCGACCGGACGCATGCCGGCGGCGACGAGCGCCTCCCGCGCGGCGTCCACGTCCCGGGGGCGGACGAACAGGTCCACGTCGTGGTCGGACGCGGGCCCACCGCGCGCGTACACCGCGCATCCACCGCCGACCGCGAACGGCACCCCGGCTTCGTTGAGGGTGTTCGCCGCCTTGGTCAGCACCTGCAGCAGCTGGGTCTCCTTGACCGACTCGTCCGGCGAACCCGCGACGTCGACCGTCGCGGCGTCGGGGCTGTGGGGCTGTGCGTTGGTCATGGGTGGCGGGTACCCGCGCGCCGACGGCTCACACCTGACCGGGCACTCGTCCCGTCACGAAGCCGAACCGCTCGGCGAGCTCGAGGCGCGTGGTGTCGGCGTCGGTGTGCAGCACGCCGGCGATGCCGATCCGCGCCGCCCCGTCGAGGTTCTGCTGCAGGTCGTCGACCATCACGGCCTGCTCGGGCGCCACCCCCAGCCGCTCGCACGCGAGGGCGTAGATGCGGCGCGACGGCTTGCGGATGCCGATCTCGGCGGAGATCACCACCTCGTCCGCGAGCGCGGCCAGGTCGAAGCCGGCATAGCAGTCCCGGCCGAAGGCGTTGGACACCAATGCGACCGGCACGCCGGCCGCCCGGAGGTCGTCGACGAGGGCCACCGTCCGGTCGTCGCGCCGCATCCCGGCCTGCATCCGGGCGGCGAGTCCCTCCGCGGTCACGGCCGCCCCGTGGGCGCGCAACCGCTCGGCGAAGCCCTGCTCGAACTCCTCCGCGTCGATGCGCCCCGACTCGTGCTCGGCGAGCAGCCCGCGCGAGATCGGGTCGCCGCCGAGCAGCCGCAGCGGCAGTCCCGGATCGCCGAGTGTCGCGCCGAACTCCTCGAACGCGGCGAACACGCTCGTGGTGATCACCCCGCCGAAGTCGACCAGGACGGCGGTGCGTTCGGAGATGGGTGCAGCGAGGTTCATTCCGCCCGGCCTTCCGCGCGTCTGGCGCCGACCGCCGCGGCGCGCTCGGTGTGGAACCGCACCATGCCCTCCTGCGCGACGGCGGCGACAAGTCGTCCGGCCGTGTCGAAGATCTGTCCCTGGATCAGGGCGCGCCCCGATTCGGACGACGGCGACACCTGATCGAACAGCAGCCATTCGTCCACCCGGAACGGCCGCAGGAACCACACGGCGTGATCGAGGGACGCTCCCTGGATCGGCCTGTCGGGATGCGGTAGGACGGCGATGTCGAGCAGCGCCATGTCGCTGCAGTACGTCAGGGCGCAGGCGTGCAGGACCGGGTCGTCCGGCAGGGGGGTGCGGTGCCGTATCCACAACCGCCGGCGCGACGGCACGTCGGGCGTGGCCTCGTCCGCAGGGAGCCAGCGGCGCTCCCAGTCGTCCCATTCCGGGAAGTCGTACCACGCGGCCCACGGGCGGCCGTTCTCCGCGATCTCTTCCGGTCCGGCCGTCGCCGGCATGGCCGCCTGATGGGTGTACCCGTCGTCGCCGCGGTGGAACGAGGCGGTCAGGGTGAACACCGTCTCGCCGTCCTGGACCGCGGTGACGTACCGGGTGCGGAAGCTGCCGCCGTCCCGCACGGCGTCCACCCGATAGTCGGTGGGGTCGAGCGGCCGGCCGGGGCGCAGGAAGTGCCCGTGCACCGAGTGCACGCCGAACTCGGGCGGCACGGTCCGTGCCGCCGCGGAAAGCGCCTGCCCGGCGACCTGGCCGCCGAAGGTCCGCTCCATCTCGGTCGGCACCGGGTCGGCGCGGAACGTCGCCGGGGCGATTTCGCGCAGGCCCAGAACCTCGTCGATGCTCGGCACGTGTTTCCCTCCTCGGGTCAGGACGACGCGACCCTGCGCATCTCGCGGCGCAGGATCTTCCCGCTGGTGGTCTTGGGCAGCTCGTCCAGGATCTCGACCGACCGCGGGGCCTTGTAGGTGGCCAGCCGGTCGCGGCACCACGCCACCAGCTCGTCCGGGTCGACGTCCTGGTCCGGGCGCAGGCTCACGAACGCAGCGACCGACTCGCCGCGGTAGGAGTCGGGCACGCCGACGACCGCGGCCTCGCGGACCGCCGGATGCCGGTAGAGCACGTCCTCCACCTCGCGGGGCCAGACCTTGAACCCGGAGGCATTGATCATGTCCTTCTTGCGGTCGACCACGTACACCCAGCCCTGTGCGTCCATGAAGCCGACGTCACCGGTCAGCAGCCGCCCGCCCGGGATGGATTCGGCGGTGGCCTCGGGCAGGTTCCAGTAGGCGGGGACGACCATGGGACCCTCGACGGCGATCTCCCCGACCTCGCCCGGTCCGAGGTCCTTGCCGTCCTCGTCGACGATGCGCACCATCGCGGTGGGCAGCGGCAGGCCGATCGACAGCGTGCCCGAGTCCGGATCCACCGGCGCCTCGCGGCCGGAGGGCACGACGACACAGGGCGCGCTGGTCTCCGTCAGGCCGTAACCGTTGCGGATGTAGAGGCCGGTCCGCTCGCGGAAGCGCTCGACGATGGCCGGTGGCAGCGGCGCGCCACCGGAGTTGAGGGTCAGGAGCGACTCGAACGCGTCCGACGAGAACGACGGATGCGCCAGCAGCGCCATGTACGCGGTCGACGGGCCGACCATGAACGCGGGCCGCTCCCGCTTCAGGACGTCGAGCACCACCCCGGCGTCGAAGCGGTAGGCCAGCACCAGCGGACCGGCCAGATCCACCGCGGTGAGCAACTGGACGACCATCCCGGTGATGTGGAACAGCGGCGCGAGAGCGAAGATCGGCGAACCCGCCGGAATCTCGTCGTACAGGCGCAGCAGTACGCAGTTGACGGTGAGGTTCGCGTGGGTGTTGGTGGCGCCCTTGGGCAGTCCGCTCGTCCCGGACGTGTAGGAGACGAGCGCGATGTCGTCGGGGATCAGGCCCGGATCGGGGACGGGGCGGCCCGCCCACTCGCGGGCGACCTCCAGTAGGTCGGGGACGCCCGGCGTACGGCGGCGCTCGACGCCCGCGAAGAGCCGCTCGTCGTTCCGGGTCTGCAGGTCCAGTTCGCTCGCGGTCAGCGCGATCGTCACGCCCGCCCCGGCGGCCCGCTCCGCCACCCGGTCCGCCCACGCCTGTTCGCCGCACACGACGGCGACGACGCCGGCGTCGGTGAGGATGTGGTCGAGTTCGTCCTTGTACATCGGGTTCAGCGGCACCACCGCGCCGCCGGCCTTCCACGCGCCGAACAGCGCGAGGACGAACTGCGGCACGTTCTGCAGGTACACGGCCAGCCGGTCGCCCCTGCGGAAGCCGTGTTCGAGCAGGTAGGCCGCCACGCCGTCGGTCAGCTCGTCGACTTCCCGATAGGTCAGCGTCGCACCGAGATACGTGATCGCCGGCCCGTCCGGCGCGGCGGCGACGGCGTCGGCGAACACCTTGAGCGTGGTCCGTCGCGGGACGGGTCCGACCTCGGTCACGCGGGGATCGTACTGGGCCATCCAGGGCCTGTCGTCGTACCAGCTCATCGTGGCGGCACCTGTCCTTTCGTGTGTTGTTGCAGCGCAATCGTTTCGGTCACGAGACCGGCAGGCCGACGAGGTCCGCCAGCCGGGCGCGGTGCCGGGACGGGACGCCGAGCGCGAGCTGATCGGCCTTGGCCCGCTTGAGGTAGAGATGCGCCGGGTACTCCCAGGTCATGCCGAGGCCGCCGTGCAACTGGATGCACTCCTCGGCAGCGTGGACGGCGACGTCGCTGCAGTAGGACTGGGCGACCGCCGCCGCGATCGCGGTGTCGTCGTCGCCGCGTGCGTACGCGTCGGCCGCGTACCGGGCGGCCGACAGCGCCGCGCCCACCTCGAGCCACAGATCGGCGAGCCGGTGCTTGATCGCCTGGTACGAACCGACGGCGCGGCCGAACTGGCGGCGCTCCTTGACGTAGGCGACGGTGGTCTCGAGGCACCACTGGGCCACCCCGAGCTGCTCGGAGGCGAGCAGCACCGCCCCGCACTGCAGCGCCTCGGTCACCGCGGCGGCCGCGTCGCCGCCGTCGACGCGGGTGGAGGCGGCCCCGGCGAACTCGACGTCGGCGATCGGCCGGGTCATGTCCAGCGACAGCACCGGGGTCACCGTGACGCCGGCGGCGTCCGACCGGACGGTGTGCAGTTCGAGGCCGTCCGGCCCCGCGACGGGGACGACGAGCACATCGGCCTCGTGTGCCCCGGCGACGCTGGTGACCCGTCCGGTCAGGCCGTCGGCCGTGCGATGCACCCCGGTGATCGCGGCGTCCGGCGCCGTCGACAACGGCACGACGAGGGCGCCGGTCGCGGCGCCCTCCGCGAGGGCCGGCACGGTCCCGGTGTCGCCGGCGCGCAGCAGCGCGACGGTGGCGAGCACCGCGCTCGACAGGTACGGCACCGGCGCGGCGGCCCGGCCGATCTCCTCCATGACGACCGCGGCCTCGCGGGTGCTCGCGCCGGCGCCGCCGAGCGACTCGGGCACCAGCAGCCCCGCCAGCCCGAGTTCGGCGGCGACCGTCTTCCACACGCCCGAGAAGTCGGCGGGCGCGGCGTCGTACGCGGTCACCACGACGGACGGTGGGCAGCGATCGGTGAGCACGCGACGGACGCTGTCCCGCAGGGCGTCCTCGGTGTCGGAGTACAGCAGGTCGGTCATCGCGCCAGGTCCTTCCACGGAATATCCTTGTCCACACGGTGTTCCGGCGGCAGCCCGAGCACCCGCTCGGCGACGACGTTGCGCAGGATCTCCGACGTGCCGCCCTCGATCGAGTTGCCCTTGGCGCGCAGGTACCGGTATCCGGGTTCACGGCCGGTGAAGTCCACCGCCTCAGGCCGGCGCAGGGTCCAGTCGTCGTATCGGAGGCCGTCCTCGCCGTGCAACTCCACCTCGAATCCCGACACGGTCTGGGCGAGGCGGGCGAACGCGAGCTTCATGCCGGAGCCCTCCGGACCGGGCTGGCCCGCGGCGAGCTGCTGGCGCAGGCGTTCTCCGGTCAGCCGGGTCACCTCCGCCTCCACCCACAGCCGCATCAGCTGGTCGTGCCGCGCCGGGTCGCGCAGCTCGGGACGCTCGCGCCACGTCGCGGCGACCTTGCCGATCATGCCGCCCTCGCGGGGCGCGCCGGAGCCGATCGCGACGCGTTCGTTGTTGAGGGTGGTCGTGGCGACGCGCCAGCCCTGCCCCTCGTCGCCGAGCCGGTTGGCGTCGGGTACCCGCACGTCGGTGAGGAACACCTCGTTGAACTCGGCCTCGCCGGTGATCTGCCGCAGGGGTCGCACGTCGACGCCCGGATCGCTCATGTCCAGCAGGAAGTACGTCAAGCCGGCGTGCTTGGGCACGCTCGGGTCGGTGCGGGCCACCAGGATCGCCATCTGCGCGTTCTGCGCGCCCGACGTCCACACCTTCTGGCCGTTGACGATCCAGTCGTCGCCGTCGCGGACCGCGCGGGTCGCGACGGCGGCCAGGTCGGAGCCGGCGCCGGGCTCGCTGAACAGCTGGCAGTAGATGTGCCGTCCGGTGTAGAGGGGACGCAGGAACCGGCGTTTCTGCTCCTCGGTGCCGAACGCCGCGATGGTGGGCGCGGCCATGCCCAGGCCGATGCCGTTGCGGCCCGCGGCGGGCCGGGGTGCTCCGGCGGCGGCCAGTTCGGCCTCGACCTGCGCCTGGTGACTCTGCGGCAGGCCGAGTCCGCCGTGGCCCGGCGGGAAGTGCACCCAGGCGAGACCCGCGTCGAACCGAGCGCCGAGGAAGTCCTCCGGCCCGGTCGTGCTCGGATCATACTGGTCCAGAAGATGTTTCACGCGCCCGGAGAGGTCGCGCGAGGTCGTCTGCTCGTCGGGGGACATCGTCGTCTCCTGCGTGTCGAGGGTGGTGGGGGCGTCAGATGCCGGCTTCGTCGGCGATCTCGCGGGCCTTGTGGACGAGGGCGTCGATGCGCGCGACCGTGGGAGTGCCGGCCGCGGCCTTGTTCTGCGGTTCGTCGAGGGCGCGGCGCATCACACCCTCCGCGATCACCGCCACCTTCCACAGCCCCAGCGCGTGCCAGAACTTCAGCGCCGCCGGGTCGCGGCCCGTCTCGTCCAGGTAGACGGCGGCGAGTTCGGCGCGGCTCGGGAAGCCCTCGAGGGTGGAGGCGGGGAAGTCGCCGCCGGTGTCCTCCCCCGGCTCGGGCCAGTACGCGAACAACGACCCGACGTCGGCGAGGGGGTCGCCGACGGTGGACAGTTCCCAGTCCAGCGCGGCGACGACGTCACCGCTCTCGCACGAGGTGATGACGTTGCGCAGGTGGAAATCACCGTGCACCAAGGTGATTTCGTGCTGTGGCGGCACGGCGGCCAGGAGCCGGCGGGTCAGGTCGTCGAGTTCGGGCAGCTCGCGGGTCTTCGACTTCTCCCACTGGCCGGCCCAGCGGTGCAGCTGCCGCTCCGCATACGGCTTGGGGCGGGCGAGGGCGTCGAGCCCCGTACGTTCGAGGTCCACGGCATGGATCCGGCCGAGCGTCCGCGCGAGCGACAGCCCGATCCGGCGGCGGCGCTCCGGCGTCAGGGATTCGGCGACGGACATCCGGTCCACCACCTGTCCGTCGACGAACTCCATGAGCACCAGCGGCACGTCACTGAATGCCGGATCGTCGGTGAGCCCGAACACCTTCGGCGTCGGCACGTCGGTGCCCTCGAGCGCGGAGAGGATGCGGGCCTCGCGCGCGACGTCGTGCGCGGACGCCAGTAGGTGCCCGAGCGGCGGTCGCCGCAGCACCCACCGGCGGCCGTCGCCGTCCTGCACCAGGTAGGTCAGGTTCGACTGCCCGAGCCCGATGCGGTCGAAGGTCAGCGGCGCGGTGTGCTCGATGCCGAGGTCGCCGAACCAGCGCAGGATCGCGTCCGGGTCGATGCCGACGGTTTCACGCAGGGGCATGGGCACTCCCGGGCAGGGCGGCGAACGCGGGGGCGCGCCGCTCGAGGTGACTGGCGACGCCCTCGGCGACGTCGGGACCGCGGAAGGCCTCGCGCATCAGGCGGTCCGCGGCGGCGAGCGCGTCCGGGTAGGACCGGTCGGCGTCGTCGCGCAGCTGCTGCTTGATCGTCGCCATCGACCGCGGCGAGCAGTGCGCGGCGAGGTCGGTCGCGTAGGCGACGGCGGCGTCGACGACGTCGCCGGTGGTGACGAGATGGTCGAGCAGGCCGATCCGGTGGGCCTCGTCCGCGTCGACCATACGGCTCGACAGGAGCAGGTCCGTGGCGCGGCTGTGGCCCACGAGGCGGGGCAGCAGCCAGCTGATGCCGTACTCGGCGATGAGCCCGCGGCGCGCGAACGCGGTGGTGAACCGGGCGGTCGGGTCGCCGAAGCGGACGTCGCAGTAGAGAGCCTCGACCAGGCCGAGTCCCGCGACGGGTCCACGGATCGCGGCGACGAGCGGTGTGCGGACCCGCAGCGGGAAGTCGCGCGGGCGTGGCCGCATCAGGTCGTCGTCCGACGCGTCGGCGACGTGGCGCAGGTCGTCGAGGTCGGCGCCGGAGCAGAATCCGCGGCCGGCACCGGTGACGACGACGGCCCGCACCTGCGGGTCGTCGTCGGCCTCGGCGAGCAGGTCGAAGTAGCGGTCCTCGAGCGCGTTGCTCCAGGCGTTGAGCTTGGTCGGCCGGTTGAGGGTGAGCAGGGCGACGGGGCCGCGCCGCTCGGTCAGGACCAGGTCGTCGGTGGTGGCCACGCCGCGGGTCGCCGCGGCGGGTGCGTCGGTCATCCGGGTGCTCCTTCACAGCAGGGAGTCACGTAACTTGACGTCAGATTCAAGTTGCTGAGCGCTCGCATAGTTTGCGCCCGAGGCGGTGTGATGTCAATCGCTCGGGCCATCCGGATGTGACCGGGGCAGGCGGCCCGGGCCACGGTCGGCGCGGGCTCGACGGGGCTTGCCCGATCCCCGAGTCCCGGGTCGCCGGCGGGCGGAGGACCCGGTCAGGGCCCGACGGCGTCTGGGGCGCGTGGACCGCGCCCCGAATTTCCCCGGTGGTCCGGCACGGCACGTACCGATCGGTGCGCGAGGCGAGTAAGCATGAGGGATCCGCACCGGATCCGAACGAGCAGAGAGGGCGCGATGGCTCAGGTGGATGCCGCGAGCGAGCCGATCGGCCTCGACGCAGCGCGCGTCACCGCGTGGTTCGTCGAGCACCTCCCGGACGTCGCACCCCCGTTGCACTTCGAACTGATCACCGGAGGCCGGTCCAACCTCACCTACCGGGTCCGTGACGAGGCGGGGACGCGTTGGGTCCTGCGCCGGCCGCCGACCGGGGAACTGCTCTCCTCCGCCCACGACGTCGTGCGGGAGTGGCGCATCCTCGACCTGCTCGCCGGCGGCCCGGTGCCGGTGCCGCCGGTGACGGGCTGCTGCGCCGACCCGTCGGTGACGGGGGCGGACTTCTACGTCATGAAGCACGTCGAGGGCATCGTCCTCGACGATGCCGAGACGGTCGCCGCGATCCCCCGGCCGAACCGACCGACCGCCTCCCGCAGCATCGTGGACACCCTCGCGGTGATCCACGCGGTGGACACCACGACCGGACCGCTGGCGCAACTGCGCAAACCGGGCAGCTACCTCGAGCGCCAATTGCGGCGCTGGAGCCGTCAGCTCACCGCCGGCGGTGTCGGTCCCGGGCCCGTGTGGGACGTCCACGAGCTCCTGACCCGGAAGCTGCCCGCCGAACGGTGGACCGGGTTGGTGCACGGCGACTTCCGGCCGGGCAACCTGCTGATCGGGACCGACGGGCAGGTGCGCGCGGTTCTGGACTGGGAGCTGTGGACCATCGGCGACGTGATGGCCGACCTCGGGTGGCTCACCGCCACCTGGGCGTCGGCCGACGTGATCGGCTGGGCGCCCGATCCCGCCGACGGTTTCCTCGACGTCGACACGGTCGCCTCCCGGTACGCCGACACGACCGGCCGTGACCTCGACGACCTGCGCTATCACCAGGGCTTCGCGCTGTGGAAGCTCGCAGCCATCGCGGAGGGTGTGGCGGCGAGGTTCCGCGCCGGCGCGATGGGCGATCAGGAGGTCGACATCGACGCCCTCGCACAGCGTCCGGCGCAGCTGGCCGAGATGGCCCGCGCGGTGCTCACGGGGCGAGGGCCGGGCTGACGCGACGCGAGTGCGGGCGGTGCGGCGGCCCGATCCGGGTGCGCGTCCGGACGATCGTCCCTCACCCGGACCGCCGGGGGCGGTGGCGCAGCAACTGGGTGAGACGATGCGCCTGCCGGAGCAGCAGTTCCCCGAGTTCGGGACGACGGTCGGCGCGGAAACGGCTCTCCACCCCGGTGATGCTCAGCGCCCAGGCCGGCGCGTCCCGGTGGTCGAAGACGGCGGCCCCCATCCCCCAGCTTCCCTCCACGAGCAGGGCGGGATTGGTGGAGTAGCCGGCCAGGCGCGTCGCGGCGATCCGTTCCTCGACGGCCTGCCGGCTGTGGTCCGGCCCCCACCCGGCGGTCAGGTCGGTACGGGACAGGTACTCGTCGATGTCGCGGTCGGACAGGTGGGACAGGATGACGAGCCCCGCGGACGCGACACCGAGGGGCAGCCGGATCCCGACGTGGAGGACGTGGGAACGCAGCGGGAAGCTGCCCTCCTCGCTGGCGAGGCACACGGTCTCGTCCCCGCGCCGGGCGGACAGGAAGGCGCTCTCGCCGGTCTCCCGTGCGAGGTCGCGCAGGATGTCGCGGGCGAGGTCGGTGATGTCGTAACGGCCGGCCGCCAGCGAGCCGAGCAGGTACAGCTCGGGCCCCAGCGACCATCGACCGGTCTTCGGGTCGCGGTCGACGAGGCCCTCGTCGGTGAGCGAAGTCAGCAGGCGGTGCGCCGTCGGGCGCGCGAGGTTCGTCGCCCGGGCCAGATCCGAGGTCGACGAGCCGGTGGGCTCGTGCCCGGCGATCGCGCGCAGCAGCGCGCTGACGCGGCCGATCACGTGGGGTCTCTGTGCCTCCTCCATGACACGAGAATACGTCCACTCAGTGAACGCCGTCGAAATCGACGTTCCGATGGGCGAGCAATCTCGAATGCGCCGCTCGCAAGGCCTTGAAATCGGCAAACACAGAGCATGTAGTGGTACTCGACCGATGCGTCATCGTCCATTGAATGAACGCATCCTGCACCGGGGTCCGGAGGGACCGAAGTCTCGAGAAGGGGTCTGTGATGGGAACGAAAGTGTTCGACACGCCCGCGGCCGCCGTCGCGGACGTGTCCGACGGCGCGACGATCGCCGTCGGCGGGTTCGGGTTGTGCGGCATCCCCGACGCCTTGATCCGCGCGCTGGTCGAGTCCGGCGTCGGCGATCTCGAGGTGTTCTCCAACAACTGCGGCGTCGACGACCACGGCCTGGGCCTGCTGCTGAACGCGCGCCAGATCCGCCGGGTCACCGCCTCCTACGTCGGGGAGAACAAGGAGTTCGCCCGCCAGTATCTCGCCGGTGAGCTCGAGGTCGAGCTCACCCCGCAGGGCACCCTCGCCGAGCGGCTGCGCGCCGGTGGCGCCGGCATCCCCGCGTTCTTCACCCCGGCGGGTGTCGGCACCCCCGTCGCGGACGGCGGACTGCCGTGGCGGTACCACGTCGACGGCTCGGTGGCCGTGGCCTCCCCGCCGAAGGAGACCCGGGCCTTCGGCGACAAGCGGTACGTGATGGAGGAGGGCATCACCGCCGACTTCGCGCTGGTGCACGCCGTCAAGGGCGACACCGCCGGCAACCTGATCTTCGACAAGACGGCGATGAACTTCAACCCGCTGGCCGCGATGGCCGGGAAGGTCACGATCGCGCAGGTCGAGGAACTCGTCGAGCCCGGCGAGCTCGATCCCGCGCAGGTGCACCTGCCGGGAATCTTCGTGCAGCGCATCGTCGAAACCGGTCCGCAGGACAAGCGGATCGAGAAGCGGACAGTCCAGGCAACGGAAGGGGCGGCACGATGACCGGCACCAGGGGATGGACCCGAGACCAGATGGCGGCCCGCGCGGCCGCGGAGATGATCGACGGCGAGTACGTCAACCTGGGCATCGGGCTGCCGACGCTCATCCCCGGTCATCTTCCGCCGGACGTGCAGGTGACGCTGCACTCGGAGAACGGCATCCTCGGCACCGGCCCGTACCCGACCGAGGAGAACGTCGACCCGGACCTGATCAACGCGGGCAAGGAGACGGTCACCGTCAATCCCGGTGCCGCATTCTTCGATTCGGCATTGTCGTTCGGCATGATCCGCGGCGGGCACATCGACACCGCCGTGCTCGGCGGCATGCAGGTCTCCCGGACCGGCGACCTGGCCAACTGGATGGTTCCCGGCAAGATGGTCAAGGGCATGGGCGGCGCCATGGACCTGGTGCACGGCGCCAGCCGCGTCATCGTGGTCATGGAACACACCGACCGCGACGGCAATTCGAAGATCGTCGACACGTGCTCCCTGCCCCTCACCGGCCAGGGTGTCGTCGACCGGATCATCACCGACCTCGCGGTGATCGACGTCGTCGGCGACGGGACCCTCGCGCTGCGCGAGCTCGCGCCGGGCGTGACCGTCGACGACGTCGTTGCGGCCACCGCGGCGCCGCTCGAGATCCGCATCGACGAGCTCGTCTGAGAGAAGTAGTCGAATACCACTGCTCGACAACAAGATCGGAGACCCCATCGTGACCAGTTCTGTCATCGTTGCCGGAGCCCGGACCCCGATGGGGCGTCTGCAGGGCGCCCTGAAGGACCTCTCCGGTTCGGACCTCGGCGGGGTCGCCATCGCCGGCGCCCTCGCCAAGGCCGGGGTGGCCCCGGAGCAGGTCGAGTACGTGATCATGGGTCAGGTGCTCACCGCCGGCGCCGGCCAGATCCCGGCCCGGCAGGCCGCGGTGGCCGCCGGCATCCCGATGGACGTGCCCGCCCTGACCGTGAACAAGGTGTGCCTGTCCGGGATCGACGCGATCGCGCTGGCCGACCAGCTCATCCGCGCCGGCGAGTTCGACATCGTCGTCGCCGGCGGCCAGGAGTCGATGAGCCAGGCCCCGCACCTGCTCGAGCACTCCCGGGCCGGGTTCAAGTACGGCGATGCGACCCTGCGCGACCACATGGCCTTCGACGGGCTGCACGACATCTTCACCGACCAGGCCATGGGCAACCTCACCGAGGCCGCCAACACCGGCACCCGGTTCGTCTCCCGCGCCGAGCAGGACGCCGTCGCCGCCGCCAGCCACCAGCGGGCGGCCCGCGCGCAGAAGGACGGGCTGTTCGACGCGGAGATCGTGCCGGTGTCGATCCCGCAGCGCCGCGGCGAGCCGGTCGTGGTCACCGCCGACGAGGGCATCCGCCCGGAGACCACCGCCGAGTCGCTGGCGGCGCTGCGGCCGGCGTTCGCGAAGGACGGCACCGTCACCGCCGGGTCGGCCTCGCAGATCTCCGACGGGGCGGCCGCGGTGGTGGTGATGAGCCGGGCCAGGGCCGAACAGTTGGGTCTGTCCTGGCTCGCCGAGATCGGCGCGCACGGGGTGGTCGCCGGCCCGGACTCGACGCTGCAGTCCCAGCCGGCCCGGGCGATCGCCAAGGCCTGCGCCCGGGAGGGCCTGGACCCGGCCGGGCTGGACCTGGTGGAGATCAACGAGGCGTTCGCCGCGGTCGGGATCGCCTCCGGCCGCGAGCTGGGGCTGGACCCGGCCCGGATCAACGTCAACGGCGGCGCCATCGCGCTGGGCCACCCGCTGGGGATGTCCGGGGCCCGGATCGTGCTGCACCTGGCGCTCGAACTGGCCCGCCGCGGCGGCGGTGTCGGGGCCGCGGCCCTGTGCGGCGGCGGCGGCCAGGGCGACGCCCTCATCGTCCGCGTCCCCAAGGCGTAGGACCCGCGACCTCGAGGATCCGTCGAGGACCGTCACGTTCGGGCGGAGGCGACACGATCGCCTCCGCCCGAACGCGTGTCCGGGGCCCTGTCGCGCGCCGGCCGGCGCGCGACGCGGTCGACCGGGTATGCGGGACAGAGCTTGAAGTGCGAATGTCCCCTCGCTCCGAGATAAGGCGGCGGCCAGCGCGTCCGGGTTGGCGAGGATGAGGGCGATCCCGTCGCTGTCGCTGTCGGATTCGACCTCGGTGTGCGCATGCCTCCAGGCCCGAATAGGAATCGAAAGATACTGTTCGGCAACGGTTCCGAACGTCATCGGTGAACCCGCTCGGGAGCCGAACCGGTCACCGCGGCACCGAGCGCGCGGGACATCCGCGCACTCTCGAACACCGTCGGTGCCCGTAGCAGAGCCAGGACGACGGAGGCGAGCGAGTACTCCGCGCCGGCGGGCAGGTGCCGCACAGCCCCCGCTGCCCCGCACACGGTGACGGTCAGCGCGGCGACCGCGACTCCGATGCCGGCGCCGCGAGCGTGAGGAGATGCGCCGAGATTGCCGCGTTCACCACGACGGCCGCGACGACATCACGAGAGGCGCCCGCGGGTTCTCAGCGGTCGACGACGGTGGTGTCGAAGTGGTAGCGCGACGCGCGGTAGCAGTGACTACCGAACTCCACGGCGGTTCCCGAGTCGTCGTACGCGGTGCGGTTCATGGTGAGCAGGGGCGCGCCCGTCTTCTCGTCGAGCAGGCCGGCCTCCTCGCGGGTGGCCGCTCGCGCTCCGATGCGCTGGCGGGCCAGCCGGATGTGCACGCCGCGCGCACGAAGCGACTGATAGAGGCCGTGATCCTCGAGTTCGTCCGCATCCGGCGCGATCGCGACCGGTAGGTGGTTGTTCATGATCGCCAGCGGTTCCCCGTTGGTACACCGCAGCCGGCGGATCGACACCACCTCCGCGTCCGGCCCGAGATTGAGTTCGAGCGCGACCTCCTCGGCCGGAGGGCCCACCCGATAGTCGAGGAGCTTCGTGGTGGGGGTCTGCCCCGCGCGGGCGAGGTCGTCGAACAGGCTGGTCAGCTCCACGGGACGGTGGACGGGACTCTGGACGACCTGCGTGCCGACCCCGCGCTTGCGTACCAGCAGACCCTTGTCGACGAGTTCCTGGATGGCGCGCCGGGTGGTCGGGCGGGACAGATTGAGCCGCTGCGCCAGCGCGAGCTCGTTCTCGAACCGGTCGCCGGGGGCGAGATCCCCACCAAGGATGGCCTTTTCGATGGCCTGGGCAAGCTGGAAGTACAGCGGTACCGGGCTCGAACGGTCGAGCTCGACTGCGAGCTGTGCACTCACGGACCACTCCGATCTCCAGCGAGGCGGCCCGGCGGACCGCGGATTCAGCTGAAGTGTATGTGAACACGGACATACGCTTGATTGCAAGTCAATATGTCAGGACAAAGCATTGACACGCGCCGGTGACATGGCGCACAGTTTCTGTGGACGCCGCGATCCCCGCGGACTGCCACCATCATCTTTCGGGAGTGCAGCCTTGACCACCACGCAGACGCAGACCGAGCGCCCGCTGGACGTGCTCGCCATCGGACGCAGCGGCGTCGACATCTACCCGCTCCAGACCGGCGTCGGACTGGAGGACGTGTCGACCTTCGGCAAGTTTCTCGGCGGCAGCGCCGCGAACGTGGCCGTTGCCGCGGCCCGGCTCGGGCGCAGCAGCGCCCTGATTTCCGGGATCGGCGCCGACCCGTTCGGCCGGTTCGTCCGCGCCGAACTCGAGCGGCTCGGCGTCCGGACCCGGCACCTGATCACCGACGGCCGCTACCCCACCCCGGTCACCTTCTGTGAGATCTTCCCGCCCGACGACTTCCCGCTCTACTTCTACCGCCGTCCGTCGGCTCCCGATCTGCAGATCCAGCCCGAACACCTCGACCTCGAGGCCGTCCGCACCGCGCGGCTGTTCTGGGCGACGGTGACCGGACTGTCCGAAGAACCCAGCCGCAGTGCACATTTCGCCGCCTGGGAGGCGCGCGGCCGAATCCGGCACACGGTCCTCGACCTGGACTACCGGCCGATGTTCTGGGATTCCCCGGCGGCCGCCACCGAGCAGGTCCAGCGGGCACTGCAGCACGTCACCGTCGCCGTCGGCAATCGTGAGGAGTGCGAGATCGCCGTCGGCGAGACCAATGCGCACCGCGCGGCCGACGCCCTGCTCGACCTCGGCGTCGAGCTCGCGATCGTCAAGCAGGGCCCGAAAGGCGTGCTCGGCAAGACCCGCTCGCAGTCGGTGACCGTCGCGCCCAACCCCGTGGACGTCGTCAACGGCCTCGGTGCGGGCGACGCGTTCGGCGGCTCGCTGATCAACGGACTGCTCGCCGGGTGGCCGCTCGAGAAGACCCTGCGCTACGCCAACGCCGCAGGCGCCATCGTGGCCTCCCGCCTCGAATGCTCCACCGCCATGCCCACCGCGGACGAGGTCGCCCACCTCGCCGACGCGACCGCCACGGAGGCCGTCAATGTCTGAGAATTCCACCCTGCCGTCGACCCCGCCCCAGCGGACCTACGGCGAGATCACCGAGCTGCGCGCCGAGGATCCGGGCGCCATCGAACGGGCCTGGGCCGCGCGGGCCACCCGGCCCGCGACGCGCGGCGACGGGCGCCTGATGATCGTCGCCGCCGACCACCCCGCCCGCGGCGCCCTGGCCGTCGGCGACCGGCCCACCGCCATGAACAGCCGCACCGACCTGCTCGACCGGCTCCGCACCGCGCTGGCGGACCCGGGCGTCGACGGCGTGCTCGCCACCTCCGACATCCTCGACGACCTCGTGCTGCTCGGCGCGCTCGAGGACAAGGTGGTCTTCTCCTCGATGAACCGCGGCGGGCTCGCCGGCGCCACCTTCGAATTCGACGACCGGATGACCGGCGCGACCGCCGCGTCGACCGCCCGGTACCGCATGAACGGCGCGAAGATGCTCTGCCGGGTGGCGCTCGACGATCCCGGCACCCTGTCGATGATGACCGAGTGTGCCCGGGCCGTCGACGAACTCGCCGACCACGGCCTGATCGCTATGCTCGAGCCGTTCCTCTCCCGGCGCGTCGACGGCAAGGTCCGCAACGACCTGTCGCCCGACGCGGTCATCAAGTCGATCCACATCCTGCAGGGCATCGGATCCACCTCCGCCTACACCTGGATGAAACTGCCCGTGGTCGACGAGATGGAGCGGGTCATGGACGCCACCACGCTGCCGACCCTGCTGCTCGGCGGGGACCCCAGCGATCCCGACGCCGCCTTCGCCGCCTGGGAGAAGGCGCTGGGCCTGCCGTCCGTGCGCGGCCTCGTCGTCGGGCGCACCCTGCTGTACCCGCACGACGACGACGTCGCCGGCGCCGTCGCGACCGCCGTCTCGCTGGTGCGGTGAGCGCCGTGAACAGCAAGTACTACCTGCCCGCCCGCTCCACCGGCGAGGCCCCGTTCACCGTGGCCGTCACCCCCGAGACCGCCGGGTGGTCCGAATCCAGCCTGTGGGTCGTCGAACTCGGCCCCGGCGAGCACGTCGAGCACCGGTCCGGCGACGACGAGATCCTCGTCGTGCCGCTGTCCGGCTCCGCCGAGGTGCGCTGCGCCGACGAGACGGTGACGCTCGCCGGCCGCCGGAGCGTCTTCGACGGCCCCACCGACTTCGCCTACGTCGGCGTCGACAGCTCCTTCCGGGTCGCGAGCGCGGCCGGTGGCCGCTTCGCGCTCTGCGGTGCCCGCGCCACCCGCCGGATGCCGTTCCGGTATGTCCCGGCCGCCGACGTTCCCGTCGAACTGCGCGGCGCGGGCAACTGCAGCCGTCAGGTGCACAACTTCGGCACCGCGGATGTCTTCGACGCCGACTCGATCATCGCGTGCGAGGTCATCACCCCGGGCGGCAACTGGTCGTCCTACCCCGCCCACAAGCACGACGAGAACACCGACGCCGAGTCCGAGCTCGAGGAGATCTACTACTTCGAGATCGACGAAGGCGAGACGGGCACAACAGGATTCGGTTTCCACCGGGTCTACGGCACGCCCGAGCGGCCGATCGAGGTGCTCGAGGAGGTCCGCAGCGGCGACGTCGTGCTCGTCCCGCACGGCTACCACGGCCCGTCCATCGCGGCCCCCGGCTACCACATGTACTACCTCAACGTGATGGCCGGACCCGGCCCCGAACGGGCCTGGCGCATCTGCGACGACCCCGCCCACACCTGGCTCCGCACCAGCTGGGAACACCAGGAGATCGATCCCCGACTGCCGCTCCACACCGGCCGCCCGCCCCAGAGCTCAGGAGAGTAGACCAGTGGCGCCCATCAACTCCGACCGCGACGGCGCGGTCACCGGAATCCGCACGCCGGACACCGAGCAGACCGTGCGCCTGACCGTGGCGCAGGCGACCGTGCGGTTCCTCGCCGCCCAGCACGTCGAACGCGACGGCGAGCGCACCCCGTTCTTCGCCGGCTGCTTCGGCATCTTCGGACACGGCAACGTCGCCGGCCTCGGCCAGGCTCTGCTGCAGGCCGAGACCGAGGACCTCGACGCCGGGCGCGAGCCCTCCCTGCCGTACGTGCTCGGCCGCAACGAACAGGCCATGGTGCACAGCGCCGTCGCCTACGCCCGCATGAAGGACCGCCTCCAGGCCTGGGCCGTGACCGCATCCGTCGGACCGGGCTCGACCAACATGGTCACCGGTGCCGCCCTCGCGACGATCAACCGCCTGCCCGTGCTGCTCCTGCCGGCGGACACGTTCGCCACCCGTGCCAGCGCTCCGGTCCTGCAGGAACTCGAACGTCCCGACTCCGGGGACGTCACCGTCAACGACTGCTTCCGTCCGGTGTCGCGCTTCTTCGACCGGGTCTGGCGGCCGGAGCAGCTGCCCGCGGCCCTGCTCGGCGCGATGCGGGTCCTCACCGACCCGGTCGAGACCGGCACCGCCACCGTCGCGATCCCGCAGGACGTGCAGGCGGAGGCGTTCGACTGGCCGGTGTCCCTGTTCGCCGAACGGACCTGGCACGTGGGCCGCCCGCTGCCCGAGCGCGCAGCGCTGGCCCGTGCGGCCGAGGCGATCCGGTCGGCGCGCCGGCCGTTGATCGTCGCCGGTGGCGGCGTCGTCTACAGCCGCGCGACGGACGCGCTGGCGCGGTTCTGCGAGCGCACCGGGATTCCGGTCGGGCAGAGCCAGGCCGGAAAGGGCTCGCTGCCCTACGACCACCCGCAGTCGGTGGGAGCGATCGGCTCGACCGGCACCACCGCCGCCAACGCCCTGGCCGCCGAGGCCGACCTGGTGATCGGGATCGGCACCCGCTACAGCGATTTCACCTCCGCGTCCCGCACCGCGTTCACCGACCCCGACGTGCGGTTCGTCAACATCAACGTGGCGTCGTTCGATGCGGTCAAGCAGGGCGCCGTCGGCGTGGTCGCCGACGCCCGCGAGACGATCGAGGCACTCGACGAGGCGCTGGCGGGCTACGCCGTCTCCGACGGCTACCGCGCCCTCGTCGCGCAGCTCGCCGCCGACTGGGAGGCGACCGTCGACGCCGTCTACTCCCCCGGCGTGCACGGCACGAACGTCGCGACGGGTGCCGAAGCCCTCACCCAGAACGAGGTCATCGGGCTCGTCAACGCCATCTCGGAACCGCGGGACGTCGTGGTGTGCGCCGCCGGGTCGATGCCCGGCGACCTGCACAAGCTGTGGCGCACCCGGGATCCCAAGGGCTACCACGTGGAATACGGCTACTCGTGCATGGGATACGAGGTCGCCGGCGGGCTCGGCGTGGCGATGGCATGCCCCGACCGGGACGTCTTCGTGATGGTCGGGGACGGCTCCTACCTGATGATGGCCACCGAACTCGTCACCGCCGTGCAGGAGGGCGTGAAGGTGATCGTGGTGCTGGTGCAGAACCACGGATTCGCCTCCATCGGCTCGCTGTCGGAATCGCTCGGCTCGCAGCGCTTCGGCACCTCGTACCGCTATCGCAGCGACCGGGGCCGGCTGGACGGCGGCGTGCTGCCGGTGGATCTGGCGGCCAACGCCGCCAGCCTCGGCGTGGACGTCCTGCGGGCGACGACCGCCGCGGAGTTCGCCGACGCCCTCGAGGCCGCGAAGGCGTCCGACCGCGCCACCGTCGTCCACGTGGAGACGGACCCGCTCATCGGCGCACCCGACAGCGAATCCTGGTGGGACGTACCCGTATCGGAGACCTCGACGCTCGAGTCCACACAGCAGGCCCGCGAGGTGTACGAGGCGTGGAAGAGGGTCCAGCGTCCCTACCTGCGCCCGTCCGAACCCGCGCCCGAATCGTCCTCCACCGACAACTGACCCCCACCAAGAGAAGGACACCCACCACATGAGCACCATCCGCGTCGGCTCCGCTCCCGACTCCTGGGGCGTCTGGTTCCCGGACGACCCGCAGCAGACGCCCTACACCCGTTTCCTCGACGAGGTGGCGGCGGCCGGCTACCGGTGGATCGAACTCGGCCCCTACGGCTACCTGCCCACCGAGCCGCAGCAGCTCACCGACGAGCTCGCGGCCCGCGACCTGAAGCTCTCTGCCGGCACGGTGTTCGAGCACCTCCACCAGGACGACTCCTGGGACGCGGTGTGGTCCCAGATCGAGGACGTCGCCCAGCTCACCGCCGCGGTGGGCGGCACCCACGTCGTGGTGATCCCGGAGATGTGGCGGCATCCCGCGACCGGCGAGGTGCTCGAGGACCGCAACCTGACGCCGGAGCAGTGGCGCAAGAAGACCGGCGGCATGAACGAGCTCGGCAAGGCCATGTTCGAGAAGTACGGCGTGCGTGCCCAGTACCATCCGCACGCCGACAGCCACGTCGACACGGAAGAGAACGTCTACCGGTTCCTCGACGGCACCGATCCCGAGTTCGTCAACCTGTGCCTCGACACCGGTCACATCAGCTACTGCGGCGGCGACAACCTGGCGATCATCGCCAAGCACCCCGACCGGATCGGCTACCTGCACCTCAAGCAGGTCGATCCCGAGGTCCGCGCCAAGGTCGAGGCCGAGGACCTGCCGTTCGGCGAAGCCGTGCGCCTCGGCGCGATGACCGAACCGCCACGCGGCATCCCGGACATGCCGCCCCTGCTCGAGGCGGTCGAGCAGCTCGGGATCGACGTGTTCGCCATCGTCGAGCAGGACATGTACCCCTGCCCGGTCGACGCCCCGCTGCCGATCGCACAGCGTACCCGAAAGTACCTGGGGTCCTGCGGGATTCCAGCCGTCCGCTTCGTCTGAGTACGTCAGGAGCCACCGAGAATGTCCGACAACACCGATCTCCGCATCGCCGTGCTCGGCGTCGGCATGATGGGCGCCGACCACGTCGCCCGCATCACCGACCGCATCAGCGGCGCGCGCGTCACCGTGATCAACGATTACCTCACCGAGAAGGCCGAGCAGGTCGCCGCCACCGTGCCCGGCGCCCGCGTCGTCGCCGATCCGCTCGACGCGATCGCCGCCGACGACGTGGATGCCGTCGTGCTCGCCACCCCGGGACCCACGCACGAGAAGCAGCTGCTCGCCTGCCTCGACGCCGGCAAGCCCGTCATGTGCGAGAAGCCCCTGACCACCGACGCCGCGACGTCCCTCGAGATCGTCAAGCGCGAGGCCCAGCTCGGCAGGACGCTGATCCAGGTCGGGTTCATGCGCCGGTTCGACGCGGAGTACGAACAGCTCAAGGCCGCCCTCGTCGCGGGCGAGCTGGGGCAGCCGCTCGTGATGCACTGCGCGCACCGCAACCCTGCGGTCCCGCCGTACTTCGACAGCGCGATGATCGTCAAGGATTCGATCGTGCACGAGGTCGACGTCACCCGGTTCCTGTTCGCCGAGGAGATCACCTCCGTGCAGATCATCAGGCCGACGGCCAACACGCTCTCCGGCTCCGATCTGCAGGATCCGCAGATCGCCATCTTCACCACCGAGACCGGCCGCCACGTCGACGTCGAGGCGTTCGTCACCACCGGCCTGGCGTACGAGGTGCGCACCGAGGTCGTCGGCGAGCTCGGCTCCGCGATGATCGGCCTGGACGTGGGACTGGTCCGCAAGACCCGCCCCGGCGTCTGGGGCGGCACCATCACGCCGGACTTCCGGGTGCGTTTCGGTGCCGCCTACGACGCCGAGATCCAGCGCTGGGTGCACGCGGTACGGTCGGGCGCCGAGACCGGCAGCTACGTCGACGGTCCCGGCGCCTGGGACGGCTACGCCGCCGCGGCGGTGTGCGAGGCCGGCGTCCGTTCGCTCGAGACCGGTGAGCGGGTCGCCGTGGACATGGTGGACCGCGCGTCCGTCCCGGGAGCGTGACCGCCGTGAAGATCGCACTGGATCCCACCCCGTTCCACCACTCCCACTCGCTGCTCGAGCTGCCCGGGGTCGTCGCCGAACTCGGCTACGAATACCTGCAACTGACCCCGCACGTGGACATGATCCCGTTCTTCAACCATCCGAAGGCGGACGACGCGCTGGTGGCCAAGTTCCGCAAGGCGTGCGCCGACGCGGGCGTCGGCATCGCCTCCGTGCTCCCCGTGCTGCGCTGGTCCGGTCCGGACGAGGATGCGCGTGAAGCCGCGGTGCGGTACTGGAAGCGCGCCATCCAGATCACGGTCGACCTGGGTGTGAACGTGATGAACACCGAATTCTCGGGCCGGCCGGAGAAGGCCGAGGAGTCCGAGCGGGCGTTCTACCGGTCGATGGAGGAACTCGTCCCGATCATCGAACGCGAGGGCATCGACGTCCGGATCGACCCGCACCCGGACGACTTCGTGGAGGACGGACTGGCCGCCATCCGGATGATCCGCGGTATCAATTCGAAGAACTTCGGACTGGTGTACGTCGCCTGCCACACCTATCACATGGGCGGCAACATGCTGGAGATCATGCGGACCGCCGGCGACATGCTCCGCCTGGTGCACGTCGCGGACACGATGGACCATCACGCCTCGCACGGCCTTCGCTACATCACCAATCCCCCCGGCAACGCGGTCCGTGTCCACCAGCACCTGAAGATCGGCGACGGCGACGTCGACTGGGACGAGTTCTTCGGGGGCCTCGCCGAGATCGGTTTCTACGACCGTGACGACACCGTGATGGAGGGAAGAGTCTGCAGATGTAATCCGAGCGGTTTAGCACGTGCTAATCCGTAGTGACGACCCTCACACATAGCCCCGGTATATGTCAAGACATATGCCCATATTCATCACCCGCGCGCACAGGACAGGCCGCCGGCGCGCCCCTCGTCGCGGGGATGCGTCGGCGGCCTGTCGAAGCGCGGGGACCACTCCACCGCCCGAACGGGCGCGGAGAAGCGCCACGACGGCCGGACCGGCGGCACCGGAGGGAAACCGGCTACGAAACGAGGTTGGCTGCAGCCCATTTCATATGGGAACGCACGGCGGCGGCCGCTTCGTCGGAGTCGCCGGTTTCGATGGCGTCGACGATGGCGCTGTGCCGTCCGACGTCCATGTTGCCGACAGCCTTTTCCAGGCCGGCGAACATGATGGACATGCGGATCGACCCTTCGAGGGACTGCCACGAGTGCATCAGTGTCTCGTTGCCGGTCAGACGGCAGAGGATGCGGTGGAAGTTCAGATCCGCCTCGATGCGCGCATCGAGATCGTGCTCGGCACGCGCCATGATGTCGAGCGCCGCGCGCAGGGCCGGGACCACGGTGGAGCGGTCGGGAAGCTCGGCGAGCTCCCGGACCGCGAGGGCTTCGAGGGCCGCGCGGACGGCGAAGATGTCGCGGATCTCCTTGGCGTCGAGGTGGCGCACGTAGAGCCGGCCCCGGGCGCCGGCGGAGATCAGGCCTTCCTGCTGGAGCTGGCGCATGGCCTCGCGCAAGGTGCCGCGGCTGATCTGGAGCATCTCGGACAGCTCGGTTTCGACGAGCGGGCTGCTGGGGGCGAGGGCGCCGCTGGTGATCGCGCTGCGCAGAGCCGCGACGGCCTGCTGGCGCAAACTGGTCTTCTCCAGTCCGAGCAGCGCGGCAGGTTGTGCGGCCATTGATGCCTCCAGGCGGTGTCAGCGGGCGACTGTCGACAGCAGTCTGTCGACAATGATACGGGCCCGCGCCGGCGGCGGCGCGGGCCCGTCCACACTGCGTCAGCTCAGCTCAGCTCGTCCAGGACGCGGGCGACGATGCGGTCGGTGCTCAGGCCGTAACGATCGTGCAGCGTCGGCAGGGCACCGGCGTCGAGGAAGCGGTCGGGCAGCGCGATCGGGGTGATCTTCCGGCCCAGGCCCGCCTCGGCGGCGGCAGCGGCCACCGTTTCGAACAGCCCTCCGACGACCGTGTGATTCTCGAGGGTGACCACGAGGCGGTCCGTGTCGATCTCGGCGAGCACGGTGGCGGCGTCGAACGGTTTGATCGTCGGGGTGTGGACCACGGCGACATCGACGTTGTGCCGGGACAGCTCCTGCGCCGCCTGCAGTGCCCGCATGGTCATCAGGCCGCTGGCGACGAAGACCACGTCGTTGCCGTCGCGCAGCACCTTGGCCTTGCCGAGCTCGAAGGTGTAGTCGTACTCGTCGAGGACGGTGGCGACCTTGCCGCGCAGCAATCGCAGATAGGTCGGCCCCTCGCAGGCGGCCAGTTGTGGTACCGCCTGCTCGATGTCGACCGAGTCGCACGGGTCGACGATCGTCAGGTTGGGCATGCCCCGGAAGATGGCGATGTCCTCGGTGGCCTGGTGGCTCGGGCCGTAGCCGGTGGTCAGGCCGGGCAGGCCGCCGACGATGTTGACGTTGAGGTTCGGTTCGGCGATGTCCAGGCACAGGAAGTCGTAGGCGCGACGGGCGGCGAACACCGAGTAGGTCGAGGCGAACGGCACCAGTCCGGTTTCGGCCATGCCGGCGGCGGCGCCGAGCAGCAGCTGCTCGGCCATGCCCATCTGGAAGAAGCGGTCCGGGAACGCCTCGGCGAAGATGTGCATGTCGGTGTACTTGGCCAGATCCGCGGACAGTCCGACGATCTTGTCGTTCTCCCGTGCCGCCGCGACCAGTGCGTGGCCGAACGGCGCGGCGGTCGTCTTCTGGCCGGGGTCGACGAAGGAGGCGATCATCGCCGACGTCTTGAGCTTGGGGGCGGTGGTGGTCATCGAGCATCCTCGAGGTCGTATCCGGCGGTCAACTGGTCGCGGCAGATCTGCCATTCGTGCTCGTCGATGCGCATGAAGTGGGCCTTCTCCCTGGTCTCCAGCAACGGCACGCCCTTGCCGACTCGCGTGTCGCACAGGACGACCGCCGGCGCGCCGCGCACGGCGGCACCGGCCGCGGCCTCGTCGAAGGCGCCGAGCAGGGCGCCGGTGTCGTTGCCGTCGACGCGGTAGGTGCGCCAGCCGCAGGCGGTCCACTTGTCGTGCACGGGTTCGGTGCTCAGTACCCCGGCGGTCGGGCCGTCGGCCTGCAGGGCGTTGATGTCGACCATCGCGATCAGGTTGCCGAGCTGGTGGTGGTGCGCGCTCATCGCCGCTTCCCAGGTCGAACCTTCGTCGAGCTCACCGTCGGACAGGAAGTTGAACACCCGTGCCTGCGAGTCCTGGTGGCGCAGACCCAGGGCCATTCCCACGGCGATGGGGAGACCGTGCCCGAGCGAGCCTCCGGAGATCTCCATGCCGGGGGTGTAGGTCGACATACCCGACATCGGGAGGCGGGAATCGTCCGAGCCGTACGTCAGCAGTTCGTCGCGGGGAACGATCCCGGCCTCGGCGAGCGCTGCGTACAGGCCGATGGCGTAGTGGCCGGTCGAGAGCAGGAACCGGTCGCGGCCGGCCCAGTCCGGGTCGTCGGCACGGAACCGGAGGTGCTCCGCGTAGACGGTGGCCAGGATGTCGGCCGCGCCGAGGGCCTGTCCGACGTAGCCCTGGCCCTGTTCCTGGCCCATGTCGAGCACATTGTGCCTGAGACGGTAGGCGAACTCGTCGACGGCGGCGAGGCGGCGGTCGCGATGGACGGCGCCGGCGTGCGCAGTGGTGGTCACAGCAGTTCCTTTTCCTTGGTGCTCGATGCCGTCCCGGACCGGTGGCGCAGCGTTGCGCCGCCGGGGCCGGAGGCGTGTTCTTCTGAGCGGGTGGCCTCGTCGGCGAGGCGACGTTCGGCCGCACCCCAGGTCTCCCGGGTGAGCAGGGCGGTGATCAAGCCGATCAGCCCGAAGGCACTGAACAGCAGGGCCGGGCCGACCCAGCCGAGAGAGACGTAGAGCAGGGTGGTGACGAACGGGGTGAAGCCGGAGACCATGGCCGAGATCTGGTAGGCCAGGGAGGCGCCCGACGCGCGCCGCGCCGCCTGGAACAATTCGGGGAACCAGGCACCCTGGGCGCCGGCGAGGGCGTTCTGGCACACCGCGTAGGCGATGACGATCGTGGCGACGATCAGGACGAACAGGCCGGTGTTGACCAGCAGGAACATCGGCACGCCGAACAGGGCGGCGAAGGCGCACACGCCCAGGTACACCGGGCGCCGCCCGATGCGGTCCGTCAGGGCGGCCCAGGCGAAGGTGGCGACGATGCCGATCGCGGAGGCGACGCACAGCGCCAGGAGCGTTTCGGATTTTCCGGCCAGGTCGTTGGTGTGCAGGTAGGAGATCATGTAGGTGATCGAGACGGCGTATCCGGCGGTTTCGGCGACCCGCAGCCCGATGCCGCGCAGGATGTCGCCCCAGTCCTTCCTGATCGACTCGAGCACCGGGGACGCGGCGATCTCGCCGCTGTCCTTGACGTCTTCGAAGACCGGCGACTCGGGCACCTTGGACCGGATGATCAGGCCCACGGCAACCAGGACGATGCTGGCGAGGAACGGTACGCGCCACGCCCAGTCACCGTCGAGGTGCACGCTGAAAAGAAAGACGAGATTCGCCAGCAGCAGTCCGACCGGGAAGCCGGCCTGGACGATGCCGGTGTAGCGGCCCTTGGCCTTCCAGGGGGCGTGTTCGTAGCTCATCAGGATCGCCCCGCCCCACTCGGCGCCGAAGGCCAGACCCTGGACGATCCGCACCGTCACCAGCAGGGCCGGGGCGACGAGTCCGACCTGGGTGTAGGTCGGTAGCAGGCCGATCGCGAACGTGGCCAGGCCCATGACGATGAGGGAGGCGACCAGGACGGGCTTGCGCCCGATCCTGTCCCCGAGGTGTCCGCCGAGGATGCCGCCGAGGGGCCTGGCCGCGAATCCGACACCGAGGGTGGCGAAGGCGGCGAGGGTACCGATGACCGGATCGCCGCTGGGAAAGAAGGCGGTACCGAAGTACAGGGCAGCGGCGGTGCCGAAGCCGATGAAGTCGTAGGTCTCGATGACCGCCCCTACCGAGGAGCCGATCGCGACGCGTTTCGCGTCTTTCGTGCCGTGGACGGGACCACGCATCCGGAGAGCATCGGTGCTCATGAACATCTCCTCTTCGAACCGGGAGGACCGGTGGGGATCGGGCAGTGGATGTCGACTGTCAACAGTGTGCACCGAGTGTGACCGCCGCCACCAGCCCCTGTCAACCGTCAATCTTCGACCGTTGACTGTTGACAGTGAATCGTTCTACCGTGGTCCCCATCACCCCGCTTCCTCGAAGGAGTTCTCGTGGTCCACGACCGGCTCGGCTGCTCGTCGATCAGCTTCCGTCACCTCGGGCTGAGCGACGCGCTCTCCACCATCGCCGAACTCGGGTTCGCCGAAATCGATCTCGGAGCCCTGCCGGGAGTGTGCGACCACGTCCCCTTCGGGCTCGACACCGCCGGCGTCGAACAGGTGACCAAGGAGGTGGCCGCGTCGGGCCTGCGCGTGCGCAGCGTCAACGGCGACATCGGCGACCTCAACCTGCCCCTGACCCCGGCACAGCGCGACGAGCGGAGACGTCACCTCGATCGGCTGCTCACCCTCACCGCCGGTGTCGGGGCCCGGGCGCTGGTCCTGCCGTGCGGAGCCCTCGACCACACCCCGGTCCGGTCATTGGACGAGGACCTCGATGCCGTTGCCGCCCAATTGGAGTGGGCAGCCGACACGGCCCACACGTTCGGCGTGGCCCTGTGGACCGAGTCGTTGCACGTGTACCGGTTGTGCTGCGACACCGCACGTGCCACGCAACTGACCGCCCGACTCTCCCCCGAGATCGGGATCGTGATGGACTTCAGCCACATCGTCGCTTCCGGCGGCGACCCGGTCGGCTTCGTCGACCTGTTCGGCCATCGCATCACCCATGTGCACCTGCGCGACGCCGTCCCGGGGAACATCAATCTCGGCATCGGCAACGGCGCCGCCGATTTCGCCGCCGGCATCGACGCCCTCACCGCCTTCGGATACGCGGGCCACTTCAGCCTCGAACTCGAAACCCGCGACATCACCGACGCGCAGCGCCCCGCCGGCACCGCGGAGGCGGCCCGCCTCATCTCCCCCCTCATTCCCTGACCCAGCCATCAACAGCCATCAAGGAGAAACCCATGTCTTCCACCCAGCGCACCGCCGTCGTCACCGGCGCCACCTCCGAGCGCGGCATCGGCATCGCCACCGCCCGCCGCTACGCCGAAGACGGCTGGGCCGTCGTCGTCCTCGACCTGGACGGTGAAAAGTCCGCCAAGGTCGCCGCGGAGATCGGCAGCGACTACTCCGTCCCGGCGTTCGGCCACGACATCGACGTCGCCGACGAGGCCTCCGTCCAGCGCGCGCACGACGCCGTCGCCGCCGAAGTCGCCGCAGGAACCCTCCCGCCCGTCGGGGCCCTCGCCAACATCGCGGGCATCACGTCACCGGTGCCGTTCCTCGACACCACCCTCGAACTGTGGAACAAGGTCATGGCCGTCAACGCCACCGGCACCTACCTGGTGACCCGCGCCTTCCTGCCGGCGATGATCGACAACGGCTGGGGCCGGATCGTCAACATGTCGTCCGTCTCCGCCCAGCGCGGCGGCGGCGTCTTCGGCAAGGTCCCCTACTCCTCCGCCAAGGCCGCCGTCCTCGGCTTCACCAAGTCCCTCGCCCGCGAACTCGGAGACACCGGAGTGACCGTCAACGCCGTCACCCCCGGAGCGGTCGACACCGGCATCCGGGTGGGCAGCACCCCCGAGCAGGAAGCCGCCATCTGCCGCGACATCCCGCTCGGCCGCACCGCCGGCACCCGCGAAGTGGCCTCGGTCATCACGTTCCTCTCCTCCGAGGACGCCGCATACCTCACCGGCACCACCGTCGACATCAACGGCGGCAGCCACATGCACTGACCGCCGGGATCCGTGCCCGGACAGGTTCACAACTACCGACAGACACGGCCCCGCACCTCCTCACCGCGCACGCGGCAGGGAGACCGTGCACTCACACGACAGTGCGGTGTCGACTCGCACCCACCGACGACCATGAGCACACCGCCCGCCCGCGCCTCCGCGGAACTCGCCGTGCCGTCCCGCGACGAGCGGGAGGACTGGACCGCCCGCGCCGACTGCCGGTTCGTCGAGCCGTCCGTGTTCTTCGGCCCGGACGCCGAGCCACGCGGTGCCCGCCTACGACGGGAACGCACCGCGAAACAGATCTGCCACACCTGCCCGGTCCGAATCCCGTGCCGTGCTTATGCACTCGACAGCCGGCAGAGGTACGGCGTCTGGGGCGGCACCACCGAAGCGGAACGCCGAGCCCGGCACCCCGCCCTCCCGGCAGGCGTCCCGCCGGAACCGAGGTGACACGATCACCTCTTTCACCCGTGAACCGGTGACACCGAACCCGTGTCACCGGTTCACGAGTCCGCCACCGCCCACGAAGGATCTCGGTCACGCGGCGGAATGCCGTGGCGGCGAGTGAAACCCGGCACGCCACGGGCCGCGATCCCGGCCACGGCGAGGTTCAGCTCGCCAGGAACTCCAGCAGCACCTTGTTCACGGCCTCCGGCTGCTCGAGGTAGCCGTAGTGCCCGGCGTCCGGGATCTCCTGGTAGCTCGCGCCGGGGATCGCGTCGGCGACCTCCCGCGACAGGTACGCCGGGATCATCCGGTCGTCGGCGAAACCGACGGCCAGGCACGGCACCCGCACCGCCCGGTAGGCCGCGCGACGGTCGAACTCGCGGTCCATTCCCAGCTGCGCCCGCACGCCCGGCGACGTCTTGCCGCCGGTGAACTCGAACACGTCGAGCCAGTCCCGCGCGGTGTGCGGGTCGGCCAGCGACGCCGGCGACAGGTTCATCACGGCCGTGACCGCCGCCCGGTACTTCGGGGGCAGCTCGACACGGCTGTCGTACAGCTGCCGCTCGCCCTCGGTCAGGGTGAGCTGGAACTGGTCCATGCGCGCGTGCCCGGCCAGGAACACCGCCTTGCGCACCAGGTCCGGGCGCGCCAGCGTCAGCTCCTGCGCGACACGCGCGCCCATCGAGGTGCCCACCACGTACGCGGGACCGCCGAGCAGCTCGATCAGTCCGGCGGTGTCGGCCACCAGGTCGTCGATGGTCATGCCGCCGAGGCTCTCCCCCGACGGCGCGATGCCGCGGTTGTCGAAGGTGGCGACGCGGTAGCCGGCCTGGACCAGCGCGGGGACCTGGTGCAGGTCCCAGACCCGGCCGGGGCTGCCCGTCCCCATGATCAGCACGACGAGGTCGCCGGTCCCCTTGACCTGGTAGTTCAGCGGGATGCCGTTGATTGTCGCGATGGGCATGAAAACCTTCCTGAGGTGGGTGGCACGGGTGCGGCCGTACGGCCGCACGGGCACAACGGACCGATCCACACTACCCTGCACCGCAGGTCGCGGCCCTGGCAGCACATCTCAGCCGCCGGCCTGCCAGGCCCGCCACAGCCGCGCATAGCGGCCCCCGGCGGCGACGAGCGCCGCGTGCGGTCCCTCCTCGACGACCCGGCCCGCCTCGAGCACGACGACCCGGTCCGCCGCCGCGGCCTGCGTCAGCCGATGCGCCACGACCAGGGCGGTGCGTCCCCGCGTCACGACGGCCGCGGCCGCTTCGAGGGCCCGTGCGCCCGCGCTGCCGGCCTCCGCGGTCGCCTCGTCGAGCACCACCACCGGTGGATCGGCGATCAGCACCCGCGCCAGCGCGAGCTGCTGGGCCTGGGCCGCGGTCAGGGGATGTCCGCCCTCGCCGACGACCGTGTGCAGGCCGTCGCCGAGCGCGCGGACCCACTCGCCGGCCCCGACCGCGTCGAGTGCCGCTTCCACCTCGTCCGCGGTGGCGCCGGGCCTGGCCAGCCGCACGTCGTCGAGCAATGGCCCGGCGAACACGTGCACCTCCTGGCTGACGATCACGACGCTGCGACGCAGCCGCGGTCCGAGTTCGCCGAGCGACCGGCCGTCGATACGGACCTCCCCCGAGGCGGGCGTGACGACGCCGGCCGCGGCCGCGGCGACCGTCGACTTCCCGGCGCCGGTCGACCCGACCAGGGCCACCGTCTCCCCCGGCCCGACCTTCAGGTCCACGCCGTGCAGGACCTCCGGCCCGTGCAGGTACCGGTGCCGCACCCCGGCCAGTTCCAGCGCCGGCGGACCGTCGCGTCGGACGTCGCGCGGAGCGTCGCGCTCCGGCGGCTGCGCCGGGAGCTCGGCGACGCCCACGAGGCGGGCCAGGCTGGCGCCCGCGGACTGGACGTCGTCGAAGGTGAAGAGCAGGAGCCCGAGCGGCGAGAACAGGCGGTGGAACAGCAGTGCCGCCGCGGTGGCCTCGCCGACGGTCACCGCATCCGCCCGCACCAGCACGAACCCGGCGACGAGAAGCGCCGAGAGACCGACGAATTCGGCCCGGTTGGCGCGGCCCGCGAACCGGGTGAACAGGCCGAACACGCCGACGGTGAGGTCGCGGGCGCGGCCCGACGCGGCGTCGATGCCGGACAGGTGGGCCGGGTCGAGCCCGTAGGCGCGGACGGTGCGCACACCGTGCATGCTGCTGACGAGTGCCTGCGACCGTTCTCCCATCGCCACCCGCTCCGCGGCGTACAGCGGCGCCGACCGGGGCAGGTACCAGCGCAGGGCGAGCGCATACAGCGGCAGCGCGACGAGCCCGGCGAGCCCGAGCCGCCAGTCGATCCCGACCATGGCCGCGACGCTGACCACCACCAGCATCAGCGCCGCCACCAGCTGCGGCACCACCGAGACCAGCGCCTTTGCCAGCACCGCGACGTCGTCGCCGACACGGGAGAGGACGTCGCCGTGCCCGGCACGTTCGACGGTCTCGGTGGGCAGGCGCAGCACCCGCGCCAGGACCGTCTCGCGCAGCCGGGCCAGCACCGTCTCGCCCAGTCGCGCAACGAGGTGCAGGCCGGCGCCGTCGAGCACCCCGCCGACGACCGCCGCGGCTGCGATCAGCGCGACGACCCACCCGAGCGTGGCCATCGGCGCCTGTTCGCGCACCCGGTCGACGAGGATGCCGAGGACGCGCACCGGCACCACGGAGGCCACCGCGGCCCCGACGGACACCGCCACGGTGAGCGCGACCCGGCCCGGCGCGGCGCGCAGCTGCGCCCCCAGCCAGCGCCACGACCGTCCGGCGGAGGCGATCGGCAACAGCTCGGACTCGTACGCCGTCATCGCAGCACCGCCGCCCGGTAGGTGGGGTGTGTGGCGGCCAGTTCGGCGTGGGTGCCGGCGGCGACAATCCTGCCGTCGTCGACCACGACCACGCGGTCGGCGACGGCGAGCAGCGCCGGGCTCGAGGTGATGACGACGGTCGTGTGCTCGCCCCCGTCGTGCCGGACGCGCGCGATCCCCTCCGCGACGGCCTGCTCGGTGACGGCGTCGACGGCGGTGGTCGGCTCGTGCAGCACCAGTACCGGGGCGCGCCGCGCCAGCGCCCGCGCCAGCGCCACCCGCTGTCGCTGCCCGCCGGACAGGCTGCTGCCGCGGTCGACGATCCGCTGGTCGAGACCGTCGGGGTGGGTGTCGGCGACCTGCCCGGCGGCGGAGGCGCGGAGCACCTCCGGGGGTATGCCCCCGGACGGGTCGCACATGCCCGCGGTGATGTTGCCGGCGAGCGTGCCGGCGAACAGGTCGCTGTGGTGCGGTTCGGCGAGGACGGTCCGGCGTGCGGCGACGGGGTCGAGCGCGCCGAGCGGGACTCCCCCGACGGTCAGCTCGCCGCGGACGTCCTCCGGCGGCACCTGCCCGGACAGCACGTCGGCGAGGGCCTCCGCGTCCTGCGGCCGGTGGGCGAGGACACCGAGCAGTTCCCCCGGCGCGACGGTCAGGTCCATCCCGCGCAGCGACCGGTAGCCGAGTCCGCGCAACACGAGGCGGCCGTCCGACGGTGTCCCGGTTCCGGCCGGCAGCAGCGGCGGCGCGTGCAGCACCAGCGACAGCCGGTCGGCGGAGGCGCGGGACGCGGCCCACGACGACGGCAGGGCGGCGAGCGTCCCGAGGGGTTCGACGACGAACTGGGCCAGGCCCACGACGGTGATGAGCTCGCCGACCGAGATCCGGCCGGCGAGCGCGGCCCAGCCCGCGACGCCCGCGACCGCGACGGACAGCAGCGCGCTCACCGCCGCCGAGGTGCCGGTGTAGACGCCGGCGGCGCGGGTCGCGCGGAGCGTCGCGGCGAGCGCGTCCGCGCTGGCCTCCCGGTAGCGGCGGGCGGCGGCCGGCTCGGCACCGAGGCCCCGCAGCGGTCGGAGCCCCGTGACGAGATCGGTCGCCAGGCCCGACGCCCGCGCCACCGCCTCCTGCTGTGCGGTCATCCGCCGGGTCAGCAGCGGGGTGGCGCGGTCGAGCGCGACGAGGATCGCAGGCGTGCCCAGCAGCACCAGCAGACCGAGGGGGACGTCGACGAGCAGCAGCGCCACCGCGGCCCCGGCCACCGCGGTGATCGCCGCGGCGGTGGCGGGCACCACGTGCAGGATCTGCGCGGCCCGCCCGGCGTCGGTGGTCGCCACCGCCAGGAGTTCCCCGATGCGCAGGGAGGTGCGCACCCCGCGCGGATCGAGGATCCGGCGCGCCACCGTGACCCGCAGCCGGTGCGACTCGGCCTCGATCGCCGCGACGAGCCGGCGCGCGCCGAAACGCCACGAGTAGGTGAGCACGACGAACAACGCGGCCAGGCCCGCGAGGGCGACGACCAGCGTCGGGACGTCGCCGCTGGTGACCGGTCCGTCGATGATCGCCCCGATCGCGACGGGGACGAGGGTCTCCATGACTTGGTGCAGCGAGACCAGCGCGGTGCCGATCGCCAGCGCGACCCGCTGGTTCGCAATCGTGTGCCGCAGCAGCCGCAGACCCGGCTCCTTCCCCTGATCGATCCGGCGATCACCGTCGCTGCTCATGCCTCCCACCACACGAAACTCTCCGTTCCCCGTCCCCGCTCCCAGAAGTGAGCCAACCCTAACTCGTGGAGCGGCTGGCGTCGGAGTCGCCGGTTCTCATAGAGTCGCACTACGAATGACCTGCTCGAACGGAGCAGCCAGCCCGGGAGGAACCACCATGGCCGCGGACGCCACCACCGAGAACGACATCCCCGACGAGGAACTCGAACCCGTCGCGGACGAGACGGCCCGTCAGGCACAGCGTGTCGTCGCTGCCTACGCGGAGGATGCGGACGAATGCCGCATGCTGCTGTCCATGCTCGGCATCGGGCCGAACCCGAAGACGGACTGAGCGGATACCGGCGAACAAGGACAGAGGAGCACCACGTGGCTGCAGGTGAGGAGTCGATGCACGTGGGTGGTTCGGACTTCGTGGTCGTCGCGAACCGCCTGCCCGTCGACCTCGAGCGTCTTCCGGACGGCTCGACCCGATGGAAGCGCAGCCCGGGTGGCCTCGTCACCGCGCTCGAGCCGATCCTGCGCAACAACCGCGGAGCGTGGGTCGGCTGGGCCGGTGTCGCCGACGCCGAGCTCGACCCGATCGTCGAGGACGGCCTCGAGCTGCATCCGGTGCCGCTGAGCGGGCAGGAGATCGCCGACTACTACGAGGGCTTCTCCAATGCGACGCTGTGGCCGCTGTACCACGACGTCATCGTCCGGCCGGAGTACCGGCGGGAGTGGTGGAACACCTACGTCGAGGTCAACCGCCGGTTCGCGGAGGCGACCGCGAAGGCGGCGGCACAGGGCGCGACGGTGTGGGTGCAGGACTACCAGCTGCAGCTGGTGCCGAAGATGCTGCGGATGCTGCGGCCGGATCTGACCATCGGCTTCTTCCTGCACATTCCGTTCCCCCCGGTGGAGCTGTTCATGCAGATGCCATGGCGGACCGAGATCGTCGAGGGCCTGCTCGGCGCCGATCTGATCGGCTTCCATCTGCCCGGCGGTGCCCAGAACTTCCTGTACCTCGCGCGCCGGCTGGCCGGTCATCAGACCTCCCGCGGCACCGTGGGTGTGCGCTCGAAGCTCGGGGTGGTGCAGGTCGGGTTCCGTGCGGTGCGCGTCGGTGCGTTCCCCATCTCCATCGACTCCGGACAGCTCGACGAGCGGGCCCGCCGCAAGTCGATCCGCGACCGCGCCAAGCAGATCCGCAAGGAGCTCGGCAACCCGAAGCACATCATGCTCGGCGTCGACCGGCTCGACTACACCAAGGGCATCGACGTCCGGCTCGACGCGCTGCTCGAGCTGATCGCCGAGGGCCGGGTGGATCCGGCCGAGACGGTGATGGTGCAGCTGGCCACCCCCAGCCGCGAGCGCGTCGAGTCGTACGTGCAGATGCGCGGCGCCATCGAACAGACGGTCAGCCGGATCAACGGCGAGTACGCCGAGGTGGGCCGGCCCGTGGTGCACTACATCCACCGGCCCATTCCGCGCGACGAGCTGATCGCGTTCTTCGTCGCGGCCGACGTCATGCTGGTGACGCCGCTGCGCGACGGCATGAACCTCGTCGCCAAGGAGTACGTGGCCTGCCGCAGCGACCTCGGCGGCGCCCTCGTCCTGAGCGAATTCACCGGGGCCGCAGCGGAATTGCGCCAGGCATTCCTGTGCAATCCGCACGACCTCGAGGACGTCAAGGACAAGATGGAGGCGGCGCTGAACCAGTCCCGCGAGGACGGTCGGCGGCACATGCGGGCACTGCGCCGGCAGGTCCTCGCCCACGACGTGGACCGGTGGGCGCGCTCCTTCCTCGACGCACTCGCGCATCAGGGCGCGGCCGGTCCGGCGCTGATCGCGCCGGCGGAGGTCGGCGAGCCCGAGTGACAAGCACACCGGACCGCGAAGCCTACGGTGTCCGGTCGTCGTCCGAGCGCAACGTCGAGGAGGCGACGACCGGGACGCCGGCACCACGCATGCCCACGCCCGCCGATTCCCTCGACGTGCTGCTCGTCGAGGACGACGCCGGGGACGAGCTGATCATCCGGGAGTCGTTCGAGGCCAACGAGATCGGCAGCACGCTGCACGTGGTGCGGGACGGCGCGGAGGCTCTCGACTTCCTGTACCGGCGCGGGGCCCACGCCGGCGCCGTGCGGCCGGCGCTGGTGCTGGTGCTGCTCGATCTGAACCTGCCGAAGTACGACGGGTGGCAGGTGCTCGAGGCGGTCAAGGCCGATCCCGACCTGGCGTCCATCCCCGTCGTCGTGCTGACGACGTCCACCGCCGAGGAGGACGTGGTGCGCAGCTACCGGTTGCGGGCCAACGCCTACGTCTCCAAGTCGGTGGACTTCGACCGGTTCGTCGCCACCGTGCGGCACATCGACCGGTTCTTCGTGCACATGGTGCGCCTGCCCGGCCGCTGACCGTCCGCCCGGCTCAGATCGGGGTCAGGCGGCTCACCAGCCAACGGCCGTCGTGCTTCTCGAGTTCGACGCGGACGCGGCTGCCGCTGCTGACCGCCTCGGGATTGACGGAACTGGTGGTGATCTGGTTGAGGAACAACAGGGTCACCGCCCGATCGGCCTCGGCCGACACGACCGACGACGCCTGCACACTCACCTGCACGGTGATCGCCTTCTCCTTGGCGCCGGGCGCGATGACGTTCTTCATCAGGTTCGTGTACTCGTCCCGGAAGTCGCCGGTGAGCCCGTCGGAGGCGGCGGCGACCTGCTCGTCGACCGTGGCGTGGTCGTACGCGAGCATCGCGACGGCCTGCTCCTCGGCGGCCTGCAGGGCCTCGGTCCGGGCGGCCTCGGCGCCGTCGCGCTCGACCTTGTCGTACACGCCCACGCCGACGAGGCCGGCGAGCACGATCGCCGCGGCGGTGAGGGCCGCGAGCAGCATCCGGCGCGCACCTCCCCCGGAGCCGGGCTGCGCCGTAGCGCTTTCCGCGCCCTCCACGCCCGCGGCGTCGTCGGTCTTCTCGAGGGTCACGGCCTCGTCCTTCGAATGCTCGGTCATGGTACGAAATCCACCTTCGAGGCCAGCAGCCGACCGTTCTCGTCGCAGATCGTCACCCGCAGCCGGAAGTCGCGGGGCTCGGGTTCGGGCTGTTCCGCGTTGCTGACCATCGACCGCGCGGCCACGAGCGAGGACATGCAGGCGCCGTCCTCGGCCTGGATTCCGGCCTCGATCACCTCACCGGTGGTGTCCACGTTCGCCTTGGTCACCACATCGACGAAAGGCCCTTCGCGTCCTTCGAATTCGGCCTTGAAGTCACCGGTCGCCCCGTCGAGCAGACGCTGTACGTCCTCGGCCGCGCTCTGCGGGTGGATGGTGGTCAGATTCAGCACGGTCTGCCGCGCGGCCTGCAGGTACGCCGCCCGCCGGGCGTCGTGGTCGCGGTCGGCCGTCGCGCCGAGCCACAGCCACACTCCGGCGCCCACCAGGGCGAGGACGATCAGGGCTGCGACCGCGGGGAGCACCCGGCTCTGCCGGGCGGGTCCGGTCTCCGGCGTCGATGTCGTGGGGGTCTCTTCGTCCGCCATCAGCCTTGCTGCGCCTTCATGTACGTCTCCAAACTGGTCTCGGGGCCGGTGTCGACGTTGCGGTACACCGTACCGTCGGGACCGATGTACGTTCCCGTCGCCGGGTCGATGCCGCGCGCCGTCACCCCGGCGGGCGCGGCCGCGCCCGTCCCGCTCGCGTGCGAGGCGGGCACCGGCATGTCGCCTTCCGACTGCACGGGCGTCGGGGCGCCGCGCCACGGGTTGTCGAGGTATTCGGGCTGGTACCCGTTGCGGCACGCCTCCGGGGTGGGGGCGCGCCGGCCCGGGAACTCCATGCACGGCAGGTTCCGCGCGCCTCGCACGGCGTTCGGATCCGACTGCGGGAGCTTGCAGTACACCTCGCCGGGGGTGTCCACCATCGTGGTGTCCGCAGGGCTGCGCCACTGTTCGGGCGGCAGGAAGCCGGACAGGCACGGCGGCGGATCGTGCAGCTGCAGGTGGAAGTCGACGACCGCGCCGTCCTCGGCCGGTCCGCTGCCGGCCGCGGTGATCAGCGCCGTGGTCATCGGCGGGTACAGCACCAGGATCTGTTCGATGCCGGCGTTGTAGAGCACGCCCACCTCCCCGACGCCGACCATGTTGGCCAGCAGCAGCGGCAGCGTCGGCCGCAGGTCCTGCAGCAGCTGTTCGGCCTCGGCCGCGGCGCCCGGCCCCTTCGCGAGCACCGCCCGCAGGTCGGTGTCGGCGGCCCGCAGCCCGTCGGTGAACGTCAGCATGTCCCGCGTCCAGGAGCGGATCGCGTCGCTGGTGACGACCTGGGTGTCGAGCAGCGGACCGAGCTGATCGAGCAATGCCTTCGTCTGCTCGCTGCCGGCGCTCGCCTCCTGCACGAACAGGCGGGTCGAGTCGATCAGCCGCTGCAGGTCGGGCCCCGACCCGTTGAACGCGTCGAACGACTCGTCGACGACGGTGCGCAGCCGTGTGTCGCTGATGCTGGCGAGCAGGACGTCGGCCTGGTCGAGCAGCTCGCCCACCTCCTGCGGCACCGACGTCCGGTCGGCCGGGATCACGTCGCCGTCCGACAGATACTCCCCGTTCGAACCATCTTGCGGGGGAACGAAGTCCACGTACTGCTCGCCGACGGCGGACACGCTGCGGACCGCTGCGTCGACGTCGGCGGGGATCGAGCGGTCGCTGTCGATCGACAGGATGGCCTCCACCCCGGCCGGCGACAGCTGCACCTTGTCGACCACCCCGACGGTGTTGCCGCGGTAGGTGACGTTGGCGTGCGGGTAGAGCCCGCCGGTGGAGGGCAGTTCCACGATCACCGTGTACCGGCCGACGCCGAGCAGCTGCGGGAGCCGCACGTACTGCAGCGACATCACCAGCAACCCGACCACCGTGAGCACCGAGAAGATGGCGAGCTGGATCCGGACGAACTTCGACAGCATCATGGCGCGGGCACCCCCAGCGGGGGCAGCCCCGGAACGGTGATCTCCCCCAGACCGGGGACCGACAGCGTTGCGGCCGGGCCGGGCGCGGGTTGCGCGGCCGGCTGCTGGAGCGGGGCCTGGAAGGGGTCCGCGGACTGGGCCGCCAGCCCGGCGTCCCGGCCGAGGATGCCTTCCGGGCCGGCGAGGCGCCCGGCGAGCGGGGTGCCGGTGAGGAAGTTCAGGTCCAGCCGTTCGAGGGTGAGGTCGATGGTCATGGCGAGGTTCGCGTAGTCGCCCCGGATCACCTGGTCGATGCCGGCCTGCGGGAACGGATAGGTCAGCAGCACGCCGAGCACCTCGGTCAGCGCGTTGCCCGAGTCGGCGAGCGCACGCAGTGTCGGAGCCAGCGCCTGCAGGTTGGTCTGCAGGTCGTCGCCGCTGTTCTCGACGAGCCGGCTGGCGACGGTGCTCATCTCGCCGAGCGAGGTGAGCGCGGTGGTCAGGTCCTGCCGCTGTTCCACCAGCACGTTCAGCGCGGCCGGCATCTCGTCGAGCGCACGGACGAGGGTGGCGTTCTGCGCGTCGACCGTCCACGCGAGCCGATCGATGCCCTCCATCGCGGCGATGATGTCGCCACGCTGCCGGTCGAGGGTGCCGACGAGTTCGTCGAGCCGCGGCAGCAGGTTCCGGATCGAGTCCTCCCGCCCGTTCAGCGCCGCGTTCAGCTCGGTGGTGATGTCGTTGATCTGCGCGAGTCCACCGCCGTTGAGGACCACCGACAGCGACGACAGCGTCTGCTCGGTGGTCGGGTACACCCCGGCCCGCTCGAGCGGGATCAGGTCGCCGTCCTCGAGCCGGCCCTGCGGCGGCTCGTCCGCCGGCGACGCCAGTTCGAGGTGCTGCGAGCCGAGCAGGCTGGTCTGCCCGATCTTGGCGGTGGCGTTCGCCGGGAGTTCGACGTCGCCGTCGAGGGCCACCGTCACGAGCGCGTGCCAGTCCTCGACCTCGATCTTCGTGACGCTGCCGACCTGGACGTCGTCGACCCGCACCGGCGAGTTCTGCGTCAGGGTGGTCACATTCGGCATCTGGATCCGTACCTGGTAGGCGTCCTCGCCGTGCCCGGCGGTGCCGGGCAGGGCGAGGGAGTTGAGCCCCTCCCATTCGCATCCGGTCAACGTCAGGGACGCCGCGACCACCATCGCGGCGGCGGCGTACCGCCGTGCCGGGCGGGTGTGCCGGGTTCGGGTGCTCATCGTCCTCCTCCCGGCTGCAACAGCGCACCGAGGTCGGGGGGAACCGTCACGGTGGGCAGATCCGAGAGCGGCCCGGCCGGCGGCGGAGTGGCGTCCGCGGGTGCGATGCCCCGGCCCGCCGCCTCGGCTTCCGCTTCGAGACCCGGTTCGGTGTACACGATCTGGTCGGGGAACGCCTCCACCGCGGCGATGGGGTTGGTCATGATCGGCAGGTAGTTCATCGCCAGCGACTGGAGGACCGGCCCGAGCTGCTGGCGGCACAGCTCCGCGCTGCGGTCGGAGGTGGCGTTCGCCGCGGCGGCCACGGACCCGCACATGAACTCGACGGGGTTGGCGAGGTTGCTGATCGCCAGCGCACCGGTGAGCGAGCCCTGGGCGGGCTTGTAGATGTCGTAGAAGTTCGCCAGCGCCGTCGGGCCGGAGTGCAGGACCCGCTCGATCTCGGGCCGCTTGCGTGCGAGCACCTCGGTGGCGTCGGCGAGGCGCTGCACCGACTCGGTCAGCGCTGCCCGGTTGTCCTGCACGAACCGCTGCACGTCGCCGACCGCGAGGTCGAGGTCCGCGAGCGAGGTGCCGAGCTGGCCCGAGCTCTGGGCGAGGACGTCCGAGACCGACGCCAGCCGGCCACCGAGCTGGACGATCTGCTCGTTGCTGGTCGAGAGCACCGACACGAACGCCTGCAGGTTCCGGACGGTGCCGAACAGGTCGGTGCGCCCCTCCGACAGGGTGTGCATGGTGTCGGACAGTTCGCGCAGCGTGGCACGGACGGTCAGGCCGTTGCCGTCGAGGTTCTCGGCGGCGGTATCGATGAAGCGGCCGAGCGAGCCCTGGGGGTCGAGGCCCTGGGGGCCCAGCGCCTCCGACAGGCGCATCAGTTCCGTCTTGATCTGGTCCCATTCGACCGGCGAGGCGGTGCGCTCGACCGGGATCGTCGCGTCGTCGGCGAACTGCGGGCCGCCCGAGTACGCCGGGGTCAGCTGGATGAAGCGCGCGGACACGAGGCTCTGCGCGATGATCACGGCCTTGGCATCGGCCGGGATGTCGACGGAGTCGTCGACCTGCATCTGCACGCGCACCAGGTCGTCGCCCGGCTCGATGCGGGTGATCGTGCCGACGCTCACGCCCAGCACGCGCACGTCGTCGCCCTCGTACAGGCCGCTCGTGGAGACGAATTCGGCGTTGATCGTGCGCTTCCCCCAGCCGGGCAGCACCACGGCGAATGCGACGAGGGCCAGGGCCACCACCGCGACACCGGCGATCACCGGTATCAGCAGGCGGCGGCGCTTTCCGGGCCGCCCCCCGGGGGCCTCGAGGGTGTGGGTGCTCATTCGCCATCCTTCGTGATCGACGGCGGGTTCTTCGGAATGATGTCCTGCAGGTCCTGCTGCAGCAGCTCGGGGGCGACCGTGCTGTCGACCAAGGCCTTCCACCACGGCGCGGGCAGGACGTTCGACACGTACGCGTTGAAGAACGGACCGCTCGCCACGGACTCGCCGAGCGCGCTGATGTACGGGCCGAGACCGTCGAGGGCGCCGGCGATGTTCTCCTTGTTCGCCTGCAGGTTGGCGGTCACCGCGTTGAGCTTCTCCAGGGTGGGAGCCATCTGCGCCTGGTTCTCCTGCACCAGCGCCGACAGCTGCCGTGAGACCGCGGAGATGTTCGCGATCAGCTCGGTGATCGCGTCGCGGCGCACGCTCAGCTCCCCGAAGAGGGCGTTGGCGTCCACCACGAGGGCGTTGATCCGGTCGCTGCGCTCGGCGAGGATGCCGGTCACCGATTCGGCGCGGGCCAGCAGGTCCTCGAGCGACTCGTCGCGCGCGTTGATGGACCGGGACAGCCTGGTCATTCCCTCGAGCGCCCCGCGCAACTCGGGTGGGGTGTCCTGCAGCGAATCCGACAGCGCGTTGAGCGAGTCGTTGATCTGCTCCGTGTCGAGATCCGACACCGATGTCGTGAGGTCGCCGAGGGCGTCGGTGAGCGAGTACGGGGAGTCGGTGCGCGCCAGCGGGATCGGCTCGCGCGGGTCGAGCGTCCCCGAACCGTAGGGCTGCACCGCGAGGGACTTGCGGCCGAGCACCGTGTTCGTCTTGATGTCGGCCCCGGTGTCCTCGCCGAGCGCGATGCCGTCGCGGACGGTGAAGGCGACGAGAACCTGCTGGTCGTCGAGGCGGACGTCGGTGACCTCGCCGACGTCGACACCGGCGAGGGTGACGGTGTCGCCGGGCACGAGACCGCCGGCGTCGGCGAAGTACGCCGAGTAGGTCAGGCCGCCGGAGAGGAACTGCAGCTGGTCGTACTGCAGGCCGGCGAGCACCGTCGCGGCCGCGACGGACAGGCCGACGATGCCGACCTGCACGGGATTGCGTTCACGGATCGGACTCATTCGATCTTCGCGCACCTTCCGGTCGTCTGCTCGGCCGACGTGAAACGGATGGTGGTCCCGTCCGGTCCCGAGAACTTGAACGTGTTGGCACACAGGAAGAATTGGAAGAAGTTGCCGTACACCCCCACCCGGATGAGCTTCTTGTAGTCGTTCGGCAGCCGCTCGAGCGTCCGGTTGATGTCGTCGCGCCCGAGGTCGAGCTGCGTCATGGTGCGGTTGGTCTCGGCGATCACCGACTGCAGGTCCGGCCGGTTGTTCTGCAGCAGCGAGGCGAGATCCCCGGTGCCGGCCGCGATCCGCGGGATGGCGGTGCCGATCGGGTCGCGGTCCTGCGCGAGCCCGCTCACCAGGGTCTGCAACCGGTCGACGGTCTCGGTGAACTGCTGGTCGTTCTCGTCGATGGTGGCGAGGACGGCGTTGAGGTTGTCGATGACGTCGCCGATCAGCCGGTCCCGGTCGGCGAGGGAGTTCGTGAACGAGTTGGTGTTGCCCAGCAGCGACACCAGGGTGCCGCCCTGCCCCTGGAAGACCTGGAGCAGCGCGCCGGACAGGTCGTTGACCTGCTGCGGGTCGAGGCCCTGCAACAGCGGCTTGAATCCGCCGAGCAGCAGGTCGAGGTCGAGCGCGGGTTCCGTCTGCGCCACCGGGATCGTGCCGCCGGCCGGCAGCGTCTCGCCGGTACCCGGTCCCTCGAGCAGCTCGAGGTAGCGGTCGCCCACCAGGTTCTCGTACCGCACCGTGGCCTTGGTGCTCGCCAGCAGCGTGTGCTCGGCGTCGACGTCGAAGGACACCTCGGCCTGGTTGCCGCGACCGATGTCGACGCTGTCGACCGACCCGACGGGCACCCCGGCGATGCGGACCTTGTCGCCGGCCTGCAGCCCGGACACGTCGGTGAACGTCGCGTGATAGGTCTGCGTGCCGGTGAACCGCACCTGGCTGAACACGATCGCGAGTGCCGCGAAGATCAGCACCATCACGACGGTGAACGCGAGGAACTTGACCGTGGTGGCCCTCACCGGATCACCCCGCTTCCCCGCGGCGCCCGGCCCACCGGGCGCGTCCACGTCCGCCTCTGCGACTCCGGCATCTCACTCGCCTCCCGGGAGCATGTCGCCGAACAGGAAACCGAAGATCGTCGGGTACCGCACCCACGTCTCGGTGTTCGGGTGGAACGGCACGGGATGGGTGTCGGCGACGACGAAGGGGGCGTGGCCGTCGCGCTTGGGATCGAAGGCCGGCAGCCCGTGGCAGTTCGGCCCACCCGTCGCGCCCACCACCGGCAGGTCCTTCTCGTGGTCGTACATGGTGGCGCCGCCCAGGAAGTTCGTGCTCAGCATCAGGGCCGGGTACTTGCCGGTTCCGGCCATGGGCTCGAAGGCGATTCGCGCGTCGTTGAGCCCGATGATGAAGCACGTCAGCTCCGGCGAGTACTCGCCGAGCAGCGTCGTGGTCTCCGTCAGCAGGTCCAGCGCCGAGGTCAGCTGCGCCTCGTTCTCGCCGAGGACGTCGCGACCGGTGTTCGCCAGGCCGGTGACGTTCATCAGCATCAGGTCCAGGTTGGCCTGCTCGTCGACGACGGTGTTGCCGATCGAGGTGGCGTTGTCGAGCAGGTTCATCACGTCGGGCGCGACGTCGGCGTACAGGTTGGTGACGTCGGCGGCCACGGCGAGGTCGTACTGCAGTTGCGGCAGCGAGGGATTCATCGTCGCGAGATAGTCGTCGGCCTCGACGAGGGTGGCGCCGAGGGTGTCGCCGCGACCGTTGAGGGCCTGGGAGATCGCCCCGAGGGTGGCGTTGAGCTTCTCCGGCTGGACCTGCGCGAGCACGTCGGACAGGTGCTGGAAGACCGTGTTGAACTCGACGGTGACGTTCTCGGCCGCGATGATCGCGCCCTCCTGGAGCGGCACCGGCGACGGATCGTCCGGCATGAGCAGATTGACGAACTTCGCGCCGAACACGGTGGTGGACTCGATGGCCACGCGCACGTTGGACGGCACCAGGTGCAGCTGGCCGGGATCCATCGCGAGCTGCAGCAGCGCGCCGTCGGGGGTGTGCTCGACGGACCGGACCCGGCCCACCTCGACACCGCGGAGCTTGACCTTCGCGTCGGGCTCCAGCACCAGGCCGGACCGCGCCGAGGTGACCGTGACCGGGGTGGTGGCGGTGAAGGCACCGGCGAACATCAGCAGCGCCAGCGCGACGGCGACGGTGAGTCCCCCGACGAGACCGAGGGCCGCGAGTTTCTTCTTCCAGGAAGGTGTGTCCATGCGCCTATCCCGACAGGTTGAAGTTGCCGGTCGCCCCGTACACCGCGAGCGAGATGAGCAGGGTCACGGTCACCACGGCGATCAGGGATGCGCGCACGGCGTTGCCGACGGCGACGCCGACACCGACCGGGCCGCCACCGGCGTTGAAGCCGTAGTAGGTGTGGATCAGCATGACGGCGACCGCCATGACGATGGCCTGCACGAACGACCACAGGATGTCGGTGGGGATGAGGAACGTGTCGAAGTAGTGGTCGTACACGCCCGCGGACTGGCCGTAGAGCACGACGGTCGCGAAGCGGCTGGCGATGAACGAGGCGATCACCGCCAGCGAATACAGCGGGACGATCGCGATCATCCCCGCCATCACGCGGGTGCTCACGAGATACGGGATCGACGGGATCGCCATGACCTCGAGCGCGTCGATCTCCTCCGAGACCCGCATGGCGCCGAGCTGGGCGGTCGAGCCGGCGCCGATGGTGGCGGCCAGGCCGATGCCCGCGATGGTGGGCGCCGCGATGCGGACGTTGATGAAGGCGGCGAAGAAGCCCGTGAGCGCCTCGACGCCGATGTTGCCGAGGGAACTGAAGCCCTGCACGGCGATGATCCCGCCGGTGAACAGGGTCAGGAAGCCGACGATGACGACCGTTCCGCCGATCACGGCGAGCGCACCGGTGCCCATGCTGATCTCGGCGATCAGCCGGACCGTCTCCTTCGGGTAGTGCGTGATCGCGCGCGGGGCGTATCCGAGCGCCTTGCCGAAGAAGAGCGCCTGCTCGCCGAGCCGGTCCACGGAGTCGGAGGCGCGGGCGATACGGCGCCGCACGCGGGGGAAGCGCCAGGAGATCACTGCCATCTACATCACCGCCGTGCCGGTCACCCGCCCGTCAGCTTGATGCCGACGGCGGTGACGAGAAGGTTGACCACGAACAATGCCATGAAGGCGAACACGACCGTCTGGTTGACGGCGTCGCCGACGCTCTTGGCGCCACCCTTGACGTTGAGGCCGAGGTAGGCGGCGACGAGGCCGGCGATCATGCCGAACAGGCCGGCCTTGACCTGGGAGATCACGAGTTCGCCGAAGCCGGTGAGCAGGGTGATGCCGTTGACGAAGGCGCCGGGGTTCACGTCCTGGAGGAAGACGGAGAACGCGAAGCCGCCCAGGATGCCGATGGTGCACACCAGCCCGTTGAGCAGCAGCGCCACGACGGTGGACGCGAGGACCCGGGGCACGACGAGGCGGTGGATCGGGTTGATGCCGAGCACGCGCATCGCGTCGATCTCCTCTCGGATGGTGCGGGCGGCGAGGTCCGCGCAAATGGCGGTGGCGCCGGCACCGGCGACGATGAGCACGGTGACCATCGGGCCGACCTGGGTGACCGCGCCGAGTGCGGCGCCGGCGCCGCTGAGGTCGGCGGCACCGATCTCGCGCAGCAGGATGTTGAGGGTGAAGCTGACCAGGACGGTGAACGGCACCGCGACGAGGACCGTCGGCACGAGGGAGACCCGCGCGACGAACCATGCCTGATCGACGAACTCGCGTCGCTGGAAGGGCCGGGAGAACACGGCCCGGGCGGTCTCGCCCGTCATCGCGAAGAATCCACCGACCGCGCGGAGCGGTACCTCGAGGAGGTCTACCACCGTCTCCTCCTCCGTTGGTTCGCTCGCCGGCCGAGGCCGGCGAGGGGTCAGCTTGTGACCCGCGTCATACTAACTAGAACGTGTTCACGTGTCAAAGACCGCTGCGGCGCGGCGTGACACGGCTACCTCTGCGGGCGGGAGCCCCGCCGCACCGACCGAACCGGCGGCGCTCGCGTCGAGCGGAAAATCGGGGTTCGAAATGGGAATTCAGTGGACCGCGAGATCGGATCCGCCGCCCGTCCACGGGACCGAACTCGGTCGGGAACCGCGCCGGCCGCCCCTTCGCGAACCGCGTCGCGGGACGCAAAACTAGAACAGGTACTACACGATCTCCGAGCGGCCTCCGGCCGCGCGTTCACGCGCCCGCATCGCCGGACGACACGCGAGCCCGGGGTCGGGCCGACACTAGCCGGATCGGCCCCGGACGGCGCGATATTACCGAAGGACAACGTTGCATGTCACTTCGGGTACCGCCTAGTGGGACGTCAGAGGGCGAGCGCCTGCGCGGCCGAGAAGTTACGGGCGGGGTCCCGGTCGCCGAAGTAGCCGCCGACCCGTTCGGCGAGGCTCTCCGGGGTCCACCGGACGTCCGCGTCGAAGCGCTGCTCGACGACGGGCGCGGCCATGAGCGCGACCATCGGGCCGTAGACGACGAAGACCTGGCCGTTGATCCGGTCCGCCGCGGGCGACGCCAGGTAGGCGACCAGTGCCGAGACGTGCTCGGGCGACAGTGGATCTACCTCCCCCTCGGGCGCGGCACCGAAGACGCCCTCCGTCATCGCGGTGCGGGCCCGCGGGCAGATGGCGTTGGCGCGCACCCCGTACCGGGACAGGCCCCGCGCGGCGGAGAGGGTGAGTGCCGTGATTCCCGCCTTGGCGGCGCCGTAGTTGGCCTGCCCCTCGGGGCCGAGCAGGCCGGCCTCGGAGGACGTGTTGACGATCCGGCCGTAGACGGGACCGCCGGCCTTCTTGGACTCGCCACGCCAGTACGCCGCCGCGTTGCGGCACAGCAGGAAATGGCCGCGCAGGTGCACGGCGATCACCGCATCCCAGTCCTCGTCGGACATGTTGAACAGCATGCGGTCCCGCACGATTCCGGCGTTGTTGACGACGATGTCGAGGCCGCCGAAGCGTTCCTGTGCCGTCGCGAGCAGCGCGTCGGCCGTGGCACGTTCCGCGACGCTGCCGGCGACGAACGCCGCATCGGCGCCGAGGTCGCGGATCTCGGCGAGAGTGTCCTCGACGGCATCGGTCGCCGCGAGATCGTTGACGACCACCGCGGCGCCGGCCCGGGCCAGCGCGACGGCCTCCGCCCGGCCGAGCCCGGCACCGGCGCCGGTGACGACGGCGACCTTGCCGTCGAGACCCAGGCCCCCCTCGTCCGTCGCACCGTTTCCTGCGGGGCCGAGACCGTTGCCGGTTGCACTCATGGACGCGCTCTCCCTAGCGATATCGGGCGGCCCACCCGGGGCCGCCGCGCTCCTGGTCGCCGCGGATTCCGGCGACCCCCGGAAATGTAGAACGTGTTCTCGTTTCTGACAAGGGGCGCCGTCAGGCCTCGCTCAGCGCCGCACGCGGGCACTGGGCGATTGCCGTGCGCACGTCCTCCTCCCGCTCCGGCGAGATGGGGTGCGTGACGACCAGCTCGTCGTCGTCGTTCAGATCGAACACCTCGGGCGCGATTCCCACACACACGCCGTTCGCCTCGCAACGATCGAAGTCGACCTTGACCTCCATGAACAGACCTCGCTTCTCGCTTGCTCGACCGATCGGGCGCCGGACGCGCGGGCTGGCGCGACGGCTCGAAAACCAGGCTAGAACGCGTTTCAGTTCTGTGCAATGATTCGGGAACATCGCCGAGCCGGTCCCGGTCCTCGGCCGTCGACCAGCTGCCTACCCGACGAACGGAGCGGTTCGTGGACATCGCGTACACCCCGCAGCAAGAGGAACTCCGCGCGCAGTTGCGCGCCTACTTCGCCGACCTGATGACCCCCGAACGACGGGAGGCGCTCGCCGCGACCACGGGCGAGTACGGCGCCGGCAACGTGTACCGGGAGGTCGTCCAGCAGATGGGCAAGGACGGCTGGCTCACGCTCGGCTGGCCCGAGGAGTACGGCGGGCAGAACCGTTCGGCCATGGACCAGCTCATCTTCACCGACGAGGCCGCGATCGCCGGCGCGCCGGTCCCGTTCCTCACCGTCAACTCGGTGGCGCCCACGATCATGCACTTCGGCACGCCCGAGCAGAAGGAGTTCTTCCTGCCGAGGATCTCCGCCGGCGAGCTGCACTTCTCCATCGGCTACTCCGAGCCCGAGGCGGGCACGGATCTCGCGTCGCTGCGCACCACCGCCGTGCGCGACGGTGACGAGTGGGTGATCAACGGCCAGAAGATGTGGACGAGCCTGATCGCCTACGCCGACTACGTGTGGCTCGCGTGCCGCACCGATCCGAATGCCCGGAAGCACAAGGGCATCAGCGTCCTCATCGTGCCCACCACCGCCGAGGGGTTCTCCTACACGCCCGTGCACACCATGGCCGGCCCCGACACCAGCGCCACCTATTACCAGGACGTGCGCGTCCCGGCGTCCGCGCTCGTCGGCGCGGAGAACGGCGGCTGGGCGCTGATCACCAACCAGCTCAACCACGAACGCGTCGCGCTCACCTCCGCGGGCCCGATCCTCACCGCGCTGCAGGAAGTGCGCGCGTGGGCGCAGCACACCCGCCTGCCCGACGGCCGCCGCGTCCTCGATCAGGAATGGGTGCAGATCAACCTGGCCCGGGTCCACGCCAAGGCCGAGTACCTGAAGCTGATGAACTGGGAGATCGCTTCCAGCACTGCGCCGCTCGGACCCGCACCGGCGTCGGCGAACAAGGTGTTCGGCACCGAGTTCGCCACCGAGGCCTACCGCCTGCTGATGGAGATCCTCGGCCCGTCGGCCACGCTGCGACAGAACTCCCCGGGCGTGCTGCTGCGGGGCCGGCTCGAACGGATGCATCGCAGCTCCCTGATCCTCACCTTCGGCGGCGGCACCAACGAGGTCCAGCGCGACATCATCGCGATGACCGCCCTCGGACAGCCACCCGCCAAGCGCTGACACTCCACCGGAAGGGACAAACCGTGGACTTCACCCTCACCGAGGCGCAGCAGGACCTCGCCGGCCTCACCCGCCGCATCGTCACCGAGATCGTCACCAACGACCACCTGCGCCGGCTCGACGCCGCCGACGACCGCATCGACCACACCCTGTGGGACGCGCTCGCCTCCTCGGGCATCCTCGGCGCGGCACTGCCCGAGTCCGTCGGCGGCGACGGCTTCGGACCGCTCGAACAGACGAGCATCCTCACCGAACTCGGCCGCGGCGTCGCCGCCGTCCCCTACCTGTCCTCGATCGTCGTGTCCGCCGCCGCTGTCGCCGAGTTCGGCAGCGACGCGCAGCGTCGCGACTGGGGCGAACCCGCCGCCACCGGCGAGAAGATCCTCACCGCCGCCCTCGAGGAGGAACTGAACGACGACCCCACGTCGCCGACCACCACGGCACGTCGCGCCGACGGCGGATGGATCGTCGACGGCACCAAGATCCTCGTCGACGCCGCGCCCGCCGCGGACCTGTTCCTCGTGCCGGCCTCGACCCCCGACGGCGTCACCGTGCTCCTCGTCCGTCCCGGCGATCCCGGCGTGACCGTGACCCGCCAGTACGACACCGGCCTCGGCTGCCTCGGGACGCTCACCCTCGCCGCGGCCTCCGTGCCCGGGGACCGCGCGCTCGGCACCGACGGCCACGCGGTCACCGTGTGGCTGCGCGACCGCGGGCTGCTCGGCTCGGCCGCATACCAGTACGGGGTGCTCGACCGGGCGCTCGAACTCACCGCCGGGTACGCCCGCGAGCGGGTGCAGTTCGATCGGCCCATCGGCAGCTTCCAGGCGGTGGCCCAGCGGCTCGCCGACGCCTACATCGACGTCAAGGGCGCCCGGCTCACCCTGTGGCAGGCGGCCTTCCGCGCGGAGGCCGGGCTGCCCGACACCGGGGAGCTGCGCACGGCCGCGTTCTGGGCCGCCGACGCCGGGCACCGCGTCGCGCACACACTCGTACACGTCCACGGCGGAGTCGGCCTGGACGAGGACCACCCCGTGCACCGGTACTTCCTGGCCGCCAAACACCACGAGTTCCACCTCGGGTCGGCCACCGCGCAGCTGCGGCACCTCGGCGCGTCCCTCGCGGAGGCGCCGGCGTGAGCGTCCCGATCAGCGGAACCGGCACCCCACCCGCCGCGGCGATGCCCCAGGATGCCGGCATGACCGACGTCCCCACCGTGACCGCGCTCCTCGAACGGCTCGCCACCGTCGACGATCGTGGCCTGCAGTTCGAGAACATGTCACTGTCGTGGCGCGAGCACGTGCAGGCCGGCCGGGACCGGGCCGCCCTGTTGCACGAACTGCTCGACCCACGCAGACCCCGGCACTTCGGGATCCTCATGGACAACGTGCCGGAGTTCTCGATGCTGCTCGGCGCCGCGGCGCTGTCCGGCTCGGTGGTGGTCGGGCTGAACACCACCCGTCGCGGGCAGGCCCTCGCCCGCGACATCGCGCTCGCGGACTGCCAGGTGGTGTTCACCGAGGCCGCGAACGCGCGGCTGCTGGACGGACTCGACCTCGGCGGCGTCCGGCTGATCGACGTCGACTCCGCCGAGTGGGCCGATCTGCTCGCTCCCCACACCGGTTCCACCGCCGCGCCGGCGCCCGTCGCCGCGACCGATCTGTTCATGCTGATCTTCACGTCCGGCACCAGCGGCGACCCGAAGGCCGTGTGCTGCACCCACGAGAAGATCACCGGCCCCGGAGTGATGCTCGCGGAACGGTTCGGTCTCGGCGCCGACGACGTCGTGTACGTGTCGATGCCGATGTTCCACTCCAACGCGATGATGGCCGGCTGGGCGGTGGCGCTGGCGGCCGGGGCCGGGATCGCCCTGCGGCGCAGGTTCTCCGCCTCCGGCTTCCTGCCGGACGTGCGCCGCTTCGGCGTCACCTACGCCAACTACGTGGGAAAGCCGTTGTCCTACATCGTCGCCACCCCGGAGGAGCCCGGCGAGGCGGACAATCCCCTGCGCATCATGTACGGCAACGAGGGCACGGCACCCGCGATCGCCGAGTTCCGCCGGCGGTTCGGCGCGACGGTCGTCGACGGGTTCGGCTCCACCGAGGGCGGCATCTCGATCTCCGCGGCGCCCGATGCGCCGCCCGGGGCGCTGGGACGGCTGCCCGAGGGCGTGCGGATCCTCGACCCGGACACCGGATCGCCCTGTCCGGTCGCCGAGTTCGATGCCGACGGCCGCATCCTCAACGCCGACGTCGCGACCGGTGAGCTCGTCAACGTCGCCGGGGCCGGCCTGTTCGCCGGCTACTACAAGAACCCGGAGGCCGACGCCGAGCGGGTGCGCGACGGCCGGTACCACAGCGGCGATCTCGGCTACGCCGACGCCGACGGGTTCGTCTACTTCGCCGGCCGCAGTTCCGGCTGGATGCGCGTCGACGGCGAGAACATCGCGGCCGCTCCGATCGAGCGGGCCCTGCTCCGCTACCCGGGCTTCGCGCAGGTCTCGGTCTACGCGGTCCCGGATCCGCAGGTCGGCGACCGGGTGATGGCCGCGGTCATCCCGACCGCGGATTCCGCGTTCGACCCCGGCGCACTCGCCGGGTTCCTCGACGCGCAGGGCGATCTCGGCCCCAAGCAGCTGCCGACGCTGATCCGGGTGTGCCGGGACTTCCCGCGCACCGCCACGTTCAAGATCCTCACCCGCACGCTCAGTGCCGAGCGGTGGCACTGCGCCGACCCGGTATGGGTCCGCCGCCGCGGCGAGCGCGAGTTCACGCCGCTGACCGACGACCTGGCTGCCGAGTTGCAGCCGCAGGTCACCGGATCGGGCCGATAGGCGATCCGGCACGAGGACTTGAACCTGACGTTGCGTCAGGTCGTAGCGTCCGCCCCATGACGACGAACGAACCCCGATCCCTCACGGTGGACGACATCATCGACGTCGCGGCGGCCCTGCCCGGGGTGGTGGCGACGACGGCCGGGGAGGACAACGGCGCGCCCCGGCAGGCGTGGGGCGACACCTTCCTGTTCTTCGATCCGGACGGCACCACCCCCGCCGACCGCAGGTTCCCGTTCGCCACGGTCGTCGTCCACGACTACGACGGCTTCGACACCGCGTCCCACCTCTACCGGACGGGGGTGTTCCGGCTCAACGTCGCGGTCGGCCGCGACGAGTTCCGCGACCTGCTGGGTTACCCGCCGGCCGGGCACGCGCGGCACGGCGCCGCCGTGGACTACACCGCCCTCGATCTCCTGCTTCCCCATCCCGTGTACGCGCCGCAGGGGTGGGTGTCGATCCTGAACCCGGGCGTGCGCACCGCCGCACAGGTCCCCGGCCTGCTCGCCGTCGCCCACGCCCGGGCGGCGCGACGACACCGGCCGTGACGGCGCATCATCGACGTGTGGACGGCGAGTACACGGTCGGGGACGTCGCGCGGATGGCCGGCGTCTCGGTGCGCACGCTCCACCACTACGACCGGATCGGCCTGCTCGTGCCCCATGGACGCAGCGCCGGCAACCACCGCCTCTACTCGGCCGCCGACGTCGAGCGGCTGCGACGCATCCTGTTCTATCGCGCGCTCGACTTCGGCCTCGATGCCATTGCCGACATGCTCGCCGATCCGGGCGCGACCGTCGACGATCACCTCCGCCGCCAGCGGCGGCTTCTCGAACAGCGCCGGGACCACCTCATCGGTCTGCTCGCGGCGCTCGATCGCGAGCTCGAGGCGCGGCGCACGGGTGTATCGCTCACCCCTGAGGAGCAACTGGAGATCTTCGGAACCGACCGGTTCGCCGAACGATTCGCGGCCACCGAGCCGGACTGGCCGAATCACGACCAGTGGGAGCGGGCGGCGCACCGCGCCGCGGGGCACACCAGGGAGGACTGGGAGACGATCAAGGCCGAGGCCGCCGCCGACATCCGAGCGTTCGTCGAGGCGATCGCGGCGGGCGAGCCGGCGGACGGACCGGTAGCGATGGATGCCGCCGAGCAGCACCGCCGCCACCTCGAACGCTGGTTCGGCCCGTGCAGTCCGCAGCAGCACTGCGAGATCGCGGCCCTGTATATCTCCGGCGACGCCGCCACCGCCGAGTGGGAGGAGCTGGCGCCCGGGCTGCCGCGGTTCGTCCACAACGCGATCGTCGCGAACGCGCGGCGTGTCCGTGGGTCGTGACAGGGAGGTTCTCGTTCCGAGCGGGAGGATCCTGGTCGACGCACCCGCACGATGCCGCGACATACTCCCGCTCACCGCCACAACCTCACGCTCGGCTGACGCAGGAGGGCGGGCAGGCTCACCCAGCCGCGGGTGAACGACGACTGCAGACGCACCCCCGATGCCGGATCGACCGACACGTGGGGATACCGGGCCAGCAACTCCTCGAGCGCAACCCGGGACTGCAGCTTCGCCAGGTGCGAGCCGATGCAGAAGTGGGGACCGCTGGAGAATCCGAGGTGCCGCGGAATCGGCCGGGTGACGTCGAACTTCTCTGCGGTGTCGCCGAATTCGCGTTCGTCGCGATTGGCGGCGCCGTAGAGCATCATCACCTTCTCCCCGGCCGGAATCGTCACCCCGTGCAACTCGACGTCACGGGTGGTGGTGCGCGCGAGTCCCTGCACCGATCCCTCCAGCCGCAGCGTCTCCGTCAACGCGCCCGGGATCCGGGAAGGCTCGTCGACGAGCAGGTCGCGCTGGCGGTGATCGGTGTCGAGCAGCATCACGGCGTGCGAGATCAGGTTTCCGGTGGTGTCGTTGCCGCCGGCCACCACGACGAAGCAGAACCCGAGGATCTCCCAGTCGGTGAGCAGTTCGCCGTCGGACTCGACGGTGGTCAGGGCGCTGATCAGGTCGTCGCCGGGTTCGCGGCGGCGCTCGCCGATCAGGCGCGAGAAGTACTCGAACATCTCGGCGACGGCGTCGGGTGCGCTCATGGCGGCCACGTCGAATCCGCTGTCCTGCAACGCCGTCAGCGCGGCGACCCACGGATCGAACCGGGCCCGGTCGGCCGCCGGCACGCCGAGCATCTCCGCCAGGACGAACGTCGGTACGGTCGAGGAGAATTCGCGGTGCAGATCGACCTCGCGCCGCCCGGCGAACGAATCGAGCCGGCCGCGGACGAACCCGCGCACGGCGTCCTCGAGCGCCGCGACGCGCCGGGGCGTGAACCCCTTCGCGATCAGGCTGCGCAGCTGCCCGTGCCGCGGGGGGTCGAGCATGACGATCGTCGGGGCGAGACCCAGTGTGCCGATCTCGTCGGGAACGAACGTCAATCCCCCAGCGGACGAGTAGGTCTCGGTGTCGCGCACCGCGTTCCACACGTCCTCGAAACGGGACAGCACCCGGAACGGCGGAATGCCGTTCCGGGTGCTGACGTGGCGGTGCACCGGGTCCTCGTCCCGCAGCATCCGGTAGGCCGGGTAGGGGTCGGCCAGGAACTGCGGATCGAAGGGATCGTAGACGGTCACCACCGGTCCGTCACCGTGCTGCGTTCAACCGGTCCACGGCCCGCTCGTACCCCTCGACGAGCTCGGCCATGATCTCCGCGACCGGCCGGATCTCGTTCATCCGGCCGACGATCTGCCCGACGGGCATCGCGACGACCTCGGGATCGTCCGCGGCGGCGATCCGCTGGTGGGCTTCGCTCACGAGCAGGTTCTGCAACGGCATCGGCAGCGGCGACGGGGCATCGGGCTTCGACCATGCCTCGGTCCACTTCGTCTTGAGCAGGCGGGCGGGCTTGCCGGAGTAGATCCGCGAGCGGACGGTGTCCGACGATGTCGCGCCCAGCAGGGCCCGCTGGACCGACGACGGGCCGTCGGCGGCAGCGCCGAGCTTGTATTCGGAGGTGGTGAGCCAGTAGGAACCCATCCACACCCCGGACGCGCCGAGCGCGAGCGCGGCCGCGACCTGCCGCCCGGAGCCGATACCGCCGGCGGCAAGCACCGCCGCCGAATCGCCGAGGGCGTCCACGATTTCGGGCCAGAGCACCATCGAGGCCACCTCGCCGGTGTGCCCGCCCGCCTCGTACCCCTGGGCGATGACGATGTCGACGCCGTTCTCGACGTGCCGCCGGGCATGCTCGACCGCCCCGGCGAGCGCCGCGACGGGCACCCCCTTCTCGTGGGCGAGGTCGATCACGTCCTTCGGCGGGGAGCCGAGCGCGTTGGCGATGAGCGCAGGCCGGTGCTCGAGGGCGACGTCCACATGTGCGCGGGCGACCGAGTGCAGCCAGCCGAGGACGCCGGCCGCGTGTTCGGCGGACTCGTCGAGCGGCGGCACGCCGAGCTCGGCGAGGGTGCGCTCGACGAAGGCACGGTGCTCGGCGGGGATGAGCTTGTCGAGGTCGACGGCGGTGCCCTCGGTGGGAACCTTTGCGGGCATCACGACGTCGACCCCGTAGGGCTTGCCGTCGGTGTTCTCGTCCATCCAGGTGAGCACGGCGTCGAGCTCGTCCGGGTCGTTGAACCGGACACAGCCGAGGACGCCGAGACCACCGGCCCGGCTGATCGCGGCGGCGACGTGCTCGGACGGGGTGAACCCGAAGATCGGGTACTGGATGCCGAATTTCCTGCTGAGATCGGTGTGCATCCCGGTCCCTTCTAGCTCGCCGCGGCGGAGCCGTTGGTGTGGTGGTCGTCCGCTGGGCGCTGCTCGGTCTGTTCCTTGGCCCAGCGGTAGTCGGGCTTGCCGGCCGGCGAACGCTTGATGGCGTCGACGTACCAGACACTGCGCGGAATCTTGTAGCTGGCGATCTGCGTGCGGGCCACCTCGACGAGGTCGGCCAGCGTCGGGCGGGTACCGGCGCGGGGCGCGATCACGGCGGACACCCGCTGCCCCCAGCGCTCGTCGGGCACGCCGACGACGAGGACGTCGAACACGTCCGGGTGGGCCTTGAGGGCGCCCTCGACCTCCTCGGGGAACACCTTCTCGCCACCGGTGTTGATGCAGACGGACCCGCGGCCGAGCATGGTGACGGTGCCGTCGGCCTCGACCCGCGCATGGTCGCCCGGGATCGAGTAGCGGACGCCGTGGTACTCGCGGAAGGTCGCCTTGGTCTTGACCTCGTCCTTGTAGTAGCCGATGGGGATGTGGCCCTTGCGGGCGAGCACGCCCACCTGCCCGGAGCCGGCCTCGACCGGATTTCCGTCGTCGTCGATCACGGCCGTGGAGGCGTCGATCTTGACGGTGGGGCCACCCGAGTGGGCCTGGCCCTTGGCGACGATGCCGAGTCCGCCGAAGCCGGTCTCGGACGAGCCGATCGAGTCGGTGATCACCGTGTTGGGCATCAGGTCCAGGAAGCGTTCCTTCAGCGCCGGGGAGAACAGTGCGGCGCTCGACGCCATCGCGAACAGGGACGAAAGATCGTACTTCTCACCGGTTCCCGGACGTCCGCTCTCGAGCGCGTCGAGCATCGGGCGGCCCATCGCGTCGCCGGTGATGAAGATGACGTTGACCTTGTGCTCCTCGATGACGCGCCACACCTCGTGGCCGTCGAACTCGGGATGCATGATCACCTTGCCGCCGCTGAACAGCGACTGCAGCACCGCCCACTGGGCACCGCCGTGGATGAGCGGGGGGATCGGGAATCGGACCAGCGGCGGGCTCGCGGCACCGGTCTTTGCGAGTTCCCATTCGTCGGCGACGTATTCGCCCGTCATGAAGTTGATGCCGCCGCCGAGTACGCGCCACACGTCCTCCTGCCGCCACATCACGCCCTTGGGGCTGCCGGTGGTGCCGCCGGTGTAGAGGATGTAGAGGTCGTCGGCGCTGCGTTCGCCGAAGTCGCGCTCGGGTGAGCCCTGAGCCAGCGCGGACTCGTAGTCGACGCCGCCGTAGCTCGCGTAGTCGAGATCGGTGCCGTCGTCGACCACGACGACGGTGCGGATCTGCGGGCAGTGCGGCAGCACGGCGGCGACCTTGTCGGAGTAACGGCGCTCGTGGACGAGCGCGACCATGTCCGAGTTGTCGAAGATGTACTGCAACTCGTTCTCGACATACCGGTAGTTGACGTTCACCATCACGGCACGAATCTTGAACACCGCGACCATCGCCTCGATCGCTTCGATGGTGTTGCGGGAGTAGATACCCACCTTGTCACCGGGCTTCACGCCCCGTTCCTGCAGATAGTGGGCGAGCCGGTTGGCGCGCTCCTCCACCTGCGCGTAGGTGACCTCACGTCCGTCCGACGCGAGCGCGACGCGGTCGGGAACGAGGTCGATTGCGTGCTCTACGAGGTCTGCGATGTTAAGGGCCACGTCACAAAAGTAGAACGTGTTACCGTTTCTGACAAGACCCGGATGAGATCCAGTTCACAACCCCTCAGGAGTCCTCAGTGTCCACCACCGCATCGGAAGTTTCCGGCATTTCGGCAGACGCCCCGCACTGCCTCGTCGAGCAGCGCGGCTCGGTCCTGATCGTGACCATGAACCGGCCCGAGGCCCGCAACGCCCTGTCCGGCGAGATGATGGCGATCATGGCCGAGGCGTGGGACCGCGTCGACAACGATCCGGAGATCCGGGTGGCCATCCTGACCGGCGCCGGCGGCGCGTTCTGCGCGGGCGCCGACCTCAAGGCGATGAACCGGTCGGCCCCGGGCGACAAGTTCGAGCAGGGCGAGCGAAGCGACGGGAAGGGCAAAGGCGGTGGCTGGGATCTGTCCAGGCTGCCCGCACTGCTGAAGGGCCGTCGCCTCACCAAGCCGCTGATCGCCGCGGTCGAGGGCCCGGCCATCGCCGGCGGCACCGAGATCCTCCAGGGCACCGACATCCGCGTCGCCGGGGAGAGCGCGAAGTTCGGTGTCTCCGAGGCCAAGTGGGGCCTGTTCCCCCTCGGCGGCTCGGCGGTGCGGCTCGTCCGCCAGATCCCCTACACGATCGCCGCCGACATCCTGCTCACCGGCCGCCACATCAAGGCCGCCGAGGCCAAGGAGATCGGCCTGATCGGCCACGTCGTCCCCGACGGCCAGGCTCTCGCCAAGGCCCTCGAGATCGCCGGGACCATCGCCGCCAACGGCCCCCTCGCCGTCCAGGCCATCCTGAAGACCATCCGCGACACCGAGGGCATGCACGAGGAGGAAGCCTTCGAGATCGACGCGAAACTCGGCGCCGAGGTCTTCAAGAGCGCCGACGCCAAGGAAGGCCCCCGCGCGTTCACCGAGAAGCGCACCCCGAAGTTCACCGGCGCCTGACGGGCCGGAGGCCCGGGCCGAGCGAATGTATCGCTCACCTCCGTAGTCCGACGGTATGGTCCATTCGCTCAGCCCGGTGCCACCGTCCGTAGTCGCACGTCGGGCCGCGGCCGAGAGGCCGCGAGCTCGTAGTGCCGGCGCAGGTCGTCGACGACACGCCTCGGTGACCGCTCCACCGCACTCGGGATCGTCGGCAGCACGATGATGCCCGCGTTCTGCATGCGGGTCCGGCGCTCGATCGTGTCCTTGTACGCCTTGGGCGACAGGTGCCACGCGAGGGAGTCGATGTCCCAGGCCATCGCGACGTCGTCGATCCAGCCGTCAGGTCGTGCGATGAACCCGCCCCGGGAGTCGAGAACATCGCGGTTGAACACCATCTCGGGCAGACCGCTGCGTTCCCACAGCTCCCGGGCCTTCGCCTCCGCCACCGAGTGGACGTTGGCATCCACCTCCCGGAGCACCCGCCGCGGCAGAGCCGAACCCCGCCCGCTCCCCTCCGCCAGTTCCTCCTGCAGCGCTGCCACCGACACCGCTCCACGCTGGACGGCCGAGGCGATCAACGACCGCGTCGCATCGAGAGTGGTGCACCGGCGCGCGGCGTCGAGCAGGGCACGTTCGATGGGAGCACACCGGATGCCATTACGTATCAAAGGGTCCGGAATTCGGGTTGTCCGCTCGACGAGGACGAATCCGGCCGACTGCACGCGACGATTCGCCGGGAGCAGCACGTGGACGTCGTATTGTTCTCCCGCCAGTCCATGTTCTCCGAGCGCCGATCGTCCGGTGAGTACGGCGTCGTCGCCGACGTACTTCATGGCCGCGATCGTGCGTTGCCGAGCCGACGCCGGTCCGTTTCCGAGCATCACGATGCCCGGCAGCAGCCGTTGCCAGGGACCACCCGGACGGCACCGCTCGTGAATTGCCGACCCCGACACTCCGACACGACGAAGCACGGCGTCGCGAACCACACCGCTGTCGCCCAGCCGGCCCAGTGCCTCCGGATCCCCCGCCCACTCACCCCTTCTCATGGACCTACAGTGCGCCGCTCGATCGGATTCGTGTGGCCGCGGAGCGTGCATTCGTCGAATCTGTGGAGCAACTCGCCGACTGTGGACAACCTCCCCACCGAGCGAATGTGGCATCCCGTCGATCTGAGGAGGTGAACGATACATTCGCTCGGGGGAAGCGGGCGCCTACCGCAGCACGACGTCCGCCAGGGAGCGCACGTGCTCGGCGTCGCGGCAGCTGACGAGCAGCATCGTCACGCCGGCGTCGGACCAGCGCTTCACGCCGGCGCGCACCTCGTCGCGGTCGCCGATGATCATCGTCTCGGTGACCATCTCGTCGGGAATCGCGGCGGCGGCCTCGTCCTTGCGGCCCGCGCGGAACAGGGCGGTCACCTCGTCGACCACGTCACCGTAGCCCATGCGCCGGTACACCTGGGCATGGAAGTTGAGTTCGGGGGTGCCCATGCCTCCGACGTACAGGGCGGTGACGGGCTTGAGGCCGGCGATGGTCCCCGTGCGGTCGTCGGTGACGACGACCTGGCAGGTCGCGGCGATCTCGAAGTCGTCGCGGGTGCGCCGGGCGCCGGGCCGGGCAAAGCCCTCGTCGAGCCACTCGTCGTACATCGGGGCCAGGCGCGGGGAGTAGTAGATGGCGAGCCAGCCGTCGGCGATCTCGGCGGTCAGCGCGACGTTCTTGGGCCCCTCGGCGCCGATCCAGATGGGGATGTCGGCACGCAGCGGGTGCGTGATCGGCTTGAGCGGCTTGCCGAGCCCGGTGGCGCCGGGTCCGTCGTACGGCAGCGGGTAGTGCGGGCCCGGGTTGGTCACCGGCTCCCGGCGGGCCAGCACCTTGCGCACGATCGAGACGTACTCGCGGGTGCGGGCGAGCGGCTTGGCGAACGGTTCGCCGTACCACCCCTCGACGACCTGCGGCCCGGACACGCCGAGCCCCAGGATGTGCCGCCCGCCGCTGAGGTGGTCGAGGGTGATCGCGTGCATGGCACAACTGGTGGGGGTGCGGCCGGAGATCTGCACGACGGACGTGCCGAGCCGCACCCGCCGCGTGCCCGAGCCCCACCACGCGAGCGGCGTGAACGCGTCCGAGCCCCACGACTCCGCGGCGAAGACCGCATCGAAACCCTCCGCCTCGGCGGCGGCGACGAGCTCGCCGGCGTTCGCGGGCGGCTGCGCCCCCCAGTAGCCGAGTTGCAGACCCAGTTTCATTGCACACCATTCCTTTCGGGGCGGACCGGGGACACCGCTGCTCGGACGGTACCCTTGCCACCGTCTCTAGAACCTGTTCTACTCGAAGTTGTGAGCCTGGGAAAGAGCGCGATCGCGGAGAAGCCGCTGAGCGCACCACTGAACCTGAAGTTCGACTACACCCGATCCACGGGGCCGACCGTCGGCGCGTTCGTCACGGGCCTGCGCGACGGGCGCATCCTCGGCGCCCGCGGCTCGGACGGGCGCGTCCTCGTGCCGCCCCCGGAGTTCGACGCGGTCACCCACGAACCCCTCACCGACTTCGTCGAGGTGGGGCAGTCCGGCACGGTGCGCAGCTGGACGTGGAACCCCGAGCCGCTGCCGGGCCAGCCGTTCGACCGGCCGTTCGCGTGGGCGCTGATCCAGCTGGACGGGGCCGACACGACGCTGCTGCACGCGGTCGACGTCCCCGGTCCCGAGGACATGAGCACCGGGATGCGGGTACGCGTGCGGTGGGCCGACGACCGCGCCGGTCACATTCGTGACATCGCAGCCTTCGAACCGGGCGAGGCCGAGACCGTCACGGTCCGGACGGACGCCTCCGGCGAGCCGGTGACGATGATGATCACGCCGCTGGATCTGCACTACACGCACAGCGCGTCCTACGAGGAGTCCTACTACCTGCGCGCACTGGCCGAGGGCAAGCTGATCGGCGGCCGCACCGGACCGGGCGGCAAGGTCTACATCCCGCCGCGCGGCGCGAACCCCACCGACGGCATCCCCACCCGGGAGCAGGTCGAGGTGTCCGACAAGGGCATCGTCACCACGTTCTGCATCGTCAACGTGCCGTTCCTCGGCCAGCAGATCACGCCGCCGTACGTCGCGGCCTACGTGCTGCTCGACGGTGCGGACATCCCGTTCCTGCACCTGATCCTCGAGTGCGACGCCGCCGACGTCCGGATGGGCATGCGGGTGGAGGCGAAGTGGCGCCCGCGCGAGGAGTGGGACTACACGCTGCGCAACATCGAGTACTTCCGGCCGACCGGCGAACCGGACGCCGACTACGAGACCTTCAAACACCACCTGTAAGGGAGCCGCGCCCACCATGACAGACATCGCAGTCGTCGGCTTCGCGCAGGCACCCCACGTGCGCGAGACCACCGGCACCACCAACGGCGTCGAAATGCTCGTCCCCTGCTTCCGGGAGCTGTACTCGAAACTGGGAATCACCAAGTCGGACATCGGTTTCTGGTGCTCCGGTTCGTCCGATTACCTCGCGGGCCGGGCGTTCTCGTTCATCTCGGCCGTGGACGCGATCGGCGCGGTGCCGCCGATCAACGAATCCCACGTCGAGATGGACGCCGCCTGGGCGCTGTACGAGGCGTGGGTCAAGCTGATCACCGGGGAGGTCGACACCGCCCTGGTGTACGGCTTCGGCAAGTCGTCGGCCGGCACCCTGCGTCAGGTCCTCGGCCTGCAGCTCGACCCGTACCTCGTCGCCCCGCTCGGCCTCGATTCCGTGTCCCTCGCCGGGCTGCAGGCCCGGTTCGGGCTCGACGCCGGCAAGTGGACGGCGGAGGACATGGCACAGGTCGCGGTGCGCGCGCGGGCCGCCGCCAAGGACAACCCGAACGCCCAGATCAGCGGCGACTTCGACGTCGAGGAGCTGCTGGCCCGGCCCTACGTCGCCGATCCGCTGCGGGGGCACGACTGCGCGCCGGTCACCGACGGCGCCGCCGCGATCGTGCTCGCCGCCGGCGACCGGGCCCGTGAACTGTGCGAGAACCCCGCCTGGATCACGGGCATCGAGCATCGCATCGACTCGCCGAACCTCGGCGGCCGCGACCTGACGACCGCGCCGTCCGCGTCGGCCGCCGCGCGGGCCGTCACCGGCGGTGACACCGCGTTCGACGTCGCCGAACTGCACGCGCCGTTCACCCATCAGGAGCTGATCCTGCGCGAGGCCCTCGGCCTCTCCGACGCGACGGCGGTCAACCCGACCGGCGGCCCGCTCACGGGTAACCCCATGTTCTCCGGCGGCCTCGAGCGCATCGGCTGCGCCGCGCAGGCGATCATGGCCGGGCGGGCCGGGCGGGCCCTCGCACACGCGACGAGCGGTCCTGTGCTGCAACAGAATCTGGTAGCCGTTCTGGAGGGACGTAACTGACATGGCCAAGCAACTCGCGGCTGTCCTCGGCACGGGGCAGACCCACTACGTCGCCAAACGGCACGACGTGTCCATGTCCGGCCTCGTGCGCGAGGCGATCGACCGCGCCCTGGCCGACTCGGACGTCGGCTGGGACGACATCGACGCGGTCGTGATCGGCAAGGCCCCCGACCTGTTCGAGGGCGTGATGATGCCCGAACTGACCATGGTCGACGCGATCGGCGCCACCGGCAAGCCGATGCTGCGGGTCCACACCGCCGGTTCGGTCGGCGGGTCCACCGCCAATGTCGCCGCCAGCCTCGTGCAGGCCGGCGTGCACCGGCGGGTGCTGGCCGTGGCGTGGGAGAAGCAGTCCGAGTCGAACGCGATGTGGGCGCTGTCCACCCCGGTGCCGTTCACCATGCCGGTCGGCGCCGGCGCCGGCGGCTACTTCGCCCCGCACGTGCGCTCCTACATCCGCCGATCGGGCGCACCCGAGCACATCGGCGCGATGGTCGCCGTGAAGGACCGGCTCAACGGCGCGAAGAACCCGTACGCGCACCTCAAGCAGCCGAACATCACGCTCGAGTCGGTGCAGGCGTCGCAGATGCTGTGGGATCCGATCCGCTACGACGAGACGTGCCCGTCGTCGGACGGCGCGTGCGCCGTCGTGATCGGCGACGAGGACTCGGCCGCGGCGGTCGAGGCGCAGGGCCGGAGGGTCGCGTGGATCCACGCCACCGCGATGCGGACCGAGCCGACCACGTATGCGGGACGCGACCAGGTCAACCCCGAGGCAGGCCGGATGGCCGCGGCGGCGCTGTGGCAGGCCGCGGGTATCACCGACCCGCTCACCGAGATCGACTGCGCCGAGATCTACGTCCCGTTCTCGTGGTTCGAGCCGATGTGGCTCGAGAACCTCGGCTTCACCCCGGAGGGCTCCGGTTGGAAGCTCACCGAGGCCGGGGAGACGGCCATCGGCGGTCAGCTGCCGGTCAACATGTCCGGCGGTGTGCTGTCCTCCAACCCGATCGGCGCCTCCGGCATGATCCGGTTCGCCGAGGCCGCGATGCAGGTGATGCAGCGCGCCGGGGAGCATCAGGTCGACGGCGCACGCAAGGCACTCGGGCACGCGTACGGCGGCGGCTCGCAGTACTTCTCGATGTGGGTCGTCGGCTCGGACCGACCGGAACGATAGGCACGGACCGTGGTGGACTTCACCGTCGGCGTCGCGATGACGCCCCTCGACCAGCTCACCGGCCTCGCCCGCACCGCCGAGGAGTGCGGGTTCCGGTCGATCGCGCTGCCCGACTCCCTGTTCTACATGGAGAAGCAGACCGTCGACTACCCGTACACCCCCGACGGGTCGCGGATGTGGACCGAGGACACGCCCTGGGCGGACCCACTGATCGCCGCGGCCGCGATGGGGGCGGTCACGTCGACACTCCGGTTCTACACCCAGGTCCTCAAGCTCGGCTCGCGCAACCCGGTGCTGCTGGCGCGCCAGGTCGGCTCGGTGGCCAACCTCACCGGTAACCGCTTCGGCTTCGGAGTGGGAATCGGCTGGGCCCCGGAGGAGTTCGAGTGGTGCGGGGTGCCGTACGCGCGGCGCGGCAAGCGGGTGGACGAGATGATCGACGTCATCAAGCTCATCCTCGGCGGCGGCATGGTCGAGCACCACGGCGAATTCTTCGACTTCGACCGGCTGCAGATGAGCCCCGCCCCCACCGAACCCGTGCCGTTCTACATCGGCGGCCACACCGACGTGGCGCTGCGCCGGGCGGCGCGCGTGGGCGACGGCTGGACCTCGGCGATGATCCGGTTCGACGACCTCGTGCAGGTGATCGCCCGGCTGCGGGAGCTGCGCGCCGAACACGGCCGCGCCGACGATCCGTTCGAGATCCAGGCGGTGTGCGTGGACCGGTTCGGCCGTGCCGGGTACGCCGAGCTCGAGGATGCCGGCGTCACCGACATCATCGTGGTGCCGTGGATCTTCGACGGGCACGGCTTCGACAGTCCCCTCGAGGCGAAGCAGGAGTCCCTGCACCGTTTCGCCGACAGGTACATCCACGGAAAGGCATCGGCATGAGCGAGGAACACCCGGCCCGGGTCGCCGCGCGGGCGTCGCAGGCGGCGGCAAGCGGTAAACGCAAGGACGAGTGGCTCGCGTTGTTCGCCGAGAACGGTGTCGTCGAGGACCCGGTCGGTCCGTCCGGATTCGATCCGGAGGGCAAGGGCCATCACGGCCGCGAGGCGATCTCGCGGTTCTACGACATGACCATCGCGAACACCGACAAGCTCGAGTTCCTCGTCGACGACGTGCTGGTGTGCGGCGACGAGTGCGTCAACATCGGCACCATCCGCACGACCCTCGGCGGCAACGTGATCGACGCCGAGGGGGTGTTCGTCTACCGCGTGGACGACGACGGCCGGATCGCGTCGCTGCGCGCCTTCTGGGAGGTCGAACGGGCCATGAAGACGGTTCGCCCCGCAGCCGAGGCGGCGCGCGGCTAGTGTTCTGAGTCAGAAGTCTCATTCAGAAATGTCGAATCGGCGGATGGCCCGTACCGGGCGGCCGAAGGCCGCGCTGAGATTGTCCGACGACGAACGGGCTGCCCTCAAGGGATGGGTGCGGCGCCGATCGACCCCGCAGGCATGGGCGCTGCGGTGCCGGATCATCCTCGCCTGTGCGGAGGGCGCGTAGAACAAGGACGTAGCCGCCCGCCTGGGCGCGACGCCGCATGCGGTGGGGCGGTGGCGTCTCGTTTCATCGAGCGTCGGATCGCCGGGCTCGGGACATGTCCGGTCGGGTGGTCCGCGGTCGGTGACCGACGCGCAGGTCGCCGAGGTGGTCACACGCGCGCTTGAGACCACCTCGAAGGGCGCCACGCACTGGTCCACGCGGACGATGGCCAACGAGATGGGCCTGTCGCAGTCGACGGTCTCGCGGATCTGGCGGGCGTTCGGGCTGCAACCGCATCCCGCCGAGGGGTTCAAGTTGTCGACCGAGCCGTTCTTCGTCGACAAGGTCCACGACATCGTCGGCCTCTACCTGGATCCGCCGGAGCGAGCGTTGGTGTTCTGCGTGGGCGAAAAGTCGCAGATCCAGGCCCTGGAACGGTCACAGCCGGTATTGCCGATGATGCCCCGGGGTGCCGCAGAGGATGACCTACGACTACGTGCGGGCCGGTACCACCACGTTGTTCGCCGCCCTCGACGTGGCGTCGGGCAAGGTGATCGGCTCGCTGTGCCGCCGGCATCGCGCCGACGAGTTCAAGAAGTTCCTCATCACTCTGGACAGGCAGACGCCGGACGGTCTCGACCTTCACCTGGTATTGGACAACTACGCCACCCACAAGACTCCGGCGATCAAGACCTGGCTGCTGGCGCATCCACGGTTCCTCTCTGCACTTCACCCCGACCGGGTCGTCCTGGCTCAATCTCGTCGAGCGGTGGTTCGCCGAACTGACCACCAAGCAGATCCGCCGCGGCGTACACAAGTCGATTCTATACTTGGAGAAGGACATTCGAGCCTGGATCGCTCAGTGGAACACCGATCCCAAGCCCTACGTGTGGACCAAAACCGCCGACGATCCTCGAACGTCTCACCTCATATCTGAACAGGATTCCTGACTCAGGACACTAAAGAGGTGTTGTCCCGGCAGCCGCTACCTCCACCGACCCTGCCACACTCGGCATTTGGTCGGTAGCTCTCATTGGATGAGCGGAAAAACGTTACGACCGATTACATCCACCTCAGGAAACCGGTGGCGAGGAAAATCATCTCGGATTTCGCTCGAACCCTAGATATCCGGCGACTTTCATAAGAAGCTCGTCATTGATCGGCACCCTGTGGGCAAGATCGTTGCGAAGGTCGCGGAAGGTGCACAGTCGCTCGCGGTCGTCGCGACTGACCCTTACGCGACCCGAAGCCACGAGCCATGTCAGTGAGCCGATCTCGATGATGTTATCGTCACGCCGGTCGAGTTCGTCGAAGACCTGTTGTCGCGCTTCTCGACGGATAATCTCCTCGTAGTGCGCCCGCTCCTCGTCGACGTGCGAGATCAGGGCACGGTTGTGTGCCATCCAGATGCGTTGGTCGATCGACTTGTCGTCGAGCACGCGCGGGCTTCGCCGGAGTGAGTGCCCCCACCTATCCAAAAGGCCTTTCTGCCACGCTTCTTCTCGATCTGCTGGTGGGAGGGCGGACGGTCGGCGGTCCTGGTTCGAACGGCTATCGATGTCGACGCCGGGTGCGTGTGCTTGGTATTCACGAACTGCATGTGCAAGACCTGAAGTGGAACGGTCCCAGAACTCGATCAGGAAGTCGACACAGGCGAGATCCCACCCGGACACTTCGACGATGACAGCGGTGTCGACCGGATCGATGGTCCTACCTGCGAGAGCCACCAGTCGAGTCTCCGTATCCAATCGGTCGAGGACGCCCCACCACCAATGGACGGCGGTCAAGCTTGAGTCCAGACGTGTCAGTACATGCCTCGGAACCTCACTCAGCCGCCCTCCGACGAGTAACTTCGGCCGTTCGTTCTGGGAAAGCCCTGACGCGTGTACCTGCGCCGGCCAGCGCTCCAGGATCTCAGGAATGTCGGTATGGTCCCAGCTCGAAAGCACCACCCACGAGTCGTGCCAAGCCTCCCACTGGATGATCGATTCCCACTCGTCGAACGACGCGTATCGCACAGGGTCTGCGCCGAACGTATCGATCACCCGAGTGGGAAACGTATCGCAGGATTGCGTGCAGAATTCACTTCGCGCATTCTCCTTCGCGATCTCCTCCAACACATGATCAGCGAGACCTGTGTCGACGGCCGCGTCGGGGAACACCACGATCACCGACAGTCCCGCGCGAAGGTGCGAAGCCACGTCGGCAATGAACCGAAGCGGCCCTGGGAGCCGCAGGTACTCCTCTGAAGTGGGGCCGGAGGTCATTCCGCCTTCCTCAAGGCACGCATGACGACCGGATCGACCATGTAGTCGCCGTTTCGCTCGTTCACGGCACCGAGCGTGACGAGGACGGCCACGGTGTCACGAAGCGAATCGAGATTGCGGCCGAGAACGTCTGCGATGTCGATGACCGGTTCGAAATCGGTGGATTCGAACGACGCCCACTCCGCGAGCAGGCTACGCTGATCCTGGTTGATTCCGGTCTCGGCGAGGAATTGTTCAGCCTCGTCCCTGCTTCGAGGGAACGCTGCGAGTCTTGCCCACTCGTCGCTGTGACTACGTCCGCGATCCACCTCGTGGACCGCGCGCTCGACCAGGTCGGGCCATCCGCCGGAGTGCGCCAGGAGATTGCTCTGAAGTTCGGGTGATGTGAACGGATTGTCGCGCCAGGACCGAATTCCGTCCCCGGACCACTTTTTCAGCTCGATGACATCCGTGCGAACCACGGATTGTCCTCGTGTGAAGCTACGCGCGGCATCGATTCCTCCGGGGCCGAGCAGAAGGATGAGATGTCCGGATCCACGCTTCCGGAGGCTCCTCACCGCGAGTGCGATGTCCGCCGCTTCCGCTGGGGTGGCCTCACTCGCATCGAACACGAGGATGCGCGGGCGGCTCGTTCCAGGTCCCGAGAACTTGAACTCGCGTAGCATACTCAGCGATCCGGTTGATTCGGACTTCACGATCGAGATGTCAAGATTCCGATCGCTTTCAAGACTCTTGAGAACACCAGCAACTTTGCGGATCCCGAGCGCATCGCTCCCCAGGACGACATAGTTCCGGGCTTCATATTTCGTACTGACAGGCACCAACTCGCTGAGATCGTACTCCGACAGCGGACTGCGGAAGTCCTCGCCGTCGATCTGGACCTGCCGCCGTGTCCAGCGAGGATTGTAGGCATCTTCCAACTGGAAGGATTCCTCCTCAAGGATAGCCTCGAGTTCGCGTCGGGTTCCCAACATCATCACGGTGTTGGGGGAACGCATGGAGTACTTCGAGCTACGATCCTTGCTGAGAACACCAAGACCGGCGAGTTCGTCGAGATATACGGAGAACTCCGTGCTGTTCAGATCCTTGAATCCCTCATGCCAGTACAGCTCGCAGTGCTCTCGGATCTCACTGGGCGAGTACCGTGCCCGGAACTGGTCGTCCATGCACATGATCGCGACGGTGAGGGCGATGACGCGATACCGGTCTTCGAGTTCGATCGTGAGCCGCAGCTTCTGTGCGATCTTGTCACGGGTTTCCGGATTCTGGGTGATCGCATCGATATCCTCATCTGTGATCACGACCATGGGCTCGTTCTTTCGAAGCGGTCGAGACTGCAGATGCGCCACTAGGTCGCTGCACACCACCTGAATCAGACCCGGCTGCATGTTGGTGATGGCGAGAAGACGCCATACCGCATCAGGGTTCTCGAACTTGTAGCCGAGAGCCTCGAGAGGCTTCACCACAAGGTCTCGGGCAGGCTTCGCAGCCAGCGGGCCGATCAGTACGTCCTGTCCGCCGTGGGCGAGAGGAGTGTTGGCCACGTTCTGCAGTCGCTGCACCTTGTGAAGGCCGGCGAACACCGGCTTGAAGCGCCGATCGGTGTCCTCCCAAAGCCCCTTCAGGGGAGCGACGTTCTCGAATCGCTTTTTGGCGTTGCCTTCGGGTCCACCACTCGACTCCTTCTCGAGGAAAGCATCCGCTTCGTCTAGGAGCAGCAGCAGGCGACGAGTACTCTTGTCCGCCAGCCACTTCTTGACCGCATCGATGACGGGTTTGGATGTGCGGACGGATGGATTCTGCTTCAATCCGAAGCTTCCAAGCCGGGCCAGCTCGTTGTAGAGAACTTGCCACAGCTTGGCCGATTCGCTCCATGTACCGATGCCGTGAGCGTTCAGATCGATGTAGATCGCATGCTGATCGTCCACGAGATTGAAGTCGCGTTCGATCTTTCTCAGCAGAGCCGACTTACCGAGCTGTCGACCACCGTAGACGAAAATACTCCCCGCCGGATCCATGAGCTGCGTTTGCTCCTCGGCGCGGCCTACGAACACTTCGTCCGGAACGTTGCCTGCGACGACCGTGTAATGGGGGAAGCATGTGAACGGCAATGTCACCTGCTGCACCGCACGAAACGACCGTGGATGGTAGGTGGCAATCCATGCAGCGACGGCATGGTCAACGACGATCGCTGTGATCCTCTGCTCGCGGCAGACCTTGAGGCAGAGAAGCCGCTCCTCGAAACTCAGGACTCCATCGAACAGCAGAATGTTCGGCCCGTTGTACGTCGGAAAGGCGCTGGACAAGGTTTGGCGCAGTAGAGGGCGTTCTCCGGTGGCAGCGACCATATAGTGCGGCGCTTGGGACCCGAGGCCCGGAACCAGGGACTTGTCCACAGGCGTTGCGGTGGCTCGGTACAGGTCGAAATGCTTGCCGGAGGTCTTCTGCTTGGACACCTCGCCGCGAACGTCGAGGCCGATTCCTCGCAGGATCGAAGCCATGGCTGCGTGACGTCGATTCCTGTGTGTGCGAAGCGACATCAGCGCGTCCCACTGATCGAGCCGCCCACGGTCACTGTCCGCGATCACGGACGTGCTGGGATCGGCGCTTTCGATCACTGCTGCGATCTGGCGGATATTGCTCAGATCGCCTTCATGATTTTTGAGTACCCCCAGTGCTCGCATGAAGGCATCGAAGACGGTGGCGCCGGCACTGTCGTCGGAGTCTTCGATCGTCGGGAGGGGACCGCTACGGGCGAGAGCCAGAAGCTCATGGGCGCCCGCGAAATCCTCGCTCTGGATCAGCTCAAGTACCGCCTGCCGATCGGCTTCGATAGAGACTTCCTTGGTCACTCGTTCACGCAACTCGTATGCCTTCCGAGCGCGGTACTCGGCCAGGTCGTCACGAAGCTTCGCGAGCTCCATAATCTGGAGGTCGAAGCGGTCTTCCTCATAGGTGGACGGTGTCACGAGACGCGCTTCTGCATCGACGAGACCGGTCTGAGTGAAATCGTCCGCATAGGTTCGGCCCACTTCCGAACGAACTGCCGCGACCTCACGACGCAGCCTCGTTATCCATCGCTTTCGTTCGTTCGTGACAAGGTCGAGAAGTTCCGGGGCTCTGTTCACAACCTCGTTGGCCTGCAGCAGATCCCCGCGAGCAACGTAATCGTCGAAGATCTCGTTCGCCGTACCGGGGACACGGAGCTGCTCAAGCACTCTCGAGCTGTCGATTTCGTCCTCGACGATCGGAAGTCCTCGTTCGTCGCGGGGAAGGCTGGTCACATGGAGCAGTTCGCTCCGGAGCATTTCGTCCTCCCCCATCTCCGTGGGAGCATCCGGCGAGAGTATCCACTCTCGGAGACGTACAAGCGCAGCGTTCCCGGGACCACCCACGATATGGCCGACGGTTACCTTTGCGGCTGCAGACATCAGTCGGTGACGTGGTTCGTCGTCGCCGCCGTCCCTGTTGTTCAACTCGACCGAAGCCGCAGCGGCCAAGGCGTCCGCGACGCAGTCGGCGACGCTTTCGATCGTCTTGTACAACGACACCCGAGCGTGTGCAACGATCGAGGTTCGCCGTTGTTGCGGGGAACTCACTTTCTTGTCTGCGTACTCGATGAGCTCGTCGGGCTGTTCCAGCGCTGACAAGGCGCGAGCGAGCGCTTCTCGACGGTCGTCGTCCGTCTTCGGGCTCGCTACCAGCGCGAGCGCTTCTCCGAGTGGTTCCCGCTCGCGCAGGAGGAACCATTGGACCTTGTTGGCCCGCGTGAACTTGATGGGAGTTATCTGATCGCGGATCCGGACTGCACGGTCGCGAACGTCGTCGACCGACGGTTCGAGCTTCCGGCCACCGTCCTGGACGTGCTGATAGTTCCGGTCGCTGGCTGCAACGATCTCTTCGAGAAGCTCCCGCCATTCCTCGTCGAGGTTGGCCTGCCGAGCGATCTCCTCCACCTCGGATCTGGGGCTCCAACCGGCTGCGAGCGACGCACGCAGCGTCGCCGCAAGAGCAACTCGTGCGGTCTGAGGAGAACCGAACACAGCGCCATCGGGTAGGGAAGCTATTCGCGTGAGCACGCTGGACGCGTTGCTTCCTCCCGTCGGGGCATGGAACGCCACTGCTGCCTGCCTGTAGGCGTCGACGTCCACCTCCGACTCACCGGCGACCTTCGCGATCAGCCACGCTGCAGCAAACCTCCCGGCCCGGACATGTTCGGCAAGGTCGCCGTCGAAAGCGGTCTTCGAACCTGTTTCCGCTGCTTCTGCCCCCTCGAGTGGGGAGTCTGCCCGAGTATCCGAAGCGACGATCGACGCGACAGACGCAGGCTCATCCCCGTCCAGCGAAGCCGAATCGTCCGTCTCGGAAGAGGTACTCGACCGCGTTGACTCGAAGGCGAGTGCGGAGGGTTGCGCCGCCGTAGGCGGGTGCTCTGGGGCTTCTGCATCGTCCAGGCCGACCTCGGAGTCCGTATCGTCCGTCCGGTACTCGTGATCTGCGGATTCGGCGTCGGGAACCGAGACCTCTGGACGGTCAGGCTCGACTTCCGGCTCCGTGGCCTCCGACTCCGGGGCTCCCGGTTCCGCTTCCTCGATGTCTTCCACGGAATCGGCGACGGTTACGGACTCGGCGTCGATTTTGGGGTGGTCGGATGTGTGGGGGCCTTCCATGACCTGAGGGGTGGAGGTGGCCGAGTCAAGCTCGTTCTCGAGTTCGGCAATCTTGGTACGCGCCTCTTCGTAGGCTGCTTTGAACGTCTCACCCATGTCGGCCAGGTCGGCAAGTGAGGCAGCGTTCTCTCGCAGCCTCGTCAACGTCGCCATCTTCTCGGCACGCGCAGCCTTTGCCGCTTCAACAGCGGATTCTGCCGCAGCGAGCTTGTCTCGCACGTTCTCCAGCGCTTCGAATCCACCGGCCGCTGGTGGTGGCAGGAGTCCGATCTGTGTCCATGCGTCGGTCAGTTCGGCGGTCCAGTCCTCGATTGCAGCGAAAACACCGTCAGGAACAGCACTGCCGAGCAGGACGCCGTCTGCGCACTCGGTCAAGAGGTTAGCCAGCTGAACCGACCGATTGCGAAGATTCCCGAGGGTGGTTTCGACATCCGACGATTGCAGCCCGTCAGGCAGTTCCGCGAGGTCGATCCCGTCCGCATCCGTCGTCGAGCGATCGCGTAGCGCCGAGGTCGCATCCGGCGCCGGGGCCGGATCTGTAGCGTCAGCGCCCTGCGGCAATCTTGCGCGGAGGTCGGCCAGTATCCTGCGGAATTCGGTGAAGGTGAGATCCGACTCAAGGGCCAGGAGTGCTCTCACCCCGACTGTCTTGGTGGAGGGAGAGCCGTTCTCTGCGGCCTTCGTGTACTCGTGTCCGTATAAGCCAGGGAGCGAGCGGAGAAGTGGATCGGACTGGCTGGGGATGCAGAGCCATCGCCGAAAGATAGAGGCGTTGACCTTGGCTCCCCGCCGCTGCTTGGCCGCCGCGCGGACGGTCTCACGCAAGCGCGAACTTGAGGCGAGGATCTCTTCGATCTCGTCATCATCGAGAGCCTGAAGGCACTGTCGCACCAATGAGCTTTGCACCTGCTCAATATGACATACCGATCCTGGCATAATGCGAGGACTTACCCACCTACTGGGGGTTGTCGGGAACACCGCCGCATTAAGAGGATGCAGGAGGGACAGGGATATGGTTCGATTGGATGACGCGCCTCTCGCCCTTCATGTGCTAGGGCGTGTTTCAAAAGTGCTTACTGTGAGGGAGTTCGGACACGGTAGGTGTGTCGTTGCGACTGAATGAGCGGGGTCTCCGGTATCTGGGTTTAGCGACCAAACAAGACCTTGAATACCGAAGACCTCGTGCCCAGCGTAGCGGTGCCGGGGCGAGCAGACCTGACCGACGCGCAGTGGGCGCGGTTGGCTCCGCTGCTGCCCCGGGGGAAGAAGGCGGGCCGCCCGCCGAAACGGACGAAACGCCAGCCCATCGACGGCATCCGGTGGCGGACCCGCACGGGTACCCCCTGGCGGGACGTCCCGGCCCGGTACGGACCGTGGCAGACGGTGTACGAGCTGTTCCGACGCCGGCAACGCGGCGGAGTGTGGGCACAGATCCTGACGGCGTTGCAGGCACTCGCCGACGCTGCCGGCGCGATCGTGTGGGACGTCGGCGTCGACTCGACCATCGCGCGGGCCCACCAGCATGCGGCCGGGGCCCGCGGGGACGGCGATCAGCAGATCGAGCCACCCGGCGGGGTGGAGACCGAGCCGGATGATCACGCGTGGGGACGGTCGCGTGGTGGGTGGCCCACCAAGACCCATCTGGCCTGCGAGCAGGGCCGCAAACCGTTGTCGAGCGTGGTCACCGCCGGTCAGAGGGGGGACAGTCCGCAGTTCACCGCGGTTCTCGACGGGATCGGTGTGCCGCGGACCGGCCGCGGTCGGCCGCGTACCCGGCCGGATCGTGTGCTGGCCGACAAGGCATACAGCAGCACCGGAAATCGCGCCTACCTGCGTAAACGCGGTATCCGCGCGACCATTCCGGTCAAGTCCGATCAGGCTGCCCACCGGACGCGGAAGGGGTCGTCCGGTGGACGTCCGCCGGAGTTCGACACCGAGCACTACAAGCAGCGTCATGCTGTCGAGTGCGGTATCAACAAGCTCGAGCAGAACCGCGCGGTGGCAACCAGATTCGACAAACTTGCGGTCCGCTATACCGCCACCGTCCGAATCGCCGCCATCAATCAGTGGCTCCGGCCCGACCGCTTATGAAACACGCCCTAGGGTCCGGCCATGACCGTCGCTGGGATCGTCCTCGCGGCAGGGGGCGGCACGCGGCTGGGCGGGCGCGCGAAAGCGCTGCTCCCCCACCGCGGCCGCCCCCTGCTGCACACCGTGGTGGCCGCGCTCACCGCCGGGGGCTGCGACGAGGTCACGGTGGTCGCCGGCGCCTACGCCGACGACGTCGTCGCCGCGTGTCCGCCCGGCGTCCGCTCCGTCGTCAATCCGCGCTGGGCCGAGGGGATGTCGACGTCGCTGCGGTGCGGGGTGGATGCCACGACCGGCCACGACGTGATCGCGCTGACGGTCGTCGACTTCCCCGGCATCACCGCCGAACTCGTCCGCACCGTACTCCTCGCGCACCGCCCGGGCACGATCACCCTGCCGGTGTTCGGGGACCGCCCCGGGCATCCCGTGGTGTTCGACCGCCGCGACGCCGAGGCGGCGGCCCGCGAGGCCGTCGGCGACGAGGGAGCCCGGCGATTCCTCACCCGCAACCGCGACCGGGTGCGACGGCTGGACTGCACGCGCCTCGCCGATCCCGGGGACATCGACGTCCCCGACGATCTGACGCTGCTGGACGGGCCGGGAATCACGCCCGCCGATACCTGATCGCCGAACCCAGCCCGATCGTCACGGCGCAGGAGAGGACCAGCATCGCGCAGACGGCCCCGAGCGCGGCCACTGTCGGCGTCGCCGTCCCGGGCAGCACCAGGGACGCGAGCAGGAGCGAGGCGAGCGAGGTGCCCACCGCCGACGCCGCGGTGCGCAGCACCGTCTGGCTGCCGGCCATCTCGCTGGTGTTGTGCTCCGGGACGGACTCGACGAGCAGGTTCGGCAGCGCCGTGTACGCGAACGCCGTCGCCACCGACACGGCCACGACCAGCAGCGTCATGCCGATCACCGATGCGCGGAAGAAGAAGAACCCGGCACACGCGACGAGGAACATCACGCTGCCTAGGAGCAACGACGTCCGCGCCCCCACGGCGGCGGCGATCCTGCCCGCGACCGGGGTGAATGCCATGCCGATCATCGCGCCGACGAACGACAGCGTTCCGGCGTAGGTCGGCGAGAGCCCCAGGCCGAACGGCGCGGTGGCCGGGCTCTGCATGATGATCGGGATGATCATCGTCCCGACGCCGATCGGTCCGACGCCGAGTGCGACCCCGGCGAGCATCGTCAGGGCGACGTTGCGCTCGGCGAGCAGGCGCAGGTTCACGATCGGAGACGTCCGGCCCAGTTCCCACCACACCCAGCAGGCGAACACCGCGGCGCCGAGGACGATCGGACCCAGCACGCGGGCGTCGCTCCAGCCCCAGGAGCGGCTCTGGGTCAGACCGAACAGGACGGACGCCACCGACACCGCCAGGCCGACCGCGCCGACGACGTCGATCGGTTGCCGCCGAGCGGTGCGGCGCCGCCACGGCAGCACGGCCTCGACCAGGAAGAGACAGACGAGCGCGTAGCCGGCGGCGACGACGAAGATGTACCGCCAGTCGCCCAGGTCGATGAGGACGCCGGCGACCAGCAGGGAGGCCGCGCCGGCCGCGACGGCCGACCCGGAGATCAGCGCGACCGCCATGGGGACGCGCTCGGCCGGCAGGTGTTCGCGGGCCAGGCCGATGCACAGCGGCAGGATCGCTCCGGCCACACCCTGGATCGCCCGGCCGGCGATGATGGCCTCGAGGGTCCCGAACGCCATGCTGACGACGGATCCCGTCGCGGCACAGGCCAGCACCACCATCAGCACCCGTTCGCGGCCGTACATGTCGCCGAGCCGGCCGCACACCGCCGCCGAGGCGGCCGCCACCAGCAGAAACGCCGTCACGCTCCATCCGACCGCGGATGCGTCGGCTTCGAAGACGCGAGCGAACGTCGGCAGGGCCGCGTACATCATCGACGTCTCGAATGCGCTGATGACCTCGACGGCGATGAGGATCGCCACCACCGCCCCCACGGGCCGGGTCCGCTGGTAACGGCGTTCGGCACGGGTCGAGGGGGACCGTTCGGGTGCCAACGATGTACTCATGAAAACTCCTACGGTTCGTCGATGTGAACCGTACGGACGAAGTGCTCCGAGTGTGACGCAGGACCCACTGAGCGGGACCGGACGAGTCGCGGCGTTCCTATGCTCCGGCCATGTGCCGGACCGCCAGGTGGGCGAACAACGCGCTGGTGCCGATCGGGTTGCCACCGCCGGGATAGACGGTGCCGCTCGGGGCGGCCATCGTGTTGCCCGCCGCGTACAGCCCGGCGATGGGCGTCCCGGCGCCGTCGAGCACGCGGCCGACCGTGTCGGTGCGCAAGCCGCCCTTGGTGCCGAGGTCCGAGATGCCGAACTGCGCGGCGTGGAACGGGCCCTTCTCGATCGGGACCAGCGCCGAACCGCCGCCGGTGAACGCCACGTCGTAGGGCTCGTCCCCGCGGCCGAAGTCCTCGTCGACGCCGGTGGCGGCGAGGCGGTTGAACCGCGCGACGGTCGCCTCGAGCGCCTCGGCCGGCACCCCGATCAGGTCGGCGAGTTCGGCGAGCGTGTCGGCGGTCTTCCACAGTCCCGCCGCCTCGTACTTCTCGGTCGCCACGAGCGGCACGTTCGTCGCCGCGATCGGCGGCACGACGCCGCCCCGGTCGTCGTAGATCATCCAGAACGGCAGCGTCATCTCGCCCTTGTCCATCCGGGCGATGATGTCGCGGCCGAGCCGGTCGTAGGGCGCGTACTCGTTGGTGAAGCGGTTGCCGTCCTGGTCGACGAAGATGCCGCCGGTGAAGCACAGCGCGAAGGCCGAGCGCCCGTCGGGGTGGGTCAGCCCCGGCGACCACCACGCCTCGCTCATCAGGTCGACGTCGGCACCGATCGCGATGGCCGCCTGGTGGGCCTTGCCGAGGTTGGACCACGGCCCCATCGAATCGCGGGCCGCGCCGGGAACGCCGTACTGCGCGCGCATCTCGTCGTTGTGGTCGAATCCGCCGGCGGCGAGCACTACGCCCTTGCGGGCCCGCACCGCCCGCCGCTGGTCGCCGTGGGAGACGATCGCGCCGACCACGGCGCCGTCCTCGACGACGAGTTCCTCGAGCGGAGTGTTCCGATGCAACTGCACGTTCGGGTACTTGCGCATGGCGATCAGGAACCGGCCGATGAGGGCGCGCCCGCCGATCAGGATGTCCGGCAACGGATCCCCGTTGCGCTCGCGACCCAGCGGCCCGCGGACGGACTCGTTGAGTTCGGGATCGTCCGATATCGGCCGCGGCGTCGGCGCGATGTGACGGCCCTTCGCGCTGGCCTTGGGAGCCTTGCCGAAGTAGTCCGGCCAGGGGTAGGCCGTGAACTCGATGTCCTCGTCGGCCTCGAGATAGTCGATCAGGGGAGCACCGCCGCGCACATAGGCGTCCTGCAGGTCGCGGGGGGTGCGGTCGCCGACGACCGCGTGATAGTAGGTCAGGGCGTCGTCGATGGTGTCGTCGTCACCGGCACGTCGCAGCACCGCATTGGTGGGGAACCAGACCCCGCCGCCGCCGGAATATGCGGTGGTGCCGCCGAAGTACTCGGAGGCCTCGACCAGGACGACGGACAGTCCCTCGCGGGCAGCGGTGTAGGCGCCACAGCAGCCGCCGGCGCCCGATCCGACGACGAGGACGTCGCATTCTTCCGCCCATTCCACCATGTTCGATGCCTTTCGCCGATTCCGTTCCAGGAGCACGTGACACTATTTCCGCAACCGCGGCGCGCGGGAGGAGACGTCTCACTGGGTGGAACAACAGGCACGGCCCCTGCTGCGCAGGTTCTCTCGGGGCTCGGCGCCGAGTCCCGCTGTTCGGCCCGCGCAGGCCGGACCCGGCACGGCGGCGGTCGCGCAAACAGGTCCCGGCCAGTAGGACCGAAAGCCGGGGGCGCCTCGGCGGCCGAATACTGTGGGCGAGCACCCCGCCCTCACCCCCAATTTCGGCGGGGTGCACCCATGCCGCCGGCTCCCGCAGCCCCGCTCACACGGAAAGCGCGGCGGCACCGGGGGATTCCCGATCTCTCGGCGCCGCCCCACCCGGGTCAGTGCTCGACCGGGCAGCCGCCCTGCGTCTTGTAGTCCACCCGGAACTCCTTGATGCCGTTGAGCCAGCCGGAGCGCAGCCGCTTCGGATCGGCGACCTTGGTGATGTCGGGCATGTAGTCGGCGATCGCGTTGAACACGAGGTCGATCTCCATCCGCGCCAGGTTCGCGCCGAGGCAGTAGTGCGCACCGGTACCGCCGAAGGCGAGGTGCGGGTTGGGATCTCGCAGGACATCGAAGGTGCGGGGGTTCTCGAACACCTCTTCGTCGTTGTTCGCCGACGCGTACAGCATCACGACGCGGTCGCCCTTGCGGATCGTCCGGCCGCCGAGCTCGGTGTCCTCGAGCGCGGTGCGCTGGAACGACGTGACCGGCGTGGCCCAGCGGATGATCTCGTCGGCCGCGGTCTTCGGCCGGTCCCGCTTGAAGATCTCCCACTGCTCCGGGTTGTCGAGGAACGCCGCCATCCCGTGCGTGATCGCGTTGCGGGTGGTCTCGTTGCCGGCGACGGCGAGCACGATGAAGAAGAAGCCGAATTCCTCGGGCGAGAGCTCGTCACCGTCGATGTCGGCCTCGATCAGGGTGGTGACGATGTCGTCGGCCGGGCACTCCTTGCGGGCGGCGGCCATCTGGTACGCGTAGCCGAGGACCTCCATCGACGCGGCCGCCGGGTCGGCGGTGTTGTCCGGGTCGTCGTAGCCGGTCATCTGATTCGACCACTCGAAGATCTTGTCGCGGTCCTCCTGCGGGACGCCGATGAGTTCGGCGATGGCCTGCAGCGGCAGCTCCGCGGCGACCTGAGTGACGAAGTCGCCCCCGCCGGCCCGGCAGGCCTCCTCGACGATCTTCTTCGCGCGGGCGTTCAGCTCGTCGCGAAGGCCGTTGATCGCGCGCGGGGTGAAACCGCGGGCGACGAGCTTGCGCAGCTTGGTGTGCTCGGGCGCGTCCTTGTTGAGCAGGACGTGGCGCTGCAGTTCGATGGCCTCGCGCGGGATGTCGTCGTTGAACCGCGGGATCGCGGTGTTCTCCCAGTTGGAGAACACGTCGCTCCGGCGGGAGACCTCACGGACCTCCTCGTGCCGGGACACGACCCAGAATCCCTCGTCGTGGAATCCGCCGACGTCCGGGGATTTCTTGTTCCACCAGACGGGGGCCGTCCTACGCAGCTCGGCGAACTCCTCGAACGGCATCCGCTCGGCGTAGAGATCCGGATCGGTGAAGTCGATGTCTTCGGGGATGTTGGGCTGCGCCACTGAATTCTCTCCTGCCCTGACGAGTGCACCGTGTCGTGATGTGGAACACGTTCTAAAAGCATTCAAGCACAGGGCGGCCCGCAGGCCAAGGAATCGCCAAGTCCCGATCATTCGGACCCCGCCTTGTCTGCCCCGGAAACCTGTTCTACTTTGCGAGGACAAGGACCAGAAAGGAGCCCACCGTGGGCACACCAGTCATCGTCGAGGCGGCACGCACCCCGATCGGCAAGCGCGGCGGCTGGCTCGCCGGCCTGCATGCGGCCGAGCTTCTCGGGGCCGCACAGAGCGGACTGATCGAGCGCGCGGGCCTCGATCCCGCCCTCGTCGAGCAGGTGATCGGCGGGTGTGTCACCCAGGCCGGCGCGCAGTCCAACAACATCACCCGCACCGCGTGGCTGCACGCCGGCCTGCCGTGGCAGGTCGGCGCCACCACGGTCGACTGCCAGTGCGGGTCGGCCCAGCAGGCCAACCACCTGATCGCCGGACTCATCGCCACCGGCGCCATCGACGTCGGCATCGCCTGCGGCATCGAGGCGATGTCGCAGGTGCCGCTCGGCGCGAACGTCGGCGAACTCGCCGGCCCGCGGCGGCCCGAGTCGTGGAACATCGACCTGCCCAACCAGTTCGAGGCGGCCGAGCGCATCGCCCGCCGTCGCGGCATCACCCGCGAGGACGTCGACGCGCTCGGCGTCCGGTCGCAGGCGCTGGCCAAGCAGGCGTGGGACGAGGGCCGCTTCGACCGCGAGGTGCTGCCCGTCGTCGCGCCCGTCGTCGACAAGGAGGGCACCCTCACCGGCGAGAAGCAGACCGTCGCCCGCGACCAGGGCCTGCGCGAGACGACCACGGAATCGCTCGCGAAGCTGAAGCCGGTCCTCGACGGCGGCATCCACACCGCCGGCACCTCGTCGCAGATCTCCGACGGCGCTGCTGCGGTGCTGCTCATGGACTCCGACCGCGCCGCGGCGCTCGGCCTGAAGCCGCGGGCCCGGATCGTCTCGCAGGCCCTCGTCGGCGCCGAGCCCGAGTTCCATCTCGACGGCCCGGTGCAGGCGACGAGCCGCGTCCTCGAGAAGTCCGGCATGACGATCCGCGACCTGGATCTGTTCGAGGTCAACGAGGCATTCGCGTCGGTGCTGCTGTCGTGGGCGCGGGTGCACGAGCCCGACATGGACAAGGTCAACGTGAACGGCGGCGCGATCGCGCTCGGCCACCCCGTCGGCTCGACCGGCTCGCGGCTGATCACCACCGCGCTGCACGAGCTCGAGCGGCGCGACGGCGCCACCGCGCTGATCACCATGTGCGCGGGCGGCGCGCTGGCCACCGGCACGATCATCGAGCGGATCTGACATGAACGGGCCCGCCGCGCCGAAGGGTCTCGACTCGAAGTGGACCGTGCCGATCATCAAGTGGATGTCGCGCGCCAACGTGGCGGCCTATCAGGCCACCGGCGGCCGGATCGGGGGAAAGTGGCGGGTGGGCAGCGCCTTTCCGTGGGGCATCCCCGTCTGCCTGCTGACCACCACGGGCCGGAAGACGGGACGGCCGCGGACCGTTCCGCTGCTGTTCCTCGAGGACGACGAGCGGGTGGTGCTCGTCGCGTCCCAGGGCGGCCTGCCCGAGCACCCGCTGTGGTTCCGCAACATCCAGGCCGATCCGCGGGTGACCGTGCAGGTGAAGTCCCGGGTGCGGCAGATGACGGCACGGGCGGCGACGCCCGACGAGCGGTCGCACTACTGGCCGCGGCTGGTGGCAATGTACGCGGATTTCGACAATTATCAGTCCTGGACGGATCGGGTCATCCCGGTGGTGGTGTGCGAGTGACCCTCGCGGGAGCCGGCACGACCGGGCACGAACCAGTGGGGTGCCCGGTCGAGCTGCTCTCGAGAAGGGATGTCACCCGATGACAACCGCGAACCACGATCAGGTACTCGACAAGCGGGAGATCGCGGCGGCACTGCTGCGCGCGCTCGAACGCCGGCACGAGGTCCTCGATGCCATCGTCGAGAGCAACGACAGGGCCGAGGCCGTCGCGACCGTCGCGCGGCTGCTCGACACGGACGAGTTCTGCGCCGAAGCGGTGCTCAACCTTCCGTTCCGGCGGCTGACCAAGGCGGAGCGCAAGAAGATCCGGGAGGAGCTCGACGACCTCGACGCGGTGCTCAAGTGGACGCCCGCCGAGCGTCCCTACGCCACCGGCGCCCATTTCCGGCTGCGTCAGTTCAGCGACAGCGAGCCGGACCGCGAGCTGTTCCGCGTCCGGTGCGAGGAGCAGCTCGGCGACGCGGGTGCAGCGCGGGTGGAACAGGAGCGCGCCGCCGGCCTGTCGCGCATCGACGACGAGTCCGCGGTGTGGCTGGTCGCCGAGGACCTGTCCGGCACCGAACCCAAGCCGGTCGGCTTCGCGTTCGGCGAGCTGCAGGGCCATGAGGTCGACGTCGCGATCTGGGTCCACCCGGAGCTGCGCAAGCAGGGCTACGGCACCGCGACCCTCAAACACGCCCGCACCGAGCTGGCCGCGTACTTCCCCGGCACCACCATCATCGTCCGCTCGCCCGCGTAGGCGGCTGCGCCGCCGGTGCGTCCTTCGGGTCGTTCCCACCGCCCAAAGGACGCACCGGCAGCTTCGCTGCCTACGCCCCGTAGACGGGGGTGGGGGGCTCGCTGCGCGCGATCAGCTTCTCCACCACCGGGCCGAGTTCCTTCGGATCCCAGCGCTCGCCCTTGTCGATCGCCTCACCGTGCCGCCAGCCGTCGGCGACGGAAACCCTGCCGCCCTCCACCTCGAAGACCCGGCCCGTGACGTCCTTCGACTCGGCGCTGCCGAGCCACACCACCAGCGGTGAGACGTTTTCCGGGGCCATCGCGTCGAAGCCCTGTTCCGGGGCGGCCATCGACTCGGCCATCGCGCCCCCCGCGCCCACGGTCATGCGGGTCCGGGCGGCCGGCGCGATCGCGTTGACGGTGACGCCGTACCGGGCGAACTCGGCGGCCGCCTGGATCGTGAGGGCCGCGATCCCGGCCTTCGCCGCGGCATAGTTGCCCTGGCCGATGCTGCCCATCAGGCCGGCGCCCGAGCTGGTGTTGACGATCCGCGCGTCCACCGGGTTGCCGGCCTTTGCCTCCCCGCGCCAGTACGCCATCGCGTGCCGCATCGGGGCGAAGTGACCCTTGAGGTGCACCCGGATCACGGCGTCCCACTCCTCCTCGCTCATGTTGGCGAGCATGCGGTCCCGCAGGAATCCCGCATTGTTGACCAGGACGTCGAGCCGCCCGAAGGCGTCCAGGGCCGTCTGCACCAGGTTCTGTGCGCCGGCCCAGTCGGCGACGTCGTCGCCGTTGACGACGGCCTCGCCGCCCGCCGCCCGGATCTCCGCGACGACCTGCTCGGCGGGGCTCTCCCCCGTCGCGGAACCGTCCGCGCCGGCCCCGATGTCGTTGACCACGACCTTCGCGCCCTCGGCCGCGAAGGCCAGCGCGTGGGCCCGCCCGATGCCGCGCCCCGCGCCGGTGACGATCACGACGCGCCCGTTGACCAGTCCACTCACTTGTCTTCTCCTCGAATAGATGTCGTTGTCGGGGAATCCGGGCGACATACTCGCCCCGCCTCCACGATTCCGCTCCCTGGGGTCTGCGCCCCGCATGTGCTAACTTACCAAGCAATCGCTTGGTTCGGTACAGACGTTAGGAACCTGCCATGGGCATCACCTCGACCACCGACGGCGCGGGCATCACCACGGTCACCGTCGACTACCCGCCTGTGAACGCCATCCCCTCCCAGGGCTGGTTCGAACTGGCCGACGCGGTCCTCACCGCGGGCAAGGATCCGGCCACGCACGTGGTGATCCTGCGCGCGGAGGGCCGCGGCTTCAATGCCGGCGTCGACATCAAGGAGATGCAGGCCACCGACGGCCACGGCGCCCTCATCGCCGCCAACCGGGGCTGCGCCGCCGCCTTCGGCGCCGTCTACGACTGCGCCGTCCCCGTCGTGGTCGCCGTGAACGGCTTCTGCGTCGGCGGCGGCATCGGCCTGGTCGGCAACGCCGACGTCATCGTCGCCTCCGACGACGCCGTCTTCGGCCTGCCCGAGGTGGATCGCGGCGCTCTCGGCGCCGCCACGCACCTGGCCCGGCTGGTGCCGCAGCACATGATGCGCACCCTCTACTACACGGCGCAGAACGTCACGGCCCAGCAGCTCGAGCACTTCGGCTCGGTGTACAAGGTCGTCCCGCGCGCCGACCTCGACGCCACCGCCCGCGAGATCGCCGAGAAGATCGCGGCGAAGGACACCCGCGTCATCCGGTGCGCCAAGGAAGCCATCAACGGCATCGACCCGGTGAACGTGAAGGAAAGCTACCGCTTCGAGCAGGGCTTCACCTTCGAACTCAACCTCGCCGGCATCGCGGACGAGCACCGCGACGAGTTCGTCGCCACCGGCAAACCGCGCGCCAACCACTGACCAGGAGACGAGAAACACCATGCGTGACAAGAGGATGTCGCTCGACGACGTGGTCGGCGAGCTGCGCAGCGGCATGACGATCGGCATCGGCGGCTGGGGGTCGCGGCGCAAGCCGATGGCGCTCGTCCGCGCGATCCTGCGCTCGGACGTGAAGGACCTGACCGTCGTGACCTACGGCGGCCCGGACCTGGGGCTGCTGTGCTCGGCCGGGAAGGTGAAGAAGGCGTACTACGGGTTCGTCTCCCTCGACTCGGCCCCCTTCTACGACCCGTGGTTCGCCAAGGCGCGCACGAACGGGGAGATCGTCGCGCGGGAGATGGACGAGGGCATGGTCAAGTGCGGCCTCGAGGCGGCCGCCGCCCGGTTGCCGTTCCTGCCGATCCGGGCGGGACTCGGTTCCGCCGTCCCGGACTTCTGGGAGGGTGAATTGCGGACCGTCACCTCCCCGTACCCCGACGCGTCCGGCACGCCCGAGACACTGATCGCGATGCCGGCACTGAATCTCGATGCCGCCCTGGTACATCTGAACATCGGCGACGCGCACGGCAACGCCGCCTACACCGGCGTCGACCCCTACTTCGACGACCTGTACTGCCTGGCGGCGGAGAAGCGGTACGTCTCGGTCGAGCGCATCGTCGAGACCGAGGAACTCGTCAAGTCCGTTCCGCTGCAGTCGATCATCCTCAACCGCCTGATGGTCGACGGGGTCGTGGAGGCACCGGACGGCGCCCACTTCACCCTCGCCGGCGACAGCTACGGCCGCGACGAGAAATTCCAGCGCCACTACGCCGAGGCCGCGAAGGACCCGCAGACCTGGCAGGCGTTCGTCGACCGGTTCCTCTCCGGCAGCGAGGACGACTACCGAGCCGCCGTCAAGACTTTCACCGAGGAGCAGGCATGACCGACACGACCACCCCGGCGACGACGGGCACGGTGACCCGGGCCGAGTACTGCGCCATCGCATGCGCCGAGATCTTCGCCGGGGCAGGCGAAATCATGGCCAGCCCGATGGCGACGCTGCCGCTGATCGGCGCCCGCCTCGCCCGGCTGACCACCGAACCGGACCTGCTCATCACCGACGGGGAGGCGCTGATCCTCGCGGACACTCCCGCACTCGGAGCGAAGGGCCCGATCGAGGGCTGGATGCCGTTCCGCAAGGTGTTCGACGTCGTCGCCTCCGGCCGCCGCCACGTGGTGATGGGCGCCAACCAGATCGACCGGCACGGCAACCAGAATCTCTCCGCGTTCGGCCCGCTGCAGCACCCCACCCGGCAGATGTTCGGCGTGCGGGGCGCCCCCGGCAACACCATCAACCACCCGACGAGCTACTGGGTCGGCAAGCACAACACGCGCGCGTTCTGCGACAAGGTCGACATCGTCTCGGGCGTCGGCTACGACAGGGTGGACCCGGCCAACCCGGCCTTCAAGTACCTGCACCTGCACCGGGTGGTCACCAATCTCGGGTCGTTCGACTTCGGCGGTCCCGGCCACACGATGCGGGCACTGGCCCTGCACCCGGGGGTCACGGCGGAGCAGGTCGCGGAGAACACCTCCTTCGAGGTGGCCGGCCTCGACGAGGCGGGCGTGACCCGCGAGCCCACCGCCGAGGAGCTGCGCCTGATCCGCGAGGTCCTCGATCCGCGCGGCCTGCGGGATCGAGAGGTGGCGGTATGAGCCCGCGCCTGACGACGGCACTGACCGACCTCGTCGGCATCGAGCACCCGATCGTCCAGACGGGGATGGGCTGGGTGTCCGGCCCGCGCCTGACCGCGGCGACCTCCAACGCGGGCGGTCTCGGCATCCTGGCCTCGGCGACGATGACGTACGAGGAACTCGAGGCCGCCGTCGCGAAGACGAAGGCGGCGACGGACAAGCCCTTCGGCGTGAACATCCGGGCCGACGCGTCGGACGCCGCCCAGCGCATCGACCTGCTCATCCGTGAGAACGTCAAGGTCGCGTCCTTCGCCCTCGCGCCCAGGAAGGAACTGATCGCCAAGCTCAAGGACCACGGCATCGTGGTGATCCCGTCCATCGGCGCCGCGAAGCACGCGGTGAAGGTCGCCTCGTGGGGGGCCGACGCGGTGATCGTGCAAGGCGGCGAGGGCGGTGGGCACACCGGGCCGGTGGCCACGACGCTGCTGCTGCCGAGCGTGCTCGACGGCGTCGACATCCCGGTCGTCGCGGCCGGCGGATTCTTCGACGGGCGCGGGCTCGCCGCGGCGCTCGCCTACGGGGCGGCCGGCGTCGCCATGGGCACCCGGTTCCTGCTCACCAGCGACAGCGCCGTGCCCGACTCGGTGAAGCAGGAGTACCTGAGGCGGGGCCTGCAGGACACCACGGTCTCCCTCAAGGTCGACGGCATGCCGCACCGTGTGCTCAACACCGACCTCGTCGACAGCCTCGAGCGCGGCAGCTACGCGAAAGGCCTGGTCGCCGCCGCGAGGAACGCGGCGAAGTTCAAGGCCATGACCGGGATGAAGTGGTCGACGCTCGTCAAGGACGGCATCGCGATGAAGCGGGCGAGCGACCGCACGTGGCAGCAGATCATCATGGCGGCCAACACCCCCATGCTGCTCAAGGCCGGGCTCGTGGAGGGCAACACCGACGCCGGTGTGCTGGCCTCCGGGCAGGTCGTCGGCATGCTCGACGACCTGCCGAGCTGCCGGGAGCTGATCGACCGGATCGTCGCCGAGGCCGTGGAGCGGATCGACGCAGTGGCCGCGCTGCGCGGTCAGGCCCAGGCCCCGCGTTCCGCCGCGGCGCGCACGTAGGTCTCGAAGGACACGGGCGGCCGGCCCGCCACCTCGGCGACAACGTCGTTCGGGGTCGCGTCGCCGGTCGCCCGCAGGGCCTCGAATGCCTCGATCTCGGCGAGCACCTGCGCCCGGTCCAGGCCGAGGCCGGTCATCGTCTCGAGGTAGGCGTCCGGCTCACCGCGGTAACGGACCTTGCGCCCCGATGCGCAGGCGATCACGGCCGCGGCCTCGCCGAACGACAGCGCGTCCGGCCCGCTCAGCTCGTAGGTCCGGCCGGCGTGGCCGTCCCCGGTGAGCGCGGCGACGGCGACGGCGGCGATGTCCCCGGCGTCGTTGAACGCCTGACGCATGTCACCCAGGGGCAGGACGATCTCGCCCGCGAGCACGGCAGCGCGCAGGAAACCCTCGTCGAAGTTCTGGTCGAACCAGTCGGGGCGCACCACGGTCCACTCCGCGCCGGACGACGTGACGGCACGCTCGGCGGCCAGCAGCCGCTCATCGCCCATCACGTCGACCGCCTTGCTCGACAGCAGGACGAACCGCGAAACCCCCTCGGCGACAGCCATATCGACGAATCCGTCCGCGACCGGCACGCCGTCGGGCGCCATGACGAACACCGCTCCGGCACCGGACACCGCGGGTTTCCAGGTGTGCGGATCGAACCAGTCGAACGGCACGTCGCCCGAGCGGGAGCCGGCACGGACCGCGTGCCCGCGTTCGCGCAACTGCCGGGTGACCCGTCGCCCGACGGTGCCCGTGGAACCGAGAACCAACACCGGTCGTTCGTCCATGCCGGCATCCTGACATCCGGCACCGACACGGTCACCGGGGCAGCCGACCGGTTCGCACGTCCATCGCGCCCGGCGGACGACATCACGTCCGCCGGGCGGTAGACCGTCAGGCCGCCGACGTGGGGGCGACGACGCTCTTGACGAAATCGGCGACGGCGGCGCGCAACTCGCGGCTGCGGGGAACCGCGCCGGACATCCAGTACACGCCGTGCACCAGCCCGTCGAATCGGACGGTACGGACGTCCACGCCCTCGGCGCGCAGCCGAGCGCCGTACTGTTCGGCCTCGTCGCGGGTGACCTCGTTCTCCGTCGTGAGGATGAGGGCCGGCGGGAGTCCGTCCACGCGGTCCGCCCGGGTGGGGACGGCATACGGGTTGTCGGCGTCCTCCGGTGCGGACAGGTACTGCTCCCAGAACCAGTCCAGGGCCGCGGCGGTGATGAGGTAGCCGTCGGCGTAGTCGATTCGGGACGGCAGCTGAGCGTTCGGGTCGATCACCGGGTAGATCAGCACCTGTCCGCGAAGGGCCGGCCCTCCCTGGTCTCGCGAGCGCAGCGCGGTGACGGCCGCCAGATTCCCCCCGGCGCTGTCGCCCATCACCACTATGTTGCCCGGGTCCCCGCCGTGCTCGGCGATGTGCGCGGCGACCCAGTTCAGCGCGGCCCAGGCGTCGTCGGCGGCCGCCGGAAACCGATGTTCGGGCGCCCGGCGGTAGGCGGCGGTCACGACGACCGTTCCCGTCTCGTTCGCGAGTGCCCGGGCGGGTTCGTCGACCACCTCGAGATCACCGGCGACGAACCCACCGCCGTGGAAGTAGAGCACCACCGGGCGCGGACCGGTCCCTTCGGGAAGGTGGATCCGGAGCGGAAGCTCGGTGGTGTCGCTGACATAGTGGAGGTCTTCGATCCGGGCGACCGGTTCGGACGGGGCCTGCAAGCCGGTGAACGTCGACACGACCGCGCGGGCTTCGTCGACGGACATGTTCTCGAACGATTTCAGTCCTTGCGCCTGCAGTCCCGCGAGCAGTTGCTCGACGTGGTGGTCGAGTGCCATGGCATTTCCTTCCGGGGAATGGACGGTGGGGTCAGGAGACGGCGGTCGCGACCACCGCGCGCGAACTCGTCGTGTCGAAGCCGGTGTAGCCGCCGGCGACGACCTCGGCGCAGGTCTGCCGGTAGGTCGGGGCACCGCCGAGGTAGACCATGCAGGCCCTCGGCTTGCCGGGGATGTTGGCGCCCATGTACCAGGAGTTCGTCTGCGGCAGGAGGGTTTGCCCGGCGATCTCGTTGGTCAGGTGCAGCCAGTCGGTCTCGGCCTGCGCGGTCGGCTCGATCACGTCGAGGTCGTGTGCGCGCAGATAGTCGATCGCGTCGGTGGCGAAGTCGACGTGGTCCTCGATGGCCAGCGGCATGTTGTAGAGCACCGACGGCGACTGCGGCCCGGTGATGGTGAACAGGTTCGGGAACCCGTGGATCATGATGCCGAGGTATGTCCGCGGCCCGTGGGCCCATTTCTCGGCCAGCGTCTGTCCGCCGCGGCCGCGGATGTCCATCGCCAGCAGCGGCCCGGTCATGGCGTCGAAGCCGGTGGCCAGCACGACGGTGTCCACCTCGTACGTGCGCTCCCCCACCCGGACCCCGGTGGCGGTGATCTCGTCGATCGGAGTGTCCTTCACATCGACGATGTGCACGCTCTCGCGGTTGTAGGCCTCGTAGTAGTTCGTCTCGAGCGGGGGACGCTTGGTGCCGTAGGCGTAGCCCTCGGGTGCGAGCTTGTCGGCCTTGGCCGGGTCCTGCACCCGCTCGCGGATGCGTTCGCGGATGTACTCGGCGATGGTGTCGTTGGCCTTCTTGTCGAACAGGATGTCCTGGAAGCTGTCGATGAACAGCCGGAACCCGCCGGCGTTCCAGCGCTCGTCGAACACCCGGCGGCGCTCCTGCGCGTCGACGGCCAAAGCCGAGGGCTGGACCTGGTCGAACGGGACGCCGAGGAAGTGGTTGCGGGCTGCGTCGCGCAGACTCCGGTAGTTCTGCTTGGCCTCGGTCTCCACCTCCGGGTCGAGCGGCCCGTTGCCCAGCGGGGTGGCGAAGTTGGGGGTGCGCTGGAAGACGATCAGCTCCGCCGCCTCCTCGGCGATCAGGGGGATCGCCTGGATGCCGCTCGCACCGGCGCCGATGACCGCGACACGCTTGCCTGCGAAGTCCACGCCCTCGTGCGGCCAGTTGCCGGTGAGCAGGACCTCGCCGCGGAAGTTCTCGATGCCGCCGAACTCGGGAGTCTTGGGGACCGAGAGGTTGCCGGCGCCGGAGATGAAGTACCGGCTGCGCACGCTGCGGCCGTCATCGGTGTGCACCGTCCACATCGAGTTCTCGTCGTCCCAGTGCACCCCGATCACCCGGGTGTCGAAGGTGATCCCCCTGCGTAGGTCGAAGCGGTCGGCGACGTGCTCGAGGTACCGCAGGATCTCCGGCTGGCCGGCGAACTTCTCGCTCCACCGCCACTCCTGCTGCAGCTCTTCGTCGAAGGAGTACGAGTAGTGGATGCTCTCGATGTCGCAGCGAGCGCCCGGGTAGCGGTTCCAGTACCAGGTGCCGCCCACGTCGGCGCCGGCCTCGAACACCCGCACCGCCAGGTTCATCGTGTCGCGCAGCTTGTGCAGGGCGTACAGGCCGGCGAAGCCGGCTCCCACGACGACGACGTCGACGTCGGGAGCGGAGAAATCGGTTTCGGTCATGGTGCGGGCTCCTCACGATCAATGGGGTTCGGCCCCGTCCGGGGCGCTTCGATGCCTGACCACGACAATGACCCGCGTCACCTCACCCCCACGCGGGGGAAATCACCCCTTTCGATACCTGTGTTGGGCGTCACACCGCATTCGGGTATGTTCTGACCACTATCTCTGGGAAGCGTGAAGATGGAGTCCCCCCTGCCCCGCACCAAAGGGCTGACGCCCTCGCTGACCAGTTTCGTCGGCCGTCGCCGGGAGATCGACGAGGCTCGGGCCCGCCTGCAACAGGCCCGGCTCCTGTCGTTGCTCGGTCCGGGCGGGGTCGGCAAGACTCGGCTGGCGGAGGAGATCGCCCTCCGCTCCGCCCGCGCCTTCCGCGACGCCTTCTGCTGGATCGACCTCGCCGTGGTCCGCGATCCCGAGGCGCTCCCGTCGGCTGCGGCCGCGGCGCTCGGCGTCACCGACCAGTCCACCCGTCCCGTGCGGGACAAGATCCTCGATCACCTGCGGGACCGCCACATGCTGATCGTGGTCGACAACTGTGAGCACCTGCTCGACGCGGCGGCCGCGTTCGTCACCACGGTCCTCACCGGCGCACCCGAGGTGCGCGTTCTGGCGACGAGCCGGGAGCCGCTCGGCGTCGGCGGCGAATTCACCTACGTGCTGCCGCCGCTGAGCACCCCGACGGAATCGACCGGCAACCGCGCCGCCGACCTGGCCCTGTTCGAATCGGTCACGCTTCTCGTCGAGCGCACCCAGAGTGTGGTCGCCGAATTCCGGATGACCGACGCCAACGCCGACGCCGTCGCCCAGCTGTGCATCCAGCTCGACGGCATCCCCCTGGCCATCGAACTCGCCGCAACCCGGTTGCGGACCCTGTCCCCCGCCCAGCTCGTCGAACGGCTCGACCGGCGCTTCGCCCTGCTCACCGGCGGCAACCGCGCGGCCGTGCCCCGGCAGCAGACGCTCCGGGCGCTGATCGACTGGAGCTACGAACTGTGCTCCGCACCGGAGCGCACGCTGTGGGCGCGGCTGTCGGTCTTTCCCGGCAGCTTCGATCTCGAAGCCGCCGAGTCGATCTGCGGGGACGAAGACCTTCCCCCGGAACAGGTGATGGATCTGCTCGACGGTTTGGTGTCGAAATCGCTTGTCACGGTCGATCGTTCCGCAGAGGCCTTCCGCTACTCGCAGTTGATGACCGTGCGCGAGTACGGGCACGAGCTGCTCGACGCCGGTGGACGACGGAACGATCTGTACCGGCGGCACCGAGACCACTACCTCGAGCGGGCGCAACGTCACGCGGCGGACTGGTACGGGCCGAGACAATCGGAACTGTTGTCGCGGTGGCGGATCGACCATCCGAACTTCATGGCCGCGCTCGACTGGTCGCTACGGGACGACAGCGACCTGTCGGCCGCGGCCGCCCTCGCCGTGGCGCTTCGGTATCACTGGATCGCGGGAGGCAACCTCTCCCACGGCCGCACCAGGCTCGAGCGGCTTCTGCAACGACTGCCCCGGTCCACTCGCGACCGGGGCCACGTCCTGTGGGTGACCGCGTGGACGGCCCTGATCCAGGGGGACCGGGAGGGAGCCGCACTTCATCTTGCCGAATGCGGATCCATCGCAGCCGAACTGGAAGATGCCGAGTTGCAGGCGCACCACGACCACTGGGCTGCCCTGCACGCCTTGTTCTGCGGACGAACCACCGACGCGATCGATCTCTACGACGCGGCGATCGCCGTTCATCGCACCCGAGGCGATCGCGCAGCAACCCTCACCGCCTTGTTCCAGCTGGCCATGGCCCAGACCTACGACGGCCGGCTCGACGACGCACTCGCCACGTGTGCACACGTGATCCACGTGGCGGACGAGCACGGCGAGCAGTGGAACAAGGCGTACGCCCTGTGGGTTTCGAGCCTGGCCTACTTCCACCTCGGCCGGATCGACGACGCCGTCGACGCCGCGGAACAGGCACTGCACATCCAGCGCGACTTCAAGGACAAGATCTGCACCGCCCTGTCGATCGAACTTCTCGCCTGGGCGGCGGAAGCCGTCGGTCACACCGAGCGGTCCGCCACGCTCTTCGGCGCGGCCAGGGCGGTGTGGCAGCGACTCGGCACGTCCGTCGCCGCCTTCGGTCCCCATATCACGGGTGATTCGGCGCACTGGGAACAGCGGGTCCGACAGTCGCTGGGAGCGAAGAAGTATGCGCGCCTGTCGACACCGCCGGCACACCCGGCCATCGAGCAGGCTGTCGACACGGCTCTCGGGACGCCCGCGGGCGGATCGGCGACCGCGTCACCCACCGCCTCCCCGTTGACCCGCAGGGAAGAGGAGGTGGCCGAACTCGTCGCCCGGGGCCTCAGCAACCGGGAGATCGCGGATCAGCTCGTGATCTCGCACCGGACGGTCGACGGGCACGTCGAACACATCCTGGACAAACTGGGCGTCGGATCCCGCACCCAGGTGGTCGCCTGGGTGCACGCCCGCGCCGCGGGAGCGGCACACGCGCCCGGCTGACGGCCGCCGCGGGACTCGGGGTGCGACGTCGTTCAGCCGCGCGCCGCGATCCGTGCCTGCACCTCCGGCCGGCGCAGCGGCGGCACCGTCGGCGGCGGCTGCCGGCGCGGCGGGAGCCGGTCGAGCAGTCGCATGGTGACGGCCGTGACCTCGGCGACGGCCTCCTCGAACGGTTCGCGGGTGGCGTCGGACAGTTTGTGGACGCCGCTGACCTTGCGCACGTACTGGCGGGCGGCGGCCTCGATCTCCTCGGCGGTCGCTGCCGGCTCGAGCCCGCGCAGCTCCGTGATGTTCCGGCACATGGACCGAGGGTAACCCGGGTCCTCAGCCGAGGCGACCGCCGAGCATGCCGCGCAGCGCATTCAGGCACAGCTCCCGCAGCTGCGTCCCGGTGACCGTGGGGTGATCGTGCCAGTCGACGCACACGCTGCGCACGAGGGCGATCCATCCCTGCACGGCCACCGCGACGAGTTCGCGTTCGTCGTCGGGCGGGGCGAGCGCGTCGAGGATGCGTTCCTGCTGAACGCCGAGTTCGGAGTCGACGATCGCGCGGATACCGGCGTCGGCGGAGTCCGCGGCCCGGTTGACCGCCGCGACGCCCTGCCGGTGCGACGCGACGTAGTCGAGGTAGGCGTCGAGGCCCGCGATGATCCGCTCGGCGACGGTGAGCTGCGGATCCGGTTCGGTGACGGCGAGCAGCCGGTCGGACTCGCGCTGGACGACCGCCGCCATGAAGTCTCGTTTGGTCGGAAAGTAGTGGTACATCAGGCCGCGCGAGACCCCGGCGAGTTCGGCGACCTCCTCGATCCACACGTCCTCGTAGGCGCGCTCGGCGAACAGGCGCGCGCCGATGTCGAGCAGCTGCGCGCGGCGCTGCTCGGGATCGAGTCGTCGGCGGGATCGGGCCACGGACTCAATCTAGTTCTTGACACCCGTCCGTCCCGGCGTAGCGTGATTACTGTACACGGATTCAATAACTGGGGGTCGGAGCATGGCCATGGCCACGTCACGGGTGTTCGACACAGAAATTCCGCGCCCGCCGAAACGTCTCCCCCTCGTCGGCGACGTCCTGGGCATGTCGCTCGAGACCCCGGTGCAGAACTCGATGGCAATCCACAAGGCCCTCGGCCCGGTGTTCGAGCGCACGGCCTTCGGCCGCCGCTTCGTGTTCGTCTGCTCCGGCGAGCTCACGGCCGAGCTGTCCGACGAGAAACGCTTCGCCAAGCACCTCGCGCCGGGTGTGGAGGCCCTGCGCGCGATCGGCGGCGACGGGCTGTTCACCGCCTTCAACGAGGAACCGAACTGGCGCCGCGCGCACGAGCTGCTGATGCCTGCGTTCACCCAGCAGGCGATGCGCCGGTACCACGCCACGATGCTCGACGTCACCGCCCAGCTCGTCGCACACTGGGACCGTACGGCGCGCAGCGGCGGCGACGTGGACATCGCCGCGGACATGACGAAGCTGACGCTGGAGACCATCGGCCGCAGCGGCTTCAGCTACTCGTTCGAGCCGTTCGAGCGTGCGGCGCGGCACCCGTTCGTCGAGGCGATGGTCGGCGGACTCTCGTTCTCGCAGCGCAGCATGCTGCGCACCGTGCCGGTCGTCGGGCGCTTCCTCTTCCCCGCCGCCAAGCGGCAGTACGACCTCGACCGGGCGCACATGCGCGACGTCGTCGACGCGGTGATCCACAGCAGGCGCGACGCCCCCGGCCCCGCCCCCGACGACCTGCTCGAGCTGATGCTGCGGGCGGCACGGGAGGACGATCCCAACAAGCTCGACGAGATCAACATCCGCAACCAGGTGCTCACCTTCCTCGTCGCCGGTCACGAAACAACTTCGGGCGCATTGTCGTTCGCTCTCTACTACCTGATGCGCGACCCACAGGCCTACGCGCGGGCGCGGGCGGAGGTCGAGGAGATCTGGGGCGACGGCGAGCCCGCATTCGAGCAGATCGCCAAGCTGCGCTACGTCCGCCGGGTGCTCGACGAGGCGCTGCGCCTGTGGCCGACCGCGCCCGCGTACGCGCGGGAGGCGAGGGTGGACACCACCCTCGCCGGCCGATACCGGATGCGTGCCGGCGACTGGGTGCTCGTGCTGCTGCCCGCGGTGCACCGCGACCCGGCGGTCTGGGGCGACGACGCCGACGAGTTCGACCCCGACCGCTTCCTGCCCGAACGGGTCCGGGCCCGGCCCGCGCACGTGTACAAACCGTTCGGCACCGGCGAACGCGCTTGCATAGGAAGGCAGTTCGCGCTGCACGAGGCCACGCTCGTGCTGGGAACCCTGTTGCGCCGCTACGACCTGGCGATGGACCCCGCCTATCGGCTGAAGGTGGCCGAACGGCTCACCCTCATGCCGGAGGGACTACACGCCCGGGTGTCCTTGCGGTCCTGAGCCGGCGCCCACCCGTGTCGTAGGCTGAGCCGGGCGGGTGGGAGAGGCCCGCACGGGAGGGAGAAACCATGAGATTCGGTTCCGCAGGCGTCACGGCGGCGGCGCTGTCCACGATCGTTGCGGCCCTGGCCGTCCCGGCGACGGCGCAGGCGGGGCCCACCGCCGACGTCGTCGCGGGCCGGGAGCGGGTGAAGGTGACGGTGCACGGTGTGCCCGTCCATCCGGAGAGCTGCCGTGTCGATCCCGATGCGGACGGCCACACCCGCAGCCTGCCCGTCGAACCGTCCGGTTCGATGGTCGCCCACGGCGTCGCACCCGGACCGCGGCGCGTGCTCGTCTGGTGCCCGGACGGGGGCATCGTCCACGAGCAGATCGTCCACGTCCTGCCCGCCGATCCGCTCGCCGACCTCGCCGACCACGCGTTCCGCACCGCCGGCAGCAGCGACCGGGTCACCGATCCGACCCTGCGCTGACGCGCCGGTGTGTCTCTTGGGCTGCCCTGACAGCCCAAGGGACACACCGGCGGCGCAGCCGCCTGTCTACACCCGCTCGATGATCGTCACGTTGGCGGTGCCGCCGCCCTCGCAGATCGTCAGCAGGCCGTAGCGACCCTCGCGGCGCTCGAGCTCGTTCAGCAGAGTCGCCATCAGCTTGGTGCCGGTGGCGCCGAGCGGGTGGCCCAGCGCGATGGCGCCGCCGTTGACGTTGACCTTGGCCGGGTCGGCGCCGATCTCCTTGATCCAGGCCAGCACGACGGGGGCGAAGGCCTCGTTGATCTCGATCAGGTCGATGTCGTCGATGCTCAGGCCGGTCTTCTCCAACGCATGCTGCGTCGCCGGGATGGGCGCGCTGAGCATGAAGATCGGGTCGTCGCCGCGGGCACTGAGGTGGTAGATCCGGGCGCGGGGCTTCAGGCCGTACTTGCGCACGGCCTCGTCGGAGGCGAGCAGCACCGCCGAGGCACCGTCGGAGATCTGGCTGGCGACGGCGGCGGTGAGCCGGCCGCCCTCGACGAGCGTCGCGAGTGACGCCATCTTCTCGAGGCTCGTCTCGCGGGGTCCCTCGTCGACGGTGGCGTCGCCGAGCGGGACGATCTCGCCCTCGAACCGGCCCTCGGCGATGGCCGCCTTGGCCCGCTCATGGCTCTGCAACGCCCAGCGCTCGAGGTCCTCGCGGCTGAGATCCCACTTGTCGGCGATCATCTCGGCGCCGCGGAACTGCGAGACCTCCTGGTCGCCGTAGCGCTCGGTCCAGCCGGTCGAACCGCCGAACGGGGTGTCGAAGCCGTACTGCTGCCCGACGATCATGGCCGCGGAGATCGGGATCTGCGACATGTTCTGCACGCCGCCGGCGACGATGAGGTCGGCGGTGCCGGACAGGATGGCCTGCGCACCGAAGTGCAGGGCCTGCTGGCTCGACCCGCACTGCCGGTCGACGGTGACGCCGGGAACGTGCTGCGGGTAGCCGGCGGCGAGCCACGCGGTGCGGGCGATGTTGCCGGCCTGGCCACCGATGGCGTCGACGCAGCCGAAGACGACGTCGTCGACGTCGCTCGGGTCGATGCCGGTGCGGTCGACGATCGCCTTGATCACGTGCGCGCCCAGGTCGGCCGGGTGGACGGCGGACAGGCCGCCGTTCTTCTTGCCGATCGGGGTGCGTACCGCGTCGACGATGTATGCCTCGGTCATGAGGGACTCCTAGTCGGTTCCGGGGAAGGTCGGTTCAGGGGTTGGCAAGTCCGTCGAGCACGATGGACAGGTACTGCTGCGCCACCTTGTCGGCGGTGAGGGTGCCGCCGGGCCGGTACCAGCGCACGGCCACCCACACGGTGTCGCGCAGGAACCGGAAGACGAGTTCGACGTCGACGTCCGGCCGGAACGTGCCGTCGGCGATGCCGCGCTCGATCACCCCCACCCACAGGTTGCGGAATTCGGTGTTGAGGTCGGAGATGTAGGAGAACCGCTCGTTCTCCACGAGCCGCTTGGCCTCGTCCTGGTAGATCGCGACCGCGGCGTGCGACTTGTCGATCGATTCGTACGACGCGGTGATGAGCGCCTCGAGGGTGGCGCGGGAGTCCGCCCCCGAGGCGACGATCTCGCGGTAGCGGCCGAACAGGTCGTCGAGGAATCCCCGCAGGATCTCGTCGACCATCGACTCCTTGGAGTCGAAGTGATGATAGAGACTGCCCGACAGGATGCCCGCGGCGTCGGCGATGTCGCGCACGGTGGTGGCACGCACCCCGCGCGAGGCGAACAGCTGAGCGGCGATATCGAGCAACTCGGCGCGACGCCCGGACTTGGCAGCATCGTCTCTGGGAGGAGTCATGGAGGCATCCTTTCAGGCTGCCGTGCGCGGTTCCGGTGGCGGCGGCTACCGGAACCGCGCACGGGTCAGGCCCTCTGCGAGGAGATCGAGACGACCTCGCCGGTCAGGTACGTGGTGTAGTCGCTGGCGAGCATGGCGATGGTCGCGGCGATCTCCCAGACCTCCGCGGCCCGCCCGTACGCCTCGTCGGCGGCGAGCCGGTCGAGCAGGTCCTCGCTGGTGACCTTCGCGAGGAAGGCGTGCCGCGCGATCGACGGGGCGACGGCGTTGATCCGGACCCCGTACTCGGCGGCCTCGATCGCCGAGCAGCGGGTCAGCGCCATCACGCCGGCCTTGGCGGCCGCGTAGTGCGCCTGCGAGTGCTGCGCGCGCCAGCCGAGCACCGAGGCGTTGTTGACGAGGACGCCGCCGTGGCCGGCCGACCGGAAGTAGCGCAGCGCGGCGCGGGTGGCGCGGAAGGTGCTGGTGAGGGTGATGTCGAGGACGCGGTCCCACTGTTCGTCGGTCATGTCGACCACCGGGGTCTCACCGCCGAGGCCGGCGTTGTTGACCAGCACGTCGATGCGCCCGAGCCGGTCGGCGGCGCCGGTGATCAGCGCGTCGACCTGCTCGGTGGAGGAGACGTCGCACACGAGGGCGTCGACCTGCTGCGACGGGAACTCGGCGGCGAGCTTGTCGACCGTCTCCCCGAGCCGACGCTCGTGGAAGTCCGAGACGAGCACGTCGCCGCCCTCGAGCAGGGCGCGACGGGCGGTCGCGAAACCGATGCCGGTGCCGGCGGCGGCGGTGACGACGACCTTCTTGCCGGCGAGCAGGCCGTGGCCCGGGGTCTCGACGGGCGGCGTGGCGAGGGGGGAAGTGGTCACGGACGGGCCTCTCGGGGAAGGCCGAGCACGCGCTCGGCGATGATGTTGCGCTGGACCTCGTTGGATCCGCCGTAGATGGTGTCGGCGCGGGTGAACAGGAACAGCCGTTGCCACTCGGCGAGCTCGAGATGCTCGGGATCCGAGAGCACCGACGGGTTGCCGGCATGGTCGTGCTCCGGCCCGACGAGCGAGGCCGGGCCCTGCACGTCCATCGCGAGCTTGCCGAGGTCGCGGTGCCAGTTGGCCCACAGCAGCTTTGCCACCGACGCCTGGCCGGGGTCGGCCTCGCCGAGGGTGCGCACGGCGTGGGCGCGCATCACGCGCAGGCCGATGCGGGCGCGCGCGATCCGCTCGCGAATGTGCGGATCCTCGGCGGCACCGTTGGATGCGGCGAGGTCGGCGACGCCCTGCAGCTCACGGGCGAAGCCGATCTGCTGGCCCAGGGTGGAGACGCCGCGCTCGAAGGTGAGCAGTCCCATCGCGACCTTCCACCCGTCGCCGGGGGCGCCGACGACGAGGTCGGCGTCGGTGACGGCGTCGTCGAAGAAGACCTCGTTGAACTCGGAGGTGCCGGTGAGCTGCTGGATGGGCCGGACCGTGACGCCCGGTTGATCGAGCGGCACGAGCAGGAAACTCAGGCCATGGTGCCGGGAAGAGCCGGGTTCGGTGCGGCAGACCACGAACGCCCACTGTGCGACGTGCGCGAGGGACGTCCACACCTTCTGGCCGTTGATGATCCACTTGCCGTCCTCGAGCCGGGCGGTGGTGGCGACGTTGGCCAGGTCGGAACCGGCGCCGGGCTCGGAGTAGCCCTGGGCCCACAGTTCGGTGACGTTCCGGATGCCGGGCAGGAAGCGGCGCTTCTGGTCCTCGGTACCGAAGGCGACGAGGGTGGGCCCGAGCAGTTCCTCGCCGAGGTGATTCACGCGGGCCGGCGCGTTCGCCTTCGCGTACTCCTCGTGGAAGATCACCTGCTGTTCGAGGGTGGCGCCGCGTCCGCCGTACTCGGCCGGCCAGCCGATGCAGGTCCATCCGGCGGCGGCGAGATGCCGGTCCCAGGCCAGGCGCTGCTCGAAGTACTCGTGCTCGCTGCCCGGGCCACCCTTGCCCTTCAGCTCGGCGAATTCGCCGGTCAGATTGTCCTCCAGCCACTGCCGGACGGTGGCGGCGAACGCGGCGTTGTCGAAACCCGTGTCGTCCAGTCTCTCGCTCTGATGCACGTCTGTACGATAACCTACCAAGCACTTGCTAGGTAGGGAGCTCCGTGACCGCACAACCGAGAACCACACCGGCGGCCCTCGAACGCGCCGCATCGGCGCACGCCGACCGGACCGCGATCGTCGACGGCGACGTGCAACCGACGTTCGCACAACTGCGCGACCACGTCCGCGAATTCGCCGCCGCCCTCGTCGCCCACGGCGTCGGGCCCGGCGCACGCGTCGCGATCTGGTCGCCCAACACGCACCACTGGATCGTCGCCGCGCTCGGGATCCACTGGGCCGGCGGCATCGTCGTCCCCGTCAACACCCGATACACCGGCGACGAGGCGCACGACATCCTCGACCGGATCGACGCCGGCGCCCTCGTCGTTGCCGGGGACTTCCTCGGCACCGACCGGTACGCGGCCCTGCGCGCCGCGGCGCCGGAACTGCACCTTCCCACCGTCGTGCGGGTCCCGCTGGGTGGGACCGATGCCCCCGCCGACGGCGTGGTGGACTGGGACGAGTTCCTGGCCTCGGCGACGGAGGACGCGCGCGCCGAAGCCGACGCCCGCGCGCGGGCCGTCTCCCCCGACGACGTCTCCGACATCCTGTTCACCTCCGGCACCACCGGGCGCAGCAAGGGTGTGCTCAGCGCCCACCGGCAGCTGATCGGGGTCGCCCGGGCGTGGGCGGACTGCGCCGAACTCACGCCGGACGACAACTATCTCGTCATCAACCCGTTCTTCCACAGCTTCGGATACAAGGCCGGTTTCGTCGCGGCGCTGCTCGCGGGCAGCACCGTCGTGCCGATGGCGGTGTTCGACGTCGAGAAGGTGATGGCCACCGTCGCCGACCGGCGGATCAGCGTGCTGCCCGGGGCGCCGACGATCTACCAGAGCATCCTCGACCACCCCCGCCGCGACGAATTCGACATGTCGTCCCTGCGGATCGCGGTCACCGGGGCCGCACCCGTGCCCGTCGCGCTCGTCGAACGCATGCAGAACGAACTGAGCTTCGACGCGGTGCTCACCGCGTACGGGCAGACCGAGGCCGTGGTCGCGACGATGTGCCGCACCGACGACGATCCCGTCACCGTCTCCACCTCCTCCGGCCGCGCCACCGCCGACTTCGAGGTCCGCATCGGCGACAAGGGCGAGATCCTGCTGCGGGGCCCCAACGTGATGCTCGGCTACCTCGACGACCCGGAGGCCACCGCCAAGACGATCGACGCCGACGGCTGGCTGCACACCGGCGACGTGGGCACCCTCGACGAACGCGGCTACCTCGACATCACCGACCGGCTCAAGGACATGTACATCAGCGGCGGGTTCAACGTCTATCCCGCCGAGATCGAGGCGGCGCTGATGCGTCTGCCCGGCGTGCACGAGGTCGCGGTCATCGGTGTGCCCGACGAGCGCATGGGCGAGGTCGGCCGCGCGTACGTCGTCGCCCTCGAGGGCAGCGGCCTGACCGAGGAGGCCGTGATCGCGTTCTGCAAGGAGAAGCTGGCCAACTTCAAGGTGCCCCGCTCGGTCCGCTTCACCGGGCACCTGCCCCGCAACCCGTCCGGCAAGGTTCTGAAAAACATTCTGCGTGAGGAGAAGTCATGACCGTCCCCTACGAACCCGACGTCGTCACCTACGAGGTGCGCGACGGCGTCGCGATCGTCACCCTCAACCGGCCGGACTACCGCAACGCGCAGAACTCGGTGATGACCTACGCCCTCGACGCCGCGTTCGAACGGGCCGTCGAGGACGACGAGGTGAAGGTGATCGTGCTCGCCGGCAACGGCAAGCACTTCTCCGCCGGCCACGACCTGGGGACCCCCGGGCGTGATCACCACGTGCACTACGACAACAAGGCCGTCATGTGGTGGGACCACGTCGACAAGCCCGGCGGCGACCAGCGCTACGCCCGCGAGATGGAGGTGTACCTGAGCATGTGCCGCCGCTGGCGGGAGATCCCCAAGCCGACGATCGCGATGGTGCAGGGCGCGTGCATCGCCGGCGGCCTCATGCTCGCCTGGGTGTGCGACCTGATCGTCGCGTCGGAGGATGCGTTCTTCTCCGATCCCGTGGTGCGCATGGGCATTCCCGGAGTGGAGTACTTCGCCCACCCGTGGGTCCTCGGCACCCGCTTCGCCAAGGAGATCCTCTACACCGGCGACCGCTTCGGCGCCCAGCGCGCATACGAGGTCGGCATGGTCAACCGCGTCGTGCCGCGCGAGAAGCTCGAGGAGGAGACCCTCGCCCTGGCCGCGCGTATCGCCGAAATGCCACGGTTCGGCCTGGCCCTGACCAAGCGCGCCGTCAACCAGTGCGAGGACCAGATGGGCATGCGGAACGGCATGGACTCGGTGTTCGGCCTGCACCACTTCGCCCACGCCCACAACGCCGAGGTCGGCACCGACTCCCTCGGCGGCATGAACGCCAAGTCGATGGCGGCGAGCGCCCGCCCCTCCCCCGCGAGCAACGCGGGCCCCACGGCCCAGGACGGAGCGAAGTAGTGGATCTCGAGTTCGACGACGCAACCCTCGCCTTCCGCGACGAGGTCCGCGCGTTCCTCGCCGAGCACGTCCCGCAGACCCCACTGAAGTCGATGGACACCGCGGAGGGCTTCGAAGAGCACCGGCGGTGGGAACGCACCCTCGCCGACGCCCGGCTGTCCGTGGTGTCCTGGCCCGAGGAACTCGGCGGCCGCGACGCCTCGCTGCTGCAGTGGGTGGTGTTCGAGGAGGAGTACTACCGCGCCGGGGCACCCGGACGCGTCAGCCAGAACGGCATCTTCCTGCTCGCCCCCACCCTGTTCGAGCACGCCCACCCCGACCAGCTCGCCCGCATCATGCCCCGCATGGCGCGCGCCGACGACATCTGGGCACAGGCCTGGTCCGAACCCGAGTCCGGCAGCGACCTCGCGTCGCTGCGCTCGACGGCCACCCGCGTCGACGGCGGCTGGCTGCTCAACGGGCAGAAGACGTGGAGCTCCCGGGCGTCCTTCGCGGACATGGGCTTCGGCCTGTTCCGCTCCGACCCGGAAGCGCAGCGGCACAAGGGCATCACGTACTTCATGTTCGACCTGCGCGCGGAGGGCGTCACCGTCCGGCCCATCGACCAGCTCGACGGCGAGCCCGGCTTCGCCGAGATCTTCCTCGAGGACGTGTTCGTGCCCGACGACCCCGCCGACCCCGGCGCGTCCGGGGTCATCGGCGGCGTGAACGAGGGCTGGCGGGTCGCGATGAGCACCGCCTCCAACGAGCGCGGCCTGTCGCTGCGCTCCCCCGGGCGGTTCCTCGCCACCGCCGACCGGCTGCTGCAGCTGTACAAGTCGTCGGATCTGCACGGCGACGCGGCCCTGCGCAACCGCGTCGCCGACACCTGGATCGGCGCGCGCGCCTACGAGTTGTCCACCTGGGGCACGGTCACGCGATTGCAGGACGGCGGGCAGCTCGGCGCGGAGTCGTCCATCAACAAGGTGTTCTGGTCGGAGTGGGACATCGCCGCCCACGAGACGGCGCTCGATCTGCAGGGCGCCGCCGCCGAGCTGGTCGACGGCTGGACGGACGGCTACCTGTTCTCGCTGTCCGGCCCGATCTACGCCGGCACCAACGAAATCCAGAAGAACGTCATCGCCGAGCGCCTGCTCGGCCTCCCGAAGGGCGACCGATGAGATTCGCGCTCGACTCCTCCCACGAGGACTTCGCGTCCAGTATCGATGCGCTGCTCGCCAAGTCCGACATGCCGGCCGTGATCCGCGCGTGGAGCGCCGGCGACACCGGCCCCGGTCTGAAGGTGTGGCAGCGTCTCGCCGAGATCGGGCTCGGCGGCCTGCTCGTCGGCGAGGACCACGACGGCGTGGGTGCCGACGCGGTCGACCTCGTCGTCGCCGTCGAACAACTCGGCCGCCACGCCGTGCCGGGCCCGGTCGTCGACACCGTCGCCGTCGCCCCGGTGCTGCTCGCGGCCGCGGCGCCGGACCGGTTGCCGGCCCTGACCTCCGGCGCGCTCGCGACAGTCGCCGCCGCTCCGGACGTGCCGTTCGCGGTTGACGCCGACATCGCCGACCTGGTGCTGCACGTCGACGGCTCAGCCGTGTCCGTCGGCACCCCCGGGCAGCCGCGCGAGTCCGTCGACCCGGCCCGCCGGCTGTTCCCCGTCTCGGCGGGAGAGTCGTTGGGTGAAGCCGACTTCGGCGCCGCGTTCGACCTCGGCGCGCTCGCCACCGCGGCGCAGCTGCAGGGGCTCGGCCGGACGCTGCTCGAGCGCACCACCGAGTACGCGCAGCAGCGCCGGCAGTTCGGCCGGGCCATCGGCTCCTTCCAGGCCGTCAAGCACCACCTCGCCGAGGTGGCCGTCGCGCTGGAGATGGCCCGGCCGCTGCTGCACGGCGCGGCGCTGTCGGTGCGCGACGGGCTGCCGCAGGCGTCGCGGGACGTCTCTGCCGCCAAGGTCGCATGCGGCGACGCCGCCTACCGTGCGGCCCGGACCGCGCTGCAGGTGCACGGCGCCATCGGCTACACCCGGGAACACGATCTGTCGCTGTGGCTGACGAAGGTCCGCGCCCTCGTCACCGCATGGGGCACGCCCGACGTGCACCGGGCGCGGATCGTCGACGCGCTGGAGGCGTCGTGACGTTCGAAACCGAGGACCGCGCCGCGCTGCGCGAGTCGGTGCGCAACCTGCTCGCCAAGCACTCCGACTCGTCGGCGGTGCGCAAGGCGATCACCGCGCCCGAGGGCTACGACGCCGGCCTGTGGGAGCGGATGGTCGAGCAGATCGGGGTGGCGGCGCTCGCCGTGCCCGAGGACTACGACGGGGTGGGCGCCTCGCTCGCCGAGACCCACGTCGTGCTCGAGGAACTCGGCCGGACGCTGACGCCGTCACCGATGCTCGGCTCGGCGGTGCTCGCGGCGCAGGCGCTGCTGCTGTCCGGCGACACCGAAGCATGCGCGCGGCTGCTGCCGGGCATCGCCGCCGGGGAGATCGCGGCCGTGTGCTGGGCCTCGGGGGCGGGCTGGTCGTCGCCGGGGGTGACCGCGACCGGCGACCGACTCGACGGCACCGCGCACTACGTGCTCGGCGGAGACGTCGCGAGCACCCTGCTGGTGCTCGCGCGCGACGGGGACGCCGTCGCCCTGTTCGAGGTGGATCCGGACGCGACCGGCGTGACCCGGCGCCGGGTGCCGACGATGGACCCGACCCGCAGCCTCGCGCAGGTGCGGTTCGACGGGGTGACCGGACGGCCGCTCGCGTGCCCGGCGGATCTCGTGGACCGGTTGCGCACCGTCGCGCTGATCGCGCTGTCGGCCGAGCAGGTCGGTGCGGCACAGGCCGCGCTGGATCTGACCGTGGAGTACACAAAGAACCGCAAGCAGTTCGGCCGCGTCATCGGGTCCTTCCAGGCGCTCAAGCACCGCATGGCCGACATGTACGCGCTGGTGGAGACCGCGCGCTCGATGTCGTACGCGGCGGCGCTGTCGCAGGATACGCAGGACGCGTATGCGGCGAAGGTGTACTGCTCGGAGGCGTTCGAGCAGGTGGCCGCGGAGACGATCCAGTTGCACGGGGGCATCGCCATCACGTGGGAACACGACGCGCAGCTGTACTTCAAGCGCGCCCACGGCACCGCCCAGCTGTTCGGGCAGCCGCGCGAGTTCCTGGCCGCGATCGGAATGTGACGCCCGCGTGCCCGAGCGAATGAACCATCGCGTCGGCCTGATCGAGTGAGGGGTACATTCGCTCGGGCCGCGGGGCGATCCGGCAGTCGTTAGCCTGGGACGATGAGCACTCCCGTGATCACGCTGAATTCCGGAACCACCATCCCGCAGCTCGGCCTGGGAGTCTGGCAGGCCACCAACGAGCAGACCGAACACGCCGTGCGCTTCGCCCTCGACGAGGCCGGCTACCGGCACATCGACACCGCCGCCGCGTACGGGAACGAGGAGGGCGTCGGGCGCGGTATCGCGGCCTCCGCGGTCCCGCGGGAGGACGTCTTCCTCACCACGAAGCTGTGGAATGCCGACCAGGGCTACGACCGGGCACTGCAGGCGTTCGACGAGAGCCTCCGCCGCCTGGGCACGGACTACGTCGACCTGTACCTGATCCACTGGCCGTTGCAGGACAACGACCGGTTGCTGCGCACCTGGGACGCACTCGAGAAGATCGCCGGGTCCGGCCGGGCAAAGGCGATCGGCGTGTGCAACTTCGAGCCGCACCACCTGCAGCTGCTCGTCGATCGCGGCGGCATGCTGCCCGCCGTGGACCAGGTGGAGCTGCACCCGCACCTGCCCCAGCAGGAGATCCGCGCCTTCGCGGCCGACCACGGTATCGCCGTCGAATCGTGGAGCCCGCTGGGCGGTACCAGCAATTCCGGGTGGGGGCGCGATTCCAAGCCGAACACGCTGCTGATCGATCCGATCATCACGCGCATCGCGGACCGGCACAGCAAGTCCGCGGCCCAGGTGCTGATCCGCTGGCACCTGCAGAACGGCCTGATCGTGATTCCGAAGTCGGTCCACGACGCGCGGATCGCGCAGAACTTCGACGTGTTCGACTTCGAACTCGACGACCTCGACCTAAGCGAGATCGCGACCCTCGACGACGGCACGCGCGTCGGCATGCACCCGGACGAGATGAACATCGGCGCGCCGGACTGACGGACGATCCCCGCACGGGCAGCCGCGCCCCTCGGCACGCGGCTGCCCGTTTCCGGGCGTATTCGCCGATCACCTTGCGCTTCCAGGACGCAGCACAAATAGTAGAACACGTTCTCATTCAGGACCCGGCCGGTCGCGGGTTCGCGATCGGTTCGCGCAGAGGGGCAGGACGTGACGACACACATGATCTCGGGCACCCCGATCGAGATGCCGGTGCGGATTCGGACCGCGACGGCATTCATGGCGATGTACTCGGTGCCCGCCGCCCCGGCTCGGGCCCTGATCGATCACACGGGACTCGAACTGCTGCACCACCGCCCGGGGCGCGGTATCTGCATCCTGGTGTTCGTGGACTACGTCGACGGAGATCTCGGACCCTACAACGAGTTCGGCGTGTGCTTCCTCGTTCGTGACCATCGCCGGCGCGGCGGTACCGTGCTGCAGGATCTGCGGGAACTCGCCCGCGGCGGCGCCGGCGCCCTGATCCATCAACTGCCCGTCGACGGCGAGTTCACCCTGGCGGCAGGACGGGGAATCTGGGGGTTCCCCAAGATCCTCGCCGACTTCGACGCCGACCACGCCGGCGCCGTCAAGCGCGCGTCCGTGAGCCGGGACGGGCAGCTGATCGCGGAACTGTCGGTGCGCCCGGGCCTCGCGGTTCCCGGGCGTGGTGCCGCCGCCTCCGTCACGGCCTACTCCCATCTGGACGGGATCACCCGGCGCACCGGATGGGCGATGAATCCCGCCGGCGTGCGCAGCCGCGTCGGCGGTGCCACCCTGCGCCTCGGAACCCACCCCATCGCCGGCGAACTGCGCGCGCTGGGGCTGCCCCGGCGCGCGCTGCTCACCTCGTCGATCCCCCGTCTGCAGATGACCTTCGGAGACGCCGAACCGATCTGATCCGGCCTTCGGGTTTCGGCGCCCGTCGCAGCGGGCACCCACCGAGTCGAAGACACAATCGATCGGTGAGGTCACCATGATCAACAACAGCGACATCGATGCACTTGTCGGCGCCACCGTCTACGGACCCGGCGGCGACAAGCTCGGCAAGGTCGGCGAGGTCTACCTCGACAACCGCACCGGGAACCCTGCTTGGATCACCGTCGTCACCGGCCTGTTCGGCACCCGTCGGCATTTCGTGCCGATCGACGTCGCCGAGCTGGACGGCAAGGACATCCGTCTGCCGTTCGACAAGGACACGGTGACCGGCGCCCCGAACATCGACGAGGACGGCCGTCTCACCCCCGAGGAGGAGACGCAGCTCTACCGCTACTACGACAGGGCGGATACCGACACCGACACCGGTCGCGCACCGGACGTCGACCGGACACCCGACGCCGATCGGCTGCGCGACACCGACCGGACGCCGGACACCGACCGGACACCCGACGCCGATCGGCTGCGCGACACCGACCGGACACCGGAGACCCATCGGACGCCGCAGGGAGGCGCGCCGGGTGTGTCCACCTCGGCTCCGCCGTCGGCCACACCGTCGCATCCCGGTGGCACCGGTGACACAACGCAACACGGCGCCCCCTCGCCCGGCCCGCGACTCCACAAGCGGGTCGTGACCACCGAGTACTACGTCGACGAGGGCGCCCCCGGCCAGCACCCCGACCAGGAGGACCGACGATGATCGAACGCGAGCCTGCCGGTGCCAGTGCCGCCGGCCGCGACCCCGTTCCCGGCCGCGACCCCGTTCCCGGCCGCGAGCGCGTGGTCACGGACGACCGGGTGACGGACCGCACCACCGCCGCCGCGCCCTTCGAGGAGCGGGTGACGACGAAGCCGGCCAAGACGAGTGTGGCCGCCGCCCTCGCACTCGCCGTCGGCACCGCCGCCCTGGTGTGCGTGCTCTCGCTCGTCCTCTCCCCCGTGGGTCTGGTGCTGTCCGTCGTCGGGCTCGTGCTCGGCATCGTGGGTCTTCGCGCGGCACGTCGACTGGGCGTGACCGGGCGCGGCGTCGCCATCGCGGGCATCGTGCTCAGCATCGTCTCGCTCGTGCTGTCGATCGCCTACGTGGCGGGTGTGGTGACGGTGCTCAACAACGACCGCATGGTCGAGCAGCTCGAACAGCAACTCGACCGGGCCCGCGACCAGCTGCCCGACAGCATCCAGGTGCCCCAGCCCGGCGAGTAACCGTCCGGCCGGCCGTGCCGGCCCCCTAGAGCCAGGTGTCCTCCGAGGTACTGGTGAGAAACGCCTCGAGGTCGTCGCGCCAGGGGGCCGGCACGGTCTTGTCCGGCTCGATGCCGGTGTACTGGCCGCGATAGAACAACAGCGGCCGCTCCTTCTCGTCGCGCACCTCGCTGAGCGAGGACACCCGTCCGAACACCACCCAGTGGTCGCCGCCGTCGTGCACGGTCTCGACGGTGCAGTCGATGTGCGCCAGGGATCCGGTCAGGACGGGCGAGCCGAGCGGCGACGGGCGCCACTCGACGCCGGCGAACTTGTCCGGCTCCCGGGACCCGAACCGGGCGCACGTGTCCTGCTGCTCCTCCGCGAGCACGTTGACGCAGAAGCGCCCGGATCGTTCGATCGCGGTCCACGACCGCGACGTCCTCGTCGGGCAGAACAACACCAGCGGCGGGTCCAGCGACAGCGCCGCGAACGACTGGCAGGCGAATCCCACCGGCTCGCCCGCGTCGACGGTGGTGATGATCGTGACCCCCGTGCAGAACTGGCCCAGCACGTTCCGGAAGACCCGGGGGTCGATCCCACCGTCGTCGGCGGTGGTCACGGCTGCATCCCCACGCTGAAGTCGTGACCCCACAGGCTGACCGCTGTGGACTCCCGGGCGATCCACTCCTCGTCCTTGACCTGCCTTCCCTCGCAGCCGAATTCGACGTCGAAGCCACCCGGGGTCTTCATGTAGAACGAGAGCATGAGGTCGTTGACGTGCCGGCCCAGCGTCGCCGACATCTTCACCTTCCGGCGCAGCGCCCGGTCCAGGCACAGCCCGACGTCGTCGGCGTTCTCCACCTCGATCATCAGGTGCACGATGCCACTCGGCGTGGGCATCGGCAGGAACGCCAGGCTGTGGTGCCGTGGGTTGCACCCAAAGAAGCGGAGCCAGGCCGGTTTCCCGTCGGCCGGGCGGCCCACCATCTGTGGCGGCATGCGCATCGAGTCCCGCAGCCGGAAGCCGAGGACGTCGCGGTAGAAGTGCAGGGCCTCCTCGTCGTCGCGGGTGGACAGGACGACGTGCCCGAGTCCCTGCTCGCCGGTGACGAACCGATGCCCGTACGGGCTGACCACGCGGCGGTGCTCGAGCGCCACCCCATGGAACGCCTCGAGGGTGTTGCCGGACGGGTCCTGGAACACGATCAGCTCGTCCACACGACGGTCGGCGAGCTGCTCGGCCGTGCCCTCCTTGAACGGGACCCCGGCGGCCGCGAGGTTGTCGCGCACCTCCTGCAGCTCAGCGGCGTTCGCCGTCTCCCAGCCCGCGACCAGCAGCCGGTCGCTCTCGTGCGGCTCGATGATCAGCCGGGCCGGGAAGTCGTCCATCCGCAGGTACAGGGCGTCCGGGTGGACACCCTTGCCCTCCACCATGCCGAGCACCTTCAGCCCGTACTCGCGCCAGGCGTCCATGTCGGTGGCGCCGATGCGCAGATACGCGAGGGATCGGATACCCATGTCAGACACTCCCGTCGCTTCGCTCGCCCCGACCGCTCCGGTCGGTCAGGAAATCGATTGTCAGGCGGTTGAACTCGTCGAACTTCTCGAGCTGGGCCCAGTGCCCGCAGCCGCCGAAGACGTGCAGCTGGGCGCGGGGGATGAGCTTGAGCGCGACGAGTGCCCCGTCGAGCGGATTGACCCGGTCCTCCCGGCCCCAGATCAACAGCACCCGCTGCCGCAGCTTGTACGCGTCGCGCCAGAGCATCCCCAGCTCGAAGTCCGGTCCGGAGAACGACTTTCCCATCGCGCGCGCAGCGGCGAGCGACTCGGGGGTGCTCGCGGCGGCGAAGCGTTCCTCGACCAGCTCCTCGGTGATCAGCGACTGGTCGTACACCATCACCCGGAGGAACGCCTCGAGCTTCTCCCTGGTCGGGCCCTCCGGCGGCGCCGCGAACCGGCCGAGGTGCTTCACGCCCTCGGTAGGGTCGGGCGCGAAGAGATTGACGCTCAATCCCCCCGGCCCCATCAACACGAGCCGTCCGGCCCGGTCCGGGAAGTCCAGTGCGAACCGCACCGCGGCACCGCCGCCGAGCGAGTTGCCGAGCAGGTGCACGCGCCCGTCGACGCCGAGGTGGTCGAGCAGGTCCTTCAGCGCGGTGGCGCTGTGCACGAAGTACTGCGGATGCTCGGTGGGCTTGTCGGACTTGCCGTAACCGGGCTGGTCGACACAGATGACGTGGAAGCGCTCGGCCAGCACGGGGATGTTGCGGGCGAAGTTGGACCAGCCGGAGGCGCCCGGACCGCCGCCGTGCAGCAACACGATCGTGGTGTCGTGTCCGACCCCCGCCTCGTGGTAGTGCAGCCGCAGGTCGTGGCGCACCTGAGCGAACCGGGACGTCGACTCGTAGGTGATCTCTTCCGTCGCAGTCAATTCGGTCTCCCTACACCATCGTGTCGGTGATCGGCAGTCCGAACTCGCCGGCGCCGAACATCACATAGGCGCGCTCGGCGTCGTTGGCGGCATGGACACGCCCGGCGTGGGCGTCGCGCCAGAACCGTTGGATCGGCGTGCCGTTGGCGAGGGCGGTGGCACCGGAGTTCTCGAACAGCAGGTCGATGGACGCGATGGCGCGGCCGGTGGCGCGGACCTGGTCGCGACGGGCGCGCAGCCGCAGTTCCATCGGGACCTCCTCGCCGGCGACGAGGTGCGCGTACTCGTCGGCGACGTTTCCGGACAGCTGGCGCCACGCGGCGTCGATGTCGCTCGAGGCCTCGGCGATCCGCACCTTCGAGAACGGATCGTCCTTGGACTTCTCCCCCGCGTAGGCGGCGCGCACGCGCTTGCCCTGATGCTCGACGTGGGCCTGGTAGGCGCCGTAGGCCATGCCGACGATCGGCGTGGAGATCGTGGTGGGATGGATTGTGCCCCAAGGCATCTTGTAGACCGTCGCGGTGTTGCGCTCGAGGCCGGGGGCGGTGAGGTTGCTCATCGCCTTGAAGCTGAGGAAGCGGTGCCGGGGCACGAACACGTCCTCGACCACGATCGTGTTCGACCCGGTGCCGCGCAGGCCGACCACGTTCCAGACGTCGTCGATCCCGTAGTCCGCGCGCGGGATCAGGAAGCTGCCGAAATCGACGGGGCGGCCGTCCTTGAGGACTGGGCCACCGACGACGACCCACGTGGCATGGTCGCACCCGGAGGACCAGGCCCACGCGCCGTTGACCCGGTAGCCGCCGTCCACGACCTCGCCGGCGCCCATCGGGGCGTAGGAGGAGGAGATGCGCACGTCGGTGTCCTCGGCCCATACGTCCTCCTGGGCCTGCTGCGAGAACAGGGCCAGGTGCCAGTTGTGGACACCGATGATCCCGGACACCCATCCGGTGGAGCCGCACGCGCTCGCGATGTTGCGGACAGCCGTGTAGAACAGCACCGGGTCGGCCTCGTAGCCGCCCCACTGCTTCGGCTGGAGCAGCCGGAAGAACCCCGTCTCCTGCAGCGCCTTGATCGAGTCGTCGGGGATGCGGCGAAGATCCTCGGTCTCCTGTGCACGTTCCCGCAGGGCGGGCAGCAGCGCGTCGATCCGCTGCAGTACCTCGTGGCTCTCGTGGTCGCCCACTGGACGCTCCCGTCTGTTCCGGAAATGATCGCTTGCTTCGAGACTAGAACACGTTCCCATTCATGTCGAGACCGCGGAATCACCGCACGTCGGCGTCTTTTCTGTGGGACGAAAGTCCCGGATCGCTTCCGGATCGCCGCAATATTCTATAACGTGTTCTACTAGATGAACCGAAGGGAAGTGAGGGGACAATGGCACAGATTCGCGAGATCGACGTCGGAGAGGTCCGCACGCGTTTCGCGCGGGGTTGGCACTGCCTCGGGCTCGCCAGGACGTTCAAGGACGGCAAGCCGCACGCCGTCGAGGCCTTCGGCACGAAGCTCGTGGTCTGGGCCGACAGCCAGGGCGACCCGAAGGTCCTCGACGCCTACTGCCGGCACATGGGCGGCGACCTGTCGCAGGGTGAGATCAAGGGCGACTCCGTCGCCTGCCCCTTCCACGACTGGCGGTGGGGCGGCAACGGCAAGTGCACCGGCATTCCCTACGCCCGTCGCGTGCCGCCGCTCGCCCGCACCCGCTCCTGGCTGACGATGGAAAAGAACGGGCAGCTGTTCGTATGGAACGACCCCGAGGGCAACCCCCCGCCGCCGGAGGTCACGATCCCCGACATCGAGCAGTACGGGTCGGGCGAGTGGACCGACTGGACGTGGAACTCGATCCTCATCGAGGGCGCCAACTGCCGGGAGATCATCGACAACGTCGTGGATATGGCGCACTTCTACTACATCCACTACGCGTTCCCGACCTACTTCAAGAACGTCTTCGAAGGGCACGTCGCCGCGCAGTACCTCAACACCCGCGGCCGGCCCGACAAGGGCATGTCCACCCAGTACGGCATGGAGTCGCTGCTGAAGTCGTTCGCGGCGTACTACGGTCCCTCCTACATGATCAATCCGATGACCAACAGCTACGGCGGCTACGAGGTCGAGTCGGTGCTGATCAACTGCCACTACCCCGTGACCCACGACTCGTTCGTGCTGCAGTACGGCATCATCGTCAAGAAGCCGACCGGGATGTCCGACGAGATGTCGGCCAAGCTCGCCGCGAAGTTCACCGAGGGCATCGGCGAGGGCTTCCTGCAGGACGTCGAGATCTGGAAGAACAAGACCAAGATCGACAACCCGCTGCTGTGCGAGGAGGACGGCCCGGTCTATCAGCTGCGACGCTGGTACGAGCAGTTCTACGTCGACGTCGCCAACGTCACCGAGAAGATGACGCAGCGCTTCGAATACGAGGTGGACACCACCAAGGCCAACGAGGCGTGGCAGGCGGAGGTCGCCGAGAACCTCGCGCGGCAGAAGGCCGAGCAGGAACAGGGCAAGCAGGAAGCGGAGGTCTGACGATGGATCCCTCGACCCGGGCGCGCCGGTGGGCGAAGGCCCCGGACTTCGCCGGCCAGCCCGCGCGGGTCGAGGCGGTCCGCGCGCAGACCGCCATCGACAAGATCAACTACCTGGATTCGGGCCTGCACGAGGTGCGGTGCCGCGAGTGCGGCACCTGCGTGCTGGTGCGCAAGAACAGCTTCGACCACACGAGCGTGCAGTGGTGCGAGAACCCCGCGTCGGTGTGCCCGAACTTCCGGGACGACGCGACCCCGGGCGCCCTGCGAGACGGCTGCCCGCAACTGCGCGCAAGCATCGAGCAGGCGGTGCTCGACGGCCGGATCACCGTGCCGGACTGACGTCGCCGCGCCGCGGAGCGGCGAGTTGTTCGAGCGAATCGAGCACCGGCGCCGTCGCCGACACCCGATAGACGTGCCGCACCCGGTGCTCCTCGAGCTGACCCACCGTCAGGGATCGTCAGTCCATCCATCCTTGCCGAGCGCGTTGCATGTCAACCCGCTTCCCGGCCACGGGGGTGCCCTCTTCGAGCAGGAGTGCCGGTGCACGACCGCCGTGACACGAGGCGGTTGTTCCGTCGGCGTAGACGACTCGCCACCAGGGAACGTTGTCGTCCAGCAGGCTCATCGCTCGGCCCACCTGCCGTGGACCCGCCCCGATTCTCTTGCCGATATCGCCATAGGAGGCAACCGAGCCCGGAGGGATGGCAGCGACTGCCTCCCGGACCGCGTCGATGATGCTCGTCTCGTCTCGAGTGACCATCGGGATTCCGGCCCCCTAAAGCTTCGTCAGCGCATCGCCTTTGTGCATCGCGATGTGCTCGGTCTTGTCGCTCTTGATCTCGTATTGAGGGTCACCCTCACTGCAACGCCGTGTGCGCCCCTTGAACTCCACGTCCTTCGTGTGCTTCCTGATGATGACGCCCTCGACGTATCCGGCTTCGGAGTTCCACCGGACATGGTCGCCGACGGAGAAGTCAGTCGTCATAGCCCTTCCTCCACTCGATGTTCGTCCTCGTGAGGCTACCCGGCTCACGGCTTCTGTATGCCGGCGGAAGAGGCGACAGCAGATCGCCGGCAGGCGGGGTTGGCTGGCGAGTCGGTCTTCGGGCAACCGGTGCCGATCGATATCGTCGGCTGTGGGCATCGCGTGGTCTCCCTCGAGACCGTTGCCACCTGACGACCGTCTACTGAGCATCGCTCTATGCTGGCGTGGTGTTCCTTCTATTCGGATACGGCACCAAGCGGCAACACCTCGGCTCCGGGCAGACCCGAACGTGCCCGCGCTGCCACAACACCACACAGTGGGCACGGATCCGGGAATTCAGCCAGTTCACGTTGTTCTTCGTTCCGGTCGCGCGATGGAGGCGCCGGCAGCTGGAGGAATGCGGCATCTGCGGCACCGCCGTCGAAGTCTGAGCGCCTTCATTCGGCGACGCGCCACCGACGGAGCGTGCGTCGGCGCACTCAGCCGACACAGGGATCGACGAATGGACTCGAGCACCGGAGTTGTTCCAACAGCTACAGCACCATGCGCTGTCACACGAAAATCGTTGCGCAACAGAGCCTTTTACAATCCGGTCGAAACACTTCGTCACGGGCACTGCCTCCCGGGCGCGCGACCGTTTCCACGACCCCACCCCCATCGACCACCAGACCGGCTACCAGGCCCGAGATGATAGAACCGATTCTCTTGGGGCACAGGGTGATCCTGTCGACTGCCATCCATCGGGTGGCGAGCAGCGCAGCGGCACGTTCGCCGAGGCACCGCAGAAGGCGGCCTCTGGTGGGCCGGCCAAGTCCAAGCCTGATCCACGGCATCGGCAGCTGCGAGACAGCGGTCGGGTCGATCCTCACCGAAGCTCACCACATCATCACTCGCACACTGCTCGGTCACGTCAAGAGCTGAAACTGTCCAGCGCCCTTCTCCGACACCACCCGGTCGGGAAACCATACCCCTGGGGCACTGCCCCCAACGGTGCCCGCGCGACGCCGCCGACCGCATGGGCGGCCGTTCTCCGGCACGACCTGCGCGACCCCACCCCGATCGAGGCGAGTGAGGAGATGTGCACCGCCCGCCGAGCCCGGACTGCCGGGTAACGCACGGACGCCCACCGCAGAACCGGTGGCGACCGATGCACCGCGAGGCCGGTCGAGGAGGACGAAGTTCGATGCCGTCACAGCGATGAGTCCGCCGACGCCCGCAGGTCTACCTTTGCAACCGAGACACATCACTTCACCGGGAGCCGAGCCATGGGCCTGATCGACATCGAACTGTTCACCACCCTCGACCTCGTCGGACAGGCACCCGGCGGCCCCGACGAAGACCCGGAAGGGTTCCCGTTCGGCGGCTGGCAGGTACCCCTGCTCGACGAGGTCACCGGCGCGCAGATCGGGGCCGCCTACGAAGGCACCGACGCCCTGCTGCTCGGCCGCCGGACCTACGACATCTTCGCCGCCTACTGGCCGTACCAGGACGGCGGCGAGGACCACGAGATCGCCACGCTCTTCAACAGCGTCCCCAAGTACGTGGCCTCCCGCGGCCGGCCCGACCTCTCCTGGGCCGGATCCACGCAACTCGGCCCGGATCTGGCCGGCGCGGTGCGCGAAATCCGGGACCGGCACGAGCACGTCAAGGTCGTCGGGAGCCTGAACCTGGTCCAGACCCTGCTGCGCGAGAAACTCTTCGACCGGCTCGACCTGTGGGTGCACCCGATCGTGCTCGGCGTCGGGAAGAAGGTGTTCGCCGCCGGCGCGGTGCCCACCAACCTCACCCTCCTCGCACCGCCGGTCGCCGGCCCGACGGGCACCGTGTACCTGCGCTACGCGCGGGCCCAAGGCATACCCGGCACCGGGGACATGAGCGCCCCCGACCGCGGCGCCGGGCGGGACGGCTGAACCCGCCCCGCACCAGCTGGGTCCGTGTCCTCGGGGGTGCCTCCGCCAGGTCTGCCGACGTCGTTCCCGGCGGCGCAGCACCGGCGAGGGAGTCCCCGACACGAACACAGCAGTGCCCAGCGGCGGGTATTCGGGCGTTATGTGCCGCAGAAGGTTCGGAAGGTTGCACTGAACGACGAGGGGGCGGGTGTGGTGTAGTCGGACCACTCGTCACGGCGGTCGAACGGATGCGTGACGACCTCGAGCAGCTTCTCGAAAGCAGCGAGCTCACCGTCGGCCGCGGCACGCAGAGCCGCATCGAGCTGATGATTGCGCGGGATGTACAGCGGGTTCACGCCGTCCATCGCGTCCGCGGTCTGCGCTGTCCCACGCCCCTGTGTGCTCAGGGCGCCGCGCCAGCGATCCACCCACGGCCCGATGTGCTCGCGCGGGACGAGGGCGTGCAGCGGCGCCGAATGCCCACGGAGTTCGTCCGCGAGTGCCCGGAAGCTGCCCGTCCAGTCGGCGCCGTGTTCGGCCATCAACCTCAGCAGGTCGTCGACCAGCGCTCGATCGAGGAGCGGGCCGGCCACCCCGAGCTTGGCCGCCATCCCGGCGGCGTAGTGGCCCTCGTAACGCGCGTCGAAGGTATCGAGGACTGCCGACACCGCGGCAATCGCGTCATCCGGCGTCGAATCGAGCAGCGGCAGCAGCGTTTCCGCCAAGCGCGCCAGATTCCACTTCAGGACAGCGGGCTGGTTGCCGAACGCATAACGGCCGCCGTGATCGATCGAACTGAACACCGCCGCCGGATCGAACGCATCGAGGAAGGCGCACGGACCGAAGTCGATGGTCTCCCCCGAAATGGTCGTGTTGTCGGTGTTCATCACCCCGTGCACGAACCCGGTGAGCATCCACTGCGCCACCAGTGCTGCCTGCGCCTCGACCACCGCCTCGAAGAATGCCAGGTAGCGACTGCCCTCACCCGTCGCCGGCAGCTCGGTCAACTCCGGGTAGTGGCGGGTGATCGCGTAGTCGGCGAGCCGCTGCAGGACTCCCTCCTGTCGGGCCGCGAATTCGAAGGTGCCCACCCGCAGGTGACTGGCCGCGACCCGGGCGAGCACGGCACCGGGCTCGGCGCCGCCTCGGCGAACGCGGCGGCCCGTCGCGACCACCGCCAGCGCACGCGTCGTGGGAATACCGAGGGCATACATGGCCTCGCTGACCAGGTATTCGCGCAGCATCGGGCCGAGGACCGCGAAGCCGTCACCGCCCCGAGAAAACGGCGTGGGCCCCGAGCCCTTCAGGTGCAGATCCACTCGCCGACCGTCACTGCCCACCACTTCGCCGAGCAGCAACGCCCGGCCGTCCCCGAGCAGGGGTGCGTACCCGCCGAACTGATGTCCCGCATACGCCATCGCGACCGGCGTGGCCCCAGCCGGCGCCGTCGATCCGGACAGCACCCCGATCCCGACCTCGCTCCGCAGCACCTCCACGTCCCATCGCAGCGACACCGCGAGCTGCTCGTTGAGCACCAGCAACGTCGGGTCGGGGGCATGAGCGCCCTGCCACGGCACCGCCAGGGCGGCCAACTCGTCGGCAAAGGTGCTCTCGAGGCGCGCCACCGCCGAGTTCGTGCCTACCGTGGACTCCGGGAATGCCGCCATCAGTCGAGGGTAACCATCGCACCACCTGGCCCGCCGCTCACGACCGAGAACGCACCCGGCCGCCAGCTCGCGGTGCTCGACGTCACCGCACCGCGAGCCCACACTGCCCGTCACCGGCAGGGCTCGTCCTGCTCGTCACCGCAGCCACCTCGACGCGGGCCGCGCCGGCTCGACAAGGCCCACCGCGTCAGCAGCGGGCGCCCAGGTGGGCGCAGGCCCGAGCGCGCTCGATTCGTCACGTGCCACCGTCTGCGACCAGGGGAACGCCGGGCCCGGCGGCGGCCGTGGCGGCGGACAGCTGCGCCGGGCCGAGCCGGCGCCAGGCCCCGCGCAGCACTCGGTGGCGGTGCACGGAGTGGGCGGGGGTCACGACGCGGGCACCGGCCTGGAATCGTGACCGGATCGGCTGGTGCGACGAGAGCGGGCCAGAGCCAGCCCACCGAGGACCGTGCCGATCAGCCCGAGCGCCACGGCGAGGACGGCGCCGGCGAGCCCGTTGCCGGTGCCGAGTCCACCGGCGGAGTTGACCCCGTGCACCCCGCCGGCGATGACGCTGATCGGTCCCAGCACCAGGGCCACGATCGTCCGAGCTCGTCCGGTGCCGGTGCGGCGGGATCGGGCCAGGGCCAGCCCACCGGCGACGGCGCTGATCAGCCCCAGCACGGCTGCCGCGGTGGGCACGGTTCGCCCGACGCCGAGCTCGTAACCGGCAGCGACAACGGAGACGTGCGTGATCGACGGTGCGGCAAGCAAATCGAGGACAGGCATTGCGGATCCTTTCGGTCGAACGACGGGTTCCGGCCGCGCTCATGGAGGCCTCCGTCGTTGAGCGGACGCATACGATCGTCGCGTCTCGGCAACGGGGTGTCCTCGGGCAGCGGGCGACAGCGGATACGAAGTTCGACGTATGTGGCTCGCGCGCAACCACGCTTCTCGACGTAGGCGGCCGCGCAGTTCGCGGGAGTTGTTTTCCCCACCCGGAACCATATGATCGCGCCATGCCGGATCGCGTCACGTTGTTCCGCCCGCCCGCCTGGGCGCAGGATGTGCTGCTGGCGGTATTCATCACTGTCATGCAGGTCCAGGGCACCGTCGTCCGCAACAGCGGGGAGCCCGAAGCAGTGCTGCGCCCCCTGTCCGACCTCGGGAACCTCGGCTACCTGCTGTTGATCGCCGGTGGCGCGGTCCTGGTCCTGCGCCGCCGCTGGCCAGTCGCAGTGTTCGCCGTGACCGCGCTCGCCAGCATGGTGTACTACACCCTCGACTTCCCGGACGGCCCCGGATGGCTGGGCCTGTTCGTGGCCCTCTACACCCTCACCGCCCGCGGCGACGGACGTCGCTCGCTGGTGATGGCCGTTGTGGGCATCGCAGCACTGGCCGCGGTCTGGCTGATCGCCGCGACCGACATCGAACCCCCAGCCGCCGTCGGCTGGGTGTACTTCCGGATAGGCGCCGCGGGCATGAGTGCCGCCCTCGGGGAGAGCGTCCGCTCGAGGAGAGTCATCGCGGAAGAAGCACTCGAGCGCGCCGAATTGGCCGAACGCTCTCGTGAGGACGAAGCACGCGCCCGGGTCGACGAGGAACGGCTCCGGATCGCGCGCGAGGTCCACGACACCGTCGCGCACGCCATCGCCATCATCAACGTCCAAGCCGGCGTCACCGCACACGTGCTGGACAAGCGACCGGAACAAGCACGCCAGGCGCTCGAGGCCATCGAGCGGACCAGTTCCCGGGCACTGCAGGAGATGCGGGCCATCCTCGGAGTCCTTCGCGACGACAACGACGGCCGCCTCCCACCCCCAGGGCTCGGGCAGGTCGACGAACTCACCGCCAGGGCACGCGAAGCCGGGCTCGACGTCGAGTTGGAGACGACATCACCCCCACCGCCCGTACCCAGCGCGGTAGGCAGCGCCGTGTACCGGATCCTGCAGGAGTCGATCACCAATGTGATTCGCCATGTCGGACCGACCAGGGTCGCGGTCGCCCTGAACTACGGCCCCGACGCCGTGGAAGTCCGCGTGACAGACGACGGCCCGCGCGTAGATGGGGACACCGACAAAGCAGCCAGAGGCGCCGACCGTGCGGACGCCGAGTTCGCCGGCACGGACACACGCGGCCACGGGATCGTAGGGATGCGCGAGCGTTGCCGACTCTTGGGCGGCGACTTCGACGCCGGCCCGCTCCCGGGCGGCGGCTTTGCCGTCACCGCCCGGCTGCCCTTGGCCCCGGCCGCAACGGTGAAGGTATGAACCCGGTGACAGGCGCATCCGGCCGCGACACTCCGATCAAGGTCCTACTCGTGGACGACGAGCATCTGGTGCGGTCCGGCTTCAAGATCCTCCTCGAGGTCGAGGACGGCATCACGGTGGTCGGGGAAGCCGCAACCGGCGCCGAAGCCGTGGAGCAAGCCCGGGCCCTGCGCCCGGATGTCGTGCTCATGGATATCCGTATGCCGAAGATGGACGGCATCGAGGCCACCCGGCAGATCGCCACCACCAACGGGCTCCAACACGTACGCATCCTCATCCTGACCACCTACGACACCGACGCCTACGTCTTCGAAGGCCTCCAGGCCGGCGCCAGTGGCTTCCTGCTCAAAGACGCAGGCCCGGCCGAGCTCCTGCACGGCATCCGCGTGGTCGCCGCCGGAGAAGCTCTGCTCGCACCGCGCATCACGCGCCGCCTCATCGCCCAGTTCACCACCCAGCGCACAGCCGACAAGGCCGCCGATCATCGGCTCGAGGTCCTCACCGACCGGGAACGCGAGGTCCTGACGCTGGTAGGTATGGGCATGAGCAACAACGAGATCGGCGCCGAACTCTGCCTCAGCCCGGCCACCGCCCGCACCCACGTCAGCCATGCCATGGTGAAACTCGGTGCTCGCGACCGCGCGCAACTGGTCGTCATCGCCTACCGAACGGGACTTGTGAAGCCGTAGGCGATCAGCCTGTCGACCCCGCGATCCGAATCTTCTCTGATCGACGACGTCTCAGACGAGAGGGGTGTCTGTGCCGGCGACCGCCCGAGCACTCCGTAGCCTGACGAGGCATGAGTGATGCAGATATCCACTTCTACTTCGACCCGGTGTGCCCGTTCGCCTGGATGACCAGCAAGTGGGTGCGCCTGGTGGCGGCCCAGCGCGAATTCCGAGTCGACTGGCGGTTCATTTCGCTGCGTCTGATCAACGCGCACGTCGACTACGACGTTCACTTCCCGCCCGAGTACGAAGCCGGTCACACGAGTGGGCTGCGGCTGCTCCGGGTCGCGGCGCGAGTGCGGGCCGAGCACGGGCGCGAGGCGGTGGATCCGCTGTACCGGGCGCTCGGTGCGTGGATATTCGAGACCACGCCGGACGCCGACAACACCGCCGGACCGGAACAGCAAGGAACGCGGGCTTTCCTCGAGCCGATCCTGGCCCGGGCGGGCCTACCCGTGCAGGTGGCGGACGCGCTGGACGACCCCTCGCTCGATGCGCTCATCCAGGCGGAGACCGACGAGGCACTGCGCCTGACCGGCAGAGACGTCGGCACGCCGATCATCCACTTCCAGCCGCCGAACGGCGTGGCCTTCTTCGGGCCGGTGATCAGCCGGCTACCCGGCGAAGAGGACGCCCTCCGCCTGTGGGACCACGTCGTCGGGCTGGCGAGCTTCCCCGGCTTCGCCGAACTCAAACGTAGCCTGCGCGAACTGCCGCAGCTGCCCGGCCTCGGCGTGGCTCCCGACGAGGTGGGAGTGGAGCAGGACTGGCACGGTGGCAGTCGACGAACCAAGAGATGAGCAACCGGCGCCGGCCACCCCGGCACCGTTCGGCCCGACAGCCAGGTCGAGACGGCTGCCGTTGTGTATGTCCGATGCGGACCGGTAACGGATAGCCTCGAGCCATGATGCTGGCGAACGTCTGCGAGCTCTATCGAGACGCAGGCTTTCTCGGGCAGCCAGCGGCTGCCGCCACCAGCCTGGCCTTCGTGATCGCCGGCCTGGCCGTGCTCGCACGTCGTCGGCAGGGCACGCCGACGGTGACCTACGGTCTCCTCGTCATCGCGGTCGGCGCCGGATCCCTCATAGCGCACGGACCGAACCCGCCGTGGCAGGCCTACGCACACGACATACCGATCGCGACATTGCTCGCTTACATAGCCGTCGACGCCGCTTCCGACCGGTTCGACCGACGGTTGTCGCCGCGGTGGTGGCTCGTCGTTCCGTTCGTGATGGTTCCCGTCGTCGCAGCCGGCTCGAGCGCCTCCACGATCGTGCAGGCACTGCTCGCCGCGGTCACTGTGGGACTCGCGCTGGAACGCGCCCGCGTCCGTCCGCACCTGCGCCGCACGACGATCGTCGCGGCACTGCTTCTCGCGTCCGGCGCCGTGCTCGGCACCATCGGCGACCGGACCTCGCTCTGCCGGCCGAGTAGTGTCCTGCAAGGCCACGCGCTGTGGCACATTCTCGCCGCCACCGGACTGTGGCGGCTCTCGCCCACGATCGGTTCACAGTCCCCCCGGATATCGGTCAGGACATCGCGGCATCTGTCGGGTCGGGCCGGCCCGGCCCGGAGACGGCCCGGTCAGGCTTGACCGCGTCGGTGGCACATGCACCGTCCTTCATCCACCCGGCTACGGGCAGAGCACCCCCGGACGGGCTCCGCAGTGCGAGCACCGGCGAAGTCCCTCGATACCCGCCCCTGCGCTCCGGAAATCGTTGCCGCGTTCCACGGCTCGATACCCTGGAACGATGGGCGCGCTGTTCGCGATGACGATTCCGGGACTGGCCTGCCTGCTGGTGGGCGCGGCCGCGGTCGAGGTGTTGTGGAGCCGTCTGACGGGTCATCGCCTGCTCCGGCGCAGCGGGGACGGTCGCACACGGCCGGTGGCGGCAACGGGGTTCGAGGAGGTCGGTGCGGTGTTCGAAGGGTCGCGGCGATTCGAATTCGAACAGCGACAGACCTCGCTGATGGACCGTGAGGACGCCACCGGTGGCGAACCCGGATGGCTGAGCGTCGAAACCCGTTGGGGCCGAATGTCACATTGCGTCGATCGAATTGACGCGATGTGACATTCGGTCGGTCGGTCAGGCGGTCTGCTGTTCGCGCTGGAGTTCGAGGGCGATGTCGATCAGCTGGTCCTCCTGGCCGCCGATGAGCTTGCGCTTGCCCGCCCGCACCAGCAGCTCCGCGGCGGAGACCCCGTACCGCTCGGCCTGGCGCTCGGCGTGGCGCAGGAAGCTCGAGTACACCCCGGCGTAGCCCATCATCAGGGCCTGACGGTCGAGCAGGCACTCGGCGGGCATCACGAGGCGCACGACGTCCTCCGCGGCGTCCGCGACGGCGAAGAAGTCGATGCCGGTCTTGATCCCCACCTTGTCGCACACGCCGACGAACGCCTCGACCGGGGTGTTGCCGGCACCCGCGCCGAACCGGCGGGCCGACCCGTCGATCTGCTTGGCACCCGCGCGGACCGCCGCGATCGAATTCGCCACGCCCAGGCCGAGATTCTCGTGCCCGTGGAATCCGACCTGCGCGTCGGAACCCAGTTCCGCGACGAGCGCCTCGACGCGTTCGGCGACCTGCTCGAGAACGAGCGCGCCGGCCGAGTCGACGACGTACACGCACTGGCAGCCCGCGTCGGCCATGATGCGGGCCTGCTCGGCCAGCTTCTCCGGGGTGACGGTGTGCGCCATCATCAGAAAGCCCACGGTCTCGAGCCCGCGCTCGCGGGCGAGCCCGAAGTGCTGGACGGACACGTCCGCCTCGGTGCAGTGGGTGGCGATGCGGCAGATCGAGGCGCCGTTGTCCTGCGCCTCGATGATGTCCTCCTTGATGCCGACACCGGGCAGCATGAGGAAGGCGATCTTCGCGTGCTGCGCGGTATCGACGGCGATCTTGATCAGTTCCTGCTCCGGCACTTTCGAGAACCCGTAGTTGAACGAGGACCCGCCGAGGCCGTCGCCGTGCGTGACCTCGATGACGGGGACGCCCGAGAGGTCGAGGGCGGCGACGACGGCGCGCACCTCCTCCCGGTCGAACTGGTGACGCTTGTGGTGCGAGCCGTCGCGCAGCGACGTGTCGGTCACGCGGATGTCCCACGACGGCTCGAAGAAGATGTCGTCGCGACGGAGGTCGGAGTTCGAAGAGGTCATCGGAGTCAGGCCTTCACGGTGGAGTTCGAGGGGAGGGAGTCCGCCGAGAGGAGCGCGCGGGCGATCTCCTCGCCCACCTTGGTGGCGGCCGCGGTCATGATGTCGAGGTTGCCGGCGTACGGCGGCAGGAAGTCGCCGGCGCCCTCCACCTCGACGAAGGTGGTGACGGTGGCGTGCCCGCCGGACACGACGGTCGGCTCGTCGAACTGTGGTTCGTTGAGCAGGCGGTAGCCGGGCACGTACTCCTGCACGTCGGCGACGACGCGGTGGATGGACTCGGCGATCGCGTCCCGGTCGGCGTCCTCGGGGATGGCACAGAAGATGGTGTCGCGCATGATCATCGGCGGGTCCGCCGGATTGAGGATGATGATCGCCTTGCCCTTGCGGGCACCGCCGATGGTCTCGATGCCCCGGCTGGTGGTCTTGGTGAACTCGTCGATGTTGGCGCGGGTGCCCGGCCCGGCGGACACCGACGCCACCGACGCCACGATCTCGGCGTAGGGCACGTCCACCACCCGGGAGACGGCGTGCACGATCGGGATGGTGGCCTGACCGCCGCAGGTGATCATGTTGACGTTGGGCACGTCGAGATGCGCCCCGAGGTTCGCCGGTGGCACGACGGCCGGTCCGACGGCGGCAGGGGTGAGGTCGATCGCCCGGATGCCGGCCGCCTCGTACCTCGGCGCCGCCGCCCGGTGCACGTACGCGGACGTCGCCTCGAACACCAGGTCCGGCTTCTCCGGCTGCGCGAGCAACCAGTCGATGCCCTCGGCCGACGTCTCCAGGCCGAGCGTGCGGGCGCGGGCGAGGCCCTCGCTCGCCGGGTCGATGCCGATCATCCACCGCGGCTCGAGCAGGTCCGAACGCTGCAGTTTGTAGAGCAGGTCGGTGCTGATGTTGCCCGACCCGACGATCGCGACACTTGCCTTGGCCATTGTTTCTCCTTGCAGTCGGGACCGGGTGGTCACGAGAACGTGAGCGAGACGGAGCCCAGTCCCGCGAACTCGGCGTGGAACTCGTCGCCCGGGCGCGCGTCGACGGCCCGGGTGCACGAGCCGGGCAGGACGATGTCGCCCGCCTTCAGCCGCACTCCGAAACTCTCGACCTTGCGGGCGAGCCAGGCGACGGCGGTGACGGGATTGCCGAGCACCGCGTCGCTGCGCCCCTCGGCGATCCGTTCGCCGTTGCGGCTGAGCACGGCGTCGATGCCCTTGATGTCGACGCCGGACGGCGCCACCCGCTGCGCGCCGAGCACCCATCCGGCGGAGGAGGCGTTGTCGGCGATGGTGTCTGCGAGGCCGATCTTCCAGTCCTTGATCCGGCTGTCGATCAGTTCGATGGACGGCGCGAACGCGACGGTGGCGTCGAGGACGTCGCTCTCGGTGCAGTCCGCGCCGGGCAGGTCCTTGCCGAGCACGAAGGCCACCTCGACTTCCACCCGCGGGAAGCAGTACCGCGAGGTGTCGACGGCCCGGTCCTCGAAGACCTGCATGTCGTCGAGCAGGTGGCCGTAGTCGGGTTCGTCCACGCCCATCATCTGCTGCATGGCCAGGGAGGACAGCCCGACCTTGTGGCCGACCACGCGGGCACCGGCGGCGAGCCGGCGACGGATGTTGATCAGCTGGATCTCGTAGGCGTCGACGACGTCGATGTCGGGGTGCCGGGCCACGAGCGGGTCGACGGGGGTGCGGTCGCGTTCGGCGGCCTCGAGCTCGTCCGCCAGCCGGGTGCGCAGTTGTGTCGGCAGCATTGCGGTTCCTTCCTGTTCACCGGCGACCGGCATGTTCTGCAACCTGTTTCCGTTCGGCCCGTGGTGTGCGGGTGATTCTTCCTGGCAGAGGGGATGGACTCACCGCGCCATCATTCTATAACGTGTTCTACATGATCAAGCAGGAATACGACATCGTCGTAGTCGGCAGCGGTGCCGGCGGAATGACCGCCGCGCTGACCGCCGCGCACCAGGGCGCGAGCGTCGTCCTGATCGAGAAGGCACCCCACTACGGCGGCTCGAGCGCGCGCTCGGGCGGCGGGGTGTGGATCCCGAACAACGAGGCCCTGAGGGCCGCCGGGGTCACCGACACCCCGGACTCGGCCCGCACCTACCTGCACAGCATCATCGGCGACGTGGTGCCCGCCGACAAGATCGACACCTACATCGACCGCGGGCCCGAGATGCTGTCCTTCGTGCTGAAGCACAGCGCCCTGGAACTGCAGTGGGTGCCGGGCTACTCCGACTACTACCCCGAGGCCCCCGGCGGCCGGCTCGGCGGGCGGTCCGTCGAGCCGAAGCCGTTCGACGGCAAGCGCCTCGGCGACGACCTCGCCCTGCTCGAGCCCGACTACGTCAAGGGCCCGCCGAACTTCGTCATCACCCAGGCCGACTACAAGTGGCTCAACCTCCTCATGCGCAACCCGCGCGGACCGGTCCGCGCCGCGAAGGTCGGCATGCGATACCTGTGGGCCCGCGCGACGAGGAAGCACCTGCTGGTCCGCGGCCAGGCGCTCATGGCCGGACTCCGCGTCGGCCTGCGCGACGCCGGGGTTCCGCTGCTGCTCAACACCGCCCTGACGGACCTCGTCGTCGAGGACGGGGTGGTGCGCGGTGTGCGCGTCGAGTCGGACGGACGGAAGCACACCATCCGGGCCCGCCGCGGCGTCGTGATCGCCTCCGGCGGCTTCGAGCACAACGAGCAGATGCGCACGCAGTATCAGCGCGCCCCGATCGGCACCGAGTGGACCGTCGGCGCGAAGGCCAACACCGGGGACGGCATCCGCGCGGGCCAGGCTCTCGGTGCCGCCGTCGATTTCATGGACGACGCCTGGTGGGGTCCGTCCTTCCCGCTCACCGGCGGCCCGTGGTTCGCCCTGTCCGAGCGCAGCCTGCCGGGCTCGATGATGGTCAACGCGGCCGGCCGGCGCTTCGTCAACGAATCCGCTCCGTACGTCGAGGCGGTGCACGCCATGTACGGCGGCCGCCACGGCCGGGGCGACGGACCCGGCGAGAACATCCCGTGCTGGATGATCCTCGACCAGCGCTACCGCAATCGCTACACCTTCGCCGGCATCACGCCCCGCAGTCCCTTCCCCAAGCGGTGGCTGAAGGCGGGTGTGGTGGTCCAGGCCGGCTCGATCAACGAGCTCGCCGAGAAGATCGGCGTGCCGGCGCAGACCCTCACCGCGACCGTCGAACGATTCAACGGCTTCGCCCGCGCGGGCCGGGACGAGGACTTCGGACGCGGCGAATCCGGCTACGACCACTATTACGGCGACCCGCGCAACAAGCCCAATCCGAGCCTCGGCGCCATCGACAAGGCCCCCTTCTACGCGATCAAGGTGGTGCCCGGCGATCTCGGCACCAAGGGCGGCCTGCGCACCGACGCCGACGCCCGGGTCCTGCGCGAGGACGGGACCGTGATCGAGGGTCTCTACGCGGCCGGCAACGCCAGCGGTCCCGTCATGGGCCACACCTACGCCGGCCCCGGCGCCACGATCGGCCCGGCCATGACCTTCGCCTATCTCGCGGTCCTCGACGCCCTCGGCCGACCGGAGCAGCCCGCCGCGCGGCCGATCTCCGAGACCGCCGAACAGCACTGAGCCGCACTCGATCCGGCCGAACCCCGTCCGCCGAACAGAAAGGGTCCCGCGTGCCCATCGATCCCGCCGTCGCACTCGGCGCCGAACTGCCCGCCCAGGAATTCGCCTGGAGCAGCAGCGACGTCCAGCTCTATCACCTCGGTCTCGGCGCCGGCGCGCGTCCCACCGACCTCGGTGAGCTGCGCTACCTGCGCGACGGCGATCCGCAGGTCCTGCCCACCTTCGCCACCGTCGCCGCGACGTTCCACGCCACCGAGCCGCCGAAGGTCTCGTTCCCGGGCATCGAGATCGACCTGGCGAAGGTGGTGCACGGCAGCCAGGAGGTGACGGTGCACGCTCCCCTGCCACCGGAAGGCAAGGGCCGCACCGTGACCCGAATCGCCGAGGTGTGGGACAAGGGCAAGGCCGCGGTGATCGTGCAGGAGTCGACGACTACGGATCCGGCCGGCAACCCGCTGTGGACGGCCCGCTCGTCCATCTTCGCCCGCGGCGAGGGCGGCTTCGGCGGCGAACGCGGACCGTCCGAGTCCGTCGAATTGCCGGACCGGGCACCCGATTTCGAGGTGGATGTCGCGACGCTGCCGCAACAGGCCCTGCTGTACCGGCTGTGCGGCGACCGCAACCCGCTGCACTCGGACCCGCAGTTCGCGCAGGCCGCCGGGTTCCCCGCTCCGATCCTGCACGGGCTGTGCACGTACGGGATCGTCTGCAAGACGCTCACCGACGCGGCGCTCGACGGTGATGCCGCGTCCGTGCGCGGATTCACGGCCCGGTTCGCCGGCGTCGTCTTTCCCGGCGAGACCCTGCGGGTGCGCGCCTGGCGCACCGGCGACCGGCTGCTCGCGACCGCCGCGGTGGTCGAGCGCGACCTCGCGCCCGCCCTCACCGACGTGGTCCTCACCATCGCCTGACACCCCGTCCTCCCCCAGCACCGGTCCGCCACGGTCCGGTGAGAAAGCAGTGTGTTCATGACGATTCGCACCGAACCCCTGCGCCTGTCGCGCCGGGGTTTCCTCGCCGCCGGCGCGGGCGCGCTCGCCGCCACCGCGCTCGGCGGCTGGACCCCCGTCCACGCCGTACCGGCCGGCTCGTCCGGTGCCACCCTGACCACCCCGGCCGCGTTTCCCGACGGCATCGCCCTCTACCAGCAGGCCTACCAGAACTGGTCCAAGGAGATCATGCTCGACGCGATCTGGACGTGCGCCCCGCGCAGTCCCGAGGACGTCGTCCGGCTCGCGAACTGGGCCCACGCTCACGGCTACACCGTCCGGCCGCGTGGCGCGATGCACGGCTGGACTCCGCTGACCATCGTCAACGGCGCACCGGTGGACAGGGTGATCCTGGCGGACACGATGGCGCACCTGAACGGGGTGTCGGTGCACTCCGGTTCGGACCCCGCCACCGTCACCGCCGGAGCCGGAGCGACACTCGACGCGATCACCACGGCGCTGCAGGGGCACGGCCTCGGCTGGGCCAACCTCCCCGCCCCCGGGGTGCTGTCCATCGCCGGTGCACTGGCCGTCAACGCGCACGGTGCGGCGCTGCCCGCCGATGGCGAAAAGAACGTCCCGGGACACACCTTCGGCTCGCTGAGCAATCTCGTCACGGAACTGACCACGGTGGCGTGGAACGGCAGCGAGTACGCGCTGCGCACCTACACGCGCGCCGACGCGGACGTCACCGCGCTGCTCGCCCACCTCGGCCGGACGTTCGTCACCTCGGTCACCCTGCAGGCCGGCCCGGACACCCGGATGCGGTGCCAGAGCTACACCGACATCGACTGGCGCGAGCTGTTCGCGCCTGCCGGAGCACCGGGACGCACCTTCGAGAGCTTCGTGCGGGCCTGCGGGCGCGCGGAGGCGATCTGGTATCCGTTCACCGACAAGCCGTGGATGAAGGTGTGGTCCCTCGCTCCGCAGAAGCCGGTGACGTCCCGAGAGGTGTTCGGCCCGTACAACTATCCGTTCTCGGACAACGTCCCCGAGCCCGTCACCGACCTGCTCGGGCAGATGACGGCCGGGAACCCCGCCATCGCGCCGGCTTTCGGGCAGGTCTACTACAACACCACGGTCGCCGGCCTCGCCGCCACGAACTCGAGCGACATCTGGGGCTGGTCCAGGGACCTGCAGTTCTACATCAAGGCCACCACCCTGCGGCTCACGGAGGGCGGCGGCGCGGTCCTCACCAACCGCGCCAACATCGCGAACGTGATCCACGACTTCACGCAGTGGTTCCACGAACGCATCGAGCACTACCGGGCGCTGGGGCAGTACCCGCTCAACGGCCCGGTCGAGATCCGGTGCTGCGGGCTCGATCAGCCCGACGACGTGCGGGTCCCGTCCGCCGGGCCGCCGACCATCTCCGCGACCCGGCCGCGACCCGACCACCCCGAGTGGGACACCGCGATCTGGCTCAACGTGCTCGGGGTGCCGGGCACCCCCGGCATGTTCGCGTTCTACCGCGAGATGGAGCAGTGGATGCGCGGTCACTACAACAACGCCGACTCCACCTTCCGGCCCGAATGGTCCAAGGGCTGGGCGTTCGGCCCCGAACTGCCGTACACGGACCAGCGGGTCATCGAGCAGGTCCTGCCCGACACCTACCGGGAAGGCGTGCCCGCGGACGAGAACTGGGACTCCGCGCGGGCGGTGTACAACCGGCTCGACCCGCATCGGGTATTCAGCAACAGCTTCATCGACCGACTGCTGCCCTGACGAGAAGGCGCCGGACATCCGCGCCCGTCGGTGCTACCCGCGCGCGTTCTCACGCGCGCGGGTAGCACCACGCCGCGCAAGCATGGTGAGGACGGATACCCGGCCGAAGTGGCCCCACAGCCGGCCGAGCCGCACCCACAGCTGCCAGTACGCCACACCCACCACGAGCGAGGCCGCGAACGCGAGCCACGGGTCGATGTCCCGCAGCAGCGGATAGACCGTGAAGTGGGTCAGGTAGATGTAGAGCGACGAGGCGGCGAGCACCTCGGCCGGCCGCACCAGCAGCGCCGGCCACCAGGTCCGCGGCACCCAGATCAGCAGGAGCAGGCCGCCGATCACGAGAGCGGTGCGGTCGGTTTCGGCATGGAAGAACCCCGGCACCGTCGCCACCGCCAGGACGGACACCACCAGCCGCTGCCACACCGCGGTCGCCCGGGCGGCCGCCCAGCCGAGCGGGAAGAGCCAGAACACCACGTACGACGCCAGGATCTGACTGGTCGGCATGTCCGGCCCGAGCACCTCGTACCGGGTCAGCAGGCCCACGCCCACCAGCGCGAGCGGGAACGCGAACGGGAACCGTCGCTCGTGCCGGTCGAACCACGGCACGGCGAGCAACAGAGCCACCGCGACGAGCGCGTACACCAGCGCCTCGATGAACCAGTACCGCCATTCCTTCGTCCACGCGGGCGGGCCGAGCACCCCGTTGAGCAGGAACACGCTCGACCAGCGGTACTCGCCGGTGAGCGCGTGCACCGCGCCGATCCACACGACGGCCGGTGCGGCGATCCGGGCGACGCTGAGCAGGGTGGTGCGCAGCCGCTCGGCGCGGGGCTTGGGCAGTTGGAATCGCGCGTAGTTGTAGCCCGCGGCCGCGAGCAGCACGTGCGCCCCGCCCACGAGGGCGAACAGGTGCAGATGCGAGCCGACGATGAGCACGATCGCCACGGCGCGGATGAGCACGTTGGTCTCGACGATCCGCCAGCCCCACGGCGCCCGGCGCGACGACGGGCTCAGCTCGCGCAGCGGCGTCGTCGGCCAGTCCGCGGGCAGATGCCCGAGCAGCCGCTCGAGCCGCACCGACATGCGCACGTACGACAGCGAGTCGCCACCGAGGTCGACGAACGTGCTGTCGTCGGTGACGTCGTCGCGGCGGAGAACGTCCGCGTACAGCGCCCGCAGCCGCCGGGGGTCCACGGCCCGCGCCTCGGGCGCCGGCTGCGGCGGTTCCGGGGCGGCGCCGAGCGCGGCGACGGCGCGGTAGTCCGGTTTGCCGTTGGGGGTGCGGGGCAGCTCGGCCACCACGCACACCCGCACCGCGGACTCGGGCAGCCCGCTCGCGCGGGCCGCGACCGCCCGCACGGGCGCGGCGTCGGCTCCCTGGACGGCGACGATCAGTTCGTCGTCGCCGCCGGCGCAGCACGCGACGAGCTCGTGGCGCGCGAGGACGGATTCGATGCGCTGCAGGTCGATGCGCAGGCCGAACAGCTTCGCGAAGCGGGAGCGACGGCCCACGATCCGGTACAGCCCGGCGTCGGTGCGGACGGCGAGGTCACCGGTGCGCAGTTCGTCGACGACACGCCCGAGGGCCAGCTCGGACGGGTCGGTGGCATAGCCGAGCATGACGTTGGGCCCGGTGTAGACGAGTTCGCCGGCACCGTCGCCGGCCTCGGGCACGGGGTCGATGCGGAAGGCGCCGCCGGGAACGGGGACGCCGATCGTGCCGGGGTGCTCCGCGGCGAGGTGCGGGGGCAGGTAGGCCATGCGGGCGGTGGCCTCGGTCTGGCCGTACATGACGAAGAACTGCCACCCGTCGCGCCGGCCGAGGTCGACATAGCGGCGGACGCGGTCGGGGTCGAGACGGCCGCCGGCCTGGGTGACGTAGCGCAGGTTCGGCAGGTCCATGTCGGCGAAGCCGACGCGGTCGAGCAGGTCGAAGGTGTACGGCACGCCCGCGAGGGCGCTGACCCGGTGCCGGTGCACGAGGTCCCAGAATCCGGGGTCGGTGACGGACCGGTCGGTGAGCACGGTCCCGGCGCCCCGCAGCAGGTGGCTGTGCAGGACCGACAGGCCGTAGCAGTAGTGCATCGGCAGGGTGGTGATCGCGCGGTCGGTGTCGCGGATGTCGAGGTAGTCGGCGATGGCCTCGGCGTTCGCCTGCACATTGCGGTGCGAGAGGCGCACGAGCTTGGGCGAGCCGGTCGAGCCGGACGTACTGAGCAGCAGCGCGAGGTCGGAATGCAGGTCGTGGGTGCCGTCGGCGAGTTCTTCGATCCGGCCGCCGTCGACGACGACGTCGGGCCGGTAGGCCTCGATCGTCGCGGCCAGGGCGTCGGGCCGGTCGCCGGGCACGAGCAGCACGGGATGGCCGGCGGACAGCGCCGCCAGGTAGGCCACGATCGGGTCGACGGCGTTGGCCCCGGCGACCAGGACGAGACGCCGGGTGGTGCCGAGGCGGTCGGCGACGGCGGCGACCCGCTCGGCCAGGTCGCGATAGGTGATCTCGGTGCCGTCGCAGACGAGTGCGGTCCGTTCGCCGTGTTCGGCGAGATGTCGGACGAACGGAACCGTCGGACAGTCGACGAGCTCGGAAGAACGTGGTACCACCGCGGCAGTCTATAAGGTTTGGCTGTCCTGAATCCAGGCTCGGGCGGGTTCGCGGAGCAGTGCGAGGCGGCTGAGCAGCCGGTCGACGTCGGGTTCGGCGGGGACGGACGTCGCGAAGTCGGCGCGCGCGACGGTGGCCGACACCGTGAGCCGGACGTCGGCGTCGCACAGCACGTCGACGACGTTGCCGAAGCGGCGCAGGGCGTCCGCGTCGAGCTCGCGCAGCGGCGGGACACCGGTGACGACCCACTCGCCGTGCTCGCGGAGGACGGCGAGGTAGTCGGCGGGCGCGGTGGGGGCGCGGCACAGGTCGGCGAAGTCGAACCACACGACGTCGCCGCGCACGGCGAGGACGGGTAGTGCGCGGCCCGACGGTCGCAGGGTTCGCCGCTCCCCCGGCTCCGGAACGTCGAGAGCGCCGGGCGGGAGGAACTCACCCGAGGCGAACCCGTCGCCCGGGGTGGCCGTACCGGTGCGGCGACGGTCGATCGGCCCGCCGACCTCGACCACCTCGAGCCGGCGTTCGAGCAGGGCGATGGTGGGCTCGAACAGGTGGTGGAACAGCGGGTTGGGCAACAGGCCCGAGGGCGGGTAGTTGGAGGTGGCGACGAGCGCGACGCCCCGCTCGTGAAGGATGCGTACGGCGCGCGCGACGAGCATGCCGTCGCCGACGTCGTGGACGTGGAACTCGTCGAAGCACAGCACACGGGCGTCGCCGAGCGCGGCGTCGACGGCGTCGTCGATCGAGCCGAGGCGATGCGCCTGCGCATGCAGGCCGGCGAAGAAGCCGTGGAAGTGGTGCCGTCGCGCGGGACCGGGCACGGCCTCGAGGAACCGCTCCATCAGCCACGTCTTGCCGCGACCGACCGGCCCCCACAGGTAGACGCCGCGCGGGGTGGTGCGCTGCGCGGCGAGGTCGCGGTGCAGCCGCCCCAGGGCGGCGGCGCCGGCCCGCTGGTACGGATCCTCGGCCATCCCACCTCCTCTACATTGGTAGAGGACTCTACATATGTAGAGTTCGATCATGGCCAGCAGCCCCGACCGTCGCCCCCTGATCGCCGAGACCACCCTCGACCTGATCGCCCGCGACGGACTGCGCGCGCTGACCCACCGGGCCGTCGACCGCGCCCTCGCCCTGCCCGACGGCTCGTGCTCGTACTACTTCCGCACCCGCGGAGCCCTGCTCGACGCCGCCGTGCACCGGCTCGCTGAGCGATCACGCGACGCGTTCGAGCACTCCGGTCTCACCCGCCCGCCGACCCCGGTCGACGTCGACGCCGCCGCGCGAGCGGTCGCGACGGCACTCGACCGCGACCTGGCCCACCGCCGCCGGGATCTGCTCGTGCGGTATGCCCTGGCCACCGACCCGGCCATCGGTGCCGAGCAACGCGCCGGCCTTGCAGCCGCCCTGTTCTCCCGCGCCGCCGCGCGCGACCTCGTGGCCGCCTGCGGCGCCGACGACGCCGACTCCGCGGCTGCCGATCTCGTGAGCCTGGCCGAGGGACTGACCGTGGACCGGCTGCTCGGCGCCCGGTCGCTGGAGGGACTCGCCGCCGGCACCGCCGCGAGCGTCGCGCAATTGGCCCGGCCGATCGCGGTGTACCTCCGCGGCCTCGCCGGGGGCGACGGTACCGGCCGGGCACGAACCATGCGATCGTGATCCGGCACCGGCCTGCCTCCCGGGAGGCCCAGCCGTGGGCAGGCGAAGACACGTCGCGTGCCTAGGATTGGCTCATGCGATCGGCCGCCGGTGAACGGTACTTCCTCGAGTCTCTGGACCGTGGGCTCGCGGTGCTCGAGTGCTTCGACGAACAGCACCGGGAGCGCACTCTCAGCGAGGTGGCTCAGGTGGTGGGGATCACCCGATCGACAACGCGAAGAATCCTGCTGACCCTCGTCGATCGCGGGTTCCTGCGGCAGGAGGGTCGTCGCTTCATGTTGACCCCGCGCGTTCTCCGTTTCGGCTTCTCCTACCTGTCCGGGCTGGCGCTCCCGCAGCTGGCCGAACCGCACCTGGCGAAACTCGCCGCCGAACTCGAGGAAACCGTCTCGGTCACCGTGCTCGACGGATCGGACGCACTCTACGTCGCGCGAGTCCGTTCGCCGCGGATCGTGCGTATCGCGATCTCGGTCGGCATGCGCTTCCCGGCGTACGCGACCTCGCACGGCCGGGTCCTGCTGTCCGGCCTTACCGCCGACGAACTCGACCGCTACCTGGAGACGACGGAACTGCGGGCGTTCACCGAGCAGACCCTCGTAGACCCGGACCGGCTGCGCGCCGAGATCCTGACCACGGCCGAGCGGGGTTGGGCGCTGTCGGAGGACGAACTGGAACTGGGGGTTCGCGGCGTCGCCGTGCCCATCCGGGACCGAACCGGCCGGATCGTCGCCGCGCTCAACTCTTCCCTGCAGAACATCGCGCATTCCGGCGCGGACGTCGAGGCACGAGTGGTCTCCCGATTGCAGGAAGCAGCCCAGCGGATCGGGGCCGATCTCGCGATCAGCGGACCATGAGCCGTGCGCGGTGCCGGCGGTTCCCCTTCCATGCTCGGCCGCACCCGGCCCGGCGAGGCGGATCAACCGATCCGTGCAGCATTTCGTGATCGAGAAGCCATTACGCGTAGGAGATTTCGAGCGCCCACGCCCCTGGCCCCGTCCGTCGCCGCCTCCGGTCGATCCGCGTCTCAGGGCGCGGTCGCGACAGTCGATGTCCGCGACGCCCGGGCGGCCCGGCCGGCGTCACCGTGGTCGTGTCCGAGCCGCCAGGCGATGATCCCGGAGATCACGCATCCGCCGGCGAGATAGACCGCCACCAGGTGCCACGACCCGCCGGAGACGGTGACCAGGGCCGCCGCGATGAAGGGGGTAAAGCCACCCCCGACCGCGCTGGCCACCTGGTAGCCCACCCCGGCGCCGCTGTAGCGGTACTCCGCGCCGAACATCTCGGTGAACAGCGGCTGCTGCACGCTGACCACCATGTCGTGGGCGATGTTGACCAACAGCACCGCGAAGATGACGGTTCCGATCATCGAGCCGCCCTCGAGCATCGCGAAGAACGGGAACGCACAGACGGCGCCGAGTGCGGAACCGAGCATGTACACCCGGCGACGCCCGTACCGGTCGGACAGCCACGCGAACAACGGGATGGTCACCATTCCGAGGGCACCGACGAGCAGGCCGACGTTGAGCATGAAACTGCGTTCCATGCCGAGTTCGTTGGTGGAATAGCTGAGCGCGAACGTCGTGACGATGTACATCGAGAACAGCTCGACGAAGCGCAGACCGATGATCTGCAGAAAAGCCTTGGGATGCTTGGTCAGTGCTTCCACGAGGGGGATGCGCTTGCGGCTCTGCTCGCCGAGCTCCGCTTCGAGCCTCTCGACCTTCTCGGTGAACTCCTGACTCTCCTCCACGCTGGAGCGTACCCACAGGCCGAAGGCGACGAGCACGATGCTGGCGACGAACGGAACACGCCACCCCCATTGGGTGAAAGCCTCGTCGGTCGTGACACTGCTCATCAGCATGACGAAACCGGTGGCGAGAATCAGGCCGACGGAGTAGCCGACCTGTACGCCGCTGCTGTAGAGAGCCTTCTTCTTCGGTGGCGCGCTCTCCACCGCCATCAACGCGGCACCACCCCATTCACCGCCGACGGCGAATCCTTGCACAGCCCGCAGCGTGACGAGCAGGACCGGCGCCCACCACCCGATCGACGCGAAGCTCGGCAGCAGGCCGATCAGGGCAGTGGCGCTTCCCATGATCACGATGGTGAGCACCAGCATCCGTTTGCGACCGAGGCGGTCACCGAAGTGACCGAAGACCACCCCACCGAGCGGCCGGAAGAGGAATCCGACGCCGAAAGTCGCGAACGCGGCGAGCGTGCCGATGGCCGGGCTGACGTTGGGGAAGAACTCCTTGTTGAAGACGAGCGCGGCCACCAGGCCGTAGAGGATGAAGTCGTACCAGTCGATGACGGCGCCGACGAAGCTGCCGAAGGCTGCGCGCCGAGCCTGAGACTCGTCTGGGCCGGCGAGGTGCCGCTCGTTCATACCCGATCCTCGATCCGTATGTTCGTAATGCGAACGCATGTCCGCTGAGTGGATGTATGTGACGGTAGACACTCCGCAGGAGTTTCGTCAAGACGAGCGACAGGTCTCGCCACCGGCACGAAAACTGCGGCAATGCACCGGCGCCACCGGACGGCAGCGGAATACACGCGTGTAATTCATTCCGGTACAGGGTGATCCGAACAGTTGCCCTGCAGCCGGGCACGGCACACGGGATAATTCGACCCATGCCCGCCTCCCGCTCCGCGGTGCCCGCCCCGATGCTGGCCACGCCCGGCCGGCCGCCGATCGGCACCGGCTGGGCGGTGGAGATGAAGTGGGACGGCGCCCGCACGGTGGCGGTGTGCGACGGCGAGCGGTGCCGGCTCTACAGCCGCAACAGCAAGGACGTCTCGGGGGTCTACCCGGAATTGACGATCGCACTGTCGGCGGTGTCCCGGGGTCGGCCGATGGTCGTCGACGGGGAGATCGTCGCTCCCGATCCGCGGTCCGGGGCGCCGGCGTTCGCCCGGCTGCAGAGCCGCATCCACGTGGCGAAACCGACGGCGGCCCTGATCCGGACCATCCCCGTGGAGTTCTACGCATTCGACCTGCTCGCGCTCGACGGCGCGCCGACGACCCGGCTGCCGTACCTCGAACGTCGCCGTCGGCTGGTCGACCTGTCGATGTCCGGCCCCCTGGTCCGCACGCCGCCGCACTGGGTCGGCACCGACACGAAAATCCTCCTCGACCTTGCCCGCGATCACGGTCTCGAAGGCATCGTCTGCAAGCGGACCGATTCCGTCTACCAACCGGGACGCCGCGCTACGGCATGGATCAAGACCGCCCTGCGCAAGAGCACCGAGGCCGTGATCGCGGGATGGTTGCCGGGCACCGGCATGCACCGCGCGACGTTCGGCTCCCTTGTCCTCGGCGCCCACGACGACGACGGCCGTCTCGTCCACATCGGCAACCTCGGCACCGGCTTCACCACCGCCGGCCGGCGCGCCCTGTGGGAGCGGCTCGACGAACTCGAGCGGCCCAGCGATCCGTTCGACGTGATACCTCCGGCGCCCGTCGTCCGGGCCGCCCGATGGGCCGAGCCGGTGCTGGTCGGGGACGTCGAGTATCGCGAGTTCACCGGCGACAGTCTGCGCCACCCGAGTTGGAAGGGACTGCGGCCGGACAAGGAGCCGGAGGAGGTAAGAGCACCGAAATAGGAATGGATGCACCATCGCTGTGGTTTGACGAGGCCCCCGGTTCGACGCGACGGGGTTCTGGCATGCAACGTCGTGCACTTGGACGCTGGGCAGACTGTGTGCGAGGCGATGCTGGAGGGGCGGGCGCGGCAGCGGCGTGCACGGTTTCCGAATGAGGACGGCATGATCCGCTCGCGACTGCGACTCGCACGGAATTGTATCCGTGACAATGGAATCCGGTCGAGAATGAGGCTGAGGCATGGGCAAGCCTCCGGAAGATGGGATACCGGTGGCGTCCACGCGAGCGACCCGGCACTGCGCGGAGTGGCCCCAGGATCCGGCCCTTGCCCTCACGACGTCGTCGGTCGCCCCTGCTGCGTCCGGTCGAGCAGGGTGAGGTAGGTATCGAGCTGGGCCGCGCCGGCGAGAAGGTTGCGGCTGCGTGTGGTCAGCCGGTCCTGCCAGGAGCCGAGGAAGGCGGCCAACGCGTCCGCCCCGCCCGCCGTGCGCAGCGACTCGAGGAACCGGGCGACCTGGGACAGCGGGTAGCCGCCCTGGCGCAGTTGCCGTGCGATCTCGGCGTCGCGCACGCAGTCCGGTCCGTATTCGCGATAGCCCGTTGCCCGGTCGCGGTCGGGGCGCAGGATGCCCTGGGTCTCCCAGGTGCGCAGCGTGGCCGGGTGCACGCCGAGTCGGCAGGCGAGTTCGCCCACAGTCAGCGGTCCACCGCGGACAGCAGTCGGTGCCGTGGTGGACAGGGCGCCCAGGGCCGTTGCGACCTCGGTGCGGGTGCCGCGTTCGGCGAGCAGCGCGACGTGCGCGGCGTCGATCAGCCGGTAGGCGGACTCGGTGTCGCCGCGGTTGACTGAACGCATGATGTCCGTTGCCTGCCGGTGCCCGTGGCCACCGCGCAACGCGAGGAAGGCGCGTAGAGCCTGCGCGTGCAGGGGCGTGTAGCGCCGGTAGCCGGTCTCGCTGCGCTCGGTCGGCGGGAGGATGCCCGCGTCGTCGTAGTTGCGGATCGCCTGTGCGGACAACCCGTGTTCCCGGGCGAGGTCGATGGGTCGCAACGTGCACCTCCGATTGAGGCTTCTACCTCCGGATTCCTGGTCGGAATCGCAGAAGTTTCACCCGATTCTTCAACGATATCGTCGAGGGCAGTTCCTTCCGACAAGGGGTGTTCATGTCTACTGCCGCAGCACTGCGTGGAATCGGCCGCCAACTCGACGACTCGGCGAGCCTGGGCCGCGCCCTCGACGAACTGCTCGCCACGCGGCCCGAGCCGCCGACCCTGCTCGCCCTCGGCGAGCCGACCCACGGGATCGAGGCGTTCCCGCTTCTGCGCAACGAACTCCTCGGTCACCTCGTCGAACGGGGGTACCGGTCGATCGTGCTGGAGACCGACGTCTTCGCCGCGTCCGTCGTCGACGACTACGTGGCCGTGGGAACGGCGGAGATCGACACGGTGCTCGCGACCGGGTTCAGCCACGGGTTCGGCGCGGTGCCGGGCAACCGCGAACTCGTCGAATGGCTCCGCGCGCACAATGCCGGCCGCGCGGAGCAGGATCGGGTTCGCTTCCACGGCTTCGACGCGCCGTTGGAGTTCTCCGGGGCGCCGAGCCCGCGACGCGCACTGTCCTCGGCCAACGACTACCTGCCCGCGGCGCTGCGGCCCGCATCGGTCCGCGACCTCGACGCGCTGCTCGGCGAGGACGCGGACTGGACGAACCAGGCGGCCATGTTCGACCCGGCAGCGTCCGTCGGCGACTCCGATCGCGCTCGCGCCCTGCGCATTGTCGCCGACGACCTCGCCAGCGCCCTGCGCCGCGCGGCACCCGGCCTGCGCTCCGCCGACCCGACCGGCTACGACCACGCCGTCGCGCACGCGCGCACCGCCCAGGGCCTGCTGCGCTATCACGCCGCCATGGCCAGTCCCGCACCCGATCGCATCGCGACCTTGCTCAGCCTGCGCGCCGAGATGATGGCCGAGAACCTGCTCGCGATCGTTGCCCAGGAGCAGCGACGCGGGCCGAGTCTCATATTCGCGCACAACGTTCACCTCCAGCGTGCGCAGTCCCACATGCCGGTCGGCGAGAGCGAGGTGAGCTGGGGGAGCGCCGGCGCGCTCGTCGGGCTCACCCTCGGCGAGCGCTATGTGTTCCTGGCCACCGACGCCAACCCCGACAGCGATCCGGGCACCCTCCAAGGCGTGTTGGCCGAGGCGACCACCCGCCGCGCCCTGTTCCCGGCACCGGCCCTGTGCGCCGCGCTTGCCCCGTCGATGGGCACGGGCGAACCGATCGTGCCCGGCCACATCCCGCTGGGCCCGGCAGACCTGGACGGCGCCGACGCGGTCATCTTCGTCGCCGACACCGACGGAAGACGGCATCAGTACTGGTAGCCGCACTCGACGCGCAGGCCAAGGTCCGCGGAAGCCCCTCACCGAACGAGGACCGGCGCTCGAGATATGCTGCGCAACAAGGAATCTGGTGAGCAGACCGATATAGCGGGTTCGAATGGTGCGCACCCGTCACTCCTGGTACCCGCTCACGTTCGCCCGGGCGGCGGTAGAACACCACCGGACGGTCACCCCGGTCACGGGAGTGGCACGCCGGCCTCGTCTATCGCCAGCCACAGGCCGCCGAACTCCTCGACCTTGTGGCACAGCACCTGTCCGGGCTCCTCGTCGGCATAGAAGTACAGCGGGTGCCCGGCGTAGGTGACCTGAGCGGTCCCGTCGGAGCGCGACGTGGTGCCCAGCAGCCCCTGGTCGGCGTCACCGGCCGCGACGGGAGCACCGACGGTGAGCACCGGCGGCCACGCCACGGCACAGTCCCCGTAGCAGTCGGGGACCGTGCCTGCCTCCCGGTCGAAGATGTAGATCGCCTGGTCCCTCCGGTCGAAGAGCATTTCACCGATGGGACCGTTCGCCGTGGTGATCACCGTCGGCTCGCCGGCCGTGGTCACCGCAGGTTCCGACGCCGGGACGACATCGTAGGAGCTCTCGCCCGTCGCCCCACAGCCGGTGGCGACGAGCACCACGAGCGGGAGGAGCGCGCACCACACGGCCCCCGGCCCCCGCTCGCCGATCTGTGCCGGCATCACCGATGCTCGGGGTTCTCGAACGACGGATGACACCCGGCGTCCCACAGCGATCGCTGGTTGCCACCCACCGGAAAGCCGCCGGCCCGCACGAGCAGTGCGGCGGTGTGCATGAGGTTGTAGGTCATGAACGTGGTGTTGCGATTGGTGAAGTCGTTCTCCGGGCCGCCCGACCCCGGATCGAGGTACGAGGGACCCGGGCCGGCCTCCCCGATCCAGCCGGCGTCGGCCTGCGGCGGGATCACGTATCCGAGGTGCTGGAGGCTGTAGAGGATGTTCATCGCGCAGTGCTTGACGCCGTCCTCGTTGCCGGTGATCAGGCAACCGCCCGCGCGGCCGTAGTACGCGTACTGGCCGTGCTCGTTGAGCAGCGAGGAACAGCCGTAGAGACGTTCGACGACCTTCTTGGTGACCGACGAATTGTCACCCAGCCAGATGGGCCCGGCGATGACGAGGATGTGCGCGGCGAGGATCCGGTCGAACAACTGCGGCCATTCGTCGCTCGGCCATCCGTGCTCCGTCATGTCGGGGTACACGCCCGTCGCGATGTCGTGGTCGACGGCCCGGATCTGGTCCACCTTGACACCTTCGCGTTCCATCAACGCCACACTGCGATCGATCAACCCCTGCGTGTTGCTGGTCTCGGGCGATCGTTTGAGCGTGCAGTTGACGAACATGGCACGCAGTCCCTCGAACTGCGGCGGTCCGCCCGCGCCCTGCGACTCCTCGAACACCGGTTCGGCCATGGGTCCTCCCATACGAGATCCGCACGCCTACGATAGGCCGCGACGACACCCCGCGGAGGCGGTTCCGTGTCTCCTCTGCTGCCGGAGACCTACGGTAACGTTCGGAACATCGTTGCCCGGGGAAGGGATCGGTACCCGTGACCGACGAACTCGCGCAGCGAGGACGCGTCGTGAGCGTGCGACTCGAACCCGCGGGACCGAGCGTCAGGCCGCCTGTGCGACCTCGGCTCGGACGTCCGTGGCCACCGGGACCGACTTCTGCTTCTCCGGCTGCGTGACCGTGGAGCGCGAGGGCGCACCGCAGTTCCCCGTGGCCCGGCACAGCAGGTGCGTGGCCGCGCAGAACGCCCCGCCGAGTGCCGCCCAGAGGAGCGAACCGAACATCCACATCCCCACCACGGCTACGGCCAGCACCAGCACGCCGTCCAGCACGAAAGCCACCACGGGGTGCGCGACCAGAGGCTCGTCGTTGCCGCCCTGTCGTTCCGTCTCCATCCGCCCGTCTCCTTTCCTGCCGACTCCGTATCCGATACCCAGCCCGGACGGAATTCACACCCTCGGTGCACGAACAGGGGACGAGAGGAGCACCGCGACGATCCGGATACGCGTTCGACTGGCGAAATCGTTTTGTGATGCGATACAAATGAGTGCATAATGTGAGAGCGATCACACTGTGGTACGGCAGGGGGTACATCAGTGGTCCATACATGCGAGGGTCGGCACCGGTTACGGACCGATATCGACGACGACGCCGGCGAGTCCTACTCGCGTCTCCGGCACACGTCCGGCACGGCGGCAGGTGCGTGCATGGTGGCGGCAGCCATGGCGGTCGCCGTCACCGGTTCGGTGCTTCTCGGGCTGGCAGTCGCAGCGTCCGTCCTGGTGGCCGTAGCCATCGCCGCCATCATGATCTGACGCGCGGACCCGGCTCCCCGTTCACGCCTCGACCACCAGGAGCCAATCCTGGTCGCCGTCGACGTTCGTCCCCGGGGTGGCCACGTATCCGTCCCGATCGATCTCCGCCGGCAGCGAAGGCGCGGCGGCATCGGCGGGATCGATCCAGCCGAGTGTCGCTCCCGGCGGAATCAGTGCACGGTCGAGCCGGATCGTGCGCTGCGTCGGCACATAGACGACGGCGAGCGAGCCGTCCGGGGTGCGTGCAGCGGTGACGTAGTCGTCGTCCAGGACGTCCACCATCTCGTCGTCCGTCGATCGGGTGCCTCGCCCGTCGAGCACGAACGGCTCGTCGACGTCCGGCACCAACTGCCACCAGGCCCACGAGGCCCACAGATCACGAATGGCCTCGAGCTGTGTGACGGCGGGTGTGTCGAGGCGCGATTCCCAGCCGTCTCGGAACTCCCAGTCGTCGGAGCCACGAAACTCCCCCGGTGATCCGGAGGTCAACGCCCACAGAGCCTGGCGCCGAAGGGTCTCGTCGGTTGTCGGCGCCGTGTCGGGCTGGTTGTTCTCGCCCTCGTAGTTTCCCTCCGAGAAGACGGCGGGACGCGGGTCCCTGGCGCCCGCCGGTCGCTGGTAACCGTCCAGCACTGCCTTGTACGTCGGCAGATATGTGTAGACGAAGTTCCAGTCCGCCAACGGTTCCCAGAAGGGGTTGTCCGTCGAGAGCGATTTCTGGGGTCCCAGCTGTATCGAGAACGGCTTGTCCGAGCCGGCCGCCCTGATCCCTTGGAGCATGCCGCGCAACACGTGGTCGGAGTCGGAACCCGCAGCGGGATCGTCTGTCTCGGGAGAATAGTCCCCGCCGGTCATCCAGACGATGTTCGGAAACCGAGCGTATCGCTGGGCGAACATCCGGCCGTAGACGGCGGCCTGTTCGGCAGTCGCCGATGCGAACACGTCGGAAATGTTCCACCCGTCCATCGGGTAGAGGAACAGCGTGTTCCCGTGCCGGCAGGCGATCCGCAGGTACTCGTCGACACGCGCCCAGTACCGCTCGTTCCACGCCGTGATGTCACCGTCGACGAACGGTCGGATGCCGTCGAAGGTCGCTCCCTCCTCGCTCGGCCCGCCGTTGTCGGGGACGGCGACCGCAGAGATTATCGATGCGTTGAACCCGTGGGCCTCACGATTCGCGAAGTACGATTCGGCCTGCTCGGGCGACCAGTCCGCCAGGCCGGACCACGGCGAGTCTCCGCGAATCAGGATCGGATCGCCATGCTGATCGTCGAAGTAGCGGCCGTCACGACCGACAGCGGAGATGTAGCGATGGCCGGCGCTCTCGGTAACGTCGCACGCTGCGGCCGCCGGGACGGTCGCGGGCGGCGACGGCCGAACCTGCGGCCCGCCGCCATCCGAACAACTCGCCAGGCAGAGCACGACCAGGAGGGACAGGCCGGCGGTTCTCTTCACATTTCTCCCACCCGGTGTCGGCTACGCGCCCCGGAGAAGTCCACGCCCTCCGGGACTTCAGCCGTTCCACTGCCTTCGTCCTCACCCGGTTGCCGCATGCGCTCGCCGACACACGCGCACAGTCGAGCCTATCTCGTGACGTCACTTCCCGGACCGCCCGTTCCGCCTCGAAGGTCCCCGGTTCCGGCTTACCGTGAGCGTGCGGCTGGATGTTCGCGCCCGGACCGTCGCCGGCCGCACAGCACGGGGAGGGAGCACGATGAACGATCTCCTCCGGCAGGTCGCCGAACTGCGTACGGATCTACAGGCCCTGGACCGGCGCGTGCGCTCCCTCGCCGAGGCGTTCGACCTGGTGGATCCGGTACCGGACGACGACGCCGCCGAGGCCAACCTGCGGGAGGTCGTCGACGGCCTCAGCGACGCCCACCTGGATCTGAGCACCGCGGACAAGCATCTCGAGGCCGTCGCGTCGCACGCGGCCCGGCTCGGCGCCTGACCGCGTCGGCCGTCGCCGGGGGCCTTGCCGCGGTAGGCTCGGCCTCGCCACTGTTCGACCAGGACGGCCGGATTCGGACCGGCGCCGCAGGAGGGCAGCTATATGAACGGTGCCGTCGGCAGCGATCGGCGGATCGCCCACCACGCCGCCTCTCGGGGTGCGCCGGACACCGGGCATCTGCCGCAGCGGCCCCGAGTGGTGGTCGTCGGCGCGGGCATCGCGGGGCTGACCGCCGCCACCGCCCTCGCCGAGCGCGGCGTGGAGGTCGAGGTGCTCGAACGCGAGGCTCACCTCGGCGGGCGGGTCGGCGGGTGGCACGAGCGGCTCGACGACGGCACCGGGATCGCGATGAACCGCGGGTTCCACGCCTTCTTCCGGCAGTACTACAACCTGCGCCGGCTGCTGCGCCGCACCGACCCGGATCTGCAACGGCTGACGGCGGTCGACGACTATCCGCTCATCGACGGCGAGGGCCGGCGCGACACCTTTCGCGGGATCCCGAACACCCCTCCGTGGAACGCGCTGGTGTTCGCGTTGCGCAGCCCCACGTTCCGGCTGCAGGACCTGGTGCGCATCGACGTGCGGGCGGCGGCCCCGCTGGCGACCGTGTCCGTGCCGGAGATCTACGACCGGCTCGACGACGTCGATGCACAGACGTTCCTGCAGCGCATCCGCTTTCCGGAGGCGGCAAACCATCTGGCATTCGAGGTGTTCTCGCGCAGCTTCTTCGCTCCCCCGGCCGGCATGTCGGCCGCCGAGCTGGCCACGATGTTCCACATCTACTTCCTCGGCTCCGCCGAGGGACTGCTCTTCGACGTGGCCACCGGCAACTTCGACACCACCCTGTGGGAGCCGCTCGGCCGGTACCTCGCGGGACACGGCGCGCGCATCCGGACGTCCACCGCGGTGACCGGCGTCGAACTCGGCGGTACCCGGACCTTCCGCGTCCACGACGGCACCGGCGGCAGCATCGACGCCGACGGCCTCGTCCTCGCGCTCGATGTGGCCGGGCTGCGCGCCCTCGTCGACGCCTCGCCGGATCTCGGCGATCCCGGATGGCGTTCCCGGGTGGACCGACTGCGTTCCGCGCCCCCGTTCCTGGTGCAGCGCCTGTGGCTGGACCGTCCCGTCGCCGCGGACCGCCCGGCATTTCTCGGCACCGGCGGCCTGCGCCCGCTCGACAATGTCAGCGTGCTCGACCGTTACGAGGAGGAGGCCCGGGCCTGGACTCGCCGCACCGGCGGCTCGGTCGTGGAACTGCACGCGTACGCCGCGACGGGAGATGCTGTCGGCGGGGAACATTCGCCCGACGACGTGCGCGCCCAGGTGCTCGCGCGCCTGCACGCGATCTATCCCGAGACCGCCGCGGCCCGCGTCGTCGAGGAACGCATGCTCTGGCGTCAGGACTGCCCGTTGTTCGGGGTGGGCGATTTCGCGCGACGGCCCACCGTTCGCACCCCGCACGAGCGGTTGATGCTCGCCGGCGACGGCATCCGGATCGATCTGCCGGTGGCCCTCATGGAACGCGCGGCCACCACCGGGTGGCACGCCGCGAATTCCCTTCTCGCGCAATGGGGTGTGGCCGGACACGACCTGTATACGGTGCCCACGCAGGGCCGTTCACCCGTCCTGCGCCGGCTCGCCGCCCTGGAAAGGCACCCCGCATGAGCGTGCTCGATCCGCTGTACCGGCGCTGGCCCGACACCTGGCCCGTCCGGCCCATCGACCCGGACCGCTGGGCCGCGCAGCAACCCACCTACCGCGGTGCACGGCCCGAGCTGATCTCCGCCGTCCTCGACCGCGCCCAGCGCCGGCCGTCCGGCAACTGGTACGTCGTGGCGGCCAGCCGTGAGATCGGCGCGGACCGGCCCTTCGGCATCACGATCGCCGGCATCGAACTCGTCGCCTGGCGCGACGGCGACCGGGTGCTCGTCGGCCCCGGCGCCTGCCCCCACCTCGGCGCCCCGATGGCGCTGGCCGCGGTGGACTGCGGCGCGCTGGTCTGCCGCTGGCACGGGCTGCGCCTCGACGCCGACGGCGCCTACGGCTGGAAGCCCTTCCCCAGCCACGACGACGGGGTGCTCGTGTGGGTCCGTCTCGATCACGTCGGCGGCGAGGAGCCGACGGAACTGCCGATCGTCCCGACTCGCCCGACGGCCGGGTCCCGCCTCGCCGCGGTGGCCACCCTCGTCGGTGTGTGCGAACCGGCCGACATCGTCGCCAACCGCCTCGACCCGTGGCACGGCGCCTGGTTCCACCCGTATTCGTTCGCCCGCCTGGAGGTGGTCGAGGCTCCCTCCACCCGCGGCACTGCGGACGGCGAGGACCGGTTCCTCGTCGACGTCACCTTCCGGGTCGCCGGCCGGATCGGTGTGCCGGTGCGCGCCGAATTCACCAGCCCGGACCCGCGCACCGTCGTCATGCGGATCGTGTCGGGCGAGGGCGTGGGCAGCGTGGTCGAGACCCACGCGACGCCCCTCGGTGCCGGACCGGACGGGCGGCCCCGGACCGCGATCGTCGAGGCCGTCGTCGCCGATTCCCCTCGCCCCGGGTTCGGCATCGCCACCCGGCGCGCCGCCGCCGCCCTCCGCCCCCTCATGCGGCACACGGCCACCCGGCTGTGGCGCGACGACCTGGACTACGCCGAACGGCGCTATCAACTCCGCACCGCGGCACAACCGGGCCGCGTCCCCGGCCGGTAGCCGCTGCGCGGCGGGCATCCCGCACGGATTCGGGACCGAGGACCCTGGCCCGCGGTGTGGCACGCGCGCACAGTCGAGGCATGCTCGACACCGTCCTCGACATCTTCCGGGTGCGCCAGTACTTCGACCTCCTCTCCCGCGGTCGTGACGTGGTCGAAGGCGTGCGCAGCGACGCCGGTTTTCTCGTCGACGTCGCGCGGGCGGCCCTGCAGCGGCCCTCGGGCACGCCGGACCGGGAACTGCACCCCTTTCCCCGGTTCGAGCCCTTCCGGGTCGGGCTGCAGGAGGGGGATCGGATCGCGATGGCCGCGACAGGGGGCAGCGGAGCGCTCGCGTCTCTGGTCGGTGTGGCCCGGGCGATGGAGGAGGGTGGGATCCGGCCGGCGGTGATCTCCCTGTGCTCCGGTTCCGCGCTGTTCGGCTTCCCGATCGCAGCGGGAGTCCCCGCCGAGGAGGTCGCAGAGTTCACCCTCGCGCTGGATCCCGAGGACTATCTCGACGTCGACTGGCGTCGCCTGCTCGCCGTCGCACCGACGGTGGGCCGCGGATTCGCCGGCATCCTGCGCGGCGATGCGATCGAGGCCACGTACCGGCGCCTGCTCGGCGACATGACTCTCGCCGCGATGCCCGTACCCGCCTACGCGCCGATCTGGAACATCGAACAGAACCGGCTCGAATACCTCGGGCCACGAACGTATCCCGACCTGCCCGTGGCCCGGGCCGTGCACATGGCGGTCGCGCTGCCGCTGTTCGTCGCGCCCGTCGAGCTCGGCGGATTCCACTGGTGTGACGGCGGGATCGTCGATATCTTCCCCGTCCACCCGCTGCTCGACCTCGAGCAGCCGTGCGAGGTCACCCTCGCCGTCAACGGCTTCTACCCACCCGGCTTCGAAGGCGAGGACGCCACCGGCTGGGCCGAGCGGCGCGCGAGCATCCTCTACATCGCCGGTCAGGTGCGCACGTCCCAGCAAGTCGAGCTGGCGCGGGAGAACCTGGCGCGGCTGCGCTCGGCCTCCCACGTCACGATGATCGAGCCGGTTCCGTACGAGAAAGTGCGAGGCGTCGGCTTCTACCGGCAGTTCCTCGGCACCCGGGACTGGCCGGAGTTCATGCATGCCGGACGTGCCGATGCCCGGCGCGTCCTGGCGGCGTGACGAGTCGCTCGCCGGCAGCGGAACTTGTCGGTCCCCTCGGGCACTGTGTACAGCGTGCCCGCACGGGTACCACTCGACAGAACGGCTCGGGAGATTCCACGGGAGGTTCGACATGGCGAACGTAACGATGTTCCGTCGGGTGATCGCACCGGCTGCGGTGGCGTTCCCCTCCTCCGCGCTGGCGGACGCCCTGATCGCCGCGGCGGCCGCGGTGCCGCTGCACGGATCGGTGGCCGGCGCGGTGGAAGGCAGCGTGGACGACGCGGTGCGGGTGCTGACCGCCGACGAGGGCGGGTTGTTCCCGTCGCAGGCAGCGGCCATCGTCTACGAGTCCTTCGTGGCGGCGATACGGGGGCTCGACACGATCGAGACCGCGGTCGCCCTCGGCACCGTCTTCACCGCCTACCTGGACCGGCTCACCGCCGCGAATCCCGCCCCGACGGACGCCGCGGCGGCCTGACCACGCGGATCGGACCGGCCGCGACGTGCGGGTCCGCGTTTCCGGGCCCCGCCGTACCCGCCGGTCGTCGGTAGACTGGAAGACGACCCTGCCGTGCACGGCACCCAGGTATGACGAGAAGCAGGCTCGGTAGATCGTGAGTGAAGGACGGATTCGGCACGCGGTTGCGCCCGACCGGGTCGGGGCCCGGACCCACATATCCCCGTTGCGTCGGCTGAAGCAGCGGTGGCTCCGCTGGCGCCGGCGCATCGAGACGCGCCCGTCGCTGAATCTGACGTACCGCATCACCGTCGGTACCTTCGGAGCGCTCGTGTTGCTGGCCGGCGTCGTCGCCATCCCCTACCCCGGACCGGGCTGGCTGATCGTCTTCGCCGGCCTCGGGATCCTGGCCTCGGAGTTCGCCTGGGCTCACCGTCTGCTGCACTTCGCGCGGGGCCGCTACGACCGGTTCATGCACTGGTTCGGGCAGCAGTCGCTGGTGGTGCGGGGCGCGGGAGCGCTCACGACCGGCGCGATCGTGGTCATGACGCTGTGGCTGCTGGGCACGCTCAGCCTGGCCGGCGGCTGGATCGGGGTCGACTACTCGTGGCTCGACAGCCCGCTCTAGCCGACGGCCGGACCGTCAGAGCATCCGGACCGTGTCGCCCGGATGCAGGCGTTCGACCCGGCCGCGGCATTCGATCTCGATCGGCCGCTGGATGCCCGCACCTGCGCTGACCTCGACCTGCCGACCGGAGATCCGCACCTGCAGGTGGTGCCCCCGATAGAAGATCGGGAATTCGAGCGCGCCGAGTTCCTCCGGCCACTCCGGGCCGAAGACCAGGCGGTCCCCCCGCGCCTCGAGCCCGGAGAAGCAACGCTGCAGCAGGTCGACGCTGCCGGCCATCGCCGCGAGATGAATCCCCTCCGAGGTGGTGCCGCCCTGGATGTCGGCGATGTCGGACGCCAGCACCCGGTCGAAGAACTCCATGGCCTGACCGCGATGCGCCCGGGCCAGAACCCACGAGTGGACCACCGCGCTCAGCGTCGACCCGTGTGACGTCCGCGCCATGTAGTAGTCGATCGTCCGCGGGATGGTTTCGCCCGTCAGCTGGTAGCCGAGCCGCTCGAACAGCTCCCGCAGTTCGTCCGCCGACAGCAGGTAGAACAGCATGAGCACGTCGGCCTGCTTCGACGCGCGGTAGCGGTTGACGTCGTCGCCCTCGGCCTCGAGGAGCCGGTCGAGACGCTGGATGTCGCCGTGCCGGCGCCGGTATCCCTCCCAGTCGAGTTCGGTCAGGTCCCCGTACCCCTCGAACTGGCTGATGACCTGATCGTGGAAGGGCACGAACATGCGGCGGCTGACGTCCTCCCAACGCGCCGTCTCGCGAGCGGTCAGGCCGAGGGTGTCGACCAGTTCGGTGCGGATCCGCAGCGGGATGATCTCCAGCGCCTCGAGCGCGCGCAGGATCACCCACACCGCCATGACGTTGGTGTAGGCGTTGTTGTCGATCCCGTCGAAGGGCGCGTCGGGATAGCCGGAGTGGAACTCGTCGGGGCCGATGACGCCGCGGATGACGTACCGATCACGGGCGCGGTCGTAGGTGGCGAGATCGGCGAAGAACCGGGCGATCTCCACCAGCATCTCGGCCCCGTACTCCGCGAGGAACCCCAGATCCCCGGTCACCTGGTAGTACTGCCACACGTTGTGCGCGACCGCGACCCCGATGTGGTGCTGGCGCCAGCTCGCGTCGGGATTCCACCGTCCCGACTTCGGATTGAGGTGCACCTGCTGGCTCTCCTCGCGGCCGTCGCTGCCGGACTGCCACGGGAACATCGCGCCGCTGTGACCCGCCTCCCGCGCCGCGCGGCGGGCCTCGTCCAGGCGGCGGTGGCGGTAGCGCAGGAGCGAACGGGTCAACCCCGGCAACCTCAGGTTCAGCACCGGCAGCACGAACAGCTCGTCCCAGAAGATGTGTCCTCGATACGCCTCGCCGTGCAGGCCGCGCGCCGGTACGCCGACGTCGAGATCCGCGGTGTTCGGCGACAGCGTCTGCAGCATCTGCAGCAGGTGCAGCCGCACTATCCGCAGGCCTTCGCCGTCGCCCCCGAGGAAGATGTCCACGCGGTCCCACAGGTGCACCCAGGCGAGTACGTGCCCCTCGAGCGTTTCCTCGAAGCGCCCCGTGCGGGCCAGCCAGCGCGTGGCCTCCTCCGACGGCTCGGACACCGCCTGGTCACGCCCGGTGAACAGGGTGGCCATCTTCTCCAGGGTCACGGGCTCCCCGGCCGCGACATCGAGCGCGACGATGTGCCCGACCCGCCCTCCCGAGTCGAGGAGGGTGTACTCGGCGGGGATCCGTTCGTCGTCGCGCCAGAGCGTGCTGCGAGCCGCCACGGCGACGGGGATGCGGGACTGGTTGGTCTGCACCGTCAGGCACACCGAGTCCTCGGACAACCGGGCGGTGTGCAGCAATCGGAGATGATCGCCGGCCAGGTGCCGGTAGCGCTCGACGAGCGTGTTGCGGACCGCGCCGTCGACCTCCGACCGGATCTCGAGCCGCCCCGACCAGTCCTCCGGGACGATCGTCGTCTCGAGGCCGCACACGTGCGGCTGGTGCATCGCGACGAACCGGCGCTGCACGACCGTCGTCGTGCGGCCCGCACCGTCGCGGAATCGGAACCGCCGGGTGAGCACGGCCCGGCGCAGATCGAGATACTGGCAGTACTCCCGCACTTCGACGCAGTCGATGTCGAACCACTCGCCGCCGTCGATGCGGAAGGTGACCGGCAGCCAGTTCGGCAGGTTCACCATGCTCTCGTTGTCGATGGTGCGGCCCGCCACCTCGTCCGTCAGGCGGTTGAAGATCCCGGCGGCGTACGTGCCGGGGTAGTGCACGGCACCGGCGCGGGATTCGGGGGCGCAGCCACGAGTGGCGAAGTACCCGTTGCCGACCGTGCACACGGCCTCGCGCAGTTTCTCGGCCGGCGGATCGTAACCCTCGAAGTACAGGGTCCAGGCGTCGTGACGCGGGCCGACCTCCTGGTCCTCGCCCCACAGCTCGGCGAGCCGCTGCAGCAGCCGCCGGACCTGTTCGGGGCCGTCCACCGAGAACTGTGCCGCCGAGCGACGGTCGCCGTCCTCGGTGTGGCGCACCACGATTCCGAGTCCGGTGCCGGCCAGCGCGTCGAACGCGTCCTCGTCGGTGATGTCGTCACCGATGTAGACCGGGATCGGGTTGTCCTCGTCGCGCACGTGCTCGAGCACCCATTCGAGAGCCCGGCCCTTGTCCCAGTCGACGTCGGGGCGGATCTCGACGACTTTGCGACCGGTCGTGACCCGGAGGTGGTCCTCGGCGGCGGCGACCTCGTGCACCGCGGCGACGAGTCCCTCCTCGCGGTCCGGAGCGACGTTGCGGTAGTGCACGGCGACGGTGAACCGCTTGTGTTCGATCACCGCGCCCGGCACGTCGGCGAGCCGTTCCTGCAGCGCGGCGGCGGCCCGCTCGAGGTAGGGCACGGCGGCCAGGGCCGCATCGTTCTGCTGGTGCTGCCCGTCGGGGCCGATCAGTTCGAAGCCGTGACTTCCCGCGTACCACAGGCCCGGAAGACCGACCCGGGTCTGCACGTCGGCGAGGTCGCGTCCCGAAATGACGGCGACGGTGCATTCGCTCGCCAGGGAAGACAGCACCGCCGCCGCACCGTCGACCAGCGTGGCCGCCGCGGGATCGTTCACAATCTCGGACAGCGTGCCGTCGAAGTCGAGGAAGACGGCGGGCCGGCGTGTGCCGAGCAAGGCGGTCAGCTGCTGGAGCGACGCCAACGCGTCCGGGATCTCCGACATGCGCCGGTCGCCGGTGCGCACCACCAGCTCGGCGAGGTCGTCGACCACCACGTCGGCGCCGCGGCGCCGCAGTTCGTCGCGATGATGGACCCGGTCCACGCCGACGACGAGACCGAACCCGCCGTGCCGGCCCGCGGCGACGCCCGCCTCCGCGTCCTCGACGACGACGGACCGGGCGGGGTGGACCCCGAGCCGGTGGGCGGCCTCGAGCATGGCCGCCGGATCGGGTTTGCCGGGCAACCCGAGTTCGTCGGAGACCACGCCGTCGACCCGGACGCCGAACAGGTCGGCGAGCCCGGCGGCCTCGAGCACGAGCGTGCAGTTGCGGCTCGAGGTGACGACCGCGGTGCCCAGCCCGAGGCTCTGGACCCGGCGCACGAGATCGACGCTGGACTCGAACACCGGGACACCGTCGCGGTGGATGCGCTCGCGGAACATCTCGTCCTTGCGGGCACCGAGCCCGCACACGGTCTCGACGTCCGGGCCGTCGTCGGGGTCCCCCCACGGCAGCGTGATTCCGCGCGAGGCAAGGAAATCGGCGACGCCGTCGACGCGCGGCTTGCCGTCGACGAATTTGCGGTAGTCCTCGTCGGTGAACTCGCGATGCTCCTCGCCGTCGCGTTCGGGACGACGCGAGAGATACCGGTCGAAGAGTTCCTTCCACGCCCCGGCGTGGACCGCCGCGGTGTCGGTGACCACCCCGTCGAGGTCGAAGATCACCGCGTCGTGACGGCGGGGGTCGATCACCGGTCCACTCATCGTCATCTCCCGGTCGATTCGTGCATGTGGGCCTGCTCCCTGTACTCGCTCGACAGGCCCACTATCCCACGGCGACCGGCATCGCTCCGGGCCGTTCACTCAGGCTCTTTCGGGTGGAAGGGCCGCGGCACGCAGCGATCGCCTCCCTCGGCAACGACGACCCCGGCCTCCTGAACGAGGTGCGAGCGCTGCCCTACCGAGGCTGCACGCCAACGTCATCCACGTCCACCCCCGTCGCGTGCAGTCTCCGGACGTCGACCTTCGCGACGACGGTGTGGCCGATCATGCAGCGCCGAGGCCGACCAGGGCGATCGTCAAGGGCAGGAGAACGATGATCAGGATCGCCCCCACGATGTCGAAGACCACCCCGCTTCGAATCATCGTGGTGATCGGGACGGCCCCGGAGCCGTAGACCACGGCGTTCTGCGGCGTCGAGACCGGAAGCATGAAGCCGAACGACGCAGCGAACGTGGCCGCGAGCGCCGGCACGAAGGGGTTGACACCGGCCGCCACCGCCACCGGAATCACGATCGGCACCACGACCGCCGCCGACGCCGTGTTGCTCGTCGTCTCCGATACGGCGATGGCCAGCACGACGGCGAAGACCGTGATGGCGACGACGCTCGTCAAGCCCAGCGAGTCCGCGACGGATGTGCCGATCGTCTCGGCGAGGCCGGTGTCGGCGAGCAGGGAGCCGAAGATGATGCCGGTGCCGAACAGCACGATCGTGCCCCAGTCGATCTCCGCTGCGTCTCGCCAGCGCAGCGTGAACTCGCGATTCTCCCAATCGGTCGGCAGAAGGTAGAGCAACGCCGCCCCGAGGACCGCGACCATGCCCTCGTCGAGCCGGTCGCTGATCGTGCTGTAGAGGTCCGAGTCGTTGCCGGCGATCACCGCGACGATACCGGGCAGGATCCACAGCGTCACCGTGACTCCGAAGGCGATGAGCGTGTTCTTCTCGGCACGAGAGAGCGGACCCATTTCCGCGCGCTGCTGCGCCAGGTAGTCGGCGACGCCCTCGATACGTCGGATCTCGGGCTTGTTCAGGCGCAGCAGGATGACGGCGAGCGCGAGGAACATCGACAGACAGATCGGGATGGCGATCACCATCCACTGCCCGAAGCTGATCCGCTCCCCCGTGGCCTCCTCGATGAGCCCGCGTCCGATGAGGTTGGGTGGGCTCCCGACCGGCGTCAGCAGGCCGCCCACGCTTGCTCCGTACGCGAGCATCAGCATGATCGCGGCGCCCACCCGGACGCGAAGCGGGTCGAAGTCGGGTGCGACGACGCCGCGGTTCTGCATGAGCTTCGCGATGACGCCGAGGATGCCCAGCGCCGTGGGCAGCAGCATCGCCACGGTCGCGGTGTTGGATACGAAGGCCGAGAGCCCGCACGTGATCGCGCCGAAGGCGATGATCACCCCGGTGGTGGACTGGCCCACACGCGGCAGGGTCAGGATGCGGAACGCGAACCGACGCGCCACGCCGTGCTTGAGCATCGCCTGAGCGAGGATGAACGCTCCGATGAAAGTGAAGATCGTCGACGACCCGAACGCTGCGAGGACTTCGTCGGCCGGCGCCACCCCCAGAAAGACCACGACCGCCACACCGAGCAGTCCGGTGATCGGGATCGGCATCGCCTCGCTCACCCACAGCAGGATGACGCCGAGCAGCACACCGGCCAACGTCTGCTGTTGCGGCGGTATGTCGATCGGCAGGGCGAGGAAGACGATCGCGATCAGCGGCGCGAGAAACAGCCCAATCGTGCGGCGGCCCTTCTCGAACCGCTCCTCGGCGGGTGAGAGCCGCTGTTCGCCGAGGCTGCGATAGGTGGCGTGCCCGAGCAACGCCTTGTCGACGTCGGTTCGGTCGCCCTGGTTCTCAGCTGTCATGGCCCCTTCCCCACGACGTGGATCGGTACGGACGGAGTACCCATCCCCCGAGCGCGCTAGTCGTACTGCGGCATGATTTTCCGAGTCCATCAGGGTGCGTGCGGGTGGCGTGAGGTGCGTCCGCCGGGAGACGGCCGCGACATCGGGGAGCGATTGCACGCGAAAGCCCTCGTCGCGTTCACCCGATCCGGGGACACCGTCCGCCGCCTCGCCCGCCTGCACACCCCGCTGCCACTACTGGCCTTCACCCCGCTGCCCGAAGTGCGCAACCAACTCGCCCTGACGTGGGGCACCGAGACCTTCCTCGTCGACCCCGTCCGCACCACCGACGACATGATCCGCCAAGTCGACACCGCCCTCCTCCGACTCGACCGCTACCGGCACGGCGACCTCGTCGTCATCGTCGCCGGATCACCCCCGAACACCATCGGCTCGACCGACCTCATCCACGTCCACCGCATCGGCACCAACGACCACACCTCCCACTGACCATCAGGTCGGGGGGCAAGTGCACCAGTCCGGCCACGAGCACCGCGTAGCGCGTTCGACGGCTGGGGCCGCGGCCCGTGCGCGACCCCAGCGCGTCGACCAGGGTTCCTCAGCGGCTGACGGCCTTCTGGTAGCGACGGATCGCGAAGGGCACGAACACGATCAGCATCGCGGCCGTCCACAGCAGCGACGCCAGGATCGGGTTCTGCAGCGGCCACGCGTCCGACACGGGCATCGCCGGATTGGTGTTGCCGAACAACTCCCGCACAGCCTGCGTCAGGGCCGACACCGGGTTCCATTCCGCGATCGTCTGCAGCACCGGGGGCAGCGAGGAGATGTCGACGAACGTGTTGGCCACGAACGACAACGGGAAGATCACCATGAAGCTCGCATTGTTGAACACCTCCGGCGTGCGGATCCACATCCCCACCACCGCCATCACCCAGGACAGCGCGTAGGCGAACAACAACAGCAGCGCGTATCCGGCAAGGGCCTCCCCGAACGACGAGTGGATCCGCCACCCGACGAGCAGGCCCGTCAGCGACATCACCACCAGGCTGAGCACGTTGATGAGCACGTCGGTGGAGGTGCGGCCGACCAGCACCGCGGACGGCGCCATGGGCAGCGAGCGGAACCGGTCGATGATGCCCTTCTGCAGGTCCTCGACCATGCCCAGACCGGTCCAGGTCGCCCCGAAGATCACCGTCTGGGTGAAGATGCCGGCGATGAGGAACTCGCGGTAGGACATCCCCGGAACCTGGATCGCGCTGCCGAACACGTACGCGAACAGCAACACGAACATGATCGGCGAGAGCATCGTGAAGACGATGAGGTCGGGCACGCGCTTGATCTTGATGACGTTGCGCTTGGCGATGGTGACCCCGTCCGACACCATCATCTGAGCCGTGTTCATCCCACCGCCTCCTCGATCTTCTCGTCCGCCTCGTGCCCGGTGAGGGCGAGGAACACGTCGTCCAGTGTCGGTTTGCGCAACGCCACATCGGTGACGCGGATGCCCGCCGCGGACAGCCGGCCGAGCGCCGTGGCCAGCACATCGGCGCCGCTGCCTGTCGAGCCGGTGTCGCTGACCGGCACGGTGACGCGACCGGATCCCGCGTCGGCCTGGATCTCGCCGACCGCGAGGTCGTCGAGCTCGCGGCGCACGGTCGGGATCGTGGCGGCGTCCGCGACCCCCAGCTCGATGCGTTCCCCGCCCACGAGGCTCTTGAGTTCGTCGGCGGTGCCGCGGGCGATCACGACGCCCCGGTCGATCACCGCGATCCGGTCTGCGAGCCGCTCCGCCTCCTCCATGTACTGGGTGGTGAGCAGCAGCGTCGTCCCCTGCGCGACGAGCTGGTCGATGACCTCCCACAGCTGGAGCCGGGCCCGCGGGTCCAGCCCGGTGGTGGGTTCGTCCAGGAACAGCACGGGTGGCTGCGCCACCAGCGCACCGGCGAGGTCGAGCCGGCGCCGCATGCCGCCGGAGTAGCCCTTGACCGGACGGTCCCCGGCCTCGACCAGGTCGAACTGCTCGAGCAGCTCACGCGCCCGCTCGCGGCTGCGCTTGATACCCAGATGGTAGAGGCGACCGACCATTTCGAGATTCTCGAACCCGGTGAGATACTCGTCGACCGCGGCGTACTGGCCCGAGGCGCCGATGTGCGAACGCAGAGCGCGCGCGTCGGCGACGACGTCGAGTCCCGCCACGGTGGCCCGGCCCTCGTCCGGTACGAGCAGGGTGGTGAGCACCCGCACCGTGGTCGTCTTGCCGGCGCCGTTGGGCCCGAGCAGCGCCGTCACCGTCCCTTCCGGGACTCGCAGATCGATTCCGTCGAGGGCCGTGACCCGTCCGTACCTCTTGATCAACCCCTCGGCGACTATGGCGTCGGCCATGAGTCCTCCCCGTCGTCGGATGTGCGCCCCAGTGTGCTACAGACCTCCGACAGGTTTCGAGCGGTTTTCCCGGCTCGTCAGATACCGGCCAGCAGTCGTTCCTGATAGCGCCGCATTCCGGTGAGCCAGCGGTCGTAGTCGGCGCCCTTCATCCGGTACATGTCGAGGACCTCGGGGTGCGGCAGGATCAGGAACTGCTCGGCCTCGACCCCCGCGAGCACCACCTCCGCGACGTCGGCCGGTTCGAGGACCGCCCCCGCGGAGGTGACGGCCCGCGCGGCCGCCACGCCCAGCCCCTCGCCGGAGGTCTCCCCCTCGTGCAGCAGCTGGGTGTTCACCCCCATGGGGCACACGCAACTGACGCGGATTCCCTTGTCGCCGTAGGTGACCGACAGCCATTCGGCGAATCCGACGGCGGCGTGCTTGGTGGCCGAGTAGGTGGCCGAACCGATCTGGGTGAGCAGCCCGGCGGCGGAGGCGGTGCTCACGAAGTAGCCCTCGCCGCGCTCGAGCCATCGCGGCACCATCAGCTGCGCGGCCCGCACGTGCGCGCGCAGGTTCACGTCGAGCGCGAGGTCCCAGGCCGACTCGTCGGCGCCGAGCCCCGCTGCCCCGGCGACTCCGGCGTTGGCGAAGTACAGCGCGACGGGACCGAGGTCGGCCTCGGCGCGGTCGACGATCTCCCGGATCCGGTCGGGATCGGCGACGTCGGCGCCGACGCCCACGGCCAGACCGGCGCCGTCGGGATCGAGTTCGCGGGCCACGCGCTGCGCGGCGTCGCCGTCGAGATCGGCGACGAGCACCCGCGCTCCCGCGGCGACGAGCCGGGCAGCGAGTGCGGCGCCGATCCCGTTACCGGCTCCGGTGACAACGGCGACCTTGCCTTCGACGTGCACTGGCGTTCCTCTCGTCGGGGATGATGCCTCTCTGTTTAGTTGAATCAAACCTCGAGTTCAAGTGGTTGCCGTGGCGGCGCGCTCCGGGATCCGCAGCGCATTGGCCCACAGCCGCGTCAGAGTGGTCACCAGGACGTCGAAATCCACCGGCTCGGCGTCGCCGAGGGCGAGCGTCGAGTAGGCCAGGCGGCTGACCATGCCCGACAGCGCGCGCGAGGCGAGCATCGGATCGAGTTCCGGATCGGCGATGCCGCGCTTCTGCAGCTCCGCGATGCTGCGCGCGTTGCGCCGGATGAAGGTCTCGCCGCGCCGGCGCCGCAGCTCGCGGAAGCGCGGATCGATGCTCGCGACCTGCTCGAGCAGCACCATGAGGCGGGCGTTGCGGCGGTACGCCTCGAGGTACGCCCGGTTGCTGGCCTCGAGCACCGCGTACGGGTCGTCGGTGCCCGCGGCCCGGCCCATCCCCGGGTGCAGCATGTCCTCCTGGGCCTCCTGGAGGACGGCCGCGAACACCTCCTCCTTGTTGTTGAAGTAGGTGTAGAAGGACCCCGTCGAGCACTTCGCCTCACGCGTGATGTCGGTGAGCTTGCTGTCGAGGAACCCGGACCGCTCGAAGACGACCCGGGCCGCCGCGATCAGCTCGGCGCGGCGGCGCGCCCCGCGCTGGGTGACCGGCGGGTCGTGCAGCAGGTCCGCCGGCGCCATGGACGGCGCCGGTCCGTCCCAGTCGGCGTCGCGGCCCGCGTCGCCGCGGCCTGAGTGTGAGGCGGAATTCATGTCCTACTTATACCGTCCCGGTCGGCTCCCGGCCGTGATGTCCGGCCGGATCCTCCCGGGTCCGGGCGGACACCGGCGCCCTCAGCTCCTCGCCAGCACCAGTCCCGACGTCGGCACGCCGGTGCCCGCGGTGACCAGTACGTTCTCCACGTCGGGAACCTGATTGACGGATGTGCCGCGCAGCTGGCGCACCCCCTCGGCGATGCCGTTCATCCCGTGGATGTATGCCTCGCCGAGCTGGCCGCCGTGGGTGTTGAGGGGCAGCCGGCCGCCGAGCTCGATCGCCCCGTCGGCGACGAAGTCCTTCGCCTCGCCGGGCCCACAGAACCCGAGTTCCTCGAGCTGCATGAGCACGTACGGCGTGAAGTGGTCGTAGAGCACCGCCGTCTGCACGTCCTGCGGGCCGAGGCCGGACTGCTCCCACAGTTGGCGGCCGACGATGCCCATCTCGGGCAGCCCCGTCAGGCCGTCACGGTAGTAGCTGGCCATGATGTACTGGTCCGGTCCGCTGCCCTGGGCGGCCCCCGCCACCACGGCCGGCGGCTGGGGCAGGTCCCGCGCCCGTTCGGTCGTGGTGACGACGAGCGCGACGCCGCCGTCGGACTCCTGGCAGCAGTCGAGCAGGTGCAGCGGTTCCGCGATCCACCGCGAATTCTGGTGGTCGTCGAGGGTGATCGGCCTGCCGTGGAAGAAGGCATGCGGATTCGTCGCGGCGTGCCTGCGGGCCGCGACGGCGACCTTCCCGAAGTCCGCGCTGGTGGCCCCGGTGACGTGCATGTAGCGCCGGGCGGCCATCGCCACGAACGAAGCGGGGGTGCCCAGGCCGTGCGGATAGGAGAAGGCGTAGTCGGTGCCGGAGGAGTTGACCTGCGCGGACAGCGCGGTGTTGACCTGACCGTACCGCGCCCCGGAGCGCTCGTTGAAGGCCCGGTACACCACCACCACGTCCGCGACGCCGGTGGCGACGGCCATCGCCGCCTGCTGCACGGTGGCACATGCCGCGCCGCCGCCGTAGTGGACGCGGGAGAAGAACTTCAGGCTCGGGATCCCCACCGCACGTGCGACGGCGATCTCGGTGTTGGTGTCCATCGTGAAGGAGGTCAGGCCGTCGACGTCCGCCGGGCGCAGGCCGGCGTCGGCCAGCGCCGCCCGCACCGCCTCCGCGGCCAGGCGCAGTTCGCTGCGGCCGGAGTCCTTGGAGAAGTCGGTGGCACCGATGCCGGCGATGGCGGCGCGGCGGGACAGGTCGCTCATGCGGAGCCTCCGATCTCGAGGACGGCCTTCGCGGTGATGTGGTCGCCCAGACCGTTCTTGCCGACGATGTCGACGGTGATGCGCCCGTCGGCCTCGACGGCGGCGACGGTCCCGGTCAGGGTCAGCGAGTCGTACGCGTACCAGGGCACCCCCAGCCGCAGCGAGACCGACTTCAGCACCGCGCGCGGACCGGCCCAGTCGGTGACATAGCGCTGCACCAGCCCGGTGTCGGTGAGGATGTTGACGAAGATGTCCTTCGACCCGCGCTGCTGCGCCTTGTCGCGGTCGTGGTGCACGTCCTGGAAGTCCCTGGTGGCCAAGGCCGTCGAGACGACGAACGTCGGATCGGCCCGGATCGTCAACGGCGGCAAGGATTGTCCGACGGTGACCGTTCCCGCGTTCATGCGCGCTCCTCGCTCGGCTGCCAGGCGTACAGGGTCCAGGGGTCGCCGCCGGTCTCGTCGTCGCCCGGGAAATCGAGAAAGATCGCCTCGACCGGCGTCCCGATGCGCACGTCGCCGGGGTCCACCCCGCGCAGTTCGCCGAGCATACGAACGCCTTCCTCGAGTTCGACGAGGGCGACGACGTACGGCACCGTCCGCCCCGGCACCTTCGGCGCGTGGTGCACCACGTAGCTGAAGACGGTGCCGCGGCCCGACGCGACGACGTAGTCGGTCGTCTCGTCCTTGGCCAGCCACAGTGCCGGCACCGGCGGGTGCTGCAGCGTGCCGTCGGGCCGCCGCTGGATACGCAGTTCGTGCGCGGCGACACCGTCCCAGAAGAACCGCGTGTCCTGCGACGCGGACGGCCGCAGCATGCGGGTGGGGTCGAGGTCCGCCGGAACCGCCGGGGCCGAATGTGACACCGGTTCGGTTGAATCGACAGAATGTGACATTCGGCCGGTCTCGCGGAGGGGCGGCGCGAACTTGAGGATGCGGAAGAGCATTTCGGCGACCACCTCGTCGCCGACCTTCCACACGCTGTGGGTGGTGAAGAACCAGCCCTCGCCGAGGCCGGTCTTCTTCGGTCCGGCGAGGTCCTCGAGGGTGGACTCGATGGTCACCTCCTCGCCGTGGCGCAGATAGCGGTGGTAGACCTGATCGCAGTTCGTGGCGACGACCGACGTGTAGCCCGCTTCGTCGAGGATCTCCGTCATCCGGCGGAGCGGATCGTCCTCCTCGCGCTTGGCGCCGAGGCCGCGCATGGTCCACACCTGCGCCATCGCGGGTGGCGCGACGAGGCCGCCGTGCCCGGCCGCGATCGCGGCGGATTCGTCTGTGTAGATCGGGTTCTCGTCGCCGATAGCCTCGAGCCAGTTGCGGATCAGCGGCAGGTTCACCCGGTCGCGGCCCGCACGCGGCTTGGACGGCCCGTCGGCGCGGACGCGTTCGGCGGCCGCGCGGATCTCGTCGTGGGGGGACGGCACGGCGGCGCTCATCGACACGTCCCCCTTCACCGCGGGACCCGGGGCATGGCCAGGCCCGCCGTCGCGATCAGTTCCCGCATCACCTCGTTGACACCGCCGCCGAAGGTGATCACCAGGTTCCGCTTGACCTGCATGTCGAGCCAGCGCAGCAGGTCGGCGGTCTCCGGGTCGCCGGGATCCCCGAACCGGCCGACCATCTCCTCCGCGAGCCGGCCGACACGCTGGATGCGTTCGGTGGCGAACACCTTGGTGGCCGACGCGTCCGCGATGTCGACCGCCTCGGATTCGGTGGCGGCGACCTGCCAGTTGAGCAGTTCGTTGAGCCGGAACGTCGCGTGGATCTCGCCGAGCCCGCGCCGCACGTCGGGTTCGCCGAGCAGGTCCCGGGAACGGGCCCAGGCGAACACCCGGTCGTAGAGCCCGCCCACGCGGCCGGCGGGGCCGAGCATGACGCGTTCGTGATTGAGCTGGGTGGTGATCAGCCTCCAGCCCTCGTTCTCCTCGCCGACGAGCATCTCGACCGGGACGCGCACGTCGCTGTAGTACGTGGCGTTGACGTGGTGCGCGCCGTCGCAGGTGATGATGGGGGTCCAGCCGAAGCCGGGGTCCTTGGTGTCGACGATGAGGATCGAGATGCCGCGGTGCCTCGAGTCGGCGCTGCCGGTGCGCACCGCAAGCCAGACGTAGTCGGCGTCGTGGCCGCCGGTGGTGAAGATCTTCTGCCCGTTCACGACGTAGTGGTCGCCGTCGCGCACGGCCGTGGTGCGCAGTGCGGCGAGGTCGGTCCCGGCGTCGGGCTCGGAGTAGCCGATCGCGAAGTGGACCTCGCCGGCGAGGATGGCGGGCAGGAACTTCCGCTTCTGTTCCTCGGTTCCGTAGACCTGCAGGGTCGGCCCGACCGTCTGCAGGGTGACACTGGGCAGCGGCACGTCGGCGCGCACGGCCTCGTTGACGAAGATCTGCTGCTCGACCTCACCGAAGCCGCGGCCGCCGAATTCGACGGGCCAGCCGACGCCGAGCCAGCCGTCCTTGCCCATCCGGCGCACGACCTCCCGGTAGGTGGGGCCGTGACGCTCGGTGCGCATGATCGCGGCCTCCTCGGGGGAGATCAGGTCCGCGAAGTACCGTCGCAGTTCCGCCTGCAGCGCGCGCTGCTCGTCGGTCAGATCGATGAACACCGGGCCCCCACGAGGTCGAGTCGGTACGAGGCGCCGCCGAGCAGGCGCGCCAGATCCTTTGCGGTCGAGGAATAGCGATGCAGCGGATAGGTCTCGTCCACGCCGAGACCGCCGTGCAGGTGGTGCAGCACGCGCACGGCGGGCGGCAGCTCCGTGGCGATCCAGTACGCCGTGACGTCGAGGTCGTCGTCCGCGGCGGCGCTGCGGGCGTCCTGCGCGACCCGCCAGGCCGCGGCGAGCGCGGCGACGTGCAGGGTGCGGGAGGTGACGTAGACGTCGGCGATCTGCTGGGCCACCGCCTGGAAGGCGGCGAGCGGCTTGCCGAACTGGTGCCGGGTGCTCACGTGCTGTGCGGTGAGCTGCGTTGCGCCCGAAAGCAGTCCGTCCGCGTAGGCGCCGACCGCCGCGAGGGCGAGGCGGTACAGGACGGCGACGTCGGCGGCCGGGTCGGCGCCGTCGCCGAGGAGCAGGCCCGGCGCGGACGCGAGCCGCACGGAGCACTCGGGGGTGTGCGCCGACGACGGGCTCTCGGTCAGGGTCACGCCCGGTGCCGTGGGTTCGACGGCGATCACACCGGCGTCGGTGGGCACCAGGATCTTTCGCGACGTCGCCGCGTAGGGCACGCCGACGAAGTGCCCGGTGACGGCGTGGCGTTCGCCGTCGGGTACCGCCGTGGCGGCGGGGGACGCCGGGAAGGCGCGGCCGACCTCGGCGAGGGCGGCGGTGAGGACGGCGCCGTCGGCGACGCCCGCGAGCAGCTCGTCCTGCTGCGTGTCGGCGGCGAGGATCCGGACGGGCAGCACACCGAAGCCGAGGGTGGCCAGGGCGGGGACGGGTGCGGCACGTCGCCCGATCTCGGTGAGCAGTGCGGTGACCTCGGCGACGCCGAGGTCGTCGCCGCCGAGCCGCGCGGGCAGGGCGAGGGAGAGGAGGTCGGCGTCGGCGAGGGCGCGCCACAGTTCGTCCGGCCTCAGGTCGCGGGCGAGCAGGTCGACGGCGACCTGGGCCACGGCCTCCTGCGTGTCGTCACGAGCGAAGTCCACGTTTCCACCTTCGATTAGAACGTGTTCTAGTTGTATCACCTCGGCAGGGCGGGTGGAAGCACCCGTCAGCCGCGCGGCAGGCCCAGCAGGCGCTCCGCCGCGAGGGTGAGCAGGATCTGCTCGGTGCCGCCGGCGATCGTCAGGCAGCGCGTGTTGAGGAACTCGCGCGCGAGGGGGCCCTCGACCCAGCCGGCCGCACCGGCGAGATCCAACGCGAGCTCCGCGGTGTCCTGGCGCTGCCGCACGCCGATCAGCTTGCGCACGCTCGACGCCGGGCCGGGGTCCTGACCGTCGAGCTGCGCGAGGGTGGTCCGCAGCTCGAGCAGCGACCCGGCCGTGGCCTCGGCGACGAGCCCGCCGATCCGGTCCTCGGCGACCGGGTCGCCGGGTGCCACCAGGTCCAGCAGTTGCTCGACCGCCTTCCCCAGCGAGGATCCGCCGCTCATCGCGACCCGTTCGTTGGCGAGCGTGGTGCGGGCGAGCTTCCACCCGCCGCCGAGCGGGCCGACGACGCACTCGTCGGGGACGAACACGCCGTCGAGGAACACCTCGTTGAAGAGCGCGTCGCCGGTGATCTCCCGAAGCGGCGAGACGGTGATGCCCGCGGACTTCATGTCGACGAGGAAGTAGGTGATGCCCTTGTGCTTCGGGGCGTCGCGGTCGGTGCGGGCCAGGCAGATCGCCCAGTCGGCCTCCTGGGCCAGCGAGGTCCACACCTTCTGCCCCTGCAGGCGCCAGCCCCCGTCGACCTTCTCCGCGGCGGTGCGCAGCGACGCCAGGTCGGATCCGGCGCCCGGCTCCGAGAACAGCTGACACCAGACGATCTCACCGCGCAGGGTCGGCAGGGCGAAGCGGTCGATCTGCTCGGCGGTGCCGTGCTCGAGGATGGTGGGCACGGCCCACCACCCGATCACCAGATCGGGCCGGTCCACGCCGGCGGCCGCGAGTTCCTCCTCGATGAGGATCTGCTGCGCGGCGTGCGCGCCCCGGCCGTACGGCGGCGGCCAGTGCGGGGCCAGGAACCCGGCCTCGGCGAGCGCGGCCCGCCGCTGCGGTCCGGGCCGGTCGAGGAGCTGCGCGATCTCGGCACGGATGCGCACGCGTTCGTCGTCGAAGGCGCTCAGGTCGACGGTGAGGTGACGGCGGGCGCCGGAGCGGGCGAGGCCGGCGACCCGGGCCCGCCACGCGGCGGAGCCGCCGAGCAGCTGACGGGTGACGACGGCGCGGCGCAGGTACAGGTGGGCGTCGTGCTCCCACGTGAAGCCGATACCACCGAGCACCTGGATGGCATCCTTGGCGTTCTGCACGGCGGCGTCGAGGGCGACGGCGGTCGCGACGGCCGCGGCCAGGGGCAGTTCGTGCGGGGCCGCGTCGGCCGCCACGGCGGCGTCCCAGGCCGCCGCGCGGATCTTCTCGGTACGGCAGAGCATCTCGGCACACAGGTGCTTGATCGCCTGGAACGAGCCTATGGGCTTGCCGAACTGTTCGCGGATCTTGGCGTACTCGACGGCCGTGGCCAGGGCCCAGCCGGCGACGCCGGCGAGTTCGGCGGCGGCGAGCGTGGCGGCGAGGTCGCGCACCAGGCCTACCGGGACGCAGACGACCCGGTCGGTGGTGACGGCGACGCCGGCGAGCCGCACGCGGGCGAGCGCCCGCGACTTGTCGAGGGTGTCGAGGGGTTCGAGGTTCAGTCCGGGGGTGTCGGCGTCGAGCAGCGCCCAGCGTTCGGTCCCGCCGTCGGTGCCGATGCGGACCAGGACCGCGACGCCCGGCTCGCCGCCGAGCGCCGGGCCCGCGTCGCCGTCGAGGTCGTACCCGCCCTCCCGGGTCGTCGCGGTGAGCGCGCCGTCCAATGCGACGGCGGTCGGCAGGGCGCCTTCGGCCAGGAGTTCCGTCCACTTGGCGCCGTCGGTGCCGGCGGCGCGGCCGAAGACGAGCGCGGCCAGGGCGGTGGGAAGGACGGGGCCCGTCGCGAGGTGGTGCGCAGCCTGTTCGAGCATCGTCGCCAGGTCGACGACGCCGGCGCCGGCGCCGCCCGCGGCCTCGGGCACGGCGACGGCGAAGATTCCGAGGTCGGCGAGCGATTCCCACCCCGGCCGCCACATGGTCGCCGGTCGTTCGCGTAGGTTCTGGATCGGCGCTGTGGCGCGCGCCCAGGCCTGTACAGAGGCCTGCGCGGCCTGCTGTTCCTCGGTGGTGGCAATGCTCACAGCGGGTTTCCGCCTTTCGGGAATGACACGATGCCTAGAACGTGTTCTAATATGACAGCCGGTTCAGAGTCAAGGCAGAGGAAGACATCTCGATGACGACATCGTCCCGCTCACGTTCCACCGGCGGCGGCGGAACTCTGACCGCCCTCACCGAGGACGATCTCAGTTCCAACGCCCAGAAGGAACGGCGCAAGCGGATACTCGACGCCACCCTGGCGCTCGCCTCCAAGGGTGGGTACGAGGCCGTACAGATGCGCTCCGTCGCCGAGAAGGCCGACGTGGCCGTCGGCACCCTGTACCGGTACTTCCCCTCGAAGGTGCACCTGCTCGTCTCGGCCCTCGGCCGCGAGTTCGCGCGCATCGAGGGCAAGGGCAAGATCCCCCCGGGCCACACGCCGCTCGAGCGGATGCAACTGATCCTGAGCCTGATCACGAAGGCGATGCAACGTGACCCGCTGCTCACCGAAGCCATGACCCGGGCGTTCATGTTCGCCGACGCCTCGGCCGCCGCCGAGGTCGATCAGGTCGGCCTGCTCATGGACCGGCTCTTCGCCCGCGCGATGAACGAGGGCGAGCCCACCGAGGAGGAACTGGCGATCGCCCGCGTCATCAGCGACGTGTGGTTGTCGAACCTCGTGGCGTGGCTGACGCGGCGCTCGTCCGCGACCGACGTCGCGCGCCGGCTGGAGCTGACCGTCGAGCTGCTGCTCGGCGACGGATCGCAGCGTCCGGCCTCGATTCCGGTCCAGGAAGGCTGACCTGCGCCGCGAGGAGCGGAACTGTAACGGGAAACACGTCCCGAACCGGACAGGGGAGACGACGCCGGGCGCCGGATCACCTACCTTTGAGTGAGTGAGCGCCCAAGACCTCCCGATCGACCTGCGCCGCGCCCTCGTCGCGCTGGCGCGGACCCCGCGGCTCCTCGTGGCCTCCGACTACGACGGTACCGTCGCGCCGATCGTCTCGGATCCGGACAAGGCGTTCCCGAACGCCGAGTCGGTCCGCGCCCTGCGCGCGCTCGCCGGCCTGCCGTCCACGGCCGCAGCCGTGATCTCCGGTCGCGCCCTGAAGGATCTCGCGGCCCTGTCCCGCCTGCCCGCCGAGGTGCAGCTCGTCGGCAGCCACGGCTCGGAGTTCGACATCGGCTTCGTCCACGCCATCGACAGCGACGCCCGGCAGCTGCTGCGCGATATCGTCGCCGAGCTCGAGGCGATCGCCGCCCGCTACGACGGCGTGCACGTCGAGGCGAAGCCGGCCAGTGCCGCGCTGCACGTGCGCAACGCCGACCCGGCCGACGCCGAGCTGGCACTGTCGCTGGTCCGCGGCGACCTCGCCCGGCACCCGGGTGTGCAGGTCACCGAGGGCAAGGCCGTCATCGAGCTGGCGGTCGTGCCCACCGACAAGGGCCACGCGCTGGACATCATCCGGCACCAGGAATCGGCGAGCGCCGCGGTCTTCTTCGGCGACGACGTGACGGACGAGAAGGCCTTCGCCTCCCTCCACGGCCCGGACGTGGGCGTGAAGGTCGGGGACGGCGAGACCGCCGCCCAGTACCGGATCGGCACGGTCGAGGACGTCGCGGCCGCGCTGGCGTTCCTGCTCGACCAGCGCCGCACGTGGCTCTCGGGCGCGGAGGCCTGCCCGATCGAGCGGCTGACGATGCTGGCGAGCCCGCGCTCGAAGGCGCTGCTGACGCCGGACGGAACGGTGACGTGGCTGTGTCACCCCGAGCCGGATTCCGCGGCGGTGTTCGCGCATCTGCTCGGCGGCGAACCGGCCGGGCACTTCACCATCGGTCCGAGCCGGGAGGCCCTGCCCCTGAGCCAGCGCTACATCGACGGCACCATGACGGCGGTGACCCGCTGGGCGAGCCTCGCGGTGATCGACTACCTTCCGCACGACGTCGAACCGGGCCGCACCGACCTGACCCGGGTCATCACCGGCAAGGCCAAGGCGGTGGTCACGTTCGCGCCGCGCCCCGAGTTCGGACAGGGCCAGGTCGGGCTCGAACCCGTGGCCGACGGCCTGCGGGTACTCGGATTCAACGAGCCGTACGTGCTGCGCTCCCCCGGCGTCGAGTGGAACATCACCACCGACGGCGCCCATCAGACCGCGCACGCCGTCGTCGATCCGTCCGACAGCGACATCATCCTCGAATTCCGTTGCGGCACCGATGATATCGGCCCACACCCCGTCGCGGAGGTGCAGCGGCGCGCGTCCGCGGAGGAGTACTGGTGGAAGTGGGCGGCGGGCCTGGACTTGCCGCCGCTCAAGCGGGACCTGATGAAGCGGTCGGCGCTGACTCTGCGCGGCCTCGTGCACGCACCGACGGGATCCATCATGGCGGCCGCGACCACGTCGCTGCCCGAGGAGATGGGCGGCGTCCGCAACTGGGACTACCGCTACTGCTGGCTCCGTGACGCCGCCCTGACCGCGCATGCCCTGGTGAGCGTCGGGTCGCTCGCCGAGGCGGATGCCTATCTGGACTGGGTGCACCGGGTGCTCGACACCGTGCCGGGTCCCGAGCGCCTGCACCCGCTGTACACGCTGGCCGGCGGCGCGCTGCCGCCCGAGGCCGTCATCGACACGCTGCCCGGCTACGCCGGCTCCCGGCCCGTCCGGGTCGGCAACGCCGCGAGCCAGCAGGTCCAGCTCGACGTGTTCGGTCCGATCGTGGACCTGATCTCGGCGCTGGCGCACCGCCGCGAGGAGCGCGGCGTCCCGCACGATCAGGCCCTCACCGACCGGGACTGGGAGCTGGTGTGCGCCATGGTCACCGCCGTGGAATGCCGCTGGTTCGAGCCCGACCACGGCATCTGGGAGATCCGCGACAACCCGCGCCACCACGTGTACTCGAAGGTCATGGGCTGGCTGACCGTGGACCGCGCGCTGACGCTGGCCGAGAAGTTCGGGCGCACCGCCGGCGACAACTGGGCCGGGCTGCGCGCCGAGATCGCGGAGGAGGTGCTGGAGAAGGGCTGGAACGAGGACGTCTGCTCCTACACCGCGGCCTACGACGGCACCGATCTCGACGCGGCGACGCTGTTCATCGGCCTGTCCGGGCTCATCGACCCCGACGACCCACGGTTCCACGCGACGGTCGTCGCGACGGAGGCGGAGCTGCGCAGCGGTTCGACGGTGTACCGCTACCTGCACGACGACGGCCTGCCCGGAACCGAGGGCGGCTTCCACCTGTGCGCGGCGTGGCTGGTGGAGGCATATCTTCTCGTCGGCGCCCGTCCGCAGGCGGAGGCGCTGTTCGCACAGCTCGTCGACGCGGCGGGGCCCACGGGGCTGCTCAGCGAGGAGTACGACCCGGTGGCGGAGCGGTCACTCGGCAACCATCCCCAGGCGTACAGCCACCTCGGGCTGCTGCGGTGCGCCCAGCTGCTCGCGGCGGCGCCGGCGGAGGCGGATCGGACGCTGTCGGTCGTCGATCACTCGGCGTAGATCGACGTCTCGTCGTGCACGCCGGTGGTCTGGCCGATGAGCAGTTCCGTCGCAAGGGTTTCCACCGTCGCGACCCCGGAGTGTGACGGCGCGGCCATGAGCAGGGCGCCGGTGCGCCGGCCCTTCTCCTCCTGAGGCTGGCGCACGGTGGTCACGCCCTCGCGCAGGGCCTCGCCGATCCCGTCGAAGCCGGTGATCGACAACCGTCCGGGGACCTCGAGGCCGGCGCTGCGTGCCCACGCCAGCGCGCCGAGCGCGAGGACGTCGGTGGTGCACATCAGGGCGGTGATCGCCGGGTTCGCCGCCAGCGCCTGCGCGGCGGCGGACGCGCCGTCCTCCGCGGTGTGCGCGTAGCGCTCGACGACCGTGAGGCTCGCGGGGTCGAGGCCGGCCGCGCGCAGGGCCTCCTGCACGCCCAGGATCCGCTCGTGCTGCACGTGGAAGCGGTCGGACTCGAAGCGGGCGGGGTCGACGACACCGTCGTGCCGGTCGCGGCCGAGTCGCATGCACAGCACCCCGATCCGGCGGTGGCCGAGGGCGATGAGGTGCTCGGCGAGCCGGCGCATCGCGCCTCGGTCGTCGATGCCGACCAGGGGCGCGCTCGCGATGCCGCGGGGCTGGTCGCACACCACCAGGGGCAGGTTCCGTTCGAGGACGGCGGCGAGATACAGATCGTCGGACGGAACCGAGTAGACGACGAAGCCGTCGACCGCCGCGCCGTGCACGACCTGCGCTGCCTCCTCCTCGTCGCGTTCCGGTCCGGCGGGGATGAGCAGAAGGCCCTCGCCGGCGGCCTCGCAGGATTCGGAGAGGCCGGACAGGAAGCTCATCGCGGCCGGGTCCCGGAACGAATAGCTCAGCGCCTCGGTGAGCAGCACGCCCACGGCCCCGGCCCGGCGGGTGCGCAGGGATCGGGCCATCGGGTCCGGACCTGCGTAGCCGCGACGCTTGGCGACCTCGAGGATCTGCTCGCGAAGCTCGGCGGACAGCTGGTCCGGCCGGTTGTAGGCGTTGGAGACGGTGGTGCGGGAGATCTTCAGCTCGGCAGCGATCGACGCCAGGGTGGCCTGGGGACGCGGCTGAGGAGACCTGGGCATGAACGGACGGTAGCGGGTCCGCGCCGCGGCGACGAATCGGGCCGGATGGGCGCAGATCCGGACATCCGCTAAAGTGGAACGGTAACGGTTTCCAATAAGGTGGGAACCGCGACCTCCCCGGCCCTCCGGCCGAACGTGATCACAGGAGATGGAACCGTGCGACTGCCCCGCCGAATGCGCGCCGCCACCGCGACCGTGGGCTTGACCTGCGCCGCCGCGCTCACCCTCGCCGCCTGCGGCAGCGACTCGGGGGACGGGGCGGGCACCGGCTCCGGCGAGATCCGCATCGTCGCGTCCACCAACGTGTGGGGCTCGGTCGCGCAGGCCGTCGCCGGGGACCGCGCCCAGGTGCAGTCGCTGATCACCGAGCCGTCCGCCGACCCGCACTCGTACGAGGCCAGCCCCGCCGACGCCGCCGCCATCAGCGACGCCACCCTCGTCGTCTACAACGGCGGCGGCTACGACCAGTTCGTCGACGACATCCTCGAGTCCACCGGAACCGACACCGCCACGGTCGACGCCCTCGCGTTGTTCGAGTCCGGCACCGGAAGCGACCTCGAGGACGGCCACGACCACTCGGGCGGCACCGCACCCGAGGGCGACACCCACGAGGGTGAGACCCATGCCGCCGAGGACGGCGACGCGCACGCCGGGCACGACCACAGCGGCATCAACGAGCACGTCTGGTACGACCTGGCCGCCGCCGACGCCGTCGCGCACACCGTCGCCGACCGGCTGGCCGAACTGGATCCGGCCGGGGCCGACACCTACCGCGCCAACGCCGAGGCCTTCCACTCGCAGCTGCACGAGGTCACCGACGTGACCGCCGAGATCGCCGCCGCGCACGCGAACACCCCCGTCGCGCAGACCGAATCCATCGGCTACTACCTCGTCACGTCCGCGAAGCTCGAGGACCGGACGCCCGCCGACTTCACCAACGCCGTCGAGAACGGCACCGACCCGTCGCCCGCCGCGATCGCCGCGACCCGCCAGCTGCTCCTCGACAAGCAGGTCGCCGTCCTGCTCCACAACCCGCAGACCGAGGACAAGGTCAGCCGCGACATGCGGGCGACCGCGGAATCCGCGGGCATCCCCGTCGTCGAAGTTGTGGAGACCCTGCCCGCGGGCGTGGACTACATTCAGTGGCAGAAGCAGACGGCCGAGGCGCTCGCCGCCGCCCTCGACGCCGCCCGCTGACCCTTCGAGCAGGGCAAGGACATCACTCCCGTGACCACACCGGCCGACGTCACACCGGGCGGCACCGCCGCGACACCGAGCGCGCCCGCGACGCCCGCCGGCCGCACCGCCGCGGTCGAGCTCCGCGACGCCCGCATGGCCTTCGGCGACCGCGTCCTGTGGCGGGGCCTCGATCTCACCGTCGAGCCCGGCGAGTTCGTCGCGGTGCTCGGCCCCAACGGGGCGGGCAAGTCGACGCTGCTGAAGGTCCTGCTCGGTCAGCTACCCCTCAGCGGTGGCACCGCCACGATCGCCGGCGCGCCCGCCCGCACGGGCAACTCGCACGTCGGCTACGTGCCGCAGCAGAAGTCGCTCGACGAGGGCGTGCCCCTGCGCGGCCGCGACCTCGTCGGGCTCGGCGTGGACGGCCATCGCTGGGGCACCGGCCTGCGCTACTGGAAGACCCGCCGCAGCGCCGTCGACGCCGCGATCCGGCAGGTCGGCGCCGAAACCTACGCCAACGCCCCGATCGGATCCCTCTCCGGCGGCGAACAGCAGCGGCTGCGCATCGCGCAGGCCCTCGTCGGCGACCCGCGGGTCATGCTCTGCGACGAACCGCTGCTCAGTCTCGACCTGGCCAACCAGCACCTCGTGTCGTCCCTCATCGACCGTCGTCGCCGCGAACACGGCACCGCCGTCCTGTTCGTCACCCACGAGATCAACCCGATCCTGCCGCTGGTGGACCGCGTGCTGTATCTCGTCGACGGGCAGTTCCGCATCGGCACCCCCGCCGAGGTGATGACCTCCGAGGTGCTCTCCGAGCTGTACCGCACCGACGTCGAGGTCCTCGAGATCCGCGGCCGTCTCGTCGTCGTCGGCACCGGCGACGCCATCGACGCGCTCGGCAGCGCCGGCGGGCTGCGCCCCGGCGAGGGCGTCCACCACGACCATCACGAGGATCAGCATTGAGCAGCAAGTTCACCGACGCGATGGGCCGGATGTTCGACGTGCAGGCCACCGTCGACCTGCTCCAGTACGACTTCGTGCAGCAGGCCCTGCTGGCCGGCGCGATCCTCGGCCTGCTCGCGGGCGTGATCGGGCCGCTGGTGATCAGCCGTCAGATGGCATTCTCCGTGCACGGCACCTCCGAGCTCTCGCTCACCGGTGCCGCCGCGGCCCTGATCATCGGCGTCTCCGTCGGACTCGGCGCCGTGCTGGGGGCGGTGGTGGCGGCCATCCTCTTCGGTGTCCTCGGCACCCGCGCCCGTGAACGCGATTCCGTCATCGGCGTCGTCATGGCGTTCGGGCTCGGTCTGGCCGTGCTGTTGCTGTGGGCCTACGACGGCCGCACCGGCGCCGCGTTCTCCCTCCTCACCGGCCAGATCGTCGCGCCGGGTGGCACGGGCATCGCGCTGCTCGCCGCCTGCGCCGTCGGCGTCATCGGCACCATGCTGGTCATCTACCGCCCGCTGCTGTTCGCCAGCACCGACCCCGAGGTCGCCGCCGCGCGCGGGGTGCCGGTGCGGGCGCTGTCCATCGTCTTCGCCGTGCTGGTCGGAATCACCGCCGCCCTCGGCGTGCAGATCGTCGGGGCCCTGCTGGTGATGGCGCTGCTCATCACCCCGGCCGCCGCGGCGTCCCGGGTGGCCGGCGGCCCGCTCGCCGCGACGGTGCTGGCCGTGATCTTCGCGGAGGTCTCCGCGGTCGGTGGGATCCTGCTCGCCCTCGCGCCCGGCGTGCCGGTCTCGGCGTTCATCACGGCGATCGCGTTCGTCATCTATCTCGTGTGCCGCGGAATCGGCGCGGCCCGCACCCGGCGCGGCACCGGACGCAGAGCGCCCGCGCCGGCCCCGGACAGGGCCGCGGCCGTCACCGCCTGAGCCCGGGTGCGGCGGTCTGGGCCGTCCCGCACGCGGTGGCTAACCTGCTGTCATGGCGACAGCGGAGCAGGCGAGCGAACGAGACCGGACACCCGGGCGCTGGGAGTTCTGGGTGGACCGCGGCGGCACCTTCACCGATGTCGTCGCCCGCCGGCCCGACGGTGCCCTGGTCACCCACAAGCTGTTGTCGGAGAACCCGTCCCGGTACCGGGACGCGGCCGTCGCCGGGATCCGGGAGCTGCTCGGGGTGCCCGCCGGCGAACCCGTCACCGCCGACCTCGTCGAGCAGGTGCGCATGGGCACCACCGTCGCGACCAACGCACTGCTCGAGCGCAAGGGCGACCGGACCGCCCTGGTGATCACCGCCGGTTTCCGGGACGCGCTGCGCATCGGCTACCAGAACCGGCCGCGGATCTTCGAGCGCAACATCGTGCTGCCCGAGCTGCTGTACGAGCGGGTGCTCGAGGTCGACGAACGCATCCGGGCCGACGGCACGGTGCTGCGTGCCCCCGACCTCGACCGGCTCGAGCGGGACCTGAGGCAGGTGCGCGACGACGGCATCGACTCCGTCGCCGTGGTGTGCATGCACAGCCATCTGTACCCGCAGCACGAGCACGCGATCGGTGAGCTCGCCGAGCGTCTCGGCTTCGGGCAGATCTCGCTGTCCGCGGTCGCCAGCCCGCTGATGAAGCTGGTGCCGCGCGGCGACACCACCGTCGTCGACGCGTACCTCTCGCCCGTGCTCCGCCACTACGTGGACCGCGTGGCCGAGGAACTGCCGGGCGTGCGGCTGATGTTCATGCAGTCCAACGGCGGGCTCACCGAGGCGATGCACTTCCGCGGCAAGGACGCGATCCTCTCCGGTCCTGCCGGGGGCATCGTCGGCATGAGCCGGATGTCGGCGCTGGCCGGGTTCGACAAGGTGATCGGGTTCGACATGGGCGGCACGTCGACGGACGTGTCGCACTTCGCCGGGGAATACGAGCGCGTCTTCCACACCGTCGTCGCCGGGGTGCGGTTGCGCGCCCCCATGATGGACATCCACACCGTCGCCGCCGGCGGCGGCTCGATCCTGCACTTCGACGGCAGCCGGTACCGGGTGGGGCCCGATTCCGCCGGCGCCGACCCCGGGCCGGCCTGCTACCGCGGCGGCGGCCCGCTCACCGTCACCGACGCCAACGTCATGCTCGGCCGCGTGCAGCCCGCGCACTTCCCGCACGTGTTCGGTCCCGGCGGCGACCAACCGCTGGACGACGAGACGGTGCGGGCCCGGTTCGCCGCCCTGGCCGCCGAGATCCGCGAGGCGACCGGCGACGACCGCAGCCCCGAGGAGGTCGCCGCCGGCTTCCTGCAGATCGCGGTGGCGAACATGGCCAACGCCGTCAAGCGCATCTCGGTGCAGAAGGGACACGACGTCACCGAGTACGCGTTGACGACCTTCGGCGGCGCCGGCGGGCAGCACGCCTGCGCGGTGGCCGACTCGCTCGGCATCCGGACCGTCCTCGTGCCGCCGCTGGCCGGTGTCCTGTCCGCGCTCGGCATGGGTCTCGCGGACACCACCGCGATGCGCGAGCAGTCCGTCGTCGTCGAACTGAACGCCGAGGCGATGCCGCGGCTGCGCGACGTCGCCGCCGAACTCGAGGCCGCGGCGCGCGCGGAACTGCTCGACGAGGACGTGCCCCCCGAACGCATCGACGTGGCCTTCCGGGCGCACCTGCGCTACGACGGCACCGACACGTCCGTGCCCGTCGCGCTCGCCGACCCGGCGACGATGACCGCGGAGTTCGAGGCCGTGCACCGGCGCACCTACTCCTTCCTCATGGACCGTCCGCTGATCGTCGATGCCGTCGCGGTCGAGGCCGTCGGGGCGACGCGCCGGCCCGACCTGTCCGGGCTCGGACGCGGCCGCAGCGACGACAGCGGCGCACCCGAGCCCACCCGCCCGCCGCGCGGCACCGTCCGGATGTTCGTCGACGGCGCGTGGCGCGATGCCCCCCTGCACCGCCGCGAACACCTCTCCCCCGGCGACGCCGTGGCCGGCCCGGCAATCGTCGCGGAGGACAACTCGACCACCGTCGTCGAGGCCGGCTGGGCGGCGACGATGTCGGAGCAGGGCCATCTCGTGCTCACCCGGGTGCACGCCCACGACGACACCGCGGTGAGCACCCACGCCGACCCGGTGATGCTCGAGATCTTCAACAACCTGTTCATGTCGATCGCCGAGCAGATGGGCACCACCCTCGAATCCACCGCGCAGTCGGTGAACATCAAGGAGCGCCTGGACTTCTCGTGCGCGCTGTTCGATCCGGACGGAAACCTGATCGCGAACGCGCCACACATCCCCGTCCATCTCGGCTCGATGGGCACGAGCGTGCAGGAGGTGGTGCGCCGCCGGCACGGGTCGATGAAGCCGGGTGACGTGTACGCGGTCAACGACCCGTACCACGGGGGTACCCACCTGCCGGACGTCACGGTGATCACGCCGGTCTTCGGCCCCGGGCCGGACGGGTCCGGCGAGCACATCCTCTTCTTCGTCGCCTCCCGTGGTCACCACGCCGAAATAGGCGGATCGACACCGGGTTCCATGCCCTCCGGCAGCCACGACATCCGCGAGGAGGGCGTGCTGTTCGACAACTGGCTGCTCGTCGAGAACGGAACCTTCCGGGAGGCCGACACCCGCGCGCTGCTCACCGGCGGCCCGTACCCGTCCCGGAACCCGGACACCAACCTCGCGGACCTGCGCGCACAGATCGCGGCCAACGCCCGCGGGGTGGTCGAGGTGGGCCGGATGATCGACCACTTCGGTCTCGACGTCGTCCAGGCCTACATGCGCCACGTGCAGGACAACGCCGAGGAGGAGGTGCGCCGCGTCGTCGACCGCCTCCACGACGGCGAGTACCGCTACGAGATGGACTCCGGTGCGGTGATCGCGGTGCGGGTCACCGTCGACCGGCGGGCGCGCTCGGCGACGATCGACTTCACCGGCACGTCACCGCAACTCGCGTCGAACTTCAACGCGCCCTCGTCCGTCACGCGGGCCGCGGCGCTGTACGTCTTCCGCACGCTCGTCGCCGACGACATCCCCCTCAACGACGGGTGCCTGCGTCCGTTGCACATCGTCGTCCCCGACGGGTCGATGCTCGCCCCCGAGTTCCCCGCCGCCGTCGTCGCGGGCAACGTCGAGACGTCGCAGGCCGTCACCGGCGCGCTCTACGCGGCGCTGCGGGTGCAGGCCGAGGGCGCCGGCACGATGAACAACGTCACCTTCGGCAACGCGCGATACCAGTACTACGAGACGCTCGGCTCCGGGTCGGGCGCCGGCGAGGGGTTCGACGGGACGTCGGTGGTGCAGACCCACATGACGAACTCGCGGCTCACCGATCCGGAGGTACTGGAGTGGCGCCTTCCGGTGTTGCTGGAGGCCTTCACGATTCGTCACGGCAGCGGGGGCGGCGGCCGGTGGCGCGGCGGCGACGGCGCCGTGCGCCGGCTCCGGTTCCTCGAGCCGATGACCGTCAGCACGCTCTCCGGGCACCGGCGCGTGCCGCCGTACGGGATGGCCGGGGGCGGGCCGGGAGCGCTGGGCAGCAACCGCATCGAGCGCGCCGACGGCGCCGTCACCCACATGGCCGGCTGCGACTCCGTCGAGGTCGGGATCGGTGACGTGCTCGTGGTCGAGACGCCGGGCGGGGGCGGCTACGGCCGGTAGGCCGCACGGGACTCCGGGGCGGGATCCAGTTCCCGCAGGACGGGCAGCGCGAAACACACCGCGGCGACGAACATCATCGGCACGGCCAACGCGAAGAACGTCGTCCGCACACCCGCCGCGTCGATCAGGGGCCCGGCGACCAGGATCCCGACCGGGCCCGCCGCGTACGCGGTCGAGGTCATCACACCGACGACGCGGCCGCGCATGTGCTCCGGGCTGCGGGTCTGCATGGCCCAGTTCCCGATCGGCCCCACCGGGCCGAACACCAGGCCGATGAGGATGCCCAGCAGCACGAGGACCCCCAGCGGCGGCAGGAACGCCATGCCGGTCGTCGCCGCGCCCAGCACCGTGACCGCGACGAGCATCAGGGTGCGGCGCCGCAGGCGCGGTGCGAAGGCGCCGTAGGCCAGGGCACCCACCAGGCCACCGATGCTCAGCGACATCAGCACCCAGCCGAGCTGAGCGGGTGCGTCCAGGCCGGTGAAGTAGGCGGGCAGCAGCACCGACTCGATCGGCAGGAACAGCGCCATGATGACCATGTCGACCAGCGCGAGCGTGCGCAGCAACCGGTCGCGCCACACGAACCGCAGCCCCTCGAGGGTGCCGGCCCACAGCGAGGCGGGCCGGGTGGCCCGGTCGGGCCGGCCGGCGTGCTCGAGCCGGAGGAAGGCGACGGTGACGAGGGAGAGCACGAAGCACGCCGACGTCACCCACAGGGTGTTCTCGGGACCGACCGCCGCGATGAGGACACCGCCGACACCCGGTCCGATCAGGTAGGCGAGGTTGTAGTTCGCCTCGTAGAGGCTGTTGACACGGTCCAGCGACCACCCGGCGGCGCGGGTCGCCGCCGGCAGCATCGACTCCCGCGCCGAGATGCCCGCCGGGTCGAACACGGCACCGAGCGCCGCGAGTGCGGCGAGCAGGGGCACCGAGAGTCCGACGGTGGCCGCGAGCACGGGGATCGTCGCGACCGACAGCGCCGAGAGGGCATCCGAGACCACGGCGGTGCGCCGCCGGCCGAACCGGTCGACGACGGTGCCGGTGAGCAGGCTTGCCAGCAGCAGCGGCACGGTGGCCGCGCCCGCGACGATCGCCGCGTCGGTGGCCCGGCCGGTCTGCTCGAGCACCAGCCACGGCAGCGCGACGACTACGATGCCGTTGCCGGTGGCGGACAGCAGGGTGGCGACGTTGAGGAGGATCAGCGGCGCGAAGCGGCGGGTGGTCAGGTCGAGGGTGGTCACGGCGGTCGGCATTCACTCGGGAGGAGGCGGTGCCGCGACGCTAGCAGGAGCACGGCGGCCGGCACGAGCGATTTTCGGGCGGCGAAGCGGCCGGTTCCGCGCAGTCCGGTCCCCTCCTCTGCCAGGCCTTTCCCGTCTCCGTTATCTCATCGCTATCTTTTCGAGATCATTTCGCTATGGAGCGCGGTCCTGGGCCGTTATCGAACTGCGACATGCTTGCTTTTGCGAAACAGCGTCGGATCCACGGCGTCGAGACATCCCGAGCGAAAGGTTCGTCCGATGATCGACCCCACTACTCCCGAGACTCCGTCCGATTCCCCCGCACCGTCGCCGGCCTTCGGAGCCACCCTGTCGGAACGTGCCGGATACGCCGTGCTCTCGGTCGCCGGCGAGATCGACATGACCACCGCGCACCTGCTGCGCTCCGCGCTCGACAACGCCCATCGCGGCCGTGCCCTCGTCGCCGACATGGGCGGCGTCACCTTCTTCGGCGCGGTGGGCCTCACGATCCTCCTGCGCGCGACCTCCGCCCATCCCGGCACCGTCGCCGTCGTCGCCCCGGCAGGACGCGTCCGCCGGACGATCGCCGCGGCCGGGGTCCGCTCCCGCCTGAATCTGCACGACAACCTCGATTCGGCCGTCGGCTCCCTGGTTCCGGCCGGCGGCCCGCTGGTCACCGCCGTCGAACCGCCCTGCTCCGCGGCGAGCTGATTCGCGAAGACGCCCCCGGCACCCCCGCGGTTCCGGGGACAATTTCCCCATGCAGGGGCTCGAAGTCGTCCACAGCGGGATGTTCACCACCGTCCAGGACCGCGGCCGGCCGGAACACGGGGACCACGGGCTGGGCACGTCCGGCGCCGCCGACCGCGCGGCGCACGACGCCGCCAACCGGCTGGTCGGCAACGAGCCCGCCGCCGCGACCCTCGAGGTCGCCGCCGGCGGGCTGACCGTGCGCAGCATCGGCGAGAACGTCGTCGCGGTGACGGGCGCCCGCGTGCCGGTGACCGTCGACGGCCACCCCGAGGCCGACTACGCGATGCTGAAGCTGGACGACGGTGACGTGCTGGCGCTGGGCAGCCCGTCGAGGGGGCTGCGCTCGTACCTGGCGGTGCGCGGCGGAATCGACGTGCCCGAGACCCACGGCAGCCGATCCACCGACACCCTGACCGGGACCGGCCCCGCCCCGATCAGGGACGGCGACCGGCTCCCGGTCGGCACCCTGGCGGGCGAGCTGCCCATCGAGGAGCAGATCCCGCCGCCGGCCCCGATCGAGGATCCGGCGATGCTGCGTGTGCGACTGAGCCGGCACTCCGAGGTGTTCAGCGCCGGTTCGGTGCACGCGCTGCTGCACGAGACGTGGACCGTGACGCCACAACTGGACCGCGTCGGGATCCGGTTGCACGGCCCGGGCAGGCTGCATCTCGCGCGGGGCGGGACCGACCGCCCGGAGCCGACCGTCGCGGGCTCGGTGCAGGTTCCCCCGGACGGCAACCCCATCCTGTTCCTGGCCGACCATCCCGTCGTCGGCGACCACCCGGTGATCGCCGTCGTCGTGCCCGTCGATCTTCCCGTCGCCGCGCAGCTCGAGCCGGGGCACCGGGTGCGGTTCGTCGCCACCCTCACGCGGTGACCCCGCGACCGGTCAGGACACCGCCGCATCGCTCGACGACCGGACCGCGAGGCCCGGGCCCGCAACGAGGTGTTCCTCGACGCGATTGTCCCGCACGGTGATTCGTCGCAACGTGCCGGCCGGCGTGCGGACGTCGACCGTGCCGTCGAGCACGTGGTCGAACGTGAAACCCGTGCATCCGGCCGGGACCGTCGCACGCGGGCCCCGCGACGCGCGGCGCAACCGCGCCCGGCGCGAGAGGAAGGTGTCGATCAGGTAGGCCAGCCACTCCGTGTAGAAGTAGAAGCAGTCGCCGCCGTTCCAGCCGAGTGCGGTGCCGTCGGCGGTGGGCACCCACTGGCACCACGACAGCGGGCGCCCCCGCCTGGGCAGTCCGTCGGCGGGCGACCGGTGCGGGCCACTCGCCGGGCCGGCGAACGCGACGAGAAAGTCGATCTCCTGCCGGTTCAGCGGAGGATCGATCTCGATCCGTCCGGTGAATTCGGTTCGATGTGCCATGTGTCCCCCGTCCGCGGTCGATCGCTCTACCCGATTCGACGCAGTCGGGGACGGAACCGTTCCCCGGAACATCCGGCCGCGTGGTCCCCGGTCGGCCGCCACCTCGATGGGTGTCGCGGCCGACCGTCGGCGCGGATCCGGGACTACTGCAGGCGGCGCTGACGCGCGATGTCCGCGAGGACGACGCCGGCGGCGACGGACGCGTTGAGCGACTCCACGTCGCCGGCCATCGGGATCGACAGGATCGAGTCGCACGTCTCGCGGACCAGGCGCGACAGTCCCTTGCCCTCGGAGCCGACGACGATCACCACCGGATCGGTGCCGTCGAACTCGTCGAGGCTGGTGTCGCCCCCCGCATCCAGCCCGACGACCCGGACGCCCCGGGACTGCCACTCCTTGAGGGTGCGCGTCAGGTTCGTCGCCCGGGCGACGGGGAGGCGCGCCGCGGCACCCGCGCTGGTCCGCCACGCCACCGCCGTGACCGCGGCGCTGCGCCGCTGCGGGATCAGCACGCCGTGCCCGCCGAACGCGGCCACCGACCGGATCACCGCGCCGAGGTTCCGCGGATCGGTGATGTTGTCGAGGGCCACCAGCAGCGGCCGCTCGTGGTGGTCGTGGGCGACGGCCAGCAGGTCGTCCGGATGGGCGTAGCGGTACGGCGGGACCTGCAACCCGATGCCCTGGTGCATGCCGTTGGCGGTGAGACGGTCGAGCTCGCCGCGCGGAACCTCGAGGATCGAGATGCCCGCGTCCCCGGCCCGCTGCACGGCCTCCTTGAGGCGCTCGTCCGCCTCGGCGCCGACCGCGACGTACAGCGCCGTCGCGGGAACATCCGCGCGCAGGCACTCCACGACCGGGTTGCGGCCGAGCACCATCTCCGGCCCGTCCTCGCCCTTGCGGCCGGCGGTGCTGCGGCCGCGCTTGTCGGCGGCCTTCGCCGCGGCGCGGGCGCGCCGCGCGGCGGGATGGTACGGCCGGTCCTCGGCCTTGGGGGTGGCACCGCGGCCCTCGAGGCCGCGGCGGCGCTGCCCGCCGGACCCGACGACCTGGCCCTTCTTGGTGCCGCCCTTGCGGACCGCACCTCGTCGCTGAGAATTTCCAGCCATCACTGCCCTGCTTTCAGGGACCACTCGGGTCCGTTCGGCGTATCGGTCACCTCGATGCCCGCCGCCGTCAATCGATCGCGCACCTCGTCGGCGAGCGCCCAGTTCTTCGCGGCCCGCGCCGCCTGCCGGCGGTCGAGTTCGGCAGCCACCAGCACCTCGAGGGCCTCGAGGGCCGCCGAGTCGCGGCCGGCCACCTCGGCCCAGTGCGGGTCGAGCGGGTCCACCCCCAGGATGCCGAGCATGGCGCGTACCTGCGCGGCGATGTGCACCGCGGTGTCCAGGTCGCCGGCGTCGAGCGCCTTGTTGCCCTCGCTGCGCCGGCCGTGGATCTCGGCGAGCGCCTTCGGGACGCCGAGATCGTCGTCGAGCGCCGCGGCGAACTCCTCGGTCCACGTTCCTACCGGGATGTCGCCGGCCCGGTCCCGGGTCTTGAGGACGAACGCCTCGAGGCCGCGGTACCCGGCCGCCGCCTCGTGCAGCGCGGCGTCGGAGTATTCGAGCATGGACCGGTAGTGGGCACTGCCCAGGTAGTACCGCAGCTCCTGGGGCCGCACCCGGGCGAGCACGTTCGGGATGGACAGCACGTTGCCGAGCGACTTGGACATCTTCTCGCCGCCCATCGTGACCCAGCCGTTGTGCAGCCAGTACCGCGCGAACCCGTCGCCGGCGGCCTTGGCCTGGGCGATCTCGTTCTCGTGGTGCGGGAAGACGAGATCCATTCCGCCGCAGTGGATGTCGAAGGACTCGCCGAGGTAGTACTCGGCCATCGCGGAGCACTCGAGGTGCCAGCCCGGGCGGCCGCGGCCCCACGGCGTCGGCCACGACGGCTCGCCCGGCTTCGCCGCCTTCCACAGGGTGAAGTCCCGCGGATCCCGCTTGCCGCTGCCCGCGCTCTCCCCCTGATGGACGTCGTCGATCCGGTGGCCCGACAGCCGGCCGTACTCGGGGTAGCTGAGCACGTCGAAATAGACGTTCCCGTCGGCCGCGTAGGCATGCCCGGCGTCGATCAGGCGCTGCATCAGCTCGACCATCTGGGTGACGTGACCCGTCGCGCGAGGCTCCACCGACGGCGGCAGCACACCGAGCTGGTCGTAGGCGCGGGCGAAGGCCCGCTCGTAGGTCGTCTTCCACTCCCACCAGGGCCGGCCCGCCTCGGTGGCCTTGCGCAGAATCTTGTCGTCGATGTCTGTGACGTTTCTCACAAAGGCGACATCCAGGCCCTTCGCCATGAGCCAGCGCCGCAGCACGTCGAAGGCGACGCCGCTGCGCACATGACCGATGTGGGGCTCACCCTGGACCGTCGCGCCACAGAGGTACACCGAAGCCCGGCCGGGGACCAGCGGAACGAAATCCCGCACGGCCCGCGATTCGGTGTCGAACAAGCGCAAGGTCACGACCGGCCATCCTACCGGTCGTCGTCGCGCGAAAATACGAGTGCCGTCGCGACGGCCGCGACGCCCTCGCCGCGCCCGGTCAGGCCGAGGCCGTCCGTCGTCGTCGCCGACACCGACACCGGCGCCCCGAGCGCCTCGGACAGCACCCGCTGCGCCTCGTCGCGGCGGGGACCGATCCTGGGCCTGTTCCCGATCACCTGGACGGCGGCATTCCCGATCGCGAAGCCCCCGCCGTCGAGCAGGCGCCGCACCTCGGCGAGCATGGCCGCACCGCTCGCGCCGTGCATCTCCGGCCGGCCGGTGCCGAAGACGGAACCGAGGTCGCCGAGGCCGGCCGCGGAGAGCAGGGCGTCGCACAGCGCGTGGGCCGCGACGTCACCGTCCGAATGCCCCGCACACCCGTCGGCGTCCTCGAACAGCAGACCGGCCAGCCAGCACGGCCGTCCGGGCTCGATCGGATGGACATCGGTTCCGATCCCGACGCGCACTCAGCTCTCCTGTCCGACGGGGGCCCCGGCCGCGAGCACGGCACGGGCCAGGACCAGATCGAGCGGTGTGGTGATCTTGAAGGCGAGCGGTTCGCCCGGGACGGTGTACACGCCCTCGCCGAGGCGCTCGACGAGACCGGCGTCGTCGGTTGCGTCCCCGGCGCCGGCGTTGGCGCGGCGCAGCAGGCCGGCCTCGAATCCCTGCGGGGTCTGTACCGCCCGGAGGACGGACCGGTCGGGGGTGCCGGTGACACGGCCGTCGCGGTCGACGCTCTTGACGGTGTCCGCGACCGGCAGCACGGGGATCACCGCGGACCGTCCGCCGCGCAGTTCCACCACGATCCGGGCGAACAACCGCGGCGGAGTGAGGGCGCGTGCGGCGTCGTGCACCAGGACGTAGGCGGCGTCCTCCGCCGCCGCCAGCCCGGCGCGCACCGAATCGGTGCGCTCCGCGCCGCCCGCCACCACGCACACCCGCGCCGGCGCCGTGGCCGCGACGGACGCCACCAGCTCCGGCGGCACCACCACGACCACGCGGTCGACCACCGCCGAGGCCAGCATGGCCTCCACTGCCCGGTCCAGCATCGTGCGCCCGTCGAGTTCGACGAACGCCTTGGGCAGCGATTCGCCCAGACGTACACCACGGCCGGCCGCCGGAATGATTCCGACGACCGGCCCGTTGCGATCGCTCATCTGTAATTCTGCAGTTCGCGCGGCCGCTCAGGAAGCGGCGGCGAGCACCTCGTCGAGCAGGCTGTCGGCCTTGACGTCGTCCGTGCCCTCCGCAAGCGCGAGCTCGCCGACGAGGATCTGCCGCGCCTTGGCCAGCATCCGCTTCTCACCTGCGGACAGGCCGCGGTCCTGCTCCCGCCGCCACAGGTCGCGCACGACCTCGGCGACCTTGTTCACGTCTCCGGAGGCCAACTTCTCGAGGTTGGCCTTGTACCGCCGCGACCAGTTGGTCGGCTCTTCGGTGTGCGGTGCGCGCAGCACCTGGAAAACCTTGTCGAGGCCTTCTTGCCCGACCACGTCGCGAACGCCGACGTATTCTGCATTATCCGCAGGTACCCGAACCGTCAGGTCGCCCTGGGCGACTTTCAGAACCAGATATTCCTTCTGCTCACCCTTGATGGTGCGCGTTTCGATAGCTTCGATCAGCGCCGCACCGTGATGGGGGTATACGACGGTATCTCCGACCTTGAAAATCATGTGTCCCGTGCCCCTTTCGATTCTTCGAGTTTAACACGTGCTTACGTCCGGCTCTCATCAACGGCGCAGGTCAGGGGCACAGACGCGTGCGCGTAGGACTTGACAGCCAACCGGTTACGTGCATCCGGTGATGTTCGACACACCGCCCGGAGCGGCCCCTCGCGGCCCCGCGGACGCGGCCCGAGGGGGACGAAAGCCCCGACTTCCGCCCCCGGCGCAGACTCGGCGCCCTTCGACTACTACTCTGCCTAGTGGATTGCGAGCCTTACTCGAGTGGAGGACAACCCGTGACTGCTCCCAAAGCGCCGACTCGCCGAGTCGCGACCGCTCTCGCCCTGGCCGCGGGTGCGGCGCTCACGCTGTCCGCCTGCGGCGCCGGTCAGATCAGCCAGACCGCCACCCAGGTGGCCGCGGTCAACGGCAACAGCGCCGAGCTCGGAAACATCGCGCTGCGCAACGTGCACGTGATCTACCCGGACTCCGAGGAGTACAGCCTCGAACCCGGCGGCAAGGCCGCGCTCGGCTTCACCGTGGTCAACCTGAGCGAGACCACCCCCGACGAGCTGACCCGCATCACCACCGACTTCGCGTCCTCCGCCACCGGCGTGTCCGGCCTGCGCATCGAGCCGCAGGCCTCGATCTCGGCCGGCCTGACCGGTGAAACCCTCGCCGAGGACGCGACCGCCGAAGCCGCGACCGACGAGTCCCCGCGTCCCGCCGAGGCCGCCGAGTCCTCCGACACCCCGTCCGTGGCCCAGGTCGAGCTCACCGGACTGAAGGAGGGCGTGCGCCCCGGCCTGACCATCCCGGTCACGTTCACCTTCGCCGAGGCCGGCGACGTCACCATGCAGGTCCCGGTCGACGCCGGACCGGACGTCGAGCGCAACGTCTCCGAGAAGTCGCCGGTCGAGGGCGAGGGTCACTGACCGGCACCCCCGACGCACCCGGGGCCCGGGGCGAGCACTCCGCTCGCCCCGGGCCCCGGTTTCGTGTCGGCCCCCGGCCCTAGGCTGACGCGGTGGCAAAGACGAAGTCGATCTACCGCTGCACCGACTGCGGGCACACCGTCGCGAAATGGGTCGGCCGCTGCCCCGACTGCGGGACGTGGGGTTCGATGGACGAGGCGCCGGCCCTGCCTGCCGCGGTGGCGTCGCGGCCCGGCACCTCGCTCGCCCGCGCCGGGGCCGCGGCACTTCTCCCCACGACCCCGGCCACGCCGCTGACCCTCGTCGACAGCCGGACCACCCACGCGAAGCCCACCGGCATCGAGGAACTCGACCGGGTGCTCGGCGGCGGCGTCGTTCCCGGCTCGGTGGTGCTGCTCGCCGGGGAGCCCGGCGTCGGCAAGTCCACCCTGCTGCTCGAGGTGGTCCACCGCTGGGCGCGGCGCGGCAGCGACGACCGGGCCCTCTACGTCACCGGGGAGGAATCGGCGGGACAGGTACGGTTGCGCGCCGACCGCACGGGTTCGGTGCACGAACGCGTCTTCCTCGCCGCCGAGTCGGATCTGGCGACCATCTTCGGACACATCGAGCAGGTCAAGCCGACGCTGCTGGTGGTGGACTCCGTGCAGACGATGCTCGCCGCCGACGTGGAGGGCGTGTCCGGCGGCGTCACCCAGGTCCGGGCGGTGACCAGCGCGCTGACCTCGCTCGCCAAGGCCAGCGGCGTCCCGGTGCTGCTCATCGGGCACGTCACCAAGGACGGTGCGGTGGCGGGTCCGCGTTCGCTCGAGCATCTGGTCGACGTGGTGCTGCACTTCGAGGGCGACAAGCACTCCACCCTGCGCATGGTGCGGGGGGTGAAGAACCGCTTCGGTGCCGCCGACGAGGTGGGCTGCTTCGAACTGACCGAGGGCGGCATCGTCGGTGTCAGCGACCCGTCGGGCCTGTTCCTGCACCATCGGACCGAGGAAGTGGCCGGCACGGCCGTCACCGTCACCATGGACGGCAAGCGGCCGCTGCTCGGCGAACTGCAGGCGCTGGTGGTGCCGACGCAGAACCCCGCACCCCGGCGCGCGGTCAGCGGCCTGGATGCGGCACGGGTCGCGATGGTGCTGGCGGTACTCGAGCGGCGATGCCGGCTGCCGCTCGGCAAGTGCGACGTCTACGCCTCGACCGTCGGCGGCATGCGCATCACCGATCCGGCCGCGGACCTGGCCCTGGCCCTGGCGGTCGCGTCGGCCGCACGTGAGCGCCCCCTGCCGCCGGGCACGGTGCTGCTCGGCGAGGTCGGCCTCGCCGGCGAGGTGCGCCGGGTCACCGGGGTCGGGCGGCGCATCGCGGAGGCGGGGCGGCTCGGATTCACCCGCGCGATCGTGCCGCACGAACCCGCGGCGGCCCCGGTGGGCGGCCGCACGTCGCGGTCCCCGGCCTCCGACGGGGATCCGATCGAGGTCGGCAACGTCGGCCAGGCGCTCGCCGCGCTGGGCATGTAGACGTGTCGGAACCGGATGCGAACATGTGTTCGTGTCCGGTCACGCGACCATCCTGCACGCCGATCTCGACTCGTTCTACGCATCCGTCGAGCAGCGCGACGACCCGGGCCTGCGCGGCCGGCCCGTGATCGTGGGCGGGGGTGGCGTCGTACTCGCCGCAAGTTACGAGGCCAAGGCCTGCGGCGTCGCGACGGCCATGCCCGGGCGCGCCGCCCGCGCCCTGTGCCCGGCGGCGATCGTCGTTCCTCCGCGCATGCACGCGTATGCGCAGGCCAGCCGCGCCGTGTTCACGGTATTCGAGCAGACCACGCCGCTCGTCGAGGCCGTTTCCATCGACGAGGCCTTCCTCGACGTCGCCGGGCTGTGGCGAATCGGCGGCACCCCGGCCGACATCGCGGCCCGGCTGCGGCGCGACGTCGCCGAACAGGTGGGGCTGCCGATCACGGTGGGGGTGGCCCGGACCAAGTTCCTCGCGAAGGTCGCGAGCGGCGTCGCCAAGCCGGACGGGCTGCTGGTGGTGCCTCCCGACCGGGAACTCGAGTTCCTCCACCCGCTGCCTGTCGAACGCCTGTGGGGCGTCGGCAAGGTCACCGCCGCGACCCTGCACGCGCACGGCATCCGTCGCGTGGCCGACCTGGCGCGGGAGAGCGAGGTCGAGCTCGTCGCCCTGCTCGGCACGTCCATGGGACGTCACCTGCATGCGCTCGCCCACGGGCACGATCCGAGACCGGTCCGCCCCCACCACCGGCGCCGGTCCATGGGCGCGCAGCACGCCCTCGGCCGGCCCCGCAGCGCCGCCGGACACGATCCCGAGAAGGTCGACGGGACGCTGCGGATGCTGGTGGAACGGGTCACCGGCCGCATGCGCGCGGCCGGGCAGCCCGGTCGCACCGTGGTGCTGCGCCTGCGCTTCGCCGACTACACGCGGGTGACGCGGTCGCACACGCTGCGCGGACCCACCGCCCGGACGGACGTCGTCCTCGGCGCCGCGCGGGAACTGCTGGCGCAAGCGGGGCCGCTGGTCGCCGATCGGGGGCTGACCCTGATCGGCGTGGCCGTGTCGAATCTCGACTCCGCGGACACCGAACAGCTCGAGCTGCCGTTCGACGAACCGGCCTCCGACGGTGCGGCGGCCGGCCATCCGCCCGTCGACCGCCACGCGTTGGACGCCGTGCTCGACGACGTGCACGGCCGGTTCGGCACGCGGGCGCTCACGTCGGCCTCGCTGCTCGGCCGGCGTCCGCACCCGGCCGTGCCCCTCCTGCCGGAGTGACCGGGGCGGCTACACGGACGAGGTGCCGTGCGGCGACCTGGGTACCCCGTCGACGAAGTCCTTGGCCCTGTCGAAGTGCTGCGCGCCGACGGTGAGGAACAACCCGCGCGACGTCGCGACGACGACGTCCGGGTCGGCGAACGGTCCCTCGACGATGCGGGCCTCCGCGCTGGTGTACACCTTGCGGCGCACCGTCCCGTCGATCCGGGCGCGCAGCTCGAGCACCGACCCGAGCGGGATAGGCTTGGCGAAGTCGATCTGCAGGTGGCCGGTGACGACGGGCCGGCGCAGCACCATGCATGCCATGCCCTGCGCCTCGTCGAACGCCGTGCTCAGGATCCCGCCGTGGATGAAGCCGGGACCGCCCTGGTAGCGGTTCGCGACGTCGAGCATGCCGGTGATCTCGAGACCCTCGCCGAACGTGAACTGCATCGCCATTCCCGCGGGCTGGTCGTCGCCGCAGCCGAAGCACTTGCTCCAATGGGACGGAATCGGCGCGCCTGCCCCGGGATGGTCGTCGGGAAGCTTGGGAAGGGTGAGGTCGTCGGGCAGGGTCCAGGTACCGCTCATGGGGCAGTAATCTAGTCGGCGGTTCGGTCGGCTCCACCCGGCGGACCGACACGAAGTGACGTTCGCCGCACCGGCCGGACACGGGAAGGATCCATCGATGACCGATGTGGCACCGTCCGTGACGCTGCGCGAGACCATCGCCCGGCTCGCGCCCGGCACCGCCCTGCGCGACGGACTCGAGCGCATCCTGCGCGGCCGCACCGGAGGCCTGATCGTTCTCGGGTTCGACGACGACGTGGCAGCGCTGTGCGACGGCGGCTTCGAGCTGGACGTGGAGTTCGCCCCCACCCGGCTGCGGGAGCTGTCGAAGATGGACGGAGCGGTCGTGGTGTCCACCGACGGCGGCCGCATCGTCAGGGCCAACGTGCAGCTGGTACCCGATCACCGGATCCCCACCGTCGAATCCGGCACGCGGCACCGCGCCGCCGAGCGCACCGCGATCCAGACGGGCTACCCGGTGGTGTCGGTGAGCCAGTCGATGAGCATCGTGACCGTCTACGTCGACGGCCAGCGGCACGTGATCAACGATTCGGCGACCATTCTCTCCCGCGCCAACCAGGCCGTCGCGACGCTCGAGCGCTACAAGTCGCGGCTGGACGAGGTCACCCGGCAGCTGTCGGTGGTGGAGATCGAGGACTTCGTGACGCTGCGCGACGCGCTCACCGTCGCGCAGCGGCTCGAGATGGTGCGCCGCGTTTCGGTGGAGATCGAACAGGAGGTGCTCGAACTGGGCACCGACGGGCGGCAGCTGGCACTGCAGCTCGAGGAGCTGGTGGGAGACAACGACCTGGCCCGGCAGCTGATCGTGCGGGACTATCTGGCCGGCACCGACGCGCCGCAGCTCGTCGCCGTCGAGCAGACCCTCGCCGCGCTGGACCGGCTCACCGACGTCGATCTGCTGGATCTGACGACGTTGGCGCGCGTGTTCGGGTATCCGGGCACGATCGAGGCGCTGGACGCGGCGACGAGTCCGCGCGGTTACCGCGTGCTGCATCGGGTGCCGCGGCTGCAGTCGTCGCAGATCCATCGGCTGGTCGGCTCGTTCGGGAGCCTGCAGGGCCTGCTGGCGGCGACGGCGGCGGACCTGCAGTCCGTGGAGGGCATCGGCGGGCTGTGGGCCCGCTACATCCGCGAAGGGCTGTCGCGGTTGGCGGAATCGTCCATCAGCGGCCCGTACGACTGATCCGCGAGCACGGCGGCGCGCCGGTCGGGCGGTGTCGGCCGGTCAGGCGATGTTGAACGGCTCCGGCGTGCTGCGCAGGCCCCCGAGCTGGCCGACCACCGTGTAGGCCCCGGCCGGAACCCGCTCCCGCGGTGCCTGGCAACCGGGCTCGGAGGTCGTTCCGGACCACTTCACCGCGAAGGCGGCCTGGTCACCCGGGGCCAGCTTGCGCACATCGGCGGTGGACTCGGGGAAGCAGTCGGTGTTCGCCCACAACCGCCGGCTGCCGTCGAGCGAGTAGACCAGCACCTGCTGCAGGCCCGCGCCGAGGTCGCGCTCGCAGGCGGCCGTGCCGATGTTCGTGATGACGATGGTGAACTCGGGCTCCTCGCCCACCTGGTAGTTGGGCCGGTCCGCGGTCACCCGCACGGCGAGCGACTGGTCCGGGCACTGCCCGGCCGCGACGGCGGACGCACTCGCCGCCGCGGAACTCGAGGACCCGGCGGACCCCGACGTCGTGCTCGACTGCGACGACCCCGACTGCGACGACCCCGAATCGGAGCCTCCGGAGGACCCGCCGGGGCCGGCGGCGGCGACGCCGTCGGCCTCCTCGCTCCCGGTGCTGCTGGTGGGTGTGCGGGTGGTGCTGGTCTCGGACGTCAGGACGCCGGCGGCCGCCGGGTCGGGCTCCGGGTCGTCGCCCCCGCCGGTCAGGGACAGGACGAGCCACACGACGAGCGCGAGCACGACCACGCCGACACCCACGGCGAGCGCGCGTCGACGCCAGTAGATCTCGGGGGGCAGCGGCCCGGTCGGTTCAAGCACGCCTCACACGGTATGTGCCACCGGCGAGGCGTCGCCGCACCGAAGTCGGCGTGTCGCGTCAGTCGACGGTCACACCGATGTCGCCGACGTGTCCCTGCAACTGGACGTGACCGTCGGAGAGCTTGTAGGTCACGCCCGCGATGGCGCACTGCCCCTTGGCGATGCGCTCGGCGATGATCTGGGACCGCTGGCTGAGCAACTTCCCGGTCTCCACCACGTGGCGGCCCTCGAGCTCGTCGACCGTGGACAGCCCGTCGTTGCGGCCCATGAGAATCGACGGCGCGACGCGCTCGACGATGTCCCGGATGAATCCCGGCGGGATGTCTCCCTTGTCGAGGGCGTCCAGGGTGGCCTTGACCGCGCCGCAGCTGTCGTGACCGAGCACGACGATCAACGGCACGTTCAGCACGCCGACCGCATACTCGATCGAACCGAGCACCGCGCTGTCGATCACGTGTCCGGCGGTGCGCACGACGAACATGTCGCCGAGGCCCTGGTCGAAGATGATCTCGGCGGCCACCCGCGAGTCGCCGCATCCGAAGAGCACCGCGATGGGGTGCTGCTCGTTGACGAGGGTGGCACGGTGGTCGATGCCCTGGCTGGGGTGCAGCGGGGTACCACTGACGAAACGCTGGTTACCCTCGGTCAGGGCCTTCCACGCGGATATGGGGTTGGAGTTAGGCATAAGGGCATTATCCATCCCTTACTGTGACGCATCCCGCTCGGTGGAGTTACCGCGGGGCTAAATCGGGCCGACAACGGGACGGGAGGATGTGAGAGATGCCGGTCGACGCGACCGCCCTGCTGCGCTGGTACGCCGCCGAGGCGAGGGATCTGCCGTGGCGCGAGGAGGGCGTCACCGGGTGGCAGATCCTGATGAGCGAGGTGATGCTGCAGCAGACGCCGGTGGCCCGCGTGGCACCGATCTGGCTGGAGTGGGTGCAGCGGTGGCCGGTGCCGTCGATGATGGCCGCGACGAGCCAGGCCGACGTCCTGCGCGCCTGGGGCAGGCTCGGATATCCGCGCCGGGCGCTGCGGCTGCACGAGTGCGCCGGGGTCCTGGCCACCGAGCACGGCGACGTGGTCCCTGCCGACGTGGACGTGCTGCTGTCGCTGCCGGGCATCGGCGCGTACACGGCGCGGGCGGTCGCCTGCTTCGCGTACGGCCGGCGCGTCCCGGTGGTGGACACGAACGTCCGTCGCGTCGTCGCGCGGGCGGTGCACGGTGCCGCCGAACCCGGTAATCCGTCGGTCACCCGGGACCTGGCCGACGTCGAATCGCTCCTGCCGCGAACCCGCGAGCGGGCGGCGACGTTCTCCGCAGCCCTGATGGAACTCGGTGCGACCATCTGCACGGCCCGCTCGCCCGACTGCGCCCGGTGCCCGCTGCCGCGGTGCGCATGGGTGGAGGCCGGCCGGCCCGCCCACGACGGCCCGCCGCGACGGGTGCAGAAGTTCACGGGCACCGACCGTCAGGTGCGGGGCAAGCTCATGGCGGTGCTGCGCGAGAGCGACGTCCCGGTCGAGCGGCCGGTGCTGGACCGGGTGTGGCTCACGGATCCGGGGCAGCGCGACCGGGCGCTGCACTCGCTGCTCGTGGACGGTCTCGTGGAGCAGACCGACGACGGACGTTTCGCGCTCGCCGGCGAAGGCCTCGCCGGCCAGGCGTGATCAGGCGAGGGTACGGAGGAATCGTTCGACCTCGGCGCGATATTCGTCGGGGCGTTCGTCGTGCACCAGGTGCCCTGCGCCCGGAATCCGGGCATACCGGGCCCCGGGGTGCTCGTCGGCCATCCGCCGCATCTGTCCATCCGGGGTGATGGTGAACTCCCCCTCGACGAGCAGGGCAGGCACCGAGATCGACCGCCACTGGTCCCAGAAGTGCCGGGCGCCCCACTCCTCGGAGATGTCGCGGAAGGTGGCCACCTCGCCGTGCAGGTACCAGCCGTCGGCCCGATGCTCGAAGGAGTCGAGGAAGTACCGCCCGGCGACGTCGCCGAAGTAACCGACGACCGCCTCCTCGTCCGGGAACGGCTGCGGCCACCGCGCGATCATCGCGGCCCAGTCCGCCGCGGTGCGGCCCCGGAAGTCGGGGGCCATGTCCTCGACGACGAGCGCGGCCACCCGGCCGGGGTGCGCGGCGGCGAAGCACCACCCGTGCAGGGCGCCCATCGAGTGCCCGATCACCACCAGCGGTTCACCGATGCCGTCGAGGTGCGCGGCGAGGTCTGCGACGAACGCCTCGGTGGTGAGCCGATCCGGGGCGGGACGGCCGTGGCCGGCGGCGTCGAAGGTGTGGACGTGGCCGTGCGCGCGCAGCCACGGCAACTGCCGGCGCCACGTGCGGGAGCTGCCCATCAGGCCGTGCAGCAGCAGGATCGGCCGCCCGGAACCACCTTCGTCGTGCAACACAACCGCCAAGGTAGCGGAGTACGCTCGCCGCCATGGCAGTGGTGAAGATCAATGCAATCGAGGTCCCCGAGGGCGCGGGCCCGGAACTGGAGACGCGCTTCGCGCATCGCGCGCACACCGTGGAGAACTCGCCGGGCTTCCTCGGTTTCCAGCTCCTGCGGCCGGTGCAGGGCGAGACGCGCTACTTCGTGGTGACCCAGTGGGAGTCGGAGGAGGCGTTCGCGGCGTGGCGGGACGGCCCGGCCCGGCAGGCGCACGCCGGTGAGGCGAAGCGGCCGGTCGCGTCGGGGGCGTCGCTGCTCGAATTCGAGGTCGTGCTCGACGTCAAGGCCGCCGGCGAGGACACCGATCAGGGCTGAGCGCGCCGCCGTGAACGCGCAGCGCTCTTTCAACTACCCGCACGTCGGCGCCACGCGCGGCAGGGTTCCGGCAGGGTTCCGGCACGCGCACCTCACCCGCCGCCTCGGCTCGGGCGACGTCGCGTTCCGCACCGCCGTTCGGGCACTGGAAAGCTGGAACATGCAGCGGCATGCGGGGTTTCGCGTCGATGCGAATACTCCGCGGCCGCGGGCGGGGCTGGAGGTACGGCTGGATCCACGGTTCGGTCCGGCGCGCTGGGGTGCGTGGTGCCGCGTGGTCTACGTCGTCGACGAGCCGGATCGCCGCGGTTTCGCGTACGGCACCCTCGACGGTCACCCCGTCAGCGGTGAGGAGGCGTTCGTCGTCGAGCGACGGCCCGACGGCGCGGTGTTCGGCCACATCAGCGCCGTCTCCCGCCCCGGCCGATGGTTCACCCGCCTCGGCGCGCCGGTCCTGCCGCTCGCTCAGCGGTGGATGATGGGCCGCTACCTCGACGCGCTCGCCGGACGGTGACCCACACCGCGGGTGCGCGGGTGCCGGGGACGACACGGTCGTCGCCGCAGCGGGTGCGCACCCGCGGTGGTGGAATCGCTCAGGATTCGAGTGCCGCGTCGAGCGTGATGTCCACCCCGGTCAGTGCCTTGCTGACCGGGCAGCCCTCCTTGGCACCCTGCGCGGCCTTCGCGAACCCGTCGGCATCGAGGCCGTCGACCTCGCCGCGCACCGTCAGCTTGATGCCGGTGAGCCGGAAACCGCCGTCCGGGTCGGGGCCGAGCGAGACGTCGGCCGTGACGTCGAGGCTCTGCGGCGTGCCGCCGGCCTCGGCGATCAGCGCCGAGAGCTGCATCGCGTAGCACGACGAGTGTGCCGCGGCGATGAGCTCCTCCGGACTGGTGGTGCCACCGGCGTCCTCGGCGGCCCGCTTGGGGAACGAGACGTCGAACGTGGCGCGGCCGGAGCTGGTGAGTTCGACCTGTCCGGCGCCGTCCTGCAGGCCACCGTTCCAGGCGGTGCGAGCGGTACGTGTGGGCATCGATCGGTCCCTTCGTCGTGGGGTGTCCTCCCCCGCCGAACCTACGCCACGTCGCGCGGCCCGGCTCCGGTTCTGCACGGCGGCGGGCCGCGCCTCTGCACGGCGGCGGGCCGCGCCCGCTAGGTTCGCGGGTGTGTTCACCCGGCCGACGCTGCGCCGCGAGTCGCGGCTGTTCGTCATCGGCTCCGCCCTGTTCGCCGCCGGTTCCGGCGGCGTGCTCGTCCTCCCCGCCGCCACCTCGAATCTGCTCTACTTCGTGGGCTCGTGGTTCTTCACCGCGGCAGCGACCGTGCAACTGCTGCTGACGCACCGCCCGCCCGCGGCGACGCGCGTGGACCGGTACGACTGGTGGTCGGCCGCGGTGCAGTGGGCGGGCACACTCGCGTTCAACGTGAGCACCGGATTCGCGCTCGTCGCCGGCCTGACGGCGTCCGAGGAGCGGAACCTGGTGTGGCGGCCCGACGCCGTCGGGTCGGTGTGCTTCCTCGTCAGCAGCGCACTGGCGGTGGTGGCCACCACCGACACCGATGCGCTGTGGGATCCGCACGCCCGCAACTGGCGCAGCACGTGGCTGAACATGCTCGGTTCGCTCGCATTCGGCGCCTCGGCCGTCGGCGCCCACATCGATCCGGCCGGCGAAACACTCGCGCCGCGGCTCGCGGACCTCGGCACGTTCGTCGGGGCGGTGTGCTTCCTCGTCGCGGCGCTGTGGATGCGGCCCGCCGATCCGCCGGAACCGCATCGCACGTGAAGGCCCCGGGTCTCGGCAGGAGACCGGCGGGAGTGGTCCAATGGTTCCGTGGTCACGGGTGGCGACCGGGCGCGAGTCGAGGTACTCGGCCCGCTCCGCGTGCTGGATGCGGATCGGCGCGACATCACTCCCGACGGGCTGCTGCAGCGACGCCTGCTGGCACTGCTGGTGCTCCGGCGGGGCCGGGTGGTGCCGGCGCACTCCGCCGTCGATGCCCTGTGGCCGTCCAGGCGACCGGCGGATCCGGCCGCCGCCCTGCAGAACCACATGTTCCGGCTTCGCCGTGGTCTGCCCGACGGCCTGATCGAGTCCGTCGGTGAGGGCTATCGGCTCGATCCGGCCGGTGTCGAGGTCGACGCCGACCGGCTCGTGGTGGCCCTGAGCGCGGGGGCGACGGGGGGTGCGGGCGTGTCGGCCGAGATCGACGCCGTGCTCGCGCGCTGGCAGGGCCCCGCCTACCCCGAACTCGACGAGGTGGACGAGGCCCGGGCCGAGGCGACGCGGCTGGAGGAGCTGCGTTCCCGGGCCCACGAGGTCCGGGCCGAGGTGCGGCTCGGACGGGGCGACACCGACGGCCTCGTTGCCGAACTGGTGGCGCTCGCCGACGCGCAGCCGCTGCGGGAACGGCCGCGCGCGCTGCTGATGACGGCGCTCGCGGCAACCGGACGCCGGGCCGAGGCGCTACGGGTCTACGACGACTTCCGGCGGCTGCTCGGCGACGAGCTGGGCATCGAACCGTCGCCGGCACTGGCGGCTCACCACGCGGAACTGCTCGCCGGTGCCGCCGACCGGGTGTGGGCGCCGGTGGGCCGGTTGCCGGTTCCGGCGACGTCGCTCGTCGGCCGGGACGCCCTGGCGGTGGCGGTGACCGAGCTGGCGGAGTCCGGGCGCCTGGTGACCCTGGTCGGTCCGGGCGGGGTCGGCAAGACCCGGTTGCTCCTCGAGGTCGGGCACCGGCTCCGGGCCGCCCGACCGGATCGGCCGGTGGTGTTGTGCGAATTGGCCACTGCCGACCCGGACTCCGCGGTCGACGTGGCCGCCGCCGCCCTGCGGATCGACGCCCGTCCCGGCACCTCCCTCGCCGAGCGGGTGGCCGACGTGCTGGGCGACACCGAGCTCGTGCTGCTGCTCGACAACTGTGAGCACGTGCTCGATCCGATCGCCGCTGTCGTCGAACGCCTGCTCGCCACCTGCGCGCACGTGCGGATCGTGGCGACGAGCCGGGAGCGGCTCCGAGTCGTAGGCGAGCACGTCCGCCAGGTGCCGACGCTGTCGTACGACGGCGAGGACGCACCGGCCGTGCGGTTGTTCGAGGAGCGGGCGCGGGCCGTCGTCCCGGGCTTCGAGCCGGACGGGCGAGAACTCGCCTGCATCGCCGAGATCGTGCGGCGCCTGGACGGGTTGCCGTTGGCGATCGAGCTGGCAGCCGCGTGCCTGCACACCCACGAGGTCGCGGAGGTCGCCGCGGGCCTGGACCACCGCTTCGAGCTGCTGGCGTCGGGGTACCGCACGTCGCCGCGGCACGGGTCGCTGGCCGCGGCGGTGTCGTGGTCGTTCGGGCTGCTCGCGGAGGATCTGCAGCGGACCTTCGCGGAACTGTCGGTGTTCTCGGGCTCGTTCGACGCGGCCGACGCCGCGGCGGTCTGCGGCACGGATCCGGGGACGGTCACCGCGGCGTTGACACACCTCGTGGAGCGCTCGCTGGTGATGCGGATACCCGGCCGCCGGTACATGCTGCTCGAGACGCTGCGGGCGTTCGGCGCCGAACAACTCACCCGCGAGGGCCGGGTCGACCTCGTCGCGGAACGGCACGCCCGGCACCTGGCCGACTGGGTCGACCGGGCGGATTCACGACTGCTGCAGCCGGGCGAGCCGGTCCTGGCGCAGATCGATGCCGCCGTACCGGAGTTGCGCAGCGCGCTCGGCTGGTTGCTCGACCACGACGAGGTCGCGCTCGCGGGTCGTCTCGTCAATGCCCTGCTGGACTACGGGATCTTCCGGCTGCGACCGGACGTGCTGGGCTGGGCGCGGCTGGTGATCGACGCCGATCCGGAGGGCCGGAGCCCGTTCGCCGCGCGCGTGCGGGTGGTGGCCGCCTACGCGGCATGGATGTCCGGCGACGTGGCCGAGACGGGCCGGCTCAGCGCCGCTGCGTTGCGCGCCGTCGAGCGGGCGAAGACCGAGCCGGCGGCGGAGGCGATGACCGTTCGCGGGAGCTACGAGTTGTTCGAGGGGCATCTCGACGAGGCCGCCGCCTGGTACCGGCGGGCCGCCGCGGCCGCCGCGAACGACCCGGCGCAGCGGCTCATGGCGCGTGCCACCGAGCTGCTGCCGTTGGGTTATGCGGGTGACCCGGCCGCCGTCGAGCAGGCCGAGGCACTCCTCGCCGAGGTCGCCGACGCACGCACCCCGCACGCCGCGTATGTCTGGCACTGCGCCGGGGAGGCGGACCTGGCAGTCGACGTCGAACGGGCCCGCGCGCGCTTCGCTCGGGCACTGGACATCGCGGAACAGACGAACGCCTCGTTCGTGACCGGTCTCGCCGGCGCGTCGAAGGCGTCCATCGACGCCCGGATCGGTGACCCGGCGGCCGCCGCCGACGAGTACCGGCGCCTGATCCCGCACTGGCGGCGCGCCGGGATGTGGTCGACGCAGTGGACGATGCTGCGCTCGATCGCCGGGCTTCTCGAACGCCTGGACCGCTACCGCGACGCCGCGGTGCTCGAGGGGGCCGTGCGCGCGACCGCGGCCGGTCATCGCATCTTCGGCGCCGACGAGGTGGCCCTGGACGAGCTCGGCGCGCGACTGCGCGCCGCGCTCGGCGACGACGCGTACGAGGCGGCGCGACGACACGGCGCGATGCTCGACGGCGAGGCCGCCGCCGAGCATGCGCTCCGCGCGCTGTGACCGCCCGGGCCGGGAGCCGCGACCTCACCACCTGGGCTGTTCGCCGAGAATGCCGAGCAGCGACTTGCCGACGAGTTCGTGGGTGAGCGCGTCGTTGCCGGGGTGGAATCCCCCGCACCGCACGTCGCGGTAGAGGCGTTCGAGCTCGTTCCCGGTGAACATGCCGGCGCCACCGGCCACGTCGAGGGCGATGTCGACGACCCGTTTGGCCGCTTCCACCGCCCGCCACTTCATCGCATACACCTTGGGCACCCACTCGTCGCCGTGGTCCGTGCCGGCCACCCAGTCCGCGACGAACCGGTCGAGCGTCGCCGAGGCGGCGTCCAGCTCGAGATACATCTCCGCGACCTGGTGCTGCACGAACGGGTTGTACGCGTACGCGCCCCGCTCGATCGCCACCGAGGTCTTGCGCCGGGCGCTGCGGACGGCGAGTTCCAGGGCGCGGTCGGCGATCCCCAGGTACACCGCCGCCATGAGCGAGAGCGGCCACATCGTCATCGCCACGAGGAACGGGTCGCTGCCGTCGCCCGCGGGGACGACCCGCCCGATGCGGTCGTCGGGCACGAAGACGTCGTCGAGAACCGTGTCGTGGCTCTGCGTCGGCCGCATGCCGAGGGTGTCCCACGTCTCCACGACCTTCACCCCCGCGCTGCGCCGTTCGACGAAGGCGTGCACGATGTGCGGCCCGCCCGCCGCGTCCGCGTCGACGGCGTGTGCGCCGAGCCACCGCCACGCCGGACCGTTGGAGCCGAACTGTTTGCGGCCGGTGAGCCGGTAGCCGCCCGCCACGCGCTGCGCCCGGCACGTCGACAGCAGCACCGGGATGTCGTTGCCCGTCTCGGCGTGTCCGGCGGCGAACACGTCGCCGGCCACCGCGGCCTCCAGGATCCAGCGGAGCGACGTGTCGCCCGTGCGTTCCATTTCGGTGGCGATCCCGATCCAGTAGGAGTGCATCGTCATCGCCAGCGCGGTCGCCGGGGCGTAGCGGGCGAGGCGCCGCTGGCTCGCGGCCAGCCGGGCCAGATCGAGGCCCCATCCCCCGTAGCGGGTGGGTACGGCGGCGGCGAGATAGCCGGCGGCCCGCAGCTCGGCGAGGTCCTCGTCGAAGTAGGAGTTGGACCGGTCGAGTTCGCCGGCACGGGATCGGAACCGCTCCAGCATCTCGGTCGGCAACTCGGCCGCGGTCCGGTTCCGGGTGGGGTTCATGGTGAGTGTGGTGTCCATGGCCACGACGATGCGCCCGCCTGCTCTCACCGCGCTCCCACCGGATCCCAGCGCGCCGAGAGCGCGCGGGAGCGCCGGGGCAGGGCCCGCACGGACCGTGAGAGGCATGAACGCGACGACATCCCTGCCCCTGTCCGGGACGATCCTGTCGATCTGGGCCCACCCCGACGACGAGACCTACCTCGCCGCCGGCGTCATGGCCGCCGCCCGCGACGACGGCCGGCGCGTCGTGTGCGCCTCGGCCACCGCCGGCGAGCACGGAACCGCCGACCCCCGCTCGTGGCCTCCGGAGCGGCTGGGCCGGGTCCGCCGCTGGGAAGCGGCCGCCGCCATGGCCGTCCTCGGTGTCGAAGAGCACCACGTCCTCGGCCTGCCGGACGGTGCCCTCGCCGAGCACGAGGACACCGGTCTCGCGTGGGCCGGACGGCTCCTCGACGACGTCCGCCCCGGCACGATCCTGACCTTCGGTGCCGACGGGATGACCTACCACCCCGACCACACCGCCGTGCACCGCTGGGTCACCCGGGCCTGGCGTGACCGCGGTTGCCGTTCCCGGCTGCTGTACGCCACCCCCACCGTGGAGCATCTCGACCGGTTCCGGGACCTCTACGAGGAATGGGGCATGTACATGAGCGACGAGCGCCCCACGGGCGTGCGCGAAGAGCGGCTCGCGGTCCACGTCCGGCTGCACGGGCTCGCGCTCGACCGCAAACTCACCGCGCTGCGGGCCATGGCGACCCAGACCGCCGACCTCGTCGCGCGGATCGACCCGGCGGTCTACGCGGCCCAGATCGCGGAGGAGGCGTTCGTCGCCGCCCCTCGCGTCCCGGACCGCGGCGATGCGGCGACGAGAACCGCAGTGGCGCGGTGACGGGCCGGGCTACCGGTGCCGCTCGGCGAGGCGCTCGGCCGACGACCGGACCTGCTCCCGGAGTTCGGGCGGCCCGAGCAGCTCGGCGTCGTCGCCGAGTTGCCACATCGCGGCGCCGGCGTGGGTGGCCCCGCCGAACTCCGCCTCGGCCTCCCACCAGCCGTCGCCGGTGGGCCGCTGCGCGACGACGCGGATCGCGATCGCCGCGAGGTCTTCCCGGCGCCGGTCCCGGATCCGCACCGCGGCGGTGACCGTGCCCAGACCGGCCCGGAACTCGGTGCGGCGCCGCTGCCAGATCCGGGCGAGGTCGACGTCGGGTGGGCGGTGAGCCGCGGTGTCGAGCGGTTGCACCCGTTCCATGCGGGAGAGGCGGTAGGTGCGTTCGGCGCCGCGATGCAGCGCCACCAGATACCAGCGGCCCGCCGCGCTGACCAGCCCGAGCGGGTCGACCGTCCGCCACCGCGCCTCGGCGCCACGGGAGCGGTAGCGGATGCGCAGGCGGCGATCGGTGAACACGGCCTGCTGGACGACGCCGAGGTGCTCGTCCCGCCGGTGATCGACCACCCACCCCGACGAGCTGACGACGATCCGCTCCCCGACCCGTGCGGCGGCGGTGCGCTGCGCCTCGGGCAGCGCGACGGTCACCTTCCGCATCGCCGAGGCGAACGCGGAGGCCATGCCGAGCGAGTCGGGGGTGGCCGACGCGCTCGCCGCGAGCAGGGCGGTCGCCTCGTCGACGGTCAGGCCGGTCAGGTCGGTGGTGAAGCCGGGGAGCAGCGCGAAACCGCCGTCGCGTCCGCGTTCGGCGTAGACGGGGATCCCGGCCGCCGACAGGGCCTCGACGTCGCGCAGCACGGTGCGCACCGAGACCTCGAGTTCCCTGGCGATCGCGGGCGCGGTCATCCGGCCCCGGTGTCGCAGCAGCAGGACCAGGGACAGCAACCGATCGGCTCGCACCTGCCGAACTCTCCCAGAAATACATGACAGAAGGTGTCGTGTTTCGCGCGCAGGATCGTGTCCGGCAGCAACCACACGACCGAAAGGCCCGACATGAGCACCGCGTCCGACCCCCGTCCCCTCTACCGCGACGCCCTGGCGTGGGTGGCCACGCTGATCGACGAGGTCCGCCCCGAGCAGATGACCGACCCGACGCCCTGCCCGGACTACGACGTGCGCGCGCTGCTCGGCCACCTCGTCGCCACCGTCGATCGCGGCCGCGTGATCGGCAGCGACGGCGACCCGCTGAGCGTTCCGGAGTTCCTGACCGGCGTGCCCGACGACGCGTGGCGCGCCGAACTCGAGCGGGCGCAGGCCCACTACCGGAAGGTGTGGAGCGACGACGACCTGCTCGACCGGCCCGTCGTCGCGCCGTGGGGAACGGTGCCCGGCCGCGCCGCGGTGCTGAGCAGTCTCAACGAGGCCCTCGTGCACGGCTGGGATCTCGCCGTCGCCACGGGACTGCCGGCCGAGCCGGATCCGGTGCTCGTGGAGGCCGCGTTCGTCGTCGCGCGCAGCAAGATCCCCGCCTCCGTGCGCGGCGGACGGGTTCCCTTCGGCGCGGCCGTCGAGCCGGCGCCGGACGCGAGCCCCGTCGAGCGGCTCGCGAACTGGTCCGGGCGGGACACCGCGGCCTGGCGGCGCTGATCCCGACACACCAACGCCGACGGGCGGCACCCGCAGTGGGTGCCGCCCGTCGGCGTTCGTCGGAGCAGGACTACTCGGCGTCCTTGGCCAGGGCCACCGCCGGGGTGTCGGGCACCGCGGCCGGCTTCTCGCTCGGGGTGAAGGTGAACTTCGCGTTCTCTCCGGCACCCTCGCCGTCCCAGCCTTCGACGTCGACCAGGACGATCTGGCCGGGGCCGATCTCGTTGAAGAGGATCTTCTCCGAGAGCTGGTCCTCGATCTCGCGCTGGATCGTGCGGCGCAGCGGCCGGGCGCCGAGGACCGGATCGAAGCCCCGCTTCGCGAGCAGCGACTTCGCCTTCTCGGTGAGCTCGATGCCCATGTCCTTGTTCTTCAGCTGCACCTCGACGCGGCCGATCATCAGGTCCACCATCTGGATGATCTGATCCTGCGTGAGCTGGTGGAAGACGATGATGTCGTCGATGCGGTTGAGGAACTCGGGCCGGAAGTGCTTCTTCAGCTCGTCGTTGACCTTGAGCTTCATCCGCTCGTAGTTCGACTCGGCGCCGGAGCCCTTGGTGAAGCCCAGGCCGACCGCCTTCGAGATGTCGGCGGTACCGAGGTTCGAGGTGAAGATCAGCACGGTGTTCTTGAAGTCGACCGTGCGTCCCTGGCCGTCGGTGAGGCGGCCGTCCTCGAGGACCTGCAGGAGGGTGTTGTAGATCTCCTGGTGGGCCTTCTCGATCTCGTCGAACAGGACCACGGAGAACGGCTTGCGGCGCACCTTCTCGGTGAGCTGGCCGCCCTCTTCGTAGCCGACGTAGCCCGGAGGGGCACCGAAGAGCCGCGACGCGGTGAACCGGTCGTGGAACTCGCCCATGTCGATCTGGATGAGCGCGTCGTCCTCGCCGAACAGGAAGTTCGCGAGCGCCTTCGACAGCTCGGTCTTACCGACGCCGGACGGGCCGGCGAAGATGAACGAACCGGCGGGACGCTTCGGGTCCTTCAGGCCGGCGCGGGTACGCCGGATCGCCTTGGCGACAGCCCTGACGGCGTCCTCCTGGCCGATGATCCGCTTGTGCAGCTCGTCCTCCATGCGGAGCAGACGGGTGGTCTCCTCCTCGGTGAGCTTGAACACCGGGATACCGGTCCAGTTGGCGAGGACCTCGGCGATCTGCTCCTCGTCGACCTCGGCGATGACGTCGAGATCACCGGCGCGCCACTGCTTCTCGCGCTCGGCGCGCTGCGCGACGAGCTGCTTCTCCTTGTCGCGCAGGTTCGCGGCCTTCTCGAAGTCCTGCGCGTCGATCGCGGACTCCTTCTCCCGGCGCGCGTCGGCGATCTTGTCGTCGAACTCGCGCAGGTCCGGCGGCGCGGTCATCCGGCGGATGCGCATGCGCGCACCGGCCTCGTCGATGAGGTCGATCGCCTTGTCCGGCAGGAAGCGGTCGTTGATGTAGCGGTCGGCCAGGCTCGCCGCGGCGACCAGCGCCTTGTCGGTGATGGACACGCGGTGGTGCGCCTCGTACCGGTCGCGCAGGCCCTTGAGGATCTCGATGGTGTGCTCGACCGTCGGCTCGCCCACCTGCACCGGCTGGAACCGGCGCTCGAGCGCGGCGTCCTTCTCGATGTACTTGCGGTACTCGTCGAGGGTGGTGGCACCGATGGTCTGCAGCTCGCCGCGCGCCAGCTTCGGCTTCAGGATCGACGCCGCGTCGATGGCGCCCTCGGCGGCACCCGCCCCGACGAGCGTGTGCAGCTCGTCGATGAACAGGATGATGTCGCCGCGGCTGTTGATCTCCTTGAGCACCTTCTTCAGGCGTTCCTCGAAGTCACCGCGGTAGCGGCTGCCCGCGACCAGCGAACCGAGGTCGAGGGTGTACAGCTGCTTGTCCTTGAGCGTCTCGGGGACCTCGCCGTTGACGATGGCCTGCGCCAGGCCTTCGACGACGGCGGTCTTGCCGACGCCCGGCTCGCCGATGAGCACCGGGTTGTTCTTGGTGCGGCGGCTCAGGACCTGCATGACGCGCTCGATTTCCTTGGCGCGACCGATGACGGGGTCGAGCTTGCCCTCGAGCGCGGCCTGCGTGAGGTTGCGGCCGAACTGGTCGAGCACCAGCGACGTCGACGGGGTGCCGGCCTCGCCACGGCTGGTGCCGGATTCCTGGGGCTCCTTGCCCTGGTACCCGGAGAGCAGCTGGATGACCTGCTGGCGCACCCGGTTCAGGTCCGCACCGAGCTTGACGAGCACCTGTGCCGCGACGCCCTCGCCCTCGCGGATGAGGCCGAGGAGGATGTGCTCGGTACCGATGTAGTTGTGTCCGAGCTGCAGCGCCTCACGCAGGCTGAGCTCGAGCACCTTCTTGGCACGGGGCGTGAACGGGATGTGGCCCGACGGGGCCTGCTGTCCCTGGCCGATGATCTCCTCGACCTGGCTGCGGACGCCTTCGAGGGAGATCCCCAAAGATTCGAGCGACTTGGCCGCTACGCCCTCGCCTTCGTGAATGAGGCCCAGGAGAATGTGCTCCGTGCCGATGTAGTTGTGGTTGAGCATCCTGGCCTCTTCCTGAGCCAGGACGACGACGCGCCGCGCGCGATCGGTGAACCTTTCGAACATCGCACTCCCTCACACTCTCCGGCCGACAGGTCCGGTACGCGGATCGTTCCGGACCCGGCTGCCGCGTTTCGCTCCGGCACTCGAGTCGTCGAGTGGAACCAGGTTCCACGACCCCACTTGACACTCTAGTTGCCGCCGTTTCGAGGCGCTGCCCCTCCACCCGATCGGCGCCGGCGGCAACTCCGGTCACGAGGGGTAACGCTGCACGTCGGCACGGCGTTCCCGCCTCCGTGTACGCCAGCAGCGAACACGCTGCTCAGCGGGGCATCAGCTGGCGAATGCGCCGTCCGATGCGCTGCGGGGCGCGTTCCGGGTCGACGAGTTCGTTCTCCGCGAGGGGGCTGTCCTCGTCGGCGACGGTGCCCGGCTCGAAGAGCGCGAGGGTCCGACCGGGTCCGCGCAACCGCTCCACCGCGGCGACGAGCGAACCTTCGGACCGGACGGCGGACGCGACGTCGTCCGGGGACACCCCGAGGTGCTCGGACAGCAGGCGCTCCCGCATCTCGACCACCGCGCGGCTGATGTGGTCGCCCTCGTGGTCCGCTTCGACGAAGAGATCGCACTCGGTGTCGAAGCCCAGGGACCGGTTGTTCAGGTTCGACGAGCCGATGCGCAGCAGCACATCGTCCATGACGACGACCTTGGCGTGCACATAGATCGGCGCCCCACCCGCGGTGACGGGGTAGTAGGCGGCGAACCGGCCGTGGACGTCGGCGTTCCACAGCAGGTGCAGCAGCTTGCGGCGGGCGCCGTCCATCGCCTTCTGCTCGAGCCAGCCCTCGGCGTTGCGCGGCAGCACCAGTACGATCTGCGGGCCGTCCGGTTCCCGCAGCCGCTTCGCGAGGGCCTCGGCGAGGGTCCGGGACGCGAGGTACTGGCTCTCCAGGTAGAGCGTGCGGCGGGCGCCGGCGATCACCGCCAGGTAGAGGGCCTCGATCTCCCGGACCTCCGCCCGGTCGCCGAGTTCGGGGAGGGTCCGTGCGACGGCGACATCGACGTCGCGCAGGGCCGGGCGCAGCCCGTCGGGCCAGATGGTGTGCCCGGTGTCGACCGGCTCGAGGTCCTCCCCCGTTGCCGCCTTCCACCGGGCGCGAGCCTGTTCGCCGATCGCGCGGGCGGCCGCGCCGTCCACCGCGGTCGTCACGTCGTGCCACGGTCCGTACCGACGGCCGTTCGGCTCCCGCCGGTAGCGGCTGTGGTCGGGATGCTCGCTGGTGTCCCAGCGATCGACGGTCATGTCGATGCCCCCACAGAACGCGACGGCGTCGTCGATCACGATGATCTTCTGGTGGTGTGCCGCTCCCACGGGATGGGCGCCGTCGATTTCGAGCCGGAGCCGCGGGTCGCTCATCCAGTTGAGCACGAAGACCGGTGTCATCCCGCGCCCGATGGCTGCGAATGCGCCGATGTTCCACTTCAGCAGGAACACCTCGAGATCCGGGTGCCGGTGCGGCAGCCACTTGAGGAATGCGCCCAGCCGGTTCGGGCCCTCGAGGGTCTTCCGGTCGGGTTCGAGCTTGATCCTCGTGTCGAAGTCCCACCCGATCAGGAGGATCCGCCGCCGTGCCTGCAGCATCGCCGACTTGGCGTATCGGAAATAGTCGGCGGCGTCGACAATGCAGGCGAGGCGATCGGCACGATCGACCCGCCAGCACGTCTCACCCGGGACGGCAATCCGCTCTCCCATGGCCGACACGCTACCCGGGGATACCGCCGTTTCCGCCGCGACGGACGGGATACCGAGCGGGTGTGACCCTTGTCTCCGATTCCCGACTGTCTCCGCTTCCCGGCGGCGCCCCGTTCCGACCGACCGTTTCTTTTCTCGAACGAATAGCAAAGAATTCCGCGGGGTACGACGACGAGGCGATATCCGCGACAGTTGTCGCGGATATCGCCTCGGTCGGACGGAAGGCGACGCTTCCGGCTCAGTGCGCCTTGTTGTAAGCCTCGATGATTTCGGCGGAGATACGGCCTCGGGCCGAGACGGGCATGTCGTTGTTGCGGGCCCATTCCCGAATTTCCGCGGTACGTTCCCGGTCCGTGCCGCCGCGAGAAGACTTGCGGGGAGCGGGCGCGGTGGGCACGACCTTCGCGCGCTTACGGCCACCCACCTTGCGGGCATGAGTGACCCAGAACTCCAATTCCTCCCGGAGCTTGGCCGCGTTGTCTTCCGACAGATCGATCTCGTAGGTGACTCCGTCGAGCCCGAATTCCACGGACTCGTCCGCCGCCGTCTCCCCGTCCACGTCGTCGATCAGGGTAACGGTGACCTTCTTTGCCATGTGCTGCAAATCCTCTCGAATGAAGAAGCGCGGCCCCCCGCGGTACGAGACAACAATACCCGGGAATCAATTCATGGCAATACGGAAAACGAATGCGATCAATTACCTCGCCGGGCGAACAATTGGGAACAGGATTGTTTCCCGGATTCCGAGGCCCGTCAGCGCCATCAGCAAACGGTCGATTCCCATGCCGGTTCCGGTCGTCGGAGGCATACCCTGTTCCATCGCCGCGAGGAAGTCCTCGTCGAGAACCATCGCCTCGTCGTCACCGGCCGAGGCGAGCCGCGCCTGGTCGACGAACCGCTCCCGCTGGATCACGGGGTCGACGAGTTCCGAGTAACCGGTGGCGAGTTCGAAACCACGCACGTACAGATCCCACTTCTCGGTCACGCCGTTCTTGCTGCGGTGCTGCCGCGTGAGGGGCGAGGTCTCGACGGGGTAGTCCCGCACGAACGTCGGCTCGTGCAACTGGTCGCCGCACTGGTGCTCCCACAACTCCTCGACGAGCTTTCCGTGGCCCCAGCCCTTGCCTTCCGGGACCTCGAGACCCACCCGATCGGCGAGGGCGTGCAGCTCCTCCAGCGACGTGTCGGGCGTGACCTCGGTTCCGATGGCCGCCGACAGCGACGGGTACATCTCCATCGTCTTCCACTCGCCGCCGAGGTCGTATTCGGTGCCGTCGGCGAGGGTGACGACGTAAGTGCCGAACACCGCCATCGCCACCTCCTGGATGAGTTCCCGGGTCATCGTCGCCGAATCGTCGTACGTGCCGTACGCCTCGTACGTCTCGAGCATCGCGAATTCGGGCGAGTGCGTGGAGTCGGCACCCTCGTTGCGGAAGTTGCGGTTGATCTCGAAGACCTTCTCGATGCCGCCCACCACGCAGCGCTTGAGGAACAGCTCCGGCGCGATGCGCAGATACAGATCCATGTCGAGGGCGTTCGAATGGGTGACGAACGGACGGGCCGTCGCGCCGCCGTGCAGGGTCTGCAGCATCGGGGTCTCGACCTCGAGGAAGCCGCGCCGCTCGAGCGCGTTGCGCAACTCGCGCACCACCGCGACACGCATGCGGGCGTTGGCGCGGGCCTCGGGACGCACGATCAGGTCGGCGTAGCGCTGCCGGACCCGGGTCTCCTCGTTCATCTCCTTGTGCGCCACCGGCAGCGGCCGCAGGGCCTTGGCGGCCATCTGCCACGAGTCCGCCATGACGCTGAGCTCGCCGCGCCGAGAGCTGATCACCTCGCCGTGCACGAACACGAAGTCGCCCAGGTCCACGTCGTGCTTCCACGCCGCAAGGGACTCCTCGCCGACGCCGTTGAGGCTGATCATCGCCTGCAACTGGGTGCCGTCGCCCTCCTGCAACGTGGCGAAGCACAGCTTGCCCGTGTTGCGGAAGAAGATGACCCGGCCCGCGACGCCGACCTGTTCCCCGGTCGTCGTGTCGGGCTCGAGGTCCGGATACTTCTCCCGGATCTCCGCGAGGGTGTGAGTGCGGGGCACGACGACGGGGTACGCGTCCTTGCCCTGCGCCAGGATCCGTTCGCGCTTCTCGCGGCGGATGCGGATCTGCTCGGGGGTGTCGTCGGACTGCTGAACGGGTGCATCACTCACGGGTGACCAGACTATCGGACCGCCTCGAGCGCCTGCGCAGGACCAGCGGCTGCGCAGGGCCGAGGTGCCCGGGGCGCCGGCGCCCGCCGGGTCAGTGCGCGGTCACGCGCGCCACGTCGTCCTCGACGTGCGGGGCCGCGGCGATCGCATCGGTCGCCCCGGCCGCCGCGAGAGCCGCGTACCCGCCGACGAGGCCGGTGACGCGGCGCAGCCCGAGCGCCTGCAGCGCGGCGACGACGGCGTCGGTCTCCGCGCCGGAGGCCGAGACCACGACCCACTCGACGTCGCGGTCGACGGCCACCGCCAGACGCTCGTCGCTGGTGGGATGCAGGCGCCGGGGCAGCAGCTCGGCGGAGATGGCCAGCGCCCCGGGCAGGGTGCCCTGGACCGCGCGTTCGGCGTGGGTGCGGATGTCGACGACCACCGCGCCGCGCGCGACGGTCGCAGCCAGCCCGGCCGGATAGGTGCGCTCGGTGGTGAGCGGGAGAGTGTGAACGGGTGCGGCGACGAAGGATGCAGCAAGCGCAGTGCGCATGAGGGTGACTCCAGGTATGGGTGAACGATCGAGGCGGACGTCAGCCTCGACAACACTCCTGGGCGCTCATGCAGCGGATCACGGCGACTATTCTTGCACAGGATCGCGGCGGGCGGAACCCACGGCGGCGGATCGGGCGCCGCGCCGTGCGAGATTGCGCTCGTACACCAGGCGCAGGCCCTCCAGCGTCAGGTCCGGTTCGTGGTGCTCGAGCGTCTCGGACTCCGGCATGATCAACGGCGCACGGTCGCCGGTCCCGATGACCGCGACGTCGTCACCCTCGAATCCGCGCTGCTCGGCACGCACCAGGCGCACCAGCCCGTCGACCATCCCGGCGAATCCGAAAACCGCACCGGACTGCATGCATTCGACGGTGTTCTTGCCGACCACGGCGCGCGGGCGCAGCAGTTCCACCTTGCGCAGCGCCGCGGACTGGGAGGCCAGCGCGTCCATCGACACCTCGATGCCGGGGGCGATGATGCCGCCGAGGAACTCGCCCTTCGCCGAGACCACGTCCACGCACGTGGACGTCCCGAAGTCGACCACGATGCACGGCCGGTCGTAGAAGTGATGTGCCGCAAGGCTGTTGACGATGCGATCGGCGCCGACCTCCTTGGGGTTGTCGACGAGCAGCGGCACCCCGGTGCGCACACCCGGCTCGACGACCACGTGCGGCACGTGTTCCCAGTAGCGGCCCAGCATCACCCGGATCTCGCGCAGCACCGACGGCACCGTGGACAACGCGGTCACGCCGGTGATCTGGTCGGCGTACCCGCCGAGCAGACCACGGAAGATGAGCGCGAGCTCGTCGGCGGTCATGCGCGGATCGGTGCGCATCCGCCAGTCCCGCAACAGCTTCGCGTGCGAGCCGCTGCCGGTGAACAAACCCAGGACGACGTTCGTGTTCCGGACGTCGACAGCGAGGAGCACTGCTACACCAACGAACCGGAGTCGAGAGTGGCGAGCATGCGCGGGGTGATCAGGCCGGAACCCTCCGGCGCGTGCGCCGGATCGTTGCCGAGTTCGACCTGCCGGTTGTCCGCGTCGACGAACACCACGCGCGGGTCGTAGTCGCGGCACTCCTGCTCGTTCATCACGCCGTAGGCGATGAGGATGACGAGATCACCGGGACTCACGAGACGCGCTGCCGCACCGTTGATCCCGATGATGCCGGAGCCGCGCTCGCCCGCGATGACATAGGTTTCGAGACGGTTGCCGTTGTCGATGTCGACGATGGCGACCTGCTCGCCCTCGAGCAGGTCGGCGGCGTCCATCAGGTCCTGGTCGACGGTTACCGAACCCACGTAGTGCAGATCGGCGTGGGTCACCGTGGCGCGGTGGATCTTCGACTTCATCATCGTGCGGAACATGGTGTCTCCTCAGCTTTTTCGGGCCGGTCGCGCTATCGGCGGGTGAGCAGGTCGTCGGGGGTGGACGCGTCGACCGGGCCGGTCTCGCGTTCGAGGAATCCGGTGCCGATCGCGACACCGACGTTGTCGATGAGCCGGGTGGTGCCGATCCGCGCGGCGATCAGCAGCCGGCCGTCGCCGCGTTCCGGCGCGGGCCCGAGGTCCACGCCGCGCAGCTCGAGATAGTCCAGCTCCACCTCGGGCGCGGCGGCGAGCACCTCGCGCGCGGTGGTGAGCACCGCCTCGGGACCGCCGGCGGCGGCGTGCGCCCCGGCGACCAGCGCCGCGGACAGCACGGTGGCGACCCGGCGCTGTTCCGGATCCAGGTAGCGGTTGCGTGAGGACAGCGCCAGCCCGTCCTGCTCACGCACCGTGGGCACGCCCACGATGCGGACGTCGAAGTTGAGGTCCTCCACCATCTGCCGGATCAGGGCGAGCTGCTGGTAGTCCTTCTCGCCGAAGAAGGCGACATTGGGGGCGACGATCTGCAGCAGCTTCGCCACCACCGTGAGCATCCCCGCGAAATGCGTCGGGCGGCTGCCACCCTCGAGCTCCGCCCCCAGCGGCCCCGGGTGGATCACGGTCCGCCGGCCCTTCGGGTACATCGCGGACACCGACGGCACGAACGCCAGCTCGACGCCGGCCTCCCGCAGCAGCTCCAGGTCGGCGTCGAGGGTGCGCGGGTAGGCGTCGAGATCCTCACCGGCCCCGAACTGCAACGGATTGACGAAGACGGACACCACCACCACGGCACCGGTGAGCTTCGCCTGCCGCACGAGCTCCAGGTGACCGGCGTGCAGGGCGCCCATCGTCGGCACGAGGGCGACCGTGCGGCCGACACCACGCAGCGCCTTGGTGACCTTGGTCAGGGCGGCGGGGTCGTGGTGCACGGTCAGTTCGCCGCGCACGTAGCCGCCCTGTTGCGATTCACTCACCGTGATCAGCCCCTTCGAGGATCTCCATCAGTTCGGGTTTCGCTCCGGCGCGCTGCGCGGATCGCAGGGACATCGCGCGGTATCCGGCAGCGATCCGGGGATCGACCTCCCCGAGCACCCGCAGGTGCGTGGCCACGGCCTGTGCGTCGCCGCGGGCGACGGGTCCGGTCAGCGCGGACGGCCCGCGGCGCAACGCGTTGTCGAGGGCCGCCGACAACAGCGGCTGCAGCACCCGCTCGGCGACACCGCCGGGCGCGTCGTCGACGAGTTGCTGGCCGAGCAGTTCGTCGCCCTCGAGCGCCACCCGCAGCGCCTCCACCGCATCCACCACGAGGGTGACGAGGTGGTTGCTGCCGTGCGCGAGCGCGGCGTGGTACAGCGCGCGCCGCTCCTCGCGGACGCGCACCGGTTCGCCACCGATCTCGAGCACGAGGGACTGGGCGATCGCGTAGCCGATGTCGTCGGCAGCCGTGATGCCGAAGCACGCCGAGGCGAGCCGGGCAGTGTCCTCGTCGTGGCCGGTGAAGGTCATCGCCGGGTGGATGGCGAGCGGCACGATGCCCTGCTCGGTGAGCGGAGCGAGGATGCCGACGCCGTTCGCGCCGGACGTGTGGGCGACGATCGTGCCGCGCGAGACGGAGCCGGTGGCGGCGAGCCCGCGGACGAGCGAGCCGAGTTCCGAGTCCGGAACGGCGAGGAGCAGCAGGTCGCAGCGGGCGGCGACCTCGTCGACGGGGAGAACCTCGGTGTCCGGAAGCCGGGTGCGGGCGCGGTGCTTGGACAGTTCGGATACCGCGGAACAGGCCACGACCAGGTGGCCGACGCGTTCGAGTGCCGCGCCGATCGCCGTGCCCACCCGCCCGGCGGAAACGATTCCGACCGTCAGTCGTGCAGGCGCAGGCTCGTTTGTGATCCCGAAGGAGGTCACGGGAGTCCTCTCGTTCGTTCCAGTCCCGCTCGGCGGGTACCAGACGTTCCGACCGACAATAGCGCGGCCCGAGCAACCCCGGCCATGGCCGGGGAACGTGATCTGCGCCTCACCCGGCGCGGCGAACGCTCAGCGCTCGGCGGACAGGGCGGCGAGGATCTCCGCGACCGTGCGGCCCTGGCTGTGTGCCCCCTCGCCGCCGGCACCGTCCGGCCGCCGTCGCCGGGCGCGTCGGCCCGTGGGCTCGGCGTCGTCGTCCGCCTCGGCCTGCTCCTCGGGTTCCTCCGGCTGCGACCCGGACTCGGCCCGGCCCTCCGGTTCGGCCGGTTCCTCCGGCTCGGTCCGGTCCCGCCGTTCCGTGTCCTCGGATCCGCCGGGAGCGGCCGTCGCGCCCGCCGGCCGGCGGGGCACGGCCGTCGTCGTGTCGCCGTCGGTGACCACCGTGGTCTCGGCGGTCACCGGCTCGTCGTCGGGCGAGGCGAAGAACGGGCCTGCCGGACGGGGCGCGGCCGTCACCCGGAAGTTCCCGCCGCCGAGCTCCTGCAGTTGTCCCCGGCCCGCCCACAACGCCGCGCGGTCCTCGGGCAGCCGGCCCTCGAAGAGCACCTCGAGGTTGCGGCGCAGGGCACCGAGCTCGGCGCGCAGGGCCGCCATCTGGTCGGCATCGATCCGCAGCTCCGACCTGACCTTCTCCTCGACGGTCAGCTCGTACTCCCGCCGCGCCGCGATCTCCCGTTCGAGCTGCAACTCGTACACGGTCTGCAGATCCCGGACCTTGGCACGGTCCAGCGCGGACTCGCGACGGTACTTCGTCATCGCGATCGCGCCGACGGTGGCGGCCCACAACGCGACGACCAGACCGACGCGCAGCAGCTGGACGCTGTCGCTGAAGACCAGGAACAGCGACGCGATCAACGCCAGGGCGAGCAGCGCCGCCACGATCACAGAACTCGCGCTGCGCCGTGACCGACGGCCCTTCCTCGTTCGCACCGGAGTCCCCATGCGTTCCAGACTACTGGGCGCGGCCGCCGGGTCCCGAGAGTCGAGCGCACAGGATTCGCCGCCCCGGTCAGGTCGCGGGCTCGTCCGGGTCTTCCGGTGTCCGGCAACAGTGTTCGAGCCACAGCGCGGCAGCCGCGAGCGCCACGCCGGCGAGCAGCCCGACGATCACCCCGGCGCTGTCCTCGACTGCGGCCTGCAGCACCGGCCGCTGCGGAACCAGGTACAGCAGGAATCCTGCCCAGATGCCCGCGCTGGCCGCCCCGACCAGAGCCGACGCCTTCGCCAGCGCCACCGCGCGGGCCGCCGTGATGGGATGCAACTGGTGCGGCCCGTCGCCGATCTCGTGCTTGCCCACCCGGGAACGGATCATGAACGCCAGCACCACCTCGACGATCGCCACCGGGTACAGCGACGCCCCCGCGTAGACGGGGATCGGCGGCAACGTGCCGTACAGGCCGCGCGCCAGCAACCACGCCGCGACGGCGGCGAGCACCGCCAGCGCCAGCAGGTCCCGGATACGCGTCGCCTTCATCACCGCGGCGGCTCCAGCCGGTACTCGGTGCGGCGCACCCCTTCGCGTTCGTCGACGTCGAGAGCGGCGAGCCACTCCGTCAACGGTCGTCGCGTGCCGTCGACCGTCAGCGTCGCCTGGGGTTCGACGTCCCACCACGGGACGAGCACGAAGGCGCGCAGGTGGGCGCGCGGATGCGGCAGGGTCAGTTCGGCATCGTCGCTGAGCACCTCGCTGCCGTCCGAGTCGTGGCAGGTGACCACGTCGACGTCGAGGCTGCGCGGGCCCCACCGCTGCTCCCGGACCCGGTCGGCGGCGGCCTCGAGCTGCCGGCCCAGCTCGAGCCAGCCGCGGCAGTCCAGTGACGGGTCCTCCGCGACGACGACCGCGTTGAGGAAGTCCTGCTGCTCGACCCCGCCCCACGGCGCGGTCGAGTACACCGGCGACACGGCCACGATCCGGTCGGCGAGGGCCTCGGTGACCGAGCGCAGGTGCGCCGGCCGGTCCCCGATGTTCGACCCGATGGACAGCACCACCCGGCTCACGAGCCGCTCCGGGTGCGATCGACCACCACCGCTACGTCCGCGAAGGTCAGCGGGATCGGCGCCGACGGCTTGTGGACGGTGACCTCGACCCGAGTGACCCGCGGATCGGTGAGGACGTCGTCGGCGATCTCGCCGGCGACGGTCTCGATGAGGTCCCGCGACGGGCCCGCGACGATCGCGGCGGCCCGCTCGGCAAGGATGCCGTAGTGCAGGGTGTCGTCGAGGGCGTCGCTCGCCGCGGCCGGCGCGAGATCGAGCCACGCGACGATGTCGATCAGGAAGTCCTGACCGTCGCGCTTCTCGTGGTCGAACACGCCGTGGTGGCCGCGTACGCGCAGTCCGCGCAGTTCGATCCGGTCGCTCACGCCGGTCCTCCCGCCGCACTGCCGCGCTGCCACGCGCCGACGACGGCGACGGCGTCGAGCGACGCCCGCACGTCGTGCACGCGCACCCCCCAGGCCCCGCGCTCCGCCGCGAGCGCCGACACGACCGCGGTGGCCACCTCGCGGCCGCCGGGTGGCCGGATCGTGCCGTCGGGGGCGGCGAGCAGGGACCCGAGGAACCGCTTGCGCGACGCGCCGATCAGCACCGGGTAGCCGAGCTCGGTCAGCTCGGGCAGCCGGTGCAGCAGTTCCCAGTTGTGGTCGGCGTCCTTCACGAAACCGAGTCCGGGATCGAGGATGATGTTCGCCGGCTCCACGCCTGCCGTGAGCGCGGCATCCACCTGCACCATCAGCTCATCGCGGACCTCCCGGACCACGTCGTCGTAGTGGGTGGACCCGCCGGCGTGCACGAAGCCGCCCGCGGGCCGCCAGTGCATGAGGATCCACGGCACGCCTGCCGACGCCACGACCGCGGCCATCCGGGAGTCGGCGCGCCCACCCGAGACGTCGTTGACGATGGTGACGCCGGCCTCGATCGCGGCCTCGGCCACGGACGCGCGCATGGTGTCGACGCTCGTGGGGATGCCGGCGGCGCTCAGGGCGGCGATGACCGGCGCGACGCGCCCGGCCTCGACCTCCGGGTCGACCCGGGCCGCTCCGGGACGGGTGGATTCGCCGCCGACGTCGACGATGTCCACGCCGAGGTCGCGCAGTTCCAGACCGTGCGCGATCGCCGCGTCGCGGTCGAGGTACCGGCCACCGTCCGAGAACGAATCCCGGGTCACGTTCAGCACGCCCATCACCACCGGGCGCCCGGGGTTCGGGAGCGCGCTCACCGGCGGAGGATCAGATCCAGAGCCTCGGCGCGCGACGCCGAGTTGGACTGCAGCAGCCCCCGCACCGCCGAGGTGGTGGTGCTCGCCCCGGGCTTGCGGATGCCCCGCATGGCCATGCACAGATGCTCGGCCTCGACGACGACGATCACCCCGACCGGATCGAGCTTGCGCACGAGCGCATCCGCGATCTGACTGGTCAGCCGCTCCTGCACCTGCGGGCGCTTGGCGTACAGGTCCACCACCCGCGCCAGCTTCGACAACCCGGTCACCCGGCCGGTGCGGCCGGGAATGTAGCCCACGTGCGCGACCCCGTGGAACGAGACCAGGTGGTGCTCGCACGTGGAGTACATCGGGATGTCACGCACCAGGACGAGTTCCTGATGGCCCTCGTCGAAGGTCTTGTCGAGGACCGAGTCCGGATCGGTGTACAGGCCGGCGAACATCTCCCGGTACGCCCGCGCGACGCGGGCCGGGGTGTCGAGCAGACCTTCGCGCTCGGGGTCCTCCCCCACCGCGATCAACAGTTCCCGGACGGCCGCCTCCGCGCGGGCCTGATCGAAGACCCGGCCCGATTCCAGGCTGCGCAGGACCTCGCCGTCACCGCCGATCGACGCGGAATCCGTCTCGGAATCCAGGTGATTCACCGACACCAGACCGTACCTCCACTCTCGTTGACTCGGGCTCAGCGCGGACCGGTCGGCCCCTCCCACGGCTGTGTCGGCGGTGGCTCGGGAGCCACGTTCCTACCGGTCTGCCGCTCGTCGTCGTCGGCCGGGCGCGCGGGCTGGGTCCATTGCGGATACCCAGGATAGGTGCTCTGCGGCGGCTGCTCGGACTCGGCCGGCGGCCAACCGGGTGCCGACCAGCCGGCCGGCGCGCCGTAGTCGGGCCGGGTCGCATGACGCGGCCCACCCGGGTGCGGCGGCTGCCCGAAGCCCGGCAGGGGCTCCGAGGCGGGCGCCGGCACCGGCGCCGGATGCCCGTTCGTCGGCGCCGCGGGCTGCGGCTGCGGCTGGGCGGGCTTGGTGAAGGACGGGCGCACCGCTTCCGGCGGCCACGGCTCGCCGCGTTCCTTCGCCAGCTCGGCCGGCGTCTTGATCGGGGGCTTGTCCGACGGCGTGCGTCCACCGAAGTCGTTGAACTCGGTGATCCGTGGCCGCTTCTCGACGGAGGCGAGGATCCGCTCGAGGTCCTTGCGGGTGAGGGTCTCGTGCTCGAGCAGCTCACCGGCGAGCAGGTCCAGCGCGTCGCGGTAGTCGTTGAGGATCGCCCACGCCTCGGTGTGCGCGGCCTCGATGAGGTTGCGTACCTCCTCGTCGATCTCGCGGGCCACCTCGTGCGAGTAGTCGGACTGCACGCCCATCGAGCGGCCGAGGAACGGATCGCCGTGTTCCTGCCCGTAGCGGACGGCGCCGAGGCGGGCGCTCATGCCGTACTCGGTGACCATCGCCCGGGCGATCTTGGTGGCCTGGTCGATGTCGGAGGAGGCACCCGTCGTCGGCTCGTGGAACACGAGTTCCTCGGCGGCGCGGCCACCCATGGCCATCACCAGGCGGGCGATCATCTCCGAGCGGGTCATCAGGCCCTTGTCGTCCTCGGGGACGGTCATCGCGTGACCACCGGTGCGGCCACGGGCGAGGATCGTCACCTTGTAGACCGGCTCGATGTCCGGCATCGCCCAGGCGGCGAGCGTGTGCCCGCCCTCGTGGTAGGCGGTGATCTTCTTCTCGTGCTCGCTGATGATGCGGCTCTTGCGCCGCGGGCCGCCGATCACGCGGTCCACCGACTCCTCGAGCGAGGCCTCGGTGATGACGGTGCCGTTCTCGCGCGCAGTGAGCAGCGCGGCCTCGTTCACGACGTTGGCCAGGTCGGCACCGGACATGCCGACCGTGCGCTTGGCCAGCCCCTCGAGGTCGGCGTTCTGGTCGAGCGGCTTGCCCTTGGAATGCACCTGCAAGATCGCCCGGCGCCCGGCGAGATCGGGATTGCTGACCGGGATCTGCCGGTCGAACCGGCCCGGACGCAGCAGGGCCGGATCCAGGATGTCGGGACGGTTGGTGGCGGCGATGAGGATGATGCCCTGCCGGTCCCCGAAGCCGTCCATCTCGACGAGCAGCTGGTTGAGCGTCTGCTCACGTTCGTCGTGGCCACCGCCGAGGCCGGCGCCACGCTGGCGGCCGACCGCGTCGATCTCGTCGACGAAGATGATGCACGGGCTGTTCTGCTTGGCCTGCTCGAACAGGTCGCGCACGCGGGACGCGCCGACACCGACGAACATCTCCACGAAGTCCGAACCGGAGATGGTGAAGAACGGGACACCGGCCTCGCCGGCGACCGCGCGGGCGAGCAGCGTCTTGCCCGTACCGGGAGGTCCGTACAGCAGCACGCCCTTCGGGATCTTCGCGCCGAGGGCCTGGTAGCGCGCCGGATTCTGGAGGAAGTCCTTGATCTCGTACAGCTCTTCGACCGCCTCGTCCGCACCGGCGACGTCGGCGAACGTGGTCTTGGGCATGTCCTTGGACAGCTGCTTGGCCTTGGACTTGCCGAAGCCCATCATGCCGCCGCGGCCACCGCCCTGCATGCGGCTCATCACGAAGAAGAACACCCCGAGCAGGATGATCATCGGGAGCACGAACAGCAGGATCGACGTCAGCCAGCTCTCCTGGGTGACGGTGGTGTCGAACTTCTCGAGGCCCGCGCCGGCGACCTTGTCGAAGATCTGCTCGGACGCCGACTCCGGGTACTTCGCGAGGATCTCGGTGTTGTCCCCGGTCGCCTCGTTGCCGCTCTTCAGCCACAGGCGGACCTGCTGCTCGCGGTCGTCGATCTGCGCCCGGCTGACGTTGTTCGCGTCGAGCTGGGCGATCGCGACAGACGTGTCCACCTTGGCGAAACCGCGGGTGTCGTCACCGAAGTAGCTGAAGGCGTAGATGACCAACAGGATGCCGGCGACGATCGCCAGATTACGGAACACTGTCTTGCGGTTCATACAGGTTCGGCCCGGCCGGCCGGTCCTTTCGATAGTGCGGTCATCATCGTGGTCGTCCCGAGGAGTCCGGCGACGAACCGGACACCGCAAGGTTACCGCGTGGACGCGCAGCGTTGCCCTCGCGCGGCCGCACGGTCCGAAGGATCAACGTCCGGGACCACCCGGGGGTTCCCGGTCGCGTCAGGTGCCTGCGGTCACGGGCCACGACGTGGTTATCATTTCGCATGGCCATGCAGGAGCCGGACGCTGCAACCGAGGCCGACCCGACCCGGATCACCGAGGCCGAGCCGACCCGAACGGCTGCGGCCGAGCCGACCCGAACGGCTGCGGCCGAGCCGACCCGAACGGCTGCGGCCGAGCCGACCCGCACGGCTGCGGCCGAGCCGACCCGCACGGTTGCGGCCGATCCCACCCGTACCGCACCTGTTGACCTCACGCGCACGGCCGATGCGACCACCGAGCCGACCCGCACGGCTGCGGCCGTCCTTCCTGGCGAGGCGACGACCGAGCCCTTCCCGGTCCGCGTCCCCGCCGGCATCGACGACGTCGAGGCCGGGAACCGGATCGACGACTTCGACCTGCTCACCAACCTCGGCCGCGGCGCCTTCGGCCGCGTGTTCCTCGCCCGGCAGCACTCGATGCAGCGGCTCGTCGCGGTGAAGATCTCCCCCGACCGCGGCACCGAGGCGCAGACCCTCGCCCAGCTCGACCACGACTACATCGTCCGCGTCTTCGACCAGCGGATCCTGCCGGAACACGGCCTGCGGCTGCTGTACATGCAGTATCTGCCGGGCGGGACGCTGCTGCGGGTGCTGCACCGGGTGCGCACCACCCCGCCGGAGCAGCGCAGCGGCCGCCTCCTGCTCGACGTCGTCGACGAGACCCTCGCCGAGAAGGGTGAGATCCGGCCCGCCGAGTCGACCGTGCGCAGCCGGCTCGAGAGCCTGACCTGGCCCGAGACCGTCGCGTGGCTCGGCCGCCGGCTCGCCTCCGCGCTGGACTACGCCGACCGGCGCGGCGTGCTCCACCGCGATGTCAAGCCGGCCAACGTCCTGCTCACCGCGGAGGGCGTGCCCAAGCTCGCCGACTTCAACATCAGCTTCGCCGAGTCCGTCGGCGGCACGTCCGCCGTGGCGTACCTCGGCGGGTCCCTGGCCTACATGTCGCCCGAACAACTCGAGGCGTGCCATCCCGGGCTGCCCGGCACCGCCGCGGACATGGACACCCGCAGCGACATCTACGCGCTCGGGGTGATGCTGTGGGAACTGCTCACCGGCGGCCGGCCCAACAGCGAGGACGATCTGGGCGCCGAGACCCTGCCCGCGCTCGAGACCATGCTCGCGCGGCGCCGCACGGGACTGACCGCGGCTGCACGCGAGCGGGTCCCGGCCGACTGCCCCCAGACCCTGCTCCGGGTGCTCGCGAAGTGCCTCGAGCCGGATCCGGCGGACCGGTGGGCGTCGGGCGCGGAGCTGGCCCAGCAGTTCGACCTATGCCTCGATCCGCGGGCCCGGGACCTCGTCGACCCGCCGCCGCACAGCTGGCGGGCCCGGCTGCGCCGCCCCGTGGTGCCGATCCTCACGGCCGCGATCGCGATCCCGAACGTGCTGGCCGCCCTGTACAACTACCAGCACAATGCGAACCTGATCGTCGACCGGCTCCCACCGGACACCCAGCGCGAGTTCGAACAGCTCGCGCTGATCATCAACGGGATCACCTTCCCCCTCGGCACGGTGATCATCGTGTACCTGTGCCGACGGCTGATCACCGTGCCGCGCGGCCTCCACCGCGGCCGCAGCTACAACGCGGTGGAACTCGCCCGGGCCCGGCACGACGCGCTGCTGATCAGCGACCGCGTCGCCGCGGTGGTGATGACCCTGTGGACGGTCGCGGGCATCGCGTTCCCCGTCGCGCTGCACTTCGTCGGCGGCAACATCGACGGCCCCTCGGCCGCGCACTTCCTCACGTCGATCCTGGTGTGCGGCGCGATCGCCGTCGCCTACCCGTTCTTCCTGGTCGCCTTCTACATGGTGCGATCGTTGTATCCGGCGTTCCTGCCGCACGGGGCGACCGACGCCACGGACGCCCGCGAACTCGAGGGGCTGCACCGGCGCAGTGTGCGTTACCTGGCGCTCGCGGCGGCCGTGCCGCTCGTCGGGGTCGCCGGCGTGACGTATCTCTCGCCCGAGGAGATCCAGCAGGTTCTCGTCGCGGTCCGGGTGCTGGCGGTGGGCAGCATCGCCGCGTTCGTGCTCGTGTACTGGTTGTTCCGCATCATGGAGGACGACCTGCGGGCACTGCAGCGCGGCATGGCCCCGACGCGGTCGACGCGCGATCCGGTGGGGCCGACCTCGGATCAGCCGGTGTAGACCTTCGGGTCGAGGGTGCCGATGTACGGCAGATCGCGGTAGCGCTCGTCGTAGTCGAGGCCGTAGCCGACGACGAACTCGTCCGGAATGTCGAATCCCACGTCGGCGACGTGGACGTCGACCTTCACGGCCTCCGGCTTGCGCAGCAACGTCACCACCTCGAGGGACGCCGGGTTGCGCGAGGAGAGGTTGCGCATGAGCCAGGACAGCGTCAGGCCGGAGTCGATGATGTCCTCGACGATCAGCACGTTCCGGCCGGCGATGTCCTTGTCGAGGTCCTTGAGGATGCGCACCACACCGGACGAGGACGTGGACGACCCGTACGAGCTGACCGCCATGAACTCCATCTGGGTGGGGATCGGCAGTGCCCGCGCGAAGTCGGTCATGAAGAAGATCGCGCCCTTGAGCACGCCGATGAGCAGCAGGTCACCCTCGGGTGCGCCCACCGGGTAGCGCGTGGCGATGGTCTCGGCCAGCTCCTTCGTGCGCTGCTTGATCTGGTCCTCGGAGATCAGTACCGACGCGATGTCGTTCTCGTACACCGGGTTCTTCCTGCCTTCCCTCAGTCGTCCGCGCCCTGTCGCCGGCCGACGAACTCGACGATCAGCCTGCCACGCCGACGCGTGACCACCAACCTGACGCCGGGCTCCGGCCCGCCGCCCACGGCCACCGCGCCCTGCCCGCGCCACCGGCCGATCAGCTCGTCGGCGGCCCGCAGGGTGCGGTCCGTCGGCGCCGACGCCCCCGAGTCGAGCAGCCATCGCCGCAGGACCCGCCGTCGCACCGCCACGGGAGTGCCGGCGAGGGCGTCCACGGCCAGGCCGGTCCCGGCCCGGGCCTCCGCGAGCAGTTGCAGGGCCAGCTCCTCCAATGCGTCCTCGTCCTCGCGCAACTGCCGGGCCGTGCGCGCCAGGGCCGAAGCGACCCCACCCCTGAGCACCTCCTCGAGCAGCGGCAGCACCTCCTCACGCAGCCGCACCCGGGTGAAGCGCCGGTCGCTGTTGTGCGCGTCCTCGTAGGGCGCGTACCCCAGTTCCGCGCATGCCCGGCGGGTGACCTCGCGGCGCACCCCGAGCAGGGGGCGGCCCCACGGATCGTCGAACTCGCACATGCCGCGGAGGGACCGGGCACCGGAACCGCGGCCCAGCCCGAGCAGCACCGTCTCGGCCTGATCGTCGAGCGTGTGCCCGAGCAGCACGGGCAACCCCGCCCGGGCCTCGCCGAGCGCCCGGTAGCGGGCCGCGCGCGCAGCCGCCTCGAGTCCGCCGGGGCCGGTCACCGCGACGCGGACGACCTGCACCGATCCGCACCCGGCGGATCGCGCGAACTCCGCGGCCAGGGCGGCCACGTCGCCGGAGCCGGGTTGCAGGCCGTGGTCGACGACGACGGCCCGCACCGAATCCGCCTCGGCGACGGCGGCGGCGGTCAGGGCCGACGAGTCGGCGCCGCCGGACAGGCCGACCGCGACGGACCGGCCGTGGGCCGCGACCCACCGCCGCACGGCCAGGCGCACCTCGTGGAGGGCAGGGGTCTCGGGCAGGAGCGGCCGCTCGGACGACACCGTCAGCCCAGCACCCGCGCGATCCACGCGTGGGGGTCGTCGATCTCGGCGAGGGTCGGCATCGCGTCCGGACCGCTCCAGACGACGTTGAACCGGGCCATGCCCGCCCGCTCGACGACGGTGTCGACGAACTTCTTGCCCTGCACGTACTGGGCCATCTTGGCGTCCATCCCGAGCAGTGCGCGGATGATGCGGTGGACGGGGTTCACGGCCCGGCGCCGGCGGTTGTCGAACGCCCGGCGGATCTGCGCGACGGCGGGCACCACGGTGGGCCCGACCGCGTCCATCACGTGGTCGGCGTGGCCTTCGAGCACGGTGCCGAGGGCCAGCATGCGGTCGAGTGCGGCGCGCTGGGGTTCGGACTGCACCGCTCGGACGAGACCGAGCACGCCGCGCTCGGCCATGGGTTTCTCCTCGCCCGGCCGGCGATCGCGCAGGACCCCGGTGATCCGGCCGGCCAGGTCGGTGAACGACTCTTCCGCGGTCCGGCCCAGCTCCGCCGCGGCCTCGCGCATCAGATCTGCCATCCACGGCGCCTCGGCGAACTGCACGCGGTGGGTGACCTCGTGCAGGCACACCCACAGCCGGAAGTCGGCGGTGGGCACCCGCAGCGCCCGCTCGACCGCGACGACGTTCGGCGCGACGAGCAGCAGCGACCGTGAGAACGGGTCGTACTGACCGAGCACGGCGGAGGAAAGGTACGCGAGCATCGCACCGGCCTGCACGCCGGCGGGCTTGCCGACCCAGCGGCCGTCGGCGGGCCCGGAACCGGTGAGGTCTGCCATCGACCTGGCGGCGGCGTGCACCCAGCCGGACCGGTCGACGACCGCGGCGGGCGGCACGTCCCGCCCGTCACCGAGTCCGGTCAGCTCCCGCACCGGCGGCTCGGCGCGGTCGGCGGCCGACGCCAGCTCGGCGGAGACGGTCTCGGCGGTGTAGCGCGACATCGCCGGGCCCGGTCGGGTCAGGCGCGCCCCGATCCCGGCCGCGAGCTTCCAGTCGATCGCGTCACCCAGCGTCCGGTCCTGGTCGGTCATCGGCATCCGCATCCTCGGAGGGTCGCCGCCACCGCGTCGAGGGCCGGCCGGCTCTCGCCCGGCGGACGGTCGTTGGACAACAGGGCGAACGTCAGCACCCGTCCGTCGGTGTCGACGACGAATCCGGTCAGGCCGCTCGCCTGTGACAGAGTGCCCGTCTTCGCGCGGACCCAACCCGCCCCGTCGCGATTGGTCGAGGCGTAGCGCTCGGAGAGGGTGCCGGTGGCGCCGGCGACGGGCAGGTAGTCCAGCATCGGGCGCAGCGACGCCTGTTCGGTTCCGGCGGCGGCGGCCATCACCCCGTCGAGCAGTTGCGCGGGAATCCGGTTGTCGACGGACAGCCCGCTCACGTCGTGGAGGGTGAGCCCGGTCAGGTCGAATCCGGCCTCGCGCAGGACCGCGGAGACGCTGTCGACCGCGCCGCGGAACGACGGCTCGGCGCCCTCGGCCGCGGCGATCTCGCGGCCGACGGCCTCGGCGAGGACATTGTCGGAGTAGCCCATCATCTGCCCGAGCCGGTCGCGCAGCGGCGCCGACTGGACCGCGGCCAGCGGGGCTGCTCCGGGCCGGGCGGTGCCGGCGGCGACCCGGGCGGGGTCGGCGCCGAGTGCTGCGGCGAGGGCCCGACCGGCGTCGAGGGCGGGGGTGGGCGTGCGCGGCGACTCGTCCTCGAGCGGGTTCAGGCGGCCGCCGTCGAGCATCACCGGTTCGATCGGGGCCACGGAACCGCCGGCGATGTCGGCCGGGAACCAGCCGGGGGCCAGAGGGTCGCCGGCGTAGGCACCGGCGTCGACGAGCACCGTGTCGACGACGGTGCCGCTCCGCTGAATCTGCTGCACCAGGTCGGCGATGCGCGGGGCGCCGGCGTAGAAGCCGGATTCGCCGACGGGCCGGGCGGTGAGGGTGGGATCGCCGCCGGCGACGAGCACGATCTCCCCCGGCCGGCCACCCTCGACGACCTTGGTGGTGACGCGGTGTTCGGCGGGCAGGGCGAGCAGCGCCGCGGCGGCGGTGAGGACCTTCGTCGTCGACGCCGGGATCATCGGCCGGGCGGGATCCTTCGACCACAGCACGGTGCCCGTGGCGGCGTCGGTGATCGAGCCGGTGAAGTTGCCGAGTCCCGCGTTCCCCAGCGCCGGTGCGAGCGTGGCCGCCAGCGCGGGAGCGGTGGGGGCGAGCGCGTCGGCGGGTACCGGCGCCACCTGCGGGGTTGCGGTGACGGGCGCCGGCGCGGGCGCTATCGCGGCGGCGGCCTCCCCGCTGCGGACGTCGGAGAGCGCGAAGGCTCCCCCCACGAGCAGCGCGACGGTTCCCGCTCCCCAGATGGTGAACAGGATCCGGAGGTTCCGGCGGCGCCGTCCCGCCAGTGTGCCCAGCTTCTTCTTGCCCTGCCCCGCCAACACGCCTCCGCTGTGTCGAATCCCGCGGCGTCCGCTCCGGCGAAACCCGCGCCCTGGTGGCCGCCCCGCTGGTCCGGCACCTGCGCCACCAGCCTAGCGCCGACCCGTTATCCTCTGTGCGGACCATCACCGCAGATACGGCAGTCGTATCGACTTACAAGTGAGGACACGGCGTGGAGTTCGAGGTCACCATCGAGATCCCCAAGGGACAGCGCAACAAGTACGAGGTCGATCACGAAACCGGCCGTGTGAAGCTGGACCGCTACCTCTACACCTCGTTCGGCTACCCCGCCGACTACGGCTACATCGAGAACACCCTCGGCGAGGACGGCGACCCGCTGGACTGCATGGTGCTGCTGCCCGAGTCGGTGTTCCCCGGCGTCATCGTCGAGGCCCGCCCGGTGGGCATGTTCAAGATGGTCGACGAGGCCGGGGGCGACGACAAGGTCCTCGCCGTGCCCGCGGGCGATCCGCGCTGGGACCACGTCAAGGACATCAGCGACGTCTCGCAGTTCGAACTGGACGCCATCAAGCACTTCTTCGTGCACTACAAGGACCTCGAGCCGGGCAAGCACGTCGAGGCCGCGGACTGGGTCGGCCGCGCCGAGGCCGAGGCCGAGGTCTCCGCGTCGATCGAGCGCCTGAAGGCCGACGGCGGGCACTGACACCACGCATCGTTCGGGCTCCGCGGCCGCCGGCTGCGGAGCCCGAACGCGTTCTCACACGCCCTGCTCGATCGCGTCCCGGACCTCGGCGAGCCGATCGAGCAGGCGCGGGCGGAGCCGGGCGTCCACCCGCGCCGACCACGACTGCAGCGGGCGCGGCAACCGCATGACGAAGTGCTGCCGCAGGAGACATCCCCCCGGGGTGGGCTCGATCCGGTAGTCGAGGTGACCGGTGAACCAGGCGCTCCGGAAGTCCATCCCGAGCAGCTCCGGCTCCTCGATCGCGGTCACGACGCTGTCGACGGACATCCACCAGCCCGGCGCGAGCCGCACCCGCTCGTACCACCGGGTGCCCTCGGCGGTCGGACCGAGTGGAGATTTGCTCATCCGGACGCCCGTGCGCGCCGGTGCACCCACGTGTTCCTGAACGTCGGCGAGCAGCGCGAACGCCGCACCGGGCGGTCGGCGCACCGGGATCATGAGCCGGAAATCCATTGTGGCCCCATGACTTTCGTCGACAGGCGGCGGCCCGCCCCGGCGCCGTCGGGCATGCCGCTCGGCCCGGTCCCGGATGCCGAGCAGCATCCGCCGGGACATCACGAAGTCCCCCGCGTCCATGAGGGCGGCCCAGCCGACAGCGAACGGCGACGGAGGGATGCGGAATCGCACGCGATGCACCAGCCGGCTACGGCCGGGACCGTCCGGGCGCAGCACCAGCACGGCGGTGACCGTGCCACCGTCGTGCGAGTGGGCATACACGAGCGAACGTCCGGGGTCGATCGACTCCACCCGGAAGGCGGCCGGAGAACCCGCGACGAGCCGGACGGGGTCGCCGACCTCGAGCCGCTGCAGTTCGGGCCGGATCTCGCCGGCGCTCGGCTTCCCGCCGTTGTCGACGAGGTCGTAGCTGTACCAGCCGGCACGGTCCCCCGCCCCCATCTGGACCAGCCAGGGCCACACGTCCTCGGGGTCGGCCGCGATCGACACCGCACGGGTCGCCGACCAGTGCGGACCGGGCACGATCTCATCACCCGGAACCCGCTGAGCCACTTCGGTCCTGGTCGCACCCCAGCGCAGCTGCCACGGCCGATAGACCGCCAGATACAACAGTGGGACGACCGGCACCAGCCGGCCGCCCCACGTCAGGGCCGGATGCCGTCGCACCCGTCCATCCTCTACCGCCCCCGGAACTCCGGGGGCCGCTTCTCGAAGACTGCCGTGATGGCCTCGGTCAGGTCCTCCGACGGCAGGAACGCCGCGTTCCAGGCCGCCACGTAGCGCAGGCTGTCGTCGACGCGCGCCGAGCGGCTGTGGTCGAGGACGTCCTTGATGCCGTGCACGACCAGCGGCGGGTTCGCCGCGATCTCGGCGGCGGTGGCCTGCGCGGCCGCCAGAACGGCGTCGGCGTCGGCGAAGACGTCGTTGACCAGACCGATCTTCTCCGCACGTGCCGCGTCGATGTCCTTGCCGGTGAGGGCGAGTTCGCGCAGGTGCCCGTCGCCGATGATCAGCGGCAGGCGGGCGAGGCTACCCACGTCGGCGACCATCCCGACCTTGACCTCGCGGACGCTGAACTTCGCGTCGGCACTGGCGTAGCGGATGTCGGCCGCCGAGATCAGGTCCACGCCGCCGCCGATGCACCAGCCCTGCACGGCCGCGACGACCGGCTTGCGGCAGTCCGCGACCGCGGTGATCGCCGCCTGCATCCGCTTGACCATCTCGTGGAACTCGGTGCGCGGGGCGGCCAGCGCCTTGTCGGCGAGGACCTTGCCCAGGTCGCCGCTCATGGCGGGCAGGTCGAGGCCGAAGGAGAAGTGCTTGCCGGCGCCGGCGAGCACGACGGCGCGCACGTCCGGATCGGCGTCGAGCTCGCCGAACAGCACGGGCAGCTCGGTCCAGAAGTCGGGACCCATCGCGTTGCCCTTGCCGGGCCCGACCAGCGTGACGCGGGCGACGTGGTCGGCGACGTCGACGGTGAACGCTTTCCAGCGGGAATCTGCAGTCATTACTCAACAGTAATGTCTGCGCTTCGGACGGCCGACGAGGGCCGCTCGTTACAGCCTCGAAAATTCCCTGCTACCCCACTGGTGACCGCCGCGAACCGGACGGATCCTGAGGACACGAACGGTCCGACTCGCAAAGGAGCGACTGCCATGTTGATGCATCAGGGCATCGGTCTGGGCGCCTTCAATGCCCTGTCCCGGCGGGGCGCCACCCACGCGCTGTACGAGTGTTGCGCGTCGCTGACCTGGGCCCAGTCGGTGGCGGCCGGGCGACCCTACGCGAGCTACTCGGAACTGTTCGCCCGAGCCGACGCCGCCCTGTTCTCGCTGGGCGACGCGGAGATCGCGGAGGCCCTCGACTGCCACCCGGTGGTGGGACGCCGGCGCGGCAGCACCGCCTCGCGGCTCGAGCAGTGCTCGCTGTGGGACGAGGACGAGGCGTTGATGACCGCGATCACGGCCGCGGCGGCCGCCTACGAGGAGCGCTTCGGCTACCGCTACCTGTGGTGCCCCCAGGGACGCGGGCCGGGGGAACTGCTGACGGATCTTCACCACCGCCTCGCGCACGAACCCGAGGCGGAGCGCAAAGCGTGCACGGAGGAACTGGCCAAGATCACCCGTACCCGGCTCGAGCGCATGCTCGGACCGGAGGACGGCTTTCCCCTGTATTGACCGCCGACTGCGGGCAGCCCTGTCGATCGGGGCCACGGACGGCGGTGGGCTCCTAGGCTGGAACCATGTCCGGGACACTGCATCCGAATGCCGCTCGGGTGGCCGACACGCTCATCGCGCGCGGTCATCACGGGCTGATCACAACCCAGCCGGAGTCGGTGCACACCGCGGAGCAGGCGGCGGCCGCACTCGGGGTCGACGTGGGTGCGATCGTCAAGTCGCTGGTGTTCCTGCTCGACGACGAACCGGTGCTGCTGCTGGTCTCGGGTGCGCATCGGGTGAACCCGGAACGGACGGGCAAACGCCTCGGTGGTGCGCTCGTTGCGGCGCCCCCGGACGTGGTCACCGAGGTCACCGGGCAGCCCGTCGGCGGGGTGGCACCGCTCGGGCATCCGACGAACCTGACCACGTACGTCGACACCGCCCTGGCCGCTTTCCCCGAGCTGTGGGCCTCCGGCGGGCATCCGCGCACGCTGTTCCGCACGACGTTCCGCGAGCTGATGCGCATCACGGCGGCCGTCGACGTCGACGTCGACTAGACCTGCCGGCTCGACCGGCGGGCAGTGCCTGTCCGGCGGTCCGCCCGGGAATCGGTCAGCTGCACTGCGCGGCGCCGGCGGTGGACTCCACCAGGCCCGGACGGGTCTCGGGCGACGGTCCCCACAGGCCGTCGGTCTTGGCGTAGGTCCAGCCGGGACCGGCGTCGACGAGCCCGCGCAGCGCGTCGAGCAGGCGGTCCACGTCGGCGGACGAACTGCCGAGCCCCAGGGAGGCGCGCACCGCACCGCCGGGCAGGCCGACCCGCGCGAGCAGCGGGTGTGCGCAGAACCGGCCGTCGCGCACACCGATTCCGTGCTCGGCGGACAGGTACGACGCCACCTCGCCGGGTTCGAATCCGGAGACCGTGAAGGTGACGATGCCGACCGAGTCCGGCGAGTCGCTCCACAGCCGCAGGATCTCCACGCCGTCGAGGTCGCGCAGCCCGCCGAGGAGGCGCCGGCACAGCGCCTCCTCGTGCTCGGCGACGGCGTCGGCGTCGAAACCGGCGAGCGCGTCGCACGCCGCGGCGAGGGCCGCGACGCCGAGCACGTTCGGCGTGCCGGCCTCGTGCCGCGCCGGGGCGCACGCCCATTCGGTGTGACCGAGACGCACTTCGCGGACCGCACCGCCCCCTGCGAGATACGGTTCCGCGACGTCGAGCCAGTCCCGGCGTCCGACCAGAGCGCCGGCACCGAACGGGGCGTAGAGCTTGTGACCCGAGAACGCGAGGTAGTCGACGCCGAGAGCGGTGAGGTCGATCCGCCGGTGCGGCACCAATTGCGCTCCGTCGACGAGGATCCGGGCGCCGCAGGCGTGCGCCACGTCGGCGAGTTCGGCGATCGGGAGGACCTCGCCGGTCACGTTGGAGGCGCCGGTGACGGCGAGCAGCGCGGCGGGCTTGCTGCACAGCTCGGCGACGAGCCGGCGGACCGTCTCGGCGACGGTGTCCGCGGCCTCGACGACGCGGGCGTTCTTCCAGGGCAACAGGTTTGCGTGGTGCTCGACGTCGAGCACCACGACGTCGCCGGGTACGGCTCCGGCCAGGAGGTTGAGGGAGTCGGTGGTGTTGCGGGTGAACACCACCACCTGATCGTCTGCGGCGCACACGAATCGGGCCACCGACTCACGAGCCTGCTCGTAGCTCGAGGTGGAGATCCGGGAGGCGTAACCGGCACCGCGGTGCACACTGGCGTAGTACGGCAGGAGCTCGGCGATCCGCTCGGTGACCGCTTCGAGGGCGGGCGCGCTCGCCGCGTAGTCGAAGTTGGCGTAGGTGCAGGTACCACCCTGGACCAGGGGTACCTGCAGGTCACATCCGGTGACCCGGGCGAACGGGGCGATGCAGGTGTCGGCGGTCAGTACGGCAGCAGTCATGACGTTCCCTCGTCGTTCAGGGATTCGCCGGTGGTCGCCTCGTCGCCCGAGTGCGATCACGGTCCGAATCCGCGCTTGCCGTGTCCGGTGTGGAAACACGGCCTGGTCGTCACCCGGAGCACCCCACCGCGGAGGAGGGTTGCCGACCAGCTAGCCGGGGCTTGTCGCTGGTTCTCGTGACCTGCCGAAGAGGATTGCAGGAGCGCGCACGGATGTCAAACCGGAATCGCGGCGGCCGTCGTCCCGCAAACGGAAGTTTCAGGGAGATAAGGTTTTTCGAGCGGAATCGGACGCCGCGCCGCGGAGCGCGACGTCGGGTCGAGCGGGAGATTCCACCGATGGAGTGGGCACCGACACACCCGATGTTCACCCTCCGTCCATCTGACCGTGAGATAACCGGACGAACGCATCACCAGGCCGAGAGAAGGACATGCGATTGCCTGCCCAGCCCACGACGGATCCGGATCGGTCGTATCGCATCCCCGAGGAGTTCGTTCGCTCCTCCCACGCCCCGGCCCCCCGCACCCTCGTCGACATCCTGCGGGCCACCGCCGACACCCACCCGGACGCCCCGGCCGTCGACGACGGCACCGTCACTCTCAGCTACACCGAACTCGTCGAGGAGGTCATCGCCTGCTCGTACCGGCTCGCCGACGCGGGAGTCGGCGCCGGTGACCGCGTCGGCGTGCGCATGCCGTCCGGCTCCAAGGACCTGTACGTGATGATCCTGGGCATCCTCGCGGCGGGCGCGGCCTACGTGCCGGTGGACGCGGACGACCCCGACGAACGCGCCGAACTCGTGTTCGGGGAGGCGATGGTCACCGCCGTCGTCACCGCCGACGGCATCGGCCCGGGCACCGCGCCGCCGTCGCCCGCGCCACAGCTGCGCGGCCCGCGCCTCGACGACGCCGCCTGGATCATCTTCACCTCCGGCTCCACCGGCACCCCCAAGGGCGTCGCGGTCAGCCATCGCAGCGCCGCCGCCTTCGTCGACGCCGAGGCCCGGCTGTTCCTGCGCGAGAACCCGATCGGGCCCGGCGACCGCGTACTGGCCGGACTGTCGGTCGCCTTCGACGCCTCCTGCGAGGAGATGTGGCTGGCGTGGCGGCACGGCGCGTGCCTCGTGCCGGCGCCCCGCTCGCTCGTGCGGTCCGGGATGGACCTCGGGCCGTGGCTGGTCTCCCGCGACATCAGCGTCGTCTCCACCGTCCCCACCCTCGCGGCGATGTGGCCCGCCGAGGCGCTCGAAGCGGTGCGGCTGTTGATCTTCGGTGGCGAGGCCTGCCCGCCGGACCTCGCCGAGCGACTGGCCGTGCCCGGTCGCGAGGTGTGGAACACCTACGGGCCGACCGAGGCCACCGTCGTCGCATGCGCGGCAACCATGGACGGCAAGGGCCCGATCCGCATCGGCCTGCCGCTCGACGGCTGGGACCTCGCCGTGGTGGACGCCGACGGCCGGCCCGTGCCCGAGGGCGGTACCGGCGAACTCGTCATCGGCGGCGTCGGACTGGCTCGCTACCTCGACCCGGCCAAGGACGCCGAGAAATACGCCCCCATGCCCACCCTCGGCTGGGACCGCGCGTACCGCAGCGGCGACCTGGTCACCCTCGACCGCAGGGGCCTGCTGTTCCAGGGACGCGCCGACGATCAGGTCAAGATCGGCGGTCGGCGCATCGAGCTCGGCGAGGTCGACAACGCTCTGCAGAACCTGCCCGGCGTCGCCGGCGGCGCGGCCGCCGTGCGCAAGACCGCGGCCGGGCACTCGATCCTCGTCGGGTACATCGCCAGCACCGACCCGGAGTTCGACCTCGCCTCCGCGCGCGACCTGCTCGGCGAGCAGTTGCCCGCGGCCCTGGTGCCGCGGCTGGCGCTGGTGGACGAGCTGCCCACCCGCACCTCCGGCAAGGTGGACCGCAACGCGCTGCCGTGGCCGCTGCCCGGCGCCGAGGCCGACTCCGCCGAGGCCCTGGGTCTCGACCCGACCGCCGAGTGGGTCGCCGGACTGTGGATGTCGATCCTCGGCACCCCGATCGAGAGCATCGACGACGACTTCTTCGAACTCGGCGGCGGCTCCCTCTCCGCGGCCCAGCTGGTGACCGCCCTGCGCGAGCGCTACCCCGCGATGACCGTCGCCGAACTGTACGACCATCCGCGGCTCGGCTCGCTGGCCGGGTACCTCGACGACCTCGCACCGTCCGCGGTGGTCGCGCCGCGGCAGGTGGCCCCCGTCCCACGCCGGACGCAGCTGCTGCAGCTGGCCATCACGGTGCCGCTCACCACCCTGACCGGACTGCAATGGGTGACATGGCTGGCGACGGCGAACAACGTCTTCGCGCTGTTCGTCGACCTGCCGTGGCTCGCGCCGGTGTCGTGGTGGTGGGTGGCGCTCGGCATCCTGCTGTTCCTGACCCCGCTCGGCCGGATGTCCGTCGCCGTCGCCGGGACGCGGCTGCTGCTGCGCAACCTGGAACCCGGCACCTATCCGAGGGGCGGCAGCGAACACCTGCGGCTGTGGACGGCGCTGCGGCTGTCGGAGGCCAGCGGCGCGGTGAACCTGTCCGGGGCGCCGTGGATGCTGTATTACGCCCGCGCCCTCGGCGCGAAGGTCGGTCAGGGCGTCGACCTGCACAGCCTGCCGCCGGTGACCGGCATGCTCGAACTCGGCGACGGCTGTTCCGTCGAACCCGAGGTCGACCTGTCCGGCCACTGGGTCGACGGCGACGAGGTCCACATCGGCACCATCCGGATCGGCGCCGGCGCCACCGTCGGTGCCCGCTCGACGCTCGCCCCGGGCGCCAAGATCGGCAAGAACGCCGAGGTCGAGGCCGGCTCCGCCGTCTTCGGCCGGGTCAAGGCCGGCCAGCACTGGGCGGGCTCCCCTGCGCGGAAGGTCGGCAAAGCCGTACATCCGTGGCCCGACGAGCCGCCGCGCCGCGCCGCGTGGTGGGTGCCGGTCTTCGGCCTCACGTCGGTGGCGCTGGCCTCGCTGCCGATCGTCTCGATCGCCGCCGGCCTCACGCTGGTCGGATGGTGGATCCGCGGCACCGCCGACCTGACCGACGCGTTGCTTCGCAGCGCAGCGATCCTGCCGGTGGCCGCACTGTTGACCCTGTTCGTGTTCGCCGCGCTCACGGTGCTGTCGGTGCGCGCCCTGTCCCTCGGCATGATCGAGGGCCACCACCCCGTCCGCAGCCGCGTCGGCTGGCAGGTGTGGGCGACCGAGCGCCTGATGGACAGCTCGCGCACGTTCCTGTTCCCGCTCTACGCCTCGATGCTCACCCCCGGCTGGCTGCGGCTGCTCGGCGCCGACATCGGCAAGGACGTCGAAGCCTCCACCGTGCTGATGGTGCCCAAGTTCACCCGCGTCGCCGACGGCGCCTTCCTCGCCGACGACACCATGGTCGCCAGCTACGAACTCGGTGGCGGCTGGCTGTACATCTCCCGGGCCAAGGTCGGCAAGCGCGCGTTCCTCGGCAACTCGGGCATGGCCGCCCCCGGGCGCCGGGTGCCCAAGTACGGGCTCGTCGCCGTGCTCTCCGCTGCCCCGTCGAAGGCCAAGTCGGGTTCCTCGTGGCTGGGCAGCCCACCGGTGCGGCTGCGCCGCGCCGCGAACGACGGCGACTCGAGCCGCACGTTCGCGCCCCCGCTGCGGCTCCGGGTGGCACGCGGCTTCGTCGAGACCTTCCGCCTGCTCCCCATGATCGTCACGTTCGGCATCGGCCTCGGCGTCCTGTTCGCCCTGCAGGCGCTGGCCGGCGCAGCGGGATACGGCCCGGCCGCGGCGCTGAGCGGCCTCGTGCTCATCCTTGCCGGCGCCGTGGCCGGCATCGTGTCCGTGACCGCCAAGTGGGTGGCCGTCGGGCGCATCGGCCGCGAGGAGCACCCGCTGTGGAGCTGGTTCGTGTGGCGCAACGAGGTGGCCGACACGTTCGTCGAAACCGTCGCGGCGCCGTGGTTCGCCCGGCCCGCCACCGGAACGGCCGTGATGAACCTGTGGCTGCGGGGCCTGGGCGCGAAGATCGGCCGCGGGGTGTGGTGCGAGAGCTACTGGCTGCCGGAGGCCGACCTGGTGACCCTCGGCGACGGCGCGACGGTGGAACGCGGATGTGTTGTGCAAACGCACCTGTTCCATGATCGGATCATGTCCATGGACACCGTCACGCTCGGCGCCGGCGCCACCCTCGGCCCCCAGTGCGTCGCACTGCCCGCGGCCGGAATCGGAGCCGGCGCCACCGTCGGTCCCGCCTCGCTGGTGATGCGCGGCGACGTCGTTCCGGATTCGAGCAGATGGCAAGGCAATCCGATCGCACCGTGGTCACACCCGAGCGATTGGTCCCCGCAGTGAAGCCGGGGAACGACCCGAAGAAGTCGCGCGACAACGGCAGGACCGCGAAGCCGGACGCCCCGATCGATCCGTACCTGCCGCGGAGCGGCAACCGCGGGTACCGCGTGTCGCGGTACGAGCTCGACCTGACCTACCGGGTGGTGGCCAACCGGCTCACCGGCACGGCCACCGTCATCGCCACCACCACCGACGCACGCGGCAAGTTCGCGCTCGACCTCGCACCGACGATGCGGGTGACGAAACTGTCGGTCAACGGATCCCGGCCCGCCAAGTACGCCCAGCGCGACGGCAAGCTCGTCGTCACCCCGGCCCGGAAGATTCCCGTGGGCGGGGTCCTGACGATCGTCGTTCACTATCACGGAACACCGAAACCGATCCGCAGCCCCTGGGGCGAGGTCGGCTGGGAGGAACTCGAGGAGGGGTCGCTCGTCGCGAGTCAGCCCAACGGCGCCGCATCGTGGTTCCCCTGCGACGACCATCCCGGCGCCAAGGCCAGCTACCGGATCACGGTCACCGCCGACTCGCCCTTCCAGGTGATCGCGAACGGCACGCTGGTGCGCAGGACGACGAGGGCCAGCCAGACCACCTGGGAGTACGAACAGCCGGAACCGATGGCGACCTACCTGGCCACCGTGCAGATCGGAAACTACGAGACCCGCAGGGTGTCCGACGGGCCGGTGCCCCTCTACGCGGTGCATCCCCCGCGCCTGAAGGCGAACTTCGACCGGGACTTCGGCCGGCAACCACAGATGATGGACGTCTTCTCCCGGCTCTTCGGGCCCTACCCGTTCACGCACTACAGCGTCGTCGTCACCGCGGACGAACTCGAGATCCCGATCGAGGCGCAGACCCTGTCGATCTTCGGCGCGAACCACTGCGACGGCAGCCGCGGCGAGGAGCGGCTTGTCGCGCACGAACTCGCCCACCAGTGGTTCGGCAACAGCCTCACCCTGTCGCGGTGGCGCGACATCTGGCTGAACGAGGGCTTCGCCTGCTACGCGGAGTGGCTGTGGTCGGAGAACTCCGACGGCCCGTCGGCGCACACGATCGCCGCCGACGCGCACCGGGGGCTCGGCCGCAAACCCCAGGACCTCCTCCTCGGCGACCCGGGTCCGGAGCTGATGTTCGACGACCGCGTCTACAAGCGCGGCGCCCTGACCCTGCACGCGCTGCGCCTGCGCCTCGGCGACGAGAAGTTCTTCGCGTTGCTGCGGCAGTGGACCGCCGAGCACCGGCACGGGACCGTCACCACCGAGCAGTTCACCGATCTGGCGGCGCGGTTCGCGGATGCACCGCTGCGTCCGCTGTGGGACGCGTGGCTCGCCGAGAAGGCACTGCCGCCGATGCCCGAGCCGTGAGGCGTCAGGCCTGTGCTCGCTCCGGCAGGTGCGCCCGCCACTTGACCAGGACGAGCACCAGGCACGCGGCCGCCGCGACGGCGCCCACGACGAACATCGCCGGGTAGGTCAGGACCGGGTACGTCTGCGACAGGTACACCATGGCGGCGGGCACCGCGAAACCGAGATAGCTCAGCGAATAGAACACCGCGGTGAGCCCGGCGAGGTCGTCGGGGCCGGCGATGCGCTGCACCTCCTGCAGACCCGACACCAGTGCCATGCCGTAGCCGCACCCCAGGACGACCGCGGCCAGCAGCGCCAGCGGCACGGTCAGTGCCGCGGCCGCGACCGCCGCCGTGACCATCCCCACCACGAGCAGCGTCAGCGCCACCACCACGGCCCGGGCGTTGCGCGGCGTGTCGATCCGGCGGCCCAGCGACTGGATCGCGAAACCGGCACCGAGGGCCACGACGCACAGCAGTGCCGAGAACGCGACCGGCGCGTCGCCGCTGTGCCCGGTCATCAGCGCCGGAATGATCGCGTAGGCCGAACTCGCGGCACCGAACACCCAGGGGGCGACGGGGGCGATCACGAACAGGAAGCGGGCGTGCCCGGCCGCCGGGATCTTCAGATCCTCCCGCAGCGGAGTCCGTTCCACCTCCGGCTGCGCCGGCCGGGTCTCCGGCGTCCGGAGCAGCGCCGCACCGGCGCCGACGCTCAGCCCGATGTGCACGAGGTAGGTCAGGGCGCTCGGCATCGGCGCCCACTGCGCGAGGGCCCCCGCGACCCCGGCCCCGACCCCGAAGCCGGCGGTCAGGCTCATCGCGGCCCGTCGCGCACCGGCACCGGGAGTCGCGCGCGGATCCCAGCGCGGATCGGACAGTTCCTTCAGCCAGCTGCCGCCGACGGCCATGCCGAGACCGAGGGCGATCCCGCAGAGGATGCGACCGAGGATGAGCAGCGGCGCGGAGTCCGCCCCGAGGGCGAGCACCGCGGAACCGGCCAGGCCGACGAACGGCGCGGGCACCATGACCGGTCGCCGCCCGAGCCGGTCGGAGAGCGGGCCGCCGACGAGCAGGGCCGGCACGATGCCCAGGACGTACGCGAAGAGGAACAGGTCGACGACGACCGGCGCGAAACCGTGTTCGAGCCGGTACATCACGAGCAGCGGCGTGAACTCGTTGCCGCCCCAGGCGACGGTGAACATCGCGGCGGCCACGAGCAGCCACGTCCCGCGCGGGACCGTTTCCGTAAGTGTCGGCAGCCGACCGGGGTCGGTGGTAGTAGCGGTCACAGTCGTCCCCCTCCGAGTCCGTGCACCTCACGCATGTGCACCTGAAGCGCCTCGTCGAACGCGTCGGCATCCCCGGCGGCGACGAGATCCGCCAGGTGCGTGTGGTCGGCGATGATCTTCTGCAGCTGCGCCGGATCACGAGCGACCGAACGCGCCGTCATCCGTCGCTGGCGTTCACGCAGGCTTGCGTAGAAGTTGTCGAGGAGCGGATTGCCGCCCGCCGCGACGATGCTGCGGTGAAAGTCCGCGTCGGCGCCGCTGAAGGCGCCGACGTCCCCGCGCTCGGCCAGCTCCCGCTGGGTGTCCAGGCATTCGCGCAACGTGCGCTCGAGCCGTTCCCGCGCCTGCGGAGCCGACGCGACGGCGCGCACGGCGTGCGTTTCCAGCAGCCGTCGCGCATCGACGACGTGCTCGGCCTCCCCGTCCGCCACCGGGACGACGAGCGCGCCCCGCTTGGGGTACAGGCGCATCCAGCCCTCCGCCTCGAGCCGGAGGAAGGCCTCGCGCACCGGGGTGCGGCTGCACGACATCCGTGCGGCGATCTCCCCTTCGCTGATCAGATCCCCGCCGGGCAGCTCACCCGAGAGGATCAGCTCCTTGACCTCGCGGTAGGCCGCCTCGGCGGCTGAATACGACATAGACACAAGATGTATTTATACCGTAGGCCGACGGTGGGGCACCACGCGGCCCTGCCGGCTTGCCCAGGAGGGCAAGGTGGAAGGGAGCCATGACCGCGACCGCCTCGGGGAGCTCTTCGCGGCGGCGGCCTCGAATCCGGTGAACCCGTCCATCGCAACAGGCGAAAGCGGTCGTGGGGAGAGCGTCGAGGAGGTTCTGCGGGTCCGTCGCGACGCCCTACCTCGAGCACATGTCGGGCGCCGGAGCCACAATCGGGCTGGGCATTCGAGCGGTGCCGTAGAGAAGAGCCGGCGGATGACGCGGCAGGAGCAGAGGAGTCCTCGAATGGCGAAGTACCTGATCTCGTTCCCTGGCGAGGCCATGGTGTTCCCCGAGGAGGACTTCGAGGCGGTGGTCGAAGCCTCCCATGCCGTCATCGACGAGGCCAAGGCGGCGGGCGTGTACGTCTTCGCCGGAGGGATCGATGAGGACGTAGACCCGGTGCTCGTGGCCGGTGACGGCACCGTCACCGAGGGCACGTACCCCGGCCACAAGGTGCCCAACGGCGGTTACACCGTTCTCGAGCTGCCCTCGCGGGAGGCGGCACTCGAGTGGGCCGCGAAGATCGCCGTCGCCTGCCGCTGCTCGCAAGAGGTCCGGCAGTTCCAGGACGACCCGGCCCGCTGACGAGGGCAACCCCAGCCGGAGCCGGTCGTGCGTCGCGCGCCCATAATGAAAGGCGTGCAGCAGCGCACAGGGCGGGTGACCCCGACCGGCGGCACCTCGCCGGCCGACCCGGCCACCGACGCGCCGACCAGCCCTACACCCTCAACTGCGAAGAGCAGCCGCCATACTCGGATGCATTGAAGGGAGCGTGATGAAACCACCGCCGACGTGGGGCGATCGGCTGCACGCGGTTGCGATGGGCAGCGTCGCCGGCGGCGTCGCGGCGTACTGGCTCGACTACTTCACTGCCGGACATGTCAGGTCGTCCGACGATGCCGCCTATATCGCGTTCGAGAACGCCTTTCCGGCCGCCGACGGACTGATGGCCGCGAGCTTCGCAACGAGTGCCTGGCACCTGACAAGGGGACGAGCGGTCGCCATCCCGCTCGGGATCGCGGCCGGCGGCGCGATGACATTCCTCGGCGCCATGGATACGCTGTGGAACCTCGAGCACGGCAGCTACCGGCACATGACTGCGGACATGGCGGTCGAGACCGGGATCAACATCATCTCGCTCGTGTTCGGGCCATGGACGGTTGCCCGGCTGTGGCGGCGGCGCGAGGCACTGGCAGGCTGATCGGACTGGAGAAGGTCGTCGACACGCTGCACCCGGGCAGGTAGCCGCCGGCGGTCTACGCGCCAACCCGCACCTCTCCCTGATCGACTCTCACCGACTGGGGCACCTATCGCCTGTGCTTCAGTAGGACTTGCGCCGCCACGGCTCGACGGTGAGGTGTCCTGCAACGATGACCATGGGTGCGCTCCACTCCTGTCGCCTTCGCCTCCAGCCCGCCGGGCTGTTCCGCTGAGATAGACCTCCAGGGCAGGAGAAATTCGTCGTTCAGCATCCCGAACCAGCCGGCGAACACCGACACACCGCGCACAGCGGCCCGTCCCCTCATCGAGTGGAACTCGAGGAGGCAATGCCCGTGGGCTACCAGCGGTACAACCTGGTGCCTGCACCGCAATGACCGACTCTCACACGAAACGGAGCAGTTCACGGGGCCCGGTCACGGCCGTGAACGCAGGTTTCCGGAAGGGAATGGCGACGCCCCGGAATAGACACGAAAAATGCCGGAAGCCCCCCAACGAGGTTGGGGGGCTTCCGGTAACGGGTGTTCGGCGGTGTCCTACTCTCCCACACCCTGTCGGGTGCAGTACCATCGGCGCTGGAGGGCTTAGCTTCCGGGTTCGGAATGGGACCGGGCGTTTCCCCTCCGCTATGGCCGCCGTAACTCTGTGAAACGACCCATACCCACTCGCTTCGCTCGTGAACGATCGAGTGAACGCTGTTCCCCCTTGTTCCGGGGGCTTCGCCTTCACTCGATTCACGAAAAGCGTGTGAATCGGGTGTGTTGTTTCAGATACCGCACAGTGGACGCGTAGCTTCTTTGTGGTAAGTCCTCGGCCTATTAGTACCGGTCACCTGCATGCGTTACCGCACTTCCAGTTCCGGCCTATCAACCCGGTGGTCTGCCGGGGGCCTTACCCCCTCGAGGGGGTGAGAAACCTCATCTTGGAACAGGCTTCCCGCTTAGATGCTTTCAGCGGTTATCCCTTCCGAACGTAGCCAACCAGCCGTGCCCCTGGCGGGACAACTGGCACACCAGAGGTTCGTCCGTCCCGGTCCTCTCGTACTAGGGACAGCCTTCCTCAAGTTTCTAACGCGCGCGGCGGATAGAGACCGAACTGTCTCACGACGTTCTAAACCCAGCTCGCGTGCCGCTTTAATGGGCGAACAGCCCAACCCTTGGGACCTACTCCAGCCCCAGGATGCGACGAGCCGACATCGAGGTGCCAAACCATCCCGTCGATATGGACTCTTGGGGAAGATCAGCCTGTTATCCCCGGGGTACCTTTTATCCGTTGAGCGACACCGCTTCCACATGCCGGTGCCGGATCACTAGTCCCGACTTTCGTCCCTGCTCGACCTGTCGGTCTCACAGTCAAGCTCCCTTGTGCACTTGCACTCGACACCTGATTGCCAACCAGGCTGAGGGAACCTTTGGGCGCCTCCGTTACATTTTGGGAGGCAACCGCCCCAGTTAAACTACCCACCAGGCACTGTCCCTGAACCCGATCAGGGTCCGAGGTTAGAGGTCCAATACGATCAGAGTGGTATTTCAACAACGACTCCACCCACACTGGCGTGCGGGCTTCCCAGTCTCCCACCTATCCTACACAAACCGAACCGAACACCAATACCAAGCTGTAGTGAAGGTCCCGGGGTCTTTTCGTCCTGCCGCGCGTAACGAGCATCTTTACTCGTAGTGCAATTTCGCCGAGTCTGTGGTTGAGACAGCAGAGAAGTCGTTACGCCATTCGTGCAGGTCGGAACTTACCCGACAAGGAATTTCGCTACCTTAGGATGGTTATAGTTACCACCGCCGTTTACTGGGGCTTAAATTCTCAGCTTCGCGGAGTGAACTCCGCTGACCGGTCCTCTTAACCTTCCAGCACCGGGCAGGCGTCAGTCCGTATACCTCGTCTTACGACTTCGCACGGACCTGTGTTTTTAGTAAACAGTCGCTTCTCTCTGGTCTCTGCGACCACCCCCGGCTCACGGAGCAAGTCCGGTCACCGGGACTGGTCCCCCTTCTCCCGAAGTTACGGGGGCATTTTGCCGAGTTCCTTAACCACAGTTCTCTCGATCGCCTCGGTATTCTCTACCTGACCACCTGTGTCGGTTTGGGGTACGGGCCGTGTGAAAGCTCGCTAGAGGCTTTTCTCGGCAGCATAGGATCATGGAATTCGCCTCATTCGGCTACGCATCACCTCTCAGGCTGTGTGCGACACGGATTTGCCTGTGCCGCGCCCTACGGGCTTACACCGGTACAACCACTGACCGGCCCCACTACCTTCCTGCGTCACCCCATCGCTTGGCTACTACCACCGAAGGTCCCGTGCAGCAGGCTCTCGGCTCCCGAAGGAACTCGATCACCCTTTGGACGGTTAGTACCGATGATTCACCAGGGGCGCGTTCACACGGGTACGGGAATATCAACCCGTTGTCCATCGACTACGCCTGTCGGCCTCGCCTTAGGTCCCGACTCACCCTGGGCGGATTAACCTGGCCCAGGAACCCTTGGTCATTCGGCGGACGAGTTTCTCACTCGTCTTTCGCTACTCATGCCTGCATTCTCACTCGCGCAGCCTCCACACCTGGATCACTCCGGCGCTTCCCCGGCTGCACGACGCTCCCCTACCCACCCGCACCACTGCCGGACGATCCGTGGACCCTCCGGGGTGTTGTGCGAGTGCCGCGGCTTCGGCGGTGTACTTGAGCCCCGCTACATTGTCGGCGCAGAACCACTTGACCAGTGAGCTATTACGCACTCTTTCAAGGGTGGCTGCTTCTAAGCCAACCTCCTGGTTGTCTCAGCGATCCCACATCCTTTTCCACTTAGTACACGCTTAGGGGCCTTAGCCGGCGATCTGGGCTGTTTCCCTCTCGACTACGAAGCTTATCCCCCGCAGTCTCACTGCCGCGCTCTCACTCACCGGCATTCGGAGTTTGGCTGATTTCGGTAAGCTTGTGGGCCCCCTAGACCATCCAGTAGCTCTACCTCCGGTGAGAAACACGCGACGCTGCACCTAAATGCATTTCGGGGAGAACCAGCTATCACGGAGTTTGATTGGCCTTTCACCCCTACCCACAGCTCATCCCCTCAGTTTTCAACCTAAGTGGGTTCGGGCCTCCACGACGTCTTACCGTCGCTTCACCCTGGCCATGGGTAGATCACTCCGCTTCGGGTCTAGAACATGCCACTACAGACGCCCTGTTCGGACTCGCTTTCGCTACGACTACCCCACACGGGTTAACCTCGCGACATGCCACTAACTCGCAGGCTCATTCTTCAAAAGGCACGCCGTCACCCCCAGCAGACCAAACTGCTCGAAGGCTCCGACGGATTGTAAGCGCACGGTTTCAGGTACTATTTCACTCCCCTCCCGGGGTACTTTTCACCTTTCCCTCACGGTACTAGTCCGCTATCGGTCACCAGGGAGTATTCAGGCTTATCGGGTGGTCCCGACGGATTCACAGCAGATTTCACGGGCCCGCTGCTACTCGGGTATTCGAATCGACAGTCACCGCGTTTTCGTCTACGGGATTCTCACCCTCTACGACAGGCCGTTCCAGACCATTTCGACTAACACAGGCGATTTCTCACTGTCGGCCGGCGCGGCAGCACCGACACATCGAACCCCACAACCCCGAACACACAACCCCTGCCGGGTATCACATGTATCCGGTTTAGCCTCTTCCGTTTTCGCTCGCCACTACTCACGGAATCACATGTTGTTTTCTCTTCCTGTGGGTACTGAGATGTTTCACTTCCCCACGTTCCCTCCACACGCCCTATATATTCAGGCGCGGGTAACACGACATCACTCGTGCTGGGTTTCCCCATTCGGAAATCCTCGGATCACAGCTCGGTTGACAGCTCCCCGAGGCATATCGCAGCCTCCCACGTCCTTCATCGGCTCCTGGTGCCAAGGCATCCACCGTACGCTCATAAACACTTACAACAAAGATGCTCGCGTCCACTGTGCAGTTCTCAAACAACACACAACAACCGGTACCGGAAGAAGAAACAACCCCTTCGTTCCCGATCATCGTCGCTGACAAAACACTCGCGTGTTCTCTCAGGACCCAACAGTGCACCGATATAACCACCGCAGAAGGACACTCGGGTCCTTCCCGCGCGGTGATGACTGTCAGCGTTCCACCCATGAGCACCACCGGATTACGTGTGAATCCGAAATGGCTCTGCCCGCGGCGGAGTCACCTGTGTGACCCACCGACGGGAGTTGCTCCTTAGAAAGGAGGTGATCCAGCCGCACCTTCCGGTACGGCTACCTTGTTACGACTTCGTCCCAATCGCCGATCCCACCTTCGACGGCTCCCTCCCACGAGGGGTTAGGCCACCGGCTTCGGGTGTTACCGACTTTCATGACGTGACGGGCGGTGTGTACAAGGCCCGGGAACGTATTCACCGCAGCGTTGCTGATCTGCGATTACTAGCGACTCCGACTTCACGGGGTCGAGTTGCAGACCCCGATCCGAACTGAGACCGGCTTTAAGGGATTCGCTCCACCTCGCGGTATCGCAGCCCTCTGTACCGGCCATTGTAGCATGTGTGAAGCCCTGGACATAAGGGGCATGATGACTTGACGTCGTCCCCACCTTCCTCCGAGTTGACCCCGGCAGTCTCCTGCGAGTCCCCAACCGAATTGCTGGCAACACAGGACAAGGGTTGCGCTCGTTGCGGGACTTAACCCAACATCTCACGACACGAGCTGACGACAGCCATGCACCACCTGTACACCGACCACAAGGGAAACCCCATCTCTGGGGCGGTCCGGTGTATGTCAAACCCAGGTAAGGTTCTTCGCGTTGCATCGAATTAATCCACATGCTCCGCCGCTTGTGCGGGCCCCCGTCAATTCCTTTGAGTTTTAGCCTTGCGGCCGTACTCCCCAGGCGGGGCGCTTAATGCGTTAGCTACGGCACGGATCCCGTGGAAGGAAACCCACACCTAGCGCCCACCGTTTACGGCGTGGACTACCAGGGTATCTAATCCTGTTCGCTACCCACGCTTTCGCTCCTCAGCGTCAGTTACTGCCCAGAGACCCGCCTTCGCCACCGGTGTTCCTCCTGATATCTGCGCATTTCACCGCTACACCAGGAATTCCAGTCTCCCCTGCAGTACTCAAGTCTGCCCGTATCGCCTGCAAGCCCGCAGTTGAGCTGCGGGTTTTCACAGACGACGCGACAAACCGCCTACGAGCTCTTTACGCCCAGTAATTCCGGACAACGCTCGCACCCTACGTATTACCGCGGCTGCTGGCACGTAGTTGGCCGGTGCTTCTTCTGTACCTACCGTCACTCGCGCTTCGTCGGTACTGAAAGAGGTTTACAACCCGAAGGCCGTCATCCCTCACGCGGCGTCGCTGCATCAGGCTTGCGCCCATTGTGCAATATTCCCCACTGCTGCCTCCCGTAGGAGTCTGGGCCGTGTCTCAGTCCCAGTGTGGCCGGTCGCCCTCTCAGGCCGGCTACCCGTCGTCGCCTTGGTGGGCCGTTACCCCACCAACAAGCTGATAGGCCGCGGGCCCATCCTGCACCGGAAAACCTTTCCACCCCGGAACATGCATCCCGAGGTCCTATCCGGTATTAGACCCAGTTTCCCAGGCTTATCCCGAAGTGCAGGGCAGATCACCCACGTGTTACTCACCCGTTCGCCACTAATCCACCCAGCAAGCTGGGCTTCATCGTTCGACTTGCATGTGTTAAGCACGCCGCCAGCGTTCGTCCTGAGCCAGGATCAAACTCTCCGTTGAAGACTCACAATCAAACCCCGAAGGGCCGATCAGTCATAGACATCGAGCCAAATCACCAGCAAAAAACTCAAACCAGCAAAAAACACTGACCACCACAGACGGAAGAATGCGGCAGCCAGCAACAACCACCCCCCGAAAAGAGAGGCGGTCGCACCAAAAATATTTTGGCACTGACATTCATCGGCACACTGTTGAGTTCTCAAAGAACACGCACACACCATCACCCACGAACCGAGGTCCGCGGCGTTCCGGGGCAACCGTTCCAGCCTACCCACACCACCCGGCGAAAACAAACCCGACGCGCTCGGTGGGATCGGCAACGGCCCAGAACCCTACCAGAAGATTCCGAACCGAACAATCAGGCGCCTGCGTCCAACCTCGTTGTCCCGAGCCCCTGCGGGCCGGGTCGGTGTCCGTGTCGCTCTGACCTGGAATAAGTTACGTGAACATTGCGCTCTCACCAAATCGCCTGGTCAGACCGCTTTTCTGCGCCGAGTCAGGGCACCCAGTACTTCACGGCCAGCTCCTCCACGACGGCATCGCCCTCGGCGGCCTGCTCCAGCAGCGCCAGGTCGAGGTCGATGTCGATGAGCCGGGGGTTGTCCCCTTCGGCGTCACCGAGAGGGCGCCCGCCGTCTTCGCCGCGCTGGCGCAGAATCTTCGCTCGCACCCGCTCTTTCAACGACTCACTCATAAGTCGAGTGTACTGAGGGGGCGCCGCCCGAGCGGGGTGCCGAGCGGCGAAGACCGACCTAGTGGTCGTCGTCGCGCCGGCGGAACACGCGCATCGCGGTGGGGATGAGAACGACCAGGGCGCCGACGATCAGAACGATCGAGAAAATTTCCAGAAGCACACGTGCCATCATCCGGCACGGAGGGCGCCGGCGGGCGACTTCGTCGTGGGCGAGCGGACCGGAAGGGTCCCCCGGTCGACGAAGGCCCTCCACCCGTCTTCCGGGTGAAGGGCCTTCGTCGCTCCGAGCTGCCTGCGAGAATCGAACTCGCGACCTTTTCATTACGAGTGAAATGCTCTACCGACTGAGCTAAGGCAGCGTGCCTGACGGCGCGCACGAGTTTAGCGCCTACCCCCCTGTCCAATGCAAACCACCCCTCGCCGCCTACCGGAATGCCGAGCTCAGCCGGGCCGCCATGGCGGCCACCGCGAAGCGCGGTTTGACGTTCTGTGCGAGAACCTCACGGCATTCGAGGATCGCCTCGATGCAGGTCAGCAACGCCTCCGGCCGGGCCCGCGAAGCCAGGTCGGAGGCACGCTCGGCCATGTCGGGATGGTTGGCGGTGCCGGAAGCGCCCAGGGAACGTGCCAGCGCATCCCGGTAGAGACCGGCCAGATCGATGAGGGCGCGGTCCATGATGTCGCGCTCGGTCCGCGTGCGCCTGGACTTCTGGGTGCGTTCGAGGTCCTTGAGGACGCCGGCCGCACCGCGGAGCGCCCCGGCGGCGCCCTTACCGGTGCCACCGGCGCCGAGAGCCGTCCGGAGTTCCTCGGTCTCGCGCTCGTCGCGCGCGACGCTGATCTCCTTCGCCTCGGCCTCGGCACGCTGGACCAGCTCGTCTGCGGCGGTGTAGGTGGTCGCGGGGCGGAGCACGGCTTCGGCCAGATCCAGCGCACGCCGCCGGCTGGCGCGGGCGGACTCGTCGGTGGCCAGACGCCGGGCACGGCCGACGTGGCCGCCGCTGATCGACGCCGCCCAGCTCGCGGTCTCGGCGTCGAGCCCGTCGCGTTCGCGCAGGACCCGGGCGATCGCGTCCGGGCTGGGCGTGACGAGTGCGACGTGCCGGCATCGCGAGCGCAGGGTCACGGAGATGTCCTGCGGATCGATCGACGGCGCGCACAGCAGGAACACCGTGCGTTCGGGCGGTTCCTCGACGACCTTGAGCAGCGCGTTCGCGGCGCCCTCGGTGAGCCGGTCCGCGTCCTCGATCACCACGACCTGCCACTGCCCGGTGCTCGGGCGACGCGAGGCGGTCCGAACGATGTCGCGCATCGCCTTGACGCTGATCGTGAGCCCCTCGGGGATCACCCGACGGACGTCGCCGTGGGTGCCGGCCATGGTGGTGCTGCATGCGTGGCAGTGACCGCAGCCCGGTGCCGCGGGGTCGGTGCACTGCAGGGCGGCGGCGAAGCAGAGGGCGGCGATCGACCGCCCGGAGCCGGGGGGCCCGGTGAACAGCCACGAGTGCGTCATCCGAGAACCGGCTCCGCCCCCGCGCGCGGCGGTGGCCGCGGCGGTCAGTTCGGTCTCCACGTCGCGCTGGCCGACGAGACGTTCGAAGACACCGGGCATGGCCTCAGCGTAGCGACCGGCTCCGACGCGGCCGGTGCGTCGGCCGTCCGAAACCTTCAAGACGGCGACGTCGCGGCGGCCTAGCGTCACCGTCATGACTGCACAACTCGCGCTGGTCGGGCTCGTCGTCGCCGACATGACCCGTTCCTTCGACTGCTATCGCCGCCTCGGGCTGGACCTGCCCGCCGGCTCCGACGAACCGCACTACGAGACGACGCTGCCGGGCGGGCTCCGCCTGGCGTGGGACACCCTCGAGTCGGTCCGGACCTTCCATCCGGGCTTCCGGCCGGGCACCGGTGGTCCTGCACTCGCGTTCGACTGTGGTTCACCAGCGGATGTGGACGCGACGTACCGCGACCTGCTGGAGGCGGGATGCACGAGCGTGCTCGAACCGTGGGACGCGTTCTGGAAGCAGCGGTATGCGAGCGTGCACGATCCCGACGGGCACAGCATCGAACTGTTCGCGGCCTTGCCCGCGTGACCGCTCAGCGAACGAGCGCGCCGAGCGTAACGCCGGAGAGGGCGCGTACCTCCCGTGCGAGGTGGGCCTGGTCGCTGAAACCGCACTCGGCCGCGACGTCGGAGAACGACCGGCCGGCGCGCGCGAGACCGACCGCGCGACGGAATCGCAGCACGCGCGCCAGCGTCTTCGGACCGTAGCCGTAGACCCGCAGCGCGTGCCGGTGCAACCGCCGCGCACTCCAACCCATCGACGTCGCCACCTCGGCGACGGACGCTCCGGCGCCGAGCTGCGACGCGATGCCCGTCTCGACGCTGCGGTCGACGCCGTCCAGGCGGCGCCGCGTCTCGTGCAGGAGCGCACCGAGCGGGTCGGACTCCGCGGCCGACACCAGGCGACGAACGTGCGCCTCGGGCCGGATGCGGTCCAGCGGTACGCGCGCGTCGCGCAGCTCGGCCGCGTCCACCCCGAGCACCGCCGGCCCCACCCCGGGACCGAACCGCACCGCGGTCAGGTCCCGGCGGGTGCCCAGGTCGGAGAACTGGGCGCGGGTATCCGGTCCTGCCACCAGGAAGCCGTCCTCGTGCCAGATCAGATCCGTGCAGCCGTCGGGCAGCACGGACGTTCCGGCCGTACCCGCGGTCCTCGTCGCCGTCCACACGAGCACGCCGGGTATGCCGGACGCCGCCTCGCGGTACACACGGCGAGGATAGGCCGCCGCTCCGGGGAGGGTCACTCCTTCTTCGCGGCGGCCTTCTTCGCGGTCGTCTTCTTTGCCGCGGTCTTCTTGGCGGCCGTCTTCTTGGCCGGAACCTTCTTGGCCGCGGTCTTCTTCGCGGTCTTCTTCGCCGGGCCCCGGGCGCGACGATCCGCGAGCAGCTCGGAGGCGCGTTCGTCGGTGATGGTGTCGACCTCGTCGCCCTTGCGGAGGCTGGCGTTGGTCTCGCCGTCCGTGACGTACGGGCCGAAGCGCCCGTCCTTGATCACCATCGGGCTGCCACTGACCGGGTCGGTGCCCAGCTCCCGCAGCGGCGGCGTGGCGGCGGCCTGCCGACCGCGGCGCTTGGGCTCGGAGTAGATCTTCAGCGCCTCCTCGAGGGTGACGGTGAACATCTGCTCCTCGTCGGCCAGCGACCGCGAGTCGGTGCCCTTCTTCAGGTACGGCCCGTAGCGGCCGTTCTGGGCGGTGATCTCCTCGCCCGTCGCGGGGTCGACCCCGACCACCCGCGGCAGCGACAGCAGCCGCAGGGCGTCCTCGAGCGTCACCGTCGACAGTTCCATCGACTTGAGCAGCGAGGCCGTGCGCGGCTTGGGGCCGGCCGCCTTCTTGGCGGCCTTCTTCGCCGGCGCCTTCTTCGCGGCCTTCTTCGTCACGGTGGCCGTGCCACCACCAGTCGCGGTGCCGCCCGCCGAGGGTGCCTCCTCGACCGGGATGGGCGTGATGTCCGGTTCCGGCTCCGGCTCCGGTTCGCGCAGCAGCTCGGTCACGTACGGACCGAAGCGGCCCTCCCGCGCGACGATCTCGTTGCCGCTGGCCGGGTCGACGCCGAGGACCCGGCCCTCCTGCGGGGTCGAGAACAGCTTCTCCGCGTACTCGAGCGTCAGCTCGTCCGGCGGCAGGTCGTCGGGCAGGTTCGCCCGCTGGGAGACCGGTTCCCCGTCGGGGGAGTCGGGATTGGGGACCATCCGCTCGAGATAGGGGCCGAACCGGCCGACGCGCACGTGGATCTCCCGGCCCTCGGCGTCGTCGAACAGCCGGATCGAGTTGATCTCGCGGGCGTCGATGTCCTCGAGGTTCTCTCCGACCATCTTCTTCAGGCCGCCCTCGCGCGCCACCGAGTTCTCGGCGCCGTGGGCACCACCGAAGTAGAAGCTCGTCAGCCAGTCGGTGCGCTGCTCGTGGCCGCCCGCGATCTCGTCGAGGTCGTCCTCCATGGCGGCGGTGAAGCCGTAGTCGACGAGGCGTCCGAAGTGCGCCTCGAGCAGCCCGATGACCGCGAACGCCACCCACGACGGGACCAGGGCGCTGCCACGCTTGTAGACGTAGCCGCGGTCGAGGATGGTCTTGATGATCGACGCGTACGTCGACGGCCGGCCGATGCCGAGATCCTCGAGCGCCTTGATCAGGCTGGCCTCGGTGTAGCGGGCCGGCGGGTTGGTCGAGTGGCCGTCCGGATCGAGCTCGGTCGCGGTGACGCGCTGTCCCTCGGACAGGTTGGGCAGCCGGGACTCGGCGTCGTCGGACTGGCCGCCGGCCTCCTCGTCGACGCTCTCGACGTACGCCTTGAGGAAGCCCGGGAAGGTGATGGTGCGGCCCGACGAGGAGAACGTGCACTCCTCGCCGCTCGCGGCGGTGCCGGTGATGCGCAGCGTCAGGGTGGTGCCCCGCGCGTCGGCCATCTGGGAGGCGACGGTGCGCTGCCAGATGAGCTCGTAGAGCCGGTACTCGTCGGTGTCGAGGCGTGAGTGCAGCTCGCCGGGCGTGGCGAACACGTCGCCGGCCGGACGGATCGCCTCGTGCGCCTCCTGCGCGTTCTTCACCTTGCGGGTGAACTGCCGCGGGGTGGGGTGCACGTACTGCGCGCCGTACAACTCGGTGGCCTGCGCCCGGGCGGCGGAGATCGCGCTCTCGGACAGGGTCGTCGAGTCGGTACGCATGTACGTGATGTAGCCGTTCTCGTACAGGCGCTGCGCGATGCGCATCGTGCGCTCTGACGAGAACCGCAGCTTGCGGCCCGCCTCCTGCTGCAGGGTCGACGTCATGAACGGCGCGTACGGCTTGCGGGTGTACGGCTTGCTCTCGACCGACGTCACCGTCAGGTCGACACCGTGCAGGGCCTCGGCGAGCCGTCGCGCGTACGCCTCGTCGAGCACGACGACGCCGGTGGACTTGAGCTGCCCGTCGGGTCCGAAGTCGCGGCCGGCCGCGACGCGGGCGCCGTCGACACCGACGAGCCGGGCCCCGAACGAGCGGGGGCTCGCGTCGGCGCCGGCGTCGAGCGTGGCGGCGATGTCCCAGTACGTCGCGGACCGGAAGGCCATGCGCTCGCGTTCGCGCTGCACGATGACCCGAGTGGCGACGGACTGCACGCGGCCCGCCGACAACCGCGGCATGACCTTCTTCCACAGCACCGGGCTGACCTCGTAGCCGTAGAGGCGGTCGAGGATGCGGCGGGTCTCCTGGGCGTCGACGAGGTTGTTGTCGAGGTCGCGGGTGTGTTCCGCGGCGGCCCGGATGGCCGGCTCGGTGATCTCGTGGAACACCATCCGGCGGACCGGGACCTTCGGCTTGAGGGTCTCGAGCAGGTGCCAGGCGATGGCCTCGCCCTCACGGTCGGGGTCGGTCGCGAGGTACAGCTCGTCCGCGTCCTTCAGCAGCCCCTTCAGTTCGGTGACCTTGGACTTCTTCTCGGGACTGACGACGTACAGCGGCTCGAAGCCGTGGTCGACGTTCACGCCGAGCCGGGCCCACGACTCGCCCTTGTACTTGGCCGGCACGTCGGCGGCACCGCGCGGCAGGTCACGGATGTGCCCGACGGAGGCCTCGACGACGTAGTCCCGGCCCAGGTAGGGCGCGATCTTCTTCGCCTTGGTCGGGGACTCGACGATCACGAGCCGACGCGTGCCCGACGAGCCGTTCGACGTGCTGTTGTCCCGTGCTGCCACAGCGCTGCCCGCACCTTCCCTGTTCGCTGACATGTCGTGCTTCTCCCCGACATGTATACCGACCCGTTCCCCGGACGCGGCCATACACAGGGTCGCACACCTGCGACGGAAGGCCTGTCACCTGTGATGCGGCGCCTACCGCACGCGCGGCCAGATCTGCCGCGCGCGGGCGTCGTCCGGCGGCGCCCCGATGTTCTCGACGAGACGCATCAACCTGCGTCGCCCGGACACCCGCAGGCCCGGTGCGGCGCCGCGCGTGCCGATCAGCGTCGGCGCGATCCCGGCGCGCATCAGCGACTGGGCCAGCACCGGGTGGGTGTCCGGGGCATGCGGATCCAGCCCCAGCACGTAGCGCTCGCCCTCGGCCTCGGCGCGGCCGGCCGCGAGCACCCACGCCCGCAGAGCTCGCGAGCCCGGCACCCATCCCGCCGGCACCGCCTTCACCGCACCCCGTGTCCATGCGGCCGCCACCGGGACGAGTTCCGGTAGGGCGGCGGTGCGCACCAGGGGGTGTCCCTCGTCCGTCCGGGTGACCTCCGGGGACAGCGCGGCCTGCGCCATCAGCTCCGCGATCGCCTCCGCCCGCCACGGCTCGTCCACGACCACGGAGATCCGTGCGCCGTCACCGGAGACCACCGCGTGGCCGTGCGCGGCCAGCAGGCCGCCGAGGTCGGTCGGGTCCGGGGGCATCTCCTCGGCCCCGAAGAACGACAGTTGGCTCACTCACCCGCCCTTCCTCCGCTACCTGCCGCAGAAACAGATCGTCCCCCCTCACCGATGGTGACGGGGGACGATCGAGGATTCGGTCCCTGCGGACCGAGTCACGTCAGGCTCCGGCAGGAGCGTCGACGATCAGAGCGCGCGAACGCCGGTGGCCTGCGGGCCCTTGGTGCCCTGGCCGACCTCGAACTCCACGCGCTGGTTCTCCTCCAGGGTGCGGAAGCCGCTGCCCTGGATCTCCGAGTAGTGGACGAAAACGTCGGCGGAGCCGTCCTCGGGAGCGATGAAGCCGAAGCCCTTCTCCGCGTTGAACCACTTCACAGTGCCCTGTGCCATGCTTTTCCTTCTCTTTCTAACACCGGATGCGGCGGTTCGCGGGCGAGCGAGCCGCCGGGCCGGTTCCGACCGCTGTACTTCTTGATCCCCCCACAGGAAGAGCAAAGCACCGCGCTCGCAACCATCGATCCTGCGAGCCGTGCACTTTCTCAAGTCACCGAACACAGAAGCTGCGACCGATGTCAGTGAACCACGTTCCGGGCGCAGACAACAGTAGGCGGGCGCACAATTCGCCCGAAAATTTGATCTTGTATATGCCGACGGCAGGATTACTCGCCGGTACGGTTACGTCGATGTTACCCCGCGCGCGACCGGACACCGACCGAACGCCGGGAGCGATGGCCTACTACGCTGGTTACCCATCCCGACCGCATCCTCCGGAGTACCCAGTGTGACCAGCTCGCCGCACCGCCGTCCCGTCGGCGACGGGCCGTCGAGCTTCGGCCACGAACTGCTCGAACGGGTGCTTGCCGGCACGCCGGCCTCGGAACATCCCCTCACCCACAGCGCGGACCTGCCCGCCCGCGACGTTCGCCACACCGACTGGCCGGACTGGGCGTCCGACGCCGTCGTCCGGGCTCTGCGCGCCACCGGCGTGCCCCGGCCGTGGAGCCACCAGACAGAGGCCGCCGACCTCGCCGCCGGCGGGGAGCACGTCGTCGTCTCCACCGGCACCGCCTCGGGCAAGTCCCTCGCCTACCAGCTACCCGTGCTCACCGCCCTCGCCGAGGACCCGCACGCCACCGCGCTGTACCTCTCCCCCACGAAGGCGCTCTGCGCGGACCAGTTGCGCGCCGTCACCGAGGTGACCGCCGCCGAGCCCGAACTCGGTCACGTGCACGCGTGCGCCTACGACGGCGACACCTCCACCGAACTGCGGCAGTGGGCGCGCAGCCACTCACGGTGGATCTTCACCAACCCCGACATGCTGCACATGTCGATGCTGCCCGGGCACGCCCGCTGGTCCCGGTTCTTCCGCCGGCTGCGCTACGTGGTGGTCGACGAGTGTCACTCCTATCGCGGCGTCTTCGGCTCCAACGTGGCCCTGGTGCTGCGCCGGCTGCGGCGGATCGCCGCGCGCTACGGCGCCCGGCCGGTCTTCGTCCTCGCCTCCGCCACGACCGCCGACCCCGGCGCCGCGGCGTCCCGGCTCGTCGGCGCGCCCTGCCGGGAGGTGACCGAGGACGGCTCCCCGCACGGACCTCGCACCGTCGCGTTGTGGGAGCCGCCGCTGCTCGAGCAGGTGACCGGCGAGAACGGTGCCCCCGTGCGCCGCGCCGCCGGAACCGAGGCCGCCCGCATCCTCGCCGACCTCGTCGTCGAGGGTGCCCGCACCCTCGCCTTCGTGCGGTCCCGGCGCGGTGCCGAACTCACCGCGCTCGGTGCGCGGCGGCTGCTCGCCGAGGCCGCCCCCGAGCTCGTCGATCGGGTCGCCGCCTACCGCGCCGGCTACCTCGCCGAGGAGCGCCGCGAGCTCGAGGCGGCCCTGGCGGACGGCCGGCTGCTCGGTGCCGCCAGCACCAACGCCCTGGAACTCGGCATGGACATCGCCGGCCTGGACGCCGTCGTCGTCGCCGGATTCCCGGGCACCGTCGCGTCGTTCTGGCAGCAGGCCGGCCGGGCCGGGCGCCGCGGTGCGGGATCGCTGGTCGTGCTCGTCGCCCGCGACGATCCGCTCGACACCTACCTCGTGCACCATCCGGCGGCGCTGCTCGACAAGCCCGTCGAGGCGACGGTCACCGATCCCACCAATCCGTACGTGCTCGGCCCGCAACTGCTGTGCGCCGCACTCGAGCTGCCGCTCACCGACGCCGAGGTCGAGGAGTTCGGTGCGGCCGACGTGCTCGCCGCCCTGGCCGCGCAGGGAGCGATCCGGCGGCGCCCGCACGGCTGGTTCGTCACCCCGGACACCCGTCCCCACTCCGACATCGACATCCGCGGCGGCATCGGCACCCAGATCGCCATCGTCGAGTCGGACACCGGACGGATGCTCGGCACCGTCGACGGCGGTCGCGCACCGGCGACCGTGCATCCGGGAGCGGTGTACCTGCACCGCGGCGAGTCGTTCGTCGTCGACGAGTTGCACCTCGACGACGGAATCGCGCTCGTGCACGCCGAGGACCCCGAATGGTCCACCTCCGCGCGGGAGATCACCGACATCGTCGTGACCGCCGTGGCGGAGGAGCGCTCGCTCGGGCCGGTGACCGTAGGCCTCGTCGAGGTCGAGGTGACCCACCAGGTGGTCTCGTACCTGCGACGGCTGCCGTCCGGCGAGGTGCTCGACAGCACCGACCTCGACATGCCGTCCCAGTGCCTGCCGACGCGCGCGGTGATGTACACCGTCACCCCCGAACTGCTCGACCGGTGCGGGATCGGACCGGAACGGGTACCCGGCGCGCTGCACGCCGCCGAGCACGCCGCCATCGGCCTGCTGCCGCTCGTGGCGACGTGCGACCGCTGGGACATCGGCGGCGTGTCCACCGCGGTGCACCCGGACACCGGGCTGCCCACCGTCTTCGTCTACGACGGGCATCCCGGGGGCGCCGGTTTCGCCGACCGCGGGTACGCGCGCATCGCCGAGTGGCTCGGTGCAACCCGCGCGGCCGTGACGGCCTGCGAATGCGTCGCCGGTTGCCCGTCATGCGTGTACTCCCCCAAGTGCGGCAACGGCAACGACCCGCTCGACAAGGCCGGCGCGGTCGCGTTGCTGGGCGCGGTGCTCGACACCCTCGCCTGACCTCGCGTCTCACCCGGCCGGCCCCGCCCGCGCGATCGCCCGGGCCTGCCGCCCAGCCGGCAGCGACACCTCGGCCCCGACCTCGACGACGGCGTCCCAGCCGTCGACGGTGCACGAGCGCACCTGCACCCGCATCCGCGCCGCGATCCGGTCCGCCTCCGAGCATGCGGTGTCCGATCCGCGATCGAGCGCACCGGCCACCGCCAGGGCCGCCAGGTCGGCCGCCGCCTGTGCCCGGTGCCGCGTCGCGACCCCCGCACCCGTCTGCACGAGCAGCCCGGTGACCACGATCAGCGCGACCGCGACGAAACACCCCAGCACGCTCGCACTACCCCGGTCGTCCCCGAATGTCACTGCGCCACTTCCGGTTCAAGCACGGATACCGCCTCCGCCGTGAGCGTCACCATCGGCAGCAGCGGACCGTCCGCCGTCACCGTCGCCACGACGAGGTCACCGTCGGGGCGCACGGAGATCCGTGCGCCCTCCGGAGCGACCCGCGCCGCCACCTCCACCGCTCGCACCCCGTCGCCGCGAGCCGCGAGCCGGGCGGCCTCCCGCGCCGCGTCTTGACACCGGAGCTGATTCGAAACACACAGCACCGCACCGAGACACAGCACGAGAACACTCACCAGCGTGGTGAGGGCGATCGCCGCCTCGACGGTCACCCCGCCGTCGTCCCCGCTCACACCGCCGTGTTCAGCGCGCGCTCGACGATGCCGGTGAGCGCGGTGACGATGTTGTCGCCGGTGACCACCGTGTACAGCACGGCACCGAACGCCGCCGCGGCGATCGTGCCGATCGCGTACTCCGCGGTGGACATGCCGTCCTCCGCCGCGACGGCACCGCTCAGCCGCTGCGCCGCCGCCCGAATCACGTTGCCTACCATGGTTCCTCCCCTCCTTCGGCGCGGACCGTCCGCGCCGACGTCTCACAACAGCCCGTCGCCGAGCACGCGTCCCGCGAGCCCGATCACGACGGGCACGATGCCCAGGCATACGAACGCCGGCAGGAAACACAGCCCGAGCGGGCCGCTGACCAGGACCCCGGCACGCTCGACGGCCGCAGCCGCCCGGTCCTCCGCCTGTTCGCGCTGCCGCTCCGCCACCTCGGCGACGATGCCCGACAGCGGGGCACCGGACCGCGCCGATCGCCGCGCCGCGCGGGCGAAGGCCTCCAGCGCCTCCGTCTCGGCGCCGGAGCCGTCCGAGGTCGCGGCCCCGAGACCGCTCCACGCGTCCGTCGGGGCGGCCCCGAGCTCGAGCCGGTCCGCGCCCCGACGCAGGGCCCGTGCGAGGGCCGGCGGCGCCGAGTCGGCGACCGCCCGGGCCGCCGTCGCCGTCGGCAGGCCGGCACGCAGGCAGGCGGCCATCAGGTCGAACGCGGCGGGCACGGCATGGGGGTCGTCCGGCGCACCGCCGGAGTCGGCCGCTCCGCCGGACGTCGCAGCCCCGGCGGCGAGGGCCTGCAACCGTCGCGCCTGCAGGTCCGGCAGGATCACGAGCGCCACGGCAAGGCACACCAGCGACGCCGTCACGATGCCACCCGCGTCGCGATCCGATCGGTCCACAGCAGCCCGGCGCACGCCAGCACGGTGCCCACCACCAGCAACACACCACCGAGACCGTCGCCGAGCAGCACCGTCACCGGCGCGGCCCCCATCATCTGCCCCAGCGCCACACCGAGCGCCGGAAGGGCCGCGAGCACCGTCGCCGTCGCGCGGGCCCCCGCCAGTCCCGCCTCGGTGCGCGAGCGCAGCCGCATGCGGCCGGACAGATCCGAGCGCGCGGCCGTGAGGAGTTGCGCCAGCGCCAGCCCGTGCCGGTCCGACACCTCCCAGGCCGCGGCGAGCCGCTCGAGCGACGCGGCGAGCCCCGACTGTCCCGGCGCGCGGGCCGCGGCGCGCAGGCCGTCGGCCGCGCTGCCGCCGAGCCGGACCCGCGCCGCCGCGACGCGGAAGGCGTCGGCAGTCGGCCCGGTCGTCTCCCGCGCCGCCGTCGCGCACGCCTCGGCCGGATGGGTGCCCACCTCGAGCTCGGCGACAACGGTTTCGAGCCCGGCGAGCAGGGTCCGCTGCTCGGCGTCGAGTGCGCGGTCCCGGCGCCGTCGCCGCAGCCGTCGCACGGCGGTGCCGGCGACGACCGCCGCCGCGACGGCGGGCGCGACGCCGAGCAGCAGCGCCGGGAGGACGCACAGCCCGACCGTCACCTCCTGCGGCGGCCGCCACGACCGTCCGGCGGCGACCGTCGTGCGCAGTGCCCGCAGCCGCGGCGTGGCGACCGCACCCGGCGCCACCAGCACGGCCGCGGCCAGGCACAGGGCCGCCGCGGTCACCGCGGTTCCCGTCGGCGGAAGAGCTCTTCGAGTCGGTCCATGCCGGCCTCCGTGCCGCGCTCGTGGGTCCACGCGGGCGCGACGACGACACCCGACACGGTGTCCCGCTGCACGACACCGATCTCCGTCAGCCGGCGGGTCCCGTCGGGGGTGCGGTGCACGTGCAGAACCACCTGCACCGCCGCGACGAGCTGGCTGTGCAGGGCGGCCCGGTCCAGGCCGCCGAGTGCGGCGAGCGCTTCGAGCCGCGCCGGCACCTCGTCCGGCGAGTTGGCGTGCACCGTGCCCGCGCCGCCGTCGTGACCGGTGTTCAGTGCCGTCAGAAGATCGACGACCTCGGCGCCGCGCACCTCGCCGACGACGATGCGGTCGGGCCGCATCCGCAGCGCCTGCCGCACGAGGTCGCGCACCGCGACCTCACCGACGCCTTCGACGTTGGCGGCCCGGGCGACGAGCCGCACGACGTGGGGATGGGCGGGAGCGAGCTCGGCGGCGTCCTCGACGCACACGATCCGCTCGCCCGGGTCCACCGTGCCGAGCAGTGCCGCGAGCAGGGTGGTCTTGCCTGCCCCGGTGCCCCCGACGACGAGGAAGGCGAGCCGGGCGGCGACGATCCGTCGCAGCAGCCGATAGGCGTGCGGATCGACGGCGCCGCGATCACGCAGCGCGTCGAGCCCCTGGGTGGCGGGCCGCAGCACGCGCAGCGACAGGCAGGTGCCGCCCTGCGCGACGGGTGCGAGGACGGCGTGCAGGCGCACCCCGAAATCGCCGTGCCCGGGCAGCCGGCCGTCGACCCACGGCTGCGCGTCGTCGAGGCGCCGTCCGGCGAACAGCGCGAGGCGCTGGGCGAGTCGCCGCACCGACGCCTCGTCGGGGAAGGCGACGGGAGCGAGCCGCAGCCCGGCGCCGCGGTCGACCCAGACCCGGTCCGGGGCGGTGACGAGGACGTCGGTGACGCCGGGCTCGGCGAGCAGCGCTTCGAGCGGGCCGGCGCCGGAGAGCTCGGTCTGCAGGTGCCGCAGGGCCGTGAGCAGGTCGAAGTCGCCGAGAACCCCGCCGGACTCCGCACGCAGCGCGGCGGCGACGCGGTCCGGCGTGGGTTCGCCGGCCTCGGTCGCGAGCCGTTCGCGGACCCGGTCGAGCAGCTCGGCCGTGAGGACGGCGCTCATGCCGCCCACCGCGAGCCCGGTTCGGGTCCGGTCAGCACGTCGAGAACGGACTCGGCGGCGTGGACGAGTGGAGAGCGCCGTCCGAGCCGCAGTCCGCCGCGTTCGAGCGCCGCGGCGAGCCCGGGCTGCGCGCGCATCGTGGTGATCAGCGGCAGCCCCACCACGTCGGCAACGTCCCGGCCGCGCAACCCGCCGGGGGCCGGGCCGCGCACGACGATGCCCTGATTGGTGTTCTGTTCGGCGACCCAGCCGGCGACCCGCCCCGCGGCGAGGGCGGCGCGGACGCGGGCGGGCACCACCAGCACGGTCAGGTCGGCGGCGGCCACCATCGCCTCGGCGGCGGGCCCGCGGCTGCGGGGCACGTCGCACACCACCAGGTCGCCGGAGCGGCGGACGGTGTCGAGCACGGCGGTGACCGCGGCGGGCGCCGGCTCTGCGGCGGACTCGCGATCTGCGGACAGCACGCCGAGTCCCGGCAGCCATTCGGGCACCGCATCGCGCAGGGTCCGGGCGGAGAGACGGCCACGATCGACGGTGAGACCGGGCCAGCGGACACCCGGCCGGTCCTCGATTCCGGTGAGGACGTCCAGTCCCCCGCCCAGGGGGTCGCCGTCGACGAGGAGGGCTCCCGCACTGCGCCGGAAGGCGGCGACCGTCCATGCCAGGGCGGCTGCGAACGTGGACGCGCCGGCGCCGCCGCAGCCGCCGAGGACAGCGACGACGTGGCCGCCGCCCGCGTCGGGCTCGGCGGCCGTGCCGAGCACGGTGAGCAGTTCGACCTCGTCGTCGGGCAGCCCCACCACGTGTTCGGCGCCGACCGCGGTGGCCGCCTGCCAATCGGGGAGGTCGGCGCCGCCGGCGGTGACCAGGACGATTCCGCCCCGCCGGGGGAGCTGCTGCGCGCATGCCAGGGCCGCGGTGCGGTCGATCACGACGAGTCCGGCGTCGAGCCAGGTTCTGCGCGACGGTGTCGTCACCGTCTCACCGACCGTGCGGTCGGAGGCGGCCGCCACGCGACGCAGGCTCGCCATCAGCGCGGGATCGTCGACGAGGGCCAGGACATCGGTCATGGCGCCCAGCTTGCGCGGTGGCCGGGCGCCCCGGAAGCAGCTGCCGGGGGAACCGGCGAATCTGTGGATGAACGCGCTGCCTGTGGATGAACGCGCCGGGCTCCGAAAGGTCCCGGAACAGAGGACGACCCTCGCCAGGGGGGGAGGAGGCGAGGGTCGTCATGTTCAGCCCCGGGGGGTCGGGCTGAACACCCCCTGGACTATGTCCAGGTGTCGTCGATACTACGCCCCGACCCGATATTTGCAAGTTCAACCGTCGCGCATTTCACGCAGTGTGCAGGTTCGACCGTCGCGGGTTTTGCGCAGGTGGAGGGGCCGGACGACCGGCCGGAGCGCAGGGCGTACCGGGAAGGAGCAGTCACACCTATTGTGGTGCCGTGACCGACGCGACCGTGGCCCCGACCCAGTCCGGCCGAATCGCCGCCTTCTTCGACCTCGACAAGACCGTCATCGCGAAGTCCAGCGCACTCGCCTTCAGCAAGCCGTTCTTCGCCCAGGGACTCCTCAACCGGCGGGCGGTGCTGAAGAGCAGCTATGCCCAGTTCCTGTTCATGCTGTCCGGGGCCGACCACGATCAGGTGGAGCGCATGCGGGCCCACATCGCGGCGATGTGCACGGGCTGGGATGTCGAGCAGATCAAGTCGATCGTCGCCGAGACGCTGCACGATATCGTGGATCCTCTGGTCTTCGCCGAGGCCGCCGATCTCATCGCGGACCACAAGCTCCGCGGGCACGACGTGATCATCGTGTCCGCGTCCGGGGAGGAGGTGGTCACTCCCATCGCGGCGGCACTGGGGGCGACGCACAGCACCGCCAGCCGGATGCGGATCGAGGAGGGCCGCTACGCCGGAGAGCTGGAGTTCTACTGCTACGGCGAGGCCAAGGCGGAGGCGATACAGGCACTGGCGCTGCAGTACGGTTACGATCTCGCACGTTGCTACGCGTACTCCGACTCGTCGACGGACATTCCGATGCTGCGGGCCGTGGGCCATCCGCGCGCGGTGAACCCGGATCGGGTGCTGCGTCGAGAATCCCTCGAAAATGGTTGGCCGATACTTACTTTCACGCGTCCTGTGCCGCTCCTGCATCGTCTCACCGCGACGCCGCCGGCCGCCGTCGCCGCGACGGCCGCGATCACGGCGGGCGCGGTGGCGGCGGGCGCGGCGACGTACCTCGCGCTGCGCCGGCGGCACCGGCCGGGGTTCGCGGCGCGCGGGTGACGGTCCCGAAAATGGGACTTGCCCCCCTCGGAGACCGGGAGTAGAAAGGAGTTACGGAAGGACGGAAGGCCAAGAGCGAATCGGAAGAGAAGGTTCGATCTCCCGACCGGAATTCCCAGCACGGACACCGAGCACCCACGCGGAGCCGATGCCACTATAAGGGCAAAAGTGTTGTGGGCTTGCGAGATTCGGGTCTTCGAAGGCGAACACCCCGCACCCGTTGCGAGGACGAACCAGCGATATCCGAACCCTCGCCGAGGCCAGTGACACACAACCCATGCAGCACGCTTGGTAACTCGGCAGTCCGTGCCGGCGGGCGACGCCACCGAAGTCATTCGGCGACGTCGCCCGCTTACATGTGGTCACCTGCATGAAAATCGGTGACACGCTTGACGATTCACGCTCCGGATCATCCTCCGGCGAAGGCGTCCGCGATCGATGTCGCCTCGCGCGCGCCCGCTTCCAGCCCGCCGCAGCAGAAGACGATCCAACCCCCGACGCCCTCCGCGGTGCCCGACTCGAAGCCCGCGAGCCCGTCGCGGTAGGCCTGGGCGCGACGCATCCAGCTCACCTCGGGAACACCGAGATTGTGCACGTCCAGCCCGCTCGCGACCGACACGAGGCGGGACGCCGCCCGGGCGATCACGCCGTCGGCGACACCGAACGGGCGCAGCACCGCCAGCTCACCGTGCACCACCGCGGCCAGCACCGGCGCCGGCGCCCGGGTGCCTCCGGTCACCAACTGGGCGAGCGCGTCGAGCCGCTCCCCCACGCCCGGTTCCGTGCGAGGCCGGCCCAGCGCCTCCGACTCGTCGACGAGGTCGGCCGCCGCGAGCAGGTGCAGGCGCGCAAGGGCCTGCAGGGGCGCGCGCTGCCAGGTGGACACCATGACGGCCAGGCCGTCGCCGTCGAGCGCCTGCGCCACCCGCAGCGCACCGGCCAGGATCGGATCACCCGCCTCCCCCGGCGGCGGCAGCTCCATCGATCCGCCGTCGAGCGCGGCGGAGGCCCGGGCCGCCCGAACCGACGCCTCGGCGGCGGTGTTCGGCCAGCCGCGCCGGTTGGTCCTGTGCCGGTGCACCTCGGCGAGGGCATCGCGCGCCCGGTCCGCGGCATCGCGCACTCCGGGCAGGTCGAGCAGGGGCTGCAAGGGGTCGGTCACGGCATCCGACGGTACCGGCCGTTGCCGACCACCCGCGCCCGCGGTTCCACTGGCCGCGGAGGCCGACCGCCCGTCGCGCGGGACCGACCGATCGTCGAAAGTGACCAGGTTGCAGCCGGATGCAACGGTGCGATGTCGGTCACAGGTGACTACCCTCACAGGTGCCCGAACTGTTTGGACCGACCGGAAAGAGGCCCCGCAACCATGACGAGCGCAGCGCAGGACCACGAACAGCAGGTGTACCCACCGAGCCCCGAGTTCGTCGCCACCGCCAACGCCGGTCCCGAGTTGCAGGCCGCCGCAGACGCCGACCGGCTCGGATTCTGGGCGACGCAGGCGCAGCGGCTGGACTGGGCCACCGAGTGGTCCGAGGTGCTGGACTGGTCCGACGCGCCGGTGGCGAAGTGGTTCGTCGGCGGGCAGCTCAACGTCGCCTACAACTGCGTCGACCGGCATGTCCTCGCCGGCAACGGCGACCGCGTCGCCATCCACTTCGAGGGCGAGCCCGGCGATTCGCGCGCGCTGACCTACAACGATCTGCTCGCCGAGGTGTGCAAGGCGGCGAACACCTTCACCGACCTGGGCCTGGTCGCCGGCGACCGGGTCGCGATCTACATGCCGATGATCCCCGAGGCGATCGTGGCGATGCTGGCTTGCGCCCGCCTCGGCCTGACCCACTCGGTGGTCTTCGCCGGGTTCTCCTCGCACGCGCTGCGCTCGCGCATCGACGACGCGCAGGCCAAACTCGTCGTCACCGTCGACGGGCAGTGGCGCCGCGGTCAGGCCGCCCCGCTCAAGCCGGCCGCCGACGAAGCTGTCGCCGATGCGGCGTCGGTGCAGCACGTGCTGGTGGTCAAGCGCACCGGCATCGACGTCGACTGGACCGAGGGACGCGATCTGTGGTGGCACGAGACGGTCGACAAGGCCTCCGCCGAGCACGAGGCGCAGCCGTTCGACGCCGAGCACCCGCTGTTCATCCTCTACACCTCGGGCACCACCGGTAAGCCCAAGGGCATCATCCACACCTCCGGGGGCTACCTGACGCAGGCCTCCTACACCCACCACTACGTGTTCGACCACAAGCCCGGCCGCGACGTGTACTGGTGCACCGCCGACATCGGCTGGGTCACCGGGCACAGCTACATCGTGTACGGGCCGCTGAGCAACGGCGCGACCCAGGTCGTCTACGAGGGCACCCCGAACTCGCCGAACGAGCACCGGCACTTCGAGATCATCGAAAAGTACGGGGTGAGCATCTACTACACCGCCCCGACCCTGATCCGCACCTTCATGAAGTGGGGCCGGGACATCCCCGACGCGCACGACCTGTCCTCGATCCGGCTGCTGGGCTCGGTCGGCGAGCCGATCAACCCCGAGGCGTGGCGCTGGTTCCGGGAGGTCATCGGCGCCGGCCAGGCCCCGATCGTCGACACCTGGTGGCAGACCGAGACCGGCGCGATCATGATCTCCCCGCTGCCGGGGATCACCGCCACCAAGCCGGGCTCGGCGATGGCGCCGTTGCCCGGCATCTCCGCCAAGATCGTCGACGACAACGCCGTGCCGCTGGGGGCCGGCGGCAACGGCTACCTGGTGCTCGATCAGCCGTGGCCGTCGATGCTGCGCGGCATCTGGGGCGACATGGACCGCTACAAGGACACCTACTGGTCCCGGTACGCCGAGGAGGGCTGGTACTTCGCCGGCGACGGCGCCCGCTACGACGAGGACGGGGCCCTGTGGGTCCTCGGCCGCGTCGACGACGTCATGAACGTCTCCGGACACCGGATCTCGACCTCGGAGGTCGAATCCGCGCTCGTCGGGCACCCGGCCGTCGCCGAGGCCGCCGTCGTCGGTGCCGCCGACGAGACCACCGGCCAGGGCATCGTCGCGTTCGTCATCCTGCGCGAGGGCGTGACCAACACCGGCGATCAGCTCATCACCGAGCTGCGCAACCAGGTCTCCACCGAGATCTCCCCGATCGCCAAGCCCCGGCAGATCTCGATCGTGCCGGAACTGCCCAAGACCCGCTCCGGCAAGATCATGCGCCGCCTGCTGCGCGACGTCGCCGAGGGCCGCGAACTCGGCGACACCTCCACCCTGGTCGACCCGAAGGTCTTCGAGGCGATCCGCGCCCAGGGCAAGTAGGCAGCGGAGCTGCCGGTGCGTCCTTCGGGTTGTCGTAGCCGCCCGAAGGACGCACCGGCCGCGAAGCGGCCCTACACCTCCTCGAGGTGGCGGTCCTTGGTCTCGTGCATCACGAGCAGCGCGACGAAGGTCAGCGCGGCGGCCACCAGCAGGTACACACCCACCCAGCCGACGCCGTAGGTGGTGGCGAGCCACGTCGCGATGAACGGGGCGACGGCCGCGCCGAGGATGCTCGAGACGTTGTAGGCGATGCCCGAACCGGTGTAGCGCACGTTGGTCGGGAACAGTTCGGGCAGCACCGCGCTCATGGGGCCGAAGGTGAAGCCCATGAGGATCATGCCGATGATCAGGAACAGGAGCATGCGCGGTTCGCTCATGCCCTCCGGGGCGAGCAGGATCCCGAAGGTCAGGCCGAACACCATGATGGTTCCGGTGATGACCAGCAGCGTGATGCGGCGGCCGTGGCGATCGGCGAGACGACCGGACACCGGGATCGCGGCCGCGAAGAACAGCACGGCGACGAGTTGGAGCACCAGGAAGTCCGAGTACTGGAAGCCGGCGCCGGTGCCGCCCTGGGCGGGGGTCTTGCCGGTGCCGTGGCTGAGCACCCAGGTCGTCATGATGTAGAAGAGGGTGTACGTCGCGAGCATCACGAACGTGCCGATGATCAGCTGACGCCAGCTCGTCCTGAACACCTCGGCCAGTGGCGTCTTGACCTTCTTGCCCTCGGCGACGGCCTGGGCGAACACCGGGGTCTCCTCCAGCTTGAGCCGCACGTAGAGGCCGATGATCACCATCACGGCGCTGAGCAGGAACGGGATCCGCCAGCCCCACGTCAGGAACGCGCTGCCCAGGTCGGGGTCGGCGTTGTCGTGGTTCAGGAACAGCGTGATGATCAGGAACAGGCCGTTGGCCAGGAAGAATCCGATCGGCGCGCCCAACTGGGGCCACATGGCGGCCCAGGCCCGCTTGCCCTTCTCGGCGGTCTCGGTGGCCAGCAGCGCCGCGCCGCTCCATTCGCCGCCGAGGCCGAGGCCCTGGCAGAAGCGCATCAGTGCGAGCAGTGCGGGGGCCAGCAGTCCCACCTGGTGGTACGTCGGCAGGATTCCGATGAGGAACGTCGCGATGCCCATCGTCAGCAGCGAGCCGACGAGGGTGGCCTTGCGGCCGATGCGGTCCCCGAAGTGGCCGAACAGGATCGAGCCGACCGGCCGGGCGACGAACGCGAGACCGAACGTCGCGAGCGAGGCGAGCAGGGCGGTGGTGCCGTTGCCCTTCGGGAAGAACAGGTGCGGGAACACCGACACGGCGGCGGTCGCATAGATGTAGAAGTCGTAGAACTCGATCGAGGTGCCGACGGTGCTCGCGACGATGATGCGGCTGCGCGGTACTCCCGCGACCAGCGATCCGTCCCGGCCGGCGGTGTTGTCGAGGGAAGTGCTCACGAAACCAGCTCCAGAGAATCACATGATGGGAATCGATCCCAGTTGCTAGGAAAGTGAACACTTCCTTTCCCGAGCGAATCAAATCGGACATCGGTCGTCCGGGTCGGCGACGGCTACGATTCGTGCCGGGATACGCCGGGACGCCCGTTCGGCGGCGCTCCCCGCGTACCCCGAATTCGCGAATCGAAAGGCCTTCGTGAACCAGCCACTGCGCTCGGAACTCACCCGGTACCTGCGTACCGAGACCGTCGGTGGCGCGATCCTCCTGGTCGCCGCCGCCGTGGCCGTGCTGTGGGTCAATTCCCCGCTCGGACCCGCCTACGAGGCGCTGCGCGACTTCCCCCTCGGGCCGGAATCACTGCACCTGAACCTCACCGTCGGCACCTGGGCGCAGGACGGCCTGCTCGCCGTGTTCTTCTTCGTCGCCGGACTCGAGCTCAAACGCGAGCTGGTCGTCGGTGAACTGGCGGACCGTAAGAGAGCCCTGCTGCCGGTCATCGCCGCGTGCGGCGGCGTGCTGCTCCCGGCGCTCATCGCCGCCGCGGTCGGGTGGGGCAGCCCGGGCATGGACCGCGGCTGGGCGATCCCCGTCGCCACCGACATCGCTTTCGCACTCGGAGTCCTCGCCCTTACCGGTTCCCGCATCCCCACCGGCGCGCGCGTATTCCTGCTCAGCCTCGCCGTCGTCGACGACCTCATCGGCATCGCATTGATCGCCGTCCTGTTCACCACGTCCATCGCGGCACTGTGGCTGCTCGGGACCGTCGCGTGCGCCGCCGCCTACTGGTACGCCCAGCACAAGCGGATCACGACCTCGTGGCTGTATGTCCCACTGGCGCTGCTCACCTGGTACGGCATGCACGAGGCCGGCATCCACGCCACCATCGCGGGCGTCGTACTGGGCCTGCTCACCCGCGTCCGCACCGACCCGGGCGAGCGGCAGGCACCGGCCGAACGGCTCGCCCACGACATCCAGCCCTGGTCCGCCGGCCTGTGTGTGCCCCTGTTCGCGCTGTTCGCCTCCGGCGTCCCCATCAACGGTGAGGTCCTCGGTGACGTGTTCACCAGCCCGGTGGGCCTGTCCGTCCTGCTGGGCCTGCTGATCGGCAAGACCGTCGGCATCTTCGGCGCGTCCTGGCTCGCGATCCGCGTGGGCGTGGCCACCAGGCCGACCGGGCTGGCGTGGCAGGACCTGCTGGCACTCGCCGTGCTCGGCGGCATCGGATTCACCGTGAGCCTGCTCATCGCCGACCTCTCGCTCGCCGGTATCGACGGCGGGGCGCCCGCGGAGATCGCGAAGGCGTCCGTCCTCGTCACGTCACTGATCGCCTCGGTGCTGGGATCGACGCTACTGTTACGGCGTGGGCGAGCCCACCGTAGTCAATACGAACCAACTGGAGGGGTCGACAATTGAGCGTGACGAACGGGAACCGGAAGCAGGGTGACGGGGTACCGACGAGCATCTCGTCCATTCCGCTGACCGAGGTGCGCGCCCGCACTCCTCAGGAAGCGAGCATCGGAGACCTGGTCCGCGATGCCACGGCACAGGTCTCGACGCTGTTCCGCGCCGAGGTCGAACTCGCCAAGGCCGAGGTCACCGGGGAGGTGAAGAAGGGCCTGCAGGGCAGCCTGTTCTTCATCCTGGCCTTCGCGGTCCTGGTGTTCAGCTCGTTCTTCTTCTTCTTCTTCCTCGCCGAACTGATCGACATCTGGACGCCCCGCTGGCTGGCGTTCCTGATCGTCTTCCTCATCATGGTCGTGGTCACGGCGATCTTCGCCCTGATCGGCTACCTGCGGGTGCGCAAGCTGCGCGCCCCGGAGAAGACCATCGACTCGCTCAGGCAGGCCCGTACCGTCCTGCCGCAGCAGCACGACGCGGAGCCGGCACCGGGCCCCCGGCACGCGCGCTGACCCTCCACATGCAGGGCACCGTGTCCCTCCCCGATCCGTCCACGGTCCGGTACCCCGGGCCGTGGACGCACCGCGACATCCACGCCAACGGCATCCGCCTGCACGCCGTCGAGGCCGGCCCGTCCGGCCCCGACGCGCCGCTGGCGCTGTTCCTGCACGGGTTCGCCGACCTGTGGTGGTCGTGGCGCCACCAGCTCACCGCCTTCGCGGACGCCGGATACCGCGCCGTCGCCGTGGACCTGCGCGGCTACGGTGACTCCGACAAGCCGCCGCGCGGCTACGACGGCTGGACCCTGTCGGGCGACGTCGCCGGCCTCATCCGCGCCCTCGGCTGCTCCGAGGCGACGCTGATCGGACACGCCGACGGAGGCCTGGTGTGCTGGGCGACGGCCGTGCTGCACCCGCGGCTCGTCCGGGCGATCGCCCTCGTGGACTCGCCGCACCCGATCTCGCTGCGGGACGCGGCGCTGCACGACCGCGCGCAGCGGTCGGCGCTGCTGCCCACGTTCCTCGCCTACCAGGTGCCGTGGCGGCCCGAACGCAAGCTCGTGCGCGACGACGGGTGGGAGATCGAACGACTGCTGCAGGCCCGTTCCGGCGCGCGGTGGCAGCAGTCGGACGAATTCCGGGAGGTCGCGGAGCGGATGCGGTCGGCCATCCGGATTCCCGGCACCGCGCACTGCACGCTCGAGTACCAGCGCTGGGCGTTCCGCAGCCAATGGCGGCCGGACGGACGCCGGTTCATGGCCGCAATGGACAAGACGCTGACCCTGCCGGTCCTGCAACTGCACGGCACGCTGGACCCGTACGTGCTGCCGGCGACCGTGCGCCGGTGCGTCCGCCACGCTCCGGGCCGGAAACTGCTCATGATCGACGACGCCGGGCACTACGCCCACCAGGAATGCGCCGACGACGTGACCGCCGCGCTGCTCGACTTCGCCGCCGGACTGTAGGGACGCCCCGGCTCAGGCGATGCACGTACCCGTCGCCACCGCCGCGAAGGAATCGTCGGCCAGCTCCAGCTGACTGCTCACCTCCGCCGCGGTCAGCACGAACCCGGTATCGCTGTTGTCCACGGCCGCGCCGAACACGACGCCGAGCACCCGGCCCTGATCGTCGACGAGCGGCCCGCCGGAGTTGCCCTGACGGATCGAACCGCGGACGGTGTACACCTCCCGTTCGACGGTGCCGGAGCGGTAGATGTCCGGCCCCTGCAGGTCGAGCGTCTCCCGGATCCGTGCGGCGCTCGCCGTGTACGGGCCCCCGCCGGGATATCCGAGGACGAGGGCGTCCTGACCCGAATCGGCGGGCGCGGGCGCGAACGCGAGCGGCGCCACGTCGAGTCCCGGCACCGAGAGGATCGCGACGTCGACGGCGGGATCGAAGAGCACGACCTCGGCGTCGAGCGCCCCACCGAGCGTCTCCACCGACACCGCCGACGTGCCGGCGACGACGTGCGCGTTGGTCATGACGCGTTCGGGCGCGACGACGAACCCGGATCCCTCGAGCGCACGCTGGCAGCTCGGCGCGACGCCGTTGATGCGCAGCACACTCGGGTGCAGGTCGAGCGCGACGGGACTGGCGAGCACGCTCGGGTCCGGCGGCTCCACCTCGGTGATGGGCGTGCGGCCGAACGGCCCGATCACCTCCGGCAGGCCCGAGGTGTCGAGCAGCGCCGAGAACTCTTTGGGGACGCCGCGCAGCCAGTCCGGGGCCAGCACGTCGACCGTGGCCAGCACCCGGGAGCCGCGTACGGCGGCCGAGATCTCCGGTTGCGACGACGCGGTGAGCGGAATCGCGAGCAGCCACGCCGCCACCAGCACCGCCACGGCCTGCAGACCGGCCCCGACCACGCTGTCGACGCCCCGCGCGACGGGGCTGTGCATGTTGCTCCGTGCCGCCCGGCCGAGCACCATGCCCGCGACCTCGCCGATGATGACGAGCACGACGATGAGCGCAATCCCGGCGAGGATCCGCATCCGTCCCTCCTCGACGTGCACGAGCACGTGCGGGGCGATGAGGATGCCGGCGACCGCGCCGAGCACCACGCCGAGGAACGCCAGCGCAGACGCCACCGCGCCCTGCCGCAGGCCCGACGACGCGGCCACGAGCACGACCAGCAGGATGAGCACGTCGATCCATCCGGACGGTGTCACGGTTCGACCACCCCTGTCTCGAGCTCGGCGAGCGTGACCTCGAAGTCACGGATGTCGGTGTGGTCCCACTCGATCTCCCAGCCCGACACCGCGAACAGGCCCGCCAGGATCCCCGCCGTGAACCCCCACACGAGCATGTCGTCCACGAGGAAAGCCGGTCCCTGGTAGCCGCGCTCGTGCCGGATCTGGAAGCGGTTGTCCGGATCGAGCAGGTCGTGCAGAGAGACACGCACCACCCGGACGGCCTCGCGGGGATCGACCACCCCGATGGGGGTGGGCTTCTCCCAGAAGGCGACCACCGGGGTGACGTCGAACCCCGACGGTGGGATGAAGATCTCGGGCAGCACCGTCAGCGGACGGACGCCGGCGGGGTCGAGGCCCGTCTCCTCCTGCGCCTCGCGCAGCGCGGTCGCGATCGGGCCGTCGTCCTCCGGGTCGGCGGCGCCACCCGGGAAGGCGACCTGCCCGCTGTGCTGACGCATCGTCGGCGCCCGCTGGGTGAGCAGGACATCCGCGTCGGCGGGCAGACCGCCCCGCGCGAGGGGATCGGGTTCGGACGAGCCACCGAACAGCACGAGCACGGCCGCCGGACGGACGGTGAACCCGTTCGGTGCGCGGCGGTCGAGCACCGGGTTGACCTGGTGCGGATCGCTCGGCGCCACGGTGGACACGCGGCGCAGCCAGTACGGCGTCATACCTTCACCCCCAGGTGGTTCTCCACGGCTGCGGCGACGTCGTCGGCGCTGCGGAACGGTTGAGGCAGCACCTTCGCGACGGAACCGTCGGGCCGGATCAGCACCGTCACCGGCAGCACGGGTGGCGACTGCACCGCTGCCTGCACGCGCGCGGACCCGTCCTGCACCCCCGGCAGCCGTACGGCGTACTCGGCGAGCCGGGACAGGGCGTTGGCCTCGTTGGGGTCGGTGTGGACGGTGACGACCGCAACCGCGTCACCGGCACGCTGCGCGTACTCCTGCAGGTAGGGCAGTTCCTCGGCGCACGGCCCGCACCACCAGGCCCACAGGTTCACCAGCGCGGGCCGGCCCGCGAGCGCGGCGGCCAGATCGACGCTGCTGCCGTCGCCGAGGCACTCGAACCGCAACCCCGCGAGGGGCCCGGCCCCGTTCCCGGCCGGGGCCGGGCAGGGCTCGAGCGCCGCCGCGGCACGCAGCGGCGCGAGGGATTCTGGGGTGTCCTGGGCGCGGCGGTCCACCGGCGCCGCGGTCGGGCGACCACCGTCGGCGGCCGGCGCCGGGTCGTCGGCGTCGCGGGGCCAGATCGCGACGATCAGGGCCACCACGACGACGAGGGCCACCAGGCTCCAGCGGCCTGCGCGGGTCAGTTGCACCGGGTCACCGTCCGGCCAGTTCGAGCAGGTGCTCGGTCTCCGGTCCCTTCACCAGCGCGGCGGCGGTCACGGGGTCGGTGGGTCCGATGCCGTAGGACGGGCAGTCCTTGGCCAGCACGCAGATGCCGCAGGCGGGTTTGCGGGCGTGGCAGACGCGCCGGCCGTGGAAGATCACCCGGTGCGAGAGCAGGGTCCATTCCTTGCGGTCGACGAGCGCGCCGACGGCGTGTTCGATCTTGACGGGGTCGGTTTCCTCGGTCCACTTCCAGCGGTGCACGAGACGCTGGAAGTGGGTGTCGACGGTGATGCCGGGGATGTCGAACGCGTTGCCGAGGACCACGTTGGCGGTCTTGCGGCCGAATCCGGGAAGTGTGACGAGATCCTCGAGGCGGCGCGGTACCTCGCCGTCGAACCGCTCGAGCAGGGCCTGTCCGAGGCCGATCAGGGAGTTGGCCTTGTTGCGGTAGAAACCGGTGGGCCGGATGTACTCCTCGAGCTCGGCCCGGTCGGCCTCCGCGTAGGCGCGGGCGTCCGGGTAGCGGGCGAACAGGGCCGGGGTGACCTGGTTGACCCGCACGTCGGTGCACTGCGCGGACAGGATCGTGGCGACCGCCAGCTCGAGCGGCGTGGTGAAGTCGAGTTCGCAGTACACGTGGGGGAACGCCTCGGCGAGCCGCCGGTTCATGCGGCGGGCCCGCCGCACCAGGGCGAGCCTGCTCTCGGGTTTCCGCTCGCCTCCGGACACGCGTCGTCGGCGCACGTCGGGACTCTCGGACGGGGTCGCATGCACCTGCTCCACTGTACGTACCCGGCCGGTCGCGGATTCGGCGCTGTGTCGCTTCTGAGACCTTTCTTGTGTTTACTTCCCGGTATGCAAGCTCTTGCTGTCGTACTCTTCCCCGTGCTGCTCATGCTGTTCGCATTGGCGATGGAGCGGGTCGAGTCCCGGCTGAGCCGTCTGTCCGTTCGCCAGCAGGAGGTCGAGGAGTTCCTCGACAAGGCGAGCCACGACGACGTCGCCACCCTGGCCAGGGAGGGATTCCCCCACGCTCTCGCCCGGTTCCACCGCCGTCGGCGGCGGGTCCTCGTCATGGAGCTCGACGATGCGGAGTCCGACATGGGAGCGCGCCGCGCGAGCTGATTTCGGGACGCATCGGTAGGATGCGTGGGCGTTGCTGCAGGAACGGCACGGCAGCTGTCGTGGTGTCAATCACTCATGCCGAGTGCGCGCACAGTAGACTTCGTTTCCGTACGCGTTGCAGGTGGCCTGTCCGGGCGCCCGTGGACGTCGTGCAGACCCGGCAGCATGACGACGAGAATTTTCCCCAAAGGAGCGCACGTGGACGACGTCCTGGCCAGAGCAGGCATCTTCCAAGGAGTCGAACCCTCGGCGGTTGCGGCGCTGGTCAAAGAGCTTCAGCCGGTCGATTTCCCCCGCGGACATGTCATCTTCAACGAGGGTGAGCCGGGCGACCGCCTGTACATCATCGTCTCCGGCAAGGTGAAGCTCGGCCGCCGCTCGCCGGACGGCCGCGAGAACCTGCTGACCATCATGGGCCCGTCCGACATGTTCGGTGAGCTGTCGATCTTCGACCCGGGCCCGCGTACCTCCACCGCCACGACCGTGACCGAGGTCCGCGCCGTGAGCATGGACCGCGACGCCCTCAAGGCCTGGATCGACCAGCGCCCGGAGATCGCGGAGCAGCTGTTGCGCGTGCTCGCGCGCCGTCTGCGCCGCACCAACAACAACCTGGCCGACCTGATCTTCACGGACGTGCCCGGTCGCGTCGCGAAGGCTCTGCTGCAGCTCGCGCAGCGGTTCGGCACCCAGGAGGCGGGCGCGCTGCGCGTCACGCACGACCTGACCCAGGAGGAGATCGCACAGCTCGTCGGCGCCTCCCGCGAAACCGTGAACAAGGCGCTCGCCGACTTCGCCCACCGCGGCTGGCTGCGGCTCGAGGGCAAGAGCGTGCTCATCTCCGACTCGGAGCGCCTCGCCCGCCGCGCGCGGTAACACCCGTTCCACGAATCGAGGCCGGTGCATCGTCGATGCACCGGCCTCGATCGTTCGGGAGGTCAGGCGAAGCTGCGCAGGTACTCGAGCTGGACGTTGACCGACTTCTCCGCGACCGGCCACAGCGACGGGTCCACGTCGGCATACACGTGCTCGACGACGGACCGCGGCGTGGCGTCGTCCCCCAGCACCCGCAGCGCGGCCCGCACCTGGTCGAGCCGCTCCTCCCGATGGTCGAGGTAGCCGCGGGCGATGGTCTCCAGGTCGGGCAGGTCCGGTCCGTGCCCGGGCAGAACGGTGTAGCCGGCGCCGAGGTCGATCAGCCGGCGCAGCGACCCGAGGTAGTCCCCGAGGTCGCCGTCGGAGTCGTCGAGGACGGTGGTGCCCCGACCGAGGATGGTGTCGGCGGTGAGCACGCTGCGGTCGTCCTCGAGGACGAAGGACAGCGAGTCCGCCGTGTGACCCGGCGTGGCGAGTACCCGGATACGCAGTCCGGCCGCCTCGATCACCTCGCCGTCGGCCAGGCCCGCTCCCCCGCCGTGCCGGTGCCGGGCGTCCACGGCCCGCACCGCGCTGCCGGTGAGTTCGGCGAACCGTCCGGCGCCGTCGGTGTGGTCGCCGTGCCGGTGGCTGACCAGGGTCAGCGCCACGGGCACCCGGGCGACGCGCGCGAGGTGCGCCTCGTCGAGCGGGCCCGGATCGACCACGACGCACTCGTCGCTGCCGGGCGCCCGCAGGATCCAGGTGTTGGTGCCGTCGAGCGTCATCATCGACGGGTTCTCCGCCAGCACCACCGCGGCATTGGTGGTGACCTGTCGCAACTGCGCGTACGCGGGGTGAACCAGCGTCATGATCCGGCCTCCTCCGTCGGAAGGTGTGGGGTGCGTCCCACTCTAGATCCGGCTCACCCCGCGCCCGTCAGCGCACCTCGGCGATGATCTCGACCTCGACGGGAGCGCCGAGCGGCAGTTCGGCCACGCCGACGGCGGAGCGGGCGTGCACGCCCGCCTCCCCGAACACCTCACCGAGGAGTTCGGACGCGCCGTTGATCACACCCGGCTGGCCGGTGAAGCCCTCCGCCGAGGCGACGAAGCCCACGACCTTCACGATGCGGACGAGGTTGTCGATGCCGACGAGGCCGTCCAGCGCGGCCAGCGCGTTGAGCGCGGCGATACGCGCCGCGGACTTGGCGGCCTCGGCCGAGACGTCGGCGCCCACCTTGCCGACGAGACCGAGCGTGCCGTCGACGAACGGCAGCTGCCCCGAGGTGTAGACGTGGTCACCGGTGCGGACGGCGGGAACGTAGGCGGCGACGGGTGCCGCCACCGGCGGCAGGCTCAGACCCAGTTCGGCGAGCCGCGCCGTCCAGGTCCGCCCCGCGGAATCCTCTGCTGCCACGCGGCTCAGCCCTTCGGGCGCTTGAGGTAGGCGACGTGCTGCTCGCCGGTGGGTCCCGGGAGCACCGACACGAGTTCCCAGCCGTCGGCTCCCCACGTGTCCAGGATCTGCTTCGTGGCATGGGTCAGCAGGGGCACCGTCGCGTACTCCCACGTTGTCAATTCGCTCATGTCTCGACCCTATATGCGCACCGGACTTATAGGCTCGACGTCGTGGCATCAACGACTGCTGAACACGACGTCTGGCCGGCGACGGCCGCGCAGGCGCGGCTGCACTTCGTCTCGGGCAAGGGCGGTACCGGTAAGTCGACCGTCGCGGGGGCGCTGGCCCTGGCCCTGGCGGCGGGCGGCCGCAAGGTGCTGCTCGTAGAGGTCGAGGGACGGCAGGGCATCGCGCAGCTGTTCGACGTGCCGCCGCTTCCGCCGGTCGAGACCAAGATCGCCACGACGGATAGCGGCGGCGCCGTATATGCCCTCGCCATCGACATCGAGACGGCCTTCCTCGAGTACCTGGACATGTTCTACAACCTCGGGTTCGCGGGACGGGCGATGCGCCGGATCGGTGCGATCGAGTTCGCGACCACGCTGGCGCCGGGCCTGCGGGACGTGATCCTCACCGGCAAGATCAAGGAGACCGTGGTGCGTACCGACCGCACCGGCGAACCCGTGTACGACGTGGTCGTGGTGGACTCCCCGCCGACGGGACGCATCGGCAGCTTCCTCGACGTGACCAAGGCGATGGCCGACCTTGCCAAGTCGGGTCCGATCCGGTCGCAGAGCGAGGGTGTGGTGCGGCTGCTGCACTCCGACGAGACGATGGTCCACCTGGTCACGCTGCTCGAGGCGCTGCCGGTCCAGGAGACCGCCGACGCGGTGGCCGAGCTGCTCGCGGCGGACCTGCGGCTGGGCACGGTGATCGTCAACCGCACCGCCCCCGACTTCCTGCCCGAGGAGATGGTCGACGAGGCCGCCGCCGGCCGGATCGACGCGGAGGCGGTACGCGAGGGGCTCGACCGCGCCGGGGTCGCCCTCGGCGACGAGGACTTCGCGGGTCTGCTGACCGAGACGATCGAGTACGCATCCACCCTGCAGGCGCAGCAGGTCAGCGCCGCCCAACTCGACGAGGTGAACGTGGCACGAATGCACCTGCCCGCGCTGGCGGACGGCGTGGATCTCGGCGGGCTGTACGAACTCGCCGAGCAGCTCGGCGAACAGGGCGTGCGGTGACCGCGCCGCGGGCGCACCACGCGCCCCCGCTCGACGTCCGATCCATCCTCGCCGACCCCTCGTCGCGCATCATCGTGTGCACCGGCGCGGGCGGGGTCGGCAAGACGACGACCGCGGCGGCGCTGGCCCTGCGTGCGGCCGAGCAGGGCCGCAACGTCGTGGTGCTGACGATCGATCCGGCTCGGCGGCTGGCACAGGCGCTGGGCGTGCAGGCCCTCGACAACAGCCCGCAACTCGTGCAGCTGGGGCCGGACGCGAAGGGCGAGCTGCACGCGATGATGCTGAACATGCGCCGCACCTTCGACGACATGGTGCTCGAGCACTCGGCACCGGAGAAGGCGCAGCAGATCCTCGACAACCCCTTCTACCAGACGGTGGCCTCGTCGTTCTCCGGCACGCAGGAGTACATGGCGATGGAGAAGCTCGGGCAGCTCGCGGCGAGCGACACGTGGGATCTGATCGTGGTCGACACCCCGCCGTCGCGGAACGCGCTGGACTTCCTCGATGCACCGCAGCGGCTCGGGGCGTTCCTGGACGGCCGGATGATCCGGTTGTTCACCGCGCCGGGCCGCGGGCTCGGGCGGCTGGTCACGGGCGCGATGGGCCTGGCCCTGAAGGCGGTCTCCACGATCGTCGGCAGCCAGATGCTCTCGGATGCCTCGGCTTTCGTGCAGTCACTCGATTCGATGTTCGGCGGGTTCCGGGAGCGGGCCAACCGCACGTACCAGTTGCTGCAGCAGCCGGGCACCCACTTCATGGTGGTGGCCGCGGCCGAACCGGATGCGCTGCGCGAGGCGTCGTTCTTCGTCGAGCGGCTCTCCGAGGACCGCATGCCGCTCGCGGGTCTGATCCTCAACCGCACGCATCCCACGCTGTGCCCGCTGCCGGCCGACCACGCCCTGACCGCGGCGGATCTGCTCGAGGAGCAGGGACGGAAGGAGACCGCGCCGGCCGAGGCCGTGCTCCGGGTCCATGCCCACCGGGCGGTGACGGCGAAGCGGGAGCTGCGGCTGCTGGCCCGGTTCACGAGTGCGCACCCGCGGGTTCCGGTCGTCGGCGTGCCGTCGCTGCCGTTCGAGGTCTCGGACCTCGACGGGCTGCGCGCCGTCGCGGATCAGATGACCCGCGAGGCGTAACCTCGCGGGTCTCGGGGGTGCGCGGTCAGACGGCGTTCTGGTGCTGACGCTGCGCTTCGAAGAAGTCGGCCCAGGAGTCGACTTCGGGGTGCTGCTTGAGCAGCGCCCGGCGCTGACGTTCGGTCATCCCGCCCCACACGCCGAATTCGACGCGGTTGTCGAGGGCGTCGGCGCCGCACTGCAGCATCACCGGGCAGTGCCGGCAGATGACTGCGGCCTTGCGCTGGGCGGCGCCGCGGACGAACAACTGATCGGGGTCCACTTCACGGCATCGGGCTTTCGATACCCATGCGATGCGTGCTTCTGCTTGGTCTACGTCGAGCCGGGCCATCGGGGTGGTCATGTGCATTCAGTTGCCCCTTACTCTCCGAACGCCGTGTCACGGGGTCCTGGAAGGCGCGCAGAATCGGCGGCGTAGCACGACGGATCTGCACCACATTCCTATTCAGGTGTTATCTGCATCACACTGAGGACTCAATCTAGGTAAAGACTTCCCCGGATGCAAGGCGGAGAAACACTTTTCTGGTACGCCCGTGCATCACTGCACGTCGGAGGGCTTTTGCCAGCGCAACGCACACACGGGAACGCGTGCGCCGGGGTCTGCGCCCCGGGGTGGCACGTACTGTGTAGACGTGTCGATCGGAAAAACGGTGGCGAAGCTCGCAGGATGCACGGCACTGGGCGGAGTCCTGCTGGCCGGTGTGATGTTCCCGGCGGCCGGAGGCTTCGGCTACGTGTCGAACCGCGCCGCGGACACGGTGGACAACAGTTCCGCCGAACTCGTCGAGGGTGTGGTGCCGGCGGTCACCACGATGACCGATGCGGCGGGTACCCCCATCGCCTGGCTCTACGACCAGCGCCGGTTCGAGGTGCCGAGCGACCAGATCTCCAACGAGATGAAACTCGCCATCGTCTCCATCGAGGACAAACGCTTCGCCGAACACCAGGGCGTGGACTGGCAGGGCACGATCCGCGCCTTCCTCACCAACACCACCAGCGGTCAGGTCGAGCAGGGCGCGTCCACGATCGACCAGCAGTACGTGAAGAACTACCTGCTCCACGTGGTCGCCAAGACCGACGCCGAGCGGCGCGCGGCGATCGAGACGACGCCCGCGCGCAAGATCCGGGAGATCCGGATGGCGCTGACGCTCGACGACGAGCTGACCAAGGACGAGATCCTCACCCGCTACCTGAACCTCGTGCCGTTCGGGAACGGGTCCTTCGGCGTGCAGGACGCCGCCCAGACGTACTTCGGCATCGACGCGAAGGATCTGAACGTCACCCAGTCCGCGATGCTCGCCGGCATGGTGCAGTCCAGCTCCGCGCTGAACCCGTACACCAATCCGGACGGCGTGCTGGCGCGACGCAACGTCGTGCTCGACACGATGATCCAGAACATCCCCGAGCGCGCCGCCGAGATCCGGGCCGCGAAGGAGCAGCCGCTCGGCGTCCTGCCCGAGCCGAAGACCCTGCCGCGCGGCTGCATCGCGGCGGGCGACCGCGGGTTCTTCTGTGAGTACGCCCTGCAGTACCTGGCCGAGGCCGGGTTGTCGCGCGAGCAGATCGACAAGGGCGGGTACCTGATCCGCACCACGCTCGACCCCGAGATCCAGGGCTCGGTCAAATCGTCGCTGGACAGGTTCACCAGCCCGACCGTCGATGACGTCGCGACGGTGATGAACGTGATCCGGCCCGGGGAGGATTCGCACCGCGTCCTGGCGATGGGGTCGAGCCGCGTGTACGGCCTCGACGGCGGGGCCTCGCAGACGGTGCAGCCGCAGCCGTACTCGCTGACCGGTCACGGCGCCGGCTCGGTGTTCAAGATCTTCACCGTCGCGGCGGCGATGGAGAAGGGCCTCGGCACAAGCGCCGTGCTGGACGTGCCGTCCCGCTACAACGCCCGCGGCCTCGGCGACGGCGGTGCCCCCGGATGCCCGCCGGCCACCTACTGCGTCGAGAACGCCGCACCGTACCCGGCGAAGCTGTCGGTGCCGGACGCGCTCGCACAGTCCCCCAACACCGCCTTCGTCAAGCTGATCGAGGCCACCGGTGTGGACGCGGTCGTCGACATGTCGGTGCGGCTGGGCCTGCGCTCGTACGCGCAGCCCAACACGTCCGGCTTCGGCGAGCAGAGCATGGTCGACATGCAGAAGGCCCAGCACCTCGGCTCGTTCACGCTCGGCCCCACCTGGGTGAACCCGCTGGAGCTGTCGAACGTCGCCGCCACGCTGGCCTCGCACGGTAAGTGGTGCCCGCCGACGCCGATCGACGCCGTGTTCGACCGCGACGGCAAGCCCGTGCCGATCACCCAGCAGGCGTGCGAGCAGGTCGTCGAACCGGGGCTGGCCGACACCCTCGCCACCGCCCTGAGCAAGGACACCGCGGGCGGTGGTACGGCGTCCGGTGCGGCCGGATCGGTGGGCTGGAACCTGCCGGTGGCGGCGAAGACCGGAACGACCGAGTCGCACATGTCGTCGGCGTTCGTCGGGTTCACGAACAACCTGGCCGGGGCGGTCTACACCTACGGCGACTCCCCCACGCCGGGGCAGATCTGCAGCGGACCCGTGCGCCCGTGCTCCGACGGCAATCTGTTCGGCGGCACCGAGCCGGCCCGCACCTGGTTCACGGCACTGCTGCCCGTCGCGAACAAGTTCGGGCCCACCGAGTTGCCGCCCGCGGACCAGAAGTACGTGCGCGGCGCCGGCAATGCCCAGGTGCCCAACGTCGTGGGTCTGAACCGTCAGCAGGCGAGCCAACGGCTGATCGACGCCGGCTTCCAGGTGACGGAGACGACGGTCAAGGCGGAGGGCCGCAGCGGCACCGTCGCCTCGGTCTCCCCGTCGGGGTCGGCCGTCCCGGGGTCCACGGTGACGATCTTCGTCAGCGACGGCTCGGTGCGCGCCGCGCCACCGAGCCCGAGCGCGACCCCCGGCCGACCGACCGAGAGCCAGGTGCCGGACACGACGGTGCCGGCCGCGCCGGCACCCATCCCGGGACGATGACCGTCACCCGTCCGGTCGCACGACGACCGGACGGGGTCTTCGGCTACAGGCGCGACTTGACGGCGGCGGACAGGCGCTTGCCGTCGGCCTTCCCGGCGGCGATCGCGGTCGCGGCCTTCATGACCTGACCCATCTGCCGCGGCCCGGGCCGCTCCCCGATCTCCTCGGCGACCTGCGCGATGGCGGTATCCGCGACGTCGGCCAGCTCGGCGTCGGTGAGCGGCGTCGGCAGGTACTCGTCGATGATGCGGGCCTCGGCGTGCTCCTTGGCCGCCAGTTCGCCGCGACCGTTCTCGGTATACACCTCGGCAGCCTCGCCGCGCTTCTTCGCCTCGCGCGCGAGCACCGTCACGACGTCCTCGTCGGTGAGCTCGCGCGCCTGCTTGCCGGCGACCTCCTCGGTCTGGATCGCGGCAAGCAGCATGCGCAGCGTGGTGATCCGCAGCGGATCCTTGTCCTTCATCGCGGCCGTGAGGTCGGCGCGGAGCGTGGACTTGAGCGAGGACGTGGTGTCGGACATGCCTCGACGCTACGCGGCGCCCCGCGAACCCGTGCGCGGACGAGCCCCGGCGGTACGCTGGAGACGTGCCAGACGTTCCCACTCTTCGACGTGCCGCGATCGGTGCGGCCGGTGCCGCCGCCCTGGGCCTCGGCTACGCGACGCTCATCGAGCGCAACGCCTTCGCCCTGCGGGAGGTGACCCTCCCGGTCCTTGCGCCGGACGCCTCGACGCTGCGCGTGCTGCACCTGAGCGACATCCACATGACGCCCGGGCAGCGGCTCAAGCAGAACTGGCTCCGCGAACTCGATCGCCTCGAACCCGACCTCGTGGTCAACACCGGCGACAACCTTGCGCATCCGAAGGCTGTGCCCGCCGTCGTGCAGGCGCTCGGCGGTCTGCTCGCCCGGCCGGGGCTGTTCGTCTTCGGCAGCAACGACTACTTCGGGCCCCGGGTGAAGAACCCGCTGAAGTACTTCGACCGCGACCACGAGCGCGTACACGGCGTGCCGCTGCCCTGGAGCGATCTGCGCGCCGCGTTCAGCGAGCGCGGCTGGCTCGACGTCACGCACGTGCACCGCGAACTCGAGATCGCCGGGGTGCGCGTCAGCGCGGCCGGTGTCGACGACCCGCACATCGACCGGGACCGGTACGACACCGTCGCGGGTCCGGCGAACCCGGCGGCGGATCTGCGGCTGGGGCTGACCCACTCCCCCGAGCCGCGCGTGCTGGACCGGTTCGCGGACGACGGCTACGACCTCGTGCTGGCGGGCCACACCCACGGGGGCCAACTGTGCCTGCCGCTGGTCGGCGCGCTGGTGACCAATTGCGGGCTGGACCGGTCGCGGGTCAAGGGCGTGTCGCGCTGGGGCTCGCACATGCGGTTGCACGTGTCGGCGGGCATCGGCACGTCGCCGACGGCCCCCGCCCGGTTCTGGTGCCGGCCCGAGGCGACGCTGCTGACGCTGATCCCGGCCCCCCGCGAGCAGGCTCGCAGCACCGCGGACGCGGGCACCCGGAGCACGTTTTCACCGCACTGACCAGGCGATTTAACCGTCACCCCGATCGTGCTGTAAGCTAACCGAGGTTCGAAACGGGGTGTGGCGCAGCTTGGTAGCGCGCTTCGTTCGGGACGAAGAGGTCGTGGGTTCGAATCCCGCCACCCCGACTCGTGAAGGACCTGACCGGGGCCCCTTCTCCATCCGGAGAAGGGGCCCCGGTCCCGTTCTCCGGGTCTCGGCACGACGCGCCCGACGCGATCGTGAAGTACGGTGAGCAGACCGGCACGTTCCCCGCCTCGAGCGCCCGGCTCGACGCCTCCCGGTGACAAGTCGGCCTCCTCGAGGCCGCGCAAGGAGCGTCTCATGACGCACAACCACGCCATCACCCACAGCAACGGGAATCGCTCCGGCCCGCCCGAGCGCCCCGTACCGTCGCGACGCCCCCCTGCTCGATTTCCCACCCCGACCCAGACTCCCCGCTTCCTGCTCCGGCCGAACTCGGCACCACCGTCCCCGATCGACGGCTCGTGGTTCCCGTGGACCGCGAACCTCACCGATGAGCTGGACGACCTGATCTCCGCGCTCACCCTGCGACTCGGCCCCGTTGCCCGGGTCTGCTTCGACTGGAACGCCCTGCAGATACCGCGAAAGCGAATCGACGAGTTCGACCTCGACTCCGGCGGTATCGCACTGCGCGAGCCGGCACCCGGACAACCACCGCACACGATGTACTTCCTCGGATGCAACGGCACCCAACTCGTGCTGGTACTCCTGTCCCCCGACACCGAACCGGATCACGCCTATGGCATCATGCGCACGCTGGCGGATTCGTAGGTCCGGCCGGCGCCGGCGGCTCATCCGGACGGCCGGCCGCCCCCCGCGTCCAGTGTTGCCCTCAGGCCGGAGAAGAAGAGGTCGAGGCCGCGTTCGAATTCGGCGGCGCCGTCGTAGGAGGCCAGTATCGGCGCGAGACTGCGCAGGAGGGGGAATTCGTCGATCGGCAGGCGATGCAGTCCCAGGCGGAGCAGGTCGTCGGACTCCTCGGGCTGCTCGACGAGTTCCTGCAGCTCGTCGAGGACGTGACCGTGGAGGAATCCGAACAAGGCCCGGTAGACGTGTAACGCCTCGGCCGCGGAGAATCCGGCCCGGGTGAGCAAGGTCAGGATGCCTTCGAGCGGACGCAGCGTGCCGAGCGGCCGCAGCGCGAGGGGTGTGGACAGGGGGCGGGTGACCAGCAACGGAACCACGTGCGGGTGGTCGAGGGCAAGTTGCCGGAAATCCCTTGCAACCGTGCGTAGTTGATCTTCCCAGTCGCCGTCGCGGGGGTCGACGACCAGTTGCTCGAGGACGATTTCGGCAACTCCGTCGAGGAGGGCGGCCTTGTTCGGCGCGTGACGGTAGAGGGTCATCGGATCCCGGCCGAGAGCCTTGCCGAGGCGGCGCATCGAAAGCCCCTCGACGCCGTCGCGATCGATGATCGCGAGCGCAGACGCAAGGATCAATTCCCGGGCTCGAGTGTTCCTGCCGGACCTGCCGTCGTCGAATCCGATCGAGCGGCCCGCAGGAACCTTCGGCATCACGGACTCCTCTCCGTTCGCCTCCACTGTAGCCCTATGCTGTAGGTCTACAGTGTTGACACCTCGAGTGCTGCGGGTGTTGACTGGGTCTACACCCCAGGCCCGGAGGCCGCCATGATCGACGTTCTGCGACCGAACCCCCTGCTCGCTGCTGCGATCGTCGGGCCCGGAGGGCCGAGCGACAGCGAGCGGGCACCCGACTCCACGGAGTACGCCGTGGCAAGCCGCCGCAACCACTACTGATTCAGTCCTGCCGTGCGGGGCCGAATCCGGCATCGCACGTTGCGGACTCGATACGGAAAGAACACGATGGCGATCTCCGACATCAAGGAATATGCGCACCTCACCGCGGATGACGTCGAGGCGCTGAGCACCGAGCTGAACGGGATCCGCCGGGACGTCACCGAGTCGCTCGGCGCGGCGGACGCCGCCTACATCCGGCGCACGATCGCATTCCAACGTGCGCTGGATGTCGCTGCGCGGTTGATGATATGCGCCAGCAAGGCGCCGGCCGGGTGGGCGCTGGGGGTGACGGCCCTCGCCGGGGCCAAGATCGTGGAGAACATGGAGATCGGCCACAACGTCTCGCACGGGCAATGGGACTGGATGAACGACCCGGAGATCCACTCCACCACGTGGGAATGGGACATGGCCGGGCTCTCCTCACAGTGGCGGTACTCCCACAACTACCGCCACCACGTCTTCAACAACGTCGTCGGCATGGACGACGACCTCGGCTTCGGCGTCATCCGGATCACCCGCGACCAGCCTTGGCATCCGGGCAATCTGGCGCAACCGCTGCGAAACCTGCTGCTGGCAACCACATTCGAGTGGGGAATCGCACTGCACGGTCTGCACTCCGTGAACGAGCACGCCGGCAGCGCGGCCGAGAAGACCGACCACAACCGGGCACTGCTGGGAAAGGTTGTCCGCCAATCACTCAAGGACTACCTGGTCTTCCCCGCCCTCAGCGGTCGTCGCTGGCGGCGCACCCTGACGGCCGGCCTGGCCGCGAATCTGCTCCGGAACCTGTGGTCGTACGTGGTGATCTTCTGCGGGCACTTTCCGGACGGCGCCGAGAAGTTCACCCTCGTCGAGCTCGAGCGCGAGACAAGGGCGGAATGGTATCTCCGGCAGATGCTCGGAAGCGCCAATTTCCACGCCGGTCCGGTGATGGCCTTCATGAGCGGTAACCTCTGCTACCAGATCGAGCATCACCTGTTCCCGGACCTGCCCAGCAACCGCTACGCAGAGATCTCCACGAAGGTCCGGGCGCTGTGCGAGAAGTACGATCTGCCGTACACCACCGGCTCGCTCGTCCGGCAGTACCTTCTGACGCTGCGCACGATCCACAAGCTCGCTCTGCCTGATCGATTCCTGCGCGCGACCTCCGATGACGCCCCGGAAACCGCCTCCGAACTGAAGTTCCGCTCCCCGACTACCGCGCCGACCGTTCCGCCGGCAGTCCCGCGACCCGGCCGTCGGGCAGTTCTGCGGACCCTGCACATCGACCGGCGCAACCGCCGGCGAGGGACCCCGACAACGGGTTGATCCTCCGGGGGTGGGGCCACGGAGGATATGAGGCAAGGATAGCCTGCCCTCATGCACAAGCTCAGACACCTCGGCCGCCTCACCGCCGCGGCCCTGCTCGTCACCTTCACCGTCGCGGCGTGCGGCGGCGCGGCCGAGTCGACCCGCGACACCGGCTCCGGCAACACCGACGTGGCCACGGGCGGCCGGCTGTTCGCCACCGCCGACGAGGAGACGGCGAAGCTCGGCAGCGACGCGGAACCCGGCCGGTTCCCGCGCGTGGTCACCCACGCTCTCGGCGAGACGGAGATCGCGGCCAAGCCGCAGCGCGTCGTCGTGCTCGACGGCGGCGAACTCGACGACGTCCTCTCCCTCGGCCTCACACCCGTGGGCCTCGCGAGTCCCGAGGGCGCGGCGGAGCAGCCGTCGTACCTCGCGGACCGGCTCGCCGGTGTGGCCGACGTGGGCACGATCAACAACCTCGATCTCGAGGCCATCGGCGCGCTGCGGCCGGATCTGATTGTCGGCAGCAAGCTCCGCGCGGACAAGATGTACCCGCAGCTGTCCGCCATCGCCCCGACCGTGTTCTCGATCCGGCCCGGTTTCCCGTGGAAGGAGAATTTCCTGCTCGTCGCGGACGCGCTGGGCGAGGAGGAGAAGGCCGAGTCCGTCCTCAACGCCTACCAGAGCCGCGCCGACGAGGTGCGGGACTCGATCCAGGGCGATCCGAGCATCTCGCTCGTGCGGTTCATGTCCGGCAAGATCCGCCTGTACGGGAACCTCTCGTTCATCGGCGTCATCCTGCAGGACGTCGGGCTGCGACGTCCGCCGGTCCAGGACATCGAGGAACTTGCGGCCGAGGTCAGCCCGGAAACGATCACGGAGGCGGACGGCGACCGGATCTTCTACTCGAGCTACGGCAGGGAAACCGACGAGGCGGCGGTCGTCGGCGGCCCGCTGTGGTCGAGCCTCACAGCCGTGCAGCAGGGGCGCGCCGTCGCGGTGAGCGACGAGACGTGGTTCCTCGCACTCGGCCCGACCGGCGCGATGCTCGTTCTCGACGACCTCGAGCGATTGCTCGCACGGCAGTAACCGAGATCGGCGTCAGATCGTCACCTCGTCGCGCCAACGGGTCAGCAGCGCGGCGTCACCGAACACGTCGAATCGATCGAGGGACGCCCGGTTCCACAGGAGGAGCAGCAGATCCGACGCCGGCCCGCGGACCGCGACGTCCCCCTCGGCGTGGGCGTGGACGACGGAAGGTTCGTCGGCATCGAAGGTGATCAACCATTCGCCCTCGCCGGCGGCGAGGGCGGGGTCGGTCGCATGCAGGTGCATCGTCTTCCCCGACCCGGCCGGCGACCCGGCACTCCCCGCCCCACCGAGGGCCCCCGCGCCGCCGAGGGCACGGAACGGGAGCAGCACCCCGAAGAGTTCGTCGATGCCCTCGACGGCCAGCGCGGTGTCGACGGGCGTGGTGCCCTCGCCCGCGGCGAGTTCGGCGTCGATCCGGTGCAGCGCAGTCTCGACCGCCATGCGACGGACCCAGAACGAAGCCGGTTGCGGTCCGGCGAAGGTCTGCTCGTCGACCTGCGGATCGGCCGATTGCACGGCCTCCGTCAGCTCCTCGAGTCCGTCCCGCACCCATGCGACGACGGCGGCCCCGGCCGGAGCCGGGGGGATCTCGGTGCGACCGCCGGTGCGCAACCAGCCCGCCGCGTTCCGGTGCACTCGGCCGACGTGCCCGAGAAGCCGTTCGACGGACCAGCGCGGGCAGGTCGGGACCGGCCGGTCGAGCCGGCCTTCGCCGGCGGCGAGCAGCCGCTCGGTGTCTGCGCGCAACAGCGCCGGATAGGAGGCTCGATCCATCCCTCGATTATGGGTGGCTCCCCCGTCTCGCCGAAGCCCCGGCGCGCCGGGGTGGGACCACGCGGTCAGCGGGCCGTCTCGCGCACTCGCAGTGTCACCACGTCGAGGGACTCGCCGACGTCCGAGAGCCCGTCGGATTTGCGGGCGGTGACGGCACCGAACTCGACCGTCTCCACACCGTGGGTGCCGGCGAAGGCGTACAGGCCGTAGGTGCCGTTCGCCGCACTGTCGCTCACCGTGAAGGCGATTCGCTCCTCGCGGGTCTCCCCCGGCGCCAGATCGACGTCGATCGGGCCCAGGACCGGTTCGCCTTCCTCGCCGTTCGGACGGACCGCGCTGCCCCACACCTGACCCGTGTAGGGCGCGTCGCCGGGTGCTTCGACGAGCATGGTGGCTTCGATCACCCCGCCCGAGGCGGGCAGCGTCGTGGCCGTGTCGGCCGTGAGCGAGACGCGCACGGGAAGATCCGTCCGGGGAACGTCGGGGCGGGTCGACGACGGGGACCCGTCGCCGATCTCCGGCCAGCCGTTGGCCCACACGATCCGGTCGATCATGCCCTCCCGTCGCTGGGCACCGCTGGGAAGCTGGAGATCGTCGCGGGGAATCGCGTGGTAGACGATCCAGTCGTCGCCGGCGTCGTCGGTCACCACCGTGTTGTGCCCGGGTCCCGCCCACGGATCACTGCCGGCCAGGATGAGCGCGCCGCCACCGCCGTCGAGGTCGTCACCCTTGCGGTCGACGTACGGGCCGGTCAACGACTCGGACCGGCCGACGAGCACCCGGTAGGCGGTGTCTGCGCCGTTGCAGCAGTGGCCGGAGGAGAGGAACAGGTAGTAGTAGCCGTCGCGGTATTCGACGTGCGGCCCCTCGAAGCGTTCGTCCGCGACCCGGACCGGTTCGCCTGCGGGCGCGGTTCCGTCCGCGGCGAGCGGGATGGCGTAGACGCCCTTGAAGTTCCCGACGAACATCGTCTTCGTCGTGCCGTCGTCCCACACGAACGGATCGATCGTGCCCTGGACGCCGACGTCCTCGGCACAGAACACGGGGCGGCCCAGGTCGGTCCACGGGCCGGCCGGTCCGGGTGCGGTGGCGAGGCCGATGCACGGATTCGCCCCGTCCGGCAGCGCGTAGTAGAGGCTGTACCCGGTGTCCGACTCGATCACGTGGGGAGCCCAGACGTAGTTGTTCGCCGGATGCCATCCGGGAATCTCGGAGAACACGTCGTCGACGTACATCCAGTCCGTGAGGTCGAAGGACTTGAAGACGGACATCCCCCGCAGTCCCCGGCCGTCGCCCCAGTCGTCGCCCGTGGTGTACATGTAGTACGCCCCGTCGGGCGCCCGCACGATGCTGGGGTCGGCCGCGACGGGCTCGACGATCGGGTTCGCCGCGGCGGGTGGCGCCGGCGCGATCAGGAAGGCGAGCAGCGACATCGCGGCCGCGACGGATCCACGGCGGACGTGGCGTCGAGCCGCGTGGTGACCGCCCGCCTTCTTCCCCGTCTCGAACTTCCGCACGTCGCTCCCACCGTCGACTCACATGGAACGGGGCAAATGTATACGGATGTGACTGGTGTGGGAGTTGTGAAAGGCGCAAGCGGCCGGATCGAAACCGAACCGTGCCCTCGGACCGTACCGGAACCCCCTCCCATGGCCCCTACACCGGCGGCAGCAGCCGGTCCAGGAAACCGTTGCTGAACACCCGGTGCGGATCGTGCCGATCGAACGCCGCGCGCGCCGCGTCCCAGCCCTCGTCGGCGGACAGTCCGGTGCGGTACATCGCCGGGATCGTCTCGCCGAGGAACCGCGAATCCCGGTGCCCCCCCTGCTCGTCGAACGCCCAGCCCTTCGACCACTCGGACCGGAAGGCGGCGTAGTCACCGGAGTAGTGGTCGGCCATCCACTGCTCCATCTCCCGGAAGAACGCGGACTGCCCCGCGGTGCCGGGAATGGAGACGACGTTCATCCAGATGGCAGTGTCCCAGTCGGGCCGGTCGGGACGGGGACGCACGGCCGACAGATTCGGCGCTCCGGCCGAATCGACGAGCACCTCCGACTGGTCGTCGACGGTGCACAGTCGCACCTCGAACGGCATGTTGACCGGATACTGCCCGAGCGAGGCGTAGTGGGTCATCCGCTCGTGCAGCCAGGTGGTGAACTCGTGGACGACGCGGGCGATGTTCGCGCGCCGCGTGACGACCACCCCACCGCCGGCGATGACGCGCAGCGTGGTGGCCCGCAGGTAGAACAGCAGGTCCTTCGACCAGCCCCACAGGTCGGCGGTGCCGGTGGCGGCGAGACCGGCGGCGACGGCCCCGAACTGGCCGGCACCGAAGGCCGGGGTGGCAGCCTGCATCCCGCTCGCCACCCGGCCGAGAGGGGTGGTGACCTCCTCGGGGATGCTGTCGGAGAAGAAGTAGTTGTACGGGCCGTGCACCTCGCGCGCGGTCGGTGGCTTCTCGGGGCACACCGACCAGATCTTCAGCCACGGCGTCTCGGTGAAGGGGAACCAGATCGCCTCGACGCGGCCGGACTCCTCGACGAACCGCTCGAAGGTACGGCCCGGGGAACCGGGCGGGGCGAACAGTTCCTGCCACGGCACGTCGGTGAAACTCTGGCAGCGCAGCCGGTAGTTGGCCCCGGCCTGCAGGGTCACCGAGGTGACGAAGCTGCGGCCCAGGTGGGCGAGCAGGGGCGTGATCTCGGGTTCGGACCGACGGAACTCACGCAGTTCGTAGGCGCCGGCGGCGGCGTTCCACACGACGGCGGTGAGGGCGACGACGAGGTTCGACAGTGAGCCGAACGACTGGCCGGGGAGCGCACGCTCCCCGGCGGCCGGATAGGTGGCGCCGTGCGCGCCGATCGACAGCGCGCCCGCGATGGTGATGTCGCCGATCGCGGGGGCATTGGCCCAGCCGAGGCCGTGCTGTTCGAGCGCGGCGAGGATCGACTCGATGCTCGCACCCGCGCCGGCGGTGACGGTGGCGGGTGTTCCCGCGGGATCGACGGTGACGGCGTTCAGGTGCACCATCGTGTCGATCAGCACGATCTTCTCGACGCTCTCGCCGGGCACGACGGTCAGCGGGCTCCAGCTGTGCATGGTGCCGCGCGGCCGGACGCGGTAACCGTGGGCGCGGGCCCAGTCGGCGATGCGCACGACGTCGTGCGCATCGCGTGCGGTGGCGGTCCACACCGCGTCGAAGCGGATCGTCCGGGCCCAGTTCTCGAAGCGCTGCTGGGCCAGCGGGATGTCTGCGGGGAACTCCGGCGGTGCCGGAATGGTGGCGCGCGGATCGCCGGCCGGGACCGCACCGGCGGGGGTCCAGGCGAGGCCGGTCAGTGCGACGGCACCGGCGGCACCGGCGGCGCCGAGGAGGGCTCGTCGGCTGAGGGTCGTGGTCGAGGCGGGGTCGCCGTCCGTCCGGGCGTCGCGGGGGTCCACCGGGCTGGGCTCCGATCTGGGAGGAGGCAGAAACAGAGCAAAAATAGAACAAGTTCTCTTTCGATGCCAGTGGTTCCGTAATGCGCCGCCGAACCGGCTGAACGCCGCCGTCCACGACCGGAGCGAGGACGTAGGACGCTAGCCCCGCACCCGGTCACGGGCAGACAGTGGCAAGTGCCGTTGCACGGCGGCGACAGCGTGCCGTTGCACGGCGGCGACAGCGTGCCGTTGCACGGCGGCGACAGAGTGCCGTTGCACGGCGGCGTCAGAGCACCGCCGGCCGCCGGTGAACGGACAGGCCCGGAAGGGAACGCCATGACGTCCACCACGATCGATACCGGCATGTACACCTCGTCCAACCCACCGTGGCGCGAGGTGCGGGTCATCACGGCGCTGGCGAGGTATGGCGGGCTGACGTCGCTGTTCGTCTGGGACCATTTCCAGGAGTTCTTCCCGACCGCCCTGTGGGACAGGACCTTCACCCGCTTCAGCGACCAGGTGTCGAGTCCGCACGAGGTGTTCGACTACCAGACCCTGCTCGGGGCACTGGCGGCCCCTGCGGGGAGGATGCGGCTCGGGGTGGCAGTGAGCGAGCCGATCCGGCGCCACCCGGTGCTGCTCGCTCAGGCCGCCCTGACCCTGGCGCATCTGACCAAGCGCGCGCCGATCCTCGGCCTGGGCTGCGGGGAGCGGATGAACATCGACCCGTACGGGTTGTCGCAGGCCCACCCGGTCGACCGACTCGCCGAAGCCGTGCAGATCGTCCGCCGCTGCTTCGACTCGCACGGCCCGTTCGACTTCCACGGCACGCACTTCCACCTGGACGGGGCGGTGATGGACCTGCAGGCCCCACCCGGGCGCACCCCGGAGATCTGGATCGCCGCCCACGGACCTCGGATGCTGCAGTTGACCGGGCGCTACGGCGACGGGTGGCTGCCGATGACCATCGCACTGCGCACCCCGGACGAGTACGGGGCGAAACTGGCGCGCATCCGTACCGCCGCCACCGAGGCCGGTCGCGACCCCGACCGGATCGTGCCGGCGTTGGTGGCCTACATCCTCGTCGCCCCCACACAGAAGCGGGCGCAGGCGATGCTGCACAGCCGGATGATGCGGTACTGGACGCTGCTGTTCTCCGCCGAGCACTGGGCTGCGGCCGGCGCGGTACATCCCTTCGGGCCGGAGTTCCGCGGCTCGGTCGACGTGATCCCGGAACGCTACGACCGGGCCCGGTGGGAGGAGGCGCTCGCGGCGGTGCCCCCGGAGGTCACCGAATACGGATTCCTCGTCGGCACACCGGGCCGGATCACCGCGCGGTTGCGGGAGTTCGGGGAGGCCGGGCTGCGGCATGTGGTGCTCGTCCCCACGTCGGCCTACCTGTCGCTGCAGGACTGGGCGTACACAGTGCCCGCCGTGTATCGCATCGCCGCGTCGCTGCGCAGGTGAGCACCCTCGAGGACCTACACGCCGACGGCCTCCCGCAGGAGTTCCGGCGCGCCGTCGATCGACCACACCGCCATCGCGAACGCGGCGATCGTCAGCCCTGGACCGAGGATCGCCAGCTCGAAGGCGCCGCCGGCACGGATGGCAAGGAACCCGGGCATCTTGATCTCCCACCAGCGCTCGCCGCGCCACGGCAGGAACGGCGCGAGGAACGGTATGCCCTCCTTGGTGACGGCGTCGCCCAGGCAGTGCGTCGCGCATCCCAGCGCCACTGCCACCCCGAGGCCCACCGAACCGACCTCTCCGGGGAACCAGTTCCACATGAGCACCGACAGCACCGCCGAGGTCGCGGTCACCACGAGCCAGCCGTTGCGCTTGGCCCATCCGTCCGCGAGCCCGCGCAGCGCCAGGCCGAGCGTGACGAACAGGACGGCGACGACCGCGACCCGGTCGAACCGGGCGACAAGCGTCGACACCCCCGCCCCCAGCAGGCCCGCGAACAGGGCCGTGTGCGTCAGCGTGCGATGCCCGCCGCGACGGCTGCGGTCGCGGCGGCCCTTGGTGAGCGTGTAGTAACCGAGCGAGAGGTTGTCGATGCCGCGCGCCGCGACCTGACTCACCGGCCCGAAGGACCGCGCCACCGTCGACTGGGGCGTGTCGAGATCCGGCAGGAGGGCCGAACCGGCGCAGACCGCGGCGAACGCGAACGTCTCGGCCGTGGATGTGGGCCCGCCCCACTCGCGGGGCAGCACGTCGGCGACGAGGAGGCCGACCAGCGCCCCGGACACCGCGTGGGTGGGACCCATGACCATCGCTGCAGGCACCTTTCGATCGAAGAACGAACCGATGCCAACGTAGCAATCACATCCGACACTTCAGTAACACAGGTGTTCGATCGCCCGGCGCACACGAAGGGCCACCCGCGGGAACGGGTGGCCCTCTCGCACTCGACGGCTCAGGCGAGCTGCGCCTGCCACATCCAGTGCGCCTGCTCGAGGCCGGCGGTCTGGGCGATGAGCAGGTCCTGCGTGACCGGGTCGGCCTCGTCCGTCGCCGCGATGCGCTCGCGCAAGCGTCCGATGACGGCCGCGAGGTTGTCGGTGATCGCCGCGACGACCTGCTCGTCCTTGGTCCAGCCCGCGCCGAAACCCGTGGTGCCGGAGTCCTGGGCGACGGTGGTGGCCCGTCCGTCCGGGCTGACGCCGATCGCCGTGAGGCGCTCCGCCACCTCGTCGGTGTAGGTGCGGGCGGCCGTGACGATCTCGTCCAGCGCGAGATGCAGGCTGCGGAACTGCGGGCCGACGACGTTCCAGTGCGCCTGCTTGGCGATCAGGCTCAGGTCGATCATGTCGACGAGGGTGCCCTGCAGAGCGTCCCCGGCGACCTTCTGCTGGTCCGGGCTCAACGTGCTGGTGATCGGTCCGGTCATGATCCGAGCTCCTATCCGTGTCGATGTGCCTCCCGGCGGCGACGGACGTCGCGCGCCGGCCGTGCTTCGGACATATCTCCCCCGCTTCAACGCTCGACGCGGTGACCGAGTTCCGCGCGGCCGCAGGCAACGAAGTGGATACGGGGCCCCTTCGGCCCGGAGTGTCCGTGGCAGCCGCGGCCGCGCGGGCGGATGATGGAGGAAGAATCCGTATCGAGGGAGGACAGAGTGATGCAGACGGTCATCGTGTGGATACTGGCCACCCTCCTCTACTGGTGGGGCATTCTCTGACGGGAGGTCAGGCCCGGCCCGCCCGCACGCCCTCCTCGACCTTCTTGCCGAGGTCGGCGTCGACGTTCGACCAGTATTCGAAGATCCGCTCGTACAACGCCGCCGCGGTCCCCCCGAGGATGTGGCCGACGATGTTGCCCACCAGCCGCTCACGGGCCGCGTCGTCGAGCACCTCGCGGACCAGCGTGCCGGCCTGACCGAAGTCGTCGTCCTCGGCATGCCGGACGTAGCCGGCCCGCACCGCCTCGGTGCCGAACTCCCACAAACCTTCGTCGCCGGCGGCCTGCGGGTCGGCGTGCGGGCCGCCGAAGCTGTTCGGCGCATACACCGGGGTGCCCGGGTCGTTGAACGAGTACCGCATGGCGCCGTCCTTGGAATACGAGTTCACCTCGTTCCTCGGCGCGTTGACCGGCAGCTGCGCGTGGTTCGCGCCGATGCGGTAGCGGTGCGCGTCGGCGTAGGAGAACACGCGGCCGAGCAGCATCTTGTCCGGCGACAGGCCGATGCCCGGCACGATGTTCGACGGCGCGAACGCGGCCTGCTCGATCTCGGCGAAGAAGTTGCGCGGATTGCGATTCAGCGTCCAGGTGCCGACCTCGATCAGCGGATAGTCGCGCTGCGACCACACCTTGGTCAGGTCGAACGGGTTGAAGCGATACCCCTCCGCCTCGGCCACCGGCATGATCTGCACCTTCAGCGTCCAGCTGGGGAACTCGCCCCGCTCGATCGCGTCGTGGAGGTCGGCGCGGTGGTAGTCGGGGTCGGTGCCGGCGAGGCGGTCGGCCTCGGCCTGCGTGAGGAATTCGATGCCCTGGTTCGTCTTGAAGTGGTACTTGACCCAGAACCGCTCTCCGGCGGCGTTGACCCACTGGTAGGTATGGGAGCCGAAACCGTCCATGTGGCGCCAGGTTCGGGGGATGCCCCGGTCACCCATCAGCCACGTCACCTGGTGGGCGCTCTCGGGTCGCAGCGTCCAGAAGTCCCACTGCATGGTGTGGTCGCGCAGACCCGAACCGGGTAGCCGCTTCTGGGAGTGGATGAAGTCGGGGAACTTGATCGGGTCCTTGACGAAGAACACCGGGGTGTTGTTGCCGACGAGGTCGTAGTTGCCGTCCTCGGTGTAGAACTTCACCGCGAAACCGCGCGGGTCGCGCCACGTGTCGGGGCTGCCCTGCTCCCCGGCGACCGTCGAGAAACGCACGAGGGATTCGGTTTTCGCGCCCGGCTGGAACAGCTTGGCCTTGGTGTAGGCACTGACGTCGCCCGTGACGACGAGTTCGCCGAACGCGCCGCCGCCCTTGGCGTGCACGACACGCTCCGGGACCCGTTCGCGGTTGAAGTGGGCGAGCTTCTCGATCAGGTAGTGGTCGTGCAGCAGTACCGGGCCCTGCGTTCCTGCGGTGAGCGATTCGTCGTCGCTCGCGACCGGAATGCCGACGTTGTTGGTGGTGGGGCAAGGATTCGTCACGGTGATCCTCCTCTGGAAGGGTGCACGCTCCGCGCCACGTCGCCGCGGTGCGGGTCGTAGTCGGAGTGGAGAAATGGTGCGGGACTAAGACTCTCGACAGTCGGAGCACAGTCCCCAGAACGTCACTTCGGCCTCGTCCACGACGTAGCCGTGGTCGTCCGAGGGTTCGAGGCACGGCGCCGCTCCGACGACGCACTCGATGTCGGTGACCGCGCCACAGCTGCGGCACACCAGGTGGTGGTGATTGTCGCCGATCCGGGTCTCGTACCGGGCCGGCGAACCCGCGGGTTCGATGCGGCGCAGGAGCCCGGCCCCGACGCACGCCTTGAGCACGTCGTACACCGCCTGCGTGGAGACGGAGCCGAGTTCGCTCCGCACCGCGGCCGCGATCTCGTCCGCATCGGAATGGGGGTGCGCGGCAACCGCACCGAGCACGGCAACACGCGGAGCGGTCACCCGCAGACCCACGGAGCGCAGTTGCGCCGGGGGGTCGAGGTGCTCATTCGCTCGTTGCATGACCCCAGTATGCCCCTTTTCTGGAATTAGTCAAGAAAAGACGGGCGGGATCGGTCCGCACACGATCGCCTGATTCCGCACAACGGACCCGCCGGCCGGGTCTACCCTGCTTCTCAGCCCACCGGAAGAGGTTCGCCATGCGCACCAACCCGATCTCTCGCGCCTCCGGGATCGCGATCGCGGCCGGCACCGCGCTCACCCTGCTGCTCGGCTGCTCCAGCGGATCCGACACGGAATCCGAGCCCTACTCCTACGGCCCCACCGTCGAGGTCGGCGACGGCACGGCCCGCACCTACGTCGAGCAGGGCGACGACGGTGCCCCCGCGGCGATCGGGGTCCGCTTCTCGGCGACGGCGCTCGACGGCCTCTCCGACGCCCTCGAGGTGCACACGCTCGAGTTCCCGGCCGAGGCGGACGAGACCGCGTTCGACCACCTGACCATGGACTGGAACCCGCACGGGCACGAACCGGTGGGACTGTTCGACCAGCCTCATTTCGACATCCATTTCTACATGATCGGCGCCGAGCAGATTTCCGAGATCGACCCGGCCGCACCCGGGTACGCCGACGCGGCGGCCAACATGCCCGAAGCCCGGTACATGCCGGCCGACTACGTGCCCGCCGGTCCGCCGGAGATGGCGCTCGTCCCGCAGATGGGGATGCACTGGGTCGACGGCACCCTGCCGATCGCGCCGGGACAGTACGACTTCACCCAGATCCTCATCGAGGGATCCTGGGACGGCGAATGGACCTTCATCGAGCCGATGCTCACCCGCGACTGGCTGCTCACCCGGCCCACGATCGACGAGCCGGTGAAACAGCCCGAGGCCTATCAGCAGAGCGCGTACTACCCCACCACCTACTCGGTGAGCTTCGACGACCAGGCGCAGGAGTACGTCGTCGAACTCGGTGGACTCACCATGCGAGAGGAGTCGTGACAGTGGTGCACCTTCGCACGTTCGCGGTGCTCGGAGTCGTCGGCGTGACGGCGACGGCGACGGCACTCGTCGTCGGTTCCGTGGCCGGAGCCCAGGGCTCCACGTCCGTCGACGGCCCGCCCCGCCCCGTCGGTAACGGATCGGCGCACACGTACGTCACCGTCGGACCCGACGACACCCCCACCGCGATCGGCGTCCGCCTCGATGCCGCCGCTCTCGAAGGCCTCACGAGCGGTCTGCTGCCCACCACCGAGGCCTACGTGCTCGACGTTCCCGACGGGGCGCCCGCGACGGTCGTCGACCATGTCACGCTGGACTGGAACTCTCACGGCCACAATCCGGAACACGGGTTCGACCAGCCGCACTTCGATGTGCACTTCTACCTCGTCGACACCGCGACGGTGGAGTCGATCAACCCGCTCGTCCCCGGGTATCTCGAGCGGGCGGCGAAGCTGCCGGACCCGAAGTACCTCCCGGAAGGCTACGCGCCGTCGGACCCCCAGCCGATTCTCGGCACCGTCCCCAACATGGGACTGCACTGGCTCGACACCGCCGAGCCGCACGGGCACTTCACCGAGACGGTCCTGCAGGGCTCGTGGGACGGCCGGCACGTCTTCATCGAGCCGATGATGACCCGGGACTGGCTGGCGTCCCGGCCCGACCTGCACGAGGAACTGCGGCAGCCGAGCGCGTATCAGCAGTCCGGCTACTACCCCACCACCTACTCGGTGACGTGGGACGACGCAGCCGGGCAGTACGTCGTCGAACTCGGTGGGCTCACGATGCGCGAGGCGTCGTGAGCCCACCGCAGGTTCCCTAGCGCACCGTCCGGGCCGGGCCGATGCTCATCCGGCCCGACGTGATGACGATGCCGTGGTGGGCCCCCGGCAGCAGCCACCGTCCCAGTGTCGGGCCCTGCGCCTCGACGCGGACGCGGGCATAGCGGAACCGTCCCCTCAGCCGTGCCGTGGCGCGGGCCTGGCTGCCGTCCGGTTCGGGCTGTGCGAACGCCAGTCCCCCGACGATCGGCAGTTCCGGACCGCGCGGGGTCGCGTCGGTGTCCACCTTCCATGTGTCGCCCGTGGCGGAGAACCGGCCGATGACGTCGCCGGTGAACGAGGCGAGCACCTTGGGCAGATGCCAGTGCTCGCGCCCGCCGTGCACGGACGCCTCGGAGTCCACGGCGATGAACGGCACGGCCATCGCCGGGATCAGTCCCGGGCGCAGGACGGGACTTGCGAGCACCTCGCGGTAGGGGCCGACGGGCGATTCGAGGTAGTCCACCACCATCGCGAGGGTGAACGGCAGGGTCCGGCCGCCGGGGCCGAACTGGGCCGCCCCGGGCGCGCTGCGGTGCCACCACAGGGCCGCGCGCGCCTGCGCCGACCACGGCGGCGGCGCGGACGTCGGCCAGTCGGTACGTTCGTCGGTGCTCTCAGGCACGCTCCACAACACGGGCGGCCTCCTCTCGTCGGACGGGATGGATCGGCAGGCGCAGCGCCGCGGGAGCCGACTCCGGCACGCTGGGCCGCACCGGCCGCACCGGAGTGACCGGCACGTAACCGGATCCGAGCGTCGGGCGTGGATCGGCGTCACCCTTGTTGGGCCACAACGCCATCGCCCGCTCGGCCTGCGCCGTGATGGTGAGCGACGGGTTCACGCCCAGGTTGGCGCTGACCACGGATCCGTCCACGACATGCAGGCCCTCGTGGCCGTAGGCGCGCAGGTAGGGATCGACGACACCGGACTCGGGCGAGTCCCCGATCACGCAGCCGCCGAGGAAGTGCGCGGTCATGGGAATATTGACCAGGTCCGCAACTGATCCGCCCGCGTCGCCGTCGATCTTGCCGGCGACCCGCCGGATGGCCTCGTGACCCACCGGAATCCACTCCGGCGGTGGCGCGCCGGGCCCGCGACGGCTCGTGAGCCGGCGTCCGAACGGCCCGCGCGTGCTCGCCAGTTCGAGGGAGTTGTCGTCGGTCTGCATGACCAGCGCGATCACGGTCCGCTCGGACCAGTGCCGCACCGACAGGGTGCGCAGGAACGCGGCGGGGTTGCGGGCCGCCACCGCGAGGAACTTCACCAGCCGCGGTGTCCGGCCCCCACCGTCGACCAGGAGGGCCTGCAACAGCCCGATGGCGTTGCTGCCCTTGCCGTACCGCACCGGTTCGATGTGGGTGTGGTCGTCCGGGTGGAAGGAGGCGGTGATCGCGATGCCGCGGGAGTAGTCCACGGTGCGGTCCTGCGCCGTCGCGGCGAGCACCGCTTCGGAGTTGGTGCGCACCACCGTGCCCAGTCGCGGCGACAACATCGGCAGGGCACCGGTCTCGCGCATCGCGAGCAGCAGCCGCGACGTGCCGTAGGTGCCGGCGGCAAACACCACCTGGTCGGCGGTGAACACTGTGTGGCGCTTGCGGATCCGGTTCGTGCTGCGGGCACGGACCTCGTATCCCCCCTCGGCGCGCGGACTGATCTCGGTGACGGTGGTGAGCGGATGGATCGTCGCCCCGGCCTGCTCGGCAAGGTACAGATAGTTCTTGACGAGGGTGTTCTTCGCGCCCACCCGGCAACCCGTCATGCAGCCGCCGCACTCGGTGCAGCCGGTGCGCTCGGGCCCGGCGCCCCCGAAGAACGGGTCCGGCACCGTCTTCCCCGGTTCGCCGAAGAACACGCCGACCGGCGTGGTGGTGAACGTCTCGCCGACCCCCATCTCCTCGGCCACCGAGCGCATCACCTCGTCGGCGGGGGTCGTCAGCGGATTCGGGCGCACGCCGAGCATCCGCGCCGCCTGCTCGTAGTACGGTCCGAGCTCGGCCTGCCAGTCGGTGATGTGCCCCCACTGCGGGTCCTGGAAGAACCGGGCCGGCGGCCGGTAGAGGGTGTTGGCATAGTTGAGCGATCCCCCGCCGACGCCGGCACCCGCCATGACCAGGACGTCGGGCAGCAGGTGGATGCGCTGCACGCCGTAACAGCCCAGGGCCGGGGCCCACAGGTACTTGCGCAGTCGCCAGCTGGTCTTCGGCAGTTCGTCGTCGGCGAAGCGGCGGCCGGCCTCGAGAACGCCGACGCGGTAGCCCTTCTCGGTCGCGCGCAGCGCGGCGACGCTGCCGCCGAATCCGGACCCGACGACCAGAACGTCGTAATGGGTCATGCCGCAATCCTTTCGGCAGCGGGACGGGTCACGTAGTTCTCGGGATCGAAGCGCTTGGTCCGGGCGCGGTACCGCCAGGTGAACGTCGGCCACATCACCGAGTTGCGCCCCTTGCGGTCGAGGTACCAGCTGTGGCAGCCGCCCGCGTTCCACACCGTGCCGGCGAGGGCGGGGTCGAGTTCGGCGTTGTAGTCGCGCTGCGCGCCGGCGGTCACCTCGACGGTGGCCAGTTCCCGGGACCGCATGGTGCGCAGGGCGTCCGCGATGTAGGCGGCCTGCGATTCGAGCATGTACACGATCGAGCTGTGGCCGAGGTTGGTGTTCGGCCCGTACATCAGGAAAAGGTTGGGGAAGCCGTGGACCGAGACGCCCAGGTAGGCGCTGGGGCTGCCGTTCCAGGCCTCGGCCAGGGTGCAGCCGTCGCGTCCCCGGATGTGCCGGGCCACAGGCGGTTCGGTGACGGTGAAGCCGGTGCCGAAGATGACGGCGTCGACCTCGTACTCGTTGCCGGTCTCGTCGACGACACCCTTCTCGGTGACCGCGGTCAGCCCGGAGGCAACCACGGTGACGTCGGGCCGGGTGATCGCCGGGAACCAGTCGTTGGACAGCAGGATCCGCTTGCACATGATCCGGAACCCCGGGGTGAGCTTCGTCCGCAGATCCGGATCCGGGACCTGCTTGTCGAGGACCGACAGCGCTCGGCGCTCGAACAACGGCACGAGCCACCGGCGCGCGAACGGCCGTGTCATCCCGACGACGTACGTTTCCTTCTGCCCGTAGACGGCCCCGCGAACGACCTTCTGCGCGAGCGGGAAACGCCGGTAGAGGGCGCGCACCGGGCGCGCAATGGTGTGATCGTGCTTGGGCATGACCCACGAGGCGGTGCGCTGGAACAGCGTCAGGTGCCCGACGGTGTCGACGATGGCGGGGACGAACTGTATCGCGGAGGCGCCGGTGCCGATCACGGCGACGCGCTTGCCGCGCAGGTCGTAGCCGTGGTCCCACTCTGCCGAGTGGAACATCTTGCCGCGGAACATCTCCAGGCCCGGCACCTTCGGGAGGGTCGGGGTGGACAGCGCACCGGTCGCCGAGACCAGCACGTCGGCGGTGAGGTCGCCCCGCGACGTCGACACGATCCAGCGGGTGTTCTCGTCGTCCCACTGCGCGTTGCGCAGTTCGCACCCGAACATCGTCCGGTCGGTGACGCCCTGTTCCGTCGCGACCCGACGCAGGTAGGCGTAGATCTCCTCCTGGGTGCCGTGGGCCTTCGACCAGTCCGGTTCGGGCGCGAAGGAGAACGAGTACAGCGCGCTCGGCACGTCGCAGGCCGCGCCCGGGTAGGTGTTCACCCGCCAGGTGCCGCCGACGTCGTCGCCCCGCTCGATCACGAGGACGTCGGCGCGCGGGTGCTCACGCAGCAGCGTGGCCGCCATGCCGATGCCCCCGAAGCCGGCCCCCACGACGAGCGTGTGGACGTGCGGCGGGAGGGTCTCGATGCTCACTTCATCACCAGTTCCTTCCAGACCGGGAGCAGCCGCTCCCGGATCTCACGATCCGATTCGGGGGTACGCATCAGGGCGGCGACGGCGAGGCCGCGGGCCAGCTCGATGCTCAGGTCGATTCCGTCGGGGCCCATCCGGTCCCCCATGATCTCGAGGCAGCCGACCCGCAGCGCGTCGGAGACCTTGCGCTCGAGGGGGATCACCGCCTCGTGCAGGGTGGGATCGGTCCGGGCGGCCACCCACAGCTCGAGCGCGGCGTGGAACAACGGTCCGCGGAACGCGTCGGTGAGGACGTCGAGGCCACGCTCGGGGTCCGGGCTGGCCTCGAGGATCTCCGTGAGGCGCTTGTCGACGAGGTGCTCGACCGCGGCGACGACGAGCGATTCCTTGGTCGGGAAGTGATGCAGCTGCGCACCCCGGGATACCCCGGCCCGTTTGGCGATGACCTGGGTGGTGGTGCGCGCGTAGCCGAGTTCGACGAGCGAGTCGACGGCCGCGTCGAGGAGTTTCGCCCGGGTCACGGCGGTGCGCTCGGCCTGCGTGCGCCCCGTGCCCGTGGATGTGGTTCGAGTCACAAGAACGGACGGTAACAGCAAAACAACAAACAGTCCAGACTGCTTGCAAGTTTTTAGCCGAGACACATATCCCCAGCTGAGGGCACCGCCCACCCGGAAAGCAGATGGAATTCAACCGTTGACTATTTCAATCATTATTGGTCTACTGTGATCTGCGCGACAAACCACGAGGTCGCAGAAGGAGGACCGCCGTCTCCATGAGTGCCGTGTCGCTCGAACGCACCATCTACGAACCCGACCACGCCGCGTTCCGCGAAACCGCGCGACGCTTCGCCGAGCGCGAGGTCGCCCCCCACCTCGAGCAGTGGGCCGCGGCGGGCCGCGTCGATCGCGAGCTGTACCGGCAGGCCGGCAAGCTCGGCCTGCTCGGTGTCGCCGTGCCGGAACGGTTCGGCGGCGGGGGCATCGACGATTTCCGGTTCGGCGCCGTGCTCATCGAGGAACTCGCCCGCGTCGGCGCCCAGGCCGTCACCATGGGCTTGTCGGGATTCAACGACCTGGTCGCCCCGTACTTCACGGCCCTCGGCACCGAGGAGCAGAACCATCGCTGGCTCGCCCCCATGGTCGCCGGTGAGGCGATCGGCGCGATCGCCATGACCGAACCCGGCGCCGGCAGCGACCTCGCCGCCGTCGCCACCACCGCGATTCCCGACGGCGACCACTTCGTGCTGAACGGCAGCAAGATCTTCATCTCCAACGGCCTGCTCGCCGACACGATCATCGTCGTCGCGAAGACCGATCCCGCCGCCGGGAAGAACGGGGTGAGCCTGCTCGTCGTCGAGGACGGCATGCCCGGGTTCACGAAGAACGGCCCGCTCGACAAGGTGGGCCTGTCCGCACAGGACACCGCCGAGCTGGTGTTCGACGACGTCCGCGTGCCCCGCGCCAACCTGCTCGGCGAGGAGAACCGGGGCTTCGGCTATCTGCGGCACAACCTGCCGCAGGAGCGGCTCAGCATCGCGGTGACCTCCATGGCCCTGATGACCCGCACGTTCGAGACGGCGCTGCGCTACGCCACCGACCGCACAGCGTTCGGGCAGCGCATCGCCGACTTCCAGGCCAACCGCTTCTACCTCGCCGAACTGGCCACCGAAATCGAGATCGCGCAGGTGTTCGTGGACCGTTGCATCCTCGACGCCGCCCACGGCCGGCTCGACGAGGTGACGGCGGCGATGGCCAAGTGGTGGGTCACCGAACTGCATCTGAAGGTGGTGCACCGGGCCGTGCAGCTGCACGGCGGCTACGGGTTCATGAAGGAGTACGACGTCGCCCGCGACTATCTGGACTCCCGGGCCGGGACCCTCTACGGCGGCACCACGGAGATCATGAAGGAGATCGTCGGTCGCCGGCTCACCCGGACGTAGTCGCTTCGGCCACAGACCATCCCGCATCCCAAGGCATCGAGGAGATCCCGTGCTCAATCAAGGTACCGGAACCTGGCCGCACCGACGCGCCCGGCAGGCCCCCGACGCGGTCGCGCTCGACTTCCGCGGCACCACCGTCACCTACCGCGAACTCGACGAGCGGGTCACCCGGCTCGCCCACGCCCTGCGCGCCCGGGGTATCGGCCCCGGAGACCGGGTCGCGCTGCTGTCCGCGAACCACCCCGCCTACCTCGAGGTGCTGTTCGCCGCCGGCCTGCTCGGGGCCGTGTTCGTGCCGCTCAACGCCCGGCTGACCACCCCCGAGGTGGAGTACTGCCTGGCCGACTCCGGCAGCGCCGTGCTGATCCATTCCGCCGCCCTCGCGGACGTCGCCGACGCGGCCGCCACCGCGGCCGGCACCGCCCGGCGCGTGGTCCTCGACGGGGCACCCGACGACCGGGCCGTCGGCTACGAGGAGATCATCGCGACCGCCCCCGCCGACCGTCTCGACGTCCCGGTCACGCACGACGACCCGTGCTTCATCATGTACACCTCCGGCACCACCGGCCGGCCCAAGGGCGTCGTCCTCACCCACGGCAACGTGGTGTTCGCGGTGATGAATCCGATCGTCGATCTCGACTTCCTCTCCGACGAGGTGGCCCTGGTCGCCGCACCGCTCTTCCATACCGCCGCCTTGAACTTCGTCGCCCTGCCGACCCTGCTCAAGGGCGGCACCGTGATCGTCGAGGAGGGCTTCGAGCCCGGCCGCATCCTGCACCTGATCGAAACCAAGAGGGTCACGTACTCGTTCGGGGTGCCCACGATGCTCGACGCGATGAGCACCCACCCGAACTGGAACCGCACCGACCTGAGCTCGATCCGTCGCTGGATCGTCGCGGCCGCACCGGTACCGCCACGGACCCTGCAGACCTACACCGCCCGTGGCGTCCGCCTCTGCCAGGGATACGGATTGACCGAGACCGGCCCGGGCGCGCTGATCCTCACGCCCAAGGACGCCGAGCGCAAGCTCGGCACCGCGGGCGCCCCGCACTTCTTCACCGACGTGCGCGTCGTCGACCCGGACGGCACCGAGGTCGCCCCCGGCGACCGCGGCGAGATCCAGATCTCCGGCCCGAACGTGATGCGGCGGTACTGGAATCGCCCCGACGCCACCGCCGAAGCCTTCACCGGCGACGGCTGGTTCCGATCCGGCGACGTGGGGGTTCCCGACGAGGACGGCTTCGTCACGATCGTCGACCGGCTCAAGGACATGATCATCTCGGGTGGCGAGAACATCTACCCCGCCGAGGTGGAGGCCGCCATCCTCGACCTGCCCGGCGTCCTCGGCTGCGCCGTCTTCGGTGTGCCCGACGAGAAGTGGGGTGAGGTGGGCCGGGCCGCCGTCACCCTCGCCGACGGCGCCACCCTCACCGAGGACGAGCTGTTCGCCTTCCTCGGCGAGCGCCTCGCCAGGTACAAGATCCCCAAATCCCTTCTCGTTCTCGACGAGATCCCCCGCAACGCCACCGGAAAGATCCGCAAGGACAAGTTGCGCGAGCAGTACGCCCACTGACCCGACCGCCACGGCAGGAGCTCCCATGACCGTCACCGCATCCGCGGACATCACTGCGGCCCAGAGAAAGAAGGAAGTTCGACGCGTCGTGCTGTCGAGCTATCTGGGCAGCACCATCGAGTTCTACGACTTTCTGCTCTACGCGACCGCGGCAGCGATCGTCTTCGCACCCGTGTTCTTCTCGGACCTGTCCCCGCTCGCCGGGACCATCGCGTCGATGGGCACGTTCGCCGCGGGCTACCTGGCCCGTCCTTTCGGCGGCGTCGTCTTCGGGCACTTCGGCGACAGGTACGGCCGCAAGTCGATGCTGCTGATCTCCATGACGGTCATGGGCGTCGCGTCGTTCCTCATCGGCCTCGTCCCGCCGGCGTCGGCGATCGGATCCTGGGCCGCAATCATTCTCGTGCTGCTGCGCGTGTGCCAGGGTATCGCCGTGGGCGGTGAGTGGGGCGGCGCGGCGCTCATGTCCCTCGAGCACGTCGGCGGGCGGGGGCGCGGCTTCGCCGCCTCGTTCACCAACGCCGGCGCACCCACCGGTTCCCTGCTCGGCACCCTCGCCCTGGCGCTGGTGGCGCTGCTGCCCGAGGACGACTTCCTGTCGTGGGGCTGGCGCATCCCGTTCCTGCTGTCCGCGGTGATGCTGGCCGTCGGCCTGTTCGTCCGGGCCCGGGTGTCCGAGAGCCCGCTGTTCCGGGAGGCGATGGCCAAGCAGGCCGAGGTGGACGCCACCGCGGTCGACAGGCGGACCCCGCCGATCCTGAGCATCCTGCGCCGTCCCCGGAACCTGCTGCTCGTCGCCCTGGGGTGCATGGCCAGCTTCGGCATCCAGACCATGTTCACCACGTTCGCCATCGGGTACGCGTCCCATTCCGGGGTGACCCGATCGCAGGCGCTCCTGGCGTTCGCCGTCTGCCAGTTCGTCGCGATCTTCACCCTGCTCGGATTCGCCCGCCTCTCCGACCGCGTCGGCCGGCGACCGGTGATGCTCTTCGGTCTCGGCGCGTTCGTCGTGCTGATCGTGCCGATCCTGGCGCTGCTGTCGTCCGGCAACGTCGCCCTGGTGACGCTCGGGTTCGTGCTCGGCTTCGGCGTCTGCCAGTCCGCGACCTACGGTCCGATGGCGGCGTACATCGCCGAGCAGTTCGGCACCGCGGCCCGGTACACCGGCGCCTCGCTCGGCTACCAGGGCGCGACACTGCTCGGCGCGGGCTTCACGCCGGTGATCCTCGCGTCGCTGCAGGCGGCCGCCGGCGGCGGCACCGGCCTGGTCGCGGCGTTCATGATCGGGCTGGCAGTCCTGAGCGCGGTGTTCATCCTCCTGGCGAAGGAGAGCAAGGACCGCGACCTGAGCACGTACGAGCACTGAATCCTCGAACCGTGAAGGGCGCGCAGGGACTTCCCTGCGCGCCCTTCGTCGTTCAGCGCCGCAGTCGTTCAGCGCCGCAGTCGTTCAGCGCCGCATCGGCACGTGATCGATCCCGGCCTCGAGGTGGTTCGGACCGATGCGGTCGAGCGTCGCGGAACGGATGGTCCGCACTGAGCCCATCGCAGGGTCGCCGGCATATTCGGATGCGCCCCGCCGGCGCCGCGACCACAATCGTCGGGACGGAACCGACGAAGGAGACACAGCCGATGGTGCAGCCACGTTCCCGGAACTTCGCGCAGGTCGACGTGTTCGCCGCCGAGCCGTACCGGGGAAACCCGGTCGCGGTCGTCCTCGACGGCGACGGCATCCCCGACGAGGCGATGGCGCAGTTCGCGGCGTGGACGAACCTGTCCGAGACCACGTTCGTTCTTCCCCCGACGACCCCCGAGGCCGACTACCGGCTGCGCATCTTCACCCCCGGCGCGGAGATCCCGTTCGCCGGCCATCCCACGCTCGGCTCGGCGCACGCGTGGCTCGAGGCCGGCGGCGTGCCGAAAACCCCGGGCCTTCTCGTCCAGGAATGCGGAGCCGGACTCGTCGAACTGCGCCACACCGACGAGTCGGCAGCGTTCCGCGCCCCCGAGCTGGTCCGTCGCGGCGACCTCGACGAGGACCACCTGGCCCGCATCGCCCGTGGCCTCGGGATCGCGCGCGAGCGGATCGTGGCCCACAACTGGGTCGACAACGGGCCCGGCTGGGCTGCGGTCCTGCTCGAGTCCGCGCAGGACGTGCTCGACCTCGAACCCGACGACCAGCACATGCGCGACCTGATGCTCGGTGTCGTCGGCCCCTACCCGCCGGGATCGCCGCAGCAGTTCGAGGTCCGCGCCTTCGCCGCGCCCGTCGGCGTCAAGGAGGACCCGGTGACGGGAAGCCTCAACGCCGGCCTGGCCCAGTGGCTGATCGGCGCCGGCATCGCGCCGGCCGACTACCGAGCGAGCCAGGGGACGCGCGTCGGCCGCCGCGGCATCGTGACCGTGCACTCGTCGGGCGACGAGGTGTGGATCGGCGGACACAGCACGACGTGCATCCGCGGGACCGTGCACCTGTAGGAGCCGGTCGTGAGCGGGGTCCGCCCCTCCGAATCCGGGGGTGGGCGACTACGCCGACAGCGCCCGGGCCAGATCGGCCGGAACCGGCATCGGGGTCGTCAGGCCGGCGGCGACCCGTCCGGTGTTGCCTTCGGGATACCGGCCGGTCATCGAACCGGGAGCAGCAACGACGATCCGCACGACCTGCCCGAGGGCCTCGCGGCGGTCACGGCAGCGCAGCGCCAGGGCGAGCATCGCGACGTGATTGCAGGTGTGCAACCACGGATCCGGCTGGGACAGGATGTGCGCCCGTTCGAGGTGGCGCCACCGTTGCTGCGGGTCGCCGGCAGTTTTCGACGCGGCCATCTCCCGTCGGTAGAGGTCCCGGGCGGCGGTACCGATGCGCGGCATGACCGATCCTTTCGGTGAACGTTGTCGAGCGCGAGTTGTCAGCAGCATTCCTCGGTCTCGGCTGCCGAGCAAGAACGGGCCGCCACGGGTCGATCGTTCACACACGTCCGTGGCCGGAATTCCCGCGCCCCCTCTGCGCAACGAGTGATCCGAGGACGGTCAGGACTGTAGTGACCGCAGCGCGGGTGCGGCCCACGTGGTCGTCTTCGTCGTCGCTCTCGCAGCGACGGCCCTCGTCCTCACCCTTCTCGCCGTGACGAAGGACGGCCGGCGTCCCCGTCGCCGCAGGCGCCACTAGGATCGGCGATCAGGTGCCGATCACAGCAGTCGAGGACGGGTGATGGAAACTCTCGCACGCTACGTGGAACTGTTCGTGCCGATGCTCTGGCTCGGGATGGTGCTCGCCATCTCCTTCCTCGAAGCACCCCTGAAGTTCCGGGCGCCGGGAATCACCATCCCCCTCGGACTCGGTATCGGTCGCCTGGTGTTCCGGGCACTCAACACGGTGGAGGGGGTCCTCGCCCTCGTACTGATCGCAGCGTGCCTGGTCTCGTCGCCCGGCACGACCGGGTGGATCCTGCTCCTCGTGACGGTGGCCGTGCTTGCGGTCCAGGTGGCGGTGATCCGCCCGCCGCTGACGCGCCGCTCGAACCGCATCCTCGCGGGGGAGGACGCACCCCGCTCGAAGGTGCACTACGCCTATGTGGCGCTCGAGATCGTCAAGGTCGCACTGCTGATCGCGCTGGCGATCGTGCTGCCGCGCACGTTCGTCTGACGCCGCCCCGGCGCACCGGGCTCCCTGGTCCGCCCGAACAGCGCGCGTCCTCGGCGCGGTGCACCCTCGCCCGGTGGGCGGGGCCGGCCCCTCGTCGTCACCTCGGTTCGTGTCGGCTCACCCGGCGGGCCGCTCCTCGGTCGGCGACGTCGTGGCGCCACCCGGGGTCTCGGAGGGCTCCGCCGACTTGCGGGTCTCGTCGGCCACCGGCCGTCCGGCACCCCCGGTGCTCGCCTCTCCCCTGTCGTCCGGCGCGGGACGGACATCCCCGCGCTCCGTCCGCCCCTCGTAGGGCGGGACGGCCGCGTCCGCATCCCCGACCGTCGTGGTGTGCCCGGGTCGGTGCGATCCCGCGTCGCCGGGGTCGGCGGAGATCATCTCGTCGTCCTCGAACGCGCCGGCGGGGCGGTCCGCGGGCCCTCCTCCGGGGCCGGTGGAGCCCATGTCGCGCGAGCCGGGGGCACCCCGCTCCGACTGCGGTTCCTCTTGCCTTCCGGTTCCGTCGTTCATCGCTTCTCCTCGGGGATTCGAGCATTCCGACGAATGGACCCCCTCGCTCCATCCGAGCACGCGGCGCCGCGTTTGTCGACAGTCGATCTCGCCGGGGAGACGGCAGGACGCCCCACTGCGGACCGCGCCGCACGAAGGTCCCGGCGGAACGGGACGAACCGGCCCGACGGCCGAAAGACTGTTCAGTTGTTCAGGTAGGCAGCTAGAATCGCGTCGACGCATCCTCACGTCTCGGAGGTTCTTCCGATGGACGTCGTAGCCATGCACATGAGCGACGGTCTGCTCGACGCGCGGACCTCGCTGGCGTTCTTCGTCGTCGCCGCGCTCGGCCTCGCGGTGGCGCTCCGCAGGGCCCGCTCCGAGCTCGACGAGCGCATCGCTCCCCTGGCCGGCCTCGTCGCGGCCTTCGTCTTCGCCCTGCAGATGATCAACTTTCCGGTCCTGCCGGGGGTGAGCGGGCACGTACTCGGCGGCGCGCTCGCCGCCGTCCTGGTCGGTCCCGCGACCGCCGCCCTGTGCCTGACGGTCGTGCTGGTCGTGCAGTCACTGCTCTTCGCCGACGGCGGTCTCACCGCCCTCGGCGCCAACGTCACCAACATGGCCCTGCTCGGCGTGCTCGCCGGGTACGGCACGGCCGTGGCGCTGCGTCCGCTGCTGCGCCGGTACCCGTGCGGACCGACCCTCGGCGTGATCTCTTTTGCCGCAGCGCTGGTCGCGACGGTCGCCGCGGCGACCGGGTTCCTGGTCGAGTACGCGGTCGGCGGCACCGCCGGGTCCGCCGGCACCGTCGCTGCGTTCCTTCTCGGCACCCACGTTCTCATCGGCGCCGGTGAGGGACTCGTCACCGCCGTCACCGTCGTCGCGGTGGCACGGGCGCGGCCCGACATCGTCCATCTGCTCCGCCCGCTGCGGCCGCCGACCCGGGCACCGGCATGACGCGCCGGCGTCTCCTGATCCTGTTCGCGGTGGCGGCGTTCCTGTGCGCGGGGATGCTTTCGTACCTTGCCGATTCGAGCCCCGACGGCCTCGAGGCCGCGACCGCGCGGGGGTGTGCCGTGGTCGAAGTCGACGGTAGCGCCACGGTCACCGGGGAGTGCCTGGCGGGTGAGGCCACCGATCATCCGTGGGACGCGGGTCCGCTGGCCGGTTACACGGTCGGCGGCCACACCGGATCCACCGGCGTGGCCGGGGTTCTCGGCGTCGCCGCGACCTCGGCGGTGGCCGCCGCGCTGTTCCGTCTCCTCGTCCGTCGACGGGGCGCATCCGGGAACAGGACTCCGGGAGCGCGGCCGTGACCACCGCGCTGCGGGGCGGGCCTGCACGCGCGACGACTGCTGTGCACCGCCTGCCCACCGAGGTGAAGATCGTCGCCGCAACGGCATTCGTCTTCGTCGTGGTCGCCACTCCGCGCGAGGCGATGTGGGCCTTCGCCCTCCATTTCGCGGTCGTCGCGGCGATCTGCGCGGTCGCCGGGATCCGCTGCGCCTGGCTGGCGCCGCGCATGTCGATCGAGGCTCCGTTCGTCGCGCTCGCCGTCCTGCTCCCGTTCGCCGAGGCCGGCGACCGGGTCGACGTCCTGGGGTTCTCCCTGTCGGTTCCGGGCCTGTACGCGGCGTGGGGCATCCTCGTCAAGGGCACCCTCGGGGTGCTCGTCTCCCTCGTCCTCGCGGCCACCACCCCGGCCCAGGACCTGCCCGCCGGCCTGGCCCGCCTCCGGGTTCCGGCACTGCTCACGACGGTGGCGGTGCTCATGCTGCGCTATCTCGAACTGCTTGCCGCCGAGGCGAACCGAATGCACCGTGCCCGGATCTCCCGCGGCGACGACCCACGCACCCTCCACCGCATCGGAGCGACGGCCCGGGGAATCGGGGGGCTGTTCGTCCGCGCCTACAAGCGCGGTGAGCGGGTGCATCTGGCCATGCTCTCCCGCGGATTCACCGGTGCCGTCCCGGCCTCCGGTCCTCCCGCCACCGCGATGGCCTGGACTGCGGGCCTGCTGCCGGCCGCCGTCGCCGGTGCCGTCTGCGCCGCCGCCTGGGTGACGGCATGACCGCGGAGCCGGCCGTGCTGCTGACGGGGGTACGGCACGTCCACCCCGACGGGCACTGCGCCCTCGACGGCATCGACCTCGCCGTCACCGCCGGTGAGCGGGTCGCGGTCCTCGGCCCGAACGGCGCCGGCAAGACCACCCTGATGCTGCACCTGAACGGCGTACTGGCGCCGTCGTCCGGGACCGTCCGGATCGGCGGGCTGCCGGTCGCGCGGAACACCCTGCGTGAGATCCGGCGACGGGTCGGACTGGTGTTCCAGGATCCCGACGACCAGTTGTTCATGCCGACCGTCGCACAGGACGTGGCGTTCGGGCCCGCCAACTTCGGCGTTTCCGCAGCCGAACTCGACGCCCGGGTCCGCGAGGCCCTCGAGGCGGTCGGCATGACCGAGCACGCCGGCCGCAACACCGCGCATCTGTCCGCGGGTCAGCGTCGACGGGTCGCCCTCGCCACCGTGCTGGCGTGCCGGCCCGACGTTCTGGTCCTGGACGAGCCGTCCACCGACCTCGATCCCGTCGCCCGCCGGGAACTGGCCGAGGTCCTCCTCGGCATCGACGCCACCCTGCTGCTGGTCACCCACGACCTGCCGTACGCCGCGCAGGTGTGCAGCCGGGCCGTGATCGTGAGCGACGGACGACTCGTCGCGGACGGTCCGATCACCGCCCTGCTCGCCGACGCCGACCTGCTCGCCGCGAACCGGCTGGAACTGCCGTGGGGATTCACCCTGCCGGAGACCGACCCGCGCTGAGCGCCGTCACCCCGCGGCGAGCCGGCCGTTGGTGCGGTCGAGCTGCCGCACCGTCGCGGCCTCCAGCCGGCCCACCTCCTCCTCCTCGAGCCGGTCGCACAGGAAATCCCAGTGCAGCGCAACATGTTCGCCGAGCCGCAGTCCCGGCACGAACACACCCGCACCGGTGCGGCGCCGTACCGTCTCGGCGCGTTCCGCGCCGAGACGCAGGCGGGCACCGTCGAACTCGAGCCGGCGGCTGCGCACCGTCGCCGTGTCGGGTCCGACGGCGACGACGGTGCCCCAGCGGATCCGGCAGGAATCGAGAACCTGCACCGGCTGGGGCATCCCGGTGGTCAGCAGTCGCGACCACGGGTACACCCCCAGCACGTGGAACGCGTGCGTCGGGGCCGCCTCGGCAAGCAGTTCGGGTGTCAGGTGGGTCCAGTAGTGCCCCGCCTGCGTGCCCAGCCGCTCGAGCAGCCGGGTCCCGAACTCCACCGGATCGATCCGGTCCGTCAGGGCGTTGCCGGTCCAGTAGGCGCGCACCACCTCTGCGTCGAGGGGGTCGGTCCGGCCGGCCAGGGCCGCGATCAGCTCCTGGTAGGGCCATGCTCCGGTGAACCGCCGGGCGGCGGCCACGACCGCCGCGCCGTCGCCGTGCCCGCACGCGGCGGCCTCGAGGGCCGCCGCCCCTGCCGGGCCGCAGTAGCCCAGTGCGTTCGGCGCATGGGCGTAACGGGCGAAGAGCCGCTGCCCCTCCGTCACCACTGCCCCTCCGTCACCACTGCCCCTCCGTCACCACCGCCACGGATCAGGCCGTTCCGCGTTGCCCCACCAGCGCCGCGGTGTCCCGGTGCAGCCGGCCGAAGTTGTAGTAGGCGGCACACGCCCCCTCCGGTGACACCATGCAGGTGCCGATGGGGGTCTCCGGCGTGCACGCCGTGCCGAAGACCTTGCATTCCCACGGCTTGATGACGCCCTTGAGCACCTCGCCGCACTGACATGCCTTCGGGTCGGCGACGCGCAGGCCGGGCATCGAGAACCGCTGCTCGGCGTCGAAATCCGCGTAGTCGGGGTGGATGCCGAGCGCGCTCTGCGAGATGAATCCGAGGCCGCGCCACTCGAAGTGCGGCCGTAGCGCGAACGTCTGCGCCATCAGCCGTAGTGCCTGCACGTTTCCTTCGGGCCGCACCACCCGGCTGTACTGGTTCTCCACCTCGCACCGGCCGTCCCGGATCTGCCGCAGCAGCATGTGCACCGAGGCGAGGATGTCGAGCGGCTCGAATCCGGCCACCACGATCGGTTTTCCGTACACGGCGGGGACGAAGCGGTAGGGACGCAGTCCCACCACGGTCGACACGTGCCCCGGTCCGAGGAATCCCGAGAGCCGCAGATCCGGCGACTCGAGGATCGCCTTGATCGGCGGCACGATCGTCACGTGGTTGCAGAACACCGTGAAGTTGCTCAGGCCGAGCTGTCTCGCCCGCACGAGCGTCACCGCCGTGGACGGGGCGGTGGTCTCGAATCCGACGGCGAAGAACACCACATGCCGGTCCGGGTGGTCCACCGCGATCTTCAGGGCGTCCAGCGGGGAATACACGAATCGGACGTCGGCGCCGTGGGCCTTGGCCTCGAGCAGGTTCCCGCGCGAGCCGGGCACCCGCATCATGTCTCCGAACGTCGTGAACACCACGTTCGGTTGCTCGGCCAGCCACATGGCGTCGTCGATGCGGCCCATGGGGATCACGCACACCGGACAGCCGGGGCCGTGCACCAGCTCCACCGACGCGGGCAGCAGATGTTCGATGCCGTGCCGGTAGATGGTGTGGGTGTGGCCGCCGCACACCTCCATGAACTTGAACTCCTCCCCGGCGGCGAGGTCGGTGATCGAGGCCACCAGGGCGCGCGCCGCGGCGGGGTCGCGGAACTCGTCGACGAATTTCATGATCCTGCTCCGCCTTTCATCCGGTGCTCACGCGATCTCGGACGCGTTGAAGGCTTCGATCTCGTTGACGTAGTCGGCGCCCATCTTCCGCACCTGATCGAGGGTCAGCTTCGCCTCGTCCTCGTCGATCCGGGCCATCGCAAAGCCGACGTGCACCAGCACCCAGTCCCCGACCTGCAGGCCGGTGCCGGCGAGCAGCCGGACGCTGATGGCGCGTTGCACGCCGTTGACGTCCACCTTCGCCAGATGCTGGGCGGGGTCGACCATGTCGACCACCCGGCCGGGAATTCCCAGGCACATTGCGTCTCTCCTCACCTCAGCAGATCCGGGGCAGCGGATCGCCCACGAGCATGTCCACGATCCGGCTGCCCCCGAACGCGGTACGCAACGCGACGATGCCCTCCGGTTCGGCCAGGATCTCCCCGATCTCCGCGGCGTCGCCGCCGCCGGGGCACGCCCGCAGTGCGGCGAGGGCGGCGTCCGCCTCGTCCGGGGCGACGACCGCGACGAACTTGCCCTCGTTGGCGACGTACAGCGGGTCGATGCCGAGCATGTCGCACGCCCCGGTCACCGTCGGCCGGATCGGCAGCGCGGCCTCGTCGAGCACCACCGCCAGGCCGGTGGCCTGCGCCAGCTCGTTGCAGACGGTACCGACGCCACCGCGGGTGGGGTCACGCATCCACCGGGTCGACGGCGCGGCTGCGAGCAGGGCCGCCACCAGCTCGTGCACCGGCGCCGTGTCGGAGGCGATGTCCGCTTCGATCGCCAGGTCGCCGCGGGCCAGCAGCACCGCCATGCCGTGGTCGCCGAGCGTCCCCGAGATCAGCACGCGGTCGCCGGGGCGCACCAGGTCGGCCCCGAGGCGGCGCCCGGCGGGAACCAGGCCGACCCCGGCGGTGCTGATGTAGAGACCGTCGGCGGCGCCCCGGCCCACCACCTTGGTGTCGCCGGTGACGATCTCGACCCCGGACCGGGTGGCGGCCGCAGCCATGTCGGCGACGATCTCGCGCAGCCGCGCGATCTCGAAGCCCTCCTCGATGACGAACGCCGCGGACAGCCACCGCGGCCGCGCGCCCGACACGGCGAGGTCGTTGACCGTGCCGTGCACGGCGAGGTGCCCGATCGAGCCGCCCGGAAACGACAGCGGCTTGACGACGAACGAGTCCGTCGAGAACGACAGTCTCTCCCCGGAGTCGAGGCGCACGGTGGCGGCGTCGCCGAGCTGCTCGAGTTCGGTGTTGCGGAAGGCCTCGACGAACACCGAATCCACCAGTGCCGCGGACGCCTTGCCCCCGGCGCCGTGCGAGAGGGAGATCACGGTGTCGCGCAGGCGCGGCCGGCGCCGCCGGAACGCCTCGATCCGTTCGAGGACCCGGTCCTCGCGTTCGGCCGATGTGCTCACCGTCCGCCTCCCGTCGCCGATTCCGCGCGCGCCAGATGTTCCTGCGCGGCCGACCACAGCCGGTACCCGATCAGGGCGTGGCTCTCCTGGATCCGGTGGATGCTCTGCGAGCGGATGGTGAAGCAGAAGTCGAGATCGTCGGTGGCGGCCATCCGGCCGCCGTCGTGCCCCGCGAATCCGATGGTGAGCAGTCCCCGCCGCCGCGCCTCCGCCAGCGCCGTCATCAGGTCGTCGGAGTTGCCGGACGTGGACAGGGCGATCGCGACGTCGTCGCCGTGCGCGTGCGCGATGATCTGCCGCGAGAAGATCAGCTCGAATCCGACGTCGTTGCCGAGCGCCGTCACCACCGCCTGGTCCGCGGCGAGCGACCAGGCCGGCACCGGCCGTCCCCGGGCCGGCCGGCTGAACAGCGTCGCCAGGGTCGCCGCGTCGGTGGAGCTGCCGCCGTTGCCGAAGGTGTAGAGCCGGCCGCCGCGAGCGAAACGCTCGGCCATGCGCTGCCCCGCCGCGACGAGGTCCTCGCCCCATTCGTCCAGCGAAGCCCGTTGCAGACGCGCGCTGTCGGCCGCCTTGCCGCGGGCGGATTCCGCAAGGTCGCGCAACAGGGCGGTGGCGTCGTGCTCCTGCGCGTCGATGAACGGGTACAGGAAGTCGGTGCCGTCCGGTTCGGTGCTCACAGCCGTTCCCCCTCATCGAGTGCCCCAGCATCGAGTTCCGGCGCGTCGAGTCTGGTGAGGGCGACGCCGCCGTGCACCAGCACCAGGTCGCCGGGCGTGACGTCGCCGAGGAGGGAGACGTCGACCCGCTCCCGGCCGGCCGCGGTCCGCACCGGCGCGGCGCCGGTGTCGTCGGCCGGCCACATCACCTCGCCGAGCCGGCCCTCGTCGCTGCAGGTCACGCACACCTCGTCGGTGCAGCCCGGGTCGGCGAGCAGGCCTGGATGCTCGAAGCACACGTGCGTCAGTTCCCACAGCAGGTGGTACAGCAGGACGAACCGCCCGGTGGCGGGCACCATCGGATCGTCCGAGTCCACCCACAGCACGTGGGTGGCCGCACCGGGCGCGGGCCGCGGACCGGAGCCGATCCAGATGGTGTCGGTGCCCCACGCGGGTGCGCGCCGGGCGATCTCGCGCACGGCCGGCTGATCGGCGGAGGCGACCGCCAGGATGACGTCGCCGGGGCGGGCGGCGACCCGGCACTGGGCGACCGGGTCCGGCTCCACGAGCGACACCGACGGCAACGCCCGTTTACCCATGATCACGGGGTGCACGAACTCGACCGCCACGTGATGGGCGTGCGGCTCCCACTGCGGGGACACCACCCACAGGGTCGCCCCGGCATGGAACCGGCGGGCCAGGCTCAGCGCCGTCGCGGCGAGGTCGGCGGCGAGTTCCGCGCCGATCGGCTCGGTGTCGTGTGTCGATGTCATCGCGCTCGTCCCGTCCCGGCAGGGTCCACGGCCCGGCCGCGTGCGAACGCGGCACCGAGCGCGGCCTGCCCCAGCGACAGGCCACCGTCGTTCGGCGGCACCCGCCTGTGTGTCAGCACCTCGAACCCTCTGTCCTGCAGCATAGTTCGGACCATGCCCAGCAGGAGCCGATTCTGGAACACGCCGCCCGTCAGGCCGATGGTGCGTACCTCCGCCGCATCGGCGATCCGGGCCGCCAACCGCACTGTTGCCGATGCCAGCGCACGGTGGAAGCCTGCCGCGAGGTCCGCGGCGGGGACCCCGAGCCGGACGCCGGCGACGAGGCAGGCCAGCGTGCCGGCCCAGTCCAGCTCGTCCCCCCGCAGCGACGAATGCACCGGCGCGGCATCCGTGGCGGTGCGCGCCAGCACCTCGAGTTCGATCGCGGCCTGCGCCTCGTAGCTGATCCGGTGCCGCACCCCCAGCACGGAGGCCACCGCGTCGAACAGCCGGCCGGCGCTGGTGGTGCGCACGCAGCCGACGCCCGACGCCAGCTGCGAGTCCACCAGGGCGCGTTCGGCGGCACCGAGCGCGCTCACGCACGGCAGGTCCTCGATCTCCTCGATGCCGGCCTCCCGCAGCACGGCCAGCGCGACCCGGGCCGGGGTGCGCACGGCGACGTCGCCGCCGGGCAGCGGGAACGACCGCAGGTGCCCGGCGCGCCGGGCGTCGCAGGGATCCGTTCCCACCAGCAGCAGCTCCCCGCCCCAGACGGTGCGGTCGCAGCCGTATCCGGTGCCGTCGAACGCGATCCCCAGCACGGGGGTACCGAGCCGGCCATGCTCGGCGAGCAGGGACGCGACGTGCGCGTGGTGGTGTTGCACTGCGCGCAGCTCGACGTCGTGGTCCTCGCAGTAGCGTTCGGCCCACTCCCGGGTCGCGTAGCCGGGATGCGCGTCGGCCACCACCACCTCGGGGGTGACGCGGTGCAGGGCGGTCAGCTGCGCGACCGACGCCTCGAAGGCGCGCCGGCTCTCCACCGTGCCCATGTCCCCGAGATGCGCCGAACAGAAGGCGTAGTCCTGCCGGGTCAGGCAGAAGGTGTTCTTCACCTCGGCGCCGACCGCGAGGACCACCGGCGCCGCGCCGCCGAGCAGCACCGGCATCGGCGCAAATCCCCGTGAGCGCCGCAGCGGCAGTTCCACGCCGTCGGCGACCGCGACCACCGAGTCCTCGCACGGCACCGCGATGTCCCGGTCGTGCATCAGGAACAGATCGGCGATGCCGCCGAGCCGGGCCAGGGCATCGTCGTTGCGGAAGCAGAGAGGCTCACCGGACAGGTTTCCCGACGTCGCCACCAGCAGCCGCGGCACATCGTTCCCGTGCCCGGGCACCGGCGCGAACAACAGGTGGTGCAGCGGCGTGTACGGCAGCATCACCCCGAGCTCGTCGAGTCCGGGTGCGACCGCGTCGGCGACGGCCGCGCCGGGACGGGCCCGCAGCAACACGATCGGCCGGGCCGGCGCGGTGAGCACGGCCTGCCCGGCCGCGGACAGCAGGCACACCGCGGCGACGGCCGCGACGTCCGGCGCCATCACGGCGAACGGCTTGTCCGGCCGGTGTTTCCGCTCCCGCAGCCGGTTCACCGCGGTGGGGTTCGTGGCATCGCACACGAGATGGAAGCCGCCGAGTCCCTTGACCGCCACGATGTCCCCGGCGGCGAGCGCCGCCTGCACCGTGGCCAGCACCTCCGCGTCTCCGTCGATCCGGCGGCCGTCGCGTACGGCGAAGATCCGCGGCCCGCAGTCCGGGCAGCAGATCGGCTGGGCGTGGTAGCGGCGGTCCGTGGGATCGGTGTACTCGCGGGCGCAACTCGGGCACAGGGGGAACCGGGCCATGGTCGTCGCCGGCCGGTCGTACGGCAGGTCCGTGATCACCGTGTAGCGGGGCCCGCAGTGGGTGCAGTTGACGAAGGGATGCCGGTAGCGCCGGTCGGCGGGATCGTTCAGCTCGCGCAGGCAGTCGGCGCACGTCGCCACGTCCGGCGGGACCAGGGTGCGCGCCCCGTCCGCGTGGTGACTCTCGACGATGCGGAAGTCGTCCTCGCCGCGCGGCATTCGCGGGGCGGCGGCCACGTCGACGAGCACGGCCAGCGGCGGTGCGTCGTCGCGCAGGCGGCGGGTGAACTCGTCCAGATCCGCGGCGGCACCCTCGATCTCGAGGAACACCCCGGAGTCGTCGTTGCCGCAGTACCCGCCCAGGCGCAACTCGCGGGCCAGCCCGGCGACGAACGGCCGGAAGCCGACGCCCTGCACCACGCCACGCACCACCAGGCGCCGTCGCTCGGCCACGGGGTTCACGGTGCCGCTCCCGGTTCGTCCCGGGGCCGTCCCATCAGTTCGAGCCCTTCCATCGCGCGCCGCGCGCCGGCCTCGTCGACCCGATCCATCGCGAAGCCCATGTGGATGACGATCCAGTCGCCGGGCGCGAGGTCCGGGTCGTCGAGCATGCCGACGTTCACCTTGCGCTCCTCGCCGGCCACGTCGACGAGGGCGAGCTGCCCGGCGTAGCCGTCGAGCCGCCGGATCACCCGTCCCGGGATGCCGAGGCACACCGCTCAGCCCTCGTCCCCGGCGGCCGCGGCTCCCGCCGGCGGCGCCTGCGCATGCAGGCGGCGCACGGTGCGCCGGACGGCATCGACGGCCGGGCCGACGGCCGCGGCGACCGCCGGGGACAGCCCGAGGCCCTCCTCGACCGCCGCCACCTGGCAGCCCACCACCACGGTGGGGGGCGCCTGCCCGCCGAGCGCCTCGAGGCTCGCGAACACCGCGGCCGGGTCCATGGCGTGCGCGTCGATTCCCGCCGGTCCCCGCGTGGCGGTGTCGGCTTCGAAGACCCGCACGGCGCCCGGCTCGCCGGCGCCGGGGACGGCGTCGACGAGCACGAGCGCGTCCCACCCGTCGAGCAGGTCGTAGGCCAGGTGCATGCCGCGGATCCCGTAGTCCACCACCCGGGTTCCGGGTATGTCGGCCGGGATCCGCCGCACCACCTCGGGGCCGAAGCCGTCGTCGCCGAGGAAGATGTTGCCGATGCCCGCCACCAGGATCCGCACCACGTCACATCCTGCGCATCCGCAGGTACCGCTGGATGTCCGGCAGCGACTGCACCGTCACGACCACCCCGCCGATCACCGCGGCGGCCAGTGCCGCGGTGGCCAGCATTCCGATGAATCTCATGGCTCCTCTTTCCTCCCGAGCGGCTCGAGTTCGTCGGGCGCGAAGTACAGGTAGCGCCCGTACCAGTCGTGCAGGTCCGCGGCCGGATCGTCGACGAGGACGACCCCGACGTGGGTCTCGCCGTCGACGTCGGCGTGCACGGTGGCCACGCGCGCCACCCGGTCCCGGAAGAACAGGTCCTGCGCGTCGGCCCGGCGCGACGGGTGCAGCCGCACCAGGCTGCCCTGCGCGACCCGGATCCCGCCGATCAGCACCCCGTCCGTCTCGGGCCGGACGCTGGTGTCCGCCTCGGGGGTCCACCAGTCGACGCCGTCGGGCAGTTCTGGAATCAGCCCGCCCTCGCGGTGCGGGTCCCGCAGGATGCCGTGCAGGGCCTGCATCTCGGCGGGGGTCATCGTCTCGCAGCGTTCGACGATCTGCGCGGCCCGGGGGTCGGTGGCCCGCGCCTCGGCCTTCTCCTCGTCGGTCAGGGTCAGGACCCGCAGGGTGAGGATCTCGTCGATCTCGGTGGCGTCGAACAGGTCCCCGCCGCTCTGCTCGGCGACCTGCGGATGGTCGTACAGGATGATCGGGGACACCAGCAGCGTGGCGGACTCGCCGGGTGTGGCGGGGTCGGCGTCGCCGGCGAGGACCGGGAAACACCGGGTGTGTGCGCACTCGTCCGCGAGGCCGGCGACGTCGGCGGGCGGCTCGAGCAGCGAGACGAACCGCCCGCCGCGGGCGGCGAGGATCAGATGCGCCCCGATCAGCGATCGTCGCAGCGCGTCGGCGGCGTCCACGGGTGCGTCGCCGGTGTTCTCGACGGCGAGATCCAGGCGCATCGCCGCACCGGTTCCGGCGGACGGGCCCCGCTCCACGCGGACGACGGCGTGCACCGGCCACCGCGTGCGTACCACCCGGCCGGTGACGGCACCGTCCGCGGCGGTGAGCAGTTCGATGTCCGCACCGCCGGGAACGGCGACCGGAACCATACGCGGGACGGCGAGTTCGGTGACCGGCAGCGGCCCGAGGGGAATCTCGCATTCCACGGCCTCGTCCCACCCGATCCACGAGCGGCCCGCGACGGTCAGTTCGGCCACGGTGACGTAGTCGTCGCCGTCGCGGCGCTGCACCGTGCGGGTCTGCAGTTGCAGGAACCGCACGACCACGTCGATCGTGGCGTCGGCGCGCAGTGGGCGCAGCACGCACTGCGTGGCCAGCGCCGGCTCCTCGCCGATCCCCGCGGCGGCGCCGGGCGGGCCGAGCACACCGAACTGCCAGCGGGAGTGGTTCTTACGGGAACTCGCCCGGTACGGGTACAACAGATACCCCTCGTACAGCACAGCGTCGGCCACCGCTCGCACCCGATCAGCCTGTCCCTGCACGGTCACGACGCCGCCTCCCCCGCGCCGGTCGCCGCGGCCGGCCTCGCCTCGGCCGCGGCGAGCAGTTCGGTGACCGCCGCGTCGAGATCGGTGTGCCCGTGCGCCACCTTGTACCGGGTCAGCGCGGCCAGCGTGTCGTGCCCCATGCGGGCGAACCCGGTGCCGGGGAAGTGGCTGCGGATCATCTCGTGCCACACCGAGACCGGCAGGTCGTAGCGGGCCTCGCGATCCCACGGCACCGGCTCGACAGCCACCCCGCCGCCGCCGCGGCCGAACACCGTCCCGCTGAACAGCAGCAGCAGCGGCACCGCGCCGTCGCCGAGGGCGTGCAGATACCGGGCGGCCGCGACCTCGAAGTCGTACGTGCACGGCAGCGGCAGTGCCGTCTCGCACTCGCCGGCGAAGCCCGGCACCATCGTGGACGTCTGCAACCACGCGAACGAGGAGAGGGTGCTGCCCCACCGGTCGCGGGTGCCGAACAGGTCTCCCAGGGCGGCCTCGGCGTCCGGACCGTAGCGTCGGCGGGCCGGTTCCAGGCGCACCTGGCAGCGCAGCGCCACGCTGTGCACCGGCGCACCCGTGGTTTCCCGGATCCGGAGGCGCGCCGAGAGGCTCGGGGTGGCGGCATACGGTTCGGGAGCGATGTCGACGACCGTGAAGTCCAGAGCGGTCACGCCTGCCCCCTCGCCGGGACGGGACGGCTCCGCCGGGCGACCTCCGCGAAGAAGGCGTCGAGCTCGGCACGGGCATCGGTGCCGCCGTCGAAGCCGCGCCAGACCCGTCGCAGCCGCCCGACCAGCGCGTAGCAGGCGTCGATGGGCACCAGATGACAGTCGGCGGCGCCCCGTCGCGGAACCCGCACGAGCAGCGCCTCGACGTCCGGCAGCGGGGGCAGGAGCGACGGGTTGCCGCCGCACAGCGCCTCCCAGGCGTCGAGCGGCAGCTCCGATTCGGTCGCGCCGGCCGGGCCGGGATAGAACGCGACGGTCCGGCCCAGGGTCGAATTCCGGAAGAAGAACGCCAGGTTCACCGGGATCTCGAGGCTCGCCCAGGCGCCGGGGGTGAGCGCGAACTCCGGGAAGGACAGGTACCGCTCCGGCACCGCCCGGTAGCGCAGTTCCGCCCCGGGATCGGTGAACAGCAGACAGCAGGCCCGGCACACGCACATCAGCTGGCGTGCCTGCACGTCGACGACGTGCCCGTGCCCGTCGCCGATGCCCACGGCGCACATCTCGCAGCGCTCCCCCGCCGGCCGAGGTGCGGCGATGCGCTGCAGGACCTCGAAGGGGGACGGCATCACGCCACCCCGGCGGGCACGGCCACCGACAGCACGCCGTCCCGCACCAGCACCGGCACCGGTTCGAGGTGTTCGTCGCCCGCGTCGAGCCGGACCCCGGCACCGCGCACGTCGAAGTGCGCCGCACAGGTCGGGCACCGCAGCACCGCCGCGTCCGCCCCGGCCCCGGCCCGCCGGTGCAGCGCCGCGCCGGCGAACGCGTGGGTGCAGACCGGGCACCGGTCCCGGTAGGCGAGGAGCTCACCGGCGACGCGGCACACCAGAACCGGCAGGCCGGCGACGACGAAGCCGCCGACCTCACCTTCCGGGATCTCGTCGAGTTCCGGCGCCGCACACCATGTTCCACGAACATCGGAATGCACCCGGGTGAACAGCGCCGCCGCGGGAATGAGTCCTTGCCCCGTGGACCCGGCGGTCTCGACCTCGAGTTCGGTGATCTCCGGCGCCGCCGCCCGCACCGCGTCCTGCACGGCCAGCTCCAGGGTCACCGCCGACGACGGGCATCCGTGGCAGCTGCCGAGCAGACGCAACCGGACCACGTCGTCGCGGATCGCGACCAGCTCGACGTCCCCGCCGTGCGACCCGAGGTACGGGCGCACCCCGTCCAGCGCCGTGCGCACCCGGGTCTCCACGTCGTGCGGGTGCAGCCCGTGGATCAGCAGCAGGCTGGCGACCAGGTCGTCGCGGGCCAGGTCGTCCATCGCGCCGGGATACCGGGCCAGCGCGTCGCAGATTCCGGCGAGTCCCGCCCCGTAGAGTCCCATCACCTCCCGGACCAGGTCCTCGGCCCGTTCGCGCGCCGCCGGCCCGGCCGCGGAGCTCGCGTCCAGCAGTGCCTCGATACGTTCACCCGACTCCCGCCATCGCTCCATCCGTCACTCCCCGGTGACCGACTGGGTCGGCGAGTGCAGTTTCTCGAGGGTCTTCCCGTCTCCGAGGTACATGTGCACCCCGCAGGGCAGGCACGGGTCGAAACTGCGCACGGTGCGCATGATGTCGATGCCCTTGAAGTGCTCGCGGTCGTTCTCCTCGAAGATCGGCTGCCCCTGCACCGCATCCTCGTACGGGCCGGGTGTGCCGTAGCTGTCGCGCGGGCTGGCGTTCCACGGTGTCGGCGGATACGGATGGTAGTTGGCGATCTTCCCGTCGCGGATCACCAGATGATGCGAGAGAACGCCGCGCACCGCCTCGGTGAACCCGCAGCCGATGCCCTCGTCGGGGACCTCGAACGGTTCCCAGGTCTTGGTGCGCCCGGCCCGGATCTCCACCAGCGCCTTCTCGGCGAAGTGCAGGGCGCACGCCGCGGCGTAGGCCTGGAAGTAGGTGCGGGCCCGGTTGCGTTCGAGGGTGTTGCTGCCGTGCTGCGGGATCTTCCACTCCAACGTCACCGGCCCCTTCAGCGCGGTCTTGGGGAGGTTGATCTGCACGCTCGACCCGGTGGACTTGACGTAGCCGATGTCGACGAGCCCGGCCAGCGCCGTCGACCACAGCCGGGCCAGCGGCCCGCCTCCGGTGTCGAGGGCCAGGTAGTCGGTGCCGTCGAACCAGCGGGGCGACATCACCCAGCTGTACTTGTCCTCGAGATCGCGTTTCTGTGGTCTCGGATTGGTGTGCTGGTTCCAGGGATGGCGACGGTCCACAGGATTGCCCAGCGGATCGGTCTTCACGAACATCTCCTGATCCGTCCAGTCCTCGTAGTACGAGGAGCCGAGCAGGATGCGCAGGCCCAGGTTGATGTCCACCAGCGAGGTCGTCACCAGCTTGCCGTCGACGACCACCCCCGGGGTGACGAACATCTTCCGGCCCCAGTCCTCCATGTCCCGGTAGGCGAAGTTGCACGTCTCCGGGTCCTGGAACGAACCCCAGCACCCGAGCAGGGTGCGCCGCAGCCCCACCTTCTCGTACCCCGGCAGCGCCTCGTAGAAGAAGTCGAACAGGTCGTCGTGCATGGGCACGACCTTCTTCATGAACTCGACGTAGCGCATGAGCCGGGTCAGGTAGTCGGTCATCAGCTGGATCGTGGCGACCGTGCCGACACCGCCCGGGTACAGGGTGGACGGGTGCACGTGGCGACCCTCCATGAGACAGAACATCTCCCGGGTCGAGCGGCTCACGTGCAGTGCCTCGCGGTAGAACTCGCCGGTGAACGGGTTGAGCGAGCGCATGATGTCCGCGATCGTGCGGTAGCCGTGCTGGTCCGCCCGGGGGGCGCGGGTGTTCTCGGCCTTCGCCAGCACCCCCGGATTGGTCTCGGAGACCATCTTCTCGCAGTAGTCGACCCCCACCAGGTTCTCCTGGAAGATGTTGTGGTCGAACATGTATTCCGCGGCCTCACCGAGGTTGACGATCCACTCACCGAGGTGCGGCGGCCTGGCGCCGTACGCCATGTTCTGCGCATAACAGGAACAGGTGGCGTGGTTGTCCCCGCAGATGCCGCAGATGCGGCTGGTGATGAAATGCGCGTCGCGCGGGTCCTTGCCCTTCATGAACAGCGAGTAGCCACGGAAGATCGACGAGGTGCTGTGACATTCGGCCACTTCGCGGTTCGCGAAGTCGATCTTCGTGTAGATACCCAGACTGCCCACGATTCTGGTGATCGGATCCCACGCCATCTCCACCAGGTTGCTGCCGGCGGCGGGATCGGGGACGGTGGCTGTCATCGGGCTGCCTCTCTCGGGGCGGGACTACCAGGTACGGGTCGCGCCGGTGGTGAGTTCCGTACCGGGCGTACGCCAGGACGGCTCCTTGTCCAATGTGCTCTTCGTCAGGCTCCGCAGCTGCCGCACGGCCGAGCCGTACACGCCGACCGCCCGCGTCGAGAGCTTCCCCCCGGGCGGCTCGTCCATGAACGGCATGAACTTGTCCGGGAAGCCGGGCATCGTGCAGCCGATGCAGATACCCCCGACGTTGGGGCATCCGCCGATTCCGTTCATCCAACCCCGTTTGGGGACATTGCATTTGACAACCGGCCCCCAGCAGCCGATCTTCACGATGCACTTCGGGGAGCCGTACTCCGTGGCGAAGTCGCCCTGCTCGTAGTACCCGGCGCGATCGCAGCCCTCGTGGACGGTGATGCCGAACAGCCACTGCGGCCGCAGCGCCTCGTCCAGCGGGATCATCGGCGCCTGATTCGTCGCCTGGTACAGCAGGTAGGTCAGCGTCTCGGACAGGTTGTCCGGCTGGATGGGGCATCCCGGCACGCACACGATCGGGATACCCGCCTTCGACTTCCATTCCCAGCCCAGGTAGTCGGGCACGCCCATCGCGCCGGTCGGGTTACCGGCCATGGCGTGAATGCCGCCGTACGTGGCGCAGGTGCCCGCCGCGACGATCGCCGTGGCCTTCGGCGCCAGCCGGTCGAGCCACTCGCTGGTGGTGATCGGTTGCCCGGTCTCTTCGTTGTTGCCGAAGCCGGACCAGTACCCCTCGTCGTGCAGCTTCTCGTTGGGGATCGAACCCTCGACCACCAGCACGAACGGCTCGAGCTCGCCGCGGTCCGCCTTGCGGAACCATTCGAGGAAGTCGTCCGCACCACCCTGGGGGCCGCATTCGAAATCGATCAGCGGCCAATGCACCGCGACCTTCGGCAGCCCCGGCAGCGCGCCGAGTGCAATCTCTTCCACACTGGGTTGCGTGGCGGCGGTGAGAGCCACGGAATCGCCGTCGCAACTGAGCCCGGCGTTGATCCACAACACGTGGATCAAGGCCTCTTCGGCCGCCTGGGCCTCGGGTGTGGGCATGCCGACCACCTTCCGGAGCGCCCCACGCTCCTGCGCCGCAGGAGTCGACCCTCGGCCCACTTGCGCGGCGCTTTCTCTATTAACGCCCCGTTCCGGAGGGATGTCAACGAATCATGATCGTCCCGACCGGCGGTCGGCGATCCAGCGGTACCACGCCTGCATGCCCTCCCCCGTGGTGGCCGACACCGCGAGCACCTCAACGCCGGGGTTGACCGATCCGGCGTAGCGGACACAGGTTTCGAGTTCGAAGTCGACGTACGGCAGCAGGTCGACCTTGTTGACGACGACAAGATCGGCGACCGCGAAGATGTGCGGATACTTGAGCGGTTTGTCCGTTCCCTCCGGCGTCGAGATGAGCACCACCTTGGCCTGCTCCCCCAGATCGAAGAGGGCCGGGCACACCAGATTCCCCACGTTCTCCACGAACAACAGCGTTCCCGGAGCCGGATCCAGGGCGGTGAGCGCGTCGTGCATCATCTGCGCGTCGAGATGGCATCCGGCACCGGTATTGACCTGCACCGCGGCGCATCCCGTCGAGCGGATACGCTCGGCATCGAGCAGGGTCTCCTGGTCGCCCTCGATCACCGCGATCGGCGCAGAGCCGGACAGCTCACGGATCGTTCGTTCGAGCAGGGTGGTCTTGCCGGCCCCCGGCGAACTCATCACGTTGATCGCCGTCACGCCGCGACCCGCGAGCCACCCCCGCGTACGCTCGGCGAGCAGGTCGTTCTTCGCGAGCACCTGCTGTTCGAGAGTGACGGTCTCGGTCTGCACCGGCGCACTGTCGTGCCCGTGTCCGTGTCCGTGCTCGTGGCCGTGGCCGTGGCCGTGGGGAAGGTCGTGACTGGGGCCGTGCTCATGGCCGTGGGGAAGGTCGTGCGCGTGCGGCACCGTGATCCGCGGCCCCGCCTCGTCGTCACAGCCACAGGTGGCACACATCGCTTCAGCTCACCTCCATCGACACGATGCGAAGCTCGCGGCCCGACCGCACTTCGACATCGGCACTTCCACAGGAGCACAACAGAATCGGATCGAACAATGCGAACTCGGACCCGCAGCCCCGACAGTGCCCGACACCGGCGGGCGTCTCGATGTCCAACCGTGCACCTTCCGCGACGGTGCCCACCGTGACCAGTTCGAAGCAGAACAGCATCGAGTCGGGGATCACGGCACACAGCGCTCCCACCGCGACGCGCACACTGTGCACGCGACGGTCGCCGGCGTGCTCGCACACCGCATCCACCACGCTCTGCGCGATCGACAATTCATGCATCGCGGCCCCACTCCGCCCACCTCACGGGCTCGTCTTCACGATAGGCCGCGGGCCCGCCCCGGGGACGCGGAATCAGATGCTTCCGTTCTCCGGGGCGGCGTGGTCACGGTCCGGGTGCGTGTGCCCGGCGTGCTGGTGGGTCGCGCCGATCGAATGCAGCAACTCGTGGACCGTCTCGTCCACGAGGCGGTACCGCACCATACGACCCTCACGCTCCGCAGCCACCCAGCCCTGGTTGCGCAGCAGGCGCAGCGCGTGGGACACCGCGGTGCCGGTCATCTCCAAGGCTGCGGCAAGGTCCGTGACACAGATGCCCGGTGCGTGGTGCAGGCACAGCAACAAGCGCAGCCGGTTCACGTCGGACAACAGTTCGAAGCGGTGGGCCCACCGGTCGATGTCCGGCGTGTGCAGTGCCGCAACGGCGCGCTGCACGTCGGCGGGGTCGAACATTGCGCCGGACGTCATGGCTGAAGTCTACGAACCCGCGGGCCGTCGTAGTGCCCACACCCGTACCGCGGGTACGGACGGGATACCCCCCTCGTCCCACGACACGGTCCTACAGTGGAAGGGTAGACCGTGGCCGTGCCGCAGGCGCGGCGTCCGCCGCGCCACAGGGGGTGCCCCGATGATGGAGGAAACTTCGGTCCGCGATCTGCCTCGCGCGCTGGGGAACGAAAGCCTGACCCGTCGGCTGGCGGAGTGCCGGCCGGCGGTGTTCCTGGACTACGACGGAGTACTCACCCCGATCGTGCCGCGACCGGAGGACGCGGTGATCTCGGACGGCATGCGCACCGTGGTCCGGGAACTCGCGTCACGCTGCCCGGTATGCGTCGTCACCGGCCGGGACCGGGCGGTGGTGCAGCAGCTGATGGGTATCGACGACCTGGTGGTGGCCGGCAGCCACGGCTTCGACATCTGGACCCCGCAACGCGGCTCCGTCTCCGACGACCGCGTCGCCCGGTTCGCGGACCTCGTCGCGGCGGTGACCGACCGGCTCCGCACCGAGATCGGGGCGATCCCCGGGGCGCTGGTGGAGCCCAAACGGGCGTCGGTCGCCGTGCACTACCGGCTCGCCGAACCCGCCGACCGGAACCGGATCGCGACGGTCGTGCAGGGGCTGCTCGCCGAGTACCGCGGCGAGCTGAAGGTCACCCCGGGGAAGATGGTGTACGAGCTCGCGCCCGCCGTCGACTGGGACAAGGGCCGAGCCGTGCTGTACCTGATCGAGGTGCTCGACCTCGACTCCGCCGACACCGTACCGGTGTACCTGGGCGACGACATCACCGACGAGGACGCCTTCCGGGCGCTGCGCGGACGTGGGATCGGCATCCTCGTCGGCCGGGCGGACGATCCGGAGATGGCAGGCCGGACCACGGCCGCCGAGTTCGTGCTCTCCTCCGTCGACGAGGTGGAGCGCTTTCTGACCGCACTGGCGCGGTGATCGCGGACCACGCCACGGGAGTCCGGGAGGGAACGTCGTGCAGGAGCCGAAGTTCGAGCTCGACTACGACCGGTTCGACAGCGCGTCGGAGGGACTGCGGGAGGCGCTGACCTCCACCGGGAACGGCTACTTCTGCACGCGCGGCACCGCCGAGTGGGAGGACATGAGCCCCATCCACTATCCCGGCACCTATGTGCACGGGATCTACAACCGCGAGACCACGATCATGGGCGGACGCCCGGTACTCAACGAGGACCTGGTCAACGTGTCCAACTGGCTCGTCCTCAAGCTGCGCATCGAGGGCCAGGACGCGGTCCGGCTCGACAACGTCGACGTGCTGTCCTACCGGCACACCTACGACATCCGGCTCGCCACGGTGATGCGCGAGCTGCGGTTCCGGGACCGCTTCGGGCGGGAGACGACGCTGCGGAGCCGCCGCTTCGTGAGCATGGCCCACAGCCACCAGGCCGGGATCGAGTGGACGCTCGTCCCGGAGAACTGGTCGGGGCAGATCGAGGTGGTCTCCGCGCTGGACGGTCGCGTCACGAACCAGATCGTCGCCCGCTACCGGCAGCTCGAAGGCCGTCATCTGGATCCGGTGTCCCCGCGCACGTTCGGCACCGAGACGATCGCCCTGCGGGTGCAGACCCGCCAGTCCGACATCTACGTCGCCGAGGCCGCACGCACCCGGGTCTTCCGCGGGGAAGGTTACGACGACGGACCCGTGGAGGTGGACCGCTCGCTGTACCAGATGGAGGACTACATCCAGCAGGTGCTCTGCTTCGATGTCGAGGAGGGCCGGCCGACACGCGTGGAGAAGATGGTCTCGTTGTTCACCTCCCGGGACAATGCGATCACCGAGGCGCTGGCCGCGTCCGGCCGGCACGTGCTGCGGTACCCCGACTTCGCCGCCGCGTACGCCGAGCACGAGGCGGCGTGGGACGAGCTGTGGGACATCTGCGACGTCCGGCTGCCCAGCGAGCCGCGCGCCCACCTGCTGCTGCGGCTCCACGTGGCGCACGTGCTGCAGGTCTGTTCCCGGCACACGGCGCGGCACGACGTCGGGGTGCCGGCGCGGGGCCTCAACGGGGAGGCCTACCGGGGGCACGTGTTCTGGGACGAGATGTACATCTACCCCTTCCTGAACCTGCGGATGCCGGAGGTGACCCGGAGCCTGCTGCTCTACCGGTACCGACGGTTGTCGGAGGCCCAGGCCGCGGCCGAGGAGGCCGGATACCGCGGTGCGATGTTCCCCTGGCAGAGCGGCAGCGACGGCACCGAGGAGACCCAGGCCGTCCATCTCAATCCCCTTTCCGGACAGTGGGATCCAGACCTCAGCCGCAATCAACGGCACGTCAACGCGGCGATCTTCTACAACGTGTGGCGTTTCCTGCAGGCGACCGACGACACGGAGTTCCTGGCCGACTACGGCGCCGAGCTCATGCTCGAGATCGCCCGATTCTGGGCGTCGACCGCCCACTTCAACCCCGAGCGCGAACGCTACGAGATCCACGGTGTGATGGGGCCGGACGAGTTCCACGAGCGCCATCCCGGGGCGTCCGAGGACGGACTGCGCAACAACGCCTACACCAACGTCATGGTGGCCTGGATCATGGCGACGGTGCCGTCGGTGCTCGACTCGCTCTCGGCCAGCCGCCGCAGCGCCCTGCTCGCCCAGCTCGCGGTGACCGACGAGGAGCTGCACACGTGGGACGACATGAGCCGGCGGATGTTCGTGCCCTTCCACGAGGGGGTCATCAGCCAGTTCGAGGGCTACGACGAGCTCGAGGAGCTCGATTGGGAGCACTACCGTGCCGCCTACCCCAACATCCAGCGGCTCGATCGCATCCTCCGGGCGGAGGGCGAGGATCCGAACCGGTTCAAGATGGCCAAGCAGGCCGACACGGTGATGCTGTTCTTCCTGTTCGACGACGACGAGTTGCACGCGACGTTCGAGCGGCTGGGTTATCCGTACGACCAGGAATTGGCCCGGCGCACCATCGAGTACTACGACCAACGGACCTCGCACGGGTCGACGCTCAGCCACGTCACGTTCGCCGGCGTGCTCGCCGACATCCACCCGCCCAGTTCGTGGGAGCGCTTCATGGTGGCTCTCGAGAGCGACGTCAGTGACATCCAGGGCGGAACCACCAAGGAAGGCATCCACATGGGGGTCATGTCCGGCACGCTGGACCTGCTCCAGAGCAGCTTCGTCGGGGCCCGGGTCTACAAGGGCGTGCTGCTGTTCCGGCCCCGGCTGGTGGACCGGCTCGACGGCGTGTCCTTCTCGATCCGGTTCCGGGGCACGCCACTGCGGGTGCGCATCGTCGGCAACGAGTTGACGGTGCTCGCTCAGCCCGAAGGGTTCCACGGCCCCGTCCGGGTGGGTCTCGACGGCCAGGTGTGCGAACTCGGGGCCGGGGAGAGTTGTGTGTTCACCCTGCCGTCGCAGGAACCGTCGATGTCCTGAGCGCCGCAGGATCGCCGCGGCCGAATGTCACACGCATTCGATCCAATTGAACGCGTGTGACATTCGGCCGCCGGCTCCAGCGCCTTACGCCAGGGTGCGGCGCATCAGTTCGGCGACGCTCCGGTCGTACGCGACGAGCGTGACGATCTCGACCGCGGTCCGGGCGGCGGTGAGGGCGGTGACCGCCTGCCGGATCGCGTCTTCCTTCGGCCAGCCGTAGGCACCGGCGGAGATCAACGGGAACGCGACGGTCCGGGCACCGAGGGTGTCGGCGACGGCAAGGCTGCGGGTGTACGCCGACCGCAGCAGGTGCGAGCGGTCCTCGTGAGGCGAGTAGACCGGCCCGACGGTGTGGATCACCCAGCGCGCCGGGAGCTTTCCTGCGGTGGTGGCCACCGCCGCGCCCACGTCCAGACCGTTGGGCAGCGTCGTCGCGCGCAGGGCCTTGCAGGCGGCGAGGATCTCCGGACCGCCGGCGTGATGGATGGCGCCGTCGACGCCGCCGCCGCCGAGGAGGGAGGACTTGGCGGCGTTGACGATCGCGTCGACGCGCTGGGTGGTGATGTCGCCGTGGACGACGTCGATCAGGGTCACGATTGCTCCTGGAGTTCGGTGGGGTGAGCGGAGACGGCGGCGCGGCGGTCGTATCCCTTCCGCGCGGCGTCCGTGGCCAGGTGGTTCAGGTCGTGCGCGGTGTGCCCGGGCCAGCCGTGCAGGATGCGCCGCCACCGATCGGGGACCGCCGAGGCTCCCCAGCGGGCGCCGAGCAGTCCGCCCGCGATGGCGGCGGTGGTGTCGGTGTCACCGCCGGCGCGGACCGCGGCCTCGAGGGCACGCTGCAGGTGCCCGGCGTCGGAATCGTCGGTGGTGCTGATCGCCCACCACGCGGTCTGCAGGGCGTGGACGGTCCATCCGTTGTTCGCGAAGTCGCCGGGCGTGCCGTGCTCGGCCCGGTCGAGCAGCGGAGCCCAGTAACCGGCGACGTCGGCGGGACAGACCTGCAGGTAGCCGCGGACACCGTCGAAGGTGCCGTGCAGGACGGCGTGGCGGATCGCATACGTCCACAGCCGGCAGGCCTGAACCGCCTGCGGGTCGTCGTGGGTCAGCAGCGCCACCTCCCCGGCGGCGGCGACGGCAGCGTCCGCGTCGCCCGAGCCGAGATAGGACAGGGCGACCGGGGCGGTCCGCATCAGGGCGCCGTTGCCGCCCTTGCGACCGGTCAGCGCGCGGGCGCGGGCCTGCATCGCCGCGGCGCCGGCGGGGCGATGCGAGAGCACGGCGCGGGTCTGGTTGCCGATGTCCTTCGGGCCGGAGTCGAACCACCGCACGAACTGCGCGGCCACCGCGTCGAGACCTGCTGCGCCGCCGAGGTCGACGCCGGTGGCCGCGACCTCGGCGACGGCGACGGCCATCGCGGTGTCGTCGGTCCACTCCCCCGGTTCCCAGCCGAACACGCCCCCGCCGATCATGTCGATCACCGCGTCGGCGGTGGGATGAGTGAACTCGTAGCCGGCACCGAGGGCGTCCCCTGCCGCCGTCGCGAGAAGCACCCCCACCGCCCGGTCACACTGCTGCGCCGTCAACGCCATTTCCCGCTCCCTCCGCCGACCATTTCGATCAAATCTGCGCTATCAATTTAGATCAAAATCACGCTAAAGTGCAACCGTGAGCGACTGGACGGACGGGGCGGGCCGGAAGCTGGCCGAGTACCCGCACCCCTCGACCGCGGTGGACATCGCCGTGTTGACCTACTCCGACGGCGAACTGCGAGTGCTGGTGGTCGAGCACAGTCTCGGAGACCTGGCCCTGCCCGGCACCTTCCTCCACGAACGCGAACGCGCCGCCGACGCCGCCCGACGTGCACTGCGTGACAAGACGAGCCTCACCGGCATCCGGTTCCATCAGATCGGCGTGTTCGACGCTCCCGACCGGGACCCGCGCGGATGGGTGATCTCGATCGCCCACGCCGCGGCGTTGCCTCGCAAGGACCTTCCGGGCGACGCCCACCTCGTGTGCGTGCGCGACGGAAAGGCCGAGCAGCCGTTGGCCTTCGACCATGCCGAGATGGTGGCGGCGGCCGTCGCGGATCTGCGAACCCGCTACGCGCAGCGCGTGGATCCCGACGGACTGCTCGGCGACGAGTTCACCGTCCTCGAGCTGCGGCGGTTGTACGAGGTGATATTCGGCGTTCCGCTGCAGAAGGATTCGTTCCGCCGCCACGTGGTCGACGCTCTCGTCAGCACCGGGCGCATGTCGAGTCCGGGCGCCGGCCGGCCGGCGGAACTGTTCCGCCGCAAGGACGGCGCGCGGTTGCCGGCTCAGGCAGCGGTGTTGTTCACCGGCTGATATGTCCGCGGTGCGGATTCAGAGGATCGGGTAGACGAAGTGTCCCGGCCCACCGCCCGGCAGACTCGAACCCGTGACGTTCGGCAGATTGGCCGGCAGCCGGATCAGCTTGTGCGGCTGTCCGTTCTGATCGGCCTGCCAGCAGTCGGTGGTCACGCCGTGGAATCCGACGCAGACGATCCGGGTGCCGGTGCCGAACGGTGACGTGAGCCGATTCCGGTTCACCAGCGGATTCCAGTAGTCGAGGTCCGCCGGGATGAGGAAGTCCTTGGTCTCGAACGGCACCATCGGTGTCGGATAGGACGGAATCTCGGGCCACTCGTCCTGGGCCGCTGCCGGACCGGACGCACCGAGGACGGCCGCGGCCGTCAGCAGCAGCGTGGCTCCCGCGCGCCGGGCATGGCGGCCGATACGGTTGCTCGTCATCTCGCCTCCTCGCGGAACTCGTCCGACCATGGAAGCACGTCGCCGCCGCCCGCGCCGGGCGCCACGCGGAGACGGACCGGTCAGCCGAGCCGCTTGTGGTAGACGACGACGTCGCACGGGACCGCGAGCAGCGGGACCAGTTCGGGGTACATGACCTCGGGCCCGTCCGTCCGCACCGGCACGTACCCCATTCGCGGATACCACTGCGACAGGAACACCTTCGACGGGTGCTCGAAGTCTCTCGGCTGGATGACCTCGAGCTGCATGATCTCGCTCCCGAGCCGTGCCGCGTGGGCCTCGGCGAACCGCACGAGGGCACGGCCGATGCCGGCGCCCCGCACCTCCGGATCGGCAGCGAGCATCCCGAACTCGGCGACGCGGGCGTCGAGCTGCACCACCTTCACGCAGCCCACGATCCGGTCGCCGAGCGAGGCGACGAAGAGCCGGCCGGCACCGGCCAATTCGGCGATCTCGCTCGCCGAGGTCCGGGTGGCTCCCTCCGGCCACATGTCTTCCTCAGCGACCGCATAGACGGCATTGACGAGGTCGGCGACCACCTTCGCCGTGTCGTCACTGCCGTCGGACGGGCGCACAAGGGGCCCGATGCTCAGCTCTCCGGAGTCCGTCAACGTCTTTCACCCGCTCCACTCGACGACCGCCGCCCGCAGCTGCTGGAGACCGGCGGTCCGGCTTGCCGGGACAAGCCTAGCGACCGGGACGACGCGACCGATCCGGCCCCCGGTGGGCGGCCGGGAAAAGCTCAGCCGGGCAGCGCGCCGACGGCGGGCCTCGACGCCCCGAACTTCGAGGCGAGTTCGCGCCGTGCGGCCCGGTCGCCGAGCCGCTCGAGGAACCGCCTCCCGGTGCGCGTGCGTGCGACCACTGTGGAGAAGACGACGTTCTTGACCACCACCGGCGGAACCGCCCATGCCGGGGTGACGGGCAGACCCAGCTCCCGCAGGCTCTGCGTGCCGAGGAAGTACCGGAGCATGCTCAGCAGGCGCTGCCGCTCGTACCGGCCGCGCACGTCGCCGAACCGGCCGTAGTCGAGGGTGCGCTGGCCCTCCACGAGGGCCCCGGACAGCGCGGCCCCCGCGGGCGTGACGTCGTCCTGCACCAACAGCACGTGGTAGTTGAACACGTGCTGCTCGCGTTCGGTGTCGAACAGCCAGTCCTCGTCGATGCCCATGAGCCATCCGACGTATTTCCACAGGTGCATCACCGCCCGGGACTCCTCACGGGTGACGAAGTAGCCGAGCGCCCGCATGCCGAGCAGCAGCGTGCCGTTGAACAGCCCCAGGGTTGCCGCCTGGTCGGTCTGGTTGATCGGCAGCCCCCAGCGTTCGATGTCCCATCGACCGTTGGTCTCGAACTGGTGGTTGATCAGCGCGTGCATGGCGCGCACGTGCACGGTGAGCTTGAATCCCTCACCGTCCCGGCGCATCCCACCGGGCTCGCCGACCGCCGTACCCCACTTCTGGGTTTCGCCGAGGCGTCGCATCGCGGTCGAACCGGTCAGGCCCCCGGTCTCGACCAGCAGATCCGGCGGCCCACCGAACCGGTAACCGCCGATGAGCGACAGCTGGAGCAGCACGTCGATGCGGCTGCGGCCCATCCGGCGGAAGGCCCGGGCACCCTTCTCCACCAGGCCGAAGTCCACCCATTCGGGGACGTGATCGACCACGGCGAAGAACCGTCGCAGTGCGTCCGGCGCGTCCGGCACCGCGTCGATGCCGTGCTCGAGCGCCCGCTGGAACTGCGCCATGGTCACCCGCTCGGCGTCCGTCCGGGGGCGGCGCATCGCGCGCACCAGGTCCGCGCCCACCTCGTCGCGGGCGACCATCCGGCGGCCGATCCGGTCGAGCAGTTCCTCGTCGACGGCACCGATCCGCGCGTAGGCGCGCAGAGGACGCCCGATGCGCTCGTTTCTGGGTCGGATGCCGGCGTATCGGTGCGGGTAACGCACCGCCGGCGAGTCCTGTCGAATCTCCTGTGCCACCATGGGCCGATGCTTACACGAGCAAATACTCGCGTTCAATTCGCATCCGGACGGTGCCGGTGAGGCCGGCGGAGCAGGGCCGAATGCGCCGGGTACCGCAGCAGCGCCGCTCGCAGGAGATGGTCGAACGCATCGTCGCCGCCGGCCGGGAGGTCCTGCTCACCGACGGATACGAGAGCGCCTCCACCAATCGGATCGCCGCCGCGGCGGGCATCAGCCCCGGATCGCTGTACCAGTACTTCCCCGGCAAGGACGCCATCGTGGCCGAAGTCGTCGACCGCTGGACCGAGGAGGTGCAAGCTCGCATTTCGCACGTGTTCACCGGTGCGCTCGACGCCCCCACCTGGACCGAATCGGTGCGAACCAACATGCGGGTGCTGCTCGAGGCTCTCGGCGAGAACCCCCGCCTGCTGCGCGTGCTCATCGAGCAACTCCCCCGCACGCCGGACAGCCGGCTGGTCGCGTTCGAACACCGCATCGACGCGCTGCTGGCCATGTGGCTGCGCTTCAATCCCGGCCGGCGCCCGATCGAGCATCCCGAGGCCATCGCGTGGATGCTCGTCCGGACCGTCGAGAACGTCGCGGTCGGCTACGTGCTCGATCAGCCGCCCATCGAGCCGGACGTCATCGCGGACCAGCTGACGGCCATGATCACCGCCTATCTCAAGGAAATGCTGGACTGACACTCGACACCTCGCCCGCTTGTCGTCGACCGATCAGGCAGCTGAATGAAACCGGACCGAGTTCGATGCGGTTCGATGTCCCTCGGGGTCAACACAGGAATCGTGCCCGGACCGGCGAAGTCGAGGTCGGATACGTGCAGGACACCGGTAGTCCCGTCGCGACGACGCCGGAATGTTCCGATCGGCGCCATGGCCACCAAGCCGAGGAGCTGCACGTGTCGGTGAGCACACTCGAGCGGTGGGTCGCCGGCTATCAGTCGGCAGGTGTTGCCGGCTCGGCCGATAGCCGCATCCACAGTCGGTATGCCGTTGATGTGGATCCACCGCGGGACGCGGCGTGCGTGCGGGTGCTGGACCGACATGTCGCCGCGTCCACGCCGGCGCGCCGGTCACGGCTGCCACCTCGGGGCGTGCGACTCCGATGGTCGAGGACCGCAAGCTGCGCCTCGCCGGCGAACAGTACCGATTCGGAGGATATGAACCCGCGACCACACCGCTGCGCCCCAGTAGTTCGCTGAGTTCTTCTGCGAACTACTGGAGTTGCCGGCCGTATCATTCGAGGTAGTTTCCCAAGCATCCGAGAAGGTCGACAGGAGAGCACCATGGCGACCATCACCGGGGAGATCCTCATCCACCGGCCGGTTGAGGAAGTGTTCGACGTCGTCATAGACAAGCGCAACGAACCTGCCTACACCCCGCGGATGCTACGTGCGAACAAGCTCATCGATGGGCTGATCGGTGTCGGCACCCGCTTCCGCTGCACAGTGACGTCCCCGTCGCAGCCGCCGGTACCCGGGATGCCGAAGGCATCGTGGTGACCGGTGAGCAATCGGCCCCGCGGCCGCACCCCGCGCCCGCCCCGACGACCGCGTCAGCGATGCTGATCGATGAGTTCCTACCGCACTACGACTACTCCATCGCACACGCCGACATCGTCCGCGCCCACCCCCGATCGTGCTACCGCGCCGCGCGTCAGCTCGACCTGTTCCAGGCCCCGCTGATCCGGACGCTCATCGGTCTGCGCGCCCTCCCCCAACGCCTCATCGCGCACCGGACCGGCCCGGGAGTAGCTGCCGCCGCTGCACCGACCTTCCGGCTCACGGACATGACCGACCATGGCTGGGTTCTGCTCGCAGAAGCACCGAATCTCGAGATGGTCCTCGGCCAGATCGGTCGCCCGTGGGCGGCTGCCGACGCCTCGTCCGGTCCGAACGTCAGCCCGGATGGCTTCGCCACCTTCGAAGAGCCGGGCTTTGCCAAGATCGTGCTCAACCTCAGAGTCGCCCCATACGGCGCCGAGTCGTCGATTCTCACAGTAGAAACGCGCGTCGCCGTGACCGATGCGGAGAGCAGACGGCGGTTCGGCCGCTATTGGACCGTCGTCGGTCCCTTCAGCGGCCTGATCCGCCGGAGCGCCTTACGGCTGCTCGCCACCGAGCTGCGCAACTCCGATTCGAACGACCACACGAACAGTGCTGCCCGGCGCGTCGAACGGCTCGAGACACGCATCGAACACGTCGTCGACACCCGTTCGGTCGGGATCGGGGCATGGCTCATCCGACGGACCCGGGGCCGGATCGTGCGTCCGTGGCACCGCCGAGCGCTCATCCTCACCACCCGTGGGCGACGCTCCGGCCTGCCGCGCACGGTACTACTGCAGTACTTCCCGGACGGCCCAGACCTGATAGTCGTCGCAGCGAACAGCGGGCTGCCAACCCATCCGGGCTGGTATTTCAACCTCAAAGCCGACCCCCAGGCCCAGGTCGAGGTCGACGGCGAGACGAAACAGGTTCGCGCCGAAGAGCTGACACCCCAGCAGGCAGCCGCGTTCTGGCCGCGGATACTGCAGACCGCCCCCGACTATGCCAGGTATCTTCGCCGCACCGATCGCGTACTTCCGCTCCTGCGTCTCATCCAAACCGTCTAGCGCAAACCCGTAACTCGCCACCGTGGAGACCACCACCGCAGTGCAGAATTGCCGACGTCGTTGCATCGATCCGGCGGCAACAAGCCTGCCGACGACGGAGCTTCAGGGCAGGCGTCTACAGCCCGGCGATCCCGTTGCCGATCAGAAGCACGCCCAGAATCAGCAGGACCGCCGCCATGATCGCCGCGTGGTGCCGGGTCATCCACTCATCGGCCACGGCGAGCGCGCGATCAGCGCGGTCGGTGAACACGCCCCGAACCACGGCCGGGGCGGCCACGCCCAGGCTCGCCACGACCGTGAAGACAACCAGCGCCACGACCTGCTCGAGTACCCGCGCAGTCGCGTCCGCGATGACCGCTGCGCCCGCCGCGACCAGGGCGAGGTTCTTCGGATTCGCCGCCGCAAACAGAAACCCCAGACGCAGAGCCCGTCGAGCGGTCATGGTCTGTGCGGCCGCCATCCACCCTGGCACGGTGGACTCCTCTCCGGCCTGCGGCCGCGGCCGCCACTTCCGGACAGCCATCAGGACCAGCACGATCCCGAGCGCGAGTTTCACAGCACCGGCCCACCAGGTGGGCTCGTCGGCCAGCATGATCACATCCGCCACCGCGAGCACCACGGCGCCCACGACGAGCAGGCCCGCAACCCAGCCACCGACGAAGGCGTACGACACGCTCACCGGCCGCTTGGTGACCAGGAGCACCGACAGCATCACCATCGGCATCGCGGCCAGCAGCAGGCCGACCGCAATCGGTAGGGACTGCCCGATCGCGCCTGTCACGAGTCACTCCTCGGAGTACCGATCATCGACGAAGGGTAGTCGCCTCAGCCATCCGGTGGGGACGGCACAGGCACGCGATCTTCTCCGGTCCCTGTGGAAAGGGGGTTGTGCGCAGGTGCAGCCACCATGCCCGTACCGGGACGGATGCCCTTCCAACGACGTATCGAGCACGCCTCGCCCTCGTTCGGCCATGCCTGCGCATCGGTTCGCCCATTCGGCGGTGCGCAGCGCTCAACCGGATCGCTACGACGCTCCGGTTGAGCGAACTATCCGCGGCGGGCGGTCGTTTCCCGTACCTGAATGCTGTAGGGCAGTAGTTCGTTTCGTGGGGGACTCTCGTCGCCGGTGATCCGTTGGATGAGCATGCGGGCGGCTCGTTGCCCCATCAGGTCCCGCGGCACCGTCACGGTGCTCAGCTGCAACGGGCCTGCGCTCGAGAAACTCATGTCGTCGAAACCGGTCAAGGCCACATCCTCGGGTACGCGCTTGCCGATTTCTCGGCAGACGTCGAGAACGCCGAGGGCGATCAGGTCGTTGCCGCAGACGATCGCATCGGTTTCGGGGCGTTCGGCGAACAGCGCCCGTGCGCGCAGCGCCCCGGAGGCGCGGGTGAGTTCGCCCCACAGGTCTGGTTCGTTGATCGCCTGCAGGCCTGCTTTGGTGAGGGCGTCGCGGTATCCCGCCATGCGGTTGACGGACACACTGGACGTGTCGGGACCGCCGAGGATCGCGACTTTGCGTCGGCCGGTGGCGACGGCGTGGGAAGCCATTTCGAACGAGGCGGAATAGTCGTCGATGCCGACCCAGTCGGAGGGCTCGTCCTCGACCTTGCGATAGAGCTGCACCACGGGGATGTTCTCGTGCCGGAGCTTGTCGAGGAGCGGCTTGTCGTCGGCGACGAGCGAGGTGAAGATCAGGCCGCTGCAGTTTCGATCGACCTGGGCCAGTGCGACATCGGCCTGGCGGGAGCCATCCACGCCGACATGGGAGACGAACACCTCGTAGCCTTCTTCGGCGGCGGCAGCGACCACACCGCCGGCGACCTCGGTGTAGAAGGGGTTGGCGATGTCGGCGAGGAGCAGTCCGATGGCTTTCGTGGTACCGGCGCGAAGCTCCCGGGCGATTCTGCTGGGCCGAAATCCCATTTCTTCGGCGATGGCGAGGATCCGTTGACGTCGCTCCTCGCTCACCCCCGGCGCCCCACTGAGCGCGTAGGAGACTGCTGCCGAGGACACCCCTGCCCGACGAGCGACATCGCTCATCGTCACTCGGCGAGGACGCCCTCCGCGGGGACGGTCCCCGCTCTGGGGGTGGGAGACATCAGCCATACCGAAAGCTTAGTCGGTTAAGCACTCGGCACAGGCCGGGACTTCCTGCCACGGCGTGCGCCCAGGTCCGACTGATTCGGTTAATCAGATTGACTTACCGGCATGGCGGACTCGAGTCGCCCCATACGAACGCGACGCCGCCCGCATATGACCAGGTGGACGCGTAATACCTCCCTGACATCTTTGGGGCTTGTGCGCTGGAACACAGGGCTGTACCGTAACTTATGCGATTAAGCGAAAGGAGAGCATCATGAGTTCCACCGTTGAGATGAGGGACGAGGCCGCGGTCGCGTACACGGGGCCCAAGCCGTATGGCATGAGTGACGACCTGATCGTTCCGGGTGCCCTGGACCTCGACTGCGACGAACGGCTGTGGGTCCCCCAGTCCCAGGACGTCGAGTTCCGCCCGCTGGTGCTGTCGGCGAGCCAGGGCTACTTCGTGAACATCCTGCGAGTACGCCGCTCGGGAATCCTGTCCCGCCACCGGCACGCCGGCGCGGTGCACGCGTTCACCCTGCGCGGCCGTTGGCACTACCTCGAATACGACTGGTGGGCCGAAGAGGGCACCTACGCCTTCGAGCCGCCCGGCGACATCCACACCCTCGAGGTCCCCGAAGACGTGACCGAGATGGCCACCCTGTTCCACGTGAGCGGCGCCTACATCTACGTCGACGTCGACGGCAACACCGTCGGCATCGAGGACGTCTTCAGCAAGATCGACAAGGCCCGCGCCCACTACGAGACGGTCGGTCTCGGCGCCGACTACGTCGACCGCTTCATCCGCTGACGCCGCTCCGGCGGACACCGCCCGGCCTGGTGCAACCACACCGAGTGCTCTACGCACGCGGGGGCGGTGTCCGCCGGCATTTCACCCTCTTTCAGCCCTGAGCCCGCCCGCGGGCGAAAGTACAGGTTCCCCATGCGAGCTCTCACCAAGAAAAGTGCCACCCCCTGCGACGTCCGCGTGCAGAATTTACCCAAGCCCGAACCGGGCCCGGGACAGGTGCGGGTTCGCACCGAGGCCTGCGGCCTGTGCGGCAGCGACGTGCACGCCTGGCGTCACGACACCGGCTATGAATGGATCCACCCCCCGGTAGTGCTCGGACACGAGGCGGTCGGATGCGTCGAAGCTCTCGGTGATGGTGTCGACCCGAACTGGCTCGGCAAGCGAGTGGTGCCCGTGGCGATCGACGGCTGTGGGGTATGCACGCTGTGCGAGCGCGGCTTCCGCCAGATCTGTCCCCAACGCACTGTCCTCGGGCTGTCCTTCGACGGCGCCGCCGCCGAATCGTTCGTCGTCTCCGAGGTCCGCCTGGTCGAGGTGGACCGCGACCTGCCGGCGTCGACACTGGCCCTGACCGAACCACTCTCGGTCGCCTGCCGCGCTGTAGCGCACATCGAGAACGCCGGCGAGGGCCCCACCCAGGTGGTGGTCTCCGGACCCGGACCGATCGGCACGATGGCTGCTCTCGTCCTCGCCCAGCGAGGCCACGATGTCGTACTTTCAGGAGTCGACAACGACGAGAACGGGCGATTGCCGCTCGCCCGTTCCCTCGGTCTGCGCACCGTGATCGCCGGACGGGACGAGCTGCCGTTCACCCCTACCGCCTGGGTCGACGCCTCCGGTTCGACCGCGGCACTCGACGCCGCCATCGCTGCCGTCCTCCCCGGCAGCCCCATCTCCGTCGTCGGCCTGTTCGCCCGCACCGGAACGGTCGACTTCAACGCCGTCACCCGCAAGGAGATTCGCCTGCAAGGCAGCTACGGATCGACCAAGGTCGACTACCGGGCCGCTGCCACCGCCATGGCCGTCGACCCGACACCGTGGCCGCAGCTGGTGACCGAGATTCCCCTCACTGACGCGGCTTCGGCACTCGAACGTGCCGCGGCCGGCCACGACATGAAGGTCGTGCTCGTCCCATGACCACACCGGACCCCACCCCTGTCCCGAAAGGCCACGCCATGTCCAGTTCCGATGTCGCTGTCGAACCAGCTACTCACGCGGCCGGGCGCACGTCGATCGTCAAGGTCGCCTTCGCCAGCATGATCGGCACAGCCGTCGAATGGTACGACTTCTTCCTCTACGGCTCCGCCGCCGCGCTCGTCTTCGGGCCCCTGTTCTTCCCCGACAGCGAACCTGCCACGGCCACCCTGCTCGCGTTCGCGACCTTCGCGGTGGGATTCTTCGCCCGACCGCTCGGCGGCATCGTCTTCGGTCACTACGGCGACAAACTCGGCCGCAAGAAGATGCTGGTCGTCAGCCTGCTCATGATGGGCGCCGCGACCTTCGCCATCGGATTGCTGCCGACCTTCGCGAGCATCGGCATCGCCGCGCCGATGCTGCTCATCGGCTGCCGGCTACTGCAGGGCTTCGCCGTCGGAGGCGAATGGGGCGGAGCAGTGCTCATGGCCGCCGAACACGGCGACAACGATCGTCGCGGATTCTGGACCTCGTGGACCCAGGCCGGCGTTCCTCTCGGAAACCTCCTCTCCGCGGTGGTTCTCTGGGTGCTGGCGTTGGTCCAGAGCGACGAAACCTTCGATTCCTGGGGATGGCGAGTTCCCTTCCTGCTCAGTGCAGTACTGGTCCTGATCGGTCTCTGGATCCGTCTGAGCATCGAGGAATCCCCCGTCTTCGCCGAAAACAAGAGGGCCCTCGAAAACCACAAGAGCGAACACGCCCCCATCATCGAAGTCCTGCGCAAGTACCCGCGCGAGGTGCTCATCGCCATGGGACTGAGACTGGTGGAGAACACCTCGTACTACATCTTCACCGTCGTGGTGATGACCTACATGGTCACCTACCTGGATATGCCCAAGAGTGCCGCGATCGCCGGTGTGCTCATCGCCTCCGTCGCCCAGTTCTTCCTCACGCCGCTCATCGGCGCCCTGTCCGACCGAGTCGGCCGTCGACCCCTCTACTTCACCGGCGCACTCGGCGCCGGCATATGGGGATTCGTGTTCTTCCCCCTCATCGACACCGGCAACCAGACCATCATCGCGGCGGCCATCTTCATCGGCCTGATCTTCACCACACTGATGTACGCGCCACAGGCGGCGATGTTCTCCGAGTTGTTCGGCACCAGCGTCCGATACAGCGGCGCCTCCCTCGGCTACCAACTCGCCTCGGTGTTCGCCGGCGGTCTGGCCCCCGTCATCGCAGTCTCACTGCTGGGAACCGTCGAGGAGAAGAACACGATCGCGGTCAGCATCTACCTCGCCATCCTGGCCGTGATCACCATCATCGCCGTGATCGCCGCGAAGGAAACCGCCCGCACCTCCCTCGTCCACGACCGGGTCCTCGACGAGGCCACCCGGAACTGACAACGCCGCCGGGCCGGTGTGCGGCGCTCACCCGCACACCGGCCCGGCCAAAAGGTCTCGTCTCCCGATCCGAGCAGAAAGAGCTCTCGCATGAACGCACCCGTCCACACCCCGGTCCTGGACCTGTTCCGACTCGACGGCAACGCGGCCATCGTGACCGGGGCATCGCGCGGTTTAGGCCGCGCGCTCGCCATCGCACTCGCGGAGGCCGGAGCCGACATCGTCGCCGTCGACATCGGGGAACTCGATCAGGTCGCCAAGGAAGTGCGCGCCCGGGGAGTCCGCTGCGCGACCCGCACCGCCGACCTCAGCGGCCTGACCCCCGAATCGGCGGCAGAACTCTTCTCCTGGGCCAAGACCGAGTTCCCGCACCCGACGATCCTGGTCAACAACGCCGGCATCATCCGCCGTGGTCCCGCGACCGAAACCACACCCTCGGACTGGTCGGCGGTGCTCGACCTCAACCTCACTACCCCCTTCCTACTCGCCCAGGCCTTCGCGAGGTCCGCCCTCGACGACAACGCCGCCGCCAGCATCATCAACATCGCATCGGTCAACTCGTTCCAGGGCGGGATGGAGGTCCCGTCCTACGCCGCCTCCAAACACGGAATCCTCGGCTTGACGCGCGCTTTGGCAAACGAGTGGGCGGCCCACCACATCCGCGTCAACGCGATCGCCCCGGGCTACATGGAAACCGAATTCACCGCCGCCCACCGCGACGACCCCACCCGGGCCGAGAACATGCTGCGTCGCATCCCCACCGGCACCTGGGGACGGCCGGAAGACCTCGCCGGCGCGGTCGTCTTCCTCGCCTCGGCCGCGTCCGCCTACGTCACCGGCACCGCCCTGTCCGTCGACGGTGGATGGCTGTCCCGATAACAACAGCGACTACCTGGAGGACCGCCCATGGCACCGATGCCCCCGGACCATCCCGTCGTCCCCGCCACCGATGCCCGATCGTGGTTGCTCGTATCCGCAGCCCACAGCCGGCATCTCGGTGACACGTGCACCGGAGCGGCGGACGCCGTCATCTACGACCTCGAAGACGGTGTCGTCCCCTCCGCGAGACCCGCGGCACGAGAAGCCCTCTACCTGTGGCTCACTCGCGGCGGCACCGGCTGGGTCCGAATCAACCCCGCCGGAAGCGAGGACTGGAACCACGACCTCGACGCACTCGATGGAGCACCCGGACTGCTGGGCGTGATGCTCGCCAAATGCGAATCGGCAGAACAGGTCACCGAGACCTTCATACGATTACCTGCCGGCACCCCCGTCCTGGCACTCGTCGAGTCGGCACTCGGCATCGAACGCGCCTACGACATCGCTTCCGCAGAACCAACTTTCCGGCTCGCCTTCGGTAGCGGCGACTTCCGCCGCGACACCGGGGCAGCCGATCTAGCACCGGCCCTGTCCTACGCGCGGGGACGACTGGTGGTAGCGAGCCGAGCAGCGGGACTGCCCGGCCCCATCGACGGCCCCACACTCACCACTGCCGAGGACGCGCTCACCGACGCGCTCGCCGTGTCCCGCACCATGGGTTTGTCGGGCAAGCTGTGCATGCGCCCCGAGCAGGCCCCCGTCATCAACCGCGCCCTGAGCCCTACCCCGACCGACATCGACTGGGCCCGCGACGTCATCGACCAACTCGGCGCGGACGGCACCCGTGTCAGAGACGGTAGCGACATCCCCCGGCTGGCCCGAGCCCGAGCGATCCACCGCCTCGCCTCCGTCTTCGCTCGATCGTGAGGATAATGGGACAGGCGTGACGAGAACCCAGTCGGCAGCACTCAGCGGCGGTGGGTGTCATGACAACGGAGACAGCACCCAGTACCGGCGGACGAGTTCGGGATGGCGAGCTCGCAGATGCAGACCGCACCACAGCGCGCAGTCGTCGGCGATCCACGGCCAGGCATTCCGGTCCCACTCGGCCGGTTCGGCGACCGCGTCCGCGACCGTGTTGTCCGCGCGTCGGTCCAAGGATCACGGTGGGATCGTCCCAGCGTCCCGTTCGAGGCGCGGAGGAGGATGCGACGAGCACGGCCGGGACCGGCCTCGGTGCACGCTCGGCGGATTCGTCGGTGGCGCCGAGCACCACGGCAACGTCGTCCTCGACGACGGCAATGGGCGCCCCGCCGAGACCGGGGTGGTACCGGCTGTGCTGACCTGTGGACAAGGGCTGGCTGCTGCCCGGCAGCAGCTCATCGAGGAGTGGGCCGGTCGACCGCCGGGCGATCGACCCTCGGTCCCGGCAGGCGATGCCGTCCAAGAGTTGGCCGACGGTGGCGATGGCGTGCTGTCGGCGAGGATCGACGAGTCGGTTCCCATCAGCGCGGCACCGCCACCTCCATCAGTACACCGGTCTCGATCCGTCCCGTGGTGTCGAGGTCGCGGGTGAACCACGTCGGGCTGCGATGAATGCCGCAGGAGGGATGGGGATCGGTTCGGTGAACCTGTGCATCTCATGCCTCGAGTACTCGACGAACCGCGGCACGACGGCCACGGACCCGGTGTCACCTGCGATCACCATGGCCGGGCGGCCGACGCCCCGACAAGGAACTCTGTTCCCCGGATGTTCCTCCCGTCGTCTCTCGAAGTGATCCGAATTTCGGATGATTGCCACCCCACCGATGAGTTTGTCCACCCCGTGGAGTCTCAATCTCCGTATCATCCTCATCGAGAGTGCGGGAGGAACCGAGTGAATCAGCTGCTGAGAGTCCAGAACTTCACCGTCTCGTGTGACGGCTTCGGGGCCGGTGTACACCAGAGCCTCGAGAGGCCGTTCGGACACGCCGACCCTGGCGAGATGTTCGCGTGGGCCGGCGCGACGGCGAGCTGGCCCATGCGCACAGACCCTGGCGGCAGCCGTGGCCTCGACGACTACTTCACGCGGGACTACGCCCGCAATATCGGTGCCGAGATCATGGGCCGCAACAAGTTCGGTCCCCAACGCGGGCCTTGGCACGACCACGAGTGGCGCGGATGGTGGGGCGACGAACCCCCGTTCCGCACCCCGGTGTTCGTGCTGACCCACCACCCGCGCCCGTCGTTCACCCTCTCCGACACCACCTTCCACTTCGTCGACGGCGACCCGGCCACGGTCCTCGAGCGGGCGCGGGAGGCGGCGCGGGGCAAGGATGTCCGACTCGGTGGCGGGGCTACCACCATCCGGCAGTTTCTCGAGGCCGACCTCGTCGACACCATGCACGTGGCGGTCTCGCAGGTGCAGCTCGGATCCGGAGTACGACTCTGGGAGTCACCCGATGAGCTACTCGACCGGTTCCATCTCGAGGTCGTGCCCAGCCCGAGCGGCGTGACGCACCACCTGTTCTGGCGAAGGTGACGCCCGGGCACGGACTTCTCGCATCGAAGTCACCTCAGCCGAGTCCGGTATGCGGCGTTCCATACCCAGGGGTTCCGGAAAAATCTACTATCCGGGATAGTTCGTCGTTGTTACCGTCGGCGGATGGCTATCCGCTACCACGTCACCTCCGTGCTCAACCGTGCTTCCATCTCGCGATACGGCCTGGACTGGAATCGGATGGATGCCGCGCCCGGTATCGCCGGTAGCCGACGGCCCGAGCAGCAGGGCTGCTTCCTCTGCGCCGGCGAGTGGGAGCGGGACTGGTTCGTGCAGATGAACAACACCGGCGGCGCGGTCGACGTGTGGGAGGTCCACGGTATCGATGCCGAGGATCTGGTCGAGTCTCCGGAGGGCCACTACTACTTTCCCGGGGTCATTCCCGCCGCCCGTCTGCGGCTGGGGCAACGGGACGTGCCGCCGGTTCACCGCTGAGGGCGGGTCGTCGGAGCCGGGACGCTGCACCGTGCAACGAGTTCGACCCGGAGGTTGCGCCGAGGTGGTCGGTCAGGTCCGACGCGGAGTCAGGTGACGATCCACAGCGCCAGAACCGCGACGACCAGGGTGAGCGGCGTCGTGATCACGCCGAGCCGGGTGTAGGTGTAAAGGTCCGGACGGCCGGCGGAGCCTTCGAGCAGACGTCGCCACAGCATCGTGGCGAGGGAACCGACGTAGGTGAGATTCGGACCGAGGTTTACACCGAGCAGCGCAGCAAGGATCAGAGCGGGCGGGGCCCCGGGGCCCAGAGCGGTGAGGAGCATCAACGTCGCGGGAATGTTGTTGACGACGTTGGCGGCCACCGCGGCTGCGGCCGCCACCCCGAGCAGCGCCCCGAGGCTCGGCTCGGTGGGCAGCACGTTCGCCAACGCGTCGCCGACGGGGCCGGACGAGACGCCGGCGACAACGACGGCCAGCGCGAAGACGAACACGCAGAACCACAGATCGGCGGCGGCGAGAACTCGCCGAGGGGTGGTGCGATGCCGCCGCAGGGCCGGGACGGCAAGGGCCGCCGCGCCCATCGCCGCCGCCCACACGGGTTCGATCCCCAGCGGCCCCGTCGCCGCGAATCCGACGAGGGTGGCGGCGACGATCCCGAGCGCGTAACGCGGCGCGTGCACGGGCGGTATCGGGTCGGGTTGCAGCGGTGGCAACGAGGCGAGGTCGCGCGCGAAGAACCACCGGAAGACGAGACCCTCGACGAGCACCACCGCGAGCCACGGCAGCGTCATGAGGACGGTGAAGTGCAGGAATGTGAGCCCGGTAGCGGTGAAGGCCAGCAGGTTCGTCAGGTTGGAGACGGGCATCAGCAGCGACGCCGAGTTCGCCAGGTGGCCGGTGGCGTAGACGTGCGGTCGGGGCGACATCCGCAGCGCCGTCGCGGCCCGCAGGACGATCGGCGTCAGCAGGACCACGGTGGCGTCGAGACTGAGCACGGCGGTCACGACGGCGCTGGTGACGAACACGGCGTTGAGCAGACGTCGCGGGTCGTGATTCGCGCGCCGGACGAGAACCGACGCCACCCACGCGAACACGCCGAGCGCGTCGGCGAGATGCCCGAGCACGAGTATGACGGCGAGGAACGCAACGGTCGGGAACAGCGTGCGCAGCTGCTGCTCTACTTCGTGCGGGGTTACGCCGCCGAATGCGACGACTGCGGCCGCGGCCGGCAGTGCCACGAACACCTCCGGCAGTCCCCACGGACGCATCACGGCGAAGACGAGCACCCCGGCGAGCATCGCCACCGCTACAGCAACCACAAGGTCGATAGTGCCAGCGCACGAAATGCTCGGGCACCGAACTCCGAGCACGCGATGAACGTCCAGAATCGGCGCGCCGACAGGAGCAAGCCGGCATGTTCCCTGCCGGAGGTCCTGCTCGCCTCGGCAGCGGCATGAGCGGTCTCGCTGCGCCTTGCACCTTCGCCCCGCCCTGCCCATTCCACCAACGAGCCGGGGTCAGCGCTGGTGCGCCGTCAGGGCATGCCCGAACGGCGCACCCACGACTATGGGGGCCACGGGGCGGATCGAGGGCGGTTCACCGAAAGAGACGCGTGGAACCGGCCCGGCACCGTCGCACCCAGGTCTTTCGCCGGCTCGGACTCGCGGCGTGCGAGCGGCGGCCCCGGTTCGCGCCTCGACGCCGGGGCCGCCGCCGGTCAGGCGTGGACGCGAGGACGGCGATGCGCCCACGGCATCGCCCGCTCCATCGTGCCCGCCAGTTGCAGCAGGGTCGCCTCGTCTCCGTAGCGCCCGGCGAACTGCACCCCGACCGGCCAGCCCTCGGCGGACTGCCCGAGCGGCAGCGAGATCGCCGGATGCCCAGTGGTGTTGAACACCGAGGTGAACGCTCCGTAGTCGAAGATGCGGTCGTACCATCCGCGCGCGTCCAGCTCCGGGTTGTCGGCGTCGAGGTGCCCGAGCGGGACGGTCGGTTGCGCGGTCGTCGGTGTGAGGAGCACGTCGTACTCGCCGAGGAAGCGTGCCACCTCGCGGCGCACCGTGTTGAACACCCGGTCGGCGGCGTACAGATCGCGCGCGGTGAGCGTCGCGCCGTACCGGGCGCACTCGAGCGTCGTCGCCTCCAGGTGCTCGCGGCTGGGGGTGACGCCCAGCAATTCTGCGGTTGCGTAGACGCCGTCGGCGAGGAAGCTGCACCAGGCGGTGAAGTTCGCGTCGTCGAAGGTCTGCGCGTCGATACGCGGGGCCGCCTCTTCGACGTGGTGGCCGAGTCGCTCGAGTACTGCCGCCACCTCCTGCACCGTGGCGACGGACTGCGGGTCGACCGCGCGGGACGGGTCGTACGGGGTGGTGCACACCGCGATCCGCAACGGCCGCACGTCCTGCCCGACCAGCTCGGCGAACGGGCGCTCGGGCGCCGGGAGCAGATGCCGATCGCCCGGCTCACTGCCGTGCACCGCGTCGAGCAGCCCGGCACTGTCGCGGACGGTGCGCGTCACCGCGAATTCGATGCCCAGGCCCATGAGCGGGTCGGCGTATTCGGGTCCGGGGGTGGTGCGGCCCTGGGTCGGCTTCAGGCCTACCAGCCCGCACGCGGCGGCGGGGATCCGGATCGACCCGCCCCCGTCATTGGCGTGTGCCATCGGTAGTGCACCCGCCGCCACCAGCGCCGCCGACCCGCCGCTCGACCCGCCCGGGCTGCGGTCGGTGTCCCACGGGTTGCGAGTGGGGCGCCCGTACGCGGCGGCCGCCTCCGTCGACGCGTTGAACCCCAGCTCCGGCGTGGTGGTCACGGCCATGGTGGCCAGGCCCGCGCGGCGGAAACGCGCCATCAGATAGGTGTCCTCCGCGGGCACGAGACCGTCGCCGAACAGCCGGCTTCCGTTGCGCTGCGGGACGCCGGCCGCGTGCGCGATGAGGTCCTTGATCGCGAACGGTACGCCCGCGAACGGGCCGTCGCTGCTGTGGTCGAGCGGGGTGGCGAACCGTTCGCCGGCGACTGCGCCGAGAACCGGATCGACGGCGTCTATCGCCCGCGCCGCGACGTCGTGCACCTCGGCCGGGCTCACCTGCCTGTCAGCAATGAGGCGGGCCAGGCCGGTTGCGTCGTGCGCGGTGTAGTCGTTGATGTCCACGGTGATCTCCATTCGGGGGAACGAACGGCCCGACAGTAGGGTGACGCCCGTAACACAACATCGGCCGAACGACCGATGCGCGAACGCCGAAACGATGCCCCTGGCCAACGCGCGACGCGCCGGGGATGATCACCTCATGTCCCGCGCCGACACGGAACGCCTCGCGGCCGCGCTGGCACTGAGTGCACGCCTCGCCCGCGACGACAACCCGCCCGACCCAGCTCGCGTCCTGTTCGAGCTGTCCGCGTGCGTGCCGTTCGCGCATGGCGCCATCTCTCGCTGGGACGCGGCGCGCGGGTGCCACCGCACCGCCTCCAGCCTCGGCTACCCGCGGCCGATCGTCGACGCGATCAATCGCTTTCTGCCCCGCCACCCGCTGTTCGACGACATGCTCGGCCGGCGCCTGCCGCAGCAGCTGTGCACGGTGCCCCCGCGGCTGCGCCACGGTCCCGTCTTCGACGAGGTCATCGTGCCGCAGCAGTACACCGACGGCCTCAGCCAATGCCTGTTTGCCCCCGACGGGCGCTATGTGGGGATGTTGAACCTGAGCGCTGCCGGTGGACGGGTGTTCGATCGGGAAGACCTGGTCATGGTGGCGCTGCTCGCCGCCGACCTCGCCTGCGTCGTCGACCCGGCTGCCGCGCCCGGCCCCGCTGACCGAGATCCGGGGCGCGGGATCGTGCTCGTTGTCGCCACATCCGGCGCGATCGACCGCCCCCTCGACGCGCCCCCGGAGCCCGCCGCCGCCGCGCTCGTAGCCGCGGGCGACGGGCTGCGTGCGGTCGCGGCCGAGGTGCGTCGCCGCGGGCGCGCCGCCGACTACCTGCTCATCGCCACCGGCATTGTCTACGACGCCCACCTAGCGCCCGCCCGCGGCGGAGGGGTCCTCGTGCGGGCGCGTGTCGTGCCACCGCCCGACGGTCTGACCGTGCGGGAACTGCAGGTGCTCGGCCTGGTGCGTGACGGCGCGTCGAATACCGCTATCGGTCGGGAGCTGGGAATCCGCCCGTCGACGGTGTCCACCCACTTGGAGCACGTGCTGCGCAAGACGGGCGCCGCCAACCGCACGGTTGCAGCCGTGCGTGCTGCCGAGTGGAAGCTGCGGCTCGTCGACCGCGCCGCGCCGCCAGTCCTCGCCGGCAACGCGCCGGCGTCGTGACCACGGCCCATGGCCTCGCTGAGTCCGATCCTCGCCGAGGCGCCGTGGGACCGGCCGGTGTGTTCCTGCTCCGCCCCGGGATCCCCGCGGAAATGCATGTGCTTCCAGTCCTGTTCGAACCGAGGCATGGCATCTGTCCGGCTGGTCTCCTGTGCTGATGACCATCGGGAGTCCTGCGCCCGGAGCAGGAGCGTCAGAGCGTGGCCACGACGTCGAATTCGTACCCGTCGGCCACGGCCATGTGCACGTCCTGGTGCATCAACCCGGCGCTGGCGTGCACCGACCCGCGGGGGCCGTCGTAGCTCAATGTGCCCGAGTGACGGAGGATCTCGTCGATCGTGTTGGATCCGGCCGCGGCGGTGAGCGCGGCGAGAGTGGTCACGCCCTCGTAACACGATTCGGCGGCGTTGTTCAGCGGTGGTGCGCCCGGACCGAACCGACGGACATAGGCGGACATGAAATCCTGCGCACACGCGGTGACGAGTGATGTGAAGTAGCTCGCGGCGACGAACAGGTTTTCGGTAGCGTCCGCCCCGCTTGCCAGTAGCATGTTCTCCTCCATCAGCGGACTGAACCGCAACAGCCGCTGATGCAGACCCCGTCCGCAGAACGCCCGGTTGAACGCGACTGCGTCACGACCCACGAGCAACATGACGGTGCCCTCGGCGCCGCTCTTTTCGATACGCGGCAGCACCCGGGAGAAGTCGGTGGTGCCGTAGTCGACGTAGATCTCCTCGACGACCTGCAGATCGAGCTCGTGACAGTAGGCGCGGATGGCGGGGACGGTCCGTCGCGGCCACACGTAGTTGGCGCCGACGACCGTCCACCGCCGGATGCCGGCGTGCTCCCGCAGCCATCGCAACGCGGGACCGATTTGCAGGCCCGGGGTTTCACCGGAACAGATGATGCCCGGACGCGACTCGCCGCCCTCGTAGAGGGAGGTGTACACGTACGGGATCCGATGGGCCAGGACCGAGGAGAGCTGCTCGCGTACCGTCGAGATGTGCCAGCCGGTCACCGCGTGGATGCGGTCTGCGGCCAGCAGTCGAGCGATCTCGGCGCGAAGCTCCGGCGCGGGCAGGCTCGCGTCGATCACCTCGATTTCCACCTCGCGGGCGAGGATGCCGCCGTTGTCGTTGAGGGTCGCGGCGGCGAGGTTCGCGACGGCCTCACACGACGGACCGTAGATTCCGCCCGGCCCGCGCAGTGGAATGACCAGTCCGATGCGATAGCTCCTCGACATCATCGAGCCTCCTTGCGGCCGCTGCACGCGCGGTGGAATATTCATCTGGAAGTATTGCGTTCGGAACGATGTCTCAGCAAGGGGTGCCCATGGTGCAGGCTGATCGGGACGACGCGGTCATGGTGGATACGCTGGCGGTCGATCGGGCGGCCGCCCTGGTCCGCGCGGCCGTGCGGGGCGCCCTCACCGGGTCGGATCTCACCCTCGACCAGTGGCGGGTGGTCGACCACCTCGCCTCCGTGGAAGAGGCCACGATGAGTGCGATCTCCGCCGTCACCCTCATCCCGGGGCCGAGCCTGACCCGGACGGTCGATCGGCTCGTCGACGCCGCGCTGGCGTACCGGACCTTGGATTCCTACGATCGGCGACGCATGATGGTCCGCCTCAGTGCCCGCGGCATCGCTCGTCATCGTGCACTCGCCCCGGCGGTGACCGCCGCGCTCGCGGACGCGTTCGCCCCGCTCGCGCCTGCGGAGCTGCGTGAACTGGGAACGCTTCTGGAGAAGCTCACCACTCGCTGACCGTCGCCCCCGTGTGACTCACGGATGCTGCCGCGTGCCGCGCGGCAGCTTTCCTCGCGCGCCACGCACCCCTGCGCACGGAGGTAGCGGCGTCCGCTCCGAGATTATTTCCACTTGACACAGTTCCAAATGGAAGTAAATTGTGAGCCGCACCACGCACATCCCCCATTGGAGGTCGGACAGATGTCAAGCGATGTTGCTCTCCCCCGTTCGCTCGGAGCCGACGTGGACTTCACGCGCTCGGGCGTATCCCGTTTCCCCAACCGCGATCTCGGCGTTCCGAGATTCTGCTGCGAGGTGGGCGTCCCCCTTGCCGAGCAGAAGGAGCTCGGGCACAACCGCTGGCATCCCGACATTCCGCCGCTGCACGAACTGGATCCGGGTGACGAGGTGATCCTCGAAACCCCCGGCTACGACGACTACCAGCTCCAGGATGCCGACGAGGACCAGGACATCCGGGATCTGGACCTGACCCGTACCCATCCGATCGCCGGACCGGTCTACGTCAACGGCGCCGAGCCCGGCGACCTACTGGTGGTCGATGTTCTGGACGTGCAGCCGCTCTCGGGTATCGGATACTCGAACATCCTGCCCGGAATGGGCGGACCACTGGCGAGCTGGTTCCCTCGAGGCTTCAAGACGGTGTGGGACCTGCACGGTCTGTTCGCGACGAGCCGGCAGATCCCGGGCGTGGAGATCCCCGCGATCAGCCACCCCGGTGTGATCGGCGTGGCGCCGTCGCACGAGCTGCTGCAGATCTGGAACGAGCGGGAGGATCCGCTGATCGCCGACGGCCTGGCCGGCCCGCGGGAGGACGCGATCGCGACGTCGGTGCTGCGCACCCTGGAGGGCGACGAATGGGCGCGGGTCGCCGCCACGGCGGCGCGCACGGTGCCGCCCCGAGAGAACGGCGGCAACCTCGACATCAAGAACCTCTCCCGCGGCTCGCGGGTGTACTTCCCGGTTTTCGTCGAGGGGGCGCTCTTCTCGTGCGGCGACCTTCACTTCGCCGAGGGCGATGGTGAAATCACCTGGAACGCCATCGAAATGGATGGGTCCACGTGGCTGCGGTTCAACCTGATCAAGGGTGGCATGGCGAAGTACGGGGTGCGGAACCCGATGCTGCGACCCTCTCCTGTCGACCCGAACTTCGGTACCCGGTACCTGTCGTTCACCGGTTTGTCCGCGCGCGGCCGGGAGCAGAAGTACATCGATACCACCATGGCCGCGGTCGACGCCGTCGAACAGGCGATCGACTACCTCGGTAAGTTCGGTTACGCGCCCGAGCAGGCGTACACGATCATCAGCGTCGCACCGTGCGAGATGCACGTCGGCGGCATCGTCGACATTCCGAACGCGGCTGTCACGCTGAAGATTCCGCTCGACATCTTCGACAAGGACATCCTCCCCCGGTAAGTCGACGGGTCCGCGGTGCCGGGATGCTCGGACACCCCGGCACCGCGGGCGCCTCGGCGGAAAGCGACCGCAGATGACCGATGTCGGATTGTTCTACGTCGGTGCCGTCCTGATCGTGAACGGCATCATGCTTCTCGGGCGGATCTCCGCCCGCGCCGCTGCGCCGCTGAACCTGTGCGTCGGCACCCTCCAGGTGGTGATCCCGACCGTCCTGATCGTCACCACGGACGGTGGCGGCGCCGCAATCGCCGGGGCAGCCGGTCTCTACCTGTTCGGCTTCACGTACCTGTGGGTCGGGATCAACGCTGCGACGGGATGGCCTCCGGAAGGGTTGGGCTGGTTCTCCCTCTTCGTTGCGGTGGCCGCGGTCGGGTTTGCCGCCCGCACCTGGTACGACGGCGGCCGGCTCTTCGTCGTATTCTGGCTGGCCTGGGCCGGGCTTTGGTTGCTCTTCTTTCTGGTCCTGGCTCTCGGCCGCACCGAACTCACCCGCTTCACCGGTGCCGTGGCGATCACGGAGGGGGTGCTGACCGCGGCTGTTCCGGCAGGCCTCGCACTTGCCGGACTGTGGATCGATTCCGCCGCCGCCGCTCTTGCCGCGACCGCACTCGGAGGCACCGTAGTGGCGGCGCTGTGGCTGGTCACCCGTCCGGCATCGATCGATGCGTCGACTCCTGCCCGGCAAGGCTGACATGCACCCAGCGCCGTCTGCGAGGCGGCTTGCGGCCGTTCAGGAGACCGAGTTCACCGACTCGGGAAAAACCATGCGGCCGAGCACATTGCGCATTTCGGTGAGAAGAGCCGGGTTCACGCCGGCGAAGTGCCGGTCCGACACCTCCTCGCTGAGCCGGCGCGCCTCGTCGCACAGCTTTCGCCCCTCGTCGGTGGCGACGATGAGCTTGTTGCGCCGGTCGCCCGGATCCGCGGTGCGCGCGACGAGGCCACGGTTCTCGAGTTCGTCGACGATCGCGACGATCTGACTGGGATCTAGTCCCATGTCCGCGGCGATGCGGCGCTGCGCCACACCGGCGGGTTCGTCGCACGCGAGGGAGAGCACCGTGTACGGGCGCACCCGCAGCCCGAGCGGGGCGAGGGCCTCGTTCACCGATCGCACCACCATCGCGCTGGCACGCGTCAGCAGAAATCCCAGGTCGTCCTCGAGGACGCGTCGACGTTCCATTCCGACAGCCTTTCGTCGTGACCCTCAGGGTAACAGTTCCTCAATCGTTGACTTTTTCAATAATAGATGTTCCTATGTGATTGGGAGTACATCAGCTCGAGCAACGGAGGATCTCGTGGACCTCAGCAACAAAGTCGCCGTCGTCACCGGTAGCGGACAGGGCCTCGGCCTCGCCTACGCCACCGAGCTGGCCCGTCACGGCGCCGCGGTCGTGATCAACGACGTCGACCGGGCCACCGCCGATGCCGCCGTCGCGACGATCACCGCCGCGGGCGGACGCGCCGTCGCCGTGGTCGCCCCCGTCGGCCCCACAGAGACGGCGAGGAAGCTCGTCGCGGCCGCGGTCGAGCACTTCGGCCGCCTCGACGTGATGGTGACCAACGCCGGCATCCTGCGCGACAAGGTGCTGTGGAAGATGACCGACGACGACTTCGACGCCGTGATCGACGTGCACCTGCGCGGCACCTTCACGTGCGTGCGCGAGGCCGTGCTGCGCTTCCGCGAGCAGGGCGAGGGCGGGCGCATCATCGCCATCGGCTCCCCCGCCGGCCAGCGCGGCAACTTCGGCCAGACCAACTACGCCGGCGCCAAGGCCGCCGTCGTCGGCATGGTCCGCACCTGGGCGATGGAACTGCAGCGCGCCGGCATCACCGCCAACGCCGTGTGCCCCGTCGCCGTCACGGCGATGACCGAGACCGTGCCGATCTTCGCGCCCTACATCGAACAGATGAAGCAGACCGGCGAGCTGCCCGCGGTCATCCGCCGCGAGGTCGGCATGGGCACCCCCGAGGACGTCGCGGGCCTGATCGCCTTCCTCGCCTCCGACGACGCCGCCGCCATCACCGGTCAGGCGTTCTCCGTCGGCGGGGATCGCCTCGCACTGTGGTCGCACCCGCAGCTGACCGCCACCGCCTTCCACGACGGCGGCTTCTCCGCCGACGACGTCGCCGCCCAGTGGCCCATCGTGTTCGCCGACCGCGTCGAGTCCGTCGGCGAGGAATTCCCCGAGGAGGTGCTCGCCAAGTGAGCCGTTACGAATACGGCATCGACTTCGACAAGATCGACGCCCTCGATATCCACACCCACGTCGAGATCGACGGCTGCGGCCACCGGTCCATGGACGACGAACTGATGGCCGCGTCGGAGAAGTACTTCAAGTCCGGCGAGGAACGCACCCCGACCATCAAGTCCATCGCCGAGCACTACCGCGAGCGGAACATGGCCGCGGTCGTGTTCACCGTCGATGCGCAGTCGGCCACCGGGCACGCCCCGAACTCGGTCGAGGAGATCGCCGAGTTCGCCGCCGAGAACAACGACGTGCTCATCCCGTTCGGCTCCGTCGACCCCCTGCAGGGCAAGGCCGCCGTCCAGCGGTTGCGCCGCCTGGTCGACGAGTACGGCGTCAAGGGCTTCAAGTTCCACCCGAGCATGCAGGGCTTCGAGCCCAACGACCGGCGCTTCTACCCGCTGTACGAGGCCCTCGTCGAGGCACAGGTGCCGGCCCTGTTCCACACCGGGCAGACCGGCATCGGCGCGGGGCTGCCCGGCGGGCACGGCATCAAGCTGCGCTACTCCGACCCGATGCTGCTCGACGACGTCGCTGCCGACTTCCCCGATCTGACCATCGTCATGGCCCACCCCGCTGTACCGTGGGTCGACGCGCAGATCTCCATCGCCACCCACAAGGCGAACGTCTACCTCGACCTGTCCGGCTGGTCGCCGAAGTACTTTCCGCCGCAACTGGTCAAGGCAGCGAACACGATGCTGCGCCGCAAGGTGCTGTTCGGATCCGACTTCCCGGTCATCCAAGTGGATCGATGGCGCAACGATTTCGCCACTCTCGACATCAAACCCGACGTAGCCCCGATGATCTTCAAGCAGAACGCGCTGCGCGTTCTCGGCATCGAGCGCTGACGTCGGTACCTGCGAACCGAGGAGTTCCCATGACCATTCCCGCCACCGCCACCACCCACGTCGCCACCCTGGACGATCTCGAGGCACTCGTCGGGCAACCGCTCGGTGTCAGCTCGTGGCTGCCCGTCGAGCAGGACCGCATCCAGACCTTCGCCGACGCCACCGACGACCACCAGTGGATCCACCTCGACGTCGAACGGGCGAAGAAGGAAAGCCCCTTCGGCGGCCCCATCGCCCACGGCTACCTCACGCTCTCGCTGATCATCCCGATGTGGAGCGAGGTGCTGAAGGTCGACAGCGTGACCATGGCCGTCAACTACGGCCTGAACAAGGTCCGCTTCACCAACCCCGTTCCGGCCGGCGGCAAGGTCCGCCTCAACGCCACGCTGAAGTCGCTCGAGAAGCTGCCGAAGGGCGGCGTGCAGATCACAATCGACGGCATGATCGAGCTCGAGGGCAGCGAGCGGCCCGCCGTCGTCGTCGAGGCGGTCTACCGCATGTTCGATTAGCGGCCGCCGCCTGCAGCCGAGCGAATGTACCCTTCCGTCGATCTACAAGGGGGAAGGGTACATTCGCTCGTTCCAGGACGGCTCACGGTTGCACGAACGCGGGCAGCAGCGTCTGCGCGACCCGTTCGTTCCAGTTGGCGTCGATGTCACCGCTCCGGGCCCGTTCCGCGAAGTAGGCACCGACGATGCAGTCCAGAAATGTTTCGACGTCGAGGTCGGCTCGCACGAGTCCCCGCGAGATGTGGTGTCGCACGACCTCGGTCAAGGTGCTGCGGTGGCGCACGAGCACCGAGCGGATGAGACCGGTGAACGCGGGATCCGCATCGGTCACCAGCGCGGCGAGGCCGCCGAAGCCGACGCCCCCGTCGACCGAACGGAGGGACTGCTCGGCCAGCCACGTCAGCACCTGCTGCGCGGTGGCATCCGGCGCGGGAGGCGACGGTTGCGCGATCGGCTCCATCACCGCGGTGAGCATCTCGTCCCGGTCGCGGTAGCGGCGGTAGATGGTGGTGCGGGCCATGCCCGTGTGTGCGGCCACGGCCTCGATCGTCACCGCCTTGGGCCCCTTGCGACGCAGCAGCTCGAGCACGGCGTCGGCGATGCGTTCCTCCGGCGTGGCAGTCCCCTCACCTTGCCGCATGCGCCCCCTCCTGTCCGCTGTCTGGACTTACGACAATCCTACAATAGCGCTACACTATATGTAGCTACGCAACATGTAGCGATTCGAAGAGAGGGACGCACATGAAGATCTCGAACTCGTCGGCCGGAGCGATCGCCCTGATCCTGGGCATCGTCACCATGACCGCATCGGTATGGTTCGACACCACCCCCGTCGGCTCCGGGGTCACTCTCGGACTGGGCGCCATCGCCGCGATCTACGCCCTGTGGTCGCTGATCGCCCGGGATCCGACCAAGGACCACTGGTCCCTGTCCGTCGTCGGCCTGATCTTGTTCATCTCGCCGTGGATCGGGCAGTTCGCCGGCGACGGCGCGGCCTGGACCGCGTGGATCGCGGGCGCGCTCATCATGCTCGTCGGCAGCAGCGCCTACCTCGCCGACGAGTTCGCCGACGTCACGGCGTCGACCCAGGGACGGTCCCCGATCACGAAAACTGTGGTCCTCGAACAGAAGTAATGGCCAAGCACGCGGATGTGTCGACTCGACCGGTGACCGCCCCGATCAGCGCGGACACATCCTCGGGAATGCTGTTTCCGCGCCACGCCACGTGACCGTCCGGCCGCACGAGTACGAGATCGGCCTCGTAGACGGCGCGCACCGTGGTGTCGTCCACCGCGAGCACTCGAATGGGCATGTTCGCGGCGGCTGCAGCATCGACCAGTTCCGTCGCGGCGTCCTTGCCGACGAAGCTGACGATCGTGAACGTGTCGCGGTAGGCGTCGAGCATGGACCGGCCGTCCGGCAGCCGCACGTGCGGTGCGCGTGCGCCGGGAAGAGTGGTGGGGATGTAGGTCGAACCGTCGTTGTCGGGGACAGGACTGTCGTCCCGGACGATCACCGGCGAGGCGTACACATACCCCATTTCCACGCCGAAGCTCTCGTGCTCACCGGTGTGGGAAGCGAAGTACTCCTCCAGGGCGTGCCGGTGCTCGTCTGCTTCGGCGGTGTCGGCTTCGACGAGTTCGCGGTCGACGAGCTGCTGGGCTTCGACGTGGACGCCGAGATGGCGGAACGACCAGTCCCGGGCCATGACCGCGACCGGACGACGCTCGGTTTCGTAGCTGTCGAGAAGATCGTTGCCGCCGTATCCCTGGATGACTGCGGCGAGCTTCCATCCGAGGTTGACGGCATCGGCGATGCCGGTGTTCAGTCCGTATCCGCCGGTCGGGATGACCTCGTGGGCGGCGTCGCCTGCGACGAACAGCCGACCGAGGCGGTACCGGTCGGCGACGAGTACGTTCGCGTGCCACACACTGCTCTGCAGGACCTCGTCGACGTCGAGGTGCCGGCCGCAGACCGCGTCCAGCAGTTCCTGCTTGTCGATGTCTTCGGTCCGCACACCGTCGGTGATGGCGCTGGTCTGCAGCGTCCACGTGTCGCGTTCGTCCTGGGCGATGATCGCGCCGACGCCGCCGCCGACGAAGAAGGTGTGCCAGAACTGGCCGTGCGCGTGCAGGGTCTCGAGATCCCGGGACTTGAAATGCACCTGGCAGAACGTGATGACGCCGCGCTCGCCCTCCATGGTCAGCCCCATGGCGCGGCGCACGACCGAGGCGGCGCCGTCACATCCGACGACGTAGTCCGCCGCGAGTGTGTGGACGGTGCCGTCGACCGGGGAGGTGATCTCGATCCGGACGCCGCTGTCGTCCTGGGTGACGGCGGTGACGCGCCAGGGCCGGAGAACCTCGATGTTCTCGTCTGCGAGACAGCGGCGCATGAGCAGCTTTTCGACCTCGATCTGGGTGACCCGCTGCCAGGCGTGCGCCGGCGTGGTGCCGTCGTTCCTGGACGCGATCCACTCGGACATCTCGTCGACGCTGGGGTACTTCCAGCGGCCTACCTGCCGGCCTGCCATCGAGGTGCAGAAGACGACATCGTGCGAGTGCTCCGGGGCGACGCCGACCGACCGGATGTCGTCGACGAGACCGAGCCGGTCGAGAAGCTCCATGCTGCGCGCATTCGTCAGATCCATCTTCGGAAAGCGGGTCGTCTGCGGAGCCTGTTCGACGAGGGTGCTGCGGATCCCGTGCAGGCTGAGTTCGAGCGCGAGAATCATCCCTACCGGGCCCGCGCCGGAAATCACCACCGGTCGCCGCGACGACACATCGATCGCCGTGGCGGCGTTCGTCGACGACGACTCGGGGCCGACCGAGTCCTGTTCCGGCTCGCGACTTGTGGGATGGTTCATGGTGGTTCCTTTCGAGGTGTTCCACCCCGTACGCGATCGTGGAGTACGACTGGGCGTGGGGGATGCGCAGGGTGGGGCGATGTGGCGTCACCGAGTCGGGTGGCTGCCACCGGTAGGTCTGCGGCAGCAGCCGCCTCTCGGTGTCAACGCGCGGCGACGACCGGGCTGGGATCCATGAAGATCAGATACTCGGTCACTTTCCCGTCCTCGATGCGGGTGCGGGTGACCGCGGGAAGGGTGAACGTGGTGCCGTCGTTCATCGTGTACGTGACGTTCACATGCAAGGCGGTGACGTTCCCGTCGAACCATTCTTCGAGGATGACGTGCCGCATTCCGGCGACCGATCCCAGGTAGGACGCCACCCACTCCTGGATCGCCTCGCTTCCTTCGACCGGGTCGTTGTTCCCCATGCGGAAGATGCAGTCCGTGGAGAAGTACCCGAAGAATCGGGCGATATCGGTGTCCGCAGCATGAAGAAGGTTGCGGGTGATCTCGAGGGCGGTGAGATCGTGCGAGGTCGTATCCGATGTCATGGCGTTCACTTCCGTTGCGGTGAAGGTGCTCGTACGTCGCGCACCTGGAGGCGTGTGGGTGGACCGATTCGGGTGTGTCAGAGCAGCGGGTCGGCGACGGGGAGGTCGAGGGTGAAGCGACCCATCGTTTCCGATGCGGTGTCGATGTCGAGGAAGGCGTGTACCGCCAGGACATTGAGGTCGCGATGGAAGCGCTGGATCGGCGAGGCGGTGCGGAATCCGTCGCCGCCGATGCCGCGCACCATGTCGGTGAGTGCATTGCGGCACAGGTCGGTCATGTACGCCGCCTTCAGTTTCATTTCGGCCCGATCCTGCGGATCCGACTGCTCGGGACGCTGTGCGGTGAGGCGTTCGAAGAAGGCGTGCAGGAGAGTCTCTGCGGCGTCCGCCGCGGCAAGGGCACGGCCGAGCCGCATCTGGGCGGCCTGCTTGCCGGCGGCCTTCTCCTGGCTCAAGGTTCCCTGCCGTTGACGGGTGCGGTCGACGAAGGCGTTCGTCGCCCCCCGCATGGCGCCGACGACGACGGGGGTCACCTCCGCCATCGCGAAGGGCAGGAACGGCAGGTGGTACATCGGGTTCTCGTGGATCAGCATGCCGGGGGCCGTGCCGGCGAGGGCGAGGTCGAACGGGCCGGTCCGGTAGTCGGGGACGAACACGTCCTCGACGGAGACGTCGTTGCTGGCGGTCCCGGCCATGCCGGAGATGTACCAGGTGTCGTGGATCTTGACCTCACTGCGAGGAACGAGGAACCACAAAGGCGCCGGCGGGCGCCCCTCCTCGATGGAAACTCCTGCGAAGGTGAACCATTCGGCGTGGGCGGAACCGGAGTTCCAGGCGGTCTGGCCGGTGATCCGGTAGCCGCCCTCGACCTTCTGCACTCCGCGCAGCGGGGCGGCAGTGCCGGCGGTGAGGGTGTAGGGCTTGTCCGCGAACATCTCCCGCTGTGCCTGCTCGGGGAAGATGTTCACGCGCCATGCCGCGCCGATGTAGAAGGAGGTGACCCACCCCGTCGACGGGCACACCGCGCTGATGGCGCGAACGATGTCGGCTGCGACGTCGAGACCGAGTTCGAGCCCGCCGTACGCTTTCGGTGTCAGCGTCGCCAGGATCCCCGAGTCGATCAGGTCGGTGATCGTTTCGTCGAGCGGCGCTCGGTTCTCCTCGGTTTTCTGGGCGCGTTCGGCCAAGGCCGGCACCAGGTCGTTGACGCGGCTCATCAGTTGATCGGCGGTGATGTCCATGGTTTCCTCGCTTCGGGATGGGGGGGTCGAACTGATCGCAGAGAGCTGACCCACGCCGGCACCGCACACCTCGGGTGCGCGACATCGGCTGGATCGGAAGAGATTCGGAAAAGGGTGGCGGTCAGCGGGAGCGTTCGTGATGCTCGTCGGGTGCTACGAGGGTGAGGTCGTAGCTGTCGGCCAGTGCCTCGGCGTCGTGGGGGCCGGCGGTGTTCACCGGGTCGCTGATGCCGTCGAGTTCGGCGAAGACCGCACCGGAGTATTCCGGCCGTGCCAGATCGGTCAGCGCGAGCGCGCAGGCGGCGACTGTCTGTCGTTCGCACAGGACTCGCGGATCGACCCGCACGGGGACGAGGTGCCCGGGCCTGCTGAGGTCGTCGACGCTCGAGCGGGGATCCGCGAGCACCCGGGCGGTGAGAGCCCGGTCTGCCCCGGAGATACCGGTGGTGACTCCGGCCGAAGCGTCGACGGCAACACATTGGCCGTATGCGCATACCGACGGTGCGCGCGAACTCGGAGTGGCTTCGGGCAGACCGAGCCGGTCGCAGTCCCGCTCGTGGAGGGCCACTTGGACGAATCCCGTGCTGTGTCGAATGACGAAGGCCATCTGCTCGGTGGTCACGGTGCCTGCACATCCGACGAGCACGAGACGAGCACCGTGCCGCAGGATGATCAGTTCGCCTCGTGCCAGGGCGCGCATGCCCTCGGCTGCAGTCGACCACGGTGTCCGCGGGAGAGCGGCATATGCAACGGAGGTGGTCATGACTTTCCTCTCTTCGAGGGTGTTCGGCGCTGGGGAACAGGGGCAGAAGCGACAGACGCTGCCGACCGGCACTGTCCGGTTACACCATTTCCAGCGCGCAGTGGGTGCCGAAGGTGCGGCGGTGATAGGTGAGGGGGTCACTGTCGCGCTGCTCGGCGGCGACGACAGTGCCCAGCACGATCATGTGGTCGCCGCCTTCGAGGATCCGTTCGACGGTGCACGCTACCCATCCGGCCGCACCGGTGATCCGGGGCAGGTCGTGGTCGATGTCCCAGCGGACCCCGTGGAACTTGCCGAGGCCGTTCTTGGTGGCGAATTTCAGGGCGGCGCTGTGTTGGTCACTGGACAGGATGTTCAGGCCGAACTTGCGCGACTCGGTGACGAGTTCGAGGGTTTCGGACCCCCGGTCGAGGGAGACGAGGACCATCGGAGGGTTCATCGACAGCGAGAGGAAGGCGCTGACGGTGGTGCCGACAGGCAGCCCGCCGTCCATGGAGGTTGCGACGGCGACGGGGGTGGCTACGTGCGCCATCACGTTCTTGAATGTTTCCTGGAGCGAGGTCAACGGACGTGTCCTTCGATCGACCGCGGGACATGCCGCGGGTCTGGAGGATGGGGCGCCGGGACCCGCTTCGACTGCTCTCACCGCGGTGGCCGGCTGTGTTCTAGGACACAAGTAGACCGCACGGGTTGCGCCTTGCGCATTGGTGCGCAGCCTAAGGTTGCGCACCAACCTTGGTTTCCAGACCAACCTGCGGACGCAGGATGCCGGTACCGCCGAGCGCTATTCTCGGGCGAGCGGATCTCCTCGAAGCCACTCGTGAATGCGGAGCGCGGCACGCAGGTCGGTGGTCGTCTCCCCCGAATGACCACACAGATTCAACGCCTTGTGCACGCGATAGGTCACCGTGTTCTTCGAGATATGCTCTGCCGCAGCCACCTTGGACAGACTGTGATCCATGTCGAGATAGCGGCGCAGCGTCGACCGAAGCTCTGCCATGCGAGGTTCGCGCTGCGCGAGTGGGCCCAGCAGCCGCGATGCGAACTGTTCTGCCGCGTCCGGATCCGACAGGAGCAACACCTCGAGTGCGACGTGTTCGTGGGCCACGGTGCAGGGACCCTGACCCGGGCGAAGGCGGATCAGCCGTTCGACCGCCTTGGCTTCGGCATGGCTTCGACGGAAGCCCTCCACCCCGACGCCCATCTCCCCTACCACGACGAACGCATCGTCGAACGTGGGTAGCGCATACCGGTGCGGCGAACTCCCGGAGGTCATGGTTCCCCATGCCCATACCGTCTGGAGCCCGACCGGTAGTACCAACGAGGCCGACGGGACGCCTCGCTGCCGCAGGACGGTGTCGACGACGGCACGCAGATCCCGGGTGGAGTGCGGTCCGCTCCACGCGACGAGTGCAATGTGGGGGCCGGCGAGCGCATAGCCGAGAACCTTCTCGGCGTGGACCCGATCGACGTCCTCGGCGCCCAGGATCTGGTTCACCAGATCGAATCGGGCTGCAGACACCCCCGCCGCCCAGACACTCTGCTCCTCGATAAAGGCCGAGGCAGCCACGGCCGTGAAGTCGTCGTGCACTTCGAAGAGCAACACCGAGATCCGCCGAAGTTCGGCACTGCTCTCCGTGGGCGGGAGCACAAGGCGCGCCGCGTCGAGCAGGGCCGCGGCCAGCACGGCGTACCCCACGCGAATGGCACGCAGCAGATCGTCGAGGGCCATACCTCGACGAGCGAAGTCCCGGGCGATCTCGCCCACCTCGGCACTGGCCAGCGTGGCTTCGGGCTCGCCGAGACCGGCCACCAACATCAGTGCGCGCAGCGTGGTGGAGGTGGTGGCACGACGTACCGCCTCCATGCCAGCCGCCTCGTCCGCCAGGGCCGGTATCTTCTGGGCAATCCTGGCGGCGATGTCCTGACCGACCTCGACCGCCCAGGTCACCGCCCCGCCCCCGAGAGCCTCCCTGACGCGCTCGGCATCCGGGCTCAGCCACTCGTCCTCGGCCTGGGGTGCACGTGCTCCCGAGAGCTCATCTGTCCAATGCGCCACTTCGGCATCCTTCCGATCCGACCCCGGCACGGTGTGTAGACGACTCTATTGGGCTCCAGACCAACTCTGTCCGGATTTCTTGGCTTCCAGCCCGTAGCCGCACAAGGCGACATCGGATGGAATTGTGCAACAGATCACATGACAGAGACCACATCAAGAATCCGTCCCGGCAGCGCCGTCGCTTCCACAGACAGCAGCGTTCCCGTCCTGAGCACGCTGTTGCCCGAGCGGCCCACGTGGAGATCCGCCCGGATTCGCGCGAGGTCTCGCACCGACGACCACGTTCAGCTCCGAAGGAGACACCGATGACCTCCACCCCCAAGTTCGCTCACGTTGTGCTGCAGACCAGTCGTTTCGACGAGATGCGGGACTGGTACTGCACCGTCCTCGACGCTCACGTGGTCTACGAGGGCCACGGCCTGTGCTTCATCACCTTCGACGAGGAGCATCACCGGGTTGCTCTGCTCGGCGCTCCCGTCGAGCTGGCGCCGCGCAACCCCGGAGCCGCCGGCATGCACCACACCGCCTACACCTTCGACACCCTGCAGGATCTACTCGACCGGTACGACATGCTCAAGGCCAAGGGCATCGAACCGAAGGTGCCGATCCAGCACGGGGTGACCACGTCGCTGTACTACCAGGACCCGGACGGGAACTTCGTCGAACTGCAGATCGACAACTTCGCCACCCCGGAGGAGGCGACCGAGTACATGCACGGGCCGGAATACGGCAACAACCCCGTCGGTGTGTCGTTCGTCCCCGAGTTGATGCGCGAGGCGCTCACGATGGGCACCCCGGTCTCGGAGATCACCACCCATGCCTGGGCTCTCGAGACCAGCCCCCATCTGCCCGATCCGATGGTCGCGCTCACCAGCTGACCCGACGGCCTCTACCGATACCGACACTCGATCGTCTCTCGAAGGACTCGTTCTCATGCGTGTGGCAAATCAATCCGGCCGGCTCACCCTCGTCGCGGACGGACGCGGCGTCGACGTCGAAACCGCCAGCGCCGGGCGTTTCTCTGCGGATCCCCAGCAGATTTTCGAGCGCTGGGACGAGTTCGTCTCGTGGGCCCGGACAGTGGACTTCTCCAATGCTGCTTCGGTGATCGAATCGGAGCTGCACGCTCCGGTTCCCCGGCCGGGCCAGATCTTCGCCGTCGGCGTGAACTACGCCGATCACGTCGAAGAATCCGGCCTCGAACTCCCGGATGCGCCCTTCGTGTTCACGAAGTTCCCCGCCGCGATTGCCGGACCGTACGACACCATCGAACACCCCGGCGGCTCGGTGGACTTCGAGGTCGAACTCGTCGCGGTCATCGGCAAACACGCCCGCCACGTTCCCGTCTCGCAAGGCTGGGACCACGTCGCCGGCCTCACCCTCGGTCAGGACCTCTCCGAACGCGAGTTGCAGCTGTCCGGACCACCGCCGCAGCAGTTCGCCCTGGGCAAGTCCTTCACCGGCTTCGCGCCGATCGGACCCGTGCTGGTCACCCCCGACGAGTTCGCCGATCGTGACGACCTCGAGGTGAGCACCGTGCTCTCGGGTGAACTCATGCAGAACTCCCGCACCCGGCATCTGATCTTCCCCATTCCCATCCTGGTGTCCTACCTGTCGTCGATCGTGCCGCTGCGTCCCGGCGATCTGATCTTCACCGGCACCCCCGCGGGCATCGGCTTCACCCGCGAGCCCAAACGCCTCATCGGCACCGACGACGAACTCGTGAGCCGGGCCGAGGGCATCGGCGAGATGCGCCACCGCTTCGTCGCCACCGGCCGCCCCCACCCCCTCACCACCGTTTCCAGGAGCACGCACCATGTCTGACATCACCGTTCCCGTACTCGTCGTCGGCGGCGGCGGCTGCGGCCTGACCACCTCGATCCTGCTCTCCGAGCACGGCATCGACCACCATCTCGTCGAGCGGCACACCGGCACCTCGCCGCTGCCGAAGGCCCACTACCTCAACCAGCGCACCATGGAGGTGCTCCGGCAGTACGGCGTCGCGGACTCGATCTACGAGGTCGGCACGCCGCCGAAGAACATGGGCAAGACCCGCTGGGTGACCTCCCTGGGCGGCGACGGCGAACTCGACGGCCGCACCCTGTTCACCCTCGACTCCTTCGGAGGCGGCGGCCTCGAGAACAAGTACGCCGACGACAGCCCGTGCCTGTCGAGCAACTACCCGCAGGTGCGGCTCGAGCCGCTGCTGCGCGCGCACGCCGAGCAGCGCGCACCGGGCTCGATCCACTTCCACCGGGAACTGGTCTCGTTCACCCAGGACGACGACGGCGTCGATGCGGTCATCCTCGACCGGGACACGCAGCAGACCTACACCGTCCACGCCCAGTACCTGGTCGCCGCGGACGGCGGCAAGACCGTGGGCCCCGAACTGGGGGTGACGCTGGAGGGCCCGACCGGGATCCTGGACATGGTCAGCACCCATTTCACCGCGGATCTGTCGCAGTACTGGGAAGACGACGTGCTGATCACCTGGCTGGTCAACCCGGAAGGGGCCGGCTCGTGGCACAGCGGCGCCATGGCCGCGATGGGACCGACCTGGGGCAAGCATTCGGAAGAGTTCGTCATCCACTTCACCTTCCGCCCGGACGACCCCAACCGCTTCGACGAAGAGGCCATCGTTCCCCGGCTGCGGGAACTGCTCAAGCTGCCCGACCTCGAACCGAAGGTGCACAAGGTCAGCCACTGGATCCTCGAAGGGGTGCTCGCCGACAAGTACCAGGTCGGGCGGATCTTCCTCGCCGGGGACGCCGCCCACCGGCACCCCCCGACCACCGGTCTCGGGCTCAACACCGCGATCCAGGACGCCCACAACCTGGTGTGGAAACTCGCCGCGGTCCTGCGGGGGGACGCCTCGCCCGCGCTGCTCGACACCTACGAGCCGGAACGGCGCCTGGTGGGCATGCGCAACGTCGACTGGGCCATGTTCACCTTCCTCAACCACATGGTCATCGACGCCGGCCTCGGGCTGAGCCCCGATCAGCCTCTCGAGCTCCGCACCCAGGTGTTCCGCGACTTCTTCTCCGACACCCCCATGGGCGAAACCCGCCGGGCGCGGGCGTTCGAGGTCGCCAACACCCAGCGCACCGAGTTCCAGGCGCACGACCTCGAGATCGGCTTCGCCTACCAGAACGGCGCCCTGGTACCCGACGGCAGCGACGCTCCGCCGCGGGACCCGATGGGCAGCGTGTACTTCCCCACCACCCGCCCCGGACACCGCCTTCCCCACGCCTGGATCGAGCACCACGGCCGCCGGGTCTCCACCCACGATCTCACCGGAACCGATACCGCCTTCGTGCTCGTCACCGGCGCCGAGAGCGAGGCCTGGGTGAGCGCGGCCGACACGGTCGAGAAGAAGTTCGGGATCCGCATCAAGGTCGTCACGATCGCCGACGGCGCCGACTACACCGATCCCACCGGCCGCTGGAACGAACTGCGCGAGATCGCAGAAGACGGGGCGATCCTGGTCCGCCCCGACAACCACGTCGCCTGGCGCAGCGCCGAACGCGCCGCCGCTCCGGCCGACGAGCTCGCACGCACCGTCGGCACCCTCCTGTCCCGCTGAGCCGACGCCGCACACGCCGTCCCGGCGACCGACTCCCCGCGCACTCACCAGCGCATACCTCGGTCGGTCGCCGGGGTGGCATACCAGTCGAAAGGAAACCCCCACCGATGTCCGGTCCCGAGCCCGAACTGTTGTGGTCTCCCGCTGCCGAGCGGGTCGCCTCCTGCCGGATGTCGCAGTACCAGCGCTGGCTCGCCACCGAAAAGAACGTGAGCACCACCGATTACCGGTCGCTGTGGCAATGGTCGGTGACCGATCCGGAGGGATTCTGGTCCTCGATCTGGGAGTACTTCGACGTCCTCGCCTCGGTTCCCGCTTCCACCGCGCTGGCCGCAGACAAGATGCCCGGGGCGCAGTGGTTCCCCGGGGCGCGGCTGAACTGGGCGGAGAACCTGCTACGGCACATCGACGCCGACGGCCCGGCAATCATTTCGCTCGACGAGGACGGCCACCGATCCGAGATCGGGCGGGCGCAGCTGGTGTCCCAGGTCGCCACTCTCGCCGCACAGTTCCGCGCCATGGGGGTGCGCCCCGGCGACCGGATCGCGGCGGTGCTGCCGAACATCGCGCCGACCGTGGTCGCGGTGCTTGCCGCGGCCAGCGTCGGCACGGTGTGGTCCTGCTGCGCACCGGACTTCGGTCTCAAGGGACTGCTGGACCGGTTCACCCAGATCGAACCGACCGTGCTCATCGGCGTCGACGGCTACCGGTTCAACCACAAGACCGTCGACCGCCGCGCCCTGCTCGCCGAGCTGCAGGCCCACCTGCCCACCGTCGAAAACACCATCATGGTCCGCCACCTCGACAGCACGGCACCGCTTCCCGTCGGTGTCCTCGATTTCGCCGAGCTGATCACCGGTGACGCCGAACCTCGGTACGAGCAGGTGCCGTTCGACCATCCCCTGTGGATTCTCTACAGCTCCGGCACCACCGGGCTGCCCAAGGGCATCGTGCACTCCCACGGCGGCATCCTGCTCGAATCCCTCAAGGCCAACGCCCTGCACTACGACCTCGGCCCCACCGATCGGGTGTTCATCGCCGCCAGCACCGCATGGGTGGTGTGGAACATGCTCGTCGACGCCATGGTCACCGGCGCGACCATCGTCACCTACGACGGCAGCCCCACCGCCGACGGCCCCGACACCCTGTTCCGTATCTGCGGTAAGGAACGCGTCACCCGTTTCGGCACCGGAGCCGCCTACCTGACCCTGTGCGAAAAGGCCGGCGCCACACCGGGTGAGGACTTCGACCTCGGCTCCCTGCGGTCGATCATGAGCACCGGCTCGCCGCTGCCCGACTCCACCTGGGCCTGGGTCTATCAGGCAGTCAAGACCGATGTGCACCTCGGTTCCGACAGCGGAGGGACGGATGTGGCCACCGCGTTCGTCGGGGCCAATCCCCTCCAGCCGGTGTACACGGGCGAGCTGCAGGGACCGTGCCTCGGCGTCGCCGTCGAGGCCTGGGATGCCGAGGGACACCCGGTGATCGACGAGGTCGGGGAGATGGTGATCACCGCGCCGATGCCGTCGATGCCGATCTACTTCTGGAACGACCCCGACGGTCACCGCTACCACGACGCGTACTTCGACACCTTTCCCGGAGTGTGGCGGCACGGCGACTGGATCACCGTCACCGACCGCGGCAGCTGCCTGATCCACGGCCGCTCCGATTCGACCATCAACCGCGGCGGTGTGCGGATGGGCTCGGCCGACATCTACCAGGCCGTCGAAGCCCTCCCCGAGATCGCCGATGCCCTGGTCATCGGCGCCGAACTCCCCGACGGCGGCTACCACATGCCTCTGTTCGTGGTACTCCACCCCGGATACGACCTCGACGACGCTCTCGTCGACAAGATCCGCACCACCATCCGCACCGAGGTCTCCCCCCGCCACGTGCCCGACGAGATCGTCGACGTCCCGGCCGTACCCACCACCCGCACCGGCAAGCGCCTCGAGGTGCCGATCAAGAAGCTCATCCAAGGGGCCCCGCCGGAGACTGCACTGAACCGGGCCACCGTCGCCGATACCGACGCTCTGGACTGGTACATCGACTATGCCAACGCCTTTCACCGCTCTCGCCAGACACAAGATCAGTGAGGACTGCCGTGACCGACACCGTCGAGAACCCTGCACCCCACCGGCTCGAGCCTGTCGAAGACCGGGCGCTCGAGGCGTTGTTCACCGCGGCGCGGACCGCGAACACCTTCGCACCCATCCCGGTGTCCGACGAACACCTCACCGAGATCTGGGAGCTGGCACGCTGGGCACCGACCGGGGCCAATACTCAGCCGCTGCGAGTGGTGTTCGTACGCACCGAGTCCGGGCGTCATCGTCTGGTCGCCCACATGAACGACGGCAACAAGGCCAAGACCGCTTCGGCTCCGGCCGCGGCGATCCTGGCCGTCGACACCCGGTTCCACGACCATATGGGCACGCTGCTGCCGTTCAAGCCCGAACTCGGGCCGCTCTACGAATCGAACGAGGCAGTCCGGTCGGCCACCGCCCAGCTGAACGCGGCGCTGCAGGCCGGCTACTTCATCCTCGCCGTCCGGGCCCGCGGTCTGGCGGCCGGGCCGATGAGCGGCTTCGACGCCGCCGCACTCGATGCCGACTTCTTCCCCGACGGGCAGTGGCGGTCGCTGCTGGTCGTCAACATCGGCTACCCGGGGCAGAATCCGTGGTTCGAGCGGCTTCCGCGCCTCGAGCACACCGAGTGCCTCCGCTGGGAGTGATCGTGGGTTACTTACTCCGCGAGCGTGTCGAGCAGTGGTCGGACCCGGTAGTCCACCATTTCGCGCATCACCAAGGCCGTCGTGGTGCGTTTGACGCCCTTGATGTTCAGGATGTCCCCGGCGACGCGATACAGATCGTCCGCGTCCCGGGCTGCGACGTGGACGAGCAGATCGGCGACGCCGCTGAGGCCGTGCACTTCCAGAACTTCGGGTATCGCGTCGAGTGCGGCCCCGACCCGGTCGAGTTTGCGCTGGGTGACGTTGGTGAGCACATACGCCTGCAGCGGATACCCGAGGATTGCCGGGTCGATGCGGCGTTCGAACGAGCGCAGCGCCCCCGCCTCGTCGAGCTTGCTCAAACGTGCTTGAACAGTGTTGCGGGACAGACCTGTTCGCTCGGCCACCGCCAGGACGGTGGCGCGGGGGTCGTCGGACAGGGCGGTCAGGATTCGCGCGTCGATCCGGTCGGCTCGGTGTGTGCTTGGCACAGTGCCCACCTCCCTTTCGTCCACACCCGCCAGCGGGGTGCATAATGCTCAATTTTCGGTTCCAGTATTGCGCAAACAGACACCCGCTGGTGGACTGTTGTAACACCCCGCAGGTCGGGCAGCCTCCCAGACACAATCCGGTGGGCATCCCCATTCCTTCGCCGCTCGGCCGCGTCTCATCCGTCGCCGGCCGAGCCGGCTCCCCTCGGCACCTGATGCAGTAGTCCTGCCCGGTTCCGCGTTGTTGTCTTCAAGGAGAATTCCGATGTCCCTGCCCGTGTCCCTCGACTCCGTGACCCCGCACCCCACCGACCACACCGGTGCGTCCGAGGACCTTGCCGCCCTCGAGGCGATCCGGCAGCGGGTGTTGTGGCTGTCGACCTCGATGATCCACCACGCGAACCGGGTCCGCCCCAACCCCACCGGCCTGAAAGTCGGTGGCCATCAAGCGTCCTGCGCGTCGATGGTCTCGATCATGACCACCCTGTGGTTCGAGCACCTGCAGCCCGGGGACCGGGTCTCGGTCAAACCCCACGCCTCCCCGGTGCTGCACAGCATCAACTATCTGCTCGGCGAACTGGACGAGAAGTACCTGACCACCCTGCGCGAGTTCGGGGGCCTGCAGTCGTATCCGAGCCGGTCGAAGGACCCGGACACGGTCGACTACTCCACCGGGTCGGTCGGGATCGGCGCCACCGCCCCGATCTGGGGTGCGATGGCCCGCCGCTACGTCGACACCCACCTCGGCGACACCGGCCGGGGCCGGCAGTACTCACTGGTCGGCGACGCCGAACTCGACGAGGGCGCGGTCTGGGAGGCCATCCTCGATCCCGGTATCACCGACCTCGGTGAGGTGGTGTGGATCGTCGATCTGAACCGCCAGTCCCTGGACCGGGTGGTGCCCCACATCGCCGCCCGCCGCCTGGAGAAGATGTTCGACGCCGCCGGCTGGCAGGTCGTCACCGTCAAATTCGGCACGCTGCTCGAAGAACTGTTCGCCCGACCCGGCGGGGATGCGCTGCGCACCCGCATCCTGGACATGCCGAATCCGGAATACCAGCGGCTGCTGCGCTGCACCCCGGCCGAGGTCCGCGACCGGCTGCCCGGCGACGGCCCCGGCAGCACGCAGATCGCCGAGCTGATCGCCACCCTCGACGATGCGACACTCACCGCCGCGGTCCGCAACCTCGGCGGACACGACCTTCGAGCCCTCTCGGAGGCGTACCGGCAGATCGACGACACCCGCCCCACGGTGATCATCGCCTACACCATCAAGGGCTACGGCCTGCCCACCGAAGGCCACCCGCAGAACCACTCCGCGCTGCTGACCGTCGACGAATACACGCAACTGGCCTCGGCCTTGGGAATGGACCCGCAGCACCCGTGGGGCCGGTTCGCGGCCGACACCTCAGCAGGACAGCTGTGCCAGAGCACCGCCGATCGGCTGCGGCGCGACGCGACCCCGGCGCTGCCGAACCTGACGATTCCCACCGATATCGGCCGCACCCCCAAGGGCACCGCCACCACCCAAGCCGCCCTCGGCCGGGTACTGCTGGACCTGACCCGCGAAGCCCCCGAGGCCGCCGGGCGGGTGGTCACCGTCAGCCCCGACGTCAGCTCCACCACCAACCTCGGCGGCTGGGTGAACAAGGTCGGCGTGTGGTCGGCGGCCGAGCGGCACAACTGGTTCGCCGACGACGCCGAAACGATCATGCACTGGAACGAACGCCCCACCGGCCAGCACATGGAACTCGGCATCGCCGAAACCAACCTGGTCGGACTGATCGGCGAACTCGGCGCCACCTGGAGCCGCTGGGGCCAGCCGCTGCTGCCCATCGGGGTGCTCTACGACCCGTTCGTCGAACGCGCCCTCGAGCCCTGGTCGTACGGCATCTACGCCGGCGGACAGTCCATCCTCGTCGGCACCCCCTCCGGGGTCACCCTCGCCGCCGAAGGCGGTGCGCACCAGTCGATCAAGACCCCCTCGATCGGCCTCGAACAACCCGGCTGCATCAGCTACGAACCTGCCTTCGCGATCGACGTCGAATGGACCCTGCTCGCCTCCCTCGCCCGGCTCGGCCGCCCCGACGGCACCTCCGCGTACCTGCGGCTGTCCACCCGCCCGGTCGATCAGACCCTTGCCGCCGTGCCCACCGACCCGGCCGCGCGCGAACGCCGCCGCCGCCAGGTCGTCGCCGGTGGCTACCCGATCCGGCGCCGCGACCACGCGCAGGTCACGATCGTGGCGATGGGCGCGATGATCACCGAGGCGCTCGCCGCCGCCGACCGGCTCGAGGCCTCCGGTGCGCCGGCCGACGTGCTGTGCATCACCAGCCCCGGACTGCTGTTCGAGGCCTGGCAGGCCCGCCAGGGCCGAGCCTCGGGTCAGAGCTGGATCCTCGATCAGCTCTTCCCCGCCGACCGCGCCACCCCGATGGTCACCGTCCTCGACGGCCACCCCCACACCCTCGCGTTCCTCGCCGGCATCAACCGGGTGCGCAGCACCTGCCTCGGCGTCAGCAAGTTCGGGCAGGTCGGCGGGCTCGACGACGTCTACCGCTACCACGGCATCGACACCGACAGCATCGTCGCCGCCGCCCTCGACCTCCTCCCCTGACCTGGCACCGTTCACGCATCACCGGAAACAGAAGAGACCCCCATGACCACCGGACAACTCACCGGCACCACCGTGCGCATGCCGGCCCTCGGCGAGAGCGTCGACGAGGGCACCGTCACCCGCTGGCTCAAACGACCCGGCGACCACGTCACCGCCGAAGAACCGTTGCTCGAGGTCGCCACCGACAAGGTCGACACCGAGATCCCCTCCCCCGTCACCGGTGTCCTGCAACGCATCCTCGCCGAGGAGAACGACGTCGTCGCCGTCGGCGCCGACCTGGCCGTCATCGCCGAACCGGACACCGGATCGGTGGATACACCCTCTGAGCCACCCATCCCGGTGCCTGCTGCGAATCCGGCACCCCCGGCCGCGGCGGCGCCGGTGGCGCCGGTGGCGGCGGCTCCTCCCCTGCGGCCGTCGCCCCCGGCACCGCCCCCCACACCGAAAGACGCTGCCCCACAACCGAAGGACCCCGGGACCGGCGACACCACAGTGGAAAAGCTGCCCCGCATCCGCCGCACCATCGCCCGGCGAATGGTCGAGTCGCTACAAACCGCCGCCCAGCTGACTACGGTGTTCGAGGTGGACGTCACCGCCATCGCCCGGTTGCGCACCACCCACAAGGACGAGTTCTACGACCGCACCGGCATCAAGCTCTCGTTCCTGCCGTTCTTCGCCAAGGCCGCCGTCGACGCGCTCGCGCAGCACCGGATTCTGAACGCTTCGCTGAACAGCGAGGTCACCGAGGTGACCTATTTCGACCATTGCCACCTGGGCATCGCCGTCGACAGCGACAAAGGGCTGATGGTGCCGGTCATCCGCGATGCCCAGAATCTCGGGATCGAAGGGCTCGCCCGGGCCATCGCCGACAAGGCCGAACGCGTCCGCACCGGCACCATCTCCCCGGACGAACTGACCGGCGGCACCTTCACCCTCACCAACACAGGAAGCCGCGGCGCCCTGTTCGACACCCCGATCCTCAACCAGCCCCAGACCGGCATCCTCGGCGTCGGTGCCGTGGTCGAACGACTGATCCCCATCCGAGCCGACGGTGAACTCCGCATCGACGTGCGCTCGATGGCCTACCTGTCGATCACCTACGACCACCGCATCGTCGACGGCGCCGACGCCGCCCGCTTCCTCACCACAGTCAAGAACACCCTCGAATGCGGCTTCACCACAACCGACCTGACCTGACCGCCCACCACACCCGGAAGGAGCAAGCGTGAGCCCGGACGATCGCACCCTGCTGGCATTCGCCGTCAAATGGTCCCCCTTCGGCGGAGGAGACGAGTACATCCTTCCCGAATTCGGCCTCACCCCCGCGGTGTTCTACCAACGCCTTCTGGCGATGGTGACCACCACTCCGATCGATGAAGTGGATTTCGCGACCTGTACGTTCCTACGACAGTTCTGCGTCTCGAAGCTGTCCCGAACGTCCTGCTCACCGACCCGGCCGAGATCCCCCGAGCCCTCGCCGACGCCTTCCACATCGCCTCCAGCGGCCGACCCGGCGTGGTGCTCGTCGACATTCCCAAGGACGTGCTGCAAGCCCGCACCACCTTCTCCTGGCCCGCGGAACGACAGCTACCGGGGTACCACGTCATCACGCAACCCCACGACAAGCAGCTCCGGGCCGCAGCCGACCTGATCGCCACAGCCGAACGCCCGGTGCTCTACGTCGGCGGCGGAGTGATCAAAGCCGACGCCTCGAACGAACTGCGTGAACTCGCCGAGCAGACCGGCATCCCCGTCGGTGACCACCCACATGGCCCGCGGCGCGTTCCCGACAGTCACCGACTGCACTACGGCATGCCCTGCATGCACGGCACCGTCGCCGCCGTCGCCGCCCTGCAACGCAGTGACCTGCTGATCGCACTCGGCGCACGGTTCGACGACCGGGTCACCGGCGACCCCGCCTCGTTCGCCCCGCACGCCCGGGTCATCCACGTCGATATCGACCCGGCCGAGATCGGCAAGCACCGCTTCGCCGACGTACCGATCGTCGGCGACTGCAAGACAACGATCAGCTCCCTGATACGCCACATCCGCGCCCGCCCAGCCTGCCCTCCCGCACCCGATCCGACCGGCTGGTACGCCGATCTGGACCGACTACGCGACACCTTCCCCCTCGGCAACACCCGCCCGCCCACCGGCGCTCTGGCGCCCGAACGCGTCATCGATGCGATCGGACGCACGGCGGGCCCGGACGCGATCTACGTCTCCGGAGTCGGACAGCACCAGATGTGGGCCGCACACTTCATCACCTACGACAAGCCCCGCACCTGGCTCAACTCCGGCGGCCTCGGCACCATGGGCTACGCCGTTCCCGCCGCACTCGGCGCCAGACTCGGCACCCCGGATCGGGAGGTCTGGGCGATCGACGGTGACGGATGTTTCCAGATGACCAACCAGGAACTGGCCACCGCCGCCGTCGAAGGCATCCCATCAAGGTCGCGATCATCAACAACGGCAACCTCGGCATGGTCCGGCAACTCCAGCAAATCCACTACCAGGGCCGCTATTCGAGCGTCGACCTCGCCACCCATTCGCGGCGCATCCCGGACTTGGCCCTCCTCGCCGAAGCGCTCGGCTGCGTTGCGAACACGAGGCGGATCTCGAGGACACCATCGCGCACGCGCCATCGAAGACCGTCCCGTCGTCGTCGACCTCATCGTCGACGACACCGCCCTGGTCTGGCCGGTGATCGCAGCGGGCGCCAGCAACGACCACCTCATGCTCGCTCAGGGGAACAGGCCGTCGTTCGACGAATCCGATCATCCGGTCTCGTCAGAGGACACACACGCGTCCTGATCGTCTCTGCCGGCGAAATCGGCACGAGGAACGCCGCGCCCATGCGTCGACGCCCCACCGAGAACGACGAGAGGGAGGTTGCCGGCGACGTGTCGCGGCAACCTCCCCCTCGGGGGCGAAGAACCTACACCAGCAGCTCGGCGATCTGAATGGTATTGAGGGCGGCGCCCTTCCGGAGGTTGTCCCCCGAGACGAACAGCGCGAGACCGCGGCCCTCCGGCACACCCGGATCCTGACGGACCCGGCCCACCAGCGACGGATCCTGGCCCGCGGCCTGCAGCGGCGTCGGAACGTCCACGAGCCGCACGCCGGGGGCGTTCGCGAGCAGTTCCTTCGCGCGCTCCACCGACAGCGGGCGTTCGAACTCGGCGTTGATCGACAGGGAGTGGCCGGTGATCACCGGCACGCGCACGCAGGTACCCGACACCAGCAGGTCCGGCAGTCCGAGGATCTTGCGGGACTCGTTGCGCAGCTTCTGGTCCTCGTCGGTCTCGCCGCTGCCGTCGTCGACGAGGGAGCCGGCCAGCGGCAGCACGTTGAACGCGATGGGCGCGACGTACTTGTCCGGGGCCGGGAAGTCGACGGCACTGCCGTCGTGCACCAGCTTCTCGGCGTCGCCGATGACGGCGCGCGCCTGGCCGAGCAGTTCGTCGACGCCGGCGATGCCGCTGCCGGAGACGGCCTGGTAGCTCGAGACGATCAGCCGCTGCAGTCCGGCCTCGTCGTGCAGGACCTTGAGCACCGGCATCGCGGCCATGGTGGTGCAGTTCGGGTTGGCGATGATGCCCTTGGGCGGGTTCTTCGCCTCCTGCGGGTTCACCTCGCTCACGACCAGGGGAACCTCGGGATCCTTGCGCCAGGCCGAGGAGTTGTCGACGACGGTCGCGCCGGCGGCGGCGAACCGCGGCGCCTGCGCGCGCGAGAGGGTCGCTCCGGCCGAGAACAGGGCGATGTCGATGCCCTTCAGATCCTCGTCGGAGGTCGCCGCTGCGTCCTCCACGACGATCTCCTCACCGCGGAACGGCAGCTTCTTGCCGGCCGAGCGGGCCGAGGCGAAGAACCGCACCCGGTCGGCGGGGAAGTTGCGCTCTTCGAGCAGGGTGCGCATGACGATGCCGACCTGTCCGGTGGCACCGACGACAGCGAGAGTGGTCACAGCGATTACCGTCCCGTTCCGGCGTGGACGACGGCTTCTTCCTCGCCGCCGAGTTCGAACGCGGCGTGCAGGGCGCGCACCGCGTCGTCGAGTTCCGTGTCGTCGACGAGGACCGAGATACGGATCTCCGACGTGGAGATGAGGTCGATGTTGATGCCCGCACCCGCGAGGGCCTCGCAGAACTTCGCCGTGACGCCCGGGTGGCTCTTCATGCCGGCGCCGACGAGCGAGACCTTGCCGATGTGGTCGTCGAACAGCACCTGGGTGAAGCCGATCTCCTCCTGCTGCTTGCTCAGCAGCTCCACGGCGCGCGGGCCGTCGCCCTTGGGCAGGGTGAAGGTGATGTCGGTCTTGCCCGTCTCCACCTTGGAGATGTTCTGCAACACCATGTCGATGTTGATCTCGGCGTCGGCGACGGCGCGGAACACCTTCGCGGCGTAACCGGGGGTATCGGGCAGGCCGACGACGGTGACCTTGGCCTCGCCGCGATCGTGCGCGACGCCGGTGATCAGAGCCTCTTCCACGGGGATGTCCTCCATCGATCCGGACACGATGGTGCCGGGCTTGGTGGTGTACGACGAACGAACGTGCACGGGCACGTTGTAGCGGCGGGCGTACTCGACGCAGCGCAGCATGAGCACCTTCGCGCCGCACGCCGCGAGCTCGAGCATCTCCTCGAAGGAGACCTTCTCGAGCCGCTGCGCGTCCTTGACGATGCGCGGGTCGGCGGTGAAGACGCCGTCGACGTCGGTGTAGATCTCGCAGACATCGGCGTTCAGCGCCGCGGCCAGGGCGACGGCGGTCGTGTCTGAGCCGCCACGGCCGAGGGTGGTGATGTCCTTGCTGTCCTGGCTCACGCCCTGGAAGCCGGCGACGAGGACGATGCTGCCCTCGTCCAGCGCGGCCCGGACGCGGCCGGGGGTGACGTCGATGATCTTCGCGTTGCCGTGGCTGCTCGTGGTGATCACGCCGGCCTGCGAGCCGGTGAACGACCGCGCCTCGGCGCCGAGCGAGTGGATCGCCATCGCGACCAGGGCGTTGGAGATCCGCTCACCGGAGGTGAGGAGCATGTCCATCTCCCGCGCCGGCGGCGCCGGGCACACCTGCTGGGCGAGGTCGAGCAGCTCGTCGGTGGTGTCGCCCATCGCCGAGACCACGACGACGACGTCGTTGCCCGCCTTCTTGGTCTCGACGATCCGTTCAGCGACGCGCCGGATCCGCTCGGCCGTCGCGACCGAGGATCCTCCGTACTTCTGGACGACGAGTGCCACGCTGGCGAACCTCCGGGGTCTTGGGTGCAAGTCCAGGGGATCAGCTTACCGATGCGGCCTGGAGGGACGGGGCTCGACCTGCCCCGGCACCCGGCAGCCGTCCGCTACCGGCCCGCGGCGAGGGCCGGAACCGTCGGGCGTGACAGCGGTCTCGGGTGGTGACAGCATCTCCGGCGTGAGCATCGGCAGACGCCTGCAGGTCCGAGCGTTGGACGAACGTTCCTCCGCCTCCCCCATCGAGTTGTTCTTCGATCTCGTGTTCGTCTTCGCCCTGACCCGGGTCACCGACCTCATGGCGGTGGACACCAGCGGCGTCGACGTGCTGCGCGCCGCCCTCGTCATGGCGGTGCTGTGGTGGGTGTGGGTCGGCTACTCGTGGCTGGGCAATCTCGCCCGCGCCGACGAGGGCCTCATGCGAGTGGTGATGTTCGCCGCGATGGGGGCCGTGTTCGTCGTCGCCCTGACGATTCCCGAGGCGTTCGACGACATGCCGGGTGGCCTCGACGGACCGGTGATCTTCGCGGTCGGCTACTTCACCGTGCGCCTGATCCACCTGTCGACGTTCCTCGTCCTGAGCCGGGACGATCCGCAGCTGCGGCGGCAGGTGCTCCGATTCCTTCCGAGCATGCTGGCGGGAACGGCGTTCCTGCTGATCGCCTCGCAGCTGTCCGGACCCGCGCAGACGGTGCTGTGGATCCTCGCCCTGGCGGGCGACTACCTCGGCACCCTGGCCGGGGGCACCGGGTGGCGGCTCCGCTCGGTGAGCCACTTCGCGGAGCGGCACGGACTCATGGTGATCGTCGCCCTCGGTGAGTCGATCGTCTCGATCGGGATCGGCGTCGCGGCGCTGCCGATCTCCTGGGCGATCATCGTCGCGTCACTGCTGGGTCTGTCCGTCTCGGCGCTGCTGTGGTGGGCGTATTTCGACGTCACGTCCCTGGCCGTCGAGAAGGTCTTCGACGCGGCAACCGGGACCCGGCTGATCCGGATCGCCCAGCGTTGCTACAGCTACGCCCACCTGCCGATGGTGATCGGAATCGTCATGCTCTCGCTGGGCCTGAAGAAGATCCTCGCCTACGTCGGGGACGGGAACCATCATCGGCTCACCGATCCCCTCCAGGGCTGGCCGCTGGCCGGCCTGTACGGCGGGGCCGCGCTCTATCTCCTCGCCCTGGTGTTCTTTCGCGCCTACGCGACCGGTCGCGTCGAGGTTCCCCGGGCGACGACGGCGGTCGTCCTGCTCGCACTCCTTCCCGTGGTGGGGCACGTCCCGGCGCTGGCGACCCTCGGCATCCTGGTGGCGGTGCTGCTCGTCCTCATCGGGTACGAGACCGTCCGTTACGCCGAGCCGCGCGAGACGATCCGTCACGGGGGCTGAGACCGGACGGGCGGCTCATCCCGCGACGGTCGTGCGCAGCAGCATGACGTTGTAGTCGCTCCAGCGGGACGCGACGAAATACAGGTCGTTGCCGCTGGACCACGGATGGATGTACGGCGCGTACAGGCCGCCGATCTGGGCGCCGGTGACGACCGCCCGCGGCGCGCTCCACGGGCCTTCCGGGCGCGCGCTCGTGCGCATCTCGATCTGCCCGCGTTCCTCGTTGCCGTAGAGGAGGACGAAGGTGCTGCCGGTCCAGTGCACCGACATCTCGCCGACCGGGGCGTCGACGACGGGGACCGCCGCATCGATCCCGCCGAGGATCCAGTGGGTGCCGGTCCAGAACTCGTAGGCGGTGAGGTCGCGGATCTGCGCCTCGGGCACGCGCGAGACGTAGGCCGGACCGAAGCGCCCGTCGGGCGTGCCGAAGTCGTAGACGTAGCCCTCGTGCTTCACGTACGCGTGCTGTTGGAAGTTGCTGTTGCCCGTCGCCAGTTGCTGGACGCCGGGGACCTCGACGGGGGTGTTCACCCGCGCGGTGGCCGGGTCGACGGTCCATGTCTCACCGTTGTCGGTCGAGTACGCGACGGCCGAGGCGTTGGTCCACCATTCGCCCGGTTCGCCCCAGGCGCGCACCGACATGAAGTTGATGTACTGCGTGCCGCCGACCGAGATGCCGGCGGTGGGCACGACGGTGGTCTCGACCCTGTCGATGCCGACGCTGCCGAGGACCTCGCGGGCGAAGTTCGGGTCGGAGGAGAGCACCGGCGCCCCGGAGTAGCGATCCCCGGGTCGGGGGTCGGGCACGGCGATGCCGTCCGACAGCTCGGTGTCGCCGCTGCGCATGAGGATGTTGCGGCGCCATTCGTCGCCCTCGACCGAGCAGTCGCCGAAGGTGTCTCCGAAGGCCGCGAGCACCTGCCGGCCGGGGCCGGTCCCGCCGTTGTCCCACATGATTCCCAGGTCGGTGCCCGAGACGGAGAAGCGGGTGTCGGTCCGGTTCGGGCTGCGCGGTCCCGTGACCCAGGCGACGGTGCGGGTGGGCCCGGAGGTGATCGTCGGCAGCGGTCCCTGCGGCGTCCCGGCACCGGGGTTGCTGCTGCCGAAGCCGCTGCTTCCGGACCCGGAGCCCCCGCACGGTTCCGCTTGAGCGGTGGCGGCAAATGGCACCGCGCAGCCGAGCGCGAGCAGCAGCGCCGAGGAGAACGTCGTCGCCGACCGGACCGCCCTCATGAGCCCTCCTCCCGGCCGGGTGACCGAAACGCGTCTTCCCTGATACTCCTGTGACCAATGATGTCTGTGTGACGAATGAGGTCAACGTATTGGATCGATGGGGCTCGCGACAGCGCCCTCCGTATCGATCGGGTCACGTTCGCACGGCCTGCTCCGCCCGGCCCCGGCAGCGAAATCCCCGCATCCCGGGTGGGCTCCGGCGGGGGCGAGCGAGTACACTGCCTGGCATGCAGCGCGCGCTTCTCCTCGGCCGCCGCGGCGGGATCTGACCAGACCGGCTTCCCGTCGCGGGGTGTGGTCGCGCCGGTCGTATCCTCATCCGGACTCACCGGTCCCCTTTTTTTGGAGTTACGTCATGTCACCCGCCGACGCATTCACCTCCGGCTCGCGCACTATCACGCCGCCGAGCAAGCCCGCCCCCGCCGATCAGCCGGCGTGGAACACGCAGAAGAACTCCTCGATGCCGACCTACCGGTACCGGCCGTTCGCCGAGGAGGTCGAGCCGGTCACGCTGCCGGACCGCACCTGGCCGGACAAGGTCATCGACCGGGCCCCCGCCTGGTGCGCCGTGGACCTGCGTGACGGCAACCAGGCGCTCATCGACCCCATGAGCCCCGCCCGCAAGCGGCGCATGTTCGACCTGCTGGTACGCATGGGCTACAAGGAGATCGAGGTCGGCTTCCCGTCGGCGAGCCAGACCGATTTCGACTTCGTCCGAGAGATCATCGAGGACAACGCGATTCCCGACGACGTCACCATCCAGGTCCTGACGCAGGCCCGCCCCGAGCTGATCAAGCGCACCTTCGAGGCGTGCGCCGGGGCCCACACGGCCATCGTCCACTTCTACAACTCGACGTCGATCCTGCAGCGCCGCGTCGTGTTCAAGGCGGACAAGGACACGGTCAAGAAGATCGCCACCGACGCGGCCGAACTGGTACTCGAGGAGGCGAAGAACCACCCCGACACGAACTGGCGGTGGGAGTACTCCCCCGAGTCGTACACCGGCACGGAACTGTCGTACGCCAAGGAGGTGTGCGACGCGGTCGTCGACACCCTGGGCGCGACCCCCGAGAACCCCGTGATCATCAACCTGCCGGCGACGGTCGAGATGGCCACGCCGAACGTGTACGCCGACTCGATCGAGTGGATGCACCGCAACCTGGCCAAGCGCGACTCGATCATCCTGTCGCTGCACCCGCACAACGACCGCGGCACCGGCGTCGCGGCGGCCGAACTGGGCTACCAGGCCGGCGCCGACCGCATCGAGGGCTGCCTGTTCGGCAACGGCGAGCGCACCGGCAACGTGTGCCTGGTCACCCTCGGCCTGAACATGTTCAGCCGCGGCGTGGACCCGCAGATCGACTTCTCCAACATCGACGAGATCCGCCGCACCGTCGAGTACTGCAACCAGCTGCCCGTGCCCGAGCGGCACCCCTACGGCGGCGACCTGGTGTACACGGCCTTCTCGGGCAGCCACCAGGACGCCATCAACAAGGGCATGGACATGATGAAGGCCGACGCCGACGCGGCGGGCACCGACGTCGACGACCTGACCTGGGCGGTTCCGTACCTGCCGATCGACCCGAAGGACGTCGGCCGCAGCTACGAGGCCGTGATCCGGGTGAACTCGCAGTCCGGCAAGGGCGGCGTGGCGTACATCATGAAGCACGACCACGGCCTGAACCTGCCGCGGCGGCTGCAGATCGAGTTCTCGCAGGCGGTGCAGCGCGTCACCGACGGTGAGGGCGGCGAGGTCAGCCCCAAGGAGATGTGGGACATCTTCCACGAGGAGTACCTGACCCCGATCACCCCGCTCGAGCGGATCCGGCAGAAGGTCGCCGCGGCCGAGACCGACGACGGCACCGACACCGTCACCGCGGTCGTGAAGTATCACGGCAAGGAACAGGAGATCACCGGGTCCGGCAACGGCCCGCTCGCCGCCTTCGTCGACGCCCTGGAGACCCTGGGCTACCAGGTGGCGGTCCGCGGCTACGCCGAGCACGCCATGTCGGCCGGTGACGACGCCCTCGCGGCCGCGTACGTCGAGGCGGACGTGACCCGGCCCGACGGGGTCTCGGCCCTGGTCTGGGGTGTCGGAATCGCGCCGTCCATCACGACGGCGTCGCTGCGCGCGGTGGTCTCGGCGGTGAACCGGGCCCACTGAGCCCTCCGGTCCCGCGAACACCGCGGCAAACGGCGCGAATTCGGACGAACGCGGCGGTACTCTTTCGCAGGAGTGCCGCCGCGTGTCCGTTTGTCGGCCGGGCGAATCTCGGTTCGGATCCGTCTCCGCACGTGCCCCACGAAAGGGAGCGTCACATGGATTTCTGGGACATCATCTGGTTCATCATCGTCAGCTTCGCGTTCATCGCGTACCTGATGGTGCTCTTCTCCATCATCGGGGACCTGTTCCGCAACCACCAGCAGTCCGGCTGGATCAAGGCGATCTGGATCGTCTTCCTGATCTTCCTGCCGTTCCTGACCGCCCTGATCTATCTGATCGTCAACGGCAAGGGCATGGCCGAGCGCTCCGCGCGGGAGTACGCCCAGGTCAAGCAGGCCCAGGACAGTTACATCCGCGAGGTCGCCGGCAAGTCGCCCGCCGAGCACATCGCCGACGCCAAGGCCCTGCTCGACGCGGGCACCATCACCGAGGCCGAATACCAGGCCCTCAAGGCCAAGGCGCTGGCCTGACGCCGCCCCCGGGGGGATCACGACGATGACGTCCGATCCGGTTCGGGTCCGCCGCGACGGGCCCGTCACCACCATCGGGATCAACCGTCCCGAGGTCCGCAACGCGGTCGACCGGGAGACGGCGCAGGCGCTCGCCGACGCCTTCCGCGCCTTCGACGCCGACGACGAGGCGGCGGTCGCCGTCCTGCACGGCGAGGGAGGCACCTTCTGCTCCGGCGCCGACCTGAAGGCGATCAGTGAGGGACGCGCGAACCGGGTCGCCCCGGACGGTGACGGGCCGATGGGCGTGTCGCGGATGCGGCTGTCCAAGCCCGTCATAGCCGCGATCTCGGGCCACGCCGTCGCGGGCGGACTCGAGCTGGCGCTGTGGGCCGATCTGCGCGTCGCCGAGGAGGGGGCGGTGCTGGGCGTGTTCTGCCGCCGCTGGGGCGTGCCGCTGATCGACGGCGGCACGGTGCGGTTGCCGCGGCTCATCGGCGAGAGCCGCGCGATGGATCTCGTCCTGACCGGCCGTCCCGTCGAAGCCGACGAGGCGCTGCGCATCGGGCTGGTCAACCGGCTCGTGCCCGCCGGGCAGGCGCTCGCCGCGGCCCGCACGCTCGCCGCCGAGATCGCCGCCTTCCCCCAGACCTGCCTGCGCCGGGATCGTCTCTCCCTGCTCGAACAGCACGGTCTCGACGAGGACCAGGCGTTGCTCAACGAGTTCCGGCACGGCACGGTCTCCCTCGCCCACGACACGCTCGAGGGCGCCTCCCGGTTCGCCGCCGGCGCCGGGCGGCACGGCAGCTTCGGCGAATCCGGCAGCTAGCCGGAGCCGTCCCACACCACATGGCCGTCGGCCCGCACGCGGGCTCCGGGGGCCGCCTCGTGCGCGACGAGGCGGCCGTCGTGCATGAGGTGTTCGACGTCGCGGCCGAAACGCAACACGACGATGTCCGCGACGAGGCGGCGGTGGCAGCGCCACCACACGCTCTCGCTGCACATCATCGCGGTCCGGCGCCGCGCGGACTCCACGAGCAGGCCGTCGAGCGCGTCGGCGAACTCCTCGGTGCGCGTGTGGGCGGCGTAGGCAGCGAACTGCTCGACCCGCCACCACGAATCCTCGGGCGCCGTCCCGGCGGGTAGCCGTCGCCGGCCCCCGAGCCGCCGCTCGAGCCGATAGCCGATGCCGGCATCGGTCAGCCATTCCGTCATCGCGTCGCCGGCGAGGTCCGGGTTGCGCCGGCTGCCCGGGAAGCGCCGGACGTCGACGAGCGACTCCACGCCGGCGGATCGCAGCAGCTCGGTCAGCTGCGCCCGGTCCAGCCGTCCGTGACCCACGGAGAGCAACACCTCGATGATCCTTCCCTCAGATCGGTTCTCTCCGGCATACCACCGACGGCTACCGCAGGCTCGTCCCCACGCCTGCAGCCGACGTGTGCCGGCATCCACCCGGCGACGCGATCGGCAGCTCCTCGAACCGGCCGTCCGGGAAGCGCAGGTGCACGTGCACCGCACCGGCGACCACCCCCAGCGGCTCGCGACCCAGCAGGCGCGCGAGCACGTACGTCGCGCTCAGGCTGGTCACGTCGCGGATCACGCCCAGCGGCAGCAGCGAGCCCGTCTCGGCGAGCACCTCGCGCTCGCCCGCGCGCAACACCAGCCGCAGGCCCGGCGCGACGCCCTGGACGGCGAGCGAGACCGCGACGTTGTCCCGGTCGTCGGAGCCGACCGCGGCGAGCGCCGCCGCGCGATGCACCCCGACGCGTTCGAGCAGCCGCCGGTCGCCGCCGTCGCCGACCACGGCGGGGATGTTCAGGTCGCGCACGAGCCGCAGGTTGCGGGCATTGGTGTCCCGCTCGACGCCCACCACCGGGATGCCGAGGTCCCGCAGCTCCCGGCACAGCCGCAGGCCCACCTGCCCGAGGCCCACCACGATCACGTGCCCGGAGCGGGGCAGCGACCGGGGGCCGAGCAGCGCGGTCAGGCGGGGGCCCAGCAGCCGGTCCACCACCCCGGCGGTGAACATGGCGGTGAACACGATCGTCGCCAGCATCGCGGTCGACGCGATCGCGGCGTACGCCTCGTTGCCGTGCGGATCGGCCGCCGGGCCCACCGTCGTAACCACGCGGACCGCCTCGTGGAACGCGTCGATCGCCCCCTTGCCCTCCCCGAAGGTCAGCCAGGCCCAGTCGCCGAACAGCACCGCCGCCAGGCCGAGCAGCCCGGCCAGCAGGATGCGGGTGCCGGTCTCGTGGGTGCGCAGCACCGCGGTGAGCTGCCCGGCCCACCGCTGCCACACCATCCGTCGCGGTACCGCGACGGGCACCTCGTCGAGCACGTCGCCGGCCACGCGGATGCCGCGCGGTTCGCGGGTGGAGGTCACGGCCAGCAGGCCGGGTGCCACGCACGGCCCGGCCAGGGAGGCCACGGCGAGATCCGCCGGCGACGTCACGTCGCACTGCGGCAGGAACCGTGCGAGCTGATCGCCGATCGTGCGGTCGAAGATCGTCGCGACCATCGGTGCGTCCGGCTGCAGGTGCGCCGCGGCGAGCGCATACCGCAGCGCGACCACGTCGTCCTGCAGGAGCACCGCGATCCCGGCGACCGGCGGCCGGTCCAGGAGGGCCCGCAGCTCCTCGTCGTCGGGCCGGGGCGCGTGCCGCACCGCGCAGCCGAGGTCGACGAGCGAGGCGCAGACCCGGCGCGCGACGGTGGTGTCGCCCACCACGACGTACGTCCCGGTGTTCCCGCCGGTTGTATCCGCCTCCGCCACGGCGACCACCTCCCCGCCTCAGGGGACCACGCAACCTGCGGCGGCGCATCCGGCGGCGCGGTCGCTGTGAGCGATTCCCGCAGCGTAGCGGCGTGTGACCGTGCGGACACGGCCGCGCCGCGGCGGTGGACACGGCCGCGCCGCGGCGGTGGAGGCGCCGCTGTGGAAAACTCGCGACGTGGGTACAAGCACTCGAATCACCGGGCGCGGGCGGCTGGCGCTGCGCGCGGCGAAGGCCGCCTCGTGGGCGTCGCAGAAGGCGGGGCGCGGCAAGGGGTCGATGATCGGCGGCCTCGTCGCGCTGAAGATCGATCCGCGCCTGATGGAACAGCTCGGCCGCGGCCGTCGCACCGTCCTGGTCACCGGCACCAACGGCAAGTCCACCACCACCCGGATGACGGCGGCGGCCCTGGAGACGATGGACGCCGTCGCCACGCAGGCCGACGGGGCGAACATGGACGCCGGCATCGTCGCCGCGCTGGTCGCCCACCAGGAGGCGCCGCTCGCCGCGATCGAGGTCGACGAGCTGCACACCCCGCACGTCGCGGACGCCCTCGACCCCGAAGCGATCGTGCTGCTCAACCTCAGCCGCGATCAGCTCGACCGCGTGGGCGAGATCAACATGATCGAACGCAAGCTGCGTGCGGGCCTCGAACGCCACCCGGACGCGGTGGTCGTCGCCAACTGCGACGACGTGCTCGTCACCTCCGTCGCCTACGACCACCCGAACGTGGTCTGGGTGGCGGCCGGTGCCGGCTGGTCGGGCGACTCGGTCAGCTGCCCCCGCACCGGTGAGCCGATCCTCTGGGAAGACGGGCGCTGGCACAGTACGGGCTCGGATTTCGCACGGCCCGAACCGGATTGGTGGGTCGACGACGAGAATCTCTACGGGCCGGACGGTCTGGTGCTGCCGATGACGCTGACCCTGCCCGGGCGCGCCAACCGCGGTAACGCCGCTCAGGCGGTGGCCGCGGCGGTCGCCCTCGGCGCCGATCCGGCCGCGGCCGTCGCGGCCGCGGGTGTCGTCGAGGAGGTCGCCGGCCGGTACAAGACCGTGCAGGTGGGTCCGCATTCGGTGCACATGCTGCTCGCGAAGAACCCGGCCGGGTGGCAGGAGGCCCTGTCGATGATCGACCCGACGGTCGACGGTCTCGTCATCGCGGTCAACGGGCAGGTGCCGGACGGGGAGGACCTGTCGTGGCTGTGGGACGTGCGGTTCGAGCACTTCGAGGGCGTGCACGTCGTGGCGTCCGGCGAGCGCGGCACCGACCTGGCCGTACGGCTGACCTACGCCGGGGTCGAGCACACGCTGGTGGCGGATCCGATCCGGGCCATCGCGTCGTGCCCGCCGGGACGGGTCGAGGTCCTGGCCAACTACACCGCGTTCCGGGATCTGAACACCGCCCTGGCGAAGGGAGCCGCGCATGTCTGAGTCCACCGTGCGGATCGGGCTCGTGCTGCCCGACGTGATGGGCACCTACGGCGACGGCGGCAACGCGCTGGTCCTGCGGCAGCGCCTGCGGATGCGCGGGCAGGACGCCGAGGTCGTGTCGATCAACCTGACGGACCCGGTGCCCGAGTCCCTGGACCTGTACACCCTCGGCGGGGCCGAGGACTCGGCGCAGCGCCTCGCCACTCGGCACCTGCAGCACCATCCGGGCCTGCAACGGGCGGTCGAACGCGGGGCGCCGGTGCTGGCGATCTGCGCGGCGATCCAGGTGCTCGGCAACTGGTACCAGACGTCGGCGGGCGAGCGCGTCGACGGCGTCGGCCTGCTCGACGTGACCACCGCTCCGCAGCAGACCCGGGCCATCGGCGAGGTGGTCACCACTCCCCTCGTCGAGGGCCTGCGCCTGCCGCTGACCGGATTCGAGAACCACCGCGGCGGAACGACTCTCGGCCCCGCCGCCCGCGCACTGGGCCGGGTCACCCGGGGCGTCGGCAACGGCGTTGGCGACGGCGCCGAAGGGGTCGTCCAGGGCTCGGTGGTCGGCACGTACATGCACGGCCCGGTGCTGGCCCGCAATCCCGAGCTGGCGGACCTGCTGCTGACCCGCGCGCTCGGTGTGGACTCGCTGCCGCCGCTGGACCTGCCGGAGGTCGAGCAGCTGCGCCGCGAGCGGCTCGCCTGACCCGCCGCTCGGACGAGACCACCCCCGGACAGGGGTTCGGCCCGGGAATCGCTTTCGCAACCTCCGGGCCGGATCTCTGCTTCACGAGCCTCTGTCGTCCTCGGACGTCTGCTCGATTCGCACTACTGATGTTACCTGCATCACACCCCGATGGCAAGGGGTCGCGTTGACTCATCCAAAATGCGCGCGTAGAGGTAGTCGTTGCCTCAAATGAGAATGCGCGCGTACGGAGCGCCTGCCGTGTCCGGCCTGGGCCGGGCTGTAGGCCCGGACGATGGGGCTGTCGATGAGTCAACGCAAGGCCGTGACCAAGACGATTGCGACGCGGTACGCCCGGGCCGACAAGGCCACCAAGGGTGTGATCCTCGACGAGTTGTGTGCGACGACCGGCTGGCACCGCAACCACGCCCGCAAGGCGTTGACGCAGGCGTTGCACCCCACGACGGTCAGGGGACGCACCCCGAGATCGCCGAAGTACGGCTCGGAGGTGGTTGCGGCGCTGCGGTTCTGCTGGGCGGTGCTCGGTGCGCCGGCGGGTAAACGCCTCGCGGCGGTGCTGCCGGACCTGGTGCCGATCCTGCGTCGGTTCGGCGAGTTGAGCATCGACGACGCCACCGCAGCGTTGTTGGTGTCGATGTCGGCGGCGACCATCGACCGTCGGCTGGCCGAGGACCGGCGCAGGCTCGATCCGAAGGGCAGAGCGCACACCAAGCCGGGGTCGCTGCTCAAGTCGCAGATCCCGATCCGCACGTGGGCGCAGTGGGACGACGCGGTGCCCGGGTTCGTGGAGATCGACCTGGTCGGGCACGAGGGCGGCAACGCGGTCGGCGACCATGCCTACACGTTGACGGTCACCGACATCGCCACCGGGTGGACGGAGAACCGGAGCGTGCCGAACAAGGCGCGCAAGTGGGTGCTCGCCGCCCTCGAGGAGATCGCCGGCATCCTGCCGTTCCCGATCCGCGGGGTCGACTCCGACAACGGCAGTGAGTTCATCAACCATCACCTGCTCGCCTGGTGCGCGCAGCGGCAGATCACCTTCACACGGTCCCGGCCCGGCAACTCCAACGACGGCGCGCACGTCGAGCAGAAGAACTGGGCGATCGTACGGACCGTGGTCGGCTACCACCGCTACGACACATCGGCAGAGTTGTTGTTGCTCAACAGTATTTGGGTTCTGCAGTCGAGTCTGTCGAACTTCTTCTGCCCGCAGCAGAAGCTGATCTCGAAGGTCCGTGACGGGGCGAAGGTGACCAAGAAGTACGACACCGCGACCACTCCGCATCGTCGCGTCGAGCGGCACGATGCCGTCGCGGCCGAGGACAAGGCGATCCTCGCCGGCACCTACGTCACGCTCAACCCGGCAGCGATCCAGCGGCAGATTCAGGCCCTGACCGCCGAGCTGCTCACGCTCACCACCGCCAAGGCCGGCCCGGGGCGTAGCCCCATCGTCGAGCCCTCCTCCACGCGCGCATCCTTGAATGAGTCAACGAAGCGCACCTCGCGCGCATCTTGACATGAGGCAATAGGGGGGTGGGATCCGGGGTTCAGCTACTCCCCTTGATCTCGCGGCGATGCTGGTCGACGACGGTGCGGGCCAGCTCCGCAACCTTGACGTTGACCTGCTGCGACGTCCGGCGGAGGAGATCGAACGCCTCGTCGTCGGAGATCTTGTTCAGCGCCATGAGGAGCCCGATCGCCTTGCCGATCTCCCGATTGCTCTCGATGCCGTTGCGGAGCGAGGCGACGTCCTCGCCGCGGGAGACGGCGGCGACGCAGACGGCCGCGAAGGCGGCCAGGACGGTGCCGTTCGCGGCGGCCGCGAGGTCGAAGGCCCCAGGCGTGTCGGAGAACAGGTTCAGCGACCCGACCTTGCGGTCGTCGACCCGCAACCGGAATCCCATCGCCCCCCGCACGGGCGTCTGCTTCACGACGCCGGGAGCCAGGTGCGGCCACTGCTCGGAGACGCTCAGGTCCGGCTCGATCTGGGCGGCCTCCTCCTCGATCGCATCCAGGCACGGCCCCTCGCCGGTGGCGCGCTCGAGGTCGTCGACGTGCCGCGCGACGGCGTCGGAGGCGCCGACGGTGACGTACGCCCTGCCTTCCCGCAGCATGAGGCTCGCATGGTCGCAGCCGGGAACCAGCATCGTGGCGGCCACGCAGATCGCCGCGTACGCCTCCGAGGGCTCGGCGCCGCCATAGACGATCTCGGCCAGTGCGGCGAACACCGTCGCCGGATCAGCCGCGGACTGTCCGTTCTGCATGAGCGCTCCTCGACCTCTTCGCCGCGCCCTTCCGTGCGGGGCGTCGGATCGCCATTCAACCAGAGACGCCGGAACACCCCCCTATTCGCCCGGACGGCGAATTCGCTTCCTACATGCGAATTCGGGGCGGTCCGGCGGTGCCGCGGCACGAGTTGGACATCCGTTCGAGTGGCGCCGGTCGCTGTGATGCGGTACAACACATCGGCATTGGTTTTGTGAACCAAGTCACGATTTGTTTGCAGGGGGATAAACCGAATATGACAGGCACGGCAACGCGCCGCCACACAGCACACGACGAGGACGCCCGGAGCACCCCGTTGGTGCTCACGTCCACCACCGGCGCATCGACGTCGGGGTGGCGCTCCGCCCTCGGGCACGCACTCGGCACCGCCGTCTCCGTCAGCGCCGCGGCCCTCATGGTCACCGGCCTGACGGCGATCGGCACCACCACCACCGTCACTGGTCTCGTGTCCTTCCTCCGGACGAACTGATCGTCCCGGTCGACCGAGCCCCGTCCATTCCGACACCACAGACAGGAACAACACCACAGATGCACACCTCCGCTGTCGCCGCGGCCCGTCGCTCCATGAGCACCGAGGAGATCAAGGCCCGCATCGAGGCCATGTTCGCGGAACACGACCAGCAGGAGCACCCGACGGCCGACTGACCCTCGGCAACTCGGGCCACACGTCGAGAGGAGAACCGAAATGAACGCGAACGTGGTCCAGCTACTGCTACTGCTCGGTGCCGCACTGGGCGGCACCGCGGCCTTCAAGGCCTACCTGGTGCGATCGGATTCCGAGCATCCGCACCTGTCCGACGACCTGGGCCCCCGGCCCCGGTACTGACGAGACGGCACCCGCCCGGGAGACTCCTCTCCCGGGCGGGTCTTCTCAGCCCGGGCCCGGACGGCCCGGCCCTCGGAGCACCGTGCGGGCCAGTCCCGACACGTCGCGCCACGGTCCGTGCAGAACCGGCAGTATCTCCGCCGGCAACCGGGTCAGCTGCCGGCGGGTCGCCGTCACCGGGGTGAGCAGCCAATCGGCGGTGTCCACGATCCGTTCGATCTTCCGGAGAGTGAGGTCCACCCGGTCGATCGACGCGCCGAGCCGGTCCACCGCCACGGCGAAGTCCCCGAGCTGCTCGTCGAACCGCCCCAGCACCCGGTCGAAGTTCGCGAGCGAGACGCCGATCCCGTCGGCCACGCCCTCGACCCGGGCGATCGTCACGTCCGCGTTGAGCGCGGCCTGTGTCAGCCTCCTGATCCGTCCCGACGTACCGTCGCCGGGTCCGGTCAGGTCCGCCATGTCACCGCGCCGCGCCATGTCACCGCGCCGCGCCATGTCACCGCCCCGCGGCATGTCACCGCCCCGCGGCATGTCACCGCCCCGCACGCCGTCATTTCGCATCCGCTCCCTGCAGCAGCCACCGGTCGTCCACTCGAGCGAGGGTGATCAGGAACCGCGTCGCGTCGACCCGCCCGTCCGGCACCGCGACGTTCTTCACGTCCTGGTCGAGGAACACGAGCACCGTCGCGCGATCCGCGTCCAGTGTCTCGACCGCGGCGTGCGACACGGTCGCGACGGACACGCCCTGCCCGTTCTCGACGAGCCCGCGCAGGTCCCCCGCCACCGAGCGGTACTTCTCGGCGAACTCCCCGGTGGAGACGTCGGTGACCGCGGCCAGCGCATCGTCGAAATGCTGGTAGTCGTAGGTGCCGAGGGCGATCGCGTACTCCCGCGCCCGGTCCAGCGCGTCGGCGCGCAGGCCCTCGGCCTGCTCGGCCTGCCACCACCGGAATCCGCAGAAGCCGGCGGCCGCGGCGAGCAGCACGATCAGTGCGGGCGTCAGCCATCGCCGCACCCGGGAGCGCGGGGCCGGCGGATCCGGCGGCGCGGTCGCGGGGGTGTCGTCGACAGTGTGGTCCGTGGTCGGCATCAGTTACCCAGTCCTTCCAACAGCTTCTGCCAGTACTGCAGAACCTCGACTCCGGTCGGGACGAGCAGCGGGTCCTGCGCCATGTCCGGCCCGGTCACCCTTCCCGGGGTGCTCTGGTGTTGCAGTCCGAGGTCGTCGGGCCGCGGCGCGACGCGGGCGCCGCGCTGGGCGAGGTCTTCGCCCGGCGGGCAGTAGAGCGACAGGTTCGGCGTGCGGGGGCTTTCGTCGCCGACCGTGCGGCGCTGTGTGTCGTAGTAGCAGACCGGACCCTGCGTGGCGACGAGCGAGAAGTCGCCGCGGTCGCCCTTGACCACCGAGGTCAGATCGCCGAGTGCCGCAGGGATCGAGTCGAGGCCGGCCGCCAGCGCCGGGGTCCGCGGGGCGAGCACGTCGCCCACGGTCACCAGGTTCGTCAGCAGCAGCCCGTAGTCGTCGCGGGTCTCGGCGAACAGCTCCTCCGTCTTCGCCAGCGCGTCCGGCGACCGGTCCAGCAGGTACACGAGCGCGTCCCGGCTGCCCACGAGCTGGTCGGAGACGTCCCGGACGGCGCGCATCGCACCCGGGAAGGTGCCGGCGTCCTCGGCGAGCGTGTTCACCAGATCGACACCCTGTTCGAGGAGTGCCGCCAGGGCCGGCGCCCGTTCGGATGCCATCGTGGAGAGGGCGTCGGCGTTCTCGATCATCGACTGCAGGTCCGCTCCGGTCCCGGCGAGGGCGGTGCCCCACGTCTCGCCGAGCGTGGCGACGGACTGCGGATCGATGCTCTCGACCAGTGCGCTCATCCGCACGAGCAGCTGATCGAGGCGCAGTCCCTGCTCGTCCGCCGGGACCTCGACGGTGTGGCCGTCCGTCAGATAGGGGCCGTCGGCGGTCTGCGGTTCGATGTCGAGGGTGAGGATGCCGATCGCGGTCGCGGTGGCGATCCGTCCGGTGCTGCCCACCGGGATGCGGGTGTCCGGATCCAGCACGAGCACCGCCGTCGAGCCGCGACCGCCGTCGTCGATCGTCACCGATTCGATCTCCCCTACCGCGACCCCGCGGTAGGTCACCGTCGTTCCGGGGCCGATACCGCGGGCATCGACCAGGTGCGCTCGCACCTCGATGCCGCCACCGAAGCTCTGCGGGCCCAGGACGTAACGGACGCCGAAGGCGGTGGCCAGCAGGCCTACCACAACGAACAGTGAAACCTGCACCAGCACCGGGCGTTTCATCGAACACCGCCCCGAAGCAGGTCCGGCAGCCCCGCCGGGACGGTGACCGGCGGCGACTCGCCGAGCATCGTCACCGGAACGCCGCCGGTGAGCAGCATGTCGATCGCTCCCGGCACGTCCAGGGCGCCGTCGAACAACAGGTAGTCGCCGTGCACGGACCGCGCGAAGCCGTCCATGAAGGCGTTCATGTTGGTCAGCGCAGACCCCACGGTGTTGTTGAAGTCCCTTATCCCGGACAGTATTTCGTCCAGGTCGTCGACCGCTCCGCCGATCCGGCCGGAGTCCGCCAGCACCGTGTCCAGCGAGGTGAGCACCGACGAGGTGCTCGAGACCAGCGACCGGAGGTCCTGCTCCTGAGCGGCGAGCAGGTCCACGACCTCCGCGCTGCTCGCCAGACCGTCGTCGATCAGCTGTTGCTGCTGCGCCAGCCGCGCGGCCACCGCGTCGGTGGCCCGCAGCGCCCGCGAGATGTCGTCGCCGTTCTCGGCGGCCAGCGCCATCGTCCGGTCCGTCCGCTCGAGCAGTTCCCGAACGGTCTGCCCCCGGCCGCCGAAGGCGGCGTTCAGCTCGGTGGTGATCGTGCGCAGCTGGTCCAGACCGCTGCCGTTGATCACCTGTCCGAGCATCGCGAACGTGGCCTCGAGTTCCGGCCCCATCTCCGTCCGGTCGATGACGTCGCCGTCGGCGAGCAACTCCGGCGACGGCTGCTCCGGCAGATCGATCTGGACGAACGGGTTGCCCAGCGCGGACGGGAGCCGCACGGAGGCACCGACGTTCGACGGAAGCGCGGCCCATTCACTCAAACTCAGTTCGAGGAAGGCCCGGTGCCCGTCCGTCGAGATCCCGTGGACCCGGCCGACCACAGCCTGACCTGCCCGCACCTCGGTGCCGGGATCGATCCGATCGGCTCCGTCGAACACGGCGATCACGCGGTAGGTCTCGCCGGCGCCGCTGCGTCCCGTCGGCAACTGATGCAGACCCAGTCCGCAGCCGGTCACCGAGACGGCCACCGCGGTCAGCGCAGCGACGAATCCTGTTCTCCCCCAACGGCTCACCGGACGCCTCCCTCGTTCAGCGCCCGGTCGAGCGACTCCGGCACGAGGTCCTGGAACGGATCGGACAGGTCGAAGGGAACGGTGATCGGGTTGGTGAAGCCGGCGCCCGTGCACAGGGGAAGGCGCTCGCGCTCGCAGAGTTCCCTCGCGCGGGGAAACTGGCCGACCTGGGTGGAGATGTTCAGGCGGATACGCGCGGTGGTGTCGGCGCCGATCGTGTTGTCGATGTTCTGCATCGCCAGCGGCAACACGTCCATGAACTCGGCGAAGTCGACCTCGTGCTGTGCGAACTGCCCGGTGAGGACCTGGGCGTTCGAGACGACGGCGGCGATGTCCTCGCCGCGGGAGCCGAGCAGGACGTCGAGCCGATCGAGGATGGTCGTCAGCTGACCGATCGGCCCGGCGACGTCGAGGTTCTGTCGTTGCATCTCGGCGCCGAGTTCGGACAGCCCCCCGGCGAGCTCGGACAGGGAGCCCTGCCGGGCGTCGACGGCGGCAACCGCGACGCCGAGGTCGTCGACGAGGGCACCGATGTCCTCGGACCGGGCACCGAGCACCGAGCCGGCCGCCCCGAGCGCGCGCAACGCCCGGTTGATCTCCGGCCCGAGACCTGCGGTGGCGCCGGCGGCGAGGTCGAGGGTGGATCCGAGCGACCCGGATTCCGGTCCCAGCGCCGCGGCGATCGTATCGACGCTCTCGAGCAGTTCGTCCCAGTTGATCGGCGCGTGACTGCGTTCGGGCGGAATGACATCGTCGCCCTCGAACCGCGGTCCGGCGGTGTACACCGGGCTCAGTTCCACGAACCGGTCGCTGATGATCGACGGGTTCATCACGAACGCCGACACGTCGGCCGTCAGCGTGATGTCGTCGGGGATCCGCATCGTCACCTCGACCACCGTTCCGGCCGGTTCCACGGCTTCGACGGTGCCGACGGGCAGGCCGAGGACCGCGACCTTGCTCCCCGGGTAGATGCCTCCGACGGACGCGAACTCGGCGGTCACGGTGCGGGTGCGGTCGGTCCCGACGAACACGTACCAGGCAGCGGCAGCACACAGCGCCGCGACGACGACGATCCCGATGCCGCGCAGCAGCCGGGTCTTCCGCGTGGTTCCGACGGTGGTCACCGGCAACCCTCCATCACTCCGAGGGCACACAGCAGGTTGTCCGGGATCGGCCCGGCCGGGGCGTGGACGTCGACCCAGTTGCCGTTGCCCGAGGCGTCGGCCGCGGCGCGCAGGGCGGGCGGAAGCCGGGTCATCAGCACGTCGATCTGCTCGGCGTTGCGGTTCAGCGTGTCGGTCACCGACCGCATGTTCCCCAGCAACGCGTCCATTTCGCCGGAGTTGTCGGTCAGGAACGTCGCGGTGTGCTCGGTGAGCAGCCGCAGATCCTCGACGAGTTGCACGAGGGATTCCTTACGGGCTTCGAGGATCGACACCACGGTCGTGGCGTTCTGCACGAGCAGCTCGACGTCCCGGCTCTGGCCCGCCACGATGGACGTGAGCGACTTCGACGCCTGCAGCAGGGAGTGGATGCGGGCGTCGTTGCGGGACAGCATCTCCGCCGCGGCGGTGGCTCCGGCGAGCGCATCGGCGATCCGGCCCGGGTCGGACGGCACGGCCTCGGCCAGGGTGTGCATCATCGCCTCGAGGGCGGGCACGTCGAGTTCCCGGGCCACGTGCTGCGCCTCGGACGCGAGGTCGTCGAGGCTGTACGGAACGGAGGTCCGCGCCAGGGGGATACGCCCGTCGGGCAGTTCTCCGGCACCGGCGGGCGTCACCGCCAGGTAGATCTTCCCGAGGATGGTCCTGAGCCGCACCTCGGCGGTCGTCCGGTCGCCGAGCGGCTGGCCGCCGTCGACGCGGAACGCCACGATCACCCGGTCCGCCGCGAGCTCGAGGCTCTCCACCCGTCCGGCGGGCACACCCGCCACATACACCGGATCGTTGGGTTGCAGACCGGCGGCGTTGGCGAATTCCGCGGTGTAGCCGTTCGTCCGGAGCAGGTACGTGGCCCGGGGCGCGGCCAGGGCGACGGTCATCACCAGGGCGACGAGGACGATGCCCACGGCCCCGACGACGAGCGGGTTGCCGGCGCGGCCGCGGCGGCCCGCGAACACGGCCCGCAGCGCGTCGCGAATCTGCTGCGCGCGCCTCATCGGCACACCTCCGAGTACGTCGAACCGAAGATGTTGGTTTCGAAATCGCCTGCCTTGATGGTGAAGTTGCACATGTAGAGGTTCAGCCAGCCGCCGTAGTCGCTGATGCGGTTGAGGCTGTCGGCCAGTTCCGGCAGCCGGCGCACCGCCTGCTCGAAGTTCTCCGTCTGCGGGATCCAGGCGTCGGTCATCACCCGCAGATCGGTGACGGACCGGTCGAGGGGCGCCATCGCGCCGGCCATGAGCACCGCCGTCGAACGCACCGCGGTGCTGCCACGGTCGACGAGCGTGGCGAGTTGCTCACCGTCCCCGGCGAGTGCGTCACCGACGACGGCCAGCCCGGAGAGCAGCCGGCTGATGTCCTCGCTGCGCCGGTCCGCCACGGCGACGAGCGTCTCGAGATTGCCGACCAGACTGTCGAAGACCTGCTCGTGGTCGGCGATGTCGCTGCTGACCGCGGCGATGTGCAGCAGCAGGGAATCGAGGGTGCCGCCCTGCCCCTGGAACGCCTCGATCACCGCGGTGGCGAGCGCATTGATCTGCGCCGGATCGATCGACTCGAACAGCGGCTCGAATCCGTTGACGAGCGCGGTGAGATCCAGGGCGGGTGCGGTCTGCTCGATCGGGATCGTCGCGCCCTCCGGCAGTACCGTGCCGGTGCTGCGCTCCGGCAGTGTCAGCGCGACGTACCGGACGCCGATCATGTCGCCGTAGTTGATGTCGGCGGTGACATCGGTGGTGAGCTCGAATTCCGAGTCGATCTCGAAATCCACCACTGCCCGCGAGGTCCCGTCGTCCCGGGGGGCGAACCTCACGTCCGAGACGCGCCCGACGCGCACGCCGGCGAGCGTGACGTCGCTGCCGGGGCTCAGCCCCTCGACGTCGGTGAACTCGGCGGCGTAGTCGCGGGTGGGCCCGGTGACGGTCCTGTCGAGGGTGTTGCCGACGACGACCGCGGCGAGGACCCCCACCGTGCAGAACGCCGCCAGGCGCAGCGCCGGCCGGAGCAGCGTGTTCACGAGACCGCCACCTCCGTGCCGCGGACCAGGGGTGCCAGCAGAACCGAGGCCGCGGTGGACGGGTCCACCTCCGTCGCCTTCGGGTCGGACGGATCCACACCGCCCGCGATCTGCTCCAGGTAGCCGAGGGTGTCGCGTTCGGTTGCGGCCGAGAGGACCGGCCGGCCGTCGACCGGGTCACCGCAGTTCGCGCCGTCGAGGCCGGGATAGCGCGGGCAGTCCGCCGCGGTATACGGCATCGGATCGGAGAAATCCACGACCGCGGTGATGTCGAACCGGCCGGTGGCGAAGACCCGCGCGCCGGCGTCGCCGAAGGTCGTGAGGTAGCGCAGGGTGTCGTCGAGGCCGGTGGTGTCCGCGGCGAACGTACCGAGCACCGGGCCGCCGTTGCGGACGACCGAGATGATCCGGTCGGTGTTCTCCGACATCAGCGCGGAGCCCTCGGCGGCCAGGCCGGCGCCGCCGCGCAGCAGCCGCGCGATGCCGTCCCGGCGCTCGAGGACGATCTCGGAGAGCGTGGCCGCGTTCTGCATCGTGCCGATCATGTCGTCCGTCGCTGCGGCCAGGGCCTCGGTCACCGCCGCCAGCTGCGGCGACGCCGCCAGGCCTGCGTCGATCCGGGGACCGAGCTGCTCGGTGAGCGCGGCGGTGCGGTCGAGGGTCCGGCCGAGGGTCTCACCGCGGCCGGCGAGCGCCTGGCTCATCGCGTCGAGCGCGACCGCGAGCCGGTCCGGGCGCAGTTCCTGCAGCAGCTCCGTGGTGGTGTAGTACAGGCCGGCCAGTTGCACGGCCTCGGCCGAGGTGTCCGCGGTGACCTGCGCACCGTCGCGCAGGCGCGGCCCGGCGGCGGGGTCGTGGGGCGGCACCAGTTCGAGGAAGACGTCACCGAACAGGGTGCGCGGCACGATCCGCACCCGCACGGCTGCCGGGATGTTCCGGATCGCGTCCGGGTCGAGCTGCATCGTGATACGCGAGCCGGTGACGCCCGCGTCCAGGTGGGCGAGCCGGCCGACGTGCACGCCCTGGTACTGCACACCCGCGGCACCGAAGATCACCCCGGCGCCGGCCGGGACGACGGCGGTGATCTCCGGATCCCTCGACAGCCCACCGGATCCGGAGACGACGAGCAGTCCGCCGGTGACGGTGAGCACCGCGACGGCGAGCGCACCGACGACGGCCAGCGTGCCGGTGCGCAGTCCGAGCCGGCGACTGCGGCGGGGCGCCGCGGACCGGGTCCGGCCGTTCGGCGGGATGCCCGTGCCGGACGGAGTCGTCCGGTCGCGTTGGGTCGTCACGCCAGCCCCACCCCCGGCACGGTGGGCACGAGACCCCACAACGCGAAGGTCAGGACCACGTCGGTGATGCCGATGGCCAGGATGCTGGTGCGCAGTGCGCGCCCGGCGGCCCGGCCGACGCCCTCCGGGCCGCCCGTGGCGTGGTAGCCGTACGAGCAGTGCACGATGCCGACGATCACCGCGAACACGACGGCCTTGGTCAGCGAGTACCACAGGTCGGCCGGGGAGAGCGCGAGGTGGAAGTAGTAGTCGTAGGTGCCGGCCGAGTTGCCCTGGAAGGTGACGACCACGAGGCGCGTCGCGACGAACGCGGACAGCAGGCCCACCATGTAGATCGGGACCACGCACACGGCCGTGGCGATGAGCCGGGTGCTGGCCAGGAAGGGCACCGACTTCACGGCCATGGCGTCGAGGGCGTCGATCTCGTCGGAGATCCGCATGGCGCCGAGCTGCGCGGTGAAGCCGGTACCCACCTTCGCGGCCAGGGCTATGGACGCGACCACCGGCGCCAGTTCGCGGGTGTTGGCCAGAGCGGAGAGCATGCCCGACAGCGAGGTCATCCCGATCAGTTCGAGACCCCGCTGGGTTTCGACTCCGACCATCATCGCGGCGACGGCGGACATCGCGAACACGATGCCGATGGTGCCGCCCCCGGCGAGCAGGGAGGCGTAGCCGAAGCTGACCTCCCCCACGTGGTACATCACGTGCTTGAAGTAGCGGCGCAGCGCCGTGGGGACACCGGCGATCGCCTCGACCGCGAACACCACGTGCCGGCCCACCGTGGCGAACGCGCCCACGACCCCGGTCAGCGACCGATGGACGGCCCGGGCCTGTGTCACCGCCGAACAGGAGAGCATCAGTACGTCCTCACGGCCGGCACCATCACGGTGTACATCTGGGACAGAACGGTGTTGACGACGAACACCATGACGAATGCCAGCACGACCGCCTCGTTGACGGCGTCGGCCACGCCGCTGGGACCGCCCTTGGCGTGCAGGCCCTTGAACGCGGCGATGAGGGCGGAGGTGATCCCGAAGAACGCCGACTTGACCATCGCCGTCGCGAAATCCGACAACCGGCCGTATTCGCCCAGGGTGCGGAGGAATCCGCCGCCGGAGGCATCGTTGAGGTAGATCTCGTACAGATAGCAGGCGCCCACCCCGACGAGCGTGACGAGCGCGCAGAGCATCACCGACACCAGGACCGCGGCGAGCAGCCGCGGCACGACGAGGCGCTCGATGACGTTCAGCCCCATCACCTCCATCGCCTCGATCTCCTCGCGGATGGTGCGTGCGCCGAGATCGGCGCAGATCGCGGAGCCGCCCACGCCGGCCAGCATGAGGGCGCACACGAGTGCGGCCGCCTGTCCGACCACGACGAAGGCGACGATCGCGCCGGAGTAGGCGCCGGCTCCGAGCTGGCCCGCCAGGGATCCGACGGAGACCGCGATGAGCACCCCCACGGGCAGCATCAGCAGCAGGGCCGGACCGCTGCACACCTTGGCGATGAACAGCGACTGCGTGATCGTCTCGCGGAGCGAGAGGCGACGGCCGACGACGACGCGCACGGTCGTGGCGAGGGTCTCCACCGAGAACCCCACCAGCGCACCCACCTGGATCGCCAGGTCGTGCACCGGCCCCCTCGCCTTGGGCAGCTCGAACGTCACTCCCACACTCCCGTACGCGTCATCGCGGCGTCCCCCGTCCCCCGATGGAACCCCTTCGGCCCCTGCGGTCTTCAGCCCTGCACGACCGCCGACAGGCCGCCGCGCAGCTGGTGCTTGACGACCTTGCCGCTGGCGTTGCGCGGCAGGGCCTCGACGATCACGACCTCCTTCGGATGCTTGTAGCGCGCGAGCTGCGCGTCGAAGAACGGCTGCAACTCGTCGAGCGTGAGATCGTCGTGGCCGGGCCGCAACGCGATCACCGCGACCGGCACCTCGCCCCACTTCGCGTCCGGACGCCCGATCACGGCCGCCTCGAGGATCTTCGGATGCGAGAACAGCACGTTCTCGACCTCGGCGCAGTAGATGTTCTCACCCCCGGAGATGATCATGTCCTTCTTGCGGTCGACGACGTAGACGAATCCCTCCGCGTCGACGCGCACGAGGTCGCCGGAGTGGAACCAGCCGCCGTGGAACGCATCCGCCGTCGCAGCCGGGTTGTTCCAGTACTCGCTCATCATGGTGGGCCCGCGGTAGACGATCTCGCCGACCTGACCGGGCGCCACGTCGTTCATCTCGTCGTCGACGACGCGCGCCTGGATCGTCGGGATGACGCGGCCGACGGAACCGAGCTTGCGCAGCGCGTCCGCGCCGTCCAGCACGCAGGTGATGGGCGACATCTCGGTCTGGCCGAACACCGCGACGTTCGACGCGTCGGGGAACGTCTCGGCCATGGCGCGCAGGATGGTGTCGGACGACGGCGCCGCGCCCCAGGAAATGTTGGTCAGGGCCAGCTTCCGCGGATTCGCCTGCTGGGCGGCGCACACCGCCTGCCACTGCACCGGCACGAGGAACAGGTTGGTGACCTGCTCCGCCTCGAGGACGTCGAGCAGGTCGTTCGGGTCGAACGCCCCGACCGGATGGATCACGGTGGTAACGCCCAGCATCAGGTTGGGCGCCATCGCGCCGAGCGCGGCGATGTGGAACATCGGGGAGGCGCAGAACCCGACGCCGGACTCGTCGAACAGGTGGAACGCGCGGATGCACGTGAGCGCCTGCGCGGACATGTTGCTGTGGGAGAGCACCGCGCCCTTGGGCCGGCCCGTGGTGCCGGAGGTATACATGATCAGGGCCGGGGTGTCGTCCGGGACGTCGACCGCCGGGTGGGGGTCGCCCGCCTCGGCGATCAGATCCTCGTAGGCGAGGCCGTCGCCCTCGGGGATGCCGCCGACGGTGACGGACAGTTCCAGGCCTTCGCTCTCCGCACGGGCCGCGGCGGCCAGCGGAGCGAGCGGCGCTTCCACGACGATCGCCTTGGATCCGCTGTCCCGCAGCAGGAATGCCACCTCGGGTGCGGTGAGGCGGAAGTTGACCGGGACGGCGATCGCACCGAGGGCGTTGGCGGCGAGCACGGTCTCGAGATACTCGGGACGGTTCAGCATGAGGACGACGACCCGGTCGCCGAAACCGACGCCGCGCCGCGCGAGGGCGTCGGCGAGCCGCTCGACCCGCTCGTGCAACTCCGCCCACGTGATCGACCGGCCCTGGAACCGCAGCGCAGTGCGGTCCGGGATCATCAGAGCGTGCCGCGCGACGTGGTTGTTCCAGTTGTTGCGGCGCAGGCGCTGGGTCTCGGCGAGGGCTGACGGGGTGACCATGAGGGTTCCTCTCGGGGCGTGACGGGGGTGCCGACGGGACGCGATCCCGGTTCTCGATGTGAGGCACATTACAGGCATCGGCCACATTCGGCCACCACTTTGTTAATCGAAATTCTCATCCGATCTGACCGTCGATGCAGGGGCGGGTGCACGCAGCACGGGACCGCTCTCCGGCATGAATGTTACTGCTTCCCAGGGGTATAACAGAGATCCTCGGCGCAGACTAGCCCCTCGGCGGCCCGGGCACCCGGGCCTGGAAGTATGCGAGCGATCGTCAGGAGAATCGGGGTGGGCGCTTCTCGAGCATGGCCATGGCCGCCTCGGCGAAGTCCGCCGAGGCGAGCAGCTCCGTCTGGCCGCTCTTCTCCCGTGCCAGCGCGTCGTCGAGCCGGCCGAGCGTCGCGGCGGCGAGGGCCCGCTTGGTCAGCGCGACGGCGCGCCGCGGCGTGGTCGCCGTCCGGGCCGCCACGGCGTCGACGTGCGCGGCGAACTCCGCGTCGGGCAGCGTGCGCGCGACGAGGCCGAACCGGTCGGCGTCCGCGGCCGAGACCCGCTCGCCGAGCAACGCCATCTCCGCGGCCCGCGCACGTCCGACCGCGGCAGGAACGAGCAGGCTCGCGCCGCCGTCGGGCATCAGCCCCATGTTCACGAACGACAGCAGGAAGTAGGCGCTCTCCGTGGCGTAGGTGAGGTCCGCCGCGACAGCCATCGACACACCCACCCCCGCGGCCGGGCCGTTGACGGCGGCGATCACCGGCACCGGAACCGTCGCGATGGATCGGATCACCGCGTTCGCGGCGTCCATGACCTCGGACGGGTCGGCCGGGTTCGTCGCCGCCGCAGCGATATCGGCTCCGGTACAGAACGCGCTCCCCTCGCCGGTGAGGACGACGGTGCGAACCCGGGGATCGGCGCCGGCCTCGTCCAGCGCGGCGCCGAGCGCCCGCATGGTCGGCAGGTCCACGGCGTTCATCCGCTTCGGCCGGTCGATGGTCAGACGCAGGATGCCGTCGGCGAGTTCCGACCGCAGCCCCTCGACGGTCGGCGTACTCATGCCCGGACCCCCTGTCCGACGAATCCGCGGAGCCGGTCCTCGATGATCGACTCCGCCTCGGTCACCATGCGGTCGACGAGTTCGGCCACGGTCGGGATGTCGTCGATCAGGCCCTGGCTCTGCCCGGCCGTCCAGATGCCCGCCTCGAGATCGCCGTCCTCGAACACCTTCCGGCCACGCGCCCCGGCGACGAGGTGCGCGATGTCGCCGAACTCGGCTCCGCGCGATTCGATCTCGACGACCTCCGCGCTGATCGAGTTCGCCGCCACGCGGGCGGTGTTGTGGAGGGTGCGGAAGATGAGCCTGGTGTCGCGTTCGGTGTTGGCGACGATCTGTTCCTTGACCGCGTGTGCGACGGGCGACTCGACGGTGCACATGAACCGGGTCCCCATGTTGATCCCGTCCGCGCCCAGGGCGAGCGCCGCGACGAGACCGCGCGCGTCGGCGATGCCGCCCGAGGCGATCACCGGGATCTGCAGTTGCCGGGTGGCCGCGGGGATCAGGACGAGGCCGGGCACGTCGTCCTCGCCGGGATGACCGGCGCACTCGAACCCGTCGATGCTGACGGCGTCGACGCCGACCCGTTCCGCCTTGAGCGCGTGCCGCACGCTCGTGCACTTGTGGACGACCTTGACGCCGGCGTCCTTCAGGTGGGGCAGATGGTCGACCGGGTTGGAGCCGGCGGTCTCGACGATCTTGATGCCCGACTCGATGATGGCCTGCCGGTACTCGGCGTACGGCGGCGGGGTGATCGACGGCAGGATCGTCAGATTGACGCCGAAGGGCTTGTCGGTGAGCTCGCGGGTCCGGGCGATCTCCTTCACGAGGTCCTCGGGCGTCGGCTGGGTGAGCGCGGTCAGGAATCCCAGGGCGCCGGATTCGGCCACGGCGGCGACGAGCTCGGCGCGACCGACCCACATCATCCCGCCCAGGACGATGGGGTGCTCGACCCCGAATGCCTCGGTGAATCGGGTTCTCACTGGACCTCCTCGGATCCTGGACCTGCGCCGCGAGCGCAGGGGACGGACACGTCCGGCGCAGCGCCGGGTACCGCGATGACTTCAAGAATTACCGTTAACTTTCGCGGTGTGCGGCCTTGTTTGTCAAGGGCTCTCCGCAGGCCTTTCCACGGAGCGGCCCGAGGGAATTCGCCGCCGCGGATATGGTGCTGGGCGCTAACGTTTGCGATAGGCTGCCGGGACCACGCCCGGCATGGATGGAGGTACGGTGGCGGAGCAGACCCGGACCGGTTCGCGGGGGACGCGGACACGGTCGACCGCCGGCACGTCGACCGAGGCGGCACCGGCTCCGCGACGGCGGCCGAAGAACCGCAAGGCACAGATCGCCGCGGTCGCGGCGGAAGCGTTCAGCGAACGCGGTTACCACGGCGTCGGGATCGACGAGATCGCCGCCGCGGTCGGCATTTCCGGCCCCGCCCTCTATCGGCACTTCCCCAACAAGTACGCGCTGTTCCGGGACGCCGCGCTGAGCCTGGGCACGACGCTCGGCACGGCCGTCGCCGAGGCGGACGAGGACGCGGTGGACGACCCCGCCGAGTGGCTCGACCGGCTGCTGCTCGCCGCGATCCGCACCACCGTCGAGTGCCGTCGCACCGCCGGGCTCTACCGGTGGGAGAACCGCTACCTGACGGCCGAGGACCGCAGCGAGGTCCGCAGCGTGATCTGGGGCGTCAACCGCCGTGTCGGCGCCGCCCTGGCCGCCCTGCGCCCGGACCTGCCGGAGCCGGACAACGTGTTGCTCAGCGCCGCCATGCTCAGCGTCGTCGGCAGCATCACCGCCCATCGGGCGCCGCTGTCCAACCGCCGGATCGAGCGGTTGCTGCTGGACGCGTGCCGGTCGGTGGCCGCGGTCCGGCTCGAGGCGGCCGGCCCGTCGCGCGCCGCGGCCGTCCGGACCCCCGGCCTCGCCGTCGCCAACAAACGCGAGGTGCTGCTGCACGAGGCGATCCTGCTGTTCCACGCCCGCGGGTACCACGACGTGAGCATCGAGGAGATCGGCGCCGCGGCCGGCATCAACGCCTCCGGGGTCTACCGGCACTTCGCGAGCAAGTCCGACCTGCTCGCCGCGGCCTTCCACCGCGCCGCGGACCGGCTCTCCGTCGCCGTGAACACCGCGCTGGCCGACTCCACGTCTCCGGCCGAGGCGCTGCGCGCCCTCACCGACGTGTACGTCCGGTTGTCCTTCGCCCAGAGCGAGCTGATGTCGGTGTACTTCACGGAGATCGGCAGCCTGCCCGCCGCCCACCGCACCGACCTGCGCAACATCCAGCGGCTCAACGTCGAGGAATGGGCCCGTCTGCTCGCCGACGTCCGGCCGGGCCTGTCCGCGGTCGAGTGTCGATTCCTGGTCCATGCCGCGCTGAACCTCGTGCTCGACATAGGCCGGCTGATGCACTTCGAACCCACCCCGTCCAACGAGAGCCGGGTGCAGCAACTGATGCTGGTCACCCTCCTCGGCAACAGCGCCCCGCGGGAGACGAACTCGTGATGCACACGGCCACCGCGGCGGTACTGCGCGACTACGGGACGACGCCGCGGGCGGAGCCGATCGAGTTGCCGCCGCTGCGGCCCGACGAGGTCCTCGTCCGGATCGGTGGCGTCGGCATCTGCCACACCGATCTCACCGCCGCCGCCGGCGGGGTCCCGATCCCGCTGCCGGCCGTCCTCGGACACGAGGGTGCGGGCACCGTCGTCGAGATCGGCCCCGACGTCACCGATCTCGACGTCGGCGACCCGGTGGTGCTCGGATTCGACTCGTGCCGCACGTGCCGCAACTGCGCGCGCGGCCGGCCGGCCTACTGCACCCGCTTCGCCCCGCTCAACTACGGCGGCCGTCGCGCGGACGGCTCGACCACCCTGCGCGACGCGTCGGGGGCGCCCCTGCACGGGAACTGGTTCGGACAGTCGTCGTTCGCATCCCTCGCGATTGCCACCGAACGCAACGCCGTGCGCCTGCCGGACGACGTTCCGCTCGTCCCGGCCGGACCGCTGGGCTGCGGGTTGCAGACCGGCGCCGGAGCGGTGCTGCGGGTCCTGCGGCCCGAACCCGGCTCGTCGATCGCCGTGTTCGGTCTCGGCGCGGTCGGCATGGCCGCCGTCATGGCCGCCCGGATCGCCGGGTGCGGCACCGTCGTCGGCGTCGACCCGAACCCGCGGCGGCACGCGCTCGCCCGCGAACTCGGTGCGACGGAGACACTGAACCCCGACGAGCACACCGACCCCGGCCGGCGGATCCGCGAGATCACCGGTGGGGGCGTCGATCACGCCGTCGAAGCCGTCGGTACCGAAGCGGTGATCCGGCAGGCACTGGCCTCGCTCACGATCCCCGGCACCTGTGCCACGCTGGGACTGCGCGCCGGCCGGAATCCGGTCACCGTCGACCAGACGCATCTGCTCAACGGGCGCACCCTCACCGGGGTGATCGAGGGGGACGCCGACCCGCATGTGTTCCTCCCCGAACTCGTCCGCCTGTGGCAGCAGGGCTCGTTCCCAGTGGAGAAACTGATCCGCACCTTCCCGTTCGAACGATTCGACGAGGCGCTCGCCGCCGTCCGGGCCGGCGACGTCGTCAAGGCAGTACTCACCTTCGACCCTCAGGAGTGACCATGACCGTGGCCGACGAGCTGGCCGCACTGCGCAGCCGGACCGACGCGATCTCCCCGCGCGAACTCGACGCCCTGTGGACGCGTCTGGAGCCCGCCCGCCTCGGCGATCTCATCGGATATCGCTGGCGCGGATTCAGTTTCGACACCGGCCACCGGACCCACACCCTCCTCGGCCGGGCCCGGTGGTACGGCAAGCAGTTCGCCGCTGCCGACGACGTGCAGCCGCTGCTGTGCTACGACGCGAACGGGGAACTCTTCTCCGACGTCGACACCGGGCGCGGCGAGGCGAGCCTGTGGGAGATCCGGTTCCGCGGCGAGGTCACCGCCACGATGGTCTACGACGGCATGCCCGTGTTCGACCACTTCAAGAAGGCCGACGACGACACGCTCGTCGGGGTCATGAACGGCAAGGGCAACCTCGTCTTCGACGCGGGCGAACACTACTGGTTCGGCCTCGAACGCGACGTCGCGCTGTAGCGCCCAATCCTGTTGGCAGTGGCCGAATGTCACATCACTTCGGTCTGATCGAAGGAATGTGACATTCGGCCCTCACGACCACCGCAACCACCGCCACCCGGGGTGCGGGTCAGCTGCGAGGTGCGATCCGGTCCAGGTGGGCCAGCAACCGGGCCACCGCGTCGTCGAACTGCACCTCGGTCTGCGCGATCACCTCGGCGCGGTCCCCCCTGCGGAACGCGTCGATCAGCCGGGCGTGCGACGCGACAGCGAGCCGGCCCCAACCCGGATCCGCCGCGTAGAGCCGGTACGGGGTGTAGCGCGCCGCACAGTAGAGAAACCAGGCGAGCTTCGGACTGGCCGCGATCCGGTTCAGGTCCCGGTGGAACTCGAACTCCGCGTCGGCGATCCGCTGTGCCTCTCCGGACTCGACGGCCAGGCACAGCGCATCGTTCAGGGCGCTCAACCGCTCGAGGTCCGCGGGTTCCGCGGAGCGCAGCGCGCGCAGAGCCAGTTCCACCGCGATCTGCTTCTGCAGCCAGAAGATGTCGGCCACGTCGCCCCGGTCGAGCGGCGAGACGACGTAGCCGCGGTTGGGTACCGACTGCACCAAGCCCTCGCCGCGCAGCGTCAGCAGCGCCTCCCGGACCGGGGTGACGCTGACCCCGAGTTCGGCGGCGGTCTCGTCGAGCCGCACGAAGTCGCCGGGCCGCAGCGCACCGGAGATGATGAGTCCGCGCAGGTGGGTCGCGACCTCCTCGGAGAGCTGGGGCCGTCGCCGTAGTCCGCGCGACGCTCGGGCCGGTGCCGTCATCGGTCTACAGCCCGTAGCTCTTGCCGATGATGTCGCGCTGGATCTCGTTGGTGCCGCCGAAGATCGTCGACACGATCGTCCTGCGCACGTGGTGTTCCATGTCGAATTCGGTGGCGTACCCGTAGCCACCCATCATCTGCATGCCTTCGAGGGCGGTCTTCTTCGCGACCTCGGTGGCCTTGAGCTTGACCATGGACGCCTCGCGCGGGAACAGCGTGCCCGGGTTGGCGTCGACGAGGCGCGCGACGCGGTACACCAGCAGCCGGGTCGCCTCGATCTCGGTGGCCAGGTCCGCGACCCGGTGACGGATCGCCTGGAACGTGCCGACCGGGCGGCCGAACTGCTTGCGTTCGGTGACGAACTGCAGGGCGTCGTCGAAGGCGCGCTGCGCGGTGCCGAGCATCATCGCGGCCAGGATGAGCCGCTCGGTGTTCAGCCCGGCCATCAGCTGGGTCCAGCCGTTGCCGACCTCGCCGACGACGGCGTCCTCCGGCAGGCGCACGTCGGTGAGGTAGAGGTCGTTGACCTCCTTGCCGCCCATGGTGTCGATGCCGCTGATCTTCAGGCCCGGCGTGCCGGCCGGCAGATGGAACATGGTCAGGCCCTGGTGCTTGGCGCCGCTGCGGTCGGTGCGGGCGACGAGCAGGATGTTGTCGGCGAAGTGCGCGTTGGAGCACCAGGTCTTCTGGCCGTTGATCAGCCAACCGTCGTCGACCTTCTCGGCGCGGCAGGTCAGGGAGCCGACGTCGGAACCGGCCTCGGGCTCGGACATGGAGATGGACTGGGACCGGCCCTCGACGATGCCCCCGAGCACGGTCTCCTTCTGCGCTTGCGTGCCGAACTTCTCGTAGGCGGCGCCGGTGATGAGGGTGGGGCCGATGCCGCCTATGGGGGCCATGCCGCGCGTGCTCTGCTCGAGCAGGATGCACAGGTCGACCGTGCTGCCGGCGGACCCGCCGAACTCCTCGGGGACGGTCACGCCGAGCCAGCCGAGGTCGGCCATCTTCCGGTACAGCTCCTGGCTGTGGCTGTGCGTGCCGTGGTCGGTGAGGGCGTCGCGCTGGGCGCGGGTGCCCACCTCACGGCGGCAGAAGTCGGCGACGGCCGCCGCGAAGTCCTGCTGCTCCGGAGTGAACTCGGTGAGGTTGGTGTGCATGGGATCGGCCTCCTGGCCTGGACAAGTAGTGGGGGGTTGTCGACGCCGGGCGCGCCGCCTAGTGTGAGATCCACGACAGTGAATCACATCAAATATATTTGATGCGACCCAGTGAAGGAAGCGTCACTCCATGACCCAGGACCTCAGCACCCCCGGCACGCCGTCGCCCGCTCCCCCGTCCGCCACGTTCACCAGCCTCGACCCGCGCGACGGTTCCGTCCTCGCGGAGTACCCGATCGCCGACGCCACCGACGTGGCCGCCGCCGTCGACCGCGCCCGGTCGGCCGCCCGCTGGTGGGCCGCCCAGGGCTTCCGCGGCCGCCGGGACTGGCTGCTCGAGTTCAAGAAGGCCGTCGCCGCCGACGCCGAGGCCCTCGCGGCCGTCGTCTCCGCCGAGACCGGCAAGCCGCGCGGCGACGCCTTCCTCGAGGTGATGCTCGCGATCGAGCACCTCGACTGGGCCGCCCGCAACGCCAAGAAGGTGCTGCGCCCCCGCAGGGTGCCGTCCGGCCTCGCCAGCGCCAACCAGCACGCCACCCTCGAGTACCAGCCGCTCGGCGTGATCGGCGTCATCGGGCCGTGGAACTACCCGGTCTACACCCCGATGGGCTCGATCTCCTACGCCCTCGCCGCCGGCAACGCCGTCGTGTTCAAGCCGTCCGAACTGACCCCGGGCGTGGGCAGGTGGCTCGAGCAGAAGTGGAACGCGCTCGCTCCCACGCAGCCGGTGTTCCAGGTGGTCACCGGCCTCGGCGAGACCGGCGCGGCACTCGCCCGCTCCGGTGTCGACAAGATCGCCTTCACCGGCTCCGGCGCCACCGCCCGCAAGGTCATGGCCGTGTGCGCCGAGACCCTCACCCCGCTCGTCGCCGAGTGCGGCGGCAAGGACGCGATGATCGTCGCCGAGGACGCCGACCTCGACAAGGCCGTGGAGATGGCCGCGTTCGGCGCGTTCGGGAATGCGGGCCAGACCTGCGCCGGCGTCGAACGCATCTACGTCGTCGAGCCGGTCTACCGGCAGTTCCTCGACAAGCTCACCGCCACGATCGAGCGGGTGCGCCCCGGCGGCACCGACGACGCCAGCTACGGCCCGATGACGCTGCCCCGGCAGATCGACATCGTGCGCGGCCAGATCGACGACGCCCTCGATCACGGCGCCGAGGCCGTCGTCGGCGGTCGCGAGTCGGTGCACGACCGCTACGTCGACCCGGTGATCCTCACCGACGTGCCGGAGCGGTCCTCCGCCGTGTGCGAGGAGACCTTCGGCCCGACGGTGGTGGTCAACAAGGTGCGCGATCTCGACGAGGCCGTCGAGCGCGCCAACGCCACCGACTACGGCCTCGGCGCGTCGGTGTTCACCAAGGACCGCTCCCGCGGCCGCAAGATCGCCGACCGATTGCGCACCGGCATGGTGTCGGTGAACTCGGTGCTCGGCTTCGCGGGCATCCCGTCGCTGCCGTTCGGCGGCATCGGCGAATCCGGGTTCGGCCGCATCCACGGCGCCGACGGCCTGCGCGAATTCAGCCGGCCCAAGTCGGTGACCGTCGAGAGGTTCCGGGCCCCGCTGAACCTGCTCACGCTCGAGCGCACCGCGCGGGACATGAAGATCGCCGCGTGGATGCTCAAGACCCGGCACGGGCGGTGACACCGATGACGTCGACCTCCCCCGACCGCACCCAGGAACGCACGCGCGGCGCGTCCGTCGCCGCCCGCCCCGACGCCCGGACGGAGAAGGCCACCACCTTCCCGGCGCCGAACCGGGACCCGCACGCCGGGCTCGGCCGGTTCGGCTGGCTGAAGGTGATCGAGGGCCTGGACCCGGTGACCCACCATCAGGACATCCTGCGGATCACCGCGGGCTACGAGTTCCCGTGGGACTACCAGCGGTCGCTCGAGTTCGCGCTGTTCCGTACCTACTGCGTGCCGAGCATCTCCGCGCTGCTGGCCCGCACCGGCGAGTTCGAGCACCGCCCGCAGAAGCGCTACGACGACACCGCGATCCTGATGTCCGAGCTCGTCGAGCACGGCTACGACTCCGATCGGGGCCGCGAGTCGCTGCGCAACGTCAACCGGATGCACGGCAGGTACTCGATCGACAACGACGACATGCTCTACGTGCTCTCGACGTTCGTCTACGACCCGATCGACTGGATCGACCGCTACGGCTGGCGGCGGCTGCACCCGCACGAGCGCCTCGCCTCGTTCCATTTCTACCGGCAGGTGGGAATCCGGATGGGCATCAAGGACATTCCGGAGTCCTACCAGGAGTTCCAGCGGTTCAAGCTGGACTACGAGGACGAGCACTTCACCTACAGCGACGACAACCACCGCATCGGCACCTACACCCTGCGGCTGTTCCAGTCGTGGTATCCGAAGGCGCTCGCACCCGCCGTCGCCACCGCGGTGTACGCGCTGATCGACGAGCGGATGGCCGCGGCGTTCGGGTTCCCGCAGGGCTCTGCGCGGGTCCGGGCGGTCGCGGAGGCCGCGCTGCGCGCCCGGTCCGCGGTGGTGCGCCGGCTGCCCAAGCGACGGCTCTCGCGGGCGGCGAGCAACCCCAACAACCGCACCTATCCGGGATATCCGGAGGGCTACCGCCCCCGGGATCTCGGCGTGGGGTACTGATCCGGGGGGAGGGGAGGGCGCCGGCCCGCCGCCCGGGAGGGGCGGCGGGCCGGCGTGCGTCACCCGGCGGGCACCTCGGCGACGTGCTCGGCGGGACGCCGGTTCGCCGCCGGCAGGGCGAGCGCGGCGACGAACACCACCACCGCGCACGTCGCGCACACCAGGTAGGCGATCGAGAAGCCCGCCGTGGTGATGCCCCCGTTCGACAGATGCGCCGCGAGAACGGTCGCGACCACCGCGCTGCACACGGTGCTGCCCGTGGTGCGCAGCAGCACGTTGACGCCGTTCGCCGCGGCGGTCTGCTCCAGCGGGACCGCGCCCATGATCAGCACCGGCAGCGTGCAGTACACGAGGGTGGTGCCGATGGCGGCGACGCCGAGCGCCACCACCACCGACCACAGCGGCTTGTCCGGCACCGCATGCAGCGAGTATCCGCACAGCAGGAACAGTGCGCCGGCCAGCATGGGGACCTTCGTTCCCCACCGGTCGGACAACCGCGCCGCGACGAGGGAGAACGACATCATCGCGAAGCTCGCCGGCAGCTGGCACAGGGCCGCGAGCAGGATCGGCAGCCCGTAACCGGCGCCGCGGTCCGGGTCGGCCTGCAGCAGCTGCGTGGTGATGAGGGTGTTGCCGTAGAACGCGAACCCGACCAGCAGGGCGGCCAGGTGCGGCATCAGGACGGTGCGTCGCGCCGAGACCCGCAGATCCACGAGGGGGTTGCGGTTGCGCAGCTGCTGGAAGCCCCACAGTCCGAACAGGACCACGGCGGCGGCGAACATCGACAGCACGGCCGGGCTGGTCCAGCCCCAGGTGCTGCCCTGTGTGATCGGGACGAGCAGGCTCACCAGCGCGGCGGTCAGGCCGACCGCGCCGACTCCGTCGAACCGGCCGCCGGTGCGGGTGCGGGACTCCCGGATGAACATCGCGGCCGCGGTCATCACCGCCGCGCCGATCGCGGTGGTGACCCAGAACAGCACGTGCCAGTCCGCGAACTGGACGATGGCCGCGGCGAACGGGATGCCCAGGGCGGTGCCCAGGCCGAGCGTGGAGCTGAGCAGGGCGATCGCCCGTCCGATTCGTTCCCTGGGCAGTTCCTCGCGCAGGATAGACATGCCGATCGGGATGATCGCGGCGCCCGCGCCCTGCAGGCCGCGGGCGGTGATGAGCACCGCGATGTTCGAACTGATCGCGCAGAGCAGCGACCCGACGGTCATCAGGACCAGGGCGACGAGCAGCATGCGCTTCTTGCCGATCATGTCGGCGAGCCGCCCGAAGATCGGGGTCATCACGGCCCCGACGAGCAGCGTGGTCGTCACCAGCCACGACACGGCCGTGGTGCCGGCGCCCGTCAGGGCCGGCATGCTCGGCAGCAGCGGCACCATGACCGTCTGCATGATCGCCTGGAAGATCGCCCCGACCGCGAGGATCGGGAAGACGAAACGCGACGGCCGGGGCGCGGCGGCCGTTCCCGACCCGCCGGCGGACGCCGCGGCGAGGGGCCGGTCCGGCCGGGACCCGCGCAGCCGGAGGGGGTGGGTGGACACGTACGCCATCGGTCCTCCTCCGCGTGGGGTGAATAATTGTTTACTAGGCTAAGTGAATAGCCGTTTACCCCGCAACAGAGGTGACCCGCGTCTCACCCCGGACCGTCTGTCACTCCGCCCCGTCGAGCAGCTCCTGCACCAGCGGCGCGTACCGCGCCACCACGTCCGGCACCGAACCGGTGGCCCGCTCCCCCAGCATCCGGCGCCGCATGATCGCCAGCCCCATCACCATCGACATCGCCAGCTCCGCGCGCAGCCGCGCGTCCGGACCGGGCAACCGCGCGGCGAGCGCGTCGATCATCTGCTTCGAGTAGTTCTCCCGGAGCGTGCGGTTGCTCTCCTCGCTCGCCCCGCTCATGAACAGGATGTTCATCGAGAGCGGCTTGTACGGCTCGAGCGGCCGGGCCAGCATCGAGACCATCCGCTCCCCCAGCTCCCCGAGCGGGCCGTCGAACAGCACCCGCGCCGCCTCCTGGAAGTCGACCAGGGCGTCGAACAGCTGCTCCTTGGAGCCGAAGTACTTGATGATCAGCGGCGCGCTGACCCCGGCGTCCTCGGCGATGTCCTTGAGGGTGATCTCGCGGTACGGGCGCGTCGCGAACGCCATGCCCGCCGCGTCGAGGATCCGGCGGCGCGTCTGCTCCCCGGTGCGCCTCGGCGCCGTCACAGTGCGCGTCGGCCCGAGAGCGCCCGGCCGAGGGTCAGCTCGTCGGCGAACTCGAGGTCGCCCCCCATGGGCAGACCGGACGCCAACCGCGTCACCGTCAGGCCGGGGAAGTCCCGCAGCATCCGCACGAGGTACGTCGCGGTGGCCTCGCCCTCCGTGTTGGGGTCCGTCGCGATGATCACCTCGGCGACGTCGACGCCGTCCTCCTGGTTGCCGATGCGGGTGAGCAGCTCGCGGATCCGCAGCTGGTCCGGCCCGATGCCGCTGAGCGGATCGAGCGCGCCGCCGAGCACGTGGTAGCGGCCCCGGAACTCGCGGGTGCGCTCGATGGCCTGCACGTCCTTCGGCTCCTCGACCACACAGATCTGGGTGCGGTCCCGGCGCGGATCGGAACAGATCCGGCAACGCTCCTGATCCGACACCGTGCCGCACACCTCGCAGAACCGGACGCCGTCGCGCACCTGCTGCAGGGCCGCCTGCAGCCGGTCGATCTCCGGCGGCTCGAGCGACAACAGGTGGAACGCGATGCGCTGGGCGCTCTTCGGACCGATGCCCGGCAGCTTGCCGAGCTCGTCGATCAGGTCCTGGACCGGTCCCTCGTACACGTGACTCCTCTAGAAGCCGGGCAGACCGGGGATGCCGCCGCCCAGCCCGCCGGCCAGTGGGCCGAGCTTCTCGGAGGCGATCTCCTGCGCCTTCGCCGACGCGTCGGCGATCGCGCCGATCACCAGGTCCTGCAGCGTCTCCACGTCCTCGGGGTCCACGACCTTCGGGTCGATGTGCAGGCCGACGACCTCGCCGGTCCCCTTCACCGTCGCCGTCACCAGGCCGCCACCGGCCTGGCCGGTCACCTCCGCCTGCGCCATCTCCGCCTGGGCGGCCATCAGCTGCTGCTGCATCTGCTGCGCCTGCGCGAGGAGCTGCTGCATGTCGGGCATTCCACCGGGTTCCAAGGCATGTCCTTTCCGCGGGATTTCGCAACTCAGGGTAGTCCGTCCCCGGTACCGTGACGGCATGCGCGTGCGTGGACTGTCCCGCCGGATCACCGTCGCCGCCACCTGCGTGCTGGCCCTGTCCCTGCCGGGACTGCCCGCGACCGCGAACCAGGACCTGCCGCTGGCCGGTCGCACCGTCTTCCTCGATCCCGGCCACAACGGCGCCAACGACGCGAGCATCACCACCCAGGTGCCCACCGGTCGCGGTGGCACCAAGAACTGCCAGACCACCGGCACCAGCACCGACTCCGGCTACGCGGAGCACACCTTCAACTGGGACGTGGCCACGCTCGTGCGCGCCGAACTCGAGCGGCTCGGCGCGCACGTGCTGCTCAGCCGGCCCGACGACACGTCCGTCGCCGCCTGCGTGGACCGTCGCGCCGAGGAGGCCAACGCCTCCGGCGCGGACGTCGTGGTCAGCCTGCACGCCGACGGCGGGCCGGCCGACGGCCACGGCTTCCACGTCAACTACTCGGCGCCCCCGCTCAACGAGGTGCAGGCCGGCCCGTCCGTCGCTCTCGCCACCGCCGTGCGCGACGCCCTCGTCGATGCGGGCCTGACCCCGTCCACCTACCTCGGCACCGACGGCCTGCTCGGCCGCGACGACCTGACCGGGCTCAACCTGGCCCGACGGCCGTCCGTGCTGGTCGAGTTCGGCAACATGCGCAACGCGGCGGACGCCGCGACGATGACCGGCCCCGAAGGGCGGCAGCGCTACGCCACCGCCGTCGTCGCCGGGATCGTCGCGTTCGCCGGCGAACCGGCCGAGGCTCTCTAGTCCAGCTCGCGCTTCAGGTTCGCCAGCACCTGCTCCTGGATCTTGCGCAGCCCGAGCGGCGCGAAGGTCTTCTCGAAGAAGCCGCCGATGCCACCCGCGCCCTTCCACTCAGTCAACGTCACCACGGTCGAACCGGTGCCGTTGGGCACCACGCTCCACGTGGTCACCAGGGACGAGTTCGCGTCCCGCTCGGTGATCGTGCTACCCGACACCGCCACTCGCGCCTCGACGTCGCGGGCCCGCTTCTTCGTCGCCTGCAGGATCCAGTGCACGACCGTGCCGTCGCCGTGGCCACCCGAGAGCACCCGGTAGTCGCGGTACTGCTCGGTGAGGATGCGCGGACGCACCGACTCGTAGTCCGCGAGGGCCTCGAGCACCCGCTCCGGCGCTGCGGCGAGCTGAATCGAACTGCTGGCGCTTACCTGTCCCACTGTTCCTCCTGTGTCTCGTGGGCCGCTCACGTCGCGGCCGTCACCGAGTCCCATCCTGCCTGCTTCATCGTCGCGCCCGGCCGGGCCCGCGGGGCTATTGTGAAGATCGCCACCGGCGCGTCGCCCCAGGGAGTCGTATGCAGAAGCCGAAGTCAGTCGTAGCCCCGAGCGGAGAATCCGCCCACCGGGCCGGTGTCGAGCGCCTGTTGCGCTCCTACCGCGCCATCCCAGCCGACGCCCCTGTGCGCCTGGCCAAGAAGACCTCCAACCTGTTCCGGGCCCGGGCCCGGGTGGACGCGCCGGGCCTCGACGTGTCCGGCCTCGGCGGGGTCGTCTCCGTCGACCCCGCCGCGCGCACCGCCGACGTCGCCGGCATGTGCACCTACGAGGATCTGGTCGACGCGACGCTCCCCCACGGCCTCGCGCCCCTCGTGGTGCCGCAGCTGAAGACGATCACCCTCGGAGGGGCGGTCACCGGACTCGGCATCGAGTCGACCTCCTTCCGCAACGGCCTGCCGCACGAGTCGGTGCTCGAGATGGACATTCTCACCGGGGCCGGCGAGATCGTCACCGCCACTCCCGACGGCGAGCACGCGGATCTGTTCCACGGCTTCCCCAATTCCTACGGCACCCTCGGATACGCGACGCGCCTGCGCATCGAGCTCGAGCCGGTGAAACCGTACGTGGCGCTGCGGCACCTGCGGTTCGACTCGCTCGACGAGATGCAGTCCGCCCTCGACCGCATCGCCACCGAACGGGTGCACGCCGGGGTGCCGGTCGACTATCTCGACGGAGTGATGTTCTCCGCGACCGAGTCCTACCTGACCGTCGGCACGCAGACCGACGCACCCGGCCCGGTCAGCGACTACACCGGCGAGCACATCTACTACCGCTCCATCCAGCACGCGTCCGTCAACCATCCCAGGACCGACCGTCTCACCATCCGGGACTACCTGTGGCGGTGGGACACCGACTGGTTCTGGTGCTCGCGCGCCTTCGGCGCCCAGAACCCCCGGATCCGGCGGCTGTGGCCGAAGCACCTGCTCCGCAGCAGCTTCTACTGGAAGCTGATCGCCCTCGACCACCGCTACGGCATCGCCGACCGCATCGAGCGGCGCAAGGGCAACCTGCCGCGCGAACGCGTCGTGCAGGACATCGAGGTGCCGATCGAGCGGACCGCGGAGTTCCTGCGCTGGTTCCTCGACGAGATACCGATCGAGCCGGTGTGGTTGTGCCCCTTGCGGTTACGCGAGAACGGGCCCGCAGCGGGCGATGTCCAGCGCCCGTGGCCCCTGTACCCGCTCGAGCCGAAGCGCACCTACGTCAACATCGGCTTCTGGTCGTCGGTGCCGACCGTTCCCGGAGAGATCGAAGGCGCGGCGAACCGTCGCATCGAACACAAGGTCGCCGAGCTCGACGGGCACAAATCGCTGTACTCCGACTCGTACTATTCGCGCGCGGAGTTCGAGCAGCTCTACTACGGCGGCGGGGACTATCCCGCCCTGAAGAAGCGGTACGATTCCGAATCCCGTTTGCTGGACCTCTTCTCGAAGGCGGTGCACAACAGATGACCACGTTGCGAGAACCACGCACGAACGACGGCCGGCTCACCCTCGCCCAGATCCTCGAGACCGTGACCGGCGGCGAGCTGCCGGTGCGGTTCACCGCGTACGACGGCTCCAGCGCCGGCCCCACGGACGCCCCGTACGGCCTGCGGTTGACCTCGACGCGCGGCACGACCTACCTGGCGACGGCCCCCGGCGACCTCGGCATGGCACGCGCCTACGTCTCCGGTGACCTCGAGGCCGAGGGCGTCCACCCCGGCAACCCGTACGAGCTCCTGAAGGCCCTGGGCGACCTGCACTTCCAGCGCCCGCCGGCACTGACGCTCGCCCAGATCGCGCGCTCGCTGGGCTTGGAGACGCTCAAGCCCATCGCGCCGCCCCCGCAGGAGCACCTGCCGCGCTGGCGCCGGTTCGCCGAGGGCCTGCGGCACTCGCGCAGCCGCGACGCCGAGGTGATCCACCACCACTACGACGTCTCCAACGCGTTCTACGAGCGCGTCCTCGGCCCCTCCATGACGTACACGTGCGCCCTGTTCGACTCGGAGACGCAGAGCCTCGAGGACGCGCAGGAGAACAAGTACCGCCTCGTCTTCGAGAAGCTGCGGCTGCAGCCCGGGGACCGGCTTCTCGACATCGGCTGCGGCTGGGGCGGGATGGTCCGGTACGCGGCGCGGCGCGGCGTCAAGGTGCTCGGCGTCACCCTGTCGAGTGAGCAGGCCGAGTGGGCGCAGAAGGCCATCGCCGAGGAGGGGCTCACCGACCTCGCCGAGGTCCGCTTCTCCGACTACCGCGACGTGCCCGAGACCGGTTTCGACGCGATCTCGTCGATCGGGCTGACCGAGCACATCGGCGTGCAGAACTACCCGGCGTACTTCCGGCGGCTGCACGAGAAGCTGCGCGAGGGTGGGCTGCTGCTCAACCACTGCATCACCCGCCCGGTCAACCGCGGTCCCGTGAAGGCCGGGGGCTTCATCGACCGGTACGTCTTCCCCGACGGCGAGCTCACCGGCTCGGGCCGCATCATCACCGAGGTCCAGGACGTGGGCTTCGAGGTGCTGCACGAGGAGAATCTGCGCCAGCACTACGCGCTGACCCTGAAGGGCTGGTGCGAGAACCTCGTCGCCGACTGGGACGCCTGCGTCGCCGAGGTCGGCGAGGGCACCGCCCGCGTCTGGGGCCTGTACATGGCCGGCTCCCGCCTCGGCTTCGAACGCAACGTCGTTCAGCTGCACCACGTCCTGGCCGTCAAGCTGGGCCCGGACCAGGAGCCGAACGTCCCGCTGCGCCCTTGGTGGGTGGCCTAGGCGGCTCCGCCGCCCGTGCGTGGTTCTGGTAGTGCCCGCTACCAGAACCGCGCACGGCAGCTGCAGGGGTTCGGCTCGTCCCGGACCCAGCCCAGCCGGGTCAGTACCGTCTCGACCTCCCGCGCGACGTCGCACGGCGACGACGCCACCTCCCGATAGCCGAAGACCAGTCGCGACCGGCCGGCCAGCTCGGCGGCGTTGTCGCGGCGCCGGTCACGGAAGGCGACTTCGCGCATCGAATGGACCCACCTGCCGTCCAACCGCACCGTGAGCGGGCATCCGGCGCCGTCGTACGTGCAGTCCTCGTACAGGGTCCTGCCGTCCACGACGACCGGACTCTGCCGGCGCGCCACGGGCAGAGCGTGTGCACGCTCGACGTCGATCGCGTAGTGGTATTCGAGCACGGACTGCACCCCGTCTGCGAGCAACGTCACCGCCTCTGCCAGCGAACTCCGATATCGATACGGCGGTCGTTCCTCGAGTCGCAGACGCACATCGGCCAGTCGGATGCCGGCGTTCGTCACGGTGGCGATCAGCGACAGGTACGCCTCCCGCGGCGACGGTTGCGCGGTGGCCAGATCCAGTGCGGTGTCGACCTTGGTCGTGCGCGGCAAGTACCGATCGACGCCGATGTGTGCGTGTGCCCGTGACCGGTGCACGACTACCCCCGGATGGAGGACGGCAGTCGGCTTCGACACCGGCAGCTTCGCTTTCCGTCCCGGTGCCCGCACCGTGGCTCGCTGCGGCAGTGCCGACTTCCCCACGGGAACGGTGAGGTGAACCGGTGCGGTGTCGTCGACCGGAAGCATGCCCCACACCTCCGCCGCGGTCCGGTGACTGAGCATCGCCGCTCCGCCCCCATACAGCAGGGCCGCCTCGAGCACCATGGTCCGCGTCAACGGTCCGCTGCTGACGGCATACACGCCCTGCAGGACACGTTGCCACCGTCCCGTATCGAGCAGATGCCGGACCGCTCCACGGCCCACCCCCAGCGCAGTCAGCTCCGCCTGTGTGACCAGGCCGGCCCGATCGTCGACCAGCTTCTGAATCTCGCTCTTCCCGAAGTCGTCCCCCATGCCGTCGATGATGGCCGACCCGGCGACGGGCAAGGGCTCCCGACCGTGGTCGGGAGCCCTTGCCTGTGGACAACTCGTGTGTGGTTCTGGCAGCGATTGCTACCAAAACCACGCACGGGCGCGTCAGCGCAGGGACGCCGGCGGGGTGAAGCGCTCGCCGTACTTGGCGGCGAGTTCCTCGGCGCGCTTGACGAAGCCCTCCTTACCGCCCGGGTAGCCGGCGATGTACTGCGCGACGCCACCGGTCCAGGCCGGGAAGCCGATGCCGAGGATCGAGCCGATGTTGGCGTCGGCGGTGGTACGCAGCACGCCCTCGTCGAAGCACTTCTGGGTCTCGATGGCCTCGATGAACAGCATCCGCTCGATCAGGTCCTGGATCGGGATGTCGGTGGGCGCGCTGCTGAACTTCTCGCGCAGGCCCGGCCAGATGCGGGTGCGCTTGCCGTCGGCGTACTCGTAGAAGCCGCCGCCACCGGCGCGGCCCGGGCGGCCCTCGTCGACGAGGAAGTCGACGACGGTGGTCGAATCGTCCTGCGGCACCTTCAGACCCGACGCCTCGGCGGCAGCCTCGGTCTCCTTGCGGATCTTCTGCATCAGCGTCAGGTTCAGCTCGTCCGACAGCTGCAGCGGCGGAGCCGGGTAGCCGGCCTGCGAACCGGCCTGCTCGATCGTGGCCGGCTCGATGCCCTCGCCGACCATGCGGATCGCCTCGTTGACGAACGTGCCGATGACGCGGGAGGTGAAGAATCCTCGCGAGTCGTTGACGACGATCGGGGTCTTGCGGATCTGCTGGGCGAGATCGAACGCCTTGGCCAGCGTCGCGTCGGAGGTCTTCTCCCCCGCGATGATCTCGAGCAGCGGCATCTTGTCGACCGGGGAGAAGAAGTGCAGGCCGATGAAGTCCTCCTGGCGCTTCACTCCCTCGGCGAGGCCGGTGATCGGCAGGGTCGAGGTGTTCGACCCGAGCACCGCGTCCGGCGCGACGACGTCCTCGATCTCCTGGAACACCTTGTGCTTGAGGCCGGTGTTCTCGAACACGGCCTCGATGACCAGGTCCGCGCCGGCCAGGTCGGCGGCGTCGGCCGTCGGCGTGATGCGGGCGAGCAGCGCCGCGGACTTCTCCTCCGTGGTCTTGCCGCGGGCGAGCGCCTTGGCCTCGAGGCCCTCCGAGTAGGCCTTGCCCTTCTGCGCCGACTCGATCGAGACGTCCTTGAGGATCACGTCCATACCGGCCTTGGCGCACACGTAGGCGATGCCCGCGCCCATCATGCCGGCGCCGAGCACGGCGACCTTCCGGAAGGTGGTCTTCGGGAACGGCGTGCCGTCGGCCTGCTTGGGGCGCGACGCCCCGGAGTTGATGGCCTGCATGTCGAAGAAGAACGCCTGGATCATGTTCTTCGCGACCTGGCCGGTGACCAGCTCGGTGAAGTAGCGGCCCTCGATCTTCGACGCGTTGTCGAAGTCGACCTGCGAGCCCTCGACGGCGGCGGCCATGATGGCCCGCGGGGCGGGCATCGGGGCGCCCTTGAGCTGCTTGCGCAGGTTCGCGGGGAACGCCGGCAGGTTCGCCGCGAACGACGGCGACGCGGGGGTGCCGCCGGGGATCTTGAAGCCCTTCTTGTCCCAGGGCTGCACGCCGCCTTCGGGATTGGCCTTGATCCACGCCTTCGCGGCGGGGACGAGTTCGTCGATCGAGCCGACGACCTCGTCGATCAGGCCGAGTTCCTTGGCCTTGACCGGGTTGTATTTGTTGCCCTGCAGCAGCACCTGCATCAGCGCGGTCTGGATGCCGAGCATGCGCACGGTGCGGGTGACGCCGCCGCCGCCGGGCAGCAGGCCCAGGCTGGCCTCGGGCAGGCCGATCTGCACGCCCTTGACGTCGGCCGCGATGCGGTGGTGGGTGGCCAGGGCGATCTCGAGACCGCCGCCGAGGGCCGCGCCGTTGATCGCGGCGACGACGGGCTTGCCGAGGGTTTCGAGCCGGCGCAGGTCCGCCTTGATGCCCTCGACCTCGTCGAAGATCCGCTGCGCGTCCTCGGGGCCGACCTTGATCATGTTCTTCAGGTCGCCGCCGGCGAAGAAGGTCTTCTTCGCGGAGGTGATCACGACACCGGTGATGTCGTCCTTCTCGGCGGCCAGGCGGTCGACGGTGGCCTTCATCGACGCCTTGTAGAGCTCGTTCATGGTGTTCGCGCCCTGGTTCGGGTCGTCGAGGGTCAGCACCACGATGCCGTCGGCGTCGCGCTCCCAGCCGATCATGTTGTTCTCAGTCACTGTGAATTCCCCAGTCCCTTCCGAAGTTTCAGACACGCTCGATGATCGTGGCCACGCCCATGCCGCCACCGATGCAGAGGGTGACGAGGGCGCGGCGGGCACCGCGGCGCTCGAGCTCGTCGACCATCGTTCCCGTGATCATGGCGCCGGTGGCGCCGAGCGGGTGCCCCATCGCGATGGCGCCGCCGTTGACGTTGAGCTTCTCGTCCGGGATCTTCAGGTCCTTCTGGAACTTGAGCACGACCGACGCGAACGCCTCGTTGATCTCGAACAGGTCGATGTCGTCCACGGTCAGGCCGGCGGCGGCGAGGACCTTGTGCGCGGCCGGGGTGGGGCCGGTGAGCATGATCGTCGAGTCCGCACCCGAGGTGGCGGTGGCGACGATGCGGGCGCGCGGGGTCAGGCCCATGTCCTTGCCGGCCTGCTCGGAGCCGACGAGCACCAGCGCGGCGCCGTCGACGATGCCGGAGCTGTTGCCGCCGTGGTGGACGTGGTCGATCTTCTCGACGAAGTGGAACTTCTGCAGCGCGACGGCGTCGAAACCGCCCATCTCGCCGACCATCGCGAACGACGGCTGCAACCCGGCCAGGCCCGCGAGGGTGGTGTCGGGACGCATGTGTTCGTCGTGGTCGAGGACGGTCAGGCCGTTCTGGTCCTTGACCGGCACCACGGACTTGGCGAAGTACCCGCCGGACCACGCCGCCGCGGCCAGCTGCTGCGAACGCAGCGCGTACGCGTCGACGTCCTCGCGGCTGAAGCCTTCCATGGTGGCGATCAGGTCGGCGCTCACACCCTGCGGCACGAAGTAGGTGTCGTAGTTGGTGGCCGGGTCGAGGGCCCACGGGCCGCCGTCCGAGCCCATCGGCACCCGCGACATCGACTCGACGCCACCGGCGACGACGAGCTCGTCCCAGCCGGAGCGGACCTTCTGCGCGGCCATGTTCACGGCCTCGAGGCCGGAGGCGCAGAAGCGGTTGATCTGCACGCCGCCCACGGTGTCGGGCATGCCCGCCGCGGTGACGGCGGTGCGGGCGATGTCGGCACCCTGGTCGCCCACCGGTCCGACGACGCCGAGGATCAGGTCCGAGATGCGGTTCTCGTCCAGGTCCGGGAACCGCACGCGCAGTTCGTCGATCAGGCCGGTGACCAGGGAGATCGGCTTGACCGAATGCAGCGACCCGGTCTTCTTGCCGCGGCCGCGCGGAGTTCGGATGGCTTCGTAGATGAATGCCTCGGAGGTCACAGTGCAGGGTTCCTTCCCGTGCTTTGCGGATGCGAGGGGCGGCGGCTCGTGACAGCCGTCACGCCCGACCTCGTTCACCCTAGGAGCCGGGACCCCCCGGACTGAAGGACCGAACCGAGCGGAGTCCGTGACCGAACCGAGCGGACGTTCACGCCCCGAGACCGGCCTCGCGGGCCCGCACGATCGCGGTCGACCGGTCGGCCGCGCCGAGCTTGCCGAGCACGTTCGACACGTGGTTGCGCACCGTTTTCGGGCTCAGCACCAGCCGGCGGGCGATGGCCGCGTTGTCGTGCCCGCGCGCCATCAGGTCCAGCACCTCGCGTTCGCGATCGGTGAGTTCCGGGAACACCGCCGGCGCCAGGGTGCGGGAGGCGGCCATCGCCCCGATGGCCTTGGCGGCGACGGCGGCACCGACGATGACCTCGCCGTCCGCGACGGCGCGGATCGCCCGCTCGACACCCGACGGGTCGGCACCCTTGACGAGGTAGCCGCGCGCCCCGGCGCGCACCGAGGCGACGAGCGACTCCTCGTCCTCGTGCATCGTCACCACCAGCACCCGCAGCTCGGGGAACCGCCCGAGCAGCTGCCGGGTCGCCTCGATGCCCGAGCCGTCCCCGAGTTCGAGGTCCATGAGCACGACGTCGACGTCCGCGGTGATCACCTCGAGCGCCTCGGCGACCGAACTGGCCTGGGCCACCACCTCGATGCCGTCGAGGGTGCCCAGCAGCGCGACGAGCCCGAGCCGGAACACCGGATGGTCGTCGACGACGGCGACGGCGATCGCCGCGGGGGCGTTCACGACGGGCCCCACGGGAGGTCCGCCGTGACGACGGTGCCGTGCGGCTGCGCCGCGGCGATCTCGACGGTGCCGCCGACGTCCTCGGCGCGTTCGCGCATGCTGTGCGTCCCCACGCCCCGTCGCGCGTTCCGGTCCAGCCCGCGGCCCGCGTCGCGTACCTCGAGGGTGAGCCGGTCCGCCGCCGCCCGCACGAGCACCCGGCACCCGTCGGCACCGCTGTGCCGACGCGCGTTGGTGACCGCCTCGGCGGCGATGCCGTACGCCGCGGCGACGACCGCCCCGCCCCGGCGCGGTGGCACATCGGCGTCCACGTCGACGCGGAATCCACTGCGCGAGTGGACCGCCGACATCTCCTCCAGCGCGGCGGCAAGACCCAGCTCGTCCAGGACGGGCGGCAGCAGCCCCCGGGAGAGCTCGCGCACGCCCTCGACCTGGTGGTCGAGTTCGCGCAGCAGCGAGTCGATCAGCGGAGCGGCGCCGGCGGAGTCGCTGTCGATGAGGTTGCGGGCGCCCTGCAGCCCGAGCCGGATACCGGCGAGGGACGGACCGAGCCCGTCGTGCAGTTCCCGGCGGATGGTGCGGCGCTCGGCGAGCCGGGCCTCGGTGAGCCGGTCGCGCGCCGCGTCGAGCTCCTCCGAGGACCGCAGCACCACGAGCCCGGCCTCCACCACGGAGGCGAGTTCGCCGAGCGCGCGGAAGCTGCGGGGCCCCAGCGTCTCACCGGGCGGGGCGGTCACCTCGAGCCGGCCGTCGCGCAGGACGACCTGCTCGGTGGGCCCGGTGGGGGTGCCCCATCGGGCGAGCGCCTCGTCGCCGCGGCGCACCGTCACCGACTCGAGGCGCAGCGCCACACCGACTCCGGCGGCGAGGTCCTCGAGCAGCCGCCGCGGCGTCTGCGCCCCCGCGAAGTGCCGGCCGAGCCGGCGCACCGCGCTCGCCGGGTCGTCGCCCTCGCCGTAGACGAGGGTGTGCACGCGCCGGGTCAGCCAGGCCCGCACCGGTTGCACGGCCAGGGCCACCGCGACCGCGGCGATGGCCTGGGCGACGACGGATCCGTCCGTCGGCAGGATCAGGGCGACGGTGGCGGTCACGGCGAGGTAGCCGGTGGCGAGTACCGCGACGAGGCTGCCGGCGACGGCGGCGCGGCCGACCGCGAGGTCGAGCCCCCACAGCCGTTGCCGCAGCACCACCACGAGGATCGCGACCGGGTAGAACGCCTGCGTGGCCAGGTGCAGCAGCGGCGTGAGCATCCACGGCAGGCCGGGCACCGCCAGCGGGATGTAGGACACCGCCATCAGGGCGGTGCCGAGCGCGAGCCAGCCCAGGCCGATGCGATCGGAGACCGGGCCGCACCGCCACCGGTAGGTGATGTCCGCAGCGGCGAGCAGGCCGAGCGTGACGACGGGCAGCACGAGCCAGCCGACGGCGGTGCCGGTGAAGGTACGGGCCCAGAAGAACCACGCGGTGACCACGGCACCGGCGAGCACGCCGAGGCGGGCGCGCCGGTCGAGCGGCGTGTCGCGGACCAGCCAGGGCACCACCAGGAACAACGCCAGGGTGCCGGGGATCCACGCGGTGCTCTGCAGCGGCGCGAGGACCCCGGCGAACGGCAGCCCGGGCCGCACCTCCGCGAGCTTCGTCCAGGCGTAGCTCAGGGCCGAGAGCCCGACGCCGATCGATGCGAGCGACAGCAGGATCGGCACCGGATGCACCCGGCGCGCCAGCACCACGCCGGCGACGGTGCCGTACACCGCGGCACCCACGGCGTCGACGAGGAAGAACAGCTGATCGGAGTCGAGGTCCGGGCGGGCGGTGGCGAAGACCACGAGGGCCGCGACGGCCAGGCCCCCCGAGAGCACGGCGACGACGGCGGCGGGCACCGGTGCGCCACCGGTGCCCGCCGCCGTCTCGGATGCGCCCGCAACAGCCATGATGCGGTGAGTATGCCCCGCGGCCGGATCCGTCGCGCGGCAGCCTATCGGCGCGCCCTGTCGGAGACGGCGAATCCGATGCCGGCGACGAGCACCCACACGGGACCGACGAAGCCGGCCATGTATTGCAGCGGGGAGATCCCGAGCAGCACGGTCAGGCCGCCGAGCACCACGCTCGCCCAGCCCAGCCACCGCGGCGTCGCGCCGTGGCGCAGCGACGCGGCCGCCACCGCCAGGCCGCTGACCCCCGCGCCGACCCACAGCCACGGGATCGTGCCGACCCAGTGCGCGCCGACGACGGCGAACTCGGCGACCATCTGTCCCGGCTCGCTCAGCCCGAACAGCAGCTCGGTGTCCAGGCCGGCGCCGAGCAGTCCGGCGGTCGCCGTGAGCAGCAGACCGAACGCCGCGACCGACGGCAGCAGGCTGTCCTCGGGCAGGGCGATCCGCAGGCGGCGCTGCAGGCCGGCGGCGAAGATCAGCAGCAGCACCGTCGACACCATGAGCGACAGGTGCATCACCAGCAGTGGGGTTCGTTCGCCCGCGAACGCCTCGGCGATCGCGGGCGCGTTGCCGGCCGTGGATTCGTCGTAGGCGGCGCCCATACCCATGCTCGCCTGGATGGCGACGACCCCGGCGAGCCCGGCAACGGCCCCCGACCATGCCCAGGCGCTCGACGACGCGCGCCGTGCGGCCGTGCGTCCGTCCTCCGTCACGCTCACTGTGCTCATCGGTTCGGTGTCCCTCCCGTCGTACCGGCGCGCTCTGCGCCTGACGGAGAGGCTGCTGCGCCCGGCGTCCCGGTCGCCAGGGACACCCGTCCCGTCCCGGTGGGATTCCTCCGGCGGGATGCCGGACCGGTCCTCGCGCGCGTCGGTGCTTGCCGCGCGCGTGAGGACGCGCGCGACAAGCACCGTTCCGCGCGAGAGTGACCGCGCTGCAGGCGAATCAGTAGACCAGGACGGCGAACAGCGTGCTGAGCACGAGCCCCGCCATCACCGGCAGGAAGCACTTGCGGGCCAGGTCGAGGACGGGGACGCGGGCGAATCCGGCCACGGCGACGAGCGACGACCACGCGACGATCACCCCGCCGCCGGACCAGATGTTGCCCATCTGCCCGATCGCGGCGAGGGTCGACGGATCCATGCCGACCGCCGGGCCCAGCGCGCCGGACAGCGAACCGGTCAGCGGCAGACCGCTGAAGCCGGACCCGTCCAGCCCGGCCACCACGCCGATGAGCAGGATGCCGAACGACGTGACGAACGGGTTCTGCGGCAGGTGCGACTGTGCCGCGTTGACGAGATCGAACAGGATTCCCGGACCCGTCTCGCCGTCCGCGTAGCCGAGGATGGCACCGGAGAAGTCGGGGTTGCCGATGAGGAAGAAGCCGGCGATCGGCAGCACGACGCCCATCGCCTTGAAGGCGAACACCAGACCGTCGACGAGGTGCTCGGAGGTGGTCTCGAGGAAGCCGCCCCTGTCGTTGGACGCGGCGGCCGCGAACAGGATGAGCGCCGCGATTCCACCGACGATGGCCGCGGCGTCCCCACCCTGCAGGGGCGGCACCACCTGGGTGAACTTGCCCAGCAGCAGATACACGATGAAGGCGAGGTAGGCGAGCGGAACGAGCATCGCGAACGCCTTCGCGGTGCCCCTGCTCTCGGCGAGTTCGTAGCTGCCGGGGTCGCGCTCGGCGACGATCACGGCCGTCGCCGTGCTCGCGGCACCGTCGGGGCCACCGGCGGGGCCGCCGCCCACGGGCTCGGGCTGCACCGGCTGCCGGCTCGGGGCGGATCCGCCGCCGGCCGGGCCGTCGGCGCCGCGGTCGGCCTCGGCCTCCCACTCGACGAGCAGGTCCGGCGACGGCGCCCGCCACGTCCGGCGCTGCGCGACGAACGTGATCGCCAGCGCGGTCACGCCGACGACGAGCGACAGCACGAGCGACTTGTCCGCCACGGCGTCGACGTCGGCACCGGCCGCCGTGGCGGAGATGCCCGGTGCGACCTTGATGATGTAGTCCGACGACAGGGCCATGCCCTGGCCACAGATGGCGATGACCATGCCGACCGACAGCGGCGACAGGCCGGCCCGGATGGCGACGGGGATCAGCACGGCACCGACGAGCGGGACGGCCGGGGTGGGCCAGAAGAACAGGGAGATCACGTACGTCACGACGGCCAGCACGACGAAGCTGCTGGTGCCGGTACGCATGACCCTGCGGAACGGCGCGACCATCAGCCGGTCGGCGCCGAGTTGCCGCAGCGCGCCGAGCATCGCGGTCACCAGCGCGATGATCAGGAAGATGTTGAACAGCTCCTTCGCGGCCACGAGGCTGGCGTTGAAGATCGAGGACAGTCCGGTGACGATGCTGCCGGAGAACACGAAGGCGGTCAGGAACGTTCCGATGACTGCGGGAACCACGATGTTCTTCCGCAGGGCCATGGTGGCCAGGATGACGACGATGCCGGCCACGTAGACCCAGTGGGCGGCTGTGAGTTGTACGTCCAATTCGAGTCCTAAGTCAGGAGCAGAACGAGTGAGGGGCTGTGTTCGTGGAACTTTCCGCGCTCGTTCATGCCTGGTCAACGCAAACCTTGCACAGTGCCCCGAACTGTAGATGTGCAGTGTGTTCCTGTTTTGCGTTTCCGTGTCCTCCGGTAGCGCGATCGTGAACAATTGCTACGAACTTGTGTCTTCCGCCGTTTCCGCCGGGCGAACCCCGATTCCTTGGGCAGGGTGCACACTCCGGGCGCGTCCGCCTGTGCTGTTTACGAATTCGACGCCGATGCGGCGGTACCGGGCGCGGTGAGACAGTGAGGCCACGGCCCCCGCCGTATCGCTCGCGAGCCACAGGAGACAGATGACCACCCGTACTGCCGCGCCGACTCCGGCCCCGGCGCACGCCGATTCCGGAACCCCGCTCGCGCTGTCCGCCCTGCTGGCGGGAACCCTGGTCGGCACGATCAGCAACAACGTCGTGAATGTCCCGTTGGCGGAGATCCTGTCGGATTTCGGCACCTCGCTCGAGAGCGGGGTGCTCGTCGTCGCCGGTTTCCTGTTGACGTTCGCGGCGTCGATGCCGCTGGCCGGCTGGATCGGTGATCGCTTCGGCCGCCGGCGCGTGTACTGCGGCGCGCTCCTGGCGACGGCGGTGTGCTCGGCCGGCGCCGCGACGGCCCCCAACCTGGCGGTGCTCGTCGCGTGGCGCTCGCTGGGCGGTGTCGCCGCCGCCGCGTTCGCGCCCGCCGTGATGGGCCTGATCGCGTGGTTGTTCGGGCCCGAGCGGCGGGCGCGGGCCGTCGGGGCCTGGGCGGCGGTCAACGGTGCCGGTCAGGCCCTCGGACCGTCGATGGGCGGCCTGATCGCCGACCACTGGGGGTGGCGCTGGGTGTTCGTCCCGCTCGTGCCGGTGGCGCTGATCGGCTTCGCGGGGACCCTGCGCTGGATTCCCGCGTTCGAGGGCCGGCGCATGCGCCTCGACGGCCCGGGCGCGGCCGCGTTGACGCTCGGCGCGGCGGTGCTGGTGCTCGGGCTGACGCTGGTCCCGCAGCCCGGCGTGGCGCTGCCCGTCGCCCTCGCGCTGATCGGGGGCGCGGCCGTCGTGCTCGTGTGGTTCGTGCTGCACTGCCTGCGCACGCAGGTGCCGTTCGTCGACGTCCGCCTCGTGGCCGAACCGCGGTTCGCCCGCAGCGCGATCGCGGCGTTCGGTCAGATGTTCTGCCTCGGTGCGACCCTGCTCGCGGTGCCGCTGTACCTGACCGGCGCGGGGGTGTCCACAGCCCTGGCCGGGACGATCCTGTTCGCGCTGCCCGCCGTGATGGTCGTCCTGGCCCCGATCGTGGGCCGCACGACCGACAGGCTGGGCGCCCGGAGGGTGCTGCGGGCGGGGCTGGCGGTGCTGATCGTCGCCCAGTCGGCCCTGGCCGCCGTCCTGGCGACCGCGGCGACGAACCACTGGGCGATCGTCGCGGTGCTCGCGGTCACCGGGGTGGGCAGCGCGCTCGTACAGACCCCGGCCGCGGCCGGGTCGACGCGCTCGCCCGCCGGAGCCCAGGGCACCGGGCTGGGGTTGTTCAACCTGATCCGTTTCGGCGGATCGGCGGTCGGCGCCGCATGGGTGGCCATCGCGGTGGACTCGTGGTCGTACCCCGTGCTGTTCGTCGTGTGCGCCGTCGTCGTCGCGGCGGGGCTGGCCGCGTCCTTCCTCGGCCGCGACCCCGAACTGGCAGGCGTGTGAACGTTGTTCAGCGGTAGTTGATCTCGCGGTCCACGGCGGTGTGGACATGGTCCAGCAGCTCGAGGCGGATCGCGAGCCACGCCGTGAACTGGTTCTCCGGCAGGCGCACGTCCATCGACAGCGCACGGGAGATGCGATCGAGCTTGGACAGCATCGTGTTCCGGTGCACGTTGAGCTCCCGCGCCGCGGCGTTGACGTTGCCACCCGCGCTCAGGTACGCGACGAGCGTGTCGTGCAGGTCGGTTCCGGCGCGGATCGGGCCGAGCACGTCGCGGACCAGGCGGCGGCTGCGGTCGGTCTCGGCGACGAGTTCGAGCACGCCGTAGCCGCGCAGGTCGCGGTAGGAGACGGCGCCGGACAAGCCCAGCCGCTGCCCGATTCCCAGGGCGACCCGGGCCTGACGGTAGCTCTCCCGGATCTCGTCCGCGCCGACGGCGGGCGCGCCGTGCGCGACCGGCACCGGCCGGCCGCGCCGGTCCTCCAGGTCCAGGGCCATGGCCTCGGCATACTTCTCGATCTCCGCCTCGACGTCGCGCCGGTCGTGCGACCGGAGCGAACGGACGACGACGAGGACGTCCCCGATCACGGTGACGTAGGACCGCACCGCCGGGTGCGGCAGCACGCTCGCCGCGTACCGCGCGAGCCGCAGCAGGCTCCCCGAGCCCTCGACGCCCGCACCCCCGGCGTCCGGAGCGTGCCCGGCCGCGACGAACACCGCGAACGTCGAGGTCAGATCGATGTCGTGATACCCGGCCCGCGCCTGCATGTCGTGCTGGCTGGTGAAGCTGCCGTGCACGAGCGCCTGCACGAAGTCCCCGCGGGCGCGTTCCTCCGCTTCGTCGACACTGCGCTGCCGCAACATCTCCGAGCCGATGATCGCCGTCGCCTGTTCGGTGACGACCGCGTGCTGAGCCAGTTCGTGCGGGCCCGGGCCGGGACCGGCGGCAAGCACCGCGACCCAGCCCTCGAACCGCTTGCCCAGGCGGATGGGGCTGGCGGTGCACGTCCAGCGTCCCGAATCGCCGGACAGCTCCACCACCCGGGTGTCGTGGCCGTGTCCGGATCCACTCGTGGTCTCCGCGCCCTGCCGTTCGGCCAGCGCCCGCGGAAGCCGGTCGGAGACGAGGTCCGTGGTCGCGGAGTCCAGGCCGTGGACCGCGACGACGTGCCCGCGCGCGTCGAGCGCGACGGCGGGATGGTGCGCGAGGGCCGAGACCTCGCGGAGGAGCAGGGTCATGCCCGCGCCCCGGTGCAGCAGCCCCGCCAGGGTGGTGTGGACGTGCGACGAGTAGCGCATCACGTGCACCTCCTGCGTCAGGGCACGCTCGGCCAGGAGGCGGTTGAGCGCCGCGAAGCCGATCGGGAAGCTCAGCTCGAGGACGACGAGTCCCGCGGGCAGCGGCGACTCCGCGGTCGTCGCGGGCAGCGAGCCGTCCACGACGAGGGCGGCGGCGCCGCGCGCGGCCAACGCCGCGACGGCGTGTACGTTGCCGGCGAGCGCCTCCGGACGGGCGTACACGGCGACGGCATCGAGGTCGTCGAATCGGCCCATGACCTCGCTGAACGGCAGTGCCCAGGTGAGGGCGCGGTCGAGGGCGGTGTGCCCGGACGCGATCCGCGCCCCGGTCATCAGCGACTCGTCGAGCAGACCCCGGACGGTCAGGCGCGGGCTCGGTTCCATGTCGACCTGCTTTCTGCGAGCGGGGCGCCGGCGCGAGGGACGACGTGCACCTTTTTCATCAAGTACCAGAGTCGAAGGTCCGCAGGCGATGTGCAACTTGTACACGAATTGTGTCGGGTACGGGTGATTCTGACCGTCCCTCCGTGGCCGCATCCCTGTTAGAAATAGCCCACTGGCGAAAACGCATCCACCGGCCGGACCCTCGCTTCCCGCTCCGCCAGGCCGGTACTCCCGCAGACCGAAAGTGGAGACCCATGCATCGAATTCATCGCATCACCCTCGACGACGCGCTCCCCCTCCTCGCTGCCGGCCGCGCGAAGGCGGAGGAGATCGGCGTCAAGCAGACCCTGTGCGTCTGCGACGAGAGCGCCAACGTCATCGCCCTGCACCGCCTCCCCGGTGCGCGGCTGACGGGTGTCGAGATCGCGATGGCCAAGGCGTTCACCGCGGCGGGCCACGAACGCGCCACGCACCTGTTCAACGAACCGCCCAACGGGCCGGCCCTGCCCGGCAACGAGGCCTTCGGCATCAGCCACATGCTGCCGGGCAAGTTCGCGATCTTCGTCGGCGGCTTCCCGCTGGTGTTCGACGGCCAGATCGTCGGCGCCGTCGGCATCAGCGGCGGAAACGGCGAGCAGGACAAGGCCGTCGGCGCGGCGATGCTCGCGGAGTTCGAGGCGATCACCGCGTCGGTGGCGCACTGACTGTGCACTTCGACCCCCGCCGGCGCCGCATTCCGGTCAGTGTGGCCGTGGCCGCACCCCGACGCCGGCACTAGTTTCGAAACCGACCGGAACAGGCTTTCACTCAGCCGATTTCGATCGTTCTCCGCAACGTCGCGGATCAACCCCAGCCCGACCGCACGACACAGCGTGAAAGGGAAACCACCATGACCGAACTGCTCGGACGCGACGAGTTCCGCGCCGCACTCGAGAACGCGATCAAGGGCCGCGAGGCCAAGGACGCCTCGTTCAGCAAGGCCTGGGCCGAGGGCAAGCTCGAGAAGCACCACTTCGCCCGGTGGGCCGAGAACCACTACCACTACGTGGGCCCGTTCGCGGACTACCTCGCGAACATCTACTCCAACACGCCCGACACGTTCACCGACGCCAAGGACTTCACCCTGCAGAACATGTACGAGGAGGAGCTGGCCGACATCCGGCACACCGACCTGCTCATCAAGTTCGCCGAGGCGTGCGGCACCACCCGCGAGCGCGTCGAGGATCCGAACAACATGAACGCCGTCACCCGCGGCCTGCAGGCGTGGTGCTACGCGGTCTCGCAGCGCGAGCACTTCGTGGTCGCCACCGCGGCCCTGGTCGTCGGTCTCGAGTCGCAGGTGCCGAGCATCTACAAGAAGCAGATCGTGCCGCTGCGCGAGGTGTACGGGTTCACCGAGGACGAGATCGAGTTCTTCGACCTGCACATCACCTCGGATGTCGTCCACGGCGAACGCGGGTACCAGATCGTGCTGGACTGCGCCGACACCCCGCAGTTGCAGCAGCGCTGCCTGCAGCTCGTGCGCTGGGGCGCGGAGATGCGTTTCTCGTACACCAAGGGCCTGTACGACACGTACGTCGCTCCCGACCTCGAGCTGGCTCCGGCCTGACCGACGTGACCGGACCGCGGGAGGGTCCACCGCTCGGCCCTCCCGCACCGGTCCCGGCGGCCATCCCCGATCGAAGGAGAATCATGTCCACCGACGCCGCCTCGGCCCCGCCCGGGTCGACCCGCGACAGGGTCGCCGTCGCCACCGTCAAGGAGCTGACCCGCCGGCGCAAGCTGCGCGTCGAGGTCGACGGCGTCGGCATCGCGTTGTTCCACGCGAACGACCGGGTGTACGCGTTCGCCGACCTGTGCATCCACCAGGACCGCTCGCTCGCCAAGGGCACCCTGTTGCACGGGCGGGTCATCTGCCCCGGCCACCAGTGGCGGTTCGACCTCGAAACCGGCTACGAGGAGGACCAGGATCTCTGCCAGCCGACCTATCCCGTGACCGTCGAGGGCGACACCGTCTATCTCGATCCGGCCCCGCGCCGAGTCGTTCCCGGCTCGCAAGAGGAGAGTTCGTCATGACCGTACGCACCGTTGTCACCGTCGGCGCCGGCCAGGTCGCCGCGGTCGCCGCACGCACGTTGCGCCGCCGCGGATTCGACGGCCGCATCGTCCTGCTCGGCGACGAACCGCACGCGCCCTACCAGCGGCCGCCACTGTCGAAGGAGTTCCTCGCCGGCCGGGAACCCGTCGCCTCCCTTTCCCTGCTCACACCGAAGTGGCTGGCCGACAACGATATCGACATCCGGACCGGTGTCACGGTACGGCGCGTCGACACCGCCTCGCGCAGCGTGGAATTCGACGGTGGGTCCGTCGCCGCCGACGCGGTGATCCTCGCGACCGGGGGACGCCCGCGCACGATCCCCACCTCCGGGACGCGCCCCGATCTCGTGCACTACCTGCGGACGCTCGACGACGCCGTCGCCCTCGCCCCGCGGCTGACCCCCGGTGCGCGCCTGGTCGTCGTCGGCGGCGGATTCGTCGGCCTCGAGATCGCCGCAACGGCACGCGGTCTCGGTGTCGACGTGGTCGTCCTCGAATACGCCGACGCCCTGCTGGGTTCCGTCCTGGGCGCCACGGTCGGCGGGTTCTGCGCCGACCTGCACCGCCGCAACGGCGTCGATCTGCGCACCGGCGTCGGCGTGGACTCCGTCGCGACCTCCGAGGCCGGGGTGCGGGTCCGCACCACGACCGGCGACACGATCGAGGCCGACGTGGTCGTGGTCGGCATCGGCATCACGCCGAACGTCGCCGTGGCCGCCGCGAGCGGACTCCACACCGACAACGGCATCGTCGTCGACGCCGTGGGCCGCACCGCCGTACCGGGAATCCACGCCGCCGGCGACGTCGCGAACCGCTTCTCCGACCGCGCCGGCCGCCGAGTCCGGGTGGAGCACTTCGACAATGCCAACCGGCAGGCCGCGGTCGTCGCGGACACGATCGTCGGTCGCACCTCGCTCGCCGACGACGCCCACTGGTTCTGGTCGGACCAGTACGACACGAACATCCAGTTCACCGGAACATCCTCCGGGACGACGGAACTCGTCGTGCGCGGCGACGCCCGCTCGGGGGAGTTCACCGTCTTCTATCTCGCCGGCGACGTGCTCACCGCGGCGTTCGCCATGGACCGCGGCGAGGACATCATGGCCGCCCGCGAACTCGTCGGCCGGACGGTCGGCGCGCACCAGCTCGCCGACGCGGACGTGGACCTGTGGGAACTGGGCGAACAGGTGGTGAGCTGAGGTGGCCGTAACAGGACTGAACTTCATCGACGGTGCGTGGGTGCCGGCCGTCTCCGGCGCCACCTTCGAACGACGCAACCCCGCCGATTCCACCGACCTGATCGGAACGTTCCCCGATTCCGACGCCACCGACGTGCGCATCGCCGTCGACGCACTCGACAAGGCGGCCCCCGAATGGGCCGCCACCCCACCGGAGCGCCGGGCCGCCGTCCTGGAGGCCGCCGCCCGGCACCTCGAGGAGCGACGGGAATCGCTCGTCGGGGAACTGGTCCGCGAGGAGGGCAAGACGCGCGCCGAGGCCACCGTCGAGGTGAGCCGCACCCCCATGAACCTGCGCTTCTACGCGGGCGAGGCGCTGCGCGCGACCGGCGCGACGTACCCGGCCGCCGGCCGCACCATGATCTACACCGTCCGCGAACCCATCGGCATCGTCGGGGCCATCACCCCCTGGAACTTTCCGCTGAACATCCCGTCCCGCAAGCTCGGGCCGGCGCTCGCCGCGGGAGATCCGGTGCTGTTCAAGCCGTCCGAGATCACCCCGCTCATGGGGCAGCGGCTGGTCGAGGCGCTGCTCGCCGGCGGACTGCCCCCGGCGGCGATCGCGCTGGTGCAGGGCGGCGGGCGGGCCGGGGCCGCGGTGGTCGCCGACGAACGCGTCGCGGCCGTCACCTTCACCGGATCGACGGAGGTGGGCCGGGCCATCCATCGTGGCATCGGCCCGGACCGGCGGGTACAGCTCGAGATGGGCGGCAAGAACCCCGTCGTCGTCCTCGCCGACGCCGACCTCGACGCCGCCGCCGCGTTGATCGTCAAGGGCGCTTTCGGGCTCTCCGGACAGGCCTGCACCGGCACCAGCCGGGTCGTCGCGATCGACGACATCCACGACGCCCTGCTCGAGCGGGTCGTCGCCCGCGCCGAGGCCCTCACCGTCGGACCGGGCCTGCGGGCGGGGGCGTCGATGGGTCCGCTCGCCAGCCGCGGCCAGCTGGACAAGTTCCTCGAGTACGTCGCCGTCGGGCAGGACGAAGGGGCCCGTCTGGTGTGCGGCGGAACCCGCTGCGACGACACCGGATTCGGCGACGGGTTCTTCGTGCGCCCGACGGTGTTCGCCGACACCGCGCCGGGCATGCGCATCCTGACCGAGGAGATCTTCGGTCCGGTGCTGGCGTTCCAGCGGGCGTCGTCGTTCGACGAGGCCGTCACGCTGGCCAACGACACGGCGTTCGGCCTGAGCGCGGCGATCGTCACGCGCGATCTCGACCGGGCCGGGCAGTTCGTCGCCCGTTCCCGCACCGGCCTGGTCAAGGTGAACCAGCCGACGAACGGCATGGCGATGAACGCTCCGTTCGGTGGGTACAAGGCGTCGAGCACCCAGACGTTCAAGGAACAGGCCGGGCCGACGCTGATGCAGTTCTACCAATCCGAGAAGACCGTCTACATCGACCCCGTCGCCTGACCGCCCGCGGTCGGAGCAGATCCCAATGCCTGGAGGATGACCATGGAGTTCAAGAGAGTGGCCCGTTCCGGGCAGGTGCCGGAGGGCATCGTCCGCCGCTTCTACGCCGGCGACTACGAGTTCGCGATCTCGCGGCTGGACGGGAAGGCCTACGCGACATCCAACTACTGCTCACACCTGGACTGCCTGCTCTCGTCCGGCAAGCTCGTGCAGGATGGAATCGGATGCTCTTGCCACGGAAGCGCTTTCGATCTCGCAACCGGTGAACCCATCTGCCCTCCCGCCACGGAGCCGATCAAGACCTATCCCGTCGAGGAGCGCGGCGGCGAGATCTTCGTCGGCATCGATCCCGCCGAGCCGCCGGAGGGTCCGCGCCGGCGCCGGCTCCGGCAGGCATGACAGCGCGGCGAGTCCGTCCGGCGACGCTGTCGACCGGCGGCATGGTGTCCTCGAGCCACCCGCTGGCCGGCCAGGCCGGGGCGCGGGTGCTCGCCGACGGCGGCAACGCGGTCGACGCCGCGCTGGCGATGGCCGCGACCACGTGGCTGACCCTGCCCGGCCAGTGTGGCCTCGGCGGGGACGCATTCGCCGTGGTGCGGGAACCGGACGGCACAGTCTGGACGGTCGGGGGGAGCGGTTACGGCCCCGACGGCGGCACACCGGACTTCTACCGGGACCGCGGGCTGGCCGCGATCCCGCTGGACGGCGCCCTCGCGGTGGCCGTGCCGGGCGCTCCGGCCGCGCTCGCGGCGCTGCACCGGCGCGGCGCCACCCGCAGCCTTGCCGAGCTGTGGGAACCGGCCGCGCGCCTCGCCGAGCACGGGTTGCCCTGCTCGGCCAAGACCCGCGACGACGTGCGGTCGGCGCTGGACGCCGTCCGCAGCGATCCCGGGCTGGCCTCCGTGTACGTCGACGGCGGTCTCGTACCGCTCGTCGGTGACCGGCTGCCGCAACCCGACCTGGCGCGCACCATCCGTGAACTCGCGCACGACCCGGCGTCGTTCTACACCGGGTCGCTCGCCGAGCGGTGCGTCGCCGCGCTGCGCGACGCGGGCGCCCCGTTCTCGGGAGACGAATGGGTCGCAACCGGGACGGTGACGCCGGAGCAGGCGCTGTCCGGCCGGTACGCCGGCGCGGTGATCCATCAGACCCCACTGCCGACCCCCGGGTGGATGGTGTTGCACCAGGCGGCGCTGTGCGACGGCGTCGTCGGGTCCTCCCCGCTCCTGAGCGCGGCGGCGATCGACCGCATGGCCCGGGCCGCGCGGACGGCGTTCGAGGACCGGCTGCGCTGGTGCAGCGCCGACAACGACGGTGCCGCGCGCATCCTCGATCCCGGCCACATCCGCGCCGGCCGCGACCGGCTGTCGGCGACCGCGCCTGCCGGAGCGTTCACGGTGGCCGGCGGAGACACCACCTCGCTGGTGACGGTCGACCGGGACGGACGCGCGGTGAGCTTCATCCATTCGCTGGCGTTCACCTTCGGGGCCAAGTTCACCGTGCCCGGCACGGGGATCGTCCTGAACAACCGGCTGGGGCGGGGCGCGTATCTGATCGACGGGCATCCGAACGAGGTGCGGCCCCGCCGCAAGCCGCTGCACACCCTCAATGCCTGGATCGTCACGGACGAGGCGGGAGCGCTGCTCCACGTCGGCAACACCCCCGGCGGGGACGGGCAGGTGCAATGGAACATGCAGCTGCTCTCGCACCTCCTCGACCACGGGCTCGATCCGCAGGAGGCGGTGTCGGCACCCCGGTTCACGGTGTTCCCCGGCTCCGACGCGAACGTGCTCGGCGACCCCGCCGAGCTGCGCATCGAGGCCGACGTCCCGCCCGAGGTCCGCACCGCCCTGTCCGAGATGGGGCACGACGTGCGCACCCTCGAACCGCTCGGCGCCGAGGGCAGCGCCCAGATCATCTCTCTCGATCCCCGCGGCGTGCTCAGCGGCGGCAGCGATCCCCGTCAGGAAGGAGTGGCTCTCGGTGTCGAATGAACAGGCGATCGGCCGGGCAGCGATCGGCGCGCAGCCGCCGCGGCCGCGCGGCCGCTACGTACCCGCGGTGCTGTCCGGCTCGACCGTCCACACGGCGGGGATGACCCCGCGCCGTGACGGCCGGCTGACCGTCACCGGCCGCGTCGGCGGCGACGTGGACCCGGCCGTCGCCCGGGAGGCGGCGGGCCTCGCGGCCGGCAACGCCCTGGCCGCGGTCCGTTCGGTGCTGCCGCCGGGTGCGATGTTCCGGTGCGTCGAGATGGTGGTGTACATCGCGTGTGCCGACGGCTTCACCGAGCTCTCGGCGGTCGCCGACGGCGCATCGGAGGTCGTCGAACGCGCGCTGGGCCCGGCGTCACTGCCCGCCCGCAGCGCGATCGGGGTCTATCTGCTTCCCGGCAACGCGCCGGTCGAGGTGGCCGTCACCGCGCACGTCGCTGACGGACCCGGCGCGCACTGACGACCGCGGATCAGACCAGGGCCGGCCCGATCACGGCCAGCGCGACGAGTGCGATCAGCGCGGACAGGCCCGCTATGGTCGCGCCTCCGACCGGCGACTCGACGTCTCCGAACAACGGTTCGTCCTCGTCCCAACACCACCGCGGCATCACTCCATGGAAGCGGTTCGCCCCCGCATGCGCAACGGGGCGAGACCGATTCGGTCGAATTGCGGGAAGTTCCACGAAGTTTGCCGGGATCAGGCCGGACGAACCGGGGCGACGATGTCCGCCGCGAGGGTGAGCAGCATGAAGGCCCCACCGACGACGACGAACGCGTACGTCACCGGCAGCAGCTTCACGAAGTTGACCGGCGCTCCGCCGGGCCGGCCCAGCCGGGCGCGCACCCGGTTCCGCAGACCCTCGTAGATCGCCACGGCCATGTGCCCGCCGTCGAGAGGGAGCAGCGGCAGCAGGTTGAACAGGCCGACGAAGAGGTTCAGGCTCACCAGCAGTAGCACGAACGACTCCCAGGCGCCCCGCTCGACGGCCCGGCCCCCGAGCGATCCGGCCCCCACCACGCTGATCGGGGTGTCCGCGTCGCGTTCGCCGCCGGTCACCGACCGCCACAGCGACGCCGCCTTCGTCGGCATGTCCACCACCGTGCGCGCCGTGAGCGCGGCGAGGTCGCCGGTGAATGCGAGGGCGGCGGGCACCGCGGTCACCACGTCGTACCGCACGGGACCGGCGGGCGGGCGCGCGGATACTCCGATCGCACCGACGGCCGTCGAGCGCTCGTCCCCCGTCCGAGGGTCGACCACCCATCGCTGCACCTGCTCGGTCGCGACGAGCAGCACCAGCCGGCGGCCGTGCCGTTCGATCGTCAGTTCGACGACTCCTGCGCTGTCCCAGATCTTTCCGACCAGGTCGCCGAACCGGGTGACGCCCTCGCCGTCGACGGCGAGGATCGCGTCGCCGGGGAGTATCCCCGCGGCCCCGGCCGGTCCCGGGCCGTCGCACGCGGCGAGGCCGTATCCCGGGCCGGGCCGCTGCGACGACGGGACGCATCCGACGGACTCGACGACCACCTTCGGATGCAGCTCCGGCAGCCCCCACCCGACGGCGAGCACGAGGACGAGGACCCCGGCGAGCAGGAAGTTCATGCCGATGCCGCCGGACATCACGACCAGCCGCTTCCAGGTCTTCTGCCGATACAGGGCGCGATCGTACTCGTCGGGGGTCAGTTCGTCGAGCGCGGTCGTGCCGGCGATCTCGCAGAACCCGCCCACCGGGATCAGTCCCAGCCCGTAGTCGGTCTCACCGCGCCGGACGGAGAAGAGCATCGGGCCACGCCCGAGGGAGAAGCGACGCACCTTCATCCCGAGACGCCGCGCCGCCCACAGGTGGCCCGCCTCGTGCAGGGCGACGGACACCGCGACCCCCAGCGCGAAGAGCACGACGCCCAGCGCGAACGTCACGGGTGATACGTCGCGTGCTCGCGGATGTACCCGGTGACGTTGCCCTCCGGGTCGCAGATCATGTCGCCCTCGAGGCACTCGGTGGTGACCGGGATGTGCCGCAACTCGCCCGCCGGCTGGGGCAGCGTGATGCCGGGGACGAGCGGGCCGGCGTACTGCGCGGGCCGGCCCTGCGCCGGGTCGGCGATCAGGTGCACCCGCACCCGGTCCTGCAGGTCGGTGCCGTCGTCGTGCACGGGCGCCGCCGCGTCGATCTCCATCGCGACCCTGCGCACGACGATCGCTCCCTGCGAGTAGCCGTACAGCTCGTAGCGCGTGCGCGGCCCGCAGGCGGCCTCGGTCCGGCCGATCTCCGCCCAGAGATTCTGCACGCCGATCTGCACCGACTGGTCCATGAACGTGTCCCAGCCGAACACCCCGGCGACCATGCCCGCCGGATACCGCACGTGCCGCACCGCGAAGTCGGGGCTGTTGCGGTACTGATCCGTGTAGGAGTTGAGCGGGCTCTCGGGATCGATCGAATCCGGCGTTTCGGGGCCCTTCGTGCCGTCGACGGCGAGCACCACGGTCGGCGCACAGTACGAGGCCGGGGACGGGTCGGCATGGGCGATCGAGACGGCACCGAGCATCGAGCCGATGGTCAGCGCGCCGACGATCGCGACCCGGACAGCGGAAAGGATCATCGAAACCGTCCTTCAGCCATGGGATCCACCCCAACGATTCCCGACCGCGTTCATAAGTAAGCACAGTGATCGTGAAGTCCGCAAATCGAACACGCGGATGCGGTGCAACTCGGGGGCCTAGCGGACGACATCGGCCAGATCCACGAAACCGTAACCCCGCGTCCGCAGACCGTCGATGATCGCCGGCAGCGCATCGGCGTCCAGGGTCGTGCCGTCGTCGGGGTTCGCGCCCACGTGCATCAGAACGATCTGGCCGGGCGCGGCCGCGGCGAGGACCCGCTCGGTCACCGCCGCGGCGTCGAGACCACCGCTCGTGCCTTTCCAGCCGAGCGAATCCACGGTCCAGCGCACGGGCACGTAGCCGGCACCGTTGACGACGCGGATGTCGGCGTCGGTGCGAGCACCGAAGGGAAACCGGAACAACGGCACGGCCGGGCGACCCGTCAGTGCCGTGATGGCGTTCTCGGCCGCCGCGAGGTCGGCCCTGATCTGCTCGTCGGTCAGATCCGGATAGGAGGGGTGGGTGTTGCTGTGGTTTCCCACCGCGTGCCCGGCGGCGGCGACGGCGCGGACCCGGTCCGGATACGTCCGCGCGAAATCACCGGTGACGAAGAACGTCGCCGGGACGGCGTAGCGGGCGAGCGTGGCGAGAATGCGGGAGACCGCGGTGTCGGAGGCTCCACCGTCGAAGGTCAACGCCACCACCTTCTCCTCGGTGGGAATCCGTTCGAGGTCGATGCCGCGCAGGGCGGCAGGTACACCGGCCGGAGGCACCGGCGTCGGCTCCGGACCGGACGGCGGAACGGGGACGGTCGCGGAGGGCCCCGGAGCCGGGGACGGGGGCCCGGGCGGCGTGGTCGCCGGTTCCGACGTCGGACTGCTCGTCGCGGTGGCTTCGGGCGGCTCGTCGGGCGGGCCGGAACCACAGGCCGTCACGACCAGGATCGACGCCGCGACGACGAGCGATCCGCGCCGGAACCGGATGTTCATGTGGACAGTGTGCCGCTCCACCTCGGCCGCGCCGCTGCGGTCGCCGGGTCCATCCCCCGCCGGGTGCGGTGGAACACGACGCTCACGGCAAGGAGGACCTCCGCGGCCGCGACCGCCAGCGCGGCCGCCATGAGAGGGGGAATCGAGGCGCCCGCCGCTGCACCGGCGACCGGAGGCACAGCGTGCCCGTGGTGGCCGCCCGCGGCCCGGTCCGGGCTCATGGTGGTCAGGTGCACCATGATCATCGCGACGTTCATGACGGTGACCAGGATCCAGTCCCGCTGGTCTCCGCGCATCCACAGGTGACGGGCGCAGTAGAGGCATCCGGCGACCATGACGAGGGTCAGGGCCGCCGACCCGGGCGACGGGGTGTGCTCCGCGAGCGAGCCGGCGTGCAGGACGGCCGCCGACACGGCGAGGGCGGCGGCCGCCCGGCCGCACCACGTGGTGGTGGTGCGGCGGGCGGCTTCCGGAACCGTGGTGGACATGCCCGTCAGTCCGTGCAGCAGTGCTTCGACGTGCCGGCCGGAACGTCGAGGGCCGGGTTCCGGTCGAAGAACCCGACCGGCTTCAGCGTGAACCCGGCGTAGTCGACGGGCATCACGGGCCAGTCCTCCGGGCGCGGGAAGTGGGTGAGCCCGAAGGTGTGCCACAGCACCAGGTCCTCGCCCTCGATGTTCCGGTTGCCGGCGACGAATGTCGGCAGTCCCGCCTGTCCCGGATGCTGGTTGACGAAGTCACCGGCCGGATAACGCTGCGCCGGGTCGTACCGCGTGACCCACAGATGCTTGGTGGCGAACGCGGCGCGGGCGGCGATGGAACTCGACGGATCCGCCAGCAGCACGGGCTGACCTTCCGGGTGCAGTGCGTATCCGACGTTCCGCCCGAGCCGGTTCTGCTTGGTCGGGTTGGTGATGTGCCAGACCCTGGCCTTGGTATTGTCGGCCAGCCTCTGCCCGTCGGCCTCCGTGGTGAGGGTGGTCTTGCGGCAGCGGAACGCGTTACCCCACGGGTTGTCCGGTCCCATCGGTTCGGGCACGGCGTCGACCTCCTCGACCGTGTTGACGTTGCCGTCGACCGCCATGTCCAGGCGGGCGGAGAAGAGGTGCTGGTGGAACGGCGCACCGAGCCCGGGCGCCATCTCGGTGGCGAACCCGTCCTCGCCGCGGTAGGCGGAGGTGAAGACGATGCCGGTGGCCTTGGCTTCGAGTTCGATGGTGCCGTCCAGGTAGAGGTACCAGTAGAAGCCGTAGTCGTAGTTGCCGATGGTGAGGAAGAAGGAGATCACGAGCCGGCGCGACCGGCGGGTCTCGGTCATGCCGTTGAACATGTCCGTGTGCTTCCAGAGGACGCCGTAGTCCTCCTCGTGGAGGCAGATCGCGTTCTTCATCACCCGCGGGTCGCCCTTCTCGTCGGCGATGGTGACGTCGAAGTACCGGATCTCACCGAGGCAGTCGCACCCGAGTTCCAGCGAGTTGGTGTAGCGGCCGAACAGGTATTCGCCCTGGTCGAAGTAGTTCTGCCAGTACCGCACCGGCGACGGGTCGGCGTAGGGCACGACCATCTCGGCAATGGATGCGCGGTAGATCACCGGCCGCTGCACGCCGTCGTCGGAGAACGACAACTGGTGCAGGGTCAGGCCCTCGCGTACGTCGAACCCGAACCGGAACGTCCAGTCCGCCCAGGTGATCCGATTGCCCTCGACCGAGAAGCTGGGCCCCTCGGGTTGGATGATCTCGATCGGCTTGAGGTCGGTGCGGGCCGGCCTCGCGTGCGGAGCGGCGTCCCATTCGCCGCGTTCGGCCGGCACGGGAAGGGTGATCTCGTCGACGACCTTCACCACGCGCTGCTCGGTGAGGTCGACGTAGGCGACCACCCCGTCGATCGGATGTGCCCAGGGCAGGTCGGCCTCGTCCTCCTGGTGGAACGCGAGCACGCGGACGATCCGGTGCCCCACCTCGTCCTCGTGCCCGAACACCCCGGCCGACAGCGGAACCGCGCGCACCTTCTCCGGATCGATGCCGCGCGCAGCCATCGCCGCAATCCAGTCGAAGCTGGACAGGAGGAACGATTCGATGTCCTCGAACTCCTCGTCGAGGATCGGGACATGCCCTTCGGTGGCGGCGTCGACGGCGACGGTGCTGAGGATCCTGCGTTCGGTGACGGACACGACGTGATCGGAGCCCGCCCCGGTCGCACGGTCGAGGAGAAGGACGCGGGCACGGCGCTCGATGTGCTCCCCCGGCCTGAACGCCAGGACCGTCGACTTGTGCGGTTCCTCGAGCCCGACGTAGACGAACCGGACGTGCTCGGTTACCAGCCCCGCCGCCGATACCGTTTCCTTGACTGCGGTGATCTCGTCGGCGGTCAGAGGGGTGAGCGGGTGGTCCGGTGCGGGCGTCGATGCCGCTTCGGTGAACTTCGTGGTGGCAGTGCTCATCGGGCGATCTCCTTGTCGATCTCGGTTTCGGTCGTGGCGGCGGGCGCGACGCCGCCGGAATGGTGGTGATGTCGTGCAGCGTCGGGGCGGAGAACGGCCACGGCCGTTCCGCCCGCGAACGCCCCGGCGAGAAGCACGCCGACGACGGCGGCGAGGGTGCCGGATCCGCCCACGAGCAGCGGCAGGTTCGCGATCGTCATCGCGAGCAGAGCGCTCAGCCCCGCGAGACCCAGCACCGGCGCGATCAGCGTGGGCCACGGCCGGGTGTCGGCCCGGGATCGCCGGAAGAAGACGAGGACGGCGATCGACGTCAGCGCCATCAGGGCGAGCACGCCGACGGACGCGACGCCGGCGAACCAGGCGAAGACCTCGGTGACGGGATCGAGTCCGCCGACGGCCGAGGCCACGACGAGAACCAGGGCCGAGACCGTCTGCACGATCGAGGCCACGTAGGGCGAGGCATGGCGTACGTGCGAGCGGCCGCATCGCGCCGGCAGTGCCGCGCTGTTGCCGAGCGAGAAGATGTAGCGCGAGAGCACGTTGTGGAAGGACAGCAGGGCCGCGAAGAGACTGGTGACGAGGAGCACCTGCACGACATCCCCCGCCGCCGCTCCCACGTAGCGGGTCGCGGTCTCGACGATCATGCCCTCGGGGTTCTCGGTGGCCAGGACGACGGCGCCCTCGTCGCCCCACGCGCTGACCAGCGCCCAGCTCGACAGCGCATAGAAGCCACCGATGACCACCAGGGCGAGATAGGTGGCCCGCGGAATGGTCCGGGCCGGATCGCGCACCTCGTCACGGAAGACCGCGGTCGCCTCGAAGCCGATGTAGCCGGCGACAGCGAAGATCAGGGCGATTCCCGGTGCGCCCGAGAAGAACTCGGAGGGGCGTAGCGCGGCGGTGGAAAGACCCTCCGCTCCGCCACGGGCGATCACCGCTGCATCGATCACCAGCACGATGCCGACCTCGCAGAGCAGCAGGACCCCGAGGACCTTTCCGGACAGGTCGATGTGGCGGTAGCCGAGAATCGCGACCGCCGCCAGAACGATCAGAGCCCAGAGATACCAGGGCAACTCGGGACCGCCGTGCGAGGTCACGAAGTCGCCGAGGGCCGCGCCGAGGTATCCGTAGACGGCACCCTGCACCGCCGTGTAGGACAGCAGCGCCAGGAAGGCGGAACCCAGTCCGACGTGCCGGCCGAGTCCGTGGGTGACGAAGGTGTAGAACGCCCCCGCCCCGGGCACGTGCTTCGCCATCGCGGTGAAGCCGACGGCGAAGAAGAGCAGGACCACCGTGCAGACGATGTACGAAGCGGGGTACGCGGCCCCGTTTCCGGCGGAGATACCGAGTGGGACCGTGCCGGCGATCACGGTCAGCGGGGCCGCGGCCGCGACCACCATGAAGACGACGGCGCCGGGGCCGAGGCTGCCGGACAACCGGTGGGTGGGGGGTTCGTGTGCGCGAGCGTTGAGGGTCATCGGTGCTTCGACTTTCGGGAGAGGGAGTGCGCCGGCGATGTCGGTGCCGACCGCCGGAAGAAGCGTGCGCCCGGACGTTGTCGGTGCGGTCACCGCGGCGTCACGGTTCGTCGACGGCAAACGAGAAGGGCGGGGGGCCGGGTTCTCGTTCGGCCCGGCAGGGGTACGGACGGCGGTGCCCACACAGTGCCGGGCACCGCCCGACCGGTCACAGTGCGATGTTGACCGACTTGGTCTGGGTGTACTCCGCCAGGGCCCCCTCACCGAGTTCCCGCCCCCAGCCCGACTGCTTGTATCCCCCGAAGGGCAGTGCGGTGTCGAACGCGTTGTGGCAGTTGATCCAGACCGTGCCCGCCTTGATCTCGGCGGCGACCTCGTGGGCCCGGGAGACGTCCCGCGTCCAGACGCTCGCCGCGAGCCCGTAGGGGGTGTCGTTGGCGGCGGCACGAACTCCCTCCTCCCGGTTGAAGGGCACCGCGACGGCGACCGGGCCGAAGATCTCCTCCCGGTACACACCGAAGTCGCTGCGCACGTCGACGAGGAGCGTCGGCTCGACGTAGAAGCCACTGTCGCCGTGGCGCTTTCCTCCGGTCAGGGCACGAGCCCCGTCCTCGAGGCCGGCGCGGAGGTAACCGGTCACCTTGCCGAGTTGCTCCTCGGAGATCAGCGGGCCGATATCGCTGGCGGGATCGAGTCCTGGACCGATCTTCTGCGACCGGGCGAATTCCGCTACGCCCTGGGTGAATTCGTCGAAGATGCGATCCTCCACCAGCAACCGCGTCCCGGCGGTGCACGCCTGACCGTGGTTGAACAGGAATCCGCCGGCGACACCGGGGATCGCGGCCTCGAGGTCGGCGTCCGCGAAGACGACCTGGGGGCTCTTGCCGCCGAGTTCGAGCGAGACCTTCTTCAGGTTCCCGGCGGCGGCGCCCACGATCTTCTTGCCGACCTCGGTCGAGCCGGTGAAGGCGACCTTGTCGACGTCGTGATGGGCCGACAGGGCCGCACCCGCGTCCCCGAAGCCCGTGACCACGTTGACGACGCCGTCGGGCACCCCGGCCTCGGCGGCGACCTCGGCGAGCAGCAGGGCGGTGAGCGGGGTCTGCTCCGCAGGCTTGAGCACCAGCGTGTTCGCGCACGCCAGCGCAGGGGCGAGCTTGAAGGCGGCCATCACCAGCGGAAAGTTCCACGGCACGATCTGGGCGCACACCCCCACCGGCTCGCGGCTGGTGAACGCGTGGAAACGTGCGCCCGGAGCCCACGGAACCGACACCGGGACGGTGCGGCCCTCGATCTTGGTCGCCCAACCGGCGTAGTAGAAGAAGATCTCGGCCGCCCAGGTGACGTCGACCGCCTTCGCGACGACCACCGACTTGCCGTTGTCCAGGGACTCGAGCTGGGCGAACTGGTCCGCCCGGGCCAGGATGCCCTCGCCGATCCGCCACAGGATGCGCTGGCGCTCGGCCGGGGTCAGGCGCCGCCACGGCCCCTCCTCGAACGCCCGGCGGGCAGCGGCGACGGCCCGGTCGACGTCCTCGGCGCCGCCGTGCGGCACCGTGGTCAGCACCTGCCCGGTGGCGGGGTCGACCGTGTCGAACCGCCGGCCCGAGGCCGACTCGACCCACCGGCCGCCGATCAGCATCTGCTTCGGCGACGAGAGGAAGTCGACCACCTCCGGAAGCAGGCCGGTGGCGGATTGCGCAACTGCAGTCATGATGTCTCCGACTCGTGAGAGATAGCGAAAAAGACTCGGGTACAGTCGTTTCGACGCAGAACCGCCGGTATCCGTCGCTGTGACCCGAACCCACGATAACCACACGATGTGGCGGGAGTCACCCCCGATTCCGGATGGAAATTGCGCGGTGTCCGATTCTCATTCGACTGCGGCCCAGACCGTTTCCCGATTCTCGTTCGACTTCTCGACCGCAGCCCAGGTGACGGCCGCACGAGCACCGCCGGCCCCGCCCGATCGGGCGCCGGACGGCCCGTCGTTCTCATTCGAGTGACCGAAAATTGATGTGCGATCGGTGCAGCGCACTGCGTGCCTGCGCTACCGTGCACCCCACGGGATCGTCCGGCGGCAGACGCTCGACGTCCCCTGGCGAGTGTGGAAGCAGGTGCAAGGTGTCCGGTACACCACAGATCCGAAGTAGTTCGCCGGTGGCCGGCCTCGAGCGCGGACGCCTCACGTTCTTCGAGGTGCTCGCACAGTCCGTCTCGGCCGTCGCCCCGTCCGCGGTGATGGTCACCCTGCCGGCTCTCGTCATCCCCGAAGCCGGGCGGGCGGCGATCCCGGTGTTCGTCGCGGCGGCCGTCCTGATGGCTGCCGTCGGATACTGCATCGGGCAGTTCGCCACCCGCATGGTCGCGGTCAGCGGCTTGTACAGCTACACGGTGAAGGGTCTCGGCCCCCGCCTCGGCTTCGCCGGGGGATGGTCGCTGCTGATCGGCTACGCGGCCGCCGCCATGGCCAGCACGGTGGGGGCAGCGAGCTATCTGGCGTCGCTGCTCGAACGGATCGGGTTGCCGGCCGGAGCGGCGACGAGTGCAGTGCTCGTCGGCGTCGTCGGCGCCGTCGCGCTGCTGCTGATGGTCCGCGGCGTCCAGCTCTCCGCCCGCATCATGCTGGGCGTCGAGGCGTTCGCCATCGTCGCCGCATCGGTCGTCCTGGTGATCGCGTTCGCCGTGTCCGTCCGGGACGGCGACCCGCCCTCGGCGCCGACCGGAACCGGTTCGGAATCCGCGATCGGCTTCGCGCTCCTGCTGGCGATCACCTCGTTCGTCGGCTTCGAGAGCGCCGGAACGGTGGCACGTGAAGCCCACAGCCCGCTGATCAGCGTGCCCCGCGCGATCAGGTGGACGCCGGTCGTGCTCGCGGCGCTCTACGTGTTCGCCGCGACGATGCAGCTGCCGGAGTCCGCAAGGGAAGGAGTCGGTTCGCTCCGGATCGTGCTCACCCTCCCGGACACCGCCGGGAGCGGCTCGGCGGTGCTGTCGGTCCTGATGGAACTCGGAATCACCGCGTCGTGGTTCGCGTGCGTCATGGGCTCCACCACCGCGCTGTCGCGCACCCTGTTCGCGATGGGCCGCGAGGGCGTCGCCCCGGCGGTCGTCGGCCGTGCCCACGCCCGGTTCCACACGCCGCACGTCGCCCTGGCCGTCGCGATGCCTGTCGTCGTTGTCGTGCCCGTCGTCTTTCTGGCGGCGACCGGCTCGAACCGCGACGTCCTGATCGGGCTGCTGGCCCTCTCGGCGCACGGGTACGTCCTCGCCTACATCCTCCTCTGCGTCGCTACGCCCGCGTTCCTGCGGCGGATCGGTGAGCTGACCCGTCTGCCGCTGGTCATCGGCGCGCTCACCGCCACGTGCCTGGTGGCGCTGATCGTGTGGGCGGCTGCGTCGGGGATCTACGTGGCGGGCGCAATGACCGCCGTGTACGCGGTCCTGATGCTCCTCGGAGGCGCGCTGCTCGCGGTCCGGGTGCGGCGCGCCCCGGACGTCGCGGACCGGATAGGCGTCTACGACGAGACCGTCGCCGCCGATCTGCTCGGCCGGCACCGCCCCTGGCAGGTGCGGCGGTGAGCCCCGTGGACGGAACCCTGTCGGGGCGGCAGCCGAAAGCGGTGATCAGCGCCCTGCGTGTCCTCGAGGAAGTCGCCCGGGCCGGGGCCGGGGTCACCGCCAAGGACATCGCCGCACACCTCTCCCTGCCGCCGGCGACCACCTATCGGCTCCTGAACCTGCTCGCCGGAGAAGGCTACGTCGTCCGGCTACCCGATCTGTCCGGCTTCGCACTCGGGCGCAAGATCGGCATACTGGTCGACGCGGCCGTCGTCCCCACCGTCTGCACAGCCGCACGTAACCTTCTCACCGAACTTCGGCTGACCGTCCGCTTCGGCGTCCACCTGTTCTACTACACCGACACGGCGCTCCGCCTTGCCGACGCCGACCCCGAATATCCACCCCGCGCCGACGAGGCCCTCCTCAATCGGCACCTCCAGGCGAGCGCCGTCGGCAAGCTGCTGCTCGCCGAGAAGATCGACCTCGACACCGTCCTCCCCCGGTGGGAACCCCATGCCCTCACCGGCCGCACGATCGTCGTGCGCAGCGACCTGCTCCGTCACCTCGGGGAGATCCGCGACCGGGGCTTCGCCACCCAGTTCGGCGAACTGCGCGACGACTCCGCGTGCCTCGCCGTTCCCGTCCGCTCCGCCACCGGCACCCTCGTCGCGGGCCTGGTCCTGTCCGGCAGCATCGACCATCAGCACCTGCTGCTGCGCCACCTCGACTCACTCCGAGAGCACGCGCAGCAACTCGTGCCCCTGCTGACCTGAACGGGACGTCCATATCGGGGTCCCTCCGCCGGCCCGGAGCGGGCTGCTACGTGGGCTGCGCCCACGGATCCCGATTCGACACCAGACCGAGCCGGACCGCGCGCACCACCGCACCGACCCGGTTGGGGGCCTTCAATTTGCGCAGCAGATGCTCCACATGAGTGTTGACCGTGCTGCGCGACAGCTGCATTCGCTGCGCGATCTCGCGGTTGGACAGGCCGGCGATCACCAGTTCGAGAACTTCGTGTTCTCGTGGGGTGAGGGCCACCTCTTCCTGCCGCGTGAGCGTGTCCACCGACCAGGCGGCGTACTCCCGGGCATCGCTCAGCGTCGTCTTGACCCCGTGGGGGACCGAATCGCGCGCCACGCTGACGTGCAGAGCCCCCACCGCCACGCCGGTGGGGGACGTCAGAACGACGGAGGTGCCTTCGGAGAATCCGGCAGGGACGAACACTTCGCGCACCGAGTAGGTCTGACGATACGACGGGATGTCCCGCCAGGTCAGTATCGCGGAGGGCTCGGCCCGAACCGCCTGCATGCCCGGATCCTTGTCGACGAAATCGGTGACGAGGTAGTCCAGGGTCCGGTCGTCGTAGCCACGGCTGGCCACCACCGCGTGCCGACCGCCCGCCACGCGTGTCACGGCAGCCGCCGCGCAGTCGAGCTGATCGGTCATGTACCGGGTGAGTCCGGCCATGCGGTCGACGGCGTTCTCTCCCAGCAACACCGAGACCAGTCCACTGAACACGGGTACGACCATTGCTCGACGATAGTCGAACCCCGTGTCCAGTGGAGTCGAATCCTGTTACCGGGCAGATATATTCCCTCTCGTGTGCCCGTTTCCCCGCCCGGTCACAGTTCCGGGATGCGGTCCGCCCAGGGGCGAGCGCGTTCGAAATTCGCCGCTGCGCGCAGTACCGCAGCGTCGGCGTGGAGCCGTCCCGCGATCTGCAGTCCGACCGGACGTCCGTCCGACGTGAATCCGGCAGGGACGGTGACGGCCGGGGTCGTCAGCATGTTGTACGGATAGGTCATCAGCCAGCCGAGCAGTTGGGAGCGCAGAGACGCGCCCGCCAGCCGGCCGGGAGCGAACTGTCCCAGCGGATGGGCCGCTTCACACAGCGTGGGCGAGACCAGCAGGTCGTAGTCCTGCATGAACGACGAGAACGTATCCCACATCCGGCCACGGAACAGGTCCGCCCGCCCGACATCGACACCTGTGAGACGCTCTCCTTCACGCATCAATTCGACGAGATTATCGTCGACCTGGCCCTGCCACTCGTCCCAGTCGATCATGTCGTGTTCGGCCGCGAAACCGGGAACCCAGATGCCGTGCCACATCGCTTCTTCCGGGTCTCCCCAGCCGGGCGTCGCCTCCTCGACCCGGGCACCGAGGTCCTCGAACGCCCGAACGGCCTGCGCGCAGATCGCCGCCACCTCCGGATCGACCTCTGCGAAGCCGAGATCCGGTGACCACGCGATGCGCCACCCGGCGATGTCCTTCTTCGTCTCGGCGACGTAGTCGGTGTCCGAGGCCGGCAGACTGAGCGGATCGGATTCGTCGGGTCCGGCGACGACACCGAGCATGAGGGCATTGTCTTCGACCGTGCGGGTGATCGGACCGTGGTAGGCCCAATGGTAGAAGCGACCACCCAGAATGGTCTGCGGCACCCGCCCGGTCGAGGGCTTGAGCCCGACCACGCCACAGAGCGACGCAGGAATGCGCACCGACCCCGCCCCGTCGCTGCCTTCGGCCAGCGGGCCGAGACCGGCCGCGACGGCGGCGGCGGCTCCGCCGCTGGAACCTCCCGCGCTGTATCCGCGCTTCCACGGATTGTGGGTAGGACCGAACAGGTGGTTGTCCGTGCCGCCGTAGTACCCGCTCTCCGGTGTGTTGGTCTTGCCCAGGTAGAGACCGCCTGCGGCCTTCAGCCGCCGAACGATCACCGCGTCGTGCTCGGCGATGTTGTCCTTCATCGGCACCATGCCGAACGTCAGGGGCCGGCCCGCCACGGCCGTCAGATCCTTGATCGTGAACGGCACTCCGTGCAGAGGTCCGACGGACTCGCCGCCGACCAGTTTCGCATCCAGTGCGCGCGCGTCCGCCAGGACCTGTTCGCGATCGAAGTCGACGATCGCGTTGATCGCCGGGTTGACGTTGTCCACGCGCCGCACGAAGTGCGCCGCGACTTCGCTCGCGCTGATCTGTCCTCGGCGAACGTCGGTCGCGAGTTCGGCTGCACTGAGCCAGGAAAGGGTATCGGTCATGGTTGTCTCCGTGAATCGCGGGGTTCCGGTTGAGGTGGCTCGACCATAGGAACCCGGCGATCACGCCGACAATCGGTCAACTTACCGATCTTTCGTGCTCACTCGCTGATCTTCTTCGCGCCCAGGATGTCCTGCAGCAACTCGATCGCCACGTCCTCCGGTTCGCGCCGCGTCGACGGGTCGCCCGGGGTGGCGGCCTCGGCGAACATCTCTTCCTCGTCCTCGGGGGTGACGTCGGCGGGGCTGATCCGCGGCGGCTCGTAGTCCGGCTCGGGACCGGGGTCGTCCGGGTAGTCCGGCGCCTCGGGCGGCGGGATGTCGTCGACCTCGGGACGCGACGGAACCGGGGGCGCGCCGGGGGACGTCACGCGCGTTTGCGGGGCGGGCTGGGCCTGCCGGGCCTGGCTGGGCCGGGAGAACCGAGGCTGACCGGAAGGGCGCGACCCCGCCTGCGCCGGGGCCGGTTTCGCGGCGGTGGGGGGTGTCGCAGCGCCCTGCACGCAGGTCACCTCGAAGTCCACCCCGAACACCGCCCGCAGGGCGTCGGCGATCACCGCGGCGTTGCGCGGTTCGACGAGCCTCTTGACCAGGGGGGCCGAATCGTGACCGAGCACGATGCGGCCCGCTTCGACGCTGCGGACCGTGGCGCCGGACAGCATGACCTCGACGGTGCGGCTGCGCTCGCGGACCTTGGTACGGACCTCGGACCATACCGCGCGGACGGCGGCGGCGTCGGGCCCGGCGGCGGGGGCGGGCGCCGGCTCCGGCTGGGGTCGCGGTGCGGGTCGCGGTGCGGGCGGCTCGTGTTCCTGCACGACGGGGCGCGGTGCAGGCTCCGGTTCCTGCACGACGGGGCGTGGTGCAGGCTCCGGTTCGCGCGCCGGTGGGGCGGGCGTCGGCGGTGGGGCGGGCGCCGGCGGTGGCACGGGCGCCGGCGCCGCGGCGGCCGGTCGTGACTCCGCCGGTGGAACGGGGGCCGGCTCGGCCGCAGGCTCGGGGACGGGCGCGACCGAGGACGGTGCGGCTCGTCGCTGCGAGGGTCGCTGGAAACGGGCGGCCGGCTCTTCGGGGGCGATCGGCGGCGTGGGCGCGGCCGGCGCCGGAGCGACGGCCCGCGGGGCGGCGCCCTGCGGGGCCGCGATCCCGCTTTCGAGACGCTCGAGGCGTTGCAGCACAGCCGATTCCGAACCCGAAGCGGCGGGCAGCAGCATCCGCGCGCACATCACCTCGAGGAGCAGGCGCGGGGCCGTGGCACCGCGCATCTCTCCCAGACCGGAGTGCACGATCTCCGCGTACCGGGTCAGGGTGGCGGGACCGATCCGGTCGGCTTCCTCCCGCATCCGCTCCAGCACGTCGCCCGGGGCGTCGACGAGACCGCGATCGGCGGCGTCGGGCACCGATCGCATCAGGATGAGATCTCGGAGCCGCTCGAGCAGGTCGACCGCGAACCGTCGCGGGTCGTGGCCGGCATCCATCACCTTCTCGACGGTCCCGAACAGACCCGCACCGTCGCCGGCGGCGAGGGCGTCCACGGCCTCGTCGATGAGGGCGACGTCGGTGACGCCGAGCAGCGAGAGTGCACGGCTGTAGGTCACGCCCTCCTCGCCGGCGCCGGCGAGGAGCTGGTCCATCACCGACAGCGAGTCGCGCGGCGAACCGCCGCCCGCACGGATCACCAGCGGGTAGACGGCGTCCTCGACCGGCACGTTCTCCTGCGTGCAGATCTTCTCGAGCAGCCCGCGCATGACGGGGGGCGGCAGCAACCGGAACGGGTAGTGGTGGGTGCGCGAGCGGATCGTCGGCAGCACCTTCTCCGGTTCGGTGGTGGCGAACACGAAGATCAGGTGCTCCGGCGGCTCCTCGACGATCTTGAGCAGAGCGTTGAAGCCCTGCGTGGTGACCATGTGGGCCTCGTCGACGATGAAGATGCGGTACCGCGACTCGGCCGGCGCGTAGAAGGCGCGGTCGCGTAGTTCGCGGGTGTCGTCGACGCCGCCGTGGCTGGCGGCGTCGAGCTCGATGACGTCGAGGTTGCCGCCACCGCCGGGGCCGAGCGCCACGCAGGACCGGCACGTCCCGCACGGGGCCGACGTGGGGCCCTCCGCGCAGTTCAGGGAGCGGGCCAGGATCCGGGCCGAGGAGGTCTTGCCACAGCCGCGCGGGCCCGAGAACAGATACGCGTGATTGATGCGACCTGCGTCGAGGGCGATGCTCAGGGGCTCGGTGACGTGCTCCTGACCCACCACCTCGGCAAAGGTCGCCGGTCGGTACTTACGGTAGAGGGCCACGCGCCGAGACTACCGGCGCCGACCGACACCCCGGTCGCGTGGTTGCGGCGGAGTGATGCGGGTATCCGGGGCCATGACCGAAACACGACCGTTGGCCCTGGTGACCGGAGCGTCGAGCGGCATCGGCCTGGAACTCGCCCGACTGTTCGGCCGGGACGGATACGACCTCATCCTGGTGGCCCGCTCCGATGCCCTCGACGACGCCACCCGCGCTCTCGCCGCCACCGGCGCCGCCGTGATTCCGGTGCGCGCCGACCTCCGGACGGCGACGGGCGTGGAGGAGGTGTGCACCGCCGTGACGGCGACCGGCCGGCCGCTGGCCGCCGCTGCGCTCAACGCCGGCACCGGGCAGGGTGGCCTGTTCGTGGACACCGGCCTCGACGACCAGCTCGAGGTGGTGGACGTCAATGTGCGCTCGACCGTGCATCTGGCCAAGTACGTCCTCGACGGCATGGCCGGGCGCGGCACCGGGCGCGTGCTGATCACGTCGTCGGTGGTCTCGGAGATGCCCGGCCCGTACCAGGTCGTCTACAACGCCTCCAAGTCGTTCCTGCAGTCGTTCTCCGAGGGGCTGCACGAGGAGCTGCGCGGGACCGGGGTCACCGTCACCGCGCTGATGCCCGGAGCGACCGACACCCCGTTCTTCCGCAAGGCCGGGATGGCGGACGCGCCGATCGCCCGCGGCCCCAAGGACGACCCTGCGAAGGTCGCCCGCAAGGGCTACGAGGCGATGCTGAAGGGCAAACGGAAGGTGGTGGCCAGCTCCCCCATGTCCAAGGCGATGGCGGCGGCGTCGACGGTGACACCGGATTCGGTGAAGGCCTTCCTCCACCGCTTCATGGCCGCGCCGGCGTCCGCGCCTCGCTGACCGAGGCAGGTGCCTCAGAGGTTGGGCAGCGCCCAGCTGAGGAACACCACGCCCGCGAGGATGCCGAAGATGCCGGTGAGCATGCCGACGAGAGCGTCGAGGGACTTCTCCTCGTCGGTGAACACGGCGGGCCGGCGGGTGGCGGCGATGCCGGTCCCGATGGCCGCCGCACCGAGCAGAATCCCGAAGCCGAACGTCCAGAAGGTCACGATCGACAGGGCGCCGAGCATCAGCGCCAGATCGGCCCCCTTCTCCTCGACCGCCTCACGCAGCGTCGACAGCGCGGGTAGGTCGAGGCGGGAACGGTGCGGTCCGGAGCGGAAGGGAGTCTGCAGGACGGACATGGTCTTTCGGATCCTCGTCGGCGATGGCGGAACGGTGCGCAGCATCCGGTGGCGGGGTCGTACGGAACCTTCTGCAGGACAAGAATTCCGGGATGGGTGAACGGTCCGGCGACCACCGCTCGATGCGACCGGGAACAGATACGGGACACGGCATCTACTCCTGGATCAACCTCACTCGTCGGCCCGGCTGCTACGCAGCACAGATTAGCACTCACCGAGCCTGAGTGCTAACTCGGCGGTGTCGCGCGGTTCGCGTGCGCAGCCGATCCGGCTCCGCGCCAGTACAGTTCCTCCATGGGATCGGGGAGCACGGCAAAGGCGTGGGCGGTGGGTCTCTCGATCGTCGCCGCGGCGACGATCGGCACGGCCGGCACCGCCGCCGCCGATCCGGATCCGGGCGCGCGGGTCACCACCGACGGCACGGCGCTGCGGCTCGACGGGCAGCCCTGGTGGCCGACCGGCTTCAACGCCTACCAGCTGGGCACGAACTGGGCGGTGAACTGGGGCTGCGGCGCCATGGTCGATCTGGATGCGTACTTCGGCGCGCTGCCATCGCATTCGCTCACCCGCTTCAACGCCTTCCAGGCCCTGGCCGTCGACCGGTTCACCGGCGAACTCGACTTCGGCCCGCTCGACGCCGTGTTCGCCGCGGCGGAGGCCCACGGTCAACTCGTGATCCCGGTCCTTGCCGCCCAGGACGGCGCGTGCGAGGACGAGGCGTTCAAGGACCGGCAGTGGTATGTCGACGGATGGACGGAGCCGGTCGATCACGAGCGTGCCGTGCTGAGTTTCCGGGACTGGGTGACGACGGCGGTGACGCGGTGGAAGGACTCCCCGGCGCTGGCTGCATGGGAACTCGTCGGCGAACCCGAGACCAGCATGTGCACCGACGCGGCGTGCTCGTGGTGGCTGCGGCAGTGCCCGCCGGACGCGGCCGCCGTCCTGCGCGGGTTCTTCGACACGGCGGGGGCGCAGGTCCGCGCGATCGATCCCCGCACCCTGATCACCGCGGGGCTCACCGGCGGCGGGCAGTGCGGCACGCAGGGCGACGAGTACGCGCTGGTCGGGTCGTCCCCCTTCGTGGACGTCGTCCAGTACCACGACTACGGCGCCGACGGGATCCCGTTGCCCGGCGACCAGTGGAACGGCCTGGCGCGCCGCATCGCCCAGGCCCAGCAGATCGACAAGCCGCTGCTGGTGGCCGAGATCGGCGAGCCGGCGGGCTGGTGCGGGGCCACGGCCGACCGCGCCGAGCACATCGCGACGAAAATCGAGGGACAGAAGACGGCCGGCACCGCCGGGGCGCTCCTCTGGGCCTTCGTCCCCGATCCCCGGCCGGACTCCTGCACCTACGACATCGGACCAGACGACGAATTGTGGTACGTGATCGAGGAATTCGGAACCTCGGGCGCATCCGTCGGGCCCATCCCGAACACCGGATAGCCGGGGCCCGCGCGCGGCGAGACCACCCGTCCGGTCGGACGGCCGGCCTGGATCGCCCACCGGTTCCGGCACAGTGGTTTGGTATCTCCCCGGTCCGGGTACAGGAGGGCGATCACGGCCCGGCGTCGCCCTCACCGGCACCCGCCGGAAGGTGACACGAAGAAGACATCGCACCGCGCGGCTGGTGCCGTCGCCGGGCGGCGACCAGGACTGAGGAGGGTCATGACACTCGACTACGACACCCGTAAAGAGCTCGACACGGACGAGCTGACCGCCCCGACGCTTCCGGCGGTGAGCGAGACCGTGGAGCCGGACGACGGCGACATCGCCGAGTTCTTCGAACTCCCCGGCGCCGACCTGTCCGGGGAGGAGCTCACCGCCCCGGTCGTCCCCCGGCGGAACGACGAGTTCGTGTGCGACAGCTGTTTCCTGGTCCACCACCACAGCAGGCTCGCGCCGTCCGACGACGGCACGACACGCTGCCGGGACTGCAGCTGACGGACCTCGGCGGAAGGCGCAGAACGAGAACAATTTTCCGCCGAGGTGTAGTCCCTCGCCCTACGGGGTAACCGAAGTCGTGACCACGCCGGCGACGGCGGGTGAAGACCGGAGGGGATCGACGAGATTCCCGAACGAAGGGAAGTGGAGCGTGCTCGGACTCGGAATCATCGGGTGGATCATCATCGGCGGCCTCGCCGGCTGGATCGGTAGCAAGATCATGAAGACCGACGAGCAACAGGGCATCCTGCTGAACATCGTCGTGGGTGTCATCGGCGGTCTGCTCGGCGGCTTCCTGCTCAAGCTCTTCGGTGTCGATGTGGCGGGCGGCGGCCTGATCTTCAGCTTCCTCACCTGCCTCCTCGGTGCGGTGATCCTGCTGTTCCTGGTCAAGGCTGTCACCGGCCGCCGCACGGTCCACCACCGGTAATCTCGCCGACCAGTCACCACACGCGCAGCGGCCTGCCGTCGCCCCGTTCCGGGGCACGGGAGGCCGCTGCGCTGCACGGGCCGAATCCGCGCCGGGCGTGTCGGCCGTCATCCGCTGCGAAAACGGGACCTTTCCGGCATGCTGGCCGGGTGGATGGCGCGTGCGGTGAGCGTGGCGGTCATCCGGGGAACGCCGCCGAGCGACGAGAGGGACACCGATGGACGACACCGCAGCAACGAGGGCACGCTCCGCCACGGCGAGCCGCACCCCGCAGGAGACCCCCGAGCTGTCCTCGGAGGATCTCGCCGCCGTCGTGGAGGCGCTGACCGGCCGTCCGGCAGACATCCCGGAGTCCGAGCCGGCCCCGAAACGACGCCGATCGCCCCGCAAGAAGACCTGAGCCCCCGGCCGCCGACCTCGTCGGTCCCGTAGCGGGCGAACCTCGCGAACACCGCTCCGCGGCACCGCCCGTGCGCGGCTACCGGGAGACCCTCGCGGCCACTTGTCCGAAATGACCGTTTCCGTAACTCGCTCGCAACACCCGCGCCGCGTGGCAGAAACCGGACCGGCACATCGTGGATACCCGGCGCACCGAGAACCGTGCGCGTGAGGAGAATCTGCCGTGTCACCCACGATCGACGCCGGGGCCACCGCGTGGCTGCTGGCGAGCACCGCCCTCGTCCTGCTGATGACCCCGGGTCTCGCCCTGTTCTACGGCGGGATGGTCCGCTCCACCGGCGTCCTCAACATGATCATGATGAGCTTCGTGTCGATCCCGCTCGTCACGGTCACGTGGCTCGTCGCGGGCTACACGCTCAGCTTCGACGACGATCTCGGCGGCGGAGTGCTCGGCGGATTCGCACACCTGGGGATGAGCGGTATCGGGCCCGACACCGTCCACGGCCAGGTACCGGAACTCCTGTTCGCCACCTTCCAATTGACCTTCGCGATCATCACCGCCGCCCTCGTCAGCGGGGCGATCGCCGACCGGGCCAAGTTCTCCGCCTGGATGCTGTTCGTGCCTGTCTGGGCACTGCTCGTGTACGTCCCTGTCGCCCACTGGGTCTGGGGACCCGACGGCTGGATCGCACGGCTCGGCGTGCTCGACTACGCGGGTGGACTCGTCGTCGAAACCGTCTCCGGAGCGTCCGGTCTGGCCCTGGCACTGGTGCTCGGACCAAGGCTGGGATTCCGTTCCGAGTCCATGCGGCCGCACAACCTCCCGATCGTCCTGCTCGGCGTGGGCCTGCTGTGGTTCGGCTGGTTCGGATTCAACGCCGGCTCCGCCCTGGCCGCCGACGGCAAGGCCGCCGCGGTCTTCCTCAACACGCTCGTCGCCGGGTGCACCGGCATGCTCGGGTGGCTGTTCGTCGAACAGCGCCGCGACGGGCACCCCACCACGTTCGGCGCCGCCTCGGGCGTGGTCGCCGGCCTGGTGGCGATCACCCCCGCGTGCGGCACCGTCGATGTTCTCGGTGCGCTCGTCGTCGGCGCGGTGGCCGGCATCGTCTGTTCGTACGCCGTGGGCTGGAAGTTCCGCCTGGGCTACGACGATTCGCTCGACGTCGTCGGCGTGCACCTGATGGGCGGCATCGTCGGCACCGTTCTCGTCGGCGTGCTCGCTACCGCCGTGATGACCGAGGGTCCGGAAGGATTGCTGTACGGCGGCGGCTTCGCGCAGCTCGGCAAGCAGGTCCTCGCGGTACTGGTGGTGGGGTTCTACGCCTTCGGCGTGACCTTCGGCCTCGGCAAGCTGATCGACCGCACCTTCGGCTTCCGGGTCAGCAAGGAGGACGAGGCGTCCGGTATCGACCTGGCCCTGCACGCCGAATCCGCCTACGAACACGGCGTGCCCGGGCACGGGGCGATGGGCGGGGTCAATCCGCTGCACTCGGTCTTCCCGTCCCAGGCACGGGAAGACGCCGTGCCCGGCGACGACGAGCGCTAGGGTGTGTTTCATCCGCGGTCGGGCCGGAGCCACTGATTGATGGCGGCGATTCGGACGGTGGCGGTATAGCGGACCGCAAGTTTGTCGAATCTGGTTGCCACCGCGCGGTTCTGCTCGAGCTTGTTGATACCGCACTCGACAGCATGACGCTGCTTGTAGTGCTCGGTGTCGAACCCCGTCGGACGTCCACCGGACGACCCCTTCCGCGTCCGGTGGGCAGCCTGATCGGACTTGACCGGAATGGTCGCGCGGATACCGCGTTTACGCAGGTAGGCGCGATTTCCGGTGCTGCTGTATGCCTTGTCGGCCAGCACACGATCCGGCCGGGTACGCGGCCGACCGCGGCCGGTCCGCGGCACACCGATCCCGTCGAGAACCGCGGTGAACTGCGAACTGCCCCCGCTGACCGGCGGTGACCACGCTCGACAACGGTTTGCGGCCCTGCTCGCAGGCCAGATGGGTCTTGGTGGGCCACCCACCACGCGACCGTCCCCACGCGTGATCCTCCGGTTCGGTCACCACCCCGCCGGGTGGCTCTCGATCTGCTGATCGCCGTCCCCGCGGGCCCCGGCCGCATGCTGGTGCGCCCGCGCGATGGTCGAGTCGACGCCGACGTCCCACACGATCGCGCCGGCAGCGTCGGCGAGTGCCTGCAACGCCGTCAGGATCTGTGCCCACACTCCGCCGCGCTGCCGGCGCCGGAACAGCCCGTACACCGTCTGCCACGGTCCGTACCGGGCCGGGACGTCCCGCCAGGGGGTACCCGTGTGGGTCCGCCACCGGATGCCGTCGATGGGCTGGCGTTTCGTCCATTTCGGCGGGCGGCCCGCCTTCTCCCCCGGGGCAGCAGCGGGCCAACCACGACCACTGCGCGTCGGTCAGGTCTGCTCGCCCCGGCCGATGCCGATACCGTGTCCGGTCACGGCCGAGACCACCGGGCACCGCCCGGAGGCCTGCCGGCATCCTCGACGAGGGTGGCCGCCGTCCGCGTGGCGCAAGCCTGGCGTCGAGCCGAAACCGGTGGTCCTCGAGAGGTTTCGGCACGTGCACACCGCGGAATGCCGGGAGCACCCACCTCATCGCGACCGCCCATGGTGATGAACGGGGGGCAGGGACAGCTGTCGCCCCCAGGCCGTCGATGGCGGTGTCACCTGTCTGCTCCCTCCGGGTCCGCGGGCGCACCCAACCGGCCTCGGGCGGGCGAACGATCCGCCGCCCACCCCGGTCGAGAGTTCCGTCGGCGAGAAACAGGTATCCCTCCGGGTCGTTCGGCCGATGCCCTCGGGCCCCACGGCGGGCAACGATACGCCCTGACACACACTGCGCAGGCCGGGTTCCCTGGTGGCGCCGACACCGTTCGTCGTCGCCCTTCGGAAATGGACCCGTCGCGTGGACTGCACGAAAGGGGCCCGCACCGATGACGGCAGAATCGTCCGGCTGGGGGGACTATGTCACGGCGGCGTTCTCCCGCGATTTCGTCGCCGAGGGATTCGACTACGACACCGTCGAACAGATCCATCGCGGCGTCTTCGACGAGTGGCGGGTTGCGCTGGCCCGCTCAGGTCTGTTCACCAACCGCGCCGTCGCCGAGGCGGTGCGCTGCTGGCAGAACAATCCCTCCTCCCTGTTGGACGCCCTGCTCGCGGACGCGGACGAGATGACCGACAAGCGCTACCGGACCGCGTGGAACGCACTGGACCGAACTGCTGCACACGACGGCTCCGTCCGGGCCGCTGCCCGGTATGCATGAGCGCTTCCGGCGGTCGAGCGGTCTGCAGCACGCCCACGCCGCGAGCGGACCCACCGGCCGGCGAGACCGCCATGCTCCGAAACAGTACGTCCGGTCTCGCTGGGCGCCGATCGGGCAGCTGCCGCGATCGCCCCGGCAGTCTTTGTCGGTGCGTGCGCCCCCGGACCGGCACCGTGTCCAGACCCCGACGTCGGCACCGCCGGTGTGCCGACGCCTCAGGAGATATGTGCACGCCGACTCGGACTCCACCTCGGCAGCGTGCATAGTCCCCCGGCCCACGCGTGCCCGACCCGTCCGGGGGCGCAAGAACGAACTGATGTGAGGACCATCGTGACGACCACCCCACCGTCGGAACCCGGCGATCTCGACGGATGCGCCGCACCGCACGGGCCAGGAGTCCCCCTTCGCCCCACCCAGGTGCGTGGGCGGCACTTCCCCGGAGCCAGCGTGCAGGCGCAACTGCTGGCGCGATCGCTCCAGCTGACCCTGCGCCCTGTGCTCTCACTGTGGGCGCGCGCGTCCGGGCTGCCGTGGCCGACCAACCTGATCGAATCCGTCGGAAACCTGCTGCCGCCGATCGAGGGCACCCGGTGCCGACCCGCGACGCTCCCGCACTGCGGCGCGCTCTGGGTCCAGGCCCGCGACGTCGGTGCCGACCGCGTCGTCCTCTACCTGCACGGCGGCGCGTTTCTGTGCTGTGGCCTGCGCACGCACCGGCGCCTCGTCTCGCGCATCTCCGCCGAGGCACAGGCACCGGTGCTGATGGTCGACTACCGGATGCTGCCCACCCATACGATCGACGACGCCATCGACGACAGCATCGACGGGTACCGGCTGCTCCTGGCCACCGGCTACCGGCCCGAGCAGATCGTGATCGCCGGCGACTCCGCCGGCGGGTACCTGTCGTTCATGGTGCCGCTGCGGCTCCGTGACGAGGGCCTGCCCGCCCCCGCAGCCGTTGTGGCGCTCTCCCCGCTGACCGAGTTGGATCCGGCCCGCAAACTGGCACACCCCAACGCGGACCGGTGCGCCCTCCTACCCGCCACCGCCGCGGCGGAACTGTCCCGACTCGCCCGACGCCTCGAAGCCCACCGGGCGACCAGCCCCTACACCCGGGCCCGGCTGTGCCCGATCGAGCACGATCTGCGCGGCATGCCCCCGACGCTGATCCAGGTGGGGTCGGACGAGCTGCTGCTGCCGGACGCCGAAACCATGGCCCACCGGCTCACCGACGCCGGCAGCTACTGCGAGCTGCAGATCTGGGACCGCCAGGTGCACGTGTTCCAGGCCGCGGCCGATCTGCTGCCCGAATCCCGGCGGGCCATCGCCGAGATCGGCCACTTCATCCGGTCCATGGTCCCGGCCCGGGCACCCGGCGCGGTACGCCCCCAGAAGACACCGGGATGCCCCGCATAGCATGCGGTTTCGGGACCGGAGTGGGACCCGCGCCCGCCGACTCGCCGACCGATTCCGGCGTGACGAGTTCCGGGGCGGCGACACGCCTCCGCGTGGGTGACCCGGCCGCCGGTGCCGGGAGGTAGGCCCGCTTGTGATCTACCCGCATCACCGAACCAGGTAGGTGTATGGGCCGATCGGCCGTTGTCCGCCTCGTTCGTGACCGGAATGTTATGGAGTGTTCCGTCCGAGCGGCACCTGGATCCCTCGGACACCGTATGACACGAAGGACTCCATTTCATGGCCAAGCACAGAGTGCGTCGGGGCAACCGCCTGCAGGTCTCGACCACAGGACTGCTGATCGCCGGGGGTGTGACGATGGCAGCATGCCTGCTTCCGGCGTCTCCTGCCGCAGCGGAGCCGATCACGATTCCCGGGATCGGAACGTTCGACCTCCCCCACACGCCGACGCTTCCTCCGGCGCCTACCCCTGCACCCCTCCCGGTTCCCCACCCTGCGCCCCTGCCCGACACGGCACCCTCACTGCCGCCGTCGCCGTCGACCCACGGTGCGCGGGCGCTCGCCGCGGCCGAGTCGAAAATCGGCGCACCGTACGTCTGGGCTGCGGCGGGGCCGGATGCATTCGATTGCTCGGGTCTGGTCCAGTGGGCGTACCAGCAGGTCGGGGTCGTCGTGCCGCGCACCACCTACGACCAGCTCGACGGGGGACAACCGGTGGATCGGGCACACCTGCAGCCTGGCGATCTCGTCTTGTTCAACGGAGCGCAGCATGTCGGGCTCTACGCCGGGAACGGCACGGTCGTCCACGCCCCCACCGCCGGGCAGTCGGTGAAACAGGCACCACTGGACTCGATGCCGTTCTACGCGGCCCGCCGGTACTAGGCTCGGCCGCATCGGGTGCCTGTCGAGAATCAGCCGGTACGAGGGGTGAACGGGCCCCGGGGCCCGACGAAACTCCGATCCGGTGCACGGTCCGTGAGCCATGCTCACAGGGTGCAGAGGTGATCGTCGGGTGTGCCCGAACGCCGTGGTGGGTCGGCGTGCGGCCGCGGTGGCGATCGGTGGCGCATCGAGAACCAGCGATGAGACCTGGGGTGAGCCGGCCCCCCAGTCCACGATCCGGCGGGACAACGCGTCGATCCGCGCCTTGCGCCGGACCTTCCCTCCCTGCGGGGCGCTCAGGGATATCGGTACTGCGCTCGTTCGGTGGGAAGTCGCACTCGACGGGATCCACCACCAGGAGCACGCGCGTGCCCGTCGGGAACATCCCCACCGAAACTGACATACCCTGACTGCTAATATTTTTCGTCATTTTGTGCATGCGTTCACCTCCGATCGCGATGCCCCTCCCGATCGTCGGTTCCGCGCGCCCCGGCCGATGCCGATACCGCGTCCGGTCACGGCCGAGACCACCCGGCACAGCCCGGAGGCCTGCCGGCATCCTCGACGAGGGTGGCCGCCGTCCGCGTGGTGCACACCTGGCGTCTTTCCACAGTGACGCGCCGACCGGTAGGTGGTCAAGGAAAATGGGGCCAGAACGAGCCTTCACCTGCCATCGACAGTCTGCGCAGAATCCTTGAAACTTCCTGTCGTCGACAGCCACCAAGGCAGGCGGTGCGGCTACGATTGCCCAACGAACCGTCGCGCGATCATCATGAAGGCTTGTGAAGCCGCGTCGAGGCTGTCGTTCCTGTGGACGAAACCAAATTTTTGGACCATCGGGGGGTCGATGCGGCACAGGTGAGCGCCGAGATCGGCCGCTTCCCGAGCCTGGGCCGGCGGCAGGATCGCGGCGCCCGCACCGCTGGCGACCAGACGCGGGTGGACGGGCAACATCCCTATTTCGACCGCCACTCGCGCCTGCACGTGGGCGGTCCGGCAGGCTTCCTCGAGCAAATCTCGAACAACGTCCCCGAGTGGCCCCGCGACCAGATCGACCTCCTCGAGTTCCGACAACGGGACTAAATCGTGGCAGGCCAGCCGATGCCCGGGCGGCACCGCGAGGACCAACATGTGCTGCCCCAACGGGAGGGCCTGCGTTCCGGTGGCGACGCGCACGGGCAGGGAGCACAACGCGATCTCGCAGGTCGCCCGTTTGACCAGTTCCACGGCTTCGTCGGAATCGGACGCTCGCAGCACATTGATCCACACCCCGGGGTGGAGGTCACGGAAGACGCGGATAAAGTCGGCCAGGGGTTCGACGGCGAGGTCGCTGGTCACGGCGACATCGAGCCGCCCTTCTTCCAACTGCTGGATGCGCCGCACCGCGTCCGACGTCTCCAGAACTCCACCGAGGACCTGCCGGGCGGGACCGACCAGCGCCCTGCCGGCGGCCGACAACTCGAGCCCGCGGCCGAGTCGATGGAAAAGTTCGACGTCCAGTTCCCGTTCGAGGGCCCGGATCGCCTGCGACAACGACGGCTGGGCGATGTACAGCGCCTCCGCGGCTCGAGTCATGCCGCCGTGATCTACTACGCTGAGGAAATAGCGTAGCTGCCGGGCATCCATGCTCCGACGATATCGCAGGCGCACCGGGGTAGTTCGCTTTGACCCATCGACGAGCCCCCGCTCCCGATCATTGTCGGAACAGGCAGAATGCAGTGAATCGATTGCGACGTCATCAGGTGCCCGGGAGGCGCGGTGGAGTTCAGGCAGCTGGCCCAATTTCTCGCGGTCGTCGAGCACGGCGGCCTCGTACGCGCCGCAACCGCACTCCACATTTCGCAGCCCTCACTGTCGCAGACCATCCGCGCGCTCGAACGTGAACTCAAGACTCCGCTATTTCACCGGGTCGGTCACGGAGTCGTTCTGACGGCGGCCGGTGAGGCACTCATCGGTCCAGCGCGCCAGTTGATCCGGGACGTGGCGACGGCGCGCGCGTCGGTCGCAGAGGTCGCAGGGATACGCACCGGTCGCCTCGACATCGCCGCAATGGGCAGCCCACTCGAGTTCATTCTTCCGGCCGTCGGAGCGTTCCGTCGCCGTCACCCCGACGTGTTCATCAGTATCGAGACGCCAGCGATGGAGTCCGACATCCTGCACCAGGTCCGGGAAGGCAGGAGCGAGTTGGGCTTTCTACCGTTCCAAGACGAAGCGGACATCCACAGCGAGGCAGTTCGGGGGCGGCTCGAGCTTGTCCAGCTCGGCGTCGAGCGGATGAAGCTGGTGATGCCCCCCGGAATCGGCACCGCCTTGCCTGACCCCTTACCGATCGGGCAGCTACCCGATCTTCCGACCACGGCGGCTCCTTTCGGCGCGCAGGGCAGGGATGCGGTCGAGAAGGCCCTTCGCCGCGCCGGATTGCACACGCGGCTCGGAGTCGTCACGGCGCACAGGTCAACGCATTGCTCACTCGTCCTGCGCGGCATAGGCATGGCGTTCAGTCCCGAGGGACAGGTGAACCAGGCAGTACGCACCGGCGCCGTGGTGCGCGACCTCGACCCACCCATCCTCCTCCCCTACGGTCTGGTGCGCCGGGCCGGTCACCTATCGCCTTCGGCCGCCGCGTTTTTCGAGATGGCGGTTGAGCACTTCCGCGACCGGAGCAGCGACTGACCATCCGGCCGCGTCGCTTGGCCGATGGCTCAGGCCCGGGGACCGAACACCACGTGCGACCGACGTCAACAGTTGTGCAGCCTGGAGCACTGCTACTGCGGCCGGCCCACCTCCGGGGGCGGGAGCACGGCGGCGTTATGCCGCGCCCCATATCGGCTCGTTCAGAGCCGCTAGTTGATGGTGGCGACGTGGACGGTGGTCAGACGACACACGGCGAGCTTGTCGAAGCGGATGGCCACCGCCCGGTGCGGCTCGAGTCGGCTGATGCCACTCGACCGCGTGCCGCTGCTGGCATATCCGATGGTCGAGGGCCGACGGTCATTTGCCTCGTGTGCGGCGGTGTGCGAGTTGATCGGACGGGATCGTGATCGTCGCTCGGATGCCGCCTCGAGCAGTTGGACGCGATTGGCGCGGGAACTGTACGCCCTCGTCCGCCAGCCCGCACCGACCGGGTACGCACCTGGCCACGACCAGGGCGCGGTACCGAAGAGCCGCTCGAACACCGCGGTGAACTGCGGACTGCCGCCGTCCTGACCCGGGGTGAGCAACACCGCCGGCGGGCCGCCGGTTCTGCCCACCGCCGAGGTGCAGCTTGGTGGTCCACCCGCCGGGAGAACCCCCCAGGGCGACGACGTCGGGCTCGCGTCGATCCCGCCGCGTGATGCGAGCTGCAGCAATCGGCAGGCACCGGTAGCGTGCCGGTGGGCCCGCACGATGGTCGAGTCGACGCCGACGTCTCACACGATCCGGCCCGCGGCGTCGGCCAACGCGTGCAACGCGGTCAAATCTGTGCCCGCACCCTGGCGGCCGGTTGTCAGCGACGGAACAGTCCGTCCACGCCTCTGCCAGGGGTCCGTACCGGGTCGGTGACTTCGCGCCAGAGTGCGCGATGCGGGTACGCCAGCGGATACCGTCGATGAGCTGGGTGTTCCGTCCACGCAGGGCCATCCGGACCTGGCCGGGGGTGGGGAGCAGTGCTTCGAGTACCGCCCACTGCGAGTCGGTCAGGTCCGTCCGGCCCGTCACCGCAACGCTGGGCACGACGCCCGAAGGTCTTCAGGGTTTTCTTCGCCGTCAAACCCCTTGACCGGAGACCTCGCTCATTCAGCGCTCACGATACACCCGTCTCACTTGAAGATCCGGGACCTCACCACCCGGGACGAACCTGGTGGGGGCTGACGCCGATCAGAAGCTGGCGTGCGCACCGACCGGGTTGACACACAGTCGAGCCAGGCGACCGCGAACGAGTTCCTCCGCCTCGCAAACGATCCGCGTGACCATCTCCACAACCGTGGGAATGTCGTGGATCAGGCCCTGGGACAGGCCGCTCGCCCAGATACCGAGATCGAGATCGCCCTCTTCGTGCACCAGTCGCCCTCGCGCTCCTGCCACGAGCTCGCGTACGTCGTCGAAATTCCCTCCCTCTGCCAGGATTTGGACAACCCGTCGGCTGACTGCATTGCCTGCCACCCGCGAGGTGTTGCGCAGCGGCCGAAAGATCAGTTCGGTGTCGAGCTCGGAGGCGTCGACCACCCACTGCTTGACCCGCTCATGCACCGGCGACTCGACCGTGCACATGAAACGGGTGCCCATATTGATACCGTCCGCGCCCAGGGCGAGGGCGGCAACGAGCCCACGCCCGTCCGCGAACCCACCCGACGCGATGAACGGGATCCGCAGCGCTCGGGCCGCGGCCGGGATCAGGATCAGACCCGGAACGTCGTCCTCGCCGGGATGGCCCGCGCATTCGAAGCCGTCGATGCTCAGCGCGTCGACACCCAATGCCTCCGCCTTGAGAGCGTGTCGCACACTCGTGCACTTGTGGAGCACCTTGACTCCGGCCGCCTTGAACGCTGGCATGTGCTCGGCCGGGTTGTTGCCCGCCGTCTCGACGATGCGTACCCCGGATTCGATGATCACCTGCCGGTACTCTGCGTACGGGGGCGGAGTGATCGCTGGGAGAATGGTGAGATTGACCCCGAAGGGACGATCGGTCATCTCCCGGCAGCGGGCGATTTCCGCGGCCAACGCCTCCGGGGTCGGCTGCGTCAATGCCGTGAGAAACGCCAGTGCACCCGCGTTCGCAGTGGCAGCCACGAGTTCGGCTCGTCCCACCCACTGCATCCCGCCCTGCACAATCGGGTGTTCGATTCCGAACAGGTCGGTGAATCTAGTGCTCAGCATGGCTATTCCCGCTCTCTGTGTTGGTCCGGAGGCTGCTTTGGGACCGCTCCGGTCGACCTTGTCCGGCCTTATTCACCTGAACTCCGGCTCGCGCCAATGCGGGAAGATGGCGGGCAGGTCGGCTTCGACCGTCCGCACGAACTTGGCCGGCCGCTTCTCGAGAAATGAGGTGATGCCCTCGTGGGCGTCGCTGCTCCCGCCCTGCACGGCCATGCCCCGCGATTCGGCAATGTGTGCCTCCATCGGGTGTGCGGCTCCGAGCATCCGCCAGATCAGCTGCCGCGTCAGCGCAACCGACACCGGGGCGGTGTTGTCGATGATCTCGGCGGCGATTGCGCGCGCCTCATCGAGCAGCCGATCTCTCGGGTGGACCGCCGAGACCAGCCCCGCCTCCAGTGCCTCCCCTGCCGAGAACATCCGTCCGGTGTACAACCACTCGAGTGAGCGCTGTACCCCGACCAAGCGCGGCAGGAACCAGCTCGAGCAGCTCTCCGGGATGACACCCCGGCGGGTGAAAGGCATCGCAAATCGCGCGTCCTCAGATGCCAGTCGAATGTCCATTGGCAGCGTGATCGTGGTACCGACGCCCACCGCGGCGCCGTTGATCGCGGCGATCACCGGCTTCACGGAGTCGAAAATTCGCAGGGTAGCTACGCCGCCGCCGTCACGTGGGACGTCGTCCCCGAAATCGCCGTAGTCGAATCGTGCACCGCCGCCGGAGAGGTCGGCACCGGCACAGAACGCACGGCCCGAGCCGGTGACGATGACGACCTTGACGCCGTCATCGGCGTCTGTCCTGGCGAAGGCCGCGACGATCTCGGCGCTCATTTGCCGGGTGAAGGCGTTGAGTTTGTCCGGGCGATGCAAGGTGATGACGGCGATGCCATCTGCGATCTCGAGTCGAATCGTGTGGAATTCCATCACAGTTTCCGTTCGGTGTCGGTGCCCGCCGCGGCGCGGACATGGCGGCCCAGGTTGCGCTCGTGAATTTGGGATGCTCCCTCATAGATCCGGAGTGCCCGGACGTCGCGCCACATCCGGGGCACCGGACTGTCTCCGACGATCCCCTCGCCGCCCAGGATCTGCACCGCCCGGTCGGCCACCCGGCTGGCCATCTCCGTGCAGAAATACTTGGCGGCCGCGATGCGGTGCCGGGGAATGGACTGTCCGTGAAACTGACGGGCGCAGTCGAGTACGAGAGCTCGGCCGGCCTCCAACTCCGCGTAGCTCGATCCGAGCATCGCCTCGATGCTGCCGAATTCGCCGATAGGGCGACCGAACTGGGTTCGGGTAGCAGCATGGCGTGCCGCCTCGTCCAGGATCCGCGTCGCCTGCCCGACCGCAGTCGCGGCGACGTGGATCCGGGCATGGTTGATCCCGCGCATCGCCAACCGCAGACCCGCCCCCTCGAGCCCGCCGATCAACGCGGTGGCCGGCACGACCACCTGGTCGAACCGCAGCTCGGCGACCGGCGCCTCGGCATGCCCATTCATCCGATCGGGCAGGCTCGCGCTGACTCCGGGCGTGTCCGCCCGCACCAGGAAAGCGGACACCCCCTCAGCGCCGGCACCGCCGGTGCGGGCGAAAACCACCAGCAGATCGGCCCATGCGCCGTTGGTGATGTACCGCTTGCTGCCATTGATGACGAAATGGTCGCCCTCGCGCACGGCGGTCGTGCATATCGCTGCGGCGTCCGAGCCTGCACCCCGCTCAGTGAGTGCGAACGCAGTGACGCATTCGCCCCGTGCCATCGGCGGCAGATAGAGTTCACGTTGCGCGTCGGTGCCATAGTCGAGCAAGATTTGTGACGACAGTCCGATGGTGGTCGAGAACCGCGACCGGTACACGCACGATGCCCGGGTGAACTCGAACGTGAGCAGCACCTGCTGCTCGACCGACCATTCCAGGCCCTCCCAGCGTCTGGGCAGGGTGATCCCGAACAGTCCGAGCGACGCCATCTTCTCAACGAGGTCCGGCGGCACCTCGCCCTTGGACACCATCTCCGCCTCGCGGATGATCAGCTCCTCGTCGGTGAACCGGCGGATCCGGTCGAGGTAATCGTCGAAGGACAGCTCGTAGACGGGTGCCGCGATCATGCCAACTCCTCACCGGGGAAGATCGCGCTTCCCCTTCGCGCAGGGTTTGCGGGTGCGCCGTCCTCGAGCGCGGCCCGCGGAATGTGTTCGATTCGTCCGCGTAGCGGGGGTCCGGGGGTCGTCATACCGTTCAGTCAAGCTCGCCCATGATCACGTGCCCACGAAGAAGGTTCCGTGCGATCGTCTTGCGCTGGATCTCGTCGGTGCCGTCGTAGATCCGGGCCAGACGCAGTTCCCGGTACCACCGCTCGATCGGCAACTCGCGGGTGTAGCCCATGCCGCCGTGAATTTGCAGAATGCGGTCGACGACCTCGTTTGCAATGGTGGCTCCGTAGAGCTTGGCCTGTGAATTGGCATGCCGTGCATCCCCGCCCTGATCGCCGACCCACGCTGCACGCAGCGTCAGCAGCCGGGCCGCATCGACCTCCACCGCCGAATCGGCGAGCATCCACTGGATCGCCTGCCGCTCACCGATCGGCTTTCCGAAGGTCTGCCTTGTGTTGGCGTAGTCCACACCCATCTGGATCAGCCGATCGCAGGCGCCGATCGCCCGCGCCGGTACTCCCCATCGGGCCTTTCCGATCCACTCCATCGCCAGAGCGAATCCGAAACCCGGTTGCCCGAGGACATTTTTGGCAGGGACGCGGACATCCTCGAACACCAGGGAGGCCGGACCCCACTGGCCCATAGTGTGAATGGGCTCGGACTTCCATCCCATGTCCCGGTCGACCAGGAAGCAGGTGATGCCGCCGTTTGCACCGCGGTCCCGGTCGGTGACCGCGAAGACCATCGCGAAATCGGCCTCGTTGCCCTGCGTGATAAACACCTTCTCACCATTGATCACCCAGTCGTCGCCGTCCCGGCGAGCTGATGTGCGGATCGCCGTCGCATCGGATCCCGCTCCCGGTTCCGTAAGCGCGAAGCACGAGATCCGATCGCCTTCGATGGTGGGAAGCAGGTACCGCGCACGCTGATCGTCGTTGCATCCGTACAGAATGTTGTCGGCGCTGCCGCCGAACCTGAATCGGATGAAGCTGCGCCCCAGTTCCATCTCGATCACCGCTGCCATCACCGCGCTCAGGCCCATGCCGCCGAGCTCCTCCGGTGTCTGCACGCCCCAGAATCCGGCTTCTCGGGCCTTGAGCTGCAGGGACCGGATGGTGTCGGGCTCGACACCGACCTGGCCTGCGCGTTCGTTGCGTAGTGCTTGCTCCTCCAGCGGCTTGATCTCACGGTCGACGAAGGTGCGAACCCACATCTGGATGTCGCGCTCTTCGACTGTCAACGAAAAGTCCATACTTCGTTCTCCAATGATCGGTGGTGTTTCGGGGAATGCGGTGGCGCGGCGATCCGATCTCCAACCGGTCCGGCGGCGGGCCGACCGCCGACGCTCGAGAGCGCCGAGAGCTTACTGCCCTATGAATCAGACCTCGGACAGTCGAGACGAGCAAGACTGTCTCGGTGATGTGACGGATAGGCTGGGCCGATCGATGTGATCGGGAGCGCTTTCCACGTCCCGCCCTGTCACAGCGGCCTACGCGCGAGGCTGAATGTCTGGCCGGTCGGCCCCTCGACGGGCCGGCCAGCGAGCCAGACAATCAATTCGGCCACCTCGTCCGGGTGCTTCACCCGCTCCGTCTTGGACAACGCAGGAACCTCGCCAAGGCGAAAATCGTCCCGGGTCAAATCAGTCGCGACCGGCCCCGGTACGATCTCGTTGACGTCGACGCCGTGGCGCCACACCTCCTTGGCCAGGACCCGCACCAGATGTGCGACCCCTGCTTTTGCAGCGGCGTACGCCGATCCACCGGCACCGGCGACGTGACCGGTACCCGATCCGATGACGATGATCTTGCCCATTCCTTGAGCGGCCATCTGCGGTAGTGCAGCCTGTGCGCAATGGAAGACACTGGTGAGGTTCAGGGCGATGGTCCGTTCCCAGTCGTCCGGTGCGCTGTCGACCAGCCGGCCCGAGGTCAGGCCACCGCCCGCGTTGCAGAGCAGCACGTGCAGGCCACCGAATTCGTCGACGGTACGGGCAACCATCGCGGCCACCTGGTCGGCAACAGTGACGTCGGCCGATATCGCGATCGCGCGACCGCCCTCGTTCCGAATCGCTCGGGCCACGGATTCGACCTGGTCGGCCGTGCGGGCAGCCACGGCAACGGCGGCACCGGCACGTGCCAACGAGAGCGCACCGGCGCGCCCAATACCTCGGCCCCCACCGGTCACCAGGCAGGTAAGTCCCTCCAACGACGGTGTCATCGATGTGCGTCCTTCCTCGACGTCGGCGCGGGGAATCCGCGCCGAGGTCGATGCAACCGTCTTCGGGGGTGGCTGTCCAAGAGCGGATTTCGACACAACCCATAGGAAATACCCATCGGTCCCGACCATCGGGCGGAGGTGAATCGGCGATGTGATCCGGACGCGCTGCTGCTGTTGTCTCGATCGAGAGGCGAGGTGAGGAGGCGGACCAAGAGGGCGTGGCCGGCTCACCACCTCACGGGATCGTTTTTCGCCTCCAGCCTTTCCGTGACATACCTCGCATGTTCGGCACGCGCAGGACGTACCGCCGACATTGCACCCTCGTAATCGGATCGCCGCAGATGCACACCGTGGTGCCGGTCGGTGATACGTGCGCCGCAAAGCGTCACAGCCGCAAGCGAACTGCTAGGGGACGTCACCATGTCACGCGCGACTGGCACTTCTGCGCAAGAGGACCGGCCGGGATCACGATGTGCATGCGCCCGAATTCCCTCCACCAGACGGTGCCCTCAGCGGGCGACCTGAGTGCGTTGGTTTCGGAGATGTCCGTGTCCGTCTCGGCGCGGCGAGGGTGGCAGATATCCCGACATACCGGGAAACACCGTTCAAATATGGCGTAGCATCCGCGATCGTCGAGGTTCAATCGTGGTGGTCGCCGCACCGGTCACCCATATGATCCCGGCGAGCGGTGCAGGTCGCTTCCACTGCCGGATGTATTTGCTTGGGCGTATCGACATTCGCACTTGCGGTCGTGGCAATACTCTCGGACCGCGCACACGCCGTCGGAACCGCCGAACCGACACACTGCCCCCGGGTCCGCAGCGGGGCGGGAAGCCGTCACGTCTGCCGAACTGGACTCGCTCAGCCCGGCCCGGCGGGAACCGGTGTCGATTCACGTAGCGAGCGGAGGACCACCTCCTGTGTGGTTGTTGCGATCAATTCTCCCCGTCGGCTCCAGATTTCGCCGAAGGTATGTCCGCGCCCGTCCCCGGAGACCCGACTGCGCTGGGTGTAGAGCATCCACCGGTCGGCGTGACACTGCTGGTGAAACCAGATCGAGTGATCGAGCGACGTGGTGAAGACGGTCGACGGGTCCTGCGCGGTCGACGGGGAATGGCCGACTACCGCTGTCCGGGCGAGCGCCAGGTCCGACAAGAAGGTGAGCGCGCAATCGTGGCGGGCGGGAGAAGCGGGCAGATGCCCCGCGAAACGGATCCACAACGAGCGACGGGACTCGCCGGGTTCGCCCCCCTGATGGGGTTTCGCACGAACGGGTCGTATCTCGACGGCCCGTCCGACCGGTGAAGTCCTGTCCAGGTTTGCCCATGTTCGATCCCACTCGCCTCCGAGCTCTTCGAGCAGCTCCGGCGCGGGCACGTCCGGCATCACCGTGTGCCGGGACGAATCGCTCTCGGGAACTTTGAACGATGCGGTCATCGTGAAGATGGCACCCGACCCCTGCCAGGCAGTGACCGCACGAAGATCGTAGGAGTTCCCGTCCTTGAGTCGCTGCACGACGTATCGGACCTCACGGTCCGGGCAGCCACGGCTCGGGAAGTAGCCGTGCAGAGAGTGCACCGACCGGTCCTCCCGGATCGTGCGCTGCACCGCAGCCAATGCCTGTGCAGCGATGTGCCCACCGAATGCCCGACCGGGCGAACCCTCACAGCACAGGCCGCGAAACTCGTCTGGACCGACCATGTCCACGTCCAACAACTCGGGCATCTCGTTCCTTCACTTCACACCCCACAGGGTTCGGGATGACGGTCCTCATCACTTCGTCCGGCGGTTTCTACGGATGCGCTCAGGACCGACTGTCATGCCGGTCACGGCGCGAGTCGACCACATTCGTCGAGGAGGGCATGTGACCGCCGGACATCCGAGCAACAACTCGCTTCCCACCTAAACCAGTTCCGCGAGCGAAGTCCAATAGCGAATACGGAACTGCTCAATCGTAAGTCGCTATCTTCCCCATAGTTCGTCGCGACGGGGGAAAACGCGGCATCGAACTGATTGTCACGATCGACGAGTGGGGCGTCTCGCTCACTGCCTCGGCGCCGGAGCTGGGTGAGGACACGGAGGCAGTGCTCTGCGCGCCGGGTCGGGCTGCGAAGTTCGAGACTCTCATCTCCTCCGGTGTCATTCACCAGCGAGCAACCGCCCGAACAGAAGTCGCTACCCGATCTGCATCGATTCGTCGCGATGGTCATTCATAGGTGGATCGAATCGCCGTGTTCGCATTCGCCTCTTTGTGCCCGATGCGCTGCCCTGATTGATTCGAGGGTGCATCGAACCGAGGACACCAGGAGCACATCATGCGAGATGCAGTCATAGTCGACGCGGTACGAACCCCGGTCGGCAAGCGCAATGGATCACTGGCCGGGATCCATCCCGCAGACCTGTCGGCCCACGTATTGACCGCTCTGGCGGCGCGGACTGGTATCGATCCCGCGGTCGTCGACGACGTTGTGTGGGGTTGTGTCGGCCAGATCGGAGACCAGGCGAACAACATCGGCCGGAGCGGCGTCCTCGCGGCGGGCTGGCCCGAGTCGGTTCCGGCCACCACGGTAGACCGGCAGTGTGGTTCGAGCCAGCAGGCGCTGCACTTCGCCGCCGCCGGGGTGATCGCCGGCCACTATGACGTTGCCGTTGCCGGCGGTGTGGAGTCGATGTCTCGGGTCCCGATGGGTTCCAGCCGCCAATCCGGACAACCGTTCGGGCAGACTGTTCTGGACCGATTCGGGGTCGAGACCTTCAACCAGGGAGTCGGCGCCGAAATGATCGCCGCGAAGTGGGGGCTCACCCGTCGCCAGCTCGATCACTTCGCGGTGATGTCACATGAGAAGGCGGCCGCGGCAGTCGATTCAGAAGCACTGGTGGGCCAGATCGCCCCTCTTCCCGGTGTGTTGGACATGGACGAGGGTATTCGCCGGGGCACCACTGTCGACAAGCTCGCCGAACTGAAAACCTCGTTCAAGAAGGACGGCGTCATCCACGCCGGCAACGCCTCCCAAATCTCCGACGGTGCCGGAGCACTGCTGGTCACTACCAGCGAAAAGGCACACCAACTCGGTCTGACCCCGATCGCACGAGTCCATACCGCCGTGATGGCAGGCGACGATCCGGTAATGATGCTGACGGGGCCCATCCCGGCAACCGCAAAGGCGCTCGAACGATCCGGCCTCTCGATCGCCGATATCGGCGCATTCGAGGTCAACGAGGCGTTTGCCTCGGTTCCGCTCGCATGGCTCGGCGAGACCGGAGCCGACCCGACCCTGGTGAATCCGCTGGGCGGCGCGATTGCGGTCGGGCACCCACTCGGCGGTTCCGGCGCGATCCTGGCGACCCGGCTGGTGCATCACATGCGAGACCGAAAGATCCGGTACGGCCTGCAGACGATGTGCGAGGGCGGCGGCATGGCCAACGCCACGATTCTCGAGCTGCTCTGACAACCTACTTCTGTCGAAGATCCGTCGGGGTACAGATCAGGGGTGAAGCCACAGACGAAAGAGGATGACCAGCAGCACCGGCCTCCCGTGGCGGTGTACTCGGTGGGCGAGCAGCCGGACACCCGCTTCTCGCTCGCCAATGAATGCACCGCACGAGCCTGCGTCCGAACAGTCCGACCCCGGTCGCCGGTGAGGCCACCCCGATGACCACCCTGACGGGTCTGTCACAGACCACGATCTATCTCGGGACAAGGTCGCGTTCGTCGCCTGCGGTACCGGCAGCGTACTCGCGGTGGCAGCCGTGCGGTCATGGCGGCGCCAAGAACGAGCCCTCCACTCGACCAGCCCCTACCCCTCCCCCGGGCTCGCCGGCGGCGTCTGTGCTCTGGCCGTCGAACTGGTCGCATTCGACGTAGCCGCTCCACGTGCCGATGTGACACTCGCGGGAGGAAGGGGGCAGGCAGTGCGACGCACTCCACGCGGTGGCATCGACGTCACGCCCCACACAGCACGATGGCGGTCATCAGCGAGACGCTTCGAGCCCTCGAGTCAGGTGAACGGACCCCGCAGTGACCTGCGGCCTCGATCGACTTGTCGTGCTGGTCGACGAGGACGGTGGTGATCGTCGCTCGTGACGGCATCGGCACGTTGTGGCCCGACCAGCGGTTCGCGAGGTTGGTGTCGGGAAGGTTCGGGGTCCCGCTTGCGCGTCGGCCCGCGCGCACTCGGCCTGGATGGCCACGTTCGTGGCAACCGAGAAAAGAATGTCGCCGTGAGTGAGCTTCACGCCCTGGGGTGCACCGGTGGTTCGAGAAGGGAAGATCAGTGCGAGCAGGCCGTCGCGGGACACCGAACGCCAGACGCGGTCGAAGTCGAAATCCGGGACGTCACGCGACTCGAGGTCGTCGAGGCCGACGGTCCCGTCTGCGTAGCTGTCGACACAGACGACGGTACGGACCCCGGTGTCCGCGGCCCCCATACGAATCTTGTCGAGAGATTGCTTCTCGTACAACACAACCCGCTTGTCGATGCTGTCGACGAGGTAGGCGGCTGATCGGCGGTAAGGTGTTGTAGAACGAGGCCCAGCCGTTCGGCTCGTGGCGGGTACGGCGATCCAGGGGGAGCGGCAATTCGGCCGCGTGTCGTGGTGCGCTGAGCCGCTCCCTGCGGTGGCGTTCGACTCGCGACCGGGGAAACAACTCGCCTACCCGGCGGTGTTTTCCGCAGCCGAAGCGCTCCTTTTCGGTGGTGAACACGTCGTCGAGCACCAGATCGGCAGTATCGCGCAGGATCTGGTTGAGCACGGCCTTGCCCTGCACCGCCTTCACCGGGCCGACGGCAGATCATTCCGTGAGCGCGTGCGGCCTGGTCGAGCAGATGCTCGCGCTCGACGACACGGTTCATCAGGCCGATCCGCTCCGACTCCGACGCGGTGACCTTGTCGCCGGTCATCAGGGACTTTTTCGGGCGGGTCATCCCGACCAGCCATGACCAGGTAATAGCACCGTCGTCGCCGGCGGTGACGGTGACGGTCACGTGCGGATCGGAGATGATCGCCGTGCTCGAGATGAGCATGATGTCGCACAGCAGCGCGATGGTGGCGCCGAGATCGACTGCAGGCGTTGACCGGCGAGATGATGGCCTGGGGCGATGCGAGGATGTCCATAGTGATCTTCCGGGCTTCCTGGAAGAGCGCGTCGAGCACTGGGCCGGCTTCCGGCTGCTCGCCCCAGGGTTTCCCGCCGTGGCGAATGCCTTGCCCTGACCGGTCAGCACGACGGCTCGTATCGTGTCGTCCTTCCGGATCTGGGCAGATTTCCGGGCGAGCTCCTCATGCATCGGACGGCGGATCGCGTTGTACAATTCGGGGCGGCTGAACTCGACCGCCAGCACGTGCCCGCCACGGTGAAATGTCAGGGCCGGCAGTCCGAGTAGTGCTTGTTCTCCCCCGTGTATGCCCCTCTTCCAGGAAGATGTGCCGGCCGGACAAATCGGCCCACCGTTCGAGTGTGTGCAGACTTGACTGCACTTCAGGCACGCAACAGGTCCTAGCGTGAGCCACAGTCGGACACGGTAGTAGTTGACTTTCTCCGTCATCGACACGACAGGACCGCAGGCGCACTCAGCGCGGTCCGATCTGCCCCGCCGATGCCGCATCGTCCGCGCGCACAGCCGACAATTCCTGCGCCTCGACGAAACACGCAACGTTGCGTTCGGGGTTGATGAGCGCAGCGGCGATCAGCGCTCCGCCCACCAGGACGACACCGAAGGCGGCGAACCCGAGCTGGTAACCATGGAGCGGGTTCGAAGCGTCGTTCACCAGGTTGCCCAGCAGCAAAGGCGCGATCACGCCACCCATGCTGTAGCAGGTGATCATCACGCCCATGACGGTGCCGCGCTGTTTGACCGGGACGACGTCCGAGACCAGCGTCCAGGCGATACCCTGGGCGCCGACCACCAGGGACGCTCCGACCGCGAGCAGGACAATTTGCAGCACACCGCGATCCAGGAGAGGCCATGCGATGGTGCTCAAACCGCCTAGTGCCACCAGCGCGCAGGGCAGCAGTCCCCTAGCAGCGCGGACGCTTGCCCCTCGCCGGGTCATGGCGCGGGACACTGCCGCGAAGACGATCATCAAGATCGCGCCGCAGAGGTACGGCAGGGACACCAGCCAGCCGGTGGCGACCTTGTCGTAACCCAGCCCCTGACGCAACGCCAACGGCAGCCAGCTGATCTTGAGCGCCACGCTGCAGTAGGTGGCAAAGAAGAGCAGGGTAATGCCGACGATGGTGCCGGACGTCAACAGGCGACGGTAGGGGACCCGCTCCGGAAGCATCGGAAACGACGACACCGCGTGCCCTGTGACCTCGGGGCCGTCGCGACCGACAATCAACCAGCCGACCACCCACACCAGGCCCACGATCGCCATGGCGGCGAAGGCCGCATGCCACGAGTAGTGGATGACGAGTGCGGTGATGATCGGTGCGGCGACGAGCGGACCGACCGATGTTCCCGACGCGACAATGGATGTGGGCAGAGCCCGCTTCTCGGCCCGGAACCAGCTATGCGTCACTCCGAAGGCCAGGGCGGCCGTCGGGCCCTCCGCGAAACCGAGGATCATGCGCGTGATCAGCAGCACGGTGAAACTGGTGCTCCACACCATCGGGAGAAGGCACAGCGCCCATATCAGTGCAACGCCGGCGAGAAGCCACCGGCCTGGAATTCGACCGATCAGCATGCCGCCGACGATGGCGCCGATTGCAAAGAACCAGAAGAAGCCGCTCTGCACGAGACCGAACTGGCTCGGGGTGATGCCCAGGTCGTCGATAAGGTCCACGCCGACGAGGCCGAGCACGGCCTTGTCGGCGAAGTTGATGAGCATGAACACGAAGAGCATCGCCGCGGTGACCCAGGCCTGACGCCTGGTCGGCGAACGGTGTGGCCCGGCCGAAACCGTTGCCGAAAATGTGTGATCGACAGCCATGGGTGGCCTTTCTCTACGTCGTTGAGTCTCGCGGAGGTGATCGACGATCGGCTCACCGCTCGGAATCCGGCCCGGCCCGGCCCGGCTGCGAGAAGCACATCACAGACCCCGCTATAGAGTGAAGTGAACCACTTTCGACACCGTCGCACAAGCCCCCCGGTCACTATCAGCGATTAACTTTAAGGCCGATTACCCTGCATACGAACCCAGGCACTCCGAATATTGAGTCACAATCGAGGGGCGGCGTACGGTGCATGTGCCGGGAACGCTGCGGATCGAGCAGACCGGCCTGCCGCCCGTCCGGGCAACCGACAACCGATCGAGGCGACGGGGACGATCGATCCCTCGCGACTCACGCATCCGCCGCCCGAACGCCCAGGTGCACAGTGGACATCCGGCGCAATCGACGTCAAACACCCCATGCCACACCCGCAGTTCGACGTCGAGTAGCGAGCCTCCGCGGACCGCGGCATTGTCGACGAGGGCCCAGGCGCGCCAACACCTCACCGATCTGATCGACGACCCGCTCGACGCTGTGTTCTGCGTTCTGCGAACCTGGCCGGTATGGACACCCGAGACATTCAGGATGAGATCAAGGTTGCGGTGCCGGCAACGATCACCAGGCCGATGACCGCAGACCGAAAGACGGTCGTGGGTACGCGCCGTGCCGCTTCCAGCCCGACGGCATTGCCGACTGGAGCAGCAATGACACCCAGTGGTACGAGTGCCCACACCATGTCCTGCGGACATCACCCTCGACAGAGGGATGCCGGCGTAAAAGTGCTAGCCACAACGACATACTCCACAAGATCGGCAATGAAGGTCAGTGGGGCCTCGGCTCGCTACATCGAAAAGGAGTACCGGCGGCAGCCCGCCGAGCGAGGTCTTGGCCGCCATGAAACCGCCCAGATCCCGGTGACTGCATGTGTCGCGTGTCGGTCCCCCCGAGTCGGTGCGATCCGGAATCGCCAACCGGATTCCGCACAACAGACCGTCACCCCGGCGACCGGTTCGAGCAGGCGCTAGGGCAGATGAGCGCCCCACACGCTCCCCGACCACGCCCCCAGGATCCTGCCCGCGCATAGCGGGCGCACCCGACACCAGTTCATGTGCTCACGCATGCGGATCGCCTCGGCAATCCACGGGATGAGCCCGGCGGCGAGTTCGGCCACCGAGACCACGGTGACGTCCATGCTTTCAGCCCCCACGCCCCGCCGGGCCCATCGAGGGTGCTGTGGTCGCGACGATGGGCGCGCGCCGAGACCATCCATCTCGTGCTCACAGTTCAGGTCGCCAACGCGCGACGCCCGACCAAACATCCTTGTGGCCCATGAGAGTCGCGCCACCGCCGTCGACGATCAGGGTCTGGACACCGCCGTTGGCGAGGATGCCGGCGATTCCTTCCGGAGCCGGGTCACGAACGGTTTCGACCAGTGCGGCACGGCCGACCGGCGTCCCGAGGTCGGCGGTCACCTGGACACCGCCGAGATCGACGCCGATTACACGCACTCATGCGCAGGAACATTCCCGGTCAGGTCAGGCATAGAGCGCGGCGATTTCGGCGGCGTACTTCTCGTGCACGAGCTTGCGACGCACCTTCGTGGTGGCGGTGAGCTCGTCACTGTTGACATCCCAGTACGACGGCAGCACCGTGTGCGCACGCACCTGCTCCACCCGCGAGAGCCGCTCGTTGCCGCGCGCGATACCTTCGGCCACCTCCCGCACCACGCGCGGGTCCTGGGACAGCGTCTCGGCGCGGAGGTCGGTGATGCCGTGGGCGGCCGCGAACGCCGCGGCCTGCTCGCGGTCGAGGACGACGAGCGCCGCGACGTGCGGCCGCCCGTCACCGACGGCGACGACCGAGCCGGCGAGGGGGCAGGCGAGACGGACTGCGTTCTCGATGTTCGCCGGTGCGAGGTTCTTGCCCGACGAGTTGATGATCATGTCCTTCTTGCGGTCGACGATCCGGACGTAGCCGTCCTCATCCACGGTGGCGATGTCGCCGGTGTGGAGCCAGCCCTCCGAGTCGACGGCCTCCGCCGTCTTCGCGGGGTCGTTGCGGTAGCCGCGCATCACGCCCGGGCTGCGGAGCAGCAGCTCACCGTCGTCGGCGAGCCTCACCTCGACTCCGTTACGCGCCTGGCCCACGGTGCCCACCCGGATCCGGTGGGGGTGGTTGGCGATGCCCGAGGCAGCGCTCTCGGTGAGCCCGTAGACCTCGCAGACCGGCACGCCGAGCGCCAAGAAGAACTCCAGCGTCTCCGGCGCGATCGGCGCACCGCCCGAGGTCGCGTAGTACAGACCGTCCAAGCCGAACCGACGCCGCCAGGCGTGCAGGACCGCCGCGTCCACTGTGGCGTGCTGGGTGGCGAGCGTTTCGGGAACCGGGTCGCCGGCAAGTTCTCTGCGCACCTTCTCCAGCCCGACGGCGAGGGCTTGCTCGATCGCGGCCCGCTCGGCGGGCGGCTCGGCGGCAATTGCGTTCTCGATCAGCGCCTCGAGCTTGTACCAGATCATCGGCACGCCCATGAAGGTCGACGGGTGGACCTCCTGGAATGCCGTCAGCACCGACCGGCCGTCGACCACGTCGGTCACCGTGGCTCCGGTCACCATCGGCAGGTAGTGCGCGGCGAATCTGTTGGCGAGGTTGGCGTCGGGTAGGTACGACAGCACCCGTTCTTCCGCATCGCGCGTCGTGAACTCCGCCTGCTGTCGCGCCCTGACCGACGAAGAGTAGAGCAGGTTGGCGTGGGTGATTTCGACACCCTTGGGTTCACCGGTCGTGCCCGAAGTGTAGATCAGGGCGACCAGGTCGTCGCGCCCGACCGCGCGCCACGACGCGTCGAAGTCGAAGTCCGGGTCACCGAGCGCGACGAGCGCGTCCAGGGAGAGCTGGTCGTCGGCGGCATCGTCGATGCAGACCACGCGGGTGTCCGGGTGCTGCAGTGCGGCTGTGCGGATGACCTCACCGAACCGCGCCTCGCAGATCACCACCCGGCTGCCGGCACTACCGAGCAGCGACGACACCTGGTCGGCGGTGAACGTGTTGTAGATCGAGTACGACGTCGCGCCGAGGTGCATCACCGCGGTGTCGACGATGTGGAACTCCGGTCGGTTCGTCAGCATGATCGCAACCGTGTCGCCGGGTCGGACGCCTAGTCCCGCCAGGCCGGCGGCGATGCGGCGAACTCGGTGGTCGTACTCGCGCCAGGTGAAGGTTCGACCGTCCTCCCAGGCACGGAGCGCGACCTGGTCGGGGCGCGCGGCGACGGTGGACTGGAACACGTGGCACAGGCTCTGAGCTTCGGCGACCTGCTGCATCGTCAGATGGGTGGGCACGTTGGCCTTCCTGGGGTTCGGGGAGCGGGACTCAGCGGACATCCGGCGGCCAGAGCTGTAGCACCTGGCCCGACATGTGCGTGGTGGCGGGAGAGAGGAGGTAGCGCACGGCCGCTGCGACTTCGTCCGGCGTCCCGAGGCGGTCCGCGATTTCCTTCTCGCGCTCCGGCTGCTCGCTGAGGCGCACGCGCAGCCTGCCGGTCGAGATCAGGCCCGGCGCCACGCAATTGACGCGGATGCCCTCGGGTGTCAGCTCGTTGGCGAGGTAGCGGGTGTAGTGCATGACGGCCGCCTTGGTGATCCCGTAGTGGGCGTAGCCGCCCTGCGGGTTGGCGACCACGCCGGTGAGTGAACCCATGGTCACGATCGCCGGATTGGTCGCCTGCCGCAGGGCCGGGAGGGCGGCCTGCACGGTCGTGATCGTGCCGTGCAGGTTGCGGCGCAGTACGTCGTCCAACGCGCTCAGATCGATGGTGGCGGCCGTGTTGTCGGCGAAGCCGCCGCTGCCGCCGCCTGCATTGCAGACCAACGCATCGAGCCGCGACCAGTCCTGGTGGATCCGAGCGCCCAGCTCTTGCATGGCCTCGACGTCGGTGGTGCTGGCCTCGACGGCGATGGTCGGCACGCCGATCTCGCGCAGCTCGTCGACAACCGAGCCGGCGGCCTCGTCGAACTCACGGTAGCCGTCGAAGTCGGTGTCGACGACAGCGATGGCGTACCCCTCACGGGCGAGGGAGACGGCGATCTGCCGGCCGATGCCGCGAGCTGCGCCGGTGACCAGGGCTGTGGGGTGCACAGATACCTCCTTGAGTCGAACGATTATTCACTTCTAGATGCCCGCGAGAGCTCTGTCAAGAGCCCAGCCGGCACAGCATGTAATTGACTGTTTGGGTGCAGATCTTGACCTTACGCAGAATAGGTGGATACTACCAGGAGTAAGTGAATACAACTTAGAGTATTCCATCTCTCCCTTCCGCTTCTGGAGGTCGCATGCTGCACACCGCCGATGTCCCCCTGTACCCCATGCCGCGTGACACCGCACGATGCCCGTTCGACCCGGCGGGCGACCTAGCCGAGATTCAGCAGGAAGAGGGTTTGCGCCGGGTGCGGATCTGGGACGGCAGTGAGCCCTGGCTGGTGACCCGGCACACCGACATCCGCGCGGTGATGGCGAGTCCACTGGTCAGCGCGGACACCGACAATCCGGCATACCCGCACAGCTCAGCCGCGATCAAGGCGCGCCGGGCGCGGGCGAAAACCTTCTTCACCGAGGACGGCCCGGCCCACGACGAGCCGCGCCGCGCGCTGGCCCGGGACTTCACCGCCAAGCGCATGCAGAGCATGCGGGACGTCGTCCAGGCCGTCACCGACCGGTGCATCGACGAGATGCTCGCCGGCCCCAAGCCTGTCGATCTCGTCGAGTCGCTCGCCCTGCCGGTGCCGTCGGTCATGATCTGCGAGCTGCTGGGCGTTCCCTACTCCGAGCACGACCGCTTCCAGGAGCTCACCAAGGTATTCACCGCGGCAACCTCCACACCCGCGGACACCGTGGCAGCGGCCGAGGAGATGCTCGCGATGATCGGAAACGTCATCGACGCCAAGATCGAGAAACCGACTGACGACACTCTGAGCCGCCTCGTCGTCGAACAGCTCAACCCCGGTCTCATGACCCGCGAAGAGGTTGCCCGGATGGGCTTGCTGCTCCTGACCGCCGGCCATGAGACCTCCGCCAACATGATCGCCCTCGGCACCGCCGCACTACTGACCAACCCGGAGCAGGCCGCGCTGATCCGTGACGCCGACGACCCGGCGGTGGCCGCAGGTGCGGTCGAGGAGCTGCTGCGTTACCTCACGATCGTCCACAGCGGTGCCCGGCGCGTGGCCATCGGCGACTTCGAGGTTGCGGGCACGCAGATCCGCGCCGGCGACGGCCTGATCCTCGACTTTCCCTCCGCCAACCGCGACAAGGCCGCCTTCGCCAGCGAGGGCCACGCCGAACCCGACGTCCTCGACATCACCCGGCCCGCACGGCACCACCTCGCGTTCAGCTTCGGGGTCCACCAGTGCCTGGGGCAGCAGCTGGCCAGGGTCGAGCTGCAGGTCGTCTACTCGACTCTCCTCAAGCGGATCCCCACTCTCGCTCTGGCGGAGCCGGTGACGGAACTCCAATACAAGACCGACATGTCCATCTACGGCTTGCATCGCCTGCCTGTGACCTGGTGACCGAAAGGACAGACCTGATGAGGATCCACATCGACGAGGACAAGTGCGTCGGCGGCGGGCAATGCGTGCTTGCCGCGCCCGAGGTGTTCGACCAGCGGGACGAGGACGGCATCGTCATCCTGCTCGAAGACTCACCCCCGGCCGACCTCGCCCCCCAAGTGCACGAGGCCGCGCTGCTCTGCCCGGCCCTCGCGATCGTGGTCGAGGAATGAGCCTCGACCAGGTCGTGGTCGTCGGTGTCTCGGCCGCGGGTCTGACCGCGGCCGAGACACTGCGCCGCGAGGGGTACACCGCCAGACTGGTCCTGGTCGACGGAGACCAGCGGCCCCCGTACGACCGACCGCCACTGTCGAAGCAGCTGCTTCGCGGAGAGTGGGAAGAGGAGAAACTCACCCTGCGCCCGCCCGCCGCGCTCGAAGGGCTCGACGCCGAATGGCGGCTGGGAGTACGGGCCGAGCGGCTCGACCTCGCGGCGGGCCGGCTCGCGCTCGCGGACGGTTCCGACATCGCCTTCGACGGACTGGTCGTCGCGACGGGCGTGCGTCCCCGGGCCCTGCCCTTCGCAGTCGGCCGCCCCGGGGTGCACATGCTCCGCACGATCGAGGACGCCCTCGCGCTGCGTCGGGAGGTTGTACCCGGCGCAGCCGTCGTCGTCGTCGGCGCAGGCTTCCTCGGCACGGAAGCAGCCTCGGTGGCCGCCGAACTCGGCTGCCGGGTCACCGTCATCGACCCGCTGGAGCTGCCGCTGCAGCGCCAACTCGGTCCGCGGATCGGCCAGCGGGTCGCGCGACTGCACCGTGACCACGGTGTGCAGCTGCTCTGTGGACGCGGCGTCGCCGATGTCCGGGAGACCGACGGCCGGGTGAGCGGCGTCGTCCTGGACGACGGCGCGGAGGTCGCCGCAGACGTACTGCTCGTCGCGATCGGCGCCGAGCCGGTCACCGACTGGCTGCGCGGCAGCGGACTCACCATCGACGACGGAGTCCAGTGCGACGAATTCTGCCAGGCCGCACCGGGGGTCGTCGCCGCCGGTGATGTCGCCTCGTGGCTTCACCCGACGCTCGGACGGCTTCGTCTCGAGCACCGGATGAACGCCACCGAGCAGGGCATGGCGGCCGCGAGGACCCTGCTGGGGAAGCGGACACCGTTCGCACCGGTGCCATACTTCTGGAGCGACCAGTACGACGTGCGGATCCAGGTTTACGGCCGCCCCACGGCCGCGGACTTCACCGCCGTCGAGGGCTCGCTCGACGAGGGACCCTTTGCCGCCGTGCAACGCGACGCGTCCGGGCGTACCACCGCTGTCGCCGGATGGAACATGCCGCGCCAGCTACGCGCGCTGCGCCAGGAACTCGTCGAGCAGCAGGCTGTCCGGTGCTGACTGCGGCCCCGGAGGCGCGCTGCTGACGAAAACCACGGCAGCAACACCCTTCTCATCGGCCCACGTGTCGAGGTAGCGAGTTCGGGCGGATCCGTCGACGACCGTGCACAAAGTCATACACCCTTGGCCGTCGACCACGTCACAGGCGTGGTCGACGGTCACGGCGTAGCTCCTGCCTCGCAGCAATGAACATGCCGGCCGTATCGCGGTCCTACTGCTCCGACAGCAGTTCCTCGGTGAAACGGTGCAGGCAACCGGCGACTGTCCGGGGCTTCGCCCGGAACCCCGGTGCTGAGAGCGTCCGCGATACAAGTCACCAGACGACAACGCAACTCTTCCCCGACACCCTCGCCGAATTCAGTGAGCACCCATAGAGCCGCTCGCCGGTCGGAAGGGTCCGGTTCACGACCTACGAGGTCTCCGGTACCCGAGGTTTGCTTGATCGCTCACGCGAGTACCGGAGACCACACTCATTTCAATTGTCACCACACGCCGACAAGACTCCATCTTCGCTGCGGCGCCATTCTCGAAACACTCCCCAGGCCAACGGCGGTCGCTACTGGGGAATGACGCTACCTGTGAATTGTCCGCCGATTTCACACGGGATCGGCCACGGTTTGCCGGTCTCCAGGTCGACGAGCACGATGACCGCCTCGGCGGTCACCGCCGGCTCGGCGTCGGCCGAGGTGCGGATCGCGCTACCGAGGCGGAAGGACGTCGTGCCGACCGCGGACACCCACACGTCGACGAGGAACGGCTCGGCTTGGTACCAGAGTTCGTCGCGGTACTCGATGTCCTGCCGGCGCACCAGGTGCTGAATGTGGCTCGGCACCAGGTCGAGCAGCCCGCCTGGGGCGTGCGGCGTCACCGGGTGTCCGAGGAACGTGTGCCGCGCCTCTTCGATGATCCGCATCGACGCGACGTTGTCGACATGGCCGGTCGAACCCAGATCGTCGTACCGGACTGCGACGGGGACGGACGTCCCCCGTACCGCGGTGAGCTCAGGCGACGACACCGGCGGCCCGCAGTTCGTCGATCCGCTCCGGTAGGACACCCGCGGCCACAAGCACCGCGTCGGTGTCGGCACCGAGGACCGGGGCAGCGATCGGGCGCGGCAACGGCGTGCCGGAGAACCGCGGCGTCGGCGCCGGCTCGATGGTCCCTCCAGGACCTACGAGGAAGGTCTGGCGCGCCTGATTGTGCGGGTGGTGGGGCGCCTCGACCAGGTCGAGGACGGGCGAGAAGCTTGCGCCGCGACCAGCGAACAGCTGCGCCCACGTGTCGCGCTCGCGCTGGGCGAACAGGGCGGCGAGGGTCTTGCGCATCCGCGGCCACTCGGCACTGTCCTGCCGGTCGGCGAAGGTCGGGTCCTCGGCGAGGCCGAGGACGTCGAGCAACGCGGCGTAGGAGCGCTCGTCCCCGATGCCGAGGGCGACGTGGCGGTCGTCGACACAGCGGTAGACGCCGTAGCAGGGGCTGCCGCCGTCGATGCCGTTGGTACCGCGCTCGACGTTCCACCGGCCCGCGTTCCAGAAGTCGTACACCATCGCCATCATCGTGGCGCTGCCGTCGCACATGGCGGCGTCGACGACCTGGCCGCAGCCGCCGGCGCGGGCGTTCATCACGGCGCCGAGCACGCCGAGCGCCAGGAACATCCCACCACCCATGTCGCCGACCAGGTTGAGCGGCGGCAACGGCTCCTCGTGGGTCCCGATCGCCTCGAGCACGCCGGTGAGCGCGATGAAGTTGATGTCGTGACCGGGCTCCTGGGCCAGCGGTCCGTCCTGCCCCCAGCCTGTCATGCGGCCGTAGACGAGCGCGGGGTTGCAGGCGAACAGGTTGTCCGGCCCGAGACCCAGCCGCTCGGCCACCCCGGGGCGAAAGCCCTCGATGACCGCATCGACGCCGCGGGCGAGATCCAGCACGAGTCCGGCGCCGCGCCGGTCCTTGAGGTCGACCGTGATCGAACGCCGATTACGGTGCAGCACCGGGAACGGGTTGTTCCGGCCGGCCTCGCCGGGACGGTCGACGCGGATCACCTCGGCCCCCATGTCGCCGAGCAGCATGCCGGCGAAGGGCGCGGGACCGATGCCGCCCAGTTCGAGGACCCGGACGCCGGTGAGCGGGCCGCGGGAGGCGGCGGGATCGCAGTTCATCGGCTCAGCTCGCGAACTTCGGAGCGCGCTTCTCGACGAACGCCAGCCGTGCCTCCTCGGCGTCCGGAGACGCCAGGCAGGTCGCGAACTGCTCCGCCTCGAGCGGCAGGTAGTCGCCGAGCGACATGGTCGCGGCGGCCTTGAGGTTCCGCCGTACGGCGGTCAGCCCGCGCGGCGACTTCGCGGCGATCTGGGCGGCGATCTCGCGCACCCGTGCCGAAAGGTGTTCAGGCGGGAGCACTTCGTTGGCCAGTCCCCACTCGACGATCTCCGCGCCGCGGATCTTCGGCGACAGCAGCAGCAGCTCGGCGGCCTTGGCGGAGCCGAGCAGCCGGGAGAGCTGCCACGGCCCGCCGAGGTCGCCGCCGAAGGCGACGTTGACGAAGGCCGTGCTCATCACGGTCGTGGTCGCGACGTACCGCAGGTCGGCGTTGAGGGCGAGCGACATACCCGCGCCGGCGCAGCCGCCTTTGACCTCCGCGATCACGGGAGTGTTCATGTCGTGTAGCTGGGTGATCAGGCGGGTATAGCGCATCAGGCCGGCCCGGCCGAAGAGGTGATCTCCTGGGGGGTACGGCGCCGGGTCGGTGTCGGAGTTGTCACGACCCACGCAGAAGTGGTCCCCAGCGCTGGTGAGCACGACGACCCGGACGGACGGGTCCACCTCGGAGCGCTCGAGGGCGTCGAGCAGCCCGTCGGCCATCTCGATGGTGAAGGAATTGCGGCGCTCGGGACGGTTCATCGCGATAGTGGCGATGCCGCCCTCGATCGTGAACAGAACGGTGTCGGTCATGGGTTTCCCTCCGGGCCTAGAGGCCCATGTCCTTCGCGATGATGGTCTTCATGACCTCGGTGGATCCGCCGTAGATGCGGTTGACCCGCAGGTCGGTGAACATACGGGCGATGGCGTACTCCCGCATGTAGCCGTAACCGCCGTGAAGCTGGAGACACTTGTCGACCACCCGACCGGCCATCTCCGTGGTCTGCAGCTTGATGCGTGCCGCATCGGCAGGGGTGAGCTCGTGCGCGTCCTCGAGTTCGATGCCGCGGTCGACCAACGCCTGGCTCGTCTCGACCTCGACGTCGCACTCGGCGAGCACGAACTTGGTGTTCTGGAAGGCCGCCACCGGCTTGCCGAACACCTTGCGTTCCTGGACGTAGGCGCGCGTCATCTCCACGGCGGCGCGCGCGCGAGACACGGCGTCGACCCCGACGATGAGCCTCTCCCGCGGCAGGTTCTGCCCCAGGTAACTGAAGGCCATGCCCTCCTCACCGAGGAGGTTCTCGACCGGGACGTGCACGTCGGCGAACGACAGCTCGTTGGTGTCACTGGACTTGAGCCCGATCTTGTCGAGGTTGCGGCCGAACTCGAAGCCCTCGCTGTCGGTGGGCACCACGAGCAGACTCAGTCCGTTGCGGCGGTCGGTCTCGCTCGGCGCCGCGGTGCGGGCCACGACGACGCACAATTCGGAGTTGCGGGCGCCGGAGATGAACGTCTTCGCGCCATTGAGCACGTAGTGGCGCCCGTCGTCGGAGAGCCGTGCGGATGTGCGGATGCCGGCGAGATCGGAGCCTGTGCCCGGCTCGGTCATGGCGATGCACAGCAGGATGTCGCCCGACGCGATGCCCGGCAACCACCGCTGCTTCTGCTCGTCGGTGGCGAGGGTCAGCAGGTACGGCAACACCATGCCGGTGCTCAGTCCGTAGTGGCCCATGTGCACGCTCGCGCGGGCATTCTCCTCGGAAATGATCGCCTGATACTTGAAGCTCACCTCCCCCGGGCCGCCGTACACCTCGGGGATGCCGAAGCCGGTGACCCCGATCGCGCCCAGTTTGCGGAAGAAGTCCCGCGGCACGATGTGATCGTGTTCCCACTCCATGTAGTAGGGCGACAACTCGGCCGCGATGAAGTCGCGGATCATGACACGAAACGCCTCGTGGTCGGCGTCGTAGATCTTGCGTTGCACCTGAAGTTCTCCTGGGTCGTTCGGCTCAGTCGGCCGCGATGGTGGCGCGCAGCTCGCGCTTGAGGATCTTGCCGACGCCGCTCATCGGCATCTCGCCGATGATCGACATGCTGCGTGGCGCCTTGTAGCTGGCGATCCGCTCCTTGACGAAGGCCCGGACCTCCTCGATCGAGGTCGTGTGCCCAGGGCGCAGCACCAGGACGGCGTGCACCCGCTCGCCCCAGTCCGGGTCGGGGATTCCGATCACGGCGCACGAAGCGACGGCGGGATGGTCGGCGAGCACGTTCTCGACCTCGGCGGAGTACACGTTCTCGCCGCCGGTGATGATCATGTCCTTGAGCCGGTCCGCGATCCAGAGATAGCCGTCCTCGTCGAGATAGCCGCCGTCGCCGGTTTGGAACCAGCCGTCCTTGAACGCGGCGGCGGTTTCGTCGGGCTTGTTCCAGTAACCGATCATCAGGTGTCCGCCCCGGGTGACGATCTGGCCGACCGTGCCCGGCGGCACCGGGTTCCCGTCCGGGTCCACGACGTCGAGCTCGACGATCGGGGTCGCTCGTCCGACCGACCCGAGCTTGCGGCCGGCCCGGTGGTCGGGCCCGTTGAGCATGGTGAGGCACCCGGCCTCGGTCATGCCGTAGACGTGGACGAGCTGGGTCTGCGGAAGGTTCTTCATGACCAGTTCGAGCAGGCTGTCGGGGGTCCCGGAGGCGCCGTACCCGATGAACTCCAGGCTGCTGAGGTCGTACGACGCGAAGTCGGGATGCTCGCAGATCCGCTGGATCATCGTCGGCACCAGCGCACAGCCGGTGACCCGGTGCTCCTGGATCGTGCGCATCGCGTTCTCGGGCGAGAACGTCGGCACAAAGACGAGCTTGCCACCGAGCAGCTGCTGCGAGTACCACCCCAGCAGAGCCCCGATGTGGAAGAGCGGACCGGTCAGCATGGTGACGCCCCCCGCACGGACCGCCGCCCCGGACATCTGGTAGCTGAGCAGACCGGTGAGAAACGAGCGATGGGTGATCATCACGCCCTTGGCGTGGCCCGTAGTGCCGCCGGTGTAAAGGATGAACGCGAGGTCGTCGCCCGACCGGTGCGCGTCCGCAATCGGCTCGGCCCCCTCGATCAGCTCGTCGTGGACCAGCGTGCCCTGAGGCGCCTCGCCGCGGCCGACGTACACGATCGCTTCGAGGCCGGGCACCTGCTCGCGCAGCACCGGGACCATAGCGGCGAACGCCTCGTCGACGAAGACGACCTTGGTGCCCGAGTCGTTGAGCGCGTAGGTGATCTCGGTGGCGGACCAGCGCGTGTTGAGCGGGCTCGGTACCGCACCCGCCCACCAGCTCGCGAAGAACACCTCGTGGTGCCGGTCGGAGTTGAGCGCGACAATCGAGACCCGGTCGTTGTCACCGACGCCGAGTGTTCGCAGCGCGCCCGCGAGCCGGGCGACCCTCTTGGCCGACTGCGTCGAGGTGAACGCACGGTCGGCGTCGACGGTCAGAATGTCATCGCCCCAGTAGCGGACCGCGCGGTGCAGGGCGTGGGTGAGGTACATGGGGTCAGTCCCTTCAGCTCATGATCTTCGGTCGTTCGACGTCCAACGCGCGCGGGAACGAAGGATTCTCCATCACCTCGGCGAGCTCGGCGACGCTCCAGCCGTGGTCAGCGTTGACAACGTGCCCGAGCGAGAAACCTTGGTAGAGACCGACATGCCCGCCGGTGACGGAGAAGATCTGCCCGGTGAAGGGACAGTCGGCCTTCGTGAGGTAGGCGACCAGCGAAGAGGTGTTGCGCGGGTGGAACTTGTCGAACGCGTCCTCGTCCTCGGGTGCGGCGACCGCCGCGGCGAGGCCGGGCGAGGAGGTGACCATCGCGGTCCGGGCAGCGGGCGAGATCGCGTTGGCGCGAACGCCGTACCGGCCGAGCTCGGCGACCGCGAGCAACACTTGCGCAGCGAGACCCGCCTTGGCCGCAGCGTAGTTCCACTGGCCGACGTTGCCGTGCAGACCCGCGGCCGACGTGGTGTTGACGATCGAGCGGTCGGCCGAACGGCCCGCCTTGCCCTCCGCGCGCCAGTGCCGTGCCGCCGCCCGGGTCACCGAGAATGCGCCCTTGAGGTGGACGTCGACGACGAGGTCGAAGTCCTCCTCGGACATGTTCCAGACCATCGCGTCGCGGACGATACCCGCATTGTTCACAATCGCGTGCAGGTCTCCGAATGCGTGGACCGCGGCCTCGACCAGCCGCTCCCCGGTCGCCATCTCTGCCACGCTGCCGGCAACGCCGACCGCCTCGCCTCCGGCGGCGATGATCTCCGCCACGACGTCGGCCGGGTCGGACAGGTCGTTGACGACGATCCGCGCCCCCTCCTGCGCCATGAGGAGCGCGTGCTCACGGCCGATGCCGCCACCTGCGCCGGTCACGATTGCGACTCGGCCGTCGAGTTGTCCCATGCGTTGATTCACCTTTCGTCATTACTGTCGGGAAGAAGCCTGACCACCGACTCCTGAGTAGCACTGGCGACCATGGTCCCGTCCGGACTCCAGAACGTGCCCTGGTTGAACCCCCGACAAGACGCGATGCTGGTGCTCGTCTGACGCAGCAGCAGCCAGTCGTCGGCACGCAGCGGCCGGTGGAACCAGACCGCGTGGTCGATCGACGCCAATCCCACCCGGCCGTGCTCGCGACGCAGGGGGTACATCACCTCGTGCTCGATCGCCGAAGACTGCGCGAGCGTGGCATCGGCGAGGTACGTCAGCGCGCAGGCGTGGACGAGTGGGTCGTCCGGGAGGGGGCCACGCGACCGCAGCCAGACGTCCTGGCGGACGGTGCCGTCGGCCTCCGGCGCGGTGGGCCCGGCCGGTCGCGGCACGATCCGTACCTCGACCGCGCCGGCGTACACCGCCTGGGCGTGCGCCTCGGGGTGCAGCGCGCTCCACACGTCGTACACGTCGGGGGCGGTGTCGGGCGCGGGTACGACGGGTGCGACCAGTTGCCGCTCGGGGCCGGCTCCAGGCCGGACGAACGAGGCGGTCAGCACGAAGATCTCGGCGCCGTCCTGGACTGCGGCAACCTGGCGCGCGCTGTAGCTGCGGCCGTCGCGGCTGCGGCCGACGTGGTACTCGATGACCCGGTCCGGCCGGCCCTCGCGCAGGAAGTAGCCGTGCAGCGAGTGGGCGACACGACCAGCGTCGACGGTCGCGCCCGCGGCCGCAAGCGCCTGGGCGGCAACCTGTCCCCCCATCACCCGCTGGGGAGCACCCGCGTGACCGAAGCCGTGGAAGATGTCCGTGCCATGCGGCCGAACCGCGACGAGGTCGGCCAGCGGCGTACCGACCGCGACGACTTCGTTCGCATCGGGGCTGTCTATCGGAGCCGACGCGACCACCTTCGTCCGGACAACCTGTTCGGTCACGGCACCCCCTCTTCTCGTCACTGACGACCCGCCGTCGTCATCTCCCATGTCTAGTCAAACGATAGTTCACTTCATGGTGTCAATGTCAAGACCGCCCCTCGAAATCGAAACTCGGCCGGCCGGACTCGGGAGCCACGTCGCCCGACCCATCCCCGACCTCGCTTGACAGTATGCGAACCGTACTGGAAAGTGAATCTACGTTAGAGAAGGAGACTGATGAACTCTCGAGTCCTCATCGCCGGCGTGGGCATGGTTCCTTTCACCAAACCCAGCGCTGGCGCCAAATACGACGAAATAGGCGCCGCTGCTGCAGCTGCGGCCCTCGAAGACGCGGGGCTGAGTTACGACCAGGTCGGCCAGGTCTACGCCGGATATGTGTACGGCGACTCGACTTCTGGTCAGCGAGTCGTCTACCAGCTCGGCATGACCCGAATCCCAGTGCTCAACGTCAACAACAACTGCGCGTCCGGATCCTCGGCGCTGTGGCTCGCCCGCCAGGCGGTCGCCAACGGCGCAACCGAGTGTGCGCTCACAATCGGCTTCGAGCAGATGCCCCCGGGCGCGCTCACCGCCAAGTGGAACGATCGGCCTGCTCCGCTGTCGGCGTTCATGTCCGCCCTCGAGGACGTCTACCCTGTCGACCCCGCGCTGCCGATGACACCGCAGTACTTCGCGGCCGCAGCACAGGAGTACCTCGACACCACCGACTCCACCGTCGAGACCCTGGCCGCCGTCGCCGTCAAGGCACGCACGCACGCACGCACCAACCCCCGCGCCGTCTTCCGTGACCCGATCACCCCCGAGGACGTGCTCTCCTCCCCCACGGTCGCCGGCACGCTGACGCGGTTGCAGTGCTGCCCGCCCACCTCCGGCGCGGCTGCCGCGGTCGTGTGCACCGAGGAGTTCGCCCGCAAGCACGGGCTCGATGCTCGGGTCGCGATCACAGCGCAGGCGCTGGAGTCCGACGACGAGGGCCTCTTCGACAGTCCGAGCGCGATCGCTCTCGTGGGGTCGGGCGTGACCCGCCGTACCGCCGACCGCGTCTACGCCGAGGCCGGTGTCGACCCCGCCGACATCGACGTCGTGGAGCTGCACGACTGCTTCACCATCAACGAGATACTCACCTATGAGGGGCTCGGCCTCTGCGAGCCCGGTGGTGCCGCGAAGTTCATTGCGGACGGTGACAACACCTACGGCGGCCGGGTGGTCACCAACCCGTCCGGTGGGCTGCTCTCCAAGGGCCATCCCCTCGGCGCGACCGGCCTGGCCCAGATCGCCGAGATCACTTGGCAGTTGCGCGGTTCCGCCGGCGACCGGCAGGTGCCGGGTGCCCGACTCGGCCTGCAGCACAATCTGGGCCTCGGCACGGCCGGCGTCGTGACGATCCTCGAAAGGCTCTCCTGACATGAAGATCATCGACCGCTCCATCGTCGGCTCCCGCACCGAGGAGTTCACCACGTCCGCCGAGCGTGGACGGCTCCGCTTCTTCGCCGAAGCGACGGCCCAGAGCGACCCGGTCTACACAGACCTGAGCGCCGCGAAGGCAGCAGGCCACCCGGATCTCCCGATCCCACCGACGTTCTTCTTCTGCCTGGAGATGGACAACCCGAACAGACACGTCTTCCTCGCGAACCTCGGCGTCGACGTGCGCACGATCCTCCACGGCGGCCAGAAGTTCACCTACCACGCTCCCGCTCACGCCGGCGACGTGCTGACCTATTGGACCGAGGTCGCCGACGTGTCGAGCAAGAAGGGCGGTGCGCTGCAGTTCATCGTCCGCAACACCCACGTCAGCCGCGCCGGCGAACCGGTCGCAACGCTCACCAGCACGATCGTCGTGCGTGACCCCAAGGCGGCGTCATGACCTCCCCGACCACCCACCTCGCCCCCGGCCAGGAACTGACCCTCGCGTGCCCGCGGATCACCCGCACCACGCTCGCCCTCTACGCAGGCGCGTCCGGAGACCACAACCCGGTGCACATCGACATCGACGCCTGCCGCGCCGTCGGCATCGACGACGTCTTCGCCCACGGGATGCTGTCGATGGCCTATCTCGGCCGGCTGCTCACCGACCACTGGCCCCAGGAGCAGATCGTCTCCTTCGAAGTCCGCTTCAGCGCGATCACCCCGGTCAACAGCGAGCCGACGTGCACCGGCACGATCACCAAGGTCGAGGACGGCGTGGCCCACCTCCATCTCACGGTGGCCCTGCCCGACGGGACCGTCACGCTGCGCGGCGCGGCCGTTGTGCGGCTCGCCTGAATTCCCCAGATACCACTCCCCGCAAGGAAGAACTGACATGCCCACACTGCAGGACAAGGTCGCGCTCGTCACCGGCTCCGGTCGCGGTATCGGTCGCGCCGTCGCACTCAAGCTTGCCGCCGAGGGTGCGAAGATCGTCGTCAACGACCTGGACGAGGCGCCCGCCAAGGAGACCGTCGAAGACATCATCGGCGCGGGCGGCCAGGCCGTCGCATGCGTCGGCTCGGTTACCGCGCCCGACTTCGCCCAGCGCTTCGTCGACACGGCGATCGAGAGCTTCGGCGGACTCGACATCATCGTCAACAACGCTGGCTATATCAGGGACAACGTCATCCAGCGGATGACCGACGAACAGTGGGACGGCGTCATCGAGATGCACCTGACTGCGCCGTTCAAGATCCTGCGGGCGGCCGCGCCGTACATCAAGTCGAACCCGACCGACTACCACCGCAAGGTCGTCAATGTCTCGTCGGTCTCCGGGGTCTTCGGCAACGTGGGCCAGGCCAACTACGCCGCCGCCAAGTCCGGCGTCATCGGCTTGACCAAGACCCTTGCCAAGGAGTGGGGCCGCTACAAGGTCAACGTCAACGCCGTCGCCTTCGGATTCATCCTGACCCGGATGACCGAGGCCGTCGCCAGTGAGGACACGGTGGTCGAGATCGAGGGCCGCAAGATGCGGGTCGGCGTCAGCCAGGCCGCGATGGACTCTGTGAAGAAGACCAGTCCGCTCGGCCGCCCGGGCACGCCCGAAGAGGCGGCCGGTGCGATCTACGCCCTGTGCCTGCAGGAGATGAACTACGTCTCCGGTCAGTGCGTCACCGTCGATGCGGGTGCCCGATGATGCGCGACGCGGTCATCGTCGAGGCCGTCCGGACGCCGGTCGGGAGGCGCAACGGCTCGCTCTCCCGACAGCACGCGGCGGATCTGTCCGCCCATGTCCTCGACGCGCTGACCGAGCGCACAGGGCTCGAGCCCGAACTCGTGGACGACGTGGTCTGGGGTTGTGCGATCCCGATCGGCATGCAGAGCGGAGGCATCGGCCGCGCCTCGGTGCTCGCGGCAGGGTGGCCCGAGTCGGTCCCGGCCGTGACGGTCGAGCGCCAGTGCGGCTCGTCGCAACAGGCCGTGCACCAAGCCGCGGCCGGCGTCATCGCGGGACAGTACGACATCGCGGTGGCCGGTGGCGTCGAGATCATGAGCGCCGTGCCGGCACAGGCGGCGCTCGGCGACGGCTCGTTCGGCGAGCCGTTCGGCCCCTCGGTGCTGAAGCGCTACAACGGCGTCCGCTTCCACCAGGGCGTCGGGGCGCAGATGATCGCCGACGAATACGGCCTCACCCGCACCGACCTCGACCAGCACGCGCTCGACTCCCACGCTCGGGCCGCGCGAGCGATCGACGAGGGACGATTCAAGAACCAGATCGCTCCGGTCGAGGTCCTCGACGAGGACGGCACGACGCGGCTCTTCGACACCGACGAGGGCGTCCGCCGCGGCTCCACGCTCGAGAAGCTCGCTGCACTCAGGCCCGCCTTCGGGGAGGACGGCGTCATCACCGCCGGCAACGCTTCGCAGATCTCCGACGGCTCGGCGGCGCTGCTCATCACGACCAGCGAGATCGCGAAGCAGCGCGGCTGGCGTCCGCTCGTGCGCATCCACACCGCTGTGGTCGCGGGCACCGATCCGATCACCATGCTCAAGGGCCCGATTCCCGCCACCCGTCGTGCGCTGGCAAAGGCCGGCCTGAGCATCGACGACATCGGTGTCTTCGAGATCAACGAGGCCTTCGCGCCCGTCACCCTCGCGTGGCAGCGCGAGACCGGGGCGTCGTACGAGCTGATGAACCCGAACGGCGGCGCGATGGCCATCGGTCACCCGATCGGCGGCTCCGGCGCCCGGCTCATGACCACGATGGTGCACCACATGGTCGACCACAACATCCGCTACGGGCTCCAGTCGATGTGCGAGGGCGGCGGCATGGCCAACGCCACGATCCTCGAGCGCCTCTGAACCCGACCGACAAGGAGAACACTGCCATGGACAAGCTTCACCACTACGCGTTCGACAACCTTGTCGCCACCCGGCACGGCGCGGTCCTCGAGGTCCGCATCAACCGGCCCGACGACTTCAACGCGATCAACCACGCCACCCATCGCGACCTGATCCGGCTGTGGCGCGAGCTGCGTCGCGACACCTCGGTACGTGCCGTTGTCCTGACGGGCAACGGGAAGGCCTTCTCCGCCGGCGGCAACCTCAAGGGGCCGCGGATGTCGGCGGGCCAGGAGCTCGACGACTTCTTCCTCGACGCACGCTCGATCGTCGTAGACCTGCTCGAGGTGCCGCAGCCGATCATCGCCGCCATCAACGGTCCGGCGATCGGTCTGGGCGCAACCATTGCCCTGCTCTGCGACGTCACCTATGCCTCGCGCACCGCCGTCATCGCCGATCCCCACGTCAACGTGGGCGTCGTCGCCGGCGACGGCGGTGCGATCGTCTGGCCCTGGCTGGTCGGCATGGCCAGGACCAAGGAGTACTTCCTCACCGGCGACAAGATCGACGCCGTCGAGGCCGAGCGGATCGGCCTGGTCAACCACGTCGTCGACCCCGAGGAACTTCTCGACGCCGCGCACGCATTCGCGCAGCGGGTGGCCAATGGGCACACTCGGGCCATCCAGGGCACCAAGCAGGTCCTCAACGCGGTCCTGCGCGACACCGCCCATACTGTGCTCGACCTGGCGCTGTCGGTGGAAAAGGAGTGCTTCGCCTCGGGTGACCACGCCCGCGCGGTCGAGCAGTTCTTCGCCCAGCGCGACACGGCAAAGAAGGGTGCCTGAGCCGCGGGTGAAAAAGCCGAAAGGCCGGGGAGCTCGCGCTCTTCCAGGCTCCGGGCGCTCATCTGCTCAGACCGGCAAGTGCGCGGCATCGATCCGCTTCGGAATGCCCAGGACGCCGTGCCCGAGCCGCCGGAGCGGTTCGCGCTGCTCAGTGTTCGCCACCGGTAGGCGGTGTCGCCGAGCGGTCCAGGGCCTCCACATCGGCCGGGCTCAAGTCGTCCCGGCCGGCGACAAGCAGCACCGTCCACTCGTTGACGTAGTCCTGCGGCGCCCGTCGGATCGGCGCTCCCTCCTCCCCCGGCACGTTGACAATCTCGGTCGTCAACGCCGGGCAGCCCCGCTCGGCGAGCAGACGTACGGCGGCGGCCAGCGGTGCCGCGCGCCGTGACACAGCGCTCAGCCCGCCAGATGCCGGGTGCACCGACGCCGACGCCGCGGGGAACAAGCGGGAAATCTCGGCCACCGTGAGGTCTGCAGCGACAAGGAGCTGCCGGCCGTGCTCGCGGTCCAGCTTGGCCCGCTCGAAGGCGCGGGCGCTGGGCAGCACCGCCTGGACAGCCCCGGTCAGGGCGTCGGCCTCGGCTTCGGTCGGGTCGCTGCGAGTCCTGGCCAGGGCGGACCACAACGGCGGACGCGCGGCGAGATGGCGATCGGTGAGCTTCGCCCGCGTCTCCGGATCGACGAAGGAACTGCTGCGCTGCCACAGGGGGTCGACACGACCGGGGCGCAAGAGTGCCCTGGCCGCCCCGTCGAGCAGCGTCGTCAGCTCCGTCGCCCCGGAGACCCATTCGCGCTGATCGATCTCGAGCTCGATGACGGCACCAGCAGTTCCAACTTTCCGCGGAAGTGGCGGTAGGGAGCCGGACCGGTAATGCTCACTTCGGCCGCGATGTCGGTGACCGAGGTGTCGTGGAAGCCCTTGTGCTCGAACTATCGCGCGGCCGCCGCGACGATCAGCTGCTTGCGATTGCGCGGGCGACGCTGCGCAGCGCCTTCGGACATTGCTGACCCTCTCCTGACGGAACGCCGGTCGGCGCAGCGACATTGTTACCAATCGTTCGAAATGCGATGACGTTGTCGGCTACGCATGCATTGCCCGTAGCCACTGAAGTTCGCAACGGAAATCCCACAAAGTTACCTGTAGGACAGCAAAAGTGACCTGACTGTACACAAGTCACGGTACTCATAACCAGTATTGACGACTTCGTCACACCCAGGCAAAGTAAGTGACGACTTGATCACCAGTGAATTCTCACTCCGGCGCAGAAGCGCCGGCCCGCCATAGCTGAGGAGACCGTCTTGTCGCAGATCACTGCTAGCGAGCAGCCGACACATCGCCGGGACGACATGCCCCCGGTCGCGGACGCCCCCATAACGATGAAAGGCCGGCGACCACGCGCACGTACATCAAGGACGATGCTGCTCGTCCGAGGAGCACAACTCGTGCTCGTCGTCCTCTGGCTCGGCGCGTGGGACCTGACCGCGCGCAACCAGTGGATCACCCCTGTCCTTGCCAAGTCGCCGAAACAGTCGTGGGACTACTTCGTCAACGCCGTCGAGAACGGCGAGCTCTGGTCCAACGGTCAAGCCACGATGCTCGCCGTCGTCATCGCCTGGGCCCTCGCCAGCGGCGTCGGCGTCGTCGTCGGCATCACGCTGGGCCTCCTGCCCACTTTCGAGCGCATTCTCGCCCCGTTCCTCGACGCAGCCAACGCGATGCCCCGCATCGCCCTCGCACCCTTCTTCATCGTCGCCTTCGGCATCGGCACCCAGGCCAAGGTGGCACTGGCCAGCACACTCGTGTTCTTCATCGTGCTGTCGGCCTCTCGGGCCGGTGTCCGATCGGCCGACGCCGAATGGCTGCGCCTGTCGGCGGTTCTCGGCGCAAAGAAGCGCCACCTGTTCTGGAAGGTCATGCTGCCGGTTGCAACCCCCGCGATCATCGCCTCGCTCCGACTCGGCCTGATCTACGCGCTACTGGGCGTCGTCGGCTCCGAACTCATCGCCGCCGAAAACGGCCTCGGCCAGCTGATCGCCCAGTACTCGTCGCTGTTCCAACTAGAGGCGGTTTACGCGATCTTGATCCTGCTCGCCGTCATCGCCGTCGTCCTGAACCAAGTCATGGGAGCCACCGAGAGGCGACTCCTCCGCTGGCAGCCCCCAGCCGACCACTGATCCCGAGGAGATGACCGCCATGACCCACTCCACTCTCAGCGCCGACGCCGCGAACGTCCCGCCCTTCGACACGATGATCCGTCTCCGCCGGGCACAGGTCACCTTCACCAAGCCGGAGGGCGGGACGCGAACGGTCCTGCACGACATCGACCTCGACGTCACCCCCGGCCAGTTCGTCGCCCTGGTCGGACGCAGCGGCTGCGGCAAGACCACTCTGCTCAACATGATCGCCGCCTTGGTCGAGCCGTCATCCGGCAAGATCGAGGTCCACGGCACCAGCCCCCGCGAGGCCCGCCCCCACCTGGGCTTCATGCTCGCCCGCGACGCGCTGCTCCCGTGGCGCTCCGCCCAGGGCAACGTCGAATACGGTCTCGAACTGCGCGGTGTCGACCGCGCCACCCGCCGCCGGGTCGCCCACGACTGGCTGAGCCGGGTCCACCTCGGCGGCTCCGAACGGCTGTGGCCGTGGCAGCTCTCCCAGGGCATGCGCCAACGCGTCGCCCTCGCCCGTACATGGGCGCTCGACCCCGACGTCCTACTGATGGACGAACCCTTCGCAGCGCTCGACGCCCGGACCCGGATCGCGGTCCAGCAGGAGTTCCTCGAGCTGTGGCAGTCAGGACCCCAGCGCACGGTCGTCTTCGTCACCCACGACCTGGGTGAGGCGATCGCCCTCGCCGACCGCGTCGTTCTCCTCGGCGAGGGCCGGATCCTCGACGACGTCGAGGTCGGCATCGAACGGCCGCGGGACCTGGAGAGCGTAGCTGCACACCCGCGCTACCAGGAACTGTACGAACGATTCCGCAAATCCCTCTGAATCACCTCCAGACCCCGCGAATTCAGGAGATCTACACACCGATGAAGAAGAAGTTCCTGTCTCTGTGCGGCGCACTCGCACTGCTCGCCGGAGCCGCAGCGTGCGGCTCGAACGAGACCGCGGGCGCCAACCCGAACGTGATCAATGTCGGTTCGTTCCCCGGCACGATCTATACCTACCCACTTTCCGTCGCCGAGAAGAAGAGTTTCTTCACGGACCAGGATCTGAACGTGAAACTGATCGAGGGCAAGTCCGGGCCGGAGATCTTGTCCGCGATGATCGGCGGCAGCACACAAGTCATCTTCGGCCAGCCCGGCGCCATCGTCCCGGCCGGCGCCGAGGGCCAGGAGCTCAGGATCCTCGGCCCCTATTCGCGCGGCCGAGTCGTCATGGTGGCGACCGAGGAGTCCGGCATCACCTCGCTCAACGACCTTCCCGGCAAGAGATTCGCGGTCCCGCAGCGCGGCGACTCCAACGAGCAACGGACCTTGAGCGTGCTCGCGGAGTACGGCATCGACGGCAAGGAAGTCACCTTCATCGGCACCGGTACGCCGGCCACAACCGCCGCAGCCATTGCCAACGGCCAGGCCGACGCGAGCGTCCTCGGCCTGACGACCTACGAGTCGCTACTCGCCAAGGGTTCCAAGCTCCGCATCATCGCCGATTCCGCCGAGGGCACGATGGGCGAACGCGGCAGGAACGACGTGACCGGCATGTTCGCCACTACGAAGCAGTTCTGGAGCGAGAACCCCGACACGATCGGCAAGTTCTGCCGGGCGATGAAGTCCTCGATCGAGTGGATCGTCGACGAGGAGAATGCCGACGAGGCGACCAAGATCCTCGTCGACTGGACCGGTCTGCCCGAGGACGCCGCCCGCGCCGTCTGGGAGAGCGAACGCGACACCTGGTCTATGGACCTGAGCAAGGAGCTCTGGGACGCCAACGTCGCCTACGTCGACCCGACGATCGACCCGAATTACGGCGCCATCGTCACCAACGGCTGCCCCTGAGGCCACACCCTGCCCTGCCCGGGCGGGCCGGACCACTCGTGGCCGGCCCGCCCGGCGTCAGCCCCCAACCACATCTCCCTATTTCACTCATGAAGCCGGCACCCACCGACAACGGCGATCTGTCGCGCCTGCGCCCCCTCGTTCAGATCGCCACGGCGGTTCCTGACCGGGGTCACGTTTCACAGCCGGGACCCCAGTGCGCCCCTGATCTGACGCGAGTACGGTGCCGCGTACTCCCATGCAGCCGCCGGACCGGCGGCACTGGGCGCGCCGCACGGGGATTAGATCGACTAGCGGACGATCGCGTCGGCATGGCCCCGAGGCCAGCGCGCAACGTCGACAACTGCACCTCGGGATCCTCCACGAACCACGTCGCACAGCGCGGAGACCTCACGGGCACGGCCGTTCATATCGACGACGGCTTCCGTCCCGTCATCTGACCAGTACACACCGATCTCGGAGGAAACCCCATGAAGACCTATCAACTTGCGGCCCTGGCCCTGTCCGAGCTCGGGGTCGGCACCGTCTTCGGACTCATGGGCGACGCCAACCTCGCGTATCTCGGTGACTTCGTGGAGAACCACGGCGGCGAGTTCGTCGCAGCCGTGGCCGAAGGTGGTGCCGTGTCGATGGCAGACGGCTACGCCCGCATGACCGGTGGTGTCGGCGTCGCGTCGGTCACGCACGGCCCGGCCGTCACGAACTGCACGACCGCCCTGGTCGAGGCGGTGCGCTCGCGCAGCGCAGTGCTGCTGCTGACCGGCAGCACCCCGGACGTGCGCGACCACTTCCAGGACTTCGACCTCGAAGGGTTCGCCCGGCTCGCCGGTGCCGAGTACCGCCGGGTGCGCCAGGCCGCCGCGGTCGGGGCGGATATCGCCGAAGCGCTTTCGCGCGTCGCTACCACCCGGACTCCCCTCGTGCTCGACCTGCCCTACGACCTGCTCGAGGTCGCGGCAACCGGTGAGTCGCCGCGCGCGGTGCCCTCACCGCCGGTACCCGGAGCGCCCGCCGCCGACCTCGTCGACGACGCGCTCGCCGCGTTGCTCGGCAGCGCACGCCCGCTCATCCTCGCGGGCCGCGGCGCGGTCGGCTCCGGCGCCCGCGACGACATCCTGCGCCTGGCGCGGGCCCTCGACGCGCCGGTGATGACAACGCTACTCGCGAAGGACCTGTTCGCCGGCGAACCCGAGAACCTCGGTATACACGGTTCGCTGTCGCACGCGGTGGCGATCGAGGAGCTCGGCCGGATCGACTGCGTGCTTGTCGTCGGCGCCGCCCTCTCGTCGTTCACGACCGACAACACGGCGCTGCTGGCCGGCAAATTCGTCATCCAGATCGACGACCGGTCCGATGCGTTCGGGCGGTTCGCGCCGGTGGATCTGCCGATTACGGGTGACGCCGCGAAGGTGATGCACGCACTGTGCAAGCGGCTGGCCGAGGCCGACGCTCCGGCACCGTCCGGTCGCCGCGTCACGCAGCTCGCCGAAGCCGTGCGCGCCCTCGAGCAGAAGGGCTACCACAGCATCTCCGGGGGCGGCACCGTCGACATGCGAGATGCGATGGCCCGACTCGCCGCGCTACTCCCGCCAGGGTCGCAGGTCGTCACCGATATCGGACGCTTCTCGACCGCGGCGTGGAAGTACCTGCCGGTCGAGCCGGGGCGGTTCACCGTTCCTGGTGCGTTCGGCTCGATCGGGCTGGGTATCGCGACTGCGGTGGGCGCTGCGGCGAGTCACCGCGATGCGCCGACGGTCTGCGTGGTCGGGGATGGCGGCGCGATGATGGGACTGACGGAGTTGAGCACTGCGGTCCGGCATCACCTGCCTGTTGTACTCGTCGTGCTCGACGATCATTGCTACGGCGCCGAGTACCTCAAGCTCGCGGGTCTCGGCTTGAAGCCCGCGCACTCGGAGGTCGAATGGCCGGGGTTCGCGGAGACGGCGCGCGCACTCGGCGCCCGCGCGGTGACGGTGCGCGAAATCGACGAGTTCGCACAGGTCGCGGCGCTGATCGAGAAGGGGAACTATCCGCTGGTTGTCGAGGTCAAGGCAGACCCCGCGCGGCGTCGCCCCCACGTGGCCACGGCCGCCGCAGGACGTGCGCATTGATACGGGACGGTTCCATACGGGACGCAGACTGAGTGCCCGTGGGTCGAACTCATCGGAGGAGCCCGGCATCCGGCAGCTTCTGCCTCCTGTGTGAATTGACGCTCGAACTCCAGTGGGCTGATCGTCCCCCGGCTCGAATGACGCCGACGGTTGTTCACCTGTTCGATCATGTCCCCGACTCGGACTGGTGAGCTCGTCCGCCGGCCCGCAGAACTCGAGTGCGATGTAGTCCGTGACGATGGGTCACCTCGGTGCCGTCAGCGGTTTCGTCGTTCCGGTGCGATGCCGGTCAACCCAGTGCGCAGAGTGAGGGCCTATGACAACTGATCTGTCCAACGACCATGTGGGTGCGGGTCGCCTACTGGTGTCCCGACGGAACCGCCGGACCGGCAAGCCCCAGGACGGCCCGGCCCACACGGTTCAGCTGGTTCCCCACATCCCCGGGTTCCCCACGAAGCTGTCTCCGCATCCGGTTGATGACGGACTGAGCGGTCCGTGCCAGAGCCTCGGCCTCCGCCGCCGCGAGATCGGGGCGAACCCGGATCAACAGCGCAACCCATTCGCTGGCGTAGTCGTGCTGAAGGCGCCGGATAGCGGCACGCTCGTCCGCCGGTACGTTGACGACTTCGGTGAGCAATGCACTCAACGCGTCTCCGTGTTCGACGTTGATCCGAACGAAGGACGTCAGCGCAGAGTCGAGGGCGCGGGCGGGATCATCCGTAGCCGACAACGCCCCGGAGACATCGAAGTACAGCGCGTCGAGACAACGGGTGATCACCGTGACGAGGATCGCCGACTTCCCGGAAAAATGATGGTAGAGAGTCGGTCCGGTAATCCCTGCCGCAGCGCCGATGTCGTCCATCCCCACGGCCTGATAACCACGTTCGGCGAACAAGGTCACCGCCGCCTCGAGGATCGCTTCCCGGCGCGATGCCGGCATGATCCGACCGCGCGCACCACCACGCGCGGTTGCTCGTTCGACAACGCCTAGGTCCGTCATCTCGCACACCGCCGAAGCGGCCTTGGTCATCAGCATTCGTGCTCGACCAGAATCGAGTTTGTTTCGGCTGAACAACCGATTGCTGCTCAGTACGGCATGAGCGCCCGCTACCAGCAGCTCTACCGCAGGTCCGGCGAGACCGGGCCTGGCCGTCTGTATCGCCTCGTGCAGCGGGGCGATCGCCTTCTGGTAGCGGTCGCGTAGTTCAGCGCTCACTGACGGTTCGAGGTACGCCTGATTTCGTTCCCACAGCGCGCTTGGGCGATTCTGTGCCAGCGACTTACCCGCGGCGTACTCCAGCAACTCCTGGAGCCCCGGTTGTGGTGCACCATAGGCCGCCTCGAGTCCCTCGATCTCGAATTCCACCGCAGCAGCAAGAAGATCCTGCTTACCTCGGAAATGGCGATACAACGCCGGGCCGGTAATACCGACATCGGCCGCGATTTCCGCAATCGCGGCATCATGAAAGCCCCGCCGCTCGAACTGCTTCGCCGCAGCCGCAACGATGAGTTGCTTGCGGTTTCGTGGCCGACGCTGTACGGCAACCTCGGTCATGCTCCGCTCCTCTCATCCAGGCGCTGCACTCGAGGAATCCCACGGCGCCGTGCACCCCGGGTACTTGCCCCCAGCTCCGCCGACCCTCCAGCAACCGAAACCGTCGTCTTTCACCGTCATGTTAGCAGCTGTTCGGGACTATTCCGGATGCCAGGACCGCGCCAGCCGGGAGCCTCCAGGTACGTCGTCCCGAGATCGACGTATGAACCAGCACCATGCGGCATCGCTGTGCCACCCCAGGGTCGGCTTCGACGGGCCGCTCGATGAAGCCGACGCGGACTGCGGCCGGCTCGAGCGACGAGATCGGGTCAACGAGACGGAGGACACGCAGAGGATGCCTCGCAGACCCGGCGAATGCCCCGCGGAAGTCCGTTCAGAGCGTCACCGACATTCCTGACGGGCCTTCCGCGGCCGCGGCACGGACTCTCGCCGCGGCAGAGTTGACGATGAGGTCGCCGTACGTCTGGGATACCGCGGGGCCGGATTCGTTCGATTGCTCGGATCTCGCGTAGTTGGCGTACCTGCTCGGCAAGTCCGGATCTCGGTTCCAGAGCAGGGCCACTCCACCGGAACATTCACGATGGCGATGAGAACGAATATCGGTCGGCCGCCATGTCCGGACTGTCGGCACCACGCCCACGGCGCCCGTACCTTCATACCCGCGTGTGCTTTTCGCTCCGGAAAGGGAATTGCTGCGACCAACGGCCGAGGCGATGCGTGTCCGATCCGGGTCGACCACCAGTCAGGAAAGGGGAAGCAACGACACGGGCTTCGGCGAAAAATGTCCACCTTTGGTCCTGCTCCCATTGTTGTTTTCCAGCAGTGTTTTCAGGCTGAGCCGGAAGCGGCCGTCACAAGCAATCGCGGGGTGCGAAGACCGGGAATCTCTCGCCTGGCTGCGTGTACCGGAACCGCACCCGCACCGGCCGATCGGAAGAGACCGGAACGTCGCCGTCGATCCACGAATAGACCCAGGGACCCTCGTCGAGTGCGACGATGGCGATGATCGACGGGCAGGGCGCGCCGCACACCGGGTCGGGGGTGCGATCGACGACCCGGCACGAGACGATCACTCCCGCGCCGGCCGAGGAGATGGGTTCGAGAGTGCGGGCGCCGCACGAGGGACAGCACCCGGTCAGGGGTGCGAGCACCGCGGCGCAGCCCTGGCACTTCAGATGACGAGTTTGCCGAATCGGGTGGTCTCGCGCCCGCGACGGGCGAGACCGGCGCTCACGACGCCACCTCGGTGTGGAGCCGGTCCAAGGCGGTGCGCATCGTGTGCCCGAAACACTCCGGGTCGGTGATCGGCCACCCGTGTCCGCCCGCGACGGTGAACACCGGCGGTCCCCCCAGGCCCGCGCGGAGCGATTCGACGCTCGCCCACGGGACCAGGCGGTCGCCCCGGCTCCACACCAGCGCTACCGGTAGACGTCGTTGCGCGAGCCGGTGCAGCTCAGCGGTCAGGTCCCCACCCCGGGCGGTGGGGTCCGTGCTCCCCACGCTTCCCGGATCACCGACGTCGTGGCGACTGGTAGTGGTGGGACGAGTCCGTGTGGTCGAGGCGAGCATCCGCAGCGACAGCGCGTCCCCCAGAGCCTCAGCGCCCCGCTCCCACAGGGGTCCGTCACCGAGCGGGGGCGTCGCACCATTGACGTCCGGCCACGCTCCTGCCCCGACGGAATTGACGAGAACCAGTCGCACTATCCGATCCGGCAGATCATGGGCGGCCCGGATCGCCAGCGCCCCGCCGAACGAGTGCCCGACCAAGGTCACCGGACCGAGTCCGGCAGCGCCGAGAAACCGTCCGAGCCAGGCGGCGCAGTCCGCCACGGTCCGCTTGTCGAGTGGACGGTCCGGCACTCCGGCAAACCCGGGGATCGCCGGGGCGTAGACCCGACAGCTCCGGGCCAGCTGGGCCAAGGCGTGACGGTAGATCCAGGGCGTCAATCCCCATCCGGGAACGAAGACCACCGGCGATCCCCGCCCGAGAACGCCGCACACCTCCGCCCGGTCGTCGACGCGAACAGTGGACCAGTGGATCGCTGTGTGGTGACCGTGGGCTCGGGTCACCGGAGATCGGTGTCGGTAGGGCATCGGATGGACCTTCGGTCGAGCTGGTGAGACATGTCACACCATGGCCCGCCTGTCGCGGCCAGGCGACGGCCGTAATACCTAGCGACATACCTATTTTTTCAGAGGAAGGAAACTGGTCGGTACGAAACGAAGGCCGACGGCCGCACCCCGACATACCTTTTCGCACCGCCCGATCGTCACTAGGGGCGGAGTCATCGGACTCCGTGTCCGCCAAAGTGACGATTGTCGCGACATGACCAACACCGAAAGCGATTATTTCACAGCACTATTCTGTGTCGATTGCAATCATTCACGACAGTGGGGGTGCAAAGTTCACCGTCGAATGCTGCAGAAGTTGCCGCTCACACATCCCTTCCGCGGCACAGGCCGGTGCATACCGATCGGTCCTTACAAAAGCCGGGAAGCGGGGTGTCCGGGACTGTCAGGTACTACCGGGCCGCCCACGCAACGCACCTGCGAGTTCCGCGACTTCCTCGAGACTGGGCGAGTACTCCGACCCGGAAAGAAGTTGTATGTGGTGATCAACGACTTCAGTGTGAGGCTCCGCGCTCCTTCGCGCTGGACGGACCTGTTCACCGAGGCCATGCGGACCACACGCCGCCATCGCTCCTACACGCTGGCGAAACCCCGCGCCGATCTGAAGACGAATTGTCCCGCCCCAACGATCCTGGACCGTTTGACATCCTCCCCGGCCTGAAGGCCGAGGATTCCTACCAGCGCCAGTGGCGCTCTCCTTAGTCGTGCGTCTGCTCGGTAACCCAAGCCGCGACCTGGGCCCGGGAGGTGAATCCGAGTTTGGCCAGGATGTGCTCCACATGGCCTTGTGCCGTGCGAGGGGAGATCACCAGGCGACGGGCGATGGCCTGATTCGTCAGGCCTTCGCCGATCAGGTCGGCGACTTGGCGTTCCCTCTTGGTCAGTCGCGCCGACGCCTCGGTGCCGGGCGGGGAGTCGACTGGCGGGTGCTCGCGCAAGGCGTAGGCGATGGCCGCGTCGAAGCCGAATTGCTCACCTTGGCGGTAGGCCGCGCTGAAGGCGTCGCCCCCGAGCTTCTGCCGGGTCTTGCGGGCACATTCTTCGTGGTAAGCAACCAGATGGGAGTGAATGATCGGGGAACTGCCGATCGCCTGCGCCAACCCGTCCGCAGCTCCCATCAGAACCGCAGCCCGACGTGCATCGCGTTGGTCGACGCTGATCCAGGCCAGCGCCTCGAGGGAGGCTGCAACGATGTGGGGACTACGCACCTGCCGGGACAGCTCCAGTGATTCCTCGAGAAACTGCGCCGAACGACTTGTATTACCCTGCTGCCACAGGATAATTCCCAAGGCCCACAGCGCATACGATCGATGCACCGTCTCGCCGTGCGTTGTCGTGATCGCGAGGACCCGCTCATGGCATTCGAGTGCCTCCTCTCTCAGGCCGGACAGCCCATAGGCCGTCCCGAGTGCCGTCAGCGCAGTCACCTCGAGCGTCCGATCGCCGCGTTCACTGAACTGTGCAAGTGCGGATTCGAGGTGAGAACGGGCATGTTCGAAATCACCGCTGAGGAGTCCGAGCCTTCCGTCGGCGAAGGAAACCAACGCGCGCACCAGGGGGTCGGTGGTCTGCGCGGCGAGCGTGCGCGCGTGCTCGACGAGTGTGGTCCCGGCGTGGAAGTCGCCCTGGACGTTGGCCATTACGCTGGCACAGTAGAGCGCCCTGGCCCGTTCGAGGATGGGTGGGCCGTCCTGGCGGGCGAGCAGTTGGTCGTACCAGCGCCGCCCCTCGTTGTAGAGGCTCTGAGAGCTCCAGAACGAGAACAGTGCGGCAGCGATGCGCAGTCCGGCGACGGGATCGTCCTTGACGCAGAAGTCCAGTGCCTCGCGAATGTTCGGTTGTTCCCGCTTCAGGCGGGCGATCCAGTCGAGCTGGCGGGCGCTGATCCACTCGGCCTCCGCGGCGCACGCCAACGCCTCGTACCAGTCCCGGTGCCGGCGACGCACGGTAATGTCCTCGCCGGACTGCTCGAGCTTCTCGACGCCGTAGTCGCGCAGCGTCTCGAGCATCCGGAACCGCACCACCGACCCGGCCTCCTCCCGGATCAGGATCGACTTGTCCACCAGGGCGGTCAGGGTGTCGAGCACCTCGCCCGCGGCCATATCTGCACCGCACACCTGCTCCGCGGCGTCGAGGTCGAAGCTGCCCGCGAACACCGCCACCCGACCCCACACCCGTTGCTCGACGGCGGTGCACAACTCGAAACTCCAGTCGATACACCACCGCAGCGTCTGTTGCCGCGTCGGCGCACCCCGGCTGCCGCGGGTGAGCAGGGTGTAGCGGTCGGTGAGCCGCTCGAGGATCTGCTCGGGGGAGAGCGCCCGCAGCCGGGCCGCGGCCAGCTCGATCGGCAGGGGCAACCCGTCGAGCCGGTGGCAGATCCGTGCCACCGTCGCCGCGTTGTCCTCGGTGAGCGCGAAACCGGGCACGGCGGCCGCGGCGCGTTCGGTGAACATTTTCACCGCCTCGTATCGGGGCAACGTCCGCATCGAGGGCGGCTGCTGTGGATCCGGGACCGTCAGCGGGGGGACGGCGAGCACCGCCTCTCCGCCGAGGACCAGGGGTTCGCGGCTGGTGGCCAGGATCCGCAGCCGAGGACACGTTCGCAGCAGCAGGTCGGCGAGGTCGGCGACCGCGTCGATCAGGTGCTCGCAGTTGTCGAGCACCACCAGCACCTGCCGCGGGGCGAGGAATTCGAGCAGCACCTCCTGCATCGGCCGCGCCGACTGGTCCCGCAGCCCCACTGCGGCGGCCACCGCGTCGAGCAGCGACGCGCGGTCGTGCAGCTCCCCGAGTTCGACCAGGCGCACCCCTTGGGCGTAGTCGCGCTGCACCGCCGCGGCGACGCGCATCGCCAGGCGGGTCTTGCCGACTCCGCCGATTCCGGTCAACGTCACCAGCCGGGAGCCGGCCAGCAGGTTCTTCGCCTCGGTGAGCTCGTGCCGGCGGCCGACGAAACTGGTCCGCTCCAAGGGCAGACTGCCGGTGGTGCCCGGTATGGCGGGTGCCGTGGTCCGGCGTCGGCCGCTCGGCACCGGCCCGGGGTCCCCGGCCTCCGAGTCGACCTCGGCCTCTGCGTCGGGTTCGGCGCGTAGGGCCATGTCGTCGACCGGGAGGTCGTGGTTGCGTTGCAGCTGCTGCAATTGGGTCCCGAAGGCGGCGGCGGTGGCCGGACGCCGACCGGGCTGGCGGGCCATCGCCCGGGCGATCGTGTCGGCCACGTCGTCGGGGATCCCGTGCTCGCGCAGATCCGGCACCGGTTGCGTGGTGATCCGCAGGAACTGCGCGACCACCTGCTCCCCGCTGCGGCGTTCGAACGCGGCGTGGCCGGTCAGCGCACTGAACACGGTGGCGCCCAGACCGTAGACGTCGGCGGCCGGACTCGGTGGATCCCCGGCCAGCACCTCCGGCGCGGTGTAGGCGGGCGATCCGGTGACGGCACCGGTGGCGGTCTCGAAACCCCCGGCGATGTGCGCGATGCCGAAGTCGGCCAGTTGCGGTTCGCCGTACTCGGTGAGCAGGATGTTCGCCGGTTTGACGTCGCGGTGCACGATGCCGAGCCGGTGCGCGGTCTCGAGCGCCCCGGCCATCTTCACCCCGAGCCGCAGGGCCTGATCCAGCGGCAGCGGCCCGTGCCGGTGGATTCGCGCATCGAGGGAACCCTGCGGGTGGTACGGCATCACCAGGTAGGGCCGGCCGCTGTCGGTGGTGCCGACCTGCAGAATGGGGACGATGTTCGGGTGCCCGGTCAGCCGCCCCATCGCCCGCTGCTCCCGGAGGAACCGTGCCCGGTTCTCCTCGTCGAGGTCGACGGTGAGTACCTTCACCGCCACCGTGCGATCCAGGTCCGCCTGGGTGCAGAGGTAGACCACGCCGAACCCGCCGCGGCCGATCTCTCCGACCTCGTCGAACCCGGCGTCGGCCAACTCCGCGGCGGGGGCCGGCGGGTACCGCTGCGTATCGAACCGATCCCGGTCACCCATCGGTACGAGCTACTCACTCCGTCGACTCGCTACTCCCGTGCACCGGTCCCGACGGCACGACCAGCGCACGTTCCTCCATGACCCCACCTGGTGAGGCGTGGCCTCAGGATATCGCCGTATGCGGTCGACGTGGCCTTCGACCGCTCCGGAACTGCAAGACGAGGCTCAGCCCGTTGCGGACACCCGGTGCAGCTGCGGCAGTCATCCGCTTCGACCGACGCCCTCCAAGTGCACCAGGTTCTCGCCGAGGCCTTCGGTGAGCATCTCGGCGGCGGCGGTGACCTGGGCGACGGTGACCTCGAGATGCCGGCAGCCGGCGAGGACCTGCTCGAGCCCGCTCTGCTCGTCGGCGGTCAGGCCATCGGAGCGCAGCCTCGAAAACACGATCCGCCGGACCTTCGGCGCCGACCTTCCGAGCGGGGCGGCTCCGACCTTACGCCGTGGCCGTAGGTAGTCGCGGACGGTGGCGCAGCTCCGGCGATACTCCAATGTCCGACGTTCCTCGGAGACAGCAGAAGTGGAGACTTATCCGTAGTTGAGCCCACGCACGGAGACATCCGGCGAACTCGTCCCGCAGGCTGGGACGGCCGGCACGGCGATGACGAAGCGGAATCCACGGAGACAATCGGATCTTCCGGTAACCGGCGCCGGTGCGCCGAACCCGCCATTACCAATCGGCCACTCACATTCGTTGTTGCCGCGACATGGTGGGTGTCCATGTGGGTGCCGCTCCCCATAGACGCCGATCGCGCTCTAGCGCGGCTCACTTCTTCTTCGCGGCCGCCTTCGACGCCTTCTTGAACTCCCGGACCTCCTGCAGGGTCTGCGCGTCGACGACGTCGGCGATGGACCGCCGCGACCCGTCCTCGCCGTACTCCCCCGCGGCCTCCCGCCAGCCCTCCGGCCGCACCCCGATCTGCTTGCCCAGCAGAGCCAGGAAGATCCGGGCCTTCTGGTCGCCGTAGCCGGGCAGGGCCTTCAGGCGCTTCAGCACCTCCTTGCCGTCGGGGTCGCCGCTCGTCCACAGTGCTGCCGCGTCGCCGTCGTAGCGGTCCGTGACCTCGGCGCACAGCGCCTGGATCCGCTCGGCCATCGATCCGGGAAACCGGTGCACGGCCGGCGGCCGGGCGCAGATCGCGGCGAACTCGTCCGGATCGGCGTCGGCAATGCGGTGCACGTCCAGACCACCGAGGCGGTCGGCGAGCTTCTTCGGTCCCGCGAACGCGGTCTCCATCGGAACCTGCTGATCGAGGAGCATCCCGATGAGCAGGGCGAGCGGATCGGCGGCGAGCAACGCATCGGCGTCGGCATCACCCACGAGGTTCAACGTCGGTGCCATGGCCACGATCATGGCATCCGCGGCGGGCATGGGCCGAGGAGGCACTCCGCTTCGGTCGGTCATGTGAGTCAGGCCGCAGCCTGGGGCGGAGGGCGTGTTCGGCGGCGTAACGCCGGGCCGACGAACTCCTCGACCTTCGCCGGCGTGCGCGGACCTGGTACCGCGGTCGGTGTCGGCGGTACGATTCGCCTCGTGACGTCCTCGCCCGGGACAATCGCTCAGGCGCTGCACGGATCGTCCGTGGACATGGTGACCCTGCAACGCCGATACGGTGCGCAGTTTGCAATGGTCCGGAAGGTTCTCGGCGTAGCGCCGAATGCCGCCGCGTATTTGGAGATCTGGCCGATCGGGATGCGCACGTACAACGTGCTCGTACCCAACTTCCTCAACCTGCCCTTCCTGCTGTTCGGTTTCGGACCCCCCAAGGCGACGGTCGGCCTCGCCATGTACACGGCCAGCCGCGCAGCGGGGTGCGCATACTGCGCATCACACTGCTGCGCGTTCGCGCTCCGGCGTGGGGCCGACGAGGGTGATCTTGTGCGGATCGTGGGCCGGGGGCCGGCGTCGGGTGGCTACAGCAGTGCCGAGCGGTCCGCGCTCGACGTCGCGGAGGGACTCGGACGCGTTCCCGGGTCGCTGACCCCGGCGCAGCGGGATGCGCTGCGCGATTCCTTTTCTCCGGCGGACGCGGAGTGGTTGGTGCTCGCAGTCGCGGTGATGGGCTTCTTGAACAAATTCAATGACACTGTGGGCATTCCGCTCGAAGAGAGCATGCTGGCCCTCGCCGACGAGGTGATCGGTCCGACGGGCTGGACGGCCGGAAAACACCTGCCGATACCGGCAGCCACCGTAACGCCGACCAAGCCGCAACCGGACAGGTTTGTGGACCTGCTCGCCTTGTTGCCGGTCTTGCCGTCGGTGATCCGCGCCGACAAGCACTGGACGTCCGGTGTGCCACACAGTTGGCCGGCAGTCGGGATTCATCTCCGCCAGCGGACGGGCCACGACTTCCCGATCCTGGCGCACCTGTCACACGGCCGGGCGATTCGCGCACTCGCCGCCGTCCTCGGTGCCAACACCGACCCGAAGCAGAGCCGGCTCGGGTTGCGCGCGAAGCACCTGGCCGGTCTCGTGTACGCGAACGCAGTCGAAGACGAGGCGCTCGCGAAATCGGCGCGCAATCTGGCCGAATATGCCGGCGCAACCACTTCACAGCTCGCCGGGAGCCGCGCCGGGCTCGACGTGCACACCGACACGGCCCTCGCCTACGCCGAGGCCGCATCGAGCAGCCCCGCGCAGATCACCCCGGAGGTCGTCGCCGCTGCCACGAAGGAACTTGCGCCGCCGGAGATTATCGAACTGACGGTGTGGATTTCCGTGATGCAGCTCCTGCACCGGCTGCACGCCTTCTACGAGTGAGTTCTTCCACTTCCGCGCCGCGGCTCAACGCATGCTCTCGTGTTCGGCGTCGAGGTAGTCGAGCATCGGGGTCGGGGCGGGCAGCGTGCGGCGGCAGCCGGTGAGCCCGGCGACCGGCGGCCCGCCCGCCGCGAGGTGCGTGCCGTCGCGCAACGGCCACCGCCGACGTCGTGCCACACGTTCCTCTACCTTGCTCGCCGGCGGTGAAACGGACGGGTTCGGATGCCGGCGTCGACGTCACCCGCCCAGAGCGGACGCGACGAGGAATCCGAGGGCGGTGGATATTCCCACCCACCAGCCACCTTCCCGGTATGCCTCCGGCATCAGGGAATCGGCGAGGACCGCGATCGTCGCGCCACCGGCGAAGGCCTGGATGAGCGAGATCCCCGCGGGGGGCAGCGAGTCGGCATACGCCGTCGCGACGACCACCACGACCACCAGCAGCGCCGCCGTGATGCCCCAGATGAGCACGGCCTTCCGCCGGTCGAAGTTCGAGCGCATCGACGCGGCACCGGCGACCGCCTCGGGCACGTTGCCGACGGCGATGGCGACCAGCAGTACCATCCCGCCGGCACCGGCACCGCCGAGTGTCACCCCGAGGGCGGCGTTCTCCGGGATCCCGTCGAGCAACGCCCCGAGCATCAGCGCCCACCCCAATGCAGCGGCGCCGAGCCGGCGCTCGATCAACCGGTCGGCGACGACGTACACCACGGCACCGAGCAGCAGCGCGCCGCCTGCGGACCACAGGCCCTGGTCCGCGAAGGCGGGCGCGAACAATTCGGTGGACACCGCGGAGACCATGGCTCCGGCACCGAACGCCATCAGGGCCGCAAGCAGCGGACGGGGCAGGTCGTACCGGAGCCCCATCAGGGCACCGGCGAACAGCGGCACCGCGGTACCCAGGCCGTACCAGAAAGCTGTCAGCACCGTGCCACTCTACGGCAGAACGTGGCGTCCGCCCGGCCGGCGCCGGGTGGGCGCGTCCGACACGAAAACCGTTGAACACCAACGGTTACGTACCATTTCGCCGGAAACCCGACTACGGCGCGTATTCTGCCCCATCAGGCCCTTCGCCGGGGCTCTTCGGTGTGGGTTCCGGTATGCGCATCATGCGGAACGAGTTGAACACCCCGATGAGACCGGCGAGGAGGGGAATGAGCAGTGCCACCTGTAGGGCGAGCGGTCGTGCGTCGGTGTTGATACGGATGATCTCGTCTTGAAACTCCGGGGGTTCGCCGGCGAGCAGCTGTTCGAGCTGGGTGTTGCTCATGACTTCGGCGTCGTCCTCGAGGACCTGCGCCACCTGCTGTTGCTCTGCCTGCGGGAGCACGGTGCTCGATTCCGCCATTGCGGTGAAGGTGAGGGACAGCGTTGCCAGCATGATGGCGCCGGCGAACGCCAGCCCGAACGACAACCCGAACGATCCTGCCGCAGAATTGACGCCGGCGGCTTCGCTGATCCGCTCCTCCTCGATCGGGGCGAGTGTGTAGTTGTTGAGTTGAGAGACCAACAACCCCAATCCCGATCCGGCAATCACCAGGGGGATCACGAGGCCCCAGCCGAACTCCGCCCGCGGCACGATCGGGATCAGCGCCACGATCCCGATCGTGAGGAGAACGAATCCCCACCGGATGATGCCGCTCGGGCGGCGATCACTCGCCTTCTTCCCTGCGAGCAACGCCACTGCGAACATGCTGAGCGACAGCGGTGCGAGGGACAGGCCCGCCTGCAGCGCGTTGTACTCGAGCACCATCTGCAGGTAGATCGGCAGCGCGATCATCGTGCCGCCGAGCGCAATCTGCTGGAGCATCTGCCCGGAGATCCCCAGCTTGAAGATCTTGGAGCGGAACAAATCCGGGTCCAGCAGCGCCGGCTCGCCTCGACGTTTGCGCCGCACGAGCCAGTAGGCCAGCACAGCCAGCGCAATCGCACCGACCACCAGGAGCGCACCAACGGCTTCGCCGCCCTCCTGCCACACCAGGATTCCCAGCACGATCCCGCCCATGCCCAGAACGGAAAGTACCGCACCAATCAGGTCAACGCCCCGAGGTCCGGTGTACGGCACATCGTGGACGAGCCTGATACCGGACAGCACGACCCCGATGATGACGACCTCGAGCACAAACCCGACGCGCCACGACAGGTAGGTGGTGATGAAGCCTCCCAGCAGCGGTCCGACGGCAGCGGCAATCGCAGCCGCCGCCCCGACCAGCGCGTAGACCTTCTTCTGCGCCTCCCCCTCGAAATTGCCGTGGATGAGAGACTGCATGGCGGGCAACAGGAGTGACGCGCCGATCCCACCGAGTACGGCCCAGAAGACGACGATCACGGTCAGGCTCTGCGCGAACGCCATCGCCGACGCACCGACTGCGTAACCGAGCAGGCCGAGCACGTACGCACGCTTGCGTCCGATGAGATCACCGACCTTGCCACCGATCAGGATGAATGCCGCAGAAACCAACGCCTCGAGCGCGATCGCAGCCTGCACGCCGCTGACCGTCGTGCCGAGGTCGCGAACCACCGATGAGATCGAGACGTTCATCAGCGATGTGTCGACGACGAGCACGAACATCGCCATCGCCAGCAGTAGGGCGAGCAGGCGCTGCGGGCCCGCTGCCTTCTCGGAGGGATCGCTGGCCGTTGGTCTCTCGATCACCGGACACCCATCGTCCCGGCAGTGGTGACGTTCCCCCGGCCGTCCGTTTCGGCACGGGAGTGTGTCGACCGGCCGATCGCTCGCCCGCGGATACCCGCGGCATCAGCCCGGGTGGGCGATCGGCGGCGGGCAGCCTCTGACATCACGGCCACCTCCTGGGTGTACGCCCGCCCATCTTCAGCTCCTCGGCCCGGCACGGGAGGGGATGGCCGGGAGCACGACGTCAATCCCGTGACACGAGTGTCTCACGTGCGAGGCGACCTATCCAGAGCGCACGAGCCGGCCATGCGACGGCGGTCTCCGGGGAAACACGCCCCATGGGCTCGCGCGGTTCCATCGGATCGATCTCCGCCGAGGCGCGTTCGGTGTCGTAAGCGGGCCGCGGCCGGTGCGGGGCGCACGCGGGTGGCATTGAACAGGTCACGGCGACTCCCCCGCGGCGACGCCCACCCGGTCCTGCCAGGTGGCCTGCGCGCCGGAGTCGCCCACCCGATACACCTGAACCGTCGCGCCGACCCCGACGAGGACCGCGACGAGGGCGGTGACCACGGTCAGGAGCCGCACTCGTGCGGCCGGCATCGACCCACGCGAATCCAGCACGTGCAGGGCCCCGACCAGCATCGCCGCGGCGAACAGCCCAGCGGCGACGAACGGCATGGTGTCACCGAGCTCGGTATGGGTGTGCAGCAGTGCGGTGCTGTCGACCTGATGCTCCAGCGACTCACCGGCCTCGGCGGTCAGCGGGGTCAGGACGAGCAGTGCGGTGGCCAGCGCCGCAGTGGGCCACACGAGCCGCACACGGGCGGCGGGCCAGAGGGCCGAAAGGACGACTCCGACCGCCACGAGCGGCACCAACACTACGATGGCGTGCACGAACAGTATGTGCGCCGGGAGTCCGTTGATCTGGGACATGCTGCTCCTCGGGAGAGGGATGACCGGACATCTACTACTTTCTCGATAGTAGTAGATGTCCTGAGAGGAGCCTGAAACCGATGGCGCGGCGCCTACGCGGCACCCTGGAGCAGGAGATCGTCGACGTCCTTGCCGGCGCGGAAGAGCCGCTCACCGTGGCAAGGGTGAACGAGTTGCTGCCAGGAGCACTCGCCCACACCACCGTGATGACGACGCTGGCCCGCATGCACGGCAAGGGAATTCTGGACCGGACGCCATCCGGTCGTGGTTACGCGTATCGGCTCGCGGCACCGATCGAGACGCTCCCGGCTGCGCAGGCCGCCCGGGACATGCATCGGCTTCTCGACAAGTACGGCCGCCGCGCGGACGTGCTGGCCCGGTTCGTCGCGGAATTGACACCCGACGACGAGCGGATGCTGCTGAGGCTGCTCGGGCGCGAGGACGGCGAGCCGGACGAAGGGAGAGAGCCGTGATAATGCCTGCTGTCCTCGCTCCACTCGCGGTGGGAGCAGCGCTCGGTATCGGAGCCGAGCGCATCGCGGTACAGGCCCGGCCGGCGACAACGGTCCGGCTCCTACCTGTTCTCTCCGCTCTGTGCGCCCTGACATTGCTCTCGTCGGCGACTGCCGTGGCCCTCACGCTCATCCACCACCGGCCCGGCACGACATCCGTCGCAGTCGCGGCGATCCTCCTCACCGCCGCTCTGTGTGCCACAGCCGGGGGCCTGCGGCACCTCTGGCACGTCCGGCAGAACCTTTGCGCAGCAACTCGATTCTGCCGAATCCTCCCCCGGACGGAGGGCTACCTCCTCGCCCGGAGCCCGGTCGCCGACGCCTACTCCGTCCCCGGGCGAGGGGGCGGGATCGTCGTGACGACCGCCATGAAGTCGGCTCTCACCGAGGACGAACTGACCGTATTGCTCGCACACGAGCACGCCCACCTGCGGCACCATCATTCCCGGTGGATCCAGATCGCCGAGACGGCGGCCGCACTCCACCCGCTGCTGCGGCCGGTTCCCGACGTCGTTCGCCGGGCCGCGGAGCGGTGGGCCGACGAGGAAGCCGCCGCCGGTGGCCGTCGCGCGGCCGCCCAGGCCGTCGCCGCCGCAGCCGTCGCGAGAAGCCGCTCCCTCGAGGCTCATTCGTCGACCACGCTCTCGGTGGCGGGCGGTGACGTAGTCGAACGCGTGCACGCGCTGGTCGATCCGCCTCGGCTTCCGTGGGCTCGCACGGTCGCCGCGACGCTGATCGTGGCGATCGCGCTGGTGTCGTTCTCGGCTCTGCGGACAACGGATATCGTCCAGGACGTGCTTCTTCCGGAACACGAGACGCCCCACCTCGTCCTGCAGCGGTGAAGCCGAGCGGACGACGCCGGCCGCCCGCCTCACCGCCTTGTGGACTCACCGCCCTGGGGATTCCGCCTGCACGTCGAACCGCTCGTGATACCGCTGCTCCGCCTCCCGTAGCACCCTGGGACTGAGCCGCGCGTGCGGCTGGATGTCGATCACCAACGGTTCCTGGTCGGGTCCGCGGCCGACCATCGTCCCCTTGAGCAGCCAGAGGAAGCATCCGTCGGGCGTATGCCGCGTGGCGTACCGGTGGACCCGCCGTGCCACCCAGTCCTCGACGGGCCGACGCCACCACGGCTCCGGCGCGACCGGCACGACAGACCAACCAGGCAGGGTGACATTGCCTTCGACATCCCGCGTGGGGCCGTCCGCGGCGTCCGCGGCCGGTCCCGGTGAACAGCGCAGATAGATGAGCGGATCCCCCGCGACGAGAGCGGCGAGCTGATCGAGGCTCGCGATGACCTGCATGTCGTCGGGATCCGGATACATCTCCTCACGTGGCGCCATCGAGGTCCTCGGTTCGTCAGGCGACCGCAGGATTCGTCGGCGAGGAGCCGGCGACCTGCGCGAGAAATTCGTGCCGGCACTTCGCGCGTTCCGAGTCCTGCGACCTAGCGATGGTGGCTCCCTCCGTCGACGGTCCTTCACGGACGCCGTCCGGATACCCGGTACCCGGCGCGCTACTCCCGGTCCGCGGTCGACAGGGGCTCCCCCGACCAGTGCGCCTGGGGTGGGATCCGGTGACGCGAACGCCGACTCGAGCGCCTCGGCGATCCTTCGGTACCCGATCTCCGGTTGGGATGGTCTCTGTGATCGAGCAGCGGTGGGATCCGCGCCACCGGCGGAACCCTTGAAGGGTGTGGGCGGGCACAGAACGCAGGCCGGACGCACCATGTGCGCGCGTATCGTTCGCCTATGGCACTGCACGGTGACGAATCCGAGTACACCCGCGTTCTCGAGGACGTTCAGGCCCTCGTCGCACACGCGATCGGTGCCGGGAACTCGGCCGACAGCGTCCGGGAGTTCTGGCGCGAGCAGATCGACCGCTACGTCGAGGACGCGGCCACCGGCTGAATGTCACACGCGTTCGATGTGACCGAAGCGATGTGACATTCGGCCAGGACGACCGGGCCGTGACGGCGAGAATTGCCCGCGGCCCGACGGACGCCGAGCCGAGTTGTCCACCGCTTGTCCACAGAGTTGTCCACAGGTGGGGGAAACACCCGTAGGCCCCGGTCGCCGCGTGACGACCGGGGCCTACGGGGAGGAGCTACTTGCCCAGGGCCTTCTCGGTCGCCGCGAGCAGCACGCACGTCGCGACGCCGTCCATGGCGGTGGCGAGTTCGTTCAGCGACGGGAAGCTCGGGGCGAGCCGGATGTTCTTGTCCTCGGGGTCGTTCTTGTACGGGAACGCCGACCCGGCCGCGGTCAGCGCGATCCCCGCGTTCTTCGCGAGGGAGATGACCCGCTTGGCGGTGCCCTCCACCACGTCGAGGCTGATGAAGTAGCCGCCCTTCGGCTCGGTCCAGGACGCCACCTTCGACGGCCCGAGCCGGTCCTCGAGGATCTTCAGCACGAGCGCGAACTTCGGTGCGAGGAGCTCGCGATGCTTGGCCATGTGGGCCCGCACCCCGTCGGCATCACCGAAGAAGCGCAGATGACGCAGCTGGTTGACCTTGTCCGGGCCGATGGTCTTGATACCCAGGAACTTCTCGTACCACGCCAGGTTCTCGGCCGAGCTGCCGAAGAAGCTGACGCCGGCGCCGGCAAAGGTGATCTTGGATGTCGAGGCGAGGACGAACACGCGGTTCGGGTGCCCGGCCTCGGCCGCCATGCCCAGGATGTCCAGGGCGGGGGCGGCCTCCTCGACCAGGGGATGCACGGCGTACGCGTTGTCCCAGAAGATCCGGAAGTCCGGCGCGGCGGTCGGCATCGACGCCAGTTCGCGGGCGGCGCGCTCGGAGTACACGGCGCCGGTCGGGTTCGAGTAGGTGGGCACCGCCCACATGCCCTTGATCTGCGGGTCCGAGCCGACGAGCGCGGCGATCTTCGCCAGGTCCGGCCCGTCGTCGTGCATGGGCACCGGGATCATCTCGATCCCGTACGACTCGGTGATCGCGAAGTGCCGGTCGTAGCCGGGCGCGGGGCACAGGAACCTGACGACGGGTTCCTGGGACCACGGGCGCGGTGAATCCACCGTGCCGTGCAGCAACGACGCCACGACCAGGTCGTGCATGATCTCGAGGCTGGCGTTGTTGCCGGCGATCAGGTTCTCGGTGGGGATGCCCAGGAGCTCCCCGAAGATGGCGCGCAGCTCGGGCAGTCCGCGCAGGCCGCCGTAGTTACGGCAGTCCGTGCCGGACGCGTCGCGGTAGTCGTCGACCCCGGGCAGCGACAGCAACTCCGCGGAGAGGTCCAGCTGCTCGGGGGACGGCTTGCCGCGAGTCAGGTCCAGCGTCAGCTTCTCGGCTTCGAGTCGCGCGTAGTTGTGGGACTGGCGCTCGTGCTCTGCGACGAGTTCCTCATGGCTCATCAACCCAATCTGGGTTTGGGTAGGCATGCGGAAGGACCTTTCACCGCGCCCAACGGCACGGGCATCGGCATCGGAAGCTAGGGGACCCCGCGCACCCGGCAGAGCCCGTTGACCCTTGCTGCCTTCCGGCCCTGGGGGAGTTCACAGGATGCGCGCCGCGCGGGATCCATCGGCCAGTGTAGACAAACATCGCTCCGAACCGTGAATCGGCACCGCCACACCCCGCCGAAACCCGCGGCGACCTCCCCGTTTGGCAACCACCAGGTCATATTCGGTATGCTTCCCCACGGAGGATTCGCCTAGTGGCCTATGGCGCTCGCCTGGAACGCGGGTTGGGTTAACGCCCTCAGGGGTTCAAATCCCCTATCCTCCGCCACGGGGAAGCCCCTGTGATCCGCAGCTTCGCGGATCACAGGGGCTTTTTCGCTTCCCTGTCGTGTCGGCCCCACCCTCTAGCCTCGCGGCATGCGCTTCTCCGGCATCGTCGAGGTCTTTCCCGGCCCGGGCGGCTGGCACTACCTCGACGTGCCGGCCCGGATCGTCGAGGCCGTGACGAGCGTCGCCGTACGCGGACTGATCCCGGTACGCGCCCGCATGGGCGGCACCGAGTGGGACACGTCCCTGCAGCCGCGGGGCGACGGCCGGCATTTCCTCGCGTTGAAGAGGTCGGTGCGCGCCGCCGAGTCGGTCGAGGTGGGCGACACGGTGACGATCACGGTCGCGGAGCGCTGACGCGCCGGGCGGCTCACTCGCAGGCGACACCGTCCCGGTCACCGTCCATCTCCTCGCTGTACCCGGGCTGACCGGCGTACAGCGGCGCGGCGCCGGCGGCCCGCGCCTCGGCGCAGTTGCGGTAGGTCGCGGCGGCGGCCGGCGGCGATGCCACCGACGGGGCCGGTTCCGGCGCCACGGTCGCGGCAGGCGCGGCGGGCACGGGCGCCGGAGCGGCGGCGCCGCACTCGGTGAGGACGCGGACCATCGCGTCGTGCTCGGCCTGGGTCACCCACAGCTGATAGAGGGCCTTGACCTCGATCTGCCGCGCGACGTACGTGCACCGGTAGGACCGGTTCGGCGGCAGCCAGGTCGCGGCGTCGCCGTCGCCCTTCTGCTGGTTGGCGTCGCCGTCGACGGCCTGCAGGTTGCGGGGATCGTTGGCGAAGTTCGCGCGGGTCTGCTGGTCGAGCTGCTGGGCACCCTTCTGCCACGCGTCGGACAGCGCGACGACATGGTCGATCTGCACGTCGGCGGAGGTGTCCTGGCCACGGCGGAACTCGATGGTCGTGCCGGTGTAGGCGTCGTGGAGGGTGCCGAAGAGGACCACGCAGTCCCGGGTGGCGGTCTTGTAGGTGATGTCGACGAGGTCGCGCCGCAGGATTTCGTTGCGGGTGTCGCAGCCGTTGCGGCCGCCGTCGACGTCGACGTCGTCGCTCCACGCCGGGCCGAAGAGTTCGCGGTCGTAACCGGTCTTGGGCGCTCGCCCCTTGACCGGCAGCGTCGCGAGCGTGGCCAGCGCCGACGAGGCGGATGCGTCCGCGGGAACGTGGGTCGGCGCCGGTGCGGGGGCCGGGGGCGGGGTGGTCGTCACCGTCGGGGTCGCGGCGACGGTGGGCGCGTGCGCCGGGGTGGCGGTGTCCGTTGCTGCGGCGCATCCGGTCAGCAGCAGGGCCGCCGCGGCGAGTCCGGCGCTCCATCCCCGCCTGCGGTGGTTCGGGGACTGGCGGGACGGTGAGGCGAACACGCTGGGTACTCCTGGGGGCGGGATGCGGTACGGCGGCACCCTCCGCGGGGGAACGAAAGGGCGTCTCCCGGAGGTCGTACCGGACATCCCTTTCGTTACCAGAGGTAACAGCACAAGGTGATTACGATTTGTCCGTGGTCGGATACGGCAGACAACTCACGGCCCTCGCCATCGCGCTGTCCGGCCTCGCCGGATTCGTCGACGCGCTCGGCTTCATCACCCTCGGGGGCGTGTTCGTGTCGTTCATGAGCGGCAACTCCACGCGCATGAGCGTCGGCCTGGCCGACGGCGCCTGGGGCCAGGCGGCCCTCACCGCCGGCATCATCGGGCTCTTCCTCGTCGGTGTCGTCCTCGGCGGGGTGGTGGCGCAACTGTCCGACCGCAGCCGGCGCGCCCGCAAGACCGCCGTCCTCGCCGCGGTATCCGCGCTGCTGCTACTCGGTGCGCTCGCCCACACGGCGGGGTGGACGCCCGTCGCGGTGGTGGCGATGACCCTCGCCATGGGCGCGGAGAACTCGGTGTTCCAGCGCGACGGCGAGGTGAGCGTGGCCCTGACGTACATGACCGGGGCGCTCGTCAAGATCGGGCAGCGGCTCGCGGCCGCGCTGTTCGGCGGGCCCCGCTGGAGCTGGCTGCCGTACCTGGGCCTGTGGCTGGGCCTGGTGACCGGCGCCGTCGGCGGTGCCCTCGCGCATCGGGCGTTCGGACTGCACGCCCTGTGGGTCGCCACCGCGGTCGCCGTCGCACTCACCGTCGCGGTGCGGCACCTGCCGTACCGGCCGTGACGGAAGCCGGTTCCCCACGCAGGCAGCGATTGTCGGAGCCTGCGCCTACGCTCGTGGGCCATGAGGTGGTATGTGCCGAGCACTCCCAGCGCGGACCTCGCCGAGCACCTGGTGTGCGTGTGGTCGGCGGTCTCCGACGGGCAGAGTCACCTCCTCGTTCCGGACGGATGCGTCGACGTCCTGTGGATCGCCGGCGTCGGCATCCGCGTGTGCGGTCCGGAAACCTCCGCGTGGTCGTTCACCCTGCCGCCCGGCGTCGTCTCCGCCGGCGTTCGGTTCCGCCCCGGTCTCGCCTCGTTCGCCCTGCGCGCGTCGGCCGCGCAACTCCGCGATACCCGCGTCGGGTTGGACGACCTGATCGGCTCGGCCGGGGCCAGACCACTCGCCGACCGGCTCGACAACGCCCGGACCGCCCCCGAACGGCTCGAGGTGTTCCAATCCGCGGTGCGGCGCTGGCTCGCGCACGGCCTTGCCCCCGACCCGCTGATCGGGCACCTCCGGCAGGCACTGTCCGGGCACTCGTGGAGCGTCGGCACGCTCGCCGACACCGCCGCACTCACCGAGCGTCAGCTGCAGCGCCGCTGCAACGAGGCGTTCGGGTACGGCCCGGCCACGTTGCGATCGATTCTTCGCCTGCAACGGTTCATGGCCCTCGCCGACGCCGGTCCCGGGCGCGGACTGGCCGAACTCGCATCGGTCGCCGGCTACAGCGACCAGTCGCACCTGAACCGTGAGGCCCGCAGGATCTCCACCCTGACGCCCACCGCCCTGCTCGCCGGCGAGGCACCACGGTGGCACGGCCCGGGCTCGGCACTCGATGTCCGAAGTATCCAATCCCTCGGCGACCTCGGGGCGGAAGAATTCGCGGCATGACCGAGACCCTCTCCCCCGCCCGTCACTACCGCGAACTCGCGGCGAAGTTCACCACACGCGTCGAGGCCGTGCCGGCCGACCGGTGGGACGCGCCGTCGCCCTGCGAGGGCTGGACCGCCCGCGACGTGCTGCGGCACGTCGTCGACACGCAGCGGCAGATCGTCACCGTCGTCGGCCTGGAACTGCCCGCCTGCCCCTCGCCGGACACCGACCCGGCCGGCGCGTGGGCCGCCACCCGCGACGGCATGCAGGCGATCCTCGACGATCCGCAGCGCGCCGGCCTCGAGTACGACGGCCACTTCGGCCGCACCACCCTCGCCGCGACCGTCGCGCGGTTCTACAACTTCGACCTCGTCGTGCACGGCTGGGACATCGCCCGCGCCGCCGGCCTGGACGACTCCGTCGACGACGAGGATCTCGACTTCGTGGAGGCGACGGCGCAGGCCCTGGGCGACTCGATCCGTATGGAGGGGGTCTGCGGGCCCGCCGTCGAGGTGCCCGCGGACGCCGACCGGCGGACCCGGGTGCTCGCGCACCTGGGCCGTCGCGCCTGATCGGCGGTAGCGCCGCGCCTGATCGGCGGTGGCGTTGCGCCTGATCGGCGGTGGCGTTGCGCCTGATCGGCGGTGGCGTTGCGCCTGATCAGCGGTAGCGTCGGGGGATGCGCGCCCCGGGCTCCTGGCTTCCGGTGTCGTTGCTGGCTGTGGCCGCCCTCCTGTCCGGCCCCGCCGGGGCGGCACCGTCGGTGCCCGCGCCCGTCACGTCCGTCGGCATCCCGGCGACGGGACTGACCACCGACGTCCCGGCGACGTCCGCGACGATGTACGCGGGCGTGACCGACTCGGCGGACCCACCGCTCCCGCGCGACGTCGCCGAGAGCGGTGCCCCGGTGTCCGTCGGCGACAAGTTCGACGAATATCCCTATGTCCGTTACGAACTCGAATTCCCCGCCGGAACCGAGGCGGTGACGCTCCGGTGGCAGGGCCGCAGCGTCAACCTCGACGACCTCGCCCTGCACGTGCGCACGGGCCGATCGTGGGGCGAGCCGCGCGCCGTGGCCCGGCCCGCAGCGCCCGGCGGACCGATCGTGCTCGAGGCCCGGATCACCGGCATCGCCGGCCGCGTGGAGATCCTGGTGATCGACGGGCCCCGTCGCGACCGGGGTTTCCGCGACGCCAACGCCGTACCGGACCAGGCGTTCGCCGATCCGGCGGACTACGACTTCGCTATCCAGCACCTCACCGACACCCAGTACCTCGCCCGCGACGACACCGCCGCCTTCCGGGCCATGACGACCTGGACGGCGCAGCAGGCCCGCGACCGGAAGATCGCGTACACCGTGCACACCGGGGACCTGATCCAGTCGTGGATCCGGCCGGGCGCCCCGGACGCCCGCGCCCGCGCGGAGTTCGAGGTCGCGTCGGAGGCGATGGGAATCCTCGAGGCGGCCGGGATGCCCTACGGGGTCCTGCCCGGCAACCACGACAACCTGTGGAACGTCGCGGGCCGGCTCGTGCCGGGCGAGCACGAACGCAACCACGCGCTGTACAACGAGTACTTCGGGCCGCAGCGGTTCCGGGACCGGCCGCAGTGGGGCGACTCGGTGACCGACACCGACAACTCGGCGCACTACGACCTGTTCGAGATCGCCGGCGCCCGGTTCCTCGTCCTCTACATCGGCTACAACCCGGCGGAGCACGTGATGCGCTGGGCCGAGCAGGTGCTGGCCGCCCATCCGGACCGCAACACGATCGTCGCCGCGCACTACTACCTGGACGAGGACGGGCGCCTACGGATGAGCGGATTCGGCGACATCGGCGGCAGTTCGGGCCAGCAGATCTGGAACCGGCTCGTCGTGCCGCACGAGTCGGTGTTCATGGTGCTGTCCGGGCACGTGGACGGGCAGACGACCGTGACCGACCGCCCGATCCCCGGCAGCGACCGGCGCGTGGTCGAGATGCTCGCCGACTATCAGTACTTCCTCGTCGACGGTCGACGCGCGACGGCGTTCCAGCGGTTGCTGCAGTTCGATCTCGACGACGGCACGGTCGCCGTCACCACCCACTCCCCCGCGCTCGACAGCTTCCGGGTGGAGGACCACGACCCGCGGCGCCGCTACACGCCGGAGGACGGCGACTTCGTGGTGGACGTGCAACTGCGCGCCGCCGTGCCGCGTGCGGTACTCCCCGGCTGAGTCCGGATCACCTTGCCGCCGAGACGAGTTCGCGGACGCGCGGCGCGACCTCCTGCGCGAATCGCTCGATGTCGGGGCGGGCATCGGTGCCGAGCACGAAGCCGCTGATGCCGTGGCGCAGGGTCAGCTCCGCGAGCTGCTCCGCCCACACGGCGGGCGGCCCGGCGAGGAACCCGCCGTCCGCACCGCCGTCGAATCGGCCGCTGATGTTGTAGAGCCGGCGGATCTCGCGCGGGTCCCGGCCGGCGTCCACAGCCGCCTCGTCGACCCTCCTCGACATCTCGGCGAGCCGGTCCGGCGAAGCGGCGAACGCGCTGGGCAGCCACCCGTCGGCGGCGCGTCCGGTGAGGGCGAGCATGCGAGGACCGTAGGCGCCGAGCCAGATTCCGATGTCGTGGGCGGGCGCCGGGCCGCGCTTGGCGCCGGCGAGACGGTAGTGGGTGCCGTCGACGCGGGCGCCACCCCGGCGGTCGGCCCACAGCTCCCGGATGACGGTGATCGCCTCCTCCAGCGCGTCGACGGCTTCGCCCGTGGTGCGGTGCGGTCCGCCGTTCGCGGCGATCGCGTCCCAGTAGGCGCCCGCGCCGAGGCCCAGCTCCACGCGTCCGCCGCTGAGGCGGTCGAGGGAGGCCGCGCTGCGCGCGAGGATCGCCGGGCCGCGCAGCGGCAGGTTCGCCACGTTCGGCGCCACGAGTACCCGCGTCGTCCGCGCGGCGACCCAGGTCAGCAGGGTCCAGGCGTCGAGGAAACGGGCCTGGTACGGGTGGTCCTGGAAGGTGACCAGGTCCAGGCCGGCGCGTTCGGAGGCGACCGCGAGGTCGACGACCGCGGCAGGGTTCTCGGCGGCCGGCGTGAGGAAGCTGCCGAAGAGGAGCTTCCGGCCGTACTCGGGCATGGCGTCCTCCCGGTGGTGAGCCGACCGCTTCATCGTGCTGCATCCGGACGGCCGTGGGAAGTTTGCCGCCACCGTCACGGGGAATGCGGGATAATCGGTCACATTCGATCCTCCGGAGGTTCCCGTGCGACTGAGCAACGTTCCGCTCCGGCTGGCCACCGGTGCTTTCATCCTCAATTCCGGGCTGGGCAAGCGCGATCTCCCGCCCGAGGCCGCCGCAGGGCTGCAGGACATGGCGAGCAAGGCGCTCCCCCGGCTCGGGAAGATGCGGCCGGAGACGTTCGGCCAGGCCCTGTCGACCGCTGAGATCGGCGTCGGCACCCTGCTGCTGGCGCCCGTCGTCTCCCCCGTCGTGGCCGGCGCCGCGCTGACCGCGTTCAGTTCGGGTCTGCTCGCGATGTACTGGCGGATGCCCGGCATGCACGAGGGCGGATCGTTCCGCCCGACCCAGCAGGGCACGCCGATCGCCAAGGACGTCTGGCTCCTCGGGGCGGGCCTGTCCCTGATCATCAGCGGGGTGAGCAGGACCTGACCGAGCGGGACCGCGGCGGTGCAGGTCCGGCAGGTGTGCCCCTGTCTCACCGTGCCACGGGTGAGCGCTCCGCCGGAGGTTCAACGCGGCGCACCAGGGGGTAACGCCGAATCATGAACACACGACGTACAACCTTGATCGCAGGCGTGTCCCTGACCGCACTCGTCGCCGCCGGATGCGGCGGCGACGACGCCTCGACGGACAACCAGGCCACCGTCGAGACGCCTCCCGCGTCTTCGGAAACGACGACCACCGGCATGCCCACCCCCCTGCCCGGCACGGATGGAGTGGCCTTCCAGCTGCCCGGGGAAGGTGGTGGCGACGACAACGCCTACACCTACGACGAAGCCGCCGTCCCGGTGGGGTCGACCGTGACCGTCGAATCCGAAGAGGAAGACGGCCGCACGACGGTCACGCTCAACGCAACCGGTCTTGCGCCCACCCGCGACTTCGGCGTGCACGTACACACGCAGCCGTGCGGGCCACAACCGTCGGATGCGGGGCCGCACTATCAGAACAACGTGGACCCCGCGGCCACCCCGCAATCTCCGTCGACGGATCCGGCCTACGCGAACCCCCGGAACGAGATCTGGCTCGACATCACCACCGACGGCGACGGCAACGCCCAGACGTCGACGACGGTCGACTGGGCGGTCCGCGACGGTGAGGCCGCATCCGTGGTACTCCACGCGCAGCGCACCAGGACCGGTCCCGGCGAGGCCGGCATGGCCGGTGATCGCCTGGCCTGCATCGACGAGAACTTCTGACGAACGCCGGCGGTCCTGGAACCGCCCGGCCGCACGCGGCACCGCAGGTGGTGCAGCGACGGTCGCCGACACCGCCCCGAGGTGCGGGGTCGATGCCCCATACCGACGTATGGAGATGCGCGCAGGTACGGTGCATCCATGCGCGCGCGCCCCTATGCCACCACCAGCCCCACGCGTCTCGCCGCGGCCCTGCTCGAGGTCGCGGCGCGGATCGGGCTCGACGGCGCCAGCGTGCGCGAGGTGGCCAGCCATGCAGGTGTATCGATCGGCGCCGTGCAGCACCACTTCCCTACCAAGGACGAGATGCTCGCCTACTCGTTCCGCGCGCTCGCCGAACGGGTGCTGACGCGGCTGAGCACCGTCGACCCCGACATCGATCCGGCGCGCACCCTGTTCGCGGCGCTGAGCCAGCTGCTGCCGCTCGACGACCAGCGCACCGCCGAGGCGCACGTGATGGCGGCGTTCACCGTGCGGGCCGCGACGTCGCCGTCGTTGAGCACGATCCGGCACACGACGCTGTTCACGATGCGCACCGCGGTCTCCGCCGTCCTGATCCGGATGGGCACCGCGGAGCCCGAGACCCGGGCGGCGCTCCTGCTGGCCGCGGTCAACGGCCTGGCCCTCGACGCCGTCGCCAGCCCGGAGCTGTATCCGCCGGAGTACCTCACCCACGCGCTGCACACCCAGATCCAGCTGTCGCTCGACGGCGCCGACGCCCACTGATCGCCTTCGAAAATGCCTGTGGCCGAATGTCACACGCGTTCGATCTGATCGACGCGATGTGACATTCGGCCACACACACAGGGGGTGGGTCAGCGGGCGGTCCAGCCGCCGTCCATCGTGTAGGAGGCGCCGGTGACCATGCCGGCGTCGTCCGAGGCCAGCCACGCGACGAGGGAGGCCACCTCCCCGGGTTCGACGAGCCGCTTGATCGCCGGCTCGGTGAGCAGCACGTCGGCGAGCACTCGCTCCTCGTCGATGCCGTGCAGCCGGGCCTGGTCGCTGATCTGCTTCTCCACCAACGGCGTTCGCACATAGCCCGGGTTGACGCAGTTGCTGGTGACGCCGTGCGGACCGCCCTCGAGGGCCGTGACCTTCGACAGCCCCTCGAGGCCGTGCTTGGCGGTGACGTACGCGGACTTGAAGGCCGACGCCCGCAGGCCGTGCACCGACGACACGTTGACGATGCGCCCGAATGCCCGGTCGTACATGTGCGGCAGGGCCGCCTTCACGAGGAGGAAGGGCACCTCCACCATCAGGGTCTGGATCCGGCGGAAGTCGGTGAGGGCGAACTCCTCGATCGGGCGGACGACCTGGATGCCGGCGTTGTTGACGAGGATGTCGACCTCGAGCCGGAGCCCGTCGAGCTGGTCGGTGTCGAGCAGGTCCACCGCCCACGCCTGCCCGCCGATCTCGTGGGCGAGGGTCTTGGCGGCGACCTCGTCGACGTCGGCGACGGTGACCTGCACGCCGCGGGCGCCCAGTTCCCGGGCGCACGCCGCCCCGATGCCGCCGGCGCCGCCGGTGATCAGCGCGGTGCGGGCACTCATGCGGACACCGCCGTCTTCTCGGCGCCGACGGCGCGGGCATCCGCGGCATCGATGTCGCGCAGGCTGATGCCCTTGGTTTCGCGGGCGGCGACGACGGCGATGATCGTCACCACGGACGCCACGGCCAGGTAGATCGCGATGGGCACAGCGCTGCCGTAGCGGCTGAGCAGCGCGGTCGCGATGATCGGCGCGAGCGAGCCGGCGACGATGGAGGTCACCTGGTAGCCGAGCGAGACACCCGCGTAGCGCATGCGGGTCGGGAACATCTCGGCCATGATCGCGGGCTGGCCGGCGTACATGAAGGCGTGGAACACCAGTCCGATGACGATGGCGGACATGACGAGGGCGTTGTGCCCGCTGTCCATCATCGGGAAGGCGAAGAAGCCCCACGTGCCGGCGGTGACGGCACCGACCATGTACACCGGGCGGCGGCCGAAGGTGTCGGACAGGCGCCCGACGACGGGGATGATCGCGAAGTGCACGGCGTGCGCGGCGAGCATCCACCACAGGATGGTGGAGGTGTTCGCACCGACGACCACCTTGAGATAGGTGATCGAGAACGTGACGACGAGGTAGTACATGACGTTCTCGGCGAAGCGCAGACCCATGGCGGTGAACACGCCGCGCGGGTATCGCTTGACGACCTCGACGACGCTGTACGAGCTGGACTTGATCTGCTCGGCCTCACGCTGGGCCTCGAGGAAGATCGGCGCGTCGGTGACCTTGGTGCGGATGTAGTAGCCGACCAGCACGATGACGGCCGACAGCCAGAACGCGATACGCCAGCCCCACGAGAGGAACGCCGCGTCGGACAGCGTGGTGGTCAGGATCAGCAGGACGACGGTGGCGACGAGATTGCCCATCGGCACGCCGGCCTGCGGCCACGACGCCCAGAAGCCGCGCGAACGGTTGGGGCTGTGCTCGGCGACGAGCAGCACCGCGCCGCCCCACTCGCCGCCCACGGCGAAGCCCTGGACGAAACGCAGCGTGACGAGCAGCGCGGGCGCCCAGTAGCCGATGGCACCGAAAGTGGGCAGACAGCCCATGAGGAAGGTGGCGACGCCGACGAGCACGAGGCTGGTCTGCAGCAGCTTCTTGCGGCCGAACTTGTCGCCGAAGTGGCCGAACACGACGCCGCCGAGGGGCCGCGCGACGAAGCCGACGGCGTAGGTGACGAACGCGGCGATGATGGCGTCGAGCTCGTTGCCGTTGTCGGGGAAGAAGACCTTGGAGAACACCAGGGTGGCGGCGGTGCCGTAGAGGAAGAACTCGTACCACTCGACGACGGTGCCGGCCATCGACGCGCCGACGACCTTGCGCAGGCCCGAGGCGGGGGTCTCGTCCGGTGTACGGCCGTCGGGCCGTGCCTGTTCGACGCTCATGGGTTCGTCCTCCTCGGTTCGACTGTGACGGGCAACACTTCTGAACGCATGTGCCGAGTATTGATGCACAGATCTGCATGCACAATGACGCGATCCGCAGAGCAGATCTGCAAGAATGCACACATGAGCGCGCCGTCGGCCGATGACCTGCTGGTTCTGCTGGCCGTCGGCCGCACGGGCCGCTTCACGACCGCCGCCGACGACCTCGGCGTCAACCACACCACCATCGCCCGTCGTATCGCGGCGCTGGAGAAGAGCCTCGGCGGGCGCGTGCTGGCCCGCGCGTCGGGCGGATGGGAGCTCACCGAGCTCGGCCGCTCGGCCCTCGCCGCGGCCGAGCGGATCGAGGCCGCCGTCGCCGGGCTGGCCGGACCCGACGGGGACCGCGGGCTCGAGGGCGTCGTCCGGGTCTCGGCGACCGACGGCTTCAGCGCCTACATCGCGGCCCCGGCCGGTGCGCTGGTGCGGCGACGGCACCCGGGCGTGGCGGTGGAGATCGTCGCGGCCACGCGTCGCGCGTCGCAGCAGCGGTCCGGCCTCGACCTCGAGGTGGTGGTGGGACGCCCCCAGGTGCACCGCGCCGAGGCGCACCGGCTGGCCGACTACACCCTCGGCCTGTACGCGGCGCGGGACTACGTCGCCGAACACGGTGCCCCGACGACGGTGCGTGAGCTGAGCCGTCATCCCCTGGTGTACTTCATCGACTCGATGCTGCAGGTCGACGACCTGGACCTGGCCCGTCGCATCGCCCCGGACATGCACGAGTCGGTGAGCTCGACCAACGTGTTCGTCCACGTCGAGGCGACCCGCGCCGCGGCCGGGCTCGGGCTGCTGCCGTGCTTCATGGCCGACCGGCACGCCGACCTGGTGCGGATCCTCCCCGGGGAGGTGGAGGCGCGGCTGAACTACTGGATGGTGGCGCGGTCGGAGACGCTGCGCCGGCCGGAGGTCGCCGCCGTCGTCGCGGCGATCCGCGAGACCGTGCACGCCCAGCGCTCCGTCCTGCTCGGCCGGCCCGTCGCGTGACCCACCGGCGTGCAGGTGACCGAATGTGACATCACGCTCGATAGTCTGACCAAATGTCACATTCGGCCGGGGACGCGCGGGTTGGGGCCGGCCGGTTCGCCCCGAGCCCGTCGGGCGACCTGCACCTCGGAAACCTGCGCACGGCGGTCCTCGCGTGGCTGTTCGCCCGGAGCACCGGGCGGCGGTTCCTGATCCGCGTCGAGGATCTGGACCGGGTCCGGCCCGGCGCGCAGGAACGTCAGCTCGCCGACCTCGCCGCGCTGGGCCTGAACTGGGACGACGAGGTGGTCCACCAGTCGCGGCGGCTGCCCCTCTACGACGCCGCGATCGCCCGCCTCACCCGCGCGGGCCTGACCTACGAGTGCTTCTGCACGAGACGCGAGATCCAGCATGCGGCGTCCGCGCCGCACGCCCCGCAGGGCGCCTATCCGGGAACGTGCCGGAACCTCACCGAGGCCGAACGGGAGGCGAAACGGGCGTCGGGGCGGCCCGCCGCGCTGCGCCTGCGGTCCGGCGCCGCCACCTTCACCGTGGCGGACGTGGTGCACGGCAGCTTCACCGGTGTCGTCGACGACCTCGTGCTGCGCCGCGGCGACGGCATCCCCGCCTACAACCTGGCCGTCGTCGTCGACGACGCGGCGCAGGGCATCGACCAGGTGGTACGCGGCGACGACCTGCTCACCTCGGCACCGCGGCAGGCCTATCTCGCGGCGCTGCTCGGGCTTCCGGTACCCACCTACGCGCACGTGCCGCTGGCGCTGAACGTGCACGGCAAACGCCTCGCCAAGCGCGACGGTGCCGTCACGCTCACCGACCAGGCGGCGCTGGGCCACACCGCGGCCGACGTCCTGAGCCGGATCGCGGTCTCGCTCGACCTGGCGGACAAGGACGAGCCCGTCACGCCGGAGCTGCTGCTCGAACGATGGAATCCGGCCCGGCTCCCGCGGGAGCCGTGGGTGTACGACGGCAGCTGGTGACCGGTATCGGTGCAGCGCGACAGCCCTGCGGGGTCCGCGCGGCCGGCACCGCCGCGTAGTCCGGTTCGCGCCGGTCGTCCGGCTCGCGGAAGTTCCGGTGATCGTGCAATTCGGGCGCGTCGGACGTAGTGTGCGCAGTCGACAACGCGATTGGCTCCACCCTCCCACCGAGAAGGATCCGATGACGACCGGCGGTTACGACCCCAGCAAAGAGCCCAACAACCAGGGCGGCGAACCCAACCCCCCGCAGGGCGGCTACCCCCCGCCTCCCGGCAACTACCCACCCCCCGGCAACTATCCCCCGCCCGGGAACTATCCGCCCCCGCCCGGCAACTACCCGCCTCAGGGTGGCTACCCGCCCCCGCCGGGCAACTACCCGCCTCAGGGCGGCTACCCGCCCCCACCCGGCAGCTACCCGCCCCCGCCCGGCAACTACCCCTCGGGCGGTAGCCAGTACGGCGGATTCGGCGCCCCCACGCAGCTCAACGTGGGTGACGCGATCGGCTACGGCTGGAAGAAGTTCAGCCAGAACGCGGGCGTCTGGATCGCGTTCGTCGTCGCGGCGGCGCTGATCCAGTTCGTGATCAACGTGATCTTCGGCGGCTTCGACACGAACGAACTGACGGCGCTCAGCATCATCGGCGCGATCGTCAGCGTGTTCGTCAGCATCCTGATCCAGGCCGCCTACGTGCGCGGCGCGCTGCACGAAACCGACGGCAATCGTCCGTCGTTCGGCTCGTTCTTCCAGTTCGAGAACATCGGCGCCGTGGTGGTCGCGAGCCTGCTCGTCTCGCTCATGACCGTGGTCGGTTTCATCCTGCTGATCATCCCCGGCTTCATCGTCATCTTCCTGACCTGGTGGACGCTGCAGTTCGTCATCGACCAGAACCAGCAGCCGGTGGACGCGATCAAGTCCAGCTTCCGGGCCATCTCGTCCAACGTGGGACCGCTGCTGCTGCTGGCGCTGGCTCTGGTCGGCATCAACATCCTCGGCGCCATCCCGTGCGGCCTGGGTCTGCTCGTCACGATTCCGCTGACGATCATCGCCTCCACCTACGCCTACCGGGTGACCACCGGCCGCGGCGTCGCGCCCTGACGGACCCGGGCGTTCCACGACGCGGCACGTTACGAACAAGAGGAACAAGATGACCACCGGGGGCTACGAGTCCAATCCCGATCCGCAGGATCCGAACAAGTACCCGGGCGCGCAGCCGTACGGCCCACCGCCCGGGTACGGTCCGCCCCAGGGTTACCCGCCGCAGGGACCGAACTACGGCGGGCCTCCGCCCGGCTATGCCCCGCCGCAGGGCCCGCCGCCGCAGTACGGCGCTCCCCAGTACGGCGCTCCCCAGTACGGCGCTCCGCAGTACGGTGGCGCCCAGTACGGTGGCGCACCGCAACAGCCCGGCCCGCAGTACGGGCCGCCGCAGTACGGGAATCCGGCCGGGTACGGACCGCCGCCCGGATACGGCGCCCCCGGCGGCTACCCGCCTCCACCCGGCTTCGGCCCTCCCCGCGCGCAGATCAACATCGGCGACGCGCTGAACTACGGGTGGCGCAAGTTCAGTGAGAACGTCGGCGGCTGGCTGAGCCTGGCCGGTGTGATCGTCGTGGCCGCCCTCGTGTTCGGTGCCCTGATGTTCGGCGTCGTGATGGCCTCGACCACGACGGACCGCTACGGCTACAGCACGGGCATGTCGGGCGTCGGGATCGTCGTGATGATCGTGCTGATCGTCGCGTTCGTCATCGGCATGCTCGTCGTCCAGGCCGCCGCGGTGCGCGGGGCCCTGTACGAGCTGGACGGGCACAAGCCGGCGCTGAAGGACTTCTTCCGCGTCGGCAGCCTCGGTCCGATCCTGCTCGTCTCCCTGCTCATCGCGGTCGGCACGCTGCTCGGCTCGCTCGTCATCGTCGGCGGCATCATCGTCGCCTTCCTGACCGTGTGGGCGCTGCATTTCGTCATCGACCAGCGGCAGGACGCGGTCACGGCGATCAAGTCGAGCGCGTCCGCCGCCGCGGCCAACGTGGGGCAGCTGATCCTGCTGTGGCTGGTGCTGTCCGCGATCAACTTCGTCGGCGCGCTGCTGTGCTACGTCGGCCTGCTGGTCACGGTGCCCGTCACCACCATCGCCTACGCATACGCGTACCGGGTCGTCACGGGCGGACGGGTAGCCCCCTGACGGCACGTCGCGGAGCCCCCTGACGGCACGTCGCGGGCCCCGATCCAACCGGGTCGGGGCCCGCGTCCTTTTCGTCCGTTCTTCGCCTTCCTCCGGTCCGAGTGCTTGGATGGCCGGGTGACAGAGCACGTGCAGACCCAGCAATCCGACCATGCGCACTTCGCCCGCGTGGTCCGCAGCTACTACCCCGGGCTGGTGGCCCTGTTCACGGCGGTGCTCATCATCTCCAACGTCGCCGCCAGCAAGGGCGTGGCCTTCTTCGGCGACGCCGAGTGGGCGCTCGGCCCGCTGCAGGTCCTGCCGATCATCACCGACGGCGCGTTCTTCCTGTTCCCGCTCGCCTACATCGTCGGTGACGTCCTGAGCGAGGTGTACGGCTTCGCCGCGACCCGTCGCGCGGTCTACTACGGCTTCGGTGCGGTGGCGCTGGCCGCGTTGTGCTTCTGGATCGCCCAGCAGCTGCCGCCCGCCGACTTCTACGAGAATCAGGCCGCATTCGAGGCGGTCCTCGGGGTGGTGCCGCGGCTGCTGCTGGCCGGCCTCGCCGGCTACCTCGTCGGGCAGCTGCTCAACTCCTACGTGCTGGTGCGCATCAAGGAGGTCACCAAGGAGAAGCACCTGTGGGCGCGGCTGATCGGCTCCACCGTCGTCGGCGAGTTCGCCGACACGCTCATCTTCTGTGCGATCGCCGCCGGCGTCATCGGCATCACCACGTGGGCGGACTTCGTGAACTACGTGGTGGTCGGGTTCCTGTGGAAGACGCTGGTCGAGGTCGCCGTCATGCCGGTCACCTACGCGGTCATCGCGCACGTGAAGCGGCGCGAGCCGACCTACGCCGAGTGAGCGCCGCGACCGGTCCGGTCGTCCGCGGCAGCCGTCGTGGACGACGGTGGAGTTCGCGGACGCTCACTCACCGCCGCGCGTAGAACCGGCCCAGGGTCTCGGCCTTGTGTTCCTCGAGGTACCCGCCGTCGATGGCGGCGCGGATCTCGTCGACGAGGCGCACCGTGAACCGCTCGTTGTGGATGGTGCACAACGTGGACGCCAGCATCTCCTTCGCCTTGAACAGGTGGTGGATGTACGCGCGCGTGTAGTGCCGGCAGGTGTAGCAGTCGCAGTCCTCGTCGATCGGGGTGAAGTCGCGGCGGAACCGGCTGGTGTTGATGTTGAAACGCCCGTCCGGGTGGTAGATCGCCGCGTTGCGCGCCACCCGCGACGGGTTCACGCAGTCGAACGTGTCGACGCCGTGCTCGATCGCGACGAACATGTCGTCGGGCTCGCTGATGCCGAGCAGGTGCCGGGGCTTGTGCTCGGGCAGTTCCTCGGTGCACCAGCGGACGATGGTGCCGAGGTTCTGCTTCTCGAGCGCCCCGCCGATGCCGTAGCCGTCGAAGCCGCGGCCCGACTCGCCGACGATCGATTCGAGCCCGCGGCACGCCTGCCGGCGCAGGTCCTCGTACTGCGCGCCCTGCACCACCCCGAACAGCGCCTGGTACGGACGGTGGGCGCGCTGCGCCGTGAGCTTCTCGTGTTCGGCGATGCACCGCACCGCCCACGCCTGAGTCCGTTCGACGGACTGTTCCTGGTAGCCGCGGGTGTTCATCAGGGTGGTCAGCTCGTCGAACGCGAACATGATGTCGGCGCCGAGCTGATGCTGGATGCGCATCGACACCTCCGGGGTGAACCGGTGCCGGGAGCCGTCGAGGTGGGATTTGAAGGTGACCCCGTCGTCGTCGACGTGCGCGAGCCGCTCCTTGCCTTCGGCGATGACGTCGTCGGACCGCACGCCCACGGCATCCATCGCCAGGACCTTCTTGAAGCCGACCCCGAGGGACATCACCTGGAATCCGCCGCTGTCGGTGAAGGTGGGCCCGTCCCAGTTCATGAACTTACCGAGCCCGCCCGCCTCGTCGACGATGTCCGACCCGGGCTGCAGGTACAGGTGGTACGCGTTGGCAAGCAGGGCCTGCACCCCGAGTTCCTTCATCGCCTCGGGCAGGACCGCCTTGACCGTCGCCTTGGTGCCCACGCCGACGAACGCCGGGGTGTGGATGTCGCCGTGCGGGGTGTGGATCGTGCCGGTGCGTCCGAGTCCGTTGGCGAGCCGGGTGCCGACGGTGAAGAACGGGTCGGGCGGGGTGGGCACGGCGGAAGCGGTGGCACTGGGGTCGGTCACGTCGGTATCCAATCACGATGTCCGATCAGGGCGCCGACGGCAGCCGCACGGCGAGCGCGAAGACGGCGACACCTGCCAGCGCGAGCACCGTGCCGACGGCGGCCGGCGCGGTGTAGCCGAAGCCGGCGGCGATCACCGCGCCCCCGATCCAGGCGCCGAACGCGTTGGCGAGGTTGAACGCCGCGTGGTTGAGGGACGCGGCCAGGGTCTGTGCGTCCTCGGCGACGTCCATGAGCCGGATCTGCAGTCCCGGGCCGACCGCGGCGCACCCGGCTCCCAGCAGGAACACCATCGCCAGGGCCGTGTACGGGTTGTGCGCCGCCGCGACGAACACGGCCAGCAGCACCGCCAGCGTCGTCATGGTCGTGAAGATGCCCGGTACCAGGGCCCGGTCGGCGACGCGGCCGCCGACCACGTTGCCGACGACCATGCCGATGCCGAAGAGCATCAGGGCGACCGGAACCAGCCCCTTCGAGACGCCGGCGACGTCGGTCAGGGTGGTGCTGATGTAGGTGTACACGGCGAACACGCCGCCGAAGCCGATCATCGCGACCGCGAGCGTCATCCACACCTGCTTGCGCCGCAGGGCACCGAGTTCGGTGCTCACGCTGGTGGTGCGGATCGCCAGGGCGGGCACCCAGGCGGCGATCGCGGCGACGGTGACCGTGCCGATCACCGCCACCAGCGCGAACGCGGAGCGCCAGCCCAGCGCCATGCCGAGCCACGACGCGACGGGCACCCCCACCACGTTCGCGACGGACAGGCCCATCATCACCAGCGCCACCGCCCGGGCGCGCTGCCCGCGACCGGCCAGATGCGCGGCCACCAGCGCGGCGACCCCGAAGTAGGCGCCGTGCGGCAGACCGGCGACGAACCGGGACGCGACGAGCAGTCCGTAGTTCGGCGCGAGCACCGTCGCCGCGTTGCCGACGGTGAACGCGATCATCAGGGCGATCAGCAACGTCTTGCGCGGGAGCCGGGCCGTCAGCGCCGCGATCAGCGGCGCACCGACCACGACCCCGGCGGCGTACGCCGACACCACGTGCCCGGCGGTGGGCTCGGAGACTCCGAGACCGGTCGCGATGTCGGGCAGCAGGCCCATCGCCACGAACTCGGTGGTGCCGATGCCGAACCCGCCGAGGGCGAGCGCCCACATCGCCCGGGCGCGCCCCGGCCGGGCGTCTGCTGCCGGCGCGGCCGCGGGGGCGTCCGCCGGTACTGCGGAGTCGGGTGGGCATGCGGATGCCGTCGTCGTCATGAGCGGGAACCTTCGAATAGTGCGGGATGCGCTGGATCTTGTCGGCGTGCGAACCAGCCGAGTCTCCATTGTCTTGCACACGCCGACCCGACCTCGAATCGAGCGGACGTGAGTTCGGCCACCCCCGGCACGAGTCGCGCCTTGCGAAGGATCGGTCCACGACCCGCCGCGCCCGAGACGGCGTGAGCAGATCGCGCGCCGCGGGCCGGCTACCGCACCTGCAGCGACGTTATCCAATATCGTTCTGCGACAAAGGTTTCGGATACCGCTACGACCGGCGCAGCCGCGGCGGAGTTCACCAGTCCGCGCCGGCCCGTTCGGATGCGCGCAGCCGGAGCACCCCGTCGTCGATCCGGTACCGATTCATCGTCGTCAGGGCGGGTGCGTACACGTGGATGCTGACGGCCGGAGAATTCGTGTCGTTCGTCACCTCGTGGACGTGGTCGGCGTCGAAGCCGCGGGCCATACCCGCACGAATCCTCTTGCGTGACAACGCTACTTCGACTCCATCGAGACCCCCGACCGCCGGGGTGCAGACGGTGGTCTCCGTCAGCACACCCTGCGCCACCGCGAAGGCGCCCGCGCTGTCGCCGTGATCGTGGATTTCGGTTCGCTGCCCGGGCAGCCACGAAAGTAGCCACACTTCGTGGTTGTCGGCAACGGCCAGTCGCGTGTACCAGCGCTGCTGCTCGTCGAATCGAACGATCGGCATCCAGCGGCCGGGATCGTTCGCGATCCGCAGGGCGAGGGAGGTGAGGTCGGCGCGCGTCGGCAGGGCATACGTGGAGAGCATCGAAGAGTCCTGGAATGAGGAGGCACGGGCGTGCCCGGGCCGGGCTGGGCGGAGACGGATTCAGCGACGACAGCCGGGACACGACTCGGCGGCACGGACCGACGCCGTGCACAGTCCGCGCTGCCGCGCGCTCACCGAGAATGTCACGACGACCATGCCACCCCGGCCGGGTCCGCGTGTCAAGGGTTCTGCGCAGGCACTTTCGCGAAGAAGCGGGCCGGATTGTCCGTCCGCAGGCGCATGCCGGCGGAACCGCCGAGCACCAGCGGCCGCGCGTAGGGACGATCGGAGCCGAGCAGCACCCGGTCCTCGCCCAGGCATGCGGTCACCGCCGCGACGACCTCCCGCCCGTACGACGACGTCTCCACGTAGACCCCCGGCCCGGGAACATCGCCGGGCCCGCCGCGCACCGCCATCCGATCGGCGTGCAGCGGAGCCAGGCCGGCGAGCATCGCGAACAACACCCGCAACGCCGGGAACCGACGCGCCCCGAACTCGTGCCAGGCGAACCAGGCGGTGTGCATCTGGGTCACGTACGACACCATCGCCGGCCACCATGCCGGAGCGCCGGGCGCCGACGCCGGGCCGGGATGCACGAACAGCGGCTTGCGCGCCCGCTTGAGTTCCGACAGCAGCGGCGCACACCGGTCGAAGCCCGCCGGGTCGGCCAGGGCGGTCGCCGGCAATTGCAGGCCCACGCACCCGGCCGCGAGGACGTCGCGCAGCGTCTCCGGATCGGGCTCGGTGACGCCGGCGGCGGCCCACACGCCGAACCGGTCGGGCAGGCCCAGCGCCCCCTCGTGATAGGCGTCGAGCAGCGGCCGGGCCTCCTCGGCGGGCAGTTCCTCGATCCCGAGGGGGCTCGACAGCGACACCAGCGCCAGATCGATTCCGTCCCGGACCGCCAGGGCCGTCCGCGCGGGGATCGAATGGTCGGCGGGGTCCACCCGGTACGGCGGTTCCCCGGGCAGGTGCAGCGTCCAGCCGTCGAGCCGGGGCGCGGCGCTGCGCGCCCGGAGGGCGTCGACGAAGGACGCCGGCCACACATGTTGATGCACGTCGACGCGGGGACGTCGCCTCATGCGTCCACGTTCGCCGCCGCGGCCCGCCGTGTCAACCGTCCGCGTTGACTCATCCAAAATGCGCGCGTAGAGGTAGTCGTTGCCTCAAATGAGAATGCGCGCGTACGGAGCGCCTGCCGTGTCCGGCCTGGGCCGGGCTGTAGGCCCGGACGATGGGGCTGTCGATGAGTCAACGCAAGGCCGTGACCAAGACGATTGCGACGCGGTACGCCCGGGCCGACAAGGCCACCAAGGGTGTGATCCTCGACGAGTTGTGTGCGACGACCGGCTGGCACCGCAACCACGCCCGCAAGGCGTTGACGCAGGCGTTGCACCCCACGACGGTCAGGGGACGCACCCCGAGATCGCCGAAGTACGGCTCGGAGGTGGTTGCGGCGCTGCGGTTCTGCTGGGCGGTGCTCGGTGCGCCGGCGGGTAAACGCCTCGCGGCGGTGCTGCCGGACCTGGTGCCGATCCTGCGTCGGTTCGGCGAGTTGAGCATCGACGACGCCACCGCAGCGTTGTTGGTGTCGATGTCGGCGGCGACCATCGACCGTCGGCTGGCCGAGGACCGGCGCAGGCTCGATCCGAAGGGCAGAGCGCACACCAAGCCGGGGTCGCTGCTCAAGTCGCAGATCCCGATCCGCACGTGGGCGCAGTGGGACGACGCGGTGCCCGGGTTCGTGGAGATCGACCTGGTCGGGCACGAGGGCGGCAACGCGGTCGGCGACCATGCCTACACGTTGACGGTCACCGACATCGCCACCGGGTGGACGGAGAACCGGAGCGTGCCGAACAAGGCGCGCAAGTGGGTGCTCGCCGCCCTCGAGGAGATCGCCGGCATCCTGCCGTTCCCGATCCGCGGGGTCGACTCCGACAACGGCAGTGAGTTCATCAACCATCACCTGCTCGCCTGGTGCGCGCAGCGGCAGATCACCTTCACACGGTCCCGGCCCGGCAACTCCAACGACGGCGCGCACGTCGAGCAGAAGAACTGGGCGATCGTACGGACCGTGGTCGGCTACCACCGCTACGACACATCGGCAGAGTTGTTGTTGCTCAACAGTATTTGGGTTCTGCAGTCGAGTCTGTCGAACTTCTTCTGCCCGCAGCAGAAGCTGATCTCGAAGGTCCGTGACGGGGCGAAGGTGACCAAGAAGTACGACACCGCGACCACTCCGCATCGTCGCGTCGAGCGGCACGATGCCGTCGCGGCCGAGGACAAGGCGATCCTCGCCGGCACCTACGTCACGCTCAACCCGGCAGCGATCCAGCGGCAGATTCAGGCCCTGACCGCCGAGCTGCTCACGCTCACCACCGCCAAGGCCGGCCCGGGGCGTAGCCCCATCGTCGAGCCCTCCTCCACGCGCGCATCCTTGAATGAGTCAACGAAGCGCACCTCGCGCGCATCTTGACATGAGGCAATAGGCCGTCCTCGCATCCAGGCGACGAACCGGGCCGTCGAGCGACGCGGCCCCGGCGCGACCGATCCGCCCTGCGCTCGCTCGACGCCGGACGCACCCCGGCACTAGCCTGGGACCGAGCGTGTCCGCCGACCGCCGGAAGGAGCACCCCGTGCCTCCCCACTGCGATTCCATGGACGGTCCCGTCGTCAAGGCCGCCGAGGCGGCGCTGGGCGACGACAACGTCGAGCTGATCCTGCCGTTCGTGCCCGCCGACGCCGAGGACGAGGTGCGCACGGCGTTCGAGCGGGCGACGGCGGCGCGGGCGGAGGGCCCGATCGCCCACGAGGTGGCCGATCTCTACTTCTTCGACACGGTGGTCCGGCTGCACCGCGCGGGCGAGGGCGCCCCGTTCACCGGTGTGAAGCCGGCCGGCGGCGACGTCGGGCCCGTGATCCCGCTCGCCGAGGACGCGATCGAAACGGGCTCGGTCGAGAAGCTCCACGCGTTCCTGTCCGCCGAGCTGCACCGGCAGCTGCAGTCCCGGCTGGATCGGATCGTCGCTCTGACCGACGCCGTGACGACCGCCGAACGGCGGGAGTACACCGAGGCGATGCTCGGCCTGCAGGTGTACAGCCATCACCTCTACAAGAGCATGCACAGGGACCCGCACGAGGGCGGGCACTCGCACGGCTGATCCGGGGCACCGACGGTCACATCGGCATCATGTGATGCAGTCACATCGGCATCATGTGATGCAGTCACATCGGCATCATGTGATGCATCGGCATACCCGGCATCAGCATGTGGTGCATCTGCATCATCAACATGTGCAGCATGTGCATCAAGCCCATGTCCATCGTTCCCACCTCCGCGTCCTGCGGTGTTCGTCGGAGGGCGACACCACCTCCACTATGCGCCCGCCCGAGCAGGCGTGTCACCACGCCGACGCCGCACGCTCCGTCCGGTGGCCTTGACGAGTTCGTCCACCCACAGCACCGAGGATCCGACGCCGACGGCGAGCGCCCACTGCTGCGAGGTGAGCGCGGTGGTGTCGAAGAAGCCCTGCAGGAAAGTCGTCTGCACCACGCACACCTGCAGGACGACCACCACGACGAGCGCGATCCAGATGCTGTGGTTGGTGAGGGTCTGCAACGAGAACACCGAGCCGAGTTCGGAGCGGACGTTGAGCAGATTGAACACCTGGAAGAAGACGAACGTGGTGAACGCGAGGGTGGTGGCGAACAGCGGGTCGCCGGCGCTCTCGGGGAACCACTGCGGCGCGTAGTGCAGCACTGCGACGGTTCCGGCGGTCATGACGATGCCCAGGCCGAGGATGCGGCGGAGCCGATCGCGGCTGAGCAGGCGCTCGTGGGCCGGCCGCGGCGGCCGGGACATGGTGCCCGGCTCGGTGGGGTCGACGCCGAGGGCGAGGGCCGGCGGGCCGTCCATGATGATGTTGACCCACAGGATCTGCAGCGCCGTGAACGGCGCACCGCCGGCGAGCCCGAGGGCCCCGGCGACGAGGAAGATCAGCACAAACCCCCACGCCGTGGTCAGCTGGAACTTCACGAACTTGACGATGTTGGCGTAGATGCCGCGGCCTTCCTCGACCGCGGCGACGATGGTCGCGAAGTTATCGTCGGTGAGGATCATTTCGGCCGCGCTCTTGGACACGTCGGTGCCGGTGATGCCCATGGCGACACCGATGTCGGCCTGTTCGAGGGCGGGCGCGTCGTTGACGCCGTCGCCGGTCATGGCGACCACCTCGCCGTTCGCCTGCAGCGCCTTGACGACCCGGATCTTGTGCTCCGGCGCGACGCGGGCCAGCACACCGAAACCTGCCGCCCGGGAACGTAGCTCGTCGTCGTCCAGGGCGTCCAGGTCGGCGCCGGTGGCCGCGGCGCCGCCGATGCCCAGTTCCGCGGCGATCGCCGACGCGGTCACGAGGTGGTCGCCGGTGATCATGTGCACCTCGATGCCGGCGGCGTGGGCCACCTCGATGGCCCGCTTGGCCTCCGTCCGCGGCGGATCGACGATGCCGACCACGGCGTAGAGGGTCAGGTCGGACACCACGCGCTGCAGCGCCTCCCCGTCGCCCCGCGGCACCGCGTGCAGGTCCCGGCCGGCGATCATCAGGGTGCGCAGCCCCTCGGCGGCGAGCGACTGCACCGCCGAGCGGAGGCGCTCGCGGCGGCGGTCGTCGAGCGGGACGGGGCCGTCCCCGTCGAGCATCGCCGTGGCGCGGTCGAGCAGCGCACCGGGCGCGCCCTTGGCGAAGCACCGGTAGCCGCCGTCGGGCAGGGCGTGGAAGGTCGCCATGTACTTGTAGGCGGAGTCGAACGGCACCTCCGCCAGCCGCGGCACCGCGAGACGCGCCCCCTCGACGTCGATGCCGCCCTTCTCGGCGAGCACCACCAGCGCGCCCTCGGTGGGATCGCCGACGAGCACCCCGTCGCGGACGACGGCATCGTTGCACAGGGCCATCCCGAGCAGCGGCACGGTCAGGTCCGGGGCCGGCAGCCCGTCGCCGACGAGGATCTTGCCGGTCGTTTCGTATCCGGTGCCGGTGACGCGGAAGCTGCGGCCACGGGCCAGCAGCCGCTGCACCGTCATCTGGTTGAGGGTGAGGGTGCCGGTCTTGTCGGTGGCGATGTGGGTGGTGCTGCCGAGGGTCTCGACGGCGGCGAGCCGTTTGACGATGGCGCCGCGCGCGGCGAGCCGCGACGCGCCCATCGCGAGGGTGAAGGCGACGACCGCGGTCAGCCCCTCGGGAATGGTGGCGACGGCGAGCGAGACGGCGGTGATCAGCAGGTCGGACCACGACTGCCCGCGCAGCAGACCCAGGACGAACACGACGGCGACGACGGTGAGCGCAACGATGGTGAGGGTCTTGGCGAGCTGGTCGATGCGGCGCTGCAGCGGGGTCTTCTCCACCCCGGCGGCACCGAGCAGGGTGGCGATCGCGCCGATCTCGGTCTGCATCCCGGTGGCCGTGACCACCATCGTGCCCCGCCCGCGGGTGACGTCGGTGTTCATGAACAGCATGTCGGCACGGTCGCCCAGCGGGGCCTGCTCGTCGACGACGGGTTCGACGGTCTTGTCGACGGGCTGGGACTCGCCGGTGAGCGCGGACTCGGCGACCTGCAGCCGCGCCGCCCCGACGACCCGGCCGTCGGCGGGCACGGAGTCGCCGGCCTCGAGCAGCACGACATCGCCGGGCACGAGTTCGGTGCGCGGCAGGTGCTGTTCACGGCCGTCGCGGCGGACGCGGGCGGTGTCGACCGCCATCTGTCGCAGCGCCTGCAGGCTGTTCTCGGCCCGGCGCTCCTGCACGTAGTTCAGGACGGTGTTGAGGGTGATGACGGCGAGGATGACGACGGGGGTCTCCCATTCGCGCGAGACCACGGCGCTGACCACGGCGGCGACGACGAGGACGAGGGTCATCCGGTCGGCGAGCAGGGCGAGCACCTTGCGCCAGCCGGGGACGGCTGCCGTTTCGGCGAGGGCGTTGGGCCCGTGCTCACGCCGGCGCTCCTCGACGACGTCGGAGGGCAGCCCGGCCGCGGGGTCGACGTCGAGTGCCGCCGCGACGTCGTCGGCGTCGCGGGTGTGCCACGTGGTGGCCAGCGTCATCTCGCACGCTCCTCGGTGGGGTGAGGTCGGGCGGCTCCCACGCTATCGATGTGACGGACACCGCGCGATTCGATGGACGATCCGCCTGTGCCGGGCGCGGATTCGTGATGTGCTGGAGGCGGTGATATCGAGGCGGACGCCGCCGGATCGGAGGAACCATGAGTGAGCCGAACGTCGACAACCCCGTCGTCGTCCTGAACGACGACGAGAGCTGGGAGCTGCTCGGCACCGAGCGGATCGGCCGGCTCGTGGTGGTCTCGGGCGGGCGGCCGGACGTCTTCCCGATCAACTACGCCGTGCGGGACAGGAAGCTGTACTTCCGTACCGCCGAGGGCAGCAAGCTGGTCGAGCTGACGGTGCACGCGGAGGTCGCCTTCGAGGCCGACCACGTGGAGCAGGACCGGGCCTGGAGCGTGGTGCTGCACGGACGGGCCCGGAATCTCGTGCACTACAACGAGATCCAGGAGGCCGAGGAGCTGGGGCTGCAGGCCTGGGTGCCCACCCCGAAGTACAACTTCGTCGAGGTCACCGCGAGCGAGATCAGCGGCCGCCGGTTCGCCCTGGTCAAGGGCTGACGCGGGCTCGGCGTCAGCCCGCCACCATGCCGACGCCGAGCCCGACCATGAGCACGGCGATGCCGCCGTCGAGCACGCGCCACGACGCGGGTTTCGCGAATACTCCGCGCAGCAGGCGGGCCCCGTAGCCGAGCCCGAGGAACCACACGACGCTGGCCAGGACCGCGCCGGCGCCGAACCACCAGCGCCCCGGGTCACCGTGGTGGTTGGCGACGGAGCCGAGCATGAGCACGGTGTCGAGGTAGACGTGCGGGTTGAGCCAGGTCAACGCCAGGCAGGTGGCCAGGGCTGCGCCGACGGTGAGGGAGCCGCCCGCCGCGGCGGTCAGGGCCGACGGGCGCAGCGCCCGCCTCGCCGCGAGCACGCCGTAGCCCACGAGGAACGCCGCCCCCGCCCAGCGGATCACCCCGAGCGCGCCGGGCACCCGGTCGAGCACGGTGGCGATGCCGGCGATGCCGGCGGCGATGAGAACCGCGTCGGAGAGCGCGCACACCGCGATCACCGGCAGCACGTGGCGTCGCGCGATCGCCAGGCGCAGCACGAAGGCGTTCTGCGCGCCGATCGCGACGATGAGCGACAGTCCGGTGAGGAATCCGACGGCGACGAGGTGCATGCCACCCACGCTAGGAACCGCCCTCGATGAAGAACAGTTGATTTTTCTTCAGTACCGTTAGAGTTGCTTCATATGAATCTGGACTTCGCGCAGCTGCGGACCTTCGCCGCGGTGCTGGACGAGGGCACCTTCGACGGCGCGGCCGCCGTCCTGCGCGTCACCCCCTCCGCGGTGAGCCAGCGGATCAAGGCCCTCGAGCAGCAGGCCGGCCGGGTCCTGGTGCGGCGCACCCGTCCGGTGTCCGCGACCGCCGCGGGCGAGGCGGTGATGCGGCTGGCACGGCAGGTGGCGCGGCTCGAGCAGGACACCGCCGAGGCGCTCGGGCTGACCGCCGGCCGGGACGAGTACGTGTCGGTTCCCCTCGTCGTCAACGCCGACTCGATGTCGACGTGGATGCTGCGCGCCCTGGCCCGCATGCCCGAGCGTCATCGCGCGCTGTTCGAACTGCACCGCGAGGACGAGTACCACGCCCCCGCGCGCCTGCGGGACGGCACCGCGATGGCCGCCGTGACGTCGGTGCCCGAGCCGGTGCAGGGGTGCGTCTCCGAAAAGCTCGGCGCCATGCGGTATCACGCGATGGCGAGCGTCGACTTCGCGGACCGCTGGTTTCCCGGCGGCGCGGGCGCCGAGTCGCTGCGGCAGGCCCCGATGCTGAGCTTCGACCGCAAGGACGACCTGCAGGACCGGTTCCTGCGGCGCCGCACCCGACGCCGGCTCGACCCGCCCCGGCACTACGTGCCCGGCGCCGCCGAGTTCGTCGAGGCCGCACGGCTCGGCCTCGGCTGGGGCATGCTGCCGGAACCGATGCTCACCGACACCGAAGGACTCGTCTTCCTCGACTCGGACGATCCGCTCGACGTACCGCTGTACTGGCAGCGGTGGCGGCTCGAGTCGCCGGTGCTCGACGCGCTCACCGACGCCGTCCGGCGGACCGCCCGGGAGGTGCTGCGCTGACAGTGAGGATGGGCGAGTGATCCAACTGGCTGCCAGCACCCGATACGGGCGAGTGCGACGTGACGCTGCGCCCCTACCGGCCCGACGCGAGCACTGCGGACGGAGGCGGGAACCCGCCGGGCGTCAAGACCGGTCCCTGCCCACCGACCGCGGGCGTTGTCCCTCAGTCACGGGCCAGGACTCGCGGCCCGATGTGGTGAGCCAACTCCAGCGCGAGCTCGACGGGAAGCCTGCGCTCGCCGGGGCGGTGGCCGAGCAGTTCGGTTGCGCGGCCGACACGCTGCAGGATGGTGTTGCGGTGGGTGTGCAGGCGTGCGGCGGCGCGAGGGGCGTTCTCGGCTTCCTCGAGGAACACCCGCAATGTCTGGCGGAGACGAGCCGCGCTGGGTGTGTCCGCAGCGAGCGGGCCCAGTGTTGTGGCGACGAATTCGGCCGCCCGGTCCAGGTCGCGAGCGGCCAACGTGGCGACCTCGAGCTCGCGGTAGAGCGCGACGCGGTCGCCGTCGCGTTGCCCGCTGACCAGGCGCTGAATGGCCAGCGCGGCGTCGTGTGATCGGCGGAAGCCGGTGATGCCCGCTCGGGTGGGGCCGACGGCGACCCGAATGTTCGACTGCGCCTTGGTGATTTCTCCGCGCAGTGTGCCGAGCGCGGGTTCGGATTCGGTGCCCAACCACGCCCACAGCGTCGAGGTGCCCGCGGGCAGTGTGAGGGGTGTGCGGGCGCCGGCGGCCTGGGCCAGCAGCGTCGCGGCAGACTCCAGTGCCCCCTGCGTCCCGCCCGCCGGTTCGGCCCACAGGACGAGTGCGGTGTGGCGGCGAGCGAGCTGGTATCCGAGGCGTTCGCCGGCTCGGCGGGGGTCGATCGGGGCGCCGTCGAGGATCAGGTGCACGGTCTCGGCGCGGCGGGCCAGCGCGCCGCCGAGCACCTCCTCGCGTTCCCGCTGGGCGTCGGCGATGACACGGCTCACGACATGGTCGACGTAATCGAACATCAGCTGCGAGGTGACCTCCAACAACTCCACGAACTGTGGCCCCGGCGGGACGATCCGTCCGGCATGAGCCAGAAACCGCTGCCAGGCGACGTTCTGGCCCCGGCGGTAGGCCTGGTAGATCACCTCGAGGTCGATGCCGCGGCGCACGACGGTGCGGACGACGTCGAGGGCTTCGGGCGGCACGTCGATCGGCGCGCCTCCGACGTCACGCCGAGCGAGGGTGGTCAGCAGGCGCGCGGCATTGGCGCGGTTGCTCGCCGACATCTCCGCGACGATCGCCGCGTCTGCGCCCAGCATCGGGGCCACCGCCACCTCGGCGGCGTCCATCTCGGCGACGAGCTGATCGAGTTCACGCAGCATCAATTCGGCGACGTCACCGACGAGGGAAACAACTTCGGGCGCCACTGGCTCACGGAGCACGTACCAAGTGTGCCACAGCACACATATGGGTGTGAATGGTGTGCCGGCATACATGTCAACGGGTGCCGTTGCGGTCCTACTGTGAACGCCGTCACGCCCCAGCGCACCGCTCGAGGAGACCGACCATGAGCATCCCGACGACCACCGAGCCGACCGGTCGCCATACGGCAAGCACGCATTTCGACGTCTTGATCGTCGGCGCCGGCATTTCCGGCATCGGCGCGGCGTATCACCTCCAGACACGCCGTCCCGGTACGACGTTCGCAGTCCTAGAGGGCCGGGATTCGATCGGCGGCACGTGGAGCCTGTTCCGCTACCCGGGCATTCGCTCGGACTCGGACATGCCGAGTTTCGGCTACGGGTTCAAGCCGTGGACGCATCGGAAGTCGATCGCAGACGGGCACATCATCATGGATTACCTGAGGCAGACCGTCACCGAGAACCGTCTCGACCAGCACATTCGTTTCGGCTACCGGGTTATCGGCGCAGAGTTCTCCTCGGCGGACGGATACTGGACCGTCACCGCGCAATCGTCCGGCAGCGCCGAGCACGTGCACTTCACCGCGCGATTCCTGTTCCTGGGCACCGGCTACTACGACTACGAGGAAGGCTTCACGCCCGACATCGAGGGTGTGGAGGAGTTCGCGGGCCGGCTGATCCACCCGCAGCACTGGCCCGAGGACCTCGACTACGCCGGCAAGCGCGTGGTGGTCATCGGCTCCGGCGCGACCGCCGTGACGCTGATCCCGTCGATGGCCGGCAAGGCCGGTCATGTCACGATGCTGCAGCGCTCGCCGAGCTACGTGTTCTCGATACCGGCCGAGGACGCGATCGCGAACACCCTGAACAAGGTGGTCGGTCCCACACGCGCGCACCGGATCGTCCGGCGCAAGAACATCATGCTCAACCGCGGGATCTACAAGGCCTGCCAGCGCGCGCCCAAGCTCATGCGCAAGCTGTTGGTCGCCGATGTGCGCCGGCAGCTGCCCAAGAGCTTCGACGTAGACACCCACTTCACCCCGCGTTACAACCCATGGGACCAGCGCCTGTGCATGGTCCCCGACGGGGATCTGTTCAAGGCGATATCCGCCGGGCAGGCCTCGGTGGTGACCGACCGGATCAAGCGGTTCACCGAGGAGGGGATTCTGCTGGAATCGGGTCAGGAGTTGGCCGCCGACATCGTCGTCACGGCGACCGGACTCAACATGACACCGTTCGGCAAGATCGCACTGAGCGTGGACGGGCGGCGCGTGAACCTGCCCGACACCACGGTCTACAAGGCGATGATGTTGTCCGGTGTGCCGAATCTCGTGTTCGCGCTGGGCTACACGAACATCTCCTGGACCCTCAAGGTGGACTTGGTGTGCGAGCACTTCTGCCGACTGCTCGACTACATGGACAGCCACGGCTACGGCACCGTCGAACCAGTGCTCGACGATCCGCACATGGACCGTGTCCCCGTGGTCGAGATGAGCTCGGGATATGTCCAGCGGGCCGTTGCGAAGTTCCCGCGCGGCGGCACCAGCGGCCCGTGGACGGTACAGATGGCCTACGAGAAGGACGTCGAGCGGCTGCGTCGCGGGCCGGTCGAGGATCCGGCGCTCGAGTTCGCGCCCAGCCGCACGGCTGCCGTCGCGTCGTAGGAACGGAGCGACCGAGATGAAGAAGGACCTGACCTTCCCCAGCCACGGCGTCGCCTGCGCCGCCTGGCATGTTCCGGCTACCTCCGACGTGCTGGCCGGCACGGCCGGCCGGCCGTGTGTGGTGATGGCACACGGCTTCGGCGGCACCCGAGACACCGGCCTGATCGGCTATGCCGACGGGTTCGCCGACAACGGCATCGACGTATTGGTCTTCGACTACCGCGGCTTCGGCGACTCGGAAGGAACACCGCGCCAGGATGTTTCCTTCCGGCGTCAGCGCCAGGACTATCACGCGGCGATCGCCGCCGCCCGTCACCTGCCCGGCGTGGACGCCGATCGAATCGCGTTGTGGGGAACGTCGTACTCCGGTGGTCATGTCGTCGCAGTCGCCGCGCAGGACAGGCGCGTCGCGGCAATCGTATCGATGACCCCCGCGACCGACGGACTGGCAGCCGCGATGCAGATCGCGCGCTACGCCGGAGCCGGTCAACTGGTGCGCACCACCGGCCACGGGTTGCGCGACCTCGCTCGCCGGATTACCGGACGCCGGCCGCACCACATCCCGGTGGTGGCGCGGCCGGGAAAGGTGGCGATCATCAGCGCCTCCGGCGCCGAGGAGGCCTACACCTCGATCGCCGGACCGACGTGGCGCAACGAAATCTGCGCGCGCACAGCACTGGAGGTGGCCGTGAACCGGCCCATCACCGCTGCCGGCCGCCTTGGCTGCCCAATCCTTGTGCAGGTGGGCACACACGACCGTGTCGCACCGCCCGTCGCCGCGCGCAGGACCGCGAAGAGGGCAGGGGCCACTGCACTGTTGTGCGAGTACCCCGTCGATCACTTCGACGTCTACGACGGTCCTTGGCAACAACGGATGCTGCGTGACCAGCTCAGCTTCCTGATCCGCGCCCTCGATCCGGCGCGGCCCTGCTGATCGTCACCGTTCCCCCGAGCTGCTCGCGCTCGACGCCCATGACATTCCGATGGTGCGCGACTCGCTCGGCGGAGAGTCGAGATCTACCACGTCCTGTGCAGTGCACACGTTCACACGTTCGAGCATCGGGCCCCGACCGCAGCCGCTCGACATCCCTCGGAGCATCCGCCGGTGCGTCCCGAGCGGCCGGTCGGTTAGCGTGACGGGTCCGGCCCCGGCGAGAGGACGAACGATGACCACAGCAGCACCTGCACCGGCACGACAGCTGAGCCGGGCCCTGGCCGGCGTGCTGGCCGTCCTCGTCACCACCGGGTGGGCGGCGAACCACTTCGCCGCGATGATCCCCGTCCTGCGCGAGCACGAAGGCCTCTCGCGCGCGCTGCTCGACGGGGTGTTCGGCATCTATGCGCTCGGGCTGCTGCCCGGTCTCGTCGGCGGCGGCGCACTCTCGGACCGGACCGGCCGTGCGGCGGTCGTCCTCCCCGGTGCGACGATCGCCCTCGTCGGCACCGTGCTGCTGCTCGTCCGGCACGACGCCGCCGGACTCGTCGCGGGCCGCCTCGTCGTGGGCATCGGCGCGGGCCTGGCCATCGGTGCGGGCACGGCCTGGGCCACCGACCTGCGCGGGAAGGTCGGCACGGTGCTCGCCGGCGTCGCGCTCAGCTCCGGATTCGCCCTGGGGCCTTTCGTGTCCGGTCTGCTCGCCGAGTTCGGCCCCCGGCCGCTGTCCCTGCCGTTCGTGCTCTCGGCCGCGTTGTCGGCCGCGGCCGTCACCGCCGCGACGGTGTGGAGCCGGCCGGCCCACTACGCGGCGGCGGACCTGCAGCCGGTCGTGCCGGGACACGGCCGGTCGGTGGCCGGTGCGCTGTCCTGGTCGCTGCCGCTGGCACCCTGGGTGTTCGCCTGCGTCACAGTCGCTTTCGTGACGTTTCCGGCCCGGGTCGCGAGCGCGTACGCGGGACCGGCGCTGACCGGGGCCGCGGCGCTGCTCGCCCTGGGCTCCGGGATCGTCGTGCAGGCCGTGGCCCGTCGGCGGGAGTGGGGCCCGCAGGCCGGGACGGCCGGCGCCGTCCTCGCCGGACTCGGGTTCCTCCTCGTCGGCGCCGGCGGGGCGCACCCGCCGCTGTGGCTGCTGCCCGTCGCGGCACCCGTGCTCGGGGTGGCCTACGGGCTGTGCCTGCGCGAGGGCCTGCTCGACCTGGAGTCGCTCGCGCCGAAGACCTCGCGCGGGACGCTGACCGGCGTCTTCTACGTCGGCACCTACCTGGGCTTCGCGCTGCCGCTGCTGCTCGTGCTGTTCGAGCCCACCACCGGCGCGAGCCTGCCGCTGTTCGTGCTCGCCGTCCCGGCGTTCGCGGTCGCGCTGGTACGGGCCCGCCGGCTGGCCGTCGCCGAGCACCCCCGCGCCGTCGACGCGCCGCGCAGCCCCGGCGAATCGTCGCGGACGGAAGGACACCGGCGATGACCACGCGCCCCGACCTGACCCTCGAACAGCAGGCCGCCCTGCTGTCCGGCCACGACTTCTGGAGCACCGAGGCCATCGAGGAGGCCGGGATTCCGAGTGTCGTCCTGACCGACGGCCCGCACGGCGTGCGCTATCAGTCCGGCGACAGCGACCACCTCGGCCTGCACGCCAGCCTGCCCGCGACGTGCTTCCCGCTCGCCGTCGCCGTCGGCTCGAGCTGGGACCGGAGCGTCGCCGAGGAGGTGGGCCGCGCCGTGGGACGGGAGGCGCGCGCCCTCGGCGTGCACGTGGTCCTCGGGCCGGGCGTCAACATCAAGCGCTCACCGCTGTGCGGACGCAACTTCGAGTACTACTCGGAGGACCCGCTGCTCTCCGGCGTCCTCGGTGCGGCGCACGTGCGGGGTCTCCAGTCCGTGGGGGTCGGGGCGTGCGTCAAGCACTTCGCCGCCAACAACCAGGAAACGGACCGGATGCGGGTCAGCGCGGACGTCGACGACCGGACCCTGCGGGAGATCTACCTGCCCGCCTTCGAACGAGTCGTCGCCGAGGCCCGGCCCGCGGCGGTCATGTGCTCCTACAACAAGGTCAACGGCGTATCTGCGGCCGAGAACCGATGGCTGCTCACCGAGGTGCTCCGCGAGCAGTGGGGATTCGCCGGGGTCGTCGTCTCCGACTGGGGCGCCGTCGCCGACCGGGTAGCCGGGGTCACGGCCGGGCTCGACCTCGAGATGCCGGGCAGCGGCGGCGGCACCGACCGGCAGGTGGTCGACGCCGTGCGCAACGGCCGCCTCGACCCGCGCCTCGTCGAGGCGAGCGCCCACCGGGTCCTGGCCCTGTCGGACCTCGTGCGGCCCGCCACCGGCGACCTCGACCTCGACGGCCAGCACGCGCTTGTGCGCCGGCTCGCCGCCGACTGCGCGGTGTTGCTGAAGAACGACGACGGCGTCCTCCCGCTGCGCCGCGGGCAGCACGTCGCGGTGCTGGGATCGTTCGCCACCACCCCCCGATTCCAGGGCGGCGGAAGCTCGCACATCGCGCCGACCCGGGTCGATCCGGCGCTCGACGCCGTCCGCGCGCTCGCCGCGGCCCACGGCCTGACGGTGTCCGCGGCCGACGGCTTCCCGCTCGGAGCGGACGGCGATGCCCGGGCCCTGCTCGACGAGGCGGTGCGCGTGGCGGCCGCCGCCGACGTGGCCGTCGTGTTCGCCGGCCTCACCGAACGTGAGGAATCCGAGGGCTTCGACCGCGACACGCTCGACCTGCCGCCGGTGCAGGTCGCCCTCGTGCGGGCCGTCGCGCAGGCGGCACCGCGCACGGTCGTCGTCCTCGCCCACGGCGGCGTGGTCTCGCTCGAGGGCTGGCACGACGAGGTCGATGCGATCCTCGACGGCTGGCTGCTCGGGCAGGCCGGCGGGTCGGCGATCGCGGATCTGCTGCTCGGTGTCGCCACCCCGTCCGGACACCTCGCCGAGACCGTCCCGCTGCGACTCGAGGACACCCCCTCGTACCTCAACTTCCCCGGCGAGCAGGGGCACGTCCGCTACGGCGAGGGCGTCATGGTGGGCTACCGCGGCTACGAAACCCTGCGCCGCGCCGTCCGCTACCCGTTCGGACACGGCCTGAGCTACACGACGTTCGTCACCGAGTCCCTCGACGTCGCGCTGGGGGGCGACGGCACCGTCGCGGTGCGCGTGCGCGTGCGCAACGCCGGCGACCGTGCCGGCAAGCACGTGGTGCAGATGTACGTCGCCACCGACGCCGGTCCGGTGCGACGCCCGGTGCGCGAACTGCGGGCGTTCGAGAAGATCGAGCTGGCGCCCGGCGAGGCGCGCGACGTCGAGTTGACCTTGGAACGAAGGGCTTTCGCGTACTGGGACGTCGAGCTCGACGACTGGGTCGTGGCGCCCGGTGAATACGCGATCCAGGTGTGCGCCGACGCCGCCACGGTGCTCGAGGCGCGCACCGTCACGCTCGCGGGCGATGTGGTCTCGCGCCCTCTCTCGATGGAATCGACGGTGGGTGAATGGTTCTCGCATCCGACGGTGGGACCGGCGTTCCTCGAGGTCCTCGCCGGGGCGACGGGTTCCGCTCCCACCCCGGATCCGCAGGAACACGCCGGGCTGCTGCGCATGGTCGAATCGATGCGCATGGCCCAGTTCCTGACGTTCCTGCCGATCCCGGTCCCTCAGGAGAAACTCGACGAACTCCTCGCGCTCGGTGGCACGGTCGCGAACTCGGCCACCGACGCGGCCGCGGGCAACCGGGACCACCCGGCTCCGACGCCGCCCGGGCAGCCGGGCGGACCGTGAGACGTCACCGCCCGCCGATCGTCGTTCGTCGTTTTTCTCCGAATTCCGAGGGGTGCGCGCCGATTCCTCGAATCGCCGATTTCTCACGGCCCCGATTTCCGGGGAATCGAATGCGAGAAACCGTGTGACCCGAATCGAAGAGACGATCGAAGTTGTTCCGCCGATTCGCGAAATTCTGCATTCACCTTCCGGAATCGAATTCGGTGAGGAAATCGCGTGCCCCCACTCGGTCGAAAATCCTTTCCGCGCCCGTGCACCCGAGCACCGACGCAGAGCAGACCGGAAGACGGTTGTACGCCCGGAATCACGGAGTCGAATTGGCGTAACTTCCGGAATCACACACTCCGGGTCCGACAATTCCCATACGTTCCTCAACGTTGTGCCCTGAGTATCAAAAGAGGCAGGGCGGGCTGCGCACCGATCACGACAGAACGGTCCGGACTCTTCCCACCTTGCCGATATGGAATCCCGAATATTGCGACGCGAGCAGGCGGGAGCCTATGCTGTGCAAGCACGCCGGCTCACACAGCCGCGGGAATCACCCCGGCCGTCGCAGGGAGCGGGCCACCCCGCTTCCGGTGCGACGGCCCGGACCGGGGCGCACGCGGAAAGAAGGTTGCGCATCGGCATCTTCTCTTGCACCGATATCAGCCCGCCCGCCTGAATTGCCACCGATTGTCGGTGGCAATTCCGTGAAGGGCTGTGCCCGTTCCTGAAACCTCCCACGAGCGCCGGCCGAGACAGTGCGCCCGTTCGTTCGTCGCGCACAGCGTTCCGCATCGGATGCGCCACCGTCTTTTCCAGGACACAAGGGACCGATATGGCCGCCCCATCCCTACGCCACCACGCACATCCATTCCCCGATGGTCGGATCCCCCCCGAAGCGTTCCCCTTGTCACCGGCTCAGTACGGGATCTGGTTGGCGCAGCAGCTCGCCCCCCAGGTCCCCTTCGTCATCGCCCAGTACGTGGAATTTCCTGGGCCGTTGGATCTCGATCTGTTGCGTGCCGTGTCCGAAACCGCCGGTCGCGAGTTCGAGACCGTCTTCCTGCGCCTGATCGAGATCGACGGGCGCCCGTTCCAGATCGTCGATCGGGAGCTCGACTTCCGGACGGAGATTCTGGACTTCCGCGACCGGCGTGAGCCGAGGGCCGCCGCCGAGGAGTGGCTCCGGCGAGACGTCGAACGCCCCGTCGACCTGCTCGCCGACCGGATGTGCAAGATCGCGGTCCTGTGCATCGACGACTCCGACTTCCTGGTCTACGTCAAAGCCCATCACATCGTGCTGGACGGTTACGGGGCAATGATCCTTATGAATCGGGGCGCGGAGTTGTACGCCGCCGCACTCGAGGGCCGCGCGGCGGACGCCGGACCGTCGACAGACCTCCGCACCCTGTACGAACGGGACCGGAAGTATCGAGCATCGCGCAGGTTCGCCGCCGATCGTGACTACTGGTCGCAGCGGATGCTGGCCGCGCCCAACGGAACCGGAGACACCGCAGTGCCTCCGGCCGTCACGTCCCTCGTCGAGACTGCGGAGTTGTCCCCAGCCGCCTCCGATCACCTGCAGGGGTCCGCCAAGACGATGAACGCAACGCCGACGGCGGTCGTTCTCGCGGCTTTCGCATGCTTCTTCTCGCGGCTGTCCGGCAGCGGCGACGTACTCGTCAACATCCCTGTCTCCGCTCGCACAACCGCACAGCTACGACATTCGGCCGGCATGTTGGTCAACGTCGTCCCGCTGCGGATCGCGGTTCACGCCGAGGACACGCTCGGTGAGCTGGTCGGGCGGATGCAGCTCGAACTGCTGGGAGCGTTACGCCATCAGGGCTGCGGGATCGAGGACATCCGGCGCTCCACGGGGAACGCGGTGTCCCGCTTCTCGGTGCCCCTCGTCAATGTGATGCTCTTCGAGCAGGAGCTGGGACTGGGCGCGGTCCCCGGTACCGTCCATGTCCTGTCCCGGGGACCGGTCGGCGATCGAATGATCAGTGTCTGTCCCGCCGGTTCACCGGCGGCGACCACGATCGAATTCCGCGCCAATCCGAATCGGTATCGAGAAGACGAGATACGCCGGCAGTGCACCCAGATCGCGGAACTTCTCGAAGAATTCGTCGCTGCGGATCCGGGGACCCCCCTCGGCTCCATCCATCGCACGAGCGCGCGTGAGGCGGAACGCCGCTTCCGGGACGCATCGCTCGTGGACTACTGGGCATCGACGCTGGCGGGGCTGCCCACGCCGCCGGAGCTGCCGATCGGCCCCTCGCCGATCCGCCGCACGAAAGATCCTGCGACAGTTCGGTTCCCGATCGACGACGACTCGTGCCGCGCCGTGGTCGCGCTGGCCGCCGAGCAGCACGTCGATTCGTTCGTCGTGCTGCATGCCGCGGTGTCGGTACTGTTGGCACGCCTCGGCGGTGTCGACGACGTCGCGATCGGCACTCCGGTTCCGCGCACCGGAGTATCCGACGCCGAGGTGGACGATGCCATCGGCATCCTCGTCCTGCGTGCTCGTGCCGGTTCCGCGACGAGATTCGACGACCTGGTTGCGCAGCTCGGCCGAACCGACCGGGATGCCTTCGAACATGCCGACGTGTCCCCGCGACGCCTGGCCGAGGCACTGGGTCCGAGTCAGGACGGGACTCGGTCACCGTTGTATCGGGTGACGCTCGAACATCACGTCAAGGCACAGTCTTCCGCCGGCGAGCCGGTTACGGGCACGGCAACGACCTACGACAGCATGTGCTTCGGCACGGCGGACCTGCAGATCTCCGTGACCGAGCGGCGGAACCGCATCACCACCGGCATGAGCGTGAGCATGCGGTATGCGACCGAGCCGATCGCCGAGGGGACCGTCTGCGGGTTCGCGAGCCGGTTCACGCGGATTCTGACGGCGATCGCGGCGGATGCGTCCGTGCGGATCGGCGACATCGATCTGCTCGGCCCGGAGGAACGGGAGACTCTGGTACCGGCGCGCGGTCCGGCCGGAGTCCCGGTGCGACGTCTGCCGGACATCCTCGCGGCTGCGGCGTCCGCGGACCCGGAGGCCGTTGCGGTGTCGTGTGGGACGGTCCGGATCTCCTACCGAACACTCGACGAGCAGACGAACCGACTGGCACGGCGCCTGATCGACCTCGGTGCGGGTCCGGAACGCTTCGTCGCGATCGGGATCGAGCGGTCGGCCGACTCGGTGGTGGCGGTATGGGCGGTAACCAAGACGGGCGCGGCGTTCGTGCCGGTGGATCCGACCTACCCGGCCGAGCGGATCGAGTTCATGCTGGACGACTGCGGCGCGGTCCTGGGACTGACGACGGTCTCCCAGCGTGCTCGGATGCCGGAACGCGTGCGGTGGGTGGTGCTCGACGATCCCCGGATGGCCGACCCGCCGGCCCGGCGCGGGACGACGGTGGCCGATACGGACCGCGTGATGCCGCTGAGGGCGGATCATCCGGCGTACCTGATCTACACCTCGGGGTCGACGGGGACGCCGAAAGGTGTCGTGATCACGCATCGCGGACTGGCGAACCTCGTGGCCTTTGCGGCGGCATCGGCCGAGCCGGGGGCGCGCGTATGGCACGGCGCGTCGCCCAGTTTCGATCTGGCAGTGCTCGAGATGCTCCTCGCGTTCGGTGTCGGGGCTCAGCTGGTCGTAGCACCCTCCGGGGTGTACGGCGGCACCGAACTCGCACGACTGCTCGCCGCCGAGCACGTCACGCACTGGTGTACCACCCCGGCGGTCCTGTCCACCCTCGACCCGAGAAGTCTGGACGACCTGGTCTTCGTGATCGTCGGCGGCGAATCGTGTCCCCCGGGCCTCGTGGAGCGGTGGGCACCGGGCCGGCGCATGGTCAACGGGTACGGTCCCAGCGAGGCCACGGTGCAGGCGACGACCGACGATCTTCTGCCCGGCGACGGCGTCGGACTCGGGAATCCGGGGCCGGGATTCGAAGCGATCGTGCTCGACGCACGCCTGCATCCCGTACCCGTCGGCGTCGTCGGGGAACTCTACCTGTCGGGACCGGCTCTGGCGCGGGGGTACCACCGCCGGTCCGGGACCACCGCGACGCGGTTCGTGGCGGATCCGTTCGGGGCACCGGGGCTGCGGATGTACCGCACCGGAGACCTGATGCGCTGGTCGACCGGGACGAGCGCACCGGTCGGCGGAACCTCGCTGCTGCGGCTCGAGTACGTCGGACGCGCGGATCTTCAGGTGAAGCTGCGAGGCCGGCGAATCGAGCTCGGCGAGGTGGAGGCGGCGTTGCTCCGCCACGACCGGGTGGGTCAGGCAGTGGCGGTGCTCCGGGTCGACGGTGGAATCGAGCATCTCGTGGGCTACGTGGTGCCCCGCCCGGGCGAGGTCGTCGACGGGGCAGAGGTACAGAAGTCGGTGGCGACCGCGCTGCCCGACTTCCTGGTGCCCGCGGTAGTGGTGGTGCTGGCCGCGATGCCCGTCACCGCCAACGGCAAGATCGACCGGAATGCACTGCCGGTCCCGACGTTCGGAGGATCGGCGTACCGGCCGCCGCGCACGGCGCTGGAACGGACCCTGGTTGGGGCCTTCGCCCAGGTACTCGGCGTCGCTCCCGACCGGGTAGGCCTCGACGACGGCTTCTTCGACCTCGGCGGGGACTCGCTGCTGGCCACGGGACTCGTCGCCCGGATCCGCGCGACCCTACGGGCCGAGGTACCGATCAGGACCGTCTTCGAGGCCCCGACCGTCGCCGGACTGGTACCGCGGCTCGCGGAGTGCGGTGTTGCGCGGCCGCCGCTCGTCCCGCAGCGGCGGCCGAAGCGGATTCCGTTGTCCTACGCCCAGAGTCGACTGTGGTTCATCCACCGATACGAGGGGCCGTCGACGACGTACAACCTTCCGATGGCGGCGCGGCTCCGCGGGGAAGTGGACGTCGCGGCCATGGTGGCGGCCTTCACCGATGTGGTCACCCGCCACGAGAGCCTGCGCACGGTGTTCGGGGAGGAAGAGGGCATTCCCTTCCAACAGATCCTGCCGGTCGACGAGGTCACGCTGTCGCTCCCCGTGACAACGGTGTCCGGCGAACTCATGGCCGACGCGGTCGGGGCGGAGGTCGCGTACCGCTTCGATCTCTCCACCGAAATCCCCATACGCGCGGCGCTGCTTCGGCAATCTCCCGACGAGCACGTTCTGGTGCTCGTGCTCCACCACATCGCCGGCGACGGCGCCTCCATGGTCCCCCTGGTGCGCGACGTCATGACCGCATACGCGGCCCGGGCCGCAGGATCGGCGCCGAACTGGGATCCGCTGCCGGTGCAGTATGCGGACTACGCGCTGTGGCAGCGGGAGATGCTCGGTACGGAGACCGATCCGGACAGTATGCTCTATCGCCAGTTCGAGTACTGGCAAGCAGAATTGGCGGATGCGCCGGAGCAGCTCCGCTTGCCGACGGATCGAATCCGGCCTCCGGTGCAGTCGTTCGAGGGCGGAACGGTCGAGTTCACCGTCGATGCGTCGCTGCGGGAAGCAGTCGACGAGCTGGCCCGCTCACGCGGAGCGACCACATCGATGGTGATGCAGTCGGCACTGGCCGTGCTACTGCACAAGCTCGGCGCCGGAACCGACATCCTCATCGGCGGTCCGGTAGCGGGCCGTACCGATGAGCTGCTGGCCGACCTGGTGGGGTTCTTCGTCAACTCCTGGGTGCTGCGCGTGGATCTGTCCGGACTCGACGATTTCACAGCGGTTCTCGACCAGGTGCGGGCAAAGGCGCTGGCCGCGTACGAGAATCAGGACGCGCCGTTCGAACGCCTCGTCGAACTGCTCAATCCGGTCCGGTCCACCGCGCATCACGCATTGTTCCAGGTCGCGATGGCGTTGCAGAACAACCCGCTTCCTGTGCTCGACTATCCCGGGCTCCAGGTCGCGATGGAGCCGGTGACGGCCGGCGTGGCCCGATTCGACCTGTTCTTCAGCCTGTCCGATGTGCCGGCGACACCGCATTCGCCCGGAGGGATGCGGGGAACGATCGAGTACGCGAGCGATCTGTTCGATCGCAGCACCGTGCAGCAGATCGCGGCGCGCTTCGTCCGGGTTCTCACGTCGATGGTGACGTGTCCGCAACGCCGCTTCGGCCTGGTGGACCTGCTCGAACCGCACGAGCGCGTGCAGGTGTTGCAGGAGTGGAACGGCACGACGGTGACCGTCCCGGACACAACGGTACCGATGCTGTTCGCCCGGCAGGTGTCCGCCGACCCGGATGCGGTGGCGCTCACGTCCGGTACCGAACAGTGGACGTACCGGGAGTTGGCGGCTCGCGCGACCCGATTGGCCCACCGGTTGATCGACCTCGGGGTGGGCCCGGAGTCGGTCGTGGCGGTCGCCCTGGATCGTTCGGCGGCATCGATCGTGGCCCTGCTGGCGGTGTCGACGGCCGGCGGCGCGTATCTGCCGATCGACCCGGGCTATCCCGGTGAACGCACCAGGTTCATCCTCGAGGACGCCGCCCCGCTCCTGGTGCTGAGCGACGCTGTCGTCGCCGGTCGATTGCGGTCCCCGGCATGCCCCGTGCTGCTCCTCGACCCCGGCGGAGCATCGGTCGGCGACCCGACGACGCGAGTCGGTCCCGTCACCGATTCCGATCGGCGAATGCCACTGCGTCCCGAGCATCCGGCATATCTCATCTACACCTCGGGCTCGACCGGCGTGCCGAAGGGCGTGACGATCACCCACCGCAATCTCGTCCACCTGGTCTCGCACGGCTGGCCCGCGAACCGGCCGCGGGAGCGGATGTCGATGACGTCCTCGCCGGGATTCGATGCGTCCGTGTACGAAATCTGGCCGGCCCTGCTCACCGGCGCCGAGCTCGTGCTCGCCCCGCCCGGGCCGGCAGATCCGATGGATATCGCGCAGACGGTGCTCGACCACGGTGTCACAGCCGTGTTCGTCTCGACTCCGATGTTCCATCTGCTTGCCGATCCCGGCATCGCCACGGACGGGGTATGGGATCACGTGGACCAGGTGGTCACGGCTGGTGCGGCGCTGTTCCCGGCGGCCGTCGACCGCTTCCGCGCCGCGCATCCCGGCCCCCTCGTGGTCAACGCATACGGACCGACGGAGACCACCGTCTGCGCCACCCTGTATCCGGTGCCGACCACCCACGAACCGGGCAGCAGCTCGGTGCCGATCGGAACACCCATCGAGGGCGTGCAGGTGTTCGTGCTCGATGCCGGCCTGCAACCGGTACCGGTCGGGGTGCCCGGGGAGCTGTACCTGGCCGGCGCGGGCGTCGGACGCGGCTACCACGGCCGGCCGGCGATGACGGCGGGCCGGTTCGTCGCATGCCCGTTCGGGGCGCCCGGGCAGCGGATGTACCGGTCGGGGGATCTCGTGGCGTGGCGGTCCCGCGAACGCACGGAAACCGGGCGGGTGAGAGCCGCAGACCTCGAATTCGTCGGCCGCGTCGACGACCAGCTCGAGATCCGTGGATTCCGGGTCGAGCCCGGTGAGGTCGAGGCGGTCCTGACTTCCCATCCCGCAGTCGCACAGGCGGCGGTGGTCCCGCGCGCGGTACCGGGTGACATCGCGAGCACGCAGCTGGTCGGATATGTCGTCCTCGACCGGGACCTGACCCTGCGGGCGGAGGCAGCCCGGGAGTCGGAAGCGGTCGAGCGCTGGCAGGCTCTGTACGACGACGTGTACTCGGACGCGGCGGCGGCCGTCCCCGCCTCACCGGCATTGTCGCTCGACGAGGACTTCGGCGGCTGGAACGCCAGCGCCACCGGTCGACCACTGCCCCTCGACGAGATGCGGCAGTGGCGGGACGCGGCCGTGCAGTCGATCCGGACGCTGCGACCGCACCGGCTGCTCGAACTCGGCGCGGGCTCGGGATTGCTGCTCGCCGAACTCGCCCCCGAATGCGGCGAGTACTGGGCGACGGACTTCGCCGCATCGGCGATCGCGTCGCTGCGTGTCAAGGTGGCCGGACAACCGTGGGCGCAGCGGGTGCGGCTGCGGACGCAGCCCGCTCACGTGACCGACGGTCTTCCCGAAGGCCACTTCGACACCGTGGTGCTCAACTCGGTGGTCCAGTACTTCCCCGACGCCGCGTATCTGCTCGAGGTACTCGGAAAGGCACTGCGACTGCTCACGCCCGGCGGGGCGCTGTACCTCGGCGACGTTCGGAACCCGGCATCGTTGCCACAGTTCGCGGCCGGAGTGGAACTCGCGCGTGCCGGCGTGACAGACACCGCATCGGTCGTTCGGGAACGGGTCCGCCGAGCGATGCTCACCGAGCGGGAATTGCTGCTCGCTCCCGAATTCTTCACCTCACTGCCGCAGCACCTGACCGGCATCACGGGGACAGAGACCCAGCTCGGCCGGATGCACGCGGTCAACGAACTCAGCTGCCACCGCTATCAGGTGATCCTGCGTACCGATCCGGCGCCGGTCCGCTCCCTCGGAGACGCCCCGAGGCAACCGTGGCACCGGTGGGGAACGATGGCGGCCCTGTGCAACCACCTCCGCGCACATCGGCCGGACATGTTGCGTGTCGACGGGGTACCGCACGCCGGGCTGGTGCGTGCCGTCGCGCTGGCCGACCGGCTCGACGAGGCACCCGATGACGTGCCGGTGCAGAACCTGCTCGACGGAGCTCCGACGCAAGACGGCTGGATGCCGCACGACTTGGATTCCGTCGGAAAGGAACTCGGATACTCGGTCGCGGTGACCTGGTCCCCCACGCCGGGCGGGATGGACGCCGTCTTCATCGCCGGGGAGACGAGCGACACCTATCCCGCCGCCGTCACGGATGTGTATCTCCCGGCGGGACCGATCGGTCCACTCGCTCGATACGTCAACGACCCCGCCGCGAGTACCCGCATCGACGAGATCCGCCGCTTCGTCTCCGAGCGACTTCCGGACTTCATGGTTCCGTCCGCACTCGTGCACATGGCCGCTCTCCCCTTGACCGCGCACGGAAAGCTCGACCATCGGGCCCTGCCGGCACCGGAGTTCGCGATCCCGGGCGCTGACGTCCAGGCGCCGTCGACACCCACCGAGGAGACACTGGCCGCCGTCTTCGCCGAAGTGCTGGGACTCGGGCGGGTCGGAGCGCACGATTCCTTCTTCGCGCTCGGCGGGGACTCGATCATGTCGATCCAGCTCGTCGCACGGGCGAAGGCGGCGGGTGTGCTCATCTCGCCACGAGACGTGTTCGAACACAAGACCGTTTCGGCGTTGGCCGCCGTGGCCACCTCCCTCGCACAGGGCCACGAGGCGCTTCCGGAACTGCCCGGAGGAGGAATCGGCGACATCACCCCGCTCCCGATCCACCGATGGCTGTTCGAACGCGGCGGTGGCTTCGACCGATTCTCCCAATCCGTGTTGCTCACCCTCCCCGCCGAGGCGGACGAGGCGAATCTGACGGCCGCTCTGCAGGCGGTCGTGGATGCGCACGACATGCTCCGCGCACGACTGCACCTCCCCTCGGAGTCCGCATCCGGATGGGGCCTCGAAACACGGCCGGCCGGAACGGTACACGCGGACAAGCGGTTCCTTCGGATACCGGTCGACTCGGTCACCGGCCCGGACTTCACCTCCACCGTCGGGGCGGCACTCGATGCCGCGACCGGGCGGCTCGACCCCACGTCCGGGATCGTGCTGCAAGCGGTGTGGTTCGATGCGGGACCGATCGGCAGGTTGCTGCTGGTGGCCCATCACCTGGTGATCGACGGCGTGTCGTGGCGCATCCTGGTGCCGGACCTCGCCACCGCGTGGGGAAGGACCGTCGCAGGACTCGAGCCCGAACTCGAAGCCGAGCACACCTCGATGCGCCGATGGGCCCACGGGCTGCGCGAGGAATCCCGCAGCGAAAACCGGCGCGCAGAAATGGATCTGTGGCAGGACATGCTCTCGGTCGAGGAGCCTCCCCTGGGCTCGCGGTTCCTCGACACTGCGAAGGATGTCGGTGCCACCCTCGACACGATCACCGTCGACGTGCCGACCGTCACCACCGAGATCCTCCTCACCGCACTGCCGGCCGCCGTCCACGGCGGCGTGAACGACGGCCTCCTCACAGCCCTCGGCGCAGCGGTGATCACGTGGTGCCGCGCTCGCGGACAGGACACCGATCGGGTCCTGGTCGGGCTCGAAGGCCACGGTCGGGAAGAACAGGTGGTACCCGGCGCCGACCTGTCCCGGACGGTCGGGTGGTTCACCACCATGTTCCCGGTGCGGCTCGATCTGTCCGGAATCGATTCGTCCGAGGTGTTCGCGACGGGCACCGGAAGAGGTATCGATGCGGTCAAAGTGGTCAAGGAACAACTCCTCGCCGTTCCCGACCACGGCATCGGGTACGGCATGCTGCGCTGGATCGACGACGAGTACCGCACGACGCTCGAGTCCCGTCCCGAACCGCAGATCGTCTTCAACTATCTCGGCCGGGTCGCGACCACCTCGTCGGGAAGCGCCCGAGAGGCCGGATGGATACCGATCGCCGACATCGATCTCGGGCCCGGCACAGATCCGGCTCAGCCGGCGGCCGCCGCGGTGGCGGTCAACGCCGTCGTCGTCGACACGGACACCGGGCCGATGCTGCGCACATCGTTCACGTTCCCGACCGGCGTGCTGGCGACGGACGAGGTAACCGATCTGGCACAACGGTGGCGGCAGGCCCTGATCGCGCTGGCCCTCGACACCACGGTGCCCGGCGCCGGCGGCCACACACCGTCGGATCTGTCCTTGGTGCCGCTGTCCCAGCGCGCGATCGACGATCTCGAGCACCGCTGTCCGGGGCTCGAGGACGTCTGGCCGTTGACTCCCCTGCAGAGCGGCCTGCTGTTCCACGCCATCCAGGCGGACTCCGTCGACGCCTACACGGTGCAACTCACCCTGCATCTGCAGGGGCGGATCGACCCGCGGCGCCTGCGGGATGCGGCTGCGGCCGTCGTGGTCCGACACCCGAACCTGCGGGTCGCCTTCGTACTCGACGAGGGCAACCCGGTCCAGGTCGTCCAGCGCGGGATCGAACTCCCGCTCCGCGAGATCGATCTGACGGCCGTCGACGTCGCCGTCCGCGACACCGAGCTGGACCGGATCCTGACCGAGGACCGGCTCGCGCGCTTCGACACCGCCGTCGCGCCACTGCTGCGACTGACCCTGATCCGGATGGGACCCGACGACTTCCGGCTGCTGTTCACCAATCACCACCTCCTGCTCGACGGGTGGTCTGCGCCGCTGCTACTGAAGGAACTGCTCGTCCTCTACGCCGGTGCGGGTGACACATCGGTCCTGCCCCCACCCCACGCCTACCGGGACTATCTGATCTGGCTCGGCCGCCAGGATTCCGACGCCGCATGTTCGGCATGGTCCCGCTATCTGAGGGGAGTCGACGGCCCGACTCTGCTCGTCCCGGGCCGGCGAGGTGAGCCGGTGGGTGCCGTCTCCGAGGAAACGTCCCGGACGCTCGGCGAGGACCGGACACGACAGCTCGAGGCATTCGCACGCACGCATTCCCTGACGCTCAACACCCTCGTGCAGGTCGCGTGGGGGATTGTGCTGGCCACGCTCACCTCGCTTCGCGACGTCGTGTTCGGCAGCACCGTCTCCGGCCGACAGGCGACGGTGCCCGGCATCGAGGAGATGGTCGGGCTGTTCATCAATACCGTGCCGGTACGCATCAGCGTCGATCCGAACAGGACCCTCACGGAGTTGCTCGAACGGGTCCGCGCCGAACAGACCGAGTTGCTCGACAGTCACCACGTCGGGCTGGCGGACATCCAACGGGCAGCCGGGCCGGCCGCCGTCTTCGACACGCTGACGGTGTTCGAGTCGTATCCCGTCGACCGGGCCGCGTTGAGTCGGGCCACCGATGTCGCCGGCATGCGAGTGACTCATGTGACCGCCCGCGACTCCGGTCACTACCCCGTTGCACTGATCGCACACACCGACCCCCTGCTGCACCTGCGTATCAGCTACCGACCCGACCTGTACGACCGCGGAAGTGCCGAGCAGACCCTGAGGCGGGTCGTCCGAGTGCTCGACGCCGTCGTCGACGAACCCGAGACGACGCTCGGTCGGTTGAACCTGCTCGACGAAGCCGAACGTCGGCGTCTGGCTCCGGTCGGGAGTTCCCCGGCGGTCCCGGTATCCGAGGCGACGTGGACCGAGATGCTCGCAGGACAGGTAGCCCGCCATCGGGACGCGATCGCAGTCGTCGGGAACGGAGAACAACTGACCTATGCAGACTTCGGAGCCCGGATCAGCCGGCTGGCGCGATGGTTGATCTCCCGGGGCGTCCGTCCCGAGGCGCCCGTGATCGTGGCGATGCGTCGATCCGTCGACCAGCTGGTGGCGACGCTCGCAATCCTCGAAGCCGGAGGCGTGTACGTGCCGATCGACCCTGATCACCCAGCTGAACGTATCGCACACGTCCTCGAAACTGCACAGCCGATGTGCGTGCTGGCCTCGGAAGGGATCGAGCTGCCGGGAACAGTGCCTGTGATACGCACGGACGCCCTCGATCTGTCCGGATTTCCTGCGTCTCCCGTCACCGATACCGACCGGCTCGCGCCGGTACGGCCGGACAACACCGCGTACGTGATCTTCACGTCGGGCTCGACGGGCACCCCCAAGGGAGTGACGGTGACCCACCGGGGGCTGACAACTCCGGCGCAGTGGTGTGCGGGTGTCGCCGACTCCGAATCCCGGGTTCTGCACGCAATCTCACCCAGTTTCGACGCATCGCTGCTGGAGTACCTCACGGCCGTCGCGGCCGGCGGACAGCTGGTGGTGGCGCCACCCACGGTGTACGGAGGCGCCGAGATGAAGGCACTTCTGCGTACCGCGCGGATCACGCATCTGTACATCACCCCCACCGTGCTGGCCACCATCGATCCGTCGGGGCTGGACGAACTCGCATTCGTGTGCGTCGGCGGTGAGACGTGTCCACCGTGGCTCGTCGAGCGATGGGCGACCGGCAGACGCATGGTCAACGGGTACGGACCCACCGAGACGACGGTGATGTCGAATGTCCGCGACCCATTGGCGGCGGACGAACCGATCACGCTCGGCGTACCGATGCCCGGATTCGCCGAGGTGGTGACGGATCGGCGGATACAGCCGGTGCCGGTCGGGGTGAGCGGGGAACTGTACGTGGCGGGTCCGGGACTGGCCCGCGGATACCACCGGCAACCGGGAACGACGGCAACCCGATTCGTGGCCGACCCGTTCGGAGCGCCGGGACGACGGATGTACCGCACCGGTGACCTGGTGCGGTGGACGGACACGACCGGGCGACTCGAACCGGAATATGTGGGGCGTTCCGACTTCCAGGTGAAGGTGCGGGGATTGCGCATCGAACTGGAAGAGGTAGAGGCGGCGCTGGTGCGGCACCCCGCGGTTGCCCAGGCCGTGGCCGTGGTCCGCGACGGTGGGCGGGGCGAGCAATTGGTCGCCTACATCGTGCCCGCACACGCACCGGCCGACCCGGCGGAGATCCTCCGTTCCCTGGCAGCCGTGCTGCCGTCGTACATGGTGCCGGTGGCATTGACAGTGCTCCCGGCGATGCCGGTGACACCCACCGGGAAAGTGGATCGGGCGGCGCTACCGGCCCCGGAGTTCAGCCGGTCGGAGTATCGGTCCCCGCGCACCGACACCGAGCGCATCGTTGCGGAGGCCTTCGCGTCTGGGCTCGACCTGGAACGCGTCGGGATCGACGACAACTTCTTCGACCTCGGAGGAAACTCTCTCAGCGCCGTTCGTGTCGCCGCCATCCTGAAATCGACACTCTCCGGGGACGTCCCGTTACCGCTGATCTTCCTCGCACCCACACCGGCAGGCCTGGCACATCGCCTGGATACCCGTCCCGGTGGGGGCACGCCGTCGACGATCGAGGCGCTCGAAGTGCTGATCCCGCTCCGGGCGGGGGGCAGCCGTACTCCACTGTTCTGCGTGCACCCCGCGATCGGCATCTCCTGGGTGTACGCCGGACTGTTGCGGTACCTTCCCGACCGTGCCGTGTACGGCCTTCAGCTCCCCCTCCTCTCCGGCGGGCCGGCCTATGCGTCCCACCACGCCCTCGCCCATCGCTACGTCGAGGAGCTGCGGGCGGTGCGACCGCACGGCCCCTACCACCTGCTCGGCTGGTCGCAGGGCGGCCTGATCGCGCACCACATGGCGGTCCAACTGCGAAGCGCGGGAGAGGCCGTCGATCTCGTGATGCTCGACTACTACCCGATCGAGCGCGCTCGAAAAGAGCTGACTCTCGCGGAGGTTCTCGTCAGCTTGGGTATCGACGCCGACAGCGCCGAGCCTACGGACATTTCGTTCGACACCGCGCTCACTCAGGTGAACCGTATGCTCGGGCACGAAACAGGTCTCACACCAAGCGATCTCGAGCGCATACTGGGGGCGTACGCCGAGGTGCACCGCACCGGACCGGAACTCGGGGTGGAGGTATTCGACGGCGACATGCTGTTCTTCGCTGCCGCGAACTCGTTGGACGACTCGGGCGAGACATCACCGGGGCTGTGGCGGAAGACCGTGACGGGCTCGATCGTCGAGCACGTCGTCGCGGGTGATCACCTGCATATGATGAATCCCGAAGCGACCTCGGTCATCGGCCCGATTCTGGCGGACCATCTCGGTCGAATCGATGAGCGCCGCCGATCTCCCCGGTGACGGGTCGATACTGTGTCGCAGCGCGGACGGTGTCGCAGCGCGGACGGCCCGTACTCGCCCGGTCATTCCACGAGGGCGCGGAACTGCGCGTCGTACAACCGGAAGTAGGCGCCGCGGGCCTCGAGGAGCTCGTCGTGCGTGCCCTGTTCCACGATGCGCCCGTGCTCCATCACCACGATCCGGTCCGCGTCGCGGATGGTCGACAGCCGGTGCGCGATCACGAAACTGGTGCGGTCCCGGCGCAGCACCGCCGTCGCGTGCTGCACGAGCAGCTCGGTGCGGGTGTCGACCGAGCTGGTGGCCTCGTCGAGGATCAGGATGGACGGCTGCGCGAGGAAGGCGCGGGCCGTGGTGATCAGCTGCCGCTCCCCCGCGCTGATGTTGCCGGCGTCCTCGTCGATCACGGTGTCGTAGCCGTCGGGCAGGGAACGCACGAACCGGTCGACGTAGCTGATGCGGGCGGCCTCGAGGATCTGGTCCTCGGTGGCGTCCGGCCTGCCGTAGGCGATGTTGTCGCGGATGGTGCCCCCGAAGAGCCAGGTGTCCTGCAGCACCATCCCGATACGCGAGCGCAGCTCGTCGCGGCTCATGGTCGTGATGTCCACGCCGTCGACGAGGATTCGTCCCGAATCCAGTTCGTAGAAGCGCAGGATCAGGTTCACCAGGGTGGTCTTGCCCGCGCCGGTGGGCCCGACGATCGCGACCATCTGCCCCGGCTCGACGCGCAGGTCGAGATGCTCGATCAGCGGTCGCTCCGGCAGGTACGAGAACGAGACGTCCTCGAACTCGACCAGGCCGTGCCGCCCCCACGGGGTGACGGGGGCAGGCGAGTCGGGCTCCTGTTCGGGTTCGTCGAGGATCTCGAACACCCGCTCGGCGGACGCCGCCGCGGACTGCAGCAGGTTGACCATCGCGCCGATCTGGCCGAGCGGCTGACCGAGCTGCCGCGAGTACTGGATCAGGGCCTGCACCTCGCCGAGGCTGACGGTGCCCGACGCGACCCGCAGCCCGCCGAGCACGGCGATCGCGACGTAGCTGAGGTTGCTCATGAACATCACCAGCGGCATCACCAGACCGGAGACGAACTGGGCGCGGAACCCGGCCCGGAACAATTCGTCGTTGGTCTCGGTGAAGCGACGCTCGACCTCGGCGGTCCGGCCGAAGGCGGTGACGAGTTCGTGGCCGGTGAAGGCCTCCTCGATCTGGCCGTTGAGGTTGCCGGTGGCCTTCCACTGGGTCACGAAGTGCCGTTTGGACCGCTTCGCCACCACCGCGGTCACCACCACCGACGCCGGCACCATGAGGATCGCGACGAGCGCGAGCAGCGGCGAGATCCACACCATCATCACGACGAGCCCGAGCAGGGTGAGCACCGACAGCACCAGCTGGCTGATCGACTGCTGCAAGCCCTGCGAGATGTTGTCGATGTCGTTGGTGACGCGGCTGAGCAGATCACCGCGGGAATGGGAGTCGAAATAGCGCAACGGCAGCGCGTGCACCTTGCGTTCCACCCGGGATCGCAGATCGCGGATGACGCGCTGCACGATCTCGTTGAGCCCGTACGCCGCCAGCCAGATCAGGCCCGACGACAGCAGGTACAGCGCGAGCACGAACACGAGGGTGCGGCCGAGGGCGGCGAAGTCGATGCCCGCGCCCGGCACGAGCGACATGGCCGACACCATCTCCGCGAACTGGTCGCGTCCCTGCGCCCGCAGCGCCTCGACCGCCTGTTCCTTCGACAGCCCGGCGGGCAGCTGACGGCCGATCACCCCGCTGAAGATCAGGTCGGTGGCGTGGCCGAGAATGCGGGGCGCCACCGAGGACGCCACCACCCCGAGCACGGCCAGGACGAGCACCACGGCCGCGGCCCACCGGTGCGGCCGCAACAGGCCGACGAGCCGTTTGGTGGCCGGCCACTTCTGCCGTGCCCGGTTCTCCGGCGCGCCCGGGTCCACACCCCCGAGCCGCGGCCCCGCCTCCTTGCGCTCGGTCATGCGGTCACCATGCGCTGCGACTCGACGATCTCGGCGTAGGTCGGGCAGCTCGCGAGCAGTTCCAGATGCGTGCCCGAGCCGACGACGGCCCCGCCGTCGAGGACGACGATGCGGTCGGCGTCGAGCACCGTGGACACCCGTTGCGCGACGACCACGACGCACGCATCGCGGGTCTCCGGGAACAGTGCCTCCCGCAGCCGCGCGTCGGTGGCCTGGTCCAGGGCCGAGAACGCATCGTCGAACAGGTAGATCGACGGCCGGCGGACCAGAGCCCGGGCGATGGCCAGGCGCTGGCGCTGCCCGCCCGAGACCGTGGTGCCGCCCTGGGCGACGAGGGTGTTCAGCCCCTCCGGCATCGCCCGGACGAAGTCCGCGGCCTGTGCGACCTCGAGGGCGTGCCAGAGCTCGTCGTCGGTCGCGTCGGCGCGGCCGTACCGCAGATTGTCGGCGACGGTGCCGGAGAACAGGTAGGCCCGCTGCGGCACGAGACCGATCGCGGCGCGCAGCACCTGCGGGTCCAGGTCACGCACATCGGTGCCGCCCACCAGGACCGAGCCGGCGGTGACGTCGATCAGCCGCGGGATCAGCCGCAGCAGGGTCGTCTTGCCGGAGCCGGTACCGCCGATCACGGCGGTCGTGCTGCCGGGCTCGGCCCGGAACGTCACGTCGCGCAGGACGGGCGCGTCGGCGCCGGGATACGCGAAGGCCGCACCCCGCAGCTCGAGGGTCACGGGGGTGGCGAGGGTGCGGACGGGCCGAGCCGGCGCCGGCAGCGACGATTCGGTGTCGAGCACGTCGAGGATCCGCTCGGCACACACCGCCGCGCGCGGCGCCATCATCGCCACGAACGACGTCATCATCACCGCCATGAGGATCTGCATGATGTAGCTCAGCAGCGCGGTGAGGGATCCGACCTGCATGTCACCGGTGTCGATCCGGTGGCCGCCGAACCACAGCACGGCCACGCTCGTGGCGTTGGCGATGAGCATCACGAGCGGGAACAGCAGGGCGTTGATGCGGCCGACGTGCAGGGCCGTGTCGGTCAGTTCCACGTTGGCGACCTCGAACCGGTCCCGTTCGGTGCGCTCGCGCACGAACGCCCGCACCACGCGGATGCCGGTGATCTGTTCGCGCAGTACCCGGTTGACGGCGTCGATGCGCACCTGCATCACCCGGAAGGCGGGCACCATCCTCGCGATCAGGACGAACATGGTGACCGCGAGGACGGGAACGGCAGCGACGAGCACCAGCGACGTGCCGGCGTCCTCGCGCAGCGCCATGACGATGCCACCGATACCCATGATCGGGGCCATCACCACGATGGTGCAGCTCATCAGCACGAGCATCTGCACCTGCTGCACGTCGTTGGTGTTGCGGGTGATGAGCGACGGCGCGCCGAACCGGCCGAACTCGCGGGCGGAGAATCCGCCGACGCGCCGGAGCACGGCGAGCCGCACGTCGCGGCCGACGGCCATGGCGGTGCGCGCCGCGAAGTACACCGAACCGATCGAGCAGCCGATCTGCACCGAGCTGATCGCCAGCATCACCGCGCCGGTGGTGAGGATGTACCCGATGTCGCCGCGGGCGACGCCGTAGTCGATCAGGTCGGCGTTGAGCGCCGGCAGGATCAGCATGGTGCCGGTGGCCACCATCTGCAGCAGCACCACCGCGATCAGCGCCCCCCGGTGAGGGCGCAGGAACCGCGGGAGCAACCGGACCAGCATGATCACCACGCTACCGGTGCAGCGGCCCGGTTCCCGGCACCTTTTCCGCCCGCGAGGGAACGGAAAAGGCGCCCGGGTCCGGTCATGTGTGCGCCGGCTCGCGGCTGGGCTCGGGGACGGTCAGCTCGCGGCGGAGCTTCTCGCCCTCGACGTCCACGTTCGGCAGGATGCGGTCCAGCCACGTCGGCAGCCACCAGGCCTTGTCGCCGAGCAGCGCCATCACCGCGGGGATGATCACCATGCGCACGACGAACGCGTCGAAGAACACGGCGGCGGCGAGCGCGAAGCCGATCGACTTGATGAACGAGTTCGGCTCGGCGATGAAGGCGGCGAACACCGAGATCATGATGACCGCCGCCGCGGTGACCACCCGGGCACCGTGGGCGAATCCGATCCGCACGGCCTCCTTCGCGGACGCGCCGTGGACGAACTCCTCCCGCATGCGGGTCACCAGGAAGACCTGGTAGTCCATCGCCAGGCCGAACACCACGCCGATGAGGAAGATCGGCATGAAGCTGACGATCGGCTGCGGGTTGGAGACCAGCCCGCCCCAGCCCTCCTGGAAGACCGCGACGGTCGCGCCGAACGTCGCCAGGACGCTGAGCAGGAATCCGAGGGTCGCGGTCAGCGGCACCAGGATCGACCGGAACACGAGCATCAGCAGGATGAACGCGAGTCCGACGACCACCGCGAGGTACGGGACGAGCGCGCTCTGCAGGGTCTCGGACACGTCGCCTTCGAGGGCGGTCTGTCCGGTGATGCCGTAGGAGACGCCGATCTCGTCGTGCAGCTGGGCCTCCTGGTCGCGGATGCTCGACACGAGGTCCATCGTCGCCGGCTCGCTGGGGCCCGACCGGGGGGTGACCATGATCTGCGCGGTGTCACCGGCCTGGTTGACGGCCACGATCTGGGCGTTGACCACCTCGTCCTGCTCGTACAGGCGCTGCACGACCTCCCCGAACGCCTGCTGCGGCGCGACGGTGGCCTCGCGGGCGTCGGCGACGACGAGCAGCGGGCCGTTGCGGCCGGGACCGAACGCCTCGTTCACGAGGTCGTAGGCCTGACGGGCGCTGGTCTTCGGGTCGCCGGTGGCCTCGGTGGGCAGGGCGAGCTGCAGGTTCGCGCCGGGCAGCGCGAGGATGCCGAGCAGCAGCACGCCGGCGACGAGCGGGATCAGCGGCTTGCCGGTGGCCCAGCGGATGTAGCGCTGGGCGGCGCTCGGCTTGTCGGTGTCGGCCTCCGGGTCGTGGTCCTTCAGGCCCGGGATGCGGCCGGCGAACGCCTTGCGGCCGAACAGGCCGAGGATCGCCGGCAGCAGGGTGATCGCGATGAGCACGGCGATGAACACCGTGAATGCGGCCGCGTAGCCCATGGCGGACAGGAACGGGATCCCCACCACGCTGAGGGCCATCAGGGCGATGATCACGGTCAGGCCGGCGAACACGACGGCGGAGCCGGCGGTGCCCACGGCACGTCCGGCCGCCTCGGCACGGTCGGCGGTGACGGTGATCTCGTGCCGGAACCGGGAGACGATGAACAGCGAGTAGTCGATCGCGACGGCGAGACCGATCATGATCGCCAGCGTCGGGGTCATCGAGCTCAGGTCGGCGAAACCGGTGGCGATGGTGATGCCGAGGCTGCCGATGGCGATGCCGATGATGGCGGTGATCAGGGGCAGGCCCGCGGCGACGAGCGAGCCGAAGGTGATGGCGAGGACGACGGCGGCGATGCCGATGCCGATGAGTTCGGTGACGCCGCCGGGCATCTCGGCCTCCGCGGCGGCGGTGCCGCTGACCTGGACGTTCAGGCCCGCGTCCCGGCCGATCTCCGCGGCCGCGGCGATCTGCTCGCGCATCGTGTCGTCGACGTCGCCGAAGCCGCCCTCGAACGGGACGGTGACGAATCCGACGGTGCGGTCCGGGCTCAGTGGCGACAGCGCGGCCGCGTCGGCGAGCGCGGTCTCCTCCGGCTTGCCCTGTTGCTCGGCGGCGGTCTTCATCTGTTCGACGAGACCGGCGTTCGCGGTGACGGGGTCGACGAGGACGGCGGCCTGCTGCTCGGGGGTGGCGACGGCCGGGTCGATCTTGGCGGCGGCGGTCACCTTGTCGATCCCGCGGATCGCCGCCAGCACCTCGTTCATCGCCGCGAGGTTCTGTGGTTCGTCGAGGGTCCCGCCGTCGGGGGCGGCGAACACGTAGCGCGCGCTGAGCGCGTTCATCGGGTCCGCGGCGTTCGGGAACCGTTCGGCGAGCAGGTCCTGCGTCTGCTGCGCGGGAGTGCCGGGGATGGAGAACGAGTCCGTCGTCGGCCCGGACAGGGTGGCCGCACCCACGCCGAAGAGGACGAGGATCGCCAGCCAGAGGGAGAGGACCGTGCCTTTTCGCCGATAGGCGAACTTGCCGATCCGATAGAGATAGGTCGCCACGGGGAACCTCGTCTTCCGGATGTGTCGTGCAGGTGTCTTAGGAAAGGCCTTGCCGCAGCTGCCCGAAGGCGGCACGGACGAGTTCCTCGGGGGAAGCCGCCCCCGAAGTGCCGGCGAGCCACAGTTCGACTGCCGACTTCATGGCCGAGACCGCGGCGTAGCGGACCAGGCTCGGGTACAGGTCGACCCGGGGATCGGTGCCGGTGCGCTCGGCGATGGCCTCGACGAGCAGTTGCGAGGCGCGCACTTCCATCTCGACGCGGCGCGCCAGCAGTGCCGGGCTCTGATCGACGAGTTCCATGGTCGAACACAGCTCGACGAAGTCGCCGTCCGGCTCCGAAACGATCTGCCGGGCGACGGCTTCCATGGAGTCCCATACGGGTTCCCCGGCGGGCCGTGAGTGCAGGCGCCCGACCCAGGAGTGCACCAACCCCTCGAGATGCGCGAGGACGGCCTCCTCCTTGCTCGCGAAGTAGTTGTGGAAGGTGCGGGTGGACACGCCCGCCTTCGCGGCGATGGCGTCGGCGGTGACGCCGTCGATGCCCTTGGCGCGGGCAAGGTCGGCCGCGGCGGCAACGAGCGCTGCCCGCGTGGCGGCCTTCTTGCGGTCACGCAGTCCGGGCGGATTGGTCACGTGTTCCACGGTACGCATCTTGCAGAGCCCTGCAAATTTGCAGAGAACTGCAAGAATATGCGTTTGCCCACACCGCCCCGGGCGTTGTGGCAGCGCTCACGTGCGCCGGCGCTCCCAGGCGCCCGGATCGGCGGTCAGGTCGGCCACGAACCGCGGAAGATCGTCCGCGACGACGTCGGCGAGGGTGACCTCCTCGAGGACGGCCCGCAGATTCACCCGCACCGCGATCCATACGTCGCGCAGGCGTTCGGCCGGGCCGGTGTAGACCACATCCTCGGGCCGCTCGCCGCGCACCGACGCGAGCGGGCCTTCCACGGTGCGAATGATGTCCGCGATGGAGATCTCGTCGGCCGGGCGGGCCAGCCAGTACCCCCCTTCGGGGCCGCGACGGCTGTGCACCAGTCCGCCGCGGCGCAGATCCCCGAGGACCGCCTCGAGGAACTTGTGCGGGATGCGCTGCGCCCGGGCCAGGCCCTCCGCCTTGGCGGGCGCCTCGCCGGCCGTCGCGAGTTCGAGCAGGGTGCGCACGGCATAGTCCACCCGGGCGGTGATATGCACGTCGCACTCCTCGGTTCGCGCCTGGCCGCCGGGCGCCGGCGGACACACGATTCCTACCAAACCGGAGGGAAAGCGCGCGACGCGGCCGCGGTCATGCGACGACGGTGCAACTGCGGTCATGCGACGACGGTGCAACTGCGGTCATGCGACGACGGTGCGACGACGTGCCGACGCCACGCACAGTGCGAGCCCGGCGACGACCCATGCGCTCAGCACCAGCACCGCCGTCCCGCCGCCGTGCCCGTCGAAGAAGGCCACCGAACGGACCAGCGTGCCGGCGGCGCCGGGTGGCAGCAGCTGACCGAAGGTGCCCCACCCCTGCGGCAGCCACGCTGCGGTGGTCGCGAAGCCCGACAGCGGGTTGCCGACGAACATCATCAGGACCGCCCCGGCACCGAAACCGGGCAGCCCGAAGAGCGACTCGAGGCCGAGCAGTGGCAGCGAGACGGCGGCCAGGCCCAGCGTGAGCGCTCCGGCGGTGGCCCAGTAGTTCCCGGTCAGGCTGCCGAACCCGAACTGCAGGACGGCAGTGAGGGTCAGCCCCGCGAGCACCGCGAAGCCGACCGCGCCGAACACGCGCAGGCCGACCCGCCGGGGGAACAGCCGGACGAGGGCGATCGCGGGCACCAGACCGCCCAGGACCAGCGGCAGGGCCAGCGAGTTCAGGCCGGCCCCCGCCGGGTCGTCGGCCGGCAGCGGCACGACGTCGCGCACGGGAACGGGTCGGCCGACGGCCTCCGACAGGCCGGTGGCCGTGGCGGTGAGAACCTGAGCGACGGGGGCGCCGCCGGCCCCGGCGACATACATCGCGGGCCCGTCCGGCCCGACGGCGAGGCCACCGACGACCTCGCGGTGCTCGATGGCGCTCCGCAGCGCCTCCGCGTCGGCGTACCGCTGCGGCGCGAACGCACCGGGCCGGGCACCGGAGAGGCCGGCCTCGATCTGGGCAACGGCCTGGTCCGGCCCGGCGATGCCGATCTTCAGCGCGTGCGGGCCGCTGTTCACGGCGGGCGCGGCGAATGCGAACAGCATCAGGGCGATGACGGCGGTGAGCGCGAGCACGACGCCGGCGACGCGTACCGCGTCCGGCGGGGCGTGCCGCGCCGTGGAGGTGTCCGGGGAGGAGGTCGGGGCAACCATGACGGCTCCTTGAAGTGGAGGATTGTTCTCCGTTTATGTGGAGTATATTCCTCCGGTAGGAGCGGGGTGTCAACCCGCCGAACACAGGAGATCCCATGCGCGCCGATGCCGCCCGCCGCCGCGAGGCCCTGATCCTCGCGGCCCGCGACGTGCTCGCCGAACGCGGGCACGACGCACCCCTCGATGCCATCGCCGAGCGCGCCGGCGTCGGCATCGCCACCCTCTACCGCAACTTCCCCACCCGCGACGATCTCGCGCACGCCGTGGCCCGCCGCACCCTCGACGAGGCGGGCGCGGCGGCGGATCGCGCCCTCGCCGCGATGACGTCGGACCCCGAACGTGCTTGGGCCGAATTCGTCGACACCGCCGTCCGGCTGCGGCTCGGCGCCCTGATCCCGGCTCTCATCGTCGAGAGCTACCGGGAACTGCCCGACGACGTCCTCGAGATCCGGGAGGGCACCAAGGCGCGCGTCACCGAGCTCGTCCACGCCGCACAGCAGGCCGGCCTCGTCCGCGACGACGTCCAGCCGATCGAGGTGATCATGGCGGTGGCCCGGCTGACCCGCCCCCACGTGCGGTTCGTCGACGACGTCGTGCCCGCCCTCGTGCCCCGGATGATCGCGATCTACCTCGCCGGCCTGCGTCCGGACGGGCGGCCGCTCCCGCAGTGACCGCCCGGCGGCCCCTCGCCCGCCGTAGTGACCGTCACCACATTCCGGTAGATTGGACGCCTGTTCACATCACTCCCGGAGGACCGAATGTGGGAGACCCTGACGGCGTCCTGGGCGTCGCTGCTCGAGCCCCTGCACGACCCCGTCGCGTTGGCCATCCCGGCGTTCCTGCTCTTCCTCGCCCTCGAATGGGCCGCCGCCCGCACGCTCGAGCACGTCGAACCCGGCGACGACGGGCACACCCGTCCGCCGCGCGGCGGCTACGAGGCCATCGACGCGCGCACGAGCATCTCCATGGGATTGGTCTCCATCGGCACCAGCGCCGCCTGGAAGGTGCTGGCCCTCGTCGGCTACTCGGCGATCTGGGTGTACCTCGCACCGTGGCACCTACCGGCGGACGCCTGGTACACGTGGGCGATCCTGATCCTCGGCATCGACCTGCTCTACTACTGGTACCACCGGACAGCGCACCGGGTGCGGCTCGTGTGGGCCACCCACCAGGCACACCACTCGAGCGAGTACTTCAACTTCGCCACGGCCCTGCGCCAGAAATGGAACAACAGCGGCGAGATCCTCATGTGGCTGCCGCTGCCCTTCCTCGGCATCCCGCCGTGGATGGTGTTCGTCGGATTCTCCGTCTCGCTCGTGTACCAGTTCTTCGTGCACACCGAGCGGGTGGGCACGCTGCCCCGGCCCGTCGAGTTCGTGTTCAACACCCCGTCACACCATCGTGTGCACCACGGGTGCGACCCCGAATACCTCGACCGCAACTACGGCGGCATCCTGATCCTGTGGGACCGCCTGTTCGGTACCTTCCGCCGCGAGACCCACCGCCCCACGTACGGACTCACCAAGCCCGTCGGCACCTACAACATCTGGCGGCTGCAGACGCACGAGTACCAGGCCATCGCCCGCGACTGGCGGGCCGCCACGAGGTGGCGCGACAAGCTCGGCTATACGTTCGGCCCGCCCGGCTGGGCGCCGCAGCGACCGACCACCGTCGCGAGTGCGCAGTTGTCGTCACGACACGCCGGGTGAAGCGACCGGAACTGCGCATTCGACGAACGAAAACGGCCCCGATCCGGTCAACCGGATCGGGGCCGTTCTTGGCGGTGGCGGAGGGATTTGAACCCTCGGACGGGGGTTACCCGTCACACGCTTTCGAGGCGTGCTCCTTAGGCCGCTCGGACACGCCACCGCCCACGACTTTACCGGATTCGGTCCCGGAGTTGAAATCCGCAGGTCACCGGCGTTCGGCGAGACGCTGGGCCCGGAAGAAGTCCTCGAGCACCGCCGCGCATTCGTCCTCGAGCACGCCGCCGCGCACCTGTGGGCGGTGGGTGAGCCGACGATCACGCACCACGTCCCACAGCGACCCGACCGCACCCGTCTTCGGCTCCCATGCCCCGAATACCACGCGGTGCACCCTGGCCAGCACCAGCGCGCCCGCACACATCGTGCACGGCTCCAGCGTCACGGCCAGCGTCGTGCCCTCGAGCCGCCAGCCGTCGCCGTGCACGTTCGCGGCTGCGCGCAGCGCCAGCACCTCCGCATGAGCCGTCGGATCGCCCGTGGCCTCCCGCGAATTCGCCGCACGGGCCAGCTCGGTCCCGTCCGCGTCGAACAGCACCGCACCCACCGGCACGTCGCCGGCCGGCGCCGCGGCGGCCGCTTCCAGCGCGGCCCGGATCATCGCCTCGTCGTCGCGCAGGCCCATCTAGGGGCGCAGCTTGTCCAGCGTCGTGGCGAGGACGTCGTCGAATCCCAGCCGCTGGGCGATCTCCTCGATCTGCTCGTCCGGATACAGATCGGACTCGGCGGCGATCACCGCCAGCACCGGCTCCGGCAATCCCAAGTCCGCGAGAATCCCCAGATCGCCCTCCTCCCACGGCTCGATGTCGTCGAGCTCGTCGGGGTCGATATCCGGGATTTCGATGTTCAACGCGTCGAGCACGTCGGCGGCGATGTCGTAGTCGATGGCCATGGTCGCGTCGGACAGCAGCAGACGCGTGCCCGACGGGGCGGGCCGGACGATGACGAAGAACTCGTCGTCCACGTTGAGCAACCCGAAGATCGCGCCGGTGCTGCGCAGCTCGCGCAGCTCCCGGTCGGCCACCTCGAGGCTCGTCAACACCGCCGCCGACAGTGTCTTGCACTTCCAGCGACCGTCCTCCCGCGTCACGGCGACCCCGAACCCGTCGAGGTCCTCAGTCGAACTCACGGAAGGGCTCTTGTTCCCCGCACGCTGCGCAGCCATGGGCGCAACGGTAGTCGGCGCAGTCCCGTGAATGAAGTCCAGCGGGCGATGTGCCAACCTGTTCGGGTGCCCACCTCCGCGTCCACCCCGCCCGTGTGTGTGCTCGGCCTCGGCCTGATCGGCGGATCGTTGCTGCGTGCGGCCGTCGCCGCGGGTCGCGAGGCCTGGGGATACAACCGGTCGGCGGAGCCCGTCGAGGCCGCGCGGGCCGACGGATTCGACGCCTCCACCGACCTGCCGGCCACGCTGCGGCGCGCCGCGGAATCCGACGCCCTCGTCGTCGTCGCCGTGCCCGTGCCCGCGGTGGACGCGGTGCTCGCCGCCGTCGCCGAGCACGCCCCGCACGCCGCGCTGACCGACGTGGTCAGCGTCAAGTCGCAGGTCGCCGCCGCTGTCGCCGCCCACGGGCTGTCCGCCCGCTTCGTCGGCGGCCATCCCATGGCCGGCACCGCCGAGTCCGGCTGGTCGGCGGGATTCGCGGAACTGTTCCGCGACGCGGTGTGGGTGGTCACCGTGGACGACGGCACCGACCCCGTGGTGTGGACGCAGGTCGCCGATCTCGCCCTCGACTGCGGTTCCGTCGTCGTGCCCGCCGAATCGGGTGAGCACGACGCCGCGGTCGCCCGCGTCTCGCACCTGCCGCACCTGCTCGCCGAGGCACTGGCGCTGTCCGGGGCCGCCGGAGGCGACCTGGCGCTGGGCCTGGCCGCCGGCTCGTTCCGCGACGGCACCCGCGTCGCCGGGACGGCACCCGCGCTGGTCGACGCGATGTGCGAGGGCAACGCCACGGCGCTGCTCACGACCCTCGACGAGACCCTCGAGGTGCTGCGCCTCGCCCGCGAGCGACTCGCCGACGGCAGCACCGCCGAGCTGACCGCCGCCGGTCACGCCGCCCGGCGACGATTCGAGCAGCGCGCACGGCGGCCCGTCACCGGCATCGTCCCCGGCGATGCCGACTGGATCGCCCGGCTGCGCGAGGCCGGCCGCCGCGGCGAGGTGTGGACGCGGTGACACTGCGCGACACCACGGCGGCACTCGCGAAAGGCGAACTGACCGCCACCGGCCACGTCCGGCAGGTTCTGGCCGACCTCGACGCCCTCGACGGCACACCGTGGTCGAACCTCGTGGCCGCTCGCAACGACGCCGCCGCCCTCGAGTCCGCCGCTCGCGCCGACGCCGAACTCGCGGCCGGCAACTGGATCGGCCCGCTGCACGGTGTCGCCGTCGCCGTCAAGGACAACATCGACGTCGCCGGGATGCCGACGCGGTGCGGCAGCAGCGTCCTCGCCGACGCACCGCCGGCCGCACGGGACGCCAGGATCGTCGAGCGGCTCCGCGAGGCCGGCGCCGTCGTGGTGGCCAAGACGCACCTGCACGAGTTCGCGTACGGGCCGAGTGGCCTGGTCAACGCGTCCGGACCGGCCCGGCACCCGCACGATCCCACCCGGATCACCGGCGGCTCGTCCTCGGGGTCGGCGGCGCTCGTCGCCAAGGGCATCGTGCCGCTGGCGCTGGGCACCGACACCGGATGCAGTGTGCGGACCCCGGCGGCACTGTGCGGCGTCGTCGGCCTCAAGCCCACCCGCGGCGCGTTGCCGGTCGACGGGGTGTTCCCCCTGTCCACCACCTTCGACCACGTGGGCCTGCTCGCCCGCGACGTCCTCGACGCCGGACTGGCGTGGGGTGCGCTGCCCGGGATCGCACACCTGCGCACGCCCGTCTCGGGTCTGCGGGTCGGGCGGCTGCGCGGCGGCCTCTGGGACGTGCCCGACGCCGCATTCGAGTCCGCGCTCGACGACGCCTGCCGCACGCTCGCCCACCTCGGTGCGGAGGTACGGGACGTGACGCTGCCGGAGACCGACGACCTGCTCGCCGTGTATCCCGTCGTCACCGGCTCGGAGGCGTACGAAACCCATCAGCGCTGGTTCGAGAACGACCCGGACCTCTACCAGCCGGCCACCGCGGCGCTGCTCGCGGCTCAGCGGGACCGTCCGGCGACGGACTACGTGCGGGCCGTGCGAACGGCCGCCCGGCTGCGCCGCGACGTCCTGCGCCGGCTACGCCGCGACGACGGGCTCGACGCCCTGATCACCGTCACCACCCCGCTGCGATCGGCCGCACTCGACAGCGACCCCGCCGCGCTCCGGGGGCCGCTGTTGCAGATGTGCATCCCGTTCAGCGTGCTCGGCGTACCTGCGGTGTCGGTTCCCGCGCCGGGCGGCGGGGACTTTCCCATCGGCGTACAGGTGATCGGATTGACCACCGGGACCGGCGGGCACGGCAGTCACCCCGGAGAGTCCACGGCCCTCGCACTGGCGATGGCAGTGGAGGGCAGCGCCCTCTCCTGAAACAGCGAGGGCAACGCCCTCTCCTGAAACAGCCCGGCCTAGATCCGCCCCGCCAGACCGGGGTAGTCCACGACGAAACCGTCGCCGTCCACCGTCACCGAGGAGCTGGAGACCGGGGACAGGACGTGGATGCCGTCGGCCGCGCTGCTGTAGACGAGGGTGGCCTCCTCGATGCCGAGGTCGAGCAGGTTCACGTAGACGACCGGCACCTCGAGTTCGTCCGCGCCGGACTGCAGCCCGTAGCGGCGGATCGGCAGCGCATTGAAGAACGGGCTGAGGATGACATCGACGTCGAGTGCCCCGCCGAACGCCGAACGCTGGTGCTGGGTGCCGTTGTCGACCATCCAGATGCCCTCCTCGGACCGGCTGATCGACATGTGCCTCTCGCCGGCGGCCACGGTCGTGCGCACCGACAACCGGCGCGTCACACCGTTCTCGTCGGTCACGAGGTCGTACGACGCGCTGAACGCGGGGTGCTCCGCGCACTGCGCGCCGACGATGCGACCCGCCGCCTTGATGCGACTGCCGCTCAGTTGGACACGCACCGACTCCATCCGAGGAACGTCGTACGCCCGCCACGTCAGAATCGCGGGCCAGTTCGATGCTGGGCTCGCCGCAGACCGCGCGGCATCGGGGACTGGGATGCTCACGTGTCTACGTTAAGCGACGAGCCACCCCCAGGGAGCAGGGGTGCCGTGAATCGTGCCCTTCGTGTAGCCGACGACTACGGCGAACGTGGCGATCGTCACACCACGGGCGCGTGTCCGCGGCACCAAGACGCGGTTGCCGGGCGGTGACCACCGGCGTTGTGCAGCGCGTTTGAGCACGCAACCCGCTACCCGCAAGAGACTGGCCTACAGTCGCCTCATGCGTACCGTGTGGACAGTTCCTCAGAACATCGCCCAGATCCTCCTGGAGTCCCCCGAGATCCAGATGTTCCTGACCAGCAACGAGCTGCCCGATACCGCCGCGGACCCTCGTCAGCGCCTCGCCGAGTTCACTCGTGCGCTCGCCGCCCTGGCCCGCCACACCGGACGCGCCTTCGGCTCCGTCGATGCCGCCAACCGCGAACTGTTCGGCGGCTCCGCCGGCACCGTACCGGTCGCCTTGCGCCTCGCCGTCCTGCGCGAGATCGTCACCGACGTCGACGACCGCACCCCCACCCCGGACCCGCTGCCGGCGATGGTCGTCGAACAGCTCGGTGCCTATGTGTACGCCCTCGTCGATCCGCGCGACCACACCGTCCTGCACGTCGGACAGGGCCGCGGAAACCGCCTGTTCGCCTTGACCTGGACGGCACTCGGCGAAAACCACAAGCTCACCGCCGGCGGCGAGGCCCCGCCCGCCCACACCCCCGAAGCCGACGCGGCTGTGCACCGGATCCGTGCCGTCTACGACTCCGGCTACTCCGTGGGCCACTACGTCGTGGCCGACCGGGTGGCCCCGGCGGTCGACGCCGACCACGCCGCCGGCTTCACCGCGCAGGCCCTGGTCTCGGTGCTGGGGCTGCTCGAACCGCACGACGGCGAACTCGTGCTGACCAACCTCGTCGGCGCGACCGAGGAATCCGACCGGGTGGCCCACCCCATCGAGGAGCTGATACGTCAGTACTCCGCGGAGGCCGCGCCCGAGCTGCCCACCCCGTGCGTCGTGCTGCGGATCACGGATGCGAAATCGGCTTCCCCCGAACAGGTCCGAGGACTCGCCGACCGTCCGTGGCCGGCCGGAGCCGCGGCACGCCGGGTCGACGGACTGCCCATCCTGGTGGTGGCGGACAACATCGTGCGCGGCGCCTACCGGGCCACCGGCTGGGAAGCGGCATCCCGCACCGAGGACAACGGCGGCACCATCCTCTACCGCTTCCTCGGCGACGCCGATCCCGAACTCGAGAAGCTCTTCGTCGACACCCGTCTGACGCCGGATCGGCTGGGACTCAAGCGCTGGCCGTCCCACGGCTGGGCGCCGCGGCTCACGCGGGCCCTGCCCCACCGGCCGAGGCCCTGACACTGCGGAACGGTTGACACTGCGGGGCGGTCCGGGCCGTGCCACCACGGCCCGGGCTTCCCTACTGTCGGTTGAGCCGGCTCACCTGCCGCTCGGGGTGAGAATGGGCTCGTGCAGGTCGTAGTAGTGCACGTCGCCGAGCAGGCGCATCTCCTCCTCCAGAAGCGGCCGCAGATCGTCGGGAATCTCCATCCGTTCGTGGGCCCGTGCCTCCTCCTCGGACGAGAAGTACACCGTCTCGACGTACCCGTCGTCACCGTAGGTGGCGAGCGTGCCGCCGATGATCTCGGGCCGCAGCTCATGCACCCGGTCCTGACCCTCGGCGAGCAGACTCTTCATCCGCCCGAGATCGGGGCAGTGCCCCTCCATGACCTGTACGAATCCTGCAGTGTCCGAGCCACCTTCCATCCACACCTCGACGTCACGGCAGTCGTGGACGGTGATCTCCCCGTCGAAGCACTGCTCGGCCTCGGCCCACCACGCGCCCTGCTCCGGACGTTCGCTGTTGCGGCGGGCCGCCTCCTCCGACTCGAACCGCGCCACCGACACGAAGGTGCCGTCGTCGCTGAATCCCGACGTGCTACCCAGATAGCCCACTGCGCCCGGGCGCAGCTCGTCCGTCCACCGCTGCAGGCAGGCCTTCAGTCCCTGCTCGTCGCGAACCGTCCCCTGCCAGACCTGAATGAACATCACTATCGCCTCCACGTGCGGGACAAGCCCGCACCCAACGGCTTCCGTGGCCGACCCGTCGCCGTCCACCGTCGGCGTCACCCGACGGCCGGCAATCGCGACCACCGTAGATTCAATGATTCGCCTGTGCCGGAGCACGGACAAGAGGGAGCCGGACCGGAACATGCGGAAATGCCGGAAGCCCCCCAACGAGGTTGGGGGGCTTCCGGTAACGGGTGTTCGGCGGTGTCCTACTCTCCCACACCCTGTCGGGTGCAGTACCATCGGCGCTGGAGGGCTTAGCTTCCGGGTTCGGAATGGGACCGGGCGTTTCCCCTCCGCTATGGCCGCCGTAACTCTGTGAAACGACCCACGCACGCTGTTCGCGTGGGTCGGGGGCCGCAGGCCCACCCATTCTTTGGGGGGCAGCGTTTACTCCGACTCCTCGCGCAGCGAGTGTGAGTGTGTTGTTTCAGATACCGCACAGTGGACGCGTAGCTTCTTTGTGGTAAGTCCTCGGCCTATTAGTACCGGTCACCTGCATGCGTTACCGCACTTCCAGTTCCGGCCTATCAACCCGGTGGTCTGCCGGGGGCCTTACCCCCTCGAGGGGGTGAGAAACCTCATCTTGGAACAGGCTTCCCGCTTAGATGCTTTCAGCGGTTATCCCTTCCGAACGTAGCCAACCAGCCGTGCCCCTGGCGGGACAACTGGCACACCAGAGGTTCGTCCGTCCCGGTCCTCTCGTACTAGGGACAGCCTTCCTCAAGTTTCTAACGCGCGCGGCGGATAGAGACCGAACTGTCTCACGACGTTCTAAACCCAGCTCGCGTGCCGCTTTAATGGGCGAACAGCCCAACCCTTGGGACCTACTCCAGCCCCAGGATGCGACGAGCCGACATCGAGGTGCCAAACCATCCCGTCGATATGGACTCTTGGGGAAGATCAGCCTGTTATCCCCGGGGTACCTTTTATCCGTTGAGCGACACCGCTTCCACATGCCGGTGCCGGATCACTAGTCCCGACTTTCGTCCCTGCTCGACCTGTCGGTCTCACAGTCAAGCTCCCTTGTGCACTTGCACTCGACACCTGATTGCCAACCAGGCTGAGGGAACCTTTGGGCGCCTCCGTTACATTTTGGGAGGCAACCGCCCCAGTTAAACTACCCACCAGGCACTGTCCCTGAACCCGATCAGGGTCCGAGGTTAGAGGTCCAATACGATCAGAGTGGTATTTCAACAACGACTCCACCCACACTGGCGTGCGGGCTTCCCAGTCTCCCACCTATCCTACACAAACCGAACCGAACACCAATACCAAGCTGTAGTGAAGGTCCCGGGGTCTTTTCGTCCTGCCGCGCGTAACGAGCATCTTTACTCGTAGTGCAATTTCGCCGAGTCTGTGGTTGAGACAGCAGAGAAGTCGTTACGCCATTCGTGCAGGTCGGAACTTACCCGACAAGGAATTTCGCTACCTTAGGATGGTTATAGTTACCACCGCCGTTTACTGGGGCTTAAATTCTCAGCTTCGCGGAGTGAACTCCGCTGACCGGTCCTCTTAACCTTCCAGCACCGGGCAGGCGTCAGTCCGTATACCTCGTCTTACGACTTCGCACGGACCTGTGTTTTTAGTAAACAGTCGCTTCTCTCTGGTCTCTGCGACCACCCCCGGCTCACGGAGCAAGTCCGGTCACCGGGACTGGTCCCCCTTCTCCCGAAGTTACGGGGGCATTTTGCCGAGTTCCTTAACCACAGTTCTCTCGATCGCCTCGGTATTCTCTACCTGACCACCTGTGTCGGTTTGGGGTACGGGCCGTGTGAAAGCTCGCTAGAGGCTTTTCTCGGCAGCATAGGATCATGGAATTCGCCTCATTCGGCTACGCATCACCTCTCAGGCTGTGTGCGACACGGATTTGCCTGTGCCGCGCCCTACGGGCTTACACCGGTACAACCACTGACCGGCCCCACTACCTTCCTGCGTCACCCCATCGCTTGGCTACTACCACCGAAGGTCCCGTGCAGCAGGCTCTCGGCTCCCGAAGGAACTCGATCACCCTTTGGACGGTTAGTACCGATGATTCACCAGGGGCGCGTTCACACGGGTACGGGAATATCAACCCGTTGTCCATCGACTACGCCTGTCGGCCTCGCCTTAGGTCCCGACTCACCCTGGGCGGATTAACCTGGCCCAGGAACCCTTGGTCATTCGGCGGACGAGTTTCTCACTCGTCTTTCGCTACTCATGCCTGCATTCTCACTCGCGCAGCCTCCACACCTGGATCACTCCGGCGCTTCCCCGGCTGCACGACGCTCCCCTACCCACCCGCACCACTGCCGGACGATCCGTGGACCCTCCGGGGTGTTGTGCGAGTGCCGCGGCTTCGGCGGTGTACTTGAGCCCCGCTACATTGTCGGCGCAGAACCACTTGACCAGTGAGCTATTACGCACTCTTTCAAGGGTGGCTGCTTCTAAGCCAACCTCCTGGTTGTCTCAGCGATCCCACATCCTTTTCCACTTAGTACACGCTTAGGGGCCTTAGCCGGCGATCTGGGCTGTTTCCCTCTCGACTACGAAGCTTATCCCCCGCAGTCTCACTGCCGCGCTCTCACTCACCGGCATTCGGAGTTTGGCTGATTTCGGTAAGCTTGTGGGCCCCCTAGACCATCCAGTAGCTCTACCTCCGGTGAGAAACACGCGACGCTGCACCTAAATGCATTTCGGGGAGAACCAGCTATCACGGAGTTTGATTGGCCTTTCACCCCTACCCACAGCTCATCCCCTCAGTTTTCAACCTAAGTGGGTTCGGGCCTCCACGACGTCTTACCGTCGCTTCACCCTGGCCATGGGTAGATCACTCCGCTTCGGGTCTAGAACATGCCACTACAGACGCCCTGTTCGGACTCGCTTTCGCTACGACTACCCCACACGGGTTAACCTCGCGACATGCCACTAACTCGCAGGCTCATTCTTCAAAAGGCACGCCGTCACCCCCAGCAGACCAAACTGCTCGAAGGCTCCGACGGATTGTAAGCGCACGGTTTCAGGTACTATTTCACTCCCCTCCCGGGGTACTTTTCACCTTTCCCTCACGGTACTAGTCCGCTATCGGTCACCAGGGAGTATTCAGGCTTATCGGGTGGTCCCGACGGATTCACAGCAGATTTCACGGGCCCGCTGCTACTCGGGTATTCGAATCGACAGTCACCGCGTTTTCGTCTACGGGATTCTCACCCTCTACGACAGGCCGTTCCAGACCATTTCGACTAACACAGGCGATTTCTCACTGTCGGCCGGCGCGGCAGCACCGACACATCGAACCCCACAACCCCGAACACACAACCCCTGCCGGGTATCACATGTATCCGGTTTAGCCTCTTCCGTTTTCGCTCGCCACTACTCACGGAATCACATGTTGTTTTCTCTTCCTGTGGGTACTGAGATGTTTCACTTCCCCACGTTCCCTCCACACGCCCTATATATTCAGGCGCGGGTAACACGACATCACTCGTGCTGGGTTTCCCCATTCGGAAATCCTCGGATCACAGCTCGGTTGACAGCTCCCCGAGGCATATCGCAGCCTCCCACGTCCTTCATCGGCTCCTGGTGCCAAGGCATCCACCGTACGCTCATAAACACTTACAACAAAGATGCTCGCGTCCACTGTGCAGTTCTCAAACAACACACAACAACCGGTACCGGAAGAAGAAACAACCCCTTCGTTCCCGATCATCGTCGCTGACAAAACACTCGCGTGTTCTCTCAGGACCCAACAGTGCACCGATATAACCACCGCAGAAGGACACTCGGGTCCTTCCCGCGCGGTGATGACTGTCAGCGTTCCACCCATGAGCACCACCGGATTACGTGTGAATCCGAAATGGCTCTGCCCGCGGCGGAGTCACCTGTGTGACCCACCGACGGGAGTTGCTCCTTAGAAAGGAGGTGATCCAGCCGCACCTTCCGGTACGGCTACCTTGTTACGACTTCGTCCCAATCGCCGATCCCACCTTCGACGGCTCCCTCCCACGAGGGGTTAGGCCACCGGCTTCGGGTGTTACCGACTTTCATGACGTGACGGGCGGTGTGTACAAGGCCCGGGAACGTATTCACCGCAGCGTTGCTGATCTGCGATTACTAGCGACTCCGACTTCACGGGGTCGAGTTGCAGACCCCGATCCGAACTGAGACCGGCTTTAAGGGATTCGCTCCACCTCGCGGTATCGCAGCCCTCTGTACCGGCCATTGTAGCATGTGTGAAGCCCTGGACATAAGGGGCATGATGACTTGACGTCGTCCCCACCTTCCTCCGAGTTGACCCCGGCAGTCTCCTGCGAGTCCCCAACCGAATTGCTGGCAACACAGGACAAGGGTTGCGCTCGTTGCGGGACTTAACCCAACATCTCACGACACGAGCTGACGACAGCCATGCACCACCTGTACACCGACCACAAGGGAAACCCCATCTCTGGGGCGGTCCGGTGTATGTCAAACCCAGGTAAGGTTCTTCGCGTTGCATCGAATTAATCCACATGCTCCGCCGCTTGTGCGGGCCCCCGTCAATTCCTTTGAGTTTTAGCCTTGCGGCCGTACTCCCCAGGCGGGGCGCTTAATGCGTTAGCTACGGCACGGATCCCGTGGAAGGAAACCCACACCTAGCGCCCACCGTTTACGGCGTGGACTACCAGGGTATCTAATCCTGTTCGCTACCCACGCTTTCGCTCCTCAGCGTCAGTTACTGCCCAGAGACCCGCCTTCGCCACCGGTGTTCCTCCTGATATCTGCGCATTTCACCGCTACACCAGGAATTCCAGTCTCCCCTGCAGTACTCAAGTCTGCCCGTATCGCCTGCAAGCCCGCAGTTGAGCTGCGGGTTTTCACAGACGACGCGACAAACCGCCTACGAGCTCTTTACGCCCAGTAATTCCGGACAACGCTCGCACCCTACGTATTACCGCGGCTGCTGGCACGTAGTTGGCCGGTGCTTCTTCTGTACCTACCGTCACTCGCGCTTCGTCGGTACTGAAAGAGGTTTACAACCCGAAGGCCGTCATCCCTCACGCGGCGTCGCTGCATCAGGCTTGCGCCCATTGTGCAATATTCCCCACTGCTGCCTCCCGTAGGAGTCTGGGCCGTGTCTCAGTCCCAGTGTGGCCGGTCGCCCTCTCAGGCCGGCTACCCGTCGTCGCCTTGGTGGGCCGTTACCCCACCAACAAGCTGATAGGCCGCGGGCCCATCCTGCACCGGAAAACCTTTCCACCCCGGAACATGCATCCCGAGGTCCTATCCGGTATTAGACCCAGTTTCCCAGGCTTATCCCGAAGTGCAGGGCAGATCACCCACGTGTTACTCACCCGTTCGCCACTAATCCACCCAGCAAGCTGGGCTTCATCGTTCGACTTGCATGTGTTAAGCACGCCGCCAGCGTTCGTCCTGAGCCAGGATCAAACTCTCCGTTGAAGACTCACAATCAAACCCCGAAGGGCCGATCAGTCATAGACATCGAGCCAAATCACCAGCAAAAAACTCAAACCAGCAAAAAACACTGACCACCACAGACGGAAGAATGCGGCAGCCAGCAACGATCATCTCACGACACCTCATCGGCTTGACACCATGGTCGGCGTCTGATCTGATCGCACCAAACAAAATATTTGGCACTGACATTCATCGGCACACTGTTGAGTTCTCAAAGAACACGCGCACACCATCGCTCCGCACTTTTCAGTGCTTCACTCCGGGGCAACCGTTCCAGCCTAACATCGGGGGCTTTCGGAATCAAAATCCGCGGCCGATCCGATCTCAGGAGCGATTGGAAACCCTACCAGAAGGTTTTCAATCGGGTTAATCAGGCGCCTGCGTCCAACCTCGTTTTCCCGAGCCCCTGCGGGCCGGGTCGGTGTCCGTGTCGCTCTGACCTGGAATAAGTTACGTGATCCTTCGACCCCGCGCCAAATCGCCAGGTCAGGACGGGTGTTTGCCCGCGAGGACAGCTGTTTCCGCGACGCGGAACCATCCCCTGTGCCACTGCGTCTCACCTTCCGAGGCGTCCGCCTCGTGGCAGTCCCCGCGCGGACCGTAGCCGGCGTGCGCACTGCGTGGCACCGTCGTTGTCGTTCCGCGGCGCGCGTCCCCGATCACGTCAGGCATAGGAGACCCATGAGTGGCTTTCCCGCAGAGATCGTCCCGCCGGGCCGGGCGGACGGACCCGGCTCGGGGTCCCCCGCGGCAGCGACGTGCGCGGCGGCCTGCCAGGACTACCTCGCCGCGCTCGACGAGCTCCTCCTCGGCATCGGCGACCGCGAGGCCGGCGACTGTGCGGGTGACGTCGCACCGAGCGTGGCCCGCCGGATCGAGGCCGTGGTCCGGATGAAGGCCGTCTTCGAGTCGATCGCGTCCCCCGAGGCACACGTCTCGCTCTTTCGGCGGACGTGATCATTGCATCTCGCGTCGCGGCACGGGCCGCCCGAATTCTCGAGTAACGTGCTCCGTGAGCAAAGCGAGAAAGGGTGCCGTGACGTCGACCGGGAACATGGTGGGTTTGTTCGCCGGTATCGGCGGACTCGAGCTCGGCCTGGCCGAGCACGGCTGGCGCACCGAACTACTCTGCGAGATCGACGCCGGAGCCCAGGCCGTGCTCCGCGCCCGCTTCGCCGATGTACCTCTGCACACCGACGTCACCCGCCTCCGTTCCCTGCCCCAGGCAACCGAGGTCGTCACCGCGGGCTTTCCGTGCCAGGACCTGTCGCAGGCCGGCAGGACCGCCGGCATCACCGGCTCCCGGTCGGGCCTCGTCGACGAGGTGTTCCGGTTGGTGCGGCGCAAGCAGGGCCCGCGATGGCTGCTCATCGAGAACGTCCCCTTCATGCTGCAACTCGGACGCGGCGCCGCGATGCGTCACATCACCGATGCGCTCGAGGATCTCGGGTACGCGTGGGCGTACCGGGTCGTCGATGCCCGCGCGTTCGGACTCCCACAGCGCCGGCAGCGGGTGCTCATGCTCGCCTCGCGCACCGACGATCCCCGGACGGTGTTGTTCGGCGAGGACGCCGGCGCCCCCGCGGAAGGCGATCCCGGCACCCACCCGTGCGGGTTCTACTGGACCGAAGGCGTGCGTGGTCTCGGCTGGGCGGTCAACGCCGTGCCCACGCTCAAGGGCGGCTCCACGGTGGGCATCGCGAGTCCGCCGGCAGTGCGGCTGCCGTCGGGCGAGATCGTCACTCCCGGTCTGATCGACGCCGAACGGCTGCAGGGCTTCGACCCCGACTGGACCGCACCCGCCATCCAGGCGCCCGGTGTGCGGACCGGGCATCGGTGGCGACTCGTCGGCAACGCAGTGAGCGTGCGCATGGCCGCGTGGGTCGGTGGACGGCTCGGGCGGCCGATCGATTACTCACCCGACCACGAGACCCCGCTGCGGCCCGGCGACCCCTGGCCGAGTGCCGCCTGGGGCGCGCGGCGGCGGGCTTTCCGGGTGCACGAGTCGCACTGGCCGGTGCAGGAACCGTACGAGGATCTCGCCGGATTCCTGGAGGACGCGCGCCTGCTGTCGGCGCGGGCCACCGCCGGTTTCCTGCGGCGGGCCCGGTCCGGGAACCTGAGATTCGTGCCCGGCTTCCTCGACGACGTCGAATCCCACCTGGACCGCATGGGCGGCTTCCCCGAGGCCGCGGCCTGAGGACGGAGCCGACCGCCGTGCCCTCCACCGATCCGCAGACCAGCGTCCGGATGAGCCGGCAGCGGCGCAGGGACACCGTCCCCGAGGTGGCCCTGCGCCGGGAGTTGCATCGTCGCGGGCTGCGCTACTTCGTCGATCGTGCTCCCCTGCCGGGGATCCGTCGTCGCGCCGACCTGGTGTTCCCGCGCCGCCGCGTTGCGGTGTATGTCGACGGGTGCTTCTGGCATCGTTGCCCGCAGCACGCCACCGATCCGAAGAACAACGCCGAGTGGTGGGCCGCCAAGCTCGCCGGGAACGTGGCCCGGGACCGGGACACCGACGCGGCGCTCGCCGCGGCCGGATGGACGGCGGTGCGGATCTGGGAGCACGAGGATCCCGCGGAGGCCGCGGATCGGGTGCAGGCCGCATTGTTCGCGGCGGGACCGGGCACTGCCGATTCCTGACCGGCGAAGGAGGAAGCGGTGCAACCGGCGATCGCGCTCGTTCTCGGAGCGGTCATCGGGGTCCTGCTCGGCCTCCTCGGGGGCGGCGGATCCATCCTGGCGGTCCCCGCCCTGGTGTACGGCCTCGGACTCGACTTCCGCCAGGCCATCCCGATCTCGCTGATCGTCGTCGGGGCCGCAGCCCTGTCCGGGGCGATCCCCAAGGCTCGGGCCGGGCAGGTCGACTGGCGGCTGGCCGCGGTGTTCGCCGCGGCCGGCATCCCCGCGACGTTCGCCGGCACGGCTGTGGGCACGCTGCTGCCGCAACCGGTGCTGCTGGTGGGCTTCGCCGTCGTGATGGTGGTCGCGGGGATCCGGATGCTGCGCGAGAGCGACGACGCCGGGACCGCGTGCAAGATCGGCGACTTCGGCATCGACTGGAAGCGATGCGCGCCGAGGGCGATCCCGGCCGGCCTGGGGGTGGGCTTCTTGACCGGCCTGTTCGGCGTCGGCGGCGGCTTCCTGATCATCCCCGCGCTGGTGATGCTCCTCGGATTGGAGATGGGCGTCGCCGTCGGGACCTCCCTCGTCGTCATCGTCGCCAACTCGGCGGCCGGGCTGATCGCGCATCTCGGGGACGCCGACATCGACTGGTCGATCACGGCGGCGTTCGCCGGGGCCGCGGTCGTCGCGTCGCTTGTCGCCGGTCACCTCGGCACGCGCATGGAAACCGGACGGCTGCGGCGGTGGTTCGCCTATCTCGTCTTCCTCGTGGCCGCGTACGTGCTGGTGGACACACTGTTCCTGCGCTGAGCCGAAACTCTTCCCGCACTCCACGCATTCTTTGTACGCCCCGGGGTATCCGGGGGCATAGTGGAAGTACCGTGGAAAGGCATCGACATGGACGTATCGATCATCGAAACCTCGAGCCTCGGCGATCGCAGCTATCTCGTCACCGAGGCGGACGTCGCCGTCGTCGTGGATCCACAGCGGGACATCGATCGAGTGCTCGCGCTCGCCAACGACCGCGGAGCGCGCATCACCCATGTCCTCGAGACCCACATCCACAACGACTACGTCACCGGTGGGCTGGAACTGTCCCGCGCCGTCGAGGCCGAGTACATCGTTCCAGCCGGCGACGACGTGGACTACGAGCGACGTGCCGTCCACGACGGCGACCTGATCGACGCCGGTCCCATCCGGCTGCGGGTGATGCACACCCCCGGGCACACCCACCACCACGTCAGCTATGTGCTGCTCGACGCGACCGGCGGCACGCACGGGATCTTCACCGGCGGGTCGATGCTGTACGGCTCGACCGGCCGCACCGATCTCGTCGGCCCGCAGTACACCGAGGAACTGACCCACGCACAGTTCCGCTCCGTGCGACGGATCGCCGACGAAGTGCCGGCCGACACTCCGGTGTATCCCACCCACGGCTTCGGCAGCTTCTGCTCGGCGACCCCCACCAGCGGCGACTCGTCCACCGTCGGGCAGCAACGCGACGTCAACCCGGCGCTGACCCGCGACGAGCAGGCCTACGTCGACGAGCTCATCGCCGGACTCAATACCTACCCCGCGTACTACGCCCACATGGGCGTGATCAACAGGGCGGGTCCGTCGCCGCTCGACCTGTCTGCGCCGGAGCCGGTCGACCCGGCCGAGCTGCGCCGGCGCATCGACGCCGGTGAGTGGGTCGTCGATCTGCGCGAGCGCACCGCCTTCGCCGCGGGACACCTGGGCGGCACACTCGGCTTCGAGCTGTCCACCTCCTTCGTCACCTACCTGGGGTGGCTCTACAAGTGGGGTGCGCCACTGACCCTCATCGGCGAGAGCGACGAGCAGATCGCCGACGCCAAGCGCGAACTGGTCCGCATCGGCGTCGACGAACTCGCCGGAGCGGCCGTCGGCGAGATCCACACCCTGGTCAACGGACACGAACTTCGGTCGTACCGCGTCTCGGACTTCGCGGAGCTGACCCGGGAGATCGACAGCGAGCAGGTCCGGGTCCTCGACGTGCGCCAGAAGGACGAGTACGAGGACGGCCACGTGCGCGGAGCGGTCAACATCCCGCTGCACGACCTCGCCGAGCGGCTCGACGAGGTACCCCGCGGGGAGGTGTGGGTGCACTGCGCCTCCGGCTACCGGGCATCCGTCGCCGCGTCCATGATCGACCGGATCGACCGCACCGTCGTCCTCGTCAACGACGACTTCGAGAAGGCGTACGACCAGGGTCTGATCGGCACGTCGTAGGTCCTGCCCCATCGTCGGGGTCGGGGGGCCGCCACGACGCGAGAGCCCCTCACCACAATGGGTGAGGGGCTCTTCGTTGTGCGCCCGAAGGGATTCGAACCCCTAACCTTCTGATCCGTAGTCAGATGCTCTATCCGTTGAGCTACGGGCGCAGTGCGTGTATGTAGTTGTTTCTCATATTCAGTTGTCGCCGGCGACGCTGCACCGACGTGGCGGAGGCGAGAGGATTTGAACCTCCGGTCCCCCGTAAAGGGGACAACTCATTAGCAGTGAGTCCCATTCGGCCGCTCTGGCACGCCTCCCTGGGGGGTTTCGATTCTCTCGAACCGCCGGGACGAAAGATTACACACGTTCGGACGACAAACGCAAAACGCCTGGTCAGCGCAGGTGTGCGTCGAACCAGTCGAAGATCCGGCGCCGTGCGTCGATGATCGCCGCCTCGGCCGGGTCGGTGTCCGGATCGGCGGTGTCGTGCTCGACCGGCGGCTCGTCGGGGCGATGCGCCAGGCCGGGGTAACCGATGACCAGGGTCGGTGCGTCGGCCTGTCCGGCAGCCTCGCGCAGCTGCTCGACGTCGCCGGTCGGGGTGGTCGGGTCGTCCTCGCCGTACAGACCGAGCCACGGCGCCTGCAGGTTGCGCACGGCCTCGACGAGTGCGGGAACGTCGGGCCGCAACGGCTGCACGATGCCGTGCGCCGCGACGGTGACCGCGGCACCCACCCGCCGATTGGCGGCGACGATGAGCGCCGCCGTCCCGGCGTCGTCGAACCCGATCACGCCGACCGCGTCCGGGTAGACCCCACTGCGTACCAGCCAGTCCATCGCGGCATCGACGTCGTCGAACAGGTTCTGCCCGAACACCTCGTCGTCCTCGGTGAACTCGCGGTGGAACAGATTCGGAGCCACGACCAGCCAGCCCTCGGCAGCCAGAACCTCCATGAACGCCAGCAGGACCGGCGGAAACACACGGGATTCGTGCAGCACGACGATGCCACCGCGGATGGCACCCTCCGGCCGAAACACGGTCAGCGGTACCTGCCCCGACCCGTCCGGCAACCGGGCCGCGGCAGTGTGGATTCCCGACATACCGTCCACGATGACACGACCCACCACGACCGTGCACGCAATCGCCGGGCGCATAATCGGCTGGTGACCCCACGGACCCGCCCCGACCTCACCTCGATCCCGTCCTATGTGCCCGGCCGCAGTTTCCCGGGCGCGATCAAGCTCGCCAGCAACGAGACCACCGTCGGTCCCCTGCCCAGCGTGCGCGACGCGATCGCCGAGGCGGCGTACACGGTCCACCGGTATCCGGACAACATGGCGGCCGTGCTCATCGGCGCGCTGGCCGGGCGGCTGGGGGTGAAGCCGGAGAACATCGCCGTGGGCAACGGCTCGGTGAGCCTGTGCCAGGAACTGGTGCTCTCGACCTGCAACGACGGCGACGAGGTCGTGTTCTCCTGGCGGTCGTTCGAGGCGTACCCGGTGGTGACGGCGGTGGCCGGCGCGAAGTCGGTGCCGGTGCCCAACACCCCGGAGCACGGCCACGACCTCGACGCGATGCTCGCCGCGATCACCGACCGCACCCGGGTGGTGTTCGTCTGCAACCCCAACAACCCGACCGGGGCGCTGCTGGGCAGAGCGGAGCTGGAACGGTTCCTCGACGCGATGCCGCCGCAGGTGCTCGTCGCGCTCGACGAGGCCTACTTCGAATACGCCCGCCCGAAGCCCGGCGAGGAGCAGGCGGACGGGATCGCGCTCGCCGCCGGCCGGCCGAACGTCGTGGTGCTGCGGACCTTCTCGAAGGCCTACGGCCTGGCCGGCCTGCGGGTCGGCTATCTCGTCGGCGACCCGTCGGTGATCAAGGTCCTGAACAAGGTGCACACCCCGTTCAGCGTCAGCTCGCTCGCACAGCAGGCGGCCATCGCGTCCCTGGCGGCGGCCGACGAACTGCTCGAGCGCACCGACAGCGTGCTCGCCGAGCGCGACCGGGTGCGGACGGCGCTCGTGGACGCCGGCTATCCCGTGCCGGAGAGCTACGCCAACTTCGTGTGGTTGCCGCTCGGTGACCGGTCGGCGGCGTTCTCCGAGGCGTGCGCGGAGGCCGGTGTGCTGGTGCGCCAGTACGCGGACGACGGGGTGCGGGTGACCATCGGCGATCCGCACGAGAACGACGCGTTCCTCGCATTTGCGACCGGCAAGGGCGTCGAGATCGCGGAAATCTCGAAGCCCTGACCTGCGCAGGAACGCCTACGAGACCCAACCGTTATCGCCGGGTGGCGATCGCGTGACCATCCGTTGGCACACTCGTCCGGTCGGCTACGGAAGTTGGAGTGTGCGGATGGGTTCAGGCGTGGCACGCCGGTGGACCCTGTCCGCGGCCCTGCTGACCGGCGCGCTGTGGACGTCGCTCGCCGTGGCCCCCGCGACCGCGATCCCCCCGGACGCCCTGCCGCTGCGGCTCATCGCCTTCCGCGACCTGCACGGCAGCCTCCTCCCGCCCCAGGGCCCCCGCAGCGAGGTCGTCCGCTCCGACGGCGCATCCGTTCCGGCGGGCGGCGCCGCATATCTCGCCGCCTACGTCCGGCAGCTGCGCTCGCAGGCGGACAACTCGGTGCTCTACTCCGTCGGCGACACCTGGGGCTCGTCCCCGATCGAGTCGGCGATGTTCCACGACGAACCCACCGTCGACCTGCTCAACGGCCTCGACGTGACCGCGGCCGCCCTCGGCAACCACGAGTTCGACAACGGCTACGCCGAGTTGCAGCGCCTGCGCGACGGCGGCTGCCACCCGGAGGGCTGCCGGTACGACGAGGAGTACGCCGGAGCCACCTTCCCGCTGATCGCGGCGAACGTCGCCGACGCCGACGGCAGCCCCGCGGCCCTGCCGTTCACCGTGGACTACGTCGACGGTGTGCCGGTCGGCGTCATCGGCATCGCCCCCCACGACACGCCGCAGGTGGTGCGCGGCGACGACATCGCCGGCCTGCAGTTCACCGACGAGATCACGGCCGTCGACCGCACCGCCGACGCGCTCGATGCCCTCGGCGTCCGCTCGATCGTCCTGCTCTACAAGGGCGCGTTGACGCCGCCCGCCGGGACCGACCCGTGCGACGCCACCGCCGGGCCCGCGCGCAGCCTCGCCACCCGGGTGTCGCCGAAGGTGGATGTCATCGTCACCGCGGACGGCGACGACAGTTTCAACTGCAGCTACCCCGACCCGGCGGGCAGTCCCCGGACCGTGCTGCAGGGCGCCTCGCACGGGCGCATCATCTCGGTCGCGGACCTGACGATCGACCGGGAGAGCCGCGACGTGCTGCGCGACCGCACCCACGCGTTCAATCAGATCGTGACGCACGACATCGCCCCCGACCCGCGCACGCAGCAGTTCGTGGACCGGGCCGTCGACGAGTCGCGCGACGTCGCCGAACGCGTCGTCGGCCGCATCGCCGCCGACCTGACCCGCGATACCGCGCCCAGCGGCGAGTCGGCCCTCGGCAACCTCGTCGCGGACGCGCAGCTGGCGGCCGCCGAACCCGCCGGGGCGCAGCTCGCGCTCACGAATCCCGGTGGAGTGCGCGCCGACCTGCTGCATTCCGGTGACGGGGTCGTCACCTACGGCGACGCCTACGCAGCCCAGCCGTTCGGGAACCGGCTGCAGGTGCTCGAGCTCACCGGTGCGGAACTGGTCGGGATCCTCGAGCAGCAGTTCCAGCAGGACGGAACCGGCGCGGGCCGCGAACGGATCCTCGCGCCGTCGCACACCCTGCGCTACGTCCTCGACCGGGCCGCGGCGCCCGGCAGCCGGATCCGGGATGTCACGATCGCCGATCGGCCGCTCGATGCGGCCGCGGCCTACCGGGTGGTCGTCAACGGGTTCCTCGCCGAGGGCGGCGACGGATTCACCGGGTTCACACAGGCGCGACGGGCGACGGGGGCGGGTGCCGAGCTCGACGCCCTGAACGACTACCTGGCACAGCACGCGCCCGTCCCGCCGCCGGCCACCGACCGCATCGCGCTGCCCTGACGGAACCGCTCAGCCGAGACCGAGGGCGCGTTCGAGCGTCGGCCAGGCGGTGCGCAGGTCGTCCTGCCAGTAGGGCCACGAATGCGTGCCGTACGGGCGGTAGACGATGGTGGCGGGGATTCTCAGCTCCCGCAGCCGCCGGTCGAAGCCGATCGTGCACACGAAGGCGCCGACCTCGAGCGGTCCGCCCACGTCGAGAGCCTCCGCGTCGGGGCCGACGTCGTACGGGCCGGGCAGGCCGTTGCCGGTGCTGATGAAGATCTCCTTGCCGCGCAGCCGCTCGGCCAGGGCGTACGGGTCGTGTGCCGCCCACGCCGGATCCCCCGGTGCACCCCACATGTTGTCCGGATTGCCGCCCTTGTAGGCGACGGTCCCGCGCACCGCGTCCTGCGCGGACGCCTTCGACGTGTCCAGGCAACCGCTCAGCGCGGCCACGCCCCGGTACAGGTCCGGATTCCGGGCGATCAGGCTCGCCGCCCCCGTCGCGCCCATCGACAGTCCGCCGATGGCGTTCACTCCGTTGCCCGCGAAGCGGGCGTCGATCAGCGGCGGCAGCTCCTTCGTCAGGAAGGTCTCCCACGCGTTCACGCCCAGAACGGGGTCCGGCGCGAGCCAGTCCGTGTAGTAGCTGGCGGTACCGCCGATCGGCAGCACCACGTTCACGTTCTTGTCGGCGACGAAGTCGACGAGGTCCGTGCGCTGCGTCCACGTGCTCTCGCGGTAGTCCGACTCGGCGCCGGCGCTGACGCCGTCGAGCAGGTAGAGGGACGGGCGCGGCCCGTCCCCGGCGGGGTGCAGGACCTGCACCTGGACGACCCGCTGCATCGACGGCGAGGACACGAACACCGCCGAGCGTCGAGCGGTGAGGGACTCCACCCGATCCACCCGCGCGGATGCCGCCGGCTCGGCGGACACGACGGACGTCACGGACAGTGGCAAAACGAACGCCGCGACGAGCGTCGCGACCACAGCTCTGAGCATCAACTTCCTTCGTCCCCCGACTTCGGAAAATCCGATTCCACAGTACGGACCGGGGCGGGTCAAGAAAGTGGGGCTCGTCACCAACGCGGATCGCCGCCCTTGGTGACGGTGGGGCACCGCGTCGCCGGCTACGGCTGTGGGGTCGGTTCCGGCGGGGTCCACGCCCGGTCCGTCGGCAGGTACGACCGGAACATCAGCACGAATTCCCCGGGCGGCGCCGGCAGCCAGTTCGAGCCGCCCGACACCGGCGGCCGGGACGAGACCCACACGTCGAGCGCACCGTCGGGACCACGGACCAGTCCGGGCGTCCGGTCGCCGACGGCGTAGCGGTCGACCGGGTTGGCGACGAGGAACATGTCGGGGCCGTACACGGTGACGGACCAGAAGCCGCGGTCGTCCACCGGCGGCCCCTCGGGCGGGAAGCGCAGGAGGTAACCGGCCTCGCCCCGCAGCGCCGATCCGTCCGCCGCGGTGCGGGCCACGTGGTACGTCGATTCCTCCGGCACGTTCGCGCCGAGCCCGATCGTCGCGACCACCGCGCGCTGCAGGTAGTCGGTGCCGTACCGGCCCGCGGTCGCCAGCGAGCCCCACACCGCACCGGACTGCTCGCCCGAGTCGACGAGGTCCCGGATGCGTCGCTCGCCGCGGATCACCCCGGTGGCGAGTGCGGCGACGGTGTCCGCCGGCCCGGCACTCGGCCGGGCGCCGGGCCCGACCCCGAGGCCGGCGAGTTCGTCGAGCAACGGTCCGTCGGCGGGCGGTGGTGGGTTCGCGGCCAGGATCGCCGACAGCTCGTCGAAGAACTGCGGCCCCGACGCCGCGAGCGCCTGCGGGTCGGGGTTGCTTCCGCACGCGGTCGGCGGCAGCGGTGGCGGCGCATCGGCGACGGGGGCGGTCAGCACGGTGAGCGAGTACTGCCGCTGCACGGCCCGGGCGGCCTCGAGGTCGGTCTGCGCCTCGACGAGAGTCCGGCCGATCATCCAGGCGTCCCACGTGGGTGACTCGATCACGGCCGCTCCCGCCGGCAGCGGACCGTCCCATCCCGGTGGGACGACGACGTGGGCGCCTGCGGCCGATCCCGTCGCCCGGGTGCCGACGTTGGCGAAGACGTCGGTATAGATGTCGAGAAATTGGAAGTCGAAGTACCGATCCCCCGCCTCCGGGTGCGTGAGCAGCACCGGTCCTTCCCGAAGATCCAGCCACGCAATCGAATACAGTGTGTCGACGTTGGGGGCGACGACGACGCGCGAGGTGGGATCGGCCGTCGCGGACTGGTGGTGGAGCCGGTTCACCGGCAGCAGGCAGAGCATGTTCGCCCGGGTCCGCGCGAGCGTCACGGGCGCGTAGCCGTAGACGTAGCCGTCGGTGGCCACGTCGACCGCGGTCCGCTCCGGTTCCGCTGCCGGATGCGGCGCCGCGCAGGCGGTCAGCAGGCCCACCGCGAGCGCTGCCGCCGCCCGAGCTGCTGTGCCGGCCATTCCGTCAGTGTAGGAGGCGAGAACGCGTTCCTGGAGCGACACTCGCCGTCGGATCCGGGCGCTCCGGTGCCACCTGCGCGCGTCCGACGACGAAGCCCGTCACCTGCACACACGCCGCAGGTGACGGGCTCTCCTTCCGGCGGAAGCGGAGGGATTTGAACCCCCGGTGGGTCTCCCCACGCTCGCTTTCAAGGCGAGTGCATTCGGCCGCTCTGCCACGCTTCCGTGCCAAATCCTAACCACACCTGTCGTCGACGGCCGCCTCCACCTTGGTGAAGATCTCGGAGAGGGTCCGGATCTGCGTCCTCGTGAGCAGGTCGACGAGGTTGCGGCGCACCCCGGCGACGTGCGTGGGCGCGGCCTCGGTGAGCCGGCGGCGGCCCTCGTCGGTGAGGGTGGCGAGGACGCCGCGGCCGTCCTCGAGGCAGGAACTGCGCACCACCATCGACGCGGCCTCCATGCGGCGGATCTGGTGGGTGAGGCGACTGCGGGACGACAGCACCCCGTCGGCGAGGTCGCTCATGCGCAGCGCCCCGTCGGGAGCCTCGGAGAGCAGCACCAGGATCCGGTACTCGGCCAGGGACAGGCCGTGCGCCTCCTGCAGGTCGCGATTGAGTCGATCCATGAGCCGGTGATTGCCGTCGATGTAGGCCCGCCATGCCCGCTGCTCGTCCGTGTCGAGCCAGCGCGGATCGGGACGGTCGGCATGCAGTTCGGCTGTCACGCGGGCAGTGTAGAGGCAGGCCGTCGTCTGTGTTACTCGCCGGTCAGTTCGCTGCGTGTCGCCCCTGCGTCGGCGTGTCGCGATAGCGTCGAACCCATGCGCGCAATCACGATCACTGAACCCGGCGGCTCCGGGGTCATGCAGTGGGCCGAGCAGCCCGACCCCACCCCCGGTCCCGGACAGGTCCTGATCGACGTGGCCGCGACGGCCGTCAACCGTGCCGATCTGCTGCAGCGCCGCGGCCTGTACCCGCCGCCGCCCGGGTCGAGCGACGTCCTGGGTCTCGAATGCTCGGGGGTGATCGCCGAACTCGGTGAGGGCGTGAGCGGCTGGTCGATCGGCGACCGGGTGTGCGCGCTGCTGACCGGCGGCGGCTACGCCGAGCAGGTCGTCGTCCCCGCCGGACAGGTCCTGCCCGTGCCGGAGGGCGTGGATCTCGCGGTGGCGGCGTCACTGCCCGAGGTGGCGTGCACCGTGTGGTCGAACGTGGTGATGGCGGCGGGCCTGCGCCGCGGTGAGGTGCTGCTCGTGCACGGCGGTGGGGGCGGCATCGGCACCCACGCCATCCAGGTCGGCAAGGCGCTGGGCGCGAAGATCGCGGTGACCGCGTCGGCCGGCAAGCTCGACTACTGCCGTGAGCTCGGCGCCGACCTCGCGATCGACTACCGCTCGCAGGACTTCGTCGCCGAGGTCCGAGGCCGGTTCGGCGGCGCCGACGTGGTGCTCGACAACATGGGCGCGGCCTACCTGTCCCGCAACGTCGACGTGCTCTCCCCCGACGGCCGGCTCGTGGTGATCGGCATGCAGGGCGGCGCGAAGGGCGAGCTCAACCTCGGCAAGCTGCTCGCCAAGCGCGGGCACGTCCTCGCCACGGGCCTGCGTGGGCGGCCGGAGACCGGCCGTTCCGGCAAGAGCACGATCGTCGCGCAGGTTCGCGAGCACGTGTGGCCGATGATCGCCGAGGCCCAGGTCCGGCCCGTCGTACACGCAGAGGTGCCGATCACCGAGGCCGCGCGGGCCCACGAGATGCTGGATTCCCCCGACACCGTAGGCAAGGTCGTGCTGCGCATCGATCGGCACTAGGCCGGTCGGCCCGGTCAGGAGGCGGTGAGGTTGCGCAGCTCGCGCACCAGCTGGTCGAGCTCGTAGCGGGTGGTGTACGGGGCCAGGCCGATGGTGACCGCGCCGCCCTCGTCGCTGACGCCGAGCGAGTCGAGCAGGCGGCTCGTGCCGCGGCTGACCGCGACGGTGGCGATGCGACGGTCGGCGAGATGCGCGGCGACCTTCTCGGCGGGCACGCCCGCGACGGTGAAGCTCAGCGTCGGCACGCGGCTCGACGCACGGCCGATCACCATCACGTCGGGCAGGTTGTCGAGCAGGCGCATCAGCCGCTCGAACAGCTGGTCCTGGTAGCCCTGCAGCGAACTGATCGACGTTTCGAGACGCTCGCGGCGCGTGCCGGTCGCCTCGTCGTCGAGGGCCGCGAGGAAGTCGACGGACGTGACGAGCCCGGCGAGCATCGCGAACTGATGGCCGCCGACTTCGAGCCGCTCGGGGCCGCGTGCGTGCGGATCCAGGGAGACCGCCGGGATCCGGTCGAGTTGCGCCGGGTCGCGGAACACCAGGGCGCCGACCTGCGGTCCCCCCCACGCGGACGCGTTGACCGCGAGCACGTCGGCGCCGAGTTCGTGGATGTCGACGTGCGCGTAGGGCGCGGCCCCGGCCGCGTCGACCACCATGAGCCCGCCGACCTCGTGGAGCCGGTCGGCGGCGACGCGCACGTCCGGCGCGGAACCTACGAGCGACGACGCGGCGGTCAGCGCGACGAGCCGGGTGGTGGGAGTGATCAGTTCCTCGAACTGCCAGCTCGGCAGCTCGCACGTCTCGATCTCGACCTCGGCCCACCGGACCTGGGCGCCGTAGCGGCTCGCGACGCGCAGCCACGGTGCCACGTTGGCCTCGTCGTCCAGCCGGGACAGCACGAGCCCGGTGCCGAGCCCGAGCCGGGAACTGAGCGACTCCGCGAGCCAGGCCAGCAGGACCGCCCGATCCGGTCCGAGCACCACACCCGCCGGGTCACCGCCGACGAGATCGGCGACGGCGACGCGCGCCGCCTGCAGCAGCGACGCGCTCCGACGGTTGGAGGTGTGCCGGCCCGTCGGGGACGCCGCGGCGTTGCGGAATGCCGTCGACACCGCGCGGGAGACCGCGTCGGGAATCTGCATTCCGGCCTGTGGGTCGAGATGGATCCAACCGTCGCCGAGCGAGGGAATCAACCCCCGGATCCGGGCAACGTCGTAAGCCATGCGTGACACTCTAAATCCCGGTGTCAATCGTGTGTCGTCCACGTCGGTCCCGTACGCCCTCCGAAGGTGCACGTACGGAGCGCAATGTCGGGTGAAACCTCCCGTATCGGGAACCTGACTCGGCAACGGCACCGGCGAGAGGACAAGATGGAACCATGACGCATTCGGAGAATGAGCACGTCCTCGTGATCGGACCCGACGGCAATCCCGTCGCGGTCCAGCGCGACGGTACCGCCTCCGGTGATCCGCGGGAGTCCGCCGCCGAGCCCCAGGAGAAGCCGGATGACGCCGAGTCGCTCGCCGACATGGTCGAGCAGCCGGCGAAGGTCATGCGGATCGGCACCATGATCAAGCAGCTGCTCGAGGAGGTCCGCGCCGCGCCGCTCGACGATGCGAGCCGTGCCCGTCTGCGCGAGATCCACCAGTCCTCCATCCAGGAGCTCGGCGAGGGCCTCGCCCCGGAACTGCGCGAGGAACTCCAACGGCTCGCGTTGCCCTTCGGTCAGGACGAGGTGCCGTCCGACGCGGAGCTGCGGATCGCGCACGCTCAGCTCGTCGGTTGGCTCGAGGGCCTGTTCCACGGCATCCAGACGGCACTGTTCGCGCAGCAGATGGCGGCGCGGGCGCAGCTCGAGCAGATGCGTCAGGGTGCGCTGCCGCCGGGCATGCTGGGGGGCGGACCGCGCCCCGACGAACGGCACGGCCCGGGACCGGGTGCCCCGGGTACCGGTCAGTACCTGTAGCGACGGCCCGACCACGATCCCCGGTAGGCTCGGACCTCGTGTCAGCTTCTGCCCTCGATCCCGAGCCCACCGCCGCGGACTCTCCGGTGGTGTCGGATTCGCAGACCTTCCGGCGCGGCCTGAAGGATCTGCGCGACGGCTTCGCCCAGCGCGAGCTGTGGCTCAGCCTGGCCTGGCAGGACATCAAGCAGCGCTACCGGCGCTCGGTCATCGGTCCGTTCTGGATCACCATCGCCACCGGTGTCCAGGCCACCGCCATCGGCATCCTGTACGCCGCGCTGCTGGACATTCCGCTCGACGAGTTCCTGCCGTACGTGACGGTCGGACTGATCGTCTGGAACATGATCAGCGCCTCCATCCTGGAGGGCTCGGAGGTGTTCATCGCCAACGAGGGCCTGATCAAGCAGTTGCCGTCGGCGCTGAGCGTGCACATCTACCGGCTCGTGTGGCGGCAGTTGCTGTTCTTCGCCCACAACCTCGTGATCTACGTGATCATGATCTTCGCCTTCGGAGTGTGGCGAGACCTGACCTGGACGTCCCTCGCGGCGATCCCGGCGCTGGGCCTGATCGTGCTCAACGCCGTCTGGGTGGCGATCCTGTTCGGCATCTTCGCCACCCGCTACCGCGACATCGCCCCGATCCTGTCCAGCCTCACACTGCTGCTGTTCGTGCTCACCCCGATCATGTGGACGACGCAGAGCCTCGAGGCGCAGGGCGGGCAGGCCGCCCAGCGCGTCAAGCTGGCCGAGATCAACCCGCTGTTCCACTACCTCGACATCATCCGGGCGCCGATGATCGGCCAGGACCAGCAGGCCTACCACTGGTACATCGTGCTGGCGATCACCGTGGCCGGCTGGGGACTGGCGCTGCTGGCGCTGCGTAAGTACCGGGCCCGCGTGCCCTACTGGGTCTAAGGGGCCGTCATCATGACCGAACATGTGAGCATCGAGACGCGCGGCGCGTGCGTCGACTTCCCGATCTTCGACGCGAAGACCCGGTCGCTGAAGAAGGCGTTCCTCGGCAAGGCCGGCGGTTCGATCGGCCGCAACAACTCCGACGTGGTGGTGGTGGAGGCGCTGCGCGACATCACCCTTTCGCTGAAGGAAGGCGACCGCATCGGCCTCGTCGGTCACAACGGCGCCGGCAAGTCCACACTGCTGCGGCTGCTGGCGGGGATCTACGAGCCCACGCGCGGCAGCGCCCGGATCCGGGGCCGCGTCGCGCCGGTGTTCGACCTCGGCGTGGGCATGGACCCGGAGATCTCCGGCTACGAGAACATCATCATCCGCGGGCTGTTCCTCGGTCAGACCCGCAAGCAGATGCTCGCGAAGATGGACGAGATCGCCGAGTTCACCGAGCTCGGCGAGTACCTGAACATGCCGCTGCGCACGTATTCGACCGGCATGCGGGTCCGCGTCGCGATGGGCGTGGTCACCAGCATCGACCCCGAGATCCTGCTGCTCGACGAGGGCATCGGCGCGGTCGACGCCGACTTCATGAAGAAGGCGCGGGTGCGCCTGCAGAAGCTCGTGGAACGCTCCGGCATCCTCGTCTTCGCCAGCCACTCCAACGAGTTCCTCGCGCAGCTGTGCGAGCGCGCGCTGTGGATCGACCACGGGCAGATCCGCATGGAGGGCGGCATCGAGGAGGTCGTGCGCGCTTACGAGGGCGACGACGCGGCCGACCATGTGCATCACGTCATCGCCGAGCTGGAACGCGAGCAGGGGCTGCCGCAGGAGCGCTCGGCGTGAGCGAACGCATCGTCGGGGTGGTGGTCACCCACCGGCGGCGCGAGCAGCTGGCACAGTCGCTGAAGGTCCTGAGCGCCCAGACCCGGCCGCTCGACCACCTGGTGGTCGTCGACAACGCCGACGAGGAGGCCGTGCGCGACCTCGTCGAATCGTGCCCCCTGCCCACCAGCTACCTCGGGTCCAAGCACAATCTCGGCGGCGCCGGCGGCTTCGCCCTGGGCATGCTGTACGCGCTGTCGCTCGGCGCGGACCGGGTGTGGCTCGCCGACGACGACGGCCGCCCGGAGGGCCCCGACGTCCTCGCGACACTGCTCGAGTGCGCGCAGCGGCACGGCCTGGCGGAGGTGTCGCCGGTGGTGTGCGACATCGACGACCCCGACCGTCTCGCGTTCCCGTTGCGCCGGGGCGTGGCGTGGCGTCGTCACCGCAGCGAACTCGGCGACGTCGAGAGCGACGATCTGTTGCCGGGCATCGCGTCGCTGTTCAACGGCGCCCTGTTCACCGCCGCCGCGATCGATGCGGTGGGCGTGCCGGACCTGCGGCTGTTCGTGCGGGGCGACGAGGTGGAGGTGCACCGTCGCCTGGTCCGCTCGGGTCTGCCGTTCGGCACCTGCCTGCGCACCGCCTATCTGCACCCCAACGGCGCCGACGAGTTCAAGCCGATCCTCGGCGGCCGGATGCACACCCAGTACCCGGACAACGACACGAAGCGGTTCTTCACCTACCGCAACCGCGGCTACCTGCTCTCACAGCCCGGTCTGCGCCGGTTGCTGCCACAGGAATGGGTGCGGTTCGGCTGGTACTTCCTCGTCAGCCGCCGGGACCCTGCCGCGCTCCGCGAATGGGTGCGGCTGCGCAAGCTGGGCCGGCAGGAACGGTTCGAGCGGCCTGTGTGAGGGACCGACTATCGGGCCGAATGTCACATTGTGTCGATGGAACCGGCGCAATGTGACATTCGGCCGGGTGGGAGGGCGCGATTGCGCCCTATCGGCCCACTGTCTAGGTTCGGGGCTAGGTCTCGACGGGCACGGGAGGGCGCGATGCTGGGGCGTTGGCGGGCGACGACCCGGGGCAAGCTGCAGCGTGCCGTCGCCGAAGTCGTCGACCTCTCGGCGCGACGCACCCGCGAGCTGCAGGAGAACCACCACGACCGGATTCTCGCCGAGCTGACCGCGACCACCGCGGAGCTGCGGCAGGTACTGGCCGAGCTCGCACAGACCCGTTCGGAGGTGGGCCTGCTCCGGGACCGCGTCGCCGATCTCGAGCACCGGCAGCGCCGCGACCTGCGCTATGCGATGGACCGCGCCGCGACCGACACCGCCGCGGCGTTCGCGGTCACGAACATGCCCACCGCCGCGGTCCTCGACACCCCGCACGACACCCTGCGGTTCGCGCTCGACCGGGTGTCCCGGCCCGGCCTGGCCCTCGAGTTCGGGGTCGCGTCGGGCACCACGTTGCGGATCGTCGCCGACGCGTTGGGCGCGGACCACCCGGTGTTCGGGTTCGACGTCTTCACCGGACTGCCGGAGGCATGGCGCAGCGGGTTCCCCGCCGGGGAGTTCGCGCAGGACACCCCGCCCGACGTGCCCGGCGCCGAGCTGGTGCCCGGCCTGTTCGCCGACACCCTTCCCCGCTTCCTCGCCGCACATCCCGGCGACGTCGCGTTCGTCCACCTCGACGCCGACCTCTACTCGTCCACGACGACGGTGCTCGACCTGCTCGAGGACCGCCTGGTGCCCGGCACCGTGCTGGTGTTCGACGAGTTCTTCAACTATCCCGGCTGGCAGCGGCACGAGTACCGGGCGTGGACCGAGTTCGTCGCGCGCACCGGACTCGCGTTCGAGTACCTGGCGTACACGGCCGACAACGAGCAGGTCGTCGTGCAGCTGCGGTGAACCGTCACCGCACGAAACGGATCACCTGGCTGACGTTGAACTGCCGGCGCTCGTCGATCCGGAAACCGGCATGCACGAGCCCGGCGTACTCCGGGGTCGACTCGAACCGGTGCGGTGGAAGCGTCCACCACTGATTCGACGTGTGATAGACCCGCTGTTCGGTCGTCCGCTCGGCGTCCGCGAAGAACCACACCACCTCGCACGTGGGCAACTGCCCCGCGACAGCCTGGAACGGGAGATTCTCGTCCCACAGCCAGCCCTCGGCGGCCGCGGTCCGTCCGAGCCCCAGGTCGCGGGTCCCCGCGAACGTGTCCGGGCGCGCGGTCTGCACCAGCCGCTGCGACGCCGGGTTCCATGCGGCGCCGCCGAACAGCACACAGTCGCCCGGCGCCAGCCGGCCGGCGACGTCGCGGTTGACCGTGCTGAAGTCCATGCCGCTGGGGTCGGACCACGGGGAGCGCTGCGCGACGAACGACGGCACGGTCAGCAGCACCAGCGCACCGGTGACACCGACCGTCGCCCACGGCCGCACGGCCACGGCCGCGACGGCGACCGCACCGATGAGGGCCACCGCCGGCGTCGTGAACGTCAGATACCGGTCCAGGTAGACCGGGGACGCGACGAGCGAGTACGTCACGAGCATCGCCATCGGCACGACGATCCACGGCACGGCCACCGCGAGAACACCGTGCCGCTGCGCCCGCATGCGTCGCCGCCCAGACGCGACGAGCCCCACGACGACCAGGACCGTGAATGCCGCCGCGAACCAGGGGGCGCCCACGAACCACTGGTACTCCCACACGATCCGCGGCAGGTTCCGGTCGAGCGGCGGAATCCACGTGGTCTGCCCCGCCTGGGCGAACGCCTCCAGCACGAGCGGGCTCGCCGCCGCCGACCCCGCCACGACCGCCCCCAGCCACGCGAGTCCGCGGCGCCGCAGGTCACCCCGCAACGCCACGATGATCAGATGGGCCGGTATCAGCGCGACCGTGTACAGGAACAGCACCACCGACAGTGCGAGCACAGCGGCGTACACCAGCCACCATCGGAGCCGGCCCGACTCGCACGCCACGAGCAGCAGCACGGTCAGCCATACGGCGGCGGCCGCGGACGGGGCATAGCTGCGGGCCTCGACCGCAGCCCACGTCACGCGCGGCAGCAGCAGGAAGACGACACCCGCGAGCACGCCCAGCCGCCGGTCGGCGAGTTTCCAGCCCAGCACGACCACACCCCCGGCCGCGGCGCCCACGGCCAGGACGCTCGGCAGCCGCGCCGAGAATTCCGAAGCCCCGAAGACGGCGAACCAGTACCGCATCGCCACGTAGTAGAGGCCGTGGACGATGTCGACGTTACCGAGCACCCGGTCCAGGTCGACGCGGGAGCGCTGCGCCACCGAGAGGGTGGCCAGCTCGTCGTACCAGAAGGAGGGGCGCCCGGTGCCCAACGCGGCGACGATCGAACCCAGCAGTGCGATGAGGACAGCATCCCGCGCGCACGCCGTGGTCCGATCGGCCATCGGCTACTTCCCGTACAGGCGGGCCCAGTTCTCCCGGCTGGTCAGCTGCGGCATGGCCTCGCGATACCGCAGGGACACCGCGGGGGTCTCCTTCTTCAAGGCCTGCAGCGCGCGCACACCGCGCCGGAGCAGCGCGACGGCCCGCTCCTTGTCCCGCTTGCGCACGCGGACCCCTTCCTGGGACGCGTCGGTGACCACGGCGTGCGAGAACAGCGACACGTGCCACCAGTGCGCATCCGACGACGGGATGGCGACCGGATGCGCCGGGAGGCGACCGCGCCACTGGTTGACGATGCGCTTGGCGAGCACCGCCCACTCGAGGCTCTTGCGCGGGTGCGGGCCGGCCGGGGTGATGAACATGTCGGCCGGACGCAGGCCCGGCACGTTGTTCGCGTTGTGGCGGATGGTCTCACCGTATTCCGCGCGCTCGCGCCGGATGGCGGCCGCGGCCTCCATGCCGCCGTCGTGCAGGAACTCGGGCCCCCGCAGGAAGTCCTCGACGGCCTTGATCAGGGTGAAGGCCATCCCGTACTGCATCGAGACGAGGTACCGGAACAGGTCGGTCCGCAACTGCTTGGCGAGTGCCTTGCCGTCGAGTTCGGTGTGCAGGGCCGCCGTGATCATGGCGTTGCGGAGGTTGAAGTAGCGGTGCCACTCGTCCCAGTCCTTCCACGCGAAATCCGCGTGCCACACCGCGGCACCGGGCAGCGTGACGGTCGCGACGCCGTTCGCCCGCGAGCGGTAGCCGTACTCGATGTCGTCCCACTGGAAGAACAGGGGCAGCGGATAGCCGACCTTCTCCACGACCTCCGACGGGATCAGGCACGACCACCACCCGTTGTAGCCGGCGTCGACCCGGATGTCCTGCTGCTTCTTCAGCGTGCTCTTGTCCGCGAGCGCGTTCTTCACCTCCAGCCCGGCCTGGAGCCGCTGCAGGTCTGCGACCTCGGCCCCGACGTGGACCCGGTCGGGATGCAGCAGGTACAGCATCTGCGCGCCGACGATCGCGGGCTCGACGGTGCAGTTCGCGAACATGTTGAGCCGGACCACCGCCTCCGGTTCGCACAGGACGTCGTCGTCCATGAACACGATGTTGGCTCCGGGGTTCCGCGCGGAGCCGGCGACCTCGTACAGGCCGCGGGTGAATCCGCCGGCGCCGCCCAGGTTGGGCTGTGTGATGTAGACGAGCTTGTCGCCGAGTTCGGAGGCGACGCGCTGGAACTCCTGCCGGGTCTCCACCCGGTCGGTGCCCTGATCGATCACGTACACCGACTGCACGTCGGCCAGCGCGATCGGGTCGTCCGCCATGGCGGCCAGCGTCGCCGCGCAGTCGTCGGCGCGGTTGAAGGTGCAGATGACGACGGCGGCCGGCCGCAGGGACTTCGGTGCCGGCACCGTCCACCGGGCGTTCTCGACGGCCAGTTCGCCGGCGCCGGTGGAGATCCGTGCGAACAGGGCACCGCCGTCGACGAACCGGTCGATCGGGGTGGACACCGTCACCGTCGCGGGCGCGCCGTTCGACGACACGGCGGTCGTGGCGACGATCCGTCGCCGGCCCCGGGCATCGGTGGCGACCAGTTCGATGCGGCCGTCCCCGTCGACCTCGGCGACGAACTCGACCTCGGTGACGGCGGTCCAGCGCTGCCAGTAGCTGGCGGGGAATCTGCCGAAGTAGGTGTCCGTTTCGACACGGCTCCGGCGGCCGAGACGCACCCTGGTCCGCTCACGGTCGACGGTCCCCTTGACGGTGACGTACATGTCGTCGCTGACCAGCGGAGACGGCCCCGCGAACAGCGCACGCTGAGCGGTCGGACGGGTCGCGGGGCGCCCCGTGACGGACGAACCGTCAGCTGCGGTGCCGACCCCTCCCGTCGGTTCGATCGCAGCGAATTCGGCCTTGTCCATCCGTCGAAACACCTTTCGGAACCTTGCTGCCCCCCAGGACACAACTCGTCCCAGGCTACCAACGGACCGGGGACCGGCCGACGTCCCCGCGGATCCACCCCCGCGCCCGGCCGGTCGTCGCCCGGCCCACCCCCGTTATCCTTGGCCTCTGGCCAGCCTCGTCCCTGGCCTCCGGCCAGCCCCGTCCCCGACCTCTGGAGCACATGTGACCTCCGCCGTCGTGCCCGCGGTGACGACGCGGCGGCAGCGCCGGACGTGGGGTGCCGCAGTGGCAGCGATGGTGACGGTCACCTACCTGGTGATCCTGGCGGCCGACGATCGATGGTTCTACACCGACGACACGGAATCGGGTGCGGTACCGAACTGGATCTTCCTCGGCCGGATCCTGCGGACCGGACAGCTTCCGAGCCTCGTGCCGGAACAGTGGATGGCCGGGAACTACCCGGTCGAGGGGCAGGGCGGCCTCTGGAATCCGCCGCAGCTGCTCGTCAACCTGATCGCGCCGTCCGTCGACAACATGGTGCTGCTCTCGACCGGCGTGAAGTGGGCGTTCTCCCTCGTCCTGGCGCTGGGCGTGTACCGGATCTGCCTGGAGTACGGCGCTCGCGCGACGTGGGCGGCGGTGGCCGGCGCCGCCGTCCCGTTCACCGGGTTCGCGCTCTTCTTCGACCAGGCGACCTGGGTCACGGCCCTCACCGGCTCGGCGTGGGTGGCCCAGGCGTGGGCCAGTTCGCTCCGCTACCTGCGCGGACGCTCCGGTCCCCTGCCGGCGTTCGTGTTCCTGTACCTCGCCGTCAGCGTCGGCTACGTCTTTCCCGCGCTCGTCGCCGGGATCCTCACGGGCTGCCTCATGATCGGCGAACGGATCCATCGGCACTCGTGGCGGCCCTCGCTGCGGCTGGCGGTGGTCGCGAGCTGCGCCGCCGCGGGCGGGTTGATCACCTACCTGCCCGGGGCGCTGTCCAGCTCCGTCACCTGGCGCTCCGACCAGGGCTTCCAGAACGACAACTTCCTCACGGCACCTTGGTCGGACACCCTCAACTCCGGCATCCCCTCCGCGCTGCCGGGCATCGAAGCCTGGTTCGGGGAGGTGCAGCCGTTCCCCGTCACCTACATCGCCTGGTTCGCCGTCCCCGCGCTCGCCTTCGTGGACTGGAAGACCGTGCACCGGTCCGTGCGCAGCCTCGCCGGCGCGCTGATCTTCCTCGTCGCCATGCTCATGGCGACGGCCGGCCCCAGCGTGATGGGGCCGTTGCGCTGGCCGGCGCGGCTGCTGCCGATGTTCGCTCTCGCGACACTCGTGGTGGTGTGCGTGCTGATCAGCCGCCACGGCACGCTCCGCAGGATGCGGGTGCGGGCGGGCGCGGCGGCCACGCTCGTGCTGCTGATGACCCTGCGCTCCGGGTCCTCGTCCCCCGAGTTCATGAACCGTCACCTGCTGTGGGCGGGCGCCGTCCTCCTCGTCGGGGCCGCCGTCCTGTGGGTCGCGCTCCGCGCCGGTGAGCGGGCGGTGGCGGCGATCCTGCTGCTCTCGGCGCTGCCCGTCGTGTACTTCCAGGTGGCGTCGACGACACCGCACCCGCTCGCGTGGGATCTGCCGGCTCGGCAGTCGGTCGCGAAGGAGAACTTCCCGGACCGGCCGGGCACCACGCTGCAGCTCGCCGACCGCGAACTGGTGCTGCCGTGGACCGCGAATCCGCAGGGCGTCTACCGCTCCCTCGTGTTCGGCAATTTCGCCAAGTCCCTCGACGAGACGTACGTCAACGCCTACACCCCCATCGGCTTCGAGGAGTTCGCCTTCCACCTGTGCATGCGGCACGACGGCTCGAGCTGCGCCGACGCGTTCGGCGCCGCGTTCGCCACCGAATCGAGCACCGACCGGACGTACGTGGACCTGATGCTCGTGGATCGGGTGGTGCTGCAGCGCCGGCAGTACCCGGACGCCGACTCGGAGCCGGCGCCGCCCGGCTGGCGGTGGGTGCAGTCGCCGCCCGGGTCCGCGGACGCTGTGGACGCGGTGATCCTCGAACGGCTCGCCGGACCGATCAGCGGCCGGAACGGACGCATCTCCTTCACGGAAGGGGTCACCGCCACCTCGGTCTCCGAGGACTACGCGACGAGCCGGGTCCGCGTGAACTCGGTGGACGGCGGACGCGTCGTCTTCGGACGCCTGAACTGGCCCGGCTACTCGGCCACGCTGGACGGCCGGCCCCTGGAACCGCGCTCGGTGGACGGCATGTTCCTCGCGGTGGACATCCCCGCCGGCACCGAGGACGGCGAGCTCGTCGTGCGCTGGACACCGCCGGGCCAGGGAGCCGGGTTCGCCGGCCTGGGCCTCGGCATCGCGGGCGCCACGGCGATGCAGCTGCTGTACCTCAGAGACCGGCGGAAGGCGCGACGGGAGAATCCGGAGGAGGCCGCGGCGCCCGTACCGGCGGCTACCGTGGGCTGAGACGCGACCGGAACACGGTGTAGAACACCCGCCGCTGAAGCGCGGCGAGTTCGGCGCGGCGATTCCCCTGCCACACGTCGGCCGCCCGGAGCCCGCCGGGCAGTTGTTCGGACACCCACCGGTGATAGGCCTTCGCCTGCCGGGCCTGCTCGGCGACGAGGGCCACGCTCCACTGACCGGCACTGACCCGGAAACCGCCGACGACCTGCCGCAGGGCATACAGGTCGCCGTGGAACAGCACCTTCGTGTAGGAGGCCATGTCGATCAGGTAGGGGAAACGACCGTCCCATCCGCCGGCCCGCTCGAGGACATCGCGGCGCATCGTCACGCACATCGGCTCACCGAACACGTTCGTGCCCAGCCGCACGGTGCGCCGGATCGCCTCCCCGCCCGGCACCAGGCCCGACAGTCCCTGGAGACCGCGTCCGCCGATCATCTTCGCGCCTCGCGCGTCGAGAATGTCCCGCTGCGACGCCACCGCCACCGCCGACGGGTGCGCGTCCAGGGCCGCCACCTGGGCCGACAGGGCCCCCTGATACAGCAGGTCGTCGCCGCACACCAGCTTGACGTACTCGCCCGCGGCCTCGGCCGTCACGCGCTGCCAGTTCCGGGGCGCACCACCGCCCGTCGGAGTCGACAACAGGGTCACGCGCCGGTCGCCGGCGTACTTGCCGAGCAGGTCCGCGGTGCCGTCGGTCGAACTGTGATCGGCGATGATCAGTTCGAAATCCTCGAAGTCCTGCCCGAGCACGGACTCGACCGTCGCCTCGATGAACGGCGCATTGTTGTAGGCCGGAATCACCACGGACAGTTTCGGCCTCGTCACTGCTGCTCATCCCGTCCTCGAACGCACGCCCGGCGCTCGTGGCGGGCCGACTGACGGCGCCACCGTACATCGGCACGGCCCGCACCCGAAAACAGCCCCACCCGGCGTATACACTCCCGACTTGTGAGCAGCGACGACCGGCCGGGGGTGGGCACGCCACACCGCGTGTCGGTCGTCGTGCCGGTCTATCAGGGCGAACACACTCTGGGTGACCTGCTCGAGCAGATCGTTCCGTGGACCGAGGTGACACTGACCCCCGGCGGCCGTCCCATGGTGGTCGAGGAGGTCCTGCTCGTCCACGACAACGGCCCCGACGACTCGGCCCGCGTCATCCGGGAGCTGGCCGCGAAGTACCCCTTCGTCGCCGGGGTGTGGCTCAGCCGGAACTTCGGCCAGCATCCGGCGACGCTCGCGGGCATGGCGTCGAGTGGCGGCGAGTGGATCGTCACCCTCGACGAGGACGGTCAGCACGATCCCGCCGCCATCGGCGGGCTGCTCGACACCGCGCTCGACGAGGGCGCGACCGTCGTATACGCCAAACCGACGAACGCGGCACCGCACGGCCTGCTGCGCAACGTGGCCTCCAAGGGATCCAAGTGGTTCCTGGCCCGGGTGCTGTCCGTGCCCGACAGCCCCGATTACCAGAGTTTCCGTCTGGTGCTGGGCGAGGTGGGACGTTCCCTCGCCGCCTACGCGGGTTCCGAGGTCTACCTCGACGTCGCGCTGGGGTGGATCGCAGGCAAGGTGAGCACGAGCCCGGTCGCCCTGCGGGAGGAGCAGGGACGTGCGTCCGGCTACCGGCTGCGCACTCTGCTGTCGCATTTCTGGCGGATGGTGCTGTCGAGCGGAACCAAGGGCCTGCGGATGGTGAGCCTGCTGGGCGTGGTCCTGGCCGTGGGCGGGATCCTGTGGGCGGTGTGGGTGCTGGTGTCCTACCTGTTCCTCGGCAACCGTTTCCCGGTGCAGGGCTGGGCCTCGACGACGGTCATCCTGCTGCTGGGATTCGGCGCCGTCCTGTTCTCCCTCGGAGTCATCGCCGAGTACGTGGGGGTGGCGGTGAAGACGGCGATGGGCAAACCGCCGTACCTGATCGTCAGCGATCCCGGCTCCGGTCCGCTGGCCCGCACACAGCGGTATCCCGACCTCGAATCGTTCCGGAGCGGGTAGCCGTGCCGGCGCCGACGTGGGTCGTCGGAAGTGGCGGACTGCTCGGCTCGTGGGTGACCCGGGAGCTGCACCGCCGCGACGTCCCGGTGGCGACGAGCGTGGTGCCCTGGGAGGAGCCGGAGCAGGCCCGCGACGTGCTGCTGGCCGACGCGGACCGGTTCGTCCGCGCCACCGGTGGTGGGCCGTGGCGGGTCGCGTGGTGTGCCGGCGCCGGGGTGAACGGCACGACGGCGGAAGCATTCGCGGCCGAGAACGCTCTGCTGCGCGACGTGCTCGACGGACTGGCGCACGCAGCCGGCGGCAGCGCCGAGCACGGGACGGTGTTCCACGCCTCGTCGGCAGGCGGTGTGTACGCGGCCGCGCCGGGCGCACCCCACTCCGAGCACAGCCCCACGGCCCCGCTCGGTCTCTACGGACACGCCAAGCTGGCCGCCGAGGCCGTCGTCACCGACTTCGCCGGGGCGACGGGCGCCACCGCGGTGATCGGCCGCTTCGCGAACCTCTACGGGCCGGGGCAGAATCTCGCCAAGCCGCAGGGCCTCATCTCCCACCTGTGCCGCGGCTATCTCACCGGGGCACCGGTCTCGATCTACGTCTCGATGGACACCCTGCGGGACTACCTCTACATCTCCGACGCGGCGGAGATGGTTGCCGACGCCCTGGCGCGGGCGGAAGCCGAATCGGGCGGGGTGAGCACCAAGATCTTCGCGTCCGGCCGGTCGGTGACGATCGGCGCGATCCTCGGCGCGTGCCGAACCGTCTTCCGCCGCCGCCCCAACGTCGTGCTCGCGTCCTCACCGCTCGCGTCGGTGCAAGGGCGGGACCTGCGGTTACGGTCGCTCGTGTGGACCGAGCTGGACCGCCGCAGCCATCGGCCCCTCCCGGCCGGCATCGCCGCCACGCTGGAAGCGACCCGGCGCACGATGGGTCATTCGGCTCGGCCGAGTGTCCGCTCCCCGGAACGGGCGTAGGCCTGCTCGGTGGCGTCCTTCTGCGGTCGCCACCAGTGCTCGTGGGTGCGGTACCAGTCGATGGTCGCGGCCAGGCCCTCGCGGAAGTCCCGGTAGCGGGGGGTCCAGCCGAGCTCGGTGCGCAGGCGGGTGGCGTCGATGGCGTAGCGCAGGTCGTGGCCGGGGCGGTCGGTGACGAAGTCGAAGTCGCCCCGGTCCTTACCGCACAGCTCGAGGATGGTCTCGACGACGGTGCGGTTGTTCGTCTCGCCGTCCGCGCCGATCAGATAGGTCTGGCCGATCTCGCCCTTGTCGATGATCGTCCACACCGCCCGGTTGTGGTCGTCGACGTGGATCCAGTCCCGCACGTTCGCCCCGGTGCCGTACAGCTTGGGCCGGATCCCGTCGAGGACGTTGGTGATCTGCCGCGGGATGAACTTCTCCACGTGCTGATAGGGGCCGTAGTTGTTCGAGCAGTTCGAGATCGTCGCGGCCACCCCGAACGAGCGCACCCACGCGCGCACCAGCAGGTCCGAGCCGGCCTTGGTCGACGAGTACGGGCTCGACGGGTTGTAGGCGGTGGCCTCGGTGAACCGGGCCGGATCGTCGAGCTCGAGATCGCCGTACACCTCGTCGGTGGAGATGTGGTGATACCGCACCGAATGCCGGCGCACCGCCTCGAGCAGAGTGAACGTGCCGATCAGGTTGGTCTGCACGAACGGCGACGGATCGGCCAGGGAGTTGTCGTTGTGCGACTCGGCGGCGAAGTGCACCACCAGATCCGACTCGGCCACCAGCGCGTCGACCAGGTCCGCGTCGGCGACGTCGCCGCGGACGAAGCGGATCTTCTCGGCGACCGGGTCGAGGGAGGCGAGGTTGCCAGCGTAGGTGAGCTTGTCGAGCACGGTCACCCGCGCCTCGGGGCGGTCGGCGACGGTCCGATGCACGAAGTTCGCACCGATGAAACCGGCACCGCCGGTGACGAGCAGCCGCATGCGGCAACCCTACCGGCGGTGCGTTCGCTGGTCCGCGTCCACCCCGGATGGGAGACTGCCCGTCATGCGCGGAATCATTCTCGCCGGCGGCACCGGGTCCCGCCTGCACCCGATCACCCTGGGAGTGAGCAAGCAGCTCGTACCGGTCTACGACAAGCCGATGATCTACTACCCGCTCTCGACCCTCATGCTCGCCGGGATCCGCGACATCCTGATCATCACCACGCCCGAGGATGCTCCACAGTTCCAGCGCCTGCTCGGCGACGGGTCGCGCTACGGGGTGAACCTGACCTACCGGGTCCAGCCGGAGCCGAACGGGCTCGCCCAGGCGTTCGTGCTCGGCGCCGAGCACATCGGCACCGGCAGCGTCGCCCTCGTCCTCGGCGACAACATCTTCTACGGCCCCCGCCTGGGCACCCAGCTCACCCGGTTCGCCGACCTCGACGGCGGCGCGGTGTTCGCCTACCGCGTCTCCGATCCCAGGGCCTACGGGGTGATCGAGTTCGACTCCGAGGGCCGGGCGCTCTCGCTCGAGGAGAAGCCGGCCACCCCGAAGTCGAACTTCGCGGTGCCCGGGTTGTACTTCTACGACAACGACGTCGTCGCCATCGCCCGCGGCCTGCGCCCGTCGGACCGCGGCGAATACGAGATCACCGACATCAACCGCACCTACCTCGAGGCCGGCCGGCTCCAGGTCGAGGTCCTGCCGCGCGGCACCGCCTGGCTCGACACCGGCACCTTCGACTCGCTGCTCGACGCCGGCAACTACGTCCGTACCATCGAACAACGCCAGGGCCTGAAGATCGGCGCCCCCGAGGAGGTCGCGTGGCGGCGCGGCTTCATCACCGACGACGACCTGCGCGCCCTGGCCGCGCCGCTGGTCAAATCCGGCTACGGCAGCTACCTGCTCGACCTGCTCGACCGGGAAGGACACTGACGGTGCACTACCGCGAACTGAAGATCCCCGGCGCCTACGAGATCACCCCCCGACAGTTCGGCGACGACCGCGGCGTCTTCTACGAGTGGTTCAAACAGCCCACCTTCACCGACGCCGCCGGACGCGCCCTCGACCTCGCCCAGGCCAACTGCTCGGTCTCCGCCGCCGGGGTGCTGCGCGGCATCCACTACGCCGACGTCCCCCCCGGGCAGGCCAAGTACGTCACCTGCCCGGCCGGCGCGGTGCTCGACGTCGTCGTCGACCTGCGCGTCGGCTCGCCCACCTTCGGACAGTGGGACGCGGTGCTGCTCGACGACGTCGACCGCCGCGCGATCTTCCTCCCCGAGGGCCTCGGCCACGCCTTCTGCTCCCTGGCCGACGGCTCGACCGTCGTCTACCTGTGCTCGACCGGCTACAACCCCGACCGCGAACACGAGATCGACCCCCTCGACCCGCAGATCGGCATCGACTGGCCCACCACCGGCCGCGACGGGGCGCCCCTGCACCACCAGCTGTCCGACAAGGACCGGGCGGCCCCCTCGCTGGCCGACGCCGTCGCGGCCGGGTCGCTGCCGCGGTACCTCGGGTGAGCGCGCAGCCGGTGTCCTCCCCCGATCCCGTCACCGAACCCGCCGGCGCACCCGGCGGGATGTCGGGGGCGCCGGGCCCGCTCATGCGCCTGTTCAAGAACCAGGCCGTGGCGTTCCTGCTGGTGGGGGCCTTCAACACCGCGCTGGGCACCGCTTGGTTCATCGTGTGGCAGCTCGCCGTCGGCGACACCCTCGGCTACCACGTCGCGATCGTGGCGGGCTACGCCTCCAACGTGCTGTGCGCCTTCTCCACCTACCGCTACCTCGTGTTCCGCGTGCGCGGTCACTTCCTGCGTGACCTGTGGCGGTTCGTGACCGTCAACCTGAGCGCGTTCCTGCTGAACCTCGCGCTCATGACGCTGGCGGTGTCCGTCCTCGGATTCCCCCCGATCCCCGCGCAGATCGTGATCACCTTCGTGACCGCGACGGCGAGTTTCTTCGGCTACCGGGACTTCTCCTTCCGCCGCGCCAAGCACGACTGAGCGACCCGAGCGAATGGACCATTTCGTCGGACCACGGAGGTGAGCGATACATTCGCTCGCCCCCACGGCCGACCGATCAGCGCAGGCGGAAGATCACGGCGCGCTGCACCACGAAGTTGATCACGGTGGCCGTGCCCTGCGCGACGACGAATGCGAGCGGCACGCGCCACCACTCGGCGGGCAGCGCGTCGTACAGCACGTAGTTGATGCCGACCTGCACGGCGTAGGTGACGGCGTACAGGATCACCACCGCGACGAACCGGGCCCGGCTCGGTTCCGCCCTGAAGGTCCAGCGCCGGTTGATCAGGTAGGCGGTGGTGGTGCCGGCGACGAACGACAGCGACTTCGCGACGTTGACGTGCAGCCCCACGGCCAGCAGCAGCACGTAGAGACCGAAGTCCACGATCGCGGACAGCCCGCCGGTGAGGACGAACCGCACGATCTGCGTCTTCAGGTCGAGCGCCTCGTCGGCGGTGCTGTCGGTGAGGGGGATCTCCACCGGCAGGGGGGCGTGGTGCTCCGGTTGCGTCTGCCAGTGCGGGTGCTGCGGGTGCTCGGACACGGCGACAGCCTATGCGAGCGGCGCGAGCGCTCCCGCTCCGCGACGGAACGCACCGGGACGGTTCCGGCAATCCGGACGCCGGGGCGGGGACGTCGCCACCGACACACTCTCGCTGCTGCGACCGGCGGGTAACCTGTACGGCGATGTCCACGACAGCTGCAGAGCCGGCCGCCGCGCCGCTCCCCACCCAGACCCGCACTCTGACCGGCTGGGGGCGCACCGCCCCGACCACCGCGGAGGTGCTGTCCACTCCCGACGTCGAGGTGATCGCGCAGGCGGTCGCCCGGGTCGCGGAGCAGAACGAGTCCAAGCCGTCGCATCTGCGCCGCGGTGTCATCGCCCGCGGCCTCGGCCGCTCGTACGGTGACCCGGCGCAGAACGCGGGCGGGCTCGTCGTCGACATGACGGCGCTGGACCGGATCCACACGATCGACCGCGAAACGCGTCTGGTCACCGTCGACGCGGGCGCCAGCCTGGACCAGTTGATGCGCGCGGCGCTGCCGTTCGGCCTGTGGGTGCCGGTGCTGCCGGGCACCCGGCAGGTGACCGTGGGCGGCGCCATCGGCGCGGACATCCACGGCAAGAACCACCACAGCGCCGGCAGCTTCGGCAACCACGTCCGGTCGATGGACCTGCTCACGGCCGACGGCCAGGTGCGCACCCTCACCCCGAACGGTCGCAACTCCAAGCTGTTCTGGGCGACGGTCGGCGGCATGGGCCTGACCGGCATCATCCTGCGCGCCACGATCGAGATGACGCCCACCGAGACGGCGTACTTCATCGCCGACGGCGACGTCACCAGCACCCTCGACGAGACGATCGCGCTGCACAGCGACGGCAGCGAGGCGAACTACGACTACTCGAGCGCCTGGTTCGACGCGGTCGCACCGCCGCCGAAGCTCGGCCGCGCGGCGGTCTCCCGCGGTTCGCTCGCGAAGCTCGACCAGCTGCCGAAGAAGCTGCAGAAGAACCCGCTGAAGTTCGACGCGCCGACGCTGCTGACGTTCCCGGACATCTTCCCGAACGGCCTGGCCAACAAGTACACCTTCAGCGCCGTCGGCGAGCTGTGGTACCGCAAGTCCGGCACCTACCGCGGCAAGGTCCAGAATCTGACGCAGTTCTACCACCCGCTCGACATGTTCGGTGAGTGGAACCGCGCCTACGGTTCGAACGGCTTCCTGCAGTACCAGTTCGTGGTGCCCACGGAGGCCGTCGAGGAGTTCAAGAGGATCATCGTCGACATCCAGAAGTCGGGGCACTACTCGTTCCTCAACGTCTTCAAGCTGTTCGGCCCGGGCAACAAGGCGCCGCTGAGCTTCCCGATCCCGGGGTGGAACATCTGCGTCGACTTCCCCATCAAGGCGGGCCTGAACGAGTTCGTCCGCGAACTCGACCGCCGCGTCCTCGAATTCGGCGGCCGCCTCTACACCGCCAAGGATTCGCGCACCTCCGCCGAGACGTTCCACGCGATGTACCCGCGCATCGGCGAATGGATCAAGATCCGCCGCTCGGTCGATCCCACCAACGTGTTCGCCTCCGATATGTCCAGAAGGTTGGAACTCCACTGATGATCAACGCCGTCGGCAACCCCCAGACCCTGCTGCTCCTCGGTGGCACGTCCGAGATCGGCCTCGCCATCGTCGAGGAGTACCTGCGCAGGGCGCCGGCCCGCGTGATCCTCGCGGCGCTGCCGAACGACCCGCTGCGCGACGACGCCGTCGCGCAGGTGAAGGCCGCCGGGGCCACCAAGGTCGACGTGATCGACTTCGACGCCCTCGACACCGGCAGCCACCCGAAGGTGATCGACCGAGCCTGGGACCTCGCCGGAAACGGTCGCTCCGCAGGCTCCGCTCCTGCCGGCGACGTCGACGTCGCGATCGTCGCGTTCGGACTGCTCGGCGATGCCGAGGAGCTGTGGCAGAACCAGGCCAAGGCCGTGCAGATCGCCGAGATCAACTACACCGCGGCCGTATCCGTCGGCGTGCTCGTCGGCGAGAAGATGAAGGCGCAGGGCTACGGCCGCATCATCGCCATGTCCTCCGCCGCGGGTGAGCGGGTGCGCCGCTCCAACTTCGTGTACGGCTCCACCAAGGCCGGTCTCGACGGCTTCTACCTCGGGCTCGGCGAGGCGCTGCGCGAGTACGGCCCCCGTGTCCTGGTGATCCGGCCGGGGCAGGTCCGCACCCGCATGTCCGCCGGGGTGAAGGAAGCCCCGCTGACGGTGAACAAGGAGGACGTCGCCAAGCTCGCCGTCTCCGCGTCCGAGAAGGGCAAGGAACTCGTGTGGGCTCCGGGCGCCTTCCGCTACGTGATGATGGTGCTGCGGCACGTCCCGCGCGCGATCTTCCGAAAGCTGCCGATCTAGGCTGCGGGGGTGTCCGACCCAGCCGTACTCTCCTCCGACGTGGCCCCCTTCCGGCGTGCGCTCCGCACCGCCGGCGAGGGGGCCGCTGCGGTTCTCGTCGCCGCGATCGTCGCCGCCGTCGGCCTGTTCGCGTTCGCACGCGTGCAGTGGCCCGCCTTCAACTCGTCGAACGTCACGCAGGCCGTCACGACGGTGCTGCAGGTGGGGGCGCTCGCCGTGCTCGCCGTCTCCGTCGTGCTGCACCGGCGGCGACGGTGCACGCCGTTCGCGCGGGTGCTGTCGTGGGCCGGCCTGTCGGGCCTGGTCACCGTCACCCTCGGGATGCCGCTGGCCGCGACGAAGCTCTATCTGCACGGCATTTCCGTCGACCAGGAGTTCCGCACCGAGTACCTGACACGGCTCACCGACTCCCCGGCCCTGCGGGACATGACGTACGCGGACCTGCCGCCGTTCTATCCCGCCGGCTGGTTCTGGGTGGGCGGCCGCTTCGCGAACCTGCTCGGCATGGACGGCTGGGAGGCGTTCAAGCCGTGGTCGATCGTGTCGCTGGCCGTCGCCGCCGTCGGCGCGCTCGTGTTGTGGACCGCGCTGGTGCGGGTCGATCTGGCCGTGCTGGTCGCCACCGCGACCACCGCCGTCGTCCTCGCCTACGGCTCCCCCGAGCCGTACGGCGCCGTCATCGCGCTGCTGCTCGCGCCCGCCCTCGTCATGGCGTGGGGGGCACTGTCGCGCCCGGTGCGTCCTTCGGGCGGCTGGAGCAGCCCAAAGGGCGCACCGGGCGGCGGAGCCGCCGTCGGGACCGGGCTGTTCCTCGGGCTGGCGGCCACGTTCTACACGCTCTACCTGGGCATCGCCGCGTTCGCCGTCACCGTGATGGCCGTCGTCGCGGCGGTGCTGGCACGACGCGCGGCCGGCACGTGGCGCGCCGCGGTCCCGGTGCTCGTGCGGTTCGTGGTGATCGGTGCGATCGCGGCACTCGTCGCGCTGCTCGTGTGGGCGCCGTTCGTGCTCGAGGTGCTGCGGGGCGGGTCCACCGCCGGATCCGGCACCGCGACGCACTATCTGCCCGAGACCGGGGCCCGGCTGCCGCTGCCGATGTTCCACGGTTCGCTGATCGGGCTGCTGTGCCTGCTCGGCACGGTGTGGCTGGTCGGGCGGGCCACGTCGTCGCGGCGCGCGCAGGCCCTCGGACTCGGCGTCGTATCCGTGTACCTGTGGTACCTGGCGTCGATGGCGCTGACCGCGCTGGGCAACACCCTGCTCGCCTTCCGCCTCGAGGTGATCCTGCTCGTGCTGCTCGCGGCCGCCGGCACGTTCGCATTCGTCGACTTCACCCGGTGGATCGTGCTGGCCACCAGCGAGAACCAGCGGGTGCGGTGGTCCCTGATCGCGGTCGGCGCGCTGGGCGCGGTCGCGTTCACCCAGAACATCCCGCAGGTCCTCGCGAGCGAGATCACCGTCGCCTACACCGACACCGACGGCGACGGTGAACGCGCCGACCAACGTCCGCCCGGCGCCGGCGCCTACTACGCCGAGCTGGACGAGGCGATCACCGCGGCGCTGGACCGGCCCCGCGACGAGATCGTCGTCCTCACCGCCGACACCACCTTCCTCGCCTACCACCCCTACCTCGGATTCCAGGCGCTGACGTCGCACTACGCGAATCCATTGGCGGACTTCGAGGCTCGCGCCGCCGCGATCGAGGACTGGGCGTCGCTCGAGACGGCCGACGAGCTGCTCGCGGCGTGGGACGAGTCGCCGTGGCGGGGCCCCGACGCGATCGTATTCCGGCAGGGCGCCGAGGGTTACACGCTCCGGCTCGCCGAGGACGTGTACCCCAACGACCCCAATGTGCGCCGCTACACGGTGACGTACCCGAAGTCGCTGTTCGACGATCCGCGCTTCACGATCTCGGAGATCGGGCCGTTCGTCGTCGTCACCCGCACCGGATAGCCGCAGTCGTCCGCGAACCCGACGGTGTTCGCGGACGACCGGCAACGGTTGCGAGGGGGCTCAGGCGCGGCGCAGCGGCATCACCGACCGCACCACCGGATCGCGCAGGTACAGCCCGGCCCACACGAGGACACCGACGTACACCGGGAAGAGGATGGTGCTGAAGAGCGGCATCTCGTTCAACATGTTCGTCGCCACGGCGCCGCCGAGGTAACCGGTCAGCAGCACCGCCCCGAGGATCGACGTGGCCGGGACCAGGTACAGCGCCAGGCACACGAGCAGGACGACGCCGATGACGTAGTTGAGGTCCGGGTCGAAGCCCAGATCGATCATCGCCTCCCGGGCCTGGTCGACGTTGAGGATGTGGATCGTGACGTCGAACAGCAGGAACAGCACGACGAGGCCGGTGAGCACGAGGCCGGCGATGCGGAACTTCCGGTCGGTCGTGCGCTCGGTGGGGCGGGTGGTGGTCGAGATCATGACGGGCTCCTGGGGTCGCGGGGTGGTCTCGCTACGGACTGACCGGCCGGCCCGGAAAAACTCATCGCCGTGGATCGTCGGCTCACAGCCTGGACGCGAGCAGCTGCGCGAGGTGTACCCCTCGCCGGTCGGTGAGGTCGGCGATCTGGGTGCGGCAGGAGTAGCCGTCGGCGAGCACGACGTCGTCCGTGCCCGCGGCGGCGATCGCGGGCAGCAGCTGGTGCCCGGCGACGGCGACGGAGACGTCGTAGTGCCCGGGCACCACGCCGAAGTTGCCGGCGAGACCGCAGCATCCGCCGAGCCGGGTGACCGTCGCGCCGGCCCGGCGCAGCAGCGCGGCGTCGGCGCCCCACCCCATCACGGCGTGGTGGTGGCAGTGCGGCTGGGCCACCACCGTCGTCCCGGACAGCGACGGCGGCTCCCAGTCGCCGAGCAGCTCGGCCAGCGTCACCGTCGACTCGGCGACGACGCGCGCCGGCTCGAACCCGAGCAGCTCGACGGCGTCGGAGCGCAGGACCGCGGTGCACGACGGTTCGAGCCCCACGATCGGCATGCCGGCCGGGAACAGGGCGGAGAGGGTGCGGCCCAAGATCTTCCGGGCGGCATCCAGCTGACCGGTGGTGATCCACGTCAGGCCGCAGCACTGTTGCCGGTCGGTCACGCACACCCGTCGGCCTGCGGCCTCGAGCACCCGCACCGCGGCGATCGCCACCTCCGGGGTGAAGTACTCGGTGAAGGTGTCGACGAACAGCAGGACGGGCTCGCCGTCCGTGCGACGCTCGGCGGCCGTGTCTGCGAACCAGCGGCGGAACGTGCGCGGCGCGAACTCGGGCACGCGGCGGCGCCGGTCCACTCCGGCGAGGGTCAGCCCGGCGGCCGCCACCCCCGGCACCTTGCCCAGCGCGTTCACCGCGCGCGGCGCCCGGCTCGCCAGCGCCGCCCAGCGCGGCAGCCGCCCGAGGGTGTAGTGCGTGACGGGACGCACGCGGCCCTGGTAACTCTGGTGCAGCACTTCGGATTTGAAGGTGGCCATGTCCACACCGGTCGGGCAGTCGGAGGCGCAGCCCTTGCACGCCAGGCACAGTTCGAGCGCCTCGTGCACCTCCGGTGAGCGCCAGGATCCGGTGACGAGGGTGCCGTTGAGCATCTCCTGCAGGACCCGGGCCCGGCCGCGGGTGGAATCCTTCTCCTCCCGCGTCGCCAGGTACGACGGGCACATCACCCCACCGAGGCCGGCGGTGTCGGCGCGGCACTTGCCGACACCGGTGCAGCGGTGCACGGCCTGCGTGAAGTCGCCGCCGTCACCGGTGTACCGGAACGCCAGGCCGTCCTGGACCCGTTGCGCGGCCGGGACTCTGAGGTCCCGATCCGAGGGGACGGGATCGACGAGCACGCCGGGATTGAGCAGGCCCTCGGGGTCGAACACCGCCTTGACCGCCCCGAACAGCCGCAGCGCGGTCGGCGAGTACATCAGGGGCAGCAGTTCGCTGCGCGCCCGGCCGTCGCCGTGTTCGCCGGACATCGAGCCCCCGAACGAGGCCACGAGTTCACCTGCCGCGAAGAGGAATTCGCGGAATATCCCGGGTATCTCGAGCGGCACGTCGAGGCGGATGTGGATGCAGCCGTCGGCGAAGTGCCCGTACGGATAGCCGGTGACGCCGTAGCGGGTCAGCAGCGACTCGAACTCGCGCAGGTACTCCCCCACCCGCTCCGGCGGGACGGCGGCATCCTCCCAGCCGGAGTGGGCGGGCAACCCGGCGGGGCTGCGCCCGGACAGCCCGGCCCCGTCCTCCCGGATCCGCCACAGTTGCGCGGCCTTCCCCGGATCGGTCACGATCAGCGAATCCACCGCCGAGACGGCGTGTTCGAGAGACGACGCCCGGGCGAGCACCTCGCCGGCGTCGTCGCCGGACAGTTCGACGAACAGCCACGCCGCCCCGCGCGGCAGCGGCGGCACCGCCGCCGGGCCGCGCCGCGCACGCACCACGTCCACGATCCGCGAGTCGAGTCCCTCGCACGCGGTCGGGGTGAAGCCGAGCAGCGCGTGGGCGGCGTCGCCGGCCGTCGCGATGTCGGGGTAGCCGAGGGCCACCAGGACGCGCACCGCGGGATCGGCGACGAGCCGCACCGTCGCCTCGGTGACGACGCCGAGCGTGCCCTCGCTGCCGACGAGGAAGCGCAGGACGTCGAACCCGTTCTCCGGCAACAGGTGTTCGAGGGCGTAGCCGGACGCCTGCCGGCCGAACCGGCCGAACTCGGTGCGGATGGTGGCGAGGTGGTCGAGCACGAGGCGGCGCAGCGATTCCAGGACGGGGGCGTCGTCGGGCAGCGACAGGTGCCGGCCCGCGCCGGTGAGCACCTCGAGGCCGAGGACGTTGTCGGAGGTGCGACCGTAGCCGAGGGTGCGGGCACCGCAGGCGTTGTTGCCGATCATCCCGCCGACGGTGCAGCGGTTGTGGGTGGACGGGTCGGGCCCGAAGCGCAGTCCGTACGGGGCGGCCGCGCGCTGCAGTTCGGACTGGACGACGCCGGGCTGCACCGTCGCGGTGCGGGCCTCGGGGTCGATCTGCAGGACACGGCCGAGATGACGGCTGAAGTCGAGCACGACGCCGGGGCCGACGGCGTTGCCGGCGACGGACGTTCCGCCGCCGCGCGAGGTGAACGGAACGCCGTGCCGGCGGCACACCTCGAGCACGGTGGCGACCTCGTCGATCTCACGGGGCCGCACCACCGCCTGCGGGGGCACCCGGTAGAGGGAGGCGTCGGACGAGTACAGGGCCCGGGTGGTGGTGTCGTCGAGCACGTCGGAGATGCCCGCGCCACGCAGGGCCTCGCCGATCGCCGTCGCCCTGGCCATAGGCCGATGCTAGTGCCTACCGGGGTCGCTTCGTCGCGGGTCGGACCGGCGCACCCGCGGATCGATACGTCCTCAGCGCTGGGTGAGGACGACCGGTCCGTCCTCGGTGATCGCGACGGTGTGCTCGCAGTGCGCGGCCCGGCTGCCGTCGGCGGTGCGCAGCGTCCACCCGTCCGGGTCGTGCCGGTAGGCGTCGTCGCCCCCGGCGTGCAGCATCGGCTCGATGGCCAGCACCAGCCCGGGCCGCAGCCGCATCCCGCGACCGGCCCGGCCCTCGTTGGGCACGTGCGGGTCCTCGTGCATGCGGCGGCCGATGCCGTGGCCACCGTGGTCGGCGAGCATGCCGTAGCCGCGGGAGCGGACGTAGCCGCCGATCGCCGCGCCGATGTCGCCGAGGCGGTTGCCCGGCACGGCCGCGGCGATGCCGCGCGCGAGGGCCTCCTCCGTCGCGGCGATCAGGGCGAGGGCCTCGCGGTCGGCGGCGCCGACGGTGAAGCTCACGGCGGCGTCCCCGCACCAGCCGTCGAGCACGGCCCCGCAGTCGATGCTCACCAGATCGCCGTCACGCAACCGGTAGCCGCCGGGAATGCCGTGGACGACGCCGTCGTCGACGCTCGCGCACACGACTCCGGGGAACGGCGACGGAGCCCACTCGGGGTGGTAGCCGAGGAACGGGGAGGTCGCGCCGGCGTCGCGGACGACCGCCGCGGCGACGTCGTCGAGTTCCTTCAGGGACACCCCGATCGCCGCGTGGGCCCGCACGGCCGCGAGCGCGTCCGCGACCACGGCGCCGGCGGCCCGCATCGCCTCGATCTCGCCGGGCGTCTTCAGTTCGACCATGTCGCCTCCCAATAGAAATACCGGTATTACTATACGGGCATGGTGCGCGAACCGCTGACCCCGGTCCAACTCGAACGCGGCCGGCGGCTCGGCGAACGTCTGCGCGCGGCGCGCGGCACCGCCAGCATGGCAACGGTCGCCGGCGACGCCGGCATCTCCGTCGAGACGCTCCGGAAGATCGAGACCGGCCGCATCGCCACGCCCGCCTTCTTCACCGTCACCGCGCTCGCCCGGGTCCTCGGGCTCTCCCTCGACGACCTGGCCGGCGACCCGGCGGGCGACCCCGTCGAGCACGGGGCCGCCTCCTGACCGGAGGTGCTCACCCCCGGCACCACCCTCCCTCGCCTAGCATCGATCCTTGTGCCCGTCGATGTCCTTTCGCCCGAAACGCCCGCTTACGCCGATACGAAGGCCCGCGTGCGCACGGCCAGGATCGTCGCGACGGTCACCGGACTGCTCGGCATGGTGCTCGCCCTGGCCGTGCCGTTCCTGCCGGTCCGGCAGGAGGCCGCCACCGTCAGCTGGCCGCAGGGCACCGACCTGACCAACATCGAGGCGCCCCTCGTCTCCTACACCCCCCTCGAACTGCGGGCGAGCGTGCCGTGCTCGGCCTTCCCCCTGCTCGGCGACGACGGCGGCACCCTGGTCTCCACCGTGCCGCCGGGCGCCCCCGACGCCACCGAGAACGCCCTCGTGATCCGGACCGTCGCCGGCACCGACGGCGGCTCCGCCACCGTGGAGGTGGTGCTGCGCAACTCGGTGGTCGTGTCGGCACCGATCGACGACGAGCACCGGTGCACAGCCGTCACCGTCGCCACCAACGCCGACCGCACCGCCGCCGAGATCGTCGGCCTCGAGCAACACGACGACGGGCACCACGTCGCCATGCTCGACGGCGATCACCGGCCGCAGATGGTCGGGGTCTACTCCGATCTGCAGGGCTCGGTGGAGGCCCTCAACTCCGGCCCGAACGCCGAGCGGCTGTCCGTCCGCGCCGCCCTCGACTCGCGGTTCACCTCCACTCCGACGCTGGTCAAACTCGTCGCGATGGTCGCCTGCCTCCTTGCGACCCTGCTGTCACTCGTGGCGCTGCACCGGCTCGACGGCGTCGACAACCGCCGCGCCCGCCGGGTCCTGCCCGCCCACTGGTGGCGGTTCACCGCGGTGGACGCGGTCGTCGTCGGCACGCTGCTGCTGTGGCACGTCATCGGCGCCAACACCTCCGACGACGGCTACATCCTCACCATGGCCCGCGCCTCCGACGGCGCCGGCTACATGGCCAACTACTACCGATGGTTCGGCGTCCCCGAGGCCCCGTTCGGCTGGTACTACGACGTGCTCGTCCTGCTCGCGAAGGTCTCCACCGCCAGCGTGTGGATGCGGCTGCCCGCCCTGCTCGCCGCCGTCGCCTGCTGGATGGTCATCAGCCGCGAGGTCATCCCCCGGCTCGGAGTCGCCGTCCGCCGTAACCGCATCGCGCTGTGGACGGCGGGCCTGGTGTTCCTCGCCTTCTGGCTGCCCTACGACAACGGCCTGCGGCCCGAGCCCATCATCGCGCTCGGCGCCCTGCTCACCTGGTGCTCGATCGAACGCGCCGTCGCCACCGGCCGCATGCTGCCCGCCGCGATCGCCGTGCTGCTCGCCGCCTTCTCCCTCGCCGCGGGTCCCACCGGGCTCATCGCGGTCGCCGCGCTCGTCGCCGGAGCCCGGCCCGTCGTCGTCCGGCTGGCCGGTCGCCGCCGGCTCGTCGGGGTCCTCCCGCCCGTGGCTGCCATCCTCGCCGCGGGCACCGTCGTCCTCGTCGTCGTCTTCGCCGACCAGACCCTCGCCTCGGTGCTCGAGGCGACCCGGGTGCGTTCCGCCGTCGGACCCAACGTGCCCTGGTTCGACGAACGGCTGCGCTGGGACGCGCTGCTGACCGTCTCCCCCGACGGCTCCCTCAGCCGCCGCTTCGGCGTGTTCGTCATGCTGCTGTGCCTGGTGGTGTGCGTGATGCTGATCCTGCGCAAGGGCCGCATCCCCGGCACCGCCCTCGGTCCGTCGCGCCGCATCCTCGGCATCGTCTTCGCGTCGCTGCTGCTGATGATGCTCACCCCGACCAAGTGGACCCACCACTTCGGCGTGTACGCCGGACTGGCCGGGTCCGTCGCCGCGCTCGCCGCGGTCGGCGTCGGCGCCGTCGGCATCCGCTCCGCGCGCAACCGCGCCCTCTTCACCGCCGGGGTGCTGTTCGTGCTGGCGCTGGCGTTCACCGGCTCCAACGGCTGGTGGTACGTCTCCAGCTACGGGATCCCGTGGTGGGACAAGCCGCCGTCCATCTCCGGACGCGCCTTCTCCACCGCCCTGCTCGCGCTGGCCCTCGTCGCGCTGGCCGTCGCCGCGTGGTTCCACCTGCGCGAACCGTTCGCCACCCCGAAACCCGACCGCAACGGCCGGGTCAGGGCGATCGCCTCGGCGCCGCTGACCGTCGTCGCCGCGGGCGTCGTCCTGTTCGAGGTGCTCTCGCTCGTCAAGGGCGCGGTCGCGCAGTACCCGGCGTACTCGATCGCCCGGTCGAACGCGGCCGCCCTCACCGGCAGCAGCTGCGGCCTCGCCGACGACGTCCTCGTCGAGACCGACCCCAGCGCCACCGCGCTGGCCCCCCTAGACGGCGACGTCGCCGAGGCGCTCGGCGCCGGCGCCGCCGACGGCTTCACCCCGAACGGCGTCGCTCTCGACCTCACCGCCGACGAGGAGATCTCCACCACGGGCGGCGCCAACACCGTCGACACCGACGGGGGCGGCACCACCACCTCCACGGGCGCCGGCACCGGCGGCGGCCGCGGCGCCGCCGGCATCAACGACAGCACCGTCGCGCTGCCGTTCGGCCTGGACCCCGCCCGCACCCCCGTGCTCGGCAGCTACCGCACCGGGGCGCAGCAGGAAGCCGACCTCGAGTCCGGCTGGTACGCGCTGCCCGAACGCACCGACGCCACGCCGCTGCTGGTCGTCACCGCCGCCGGCCGCGTGCACTACGTCGACCCCGACGGCGTCCTCACCCCGGGCGCGGACGTGCTGCTCGAGTTCGGGCGAACCGGCGGCGATTCGAACGTCGAACCGCTGGCGCGCGTCGCGCCCGTCGACATCGGGCCGTCCCCGTCGTGGCGCAACCTGCGGGTGCCGAGCGACCGGATCCCCGCCGACGCCGACGCGGTCCGGCTGGTGGTGACGGACGGCAACCTGGCACCCGACCAGTGGGTGGCCGTCACCCCGCCGCGGATGCCGCGCCTCGAGACGTTGAACACCCTCGTCGGCTCCACGGCCCCGGTCCTGCTCGACTGGTCGGTGGGCCTGGCGTTCCCCTGCCAGCGTCCGTTCGATCACCGCTACGGCGTCGCCGAGGTCCCCGAGTACCGGATCCTGCCCGACCGGGTCGGCGCCGACTCCACCAACGGCTGGCAGGACGACATCGGCGGCGGGCCGCTCGGCTGGATACCGCTGCTGCTCACCGCCGAGACGATCCCCACCTATCTGAACCACGACTGGGACCGCGACTGGGGCTCGCTGGAGCGGTACACGCCCATCGACCCGGGCGCGACGACCGCGGAGATTGCCACCGAGAACGTCGTCCGCTGGGGCTGGTGGTCGCCCGGACCGATCCGCGACGGAGTGCCCGTAATGCGTGAATAGGGTCCTACGCGGTGGTAGGGACGGTGCGTCCACTCAGCTGCGCCCGATACCATCGACAATCGTGCCCGACGACGTGACCACAGTTCCCGCCCCCTCCGCAGCCGTTCCCCGGCCGCCGGTTGCCCGGGATCTGCGGGCGCAGTACCGCACCGCCCGGCTCGTCGCCGCGGTGGCGGGTCTGCTCGGTGTGCTCCTCGCCGTCGCGACCCCGTTCCTGCCCGTCAAGGTCACCGAGGCCACCGTCACGTGGCCGCAGAACGGCTCGACCGGGCCGGTCGAGGTGCCACTCATGTCGCAGGTGCCGCGGCAGCTGAGTGCGACGGTGCCGTGCACCGCCGTCGCCGGCATGCCCCCGGGCGGCGGCCTGCTCCTCGCGACCGCACCGGCCAGCGGTGAGGGCGCCGCGCTCAACGCGATGTTCGTGCGAGTGGGCGCCGAGAACGTCGACGTCCTCGACCGCAACGTCGTCGTGGCCACCGCCCCGCGCAGCGACGTCGAGTCCGCCGCGTGCACCGAGATCAGCATCTTCTCCGACGTCGACCGCACCACCGCGGAGTTCGTCGGCCTCAGCGACGAGAACGGCAACCCGCGCGCCGGTGAGCTGACCGGCGACCTGCGTCCCCTCGTCGTCGGCGTGTTCAGCGACCTCGACACCCCGGTTCCCGGCATGTCGGTGACCGTCGACGTCGACTCCCGGTTCTCGTCGTCGCCGACGCTGGTCAAGCTCCTCGCGATGATCCTGGCGACGCTGTCGACCGCGCTGGCGGTCGCCGCGCTCGCCAAGCTCGACGGCACCGACGGCCGCGGGCACCGCCGCTTCCTGCCGTCGCACTGGTGGAAGTTCACCGGCGTCGACGCCGTCGTCGTCGGCACCCTCGCCGGCTGGCACTTCTTCGGTGCGAACACCTCCGACGACGGCTACCTGCTGACCATGGCCCGGGTCTCCGAGCACTCCGGCTACATGGCCAACTACTTCCGCTGGTTCGGCGTCCCCGAGGCCCCGTTCGGCTGGTACTACGACGTCCTCGCCGCGTTCGCCGAGGTCTCCACCGCCAGCGTCTGGATGCGGCTGCCCGCCCTGCTCGCCGGCATCACCTGCTGGATGGTCATCAGCCGCGAGGTGGTGCCCCGCCTCGGCCGCGCCGTCCGGCACAACACCGTCGCCCTGTGGACCGGCGGCCTGGTGTTCCTGGCCTTCTGGCTGCCCTACAACAACGGCCTGCGCCCCGAGCCGATCGTCGCGCTCGGCGCGCTGCTGACCTGGTGCTCGATCGAACGGGCGATCGCCACCGGCCGCCTGTTGCCGGCCGCGACGGCGGTCATGATCGGCGCGTTCACCCTCGCCGCCGCCCCGACCGGCCTGATGTGTGTGGCCGCGCTGCTCGCCGGCATCCGGCCCATGACCCGCATCGTCGTCCGCCGCCACCGCGAGGTCGGGACACTGCCGCTGCTCGCACCGATCGCCGCCGCGGGCACCCTCGTGCTCGTCGTCGTGTTCTCCGACCAGACCCTCGCCGCGGTGCTCGAGGCCACCCGCGTGCGCACCATCATCGGCCCGAACGAGGAGTGGTGGAACGACTTCCTCCGCTACTACTACCTGTTCGTGCAGACCGTCGACGGCTCGCTCGCGCGCCGGTTCGCGTTCCTCGTCATGCTGCTGTGCCTGTTCACGTCGCTGCTGGTGCTGCTGCGCCGCCGCCGCATCCCCGGCGTCGCGACGGGCCCGTCGTGGCGGCTGATCGGCATCGTCTTCGGCACGATCTTCTTCATGATGTTCAACCCCACGAAGTGGACCCACCACTTCGGGGCGTACGCGGGCATCGCGGGTTCTCTCGCCGCGCTCACCGCGGTCATCGTCTCCGCGAGCGCGCTGCGGTCGCGGCGCAACCGCACCATCTTCCTCGCCGGGCTGCTGTTCGTGCTGGCCGTGTCGTTCGCGGGTATCAACGGCTGGTGGTACGTGTCGAGCTACGGCATCCCGTGGTTCGACAAGACCGTCTCGCTGAGCGGCAACCAGTCCAGCTCGCTGTTCCTGCTCCTCTTCGGGCTCGCTCTCGGGCTCGTCGCGTGGCAGTACCTGCGTGAGGGCTACGCGCCGCCGCAGCCCAAGCCCACGACCCGCAAGGGCCGCCGGATCCGCAAGTTCGCGGCGGCGCCCCTGACCGTCGTCGCCGGAGCGATGGTGCTCTTCGAGGTGCTGTCGCTGCTCAAGGGCGCGGTGTCGCAGTACCCGGCGTACTCGCTCGCCCGGTCCAACGTCGGCGCGCTCGCCGGCCAGACGTGCGGCCTGGCGAACGACGTACTCGTCGAATCGGACCCGAACTCCGGGCGGCTCGCGCCCATCGTCGACCCGGACAACCCGCCGCTGAACGGCGACGCCCTCGCCGGCGCCGCCCCCGAGGGCTTCAGCCCCAACGGCATCCCGTCGGACCTCACCGCCGACTACGTGGAGGTCAAGCCCGGCCAGGGCAACACCGACAACCAGAGCGTCGGGCCGACGTTCGAGACCGGCGCCGGCGGCGGCACCACGGGCGGCACCGGCGCCCGCACCGTCAACGGCTCCGAGGCCAAGCTGCCCTTCGGCCTCGACCCGGCCGTCACCCCGGTGCTCGGCAGCTACCAGGAGGGTGTGCAGGAACCGGCGCTGCTCACGTCGAGCTGGTACGGGCTGCCCGAGCGCAGCGACGACGCGCCGCTCGTCGTCATCTCGGCGGCCGGCCGCATCTGGTCCGTCGACGACACCGGCGCCACCACCTACGGCCAGTCGCTGCTCGTCGAGTACGGCAGGCGCCTGCCCGACGGCACCGTGGAGCCGCAGGGCACCTACCTGCCGCGCGACATCGGGCCCGCACCGTCGTGGCGGAACCTGCGGATCCCGCTGTCCGAGCTCCCCGCCGACACCGACGCCGTCCGCATCGTCGCCAACGATCCCAACCTCACCGGCGACCAGTGGCTGGCGTTCACCCCGCCCCGCGTGCCGAAGCTCGACACGCTCAACACCGTGATCGGCTCGGAGCAGCCGGTGCTGCTCGACTGGGCGGTCGGACTGCAGTTCCCGTGCCAGCGCCCGTTCGACCACCGCTACGGCATCGCCGAGATGCCGGACTACCGCATCCTGCCGGACCGTCCGCTGGCCGTATCCTCCACCGACACTTGGCAATCCGCGGACAACGGCGGCCCTCTCGGCTTCACCGAAGCCCTCGCCCGCCCCGAGCAGATCCCCACGTACCTCGAGAACGACTGGGCCCGCGACTGGGGCTCGCTCGAGCGGTACGTGCGGTTCTACCCGAACGCCGTGCCGGCCGAGCCGCAGACCGAGGCGATCACGCGCTCCGGCCTGTGGAATCCGGGCACGCTGCGCGTATACGAGTAGGTCCGTCGGCGAGCCCCGTCCGCGTGCCGCGCGTGCCTTCCGGCCGAATGTCACATATGTTCGCTTCGATCGACCGAACGTGACATCCGGCCGGCGGGCACGGCCGGCAACGAAAGGACCTGAATGTCGAGGAAGTTCGCCGCCCGGACCACCGCCGTGGCCGCATCCGCTGTGGTCCTGGCGCTGCTGAACGCGCCGGCCGCATCGGCGCAGACCGTTCACGCGGCGACGTTGGGACCGGTCGTCGGATCGACCGGCGTGGGAACCGGATCCGCCGCTCCCACCGAGGCGCTCGTCCACGACTACGTGAATGTCTACACCAACGTCAACACGCCCGGCGTCACGCACTTCGGTGGGAGCGTCAAGTGCTTCTGCCTCGTCACGTGGGTGAACGAGGACACGGGCACGACGGGCGTGAACGAACTACCGGACTTCCCCGAGATCGGCGAGGAGCAGGTCCTCAGCGGTCGAGCCGAGACCGGCCCCGGACGGGTGCGGGCGACGGTGACCGTTCCGGACGGCACGACCTGGGTCTCGGCGTCGGGCAGCTGGGTCGTTCCCTGACCCACTCCCGCACGCAATACCCCCGCATGCGCCTTCACGTCTCCCGGCCGAATGTCACATACCGTCACTTACATTGAACTCATGTGACATTCGGCCACCACAAGGTTATCCACAGGCCGACGAGACGGTCTTTCGTAGGACACCATCCCCCTGCAGGCTGTAGCCATGAAACGGGGGACATGGGGAGACGACCCCGAAGAGCTGTTCGCACTGAGCACCAACGGCGTCATCCGGACGGCAACGCTGTTGAGGCACGGCGTCGCCGGCGGCACGATCGCCGGCCGATGCCGTAAGGGCGGTCCGTGGCAGCGCGTCCTGCCGGGCGTGGTGGCGCTGCACAACGGGCCGCTGTCCGTGTTGCAGCGCAACACGGCCGCGCTGCTGTACGGCGGCGATTCGGCGCTGATCTCAGGTCATGCCGCGCTCGGGATACACGGCTACACCAACTCGGCGACGAAAAGTGAGGTGCTGCTACTCATTCCGCATACCCAGCATCGGCGCAACTTCTCGTTCGTCGCCGTCGAGCGGAGCTGGCGGATACCCGAGCCCATCATCAAAGGCACGCTGAGAATTGCTCCGGTGGACCGCTGTCTGCTCGATGCGGCACGCAGAATGTCGCAGCTCGATCCGTGCCGGGCCCTGCTGGCGTCGGGGATTCAGCGCGGAGACGTGACCGTCGACGACCTGGCACACGAACTGCGCGCCGGCAGCTGCCGCGGTAGCGCCGTGCCGCGCACCGTGGTTCGAGAGCTCTCGCACGACGCGCATTCCGTGGCCGAGATCGCAGCACAGAAGCTGTACGCGACGAGCGGGTTGCCATCCATGGCCCACAACGTCGACGTCGAGACCGACGACGGTACGTGGATCGCCCGCCCCGACGGGTGGCTCGATTCGGTCGCAGTGGCATGGGAGATCGATTCGCTGAAATACCACTTCTCACCGAAGGCGCACGAGACGACGCTCGTCCGACGGGCCGCGATGCAGCGCAACGGCATCATCGTGGTGTCGCACCTACCGAGGCAGATCCGCGACGACCCGGCCACGGTGCTCGCGGACCTGGAGGCCGCCTACCACCAGGGCACACAGCGCCCGCGTCCCCCGGTGCGGTCACGCGCGGACTGACCCCGGACACCGCTGTGGGCCGAATGTCACATGCATTCATTTCCATTGCATGCATGTGACATTCGGCCCGCCCGAACAGAATTCGGGTGTTACGAACTAGAGCGGAAGCAGGTGGTGCTTGCGCGGGTTCTTGAACACCGTCTTGTCGCGCAGCAACGTCAGCGCCTTGCGGATCTCGAGGCGCGTGGTGTGCGGCTCGATCACCGCGTCGATGTAGCCGCGCTCGGCGGCGATGTACGGCGTCGCGATGTGCTCGTTGTAGAAGTTGATCAGCTGCTGGCGCACCGCGGGAGCGTTGTCACCGGCGGCCTCGATCTGGCGGCGACCGATCACCGCGACGGCACTCTCGGCACCCATCACCGCGATCCGGGCGGTGGGCCAGGCGAAGTTCACGTCGGCGCCGAGCTGCTTCGACCCCATCACCGCGTAGCCACCGCCGTAGGACTTGCGCACCACCACGGTCACCTTCGGTACCGACGCCTCGACGAACGAGAACAGGAACCGGCCGCCGCGCTTGATGACGCCGATCTTCTCCTGCTCCACACCCGGCAGGAAGCCCGGGGTGTCGACGACGAACACGAGCGGAATGTCGTACGCGTCGCACACCCGCACGAAGTGGGCGGCCTTGTCCGAGCTGGCGGCGTCGAGCGCCCCCGACAGGTACAGCGGCTGGTTGGCGACGACACCGACGGGCCGGCCGTCGACGCGGGCGAATCCGGTGATGATGTTCGGCGCGACCTGCGAGCGGATCTCGAAGAAGTCGCCGTCGTCGAAAATCTTGAGCAGGATGTCGTGCATGTCGTAGCCGGAGTTGTCGGCGTCGGGCATGAACGTGTCGAGCTCGAGATCGTCCTGCGTGATCTCCGGCTCGAGCCCCGGGTTGACGATCGGGGGCTTCTCCTGCGCGTTCGACGGCATGTAGCTCAGGTACTTGCGGGCCCACTCGAACGCGGCCTTCTCGTCCGGCGCGACGTGGTGCACGTTGCCGTACTCGGCCTGCTTGCGGGCGCTGCCGAGTTCCTCGAGGCTGACGTCCTCACCGGTGACGGACTTGATGACGTCCGGTCCGGTGACGAACATGTACGCCTCCTCGGTGGCGATGACCACGTCGGTGTTGATGGGGGCGTACACGGCGCCGCCGGCGCACTTGCCGAGGATGATCGACACCTGCGGGCACAGACCGGACAGCGGCTCGTGCCGCTTGCCCAGTTCGGCGTACCACGCCAGCGACGTCACGGCGTCCTGCACGCGGGCGCCGCCGGAGTCGTTGATGCCGACGACGGGGCAGCCGATCTTCAGCGCGAAGTCGAGGATCGCGGCGACCTTGCGGCCGAACATCTCGCCGACGCTGCCGCCGAACACGGTCTGGTCGTGCGAGAAGACCGCGACGGGCCGGCCCTCGACGGTGCCGTGACCGACGACGACACCGTCACCGTAGAGGGCGTCGTCGCGGCCGGGCGTTTTCATCAGCGCACCGATCTCGACGAAGCTGCCCGGGTCGAGCAGCATGTCGATGCGCTGCCGGGCACTGGGGATGCCCTTGGCGGCGCGCTTGGCGAGCGCGGCCTCCCCGGCCGGTTCCTTCGCGATCGCGAGATTCTTGCGCAGCTCGGCCAGCTTCCCGGCCGTCGTCGTGGTCACTACTCGATCAGCTCCTCGTGGCCTCGATGTCGGCCAGCTTGCGTGTCAGGTCGGCCCCCACCTTCCCGATGTACGGCTCGTCGACCACCTGGAGGTGGTCGCCGCCGACATGGATGACCTCCAGATTACGGACCGCCTCGCCCCAGCCGCCGTCGGGCTGCCGGGTTCCGAACGCGGGCTCGAGTTCGATGGCGTCGTCGTGGTAGCGGTCCGCCATGTACAGCACCACGTCGCCGTCGTACGGCTCGAGCTTCGCGGTCTGGATGGCCCGGTTGTCCAGCCACGACGTGCGCTGGTGCTCGATGATGCCGCCGGGGATCCTGGTACCGCTCATCCTGAGCAGGTCCATGAGGATGCGCACCTGGCCCTCGTCGTCCGTCGCGGCGAGCTTGTCGTACGGCAGCGGTGCGTCGACCCCGTACGTCTTCTTCGCGAACCTCGCGTACCGCTGCCAGCGCTTGGTGATCTCCTCCGGGGTGTCCTCGACCTTCTCCCCGGCCATGACCGTGTCGATGAGGCCGACGAGCCGCACGTCCTTGCCCTCCGCGCGCAGCAGCTTGGCGACCGCGTAGGCGAGCACACCGCCCAGCGACCAGCCGTACAGCACGTACGGACCGTCGCCCTGAATCTCCTTGATCTGCGGCAGATATTCCTGGGCGCGCTTCTCGATCGGGCCCTCGGTGCGTTCGAAGCCGTACATCGGGGTGCCCTCGGGCAGCCGGCGCAGCAGCGGTTCGTACACGACGGTGGAACCGCCGGCCGGATGGAACACGAACACCGGGACGGCGTCCGACCCCTCGGGGCGCGGGCGCAGCGTACGGACGAGCCCGTCGATGCGGTCGGCCGACTCCAGGTGCCGGCGCACGCTCTCGGCGAGCTGCTCGATGGTCTCGGCGTCGAGCACGTCGTCGACGGTGACCTCGCCGTTCGCCCGCTCGGTCAGCCGGGCCGCGAGGCGCTCGGCCGTCTCGTCGTCGAGGATCGGCAGGGTGTTGAAGATGCCCTTCGCGGACTGTCCGGTGATCACGGCCCAGGTCGCGAACGTGAGCCGCTCGGCCGCGTCGCGCGGGGGCACGTCGGTGCCGGATGCCTCCGCAACCGCCTGCCGGTCGGTCACGTCGGTGGCCTTGTCGGCTTCGGTGCTCGCACCGGCCTCCGCGGCTTCAGCGGCCTCGGCGGCTTCGAGGATCGCCTCCGCCTCGTGCACCACCCCGGTGTCCTCCACGGCCGAGATCGGGGGCAGCTCGAGCGTCGTGTCCTCCCGCTCGGCGGTTTCGCGGTCGGCGGCCTGCTGTGCGGCGAGGGCGGCGACCTCCTCGCGGTTCTCCACGGCGTACCGCAGGTACTTCGCGACGTCGCGCAGGCTGGCGTCCTTCACCGCGGCGAGCTGCAGCTGCGGGATGTCGAACTCGTACTCGACGCGGTTCTTGATCCGCACCGCCATGAGCGAGTCCAGACCCAGCTCGATCAGCGGGATCTCGACGGGCAGGTCCTCGGGCGCGTAGCCCATCGACTCGGCGACGATCAGCGCCAGCCGATCCTCGAGGGTCTGCGACCCGGCCGGGTTCCACTTGTCGCCGAAGGTCTCGACCACCTCGGGAAGCGTCTCGACCGGCCCGCTGGACCGCTCGGCCGGCGCGGGCGCCGCGGCGGGCGCGGGCAGCGCTTCGCCGGAGGCCACGACCGCGTCGAACAGCAACCGGAACTCGCCGCTCGCCGCATCGCGCCCGTGCACGTGCAGCGACGCGCCGCCGGGGTGCCGGGTCAGGGTGGTGGTGAGGGTGCCGCTGGTGGGGACGTCGCCGTGCGGGACGGACGCGGTGAGGGTGACGTCGGCGAGCGTCTGCGACGCGGCGGCGACGACGAGCTCGCCCAGGTCGGTGACGGCGTCGGCGCGCACCTCCCACACGTGCCGGCCGTCGGGCAGCGCGACGTGCGCGCCGGGCACGCGGGCGTTGCCGCCGGTCCCGATGCGGGTCTCGAGCCAGAACGGCTTGCGCAGGAACACCGTCCGCGGCAGGTCCGCGTACTCGCCGGCCGGAAGCAGGCTGCGCAGGTCCACGGCGTGTCCGTGCACGTACAGCTGGGCGAGGGCGGTGAGCACGCCGAGCGGCTCGTCCTCCTTGCGCTTGAGGGTCTGGATCAGCTGGGTGTCGATCACGCCGGCGGCGTACGCCGTCGCGGCCACGGACATCAGCGCGACGGGGTTGGGTGCCAGCTCGACGAACGTGGTGTGCCCGTCGGTGACGGCGAGCTTGACCGCGTTGGTGAAGTACACGCTGTGCCGCAGGCCCTTGGTCCAGTACTCGACCTGGTGGATGGGGTCGTGGCCGGCGCGGTAGTGGGTGTCCTGGTCGACCGACGAGTACACGTCGACCTTCGGCTTGTGCGGCTCGATGCCGGCGAGTTCGGCGGCGAGCTCGCCGAGCAGCGGATCCACCTGCGAGGTGTGGCTCGCGCCCTTGGTCTGCAGGACGCGGGCGAGCTTCTCCTCCGACTCCGCCCGCGCGACGATCGCGTTGACCTCGTCCTGTGGGCCGCCGATGACGGTGTGCGTCGGCGCGGCGTAGACGCAGACCTCGAGGTGCGGGTAGTCGGTGAGGACCAGCTCGATCTCCGCGGCGCTGTACTCGACGAGCGCCATGAGCCGGATGTCGTCGCCCTCGAGCAGCGCCTCGGCCTCGCCCATCAGGCGGGAGCGGGCGCAGATGACGCGGACGGCGTCCTCGAGCGACAGACCGCCGGAGATGTACGCGGCCGCGGCCTCGCCCATGGAGTGGCCGACGACGGCGGACGGCTCGGCGCCGTGGTGGCGCAGCAGCTTCGCGAGGGCGACCTGGATGGTGAAGATGCCGACCTGCGAGGTCTCGACGTCGTAGTCCTGGCCGTCGTCGAGGAACTTCTCCTTCATGGAGTAGCCGGCCTCGTCCTCGATCAGCTCGTCGATCTCGTCGACGGCCGCGGCGAACACCGGGTTCTCGAGGTACAGCTGCTTGGCCATCTTGCGGTGCTGCGAGCCGAAACCGGACAGCACCCACACCGGCCCGTTGGCGGCGGGGGCGTCGGCGGAGAACACGCCCTGCGCGGGCTTGCCGGCGGCGACGGCGCGCAGCCCGGCGATGGCCTCGGCGCGCGTCTTCGCGATCACGACGGCGCGTGAGCGGCCGTGGTTGCGGCGGGAAAGGGTGCGAGCGACGTCGGCGAGCGGCGTGGTGCTGCCGGCCTCGGTCTCGAGCCAGTCGGCGAGGTCGGCGGCGGCCCGGCGACGACGCGACGGCATCGCCGCGGACACCGCGAGCAGCACCGGGTGTTCCTCGCCCTGCTCCGAGCGAATGTGCCCTTCAGCTCCTTCAGCCGACGGAACGATACGTTCGCTCGACTCCGCGTCCGCTTCGGGTCCGGTGTACTCGCGGACCACGACGTGCGCGTTGGTGCCGCCGAAGCCGAAGCCGGAGACGCCGGCGATCGCCTTGCCGGTGTAGCGCGGCCACTCGGCGCCCTCGGGGATGACCTTCAGGCGGGCCTGCTCGAACGGGATGTACGGGTTCGGCGCGGTGTAGTTCAGCGTCGCCGGCAGGTGGTTCTCCTGCATGGCGAGGACCACCTTGATCAGGCCCGCCGCGCCGGCGGCCGCCTCGAGGTGGCCGAAGTTGGTCTTCGCCGAGCCCAGCAGCACCGGCTTGTCGGCGTCGCGGCCGCGGCCGACGACGCGGCCGAGGGCGTCCGCCTCGATCGGGTCGCCGAGCACGGTTCCGGTGCCGTGGGCCTCGATGTAGTCGACGCCGGACGGCAGGATGCGCGCGTCCCGGTAGGCGCGGCGCAGCACGTCGACCTGGGCCTCCGGGTTCGGGGCCGCCAGGCCGTTGGAGCGGCCGTCCTGGTTGACGGCGGAACCGGCGATGACGGCGAGCACGGTGTCGCCGTCGCGTTCGGCGTCCTCGAGCCGCTTGAGCACGACGAGGCCGCCGCCCTCGGCGCGGACCATGCCGTCGGCGTCGGCCGAGAACGCCTTGATGCGGCCGTCGGGGGCCTGCACACCGAGCTGGTCGAAGCCGAGGGTCGCGGCGGGCGCGACGAGCATGTTCACGCCACCGGCCAGCGCCACGTCGGCGTCGCCGTCGCGCAGGGCGCGCACCGCCTGGTGCACGGCCACGAGCGACGACGAGCATGCGGTGTCCAGGGCGACGGACGGGCCACGGAAGTCGAAGAAGTACGAGACCCGGTTGGCCACGATCGACGTGGCCGTGCCGGTCAGGGCGTACGGGTGTGCGGCGGACGGGTCGCTCACCGCGAGGAGCTGGTAGTCGTTGGCGGAGCTGCCGATGAACACACCGACCGGGCGGCCCTTGAGGTCGCTGGCCGGGATGTGGGCGTGCTCGAGCGCCTCCCAGGTGAGTTCGAGGGCGAGGCGCTGCTGCGGGTCGACCATCTCGACCTCGCGCGGCGACATCGCGAAGAACTCGGCGTCGAAGCCCTTGACGTCGTCGAGGTAGCCGCCGCGGGTGTTGGCTGCGGCGATGGCCGACGAGATCTGCGGATCGTCGGCGAATTCGGACCAGCGGCCCTCGGGGAGGTCGGTGATGCCGTCGCGGCCCTGGGCGAGCAGCTCCCACATCTCCGCGGGGGTGCTCACGTGCCCGGGCAGCCGGGCGGCGAGACCGACGATCGCAACATCGTGCGTCCTGCCGGCCGGACCGGCGGCGTAGAAGGCGCTGTCGTCGCCCTCCGGGAGCTCGGGTTCGCCCTCGATGATGCGCGTGGCCAGCGACGCGATGGTGGGGTGCTGGTAGGCGATCGTGGCGGTGAGGGTGACGCCGAGCAGTTCCTCGACCTCGCCGCTGAGCGCCACGGCGTCGCGGGACGAGAGGCCGAACTCCTCCATCGGGCGATCGTCGGAGATCTGCGCCACCGGTTGCCCGGTAGCCTCGGCGATCCAGTTCCGCAGCCACTCGCGCAGCTGCGCGACGGTCATTTCAGTGTCAGCCATCAACCCACCACGCTACCCGGGAAAGAGAACAATTTTTATACGCTATCGGGGAATGCCTGCTGGGTGTAACCACCGCGCAGGGTTCCCTCGATGTAGGCGGCCTTGCAGGCGCGCCGCGCGATCTTGCCACTCGACGTGCGCGGGATCGACCCGGCAGGCACGAGCAGCACGTCGCGCGCGGTCACCCCGTGCCGTGCCGAGATCGCCGCGCGAACGGTGTCCGCGACGGGTTGCGGATCCGCCTTGCCCGCGCCGGGCGCCCGCTCGGCGACGATGACCAGCTGCTCCGAGGCGTCGTCGGGATCGAACTGCAGACCCGAGTGCGAATTCTCGAACACCACCTGCGGCAGCTGGTTGGCCGGCACGGCGAAAGCGGCGACGAAGCCGGGACGCAGCGCGGAGCTGGCCTCCTGCGCCGAGAACTCCAGGTCCTGCGGGTAGTGGTTGCGGCCGTCCACGATCACCAGGTCCTTGACGCGGCCGGTGATGTACAGCTCGCCGTCGACGTACACGCCGTAGTCGCCGGTGCGCAGCCAGTGGGCGTCCGCGGGCGTGCCCTCGGCGTGGCTGCTCGCGGGCAGGCGGTCGACGAGCTTGTTGTGGAAGGTCTCGTCGGTCTCCTGGGTGCGCCCCCAGTACCCGATGCCGATGTTCTCGCCGTGCAGCCAGATCTCGCCGACGTGCCCGTCCGGCACCTCGGTGGCGGTCTCCGCGTCGACGATCGCGGCCCACTGGCTGCGCGCGACGTAACCGCAGGAGACCTGCGCGATGGCGTTCGGCGCCTCCTTGTCGACCTTGACGATGCGGCCGGCGTTGAGCTCGTGACGGTCGACGTAGATGACCCGGGCCTCGTCGGTGTGCCGCGTGGACGAGACGAACAGCGTCGCCTCGGCCATGCCGTACGACGGCTTGATCGCGGTCTTCGGCAGGCCGTACGGCGCGAACGCGTCGTTGAACTTGCGCATCGAGGACGTGGTCACCGGCTCGCTGCCGTTGATCAGGCCGATCACGTTGCTCAGGTCGAGGGTCTCGCCCGGCTTGGGCAGGCCCCGCGCGGCGGCGTGCTCGAACGCGAAGTTCGGCGCGGCGGCGAACGTGCCGGCCCCGTCGGAGACGGCGGCGAGTTCCTTGATCCACCGGCCCGGCCGCTGCACGAAGGCGCGCGGGCTCATGATGGTGATGTACTTGCCACCGATCGCCGGCAGGATGACGGTGAGCAGGCCCATGTCGTGGAACAGCGGCAGCCACGTCACGCCGCGCGAACCCTCGTTGAGTTCGATGGAATCGGCCATCTGGATGCAGTTGGTGAGCACACCGCGGTGGGTGATCTCCACGCCCGCGGGCACGCGCGTCGATCCGGAGGTGTACTGCAGGTAGGCGATGTCGTCGGTGCCGATGTGGGGCCGCGTCCACGAGCCGGCGACAGTGTCGGGGATCGCGTCGACCGCGATGATGCGAGGCCGCTCCGCCGCGGGCAGCGGCCGGAAGAACTGCCGGACCCCGGCCGCCGAGGAGGTGGCGGTGAGGATGGCGCTGGGCGTGCAGTCGCCGAGCACGGCGTGCAGCCGGTCGGTGTGGCCGGGTTCGTCGGGGTCGAACAGCGGGACGGCGATGGTACCGGCATAGATGGCCGCGAAGAAGGAGACGACGTAGTCCAGGCCCTGCGGGGCGAGGATCGCGACGCGGTCACCGGGCTTGGTGACCTGCTGCAGCCGGGCCGCGATCGCGCGCAGGCGCACCCCGAACTGCTGCCAGGTCAGCTCGTGGACCTCGCCGTCACGTTCCCGCGAGTAATCGATGTAACGGTACGCAAGATCGTCGCCGTTCTCGGCGAAATGCTGCTCGAGGTGGTCGAGCAGAGTGTTGCCCTCGGGCAACACGATCTGTCCGTTCTCATCGATGAACTCTTCGAACCCGACGCTCATTCCTTCTCCCTGTCGAAGCGATCCCACAACCACTCGACATGGTTGCGCCCCGCACTTGTCTTCGCGCTAGCGGATCGTCGTACCTGTACAGCTCAACAGCATCCGGCCGTGCATCTCACGAATCTGTCCATCGATCCGAAATCACGATTATGTTACAGATCCGCATCGGTCATTCCCCCGCCAACAGCGGAATCACCGGTGCGAACGCCTCCATCTGGGTGGGGAAGACCCCCACGTAGGACATCCCGGTCTTCGCCCGCACGTTGCGGATCTGCTCGGCGATCTCCTCGTAGGAACCGATTGCGAGATATGGCGATTCGAGGATCTCGTCCACCGTGAGCTTGACGTCCACCTCGATGTTCGGGGGGAATCCCTGGTCGAGGGCGGCCAGCGCCATCTCGGCGGTCTGCTCGCGATCGTCCGTGACGAGAATCATCGTGATGGTCCAGTTCAGCTCGATGTCATCGAACCGATCCCCCGCCGCGCGACGGATCACGTCCACCCGCTCCACAGTCTTGTCCATCGTGATCCCCGACAGCAACAACCGGCCGTCGCGGTTCGTGGGAGTGGCCACCGAGATGATATCGGCGTACTTCGCCGCCAGCGCGAGCATCTTCGGTCCCCCGCCGCCGACCGCGATGGGCGGTCGCGGGCCCTGGCGCGGCCGCGGGCTGCCCTTGAGGCCGTCGATGCGGTAGTGCTTGCCCTCGAAATTGCACTCCTGGCCGCGCAGGAGCACGTCCAGGATCTGCAGCGTCTCCTCGAGCTTCTCGATCCGGACGCCGGGGCGCTCGTAGGCGATGCCCGCCTTGTCGAACTCCTCCTTCATCCATCCCGCGCCGATCCCGAGTTCGAGCCGGCCGCCCGAGAGGACGTCGACGGTCGCGGCGTCCTTGGCCAGGATCGCGGGATGGCGGAAGCCGTTCGCGAGGACGGCGGTGCCGAGGCGGATCTTGTCGGTCGTGACGGCGAGCGCACCGAGCGCGGCGATGGGTCCGACCTGGTTGCCCAGGTGGTCCGGGATCATGAAGCTGTCGTAGCCGAGCTCCTCGGCCTTCTGCGCCAGCTTGACGAAGCGCCGGGCGCCGCCCTCCTCGGCGTTGCCCTCGCCACCCGCGGCGAAACGAAACTTCCGCGGTTGCGTGGCGGCCGAGCCGTCGGTGGCGCTCATCGAACCTCTTCTCGTGTGGCGGTGGTCGCGCGTCACCGACCCGGAGAGCTTCCCGGGTCAGGACCGAAGGTCGAGTCTAAGCGCCGACCGAGGAACGATTGTATCGGGTGGTGATCCCCGACACTACCGGCCGGTAACAACGGGGAGGGATCACTCCTCCGGTGGTTTCGGCGCCTCCTCGATCTTCTCGATCGCCCAGTTCGCCACCCACTGCGTCGCCGTCGTACCCGAATCGTCCACGACGAACGAGTTGTACAGGGCGTGCACGGGGTTGTTCGCGTACTCGAGCAACCGCGGCGCGCTGGCGAGCCAGTTGCCGGGGTTCAGCGCGTTCGGCGGCGCGTCGCAGATGCCGTCCGTCGGTGCACAGATGTCCACCACCTTGTCCTCGAGCTCCCCGAACCCGCCGGGCCGCGCGCCGGTCATGGTGATCCCCGGCAGCCGCAGTCCGTCCAGGGACAGCTCGGCGCCGACGCCCGCGACGGGCGGGCCGATCGTCTCGGCCGTGCCCGGGTCGCGACGGCCGTCGGCGATGAGCGCCACGCCGAGCACCCGATCCGCCGGAACCGGCCCGTCACCGGCGCCGATGCGCGCCGCGACGTCGCCCGCGATGACCGCACCCTGCGAGAAGCCGGTCAGGACGTAGTTGGTCAGCGGGCACTCGGCGAAGCGGCGCGCGAGGATGTCCTCCGTCGCCGCGGTGCCGGCGGTGCGGCTGTTGTTGTAGGACTGCTGCCCGTCCGGCGGGAGCGCCACCGGATTCGAGAACTGGGCGACGTACGGAACGGTGTACACGTCGGCACGCTGCGCGTCGAAGCGCTCCTGCAGCGGACGCGTGACGTTCAGCATCAGCGACAGCGGATTGAACGTCGGGTTGTACGGATCGTCCCAGGCCGCCGACTCCCACGTGCCCGGTACCGCCACCACCTGGACGTCCGGGCACGATGCGGGCTGCGCCTCCGGCTTCTCGGGCCCGAGGGGCCCCGGCGGCCCGGGCACCGGGAGCCGGCCCGCGAGGATGTACCAGAGCGCGAGCACGGCCGCCAGGACGACCAGGATCCCGAGGACGAGGATTCCCCGCCTCCGGCGTCGTTGCTTCGCTCGGGCCGTCATCATTGCCGCTCCTAGCAGAAGGTGTCGCGTGCGACGGTGATGTAGACGTCGGCGGTCGTCGCGGCGTCGGCCTCGGAGATCTCCTTGCCGGCGGCCGCGGCCTCGCTGCCCACCGATGCGGTCACGATCGTCTTGATCTCCTCGGGCGAGCTGCCCTGGGCGGTCGCGGCGCAGATGTAGTTGGCGGTGTTGATCGCGATGCTGCCGTCCGCGGCCGGCTCCACGCCCTGCTTCCGCAGCCCGTCCAGGAACGCCTGGCCGCGGTCGTCCACCGGCACCTCGGTCGGGCCCGGGAATCCGGGCTCGGTCTCCGGCTGCGCCGGCGGCGCGGTGGCGGCCTCGCCCGGGCTCGTGGTGGCCGTGTCGCCGGGGGCTGTGGTGGTCGCTTCGCCGGAGGTGGTCTCCGCGGCGGATGTCGAGGTGGTCGCCGACACGGACGTCGACGGGGTGCTCGTCGCCGTGGAATCGTCGCTACCGCAGGCGCCCAGGAGGGCGGCGGCGGCGAGCGCCGCGGCGCCGGCGCCCAGGACGCGGGTCAGGCTCGAACGGGTCCGTGCAGGCATGTGGTGGTGTCCTCGCATCCAATCGTCGGAAATGGGCAGTGCCCAGGCTACAGATGAGGACCGGGCGGTGACCGGACCCATGGGTCGCGGTCACCGCCCGATCCGGTGGTCGCGGGGCCGCCGTGGCGGCACCGGGTGTGCGAGGGCCGATCCTAGGGGCGGACGGTGGCCACGTTGTCGACGACCGTGACGAATCCGCCCTGGAAGTTCTGCTGGACACCGCCGGGGATGGGGAACTCGTCCCCGACGGGGAAGCCGAGGCGACCGTTCTCGTAACCGGCGCTCTTCCACGCGTCGAAGACCGGCCCGGTGCGGACCGACCACGCCCCGCTCAGCGGGCTCCAGTAGATGTTGCCGCCCTCGAACTCGTTGAACCGGCCACCGTCCTTGACGGGGATCTCGCTGGTCTTCGGGAACCCGAGCCAGCCGTTCTCGTAGCCGAGCTCGGCGTACTTGCCCATGATCATGCCCTGTACGGCGTGGGCCCCGAACGGCTCGCTCCAGTAGAGGGCGCCGATCTCGAAGCCCTGCACCACGCCGGGCTTGCCGGGGGTGGCGACCTCGTCGGCCACCGGGTAGCCCAGCGGGCCGCCCTCCCAGCCCTGCCGCGCCCACTCGTCGCGGATGGCGCCGCGCACGGCGTGCGCCCCGGTCTGCGGGGTCCAGTAGATCGAGCCCTGCTGGAAGTGGTTGAACCGGCCGCGGCCGTCGGGGGTGCCGCGTTCCTCCGTGGTCGGGTAGCCGAGCGGGCCCCCCGGGCCGCCCGCGGCCTGGTAGGCCCCGCCGATCGCACCCGCCACCGGGCGGGCCCCGCCGTCGGTGGAGGAGAAGATCCGGCCGAAGCGGAAGTCCTGGACGCGCCCGCCCGCGACGGCGTACTCCGGCGTGAGGCAGTCGCCGATCCAGGGACCGGCGGCCGCTGCGTCGCCGATCGCGCCGGCGGCGCTGCAGTTAGGCTTCGTGACCTCCACTCCGAGGGCGTTGGCCAGCTGCGGCCACAGCTGGTGCAGCTCGAACTCCCAGTACGGCCACGAGTGGGTGCCCGACGGCCGGTAGACCACCTGCGCAGGGATGCCGATCTTGTTGAGCTTGGTGGCGAACGCCTGCGAGGTGAGCCGCGACAGGATCTCGAGGCCCATGCCGGCGTAGTTCGTGCTCACGCCCGGGATACCCGACGGCTGGTCGTACGGGCCGGTGCTGCCGCTGCCACTGGAGACGTACAGGCTCACGCCCTCGAGCTTGTCCGCCAGCAGGTACGGATCGTGGGCGGCCCACTGCTCGCCGCCGGGGGTACCCCACATGGCCGACGAATCGAAGCCGCCGGCGTCCTGCATCGCGTACTGAATGGCCTGCGGCATGCCCAGGGTGGTGGTGGTGAGGATGCCGGAGAGCGACCCCGCGAACTTGAAGAAGCCGGGGTTGCGCGCGGGCAGGAACATCGCAGCGGTGCCGCCCATCGACAGGCCGACGACGCCGCGGTCCTTCGTGGTGCGCCAGTTGCCCTCGAGGATCGGCGGGAGCTCCTTGGTCAGGAACGTCTCCCACTGGTAGTTGCGCCCGTTGTTCTGGTCCATCCAGTCGGCGTAGAAGCTGGACTGCCCGCCCACCGGCAGCACCACGTTGACGTTCTTGTCCGCGAAGAAGGCCTCGGCGTCCGTCTCGATCGTCCAGCCGCTCTCGTCGTCGCGGGCGCGCAGGCCGTCGAGCATGTAGACGGCGGGGAACCGCGCCTCGGGTTCGATGTTCCAGTCCCGGGCGAGCAGCAGCTGCACCTGAATGGGGGTGCCCATGGCCGGCGAGTTCACCCACAGGGCCACGCGCCGGTCGGTCAGCCAGTCGACGCGCTGCACCGTGACCCCGGCCGGGGCCTGCACGGCGGTCGGCTCGCTGCGGTCCACCGGCTCCGCATACGCGGCCCCGGCCGCGAGAGTTCCGGCGACGAGGGGCGCGACGAGCGCGGCGGCGACCGCCCCGAGGACCCGCCGGCCCCGACGGGCACGCGGCGCCGGCTGCTGGGCGCGCACGGTTCGACGTCCGCCAAGCACTGTTCGCATCGGCATCGCTCACTTTCTGCGTTGCTGGGGCGTCGGCGGGCGACCGGGCCCCGCGTCTCGAAGACTGTTTCTACACGTGAACGGGCGCCGGGTGGGGGCGCCGCGCTGTGACGGGTGTGGTTTTTGTCAACGATCCGCGAAACGGCGCATGCCGCCCCTCGTCCCTCGCGGGTCGTGGGGCGGCATGCGTACCGTCAGTGTGCGCCGGGGAGTTCGGCGCGATCAGTAGGCGTTCAGTGCCTCGAGGATCTGGGGGCGAGCCTTCCACAGCTCCTCTTCCCAGTACTTCCAGGAGTGCGTGCCGCGCGCCGGGAAGTCGAAGCGGGCCTGGATGCCGAGGGTGGCCAGCTTGATCTGGAATGCGCGGGTCTGGGCGAGCGCGAGCGCCTCGAGGCCCATGGCGTTGGCCGTGTTGTAGACACCGACCAGGCCCTGCGGGGTGTCGTGCTGGCCGGGCAGGCCGCTGGCGGCCGAGATGTACATCGACAGGCCGGCGAGCTTCGGCGCGAACACGAACGGGTCGTTGCGCAGCCACGCCGGGCTCCACGGCGGGCCCCACATCGAGTCGACGTTGAAGCGGCCGGCGTCGAGCATCGCGACGCGGATGGCCTCACGCATGCCCGGGGCCGACAGGTTCAGGTAGCCGGAGAGCGACGAGGCGAACTTGAACTGGTCGCGGTGGTAGGCCGCCAGGGTCAGCGCGGCGCTGCCGCCCATCGAGAGGCCGAGGATGCCGTTGTTGCTGCGCGAGACGCCGCGGGTGGCGAGGTAGTCCGGCAGCTTCTCCGTCAGGAACGTCTCCCACTTGTAGGTGACGTCCTGGCCGTTGAGATTGCTGGGCGCGTACCAGTCCGTGTAGAAGCTCGACTGGCCGCCGACCGGCATCACCAGGGTGACGTTGTCGTTGGCGAACTGGTCGCGGGCGTTGGTCTCGAAGCTCCAGGCGTTCGCGTCGTCGCGGGCACGCAGGCCGTCGAGCAGGTACAGCGCCGCGTCACCGCCGCGGGCGGCCCACTGGATCTGCACCTTGATCGGGCCCATGTCGGAGTCGACGAAGACTTCCTCGAAACCGCCGGCCGGTGCCCGATGCGAGATCGGGGCGGCGGCTGCGGGAGCGGCGAGCGCGGCGGTGCTTCCGGCGACGCCGGCGGCAACCGGCAGAACGAGGGCTGCGGCACCCACGCCGAGCACGCGCCTGCGGAGGCGCTGCGACAACCTCGGGACAAAACGCATGAACAATGCTCTCTTTCTCGATCTGCGGCGTCCGCGTGCGCGTCCCCCGTCGGATACCGGCGGCGACGACCGAGCGGGCCGTCACAAGTCACACTGCGGTCAAGACTGTAAAGGACACCGTGAGCTCTGACAAACCCCCGGTAACCCAGGTCAACGAACCGTGTGTCGGCTTCGATATCGGCCTGCACCCCCGATGCGTTACACATCCGTTATCGACTGTGATCATACCGAGATACGCCCGGCGGACCGCACGGGCCCACCGGGGCGAAAACGACATCGATGTAATTCGCGGGCCGGACGACCGCGTCAGCCCCCGTCGCGCGGGGGCGGAAGCGCGAGGCCGCAGCGCTGGATCTCGTATTTCGGCACCCGGTCGAAGCGGTAGTCCGCATAGTCGAACGCGTTGCGGAAATTCCGCTTGAACAGTGGCCACGTCAGTTCCGCGCGGGAGGACGCGAGCAGTTCCTGCGTCTGCGGGCACGTCAGCGCCACCTGCGCCTGCGCCACCCAGTCCTCGTCCAGATAGGCCGGCAGCCACGGGTGCACGTCCACCATTCCCGTGTCGGCGACGACCCAGTCGGGGTAGAGCAGCTTGTCGTGCCCGATGCGCCCGTCCTCGAGCCGCTCGGTGTGCGCCGCCAGCGGGTACGCCAGCCCCATCTGGTCGAGCACCTGCACGTCGAGCCCGACGTTCATGCTGGTCATGCCGAGGTTGAGGAAGTAGACCGTGTGGCCGGCTCCGCCCGGCGGCACCGGCCCCGGCGGCGGCACGACGTCCCATGCGTCGAACGACGGTGTCGGCAGCAGCAGCCCGCCGTCGGGGGTGTTGGAGATCGCCTCGACCATCGCCCGCATGCGCGGGTAGTCGAGGTAGTCCTCGGCCCGGACGGGATGCAGGTGGCCCGTGTTGAGGGCGTAGAACGCCCGCTCGTCGACGATCCCGGAGCGGCCCACCACCGCACCCTCGGGCATGCCGGTGGTGTTCGCAGCGATCGCCGACCACACCACCACACCGAGCCACAGCACCCCCGCCGCCCCCGCGACGGCCGTCGCGCGAGTGCGGCCGATCTCGGCCCGCTGCGGAACCCGCAACGGAATCACGGCGACGGGAATGAGCAGACAGAACAACGGCGGCAGCAACACCCGGCCGTGCATGAAATCGCCGCCGACGCGAAGGGCGTACAGCGTGAGCAACAATGCGGCGCCGAGCATGAAGACGACCACGGCCGCGGGGGTGCGCAGCGCGCGCTGTGCGCGCGCCGGAAAGGACCCGTCCCTGTGACGGAATTCACGTTTCGGCGCGTCCTGTTCGCGGGGTCCCCGGTACCGCCACGCGAGCGCGGCACCGAGCAGCAGGAGCAGCAGCGGCAGCCACAGCAGGTACGGGCTCACCAGGTTCCCGAGGTACTCGAAGCCCTGCGCCCACTTCGCCCCGCCCGCGTCCTTGGCCACCGCCGTGTTCGGATAGGGCAGACCGTAGTAGCCCATCCGCCAGATCTGATAGCCCACCGGCACGGCACCGGCCACCGCCACCACGGCGACCCGCACCCGCCACGTGAGTCCGGCCGCGAGGAACAGCATGAGCAGGGCCGGAAGAGCGAGAAGCGCCAGTTCGGGGCGCACGAGCGGCCCGAGACCGGCGACGAACGCCGTCGCCAGCACCGACGGGGTCGACGGCAACCCCGGCACCGTCGCCCACCGCACGAGCAGCAGCCACAGCAGGGCGATCCAGCAGATCACCAGCCCGCTCTCGAGGCCGGAGGTGGCGAAGTCCCGGGCCGGGGGCACCGCGATGTAGACGAACATGCCGGCGGGCACCAGCAGGAACGTGGCACCACTGCCCCGCAGCCGCCCCCGGTACAGCCGGCCCGTGCCGAGCATCGCCAGCACCACCGCCGCGGTCGACAGCACGAGCGCCGTGGCAAGCACCACGTACTCGAGCCGCACCCCGCTGAGCCGGCCCGCCGCGTACACGAGATACGTCCACAGGGTCGACGTGTTCGCCTCGACCCGGTCGCCGGCGTTGAACACCGGGCCGTTCCCGGCCAGCAGGTTGCGCACGGTGCGCAGCACGATCAGGCCGTCGTCGGCGATCCAGCGACGCTCCCACGCGCCCCAGAACATCAGCAGGGCCGTCAGCGCGACTCCGCCGGAGAACACCGCGGTCGGCACCCACGGCCGCATGCCGCCCCGGCCCGCCGGCCGGGGCCGGCGGGCCGGGGCGCCGAGATCCTCGTCGAGGTCAGAAGAGGTAGACAGCACCGCCGACCGCCCCGATCCAGGCCAGCGCGAGGAGTTGCAGCACCCGGTCCTTCAGGGCGATCTCCTCCGGTTCGCCGGCCTCCCCGCCGTCCACGTCGACCGCGTACCGCAGGATCGCGATCACGAACGGAATCATCGAGATCGCGAACCAGTTGGTGTCGTTGGCCTGGTCGCGCTCGAACGCCCACAGGCCGTAACAGATGACGACCGCCGTCGCCGACAGCGTCCACACGAACCGCAGGTAGGTGCCCGTGTAGTACTCGAGCGACTTGCGGATCTTCGCGCCGGTCCGCTCCGCGAGCCGCAGCTCCGCGTACCGCTTGCCGGCCGCCATGAACAGCGAGCCGAAGGCCATGATCAGCAGGAACCACTGCGACAGCAGGATCTCCGCGGCCACGCCACCGGCGATCGCCCGGATGAGAAACCCGGAGGAGACGATGGCGATGTCCAGCACCGGCTGGTGCTTGAGCCCGAAGCAGTAGGCCAGCTGGACGGTGATGTACACCGCCATCACCACCGCGAGCTGCCAGTTCGCCAGGAACGACAGGCCGATCGAGCCGACGAGCAGCACCACCGCCATGCCGTAGGCCAGGTTCACCGGCAGCACGCCGGCGGCGATCGGGCGGAACCGCTTCGTGGGATGGGCGCGGTCGGCCTCGACGTCCATCGCGTCGTTGACCAGGTAGATGCCCGACGCGGCCATGCAGAACACCACGAAGGCCAGGGCGACCGGGATCAGGACGTCCAGCTCGGTCGCCGAGCCGGCCGCGAGGGGCGCGGCCAGCACCAGCACGTTCTTCACCCACTGCCGGGGGCGAACCGCCTTGACGATGCCCTCGGCCAGATTCTTCGGAGGCGCCGCGACGGCTACCGGTTCCTCGCTCATCTCTCTCCAAACTTCTTCTCGGCCCGCACGACGGCCGCGGCGGACGCGGCGCCGAGCGCGGCGCCCGCCAGCACGTCCGTCGGATAGTGGACGCCGAGCACGAGGCGGGACAGCAACATCGGCGGGACCAACACCGCCGGTAAGGGTAGCCCGGTCAGCCGACCGAGCAGCACGGCAGCGGCCGTCGTCGAGGTGGCGTGCGAGGACGGGAAGCTGAGCCGGCTCGGGGTCGACACGTTGACCCGGATGGTCGGGTCCACGGGCCGGGGACGCCGCACGACCCGCTTGACCACGATGGACGCGGCGTGGGCGCCCACGGCGCCGACCGCGACCCCGGCCCACCGCCGCCGGCGCGGGCGGTCGACCAGTGCGCCGACGCCGCCGATCACCGCCCAGCCGAGGGCGTGCTCACCGAAGTGCGACAGCCCACGGGCCGCGGCGATCGCTCCCGGCCGGGAGCCGACCGTGGCCTGCACGGCCTGCAGCACCTGGATCTCCGCCTCGGTGGTCGGCCATTCACGACTCGAAGACACGCTCCCACTCCTCCTTGCTCGTCAGGGCGGGAACCGCGGCCTGGTACTCGTTCTTCAACTCGGGGAACCTGCGTGCCAACTCGCGGCGCAGCCGCACGGCCTCGGACAGCAGAGCCTGTGCCTGCCGAGGGTCGCGCTTACGGTAGACGACGCCGCGCCCGTCCGCGGTGGTCACCGTCACACCGTCCACCTGCGACAGCAGGAACCAGCGGGCGTCGAGGGTCGGCACGTTCAGCTGCGGACGCTCGTGGTGTTCCGGATGCGCCGGCCGCACGTTGTGCACCAGGCCCTTGGCGAGCCGCACCATCTTGCGCACCGCCCCGCGCGGCTCGCCGACCGCCCCGACCTCGGCGCCGGACGGCAACGGCAGCTCGGTCGACGACGGCAGCACCACGGCGTCGGAGAACCGCTTGCGCAGCGCGTGCACCTCCCCGAGCGCGGTGGGCAGCAGTTCGAACAGGCGGTCCGGGCCGGCGAGGAAGTCCTCGATCGCCTTGTTCTGGATCGCCACCGTCGAGTACTCGAGGCACAGCAGGTGCTTGAGCGTGGCCTTGACGGTGTCGAGCACCAGGCCGCGTCCGTCGCCCGGCATGTGCAGGGCCGCCACGACGAGGCGGTTGCGCAGGTGGAAGTACGCCTGCCAGTCGATGGCGTCGTCCTTGTCGCTCCACGCCATGTGCCAGATCGCGACGCCCGGCATGGTGACGGTCGGGTAGCCGGCGGCGCGGGCCCGCAGCCCGTACTCGGCGTCGTCCCACTTGATGAACAGCGGCAGCGGCTGACCGATCTCCTCGGCCACCTGCCGCGGGATCATGCACATCCACCAGCCGTTGTAGTCGACGTCGATGCGCCGGTGCAGCAGACGAGACTGCTCGCGGTCGCGCAGCGGCTTGGTGGAGAAGTCGTGGTCGTACTCGACGTTCGGCGCGGCCGTCCACATGAAGTCGGCGCGGTTGATCACCTCGCCCATCGTGTGCAGGTGGCTGCGTTCCTGCAGGTTGAGCATCTGGCCGCCCACGAGCATCGGGCTCTTGGCGAACCGGGACAGCGCCAGCGCGCGCAGGACCGAGTCCGGTTCCAGCTCGATGTCGTCGTCCATGAACAGGATGTACGGGCAGTCGGTGGTCTTCAGCGCCTCGTACATGATGCGGCTGTAGCCGCCCGAACCGCCGAGGTTGCCCTGGTCGTGGATGGCGAGCCGGTCGCCGAGCGCGGCCGCCGCCGCGGTGAAACCGGGCTCGTCGCGAACCTTCCGGGTGCCCTGGTCCGGGATGATCACGGCGTCCACGACGTCGAGGACCAGCGGATCGGAGGCGAGGGCGACGAGGGCCTTCACGCAGTCCGTGGGGCGGTTGAAGGTGGGGATGCCCACGGCGACGGACGCCTCGCCGGGTGCCTCGACCGGCGCGTACCAGCCCGCCGAGCGCAGCGTGACGTCCGAGTCGGTGGTGATGTCGAACCAGATCCAGCCACCGTCCTCGAACGGGCCGAGATCGATCTCGAACTCGACCGTCGCGGCGTCGTCCCCGGCGGGGGCGCCGCCGGAGAACTCGCGGCCCTCGACGTGGATGCGGCTCGCGTCGGCCTTCGAGCGGTACACGTCGGCCCGGCCGTGGCCGGTGAGCTCGAGCCGCAGCACCACGGAGGTGAGCGTGCTCCACCGTCGCCAGTAGCTCGCCGGGAAGGCGTTGAAGTAGGTGCACATCGACACTTCGGACTCGGCGCCGATGTTCAGCGACGTCCGGCCGACGGCGTGCGCGCGCCGTGCGTTGGTCGGCGATTCCTCCAGGTAGAGGGTGCGCACGTCGAGCGGTTCACCCGGGCGCGGCAGGATCACCCGCTGCAGCAGTGCCCTGCCGAGCAGCTCGGATTCCGGCGCGACGGGCTCGGCCAGCTGGTGCCGGGCGCTCACGAGGCGTCCCCCGCCAGCGGCGTGCCCGACTCGAAGTACGGGAGGAGGGCGTTGTCGAACATGCTCAGCGCGCTCGCGATGGCCATGTGCATGTCGAGGTACTGGTAGGTGCCGAGCCGGCCGCCGAACAGCACCTTGTTCTCCGCGGCCTCCCGCTTGGCCCGCTCCCGGTAGGCCGAGAGCGTGGCCCGGTCCTCCGGGGTGTTGATCGGGTAGTACGGCTCGTCGTCGTTGCCGGCGAAGCGCGAGTACTCGCGCATGATCACCGTCTTGTCCGTGGGGTAGCCGTCCCGCTCGGGGTGGAAGTGCCGGAACTCGTGGATGCGGGTGTAGGGCACGTCGGCGTCGTTGTAGTTCATCACCGGGGTTCCCTGGAAGTCGCCGGTGGGCAGCACCTCGGTCTCGAAGTCGAGGGTGCGCCAGCCGAGGCGGCCCTCGGCGTAGTCGAAGTAGCGGTCGAGCGGCCCGGTGTAGACGACGGGGGCGCCGGGGCTCGCGGCGCGGATCTCGTCGCGCACCTCGAACCAGTCGGTGTCGAGCCGCACCTCGATCTTCTCGTCCTTCGCCATGTTCTCGAGCCACGCGGTGTAGCCGTCGACGGGCAGGCCCTCGTAGGTGTCGTTGAAGTACCGGTTGTCGAAGGTGTAGCGGACCGGCAGGCGGGTGATGTTGCCGGCGGGCAGTTCCTTCGGGTCGGTCTGCCACTGCTTGGCGGTGTAGTCGCGCACGAACGCCTCGTAGAGCGGCCGGCCGATCAGGGAGATGGCCTTCTCCTCGAGGTTCTGCGCCTCCGCGGTGTCGATCTCGGCGGCCTGCTCCTTGATCAGGGCACGCGCCTCCTCGGGGCTGAAGTACCGGCCGAAGAACTGGGACACCAGCCCGAGACCCATCGGGAACTGGTAGGCCTGGCCCTTGTGCATCGCGAACACGCGGTGCTGGTAGTTCGTGAAATCGGTGAACTGGTTCACGTAGTCCCACACCCGCTTGTTGGAGGTGTGGAACAGGTGGGCGCCGTACTTGTGGATCTCGATGCCCGTCTCGGGCTCGGGCTCCGAGTAGGCGTTGCCGCCGAGGTGGTGGCGGCGCTCGACGACGAGAACGCGTTTGCCGAGTTGCGTGGCGGCACGCTCGGCGATCGTCAGTCCGAAGAACCCGGAGCCGACGACGATCAGGTCGTACTCACGGGTGGCAGGCTGGGGCGAGGGTGCAGCAGTCACGGAAGACCAGGGTAGGCGACCCGCGGGGCCGTGCGCGTTTCCGGTAGCGGGAGCGACCGGAAACGCGCACGGGTCAGGCCAGGTGGGCCCGCAGGGCGGACCGGACGAATTCCGCACCCGCCGGGCCGCCGTAGTTCGCGGCGAAGCGCTCGTCCGCGACGTACATCTCTGCCAGCCCCAGGACGTACTCCCGGTTCGGCTCCTCCCCGTGGCCCGGGGTACCGGGGATGCTGCCGAGCCACGCGACGTGGCGACGGGCCAGGTCCTGCCCCTCCGGGCCGGCCGGATCGAGACCGGCGGCCGCGGCGGCCGTCCAGTCCGCGCCCAGGCGGGCGGCGACGGACTTCCAGTCGTCGCGCTCGGCCTCGCTCATGCCACGCCACCAGCGGTCACTACTGTCGTAGGCGTCCTGGCCCCAGCGTTCGATCACCTCGTCGCGGTACTGCGTGTGGTCGAATCCGTCGAACACTTCGTTCGCCATCAGTTCCTCTCCTCTCTCGGTTCTGCGGATGGTGGTGCGCACCGACTCGATCTGCCGGGCCAGCCGCCGCTGCTCGTGCTCGAGCAGTTCCAGATGCACGCGCAGCGCCGCAGTGGCGTCGCGATGGCCGTCGAGCACCTCGGCGACGGCCGGCAGTCCCAGGCCGAGGTCGCGCAGCAGCAGGATGCGCTGCAGCCGGACCAGGGCGTCGGCGTCGTAGAACCGCATGCCGCCCGGGCCGGTGCGGCTGGGCTCGAGCACGCCCACGTCGCCGTAGTGCCGCAGGGTGCGGCTGGTGACGCCGGCCGCGCGGGCCAGTTCCTGGATGGACCATTCGCCTTTCATCGCGGGCCTCTCTCGTCGGGTACGCCCAGGATGCGTCTTGACGTCGCGTCAACGTCAAGCCCGTTCGGATCCCGTTCGTCCGGATCGGCGCCTACGGTTTCCCTGGACGCTCCGGCCGGAAGGAGAAACGGTATGACGCTGATCGGCGGACTGCCCGCTCACCCGCTGCTCGTGCACGCGGTCGTCGTGCTGGTGCCTCTGGTGTCGACGGGGCTGATCCTGTGCGCGCTGTGGCCGGCCGCGCGCCGGCACCTCCTGTGGCCGGTCGTGGTGCTGGCGGCCGCGGCGCTGGTGCTGACGCCGCTCACCGCCGAGACCGGCGAGCAGCTCGCCGGCGCCCTGGGCGACACCCCGCTGATCGAGGCCCACGAGGAACTCGGCGAGACCATGACCCTCGTCGTCGCGCTGTTGTTCGCCGCGACGGCGCTGCTCGCGGGGGCGCACATGCTGCGCGGCCGCGGCGACGGCGGCGGGCGACGAGCCCTGACCGTCGTCGCGGCGGTGCTGGCCGTCGTCGCCGCGGTGGGCGCGACGGTGCAGACCGTCCGGGTCGGCGAGTCCGGCGCCCAGGCCGTGTGGACCGGCCGCGTGCCCCCCGCGACGGCCGACTGACGGAGAGATTCGACGCGCGTTCACCGCGGCGCCCGGCGTCGTTGCCGCACCCGTCGCCGCGTCCCGGCTCAATGAGAACGGTGCGCATCGTTCAGCTCGCCAACTTCTACGGCCCCCGGTCGGGCGGCCTGCGCACCGCGCTGCACCAGTGGGGCGGCGGGTACACCGCTCGGGGACACGACGTCACGCTGATCGTGCCCGGACCCCGTCGCGGCGAGGAACTGCTCGGCAACGGGGTCCTGCGGATCACCGTGCCGGCACCGGTCGTCCCGTGGACCGGCGGGTACCGGGTGGCCGACCCGCGGCGCGTCGCGGACGTGCTGCGCGGCCTGCGGCCCGACGCGGTGGAGGTGTCGGACCGGCTGACGCTGCGCGGATTCGGCCGGTGGGCGCGCCGGCGCGACGTGCGCAGCGTCGTCGTCTCCCACGAGCGGCTCGACCGCCTCCTCGGCCAGGTGCTGCCGGCGCCGGTCGCCCGGCGGGCCGCCGACCTGGCCAACCGGCGGATGGCCACCGACTACGACACGGTGGTGTGCACGACGGAATTCGCGAGCACGGAGTTCACCCGCATCGGCACGCCGAATCTGGTGCGGGTGCCGCTCGGCGTGGACCTGGACCGCTTCCACCCCGCCCGCCACGACCGCCGCCTGCGCGAGCGGCTCGTACCGGACTCGTCCCGGCTGCTGCTGCACTGCGGCCGGCTGTCCGTCGAGAAGAAGGCGGAGCGCAGCATCGACGCGGCGCGCCTGCTGCACCGGCGCGGGCACGACGTCCACCTGGTCGTCGCCGGCGACGGGCCGCGACGTCACGCCCTGGAGCACAAGGCGAAAGGGCTCCCGGTGACGTTCACCGGATTCATCGGCGACCCCGATCGGCTGGCCGCGCTGTTCGCCACCGCCGACGTCTCGCTGGCCCCGGGACCGCACGAGACGTTCTGCCTGTCGGCGCTCGAATCGCTGGCCGCCGGCACCCCGGTGGTGGCGTCGCGGTCGTCGGCGCTCACCGAGATCCTCACCCCCCAGTGCGGGGTACTGTCCGCCGACCGCGACGCGGCCTTCGCCGACGCGATCGACGAATTGCTGAGCGCCCCCGACCTTTTCCTGCGCCGCTCGGCGCGACGTCGCGCCGAGCAGTTCGGGTGGGCGACGTCGGTGGACAGGATGCTCGCGGTCCTCGGCGACCCCGGGCACCCGGCCGGAACCGCGCGGTAGGCCGGCCGGACGAGATCGCCGCCAGCGCAGCCCCACCCGTCCACACGCCGGCGGCGGCGAGGGCGGTCGCGGAGAACGACGAGGCCGTTGCGGCGATCTGCGGCCCCAGCCCCGCGCCGACGAACAGCGCGCAGGTGTAGAGCGCCGTCCCGGCACCACGGTGCGGGCCCGAACGGTCGAGCACGAGGGCGATCAGAGCGGGGGCGATCACCGCCACGCAGAACGTGATCGCGGCGAAGGCGGCCACCGGCGCGTCCTGCGCCACCGTCGCGCAGGCCGCCGCCACGAGGAGGAAGACGACGATGCGGTGCCCGGTCCGGATCCGGCCGAGCAGACCCGACAGCAGCGGTGCCGCGACGATCGCCGGCAGCGCCGACGCCCGGAAGACCAGCAGCTCGTCGGGATCCCCCACCACGGCGAAGCGTTGGACGCCGGTGTGGAGCGCCACGAAACCGGCCAGCACCGTGGCGGTGACCGCCAGCACGGCGACGGTGCGTGCCGATCCGAGCAGCGCGACGGCCGCCGTCACCGGCTGCGGGCCGGGTCGCGGCGGTGGTTCGTCGTCGACCGCGGCGAGCACCGCCACCGTCGCCACGGCGAACAGGACAGCACCGATCCCGAAGAACCACCGCCATCCGGCGAGCGCGGACACGGCCTGCGCGGCGATCTGCCCGAGGACGACGGACGCGAGGAAGGACCCGGTGAGCACCGACAGTGCCGTCGCCCGGCGAGCCACCGCGATCCGGGTGCCGACGTACGCGAAGGCGGCAGGCGCGAACGCCGCGGCCACCGCGCCCTGCAGCACCCGCGCGGCGATCATCCACGTCGCGTCCCGGGCGGTAGCGACCAGCACGGTGGCCGGGACGAGCGCCCCCAGACCCGTCAGCAGGGTCCGCCGCGGTCCGATGCGGTCGACGACGGCGCCCCAGGCGAGGAACCCCACCGCATAGGCGATGCCGAACGCGGTGTGGGTCACGGTGACCCGCTGCGCGTCGAGGCCCAGGTCGTCGGCGAGGACACCGAACACGGGGATCACGGCGTAGAGCTGGGACAGCACGAGCACCGCGAGGAGTCCGAGCAGTACGACGACCGGGAGGAACGCCGCCACGGCATCCCCCTCGCCGGACGACCGGTCCCGGGGCGAGGCGAGATCCGGCTCCGTCATTCGGGCAGCCCCAGCACGACCTTCCCGAGCACCCCACCCTCGACCGCCTCGTGCGCCGCCGCCACCTCGTGCAGGGGGAACCACACCGTCGGCAACGGGGTGAGCGCGCCGTCCTCGAGTGCCGCCGTGATGCCGCGCACCGCGTCCTCCTGGGCTCGCGGACCGATGGTGTAGACGAGCATGAAATGGGTTCGGAGGTTCCGGGCCATCAACCGCTGCACGGGAATCGGCGGCGGTTCGGGTTCGGGGGCGTACACGACGACGGTGCCGTGGTCGGCGAGCACCTCGAGGTCGAGGTCGAGGTTGCGTCCCAGGGCGAGTTCCAGAATGCGCCCGACGCCGTCCGGCGCGGCGGCCCGCAGCGCCGCGGCGGCCTCGGAGCTGCGGTAGTCGACCACCACGGACGCCCCCGCCGCGCGCGCGAGCCGTGCCTTCTCGTCCGTGCTCGCCGTGGCCAGCACCGTGGCACCGGCCCGGCTCGCCAGCTGCACGGCCGCGTTCCCCACCGCGCCGGCCCCGCCCGCCACCAGCACGGTCGCACCGTCGAGCGGACCGTCCGCGAACAGGGCGTGCCATGCGGTCATGAACGGGATGCCGAGCCCGGCGGCGAGCTCGTCCCCGACGTGCTCGGGCAGGTTCACCGCCTGCCGATCGGGGACACACGTCCACTGGGCTGCGGTGCCGTGCCGGCGCCGCCACGCGGCGTTCCACACCCACACCCGGGAACCGATGCGGCCGGGATCGGCACCCGGCCCCACTGCGTCGACCACTCCGACGCCGTCCGAGTGCGGGATCTGCCACTGCAGCGGCGTCCCCCGGCCGTGCAGCCGGGCCCGCCAATCGGACGGGTTGACCCCGGACAGCCGGAGGCGGACCCGCACCTCCCCCGGCCCGGGCTCCGGTCGCGGCATCCGGCGAACGTCGAGCACGTCCCGGGCCGCGCCGAGGCGCTCGTACACCGCCGCGAGCATGTCCGGCACCGTCAGACTCCCGCCCGTGCGGTCTCGATCCGGGTGTCGAGGGCGGCGTACTCGTCGAGCGCCCGGGCAACGGCGACGTCGACCGGCAGCACCGGGGTGAAGCCGAAGAGCTCGGTGATCCGCTCCAACCGGGCCGGCAGGTCGCCGCCCACCACGTGGAACGGAATCGCCAGTTCCGCCATGATCTCCTCGAGCATGCGGTCGGCCCGGGCACGGAAGTGCTCGTTGACCGGACGATGCCCGTCCGCGCTGAGCGGCAGCTCGTTGGGCAGGTGCACGAAGGCGTCGAACGTCGCCTTCACGTGCCGCTTGAACGCCTTGCCCAGTTCGGCGACGACGTCCTCGAAGTAGGCCAGTTCGGGCGTGCGCGGCACGGGTACCCCTTCGCCCAGGCCCACCGACTCGTTCGGATTGATGCCGTAGGTGACCCGAACGGAGCCGTAGATCCACTCCTGCAGCGACGAACCGTCGGAGATGAACCCGTCCCACAGGTTCCGTTCGTGGATCGCCCGATCGACGTGCCGGACGACGATCATCTGCAGCAGCTCCGCGGACGTGCATTCCTCGAGCGTCTTGCCGGGGGCGGCCTCGGGGAGGATCTCCCGCATCGTCTTCGCCCGGGTACGGGGGATGCCCGTGTACTCGGACAACGCGATCGAGGTCAGTGTCTTTCCGGAGGAATAGGTTCCCGAGATTCCCAAGCGCATTGCGCGTGCCTTTCCGTCGCGGTGTTCGCGGTGGTCAGAAGTTGGCCGCGAGCTTCTGTGCGTGCGCCACGTGGCCGGCCAGGTCCTCGTCGGGGGCGCCGGTCAGAACGGTCGGGGCGAACCGGACGACCTCGGTGTCGGTGATGCCGACGAAGCGCAGCCAGTCGTCGAAGAAGGTGGTGGCGAAGTCCGCGCCGAACTCGAGCGGCACGCCCGGCGCGTAGACCCCGCTGGTGTAGACGGCGAGAGCCCGCTTGCCGGTCAGCAGCCCCTCGTATCCGGTGGCGGGGTCGAAGCCGAACGCCCAGCCGGGCTGCGTGACGATGTCGATCCACTGCTTGAGGACGTACGGCACACCCGCGTTCCACATCGGCACGTTGAACACGTACACGTCGGCCGCCGCGAACCGGTCGAACACGGCCCGGGCCGCGTCCCACGCCGCCTTCTGCTCGGCGGTCTGTTCCTGACCGCCGAAGACGGCCATCTTGGCGTCGGCGGCGACCGTGCCGAACTCCGGCAGGTCCGCGGAGAACAGGTCGAGGGTGTCGACCTCGAGGTCGGGCCGGCGATCCGCCAGCGCCTCGACGAAGGCCCGTGCGATGGCGAGGGACTGGCTGTGTTCGCCACGGGCAGAGGCGTTCACATGCAGGAGCTTGGTCATCGGGATCCTCTCGGAAGATGTCGTCGCAGGCCGCGGGTGCCGACGAGCAGGCCGCCACCCGCACACGCAGCTAGGCTGCAGGGGACAGCATCATCCGCGTGCCGCGGCAGCTCAAGACGGCACTTTCGAGTGCCTCGGGCACCTCGAGGTTCCCGGGCTGCGGCGGGGCGCGGGTGCGGGGAACGGTTACGGGGGAATTCGATGACGACGACCGCCGGTGAACGACGCGAGCGGGAGAAGGCCCGGTACAGCATCTACCTGGCCGGATGCCCGGCACGTCAGGTGCTGGAGACCTTGAGCAACAAATGGGCGACGCTGATCCTGTCGGCCCTGACGGACGGCCCGCGGCGGCACAGCGAACTGCGCCGCACGATCGCCGGCGTGAGCCAGAAGATGCTCACCACCACGCTGCGGACCCTCGAGCGTGACGGTGTCGTGGAGCGGACGGTGACGCCGTCGGTCCCGCCGCGGGTGGACTACCGCCTCACGCCCCTCGGCGAGTCCCTGGTCCCGATCGTCGCCGAGATCAAGGACTGGGCGGAGTCGAACATCGCCGACATCCTGGTGCATCGCGAGGAGTACGACCGCGCGACCCGCAACACCGGGTGACGTGGTCCGCCGCACCGACTCCCTGTGATTTCGAACGCAGTCGACGCCCGCGACGGCGGGCGGCATTGACCTGCCGCACCGTCGTCGATTGGATTCACGCCTGTGAACGCGACGTCGAAGGAAAATCGCAGAACCGAGCTGAGCATCTTCCTCCGTCGACACCGGGCCCGGCTGTCGCCCTCGGATGTGGGCCTCGTCGCCTCGGGCCGGCGGCGCACGCCCGGTCTTCGCCGTGAGGAGGTCGCGGCGCTGGCGAACGTCGGGCTCTCCTGGTACACCTGGCTCGAGCAGGGCCGGCCCATCAACGTCTCATCCCAGGTGCTCGACGCGATCTCGCGCGCATTGAGCCTCGACGACGCGGAGCGGATCCACCTGCGGCTGCTCGCGGGTGTGCCCGACCGGTCTCCGAACACGCAGCAGCGCAGCACAGTTCGCGACGATCTGCTCCAGTACATCGTCGACGGTTTCCGCGAGCCGGCCTACATCGTCAACCGGCACTGGTGCGTGGACGTGGCCAACATCCCGGCCCGGGACCTGCTCGACGTCCGGGCGGGCACCAATTGCCTGGTCCGGTTCTTCACGGAAGACGGTCGCGCACAGCGGTACTGCGATCCGGAGGCCACGGCGCGCAGTCTCGTCGGCCGGTACCGTCTCCAGGTGGCGCGCTACGTCGACGATCCCGTGTTCGCCGAGACCGCGCGCCGGCTCTGCCGGGAGAGCGAGGTGTTCGCCGCGCTGTGGGACGAACGCTCCGTGTGCGCGGAACCGCCCGAACTCCTCGCCTTCCGCCACGAGGAGTTCGGACGCATCGACTTCCGCACCGTCTCGTTCCCACTCGGGTCCGATCCGAGCCGGGCCCTCGTTCTACAGATTCCCGAATCCGGCTATCGGTCCACCGGTTCGGACACGCCGGTGCGGATCGAACGCGTCGCGGGATAACCGGGCATCCCCTCCCCCACCACGACGCGTTCCCCCGCCAGATCGAGCATCGGCGCATCCGAGACGTGGTCCCCGTACGCGATCGAGCGGCCGAGATCCGTTCCGTGGGCACGGGCATACGCCGCCACGGCGCGCGCCTTGTCCGGGCCCAGCATCGTGGCGCGCACGACGCCGGTGTATCGCCCCGCGGACGAATCCAGGTCGGTGCACAGCACGGCCGCCGCACCGATGTGTTCGGCGATGGGATCCAGGGCCGGCGCGAAGGACCCGGAGACGAGAACGATTGCGAAACCGTCCGAGGTCCGCGCGGCGAGGTCCGCGAGCACAGCTTCGTGGAAGAACCCGCCCTCGGACAGTTGTCGCGCGAACCACCGTCGGCCCGCGGCCGCGACCTCGGCGAGCGAACGACCCTGCCACCACGTGTAGTACGCCCGGTTGGTCACCGCTCGCGGCACCCCGCGCGCCCTCAGCGACCGCAGTCCGGCGAGGTGCGCCCGCGCCTGCCCGCCGACGCCACGCTCGGCGCCGTCGAACAGCAGTAGCGAGAACAGCGTCACCTGCGCGACGAGCGTCTCGTCCACGTCGACGAACGCGCATCGTGCGGTCACGCCGTCGCGACGTCGTCCACCCGCAGGCGGTTGACCAGGTCCGCCACGCCCTGGAACGTGTGCGCCGCCACCATGTCCTCCTCCGCGACGTCGATCGCGTACCGGGCGGACAGGATCGACCCGAGCTCGACGAGCACCAGGGAGTCGCAGCTGAGGTCGTCGAAGGTGGTGTGTTCGTCGATGGGGCCGGAGAATTCGGGAAAGTGCTCGTCGACGACGGCCGCGATGTCACGATACGAGAGAGTCATCCTGCGCTCCTGTGTGAGAGTGGGAAGAGATGAGGTGCGGCCACGTCACCGCGGCCGCGCCCCAGGTGGTTCCACCGCCGAATGCGGTGAGGATCATGCGTTCTCCCGCCCCGATCCGCTGGGCGGCGTCGGCGAGGGCGAGGGGAATCGACGCCGCGCTCGTGTTGCCGACCCGGTCCAGGTGCACGAGGGCGCGTTCCGCGGGCAGCCCGAGCCGGTAGGACACCGATCGGAGGATCCGGAGGTTGGCCTGATGCGCCACGAGGCGATCCACCGCCGCCGGTGTCCAGCCGACCCGGCCCATGACGGAGGCCGCGGACTCCGACATCGCCGCCACGGCCGCCTCGAACACCCGCTTGCCCTGCATCGTGAAGTAGCGGTTCCATCCGGTCGAGGCGGATTCGCTGGTTCGTTCCCGGGAGCCGCCCCCGGGCACCATGATCAAGTCCGCCTGTCCCCCGTCGGAACCCAGGTGGGTCGCGAGTACGGCACCGTCCTCGTCGCGGTGTCCGGCCCGCAGCACCATGGCGCCGGCTCCGTCGCCGAAGATCACCGCCGTGTTCCGGTCCCCGGGATCGAGAATCGTGCTGAAGGAGTCGGCTCCGACGACGAGCACCCGCTCGGCACCGCCCGAACGGATCGTCGATTCCGCCAGCATCAGGGCGTAGAGGAAGCCGCTGCACACGGCCGCGACGTCGAATGCCGGGACCGGCCCGAGGCCCAGCCGGCTGGCGACGCTGGGTGCGGTTGCGGGACAGGGATGGTCGGGGGTGGTCGTCGCCAGGATCACCATGTCGACCGCGTGTTCTCCCGCGGACGCCAGGGCTCGCCGGCTCGCGGCCACCGCGAGGTCGCTCGTGGCGGTGCCGGCGGACACGAAGTGCCGGAATCCGATTCCGGTCCGCTGGCGGATCCACTCGTCGCTCGTGTCGAGGCGGTGCTCGAGCGCCGTATTGGGGATCGCCTCCCCGGGAACGTATCCGCCGATTCCCGCGATCACGGCGGCGCGCGTTCCCCGGTCGCGGTCGCCCGCTGCGGTGGTCACCGCAGGTCCGATCCGGCGGCGGGCGCCGGCAGTTCGTGCGCGACCGAGCAGCGCACGGCGGTGCCGTTCCGCTCGGAGACGATGTCGCACGCGCGCCACAGCGCGCCGCCACGGGCGAGGGAGCGGAGCGCCTCCAGCGCCACGGTGACGGGCACCTCGGCCTCGGTCTGCACGGCCGGATCGGTGGTGTGCAGAACCGTGCGGCGCATCCACAGCGTGTTGCTCGTGGCGCGGTCGATCCCGTCGAGTTCGTACATCAGGATCTGGCCGAGCTGCAGGGTCTCCACGAATGCGTCGACGAGCGTCACGTGCGGCTCGTACCGCGCGGCCAGTCCGGCACCGGGTATGCCGTCGCCGGGGCCGGCGACGAGCCTCGACCGGGCGTGCGCGACGGTACCGTCCACGCGGATGTCCTGCGTGCGCATCTCGTGGGTGCGGTACCCGTCGGCGTAGGGTCCGGCCGCGTGGGCGAGCAGACGGTCGGCCACGGCCGGGTCGAGTCGCGACGCGGGCGTCCCCACTCCGGGATGGACGACCTCCAGCTCGACCGCGAAGCCGGCGACCCGCACCCGCACCGCGTCCACGCACGCACTCCGTCCGGCGTGCTCGGCACGACCGGGCTCCACCTCGGATCGGACGTGTTCGGCTGTCACGTCCAGGTTTCCGAGGTCGTGCTCGACGGGCGCGGCGGCCGCGCGGATCACCACCGACCGCACCCACGCCGCCGCCAGATCGGCCTCGTCGAGACCGTACGCGGCCCCGATCACCGCGCCGGCCGCCCGCGTGGCGACGAGCAGAACGTCGATCGTGCTCAGGTGCGGGCGCTGCGCCGTCGTACCCTTCGTCGACCAGTCCGACGGGCATTCCACGCCGGCATTCGCCCTGATCCCGGTCGCCGGATGGTCGAGGAGACCGGCGAAGCGGAGGTTCTGCCGGACTCGGCGATAGCCGGCCCCGAAGAACCTGTCCTCGGCCGGACCGAGGTATCGGCTCGGTGAGTCCAGCGTGAAACTGCCCTGTGCCACGGCCGCTGCCATGTGTCTACCCCCAGATCACATCGGTGTCCGAACACGGTGTCCGGCACCATCGTGAACCGGCGTCGCCGCCCCAGCCAGGGTGTGTCGATCCTGGTGTCGGCACCACCACGCTGCGACCGGCCCCGACGCGGTTCGGCCGGCATCCGCGTCACCTTTCGTTGGCGCACAGGCACTTCGGAGGCGCTACGGTTGCGGTCCGTGAGCATCCGACTCGGTTACCAGATCCCGAACTTCACCTATCCCGGACCGGCCACCGGCATCTTCCCCACCGTCGCCGCCCAGGCCCGCGCGGCCGAGAGATCCGGGTTCGACACGGTGTTCGTGATGGACCACTTCTATCCACTGCCCCTGATCGGTTCGCCCGACGAACCGATGCTCGAGGCGTACTCGACGCTCGCGGCGCTCGCGGCGGTGACGACGTCGATCCGGTTGTCGGCGTTGGTCACCGGCAACACGTATCGCAACCCGGCCCTGCTGGCCAAGACGGTCACCACGGTCGATGTGATCAGCGGTGGCCGCGCCGTGCTGGGGCTGGGGGCGGGCTGGTACGAGTTCGAACACCGGGCCTACGGTTTCGAGTTCGGTTCGCTCCGTGAGCGGTTCGAACGCCTGGGGGAATCGCTCGAGATCGTCGTGCCCATGCTGCGGGGCGAACGCCCCTCGGTGGACGGCAGGTGGTACCACACCGAGGACGCCCGGAACGAACCCCGCCTGCGCAACGACCTGCCGGTGCTGATCGGCGGCGGGGGCGAACGACGGACGTTCGCCTTCGCGGCTCGTTGGGCCGACCATCTCAATATCCTGTGCGCCGCACGCGAAATACCGCGCAAGCTGGCGGCCGTCCGGGCGCGATGCGCGGAGCTCGGCCGCGACCCGGCGTCCCTGGACGTCAGTTACCTCGGCTACGTGATGATCGACGAGAACGGCGATCGCGCCCGCGATCTGCACCGGCAGTTCCTGCTCGCCCGGGGAATCGACCTCCGCCGGCTCACGGAGCGCGAATCGGCGGCCGCCACCGATCGGCACTTCGTGGGCACACCGGCGGAGGTGGCCGAGGAGTTCGATCACCGGGTGCTCCGGCACGGCATCGACCGACTGATCGTCAATCTCGTGACGAACGGCCACGAGGAGGGGATCGTCGAACTCACCGGCCGCACCCTCACAGATCTGCTGGCCGGCCGGTGAGCCGGGGAGGAGACGCTACTCGGCGCTGCCGGTGCCCGGCAGCCACTCGCGCATGATGCTCGCGTCGATCACCTGGGCGCCGAGGTCGGGGGTCCAGACGATGATGCCGCCGGTGAAGACGCGGAACTTGCCGCGTTCGTCGGGCAGCATGAGCTCCGGCCCGACCGGGGTGCCCAGGGTGCCGTCGTGCCCGCCGAGCTCGAGGTACTTCTCCTCGATGGGTGAGCCCTGCCCGGTCTCGAAGGGTTCGTCGCCGACCTCGGGGCCGGGTTCGGGCGCGGGGGTGGACGGCGGAACCGTGGCGTCGGCACCCTCCTGGACGGTGAACCAGTCGGAGCGCAGGCCCAGTTTGGCGCGCGCCTCGGCACCGGTGGTCTCGACCGTGCGGTCGGCACCGACGATGCGCACGTGGGTGACGCGGCCGCCGTCGGCGCCGAGGTTGTTGCGGCCGACGATCTCGAAGGCCTGCAGTTCGCCGACGCCGAAGGCCGTGCCGATCTCGCCGGCGGTCATCGTCTGGGCCCACTGCCGGTTGGGGGCGACGGCGTCGCCGAGGTCCTCGACGGACGGGAAGGCGCCGCCGGCGGAGTAACCGCCGGTCGAAGCGGAGAACTCGCTGGCGACGACCTTGCCGTCCTTCATGAGGACGGTGCCGCGGGTCGAGTTCACCGCCTCGTTCGTGCGCGGGTCCTCCTTGGCTGACCCTGCGTACACCTGGCAGTTCTGGCTGTCGCACGTCTGCCACAGCGGCGAGCGGTTCTCCGCCGCGGCGTAGGAGCGGGCGGCGATGGCCTGCGCGCGCAGCGCCTCGGCGCCGCCGGTGTCGGCCCAGCTGGGCAGCGACTCGGCCGGGACGACACTGAGCAGGTAGTCCTCCATCGACAGCCGGTTGACGGTGCGCGGCGCGGAGCCGTCGAGGACGACACCGAGGGAGCCGCGGTAGGGTGCGCTGTTGCCGCAGAGCTTGAGGTGTTCGGCGACGGGCCGGGCCTCGCCCATGTCGACGGGGTCCACCCACGGCAGGTCGGCGCGGCCCTGCCACAGCACCTCGCCGGAACAACCGGCGGTGACGACGACGTCCGCTCCCCCGTCCGCGGTGGGCGTCAGGTGGGCGGCCTCGCCCGGCCCGGTCTGCCGGCCGGCGACGGTCATCCCGGTGTCGGAGTACACGTCGAGGGGCGCGTCGTCCTGCCCGACGAGCCGGACCGCGATCATCGTGTTCTCGGGAAGGGCGCCGAGGGTGGTGCCGCCGTAGTAGTGACCGAGGATCCGGTCGGCGGACCAGCCGTGCTCGGTGGCGTAGCCGTAGGCGCCCCACTGGCCCATGCCGCGACCGTGGCCGTGACCGAAGCCCACGAAGGTGAAGGGGGTGTCGGCGGCCACGGCCTGGGCGACGTCGGGTTCGGCGTGCACGTGCAGCACCCCGCCGATTGCGGCGCCGACCAGCAGCGCGGGGGCGAGGCCGATCGCCGCGGCGCGGGCCGTGGCGGGCCGCCAGCCGTTGCGGAGGGGGCGCCCGACGACGAGACGCCGCCGGCGATGGGTCCGGCGGATGGACTTTCGTGGCATGCGCTGCACTCCCTCGTTCTCGCACCGTGTGCCGCCCGGACGCAGGTCCGCGCGTATCGGACATTCGAGACGGATCCTCAAGCTCAGGTTGAGGCTTAAGGTTGTCTGCGACTAGTGTGGCAAGAGTGACTGAATGAAGCAACAACAGCCACGCCAGTAACACCAGAATCACAAGTTGCACACGATTCTCGGCCGTTCCGCACTTCGGGTCGTCCGGATGACGGAGGATTCGGTTCGATTCGAGCCGGCTCCTCGGCCTCGGCCGAGCGCCGCCCGGACGAGGCCGAGGACCGCCGCGAACACCGACAGGGAGAAGCACCGTGCCGCATCGCCGACCGAAGCCGTCGATCGTCCTGGGTGCCGTCGCCGCCCTGGCCGTCGCCAGCCCATTCGCCGTCTACGGCGTCACGAGCACCACATCGGACGTCCGCTCCACCAACGAGTCCGTCCCCATCGTCGTACCGCCCGAGATCGCCGAGGTCGTCCTCGCCTCGGTGCCCGACATCGTGATCCCGATCCACGAACTCACCGGCCTGAACCTGCCGGACCTGAGCCTGAAGGAACTCGCCGCGGGCCTGCCGGAGATCACCGCGCCCGCCCCGTCGACCACCCCGGCGCCCGCACCCGCAGCCGCCGACGTCGTCGATCGCATCGGCGCCACCGTCAAGCAGCTCACCCGCGACGCCCCGTTCAGCATGATCGCGCTGGCCGCGAAGGACGTTGCCGACACCGACGCACGCATCCGGGCCCAGCGCGACGACGGCAGCTGGGGACCGTGGACGGCCACCGAACCGATCGACACGAGCCGCTCCGACCGGACCCCCGACGAGCGGGCCGGCACCGAACCGATCTACGTCGGTGCCACCAAGGCCGTGCAGGTGCTGCTCACTCCGCGCCCGGCGCCCGAACCGACGCTCGCCGGCGCCGAGATTCCCGCCCCGGCCGCGCCGCCGACCGCACCCGCCCCTGCACCGGCGCCCGCTCCGGCCCAGCCGGAGCTGGGCTATGCGCCGGCGTCGTCGTCACGGCCGTTGCACGCCCAGGAACCCGCGCGGGCCGCCGCCGACGACGTCAGCGCCGTGCTCATCAACCCGGGATCGAGCAGCGCCGACGCCGCGCTCGAGGACATCGCCGGTCCGGTCGGAGGGTCCGGACCGAAGGTGATCACCCGAGCGCAGTGGGGCGCCGACGAGTCCATCCGCTGCCAGGACGCCACCTACGACGACGAGCTCGGCGGTGCCACCGTGCACCACACCGCCGGCAGCAACGACTACTCCAAGGCCGAATCGGCGGAGATCGTGCGGGCCATCTACGCCTACCACGCCCAGACCCTGGGCTGGTGCGACGTCGGCTACAACGTGCTCGTCGACCGCTACGGCCAGATCTTCGAGGGCCGCGCCGGCGGCCTGGACAAGCCCGTGCAGGGCGCGCACGCCGGCGGCTTCAACGAGAACACCGTCGGCATCGCGATGATGGGCGACTTCTCCAACGTCGAACCGCCGAAGGCCACGGTCGACGCGGTGGGCCGCTTCCTCGGCTGGCGGCTCGCCAAGGCCGGTCTCGACCCCAAGGGCGAGACCACCATGTACTCGGAGGGCACGTCGTTCACCCCGTACCCGCAGGGCGCGGCCGTGGACCTGCCGATCATCTTCGCGCACCGCGACGTCGGCAACACCAGCTGCCCCGGCGACTCCGGTTACGCGAAGATGGACGAGATCCGTGACATCGCGGCGGCCACCGCGGCCGGACAGAGCACCACGCCCAGCACCCCGAGCGACGACTCGTCCGACCTCGTCACCGACAGTCCGCGCGCGCAGCTGCCCGACGTCGACGCGGGGGCCCCGGCCACCGGATCGGCGGACCGCCTGCCCGACACCGGCTCGGCCGAGAAGGTCGCGGACCTGGTCGGAGAGCTGATCCGGCTCACCGACAACTCGCCGCTGGCGCAGAAGTGGATCGCCGAGGGCGGCGAGACCGGCCGCCTGGGGACCGCCGTGTCCGGGATCCTGCCCGCCAAGGCGGGCTACGAGCGCGCCGAGTTCGTCAACGGCGCCATCTACACCTCGCCGAACGGCGGCGTGTGGACGGTGCTCGGCGAGATCTACAAGACGTGGCAGCGCAGCGGCCTCGACGCGGGCGAGCTCGGCCTGCCGACCAGCGACGAGTACCGCGTGCCGGACGGCTGGCGTTCGGACTTCGAGTTCGGCTCGCTGATCTTCAACGAACTCACCGGTGCGGTGACGAAGGTGCTGCGCGCCTACAACGACGCGTACGAACAGGCGGCGCCGCAGCCCGCCGGCGCGCCGGCCCCCGCCCCCGAGGCCCCGGCACCGGCACCCGCCCCCGAAGCGCCGGCACCGGCGCCGGTGCCCTAGCCGGCCGCCGGTCCCCTCGCCGGGGCCCTAGCCGGCCGCCGGTCCCCTCGCCGGGGCCCTAGCCGGCCGCCGGTCCCCTCGCCGGGGCCGTCACCGCCACCAACGCTCGAGGATGCGGGCTACCCCGTCCTCGGTGTTGGTGGCGGTGACCTCGTCCGCGGCCGCCTTCGTGTCCGGGTGCGCGTTCTCCATCGCGACCCCGTGGCGCGCCATCGACAACATCGGGATGTCGTTGGGCATGTCCCCGAACGCGACGATCCCGTCGGCCGCCACCCCCAGGTGCTCGGCCATCAGCTGCAGGCCCGACGCCTTCGTCACCCCCGAGGCGGAGATCTCGATCAGGCCGTTGTCCGTGGAATAGGTGACGTCCACCAGGCCGCAGAGCTGCGGGGCCAGCGCTTCGGCCATCTCGTGGCTCGTCGCCGACGCCATCCGGATCAGCAGCTTCACCGCCGGCTCGGCGATCACCTCGTGGTCGGCGAGCTCGGTGTTGTCCGGATTCAGCCACGCATGCTCGTAGCCGGGGGCGCTGACGAACTGCGGCGTCGCGGCGTCGTGGGCGCTCGCCCCGATCCGCTCGGCGGCCAGACCGCAGCCGGGCAGCACGCTGTTGGCGACGTCGGCAACCCAGGCCAGCTCGTCCGCGGAGAGCACGGCGGCGCTCAGGACCCGGTCGGCGGCGCTGTCGTAGAGCACCGCGCCGTTGGCGCACACCGCCATGGGCGCGAAACCGAGTTGCTCGATCACCGGCGGAATCCATCGCGGCGGACGGCCGGTGGCCAGGACGAACGGCGTCCCGGAGGACACCACGGCCTGCACCGCCGCGCGGGTACGGCCCGAGACGCGCTCCTCGTCGTCGATGAGGGTGCCGTCGACGTCGGTGGCAACCAGGCTCGGCAGATCTCGGCTCACTTCGCCATTGTGCCGGTCCGCCGCGACACGGCGCATCCGGACGACCCGGGCGTCACCGCGCCGCGGGCCTCACCGCGACTGTCGTCGTCACCGGTCGGTGCCGGCATCCTTCTGCGCCCGGCGGGCCTTGCGCGCGGCGGTGTCGGCGTCGTCGAGCGCCGTGGCCTCCGCGAGCGTGGGCGCGGTGCCGCCGAGCCGGGCGGGCACCCAGTACGCACCGGCTTCGTGGACGTAGCTGCCCTGCAGTTCCCGCAGCATGCGCTCCATCGTCTCGTGCAGCTCCGCGGTCAGCTCCGACGCCGACGCGTTCGGCGCGATGGGTTCGCCGACGGCGATCGAGATCGGCGTCTTCGTGCGGCCGAGGCGCTTGGGGTGCCCCTTCGTCCACACCCGCTGGGACCCCCACATCACCACGGGGATGATCGGCACGTCCGCCTCCAGCGCCATCCGCGCGGCACCCGTCTTGAAGCCCTTGATCTCGAAGCTGCGGCTGATCGTGGCCTCGGGGAAGACCCCGACCAGCTCGCCCGCACGCAGCGCCGCCACCGCCGCGCGGTAGGAGTCGGCGCCGTCGGCCCGGTCGACGGGGATGTGCTTCATGGCCCGCATCAGGGGACCGGAGATCTTGTGGTCGAAGACCTCCTTCTTCGCCATGAACCGGATGTAGCGCTTGGAGGTGCGGGCGGGCAGGCCCGCGTAGGTGAAGTCCATGTAGCCGACGTGGTTCATGGCGATCACGGCGCCACCGACGGCGGGGATGTTCTCGGCGCCGGTGACGGTGAACTTCAGTCCCTGCGCGGCGAAGACGGTCCGGGCGAGGCCGATGACGGTCCAGTAGAAGGGTTCCACAGTCGGTCAGAGTAGCCGGATCGGCGGCTGCGGGCTCCGCCCGATGTCCGCCGCCCGCCCGATTCGGGATCAATGGCCCGTATCCGGCCCGGGTTCACCGCCTGGGCGCGGCGCCGCACCGGCGTCCCCCTACGCTGGGTGGTACGTCGGTCAGCACGTCAGGAGGCAACGAAGTGCAGATCACCAGCGTCGGACACGCCGGGTTCCACATTCAGACCGCAGCGGGATCGATCCTGTGCGATCCGTGGGTCAACCCCGCGTACTTCGCGTCGTGGTTCCCCTTCCCGGACAACACGCAGTTGGACTGGGACAAGCTCGGCGACGTCGACTACCTGTACGTCTCGCACCTGCACAAGGACCACTTCGACCCGGAGAACCTGAGCAAGCACGTCAACAAGGACGCGACGGTGCTGCTGCCCGACTTCCCGGTCCCGGACCTGCGCCGCGACCTCGAGCAGCTCGGGTTCACGAAGTTCCTCGAGACGACCGATTCCGTCAAGCACACCGTCAGCGGCCCCAAGGGCGACCTCGACGTCATGATCATCGCCCTGCGCGCGCCCGCGGACGGGCCGATCGGCGACTCCGGCCTCGTCGTCTCGGACGGCGAGACCACGGTGTTCAACATGAACGACGCCCGCCCGGTCGAGATGGACTCGATGCTCGAGGCGTTCGGTCGGATCGACGTCCACCTGCTGCAGTACTCGGGCGCGATCTGGTACCCGATGGTCTACGACATCCCCAAGCGCACCAAGGCGAACTTCGGCAAGCAGAAGCGCCAGCGCGGCATGGATCGCTGCCGCAGCTACATCGACCAGGTCGGCGCGACGTGGGTGGTCCCGTCGGCCGGGCCGCCGGTGTTCCTCGATCCGGCGCTGCGCCACCTCAACGACGACCACGGCGACGAGGGCAACATCTTCCCCGACCAGATGGTCTTCCTCGAGCAGATGCGCCTCCACGGCAACGACGGCGGCGTGCTGATGATCCCCGGTTCGGTGCTCGAGGTGCACGGCAGCACGTCGATGACGCTGACCCACCCGATCCCGGACGCCGACGTCGAGCGGATCTTCACCGACAAGGCCGCGTACATCGAGGAGATGGCGCAGCGCCTGGCCCCGGTGCTCGAGGCCGAGAAGGCGACGTGGGCCCCCGCCGAGGGCGAGCCGCTGCTCGGCCCGCTCAAGGCGAAGTTCGAGCCGATCATGGCGCAGTCCGATCTGATCTGCGACGGCATCGGCTACCCCGTCGGCCTGGTGATGGGCGAGGAGACGGTCGTGCTGGACTTCCCCAAGCGGGTCGTCCGCGAACCCATCGAGGGAGAAGGCAAGTACCGCTACGGTTTCCGCATCGCGCCGGAGCTGGTGCGCACGGTCCTGCGCGACGACGAGCCGGACTGGGTGAACACCATCTTCCTGTCCACCCGCTTCGAGGCGTGGCGTGTGGGCGGCTACAACGAATTCCTCTACACGTTCTTCAAGTGCCTCACCGACGAGCGGATCGCCTACGCGGACGGCTGGTTCGCGGAGGCCCACGACGATTCCGCGTCGATCGAGCTGGGCGGGTTCGAGATCCAGCGCCGCTGCCCGCACCTGAAGGCCGACCTGTCGAAGTTCGGTGTCGTCGAGGGCACCAGCCTCACCTGCAACCTGCACGGCTGGCAGTGGGACCTCGTGACCGGCCGCTGCAAGACCTCCCGCGGTCACGAGCTGCGCTCCCGCAAGCTCTGACCCCCCCGTCGCGTGGGTGTGGCCGAATGTCACATGGGTTCAGTTCGATCGAACGCGTGTGACATTCGGCCGCAGCACGTTCGGCAACAGTGCCGGCACGGCGAGCACCAGCGCCCCCAGCGCGACGAGCGCATACGGCCACCACTGCCGCTCGGCGGTCGTCTCCGCCGCCGCCGCGACGTCGCCCGACGACGCCGGGGCCGGCGACTTCGGCAGCGCGGCCGTCGCTTCCCGCACGTTGTCCGAGACTCCCTCGATCACCCCGGTGACCGGGCCGACGCCGTCCACGAGCTGTCCGGTGCCGTCGACGAGCTGCCGGCCGCCGTCGTCGAGGAGCATCAGCCCGTCGCGTAGCTGCCGCGAGCCGTCGGCGGCCTGCACCATGCCGGCGACGAACTGCGCGTCCGGGTCGCTCAATTCGTAGGCGAGCTGCCGCGCGCCGCCGCGCAGCTGCTCGAGCTGCGCGAGCGTCTCCGGGCCGAGCCCCTCGGTGTTCAGCCGTCCGACGAGCCCGTCGAGCCGGGCGGCGGCCTCCTGGGACACCGGGTCGGGCGACTGCCGCAGGGTGCCGGCGACGACGGTCAGCTGCTCGGTCACGCCCGCCTGCATCTCCCCGAAGCCGGTGAGCCGGTCGACGACCTGGTCGACGCCATCGCTGACCTGGTTCGCACCGTCGCCGAGCAGGCCCACCCCGCCCTGGAGCTGACCGAGCCCGTCGGCGAGCTGCTGCCCACCCGCGCTGGCCTGCGCGAGCCCGTCGGCGAGCTGGTGGGCGCCGTCGTCGAGCTGGCGGCTGCCGTCGGTGAGCTGCCCGACCCCACCGCCGAGAAGCGCGAGCGGCAACCCGGCCTGCTGAAGGTTGTTGCGGGTGCCGGAAAGCGGGTCGCCGGTCGCGGCGGGCGGTGCGTCGGCCGGCGTCGCGACGGCGGGCGCGTCGGCGTACGCGAAGGCGGAACCGGTACCGATCAGGCCGAGACCGGCGGCGACGAACAGGGCGGGAACGAGACGAGCACGCATGGCGGAGGACGTTAGTCCGGCGAATTAAGAGGGGACTGAGACGGCGGCAGCCACCGCACCGCCGCGACGGCCAGGCCGAGCAGGGGCACCGCCCACGCGGCGAGCACCGCCGCCAGCGGCAGCCAGACCGTTCCGAGCGCGAAGCCGGCGTAGACCGCCACCGACGCGACCTCGCCGACGAGGCCCGACACCGACGTCACGGTCGCGCGGGCGGTCCCGCTCATCGCGTCCTGCATCCGCGCCTCGGCGACGATCATCGCGTTGTGCAGGGCGCCGTAGCCGATGCCGATCGCCACGAATCCCGCCGCGCCGCCGAGCGCGGCACCCGCCGCCAGCAGCACACCCCCGGCGGCGATCACCGCCCCCATGGCGCGACCGGTCATTGCCGCGGTGCGGCCGGCCGTCGCGGCGCCGAGCACCTGTCCCGCAACGGTGATCGCCACCAGCACCGGCGCCGCGGACGTGCTCGAGCCACCCTCGCGCGCCAGCAACGCGAAGTACTCCTCGAACGCGAGGCACGCCGACAGCAGCGCCGCGAGCAGCACCGCGCGGCGCACCACGGCGCTGCGTCGCGCCTCGCTCGTCCCGGCGTGCAGCACCGCCAGGTAGCGGGTCACGAAAGCGCCTGGAACGGCGCCTGTCTCGTCCGCCGAGGCGTGACGGGGGGCGGCCGGCAGGGTGAGGACGAGCAACCCGTTGCCGATGGTGATCGCCACCGACAACCACCCCACCGTCGCGTAGCCGCCCACCGCGAACAGCGGCGCGGCCGACAGCGTCGCGACGAGGACGCACAGCGTCTCGCCGGCGTTCGCGTAGCCCAGTACCGCCGGATACCGGTGCGCTGCCCCGCGTGCGGACAGTTCGTCGTACACCAGGGCCTCGAACGTCCCGGACTTCAGCGACTCGCTGATCCCCCACGCCACGAAGCCCGCCGCGAACCCCCAGTAGCCCGGGAACAGCAGCCACAGGGCGAAGCCCGCGGTGAACAGGACCGCGCTGAGCAGCAACAGGCCCCGGCGGGACACCGTGTCGGCCCACGCGCCCGACGGCACCTCCGCGACGAACGCCACGACGGACCACAGCACGAAGAGCGACGAGATCTCGCCCGTACCGAGGCCGTGGTCCTCGAACAGCAGGGCGTACAGGCCGTAGAGCGGCACGAGTTCGCGGGTGGCCGCGTACGCCACCACACGAACGGTCAGGGAAGAGGCGGAGCCGGATCAACATCGGTGGCGCATGGCTCCAGGGTGGCACGCGCGGACGGGTTTGTCACCGCGCGATACGGTCGGCGGGTGACCGAACGCCAGCGCACCTACACGTGGGACGACCCCGCCCCGACGTCCGCCGCGAACCGCGACATGCAGGGCCTCGACTTCCTGCGCGGCCTGATCGACGGCTCCATCCCGCACCATCCGACGTCGCGCACGCTCGGCTTCCGGGTGACCGACGCCCGCGAGGGCTGGGTGGAGGTGAGCATGGAACCGCAGGAGTTCCACGCCAACGCGGTGGGCAGCGTGCACGGCGGCGTGATCGCGACGATGTTCGACACCGCGATGGGGTTCAGCGTGTCGAGCACGCTCGAGGCCGGTGTCGGGTACACGACCCTGGACCTGCAGGTGCGGTATCTGCGGCCGGTCCAGGCCGGCAACGGCGTCGTCCGCGTGCACGGCATCTGCGAGTACAGCGGCCGTCGCACCGCCACCGCCCGCGGCGAGGCCCGCGACGAGAACGACCGGTTGCTCGCGACCGCGTCGACCACCTGCCTGATTCTGCGCTGACAACCGTCGCCGGACCCGCACACTGAAGTGCATGAGCGTGGAACGCATCGCACTGGACCGCTTCTTCACCCTGTACGGAGAGGCGCTCGCCGGGTTCGACGCCGAGGCCTCGGCCGCGCTGTGGGGTGAACCGGGCACGATCCTGACGGATTCGTTCGCCGGATCGCTGGCGAACCGGAAGGAGATCACCGAGGCGCTCACGCAGAGCAACGAGACCTACCGGAAGCACGGCCTCGCCGGTGTGGGGCACGAGTTGCTCGACCTCTCCCCGGTCACCGACAAGATCGTGCGGGCCCGGGTGCGCTGGTCGTTCCGCGACGCGAACGACGCCGTGATGGCCACCAGCGACTACGAGTATCTGCTGCGCGACGACCCCGACGGCCTGCACGCGTACGTGGCCGTCGGCTGCGACCCGGGTAGCTGAGGGCGTCGGCCCTCCCGGGCGGGGTGACCGAATGTCACATGCGTTCGATCCGAGCGAACCCATGTGACATTCGGCCGCCACCCCACGCGGCGGAACGCCTCAGGCCGGCGGTTCGAGCACCTCACGCCCGACGAACGGCACGAGCGCCGACGGAACGCGCACGGACCCGTCGGCCTGCTGGTGGTTCTCGAGGATCGCGACGAGCCAGCGGGTGGTGGCGAGCGTGCCGTTGAGGGTGGCGGCGATCTGCGGCTTGCCGTTCTCGTCGCGGTAGCGCACGCCGAGGCGACGAGCCTGGAAGGTGGTGCAGTTCGACGTGGACGTCAGTTCCCGGTAGCGCTCCTGCGTGGGCACCCACGCCTCGCAGTCGAACTTGCGGGCCGCCGACGAGCCGAGGTCACCGCCCGCGACGTCGATGACCCGGTACGGCACCTCGATCGCGGCGAGCATGTCGCGCTCCCACGCGAGCAACCGCTGGTGTTCGGCGGTGGCGTCCTCGGGCTTGCAGTAGACGAACATCTCCACCTTGTCGAACTGGTGGACCCGGATGATGCCGCGGGTGTCCTTGCCGTAGCTGCCGGCCTCGCGGCGGAAGCACGACGACCAGCCCGCGTACCGCTTCGGACCGCCCGACAGGTCGAGGATCTCGCCGGAGTGGTAGCCGGCGAGCGGCACCTCCGACGTGCCGACGAGGTACAGGTCGTCGTCGGCGAGGTGGTAGATCTCGTCGGCGTGGGCGCCGAGAAAGCCGGTGCCCTGCATGATCTCCGGCCGCACGAGCACCGGGGGGATCATCATCTGGAAGCCGTTGGCGACGGCCCGCTGGGCGGCGAGCTGCAGCATGCCGAGCTGCAGCAGCGCGCCGTAACCGGTGAGGAAGTAGAACCGGGCGCCGGAGACCTTCGCGCCGCGCTCCATGTCGATCAGTCCGAGCGATTCGCCGAGGGTCAGATGGTCCTTCGGCTCGAAGTCGAAGGTGGGCAGCTCACCGACGGTCTCGAGGGTGACGAAGTCGTCCTCCCCGCCGGCGGGGGCGCCCTCCTGCACGATGTTGGAGATCGCCAGGTGCGCGCGCCCGAGCGCCTCCTCGGCGGCCTGCTGCTCGGCCTCGAGCTTCTTGACCTTCGCGGCGAGTTCCTTCGCACCGTCGAGCAGCGCGGGCCGTTCCTCCGGGGACGCCTGCCCGACCTTCTTGCCCAGCGCCTTCTGCTCGGCGCGGATGTTGTCGCCGGCCAGCACCGCGGCACGGCGGGCCGCGTCGGCCTCGAGCAGCGCGTCGACGAGACCGGGGTCCTCGCCTCGGGTGCGCTGCGAGGCACGGACGGCGTCGGGGTTCTCGCGGAGGAACTTGAGGTCGATCACGAGGTCACAGCCTACTCGGCGCCGTCTGCGGCCGATTCCGACCTACTGTGCCCACAGTTGCAGGCAGTCCTCGCGTTGGAACATCCTCGCCGAGTCCACGGCGTTCGGATGTCCGGCGTAGGGGTCGGCTCCGGCGTCGGTGAGCACCCGCACGACGTCGATCGCCCCTTTGAACACGGCGCCGGCGATCGGCGACTGCCCGCGGTCGTTGAGCCGGTCGACGTCGGCGCCCCGTTCGATCAGGGTCCGCACCGCGTCGGCGTGACCGTGGTAGGACGCCAGCATCAGCAGGGTGTCGCCCTTCTCGTTGCACAGGTTCACCGGCACCCCGGCGTCGACGTAGGCGGCGAGCGTCTCGACGTGCCCGGCGCGGGCGGCGTCGAACAGGCGCTGCGCGATCTCCTGGACTTCGGGATCGATGGGCTCCGTCATGTGCACCGAAGTTACCCGGGGCGCCGCGCACAGGCATGATGGACGGTGATGGCCGAGGAGAGTGAGCAGCAGTCCGATCGGACGACACCGTCCGCGTCGCGGGTCCGGGGCGCCCCGTCCGCGAAGCTGACCCGTCGCGCCTTGATGCTGGTTGCGGCGGGCGCGGTACTCGCGGCGCTCGTCACCGCGGTGGTGGCGGGATTCGGCGGGTCCGACGACGAGCCCGGCGGTTCGACGAGTGCCGTCGTCACCACCGGCGCCGTGGCCGGCGAGGCCTTCGGCACAGCCGTCGCAGGCGACTGCCTGACCTGGACGGAGATCGATGCGAGCGACCTCGCGAAGGTGGACTGCGCCGAGTCGCACCTGTTCGAGGTGGTGAAGGACATCGACCTGAGCGTCTACCCGGGCGCCGAGTGGGGTCCCGGGTCGCGCTTCCCGTCGGTGCTGCGTTTCACCGAACTGCGCGACGAACTGTGCGCACCTGCCGCGATGAACTACCTCGACGGCCGGTTCGACCCGCACGGCAAGTTCAGCGTGGGCCTGATCAACCCCGGTGAGGCGGGCTGGGCGGCCGGTGAGCGGACGCTGCGCTGCGGCCTGCAGTTCTCCTCCACCACGGGCAACCTGCTGCCGATCAAGGGCACGGTCGCCGACCAGGACCAGTCCAAGGTCTGGGACGTGGGCACGTGCATCGGCATCAACAACGGGGTGCCGGCGGACCCGGTGGACTGCGCCCAGCCGCACGCCTTCGAGGTGATCTCCGTGGTGGACCTGTCCGGCCAGTTCCCCGGCGGTCTGCCGAGTGTCGAGGACCAGGACAAGTACCTCGAGGGGACGTGCACCGAGAACGCCAACGCCTACCTGGGCAGCCCCGACGCGCTGCGCAACAAGACCCTCACACTGTTCTGGGACAACCTGGACTTCGACAGTTGGCTGGCGGGCAGCCGCAAGGTCAACTGTTCGGTGGGCAAGCAGGTCGAGGGCGGCGGATTCGCGTCGGTCACCGGCACGGCCGCGGGCGACATCCTCATCGACGGCCAGCCGCCGGTGCCGCCGCCCGCCGCGCCCGAGGGCCGCTCGCTGCCGACCCCGCTGCCGGGGGCGGCGCCCGTTCCGGGCGCCTGAGGTGGCCGCACGGATGGGCGACGAGCGGTTCGACGAGCTCGTCGGAGAGGCCCTGGATCTGATCCCACCGGAACTCGCCCGGGCCATCGACAACGTGGTGGTGCTGGTCGAGCCCAGAAACGAGGAAGAGCCCGATCTGCTCGGGCTCTACCACGGGATCGCGCTCACCGAGCGCGACAGCCACTATGCGGGCGCGCTACCGGACACCGTGACCATCTATCGCGACGCCATCCTCGACATCTGCGACTCCGACGACGACGTGGTGCACGAGGTCGCGGTGACGGTCATTCACGAGATCGCTCACTACTTCGGAATCGAGGATGCTCGGCTGCACGAGCTGGGCTGGGGCTAGTGGACCCGTAACGGGGTCCGGTCGCGCCGTACTTCGGCTTGCGCTGCAGAAAGTGCGGACTGATCGTCGAAATGATCAGCAGGGCGAGCGTACCGATGATCACCTCTGCGACGACGATGTAGACGAAAGCAATACCGACGATCTTTGCGATCTCTTCCATGTCGATCACCTCCGGTCCGACCGTACCGCGGGACGGCCGTCCGGACGGGGTAACCGGGACGGCCGTTGCCGGGCGGCGTCACGGCCGCCCGGCAACGGTGTCCGGTCACTCGATGCGGTCGAGATCGATGCCCTTGGTCTCGCGGCTGCTCAGCACCGCGACGACGGTGATCATCATGGTCACCACCAGGTACGCGATGACGGTCCCGACGCCGAAGCGGTCGATGAGCCAGACGGCGATGAAGGGCGCGGGCGCGCCGGCGATGATGGACGACCCCTGGAACACGAGCGACGAGCCGGCGTACCGGTAGCGGGTCGGGAACAGTTCGGTGATCCAGGCCGCCTCCGGGCCGGCGAGAGCACCGTGGAAGAAGGCACCGACGCACACACCCACCCACAGCAGCGGCACGCTCTGCATCTGCACGAGCCAGAAGAAGACGGGCGCCCACACCACGAGCACCACGGCGGGCACCAGCATCGCGATGCGGCGGCCGACCCGGTCGGACCACCGGCCGCCACCGATCATGCCGACGAACTGGAACACCGACGCGAAGGTCACGGCCAGTATCACCTCGCCCCGCGCGAAGCCGTGGTAGGTGGTGGCGTACGCGATGACGAAGACGGTGTAGACGTAGAAGGCGATGTTCTCGCCGAGCCGCATGCCGATGCCGAGCAGCACCGGGCGCGGACGGGACAGCGCCTCGACGATGCTCGACCGGGACTCGGTGCGGCCGGCCGCGGAGGCCTGCGCCGCCCGGAACACCGGGGACTCCTCGACGCCGTGCCGGATCCAGAAGCCGATGATCAGGAGCGGAATCGCGAACAGGAACGCGATCCGCCAGCCCCATGCGTCGAACGAGTCGGCCGGGAGCAGGAACACCAGGGCCGAGACGACCACGGCGGCAAGCACGGTGCCCGACGGTGCGCCCGCCTGCGGCCAGGACGCCCAGAAGCCGCGGCGCTTCGGCTCGCCGTACTCGCTCACCAGCAGCACGGCCGCGCCGAATTCACCGCCGAGCGCGAAGCCCTGGATCATGCGCAGCGCGACGAGCAGGACGGTGGCCCAGATGCCGATCTGCTCGTAGGTCGGCAGCAGCCCGATCGACGCGGTGGCGGTGCCCAGCATCACGAAGGTGATCACGAGCATCGGCTTGCGGCCGAACCGGTCGCCGAGATGGCCGAAGACGATGCCGCCGAGCGGCCGGGCGATGAAGCCGAGGCCCTGGGTGGCAAGGGCGAGAAGCAACTTGGTGATGCCGTCGGATCCGGGGAAGAACAGCGGGCCGAGGACGGTGGCGGCGAGAATGCCGTAGATCGCGAAGTCGTACCACTCGAGCACGGCACCGGCCATGCTTCCGGTGAGGACCCGTTTGAAGCTGCTGCGTGGCACGTCCGGCGCGGTGGGCGCGGTGCGCACGGCGATCGGGTCGAGCGTAGATCCCATGACGGATCCTTTCGAAGGTCGGTGATTCAGAGTCGCAGGGCCAGCCGGTCGCCACAGGCACGCGAGCAGCAGGTCATCATCTGCCGGTTCGCCGCCCGCTCGGCCTTGGTCAGCACCGTGTCGCGGTGGTCGACCTCGCCGTCGAGGACGGCGACCTCGCACGAGCCGCAGAGGCCTTCCTCGCAGTCGCTGGGCACGTCGATGTTGTTGGCGCGCAACGCGTCGAGGACGGTCTGGGTGGGCTCGACCCGCACGGTCAGCCCCGAGTCGCGCAGTTCGAGGTCGAAGGCGTGCTCGACGTCCGGATCGAGCGCCGCGAGGGACGAGGTGAAGTGCTCGACGTGCAGCGCCCCGTCGGGCCAGTTCCGGCTCGCGTCCTCGAGTCCGGCGAGCAGCCGCCCGGGCCCACACGCGTAGATCTGGACGCCGGGGGCGGGCTCGGCGAGGAGGGCGGCGAGGTCGATCCGGGTGCCTTCCTCGGACACGTGCAGGGCGGCCCGGTCACCGTGCCCGGCGACACGCTCGAGATAGGCCATGCCGGAACGGTTTCGGCCGCAGTAGTGCAGTTCGTAGCTCCACCCCCGGGCGCGGGCGTGGTCGGCCATGGCCAGGACTGGGGTGATGCCGATGCCGCCGGCGACGAACACGTAGTGCTCGGCGCCGGGGTCGAGCGCGAAATGGTTCCGAGGGCCGCGCATCCGGAGCGGGCTTCCCACCTCGAGCTGTTCGTGGATGTAGCGCGAACCGCCGCGGCTCTCGGGATCCAGGTGCACGGCGATCTCGTAGCTCGGCGCATCGGGCGCGCCGCACAGCGAGTACTGGCGCGACAGCGCGCCGAGGTCGAGGTCGATATGGGCGCCGGGAGTCCACGTGGGCAATGTCTTTCCGCCGGCGTCGCGCAGGACGAGGCGCAGCACGTCGTCGGCGATCCGGTCCAGGCGCTCGACGGTGACGGTGCGGGACACCGCCCGGGCGGCGGGTTCTCCGATGGTGACCGGTTGATGCCGGTGCAGCACAGCAGGATCGGTGCGCTCGGGATTCGCCTGCGGATCCCACTGCACCCACACGTGGTCGGGTCCGCGGAAGGACGTATTCGGCAGGTAGGTGAACTCCTGGTCGGGTACGAGTTCCATGTGGGGAAGCCGCGTGGTGAGTTCCTCGAGGAAGATCTGCATCTCCATGCGGGCCAGGTTCTTGCCCATGCACTGGTGGCTGCCGTACCCGAAGGTGAGATGGTCGCTCGAGTTCGGGCGCCGGATGTCGAACTCGTCGGGGCGCTCGAAGTGGCGCTCGTCGTGGTTGGCGGACGCGTTGACGACGAGCAGCTTGGCGCCGGCGGGGATGTCGACGTCGCCGATGCGGGTGTCGGCGGTGGACACCCGTCGCCACGCCGCCACGGACCCGGAGTGGCGCAGGCACTCCTCGACGGCGTTGGGGATCAGCGACGGATCCGCGCAGATCTCCTCCCACACCGCGCGGTTCTCGAGCAGCAGCTTGAACGCGTTCGCGGACGCGTTGGCCGTGGTCTCGTGCGCGGCGACGATGCCGGCCATCATCATCGAGTGCAGGTAGGAGTCGGTGACGACGTCCGGCATCTCCCGCTGCTTGCGGATCCCGTAGGGCATCCAGCCGTGTCCCGACGGGTCCTGCCGCATCTTCTCGAGCACCGTGCCCGCGTACTGCCAGAACCTGCCGACCGCCTCGGCGACGGCCACCTGCTCCTCGGGCGCGGGGCGGCCCCAGGTGTTCACGGTGTGCGCGATCGAGTACTTGCGCATCGTCGCCATGTCCTCCTCCGGCACGCCGAGGAAGTGCAGGGCGACGGTGAGCGGAACCTCCCACAGCATCTCGTCCACCAGGTCGGCCTTGCCGGATTCGACGAAGCGGTCGACGTATTCGCGCGTGAGCCGTCGCACCATCGCCTCGTGGTGCGCCAGTTCCTTCGGGGTGAACGGATCCATGAGCGCGCGGCGGCGCGGCATGTGGGCGGGCTCGTCCTCGTTCACGAGGGTCCGGGCCATGGCGTAGTCGTACCGGGCGAGGGTGGCGGTGGCCTCCGCCGAGACGGGAGTGATCTTCTCCAGCGCGATCGCCGGCGAGAACAGGATGTTGTCGCGGAACACCGCCTTCACATCCTCGTACCGGGTGACGACCCAGTAGCCGAGTTCGGGGCTGTAGAACACCGGCTCCTCGTCGCGGGACCAGCGCAGCGACTCGGCCGGATCGGTCTGGTACGCGGAACCGAACGGATCGAACGCCGCGGCGTTCGCCGACACCGGGCAGCCGCCCGCCAGGGCCGCGTGGTCGACGGGACACGCCGGCGCCGACGCCGGAACTGATGCACTCATGCTGACACCGAAAACCTCTCCAACAGCACTGTTACTTTTATCGAACAGTTTCGTCCTATATACGGACATGCAGCAGAGTAAGCGGCGTCACAGAAGACGTCAAGCGGGATCCGCGGTCACAGCAGCCGGGCCCACGTCCGCAGGACTCCCCGGCACCCGCGCGGCCGCCGCCACCGAGCATCAGGACCGGACGTCACGAGCCGGTACCCGAGGCAGGTCCCGCCCCTTCGAGCACCTCCGCGCGCTCAGCCGGCGGCAGCGCCGAACCACTGGGTCAGCCGGCCGAGCAGATCCTGTTGATCGTCACCGGCCCACGCCACGTGGCCGTCGGGCCGCAGCAGCACCGCGGGCACGTCCAGTTCCTCGCTGACGTCGACGACGTGGTCGACCCGGTCGGCCCAGCCCGCCACGGAAAGCCGTCCGGTCTGGTCGAGGAGCAGTCCGCGGCCGCCGTGCATCAGTTCGTAGAGGCGACCCTGCTTCAGCCCCACGTCCCGCATCCGCCGGCCGAGCAGGTCGTGGCCCTCGCCGAAGTCGTAGCGGACCCCGACCGCGGTGATCATCTCGGTGACGTACCGGTTCACCTCCTCGAAGTCCATCAGCTTCGAGAACAGTTCCCGCAGCGCGATCACACCCGGATCGGTTCCCATCAGCGTGATCTGCGCGCGGGTGTTCTCGAGCACGCGGGCGCCCACCGGGTGCCGTTCGGCGTGGTAGCTGTCCAGCAGTCCCTCCGGAGCCCAGCCGCCCACTTCGGCGGCCAGTTTCCAGCCGAGGTTGAACGCGTCCTGGATGCCGAGGTTGAGTCCCTGCCCGCCGGTCGGCGGATGGATGTGTGCCGCGTCGCCGGCCAGCAGCACCCGCCCGACCCGGTAGCGCTCGGCCTGCCGGGTGGCGTCGCCGAACCGGGAGAGCCAGCGCGGCGAGTGCGCGCCGAAGTCGGTGCCGGCGATCGCCCGCAGCTGCTGGGTGAACTCGTCGAGGGTCGGTGCGGCCGCCCGGTCCTCGGCCACCCCGTCGGCGGGCACGATGACGCGGTACGCCCCGTCCCCGAGGGGTACGGCGCCGAACCGCAGATGGGTCTTGTGGACTTCCGCGACCACGGCGGCCACCGTCGCCGGGTCCTCGGTCAGCTCCATCTCACCGAGCAGCGTCTCGACCTTGCTGGGCTCGCCGGGGAAACCGACGCCGAGCAGCTTGCGCACCGTGCTGCGGCCGCCGTCGCAGCCGACGAGGTAGCGCGAGCGCAGCCGGGTACCGTCGGCCAGCTCGGCGCTCACCCCGTGGTCGTCCTGGCTCAGCCCGACCAGTTCGCAGCCGCGCCGGATCTCGGCGCCGAGTTCGAGGGCGTGCTCGTTGAGCAGCCGTTCGGTGACCGGCTGCGGAGTGGCGAGGCCGTACGGGTGCGCCGTGTCCACCCGGTCCGGCCACGGCTTCATGATGCCGCCGAAGAGACCGCCGACCCGGAACTTCTCACTGACCGCGAGAAACCGGTCCAGCAGGCCGCGTTGGTCCATCATCTCGACGCTGCGCGCGTGCAGGCCCTGTCCGCGGGACTGCGCGGTCGGCTCCGTCGCCTTCTCGAGCACGAGCGTGTGCACGCCGTGCAGCCGCAACTCGGCGGCCAGCATCAAACCGGTCGGCCCGCCCCCGGTAACGATCACATCGATCATGAAAAATCCCCCGTTCGACAACGTTGTATTTCGGCCGGCTGCTCCACACAGTCCGGCGGGCCCGCACACCCGCACCCGGGCGCCGGGTGCCCGCAACCACCCGAGTCCTACCGGCGGTTGGACGCCCACCTCGCGAATCTCCCGTTTCCGCAGGTTCCGGCTTCGGCTGGCGATTCTGCAGCACCACCGGGGTCTTGCGGCAAGGCCCCCCGCGCGCTATATGTTGAAAGTGGCAAGGAGCCGATGACCTCCTTGCCTTTGCCTTCTCGGCGCCGACCACAGTTCCGTCCATCCCGGGCCGACGTCCGGGTGAACGACGATGGGAGTGTCAGTCGGTGAGCAGAGCGCTCAGCCGTGCCGCCGCGTCACCGACCGCGAGGGCCGCGGCATCGACGTCGAGACCGGCGATGGCCACCACCCCGACGCTGCACTCGAGGCCGGCCCCCCGCGGCGCGCGCACCCCGGCGGCGACACCCACGGCGCCGCGCTCGAGCTGTCCGCGCGTGACGCTGTAGCCGAGCGCCCGGGCCTGCTTCACCGCTTCGGGGTCCCGCGCGTCCTCGGGTCGCAGCGCGAGGATCGCGATCCCCGCCGCCCCGCGGTCGAGCGGGTGCCGGTTGCCCACCCGGTATCCCACGTGCAGGAGCGCCCCTTCCGGCTCCGCGACGAGGATGACGATGCACTCGTCCCCCTGCGCGGCGGACACGAAAGCCGTCGCCTGCGTGCGCTCGGCCAGGTCGTGCAGCACCGGACCGGCCGCATGCTGAAACTGGGGCACGAACCGCGACGCAAGGACGGCGGCACCGGCGCCGAGCCGGATCCGGCCGTCGTCGGCCCGCACCACCAGCGAGTGCGATTCGAGCGTTGCGACGATCCGGTAGGAGATCGCCCGCGCGATCCCGAGTTCCTTGGCGAGGTCCGCGACCGTGATACCGGCGGGCGAACGGGAGATGATGTCGAGCGCGCGCAGACCACGATCGAGGGTCTGCAGCGTGCTCATGGGTTCCTCCGTCCGTCGTGCCGGATCCGACCCTACCGGCGCGGGCGCCACCCCCGATGCAGCGCATTGCAACGCTTGAGCACCCCCCGCCGCACTGGTTCCCTTCGAGTGACACAGGTCACTATGGACGGGAGCCGGTATGAGCATCGAAGGCAAGGTCGCGCTGGTCACCGGCGCCGGGCAGGGCATCGGACGGGCGATCGCGCTGCGGCTGGCGACGGACGGTGCGGACATCGCACTGCTCGACGTCGACGGCGGCAAGCTCGCCGCGGTCGAGGACGAGGTGCGGGCCGCCGGCTCGAAGGCGATCTCCGTCGTTGCGGACGTGACCGACCGCGAGCAGATCCGAGCCGCCGTCGACCGGACGGAGACCGAACTGGGCGGGTTCGACATCATCGTCAACAACGCCGGCATCGCACAGGTGAACCCCATCGCCGACGTGACACCGGAGGAGGTGTCCCGGATCATGGCGGTCAACGTCGAAGGCGTCCTCTGGGGCATTCAGATCGCCGCCGCCAAGTTCCGCGAGCGCGGGCACGGCGGCAAGATCGTCAATGCGTCCTCGATCGCCGGCCACGAGGGCTTCGCGATGCTCGGGGTGTACTCCGCAACCAAGTTCGCCGTACGGGCGCTCACCCAGGCCGCGGCCAAGGAATACGCGTCCGACGGAATCACCGTCAATGCCTACTGTCCCGGCGTCGTCGGCACCGACATGTGGGTCACCATCGACGAACGCTTCGCGGCATTGACCGGGGCACCGAAGGGAGCGACGTTCGAGAAGTTCGTCGGCGGCATCGCGCTCGGCCGCGCGCAGACGCCGGAGGACGTCGCGGCCTACGTCTCCTACCTGGCCGGCCCGGACTCCGACTACATGACCGGCCAGTCCGGGTTGATCGACGGCGGCCTGGTCTACCGGTGAGCCGAACCCGCTGCACCGGAAGGAGACTCCCTTGTTGAGCAGGGCGGTACGGACACTGGCGGTTCCCCTGCTCGTGTTCCTCGACCATGTGATGGCGCCGAAGTACTCCCCCGAACTGTTCGCCCTCTCCGAGCAACTCGCGGGCCACACCGACTGAGGGGCGCAGCCGGACTCGAGCAACGGCGGACCTCGGCATCGTTCGTCCACCCTCGCTGCCCCTCGCCCCCACAGGTTCGCCAGGACGGCCCGACGTTCCCCGTCGGGCCCGAAAGTTGGCGTGTAAGGCCTGTACTGCGTTGATCGATTGCGTGACGATGCAGTCGTGCACGGGCACTCAGTGGGACTTCCTGGCTCGGTGGCGGCGTACCGCGTCCGCATTGCCGCAACGGGCACTGCAATACGCCCGGCGGCCGTTGCGGCTGGTGTCGACGAACACTCGAACGCATCCCGCGTTCGCGCACGCGCCCAGACGACCCCCCTCGGCCTCGACGGTGAAGATCGCGAGCCCACCCGCGGTGACCGCCATCACGCGCCCGACGAGGTCGTCCTCGTCCGGCGTGAAATGCAGATGAGGACGGTGGTTGTCGTGCGTGGTGAGATATACGCTGGCTACCCCGTCGAGCAGGAGGGCGTTGATCGACCGGCAGCGTTGCTCCTCGTCCGGCGCCACGAACACCGCCCGGAGCCGGGTCGTCCACCGACGCAGCGCCGGCACGTCGCTCTTGTCGACATCCGACCACCGGATCACGTGCTCGCGAAACACGGCCTGGACCTCCGGGACGGTCCACGCGCTCCTCTCCCCGAGGTTCACGAGGTCCGCGGCCAGCAGCGCACCGGTCATGTTGTCATGGTTGAACTGCACTGACCGATTGCACCACGGTGGTCGCGTGCACCTGGTCACCACCGCCGTTCTCCCCATCGTTCTCATCCTCGCCCTGGGCGCAGTCCTCCGTCGCCGTGTCGTCACCGACGCCGGCTTCTGGCGCGGGATGGAGTGGCTGAGCTACCACGTGTTCACACCTGCGCTGTTCGTCGAATCGATCGCACGGACCCCGTTGCGGGAGGTATCGCCGGTCCCGTTGCTTCTCAGTTTGTCCATCCCGGTCCTGGCTGTGTCCGTGTTGCTCGTCGCCCTTCGTCGACCACTACGGGCCGAAGGACCGCAGCTCACGTCGCTGGTGCAAGGAAGCATCCGCATCAACACCTACATCGGGCTGGTGTTCGCCTCGGCGCTCGAAGGCACCGGCGGAGTAGCCGCCTTCGCACTCGCGGCATCGGTGATGGTTCCGTTGGTCAACGTCGTGTCGGTCACCGCGCTGTCGTTCTACGGTGCCCGCGATCACGCGGCTGCAATGTCGAGTACGTGGCGCCACCTGGGCACCAATCCCTTGATTCTGGGATGCGTTGCGGGTCTGACGCTCAACCTCACCGGCATCGGATTGCCCCCGGCGATTGCGGTACCGGTGGAGATGTTGGCAGAACCCGCACTTGTCACCGGCACACTCGTGGCAGGGGCGGCGATCACCCTTCGGGTGCGGCTCCGCGACGGCCTCGACATCACCATCGCGTCGACGATCAAACTGGTCGCCCTTCCCCTGTCGGCCGCCGCCCTCGCAAGTGCACTGGGATTGACCGCCGCAGCCCTGACCGCCGTCGTGCTCATCTGCGCCGTCCCCACCGCGCCCTCGGCGTACATTCTCGCCAGACGTATGGGCGGCGACTCGCAACTGATGGCGTCCATCACCGGAGCGCAGACAGTCCTGTCCGTAGTAACTCTGCCCCTGATCCTTCACCTGACCACAGCGACCTGACCCACGACGACAACGGCGTGATGCACCACAGGGAAGCGACCTCGCCCGCACAGCGACCGCCGACGCCGAGACATCTCTCCGCGCCGCCCCGGCCGACGCATCCGTGCAGGCCGAGTAAACAGTCGGTCGGCTCGAAACTCGGACGATTACGCAGAGAGCTCAGCCCCGACGGCGCCCCCGCCCCGCCTGACAGGCGTTCCTGCCCGCGCCTACAGGAGCAGTCGTATACACCACGTCTCCAGCACCACACATTGCTATCCGACCAGTTCCAGGCGGTGAACGACCCACACTCGAGGACGGCCGGTCCCACGGGCCCCTCGCCCGCAGGTCCCCACGAGGCCGACCTCACCCTCGGCGTGCGTTTGACTTTGTGCGGCGCGTCACATAACTTATCGACTGCTAACCGAACGATCGATTGGCTACACACGTTCGCAGGAAGGGCAGCCATGGCCACCCCCTCGGTTCCACAGGCGCAGGAGACGGCGCCCAGCTCTCCGCCACCCGCCGCCCCGCCGCACTCGCGCCGGGCGGCCCGCAAGGCCGCGTTCGCTGCCGCGGTGTCGACCTCCCTCGAGTGGTACGACTTCTTCATCTATGCCACCGCCGCGGCGCTCGTGTTCAACAAGACGTTCTTCGCCACCGGCAGCGAAGTCGTGGCCGCGCTCAATTCGTTCGCCACCGTCGCGGTCGGCTTCGTCGCCCGCCCCATCGGCGGGATCGTCTCGGGCCACTTCGGCGACAAGTACGGGCGCAAGCCGGTACTCGTGACCGCCATCCTGCTCATGGGTGTCGCGACCACCCTGATCGGCTTCGTGCCGAACACGTCGATCACCTGGCTCGCCCCCGCGATGCTCGTCCTGCTGCGCATCTGCCAGGGACTGGCGGTCGGGGCGCAGTGGGGCGGCGCGGTCCTGCTGGCCACCGAGTACGCCCCGGCCCATCGCCGCGGCTTCTACGGAAGCTTCGCCCAGCTCGGCATCCCGATCGGCGTGGTGATGGGCAACGCGGTCTTCCTGGCGGTGGCGTGGGCGGTCTCGCCCGAGGCATTCACCTCGTGGGGCTGGCGCGTGCCGTTCTGGATCAGCCTGTTCATGCTGTTCGTCGCCTTCGCCATCCACCGCTATCTCGAGGAGACCCCCGAGTTCCAGCAGGTGGAGGCCAAGCTCGCGGCCGCGCCGGCCCAGCGGCGTTCCCCGGTCCTCGAAGTCCTCCGGCACAACAGCGGCACCGTGCTCATGGCCGGCGGCACCTATCTCGTCGGCATCGTGATGTTCTACATCACCATCACCGGCTCGGTGCAGGTGGCCACGACCAACCTCGGCATCACCCGTTCGGACGTGCTGGCGATCATCCTGATCGCCGCGGGCGTACTCGTGCCGATGGTGCCGCTGACCGCCTACCTGTCGGACCGCTACGGCCGCAAGCTGATCTACGGCATCGGCATCGTCGGCATGGGCCTGTGGGCCGTGCCGATGTGGCTGCTCATCGGGGCGTCCTCGTCGGAAGACATCTGGCCGCTGGCCGTCGCGCTGATCGTCTCCTGCGTGGTGATGTCGTTCCAGACCGGGCCGCAGGCCGCCCTGTTCGCCGAACTCTTCCCCCCGGAGATCCGCTACTCCGGAGCGTCCCTGGGGTACCAGGCGGCAGCGATCCTCGGCGGCATGGCGCCCATGGCGATGGTCGCGCTGATCAACGGGGAGGTCGCCAACCTCTGGCGCGTGGGGCTACTCATCGCAGCGCTCTCGGTCCTCGCCCTCGCCTGCCTGGTGGCCCTCGCCCGTCGTCGCGCCTGACCTCCCGGCGCCACTGCCCCGTCGGCGCCACTGCCCCTTCGGCGCCACTGCCCTCCCGGGCGCCACTGACTCTCCGCCCGAACGAACACTGGAGACCCCATGTATCCCGGTGCCTACCTCGACACCACTGCGCACAAGCCGGCCGTGATCATGGCCGACACCGGCCGGACGGTCACCTTCGCCGAGCTCGAAGCCAACTCGATCCGTATCGCCCGCCACCTCCGCACGCTGGGACTGCGCCGCGGAGACCACGTCGCGGTGCTCGCCACCAACACTCCCCGGGTGTTCGACATCTACTGGGCGGCAATGCGGTCGGGCCTCTACGTCACCATGGTGAATTGGCATCTCACTCCCGGCGAGGCCGCCTACATCGTCGACGACTGCGGCGCGAAGGCCGTGCTCGTCGACGCCGCGCTGGAGGAGATCGCCCGGGTGCTTCCCGCTCTGCTGCCGAACACCGAGCACCAGCTCGCCTTCGGCGGCACGCTCCCCGGATACGCCGACCTGGACGCGGCCGCGGCCGCCGAGTCGGATGCCGCGCCCGCCGATCAACCCCGGGGGGCGGACATGCTCTACTCGTCCGGCACCACGGGCCGCCCCAAGGGCATCAAGCCCGCGCTGCCCGACCGCCAGGTCCACGAACCCGGTGACACGATGACCGCCATGAACGCCTCGGTGTGGGGCGTGAATCCGGAGACGGTATACCTGTCCCCCGCACCGCTGTACCACGCGGCACCGTTGCGCACCTGCGCCGCGGTGCAGGCCCTCGGCGGCACGGTCGTCGTGATGGGCCGCTTCGACCCCGAGAAGGCCCTCGAATACATCGAGCGGTACCGGGTCACCTACAGCCAGTGGGTGCCCACCATGTTCGTGCGCATGCTCAAACTGCCGGAGGACGTGCGCTCCCGCTACGACGTGTCCAGCCTGCAGGTCGCCGTGCACGCCGCGGCCCCCTGCCCGGTCGAGGTCAAGCGGCAGATGATCGCGTGGTGGGGCCCGATCCTGTCGGAGTACTACTCCTCCACCGAACTCAACGGCCTCACCCTCGTCGACACGGAGGAATGGCTGCGCAAACCCGGCACGGTGGGCCGGGCCGCGCTCGGCGTCGTCCACATCTGCGGCGAGAACGGCGAAGAACTGCCGGCGGGGCAGATCGGCACGATCTATTTCGAACGCGACCTGCTGCCGTTCGAGTACCACAACGCACCGGAGAAGACCCGCGACGCCCAGCACCCGCACCACCCGGCGTGGACGACGACCGGCGACGTCGGTTACCTGGACGAGGACGGGTATCTGTTCCTCACCGACCGTGATTCGTTCATGATCATCTCCGGCGGAGTCAACATCTACCCGCAGGAGATCGAGAACGCGCTCGTCGAGCACCCCAAGGTCCTCGACGCCGGCGTGATCGGGGTGCCCGATGCCGAGATGGGCGAGATCGTCACCGCGGTGATCCAACCGGCCCCCGGCTTCGACGGCGACGACGCGCTCGCCGCCGAACTGGCCGACCACCTCCGCGGTCGCCTCGCCAAGTACAAGCTCCCGCGCCGGATCGTGTTCAGTGACGACATGCCCCGGACACCGACCGGCAAGCTGGTCAAGCGCAAGCTGAAGGAGCGCTTCGTCGACACACCGGTGTGACGCCGGGCCGGGAAACCCGGTCGACGACGAAAACGACTCGGCCTGCCGCTCGTTGCGAACGCGGCAGGCCGAGTCGTCGTCGGTTCGCGGGTGCGTTCTCGCCGGTTCGGCAGCCCGCAGCCGTCCCGGCCGCAGCAGCGGTTCCAGTTCGCTCCACTGCGCCCGCAGTAGCCGCTACAGCCGAACGTGTCGGCGGCCGCCCACTGCACGGCATCCCGGTGACAGCTCAGTTCGATGCGGTCGCGTCGGGGCCGCTGTCCGCGGGCGGTCACGTCCACATCGAAATCGATGCCGGCGACGCGGTCGCCGGCGGGCGCGGGATCCGGTGCCCGTCCTCGGCGCAGTCACCGCCGACGCCGACGGCAGGGTCAGGCTCCGGTGGCGTGCTCACCCAGGATGGTGGTGAGTTCTTCCGCGTACGCGAGCTGCGTGCGCAGACGAGCGCAACTGTCCTCGGCCCGCCGATGGAACTCCGCCAGCACGCCGCGTGCGTCGGCGGCCCCCTGCCCGGAGGTCGCGGCGGCGGCGATCCGATCGAGAGCGGCGAGCAACGCGCGCATCTCGTCGAGGGTGAACCCGAGCGGTTTCATCCGCCGGATCACCAGCAGGCGCTGCACGTCGTCCTCGGTGTAGAGGCGGAACCCGCCGGCGCTGCGGGCGGACGGGGTGACCAGGCCGACCTCGTCGTAGTGACGGATGGTCTTGATCGACAGCTCGGTGCGCGCAGCCACCTGCCCGATCTGCATATGCCCCGAATCGATAGTCACAGCCGCACCCTTTCCTCCCGGTCGCGCCTCCACCGTAGCGAGCGGCCCGACCCTCGATTCGAACTCTACCCTCACCGGAGGGTAGAGTTCTGCGGGTTCCGCGGACGAGACGATGCCGTCCCGCCCGCGCGGGGGCGTCGCCCCCGGCTTCTCATGGAAAGAAGACACGACTGTGACAACTCCTGCCGGGACAACTCCTGCCGGCAACGCGCCGGCGGTCCACGAGGCGGACGACGATCCCGTCCTCTCGGTGCGCGCCGCCCTGCGCTCCCCGAAACGCCTGAAGACCGAGATCCTGGCCGGCCTGGTCGTGGCCCTGGCACTGATCCCGGAGGCGATTTCGTTCTCGATCATCGCCGGCGTCGACCCGCGGGTCGGGCTGTTCGCCTCGTTCACCATGGCCGTGACGATCTCCATCGTCGGTGGCCGGCCGGCGATGATCTCTGCCGCCACCGCCGCGATCGCGTTGGTCGTCGCGCCGGTGGCCCGCGAGCACGGCTTCGACTATCTCGTCGCCACCGTCCTCCTGGGCGGCCTGTTCCAGGTGGTGCTGTCGGTCCTCGGAGTGGCCAAGCTGATGCGGTTCATCCCGCGCAGCGTCATGGTGGGCTTCGTCAACGCCCTGGCCGTCCTGATCTTCACCGCCCAGCTGCCGCACCTGATCGACGTCCCGTGGTTGGTCTACCCGCTGGTCGCCGTCGGACTCGGCGTGATGGTGTTCCTCCCCAAGCTCACTTCCGTGGTCCCGGCGCCGCTGGTGGCGATCGCGGTGCTCACCGCCGCCGTGCTCGCCTTCGGCTGGGACGTGCCGAACGTCGGCGACGAGGGTGCGCTGCCCGAGTCCCTCCCGGCGCTGTTCCTCCCCGACGTGCCGCTGACCACGCAGACCTTCGCGATCATCGCCCCCTACGCGCTCGCGATGGCCCTGGTCGGCCTGCTCGAATCCCTGATGACCGCCAAACTGGTCGACGACATCACCGACACCCACTCGAACAAGACCCGTGAGGGCTGGGGCCAGGGGGTTGCCAACCTGGTCACCGGATTCTTCGGCGGCATGGGCGGCTGCGCGATGATCGGCCAGACCATGATCAACGTCAAGGTCTCCGGGGCCCGCACCCGCATCTCCACCTTCCTGGCCGGGGTGTTCCTCCTGATCCTCGTCGTCGCCCTCGGTGACGTCGTCGCCCTGATCCCCATGGCCGCCCTCGTGGCGGTGATGATCATGGTGTCGGTCGCCACCCTCGACTGGCACAGCATCGCCCCGCGCACCCTGAAGCTGATGCCGCGCAGCGAAACCCTCGTGATGCTGGTGACGGTCGCCGCGACCGTGATCACCCACAACCTCGCGATCGGGGTGATCCTCGGCGTGGTCACCGCGATGGTGCTCTTCGCCCGCCGGGTCGCCCACCTGACCAGCATCGAGAAGGTCTCCGAAGCCGACACCGACCACGACGGCAAGGTCGACACCCGTGTCTACAAGGTGCACGGCGAGCTGTTCTTCGCCTCCTCCAACGACCTGATCTACCAGTTCGACTACGTGGGCGACCCGCGCAACGTCGTCATCGACCTGACCGGCGCCGACATCTGGGACGCCTCCACCGTGGCCACCCTCGACGCGATCCGGCACAAGTACGCCAACAAAGGTAAGAGCGTCGAGATCGTCGGCCTCGACGGCGCCGGCCTCGAACGCCTCGACCGGCTCTCCGGGCGACTCGGCGAAGGTCACTAGCTGCCGGTGTGCTCGCCTCGTCCATGCGGGCGCGTGCTCGACGAGCTGCGCACCGCCCGGCCGGTGCGAGTGGTGGATCTACCGGTTCCGAAGTCGCGCGGATCGACGCCGGAGTGTGGCCGACCGAGTGCGATCCCTCGGGGCACCTGCACACCCGGTGTTGGGCGGCCGTCGTTCTCGTCGCGAATCCGGATGTCGACGGCGCGCAGGAGCGGCCCCGCCACGACGAGCACACTCCGGCGTGGATGCTCGCCGTCTCCCCTGCCGCCCCACTCACCCTGCCGTCGTCGTCGCGGTGGGGTGTGGTCCTATCCGCGGACCTCGCGCAGCACCGGAGTCGCGGCGAACTCGGCGCGAGCGAGGGACCGGCGGTGCACCTGATCGGGGCCGTCGGCGATCTGCAGGAACCGCGCCTGCGAGTACAGCATTGCGAGCGGTGTGTCCTGGGACAGGCCCGCACCGCCGAAGATCTGGATGGCGTCGTCGACGATCTTCTTCACCGTCAGCGGCACCATGACCTTGGCGGCGGCGATGTCGTGCCGGGCGGCCTTGGCGCCCTCGACATCCATCCGCCACGCGGCGCGCAGCACCATCAGGCGGGCCGCATCCACCTGGATGCGTGCGTCGGCGACGGTGGCCTGCACGACCCCTTCGTCGGCCAGCGGCCTGCCGAATGCGACGCGGGTGCGCGCCCGCTCCGTCATCAGCGCGACGGCGCGTTCGGCCATGCCGATCAGGCGCATGCAGTGGTGGATCCGGCCCGGGCCCAGGCGGGCCTGCGCGACGGCGAAACCCTTGCCGCGCGGGCCGAGCAGGTTCGCCTTGGGCACCCGCACCCGGTCGAAGACGATCTCGCCGTGCCCGCCCTCGTGCCGGTCGTCGAACCCGAGCACGGACGTGGAGCGGACGATGTCCAGGCCCGGCGTCTCCATCGGGACCAGCACGATGGAGTGCCGGGATCCGGCCGGAGCGCCGGGATCGGTGACCCCCATGACCATCGCGACGCGGCAGTCCTCCCGCAGTGCGGCGGTGGACCACCATTTGCGTCCGGTGAGCACCCACTCGTCGCCGTCGTCGGCGATCTCGAGGCGGACGTTGCTCGCGTCCGAGCTGGCGACGTCGGGTTCGGTCATCGAGAAGCAGGACCGGATCTCACCTTCCAGCAGGGGGCCGAGCCACTGCTGCTTCTGGGCGTCGGTGCCGTAGCGGGCGAGCAGCTCCATGTTCCCGGTGTCCGGCGCGGCGCAGTTGAGCGCCTCCGGGGCGAGATGCGGGCTCCATCCGGTCAATTCGGCCAGCGGGGCGTATTCGAGATTGGTCAGGCCGGCCCCGCCCGCCTCGGGGAGGAAGAGGTTCCACAGCCCCTGCCGCTTGGCGGAAGCCTTGAGGTCGGCCATGATCGGCGGGGCACCCCAGTAGTCGGGCTTGCTCGCGAGCTGCTGCGCGGCGATCGGCTCGGCCGGCAGGATGCGTTCCTGCAGGAAGCCGGTGAGCCGGTCCTGCAGTTCGCGGACCTTGGGGCTGTATTCGAAATCCATTGTTGCTCCGATTCTGAGGGAGTGATCGCCTAGCGGCGCAGTTCGGGAAGGGCCGAGGTGGCAGCGAGATCGAGGGCGCGCCGGAGCAACGGCCCGACCATGTCGGCGATGCCGTCGAAGCCCTCCCCCACCGTCTCGCCCCGGTCGTGGCGGGCACCGATGCCCTCGAGGATGACGGCGATCTTGAAGTCGGCGAAGACGGTGTACCAGTCAATGTCGGCGAGATCGATTCCGCGCGCGGCGGCGTAGCGCTCGAGCAGCTCCGTGCGGGTGGGGAATCCGTCGAGGGTGGCGAGGCCGCGGGTGATGGGGTTGTATGCCGCACCGGGAACATCCCAGAAGCTCAGCATGATTCCCACGTCGGCGAGGGTGTCGCCGAGGGTGGCCATCTCCCAGTCGAGCACGGCGGCGATGCGTCCGCGATCCTGCGGCGCGGCGAGGACGTTGTCGAGCTTGACGTCGCCGTGGACGATCCCGGGGTGGCGGGTCTGCGGCAGCGCGCGACGGAGCTTGTCGAGCAGCACCGCCACCTCGGGCCGGTCGACGCGGCGAGAGGCCTCCCACTGCTTCGCCCACCGGCCGAGCTGGCGCTCGAGGTAGCCGTCCGGACGGCCGAAGCTGCCGAGCCCGACGGCGTCGGGGTCGATGTCGTGCAGCGCGGCCAGGGTGTCGGCGAGCGAGAACCCGAGGCGGCGACGCTCGTCGGCGGTGAGGGCCGAGGCCTGTTCGACGGTGCCGACGGCCACGCCGTCGACGAGTTCCATCAGATAGAACTTCGCGCCGAGGATGCTCTCGTCCTCGCACAGGTGCACCGCGCGGGGCACGGGGACGGACGTGCCACCGAGGGCGTTGATGACGGTGAACTCGCGCCGCATGTCGTGCGCGCTGGGCAGCACGTGCCCGTACGGCGGTCGGCGCAGCACCCATGCGTGCTCGTCGTCGGCGAGCCGGTAGGTGGGGTTGGAGCGGCCACCGCCGATGAGGGAGGCGGTGAGCGCGCCGGTGACCTCACCGCCGAGTACGCGCTGCAGGTGGACGGTCAGCGCGTCGAGATCGAGGTCGGCGACGGCGCCCGCAGGCGATGCAGTCATCGCGGATTCCTTCCTGCGTCGGCCTGTCGGCCAAACGATCGTTCGGGTGACCTACAGAGTCGCCGAACGAGCGTTCGGTGTCAACACGGCTACCGACGGACGGGATCCCATCTGCGATAATGCCGATGCGGAAGGAAGATGCTGCAGCACCGAAGAGGCGGCAGCCGATCAATCGTTAGGAAACCGAGAGGCCGCCGTGACGGGGACGGTGCTGCACCATCGCCAGGGCCAGATCCGCGTAGCGGTCCGCGAGCTCCTCCGGCCGCAGCGGCCCGTCGGACCGCCACCAGGCGCACACCGACTGGCCCATGTTGATGATTCCGCGCACCGCATCGCGCGGGAACTCCACCTCGAAGGCCCCCTCCTCGACGCCCCGCTCGACGACGTCGCGGAACAGACCCTCCTGTTCGTCACGCAGCGCGACGACGAGCCGGCGACCGGCCTCGTTCAGGCTGCGCAGCTCCGTCGCACCGACCAGCGCATCGAGCTGCCGGGTGGTGTGGAACATGACCCACGCGCGCACCAGCGCCTGCAGCTGCGCGTCCGGCGAACCCCCCGCCCGCAGCAACGCCCCGCGGGTCATGGCGATCGCATCGTGCAGCGCCCGGGTCATGATGTCCTGCAGGATCTCCTGCTTGGACTTGAAGTGGTGGTAGATCGAGGCGACGGTGATGTCGGCGTCCCGGGCGATGTCGCGCATCGAGGTGCCGTGGTACCCGCGCTCGTTCATGTTCCGCATCGCCGAGTCGAGGATCGCCTGCCGGCCGTTGCCGGTCCCGACCGTAGCCGCCTTCGCCGCGCACATCGTCAACTCCGTCCCGCCGGTCGTGAACCGGTGACAGCGTAGTCGCAGGGCACGGGCCGGGATCGGCCGGATCCGCACCGCGAACCCCGCGGATCTGCCGTCCCCGCGTGCCGGAACGACGAATTGTCGGTCCGACCTGGCAGCATCAGCCGCGGCAGCCTCGCCCGGGGCCGCTCACCATCGGACAACACAGGGGGCCGTCATGCCAGCACCCGTTCTCACCGACGAACAGCGCACCGCCGCACTCGCCAAGGCCGCCGAAGTGCGCAAGGCCCGCAGCGAGCTGCTCGCCGCCGTCAAGGCCGGAGAGCTCGACGTCTCGGCCGTGCTCGACAAGGCGGAGACCGACGAGGTCGTGAAGAAGACGAAGGTCTCGGCCCTGATCAAGGCGCTGCCCGGCGTCGGCGCGGTCAAGGCCGCCAAGCTCCTCGAGCAGCTGTCGATCCCGGACACCCGCCGCATCGGAGGCCTCGGCGCCAACCAGCGTCAGGCGCTGCTCGACGCCACGACGGCCGCCTGACGCACCGTCCGACCCGACGCAGGTGTTCCCGCGCCCCGAAGTGGGAACACCTGCCCGGGCGCGTTCTGCGCCGACCGCGCGCTCCGCGACCGAGGAGACCGACGGACCGGGAGGAGCCGGATGGGGACGACGTCGACGCCCGAATCGCGGCAGCGGCAGGATCGGCTGCTGTTCCGCTTCATGCTGCTCTCGCTGGCCGCCGCCGTGGTCACCATCGTCCTCAAGGCGAGCGCCGCGTGGGCAACCGGCTCGGTCGGGTTCCTCTCCGACGCCCTCGAATCCGGGGTCAACCTCGTCGCCGCAGTGGTGGCGCTGATCGCACTGCGGGTGGCGGCCCGGCCCCCGGACGCCAGCCACCACTTCGGTCACGGCAAGGCCGAGTACGTCTCCGCCCTGGTCGAGGGTGCGATGATCTTCGTCGCGGCCACCGCGATCGTCTGGACCGCGATCGAACGCCTGATCAGTCCGATTCCGCTCGTCCAGCCCGGGCTCGGGCTGGCCCTGATGACCGTCGCCTCCCTGATCAACCTCGCCGTCGGGATCACCCTGCAGCGCGTGGGTCGCACGCACCGCTCGATCACGCTCGTCGCGGACGGCAAGCACCTGTTGACCGACGTGTGGACCTCCGCCGGAGTGATCGTCGGCATCGTGCTGGTCACCGTCACCGGCTGGGAACCCCTGGATCCGATCGTGGCCCTCGTCGTGGGTGTCAACATCCTGTGGACCGGATACCGGCTGCTTCGCGGCTCGGTCAGCGGCCTGCTCAGCGCCGCCCTCCCCCAGCACGAACAGGACCAGGTCAACGCCGTGCTGGACCGGTTCCGCGCCGAGTGCCCGGTCGAGTTCGCGCCGCTGCGCACCGTCGAATCGGGCCGGCAACGCCAGGTGTTCGTCGTCGTGACCGTTCCGGGCGACTGGACCGTGCGGACCGCCCACGACATGGCCGACCGCATCGAGGCGGCCATCGACGCGGTGCTGCCGCACACCGAGACCTTCATCCACGTGGAACCGGCCACCACCGGGCCCGGCAACGCCTGACCTCGGTCCGCCTCGTCACGGTCGTCGGCTCGGCTCGATCGGGTTCAAGGCAACGCCGGCACCGACGGCCTCAGCCCACGGCCTTCCTCACGAGCGCGCTGATGCGCTGTTCTTGGGCTGCGGTCAGCTCCTTCAGGGCGTAGGCGATCGGCCACATGGCGCCGTCGTCGAGCGCCGCCTCGTCGCTGAAGCCGAGCGTGGCATACCTCGACCCGAACTTCTGCGCGCTCTGGAAGTGGCAGAGGACCTTGCCGTTTCTGGCGTACGCGGGCATCCCGTACCAGAGCTTCGGCGCGAGGTCCGGAGCGGCGGTCTTGATGATGTCGTGGATCCGCTCGGCGAGGACCCGGTCCGCTTCCGGCATCTCGGCGATCTTCGCGAGCACGTCCCGCTCCGCTGCCGCCTCCTTCTCCGCCCGCGAACCGCGCCGCGCCGCCGCCTTCTTCTGCTCCTGCGCGTGCTCCTTCATCGCGGCCCGCTCCTCGGCGGTGAATCCGTGGTACTGCTCGGCGCTCGCGCCGGAGTTCTCGGTGGACGACTTCGCTTGCTGCATGGCAGGTTTCCTCTCACAACAGGGATGAGGCAGGTCAGGACTGTGCAGGCACCGCGGGCGGCGCGGGGGTGAGCGATGTGGCAGCCTCCCAGGCGAATCCGTCCGGGTCGATGAAGGGGCCGGCCGTGCTGCCGAGGACGATGCGGTGCGAGCCGGTGCCGTCGGCGGGGACGCCGAGGTCCTTGGCCAGGCCGCGACGCTTGTACAGCGCCAGCTTGACGGGGCTGGACTCGCCGGCAGTGAACTGGGCATACTTGCCGCCGAAGCTCTTGGCCACGGTCAGGCCCCGGCCGACGTAGAACTGCTTGCTGGCCTTCACGTCCTCCACACCGAGCAGCAGGACGATCTCGTCGATCTCAGAGGTGGCCGGGCCGGTGTCCTTCTTCGCCGAGGTCGCGACCTTCCAGATCGTCCCGTCCGGGGCCTGGACGACTCCGCCGTAGCCCCAGAGCGACTTCGCGGCGGGTCTGAGCACCGTGGCGCCGGCGTCCACGGCGGCGCCGAGGAAGCTGTCGACGGTGGCCGGCCGGGACACCGTGAGCGCCAGGGTGAAGCCACGGAATCCGGTGGAGTGCGACTCGGATGCCCGCAGGCGTAGGTACGTGTCCACGCCGAAGGCGGTGTAGAAGCGGTGGGCGGTCTCGGGGTCGGCCACCTCGAGGGTGACAGATGCGATGGACGTGTCGGATGCGGTGGTTGTCATGACCATCACGCTAGGGACTGCTTGCAGGCCGGGGCTTCTCGATTCCTGACCGGTCGTGCCACCTGCTTCGCCACACACGCCGGCATCCCGCCCGTCATGACCGCAGAGCCCGCATCGCGGGCCGTACCCGCAGCATCGTCATGGCCGGACGCAACATCCGCCGCCCGGCGCCGGAAGACGCCGGGCGGCATGCCGACCAGCTCGGTGAAGCGGGTGGTGAAGGTGCCCAGCGACGCGCAGCCGACCGCGAAACACACCTCGGTGACGCTGAGATCGCCGCGACGCAACAGCGCCATCGCGCGTTCGATGCGCCGCGTCATCAGGTACGCGTACGGCGACTCCCCGTACGCGGCCCGGAACTGGCGGCTGAGGTGCCCGGCCGACATGTGCACGCCACGGGCGAGCGCCTCGACGTCCAGCGGCTGCGCGTACTCCCGATCGATCCGGTCACGGACGCGGCGCAGCCGCGCGAGATCGGTCCGGCGCTGCGCGTCGGCGCGTGCACGCCGCCATTCGGGCCGACACATGAGAGCACTCCCCTCTCCGTCTTCCGCGCGGCCCTGGTGGGCCGTCGGCAGGGCGGGCACCTCTGCGACGGTGCGCTGCCGCCCTTGTTGCCGGTGGTCGCCGTGCCGGCCGGCACGGCCGCATCGACGCCCGTACGTCTCAGCGAAGTTCCTGGATGCGGACCATGTTGCCCGCGGGGTCGCGGAAGGCGCAGTCGCGGATGCCGTACGGCTGTTCGGTCGGCTCCTGGACGACCTCGGTGTCGCCGGCCTGCACCTTTTCGAATGTGGCGTCGAGGTCCCGGGTGGCCAGCAGGATCCAGCCGTAGGTGCCCTTCGCCATCATCTCCGAGATAGTGCGGCGCTCGTCGTCGGTGATGCCCGGGTCGGCGGCCGGCGGCGCCAGGAGGAGGGACGTGTCGGGCTGACCGGCCGGGCCGACCGTGATCCAGCGCATCCTGCCCTGCCCCACGTCGCTGCGGACCTCGAAGCCGAGGACGTCGCGGTAGAAGGCGAGCGACGCGTCCGGGTCGTCGTGCGGCAGGAAGCTCGTGTGAATGGTGATATCCATGACGAGCAGGTTAGGAGCGGCTCCGTGTCCCGCGCTTCTCGATTCCTGATCGATCCGGCCTCGTGGGGGGCGGCCGGCAGCGCTGGGCAACTCCGCTGCGACGTGGCACGATCGCGTGGGTGACCAGCAGACCCGCTGACGCGCAGCACCTGCGTGACCTCGCGCGGCTGCGCCGCGTCCGTGACCGGATCGATCGGGAGTACGCGCAGCCGCTGGACGTCGAGGCGCTCGCCCGTGGCGTGCACATGTCGGCCGGGCACCTCAGCCGCCAGTTCCGGGCCGCGTACGGGGAGTCGCCGTACGCGTACCTGATGACGCGGCGCATCGAACGCGCGATGGCGCTGTTGCGTCGCGGCGATCTCAGCGTCACCGAGGTGTGTTTCGCGGTCGGCTGCGCGTCGCTGGGGACCTTCAGCACTCGCTTCACCGAATTGGTCGGTGTGCCCCCCAGCGTCTATCGGCGTCAGGCCGCGCGCACGGCGGCGGGGATGCCGTCGTGCGTCGCGAAGACGGTGACCAGACCGATCAGGAATCGAGAAGCGGGAGTCACCGAGCCGCACCTAGCCTGACCGCCATGGACGTCACCATTGACTCGAGCTTTCCCTTCCCGGCAGATGGAGACACCATGAGCATGGCCACGAGGACGGACACGCGGTCGTCTGCGCCGCACATTGCCGACAGTCACGATCTGATCCGCGTGCACGGTGCGCGCGTGAACAACCTCAAGGACATCAGCGTCGAGATCCCGAAGCGCCGGCTGACGGTGTTCACCGGCGTCTCCGGTTCGGGCAAGAGCTCTCTGGTGTTCGGCACGATCGCCGCGGAGTCGCAGCGGATGATCAACGAGACCTACAGCGCCTTCGTGCAGGGTTTCATGCCGACGCTGGCGCGGCCCGAGGTCGACGTCCTCGAAGGATTGACGACCGCGATCATCGTCGACCAGGAGCGGATGGGCTCGAACCCCCGCTCCACCGTCGGCACCGCCACCGACGCAAACGCGATGCTGCGCATCCTCTTCAGCCGGCTGGGGCAGCCGCACATCGGCTCGCCCAACGCGTACTCGTTCAACGTCCCCTCGGTGAAGGCCAGCGGTGCGATCACGGTCGAACGCGGCGCCGGCAAGACGAAGACCGAGAGGGCGACCTTCACCCGGCTCGGCGGCATGTGTCCGCGCTGTGAGGGGATGGGCGCGGTCACCGACTTCGACCTGTCCGCGTTGTACGACGACGGTCTGTCGCTCAACGAGGGTGCGCTCACGATCCCCGGTTACAGCATGGACGGCTGGTACGGCCGGATCTACCGGGGCTGCGGCTTCTTCGACCCGGACAAACCGATCCGCAAGTACACCAGGAAGGAACTGCACGACCTGCTGTACAAGGAGCCGACCAAGATCAAGGTCGAAGGGATCAACCTGACGTACGAGGGGCTGATCCCGAAGATCCAGAAGTCGATGCTGTCCAAGGACGTCGACGCACTGCAGCCGCATATCCGGGCGTTCGTGGAACGGGCCGTGACCTTCTCCACCTGCCCCGAGTGCGACGGCACCCGGCTCGGCAAGGAGGCCCGGTCGTCGAAGATCAAGGGAAAGAACATCGCCGACGTCTGCTCGATGCAGATCAGCGACCTGGCCGTCTGGGTCCGGAGCCTCGACGAACCGTCGGTGGCCCCGCTGCTCACCGGGCTGCAACACCTTCTCGACTCGTTCGCCGAGATCGGGTTGGGGTACCTCTCACTCGACCGGCCGGCGGGCACCCTCTCCGGAGGAGAGGCACAGCGCACCAAGATGATCCGCCACCTCGGTTCCTCGCTCACCGACGTCACGTACGTGTTCGACGAACCCACCATCGGCCTGCACCCGCACGACATCGCGCGTATGAACGACCTGCTGCTGCAGCTGCGCGACAAGGGCAACACGGTGCTCGTCGTCGAGCACAAGCCGGAGGCGATCGCGATCGCCGACCACGTCGTCGACCTCGGACCGCGCGCCGGCACCGAGGGCGGCGAGGTGGTGTTCGAGGGCACCGTCGAGGGGCTGCGTGCCAGTGGCACGCTCACCGGGCGGCACCTGGACGACCGGGCGTCGGTGAAGCCCTCGGTGCGGACACCGTCGGGTGTGCTGGAAGTGCGCGGCGCCGGCACCCACAACCTGCAGGACGTCGACGTGGACATTCCGCTCGGCGTGCTGGTCGTCCTCACCGGGGTGGCGGGCTCGGGCAAGAGCTCGCTGATCGACGGTTCGGTGTCCGGGCGCGACGGAGTGGTGTCGGTCGACCAGGGGGCGATCAAGGGCTCGCGGCGGAGCAACCCGGCGACGTACACCGGACTGCTCGACCCGATCCGGAAGGCGTTCGCGAAGACCAACGGCGTGAAGCCGGCGTTGTTCAGCGCCAACTCCGAGGGCGCGTGCCCCGCCTGCAACGGCGCCGGAGTCATCTACACCGACCTGGGCGTCATGGCCACCGTCGAATCCACCTGCGAGGACTGCGAGGGGAGGCGGTTCCAGGCCGAGGTGCTGGAGTACACGTTCGGCGGCCGGAGCATCGCCGACGTGCTCGCGATGCCGGTGGCCGAGGCCGAGGAGTTCTTCGGCGCCGGCGAGGCGCGGATCCCGGCGGCCCACAAGATTCTGCAGCGGCTCGCCGACGTCGGGCTCGGCTACGTCACCCTCGGCCAGCCGCTCACCACGTTGTCCGGCGGTGAGCGGCAGCGACTCAAGCTGGCCACCCGGATGGCCGAGAAGGGCGGCGTCTACGTCCTCGACGAACCGACAACCGGCCTCCACCTCGCCGACGTCGAGCAACTGCTCGGCCTGCTCGACAGGCTCGTCGACTCCGGCAAGTCCGTCATCGTCATCGAGCACCACCAGGCGGTCATGGCGCACGCCGACTGGATCATCGACCTCGGCCCCGGCGCCGGCCACGACGGTGGCCGGATCGTCTTCGAGGGCACACCCGCCGACCTCGTCACCACCCGCTCCACCCTCACCGGCGAGCACCTCGCGGCCTATGTCGGCGCCCGGCCGGGCCCGTCGCGGACACCGTGAGGCGAGTTCGCCCCACGGGTGCGACAGCCCTCGCCGTCAGTTGGGGCGGACGGTGAGGATCTGGGACACGGTGCCGACGGGGCCGTGCGTGTCGTGGAGGACGCTGCTGGTCAGCCCCAGGCCGTCGGGACCGAACGAGACGGTGGTGTCGAAGCCGAGCCAGTCGCCCCGGGGTTCGGTGAACAGGTGGGCGGTGAGGTCGACGTTGGGGAAGGCGACGTCTTTCGGGGACACGCGCACGGTCATGCCGTTGGCGATGTCGAACAGTCCCGCGGCACCGGCCAGCGCGCTGACCTTCTCGTCGAGCACGAGGGGCAGCGGCGTGCGCACCCAGTACGCCGCCCGGCCGGGCTCGAGCTGGATGCGGCGGATCTCGGTGGAGGCGATGAACCCGCCCGGCCACACCGTCGAGGCGTCCCAGGGAGCCATGGCGTCGGGCGGGTCGATCCGCGGCAGCGACGTCGCCTCCAGCGCGGGGGTGGGGCGGGATTGCATGAGCCAGGCCCGCAGCCGTACGACGGCGCGACCGTCGTGGGCGAGGACGGCCTCGACAAGCTCGATGGTGCGCCCGGGACGCAGGACGGTGACGGTGGTCTCGACCGTGTCGACCGGGACGGTGCCGAGGATGTCGTAGGACAGGCGGCCGACGACCAGTCCGTCGTCGCGGCGTGCGTCACGGTCGCATTCCACGGCGTGGACCAGCAGACCCAGTGCGGGCGCGATGTGCTGCTCCTGCGGGTTCCAGGCACCGCTGACGTGGTGGGTCGGCTGGAACGCGGCCGGACCGATCCGTTCGAAGTAGGTCATCTGCTGCTCCTTGCGCGGGGTCGGTGACTCATCCGGGCATGATCCCAGTCGATCACAACCCTCTTCGGACCGGACGGGTGCGGCGCAGAGCGACGGCAGCCCGCCCCCTGGTCGGCCAGGGGGCGGGCTGCCGCGTATTTCGGACGGTGCGGGATCAGGCGGGGACGTGGGCCTCGGCCCAGGCGTTGTAACCGCCGAGCAGGTCCGAGACGTTGTCGAAGCCCTGCGCCCGCAGCAGCGACGCGGCCACACTCGAACGCCACCCACCGGCGCAGTGCACCACGATCGGCTTGCCGGTCGGCACCTGCCCGAGCCGGGTCCGCAGCTGCGCCAACGGGATCGGCACCGCCCCCGGAATCACCCCGAACTCGCGTTCACCGGGATTGCGGATGTCGACCAGCGTCACCGCATCGGCGGCGAGCAACTCGTCGAGCTGCGCGACGGTGGTCCGCGGCGCGGTCTGCACCAGATCCGCCAGCTCCGCCGGGAACACCCCGTCGTGATCGACGGTGAGGTAACCGGCCGCGTTGTCCGACCCGATCCGGGCCAGCCGCACCGCCGCGTCCTGCTCCTCCCCCGGATAGGTGATCAACACGATCTTCTCCCCCACCTCGGCGACCATCCCGCCGGTCTCGGCGAACCGGCCGTCGAACCCGACGTTGACCGACCCGCGCAGATGCCCCGCCGCGAAGTCGTCCACACCGCGCGCATCGAGCACCCGGGTCCCGGCGGCCAGCTCCGCCCGCACCCGCGCCGGGCTCAGCTCCGGGATGGTGCGCCCCCGATCGAGCAGCGGATGCACGCTCTTGTTCAACCCGGCATCGACCGAGAAGTAGGCCGGCGCGGCCGGCTGCCCCTCGGTGACCAACGCCACGAACGCCTCCTCGCTCATCGGCTGCACCGACGGATTGCTCACCCGCTGCTCCCCGATCGTCGAGGTCAGCTCCGTCGACAGGTTCTTCCCGCACGACGAGCCGGCACCGTGCGCGGGCAGCACCGTGACCGCATCGGGCAGGGTCAGCAGCTTCTCGTGCACCGTGTGGTACATCGCCCGCGCCAGATCCTCGGTCGACGAATCCCCCAGATTCACCAGGTCCGGGCGGCCCACATCACCGATGAACAACGAGTCCCCGGTCAGCACCGCGGCCGGGGTCGCCCCCGGATGCTCGCGCACCAGCACCGAGATCGACTCCCAGGTGTGCCCCGGGGTGGCCAGGATCTCGAGGTCCACCTCCCCGAGGGACAGGTGCTCGCCGTCGCGCAGCCGCCGGATCGGGTAGTCCGCCTCGGCGGCCTCCCCGAACCCGATCCACGCCCCGGTCGCCTCGAGCAGCTCCAGATGCCCGGAGACGAAATCCGCGTGGAAATGCGTGTTGATCACACCCTCGATGCGCAGCCCGTGCCGCGCGGCGTCGTCGAGGTACTCGGTGACATCGCGGCGCGGATCGACCACCACCGCCCGGCCGGTGCCCTCGTCACCGATCAGGTACGACGCGTGCGACAGGCACTCGATGTAGTACTGCTCGAGAATCATCGTGGTTCCTCCGTATGGGTCGATTTCGTCCTCGATATGGACAACCCTGCCACATACCCCCTAGGGTATGTCAAGTACCCCATGGGGTATCTCTTCGAACCTCGTCCCCTACCGCAGGAAGCACAGCGATGAACACTCCCGTCGACCCCGTCCCCAGGACCGCCGTCACCCCCGAAGCCGATACGCAGGTGCTGCACCGGCTGCGCCGCGCGCAGGGGCAGCTCGCCGGCGTGATCGCCATGCTCGAATCCGGCCGCGAGTGCCGGGACGTGGTGACCCAGCTCGCCGCCGTCTCCCGGGCGCTCGACCGCGCCGGGTTCAAGATCGTTGCCGCGCAGCTTCGTCGGTGCATGCTCGACGAGGAGGACGACACGTGCCCGGACCGGCTCACCGAGGAACAGCTCGAGCGCCTCTTCCTCGCCCTGGCCTGAGGGAGACCGCCCGACGACGACGTTCGCGACGTGGTGGCGCGATCAGCGCCGTCGGGCCCTGACCACCGTGTCGTGCACGGTGACGGCGCGTCCGTCCGGGTCGGTGACCGACCGCGCGACGGCGGCCTCGGTGACGACGTCCCAGCCGTCGGGATCGAGCAGCGCCACGACGTCCGCTCCCGTGAAGAACAGCTCGCGCCGCGGCGGGCGCGGCACGGTGGTCTGCAGGTCGGAGGGGTGATGCCCGACGATCAGGAGGGTGCCGCCGGGAGCGACCGCCTCCGCGAGCCCTCGAATGAGGACGTCGCGTTCCGGTGGCGGCAGGTGCATGTACTGCGCGGAGACCAGGTCGTACCGCCCCCGGCCGGGATCCCACGCGGTGAGGTTCTCGTGCAGCCACGTGATGCGCCCGGCGATCTCGGCGCCGGCCCGATCCGCGTGCTCGGCGGCGCGCCGCAGGGCGACGCCGGACACGTCCACGCCGTCGACCCGCCAGCCGCGCCGCGCGAGCCAGATGGCGTCCGCGCCCTCGCCGCAGCCGACGTCGAGGGCGAGGCCGGGCTCGAGTTCGGCCGCCTCCCCCACGAGGTGACGGTTCGGCTCACCGCTCCAGAGCGCGGGACGGGAACGGTAGCGCTCGTCCCAGAGTTCTTCGTCGAGTTGGTTTTCCGGCACTGCGACTCCTTCGGTCGTCGGTACGGGTGGTCGGGCGCGTCAGCCGCGGAGCGGGAAGCCGATGCGGGACAACAGCTTCCGGGGACGAGACACCGGCACCGGGAGCAGTTCGCCGGCTCGCTCGGGGAGTTCCCGCTCGATCGCGGCCTCGATCTCGCGCACCCCGGGATTGACCAGGGCGACCCGTCCCACGAAGACGGTCGGCACGGTCTCGTCGCCGCCGGTGACCGCACGGACCCGCGCCGCGGCCGCGCGGTCCTGCCAGATGTCGATCTCGCGGGTGTCGATGCCGCGTCGGCGCAGGGCCCGGCGCAGCCGCGAACAGAACGGGCACCCGGGTCGCCACAGCACTTCGATCCCGTCGACGAAGTCCGCCGATGCCATCTCCTCGCTCCTCTCACAGCACGTCCCGACCAATATACCGGAGGGGGTATGTTTCCTCCGGTGTTGCGCGCGGTCTCGTACGGACGCGGCTCGGAAGGTCTCGAACTCGCCGATCCGCCCCGGCGGTGACTTTCGACCCTTCCCGGCCGCGGTCCACGAGCGCACGGTGAAGGCAACCGCGACCTGCTGCGGGATGGGAGGAACGTCGTGACCACCTGGATCATCCTCGCCGCGGTGCTCCTCGTCGTGGTGATGTTCGTGTTGTCGCAGTCGGTGCACGTCGTCACCCAGTACGAGAAGGGCGTGCTCTTCCGGTTCGGCCGGCTGCTCGGGGTGAAGGAACCCGGCCTGCATCTGATCATCCCGATCGTCGACCGCCTCACGAAGGTGTCGTTGCGGATCGTCACGATGCCGATCCAGTCCCAGGGGATCATCACGCGCGACAACGTCAGCGTGGACATCTCCGCAGTCGCCTATTTCCGTGTCATCGACGCCGTGAAGTCGGTCGTCGCGATCGAGAACGTCGCCGCTGCGATCGACCAGATCGCCCAGACCACGCTGCGCAGGGTGGTCGGCCGCCACACCCTCGACGAGGCGTTGTCGGAGACCGACGTCATCAACGTCCACATTCGAGAATTCCTCGACGTGTCCACCCTCGAATGGGGCGTGGAGGTGACCCTGGTGGAGTTGAAGGACATCCAGCTTCCCGACAGCATGAAACGCGCCATGGCCCGCCAGGCCGAGGCCGAACGGGAGAAGCGCGCCAAGATCATCGCGGCGGAAGGTGAGTCGATGGCGGCCGCCGCGCTCGGAGACGCCTCCGACACGATGATGGCCCACCCCCTGGCCCTGCAACTGCGCAACCTGCAGACCCTGGTGGAGCTGGGGGTCGAAAAGAACACCACCGTGGTGTTCCCGGCCCCCATGATGAGTGCCATCGGCGAACTGAAGACCTTCCTCGAACACGAAGCCACCGCGGCAGCGGCAGCGGCCGCCCAGCGCACACCGGTGGCGCCCACCTCCGGCCTCGTCGGCAACGGCACGTCGGCATCCGTCGCGACGACCCCCACCGCGCCGGCGCGAGGAGGGTAGGGCCAGGACGGGACTCGACGGTGGAGCGGTGATCGTCCCCGGTGGCAGCCGCGGCATTGCGGTCGACGACGATGCCACCACGGGCGTGATTCTCGATCTCCGGCGGACCGGCATGCAGTGACCGCAGGTGAGCCCACTGCCTTCTTTCCGGCCCGGGGGGCGACACCCGGGTGCTTCAATGGTCGGGTGTGCAGATGGATGGCCTACTCGGGCGAGCCGATCCTCGTGGAGGATCTGCTGTTCAAGCCCGAGCATTCACTCATCGACCAGAGCCTGCACTCCCATCTCGGAGCCACCACCACCAACGGTGACGGATTCGGAATCGGCTGGTACGGAATAGGTTCCGAACCGGCGATGTTCAAGAGCATCGATCCGGCGTGGAACAACCACAACCTGCGGGAGATCGCCGGGCAGATCCGCACCCCGCTGCTGTTCGCGCACGTGCGGTCCTCGACCGGCACGCAGGTGCAGCGCAGCAATTGCCACCCGTTCCGGCACGAGGAATGGCTGTGGATGCACAACGGCGAGATCCTCGGCTTCCGGGACATCAAGCGGGAACTGATGATGGCCGTGGATCCGTCGCTGTACCCGGACATCGCGGGTACCACGGACTCCGAGGTGCTGTTCTTCCTCGCTCTCACGTTCGGTCTCCGGGACGATCCGTTCACCGCGGTCGGCCGTGCGATCGGGATGGTCGAGAAAGTCGCCCGCCACCGCGGGATCGACGATCCCGTGCAGATGACCGTGGCCACCACGGCCGGCGACACCATCTGGGTGTTCCGCTACTCCAGCGAGGGCCGGACCCGGTCGCTGTTCTACTCCACCGAGGTTGCCAAGCTCCGCGAGCTGCACCCCGAGGTGGAGATGTTCCATCGTCTGGGCATCGACGCCCGGTTCGTCGTGTCCGAACCGCTCCGCGATCTGCCGGGCGCATGGAATGAGATGCCCGAGTCCTCCGCCGCCGTGGTCGGCCCCGCGGGCAACGACATCCGGCCGTTCCGGCCGCTCGAGCCCGTCTGACGCGAGAGGTCGATGCATGAGTCTTGACAGTTCGCCGAAGGGTCCGGCGGTGGCCTCGGGTTCCGCACTGGTGCTCGCAGTACTGGCTGCGGGGCAGTTCCTGATGACGCTCGACAGCTCCGTGATGAACGTGTCGATGGCGACAGTGGCCGCGGACGTGGGCACCACCATCACCGGCATCCAGACCGCCATCACCCTCTACACCCTGGTGATGGCCAGCTTGATGATCACCGGCGGCAAGATCGGCACCATCCTCGGGCGGCGCCGCGCGTTCGGGCTCGGCCTGATCATCTACGGCGCCGGGTCGTTCGTCACCGGGATCGCGCCGAATCTCACCGTCCTCCTCATCGGCTGGTCCCTGCTCGAGGGCATCGGCGCCGCCCTGATCATGCCCGCGATCGTTTCCCTGGTCGCGGCGAACTTCCCCGCCGAACGCCGCCCCGCCGCCTACGGATTGGTGGCCGCGGCGGGTGCCGCGGCAGTCGCGGTGGGGCCGTTGCTCGGTGGGGCGGTGACCACGTTCGCGTCCTGGCGCTACGTCTTCTTCGGCGAGGTCGTCATCGTCGTCCTGATCCTGCTCGCGCTGCGTCGCGTGGAAGACATTCCACCGCAGCGGATCCGGCTCGACCTCGTCGGCTCGCTCCTGTCGGTCGCCGGCCTGGGAATGTTCGTCTACGGCGTGCTGCGCTCGAGCGAATGGGGCTGGATCCAAACCAAACCCGGCGGACCGGCGATCCTGGGTCTGTCTCCCGTCATCTGGTTGCTGCTGGGTGGACTCTTCGTGCTCTACCTGTTCCTGCGGCGGGAGACGTACCTGGCGAAGACGGGCGGCGAACCGCTGGTCGACCCCGCGCTGCTGAGGAACAGCCAGCTCACCGGCGGTCTGAGCATGTTCTTCGCCCAATTCCTCATTCAGGCCGGGGTGTTCTTCTCCGTCCCCCTGTTCCTGTCCGTGGTCCTCGAACTCAGTGCGCTCGAGACGGGTGTGCGGATCCTTCCGCTGTCGATCGCTCTGGTCCTGGCGGCCGTCGGCATCCCCAAGCTGCGACCCCAGGCGAATCCCCGGCGCATCGTCCGGATCGGCCTCGGGATCATGGTCGTCGGCATCCTCATCCTCGTGGGTGGGATGGATCCCGGCGCAAATGCGGCGGTCGTGTCGATCCCGATGCTGCTGATGGGTCTCGGACTGGGCGCGCTGGCCTCCCAGCTCGGTGCGGTCACGGTGTCCGCGGTGCCGGACTCGCAGAGCGCCGAGGTCGGCGGTCTGCAGAACACGGCGACCAATCTCGGCGCGTCACTGGGGACCGCCCTGATCGGCTCCATCCTGATCGCCACCCTGACCACCTCCGTCATCGCCGGCATCGAGAACAACCCGGCCGTGCCGGAATCGGTGCAACAGCAGGCCACCACGGACATGGCTGCCGGGGTGCCGTTCCTGTCCGACACCCAGTTGGAGGGTGCCCTGGACGAGGCCGGGGTGGACGAGGCCACCGCGGATGCGATCGTCGAGGTCAACTCGGACGCGCGGCTCGAGGCCCTGCAGGTGGCCTTCGCCGTCACGGCACTGATCACCGTCGCCGCACTGTTCGGCACCGGATCGCTACCGCGCCGGCCGGTGGGCGCACGGCCCGGCGAGGGTCAGCGCAGGCCCGACGAGACCGACGACGAGCGCTGAGGCCGCCAGGCCAGGTCCCGGAGCCGCACCCAGTCCCAGGTGGGTGCCGAGACCAGGGTTCCCGGACGGCGCCGGGGCACCCGCACCCGCAGCGCCTGCGGCTCGACGGTGCAGCGCACAGGCGTGGGCAACATCAGCGCTTCCCCGTCCACGCCGACCGGTATTTCCGGCGCCTCCGCGTCGACGATCACCTCGGTGGCCGCGCGCTGAACCAGCCCCCGGCTGTGCGTGCGGCGCAGCAGGTCGACCGCCTGCCCCGCGCCGGCTACCGAGATCGTCACCACCCCGAGCACCCCGCGATCCAGCCGGGGCCGTCGTCCCAGCCCCGCGAGGTCGTCGGTCGCGTACGGGTCGTTGCTCACCAGGACGGCCTGCGCGCCTTCCACCGTCGTGTCGCCGTCGATGCGGGCCCTCAGCCGGGTGGCGCTGTCGCGAGCGAGCAGGTCGGGCATCATCCGCAGGGCCGTCCCGGCCTTGTCGTCCCGGTATTCCGGGCTCTGCACCACGTCGGCGTAGACGCCGAACGAGGCGTTGTTGACGAACACCCGTCCCCCGATCCTGCCGAGATCGATGCGCAGTTCCACCCCGTCCCGCAGAGCGTCCAGGCCTGCGGCCGGGTCCTCCCGGTCCAGTCCCAGATCCAGCGCGAAGTGGTTCCGTGTGCCGGCGCTGATCACCAGGAACGGCAGCCCGTGCTCGGCCGCGATCGCCGCCACCAGGGCCTGTGTCCCGTCGCCCCCGGCGACACCGAGCAGGTCGGCGCCCCGCTCCACCGCCTGCCGGGCCAGGGCCTCGACGTCGACGGGCCCCGGTCCCGCGAGCAGGGCTACCTCGGCACCGAGTTCCTCGGCCTTGCGTTGCAGATCGAACTTCACGACCTTGCCGCCCCCCGAACGGGGGTTCATCACCAGGAACGGGCGGTGGACCGGCGCGGCGGGGTACTCGGGCATCCCCTGCTCTGTGTCACGGCGCAGGGCCGCCCGCGCGCACGCCAAGGCGAGCAGCACCAGCGCGACCGACACCAACGCGACCCAGAGCACGCGCTCCCGCACGAACAGCACGGGCAGCGCGAGGGGGGCGACCACTGCGAGACCCAGTGACAGCGCGCGCAGCAGCCCCCGGCTCGCGAGGAACCAGTAGAGAGCCGCGACCGTCACCGCTGCCACCGTCACGCTCACCGCCAGGAGTGCGAGGGCGCCGCGCAGGCCCGCGACGATCACCGGAACGGCGGCAGCGCCGAGGACGGCGGCGAACGCCGCACGCGCCCACCATCGGCGGGAGACCGGCACCTCGTCGCCGGGAACGGCGTCCACCGGGCTCACGTCCCGGTCTTCGAGTCCGCGTCGGGCACGATCTCCGTCGGTTGCTCCCAGGTTCGTGCCGGCCGGATCAGCACCTCGAGCGCGAGCAACGCCAGCAGGGCACCGAGAACGATCCACACGACCACGAGACCGGTCGGGTACCGCCAGAACATCAGCATCACGGCGGCGATGCCGATGATCGCCAGCCGCAACGCCGTCCGGGCCCGGTAGGCCCCGGCTTCCACCTGGTTCGGTGGCCGCGGCTTACGGGACCGCTGCACCGCGTCCATGCCTCGCCCGAATCCGCGACGGACGGCGGTCGCGGAGGCTGATCCCCCGGTCAGGTACGCCCCGACCGCGATCACCAGGCCGAGGATCGCCACCGCCCGCAGTGCGGTCCGCAGCGGCACCAGCATCGTGTCGGCGATCGCCGAGGCGGCGTCCGGGGACAGCACGTCCGGGGGAATGTCGCCGAGATAGAGGGATCGGGCGACGATCAGCGCGATCGCGAGGATCAGCATCCCCACGAGCAGTGCCGTCCCGACGAACGCCAGGGCACGACGGCGACGCCCGGGCGGAGCCACGGCCACCGCGGCCACCGCGGCGGCGATCGTCAGCCACGGCAGCACATCCGACGCCGTGTCCAGAGCGCTGACCGCCCGTTGCGCCCTGATCAGCTCCGGCGACTGGAACAGCACGAACTGCTTGTCGATGTCCGGGATCTTCTCGGCGAAGGAGAATCCCCGGTCCAGCAGGCGGGCCTTGACGTTGTCGATGATCGTGCCGAGGGAGATGCTGACCGTGCCGCTCTCGTCCACCGTTACCGAGGACGGGCCGCCCTCACCGGTGACGACTGCCACCAGCCCGGTGTGCGCTGCACGGTTGGCCTGGATCCACAGATCCTCGAACTGGTCGGTCTGCACCAGCGACAGCACCGTCTCGTACACGAAGTTGCGTGCCTGCCCGGCGATCACCGGCGCGAGCCCCTCCACCGCCCGGTCCACGCGCGGCGCGTCCGCGGTCGCCGGAACGGCATCGGTCAGGGCGGTCAGCGCGTCGGACGTGAGGCCTTCGACATCGACCCGCGCGAAGATCTCGTCGGTGACCGTGCCCGCGATCTCGGTCTGCACCGCGGGATCGGAACCGAGCGGGGCCACCGTGGTGACGTACCGGTCCGTGTCGAGGATCTCGCTGCGCACGAACCGCGCCGTCACCGACGCGATCGCCAGCAGTGCGACCAGCACCGTCAGAATCGCCACCGCAGTCCAGCGCAGCGCGTGCCGCGGCGGACGCGATACGGGCGGGGGTGGCGGCGGGGCCTCGGGCGCGGCCTCTGTCCGTGCCCGCAGTGCGGCCACCTCGGCCCGCAACCGCTCCAGCTCGGCCCGCTCGGCGGTGTCGAGCGGAGCGGTGCCCGTGCCGCTGCGCGAAATGTCGCTGTCCATCGTCTTCTCTTTCCACTCGGTGACAGAGGCACGGCAGCACGGACGAAGCGTGCCCTCCGGCGGCACGAGTCCGAGATGCAGTTCGATGTGACTGTGTGAAATGTCTTGCTGTATGCCTCCTTTTCCCTCATCCGCCGGGTGAACGGACCGGGGACGCAGTTCGGGTCTGCGCCCAGGACTCGGGCTTCAGGTCGTCGACCTGCACGCCGGGACCATAGAACTCGTGAACCAGGCCGAGGACACGGGCGAGCACCTCCGCGTCCGTGAGATCGTCGCGGAGCACCATATGCAGCTGAGCCGGACTGTCGCCGGATTCCGTCGACACCACCAACCGGCAGACCCAGTCGCTCATCTCGGCCTCCCCGCGTATCTTCTTGTGCTGCGACCGGATCGAGGAATCCTCTCCGCGCTGCCGAGCATCGCCGTGTGCGCTGCTGACCGGCCTGCAGACCCCCGGCCCGCAGACCCGGGGGCGGTCAACCCAACGTCCATCCCGGGCTCCGTCCGGTTTCGTTCCATTCGCGATCCAATGCCGACAGCCTCCGCCGCACGCCGACACGATGAACTCCGTAGAGGAGCAGCAGGGCGATGCCGGAGCCCACCCCCCACACCGTGAGTGCGGCACTGACACCGGCCACGACGCCGTCCGAGCCGGTCCTGGGCGCGGCGACGGGATCACCGGTCGAATCGATCCAGATGTCGATCGTCTCGCCCGGCTTCGCGCCGAAGGGCGTCTCCACCTTCCCCGTGCGCGTTTCGTCGGTCCCGGTCGTCCACCGCGCGGTCGCTCGGTCCGGGTCCCCCGGACCCCGGGTCGCAGTGTCCGTCATCGAACCGGTGCCCGTCGGTCCCGGCTCCTCGAGGAGGATCGCCGTCACCTGGTGGCGTTCCAGGCGTTCCTCCAGCGCAAGCTGGCCGACCCGCGCGTAGGTCGCCGTCCCGTACGCGGCGGCGAGGGGCACCATGACGAGCACGAACATCGCGACGACCAGAACGAGTGCGGATTCGACTCGCTCGGATCGTCGCATCAGCGGGTTGCCGCTCCACGGAGCGCGGCGCCATAACCGGAGGGCCAGGGGCTGCTCTGCGTTCATCTCGAAACTCCTGCAGTTACTTGACTACAGTGTTCCGCCGGCGAGGGCCTGTGGCGTAGGGCACAAGGTCATCGCTCGATTCGGTTGATCAGGGACGGGGACCTGTTGGAGTCCCCTGTCTCCCGGCACGGTCTGCACCCGGTCCCGCCTACCCCGACGCAGAGGCTCTGCTCCGCCGGGCCTACACCGGTGCGAGCGGCCGGAACGGCCGGATCTCGTCCTCGCCGGGCCGGACCACGCCCGCGGAGGACTCGGGTACTTCGTTCCATGCGTCCGGCAGATCGCGCAGCGGTTCGGAGACGATGAAGCGGGTCTCGGCACCGAGCTGGTGCAGCACCTCCACCTCGGGATGCAGCTCGAGGAGCCTGGCGAGCTTGGTGGAGAAGAACAGCGATCGGCTCTTGCCTTCGCTGGAATAACGGAACACCCACATCGACTCTCCGTCCGTGGTCGCCACGGTCATCTGCACGGGATGCTCGATCGCATGGGCGTGCGCGATCTTCTCCACGTATCCGACAGCCCGGGCGACGGCAGTGAACGGGTCCTCGGTGAGACCGAACGTCAGCGCGAGATAGAACAGCATCTCGGAGTCGGTCGAGCCCTCGATGTCGGGGTAGAGCGCCGGATCCACCGCCAGCACGAGCTCGCGTTTGATCTCCCGGAACCCGTTGAGGACCCCGTTGTGCATCCACAACCAGCGCCCGTGCCGGAAGGGATGGCAGTTGCTGCGCTGGACGTGCGTCCCGGTCGAGGCCCGCACGTGTGCGAACAGCAGCGGTGTCTCCACCTGAGCGGCGAGCTCGCGCAGGTTCCGGTCGTTCCAGGCCGGATCGATGCTCTTGAACACCGCCGGCTCCGGCCCTCTCCCGTACCATCCGATGCCGAAACCGTCACCGTTGGTGGTGGTGGCTCCGAGGCGCGAATGCAGGCTCTGATCGATCAGCGAGTGCTGCGGGCGGAACAGCAGATCCTCGGCAAGGATCGGGTCGCCGGAATATGCCATCCATCTGCACATCTCACCATTGAATCACCGCTTCGACCGCGAGCACGTCTCGAAACGGACACAGGTCGCGCCGCGTTCGTGTCGGATGCGGGCCCGGCCCGCGTACGGGCGTCTTCGTGTCGAGGACACCCGGGGGGACGGTGGGTTTCAGGGTCGGGGTGGGTTTCAAGGTCTTTATCCCCTGCGGAGACGCCGGTTGGGGTGCCATTCTCGATGTGAGTCGCCCGATATCGCGGAGGTTCGGTCCATCGCCGGAGCCGCTCACAGGAGGTGCACATCATGGATTCGTTCTGGGATTACGTGTGGTACACGATCATCGTGTTCGCGTTCGTGGCGTACCTGATCGTGCTGTTCCAGATCTTGGTCGACCTGTTCCGCGATCACACCGTTTCCGGCTTCGCCAAAGCCCTCTGGGTGATCGGGCTGGTCGTCCTCCCGTACCTGACCGCGTTCGTGTATCTGATCGCCCGGGGCCGCGGCATGGCGGAGCGGTCGATGCGTGCCCAGCAGGAGACCAAGCAGGCCACCGACGAGTACATCCGGCAGGTGGCCGGCAAGTCCCCGGCCGAGCAGATCGCCGATGCGAAGGCGCTGCACGACTCGGGAGTGATCACCCAAGCGGAGTTCGAGCAACTCAAGGCCACGGCTCTGGGACAGGCATCCGCGGGACAGACCGGAATGCAGGTCTGACAGGCCAGGACCTGCGCGGCATCCCGAGGACCCGCTCGCAGCGAGCCGGTTCCGAGATACTCGACGCATGCAGCCAGCGGCGTCGGCGGGTCGAGCACCGAAGAAGATGACCTGGATTCCGGGCGGAACCTTCTGGATGGGGTCGGAGGAGTTCTACCCCGAGGAGCGTCCGGTCCACCAGGTGAGTGTGGACGGATTCTGGATGGACATTCATCCGGTCACGGTCGCCGAGTTCCGGCGTTTCGTGAAGGACACCGGCCACGTCACCACCGCCGAGGTCGCGCCCGAACCCGCCGATTATCCCGATGCCGACCCGGCGCTGCTGGTACCCGGGTCGCTGGTGTTCACCCCGCCGGCTCGGCGCGTACCCCTCGACGACTACCGCCGGTGGTGGTCGTGGGTGCCGGGTGCGGATTGGCGGCATCCCGAGGGCCCCGGAAGTTCGGCCGGCGGCCGCGAACACCATCCGGTGACGCACGTGTCCCACTACGACGCGCTCGCCTACGCTCGGTGGGCGGGCAAGGAGCTGCCGACCGAGTCCGAGTGGGAGTTCGCGGCCCGCGGCGGCCTGGATCGGGCCCGGTTCGTGTGGGGCGACGAGTACACCCCGAAGGGGCGGTACCTGGCCAACACCTGGCAGGGCGAGTTCCCGTGGCAGAACCTCGCCGAAGACGGGTACGTCGGCACGTCTCCGGTGGGCAGCTTCCGGCCCAACGGTTACGGCCTGGTCGACGTGGCAGGCAACGTGTGGGAATGGACGACGGACTACTTCACCGCTCGTCACGGGGCGGACGGACGTGACACCGCCCCCGCCACGGCGTGCTGCATTCCCGCCAACCCACGCACGCTCGCGCCGGAGACCGGTGCCGAGGCCCATCCCCGGCGGGTCATCAAGGGCGGATCGCACCTCTGCGCCCCCAATTACTGCTTGCGCTACCGGCCCGCAGCCAGGCAGGGGGAAAGCGCGGAAACCTCCACCTGCCACATCGGATTCCGCTGCATCGTGCGCGGCCGCTGAGCAGCGCCGGTCAATCGATCGAGAACCAGGCCCGCACCTGCGCCTCGTGGTCGACATAGCGTTCGCCGGAAACGTCGACGACGACCTTGTCGATCGTGCCCCCGGTGAACCGGAACGGGGACACGTAGTCCGGGGTGACCGGAGAGGCACTGTCACGCCCGACGCAGATACCGTCACCGACGAGGCAGAACACCCCCGGCTGGGTGACGATCTCACCGGTGGCCACCTGCTGATCGTCGACGTAGAGGGTGAGGGTGCCGGCGAAGCCCGGCATCGCCGGATCGGTGTTCTTCCCGGCGACTGCGAATTCGGCGGTGCACACGTGGGCACCGGGAGTGATGTCCCGGTCGGCGACCACGGTCTGCAGGTGCGTGCCGACCCAGTTGAAGGCATAGCGCAGACGGCAGTCCTTGACGTAGAGGCTGTGGCCGCCGGCCAGGCCGCCGTGGGCGTAGAGGACGCCCTCGGCATCAGCCGAGTCCACGTGGACTCCGGCGACGATCGTGTAGGACCGTCCGGTGATGGCGACACCGGCCGCCTCGGGGACGTCCGCGCAGTCCGGGTAGTAGACGTAGCGGTCTCGCGCTTTTCCCGGGCGGGGGCGTTCGGCGAGCACCTGTTCGAGGGCGCTGCGGTCGTCCAGCGGTAGCCCGTGGTAGCGGCCGGCGTAGTAGAACCACAGACTCTTCAGGGTTTCCAGCCGCTCGGGTTCGGCGTCGGCGAGGTTGTGCAGTTGCGCCCGGTCCTCCGCGAGGTGGTACAGCTCCCACACATCCTTGTCGAAGTGGCCCCACCCGGACAGCGGCGGATGCACGGAACAGACGAGCCACCCTTCGTGATACAGCGAGCGCTGCCCCAGCATCGCGTAGAACTGCACGGCCTTGCCCGGCGCTGCGGGATCGGTCAGCGAGGACGCGAAGCTCTCTCCCTCGAGCGGACTCTGGGTGTACCCCTTCAGGACCTCGGGCGGGGTGATGCCGAGCAACTCGTAGATCGTCGGGACGACATCGACGGCGTGGACGTACTGCGGGCGGGGCTCGGCCGAGGCGTCGATCCGCGCCGGCCACGAGAGCACGCACATGTCGGCGACGCCACCCTCGTAGCCGGCCCAGCGCTTCCAGTACGGAAACGGTGTGTCGAAGGCCCACGCCCAGCCGGTGTTGTAGTGGTTGTACGACAGCGGTGTGCCGAGCTCGTCGAGGTGCGGCAGGGTGCCCTCGGTGGTGTCGGGAACCCCGTTGAAGAACCGCCATTCGTTGAACGATCCGTTCGGCCCTCCTTCACCACTGGCACCGTTGTCGGAGACCACGACGATGAGGGTGTTGTCGAGCTCGCCGGTCGTTTCGAGCAGGTCGATCACTCGGCCGAGCTGATCGTCCGTGTAGGAGATGTAGCCGGCGAAGACCTCGGCCATCCGTACGAACAGGCGTTGCTCGTCGGCGGTGAGCGAGTCCCAGGGCCGGACGGTGTCGAGCAGCGGCCACGGCTGTCCGTCGGGTCCGGTGGTGGCCGGTTCCCCGTGCGGATTGATCGGGGAAAGCTCGGTGCCCTCGGGCAGCAACCCGAGGTCCTTCTGCCGCTGCAGTATCTCGGCACGGATGGCCTCGTAGCCCTGGTCGAACCTGCCCTTGTACCGGTCGGCCCATTCGGTGAACACGTGATGCGGGGCGTGCCCGGCCTGCGGGGCCAGGTACATGAAGAACGGTTTGTCCGGGTCGACGACCTTGGCGTCGCGGATGAATTCGATTGCCTTGTCCGCCAGGTCTTTCGACAGGTGATAGCCGTCCTCCGGGGTGCCGGGGGCGTCGATCGGATGGTTGTCGTACACCAGGTCGGGGTACCAGCTGCTCGACTCGCCGCCGAGGAAGCCGTAGAACCGCTCGAACCCGCGGCCCAACGGCCACCGGGCCTTGACCGCCGACATGTTCGTCTCGTCGCCCGGGGTCAGGTGCCACTTGCCGACGCAGTAGGTGTTCCACCCTTGCTCGGCCAGCACCTCGGAGACGAACCCGTTCTCGAAGGGAATGTGGGTGGAGATGCCCGGGAACCCGGAGCTGAACTCGGCGATGGTCGCCATGCCGTTGGTCGTCGCGTTTCGCCCGGTCAGCAGCGACGCCCGTGTCGGGGAGCACAGCGCGGTGGTGTGGAAGTTCGAGTACTTCACACCCCGGTCGGCGATGCGGCGCATGGTGGGTGCCTCGATCGGGCCCCCGAAGATGTCCATGCTGCCGTACCCGACGTCGTCCCACGCGATGATCAGGACGTTCGGGGCGCCCTCGGGCGCCTGCGCAGGCAGATACGGCGCCCAGTCCGGGACGGAGTCGCGGATGTCGACGGCGATCTTTCCGTGGTGGGTCCTTGCCATGGCGACGCTCCCGATCTCGAGCAGACCTGTCGGTCTCCGGCGTCTCGAGCGTACCGACCGTCCGAATCGCCGACCATGCAAACGGCCCGATCCGCCGAAGTTCTTCGCACGATGTCTCGGATTCGGCAGAATGTGACGACGCCGCCCCTCCGGTCGAGCCGGTCCCGGAAATCCGGTGCGGCGAGGCGAGAAGGACCCGACTCATGACGTGGATCATCTTGGTGTTCCTGGGAATTCCGCTGTGGTTGGGTGTGGCAGCTCTCGTTCTGCCGCGCGGACGCCGATGGCCGGCCGACGCACCCCGCCACCGCCCTCCGCCCGCGGAGGGGGCATCGTGACCTGGGCGCTTCCGGCGATCGCCGGCATCCTGCTCGTATTCGCGGCGATCTCCGGACGGGTCGCGGGCACTTCCGTCACGGCCCCGATGGTCTTCACCGTCGGCGGCCTCGTGCTGGGCGCACAGGCTGCCGGGCTGATCGACGTCGAGGCCACCAGCGAAACGGTGAAACTTCTCGCCGAGGTCACCCTCGCCCTCGTGCTGTTCTCCGACGCCGCCCGCGTGGACCCGACCGCTCTACGAGCCGAGATCTCACTTCCTGCACGCCTTCTCGGTATAGGACTACCGCTGACCATCGCGGCCGGGTTCGGCGCCGCGGTGCTCGTGCTGGGCGACCTCTCCTGGCCCGAGGCGCTGCTGCTCGCCGTGCTCCTCGCGCCCACCGACGCCGCTCTCGGGCAGGCGGTGGTCACCCTGCCGATCCTGCCGTCGCGGGTGCGCCAGGGACTCAACGTCGAAAGCGGCCTCAACGACGGCATCTGCGTACCGCTGTTCCTGATCGTGCTGGCGATCGCACGCGCCGAGTCCGGGGCAATCGGCGGCGGTGCAGCCGTACGGTTGGTCACCGAGCAGATCGGCTACGGCATCGTCGCCGGGGTAGGTGCCGGGGCGGTCGCGGCGGCGGTGCTCATCCTCGCCGGGCGGCACCGCACGATCGACCCGTTGTGGGTTCAGATCGTGCCGGTGGCCGCCGCCACGCTGGCCTACACCGTCGCCGTGCCCCTCGGCGGCTCGGGATTCATCGCCGCGTTCGTCGGCGGGCTGACCTTCGGGGCGATCCGGCGCCGCGCCGAGGGGGAGGTCTCCCACCTGATCGACGAGGCCGGGGATGTGTTCAATGCCGTCACGTTCATCGTCTTCGGGGCGGTGTTGCTCAGCCCGGCCCTCGGACACCTGTCGTGGCCGGTGCTCGCCTACGCCGTGCTGAGCCTGACCGTCGTCCGCATGGTCCCCGTCGCGCTGTCGCTGCTCGGCACCCACGCCCGCACCCCGACCCTTGCCTTCCTCGGCTGGTTCGGCCCCCGCGGACTGGCCACCATCGTCTTCGTCATCCTGATTCTCGAAGAACCCGGCACCCTGCCCCACGAGGACCTGCTGCTGCTCACCGCCGTCGTCACCGTGGGCCTGTCGGTCCTCGCCCACGGGGTCACCGCCGCCCCCCTCGCCGACCGGTACGCCGCATGGTTCCGCCGTCACCCCCGTCCCGAACAGCAGCCGGCACACGAGGCGTAGACGGCGCGGCACCGGATCTGTGTCCGGAACATCCGATCTGCCTTGCTCGGGTCCATTTCCGGCACGGTAGGTCATCGGATCGAGCGGCCTTCACCGGATCCCCTTTCCGGGCGCGGCCATCAGGTCTAGCGTCGACTCTGTCGGATAAACACCGGCAGACCGACTTGCCAGGTCGTCATCTAACTCTTCGACAAGCCGGCCATCCGAGACGAGGCGGCTCGTAGAGGACCGCCCGTCGGACGTGGAACTCACGAACGATCTGTCGCCCTTGGTATTCCACGGACAGCAGCTCGGCAGAGGAGATGACGAGATGACCGAACAAGTCCAACAGCAACTCGGCGGCGACATCGACGAACTCGGTCCGGTGGACTGGATCGTGGTGGAGTTCCCGGGCAGCAGGTTCAGGGGCGAGATCGCACCCGCGCTCGACGACCTCGTCGAACGCGGAACAGTACGCGTACTGGATCTGCTGTTGCTGAAGAAGGACGCCGACGGATCGCTCGAAGCGTTCGAGCTCGCCGACCTGGACGAGAGCGAGATCGGCGCGCTCCGCTCCTACGAAGCCGAGCTGGCGATGTTGCTCAGCGAGGAGGACGTCGAAGCGGTCGCCGCGGCCGTCGAGCCCGGCAGCACCGCGGCCCTGCTGGTGTGGGAGAACCTGTGGGCCGCGCCGTTCGCATCGGCGGTACGCAGGGCCGGCGGACAGCTGGTGGCCAGCGGCCGCATCCCCGTACAAGCCCTGCTGGCCGCAATCGAGGCCGACGAACAAGAAGGAGACTGACATGCCCCTCGCAGCCAGGCGTATGCGTCGCGCCGCGGTGATCGGACCCGCGCCCGTGGCTCGTACGGCCACGACCGTCGCGACGGCGGCGGTGGTCGCTCACGGTGTCCGCCGTCGTTCCGACCGCCGGGAAGATCGACGAGAGGACCGCAGAGACCGGCGCTGACCCTGCGGCCGAAACACGAATCGGCTCCCCGACGGCGTGCGCACCGTGGGGGAGCCGCCCGGACCGCAGAGGGCCGATCGCGCCACTCCGGCCCCACCGATCCGGCAGTGACATGGCAGCAGAATCCGCAAGTACGGACGGGGAGGGAACGTCGTCCGTAGAACCGACAGTGAAAGAGGCTCCCATGACTGCCACGACGTCAGCTGCGACAGCGCCTCGGCCCGCCCTCGAACGGCTGCGCGAAGCCGAACACCTCGTCCTGGACCTGCCGATCATGGGCCGCATCAGCATTCCGCCACCCGAGCAGCTCGCCTACCTCGCGGGTATCGGCACCTTGGTTGCCCTCGAGCTCCTCGAATGGCCGGTTGCAGTTGCTCTCACCGCGGGTCACCTTCTGGCCGAGGCGCATCACCACCGCCTCCTCCAGGGAATCGGCGAGGCATTGGAAGAGGCATGACCTCCCGTTCGGTGAGGGGGCCCGTCAGGATCAGATACCTCGCCGGGCAGTGATCCGCCCCTCGGAGATCGCACCGAGGAGTGCGGCGTGGTCGCGTGTGTTCTGTTCGGCGTAGGCGATCGCGAATGCCGTGATGGCGTCGTCGAATTCGGTGCCGGAACCGAGATACTCGGCGATCGCGATGCGGTCGCCGGATCGGGCGTGCCCATACGCCAGTACCCGTCCGCACAGCCGCCCGTACAGCGTCATTCCGGTGGGAGTCATCGCCTCGACGACCGCCGAGCCCTTGCCGTCCCGCAACTGACGCAGGTAGAAGTCTCGCCGGACCCCGTCCGGTCCGGGGCCCTGCTGCCAGCCGAGGAAGATGTCGCTGGCCGCCTGCATCAAACGTTGGCCGTTGACCACACGTTCACCCTCGTTGGCAAACGTGGGGCCGTCCACGTAGTACGAGAGAACGGACCGTTGGGCCTCCTTGGCCTGCAGGAAGAGCGGGTCGTCGTCACCCGTGCCGCGCAACAGGAAGATCCAGGCCCGGGTTCCGACGCTGCCGACGCCGACCACCTTGCGCGCCGCCTGCACGAACTCGAACTGTTCGAGCAGCACCCGACGGTCCCATTGGAGCGTCGACCGATAGTCACGCAGGCGCTGATGCAGTTCCTGGTACAGCTGTTCGAGGTCCGCGGCAGCGAAGACCTCCTCGATGGGGACGATGAGCGGCGGGGTGCTGATGATCCGGCGACGGCCGTCGACCACCTCGGTCAACTTGGACAGCGCTTGGACGCTGTCCCGGTGGCGCGACTTCTCGAGCGTCTTGCGCAGGCGCTTCTTCATGGACGAGTCGAGTTCGTCGCGCAGTTCCGTGAGTTCGGTGCTGGGCTCGATGTGCGAATACCACACCGCCAGATTTCCCCGCTCCGCCTGCCGGGCAATCGTCTCGCGATACTCCGCTGCGCAGGCGCGGGCGATGCGCGCCTGCTGCTTGCCCGTGAAAGTGTTGTCCCGCGCGGCGATCACGAGGCTGGTGACCAGTCGCTTTACGTCCCACTCGAACGGGCCGGGGTAGGTCTCGTCGAAGTCGTTGATGTCGAAGGTCAGCTTGCGTTCCGGGGTGGCGAAGATTCCGAAATTGCTCATGTGCGCGTCCCCGCACAGCTGGGTGAGGACGGTCGTGGTGGGCCCGCGGGACAGATCGTCCGCCATCACCAGAGCCGCACCCCGGTAGAAGGAGAACGGCGTTTCTGCCATGCGGCCGTAGCGCACCGGAACCAGCTCCGGCACCCGGGACGTCGCCTGCCGCTCCAGCAGGTCGAGCGGATCGGGGCGACGGCTCGTATCGAACTCGGCGAGCGCGGACAGCGGGGTCCGGCTGCGGGCCGCCCGCCCCCGTTCCGCCCGCTCCTCCCTGGTGGGGTGTTCGACCACTGGCTCGCTTCTCGAGGTCTCGGTCATCAGGTTCTCCCTCTCACGTCTTCTTCTGCTGTTGGCGCCACTTCACGGCGGCGGTCAGGAACCGGAGGCCGAGCGCCAGGAGGACGAGGTTGCCAACCATCTGTGCGGTGACGACCGCCCGCGCGGCCTGGGTGGTGGCGACGATGTCTCCGAAACCCACTGTCGCGAAAACGGTCACGCAGAAATACAGGGCATCGATCCGTGAGAGCGGCACGTCGAACGATTCCGGAACGTTGTACGACAGGACGTGATACGCGGTCGCGTACCCGACCAGGTAGACGGCGACCGTCAGCAGCAGCGCCTCGATCGCCTGCACTGCGGGATACGGTGACCGCAGCACCTGCCGGATCTGCCAGGCGCACACGGCGCACACCACCAGGAACCCACCGGCGAGCACTGCCACGGCCGAGACATCGTCGAAATCCTCGAACGGCAGCACGAAGTACGCGATCAACAACACGATCGTGGTGAGCGCCGGCCGCAGCACAGCCAGCCACAGCAACCGGCGGCCCCCCACCCCCGGCAGGCTCGGCCCGGCCTCACCGTCGGTCATCGGCGACGTCCCAACCCGGCGGTGCCGCGGTCAGTAGTCCCGTCGGGGGTTCCACGTGGCCACCGCCCAGATGACGACCACATCGAGCGCAATGATGAGCACCGACCACCACGGGTAGTACGGCAGCCACATGAAGTTGGCGAGAATCGACAGCGACGCAAGCACGATGGCCGCCACCCTCGACCAGGTCGCGCCGGTGAACAGCGCGAAACCCACCAGAGCGATCACCGCACCGAGCACGATGTGGATCCATCCCCAGGTGGTGAAGTCGAACTTGTAGGTGTACTCGATCCCGACGACGAACAACTCGTCCTCCGCCACGGCGGCGATCCCCTGGAAGACCTGGAGGATGCCGATCGTGACGAGAATGATCGCGGCGCCCATGGAGGTACCGGCCGCCACATCGTGTTTGACACTCGTGTCCTGGGACATGCCAATCGCCTTCCCTTCGATTCGGCCCGACGTACGGTATTGTGCGCGCGCCACCGGCCGCCTCGCATAGAGTTGATGATCTTCGCCGGACCTCGACCGCCCGACGACCGGCATTCCAGGGATGCGAGAGGCCTTTGGTCACCACATCGACCGAAGCGAGGGCATTCCGGGACCGAGCGGAGCAGGATGGTGGCTGCCGGGGTCGGTCGCGTGCACCAGCCACCGAGTCGACGCGGGTGGACACGGCCCGATGGCCCCGTTCCCGGCACAGCGAAAAGAGGTATACCCGTGAACGATGCCGACATCGACGAAATAGGTCCCATCGACTATCTCGTCGTCGAGTTCCCGGCAGACCGTCAGCCCGACGGCTCGGCCCTGCCGCTGCTGCGTGACCTCGTCGCGCGCGGAATCATCCGCGTGCTCGACCTCGCCTTCGTCCGCAAGGACACCGACGGCTCGCTGAGCGGGATCGACATCTCCGAGGTCGGACTCGAGGGCGACATCGACGTGACCCTCTTCGCCGAGGCGGCCACCGGCCTGCTCGACGACACCGACCTCGGCGAGGCCGGTGCGGCTCTCGAACCGGGATGCTCGGCGGCGATCGTCGTCTACGAGAACACCTGGGCCGCACCCTTCGCGGCCGCCCTGCGCCGCAACGGAGCCCAACTCGTCGCCTCCGGCCGCATCCCGGTTCAGAGCATCCTCGCATCACTCGAGGCGCTCGACGCCCAGACCTGAACCACCGCAGCAGGATCCGATTCCGACTACGCCGAACGCCCACCCGAGGAGAACACCGTCATGCCCGGACTGCTTCGCGGGGTCGCCCGCACCGCCGTGGTGGCCGGAACCGCCACCGCTGTTTCCAACCGGGTCTCCCGGCGCCAGGGCCGGCGCTGGGCGGCGGAGGAACAGCCCCAGTACGCGCCACCACCGCCCGCCCCGGCGCCGGCCGCCGCTCCCCCCGCAGAGAGCGGCGCCGGCGGCATGGACCGGATCACCGCCCTGAAGGAACTCGCCGAACTGAAGACGCAGGGTGTGCTGACCGAGGCCGAGTTCGAGGCCGAGAAGGCCCGGATCCTCGCGTCGTAGCGGTTCCCGGAGCCGTCACTCCGCGCGCCACACCGGCGCGCGCTTCTCGGCGAACGCGCGGGCCCCTTCCTGCGCGTCCGCGGAGGCGAACACCGGCTCGACGAGCGCACGCTGCGACGCGAACGCCTCCGCGTCGGTGTACTGCACGGCCGACGACATGATCTGCTTGGAGGCACGGACGGCGAGCGGTCCGTTGCCGCTGATGCGGGCGGCGAGCGCCCGCGCGCCGTCGAGGGCCGCGCCCGGCTCGGTGAGGGTGTTGACCAGGCCGTGCGCGTGCGCCACCTCGGCGGTGAGGGGGTCACCGGTGAGCACGATCTCCATGGCGAGCTGGTAGGGCAGCACCTTGGGCAGGCGCAGCAGACCGCCGGCCGCGGCGACGAGCCCGCGCTTGACCTCGGGCAGGCCGAACTTGGCGCCCCGGGCGGCGACGACGAGGTCCGCCGAGAGGGCGAGCTCGCACCCGCCGGCGAGTGCCCAGCCCTCGACCGCGGCGATCAGCGGCTTGGTCGGCGGCCGCTCCGTGAGCCCGGCGAATCCCCGTCCGGGCAGCGAGGGCCGCTCGCCCCGGGTGAACGCCTTGAGGTCCATGCCGGCGCAGAAGGTGCCGCCGGCGCCGGTGATGATCCCGACGACCAGGTCCGGTCGCGCCTCGAACTCGTCGACGGCGGCGGCGAGCGCCTTGGCGACCTCGAGATCGACGGCGTTGCGCGCCTCGGGCCGGTTGATGGTCATGACGGCGATGCCGTCGCCGAACTCGGTCAGTACAGCGCTCACGTGGTGTCTCCTCGGGATCCTCGGGGTTCCGGCCGGGCACGGGGCGGAACGTCCCGTCGAGTCGATCACCGGACCGGCGCCCGAGACAAAGTCCGAACGGGGTATCGACCCATAGCCGAAACCTATGTAGGGAGGCCGGGGTCATGAGGTACCCGTCACTGTTCGCGCACGGGCGGGAAGAACCCGGCCGCGGGGCGTGTTGGACCCGACCGATCGACGACGGCCACGACACGGAAGGCCACGACACGGAAGGAGGCATGCGATGTGCACATCACCCCCGGCTGCGCCGGTGCGGCAGCCGATGCGGCATCCCGTCGCGGGCATCCTTCCGCCGGCCGGGCCCCGACATGCGGGGCCGCCGGCGGCACCACCCGGCAGGTGCTGACCGCCGGGCGGACACCCCTCGTCCGGTGACCGCCGCTCCGACTTCGTTTACGGCACCGAGAACCCATCTGCCACAAGCGAATTCGAGTCACCGCACTGGGCGGCAGCGACTCCGTCGCGAGTCCTGCGCCGCCCCGACCAGATCTGCATCCCCATCCTCGGAAGGAGGACCTGCCCGTGACCACAATGCTCACCGACCTGCTCGCCCCGTCGGACGCCACGCCGGACTGGGACCTGGCCGCGTGCCGCGGCGACGCGACCCCGGACGCCTGGTTCCCGGACCCGTCGGAGTCGTTCGACTACGCCCGCAACGTGTGTGCCCGCTGCCCCCTTGCCACCGCGTGCGCCACCTACGCCACCGAGACCCGGCAGTCCGGCATCTGGGGCGGCCGGGAGTTCCGCCGCGGCCGCGTGACCCGCGGATAAGCCCGCACGCCGCGCCCTGCGCCCCCGTCGCCGACTCCCGTGGTGACGGGGGCGCCGCGCTGTGCATGGCCCTGGCACCTACCGATCGTTCAGTAAACATGTCATGCTGGCCGGCGTGGAACACATCGCACTCGCCGTGGCCGACGGCATCGCCACCATCACCCTCGACCGCCCCGACCGGCTCAACGCCTTCACCACCACGATGGAGCACGAGCTGATCGCGGCCTACGATCGCTGCGACGCCGACGATTCCGTGCGCGCCGTTGTACTCACCGGCGCCGGGCGCGCATTCTGCGCCGGCGCCGACCTCTCCGGCGGTGCCGACACGTTCGCGCAGCGGCTCGACGAGCCGAGCGACGACGCGACCGCCGACGTCCGGCGCGATGACACGGCCGCCGACGTCCGGCGCGATGACACGGCCGCCGACGTCCGGCGCGACGGCGGCGGCCGCGTCGTGCTGCGCATGTTCGAGTGCCGCAAGCCGATCATCGCGGCGATCAACGGCCCGGCCGTCGGCGTCGGCATCACCATGACGCTCGCGGCGGATTTCCGCCTCGCCGCCGACGACGCCCGCATCGGCTTCGTGTTCAACCGCCGCGGCCTCGTCCCCGAGTCGTGCTCCACCTGGTTCCTGCCCCGCCTGGTTCCGCTGCAGACCGCCCTGGACTGGGTGTATTCGGGACGGATCTTCGACGCGGCCGAGGCCCACACGGCCGGGCTCGTCTATGCGCTGTATCCCGGGGCCGAACTGCTCGAGCGGGCGTATGCGCTGGCCCGCAGCCTCACCGAGCACTCGGCCCCGGTGTCGGTGGCGCTCTCGCGGCAGATGATGTGGCGCACGCTGGGCGCCGAGCACCCCATGGTCGCGCACCGCATCGAGACGCGCGGCATCAACCTCCGCGGCGTCGGGCGCGACGCCCGCGAGGGCATCTCGGCGTTCCTCGAGAAGCGTCCCGCGGCGTTCCCGGACAGCGTGTCCGCAGACCTGCCGGACCTGTTCCGCGACGATCTGCCCGTACCGCCGTTCCGCGGGTGAACGGTCACCATTGACTGTTTAGTGGCGCGGCCCCTACGCTCGAAGCGACGAACACAGAGAGGGAACCATGACCACTCGTACCCGGCCCCCCGTCGTCGAACGCTGGCATCACATCGTCGAGCACGAGGACATGGCCGCCCTCGAGGACCTGATCGCCGACGACGCCGTGTTCTCCTCCCCCGCGGTGTTCACGCCGCAGGAAGGCAAGGCCAAGACCGTCGCCTACCTGCGGGCGGCGCTCACCGTGTTCTCCGGTACGGGGTTCCGCTACGTCGACGAGTGGTACAACGACGACTCGGCGGTTCTCGAGTTCACCGCCGATCTCGACGGCATCCACGTCAACGGCATCGACCTGATCCGCTGGGACGACCGCGGCCGGATCATCTCGTTCAAGGTCATGGCCCGCCCGCTGAAGGGCCTGCAGGCCCTCATCCCGCTCATGGCCGCCCAGCTCGGGCAGTCGTAACACCGAAATCACCAAGGAGATTCGCATGGCCCTGCCTTCGATCCTGCAAGACCGGCTGCGCCTGCCCGTCGTGGCGTCGCCGATGTTCATCGTCTCCGGTCCGGACCTGGTGATCGCCCAGTGCACCTCCGGCGTCGTCGGCTCCTTCCCCTCGCTCAACGCGCGCCCCCAGGCGATGCTGCGCGAGTGGCTCACCCGCATCACCGAGGCCCTCGCCAAGCACGACGCCAACCACCCCGAGGCGCCGTCCGCGCCCTACGCGGTCAACCTCATCGTGCACCGCTCCAACGACCGCCTCGAAGAAGACCTCGCCACGATCGTCGAGTTCGAGGTCCCGGTCGTCATCACCTCCCTCGGCGCCCGCACCGACGTCAACGACGCCATCCACTCCTACGGCGGCATCGTCCTGCACGACGTCATCAACAACACCTTCGCCCGCAAGGCCGTCGACAAGGGCGCCGACGGCCTCATCGCCGTCGCCGCCGGCGCCGGCGGCCACGCGGGCGCCCAGTCACCGTTCGCGCTGGTCCAGGAGATCCGTGAGTGGTTCGACGGCCCGCTGCTGCTGTCGGGCTCGATCGCGCACGGCCGTTCGATCCTCGCGGCCCAGGCCGCCGGCGCCGATCTCGCCTACGTCGGTTCGGCGTTCATCGCCACCGCCGAGGCCAACGCCGACGCCCGCTACAAGCAGATGATCGTCGACTCCACCGCCGCCGACATCGTCTACTCCAACCTGTTCACCGGCGTGCACGGCAACTACCTGCGCGGCAGCATCGAAGCCGCCGGGCTCGACCCGAACAACCTCGCCGTGTCGGACCCGTCGGCCATGGACTTCGGCACCGGCGAGAGTTCCGGAACCGGCGCGAAGGCGAAGGCCTGGCGCGACATCTGGGGTTCCGGGCAGGGCGTCGGCGCGATCGACGCCGTCGTCCCCGCCGCCGAGCTCGTCGACCGGCTCGCCACCGAGTACCGCGCGGCGCGGGAGCGGCTCGCCGGCCTGTAGGCGCACCGTCCGGCTGACCGCGGTCGCCACGACCACCCCGCCGAGGAGCGCGGCGAGCATCCACGCGGTGCTCGCCGCGCCGACGGCCGTCGTCAGCACGCCCACCGTCAGCGGGGCGAACATCGCCGGCAACGAGGTGACCAGCCCGGTCGCCGCGCCGACCCGGCCCCGCACCTCGTCGGGCACCAGTTCGGCACAGCGTGCGGTCACCACCACCGACCACGACGGGGTCACCGCCAGCAGGGCGGCATAACCGGCGGCGGCGACGACCGGTGACCCCGTGGCCGCCGCGAGGACCGCCAGGACACCGAGGCCCGCCGAGAGCACGAGCAGACGGTGGGCCGGGATCCGGCGGCGGAGCCGCGGCACCGCCAGCGCCCCGAGCATGCCCCCGCCGTAGGCGACGGCGAGCGCGATCCCGACCGTCGAGGACGGCGCGCCGCTGTCGGCCAGGAGCACGACCACCACCAGACCACAGCCGTTTACCACGAACTCGGCGACGGCCGTCAGCGCCGCGGTGGTGCGGACGAACGGGTGGGCGGCGAACCACCGCACCCCGTCCCGGATGGCGGCCCACGGCCGTTCCGCGGCGGAACCGGGGACGCGCGGCGCCTGCAGCGGGGTGCGCACCCGGGCCGCGGCCGCTCCCGCCACCACGAACGACACGGCATGTCCCGCGAAGGGCAGCGCGGCGCCGAGACCGTAGAGGGTCGCCGCGAGCGGCGGGCCGGCCACCCCGGTCGCGTACCCCCGCGCCTCGAAAAGCCCGTACGCCGTGCCGATCTGCTCGCGCTCAACCACCTGCGGCACAGCCGCGTCCTCGGCGAGTCCGCGCACCGCCCACCCCGCCCCGAGCACCGACACCGCGACGAGGACGGGCACCGGATGGAACAGACCGCGCCACGCGCAGCCCGCGAGCACCGCGGCGGCGGCCGCCGAGCAGGCGTCGACGGTGATCATGACGCGACGGCGATCGAAGCGGTCGACGATCCAGCCGGCCGGGACCGTCGCGGCCGTGAAGGCACCCATCGTCACGGTCGAGACCAGCCCGACCGTCGCGGCCGAACCGCTGACCGCGAGCACCCACAACATGATCGCGACGCCGTAGCCGCGGCTGCCGAGCTGCGCGACCGCCTGACCGGCGCACAGCCGCGCGAAGTCGGGGTTGCGGAGCGCACCACCGCCGGCGGACAACGGGCGTCACCCGAGTCCGGCGGCGGGGCGGCCCAGCGCGGTGACCGCCAGGGCCGGCTCGGCGGTGGGATCGCAGCCGAGCAGGTCCTCGAGCTCGCGGTCGCGCATCGCCGTCGCCGTCACCGCGCCCAGGCCCAGCGCGGTGGCGGTGAGCAGGACGGTCTGACTGACGTGGCCGAGTTCGATGAGGATGTCGCGGTAGGCGCGGGAACGTTCGTACCGCCACCGGGTCCGGGCCGGTACCGCCGTGTAGATCAGCAACGCCGCGCAGTCCGACAGCCACGGCTGCTCGCCGAGCGCCGCGCCCAGCACGGAGCCGGGCACGCTGTCGCCGATCCGTTCCAGCCCGCCGCGCAGCGGCGCGTAGTGGAAGAACCCCGGCGCGAGCCCGTCGACGCGGTTCGCGTAGAGGTACAGCTCGATGGGGGTGCGGGCGCCGGCGGACGGGCTGGTCTTCAACAGCACCTGCCCCACCTGCGGATGGTCGATCACTTCGACGGGTCCCGTCGCGACGCGGGCGACGGTGCCCACCGCGTCCAGGGACACGGGGTCGGCGGTGAACTGCCGGACCGAGCGGCGCTCGAACAGGGCGTCGACGAGTCCCGGGCGCCGCCACCCGGACGAGTCCGGCCGGTCGCCGGGCACGGGAATCATCGGATGCTGCGGGTAGGACTTGGCCGGCGCAGGGGCGGGCTGCTCGCTCGCCTTGGCCGCCGACCGCAGCTCGTCGTCGAGCACGTCGGCGAACCGGACGTCGGAGCCGGTGCGGGCCGCGAAGTGCAGGTAGCGGGCCGAGGGGCCCCACGTGCCCCACTCGGCGAGCATCTGCTGTTGTTCGACGTGCTCGGCCGATCCCTCGGCGACGAGGACCTGCGCCTCGAGCAGCCGGCGAGCGATTCCGAGCGACAGCTCCCCCAGTTCGGCGATGCTGTCGAGTTCGCGCCACGACGCGAACCAGCGCAGCACCCGCTCGCTGTCGGGGGTGAGCGCGAACTGCCGGTGGTGCAGGTAGTCGTCCCACACCAGCGTGCCGTCACGCCAGAACAGCACCGCATACTCGGCAACGGCGACGCGGGTCATCGGTTCTCTCCTCGGGGGGCGGGGGCGGTCGCGGCGGCGATCAGGGCGCGCACCGCGTTCGTGGTGTCGGTGTCACCGGCGCCGTGTTCGGTCCAGCGCCAGTCGAATTCGGGGTTGACCTCGAGAAACACCGGGCCGCCGGGCGTGTCGAGCAGGTCGAAGGCGGCGAGGTCGAGCCGGAACCGGTCGAGGAGCGTCCGCAGCGATGCGGCCACGTCGGCGGGAATGTCGCAGCGCCGCACGGTGATCGACTCCGGCCGGGTCCACAGCGACTCGGGGGTGGGCCGGGTGACCGCGTAGCCGATCAGCGTTCCGCCCACGGCGTGGATCCGCAGCTCCCGGTCGGCGGCCACATACTCCTGCACGAGCACCGGTGCGCCCGTGCGGTGTTCGCCGTCGAGTGACGCGCGGCTGACGCGCTGCGGGTAGACGCCCCGCAGGCGGCCGGGTTGCGGTTCGACGCAGTGCCGGCCGAGGCTCTTGACCAGCAGGTCGCCGGGCCCCGGCAGGGCCCGGGCCGCGACGTCGAGCCGCGTGGTCACGAGGGTGGCGGGCACACGCAGCCCGGCCGCGCGGGCGGCGGCGAGCTGGGTCAGGCGGTCGGGGGTTCCGGGCCGGGCCCCGGAGTTGAGCGTGTGCAGGCCGGGGTGCGCGGCAAGGGCGGCGACGAGGGCCTGCCACTGGTCGCGCACGTGCTGCACTGCGTCGGGGGTGGTCTGCGCGGTGCGCAGTGCGTCGACGTCGAAGTAGCGCAGCCAGCACGCCCGGGGCCGGAACGTCCGGCCGTCGCGGGTGAGCAGGCCGGCGAACGGATCCCACTGCACGTCCGTGTCGGCACACCGGTCGCTGTCGAGACGCACCAGCGCGATGCCGCGGGCGGCGAGCCACAGCGACAGCTCGTCGATCTCGCGGTCGGCGGCCCGGGTGAGGACGAGGACACACGGCGCCGGATCCGTCGCCGCGGGATGCCCGACGCGGGCCTGGAAGTCCCGGGATTCGGCGGAGGCGGTGGTGAGGTGGGGGTGCGAGCGCAGCAGCAACGGCAGCGCAGCGGTCATGAGGGGTTCCTTCGGTGGCGGTCGTCGGGACGGTACGGCCGGGGCACCGTGGTGCCCCGGCCGTTGCACGCCCGCCGATCAGCCGCCGTGGCAGCCCTTGCAGCCGGGCCGCGTCATGGCCTCGACGTAGTCGCTCGCGTAGGCCGCGAAGGTGGCGTCCTCGATCGCTGCGACGCTGCGCAGCGCGGCTTCGTCACCGGCGTCGAGGGTGAGCAGGGTCCGGGCCATCTCTTCGATGTTCATGGCGTCCGCCTTTTCTGGGAGGTTCCGCCGTTCCCGGGACCGGGTAGGCGGGCGTCGATCCGACGTATCGATCGTCGGCGACGGCGCCGCCCCCGGCCAGGCACCCCAGGGCGGGATCTGCCCACCCCTGCCGGTCAGACCTCGTTGTAGTAGGTCAGCTTCGGCGCACCCGCGAGCAGCGGACCGAGATCGGTGATTGCACCGGGCCCGGCCCGGAACTCGCGGTACGCGGCGTCGTGCTGCTCCGACTCCCACTTCTCCACGACCACCCAGCGGGCCTCGTTCGAACGGTCGGCGAGCACCTCGAGGCCCAGGCAGCCGTCGAACGCGCGGGTTTCCTTCAGCACACGATCCATCAGCGCGCGGGCCTCCCCGAGCACGTCGGGCTTGAACTCGAGCTCCAGGAATGCGGTCAGTGCCATAGCTTCTCCTCGTGGACGAACTTGCTGGACAACACTTCCGGCGACGTCAGAAGATCGAGTAGCCGCCGTCGATCAGGGTGGACGATCCGGTCTGGAACGCGGACGCGTCGCTCGCGAGGTACACGGCGATGCCGGCGAAGTCCTCGGGAGTTCCCCACCGGCCCAACGGTACCCGGGAAATAACGTGCGTGGTGAACGATTCGGAGCCCTGGAGCGGTCCGGTCATGTCGGTGGCGATCCAGCCGGGCAGCACGCTGTTGACGCGGATGCGGTGCCGGGCGAGTTCCACCGCGCACCCGTTGGCCAGGGCCAGGACCCCTGCCTTGGTGGCGGCGTAGGCCTGATTGCGCCCGGCGCCCTGGATCGCACCCAGGCTGGAGGTGACGATCACCGATCCGCCGGTGCCCTGGTCGACGAGCACCCTGGCCGTCTCGCGCAGGGTGAAGTACGCCCCGTCGAGGTTGGCGGCCGTCACCTTCCGGTAGTCCTCGGTACTCGACTCGACGAACTTGACGAGGGGCACACCGATTCCGGCGTTGACCACGACGATGTCGAGGCCGCCGAGCTCCGCGACCGTCGCGGCGACACCGTCGCGCACGGCCTCCTCGTCGGACACGTCCACCGATCGGGTCACCACGCGCGCCCCGGTCGTCGCGAGATCGGCCGCCGCCTTCTCGAGGCGTTCGGCGCCGCGGCCCCACAGCGCCACGTCGGCACCTGCGGAGGCGAGCCCGCGCGCCATGCCCAGCCCGATTCCGGCCGAGCCGCCGGTGACCAGTGCCCGCTTGCCGGACAGATCGAACATGGTGTCTCTCCTTCGGATACGGGGTGGATCAGGCGTATTCGGCGGCGATGTCGCGTCCGATGATCTCCTTCATGATCTCGGTGGTGCCACCGTAGATGGTCTGGATGCGGGTGTCGACGTAGGCGCGGCCGATGGGGTACTCCATCATGTAGCCGTAGCCGCCGTGCAACTGCACGCACCGGTCGACGACGCGCTTCTGCAGCTCGCTGGCCCACCATTTGGCCTTGGCGGCGTCGACCGCGGTCAGCTCGCCCGCGTTGAGCGCCAGGACGCACCGGTCGATGTGCGAGCCGGTGACCTCGATCTCGGTGAGCATCTCGGCGAGGGCGAAGCGGGTGTTCTGCAGGTCGCCGATCGGCTTGCCGAACGCCCTGCGTTCGAACACGTAGTCCTTGGTCCACTCGTACGCCGCCCGCGCGGCCGCGATCGCGGCGACGGCGATGGAGAGGCGCTCGAGGGGCAGGTGCTCCATCAGGTGGAAGAATCCCTGCCCTTCGGTGCCGAGCAGGTTCGCGGCCGGCACCCGCACGCCCTCGAAGGACAGCTCGGCGGTGTCCTGCCCGGCCAGGCCCACCTTGTGCAGCTTGCGGCCGCGGGAAAAGCCCGGCATGTCGCGTTCGACGACGAGCAGGGAGAATCCGCGGGCACCGGCGTGCGGGTCGGTGCGGGCGACGACGATGACCAGATCGGAGTGGATACCGTTGGTGATGAACGTCTTCTGCCCGGTCAGGATCCAGTCGTCGCCGTCGCGCACGGCGGTGGTCTTGACGGCCTGCAGGTCCGAGCCGGTGCCGGGTTCGGTCATGGCGATCGCGCCGATCAGCTCCCCGGCGGCCATGCCGGGCAGCCAGCGCCGCTTCTGGTCCTCGGTGCCGAGGTCGGCGACATAGGGGATGGCGATGTCATCCTGCAGGCTCATGCCGGAGCCGAAGGAGGTGGTGCCGGTGCGGGCGATCTCCTCGGCGACGACGCAGCGGAACCGGTAGTCGGTCACCCCGGAGCCGCCGTATTCTTCGGGGACGCCGAGGCCGACGATGCCGGACTTGCCGGCGGCGAGCCAGGCGGAGCGGTCGATGAGCCGCTCGGTCTCCCACCGTTCGTAGTGCGGTTCGACCTCGCGGGCGAGGAATTCGCGCAGGGTGTCCCGGTACGCCTCGTGGTCGGCTTCGAAAAGGTTGCGGTGCATCGGTTCTCTCCCAGGAGGGCGAAGGACGGTCGGGTCGGCGGGCGATCGGCGCTCAGTTCCTCCGCACCGGCGACGAGTCGCTGGGCGGGTCCGGCGCGGCCCGGTATCCCACGATGCGCAGGGCGATGACGGTGTAGCGGGCGGTGACCTGGTCGGGAGTGAGCGGGCCGCCGAGCCGGAACCAGCGGGCGATGGACTGGCACATGCCGAGCAGGGCACGCACGGATTCGGCGATGTCGTCGACGGCGAAGACGCCGCGCTCGACCCCGTCGTCGACGAGGTCGAGGGCCATGAGCTCGAGGCGCTTCCGGGTCGCGGCGTAGTTGCGGCGGTTCTGCGGGGACACGTGCCGCAGTTCGGAGTCGAGTGCGGACTGCGGGGCGCGGTGCGTCGAGTTCAGCACGATCGCCTCGACGAAGTTGGTGAAGCGCCGGACGGGGTCGTCACCACCCTCACCGACGGCGGCGAGGGCGCGTTCGATCAGGTCCCGGACGGCGGTGTCGAGTAGGGTGACGAGAACGGCTTCCTTGTTCTCGTGGTGGTAGTACAGCGCGGGCACCGTCACCCCGACCCGGCGGGCCAGGTCGCGGACGGTGGTTCCGTGGAAACCGTTCTCTCCGAAGGCTTCCAGCGCGTGATCGAGGATGGGGCCGAGCTGTAGGGGCTCGAACTCCCGCCAGTTCGCGAACCTGGGGGGTGCGGGCTCCACAGTCATCGGCCCCGTCCTCTCACGCGTCGATCAGCTCAGGCGGCGCTCAGCGCGGGGCCATGCGGATGGCGCCGTCGAGGCGGATGACCTCGCCGTTGAGCATCGGGTTGGAGACGATGTGCGCGGCCAGGGCGCCGTACTCGGACGGGTCGCCGAGGCGGGCCGGGTGGGGCACCTGCTGGCCGAGCGAGGCCTGCGCCTCCTCCGGCAGGGAGCCGAGGAGCGGGGTCTTGAACAGGCCGGGGGCGATGGTGACGACGCGGATCAGCAGCGACGCGAGATCGCGGGCGATCGGCAGGGTCATGCCGACGACGCCGCCCTTGGACGCGGAGTAGGCGGCCTGGCCGATCTGGCCGTCGAACGCGGCGACGGAGGCGGTGTTGATGATGACGCCGCGCTCGCCGTCGATCGGCTCGGTCTTGGCGATGCGCTCGGCGGCCAGGCGGATCACGTTGAACGTGCCGACGAGATTCACGTTGATGATCTTGGTGAAGTCGGCGAGCGGGAACGCGCCCTTCTTGCTCACGGTCTTGATGGCGTTGCCGATGCCGGCGCAGTTGACCGCGACGCGCAGCGGGCCGAGCGATTCGGCGAGGTCGAGGGCCTCGACGACGGCGGCCTCGTCGGTGACATCGGCGGCGGCGAAGCGGACGCGGTCGCCGAGCTCCTTGGCGACGGTCTCACCGTTGGAGGAGGGCAGGTCGATGATGACGACCTGCGCGCCGTCGGCGAGCAGGGCCTTGACGGTGGCCAGGCCGAGGCCGGAGGCACCGCCGGTGACGACGGCAACGCTGTCGTTGACGATCATGAGATTCCTTTCGGATGTGGTTGCGGGTCAGAGACGTTCGATGATGGTGGCATTGGCCATGCCGGCGCCCTCGCACATGGTCTGCAGGCCGTACCGGCCGCCGGTGGCCTCGAGGTGGTTGACCAGCGTGGTCAGCAGCCGGGTGCCCGACGAGCCGAGGGCGTGTCCGAGGGCGATCGCGCCGCCGCGCGGGTTGAGCCGGGCCGGATCCGCCCCGAACTCGTGCGCCCACATCAGCGGCACCGGGGCGAACGCCTCGTTGACCTCGTAGGCGTCGATGTCGTCGATGCCCAGACCCGAGCGGGCCAGGATCTTCTTCGTCGCGGGGATGGGGGCGGTGAGCATGAACATCGGATCGTCGCCGGCGACGGCGAAGGAATGGAACCGCGCCCGCGGGGTCAGGCCCAGCTTGGCCGCGGCCTCCTCGCTCATGATCAGCACCGCCGACGCCCCGTCGGTCAGCGGCGACGAGTTGCCCGGGGTGATGTGCCAGCCGGCCTCCGGGAAGCGCGCGGCGTACGCCTCGGTGTAGAACGACGGCTTCAGCCCGGCCAGGGCCTCGGCGGTGGTGGCGGCGCGCACCGTCTCGTCGACGGTGTGCCGGACCTGCTCACCGGCGGCATTGGTGACCGTGATCGGGACGATCTCCTTGTCGAAGAAACCGGCGGCGATCGCCTCGGCGGCCCGCTGGTGCGACTGCGCCGAGAACGCGTCGAGGGCCTCGCGGTCGAACTTCCACTTCGCGGCGATCAGCTCGGCGGAGATACCCTGGTTGACCAGGCCCTCGGGGTAGCGGGCGGCGATGCCCGGGCCGGAGGCGTCCTGCCCCATCGACGAGGTACCCATCGGCACCCGGCTCATCGACTCCACACCGCACGCGATGACGATGTCGTAGGCGCCGGCGATGATGCCCTGGGCGGCGAAGTGGGCGGCCTGCTGGCTCGAGCCGCACTGCCGGTCGATGGTGGTGGCCGGCACCGACTCGGGGAAGCCGGCCGACAGCAGGGCGGTGCGGGAGATGTTCAGGGCCTGCTCGCCCGCCTGGTTGACGCAGCCGCCGATGACGTCGTCGACGAGGGCGGGGTCGAGGTCGTTGCGCGAGGTGATCTCACGCAGCACGTGGGCGAGCAGCTCGACGGGATGGGTGCCGGACAGGGCGCCGCCGGGCTTGCCCTTGCCGACCGCGGTGCGGACCACGTCGACGATGACAGCGTTGGTCATGAGGAGTTCCTTTCGAGGGTTGGAGCGGCCCGGGTGCCCCGGAGGGGATCGACGAGACCCCGGGCCGAGATCAGGGGGTCAGCGACCCTTCCAGACCGGCTGCCGCTTCTGCGCGAACGCGGTCGGGCCTTCCTTGGCGTCGTCGCTGGTGAACACCACCTTCACCGCGGCGGCGTTGGCCTCCCACACACCCGGCTCCCAGTCGGCGCCGTGCGCGGTCCGGTGGATCATCGACTTCGATTCGCGTACCGAGAGCGGAGCGTTCGCGGCGATGGTCTCCGCCAGCCCGAGCGCCATCTCGAGCGCCGTGCCGTGCGGTGCGACCCGGTTGACCAGGCCCAGTTCCTTGCCCTGCGCAGCGGAGATCGGCTCACCGGTCAGCGCCAGTTCCAGCGCGACCTTGCGGGGGATCTGCTGTTGGAGCCGGATCACCCCGCCCGCGGCGGCGAAGAGACCTCGCTTGACCTCGGGCAGGCCCAGCTGGGCCTCCTCGTCGACGACGGCGAGGTCGGACGCGAGCACCAGCTCGGTGCCGCCGCCGAGGGCGAACCCGTTGACCGCGGCGATGGTCGGCTTGCTGATCCAGTGCTGGGCATAGCCGGCGAAACCCCATTCGGGGTGCCCGTCGGCGGCGATGCTCTCGCCCGTGGCCAGGGCCTTGAGGTCGGCGCCCGCGCAGAACGCGCGGCCCGCACCGGTGAGCACCACGACGCGCACGTCGTCGTCCGCCTCCGCCTGCTCGAGCAGCGTGCCGACCGCCGTCGCCAGCGCTGCGTTCACGGCGTTGAGCGCCCGGGGGCGGTTGAGCGTGATGACGGCGATGCCGCCACGCCGCTCGTACTGTGCGGCAGGTTCGGTAACGGTGGACTCGTCGGCCATGTGCGCCCCTATCGGATACAGTCGGCGTTACTTATCGATCGCTAAAGGACTATCACGGATCGATCGATCGGTCAATGGTCTGGTCTAACTAGCGTCCGATCAGACGGTTCTGGTATGGATGAGGCCGTACGCGTGAGCCGCGACACGGATTCCCGAAGACACGGGCCCCGAGACACGGAGCCCCGAGACAGGCTCGGCCACCAGGACGGCAGGAGAACTCATGCAGGCGGTACAACTGACCGAAGCAACCGGGCCCGACGGCGTACGGCTCGTGGACCTTCCCGAGCCCGATGCGGACGGCCTCGTCGTCGTCGTCGATCTGCACGCGGCCGGAGTCTCGTTCCCAGACCTGCTGCAGACCACAGCGAGCTACCAGGTCGTGCGCCCCCTGCCGTCCGTGCTCGGCGTCGAAGGCGCCGGCACGGTGCGCACCGCCCCGGCCGGCAGCGGCCTGAGCCCGGGGCAGCGCGTCGCCGTCCTCGCCACCGGCGGCGCCTGGCAGCAGACCGTCGCGGTGGATCCGAAATCCGTCTTTCCGCTTCCCGATTCGGTGTCCCTGACGGCCGGAGCCGGATTCCTCATGAACTACCTGACCGTCCACTTCGCCCTCGACGAACGCGCCCGCTACCGCGCCGGCGAGACGGTGCTCGTGCACGGCGCCGCAGGCGGGGTCGGCGTCGCCGCCCTGCAGGTCGCGGCCGCGCTCGGACTCGAGACCATCGCGGTGGTGAGCACCGAGGAGAAGGCCGCGGTCGCGAAAGCCAACCGCGCCACCCACACCGTCGCCGTGGAGGGCTTCAAGGACCGGGTCCTCGAGCTCACCGGCGGACGCGGCGTCGACATCGTTCTCGATCCCGTCGGCGGCGACCGGTTCACCGACAGCCTGCGCAGCCTGGCACCGAACGGACGGGTCGTGGTCCTCGGCTTCACCGGCGGCGAGATTCCCACCGTCAAAGTGAATCGTCTTCTGCTCAAGAACATCTCGGTCCTCGGCGCCGGATGGGGCGAATACGTGCGTACCTTCCCCGGCTACACCGCCCAGCAATGGGCGCAGCTCGAGCCGCTGCTGCGCTCCGGGGCACTGCAGATCCCCGAACCCACCGTCCACCCGATGACGCACGCCGCCGAGGCGCTGCGGTCGCTCGCACATCGCTCCGCCACCGGCAAGGTCGCCCTGGCGCTGCGCCCCTGACGTCCAGAGAGACCCTGACCGTCCCGAGAACCCCACCCCCCGGAGGACCCATGACCATCGATCCCGTCGGCGTCGACGTCACCGTCGACGACGGCATCCTGCGCGTCACCCTCAACCGGCCCGCACGGATGAACGCCGTCACCACCGCCACCCTCGAGGCCGTCGCCGACGCCTTCGAGAAGCACGCCGGCGACGACGCCGTGCGCGTCGCGGTCCTCACCGGCACCGGTCGCGCCTTCTGCACCGGCGCCGACCTCGCCGGCAAGGACCTGTCCGCTCCGCCGTCGGCCGGGACCATCGACGCCGCCAACCGCACCGTCGCCGCGATCCGCGCCTTCCCGCGCCCGGTCATCGGCGCCGTCAACGGCCCCGCCGCCGGCGTCGGCGTGTCCCTCGCCCTGGGCTGCGACCTCACCGTCGCGGCCGAGTCCGCCTACCTGCTGCTCGCCTTCACCCGCATCGGCCTCATGCCCGACGGCGGCGCGACCGCACTCGTCGCCGCATCGATCGGCCGTGCCCGTGCCCTGAAGATGGCGCTGCTCGCCGAACGGCTGCCCGTCACCGAGGCACTCGCGGCCGGGCTGATCGCCGAGGTGCACCCCGACGACGACTTCGCCGCCGCCGTCGACGCGCTCGCCATCCGGCTCGCCGCCGGACCGGTCGAGGCCTTCCACGCCACCAAGGACGCGATCAACGACGCGACCCTCGGCGAGCTCGACAGCGCGTTCACCCGCGAGCGCGCCGGGCAGCTCGAGCTGCTGGCGTCCGCGGACTTCCACGAGGGCGTGAGCGCCTTCCAGGAGAAGCGGACGGCGGTGTTCGGCCGGGGCTGAGTCCGCCCGTCAGGGCTTCGGGGGAGGGGTGGCGCCGACCGTCTTGAGGGCGATCGCGACGTACTTGCGCGCCACCTCCTCCGGGCTCAGGGAGCCCTCGCGGTGGTACCACCGCGGGATGGACTGGCACATGCCGAGCAGCGCACGGGTCGTCTCGGCCGGATCCTCGACGTCGAACGCCCCGCGCCGGGTCCCGTCCTCGACGATCTCGAAGACGAGCTTCTCGATCTCCTTGCGCACCGCGCGGTAGCGCTGCCGGTTCTCGGGGCTGAGGTAGCGCACCTCGCCCTCGAGGGCGGCGAGGCGGGGACGGTTCGTCATGCGCAGCACGATCGCCTCGATGGCGTTGGAGAGCCGCTGCACCGGATCGTCGCCGCCGTCGGCGTCGGCGGCGTAGGCCCGGGTCATCACGTCGCTGGTCGAGAGCTCGAGCAGCGCGATGAGCAGGCCTTCCTTGTTCTCGTGGTGGTAGTACAGCGCGGGAACGGTGACGCCGACCCGGCGGGCGATCTCCCGTACCGAGGTGCCGTGGAACCCGGTCTCGTAGAAGGCGTCGAGCGCCGCGGAGAGAATGGGAGTCAGCTCCATCGGCTCGAGGCGACGCCAGTCCGGCGCAGCGACACCGTCCGCGACGGTGTCGTCGGTGGAAGTTCCCATTGCCGTACCCAACCTATCGATCGCTACATTCGGACGGCTCGAGGATACCTGTGCGTCGGCCCCGGCCGGGACGCCTGCGCACTCGGGGGCTCCCCGCGAGCGATGGACGCGCGCAGGAAGCACCACGGCGCGCGGACGACGAGGTGGGGGCTAACCCATCGGATCGTCGGCGCCGGCGCGTCCGGTGTCGTGGAACGGCGTCTGGAAGGTGCCCCAGCGCACGCACTCCCAGCCGCCGCCGGGCAGCGGGACCAGTTCGACGCTCTGGGTGTTGGCGAGGTGGTTGCTGGTCGCGAAGCTGCCCGGCACCCGGCCGAGGTGCGCGGCGACGAGGCGGATGGCGGCGCCGTGGCTGACCACCACGACGTCCCCCGAGCCGTCGTCGAGGTAGTCGGTGCGCAGCGACTCGACCACCGGCAGGTACCGGTCCAGGACGTCGAGGCCGGATTCGCCGCCGGGCACCCGGTCGCGCAGGTCGCCGGTGTGCCAGGACTCGTACACCTTCATGAACAGCGCGTGGGATTCCTCGTCGCTGCGGTCCTCGAGCTCACCGACCTGCACCTCGTGCAGGCCTTCGCGGACGACGGTGGTCACACGGGCGGCGAGCTCGACGTGCTCGGCGGTCTGCCGGGCGCGCAGGGCCTGCGAGGCGAACAGGGCTGTCGGCGGCTGCTGCGCGAAGCCCTGTCCGAGGGTGCGGGCCTGCGCGACGCCGAGGTCGGTCAGTTCGGCGCCCGGCAGCTTGGTGTCCAGGCGACGTGCGACATTCGCCACCGTCTGCCCGTGCCGGACCAGGATCAATCGGCCGCTCAACGCTCTTCCTCCCCGCGCCGCAGCCGTTGCAGCCACTGCGCATCCTCTTCGTCCGATACCGGGGCCACACCGTGCTGGGACACCGCCGCCCAGGAGCCGAGGAACCGCACCTGCGCGAAGCGGTGCAGCGCCTTGAGCGCCTCGGCAACGAGCGCGTCGTCGATGTGGCCGACACAGTCCAAGTGGAAAAAGTAGGTCCCGTATTCCTGGCGGGTAGGGCGGGACTCGATGCGGGTGAGGTCGATGCCGCGGGTGGCGAACTCGGTCATGGCCCGCACGAGGGAGCCCGGTTCGTTCGGCAGCTGCAGGATCACGGAGGTGCGGTCGATGCCGGTGCGCGCCGGCGTGGGGGCGGGCCGGGTGGCGAGCACGAACCGGGTGCGGGCGCCGGCGTGGTCGGCGACGCCGTCGGCGAGGACCGGCAGGCCGAGCCGCTGCCCGGCCAGGGCGGTGGACACGCCGGCGTCGGCCTTGCCGGCGGCGACGTCCTCGGCGGCGCCGGCATTGGACGAGGCGGCCACCACGTCGGCCTTCGGCATGTGGTCGACGATCCACTGGCGCACCTGCGCGGCGGCCACCGGATAGGCGTGCACGGTGCGGACCTCGTCGAGCGTGATGCCCGGCCGGGCCACGACGGTGAAGGCGACGTCCAGCTCGGTTTCGGCCACGATCTGCAGGCGCGGGCCGACCGCGAGGGCGTCCATCGTGGGGGGCACCGAGCCCTCCACCGAGCTCTCGATGGGCACCACTGCGCCGTCGACCGCGCCGTCGCGCACGAGTTGCAGCGCCGCGGGCGGGCTGGCGGCCGACACCCGCTCGACCGGGCCGTCGAAGGTGCCGGCGTCCTCGAACCGGGCGAGGGCCATCTCCGTGAAGGTTCCGGTGGGGCCGAAGTAGGCGATGCGGGGCACGCCTAGAAGGGTACGCATCGAACGTGTCCGGGCCCTGTCATCGCGGCAACGGGGTCATCGCGGCAACGGGGTCATCGCGCCGCCAGGCCGAGGGCTGCGAGGTCGCGCGCGACGCCGGCCGGGTCGTCGACCTCGACGGCGAGCAGGATCTCGCGCACGGCCGCGGCCGCCTCGGGGATCAGGGCGGTCAGCCGGCCGGGGTCGGGCGCGGCGAAGGCGGCGCGCACGTCGTCGCCGCGCAGGGCCGCGACGGTGGCGGCGAGCAGGGCGAGCACCTCGTCGGCGTCGCGGGCTCGGGCGACGTAACCGGTGCCGGCGTGGGCGAGGACGGACAGGAAGTCGGCGATCTCCCCCACGTCGCGTCCGGTGGGCAGGCCGGGGCTGTGTCCGGCGCCGACGAGTGCGCGGGCCGTCACGGGCAGGTCACCGGCGTCGACGTAGACGGTCAGAGGGGCGGGTACCGCGACGGCGAGCGCGTCGTCGAGGTCCGCCGCGGTGCAGTCGAGCTGGTAGCGGACCGGGACCGGGCGCAGGCCGGCCAGGCGCTCCGCGTCGGGGGCGACGTCGAGTTCACCGACGATCCGCACCGCCCCGGTGGTCTCCCCGAGGGCCTCGGTCAGCGTGGACACCGGCACCACGGGGTCTCCGATCGCGTCGAGCGCGGGGGCGGCGAGCGCGTCGGCGAGGGTCGGATGCCGGCGGGTGAGCAGTGCGGTGAGCAGGCCGCGGGGCTCCTCGCGGGACGGCGGCATTCCGAGGGTGAGCGGGATCGGCACGTCTCCAGGCTAGTCGCCGGGGTGTTGCGACCTCGCTCACCATGACTTAGGTTTGCCTCACCTACCAACCGAGGAGGATTCGATGCCGGCCACCACCGCCCGTTCCGCGCCCACGACCGCCGAAGCGGTCCGCACCGCCGTCGCCCGCACCGGCTCCGCCGCAGTTGCCACCGGCTCCGCCGCAGTTGCCACCGGCTCCGCCGCAGTTGCCACCGGCTCCGCCGTACTCGCCACCGACGGGGCCGCGCCCGTCACCGCGGTGCTGCACCACCTGCACAGCGACGGCGACCTGCTCGTCGTCGTCCCCGACGACTGTGCCGCCGTCGCGCTGACCTGGCAGCGCGGCGCCGCGGGCCTGCACTCCGTGCTGGAACTGACCGACCACTCGCCGCTGCGGCTGCGCAACCCCGTCCGCTCGCTCACCTGGCTCAGCGGCACCGCCCACGCCGTCGCCGAACCCCGCCGGCTCGCCGCCGACATCGCCGCGACCCTGCCCCACCCCGCGCTGCTCGACGTCGGGCACCGCGCCGAACTGCTGCGCGTACGCCTCACGTCCGTCGTCGCCGCCGACACCACCGGCGCCGAGTCCGTGGAGGTCGCCGACGTCCTCGCGGCCGCGCCGGACCCGTTCGCGGCCGTCGAGTCCGCATGGTTGCAGCACCTCGAGCAGGACCACGGCGACCTCGTCCACCGCATCGCCCGGCACATCCCCGTCAACGACCGGCGCGGCCGCATCCGGCCTCTCGGCCTGGACCGTTACGGCCTGCGCCTGCGACTCGAGTCCGGCCGCGGCGACCACGACGTCCGGATTCCGTTCCCCGAACCCGCCGACGACGTCGAGTCCCTGAGCCGCGCCCTGCGCCGCCTCGTGGGCTGCCCGTTCGCCAACGGGCTGCGCGCGAGGCACTGATCGGGCCCCGCGCTTCGGCGGTATCCTCGAGTCAGCACTCCCCCGAGCGCGTCGCACGCCGAAAGCCGGGAACCATGGCCGATTTCGATCCGGAAGCCACCCGCCCCGCGGGGCAGGGGATCGCGGCGGAACTCGCCGCGGCGGGGTTCGACGACGCCCTCGTCGTCGGCCGGGGCGGCTTCGGCGTCGTCTATCGGTGCCGGCAACGCTCCCTCGGGCGCACCGTCGCGATCAAGGTGCTCTCCTCCGACCTCGACGCCGAGAACCGCGAACGGTTCCTGCGCGAGGGGTTCGCGATGGGCGGGCTGTCCGGCCACCCGAACATCGTCAACATCCTCCAGGTGGGCGTCACCTCCACCGGCCGGCCGTACATCGTGATGCCCTACCACCCCAACGACTCGCTGGCGGTGCGGGTGCGCCGGGACGGGCCGATGCCGTGGTGGGACGTCGTCCGCGTCGGGGTCAAGCTCGCCGGCGCCCTCGAGACCGCCCACCGCGCCGGCACCCTGCACCGCGACGTCAAGCCCGCCAACATCCTCGTCACCGAGTACGGCGAGCCGCAGCTCACCGACTTCGGCATCGCCCGCATCGCCGGCGGCTTCGAAACCGCCACCGGCGCCTTCACCGGATCCCTCGCCTTCACCGCACCCGAGGTGCTCGAGGGCAAGCCGCCCACCCCGGCCTCGGACATCTACGGTCTCGGCGCGGCCATGTTCGCCCTCATCACCGGCCGCGCCGCGTTCGAGCGACGCACGGGCGAGGAGATCATCGCGCAGTTCCTGCGCATCACCAGCCAGCCCATCCCGGACCTGCGCCCCCACGGCATCCCCGACGACGTGTGCGCCGCCATCGAGCACGCCATGTCCGTCGACCCGGCCCGCCGGCCCGCGACCGCGGCCGACTTCGGCCGCGAGCTGCAGCAGACCCAGGCCCGGCACGGCCGCCACGTCGACGACATGGCCCTGCCCGGCGAGCTGCGGTTCCACGACCAGCCGACGGGCCGGCACCCCCTCGCGAAACCCGTCACGGCCACACCCGTCACGGCCACACCCGTCACGGCCACCGCGGCACCCGTCAAACCCGCACCGCCGGGACCGAACGGTCCCCCACCGCCACCGCCGCCCGGCCCACCCCGCCCGAGCGAACCCCCCGCGCGACGAACCGTGCGGCTGCCGGTGCTGCTCGCCGTGCTCGCCGTCGCGCTGCTCGCCGTCGCGGCCACGGCGGTCTACGTGGCGACACGGCAGCCCGGCGACGCCGGGACCGCCGCGGCCGGCGAGACCACCGAGGTCGCCCCGACCGCCGCGTGGCGACCGCTGCGGGACGCGCCCACCGCCCGCCAGCAGACCGCCGCCACCGTCGCCGACGGCACCGTATGGGTGTTCGGCGGCCTGGACGACTCCGGCTCCTCCCCCGCCCACGAGGGCTACGACCCGGCCATCGACACCTGGAAGGCCGGACCCGACCTGCCGATCCCGCTCAACCACGCGACGGCCGTCACGTGGGACGGCGTGCCCGTCGTCCTCGGCGGCTGGATCCCGGACGGCCCCGACCTCACCGCCACCGCATCGAACCGGGTCTTCGCCGTCCGCAACGGTGAATGGGTGGAGATGCCACCGATGCCCCGGGCCCGTGCCGCCGGCGCCGCCGTCACCATCGGGGACAGGATCTACGTGTTCGGCGGCCAGGCCGACGACACCCTGATCCGCCCCACCGACGTGTTCGACGGCACCACCTGGACCACGGTCGCCGACCTGCCGACCCCGCGCGAGCACCTCGCGGCCGCGACCGACGGCACCTACGCCTACGCCATCGGCGGCCGGGACCTGTCCGCCGACAAGAACGTCGCCACCCTCGAGCGCTTCGACCCCACCACCGGCGCGTGGACCGCCCTGCCCGACATGCCCACCCCGCGCGGCGGGCTCGGCGCCACCTACATCGACGGCCGCATCGTCGCCGCCGGCGGCGAGGAACCCACCCGCGTCCTCGCCGACGTCGAGGCGTTCGACCTGACCACCGGCACGTGGTCCGAGCTGCCGGACCTGCGGACCCCGCGGCACGGTCTGGCCCTCGGCGCGGTCGGCGACACCGTCTACGCCATCGACGGCGCCACCGGACCCACCCACGCCGAGTCGACCTCCGTCACCGAGGCGCTGCAGATCCCGCCGCGCCGCGTCCAGCCCGGGCCGGCGTGGCGGCAGCTGCGCGACGCCCCCACCGCCCGCCAGCAGACCGCCGCCACCGTCGCCGACGGCACCGTGTGGGTGTTCGGCGGACTCGACAACAACGGGTCCACCGCCCGGGTGGAGGGCTACGACCCGGCCATCGACACCTGGAAGGTCGGACCCGATCTCCCCCTCCCGCTCAACCACGCGATGGCCGTCGAGTACGCGGACGAGCTGGTCGTGCTCGGCGGCTGGGTGCCCGAGGGCGCCGACCTCACCGCCCGACCGTCGGATCGGGTGTTCGCGCTGCGCGACGGGCAGTGGACCGAACTCCCGGCCATGCCGCAGGCGCGTGCCGCCGCTGCCGCCGTCACCATCGGGGACAAGATCTACGTGTTCGGCGGTCAGGCCGACGACACCCTCCTCGCCACGACCGACGTCTTCGACGGCAGCGGCTGGAGCACGGTCGCCGACCTGCCGACCCCGCGCGAGCACCTCGCCGCCACCACCGACGGCACCTACGCCTACGCCGTCGGCGGCCGGGACCTGGCCGCCGACAAGAACGTCGCCACCGTCGAGCGCTACGACCCCGCCACCGACACCTGGACGCAGCTTCCCGACATGCCCACCCCCCGCGGCGGGCTCGGTGTCACCCACCTCGACGGCCGCATCGTCGCGGTCGGCGGCGAGGAACCCACCCGCGTCCTCGACGACGTCGAGGCGTTCGACCTGACCACCGGCACCTGGTCCGAGCTGCCACCGATGGGCGTCGCCCGGCACGGTCTCGTCGTCGCGACCGTGGGCACCACCGTCTACGCCGTCGACGGCGCGCAGCGGCCCACCCACGCGCAGTCCACCGCGTTGGCGGAGGCACTGGACTTCTGGTGAGGAAAGGCCGCTTCGCGGCCGGTGTGTCCTTCAGGTTGCCCCAGCCGCCCGAAGAACACACCGCGGCCCTACCTCCTCCGCGCCACATGACGCGGCCGACCGGAGGTCATCGTGGTCGGCCCACCGACGACCCGCCAGGCATGGACGGGAATGTCATCTCCGACGAACGACCGACGAGGACCCGTTCGAAGCTTGCACACCGCTCCGCGCCCGCACTCCGAGGGTCAGGGCTTCGGCGTGGCGGAACGTGCCCGCCACCAGCCCACCGCACCGGTGACGAGCAGCGCCCCCACGAGCGAGCCGATGATCCCGCTCGGCCGTAGCGACAGTCCGTCGCCGGCCAGAAGACTGACGAGCAGCCCGCCTACGAAGGAACCGGCGAGCCCGGCAGCGAAGGCGAGGGTCCAATCGATCCGCCCCGCCGACCTGCCCAGCAGCAACTGGGCCGCGGCGCCGACGACCATGCCGAACACGAGGATTCCGATGAGCAACATGGCGACAGCATAGACGCTGAGATCGAATGCGAATGATTATCGGGGCGAACGTCTTTCGGGACTCTCGCCGCTGTGGTGTTCACCGCGGCCGACCGGAGGGACCCCGGACAGCGCACGTCGAGTGCGGCCCACCCGTTCGCCTCGACTGTCGCTGCGCTGGGAGACGTCCGTGAACTCACCCGTGCGCGGGAACTGCTCGACGGTGTGCCCCCGAGCGACGAGCACGGGGTCCCCTGGCCGGTCTACACGCGTATGGCGCACGCCCTGCTCGTGGAGAGGTCGGTCGGGTCCGCCCGTGCGATCCACCTGGCCGATCCGCTGCGGCACACCACGAACGTCCCCGTCGTCACGGCACTGACGGCGAAGTGATATCGCCGTCCTCGTCACCCGAAGCGCGCTGTCGAGGTGTCGGCAACCCCTCCGGCGTGCAGGCTCTCGCGTTCGTCTAGGCGAGCCGCCTTGTCGCCGCACGCCTCGTCCGGGCCGACGAGACGCTCGCGGCTGCTCGGGTACTGTCCGCCCGGGAGCGGGAGATACTCGCCTACCTCCGCACCCCGATGACAGCGGAGGAGATCGCCGCCGCGCTGTTCGTGTCCGTGAACACCGTGCGAACCCACCAGCGCTCGATCTACCGCAAGCTGGGCGTCAACTCCCGTCGGGACGCGATCAAGATCAGGATGTGAGAGGCCCGCCGCGACGCGGCACAATCGCGACCGTGACGATCCGTACCTGGCTGACGCCACCGCCCCGGCCACCCGCCGAGCCCCTCGACCCGACGGCCCGCCGCGCCCTGTGGGTCGAGGTCACCATCGTCCTGCTCGTCACCTTCGGCCTGAGCGGGCTGTCGTCGATGCTGTCGCTGCTCGAATCCGCACTCGCACCGGAGCCGCTGTCCGACCAGACCGTCGCGCTGAACGTCCCCCGCTCGTCGCAGCAGTTCATCGACCTGGCCCGGCAGGTACTCGGCATCGTCCGGTTGCTGGCATGGGCTGCGCTCGGGGTGTACCTGCTGTGGCGCAGCGGCATCGGCCCGAAGGCGATCGGCTTCGCCCGGGACCAGCTGCGCCGCGGCCTGCTCCCCGGCGTGGGGCTGGCCGCGCTCATAGGAATCCCCGGGCTCGGCCTGTACCTGGTGGCACGGGCGGCGGGCATCAACCTCACCGTCGCGCCCAGCACTCTCGAGGACTATTGGTGGCGGCTGCCGGCGCTGGTGCTGTGGGCGATCGCGAACTCCGCCGCCGAGGAGGTTCTCGTCGTTGCGTACCTGATCACCCGACTGCGGCAGCTCGGCTGGTCGGAGAACTCCTCGCTGCTCGCCTCGTCGCTGCTACGCGGCAGCTACCACCTCTACCAGGGCCTCGGCGGCGGGCTCGGCAACGTCGTCATGGGTCTGGTGTTCGGCCGGTACTGGCAGCGCACGTCGCAGCTGTGGCCGCTGGTGGTGGCGCACGCGCTGATCGACAGCGTCGCATTCGTCGGCTACCAGGCGCTGCGCGGGCACGTGTCCTGGCTGCCCTAGCCCGGGCTGCGTACATTGGGAGGTCGTGAACGGCGACCATCCCGACCCCCGGCCCCGGCCCCGGCCGCCGCATCAGCCTCCGCAGATGCCGCCGCCGCGCCGCCCGGCACCGATGGGCCGGCCGGCGCCGCCGTCGTCGCCGTCGCCGGAGGGACCGCAGATCATCCGTCGCGACGGACGTCCCCCCGCCCCGCAGCAGGCCTGGTCGCAGGCGCCCACACCGCAGTACCGGCCGCCGGCACCCCCGCCGCGGCAGCCGCGGCCGGCCCCGCCGCCACACGAACCCCCGAGGCAGCAACCGCCGAGGCAGCAGCGCGACTGGGCGCCCAGACAGACCCCCGAACCGTACGACGAGCCGCGCCGCGCCGCGGCGCCCCCACCGCCGGCCCCGCCGCCGCGACGTCGGCCCACCCCGCCCGCGCCCGAGCCGGCCCCGCGCCGTCGCCCCGTCGGCGCCCGTCGCCTGCTGCGCCGCGCCGCGATCGTCGTGCTGGTGCTGATCGCCCTCGTCGGCGCCGGTGCCGTGTACCTCGACGGCAAGCTCACCCGCGTCGACGCGCTCGCCGACTACGACAACCGCGTCGGCGACACCCCGGGCACCAACTGGCTGCTTGTGGGGTCCGACAGCCGCACCGGCCTCAGCACCGAGCAGGAGCAGGAACTCGCGACAGGTGGGGAGACCGGCCCGGACCGCACCGACACCGTCATGCTGATCCACGTGCCCAGCGGCGGCGGGGCCACCACGATGGTGTCCCTCCCCCGCGACTCGTACGTCCCGATCCCGGGCCACGGCCAGGACAAGCTGAACGCGTCGTTCGCGCTGGGTGGTCCGGCGCTGCTGGTGCAGACCGTCGAGGGCGCCACCGGCGTGCACATCGACCACTACGCCGAGATCGGGTTCGGCGGCTTCGCCTCGATCGTCGACGACCTCGGGGGTGTGGACGTCTGCCTGCCGCAGGCCATCGACGATCCGCTGGCGGGGATCTCCCTGCCGGCCGGCTGCCAGGAACTCACCGGTCCGCAGGCCCTCGGCTTCGTGCGCACCCGCGCGACGGCGCTGGCCGACCTCGACCGGATGAACAACCAGCGGCTGTTCATGTCCGCCCTGCTCAGCAAGGCCACCGGCCTGAGCACGCTGCTGAACCCGGTGCGGATGTGGTCGCTGGCCTCCGGGGTCGCCGGCTCGTTGCGGGTCGACGAGAGCGACCACATGTGGCACCTGGCCCGGCTTGGGTGGGCGATGCGCGGCGAGACGGTGACCGCCACCGTCCCGGTCGGCGGCTTCGAGGACGTCTCCGGGATCGGCAACGTGCTGCTGTGGGATCGGTCGCGGGCCGTGCCGTTCTTCGACGCGTTGGCCCAGGACCAGCAGATTCCGCCGGAACTGCTGACGCCGCCGTCGTGAGCCCGCTCGCCCCGAGCCGAGCGAATGTATCGCTCATCTCCGTAGGCCGACGGAACGATACATTCGCTCGGCCCGGGGTCGGGCCGGGGTCGGCGAGGGGACGGGTCAGCGCAGAGTGACCTGACGACTGCGCAGGCCGTCGCGCGAGCGCCGCTCGGCGGCGGTGAGCGGCGCGTCGACCGCCAAGGCATCGGCGAGCCGGGCACCGAACTCGGCGGTCGGGGCGACCCACTCGTTGGGGTGCCGCTCGGGGTCGAGATCGAACACCGGCACGAGCAGGCCGTGGGTGCGGAACGACCCGGCGAACCGCGAGCCCTCCCCCAGGTGCAGTCCGCCCGCGGCGTGCACCCGCGACAACGCGGACATCAGGGTGTCCTCGTCCTCCGGACGCACCCAGCGCAGGTGCGCCTTCTCACCGGCATCCACCCACCAGGCGGCGACGACGCCCTCGCCCTCGAGCCGTGCGGACGGCATGATCGCGTCGTTGGCGTGCTTGACGGTGTGCGCGACGTCGGGTGAGACCTCGACGCCCTCGGGGATCCACCAGTCGAAGTCCTGGTGCACGGTGATCTCCGGGACGACGTCGACGTCGATCAGATCGTGCAGGCGCGGCTCGTCCGGTCCGGGTTCGGCGACGGCGAGCGACGACCCGGCCTCCGCCTCCCGGGCCCACGCGATCGCGGCGCCGAGCTCGGCGGCCGGGTCGGGGCCGGCGGCGGCGAGCTGCAGCCCGACGTACGCGGTGGTTTCGTCGCCCTCCTCGCGGGCGAGCGCGGCGACGGCGCCGGGCAGCACGGTGGCCGCGCGGACGGCCCGGCCGGGCGTGGTCAACGGCAGCGTGAACACCGCCGACGGAACGAACTCGCGCAGGGCCACCAGGTCGCACTCGAGGGCGAGACCCTCGAACGGCCGGGTGACCGTGGCAGCCTCGGCCTCCCGGGCGAGCCGGCGCTGCTCGAGCTTCGCGGCACGGTTGCTGCCGGGCTTGGGTCCGCTGTTTCTCTTACTCTTCTTGGCCACGGCGCAAAACTACACGCCGCGCGAAGCGCCGAGCAGAAGCTTGGTGCGCCCCGGATGATTGGTGGCCACCCAGCCGACGCCGAGGTCGCGGCACAGTTCGACGTCGGCGGGATCGTCGACGGTCCAGCAGTAGGTGGCGCGGCCCGCGGCAGCCGCCTTGTCGACGAGCTCGGGGTGCTGGCGCAGCGTGAGGATCGAGGGGCCGATCGCGGTGGCCCCGACGGTGGTGGCGGCGCTGCCCCCGAGATAGCGGGAGGTGTCGCCGAGGAGCACCGTCGGCAGCAGCGGCGCCGACCGCCGCACCCGCCACACCGCGGCGGCCGAGAACGACATCACGACGACGCGGGAGAAGTCCGCGGAGGCGGGGGTGGCGAGCCGGAAGCGGGCCAGCTCGGCGAGGAGTTTGGCCTCGACGAGCCCGCCGTAGCGCACGGGGTGCTTGGTCTCGACGAACAGCTTGACGGGCCGGCTGGTCCAGTCGAGGGTCAGCTCGATCAGCTGCCGCAGCGTCAGCAGGCGCGCCGGCTCGCCGGGGGTGCCGTAGTCGAGCTCCCCGAGCTGGGCGAGGGTCATCTCGCTGACCAGGCCGCTGCCGGTGGAGGTCCGGTCGACGGTGCGGTCGTGGATGCACACGAGATGCCCGTCGCGGGTGAGCCGCACGTCGCATTCGAGGCCGTCGGCGCCTTCCTGCAGCGCGAGTTCGTAGGCGGCGAGGGTGTGCTCGGCCCTGGCGGCGGAGGCCCCGCGGTGCGCGACGACGCGGGGTTCGCCGGCCGCCGTCACGAGGCCACCGCCTCGTCGGTGCGCGCGCCGACCGGTTCGATCGGCGCGATGGGTTCGTACTTGGGGCCGGTCGCCACGGTGCGGCGGGGCAGGCGGCGGGGACGGCCCCGCAGGTCCTCGTCGTCGAACAGCCGCACCACATGCAGTGCCGCGACGGCGACGGCCGCGGCGAGTGCGGCGGTCACCGCGGCGAGCAGCACCCCGTCCGCCTGCGCCTGCAGGGTGTCCCTCTGCCGCCACAGCACGTTGACGACGAACAGCACGCCGCCGAGCGCCCACAGCACCCACCACGTGCGCACGGCTCGCCGTAGCCGCGGGTCGTCGGGACCGGTGATCTCGGTGAGGAAGACGCCGGGCATCGCGAGGTTCACGCCGGGCACGAGGCACCCGAGCAGCAGCGAGATCCGGCCGCGCGGGTCGGCGGCACCGCGGGCGGCGAACAGCCGTCGCCGCACGCGGATCAGCCGCAGCGTCGCCGCGACCCCGGCGGCGAGGGCGACGGCAGGGCCGCACAACTGGGTGGCCCACACCAGGGCGTCGGACGCCGCGAGAGCGAGCGGGTCGACGAGGCGCGTGCGGTTGTACAGCAGCAGCCCGTAGCGGACGGCCTCTGCGACGGCGGCGAGGCCGAATACGACGGCGGTTCCGGCGAGCAGGGTCGGGGCGAGATCCGCGAGGGTTTCCTCACGCGACGGGGTCGACGGCTCGCCGGCCGGGCGAGGATCGGCAAGGCCCCAGCGCGGCACCTCGTGGTAGCGCGGAGCCGGGCCCGCCGGCCGCCGTCGCGGCCGGGGACCGTCCTGGCCGGAGCGGGCCTGCGGCGGCCGTGCCACCCAGCGGAAGTTGCGGCGCCCCGGTGGAACGGGGGCCGCGGTGTCGTCGGGGGACAGCAGCAGCCCGCGGCAGCCCGGGCACCACTGCCGGGGCTGCCAGGACACGGGCCAGCGGTGTCCGCAGCGGACGCAGATCTGGTAGGCGGCCATCAACAGATCTTCGCCGAGGCGTCGCCGTCGTGCCCGAGATCCCGTTCGCCGGCCTCGCGCACGTCGAGCAGCACGACCTCGGGACCGATCGGCGGCACGTCGGCGACCGTGACGGTGGGCACGTCGGGGAAGCTCACACCGTCAATACTGGCACGCCGCTGCGGCGCATGCAGCGACCACCGGGGATCCCGCCCACCCCATGGAGAAGGGCCGCCCGCCCGATTCGCCCCGTCCCGGCGGGGTCGTGTGAAAACGCCTCCGCCCGGGAGTTATCCACAGTTTCCACAGCTTCATCCACAGAGGGCTCAGTTTCCACAGCGGCACATCGCCTCACTCCGGGAACATTTCGGCGGTGAGCGGCCGGGCTGCTCGCGTCATTCGTTGCCCCACAGGCATCTTCTGCACCACCACCGCGCACGGTTCACGGCTTCCGGCGCACCGTCGGCGGCGAGTGCGCGCTTCGACGCAGACCGACGTGGTCTCCGGCGAACTGAAATGATCGACGGCATGGAACTACGGATCTTCACCGAACCTCAGCAGGGTGCCACCTACGACGACCTGCTCGCCGTCGCGCAGACGGCCGAGCGGCTCGGCTACGGCGCCTTCTTCCGTTCCGACCACTATCTCGCGATGAACTCCGCCGGCCTGCCCGGCCCGACGGACGCCTGGATCACGCTGGCCGGCCTGGCCCGGGAGACCTCCACGATCCGGCTGGGCACCCTGGTGACCTCCGCGACGTTCCGCCACCCCGGCCCCCTCGCGATCACCGTCGCCCAGGTCGATGCCATGAGCGGCGGCCGGGTCGACTTCGGGCTCGGGGCAGGCTGGTACGAGGAGGAGCACCTCGCCTACGGCATCCCCTTCCCGTCGCTGAAGGAGCGCTTCGACAAGTTCGAGGAGTCGCTCGCCGTGATCACCGGGCTGTGGCAGACGCCGGTCGGGGAGACCTTCTCGTACGAGGGTGCGCACCACCGCATCGTCGATTCACCGGCGCTGCCCAAGCCGCACCAGCGCTCCGGTCCGCCGATCGTGATCGGCGGCGGGGGCAAGCGCCGTACTCCGGCCCTCGCGGCCCGGTACGCGGACGAATTCAACATCCCGTTCCAGTCGGTGGAGGCCACCGCGGCCCAGTTCGCCCGCGTGCAGGACGCGTGCCGCGCGGCCGGCCGCGACCCTTCCGAGCTGACGTACTCGAACGCGCTCGTGCTGTGCTGCGGTAGCGACGAGGCGGAGATCGCCCGCCGCGCCGCCCGGATCGGGCGCGAGGTGGACGAGCTGCGGGAGAACGGTCTCGCCGGCACGCCCGCCGAGGTGGTCGACAAGATCGCCCGTTACGCCGAGGCCGGGTCGCAGCGCATCTACCTGCAGGTGCTGGATCTGGCCGACCTCGACCACCTCGAACTGGTGGCGCGGGAGGTCATGCCGGAAGTGTGACGACGAGGCGCGGTCAGTGGCTGCTGGTGGAACCGAGGAAGGCCGCGATTTCGCGGCTCCATTCCCGGTTGCGGGTGCGATCCAGCCGCCACCGGCCGTAGCCGAACACCGCGGCGGCGAGCAGGGCCGCGGCGAACCAGAGCGAAAGCCCGACCAGGACCGAGGAGATCTTCGCGCTCGTCGCGCTCAGCGGCGCGAGCGCCTGTTCGCCGTTCGGATCGACCCAGATCTGCACGTCGGCGCCGGCGGGTGTGCCGTAGTCCACCGTGACGTCACCCCGGCGCTTCTCGTCGCCCCAGGCCCAGGTGGCGGGCGCGGACGCGGAGGCCACCATCGTGAGCTCGCCGGCAGTGGCGTCCGTGGTCTCGGCCGCAGCCTGCGTCTTCGCCGTCACGAGGGTGCGTTCGGCGGTCTGCTGCACGGCGAGGGCCGACTGGGTGTCCCAGGTGCGGGCGCCGACCCAGCCGGCGAGGGGGATCGTCGCCAGGACCAGGAGCAGCACCGCCACGGCGAGTCGCGCCTCGGCACGGTCGGTGCGCCGGATCAGCGGGTGGCGGCCGCGCAGCCCCCGCCGCAGGACCCGCAGGTATCCGCTTGTGTTCCGCATCATCTCGGCCTCGATCCTCTCCCCCGTGACAACTCCCTCTTTCCAGAGTGATACGCACAGCTAACGACGGCAAGGCGTTCCGGCCAACGTCACACAACCCGGAAGTCGCCGATGCCGATCCGTTCGGGACCGAGCGCGGCGCGGGGCGTGGCGTCAGGCGCCGAGGCCGACCGGGCAGCTCACCCCGGTGGCGTGGACGGGGCAGTAGCCGTTCGGGTTCTTCGCCAGGTACTGCTGGTGGTAGTCCTCGGCGTAGTAGAACTGCGTGAGCGGCGCGATCTCGGTCGTCACGGCGCCGTAGCCGGCCGCGGCGAGCCGGGCGCCGAAGTTCTCGGCGGTGGCCTCGGCGATCTCGATCTGCCCCTCGTCGAACGTGTAGATCGCCGAGCGGTACTGGGTGCCGTGGTCGTTGCCCTGCCGCATGCCCTGCGTGGGGTCGTGGTTCTCCCAGAACTGCTTGAGGACGCCCTCGTAGGAGATCACCTTCGGATCGAACACGACCAGCACCACCTCGGTGTGCCCGGTCCGGCCCGAGCACACCTCCTCGTAGGTGGGGTTCGGGGTGTATCCCCCGGCATATCCCGCGGCCGTGGAGTACACGCCCTCGAGCCCCCAGAACTCCTTCTCCGCACCCCAGAAACAGCCCATGCCGAGAACGGCGGTCTGCATCCCTTCGGGAAACGGCGGCATGATGCGGTGCCCGTTGACGTAATGGGTGTCGGGAACGGGCAGCGGCTCGGCGCGGCCGGGCAGCGCCTGCTCCTGCGTGACCATCACCGACTTCGAACCCGCACGGGCGAGGATGTCGTCGAACCAGGACATGCCTCGATGCTACGCGCGCGGCTTCTCCACGGGTTCCGTCTCGGCCGCCACCTGGGGCGACGGGCGTGGCGACAACCACCGGGCGGTGATCCAGCGGGCGGCCGGCACCTCGACGCCGCGGTAGAGCAGTTCGGCGACGGCCGCGCACACCACCACGAAGGCGAGCACGGCACCGGTGCGGCCGAGGTGGGCGACCGTGTTCTCGTACACCCGGTAGAGCACCAGCGTGTGCACCAGATAGATCGCGTAGCTGCGGGTGGCGGTCCAGTGCAGCACCCGCGAGCGGGCGAACCGGCCGTCGATGCGGGAGAGCAGGACCACGCACGCGGTGACCACGACAATGGTCCACAGGTAGCGGCTGCCGGCCCAGTAGACCTGGTAGTCGGTGGCCAGGTGCACCACCTGGACCTGGGCGAGCAGCGCGACGATCAGCCACCGCCGGGACGTCAGCCGCGCCCAGCCGAGGTACACGATCTGGCCGAGGAACACGGTCGGCATCGTGGCCGCGACCTTAGACAGGAACGGCACCGTGTACGGCTCGGGCAGGTACAGGTTGTACAGCAGCACCAGCATGCACACCACGGCGCCGAGGACGGGCACCACGATGGGCCGGGTCCGCAGGAGCGGCCGGGCGGCGACGCAGTACAGATAGAACGTGATCTGCACGGCGAGGGTCCAGGTGACCCCGAGGACCGCGACCTCGGGCTTCAGGAAGAACCCGCCCAGGAAGAAGCTGAGCACGGCCTCGACGCCGGAGACGCCGGTCTGGCCGCTGAACATCCCGTTGATCCCGAGCCGCACCAGCAGGATCGCGGCGAGGATCGCAAGCCAGAACGCCGGCAGCAGCCGCGCGCTGCGGGCGACGAGGAAGCGCCGCGGTTCGTCGCGGATCGCGGAGCGGGTGATGAGCAGCCCGGTCAGGGTCATGAACATCGCGACCCCGAGGAAGGACAGGTGCTGATTGAGGCCGGCGCCCTCGACGAGCACCCGGTACACGACGTCGATGACCCACCAGCCGGTGCCGAGGTCGTCGATGAGATAGAAGGAGATGTGCGAGTACAGCACCGCCAGGACGGCGACGGTGCGGAGCAGGTTCACACCGGGCAGGTCCACACGTGGCGCCGGGGCGTCGTGCGTCCCGTCGCTCGCGAGGGGCCGAAACACCCGACGATGTTAAGGGCCCGTTCACCCGCCGGCCGAATTGTCCGGCGTTTCCGCAGGTAGGTCGTCGGTCCCTTTTCGGACGCCGACGCGACGCCCTCCGCCGCCACCGCCGCCCCGCACAACCGGCTGCGCGGGCGGTATTGCAGAGGGTGTACTTATGGGTTTGGGTGGAAACCCAGAAGTACTTGAAAATCACGCACGGGCCCCGCCGGGCCCGAAGAGAAGGGATCCTTCGTGGCTGAGTACACGCTTCCGGACCTGCCCTACGACTACGCCGCGCTCGAGCCGCACATCTCGGCGAAGATCATGGAGCTGCACCACAGCAAGCATCACGCGACCTACGTCGCCGGCGCCAACACCGCCCTCGAGAAGATGGCGGAGGCGCGGGAGAACGGCACGATGGCGGCGCAGGCCACCAAGCTGGAGAAGGACCTGGCCTTCCACCTCGGTGGCCACACCAACCACTCCGTCTTCTGGAAGAACCTGTCGCCGGAGGGTGGCGACAAGCCGGACGGCGAGCTCGGTGCCGCGATCGACGATGCGTTCGGTTCGTTCGACGCGTTCCGCGACCACTTCTCGGCGAACGCGAACTCGATCCAGGGCTCCGGCTGGTCCATCCTGGCCTGGGACTCCATCGGCCAGCGGCTGATCATCGTCCAGCTGTACGACCAGCAGGGCAACATCCCGATCGGCCTGACCCCGCTGCTCATGCTCGACATGTGGGAGCACGCCTTCTACCTGCAGTACCAGAACGTCAAGGCCGACTACGTCAAGGCCTTCTGGAACATCGTGAACTGGGCCGACGTGCAGGCCCGCTTCGACCGCGCCCGCACCCAGACCGCCGGTCTGCTGGTCTAGTCGCGTCGCACCTCGCGAAGGGGATGCCGGATTCCGGCATCCCCTTCGCGCGTTCCGGAGGGGCGCGCGACGGGGCTGGCACTCGGGGGCTCTTGTGTGCCAGCGGACGAAACGGTCATTCTTCACCTACCCAACGGCGTGTATCGGTCATCGACTGTCGTCACACCGAGGAGGTAGCGGGATGAGTGGGAACGAACAGATCGGCCTCGCCGCCTTCCACACCGGAGGATCCCTGCGGGGATTCGTGGTTTCGGGGCGGTGGCCGGAGAGCACGCGGGAATGGGCGCAGCTGCTCGCGGTGACGGTGCGGGTGGCGTCGCTGCCCGGCCTGCTGACCACGTCGACGGTGTTCGGGGTACGGGAGGAACTGCCCGACGACCCCGCGCCGGGCACGGTGGGCCTGGTGCTCGCGGAGGGTCCGGTGATCGGCGACGAGGCGGTGGAACCGGGCCGGTTCGCTGCGCACCAGCCGCCCGCCCTGATCATGCTGCACCCGCCGTCGGAGACGCGGCCGTCGCTGCCGGAGTGCACGGGTGCGGCGTCGGGGTGCGTGCTGCTGCCGGGGCTGCCGCACCTGGGCCTCGAGCACCGGGCCGCGTGGGTGGAGGCGGAGGCCGACGGGACGGTGACGTCGCTGGTCAGCCGGGTCGGAGTCGATCCCAACAGCGATCCCGACACCGCGGTTCTGGCCATGCTGCTCGCCGCCTGACCGGAACCCGCACCTCGAAGTTCGGGTTTCCAAACTTATTGCCGCCTTTGCCTTTTCGTGCAGCCCACGTTATGGTTGCCTAAGCGAAGGGGAGTAGCCCACAATCGCCCGGTCGACATACTGGCGTTCAGCCCGGCCCGGCGAACCGGATTCCGCACCGGTGGGCGAGACCTTCGGCCGCGACGCACCCGCGCCGCCCGGCCGGAGGAAGGTCCCCACCTCCTCCACACCGACACGCGAGGAGGAGGAACCCCCGGTATGTGGTCCGCCCTGGTCCTGAGTTTCGCCGTCGTGTTCGTCGCCGAACTCGGCGACAAGTCGCAGCTCATGGCGATGACGTTCGCCTTGCGCTACCGCTGGTGGGTGGTCCTGTCCGGCATCCTCGCGGCCACGACCGCGGTGCACCTCGTGTCCGTCGCCGTGGGCCACTACCTGGGCCTCGCGATCCCCACCTCGGCAATGGTGATCGTCGGCGGCCTGGCCTTCCTGTTCTTCGGCCTGTGGACGCTGCGCGGCGACTCCCTCGACGAGGACGAGCAGGGCAAGGCCGCCCGCGTCACCCGTTCGGCCTTCCTCGCCGTCCTGTCGGCCTTCTTCCTCGCCGAACTCGGCGACAAGACCATGCTCGCCACCATCGCCCTGGCCGCGGACAACGACTGGGCCGGCGTGTGGGTCGGCTCGACGATCGGCATGGTCGCCGCCGACGCGCTGGCCATCGTCGTCGGCGCCGTCCTCGGCAAGCACCTGCCCGAGAACGCGATCCGGCTGGCGGCGGCGGCGCTGTTCTTCGGGTTCGGCGCCTGGATGCTCGGCGAAGGCCTGGCCCCCGGCACGCCCGCCGGCCCGGTCGCGGGCGGGGTGACCCTCGCCGTCGCGCTCGCCGTCGTGACCGGCCGGGCGCTGCTGCGCCGCCGGACCGAGGTCGCACGGGTCCCCGTCGCCGTCGAGGAACCCGCCGAGCGGTAGAGCACCGCGCGGGTGCCTCCGCTTCCGCCTCCCCAGGAGTATGCTTGCCGATAGGCAAGTAAATGGAGGTGGGCATCACGACCGCACACGACCGCTTCGACGAGGAAGACGTCAACCGCCTGCGCGTGGCGCTCGGCCGCATCGCGCGCCGCGTCGACCGCCGCACCGCCGGCGCAGGTGGACTCACCCGGTCCCAGTTCTCGATCCTCGCCACCGTCGCCCGGCGCGAGACCGTCGGCGTGCGCGAGCTCGCCGAGATCGAGGGCCTCAATCCGACGATGCTCTCGCGGATGCTCGGCAAGCTCGAGGACGCCGGACTCCTGACCCGTTCCCCGGACCCGGACGACAAGCGCGTCGTCCGCGCCCACATCACCGAGGCCGGTGCCCGTACGTTCGCCGACCTGCGTCGCATGCGCACCGCAGTGTTCACCGAGCACCTCGCGGAACTGTCCCCCGAGCGGCTCCACGCCCTGCACGACGCCCTGCCGGCGCTCGAAGCGCTCGCCGAGCAGATGTGCCGTCGCTCCGCGGAGGAGCGCCGATGACCGTCCTCACCGACCTGCGCGGCCAGACCTTCGCCGCCTTCCGCGGCGCCAACTTCCGGCGCTACATCAGCGGCCAGGCGGTCTCCCTGATCGGCACGTGGATGCAGACGGTCGCCCAGTCGTGGCTGGTGCTCGAGCTCACCGGCTCCGGCACCGCGATCGGCCTCGTCCTGGCCCTGCAGACCGTGCCGATGCTGCTGCTCGGCCCCTACGGCGGGGTGGTCGCCGACCGCGTCGACAAGCGCCGGCTCATGATCGGCCTGCAGTCCGCGATGGGCGTGCAAGCCCTGATCCTGGGCCTGCTCACCGTCACCGGTGCCGTCCAGCTGTGGCACGTGTACGTCCTCGCCGTGGTGCTCGGACTCAACCAGTGCTTCGAGAACCCCGCCCGCCAGTCGTTCATGCTCGAACTCGTCGGACCGGAGGACCTGCGCAATGCCGTGAGCCTGCAGTCGGTGCTGGCGTCCGTCGCGCGCCTGATCGGCCCGGCCGTCGCGGGCCTGATCATCGCCGTCGGCGGTCTCGGCGTGTGCTTCCTGCTCAACGCGCTCAGCTTCGTCGCCGTCGTCGCCTCCCTGGCGAGGCTGGACCTGTCCCTGCTGCGCCCGTCGCCACCCGCCGCCCGCGCCCGCGGCCAGCTCCGCGAGGGGCTGGCGCACGTGCGGCAGACCCCGGCACTCGCGGTGCCGCTGCTGACGATGGCGCTGGTGGGCTGCCTGGCGTACGAGTTCCAGGTGGTGCTGCCCGTGGTCGCGCAGCAGACCTTCGGTGCCGGCGCCGAGACCTACGGCTTCCTCACCGCCGCGATGGGCGCCGGCGCAGTCGTGGGCGGGCTCGCCGTCGCCACGTGGGGTCGCACCGGCACGACCGCCGTGGTGGCCACCTCCGCGGTGTTCGGCGTGGTGCTGCTCGCGGCCGCGGTGGCGCCCACGCTCGAGCTCATGCTCGCCGCGATGGTGCTGGTCGGCGTCCTCAGCGTCGCGTTCACCGCCACCACCAACAGCTCCCTGCAGCTCGCCGCGGCCCCCGGCATGCGCGGGCGCGTGATGGCGCTGTTCGCGGTGGCCTTCCTCGGCTCCACCGCGATCGGCGGCCCGATCGCCGGGTGGGTCAGCGAACAGTGGGGCGGCCGGGCCGGACTGCTGCTCGGCGCCGCCGCGTGCCTCGTCGCCGCGGGCGTCGGCGCGACGCGCCTCGGACGCGACGGCGGGCCGGAGTCGTGACCCCGGCCGCCCGGTGCCGGGCGGCCGCGCCAGGGCCCGCTTCAGTCGAGCAGATCGGGCTGGGCGGCGACGATGCGTTGATACAGCGGCTGGAACTGGAACCATCCGGCGTACTCGAGTCCGACCTGGTCGTACGTCAACTTCGCGGTGGCGGCGTCGAGGGGGCGGGGGGTGCCGGCGGCCATGGCGATCAGTTGGGCCTGGCACGACCGTTCCATGGTGATGAACCACCACGCGGCCGAGTCGACCGTCTGACCCACGGTGAGCAGCCCGTGATTGGCGAGCACGACGGCCTTGTTGTCGCCGAGGGCGGTGGCGATACGTCGGCCCTCCTCGACGTCGAGCACCACACCGGTGTAGTCGTCGAACACCGCGTGATCGTCGTAGAAGGCACAGGCGTCCTGCGTCAGCGGCTCGAGTCCGATCTTCAGGCTCGACAGCGATTTGCCGTAGAGGGAGTGCGCGTGCGCGGCGGCCACCGCGTCCGGACGCGCAGCATGGACCTGGGAATGGATGGCGAAGGCCGCCCGATTGACGGGCCGGTTCCCCTCGACGATCTCGCCCTCGTGGTTGACCAGGATCAGATCGCTCGCCCGGATCAGGCTGAAGTGCACTCCGAAGGGGTTGACCCAGAAGTGGTCGGAATGCTCGGGATCGCGAGCTGTGATGTGGCCGGCGACGCCTTCGTCGAAGCCGCATGCACTGAACAGCCGGAACGCTGCGGCCAGGCGCTGCTTGCGGTGCAGGCGCTCCTCGTCGGCCGAGCCGAACGTCGGTGGCCGTGGCACCTCGATCCCCGGACCTGTCTGCGCTGCGTCGGTCATGAGCACTCCTTCCCGAGGGCCGATCTCGTGTCCCGGTTCATACTCGGCCTTCGCTTCGCCCGTGACCATCGGCAACAGAGCCGAACTTCGGGCATCCTGTTCGGCAATTTCACGAGAGCGCCGGCGCGACCATCGACCGGACGAGCCCGTCGACCGTGCGCAGATCCCACCCGGTCAACTGCTGCCAGCGTTCGAGCCGGTACGCGAGCGAATTGGGATGCAGGTGCAGTCTCCGGGCGGCCGCGCTGGCCGAGAACCCGCTCTGGGCGAACGCCGAGACCGCTTCGGCCAGGTGCGGGTGCCGGGCCGCGATCTCCGCGCCCTTCGCCAACATCGGCGCCAGCTCCTCCCGGTGTTCGAAGAGGATCGCCGGCAGCCAGCACTCGTCGAAGTCGGCGGTCTGTGCCCGGCCCCGCACCAGCGCGAGCGCGCGCCGGGCGTCACCGATGCTCGTTGTCGCCCCCTCCAGGCCCCGACGGGCGAGCCCCAATCCCACCGACATGTCGGGGCGCACGTGCCGGATCGCGTCGACGACCACCGAACTCGCGACCGTCTGGAAGACGGTGACGACCGTGGTGCCGCGTCGGCTGCACAGCGCCGGCGCCGGTCCGTCGTCCAGCGCGTGCTGCAGTCCCTGCAGCTGCACATCGGACCACGCCTCGGACGGCGTGCATGCGGCTCGGAACATCCCGTCCGGGTCCAGCCCCAGCGCAGCGGCCAGCGTTCGGGCCTCCTCCGTCGGGTGTCCCTGCTCGAGCAGTTCGAACAGCAGCGCGCGGCGATTGGCCCGTACCGCCTGCGCCGTGCGGGTGGCGTCGTCGTGTCCCATCGCCACCGCGGTCGTCCCCGCATGGACGAGGTCCCACAGCAGCCCCCCGGCGTGCAGCAGTTCCGTGGTGGGCTCCGGCGCGTGCTCGACGAGAGCGCGCCACAGTTCTCGCGACCCGATGTGGAAGGACTCGATCACATTCGCAAGGGTCAACCCCTGCAGTGCCCGTTGCCTGCCGAGTTGCCGGGCACGCTCGAACTCGGGGCCTGCCGGGTGCGTGTCTGCGGGACGATCCGCGAGCAACCGGAGGGTGACGAGGAACTGTTGCCGGGTCGATTCGCGGTGCTCGTCCGGCGGCACCACCAGGTAGGTCGGCAGACGTTCGCGGATCCGGTCGACCGCCTCGGCCGACAACGCGTCGAGGTCGGCGATCACCGCGTCACACAACCCGGCGATCGAACTGTCGGATTCCACGGTGCCCCTCCTCCGCTACCGGGCGTTACCGTGGTCGACGCTAGTCGCCGCACGACAGCTCCGGCGCGGGACGGCCCTACCACCGCTGCCGATCCGCACGAGCTAACGCGCGCTAAGGTGCGAGCGTCGACAAGGCGCACGCCGGACGGTGGCGCCACGAAAGGAGCACGGCAGTGGAAATTCAGGGAACCGCCGCACTGGTCACCGGCGCGGCCTCCGGTCTCGGCGCAGCCACCGCCCAGCGTCTCGCCGACGCCGGCGCGACCGTCTTCGGCCTCGACCTCGCGCAGTCCATCGAGCGCGTCGGCGACAAGGCGCCCGCCGGCGTCACCCTCATCGCCACCGACGTCACCAGCGCCGACGACGTGCAGGCCGCCGTCGATCAGATCGTCGCCTCGGGCCTGCCGCTGCGCCTCGTCGTCAACTGCGCCGGCGTCGGCTGGGCCGGCCGGGTGCTGTCGAAGAACGGCCCGCACGACCTCGAGCTGTTCCGCACCGTCATCACCGTGAACCTGCTCGGCACGTTCAACGTGCTGCGCCTGGCCGCCGACGCGATGTCCAAGACCGAGCCCGTCGACGAGTACGGCCAGCGCGGCGTCATCATCAACACGGCCTCCGTCGCCGCGTTCGAGGGCCAGATCGGCCAGATCGCCTACTCCGCCTCCAAGGGCGGCGTCCACGGCATGACCGTCCCCGCGGCCCGCGACCTGGCCCAGTACGGTATCCGGGTCAACACCATCGCCCCCGGCATCGTCGACACCCCGATGCTCGCCGGCGTCACCGACGAATACCGCAAGGGCCTCGAGGCGGGCGTGCCCTTCCCGTCCCGCCTCGCCCAGCCGTCCGAGTACGCCCAGCTCGTGCAGATGATCGCCGAGCACGACTACCTCAACGGCGAGACCATCCGCATGGACGGCGCGCTGCGCATGGCGCCGCGATAGGCGGCTCCGCCGCCGTGGTGTCCTTTCGGATCCGCCCGGATCCGATAGGACACCACGGCACACTGGTGCCATGCGCCTGGTGTGGCTCGTGGTCGCGGTCGTCGCGGTGCTCGCGTCGGCCCTGTGGTTCGGGCAGCGCCGGCTGATCTACCTGCCCGACAGGTCCCCGCCGCCACCGGCGCAGTCGCTGCTGCCCGGCGCCCGCGACGTGCTGCTGACCACCTCCGACGGGCTCGAACTCGGCGCCTGGTACGTCCCGCCCCGCGGCACGGCGCGGGGCTTCACGGTGCTGCTCGCCTCGGGCAACGGCGGCAACCGCGTCGACCGCGCGCCGCTGGCGTCGGCGCTCGCCGAGGCCGGCTTCGCCACTCTGCTCTTCGACTACCGCGGCTACGGCGGCAACCCCGGCCGCCCGAGCGAGGACGGCCTCGCCCGCGACGTGCGCGCCGCCCGGCAGTACCTCCTCGAGCACGAGAACGTCCGACCGGACCGGCTGCTCTACCTCGGGGAGAGCCTGGGCACCGGGGTGACGACGGGGCTCGCCGCCGAGCATCCGCCCGCGGGCATGCTGCTGCGCTCGCCGTTCGTCGATCTGCCCACCGTCGGCCGGCACCACTACCCGCTGCTGCCCACGGGGCTGATGTGGGACCGCTTCCCGGTCGCCGAGACCGTCGCGCGTCTCGACGTGCCGATCACCGTCGTCTACGGGACCGCGGACACGATCGTCCCGCCCGGGCAGAGCGAGGCCGTCGCCGGCGCCGCCCGCCGACTCGTCGAGAAGGTGGCCCTGCCGGGCGCCGAGCACAACGATCCCGTGATGTTCGGCCCGCCGGTGGTCGACCCCCTGATCCGGCTCGCCGAGGCGGTGACGCCCCCGCAGGAGTGATCTACAGGTCGGAGATGTGCGGGATCTCGTGCACCGCACGCTCGCTCATCCACTCGCGGAGCACCTTCGTGGCGATCACGTCGTCCTCGTTGTACTCGAGCAGGCGACGTCGCTGCTGCGGGTCGGGGTCCCCGTCGTAGCCGACGGCCTCGCGGTACCAGCTCATCGACGCCTCCCCACCGGCCTCCTCGTCCCGCCAGCGGTGCCCGGCGATCGGCGCGATCTTCTTGAGTCCCTTGCCGTTCGGGCACACGAACTGATCGGTGACGACCTGGTAGATGTCCACCCACTGCGGCGAGTCGATGAACTCGCGCACCTCGTCCTCGGTCGGTACCCCCGGGAAACCGGCGAACCGGCGGGCCGAGCCGAGCAGCCACTTGTCCTCCGCGGTACGCGAATAGCAATAGGCGGCAAAGGTTTTCCCACTCGCGGCGGCGGCGGCCCGTTCCGCGGACAGCCACGTCCAGAACTCGGCGAAGGAGCGGGCCTCGTCGTCGGTCGGCACCGGATCCCAGCTGACGAACGCCCGGTACGCGGAGATCCCGCCGACGTTGAGCAGCGTGCCCCACAGGTACGCGCCGTGCTCGTGGTAGCTCTCCATGTCGATGTCGATCTCGATGTCCGCACGCCGCACGTGCACGTGGTCGTGCCGCCGCACCAGCGGCGCACCCGCCAGCCACGCCTTGGCCACCACGACGGTGTCCTCGAACGAGCCCTGCGGCCAGGTCTCGGGCGGGTCCCCCTCCCAGCGGGCCAGCTGGTCGATCGTGTGCACGCCCAGCTCGCGCAGCACCGCCGCGCGCTGCCCCGGCGCCACCAGCGACACGTCGTGCGTCGCGCTCAGCTGCTCACGGCACCGCGGCCACCACGGGCAGGTCTTGCACTCCCCGATCTGCAACGGTTCCGTCGGCGTCTCGCCCCGGGCGATCGCGAGCCGGTCGGCCAGCCGCGCGTCGTAGTCCTCGAGGACCGCACTCAGGTCGTGCACCAGGATGCAGTCCCCGCCGTACCCGATGGCGCCGCCGACCTGCGCCGGGCTGGCCAGACCGTGACGCTCGAGCATCCGGTACAGGTGGGCCACCCGCATCTGGTCGCGCACCTGGCTGCGCACCTTGCGGGTCTCGTCGACCACCGGCTCCCACGCGAACAGCCCCGACGTCGTCGCGCCCCGGCCCGGGTCGGTGACCTTGTGATTGACCACGATCACCGGGATGTAGCCGCCGCGCTCGACGTCGCGCAGCAGGATCTCGGCCCGGCCCCGCCGGCCCGAGTCCGGCTCCGACGGCAGGACCGCGCCCCAGATCCGGTTCGCGCCGCGACGGCATGCGTCGAGGGTGGCTTCGGCGCGCCGCCATGCCGGCCCCTCGGGGTCGATCCGCGCCCAGTCGCCGGGGTTCGCGTCGAACAGCCGCTGCCGCACGGCCTCGCGGTGGGTGGCCGCCGCCTCCTGCCGCTGCTTGGCTCCCGGGTGCTCCGGGGCCGCGGCCAACTCGTCCGGAAAGGCCGCGTCCAGATGGACCCGGTGCCGGCAGCGGGTCAGCGCGCTCGCCTCGATCAGGACCGGCGAGGTCCGTCTCTCGCTGGATACGTTCACAGTGAAGAACAGTATTCGTCCACCTAGGGTCAACCGGAAACCCCCGTCACGGATAGGCTGACCCGTGGCGCCGTGGGCGCCGTACACCGAATGGAGGGTCCTGTTCGATGGCGTTGTTCAAGAGGCGGAAGCGCCGCGCCACCCGCAAGGCGGAGGCGAAGGCTCTCAAGCACAAGGCAAGGCTCGAGGCCAAACTCAACGCGAAGAATCAGCGCAAGCGCGACAGCCGCCTGACGAAGGCCGAGATCAAGGCGGCCAAGGCCCAGCTCAAGGCCGACAAGGCGCTGATCGAATCGCAGACCCGGGTCGAGAAGCAGCAGCTCGCCACGCTCAAGGCCCAGGAGAAGGCCGCCGCCCAGAAGGGCTTCACCGCGGCGAAGGTGCGGCGCTACCTCGCCGTCGTGCGGCTGCTCGCGCCGGTGCTCGTGCCGCTGGTGTACCAGGGCGTGACCGCGCTGCGCGGTCAGCTCGACGCCGCGCGCGCCCAGCGCATGGGCGTCGCCGTCGACCAGCTCGGCGAGTACACCGGTCACGGCGCGCACCTGAGCGCCCGCATCGCCGGGGCCGAGAAGTCGCTCGACGAGATCCTCGAGCGCCATCCCAAGGACGCCGAGACCCAGAAGTTCGCCGACGCCATCCGGGGCCGGCTCTCCGACCTGACGGCCGCGGTGCACGCCGCCGAGCAGATGCCGGCACCGCGCCGCAAGGCCGCGCACGCCGGCATCTCGCGGGAGCTGGACGGCATCGAGGCCGACCTGCTCGCCCGCCTCGGCGTGCGCTGACACCAGCGTGACGCCCGGCTCGACCCTGCGCGGCGCCGCCGCGGGAGCGCTGACCGCCGCCCTGGCGGTCGCCGCGCACGGCGGCGCCGGCGGCGGCGTGCCCGGCAACGCGGCGGTGGCGTTGCTGCTCGCCGTCGCGGCCGGGGTCGGGCTCGTCGCCGCCCACCTCCGCGCGGTGCCCACCGCGGTGCTGCTCGCGGCCGGGCAGGGGGCGACGCACCTGGTGCTGGCCACGGTCACGACCGGCCACCTGCACGCGTCGGCGCCGATGCTCGTCGCGCACACCGTCGCGGTCGTTGCGTGCGCGGCCCTGCTCGAGGCGGCGCAACGCCTGTACGGGCCGCTGACCCGGGCGGTGCGGGCGGCATGGACCGCGGCGCCCCCTCGCATCGAGGCAGCCCGGACGGTGCTGCCGGTCGTGGCGGGCCGGACCGTCGCGTCGGCCCGGCCGACACCGTGCATCTCCCGGCGGGGGCCGCCCGTCGCGGCGTGACCGCGACCCACCCCACCGGAGAGAGAAACCCATGAACATCCCGAACACCGTCGCCGCACGCCGGCGACAGACCCCACTCGCTCTCGCCCGGCTCGCCGGGCTCCTCGGCCTCGCCCGGCTCGCCGGGCTCCTCGGCGCGGTCGCGGCGGCATTGCTGTTCGCGGCCGGCCCGGCCGCCGCGCACTCGGTCGTCATCGCCAGCACACCCGCGCCGGGCGAGCAGATCGCGCAGGGCCCCGAGCGCGTGAGCCTGACCTTCAACGAGGCTCTGCAGGAGTCCTTCGCCGCGCTGACCGTCGTCGGCCCGGACGGCAACCTGTGGTCCAAGGGTGATCCCCTCGTCGAGGACGCCACGGTCTCCGTGGCCGTCGGCGATCTCGGCCCGGCCGGCGAGTACACCATCGCCTACCGCGTGACCTCGGCGGACGGCCATCCGGTCACCGGCACCCAGGTCTTCACCCTCACGCAGGACGGTCCGGGCGCACCCGGCGCGGCGGCCGCCGCCGGTGCCGCGGCGCCCGCGGCGGACAGCGACGAGGACAGCGGCCCGGCCGTGTGGGTCTTCGTCGTCGTGGGCATCGCCGTCCTCGCCGGCGTGCTGTGGTTCGTGCTGCGCAAGCCGAAGAAGGCCTGACGCCGGTGGCGGGGCGTTGACGACGAGCGGCACCGGCACCGCCGCGCACCGGGCGTGGCTGCTCACCGCCGGCGTCGGCGCCACCGCGGGCGTCGCCGCCGGATGGCTGCTGGCGAACCCGGCCGCGTCGAGCTGGGTGCGGGCGCTGTCGCTGTGCGTCGGCGCGACGGTGCTCGGCCTGGCCACGCTCGGTGTCATGGTGCGCGACGAGCGGCGGCCCCCCGTCGCCCCCGGCGACGTCTGGCGTGTGATCGCCGGTCTCGGCGGGCTCTGGGTGCTGACGGAGGTCGTGCAGCTCGTGCTGCAGGCCGCGGACACCACGAACGTCCCCGTGTCGCGACTCGGGGTGTCGCGCTTCGCGGAGTACCTCGGCAGTGCGGGCGCCGGCCGGATCGGCGTGGCCGCGCTGCTGTGCGTGCTGGTGTGCACCCTCGTCGCCGCCCTCGCGTATCGCCGGTCGGCGGCGTGGCCCACGGTCCCGGTCCTCGTCGCCGCGGCGCTGGCGCTCATCGCCCGGCCGGTCACCGGCCACATGTCCCAGCAGGCCCTCGGATCGCTGCTCGACGCGGCGCACGCCCTGGCGGCGGCGCTGTGGTTCGGCACGCTCGTCGCGCTGGCCCTGACCGTCCGGTCCCGCGGCGCGTGGGCCCGGCTGCTCCCCCGGTACTCGGTGCTCGCGGTGCGATGCGTCGCCGTGCTCGCCGCGACGGGCGTCGTCGACGCGGCGGTACGGCTCGGCTCGGTCACGGCGCTCGTCGACACCGGATACGGCCGCATCGTGCTGGCCAAGACGCTGACCCTGACGGCACTGCTGGCGCTGGCGTGGTGGTGGCGGCGGACGTGGGTGCCGGCCGCGGCCGCGCACCGGGTCACCGCGGAGGCGTCGCTGCGCAACGCGGTACTCGAGGTCGCCGCGACGTCCGTCGCGTTCGGGCTCGCTGCGGCGCTGGCCACCAGCGCCTGAGCTGGCCCCGCGGCGTCCCGGCGTCTGGATTGCGGGAGTGTGACCGCGCACAATGGGAGGTGTCGAGAAGAGTGCGACGAAACGGACAGGCACAACGGACGGGACGGTTGCCGATGTCCGAAACCGGTGCTGTGACGACCCGCGTCCGGCCGCACCCGGGCCGCCAGTGATGACCACCCGGACCTCCGCACTGCGGGTGGGATCGGCGATGCCCGATCCGCCGTTCGAGTTCTACGAGCGTGGCGGGCCCGTGGGGTTCGACATCGACCTCACCCGGGCCCTCGCCGGGCACCTCGGGCTGCGGTGGGAATTCGTCCCGCACGAGGGCGACGACTTCGAGACGATCTTCGACGAGCTGGCGGCGGGGCGCTTCGACGTCGTCGCCTCCGGCACCACCGTCACCGAGCCGCGCCGCGAGCGGGCCTCGTTCTGCGCGCCGTACTTCGTGTCCGGGCAGTCCCTGGCGGTCGACACCGCCCGTCACCCCGCGGTGCAGGGGGTGGCAGACCTGGCGGGCCTGACCGTCGGGGTGCAGCAGGGGAACACCAGCGAACCGGTGGTGAAACGCCTTCTCGCCGAGGGACGGATCGGCGGGATCCGGGTGTACGCGTACCACGAGATCGACCGTGCCCTGGACGAGCTGTCGACCGGCGGGTGCGACGCCTTCATGAAGCTCGGTCCCGTCCTGACGTGGCTGACCCGCGACCGGACACACGTCGACGTCGTCGAGTACGACATCACCCGCGAGGAGATCGCCCTGGCGGTGCGCCTCGGCGATGCCGTGCTGCGCGCCGATCTCGAGGAGGCGCAGCGCGCCCTCACCGCGGACGGCACGCTCGGCGCGCTGGTTTCACGATGGCTCTCCCCCGCTCGGGGCGACGGCACGTCGTCCTCCTGACGCACCGCGAAGCGATGCCGGCCGGGTGCGGCGGACGAGCAGAGCGACCGCCAGCACCGCGACCCACAGCACGAACGCACCGAACATCACGCGTTCGACCGCGCCCATGCCGGGGGTCGGCTCGGCGGCGGCGACCGCCGGCACGTACCGGCCCGTCCATGCTCCGAACGCCAGGATCGTCGCGACCGTGACCGCCGAGTACACCCGGAACCAGGTTCCGAAGGCAGCGGCCGCGAACCCGATCATCGCGCACCACAGCGAGACCGTCACCGCGCTGAGAACCAGGTGCATGGTGTCGGCGAGCGGCATGGCGGCCCCGGCCTCGATGTCCTCACGTCCGGTCATCGGAAACGGCAGCCACAGGGGTCCCACGAATCCGTAGGCCACCAGGAGAACTCCCGCGATGCGCAGGGGGCGGACGCCGCGGCCCGTCCGCCACACGCCGATCCCGAAGGCGACGATCAGCACGTCGTACACGAATCCCACAGCGGTCAGGGGTGCCCGGGTCGGCGCGCCGACCGACGTCAGCTCGCTGATCGCCTGATCGAACCGGCTGTAGCCGTCGTAGAGCGCAGCCGCGAGTATCTCGTGCGCAACCACGTACAACAGCGACGACACGACCCCGCAGGCGAGCAGCACCGTCGACGCCGTGCTCGGACGGTGCGACCCGTCGCGCCGGGCCTGGGATGTGTGCGGAGCAGGGGTGGACACCGTCGACCTCCCCGGACGCCGACTCGGCGGTGCGGGCGCCCGATGGGTCCAGCATGATCCGGCCGGGGAGGCGACGCCAGAGACCTTCGGCCCCGATCCCCGCGGAGTGTGAGCTATCCGTCGCCCGTATCCCCCGCCACGGCCGGTGCCGCATGCCACGCTGACGCACCGAGCCACGGACGCGCCGGGGCGGAAGGGACGAGGGTGTATCGGAAGATCGAACTGCGGGGCCGGCAGGGCTTCGAGGCGATGGCCTCCGATGCCGGGAGCCGCACCGAGCTGTCCGTCCCCGACGTGACGCAGTTCCGGTTCCGGATGGAGATCTGCAACGTCGGGGCGATCAGTGTCGGCCGGGTGCAGATGTCACCGCATCGTGCTCTGGCCGGCGTCGTCGAGGACGGCGAGGTCGCGAACCTGTTCCTGATGCTCACCGGCGAGCGGGTGGTCGACGACGGCACCACCCGGGTACACGTCAAGAGCGGCCGGATCGTCCTGCAGGTCGGGTGGAATCGATACGAGGCCGCGGATGCGGACGGCTCGGACCTGCTCCTGGTGCGCATTCCCCGGCACCGGCTCGAGGAACGCGGACTCGATCTCGAGGAGACGGCCGTGACGTTCGGGCCGGCCAAGCCCACCATGTCGACGCACGCGCTCAACGCGGTGGGAATGGCCATGCTCCGCGAACGCGGTCGTCACAACACCACCGCGGCCCCGCGCGGCGTGGAGAACGCCCTGATCGAGCTCGTGGTGGGGCTGCACCACGAATCGCTCGGCTACGGCGCCGATTCCGGCGAACTGTGCGGCAGCGCGTACACCCGCGCCCTCACCCTCGTCCGGGCCCATCACAGCGACCCGAGGCTGACTCCGACCGTGATCGCGGAGCGGCTGCAGATGTCGTTGCGGAGCCTGCAGCGCGCCTTCGCGGCCCACGACACCACGGTCGCGTCCCAGATCCGGCGACTGCGCGCGCACCGCGCCGCCGTGCTCCTCCAGGAACCCGCCTATGCCCGCACCACGGTCGCCGAGATCGCGGCGATCGCCGGTTTCACGTCCAGCGCCGAGCTGCGTCGCGCCCTTCGCGCGGTGCGCGGCGTGAGCCCGAGTGAGTTGCGACCGCACTGAGCTCGACCACACCGGGCTCGACCACACCGGGCTCGACCGCACCGGGCTCGACCGCACCGGGCTGCGACCACGCTGGACCTCGACCCGCACCCCGGAACAATCGTGGTGCATTTCGCGTCACCACGGTGCATTCTGCGCCGCCGTGTTCCGGTGCCCGGCGAAGACCGTGTACCTGTTTGCGTCCGGGTGTCCTTTCCGTCCGTTTCCCGGGCACCTCCGAACCGTGAAAGGCGTGTGCGTGATGCTGGATTCGTTGTGGGACCTGTTGTGGTACACCCTGGTCGTCTTCGCGTTCGTCGCGTACCTGCTGATCCTGTTCCAGGTGCTGACGGACCTGTTCCGTGACCGTTCCACGTCCGCCGTGGTCAAGGTCGTGTGGATCATCTTCCTGGTCGTCCTCCCGTACCTGACCGCCTTCGTCTACCTGCTGGTGCGGGGCCGCGGCATGTCCGAGCGGCACGCGGCCGCCCACGAGGCGGCCCAGCACGCGGCCGACGACTACATCCGCAAGGTGGCCGGACGATCCCCGGCGGCCGAGATCGCCGAGGCCCAGGCACTGCTCGAGGCCGGGACGATCACCGGCGACGAGTTCGACCGGCTCAAGGCCAAGGCCCTGCGCTGACTACCACCGCTGACGTCGAGCCCGGCCGGGTGGTCACGCCGCGCGCTCGGCTGCTCGGCTACGGGCGCCGGTTCCACCCGATCGGTCTGGGCTTCGCGCTGGTGTTCTTCGTCTGGTCGATGACGCCGTCGTTGCTGCCGCGGGTGTGGTATCTGCAGGGCGTGGCGTCGGGACTGAGCCTGGTGACCGGCTACGGGATCGGCTGCCTGCTCGCCTGGGTGGTCCGGCGCTGCGGCGTCGATCCGCAGTGGTCGGAGCGGACCCGCCGGGTCGGCTGGTGGATTCTGGCCGGGGCGGCGCTGGTGCTGGTGCCGGTGTTCCTCGTGCTGGGGTCGTGGTGGCAGCAGATCATCCGGGACCTGGTGGGGGTGCCGCGGGCCCAGCGCTCGTTCTATCTGCTGGTGCTGCTGATCGCCCTGGTCGTCGCGCTGGCGCTACTGGCGATCGGCCGGGGCCTGCGTGCGGGCACGAACCGGTTGACCCGGCTGGGCCGGCGGTACGTGCCCGGGCCCGTCGCCCGGCTCGGGGCGGTGACCCTCGTGGTGCTCCTGAGCGTGTTCGTGCTCGACGGCGCCGTCCACCGGGGTGTGCTGGGCGTGGCGGAACGCTCGTCCGAGGTGGCCGATCAGGGCACCGCACCGGGTGTGGTGCAGCCCGGGCTGCCGGAACGGTCCGGATCGCCGGCCTCGAACGAGGCGTGGGACACCCTGGGCCGGGAGGGCCGCACCTTCGTCGCGGGCGGGCCGAGCGCCGAGCAGATCGAGACCGTCACCGGGGCGCCGGCGCGCACCCCGATCCGGGTCTATGCCGGCCGCGAATCCGCCGACACGGTCGAGGGCATCGCGGACCGGGTCGTCGCCGAGCTCGAGCGCACCGACGCATTCGACCGCCGGGTGCTGGCGGTGGTGACCACCACCGGCCGCGGCTGGGTCAACGCGAACGTCGCCGGGGCCTTCGAATACGTCGCCGGCGGGGATTCGGCGATCGCGGCCATGCAGTACTCGTTCCTGCCCAGCGCGTTGTCGTTCGTCGTCGACCGGGAGACGCCCCGGCTGGCGGGGCGGGCGCTGTTCGAGGCGGTGTATGCGGCGTGGTCGGCGCGGCCCGAGCCGGATCGGCCGACGCTGGTGGTGTTCGGCGAGAGCCTGGGCTCGTACGGCGGTCAGGCGGCGTTCGCGTCGGGGCCGGACCTGGTCGCCCGGACCGACGGGGCGCTGCTGGTGGGTACTCCGAACTTCGCGCAGCCGTGGGGGGAGATCACCGCGGACCGCGACCCGGGGTCGCTCGAGCGGCTGCCGGTGGTCGACGCCGGCCGCCACATCCGGTTCGCGTCCCGCCCGGACGACGCGGACCTGCCCGGGCCGTGGCAGTTTCCGCGGGTGGTGTTCTGGCAGCACGCGAGCGATCCGATCACCTGGTGGTCGTTCGAGCTGTTGCTGCGGGAGCCGGACTGGTTGCGGGAGCCGCTCGGCCCGGATGTGGATCCGGGCATGCGGTGGCTGCCGTTCGTCACGTTCTGGCAGGTCACGCTCGACATGGTGTTCTCCGCCGACGTCCCGTCCGGGTTCGGCCACGCGTACGGGCCGGAGGCCGCGCAGTTGTGGGCGGACATCCTCGCCCCCGACGGCTGGGACGACGCGGCCACCCACCGGGTGCAGAACGCCCTCGCCGGGACGGCGTCCGACGACTGAACCGCTGTGGGTACCGAACAGCTGTAGGTCCTGGACAGCTGTAGGTACTACAGCGCCCCGGCGGCCACCCGCAGATCGGCGACCAGCCCGGCGAGGGCCTCGTCCCGCTGCTCCGCCGGTCCGCGCAGGATCGCCGACGGGTGGATCGTGGCGACGACGGCCGGAGCGGACGGAATCTGCACCTCCCCGTCGACGTGCAGGATCTCCCCCCGGTGCGCGGTCACCCGGAACGACGGGCCGAGCAGCGACTGGGCCGCGGTGGCGCCGAGGCACACGAGCACGTCGGGCTGCACGGCCCGCAGTTCGGCGACCAACCAGGGCCGGCACGCGACGATCTCGCCGCGTGCCGGTTTCTTGTGGATGCGACGCCCGCCCGCGGCGGCCCGCTCGAACTTGAAGTGCTTGACCGCGTTGGTCACGTACACCTCGCCACGGTCGATCCCCGCCTCCTCGAGGGCCCGGTCGAGCAGCCGCCCGGCCGGGCCGACGAACGGCTCCCCGGCCCGGTCCTCCTGATCGCCGGGCTGCTCGCCGACGAGCACGAGCCGGGCCGTGGCCGGGCCGGCGCCGAACACGGTGCGTTCGGCGTTCCGGTACAGCTCGCATCCGCGGCAGCCGCCCGCCGCGGCCGCGAGCTCGGCCAGGTCGGTGGTCTCCGGCACGAATTCCTCGGCTCCCGGTTGCCTGCTCACCGCCACCTCCCTTCGGTGACGGACGGGTACCCACCGGCGCTCAGGACATGCGCAGCCGCGACACCCAGGCCCGTGTGTCGGCGGGATCGATGACGTCGTCGAGTTCGAAGATCGTCGCGGCCTGCAGGGCCTTGCCGTGCTGGTAGGCGGCGGCGACGAGCTGCGCGAACAGCTCGTCGCGCGCGGCCCGGTCGGGTGCGGCCTCGAGTTCCTTGCGGAAGCCGAGCCGCACCGCGCCCTCGAGCCCCATGCCGCCGATCTCGCCGGTGGGCCACGCCACGGTGAACTCGGGTGCGTGGAAGGACCCGCCGGCCATGGCCATGGCGCCGAGGCCGTAACCCTTGCGCAGGATGATCGTGCCGAACGGGACGGTCAGGCGCGCACCGGCGACGAACAGCCGGCCGAACCGGCGCACCGTGGCCTCCTTCTCCGACTCGGGTCCGACCATGAATCCCGGTGTGTCGCAGAGGCTCACGACGGGCAGGCGGTGCGCCTGGCACAGCTCGAGGAAGTCGGCGGCCTTGTCCGCGGCCTCGGCGTCGATCGCGCCGCCGAGGTGGTGGCTGCTGTTGGCGAGCACCCCGTACGCCGCGCCCTCGACGCGGACGAGGGCGGTGACGATGCCGACACCGTAGTCGCCGCGCAGTTCGAGCACGGAACCGACGTCGGCGATCGCATCGATCGCCGCGCGCACGTCGTAGGCGCGCAACCGGTTCTCGGGAACGACGTGGCGCGCCAGCCGCGGGTCCGGGGCCGCCCACTCGCCGGCGGCGGCGGTGAAGTAGCCGAGGTACTGCCGGGCCAGTTCGACGGCGTGCGCCTCGTCGCGTGCGGCGAGGTGCACGACGCCGTTGCGGCGCTGCACGTCGATCGGGCCGATGTCCTCGGGCCGGTACACGCCGAGCCCGCCGCCCTCGATCATCGCGGGCCCGCCCATGCCGATGTTGGTGTCGGGAGTGGCGATCAGCACGTCGCACACGCCGGCGAGGGCGGCGTTGCCGGCGAAGCACCGCCCGGAGACCACCGCGACGGTGGGGACGCGCCCGCGCAGGGCGGCCATCGCGCGGAACGTCGACAGCTCCAGGCCCTGTCCGGGTCCGGCGTCGACGTCCCCCGGGCGTCCGCCGCCGCCCTCGGCGAACAACACGAGCGGCACCTCGCGGCGGGCGGCGAGGGCGAGCAGCCGGTCGGTCTTGCTGTGGTTGCGCATGCCCTGTGTGCCGGCGAGGACGGTGTAGTCGTAGGAGAGCACCACCGATTCGGCACCGTCGATGCGGGCGAGACCGCCGACGAGCCCGTCGGCGGGGGTGTTGGCGATCAGGTCCTCCTCGCTGCGCCGGCTGCGCTGCGCGGCGAGCACGAGCGGCCCGTACTCGACGAAGGTGCCGTCGTCGACGAGGTCGGCGATGTTCTCCCGCGCGGTTCGACGGCCCGTCCGGTGCCGCTTGGCGACCGCGTCGGGCCGGGCGGCGTCGAGGGTGCGGGCGTGCCGGTTCCGGATCTCGGTGAGGTCGTCGCGCACGGCGTCGAGGTCCCGCTCACCCCCGTCGCCGGTGGCCGCGTCGCCGGACCCGGCGCGCACCACGGCGAGCACCTCCCCCGGCTGCACGGTCTGCCCCGGCCGCACCAGCAGGCGCACCACGGTCGCCGATCCGGAGGCGGACACCACGTGCTGCATCTTCATCGCCTCGAGCACCGCGACGGGTGCGCCCGGTGCGAGCGCGTCGCCGTCGGCGGCGGTCTCGACGACGGTGCCGACCATGTCGGCGCGCACCGCCTCCTCCCCCGCGTGCAGTTCTGGCGCGACGGCCGGTGCGCCGTCGGGGCCGGCGACGGCGAGGTCGGCGATCCGTTCGTCCAGCCACGACGTGTGCACGTCGGATGCCGCGAAGTCCTTGTCGCGCAGGATGTTCTGCAGAAACTCGGCATTGGTGGCGACACCCTCGACGAGCAGGTCGCCGAGCGCCGCGTCCGTCTTGCGCAGCGCCGCCGCGAAGTCGTCGATGCGGGTGTGGGTGATCACCTTGGCCAGCAACGAGTCGTAGCGCGGGCTGGTCGTCAGCCCGGGACGGCCGTAGGTGTCGACGCGGACGCCCGGCCCGGTGGGCGGCGTGAACACGGTGAGCGTGCCGGAGGCGGGTACGGCCCGGCCGTCGGGGCGCATCGTCTCGGTGTTGACGCGAGCCTGGACGGCGATGCCCCTCGCGGCGGCGGGCTCGCCGCGCACGCCGGCGCCGTCGGCGGTGACGCCGCCGGGCAGGCCGAGTTCGTCGAACCGGGCACCGCGGGCGATCGCGATCTGCGTCGCGGCCAGGTCGACGCCGGTGACCTCCTCGGTGACCGTGTGCTCCACCTGGATCCGGGGGTTCACCTCGAGGAACACCGCGTCGTCGCCGGCGACGAGGAACTCGACGGTGGCCAGACCCCGATAGCCCACCGATGCGCACAGCCGCGCCGCGGCTTCGTGCAGCGCGCGGCGCACCGTCGCGCCGAGCCGTTGCGCCGGAGCGATTTCCACGAGCTTCTGGTGGCGTCGCTGCACGCTGCAGTCCCGGTCACCGAGCGCGAGGGCCCGCACCCCGCCCGCGCCGTCGGGGGCCGCGACGACCTGCACCTCGATGTGCCGGGCCCGAGCGCACAAGGCCTCGGCGAACAGCGCGCCGTTGCCGAAACCCAACTCCGCCTCGGCCGTACACGCGCGGAAGGCGTCGTCGAGGTCCGCGGCGTCGCGCACGATCCGCATGCCGCGGCCGCCCCCGCCGGCGAGCGCCTTCAGGACGATGCCGCCGGGGTGGGCGGCGAGGAAGTCGCGGGCCGCGCCGGCCGTGACGCCCCCGTCGGTGGCGGGCAGCACGGGCACCTGTGCGGCGACGGCGGTGCGGCGGGCGGCGGCCTTGTCGCCGAAGATCCGCAGCACCTGCGGCTCGGGTCCGACGAACGTCACCCCGGCCGCGGCGCACGCTTCGGCGAATTCGGCGTTCTCGCTGAGGAATCCGTATCCGGGGTGGACGAGGGTGCAGCCGGTCTCGGCGGCGGCGCGCAGCAGCGCCTGCCCGTCGAGGTAGGCGGCCGGTCCGGCACCGGTCAGCGCGACGGCGCGGGTGGCGGCGGCGACGTGCGGGCTGTCCGCGTCGTCCTCGGCATACACGGCGACGGTGTCGAGGCCGAGTTCGGTGGCGGAACGGATGACCCGCAGGGCGATCTCGCCGCGGTTGGCTACGAGCAGCATGGGTGTCGGGGGTCCTGTCGGTCGGGGCCGGTCAGCGGAAGCCGATGAGCCGTTCGGACATCGCGATCATGTCGTCGATGTAGGACTGCTGTTCCTGTCTCGGGGCGCCGAGCAGGCGCAGGGCGCCGGCGCGTTGCGCGTCGGCGAGGGTGCGGGCGATGCGTTCGGGTGGCGCGCACGGGAGCACCTCGCCGGTGGCGTTGATGCGTTCGACGAACCGCACGTAGCGGCCCACGAGGCGTTCGCGCACGCTCTCCCACTCGGCGCCGACCTCCTCGTCGAGGCGGGCGCGGTGTTCGATCAGCTCGAGGATGCGGCCGTTGACGTAGACGGACTCGATGAAGGCGCGGGTGGTGGTGCGCAGCACCCGGCGCAGGTCGTCCACCGCCTGCCCCTCCATGTGCTGGGCGTCGAGGAACTGCCGGCACACGAGGGTGGCGAGCGCGCGGAACACCTCCTCCTTGGAGGAGAAGTACGCGTAGAAGGTGGCGCGGGAGACGTCGGCGCGGCCGGTGATCACCGCGACGGTGGTGCGCTCGTAGCCGAGTTCGCCGAAGCAGTCGCGGGCGGTCTCGAGCAGGGCCCGCCGGCGCGGGCCGTCGCTGTCCCGCCGCGCGGACCGGGCCCGTTCCTGGGCTTCGCTCGTCGTCACCCGCACAGCATGCGTTGACGTTGACGTCAATGTCAATGGCGGACGTCGCGCTCGTGTCGCTCCGCGCCGCCGGGCGGGCGCGGACTCAGGACCCGCTGCGGCCCTCGGGGTGGGACGGGGACGATCCGGGCGAGCTCACCGGCCGGGGCCAGGGGTGCCCCGCCAGACGCTCGAGGTCGGTGTCGAACCGTTCGAGCCAGCGGGCGAACTCGGCGACCTCGGCGGGATCCCAGTCGACCAGCACCCGCTCGAGCCCGGCGACGGAGCGGGCGCGCTCGTCGTCGAGGCGACGGACACCCTCCGCGGTGATGCGGAACTTGCGCGCGATGCCCCCCTCGGGGTCGGGGATGCGCTCGGCGAGAGCTGCGCCGGCCGCATCCGCTCGTGGACCTGCGGGCCACCGCCCGGCCCCCGGTGCTGCCGACCAACGCCGCCTCGGTCGTGGTGGGATTCGGGATGTACGCGCAGTCGCTCATCGTGCCGCAGCTGCTGCAGCTGCCCGCCGAGACCGGCTACGGCCTGGGCCGGTCGATGCCGGCCATGGGACTGTGGATGGCACCGGGCGGCCTGGTGATGATGGCCGTCTCACCGATCGGCGGAAGATTGTCCGCGACCCGCGGCCCGAAGGTCACCCTGTTGATCGGATGCCTGGTCATCGCCGCCGGCTACGGGGTGTCCCTGCTGCTCATGGGCTCGACGTGGGGCTTGATGCTCGTCGTCTGCATCTGCAGCGCCGGTGTCGGCTTCGCCTACGGGGCCATGCCCGCGCTGATCATGGGTGCGGTGCCCCAGTCCGCCACGGCGTCGGCGAACAGCGTCAACTCCCTGATGCGCGCAGTGGGCACCTCGGTGTCGGCGGCGGTGGTCGGCGTGGTCCTGTCGCAGATGAGCGTGCCGGTCGGCGGCTACAGCCTGCCGACCGAGGGCGGGTTCCGCACCGGGATGCTCATCGGCTGCGGTGTCGCCCTCGTCGCCGCCGCCGTCACCCTCGCCATCCCCGTCGCCCGGCGGCCGAGCCTCGAACCGGTGCGCGAGCCCGCCGCGGCCCGGGTGTGAGCCGACCCGGTTTACGCAACACGGGTGTTCTCGAAATGCACCGCACACCAACGAAATCCGCTCGGCCACTACCCTGTTCGCACACCCGCCGCACCACTACCATGGTCTGCATCCCATAGTGGACAACCGTCCTCCGGAAGGATCGATCATGACCACGATGGAAATGCCGCACGTCACCGAGTGCAGCGTCGGCACCTGCTCCTACAACCACGACGGCTGCCACGCCTACGCCATCAACGTCGCCGGGCACAACGGCAGCGCCGACTGCGAGACGTTCATCCCGCTGTCGACCAAGGGCGGCCTGGACACCGTCACCAGCAGCATGGTCGGCGCCTGCCAGCGCGCCGACTGCGTGCACAACCAGGATCTCGAGTGCACCGCGAGCGAGATCCGCGTGGGCGGCACCGGCAGCGGAGAGCACGCGGCCAACTGCCTGACCTACCGAGCCCGGTAGGTTCCGCCGACCTCACCGCCGCGGCCGCATCAACGTGCGCACCGCGTCCGTCAACGCGGCCGCCGACAGCTCGGGACTGATCGCGCGCTGCAGGCCCAGGCCGATGCCGAGCCCGAGCAGCATGGCCGACGCCTGCCCGGGATCCATCGTGGGCGTGACGTCGTACCGGTCGGCGAGCGAGCGGATCAGCTCGGCGATGAGCGTGCGCACCCCTTCGGCACCCGCCGCGATGCGGGACCGGATCTCCTCGTTGTGCCGGGAGCGCACCGAGAACTCGATCTCGAGCAGGGTCCAGCGCCGGTCGCCGATGGTGCGCTCGGCCCACACCCCGAACGCGGTCACCACGTCGTCGAGCGTCGCACCGGCCGCGAGCGTCGCGGCGATCTCGCCCATGCGCTCGGCCCGGATCCGATCGAGCACCGCGAAGCACAACTCGTCCTTGTTGCGGAAGTTGGAGTACACCGCACCCTTGGAATAACCGGCGTCCTCGGCGATCTGGTCGAGGGACGCCGCGGCGTAGCCGCGCTCGAGGAAGTGCTCGGCCGCCGTGGCGAGCAGATCCTCACGGGTGCGTGCCTGAGTCTCCTGGCGGGTCGGTCGTGCCACGACTCGACGGTACCGGAGCGGCCGAAGTTCGGATACTGTGGTTATCCGGATACCGACGGTATTCGAATGGGGATCACGGGAGACGAGGGGACGACGCGATGGACGAATACCGGGTGGTGGTGATCGGCGCCGGGATCTCCGGCATCGGCGCGGCGATCGCGCTGCGACGGCGCGGGATCACCGACTTCGTCGTCCTCGAGAAGGCCGGGACCCTCGGCGGCACGTGGCGCGCCAACACGTACCCCGGATGCGCCTGCGACGTGCCCTCGCTGCTGTACTCGTACTCCTTCGCCCGGAACCGGGACTGGAGCCGAATCTTCGCCGGGCAGAACGAGATTCGCGACTACATCGAGCACACCGCCGACGCCCGCGGCGTGAGGTCCCACGTCCGGTTCGGGATCGAGATGCTGCGCGCGGACTGGGACCCGATCGACGCGCGCTGGACCCTCGAGACCACCGGCGGGACCGTGCGGGCGCGGTTCCTCGTCGCCGCCGCGGGACCGTGGAACGAACCGCTCGTACCCGACATCCCCGGTCTGTCGCAGTTCCCCGGCGAGGTGTTCCACTCGGCGCGCTGGAACCACGACTACGACCTGCGCGGCAAGCGCGTGGCCGTCGTCGGCACCGGAGCCTCGGCCGTCCAGTTCGTCCCCGAGATCGCGCCGGACGTCGCGCGGCTGCACCTGTACCAGCGGACGGCGCAGTGGGTGCTGCCCAAGCCCGACCGCCGGCTGTCGGGGTTCGAGCGCCGGCTGCTCGCCCGCGTCCCGGGCGCGCGACGACTGGTCGAGGCGACCGAGTACGCGCTCATGGAGGCCCTCGGCCTCGGCTTCCGGCACCCGTGGCTCATGCGGCAACTGCAGTGGATCGGCCGCGCCCAGCTGCGGGCGCAGGTCCGCGACCCGCGGCTGCGCCGCGCCCTGACCCCCGACTACACCCTGGGCTGCAAGCGGCTGCTCATGTCGAACACCTACTACCCCGCCCTCACCCGCCCCCACGTCGAGGTCCACCCGAGCGCGGTGCGCGAGATCCGCGGCTCCACCGTGATCGCCCAGGACGGCAGCGAAGCCGAGGTCGACGCCGTCGTCTTCGGCACCGGCTTCCATATCCTCGACATGCCGATCGCCGGCCGGATGTTCGACGGACAGGGACGCAGCCTCGACGAGCACTGGCAGGGCGGCCCGCAGGCGTTCCTGGGGTCGTCCGTCGCGGGCTTTCCCAACGCGTTCGTCCTGCTCGGCCCCAGCCTCGGCACCGGTCACACGTCGGCGTTCCTCATCCTCGAAGCCCAGCTCGAGCACGTCGCGACCGCGATCGACACGGCGGTGCGCCGCGGCTGGCGCACCCTCGAGGTGCGGCGCGACGTCCAGGACGCCTTCAACGACGAGGTCCAGGCCGCCCTGCCGGGCACGGTCTACAACTCCGGCGGATGCCGCAGCTACTTCTTCGACGCCAACGGCCGCAACAGCTTCAACTGGCCGTGGTCGTCGGCCGCGCTCCGTCGCCGGGTGTCGGCGTTCGACCCGGGCGTCTACGCCGTCACGCGCGACGACGAACCCGTGCCCGCCGGGTGATCCGTGTCCGCCGGTGATCCGTGCGCCCGGCGGTCCTCGGTGCCCGGATGGCCGGCGTACCGTCGGGGCATGGCCCGCAGGTCCGCCACCCGCCGCCGTCCGCCCCCGTCGGACGGCTACCTGTACGAACCCAGCGAGCGGCGGGTCCGCGGAACCTGGGCCGGTCACACCGTGGTCGACACCATCCGCGCGCTGCTCGTGTGGCCGCCCGGCCATCCCGTCCCCTTCTACCTGTTCCCCCGCGACGACGTGCGCACCGATCTCCTCGCGCCCGCCCCGGCACCGGGCGACAGGAACGACGTCGCGCGGTGGTTCGACCTGACCGACGACGAGACCCGGGCGCCCGCCGCGGCGTTCGTGCTCGACGTCGCGGGACTCGAGGAGTACATCGGCTTCGAATGGTTCGGCCGCCGGGGAGCGGGCATCGAAAACTGGTACGAGGAGGACACGGAGATCTTCGTTCATCCCCGCGACCCGCACCACCGGGTCGATGCGCTGCCCAGCAGCCGGCACGTGCAGGTGTCCATCGCCGGCACGGTCGTCGCCGAGACCCGGAACCCGGTGCTGCTGTTCGAGACCCACCTGCCCGTGCGGTACTACATCCCGCCCGCCGACGTCGACTTCTCGGTACTCGAGGAGACGGAACTGCACACGTCGTGCCCCTACAAGGGCACGGCCCGGTACTGGAGCTTCACCGGAACGCCGCGGGCCGAGAACGTCGCCTGGTCGTACCCGGATCCCCTCCCCGCCGTCGCACCGATCGCCGGCCACGTCGCGTTCTACAACGAGGCGGTGGACCTCGTCGTCGACGGCGTTCCCGTCGCGCGTCCGGGCGGCTGACCGCGCCGGCTCACCGCTCGAGCCGGATCCACGGGCCGCCGTCCCCCGCGGCCCGCAACCGAGTGCCGAAGATCGCCGACGACTCCTCGAGCGCCGCGCGCAGCCAGCGCTCCTGCGACTGCGTGACGTGTTCGAGCCGCATCCGCCGCGCCCGCACCGGCATCATCCGCAACTCCCGCAGCTCCCGCGAGTCCGCGTCGAACGAGACGACATACAGCAGGCGCAACTCGTCGCGGAAGCGCTCGTAGCCGCCGATGCCCTCGTAGTCGTTGATCAGGTCGCCGCACCCGTACAGCACCGGCTTGCCGCGGTAGACCTCCAGCGGCCGCGGGTGATGGGACGAATGCCCGTGCACCACATCGACGCCGCCGTTGATCAGACGGTGCGCGAACCGCACGTGCTCGTCCGGCACCGCGTAGCCCCAGTTGGATCCCCAGTGCACCGACACCACCACCACATCGCCGGCCGCGCGGTCGGCGTCGATCCGGGCGAGCAGCCCGTCGGCTCCCGCCTCCGACACCTCCGGCAACAGCGCCACCCCGGGCCGCGTCGCCGTCGCGGCCCACCACGGGGCGATCCCGCTCGACACCGCACCGACCGACCACACCCGCACCCGGCCCGCCCCGACCGGGACCGTCGCCGGCCGCCACGCCAGCCGATCGTCGCCGCCCGCGCCGGCGAGCCGCAGTCCCGCCGCCGTGAGGACCTCGACGGTCTCGCGCAGACCACGGACGCCGAAGTCGAGCACGTGATTGTTGGCCAGGGTGCACACGTCGACCCGTGCGACGGTGACCACCTCGACGTTCGCCGGATTCATCCGGTAGTGGATGCCCTTCTCCGGCGCGTAGTCCCGCGACGTGGTCACGGACGTCTCGAGGTTGACGATCCGAACGTCCGGGGCGCACTCGTCGAGCACGGACAGCGCGATACCCCACGGCCAGTCGTATCCCGCGGGCCGCGGAATCGCGCCGCTGCGGGTCTCGGCGAGTTCGACGTAGTCCCGGGCGTCCTTCACGTAGGACTCCCGCAGCGTGGGACCTCCGGGGTGCAGGAGGATCTGGTCCACACCCCGGCCGGTCATCACGTCTCCGGCGAGGAAGAGCGTCACCGTGCCCGGCACACCTGCGACAGTAACCCCCGGCACCCGGATCCGTCGCGCCTCCACGGGCACAGGTCAGCCCGACGCGTAGCTCGGCTGCTCGGTGACGTCGCCGAGCACGACCAGCGTCGCGAGGGTGTTCTCCCACCGGATCCGGACGGCGCCGACCGTCGCCTGCACGACGGTCCCGTCCGGGCGGCCGAACTCGCACAGTTGCCCGGTCCGGTCGTGCAGCGAGCGGACGGTGACGGAACCGTCGGGCCACGTGCCGCCGGTGAAGATCTCGTGCAGCGCCCGGTTCTCCACGTCCTGGGCGTCGACGCCGAGCAGCGCCGCAAAGGTGGGATTGGCGTAGGCGATGGCGCCGCCGTCGCGCACGGCGATGATGGGGACGGGCAGCAGATCGAGGACGGCGGGCAGGGGCAGCGGCGCCAACCGATCCGGCAGGTGCGCCCAGGTCGCGGCCTTGGCCCGATACAGATCCATGTCGGCGTCGTGGTAGAGGTCCATGGGGTCGCTGACGACGCCCGCCGCGACCCCGAAGCTGACCGGCACGGGATTCGCGCGGACCATGTCCTCGAGCACCGCGCGCCCCTCCTCTTCGTCCGTGTCCGGGAGCACGACGAGGAATTCGTCGCCGCCGAGACGCGCCAGGATCCCGCCGCGCGGCACCTGCTGCGCCCACGCCCCGGCGGCGTCGCGGAGCAGTGCGTCACCCGCGGGATGCCCGTGCTCGTCGTTGAACGCCTTGAATCCGTCGACGTCGAGCAGGCCCAGGCAGACCCGGGTGCCGCGGTCGCGCGGCCGCGAGCGCAGTTCGAGGTCGAGACCCGCGCGGTTGCGCAGGCCGGTGAGCGGATCGCGGGTCGCCGCGTTCACCAGCAGCCGTCCCACGGCCCCGAAGATCGCCCCGGACCCGAGCAGGGCGGCGGCGACGATCACGTAACCGACCCACAGCAGGCGCGTCGGGGCGACGGCCGCGGCGCCGAGGGTCGCCGCGGTGAGCGCCCCGATCCACAGGACGGCCTGCCGCGGTGGCCAGAACGCCGAGAGATACATCGACAGGAACATCGATCCCATGACGCTGATGAGGATGCGGGAGGGATCGACGTGGAACGCGATCACCGCGGGCATCGCGACGACCGCGCACGCGGTGGCGGCGACGATGGGGGTGCGTCCCGGACGCCGTGGCGCCCACCGCAGGATCCCCAGCCCGGCGATGCCCAGCGCCAGCGCCGAGGCCATGCCGGCGAAGCTACCGGATCGGGCGATGGCCGGATCGAGCAGGGCTGCAACGATTCCTACCGCGACGAGCCCGGTGCTGACTGCCAGGTACCACACGAGCAGACGGCGCCGCTGGACCCGGAGGTTCTCCGTCGCACCGTGCAGCACCTGGCGATCGCCCACAGCCGGATTATCGCGTTCGTCGCACCGCGTGTTTCCGGCTCTGCGAAATGCCGGCCGTCACCGGCCCGGCAGCCACTGCATCGCCTTGACGAAGGGCGGCATCACCTTCGACCACAGCTTCGGCGGAACCCCACGGGGCCCACCGAGATTCATCACCCGGGTCGTCGCGATCGTCTGCGGCTCGGTGTACTTGATCAGGCCCTCGGCGCCGTGCCGGCGGCCCATACCCGAGATGCCCATGCCGCCCATCGGCGCGTCGGTGCTGCCCCACGCCGGCGCGTAGCCCTCGTCGACGTTGACGGTGCCCGCCCGCACCCGCGCCGCGATGGCCTCGCCCTGCGCCTTGGTGCCCGCCCACACGCTGGCATTGAGCCCGTACTCGGTGTCGTTGGCGCGACGGATCGCCTCCTCGACGTTGTCCACCGGGTACACCGACACGAGCGGACCGAACGTCTCCTCCCGGTAGCACTCGGCGTCCTCGGGGACGTCGGTGAGCACCGTCGGCTCGTAGAACAGGGGGCCGAGATCGGGCCGGGCCCGGCCGCCGGCAACGACGGTGGCGCCCTTGGCGACGGCGTCGTCGACGTGCCCGGAGACGGCCTTGACCTGGGTCTCGTTGACCATGCTGCCCATTTCGACGCCGTACTCGTAACCCGGCCCGAGGGTCATGTTCCGCACCCGCTCGCCGAGCATGCGGAGGAACTCGGGGGCGACGGACTTCTCCACGTAGATCCGTTCGATGGAGATGCACAGCTGCCCGGAGTTGGAGAAGCACGCCCGCACGGCCGCGTCGGTGACCTCACGCAGGTTCGCGCCGGCGGTGACGATCATCGGGTTCTTGCCGCCGAGTTCGGCGGAGAAGCCGATGAGGCGGCGGCCCGCCTGCTCGGCGAGGAGGCTGCCGGTCTGCGAGGAGCCGGTGAACATGAGGTAGTCGGCGTTCTCGACGAGGGCGGTGCCCACGACGGAGCCGGGCCCGGGCACCACGGCGAACAGGTCGCGCGGCAGGCCGGCCCGATAGAGCAGTTCGACGACGGCCAGCGCGCAGTAGGGGGTCTGGCTGTCGGGCTTGAGGACGACGGCGTTACCGGCGAGCAGGGCGGCGATCGCGTCGGAGACGGCGAGGGTCATCGGGTAGTTCCACGGTGCGATGACCCCGACGACGCCCTTCGGGTGGTAGCGCACGGTGGTCTTCGTCAGGCCGGGAAGCATGCCCGTGGCGCGGCGGGGACGCAGCAGCCGGGGCGCGGTGCGCGCGTAGTAGCGCGCGGTGAGGGCGATGTCGAGGACCTCCTCCTGCGCCGACGCGCGGGCCTTGCCGGTCTCGGCCTGGGCCATGTCCATCAGTTCTTCGCGGTGGGCCAGCACCAGGTCGTGGTAGCGGTGGAAGATCTCGGCGCGTTGCTCGACGGAGCGGCGTGCCCAGTCGACCTGCGCGACGCGGGCCCGCTCGAGGGCGGCCCTGGCGTCGTCGGCGGTGCCGATGGGAACCGTCGCGAGTTCACGACCGGTGAAAGCCTCCACGACCGAGCGGGTGGGACGGCTCGCTGCGTCCGGGATGGCGATGAGCTCGGCCAACCGTGCGAAGGTGGCGGCGCTGGGAGCAGGCATGTCATACCCCTACTGGTGAGTAGTTCTTGCAGTTACACCAACCTACCGCGCAGCGTGGTGCTTGTCACAGAGCGGGCTGTTCGCCGCCCGGCAGCCCCGCTAGCCTGAGGAGATGGACCCACCGGTCACCCGGTATCTTCCGCGCGACGGCCACGGCCTCGCGTACCAGGTGGTGGGTGAAGGCCCGGTGGACGTCGTGTGGTTCCTCGAGATCCAGACCCACCTGGACCTGATGTGGACCGACCCCCACCTGCACTACCTGATCGAACGCAACGGCACCTTCGGCCGCTCGGTGTACTTCCAGCGCCGCGGGATCGGGCTGTCCGATCCGCTGGACCGGGTGCCCAGCCTCGAGGAGCAGGCCGACGACGTGCTGGCCGTGATGGACGAGGTGGGGATGCGCCGGGCCACCCTCGTCGGCGTCGCCAGCACCTGTGGACCGCAGTGCCTCGTCGCCGCCCGCGCCCCGGACCGCGTCGCCGGCCTGGTCCTCGTCCAGCCGTTTGCCGAGCGTCTCCTCGGCGGCGACGGTGAGCCGCACGGATGGACGCCGGTGCGGCGGGCGGAGTTCGTCGACAACTGGCGGACCGTGGGCCGGGAGTGGGGTTCCGGGGCCTCGGTCCGGATGTGGGAGCACCACGCCGACAACCCCTACAACCGGCGGCTGATGGCGATGCTCGAACGCTGCTCCGCGACACCGACCACGACGCAGGCGCACCTCGAGTGGATCTTCCGGCTCGACTACTCCAGCGTCCTGCCGTCGATCCAGTGCCCGGCCCGGGTGCTGCTCCCGGCCGCCAGCCCCGTGCCCCGCGCCGCCGCCGAGTTCGTCGCGCGGCAGATCCCCCGCGGTTCGTTCCACCTGTTGCCGAACGCCCTGCCCGGCGCCTCGCTCGGGGAGGCGTGGCGGCCGATCCTCGACCACGTCGAGGAACTCGCCACCGGGATGCAGCATCCCGTCGACGCCGACCGCAGCCTCGCGTCGCTGCTGTTCACCGACATTGTCGGCTCGACGAAACTGCTCGCCCGTATCGGCGACGGCGCCTACCGCGACCTGCGCGCCGCCCACGAACGACGGGTCCGGGCCGAGGTGGAGCAGGCCGGCGGCCGGCTCGTGAAGGTCACGGGGGACGGGACGTTGAGCCTCTTCGACGGCCCGGCCGCGGCCGTGCGCTGTGCCGCGCGGATCCGCGACGACGCCCGCGGCCTCGGCATCGAGATCCGGGCCGGCATCCACACCGGCACCGTCGAGCACGCCGGACCCGAGCTGACCGGATTGTCCGTGCACATCGGGGCGCGCATCGGCGCGACCGCCGGTCCCGGCGAGATCCTGGTCTCCCGCACCGCCCGCGACCTCGGCACCGGCTCGGGCCTGAGGTTCGCCGACCGGGGCCGGCACCGGCTCGCCGGGGTGCCCGGCCGATGGCAGCTGTACGCGCTCACCGACGCGATCACGGACCCGCCCCCGATCGCGCACCGGTCCCTCGACCTGTCCGTGCTCGACCGGGCCGTGCTCCGCACCGCCCGGCGCGCACCGCAGGTGCTGCGGGCGGTCGCGGCTCTCGCCCACGCCCGGCAGCACCGGCAGGCGCGGTGAGCGTGGACCGGAAGACCACGATCACCCGTGCGTGACCCTCGTGTGAATCAGCAGGCGAGGTCTCGGTGGCGGGCTCGGCCTGCCAGGCTTCGGTTGTGATGAGGCCGGAACCGGGACGGCGCTACCGATCCGGTTCCCCAAGATCCGGCCCTGCGAGTCAGCACTGAGCAGGATCGCCGTCGGCGGCCGCGAGCGACTCGGCGGTGCCGGGCGAGACAGCCAGTAGATCGTTTCCTGCAGTGATTCCAGATCGTCGACCGACATCAGGACCGCGGCCGGTTTGCCGTGCCGGGTGATCGTGATGATGTCGTGCGTGGCTTCGTCGCTGTCGACCAGCGCCGAGAGCTTGTCCTCGGCTTCGCCGAGCGGCACCTCGTGCACGAATATTGCCCTCATGCGCACCCGGTAGCAGGATGTCGGCGACACCGCGCCCCGCCGCCGCCCAAACGGCTGGTCCCCGAACGCCGAACCGTACGGAGCCGTTGTCGTGCGTTATTCAACGAAGACCATCGGTCAGTTCCGGATGGTCTCGACGACCTCGCCTCACTCGGACGCACCCTGCACCGACGCAGAGCCGACGTGCTCGCCTGCGTCGACCACCGCGCCTCGAACGGACCCACCGCGGCGATCAACGCCCGACTCGAAGCACTGCCCCGTCACGCCCTCCGATTCGGCAACCCGACCCCCACCGGATCCCGTCACTGCCGCACTGCGGCAACCTCACCCGCGCGATCGAGGCACTCCAGGACCGGAAGAGCCCGTACAGCGGCACCATGGGGCCATGGACACCGCGCCGGAACCCGCTGAACCCGACACTCGCGACTGGACCTTCGTGCTCGACGGAGGGTGCCCCGAGTGCGGGTACACGCTGCACGATCCGGCCACGACCGGTCAACGCTTGCGCGCCGGCGTGCCACGCTGGCAGGCCGTGCTGCGACGGCCGAACGTCGCCGAGCGTCCCGCTCCGAGGGTGTGGTCGACGCTCGAGTACGCCTCCCACGCGCGCGACCTCATCGCCGTCCTCGGACAACGAGTGCGGGCAATGATCACCGAGGACACCCCGACGTTCGCCGATTACGACGGCGAGGCCGAGGCGATCCGCCGGCGGTTCTGGGCGGCAGATCCCGCCGCCGTCGCCCAGCAGATCGCTTCACGCACCGACGAGACCGTCAAGATCGTCGAGGGCGTTGAGGACTGGCGGCGCGACGGCCTGCGCAGCGACGGCCGCCGGTTCACCATCGCGCAGTTGTGCCAGTATCTGCTGCACGATGTCGAGCACCATCTGCACGACGTCGCGGGCTGATCCGGCCGAGTCGGCACCTCGCACGACCCGTGACCGAACCGTTATAGTCGGCGTCATGACGTCGGTTCTCGGTGTGTCGGTCGGGGCCAGCGCTGTGCGCTTCGCGTGCCGCGACACCGAGAGCCCCCACGGTCCGCTCTTCCGGTCACGGTCGGTGACCGCGACCCTCGAACGGCCGGGAGACCCGGCCGCCGCATCCCTCGACACGGTGCTCGCCGAAACCGACGAGATCGACGAGGCCCAGGCCATCGGCGTCGCGTACCGGAACCAGGCGCAGGCCGGTGCCGTCCAGGCCGCGATGACCCGACTCGAGATCGGCCACTTCCACTTGGTCCCCGAAGTGACGGCCGCGCTCGAGAGGCTGGAGACGTCCGGGGATCTCGGCGACCACGAGACGCTCGTGTTCTACGACCTCGGCAGTTCCGGCCTCACCGTCACCGTCGTCGACCGTCCCACCGGGCTCGTGCTGAGCACCGCACGCTCGGACCGGATCAGCGGCGACCTCCTCGACCGGCTGATCTACCACCATCACCTGGAACTGCACCGCTTCACCCCGCCGGCCGACCCGGCAGCACAGCTCGCCCTCACCGCCCGGTGCCGCGACGCGAAGGAGCAGCTGTCCACCCACGGCGCGGTGTGCATGCCCGGGGAGGGCGGTCTGCTGCTGCTCTCCCAGGACAGCTTCGATTCGCTCATCGACGGCCCCGTAAAAGCCTCGGCCCACCTCACCCGGGAGGTCATCCGCCGCTCCGGCCGCACCCCCGACGCCGCGGTGCTCCTCGGCGGCGGTGCGCACATCCCGCTGGTCACCTCCGTGATGCAGTCCCGGCTCGACCTCCCGGTGATCGTGCCCGCACAACCCGAACTCGTCGCGGCCGAGGGTGCGGCGCTGCTGGCCCGCCCCGCCACCGGCGAGGCGGGCGGCACGGTGATGTCCCCGACAACGGCATCCGCGCCCCACCAGACGAGCAACACCGTCGACACCCGGCACACCGTCGAGACGACCGCACCGCCGCGGACACCTCGACGCCTCCTCCTCGCCGGCAGCGTCGTCACCGTCGTCGCGGCGATCGGCCTCGGCACCGGCCTCGGCACCGACCTGCTGCAGGGTTCCGAGCGGGACGCACAGCCCACCGCCCCGCCACCGCCCACTACGACCGCGGACGTGGCCCCGCCCCCGGAAGCCGCCCCGCCGGTGGTCGACACGCAGCCGACGATCCCCGCACAGACCGAAGCGCGCACCACGAACCCGCCGCAGACACACAATCCGCCCCAGCCCCCCGCCACCCCCCGGACGCAGAACAGTGCGCCGGCCGACACATCGGCTCCGCCACCCCCACCGGAACCAGCCCCCCTCATTCCCGGTCTCCCGCAGTACCAACTGCCCACACTTCCCCCACCCCCGCCGCTCCCCCTACCGGAACTGCCCCCGATACCCGGACTCTGAACCCCTCGAGCCCACACACCATCGACATGTTCTGAGGCGTGACGCTTGGTCCTTGCTCGACGGCAGGCCGGTGAGCCCCCACCAGGTGTGGTGGATAAGCACGATTACCCACCACTCATGTTGCGGTGCAGCAGAGTTGGACGGAACGACGGGCGAGGAAGGTGCCATGGTGCCTGTGCCCGCTTGGCGTGGGAACACGGGTTCGGGACCGGGACCGTCCCAGCCGATCAATCCGGCCGGATCGGCGGCAGCGAACAGCGCCACGACGGCATCTTTGCTGGTGCCGTCCGGCGACCGACCGGCGATCGGATCGAGGTGGTGTTCGTGCTGGAGGTGCGAGACGTGGCGACCGTACGCGCCCGGTTGTGCTGGACGCGGTAGTGGTGGCGCCCACGTCATTCCGGCTCGTGCCGGAACGACGTTCCTACGCCACGGGCGAGGCCCCCGGAACCAGGGATTCCGGGAGCCTCGCCTGTGTTGCGCTGTCAGAGGCAGTCGTTGCCGGGCGCGGGCAACTCGACCCCGAAGTCGCGTCGCATGATCCCGACTCCCGTGCCGGACAGGGTGCGCAGCTTCGTCGGGTGCAAGCCGACCTCGAGTGCCTGCTCGACAAGGCCGAGCAGGCGCGTGTCGGACAGCGGATGCAACGCCGCTTCCTCGCGGGCGGCGTCGAACGCGCACCCTGCGTCCGGTCCCTGGACGTCGACGTAGGCGAAGACCCGGCAACCGTCAACGCTGCCACTCGCCCCGCTCTTCTTCGCCATGGTCGCGGAGGGTGCGCACATGCGCCTTCCCGCGTGCGCCCGCTGGAACGTGACCGAATCCGATCCACCAGGATGTGACCTGCGTCCGCACCGCAGCGAGGGGGAGTATCGGCCTCTGCTTGCTTGCTGCTGTGCGCCGCCGCCGCTCACTCACAAGAAGCCTCCTCCTGCTGCTACTGATGGATAGGACAGCAGGTTGTCCGTGGCATTCTTCGCGTGAGGCGGCAGGTCCACGCCCCCGGGACGGTTTCGGCGACCGGCTTGTCGATCCGAGGGAGCGCTTCCATATGCTTGGTGTTGCGCACGTCCTGATCGGCGTCGGTCGTGAACTGTTCCACCGATCCGGAACGCTGACCGGCGAGTGACGTGCGTCTCGTCCGGGCCGGCATCCAACCACCGGACGTGTCCCACGAGCCGGAAAGGCAGAGGAGCACAGTGAGCACAGCAGAATTGGCACAGTGGAACTCCGAGGAGGCTCTTGCGGAAGCGATGATCCCGATCATCGGTGGCTTACACCGCACGCGCTCGGTGACCATTCTGCTTCACAGCCGCTCCCTGGTGAACAAGTCGGTCATCAGCATCCTGCGAACCCATCGTTTCGCCCGACAGATCAGCGGCGACGAGCTGTCCGTCGAAGAGACGTTCCCTTTCCTCGAGGCACTGACGCATCTCGACCTCCGGCCCTCCAAGATCGATCTCGGACTGCTGGTGATGAACTACCGGGCGAACGGCGACGGAGTGTCGATCCCTGAGTTCGTTGCACGCAGTCTTGCCGAACTGGCCGGTACCGCTCCGACGTCTCCGCAGCCGCAGGATGTGATCCTGTACGGATTCGGGCGCATCGGTCGACTGGTGGCTCGACTCCTGATCGAAAAGGCCGGCTCGGGAAATGGGTTGAACTTGCGCGCCGTGGTGGTCCGAAAGGGAGGTAGTGACGACCTGACCAAGCGCGCCTCGCTGCTGCGTCGCGACTCGGTCCACGGGCAGTTCAACGGCACGATCAAGGTCGACCCAGAGAACAACACCCTGATCGCCAACGGCAACGTCATCAAGTTCATCTACAGCAACGATCCGACGAGCGTCGACTACACCGAGTACGGCATCGACAACGCCATCCTGATCGACAACACCGGGATCTGGCGCGACCGCGACGGGCTGTCGCAGCACCTCCGCCCGGGGGTGGCCAAGGTGGTGCTCACCGCGCCCGGCAAGGGCGACGTGCCCAACATTGTGCACGGCGTCAATCACCGCGACCTCGACCCGACCGAGAACATCGTCTCGTGCGCATCGTGCACCACCAATGCCATTGTCCCGCCACTGAAGGCCATGGACGACGAGTTCGGTGTCGCGCGAGGCCACGTCGAGACCGTGCACTCCTTCACCAATGACCAAAACCTGCTGGACAACTACCACAAGGCCGATCGGCGCGGCCGATCGGCGCCCTTCAACCTCGTGCTCACCGAAACAGGTGCCGCGTCGGCCGTGGCGAAGGCGCTTCCCGGCCTTCAGGCAAGGATCACCGGTAACTCGATCCGCGTACCCACCCCGGACGTCTCCGTCGCCATCCTCCACCTTCAGCTGGGGCGTGAGACCACCAAAGATGAAGTGCTCGAACATCTTCGTCAGGAATCGCTGACAGGCGCACTGAGTCGGAATCTCGACTACACCGCGGCAACCGACGCCGTGTCCAGCGACTTCATCGGTTCACGCGCGGCATGCATCATTGACGCCAACGCGGCAATCGTCGACGGTGACACCGCCATTCTCTACGTCTGGTACGACAACGAGTTCGGTTACTCATGCCAGGTGGTGCGTACCGTCCAGTACCTCTCGGGCGTGGAGTACGCCGTCTACCCCGTCACGGGCAGCGCTGCCGTGGAGCCGGTCGGTTCGCCTGCCACTGCCCAGTGACATCGCACCTGCGAGGGGTCGTCTACGGGGTGAATGCCGTGGCAGCAGCGGTATGGGACCGAATCGTGGAGAGTTCTTCTACGGCACCACGAGCGTCTACCGGGCTGAATCGGGCAGGCACGTCCTGACGGACGAACTGTCGCCTGTCACGTACTGGCGATTCACGGTTCCGGAAGGCGAACCGCCGAAGGACTCCCACGCCACGGTCGAGCCGCGCTGCACGTGCATCCGTTCGAGGACTTCAACGGCCGAGCGGTCCGGGTGAGGGTCGCCGAAGCGATGCGGCGGCTGGATTTCCCGTTCTCGAGCTCAGCGTCGAACGGGACACCGCCCCACATGCCCGGTATGTGGCGGCGCTGCGGGAGTGGGATCAGCACCGGTCATTGGCTCTGCGGTGCGAATTCTGGCGGGACGTTCGTTTCGCATCGTCGGACGATCAGGACTGAGGGCCCTGCCTGCGACGCAGCATCGAGCCGGGGGAGCAGGAATGCCGCCCGTGAGCTCCGGTCAACCATGCCGGGCAAGCACGCCCAGCAGGGCTGCGAGCGAGTACGAACGCGGCTGCGCTGCGGGCCGGGGCGAGCGCCTCGGCCCGCAGGCGACACAAGCGCCCACCGAGTGCGAAGACCCGGGGCGGCGGTGTCGAGCCGTAGGCCCGGTCCGCTGCGATGCGAATGCTGCATTCGTGGCATGGATGCAGCGCACGCATGTGTCCGCCAGCGCGTGTCATCGATCGGAGTGCGGGGTATACCACGGCGGCGTCGGTGCGATGCAGGTCTGTTCGGAGCAGGATGCGGTACTCGGAACGGCCGTGGGTGTTCAGTAGCGGGCGGGATGGCCGGCGTCGTCCCAGTCGGGCAGCGGCGGCACCCGGGTGGCCAGGACGGTATCGGCGAAGATCAGCGCGACGGCAAGGGTGCGGGCCACCGGGCGGAGGACCAGGGTGGAGATCATCAAAACGTGCCTCTTCCTTCTGCGAGTGGCCGCGTGGCGACGGGGAGGGCCCGGACACCCCGCCCCAGGGGAAGGCGGGGCGTCCGGGAGGGACGACTCGTCGGCCCGAGGTGCGCGCGCACCGCCGGCAGGGGGTGGCGGGTCGCGGCAGCGGGCCTCGCCGAGTCGACGGCGACGGTCGTGCAACCTTCAACCACATTTACGGCACTCGGTGCAGAAAATCAATCCGGGGCGTCCCGGGATGCCGGCGCGAAGGCCCGAGCGGTGCGCCCGGCCGCTGCACCCCCGGACCGGTGACAGTCGGCAGGCCCGAGGACGGTCGACCTCCTGCGGCCGTGTCGACAGTGGGCGCATCGAAAGTACGCGGGTGGAGAGATGCGGGCCCTCGAGGTGCGCACCTGTCTCTGGTGCGTATCGAAGGGGATCCGGAAGGGGAAAGTGGCGTCGCTCGAGGCTGACCTCTCGTGCGCGCTTTCGTCGATGAGAACACCGTCCGCGGCATCCTGGTGGTGGCCGCAGTGGCGGATCCGTCGGCGCTCGATCAGGCGCGCAGAACGTTGACGGCGCTGAGAATGAAGGGTCAGGAACGGGTCCACTTCAAGTCCGAGCGCGATGCCCGCCGACGCACGATCTGCTCGGCCCTGGAGACATTGGACGTGCAGGTGCACGTCTACGACGCGACCGGGCTGACACCCAAGGTGGGGCGCCCACGATGCGTCGAGGCGCTGGCCGGCGACCTTGCCGAGCTGTCGGTCTCGCGTCTGGTGCTCGAGCAGGACGACTCCACCGTCAAGTCCGATCGCCGCACGTTGTTCGACGCCACCGGCAAACACGGGATCCGGGATCGGCTGACGTATCACCACCTGCGCGCCAAGCAGGAACCGATGCTGTGGATTCCCGACGCGGTCGCCTGGTGCCTGGCCAAGGGCGGCGAATGGCCCGCCCGGGTCCGGCCGTTGATCACCAAGACCGTGGCAGTGCGGTAGAAACGCGAAACCCGGCTCACCAACCGTCCGGAAGGCTGCCGGGTCCACTTCACCGGAGCTAATGCCCCGTGCACTCATCACAGTGCCAGACAGACAAGCTTCGTGCACGCACCAGGTCAGGAGGGTACAGATGGGGGCCGCTGGGCGGCGAGTACGCCCCTCGAGGATGCGGCATCGGCCCCAGTGAGGATTCGGGGCGCACCAGCCGGGCACCGAAGCCGCAGTTCAGCACGCTTGTGAGCGATCGACAGGGACGTGTCATAGCGTCCAAAGATGGTGGACGTCACGGGTTCGCGTCTTCTGCAACTCGTGATTGTCCATGATGGATAATTCCGGTTATCCATCAAATTCGTTTGAGGCTTGCGGGCGACACCCCTCCCCGGTCGGCGATGTCCCACTCCAGCCGAACAACCTTCCAGCGGTAACCAACCCGCGCATATCAGAGTTGACTACGCGTCGAAACCGACACGCTCATCAAAACGGTATTGGGCCTAAGTCGGACAGAAGATGGCCGACTCCCGCGCCAAATGGGCCGCCAGCGCCGCGGCTCGCGTCGAATCGCTCGTGCTACGTGGCCGAGCGCGCTCGGATTCTTGACGTTGCCGACGAGCAGGGACGGGCAACTTTCCGTCTCGGCCACTGCATGTTGCATCATTTACCGTCCGCCTAGTATTTCTCGAGCTCGGGTGACCGACGTCGGTATGCGCGGACCCGACATGAGCGAGGATCTCCTGCCGGCCGCGGTGTTTGCGCACGACCTGCACCGCCACCGCCCCGGACGCGGTGCGCACTTTCCGCACGAATGCCACCGCCCGAACCTACCCGCTTAGTGTCCCGATCCGCTCCACCTCAGTCGCGAACCTGCAGCTCACAGAGTCGCCATGCCACCTACCCGTCAGTAATGTCCTAACTCGGGTCTTACCCACTGCTCAGTGGCTCTCAATTGGCCACGGTGCATCCCTTCCGCGCAGCAGAATGGAAAGGTGAGCTTCGAGGACGAGTACCGGAAGTATGAGGCATTGCACAGGGCCTCCCGCCAGCGATCAGAGGCCGAGGCGAGGAAAGCAGCCGAACAGCAGGCTCAGCACCAACGCATGGGTCCAGCGGCGATCAATTGGATAGCCCAATCTCTCAAGACTGCGGCCGACAAGCTTGCGGCGGCCGGAGTGCCGCCACATACCGTCGTCATCTTTGACCAAAAAATCAAGTATGCGGTTACCGGGATCACGAAATTTATATTCCGTTATCAAACGGTAGATGATAACCGTCCACCGAATGCTTACCGTCACTCGCGGATAATTGGATACGCATGGCCACTCGATCGCGAACGCCACCTCTGGCTCTCCAACAATGGGGTGCTTTTTACTGGCGATAGCGGCCTGCCCGATTATTACAGTACGGGGCAGCTCGACATGAGCAAAATGAACAACCGAGTTCGCGAACAACAAAAACGCGCACTCCGCCAGCTGGGCGTGTCAGACGCTGTCTTTTTGGACAAGGGTCGTATCAATGCTGTCCGAGAGCAATGTGGATTCGGCGATCTGATTCCCGTCGGCAGCGACGATCAGCAAGTAAGTGTCATCGCCAAGGGGCCGTGGATCTGGCAGATCTCGGAATTTCTTGCAAACTTGGGACGTATGCAGGGGGGATACAGAAAATGGGCCTTCGGCGTTCTGCCGGACGGACACCCGGTATTCATAATTGATTCGGAAGGTTTTTCTGTAATTGCCGCTCCGATTGACGCTTGGCTTGCCCGTGGCGTTAGTCGGCTGATAGACGGCTGGCCACTACACGACTTGAAGGGATGAATCCTGACAGAGAGCCGCACGAGGTGTGACGTTCGAGGGTGAAATTTGTTTGGTACAACGGACCGGCTGGTCTTGCGGATCTGGACCGGGGACGGTGTTCAGTTCGTGTCGCCGGAGTCGATGACATGGGAGAACCGCCAGGCACCGGCGAGCCCTGTGACGGAAGAAAAGTGCTCACGCAGACCTGGCCTCTTCATCACGGCAACAGCTGGGTGGAGTCGCTGACCCACCCTCGCGCCGAAGTGGTACTCGGCCGCGTCTTGCAGGACCCTGATGCAACCTGGTGGCGTTGGTGGCCCCGGGTGCCGTACCTACAACATCAGGTACAGCGCACCGGCTGGCCTGCGACCACCTGTTCGACACCGACAGCGACGACGGCCTGGAAAGCGCAACCACCTGAGTTAGGACATTTGGCTTAGTGTCCCGATTCGAAGCTGAGACGGGTGAGAATCTCCAGTTCAGCAGCAGGGATCTGCGGCGGAAAGTCCTGGACGGCGCCGTTGATGGCGATGGTCGAGGTTCGTAGCGGCCGCAGTTGCTTGACCAGCCTCGCGATCGCGACACCGGTGTGGTCCTGGGCGCAGCGGGCGACGGCCAGAGCGGCGAACACGATGGTCAGGTGCGCCTCGATGGCGTCGCGGGTGCGGTGGAACATCGGCCGTGCCCGCAGATCGGTCTTCGACATGCGAAACGACTGCTCGACATGCCACAGGTCGTGGTACTTGCCGATCACCTCGCCCGGTTCCATGAGCGTGACCGGGATATTGGCGGGTGTATCCCTTCAAGCCGACCAGCGATCGAGCTCGTGCCAGCGCGGCATCATCGAGTCGCTGACCTGCGGTGGTGGTCTTGACGAAGCGCGTCGCCTTCGACTTCTGGGTGCCCTCGACCACCGCCCGCGCCCTCGCCTCCTGGGCATTGAGAGTCTGGTTGTCGCGCACGGCACGTTTGCGGGTGTACTGCCAGATCGCCCGCCACGAGGTGGGATGCCGAACCGGATCCCAGACCGGTTCGGCCCGCCTTTTCACGGTGTTGACCACGCTGCGGGCGTGCCGGGGGGTGACGGTGTCGATGATCTGCCCATCGGTGAACACATCACCGTGCCAATGGAAATGGGACGTCAGATCAGCGGGCGCCTTCGTCACCCGGGAGCCGACGATGAACTTCAGGCCGGCCTCGTCGAGAGCGGTGAGATTCGCCGCCGACAGCATGCCGGCGTCGGCGGCGATGACCATCTCCACGCCCTCGAGGTCGTGCCGGGCTTGGAACTGACGCACCATGGGGACCAGGGTGTGGGTTTCGGCCTTGTTGCCTTCGAAACAGGCGATCTCCAGTGGGAACCCGGTGCGGTCGACGAGCAACCCGACCACGATTTGTGGATCGACCCGGCGCTCTTTGGAGTAGCCGACCTTGCGCAGGTCGTCTTCCTTCTCGGCCTCGAAGTACAAGGTGGTCACGTCGAACAGCAGCAATCCCAATCCGCCGGTGCTGGCCGCGTACTCGAAGCAGCGGCGGGCGATCCGGTCGCGGTAGTCGCCGGTGATGATCTGCGCGAGGTGGCGTTGAATCGTTTTGTACGACACCGGATCAGCGCCGAGATCGTCGAGGACGCGCAGGGCATCGATCTTCGAGGTCGGTTCGACGATCCGGGCGATGACCAGGTCTTTGAACACCGCGTCGTCGATGATGTCGAAGCCGAGCCCGTCGTGGACGAAGGTGAGCACGTCGTAGAGCAACCGGGCGCTGGTGCGTACGGTTCGTCCCGCCCCGGCGAGCTCGCCACCCTTGCTCGTCGTCGGGCCGGGCAGTTGGCCGGTTCGCCAGTCGGCAACATCGGCGATCTGCTCGACGGGCGTCGGCACATCCAGCTCCAGCACGCCTTGATCGCCGTGCAGCAGGTGTCGGGCTCGTTCGAGCAGAATGCCCAGCTCGACGTCGGTATGCGCGGACCCGACGTGAGCGAGGATCTCGTGCCGGCCGCGGTGTTTGCGCACGACCTGCACCGCTACCGCCCCGGATGCGGTGCGCACTTTCCGCACGAATGCCACGGCCCGAACCTACCTGCTTAGTGTCCCCATCCGCTTCGTCGACGTCGTGAATGCGCAGGTGGAAGCCTCGGCAGGTGTTCTACCCGCCAGTAATGTCCTAACTCAGGCCTGATGCAACCTGGTGGCGTTGGTGGCCCCGGGTGCCGTACCTACAACATCAGGTACAGCGCACCGGCTGGCCTGCGACCACCTGTTCGACACCGACAGCGACGACGGCCTGGAAAGCGCAACCATGGCGGGTATAGCGAGCGACATGGCCGAGCGGCTGGTCCCCCCGAAGAACTGATCGAGGATCCATCCCAATGGGCTCTGCAGAGTGCGGGTGCACATGGATGTCCTGCGCCCGGTGACGATAGAACGGGTGACAGAGGCACTGACGTGCCAGGGCGGATCGCCGGCGCCATGCAGCGATCCCAGGCGGAGACACCCGCCGCTTTGCCTCGGGCTGGGCCCGCTCCACCAACTGGTGCGCGGCCAGCGGGCGATCCCCGATACCAGCGCATCCGAAGGGATTGGACAAGTATTGGTTGTCGACTACTCAAAATAATGACCAAAACATAATATGGGCAATGTCACCCAAAAATACTGATAGACAGTGCATCTCAGTTTGCCGATAAGCGCGATTATGTCAAGAACGCCCAGTATTGCATCCGATGACCGATCCGGTCGCCCTCGGATCCGGCATGGCCGTGAAGTTGTGCCGTGATCGACGCCCCTCCGGCCGATCGACACGGAGCACGATGCAGACTCGCTTCAGATCGTGTCGATGTACTGGCCACAGCTCGTCACGTTCGGACGAGGTATCGAGCAGCTTCTTGCTGCGCAGGACGGTTCGGGCGGTGTCGAGGTAGCGACAGATGAGTGGGCCGATGGTGCCCTTGCGTTAGGCCTGTCGACGGACATGAGAACCTGGATCTGGCGCACTTTCCGTTTGCGCCGTGAGGCGCTGTGATTCGAGTGGAGGTGAGAGACCTTCACCGCTGGCCTGTCGTAGCAGGTCGGTGGAGCTGAGGGCAGCCTGCTCCGGGTGGTGCCGGGGAGGGTGGGAGCAGCCCTGACAACGCCGGGACGTGGCCAGTACTGCCAGATGGTGCGGGTCCGGCAAGCGAGACGAAGAGGAGTACGCGAGGAACCAGCGTTGTTACGTCCCTCAATGCGCCACCTGCTCGAACCTGGCGGATCTGGGCAGGACGCGGTGCGCACCCACCGAGGTCGGTGGGGAACTCCTGGGTTGGTTTATGGAAGCCGGCCGGGAGGCCACGAGGAATGTCTACGGCGTACTCGTGGCGATGCCGCAGGGACACAGTTGGGCTCCTACTTCGTCGAGCGAATCACAGTGAACACGGGAACCGCCCGTCACGGCTCCCGGTCTGGTGAGCAGCCGGCTCACCGGGCCGGGATAGACGCATCGACCGTCGAACGTGTCGGGTGGGGCGGAGCCGCCGTAGTAGTCCGAGGCCGGGAAAGCCGGTCACATGGCGAAGGGCGGCAGCGGTTTCGAGAAGGGCGGAGACTGTAATGCCGAAAGATGCGCCACCGAACGGTGACGCCGTGCCCGAGTCGGTCCCGACGGGACCGACTCGGCGGGTATCGGAGATGCAGGCCAAGCTTCACCGTTGGGCGGTGGCCGATCCCGGCCGCCGGTTCGACGACCTGTTCAACCTGGTGCACGACCCAGCGACGCTGATCGCGGCGTTCGACCGGGTCGCGGGCAACCGCGGAGCGAAGACTCCCGGCGTCGACGGCAGGACCATCGCCGACGTCGAGGAATACGTCGGGACTCCGGGGTTTCTGAACGACCTACGCGCCAGCCTGAAAGATGGTTCGTTTCGACCGTTGCCGGTGCGGGAGAGGATCATTCCCAAGCCGGGCGGGTCGGGGAAGGTGCGCCGCCTCGGAATACCGACGGTGGCGGACCGAGTCGTTCAGGCCGCGCTCAAGTTGGTGCTGGAACCGATCTTCGAGGCCGACTTCGAGCCGGTCTCGTTCGGGTTCCGGCCCCACCGGCGGGCGCAGGACGCGATAGCCGAGATCCACTACTACGGCACCCGCGGTTACCGCTGGGTGCTGGATGCGGACATCGAGGCGTGCTTCGATCGGATCGAGCACGTCGCATTGATGGATCGTGTCCGGTTGCGGATCAAGGACAAGCGGGTCCTGGCGCTGGTCAAGGCGTTCCTCAAGGCCGGGGTTCTCACCGAACTCGGCGATCGGCGGGACACCACGACCGGCACGCCCCAGGGTGGCATCCTCTCGCCGTTGTTGGCCAACATCGCGTTGAGTGTGCTCGACGAGCACGTGATGGCGCCGTGGAAGCCGGGCGGCACGATGTCCACCGAGGGCAAGCGGGCATACCGTCGCCGCACAGGGTCACCGACGTGGCGGCTGGTCCGCTACGCCGACGACTTCGTCGTCCTCGTCCACGGAACCGAGGACGACACCGAGGCGATGCGCGAACAGGTCGGCGAGGTTCTCGCACCGATGGGTCTGCGGCTCTCGCCGGAGAAAACCCGCGTGCGACACCTCAGCGACGGGGTCGACTTCTTGGGATTCCACATCCGGTGGCGTCGCAAGCGAGGCTCGGACAAGTGGTTCGTCTACACCTTCATCGGCGACCGGCCCATCCGGTCGTTGAAGGCGAAAGTCCGTGCCCTGACCCATCGGCAGTCGCAGCTGAGTCTGGAGTACGTGATCGTGCGGCTCAACCAGATTCTGCGCGGCTGGTCCACCTACTTCAAGCATGCCGTGGCAAAAGACCGCTTCACTGCTTTGCAACACTACGTGTTGCAGCGGGTGATCCGGATGCTGCAAACCCGGCATCGCTGGGGGTGGAACGATATTCGCCGCCGATACACTACCCGCACTGGGCGGTGGTTACCTATCTCGACGGCGGACGGGACCGTGTTGTTCGACATGGCCAGCGTGACGGTCACCCGTTACCGATGGCGCGGCAACACGATCCCCAACCGATGGACGGCCCTGCGAACAGCGTGACGGCAGAGACCGTGGAGAGCCCGTTGCGTCGAGAGGCGCACGGCGGGTTCGGCGAGAGGTCCGGGGAAACGGGACGGGAGCAATCCCGTCACCGCGCCCCGGGCCTACTCAGCGATTCGTTTGGCGCACTTGTTCATACGTAGTGGATGACGCGCTTGCGGAGCAGGTCGAAGTGAGCCCTCCCGTACATCTGTCGTTTGAGCATCTTGATCCGGTTCACATGTCCCTCGACCGGGCCCGAACTGTACTCCAGCGTCAGTCCGGCGGTGACGGCATCGAGGTCACGGAGCAAGCCTGCCGCGAAGGACCGCAACGCGGGCGCGCCGTCGCGGCGGGCGCGGGCGATCCACTCCTGCACCTTGTGACCGCGTCGGCCGACCATGATCTCGGCGAAGTCCCGCACGAGCCGGCAGGTGGTGGCCAACGCCGGGCTGCGCATGAGCAGTGCTTTGCGCCCGGTGCGGTCCTCGTCGGTGAGGTGATCGGGATGGCGAGTGAGCCATCCGGTGACCTGTCGGACACTCGGCGCGGTGGGGCCCGGCGGCGGTGGGGTGGCCGCAGCGCGCAGCGGATAGACGAATCGTGCGACGGTCTTGGCGCTGCCCCGATATCCGAGTGCGGTGATCTCGCGGGTGAGCAGTGCGGCGTCGAGACACCCGCCATCGATGCGTTCACGCAGGTAAGGCGCGTACTCGTCGAGGATGCCGCGGCGGGTTCGCGCAGTGGAGATCAGATCGCGGGCATTCGTGGCGCGGGCGAAGCGGCGGACCGTTTTGCGATCGAGTCCCAGTATGCGCGAGACGTCGGAGATCGTCCGCCCCTGGGTGAGCAGCTCGTGCACGGCCGCGTGACGTTCGGTGGTGCGGGTGACGATGCGGCCCTCGACCGAGCCTGCGGCTCGCGCAGTGTCCGGTCGCGGCATCGCCTCGTCGGGTCCTGGGGCGGTGGTGTCGAGAGGCGGGTTCAGGTCGGCGCGGTGGCGGATGACGGTCTTCTCGACAGCGCCGACCAGGTTGTGCCACAGGTGCCAACGATCGGCAACCTGGGTGGCCTCAGGAGCGCCGGTGCCGATGCCGTCGGCGTAGGCACCGGCCCGGTCCCGACACACGATTTCGACCCCGGGACGGCTCCGCAGCCACGTCGCGACCGTGTCCGAGGTGCGGTCGGGCAACAGCTCGATGGGAGTGCGGGTGATCATGTCGATGACGACGGTGCCGTACACGTGCCCCCGCCGGAGCGCGAAGTCGTCGATACCCAGAACAGGCACCTCCTCGACGGGCCGATCGGGGATCGCCCGAACGGTTCGCAACACGGTGTCGCGGCCGACCGCGACTCCGAGCCGGTCCGCGAGCCGGGCACCGGCACGCCCGGCCACCGCCAATCCGATCGCCTCGATCATGGCCGCCGCTGCGGGCGTGCGCCGGCTCCACGGAAGCGTCAAACCCGAAATTTGCTCGGTGAAGGTCTTTGCGGCGCAGTCGGTCGTGTCGCAGAAGAATCGGCGGACCCGAATGTCGATCAGGACCGGATACCCACCGATTGCGGTATCGGCAAGCTGGCGGCGATACCGAGAATGCACTCGACGCGCTTCGCCGGCACAACGTGGGCACGACGCCCGCTCACCCCGCGGCCGAGCCTCGATACGGATGGTCGCGCCCACCCGCCGGACGTCGAGAACATCGACACTGTCCAAATGCGGGAACAAGTCCATCCCGCCGTCTTCAGCGCACCCGGACGATCCTCAACCACCGATGTCGGTGCAGGTCAGCGACACGCCAGAGGCTTCACGGAAAGTGCGCCAGATCCAGATCCAGATGTCCATTGACATAGGCCAAGGCCAGTGGCACGGCCACCGTCTGAGATCTCAGCGGTCGGTAGTGACGCCGTTCATGCGCAGCAATTTGGTCAATCGTTAATACAACCTCCTGCCCCTGCTACGTGAGCAGTCGCTAATGTTGCAACCAGCAAACTAGGAGGCATTTTGAGCAAGTTCCACGTCAGTCAGATTGAGACTCACGTTCAGTCCCTCTACCGATCTACCTACTGGGAAGCCGGTCTTGACGACGTCAGTAACTTGTCTCGACTACTTGCACTTCATGCCGTACACCTCGTCATTGGACCCGAGAGCAGCAGCCAGCGGACGATCGAAATTACCGATGGGACCTACGATCGAGGAATTGATGCCGTAGGCGTCGATCCGGACGCCAAACTTGTAGTCTTTGTGCAATCGAAGTGGAGGCGGGATGGAACCGGGTCGATGGCTCTCGGCGATGTCCTCAAGTTCCTCGACGGCGTCAAGTCTCTTCTCGGCATGAAGTCCGGTAATGAACCCGCGCACGCGTCGGCAGCTACGAAGACCGCCGTAAGTGATCTTCTTAGAACGCCAGGCGCTCGGATTCGCCTAGTGACCGTAACGACCGCGAGCGACCCGCTGACTCAGGCTGTTGAAGCACCTGTCGTCGGCCTTCTTGAGCAGTTGAACGATCTCGACGGAATCGAACCCCTTGCGCTCCATCAGCACATCGCGCAGAAAGATCTGTTCAGCTCTATCTCCGACCATGCGCGGCCCGCCGTCGATATTGACCTCCAAATGCTGGACTGGGGTCGTGCATCCGACCCTCAGAAGATGTACTACGGTCGCGTAAGTGCCGCCGAGATCGCGGCATGGTTCTCTAAGCATGGCGTGGACCTATTTGCTGAGAATATCCGAGTCGTTATTCCGCGATCAGACATTAATGAAGGAATTCTTCATACAATACGGAACGAGCCCGAACGGTTCACCTACTACAATAATGGGATTACCGTACTTGCTGATTCGATTGACATCGGCCCAAGCGGCGCACTTACTAAGGATGTGGGATATTTCAAGCTTGCAGGCGCAAGCATTGTCAACGGTGCGCAAACAGTCTCTACCTTGGGATCAGTTCTTGGCACAGACGGCGAGCCTAACTTGGGCAATGCCTTTGTCCTGGTCAGGTGCGTCGAAGTGCCGAAGGATGAGGACGAGCTCGGCCGCAGAATTACGCGATTCGCAAACACGCAGAACGAAGTATCAAGCCAGGATTTTGCGTTCCTCGACCAGCAGCAACATCGACTGGTAAGGGAACTGCAGGTTCTGGGCTTTGAATACATCCTTCGCTCAGCCGAAGTGCCTAAGACGAAGGACTCAAGTAAGGTGATCGACGTACGTCAGGCTGCCGTCGCGCTTGCATGTGCATCTCCAAATCTAGGCCACTCCGTGATCGCCAAGCGCGAAGTATCGCGACTCTTCTCGGATCAGTCAGTCTATCTCGCACTATTTAATGACCAGACGGATCCACTTCGACTTAGCAGGGCGGTGTCCATCACCGGACAGGTCGATTCAATATTGGACGATCTGGAACGCGAATCCGACGGCATCCAGGCAGGAATTGCCGTGCATGGCCGTCGCATTATTGCCCATATCGTTCTACGAACGATTGGGGACAAGTTTCTCCTGGATCCGGGCAGTGATCTTCAAGTCAAGATTGCAAACCTCAAGAGTGACGTATCAAACTACGTGACGAAACTAGTGGACGTCTTTCCTGCCAACGCTTATCCGGGAAATGTGTTCAAGAACCAGGCCAGGGTATCCAGACTCGTACAGGAAGCCGGACTCGTATCTTGATGAAATAGCGATGCTTCCGACCCTCCTACCGACCACAGCGGGCATCGATTCAAACTGAATTTCATTGTGCCACTCTAATTGTGGTGGGTCATGATGGCTGGTACGTGAATCTGAGGTGACCGGCAGGGCGAAGCCACCCGGCGCAGCCGGGTGCGGCGTTCGAGTGGTCAGGCCGCTGGTTGTGTGGGTTCGATGGTGACCTGGTGACCGAGTGCTTGAAGCCTGGCCAGGAGTCGACGAGTTTCTTTGGCCGGGTCGATTCTGCGGTCGAGGTAGTCGGTTCCGAGGTCCCGGTAGGGGCGCCCGGTGGCGAGGATATGCCAGACGATGATCGCCAGTTTGTGGGCGATCGCGACGATGGCTTTGTTCTTGGCGTGGGGACTTCGCGGGCCGCCGAACTTGCGGACGTGCCAGCGGTAAAGGCTCTGCAGGTAGCCCGGTGTCCGCACGGCAGCCCAGCTGCACTCGACGAGCACATGCTGCAGCTGCGGGTTGCCCTTACGTCGGGCACCGGAGCGATGCTTGCCGGCCGACTCGTGGTTGCCCGGGCACAGGCCGATCCAGGAGGCGAAATGTGCGTCCGTCGGGAAACAGTCGGCGACCGCCACACCTGATTCGAAAAAATGATCGCCGCCGACGCGCCGGGGCCGATCCCGGGGATGGTGGTCAACAGCTCGCGTTCGGCGCGAAAGGGTTGCATCATGTCCTCGATCTGCTCATCGAGCCTGCGGATCATCTGCTCGAGGTGATCGATATGGTCGAGATGAAGCCGGCACCTCGAGGCGTGATGATCGTCGAAACGGCCCTCCAGGGCGCGTTGCAGATCGGGGATTTTCGCGCGCATCTTTCCCTTGGCCAGATCGGCGAGCATGGCCGGTCGGCGCTGGCCATCGATCAGCGCCTCCACCATTGCCCGTACCGAGGCCGTGGTGATCGTCGACGCCACCGAATCGACCTTGATCCCGGCGTCGTGGAGCACGTTGCCCAGTCGCTGCAGCTCGCTGGTACGGGATTCGGTGAGCTTGCGGCGGTACCGGATCACATCGCGTGCCGCTTTGATCTCGGCCGGCGGGATGAAGCTGCCCCGCACCAGCCCGCATTCGAGCAGATGCGCCAGCCACTCGGCGTCGGACAGGTCGGTCTTACGGCCGGGCACGTTGCGGACGTGCCCGGCGTTGCAGACCAGGACTTCCTCGAAGTCCCCGTGCTCGACCAGCGCATGGTAGACGGGCATCGAGTAGATGCCGGTGGCCTCCATCGCCACGTGCGTGACCTGCTGTTCGGTCAACCACGCGGCGGCCTGGACGAGCACGCCATAGAACGTTGTGAACATGCGTTTGACGGTGTGCCGATGGTCGGGGCCGTCGCCCGGCACCCTGACCGCTACCGCGATGACGTCTTTGCCGATGTCGATCGCCGCGCACCGCTGGTAGAGAACCTGCATCTGCCTCGCCCTCTCCCTATGCTCACTCGTGGGACGCGCGCCGCCTCCGGAGCCCCGCATATCAAATTGGAGGCTGGTACTCGCGCTCACGGCGGCAACCGGTAACACCCGACGGTGGAGGCTCCAGCGCCAATCTCTTCGACGGTCTCGAAAGACCAAGCCAAATCGGCGTCGGAAGGCGACGGGCGCACAAAGATTCTCACCCCACGGGCCCGCCAGGGTCCACCAGGATCTCTTCGCACTTGGTAGGGGTGTGATGTCGTCCGGCCCCGTGCCGTGTCGGTGATTGAAAAAGGGCCCGCGCCCTTGTGAGCTGGGTGTTCTTCAGGCATCCAGGACAACAAGGAACGCGGCATGCTCCACGGTAGTTCACTGCTGCTCGATCTCGACGGCATCGTCGTCGAGTCGGTGCGGCGCGTCGACGATGGCAACCGGGTCGTCCGGCTCGGCACCGACCCTCGATGGGTCGGCGTGTGCCCACAGTGCGGGCAGAAGTCGACCCGATCGAAGGGCTGGGTCACCACTCGTCCCCGCGATGTGCAGGTCGGACCCGACCGTCCCCTGCTCGAATGACAGAAACGGAAATGGTTGTGCGCCAATAGGGTCTGCGATCGCACGGTGTTCACCGAATCGGTTCCGGGCATCGCGGCCCGTGCTCGGGTCACCCCACGGGCGAAGACGATGATGGCCGCCGGTGTCCTCGACGACGACCGTTCGGTGGCCGCGGTCACCGCCGAGTACCGGTGCGCCTGGCACACCGTCCACGACAAGGTCGTCGCCGTCGCCGACACCGCCCTCGACGACGAGCCCGGCCCGGTGACCGTCCTCGGCATCGACGAGACCCGCCGAGGCAAGGCGAAGTGGGAGACCGATCCGATCACCGGAGCCCGGCGCTGGGTGGACCGGTGGGACACTGGCCTGGTCGACATCGCCGGCGACCAGGGGCTGCTCGCCCAGGTCAACGGCCGCGCCTCGGCGGCGGTGTTCGACTGGCTCCACCAGCGCGACGAGCAGTGGCGGCGGCAGATCACCCACGTCACCATCGACCTGTCCGGTGTCTACGCCAAGGCGGTACGCGAGGCGTTGCCACACGCCGAGCTGGTCGTCGACCGGTTTCACCTGGTCAAGAAGGCCAACGAGATCGTCGATGCGGTGCGCCGGCGAGTCACCCAGACCCACCGGGGCCGACCGGCCGCAAGAGCGATGTCGAGTGGATCAACCGTCGTCGGTTGCTGCGGGGCGCCGAGACCCTCACCATCGAGCAGCGCAGGGAACTGTTCACCAAGCTGCTCACCGCCGACCCGAGCGAGGAGATCGCCGCGGCTTGGATCGCCAAAGAGTTACTACGAGACCTGCTGGCCTGCACCGCCCGTGGTGGGCTGCGGTATGAGATCCGGGCCGCGTTGTATCGGTTCTACAAGTTCTGTGCCGCCTGCTCGGTACCTGAGGTCACCGCGTTGGCCCGTACCGTGGAGACCTGGCAGGACCCGATCATTCGGGCGATCGAGACCGGCCTGTCGAACGCGCGGAGCGAGGGCTATAACCGGATCGTCAAGCACGTCGGACGGATCGCGTTCGGTTCCGCAATCCGGTGATGAGGCTCAGCGAAGGTGGATCTGTCGCACTTTCCGTGAAGGTCCCCTCATGCCCCTGATCAGGGACGATTCGGTATAGACCAAGATCATCATGCTGTGACCTCGCGCCCCTAACAGCCCTACTGCCGCATTTGACCGAGGTGGTCCTCGACGCCGTCCGCCTCGCCGGATCCACGATCCGAATCCACGCCCACCCTCACCACACGAAGCGCAGTGCCCGAATGCGACACATTGTCGAGCCGGGTCCATTCCCGGCACCGGCGCAGACTAGCCGACACAGCGATCGGTGTCTGCCGGTCGAACTCGAACTGACCGTGCGCCTATTCTTCTGCATCAACACGCATTGCACGACAATCATTCGCCGAACAGATACCTGGATTGACGAAACGGTGCGCCCGTCGAACGACCGTGCTCAACGCGGTGTTCGAAGCAATCGGGCTGGCGCTGGCCGGACGCGCCGGCGCCCGCCTGGCAGCCAGGCTCGGGATCGCGGCCGGCCGCGACACCCTGCTGCGTGCGGTGCGCGCAATCCCGGACCGACCGGTCGAGCAGACACCGATTCTGGGGGTCGACGACTTCGCCGTCCGGCGCGGCCACCACTATGGCACCGTCATCGTGGATCTGACCACGAGCCGGCCGATCGATCTGCTGCCGGACCGCACCAGCGACACCGTCGCCGCATGGCTGCAGGAACATCCGGGCGCCGAGGTGGTGTGCGTGACCGGGCGGGTGCCTACGCCGAAGCCGTCCGCATCGGCGCGCCGGATGCGGTGCAGGTCGCCGACCGATGGCACCTGTGGCTGGGCCTGGTCGGCGCGGTCGAGGACACCGTGGTTGGGCACCGTTGCGACCGTCGTCCACCGGTCGAACCCGCCGACCCCGGCGAGGTCGTCACCGACACCACTGCTAGTGAGATCGACTGTGGTACAAGCATTACAGGTAACGATGTGTCAGACGGCCGGTTGGTCCCCCGCACCAGGGAACGGCATGCCGCCGTGCAACGACTCGTCTCGAGCGGGATGACGATCTCAGCGATCAGCAGGAAACTGGACCTCGACCGCAAGACCGTCCGCCGCTTCGCCCGTGCCCATAGCCTCGACGAACTGCTGACCACCACCCGGACGGCAGGACCCACCTTGCTCAGCGAACACGAAACCTACCTGCATGACCGCTTCGCCGCGGGATGCACCGACGCCGCCCGCCTGACCGCAGAGATCACCGAGCGTGGTTACCGAGGCAACGCCAAGACCGTCCGCCGGTTTCCGGCACCACTGCGTGCTGCGCTCCGGACGAGGCCGGCACCACCGCCGGCGCCATCCGCCCGGCAGGTCACCGGGTGGTTGACCTCCCGACCCGACCGTCTCACCGACGCCGACAGTCGCCGACTCGCCCAAATCCTCGAACACAGCCCCGCACTGACAGCCCTGCGCGAGCACGTTCGCGGCTTCGCCGAGATCATAGTCCAGCGGCACGGACTCGAACTCCTCAGTTGGATGACCAGCGTCGACGCCACCGGATCACCGACCCTGCGGTCCTTCACCGCGGGCCTGCGCCGTGACCTCGATGCCGTCATTGCCGGCCTGACCCTCGAACTTGAGCTCCGGGCCGGTCGAAGGGCACGTGAACCGGATCAAAACGCTCGAGCGGCAGATGTACGGGCGAGCCAACCTCGACCTGCTCCGGAAACGTGTCATCCACCTCGAATAGTGAAGCGTGGAAGTAGCTTCACGGAAAGGGCGACAGATCCTCAATTTGCCCGCCGGGCGCTCCGCACCCGATTCTCGATGGCGGAGGGACGTTGGCATATCGTCCAATTCACTCGCGATAGCGCTCCGCTACTGTTACATGAACTCACTGGTGGGAGGCGCAATTGAAGGGACGCATGGGCGTCGGTCCGAACTGGAAGTACGCGGAACGCGAAGACTTCGAGTGGGCAGTCGAGCAACTCCTGATTCGCGAACACAGCGGAGCAGCTGACGTGCGGATTCCCGACGACCGCGGCGGCGACAAGGGCATCGACATCCTCGTCGACTATCCGGACCGACGGATCGTCTACCAGCTCAAGTTCTACACCGACGGGCTCTCCAGCAACGAGACCACCCGCAAGGCACAGATCAAGGGCTCGTTTGAGAAGGCGATGAAACTGGAGCCTCGGCCTGATGAATGGGTCCTCGTCGTCCCCTGCAATTACAAGGACTCGATCGTCACGTACGTGACCGACAAGTTGGTCGCCAAGGTCGAGGACCCGAAGCCGAAGTTCGACATGATCGACCAGCCCAAGCTCGACGCGAAGCTCCTGGACAACCCCGACCTACTGGACATGTTCTCGCGGGACAACCACTTCGACGAGCTCGTGAAGTTGCACCGCGCCGAGGAATCCGCGCTCACCGGCGGCGTCGCCGACTTGGATTCTCGGATCCGTGGCCTCGACCGCGTCGTCGCCACACAGGACGAGCACTGGACCCTGGATTACTCCTCGTACCGCGGAGCCACCATCGTGACTCCGCGTGCGAAGCACGCTCGTTCGGCGGAAGTGAGCCCGTTGGGTGTGAAATTTGGGATTGACATTGCGGAAGCAGACGAGACCCTCGCCGGCACCATTCGAGATGTCCTCGGCTTCGGTGCGCCAGGCGAGGTCGTGCTGCCCGCGGAGGTCATCAAGGACTTCACCTGGTTCGGCCCCGAGTTCATGTCACCGGACGGTGAGCTCTCAAAGATTCTGATCGGCGAAGCCGAAGGGGTCGAGGCCCTCGAGGGCAAGGCCGTGCGGCTATCGCTGTACGACGATACCGGCCTCGAAACGACAGTCCATGAAGGCTTGATCACCCGCGGCTCCTACGGGTCCGATGGCTGCTCCATCACCGCAGGGTTCCACCGGTCACTCGAGATCACCATGCTGGTGCCCTTCACTGTCGGCAGCGAGGGTCGCAGCACGATCACGCTCGACACCACCGGCTGCGAGCCGCGGGAGGTGTACCGCGGCATTGATCTCAGACACGCGATCCGGCGAGCCGAGACGATCCAGATCCACCTGGATGGCCAGAAGCTGAGCACCCTGACCGTCGATGAGCACTTCGGCGGGATCGACGATGCCGACCTCACGGCGACCGCGGACATCGCCCGCGACCTGGACCGGGTGCAGGACCGGACAGGGAGCATTTTCGCGATGCCCATGGAGATCAGCGGACTTGAGCGGATCTGGCTCCGCATCCTGCGCATCATTCTCGACGGCGGTATCGCGCCGATCCCCCGCCGAGTACTGGACGGGCACACCCACCCCGGCGGGGAGGTCAAGTCGGGGCTGTGCGCGTCCCTGGCAGTGTTCGGGAATACCGTCCAGCTCTTCGACAGGACTCTCCGACTCACGGGCCCTCTCGCCTACTTCCACCCGTCGACGTCGATCGAGGCCCGTGGGAAGCGGAATGCGGACGGATCCATCCCATTCCAGGCGACCGGTATCGATCACACCGTCTTCGTGGCCTACCTGGGAAATATCGTCAAGACGGTGACAGAGATAACCCCGTGGGGACTGTTCGGGATAGATGAACCACCAGTTCCGAAGCTCAACCCGAAGAAGGATCCCGACACCTCCACAGCGGTCTGAACCCGGGTTGCCACCTCGACGAACCGCCACGCCCACTGCCAGGTACGTCTACTTCTTGGGTTTGCTTACCCCACCGCCGCCTGCAGGCGGTGGCGTCGGCGGCGTCGGCGGCGGCTTGCGGGAGGTCGGGCGATAGCCCTTCTCCTCGTTCTCGGATGTATCCATTCTGTGCGTGGTGGGGCGATTTTCTCCCCCGGTCGCCGCGCCGTCCTCGCCGGTCACGTCGCGCTCGTCTCGGCCGGCACACCCTTGGGTGTCTCGGTAGGAACAGCCTTGGACTGATGTTGCTGTCCGATACCGGCGGACCCTCTCGGCGCCGGCGGCGGCTTTCGCCCAGGCTCTCGCAGCGTCTTTGCGCGAACACTCGGGGTGTAACCGCCCTTCCGTGGCGGCAGCCAGCTACTCGGCGCCTTAGCCTCGCCATCAGCGGTCGACTTGCTGTTCGTAGTCACTGACCATCACCCGCTCCAGTCGGTCCGTCTCTCCCATTATCACTCGAGTCCCCTACCTGGGCCTGGTTGCGGAGAACCTGGACCAGCTGCGCGTCGCTGCAGTCGATCCACATGCCCGCCGATGCATGCACTGCCTCCCCGAACGTGCCGCTCTCGTCGAGCGCATACGCGGTCTCGAGGAACACCTCCCGGGTCTCGGGGTAGCCTGTAAAGAACCCAGTCGCCCCCACTTGTCCCCCGATCCAGCCGCCCTCCTTCGTCAATACCCGCACGAAGTCATCCGGGGCGATCATGCGGGAGGAGTAGTAGTCCCAAGCCGTAGGTGTCGGATCATATGACCGGAATCGCTCACCCCACTTCGAGTCGGGAAGAACTCGCTTGACCTTGAACGCGAACTCGACGACGGCGACGAGAGCGGGAACTACAAACACCATCACCGCGGCAGCAAGTGCAGTCACCCGCGGATGTTCGAGGGAGGACAGTGGCTCGGTCACGGCTTGAGTCAAGGTGTCACCGAGGACGACGATGTATACCAAGGCGAGCCCGGCGGACACCGAAACTGCCCGCAAGAACCTGACGCTGACCTCGCGTTCAGCAGGCGTCGGGCCCTGTAGTCGCCCACGCACACCCTGGTACACAAACCCGGGAATCACCACCAGCAGGACTGTGAGCGCTTGCTCCCATCCACTGACCAGCTCCACAAGCACTCCCCTTCAGCAACGACGCCTTCCACCCACCACGAGCTGCAGGTATCCGAGCAGACGGAACTGCTCAGCCAGCAGGCGCTCGGCTTCGAGCTCAACGTACATCCTCGATTGGGTGGACGATGCCGAGGACTCGAACCACTTCGTCGCTCCAACCCTGTCACCGCTCGGGTCACGAGTTCCCGATCAACACGACGAACAGGGGACGACGCGGCGCTGCTGTCCGCGATGACTCGAAGCTTGTGGGCGGGCAATCGGTATCGGACATTGCTCGGTATGATCGCCGAGCGAAAGGCCGCAGTCGGTGCCTGGTTCATGGCCGAAATAAGATGGCGACCGGGCCTGGGAAACCGAGTCGCAGGTCATCGCGGCGGAGAAACCGGTCGAGTTCGCATGGATGGTCGCCGGTAACGCCGTCCGCTGGTCCTACACCCTCGCGCCCGACGGGACCGGTACGTCGCTGACTGAATCGTGGGCGGTCCAACCAGCCGGTTTCGAAATGTTCGCCGAGAGGTTCGGCAGCGAAGCGCAGGCTCAGCTCGACGTGCGGCGCGACGCGGCCCTGTCCGGGATACCAGCAACCTTGAACGCGGTCAAGGCGATCGCCGAAGGGCCTTGACACCGCTCCGCCGATGGTCTGACCGGCTGCGCGGGAAGGGGTGAGTGCTCGTGTCGTCGATCCAGGGTGCGGGAATCGGTTCCCGCGCTTGTCCTTGCAGCGGCGTGCCGAGTCGCGCAATTACAGCCCGTCCAGCACCGTGCACAGATCATCGAACAACGCATCGGCGCGAGCTTCGATCTCATCGAAGAGATCGCTGAGATCGTCGAGAGTCTCGTGTGCGTGGCGTCGGGCAGTGGTGCCACGTTCGTAGTAGGACGGGTCGAGGGTGATCTCGGGCTCGATCCAGGCATCGTCGTCCTGGGGCCTTACCGGCAACGGCTTACGTACCGGTGCTCGTTCGGACAGGTGCGCTCGCACCAGCGCCGACACCGACTGCGGAGTCATTGGCTGCGTGTGCGGGAGGTGTCCCCAGCGGTCGATCGGACACAGCAACGGCTGCCGGGCCTGCTCCGCATCGAGCGGATCCGCGATGACCTCGGTCGGTTCGGTGAGGTGATGGCGCAGTAGATGTGTGCCCGGGTGCTGGTCGAGAAACGCCTGAATCTCTGCCCACCGCTGATAGATCCCGACCGCGGGGTTGTCCCCGGTCTCGGGATCCGGTGGGAGTCGGAAGCGTTCACCGGCCCGGGTGGTGATCTGGAGGGTGTCGCCGCCTATGCGAATGTCGCGGCGGCGGAGCCGGGTGGTGTCGATGAAGCTCATCCCGGTGGCGGCGAGGACGAGTAGCATCGCGTCGCGGCGGCCGAACAGTCCAGTCGGCCAGCCGTTGGTGGGCAGCTCGACCGCCCGTTGCAGCAACAGTCGGGACAGCCGGTCGAGTCGCTGCGCACGAGCGGTGTCGAGGTGGCGGCGCACCGTCTCGGTCCGCCCGGGTGAAGGATAGCCGTGCCGGGTGTGGACGGTGTTGATCGCCGACAGGCGGCGCCGCTGGGTCGCGACCGCGGCGGGATGTTCATGCAGGAACAGCGCGAGCGTGCCTGGGCTGGCGGGGATGGGCCGGTGGTCGGTGGCGGCGCACCAGTCGGCGAACAGCGCCCAGTCGTGCCGATACCGCGCCGGGATCCGCAGCTCGGACAGGGAACTCTGGCAAGTATCGTCGTGCTCCATCGTGGTACTCATCGCGCTATAAGCCCAGGTTGGTGACAGCGTTGCCGAGCAGCGGGGCGTGTTCGCGGGCGTAGACCTCGAGCATGGCGGGGGTGGTGTGCCCGGTCTGGCGCATGATCGCGTGCGCGCTCGCGCCGTTGCGGAAGGCCTGGGTGACGAACCCGGCCCGCAGCGAATGCCCACCCAACTGCTTCACGATCTCGGGGTCGTAGCCGGCCTGTTGGGCGCGGCGGCGGATCGCGTGGTGCACCGCCGCCCCCGAGAGTGCCGTCTCGGAGAGGTGGCCGTTTTTTCGGATCGCGCGCAGCAGCGGCGTTCCGCTGCCGGTGCGGGGGCGGGTGCCGCGGCACACGTGCGCCGCGAACGGTTCCGCGGTGCGGAGCAGCCGGATCACTCCGGGCCGGCCCCCGGCGTCGTGGGCGGCGACCACCTGCGCCCACCGCAGCCACGCGCACGGCGGGCAGCTGGTGTGGCCGTGGGTGAAGGGCAGGGCGCGAACGGTGCCGCGGCCCTCCTGGTCGGTCTTCGACTTGCGGAGGCGGATGTGCAGGCCGTCGAGCCGGTGCAACGCCACGTCGCTGCACGTGAGGGCGACGAGTTCGCTGCGGCGGAAGGCCCCGGCGAACCCGAGCAGCAGGATCGCGGCATCGCGGCGTTCGACCACCTCGTCCGCCCAGCCCCGGCAGTCGGCGCGGGCCTTGTCGACGATCGCCACGATGTCGGCGGTGAGCAGCGGCTCCCGCGGGCTGCGGGGCCGCCCGCCCGCGGTGGCATAGCCGCGCCGGATCCCGGACATCGTCGCTTTCACCAGGTCGTCGCCGGTCGGGCTCGGGTGCCCGGCCTGGCGGTGGTGGTGGGCGATCGCGGCCAGGCGATGCGCCAGGGTCGCCGGGGCAAAGGCCCGCTCCCCCGCCTCGGTGACGGTGTCGGCGCACGCGACCAGGTAGGCGGCGACGGTGACCGGATGCGCCGGCAGCGCGGTGTGACCCTCATTGGTGCACCAGGTGGTGAAGGCCCGCCACGCCGAGGCGTAGGTGCGGCGGGTGCCGGCGGCCCGCGCCGACGCCACCGACTCGGCGATCCGGGAGGCGGTCGTCGCCGTGATGTCCGGCGCCGCCGGCCCCGCGATCGCCCGAGACTCCACAATCTGGCCTTCGTCGGCCGGTTCGGTGTCCGTATCCACGGGTGGGAACGGTACCGGACGGGCGCCGATGTCCTCGCTCGAGATAGTTGTCGGAGAGCAGGGAGTTTACCTGCGGTGCAACAACTATCTCGAGCGGCGGTGGCGACAGACGGCCAAGATAATTGTCGCAAATCGTCGAATCGTACTTGCAAAAAAGCGGACGGCGTCTGCTGCTCACCTCTCGGCCACCCCGGGTGTGAACCTCGGGGCCGGTTCGGGACTTCGACGGGTCAGATGACGGTTTCGGCGGGTGAGATGACGGTTTCGGCGGGTCCTGTCCGGGCGTGGTGACGGTGCTCGATGCATCGTGTGAGCAGCGCATCGAACACGCCGGCCGGGACGGAGCCGGCTGTGACGGTCTCTGTGAGACAGCCGATCGTTTCGTCTTGGTCCGTCGCGTCCATGTGCAGCAACCGGTTTCGCCATACCGGGTCGGCGAGGAAGGTAGTCACCGCGACGGCCACAGGGTATTCGGCGGTCCGGCAGATCGCCGACGACAGACACCACCGTCCGGGGTCCGGTTCGAGAACGGCCAACCGAGCGTGGATGGACCGGAACGGCCACGGCAGTTGCTTGTGCCACTCGTGGACGAGGTAGGACGCGTCCTCGAATGCGTGGCGGACCTGTTCGCGGCCGAACCGCACGATCAGCCGCTGGTGGCGGCGGTGCGCCGCAAGGACGTCGGGCAGCACCGAGATGTCGATACGTGACCACCGGTCTTCGAACGTGAGCACCGGCCCGCCGGTCCAGATCCGGTGCCGCCGACACAGGACCTGCTCGTGGGTTGCCCACACACGCACGGGCCGGGCGCGCCCGCGCAGACCGGCGCAGTACGGGCAGTAGTTCGAGGAGCCGACCGCCGTGGGGCGTCCTCGCAGTGCCGGGTAGGTGGTGACGTCGTCAGGGGTGCGCAGTTCGGGGAGGGCGAAGACCAGGGTGCGTTCCGGCAGGCCGGTGAGGTCATGGAAGGTCTCCCGGTCGGGGAGGGCGGTGTCCGCGACGTGGTGTCCGAATGCGCTGCCCGGCAGTCCGTTTGCCTCGGCGAGCCGGTGCAGGTAGCTGGAGAGATGCTCGTTGGGGAACGGGGCGACGCGGCGGGGCAGGCGGCGCCGGACGTGGTGGCGGGTCGCCGGGGGAATCATGGGCCGGAGGCGGCGCGGTGGGCGGTCGCGGACTCGGCGGCGTGGTCGATGATGGTCTCGTCGAGGGTGCTGCGGGTGATGGCCTCGTCGCCGGAGAGGATCGCGCTGATCGCGGCCACGCGGATCAGGTGCGAGAGGCTGCTGATCGATCCGCCGGTGCGTTGGTGGAGGTATTTCGCGTTGCGGGTGAGCGTGCCCGGCGTGTGGGCGTAGAGGCGCAGCGCGGATTCGAGGGAGGCGACGAGGGCTTTCCATTCGCGGTCGTAGGCGAACGGGCCGGTGCGCACCAGCACCGAGCGGGCGGAGATCTGCTGGCCGCGCATCCCGGTGAACAGGCCGGAGCGTTCGACGTTGATGCCGGCGTAGACGAAGGTGGCGGGCATGTGCTCGGTGAAGTATTTGAGGTGATCGGACATGTCCTCACCGACGCTGGTGGCCAGGTTCAGGTTGTGGATCTCGTCGACGATCACCAGGTCGGTGCGGGCCTCGGTGAGCACCCGGCAGACCGAGTCGGCGATGTCGGTGGTGTTGTGGCGGGGTTTGTCGGGCAGGCCCAGGAAGTGCGCGAACTCGGAGGCGAGTTTGCGGGGGGAGCCCTTCGGTGGGGTGGTGATGTAGACGACGGGGATGCGGTCCTGGCCGGGGTATTTGCGGCGGATGTTCTGTTCGTGGACCTTGCCGAGCAGTTTGATGCCGGTCGTCTTGCCGCTGGCCCACGGCCCGGAGACGATCAGGGCGCGGCGGGCGCCGCATTCGCGTTGGTTGAGCAGGGTCAGCAGCCGGCCCTGGTGGGTGAGGTGGCGGACGGTGGAGGTTTCGATGATCACCAGTTCCGAGTGGTAGGCGATGCGCCGGTCGTCGTATCCCATCCGCTGGGCCGGTGACAACGCCTCCCGGGCGGGGGTGTCGAGGAGGGTGCAGGTGGCGGGTGTGGCGTCGACGAAGGAGCGCCACCCCTGCAGGGTGACCGAGGGGACCTGCCGCGGATCGAGTTGCTCCTCGTCCGCCGATGCTGTCACCACCATGTGCGGGACTCCTTGTCGGCGTCGAAGACGGGCAACGGGACGATGTCGGCGACGTCCTCGGCGTCTTCGGGCGCGAACATCGCCGCCGCCGGCGGGGCCTCGGGTATCGGCGTCGGTGCGGCAGTGGCCGCACGGGTGCGGGCGGCCACCCGCCTGTCCTGCGCGGTCTTCGTGCGGCGCTTGCGGCGGGGATGCGGTGGCGGTGGCGGGCCGGCCCGGTCGAGCAGGTCGTCGACGGCGGCCTTGATCGTCTCCTCCGACGGTGTGCTCTCGCCGCGGTCGGCGACGATCCTGCGGGCGTGCTCCCACGCGGCGTCGCCGAACGGCTGCGGCATGGCGTGCAGTTGCCGCCAGTAGGCGAGGAGGAATCCGCCGTCACGGTGGTTGCGCACCCAGATGCGGGTCACGTCGTAGGGGTCGTAGTGCACCTGCCACCGCGTGCCCAAGGCTGTGGGTCCCGAAAGTTGGCCGCGGTAGCGGTTGAGTTCGTCGCTGTCGTAGACCCGGTGGTTGATCTTGATGCCGTAGGAGTTGATCACCCGGGGTGTCGCCGGCAGCAGCGCGATGTAGTCCTCGGGCGAGAGCTGAACCGGAACGTAGCCGGCGACGGCGAGCAGCGCCGCGTACTTCTCGTTGGGGGTCAGCACCCGCTGTGGGTTCAGCGGATCACGCAGGCCGTCGTGGGGTCGGTTCTGCCAATGAGTGACGATCCATTCGTCGAGCAGGTCCTGCACCTCGACCAGGGAGAACACCGCCTGCCGGTCGGGGTGGGTGCCGCGGTGTTCGACCGAGGCACCCAGATAGCCGGTAACATACTGGGCGAACAGGGTTTTCACCGATTCGAGGGTGCGTTCGATGATCGGTTTGTCGGTGGGGGTGTCCTCGTGGGCGGGCTGCGCGTTGATCCCGAAGGTGCGGCAGGCGTTGCGGAACGTCGACGACAGGTAGACGCTGCCGTGGTCGTAGACGATGGTCTCGGGCACGATCACCGGCCGTGCCGCGGCATGCTCGAGCCGGTCGTCGACCCGGCGCAGCACCCGGTACGGCAGCGCGGAGCAGGCCATCGACACCGCCTGTGGCCAGCCGGGGCGCATCGGTTCCGGGGTCATCGCCTTCGCCAGCAGCAGGGACGCGTCCACCGCCCTGGTCGTCGGGCGCAGGACCGCCGCGGCGATCGTGCGGGTCGCGGCGTCGACGAGTGCGGTCAGCTCGACGCGCCCGCTCACCTCCTCGTCGAGGCGGAGCGCGACGTCGAACGGCGTGGAGTCGATCTGCATCCATTCACCGGGCCGGGTGGCCACCACCGTCCCGAACGGGGTGCCGGGCTGGTGGGCGAGGGTCCGGCGGGTGTGGGCCGATCCGGTCGCGTGGCGGGCTTCCCGTAGCCGACCCAGGAGCCTGTTGAAGGTCTGCTGGGAAGGGATGGGCACGGTGTCGTCGCCGTGTTCGGCGCGCACAGCCCGGTCGACGGCCCGTTTCAACCGGGTGGCCGTGCCGGTGGAGGCGGTGGTGTTCTCCGCGAGCGCATGATGCAGGGCATCGACGTAGCGTTCGTCGACCCGGCCGGTCGGCGAGGTCCGGCGTACCGGGCGTTTGTCGATCAGCGCTGCGAGTCCGGTGGCCGCGTAGCGGCGCCGGTAGCGTTGGAACACCTGCAACGACATGGGACGGTCCGATCGGGCGAGTTCACCGATCTTCGCGCGTTCGCGTTGCCGGAGCGTGGTGCGGGTGATGTCGTATTCGGGGCGCGGAGCCGCTCCGGTGTCGTTCTCGGCGAGCGGGATTCCGTCGAGCACCTCGGTGACGTGCGCCTCGAGCCACACCGCGCGCTCACGTATCCGCGGGGGCAACGCGTCGAAATACGTGGGTACGAGGCGGCGGCGCCGAGGCGCCGACGAGACGATCTCGAAGGTCGGATCGCCGAGCAGCGTAGCGACCTTAATGGCCGTGATGCGGCCGTCGGCGGTGGCGAGCAGAGCGGCGGATCCGTCGATCCCGACCAGCTCGTAGAGCGTGTCGCCGACCCGCAGGAGGTCGCCCAGACGCAGGTGGGCCGGCGTGGTCACGGCACGTCACCGGATTCGACGACAGTATCGAGCGTCAGCGGGGCGTGGGCGAGGTCGGCATGCAGCCGGTGGCGCCACAGGAGATGAAACAGATTCGGCAGCACGATGATCCGTTCTCCGGCCGCGTCGGCCAATGTGTCGATCGGCAGACCGGTCGTGCCGGACAGGGCGGTGAGGAGCGCGTTCGCGATGTCGTCGGTGGCGACCCGATCGTGCCGATATCCGGCGAGCCAGCGCAGATTCGCCGCCCGCACCGGCGGCTGCTCGCCGATCCGGCGGTAGGTCCAGCCGACCTTGTCGCACAGCCGGGCGGTCGCCTCGAATGCCGTCACGTCGTCGGGTCCGATTCGATCGTCCGGGCGCACATCGACGACGATGCCGTCACCGTTCGCTGACCGCAGGAAGAAGTCCGGTGTGTGTGCTCGGCGCCGTTCGCCATCGCCGGGGTACTCGAGCCGGAACGGTTGTGCGGCGATCCCCCGGACCTGGGAATCGAAGTCCGCGTCGACGAGGAAGTCCCGCTCGACCCACGACTCGAACGTCACGTGACACTCCATGGTGGCACACCACCATTGCCCGCTGAAACTCTTCTTCCCCTTGAACGAGGAACACCGGCGGACCGGCTGGACATGCTCGAACTCGATGGTCCACAGCTCGTCCGTCGACACCGCGAGCGCGGCGTTCCCTCCGGCGGGGAGATAGGTGATCGTCTCACCGCCGACCCGTGCACGCGCGGAGGGGACCGGCACATCCACAGGGTAGAAGCTCGCAGCTCCGAAGCCCGACAACTATCTCGAGCGTGTCGCGGGCAATGCAGCAACTGAAGTGGAATTCCGACAGAAACACTGAGCGAGGACAGCCGACACCGTCCCGGCGACCGAAAACACGCTCAGCTGGGGGTTCGTGGGAATAGCTGCGTAAATGGGAATTTTCATCACCATCCGGTTAGTCGTAGACCGAATACAGCAGTGTCTTCATCGTCCCCGCAAGCGGGCGGTACCCCTAGGCCACGACGGCCTCGGCGTGACAGCCGCGAAGTTCGTCGCGCAGAGGTACGGCACCTCTGCCACAAGTCGCCGGGCAGGGTCGCTCCGATCGCCGACGTCAGCCTGCGAGGGCATCGGAGGTCACCCCCTTCACCCCGGTCAGCCCGCGGTCGACCAGGGATCGGGAAGAGGTCGGCCAGCCGGCCCCGTCCTCGGCGGAAGTGGCATCCAAACCCAGGATCTCGCGGTAGCCGTTGACGTTGCCTGGACGTTCTGGCTCGTCCCCGCAACGACAAGCCCGCCGAGACCGTCACCGACCCTGCCGAGGAGGTGAGACTGGCCGTGACTGCATGACCCATCGAGGAGTCACGCGACGACGTCGCACAGCCGGCACCGGCTCGCCGGGGTGCCCGGCCGATGGCAGCTGTACGCGCTCAGTAACGCGATCACGGACGCGCCCCCGATCGCGCACCGCAGGTACTGCGGCAGGTACTGCGGGCGGCCGCGGCTCGCCCCACGCCCGGCAGCACCGGCAGGCGCGGTGAGGGTGGACCGGACGCCGGAACGAACAGGCGAAACCCTCCCCACGGTTCGTGCGGCCTTCCTAGACTCGGGGTATGACAGCGCTGCGAATCTCCGACGAACCCGTCGACCACTCGAAGATCGAGAAGCGGGCACCGTCGGTGGCTCGGCTCTTCCTCGATCGTGTCGCGGCCAGCCCCGGCACGGAGGCGTTCCGGTTCCCGAAGGACGACGGCTGGGAGAGCGTGACGTGGCAGCAGGTCGGTGACCGTGTCCGCCTGCTCACGGCCGGGCTGATCGCGCTCGGCGTCGAGCCCGAGGACCGTATCGCGCTGGCGTCGTCGACCCGGTACGAGTGGGTGATCATCGACCTCGCGGTGATGTGCGCGGGCGCCGCGACCACGACGGTCTACCCCACCACCAAGGCTCCCGACGTGGGGTTCATCGTGTCCAACTCGGGCAGCCGCGTGGTCGTCGCCGAGGACAGGACGCAGGTCGACAAGCTCGTCGAGCAGCGCGCACAGCTGCCGCACGTGCAGCAGGTGGTGGTGATCGACGGCCCCGGGGACGGCGACTGGGTGATCACCCTGGCCGACCTCGAGGAGCGGGGCCGGCAGCTGATCGCGGAGTCGCCGAACGTCGTCGAGGATCGGGTCCGGGAGATCCGGCCGGAGCACCTCGCCACCCTCATCTACACGTCCGGCACCACCGGCAAGCCCAAGGGCGTGCGGCTGCCGCACTCGGCGTGGACGTACACCGCCGCCGCCGTCGATGCCCTCGGCATTCTCGGCCCGGACGATCTGCAGTACCTGTGGTTGCCCCTGTCGCACGTGTTCGGCAAGGTGCTGCTGAGCCTGCCCCTGCAGGTGGGCATGCCCACCGCCATCGACGGCCGGGTCGAGAAGATCGTCGAGAACCTCGCCGTCGTGCGGCCGACCTTCATGGGCGCGGCCCCACGCGTCTTCGAGAAGGCTCACGCGCGCATCGAGGCGATGATGGCGGAGGAGGGCGGCATCAAGAAGAAGATCTTCGACTGGGCCGTCGGGGTCGGAACGCGGGTCTCGAAGGCCAAGCAGGAGGGCCGCAACCCGTCGCTGCTGGACCGGTTGCAGTACAAGGTCGCCGACAAGCTCGTCTTCTCCAAGATCCGGGAGCGGTTCGGCGGCCGGCTGAGGTTCTTCGTCTCCGGGTCCGCGCCGCTGGACCGCGACGTCGCACAGTGGTTCGATGCCGTCGGCATCATCGTCCTCGAGGGGTACGGGCTGTCGGAGACCTCCGCCGCGACGTTCCTCAACCGGCCGCTCGCCTACCGCTTCGGCACGGTCGGCTGGCCCTTCCCGGAGACCGAGGTCAAGATCGCCGAGGACGGGGAGATCCTCATCAAGGGTCCCGGTGTGATGAGCGGTTACCACGATCGTCCCGACGCGGACGCCGAGGCGTTCGAGGACGACGGCTGGTTCCACACCGGCGACATCGGCGAGGTGGACTCCGACGGGTTCCTGCGGATCACCGACCGCAAGAAGGACATGTTCAAGACCTCGCAGGGCAAGTACGTCGCGCCGTCCGCCATCGCCGCGACCTTCAAGGGCCTGTGCCCGTACGCGAGCGAGATCATCGTCCACGGCGAGGGCCGGCCGTACTGCGTGGCGCTGGTGGGCCTCGATCCGGAGGCGATCCACGAGTGGGCCCAGAAGAACGGCATGGGCGACAAGTCGTTCGCGGAGATCGCCCGGGACGAGAAGACCCGTGAGCTGATCGCCGGGTACATCGACCAGCTCAACGAGCAGCTCAACCGGTGGGAGGAGGTCAAGAAGTTCACCATCATCGACCGCGAGCTGTCGGTCGAGGCCGGGGACCTCACGCCGAGCATGAAACTGCGCCGCAAGATCGTCATCGACAACTTCTCCGACCGGCTCACCGGGCTGTACGGATAGGCGGCCTATCCTCGGATACATGACGAGTAGTGCGCGACCGAGTTTTACCCAGTACGTCGGATACCTGTTCGGCCGCACGCTCCCCGACTCGCTCCAGGACTGGGTCCGCAACGACCTCGTCGGGCCCGGCGCGACGATGCGTTACCTCGTGCGGTTCACCCTGCCGATCGTGCCGTTCCTGGCGCTGTTCCTGCTCATCCCCGGGCCGGTGTGGATTCCGCTGGCGATGATGGCGCTGCTCTTCATCCCGCTGGTGTACTTCGCGATCGCCCTGATGCAGATCTGGCGGCGGCACCGCCTGGAGCAGCACGGCCTCGACCCCAACCTGCTCGGCGAGAAGGCACGGGTGCGGGCCGACCGCGAACGCAACGAGTACGAGCGGCGATTCGGGCGCTGAGCCGAGCGGGAGTTTCCTGCGCCGAGGGGGCTGCTACGTAGCGCCCCTCTCGCATGTCGGCGCGGCAACGTCCCCCTCGACGCGGTGCCCTGGGAGCACGGTGCCCTGGAAGCGCGGGGTCCTAGGACAGCACCTCGACGAGCGTGGTCGCCGAGTCACCCGTCATGTACCGCTCGACGCTGTCGAGGTGCCTGCGCCAGAACGCTTGCGCCGCCTCGGCATCGTCTCCTCGCAGCAACGTGACGAGCTTGCGGTTGGCACGCAACGCCGCGGACGCCCCGGGACGTTCCGCCGAATCGGCGCGCGTGGACAGATACAGCGCATTGTGTGCGTCCATGATGTCGAGCAACATCCCCGCGAGCGCCGCCATCGTCTGGTTCCCGGCGAGTTCCATCACCGCCCGGTGCACCTCGGTGTCGTACTTGGCGAAGGCGGCGGGGTCGTCGAGGAGTTCCTCGCCCCGCTCGACCAGTTCGGCGAGCGTGTCGATGCGCCCGGCGGGGGCGGCGGCGAGCAGGCCGACGGCGTCCACCTCGAGTTCGGTGCGGGCGCGGTAGACGTCGGCCAACGGGACACCCCGGTACTGCAGCAGCAGCCCGGTGTAGCGGGCGGCGGTCGAGCCGTCCGGCGCCTGCACGCGGGCACCGCCGTGGGCGCCGCGCAGGACGGTGATGATGCCTTCCGACTCGAGAATGCGGAACGCCTCCCGCAACGTGGGCCGGGAAACGCCGAAGCGTTCCATCAGTGCGGCCTCGTTCGGCAACGGCTCGCCGGCGTGCAGTTCCCCGGTGATGATCTGGCGGCGCAGGCTCGCGGCGATCAGTTCACCTGCCTTGGGCACGCGAACGACCGTCGAGCTTCCGTCGAGTGGCATTTCACCGTCCTGTGTGCGTCATCCATCCCAGCCCCGATGGCACTTAGGATACAAGAATCTACCGGTTTGAAATCTAAAGAGGCAGATGATCTGTCTCTATCCGTCCCACGCCGAGTGGACGCCGTCACCCCACTACTCTCGGCGGTATGAGCGAACCCTCCACCAACGACGTTCCGGCCACCGCCGACCTCGCCGACGAGATCGGCCCCGACATCCGCAGTTGCGACACGCAGTTCGTCCAGTTCGGCGGCCGCGAGGTCTTCGCCGGCCGGATCACCACCATCCGCTGCTTCCAGGACAACCTGCTCGTCAAGCAGACCCTGGGCGAGCCCGGCAACGGCGGCGTCCTCGTCGTCGACGGCGATGCCAGCGTGCACACCGCCCTCGTCGGCGACATCATCGCCGGCCGCGGCGTCGACAACGGCTGGGCCGGTGTCGTCGTCAACGGCGCCGTCCGCGACTCGGCCATCCTGCGCACCCTCGAGATCGGCATCAAGGCGCTCGGCACCAACCCGCGCAAGAGCACCCAGACCGGGTCCGGCGAGAAGAACGTGCCGGTGGAGTTCGGCGGCGTCACGTTCAACCCGGGCGAGATGCTCTACAGCGACCACGACGGGATCGTCGTCCGCGCCGAGGACCGATAGGGAACCGGCACGCTCGTGGCGCTGCGAACGGCGCGGACCTCCCTGCGTGCCGCAAGGCGGAACCGGTCCGGCCGCACGAACACGCCTCCTGACGTCGCGGGCCGCCGTCCTCTCAGCCGATGGTGGCGAGGTTCGGCGGCAGTGCCCACACTGGAGGGATCACGGCCGCACGTGCGGCCCGCGACGTCAGGAGGCCCTCATGGGCGACAACAACCCGTTCGGATTCGACCCGGAAGACCTCGACCGCGTCTTCCGCGACGCCGGGGAAGGGTTGCGGGACCTGGCCGCCAAGATCGGCCGGTTCGTCGAGCAACCGGACGCCGGGATTCCGTGGTCGAGCATCTTCCCCGACCTCGGCGGCGCGCCGCGCACCCGCCCGGCACCGCCCACCGCCGGCGAGACCGGCGACGGCGTGTGGGTGATCTACACGCTCGACGGCGACGGAACCGCCCGCGTCGAGCAGGTTTTCCCCACCGAACTCGAGGCGCTGCGCGCCCACAAGAACAACACCGACCCGCTCCGGTCGGTGCGCTTCCTGCCCTACGGCGTCACCGCCGGCATCCTGGACCGGCGCGAGGACAAGGACCCGGACGAAACCGACTGACAGCACCTCCGAGACAGCCTTCGCCTCCCGCACCCGGGCATCACCTGCGGGCCGAGCCGGTGTGGGGAGGTCGACCGAAAACGAGTGCGCCCCGGCCCGTATGCGCGCAAACTGGTAACCAGGAGGTCATCATGCGAGCGCTGAAGGGCCTGCTCAATGCGGTGCTGGGGATCCTCACGGCCGTGCTCGGGGCGGTGGTGGGGATCCTTGCGGCGGTGGTGTGGCTCGTCGGTGGGCTACTGTGCGTAACGATCATCCTGATTCCGCTGGGTATTCCCGTCATGAGGCTCGCCCGCCGTTTGTTCGCCCTCGGCAAACAGGTGCGGCGTCTCCCCTGAACGTCGCAGGGGATCGAGGATTTCGGAGGCTGCAGCTGTGGTCGCACCGGCGCTGCAGGCCGTCACCTCGAGGCTCACGCCCCGGCCGTCACGCGTGCGGCGGCGGCCCCGATCTCCACGATGTCCCCGACGTGCAGCTGCCGCCCGCGCCGCACCTCCACCTCCCCGTTGACGCTGACGAGTCCCTCGGCGATCACTTCCTTCGCCTCGGCGCCGGATTCGATCAGGCTCGCCAGCTTGAGGAATTGACCGAGCCGGATGGACTCGTCGCGGATGGGCACTTCGAACACGTCGGACATGAGGCCAGTCTCTCACCCGCAGTGCTTTCGACCCGCCCGACCTCGACCCGCCCGCCCGGCCCACGCCGGGCCCCGTTCTCACGCACACTGGACGAGTGAGCCGACCCGGTATCGTCTGGTTCCGCCGTGATCTGCGGCTGCGGGACCTGCCCACCCTGTTGTCCGTCGCCGACACCTCCGACCGGGCACTCGCGCTGTTCGTGCTCGACGAGTCGCTGCTGCGCCCGTCCGGATCCCCGCGCCGCACCTTCCTGATGCGGTGCCTGCGCGCCCTCGACGAGGACCTGGGCGGACGGCTGCTCGTCACCCACGGCGACCCCGTCACCGTCGTCCCGGCACTCGCCCGGGAACTCGACGCCGACGCGGTGCACATCAGTTCCGACCACGGCCCCTACGGCACCCGCCGCGACGAGGCCGTCGAGCGGGCGCTCGGCGATGTCCCGCTGGTGCGCACCGGCTCGCCCTACGCCGTCGCGCCCGGCCGCGTCCGTAAGCCCGACGACACCCCCTACAAGGTGTTCACCCCCTTCCAGCGGGCGTGGCACGAACACGGCTGGCGAGCCCCGGCCGCCACCGACGCCGGCACCGTCGACTGGATCGACCCCGGCAATCTCGACGCGCGGGTGCCGATCCCCGGCGACGACGACCTCGACGGGGTCACGCTGCCAGCCGCCGGGGAAGCCGCCGCGCTGCACCGCTGGCACGAGTTCCGCGACGACGACCTGCCGCACTACGACACCGAGCGGGACCGGCCGGACCTCGACCGCACCAGCCGGCTCTCCCCCTACCTGAAGTTCGGGTGCATCCACCCGCGCACCCTGCTGCACGACGTGCGATCCGACCACGGCGGCGCGGCGAACCGGCTGCGCAGCGAACTGGCCTGGCGCGACTTCTATGCGGACGTGCTGTACCACCGGCCCGACACGGCTCGCCGCAACTACAACCGCCGCTTCGACGACATCACCTACGACAGCGGCCCCGACGCCGAACGTGCCTTCGCCGCATGGAAGGAGGGCCGTACCGGCTTCCCCATCGTGGACGCGGGCATGCGGCAGCTGCTCGCCGAGGGCTGGATGCACAACCGGCTCCGCATGATCGTCGCGTCGTTCCTCGCCAAGGATCTGCACCTGCCCTGGTGGTGGGGCGCCCGGCATTTCATGGACCGGCTCGTCGACGGCGACCTGGCCTCGAACCAGCACGGGTGGCAGTGGACCGCCGGCAGCGGCACCGACGCCGCGCCCTACTTCCGGGTGTTCAACCCGATCACGCAGGGGGAGAAGTTCGATCCGACGGGTGAATATGTGCGCCGTTGGGTACCCGAGCTGCGGGGCGTGAACGGCAAACGCGTGCACCGGCTCCCGGACGGTCCGCCGGACGGGTACCCGGCGCCGATCGTCGACCACGCCCACGAACGGCAGGTGGCACTCGACCGGTACGGGCGGATCAGCGGAAAAGGCTGACCCATCCGGGCCGCGCACCGCTCCGAATGCCGATGGGACGGACCACCCCCGTCCCGGACGGACAACCGAGAGGAACACGACAATGCGAGAACTCGTCGAAACGGCGTTCATGGCGATCCACACTCCTCTGGTGAACGCATACACCATCCTCATCAACATGATTCCCAGCTGATTCCACGGCGGCGCCGGGAGTTCTCCCGGCGCCGCTCCCGCACACCCGGACCAGGCCGAGGAAGGCACGATGGGCATCACGTACTCGAGCGTCGTCGACGCGCCACGCCGCGACGTCTTCGATTGGCACAGCCGACCGGGTGCGGTCAGGCGCCTGCTCCCCCCGTGGCAGCCGCTGCGGGTGATCACCGAATCCGACTCCCTCGAGTCGGGCCGGGCCGTCCTCGGTCTGCCGGGCGGATTGCGCTGGATCGCCGATCACCAGCCCGACGCCTACGACCCGCCCGCACGGTTCGTCGACAGCGTCGGCCGCGACGGGCTCACGTCGCTGCCCGCGGGGATCGCCGTGTCGTGGCGGCACGAGCACACCTTCGAGGCCCTCGGCGACCGTCGCACCCGCGTCACCGACCGGGTCGACACGCCCGTCCCGGAGCAGCTGCTGAAGCAGACCTTCCTCTACCGGCACCGTCAGCTCGCCGACGACCTCGCCGCCCACCAATGGTCACACGAGCAGGGGGTGCGGCCCGCCACGGTCGCCGTCACCGGGACGTCGGGCCTGGTCGGCACCGCACTGACCGCATACCTGAGCACCGGCGGCTATCACGTCGTCAGCCTCGTACGCGGCGAACCGCGCGGCGACGACGAACGTCGCTGGGATCCGAACGACCCCGCACCCGACCTGCTCGAGGGGATCGACGCCGTCGTCCACCTCGCCGGCGCCTCGATCTCCGGGCGCTTCAGCGACGCTCACAAGACCGCGATCCGGGACAGCAGGATCGAACCCACCCGGCTGCTGGCCGATCTCGCGGCACGCACTCCGAACGGACCCGCGACGTTCGTGTCCGCGTCGGCGATCGGGTTCTACGGCTACGACCGCGGCGACGAGCCGCTCACCGAGGATGCGCAGCGCGGCACCGGGTTCCTCGCCGACGTCGTCGCCGACTGGGAGGCCGCCACCGCGCCCGCCGCCGCGGGCGGGCTGCGCGTGGTACTGGTGCGGACCGGGATCGTGCAGACACCGCGCGGCGGGCCGCTGCAGTTGCAACGCCCCCTGTTCGAGGCCGGGCTCGGCGGCCGGCTCGGCACCGGCCGGCAGTGGCTGTCGTGGATCGACCTCGACGACCTGCTCGACGTCTACCACCGGGCCCTCGCCGACCCCCGCATCGCGGGCCCCATCAATGCCGTTGCACCGGAGCCGGTTCGCAACGACGAATACACCCGCACCCTGGCGCGGGTGCTGCACCGGCCGGCGCTGCTGCCGGTGCCCGGGTTCGGACCGCGGCTGCTGCTCGGCGAGGAAGGCGCGCGTGAGGTCGCCACGGCCGACCAGTGCGTCGTCCCGCGGTGCCTGGTCGACCACGGGCACCGCTTCCGCCGGCCGAAGCTCGAGGCCTGCCTGCGGCACCAACTCGGCCACATCGTGGAGAACGGATGAGTGGAGAACGGATGAGCTCCCCTCCGCTGCGCATCCTCGTCACCGGGGCGACCGGCTACATCGGGGGCCGGCTCGCCCCGCTGCTGATCGACGCGGGGCACCGGGTGCGGGTACTGGCCCGGACCCCCGACAAGTTGCGGGACGTGCCGTGGGCCGGCGACGTCGAGATCGTGCGCGGCGACCTGACCGACCCGGAGTCCCTGGCCGTCGCCTGCCGGGACATCGACGTCCTGTACTACCTGGTGCATTCGATGGGCGGGCGCGGCGAATTCATCGACACCGAACGCGCCGAGGCCGAGAACGTCGCCGCCGCCGCCCGGGCGGCCGGGGTGCAGCGCATCGTGTATCTCGGTGGGCTGCACCCGGACACGGCCGATCTCTCCACGCATCTGCGTTCCCGGGAGCAGGTGGGCCGGATCCTCGTGGAGTCCGGCGTGCCCACCCTGGTGCTGCAGGCCGGGGTGGTGATCGGTTCGGGCTCCGCGTCGTTCGAGATGATCCGGCACCTGAGCAACCGTCTGCCCCTGATGACCACCCCGAAGTGGGTGAACAACAAGATCCAGCCCATCGCGGTGCGCGACGTGCTGCATTACCTGGTGGGCGCGGCCACCGCTCCCCTCCCCCGCAGCCGCACCTACGACATCGGCGGCCCGGACGTGCTGCGCTACGGCGAGATGATGCAGGTGTACGCCGAGGTCGCGGGCCTGCGCCGGCGCCGCATCCTGGTGTTGCCCGTTCTCACCCCGAAGCTCGCGGGCCTGTGGATCGGGCTGGTCACCCCGATCCCGCCGTCGCTGGGCCGGGCGCTGATCGAGTCGTTGAGCAACGACGCGGTGGTCGCCGAACACGATATCGACGAGGTGATCCCGCCGCCGCCCGGCGGACTGACCGGCTACCGCGAGGCGGTCCGTCTGGCCCTGCACAAGATCGAGCGCGGCGACGTCGAAACCACCTGGGCGAGTGCGTCGCCCGTCGGCGCCCCCGCCGAACCGCTGCCGTCCGACCCGCACTGGGCGGGGGAGGCGGTCTTCGTCGACGAGCGCGTTATCGACTGCGACACCGACGCCGGCACGGTGTGGGAGGTGGTCGAGAGCATCGGCGGCGAGAACGGCTGGTACTCCTTCCCGCTCGCCTGGACGATCCGCGGGTGGCTCGACCGGTTCGTCGGCGGCGTCGGTCTGTCCCGGGGCCGCCGGAACCCGCGCACCCTGCACACCGGGGACGCGCTCGACTTCTGGCGCGTCGAGCGCCTCGAACGTCCCACCCTGCTGCGGCTGCGGGCCGAGATGCGGGCGCCGGGCGGGGCGTGGCTCGAGTGGCGCATCGAGCCGCTCGATCCCGGCCGGGCCCGGCTGCACCAGCGGGCGATCTTTTTTCCGAAAGGGCTTGCAGGACGGATCTACTGGTATGCGCTCGTGCCGTTCCACGGCATCATCTTCAAGGGCATGCTCGAGAACATCGCCGGCACCGCGCACCGCACGTCGGGGCCGAATGTCACATACGGTCACGTGAAGTGATGCGGTGTGACATTCGGCCCGCGGAAGGACGGCAGTAGCCGCCGCGGCCGTCAGTTCGGCGCGGGCTGGCGCCCGTGTTCGGCCTCGCGCTGGGCCACACCCTCGGCGGACTCGGCGAAGTGCGGCGTGTCGAACACCTCGCCGCCCAGCGGATCCTCCGGGTGGGCGTCGTCTGCGATTGCGACCTGCCCGGTCTGCGCGTCGACGCTGACGGAATTCGCGGGCACCTCGTGCACGGCGACGACGAGGCGGGCGGGCGCACCGGGCTCCACGACTCCGTTCCGGCTCGGATCCAGGCCGGCGAACGTGGCGGAGATTCCCGGCCGGTGGCCGGCCTTGTGCCCACCCGGGGCGGCGGCCGGTTCCCGCACGGCCACCTGCAGGTACCGGGGGGCGGTGGCGACCTCGTACCGGAACGCCTTCAGCATCGACACGCACGCCAGCACCATGGCGATCGAGAACGGGACCGCCGTCACGATCGACGCCGTCTGCAGGGCGGTCAGCGACCCGCTGCCGCCGACGATCAGCAGCACCGCTGCGGCCACACCCTCGAGCACCGACCAGTAGACACGGGTGATCTTCGGTGTCTCGAGGTTACCGCCGGTGGAGAGGATGTCGATCACCAGCGACCCGGAGTCCGACGACGTGACGAAGAAGAACACGACGACGACGATCGCGAGCAGACTGGTCAGGACGGACAGCGGCAGACCGTCGAGCAGCACGAACAGCGACGTGTTGGTGTCCACCGTGCCGTCGGCGGCGAGCATGTCGCCGTCGTTGCGCTGCCGCAGGATCCCGGCGTTGCCGAAGATGGTGAACCACAGCGACGCGACGAGGGTGGGGGCGAGCAGGACACCGAAGACGAACTCGCGGATCGTGCGACCGCGGGAGATGCGGGCGATGAACATACCGACGAACGGCGCCCAGCTCATCCACCAGCCCCAGTAGAAGACGGTCCACGCCCCCGACCAGCCGTCCTCGGCGAACGGCGCGGTGCGCAGCATCAGTTCGGGCAGGGCCTGCACGTAGCCGCCGAGGTTCTGCACCCACGACTGCAACAGGAACAGCGTCGGCCCGAGCAGCAGGACGAACACCGCGAGTCCCGCCGCGAGTGCCATGTTGATGTTGGACAGCCACTTGAGGCCGCGCGAGACGCCGGACACCACCGAGAAGGTTGCCAGCCCCGTCACCCCGACGATCAGCGCGACGGTGAGCCAGTTTCCGGTCTCCACCCAGCCCAGGTAGTCGAGGCCCGCGGAGATCTGCTGGACGCCGAAGCCCAGCGACGTCGCGACACCGAAAAGGGTTCCCACGATGGCGATCGCGTCGATCGCGTGCCCGATCGGACCCTCCACGCGGGCGCGCCCGAGCAGCGGTTCGAGGAGCCAGCGCACGGACAGCGGACGGCCCTTGCGGTACGTCATGTACGCCAGGCCGAGGCCGACGACGACGTAGATCGCCCACGCGTGCAGACCCCAGTGGAACAGGGTCAGCTCCATCGCCTGGTTCGCGGCGGCGTCCGTGGAGCCGGGGATGCGTCCCGCCTGCGGGGGATCCACGTAGTGCGACAGAGGTTCCGCGACACCGTAGAACACCAGTCCGATACCCATGCCGGCGCTGAAGAGCATCGCGAACCACGAGAAGGTTCCGAACTCGGGTTGCTCGTCGTCGCGGCCGAGCTTGATGTTGCCGATGCGGCTGATCCCGCAGTACAGCGCGAAGATCACGAATCCGGTGGCGATCAGGATGTACCACCAGCCGACGCCGTCGGTGACGGCGCGGTTGAGCGAATCGAACGCCCCCTCGGCCGACCCTGCGTAGACGACCGCAAAGGCGATCAGCCCCAGGATCACCAGCGAGGCGGGGACGAACACGGGCTTGCGCAAGCCTCGCCATGCGTCGCGAATCATCTTCACCAGCTCCTCGTGTCGCGGCGAGCCGGATCCGGCGCTCGGAGGGCTCACCCACGTCGCGAATCGAACCTAACAGAGCCGGCGCGCGCCCGCGGGAAACGCAACCGAGCACCCGCGCCACCCCCGCCGGGGGCCGAATGTCACATGCGATCGATCGAGCTGATGCAATGTGACATTCGGCCGGGGGCGGAGCGGCACCGGTACGAGTCCGGTACGCGCAGAAGGCGGTTCACACGGTGCAGAGCGGTTTGATCTCCTGCAGGCCCTCCGTGGTGGGCGAGGTGAGCATGAGGCAGCTGTTGTAGCCCTGCTGCTCGACCACGGTCCGGATCTGCTGCCACGCAGCGTCGTCCACGACGGGCGAACGCGACAGTACGAACCCGGAGATCCGGGTCGGATCCCCCACGAGCGCCCACGAGTAGTCGTCCGCGAGGTAGCTCACGATGTAGTTGCTCGGACCGTCCAGCGAATCCTGGGACGGCACACCGGGGAAGCTCACATGCAGCGACGCGGTGTCGTTGACCCGCGCGTTGCCGACGATCCCCCGTCGCTCACCGGTGACGGTGGTGCACGAGTTCTCCACCCGCACGTTGCGCTCGTCGAGCAGGGTGTAGTTCGCCGTGGTGTCGCGCACGCAGTCGAGATTGAACGGCGCGGGATTGGCGGCCAGCTGATACCAGGTGCCCATGTACCGGTTCACGTCCAGCTCCGCCACCGGGGTGAGCGGGGCTGCCTGCGCCGGTGCCGCCATGAGGGCGGCGCCCGCGGCGGCCAGGACGGCCGCCGCGAGGCCTCGGATCATTCGTTTCACGTCGCTCCTCGGGTCCTACCGGGTCCGGGTCACTGCTGCGGTGCCGGCGGCAGCAGGACGGAGTCGACGAGGTAGACGGTCGCGTTGGCCGTCTTCACGCCGCCACAGATGACGTTGGCGTCGTTCACCTTCCATTCCTCGCCTTCACCGGTCACCTCGACGGTACCGCCCTGAACGGTGGTCTGGGTACCTTCGATGTCCGACGGCGCGATCTGGCCGGGCACGACGTGGTAGGTGAGAATGGTGGTGAGAGTGGCCGTATCGGTCTTCAGGCTCTCGATGGTTGCCGGATCGACCTTGGCGAAGGCGTCGTCGACCGGCGCGAACACGGTGAACTCGCCGCCGTTGAGCGTTTCGACGAGATTCACCTGCGGGTTGAGCTGCCCGCTGATCGCCGCGTTCAACTGGGTCAGAATCGGAATGTCGGCGACGGCAGTCCCGACGGGTTGCTGCGCGATGGCCTCCAGCGAACCCGGCCCGCTGGGAACCTGCTCGGCGTACGCGGCGCAACCCGGACCCACCGGGGCCGACGCCATGGCCTCGGTGGTGGGCGACATCGCCGACGTGGCGCTCTCCATCGCCGACGTAGCCGACGTAGCCGACGACGAACCCGAGTCGTCGGACGAGCACGCCGCGACACCCATCATCGCCATTGCGCCGATTCCGACTGCCGCCAAGCTCTTTCGCGTGTTGATAACCATGGCCCCAATTCCCTTCGGTGTCGTGGTCCTTGCGACCACGTCGGTCAGGTGTGTCATCTGCCATTCGGCGCGGACGGAAGGGCGGATGGGTGGATCTGCAAGATTTTTTCGACCCATCCGATTCCGGCCGCGCTCCGAACACCCGGCATGGAGATTGCATCGAACCGGCCCCGCGCACACGTGCTGGTTCTTCCGGGTGGCAAGCCGGCCAGCACGGCCGCCGCCCGGCCGTGGCACCTGTCCGCGCTGCGGATGACCTTGCTGACCGAATCCCTGCGCTCCCGGCTGAGCATGTACGACATCACCGTCGGGCAGGTGCGCTACACCCACCGCGGATGGAACGGGGACCGGATGAGTCCCGTCCACGACGCCCTGCGGGCCCTCGACGAGGTGCACCGGCGGCGCGGCGACGTCCGGATCGGGCTCGTGGGCCACTCCATGGGCGGAAGGGTGGCGGCCCACCTCGCGGCACAGCCCGGCGTCGGGGCCGTCGTCGCGCTGGCACCGTGGTGGCCCGACAACGACGGCGCTCTCGTCCCACCCGAGCGACGGCTGCTGGTGGTGCACGGTACCGCCGACACGAGGTGCGATCCGCGCCTGAGCGCGGTTCAGGCGGCCCAGGCCCGCGGACGCGGCGTCGACGCCCAGTTCCGGCCGCTCGCGGGGGCCGGCCACTTCCTGCTCACCAAGCCGGGCTGGTGGCATGCCGTCACCGCCGAGTTCCTCCGTGAATCCCTGGCCCCGGCCGGCCGGCGGGCAGGAGGAGACCATGCCTGACACCCCGCGCGACGTCGCAGTGATCGGCAGCGGTGGCGCCGGCCGGCCGGAACGGGCCGGCGGCGTCGCGCTCGAGAATTCGTTCCGGAGGTGATCGCCTTGCTCGATTCGACTCTTGCCTCGCCCGCCGGCCCCGGCCGCCCGAACGGACCGGCCGAGGACGGCTTGAGCCGCCCGAATCGCCCGACTAGGCTTTCGCTCGATGAGCGGACAGGGCCGATGACCGGCGTCGGCGGACGTACCGACACACTCGATGCGCTGCTCGCGCGCGTGGCGGTGCAGGACGCGGCTGCATTCGCCGAGTTCTACGACCTGACCCGCGCCCGCGTGTACGGCATGATCCTGCGCGTCCTGCGCGATCCCGGCTACAGCGAGGAGACGGCGCAGGAGGTCTACCTGCAGGTCTGGCGTTCCGCCTCCGGTTTCGACGCCGCCCAGGGTTCGGCCCTGTCCTGGCTGATCACCCTGGCGCACCGCCGGGCCGTCGACCGGGTGCGGTCCGAGCAGTCCGGGGCCGACCGCGAGGCACGCTACGGCGCGAGCAACGTCGACGCGGCGTTCGACGTCGTCAGCGAGGAGGCGGCCCGGCGCGAGGACCGGCAGCAGGTCGCCCACTGTCTGGGCACGCTGACCGATCTGCAGCGTCGGTCCGTCGAACTCGCCTACTTCGGTGGGCTGACGTACCGCGAGGTGTCCGAACAACTTTCGGTCACGCTACCGACCGTGAAATCGAGAATCCGAGACGGACTGCTCCGTCTACGCAAGTGTCTGGGGGTGCAGGGCGATGACGAGTGAGGCCCGACCCGGTTTCGGCGATGTGGACCGCGAACTGATCGACCTCGCGGTCGTGTACGCGCTCGACGCGGTGTCCGATGCCGAACGCCGCGACATCGAGTCCCGGGTGGCCGAAGCCGCTCCCGAGGTGGCGGCGGCGTTCGCCCGGGAGACGGCGGCCGTCCGGGAGACCATGGCCGTGGTGTCGGCGTCGACGGCCACCGAGCCGCCGGCCGGACTGCGCGAGCGTCTGCTGGACGCGATCGCCGCCGAATCCGGCCCGCAGGCGCCGCCCGTCGCACCGATCTCGCTGGACGAGCGGCGCGGCCGGCGCCGCAACTTCCTGCTCGCCGCGGCGGCCGCACTGCTGGTCGCCGTGGGTGGATTCGCCGTCGTCGCCCAGTTGCAGGAGGGCACCGCACCCACCTCGGCGCAGGTGTTCGCGGCGGAGGACGTGCGCACCACGTCGGGTGAGATCGAGGGCGGCGGAGTCGCCACGGTGGTGTACTCGAAGGAAGCCGACGCCGGGGTGCTGGTGATGAACAACGTGGCGCCGCCCGCCGAGGGCAGCGTCTACCAGATGTGGCTGATCACCCCCGAGGGCCCGGAGTCCGCGGGCATCATGGATGCCGAGGCGGTGGCGCCGTCCACCACGGCCGTCCTCGAGGGTGTCGGGCATTCGACCGCCCTGGCATTCAGCATCGAACCGCCGGGCGGGTCGGCGCAGCCGACGCAGATCTTCGCCCAACTGCCGCTGGGCTGACCCGGGGGACGGAATCGCCCGCACCTCGCGGCGGCTCAGCGCTGTGCCGATCGGACCAGTTCGATCAGAAGGGAGCGCAAGGTGGCGGGGTCGGACACCACCGCGGTCGGCTGCGCATCGGTGCGCTCGAGTTCGATCATCGCCCGGTACAGCTCGTACCCCGATTCGGTGATCCGGACGCGCATGCGCCGCTCGTCGGCGGGATCGACGGTGCGCGTGGCGAATCCGGACCGCTCGAGGTGCTCGACGGTCCGGCTCATCGTCTGGTCGGTCACGCGGCAGGCCCGGGCGATCTCCCGCTGGGAGCGCGGACCGTCGGCGATCGTGTGCAGGGCTACCAACCCGGCGTGGGTGAGACCGTGGGCGCGCAGAGTCGATTCCCAGGCCTGCTCCACCAGCCGGGCGGCCGTGGACAGCAGCCGGCCGGTCGGCCAGCTCTCGAGATCGTCGGTCATGAGATACCTTTTCACTATTGTTCAGCTAGCTGAGTAATCTGGGCTCGGCGTACTCGCATTCTCCTGGAGGAAGATTGAACACCGTCACCGCGCCGGCGCGTTCACCTCGTCGCATCCGCTGGCTGCTGCCGGCGCTGCTGCTCATCGCGTGGCTCGCGATCGCCGGCGCCGGCGGTCCCTTCGCCGGCAAGCTCAGCGAAGTCCAGCAGAACGACAACAGCTCGTTCCTCCCGGCCTCCGCGGAATCCACCCGGGCGGGCGAACTCTATGCGGACTTCACCGACACCCGGTACGTGCCCGCGATCGTCGTCGCCGAACGCCCCTCCGGCATCACCCCCGACGACCTCGCCTACCTCGCGGGGGCGTCGGCCGGCCCGCCGCCGGTCCCGTCGCAGGACGGTCAGGCCGCGCGGATGATCGTGCCGATCGACAGCACCGGAGAGGTCGGGGACGCCGTCGACGAACTGCGCGCCGAGCTTGCCGATCCGCCCGAGGGGCTGACGATCTACGTCACCGGTCCCGCCGGGCAGATCGCCGATCTGACGACGGCGTTCGAGGGCATCGACGGCCTGCTGCTGCTGGTCGCCGGTGGGGTGGTGCTGCTGATCCTCGTCGTCGTCTACCGCAGTCCCCTGCTGCCGTTCGTGGTGATCCTCTCGGCGGTGTTCGCCCTCGCGCTGGCGAGCCTGCTCGTGTACCTGCTGGCCGACGCCGACGTCATCGCCCTCAACGGACAGAGCCAGGGCATCCTGTTCATCCTCGTCTTCGGCGCCGCGACCGACTATGCGCTGCTGCTGGTGTCCCGCTACCGCGAGGAACTGCGCCTCGAACAGGACCGGTTCGCCGCGATGCGCACTGCGTGGCGGGCCACGCTGGAACCGATCGCCGCGTCGGCGGGCACCGTCATCGCCGGCGTGCTGTGCCTGTTGCTGTCCGACCTGAACTCCAACCGCGGCCTCGGCCCCGTCGCCGCGATCGGCATCGTCGCCTCGTTCGTCGCCTCCATGACGTTCCTGCCGTCCGCACTGGTGCTCCTCGGCCGGGCCGCGTTCTGGCCGAAGCGGCCGACGGCCGACCCCGACGCCGATCGGGACGACCTGGCGTCGGCGCACCGGTTCTGGAACGGGCTCGCACAGCGGGTCGGCGCCCATCCGCGGCGGATCTGGGTGGTGTCGAGCCTCGTCCTCGTCGGCTTCGCGATGCTGCTGCCGCAGTTCAAGGCCGACGGCGTCGCCCAGTCGGAGATCTTCCTGCTCGAGACCGACTACGTGACCGGCCAGGAGATGCTCGGCAGGCACTTCGACGCCGGCACCGGCTCCCCCACCGTGATCATCACCCGCGAGTCCGCGGCCGGCGACGTCGCCGCCGCCGCCCGCGTCGAGGGCGTCACCGAGGTGGCGCCGGTGACCGGCCCGGACGGTGCGACGACCGTCGTCGACGGCCGCGTCGCGCTGCAGGCGACCCTCTCGGATCCCGCCGACTCGCCGGCCGCCGAGAACACCGTCGAGCGCATCCGCGACGCGGTCGGCGGAGTGCCGGGGGCCGAGGCCCTGGTGGGCGGGACCACGGCGGTCGATCTGGACACCAAGAACACCGCCACCCGCGACCGCACGGTGATCATTCCCGTCGTCATCGCGGTGGTGCTGCTGATCCTGATCCTGCTGCTGCGGGCACTCGTCGCGCCGGTGCTGCTGATGCTGACGGTCGTCGTGTCCTTCGCGGCGACCCTCGGCGTGTCGTCGCTGGTCTTCGACCATCTGCTCGGGTTCCCCGGCGCCGACCCGGTGGTGCCGCTGTTCGGCTTCGTCTTCCTCGTCGCGCTGGGCATCGACTACAACATCTTCCTGATGACCCGGGTGCGGGAGGAGAGCGCCCGGGTGGGCACCCGGCGCGGCACGCTGCGGGCCCTGACCGTGACCGGCGGGGTGATCACCTCCGCAGGCATCGTCCTGGCCGCGACGTTCTCGGCGCTGGCGGTGATCCCGCTGCTGTTCCTCGCGCAGATCGCGTTCATCGTCGCGTTCGGCGTGCTGCTCGACGCACTGCTGGTCCGGTCGCTGCTCGTGCCGGCACTGACGATCGACATCGGAAAGCGGATCTGGTGGCCGAGCACGCTCGCGCGCAGGGAACCGGAAGAGGTGGGCTGACACGGCCGGCCTGGTTGCTCACCCGTACCGAGTTCGGGTGGAATCGACACGACGCAGCGCGCGAAGGCACGGAGAACGACCTCCGGCCGTACCGACGCGCTCGAGAAGGAGACAGCTCGCGATGCAGATCCAGCTCAACAAGGACAGCCACATCCAGATCGACGACGACATCGCCCGTCGCCTCGAGGAGGAGTTGGAGTCCGCACTGAACCGGTTCGCCGACCGGATCACCCGGGTGGAGATCCACCTCAGCGACGAGAACGCGGACAAGTTCGGCACCACGGACAAGCGTTGTCTCCTCGAGGCGCGGATCGCCGGCCAGCAACCGATCGCGGTCACCCACAACGCGGGATCGGTGAAGGAGGCCTTCGACGGCGCCGTGCACCGCCTCCGCAGCCTGCTCGATTCCAAGCTCGGCCGCTCGACCGACCACAAGGGCGGCCCCTCCATCCGTCACATGGAGGTCGACGAGTAGACGACTCTCCCGGGAGTCGTCGGGACGAGAATCGCCGCGCCGCTCCGGAATCCGCTCCGGGAAACAACCGTGTGGATTCCGGAGCGGCGAGCGGATTCCGGTACGGCGGCGCGGTGCACGCGCCGCAGTTCCTCGTTCCGTACCGTCGACCGTTCAGGACGGCACGACGTGTCCCGCAACACCGCCCCCGACGGCATTGCGGGACACGCCGGGGGCCGCCGACCCGGCACGGCAGGTATCACCGGCGCGGACACGACCCCACGGGACCGAGCGTGTTCAGCTCAACCCGACACCGAGACCGAACGTCACGCTCAGCCACTTGAGGAACGCGCTGAATGCGACGCCCAGATCGAATCCGGCAGACATCGGACTCTCCTTCACCCTCGAAGATCCCGACCCGACCTCAGTGTATTACCCTCGAAAGAGTCACACCACCAAAGGATTTCGGGCAAATACCCCAGAGGGGACTTCTCGGGCGGTGGCGCGGGCTACGGCCCGAACCCCCACCACCTCGAAAACGGCGCGTCTCCGGCGACGCCGCCACCGCGGGCGGGTACCGACGCCGGGCGCCGTTCCGGCGAACTGGACTTTATTTTTTTGTTGGGTATGGTCGTGGCCAGTTTGCGATTGCCGATTCGGAAAGGATTGACAATGGCCGCCAAGCCCGCCGTCAAGAGTTCCAAACAGTCCGCCCGCACCCTGAAGGAGCGGCGCGCGGAAAAACGAGCCAAGGCGCTCGAGTCCACCCAGTTCCTCCGCAAGCGGAAGAGCTGACCGCGGATCGACGACGACCGATCCGAACGAAATGGATTTCACAACAACAGTTCTCGAAAGACTCTACGCGCAGCTCGGAATCGAGATCGCCCTCGCGAACCCCGGGGACGAATTCCTTCCGGGATATCACCGGGGAATTCGGACCGCGCGACTGTACGTCCTCGACGAATTGGCTCGCCATTCCGCACTGCCTGCCACCATCAGAAAAACTACGAGAGAATCGCATCTCCCATGAACACGGCACAGCACGCGCTCGGGAGAATTCGAGCGAACCTGGAAAATGATCTGGAGACACTCGCCCGCGCCGAGCACACCCGCGGGTTCCGCCGGGGACTGCGCGAGGCGTTGACTCGCGTGACGGAACTCGAGGACGCCACCGCCGCGGGCTGACCCTCCGGATCCCTCCGCCCCGGCCCGGGCGCTGCGTCCCCGGGCCGGGGCGGAGCGCTTCGCGCCGGAGGCGCCGACCTCGTCCCCGTGCCGAAAGCGAAGAATCAGATGCCGCGCCGGTATACCGATGTTGTTGCCACGCACGCCGAACCGATGCCCTCCCCGGCTCGGGCCGGGGTGCTGAAGGTGATGTTCCTGCCGCTGGACGTCGCAGCGAGCAGGCTTCCTCCCGCCGTTCCCGCCGTTGCCGGCACGGAGCCGTTCCTCCCGGCACGCATAGCCGACGCGCCCGGTGCCGATCACGTCGAGCGGGCACCGAGCCTGCTGGCGTTCCGGCACCTCACGGACCCCGGCGACGGCCCCGCCGCCTTCGGACCGGTCCGGCGTCCGGCGGCGGACACTCCACCGTCGGCGCCCGGCCGGACCCGTGTCGGCGCGCCCGGCGCGTGTGCGTCCCTGTGGGAGGTGCCCGGCGGCGGACTGGTGCTGGTGTGCGAGGAGTTGACCGCCGAGGCGCCCGGCACCGTGCTGACCTGGCACAGCGATCCCCTCTTCGACGGTGCCGACACCGGATTCCGTCGTGCGCTCGACGCATTTCTGGCGCCGTTCCGGGTGACCGCCGATGCCGGCCTGGTCGACGTGTTCCCCCGGCTCGACACCCGGCTGCCCGACCCCGCGGTGTACCGCCCGCTCCGCGAGGTGGTCGTTCGCACCGCTCGTCCGCTTGCGGGCGAGCGCACCGTCGAGGGACTGGTCGTGGAGGTCGCCGGGGACGGGTCCGATGCGGTGCGCCGGCTCGTCGGACCTCCCCGCTCCGGCACCCTCGCCGACGGGGTGTCGCGGGCATCCGGACGGTTGCGCACCTGGCATCCGGAACCGTTGGCCGATGCGCCGGTGCGGGCCGGGGCGCGGCTGGGCGTCCGCGACGACGCCCGGGCGATGCTGGTCGATCTCGGCGCCGCAGACCGTCACGGTTACCTCGGGGACGGCACCCGCGAGATGCTCTACCACCTGATCTGCTGGGTCGGCGCCCGGGCACACCTGCACACCGATCGGCGCCGGCTGCTCGGGCACCTGCGCACCCACCGCTCACACGACCGTGCGCAGCTCCTCACCGCGCTCGACGAGGTGGCCGACGTGCGTGCGCGCCTGGTCGAGGTGGCGCTGCTGTGCGCTCCCCCCGACGACGCGCCGGGACGGATCGCGCCGACGCGGTTGCGCTCGCTGCTCGCGCACCGGGCGAGCGCGGAGATCGACGGGGCACGAGCCGAGTTGACCGAGCTGTGCGCCACCGCCGACCTGGTGCTGCACCGGCGCCTGCACACCGCTCGCCCCCGGCCGCAGCCGCTGCCCGCCGCGCCCGCCGTCCTGTCGGCGATCGCACTTCCGGCAGCGGCGACGGCGGCGCTGCTCGTCCCGCTGCAGCATCTGCACCCCCCGACGCTCGTGCCGGCCGCCGTGTCCGCCGCCCTGGCCGTGGCGTTCCTGGCGGCGCCGCGACGAGATGGTGATGCCGCCGGACTCGTGCCGTTCCGGCGTCGGGACCCGCGGGCGCTGCGCCGCAGGGACGCCGGACCCGGGGTGTAGAGAATTCGTCAGGACATCGGCCGCGGGCGTCAAGATTCCGTATGGATCGCGGTCCGCGGACGGGCGCGGTGCGACAGTCATCGGTGACATCGGCTACCAGCGGGGGGACGACCTTGTTCGTAAGATCGTTCGGATTCGCGTAAACGGGATTGGAAGGCATGCTGACCCTTTCGTGGTGTTTTGACTTCAGCTGAAAGGGCGGTCTTCTGGGCAACGTCCGGACGAGTCTTCTCGTTACGCGGAGACGGTGTCCTTTCTGATCGAGCCGCTGATGCTTCGACCCCCGCATACCGGAATGCTCTGTCCGGTCACGTAACCGGCGTTGGCGTCGCCGAGGAAGGCAACCGCGCGGGCCACATCGATGGGCCGTCCTACCCGGCCGACCGGGATGGAGTGCCGGACCCGATCGAGGATGTGGGCGGGCATCGAATTCGACATCGGTGTTTCGATGAACCCGGGTGCAATGCAGTTGACGGTGATGCCGTCGGGCGCCAGGGACAACGACAGGCTTCTACTCACGCCGGCGATCCCCCCCTTGGAGGCGGCATAGTTGGTGGAGCCGAAGTTGCCCAGCCAGGCACGCGAAGTCAACGAGATGATCCGGCCACTTCCAGAGCAGCGCAGCGCTGGCAGAGCTGCGGCGGTGGTGGTCAGCATCCCGATCAGATTGACCTCGATGACCTGGCGGAAAACCGCGGGGTCCATTTTCTCGATGCGGGCGTCCTTGAGGATTCCCGCGCAGTTCACCAGAACGTCGAGTCCACCGAGATCGGCGACGGTGGCATCGACGGCGGCTTGTATGGACTGCCGGTCGGCGAGGTCTGCGGCTCGGGCCGACACAGCTACACCGGTTGCGTCGGCGATGTCGTTCGCTACGGTTTGCAATGCAACTTCGGAGATGTCCGACAGCCCTAGGCTGTATCCGAGTTCGGCCAGGTGTTCGGCGATACCCCGTCCGATGCCGCCCGCAGCGCCGGTGATGAAGGCGACACGAGCACGCGGCGTGGATTGCTGGTGGTCGGGGTTCATGGGTGCAGCCTCCCGAGGTCGGCGCCATTGGCAGCGTAAATTTCTTGGCCGGTCACCGCAGTGGCATGCTCAGCGGTCACCGTGGCGATCAGCTCGGTAACGGCCGGCTCGTTGGGGTCGGTGTCGAAGAAGATCGCGTTCGCGGCACCGCCGTGCCGCTGCAACTCGATCGCGACCGACCGGACGAAGCTGATCAGAGCCCCGGTAACCGCACAATCCAATGGTCTGAGCGGATCCCCCAGGGCCGCAGACGCGGGGGCGAGGACGACCACCCGACCGCGACCGTGTGTTTCGGTTATCGACGGCCAGTGATGCTGAACGGCGGAGAACGCGGACACCAGCGGATGTGCCACCGCATGCTCGAGGTCTGCGGTGTCGAGCGTCTGATCACCGTCTGCGCCGCGGAAGACGAGCACCACTACCGGGGAGGCGGCTACGTCGGCGGGGTTCGCGGGATCGGTGAGGTCGATTGTAGTGACCGTGGAGGCAGTCATCGCGTCACCAGCAGGACTGTGACCGAGCCACCGTCGGTGCCGCTGACGGTGCCTCCCTTGCAATAGGCGAGCCCGACGTTCGCTTCGTCGACTTGCCGTCTACCGGCTCGGTGGGTGAGTTGCCAGGTGAGCTCGCAGATCTGCGCGACGCCGGTGGCACCCACCGGGTGTCCACGGCTGAGGAGGCCGCCGCTGGCGTTGACGGGAAGTTTGCCCCCGATCGAGGTGTTACCGCTCTCTGTCCATCGCCCACCCTCACCGACCGGGACGACGCCGAGGCCTTCCAGGCGCACGATCTCGGCGATGGTGAAGCAGTCGTGCATCTCCACCAAGTCGATGTCTTCCGGCCCGTATCCGGTGATGTTCCACGCCTGTTCACCCGCTCGACGAGAGACGTCCTCGTCGTTGAGGTTGGTGTCGGCAGTGACGATTTTGCCGCTGACCAGGGCGCAGCCGGCGATACGCGGAGCTGATGAACGCCCTAGTCTGGCGAGACCGGCCGCACTGCACAGAACCACTGCGGCGGCACCGTCGCTGATGGGACTGCAATCGAGAAGTCCCAGTGGCTCGGCGATGGTGCGGGCGTCGAGAACTTCCTGCAAACTGATCGGTCGCTGGTATTGAGCGAACGGGTTGTGCACCGAGTGGGCGTGATTCTTCACGGCCACCGCGGCGATCTGCTCGCGAGTGGCACCGTGGTCGGACATATACCGCCGCGCACTCATTCCATGATTGGCGGCCATGACCAGGCCGTTGATGGCATCGAGGTCCGTGGGGTCGGGCATGACGCCGCCGGAGACACGGTCGGTCATCTTCTCCGCACCGATGACCAAGACGATGTCATACAGCCCGGCCTTGATCGCGATCCACGCTTCGCGGATCGCGGTCGCCCCGCTGGCGCAGTAATTTTCGTGGTTGGAGACGGGAAGCCCGCCAAGACCCATCTGCGCCGCGACGCGTTGGCCGGCGACCGGGCCGCCGAACACGTGCCCGACGTAGACGGATTCGATATCCTTGGTGGTCACGCCCGCGTCGGACATCGCTTCGCGGGCAGCGCCGACGGCGAGTTTCTCGAACGTGATGTCGACGGGGTATTTGCCGAATCGCACCATGCCGGCGCCGGCGATGTAGGTCTCGCTCATCGGTTCTCCTCGGTGCCCCGGAATCGGTACCACCACAGTGGTTCTCCGGAGGAATCGGTCTTCAACGTAAACAACTCGACGGCAACTTCGTCGTCGATCGCGACGGTGCCTGTCGCCGCGCCCAACAACCGGACACCGTCGTCGAGATCGACGGTCACCAAGGTGTAGGGCGTCTGTAACGGGGGCGGGGCCTGGTGAACGATGGTCCAGCTGGTGACTCGACCTCGGTCGGCCAGCAGGACGTTGTCGACGGCGTCGGCGCCGCAAATGGGGCACAGCGGCCGCTCCGGGAACGAACGCCGGCTGCACGCCCGGCAGGCGATACCCTTGAGGCCCTGGGGCTCCAAGCTGACAACGTCGCTTCTCAGTGGTGAACCCGTGGAAGTCATGGGCTACATTCCGCCTCTCTGGACCAGCTGCGCTGCAATGATGTTCTTCTGAATTTCATTCGTACCCTCGCCGACGATCATCAAGGGGGCGTCGCGGAAGTACCGCTCGATGTCGTACTCGGTCGAGTAGCCGTATCCGCCGTGAATGCGCAGCGCGGACAGCGCGACCTCCATCGCGGTCTCGGAGGCGAACAATTTCGCCATTCCCGCCTCCATGTCACATCGGAGTCCGGCGTCGAATCGACTGGCGGCAAACATGGTCAGCTGACGCGCGGCAGTGAGTTTGGTTGTCATGTCCGCAAGTTGGTGACCGATTGCCTGATGCTTCCAGATCGGCTTGCCGAACGACTGCCGATCCTGTGCGTATTGCAGCGCGTCTTCGAGCGCGGCGCGGCCGACCCCGAGGGCGCGGGAGGCGACCTGGATCCGGCCGGTCTCGAGGCCCTTCATCATCTGGGCGAAGCCGTGGCCCTCGGCGCCGCCGAGCACGGCCGAAGAGGGAACTCGGAAGTTGTCGAAGGAGAGCTCGCAGCTCTCGACGCCCTTGTATCCGAGCTTGGGGAGGTCACGCGAGACGGTCAGTCCGGGGCCGTGCTCGACGAGCAGGATGGAGATGCCCTTGTGCGTCGGGGTGGCCTGGGGGTCGGTCTTGCAGAGCAGGGCGATGAGGCCGGAGCGGCGCGCATTGCTGATCCAGGTCTTCGAACCGTTGACGAGGTATTCGTCCCGTTCGAGGCGTGCATGGGTACGCATCGCCTGGAGGTCGGATCCGCCGCCGGGTTCGGTCAGGGCCATGGTCGCGCGCAGTTCGCCGGTGGCCATCCGAGGAAGGTAGGTGGCCTTCTGGTCGGGGGTTCCGAAGGTGGTGAGCAGTTTCGCGACAACGGTGTGACCGCCCATGGCACCGGCCAAGCTCATCCAGCCGCGCGAGAGCTCCTCGGTGACCTGGACGTAGCACGGCATCGAAACCGGAGCGCCCCCGAACTGCTCGGGAATGGCCAGCCCGTAGATGCCGATCTTCTTCATCTGTTCGATGAATTCCTCGGGGTACTCGTTCTGGTGTTCCATCTCGTGTACGACTGGCTTCACATCGCGGTCGATGAAGTCGCGGACGGTCTGGACGAGGAGTTGTTCTTCCTCGGGGATGTCGATATTCACGTGAGAGTCCATCTGCGTCAGTGGTCGGAGAGCGGAGTGTCAACCGCCGGGGTGGGCATCCCGGCGGCGTCGAGCCCGAGTTCGGTGAGCGCAAGTTCGCGCAGGCGGGCCTTGGGTACCTTGCCGCTCGCGACCCGCGGGAAACTGGCACTGGTTCCGTAGATCACGTGGTGCGGGGCCTTGTACTTGGCGGCTCTGCTGCGGACGTGGTCCTGGATCCGGTCGAGGGTGACGTCGTCTCGGTCGGCGTCGACGAAGACAACGATCGCCTCCCCGCGGGCGATGTCGGGAATGCCCACGGCATGCACTTCGCGGACGCCGGCGATCTCCCCTACCAGAAGTTCCACTTCGAGTGGGCTGACGTTGATGCCGCCGGGCTTCATCATCTCCGAGAGCCGGGAGTGGAAGTGCAGGTATCCGTGCTCGTCCATGTATCCGAGGTCACCGGTGCGGAAGAAGCCGTCGGGTGTCATGACCTCGCGATTGCGGTCGGGATCTTTGTAGTAACCCCGCATGACGTGGCCGCGGATCAGGATCTGTCCGATTTCACCGGTCGGTACGGGCTCGTCGGTATCCGGGTCGGCGATGCGGATGTCCCAGTCGGGGAGGGGACGCCCGATGGTGTCCTCGGCCCGCTCGACGGGGTCGTGGGCATCGGTCAGCGCGCACAACCCGTAGGACTCGGTCAATCCATAAATGCTGGTGCCCAGGGTCAGCCCGAGTTCGGTGCGGGCGAGTCGACGGTCCGCCTTGCTCAGGCCGAGGACACCCTTGCGAAGGCTGAGTTGGTGGCGAGCGCAGTCGGGATGGTCGACGAGGCTTCGGGTCATGTTTCCGAGCCCGTAGTACGCGGTGCAGCGCTCACGTTCGAGCAGTTCGAGGGCTCGGCCCGGTTCGTACACCTCCATGAGAACCACACAGGCGCCGTGGGTCCAGGTCGCGCCGAGGGCCTGGATGACACCGAGTCCGTAGAACAGCGGTGTCGCGAGGAACGACCGGTCGTGTTCGTCGAGCGCCTGCCGTTCGCCGATGTTGAAGGTGTTGACGATGGCGTGGTGATGTTCGAGCGCGACACATTTCGGTCGCGCCGTGCTGCCGCTGGTATAGATCAGGTACGCGAGGTCGTCCGGCTCGACTGCGGCTTCCGCATCGGCCAGCGCGTCGTCGCTGATCTGTTCTCCGCAGCCGAGGAACTGACGGAGCGATACGGCAGCCGGGAGGCGGTGCTGCCCGAGCTCGACGACGTGGTGCAAGGCCGGCAATTTCGTGTCATGGAGTATGCCGTCGGGGCCGGGTGCCTCGGTGACCGCCGCGACGGTGCCCGCGACGATGGGAACGTAGTCCGTATCGCGAAGCCGATCGAAGAACAGCAGGACCTTCACGTCACCGTGGTCGAGCGCGTACGCGAGCTCATCGGTCTTGTACCAGGTGTTGATGGGCACGACAACTGCGCCTATCCGCGCCCCGGCCATCGCGGTGTACAACCATTCGGGGCGGTTTCCGGCCAGTATTGCGATCGAGTCACCACGGCCGATTCCCATGGCCAGCAGCGCCTTCGACCATTGGCTGACCCTGTGATCGAGTTCGGCGAAGGTGGTGGCCGTGCCTTCGAACGAGATCGCGGCCCGGGTGGGGAAGCGGTCGGCCATTTCGTGCAGCAGGGCCCCCCAGGTGCGAGCGGCAGGAGCTGATGCGGTCATTGGAGTTCCTCGCGGTGTGCAGGCGACGAATCGGGTGGGGCCGGAGAAGCAGGCGGGGTGGGTAATCCGGAGGTTTCGACAGGGAAGGCGAGTACGCGCCCGCCCTTGGCAACGGTGACGATCAGACGGTCGAGCGCGTCGCCGGCGAAGCAGACGCTGGTGGGCATCGTTCCTACACCGATCGCCAACTGCTCACACATCTGGCCGGTCGAGTCGAAGTAGGTGACCTTTCCCGATTTGCTGCCTGCTACCCACAGACCGCCCTGAGCGTCGATGGTGATGCCGTCGGGGGTCGAGACGGTGATTTGCGGGAAGTCATGATCGACGGTCGCGCTGTGTGCTGTGACCACATAGCGGCGTACCCGATCACGAGCGGTCTCGGCGACATACAGGTGTTCCGGGTCGGGCCCGAACGCGATGCCGTTGGGAAAGAAGACGTCGTCGAGAACGACTGAGGCGTGATCGGCCGCGGGGTCGTACCTCCAGACGCGCCCCGGCAGGGCTGCGCTGCCGAAGCCGTGGCCGTTCGGGTCGGTGAACCAGAGGGCGCCGTCCGGTCCGAACGTACAATCCGACGGAGCGTGAACCCTTCCGTTGAAGATGGTGCTCGGCGCGGCGGCCGCCCGGTGATCCCAGACCTGGATGGACGGCGAGACCGGCACCTGTGATCGGGTGGGCATCGCGCCGCCACCATTCTGGGTGATCCACAGTCGCCCGTCGCAGCCGAGCGTCATGCCATTGGGTCCACCACCGGTTTCGGCGACTGCCACAGCCGGGCGCCCGTCGAGGAAGATCTCGTACAGCGCGCCTCGACTGACGCTCGTGACGAACAATCGGCCGTCTGTGGTCCATACGGGCCCCTCGGTGAAACCGATGTTCTTCCCGAGTGTCAGGCCGTCGTGGACTGTTCTGCGGATAATTGTCGGTGCCGCCATCAGTGCTGTCCTGTTCTGATTGTCTCCGGTGCCGCGCGGACGGTCGACGCCCAACGCGTCATCAGGGTCTCGGCTGGCTCTGTGTTCTCGCCGCGGCCACCGGCGGTGCCCGGTGTTCTGCTGTAGCGAGGAGCGGGCGCCGGCTCGACGCGATCACCACGGACGAGGGTGTTCCGAAACTGCATATGCGGATCGGTCACCGCCTCGTCGAGCGCGAGAACGGGGGATACGCACGCGTCGAGTTCGGCGAAGACCAGTGTCCATTCTGCGCGCGTTTTCATCCGGAAGATTCGCGCAAACAGGTCCTTCATGGCGGGCCACTGCGCCCGGTCGTGCTGTGCCGGTAGGTCGGCGTCGGCGAGCCCGAGACCGAGGAGCAGTCGCTGGTAGAACTGCGGCTCGATGCTGCCCACGGCCATGAAGGCGTCGTCCGCGGTCCGGTAGACGTTGTAGAAGTGCGAACCACTGTCGATGCTGTTCGTGCCGGGTTCGCCCGACCAGTTCCCGGTGGCCTTACGGTTCCAGATACCGCTCATGAGCAGGCTGGTTCCGTCGATCATTGCGGCGTCGACGACCTGGCCGGTACCGCTGGATACCCGCTCGTAGAGTGCGGCGAGGATTCCGGTGACCAGCAGCATCCCGCCGCCGCCGTAATCGCCGACGAGGTTCAGTGGCGGAACAGGGACTTCGCCCTGGCGGGCGATGGACCGGAGGGCACCGGTCAGGGCCAGGTAGTTGATATCGTGCCCAGCGGTAGCGGCGAGTGGTCCGTCCTGCCCCCAGCCGGTCATTCGGGCGTAGATCAAGGCCGGGTTGCGGTTCAGGCAGGTGCCGGGTCCGAGCCCAAGCCGTTCCATCACGCCCGGCCGGAATCCTTCGATGAGTACGTCGGCGTGGTCGATGGCCTCCAGAGCACGGTCGCGATCGTGTAGGTCCTTCAGATCGAGGCTCAGTGCGGTCCGTCCCCGGCCGAGGATGCCGGGGTCGTCGGTGCGCTGCCCGGGCCGGTTGATGCGCAGAACTTCCGCGCCGGCGTCGGCGAGCATCATCGCGGCGAACGGTGCCGACCCGAGTGCGGCAATCTCGACGACGCGCAGTCCACGGAGCGGGCCGAGGGAGGGGGCTGTGTCGGTCATGTGCCTTCCTTGTCGGCTGCGACGAAGATCAGGTGCGACTCTCCGTCGTCGATGGTGGTGAAGTCGGCGCGGACTCGCTGCCCGATCCGGAGAGAGGACATCGGCGCGCCGACGACGTTGCCGTAGATCCTGGCGCCCTCGTCGAGTTCGATGACCGCGACGACGTACGGGCTCGGCAGGTAGAAGTCGGTCAGGTAAGTCCTGTGGAAGGCGGCGTAGGACCACAACCGGCCCTCACCGCTCACCGTGGTCCACTGCGGGCTTTCCGTGTTTCCGCAGCGAGTGCAGGCCGCTTTCGGGGGAAACTGATGGTTTTCGCAGGCTGCGCATGCGCTGATCAACAGCTCGTGCCGGGCCAGTCCTTCGAGGTGGGCGGTCAACGAATAGCGGGGGTTCATGCCTGTGCTCCGTACACGACCGAGGTCACCACGGGAGCGGCGCACAGGTACTGAGCGATGGTCGCATCGTGCACCTGGCGGTCGCCGCACGTTTTCCTCAACTGGCGGATGGCCTCGACGTTCAGCCCCCACCCTTGCATGTAGCTTTCCGACAGATGTCCGCCGGAAGTGTTGATCGGCAGTTCACCGCGCAGTCCGATGCGGCCGTCCTGGATCCATGCTCCGGACTCGCCGGGAGCGCAGAATCCGAGGCCCTCCAAGGTAAAGAGCACATTGGGGCTGAAGTTGTCGTATGCCATCAGGACGTCCACGTCGGCCAGAGTGCAATCGGCCATTGCATACGCTTGTTGCCCGGCGGTGCCGATTGCCTCGCGCCAGAAGTCGTCCGGCGGGAAATCGGAGTTGCGCAGCTGCCCTTGTTGTCCGAACCCCAGGACGTGAACGGGTGGTTGAGCGCAGTCGCGGGCCCGGTCCGCTGAGGTGAGAATCATGGCCACGCCGCCGTCGTTGATCAGGCAGTAGTCGTAGATCTTCAGCGGTTCGACGATGAAACGGGACTCGAGGTAGATCTTGTGTGAGATGGGATCTTTGAATACGGCTTGCGGATTCCGCGATGCGTGCTCTCGCAGGGTGACCGCAACCTGCGCAAGTTGTTCGGCGGTGGTGCCGTACTGCGCACAGTGCCGCTGGAACATCATCGCGTAGAAGGCTCCGGGCGAGGTCATCCCATACGGCAGGGTCAACGCCGGGTTGGTGCCGTATCCCTCGGCGGCCGCGCTGGCGCTCGCGCCGCCGCCTCCATAGGTGTGCCCACCCGAGCGCCCGTTGTTGCCGTACACCAGCGCGACGGTGGAGGCCACTCCGGTAGCGATGGCCAGCACCGCCATCTGGATGGCGACGCCGGTCATGCGTCCCTCCGCCGGCAGCTGCGCCGACCAGCGGGGTTCAATTCCCATCCGCGAGGCCACCACCTCGTAGCTACTCACCCGGTTCACGATCAAGCCGTCGAGGTCGCGCGTGGTGAGTCCGGCATCGGCGAGTGCAGCCTCGAGGGCGGTCAAGCCCAAATCGTCGGCGGAGGAACCCGGGAAATTGCCGAATTCGGTCGTGCCGACCCCAACCACTGCGGTGGCCGCGCGAAGTGCGGCGCGATCTGCGTGACGGTGCGTCTGCACTACAACTCCCGATTTGATAAATGATACGTACGGACAAATTCACTGTGACATGCCCGCGGTGTTTTCGCAAGAGGGTGGACGTGAGGGTTGTACCGTATACCTTTGTGCTGCTGAGGCATTGGGCTAAGAGTGAGTTCACCGGATGTGCGAGCATGCCACGGCGACCTTCCGGTCCCTTGGAAGGGACCGGAAGGCCCCAAGCGGCCGCGGTAGAAGCGCTCAGAGTGAGAAGTCGATGATTCCGCGGATGTTCTTACCGTCTCGCAGGTCCTGATAGCCCTGGTTGATCTCGGCGAGCTTGTAACGGGTGGTGATGAGTTCGTCGAGTTTGAGCTGTCCTGCATCGTAGAGTCGCAATAGCCGGACGATGTCGTACTGCGGGTTCGACGAACCGAACAGAGTGCCCTTGATGGTCTTCTCCATGAACACCATTTCCTGGCCCGACACGTGGACGGTGAGGTTGGCGGCATTGGACACGCCCGTGACCACGACCGTCGAGCCCTTCCCGATCACCTTGAATGCTGCGGTGATGGTTTCCTCGTCCATGGTGCCGATCAGCACGAGGGCCTGATCGGCACCCTGGCCCCAGGTGAGTTCATCGACCTTCGCATGTGCTTCCTCGGCGTTGGAAAAGACGTGAGTCGCTCCGAATTTGAGCGCGGTGTCTCGCTTGAATTCGACGGGGTCAACACAGACGATGTACTTCGCTCCGGCGTGCACCGCACCCTGAACCGCATTGACGCCCAATCCGCCGATGCCGTAGATCACGGTGGTGTCACCGGGGCGAACGTTGCCGGCATTGACGGCGGTGCCCCATCCGGTCGGGACGCCGCACCCAACGAGCACTGCAGAGTCGAGGGGAAGCCAGTCGTCGACCTTCACGACCGAGTACTCGGACACGGTCGCGAGTTCCGAGAAGGCTCCGAGCATACAGAAGGCGCTGTAGTCGGTGCCGTCCTTGTGTAGGCGGAAGGTGCCGTCCGGCATGCTGCCTTCGAGAATTGTCGATCCGGCATCGCAGAGATTCTGGTGCCCGGTCGAGCAGTACCGGCAGATGCCACAACTCGGGGTGAAGCTGCAGACCACGTGGTCTCCGACAGCGACCTTCTTCACGCCTGGGCCGATCTTCTCGACGATGCCCGCGGCTTCGTGCCCTCCCACCATCGGATAGCGCACCGACAGATCTCCGTCCATCATGTGCAGATCCGAGTGGCACAGTCCAGCCGCGGACATTCGCAGCATGACCTCCCCGGGCCCGGGATCGTCGATGTCCAGTTCCATGATTTCGAACGGGGCGTGGGGTGCGGTCAGTACGGCGGCGCGTGTCTTCATTGTTCTTCCGATCGTCGTTCGAAGGATTTTCTCAGCTGTGCATGGTCCATACGGACTTGGTTTCCAGATATCCGTCGAGGCTGTCCGGGCCCAGGTCACGGCCGTAGCCCGACTGGTGGAACCCGCCGAACGGAGCTGCTGGATCGGTCAGCCCCCAGCCGTTGACGTAGACGGTCCCGGCCTGCAGTCTGCGCGTCATCGTCTGGACGGTATTCACATTCGTCGTCCAGATACCCGCGGCCAAGCCGTAGTCGCCGGCATTCGCCCGCTCGATGACCTCGTCGATGTGGTCGAAGGCGAGAACGACGACAACCGGACCGAAGATCTCCTCACGTACGCATTCCATGTCGTCGGTCGCATTGGCGATGATCGTCGGAGGGTGGAAGTGCCCGGTCAGATCGCCGGGAACCTGAGCAGCCTGATAGACCTTGGCGCCCTTGATTTTTGCACGTTCGACGTATCCCCGGACGCGCTCGAGTTGCGCATTGTTGACCAAAGGGCCGAAATCGACACCCTCGTCGAGTCCATGTCCGATCCTCAACTGCCCGGCGATCGCGGTGAGTTGCTCGACGACCTCGTCATGGATGTCTCTGTGTACAAACAATCGTGATGGTGCGCTGCAGGTTTGACCGGAGTGCCAGAAGATGCCGCCCGCAGAACCGGTCACCGCCTCCGTCACGTCGGCGTCGGGCAGGATGATGTTGGCGGACTTGCCACCAAGTTCGAGTGTCACCCGTTTGACGTCGGCCGCGGCTTGGCGAGCGATGTGCTTGCCGACCTTCGTCGAGCCGGTGAATGTGAGCTTGTCGACCCCAGGATGGGCAACCAAGGCTTGACCAGCGGTCCCGCCGGTGCCGGGAACGACGTTGAGCACGCCGGGGGGCAGTCCGGCCTCGCCGGCGAGTTCCGCCAGCCACAACGCCGACAGGGGCGTTTCTTCGGAAGGCTTGAGGACCATCGTGCACCCGGAGGCAAGTGCGGGGCCGATCTTCCATCCGCACAGCAGAAGTGGGAAGTTCCATGCGGTGATCGCGCCCACCACTCCGACCGGTTCGCGTTCGGTGCGCACGTGGATACTCGGATGAGATACCGGGACGGTCGAACCGACGATTTTGGTGGGCCAGCCGGCGTAGTAGTGAAACGCCCGCGCGGCGAACTCGACATCGATGTTTCGTGCTGCGCCGAGGACCTTCCCTGCATCGAGGACCTCGAGCTGAGCGAAGTCATCGGCGTGCTGGTAGATCAGATCGCCGATCCGGTGGAGGATGCGTCCGCGGTCGAGGGGGCTCATCTGCCGCCACGGGGCCGACTCGGCAAACGCGCGCCGGGCCGCATCGACCGCGTCGGCGACGTCGTCCACTCCTCCGGAAGCCGCAACCGCGATCTGGCGCCCGGTTGCCGGGTCGAAGACGGGCATCTCCTCGCCGCTGCGCGCTGCGCGCTGTCCGCCATCGATGAAGACGTGCGGGGCGGTCTTCAGACGGTTGACGACAGCCGAGGAGAGAAGGTGATCGGTCGATGCGATGGGTGTCATCATGCCTCTCAGATTGGATATGTGATACATCAGATGTGACTCACGTTACGCCCGCGTGGCCTCGAAGTCGAGTCCGGCCCCGGCGCCGCGGACAGCGAAGTGCCGAGCCAGGAGAAGCGGTCGGCCGACGAACTGCACAAACCCGCTGTTCAGAGCCGTCGATGCGCTACTTGGGGGACGATTGGCGTGCGGCGGCGTGTTGCACGCGGCGATGCGTCAGCGGCGCCCCCCACGGATCACGTACACTAGCCCGTGTTGATGATTGATCAAATTAGGAGTCGAGATGACTGCGTCTGACGCCGGAATCGATCTACCGATTCGTGCTGCACAGAACGGTGGCCGGCGTGAGGACGCTCGTCCGCAGGTGGCGCGACGAAACATGAGTGGTCAGGTCGTCGACTACATCAAGAATATGATCTTCGACGGGTCTCTGATTCGGGGACAGCGAGTGCCGCAGGACCAAATCGCCAAAGATCTCGGCGTCAGTCGTCTGCCGGTTCGGGAAGCGCTCATCACTCTCGAGGCCGAAGGATTGATCGACTCCGAGCCGCATCGCGGTTCTTATGTTGTCCCCATCCGGCGCGAGGACATCGACGATCACTACCGGATCTACGGAATGGTGCAGGGGCTCGCGTCACGACGCGCCGCGTCCCGTATCACCCAGCCAACGCTTGCCCGGTTGCAGGAGCTACACGAACTCATGCAGAACAGCGACGATCCTGACGTGCTTCATAACCTGAACTGGGAGTTTCACGCCCTCATCAATCAGACGGGCGGCAGCCGGCGCCTGTTGTCGGTGCTGCGGCAGCTGGCCAAGAACCTGCCACGGGCCGTGTACGAGGCACCGCCCGGCGCGAGTCCCGAAGCCACTCGGAGTCACCAGAAAATGCTCGACGCCTTGAAGCGTGGGGACGGGGCAGCAGCGGAGGCTGCGTCGCGCGAACATGTTCAGTTCGAGGGCGAGTACGTGATAGCCAAGCTCAAGCGCGACGGCATCCTCGCCGACGACGACTGAGGACGGCGAACAGACACGTCGGAAGACGGCGCAGGTCACCGGCCGGGCTGAGACGGTGAACCGGCCGGTGACCTGGCGGGCGAGTGCGTCCGAAACTCGGCAGGTCGAGTTGCTGCTGCATCCACCCCAGCGCGATGGCTTCGGCCCGTGTACGCGCGCGTAACTTGCGCTCTCGACCGTTCGATGGTGTCCAGCGCGTCCAGGGCCCGCGCCATCGACGTGGGAAGAAACGCGGTGAGCTGACCACGGATGTGAAGAGCCGCGCGTCGGGCTGCCGGTCATCCAGCCCGTCTGAACGCCGGGCCCCTCATGGCACGGTGGAGGACGGACCGTCCGCTGCGCCGAGATCGGTCTCGTTCCGCGAGTGACAGTGATCGGCCGGGGTGTCGGCACTCCCCCACCTTCCTTCCCCGTGGAGCAGGTAACTTGTATCAAATATCCGGGGGATATTCGTCGACCTGAACCCCAGTCGCACCGTCCTGTCGGTAAAAGTACCAGTTCAGAGCGGTCATACGTGCCACCCCCGACCTCCCTCGTGGCTGTACAGTTGATAAATGATGCAAAAAACCGCAGACTGTGTGGCGCACGCCACTGCGTGATCCCCTCCTCCTCGATGTCCCCAGGAGCCCCGATGCCAGAAACAGCCATCGACGATGGTTTGCGCGAACGCCCATCCACTCCACTTTCCGCGGAGAGCAACCGCCTGAGGCCCTACCACTGGGCTGTCATGGTGCTCGGGGTGCTCGGCTACGCGACCATCGCCGCCGACGCCGCGATTTTCCCCACGAGCTATCCCCTCATCCAGCAGAGTCTGGGGTTCTCCGACAATGCCGTCGGGTACATCTATGCGGCCGGATTCTTCACCTGCGGCGTCATCGCCATGTTCCTCATCGGCCCGTTGACGGACCGCTTCGGTCGTAAGCCACTCTTCGTCGCAGCTATCGCAATCTGCTCTGCGTTCACTATTCTTGCTGGATTCTCCTGGAACACTGTGTCATTCGGTGTAATGCGGTCGATCGCAACAGTCGGGTACGTTTCGTGGGGACTGGCCACCGTGCTCATTGCCGAGTCAGTACCTGCGAAGCACCGGGGATGGATGACCGGGACCGTACCAGTGGGGTGGGCCATCGGATTCGGAACATCGGCCTTCTTCTCCGAACACATCGCAGCCAGCATGGGATGGCGGGCGGTGTTCTGGATCGTCGGCGTACTCCCCTTGGCCTTCGGTATCGCGGTCTTCTTCGTCATCAAGGAAACACCGCACTTCCAGGACCTCCAGCATGCCCGTCGGACGGGGGCGAGCAAGTTCCACGTTGATGTCGCCAAGACGGAGAAAAGTGTGCTCGCTCAGCTGTGGGCAGCGGATATGCGTCGCCGCACCATCGGAGTAACCCTGTTCTTCCTCTTCATCGTGCCCCAATACGCCATCATGTCCTATTTCGGACTGAGCTTCCTGCAGGCGAAGGACATCTCGTTTCTCGAGGCCAACCGCGCAATAACCTGGGCAAACTGGCTCGGTATCGTCACCATCCTCGCCGCCAGTTTCCTCACGCGGGGCAAAGGCGCCCACTACACCCTCACGTCCGTCGGAGTGCTCGGATCTGTCTGCGCCATCTTCATGGTGTACCTGGCCACACCGTCGACGATCTTGCCCTGGTTCGTCGTCTACGTCTTGATCACCATCGGGCTATGGGGCGGATCCTCGAACTTCTTGCAAGAAGCCTTTCCCACCCGTATTCGTGGCACGGGTGGAGCATGGGGTTCTGGCATGTTGTGGGCCAGCTACGGAACTCTTGCGCTCATCGTCGCTCCATTGCTGACCGTCTACAGCTGGAATGTACTGGTCATCGTCTTTGGTGCCGTACTGCCGCTGATCGCGCTGATCGGTCTGTGGCTGGTTCCGCGACCGAAGGCGCTCAACTCCAACCTCGAAGACCTGCTGCACTGACATGCTCCCCCGCACACTCCGAGCGATCCGGAGGATTTCGCCGCCGTTGTCGAACACAACCTCCCCGAGCCTCGGCCCGCCGCCTCAGGCCCAATGACATGAAAGGGAAGAGCCGATGAAGGTTTTCGACGTTGTAGACCAGGGACACGGACCAGCGGTGCTCTTCTCCCACGGCACGCTCCTGGATCGGACCATGTACACCGAGCAAACCGCTGCTCTGGCCGATCGCTACCGAACCATCGCCTACACCAGCAGGGCCGGAACATCGGAATATGCCACCGACTACGACCTCGACTCGCTGGTCTCCGATTGCCTGGAGGTGGCCGCCCGAGCAGGAATCGACCGATTCGTACTGGTGGGAATGTCCGTGGGCGGTTTCATGGCGATCGAACTGGCCCTGAAGCACCCTGAACGGCTGGCCGGGCTGGTCCTGATGGACACGATGGCTGACGCCTATACCAGCGAGGAGAAGGCTCGGTTCGCCGATGTATTCCGACCCATGAAGAGCGAAGCCCCCATCTCCGCAAGCTTCGCACAAACCTTCGTTCCCATCATTTTCGGTCCGCAGGCCATCGCGAACCGTCCCGATTTGGTCGATTCGTGGGTGCGCAAGTGGCGGACCAGACCATCGCGGTCGGTGTGGGGCGAATACAACTCGTGGATCGGCAAGCACGAACGCCTTTCCCGCCTGCCGGAGATAGAGATCCCGACCCTCATCGTGCACGGTGAGGACGACAACGGCATCGACATTGCAGCTGCCGAACGGATGCATGCCCGGATACCGGGATCGGCCTTTGCCCGAATCCCAGGCGCGGGTCACTTGGTGACTGAAGAAGGCCCCGATGCCGTGACAACCGCGCTGACGACCTTCCTCGATGCCCTACCGCGTTGGTAGATCCGGCCGGACAGTCATCGAGCATCCGTGGACTACCTGGTCTCCCGTCGAGCATCGTCGTCACCGGTGCCGATCATGATCGACGGAGGACAGTCCGCGTGAACGTTGCCCGACTCCCGGAAACCGTGCACTACGCCACGGTTGCCGCTTCCTCACATTACTGTTCTCTCTGGAGGAACCATCATGAGCGTGCGTGAAAAACGCTCCACCGCAAAGATGCTTCGTGTTACTGCAGCAGGATTCGCCGGCACCGCACTCGAGTACTACGACTTCTTCCTGTACGGCACCGCCGCAGCCCTCGTGTTCGGACCCCTGTTCTTCCCGTCATACAGCCCGCTGGCGGGGACCCTCGCCTCCTTCGCGACTTTCGCGGTGGGATTCCTGGCGAGGCCATTGGGCAGCGTGCTCTTCGGCGGAATGGGTGACAAGGTCGGCCGGCGCAAGACGCTCGTGGTCTCGCTGTTGATGATGGGCACCGCAACGGTTCTGATCGGCATACTTCCGACATTTGAGCAAGTCGGCTGGCTTGCACCGCTCCTGCTGGTCACTCTCCGTTTCGTGCAAGGCATCGCGATGGGCGGAGAGTGGGGTGGAGCTGCACTGATGCTCGTCGAGCATTCACCCCCGCGCCGGCGTGGGCTGTATGGCAGCACCGTCCAGATGGGGGTGCCCGGTGGACTCCTGTTGTCGACCATCGCCGTCACCGTCAGTGACCACATCTCCGGCGACGCTTTCGAAACGTGGGGATGGCGGATTCCGTTCCTGCTCAGCGCCGGACTCTTCGCCATCTCGATGTTCATTCGCCTCGGCGTCGAGGAAACCCCGGACTTCACCGAACTGCAGACTGCATCGGCCCAGCAAAGCACCCCGGTGCGCACACTACTGCGCAGTCAATGGCGGGACGTCGCATGGGCCGCGGGCGTCATTGCTCCCGGAGGGATCCTGTTCTATCTGGTTTCCACCTATGCCGTCTCCTACGGCACCACCATCTTGGATATCAGCCGTACCACGATGCTCAATGCACTGCTCGCCGCATCGATCGTTTATTTGATAAGTCTGCCGGTATCCGGTCATCTGAGTGACCGGTTCTCACGCCGTACTGTCCTTCTCGCCGGGTGCTTCACCGCCCTGTTCGGAGGGTTCGTGCTGTTCGCGCTGATGAACACCGGATCGGGCTGGGCCGCGTTCTTGGGTATCACCTTCATGCTGGCGGTGGTGCATTCGGCACTGCAAGCCCCGCAGCCGGCCTTCCTCGCGGAACGATTCAGTGCCGATGTCCGGTTCAGCGGCGTCGCGTTGAGTCAGGCACTGTCGGTCAGCGTCATCGGCGGCACCGCCCCCTTCATGGCGACGCTGTTCTATAGCTGGACGCACTCCACCTGGCCGATCTGCACCTGGCTCGCACTCTGGAGCGTGGCTGGGGCCGTCTCGACGATCGCGCTCAGCAGGAGACCATGTGCGATCGACGATGCCGGGCAGCGACCGGCCGATACCGACCGGGAACACCGGCTCGGTGCGACACGTTAACTGACCGGCACTCACGACAATTTCCGCGGGTGTGCTGTTCCGTCCGCTCGGTGGACAGCGCACCCGCGGCGCTCTGAACCGGAAATATGTTGCGCGCCAATGATATAACGCCACTCGATCCGACTACGCAGTCCGCCGAGGATCTCGGCGGGGGTCGTCCCGAACGCGCGAGCCCACCGATGCGCCCCCGGTGGTGCCCTCAGTTCCTCGAACAACACCGCACGATCTCCTTCCGTGACATCGGTGTCCGTCCCGAGGTAGACCACAATCCGATCCATGCACACCAGCCCGATCCGAGGGCGCCACCTACCGCCCAGCAGCACCGGCATACTGCGGCCCAGCGCACGCGAGCTCCCGTCCGCGTGCCCCACGGGCAGCAGAGCGACCGAACAGTCCCTCTCTGCCACCCGACCGAGGTCGGCATGGACCGGATCGAAACGCAGGTCACCGCGGCACCTGCTCGAGGTGAACGTTCGCAGTTGACCGCCACCTGGTCCCTCGCGGCGGTCCCGTGCCGTGCCACCGCTATTACCCGGCCAACGCACTGACCGCGATCTTGCACCGCACGGTGGCTGTACGCGTCTGGCTCGACTGCCGCCATCGACGACGCCAACGGGGTCGGAGCCGACAGGGCCATCGTGCTGCGGGAGACGGGGTCGAGGTTCACACAGGCTTCGATGACAGGTCGTCGGTCCTTCAGAGATGCGGTGCTGGGAGCGCCATCGTTCTCCCAGTAACGATTGACACGGTTACGGCCCTCGATTCGATGCTCCGCACCCGCCCCCACAGGGTGGGGGATGACGGGTAGTGCCGCGGACGAGGCCGCGAATTGTGCTTGACCCCTCCTCAGCCACCATCGCGGTCATCGAGCGTGTATTGACGCGTTCAGGGCCGGTTCGGTCGGCTACCAGATTATCCTTGATTCAGTAGGCGCGAGGTGGGTGATGAGCCGATTCAAGGCACCAGGTGCCGGTTCGAGGTCGTAGGTGGCCGAGACCGATCCGGGGGCAACGCAGCGCGACCAGACTGCAGCCATCGCCACGGAGCTGGCTGCGGAGGGATTCGAGGGCGCCACGGAGATCGGACGGGGCGGCTTCGGTGTGGTTTATCGCTGCCAAGAGCGGGCTCTCGATCGCGTCGTAGCGATCAAGGTGCTCACGACCTATCACGACCCGGAAGGCGTGGATCGGTTTCTCCGTGAGCAAAGAGCAATGGGACGCTTATCCGGGCACCCCAACATTGTCACTATCTATCGCGTCGGGACGACGGGTGCCGGTCACCCGTACCTCGTCATGCAGTACCACGAGCCGGGATCCCTTCAGTCGCTGATCGAGTCGGGTCCGATCCCCTGGCCCCGTGTCCTACACCTCGGTATCAAGGTGGCCGACGCGCTCGAGACTGCCCACCAGCAATCCATCCTGCACCGAGACGTCAAACCCGCGAACATCTTGATCGACACCTACGGAGAGCCGCAGCTGACAGATTTCGGCATCGCGCGCATCGCCGGCGGATTCGAGACCGCGGCCGGTGTCGTCACCGGGTCACCCGCCTACACCGACCCCGAGGTGTTACTCGGGCGTCCCCCCAGCCCGGCGAGCGATCTCTATAGCCTCGGAGCCACTCTGTTCTGCGCGCTCACCGGGCACGCGGCCTTCGAGCGGCGCCGCGGAGAGCCTCTGATCGACCAGTTTCGGCGCATCACCAATCCGAGCGGCTCCCTGCTACGCGACTGGTATGGAGAGATTCCGGAGGAGGTCTGCACTGTGATCGAGCACGCGATGGCACGCGATCGCGGCAATCGTCCCCGCACGGCAGCCGACTTCGCCGACCAATTACGCCGCGCCCACCACAACGCCGAAGGGAGCGCGACAGACTCAGGTGCCGCTCCGGACTACACTTCACCAGCGTTCGGATTCGGATTCCCGGCACCGCACTCACGGACCCCGATGCCCTCCGGCCGGTACTCGGCACCCCCAACACCCGCCACCAGATTCCGACCCCCACCACCGAGCCGTACGCTGGTCACCCGGGACCGTCTGATGCAGGCCCTTCACACCGATCGACGGCGACGCCTGACCGTCATCCACGCACCCACCGGCTACGGAAAGAGCACTGCAGCGGCACAGTGGCTCCATCAGCTCGCCGACGAGGGCATTGCCACCGCATGGCTGACCATCGACCGAGACGACGACAATCCTCTCTGGTTTCTCGCACATCTCATCGAAGCCATCACCACCGCGTTGCCGGCCTTGGCGACCGAATTACGTGACACCTTCGAAGCACACGGTGACCGCGCGTGCCCACACGTGCTGACAACGTTGATCAACACACTGCACGATCAAGACCAACACCTGGCTCTCGTCCTCGACGACTGGCATCGGGTCTCGGATCCCTCGAGTGTGGCTACGCTGACGTACCTACTGGACAACGGTTGCCACCACGTCCAGATCATCGTGACCAGTCGCACGCAAACTGGACTGCCGATGAGCCGGATGCGCGTTCGCAACGAACTAGTCGAGATCGATTCGGCAGTATTGCGATTCGACGAAGATGAAACACGCAGCTTCCTCATGGAAGCCTCGGGACTGGACCTGGCAACAGAGGACATCGCCGACCTGGCGAGGTCGACCGACGGCTGGGCCGCCGCCATACAGCTGGCGTCGATTTCTCTGCGCTCGTCCGCGGACCCTGCCCAGTTCATTGCCCACCTCTCGGGCCGCCACCACGCGATCGGTGATTTCCTCGCCGAGAACGTCCTCGACTCCCTCGATACGGATACGCGCGCATTCCTACTGGCCACCGCCATCCCCGACCGCATCTGCGCCGACCTGGCCTCGACCCTGACCGATGTGCGACGCGGTCAGGCGATGCTCGAGCTGATCGAAGCGCGTGACCTTTTCTTGCGCCGAGTCGACGACGAAGGGCACTGGTTCAGATACCACCACATGTTCGCAGAATTTCTGCGTGGCCGACTCGACACCGAGTTCCCCGGGCGATCGGCGCAGTTGCATCGATCCGCATCCACCTGGTTCGCCGAGCACCGCTTTCTCAGCGAAGCAGTCGATCACGCACTGCGTGCCGGCGATACGGCCGGTGCAGTGAAACTGGTCGAACGCGACGGGACGTATCTGCTCGAGCATTCGCAGATGTCGACGTTGCGTGGACTTGTCGACAAGCTGCCGACAGACAGCACAATGTCCAATCCGCGACTGCAACTCGCCGCCGCGTGGTCGAACATCCTGCTCTACAACCCCGGCCCCGCTCTGCAGGCACTTGACCGCGTCGATACCGCGCTCACCCACCTCAGCGCGTCGGAGACCCCCGCGCTGCGTGCCGAAGCCTCGGTGATCAGAGCGGTCGTGGAATTGCGTGCAGACCGAGCCTCGCGAATCGACGACTTGGTGCGTCCGTGTCTCGATCGTCCCGATGACTTCCGGCCGTGGGTCGTATCCGTCGCAGCGAACGTTGCGACGTTCGCCAAGATCTGTCGGGCGGACTACCGCGCCGCCTATGCCCTTCAGCACTGGGCCGCAGCGTATCACCAGCGGAACAACGGACCGTACAACTCGGTACACGGACACTGCTGGGTGGGTATAGCGGCCTTCGAGCAACTGGATGTGAAGCTGGCGGAAGCGAGTTTCCGCACCGCGATGAAGATCGCTCAGCAAGTGGATGGTCGACGCTCCTACACCGCTCGGTTAGCCGGCGGGCTCCTCGGTGAAGTTCTGTACGAACAGGGACACACCGCCGAGGCCGAGCGACTACTCGACGACGGATACGACCTCGGACCACACGCGGGCGCTGTCGACTTGAAGATTGCCCGGTACGTCGTCGGAGCCCGAATCAAAGTGATACACGGCGACCGGTCAGCGGCCGTTGCACGACTGGACGAGGGAGCACGATTCTCCATGCAGATGCAACTGCCGAGGCTCTACAGCTCCATCGTCAACGAATCGGTGCGCCTGGATCTCGTCCTACCATCCTCAGATGCCTCGCAGACTGCAGATCTCACCTACGCCGAACGTGCGGAGCAGGTGTCCGGTCTCGACGAGGTTATCGCGCAGAACCGGGAGGAGGCGGCCATCACGCGATTGGTGCGAACCGGATCCCTGGCGAATACCGAGCTCGCATGCCGGTGGGCCGGAGAGTGGGCGGAGCGACTTGCGGGCAGCGAACGCCACCGGGCTGAGCTACGGGCCCGCAGGCTGCTGGCCGGCTGCCTCGCCGCATCCGGCCGTAGCGAAGAGGCTGGAAGCCTGCTCACCGGGGTAGCAGCCCAATGCGCGAAAGCCGGGTTGGTGCGGTTTCTCGCCGATGGCGGAGTACACGTCATGGACACCCTCCGACAAATCGCCGGCAACGTCCATCCCCCCAGCCATCCGCCGCTGTCGTCGGACCTGCCGGACGAATTCGTGTCGGCCGCGCTCGCGGCTGATGCCGGCCTGCCCTGAGCTCCCTACCGCAGGGATGACACAGCGCCCTCGGTGCCGTGTTGAATCGATCGTCGGGCCCCGGCTCCTGCGGAAGAGACGAGGATCAACCCCACCCCGATGGCGAGCCAGATGGCCGCGGCAAGCATGCCGATCCGGAAACCCCAAGGACTGACCACCGAGGCGAGGGCTGGTCCGGCGCTGGCACCGAGAAAGGTGAAGGATCCGTACAGTGCCGTTGCACCGCCCGTTTCCTCCGGACGCACCTGCACCAGAAGTGACTCGACAATGGCTGACGCCGTAGCGGAAATCGCCGCCACGAGCAGCAACACCGCTATCGACAGTCCTATCAGGTAGTCCGACGACACCGATCCGGCGGCCACGGACATCGCCGCCACACCCAACGCCGCCGCGCCCCGGCGGGCCGGTCGCCACCGCCTCAGTACTCGACCCAGAAATGGAATGACGAGAAGTGCTGGCACGGTGATCAAGCGCAGCACCTGCAGGGCCTCGGGATTTCCGGCAACCGACGGCGGGCCCACCAGCGAGATGGTGGTGAAGACGCTGACATACCCTCCGAGGAATGTGGCCGAAGCACCGAACAGCGCGACCAACCGCCACCTGCCCAGAATCGTCACCAAGACCCCGAAGAGCCGCGCACCACGGGGGTGGCGGATGGCCCGCGCCCTCGGAACGAACACAACAACGACCACGGCGGCCACCGCGAGCGCACCCGCACCGAGCACAAAGACCGCGCGCCAACCGGCCGCAACAGCGATCACCTGTGCGGCGACGGGAACGACTGCCGCCGCTCCGAGGAAACCGCTGGTCAAACAGCTCAAAGCCAGCAGACGCTGGCGCGGATCGATGTTCTCGGCAATATACGTGAACGCGGCGGGGGCGAAGGCGGCTGCCGCGCAGCCCTGCCCCGCGCGAGCGATCAGTTCGAGAAGCAGCGTGGAAGGAAGGGCTGCCAGCAGCGTGGTGACGGCAGCGGTGCACAGACCCACAGACATCACGGTATGGGAACCGAATCGCGACGCCAGCGGCCCCGCCGCGAGGAACCCGACAGCATAGGCGACGCCGAACACAGTGGAGGTCGCCGTCACATGTGCAGGGTTGACATCGAAGGAAGCGGCCATCTGCGGTAACAGCGCCAATACCGAGTACATCTGTCCTACCGCGGTGACAGCCGTGGCGGTGAGAATGATAATCACTCGCCGGGGCGGGACATACCGATCCCGGACGACGTCGATCGAACCGATATCGGTGCTCGTCTCTCGACCCACACCGCCTCCTTCGTGCGTTCCTGGTAGGTCAACCGTGTAATCGATTGCCACCCCGACCACTTCGTGGTGGCTCGGAGCGGACCGCGGACGTCCCGATCAGCGGTGCCGGCCCAGGTCCATCCGGTAGCTGTAGCGGCGGGGATTGAAGCGGGAGGCGGTGAACTCGACCGGCCGCCCACCGGCGTCGTGGTACAGCCGCTCGATGAGCAAGACGGCGTCCCCTACCGAGCATCCGATCAGTTCGCTCTCAGTTTCTTCGGCTCGAGTGGCGTGGATGCTCTGGGTCGCCGAGACGATGCCCTCGGGCAGTAACCGCTCCGCCGATTGAATGATCGTGCTGTCGGTCTCCCATGCTGCCCGATCGATCACGTTGTCCGCCAATGAGGAAACCATGTAGTGCCGAGTCAGGGCGAAGGGCGCATCGTTGTAGCAGCGTTGGACGAGGGCACAGCGGACATCTGAGATGTCCGCGCCGAGGTCACGAGCGATCGCAGGCTCGCTCACCCCCCGCCGGAAAGGCTCGAGCAACCGAGTGGTGGTACCGGGCCAGCTCATGATCTCGTCGAGCGATCCGATCGCACGCTGATAGCGAACGGAGTTCGTCTCGTACCCAATCAAATACGTGCCGCTGCCCTGAACACGGTGCACCATGCCCACCTCGACCAGGTGTCCGATTGCTTGCCGGATCGTGTGCCTGCTGACGCCGAAAGTGTGCCGAAGTTGATCCTCGGTAGGCAACTTGTCACCCACGGCGTACTCACCGCGTTCGGCTCGCCGCCGAAGTTGTTCGGCGACGAGCCGGTACGCGGGACGCTTCAGATACGAATGCGTCTCCACAATCATGCCTGCCTGTCAGTCCCTCACCGAGGGTGCTTCGTCACTGAACAGCGACACTCCGCGAGTCTCGGGGAGATACCGCAGCAGGATCAAGAACGACAGCGCTGCAACCGCGACCAGATAGAAGGCGGGAGCGACGATGAGCGCGGCCGCCGCCGCGATGGCGGTGGCGATGAACGGGCCGGGCCCGCCGATGAGAGCCTGCGCGACGTTGAAGCCGATCGAGCTACCCGTCACCCGCAGTCGGGCCGGGAAGAGCTCGACCATGAGAACTCCGAGCATGACATTGGCCAGTGCCTCGAACGCCGCCAGGATTGCCAGACCGATCAGTGCGAGGTACCAGGTGCCGGTCGAGAGCAGCGCGAAGCAGGGGACCGCGGTCAGAGCAATGCCGACGGCGCCGAGCAGCATCGTGCGTCGGCGGCCGATGCGGTCGCCGATCATGCCTGCGACGGGACACATGAGTGAGTAGATGAGCAATCCGAGCACCGCGAGTTCGAGGGCGGAGGTCTTGGCCATGTGGACCTCGACACTGAGGAAGGTGACCACGAAGGTTGCGAGGTAGTAGAAACCGAGGCCGGTCACCGCGGTGCAGACGAACACCAACAGGATTCCGGATCGACTGTGCTTACCGGCGTTGCGCAGCGGGGCATGCTCGACCTCGTGAGCGCGCTGGAGCTCCTGGAACACGGGAGTGTCCTCGAGCCGGAGCCGGACGTAGAGACCCAGGACGGCCAGTGGGCCGGCGACGAGGAAGGGGACACGCCACCCCCAGCTCGTCATCTGGTCGTCGGACAGCAGGGCCGTCAACAGCAAGGTCACCGCACCCCCGGCCATGACCCCGATGCCGGCGCCGGCGGAGACCACACTGCTCCACAGCCCGCGCCGGCGGGCCGGTGCATATTCGACGAGGAAGGCAGCCGCGCCCGCGTATTCGCCACCCGCAGAGAAACCTTGGGCACACCGAAGGAGCACCAGAAGAGCGGGAGCAGCGACGCCGATTGTGGCGTACGTCGGCAGGACGCCGATGCCGATCGTGCAGATGCCCATGACGACGATCGCGAACGAGAGCGCCGCGCGGCGACCGGCACGATCGCCGAAAGCCCCGATCAGCAGCCCGCCGAGCGGACGAAAGAGGAACGCGACGCCGAAAACGGCGAGGGAGGCCAACAGCGACGTCGTGGCGTTGCCGGACGGAAAGAACAGCTGTCCGATGGTCGCGGCCAGAAACCCGTACACCGCGAAGTCGAACCACTCGAGGAAGTGGCCGATGCCCGCGGCGACGGCGACGCGTCGAGACACCCGGGGTGCCAGCGTCCCCGATGAGGTCAGCGCATCAGTCGTCGGCGCCTCTCCCGGAGTGGTGGGGGGTGACGGCAATACGGGGGGTGGGTTCGTCATCGAGGTCTCCTCGGGAAGCGTCGTGGACTTCTTTCGCCACGACGTGAATTTGGTCCTGCGCGAATCTGATGGTGTTTCTGGCGCGCCCATGATCCTCCGCCCTGGCGGCCCACAGTGAGATGAGCCACAGTTGTACGGATGATTGGAAGGTAGTCATGGTCGACGCTTGCGTCAACCCCTGGAGTGGGCGGGTTCGCCGCTACGTGGAACTTGGACAACGGAAACGTCTTGAACAGGCAATTACCGTCAAATAACGGGACCGTCGTGGTCGGATCCTGGAGGTGGGCGGGTTCGATTCGCGTCGTGATTGACAGACGCATCGTTGCGCAATAGTGTCTCAAGTCATACGGACAAATTGTGAAACGGTGGTGGTCGGATCCGCTTCCGCGGGCAGCTCCGGCAGGAACTGCAACTGACGTGTCCACGAATCACGGAAGGGATGTGCGCATGGCTGGCAGCACGATCGCCGAACGACTCGGCGCCTTCGCCGCAGATCTGGAGGTCGATGCGCTTCCGCTACCAGTCGTCGAGCGGGCGAAGGGGTGCCTCATCCACGCTTTGGCGGTGGGGATGGCCGGCTCGGCCGCTGGCTTCGGGCGACGGGCCGAGCAGGTTACCCCCGGAGTGAGCTCGCCACCGAACCGCCGGGGATACGCCCGCTCGCTGGTGACCGGCCAGTGGCATCCGGCCTCGACGGCGGCCTTCATCAACGGAGTGCATCTACATGCCCGGGCGCAGGAGGACACACATGGCACGTTCCATCCAGGCGTAAGCGTCGTACCCGCCGCTCTGGCGGCAGCAGAGGCCAGCGCTGTCGACGGTCGGACTCTGCTTGCAGCGGTCGTCGCGGGTTACGAGGTGGGCATCGCGCTGTCGAAGCCACTCACGGACCTGACCACCCCGCCCTTTCGCGCCACGGCGGTGTTCGGACCGGTAGCTGCCGCTGCCGCCGTCGCACGAATCCGCGGCCTGAGCGGCGAACGCACGACCTCCGCGCTGGCGATCGCCGCATCGATCTCCGGTGGCACGTCCGAATCGTTCGGTGCCGGAACTGACGAATGGCATTTCCAGTCGGGAATTGCGGCGACGAGTGGACTGATGGCAGCGCAACTTGCCGAAGCCGGAGTTGCGGGCTCGCGGGCCGCTTTCGAAGCCGAAGCGGGATTCCTCGACTGCTTCTCGCGATCGCGTGAGGCAGCGGAAATGATCGCCCGCGACCTCGGGCGGTCCTGGAACATGCTCGAAGTAACCTTCAAGCCCTACCCGGTGTGTGCGTTCAATCAGGCGCCGGCCATGCTCGCGGTGCGGCTGCGCGAGTCCGGTCTCCACGCCGACGAGGTCGCATCGATCCGGCTGCAGATGAACGAACGCGAGGCAACCTATCCGGGCATGCCCTCGCGCGGGCCCTTCACCAGTACCTCACAGACACTGATGAGCGCCAGATTCGCCTTCGCAACCGGGCTCGTCCACGGCGACATCACCTACGGCCTGTTGCAACACTTCACCGATCCGCAGGTGCTCGACCTCATCGGCAAGATCGACCTCGTCGCCGAGTCGGCACGCCCGGCGAAAACCGCACACGCCACTGTGGGCTTGGTCGACGGGACCGCGGTCCAAGACGCCATCGAGGACTCCGATGCGATGCTGTCGTGGGACACCGACGGCGTCGTACGCAATGCCGAACGCCTCGCAGACGAAATTCCGCTGTCCACAAAGGAACTGGAAACCTTGATCGACAGCGTGGCCACGTTGCCCGACGCGCCGTCCATCGACCCGTTGATCCGTGCGACTTTGGCGGGCATCTCCGTCAGAACGTGAGGACAGCTCTTTTCCAGTCGTCCCCCTCGACATGCGGGGTACATCGAAACCCGAAACCGACGCTCCCAATTCAACAGTGCCGGGCACTCGATCCGGCCGAGAAACGAGAAAGAGCACTATGACCGAGAACGTCGCCATCGCCGAACGGCGAAACAGCGAACTCCAACACCGAAAGATGTACATCGACGGCGAATGGGTCGACGCCATCTCCGGTGAGATTTTCGAGACCGTCAACCCCTACAACGGGCGGGCCTGGGCCACTGCCCCACTCGCCGGACCGGAAGATGTCAAGAATGCTGTCGCGGCCGCGCGACGCGCGCTGTCCGGGCCGTGGGGATCGATGTCCGCGGCGCAGCGAGGCGCCCTGATCCGTAGACTGGCGGCGCTGATCGAGCCCCACGCAGACGAGCTCGCGCGTATCGAGACCACCGACAACGGCAAGGTCATCCGCGAGACGCGCGGCCAGATGGCCGGATTGCCGGCGACCTACGAGTTCTTCGCCGGCGCTGCCGACAAGATCTTCGGTGACACCATCTCCGCGCCCCAGACGAACTTCTTCACCTACACTCGCCGCGAGCCAGTCGGCGTGGTCGCCGCGATCCTTCCCTGGAACAGCCCTCTGTTCCTGCTGGCGAGCAAGCTCGCGCCCGCCTTGGCCGCCGGCTGCACATTTGTCGCCAAGCCCGCAGAGCAGACGCCGACGTCGACCCTCGAATTCGCCAAGCTCGTCGATGAAGCCGGTTTCCCGCCCGGAGTGTTCAACGTCGTCACCGGCGCGGGGAACACAGGAGCCGCACTGACCGCCGAACCCGGCGTGGACAAAGTCACCTTCACCGGCTCCACTGCCACCGGAATCGCGGTCATGAAGAGCGCCGCCGACCACATCGCAGAGGTCACCCTCGAACTCGGCGGCAAGTCCCCCAACATCATCTTCCCCGACGCCGACATCGATGCGGCCGTCAACGGGGTGATGGCAGGAATCTTCGCCGCCACCGGCCAGACCTGCATCGCCGGAAGCCGTTTGCTGGTCCACGAATCGATCCGCGATACCGTCGTCGAGCGACTCGCACGACGCGCACCCCAGATCAAGATGGGGGATCCGCTCGACATCGAAACCGAGATGGGCCCCATCGCCTTCGCCGAGCAACTCGAGAAGGTCCGCTACTACGTCGACCTCGGAGTCGACGAAGGAGCCACAGTGGTGTGCGGCGGAGAGCGTCCGCAGGACACCGAACTGGCCGACGGGTACTTCTTCCAGCCCACCATCCTCAGCGGCGTCGACAATTCGATGCGCGTGGCACGGGAAGAAATCTTCGGACCCGTGCTGTCGGTCATCACCTTCACCTCGGAAGAAGAGGCGGTCCAACTCGGCAACGACACGACCTACGGACTCGCCGCGGCGGTGTGGACGAAGGACGTCCAACGCGCGCACCGCGTGGCGCACCGGCTCAATGCCGGCACGATTTGGATCAACTCCTACCGTGTGCTCGCCAACAACGTCCCGTACGGCGGCTTCGGGCAGAGCGGAATCGGCCGCGAAAACGGCATCGAAGGCCTCGACGCGTATCTGCAGACCAAATCCATCTGGGTCGAACTCACCGGTGAAAGCCGTGACCCGTTCAAGCTCGGCTGAACCAACAGGAGCAGAAACTGATGACCACCACATTCGACATCCCCAAGACCAGCCAGGCGGCGGTGCTCACCAAGCACAGTGAGCCGCTCGAGATCCGCGAAATTCCGGTACCCCAGACCCTGGAACCGGGCGCACTCCTGGTCCGTATCGAAGCAGCGACGGTGTGCGGCTCGGACCTGCACCTATGGGACGGCTCCCTCGGCGGCAGCCAGGCGCTGGACCTACCCGTCATTCCCGGACACGAAATGGTCGGGCGGGTGATCGCATTCGGTGACGGCGCCGAGCGAGACACCTTCGGGACACCGCTCGAAATCGGCGATCGCATCTGCTTCACCCACGCTTCATGCAACCAATGTGACCACTGCCGGTTCGACAACCAGCCCACCCTGTGCACCAACCGGCAGTACTACATGTTCACCAACTGCGAGCGTCCCCCGTACCTGGTCGGCGGCTTCGCCGAGTACGCCTATGTCTTCCCCAATTCGGGACGAGTGCGCGTGCCGGACGAGGTGGAAACCTCTTGGGCATCGGCGGCCAGCTGCGCACTGCGCACAGTTGTGCACTCTTTCGAACGCATCGGCAAGATGAATCCCTGGGAAACCGTCGTTATCCAGGGAGCGGGCCCGCTCGGCCTGTTCGCTACCGCCCTCGCCGATCATCTCGGCGCCGGACGAATCATCACCGTCGGCGCTCCCGATACCCGCCTTGCCATTGCCAAGCAGTACGGGGCAACCGACCTCGTCTCTGTCGCCGAACATCCCGAACCCGAAGACCGGGTCGCCGCGGTCCGCGAATTGCTCGGCGGGCACGGCGCCGAAGTCGTCTTCGAGTTCTCCGGCGCACGCACCGCGTTCCCAGAAGGTCTGGGAATGATCAAGGAAGGCGGCCGCTACATGGTCACCGGCCAGATCGACGGTCCAGGCAAGGAAGTCCCGGTCCGGCCCGGCTTCATCACCCGACAGCAGCTGACCATCATGGGAACCTGGTCCGGGCACATCGCCGAATATCGCAAGGCTCTCGACTTCATGAAGAACACACATGGTAAGTACGACTTCGGCGCACTGGTCCCGAACCGGTACCGGCTCGACCAGGCGACCGAGGCACTGACGCGGATGCGGGCACAGGAGGACATCAAGCCGATGCTCGTCCCGCACGCAACCGAAGGAATCTGACGTGAGGCCCCTCGACGGCATTCGGGTGCTCGAGATGGGCCAGTACATCGCCGCCCCCTACTGTGCGATGATGCTGGCCGACCTGGGCGCGGAGGTCATCAAGATCGAGAAGCCCGACGGCGGCGATCCGCGCAGAATCTACGATCCGCTCGAGCAGACCGAGACCGGATCTATGAGCGGCGGGTTCCTGAGCTACAACCGCAACAAGAAGTCCGTCACGCTGGACTTGAGCACAGAAGGCGACCGAGCCCGATACCGGACCCTTGCGGCGACCGCGGACGTAGTCGTGGAAAACCTCCGTCCCGGTGCCGTCGACCGTATGGGAGTCGGATACGAAGCGCTCAAGGAGGCCAATCCACGCCTGATCTACTGCGCCATCAGCGGCTACGGACGGTTGCGGACGCATCGAGGTGAATTTGCCGAACGGCCGGCCTTCGACACCGCCATCCAGGCAGTCGGCGGATTGATGTCGGTGACCGGAGAACCCGGGGGCCCGCCGCTGCCGACGGTGACCGGTTTCGCGGACGTCTTCACCGCGGTCCACGCCACCGTCAGCGTGCTCGCCGCTCTACAGGGACGTCAGAATACCGGTGTGGGCGCGTTCGTCGATCAGAGCATGTACGACTCCGTGGCGTCCCTGCTCGAACGCGAACTGATGCTGTGGGATTTCACGGGCGAGCATCGAGTGCGCGGGGTGGATCGCTACTCTCCACTCGGTGCCCTCGAGGCCGAGGATGGTTATGTTGCACTGATTCTGCCCACCCACGAAATGTGGCGGCGGCTGTGTGTGGCAATCGAGCGGACCGACCTGCTCGACCATCCACTGTTGGACACCGTCGTTCACCGGGCCGAGAACTTTGCATCGGTGATCCGCCCCGAAGTCGAACGGTGGACACGGTCGCGCACCCGCCGCGAGATCGTCGAACGTTTCGCCGCCCATGGGCTTCCCGCCGGGGAAACCCAGACCGTGGACGAGCTCTACCGGTGCCCTCACCTTGACGCGCGTCGCATGTTCCTCGAGATCGACGATCCGTATGCCGGTCGCCGAAGGATGATCCGGACACCGTTCCTGACCGACACCTACGAGGAGCCACGCACCGACTCGGCGCCCCAGCTCGGCGCCCACAACGACGAACTGCTTGCTGAGGTGGAACCGACCACGGCCTGAGGCGCCCGCCGACATAGATGGCGGGGACACCAGCACCACCGCGACAGGGCCCACATCCGTATCGGGTCCGTCGTGCTGCGGTGACAGACGTCCATCGGTCGCCCAACTCCGGCGCCGGAAGGACCGAGTGTGGAGGTGTGATCGCAGACGGTCACACCTCCACACTCGATTCATCAGTATCAATTTGCGAGGTAGCAGAAGTAGTATGCAATCTGACGCCACGAATATGCTGTTGTTGCAGTCAATTCCCGTTACCGAGTCTCCCACGTTGAAGATTCATCCGTACGAGCGCTAGTGTGGTGGATGACACCCTGCCGATCGCATCAAGGAGAAGGAGGAGCCCGTGGTGACGAAGAAGGCCGCTCCCGCGGAGCGTGGTGTCCCAGCGTACCGAGAGTTGGCCGAGAAGTTGCGGGCCGACATCGAGGCAGGTGTCTACTCGGTGGGACGGAAAATGCCCACCGAAAGCGTGTTGCAGTCGGTCCACAACGTCAGCCGCCACACGGTGCGTGAGGCGCTCCAGATACTGCTCTCGGACGGGTTGATCTACCGCGTCCAAGGCAGCGGAACCTATGTGAGCGGGCGTCAACAGGACACCCGGGGCCGCTATGTCCGCTCGATCGGCTCCCTCGACGAAATTATCGTCTGGCCCGATACGAACACCGAGGTGATCGAACCATTCACCGTCGTCGTCGAGCCCTCCATCGCGGCCCGATTGGAATTGCCGTACATCGAGGTCAGCAAGGCCACCGTTCGACGTTCCTATGAGGGACTCCCCTTCGTCCTGACACGTCACTACGTCGAACCCGAACTCGGTGCGAAACTGGCCGCGGACGGGGTCCCGTCGGTCGGCGAAGGAACCGTGATCGGGGCGGCCGAAAAACTCCTCACCAAGCCGATCATGGGCGCGCGCCAGGAGATCACCGCCATGAACGCCCCCGAGCACGAGGCTGAGCTGATCGGATGTCAAGCTGGAGACGCCATACTGCTGATCGAGCGTCTTTATTACGACGCGGACGGCAAGTTCGTCGAGTTCACATCCTCTCATTTCAATCCACGTCGGTACTCGTACCGCATGGAACTGAGGCGGCGAGGAGCCTGAACAGGTCGTATTCCTTCTCGGCCTCGAAGTACAAGGTAGTCACGTCGTAGAGCAGCAGGTTCAGATCACCGGCTGCGACAACATGTTCGAAGCAGCACTCCGCGATTCGGTCGCGGTAGCCGCGGCCGGTGCAGCGGTGCGGTGTCCGCACGAACGTGTTGATCTGCTGGGTGGGCGCCCGGGCGCACCTGCACACCGATCGGCGCCGGCTGCTCGGGCACCTGCGCACCCGCTACTCGTACGACCGTGAGCAGCTCCCCCCCGTTACGTTATTTACGGTCCTTCGCAGAAGGACTCCGGTCGCCAGACCCGGTATGACTCCTTGCCCCTGTCTCTCGCATGATCCGGGGGGTGGTGTCGCCGGGTGTGGTGGCGTCGACGGACCGCTGATAGGGACACGGCCAACCGAAGTAGGGTAGGTCTCTTTGTAACGTGGGTGTCGGGCGTCGATGCCGGATCGGCGACCGGCCGACCGAGACACAAGGGACGACCCGGGAATGGACTCGAACTATGCGGTGTACTGCGGCATCGACGTCGGCAAAGGTGAGCACCACGCCGTCGGACTGACTGCCGCCGGAAAGAAGGTCTACGACAAGGCGTTGCCGAACGACGAAGCGAAGCTGCGGGCGGTCTTCGACCGCCTGGCCAGCCACGGATCGGTGCTGGTGGTCGTCGACCAACCCAATACGATCGGCGCCCTGCCGGTCACCGTGGCCCGCGCCTGCGACCACGAGGTCGGCTACCTGCCCGGACTGGCGATGCGCCGCATCGCCGACCTGTACCCCGGACAGGCGAAAACAGACGCCCGCGACGCCTTCATCATCGCCGATACCGCCCGCACCATGCCGCACACCCTGCGCCGGGTCGACACCGGCGTCGAGGCCCTCGCCGAGCTCGAGGTCCTCGTCGGGTTCGACGACGATCTCGCCGGCGAGGCCACCCGGGTCAGCAACCGGATCCGCGGTCTGCTCACTTCCATCCACCCCGCCCTCGAGCGGGTCCTCGGCCCCCGGGTGGCACACCCGGCGGTCCTCGAGATCCTCTCCCGCTGCGGCGGGCCGGCCGGAATCCGCAAGGTCGGCAAGCGCAAACTCACCGCGATCGCGGTCAAGCACGCACCCCGCATGGGCACCCGACTTGTCGGTGAGATCCTTGCCGCCCTCGACGAGCAGACCGTGGTCGTGCCCGGCACCCAGGCCGCGGAGACCATCCTCCCCAAACTCGCCGACACCCTGAAAGAGACTCTCCAGCAACGGAAAATGGTTGCCGAGGACGTGGAGAGGGCGCTCGATGAACACCCTCTTTCCCGGGTCCTGACCTCGATGCCCGGCATCGGTTTCAGGACAGCAGCCCGGGTCTTGATCGAGGTCGGTGACGGCTCCGCCTTCGCCTCCGCCGCCCATCTGGCGGCCTACGCCGGCATCGCACCGGTCACCCGTAAATCGGGCTCCTCGATCCGTGGCGAGCACCCGGCCCGCTCCGGCAACAAAAAGCTCAAACGCGCGCTGTTCCTGTCCGCATTCTCCGCCCTCCACGACCCCACCAGTCGCGCCTACTACGACAAAAAGCGTGCCGAGAAGAAAAAGCACAACGCGGCCCTGATCTGCCTCGCCCGACGCCGCTGCGACGTTCTCTACGCCATGCTGAAAAACAGGGAACTCTACCGGGCACCACTCCCCTCAGCGGCTTGACAGGAACCATAGGGACACCCCCCCGCTCGACGAGGTGGCCGACGTGCGTGCGCGCCTGGTCGACGTGGCGCTGCGGTGATGCCGGCGGCCCCGAGCCGTTCCGGCGTCGGGGCCCGCGGGCGCTGCGCCGCAGGGACGCCGGACCCGGGGTGTAAAGAATTCGTCAGGACATCGGCCGCGGGCGTCAAGATTCCGTATGGATCGCGGTCCACGGACGGGCGCGGTGCGACAGTGTGGTGCGGGGCGCCGATCGGCGCCTGATTCGTGTCTACGACAAGGGAAGACGACATGGCCGACACCGCGTACGTGGTGCTGATCCTGGCAGGGTTCCTGGTATGCGCTCTGGTCCTGCGCGCGCTGCATGTGCGAGGTGAGAGCCGATGACCTGGGCAGGGGTGGCGAGCGTCGCGCTCGTCGTGCTCACGACGGCACTGGTGGTGTACCTGCTGATCGCGCTGCTCGATCCGGAGAGGTTCTGACGATCCGATGACTCCAGCTGTTGCCGCGGGACTGCAGATCGGCCTGGTCGTTGCAGTCCTGGCGTTGGCATACGTTCCACTCGGCGACTACATGGCGAGGGTGTACACGACCGACACCGACCTGAGGTGGAAGGACCTGCGGATCGAGTCCCTGATGTACCGGCTGTGCCGGATCGATCCGCGCGCAGAACAGACCTGGTACGGATACGCCGCGAGTGTGCTCGGTTTCTCGCTCGCGAGCGTGCTCTTGCTGTACACGGTGCAGCGACTGCAGGGTGTCCTGCCGCTCGGCCGGGACCTGGGTGGAGTGAGTCCGGCGGTGGCATTCAACACCGCGGTCTCGTTCGTCACCAACACCAACTGGCAGTCCTACGTGCCCGAGACGACGATGAGCCCACTCACCCAGTCCGCCGGCCTCGCGGTGCAGAACTTCGTCTCGGCGGCGGTCGGCATGGCGGTCGCGATCGCCCTGATCCGCGGCCTGGTACGCGTCGGGCGCGGCGGCGAGATCGGCAACTTCTGGGTGGACCTGGTGCGCGGGACCCTGCGGATTCTCTTGCCGCTGGCGTTCGTGATCGCGTTGATTCTGTTGTCCCAGGGCGTGATCCAGTCGTACCGCAGCGGCTTCTCCGCCACCGGACTGGACGGCAACGCGGTCACCACCGCGCTGGCGCCGGTCGCCTCACAGGAGGCGATCAAGGAACTGGGCACCAACGGCGGCGGCATCCTCGCCGCGAACTCGGCCCACCCGTTCGAGAACCCCACCCCCGTCACCAATATCGTCGAGATCCTCGCGATCCTGCTGATCCCGGTGACGCTGACGCGCACGTTCGGCACGATGATCGGCAACCGACGGCAGGGCCTGACCGTCCTCGGCGTGATGGCGTTGCTCTACGGCACCGTCCTGGCGGTGGCGCTGGCCGCCGAATCCGGCACGCGGGGCGTGGCGGCGAACGCCGCCGGCGCGATGATGGAGGGCAAGGAAGTCCGGTTCGGGATCCCCGGTTCGGTGCTGTTCGCGGTGTCGACCACCGGCACGAGCACCGGTGCGGTGAACTCGGCGCACGACAGCATGTCCCCGCTCGGCGGTGGGGCCGTCCTGCTGAACATCCTGCTCGGCGAGATCGCGCCGGGCGGAGTCGGCACCGGCCTGTACAGCATGCTGGTGCTCGCGGTGATCGCCGTGTTCGTCGGGGGCCTGCTCGTGGGGCGCACGCCCGAGTTCCTCGGCAAGAAGCTGCGCAGGCGCGAGATCACCCTTGCCGCGCTGGCGGTGCTGGTGATGCCGGCGCTGGTGCTGACCGGCACCGCGATCACCGTGATCCTGTCCACCACCACCGGGTATCTCGGCAACTCTGGGGATCCGGGCACTCCGGGCGCGATCCACGGGTTCACCGAGGTGCTCTACGCCTATGCCTCGGCGTCGAACAACAACGGCAGCGCGTTCGGAGGGCTGACCGTGACCAGCGACTGGTTCCAGTCCTCGCTGGGCATGTGCATGCTGCTCGGGCGGTTCCTGCCGATCGTGTTCGTCCTGGCCCTGGCCGGATCGCTGGCCGCGCAGCGTCGCACCCCGGCCGGTGCGGGCACGCTGCCCACCACCGGTGCGGCCTTCGCCGGGCTGCTCACCGGAACGGCCGTCCTCGTTGCGGCTCTCACCTTCTTCCCGGCCCTCGCTCTGGGCCCCGTCGCGGAAGCACTGCATTGACGCCGGCGCCGCGACCACGGCTCGTCCTCCCGCCCCGCGGCGGAGATCACGGAGATACTTCGGTGACCATCGACCTTCATTCCCACCGGGAGACCATCACCTCCCACCCGCATCGTGTCGGCGGGGGCGTGTTCAGCCCCCGTCAGCTGGCAGAGGCCCTGCCGGGAGCGATCCGCAAGCTCGATCCCCGGCATGTGGCGCGGAATCCGGTGATGTTCGTCGTGCTGGTCGGATCGGCGGTCGCCACCGTCGCGGCGATGGTCGAACCCACGCTGTTCGCGTGGTCGATCGCGGCGTGGCTGTGGTTCACCGTGCTGTTCGCCAACCTCGCCGAGTCGGTCGCCGAGGGGCGCGGCAAGGCGCAGGCGGCGAGCCTGCGAAAGGTCAAGCAGGACACGACAGCCCGTCGCCTCACCGGTCCGGCCGCCGAGGAATCCGTATCGGCCACCGAGCTGCGCATGGGCGATCTCGTCGTGGTGGAGACCGGTCAGACGATCCCCGGTGACGGCGACGTGATCGAGGGCATCGCCACGGTCGACGAGTCGGCGATCACCGGAGAATCGGCGCCGGTGATCCGCGAGTCGGGTGGCGACCGATGCGCCGTCACCGGCGGCACCACCGTGCTCTCCGACCGCATCGTCGTGCGGATCACCGCACCACCCGGGCAGACCTTCGTGGACCGGATGATCGCTCTCGTCGAGGGGGCCGCCCGGCAGAAGACCCCCAACGAGATCGCCCTGAACATCCTTCTCGCGGCGTTGACGATCGTGTTCCTGCTCGCGGTCGTCGCGATCGGTCCGATGAGTGCGTACGCCGGCGCCGAGCAGGGACCGGTCGAGCTGATCGCGCTGCTGGTGTGCCTGATTCCCACCACGATCGGTGCCCTGCTCTCCGCGATCGGCATCGCCGGGATGGACCGGCTGGTGCAGCGTAACGTGCTGGCCATGTCCGGTCGTGCCGTCGAGGCGGCCGGGGACATCGACACCCTGCTGTTGGACAAGACCGGCACCATCACCTACGGCAACCGGCGCGCCACCGCACTGCACCCCGCTCCCGGCGTCACGGATCTCGAAATGGCTTCTGCGGCAAGGCTGTCGAGCCTGTCCGACGAAACCCCCGAGGGGCGCAGCATCGTCGAGTTGTGCGCCGAGCGGTTCCACCTCGATCCGAGCCCGTCGGGCGCCGAGCGCTCCGCCGAGTTCGTCGCATTCACCGCGCACACCCGGATGAGCGGCCTCGACACCGCCGGAGACGCCGGCATCCCGGTCCGCATCCGGAAGGGCGCCGCCGACGCGGTGACCCGCTGGGTGGCCGAGCAGGGCGGACGGATCCCCGAGGCGGTGAGCACCGTCGTCGACGACATCGCCCGCGGCGGCGGAACACCGCTCGTGGTGGCCCGATCCGACGATCGCGGCGCATCGGTGGTCGGCGTCGTCGAGCTGTCCGATGTCGTCAAGCCCGGCATGGCACAGCGATTCGCCCAGCTGCGGGCGATGGGCATCCGCACGGTGATGATCACCGGGGACAACCCCCTCACCGCGAAGGCGATCGCAGCCGAGGCGGGGGTCGACGACTTCCTGGCCGAGGCGACCCCCGAGGACAAGCTGGCGCTGATCCGCTCGGAACAGCAGGGCGGACGGCTGGTCGCGATGACAGGTGACGGTACCAACGACGCGCCCGCCCTCGCCCAGGCCGACGTGGGGGTGGCGATGAACACCGGCACCTCCGCGGCCAAGGAGGCGGGGAACATGGTCGACCTCGACTCCGATCCGACGAAGCTGATCGAGGTGGTCGAGATCGGCAAGCAGCTGCTCATCACGCGCGGGGCACTGACCACCTTCTCGCTGGCGAACGATCTCGCGAAGTACTTCGCGATCCTGCCCGCGTTGTTCAGCGGGATCTACCCACAACTGGCGGGGCTGAACATCATGGGACTGGCCACCCCGCAGAGCGCGATCCTGTCGGCGGTGATCTTCAATGCCCTCGTGATCGTGGCGCTGATACCGCTGGCCCTGAAGGGTGTGCGGTACCGGCCGGCGAACGCGTCGTCGCTGCTGGGGCGGAATCTGCTCGTCTACGGCCTCGGCGGGGTGATCACCCCGTTCGTCGGGATCTGGCTGATCGACCTCGTGGTGCGTCTGGGAATCGGGTGACACTGATGGGATTCGGTAACTTCTTCGCAGGGTTGATGCGGCAGGCGCGAGCCGGCCTGCTGATGCTGGTCGCACTGACCGTGATCGTCGGAGTGGCCTATCCGGCGGCGGTGTGGGCGGTGGGACGGCTCGGTTCGGCGAGCGCCGAGGGCTCGCCACTGACCGACACGAACGGTTGCGTCGTCGGCAGCCGGCTGATCGGCGTCGACCCGCAGGTCGCGCCCGGCGAGCCCGATCCGTTCTTCCACACTCGGGTCGTCGGCTCGGTCGCCGACGCAGACGCCTTTGCGCCGGGCGACCCGGCCGCCGCGCTGCCGTCCAACCAGGGCCCGAGCAGCGAGGTGCTGGCCGCCTTCGTCGACGAACGGCGTGCCGTGATCGCCACGCGCGAGCAGGTGCCGCCGCAGGAGATTCCGGTCGATGCGGTCACCGGGTCCGGCTCCGGCGTCGATCCCCACATCTCCCCGGCCTACGCCGCGGTGCAGGTGCCGCGGGTGGCGCGGGTCACCGGCATCCCCGAGCAGCGGGTCCGGGAGCTGGTCGCCGCGCACACCGAGGGCCGGCAACTCGGGTTCCTCGGCGCCGAACGAGTGAACGTGCCCGAGCTGAACGTGGCGCTGGGACTGACCGCACCCGACTGCGACGGGGTCCCCTCGGGTGGATGATGGCGTCGTGACCGGTACTGCACGCACCGCCGCCCCCGAGGCGTCGCGCCGGGGGCGGCTGCGGATCTACCTCGGTGCCGCCCCCGGCGCGGGCAAGACGTTCGCCATGCTGGGCGAGGCCCATCGGCGGATCGCCCGGGGCGGTGACGTGGTGGTGGCGATCGTGAACACGCACGGTCGTGCCCGCACCGCCGAACAACTGGCCGGCCTGGAGACCGTCCCGCCCCGACGGATCGGCTACCGGGACGCGGTGTTCGAGGAACTGGACCTCGATGCCGTGCTGGCCCGCCGGCCGGCCGTCGCCCTGGTCGACGAGCTCGCCCACACCAACGTTCCCGGCAGCCGCCACGCGAAACGGTGGCAGGACGTCGAGGAACTGCTCGACGCGGGAATCGACGTGCTGTCGACGGTGAACATTCAGCATCTCGAGTCCCTCAACGACGTGGTCGAACAGATCACCGGCGTGGTGCAGCGCGAGACCGTCCCCGACGACGTCGTGCGCCGCGCCGACCAGGTGGAGCTGGTGGACATCACCCCGCAGGCCCTGCAGCGGCGCCTGGCGCACGGGAACGTGTATGCGCCCGAGAAGGTCGATGCCGCGCTGCGCAACTACTTTCGGGAGGGCAACCTGACCGCCCTGCGCGAGATCGCCCTGCTCTGGCTCGCCGACCAGGTCGACCTCGCGCTCGCCAAGTACCGCGGCGAACACGCCATCACCGACACCTGGGAGGCCCGCGAGCGGGTCGTCGTCGCCGTCACCGGTGGGCCCGAATCGGAGACGTTGGTGCGCCGGGCCAGCCGCATCGCCGCCAAGGCGAGTGCGGAACTGATGGTCGTGCACGTCGTCCGCGGCGACGGGCTCACCGGCGTCTCGGCGCCGCAGATGGGGAAGGTCCGGACTCTGGCGGCGAGCCTGGGGGCAAGCCTGCACAGCGTCGTCGGCGACGACGTGCCCACCACGCTGCTCGACTTCGCGCGGGAGGTGAACGCCACCCAGCTGGTGCTCGGCACGTCCCGGCGCCCGCGGTGGGCACGCATCCTCGACGAGGGCATCGGGGCGGCGGTCGTCCGCGACTCCGGCAAGATCGACGTGCACATGGTGACCCACGAGCACACCGCCCGTGGGCCGAGGATGGCGTTGCTGGGCCGCCACGAGCGGCGACTGCAGTCCTGGATCGCGGCGTTCGTCATCCCCGTCGTCGCCACCGGCGTGATGGCGCTGATCGACCACTTCACGGGCTTCGAGGGCCAGCACACGCTGTATTTCGTCGTCGTGCTCGCCGTCGCGCTGTTCGGCGGAATCGGTCCGGCCATCGTCGCGGCCCTGCTGTCGGCCCTGCTGTTGAACTTCTTCTTCACCGAGCCGCGCTACAGCTTCACCATCGCCGAGCCGGCCAATTTCGTCACCACCGTGGTGCTGCTCGTCGTCGCCGTGGCGGTCGCCGCACTGGTCGATGCCGCCGCGGCCCGGGCCCGCGAGGCCCGGCTCGCGTCCCAGGAGGCCGAACTGCTCGCGCTGTTCGCCGGCGCGGTCCTGCGGGGTGCGGACCTGCCCCGGCTGCTCGAGAAGGTCCGGGAAACCTACGCCCAGCACGGCGTCAGCCTCGTCCGCACCGACCGGGAGCCGGCACAGGTCCTGGGGACGGCCGGGTCGGCGCCACCGACGTCGATGCAGGCCGCCGACACCGTCTGCGAGGTCGACGACAGCGCGTACGCCCTCCTGCTCGGTGGTCCGCAGCTGCGCGCCCGCGACCGCCGGATCCTCACCGCGGTGGCCGGACAGGCCGCCGGACTGGTCCGGCAGCAGGAACTCGCCGCCGAGGCCGCCCAGGCGTCGGCCCTGGCCGAGACCGACCGCCTGCGGCGGCTGTTGCTGTCGGCGGTGAGCCACGACCTGCGCACCCCGCTCGCTGCCGTCAAGGCCGCGGTGTCGAGCCTGCGCAGCACCGATGTCGAGTTCTCCCCCGAGGACACCGCGGAGCTGCTCGCGACCATCGAGGAATCCACCGACCAGCTCACCGGCCTGGTGTCGAATCTACTCGACTCCTCCCGGCTCGCGGCCGGGGTGATCACGCCCGTCCTGCAGCCGGTCTACCTCGACGAGGTGGTGCACCGGGCCATGGTCACGCTTTCGAGCGGCGGTTCGGACACCGCCCGCAACGTTCGCGAACGCATCGAGGTCGACGTCGACGACACCGTGGTCGCTGCGGACAGCGGGCTGCTCGAACGGGTCCTGGCCAATCTTCTCGACAATGCCCTGCGCTACGCACCCACCGGTCCGATCCGCGTCGGCGCCGGCACCTCCGGTGACCGCACCACCGTCACCATCGCGGACTGCGGTCCCGGACTCGCACCCGGCGACACCGGCAACGTCTTCGCCGCCTTTCCCCGCGCCGGGGACCACCGCAGCAGCCGCGGGGCGGGGCTCGGGTTGACCGTCGCCCGCGGATTCGCCGAAGCGATGGGCGGGACCGTCACCGCCACCGAGACACCCGGTGGCGGGACCACCATGGTGGTCGAGCTCGCCGCCGCGCCGGCCAGGGTGCCGCGATGACCCGCATCCTCGTCGTCGACGACGAACCACAGATCCTGCGTGCGTTGCGCATCAACCTCGCCGCACGCGGGTACGAGGTGATCACCGCCGGCGACGGACACTCCGCCCTCCGTGCCGCCGCCCAGCAGCATCCCGATGTGATCGTCCTCGACCTGGGCCTGCCCGACCTCGACGGGATCGAAGTGCTCGCCGGGCTGCGCGGCTGGTGCACGGCCCCCGTCATCGTCCTCTCGGCACGCACCGACGCCCTCGACAAGGTGGCCGCCCTCGATACCGGAGCCGACGACTACGTCACGAAGCCGTTCGGGATGGAGGAGTTCCTCGCCCGCATCCGCGCCGCGGTCCGCCGGGCCGGCACCACCTCGGACACGACCGAACCGACGATCGACGCCGACGACTTCACCGTCGACCTCGTCGCGAAGAAGGTCACCCGCGACGGTGCACCGGTGCACCTGACCCCCACCGAGTGGGGGATGCTCGAGATGCTGGTGCGCAACCGCGGCAAGCTCGTCGGCCAACGGGAACTGCTCGAAGAGGTGTGGGGGCCGTCCTACACGACCCAGACCCATTACCTGCGGGTGTATCTCACGCAGCTGCGCCGCAAACTCGAACCCGATCCTGCGCACCCTCGCCACCTGCTCACCGAACCGGGAATGGGATACCGCTTCGAACCGTGAAGCCACTCGCGCGGGACGAAGCGGGGCGGTCCGAGCAGCGCCGCCGGACGTCCGGCACGACGGATTCGTAACCAAATCCCGGTTCCGAGCAGCACGACGTCCCGGGCGGCGCTACCGTCGACGCATGTCAGCGGACGTTGCTGCGGCACCTGCGGCGCACCCCCACCTGCCTGCCCGGCCCCGCGGCCGCCTGAACTCGGTCCCCCACGTGGTGGGCCTGACCCTCGGGATCTTCGCCGTCGCGGTGGCGCTGTGGTCGATCTCCCCCACCCTGCGCTACTTCGTCCATACGCCACGGGAATACGTGGACACGTACCTGTTCGACGCGCCCGACACCAGCCTGTCGTACGCGCTGGTGCTCGGCCTGCTCGCGGCGGCACTGGCGAGCCGCAAGCGGATCGCGTGGTGGATCCTCACGGTGTACCTGGCCGGATTCGCGATCTACAACGGATTCGTGGCGGTGTCGGACCGCAGCATCGACGCGGCGATCGGTCTGGTGCTGCAGGTCGCGGCGGTCGGGCTCCTGCTCGCGGCGTATCCGGAGTTCTACACGCGGGTTCGTCGCGGGGCGGTGTGGAAATCGCTGGGCGTCCTCGTCGCCGGGCTCGCCGTCGGCACCCTGATCGGGTGGGGGCTCGTGGAACTGTTCCCCGGCACCCTGCCGTCCGACGAGCGGTTGCTGTGGGCGGTCAACCGGGTGACCGCCCTGTCCCTGCTCGACAACGACCAGTTCAGCGGGCGCCCACACGGATTCGTCAACACCCTGCTCGGCCTGCTGGGGGCGCTGGCGCTGATCGCGGCGGTGATCGTGCTGTTCCGGTCGCAACGGGCGACCAACGCACTGACCGGGAGCGACGAATCCGCGATCCGGGGCCTGCTCGAGCGTGGCGGCGACGATTCGCTGGGCTACTTCGCGACCCGCCGCGACAAGGCGGTCGTCTTCGCGCCCAGCGGTAAGGCCGCGGTGACCTACCGCGTGGAGGTCGGGGTGTGCCTCGCCAGCGGTGACCCCGTCGGCAATCCGGAGGCGTGGCCGCACGCGATCGACGAGTGGCTCGCGCTCGCTCGGGGTTACGGCTGGGCGCCGGCCGTGATGGGTGCGAGCGAGGCCGGCGCCACCGCCTACCGCCGGGCCGGTCTGTCGGTACTGCAACTCGGCGACGAGGCCATCCTCCACACCGCCGGATTCTCGCTCTCCGGCCGGGAGATGCGGCCCGTGCGCCAGGCCGTCTCGCGTGCCCACAAGCAGGGGGTGACGGTGCGCATCCGCCGGCATCGGGACGTCCCCGAGGCGGAGATGACACTGGCGATGCGGTGCGCGGACGAATGGCGGGACACCGAGACCGAGCGCGGATTCTCGATGGCCCTCGGGCGTCTCGGCGACCCGCTCGACGGGAACTGCCTGCTCGTGGAGGCGATGTCCCACGACGAGGTGGTGGCGATCCTGTCGCTGGTGCCGTGGGGGGCCGACGGCGTGTCGCTCGATCTGATGCGCCGGAACCCGCAGGCGCCCAACGGTGTCGTGGAGATGATGGTGTCGGAGCTCGCCGCCCACGGCGGCGAGTTCGGGATCACGCGGATCTCGTTGAACTTCGCGGTGTTCCGCTCGGTGTTCGAGGAGGGCGCACGGATCGGCGCCGGTCCGGTGCTGCGGCTGTGGCGTTCGGTGCTCGTGTTCTTCTCCCGCTGGTGGCAGCTCGAGGCGCTGTACCGGTCGAACGTGAAGTACCAGCCCGAGTGGGCGCCGCGGTTCCTGTGCTTCGCGGACAACAGGGTGCTGCCCCGGGTCGGGATCGCGTCGGCGATCGCCGAAGGCTTCCTCACGCTGCCCAGCTTCGGCCGGGAACGAAGCGCCCGCCGCCACACCGGGACGCAGACGTCCGCTCCCCCGGCGCTCGTCGAGTCCGGAACCCTGCACGACGACGGTGCCGCCCCCGACGTCGAGCCGGCGCCGGAGTCGCGCACCGGTCCCCGGCGGCCGGAGCAGGTGCGGGTGCGGATGACGAAGCTCGAGCGGCTCGTGGAGTCGGGCGTGGACCCGTACCCGGTGGCGAACCCCCCGTCGCACACCGCCGCGACGGCCGTCGCCGCACCCGAGGGCACCGCGGTGCGGATCGCCGGCCGCATCCTGCGGCTCCGGGACTTCGGCGGCGTGCTGTTCGCGGTGCTGCGGGACTGGTCGGGTGACGTGCAGATCCTCGTCGACCGCGGCCGCGTCGGCGGCCGCCGCTTCGTGTTCGACCTCGGCGACCTCGTCGAGGTGAGCGGGGTGACGGGCCGCAGCCGCAGCGGCGAGCTCTCGGTGCTTGCGGAGGACTGGCGGCTGGACGGCAAGTGCCTGCACCCGCTGCCCGACAAGTGGCGGGGCCTGACCGATCCCGAGGCGCGGGTACGCCAACGGTACGTGGACCTCGCGATCAACCGCACCGCGCGCCGGTTGCTCACGGCCCGCAGCGCGGTGGTGCGGTCGCTGCGCGAGCAGCTGCAGGCCCGCGGCTACCTCGAGGTGGAGACACCGATCCTGCAGCCCGTGCACGGCGGCGCCAACGCCGCACCGTTCACCACCCACATCAACGCCTACGACCTGGACCTGTACCTGCGGATCGCACCCGAGCTGTACCTCAAGCGCCTGTGCGTGGCGGGTATGGAACGGGTCTTCGAGATCGGCCGGGTGTTCCGCAACGAGGGCGCGGATTTCAAGCACAACCCGGAGTTCACGATCCTCGAGGCCTACGAGGCACACGCGAACTACGAGGTCATGCGGGTGCTGGCGCGCGAGTTGATCCAGGCCGCGGCCGTCGCGGCCCACGGACGCGAGGTGATCGTCCGGCCCGGCCCCGACGGGCGGCCCGTCGAGATCGACATCTCCGGCGAGTGGCCGGTGAAGACGTTCCACGGGGCGGTCTCGGAGGCACTCGGCACCGAGATCGACGCGCAGACCCCCGTCGAGGAGTTGCGCCGGCTGTGCGACGAGCACGAGATCCCGTACAACCCCGAGTGGGACGCCGGCGCGACGGCGCAGGAGATGTACGAGCATCTCGTCGAATCCCGCACCGAGTTCCCCACCTTCTACACCGACTTCCCCACATCGGTCTCCCCGCTCACGCGCCCGCACCCGACGAAATCGCTCGTCGCCGCCAAATGGGACCTCGTCGCGTGGGGTATCGAGCTGGGGACGGCCTACAGCGAGCTGACCGACCCGATCGATCAGCGTGCCCGGCTCACCGAGCAGTCGCTGCTCGCCGCGGGCGGCGACGAGGAGGCCATGGAGCTCGACGAGGACTTCCTGCAGGCACTCGAGCACGCCATGCCGCCCACGGGCGGCCTCGGCATGGGCGTGGACCGGATCGTCATGCTGGTCACCGGCGGCAGCATCCGCGAGTCCCTCGCATTCCCCCTCGCCAAGCCGCGCGCTCGACGCTGAGGCCCCGGTTTCACGTGAAACACCGGGTCGACCGAGCGCGCGTTCGGTCGCCGTGGGATCGTGGTGACGTGCAGCTTCTCCTTATTCGCCACGCCCTACCCGAGCTCGCGCGGGTCAGCGAGGGACGCGCCGACCCGTCGCTGACCGACGAGGGCCACGCACAGGCCGCGCGGCTGCCCACCGCGCTCGAGCCCTACCGCATCGCGCGGCTGTTCAGCAGTCCGCAGCGCCGCGCCCTCGAGACCGCGGCGCCGCTCGCCGAGATCCGGGGACTACCGATCACGCAGCTCGAGGGCCTGGCGGAGTACGACTACCACCTCGACCACTACATCCCGTTCCACGTCGCGCAGGAACTCGCGCCGGATGCCGTGGCGCGCATCCGCGCCGGTCAGCTGCCCGATTTCGTGGATGCGGAGGAATTCCGCACCCGCGTTCTCGCCGCCACGCAGCACATCGTCGACACCTGCGACCACGGGGACACCGTCGCCGTGTTCGCCCACGGGGGCGTCATCAACGTTCTGCTCCAGGATCTGCTCGGGCTCGACCGGCCGCTGATGTTCCCCATCGAGTACACGTCGGTGACCCGCATCCTCGTCTCCCGTAACGGCGCCCGGCGGGCCGCATCGGTCAACGAGACCGGGCATGTGCGCGACATGCTCCGCGTCTGAATCCGGACGGATGCCGGTAGTTCGTCGCAACCGGTGTGAAGCGGACGGGATCCGGGTATCGGTACGAGGTGGGCGGAGCCGCGACGACGCAGGCTCCGCGAGGGCGCAGCCGACCGGGCGGTGAGTATCCGTCGGGGGCGACCGCTGGCCGGCGTCGACGATGCCGGGCCTCACGACCGAGATTCGACGAGCAGGAGATTGCCATGATGAGAGTTCTGACCTTCGCCGCCGGCGCCGCCGTGGGCTTCGTGCTGGGTACCAGAGCCGGGCGCGACACCTACGAGAAGATGCGGGATCAGTCCGCGCAACTGTGGAACAAGCCTGCCGTGCAGCAGAAGGTCACCGAAGCGAGGGCGACCGTGCAGGAGAAGGCACCGCAGGTGCAGGAGAAGGCCGGCGACCTGGCGAAGAAGGCCGCCGAGAAGGCCCACCTCCCGGGTGGCGGCAACACGGCGCCCGGCGCCGCCGGGGGTGGGCCCGCCGTCACTTCCCCCGCCGCGGGCGCGCCGATCGTCCCGCCTGCTCCGGAGGGCAAGCACTCGCTGTAGGACCCCGGCCGCGAACCGGCCCGGTGCCGCATCGGCCGCGTTCCGGTGCGGCACCGGCAGGCGTACTCGCGTGCCGAACGGGTACACCGAACGCATACGGGCCGGGGCCCGAACGGCCCGGCCCGACACGATTGCCACAGGAGGCGACATGACCAGACCCGACGGCGACGGTGACCCGGCAACCGCCGACACCGACAGCGGAGCCCCGGGCGCCGACGACGACGTCCTGTCCGACCCCGCCGAGTGGTCCGGGGAAGGCGGCGCCACCGAGGAGGGCCCGTCCACCGACGTCGAGAACGGGTGAGATCGGACCGGTCGAGCCGCTAGGCCACGACCGTGAGCGGATGGATCACCGGGGCGGCCGCGAGATGCTCCCCCACGGTCGCCAAGGCGGACGTGATGTGCCGGGAGGTCATGTGCGCATCGAACGCCTCCTGACCCGTCCAGACCTCGACCGTGACGAACGTGCCGGGCGCCGAGGCGGATTCGAACAACTCGTACGAGACGCAGCCGTCCTCGTCGCGACTCGCGGCGGCCAGCGCCACCAGCGCGCCGCGCACCGCATCCTCCGACCCGGGCTTCGCCGGAATGGTCGCCACCACGCGCAGTTCCGTCATCTCTCGACGGTACCGCGCGCGCTTGCCGTGCACGAGCGGCCCGGGCGAGGAAGATGTAACCCATGGGATCGCGGATCGCGGAGATGCGCCGATGGCGCGCAGGGACAGTGGTACATCAGCGCCTGCACGACCTGACCGGGACGCTCGCCGTGGTCACCGGGGCGGGCAGCGGCATCGGCCGTGCGACGGCCCGGGCCTTCTCCGACGTGGGGGCGATCGTCGTGGTCGCCGACCGCAACCTCGACACCGCCCGCGAGACCGCCGAGATGCTCAACACGCCCGACCCCCAGGCCGGCGGCTCCCGAGCGGTGTACGGCGGTGGCGCGCACGCGTACGAACTCGACGTCGCCGACGAGGAGCAGGTGCGGCGGTTCGCCGCGACGGTCCGCTCCCAGCACGGCGTGCCGGACGTGCTCGTCAACAACGCCGGCATCGCCGTGATCGGCACCTTCACCGGCACACCGCAGGAGACGTTCGAGCACGTCATGGACGTCAACTTCTGGGGTGTGGTGTACGGGTGCCGGGCGTTCGGGGACCAGATGCTCGAGCGCGGCACCGGCGGGCACATCGTGAACGTCGCGTCGGCGGCCGCGTTCACCCCACAGAAAAGCCTCGTCGCCTACTCGACGAGCAAGGCCGCGGTACTGATGTTCACGGACTGCCTGCGGGCGGAACTGATGGGCCACGGGATCGGCGTGAGCGCGATCTGTCCGGGGCTGGTGGGCACCAACCTGGTTCCCAGCGCCGAGATGGTGGGACTCGGCGTCCGGGAGCAGCGCAAGCTCCGCGAGCGGGTCACGGCGCTGTATCGCACCCGAAGCTACCCACCGCAGAAGGTCGGTGAGGCGATCGTCGCCGCGGTGCGGCACAACCGAGCCCTGGTCACCGTGATGCCGGAAGCGAAGGCCCGGCAGTGGATCAGCCGGCTCGCCCCGCCGGCGATGCGATTCGGCGCACGCTTCGAGCCGGACCGATGAGCGCCGTGCGGGGCTGCACCGGCCGGCGCAGCCCCGCACGGCGTTCTACTTGGCGAGGAACTCGAGCAGGGCCGCGTTGACCTCTTCGCCGTGCGTCCACAGCAGCCCGTGCGGGGCGCCTTCGATCTCCACGTAGTCGGCGGCGGGCAGGCGCTTGGCGAACTCCCGAGCGGTGGCGTCGATGGGCAGGATGTTGTCGGCGGTGCCGTGGACGATCAGTGCCGGCACGTCGATCTTCGGGATGTCCTCGCGGAAGTCGGTGAGCCAGGTGGGCTGGGCGGCGACCGACGCGTACGGTGAGGCCCCCGCGGCCACCTGCCAGCTGGCTCGCAGAGCCTCCTCGCTCAGCCGGGTGCCGAGGTAGTCGTCGGTGTTGAAGAAGTTCCGGAAGAAGTCCGTGAAGAAGGCGTACCGATCCGCCTCGACCGCGGCCCGCAGTCCGTCGAAGACCTCCCGGGGTACACCGGTCGGATTGTCGTCGGTGCGCAGCAGGAACGGTTCGAGGGAGCCGAGGAAGGCCGCCTTCGCCACCCGCTGCGAGCCGTGAGTCCCCAGATAGCGGCCGACCTCACCGGTGCCCATGGAGAAACCGACGAGAACCACGTCCCGCAGATCGAGGGTGGACAGGACGGTGTGGAGGTCCGCGGCGAAGGTGTCGTAGTCGTAGCCGATCGTCGGCTTGCTCGAGCGTCCGAAGCCCCGACGGTCGTAGGTGATGACGCGGTAGCCGGCCTCGAGCAATGCGGCGGTCTGCTTCTCCCACGACGTGCCGCTCAGCGGATAGCCGTGGATGAGTACCACCGGTTGCCCGGAACCGTGGTCCTCGTAGTAGAGCTCGATCGGGGTGGAATTCTCGGTGCCGACGGCGATGTAGCCCATCATGGTCCTCTCGTAGCTGGAGACGTACCACTGGTTTTCGGAAAGCCCGGTGCGAGCCTATAGCGATCTGTCGGACATCTCCGCCCGTCACCACGAATTCACCGCCGACACCGGCATACCCGTCTACTCCTGCGAGCCACACCCGCCCTGGCACAGGGGAACCAGCGAGAACGCAGATCAGCTTGTGCAGCAGCACTTTCCACGAGCACCGCATCCTGCGACGTTTGCCCTGTCGTTGCGCGGCGAGCGCCGACGGATTCACCGTTGTCCGCAACGTCGAGTCACGGGTCCAGTTCTGTGCGGATGAGCGTGTCGAGTCGCTGCCATGCCGGGGACGAGGCGTTGACCGCGCCCTGGATGAGTGCGGCGATATCGGAGGCTTCATCCAGCTCCGGTAGTTCGTCCCTGCCGTAGCGTTCCCGGGTCGCCCCGGTGATCCGGCGGGCGAGGTCGTCGATGCGGGGATCGTCGGCGTCGAGGTCGTGCGCGTGGTCGTAGTCGAGGAAGAGTTGCCGCAGCGCCGGGTCGGCCAGGATCTCGGCTTGGTCGTGAAACAGTGCGATCGCGCGGTCCGGGTGGGTGGCGAACACGAGGATCCACAGGTCGCGTTGCAGCTCCACCCATCGAGGCGTGAAGCCCCAACGATCCAGGCGCTCCAGATGGGTATCGACCTCGGGGGGCAGCGGTGTCAGATGCCCGGCGGCGAGCTGGCGCAGGCGCCCTTACGTTGCCCGCAGGCCACGGATGCGGGCGGTGAGCTCGTCGTCGATCTCGCGCAGCGCCTGCTGGAACTCCTCGTCGGTCGCTGATCTCAGATCACGGATACGGGCCAGAGGGACGCCGGCTTCGGCGAGCGTCCGGATCTTGATCAGGTCGATGGCGTCGTTCGCGCCGTACCGCCGGTAGCCGGACGCATCGCGGTTCGGCTCGGGGAGCAGCCCCTTGTCGTGATAGACGCGGACGGTCTTGATCGACACACCCACGTACCCGGCCAGCTGCCCGATGGTGATCACCCGGCCATCGTCCCACTTGACCTTTCCCCTGGGGCAGGGTTGCACGATGGAGTCATGGCGAACACGAACTTCGATCGGGAGACCCTGCGCGAACTGGCCGATGCGGGCAGCGAGACCGCTCTGGACCGGCTGGCCGACCTCGCCGACGCAGCCGGTGACCTCGGGGAGCTGAACGAACTGTTGGACGAGGGATCCGTGCGCGCCGGGTTCCTGCTCACTCGGCGCGCGGCCGCGGCCGGCGACCTGCGCGAGCTGCAACGGATCTCCGACGCCGGGTACGACGAGGCCGGGAACGAACTGGACCGGCTGCTGAAGGCGCCGGCCGACGAACACCGGGATCGAGGATCCGATCGCCCGCTGTAGCGGCTCTCCAGGCGCCGCCCTGCCCGTCGCGCGGCATCACCGTGCGCGCACGACGCGGCTCGCGGACCGGCCGGCGTCAGACCTTGGAAGCCAGCCAGTTCCGCAGCCACGTCGTCGCCGAGGTGCCGCTCACGTCGACCGCGTAGTTGGAGTAGTCCTGGTGGATCTGCGACTCGTAGAACTGCCGGAGCTTGATCTCGCGTTCGTCGTTGGCCTGCTCGGTGAGCTGGGACTGCAGGATGGGCAGACCGCCCGCGTTCATCAGGTCCAGGTAGATGGCGTCGGCCTCGGCGCGGTACCGGTCGACGGCGGACGGGTCGCCGCCGGAGGCCATCGCGAGGAATCCGGCGGCGCGGGTGACGAAATCGTCCTTGGGCGTCGAGCAGTACAGGTCACCCACGGCGCAGAAGGTGCGGACATCGCCGCTGACGAACCCGAACCCGCCGATGCGGGGCCCGCCGGCGCCGTTGCCCGCGACGGGCGGGCCGACCAGGATGTCCGCCTCGGAACGGCGCGGGTCGGAGAGCAGGCCGACCGCGGCGAGCCGATGCGGCGGGACCACGCCGAAGCCCGTGCCGATCTCGGCGGCGAGATCGCCGGCCGCGTCGGCGCCCTGGCTGTAGCCGACGAGGGCGAACCGGGCGCCGGGGCACGCGGCCGCGGTGGCGGCGACGATGCCGCGGGCGTTGTCGACGGCCTCCTGCCGCGAGGCACCGTAGACTTCACCCTCCCACGGGAACGCCGTCGCGGCGTACCGGACGTAGTCCACCCGGGTGCCGGCGGGAAGGCCGGAGGTGACCGCGGCGAGCATGCCGTTGCCCCGCTGAGGATCGGGAGTATTCGAGGTTTCCCACGTGCCGGGCACGGCGACGACCTGTAGCTTCGGGCATCCGGCCGGGTCGGCCTGGACCGCGGGCGCCGTCGCAACCGACCCCACCACGGTCGCCGCGGCGACCGCCACCAGCGTCAACGCACTTCTCAACCCCACCACGGCCCCCTGAGGTCTCCTGCCGATCTCGACTCCGTCACGAAATGATGCCTAAGAAATATGACACAAAGATGAACGGGATGGGAGAGCATCTTTACTCGCGCAGGACGGTCACCACTCCTCCGCCGATGTTGGTGACGAACACGTTCCCCGCCCCGTAGTCGACCGCCGTCCCCACCGTGCCGCGGTCCACCACGCGCTGCAGCTGCCCAGGACGGTCCACGACGGTCACCGCCGAGCCGCCGATGTTGGTGACGAAGACGTTGCCGGTCAACGGATCCGTGACCACGACACCGGGAGGCAGCAGCTCCGCCGGCAGCGGTCCGACGGTCGGATCGTGGTCCGCGATCGTCACGTTGCCGGCGCCGATGTTCGTCACGTAGACGCCGTCGGTGCCGGCGTCGAGCGTGAGTTCGGGGGTGAGGCCCGCGAGCGGGGACGCCGCCGGCCGCTCCGGGGACGGCGACGGCCCGGCGAGAGTGCGGTCGCGGTCGACGGTGACCGTGCCGACGCCGAGGTTGGTGACCGCGACGTTGCCGTTACCGCCGTCCACGCGCATCTCGACGGGCGCGCCGGAGGATTCACCGGCCGCACCGGCGGCCGGGCGCGGCGGGACGGTCACCGACACGCCGCCCGGACCCACGTTCGTGATGCACGAGTTCCCCGCTCCCCCATCGACTCCGAGGAGGCGCAGGCCGTCGTACCCGACCACCGGCGGCGCCTGCGGCGTGCCGTTCACGGTGACGGCGCCGCCGACGTTGCGCACGCACTCGCCGGGGGCCTGCGCGGCGGCGGGAGCGGCCGCCAGCGCCGCCAGGGTTCCGGCCCCGAGCATTCCTGCCGCAAGTGATCGTCTCGTGATCCGGTGACCCATGCGCACGACCATAACGCGCGAACCGTCCCGAACGGACGAAACGGGACGGGCGCGCCCACCGGATTTCCGGTGGGCGCGCCCGTCGTGGGTTCTGCTACCTCAGCGCTCAGCGCTGCGGCATCGTGGTGGTGGTGATCGGCGAAGGGAGCACCGTTGCACCCTCGAGGTACCGATCGACCGCCGCCGCGCAGGAACGACCCTCCGCGATGGCCCACACGATGAGCGACTGACCACGGCCCATGTCGCCGGCGACGAAGACGCCGTCGACGTTGGTGGCCCACTCCGTCGAGCGGGCGACGTTGCCGCGCTCGTTCAGGTCCACGCCGAGGTCGGTGAGCAGGCCCGGCTTCTCGGGGCCGACGAAGCCCATGGCGAGCAGCACCAGGTCGGCCTCGAGTTCGAAGTCGGTGCCCTCGACCTTCTCGAAGCGGCCGTTCACCATCTTCACCTCGTGCGCCTTCAGGGCGGCGACCTTGCCGTCCTTGCCGACGAACTGCTCGGTGTTGACGGAGAACACGCGCTCGCCGCCCTCCTCGTGCGCGGAGGACACGCGGTACATCAGCGGGTAGGTCGGCCACGGGGTCGACTCGGCGCGCTGCTCCGGCGGACGCGGCATGATCTCGAACTGGTGCACGCTGGCCGCGCCCTGACGGTGCGAGGTGCCGAGGCAGTCGGCGCCGGTGTCACCGCCACCGATGATGACGACCTTCTTGCCCTTCGCCGTGATGGTCGGCTCCGACAGGTCGCCGAGCTGCACGCGGTTGGCGATCGGCAGGAACTCCATCGCCTGGTGGATGCCGTCGAGCTCACGACCGGGGATCGGCAGGTCACGGGCCTCGGTGGCGCCACCGGCGAGCACGACCGCGTCGAACTGCTCGCGCAGCTCGTCGGCGGTGATGTCGACACCGACGTTGACGCCCGCCTTGAAGACGGTGCCCTCGGCCTCCATCTGCGTGAGGCGGCGGTCGATGACGGCCTTCTCCATCTTGAACTCGGGGATGCCGTAGCGCAGCAGACCACCGATGCGGTCCTCGCGCTCGAACACGGTCACCGCGTGGCCGGCGCGGGTGAGCTGCTGCGCTGCAGCCAGACCCGCCGGACCGGAGCCGACGACCGCGACCTTCTTGCCGGTCAGCTTCGACGGCATGACCGGCGCGACCCAGCCCTCGTCGAAGGCCTTCTCGATGAGCTCGACCTCGACCTGCTTGATGGTCACCGGGTCCTGGTTGATGCCCAGGACGCAGGAGGCCTCACACGGTGCGGGGCACAGCCGGCCGGTGAACTCCGGAAAGTTGTTGGTGGCGTGCAGGCGCTCGATGCCGTCGTTCCACTTACCCTTGTAGGCCAGGTCGTTCCACTCGGGAATCAGGTTCCCGAGGGGACAACCGTTGTGGCAGAACGGGATACCGCAGTCCATGCAGCGGCTGGCCTGGACCTGGAGGGTGTCGAGCGGGAACGGCTCGTACACCTCCTTCCAGTCGAGCAGCCGCAGCGGAACCGGCCGGCGCACAGGGGTTTCGCGCGAGCCGTGCTTGAGGAAACCGGTCGGATCAGCCACGAGCCGCCTCCATGATCGCCTCGTCCACGTTCGCGCCTCGAATCTCGGCGTCCTTGATTGCCATGAGTACCTTCTTGTAATCGCGAGGCATGACCTTCGCGAAGTGACTGACCTGCTGCGACCAGTCGGCCAGAATGCGGGCTGCAACCTCGGAGCCCGTCTCGTCACGATGGCGCTCGATGGCGCCCTTGAGCCAGAGGAAGTCCTCGCCCTCGAGGTCCTCGAGATCGACCAACTCGGTGTTCAGGTTGTCCTCGAAGTCGCGATCGGGGTTGTACACGAACGCGACACCCCCGGACATGCCGGCGCCGAAATTGCGGCCGGTCTTGCCCAGGATGACCACCTTGCCACCGGTCATGTACTCGCAGCCGTGGTCGCCGACGCCTTCGACGACGGCCGTGGCACCCGAGTTACGCACGGCGAACCGCTCACCCGCCACGCCGCGGATGAGAGCCTCGCCACTGGTGGCACCGAACAGGATCACGTTGCCGGCGACGATGTTGTCCTCGGCGACGAAGCCCGGCGCCGCGTTCAGCGGCGGGCGGACGACGATCCGGCCACCGGACAGGCCCTTTCCGACGAAGTCGTTGGCGTCGCCGAACAGCCGCAGCGTGATGCCCTTGGGCACGAACGCGCCGAAGCTGTTGCCGGCCGAACCGGTGAAGGTGATGTCGATCGTGTTGTCCGGCAAGCCCTCCCCGCCGTACACCTTGGTGAGCTCGTGGCCGAGCATGGTGCCGACGGTGCGGTTGACGTTGGCGATCTTGGTCTCGATCGTCACCGGCGTACCCGACTCGAGCGCCGGCCTCGCCTGCGTGATGAGCTCGTTGTCGAGCGCCTTGTCCAGGGCGTGGTCCTGCTCCTTGGTGCAGTGCAGGTCCTGCTCGCAGAAGATCGGCGAACGGGTCTGCTCCAGCAGCGGCGACAGGTCCAGCTTCGAGGCACGGTAGTGGTCGACGGCCTTGGTGGTGTCGAGCATGTCGACCCGGCCGATCGCCTCGTCGAGGGAGCGGAAGCCCAGCTCGGCCAGGTACTCGCGCACCTCCTCGGCGATGTAGAGCATGAAGTTCTCGACGAACTCCGGCTTGCCGGTGAACCGCTTGCGCAGCACCGGGTTCTGCGTCGCCACGCCCACCGGGCAGGTGTCGAGATGGCACACGCGCATCATGATGCAGCCGGACACCACCAGCGGAGCGGTGGCGAAGCCGAACTCCTCACCGCCGAGCAGGGCGGCGATGACCACGTCGCGGCCGGTCTTCATCTGCCCGTCCACCTGCACGACGATGCGGTCGCGCAGACCGTTGAGCAGCAGCGTCTGCTGCGTCTCGGCGAGGCCGAGCTCCCACGGCGCACCCGCGTGCTTGAGCGAGGTCAGCGGGGAGGCGCCGGTGCCACCGTCGTGACCGGAGATCAGCACCACATCGGCGTGGGCCTTCGACACACCCGCGGCGACGGTGCCGACACCGATCTCGGAGACCAGCTTCACGTGGATGCGGGCCTGCGGGTTGGCGTTCTTCAGGTCGTGGATCAGCTGCGCGAGATCCTCGATCGAGTAGATGTCGTGGTGCGGCGGCGGCGAGATCAGGCCCACGCCCGGCGTCGAACCACGCACCTCGGCGACCCACGGGTACACCTTGTGCGGGGGCAGCTGACCACCCTCACCCGGCTTGGCGCCCTGCGCCATCTTGATCTGGATGTCGGTGCAGTTCGTCAGGTAGTGCGCGGTGACACCGAACCGGCCGGAGGCGACCTGCTTGATCGCCGAGCGACGCCAGTCGCCGTTCGCGTCCGGGGTGAAGCGGTCCGGATGCTCGCCGCCCTCACCGGAGTTCGAGCGGGCGCCGAGGCGGTTCATCGCGATCGCGAGGGTCTCGTGCGCCTCCGCGGAGATCGAGCCGTAGCTCATCGCACCCGTGGAGAACCGCTTGACGATCTCGCTCGCCGGCTCGACCTCCTCGAGCGGCACCGCCGGGCGGGCACCCTTGCGGAACTCGAACAGGCCACGCAGCGACGCGAGCCGCTCCGACTGGTCGTCGACCAGCCTGGTGTACTCCTTGAAGATCGAGTACTGCCCGGTGCGGGTGGCGTGCTGGAGCTTGAACACCGTGTCCGGGTTGAACAGGTGGAACTCACCCTCGCGGCGCCACTGGTACTCGCCGCCGACCTCGAGCTCGCGGTGGGCGTGCTCCGACGGACGGTCCATGAAGGCGAGGGAGTGCCGGGCGGCGACGTCCTGGGCGATCTCGTCGAGGCCGATTCCGCCGAGCTGCGACTGCATCCCGGTGAAGTACTCGTCGACGACCTCCTGCGAGAGGCCGATCACCTGGAACAGCTGCGCACCGGTGTAGGAGGCGAGCGTGGAGATGCCCATCTTGGACATCACCTTGAGCACGCCCTTCGAGGCGGCCTTGATGTAGTTCGCGAGGGCCTTGTCGAGGGTGATGCCGTCCGGCAGGTCGCCGTTCTGCAGCAGCTCGTCGATGGTCTCGAAGGCCATGTACGGATTGACCACGGCCGCACCGAAACCGCACAGCGCGGCGATGTGGTGCACCTCGCGGGCGTCGCCGGCCTCGACGAGCAGGCCCACCTTGGTGCGGGTCTTCTCGCGGACGAGGTGGTGGTGCACCGCGGAGGTGAGCAGCAGCGACGGGATCGGCGCGAGGTTCTCGTCGGACTCGCGGTCCGACAGCAGGATCAGGCGCGCGCCCTTCTCGATGGCCTCGGAGACCTCGCCGCGGATGTTCTCGAGCGCGCGGCGCAGACCCTCGCCGCCCTCGGCGACGGGGTACAGGCCGCGGATGATGACGCTGTTGAAGCCGGGGAACTTGCCGTCGTCGTTGACGTGGATCAGCTTCTGCAGGTCGTCGTTGTCGATGACCGGCGCGGAGACGAGGATCTGCCGGCACGAGTCGGCGGTCGGGTTCAGCAGGTCGCCCTCGGGCCCGAGCATGCCGCCCAGGCTCGTGACGACCTCCTCCCGGATGGCGTCGAGCGGCGGGTTGGTGACCTGCGCGAACAGCTGCGAGAAGTAGTCGAACAGCATTCGCGGACGCGCGGAGAGCACGGCGATGGGGGTGTCGGTGCCCATCGAGCCGAGCGCCTCGCCGCCGGTCGCGGCCATCGGCTTGACCAGGAGGTTGACCTCCTCGCTGGTGTACCCGAACACCTGCTGCCGCAACACGACCCGCTCGTGCGACATGTAGGTGTACTTGCTCTCGGGCAGATCCTCGAGCCGGGCGATGCCCTGGTCGATCCACTCCTGGTAGGGGTGCTCGGCGGCGAGGGCGCTCTTGATCTCCTCGTCGTCGATGATGCGGCCCTGCGAGGTGTCGACGAGGAACATGCGACCGGGCTGCATGCGCAGCTTGCGCACGACCTTCTGCGGTTCGATGTCGAGCACGCCCACCTCGGAGGCCATGATCACGAGGCCGTCGTCGGTGACCCACACGCGCGACGGGCGCAGGCCGTTGCGGTCGAGGACCGCGCCGACGACGGTGCCGTCGGTGAAGCACACCGACGCCGGGCCGTCCCACGGCTCCATGAGCGCCGCGTGGTACTCGTAGAACGCGCGACGGGCCGGGTCCATGGACTCGTGCCGCTCCCACGCCTCGGGGATCATCATGAGCACGGCGTGCGGCAGGCTGCGGCCGCCGAGGTGCAGGAGTTCGAGCACCTCGTCGAAGCGGGCCGTGTCGGACGCGCCCTCGGTGCAGACCGGGAAGATCTTCTCGAGCTTCTCGCGGCCGCCGAACACGTCGGAGTCGATGAGCGCCTCGCGGGCACGCATCCAGTTGGCGTTGCCGGTGACGGTGTTGATCTCGCCGTTGTGGGCGACACGGCGGAACGGGTGCGCCAGCGGCCACGACGGGAAGGTGTTGGTGGAGAAGCGCGAGTGCACCAGGCCCAGCGCCGATTCGACGCGCTCGTCCTGCAGATCGCGGTAGAAGCCCTCGAGCTGCGGCGTGGTGAGCATGCCCTTGTAGACGAAGGTCGACGCCGACAGGCTCGGGAAGTACACCGTCTCGCTGCCGGGGCCGTCCTGGCCGGCGCCCTCGCGGCCGAGCTCGTGCTCGGTGCGCTTGCGGACCACGTAGGCCCGCCGCTCGAGCTCCAGGCCACCGAGGGTCCGGTCGGGCGAGGTGATGAAGATCTGGCGGAAGCTCGGCATCGCCTGCCGGGCCAGCGTTCCCAGGTCGGAGGGGTCGACGGGAACCTCGCGCCAGCCGAGGACCTGCAGGCCCTCCTCGGCGACGATCGCGTCGACCGCGGCGACGGCCTCGTCGGCGGCCTTCTCGTCCTGCGGCAGGAAGGCGATGCCGGTGGCGTAGAAGCCGATCGGCGGCAGGTCGAAGTCGACGACCTCACGGAGGTAGCGGTCCGGGACCTGGATGAGAATGCCGGCACCGTCGCCGGTGTTCGACTCGGAGCCCGCCGCGCCGCGGTGCTCGAGGTTCACCAGAGCGGTGATCGCCTTCTCCACGATGTCCCGGCTGCGGCGACCATGCATGTCGACGACGAATGCGACACCACAGGCGTCGTGCTCGTTCGCCGGGTGGTAGAGCCCTTGCGGCCCGGGAAGATGCTTCATACCTAGCCTTCGTTGCGTTAGATTGCAGCGACGACCAGCAGCGCTGATGGCCATCTACTTGCGTGAGCAAGTACCGACACGTGGTGGATCGGCACCGATCACCGTTCAGTATCCGCCCTTCCGCGACGATGCGGGTGCCAATTTTCGGCAGCTCGGGCCGGACCTCCCGGTCGGCTTGGACGTCGTGTGTCCACCGTGTTGCGTACAACGATATGTCAGCCGCCGGGGGACGACGCAACCAAGGCTATCCTATCCATCCCTAACGAGCCGGTGACCGCCCGTTAACACGCGGTTGACGCACGACCGGGCGGCGCGCCTCGTCACCGCAGCGCGCGCACCATCCGGCGGAGGTCGTCGCGCGGGTCGAGATCCACATCGTCCGAGGTCAGACGGTGCAGGATCATCCCGTCGAGGTGGTCGGTGAGCACGCGCGCCCCGGCGACGGGATCCGAGGATCCGAGGGCGGCGAGCACCGCCAGACCCATGCCCCGCAGTTCGTCGCGGCGTCGCTGCACGGACCGTCGCAGCGACGGCGAGGCGGTGGCCTCGACGAAAAGCGCGAACCGGGCGCGGGTACGTACGGCATCGGGGCCTGTCGCGAACATCACGTACCCGGCGAGCATGTCGACGAGCTCCTCCTCGGTGCGCGGGAGGTTTCCGCCGCCGAGGACGGCGACGTCGGCCCGGTCGCGCTCGACGAGGCGGTCGAGGACGCCCTCGAGCAGGGCCCGGCGGGTGCGGAAGTAGTTCGACGTGGAACCGGCCGGCACGCCGGCGGCCGCGTCCACCCCGCGATGAGTGAGCCCGCGCAACCCTTCCCGGCCGAGCAGGTCGATCGCGGCGTCGAGCACCGCTGCGCGCTTGTCGGTCACATCTCGACACTACAACAGTAGTGACATGACACTACATCCGTAGTACCTTGACTTCATGACCAGGAACAACGGCGGCAAGGCCGCGATCCTCGGCGGGGGCATCGGCGGGCTCACCGCAGCGAATGCACTGATCCGGCGGGGCTGGCACGTCGACGTGTTCGAGCGCTCCCCCGCGCTGCCGCCCACCGGGACGGCCCTGGGAATGTGGCCGGCCGCGCTCGACGCACTCGCCTCGGCAGGGCTCGGCGGCGGCGTCGAGCGGCTCGGCGTCGCACTGGACCGCGGCGCGATCATGCGGCCCGACGGCCGCGAGCTCGCACGGTTTCGCACCCGGCGTCCCGCCGTACTGCTCTCCCGGCCGGCCCTGCTGGGCCTGCTCGCCGCGGGCCTGCCCGACGAGGCGGTACGGCTCGGCCGGCCCGCTCCGCCGCTGACCGAGCTCGCCGGCTACGACATCGTGATCGGCGCGGACGGCCTGGGCAGTCCGACCCGTGACGCCCTCTTCGGCCCGGACCACCGGCCCGTCCACGCCGGCATCGCGGCGTGGCGCGGCTGGGTGGACGGCACCGTGGACACCGCGACCGAGACGTGGGGGGCGGGTGCGCTGTTCGGCATCACGCCCCGCGAGGGCGGCCTGATCAACTGGTTCGCCGCCGTCCGCGCGCCGGCCGGCACCACCGGCGGCGTCGACGACCTCGTCGCCCGGTTCGGCGACTGGCATCCGGCCGTGCGCGACGTGCTGAACCGCCTGGATCCGGCGACGGTGCTCCACCACGAGATCTACCAGTCCCCGCCGCTGCCGTCGTACGTGCGCGGCAACGTCGCACTGCTCGGCGACGCCGCCCATGCCATGACCCCCAACCTCGGCCGCGGTGCCTGCGAGGCGATCGTCGACGCGGCCACCCTCGCGGATCTGCTCGCCCGGTTCGACGTGCGCGACGCGCTCGGCCGGTACGACCGGGCCCGGCGACGCGCCACCCGGCTTCTCGTGCGGGCGTCGTACGCGGCGAGCCGGGTGACCACCGCCGAGCACTGGACGGGCCTGCGCGACGCCGTGGTCGGCCTCGCGACCCGGCGAGGGGCGTGACGCATCCACCGGTGTGTCTTTCCAGCTGTACTACAACAACTTTCGATCGGAAGCCGGCCTCCGCCCCGGACCCCCGGCCCGGCGACCACGCTCGTGTTCCCCCGAACCCGCCCCACGGCAGTGCCCTCGGCCGTACCCTTCGCGCCATGAGCCCGGACCTCGAGGGGCACGGCGGCGATCACGCCGCGGCGGTGGCCCGCTCCCACGGCGTCGAGACGATGTTCACCCTCTCCGGCGCGCACGTGTTCCCGCTGTACGACGCCGCGGTCAAGGGTGAAGCACGCATGCGGCTGATCGACGTGCGCCACGAGCAGACCGCGGTGTTCGCCGCCGAGGCCACCGGCAAGCTCCTGCGGCATCCCGGGCTGGCCGTGCTCACCGCCGGGCCGGGCGTGACGAACGGCGTCAGTGCCGTCACCCAGGCGTACTTCGCGGGGTCGCCGCTGGTGGTGCTCGGCGGCCGCGCACCCAACGCCCGCTGGGGCACGGGCAGCCTGCAGGAACTCGACCAGCCGCCGCTGCTGTCCACCGTCACGAAGCTGTCCGAGACGGCGGCGACCGTGGATCGCGTCGGCCCGCTGGTCGACGAGGCGTTCACGGCGGCCCGCACGTCGCACCGGGGGCCGGCGTTCGTGGACGTGCCGATGGACGAACTGTTCGGCCGTGCCACCCTGCCGCGTCCGTCGCCGCCGGCCGCGGTCCGGCTCGAGCCCGACTCCGAGTCGCTGGCGGAGATCGCCGCCCTGCTCGCCGGGGCACGGCGGCCGCTGCTGGTGCTGGGTACCGACGTGTGGGCCGATCACGCCGAGGAGGCGGCACTGCGGTTCGTCGACGAGGCCGGCATCCCGGTGATCACCAACGGCATGGGCCGCGGGGTGGTCCCGGGTGGCCATCCCCTCCTCGTCACCAAGGCCCGCGGCACCGCGGTGGGGACCTGCGACCTGGCGATCGTCGTGGGCACCCCACTGGACTTCCGCCTCGGCTACGGCCGGTTCGGTGGGCGCGACGGCGCGCCCACGGCCCGGGTGGTGCACGTGGCCGACTCCCCCGGTCAGGTGTCGGCACACGCCGAACTCGCCGGCTCGGTGTCCGGCGACCTCACGGCGTGCCTCGACGGCATCCTGTCGGCGCTGTCGTCGCGCCCGGACACGGACGTCTGGGTGACCGGACTGCGCGACGAAGTAACTGCCGCCGCGGCGCGCGACGCCGCCCTGCTGGCCGCCGAGGCCGATCCGATCCACCCGGCCCGGATCTACGGCGAACTGCTGCCGCGGCTGGCCGAAGACGCCGTGGTCATCGGCGACGGCGGCGACTTCGTGTCGTTCGCCGGCAAGTTCGTCGAGCCGAAGCGGCCCGGGCAGTGGCTCGATCCGGGGCCGTACGGCTGTCTCGGCGCCGGGCTCGGCGCGGCCGTCGCGGCGCGGGTGGCGCGGCCGTCGAGTCAGGTGGTGCTGCTGCTCGGCGACGGTGCTGCCGGTCTGTCGCTGATGGATATCGACACCCTCGTGCGGCACGAGCTGCCCGTGGTGATCGTGGTGGGCAACAACTCGGCGTGGGGACTCGAGAAGGGACCGATGCAGCTGCTGTACGGGTACGACGTGGCAGCCGACCTGGCGCCGGGCACGCGGTACGACCTGGTCGCGACCGCTCTCGGGGCGGGCGGTGAGCTGGTGACGGATCCGCGGGAGCTCGGTCCGGCGCTGGACCGGGCCTTCGCGTCCGGGGTGCCGTATCTGGTGAACGTGCTGACGGACGTCACGGCGGCGTATCCGCGGGGCACCACAGGAATCTGAGAGCGGCCGGATCACCTAGCACGCGAACGTAAAAACCCCATAAATAACAACTGACCGCAGCGATTAAATCAGCTGCGGTCAGCGGTATCGAAAGGGTAACAGGGGGTGGTTAGGGTACGGAAACAAAAGTTCCGTGAAGTGAGTCACATCAGGTTTGACCCTGTTCAGCCCCGGGAACCGTCCCCGGACGCGGATGCGCGGAGATGTCCGTCACAGGGCAACTGATTGAACACTCAACCATCTGGGCAAACGTCCCGAGTCGGGCAAAACAGTCCGTGCATCCTGCATGCAGGACGCGGGTACGTGCCAGACTGCTCGCCATGAGCACGACCCGCACGGCAACCCGCACGACCGCCCGGCCCGCGCGAGGGGGCGCGACGAACCTCGTCGACCTCGCGGCGGCCGGCGACGAGCACACCGTCGCCGACGCCCATCAGGGCCAGGTGTTCCTCGGCATCCTCCACCGCGAGAACGACAGCGTCGCCGCGGCACTCACGACCGCCGAGACCTGCGCGCGGATCGAACGCGGCAGCGGCTCCGTCGCCGCCGCACAGCGATACGAGGCGGAGGCCCGGCGGCTGCGCGAGACCCAGCGGGAACTGCACTGCATGATCGCGAACCTGCGGACGCGCTTCGCCGGCTCCGGCTCCTGAGCGGGCGCGCCGAGCGACCGGACAACGACTCGGGCCCCCGATCCGTATGGATCGGGGGCCCGAGGTGATGGTGTGCGGTTCGCAATACCTGGTCGGCAGCACTTTCTGCAGAGGCGTTCCAGAGCTTTTCCCTGAGTTCTCCGGAGCATTACCCGTCCTGCCCGGCGAGGGCCACCCTTGCGGACTTCCTGACCCGAGACGCGAGTCCGTATCAGGCCGAACCTGCAGCTTCCGGAGCATGCGAGGTGATGTGGCGGCACACCAGCATGTGGTGAGCGCCCCTTTGGAACCGGTAGTCGACCTCGACGACTTCACCGGCGATGTCGTGGTTCCGAAGGTCGGTGAGCAGCTCGTCCACGCGGGGATAGCGAACCGAGGAACCCGAGACCACGAGCGGAAAGACCCGCAGTTCACCGCGGGCGACACGCATCAGTTCCCGGATCGCGTCGAGGTGGAAGGTGTGATCGAGGCGGTCGGAATAGCTGAACAGCAGGTGCGAGCTGAGCACGAGATCGAAAGCGGCATCGGGGAACGGCAAGGACGGCAACCGCCCGGCAACGTAGCGGCGCGGATGCCGGCGGATATCTGCGGCGAATTCCTCGACTGCCTGCCGACGCACGCGTGCATGCTCGTCGGGATCGGCGAAGAACGTCCAGTCGTAATGTTCGGCGTGGGCTCGGATGTACCGGTTCCCACGATCGGTTTCAGCTACCGCAACGACGGCGAGTTGTTCGGTCTCGCGGTCGAAATAGGCCATATCGCATGCGGTCACGTCACCGCCGAGTCGGTTCACTGCGCTGGTGAACCCCGCGGCGCCACCCGGACAGTCCAGGATTGTGCGGGACAGGTCCACGTCGGTGAGATTGAACATCGACCGGTACTCGTCCAGTGAACGGGAGCTGATCAGCATCTCGCCGATACCTGTCGTGGGTGCGGTATCGAGGTCGTGGGTCACGGGGTGGTTCCTCTCGGATCGAGGCCACCTCACCCGCCGACCGGTATCACCGTCGTACAGGAAAGTGAGCGTCACCGACCGCGGAGAAGGCGGCCGGACAACACAGTCGACAAGGCCGCTAGAAGTACGGCCACCAGGGCTGTGTCAGGGTCATCACCGCTCTATGACAACACGGCCGAAGACCGAACCCGAATCGGACCGCCCGTCCGATCGATCAACGAAACGAGGCCACGACCTCTTTCGAGTTCGTGACCTCGTCCGTCGCAGTTCGTGGAACTGCTCATGGTGGGCGAAGGGGGACTTGAACCCCCACGTCCCGAAGGACACTGGCACCTGAAGCCAGCGCGTCTGCCATTCCGCCACTCGCCCGAGCGACTGGAGAACAGTAACACACCCTCCCGCCGAACAACGATTCGCCTGCACAGAGGCCCTTTGCCGGCGCTGCACCGGCCCGCCGGGGCAGCGCCGCCCCCTCCACCGGGCCGGATCGGACGAAAAGTCGATACCATGCAGAAGCGAGCTCTGCATTGCGACACGCAGACCGGAAAGGGGGTCGCCGTGGGTATCGCGCAGCGATTCGAGCGCAAGCTGCAGGCTGCCGTCAGCGACGTGTTCGCGCGCGTCTTCGGTGGCGGTGTAGTTCCGCAGGAAGTGGAGGCCGCGCTCCAGCGCGAGGCCACCGACGGCGTCCAGCAGCTCGACCGGGGCCACATGCTGGCTCCCAACCGGTACGTGATCACGATCAGCGAATCCGATCACGAAGCCCTCGCCGCGGATCGGGACTTGACGGTGAAGGCGTTCGCGCGTCACCTTGAGGACTTCATCCGCGAGCAGGGGTGGCAGACCTACGGTCAGATCCAGGTCGCATTCGAGTCGTCGGCGGCACTGCACACCGGGCAGTTCCGCACGCACGGGTCGGTCGACCCCGACGTCGGGCGCTCACCGGTGCGCGCCCCGGCCTCGCGGACACCGCACAACCGTTCAACCGTGACCCCCGACCCAGGAGTTGGCTCGATGACGCAGAATCCAGGCTACGACCCAAGCCGTGACCCCGCCGAGAGCGCCGAACCGCAGTACGCGCGGAACGGTCACGCGCACGTAGGCCAGGATCAGCGCTACCAGCAGGGCCAGCGGAACGGCGGGGCGTATCCCGCCGCGCAGGCGCCCTACGGCGGCGAGCAGCAGGGCGGTTACGACGCCGGCGGCTACGACCAGCAGGACTACGGCCGGGCCGGCGGCCACGAGGACCGGGGCTACGGCGAGGAGCGGGGCTACGGCGGCCACTCCGGACAGGCGTACAGCCAGGACTACGGGCGCGACTACTCCCCGCAGTACCCGTCGCAGCAGGCCTACGGCGACGACCGCTACCAGGGCGGGTACGCCCAGCCCGGCGGCTACGACCAGGGCTACGCCGACCAGGCTTACGGCCAGCAGGGCTACGCCGGACAGGGCTACCCCGACCAGGGCTACGCGGAGCAGGGTTACGGCCAGCAGGGCTACCCCGACCAAGGGTACGCGGATCAGGGCTATGCGGATCAGGGCTACGGCGCCGGCGCGTACCAGCCCCCGCAGGCCGGCCGGGTGCTGACCGCGACGCTCCAGCTCGAGGACGGCAGCGGGCGCTACTACCAGCTCCGGGAGGGCAGCAACATCGTCGGACGCGGGCAGGACGCCCAGTTCCGGCTGCCGGACACCGGTGTCTCCCGGCGCCACATCGACATTCGCTGGGACGGGCAGGTGGCCATGCTCTCGGATCTCGGTTCCACCAACGGCACCACCGTCAACGGCGCGCCCGTGCAGGACTGGCAGCTCGCCGACGGCGACGTGATCCGGGCGGGACACTCGGAGATCCTGGTGCGCATTCTCTGAACGCCGGGGACCGAGACCCGATCGGAACCGGCACGAGACCCATCCGACGCGTCGGCAACGCGCCGGACGATGCGTCTCGTCGCCCGGGGTCCGTATTGTGGGTGACCGCAGCGCACCGGACGACACCGCACCGGGCCGATACGCAGAAGGAGGGCGAGCCGTGCAGGGGCTGATTCTGCAGCTGACCCGGGCGGGGTTCCTGCTCCTGCTGTGGTTGTTCATCTGGGCGATCCTGCGCACGCTGCGGTCGGACATCTACGCCGGTGCCGCACGTCCGGTCCCGCGTTACTCGCCGCGCAACCAGTCGGTGCTGCCCTCGCTGGGCCGCGGCAAGTCCGCGAAGTTCCTGGTGGTGACCCAGGGCGCGCTTGCGGGCACCCGCATCACGCTCGGCACCCAACCCGTCCTGATCGGCCGGGCCGACGACTCGACCCTCGTCCTCACCGACGACTACGCCTCCACCCGGCACGCCCGCCTGTCGCCGCGCGGGTCGGACTGGTACGTCGAGGACCTGGGCTCGACCAACGGCACGTACCTGGACCGTGCCAAGGTCACCACCGCCGTCCGCGTACCCCTGGGCACACCTGTCCGGGTCGGGAAGACCGTGATCGAGCTCCGCCCGTGACCCTCGTACTGCGTTACGCCGCCCGCAGCGACCGCGGCTTGGTTCGTTCCAACAACGAAGATTCCGTGTACGCGGGGGCCCGCCTGCTCGCCCTCGCCGACGGAATGGGGGGCCACGCCGCCGGCGAGGTCGCCTCGCAGCTGATGATCGCGGCGCTCGCCCACCTCGACGACGACGAACCCGGCGGGGACCTGCTCGGCAAGCTCGCCGCCGCCGTGCGCGAGGGCAACGCCGCCATCGCCGATCAGGTCGAGGAGGAACCCGAACTCGACGGCATGGGCACCACGCTCACCGCCATCCTCTTCGCCGGCAGCAAGCTCGGCCTCGCCCACATCGGCGATTCGCGCGCCTACCTGCTGCGCGACGGCCAGCTCACCCAGATCACCCGCGACGACACCTTCGTGCAGTCCCTCGTCGACGAGGGCCGCATCACGCCCGAGCAGGCGCACAGCCACCCGCAGCGATCGCTGATCATGCGCGCCCTCACCGGCAGCGAGGTCGAACCGACCCTCACCGTGCGCGAGGCGCGCGCCGGCGACCGCTACCTCATCTGCTCCGACGGCCTGTCCGACGTCGTCAGCGACGAGACCATCGCCAACACCCTGAGCGAGGGCACGCAGGACGAGTGCGCCGACCGGCTCATCGAACTCGCGCTGCGCAGCGGCGGCCCCGACAACGTCACCGTCGTCGTCGCCGACGTCATCGACCTCGACTACGGCCAGAGCCACCCGATCGTCGCCGGCGCCGCGTCCGGGGACGACGAGGACACCCCGCCGCCCAACACCGCCGCGGGCCGCGCCGCCGCGATGCGTCCGCCGCGGGCCACGCCCAAGCGCGTCGTCGTGCAGAACGAGCCCGAGCCCAAGCGCAAGCGCAGCCGGATGTGGTGGCCGCTCGTCGCGGTCGTGGTGCTCGGACTGCTCGTCGCCGGGGCAGCCGTGGGCCGCACGATGATCCGCAGCTACTACTACGTCGGCGACGACGACGGCCGCGTCACGGTGCTGCGCGGCGTACCCGGCAACATCCTCGGCTACTCGCTGCAGGAACAGTCCCTCGTCGGCTGCCTCGCCGACGACGGAACCTTGACCCTGACCTCCCCACAGGAGGCCGACTGCCGCGTCATGCTGGTCGACGACCTGCAGCCGACCGCCCGCGAGCAGGTGCGGGCGGGCCTGCCCTCCGGATCCCTCGACGACGCGCGCACCCAGATGAACCGTCTCGCCGAGAACGACCTGCTCCCGGTGTGCGTCGAGGAACAGCCGGCGCCCGCACCGGCTCCGGCTCCGGCTCCGGAACCGGCGCCCGCACCGGCCCCGACGACCCCGCCGGCAGCTCCCGCGTCGGAGCCCGCACCCGCCGCGGCACCGGCCCCCGCACCGACCCCGACACCCGAGCCGACGCCGGCGGTTCCGCAGGTGCCGGGCCAGAACTGCCGGGTGGGCGCCTGATGTCGGTGTCCCACGCACCCGGAGCTTCCTTCCCCAGTCCTCCCGGAGGTTTCGCCCCGGCTCCCGCCGTGTCCACCCGGCGCGGCACGGAGCTGCTGCTCATCGTCGCCGCCATCGCGATCACCACGGTGTCGCTGATGCTGGTCGAGGCGAGCCAGGAACAGACCGTGACCCTGGATCTGGCCAAGTACGGGCTGACGTATGCGGTGCTGTTCCTCGCCGCGCACCTGGCGGTGCGCCGGTTCGCGCCGTACGCCGACCCGCTGCTGCTGCCGATCGTCGCGCTGCTCAACGGCCTCGGACTGGTCCTGATCCACCGGCTCGACCTCGCCGACGAGGAGAACGCGCTCTACCTCGGGCAGCCGATCCCCTCCCCCGACGCCAACCAGCAGGTGCTGTGGACGGCGCTCGCCATCGCCGGCTTCGTCGCGGTGCTCGCGCTGCTGCACGACTACCGGCTCCTCGCCCGGTTCAGCTACACGCTGGGCCTGATCGGCCTCGTCGCCCTCGCCGTCCCGGCCCTGCTGCCGTCCCGCTTCTCCGAGGTCAACGGCGCCAAGATCTGGATCCGGCTGCCCGGGTTCAGCATCCAGCCCGGCGAGTTCGCCAAGATCCTGCTCATCATCTTCTTCGCCTCCGTGCTGGTGGCCAAGCGCGACCTGTTCACCACCGCCGGCAAACACGTGCTCGGCATGGACTTCCCCCGCGCCCGCGACCTGGGCCCGATCCTGGCCGCGTGGATCCTCTCGATCGGCGTCATGGTGTTCGAGAAGGACCTCGGCACGTCGCTGCTGCTGTTCAGCACGGTGCTGGTGATGCTGTACATCGCGACCGAGCGGGTGGGCTGGCTGCTCATCGGCGGTGCCCTGCTCGTCGTCGGCTTCTACTTCGCCTACCAGATGTTCGGGCACGTGCGGGTGCGGGTGGAGACGTGGCTCGACCCGCTGGCCGACTACAACAACACCGGCTACCAGATCTCGCAGTCGCTGTTCGGTCTCGCCACCGGCGGCGTCGCCGGCACCGGGCTCGGCAGCGGACGTCCCGCGCAGGTGCCGTTCGCCAAGACCGACTTCATCGTCGCCGCGATCGGTGAGGAACTCGGGCTCATCGGCCTCAGCGCCATCCTCCTCCTGTTCCTGATCCTGATCATGCGGGGAATGCGCACCGCGATCGCCGTCCGCGACAGCTTCGGCAAGCTGCTGGCCGCCGGCCTGTCGTTCACCATCGCGATCCAGTTGTTCGTCGTCGTCGGCGGCGTCACCAAGCTGATCCCCCTCACCGGGCTCACCACGCCGTTCATGTCCTACGGCGGCTCGTCGCTGCTGGCGAACTACCTCCTGCTGGCACTGCTGGTGAAGATCTCCAACGCGGCCCGCGAACCCGCCGCCCCACGCAAGAAGGCACCGCCACCGATCGCGGACGCGCCGACGGAAATGCTGGGGCGCGGATGAACGCACCGCTCCGCAAGGTCGCGATGGCGGTGATGTTCATGGTCGTCGCGCTGCTCGCAAACGCCACCTACGTGCAGGTCATCAAGGCCGACGACCTGCGCACCGACCCGCGCAACTCCCGGGTGCTCATCGACGAGTACTCACGCCAGCGCGGCCAGATCTCCGCGAGCGGACAGGTCCTGGCGGTGTCGGTCCCCACCGACAGCCGCTACAAGTACCTGCGCACGTACCCGGCCGCGCCCGAGCAGCCGATGAGCCCGCTCGCGTATGCACCCGTGACCGGGTTCTACTCGATGCAATACGGCAGCACCGGGCTCGAGCGCACCGAGGACGAGGTCCTCAACGGCTCCGACAACCGGCTGTTCGGCCGGCGCTTCTTCGATCTGGTCTCCGGGCGGGACCCGCGCGGCGGGAACGTGGTCACCACCGTCGACCCGGTCATGCAGCAGGTGGCCTACGACGAGCTCACGTCCAAGGGCTACACCGGCTCGGTCGTGGCCATCGAGCCGAGCACCGGCCGCATCCTGGCAATGGTGAGCACCCCGAGCTACGACCCCAACCGGCTCTCGGGTCACGACGGTGCCGCCACCTCGCAGGCGTGGGAGGAACTCAACGCCGACCCCGACAAGCCCATGCTCAACCGCGCCATCTCGCAGACCTACCCGCCCGGCTCGACGTTCAAGGTCGTGGTGACCGCCGCGGCCCTCGCCGCGGGCACCACTCCCGACGACCAGTTCACCGCCGCGCCGAACATCACCCTCCCCGACACCGCGACCACGCTGGAGAACTACGGCGGCGCGACGTGCGGCGGCGGCCCCACCGCCACCCTGCGCGAGGCCTTCGCCCGCTCCTGCAACACCGCCTTCGTCGAGATGGGCCTGAAGACCGGCAAGGACGCCCTCGCCGAGCAGGCCGAGGCGCTGGGCGTCGGCGAGTCCGTGGACATCCCCGTCCCCGTCGCGGCGAGCACGATCGGGCCGATCCCCGACGGCGCCGCGCTCGGCCAGTCGAGCATCGGTCAGCGTGACGTCGCACTCACCCCGCTGCAGAACGCCGTGATTGCCGCCACAGTCGCCAACGGCGGCGTCCGGATGCAGCCGCATCTGGTGTCGCAGTTGCAGTCGCCGGACCTGTCGGTGCTGGCGGAGACCACGCCGCTGTCGGCAGGACAGGCGATGTCGCCGCAGGTCGCGGCCACCCTGACCGACCTGATGATCGGATCCGAGAACTTCTCCGGCGGCGAGGGGAAGATCCCGGGGGTCCAGATCGCGTCGAAGACCGGTACCGCCGAGCACGGCGACGACCCCCGTAACACTCCCCCGCACACGTGGTATATCGCCTTTGCGCCCGCCCAGCAGCCGACAGTTGCCGTGGCGGTCATCGTGGAGGACGGCGGCGACCGCGCACTCGCCGCCACGGGAGGCTCGGTTGCCGCGCCGATCGGACGTGCCGTGATCGCGGCGGGAATGCAGAGAGGCTGATTATGGCTTTGCACAGCGGCGCCATGATCGCCGACCGTTACCGGCTGCAACGGCTCATCGCCACCGGCGGCATGGGACAGGTGTGGGAGGGGCTCGACACCCGTCTCGACCGCCGGGTGGCGGTGAAGGTCCTCAAGGCCGAGCTCTCCGGCGACGCGGACTTCCTGACCCGTTTCCGGTTCGAGGCGCGCACCACCGCGCAGCTCAACCACCCCGGCATCGCCGGCGTGTTCGACTACGGCGAGACCACCGACGCCGAGGGCCAGTCCATCGCGTACCTCGTGATGGAACTCGTGCACGGCGAGCCCCTCAACGCCGTCCTCGCCCGGGTGGGCCGGCTGTCGCTGCCGCACACCCTGGACATGCTCGAGCAGACCGGGCGGGCGCTGCAGGCTGCCCACGACGCCGGGGTCGTGCACCGCGACGTCAAACCCGGCAACATCCTCATCACCCCCACCGGCCAGGTGAAGATCACCGACTTCGGCATCGCCAAGGCCGTCGACGCGTCGCCGGTGACGCGCACCGGCATGGTCATGGGCACCGCTCAGTACATCGCGCCCGAGCAGGCTCTCGGCCAGGAGGCGACGTCGGCGAGCGACGTGTACTCGCTCGGCGTCGTCGGGTACGAGGCCCTCGCCGGCCGGCGACCGTTCCTCGGCGACAGCGTCGTCACCGTCGCGATGAAGCACGTGCAGGAGACGCCCGCGCCGCTGCCCACCGACCTGCCGGCGGGGGTGCGTGAACTCATCGAGATCGCCATGACGAAGGATCCGGCGTACCGGTACACCAGCGGCGGCGAGTTCGCCGACGCCGTCTCCGCGGTGCGCGCCGGGCGGCCGGTGCCACCGCCGGGCAACGTGCCGCCGGTCACCGGTGCCACGCGGATCCTGCCGCCCGGGGTGCCGGGCACCACCGCGCCCACCGCCGCGACCCGCGCGCTCGGTCCGACCCCGCCTCCGCCGTCGCGGCCGTACTACGCCCCGACGTACGCGAACGGCGGCGACCAGCCGCCCACCGGACCCACCCCGTCCGGCGACAAGCGCTCCCCCAGCCCGAAGGTCCTCGCCTGGGCGGCCGGGGCGGCGGTGGCCCTGGCGCTCGTCGTGTTGGCGCTGGTGCTGCTGGGCGGCGACAATTCGGGTGACGCGGGCCCCGCGCGGTCCACGACGACCACGCAGGCCCCGACGACCACCACCCGCGCGACGACGACCACGCGGCCGCCGCGGACCACCACCACGACGGAGGAACCGACCACCACGGCTCCTCCCACCACGACGCAGGCGCCCACCACGACCCCCGAGCCGACGACGACCACCCCGCCGCCGCCGACGACGACGGAGGCGCCGACGACCACCGCGCCGCCGACCACGACGACGGCCACGACGACCACAGCCGCCACCACGACGACGGCCGAGACGACCACCACCACGGTCTCGTTGCCGGATGGCGGCGACGGTGGTCTCGAACCCGGAGCCATAGACAACCCGTTCACCCCGATCGAGCCAGTCACCCGAGGACAGTCATGACCACACCCCGCAAGCTCTCTTCCCGCTACGAGTTGGGTGAGATCCTCGGCTTCGGTGGCATGTCGGAGGTGCACCTGGCCCGGGATCTGCGGCTCGACCGCGACGTGGCGATCAAGGTGCTGCGCGCCGACCTCGCCCGCGACCCCACGTTCTATCTCCGGTTCCGCCGCGAAGCCCAGAACGCGGCCGCGCTGAACCATCCGGCGATCGTCGCCGTGTACGACACCGGCGAGGCGGAGACCGAGGCCGGCCCGCTGCCGTACATCGTCATGGAGTACGTCGAGGGCGATACGCTGCGCGACATCGTGCGCTCCCAGGGGCCGATGACCCCGAAGCGGGCCATGGAGGTCGTGGCCGACGTGTGCGCCGCCCTGGACTTCAGCCACCGCAACATGATCGTCCACCGCGACGTCAAGCCCGCGAACGTCATGATCACCCGTTCCGGCGCGGTCAAGGTGATGGACTTCGGCATCGCCCGGGCCATCTCCGACGCCGCGAGCCCGATGACGCAGACGGCCGCGGTGATCGGCACCGCCCAGTACCTGTCGCCGGAGCAGGCCCGCGGCGAGCAGGTCGACGCCCGCTCCGACGTGTACTCGGTCGGCTGTGTGCTGTTCGAGATCCTCACCGGCAAGCCGCCGTTCCAGGGCGACTCCCCGGTGGCCGTCGCGTACCAGCATGTCCGGGAGGATCCGCCGCTGCCCTCGTCGGTGAACTCCGCCGTCCCGCCGGAGCTGGACTCGGTGATCCTCAAGGCGATGGCGAAGAACCCCGCCAACCGCTACCAGAGCGCCGCCGAGATGCGCAGCGACCTGATCCGCGTGCTCAGCGGCCAGAAGCCCAGCGCGCCGATGGTGATGACCGACGAGGACCGCACCACCATCCTCGGGGCCGTCGACGGCGCCGGGACACCGCGCAACGGCGCGGACCGCGGGGCCGCCGGAGTCGTCGCGGGTGGGACCGCGGCCGCGCCGCAACGTTCCCGGGCACTGCGCAACACGCTGCTGGGCCTGGCCGCGGTCGTGATCGTCGGCATCGTCGGCGTGTTCCTGTGGACCTCGGGCCCCGGCTCGAGCGCCGCGCAGATCCCCGTCCCCGACGTGCGCAACCTCGCCGCGGAGATCGCGGAGAGCAGGCTGCAGGATGCCGGGTTCGAGGTGTCGGTGCAGATGAAGCCCGACGCGGTGGTCGCCAGCGGCAACGTCGTCAACACCCGGCCGGTCGCCGGGGTCCAGGCCGAGGAGGGCAGCACCGTCACCCTCGAGGTCTCGAGCGGGCCCGAGCAGGTGCAGATCCCGCGGCTCGCGGGCATGAACCAGCAGGAGGCGCTGCAGACCCTGGCCGAGGCCGGGCTGCGGCTCGATCCGAATGTGGCGCGGGCGCCGTCGTCGGCGGCCGAACGCGACACCGTCGTCGACCAGAGTCCCGCCGCGGGAGCGGACGCCGACCGCGACAGCGCGGTGAGCGTGACGCTCGGCAGCGGCCCCGAGCAGATCCGCGTGCCCAACGTCGTGGGTCAGGCCACCGAGGTGGCGCGCGACAACATCGAGGCCGCGGGCTTCACCGTCGTGGTCGACGAGATCGACTCCAGCCAGCCGGCCGGGACGGTCGTGTCGAGCAGCCCGGCGGGCGGAACCAGCGCCACGAAGGGCGACACGGTCACCATCCAGGTGTCCAACGGGAACCGCATCGAGATGCCGGCGTTGACGAACAGGACGGTGTCCGAGGCGCTGACGGCGCTGCGGGCGGCCGGCTGGACGGGTTCGCCGGCGCAGCTCGTGCAGAACCGTGAGGCCACCCTCGACCCGGAGCTCGTGGGCAAGGTCATCGCCCAGCAGCAGCCCCCGGGGTCGGAGATCTCCAACTCGGAGACCATCACCGTGGGCGTGGGCGTGCTGGGTATCCGCTGAGCTGCGCTCGGATATCGGTCCGCGGAGCGGACGGCTCAGGCGGCGCCGCCCGCGAGCGCCTTCGCCATCTCCGCCTCCAGCCGGGCCACCAGCTGCTCGTCCGGCGCCTCGCCGCACACGGCCAGCCAGTTCGCCAGCATCCGGTGACCGCCCTGGGTGAGGACCGACTCGGGGTGGAACTGGACGCCGTGGATCGGCAGCTCGCGATGCCGCAGGGCCATGACGATGCCGCTCTCGGTGTATCCGGTCGGCACGAGCTCGTCGGGCATCGTCTGCGGCAGCACCGTGAGCGAGTGGTAGCGCGTCGCGGTGAACGGATCCGGCAGGCCGGCCAGCACACCGGTGCCGTCGTGCCACACCGAGCTGGTCTTGCCGTGCAGCAGCTCCGGGGCACGGTCGACCGTCGCGCCGAAGGCGGCACCGATCGCCTGATGGCCCAGGCAGACGCCGAGCAGCGGTGTGCTCGCGGCGGCGCAGGCACGCACGAGGTCCATGCTGGCGCCGGCCCGCTGCGGGGTGCCCGGACCGGGGCTGAGGAGGATCCCGTCGAACTCGGCCGCGATCCGGTCCGCGGCGCCGGGGCCGGTGAGCCGCTCGTCGTCGTTGCGCCACACCTCGGCCCGGGTACCGAGCTGCCCCAGGTACTGCACGAGATTGAAGACGAAGCTGTCGTAGTTGTCGACGACGAGGATGCGCATGCGGAAAGGGTACCGACCCGTCAGCGCAGCGTCGTTCCGCCCGTGTAGGCGGGTACCGACAGGGCATCCGACGCCTGCTGCGTGTAGCCCAACCCGTAGCGGCCCGCGTACTGCCTGTACACGCGGATGCCCGGCTCGGCGGCCAGCGCCGCCTCGAGCCGGGCGGGGTCGCCCAGCGCGGTGATCACGTACGGCGGGGAGTAGGTGCGGCCGTGCAGCAGCAGGGTGTTGCCGATGCAGCGCGGCGCCGACGTCGCGACGATCCGCTGATCCTGCATGGCGATCGCCTCCGCCCCGCCGGCCCACATCGCGTTGAGCACGCTCTGCACGTCCTGCTGGTGCACCACGAGATCGTCGGGCGACGCGTCCGCCGGATACCGGCCGTCGGCGCCGCGCGGGGCATCGGTGAGGCTGACGGTGACGCCCGGGCCACGCCGTGCGGTCAGCCCGGCGGGGTCCTCGAGGGCGGCGGTGTCGGCGAGCACCGCGGCGACGTCGTCGTCGGTGGCCGCGGCCTGCGCCTGCAGCTCGGCGACGCGTCCCGCGAGGTCGTCGCGGGTGGCGGCGAGCTCGTCGGCCTTGGCCTGCGCCGCCCGCACGAGATCGGACAGCCGCGCGGAGTCGCTCACGCGCAGTTCCGCGCCGTCGGAGACCCCGCGGGTGGTGCCGAGCAGCAACCCGGCGAGCAGACACACGGCCAGCGCGGCGGCAGTCCACCCGAGCGCGCGGGCCCGGCCGTCCGACACGTGGACCCTCCGTTCCGGATTCTGCGTTAGCGTGTACTCACACTGGCAGTACACATCAGGTAGCTGCCCAACCTACCTGTCCGCCCCGCGCGGTACCGCACGAACGAGGACGTCATGCCCAAGTCGAAGGTCCGGAAGAAGACCGACTACACGATCAACCCGGTGAGCCGAACCCCCGTGAAGGTGAAGGCGGGCCCGTCGAGCACCTGGTACGTCGCGCTGATGCTCGGCTTCATGCTCGTCGGCCTGGCCTGGCTGGTGGTGTACTACCTCGCGGCCGAGCAGATCTCGTGGATGAACGACCTCGGTGCGTACAACTTCCTCATCGGCTTCGGGTTCATGATCGTCGGCCTGATCATGACCATGAGATGGCGGTGAGGTTACAGGGATGTAGTTCATCCCCACCTGTGGACAAACCTGTGGATGAACTGGGGAAAGCTCCCCGTGGCGGCTAAATCGCTCCGCTGGTCCACACCCCCGCTCGCGATCGCCGCGCTCACGGCGGGCGGCATTGTGCTCGCCGTCGCCGCGGCGACGACGGCCGATGCCGCCGGTCGCACGCTCGTCGGGCTCGCGGCCGTGGTGGCGTTCGCGGTCGCGGCCCTCGCGGTCCGTCAGCGTCCGCGGCTCGAGGTGCTTCCGGACGGCGCCGGGCTGGCCGTCACCCGTCTGTCGGGACGACGCGAGCTGCCCCGCGCGGCCCTGATGCGGGTGCGGATCGTCGCGTATCCGCGGCTCGGCCGTCGCGTGCCGATGCTGGAGATCGACGTGCGCGATCCCCGCGGCGACGAGCAGCTGCTGATCTTCGGGCGCTGGGACCTGGGCACCGACCCCCGCACGGTGTACGACGCGCTCGCGGTGCGGGGGCTGGCGCCGGATCAGACGCCGAGCTGAGCCCGCAGGCGCAGGACCGCCAGCACGAGGACCAGCACGGTGACCACCGTGACGGCTGCCAGCGCGAGCCAGCCCGTCCGGACGAAGCGGGCACGGTCGTCGCCCGCGCCCAGCGCCCGCGGCGCGAACAACAGCGCCGCCGTCGCCGCCGCACCCGCGGCCAGGCCGCCGAGGTGTCCCCACAGGGAGATGCCCGGGATGGTGATGCTGATGACGACGTTGAGGACGACGATCATCAGCACCGGCGCGGGGCTGCGCCGCAGCCGCATCAGGATCACCGCCTGCGCGCCCAGCAGGCCGAACACGGCGCCGGAGGCACCGGCGGTCACGGCGTCGGTCTGGAGCAGCATCACCGCGGCGGATCCGCCGAGGATGGACACCAGGTATACGGCCAGGTACCGAAGCCGGCCGAGGACGAGTTCGGTGTCACGCCCGATCACGTACAGCGCGAACATGTTGACCGCGAGGTGCAGCACACCGAAGTGCAGGAACCCGCTGCCGAGCACGCGGATGTATTCGTCGCGCACCGCGATCATCGGCGGCCACAGCGCCCACTCGAAGAACAGGCTCGACGAGCGCTCGTTGTTCATCACGCTGCCGGACTGGGCGGCGGTGATCGCGAAGATCGCGGTGTTCAGCGCGATCAGGATGTAGGTCACGAGGGGGGTGTTCGTCTGCGCCCGCATGGGCGCCCCCGCGACGGTGCGGGCCTGCGGGACATCGCGCTGGGCGGCCGCGACGCAGTCGACGCACTGCTGACCCACTGCGGCGGGCCGCAGGCAGTCGGGGCAGGCCGGTCGCCCGCATCGGCTGCACGAGAGCAGGGTCGGGCGATCGGGATGCCGGACGCACCGCGGCTGGGGCGGGTGGCCGCCCCCGCCGGCCGCGTGGCCCCAGCCGGGGTTCGTCATATCGGTCTCTTCCGGAGATTCAGGAGATGGTGATGCTCTCGATGACGACGGGCTCGACCGGGCGGTCCGCGCGGTCCGTCGCCGTCGTGGCGATCGCGTCGACGACCTTCTTCGACGCCTCGTCGGCGACCTCACCGAAGATGGTGTGGCGTCGGTTCAGGTGGGGGGTCGGCCCGACGGTGATGAAGAACTGCGAACCGTTGGTGCCCGGGCCGGCGTTGGCCATGGCCAGCAGGTAGCTGCGGTCGAACTGCAGCTCGGGGTGGAACTCGTCGGCGAACTGGTAGCCCGGGCCGCCACGACCGGTGCCGGTCGGGTCGCCGCCCTGGATCATGAAGCCGTCGATGACGCGGTGGAAAACCGCACCGTCGTAGAACGGGCCACTGGTCTCCCCCTTGGCGTTCTGGGTCTTGTACTCCTTGGTGCCGTTCGCGAGGCCGACGAAGTTCTCGACCGTCTTCGGAGCGTGGTTGCCGAAGAGCGAGATCACGATGTCGCCGCGGTTGGTGTGCAGAGTCGCGGTTGCGGTCTTTTGAGGTGAAGTCACCCCTCCATCGTGCCATCCGGGTCTGCGACACCGGGGCGGTCCGTCTCGCGAACCCCGGCCGCGGGGATCCGCTGTGCAAAAGTGGGTACATGACGAGTGTGAGCGAGTCCAGAACCAAGATCGGGTCCGGCGCCGGCAGCGAACTCGTGCGCCCCCCGAAGAAGTCCGAGGGCGCCGGTGGCTACCTGAAGCTCGCAGGGCAGGGCGCTACGGCCCTCGCGCGGGGGCCGCTCTTCACCGGCCTGCTGGTCGCCCGCAAGGGTCTCGACCTCGCCCGGAACATGGCCGGAAGCCGGGAGTGCCGCCGCGCGCGAGCCGCGGCGACGATCGAGGCAGCACCCCGCGGGCGGGGCCGCAGGATCCTGGTGACGGTCGGCGCGCTCGGCGTCGTCGCCGCCGGCGGAGTTGTGTTCTACCGCAGCCGTCTCGGGGATCATCCGCCGGTCGCGCCGGAGCCGCCGCGGATCGAGCCGGTCACCCCCGAGCCCGGGCCGGTCGCGACACCGGAGGCTGCCGCACCGAAGCCGGAGGCTGCCGCACCGAAGCCGGAGGCTGCCGCCCCGAAGCCGGAGGCTGGCGCACCGAAGCCGGAGGCTGCCGCACCCGAGGCGAAGCCCGGGCCGGCCGCGACGCCCGAGGCCGTGGCCCCGAAGCCCGAATCGGCCGCGACGAGGAAGGCCGCACCTCGGCCCGAGGGCGGGACGGCTGCCCCCGCGGTGCCCGCGCCGACGCCGAAGGCGACCCCGACGGCAGCCGCGACGCCGAAGGCCGAGCCCACCACCGCCACGAAGGGGACGGCCGAGCCCACCACCGTCCCGAAGGGGACGGCCGAGGCGCCCCCGACCGGAAAGCACGCGGCCAAGGAGGGAACGGCTCCGAAGCCGGCCGCCGAGCCGAAGAGCGAGGCCGCCGGCAGCAAGGGAACCGCGGCGAAACCGAAGCCGTCGGCCGGTCCCGCAGGGGGCCCGAAGAAGCAGGACTGAGTTCCGCCCGGGGTCACGGGACGGAATCGGATCCGGGGCAGGTCGCGTCGATCGCGGCCTGCCCTTCCTTCTGCAGTTGTCGTTCGGTGACGCGCACTTCCAGGTCGACGATCCGGCCGGTCACGACATAGATCAGGACGGTCAACAGCAGCACAACAGGTACGGACGCGAGGAATTCCATGTCGGCCTCCAGCGGTGGTCCGCGCGAGCGGGAAGGTGGAGGTGCTCGGGTACGTCGTCGATGACATGTCCAGCCTACGGACACGGGCGGGGGCTCTGTCGCGCCGGCAGCCCCGTCGGACCGTGATCCGCCCCACCCCCGCGCCGTCGGTTACTCATGGGTACCGATCCGCCGAATCGCGTGATGTGCATCACAGAACAGGTGGATACTCGCCGGTAGCAGTCCTATCGGGGAGGCATCACATGGCACAACAGGTACACGCCAGCGAGGAACAGTCGCGCGCGCTCGCAGAGGAGTCCCGCGAGACCACCTGGCACAAGCCGTCGTTCGCAAAGGAGTTGTTTCTCGGACGTCTGACCCTCGACCTCATCCATCCGTTCCCGCGGCCCACCCCCGACGAGGAGGCCCGTACCGAAGGGTTCCTGGCAGAGCTTCGCCGCTTCTGCGAGGGTGTGGACGGCAGCCGCATCGAGCGCGAGGCCCGGATCCCCGACGAATACGTCGCCGGATTGGCCGAGCTCGGCTGCTTCGGCATGAAGATCTCCCAGGAGTACGGCGGCCTGGGACTGTCGCAGGTGGCCTACAACCGCGCGCTGATGCTCGTGGCCAGCGCCCACCCGAGCCTGGGCGTTCTGTTGTCGGCGCATCAATCCATCGGAGTGCCCGAACCCCTGAAGCTGGCCGGGACACCCGAACAGAAACGCGCTTTCCTCCCGCGGTGTGCGCGAGGGGCGATCTCGGCCTTCCTGCTGACCGAACCCGACGTGGGTTCCGATCCCGCCCGTCTCGCCTCGACGGCGGTGCCGGTGGAGAACGGCGACGCGTACGAACTCGACGGCCTGAAGCTGTGGACCACCAACGGAGTGGTCGCCGAACTGCTGGTGGTGATGGCGCGGGTGCCGCGCAGCGAGGGCCACCGCGGTGGCATCTCGGCGTTCGTCGTCGAGGCGAACACCCCGGGCATCACCGTCGAACGCCGCAACTCGTTCCTGGGCCTGAAGGGGATCGAGAACGGCCTCACCCGGCTGTACAAGGTGCGGGTGCCGAAGGAGAACCTCATCGGCCGCGAGGGCGACGGCCTGAAGATCGCCCTGACCACCCTCAACGCCGGCCGGCTCGCGATCCCGTCGATGTGCGCCGGTGCGGGCAAGTGGGCGCTCAAGATCGCCCGGGAATGGTCCGGCACCCGCGTCCAGTGGGGTCGGCCGGTGGGCCGGCACGATGCGATCGCCGGCAAGATCGGATACATCGCCGCCACCACGTTCGCCCTCGAGGCCGTGGTGGAACTGACCGGCCAGATGTGCGACGAGGACCGCAACGACATCCGCATCGAGGCGGCCCTGGCCAAGCTGTGGTCCAGCGAGGTGGCCTGCGAGATCGCCGACGAGTTGATGCAGATCCGAGGGGGACGCGGCTACGAGACGGCGGCGTCGCTCGCGGCCCGGGGTGAGCGGATGGTGCCCGCCGAGCAGCTCCTGCGGGACCTGCGGATCAACCGGATCTTCGAGGGCTCGAGCGAGATCATGCGGCTCTTCGTCGCCCGCGAAGCCGTCGACGCCCACCTGCGGGTGGCGGGTGAGCTGGCGGATCCGAAAGCCACTCTGGACACGAAGGCCCGGGCCGCCGCCAAGGCGAGCGGCTTCTACGCCAAGTGGCTGCCCCAGTTGGTGGCGGGCAGGGGCCAGCTACCCACCTCGTACGGCGAATTCGGTCCCCTGGCACACCATCTGCGCTACGTGGAGCGGTGTTCACGCAAGCTCGCTCGGTCCACGTTCTACGGCATGGCCCGGTGGCAGGGCGGTCTGGAGAGGCGGCAGAATTTCCTGGGGCGGCTCGTCGATATCGGCGCGGAGCTGTTCGCCATGTCGGCGAGTTGCGTGCGGGCGCAGATGTACCACACCGACGGCCACCCCGATACGGACGCGGCCTACGAACTCGCCGACGTCTTCTGCCTCCAGGCGAAGCTCCGCGTGGACTCGCTGTTCGCCGCGTTGTGGACGCACACCGACGATGCCGACCGGCAGCTCACGGCCGACGTCCTCGACGGGCGCTACACCTGGCTGGAGAAGGGCGTGATCGATCCCAGCGAGGGTACGGGCCCGTGGATCGCCGAATGGTCGCCCGGGCCGTCGGTGGAGCAGAACCTCGCCCGCAGATTCCTCGGCGCCGACCATCCGGTGGTGTGAACGGGCCGCCGGCCGCGCGGGCTCCGGTCAGCCGCGACAGCAATCGCTGTCGCGGCTGACCGCCCCTTGCGGCGGATCCAACGCCGTGGTGGGTCAGAAGGCGCCGCAGTTGGACGGGGCGGGCCGATTCGCGAACCGGTCGTTCAGGTAGGCGACCGCCTCGGGCATCCCCGCGACCAGAGGAAGCGCGTGATTGACGGCCAGGCCCGGCAGGACGGGCGGGGTGGTGTTCGGGGAGAACTGGACGGTGGCGCCGAGGGCGCACCAGTCCGCCGCGAGCTGGCGACCCTGTCCGTAGGGCACGATGTCGTCCATCGTCCCGTGCTGCACGAGTACCGGCACCGACGGCTGCAGACGTCCGATCCGCTGCGCGGCGATGGCTTCCTTCGCCTCCGGCAACCGATCGACGACCACGCTCAGCGGTTCACCCGTGCGGGTGTAGTCGCTCGTGCGCTGGAAGCCGTAACGGAAGATCGTCTCCGGCGCGCACTGGTTCGCCACCGAATGCAGCATCTCGCGTCCACGGTCGTTGACCTCGGCGTCGACGAGATCCCGGAGCTCGGGGTAGGCCTCGCCGAGGCCGTTGATCGTGTAGCCGATCACGCCGGTGAGCGCCGTTCCGTCGACCTGGCTGAGCGTGGCCTCGAGGTCCGCGGGCGGCGCGCCGGCATAGGCCCCCACGACGTTCAGCTCGGGCGCGTAGGTCGGCTGCAGTTCTGCGGCCGCAGCCACGGCACCGCCGCCCTGGGAGTACCCCCACAGGCCGACAGGACCGTCGGGGGTGATGGACGTGGCGGGCAGGCTCTGCGCCGCCCGGACCGCATCCAGCACCGCGTGCGCCTCGGCGAGCCGGTTGACGTACGTGTGGTGCCCCGGTGTGCCGAGCCCGTCGTAGTCGGTGACGACGACGGCGATGCCCTGCAGCAGCATGGTGTTGATCGAGAGCAGTTCGTACTCGGTGAACAGGTCGAGCGGCGGGGTGTAGGACACGAGCGAGTTCAGCTGCTTGGACGGTGCACACTGGTCGCCCTGGCCCTGGGTGCCCGGCGCGATGGCGACGAGCGGTCGCGGCCCCGGCCCGTTCCACGGCAGCGACGGCTCGAGGTAGGTGCCGCCGACGGCGCTGGGTTCGCCGGTGGCGTCGAGGCTGCGGTACAGCAGCCGGGTGCCCTGCGCGGGGAACACGCCCTGCGGCGACGGGACGCGAATGGAGAGGTCGGACGGCCCGCTGCGGAGGACGTCGCCGGAGGCTCCGACCAGGTCGAGCGGAGGATCGTAGAAGTTCGCATCCGCGCTCGCCGTCGCCGGCGTGGCAAGCATCGCTCCTGTCAGGGCCGCGGCCGTCGCCGCAGCGCCGATCCACCGTCTGGCGATCCCCATCCCCATCCCCATCCCCATGGTCCCTTCACAGGTAGCTGTCCGTGTGTCGGACGACACAAGCGGTACGCACTGTAACACCTAACTTACCGGCGCGTAAGTACGTGATCCGGGGGCTCGCGAACCCCGATTCGCACCGCGGTCCGTCGTTCGCCCCCGGGCATCGCCGCTGGTCGGGGACAATCCGGTCATGACCGGGGAGCGCAGCGAACCGCAACTGCACCGACTGACCACACCGCACACCGCCGCCGTCGTCGGGATCGTGTTCGCCGTCCTGTTCGCGACGAGCATCGTCCTGATCCGTCAGGCGATCCCCGCCGATCCCTTCGGCAGCACCGAGTGGCTGGACGCCGGCCGCTCACGGCTCACCGTGGCGCTGACGCTGGCCCAGTTCGCCTGCATCGCGTTCCTGTGGTTCATCGGTGCGCTCCGGCACCGGCTGGGAGACCTCGAGGACCAGTTCTTCTCGACGGTCTTCGTCGGTAGCGGCCTGTTGTTCCTGGCGCTGATCCTCGTCACGATGGCCAGCGCCGGCGGGCTGTTCCTGGCGGACCGGGCGGAGGCGGTGCCCGCCCAGGAATCCGCCGCCTTCGCGCACGCGCTGATCCTGCAGATCAGCAACGTCTATTCGATCCGCATGGCCGCGGTCTTCATGATCTCGCTGGCCACCATCTGGCTGCGCACCGGACTCATGCCCCGATGGCTGGTCCTACCCACGTACCTGCTCGCCCTGGTTCTGCTGTTCGCGGTGACCGAGGCGCTGTGGCTCACGCTCGTCTTCCCGGCGTGGGTGATCGTGATCAGCGTGTTCCTGCTGACCCACGCCCGGCAGGCGTTCCCGCCCCGGCGGGCGTTCCGGCCGAGAACCTGACGGTGCCACGGCGACGGAGCGGCGTCACTCGTCGCCGGGCTGGGCGGGCAGGGCGTTCTGCACCCGGTGGGTGACCGCGTCGTCCCAGCCGTCGGGGGCGAGGATGTCCGCCCACAACTGCGCGGCCTCCGGCCCGTAGGCGTGGCCGAACCCGGACGGGACGTCGGCGGAGAACACCATGTCGAGCGTGACCTGCCAGAACGTGCCGAAGGGCAGCCACCGCATGCCCGGATCCACATCCGGGCCGAGCGGCTCCCGCAACCAGTCCGGCTCCCGCAGCAGCAGCGCGAACGACCACCGGGTGATCGGCCTGGTAACCGCAGGGGCATACGGGCTGTGCTTACGTCACGCGCGGATCCTAGTGGGCACGGCAATCTCCCGCGCGGTCCTACGGCGCGGCTTCCCCGGACGTGGCCGAGTCGGTAGCAAGATGTACGCCGATCGTTGTCTACGGGAGGTGTGACATGGCTGTGGGAGTCGGTCTCCGGATCGGGAGCGTGGTGTCCACCGCGGTGCTCGCCTCCAACGACCCCGGCAGCCCCGATCCCGTCGTCATAGCCCGTGACACCGTCCTGCACATCGACTCCGACGGCACCACCGTCCTCGGCGGCGCCCCGCATCCCGCCGGCGAGGCCCGCTACCTGTCGGGCTTCCTCGGCCGCGTCGGCGATCCCGCCGGCGTCACCGCCAGTGACGGGCGCATCTACCGGGCCGAGGACTCGATGGCCACGGCGATCGCCTGCCTGTTGCACGAGTGCCAGCCGCTGCCGCCGGACGGCGGGCCCGACGGGGGTCTGCCCGCTGTCACCGCCACCTACCCGTCGCGGTGGGACCAGTCCACGGTGGCCGCGCTGCGGGCCGCGCTCGACTACGCGGATCTGCGGCACATCGCCCTCGTCTCGGACGCCGAGGCCGCGGCCACCTGGTACGCGTCGGAGATCTCGGAGACCCCCGGACAACTCGTCGGCATCTTCCACGTCGACGACGGCGGCTCGACCGTCAATCTCGTGCGCTCCGGTGTGTCGGCCGGCAAGGCGTTCCGCTTCGCCGCCAAGAGCGCCCCGTCTCCCGCGGCCCAGCTGGCTACCGCGCTCGGCGCGTTCGGCTGGCTTTCGCACAACCTCGACGCCGTGGTGGTGATGGGCGACGGGTTCGTCGCGCGCGACCGCTCGCATGTGCAGTCCATCGCGGACAGCCTCGCCGCGAAACTCGGCGTGCGCACTCTCGTCGGCCCCGGCCCCGAGCAGACCGCCGCCCTCGGTGCCGCCATCCTGGCGGCGGGTTTCACGCCCGCGCGCGTGGTCAAGGCGCGGATCGGACTGCCACCGTCGTACGACGTCACCGACGTCCTCACCGGTGGCATCCCACGTATCCGGGAACTCGAAGCGGCCGAACGAGCGCGGGCCGAGGCGGCCGCGGAACGAGACAGGGCGGCCGGCGCACCGGGGAGCCCCGCACCCGTCCCGGCGACGACCGCCTCCGACCCCCGGTCCGGCGACGCCCGGTCCGATGACACCCGGTCCGATGACAGCAGCGCCGACGAGGCCTTCGGGGCGACGGTCACCACCGTCACCACGCGGCCGAGCAGGAACTACTCGGCGATCGGGGCCGTGGTGGCAGTGATCCTGCTGCTGGCCTTCGCGGCCGTCGCGCTGCTCTGACCGTTCGGATTGTTACTACCGCGGAGTTCAGCCCTCCGTGAGCGAGTTCAGCTCCGCGGCGTCCTCCGCGCCGAACTTGTCCTCGAGCACCTCGGGGCTGTAGTCGAGGTCGATCTCCTCGACCGGCCGGCCGCGCGCGGATTCGATGGCCCCGAGCCGCCGCTGGGCCCGGTCGGCCGCGTAGGCGACGAACTCGTCGGGGTCGAGGCCGAAGGGCTGCTCCTCGAACTGGTCGTTGACCCACTGGATCATGCCGAGCGCCAGCGGCAGCAACTCCCCCATGCGCTGCTGTACGACATCCCAGTTCGAGTCGTCGGCTGCGACGTGGCGGCGGCAGGTGAACGTGCCCCACGCCATGTGCCGGCGTTCGTCGTCGCCGATCCGGCGCACGAGTTCCTGCATGCCGGGCAGGATTCCGCGTTTCGTGCACACCTTCTGCCAGGCGTAGTACCCGGTGAGGGCGAGACTGCCCTCGATGACGTGGTTGTAGGTGACGCTGGCGCGGACCTGATTGGCAGGACTCGGATCGGTCTCGAGGACGCGCAACGAATGGGGCAGTTCCTCGTAGAACAGCTGCCGGTAGTACGGATTGTCCGCGACGTAGGAGTGCAGGTCCGCGGTCAGGCCCACCGCGTCCATCCACAGGCGGAAGACCTGGGTGTGCTTGGCCTCCTCGAAGCAGAACTGGGTCAGGTACATCTCGTCGCCGAGCCGGCCCTCGGCGGCCATCGCCCGTAGGAACGGCTGGATGTCCTGTGTGACGGCCTCCTCGCCGGCCACGAACTGCGCGACGAGATAGGTGGCGCTGCGGTGCTGTTCGCTGTTGAGCTCGTTCCAGTCGGCCGCGTCCCGGCTGAAGTCCAGCTCGAGCGGATCCCAGAACTTCGCGTTACCCTTCGCGAACAGCCGCAGCGGGAAGGCGTCCCAGTGCAGACCTCCCGCGCGCAGCGTTCCGAAGCCCTGACGTTCCGGCAGTGCTGTGGTCATGAGCGTGCCCGCCTTCCCTCGCCCGGATGGACGCGTGTCCATCTCGACGGTAGCGCCATTTCGGCGGGGCGTGACGGGAACCATACAAACTGTAGGTATGACGGACCCCCGGCCGGGATCGTCGAGCAGATCCCGGCCGGGAGCGCTGCCCGTCAGCCCTCGAGCAGGGTGTCCCCCGGATATCCGCCGGGGCCGAATCCGGGTGGGACGGCGAACACCGCCGACCCGATCGGCGTGATCCACGGGTTCAGCGCGTCGTGCTCGGCGAGCCGCTGCTGCACCGGAACGAACTGGGCGTCCACGTCGGCCTGGTACGACGCGAACAGCAGCCCGGCGCCGTCCGGGTCGTCGTAGTTGTAGCCGCGCCGCAGGAACCGCTCGTTCGCGTTCCGGGGCCGCGCCCGCGCGACGTGCGATTCCGGGGGGATCACCGGAATGCCGTGCACGTCGGTGGCGGCGAAGTCCGGATCGTCGTGCTCCCGGTTGCCGGTCAACGGCGCCCCCGAGGCCAGGTCCCGGCCCACGGCGAGTTCACGGGCCGGCCGGTCCAGCTCGTCCCACGTGTCGAGTTCCATGCGGATACGCCGCACCACCACGGACGTGCCCCCGGCCAGCCAGGCCGGGGTTCCGGGATTCCACACCTGCCGGTCGAAGTCCGTGCTTCCCGCGGCCGGGTTGACCGTGCCGTCGACCTGGCCCATGAGGTTGCGCATCGTGGTGCCGGCGGGCTTGGTGTCCGCCGCGTTGCGGAACCCGCGCTGGACCCAGCGCACGGTGGCCAGCGACCGCACGCTCTTGGCGAGCGTGCGGGTCGCGTGCGAGACGGTGACCGGGTCGTCGGCGCAGACCTGCACCAGCAGATCACCGCCCGACCAGCGCTCCTCGAGGCGATCGATCGAGAACGCGGGCAGCGGCCGCAGCCACTCGGGCCGCTGCGCCGCCAGGCCGGCCGCGTCGAACACGGCGGGACCGAATCCGACGGTCACGGTCAGCCGCGCGGGATCGTGGGCGAGTTCGGGCTCGGTGTCGCCGAGGGCAGGGCTGCCCTCGGTGAGCCGGCGGCCGTCCTCGGCCCACACCTTCATGATCCCGACGAGCGCCCGCCGGTCGAGGCCCGGGCGCAGATCCAGGGCGACGAACGCGGCGAAGGCCTGCGGTTCGGTGTCGATGCCGGCCTGGTGCACGCCGTGGAAGGCGACGGTGCGCCCGCCGGTGGGCTCGGGCTCCCGCGTGGCGGCATAGCCGAGGCCCGTCCCGATCCCGGCCGCGCCGATGCCCGCGACGCCGAGGACGGCGGCGCCGCCCCCGAGGAGGCGCCGCCGGCTCAGCTCAGCCACCGTGGTTCGCCCCCATGCCGGCGCTCGGCTGGTAGTTCTCCCGTGCGCCGGAGAAGTCGCGGACCTGCGCGGTGAACTCGGTGGTCGAGCCGTCCTCGAAGGTCAGCTCGAAGGTCACCTCGGTGCCGGGCAGGACGGGCTCGACGAGGTCCATCAGCATCAGGTGGTCGTTGCCGGGCGCGAGGGAGTGGGTGCTGTGCGCGGGAATGACCAGGCCGTCCTCCTTTTCGCGCATCACCATGGCGCCGCCGTCGCCGGCCGCCATCTCGTGGATCTCGGTGCGGGCCGAGCTGGGGCTGGCGGCGGAGACGATGTGGATGTCGGAGTCGCCGGTGTTCTCGAGCTCGGCGAAAGCACCGGTCATGCCGGATTCGGCGGCCTTCGCCCACGCCGAGGAGACGGTGAGCGAGTCCGCGGAGGCGGCGGCCGGCTCGTCGGACGAGCATCCGGCGGCGAACAGGGTCGCGGCCGCGGCGGCAGCGAGGAACAGGGTCTTCTTCATGAGGTTCTCCGAAATCGGTCCGGGTGCGCACGCGTGCGCGCGGTCCCGCGTAGCGGTGACCGTGAGGTGGGCTGGGATCAGACCGTGTGGGGAGGACCTCGGGTGCCGAGACCTGCGGCGACGAGCAGGCCGCGCCGCACCCGGGGATGGTGTGCGACGGGCGTCCAGCCGGGAACGGCGACGGGCGCCGGCGCGAACGGCGGCACACTCGCGCGCCGCACCGCGGTGAGCCCGACGCGGCAGCCGTGTTCGGCGCCGCGGACGAGCAGCGCCGCGACGACGATCGCGGCCGTGTGGGCGGCCAGCATGCCCGCGCCGGGGACGTGGACGTGTCCCGTGTCGAGGGAGAGGACACCGTGGCCCACCACCTGCCCGGCGGCCAGCACGCCGACGATCGGCAGGCGCGTGCCCGCGGCGAGCAGACCCACCGCGGCCGCGGCGGCGAGCAGCAACACCGCGGATGCCTGTCCCGGCGCGGCCCCGCCGGCGAGCGCATGGGCGGCGATGCTCACCGCCCCCGACATGCCGCCGACGAAGGCGCCGCGCACGCGTGCGGCGAAGTCCTTCTCGGCAGACATGCAGCCAGGATACGCGCCTCCTACTACCGGAAGTAGTAACCGGCCTCACAGAACTTGCCGACACATTGTCGATAAGATGTCGACTGTCCGTCGATAAAATCTTCCTCAGGAGCCCACATGTTCCTCGCGCTGCGCGAACTATGGTTCGCGCGCACCCGCTTCCTCCTCATGGGAACCGTCGTAGCCCTGGTGGCGGTGCTGATGGTCATCCTGTCCGGCCTGTCCTCCGGCCTCGTGGCAGACGGCGTCTCGGCCCTCCAGCGCACCCCGGTCCAGGCCTTCGCCTTCGCCGAGGGCACCCGCACCGACTCGGCGTTCTCGCGATCCGTCGTCACCGAGGACCAGGCCGCCGCGTGGCGCGCCCGGCCGGACGTCGCCGACGCCGCGCTGCTCGGCAATGCCATCGTCAACGCCCGGACCGCGTCCGGCACACCGGTCGACCTCACCCTCTTCGGCGTCGAACCCGGCTCGTTCCTCGAACCGGCGCCCGCCGAGGGGCGTCCCCTCACCGGCGACACCGACATCCTGGTCAGCGACACCGTGCGCGAGGCGGGCATCGCCGTCGGCGACACCATCGTCCTCGAGCGCCTCGGCACCGAACTCACGGTCGCCGGCTTCACCGCCGACAAGCGCACCTTCGGCCACGTCGACGTCGCCTACCTGCCGCTGCGAACCTGGCAGGCGATCCACGCCGGCACGCGGGCCGGCGAGCTACCCGATCCGCGCGTCTACACCGAGGCGAGCGTCGTCGCCGTCCGGGGTGTCGACGACCGGCTGCCCGACCTCGCCGCGGGCGATGCCGCCGCCGGCACCGCCGCCAAGACCCTCGAGGAATCCTTCGACGCCTCCCCCGGCTACTCCGCCGAGATGATGACGATGTCCCTCATCAAGGGCTTCCTGTACGCGATCTCCGCCCTCGTCGTCGGCGCCTTCTTCAGCATCTGGACCGTCCAGCGCTCCCGGGAACTGGCCGTGCTGCGGGCCATGGGCGCCTCCACGGGTTTCCTCCTGCGCGACGGCCTGGCACAGGCGACGGTCGTGCTCCTCGCGTCGGTGACCGTCGGAGTCCTCCTCGGCCTCGGCCTCGGGTCGGGCCTCGAGGGCAGCGGCATGCCGTTCGCGCTCGAGACCGGCCCCGTCGCGTCCGGCGCCGCGATCCTGGTCCTGCTGGGACTGCTGGGCGCGGCCGTTGCCGTCGTCCGCGTCACCCGCGTCGATCCCCTCACCGCCCTCGGAGAGAACCGATGACCACCTCGACCATCCCCACCACCGGCCTGGCCCTGTCCGGCGTCACCCTCCGCTTCGGCGACGGCGACAACACCGTCGTGGCACTGGACGACGTGAACCTGCACGTCGCCGCCGGTGAGCTCGTCGCGATCGTCGGGCCCTCCGGCGCCGGCAAGTCGAGTCTGCTGGCCGTCGCCGGCGGTCTCACCCGCCCCACCACGGGTGTCGTCACGCTGGCGGGGATCGACGTCTCCGCCCTGCCGAATCGGGCGCTGACCCGGCTGCGGCGAGAGCGGGTGGGCTTCGTCTTCCAGTCCGGGAACCTCGTTCCCGCCCTGACCGCCCGCGACCAGCTCCGGCTGGTCCCGAAGATCACCGGTCGCCCCGGACGTGATCCGGACGAGCTGCTCGGGGCGGTCGGGATGAGCCATCGCGCCGACCGGCGACCCGGACAGCTCTCCGGCGGCGAACGCCAGCGGGTCGGCATCGCCCGGGCCCTCGTCTCGCGGCCGGCGCTGCTGCTCGTCGACGAACCGACCGCCGCCCTCGACCGCACCCGCAGCCACGAGGTAGTCGAGTTGCTTGCCCGGGAAACCCACGATGCGGGGGTGGCTGGCATCATGGTCACCCACGACCACGACGTGCTGGAGCATTGCGACCGCATCCTGGAGATGGTGGACGGCAGGCTGCACGCCCGCGGCTGACCGCACGAGGAGGGCCCGTGCCGAAGATCTCTGCGGCTACCGTCGCCGAGCATCGCGCAACCCAACTACGGGCACTCCTCGATGCGGCTCACGCACTGTTGACCGAGTCGCCGGAGCGCCCGCCGAGCCTGGGCGAGGTCGCGGCCCGGGCCGGGCTCGCCCGCTCCAGCGTCTACCACTACTTCCGGTCGCGGGAGGATCTGCTGCGCGCGGTCGTCGAGGACATGTTCCCGCGCTGGAACGCGAAGGTGATCGCCGCCATGGACGAGGCCGGCGATCCGGCCGGCCGGGTACTCGCGTACGTCGACGCCAACCTCCGGCTCGTCGCCGAGGGCGAGCACGCGCTCGTCGGAGCGCTCGCCACGGTCACGCCGCAGGCCTTCACCGACGAACGCATGCAGACGCTGCACCGCGAGCTCGTGCTCCCCCTCGTCGAGGCCCTGCGTGAGCACGGGACCCCGCATCCGGAACTGGCCGCCGAACTGGTCGGCGCCGTGGTCCACAAGGGCACCGAGCTCATCGAATCCGGCCGGAACCTGGAGGAGGTCCGCCGGGCGGTCCACGATCTGCTCGAGCTCATCGACGTTTCACGTGAAACGGGTTGACATCTTTCGGATTCCCCTATTGACAATAGACTGTCAAATCGACAGCATATTGTCATGACTGAGACAGTGCATGTCGCCGTGTACGACACCTTCGCCGACTGGGAGGTCGGTCATGCGATCGCCCACATCAACAAGCCCCTCTGGCACAAGCATCCCGGCCGCTACGCCGTCGCCACCGTCGGCGCCACGCGCGAACCCGTCACCACCATGGGCGGAATCCGCATCCTCCCCGACACCACCCTGGACGAGGTGCGGCCGGAGAACAGCGCGATGCTCGTCCTGGCGGGCAACGACATCTGGAACACCGAGCAGTTCACCCCCTTCGCCGAACGGGCGCGCGACTTCCTCGAGGCCGGGGTCCCGGTGGCCGCGATCTGCGGGGCCACGGGCGGGCTCGCCCTCGTCGGCCTGCTCGACGATCGCGCGCACACGAGCAACGCTGCCGAGTTCCTGGCGAGTGTGGGCTACGCGGGCGGGGATCTCTACCGCGACGAACCGGCCGTCACCGACCGGAATCTGATCACCGCGAGTGCCACCGCCCCGGTCGAGTTCGCCCGCGCGATCCTCGAACGCCTCGAGGTGTTCGAGCCGCACGTCCTCGAATCCTGGTTCAAGCTCTACGGCCGACGCGACCCCGCCGGCTTCTACGAACTCATGGCCGGATGAGCGAGCGCCCGGAACAAGAACTGCTCAGCGGCCTCGCTCTGACGTCGTTCCGGCTCAACGGACAGTTCCTCGAGGTCGCCGAATCCCTCGCGCGCCCGGCCGGGCTCACCGCGGCGTGGTGGCAGGTCCTCGGTGCCGTGCTGCGCGAACCCCTGCCGGTCGCCGGCATCGCCCGCGCGATGGGGATCACCCGCCAGAGCGTGCAGCGGATCGCCGACCTGCTGGTCGAGCGAGGCCTCGCCGAGTACCTGCCCAACCCGGCCCACCGGCGCGCCAAGCTCGTCGCGCCGACCCCGGCGGGACGCGAGGCGGTGTCCGGGATCGATCCGGCGCATGCCGCCTTCGCCCGTCGCCTGGCCGACGCCGTGGGCGAGGAAGACCTGGCCGGCGCACTGGCCGCGATGCGCCGGCTCTCGGCGGTCCTCGACGAGCTCGCCGAGGAGAAGTGACCGGGCACGACGACAGGCCCGGACATCCGTGATGTCCGGGCCTGTCGTCGATATTCGAGTGTGCGTTGTGGAGCCTAGGAGATTCGAACTCCTGACATCTGCCTTGCAAAGGCAGCGCTCTACCAACTGAGCTAAGGCCCCGTCTGCCGCCTCAGCGGCCGGTGACCTCGTGCCATTCGTCCTCGCTCCGCAACATCCGAGCGAGTCCGACGGCCACCAGCACCACGGTTCCCACAGTGAGAAGAACCTTCATGCTCGCTGCCCTTTCGGCACGGGGAGTGGGCCTAGGAGGACTTGAACCTCCGACCTCTTCGTTATCAGCGAAGCGCTCTAACCGCCTGAGCTATAGGCCCTCGAACCGAGTTGGAACACTACCCCACCGAGCCGCGAAGTCCAAAATCGGCTCGGCGGGGTCACGTTTTCCCAGCTCAGTCCGGGTCTGCGAGGGTGACTTGCACGCCCCCGACGAGGTCGGTGCACAGGTTGTAGATGAACGCCCCCAGGGTGGCCAGAGCGGTCAGCAGGATCGTGTTGACCAGCCCGATCACCGTCGCGTACCCGAAGACCTGGCCGGCGGTGATGAGGCCACCCCCACCGGTGTCGGACACCATGTCGGTGAAGGCGCTGTTGAGCCGTTCCCACACGCCCATGCCCGCGAGCACGCCGTACAGCAGACCCACGGCGACCATCCACACGAAGAACAACGAGACGGAGATCACCGAGGAGATCTTCAGCATCGACCACGGATCGATGCGGCGCAGCTGCACGGTCGCCCGCAGCGGCTCACCCGGGACCCGGGCCGCGGCCGCCACCACGGCAGCCGGTTGCGCAGCCGCGGATTCCTCGGCCGGCGCGGACGGCAGCGGATGCTTCACCGTCGACAGGTCCGGCAGGTCCTTCGCCAGGTCCTTGCGTTCGATGTGCCGCGTGGGACCGTCGATGACGGCCGCCTTCGTCTTGGCCGCCGACCGGTCCGCACCCGGCATCCCCGTCGTGGGCGCGTTCATCGAGGCGGACGCCGTGCCGGTGACCACCGGGCGGGTCGGCGGCGTCGCGGCACCGGACCGGCCGCCGGCCGGATTCACGCCGGGGCGAGCCGCCGCCGGCTTCGCCGGGCCCGGCTGCTGCCCTGCGGGCTGCGCCGATCCGGTCGGGGCCGCGCCGGGCCGCGTGGCGGGCTTGTCACCGCCGGGCCGCGTGGCGGTCTTGTCACCCACAGCGCCGCCCGAGGTGGGCACCGCGGGACGCCCGGTCGAGGACGACGTCTGACCCGGGCGGGCCAGATTCGTCTGCGGCACGTTCTGCGGCGCCTCCTGCTGACTCCCGCGCTGCCACGGCGGCGTGGGGGGCCCACCCGGCCGTTGCTGCCCCGGACGCCCCGCCGGCGACGTCCCGCTCTCCGGCGTGGCGGGACCCTGCTTCGCCGCGCCGTCGGCCGGCGCGCCCGGGTTCGCTCCCGCGGCGGGGTTCCGGGCGGCACCCGGCGCGTCCGACGGCCCCGCAGCGCCCTCCGGCTTCACCTCGGGAGCCTGCTTCCCGGGCACCTCTCGTCCGTTCTGTCCCTTCGGCGGCTGAGCGGGCGGCCCCTGCTCGGCCCCGTTCGGTCCCTGGGGAGTGCTCACTTACGACTCCTTCGCTTCGAGTACGGCGCTCTCCTCGGGCTCGTCGGCGTTGCGTGCGATCGCCAGCAACGTGTCCCCCTCCCCCAGGTTCATCAACCGCACACCCTTCGTCTGTCGGCCGGCCTTGCGCACCTGCTTCGCGGGGGTCCGGATGACGCCACCGCCCGAGGTGATCGCGTACAGCTCGTCGTCGTCGTCCACGATGAGCGCTCCGACCAGAGTGCCACGCTTGCGGTCGTACTGGATGGTCAGCACGCCCTTGCCGCCGCGGCCCTGCGCCATGTAGTCCTCGATCGGGGTGCGCTTGGCGTACCCGCCGGACGTCGCGACCAGCAGGTACGTGCCCTCGCGGACCACATTGAGGGAGAGCAGGGCATCGTCCTCGTTGAACCGCATGCCCTGCACACCGGAGGTCGCCCGGCCCATCGGCCGCAGCGCCTCGTCGCTCGCCGCGAACCGGATCGACTGTCCCTTCGCGGACACCAGCAACAGGTCGTCGTCCGACGAGCACAGCACCGCGCCGACCAGTTCGTCGTCGCCGCGCAGGTTGATCGCGACGATGCCGCCGGACCGGTTGGAGTCGAAGTCCGACAGGCGCGACTTCTTGACCAGGCCGTTGCGGGTCGCGAGCACCAGATACGGGGCGTCCTCGTAGGACTTGAGCCGGATGACGCCCTGGATCCGCTCGTCCGGCTGGAAGGCCAGCAGGTTGGCTACGTGCTGGCCGCGCGCGGTGCGGTTGGCCTCCGGCAGCTCGTAGGCCTTCGCCCGGTACACCCGGCCCTTGGTGGTGAAGAACAGCAGCCAGTCGTGCGTGGACGTCACGAAGAAGTGCTTGACGATGTCGTCCTGCTTGAGGTCGGCACCCTTGACGCCCTTGCCGCCACGCTTCTGGGACCGGTACAGGTCGGTCTTGGTGCGCTTGGCGTAGCCGGTCTCGGTGATGGTGACGACCACGTCCTCGCGGGCGATGAGGTCCTCGTCGGAGACGTCGCCGTCGGCCGCGACGATGCGGGTGCGACGGTCGTCGCCGTACTTGTCGACGATCTCCTTCAGCTCGTCCCGCACGATCGCGCGCTGGCGCTCGGGCTTGGCGAGGATGTCCTTGAGGTCGTCGATCTCGCGCTCGATCTCGGCGAGTTCGTCGACGATCTTCTGCCGTTCCAGGGCGGCGAGGCGGCGCAGCTGCATTGCCAGGATCGCGTCGGCCTGGATCTCGTCGACGTCGAGCAGTCCGATCAGGCCGGTGCGCGCGTCCTCCACCGTCGCCGAGGCGCGGATCAGCGCGATGACCTCGTCGAGCGCGTCGAGCGCCTTGACGAGTCCGCGCAGGATGTGGGCCCGCTCCTCCGCCTTGCGCAGCAGGTACCGCGTCCGGCGGACGATGACCTCGACCTGATGGTTGACGTACAACCGGATCATCTGGTCGAGCCGCAGGGTGCGCGGCACGCCGTCGACGATCGAGAGCATGTTGCAGCCGAAGCCGGTCTGCAGCTGCGTGTGCTTGTAGAGGTTGTTGAGGACGACCTTCGCCACGGCGTCACGGCGGACGGTGACGACGATGCGCATGCCCACACGATCCGACGACTCGTCGTGGATGTCGGAGATGCCGGCGATCTTGCCGTCCCGGACCTGCTCGGCGATCGAGGTGATCAGGTTGTCCGGGTTGACCTGATACGGCAGTTCGGTGATGACGATGGAGGTCTTCCCCCGGGCGTCCTCCTCGATCTCCACGACACCGCGCATCCGCACCGAGCCGCGGCCCGTGGTGTACGCGTCCTTGATGCCCTGGCCGCCGACGATCAGGCCCGCCGTCGGGAAGTCCGGCCCCTTGATGCGCTCCATGACGGCCGCCAGGGTGGCTTCCTCGTCGGCCTCGTAGTTCTCGAGCGCCCAGTAGATCGCCTCGGCCACCTCACGGAGGTTGTGCGGCGGGATGTTGGTGGCCATGCCCACCGCGATGCCGCCGGAACCGTTGATCAACAGGTTGGGGATACGGCTGGGGAGAACCACCGGCTCGAGCGTGCGGCCGTCGTAGTTCGGCTGGAAATCGACCGTCTCGTGGTCGATCTCCCGCAGCATCTCCATCGCGAGCGGCGTGAGCCGGCACTCGGTGTACCGCATCGCGGCCGCACCGTCGTTGCCGCGGGAACCGAAGTTGCCCTGGCCGTCCACGAGCGGGTAGCGCATCGACCACGGCTGCGCGAGTCGCACGAGCGTGTCGTAGATCGAGGCGTCGCCGTGCGGATGGTAGTTGCCCATCGTCTCGGCGACGGCACGTGCCGACTTCACGTAGCCGCGGTCCGGGCGGAACCCGTTGTCGTACATTGCGTACAGGACGCGGCGGTGCACCGGCTTGAGACCGTCCCGCACATCGGGCAGGGCGCGGCCCACGATCACGCTCATCGCGTAATCGATGTAGCTGCTCTGCATCTCCTGCTGGATGTCGACGGGCTCGATGCGGTCGTGCCCCGGCCCCTCCGGCGGCAACGTGGTGTCGGTCATGAGCTCCTTCTTCTACTCGGCTCGAACGCCGCGGGCTTCCGCTCGGCGCGCGTCTCGCAACCACACGAGTCTATAGGTGCAGGTCAGCTCGCACACCGACCGATGCGGCGATTCCGCTCGACCGACCCTGCACGTCGCCCGGAATTCACGTCACGATCGCGCCGGAACGGTCCGCGACGAGTCGGTGCCGTCGTCGTCGGTGGTCCAGCGGGCGAACTCCTGTTCCAGTGCCAGATCCCTCCGGCTGGGCGCGAGCAGCAGCGCCGCGATGGGCACGGTGAGAACGACGATGCCGAGCACGAAGGAGGGGAACAGCAGGGCGGTGACGGTCTGGCCCGCCGGCAGCGGGACGGTCGGGTCGACCTGGACGCGCACACCGGCCATGCCGGTGTAGTGCAGCGCGACGACCGCGCAGCCCATGAGCAGGGCGGCCGGCACCCGGAGCGTCCACCGGTCCGCGGCCTGCGCGAGCCACAGGGCGACCGTGGCCGCAACGACACCGATGGCCACCGAGGCCACGACGAACGCCGTGTCGTGCTCGAGCGAGCCCTGGATCCGGATGGCCCACATGCCGCTGTAGTGCATGAGGCTGACCGCCAGGCCCATCCCGACACCGCCGACGAACAGGCGGACGAGAGACGGGACGCGGTTCACCCACGCGGCGCGGGAGCTCACGAGCCAGAGCCCGAACCAGGTGGCGGCCACCGACAGCGCGACGGAGAAGACGGTCGGTCCCAGCGCGTATCGGACCGCGGTCCCCGGGACGTCGAAGCCCATCATCCCGATGAAGTGCATGAGCCAGACGGCCACACCGCCGACGGACAGGGCGGCCATGGCCATCCAGCGGCGGTGGCCGCGGCCGGTCGGGGCGATCAGCGCCTGGCGGGCGCAGGAGAGCCCGACGAACGATCCGACGACGGAGGTGGCATAGGCGAGGAAGAACACCCACATCCCCATGGAGAAGTGGTGCATTTCGTGCGACATCGTGACCTTCTGAGCGTGGCACGCGGAAGTCGGTCCGCACTCGTGCGGTGGCGCGCCACACCGAATCGATACGGGCTGCGACTTCGCCCCCTCGACAGCGATCGGAGCGTATCGCATCGATGTAATTCGAACGGGGGGCAGGTCCCGCCCCCGTGCGCTCAGGTGGCCGGATGCCGGGGATCGGCCGGGCTGTGCTGCTGCGCCCACGCCTCGGCCTCGGCCTCCAGTGCGGCCGCCACCCGGTCGGGAGCCATGAGCAACGCCATGATCGGGACCGTCAGGATCAGCATGCCGAGCACGAACACCGGGAAGAGGACGGCGAACACCTCGACCCCCGACGGGGCCGCGGTCGCCGGATCCACCGTCACCTGCACCGCCGCCATCGCGAGAAAGTGCACGCCGATCACCGCCGCGCCGGCGAAGATGCTGCCGCCGATCCGCATCCACCTGCTGTCGGCGACCGTGACCAGCCACAGGACCACCACCGCGGTGAGGCAGGCCGCCACCACGGACGCCGCCACATAGGTCAGGTCGTATGCGACGGTGCCCTGCAGTTCCATCGCCCACATGATCGAGTAGTGCACGCCGGCGATCCCGGCGCCGAGGACCAGCGACCCGCCCAGCAGCCGTACCGCCACGGCACCGCGCGACGGCCGGGCCCGGCGCGACACCCGCTTCGGCTGCACGACCACCATGGCGACGAAGGCGGACACCAGCGCCACCGCCATCGAGAAGACGATGCCGAGCAGGTCGTATCGGATGATGCTGCCGTCCACCGTGAAACCCGCCATCGGCAGGAAGTGCGCCAGCCACACCCCGACGCCCCCGGTCGAGAGCGCGGCTCGCATCAGCCAGTACAGCCGCGCCCGTTCCGAACCGGCGGACAACGACTTGCGGGCACTGGCCAGTCCCACGAGCAACCCGATCGCCGACGTCGCGTACGCCAGGACGATCACCCACGTGCCCATGCCGAACAGGTGCACGTGCGTGTCCATCAGGGCGCTACCGGCTGATGCAGCTTGCGCAGCGCGTACTCGGTGACCGTCACGAGCGCCGACTTGGCGGACTCGCGCTGCCGAGCGTCGATCGAGACGATCGGCACGTCCGCCGAGACCGCGAGGGCCTGACGGATGTCCTCGGTCGGGTACCGCGGAGCGTCGTCGAATTCGTTGATCGCGACGATGAACGGCAGGTTCCGGGCCTCGAAGAAGTCGACCGCCGCGAAACTCTCGTCCAGACGCCGGGTGTCGATGAGCACGATGGCACCGATCGCACCTCGGATCAGGTCGTCCCACATGAACCAGAACCGGTGCTGCCCCGGCGTACCGAACAGGTACAGCACGAGATCCTCGGCGAGGCTGATCCGGCCGAAGTCCATCGCGACGGTCGTGGTGGCCTTCTGCGGCGTCGCGCTCAGGTTGTCGACGCCGTCGCTGGCGTTGGTGACCAGCGCTTCGGTGCGCAGCGGAACGATCTCCGAGACCGCCCCCACCAACGTGGTCTTGCCGACACCGAAGCCCCCGGCGATCACGATCTTCGTCGAGGTCACCCGCTTCGGGGAGTTAGAGTTCGCGAAGTCCACTGAGGACCCTTTCAATCAGCTCACGACGCTCCGCGTCGCTCGAATCGTCTTTCAGGGTGGCCAGGATCCGTACGTGCCCGGCTTCGACGAGATCCGCCACGAGTACGCGCGCCACCCCGATCGGCACACCCACCCGCGCCGCGATCTCGGCGACCGACGGGGACTCTCTGCACAAAGCCACGATCGTGGCATTGATGTTGTCCAGGTCCCGGGCACGGTCGTCCGTGCCCGGGAGGACCTGGATCAGTGCCTCCAACGCCAGCTCGACCGCGGGGCTGGTCCGTCCCGAAGTCAGTGAGTACGGCCGGACCAGACTGGGCTGGGCCGGCGGCGACTCCGGCTTGCGTTCTTCCATGGCCACCTCGACGTCAGGACCCCAGACCGATGCGCGGAGTGGCCTCGACCGACGCCCCCACACGATCGACCAGGAGTGCCATCTCGTAACCGACCTGTCCGATGTCGCATTCCGAGGCGGTCAGGGTCGCAAGGTGCGAGCCGTCACCCACGCTCATCAGCAGCAGGTAACCGTGCTGCATCTCCACGACGGACTGGAGCACTCCGCCGCCCTCGAAGAGCTGGGACACGCCGTTGGACAGGCTGGCCAGGCCGGACGTGACGGCAGCGAGCTGCTCGGCACGGTCGACAGGCAGGTGTGCGCTGGCCGCCATCAGGAGGCCGTCCGCGGACACGAGCACGGCGTGGGAGACGCCGGGAACCTCGCGCGCGAAGTTCGACACCAACCAGTCCAGAGGACGAGTTACGTCGGATCCATAGTCAATGTTCATCGAACTCCCTGTTCGTCGGTCTGGGTGGACGCGTGCGCGGAGGCCCGCCCGTTGCGAACCCCTTGCTGGTGACGGCTCAGGTTGGCCCGGATGGCCTCCGGGTCGCGCCGCCGAACAGCCGGCACAGATCCGGTCGCCGGGGAGGCGACCGCACCGGGCACTAGCCTATGACCGGGTGCACGTCGCGGAAGACCCGCGGTGGTGAGTTGCTCCACCGGGGCTTGCGCCGCCTCCTGGGCGGCCCTCCAACCGACGTCCGCCCGCGAGTTCCACTCCGGCCGACGGTCCTCCGGCAGGCTCGTCGGATCGACGAGCCAGCTCGACATCATGTCGGCGAAGATCGGCGTGCCGGCACCCGGACGCAGCGTGTTGACGTCGGGCCGCGGCTGGAAGAACGCGGCCGTCTTGGCCGGGTTCGTCCGGTACCGATGCCGTGCGGCGCGGCCCGGCTGCCCGTCGGCTGCTGCGCTGCCGTGGCCGGCGGACGCGGCGGCCGGGTCTGCGGACCGCTCGGAATGCTGCTGCGGCAGGGAGGAATCGGCGGCGGCCGGCGGCGTCGGCAGCCCGGGAGTGCTCCCGGGGCGGCGCTGCGGCAGACCGTTGCCCGACGCACCGCTGCCCGACGCACCGCTGCCCGACGCACCGTTCCCCGACGCACCGTTCCCCGACGCACCGCTGCCCGGCACAGCAGCGGACGGCTGCGGCGACAGGCCCGGCGTGGCACCCGGCCGGCGCTGCGGCAGACCATTGCCCGCGGACGACGGAGCCGGCTGCGGCGACAGGCCCGGCGTGGCACCCGGCCGGCGCTGCGGCAGACCATTGCCCGCGGTGGCCGGAGCCGGCTGCGGCGACAGGCCCGGCGTGGCACCCGGCCGGCGCTGCGGCAGACCGCTGCCCGCGGACGACGGAGCCGACTCGGGCGAGGCCGGAGCGGCCGCGGCGGGAGCAGGAGCAGACGAGACCGTCTCCGAGCGGCGCGGCGGCAGGACCGGCGTCGGACCGGGTTGCCGTCGGGGCAGTTCCGACAGCGGCGTGGGCTGGCGCGGCACAGGACTCGGGGTGACACCCGGCTGACGCTGCGGCAGACCAGGAGTCGAGCCGGGGCGGCGCTGCGGCAGACCGGGAGTGGTCCCCGGCTGGCGCTGCGGCAGACCCGCGGATGGCTCCGGAGGAACGGGTGCCGGCTGGCGCTGCGGCAGCGGCGATTCCGGCGCGGGGGTGCGTTCCGGCAGGGCCGGGGCCGCGACGTCGCGCGGCGGCCGCGGAGCCAGGGCCTCGGCCGGACGGCCGTCCTCGCCCATGCGCGGCTGCGGCCCGGTCTGCGACAGGGCGAGCGGCGAGACGAGGAGCACGTCGGGAATGTGGACGCTGGCGGTGATGCCCGGGTTGCGTGCGGTGTCGAACGTCGGGCGCAGCCGCACGGTGAGGCCGTGCCGCGCCGCGAGGCGCGAGACCACGAACAGACCCATGTGGCGGGCGGTGTCGGGACCGACCTCGCCACCGAGAGCAAGCCGCTCGTTGATCGCGTCGAGTTCCTCGGCCGGGATCCCGATACCGCGGTCGGCGATCTCGACGAGCAGGCCACCGTCGACAGCCCGTGCGAAGCTGAACGTCACGGTGCTGTCCGGCGGGGACGCCCGCAGCGAGTTGTCGACGAGCTCGGCGAGCAGGTGGACGATGTCCGTGGCGACCGTGCCGCTGAGTGCGCCTTCCGGCGTCGAGCCGATCTGGACGCGCTGGTAGTCCTCCACCTCGGACATCGCGGCACGCAGGATGTCACCGAGCTGTACGGGCGCGGAGTGGCCGCGCCGCATCCGGGTGCCCGAGAGGATCAGCAGGTTGTCGCCGTTACGGCGCATGCGCGCCGCGAGGTGGTCGAGTCGGAACAGGCTCTCGAGCCGGGCCGGATCCTTCTCCTCGTACTCGAGTCGTTCGATGAGGCCGAGCTGCTGCTCGACGAGCGACTTGCTGCGCCGGGCGAGGGTCTCGAACATGTCGTTGATCTGCAGGCGGAGGTGGGCCTGCTCGCCGGCGAGGCGCAGGGCCTGCCCGTGCATGTCGTCGACGGCGCGGGCGAGCTGGCCGACCTCCTCGGTCGTGTGCACCGGGACCCGCGTGAACTCGATGTCCTCGACGTTGTCACCCACCTTGATGCGGTCGATGGCGTCGGGGAGTTCCTGCCGGGCGACCTTGAGAGCGCCGTAGCGCAGGCGGCGGATCGGGCCGACGAGCGACCGCGACACGAGAAGCGCCAGGACGAGCGCGGCGAGCAGGGCACCGAGCACGATCGCGGTGTCGCGGAGGGCGGCGGAGCGGGTGTCGGAGGCGCGGGCGAGAACGGTCTCGCTGATCGCGTCGGACGCCTCGTCGATGAGGGTGCCGTAGACCTCGACGCTCTGCAGCAGCGACGAGCGCAGGTTCAGGATGGGCAGCGGCCCGTCGCCGGCGGCGTCGATCATCGCGGTGCGCTCGGCGACGCCGTTGCGCAGCTCCTGGATCTGGGCGTCGGACGCCGGATACGACCGGGCGAGCGTCTCGAGCATGGCGAGCTCGGAGCCGGACGCGGACACCAGGGTGGTGCCCGGCTGGTCCGGGTCCCGCAGGATCGCCACGATGCCCATCACCTGATCGAACAGGTAGCGCTGCGACGCCCAGGCGTCGACGAGCCGGGTGCCCTCGGCGAGCACGGACGGATCCTCGATCGGCTCGACGATCGCCTCGACGATGCGGATCAGGTCCTTGCGGATGGCATTGGTCTGCTCGTTGAGCTCGGGGAGCGGGATGTTGCCGGCCGCGATACGGTCTCGCAGCGCCTCGGCGGCGGCCACGGTGCGGGTGAGGTCCGCGGCGATGACCGGATCCAGCTCCGGATTCTGGGACACCGCCCGGACGCGTTCCAGTGTCGCGTCGAGGTTCTCGATCTCGTTCGTGATGCCGGTGCCGGCGGCCAGCGTCGCGGAGGCGGTACCGAAGGCGGTACCGAAGTCGACGAGGTCGGGCACGACGGCCACCTGGTCGGCAGCGGACGAGAAGTGGACGGCGTTGGAGAGCTCCTGCTGCACGCGCAGGCCGCCCAGCACCATTGCCACGGTCACGGGAACGGCGAGAACGGCGGTCACCTTCCAGCGAAGGCCCCACCCTTCGATGTTCCACCACCGCTGCCGAGGTGGCGATTCGTCACTCATCTTCACAGCTCACTTTCCACCCGGTTTCCGCCGCCGACCCACACCCGCGCCACACCGCTCGGTGTCGAGGAGGTGCGGCTGCGGGTGGAGTGGTCGGAAGAGACGTTCCTGAGTGCACGCACCATATCCGTCCGAGTGCGGATAACGAAAGGAGCACGACCACTCCCGGAACCGGCGGGAGTCGCGCCCCGAGCCGGTCACCGAGCCGAAAACTCTACCGACCAGTAACATTCGCGGCCCGGGAACGCGCACCCGACGCGCCGAAGGGCGGCGAAAGCGGTGGTGTGAACCTCGTCACACACCCCTTCCGCCGCCCTCTCCGGCGCCGTGGAACCCGGTCAGACGTCCAGGAAGCGAACGTCCTTGGCGTTACGGGTGATGAAACTGCGACGTGCCTCGACGTCCTCGCCCATCAGGATGCTGAACAGCTCGTCGGCTGCGGCCGCGTCGTCGAGCGTCACCTGACGCAGCACGCGCACGCTGGGATCCATGGTGGTCTCCCACAGTTCCTTGGCGTTCATCTCGCCGAGACCCTTGTAACGCTGGATGCCGTCGTCCTTGTTGATCTTCTTGCCGGCGGCGAGACCGCGCTCGAGCAGGCCGTCACGCTCCCGGTCGGAGTACGCGAACTCGGGCTCGGAACGCTGCCACTTGAGCTTGTACAACGGCGGCTGCGCCAGGTACACGTGGCCGTGCTCGACCAGCGGACGCATGAAGCGGAACAGCAGCGTCAGCAGCAGCGTGGCGATGTGCTGGCCGTCGACGTCGGCGTCGGCCATCAGCACGATCTTGTGGTAGCGCAGCTTCGCGATGTCGAACTCGTCGTGGATACCGGTGCCGAAGGCGGTGATGATCGCCTGGACCTCGTTGTTCTTCAGCACGCGATCGATGCGCGCCTTCTCGACGTTGATGATCTTGCCGCGCAGCGGCAGGATCGCCTGGTACATCGAGTCGCGTCCCGACTTCGCGGAGCCACCGGCGGAGTCGCCCTCGACGATGTAGATCTCGGACTTGCTCGGGTCGTTCGACCGGCAGTCCGCCAGCTTGCCGGGCAGCCCGCCGAGATCGGTGGCGGACTTGCGCCGGACCAGCTCGCGCGCCTTGCGGGCGGCGACGCGGGCCTGCGCGGACGAGACCGCCTTCGTCACGATGGTCTTCGCGTCGGCCGGGTTCGCCTCGAGCCAGTGCGACAGGTGCTCGTTGCAGGCCCTCTGCACGAACGACTTGACCTCGGTGTTGCCGAGCTTGGTCTTGGTCTGGCCCTCGAACTGCGGTTCGCCGACCTTGACCGAGATGATCGCGGCCAGTCCCTCGCGGATGTCGTCGCCGGTGAGGTTCGGGTCCTTGTCCTTGAGGAGCTTCTTGTCCTTCGCGTACTTGTTGACCACCGAGGTCAGGGCCGCGCGGAAGCCCTCCTCGTGGGTGCCGCCCTCGTGGGTGTTGATCGTGTTGGCGAAGGTGTGGACCGACTCGGAGTAGCCCGAGTTCCACTGCATCGCGACCTCGAGCTCGTGGCCGGTGCCCTTCGCGGTGAAGCCGACGACCGAGTTGTGGATCGGCTGCTTGGTGCGGTTGATGTGCCGCACGTAGTCCTCGAGGCCGCCCGGGTAGTGGTAGACGCGGGTCTTGACCTTGTGATGCTGTTCGGCCTCGGCCTGTTCCTGCTCCTCGGCCTTCTTCGGTGCCTCGGCGAGTTCGCTGACGACCTCGTCGGTGACCTCCTCGGGGGCGACCCGCTCGTCGGTCAGCGTGATCGTCAGGCCCTTGTTGAGGAAGGCCATCTCCTGCAGGCGCCGCGCGACCGTCTCGAAGTTGTAGGTCGTGGTCTCGAAGATGTCCGGGTCCGACCAGAACCGGACGGTGGTGCCGGTGGCCCGTGTGGGCTCGCCCCTGATCAGTTCGCCGGGCTTCGACGACAGGTACGTCTGCTCCCAGTGGTAGCCGTCGTTGTCGATCTCCACCTCCAGCCGGGTGGACAGCGCGTTGACCACCGAGATGCCGACGCCGTGCAGACCGCCGGAGACGGCGTAGGCATCGGAATCGAACTTGCCGCCCGCGTGCAGCTGGGTCAGCACGACCTCGACGGTCGGGATGCCGGAGGCGTGCATCCCGACGGGGATGCCACGGCCGTCGTCGACGACCTGCACGCCGCCGTCCTCGAGGAGGGTCACCTCGACCTTGGTGGCATGGCCGGCCATCGCCTCGTCGACCGAGTTGTCGACGACCTCCCAGATCAGGTGGTGCAGGCCGCGCTCACCGGTGGAACCGATGTACATGCCGGGGCGCTTGCGCACCGCCTCGAGACCCTCGAGGACGGTGATGGAGGAAGCACCGTACTCACTGTTGCTCTTGTTCGACTTCTGGGCAGCCACGGGTTGGTAGCTCTCCTTCTTCCGCCTGGGTCTCGCGCACACGCGCACGCATTCGGAATTCATCCTACTGCCCGGAAGCGTACTTGCCCCGCCCGACACAGGACGGGCCGCCGACGCCGCTCACCGGCCCGCAGGCGCGGCGTCGCGAGTACGGGAGGGTGAATCGCTAGGGCGACGAGGTTCGGACAGTGTGCCGCGCCTCGACGTCGCGCACGAAGCGCGCGGTCGCGGCCGCGAGTTCCCCGGCATGCGAGCGCGGCGACCAGTGCCCGGCGTCGAGCGGTTCCCGGCGCAGATCGGTGACCCACTTCTCGGTGTCCTCGTACCCGACCGGCCGCACCGCCCGGTCCCGCAGGCCCTGGATCAGCTGAACGGGGACGTCGGTGCGCCGCTCGCGCGGCGCGCGGAGCCGCCGGCGCAGGTTCGCCCGGTACAGCTTCAGGCCGTGCACCATGTCGTCGGCGAGCGTGGGCGCGACGGGTCCGATCAGGGCCGGGTCGGAGCGGTCGAAGAACCCGACGAATCCCGGCCAGTGCCGGGAGAACCACCACCGCAGCGCGGGCACGGGCAGGCCGGGGGTCTGGAACAGCACCGTGTAGGACGACGCCACGGCCTGCTCGAGCGGGCCGAGCGGGCGCCGCTCCCCCAGCCGGCGACGCATCCACAGCGCGAGGTGGTCGAGGTTCGGCCCGGACACCGAGGTGTACGACGCGATCCGCTCCGCCGCCCCGGGTTCGCACACGGCCTCCCAGCCCAGCACCGACCCCCAGTCGTGCCCGAGCAGGTGCACCGGCGCGTCCGGGCTCACCGCGTCGATCACCGCGAACAGGTCCGCGGCGAGCAGTTCGAGCCGGTAGGCCGCGACGTCGCGCGGCACGGTCGACGCGCCGGCACCGCGGTTGTCGAACCGGACGATCCGGAAGTCGCCGGCCAGCGCGGGCACCACGCGGTCCCACAGGGCATGCGTGTCGGGCCAGCCGTGGACCAGCACGAGGGTCGGCCCCTGCGGGTTGCCCTCCTCGACGACGTGGAGGCGGACGGCTCCGTTCGTGACGGTACGAGTGGTCATGTTCTCCCTCAGAGGTCGAGTACGAGCCGGCCACCGTCGGCGCGCGAGACACAGACGAGCATCTCCTCGCGACGTTCCTCGGGGGTGAGCCGGTTCTCGCGGTGGTCGGGGGTGCCGGACAGGACCCGCACCCGGCAGGTCCCGCAGAACCCCTGCCGGCACGAGTAGCCGATGCCGGGCCGGCGCCGGCGGATCACTTCGAGCGCCGATTCATCGGCCGGGACGGCGAGCACCTCTCCGGTGCTCGCCAGTTGGACCTCGAAGGCCCGGCCGTCGACGACGGGTGGGGCACCGAACCGCTCGAAGTGCAGGGCCGACGCCCCCGTGGCATCGATGCCGGCACGCACCGCGTCCAGCATCGGGGTGGGCCCACAACAGTAGACGGCCCCGCCGGCGGGGGCGCCCGCGAGCAGGTCGGCGCCCGTCGGCGTGCCGTGCTCGTCGTCCGGGCGTACGAAAACCCTTGACGGATCCCATGTTCCGATCTCGTCAAGGAACGGCATCGCGGCCCGGGTGCGTCCGGTGTAGACGAGCCGCCAGTCCATTCCGGCACGGTCCGCGGCGCGGGTCATCGCCAGGACGGGAGTGATGCCGATCCCGCCGGCGACGAACAGGGCCGCACCCTCGGCGACGAACGGGAACCCGTTGCGCGGACCGCGCACGGCCACCGGGTCGCCCGGTTCGAGGGCATGCATCTCGAGCGACCCGCCCCCGCCGCCGGAGATCCGGCGAACCGCGACGGTGTAGCGGGTGCGGTCCTCGTGATCGCCGCACAGCGAGTACTGCCGTCGCCGCCCGGAGGGCAGATGGAAGTCGAGGTGGGCACCCGGGTGCCACGCCGGCAGCTCGGCGCCGCCGGGGGCACGCAGCGTCAACCGCACCACGTCGCCGTCGACTGTCACCGGGTCCTTTTCGGTGACAACCAGATTCAGCTGCAGATCGGGGTCCCCGGCACCGGCGGCGCCGTCGTAGCCGAGAGCCGTGACGAGACGCAGGTAGCTCTCCACGACGGATCCGAGCAGGCCCATCGCACGGTCGGTCCGGTTCCGCCCGTGCAGGTCCGACGGGCGACGGTGCCGCGGCAGCACCCCGGTCATCGGGCTGCCGCCCGGGCCGCGGGGGAGGACGCCAGATAACGGACCGCCTGACCGGTCGAGCCCTCGTGGCTCGGGTGGTACGAGCGGTGGAAGTACCGCGACATGCGCCTGCCGAGGTCCACCGGGCCGGGTAGCGTGCCGCGGCGACTCGCCGCCAGCCAGTCCGAAAGATGGGGTGCACGCACATGTTTCGATGCACGCGCCAGGTCCGGGTCGTGGGCCATGAGGAATCGGGCACCGCGGATCCACAACCACACGAGGACCGGGGTGACGAGGAGCTGGGTGCGGATCCGCCGGGCCTCCCCGGGGTCGAAGTAGCGCATCACGTCGTAGGCGACGCTGCGATGCTCGACCTCCTCGGCGCCGTGCCAGCGCAGCAGGTCGAGCATGGTCGGATCGGTGCCCGCCGCGTCGAGGCCCTTCGCATTGAGGACCCAGTCCCCGAGGAACGCGGTGATGTGCTCGACGGCGGCGATGATGGCGAGCCGCTCGACGAGGTAGTTCTCCGCGCGCAGTCCGGTCAGCGGTCGCCGGCCGAGCAACCGGCCGAACAGCCACCGCACCTGGTCCGTGAACGGGGTGGGATCGAGACCCTTCGACTCGAGTTGCTCGAGTACCCCCTGGTGAGCGTGGGAGTGCACCGATTCCTGGCCGATGAATCCCACGACGTCTTCGCGCAGTTGTTCGTCTTCGATGAGCGGCAGCGCCTCCTTGAACGTTTCGACGAACCACTCCTCCCCCGCCGGCAGCAACAGATGCAGGACGTTGAGCACGTGGGTGCTGAACGGATCGCCCGGCACCCAGTGCAGGGGCAGCGTGCTCCAGTCGAACTCGACGTTGCGGGCCTGGAGCAAGACGCGGTCCGGTTCGATGAGTGGTGTGGACATGGACGTACCTCCCGATGCGGACGTGTGCGGCAGCGCACAACCGGCTGATTTCAACGTAACATCGGGTTACATATAAATCCAGGGTCGGATCAGCCGTATGTGTCCCGGGGTCCGCGGCCGCGGACGTGCCGCTCCCCCTTACGCCAGCTCGGCGCCGTCGGCCCGGTGATCCGCAGCTCCTTGACCACCCCGTGCCCGACCGCGGCGGCGATCTTCGCGAGGATCTGCGCCTGCATCATGCGCAGCTGGGTCGCCCACGCGGTCGACTCCGCCGACACGTGCAGCACCCCGTCGCGCAGCGTCGTCGGCGACGCGTGCGAGGCGATATCGTCGCCGACCACGCGCGCCCAACTGCCCAGCACCGTGCCCTCCGACACGCGCCCCGACCATCCCCGCTGCTTGGCCAGCGAGTTCGCCAGCGCGCCGAGCGGCTGCGGGTCCCGCTCGTCGGGGCCCGGGCCCGACCAGCCGCGGCGGCGGCGCCGTGGCCGCAGCGCCCCGCGTGACGCGCGCCCCTGCCCCACCGACTTCCCGCTCGCCTTCGCCGCCGCACGGGCCTCCTCCAGCGCGCGACGGGCCAGGTCGATCCCGCGCAGCGGCGGCTCGGGGAGTTGTTCGCCCGGATTCTCGGTGCTCATCGCAGTGCTCCGTCCACGGTTCCGTCCAGATCCGGCTGCGAGGGATCGCCGCCGTCGAGCCGGGTCAGCACCGAGAGCCGTCCCCGGTCGGTGTCCTCGGCCCGCACCCCGAACCGGACCGCGGACAGCTCCGCCGGCACGTCCTCGGGAACCGCGGCGGTGATGAGTACCTGCTCGGCCGAGGCCGCGACGGCGGCGAGCGCGGTGCGACGACGCCGATCCAGCTCGGCGAACACATCGTCCAGCATGAGGACCGGGTCGGTGCCGTCGGCCCGCAGGAGCGAGAAGGCGCCCAGGCGCAGCGCCAGCGCGAACGACCAGGACTCCCCGTGGCTGGCGAATCCCTTGGCCGGCTGATCACCCAGGATCAGGTCGAGTTCGTCGCGGTGGGGGCCCACCAGGCACACGCCCCGCTCGATCTCCTTCGTCCGCGCCTGCGCCAGCCGGGTCAGGAACGCGGCCTCGAGCACCTCACGGTCGTCGGATCGCGGCACGCGGGCCGGGTCGGCGAACTCCGGCGGCAGCGCCTCGCCCACCGTGCTGCGGTAACGGAGCAGCGCCGGTCGTGACTCGGGGGCGATCGATCGGTACGCCTCGGCGACGTGCGGGGCGAGCTCGTGCAGCAGCGCGACGCGGGCCGCGAGCAGCTCGGACCCGTGTGCCGCGAGATGGCCGTCCCACACGTCGAGCGTCGCCAGTGCGCTCGCCCCGTCGCCGGACCGGCTGCCGCGGCGCAGCGCACCCCCGGCCGTCTTCAGCAGGGCCGAGCGCTGTCGCAGCACCTTGTCGTAGTCGGCGCGGACCCCGCTCATCCGCGGGATGCGGGTGGCGAGCAGCTCGTCGAGGAACCGGCGCCGGTCGCCCGGGTCGCCCCGCACCAGCGACAGGTCCTCCGGCGCGAACAACACCGTCCGCAGGATGCCGAGGATCTCGCGCGGCCGCCGGGTCGGGGACTGGTTGATCCGGCCCCGGTTGGGCCGGCCCTCGTTGAGTTCGATGTCGATACCCAGTTCCCGGCCGCCGTTGACGACGACCGCACCCACCTGGGCGCGCGACGTCCCGCTCCGGAACAGCGGGGCATCGCCGGACACCCGGTGCGAGGTCAGCGTCGACAGGTAGCCGAGCGCCTCGAGCAGGTTGGTCTTGCCGTGCCCGTTGCGACCGAGGAACACCGTCGGCCCCGGCGCCAGATTCAGCGAAACGGCTTCCCAGGAACGGAAGTCGCGCAACGAGAAGGTGCGAACGTACACGGGCTCCGACCGTTTCCTGCCCCCGGGTCAGCCCGGCAGGCGCACCGGCATCAGCAGATAGGTGTAGTCGCTGTCCGGGGCGGCGAACGTACCGGAGGCGTCGGGCTCGGGCGCTTCCTCGAGCGCCGGTCGCAGCACCGCGGGACGGCTCGGCGTCGTGAAGCCGAACGACACCTTCTCGCTGTGCAGCGAGCCGAGGCCGTCGAGCAGGTACCCGGGGTTGAACGCGATGATCAGCGGCTCGCCGTGGAACTCCGCGGCGAGGGACTCCTCCGCGCGCCCGGCGTCGTCGCCACCGGCCGACAACAGCAGACCGCCATCGGTGAACTCGAGCCGCACCTGCGCCCCGCGCTCGGCGACGAGCGCGACGCGCTTGATCGCGTCCACGAGCGGCGCGATGTCGACGGTCGCCATCGCGGTGTGCTCGGTCGGCAGCAACTGGCGGAACTTGGGGAATTCGGCGTCGAGGAGGCGGGTGGTGGTGCGCCGGCCGTCCGCAACGATGCCGAGCAGGCCCTCGGCGCCGACCGACGAACCGGCACCCAGCGCGAGCTGGACGGGCGAATTAGAAGATCCGCCAACGGTTTTCGCCGACTCGGAGAGAGTCTTGGCCGGCACGAGGACCGCGGCGGTCGCGGTGTCTGCGGTGGGCATCCACTCGATCTTGCGGACCGCGAGGCGGAACCGGTCGGTGGCCGCAAGCACCATGTGGGTGCCGTCGATCTCCACACGGATACCGGTCAGCATCGGCAGGGTGTCGTCCTTGCCGGCCGCGACCGCGACCTGGCTGATCGCCTCGGCGAACACCTCCACGGGCAGCGAACCGGTCTGCTGCGGCAACTCGGGCAGCTGCGGGTAGTCCTCGACCGGCATGGTCGGCAGGGAGAACTTCGCGCTACCGCAGTTGATGAGCACCCGCGTTCCGTCGAGCACCACGTCGACGGGCTTGTTGGGCAGCGCGCGGGTGATGTCGGCGAGCAGGCGGCCCGACACGAGCACCTGCCCGGGGGTGATGACCTCTGCGGAGACATGGACCTGCGCGGAGACCTCGTAGTCGAACCCGGAGACGGTCAGTCCCTGCTCGTCGGCGCCGAGGAGGACGCCGCCGAGCACCGGCACCGGCGGCCGCGACGGAAGACTGCGCGCAACCCACGCGACGGAGTCGGCGAAGTCCTCGCGAGCGACACGAAACTTCATGCTTCCAAGCTCCATCGCCCGGCGGATCCTTTCGCTCTGATGGCTGTCGATCGATTCAACGAAGTCTGGCACAGGACCCCGACACCGAGGTCGGCAGCGGGGACGTCGCTCCACGGTATGCGCTCGTGGAGCACTTGGAAAGCCGGAGGCTCGAGGGGGACGCGGCTCTCGAGACCCTGTGCACTCGAGTCCTCCACAAGCCTGTTTTGAAAGAGGAATCTTCGAGAGAAAACACAGAAGTAGTAATAGGGGTTGTGGAATCTGTGGACGAACGACCGTCTACGCTGGTGGGGCGGGCTTCTCGAGCCCCGCACTCTCGAGGATGAACTCGAGGAATTCTCGAGGACGGATGTGGACATCTCGAGAGTGTTCAACATCGGTACACCGTCCGTCCACAAAGATCCCATGTTGTACACACGGTTGTCCACAGGTGTGAGTCACTGCCCATCCGTCTCGAGAATCACACTCACCGCCTACCGCCGGCCCGTCCCCGGATACGACGAAGGGCCCGGACGCGATCGTCCGGGCCCCTGCCACAGGGCGGTACGGCTCAGCGCTTGGAGCGCTGCTTGATGCGCGCGGTCAGCTCCTGCACCTGGTCGTAGACCTTCCGCCGCTCGGTCATCTCCTTGCGAATCTTCTTGTCCGCGTACATGACCGTCGTGTGGTCCCGGCCGAAGGTCTGCCCGATCTTGGGCAGCGAGAGGTCGGTGAGCTCGCGGCACAGATACATCGCGATCTGTCGCGCCTGGGCCAGCGGCCGCGCCTTGCCGGGCCCGCACAGGTCGTCGATCGAGGTGCCGAAGTACTCGGCGGTCACCGCCATGATGGTGGCCGAGTTGATCTCGAGAGCCGTCGAGTCGGGGATGAGGTCCCGCAGCACCACCTCCGCCAGCGTCAGGTCCAGCGGTTGCCGGTTGAGGGACGCGAAGGCCGTCACCCGGATCAGCGCACCCTCGAGTTCGCGGATGTTGCGTTCGATCCTGCTGGCGATCAACTCGAGGACGTCGTGCGGCACGTCCAGCCGGTCCATCCGCGCCTTCTTGCTGAGGATCGCGATGCGGGTCTCGAGTTCGGGCGGCTGGACGTCGGTGATCAGGCCCCACTCGAACCGGGTCCGCAGGCGCTCCTCGAGCGTCGCGAGCTGCTTCGGGGGACGGTCGGACGACACCACGATTTGCTTGTTCGCGTTGTGCAGGGTGTTGAAGGTGTGGAAGAACTCCTCCTGGATACCTTCCTTGCCCTCGATGAACTGGATGTCGTCGACGAGGAGGATGTCCGTCTCGCGGTACCTGCGCTTGAACGCCACCTTGCGGTCGTCGCGGAGGCTGTTGATGAAGTCGTTCGTGAACTCCTCGGTGGAGACGTACTTGACCCGCATGCCCGGGAACAGGCGCTGCGCATAGTGCCCGGCGGCATGCAGCAGGTGCGTCTTGCCCAGGCCGGAGGCACCCCAGATGAACAGCGGGTTGTACGCGCGGGCGGGCGCCTCGGCGATCGCCACCGCGGCCGCGTGGGCGAACCGGTTCGACGCTCCGATGACGAACGTGTCGAACGTGTACTTCGCGTTGAGGCTGCTGCTGCCGGTCGGTGCCGCGGCGGCGGGCGGCGGCGGCTGGGTGAAGTAGGACGGCCACGACTCCCGGACCGCGGTCATGGCCTCCCGGTCGTCGTCGACCTCCTCGAGTTCGCCCGTGTCGACCTCGAGCATGCCGTGGTCGAGGGAGGAGGGGCGGCGCCGCCGGAACGGATGCACCATGTCGCGGGGGTCGGTCTCGCGCGGTCCGGTGGGAATCGGCCGCGTATCGAACGCGTGGGGCTCGGGCGCGCGGGGGTCCGGCGGCAGGCCCTCGAGGGGCAGCGTGTCCCGGGGCACGGCGTAGGGGTCCTCGGCGGGATCGTCGACGGCCGCCGAGGGTTCGATGCGCACGCCGAGTCCCTCGACGCGATGGCCGAGGGTGCGGTGGAGCGCGCGGAGGATCGGCTCGCGCAGATCCCGCTCGATGGCCTCCTGCGCGAACGAGGACGGAACCGACAGGAGGGCGAAACCCTGCGCCAGGGTGATCGGCCTGACCAGGGCGAGCCACGCCTTCTGGCCCTTGCTGAGGCCCTCGCCGTCGGCGGTCAGCTCCGCGACGACGTCCGGCCACACGTCGGCCAGCGCGTTCGGCTCGTCGTTCAC